>NZ_CM132679.1:0-4800000 GCF_053890455.1 Streptomyces yamdrokensis
CGAGAACGGCAGCCCGCTGACCTCGTCAGCAGTGCTGAGAGCCCAGCTGCGCAGGCCGGCGGGATCGACGGCCACCGTCCCGGCGACCGCGCCTTCCCCGCCGGTGATACCGACCGGCACTTCCAGGGCCATGGTGCTGCTGTAGGCGACGCGGTACTCGTGCTCCGACATCAGCGTGATCACCGAACTCCAGTCGACCCGGTCGTGGAGTTCGGCCAGCTCGGCCAACACGTCCTGCAGAAGCGACTCGATGTGCGCCAGCTGTGCCTGGACCTCTTCCAGCCCCTGGGCCAGAGCCGCGACCTGCTGCAAAGTGGTGGTGAACCAGGCGTTCATGTCCGACCACAGGCCGGCGACCTGATTCGACAGCTTGGCGATGTTCGCGTTGATCTCCGCCGCCAGCTGCTGCTGGGCCATCATGGCCGCGAGCTGCTGCTTCAGTTCGACCTGGTGCTCCCCGCTGGACTGCTCGATCTGGGCGATCAGGTCGGAGACCTGGTCCACCTGATCGGAGACTCCGCCGATTTGCCCGGAGACCCCCCAATGCCCGTGAGCAGGTCGCCCTGCCCGGCCAGGATGGCCCCCAGCATCTCGGAATGGTTCGCCAGCAGGTCCTCGATGTCCATATCCGGACCGGTGCCGGCCCCCACGAGCCCCGCCACCAGGTCGATGATGCCGACCACTGTGCCGAAGTCGAACAGCCCCTGGACCTGCCCCCGTGAACTTTCACTGAGCAGGGCACGCCCTTGCGGAGTCTTCAAGAGTGCGCGGCCCGTAGTGCGCCGACCGACAACGACCTCGCTCAAGTGAATCTCTCCCTGGGTTTTCTGTTCCGGCGCGCTCCGCACACCTACCCAAGGAATACGCAAGGTAACAGTTCTATTACAGTATGTGACAAGACTTCTGGCCGCTTCCGCGGGTCCCGGATGACAGCACGAAACCCCGGGCCTCAAGAGGCCCGGGGCCCGGTCACGACACAGGAAGCGGTCAGAGGCTGTCCGGGGCGGCCCGGGAGACCGTCACCGGCCTTGCCCAGTCCACGCCCAGCTCCGCGAGGGCGGCGAGCTGGTCGGCGTCCAGCCGGTCCCTTCTCGATTTGTTGTTCGAAACCCATACGCCCAGCTTTACGATCACCGGCTCCGCCTCGCCGTCGACGGCGATCTGTTCGCTGTGGCCGCGTGGTACCGGCCGTTGACCTTCCCGTTCGACCCACTGGGCGAGGGCCGCAAGCCCGCGCTGGAAGGCTGACGCCTTCCCGGTGCCCTTGGCCGCCGAGGCCGGGGCGAGCCGTTCGACGGGTTTCACGCCCAGCCCGGTCAGCCGTTCCTGCTGCTCGGCGGACAGCTCCACCCAGCTGCGGCGTTGCCGCTGAAGCCATTTGCCGAGGTCATCGCCTTCGTAGAGGACGCCGGGCCGGATGGCGGGCAGTACTCCGCCGGGCTCGTCCTGCGCGAGGTGGGCGAGGACGCGGTAGTGGCGTTGCCAGTCCAGCGGCCAGGGGCAGTTCCAGTCCTCATCGATCGCCTTCAGCTGCTTCGCCCGCTCCCCTGCCCGCTGCGGGTCCTTCCCCAGGCCGCCCTTGCGGCGGAGGTTGGCCATGTGCTGCCCGACGGGCACCATCGCCTCGCCCTCGCCCTCACCCTCACCCCACACCGCGTTCTGGCGGGGTGCGAGGTGCCCGGTGGCGCGCCGGTAGGACCGCAGCGCGGCGAGCTTGTTCTCCCAGGCCTCTTCGCCCGGTTCCCAGACCATGCCGACCTCCGGCAGGTCGAGCAGTTCCTTGCGCCGTGGCTCCAGCTCTCCGGCCCGTAGCGCCTTTCTCTGCTGGTGCACCCACCTGCCCAGCGGAAACGCCTTCGTCACCCCGACCTCGGTCTCCACGTCATAGGGCACGGCGTGCAGGCCGGTGATGCCGTTCTGGGCCCGCCAGCGGATAAGGGCCTGGTAGCCCTCCAGCCATACCAGGGACTCGGGCCGGTAGACCCGGGTGCGCAGGAACGCCGCGATGGTTGCTGCGTCCTTAGGGGAGGAGAAGTGCAGCAGCGCCGCCTCGGCGGCCGCCTGGGTGTCGTCCTGTTCCTGGTCCTCGCCGTTGCTCTCGCCGTCGGCACCGATGATCCGCCCGTCCTCGTCGCGCCGGACGTGCACGGTGCGCTGTCCGCTGGTGAGGGCGCGGGAGGCGAGTTGCTCCACCAGGCGCTCATCGTGCGAGCGCAGGCCTTGGAGCACAGCGACCAGTCCCGCATACGAGGCGGAGGCGATCATGTCGGTGGGGTCCTCGCCGGGCTGAAGGAACACGGGCACGATGATCCGCGCGACCTTCGTGGTGCCGTCCCGGTTGAGCCGGAGTGCCCGGCCGATGTTCTGCACGATCTCCACCTGGGAGGTGCGGGTGTCGGCGAAGCACGCCGCTTCCACGCCCCGTTCGCCGGTGATGTCCACGCCTTCCCCGAGGACGCGACAGCTTGCCAGGAACGCCCGGTGGACGCGCCGGCCCGCGGCATCGATCCCGTTCGCGAACTGCCGCAGCACCTCCCGCCGCTCGGACACCAAATGGCCGCCGCACAGCCACGCCGACCACACCCGGCCCGGGGGGACGTGGCGGCCGGCCTCCAGCTCGTAGAAGCTCGCGTCGATCGACGACGCGGGGAGCCGGTCCGCGGCCGCCAGGTCGTCATCGGAGGCGTCACTGGCGTACAGCTCGGCAGCCGTCTGGGGCATCTTCTCCGCGAACGCGGCTGCCTCCTCCACCTTCTGGTGGAACGTCATCACCGTACGGAGGTTGTACGCCGCCGCGTGCTCCAGAAGTGCGGTCTGCAGCAGCGCCAGGCGCCGGCCCCGCTGCGCCTCCTCCGACTCCCCGAGGACGGGCGAGGGGTAGGGGTGGCGCAGCAGGACGCATCGCTCCGTTGAGCGGGGAGCTGACGCTGTCGTTCCTGGCCAGAATCGCCGCCCGGTACCACCTCGGCATCCGTGACGTGTTGACCGCCGTCACCGATGTCGGCGGCCATCAGAACCTCACCGGGATGCTGTACCCGGACAGCGAGATCCACCTCAACGCACAGGCCCGCGAACGCGTTTCTGTACTCTGCCGTGTTCCGCAGCATGTGCTCGAGCAGGCGCTGCCCGCATGGAGGAGGGAAGAGCCGTGCGGCAAGTACGGAAGCGGCCCGGTCGGGCGCCTGATGCGCGGTAAGGAGGTCGTTGCCGCATGAGGGCCGGCTTGCCCCGCATGCACCGCCGCCCGTACCGGACGAGAGGTGCCCGCCCGCCGGTACCTGGCACCCGAGGACCGTGTGTGCGCACGCCACCGCTACTGGCTGTCGTACCTGCCCGGGACCAGTGGGCTTCCTGTGTTCCTGGGCCGCTGCCGGGAGGTGACCGAGGCCCAGCGGCGGCATGCCCGGCTGCTGCACCGCTCCCTCACCGGGGCACAAGCTTTCGAGGTCGCCCGTGCCGTCACCGGCGCCTGGTGGGAGCAACCCTGGCCGAGCGAGGAACAGCGTTGGCCAGCTCGTCTTGAGGTCACGCGGCCGAAAGACGCCGATCCCAGCTGGTGGAAGGTGGCCGCCCGCGACCTGATCACTTACCCCGAGACCGTTGCCCTCGCATGCCTGCTGGCCGGCCATCCCTTGCAGGAGCGCACGATCACCGAATCGGACGGCCATCTGCCCTACCGGCTGGGCGAGCTACCCGGGCTGCTGGCCGAGCTCGCCGAACAGCTCGCAAGGCCATGGCTGCCCCTCCACCTCGCCACCGTCACCCACGGGCCGCTGTTCACCTGGGCCCACTCCTGCGTGAGGACCCGCGCCTCTGGTGAGTCCGCCGCGCAAAGGGCGCTGTGGAAGGTGCACTCGGCCCACCGGCCCCGCCCCCTCAGCGACCTCCTCCCCCACGCTCCGGCCGCCGACGGCGCCCCGCCTGCACCCGGACCACCCGCCAAGCGGCTGCGTGGCCACAGTCTCCAGGCCGAGCATGCCTTCCAGACAGGCCTGGACCAGGCCCACGCCTACCACCAGCAGCACAGTCATCTGGCCGTGCCGAAGGAAGACGTCCCCAACGGCTACCCACTGGGCCAATGGATCGCCAACCTGCGTACCAGCCACAACTGAGGTTCCCCCGCAGTGCGGGAGTGGCTGACTAGCTGGTCAGAGCGGGTTGATGTGGTTTCAGGTTCACCGGTTCGGCCGCTGCCTGGTTGGCGTAGTGCTTCTCCTCGTACTCGATCGGGCTGAGGTAGCCGAGCCGCTTCTGGATGCGGCGGGGGTTGTAGAAGCCGTCGATGTACTCGAAGAGTGCGAGGTTCGCTTCGGCCCGGGTAGCGAGGACGCGGCCGCGGATGCATTCGGTCTTGATGACCATCCACAGGTTCTCCGCCAGGGCGTTGTCGAACGAGTCGCCGACCGAGCCCATGGACGCCTGGATACCGGCCCTGACCAGGCGCGTGGTGAGCTTCACGGACGTGTACTTGGCGAGTTCAATTGGTCGTTGCAACACCGGGCTGTTGCAGCGAGCGTAGCTGCTCTTCGAAGACCTCGGCCGGCGTCCGCCAACCGAGGATCTTGCGGGGCCGGTTGTTGATCGCCATGGCGACGGCTTCGAGGTCCGTGGACGACCACCGGGAGAGATCGGTGCCCTTCGGGAAGTACTGACGCAGCAGCCCGTTCGTGTTCTCGTTCGTCGGTCGTTGCCAGGGCGAGTGCGGATCGGCGAAGAACACCTTCGTCCCGGTATCGAGAGCGAACCGGGCATGACCGGAGAGTTCCTTCCCACGGTCCCAGGTGAGGGTCTTGCGCAGCTGCTCGGGCAGTTGCGTCATCGACGTCGTGAGCGCCGCGTTCATCGCGATCGCGCCATAGCCCCCGAGTGAGGTGCCGTTCTTCACAGGCGGAATCTCGCCCCAGCCCTCGAGCCGAGGCAGGTGCACCAGGAGCGTGGAACGGCTGCTGCGCTCGACGAGCGTGCCGATCGCGGATCGGCCCGTTCCGATGATCAAATCGCCTTCCCAGTGTCCGGGGACCGCGCGGTCCCCGGCCTCGGCGGGGCGTTCGCTGAGGACGACGTCCGCGGTGACATGCCCCTGCGGCTTGTTCTGTGACCGTGCACGGGGAGTCCGCAGCGCCCGGCCGGTACGCAGACACGTGACCAGCTCCCGCTTGAGCGCGCCACGGCCCTCGATGAACAGCGCCTGGTAGATGGCTTCGTGGCTGATGCGCATGGACTCATCATCGGGGAAGTCGGCATGGAGACGGTGTGAGATCTGCTCCGGGCTCCATGCAGTCGCCCATCGTCTGTCCTGCCGATGCGGCTTGTTCATTCTCTGCACTTCACTTTGGGCGCGAGCCGGGCATGCCAAGGTTCGTGGTGCCGCTCAGCTTCTTGGCTCGGGTCTGCTTGTCGCGCAGGAAGGACAGCGTGAGATCGATCCCTTCGATCTCGCCGAGCCAGCCTTCGGATTCCGCGCGTTGGCGACGGGTGATGAGGTCGCTTTCGAGTTCGTCGAGTCTGGCCAGCATCTTCGGATCGATGTGCAGCATGGGGCATCGGATGCAGGCTTCTCTGAACTTGTTCCTGTTCCATCCAAGCTGGTCACTGCCACTCGTTGACGGGGGTGCCAGGTCCGCCGAAGCAGCAATGCCCGATCATGGAGTGGTGAACAGAAGTACTCCCGGCCTTGATCTCGAAGCACTCTCTGCCTTGTGGGAACGGCAATGGCCTGCACCGCAGCAGGACATCCCGATGCGTCGGGCCTATCCCGACCGATGGGTGCGCTTTCACAGTCTCCCCGGATCAAAGCGATACCCGGACGGCGAGACTGAGTACGGCATCCTCCTCGAACGCCATCACACGCTGCTCGCCGAGCTGGGGCCGAACGACGACGAGCTGTATGTGGTCACCCGGGAGTGGAACGGAGACCCTGAGGCTGTCACGCGCATGGCCGACCTCCAGAGAGTCGACCCGCATGCCCAGCACTGGAGCAGTTGCGTTCATGACGACGACTTCCCTGATGACATCCTCTACCAGCACGAATACATCAGTCGTCGTCCGCGTAACAAGCAAGCTCTCGATCCGCTTTTGCGGCTCGTGGCCGACGAGGTGATCGCAGGAGTCACCCTGGCCCCGTTCGATCTTCGCTGGCTCTATCACCCCTATGACGGTGGTGGGGACGTATTCGCGCCCAGCGCCGCGGTCAGGGACGAACTCAAAGCCGCGCACCCCGACTGGCTGTCCACGCATCCCAGCGGCATGTGATGCCACGTCTTCAAACGTGATTACGGTAGCTCCCTCCCTGAGGCTGGGCGAAGTGAGGGATACCGAGATCAACAGCGGTGCTGGTCCGGCCGCGTCGGTCGAGCTGGGCAAGTTTGTCCTCGGCGCCGGCGAGGCTGACGCGGAGTCCTTCGACCTCGCCGAGCCAGCCTTCGCGCTCGGCCTCCGAGATGCGGCCGACGAGGTTATCGCGGATCTCCTCCAACCGGCCGCGTTGGGCCGGGTCCGGCCGGAGAAGCGAGCAACGAACGCAAGCGTGTTCATGAACACAAGGGCTTGAAAAGGCACGAGCGCAGGTGCCGATGGATACCTTGCGCTTCTCGAAATGCGCGAGGAAAGCGTCCCACTCCTCCTCGGTCGGGGTCCGGTACTCCTCGCTTGGACGGGTGGACCGCCGACGGGCGATGAAGGCCCGGTGCGCCTCGATCGTTTCGGCGGGATAAACCGCCTTGTAACCGATCGTGGTGTCGATGCTCTTGTGCCCGCAGATCACCTGGGCGATGTGCGGAGGCAGGCCGTTCATGATGGCGTCGGTGACGAAGATGCGCCGGAAGTCGTGGGGCGAGAAAGTGAGCGTCTCGCCTTCGGCATTCGTCAGGCCGGTGGCGGCCAGCGCGTTGATCAGCAGCTTCCGGAGCGCGGTCGGCGTGAAGACGCGGTGTTCGGAGCCGATGCCGCGTTGGAAAAGCAGCGGCATCGGCGGGTTCCAGACCTTCTCGCGGACGTCGTAGGCGGCCACCAGCGGAACGGTCCCGGTGGGGCCGCGCAGTCGGCTGATGATGGCGCTGAGGACGTCGGCGAGTTCGGGACTGACCAGCAGGAGCCGCTCGGTGTCGGTCTTGGACGGAGCGATCTGCAGCAGTGGGACGACCTCGCCGGTGGACGGGAGCCGGTACTGGGTGATGCTGTGGTGCGTCAGCTCCAAGAGTTCCTCGTTCCGCACGCCGGTCAGGCGCAAGACCTCGATCGCGGCGAAGGCCCAGAACGCCTCCTCTTCTTCGTAGGTCAGGTTCCGCCGGCATCCGCCGTACGTTTCCTCGGCCCAGACGAGGTGGCCTGCGGCCTTGGGCGCGAGGGCTCTTCGCAGTGCAGGATCGGTGCCGGGGATGACGGCCCCCGGCTCGGTGCTCCGTGCCGCCTGGAGCAGGTCGGCGGCGGTGCGTCGCCGCCGGTCGGCAGCGCTGATGAGGATGGGCAGGACGGGCAGCCGCTCGCGGGTGCGCTGGTCCATCCGGGCTTTGCGCCGCTTGCGTTCCTTCCCCTTATGGATCTCGTCGTCGCTGATCGGGCAGGGCGCGGCCCAGAGTCCCCAACGGGCCGGTTCCTCGGCGGCCCATTGCGCGATGTCCAGGTAGAAAGCGCGGACGCGCATGAGCTCGTCCTTGGCATTCAGTCGCGGGCTGGACACCTCGACGGTCTTGCCGTCAGGGCCGGTGACCGTACGCTTTTTGACCTTCAGATCCTCCTTCCAGGCGCGGGCCACTGCCGACGGCAGACGGAGCGTGTCGATGCCCGGGTCCAGGGCTTCGATCCGGGCCCAGAACAGGCCGGCGAGCGTGCGCGAGATCGCGTCCAGGCTGGCGAAGTCCAGCGACGACTGACGCTCGCGCAGATAGTCAACCAGCAGGTCACGTACTGGCCGGCACCGGATCCGGTAGCGGTCCACGAGTTGCTCGATGCTCAGCTGGCCCAGGGCGAGCCCGAAGGCTCGGATCGTGGCTGGGGCATCTTCAGGGAACACCTTGAGGTCCCGCAGCCGAAGGTAGAAGTCGACCTTCTTCTGTCCGCCGCGGGCGTGCACCTGACGCTGGGTGTCGACGAGTTCCACGCAGTCGCCGACCGTGATCTCGTCGATCGTTCCGCCCTTGCAGGCCAGGATGGTGGCGATCCTTGTCGCGGCGATCCGGGCGTCCTTGCGTGAGCTGGCCGGTCCTGCCGCGGCGAGTTGGTGCAGGCGCGCGAACCCGTCCGTATCCCGGGTGTCGGCCATCGCGGAGGCGAGATACCGGTGGGTTCGGGTGAGCATCCACGGCAGGCCCGGACGGATGACGTCACCGCAGATGAGCATGAGGAGCCCGGAAGGCAGGTCCTCGCGGTCATGGGACGGCGAGGATCCGTGCTCGCGCAGCCACTGCAACGGGATCTCCACCCAGGCGGCCCCGGGACGGTCTTCCGCCCCGGACGCCTTCCATCGCTCCTGCCAGGTATCTCCGGGCAGGCTGGACAGCCAGCGCAGCACCTTGGTCACCCCGCGGCGACGTCCGGCTCGGGTGCCGTTGGCCGCCGGGAGGAACGGCGGTGCCGTCAGCCTCCGCAGGATCTCATCCAGTGGTTGTGTGGTGTGTAGCCACGGCGACCTCGGTGGCCGGGGCGGAAACCGTCCCCGCAACTGGCCATTCCGCGCCTGAGTCTGCTCCGCTGTCGCGTTCGCGATCTTCAGCGGGGTGCGCGTGGAGTGCTTGACGAGGTTGGTCATGACGAACGTCCGAACAGCACATCCAGCGACGCCTGGTCGTACCCCGGTGCCGGCGGTGGCGGCACCGGCTGCACGTCCTCCCGCGCCCGGCGCGCATGGTAGGCCAGCACGCCTGACACGACCTCGTCCCTGTGCGGCGTCAGATACACCTCCGTTGCGGACAGGTGCGCGTGACCGAGCACCCACTGCACGTCGGCCAGCGTCAGCTTCGGGTCGCGCACCATCCGGGCGGCCGCGCTGTGCCGCAGATCATGCAGCGTCCAGTCCGCGCCGAGCGAGGCGTTCACCCGCTCGAACATCCGGTGGGCACCGTGGTAGGTCAGCGGCCGGATCGGGCGTCGCCGTGTCCACCACACCGGCTGCGTACGACCGCGCGGGACCTGCTCGTATATCTCCTGCTGATACAGCCGCAGCCAGACGAACGCGTCCGCTGACGCCGGCACCTGCTGGACTGCCCGCGAGCCCTTGCGCACCACGCTGACCAGCTGCTGGCCGGGGTCGACATCGCGCTGTCGGATACCGAGCAGCTCCGAGGCCCGGGCCCCGGTGGAGATCCAGAACGCGACCAGGGCCCGGTCGCGATGCGAGGCCAGGGCGGCGAACAGTTTGTTGAACCACTCCTCGGGAATGGAGCGCGGGATCCGCCGCGGCAGGCTGGGCCGGTAGCGGCCCACGTGCTCGGGCTTCCACACGTCCATCGGATTGTGGTGTGCGTGCGCGCGGCCGGAGCGGCGCGACAGGTCCAGCGGGAACGGGTTGAGCAGAGGCCCCGTGCCAGCGTCGCGGTGGATGTCGTAGAAGCGCCGCAGCACCGTCTCACTGTGCGCGACGGTGGTCGGGGCATAGCCGGGCCCGACCGTCGGCTTGCCGGTCACGGCGTTCGGGCCGGTTCCGCTCGGCACCGACCGGCGCTTCGGAGTCCTGCCCCTTCCGGGCTTGGCCGTCAACTGAATCCAGCGGCTGAAGTCCCGGGCCTCGACCCGACTCGCTCGGTCCCAGGAGACGCCCACGGCCTGCAGGAACCGCCACCACCGAAGCAGATCCATCCCGTAGGAACGCACCGTCGACGAAGCCTTGCCGGCCGCCAGCAGTTCCCGGAAGTAGACCGCGACCGGGTCCACGGTCGCACCATCGGCATCGAGGAGCCGATAGGGCTCGTACCGGTCGCCGGTCTCCACCAGCCGACCCCACCGAGGAACCGCCAAGGCGGCCAGATCGTGTTCTCTCGCATCGTTCGTCACGACCGGTGACCGTAACGACTACTGACTCCACCTTCCCTCTGAACTGGAAAACTTCCAGGGTTCGTTCAGTCAACGGGGCATGTTCGTGCTGGCAGGGGGTTCCGTAGGGTCGTGCGCACGCGCCCAGCTCGACCTTGCGCTTGTCGAAGTGCTCCTCGAATTCGGTCCATTCCTGATCGGTTGCGGGCCGGTATTCGTCGGTCGGCCGTTGTGCGCGGCGTCGGGCCAGGTAGCCCTGGTAGTGGCGGACGAGGTCCTCTTCGAAAACGGCGACGTAACCGCGGGTGGTTCGTGTGTCGAGATGCCCGAGGAGGGCCGCGCCGATGTGAATCGGCAGGCCGTTGTTCACGATCTCGGTGGCGAAGAGTCTGCGGAAGTCGTGCGGGGCGAAGCTCAGCTCTTGGAACGCGGGGTGGACGGCGGCCAGCTCTTTGCACCGGGTCCGGATCATGCGGTTGATCGTGACGAAGGCCAGGACTGTCCTTCTGGTTCCCAGCTTGCGCTGGAACAAGAAGGGAAGTGGGTCGCTCCACACCTTCTCGTGCACGTCGTAGCGTCGGATCGGCGGGACCGCCGGCTCGGTGCGCAGATGACGCCGGAGGAGGGCCTGTCATGGCAGCGCCACTACTACCGGGCCCGTGGCGCCGCGGCAGGCCGTGTTTTCCAGGCCGAAGACGGCTTCGCCGACATAGGCGATTCTGGGACCGCCGACTGGCTGTGGCGCCAATGCGCTATGCACGACGAACTCCACCCGGAGCAGCGGCAGCTCCTCACCGGTATCGGCATCACCACCGAGGTAACACGCACGGTCCTGGAACTCGAACGTGCGACCCCAGAATTACCGGCTGTCGCCCCGGCGCCGGAGACAGAAGGCAAGGCCGGCCAAGCCGGAAGGGTTACCATGCCCGCAATTACCAGCGGTGTGTCCCGCACACGACGCGCCGGCGAACCGAAGCGCCGCGAGCCCCGCAGCCGCCTGGGGCACCGCCCCGACCTGAGAACGGGCTTCGAAACAGCCCTGGCACACGCCCGTGCCTACGCAGCCGAACACGGGCACCTCGTAGCCCCCCGTGATACCCGGCATGACGGGTATCCGCTGGGGTGGTGGCTGTTCAGCCAGCGCAACCGCGCCAAACAACGCGCGCGTGACGGCCTGCCGCCCTCACCCCACCTCACCGAGCTCACCGCGATCGACCCTTGGTGGAACCCACCCTGGAAGACCGAGTGGCAGCGCAACTACTACCGCGCCCGCAACCACGTCGAAGCAGGCGAACCGTTCGATCCCGTCGCCCGCATCCCCGCACCGAGCACCCTCCTGGGCAGCTGGATAGCCCGAGCCTGCCTCCAGTACGACCAGCTCCACCCCGAGCAGCAGCACCTGTTGAACGCCCTCGGCGTCACTGCTCGGACTGCCGGACAGTGGCCGCCCAGCCCTCGCCCCCGGCCTCACGCCGAAGCCCTCCTGCACGCCCGTGCCTGGGCCGGTCAACACGGCCACCTCTGCCCGCCGATCAAGACCGTTCACGACGGCTTTCCTCTCGGCGAATGGCTCAACCGGCAACGCGAACTCGCGAAGAAACGCAGCAGCCCCTCCCCCACCCTGCAGGCCCTCGCCATGATCGACCCCTGGTGGAACCCGCCCTGGCCCATCCTGTGGCAACGCGCCTACCACCAGGCCCACACCCACCCCCGCCACCCGGCAACCCGCAACTGGATCCACAACCAGCAACGCGGCTGGCTCCTCCTCACCGCAATCAGCCTCATCAGCATGTGAACACCGGGCCGGTGCGGACCGCGGTTGCTCGCTCAACCAGTTGTGGGCGAGAACGTGGTACCGATCTGGCCGAACAGCTCCTGAGCGACGCCACGATGAGCGATACTGGTGGGCAAGTCCGGCGTGCCCGCACGAGGTTGCACGAGGCCAACGAGCAAAGAAAGGCGGAACGGAAAAGGTAAATGAACCGGCTTAAGGGCTTTATTAGCAGCCTTTTCGTTAGCTGCGCTACATAGCTGGAGCCTGCCCAAAAAGCCGAAAAAACCTCTTCCGCAGAAACCGCCACACGAAACATCTAAAGCACCCCACGAGATCGAAGAACCGGTCTTCCAGGGGGCTGACAGGCCTGCCGTAAAACACCACCGGCCCGCCCTACGGCGACGTCGGCCCTCGGCATGCCCTCACGCCACGGCACACCTGTGCCGCCTCTCCCCGTCCCAGCCGTCCCCGCACGGCTCGTTCAGGCATGAGGCGGCCCAGCCGTCGCGTGCTGGAAGGGCATCCACGCGATGAACTCGTCCTCCCTCGCCCCTGTCTCCGGCCTCCTGGCCGGACTCCCTGCCGTCCTCGCCGGCGCCCTGGGCGGCGCACCCTGGTGGGCCGTCGGAGTGATCGTCATCGCGGCATACCTCGCCGTCCCCCTCACCAGCCTGATCCTCGAACACTCACGACAACGAAAAGGAACACTGGTCAATGAGAAATTCGCAGCCACACTCGACCAGATAACAGACCCCGAAAAAAGAATTCAAGCCATCATCAACTACCGCCAAGCCACAGCCCTCGCCACTACTCCCCAGCCACCACCCGACCCGCCACCAGGAGCACTACCACCCACCAACCCTGACAGCGGCAGCCAATCACCAGAACCCGCATAGACGATAAGGAGTAGCCTTCTACGCTGGCTTCATGACCGAGGCCGATCTGTTTACCAGCCGGTGAGACTGTCGTGGTGGCCGTCGAGACGGTCCAGCTGGATGTCGCCCTCGGGGGTCAGCAGGTAGGGCTGGTGGGCGCCCATGTCGGCGAGCAGGGCGCCGGCGAGGGCATAGGCCGTGACAACGGCCTCACGCTTGTCAGTGGCGAGGGCGGTTAATACTCCAGCTGTAGATCGTGATCTTCATGCCTGGGATGTGGCTTGGGTTCGGTAATGACTGGCTCGTGATCGTGCCTGGTGGCGGCGTCGCCAGGCGGACCAACTGAGCCGGTGGGCCGGGCCGTGATCGGGTCGGACAGCGACACTGATGAACAGGCGCTGAATCTCGTTGCAGGTCAGCGGGATCAGGTCGTCGGATGTGGAGCGGTGTGCGTGTTCCTCGGCGCGGACGACAGCGAGGAACGCGTGGGCGAGCATGGCGAGGGTGACCCAGCGGGTCCAGGAGGGGTAGCGGCGGACCTGGTGCTCATCCAGTCCGGCCAAGCCCTTCTCGCTCTGGAAGGTCTCTTCCACTCGCCATCTGGAACCTGCGACCTTGACCAGGGTGGCCAGGGGTGCCGGCGTGGTGGAGTGACAGCGGTAGTAAGCGAGTTCACCGGTGGTGCGGTTGCGGCGGATCAGCAGCTGGTGGTGGCCCTGCGCCTCTTCGGCGAGGTCGATGACGGCCCAGTCGTAGAACCGCTGTCCCTTTGCGCCGCGTCCGGCCGAGAGCTTCTGCCAGGCCCGCTTCGGCACCTTCTTCGCCAGGGCATCGGCTCGGAACGTGCCTGCAGCGGTGGGTACTTCGGCCGAGCAAGCCACCGCGAGCACATAACCGATGCCGCGTTTCTCCAGAGCCGCCCGCAGTTTCGGGTTGCCACCGTAGACCTCATCACCTGTGACCCAGCCGACGCGGTGCCCGGCGTCCAGAAACCGTTCGATCATCACCCGGGCCAGTTCCGGCTTGGTCGCGAAGACAGTGTCCTCACCGAGCCCCGCGGCCCGGCAGCGGTCCGGATCGCCTGTCCAGGAGCGCGGGATGTACAGTTCCCGGTCCACCGCCGCGTGTCCGCGCTCGCCGGCGTAGACGAGGTAGACGGCGACCTGGGAGTTCTCGATCCGCCCGGCGGTGCCGGTGTACTGGCGCTGGACCCCGACGGTGTGCGTGCCCTTCTTCACGTCACCGGTCTCGTCGACGACCAGCACAGCGGCCTCGTCGTGGAGGTGCTCGACGACGTACTCGCGCACGTCGTCACGGACCGCGTCCGCGTCCCAGGAGGCCCGGCACAGCAGGTGCTGCATCCCGTGCGGGCCGACCTCCCCGGCCCACTCGGCGATCGTCCAGCAGTTTTTGCGCGGCAGGTCCGACAGCAGGCCCAGCACCAGCCGCCCGGCCCGCAAACGGGGCTCGTACCGGGCGAACCGGGCCGCAATCCGGCCCATGGCCACCTCAAACGTCTCCCGCCAACGCACGGGATCTATGCTGTGACCTGCGGCCACCGTCTCTTCGTCAGTCCACACAACTCACGATGATCATCGGTGGCCGCACCCTTTGCGGTGTCGCCTGTCAGCGCCGGACGAGACAGAACGGGTGCCCTGCCGGGTCCGCGAAGATGCGCCAGCTCCACTTTCCATCACCCTCATCGAGCAGTGTGGCGCCCAGATTGAGGACGTCTTCCTGAGCTTGGTCCAGGTCCTCAACCCCCAGGTCGAGGTGGAACTGCTGGGGCCGAGCGGGATGCGGCCACTGCGGTGGCTGATGGTCCTCTACCCGCTGGAAGGCCAGCACGAGCCCACCATCGGTGTGGAGCGTCGCCCAGCTGTCGCCGAGCGACCACCGCGGATCCGGCTGGTTCACCACGCCGCCGAGAAGCGACTGGTAGAACCGGGACAGCTCATCGACATCGGCACAGTCCAACACCACACACTGCAGCTTGGCGATCATGAAGGGCAGCGTAGAGCAGCACCGCGCACCGGCCTCAAGCGAGCCTGATCACGATCTACAGCTGGAGTATTAAGTTCGCGGGGTTCTGTGCCGGGGTTCTCGGGATTGGTCCGACGGAGCCGTGCTGGAACTGGCGCTCGGAGACGACAAGACGCACGGGAGTGATGCCGTCGTCGAAGCGGAGCTTCGCGGAGAGCATGAGGTCGCCTCCGGCTCCCGTGTCCACCGCCCATGCTGCCGCAGCGTGGACCTGCGTTACCAGATATAGCTCGAGGCCGCGCTGGTACAGACGCTTGTCGCTGCTACTGGGCAGCTGGTCCGCGAGTTCGAGGATCAGGGCGGCATAGAGGGAGCCGTCCCGGTGGAGCTGGCCGGTCGGGTCTCCCTCAAAACGGACCTGCCGGCGCCCGACCAGGGCGGGGCGGGTCGGCTGCATGTAGCTGGTCACCGCCTGCTTGGCCAGTTCAGCGAAGCGGTCGAGGGCGGCGGTTCGATCCTGCTGGGTGGTCAGGGCTCGGTCGCCACGGACTGGGGGCACTGCGGCCAGGCTGACCCAGAACGGTTCCCAGGTGGATCGGGCGCGGCCGGCGGGAGGGGTCTTCACGTAGGAAAAACCTGGGCGCCCGGGGCGGCCGGCGCGTCTAATGGCGCCCATGCCCCCATCACCTTCTGCCTTGTGGCGCTTCGTCGACGAGGACGATGCCACCGCGCTGACGCTCGTCGTCGACACTCCGGCCGGGGTCTACACCCGCCGTGTCCCGCCGGCGCTGCCTCTGGCCCCGGGCGTCGAGCACGGCCGTGCGGCGGAACAGGCGGCCCATCATGCTGCGGCGGCCTGGGGTCTGCCCGACTTCGTCTTCCGCCAGGCCGCTCACGCCCAGAAAGGATCAGGCCTCCGTGAACTCGGTGACCGCCTGCTGCTGGCCGGCCATCGAGGTGCGATCGTGCAGGTCAAGGCCCGCACCATCGCGCCCAAGGACGACACCGCAGAAGCCGCCTGGATCAAGAAGGCGGCCACCAAGGCGATGAGCCAGGCGAAAGGGACCGTCCGGCAACTGCGGATGATGCCAGCCGACATGGTCAACGGCCGTGAGCGAATCCTGAATGTCGACGGCAACGCCTACGAGTGGATAGCCGTGTTCCTGCTCGACCACCCCGGTGTCCCCGCGGGCACGGTGGTCACCTGGCAGGAGATCGGCATGCCGGGGATCGCGCTGACCCGCCGCGACTGGGACTTCCTCTTCGACCAGCTGCGCTCCACCACTGCAGTGCTGGAATACCTCTTCCGCGCCGCGAAGGAGCCCTCTGTCCCACTCGGCGAGGAACCGGTGCGCTACTACGAGTTCGCCGCCGCGGACGCCGACGCCTCGCCGGCGCAGTTCGACACGGAGCTCGTGGGCCCCGGAGGCGTTGCCTACTCCACCCCGCTGCTGCCTCAGGCCCCGGCTGGGGACGACGGCACCCAGGCCCACCTCGTGATCCGCCTGCTGTTCGAGGACATAGCCCTCAGTCCCCTGAAGCCCCCGCTGACCGAAGCCAATCGTTTCGCTGTCCTGTACGACCTCGACCGGCTGCCCGTCGGCGCCCGCACCGAATGGGGTCACCTGCTCGCCGCCGACATGCTCCGCGACGTACCCGAGGTTCCCGAGGAACACTGCAAATGGCGCTTTCGGCGCATGCTCCACGAGGACGACACCCGCCAGCTCATCTTCGGAGCGGCCACCCTTCTCGACTCCCGCGTCAAAGCCGCTTTTCAGGCTTACGTGCTGCTGCGGCATCACGAGGTCACCACGCGTACCGGACTGGCTGAGCAGACCGCCACGCTCGGTGTCCTGCTCACCCCCCGCCGCGGCGGGAACTCACCGTGGGACACCACCAGCATCCGCGTCGAAGGCCACCTGGACCTCTCCGACGACGAACTTCAGCTCTACCGGCAGGCGTGGAACCGCACCCCCGAAGACGGCACCGCCGTCCCGGGCTGACCGGCTCACCGGGCCGCCGTACCGGTAGCCAGATGTGCCGGAAGCCGTGTTGCGCGTCAGGTGACGGTAACTGCGGCGTTCCGGGAGGACGACGTCGCGCCAGTGGCGGTGATGGCGGCCGATGCGCTCACGATGGCCGATGACGCGGAACCCGGCGCGCTCGTGGAGGCTGGCGTCCTCGCCGTGCTCCTCCCGCCCGACCGGCCACCGCTCCCCGCCATCGACAGCGACAGCGACAGCGACAGCGACAGCGACACCCTGCATAGCCTTGACGCGCTCATTCGGCCTCGACACGCTGCACAGCCGCCTCGGCCCACTCCTCACCGCCCCAGCCGCAAACCCCGACAACCCCAGAACGAACACCCTGCGCGCATCCTCCAAGCACACCGGGAACACTGCGGCACCCCCCAGTCAGCGGCTGACCACCCCCTGCCTCATCCCTCCGGACAAGACGGAGCAGCAAGCCGTGACAGACCAACCACTCGCCCTCGCGCCCGATCGATGGCAGCGCCTCGCCGCCGCCCACCAGGCCTACACCGAGACCGTCAGCCCTTACTACGACGAGACCCTGCAGGAAGTGACACGCCGTGCGTGCACCAGCGGAAGCATCGGCAAAGCCGACATCGGAGCACTGCTGATGTGGAAACGGCTCAGGGCCGATACGCCCTGGGTCTCTGAACTCATGGCGCTCGCGGACGCTGACGTACGCCGCGCAACCGCCGCGGCCGCGGCCGCCGCCCGGGACACCTCTCTCAGCCGCCGCTCGGCAGCGCAAGCCGGACGAGCAGCCCTGGCCTCACTACCCGGTTTCCGTAATGGTGACGCCCTCGCCTCCGCCGTCCTCACAGCAGCCGCGCCGGACCGCATGGCCATCTACGACCGCCGAGCCCACAACGGACTGCACGCCCTCGGCATCCCCCTCAGCCACGCACCCGGACGCTACAGCCGCTACATAGAAGCGATCGACCAGCTTCTGACCGCCGCTCCAGACCCCATTGGCAGCTGGACCGCCCGCGACATCGACACCGCCCTGTACTGGATGACCGCATACCAGCACTCAACGAATCTGATCGACACACCCGGAACATGACCACATCTGACCAGCACCCGCTCCACCTGATGAAACAGCAGCTCAGCTCAGAGAACTGAAACCCGGTCCCCCATCACCAAGCGGTGAGAGCTCGACCCGGAACACCATCAAACTGATCAGCCCAGGCCAGCCCACCACCCACTGATCAGAAAAACCGCCCCTGGACAAACGCACTACGCGAACTGGGCATCGGATGGGCATAGCAGGCCGTGGCCCATGCCTGTTGCGGCACACCCCTCGACACCCACCCCAGACATCCATGAGCATGCCAACTCCCCTAACCTCGAAGTTTCATGACGGTCCGCCGACGGAGTCGGTGGACCGTTTTCGTGCCGTGGGCAGGCCGAGGGCCCGAGTGTCGTCTCGGGGTGGCGCCGGGTTCCACTGCTCCGGGTGTTGAGGTGCTGTCGTAGGGGCGGGGAATGTGCTGGTCAGCCGGGGTTCGGTAGGAGTGCGAGCTGGTTGAGTGCGGTGGTGATGTGGCTGGTCCAGGGCCAGTGCCGGGCCAGGCGGAGGATCTGCCTGCGGCCGGTGGTGACGAGTTGTCCGGCCGCGGTGAACAGACGCAGCCGTAGTCGGCGGGGCTCCCAGAGGCGGGCCTTGCCGGTCAGCGCGAGCATCGGCATCCAAGCCAGCAGTTCCAGTGCGATCTGCACAATCTCCAGCCAGATCCGGTTCTGGGCGGTGCGGTGTAGGGGGAGGTTGCGCAGGCCGGTGGCGCGGGCGGACCAGATCCGGTCCTCGGCCCGGGCCCGCAGCCGGTGACGGAGCTCGAGTTCAGCGATCGGCCGGCCCGAGGTGTTGGTGGCGAAACAGGTCAGCCGCATGCCGTCCGCGTCCGTGAACCGCAACTGTGCCCCGGGGTGCGGCCGTTCCTTGCGGACGATCAGCCGCATGCCCTTGGGCCAGCCGTCCAGTATGTCGCCGGTGAGTTCGGCGACCCAGGCGCCGTCGCGGATCTCGCCGTCCGTCTCGACGGCGGGCGTCCAGGCCGATGCCGGGACCTGCAGTACATACTGGTGGATCTGCTCGGTGATCACCATGCCGACCGAGTAGGACAGCCATCGTCCTCGCCGGGCGAGCCAGGCGACGAAGTCGTGGGTGCCGCCCGCGGAGTCGGTGCGGATCAGGGTCCGGCGCCCGCGCCGGTACCTCTTCGGAAGCTGGGCCAGGGCCAGTTGGGCGGCGGTGATGTGGTCGGCCGCGGTGTTCGAGCCCGCGTTCCCCGGCCTGAGCAGGGCCGCGACCGGTTCACCGGTGCCGCCCGGCCCGTGGTCGACGAACCCCATCAGCGGATGGTGGCCGTAGGTTCGCTTCCAGGTCGGGGCCGCGTCCTCCTTGTCCGAGTGCGCGATCACCAGCACCCCGTCCAGATCGACGGTCACCGTCCCGCCCGCATCAGCCGCCCTGTCACCGGCCAACCGCCAGACTCGCTCGCGGACTTCGGCCCGCGCAGAACGGATGGCCCGCAGTGTCTTCTCTCCGGAGGCGGCGAGGGTGTCGATGAGGCGGGAGACCGTCGGGTCGGAGGCCACCGGCCCGAACACGGCCGGCTCGGCCCGCAGCATGGCGACATCGGCGAGGCAGTCCCCGCCCAGCGCGACCGCCAGTGCCACGTCCAGCAGGATCTTGCCCGGATCGTGCACCGCCCGGGCCTTCCGCCACGGCGCCAGCGCCGCTGATATCGCGGTGTCCAGGCCGGCCTTGCGCACGGTCTCGACCAGCAGCACGCCGCCGGCCTGCGAGACCACCGTCCGGCCGCCGCCCTCGATGCGGACACGCGGGTAGGACCCGATACGCTTCTTCACCTGGAGAGTGCTTCTTTCCGTGCAACCAACAGGACCCTAGACAAGTCCCATCGTTGCAGGTCAGGAGCACTCTCCGCTTATTTGATCAAGCCTCGGACACCCCGCCTCGTGAAAGCGCGAGGTTAGTTCTCCCTTGTGATCGGCTACGCAACACCGTGCCTTCGGATGCGCCAAGGACAAGACGGACTCCAGGCGAGCCGCGAGATCGTCAGGGAGAGGTTCGGCGCGCTCGAACGTGGCATGGGCAGCGCACAGTCTCGCCACCGTAGGCAGGTCGGCCAGCGCGGCTGGGCGGACCGTGCCGCCCAGCCGTGTGGTGTCCGTCAGCATGCGCAGGTGATGGAGCCGATCGGAGCGGTCAACGGGTCCGCCTCGCGCTGCCCGGTACCGGTCAGAGATGCAACAGGGAAGCCCTCGCGGATCCAGTACTCGATACCACCGATCATCTCCTTGACCCGGTAGCCGAGCTGGCTGAGGGCGAGCGCCGCGCGGGTGGCGCCGTCGCAGCCAGGCCCCCAGCAGTAGGTAATGACCGGGACCTTCGGGTCGAGCAGGCTTGCGGCTCGGGTCGGGATGTCGGCGGTGGGTAGATGGACCGCGCCCGGCACATGACCTTGCTGCCAGCCGGCGCTCCCACGTGAATCGACCAGAACGAAGCCCGGGTCGCCCGAGTCGAATGAGGCGCGGACGTCGGAGACGTCCGCCTGGAAGGTAAGGCGTGCGGTAAAGAAGGCGGCGGCTTCGATGGGAGGCGCGGGCGGCATATGCAGTGCAGGGCTTGCAGCAGGGCTATTCATGGGTGAAACACTACGAAGTGTAGCCACACGCTGGAACGGATGATCCCCGGTCGTTTCGGGCTGTGACCGGGGATGCCATGGTATTCCTTGTTCATGGCCGCCGATTCCTTTGATGAGACCGACATACGCATCCTGGAAGCCCTGCAGCGGGATGGGCGGGCCAGTTACGCCGAGCTGGCACGGACCGTGTCCATGTCGGCCAGTGCTGTCACCGAACGGGTGCGGCGGCTGGAAGAGAGCGGTGTGATCCGCGGCTACGTGGCAGTAGTGGATCCACAACGACTTGGATTCGGCATCCTGGCCTTCGTCCGCCTCCGCTACCCCACGGGCAACTACAAACCGTTTCACGATCTGGTTGCCACCACGCCTGAGATCATGGAGGCCCACCACGTCACAGGTGAAGACTGCTTCGTGCTCAAGGTCCTCGCCCGTTCCATGCGCCACCTCGAAGCAACGGCGGGCCGGATCGCCGGACTTGGCTCCGTCACGACCAGCGTCGTCTACTCCAGCCCCCTCTCCGACCGCGCGATCACGACGACGGCCTCATCGCCGGAGCGGCAAGATCGGGCGCATCGGCCCGCATGACGATCTTGTGGCCCATCGAGGCTGACGAGCTGACCCATGCCTGCGCTCGTCCGCGAACCGCACTACCACGGCGGGCACCACCGCCAGGTCCTCAGTGGGAAACACCCCGCGCATCCGCACCGACAACACCGCGAACCCGAGCCGGTACCCCGGTCAACGATCGAGCCGCCCGCCGGCGACGCCGGGGTACCGGGTCTTCAGGGTGCCGACCCGGCCGCACCCTCCGCCGCCGCTTCGGGAGTCCGTGTATCGGACGCGGCGCGGGGGCCGGGCACCATGGCCGCCGCGGCGGCGAGGGCGAGGTGGGAGTTCATGTCCAGCTCGAACCGGCCGTAGGGGTTCACGTGCGTCCAGAACAGCGGGGACAGGGCCCGTCGGTCGGCGTCGGTGAGCCGCTTCTGCCACTTCTCCTCGCTCAGGATGTCCTGGAGGAGCAGGGTGTTGACGTACACCAATGCCGACTGGAGCAGGTGCAGCGCCAGCATCGAGACCTCCTGGGAGTCTTTGTCAGAGCCGGTCAGGTCGCCGTCCTTGCCGTAGAACAGATCGTGGTTGGCGGAGTTCCAGTCCTCCACGACCTGGAGCCCGTCATTGATCTCGCGCCGCAGGTCGGCGTCGGCGAGGTAGTCGCAGATGAACGCCGTACGCACTGCCCGTCCGAGTTCCTCGATCGCCCGGTAGGTGGGGTGCTTGGGCCCGGCGCGGGTGAAGCGTCACAGAACCTGCTCGGCCTCGGCGGTGCCCAGGCGCAGGGCGGTGGTGTACTTCACGAGCTGGTCGTACTGCTGGCGGATCCGCCGGCCCGAGGACCCGCTCACCGCCGAGGAGATCGACCTCCGCGAACGCCTCCAGGCCCAGCCCCACCCGAACACGGCGATCCGCAGCTGGACCCAGCGCGCAGCGAAGCGGCATGGGAAATGTTCGCGAGCTGCGACAGCACCGGATGCCGCCGTACTGGGCCGGTCACGAACAGGTCCGTGTCAGGCCCTGAGAAAAACCCCGGATCTTGCGGTCGGCGTCGCTCCCTCGGAGGCTGTTTGCTGCTCCGCTGGCGAAGGTCGGCATTGTTAGGATTGCGTCAGGACCGCCGCGGTGAGAGAAGGAGACGTTCGATGCGTGACCGTCTCGCTTTGCTGTCCCTGGCGTGTCTGACCTCCCGCGCTCTTGTTCTGGTGCCGTTGGAGCGACGGCCGATCGGTACGAACGGCTACGTCAGTACATGGGGCGCGATAACGAGCGTCTGTCCACCGAAGAGCAGCTGAGCCCACCGCGTATCTCGCGGAGGCACATCACCGGCCGTCGGCCGGTGCACTGTCATGCGCCCCCTTCGTACCGTTGGAGACGTCTCTTCCATGTCTGCTGTTTCACGGATCACCGCTGCCCTGCGCCTGGACGCGGTCGGCGGCTCGCTCCTGATCGGTGCCGCTGTCCTGGCGCTGGTCTGGGCGAACTCGCCCCTCGCCGACTCCTACGAGTCCCTGCGCTCCTTCACCTTCGGGCCCGCCGCCCTCCACCTGAACCTCTCCGTCGAGGCGTGGGCCGCGGACGGGCTGCTGGCGGTGTTCTTCTTCATCGTCGGCAACGAGCTGAAGCAGGAACTCGTCCACGGCGAGCTGCGCGACCCGCGCCGCGCCGCCCTCCCGATCGCCGCCGCGATCGGCGGCGTCGCGATCCCCGCCCTGATCTTCCTCGCGATCACCGCCACCTCCGGCGGAGAGGCGATGGGCGGCTGGGGCATCCCGATGGCCACCGACATCGCCTTCGCCCTCGCCGTCCTGGCCGTCGTCGGCCGGCACCTGCCCACCCCGCTGCGCACCTTCCTGCTCACCCTGGCCACCGTCGACGACATGGTCGCCGTCCTGGTCATCGCCGTCGCCTACACCACTGGCCTCAACCTGGCCGCACTCGCCCTGGCCGCCCTGGGCCTGGCCGTGTTCGGCTACCTCCAGAACGGCTCCGGCCGCGCCGTCACCCGCCTGCGCACCCGGGTGCCGGGCTGGCTGCTGTTCGCCCCGCTCGCCGTGGTGATCTGGGCACTGATGCACGCCTCCGGCGTCCACGCGACCATCGCCGGCGTCGCGATGGGCCTGCTCATGCACACCCGCACCCGCGACGGCGAAACCTCCTCACCCTCGCACCGGGCGGAGGAGATGCTGCGCCCGTTCTCCGCCGGGATCGCCCTGCCGGTCTTCGCCCTCATGGCGGCCGGGGTCTCGCTGTCCGGCGCGGGCGGCTTCTGGACCTCCACCATCACCTGGGGCGTCCTCGCCGGACTCCTCGCGGGCAAGTTCCTCGGCATCTTCGGCGTCTCCTGGCTCACCAGCCGCTTCACCAGCGCCCACCTCAACCCCAAGATCGCCTGGGCCGACGTCGCCGGTATCGGCATCCTCGCCGCGATCGGCTTCACCGTCTCCCTGCTGATCGCCGAACTCTCCTACAGCACCGACGCCCACCTCACCGACGCCAAGGGCGCCATCCTCCTCGCCTCCGCCCTCGCCTGCCTCCTCGCCGCCGTGATCCTCGGACGCCGCAGCCGCCACTACCACCGCCTCACCCAACACCAGGACGAGAACACGGGAATCCGCAGCTAGGCTCTGACCGGGAAGGTTCGCCGGGTCGGCAGTTCCAGCGGTTGGATGTCCGGAGACGTCCGATCCGACCGTTGGGAGTGTGGTGGCTGAGCCTGTCCGTGTGCGCAGGTTGACCGACCACGAGGGGCAGAAGCTGGAGCAGATCGTGCGCCGGGGCAGCACCAGTTCGGTGCGGTACCGGCGCGCGATGATGCTGCTGGCCTCGGCCGGCGGAAACCGGATCCCGATGATCGCGAAGGTGGTGCAGGCCGATGAGGACACTGTCCGCGACACGATCCACCGGTTCGACGAGATCGGTCTGGCCTGCCTGGACCCTCGGTGGGCGGGAGGGCGTCCCCGCCTTCTCCGTCTGGACGACGAGGACTTCGTCGTCCAGACGGCCACCACCCGCCCGACCAAGCTCGGACAGCCCTTCACGCGGTGGTCAATCCGCAAACTCGCCGCCTACCTGCGGAAGGTGCACGGCCGCGTGATCCGGATCGGCCGCGAGGCGTTACGCTGCCTGCTCGCCCGCCGCGGCGTGACCTTCCAGCGCACCAAGATGTGGAAGGAATCCCCGGACCCCGACCGCGAGGCGAAGCTGGACCGGATCGAGGAGGTCCTTGACCGCTTCCCCGACCGGGTCTTCGCCTTCGACGAGTTCGGCCCGCTCGGGATCCGTCCCACCGCAGGTTCGGGCTGGGCCGAGCAGAAGCGCCCCGACCGGCTGCCCGCCACCTACCACCGCACCCACGGCGTGCGGTACTTTCACGGCTGCTACTCGGCCGGCGACGACACACTGTGGGGTGTCAACCGCCGCAGAAAGGGTGCCGTCAACACGCTGGCCGCGCTGAAGTCGATCCGTGCCGCCCGGCCAGACGGCGCCCCGATCTACGTGATCCTGGACAACCTGTCCGCCCACAAAGGCGCCGACATCCATCGCTGGGCGAAGAAGAACAAGGTCAAGCTGTGCTTCACCCCGACCTATGCATCCTGGGCGAACCCGATCGAAGCCCACTTCGGACCGCTGCGGCAGTTCACCATCGCCAACTCCCACCTCCCCAACCACAACGTCCAGACCCGGGCCCTGCATGCCTACCTGCGCTGGCGTAACGCCAACGCCCGCCACCCCGACGTCCTCGCGGCGGAGCGTCGCGAACGCGTCCGCATCCGAAGCGAGAAGGGCATCCGGTGGGGCGGACGTCCCTTGCCGTCGCAACCTGAACGGTCTGACGAATCCATGCGGTCGCAGGCCGAAGGTGCAGCAGAGCGCCGGACAGACGAATCACTCGCGCATACGGGCTGACGCGGGCGAGGCGAGCATCGCTTTGAGGATGCGTTGCAGCTCAACGCGGTCCTGAGGGGTAACCCTCGCCAACCTGCGGTCGTACTCCGCCGCGAGGGCTGCAAGTGCTCGATCGCGTACTTGCGTGCCCTCGGCGGTCAGTACGAGCCGATGACGCCGCAGGTCCGCCCCGTCGATCTCGCGGCGGACAAAGCCCTTGGCGACGAGGTTGCGAACGTAGACCGTCACGCTCGCCTTGGGCAGCAGCAGCGCAGTCGCGATCTCGGCCGGGTACGGCGATGCCTCCACCTCGGCCAGGACGAAAAACTCCTTCGTCTCCAACCCGAGCTCGGCCAGTTCCCGCGTGCAGGCATCCATCACGACGCCCAGCAACCGCTGGTTCAGCGTCCACAGCCGCGCCCCGTCGACTGACATGCGAGCCTCCATCCAGTGGTACAGTTTCGTATTATTTCTAGATCGTACAAGATAATGTTTTGTACTGGACTCCTGTGGAATAACGATCTCACGAAGGAAGTCACGCATGCTTCAGCACCTCACGATCCCGCGCGGCCCCATCAACCTCGCCGCAGACCTCCACCTGCCCGACAGCGGCGCACCGCTGCGCGCCGTGGTGCTCTCCACTCCAGGCAGCAGCGTGAAGGAGCAGATCGGCGCCAACTACGCCTCCCGTCTCGCCGCCCGCGGCATCGCGGCGCTCGTCTTCGACCCCGCCCATCAGGGCCAGAGCCAGGGCGAGCCCCGCGACCTCGAAGACCCCTACCGCCGAGGTGAGGACATCTCCTACGCCATCGACGTGCTCACCACGAATCCCGGCATCGACCCACAGCGCATCGGCGTCCTCGGCATCTGCGCCGGTGGGGGCTACGCCGTGCACACCGCCCGCACGGACCACCGCATCAAAGCGGTCGGCACGGTCGTTCCGGTCAACGTGGGCGCCTCGTTCCGCGGCTTCCAGCCCGACGGTCCGGTCGCAGCACTCGACACCCTCGCGGACGCGCGTACCGAAGAGGCCCGCTCCGGCGAGACGACCCGCGTGAACTGGCTGCCCGATACCCTTGAGGACGCCACGGCAGCGGGCCTGACCGACATCGACACCACTCAGGCCGTCACCTACTACCGCACCGAGCGCGGCGGTAACGAACACTCCACGAATCGGCGCCTCTTGCGCAGTGACTCCCTCCTGCTGGGCTATGACGCGTTCCACTTGGCCGATCGGCTGATGACCCAGCCACTCCAGGTCATCCTCGCCGGGCGCATCGGCAACACCGGCTCATACGACACCGGCATGCACCTGTGGAAGCTGGCCTCCAACCCCGTCGACCTCATGGTGATCGACGGCGCCGGCCACTACGAGATGTACGACGAACCCGAATACGTCGATGCTGCCGTCGAACGACTCACCAGCTTCTATGCGAACAACCTGTAAGGCATCCGAACCGGTTGTGTCAATTTAACGGCTGATCTTGGTTGTTGATGGTCAGTTGTTGCTCGGGGTCAGGCGTCCCTCGAAGGCGATCTGGAACGCGTTGAGGGGTGCTTTCCAGCGCATGGTCCACCGCCTGCGGCCCTTCCCGGTCGGGTCCAGGCTCATCAGCGCCATGTAGATGCACTTGAGGGCGGCAGCCTCGTTGGGGAAGTGCCCGCGGGCGCGAACAGCTCGGCGGATGCGTGCGTTGACGCTCTCGATCGCGTTCGTGCTGCAGATGACCTTGCGGATCTCGACGTCGAAGGAGAGGAAGGGCACGAACTCGGCCCAGGCGTCGGACCACAGCTTCACGATCGCCGGATACTTCCGGCCCCACGCTTCCTGGAACTCCAGGAAGCGTTCCGTGGCCGCGTCCTCGCCGGGTGCGGTGTAGACGGGCTTGAGAGCCTTGGCGACCTTGTCCCAGTCCTGACGGGCGGCGTAACGGAACGAGTTCCGCAGCAGATGCACCACACACGTCTGGACGATCGTGCGAGGCCAGATGGCTTCCACGGCCTCGGGCAGACCCTTGAGCCCGTCACAGACCAGCATGAGCACGTCGCCCAGGCCACGGTTCTTGAGCTCGGTGAACACGTACAGCCAGTACTTCGCTCCCTCGCCGCCGTCGCCGGCCCAGATGCCGAGGATGTCGCGGATGCCATCCACGGTCACGGCCATCACCACGTAGATGGGACAGTTCGCGACCTTCCCGTCTCTGATCTTGACGTTGATCGCATCAACGAACAAAACGGGGTAAACGCGGTCGAGCGGCCGGTTCTGCCATTCGGCCATGCCCTCCATCACCTTGTCGGTGATGGAGGAGATGGTCTGCTTGGACACCTCGGCCCCGTAGACCTCGGCCAGGTGGGCGGCGATCTCGCCGTGCGTGAACCCCTTCGCGGACAACGACAGAACCATCTCGTCGACCCCGGTCAGCCGGCGCTGCCGCTTCTTGATGATCTGCGGCTCGAACGTGCCCGACGCGTCACGCGGGACCTTGATCTCGACCGGCCCGACGTCGGTCAGCACGGTCTTGGTCCGGCCCCCCGTTGCGGGAGTTGCCACTGCCCCGGCCGGCTGAGTCGTGCTTCTCATAGCCGAGGTGATCAGTGATCTCACCTTCCAGGACGGACTCCAGGACCCGCTTGGTCAGCTGCAGTCCCTCTGACCGGGCCCGCTCCACCAGCATCGCCACCAGCTGCTCGTCCGACACGGGCACAGGCGGCCCGGACAAGTCCTTCTCGACAGGCTCCACGGTCTCCAACTGCACGGTGATGTCGGTCACTTGACGTCTCTCCCATGATCGTCGGATCCGCCGTTAGATTTACACTCCCGCACCCGCACCCGCACCGCCTCCGCACCCACCGACCCCAACCCCGCCAACAACACCGCGAGCGCGACCTGCACCGTCCTCTCCATCGTCCTGGCCGCCTGCCCCTAACCGGCCCCCGGCCCAACCGTGCCTGGCGGGTCGAAACGGTCCGCCAGACACCGAAGGGAATCGGACGTATGAGCTAAGGGTGGCGGTCACCTGTTTGGCCGGTCTGAACTCTTTCGCGCCGTCAGACTCCTGGGAGGGAACGCTCCGGTGGGGCGTGGGTATGGGCGAGACGGGGTGGGCGTGACCGAGCGCGGTAGGGCCGACCGTGCCGTTCCGGGTGAGAGGGGGCTGGGCGTGACGGACCACGGCGTCCCGCACGCACGCCCGGTGACGAGGGACCGGCCGGGTGGGCGACAGTACTGCGACGAGCCACGGCAGGACGACGGGCCGGTGCGTGTGGTGCCGCGGCACGTAGCCTGCGTCATGGACGGCAACGGCCGCTGGGCGCAGCGGCGTTCGCTTCCCCGGACGGCGGGCCACCGGGCTGCGGAGGCTACCGTCATCGAGGCGGCCCGGGCCGCTGGTGTCGAGTGGCTCAGCCTGTACGCCTTCTCTACCGAGAACTGGAACCGCCCTGGCCCTGAGGTCGACTACCTGATGCGCTTGGTCCGCCGGGTCGTTCGTAAGCATGCGCCGTTGCTGCTGGCCCGTGGCATCCGCTGTCGCTTTCTCGGGGTCGCCGACCCGCGTATCCCCCGTGAACTGGCCCGAGATTTCGACGATCTGGCGGCTTTGACCGCCGACAACCGGGGGATGACACTGACCGTGGCCTTCGACCACGGCGGGCGCCGGGACATCGTGGAGGCCGCAAGGTCGCTGATCCGCAGCAGGACGCCCGCTGATGAGGTGACCGAGCGGCTCTTCGCGGACCACCTGCCGTTCCCCGATACCCCCGACGTGGACCTCGTTATCCGCACCTCAGGCGAGCAGCGCATCTCCAACTTCATGCTCTGGCAGGTTGCCTACGCCGAGTGGGTCTTCCCCGAGGTGCTCTGGCCGGACTTCCGGGCCCCCGAGTTCCTCGCGTGTCTACATACCTACCGGCGCCGCGACCGCCGCTTCGGCGGCGTGCCGCCCCGGATGAACGGAGGCCCATCATGACCACCGAAACCACGGACACGGCCGACGAGGCACCCCTGTTCGGCCCGGAATCGCAGTTCAGCGCCTTCTTCGACGACCCGCGCTGGGCACTGGCCATGATCCGCGCCACCGTGTTGGAGGCCGCTCACCCGCAGATCGGCGCCGCCCTCGTCGACAACTCCACCTTTGTCGCCCACCCCTGGCGCAGGCTTCGCAACACCTTCCTCAGCATGCGGCGCATGTTCGGCACCGACTTGGCGGTGCGCGAACGGGAGGCCGCTCGGCTCAACCGGCTGCACGCCCGCATGAGCGGCTCCGACTCCCGCGGCCGCGCCTACGACGCGATGGACCGCACGACCCGCGCCTGGGTGGTCGCCACCCTCTTCGAAAGCGCCGTCACCATGTGCCGGCTGAGCGGCCAGCCGCTCGAGCTGGACACGATGGAGCGGATGTACGCCGAATACCGCGCGTTTCTCGCCGCGCTTGACGGCGACGCCGCAGAACTCCCCGAGGACCTGAACGACTTCTGGCGGTACTTCGACCGGGTCGTCGAAAACGAGCTGGAGAACACCGAAGCGGCCCGCGTCATCCTCTACCGGCTCTTCGACCACCTGCCCGCCCCGGCGCTGCTCGAGGGCGCGCCGACGCTGTGGGCGGCCGGCCGGGCCGTCGCCGGCCCGCTCCTCGGCGCGATCACCGTTGCCTCGCTCCCCGAACCATACCGGCGCAGGGCCGGGCTGCCGGAGATGCCCGGTGCCCAGACCCTCATGCAGGGCGCCTACCTCGCCGCCGGGCTCGCCCGCTTCCTGCCCGAGGGCTGGATCAACGCCGAAAGCATCATCGAAGTCCTCTCCCTCTCACCTGGCAGCGACGACCCCCGCGCCCGGACCCTGACCGCCCTGCGCGCCCGCATGAAGCGGGCGTCGGCCCTGCTTCGTCTCCTCACACCGCTGGGCGGCGACGCTGGCCCCGGCCCGGACCCGGCGCCTTCCGCAGGCACAGGAGAGGGCCGACGCTCGGCGGGGGAGTTCTTCCGCCAGGTGCTGGACCAGACCGGCGACGGCTACCTCGACTGGCCTGACCTCGCCGCCATGGCCCGCGAACTGTCCACCCGCCTGGACCTGGACGAGCCCGCGGAGACCCGGCTCTACGACGCTTTCGCCGTCTGGTGGCGCGAACTCCAGGCCGCCCTCGACACGGACGGCGACGGCCGCGTCAGCGCCGACGAGTACGCCGCCGCCATCCCCTCCCTCGCCGGACCCGCGCTCATCCGCGTCGCCGAGGTGCTCTTCGACGCCACTGACAAGAATGGCAGCGGGAGCATCGATGCCGACGAGTACCGGACCCTCTTTCGCACTGCCTTCCACCGCGACCTCAACCCCACCGACGGCGCGTACGGCCGGAGCACCTTCGTGGGCGACTTCCTTTCCTTCATGTCGGGCCGCCGCACCAGCACCCCGTACGACTCTCTTCTCGCCGACGCCTAGTACTCCAGCCGGACTTCTGTATTTACCCTGGTCAACGGCCTGGCGGTGGGGAGTGTAGCGGAGGTTCGGCATGTGCGGGACGGTCTTGGGCCGACCGTCCCGCGAACGAGTGCCCGCGCCGCATGCAATGACAGCGCCGGGCACGGGCTTGGTGGCGGCGCCGCCATCGGGACCAGTTCACCGCGTGGTCGCGGCGTGCAGGATGGCGGCAGGGTTCAGCTGCCAGCAGACGACGGATTTCGGCTGGCGTGAGGGTCACGAGGTCGGGTGTGTCGGCCTCGTCACCCCCTTTCGCGCTTCTGCACGGTCATCGCCGCGAGGAAGGCGTGGGCGAGCATGGCGAGCGTGATGTGCCGATACCAGCCCGCATAACGGCGGACCTCGTACTGGTCCAGGCCGCACTCGTTCTTCGCGCTCTGGAAGCACTCCTCGATCTTCCGGCGGCATCCGGCGACGCGGACCAGGTCGGCGACGGTGGCTTCCAGCGGGGCGCAGGCGAGGCAGTAGGCGATCTCGGCGGGCCTGCTGATGTTGCGGTGGGCCAGCATCCACCGCTGCCTGGTCGGCTCGTCACCGTCGGATTCGGTCACTGCGGGCAGGCGGGCGGCGGCCCAGTCGTAGAACCGTTCACCCTTGGCCCCCGGCTCGCCGACAGACGCTGCCATGCCTCAGGCGGCGCCTGGGCGAGGACGTGGTCGATGCGCGGACCGTGCACGAGCTGGGACTTGGGCACGGCGACGACGTAGGACAGGCCGTGGTCCTCGATGAAGCGCCGGGAGTGCGAGTCTTGTCCGTAGGCGGAATCCGCAGTGACCCAGGCGATGGGCAATGGGGAGGCCAGAGTGCGGCGGATCATGTCGCGGGCGAGGTCACCCTTGGTGGCGAAGGTGCGCTCGTCGGGGATACCGGCTGCTCGGCAGCGTTCCCGGTCGGCCACCCAGGACTGGGGCAGGTAGAGCTCGCGGTCGACCAGAGCGTGGCCGCGGGTAGTGGCGTAGGCGGCGAAGACGCCGATCTGGTAATTCCCGGTCCGTCCGGCAGTGCCGGAGTACTGCCGGACGGACACCGGCGGAGGTAGTCTCAGATTCAACCGGTCAAGGCAACACTCTCGGCTGGTGTGCGGAATCCCAGGCACTTGCGCGGACGGTTGTTGAGCTTCATCGCGATGGCGTCAAGATCGTCTTGACTGAAACGTCGACAGGTTCGTGCCTTTGGGCAGGTACTGCCGGAGCAGCTTGTTGGTGTTCTCGTTGGTGCCACGTTGCCAGGGGCTGCGCGGGGCTGCGAAGAACACGTCGACGCCGGTGTCGGCGGTGAACCGCTTGTGGGCTGCCAGTTCCATGCCGCGATCCCAAGTCAGCGTGCCGCGTAGTCGCGGGCCCATGCGTTCGGAGGTCTCGGCCAGAGCGGGAACAACTACGGTGGTGTGGCGGCTGGCGAGTTTCACGACCGTGAGGATCTCGTTCGCCCGCCGCAGTTCGGCGTTCTCCGCCTTCAGGCGCTTGATCTCTGCAGCCTCGTCCGAAGTCACGCCCGGGCGCTGGCCGGCATCGACTTCGGCTTTGCGGACCCAGGTGCGCACCGTCTCAGCGGCACCGATCCCGAACTTCGCGGCGACCGCCTTCATCGAGGCCCCCTCGATCGCCTAGACCCCAGCAACCCGACTCCACGCAAGCCGGTGCACATCAGAGCCATCAGACCCGGAGCGGTTCAGACGATCCTGAAGCTGCCGACGGGCGGTCAACCAAACGACCTCGAACTCATCGGCCGACAACCACCGCGGGTCGTGCCCCTCCCACTCAGAGATAGACGGTTCCGCGGTCAGACCGTAGGCACTCTCGTATTCAGCCAACCGACCGTCTCTTTGAGCTTCTTGCCACTCGACCAGCGAGGCAGCGGCCAAAGCCTTGCTTCCGGGCTCCTGCAACTCGACTTGCCGGATCACGTACCCATCGGTGTCCAGCTCGAAGTAGAACCAGACGGCTTCCTCGTCCCAGAAGCAGCGAAGCCAGCGCGTCACTGGTTCACCGCGTCGAAGGGCTCGTCGTGCCAGCGCCAGCCGGCGGTGCCGTCGTCGTGGATGTGCAGCATGAACTCCGCGACCGGGCTGCCATCGGGAAACGTCATGGTGAGCGCACTGCGGATCTGGGTGTAGCAGGCGTCGGCCTGCTTCCAGTCCTCCTCGTCGGCAGCCCGTTCCTGATCAGTGAAGAGGGGACGGAACTCCTCAAAGCCAGGAAGCGTCTCGACTTCGGCGTGAGTCCAGGGCCAATCGGCGCCGGTCACGGTCAGCTGGGCAATCTCCTGGTCGTCGTGGTGGAGGCGCCAGGTACTGCCAGTGGTCAGGTTGAGGTTGGTCATGTCCCCATGATGGCGGTCATCACTGACAGGGAAACAGCCAAACGACATCGCGGGAGGTGAGCCACGGCGGATTCTGGCCGACGGAGTGAAGCCGTGCTCGCGGTGCCGGCCCGGCACCGCACCGGGCTACCCCGACAGCTAAGCGCTTCGGTGTGGTGCGCCCGTATAGGCCTTCCGGAACTCATACACCACCGTCAACGACTGACGCTGCAAGCGGACTCGTCCGGGTGGTTGCCGCCAGCTGGGAGAATCCGCGCAGTCGGCGCACCGTCCTGCCCTCCTACGTTCGGCCCGAGGGCCGAGTGGCATCGGTGACGCGGTCGATCCGGTAGTAGTCGGCGACGCACCCTCCGGGCCGATAGGAGCGTCCCTGCCGACTGAACGGCTCCAGCATCTGGCTGATCACGAGTCACTCGTACGGGAGGACCCGGGCACCGGAGCTTGCACCCTCGCGCAGCCGCCGCTCCTGGGCATCCCATTTCACCGCCCGCGCGCGCATGTTCGCGTCGAAGTTGAGCAGGGTGACCGCCGGGCCGAAGCAGACCAGGAGGCAGAGCACCGCGCACACGGCCTGCAGGGCGCCGGTCTGCCGCGCGTGCTGCCGGGCCTCCATGCCCAGCAGCGACCCGGCGCCGACGAGCAGAGCCACATACACCAAGAGGTAGTCGTTCCAGAGCCGGTTGGCGCTGGGATCACTCACCCGACCTGAAAGGCCGAGTAGGTGACGGCTGTGCAGAGATAGCCGGACACGAGAAGTGCGGCCACTCCGGCACAGACCATCAGAGGTCAGCGGGCGGGCCTGGCGAGCTTCCGTCCAGGCGTCGGCACAGTAGGCCCAGGAGTATCCCCACCGCGACCGCCCCGACGTACTGCCGGGTGGTGACAATGGTGTGGGTGATCTCCGTGAACCCGCGCAGCGAGGCAGTGAGCGACTCCGGCGCGAGCAAGGGTGCCGTACTCGCGCCGAACCGATCCCGCCGGGCGTTCGAACCGGGTGAGGTGATCAGGACAAAAGTCCCCGCCGCGATCCAGGTGATACCCCCTGCGCACCAGAAGCGAAGGGAGGACCGGGAGGAACCGGCAGCGACACGGCCGCTGAGGAGGAGGACGGTGACCAGCAGCACCGTCACGACGATCGCGGTCTCCTCCGACAGAGTACCGATGGCCAGACCGGCAAACAGGGCGACGGCGGGGGCCGCGCCCCTGCCGCGACGCGAGCGCCCCACCAAGAACAGGAGCAGCGCGGCGCAGGCCAGTACCGGTGGCATCGTGTGCGAGACCGACGCTGCGGGCCAGTAGAACGTCTTGTACGTGTTGGGTGTGAAGAACAGGAAAAGAGCAGTGACCATGGCCGCGACCAGCCGCGGCAGTCCACACGGCGCGGCGATCCTGGCCCGTCGCAGTGCGAGGGCCGTCACCGCCCACAGCACTGCGAGCGTCAACACGCCGCTGACCAGGCCGAACCATTGATGGCCCGCGACCTGGAACTTCGCGTAGGCGCCGACCAGCACCGCGTTGGCGACCCGTCCGTTGTCGTCGAAGTAGAACCGGCGGATGAGGCCCGTGATGCCCTCGTCCCGCACCGCCGGCAGGAAACACCAGTCGTCCGCACCGGGCCGGACCGACCGCCCGAACCACGCGGCCGCGGCGAGCAGGGCGAGGGGAGGGAGGGAGAGGGCGGTCACCCAGAGCGAGGTCCGCGTGTGCCGCCGGGACCCGCGCTCCGGCTGCCCCGGCACGCCCAGCACGTCGTGCGGGCGGAGGGCGGTCCGACAGCGCTGGGCAGTTCTTGTCGGTCTCCCGCACTATGTACGGCGGACGGTTGTTGAAGGAGAGAAGCCCGTCAATGCCGTAGTTCAGCAGCCGTCTGTTCCCCCATTTGGACCGGCCGGCGACGCGTTCGCTGTTCCGGTAGCGGAAATTGACCGTGTCGAAGCCGATCCAGGAGAAGATCCCCTTCGAGGAACGGTGGCTCTCCGGCAGGGACAGGACGCTTTCCACCGCCCGCCGGGACAGCAGCCGGAAGTCGCCCGATCCGTCGATGAACTCCACGTCCACACAACGGCGCACGACTGTGTAGTAGGCGTGGCTGAGGGCGCTGCGGACCACGCCTTCGCCCGAGCGGTCGCGACTCGGGATGACCTGGTCGTATCCGTGCCGGTGCAGTTCGAGCATGCGGGGGATGAGTTCGGGCGGGTGCTGTAGGTCGGCGTCCATGATCACCACAGCGGCGCCCCGCGACATACGAAGACCGGCAAGCATGGCGGCCTCCTTGCCGAAGTTCCGGCTGAACGCCGTGTAGTGGATCCGCTCGTCCTGTGCGGCGAAGGAGTTGGGCAGCAGCCTTGTGCGGTCGAGACTGCCGTCGTCCACGTAACAGATCTCGAAGGTGTCTCCGAGACCTTCCAGAACAGTGATCAGAGCCGTGTGGAAAGACCTGATGCCCTCGGCTTCGTTGAAGCAGGGCACGACGACCGACGGTTGAAGGCCGGTCACGCGACACCTCCGGATGTTCTCGGACTCGGACCTGTGATCTCGGATCGCTTCGTTTCACAACACAACAGTGGTCCGTCCAACGGCAAGGCCCTCCTTTTCGCGCTCCGCCGCACGATCTGTCGCCCTCTTTCGCACGAACGGTGCACAGTAAGTGCCAGAATCGGCAGAGCGCCAGGTCGCCGATCCTCGGTCAGGCGCGTCAGAGAGTGGGCGGGGGCGACAGCGCCAAGGCGGCGGTGTACGTGAGTACCGCCGAGGTGCCCTCACTCAGGTGCCCACGGCGGCAAGACGCGCTCGGGTGAACAGCGGGTTGGGCTCAGGCATACCCCGAAGCCCGCTTTCGATGACCTGCGGAAGTAGCGGCACTGTCCGCTCCCACGCCGATTCCGCTCGACTGCCGTCTCGGCCACCAGCCGTGCTCGCTCGCCTCTTCGAGGCTGATCTCGGCAGAGTGCGTACCCGCAGTATTTCCCTCGGGCGGCAGATATCGGTGTCGTGGTAGCGCAGGGCGCCTTTGAGCTCCACTGAGTTCCACCAGCGCGGCTGACCGGTGGCAGTGCCCGCACGACGAGGGCTGACCTGCGACGTCCGGGCCGGCCGGGTCATCGGCCGGAGTCAGTTCTCCGACAGGATGCGGACAACGATGGTCTTTGCCGGCCGGTCCGCATCCCGCGAGATCGGCCCACCCTCCTGCGAAACGGTCACCAGCAGGCGCAACACGCTGTAAGCCTCCTCCAACGTCAGCAGCGCCAGGCGTTCCGCCGTCCCCATCCACACGGAGAGGATCTCGTCCAGGTCGTTCTCGTCGAGGTCGATGTGCTCGTAGTCGTCCATGACCGGGCAACGTACCCGGGCCTGCCACGGTCACGCGGAGCCGGAGAGATGTCGGCCCCGTCCAGCGAGCGCGGGACGGGGCCGGTCGGAAGAGATGCGGTTGTGAAGGGCGGTCGCCTACGCGGCGAAAGGCCCTGCAGGGCTTCGGCCGAACGATCGTCCCTGCAGGCAATAGGTGAGGCCCGGGGCCACTGTCCCCTCCGCAACCACGCTCATCCCGACACGACGGGCCGCGCCAGCATTCCCGACCCGCCTGGCACGGGTGCGGCCCGCTCGCGACCGCGTCCAGGATGGGCAGGCGATCACGTCTGGTCCGGCCACGTCCTCACCACGGTGCCGGTCTCTTCGTCGACAAAGATCGAACGTGCGAACGAATCGGGTCCAACGCGCCTGCTGTTGCTGCGCCCCTTGGAGCGCGTGCAACTGTGTGACCCGGAGCGCACCCGGCGGTGGATCGCCGACGAGGAACGCCGGGAAACCGAACGTCGGCGTGGCGTCGACGCCCGGCCGGTCCCGCCGGACCGGCTCCTCGAGCACGGGATCAACGGACACAGTCCGCCCGTCTACGTGACTGGAAGGCCGTCACCCCGCCCGGTACACCCACGGCGGCTTCATCGCTCCTGCCCCCGTGCAAGCCCTCTTCCGGATGCGTAATACTCTCTGTATGAAGCCGAGCGTTACACCCGCGCCTGGCGTGAGCGCCGTACGACAGGCCGTCGCCCGGGACGCCAAGCGGCTCACGCGGCTCGTGCGCCGCTCACGCGCCTACGAGGGCCCCTACGCGGCGATGGTCGCGGGCTACCGCGTCGGTCCCGACTACATCGAGGCCCACCGGGTCTTCGTGGCCGTCGACACCGACGATCCCGCGGGCAGGGTGCTCGGTTTCTATTCGTTGGTCCTCGCGCCGCCGGAGCTGGACCTGCTCTTCGTCGCCGACGGGTCGCAGCGCCGCGGTATCGGGCGGCTACTCGTCGAGCACATGAAGTCCGAGGCGCGCGCGGCGGGGCTGGACCGTGTCCGCGTCGTGTCGCACCCTCCGGCCAAGGGGTTCTACCGCAGCGTGGGCGCGCTGCTCACCGGAACCGTCTCCGCGAACCCGCCCGCGGTGGCGTGGGACCGGCCCGAGCTGGAGTTTTTGATCCCGTAACCGCCGACCAGGCCCACGTGCCGCGGGCACTGTCGCGTTGGCGGATGGCGTGGGAGGATCTCCGAGTCGATCATGGTGGAGGTGGATCGTCCGCGGGGAGCGCGGCGCCGTCGTACAAGGGGCACCGGTGCCCGGTGGAGATCATTTCCCACTGCGTGTGGCTGCACTCCCGCTTCCCGCTGTCGTTCCGGGAGATGATGCTCGAGCGCGACGTGCTCGTCTCCCACGAGACGGTCCCCCGCTGGTGTGCGCAGTTCGGGCAGGTCTACGCCAGCAGCCTGCACCGAAGGCGGCCCCGACCCGGGGACAGATGACACCTGGACGAGGTCTTCATCAAGATCAACGGTGAGCTGAAATACCTGTGGCGCACCGTGGACGCCGACGGCACCGTGCTCGGCATCCTTGTCCAGGGCCGCCGGGACAAGGCCGCGGCCCGGCGCTTCCTCCGTAAACTGCTCAAGAAGACCTGCTCGGTGCCGCGGGGGATGGTCACCGACAAGCTGTGCTCCTACGGCGCGGCCCACCGGGAGGTCATGCCCTCCATCGAGCACCGTGCCCACAAGGGCCTGAACAATCGGACCGAGAACTCCCACCAGCCCGGCAGCGCGAACACGCCATGAAAGGCTTTTGCTCTGTCGGCGGAGCCCAGCAGTTCCTGTCCGCGTTCAGCGGCATCTCACCCCGTTTCCGACCGCGCCGCCATCTGACGACCGCCGACCACTGCCGCGCCGAGATGACCACGTGCTTCGCGATCTGGGACCAGGTCACCGGCGTCGCCGGTCTGCCTGCCGCGGCCTGAGCACGGAGCCGGAACCCGGTCCCACCCCACCCCCGACACACCGTCAGGCATTCACACACTCAACAACGTGACAGCGCCCTCCGCCCCGCTGGACGACATCCAACGGGGCGGAATATTCTCGACCGTCGGCCCTTTCGGCCCTGTGTGACCGGGATGCTGGGCCTATAAGCTGAACTGTCTGGTCTTACGACCTTCACCAGAGGAACCGAAGGAAACGGTCGCCTCTGTCGCCCGGCGGGACCCGGTTCAACATCATCGGCAAGGCGGCCGGGCGGTGTCTCGCCGAGTCCCTGTCGGCGACGGTTTGAACTCAGCCGCCGCTCTTTCGTCGGAACGACCGCTGGCTCGCAGCCGGGCCGTGCGCGCCGCGGACCTTCGACGCGTCGGTGTTCGCAGCGAGGGCTGCGGCCTGCGCCTGCTTACCCCGCTTGCGCGCCAAGGCCTCCCGGAACTTGCCCTTCAGGTCGTACTGGCCGTCATCGTCAGGCACCAGGGCGCGGCTCTCGATGTCAGCCGTCTCCGAGCCTTCTTGCGATGGAGACTCTGCAGTCATGGTGACCTCCTGAGGTCGGGCAGTGGAAGCACAGCTTGTCATGCCGGGCACCGCGCGGGCCGCCCGCCTCCGGCGGCGCCGGCCACGGCCTCCCCGCGAAGCGTGAGCGCGGACAGTCGGCCGCGCTGCAGCCCGGCGGCGTCCATCAGTGGGTGAGCCAGGGCGCGCAGATCGTTATCGTGCGCGGACGGCTGGACAAGTCGGCGGGTTCTCTCCCACCGGGTGCCCCCAGCGAGAGTCAGCGTCATGGCGCGGGTCGCATGCCCGCGCTGGGTACTCGGCCGAGGAGTGGCTGAGCCAGCCGCGGATCTTCTCGCGGCCGCGGTATGTGCTGCCGTCGTCCACGACCACCACGGCCGGGGTGAAGCACTCGGCCGCTGCTGGGACGTCGCCCCGGGCGTGCGCGTCGAGGTAGGCCCGGACAACGCCTGGCAGGTGGCGGAGACTGGTCGAAGTCGCGGTCATCTTTCTCCTTATAACCGTAGGATTGCCGTCGGTGTGGGCGGGCCTGGACAGTGGGGACGGTGCCGCCGTCGATCGTGTGCTCGGCGCCGGTGATGGCACTGGCCCGGTCGGGGACGAGGAAGGCGACGAACTCGGCCGCCTCCTCGGGGCGCGCGGGGCGGCCGAGGGGAATTTTGCCGAGGAGCGCCAGGATCTGCTCCCGGGCTGCGGCGTGGTTGATGGCCTGGGATTGGCGATGCGGGCGACGAGGACCGTAGCCGCTTCGGTCTCGATTGCGCCCGGGGAGACGACGTCGACTCGTACTCCGTGAGGGGCCAGCTCACGGGCGGGACCCTTGCTGTAGGTGGTCAGCGCTGCCTTGGCGGCGGCGTGGCCGAGCGTGTCGTCAAAGAGCGGTGCCGGCGCTGGATGAACGAGACGTGGATGACGGCGCCGCAGCCGGCCTGGCGCGTCGCCGGCAGCCGTGCGGTCCAGGCGGACCGCAGCCTGATGATGGCTCACGAGGTGTACGAGCGGCTCGGCAAGCAGTCACCGTTCTCTCGCCCCGCCGGATCGCAAGACCACGCCGACCCGGCGGAGCGGGGCCCGGTCGGCAGGGCGATGCCCCGGGCTGCTGGAGCTGTCCCGCACCCACCGCTGCGTGGGCGCGGGTGTTCTGCATGATGTCCTCCCCTGCCCGCTCCGAAGCCATGATCCACCCAGCGGACCAGTCCCCACCGGAAGCCGAGCACCGCGGCGTGCGCGCGGTCCGAGGCGCCGAACTCATGAACAGCCGGCGGGCGTGAATCATGACGGCATGACCGACCCCATGTCCCGCGGCAACGGCCCCCGCATACGAACGCCCACACCATGCGTCCGGGCTCGCCGCGTGACGCACGAGCGCGTATCCGCCCTCACGCGGGAGGTCCGTCCTCATGTTGCATGGTCACCAGTCCGGCGTTCTGCCAGTCTGCCACTCGTGCCTCCATCGCGGCACGAACCGCCGCCACGTCGGATGACCACTCGTGAGCCAGCCGCTCGGCGGCGGCCCCGAGGTCCCCGTCGTACTCGCGCAGGACCATCCATATCGCGGTGGCCGCGGGGGTATACACGCGCCGTTCCCTGCTCCGGGGGGACAGCAGCGTCATTTCCCCCTCTCGTGACAGGGCCACCCGCACTCCGCTTTCCACGATGACGCGCATGCCGTCTCAGCCTCCGTTCCAGGGTGTTCGCTACTCCGTGAACGGGATCCGGCACTGCGTGGTTCATCCCGTCGGGCGACGAGGCACCCCGGTCGAGCGCCTCGACCAGGGCTTGACACCGGGCCGACGTGCCGTATGCGCCCGCAGGTGTTGCCGAAGCTCGATGCGGGGAGGGGAAGGAAGAGCCGGTGGCGCACCGGGGCAGGCCCACGGCACCCTCCCCGTCCGGCCCAGGGCCCCTCGGGGCGAATGACGGTCTGTCCCCGGAGGCTGAGCTCTGCGCGGGTCCTCACTGCCCGTCGTTCCGCGAGATGGACGGGGCCTTCGGGGGGCGGGTTTCAATTCGCGGCGTCGAGAGCTTCGTAGACGTGCCTGACGTAGCTGTGCGTGCGCTCCGAGCCGAGGATCCCGTCGCCCAGCCGGTTCATCGTGTACGCGAACGTGATGCGCCGGTCGAGGTCCATCATGACGATCGAGCCGCCCCGGCCGACCCAGAAGCAGATCGTTCCGGTGGGCATGTGCGGCATCGTCCTCGGGTCGGCGAGTGCATAGCCGATGCCCCAGCGCACGGGAACGCCCAGGAACAGGTCGACTCCGTCGGCCTGTACGTCGAAGATCTTGTCAACCGTGTCCGGAGAGAGCAGCCGGAGGCCGTTCACCTCGCCGCGTCGTGAGATCACGGAGAGGGCACGGGCCATGCCTCGTGCGTTGCCGTGTCCGTTGACGGCTCCGAGTTCGGCGCGGCGCCATTGCGGGGTGTCGACGTGCTCGTCCCGGGCGGGGCTCCCGAGCAGCGTCTTGGTGAAGACCGCCTCGGGCTCGAGACCGGCCGGTACTGCGAAGATCTGCGACGGCGGCACCAACGGGGCGATACGCGGCCAGTCGGCTTCCCGCGCGCCGATCTGGATGTCGGCTTCCAACGGCTTGGCGATCTCGGTGTCGACGAACTCGGTCAGGGTTCGGCCGCTGACCCGCCGGACGAGCTCGCCCACAAGTTGTCCCTGGGTCTGCATGTGGTAGCCCGAGGCGCTCCCCGGCTCCCACCAGGGCGCCTGCCCGGCCAGTCGGGCGCTCGCTGTCGTCCAGTCGCACAGGTCGTCCATGGTGAAGGGTTGCTGCCAGCCGGAGAGCCCCGAGGTGTGTGCCAGGAGGTGCCGCACCTCGATGTCCTGCTTGCCCCGGGCGGCGAATTCGGGCCAGTACTGCGCGACCGGGCGGTGGAGATCCAGCGCTCCCCGGTCGACGAGGACGAGGGCCGCCAGACTGCTGAGGGTCTTGGTCGTCGACCACAGGTTGACCAACGTGTCCTGGTGCCACGGAACGGTACGTGCCTCGTCGGCATGCCCACCCCATATGTCGACTTCCATGACGCCGTCGACATCGATGGCGATCGACGCCCCCAACTCCTCACCGCATTCGAGGTGCGCTGCCAGTGCTGCACGGACCGGTTCGAACCGGGCGGTACTCGTTCCTTCGACGGTGACCATGTCACTCCCCACTGTGGATGATATTCACTCGATCACTCAACGGGACGGCCGGCGCCTTGGTTCACGTCCGTGGCAGCTCAAAGGGCTGCTCCAGGGAGGATCCTCCCTGCGCCGGGTCGCCCACAGTGATCATTTGTGCGGTCCGGGCCGCCTGCGTCACGCTCCGACCGGAAGGGGCGCGTGCCGGACGTCTTCTTCCCGGGCCATCCGGCACGGGCCGCTCGCGGAGGCCGCCGAGTGACCGGTTGTCCGGTCTGGCCGGGGCTCAGGACGCCGGGTCCGGACGGCCGCCGCGACGCAGTGCGCGGGCGCACCAGCCGATGATCGCGGCGTTGACCAGTGCCGCGAGGACGACGACGACGGCGACCATCGCGAAGCCACTCGGCAGTACGAGCAGCACGAGGCTGGTCGGGGCGGTGGCGAGCAGCGGGAAGATGATCGCCATGGACTCCCCCGAGTCGTCGCCGACGCTCACCACGATCGCCCACACGAACAGGGCGGCACAGAGCGCGAGGTAGATGAGGACGAAGACGTTGCCGAAGGTATGGCGCAGACGGTGGGAAAGGGCTCGGCTGGAATCGGTCATGGCGGGGTGGGTTCCCAGGTCGGGGTGGTGGTCGTGACGCGGAGGGGGGAGGAGGAGGTCGGGTGGTCTCGGGCGGGAGAGGCCTCCAGGTCGTACGTGAGGTCCGTCTCCCGTTCCCGATCGCATAGTTCGCGCTCGCGCGGATCGGCGGGACCGGGGGCGGCCGGTCGTCGGTTCGCTTCATGCCGAGCCAAGGCTATGGCCGCAGGTGAGCGGCCTGCTCCGGCCGGGGGCGGATTCCGTTCTCTTATCCGGGTTGCGCAGGCGGCGGTGCCCGGCCGGTGGACGCCCTGAGGCGTTCTCCACCTCTGGTTAGACGTGGCAATCATCCGGCCGCCCGAGAACCGCGCCGTACCCCGGCCATAGTCTCGAACACATCGGGAAGCGACCGGTCAACGGTTCCACCAGTGGTTCTTCCACTCTGGGCCGTGCTTCGCCCTCCCGCTCCAGTCCCCAGGCGCACCACGCCTGCTTCCACAAGAATCCGGGGGATCTCCCATGGCCAAGCGCGTTCTCGTTTCGTCGCTCATCGGTGTCGCCGTCCTCGGCGGAGTGGCCGCGGGTGGTCCCGCCATGGCCTCGACCGCCACGGAGCCGACCTTGGAGAACGGCTCGGCCCGCTACCTCGCGCCGTCCGGTGGCAGCACCGGCTCTCTCACCTTCACCGCGGACGTACGGGATGAATCGGGCGTCCGGGGCCTCAAGGTCGTCGCGTGGCCCACGAGTTCGAAGCTCGAACCGACCGAGGCGGAGCTGCGGCACACGGACGACGCCACGTGCCGCAGTGCCTCGGACGACACCTTCCGCTGCACCTACACGCTGAAGGTCACGAAGAAGGAGGCGGGCGAGCTGGACCAGGGCACCTGGTACGTCTCGGCACTGGCGGTGGCCAAGGACGGGGACACGGTGTTCGTTCCCCGCGCCGCCACCTTCGACGTCAGGGGCTGACCCGCCGCTGCCGGTCGGACACCTCCAAGGCGCCCGGCCGGCAGCGCAGCGACGACGAAACCCCAGGAGCCCTCCAGGCGTAGCCGACCGAGCAGCGCTCCACGAGTCCCGGATCGAGGGTCCCATGATGCAGCCGACAACCCAGCCCAATTCAGGGAGGGCAAGGTGCGAGCCCGGTCACGACGGCGTACACCCCGGCTGGACGCACGAAGAAGCCGCTTGGATCGGATGCGCCGGGCCGGTACGGGCGCGCGGCGAGATCACCGCCCGGACGCCCGATTGCCGGAGCGGCTTCGACGCCGATGTGCGACGCGACCGCCTTCCCGTCTGCGAGCACTCGGCCCAGGACATGCCGAAGACGGGAGTGCGGGTCAGCATGGTCGCGACCTCAGCGGTCGCCCAGGGCGGGCTCGTTCCTGGCCACCCGAGGCATGCCGTGCTCACCGACCTCGAGGGGATCCGCACCGGGCGGCGCGGGCAGCAGCGGGGAAGCGGGGCGCAGATGATCCACCCCGGCTGCCGCGGGAACGCCACGAGCGCGCCTGGGTCCGAGCCGCCGAACCGGACAGGGAGGCCGCCCCGCACCCGGCCGCCGGCAAGCGCACTCCTCCCGGGACGAGTGGGGCCCGGTGGGCCTGTAGGCGCTGCGGCCGGCCGAGGAGCTGTCCCTGCCGCGGCGGCGGATCGTGCCGCCCGCGGAACCCTTACGCCGGGTGACGCCCTGCTAATGTTCCCCCTGGTATGCGGGAAGCGGACGACGGGGTCCTCACCGCTCCGATCCACCTGCGCCGCTCCCCGTCCTGGGCCAACACGTCATCGTGACAGGGGCCGCGCGGTTGTCCGGGCGGGGCGGCGCCCGGTGTTCGTCGTCACCCCCTTGGCGCGACCGTCCGCACCCTGGCAGACCGGCGGCCTACGGCCGGAGCAGGTCGCTCACGTGCGATGGGCCGTGTGTGTGCGGGTGGTGACACCGTTGAGTGGGGTGCCGGGTGGAAACGGTGACGGTTGTGGGGCATGAGTTCGACTTCGAGTTGTTGGGTCCGCTGGTGGTGCGGCGGGCGGGCGCGGTGCTGGATCCGGGGCCGCGCAAGCAGCGTTTGCTGTTGATCCGGCTGCTGCTCGCCGGCGGTCGGGCGGTCGCTGCCGAGACGCTGTGCGAGGAGCTGTGGTCCGAGCAGCCGGGACGGACACCGGGCGGGGCTATTGCCTCCCTGCACGCCCACGTCAGCAAGGTCCGCGCGGTCCTGGAACCCCAGCACCTGCGCGCGCGGGGCACGTTCGAGGTACTGGTTACCGAGCCCGCCGGCTACTCCCTGCGTGTCCCGTCCGAGAGCCGGGACACCGTGCGCTTCGAGCGGGCCGTCGCCCAGGCGCACCGACTGCTTGACCAGGGGCTGCCCGGACACGTTCTGCAGGAGGCCGAGCGGGCCCTGGGCATGTGGCGCGGTGACGCGCTCGCCGACGCCGCGCGCCACCTGTTCGCCGCCCACGAAGCCGCGCGCCTGGAGGAACTGCGGCAGACCACACGGGAGATCCGCATCACCGCCCTGCTCCTGAGCGGACGGGTTGCGCAAGCCGTGGCGTCGGCGCAGGAACTGACGGTGGAGCACCCGCTGCGGGAGGCCGGTTGGGCCCTGCTGCTGCGCGCCCTGTATCTGGCCGGTCGGCACCCCGAGGCACTGCAGCGCTACGCGGACCTGCGCCGGCACCTCGCCGACGAACTCGGCCTCGAACCCGGCCCCCAACTGCGTGCCCTGCACGACGGCATCCTCCGCCACGACCTGCCGCCACTGTCCCTGCCGGGCACACCCAAGGCTGCGGGCTCCGCGGCCGGCACCGCGGACAGCCGTGATCCGGGCCGACCGGCAGGGTCCGAGCTGGAAGACCAATCCGAGGTCCTGGAGGATCGGGACGAAACCGCACCCGACGGCGTGCGTCCTGTCATCGCGGCCCCCGGTGCCGCGTCCCGCGAGTCGACCACCGGCTCGACGTCGGCCGGCACGACCGCCGGGGTATTCGCCGGCTCGGCGGACCCGTCAGGTGTGAGCGACGATCCTGCTGTGGGCGGTGGCGGAAGCGGGTGGCCATGGATGACGCGCCCGGCACAACTGCCGGGTGATCTGCCGGTGTTCGCGGGGCGGGCGGCCGAAGGTGCGTGGCTGTCCGCCGCGAGCGGTGCGCCGGGCCGGCCGGGGCCGGCCGGTGCTCCCGTCGTCGTCATCAGCGGCGCTCCCGGTGTCGGCAAGACCACCTTCGCCATCCACCACGCCCACCGCATCGCGACCTCCTTCCCCGACGGACAGCTCTTCGTCAACCTGTGCGGATACCACCCGCACGCGCCCGCCGTGGAACCCGGCGACGCCCTGCACGGCTTCCTCACCGCTCTCGGCGTCCCCGCCCAGCACATCCCCGAGGACACCACCGCCCGCAGCACACTGTTCCGCAGCCTCCTGGCCGACCGACGCGTGCTCCTCGTCCTGGACAACGCCCGCGACGAGCAACAGGTCCGTCCCCTGCTGCCCGCGGGCACCGGCTGCCTCACCCTGGTCACCAGCCGAAACCAGCTGCCGGGCCTGATCGCGGCGGACGGGGCCAGGCCGCTCTCACTCCCGCTGCCCTCACAGGCCGAAGCTCACGAGACGCTGGCGCGGCGGCTGGGACGGGAGCGCCTGACGGCCGAGCCCGCCGCCGCGGCCGACATCATCCGACTGTGCGATCGGCTGCCCCTGGCACTGGCAGTGGTCGCCGCCCGCGCCGAACTCGAACCCGCCTTCCCCCTCCACGCCATCGCCGACGATTTGCGGCATGCCCACGACGGCCTGGACGCGTTCACCGGCTTCGACACCACCACCGACGTCCGGACCGTGTTCTCCTGGTCCTACAACTCCCTGGACGAGCCCGCCGCCCGCCTCTTCCGGTTCCTCGCCCTCCACCCCGGACCCGACATCACCGCCCCGGCCGCCGCCGGCCTCGCCGGGCTCCCCCTCCCCCAAACCCGCCACCTGCTCGCCGGACTGACCCGCTCATGCCTCGTCGAGCAGCCTCTGCCCGGCCGGTTCACCCTTCACGACCTGCTGCGCGTCTACGCCACCGAACTCACCCACACCCACGACGACGCCGACGAACGCCACCGCGCCACCCTGCGGGTCCTGGACCACTACATGTTCACGGCCTACGAAGCCAACCGGCTGCTCAAACAGGACTCAGAGCCCGAACTCGACTTCGGCCCCCCGAGTGCGGGCGTCACCCCGGAAGACCTCACCACCGTGGAACAGGCGGACCGGTGGCTCACCGCCGAGCACCGGGTGCTGAGCGGCCTGCTGCACACCGCCGTCGGCCAAAAACTGGACCGCCGGATCACCGGACTGGCCTGGGCCCTGAAGGAGCACCTGAACCGCCGGGAGTACTGGCCGGAGGCGATCACCGCACTAACCCCCGCCCTGGAAGTGGCCCGACGCCGGGGCGACCGCCTGGAAGAAGGCCGCTGCCTGCGCCACATCGGCAGCGTCTACGGCTACCTCGGCCACCAGGAACAGGCCCTGGGCCACCTGGAAGGCGCCGCCACGCTCTTCGAGGAACTCGACGCAGTGGGCGAACAGGCCCGCGCCCACTACGGCACGGCGTGTGCGCTGTATCTGTTCGGCCGGATCCAGGAGGCCGTGGCGTCCTCCGAGCGAGGACTCGCACTGTCCCGGGCGACAGGAGACGAGCTGTGGACGGCAGAGTGCCTCGTCGAGCTCGCCTGGTTCCATTCCAACCTGGGACAGTTGGAGAAGAGCCTCGTGTACAGCGAGGAGGCCCTCGCCCTGTTCCAGCGCCTGGACGCCCCATGGCAGCAGGCTCAGGGCCGGGACGTCCTGGGCTACAACCTCCGTATGCTCGGCCGGTACGAGGAGTCGGTGGCCACCTACCAGCGGGCGATGCATGCGTTCGAGGAACTGGGGGACCACAGGAACGCCGCCGGCGCGCTGATGCGACTGGGTGACACCCGCCTGGCCATGGGCGACCGGGAGGCCGCCCGAGCCGACTGGGTCCGCGCGCTCGCCGACGCCGAACAACGGGCGCTGTCCCGCAGCGCCCAGGATGCCCGGGACCGGCTTGCCGCCCTGGACGCCGAAGCGGACCCCGCCCCCATCGTGCCGGAGCGGGCCATCGGCAACCATCGGCTCCCCACTCCGACGAGCGGTGATTCCGCGTGCAAGCTCCGTACCTCGGGGCGGGGTTAGCGCGTCCTCGGGCCGCGCCGAGTCACCGGCCGGGCGTTCCCGCCGGTGACCGTCTCCGCCTTTCCCCGCCCCCGGTGCGCATGCCGGGCCCGCCGCATCCGTCACCGGCGGAGAGCGACCGGCCGCCGCCGCTCACTTGGCCAGGAAGGCGAGCAGGGCGTCGGTGACCTCCTGGGCGTGGGTCCACAGCAGTCCGTGCGGGGCGCCGTCGATGACGACGTACTCGGCCTGCGGGAGGGCCCGGTGGAAGAGTTCCCCGGTGGCCTCGATCGGCAGGATGCGGTCGGCGGTGCCGTGCAGGATCAGCGACGGGACGTCGATCTTGGCGATGTCGGCGCGGAAGTCGGTGGTCCAGGTCGACACGCAGGCCAGCGAGGCGTGCCAGGAGGCGCCGGCGGCGACGTTCCAGCTGTTGCGGACGGCCTCCTCGCTGATCCGGGTGTTGAGGTTCTCGTCCAGGTTGTAGAAGTCGTTGAAGAACGCGCTGAAGTAGGCGTAGCGGTCGGCGGTGACGGCCTGCCCGATGCCCTCGAAGACGGCGCCGTCGACGCCGCCCGGGTTGTCGTCGGTCTTGAGCAGGAACGGTTCCAGGGAGGCGAGGAAGGCGGCCTTGGCGATCCGGGCGGAGCCGTGGGTGCCCAGGTAGCGGCCGACCTCGCCGGTGCCCATGGAGAAGCCGACCAGGACGGCGTCGTTGAGGTCGAGGCTCTCCAGGACGGTGTTCAGGTCGGCGGCGAAGGTGTCGTAGTCGTAGCCGGTGGTGGGCTGGCTGGAGCGGCCGAAGCCGCGCCGGTCGTAGGTGATGACGCGGTAGCCGGCCGACAGCAGGGCGGCGGACTGCTTCTCCCAGGAGTGGCCGTCGAGCGGGTAGCCGTGGATCAGCACGACCGGCTGCCCGGTGCCGTGGTCCTCGTAGTAGAGGTCGATGGAGGTGGAGTTCTCCTGGCCGACGGTGATGAACGGCATGGTGGTCGCCGCCTTTCGGTAGGTACGCGTCTGATGGTGACAGTGGTGGGTGACGGTCACGTCACGGGTTACGTGAGATGGCGGGGCGGGAACGGGGACGAGGCGGGCTGTTGGTCGCGCTGGTCAGCGAACCGTCCGGGCCGCCCTCTCCACGATGCGGGCCACTGCGTCGGGGTTCGAGACGGACACCGCGTGTGACGCGTCGATCTCGGTCGTGCGCGCGTGCGCCCGGGCCGACATGAAGCGCTGGGCGGCCACGGGGATGTTCCGGTCCTCGGTGGTGACCAGCGACCAGGAGGGGATCGTCTTCCAGGCGGCCCGCGTGGACTTCTCCTCCAGCGCGGCGGCGGCGATCGGACGCTGCCCGGTGGCCATGAGCCGCGCCTTGTCCGCCGGCACGTCCGCGGCGAACTGCTGGTGGAACTTGTCCGGCTTGATGTAGACGTCGGCGCCCTGGCTGCCGTCCGGCAGCGTGTAGTTCACCGGTTCGATCGCCTGGCCGAGGGTGCTGCCGGGGAACTTGTTCGTCAGCCCGAGCGAGCTCTCGCCGGAGTCGGGCAGGAACGCCGCGATGTAGACGAGCGCCTTGACCTTGTCCTCCAGGCCGGCGGCGGCCTGGCTGATGACGGTGCCGCCGTAGGAGTGGCCGACCAGGACCACGGGTCCGTCGACGTGGCCGACGACACTGCGCAGGTAGGCGGCGTCGTTCGCCGGGCCGCGCAGCGGGTTGGCGGCGGCCACCACCGGGTAGCCGGCGCGCTGCAGTCGCTTGACGACGCCGTCCCAGCTCGCGGCGTCGGCGAACGCCCCGTGCTCCAGCACGATCGTCGGCCGCTCCTGGTGGCGGGCCGCGGCTCCGGCCACACCGGGGAGGGTGACGGCCGTGACGGACAGGCCGGCGGCCACGGTGACACCTAGCAGGGCGAGCCTGCGGCTCGGACGGGGCGGGCGGGTGATGCGCATCGTGAACGTCCTTTTCCTTGGGATGTTGGGCCCGATCGGGGGACTGACGAGGCGGGTGAGGCGTCACCGAGAAAAGAAGTACGCAATTTAATTTCATACAACTAAATGGCTTCGACCGTCATGTCGCCTCGTGGGGGGGGAGGCCGGGCCGCGTGTCGCGGTTGACGCCGGGCGAGAGGACACCGCTCGGCCCGGCGGCCACGGTGACGGCGCCTTCTTCATGTCCTACGTTCGAAAGCCAGGTCCGGTTCACCCGTGTTGTCCGGCACGTTCCGCGACCAGTGATGCGCCGGGGCCGGTGAGACCTGGCTCCGGCCAGGGTGCCGCGCCGGACGAGCGGGGCGTCCACGGCGTCGCGGACGACATCGGCGCAGGCGTCCACGGCGAGCGCCTCCGGGTCGACGTGGTGGAGGTGGAAGGCGGCGCGGCCACTCCCGCCCGGCGTACCAGAGCGGCGACGCCGATCTCGGCCAGTGGGCGCAGGGTGCGCTCGCCGGCAGGGCCTGGCGCGGTTCGGCCCGGGCGGTCCCCGCTGCCGAGCGGGGACCGCCCGGCAGCGGCATCTGTTTTCGCCCCGGAGCAGGCCGGTACAGCGCCTGCCCCGGCAGGTCGGGTTACACGAACCGGAAGCTGGTCAGCTCGTCGTTGTGGATCGGCAGAGCGGAGACCGAGCCACCGGGCGCGTAGCACCCCATGGAGTAACCGTAGTTCTCGTGCCGGTACATGCAGACGGTGCGGTCGGTCCGGTTCCAGACCGAGGTCGTGCGGTCGTTCATGTAACTACCGATGTTGGGTGTGCTGTTGGCGCTCGAGAAGAAGCGGCCCTCGTAGCCGTTGTTCTGCCAGACGCAGAAGTGCCCGGAGGGGCACTGACTGTAGTGGGCCTGTGCCGCCGGGGCGTTGACCACCACCAGGGCGCCGGCCAGCACTGCCCCGGACAGCAGGACACGGCGAAGTCGTGAACCGATCACAGATGTTCCTCTTCAGAATCCGACACCGGCGGGAGCGCCGGGCAGTATGGGTGAAGAAAGCACTTCTCCGGAAGGAGGCGGCGGGGCATCCGTCGCGGAAACCGCGCGCCGTGATCTCCGGATGGGCGTCCGCTTTCCATGGACGCCCGGGACAACGCAGTGGTTCACCCCGCGGCCCTGCGTCTCGTGCGGCGGACTGCCGACGGGCTTTCGGGCAGAGGGGGTTGGCCGTCTCGTTTCATCCCGGACCCGTGTTCGGCGTGCCGGGGCCTCCTGTCCCCGGGTGCCGAATGAAGTCACGGTCGATGAACCGTGACTTCGCAGGGCGGGCTGCCGCTGAGCGCGCGGATGACGGCGTCACCCGCTCCCGCCCGCGGCGCAGGTGCCGCGGGCGGGAGCGGGGAGCCGCCCGTGCACCGGGGCTCGGTGGCCCCGGCGCACGACGTCGTTCCGGACTCGACGGGTCAGCGGATCTGCAGGATGTACAGCGTCGCGTTGAGCCCTTCGACATCCACGATGCTCGACCACTTGGACATGGTCTTCACCTTGTCGCCCAGCATCACCTCGACGTTGTTGTTGCCGGAGGTGATCCTCGAGACGTTGGGAAGCTGGGGGGCCATGACACCCGCGTTGGCGAAGCACGCGGTCTGGCCGCCGTTGTACCAGACCTTGACGAAGTCCGTCCGATCGCCGCAGCCGGTCTGATTGATCGCGGCAGCCGGAAAGGCGGGCACAAGAGCCGTCATGGCTCCCGCCGCCACGACGAGCGCGATACGCGAGATGGAACGCTTCATTGGTGGAACTTTCCTTCCGTGGTGGTGCGGTACTGCGGAGCAGCACGGTTGACGACCGACATCCCCCTCGCTCTTCGCACGGAGGACAGCCGGATGATGCATGAGGTGAACGGATGGGCGACCCGGTCCATGGCCGACCGTCGCGCGCCGAGGCACGGAGGCGGCGGGACGAAGAGTTGCCCTCTCGCCCGTCGACCGGACGCATGTGCATCCGGTCGGTTCAACGTGGCGCAACGGTCTCCGGTTCACCGTGCGATCGCCTTTCTCCCCCACCGCGGGCGCCGTCCGCCTCCCCCCGGGGACACTTGGTACGCGGGAGGTGGACGACGGTGTCCTCACCGCTCCGGTCAGCGGCGTCGGTGACACCGCCGAGCGGGATGCCAGGGGAAGGCGCGCGCCGCAAATGCCTTTTCATTGCTCATCCGAGCACCCGCCGAACGTGCCGACGCATTTCCCCCGACAAAGAGCCCTCCCCCCGACGTGACGGCCAGTCATAAACCGAATGCCCACTGTCAGGAACGAATTTTTTCCGTACAGTCGGCGCATAACCATTCCCAAGGCGCGCCCCACCGGCTTTTCGGACATACGGAAAGCCCGTGCCGCCGCCGAGTGGGCGGCAGCACGGGTTATGCGCCCGGCCGTCAGGGGGTTTCGGGCCGACCGCGACGAGGCGCCCCGTGTACGAAGCGGAGCACTCACTGCCAAGAACGGCGCCGGGCTGCGACCGGTTCACAGCTCACGGAAGTTCTCCGGAGTGGATCCGCGGTGAACCGTTCACACCTCCGACGCGTTACCGCCCACGACCGGCCGGTCCCTTCCGGATCCGCCCCGGACACGGCTCGAAACACCGGACGCGACGACACCACGAGCACCACGACGATGCGGCAAGGACGGCGACAAGAGGCACCGTCCCCGCGCGACAAGAAGACGACAAGGTTTGGCCAAGGTAATCCGAAGAGTGTTGGCCCAACTCTCCCGCCCGTATGGGAGACACGCCACAGAACACTTGAACAGGATCGAGCGCCACCTATGAACGGGACCTTGGACGCGAGGATCGCCACCTCCGCTCCAACCCGGGTGCATGCCCGGCTCGTCGCGTCAAACGCCGACTGCGACGCCTTCATCAAAGACATCTACGAGCAGTACGGGCCCTTGCTCGTCCGGTACGCCGCACGGCTGCTGGACGGCGACTGGCACAGGGCGGAGGACATCCTCCAGGAGACAGTGGCCCGCGCCTGGAAACACGCCCGGTTCCTGGGCACCCGCGGCGAACACATCCGGCCATGGCTGTTCACCGTGGTCAGGAACCTGGTCATCGACCACCACCGGGCCCGCCAGATCCGGCCCCTGGAGCTGATGCCGGTCGAGGAACCGGACGCCGCCTGGGACAGCACGGACTCCACCCTCACCTCCCACATAGTGCTCGAAGCGCTACGGGAACTGAACGAGCAGCAACGGACCGTCATCCAGCTCATGTACTACCTGGAATGCAGCGTGGCCCAGGCCGCCGAACACCTCGGCATCCCACCCGGCACCGTCAAAAGCCGCGCCTTCTACGCCATGCGGGCCCTGCGCAAAGCACTGGAAGCACGAGGCGTACTCGGCGAATAGCCACAACACGACCAGAACACAGACGGTGGGGGCCGGCCCGAACCCCCTCCACCCACGCCACGTCACCAGCCGGCTCGTGACGTTCGCCGGGTCGTGTGGGGCAGCTCCGCAGCCCTCACCGGGCGGGCCGTGTCGTCGCCCGGTGCCCACCCGGGTCCGGGCCGGGTTTCGCCGACGGTCCCTGCCTTCCGGCGCCCGCCGCCCGTCGGCTCGCAGGCTCATCCCGCCCGCCTGCCGCGTTTCGCGCGCCTGGGGCTCCCCACCGGGTTGTCCTTCCCCGGCCCGGGGGTGGTGTTCCTCTCCGGGGCGTGATGGGGTGAACCGCTTCGGAAATGGGGGCGTTCCAGTCATGACAGCCGGAGCCGAGATCGAAGGAGACATCGTGAATTGCGAGCAGACCAGGGAAGAGCTGGCTGTCCAGGCCCTGACCGGGGACCGGCACGGCGGGCTGGACGCCGAGCACTCCGCGCACCTCGGCCGCTGCGCGGAGTGCTCGGCCGAACGGCGGCGGCTCACCGATGTGACCCGAGTGCTCTCGAACGTCGGTCTACTCGCGTTCGAAGGGCTTCGGCCAGCCGACGCCCGGACCGCGCCACGAAGAACACCGGAGCCCCCCGAGGCGGCCCTCGATGCCCGGGACTGTACGTGCCCGCGGACGTGACACACCCGGCACAGCACGGCCCGCCGGGGGCCCCGGACTGCCGCTGGTAGTGCTTCGTTAGGTTCTGCGTCCGGTGCAGCACCCGGAACGCCCCGGCGGCCGCACGGCGCGGAAGTCTCGGCGATCGGGAGCGAGCACGGCGTCGGTGGCGCGGTACCCGGCGCACACGGGCTGGGCGACCTCAGGTGATTGTCCGTGACCTCGGGAACGACGATGCGGCCTCGACGCGACCAGTGACGAATGCCGTCCCACCGCGCCGAGCGCCGCTTCACGGCCAGATGCTCTCAGCCCCGTCCCCGGGTCGCGGGCGCGGGCGCGGGGCTGGCGCCGGGCCCGTGCTGCCCCGCGGGACGAGTTCCACCGGCAGGACCACGTGTCGCTCCCGGTGCGCCTCGGGGTCCTGGATCACGCGGTGGGCCAGCTCCGCTGCCGCCTCGCCCAGTCGGCGGGCCGGCTGGGCCATCGTGGACAGGTCCCACGGCTCAGCCATCGCGTGGCCGTCGAAGCCGAGGATCGACATCCGGTGCGGGACCGGGACGTTGACGCCGCGCAGCATCGTGAGAAGCCCGAAGGCGATGTCGTCCGTCTCGGCGAAGATCGCCGTGGGGGGCTCCGCGAGACTGAGCAGCCGCCCCATCGCCACTTCCAGGCTCGGCCCCTGCCAGTGGGCGACCTGGCAGACGAGGTCGTCGTCCCGGTCGATGCCCGCCTCGGCCAGGGCCGTGCGGTACCCGTCGAGGCGGGCTCTGCTGCTCCAGCGGAAACCCGAGGCGTCCGCGGGCTCCAGGTAGGCGATGCGCCGGTGACCGAGGTTGAGCAGGTAACGGGTGCCGCGCTGAGCGGCCTCCACGTCGTCCACGTAGACGCCGGCCCTGCCCTGTTCGTGCTGGCTGACGAAGATCAGGGGCATGCCCAGGTCGTCCAGGCGCGCTCGTTCCTCGGGAGAGAGCGCGAAGCTGACGACGAGCAGGGCGTCGGCGTTGCGGCGGGCCGGCAGACGGTCGAAGAACTGGGCGCGTTGCTCGGCGGTGGTGACGCTGTAGACCAGCATGTCCAGGCCGACCGCGTTGAGCGCGGGAGCCATACCGGCGAGCGCCGCGCCCAGGAACCAGGAGTCGAGGTTGGGTACGAGCACGGCGACCCGGCCCGTGCGCCCCGTGACCAGGCTGGACGCGCTGCGCGAGATCGCGAACGACAACTCGTGCGCCGCCTCTTCCACGCGCGCCCGGGTCGCGGGGGACACCGTTGACAGACCGCGCAGGGTGCGCGAGACGGTCGAGGGAGACACTCCGGCCCGCTGGGCGACATCGGCCAGGCCGAGGACGTGGTGTGGGAGGAGCGCGGCGATGACGCCTTCCTCAGCTCCCACCTGGTCTTCTCCGCCGACGAGCACCTCGTGGACGGTCGCCTCGTCCGCATCCGCAAGCGCACCGTGGCCAACTGTCTGTACCGACGCGGCCGGATGGTCGAGGAGTGGGTGGTGCGCGATGATCTGGCCGGCTGCCTGCAAAGCGGCCTGGACCCGGCCGAGGCGGCCCGCGAGTTGACCTTCCAGGGGTACAGCGGCTCCATGCTCGAGGAGCCGCCGAACGACGTGCTGCAGGCCGGGGTCAGCGGTACACGTCCGGACCAGTTCCGCCCCGGGTGCGAGATGGTGCTCGAGTTCATCGAGGAGGTGTGGACACAGCGCCAACTGAACAAGGTCAAGGACTTCATGGATCGCGACCTGTTCCTGCACACGATCGGCGACCACACCGTCATCCGCCCCGAGCGCTATCAGAGTGACCTCCTCACCATGGTCGGGCCCTTCCCCGACGCGCGGTTCGCCGTCCGCGACATCCAGGCGAACCACTCCCCGCGGTACGCGGGCCTGCGCGTGGCCGTCCTGTGGACCATGCACGGCACCTACCGCGGCATCCCGGCCTTCGGCCCTCTCACCGGGCGGCCGGTCACGGTGCTCGGCGTCTCGCAGTTCCTGATCCAGGAGGGCCGCATCGTGAAGGAGGTCCGCGTCTACGACGAGATCTCGCTGCGCGCGCAGATCAACGCGGGGCGCGGGGACGGCCCCGAGGTCGCGAAGCGGACGGTCCTCCCGGCTCGACAGCCGGACGAGGGGGTCAGATGGCAGCTGGGGCGGAAGTGGGGCGAGACGCCGCTGAACGCGGACAGAAACCGTTGTGCTCCGCCCACGGAGCGGGAAGCCTTTCATCGCTCGTTCGCGCTCCAGGAGCGGGAACCGACAGCTCGAACGCGCGATGTTCCTCTCCGCGTTCGCAGCCCTCCACGACCCCGCCTCCCGCAGCTACTACGACCGGTGCCGGGACCGCGGCAAGACCCACACCCGGGCGCTCCTCCGCCTCGCCCGCCACCGCATCAGCGTCCCGTTCGCCATGCTCCGCGACGGCACCTTCCACGAATCACGCGCTCCCGAAGCAGCCGCCGCATGACCAGCCCGGACTTGACGAAGGGCATAGAGGAGCCCTCCAGCACGATCAACCAGAAGATCATCCCACCCGGTCAACAAACGTGACAGCGCCCGTGTCGGTGACTATGGGTGAGGGTCGGCATGCACGCCGACCCTCACCAGCATGTGCGTGCCACAACGGTCTATGGGTCGCTCAGACCGTCACGGCAGGGTCCATCTCTGGTTGGGTCCGGTGTGGCAGGTCCACAGGTGTACGGGGGTTCCGTCGTTCCAGGTGCCGCCGGATGCGTCGAGGCATCTGGCGGACTGGAGGTTGCGGACAGTGCCGTCGGGCTGGGGCGCCCATCTCTGCGCGCCGGTTCCGTTGCAGGTCCACAGCTGGACCTTGGTGCCATCGGCGCTCGCGCCACCGGAGACGTCGAGGCACTTACCCAGGGCCCGGAACGTACCGTCGCCGGCCAGGGTCCACGTCTGGGCGGCGGTTCCGTTACAGGTCCACAGCTGGACCTTGGTACCGTCCGCGCTGCCGCCACCGTCCACGTCCAGGCACTTGCCGTTGACTCCCTTGACCGAGCCCGACCGGGGGCCCGGCTGCGTGTCGCCCGACGCCCTGATCCGGATGTTGCGGAACGCGACGTCGTCTCCGTCGCCGTGGTTCTGGATACCGATGTGGCCCTGCTGGAGGCTGCGCGCGGGCTCGGTACTGGTGAAATCGTTGATCTTGCGTCCGTTGAGGAAGATCTCCAGTCGCTCACCGGTGACGCGGAGCTCGTAGGTGTTCCACTCGCCGGGCGGGTTCAGTGCGGCGTCACGTGCGGTGATGTCGGCGGACTTGAACCCGTACACGGCACCCGTGGTGCGGTCGGCCGCATCGGTCGCGTCGATCTGAATCTCGTAGCCGTTGTCCACCGCAGACCAGGGATCGTCGGAGGCGGGAAAGCCGATGAAGACGCCCGAGTTGTCATCGCCGGCGGCTTTCCAGTCGAGCTTGAGGGAGTAGTCGCCGGTGAACTCCTTGGCGGAGTACCAGAGCATTCCGAGCCCGCCGTGCGAGGTGAGGGTGCTGTCGGCGAGGGTGAACCCGCCGGGACCGGCCTGTTTCCAGCCGGTCGTGGCGGAGCCGTCGAACAGGGGCGTGTAGCCGGTCTCGGGGCGGCAGTCCGCCTCGGTCATGCCGGCCGCCCAGCGGATGCCGCCGAGGAGATGCCGGCGGAACGCGGGGTCGGCGTAGGACTCGTCGGTGTGGCCGCCGCCGGTGTAGAAGGCCCGGCCGCCCTGGTAGTCCTTGCACCAGGCGATCGGGTGGTCGCCGGACATGTTCCCGCCCGAGTAACTGGACTCGTCGAGGGAGGCCAGCACATGGGCGGTGGTGCGGGGGTTGGTGCGGTAGTTGTACCACTCGTCGGTGCGCTGCCAGGTTGTGCCGAGATGGGCGGTGGCGTCGTGGGCGCGGTCCTCGACCTCGACGGTGGCGGACTGGATGGCCGGGTGGGAGTGGAAGAGGGCGCCGGCCAGTCCCTCGTAGAAGGGCCAGTCGTACTCGGTGTCGGCTGCCGCGTGGATGCCGACGTACCCGCCGCCCTCCTGGATGTACTGCTCGAAGGCGGTCTGCTGTGCGTCGCCGAGCACGTCACCGGTCGTGGAGAGGAAGACGACCGCCTCGTACTGGGCGAGATTTCCGGTGGTGAAGACCTGGGGGTCTTCGGACGCGTCCACGGTGAAGTTGTTGGTCGTACCAAGGGCCCGCAGTGCCGCGATGCCGTCGTCGATGGAGGAGTGCCGGAAGCCGGCGGTCCTGGAGAAGACCAGGATCTCGTAGGCGGGATCGGCAGCCAGAGCGGGCGCGGGGCGCGGGATCGCCTCAGCCCGTGGGGACACGCTGGCCGGCTGGTCACCGGCACCAGGCACGGCCATGGCCTGTGGTGTCATACAGAGCGCGATGCCTGCGAACAGGCCGAGAGCCGCCTTGAGTCGAGTGTGCATGTACGGTCGCCTCCTTCCCTACGGAAGAGTCCATTTCTGGTTGGGTCCGGTGTGGCAGGTCCACAGGTGTACGGGGGTTCCGTCGTTCCAGGTGCCGCCGGATGCGTCGAGGCATCTGGCGGACTGGAGGTTGCGGACAGTGCCGTCGGGCTGGGGCGCCCATCTCTGCGCGCCGGTTCCGTTGCAGGTCCACAGCTGGACCTTGGTGCCATCGGCGCTCGCGCCACCGGAGACGTCGAGGCACTTACCCAGGGCCCGGAACGTACCGTCGCCGGCCAGGGTCCACGTCTGGGCGGCGGTTCCGTTACAGGTCCACAGCTGGACCTTGGTACCGTCCGCGCTGCCGCCACCGTCCACGTCCAGGCACTTGCCGTTGACTCCCTTGACCGAGCCCGACCAAGTTCCGCTGCCGGAGGTGGTGAAGGAGTACTCGTCGACATCGAACAGCGAGCCGGTGCCGCCCTTGAAGACCAGGAACAGTGTCGTGGAACCGGTGGGCTGATCGGACAGGTCAGTGGTCACGTCCTGGAAGACCTCCCAGCCGCCGGTCACCGGCACGATCGCCGTGCCGAGCACGGTGCCGGCCGGGGACCCGGCACGTACCTCGATGGTGCCGCCCGCGCCTGCGGAGGAGACCCGGGCGGTGAACTTGGTGGCGTTGTCGAGGGCGTACGGGGTGAAGGAGATCCAGTCGCCGTTGTCGATGTGGCCGATGGTCCTGCCCCCATGGGCAAGGCTGTGGTTGACGACCTGGACACCGGCGGAGTCGCCGTAGTGCTCGGCCTGCCGGTGGGTGGGCTGGGTGATGTGCTGGTCGTGTGTGGTCAGCTCGGGCTGGCCGTTCGCGCCCTTGTCGGTGTACTCGGCGTCGATGACGCCGAAGATGTTGGCGTTGGGGTCGTGTTCGCCGTCGGCCAGGGTCTGCAGCGTGCCGGTGCAGCCGGTGGCCGAAGTCTGCGGGTGGCCGTGGCTGTCGTGCCCGACGATGAACGAGACCTTCACCTTGGAGCAGTCGACGGTGCCGTCCTCAGGATCGGTCACCGTTACTGCGAACGGGATCGCGGCGCCGAAGTCGTAGATGCGTCCGTCCGCAGGTAGGTCGATCCTCACTGTGGGGGCGGTGTTCCCGACGGTGATCTGCACGGATGCCGTAGCGGACTCGCCGGTGGTGTCCGTGACCTTCAGTGTGGCCGTGTACTGACCGTCGGCCGAGTAGGTGTGGGAGGGGTTGGCGGCGGTGGAGGTCGCGCCGTCGCCGAAGGCCCAGGAGTGGCCGAAGTCGTCTCCGTCCGGGTCCGAGCTGCCGGCCGAGGAGAAGGAGACGGTCAGAGGTGCCTTGCCGGAGGTGACGTTCGCCTTGGCCTGCGCGATCGGGGCGCGGCCGCCGGTGACGTGTTCGATGCGGTACAAGCCGGAGTTTTCGTCGCCGTTGAAGTAGCCGGTGCCGTAGTCGAGGACGTAGAGGGCGCCGTCCGGGCCGAAAGCCATGTCCATCACCTGGGTGCCGCTCCAGGGAAAGGGGTTGATGGACTGGACGGTGCCGTCGCCGGCCGCTTCGATGCGCTTGATCCAGCGGCGGCCGAACTCGCCGGCGAAGAAGTCGCCGTCGAACTCCTGCGGGAACTTGACCGCGGAGGTGGAGCTGGCGTCGTAGCGGTAGACGGGGCCGCCCATGGGGGACTCGGAACCGCCGCCGAACTCCGGTACGGAGGTGCCGTTGTAGGGGATCCAGGAGGGTTGGGCAGGCGGCAGGTCGGTCAGGCCGCTGTTGCGCGGCGAGGTGTTCTTGGGTGCCGAGCAGTCGAAGGTGGTGCCCGGAGTTCCGGTGGCGAAGTTGTAATCGGTGTAGGCGTCGTTCTTGCCGGTGCAGTATGGCCAGCCGTAATTGCCCGCCTTGGTGATGCGGTTGAACTCGACCTGCCCCTCGGGCCCTCGATCGGGCTTCGCGGTTCCTGAGTCGGGACCGTAGTCACCGAGGTAGACGGTGCCTGTGGCTTTGTCGACGCTCATCCGGAACGGATTGCGAAAGCCCATCGCGTAGATCTCGGGCCGGGTCTTGGCGGTATCGGGCGGGAAGAGGTTGCCACTGGGGATCGAGTACGTTCCGTCGGCGTTGACCTTGATGCGCAGGACCTTTCCACGCAGGTCATTGGTGTTGCCGGAGGAACGCTGGGCGTCGTAGGCGGGGTTGCGGGTCGCACGCTCGTCGATCGGGGTGTAGCCCTCGGAGGCGAACGGGTTGGTGTCGTCGCCTGTCGACAGGTAGAGGTTGCCCGCCGAGTCGAAGTCGATGTCGCCGCCGACGTGACAGCAGATGCCGCGGGACGCCGGGACGTCGAGGATCTTTTTCTCGCTGGTCAGATCCAGGATGCCGTCGGTCTTCAGGACGAACCGGGAGAGCCGGTTGACACCGTCGAACGGCGTGAAGCCGGAGGCCGGTCCGTCGGAGGGTGCGTCACCGTTCGGAGTGCTCAGCTTGGGGGCGTAGTACAGGTAGACGAAGCGGTTGGAGGCGAAGGCCGGATCCGCCGCGACGCCTTGCAGGCCTTCCTCGTCATGGCTGTAGACGTCGAGTTTGCCCGCCACCTTCGTGTTTCCGGCTCCGTCCGTGAGCCGGACGGTGCCGTCGCGCGAGGTGTGCAGTACCGAACGGTCCGGCAGCACGGTCAGGGTCATGGGCTCGCCCGTTTCGGCCACCCCCTTGGCAAGCGTGACCTGCTGGAACTCCGCGGCCGCTGCCCTGGGGCCGTCGGCCGGGTCCGGCGGTGCGGCAGCCGCTGTTCCCGGTATCAGGCAACCGGTGGCACACGCCACCGCCAGTGCTAACGAGCGGACGAGTCTGGGTCTGAGCAGTTTTGTGCGCACAGACGTCTCCCGAGCTGTGGGGTAGGCAACAGGACATGATCAGTCCTGTCGAGGGAGCACCGGCGCGCGCCGTCGCGCCGTCGAGCCGGGCCTCAGGTGCATGACCGGTTCGATTCAAGGAAGTTAGCGGCCATGGTTCCGACGTGTAACCCCTTTCGCGAGAGATCTCTCGACTTTCTCCTTGATCGGGACAAAGCTCGCCGGGTGTCGGATGCGGGATCTTGCCCATAGCCGTCCGTTGCCGTCCGGACAAACTCGCTACGAGTTCGTGACGAGATCATGGTCGGAGGACGTCCGAAAAGCCTGTCAGCAGGCAAGCCACTGGTAGCGGTGCGGTGGCGCACGTTCGGGGGCTGGGGTGTGCAAGCTGCGTACCCGTTGTCCGACGGATCTGCCTGATCCGGAGTGGGAGATCATCAGGCCGTTGGTTCCGCAGGTCAAACCTGGTGGGCGACCGGCGAGGCACGCTCGGCGGGAGATCCTCAACGCGTTGGCGCACTGGTTGCGTGCCGGCTGCGCCTGGAGACTTCTGCCGCATGACCTGCCGCCGTGGCAGACGGTCTGTCACTACTGGTGACAGTGGCAGAAAGAGGGCGTGTGGGAGCGGATGCCGGCGGCCTTGCGTGAGCGCGAGCGGGCTCAGTGCGGCCGTGATCCGACTCCCAGTGCGGCCATTGTGGACAGCCGGAGCGTCCGGGGCACGGAGCGCGGTGGCCTGCACGGCTGCGACGGCGGCAAGAAGGTCAGCGGCATCAGACGCCACCTCTTGGCCGATACCCGTGGCACCGTCCTGCAGCACCAGCGACGAGGCCGGTGGCGATCACCGGCCGCACAACCTGCACTCAACTCGGAGCATTGCTCCAGACCAGCACGTCAGGCCTTTGCTATTGGAAGCAGGTCAGCTCCAATTTTTTGAAATCTCGGGCCACTCGCTGTACGGCACCGGCCGGCCCGTGAACGCGCCCAGGACAATACGGTTGCCGACCGGCCGATCCAGCTTCACCGTCACCTTCTCGCTCAGCATCTTGCCCGGACAGTTGCCGTCCGTTGACCCCACAACGGATGCGGACAGCACCACGCTGCCGCTCGTCTCCAGCGCGTCCACGGCAGGGCCGTCGTCGCAGGATCCGTGGGTGGCCACCACGGTGACGGACCGGCTGTCCTGCGCCACGTTCGTCAACCCGCCAAGCGGCGCCAGCACGTCGCTGGGCACCTCTTGTCCGAGGGGCTTGATCGGTGGCTCGGGGAGCTTGGACGGGCTGACCGCAGCTCGTTTGAGCGGACTGTCGTAGCCGTCCAGGGTGAACAGCCAGGCCGGGACGGTCGCCGGACCGCGGCTGGTGAGCACCGTCATTTCCCCCAGCTTCGCCTCGGTCACGGTGAGGCGCGGTCCGGGGCTGCTGTTACGGTCCAGGGTCCTGTACGCCTTCTCGGCCCCCATGAGCTGCATGGTGATCGAGTCCCCGCTCTTCCACACCACCCGCCCGGCCTTGCGCGGGGCGGCGGGGAGCTCTCCTCTCAGGTCGAAGTTCCCGGTTTCGTAGGCGCTCCGGTCGGCCGTGCTGCGGAGACCGTTCTCCGGCAGTCGGGCCACCGCATCCAGGAGGTGGTAGCCCTCGTGCCACGCCTCGGCGGCCTTGGAGCCGTTCCACGCATCGGCGACCTGACGGGCGCGATCCCCCGGCTGCGGCGCCGATTCGCTGCTGCGGACCTCCGCGCCGCCGTTGCCGGTCTTTCCACTGCCGCAGCCCGCGGCTGCACCGGTGCCGAGGGCGAGTGCGGCGAGAAGGCGAGCGGTGCGGGTGATGTTCGTACGCATGGGTCTCCCGGGGACTGGCCGTGTACCGGTGGGGTGTGCGTGGGACGGACGGAGGCTACGTGCCGGCACTGTGACGCGCCGGCCCCGGCCCGGGTTCGGCCGGTTCCATCGCCGGTCGGGACGGTTAGTGCGTCGTGACAAGACGACATCCCAGAGCACAGAGAGACCCCGGGCCGCAGATGCTCGGGGTCTCGTGCTGAGCGGTACATGGTCCACCTGATGCCCGCCGTCCTGCGAGAACTGGACGACCACAAGCGCGTCGGCCGCAACCCCGATATCCGGGAGGCGGCGAGGAAAGCCGACCGCCGTCTGAAGGGACTGCGGACCAACCGTCAAATTTGTTGCGGAACGTCGATATGGAGGCGGATGGTGGTGCCCTGGTCTCGGGTGGAGCGGATTTCGACCAGGTCGCATAGCTGGTGGGCAAGCCAGAGGCCGCGGCCACCGATCTGCTCGGTGGTGGGGCGGGTGCGGCCGGCCATCACGTCGGTGATGTAGCCGGCGTCGCGGAACTCGCACAGGAACGTCGCGTCCTGGGCCCAGGTGCGCAGGGTTCCGTGGCCCCCGCCGTGCCGGATGCTGTTCGTGGCGATCTCCGTGACGGCGACGGCCAGCTTGCGCTGCTGATCGTCCGGGACGCCCGCGTCCGATGCGCACTGGGCGACCTTCGAGCGGATCGCGGTCAGGTCACCGTGTGTGTAGCTCAGCTCCTGGAAGGGATCGCACGGGGGGTTCAGGGCCTCGAAGGGATACTCCTCGGCCGTGAGGTAGCCCTCGTTGCGAACGTAATGGCCGTCCTGGCGGATCAGCGGGTGACAGCGGGACAAGGACTGCAGGGCGCTCCGGTCCTCGTCGGCGTCGTCGTAGGGGCACAGCATCGACCAGGCGGAGCTGCGGGCGAAGGCCCGGTTCAAGAGCCACTCGTGATAACGCAGCTCAGACAGGTGCGCGGCGTTGCGGGCCTCGCGCCAGGCCGTCTCCCCGATGCCGCGTACCGGCCTGTCACCCTCACCGTGCTCCTTCATCCAGTCCCCCCAGGCGCCGACGAACCGGCCGGGGTTGGGTCCGAGCGTCGTGGTGTCGACGAAAGTGATGGCGGGCTCGTCGGCGAGTTCGCCGCGCAGGAGTGACGCCTTGTCCGAGGGAACGGCGACGACTACGGCCTCGCCGCCTTCCAGGGCCTCGTGGATGTAACCCAGTGTTCCGGACAGGAATTGCGCGTCCCCGCGATAGGGGTAGAGCTCGTGGCGGAACGAGGAGTGGGCCTGGCCGGACCGATGCGAGGGCGAGATCGCGGTCATGCGGCCATCACCACCGGCATGCTGGCGGTCGCGTAGCCGGCGAGTTCCCAGCACAGGCGTACGGTCTCGTTGGCGCCTTCCACGACGATCCGGCGGTCCGGCAGGTGACGGGCGGCGTCAACGAGTGCGTGCATGCCTGCGGCGTCGATCATGTCCAGGGTGTCGAAGCGCATCTTCACTTTGGGTGAGCTCCGGATCGCTGCGCGTACCGCGATGTTGAAGGCGTCCGCACACTCTGAGTCGATCACTCCGTCAACGCTCCAGCTGTCGGCGCCCGTGCTGTACATCCGGAAGGCCGGACGTTCAGCGCGTATGCCCATCTCGTGCGGGTGTACACATGCCACATGTTCCAGCGCAGGCGCGTCCCACTGCGACGGCCTGAAAGCGCACACCACGATGGCGTTGCTCTCCGAGGCGAACTCATCGAGCTTCAGCTCCTGGGCCACCAGTTCCTCGGCCCCGCTGGGCACTGCCGCAGGCACCCGCTCGGTGAGTACGCGCACCGACCGGTAGCCCTCCCTGGCTGCGGTACGCGCTTCCCGGCGCACCGCAGCCAGGACAGAGTCGGGGTCCGCAACGCGTGGAAAGTCAAGAATCACCGAGGCCGATGGCACATCATCACGAGCGAGGCCGGAGGCGGCGCCGGTGGAGCCGACCACCACGATCTTGTCGCCGTACAGAGCACCGTCAGCCACGTAGGCGAGCACATCTGCGAGGGAGGTGGCGGCCGAGTCCGCATGCCAGCAGATGTGGTCACCGAGCTCGACGTCGTCGAACGTAGCCAACGTCCGCGCCGCTCTCACCTGGTCCCCTTTCCCATCTTCCAACCCGTCCCGGGATACAGAGAGTACTGGGCCAGCCGGGAGATCGTTAAGCCGGATGGAGATCGACCGGGTGAGCGTGCGACGGCGGGAGGATCTGTCGCCCGTGTGTCAGCTGGGGCAGCCGCCCAGTGGTCTGCTTCAGGCCACGCGGGCGAATATGTACGGCTTCGGCCGGCGGGAACACCTGCCGGGGGCGCAGACGAACAGCGTGGTCTTGAAGCACGGACACCTCTGCGGCACGGGGCTCTGCGCGCTTCGCGAAGGATGCGGCGCGGCTCCCGCCGGGAGTGAGCCCGCCTGCGCGGTGAAGGTGGAAGGCCGAGAGGCAGGAGATCGAGCCGGCACAGGAGGCACCCACGGCCACCAACGTCGTCAACCTCATGTCGGTCCTGCAAGGCAGCGTCGACAAGGCGTCGCCGCAAGAAGAGCGCCGCCTGAGCCCGGCATCCGTGCCCCCCATGGCGTGGACGGGCTTGTTGCCCCTCCCTCGCCCTTCCGGAACGGACAGCAGGATGGCTTCGCCATGTCGCGAACGCGCCGGGTTCTCGGCAGAGACATGCCAAGGGGTGCCGTGGCCGGCCAGGAGAGTCAGCCGGCGTAGGCGATGGCCAGGACGGTGAGACTCTTCGTCTGCCCGCCGGTGATCACGGGGCGGGCGGACATGAGCCGAGCAGGCCGAAAGTCCGTCGGACCGGCGGCTTGCGCCGCGCACGGCGACGGACTGCGCGTCGTGCCTCCGTCCCCTCTGCACCGAGGGTGCTACAGGTGACGCTGGTCGCGCCAGGAGCGGCACAGGGCAGCGAATTTTTTCCCGCCAGGTCCCGCACCTGGTCATCACGTACGGCGCCAGGACTCCCCTCGGCGGGTCGGCGTCTATTCACGGCCTCGGCATACGGACCAGATTTCTTGCAGGAGTGCCTGGTAGTCCTCGCCGTAGGCGGTCACGGCCGCGTACACCGCATCCAGGGCCGCCTGGAGGGGGTCGGCTTCGGCGGTGGCGAGCAGCGCGGGCAGAGCCATGTGGGGCTGGGACATCCGCAGGGACGGATCCGGCTCGCCGAACGTGACCTCCACCGTGTACGACGTCGCTTCCCCCGGCTGCGGCACCGACGGTGCGGAAGAGCTCGGCGACTTCACCATGGCGGCCGCGGGACCCATGATCCGCGGGACCGACGCGGGCTTGGGCATCGGCGCGTGCGCATCATCACGGGCGGACGGCTGAAAGAGGGGCCGCTTGGGCGGGACCGCCCGGCCGACGGTTCTGTCGGGGACACGCGGGTCGGATGCCAGGGCCCGCCACGTGTGGGCCGGGTCGTCGAGGGGTGGCGGCAGCGGACGGCCCTCGACCAGGGCGCAGATTCCTGCGGCGATCCAGTCGAGTTCGGTAAGACCGGCAACCTCACAGGCGCGGCGTGCAGCCAGCAGGGCTATGCCACGCTGCGCCCCGGGGGCGGCGGCGTCGATGGCGTGAACGAGGGCTGGGTCGAAGGCGAGCAGGCCGCGCACGTTGCCGCCGACGTTGCGCAGGGCCCGGCTCGGCAGTCGTCCGCCCCACCGCCGCCGTTCGTGGACGAGCCGGTGTTCTTGTTCGGCCCGTTCCTGGGCGAGGCGGGCCCGGCGCTCGGCTTCGGCGCGTTCGGCCGGTGTGGGAGGGGGCGGCTGCCGGCGGGCGTAGTCGTGCCAGTACGCGGCGATCGCCGAGGTCTGCTTCAGGACGCGGTCCGGTGCGGGCGGAGCGGGCCAGAACTGCAGCAGGTAGCAGTCCGCCTGAGGCTCCTCGTCCAGTCGGGTGTCCTGTCGGCGTGCCTCGTCCATGCCTTTGGCGCAGTAGCGCACCCGGTAGTCGGTCTCCTCCAGGTCGAGCTCCCAGGAGGCTTCCCCTGCCCATTGCACGAGAGCGCTGCCGGCCGAGGCGGGGTGGAAGGACACCTCCACGGCGTCCTCCCACGCCGGATCCAGTGACGGAGCCTGGTCGTGCACCTCGACGGCGAAGCCGACGCTGCCCGTGTGCAGCCCGGTCGACAGCCACAGCGCGCCGGGGGTCGCTGCCCCGCACAGCCCGGCGTTCTGCCCGGCGAACGCCTCCGCGAGGCCCGGGCCGAAGCTGTCCGGATCGCTCTCGACGTAGATCTGACCGTAGTGAACGTGGACTTCACCCTCAACCGGCCTGAGCACCTTTACCCCCTCGCCGCCAGGAACGCGTCCTGCCCGGCAGCCTACGGCGCGGCACTGACAGCGCAGACGGCGTACACATTGACGGCGACGGCTGCACGAGGGCGGCGGGGTACGGGCCGATGTGGGGGGCTTGCTCAACGAGACCGGGCGGGAGAGAGGACTCGCCGAACTGTGCGGGGTGGAGCCTGAGGTGCCGGCGCGGGCCTTGCCCGCGTGCACCGTGGACGACCCCAAGATCAGCGTCGGCCTGAAGGTCTGCACGGGTGTCGTGATCCGTAGCGCAGTGAGGACTGCCCGGGTGTGCCCGGTGAGCCCGAACGCAGTGCGTTCCGCTTTCCCGGCCCTACGGCTGCGTCCGAGTACCGAGCTGTGGTGGGCCCCGGCCGTGCAACTGCTGAGGAGGCCTGACCCGTCACCACGGGGGGAGTGACGGACCAGGCCCGAGGACACGGTGCCATACCCGTCCTCGGCGCGCCCGGACTGCGGGTGAAGTCGCCGCAGAAAGGCGCGATTGGCCTCCCGGTCTCGAGCAGCCCGGCGGGCACCGCCTTGCGTGGGTGTGAGCTACGGGCCGGGGCGGTGGCGAGGCGGCTGGGCTGTGCCCTGGTCGTGGCCGTGTGCGGGTCGCTGAACCGTACGGTCCGGAGCCCGCCGGCCTGCGGCTGCGCTCTGGCGTCTTTCCTGCCAGAGCGTGGTGATGCGGTCGGTTTCAGGGCCGCCGTCGTCGTGCAGGGCCGCTGCGCTGAACTCGCGAATGATCTGCTGCTTTCGGGAGAAGGCCTCCGTCCAGTCCACGGCGGTGCACTCGTCGGGCGTCTGCTGGGTCATCCAGTACGTCTCGGGTGAGTCCGGTGTGCTGGTCATGTCCGCTTTTTCGTCGTCGGACACCTGCTGATGCTTCATCGTGCGGCGGCACGGTGGGGTCGATCGATGGCTGATCAGGGGCACAGGCAGGGGGCAGTGGCTCGTGGGGGCGGAGGTGCGCGTCCGTGTTGCCAGGCCCGGGTGACAAGTCTGCGCGTTTCGCCGGGGGCTGGATCAGGTCCTCGGAGCCTGTCCCGTCCGGCGGGAAGGGCGGATGCTTCGGCAGGTCTGACGGTCCGCCGGGCGACACGCGCGCAGGAGCTGGCGGCCGATGTGTTCCACGACGCCGTACCTTCTACGACCGCGACCGGCGGCGAACAGGAAGGACGGCTTTTCGTGGCGAAGCGGGGAGGAATTTCTGCGCGGCAGCGCGTTGCGCGGGAGGCGGGCCGGCGGGCTGCCGCAGCCGTACGTCCCGCGGGGGCCAGGACACCCCGCCCACGCCCTCAGTCGCACGATCGGCGGCCGGGATCCTGCGGCCGGCCCGTGCCGAGAGCGATGTCGCGGTCTCGGTGTGTGCTCCCGTGTGCCAGGTCCGTGAGCGGTTCGGCGCCATCCGTGCCGCCTCGCCCGTGCGGCGGCGCCACTTCGACGAGCCCGATCGCCACCCCTACGTCGCCGGGAAGCACACGCTGCACCGCAGCACCTGCCGGCAAATCGAGCAGCGGGTCGGTGGCGTCGAAGGGGACGACTCTCCATTCCACCCCGATATGGCGCGGCGCATGAAATATACGTAACCCGGCAATTCGGGATGAAAGAACGCACGAAACACCCTCTGAGATCCATACGGGGACCGCGCGTCCCTGAACCGCCTCGCCTGATGCCCCCTCGGCCGCCGCGGGAGCGAGGGCATCGTCGTGTTCGGAAAGCCTGCAAGCACCGGCGAGCGCCCGTTTCGCCTCGTGAAGTGCCGTCGCGCTGCTGTGCCGGGGGTATTCCAGCCCTTCGTGGGTACCTGCGTCCGGCGGCGCGTCGACCACGGCTCGCCAGGAGCATTCGCACCTCAATGCAGTGGGAGAGGGAATGAGGTTTCGTGAGTCGGCTCGGGCCATGGCTTCCCGGTGTTCCGCCGAGGTACTGAGCGGCCGGTACCGTCTGGACGATCTCCTTGGTTCGGGCGGTGCCGCCAATGTCTATCGAGGTTTCGATCTGCGATTGAGACGACCGGTGGCGGTCAAGGTCTTTCGTCCTGATACCGGCATCGACGTCGAGGAGGACTTGCACAGCGAAGCAGTGATCCTGGCCCGGCTGCACCACCCCGGACTTGTCACCGCCTACGACGCCGGACAGCACAATGGACGCGTCTTCCTGGTCATGCAACTGATCGAAGGCAACACACTGAGGAACCGCATCGCCAAAGGCCCGCTGCCACCCAAAGCGACTGCCGCACTCGGCGTCGACCTGGCCCACGCGCTGGCTCACGCACACGAAGCAGGAATCGTCCACCGAGACGTCAAACCGTCCAACATCCTCCTGGACGCTTCCCACCGCCCCTACCTGACCGACTTCGGCATCTCCCGACTGCTGGACGCCAGCACCTGCACCGCCACCGGCACGCTCGTCGGCACCGCCGCCTACCTCTCCCCCGAGCAAGTCCTCGGCCAGCCCGTCGGCCGGCCCGCCGACGTGTACGCCCTCGGCCTGGTGCTCCTCGAATGCCTCACGGGCAGGCTCGAGTACGAGGGCGGCCCCCTTGAAGCCGCGATCGCACGACTGCACCGCCAACCCGTCCTGCCCCACTGCCTGCCGGAACAACTGGCTGTCCTGCTGCGGGCCATGACAGCCCTGGACGAGCAGAACCGTCCATCGGCCAACGACTGCGCCCGCACACTGGCGGCATTGGCCGGGACAGCACATCTTGAAGCCGGTCCGTCGGCGCACGCCACAAGCCTCGTCTCCAGCCGCGGACCATCGCAGACGGCCGACCACACGCACATGAACCCGCTGCCCGACAAGGATCAGGCTGCTCCCCGCACTACGCCCGCGCGTGGGCGCACCCTCGTGGCCGGCGCGACCGTTGCACTCGCCGCTGTCATGGCAACCGCCTTCGCCGTCACCGACGACTCCGCCCCACCAGGCGATGACCGAAGCGCGACCAGGACCACGAGTGCCCCCACTGGGAAGTCGGATCCTCCTGACAACGCGGGGCAGAAGGAGCCGGCCACGACGCCTGCGGCGGCGCCACCCTCTGACCACAGCACCTCTGTCGGCACACCCCCCGACGACGTGCCCGGGCAAAGCGTCGGCCCCGCTTCCCCCGACCCGAACCACAAATCCGCCATCGACGCAGCCACACCCAGCGACACGGACACACCCGTGGCGGCAACGCGGGGCAGCGCGGCGACCAAGGCCCCGCACCGACCGCCCGGCCAAGCAAAGAAGGCAGAAAAGGCCGAGAGCAAGGCGCAGCGGAAGGAAGCCAAGAATGCGGCCACGGAACGCTGAAGGTGCGAGCGGGATGCCGGTTGGCTTCGTCGAACCTCGAGCAGTCTCCGGCAGCATGATCTAGGGCCTTGCCCCGGAATCTTGGACACGGGCTACGGGGCTTGAGCCAGGGCAGTTGATGTTGTTGCGAGTGCTGCCTCGTAGGCGATGGGACTGCGTTGTCCGAGACTGGAGTGGTGGCGTCGGGTGTTGTAGCTGTGCAGCCAGCGAAACAGGTCGAGGCGGGCTTCGCGCTCGTCGGCCCGGGCACGGCGGCCCTGGGGAGTCTCTCGTTTGCAGGTCGCGTTGAAGGACTCGGCGAGTGCGTTGTCCGCCGAGCTGCCGACGGCGTTCATGCTCTGCCCAGCCGCACCCTGCGGTACCTGACCGGGCAACTCGCCGTCCGGTGACGGAAGGCCGGCACTCGGTGGCGGCGGTCGGCGGCCGGGCGGCAGGCCCTGCCGGCCCTGGCCCACCTGCGGTGCGGCGACACCTACATGCAGCTTGCCGCCGGGTTCGGCATCGGCGTCGCGCCCGACCGAGGCGATGAAGACGGCACGGACGAAGGCCTTCGTGACCGTGGACGGCGCTCTGCTGCCGATCGACCGGATCGCCGCGGACATCCCGTACCACCCCGCGGCACGGGATGGACGTCCAGGTCCTCACGGACCCGTTCGGGCGACTGTTGTGGGCCTCACCCGAGCTGCCCGGCGCCACACACGACCCGACCGCGGCCCGCGCCCACGGGAGCATCGACGCCCTCACGGAGGCGGGACCCAAACTGGGCGGACGGGGCGCACCAGGACGCCGGCCGCTCCGTCCGTGTCCCGTTCCCGGGTCGTCGGCTCAAGCGGTGGAAGCGACGGCACAACACCATCCACGCCAAGAGCCGCTGCGTCGGCGAGCAGACCATGGCCACCTTGAAAGGCCGGCGCCTGCTGCGGAAACTCCGCTGCAGCACCAACCGCATCATCGACATCGTGAAGGCCGTCCTCGTCCTTCACCACGCATCAGCATGAGGTTGAAAACGGCTCACTGTCTGAACCATCCGCGTGCCGCCCACCGATGACTTCCGGTGGGTGGCACGGTCATATCCGGTACATGCACCCGGATTCGGAGGACACCATGCCGCGGAAGATCACCGCCAGCCTGTTCATCTCGCTCGACGGCGTCGTCGAGGCGCCCGATCAGTGGCATTTCCCGTACTTCAACGACGAGATGGGAGCCGCCGTCGGCGCGAGCCTGAACACCACAGAGGTCCTGCTCTTCGGCCGCAGGACATACGACAGCTTCGCCGGCGCCTGGCCCGAGCGGGAAGCGGCGGGCGGCGAGGAGGCGGGCTTCGCCAAGCAGCTCGGCGACATGCGGAAGATCGTGTTCTCACGCCGGCGGCTCGACCTGCAATGGCGGAACTCCGAGCAGGCGCAGGGTGACGTCGCCGAGGTCGCCGCCGCGCTGAAGAGCGCGCCGGGCGGTGACATCTCGCTGAGCGGCTCGGTCTCCGTCGTCCGGCAGTTGCTGGCCGCGGGCCTCCTCGACGAACTGCACCTCCTCGTCCACCCCATCGCCGTACGCGAGGGCATGCGTCTGTTCGACGAGGGCGAGCCGTCGATCCCGCTGAAGCTGCTGAAGTCGGAAACGTTCACCACGGGCGTGCTGAACCTCGTGTACGGGCCCGACACCGCGCCGCCGACGGGCGGTTACGAGGATGCCGTCGCCACGCTCGGGGAGTGAGGGCCACCGCGGAAGACGGAGGCCCGGCAGCCCGGGGGCTCCCCCGGTGCCGCCCCGCGCGGTATGAACGGCGGGGCGGCGCCGGCCGGTTGTCGTGGTGTCACCAGTTCTTGTACCGGACGTCGCCGAGGCCGCAGAAGGCGCAGTCGGGGCTCAGGAAGTCCTGTGTGCGGCGGAATTCCTCGTCGGCCAGGTGCCACCGGAGCCAGGCGGTGATGATGTGCCGGCCGTTGCGGGTGGCGAGGATGTGGTCGGTGCCGTCGAGGATGTTGAACCACACGGGCACGTCGGTGTTGATGTAGTCGCGTTCCGTGTTCGCGGTGGCGAAGTCCTCGTCACCGCCGATGTAGAGGGCCGGATTGCGGAGGCTGTCGGGGCCGTTGCCGTCGAACGAGCCTCCGGCCACGTGGACGGTGGTTTCCAGCCGCGGTTCGTCGGCCACGTCGAACGTGCCGATGGACCCGCGGGAGTGGCCGCCGAAGGCAACCTCGGAGGTGTCGAGGTCCCCGTACAGCGGGCTGCTCGGACTGGCGTTCTGGTTCTCCAGCCAGTCGAGGGCGTCGACCATGTAGGCGCCGCTGCTGGACGAGACCTCGCTGTAGACGACGAACCCGTGCGAGGCCCACTGTCGCAGCATGTCCTCGTAGTCGGCGGGGTCGGACCCCGCGCCCGGGCCCCAGACGAAGACCGGGTGGTCCACACCGTTCTGGCCGGCGTTGGCCGGGTACACCAGCCAACCGTCGTTGCCGGGGCCTGCGGAGTCGTCGACGGTCACCGAGTACGGGCCGGGCTTGGTGACGTCGTCCACCGGGGGCAGTGACCCGGTCGGCGGGTCGGTCGGGCCTCCGCCGCCGGCGGCCTCGATCAGCACGTCGTCGACGGTCAGCGTCTCCAGGAGACTGTTGGCGTCCAGTGAGAACCGCAGTCGCAGGTCACCGCCTTCGGCGGAGTCCGGCAGGGGGAACGACACCGCGCCCGTGGCGGTGCGCGCCGATTCCAGCGTGGTGAACGAGCCTCCGCCGACCGAGTAGGCCACGGTGAAGGTCTCACCGAGGTCCAGCCCCGATGCCGCCCGGGTGTAGGACAGTGTCAGGTCGCCGTACCCGGTCAGATCGATGGGTGCGGACACCATGGAGGGGGCGGAGGCGAGCGACCCACTGAGCCGGGCGCCGTACGTTCCGGTCCTGACGGAACCGGAGGCAGTGAAGGTGCCGAGCCCGTCGGAGAAGTCCTCGCTGTAGACCGGCGTGGCGGCGGAGGCGGGGGTTGTCGCAACGCCCGCGGTTCCCACGGCCGTGATGCCGACGGCCACGGCGCCGAGTAAGCGCAGGCGCCCGCTGATACGAGACATGTCCGAGATCCCTTCTGGCCACGCCGGTCGACTGCGTCGGCGCACCCTTGTCGGTTGCACGAGTCGTGCCTGCTTCCGATCCCCGCGGATCGTTCCGGGATCGGCTCGCACCGAGTCAAGCGGGCGGTCGGGGTGGGGGAATCGGTGAAATCACCGGCCGGGCCGACGTCGGCGGACAGGGCGAGCAGCACGACCGGAGCGCCGGCACTCCGGTCACGGGCCGAGCGTCGTCGGCTTCGGGGCGTTCTCGGCCCCGGCGTTGTGGTTGCCGCACATCGCCTGCCGGTACAGCGCCGACAGCGCGTCGTCGATGGGGTGGCGCTGCGGCAGCCCCGGGAAGTCCAGAACCTGCTGGCGAGATCCCGCCGACGCCGCGACCGGGCCCGGGCTCGTGCCCTACATCATCCAGTGCGAAGGCGAGGAGTCGGGGCCCGGAAGTCACTGCCCGGCGCCAGTCCCTCGAACAGGCGAGCAACCCACTCAACCTCGTCCCCGGCTCCCTCAGCAGGCTTGAACACGAAGGTGATGCCCCTTCTCGTGGTGCAGGCGACCAGTCGTCTGATGCAGCGGGCAGGACGGTCGGGTTGCCGGTGTAGAGGGCGTCCATGCTCTCGTTGGAGACGTAGCGGCGGGGGAAGGCGATCCATTCGTCGTGGAGTTCGGCAAGGGCCGCGATGGCGAGGCGCAGGACGACGGACGGGTTCGAGAAGACCTGGACGACGCCGGTGGCGATGACGATCGCCTGGGAGACGATGCGGTGCTCGACGCGGGCCCTGACGTAGGTGGTGTCGAGGAAGAGGTGGGGGGGGAAGCGGATGTGGTCCAGTGGGCGGGTCCACAAGGCGTCGAGCCGTTCGTCCAGGTCCGCGCGGATCCGGGAGACCTCGCTCTTGGACACCCCGGCGTCGGAGCCGAGGGCTTTGACGAGGTCGTCGACCATTGGGGTCTCCCCCTGCTCGAGCGGAGCCGAGAGCTTGGGGAAGGGTGGAGAGCCCGTGGACGTAGGCCTCCATGATGACCGCGTAGAGGGCCTGGTCGATGCGGAGCCGACGTTCCAGCAGGCTGGGGAAGAAGTTCCCGGCCCGAAGTTTCGGGATCGCGAGTTCCAGGTCGCCTGCCTGCGTGGTCACGGTCTTCTCACGGTGTCCGTTGCGCCAGGTGGTGCGGGTGTCAGTGTGTTCGCCCCACTCGGCTCCGATCTCCGTGGTGGCCTCGGCCTCGATCAGTTCCTGCAGCAGCCGCTCGCCGACCTCCCGGACGAGCTCAAGACCCTCCGCCGAACGTAATGACCCAAGCAGGCGAAGCAGGTCATGCCGGGACAAGGCCACCGCGCACCCTCTGGAGTCGAGCTTCCCCTTCAATCAGGACAGTTGCACAGTGTCCTGCCGGTTGAGCAGGGAGCAGACACCGGCAGACGGCGCAGACCAGGGAGCGGAACCCGCGCACTCAGCCGCGGAGATCCCCTACACCACACAGCGGGACGCCGTCCTCGGCAGCGCCTCACCCGGGTGCGCAGGACGATGAGGGCATATGGACGCCACCTCGTACCGCGAACACCATGGCAACCGGCCGGCATCCGCACCGCAACGGTCAGATGCGAACATCTACTTGCTGCACGAAGCGAACGCAAGCCACGCTTGCCCGATGGGGACGGGCAGCGGGGCCGCGGGTGGGGACGAGGACGCACCGTCGGGGGAGGAACGTGTTCCGGATGTGGCACGGGAGTTCGCCGCCGCGTCGCGCCGACACAGCGGCCCGCCCGAGCAGGTGTGGGACGAACTCGCCGACGCGTACGGGGCGGAGTTCGTGCAGCACCAGGAGAGAGGGCTCTCCGAGGCGGCGGTCGTCGCCCGCCTGCGGGCGCTGGACCTGACGCCGTACGACCACCAGGATCGCGGCCGCCGGCTGGAGGACCTCGCGCGGGACGCCCTCGAGGCGTACGAGCGGTTCGCCGAGCCGAAGCACGGTCACCTCGCCCTGGCAGCGGTGCGCAGCGCCCTGACCGTGGTGGGCGAAGGGCGGGCATCCCTCCACGAGCTGGCCGGACACGTGCTGCTCGCACGGTTCGAGTTCGCACACGGCCCAGGGGACGACGAACCGCCCGAGCGGCAGCCCGAGGGGCTGCTCGCCGGATCCCGCGCGTGGGACCTGATCGCGTATCCCCGCACGCCCGGCCCCGGGGAGACGGGTTCGACAGGGACCCGGGACGTACGTGATCCGCGCGACCTGGCCGAAGCGCTGCGGCACTACCGCCGGGCGGCCGACCTGGCGCAGACCGGGCCGGAACACGCCCGGTACCTGAGCGGTCTGGGCAACGCCCTGCTGTTCGCGTACGAGCACGACGGCGAGGACGACACCCTCGAGGAGGCGGTGCGCTGCCTGGCGGACGCCGCCGAACGGACACCGGCCGCCGCCCCCGCACGCCACGCCGTCACCGGCAACTACGCCAACGCACTGTGCACCCGGTTCGGGCGGTACGGCGATCCGGCGGATCTGGACCGGGCCTACGAGGCCGTAGCCGAGGCGTACCGGCTGACCGGGCCGGACCACCCGGCCGGCCCCCTGTGGGCCACCATCCTCGGCAACGCCCTGGTGATGCGGTTCGGTGAGCGCGGCCATCCGGAGGACCTGCGGGAGGGTGTGAAGGTCCTCGCGGAGGCGGTGGAGCGCACCCCGGGCGACCACCCGGACCTGGTCATGCGGCTGCGCCACCTCGGCGTGGCGTACGCGGAGGCCTTCTGGCTCGACGGCGACCTGAACCTCCTCGACCAGGCGATCGGCACCCTGCGCCATGCCGTGGGCGCGGCCGGCCCTGATCACCCGGAGACCGCGACGCTCAACGGAAGTCTCGGCAACAGCCTGCTGCTGCGGTTCCAGCGGCGCGGCCGCCCGCACGACCTCGAGGAGGCGGTGGAACACCTGCGCCGGGCCACCACCCTCGGCCCGCCGGGCGACCCGCACCGGGACCTGTGGACCGGCAATCTCGCCTCCGCCCTGGAACAGCGCTTCGGGCTGACCGGTGACCCCGCGGACCTGGACGCGGCCGTCGCCGGCTACCGGCGATCCGTCGAGGCCGCCGCCGACGGGCACCGCGACACGCCGGTCCGCAGAGCCCATCTCGGGCTGATCATGGTGCTGCGCTTCGAGGTCCACGGGGCGTTCGCGGACCTGGACGCTGGGGTCCGCCTCATGGCCGAGGCGCTCGGCGACCTGCCTCCGAGCGGACTCGTACGCGGCCAGTACCACGCCAACCTCGCGACCGCCCTGCACACCCGCTTCGTCCACCTGGGGCATTGGCCCGACCTGGATGCGGCGCTCCGGCACACCGAAGCGGCCCTGACCATGCTGCCGGCCGGCTCCGCGGACCGGGTCGGCTGCCTCAACAACCAGGCCACACTCCTCACCACCCGGTACGCGCACACCGGGGACACCACCGAGCTCCAGCGGGCCGGAGCCGTGCTCGACGAGGCCCTGAACTCGCTCGCGGAAGGCGAGACGGCCAGGGCGGCGCTCGCCCAGAACCGGGCCCAGGTGCTGTTGCAGGCCCACCTCGCCGGGGCGCGGCAGGAATCCGGGGAGACGGCACTGCTGGACCGGGCCTGGGCGGACCTGGAGACGGCGCTGACCGTCGGGGGCCGCATGGCGTCCGACCAGGCGATGACACTCGAACTGCAGGGAGCAGTGCTCCTGCAGCGGTACGAGGCAGCGGCCGATCCCGACGATCTCCGCCGCGCGGAGGAGGTACTGGAGCGAGCCGTCGCCCGGCTCGGCGACACCCTCGGTGACACCCGGCGGACCATGGCACGGCATCGGCTCGCGGTGGTCCAGCGCGCCCAGGGCAAGCTTGCGCTCAGCCGTGCCACCGGACTGGGCATGCTGGCCGACCGGGCCTGGGACGTGCTGCTGCAGTCCGGGACGGACGACGGGCTGCTGGCCGCCCGGCGGGCGGCGGAGACCGCCACCCAGGTTCTGCACTGGTGCCTGGAGGACCGCGCGCCGCAGGACGCGGTGGCCGCGGCCGAGTCCGCGCGGGCGCTCGTGCTGTTCGCGGGCAGCGCGTCCGCCACCGTGCCGGAGCTGCTGGACGAGGCCGGTGAACCCGGACTCGCCGAAGCCTGGCGACAGGCTTCCCGGCGGAACACGGCCCGCAGGTTCGTTCGCCTCCCGCCGCACGCTGTGGGCTCCCCGGCCGACGGCCTCACCTTGGCGGGCGCGGGGCCGGGAGGGGGCACGGGCGCGCGGGCGGGCAGTGTCCCAGGCTCGCGCGGCGACGGCACGGACACGCCCGGCGTCGTCCCGATCACTGCTGGCGGCGCCTCTCCGGGGGACCTGCCCGTCGTCCCCGACGACGTGCGGCACCGGGCGCTGGAGGTGGTGTACCGCCGCGTCGGCGGCGAAGCGGCGGCGCCTCTGGTAAGTGCCCCCTCCGGCACCCGCATCGGCAAGGCCCTCGCACGACTCGGCGCGGACGGACTGGTCTATCTCGTCGCCGGTGAGGAGGGCGGCTCCGGTTGGGCACTGCTCGTACGACCCGACGGAAGCGGCCGCGTCCTCCCTCTCCGGGGACTCGTCCGGACGGGACCGCTCGCCGCGTTCCTGAGCGCACACGACGCCCACGTGGCCGCCGGGACGAAAGGTGACCGCACCCGGTTGAGGACCGCGTGGCGTTCCGCCCTGCACGCGGTGTGCGACTGGGCCTGGCCCGCCGTCGTAAGCCCGGTCCTCAAGGAGTTCGGCCGGGAACCCGGCGAAGACCGCGCACCGCGTCGCGGTCGCGCCGGCGGCGCGGCATCGGGGAACCGCCTCCGGCTCTACCTGGTTCCCACCGGGCCGCTCGGACTCGTGCCCTGGCACGCCGCGCGAAGGCCGGTCCCCGGCAGGCCCGGCCAGTACCGGTACGCGGTGCAGGACGCGGCCTTCTCGTACGCGGCCTCGGGCCGCGAGCTGATCCAGGCAGCCGACCGGCGGTGCGCGGGGGCGGACGGCGCCGCGCTCGTCGTACGGGACCCCACCGGCGACCTGGTGCACGCCCGCAGGGAGGCCGAAGGCGTCCGGGCAGGCTGGCCCGGGCCCGCCACGCTCCTGGGCGGCCAGGGCGCCGCGGACGCGCCCCCGGCCACACCGAACCGCGTCCTGTCGGCCCTCCCCGGCCGGGGCTCCGTCCCATGCGCCCTGCTGCATCTGGCATGCCACGGCGCCCTCGTCCAGCCACCGACCGAATCCCATCTGCTGCTCGCGGGCAGACAGCGGCTGACCGTCCGCCGTCTGCTGGCGCCCCGGCTCCAGCGCCCGCTCCAACAGTCCGAGCAGGGCGGACAGGAACCCGGGCCCCTGGCGGTCCTGTCCGCCTGCGCCACGGGGGTCCCCTCCGGGGACTACGACGAGGCGCTGAGCCTGGCCACCGCCTTCCTCGCCGGTGGCGCGTCCGCCGTCGTCGGCTCCCTCTGGCTCGTCGACGACCGGTGCACCGCCGACCTCATGCTGGACTTCCACCGGCGGCTGCGGGAGCGGGACATGGCGGCCGCCGACGCCTTGCGCGAGGCACAGCTCGCCGCACTGCGCACGCCCCGAGACGCAACCCGGACGGCGGTGGAAGGACGCGGCTCCGGGAAGGAGAGCCACAGGACCGACGACACCGACCCCGCCGATCCCTATGTCTGGGCAGCCTTCATCCACCACGGCCGAGGAGAACTCATGGCACCGGAGCCGCACGAAGACGAACCGGCGCAGAGCCCCGACGACGGCACCGCGCCGGCCACCCCGTCCGCCCCGGACGAGCGGATCTTTCCGACCCGGCGCGCCCCGGCGGAGATGGATTACTGGCAGTGCCCGAACCCTCAGTGCACGCACCAGGCACTGGGCGACGACGAAGGCCCGTTCGAGGACGAGTGCTGTCCCGTCCACCCCGCTCTGGCCCTCGAACGCACGGAATGAGCCGGGCCAGCCATGGGAGACCTCGCGAAAGGACTTGTCGAACCGCTCGCCCGCCGGTGGAGCAGGGCCATGGGCGGTGCAGTGGTGTGCTTCTGGCTGCTGGGCGTCGTCCTCTACTTGGCCCGCACACCGCCGCGCCAGATCGACTGCGGCCGTGACGACGCGCCGGGTGCGCACCTCGTCTGCCTGGTGACGCGGCACGGCGGCTTCGGCGTCGGGGTCGCCACCACCGTCGCCCTGGGCATCGTCGTCGTATCCGCCCTGCTCACCGTGTGGTGCACGCCCGGAGTACTCAATCTGCTCAGCGGTGCCTGGCCGGACGTGCCCCCGCTGCGGTGGTGGGCGCGGCAACGTGTCGAGGCACACCGTGAGCGACGCAGGAAGTTGGTCGGAGCCATGGGGCCGGCGACGAACGACATCCTCGCAGTCCGCCGCGCCGCAGCCGCCTCCGTCGCCCGCCGCCATTACCCCAAGGGCAGCACGACCCTCCAGCCCACCCGGATCGGAAACGCCCTTGCCGCCACCGAACAGCGGGTGGAGGAGCGGCACGGGCTGGATCTGGAGCTGTGCTGGCGGCCCCTCGTCCAGGTGGTCGACCAGACCGCACGGACGCGTCTGGAGACCACGTCCAGTCTGATCGTCGCCCGGACACAGGCCGTACCGTTCGCCGCGGGACTGCTGCTGTGGACCCCGCTGCTGCCCACCTGGTGGGCCCGGGGCGCGTACGCGGTCAGCTGCCTGCTTCTGGTACTGCTCGCCTGCCGGGCGGTCGCGGGGGCAGTGGACGCGTACTGTGACGCCGCGGAGGACACCTTCCTGGTCCACAGGGCCGGTCTCTACCGCGCGCTGGGCTTTCCGCTCCCGACCACCACCCGGCACGAGCGGAACCAAGGCCGGGACTTGAGCAAGTACCTGGCGAAGCGAAGCCTGTCACCGGTCACCTTCGACTGGCCCGACCCTCCGCTGCTGCTCCAGCCTCCCTCCCAGCCGCCCACCGCACCGGGGCAGACTTGACTTCCTCCCCCGCCTAAGACCGTGTTCTACGTGGGACTGGCTCGTTGGACTCATCATGGGGCGGGGTACGTGGAGGTGGATTGTTCCGGACGGGCTGTGGGAGATCGCGGAGCCGCTGATTCCGCCGTCGAGGGTGCGGCCGCAGGGCGGCGGGACGCAGGACACGCCTGATGAGACGCTGTTCGCGGCGATCATCTACGTACTGGTGTCCGGCTGCGCATGGCGGGCACTGCCGCCGTGCTTCGGCATCTCGAAGTCGACGGCCCACCGCCGGTTCCTGATCTGGTCGCTGACCGGTGTCCGGGGCCGGCTGCACGAGGAGATCCTGCACCGCCCGGACGACGCCGGCCTGCTCGACCTGTCCCGGGCCGTCCTCGACTCCGCGCACGTGAGGGCTAAAAAAGGGGCGACCTCACAGGTCCGAGCCCCGTGGACCGGGGCAGGCCGGGTTCCAGGATGCACGTCCTGCCGGACACGAACGGACTGCCCCTCCTCGTCGGCCTCTCCGCGGCCAACGTCCACGACAGCCTCGCACTGAAGTCGATGGTCGAGGGTCACCAAACGAGACACGACCCCCACCGCGGCCGGTACTTCAAACCTCAGTGTCTGCATGCCGACAAGGCATACGACGTCCCTCACCTGCGTAAATGGCTATGGGGCAGGCGCATCGGCGTGCGCATCGCCCGCAAGGGGGTCGAGTCCGGCGAACGGCTCGGTCGCCGAAGGCGGGTCATCGAACGGACCATGTCCTGGCTCACCGGCTACCGCCGCTACGAACGCCACCCCCGCAACTACCTGGCCTTTCTCGGTCTCGCCGCCGCCCTCCGCTGCTACAAGCGACTCGTCCGACTCGCCACGTAGGACACGGTCTTACTACTGGGCGGCCTTCTCACACCAGGGCCGGTGAGCTGGAGCCTGGCTGGCGTGCCGTGCTCGACGGGCGGACCCTTGAAGGAACCGTGGAGGAAGGAGGGCCGATGGGACGGTATGTGCGCGCGGACGGACTGGACATCTGGACCGAGCAGGTCGGCACCGGGCCGGACGTCCTGCTGGTCGGAGGGCTCGGTGACACCGTCGAGTCCTGGCAGTTTCAGCTCGACGGGCTGGCCGACCGCTACCGGCTGACCACCTTCGACAACCGGGGAGCGGGCCGGACCGCCATGCCCGAGGGCCCTGTCTCGGTCGAAGCGATGGCCGACGACGCCGCCGCGCTGATGCGGGCACTGGACATCCCGTCCGCCCACGTCGCCGGCTTCTCCGGCGGCAGCGTCATCAGCCAGGAGCTGGCTCTTCGCCACCCCCGGCTGGTGCGCAGCCTGGTCCTTCAGAGTACCTGGTCGGTGCCGGATGCCTACCTGCGCCGGTGGGGCTTGTTCGTCCGTTGGCTGGTCGAAACCGCCCCCGGCGAACGCGCGTTCCTCGAGGGCTTCTTCCTGGACATCTACACGGCCCGGGCGCACAACGACGGCACGGTCGACCGGTTCATCGAGGACGCGCTCGCCTTCCCGCACAAGCAGACGACCGAGAACCTGAAGCGTTTTCTCGACGCCGTCCTCGACCACGACACGACGAACCGTCTGCCGGACATCGACGTGCCGACGCTGGTACTCGCCGGCGGCCGTGATTCCACCAGCCGCCCCGAACTCTGCCGCGCCGTCGCCGACGCGATCCCCGGCGCCCGGTTCGCGGTCATGGAGGAGGAAGCACACCAGCCCTTCCAGGAGATCCCCGACGAATGGAACGCCCGCGTCGACGCGTTCTGGCGGGAGACGGAGACCCGCACCGCATGACTACGAGAAGCTCAGAGCCTGACCGAGCTCGGGAACCGGTACGCCAGATCAGCGGCTTGGCCTTCGCTTCCTCGCTCTCGAACGACACCACGGCCGGGTGGTTTCCCTTGGGCAACAGGTGGACGGTGCACAGGGTCAGCGTCGAGCCGTGCTGCAAGCGGGGGCCTTGTCACGTCGACTGAGGGATGACCGCCCGAGGTTGTACCAGGGTACGGGTGCGCCGGTGCGGGTCTGGATCAGACATCGGCGGGCTGTGCGGTGGTGCCGGTGGTCTGGTCCCAGACGGCGAAGCGGGTGATCATCTCGGTGCTGTGGTCGGGAGCGGTCATCCGGTGCCGACGTGGCCGGAAGCGGGGTGAAATGCCGCTGGACGCGGACAGGAATCTCTGGGCTCCTCCGACGCTGCGGAAGCCTTTCACCGCGCGTTCGCGCTGCCGTGTTGGCTGGTGGGAGTTCCCGGCTCAGCTGTTCGGGCTTTTGTTCGAGGTCGGGCAGACGACCAGAGCCATCGCGACCGCTCTCAGGGTGTCGGAGCGGTCGGCGGAACGGTGGCGACGTCAGTGGCGTGAGGACGGTGCACTTGGTGTCGCCTCGAACCGCTTGACCCGTAGCAGGCCGCCGGAATCAGCCGAGCGATGCCCAGCATGCTGCCGTACGGCGGGCAGCGCACCGTCTCCAAGCCGAAGGTCACGTCGAAGCCGGCCGCCACCGTGTCGGCCGCACCTACACCCAGCGTCGCGCCCATCCGCGCTTCTCCCCCGCCGCGCTACGACCGGCGTCTCGCGGTGTGTACGGCAAGGCCGACTGTCTGTGGCGCTTGGCCGCGGCCGTCGGGTGGATCACAGTGGGATGGCGGTGATGCGCTGCGCGGTTCATCGGTCGGCGGAGGATCTTCCCGGACGGTGCCTGCTGCTTCGGCATTCCTCCGGTGTCGCCGGTGGCTCGGCCGGGGTCGTCGGGGGCGGGCGGAAAAGGACGGCCCGGGCCACGGACGGGGTGAACAGGGCGGTGACGGGAGCGGAGAGGGTCAGTACGGAGCGGAAGACGCGCCCCACGACCGGGTCGCCGGGGTAGCACGCCTGGACGCGCTGCAGATACCAGTCGGCAGCGCGGTCTGCGGGCCCGAGGCCGACTACGGTGCCGGTCGCGCCGGGCATCTTGCGATCCGCCCCGGCGGAGATGTTCCACGCCTGCCGGGACGCCGCGAGGAGTGCCCGCTGCACGCACCGCGTCGTAGAAGTCCGGCGCGGATCGGCCAGTGCATCACGCAGGGCGACCGCACTCATCGCGGCGACGGCCATTCCCTGCCCATAGACCGGGTTGAAGGTGCACAGGGCGTCGCCTGTGGCGAGGAACCCTGCCGGGTGGCGGCCAGGCAGGTCGTAGCGGCGGCGGATGTTCGCGGTCTGCCGGTAGCCGAACGCCGGTGAGAGCGGTTCGGCCTCCTCCAGCCACCGATGCAGGAGTGGATGCGGCAGCCTCTTCGTGTACGTCACGAACTCGTCTTCGGCCGTGGGTGGTTCGTCGCCGCGCAGCCCCGAGACAATGACCAGATGGGTGCCGTCCTCCAGCGGCAGCGCACCGCCGGCGTGGATCTGGGCCGGGCTGGGATAGACGTAGTAGCCGGCTGTGTCGCCGTCAAGGAAGCCGTCCCTGCCGCGGTAGAGGCGGGATGCGTACGCAAGCCCCGTGTCGATGGTCTCCTCGTACGGGGCTCTGGCCCCGATCGCCGTGAGCCATTGCGGGGCCTTCGTGCCGCTGCCTGACGCGTCGATGACCAGGTCGGCCTTGAGGGCACGCTGCTCCCCGCGGGCGCCACCGGAGCGGTCCCGCAGCAGTACACCCCGTACACGCGAGGCGTCACCGAGGAGCCCGAGTACATCGGTCGCCTCCATCACGCTGATCCCTGGATCGGCGAGGACACGCCGCCGCACCAGCTCTTCCAGCTGTGCGCGGGAACCGGTGTAGATGTGCGTGGTTGCAGGCAGCCGCCGGAACCAGCGCCCGTCCTGCCACAGCACCAGGTCCGACGGCATACCCACCCGCGGCGCCCCCGCCGCCTCCAGTTCCGCGAGAAAGCCCGGCAGCAGCGACTCCAGGGCCAACTGCCCGCCCTCCAGCAGGACATGCGGATGCCGGCCCTGCGCCACTCCGGGCCGCGGTTTCACGCCCTCCGGGAACCTGTCGCGCTCGACGACGGTCACCCGCTCGGCGTGCCCGGCCAGGACATGCGCTGCGAGGAGCCCTGCGAGGCTCCCGCCCACGACGACCGCATGCCGCTCGTCCCGGCCTCCGTCTACGCCCCAACGGCTTTTCTTGCCGGCAGAGTTCACCGATTCGTCTCCCTGATCACCGTGTCGTGAAAGACATCAGTATCCGGCACCGTCGGGCGAATTGACCGCGTTCACTGCATTCACGCCCCCCGAATACACCCTTCACACCCCGGCCCCACCATCGGAGCACGCGTCACCCACGGACAACCGGAGCGGGAGACGGCACTGCGCGAACTTGACCCGGGCTGCAACCCTGCATGGTCGGCGGAACGGCAGCGACACTCCGCCGCCGTACGCGAGCTGCTCGCGAAGGCTTGCTGTCCGGCCCGGGAGGTGATCGCCACCCACGATCGGCCCTTGACGGCTGTCGTGCCGGCCGGGACCTCTGGCCGCGGGCAACGCTGCCCTTGCCGAATACCTCACCCATGCAGGTAAAAGCGGGTTTGAGTGCCGGTCAGTGGTTGCCCGAGTCGGTGCTCCCACGCGGTCGGTGGTGGTCGTGGCACGGTGCTCGGTCGTGTTGCCGGGACTGACGTACCTGGGTACGCCGAACACGTTCGCGATGCTGTGGCTGCTGCCGATGAGCGGCCGCGGGAAGGATGTAGAAACCCTGGCCCTGCGCCATCGGATTGCGCTCCCGGGTCCACGCCCTGCCGACCTGCGACTTCTTCGAGGCCGTCACACTGTCCGGGGCCCGCTCGTACGTGTTCGTCGCGGTCGAGCACGCGAACCCGCGGATCCGGATCCTGGGCGCGACCGCGCATCCGACCGCGTCCTGGGTGGTCCAGGCGGCGAGGAATCTTGTCATGGACCTCGATGGCGCCGACTGCCGGGCGCACCGTCTGATCCGGGACCGGGACGGAAAGTTCCCACGGTTGTTCGACGAGGTGTTCAAGGAGGAGGATATCGAGGTCGTGCTCAGCGGCTTCCGGGTGCCGCGGACGAACTCGATCATGGAGCGGCGGGTGCAGACCTGTCAGCGAGAGCTGCTGGACCGCATGTTGATCCGGAATCAGCGTCACCTCCTGTACGGGCTAAGCAAGTTCAAGACGTTTCACAACGAGCACAGGTCGCGCCAGGGCCTTCCGAACGCCCGCCCCCTGCACCCGCTGCCCACTGCCCGCTCCGATCGAGGACCCGGGCCGCCCATCTGGACATACGCCGACAAGCGCGGCTTGGCGGCACCCTTCACGAGTACCAGCATGCGGCCTGAACAGCACGGATGAGGTGTTCGGCAAGCGGAGGGCCAATCTCCTGGGACCAGTGCCATGTCAGTACCAGGTGGCATGCTCTGCCGCCATGAACAAACAGCAGTTCTGGCAGCTCATCGCGACAGCCCGCAACCAGGCGTCCAACCCGAACGACGGAGAAGAAGTTGTCCGCCGGGCAACCTCGCTGCTGGCCACACGCCCGGCCGAGGAGATCGTTGCCGCTCAGCAGGTGTTGTGGGACCTGATGGCCGACTCCTATACGAATCCTCTCTGGGCCGCTGCCTACGTGCTCAACGGCGGATGCTCCGACGACGGCTTCGACTACTTCCGCGGCTGGCTGATCACGCAGGGACGCGAGGTCTTCGAGTGCATAGTTGCCGACCCCGACGCCCTCGCAAAAGTGCCCATCGTGCGAGCTTCAGCGGCCGACGGCGTCGATCTCGATTGTGAGGAGGCGCTGAGCGTCGTCTGGAACGCACACGTCATGGCGACCGGCAAACAACTCCCGGACGACGCGTTCACCATCCGATACCCGGAGCTGGACCCCACTTGGGACTTCGACTTCGACGACCGAGGCGAAATGACCCGCCACCTGCCACGCTTGGCAGCTCTCTACCTGGAGTAAGCGGCGAATCGCGATCACGAGACACCCAGCGAAGGCGGGACTTCCCGGCGATCACTGTCCATCACGCCCTGCCCCAAGGCCGGTATAGGGCGCGGCGGCCCCCAGTCGAGTTGCGGCCCGTCCCGTGCGGGGCAACGGTTGAAGAGGGCGCCTCCGCCTCTCCACCGGTTGCCGAATGAACGAGGAGAAGGGACACAACCCATGGAGCTTGTTTCCAGGGCCGTGGTCCGTCACCGGTCGCGCTGAAGGGACCTGAGTTCGAGCACCGGGACGGCACGGCCGGCCGCTGGGGAGCATTCGGCATCGAGACGTTCACGAGTGCGTCGCCTCTGCGTTGCACGTACGAGGACACCAGGGGCTGGTGCGCTGAGGTCTGATACGAGATCGCGGGCGACGAGGCATTACCTGGTCGCCCGCAAACAGATCGAGATCGGCCCGTACGACGCACCAGAGGAAGAGTCCTTCGTGACCCGCCGTTGGGTGACGGCGGGACTCGCCCGCTGACCAGCCCGGAATCGCAGGGCGTGCAGCAGAAGGTCCCGCCGCTGCCCTGGACGGGGCGGGGCCTCGGGGCTGACTACGGGCGGGCACGCGCAGATTGTCGCCGCCAGGGACCGCCGCCGCACCATCGAACGGCGGCAGCCCCGGCAACCGCCTTGAACCATCTGCCATCTGTGCGCAGGAGGTCGAACCACCGTGAGAAGGCACGCTCCACACACCACAACCGCATTGACCCTCGCCACGGCCGGAGTTCTCTCAGCCACCCTCGTCCCCGCCACCGCGTCGCAGGCCACGGCCGTCTCGGAGTGCGACAACGCCGCGGCCTACTACGACCGGAGCCCGGGAGGAGGCACCGGCACCCTCGGGACACGGCAGGCCCTGGTCTGTCTCATCAATGCCGAACGCGCACGACACGGGCTGCCGGCGCTCACGGACAACCAGTCCCTGACGAACGCGGCGTTTCAGCACACCGACCAGGCAGTGCGCCTGAAATGGTGGGGGCCCGGCAAGGACTCGCACACCAACCCCCAGACCGGCTCGACGCCACAGAGTCGTATCAAGGCCGCGGGCTACTGCCCGAACCCCCGGTCCTGGAAGGTCAACGAGATCACCTACACCGGCTGGGGCGGCGGAGGCACGCCACGGGCGGCCGTCAACTGGTGGGTGAACGTCAGCACATGGGGGCACCGCCAGATCGTCCTCGACCCGTCACTGCGGGAGATCGGGCGCTGGGGCCTGGGAGGCGCGGCCGATCCGGCCGGCGCCGGAGCGAGCGAAGCGGGAACCTACGTCGTGACTTTCGGAAGCTGCCAACCGGCCTAACGACGCCCGCTTGGTCGGGTTGTGCCTCGAACTCCAGCAGACGCCCTGACACCAAGGACATCACCGTGTTCGTCCATCGCCTCGCCAGCCCCGTCAACTTCTTTGACGACTTCGGAGCTCTGCCGGACTGGCTGAGTGATGCCTCATCCGAGAAGACCGCCTGGTTCCTTGAGCCGTGCTCGCGCTCGCTGACGCGGCCCCGCGGCCCGCTGGGGCCGCGACATGCGACATCTTCCCTCGGTCGGCATCCCGTCCGACGGTTGCCCCCGCATGGTGTGGGCACAGCCCGGAGACGACGACGCGAGGGCCGTGGATCCGGGGTGTGCCTGGTGCGGATGGCGGCCGGTCGGCCGCACACGCACACCCTGCCCACCCCGCGACCGACACGAGGACCGCGAACCGGATCGAGGCCGCCGGCCGCCGTGACCGACAGTGCCCAAAGCCCGCCGGATCACGTCCCCGGTGGACGCGCCAGCGCGTCGACGGTCGCGGAGAACAACCACGGCAGCCGCTGCGCCGCGGGCACCAGCGCCGCACGGAGCGGGGGCACCCTCGTCGCACCGAGCAGCGCGTGGGTCAGCCAGCGGTAGCGCCGGGTGAGTCTCCGCCACTCCCGTTCGTAGGCCGCCGGGTCGCCGCTGATGACTGCCCGCACCGCCGCCGACGCCTGCGCGAGCGCCAGCGCGATGCCCTCGCCGGTCAACGCGTCGACGTAGCCGGCCGCATCACCGACGAGCAGCACCCGGCCGGCGGTGCGCGCGCTCGCGTCCTGGCGGAGCGGGCCCGCCCCGCGCGCCGGTGTGGCGGTACCGGCTCCTGCCAGCCGCTCCTGCAACTCGGGGAAGGCGGCGAGGTGGTCGTCGTACGGCCCCCGGTCGGCGGTGAGCACCGCGACGCCCACGAGGTCGTCGGACACCGGGGTCACGTAGGCCTCCGCGTCACGGGCCCAGTACACCTCGACGTGGTCGCTCCAGGGGGTGAGCACGTAGTGGCGCCGCAGCCCGTGCCGCCGGTGGGCCCGATGCGGCCGGTGCAGCCCCAGGGCCCGGCGGATCGGCGAGTGCAGGCCGTCGGCCGCGACGAGGTGGCGGGCACGGGTGCCGTCGACCACCACACCGTCCTCGTCCTGCTCGACACGGCGCACGGCGCGCTGTTCGACCCGCACGCCCGCGGCCAGCACCACCTCGCGCAGCGCCGCGTGCAGCACAGTGCGACGCACTCCTCGGCCCGGTCCCGCTCGGAAGTCGGCGTCGGCCCGGCGCGCCCCGGCCACGTACCGGATGCCCCGCAGGTCGTAGCCCGGCGGGTGGACGCCGAGTGCTGCCAGACCGGCGACGGCACCCGGCATCAGCCCCTCGCCGCACGCCTTGTCGATGGTGCCGGCGCGCTGTTCCCAGACGGTCGCCTCGAGCCCCGCCCGGGCCGCGTGCAGGGCCGTGGCGAGACCCGCGGGTCCCCCGCCGACGACGAGCAGGTCCATGTGCGTCCCCTCAGTCCAGCCGCGCCAGGGCGGCGTCCTCGGTGCGGATGCGGGTGGCGAGCAGGAACCCGTTCAGCACGGTGAAGACGACCGCCGTGAACCAGGCCGAGTGCACCAGCGGGAGCGCGAACCCTTCGACGACGACGGCGACGTAGTTCGGGTGCGGGAGCCGGCGGTAGGGGCCGCCGGTCACGCGCGCAGCACCGGGCACGACGATCACCCGGGTGTTCCACTGTCGGCCCAGGGTGGCGATGCACCACCAGCGCAGCGCCTGCGAGGCTGCGACGAGGGCGAGCATGGTCCAGGCGAGGACCGGTACGGCGTCCGGTCGTCGCACCCACACCTCCACGAGCGCGCCGACGAGCAGGCCCGTGTGCAGCACCACCATGAACGGGTAGTGGTCCCGCCCGGACTCCACGCCGCCCCGCGCAAGACTCCAGCCGGCGTTGCGGTGGGACACGGCCAACTCGGCGACCCGCTCCAGACCGACGGCCAGGACCAGGACGGTGAACAGGACCTGACCGTTCATCCCTCCTCCCCCGGGGCGCGCAGGAGGACGAGTTCGGAGCAGAAGCCCGGGCCCATGGCGAGCATGAGCCCGTGGGAGCCGGGCCGGGGCGGGCGGTCGGCGAGCGTGTCCGCCAGGACGTGCAGCACCGAGGAGGAGGACAGGTTGCCGATCCGGCGCAGCGAGTCCCAGGTCACGGCCAGGGCGTCCCGCTCGATCCCGAGCGCTTCCTGCAGGGCCTCGATGACCTTGGGACCGCCGGGGTGCGCGACGTACCAGCCGAGGTCGCCGTCGGTCAGCTCGTGGTCGGCGAGAAAGCCGCGGACGTCGTCGCCGACGTACCGGCGCACCAGGTCTGGAATCGAGGAGTCGAGCACGATCCTGAACCCACCGGGCCCGACGTCCCAGCCCATCGTGCGCTCCGAGTCGGGGTACAGGCGGCTGCGCGAGGCGAGCACCTCGGGGCGGGCGGGGTCGTCGGACCGCGCGAGTGGATGCTCGGGACCGACGGCGACCACCGCCGCGGCACCGTCCCCGAACAGGCCGCTCGCCACGAGGTTGGCGACCGAGGTGTCCTCGCGCTGAAGCGTGAGTGAGCACAGCTCGACCGACATCAGCACCGCGACTCCGTCCGGGCGACCGCGCAGAAGGTCGTGCAGGCGTGCGATGCCGGCCGCGCCGGCGACGCAGCCGAGGCCGACGAGGGGCAGGCGCACCACGTCGGGGCGGAGCCCGATCTGCGCCGCGACGCGTGCCTCGAGCGTGGGGACGGCCAGACCGGTCACCGTGCACGACACGATGTAGTCGACGTCGGCCGGCGTGAGGCCGGCGCCCTTGAGCGCGTCGACGACCGCGCGCCCGCCGAGCTCGACACCGGCCCGGATGAAGACGTCGTTCGACCGGCCGAAGTCCCCGAGCCTGGCGTACTCCTCCAGCGGGAGCACGATGTGCCGGGTCTCGACGCACGCGTTGCGGTGGAACCGCTCGACGACGCCGCGGTAGAGCGTGCCTTCGACCAGCGTGGTGGTGAAGGACTCGGTGATCTCCTCCTGCCGGTGGCAGTGCTCGGGCAGGACGCCGCGGACGCTGAGGACGCGCATGCTCATGCTGGCTCCTGAGGCCGGCCGGCCGGACGGACGGGTGCGAGGAACGCCCGGCCGAGGCCGAGCGCGACGGTGGGGGTGAACCGGCCCCGGGCGAGACCGAGTTCGACGAGGTCGTCGAAGACGCGCTGGTCGGCGGCCGAGGCCCGCAGCCCGGCCTCGATGACGCGCGTGCTGCGGGCGAGCCGGGCGGCCAGGGCGGTGTGGCGCAGGTGGGGCAGCAGGATCCGGCGGGTGGCGCGGGCGTACCGCTCCCCCGCCCCCTCGGGCCGTCCGTCACGCAGTGCCGCGGCGGCGGCGCGGCCGGCCGTGATGCCGGTGGCCACGGCGTAGTGGATGCCCTCCCCGGTCAGCGGGTTCACCAGGCAGGCGGCGTCGCCCACGAGCAGTACGCGGCCGGCCGGAAGGCGCCAGCGCGCCGTCGAGAGCGGCAGGTGGTGCCCGACCCAGTGTCGCCCGCTCTCGGTGGCGCCGGGCAGGAGCGCCTCGAGGCGCGCGAGCAGTTGGGCACGGGGCGGCGCCGGACGGCCCTCGTGGAGGAACTCGCCGTACCCGACGTTCGCAAGGCCGTCACCACGGTCGAAGGACCAGGCGTACGACGGCTGGTGCCGGGTGCCGAACTCGATGACCTGCGCGCCGCGCCGCCCGGGTCCGACCGGGGCGTAGCCGCGCAGCGCCAGGGCCACCGGACCGCGGGGCCGGCCGAGCGCGCGTCGGACGACCGAGTGGGCGCCGTCGGCGCCGACCACGACCGCGGCGGAGACCTCCCCGTCCAGGACCACCGCGTCGGTGTGCTGCCGCAGGTCGCGGACGCGGTGCCGGAGGAGTCGGGCGCCGGCGGCGACGGCCGCGTCGACCAGTCGGGCATCGAGGGTCCGGCGCGGTACCACCCACACCGGGCGGGCCATCCGCCGCTCGACGACCAGGCCGCCACGGCCTAGGCGGAGGCGGTCGACCGGGACCCGGTCGTCGACGAGACCGGTGACGCCGACCTTGGCGAGAAGGTCGAGGACGTGCGGGGCCACCCCGTCGCCGCAGGCCTTGTCCCGCGGGAAGTCCGCCCGGTCCAGGAGGGCGACGCGCAGATCCGGGTCGGCGCGCAACGCGCCCAGGGCGGTGGCGGCACCGGCCGGTCCGGCGCCGACCACCGCAAGGTCCCAGTGGGTGGGTGCCGGCGCCATCAACCGGCCGCCACGAGCAACACGACGTCGAGCAGGGCGACGGCCAGCGCGGCCCGGAAGGGGACGCGTCCCCGGGCGACCAGCGTGAGCACCGCGAGGACCACCACCAGCACGAGGGCCGCCCATTCCCATGCCGGAGGAGGCCCGGCGGGACCGAGCACGGCCAGCAGTGAGGCGGCGGACAGCAGCACGACGGCCAGGACGCGCGAGGGGTGTTCACCGATCCGGTGCGGCAGGCCGCGGACGCCGGTGCGTTCGTCGTCGGCGAGGTCGGGCAGCGTGTTGAGCAGGTGCGCCCCGACACCGAGTGCGGCCCCGGCGCCGGTCATCCACAACGGCGCCCAGGCCTGGGCGGGGCCGGCGAGGGTAACGACCGAGGGCAGCGTCCCGAAGGCGCTGGCGTACGGTACCCAGGACCACGGGGTCGCCTTGAGGCCGAGATTGTAGACGTGGCCCGCGCCGGCGCCGAGGACGACGTTGACCAGCGCGCTGCGCCAGCCGACGATCGCGGAAAGCACGAGGCAGGCGAGTCCGGCCGCGGCCAGTGCGCGCACCGCCCAGGCGACCGGGAGGGCTCCGGTGACCAACGGCTTGTCGGTTCGGCCGACGGCGCGGTCGCGAGAAAGGTCGCACAGGTCGTTGCCCCAACCGATCGTGAGCTGGCCGGTGAGTACCGCCCCCGTGAGGACGGCGGCGTCGAGCGGGCGCAGGTCACTGCGGAGCGCGAGCAGACCCGCGATGACGCCGACCGTCAGAGCCGGCCCGCCGTGGGCGGCGGCGAGCAGCGCGAGCACGGGCTGCGGCCCAGAGCGCGTCGGGGCCGCGCCGGCGGTCACGGGCGCCGCCGCACAGCGACCGGCCCGCGACGGATCGCGTCGCCGAGCGCGCCGAGGACGGTACGTGGGCGCAGCACGGGTGTTTGGCCGGACGCGGCCTCCCGCATGCCCTCGATCACCTCGGCAAACACCCGCGGGCCGTCCTTGGTCGGGGCCCAGTTGAGTTCCGTGCGCGCGCGGGTCGTGTCCAGCGTCGGGAGCGCGAAGCCCATATCGAGCCACCCGGCGTCGACCTGTTGCAGGTGCGCGTGCCAGGCGGCCGACATGACGGCGCGGACCACTGCGGAGGGAACGTGCACCAGCCTGGCGCCGAGCGCGTCCGCGATGACCGCCGCGGTCACGGGCGTGTCGGCGGCGAGGTTGAACGGACCGCCCGCGCGCCGGTGGAGCACCGCGACGATCGCCTCGGCGACGTCGTCGGTGTGGACCATCGGAATGGTCAGCCTCCGGTCCATCGGCAGGACCGGCAGCAGGTCGAGCACCTTGGGGGGCACGAGGGCGGGCACGCCGTAGCGGAGGAGGGCGCTGCCTGCGGCGCGCTGCCCGACGATCCCCGGCCGCAGGCGGGTGACGAGTGTGCCGGCGCCGGAGGCCTCGTGCCCGTCGAGGAGGCGCTCGGCCGCCGACTTGTGTCGGCTGTACCGCGAACTGCGCACGCCCCCGGTGGGCCAGGACTCGTCGACCGGACAGTCGTCCTTCTTCGGTGAGTAGGCGCCCACCGAGGACATGTGGACCAGGTGCGGGACACCGGTCTCGGTGACGGCCCGGAGCACGTGGCGGGTGCCGCCGACGCCAAGCCGGGCGAGGTAGGCGAGGTCGTGGGACGGCTGGAAGCCCCACGCCAGGTGGACGACCGCGTCCGCATCGGTGAACGCCTCTACGAGCGCGTCGCGGCAGGCCTCGGTGCTGAGGTCCACCGAGCGCCAGTCGACACCACGGCTGTCGGGGCCCTCGGGCAGCCGTCGAGCCAGACCTACGAGGTCGTGCGTGCCCTCGGCACGCAGGCGTTGCACGATGACAGAGCCGATGTTCCCGGTCGCCCCGGTGACCACGATGCGCATGCAGGATGATGCCCCGTCGCTCCCCCGCTCACACGAGGCACTCCGGCATCCGGGGGACACCGGCGTCACCCGGCCGGTGTACCGCGCGTCGTATGCGTGGCTTCGTTCATCCCTAGCGGTTCTGGCTCAACTTCCGTGCTGAGTGATGCTCCGTTGTGGCTGGACATCGAGGAGAGCGACAGAAGATGGCGGCGGGGCAAGTACTGCGCGAAGGCGGGTGAGCATTGCCCACCATCGATTTCAGCCTTCCGGGCCGACCCGGTTCGAGGCCGGTCCGGCCTCGTCACTGGCAATGCGGGCATGGGTGTCGCCGGGCCGTAGGGCGTGTCGACGGGGTCGGCTTTGAAGGCCGCTTCCCACTTGGTCGTAGATCGTTTCCCAGCATCGGGCACCCGCCAAGCTGGTCACAGCCCCCCTCACCAGACGCGGTCTCGCCACTCGCGCCTGCGGCCTGTCGCTGCCGGGAGCGACGGTGGCCAGTTCGACGAGGGAGAGCTTCATGGCCTGACGGCCCTTGCTGCCGGCCCCGCTTACGGCCGGCGTCACGACTATGAAAATCACTGTTATTGGCGCTGGGGCCATCGGAGGCAACCTGGCCCGCAAGCTCGCCGCGGCCGGTCACGACGTGCAGGTGGCCGGCGCCCGGGGTACCGAGGCCGTCCCGGCCGACGTGCTGGAGTCCGGCGCCCGCGCCACTGCCCTGGACGACGCCGTGCGGGACCGGGATGTGATCATTCTGTCCATCCCCTTCGACCGGGTCCCGGAACTGGCCGAACCGTTCACCTCGGTCCCCGACGAGACGGTGGTCATCGACACCACCAACTACTACCCGCACCTGGGCGGTCGCATCGGGGCGGTGGACAACGGGCAGGTGGAGAGCGTGCGCAACGCCGAAGCACTGGGCCGGCCGGTGGTCAAGGCGTGGAACGCCGTCCTGGCCGAGACCCAGCGGACCAAGGGCGTTCCTGCGGGCACCCCGGGCCGCATCGCCATTCCCGTCGCGGGTGACTCCGAGGAGGCGCGGCGGGTGGCCATGCAGCTCGTGGACGACACCGGCTTCGACCCCTTCGACGCCGGTGTGCTCGCCGACTCCTGGCGCCAGCAGCCCATGGGCCCGGCCTACTGCACCGAGCTGACCCTGGACCAGATGGTTCAGCAGTTCGGTGATCCGGTCTGCTCGGGAGCGAGTCGGCGTGGCGGCCCGGAGCCGCCCCTACCGCGGCTGTCCAGCGCGATCGTGGAAGATGGAAACATGGCAGGGGACGCAAGCGAGATCGTTCTGAGCAAGCAGGATCTTCGTGAGGTCGCCGCGTTCGCCGCGGCGTGTGCGGAGGCGGTGCTCGAGATATTCGAGGCCGATCAGCCGGACGACTCGCGCCCTCGAGACGCTGTCAGTGCCGCATGGGAGTTCGCTCGGGGCGGCGAACGCGGGAAATCTTTGCGCGACACAGCGTCGGCGGCCCTCAAAGCGGCCAAGAGCGCGGACACTGCGGCTGCCCGCGAGGCAGCGTGGGCAGCGATGTCCGCGGCAGGCGCCGCCTACCTGCATCCGCTGGCCAAGGCCACCCAGGTCAGGCACATTCTCGGAGCCGGCGCTTACGCGGCCAGAGCAGCCGAACTCGTCGCCGGCGACGACCGGAGCGTTGGTGCCGAAAACCTTGAGCAGACGGTGCATCGTGCGACACCAGTCGTCGTTGACGTGCTCAAACGCTTCCCGGCGGCACCGAGTGGCGGCGGACGGGTTGGTGAGTTGATCCGCATGTTGGACGCTTGCCTTCGTTCACTCACCCTCGCTGGGTGACTTTCAGCGTCCAGACGGCGCGGCCTCACATCCGTCAGCGGTTGACTTCGAGGTTCGTCGGAACGAGCAGGGTGAAGTTTCCCCGTGATGCTGGAGACGCCACCCGATACAGCTGAGCAACACCAGGCCACGGGCAAGGTCGATGACCAAGTGCACCAGCTACGCCCCAGCACGCCCTGGCGCAGCATCTCGCCCGGCACCTGGGCGACCCGGACGCGGCGCAGCGGGCATTCTGGTTCCCCCGGGCCCACACCTGTTGGGGCTCCTTGAAAAATCCCCAGCCCCGCTCTTCGCCCCCACTTGGTTGTGGGCATGACCAGGAGGGCGGGTTCGTCCGACAGCCGCCGGATTCGAGGGTGCCGCGGACCGTGAGGGGTGGCCGTAGGCCATCGCGGGGCGACGCTCGAAGAGCCCCTTGACCGGCTGTGGCGCTCCCGCGCCCTCCGGAGGCCGGGCGGAACCACTTCTGTGACTGGGCGCTCCGGTTGACCCGACTGGTCAACCGGAGCGCCCGAAGGAAGTGCCGGCGCGGTCGCCGGGGGCGGGGCACCACCCCGGCGTCCGGTCAGCGGGTGGCGAGGAACTCGAGCGTGTCGATCACGCGGTTCGAGAAGCCCCACTCGTTGTCGTACCACGCGACCACCTTGACGTGGCGGCCGTCGACGCGGGTGAGGGCCGAGTCAAAGATCGACGAGGCGGGGTTGCCCGTGATGTCGGACGACACGAGCGGATCGTCCGAGTACTCGAGGATGCCGGCGAGCGGCCCCTGCGCCGCGGCGCGGTACGCCGCCAGCACGTCGTCGCGTGTCACGTCCCGGGAGACGGCCGTGTTGAGTTCGACGATCGAGCCCACCGGCACCGGTACACGGATCGAGTCGCCCGACAGCTTGCCGTCGAGATTCGGCAGCACCAGGCCGATCGCCTTGGCGGCGCCGGTCGTGGTCGGCACGATGTTGACACCGGCGGCCCGGGCACGACGGGCGTCGCGGTGCGGACCGTCCTGCAGGTTCTGCTCCTGCGTGTAGGCGTGCACCGTCGTCATGAACCCGTGCTCGATACCGGCGAGTTCGTCGAGAACCGCGGCCAGCGGCGCGAGCGCGTTGGTGGTGCAGGAGGCGTTCGAGACGATCGTGTGCACGACCGGGTCGTAGGCATCGGTGTTGACCCCGAACGCGAGCGTGACGTCGGCGCCGTCCGACGGCGCGCTGACGAGTACCTTCCTCGCGCCCGCGTCGAGGTGGGCCCGGGCGGCCTTGGCCGAGGTGAAGCGGCCGGTGGCTTCCAGGACGATGTCGACGCCGAGTTCGGCCCACGGCAGCTGCGCCGGTTCGCGCTCGGCCAGCACCGTGATCCGACGGCCGTCAACGACGAGGACGTCCCCGTCGACGGCCACCGGACGCCCGAGCCGGCCGGCCGTGCTGTCGTAGGCGAGCAGCCGGGCGAGAGTGGCGGGCTCCGTCAGGTCGTTGACGGCGACGATCTCGAGGGCGCTGTCGCGCTCCAGCAATGCGCGCAGCACATTGCGTCCGATGCGGCCGAATCCGTTGATGGCGATGCGAGTCATGAGTGATGTCCCTTCCCTTCGCCACCAGGCTCGCCCGTGGCTCGCGCCGCTGGCAGCGGCGGGATCGCCATGGTTCAAAAGGATCCCGCCACGCGGCGCCGGGCGGGTCACTCGCCCCGGGTGAAGGTGCGCCGGTACTCGCCCGGTGTGGTGCCGAGGATGCGCCGGAAGTGCAGGCGCAGGTTCGCGCCGGTGCCGAGCCCGACGTCGGCGGCGATCTGTTCGACGCTGCGCTGCGAGCGCTCGAGCAGTTCGCGGGCCAGGTCGATGCGGGCTCGCATCACCCACTGCATCGGCGTGTAGCCGGTCTCCTCGACAAAGCGCCGGGAGAACGTGCGCGGCGAAACCCCCGCCTGCCGCGCCAGCATGTCGAGGGTGAAGGGCTCGCCGAGCCGGTGCAGCGCCCACTCGCGGGTGGCCGCGAACCGCTCGCCGAGCGGCTCGGGGACGCTGCGCGGCACGTACTGGGCCTGGCCACCGCTGCGGTAGGGGGCGGCCACCAGACGCCGGGCCGCGTGGTTGGACGCGGCCACTCCGAGGTCGCCGCGCAGGATGTGCAGGCACAGGTCGATGCCGGAGGCGGCACCGGCCGAGGTGAGCACGCTGCCCTCGTCGACGAACAGCACGTTCTCGTCGACCTGGACGAGCGGATACCCGGCCACGAGTGCCCGCGTGTAGTGCCAGTGCGTCGTGGCGCGCCTGCCGTCGAGCAGGCCCGTGGCGGCGAGCGCGAAGGCACCCGTCGAGATGGCGGCGAGCCGCGCGCCCCGGTCGTGGGCGGCGATCAGTGCGTCGACGACGGCCTGCGGCGGGTCGTCGCGGTCCGGGAACCGGTAGCCGGGGACGAAGACGACGTCGGCCCACGCAAGCGTGTCGAGGCCGTGGGCGACGTAGTACGCGAGGCCATCGCCGCCGGTCACGAGACCGGGTGTCGCCCCGCACACCCGCACCTCGTACGGCATACTCGCGCGGGTCGTGAAAACCTGCGCAGGAATGCCGACATCGAGCGGCTTCGCACCCTCGAGCACGAGGACGGCGACGCGATGCAGGCGGGAGGCTGGCACAGGAGGAGGTTACGCGGGGCGTGACTTCGAGACGCCCACTGCGCGGACCGGGCAGACGGCACGCCGGCCTTTTGACGGCGCCTGGAGCCCAGAGATATCGGCTGTGTCGGCGATCCCCGGGGGTCGCTCCTGATTTCAGCCGGTAGCGATCTGCCCGTCGAGAACCTGTCTCCCCGGCCAGCGCTTGGGCAAGGTGGACGCCATGGCTGTGGGGTTCAGCGGTGGTGTTGCCGACTACTACCCGAAGTTCCGGCGTGGTTGTCCCCCTCAGGCACTCGATGCGCTGCAAGCAGCCTTCCCGCTGACCACCGACGATCTGGTGCTCGACCTCGGGTGCGGCACGGGTCAGCTGGCCGTCCCGCTCGCCTCGCGGGTCCGCTCGGTCATCGGCATGGCCCCTGAGCCGGACATGCTTCGGCTCTCGGTGGTCACCGCCGCTGACGCGACGATGTCGGAGCAACTGGTCATAGAGGGTCACCGAAGGCAGCGGTCTGGTGTTCGGCGGAAGACGGGACAGCTTCCACTCGTGCAGGGACGTCACGTTCGCCGCCGGTTTTCCCAGCAACCGCTGGCCCGTCAGGCCGGGTTCGGTCTCGGCCTGGGCGGCTTGCGTGCCTCGAGGGCGACTGCGTCAGCGGTCGTCGCCCTCGAGGCACGCAGGGCCGCGGCCGGACCCGCCCGATCCGCCGGCACCAGCTCAGGTACAGGGCAACGTCACCGGCGTACGCCTTCTTGGTCAGCTCCGCGGTGCTGATGGAGTGGCGTGCCGACAAGGAGGCTGACACGGCGTGTCCCGATCATCCGATGTCCGTTTGAGCAGGTGGGAACCGGATGACGGGGACGCGATGGAAGTCCAGAGTCCGTATCACGGCTACCAGGAGCGCGCGGTTCTGCGCGGTGTCGATCTGGACCTCGCCCCCCGGTGTCCTGGCCGGGGTCGTCGGTGAGAACGGTGCCGGGAAGACGACCCTGCTGAAAATCCTGGCCGGCGAGCTGCGCCCCTATGGGGGCTCGGTCCGTCACCGGGGGCGTTTCGGGTACTGCCCGCAGGAAGCGGTGCTCGACGACGCACTCACCGCGCGTCAGCACCTGGAGTTCTTCCGGATTGCGTTCGGCCTGCCGGACCTGCGCCATGCCGAAGGGATCATGGGGGAACTGCGGCTGTGGTCCTACGCCGACGCGCCCTCCGGGCTACTGAGCGGTGGCACGCGGCAGAAAATCAACCCCACACTCGCCCTGATACATGATCCCCAGGTCCTGCTGCTGGACGTGCCGTACCAGGGTTTCGACCGGGGCACCCACCAACGCTTCTGGGAGCTGGCCACCCGGCTGAGTGACGCTGGGCGCTCCGTCCTCGCCGTCTCCCACCTGGCCTACGACACTCGGCGTCTCGACGAACTGTGGTGTCTGGCCACGGCCGGGCTTCCCCCGCCCCCACCTCGTCCTGGCGAGGACCGCCTCACCGGCGCTCATCTCCGCCTACGCCACGGCGGCCACCTGCACCGCGTGGATGCCCAAGCAGCCGCTGATCCTCGCCGCCGCCCTCTTCTGCGCGGCCATGACCTACGGTGTCCTCGGCGTCGTCTTCGGCTCCCTCCTTCACCGCGGGGTCGAGGCAATGTTCGCCATGGTGATGACAAGCGTCGTAGACGTAGCCCTGCAAAACCCCGTCCTAACGAGGCTGTGAGCGAATGAGTTGGGGGCGTGCTGGTCTGGGATTCGGGTGGTGGGTGATTCAGCGGATCGTCGGGGTGACGGGCACGAGTGCGGTGCTCGGCTTACGGTGAGTGGCACGTTGGGCGGCGCGGTCGGAGACCAGGCCGGCGATGGCGCGGTGGGTGGCCGAGTAGTGCTCGCGACGTCCGAGGAACCACTGCAAGGGGCGCCACTGCTTGTGCTCGGCGTTGGCGTGCTCCACGCAGATCCGGCGGGAGGATTGGCGGCGGCGCATCTCACGCCATCCGTACCGCTCGGTCAGCGCCACGTCCTCCAAGTTCTTCGGCTTCTTCGGCGGGGTCGAGATCTGGTCGGGGAACTCGTTGGCCAGGCCCCGGTAGCCATCGTCGACCTCGGCTCTCACGTCCGGGTGGAGGCGGAGCTGTTCGGCGATGCCCTCGGTGCGCATCGCGGTCTGGTCGTGCATTCTTCCGGGCCGGTCGGCCCCGGACCACAGGGTGCGACCCTGTGCGTCGCTGATGGTGGTGGTCTTCATGGTGTTCTGCTTCTTCTTGCCGGAGACGAACGCACAGCGGCCGGGCCGGTGGGCCCTGGGGCGGCGGACCTGGGTCTCGGTGCTGTCGATGCGGAGCGTGATCCCTTCGGCTGCGGCATAGGCGAAGACATCGGCCAGCGTATGCAGCCGAAGCCCCGGCCGGTCGGGGACGGCGAAACCCCGCGCGGCCAGCAGCGGACGGATCTCGCCGATCGCCCTGGTGATGGTGGACCGCTCCAGGCCGTAGAGCTCCGCGAGGGCGGCGTGCGGGAGCTGATGACGCAGGTGGACCAGGGTGACCAACACCCGGTCGGTGAAGACGAGGTCGTGCTTCGGTCCGGCACCAGGCCGCTGCCTGCGGTTGCCTCCGCGCCGCTCGTGCGGTGCGGACTCACAGCGCGCGGTCCACGGCCCGGCCGGCTCCTCGATCAAACCGCCGAGATGTGCACGGGAGATGCCGGTGAAGGCAGGATGGGACAAGGCCGCACGGGCCCATTCCTTCGTCATCACACATGAGGAACTCGTGCGGCTCTCTCCGCGTTACGGGCCGCCTGAGCTCTGTATTGCTGGTCGTGGTCCGAGAGCGCCGCCGCGGTGGCGCGGGCGAAGCCTTCCGGGTTGTCCAGCATGATGTTGTGCCCGCAGTCCGGGACCGAGACCACGGCCACCCCCGCTTCGATGAGCGCATCGGTGCCCGGGAGCGGGCCGTCGGCCTCGGGCAGCAGGTAGGTACGGGGGATTTTCAGGTCCAGCAGATGCTCGCGCATGGTGGGAGCGGTGCCGCGGGTGAGGTTGACCGCGCTGCGATGCAGGGCTTCCCGGCCTGCCAGGCGCATCGTGGACCACCAGTGGGAACCAGCCCGGTCTCGGATCGCTTCCCAGCCGCTCGCCAGGAACTCCTCCTCGGAGTACGCGGCGATGCCGCTGCTGCCCGCGGAGCCGGGTGCGGGCGGGATCGGGTCAAGGTTGGCGTCGATCAGGACCAAGCGGGAGACCAGCTGGGGGTGCCGGGCGGCCAGGACGATGGCCACCGAGCCACCCATGCTGTGCGCGATCAGCTCGGCGTCCGTGACACCCGCACTGGTCAGAGCCGCAGCGAGGGCATCGGCGTGGGATTCCAGGGTGTAGTCGAAGTCCGTCGGCCGGTCGCTGATGCCGTGTCCGAGCAAGTCGATCAGCAGCGAGCGACGTCCGGCGAGCAGAGGATGAACCGCAACCTCCGCAAAGTAGGCCGGCGACGTGGCGCCCAGACCATGGACGTAGACGCGGGACGGCTCCTGTCCCGGCAGCTCAACCCAGCGGATCTGGCCGCCCTCGGGCGTCACGGCGGCGTTGCGCACAGCCTGCTTCCCTTTACTCCAGATCGACGGAGAGACGAGAGTAGCCACCGGGCCTCGGTGCACCACCACCGCCCCCAGCATAGACGTTGCGCGGGCACCAGAAGCGTCGGGCCTCGATCAAGGCACCCCAGCGGATTTCGTTCACAACGTCGTAAGCTCGGGGGCCGACAGCCGACTACTGCGGCTGCTCCCCACCTACGGCACGGTCCAGGCGGCCACCACGGCGGGCTTCTCCACCAGCCCCGCAACCTCCCGGTTCGGGCTCCAGCTACTCCGGTTCGCTGCCACCGCGCTCCTTGCCCTCCTCGCCTTCCACCACCGCACCCGCGGCGCCCTGCCCGGCCGCGCCGGCGCGGCCGGGCCGCACCGCCCCGGCGATTCCTCGCCCGCCCCGCGAACCGCAGGCCCGGCGACGGCACTGTCCTCCGACGCGGACGCCGTGGGCCTCGGACCCACACACCGACGGCAGTACAGAGAACCACCCGATCGGATGATGTTCCTTCTTTCTCCAGTCGGTCCGGCCCTGGTGGCGCATGCTCGTCAACCGGCCCCTCGGCGAAGGAACATGGATGAGCAGTGACACCTCCCAGGCGGACCTGTCCGCACCCGCGACCGGACCACGTCCGGCGCCGCGCTTCCACTACCCTCTGCCGATGCCGGAGGTGTCCCACGTCCCGTCGGGTGTCGCCGCCGAAGTGACCACGTGGAAGGAGTCGTACGGCTTCCTGGAGGACCGGCCCGACTCCGGCAACTGCGGCAGCGTCCTGGCCTGGTGCCTGGGCAGGTTCTCCACTCCGCAGACCCCTCCCGCCGTGCTGCGCGGTATCGGCTGTATCACGGAGTGGGCTCTCGTTCTCGACGACGACGTCCTGGACCACGCCGACGCCCGCAGTCGCCCCGGCGACCTCTTCCGCCTGATGTGCCGCGTCATGCGCGTCCTGGAGTCCCCGGGCTACCGGGTGACCGCGGACGACCACCTCCTCGTCCGGGCTGGACACGACGCCATGGAACAACTTCGCACCGCCTGCGCACCCGCACACACCATCCGGCTCGCCACCGGTTTCAGGCGCCTGCTCACCAGTGCCGTGCACAAGCTGCACCTCGACCGACCCGGTGAGGACGAGTACCTCTTCTCCCGCTTTCAGGACTTCGGCGGTCCCGTCTACGCCGTCCTCATCGACATGTGCGGACCCGGGCCCACCCCGGACGAGGAATGGGACTCCCCGACGGTCCAAGCCCTCATCGAATGCGTGACACTGGTGTGCGCCCTGGAGAACGACGTCACCTCCTTCCACAAGGAAAAGGCCGAGGGACAACCCAGCACCAACTTCGTGGACGTTCTGCGGACCAGCCGCGGGGCCTCCTTCGACCGGGCCGTCGCCCTGACCGTCGAGATCCGTGACCGCCTGATGCTCCTGTTCCTCCAGCTGCGCGAGCGGCTCCTGACCTCCGCCGCCACTCCCTCACTGCGCTACCTCGTCGAAAGGCTGGGCCAGTTCGTCATCGCCAACACCGAGGCCACCCTGTGCGCGCGGCGATACAACCCCCTGCCGGTCCGACTTCCGCGGCTGGACCAGGTCATCCGGACGCCCGCCTTCTGGGCACCCTCGCTGTCCACCGACGACACCAGTCCCCTGCCCTACCCGAGCATCTCCTGGTGGTGGGATCACCGCTGACCCCACTGCCTGGGCAGTTCGCATCCGCCCACTCGTTCACGCCCCCGGCGAGTCCTTGAACCCGCTGAACCATCAGGGAAGTCGCGTCGATGACCGTGTTGAGCTTGCGGGCCATCCGGCGCTCCGGGATCAGCTTGAGGACGTTGGCGGCATCGCCAGGGGTGCCCTGCCGGCTGAGGTTGTCCGAGATCATCACCCGGAACTGATCGAACTCCAGGACTTGTTGCGTGCGGGGCCAGGTGCCGGCCCAAGTGCTCTTGCCGCTCCCCGCCGCCCCGATGGGGACGATCAGCACGAGAAGGCCACGGGCTTGGCCGGTTGGGAGGCCGTCGAACTGGACCGCCCCGGCGGCACGGTCACCGTGACCGCCGGGCCCGCCATGCACGGCCCCGGAACGCGTGAGGAGACGGAGCCGTTCACCGGCCAAGTCATAGAATTCGTCCTGACCGGCGGCGGCCCGCCCACCGTCCACGTCCGCGGCGACGACACCTCCCCCGACGCGGTCAAGGAGATCGTCGGGCGCCTCGTCCCGGTGGACACCGCCGTCCTCTTCGACGGAGCCCCCTCACCGCTTTCCCGTCCTCTTCGACGGCGCGCCGATCGTCCTGGACGGCGCCCAAGCCGCCGAGGCCGCGCACTCCCGAATGCCCGACCCGGACTTCCCGCCGTCAGGTCGGCACCTCCTCGTAGGCGGCCTGCTCGACGACGGTGCGCAGGCGGTGGACGGCGGTGAGCAGCTCCCGGTGGGTGGTGTGGAGGGCGTTCACGCCGAAGCGCAGGAGATCCGGGGCCCGCATGTCGATGATCACGCCGTGGTCCTCCAGTGCCCGGGTCAGGCCGCGGGCGTGAGGGTGACGCAGGGCGACATGACTGCCGCGGCGTGCGGGGTCGGCGGGAGTGACGGACTCGAAGCCCAAAGGGGCGAGGAGTTCCGTGACGCAGTCCAGGAGGAAGCCGGTGAGAGACAGGCTCTTGGCGCGCACCTGGGCCAGGTCGACGTCGTCGAAGACGGTGAGCGCGGCCTCAAGCGCCAGCAGGGACAGGACGGGCGGCGTGCCGATGCGGGCGCGGGCCACGCCCGGCGCGGGCGTGTAGTCACGGCCCATACCGAAGGGGTCGGCGTGGCCGGTCCAGCCGGGCAGGGGGGTTTCGAGCGCCTTGTGGTGGCGTCGGGCCACGTAGAGGTAGGCGGGGGCGCCCGGGCCGCCGTTGAGGAACTTGTAGCCGCAGCCGACGGCGAAGTCCACGCCCAGGGCGTCGAGGTGCAGGGGAAGGGTACCGGCGGCATGGCACAGGTCCCACACCACCAGCGCGCCGGCACGGTGCGCCACCTCGGTGAGCGCCCGCATGTCGTGCAGCTCCCCCGTGCGGAAGTCGACTGGCGAGTAGCTGACCACGGCGACGCGGTCGCCCTCGGAGGCGAGGAACGACGCCAGGTCGGTCGGAGGTACCCACCGTGCTTCCAGGCCCTGGCGGCCGGCCACAGCCTGGGCCAGGTACCGGTCGGTGGGGAAATGGCCGGGGTCGGTGACCAGCAGTGTCCGGTCGGGGCGCAGTGCCGTGGCGGCGCTGAGCGCGGTGAACAGCTGCACGCTGGTGGAGTCCCCCGCCACCGTCTGCCCGGGTGCGGCACCGAGCAGGCGGCCGACGGTGTCGCCCACCCGCAGGGGTGCGGTCCACCAGCCGTTGCTCTCCCAGGAGCGGATCAGGTCGGTCCCCCACTGCCGGGTCACTACGTCGCTGAGGGCCTGGGGAACGGCTGCGGGCAGGGCACCCAGGGAGTTTCCGTCGAGGTAGACGACCCCGTCCGGGAGCAGGAAGCGGTCACGGAGAGGGGCCAGGACGTCGTCGGCGTCCAATCGCGCGGCCTGTTCGTCGAGTGCGGTGGGAGTGGTCGTCATGTCCGCGGGGCCTCTCGGCTGTCGTTGTCCGGGCGTCGTTCGCCGAACGCGGCCGACATCTCCCCCAGGGTGTCGGCGACCGCGCGGGCGCCGGGCGCGCCCGGTTCGATGAGCGTGTAGTGGCCCGTACCGGGCAGCACGACGGTCTTCAGATCGCGGTGCGCGGACGCGTAGTCGGCGAACTGGGTGAGTGGGACCTCTTCGTCGGCGGCTCCGTGCAGCAGCACGGTGGGGACCCCGGTCGTGCTCGCGCCGCGCAGCAGGGTGAGGGGGTCGACCGAGGGCAGTCGCTCCTCGAACACGTCCTCACCGCCGAGGAGTTGCAGGGCGGCGCTGTTGCTGAGGTCGTCTCGGCGGGTGGCGGCCAGGTCCGTGATCGGGGCGAGGGCCAGCACAGCGGTCGGCAGGGTGCGGGTGTGCCAGCGCGAGCCGGGCGGCAGCAGGCCACGGGCCGCGCACCACAGGGCGAGATGGCCGCCCGAGCAGTGCCCCGCCAGGACGTACGGCCGCCCTTTCGGCAGGGTGTCCACGATCCGCGCGACGTCGTCGAACGTCTCCGGGTAGCCGCCGGCGCCGCCGGAGCGGCGGAAGCCGGGCAGCAGGACGTCGAAGCCCTGCCGGCAGAGGTAGGCCGCGAAGGGTGTCAGGTGCATGCGGTCGTAGCGCCAGTAGCCGCCGTGCAGCAGAATCACCAGTGGGGCACCGGGGTCCTCGGCGGGCCAGGCGTCGTAGACTTGGTGGGGGTGGTCCCCATAGCGGCCGTGTGCCGGTGCCAGGACCGGCTTCAGGCCAAGCACCCGCTTCTCCTCCTCGGCCGCGAAGGCGGAGATGGTCCTAGACGCCACCGCGCACCTCCCACAGTTCGGGGAAGACCGGGCGGACCGCGCGCTGTTCCAGCCAGGCGAGCCCGGTGGAGCCGGCGCTGCCGCTCTTGGCGCCCATGGCACGGCGTACAACCATCGCGTGGTCGAAGCGCCAGCGCGCGATGAGTTCGGCTATGTCGGTGAGCAGTTCGCCGAGGGCGAGCAGAGGGTGGCGCGGTGGGCCCGCGTAGACCTGCCGCCACGCCTCGACCACGTCCGGGTCCGAGGTGTGCGGGCGGGTGACGTCCCGGTCCCGGACGTGCTCGGGGACCGGCAGTCCCCGCCGGTGCAGGAAGCACAGCACCTCGTCGTAGAGGGACGGTTCACGGTAGGTCTCGGCGAGTGCCTCGTGAGCGGCGGCGCCCTGGTGGAGGCGGAGCATCCCGGTGGACTTGTCGCCCAGCAGGAACTCCATGTGCCGGTACATCACCGACTGGAAGCCGGACGCCCTGCCGAACGCGGCCCGGAAGCCGTTGAACTGGCCGGGTGTCAGGGCGGCGATCGGCGCCCAGGCGGCGTTGAGGGCGTTCAGGGCGCGGCGGCTGCGCACCAGGGCGTCCATTGCCTCGTCCAGCTCGTCCTTGGCGAAGGCCGTCCTGGCGGTGCGCCACTCGTGGACGATCAGGGTGAACCACAACTCCATCACCTGGGTGGTGACCAGGAAGCCCATCTCGTCCGGGGCCTCGGTGAGGGGGTGCTGCAGTGTGTTGAGGACGGACGCGTGCACGTAGGTGTCGTAAGGGCTCGCACCCGGGAAGGGCTGGGTCAGCGGGTCGGGGTCGTCCACGGCAGGCGGGGCGGCGGACGTGCTGTCGGTCATGGCATCTCCTGGTGCTGCCGTCGGCCGGGAGCACGGCCGTGCGGCCGTGCTCCCGGGGCGGGGGCCACCGGTCGTGCGGTGCGGGGCCGCGAGCGGCTGTCTCATACGCCGAGGTGGACGCCGCCGGAGGCGTCGATCCACTGGCCGGTCACCCAGCGGGCCTCGTCGCTCACCACGAACGACACCACGTCGGCGATGTCCGCGGGGGTGCCGAGCCGGCCGAAGACGGAGGCGTCCGAATATTTCTGGCGGATCTCCGGGATGCTCAGCGTGGGGTTGATCTCCGTCTCGGTGTAGCCGGGCGCGACGCTGTTCACCGTGATGCCCCGGGGGCCGAGCTCCTGCGCGAGGGCCAGGGTGAGGTAGTCCAGGGCGGCTTTGGTCATGGCGTAGGCGACGATCGGGGGGAAGGCGACGCGGGTGGCGACCGAGGAGACGTTCACGATCCTGCCGCCGTCGCGCAGCCGGTCCAGTCCGCGCTGGACGATGAAGAAGGGGCCCTTGGTGTTGACGGCGAACACACGGTCGTAGTCCGCCTCGGTGACGTCCGCGATCCGGCGCGGGAGGGTGATGCCGGCGTTGTTGACGAGGATGTCCACGCCGGGTGCCGCGTCCTGCTCGGCCAAGGCCCGGTCGTAGGCCTCCCAGAGCGTGTCGGCGGCGCCGTCCACGCCGAGTTCGGCGTGGACGGGGAAGGCCCGGCCGCCGTCGGCCTCGATCTCCTTGACCGTGCGCTCGGCTGCCGTTTGGTCGTGGCCGTAGTGGACGGCCACGAGGGCGCCTTCGTGGCCCAGGCGGCGGCTGATGGTCCGCCCGATGCCGCGGCTTCCTCCGGTGACCAGGGCGGTCTTGCCCTCGTGCCGCAAGGTGGTGGTCAACGTCTTCTCCTTCGGGTGAGTGGGGGCCGGCTTCGCGGCGCAGCGGGCTCGCGCCGGATCAGGCGTCGAAGTCGAGGGTGAGGTCGGTGCCGAGCGGCCGGGCCCGGCATACAAGCGTGTAGCCCGCGGCGAGTTCCCCGGCGTCCAGGGCGTGCTGGGGGCCTGCCGCCACCCTGCCGGACACCACTCGGGCCCGGCAGCTGCCGCACACGCCTTCACGGCAGGCGTAGGGCACGTCGGGCTGGGTGTGCAGCAGTGCGTCGAGGAGGGTGGTGTCCTCGGGTCCGGCGGTCGCGAGGCGGCGGCGGCCGCCGAGCAGGGCGGTGACACGGGTCCGGTGCGGGGCGGTCGCCGGGCGGGGCGGGGCGCTCTGCCGGGGGGTGTCGGCGGGGGTGAAGGATTCCGAGCGGATCAGGGCCGGGTCGGCGCCCCACGCCGTCAGCGCCCGGCGCATCGCGGTGACCAGGCCACCCGGGCCGCACAGGGCGAACGCCGTGTCGGGGCCGGGGCTGGCTCCTACCGCGGTGAGCAGGCGCGGGAGTTTCACCTCGTCGATCCGCCCGCCCGGTACACCGCTGCCGTGTTCCTCCCGGGTGAGGACGTACAGGACGGTGAGGCGGTCGACGAACGCGTCCTTCAGTGCGGCCAGTTCGTCGGCGAGCAGGGCGTCGGCGGACGTCGGGACCGAGTGGATCAGGGAGACACGGCAGGCGGGGTCCTCACGCAGCGCGGCGGCGGCCATGGTGGCGAGGGGAGTGATGCCGGAGCCGCCCGCGATCAGGACGTGATGGCCGCCGGGCTGCCGGGGCAGGGCGAAGGTCCCCATGGGCGGGGAGAGTTCGAGGACGTCGCCCGCCGCCAGGGCGGTGGTGGCGTGGGCGCCGAAGCCGTCGGGAGCGCCGCTCCCGACGACCAAGCGCAGCGCGGCCGGGTCGTCGGGCGGGGGGCACACCGAGTAACTGCGGCGCAGTTCCGTGCCGTCGCGGCGGTGCCGGACGACGACGTGCTCGCCGGGCCGGTGGGCGAAGACCGCGCGCAAGGGCTCGGGCACCTCCAGGGTGACCGCGACCGCGTCTCCGGAGACGTGCCGGACTTCGGCGGCCACGAGGCGGTGCCAGCCGGTACGTCGGCCTGCGGGACGGGGCCGGGCGAGGGGTTCGGGGCCGGGGGCGGTCGGGGGTGTGGCGGCCGGGGTGGTGGCGGCCGGGGTGGTGGTCGCGGTGTCGGCGGCCGCGCCCCGAGCAGCGCCGGTCGTCCGGGACGGATCCGTGGTGTTCATGGCCCGCCTCACACCGCGCCCAGGTAGGGGAAGAGTTCCTGGCAGGCCGTGCACCGCAGTACCGACTGACAGCGGGCCGGCCCGAAAGGGCTGTGCGGCCGGGTCGCGCGGGAGCCGCAGTGCGGGCAGGGCACCCGGGCCAGTCCGACGGCGACCGGGCCGTCGGCCGGTCCGGGTACGGGCGGGGCGATGCCGTGGGCGGCGAGCTTCTCCCCGCCGGCCTCCGTGATGCGATCGGGCGTCCAGGGCGGGGACATCACCTGCCGCACACGCCCCTCCGGGTGACCGCTCGCGGCGAGGACGTCGCGGATCGCGGCGACGATGGCGGGCAGTGCCGGGCAGCCCAGGTAGGTCGGGGTGATCTCCACCTCGAGTACTCCGTCGGCGGCCGGGGCGACAGAGCGGATCACGCCGAGGTCGCCGAGGCCGATCATCGGCAGTTCCGGATCGGGCAGCGCCTCCACCAGGGCCCGGACCTCCGCGGCCGCACGGGCGGGGCGCAGGGCCGTGACGGGCCGGGGCGCCGGGGCTGCCGTCCTGAGCGGTACCCGTCGCGTCGGCGAGGGGGTGCGACCGTTCACCAGCGGCCTCCCGGGAACTGGCGGTGCACCGACTGCAGTTCGGCGATCAGCGGCCCGAACTCCTCGGTGTGCAGGCCCGTGCGTCCACCGCGGGCCTGCCAGCCAGGAGTCGGCACGGTCAGCCCCGCACGGGTCACGACCTCACCCACACGCCGCTCCCACTCCGGGTGCAGCGGGGCCGGCGAGGGGACCGTGCCCGCCGCCACGAGGTGACGGAGGACGTCGTCCTCGTCGAACAACTCGGCGGTGTAGGGCCATACTCGTTCCAGGCCCCGCTGCATACGGCGGGAGCTCTCCGGGGTGCCCAGTCCCAGCCGCAGCGTCCAGGTGTCGGCGTGCATCCGGTGGAAGGCCACCTCCCTGACGGCCCGTTCACCGAAACCTGCCGGCCGGGGATCCGCGCAACCGGCCAGGGCCTCGTAGTACAGGACCGCGTAGTGGGTGTACGCGAGCTGCCGGGCGACGGTGACCGCGAAGTCCCCGTTGGGCAGTTCGGTCAGCAGGGCGTTGGTGAACTCGCGGTCGGAGCGGGTGAAGGCGAACTCGTCCTCGGTGCGTCCGGTCGCGTCGACGCGACCGCTGAGGGTGAGCAGCGTGCGGGCGTGGCCGATCAGGTCGAGAGTGATGTTGGACAGGGCCATGTCCTCCTCGATGGCCGGTGCCCGCGTGATCCACTGGCACAGCCGCTGTCCGAGGACGAGCGCGTCATCGCCGAGGCGCAGCAGGTGCACGGCGAGGTAGGCGTCGACGCGGCCGGTGTCCGCGACCGCGGCGGGGTCAGTCGAAGTGGTCACCTTCAGTGCCTTTCTCGGTCAGTGGCGCGAACTGCTCCGGGTACCGGTAGGGCTTGTGCCGGGCGCCCGCGAAGAACGGGTCGCGTTCGTCCGGGGAGGCCGCGTGCACGGTGTCGGATCGGACCACCCACAGCGACAGCGGGTCGCCGCGCCTGGTGTACAGGTCCCGGGCGCGCAGCAGGGCCGTGTCGGCGTCGGCGGCGCGCACGGACCCCACGTGCTGGTGGGCCAGGCCCCGGCGCGGCCTGAGGAAGACCTCCCAGGACGCCGGAGCGCCCTCCCGCTGCGGGCTCATACGCGCTCACCCACCCGGTCCCGCGCGGCCGCGTCCGCGTCCGGGACCGTCCGCGGCACCGTGCCCGGGTCCGTGGGAGGCCCGTCGGCGCCGAAGCGCGCGGCGTACGCGGCGGACGCCTCCCGCACCCAGGCGCCGTCCTCGTGCGCCGCGCGCCGGTGCGCGACGCGCTGCCGGGACCAGTGCGTGTCGTCGCCGAGCGCGGCTCGGTAGACGTCCCAGTCGACCGGAGTGAAGTCGTAGTGGCCGCGTTCCTCGTTCCAGCGGATCGCCGGGTCCGGGAGGGTGAGTCCGAGGCGTTCGGCCTGGGGGACGCAACTGTCGACGAAGCGCTGGCGCAGTTCGTCGTTGGTGTGGCGTTTGATGCCCCAGGCCATGGCGCGGCGGGAGACCGCGGCGCCGAGGGCCGCGGTGCGGGCGTCGACGCCCGCACCGGTGTCGGGCGGGCCGAACATCAGCGCCACGGCCGGCAGCCACCAGCGGTTCACCGCGTCCTGGGCCATCGCCTCCTGCTCCGGTGTGCCTTCGCACAGGGCGCGCAACATGTCGTACCCCTGCCGCACGTGGAAGGCCTCCTCCTGGCAGACGCGGCGCATCGCCCGGGCGTACGGCCCGTAGGACGTGCGGCACAGGGGCGCCTGGTTGATGACCGCGGCGCCGTCCGTCAGCCAGGCGATGGCACCGGTGTCCGCCCACGTCAGCGCGGGGTGGTTGAACGTCGCCGAGGCCCGCTGCTGCCCCCGGTGCAGGGCGTCGAGCAGGTCGGCCCGGTCCACGCCCAGTGTCTCGGCGGCGGAGTAGAGGTACATGCCGTGCCCGGCCTCGTCCTGGACCTTGGCGATGAGAACCGACTTGCGGTACAGGGAGGGAGCCCGGGTGAGCCAGGCGCCTTCCGGCTGCATGCCGATGATCTCGGAGTGGGCGTGCTGCGCGATCTGACGGACCATCATCCGGCGGTAGCCGTCGGGCATCCAGTCGCGGGGCTCGATGGTCTGCCCCGCGGCGATGAGGCCCTCGAAGTGCGCGGGCAGCTCGCCCTGCGCGGCGGGCGCGGTGTCGGTCGGCTGTGCGCTCATGCGGCGCTCCCGCATCCGGATCCCGCCACGGCGGGCATGTAACGGCCCTCGAACCGGGCGTGTGGCCTGGGCACTGGCATCATTCCTTCGGCACTCCTCGGGCTCCGGCACGCCCGGCGCGTCACGGCGGGCGGTGGGTGCGGCCTCCGCCCCGGAAAGAGGCTCCGGACAGGCCCCGCTATCCCCGGGCCGTTCGGTGCGGACGCGTGACAAAGGTCACGCCGGGCCGTGGGGATTGCGCTGCGCCGAGCGGCCCTCTTGCTGAGGTGACAAGGACCCACGAGATCCGCTCGCCGGCCGCCGGCCGCGGCGAAAGGGGAAAGCATGAGCACCATCAGGGAGCTGCTGGTCGAACTCACCGGTACCGCGGAGTTCGCCGATGCCGAGCGGATCGGTGACGACACCGACCTCGCCGCGAGCGGCATCGACTCCGGTGACCTGGTGCGTCTCGTCCTGCTCGTCGAGCAGCGGCTCGGCGTGGAGATCACCGCCGACGACATGGAGGAGCTGCGCACGATCGCCGACTACGAGCGGTTCACGGCAGAGCGTTCCGCCGCCGGCGCCGGCGGTGCGTGATGTGGCTGACGCAGCTGCTGGAGCGCAACCGCCAGTGCCACCCGGACCGGTTGGCCCTGGTCGACGAGCGGCGCCGGCTCACCTGGACGCAGTTCCACGACCGCGTGCACGAACTGGCGCGGGGACTGGCCGACCTCGGCATCGAGCGCGGCGACCGCGTCGCAGTGCTGTCCAAGGACCGCATCGAGGTCCTGGAGGCCTACTTCGCGCTCGCCCGGCTGGGCGCGCTGTTCGTCCCGCTCAACCACAGCCTGGCCGTGCCCGAGGTCGCCGGCATCGTGGAGCGCGTCGGCGCGGTGGCCGTCCTCGGCGAGTCGGAGCTGCTGGACCGGCACCCCGGGCTGCCGGCGTCGGTGCGGATCAGGATGGCGCTGGACAAGCCGGCGTTCGAGGCCCTGGGCACGCTGGCCGCCGAGCGGCACCTGCCCGAGGTGGCCGACACCGATCCGATCGCCGTGCTGCACACATCGGCGACCACGGGTCGGGCCAAGGGCGTCACGGTCGACGGTGCCTCGTTCCGCGCCATCGCCCTGGGCTGGCTGGTCACGGCACGCCCCACCGACGACATCGTCATGGTCAACTGCTGCCCCCTGTACCACGGCAGCATGGTGGTGTCCCTGACCTACCTGGCCGCCGGCGCCACCGTCGTACTCATGCCCGGTTTCACCCCGCAGCGGGCGCTGGCCGCGGTGGAGGAGCACCGCGCCACCCACATGTGGCTGGTCCCGCAGATGCTCCGCTTCATGCTCCAGGCCAAGGGCGCCGAGCGCACCGACCTGTCCTCGCTGCGGGAGGTCCTGTACGGTGCCGCCCCCATGCCCCTGGACGTATACGCCGACGCCGTGGAACGCCTCGGCTGCGGTTTCCGGCAGGTCTACGGCATGACGGAGGTCGGCGGCCCGTTCGTCACCCTCGGCCCCGACGAGCATCCGGCTCCCGGGGACGTCACCGCCCGCATCCCCTGCGGACGTGTCGTGCCCGGCATGTCCGCCCGCGCGGTCGACGGGACCGGACGGGAACTGCCCCGCGGCGAGATCGGCGAGATCGTCGTGCGCGGACCGGGTGTGATGCAGGGGTACTGGAACGATCCCGAGGCCACGCGCGAGATCACTCTCGACGGCTGGATCAAGACGGGTGACCTGGGCTTCGTCGACGAGGCGGGCCGCATCCACCTCGTGGACCGTACCAAGGACGTCATCATCCGGGCCGGACAGAACGTCTACCCCTCGGAGATCGAACGCGCTCTGGTGTCCCACCCGGCGGTCCGGGACGCCGCGGTCGTCGGCATGCCCGACGAGGACTACGGCGAGGTACCACTGGCGTACGTCGTCGCCGAGCCGGACACGCGGGCCACGGACCTGCTCGCCCACGTCGGGCAGCAGCTCGCGCCCTATAAGCGCCCGCGGCGGGTGGAGTTCATCGAGCAGGTGCCGCGCAACCCCGCCGGGAAGATCGTCAAGAAGCTGCTGCGGGCCTGACGGGTGCGTCCGCGCCAGTGCCCTGACCCGACGGCCGGCCGTCCCCCGGGCGTGTTCCCCGGTGGGGCGGCCGGCCTCGGGCTGGGCGTCGTCACCCTGGTTGCGCGGGCCGTGCCCGCCGAGGAACTCTCTGGCGCGAAGGCCCGTCAGAGCATCGACGTGGCCGCCCGGCTGCTCCCCCGACGGCCGACGTGGGCGGCGGCCGGTCTCGGCCTGGGTGTCGCCCTCACCTCGGATCCGCGGGCCGTGCCCGCCGGGCCCGCCGAGGAGGCCGCTGCCGCGGTGATGCCGTCGCGACGGCGGGGGGAGTTCCTGGCCGGCCGGCTCGCGGCGCGGCGCGCGCTGCACGCGGTGGGGCTGGACTGCGGGGAGATCCCGCGGGCGGGCCGCCTGCCGGCGTTCCCGCCCGGACGGGCGGCGTCGATCACGCACAGCGCCGGGGTCGCGGTGGCCGTCGCCCGGGCGCCGGGCCGGGACACCCCCCTCGGCTGCGATCTGGAACTGCGTCCCCTGCCCTCCCGGGCGGCACGGCTCGTCCTGTGCGAGGACGAGGAGGAACTGCTGCGCACCCCCGGGCCCGGGGCAATGCCATGGTCGGTGACCTCGTTGTTCTCGGCGAAGGAAGCCGCGTGGAAAGCTCTGCACACCGGGCCGCGGGCCCTTCCCGCCGACGCGTTGAGTTCCCTGCGCGACCTGCGGGCGCACCCGTTCGCCTGCGGACTGCGCATAGAGACCCGGACGGACCCGGTACTCGCCGTGCACGCCGACGTGGTCCCGATCGGCGCGGGCGTCTTCAGCACGGTCCTGGGCCGGGCCGGCCCCTGACCCTTGGCCACGCCCCTCTGGCTACCGGCCTCCGATCACCGCAGCCCCCGCCCCGCGCTCGACGCGCGGAGCGGGGGCCGTCTCGGCGTCATGCCGACGCGTTGACCAGCACCGCCATGTTGCCCGCCGGGTGGCGGTTGTCGTGGATGAGCTGGTGTGCCAGACCGATCTCCTCGAAGCCGAACGTCCGCGACAGGCACGGGTCGACGAAGCCCTGGTCGATCAACCGGGTCACCTCACGGGCCTCACGGACACCGGCCACGTGCGAGCCCTGCAGCCGCTTCTGCCGCATCCACAAAAAGCGCAGGTCCACGTCGCCGTTGTAGCCGGTGGTGCCGCCGCAGATGACGACCATGCCCCCGTTGGCACACAGGTACATGGACGTGGGGATGGTGTCGGCGCCGGAGTGCTCCAGCACGACCCGCGGACCGCGACGCTCGCCGAGCACCTCCCAGAAGCGCCGTCCGAACGCGCGCGCACCGGTCAGCCAGCGGGCCATCGCCGCCTCGTCAGAGGTGTCCGGCATCCGGCCCCAGTGGTCGAACTCACGCCGGTCGATCCACCCTTGCGCGCCGAGCTTCATGCAGAACTCGCCGCGCTCCTCGCTGGAGACGACGGCGACCGGGGTGCCGCCGACGTGCCGTACGAGCTGGATGGCGATGCAGCCCAGGCCGCCGGCCCCGCCCCAGATCAGCACCGGGTCGCCGGGCCGGACCGTGTGCGGTTCCCAGCCGAAGAGCTGGCGGTAGGCGGTGGCGGCCGTCGCCATATAGCAGGCGGACTCCGCCCATGACAGTCGGGCGGGCTTGGGGTGGCACATGTAGTCGTCGACGACGGCGAACTGGGCGAAGGAGCCGTAGTTCTCCTCGTACCCCCACACGCGCTGGGTGGTGGAGAAGGCCGGGTCGGCGCCGAGGCGGATGTCCTCGGCCGTCTCGTCCCACCGGCTGGCCAGGACGACGACCTCGTCGCCCAGCTTGACGTCCCGCACCCCCTCGCCGACGGCCCACACGACACCGGACAGGTCGGAGCCGCCGATGTGGAAGTCCTCGGTGGCTCCGGCCTTCTGCCGGGCGGCGATCACGTCGAGCGGGTGCCCCATGGACGCCCAGACGTTGTTGTAGTTGACCCCGGCCGCCATCACCTTGACGAGCACCTGCCCGCGTCCGACCGGGGGCACGTCGACCACTTCGGTGCGGAAGGCGTCGACGGGCTGCCCGTAGCGTTCGCGACGGATCAACGAGGCGTACATCTTCTTCGGCACGGTGCCCATCTCGGGCGCGTCGCCGAGTTCGTAGAGGTCCTGGGTGGCTGTCGGAATCACGTGGGGTCTCCTGGAGGATCGGGGCCCGCTCGGGACGAGGGCGGGCGGGGCCGGTCGGTCAGCGGGACGTCTCGCGCAGCGCCTTGGCGACGGCGGCGCCGATCAGCGCGAGGGGCTCGGGTTCGGTCATCTCGTAGTGGCCGCACGGCACCCGGTGGTCCTGGAGGGTGCCGTCGACACAGGTCCGCCAGCCGTCGGCCTTGCCGGGGAGCACCGCGAGGTCGCCGGGGAAGTCGGTGGCCCGCTCCCGGCCGGCGCTGAAGAACAGCACGTCCCCGCGGAAGACACCGGGCGCGAACTGGGGTGCCAGGCGCAGGTTGTTGCCCATGACCTCGGCGATGGCCGCGGCCTCGGCCCGGGTGACCGGCGAACTGGCCGGATCCACGGCCAGGTCGGCGTCGATGCGGTCCAGGACGTCGGCCACGCCCGGCGGCTGGTCCCCCGCCGGTTCGGGGGGCAGGCCGGCCACCCTCGCCAGCAGGGACGCCACCTGCCGTTCGGCCGCCGTGGGGTCGTAGGGCGTGCCGTGCGGCTGGGGGGCGTCCAGCATGGCCAGCAGTTCCACCCGTTCGCCCTGCTCCTGCAGGGCGCAGGCCATCGCGTGCGCCACGAAGCCGCCGTAGGACCAGCCCAACAGCCGGTAGGGTCCCTGAGGTTGCACCCGGCGAACGAGGTCGACGTAGGAGGCGATCATGGACGCCGCGTCCGGCGCGGGCGGGCGGGTGCCGTCGAGGCCGACGGCCTGGATGCCGTAGACCGGCTGGTCGCCGCCCAGATGGGGCAGCAGACCTGTGTAGCGCCAGGACACGCCCGCCCCGGGGTGGACGCAGAACAGGGGCGCGGCGTCTCCCTGTGCCCGCAGCGGCAGCAGCGGGGCCAGCGCGTTCGGGCCGCCGGGCGTCTGTGCCGAGGTGTCGTCGGCCGCCGCGAGGAGTCCGGCGACGGTGGGTGCGGCCAGCAGGGTCGCGGCGGGTACGTCGAGCACGCCGGCCTGGCGCAGCCGGCCCGCCAGTACGACGGCGCGCATCGAGTCGCCGCCCAGATCGAAGAAGTTGTCGTGGACGCCGATGCCGCCGATGCCGAGGGTCTCCCCCCACAGGCGGGTCACCGCCTGTTCGCGCTCGCCGCGCGGCGGCACGTACCCGGTGGTCAGGCGGGGCCGCGGCCCGAGGACCGGCTCGGCGTCCACCGGGGTCCCGGCGTCCGGTGCGCCGGGGTCCGGTGCGCCGGGGTCCGTGCGGGCACCGGGGGCGTCGATCCAGTGGCGGCGCCGTTCGAAGGCGTACGGGGGCAGGGGGGCGCGTCGGGGTGTGCCCGGCACCTCGGGGAGCGCGCTGTCCACGCCCGTGCTCCACAGCCGGCCCAGCGCCTCGGCGAGGACGAACCCGTCGGTGGCGTCGGCCTTGGCGTGCCGCATGGTGGTCACCGTCACCGGTGTGTGCTGCGCGAGCTGAGCGGCGGCCAGCTTGGTCAGGGTGTCGCCCGGTCCGATCTCCACCAGGACGGGACGGCGCTCCCACAGGGCGGTGACGCCGTCGGCGAACCGCACGGTGTCGCGAGTGTGGTCGATCCAGTGCCGGACCGAGGTCGCCTGCGCGTCGGTGATCCAGGTGCCGGTGACGTTGGTGACGAACGGGATCCGCGGCGCGCGCAGGGTGACGCCGCGCAGGTGCTCCTCGTACGTCTCCAGCACCGGGTCCAGGACGTGGGAGTGCGCGGCAGCCGGGATGCGCAGCCGGCGGAACGTCAGGCCCCTGCGGGCGAGTTCGGCCTCGAAACGCGCGACGGCGCCCTCATACCCGGCGACGGTGCAAGCGGCGGGGCCGTTGACCGCGGCGAGAGACAGCTCCTCGTCGAGGAGCGGCAGCACGTCCTCGACGGGGGCCGCCACCCCGACGGTCGCCCCGCCGGCGGAGCTGATGAGCCGGATGCGTGCGGCGACCAGGGGCAGCATCTCGTCGAGGTCGATCACCCCGGCCAGGCAGGCGGCCGTGTACTCGCCGAGCGAGTGGCCGATGAGCGCGTTTGGACGCGCCCCCGCCGCCATGAGGGTCCGGGCGAGGGCGTACTCGGTGACCACCAGGGCGAGGAACATGCTCGTGCTGTCGGCCTGCCGCCGTTGGAACAGGGTGTCGCGCAGGTCCGCGCCGAGGGTGGGACGCAGGATGCGCGCGCACTCGTCGACGGTGTCGCGGTAGGTGTCGTGCTCGTAGTAGAGGTCCGCGCCCATGCCGGGGTACTGGGTGCCGCCGCCCGGCAGCAGGAACGCCACCTGTGCGGGTTCGTCCGGCAGGGGCGGGGTCGCGGGCACGGCGGTGCGCAGCGCGGACAGGGCCTCCTCACGGGAGGCGGCGGTCACCGCCAGGCGGTGGCGCAGCGCGGGGCGGTCGGTGCGCAGGGAGTGCGCGACGTCGTCCAGGCGCAGGTCCGGCCGCCGTTCGAGGTGGCGGGCGAGCGCCTCGGCCTGGCCGCGCAGGGCGCCGGCCGTGCGCGCGGACAGGGGCAGCGCCAGACGGCGGCCGTCCACCGGTTCCCGGGGCGGGGCGGGCGGTGCGGGCGGCGCCTCCTCCAGGATGACGTGGGCGTTGGTGCCGCCGATGCCGAAGGCGCTGACCGCGGCCCGCCGGGGGTGCTCGCCCGCGGGCCAGTCCTCCAGGGTGGTGGGCACCCGGAACGGTCCGGTGGCGAAGTCGATGTGCGGGTTGGGTCGTTCGAAGTGCGGGTTCGGCGGGACCTGCCGGTGCTCCAGGGCCAGCACGGCCTTGATGAGCCCGGCGATGCCGGCGGCCGCACCGAGGTGGCCTATGTTGGTCTTCACCGAGCCGAGGGCGCAGTAACCGCGGCGCCATGTGGACTGCCGGAAGGCCTCGGTGAGCGCGGCCACCTCGATGGGGTCACCGAGGCGCGTGGCGGTGCCGTGCGCCTCGACCAGTCCGATGGTGCCGGCATCGGTCATCGCCTGGGCCTGCGCCGCGAGGATGACCTCGGTCTGCCCGGCGGCGCTGGGGGCGCTGAAGCCGACCTTGCGGCGTCCGTCGTTGTTGACGGCGCTGCCCCGGATGACGGCGCGGATGCGGTCGCCGTCGGCGAGGGCGTCCTCCAGCCGTTTGAGGACGACGGCGCCGACGCCGTCGCCGGAGGAAGTGCCGGCCGCGTCCTCGGAGAACGCCCGGCAGTGTCCGTCGGGCGAGAAGGGCCCGTCGGGCACGTACTGGTAGCCGAGCAGCGCCGAGGGGTTGACGGAGACCGCGGCGGCCAGCGCGGTGTCGCACCGGTAGTCGAGCAGGTCCTGGCAGGCGGTGTGCACGGCGACGAGCGCGGTGGAGCAGGCCGTCTGCAGCGACACGCTCGGGCCGGTCAGCCCGAGTTCGTAGGAGACGCGGGTGGCGAGCGTGCCCAGGGAGTTGGCGGTGGCCGCGTGCACGAGTTCCACCGATCCGGGCCGCCCGGCGTACCGCGGGTGCACGTGGGCCGGGTAGTAGCGGCTGTCGCCGCTGCCCGCGTACACGCCGAACGTGCCCGTCGCGGCGCCGGAGCCGAGGCACACGGCGTCCTCCAGGGCGTGGTACGCCGTCTCCAGCAGCAGCCGCTGCTGGGGGTCGACGACGGCGGCCTCGGCGGGGCTGTAGCCGAAGAACCCGGAGTCGAAGCGGTCGATCCCCTCGATGACCGACGCCATGCGGACCAGCGTGGGGTCGTCGAGGTCGCGCTCGGATCCGCCGGCGGCCAGAAACTCCTCGTCGGTGACGGGCCGCACCGACTCCCGTCCGGCGGCCAGGTTCTCCCAGAACGCGTCCAGGTCGTCCGCGCCGGGGAAGCGGCCCGCCATGCCGATCACGGCGACGGCCGGTGCCTGCTCGTCCTGCGGTTCGGTGGTCTCAGGCATGGCCTCGGTCCTTCCCCTGCCGTGCGGAGCGGCGGGCGCGGGCCACGCGCTGCCGCTGGGCTCGTTCCTTGGCCCGGTCCAGGCCGCTCGACCCGGTCCCGGCGGTCTCCGGCGGCGTCTGCGGGTCCGCCGTCGGTTCGGCGGCCGCGGTCTGCGGCCCGGTCAGGGCCTCCAGGTGGCGGGCCAGGTCGCGCACGGTGGGGTGCGCGAACAGGTCGACGACGGGCAACTCGATGCCGAAGGCCCGGTCGACCGCGCTCTGGGCGGCGACCAGGAGCAGCGAGTTGCCGCCCAGGTCGAAGAAGTTGTCGTCCCGGCCGACCCGGTCGCGCCCCAGGACGTCGCACCACAGGTCGGCGAGCCGCCGCTCCAGGTCCCGCAGCCGCTCGCCCTGGCCGGAGGGGGCTTCGGGCTGCGCGGCGCCGCCGGCCGCGCACAGTACCCAGTGCTCCCCGCCGGCGGCTTCGGAGGCGGCCCGACAGAGCGCGCCGAGCTCGGCGCCGTCCTCCAGGGCGACACGTCCGGCCAGTCGCCGGACCTGCCGGGCGGGTTCGAGGACGTGGCTGCGGACCCAGGGGGCACTGCGGTCGGCGCCGATCAGCAGGTGGGGTTCGTCCAGGGTGCGGGCCAGGTCGAAGGAGCGCAGCGCGGCGGTGGTGTCCAGGGCGCGGTAGCCGCGGGCCTCGGTGAGCGCGGCGAGCCGGTAGCCGCTGCTCATGCCGCGCTCGCGCCACATGCTCCAGGCCAGGCTCTGCGCGGGCAGGCCGAGGGCGCGGCGGTGCAGGGCGAGCGCGTCGAGGTAGGCGTTGGCGGCGGCGTAGGCGGTGTTCAGGGCGCCGCCGAACCAGCCGTTCACCGAGGAGAAGGTGACGAAGGAGGAGACCGGGTGGTCCGTGCTCACGCGGTGCAGGGTCCAGGCGCCGCGCACCTTCGCGTCCAGGGCCTCGTGCCAGGTGGCGGGGTCCAGGTCGCCGACGGGGCGTTCGACGAGGGCTCCGGCCAGGTGCAGGACCGATGCCAGGGGCGCGTCCCAGTGTTCGGTGGCCGCGCGGACGGCTTCCCGTACCTGCCGCTCGTCGGTGACGTCGGCGCACGCGTACCGGATGTCGCCGAGTTCGCGCAGCCGCCGGTAGGCGTCGATGCGGGCGGCCGCGGTCCCTCCGGCGGCGAGGTGCTCCGGCCAGGTGTCCTCCGGGGGGAGGGGGGTCCGGCCGAGGGCGAGGAGCCGGGTCCCGGGCGTGCGCAGGAGGTGGGCTGCGAGTTCGGTGCCGACCCCGCCCAGGCCGCCGCTGAGGAGGTGGAAGCCGTCGTCGGCGGGCGGTTCGGTCCGAGGTGCCGGCTCGGGCAGGGGGGCCAGCCGACGCACGTGGCGCCGTCCGCCGCGGTGGGCGACTTCGGTGTCGGCGGGGGTGCCGTCCGCTTCGGCGAGCAGTACGGGTACGAGGTCCTCGTCGCCGTGGGGGTCGAGGTCGAGGTGGACGCACCGCAGCCCGCTCACCTCCTCCCGCAGCGACTTCAGGACGGCTCCGGCCGGGGCGTGCGCCGGGGAGGGGCGGTCTGCGGCGGTGACCGCCTGGGCGCCCGCCGTCACGTACAGCAGGTTGGCCGGGCGCGGCCCGCCGGGCCGGGCGGCGAGGGCCCGGGCGAGGGCGAGCAGGGAGGCGGTGACGGCCTCGGCGGACGCCGGGTCGGCCGCCCCGCCGGTGTGCAGCGCGCCGAGGTGCACGACGGTGTCGACCGGCCGCCCGTCGGCTTCGAGAGCTCGCAGCAGCGCCTGATGATCGGCCTCCTCGGCGGGCCGGATGCGGTGGTGGGCGGCGTCGAGCCGGGCGTACGACGTGCCGTCGGTGACCTGGGTGCACAGCCCGCCCTCGGTCCGCACCGACCGCGCCAGGCGCAGGGCGAGGTCCTGGGCCCGCGATTCGCCGCCCGCGAGGACGAGGACGTGCCGGCCGGCCACCGCCGCACGCGGACGGTGGCGCTCGGCCCGCTGCCACATCGGCCGCAGGAACCAGTCGGGCAGGGTGACGGCGGTGCCCATGAGCAGCTGGGCCCCACGGACCGCGTCGTCGAAGACGCCCGCCTCGAAGCTCTTGCGCAGCTTGGTCCGCTGGATCTTGCCGATCTCGGTCTTCGGGACGGCGTCGGCGTCGACCGGCACGAGGAAGGCGGGGCTGACGCCGATCTCCCGGGTCACCTTGCCGGCGATCTCCCGCAGCGCGGTGGCGGGGTCGTGGCCGGGGGCGAGGTGGACGAACAGGGCGAGTTCGTCGGTGGTCGCCGCCGGGTCGGAGCGCACCGCGACCGCGGCGGTGAAGCTGCGCACGGCGTACGGCAGTTCCTCGACGCAGGCCTCGATCTCGTGGCTGTAGTGGTTGACGCCGTTGACGATGATGACGTCCTTGGCGCGGCCGGTGATGTACAGCTCGCCGTCGCGCAGGAAGGCCAGGTCGCCGGTGTCGAACCAGCCGTCGTCCGTGAACGCCTCGGCGCTGGCCGCCGGGTTGTCGTGGTAGCCACCGGTCACGGAGGTACCGCGGACCTGGAGCAGGCCGACCTCGCCCTCGGTGAGGACGGTGCCGTGCTCGTCGACGATCCGCATGGCGAAACCGGGGTAGGGCAGGCCGCAGCTGACGAACGTCTCGTCGGTGCCCGGTGCGACGGCCGGCAGTACGGCGTCGGTGACCACCGAGCAGGTCTCCGACATGCCCCAGCCGGGGTGCATCACGTCCTGGGGCAGTCCGAAGGGCCGCAGGACGTGCAGGAACCGGCGGGCCGCGGCGGCCACGACGACCTCTCCGGCGTTCATCGCGAGCCGCATCGGCGTCAGGTCCCACTGCCGGTCCCCGAAGCGGTCGGACTGTTCGGCCAGCAGGCCGAAGGCGAAGTTGGGCGCCCAGGTGACGGTGACCCGGTGCCGGTGGGCGAGGTCCATCCAGCGCAGTGGGTCCTGCAGGATCCAGGAGGTGGGCGCGTGGATCTGCCGGCAGCCCAGGTACACGTCGCGCAGATGGAACATCACCACGCCGGTGACGTGGTCGAGCGGGATCCAGTTCAGGGAGACGTCCCGTTCGCCGAGCCCGTTCATCTGCTCGGTGGCGGCGGACCGGGTCAGCACGTTGCGGTGGGTCAGACGCACGGCCTTGGGCAGACCGGTGCTGCCGGACGTCATCAGCATCAGGACGAGGTCGTCGGGCCGGGCGGCGTACCAGTCGCGGTCCTCGGGCGCGTCCCGCAGCGCGTCGGCCGTCGTCAGCCGCAGCCCGGGCCAGTCCTGCCGGGCCGCCAGGTCGCGCAGGCCGGCCTCCAGGCCGGCGGAGCACACCATCCAGGGCCGGCCGAGCATCCGCCAGATGCCCTCCAGCTTGGTCAGCGCCGCCGAGGGGGCGGCGTAGGAGGCGGGGACGGTCAGCGGCACGATGACGAAGCCGCCGAGGATGCACCCCCACAGCACGGCGAGGAAGTCCTCGGTGGCGTCGCACTGGAGGATCACCTGGTCGCCGGGGCGCAGTCCGGCCCGCCGCAGTCCGGCGAGGACGTGGGAGGCCTCGGTGAGCAGGGACGCGTAGCCGCGCCGCGTCTCGCTGCCGTCGGCGTGCACGTGCACGATGTCGCCGTGGTCGCGCTCGGCGGCCCGCACGAGGGCCTGCGCCCAGCCGGGCACGGTCGGTTCGGTCAGCCCCGGTCCCTCACTGAGCGCCGGGACGGCTCCGGTCGCGGTGCGGGGTCCGTCGGCCGGCGCCGGCGGAGCGGTGCGGCGCGCGGGGCCGGCGTGGCGGCGGGTCAGTTCCTCCGGGGCGGCCTCCACCACGGCCTCGGCCGTGCGGACGCCCGGGGCGCGGTCCAGGCGCTGCCTCCAGGCTTCGGCGGCGGCGCGGTCGACCGGGGACAGGGCGCGCAGCGCGCCGGTGTCGAGCCGGCCGTCGGCGGTGCGGGGCAGGGTGTTGACCGCCGTGACGCGGAGCGCGCCGTATCCGGCCTCGTCGAGGACCTGTTCGACGCGTTCAGCGGCGTCCGCGCGGCCCGGCACCAGGTACAGGTGCGGCGGCGTGCCGTCGGAGCCGGGCAGGGCGACCGCGTCGCGGATGCCGGGCACGGACAGGGCCGCGTCCGCCACCTCGGCGACGTCGATCGCGGCGGGGGCGGCAGGGGCGCGCGGGGGCGGCGCCGGCAGGTCCCCGATCCTGCGGGCCGGGTCCGCGCACACGGAGCGCAGCAGCTTCCCCAGGGCGCGGGCGATCCCCTCGGCGGTGGAGGCGTCGTACAGGTCCGTGTCGTACTCGACGTGCAGGTCGAGCCCGTCGGGCGCGCCGTCCGCGCCGCGCCGTTCGAGGACGTCGACGAAGAGGTCGAACTTGGCGGTGCCGGTGGCGGTGGGCCGCAGCGGCACCTCGCGGTCGTCAAGCCGGAGCACGGCGGGTTCGTTGTTCTGCAGGGCCAGCATGACCTGGAACAGCGGGTGGCGGCCGGGGCTGCGGGGCGGGTTGAGCTCGTCCACGAGCCGGTCGAAGGGCAGGTCCTGGTGGTCCAGGGCCATCAGGTCGTGCGGGCGCACCCTGGCGAGCAGGTCCCGGAACGCGGGGTCGCCAGAGGTGTCGGCGCGCAGCACGAGGGTGTTGGCGAGCAGGCCGACCAGGTCGTCCAGGGCGGGTTCGGAGCGGCCCGCGACGGGCGTGCCGACGACGATGTCCTCGCCGGCGCCGCAGCGGGTGAGCAGGGCGCTCACCGCGGCGTGCAGCACCATGAACAGGCTGGCGCCCTCGCGCTCGGCCAGGTCCAGCAGGTCCCGGTGAAGTGCGGCGTCCACGGTCTCGGTGACGTGCGCACCGCCGCCGCGCGCGACCTCGGGTCGGGGCCGGTCGCCGGGCATCGTGCACTCCTCGGGCAGACCGGCCAGCGTCTCGCGCCAGTGCGCGGTCAGCCGCTCCAGCCGTCCCGTGCCCTCGGGTTCGGGAGCGAGCAGGGCGCGTTGCCAGACGGCGTAGTCCGCGTACTGCACCGGCAGCGGGTCCCGGGCCGGTGCACGGCCCTCGCGGCGCGCCGCGTAGGCCGCGGCCAGGTCGTCGGCGAGGGGGCGCAGCGACCAGCCGTCGGCCGCGCTGTGGTGCAGCACCAGCAGCAGTGTGCACTTCTCCCCCGTCCCGAACAGCCAGGCGGCCAGGGGGCTTTCGCCGGACAGATCGAAGCGGTGCCGGGAGGCCGCAGCGACGTGCGCGGCGATCTCGTCGGCCGGGCAGTCCACACGGCGCAGCGTCGGACGCAGCTCCCCCGGCGGCAGGATCCGCTGGTGGGGCACGCCGTCCCGCTCGGTGAACACCGTCCGCAGGCTCTCGTGCCGGTCGGCGAGGTCCCCGAGCGCCACGTGCAGTGCCTCGGTGTCCGCGGCGGAGCCGAGCGGCACCTCCAGCGGGATGTTGTACGTGGCCGCCGACCCGTCGAGCCGGTTCAGGAACCACATGCGTTCCTGGGCGTAGGACAGCGGGAGAAGCTCGGGACGGTCGACGTCGCCGGGGGCCGGGCGGTCGGGGGCGGTGCCGGGCCGGTCGGCGAGCCGTCGTGCGAGCGCCGCCGGTGTCGGCCCGTCGAACAGGGCGGTGATGGGCACCTCGACGCCGCTCCCGTGCCGCAGGCGGGCCAGCAGGCGGGTGGCGAGCAGGGAGTCGCCGCCCAGGTCGAAGAAGTTGGCGTCGACCCCCACCGTGTCGCGCGGCAGCCGCAGCACGTCCTCGAACAGGCCGCACACCAGCGCCTGTTCGGGGGTCTGCGGGCGGACGCCCACCGCGACGGCGGTGAAGTCGGGCGCGGGCAGGGCGTCGGTGTCGAGCTTGCCGTTGGCGGTCAGCGGGAGCGCGTCGACGCTCACGCAGGCCGCGGGGACCATGTGGTCGGGCAGGTGCGTGGCGGCGTGGGCGCGCAGTTCCGCCGGACTCGGCGGCTCCTGCCCGGCGGACACCGTGTAGGCGACCAGCTGCCGGGCGCCGTTGTCTGCGCGGCGTACGACGACCGCCGCCCGGGAGACCTGCGGGTGGGCGGCGAGGACGGCCTCGATCTCGCCGGGTTCGACGCGGAAGCCGCGCAACTGGACCTGCTGGTCGGCCCGGCCCACGTACTCCAGGGTGCCGTCGGCGTGGCGCCGCGCCAGGTCGCCGGAGCGGTACATCCGGCCGCCGGACGGGTCGAACGGGTCGTCGAGGAACCGCTCGGCGGTCAGCTCGGGCCGGCCGAGGTACCCGGCGGCCACGCCCGCACCCGCCACGTGCATCTCTCCGACGGCGCCCGGCGGCACCGGCCGGCCCGCCGGGTCCAGCAGGTGCACCCGCAGGTCCGCCAGCGGCCTGCCGATGACGCTCGTCCGGCGGGGGTCGGTCAGGTCGGCCGGGGTGATGCGGTGGTGGGTGACGTGCACGGTGGTCTCGGTGATGCCGTACATGTTCACCAGCGCCGGGCTGTCCAGTCCGTGCCGGTCGACCCACGGCCGTAGCCGCTCGGGGCGCAGGACCTCGCCGCCGAAGACGACGTGACGCAGCGCGCCCGCCGGGTCCGGGCCGCTGTCCGGCACCCGCTCGGCGTCCGCGTCCATGAGCTGTTCGAAGGCGGACGGCGTCTGGTTGAGGACGGTGACGCCCTCGCGGTGCAGCAGCCGCAGGAAGTCCCGGGGCGAGCGGCTGACGGCGTAGGGGACGACGACGAGCCGGCCGCCGTGCAGCAGGGCGCCCCAGATCTCCCACACCGAGAAGTCGAAGGCGTAGGAGTGGAACAGCGTCCACACGTCACCCGCGCCGAAGTCGAAGTGCTCGGCCGCGGCGGTGAAGAGGCGGACCACGTTGGCGTGCGCGACGGGCACGCCCTTGGGACGGCCGGTGGAGCCGGAGGTGTGGATGATGTACGCGATGTCCGACGGGCTCGTCGGGCCCCGTCGCTCGGCGTCGGTCAGCCCGTCGGCCGGGCGTGCGGCGAGGTCCGCCTCGACGGCGGGGTCGTCCAGGACGACGGTGGGGACGCCGCCGGTGAGGCGTGGCACGAGGTCGGTCTCGGTGACGAGGAGGACGGGGGCCGCGTCGTCCATGACCGGTCGCAGGCGTTCCGCCGGGTGGCCGGGGTCCAGGGGCAGGTAGGCGGCGCCGGTCTTGAGGACGGCCAGCAGGGCGGGCAGCATCCGCAGGCCCCGGTCCAGGGCCAGCGCCACCACCCGGCCGGGGCCCGCGCCGCGCTCGGCCAGCAGCCGGGCCAGGCGGTTTGCCCCGGCGTCGAGTTCGGCGTACGTGAGCCGTTCGTCCTCGTACGTCACCGCGACGCGCTGCGGCGAGGTCCGCGTCTGCCGCTCGAACAGGTCGGTGAGCGTCGCGGTGACGGGAAAGTCCCGCACGGGGTCATCCCGCGGGTGCTCGCCGGGCAGCAGCAGGTCCAGCTCTCCCACGGGCGTCTCGGGCGCGGCGTCCGCCAGCCGTTGCAGCAGGGTCTTGAACCGGTCGCGATGCAGGGCGAGTTCGTCCTCCTCGTACAGGGCGGGGTTGGCGTCGAAGGCGAGCCAGAGCCCGCCGGGCCGGGGTCCGGGCCGGACGGTGATCTGGAGGTCGTCGACGGCGCCGCCGGAGAGGTGGTGCCAGGTGGCCGGGTGGCCGCCGAAGTCGAGGGACTCGGTGAACGGGACGATGTTCAGCACCGGCCCGTACAGCCGGCGGCCCGTGCCCAGCAGGTTCAGGTCGCGGCGGATGAACTCGCCCCTGTACTGCTGGTGCCGGCGCAGCGCCCCCAGTTCGCCGGCGACCGTGCGGACCAGGCCGGCGACGGACGTGCCGGGGTCGGCGGCCACGCGCAGCGGCAGGACGTCGGAGGCGGTGCCGGGGGCGCGCAGGGCGGCGCTGCCGAGCCTGCTCATCGTGGCCATGCCCAGCACCAGGTCGTCGGCGCCGGTCATGCGGTGCAGGTAGGCGGCGACGGCGGCGGTCAGCAGATCGGTGCGCGTGGCGCCGAGCCGGGTCGCGGCGGCCGACAGGGCCTTGGCCTCGGCGTCCTCCAGCTCCGCGGTGCGGCGCAGGAACGAGGCGACGGGCGGAGCGTCGCGGCGGGTGAGCCGCGCGGGCTCCGGCAGTCCTGCCAGCCGTCGTCTCCAGTGGTCCCGGTCGCGGGCGCAGCGCTCGGAGGTGAGATAGGCCGCCTCCTCGGTCTGGAGGCGGCTCACGGGGGCGAAGGCGGCCGGAGCGGGTTCGCGTCCCTCGGCCAGCGCGTTGTAGATGTCGGCGAGACGGCGGCCCAGCAGCTTGTAGCTGTAGCCGTCGAGCAGGATGTGATGCGCCCTCAGCAGCCACAGGTGCCGGTCGGGGGCGAGGGTGAGCAGGGTGTGCGAGAACAGCGGCCCCTTGTCGAGGTCCACCGGTGTCGCCAGCTCCGCGCGGACGTACTCCCAGGCGGTCCCCTCCGGGTCGTCGGCGTCGCCGACGGCGATCCGGTGCAGGGTCCAGTCGTGCGTGTCCGGGGCCGGGTGGCAGCGGGGGCCGTCGTCCGTGTCCAGGAAGCGCAGGGCGAAGGTGTCGGCCTCGCCGACGGTACGGCGCAGCGCGGTCTCGAACAAGCCGGTGTCCAGGGCACCGTGTATCTCCACCGCCTCCGCGGTGTTGTACGCGGCGCTGTCGGACACGAGCCGCCCGGCGTACCACAGTCCCTTCTGGGCTCCGGACAGCGGTCGGTGGTCGTCCTCGTGGAGTGACATGGCACAGCCCTCACGTGACAGGTCGTAATGTCCCGGCCGGGGACGCCCGGTCGGGTGGACGGGGATGCGGCTTCGGCCCGTGCGGCGGGAAAGGAACGGTCGCGCGCCGAGGGCGTTGGGTCGGCACGACCCCACCGCCGGCCCTGCAGGTGTCCTCAGGATGCGACGGGGCGGCGAAACCGATCAAGCCCGGACCGGCCTCGCGGCGAGAGTTTAGGTATTTCCCTGAACTGTCCCGGAACCGGGATAGCACCGGCTCCGGTCAACCTTTAGGGGATTCCCGAAACTTTCGCCCGGCTCCCTGTTCCAGGTGGATTCGCCGGTGCCCGGCATTGCATTCTCGAACGGGCGTCGGACTTGCGCCGCCCCGGTGGTGACAGGACGTCACACGCTGTGAACCAGGGAAAGAGACCAACGGAAAGAGGCGGGCGGCATGCATCGTGTGTTGTGTCCGGTCGAGACGCTGTACGTCGGGCAGCGAAGCAGAGCAGTGCTCTCCTGCACCCTGCGCGGACGGGTGGACGTCGGTGCGCTGTCGGCGGCGTTCGACGCCGTCACGCAGGCCCACCCGACTCTGCGCACGCGCATCATGCCGGATGGTCAAGGCTTCGTCCTGCAACTCCTCACCGAGGACGAGCGGCCCCGGCTGGTCACTCGCACCGGCGGCGAGGAGGCCTACGCGGCGGAGCTCAACACCCCCCTACCGGTCGGGGGTCCGCTCAGCCGCGCGGTCCTGGTCAGCACACCGGAGAGCGACCGCCACCTGTTCGTCCTCGTCGTGGACCACACCATCACGGACGGGCACAGCAGCATCACCCTGCACAACGCCGTCTGGGACCACTACCGCGCCTTGGTCGAGGGCCACGAGGGCGAGAAGGCGGTGGTCACGGCCGGCGCCGCCCCAAGTGATTCCGGCGACGGCCCTCAATGGCCGCAGCCGGTCAGCCGGTTGCTGCCCGACGCCGACCTGACGGCCACCGCCGCCTACCTGGAGCGGCGCGTCGAGGAGACACGGCGGCACCCCGTCGAGCTCGTGCCCTACGACGTGCCGGGCCCGGCCGCCCCCAGCGCCGGGCAGAACACGGCAGCGGCCGGTGACATCGACGTACAGCGGCTGGCCCTCGACGAGGAGCGCACCACCCGGCTGCGTCGGACCGCGCGTCAGGCCGGCGTGTCCGTGCACTCCCTCGTCGCCGCCGCGCTTCTCACGACGGCACGGCATCGTCTGGGGGGAGACGGCCCCCGCACCCTCGGCTGCCTGTCCCCCGTGGACCTGCGGTCCCGGCTGTCCCCGCCGCTGCCCGCCTCGGTCATGGTGTCGGCCGTCACCACCCACCTGCAGGCCCTGGACGTCGCCACGGACACCGACCCCATGGCACTGGCCCGTACCGTTCACACCCGGCTGGGCGACTTCATCGCCCGCGCCGACCACTACCACGAGATGCGGATCACGCCAGAGATCCCCCGCAATCCGGCGTTGCAGCTCGCCACCGTGATCGCCACGAACATGGGAGTGGTGCCCGGCCCCCGGCTGCCGGCCGGGCTGCACGTCACGGACATCCGGCTGGTGCCCGCGCGCGAGCACTACTTCCCGCAGGCGGGCCGCAGCCCCGTCATGGCGTGCGTCGTCTCCTTCGAGAGGCGGCTCGCCATCGAGTTCCCCCACTCCACCGCCTGCTTCAGCCCTGCCTTCATGCGGGCGTTCCGCGACGACGTCCGCACCGGGCTCCTCGCCTTCACGGACGCCGCCGAGTCCCTGCCCGCGCTCGCGCCCGCACGGTGAGGACGGCCACCCCGGCCCACCGCGCACGACCGCACCGGCTGCCACAAGGAGCACTCCACCACATGAGCACCCTCGGCCAGACACCCGCGCCCCTCGCACTGCTGCCCCGAGCCCAGGCCGGCGACGAGCAGGCGATGAACCACCTGCTGACCGGAATCACGCCGTACGTGGCCCGCTTGTGCCGGTCCGTCACGCACGACGACGGCGCCGACGCCACCCAGGAGGCGCTCCTGGCCATCTACCGCGGGCTGCGTACCCTGCGCGAGCCGGACGCCTTCTACGGCTGGGTGCGGGCGGTGACGCTTCGCGAGGCCATCCGCACCGTGAAACGGACGGGTTCGGAGGGCACCTGCATGCGGGTCGACTCGGGTCAGGAGGTGAACCCGCTGGACGCCGTGCACATCAGCGACGTCCTGGAGCGGCTCTCCCTCTCCCACCGGCAGGTGCTCACCCTGCGCGCCTACGGACTCACCGAGGAGGAGATGGCGCAGACCCTCTCCTTGCCGGTGGGGACGGTCCGCTCCCGTCTGCACCGGGCCCGCCGCCGGTTCCGGGAGGCGTGGCTGCCTTCGGCGGCGTAGGCGGCCGACTCCGCCCGCCCCGGGGCGGCCGCCTCGGCGAGAGCGGAACCGCAGGGCGGTTACTCCACGAACTCAGGGAGGACGCGGGGGGGCCACTGCCCCCCGGCGAACATGCCCAGCCCGTGGGCGCGCGCCACGAGCGCGGGACGGTTGGAAGCGTCGAACCTGCGCAGCAGGCGTCCCACGCGGTACTCGACTCCCTGACGGCTCATGTAGAGAGTGCTGGCCAGCTGCGTCGTCGAGGCGCCGCCCGCGACCCCCTCGAGAACGCGTGCGTCGAGCGCGCTGAGTGTCTGCTCGCCCTGCGGCTCCGAGGGGTCCGGCTCTTCACCGTGGCCGAGGAGGACGACGAGTCCGGCGGGACCGTCCGGGCCTGCGACCGCTATGGCGGTCAGGGTGGCGCGGAAGGTCCGGCCGGTACCGTCCCGTCCGGTCACCCGTTCCGTGAACCAGCCGAACCGACCCTCGCAAAGACCGATGAACCGGTGCCGCAGGCATGCGGGGGACCGCGCGAGCAGGAGGTCGCAGAGGTTATGGCCACATATCTCGCCCGGGCTCAGCCCGAACCGGTCGGCGAACTCCGCCTCCGCGGCGGTGATGGTCATGTCCCGGGGCGACAGATGGGCCGTGTGCAAGCGGCGTCGACGACTACCGGCGGTGTCCTGCGGTAAAGCCGGCGAAGCGGCCCTGGCAGCGGCCTTTCTGTCGCCCGGGGAGGAGCCGCGGGAAGCGGCGATGCTCGTGGTGACCACGGACGTACCGTCTTTCTGTGCACATGAGGGGGTGCGATGTCCCGCGACCGATGGATAGCGTTGTCAGGCCCGGTTTCCCCCTGGAGATGTCCGACCGAGGCACTCAGGGGCTACCAGCTGCGTACCCGCCAGGGCCGCTGGATCGGCCGCCACAGCCTCGGAGGCGGATGCCGTGACCATCGCTGCGGTCGATCTCCGTACTGAGCCCGACCGGGCGCGAGGAAGCACAGGAACCTCCAGAGGCGAGAGGCGATCACATCGGGACGGCACCTTGGAGGCTAAAGCCGGGGAAGGTCGTTGACAAGGGTTTGCCTGACTGCGCCTTCGATTTACCAACGATTCATCAGGGTGTATTTTCAGCCGACTACGGACCGACGCCCAGATCGCGAGGAGGGCGGCATCCGGCGAAACACAACGATTGAGCCGGAGTGCCGCGCCCTGCGAATGTTCTGATCACGTTGTTGACGATCCGTAAAATACGGGTGACTTCCGCATGTTGCCCGCGAACCGTGCGGAGGGGAGCGGATCGGGCAGCGGTGGACAACCCGCATCCGCTCCCCAGCAGCACGACGGCCTCAGTTCTGCGCATCCGCATCGAGGTGCGCGAGCCCCTGTTCCCAACGCCGGCGGCGTTCGCCCTCGGGCTGGTCCCACCACGGGGTGCCGCGTTCTCCCAACGCGACCTTTGCCCGGTTCACGCGTGCGCGCGCCGCCCGTTCGGCCTCCGGGTCGCCCGCGGTCGTCGCGGAGCGCACCGCGCGACGGGCCGACATGAGGTGACGCCGGAGACGGGCGGCGATCTCCTCGGGAATGGACGGATCGGTCGCCCGCCACTTCCGCCCCGTGACCACGACGAAGTGACCGTCAGGGGTCTTCTCCGGTGGCCGGTGCGCTTCCACACGGACAATTCTGCCCGCTCGGGCTCGCCCCCCGCAGCCGGCGCGCGGAACCTCATCGGCCGGTCACAGCGTCGCCGGCCGCGCCCCGGCCGGCCGGCGGGGCCCCACCAACGGGCGCGCACCCGAGGACAGGCTGGTCGTTCTCCGCCGGGTGGGCAGCTCAGAGTGAATATGGAAAGAGCTCATTGTGCGGGTGAAGGCGGAACTCGGACTGGTGTCGAGCCAGGCCCGGTCATGCTTCTCCGGCACACCCCGCAAAGCGAGGAGGGGACGACAAAACGAAGGGTGTGGGCGCCGGCGAAGGTGGAGAAAACAGTGCCGCAGGTGCGTTCCGGGCCGCTGATAAACTGTGCCCGCGCTTCATTGCACCGGGGTCCGTACCGTTCGGTACGGACCCCGGTGCGTTTCGGGCGCCAGATCAGGAAGGTGCCTCATGAACACGAAGCCGTCGGCCTCCGGACCCTCCAGGGGTGGCACGCCCCCGCGAGTGACAGCGTCGCCGGGGGTGACCCCGGCCGCGTCCTTCGACGCGTTCGGGCTGCCGCCGGAGCTGGTGGAGACAATGGGAGGGCTCGGGGTGACGAAACCGTTCCCCGTCCAGGCGGCGACGCTGCCCGACGCGTTGGCAGGCCGGGACGTCCTCGCCCGGGCGCGGACGGGGTCCGGCAAGACTCTGGCCTTCGGGCTCGCTCTCCTCGTCCGGACGGCGGGCCGGCGGGCGGAGGCGAAGCGGCCGCTCGCTCTGGTCCTGGTGCCGACCCGGGAACTCGCCCAGCAGGTGAGCGACGCCCTGGTGCCGTACGCGCGGACGCTGAACGTACGGCTGGCGACGGTGGTCGGCGGGCTGTCGATCAACCGGCAGGTGGCAAAGCTGCGGAGCGGCGCCGATGTGGTCGTCGCGACGCCGGGGCGGCTGGCCGACCTCGTGTCGCGCCGGGACTGCCATCTGAACCACGTGCGGATCACGGTGCTGGACGAGGCGGACCAGATGTGCGATCTCGGATTTCTGCCGCAGGTCTCGGACATTCTGGAACAGGTCCCCTCGGACGGGCAGCGGCTTCTGTTCTCGGCCACGCTCGACCGTCACGTCGAGCAGTTGGTGCGGAGTCATCTGAACGACCCGGTCCACGCGTCGGTCGACCCCGGGGCGGGCTCGGTGGGGACCATGGACCATCACGTCCTGACCGTCCATCCCGCCGACAAGTACGCCACGGCGACCGAGATCGCCGCTCGGGACGGCCGGGTGCTGATGTTCCTGGACACCAAGGCGGGCGTCGACCAGTTCACACGTCATCTGCGGGCCGGTGGCGTGCGGGCCGGCGCCCTGCACAGCGGCAAGTCGCAGCCGCAGCGCACGCACACGCTCGCCCGGTTCACGGATGGTGACATCACCGTGCTGGTGGCTACCAACGTCGCGGCGCGGGGCATTCACATCGACTCGCTCGACCTCGTCGTCAACGTCGATCCGCCGGCCGACCCCAAGGACTACCTGCACCGCGGCGGGCGCACAGCGCGGGCCGGACAGTCCGGGACCGTGGTCACCCTGGTCACTCCAGCCCAGCGGCGCGAGGTGAACCGGATGATGTCCGATGCCGGTATCCGGCCGACCGTCACCCCGGTGCGCTCCGGCGAGGCGACGCTGACCGCCATCACAGGTGCGAAGCGACCGCCGGCTGGGACGAAGGCCAACAGCGGCAACGTGCCCTTCCGTGGTCTCGGCAGCCGTCCGGGCCGTCCCGTCAAGGAGTCCCGCAAGGCCGCCGAGGCCCGCAAGGCGGCGGAGGCCCGGGCGGCGGCCCGGGTGCGCAGGGGCCGCTGACCCCGGACGGACCCTGGTCCACATTCTCCAGAGGAACTGGTCCCGGGACTACGAGCTCCAGCCTTCCGGGTCGGGAATTCTGTTCAGACAGCCGGCGGGGCGTTCGAGGATCTCGTCCGCGGTTTTCGTCCAGACGTAGGGTTTGGGGTCGGTGTTCCATGCGGCGATCCGGGTGCGGATGTCCTTCTCCGGGGTCTGGACGGATTCGTGGACGTCTCGCCGTATCTGCTTGTTCGTCAGCTCGGCGAACCACCGCTCGACCAGGTTGAGCCAGGACGGGCCGGTGGGCGTGAAGTGCAGGCGGAAGGGAGCCGGTCACCTTGCCCGTGGCCACCTCCAGTGCGGCGAACGGCGTCGTGGTGCCGGCCCGCACGTAGTCGTGGGTCATGCGCTGCGGGACGCCGGGCATCCATCGGCAGCACCGGCTGGGAGCGGTCCAGGGCCTGGATCTGCGACTTCTCGTCCGCACAGAACACCGGCGCCCGCTCGGGCGGACCCAGGCAGAGGCCGGCGACGTCGTGCGCCTCGTCCACGAAGCACGGGTCGGTGGACAGCTCGAACGTCTCGGTGCGGTGCGGTTGAGGGGACGCCTACCCGCTACGCAGCGACCTCACCGCCCACCGCGTCACACCCCTGGCCCGCCCCGTCACCCGGCGGACCGTCCTGAATTTCGCCTACACCACCGAAGACCACCAGGCACCGGGCACCGACTCCGCACACCGTCTGCACACCTGACAGACAACGGACGACGCGGGCCGGCAGCGCGCTGCCCCTGTGCGACAACCCTGTCGGCCGCGGTCGACAGGTCTCGGGCAAGCCGGGCCGGCAAGGGCCTGATGATGGCGCACGAGAAACACCCGGCGCCAGGTCGCCAGGTCGCCAGGTCGCCAGGTCGCCAGGTCGCCAGGAAGACACTGGCCCCCCTCCCAGGCTGGGCCGGCCAGACCCGGGACCGGTGCTACTGGGAGTTACTGCGGCACCGGTGTCTCCCCGGATACAGCGATACCTGCCTGGCGGAAGTCGTCCACAGCCGCGGCCGTCGTGTCCGGCGCGACCCCGACCGAGTAGTCCAGCCGTACCCGCGCGCGGAAGCCGGCCTTCACGGCGTCCAGCGCCGTGGCGCGCACGCAGTGGTCCGTGGCGATGCCCACCACGTCGACGTCGTCCACGCCGCGGGCGCGCAGCCAGTCCGCGAGGGAGGTTCCTTCTTCGTCGGCGCCTTCGAAGCCGCTCTTGGAGGCGCTGTGGGCGCCTTTGAGGAAGACGGCGTCGACCTTGCCGCCGGTGAGGGCCGGGGCGAAGTGGGGGTGGAGCTCACTGCCCTCGGTGTCGGCCACGCAGTGGACGGGAAAGCTGTCCTTGAAGTCGGGGTTCTCGGAGAAGTGGCTTCCCGGGTCGATGTGGTGGTCGCGGGTGGCGACGACGTACTGGTAGTCCCGGCCTGCGCTCCGTTCCACCAGGTCGGCGATCTTCGTCGCGATCCGCGCGCCGCCCGAGACGGGAATGCTGCCTCCTTCGCAGAAGTCGTTCTGCACATCCACAACGATCAGGCCTCGGCTCATCACGAACACCCTTCAGTACGGTGGAACAACGAAAAGAATCACTGAGGACCTCAGGGCCCGGTGTGGAACGCGGTGTCACAGCACTGCCTCCCATCGACCGGGCGCCGCTACGCGGCCGGGGTGTACTGGACGACGGTGTCCTCGCAGGGCCCTTCGGCGAACACCTTCAGCGCGTCCGGTTCCGTGGTGTCGGCGCCGAACTGCCGCCGGAGCTTGGTCGCCACCCACTCCCCCACGTACCGGCAGTGCGCGTCCGGGGCCGGCTGCGGCCACCGGGCCGGATCTTGATCCGCTTTCCGCCGGTTCGTACGGGCGGTCACCGCGACCAGCGAGGTAGCCGCGCCCTGGCCGTTCACGTACGCCTCGCGGCGCGTGGCCGTCCGGGCCGAGGCGCCGGAGCCCCAGGCTTCGGCCAGGGGGACCATGTGGTCGATGTCCAGGGCGCCGGGGCCGGTGACCTCATGGTTGTCGTAGTAGGACAACCACGTGCCGCCGGTCAGCTTGCGGCCTGCTCCCACGGTCGGGCGGTGGTCGCTTCGGCGAGCAGGACCTCGTTTGGGGGGTTGCGGACGTCGGCAAGGTCGCCGGAGTTCCAGCGCCGGAAGGACGAGCGGGTGTAGCCGGTGCGGTCCTCGTCGTCGGCCCGGACCAGGCCGACGGCATCGGCGAGCGTGGTCACCTCAGCGGCCCGCAGCCCCTGAGGAACCGGAGCGGCCCGGGCGGGTGCGGACGCCAGGAACGGAACGAGGGTGAGGGAGGGCGCGCCGAAACCGTGCAGCAGGTTCTTGGTCACTCCCGCGTTCTACCAGCCATCTCGTCTCCTCGGGTGCCCAACAGTCGTCGCTCACCCGCATGGACGCGAACATTCACCACAGGAACGATTCGCGAGGCGAGGCATCGAACTACCAAAGGGCCATTGGTAAGCCAACGCCTGGAGGTCACCCGCGCCTACCGCTGAGGAGCACGCCCTCGGACCGCGCCGATCAGAGCGGTGATGTGCACCAGCCCGGGCCGTCGCACCGGCGCGCGGTACCGGGCCGATCGTGAACCTGCCGGGCGCGGCAGAGTGACGGGGCCTCGGCAGCATTGTTGACGCCGAGGCCCCGCCGCCGTGTGGAGGAGGCCGGGTCAGCCGGGCTGGTCTCCGGTGCAGCGGTAGATTCCGCCGTCGGAGTTGACGCCCCACATCGATCACGGCGGCCAGCGGGACGAAGGCAAGGGGAGTTGCGCCGGCCCGTGTCATCCGCCCTCGTCCGCGCCCCCGGCTTCCCAACGCAGCAGGTCACCCGGCTGGCATTCCAGTACGTCGCAGAGCGCGGCAAGCGTCGTGAAGCGCACCGCCTTGGCGCGGCCGTTCTTGAGCACCGCCAGGTTGGCCGGGGTGATCCCGACGCGCTCCGCCAGTTCACCCACGGACAGCTTGCGCTTCGCCAGCATCACGTCGATGTCGACGACGATCGGCATCAGATCACCTCAGCCAGCTCGGCCCGCATCCGCGCCGCCTCGATGTCGCGCGCGACGGCCTGGGCGAGCAGCATCCGCAGTACGAGCACGACCAGCGCGACCCCCAGGATTGCCACGACGACCCCGCACAGCAGCAGGACGATGCCCGGCGCGACGGCCTCGCCCGGTGCCAGGACGACCGCGAGCGCGAACACGAGGAACGCGGCCGCGACGAACGCGCCGATCACGACATGTACGTACCGGAAGGCGCCGAAAGAGAACACGGTTCCCCGTCGCACCATCGTCACCAGACGCCACACGCAGACGAGCACAACCTGGGCCGCCACGACACCGAGCACGACGATGACGATCACCGGTGTGCGCACGGACGCGAGGGCCGCGTCGGCGTCGTCGAAGTCCATGGCCAGCAGCGGCACCATGACCGCCTGAACGAACGCAGAGCCGGCGAGCAGCATCACCAGTACGGCACGCAGGGCTAGCACGGTCAGCTTTCCCATAACCCCTCCTCCACTCGATTTACGATGGAAATCTATCGAGAAACGATAGATCTGGCAAAGACGGGATGAGGCCGGACCGTTTCGTCCGCTCCGTTGGCGTTGTCCTGATGTCCCAGGACAGGGGGACGTGAGGGCGGCCGCGGCAGGCGCGGGACCGCGTGACGCGCCGTACGGGGCCCGCGCCCGCGGTACGCACCGGGGGCCCGGCTGGGCGGCGCGCCCGCACGCTCGTCGTTCCGCACGGGGCAGCAGCCGCCGGATGACGGATGGCGGGGCCTGCGGCGGACCGCGCCGTGTGCCGATCGGCGGCCATCGAGCCCACTCGCAGAGGGCCCTACATCCGTCCGGGCGGTTCAGTGTCTGTCAGGGCGCTGCCGGCCCGGTCCGCGCCGCCACCGCTCCCCTACTTGCACTCCCGCCAAAACGCACGCCGACGTAAACGCCAGGCTCGCAGCCTCATCCCGTGAGTCGTGGAACAGTCACCGCGCGAGGAGTGTCATCACCCTCCACCAGGCCAACGCAAACCCGCTCAGTTTCGCTGCCCACCGCGTCCTCCCCATCAGGCCCGCATACCCGGGCGAGGGGCGCGCACTCGACAACGGCGACCCGGCGCCGTTCTTCAGTCCGCCATCTGGCCGGCGCCCCATGAACAGCACCGGCCCCCAGAGCGGATCGAACAGTTCTCCACCATCGGCATGCGCTGGATGCAGCAGGGCGGGTCAGTGGCGCCGATGCGCCCACAACCACACACCGACCACTACCGCCAGCCCTACGAAAAATCTCCAGAGCGTCACCATCCGGTGAGGGCCGGCCGTCAAAGCCAGTGAGGTCATGAAAACCCCCTGCCCCGACGCACCCCTGCCATTCGGTGACGACGAGGACCGGGAACGGCAGGTGAGGTCGGTCCGGCTCGGCCGGGACAGGCTCACCGGCGTGCGGCAGTGGATGTGCGAGCGGTCCAACGCCGCGTCGACAGAGGAAGCAGGGCACTGCGCCCGGCGCCATGGCCGGGTGTGGCCACGGCCGACGTGGCCGGCTCCGGTACCCGGTTTACTGTCCGGACGCGGCCGTGAAGTCACCCGGAGAAAAAAATTTGGGGGCGGTGTCGATACGGCGGTGTCACGTTCGTCGTCATGGTGTGCGGCCACTCGCCGCGCGAGGACGACGACAGGACCCGAGGGAGTCGGACCATGAAGTACATGATGCTGATCAACAGCGGCTCGATCGACGAGAACGGCGGCGCCGCCGAGTGCACCGTGGAGGACTGGATGGCCTACGACAAGGCTGTCCAGGACGCGGGCATCCTCGTCTCCGGCGAGTCACTGGCGGACCTGGTCACCGCCACGAAAGTGCGCGTCGGTCCGGACGGCGAGCGGACCGTCACCGACGGGCCGTTCGCGGAGACCCGCGAGGTCCTCGGCGGCTTCTACGTCATCGACGTGCCGAACCTGGACGTCGCCCTGGACTGGGCCGCCCGCTGCCCGGGCGCGCGGGGCAGCGGCTCGGTCGTCGTGCGGCCGGTCGCCGACTTCGGGGCCTGAGACCGATGGTGGAGCGCGCTGCCGGTGCGGACCGGGCCGTGGAGTCGGTGTTCCGTGAGGAACACGGCCGGCTGCTCGCCTCCCTCGTGCGCCGCTTCGGGGATCTGGACCTGGCGGAGGAGGCCGCCTCGGAGTCGATCGAGGCGGCGCTGGTGCACTGGCCGGTACAGGGCGTGCCGGCCAGGCCCGGCGCGTGGCTGCTGACGACGGCCCGCCGCAAGGCCGTCGACCGGCTGCGCCGCGACCAGGTGTACGCCGCCCGGCTCGCCGTCCTCCAGGTGGAGGCGGACCGGGCCGACCTCGCACTGCCCTCGGACACCGGCCCCGACGGCGACCTGCCCGACGAGCGGCTGCAACTGTTCTTCACCTGCGCCCACCCGGCCCTGCTGCCCGAGGCGCGCGGGGCACTCACTCTGCGCTGCCTGGCCGGCCTGACGACGCCCGAGGTCGCCCGCGCCTATCTCGTGCCGCCCGCGACGGTGGCCCAGCGGATCGTGCGGGCGAAGAAGAAGATCCGTGAGGCCCGGATCCCGTTCCGCGTCCCGGACGCCGACGAGTTGCCGGGCCGTCTGCCGGGCGTCCTCCAGGTCCTCTACTCGATCTTCACCGAAGGGTACGCGGCCAGCTCCGGCCCGCAGCTGCAGCGGCTCGGCCTGGCGGAGGAGGCCATTCGCCTGACGCGGGTCCTGCGCAGGCTGCTGCCCGCCGAGCGGGAGGTCACCGGGCTGCTCGCCCTGATGCTGCTGGTCCACGCCCGCCGCGCCGCCCGGACCGGCCCCGGCGGCGAGCTCATGCTCCTGAAGGAGCAGGACCGCGGACGCTGGGACCGGCCGATGATCGAAGAGGGACTGAGCCTGGTCCCCCCGGCACTGACCGACGGCCCGCCGGGCCCGTACGGCGTGCAGGCCGCGATCGCCGCCCTGCACGACGAGGCGACCGACTTCGCGTCCACCGACTGGCCGCAAATCGTCGCGCTCTACGGCGTCCTGCTCACGCTCACCCCGTCCCCGGTCGTCGCGCTGAACCGGTCGGCGGCCGTGGCGATGCGGGACGGTCCGGAAGCGGGGCTGGCACTGCTCGACGCCTTGGCGGACGAGGAACGGCTGCGCGGCCACCATCCCTATCAGGCCGCACGCGGGGATCTGCTCCAGCGCCTCGGACGCCTCCCGGAGGCGTCCGAGGCCTATCGGCAGGCGCTCGCCCTGGCCGGCACGGAGCCCGAGCGGGAGCATCTGCGACGCAGACTGAACGCAGTCGAACGAGCCCGGTGACGGTTCCGGCGCGCCGCCACCGTCGGTTCCCGTTCGGCCACTACCGCGCCCGGCACGGCGAAACCGACGGCCCGTCCCATGACATGGGCGAGGACTTCGACTTCGACGACGCCCAGGAAATGCACCGGTGCCTGCCCCGCCCGGCCGCCCTCCACCTCGAGGAGATGCAGCAGGAGCAGCCCACTGCCCTTCTTCCGTTACCACCCCGACCCCGTCACGACCGGCGCAGTCACCGCGAATGGCGGGGTGTGCGTCTGCTGCGGCCGGACCCGCGGATGGATCTGCACTGCGAGCTTCTACACCGAACAGGACGTGGCTGACGGTGGGGATGCCGGCCAGCGCGATGTGGGCGCGGCGACGGGACGTGGGTGATCACCCGTTTCAGGGGCGGGTGGTCATGGGCGGGCCCGGGGTGCGTCCACCGGGTGTCACGGATGCCGCGCGCGGGGCGGCTGCCTCCAGTCCGGCGACCGAGCCCGACATGATCGTCCGTACGTGTTCAGTGACGTGTCCAGCGGGCCAGTTCCACCGGGCGACAGCGAGGAACCGGGCGACGTGCTCCGCGTCGTAGCGGGTACGGAGGAGCCGGGCCGGGTTGCCACCGACGATGCCGTAGTCGGGTACGTCACCTGTGACCACGGCGCAGGAGGCGGTGATCGCGCCGTGGCCGATTCGAACGCCGGGCATGACCGTCGTGCCGTGGCCGAACCAGACGTCGTTGCCCACGACGGTGTCGCCCCGGCCGGGCAGGTCGGTGATCAGATCGAAGTGCTCGGCCCAGGAGCCGCCCATGGTGGGGAAGGGGAAGGTCGAGGGGCCGTCCATCCGGTGGTTGGCGCCGTTCATGATGAACCGTTTTCCGGTGCCCAGTGCGCAGAACTTGCCGATGACGAGCCGCTCGGGGCCGTAGTGGTAGAGGGCGTTGCGCGTCTCGAACGCGGTGGGGTCGTCCGGGTCGTCGTAGTAGGAGTACTCACCGACGTCGATCGGAGGGGACTTCACCAGTGGCTTGAGCAGCACCACCCGCCGGTGTTCGGGCATCGGGTGCAGGACGGTGGGGCCGGCGGGAACGGCCGGCATGGTGGGTCGGTTCCTCTCTGGAACGGGGGTGGGGGCGGACGGGAACGCTCAGCCGTTGTTCGCGGGCGCTCGGGCGGCGTGCAGAGTCAGGTGGGTCCCTCTCCAGCGCCGCCGGAGCAACCGGCCGTGCTGACGAGGACGACGGCGCCGGGGAAACCGGCCAGGGCGGTCTCCAGTGCCTCGGCGAGGGTGGAGACAGGTGGTGGCAGGGAGCGGATCAGCCCCTGCTCACCGCGGACTGGCTGACGGAGCCCCCGGCCTGGCTGCGCTGCCTGGCCGCCTCCTATCCGATCCTGGCGCCGCTGCCCAACTGGGGGCAGACCGGCAGCCGGTTCCACCCGGCCCGGGCGGTCGCCCACGCGGGGGCACTGCCCGTCGTCCTCCTCCGTGCGGGGCGAGAGACACCCGAGATCGCCGCCACCGTGCAGGCGTTCGTGACCGCGGCCAAGGACTGCGGAGCGCACCTGGAACTGGTCGACGTCCCGAACGGCCACCACGGCTTCGAGACCCTCGATGCGCCCGAGGAGATCCGCCCGGCCCTGCACCACGCGATGCGCTCGGTGGTGGCCCACCTGACCGGTTGACGCCCGGGCTGCGCGCCGTACCGGCCCCACCGGCGGAAGCCCCGAGGGTGCCGGACACCGCAGTGACGGGCCTACGGATCCGGCCCGTTCATCGACGTCATCCGATCAGCTTGCCCCACGGCAACAACAGATCACTCGATATGGGACAACGGCCTTCCCCGAGATTCGGGCAGCTGCCCTCGCCTCGCGCAGCTGCCCGATGCCACGGGCCTGGACGGAGTTGTGCGACCTGCCGGGTGTCTCACCCCGCTGATGTCTCATGTGCTGGATATGCGGCCACCGTCGTCAATGGAGGAGCCGCCGTAGCGGCGTCCCGGGCGACGGTCGGTCTGCTCGTGTGCACGGGCGCGCACGCACACCCGTGTTCCGGGGGGATACGCTCACCACTGGACAGCGGACCTGCGGGCCTCGCCTAGGCCTGCCGCCGGGTGCTGAACGTCAACTGGGCTCCGTAAAGGAGCTTCTTGTGGGCTACGGCGTTTTCGGACTTCCCCGACCGGTACGAATCGTCGGTTGCCGCGCACCCTCTGGAGAGGGGAAATTGAAACGTCGTTTTCTGACCATTTCAGCGGTCAATCGGTCTGTGCCGCTGCCTTTGTCTCCCTGACGCTCGGCTTGTACGAGAGCATCACAGCCGAACGACAAGGGGCCTGGCATGGCTGACTGGAAGAACATCTCAGGCGGTCTCACAACGATCTCGGTGGGATCGCGGACCCATGTGTGGGGCGTGAACTCGTCGGGCCAGATCTACCGGTACACCGGCCACGACGCCAACCCCTGGATCGGCATTCCGGGCAGCGCGGCCGACATCGGCGTCGGCGCCGACGGCACCGTGTGGCACGTCAACTCCGCCGGCGGCATCTACCGCTACACCGGAGACCAGAGCTCGACCAGCTGGGTCAATGTATCCGGTGGCCTGACCCGGATCTCGGTGGGGTCCCGGACCCATGTGTGGGGCGTGAACTCGTCGGGCCAGATCTACCGGTACACCGGCCACGACGCCAACCCGTGGGTCGGCATCCCCGGCAAGGCGGTCGACATCGGCGTGGCCGCGGACGGCACCGTATGGTGCGTCAACTCCTCGGGCGGGATCTTCCGCTACACCGGTGATCAGGGCTCGACGGCCTGGGTGAGCGTCTCCGGGGGCCTGACGCGGATCACCGCCGGGTCCCGGACCGCGGTCTGGGGGGTCAACTCCTCCGACCAGATCTACCGGTACACCAACCATGACGCGAACCCCTGGGTCGGCATCCCGGGTGCCGCCGTCGACATCGGCGCCGCCGCCGACGGCACCGTATGGTGCGTCAATTCCGCCGGCGGCATCTACCGCTACACCGGAGACCAGCCCAGCTGACCCGGCCTCCCGATGACAGCCCCGGCCCTGTTGGGCCGGGGCTGTCCGCCTCGGGCGGGACAAGGACAGTGAAGTTCCCCCGTGATGCTGGACACTCGATGCTTACGCCGCGAGGGCGTGTTCTTGCTCGTGTCGCTGCCGGATCTCCAGCGGGGCGAGGTAGCCCCAGACTGGATGCCTCCGCAGCCGCTTGCGGTTGTAGAAGGTCTCGATGAAGGTGAAGATCTCAGCGCGGGCCGTGGTCCGGTCGGGCCAGCGGCGGCAGCAGCAGCCCTGCTTGCCACCGCGCTGCCGGGCGCCGTACATGCCGAGCGGGCGGGTGCCGTGCTCCAGGGCTCGGGGCCGGTTGGCTCTCACGACTACAACGAGGTGAGTCATCTGCTGGACGATCATCCGGTGTCCTGCAACGTCCCGGGGTCTGCCATGGATCTCTCACGGATCACGGCCGTCGAAGGATTGACGGCACAGGACTGCGGGACGGTCCTGAAGGTGACCAGCACCTCTGACCCTTCGAAGTTCGAATACGTCATGGCTGTCGACAGCAGGAGCAGGAACTTGGATCTGAACAGCGACACGTTCCACAAGCTGTTCGGCGAACGGCAGAGCGTAGGGCAGGCGCGCTGGGAGGTCGTCAACTCCCGCTACGGGGATGGCATCGTCACCGGCGAGTACGACCTCCCGGGGTATGAGAAGAACCTGAACCTGCCGCTCTGACAGCGCAGTCCTTGAAGCGCTCGGCCCTGCGCGGTGCGTCGTCGTGAGTCGGATCCCCCTTCTCGGCGAACCGTGAGAGCCGGCGGCGCAAAGTGCCCGTGGTGCCGAGGACATACTGCCGGGCGAGGCGGAACGTGCCGCGTTGCAGCGTGGCGGGAAGCGGCGCGCCGGCGCTGATCAGCGGCTCCGGGTAGGCGTGCAGGGCCGCCTCACCGGCGGGTGAGGCCGTGTTCGTGCGGGCCCGTCCTGGAGTCTGCCGCTCTCCGTCCCTACCGCCGGGACATCGTCGGCGAAGTCGCCGACCAGCCGCATCACCCATACCAGCAGAGACCCATCGTCTGCTCGGCCAACGGCTCGGTGGCGCTCTCCCCGCCCGTGGACGTTGCGGCCGGAAGGTGGCCGTGGATGCCTGAACCGGGTTTGGCGTAGGCCCAGCCGGTCTCGTCCTCCCAGGTGAGCCGGACGCCGCCCGGCACGCCGGCGCGGCTGACGTCCCGAACAAGGATCACGTACATCGTCCGATGCGAGGTTGGTGTCCGGTGCGGCATGTGTGAGCCGGTTCGTGAGCGTGGCTCATTCCAGGACAGCCAGGTGGTCGGCCGCGCGACCGCGCCACTCGATGAGGAAGAGGGTCGCGTCATCGCTGGTTGCCCCGCGTTCCTGTTTGAGGGTGTGGGAGAGCCGGAGCGCTGTTGTCCGTAGTCCTTCCTCGGCGTGCTCGACGCGGTTGACGCAGGCGATGAGTCGTTGCTCTCCGAACAGTTGTCCGTCCTCGCCGCGCTCCTCGATCAGGCCGTCGGTGTAGCACAGCACTCGGTCGCCCCGCTGGAGTGTGTACTCGCTGATCTGGGGCGGTGGACCGCCGAAGCCGACGGGCAGGGTGGTGGGGCCTTCCAGCCGGCGGGCGACCTCGTGGGTGCGGATCAGCAGGGGCGCGGGATGGCCCGCGTTGACCCATTGCAGGCGGCCGGTCACGATGTCCAAGTCCATCATCTGTGCGGTGACGAAGTGGTCGGGCCCGAACTGTTCGGCGATGGCCTGGTCCATGAACGCGTACTTCTCGGCGAGGCTGATGCCGGCGCGTCTGGCGTGCCGGTAGGCGCCGACCGTGACGGTCGCCATCGTGGCCGCGTCCAGACCATGGCCCATCGCGTCAATCACGGCCGCATGCAGGACGTCGTCGTTGAGCGCGTAGTCGAAACTGTCGCCGGCGATGCTGTAGGCGGGCTCCAGGATGCCGGCCACCTCGACCTGCGGCACGGACATCGACAGCGGCGGCAGCAAAGTCCACTGCATCTCCGCGGCCACGCTCATCGGCTCGCGGCGCCGGGCCTGGAAGAACCGGTCCGTGTAGGCGTGCTTGGTGACCAGCATGTCGGCGACCAGGCCGGCGAGCCTGCGCAGCAGGCGCCGGTCGTCGTCGTCGACGGTCTCCAGGGTGACAGCCATCACCCCCACCTCGTCGCTGCCGTCCAGCAACGGCAAGTACATCCGAACGCCGTCGGTCTGCGGGACCTCGACCGGGGTCATCCGCAGGAAAGCCGAGCCCGCCGCGGAGTCACCGATCACTTCGATCCCACCGACCAGCAGTCCCCTCCCCGGCAGCGGCACCAGGAACTCCTGCGCATAGTCCTGCAGGAGGATCGAGACCTCGCGTCCACCGAGCCGGGCCACTTCTTCCGCGATCAGCGGAGCGATCAACTGCGGCGGCATCTCGTGCGACCGGTCCAGCAGCACCCCCAGCAACCGCTCTCCGAACCCCTCCGACCGGTCCACCCTGGCCTTGTCAGGCACCGGCTCACGCTCGGCCACAACTGTCCCCCACCGGCCTGACTGGCCCATTACCGATCACCTTCGTGAGCCGGCCACGGCTTTCTCGTCCCACAAGCATGCGCATCGCTCGATCATCACGCGGCGACCCAGGGCTCACCGCTCGCAACGGCACCCGCTCCCGGCGAATCGCTCGAACGGAGCAGGCTGCGGGCTCCAAACCGTTCGGGAGTCGCCTGAGGAGTGATTTCCGGGATGATCAGGCCTGCCCGGGGCCGCCCAACAGCGCAGATCGGCCGCGGCCGAGGTGTCGATGATCCCGTGGGTGCGGGCCGCGCTCAGGTCGTGTGCCGGTATACGCGTGAACGCGGCTCTGGCGAGATTCTCGTAGTCCGAGATCATCTCGGGGGTGCCAGGGTCGAGTCGCCGGGACGCCCCTCGATCAACCGGCGTGCGGAGAAGCAGCGGTTCTGGCCGTCGACCGCCCTGCTGAGACCTGCCCGGGGAAAGTTGCGGAGCATCCTGACGACGCCGCGCCGGATGCATACGCGTGCCGCGGCAGGTGAGGGCGAGGGCCGCTGACCGGACCAGTCCCGGGTCGAGCCTTCACTGCTCACATGGGTGAGGCGGGACGGGGCACCTGTATGTCCGTCCGCCAGCAAAGGGAGTCCGATCATGGTAGTCGCCGCCGTCATCGCCGGGTGTGTGGTCCTGGCCCTCCTCGTCCCCCGTCTCTCCCATCATCCCGAACGCGGCACGCACCGTACGCCCGGGGCCGGGGCGCGGGCCGGTGGCAAAGCGCCCGGCGTCCTGGGCCGGCTCTTCAGCAAGCCCTCCCACACCAGTTCGCGTGCGATGAGCCGCAGCGGTTCGGCAGGTCGCCGCTCCCGCGGCCGTATGCCCTTCTGACCGACTGTACGAACCGAGCGGGGAGCCTGGTGATGAACGCCGAGGATGCGGACAAGCTGCTGGACGGGCTGACTGTGGATGCCAGTCGGCGAGAGCAACCGATCGTGCTGGACGCAGACGGGCGTCCCATCCGGACATGGCGGGAGAACCATCCGTACGACCGCAAGGTGGGCCGCAAGGAGTACGAGCGGACCAAGCGCATCCTGCAGATCGAGCTGCTCAAGCTCCAGCGGTGGGTCAAGGACACCGGCGCACGCCTGGTCGTCGTGTGCGAGGGGCGTGACGCGGCAGGCAAGGGCGGCACGATCCAGCGGCTCACCGAGCGGCTCAACCCGCGTGGCGCACGCGTGGTCGCCCTGGACAAGCCCACCGAACGCGAGGCGGGCCAGTGGTACTTCCAGCGGCACATCGCGCATCTGCCGACGGCCGGTGAGATCGTCTTCTTCGACCGCTCCTGGTACAACCGGGCCGGGGTGGAGCGCGTGATGGGATATTGCTCCAAGGACGAGTACAAGCTGTTCCTCGACCAGTGCCCGGCCTTCGAGCGGATGCTGGTCGACGACGGCGTCCTGCTGGTGAAGTTCTGGTTCTCCGTGTCCCGCTCCGAGCAGCGCACGCGCTTCGCGATCCGGCAGGTCGACCCGGTACGCCAGTGGAAGCTCTCGCCCACCGACCTGGCGTCACTGGACCTCTGGGACGACTACACCGAGGCGAAGGTCGACATGTTCCGCGCCACGGACACCGCCCACGCCCCCTGGACCGTCGTCAAGAGCAACGACAAGCGGCGTGCCCGGCTGGAGACCATGCGCAGTCTGCTGTCGCGCATCGAATACGCCAGCAAGGACGGCGAGGCGGTCGGCACACCCGACCCCCTCGTCGTCGGCGCCGCCGACACCCTTTTGGAGCCCGGCGAGGAGGACACCACCCTGTCACCCACCCCGTTGTCCCCCGGCGCCGACGGGCCCGGCAAGCACCCCGGGTCCGGCTGACGCCCCCGGGCCCACTCATGAGTGGGCCCGGGCCCGCGTCATCGCTGCGCGGAGGCGCGCCTTTCCACGCGATGGCCGTAGTACGCCCACACGGTCACCACCACGGCAGCCCGTCCGACCATCAGGACCCGCACGCCGCCACTGGTCAGGAAGGCGACCAGGCCGGTGGGCCCAGCTCCGCACAGCATGATCACGCGGCTGGTGAAACGGAAGTGCCGGGACCTGACAGGGCACTTCGGACGAGGACGTGGCCCGCCTCATCCTGTTCTCGGCGGCATCCTCACCGATCTGCTCAGCTGGCACTGGATCTTCTTCATCAACGCACCGACCGGTGCCGCCCTCGTTCTGGTCGGCGCGCGAGCTCTCCCCGGGGACCGCGGCGAGGGGATGGGCAAGGGCGCCGACTTCCTGGGAGCCTTGCTGGTCACGACCGGCATGATGCTTTTCGTGTACACGGTCGTGGACGCTGAGCGGGTCGGCTGGGGAGCGATCCAGAGCCTGCTGCTCGGTTCTCTGTCTCTCTTGCTGCTGGCCGGGTTCGTCGTCCGCCAGGCCACGGCCGCCAAGCCGCTGCTGCCGCTGAGGTTCTTCCGCTCGCGGAGCCTGACCGCGGCCGACATCGTCCGGTTCCTGCTGATCGCTGGCACGTTCGGCCTGTTGTTCTTCGGCACGCTCTACCTACAGCGGGTGCTGAGGTACGGCTCGCTGCAGGCAGGTATCGGGTTCGTGCCCATTGTCGCGGTGATCGCGGTGGTGTCCCTCGGTCTTTCGACCCGGCTCATCACCAGGTTCGGCCAGCGCGCGATGCTCCTCCTGGGGCTCACCCTCATCGTTGGGGCGTTCGTCATGCTGTCGTTCGCCCGCGTCAATGGCGTCTACCTGGTGGACTTCCTCCCAGCCGGTCTTGTCATGGGGCTGGGCTTCGGCCTCGCCGCGCCAGCCGTCATGGGACTCGGCATGTCTGCCGTTACGCCGGCCGAGTCCGGCATCGCCTCAGGACTGTTCAACACCACTCGGCAGATCGGGGGCGCCATCGGCCCGACCGTGCTGAGCGCCTTCGTCAGCACGCGTACGGACAGCCTCACCGCCGCAGGGAAGAGCGAGCCGGAGGACAGGCCGTGGAGGTAGAGCAGCGGCGGCACCTCACTGATCTTCGGGGACTTGCGGCACCACGGCGGCAGAATTGCCGAGGCGAACCGCTCGCGCTCTCCGGTGGTCTCGTCGACGCGCTTGTCGTTCACACACGTGCACACACGTGGCTTTGACCTCGATCGTCCCGGCGGCGGTGGTGACCTTCTGCGGCTGGTGGTATCCGTTGCGCACGATCAGGCGTCGGCCCGTCTCCTCGCACGGGCGACACCGTGCTCGACCCGATGCGTCGCGGGGAGTGCAGGGTGCGCTGTCGTTCGCACCTCTCCTCGTACCGGTCCGGGCGTTCTTCCCGAACCTGCGGTGCGGTGGTGTGATGACGCGCCCGGCGGTCCGCCGCTTCGGGTGTGCTTGCACGGCGGCGTACGAGGCCGGGCCCGTCCCCCGAGGCGGTCAGAAAGGGTGAGGGAAGCGGGGGAACGGAGGAGGACGGGACCACTGTGCGGGTCCCGTCCTCCGGGGTGCGGTCCGGCCCGGCCGGCGCGCGGGTCAGACCGGGACGGGGGTCTCTTCGCGCGTCTCCGCGGCCAGCTGCCGGTTCAGCTTCTCGCCCTCGATGTCGAGGTCGGGCAGGACCTTGTCGACGGGCTTGGGCAGCCACCAGGCGGCACGGCCGAGCAGCGACATCACCGCCGGGACCAGAGCCATGCGGACGACGAAGGCGTCGATGACCACGCCGACGGCGAGGGCGAACCCGATGGACTTGATGATCGGATCGTCCATCAGGACGAAGCCTCCGAACACGGACGTCATGATGAGCGCGGCGGCCGTGACGACGCGGGTGTTGTGGCCCATTCCGCTGACCATGGCCGCCTGCGGGTCGGCGCCGTGGACGAAGTCCTCGCGCATGCGGGAGACGAGGAAGACCTCGTAGTCCATGGCGAGGCCGAACAGGATGCCGATGAGCAGGATCGGCAGGAAGCTCACCAGCGGGCCGGGGGTGTCGACGCCCACCAGGCCGGCGAGGTGGCCCTCCTGGAAGATGGCGACGGTGATGCCGAAGGTCGCGCCCACGGTGAGCAGGAAGCCCAGGGCTGCCTTCAGCGGTACCAGGACCGACCGGAAGACCAGCATGAGCAGCAGGATGGACAGGCCCACCACCAGGAGCAGATACACCGGCAGGGCGTCGGCGAGCTTCTCCGAGACGTCGATGCCCAGAGCGGTCGCGCCGGTGAGGGCGATGTCGGCGCCCTCGATGTCCGCGACCCGGTCGCGGATGTCGTGGACGGCGTCCTCGGTGGCGGCGGCGGTCGGGCCGGCCTCGGGAATGACGGTCAGCAGGGCGGTGGTGCCCTGCTCGTTCAGCTGCGGCGGGGCCACGGTCAGGACGCCGTCGGTGTCCTTGATGAGGGCGGTGGCCTTCTCTGCGGCCGCCCCGGTGGACTGCGCGTCCTCACCGTTGACGACGGCGATGAGACGGCCGTTGAAGCCCTCGCCGAAGCCCTCGGACGTCAGGTCGTACGCCTCGCGCGCGGGGGAGCCTTCGGCGGCGGTGCCCGCGTCCGGCAGGGCCATGCGCATGTCCTGGGCCGGGAGGGTGAGCGCGCCCAGCCCGAGGATGCCGACGACCAGGAGCGGGATGCGCAGCTTGGTGACGAGCCGGCCCCAGGTGAAGCCGAAGCCCTCGGCGACGGTGCCGTCCTCGGCGGTGTGCCCGCCCGCGTGGCGCTGCTTGCGCGGCAGGATCTTCTTGCCGGCGAAGGAGAGGAAGGCCGGCAGCAGGGTGAGGGCGACCAGCACGGCGACGGCGACGGTGCCCGCCGCGGCCAGGCCCATCACGCTCAGGAAGGGGATGCCGACGACGGAGAGGCCGGCCAGGGCGATGACCACGGTGGCACCGGCGAAGACGACGGCGGAGCCGGCGGTGCCGGTCGCACGGCCGGCGGCCTCCTCGGACTGGAGGCCCTCGGCGAGGTACTGGCGGTAGCGGGAGGTGATGAAGAGCGAGTAGTCGATGCCGACGGCCAGGCCCAGCATCAGCGCCAGGATGGGGGCGGTGGAGGTCAGTTCGATGACACCGGTCAGGGAGAAGAGGCCGGCCATGCCGACCGCGACGCCGATCAGCGCGTTCAGCAGGGTCATGCCGGCGGCGACCAGCGAGCCGAAGGTGACGACCAGGACCACCGCGGCGACCAGGACACCGAGCGCCTCGGTGGAGCCGATCTCCACCTCACCGCCCATGACCTCGCCACCGTGCTCGACCCGCAGGCCCCCGGCGTCGGCGCCGACGGCCTCGTAGGCCGACTTCTGCTCGTCGGTGACCTCGTCGACGGCCTTGTCGAACTGCACCTGGATGAGGGCGTAGCGGCCGTCCTGGGAGACGGAGCCGGCCTGGAACGGGTCCATGGCGGCGGTGACGCCGTCGGTCTCGGAGGCTTCCTTCACCAGGGGTGCCACCGCGGCGGGGTCCAGCTTCTCGCCCTCGGGCGCGGCGACGATGATGGTGCCGGTGGCTCCGCCGGCCTGCGGGAACTGCCGGTCGAGGTCGTCCAGCGCCCGCTGGGACTCGGTGCCCGGCATGGAGAACTTGTCGCTGGTCGGGCCCATCAGGGTGGCGGCTCCGACACCCAGCAGGGTCAGCAGGAGCAGCCAGACCGCGGCTATTCGGCCTCTTCTGCGGAAGGAGAACCGCCCGAGCCGGTACAGCAAGGTCGCCATGGAGGAGGAGTCTTTCCGTTAGGGGGTCAACTGGGAGTGTGGTCAAGCGTCCGCAGCGCGCTGCGGATCATCTCGGCGCGCAGCACCTCGTCCGGCGCCACCTCGTCATCGGTGGCACTGGTGATGAAGACGGCGCCCAGCACCATCCACGCCGCCACCCGGGCCGGTGCCTGCTGCGAGCGGCCGGCCAGCGCGTCCAGCAGCCCGTCCGCCAGCTCCATGACGTTGAGGTCCTGGTGGCAGGACATCTCGGCGATGTCCTCGAAGAGGAGCCGGATCTCGCGGCGGAACCGCAGCGTCAGTTCGACGTATCCGACGACGGTCTCCTCCACCAGCCGGCCGCCCTCCAGCCCGGCCACGCGGTCGAGCAGCGTGGCGAGGGCGTCCTGGGCCGGAGTCAGCAGCTCGGTGAGAATCTTTTCCTTGCCGGCGAAGTGGTAGAGGAGCGACGCCTTCGAGCAGCCCGCGTCGGAGGCGATGTCCTGCAACGAGGTGCCGCGGAAGCCGTGCACGGCGAACAGTCGCAGTGCCGACTTCAGGATCTGACCGCGCATGGCGGAGGCGGAACGTGCCATGCCCCAACCATAATTGTCCGATCGGTCAGAACTGACCGATCGGACAGCGCGCCGCTGTGGCTTGCATCACTCTTCCTGCCCGGGGACTGCACGGGGCGCACGCGGCCGACTTCGTCGGCTCGCGCACGGAAAGCGCCGGTCCTCGGGGAGTGCGGTGCTGCGGGGCATCTCGCCGCACCGCAGCACCCGCAGGCCGGTGTCGCCGTCGGCAACGCCTGGCGCGCGGCCGTCCTCGTGCACACCGTCATCCGGCTGCGCCCGCTCCCGGCCCGCACCTTCGGCCCGCAACCGCACCGAGACGTTCGAGCTGTCCACCGACCCGTGCTTCGTGGACGAGGCGCACGACGTCGCCGGCCTCTGCCTGGGTCCGCCCGAGCGGGCGCCGGTGTTCTGTGCGGACGAGAAGTCGCAGATCCAGGCCCTGGACCGCTCCCAGCCGGTGCTGCCGATGGATGCCCGGCGTCCCGCAGCGCATGACCCACGACTACGTGCGGGCCGGCACCACGACGCCGTTCGCCGCACTGGAGGTGGCCACGGGCAAGGTGACCGGCTCCCTTCCGCCTGCACTTCACGCCCACCGGCCCGTCCTGGCTCAACCTGGTCGAGCGGTGGTTCGCCGAGCTGACGAACAAGCAGATACGGCGAGACGTCCACGAATCCGTCCAGACCCCGGAGAAGGACATCCGCACCCGGATCGCCGCATGGAACACCGACCCCAAACCCTACGTCTGGACGAAAACCGCGGACGAGATCCTCGAACGCCCCACCGGCTGTCTGAACAGAATTCCCGACCCGGAAGGCTGGACATCACGCTGCCGGCAGTGCCTGATCCCCGCACCGCGGCGAACGCGACATCGGGTGACCGTTGTTTGACGGTTCGGAGGCGTGAACCACCGGGACGGGTGCAGGCTTCGGCTGCTGATCCCAGGTCTCGGCTTCGGTCTACGTCTGCTCGGTGGACTGCTGGGCCGCCTCGTGTGCGCCGACACTGACCAGCCCTGTCTCGTAGGCGACGATGACGGCCTGGACACGGTCGCGGAGGCCGAGCTTGGCGAGGATGCGGGCGACGTGCGTCTTGACGGTCGCCTCGGCCAGGTGGAGGCGGGTGGCGAGTTCGGCGTTGCTCAGTCCTCGGGCCAGCAGGCCGAGGACCTCCAGTTCGCGCGGGGTGAGCGAGGCGAGATCGCGGTGGAGGGCGGCGGTGTCGCCGCCGCGCTGGGTGAACCGCTGCACGAGGCGGCGGGTGACGGCGGGCGCGAGGAGAGCGTCGCCGGTACGGACCGTGCGGACGGCCGCGGTCAGATGCTCGGGGGTGACGTCCTTGAGGAGGAACCCGCTGGCCCCGGCGGACAGTGCCGCGTAGACGTATCGGTCGAGGTCGAAGGTGGTCAGGATGATGGCGCGGGGTTCGTCGGGGGCACCGGTGAGGATACGGCGGGTGGCCTCCAGGCCGTCCATCTCGGGCATCCGGACGTCCATCAGGACCACGTCGGGACATGTGCGGCGGACCGCTTCGACCGCTTCGGTTCCGTTGGTCGCCTCGGCGACGACATCGATGCCGTCGGCGCCGAGGATCAACCGGAATCCGGTGCGGACCAGGGTCTGGTCGTCGGCGAGGAGCACACGCAGCGGCTCGGTCACGGTGTCTCCAAGGGGATCAGGGCCTCCACACGGTAGCCGCCGCTCAGGTGCCGGCCGGTGTTCAGGGTTCCGTCGTAGACGGCGAGTCGCTCGCGCAGGCCGATCAGGCCCCGGCCGCTTCCGGCGGCCTCGCCCGGGTGTCCACCACTGTCGGTGACTTCCACCCGGAGCCGTTCCGGGCCGTATTCGACGGTCACGGCGGCGCTGGCGCCACACGCGTGCTTCACGGTGTTGGTCAGGGCTTCCTGGACCACGCGGTAGGCGGCGAGTTCGAGGCCGGGCGGGAGGGGGCGGGGCGGGCCGGTCACGGTCAGGTCGACTGGCAGTCCGGTGTCCCGGACCCGTCCGACCAGCGTTTTCAGCTGGTTCAGGCCGGGTTGCGGGGCCAGCTCCGCCGCCGTCTCGGCCAGGTCCGCGCCTCCGTCCGTCCCCCCGCCCTCGTCGGCCATGGTGAGCAGTCCCATGACGTGACGCAGCTCGGTCATGGCAGCCCGCCCGCCCGCCTCGACGGCGAGCAGCGCCTCGCCGGCCTGCTCGGGGGAGGTTCTCATGATCTTGCGGGCGGCGCCCGCCTGGATGATCATCACGCTGACGTTGTGCGTGACGACGTCGTGCAGTTCGCGGGCGATCCTGGCCCGCTCGTGCTCGACGGCCCGGCGCAGCGCCTCGGCCTGCTCGCGTTCCAGGGCGGAGAGCCGGGTGCGGCCCTCGTCGGTTCGGAGTTTCCAGGTACGCAGGCCGACGGCGGCCACGGCCATCGGGGCCAGGATCAGCAGGGCGATGTACTCGTTGGGGACGATCGGTGTCACCGAGTTCCCCGAGGTGCCGACCAGGACGACCGACACCGGCAGCGCCGCCAGGGTCGCCACCCGGTACGGGCTGTACACGGCGGCGCTGTAGACGGCGATGACGAACGCGTAGAAGGTCAGCCGCAGGACGCTCTGCGGTGTCGCCAGTGTCGCGGCCGTCACGACGCACAGCACGGCGAGCGGATAGCGGCGGCGCAGCGCCAGAGCACCCGAGGCGATGACCGCGAGGGTCACCATGAGGGCCAGGCCGCCGGGACCGGACGGGCGCGGCACTCCGGCCTGACCGGCACCATCGACGTGATCGCCTTCACCGGCGACGCTTCCTGGGGCGGCTACACAATGGTCTCGGGCCGCTGGATCGACCGGCCCGCGAGGCCGTGGTCCCGACCCCCTTCCTGGCCTCCACCGGCACCCGCATCGGCGACACCGTCACGCTGAACGGCCTGGCCGAGCCGGTCACGGTCCGGATCGTCGGCGAGGTCCTCGACCCCCGGAAGGACGGCATGCAGGTCTTCACCGACACCTCGACCCTCACGGCCGCACATCCCGACCCGACGGAGACGAGCCATCACATCGCGGTCACGTCAGGCACCGACGTGACCGGCCACGTCGACGCGCTGAACAGTGACCTGGTACCGCTGGGGGTCACCGCTCGGGCCGGCGGGCTCGACGCCGGCAGCGACATGGTCGTCACGCTCAACGCGCTGTCCGCGATCCTCACGCTGATACTCGTCGCCGTCGCCGCGCTCGGCGTGCTGAACGGCGTGCTGCTCGACACCCACGAGCGCGTCCGGGAGATCGGTGTCCACAAGGCGCTCGGCATGCCCCCCCGGCAGACCGCCGCGATGGTCCTCACCCCGGTCGTCGTGACCGGACTGGTCGCGGGCGCTCTGGGCGTGCCGCTCGGCGTAGCCCCGCACGGCTGGGTCATCCCCGCGATGGGCGACAGCGTGGGGCTCCGCCTTCCCGGGTCCGTCATCGCCGTCCATCACGGGGCCGAACTGCTCCCGCTCGCGCTCGGCGGCCTGCTCATCGCCACCCTGGGCGCGCTCCTGCCTGCCGGCTGGGCCGCCAGGGCCCGAACTGCCACGGCCCTGCGCACCGAATAGGAGGTCAGGCTCAGAGCCCGTGCCTCCGGCCCCACCGCAAGAAGTCGCGGGGGCCGGTTGGCTGGTTCCCTTTGACCGGGGCAAAACGCGGGAGTTCCGGAGCTCTTTCAGCTCCGGGGCCAGACTTCGAAGTCGGCTGCACAGATGACTGGAGTCGGGTGCACTGGACACGGCCTCCGCTCCCGAACCGCCAGCCCTCGCTAGCTGCTCAGAGGCCGGTGCCGGGCCGGATGCCGGCAGCCCAATTGCACTACGCCGACCACAGCGGATGCGTGCAGGCCGCTCGAAGTGACGGAGTCCGGCAACTGTACCGCTGCGTACCCCGGGGCTGCCGACTGCGTCAGGCGGCGGGGTCGACCTGGGCTGCCGACGCGGTCTTGCGGTGTGCGGTGTTCAGGCGCTGGGCTTCTTCGAGCTGGTCTTCGAGAATGATGATCCGGCACGCCGCTTCGACGGGGGTCCCCCGGTCGACAAGTGCGCGGGCGCGAGCGGCGATGCGCAGCTGGTAGCGGGAGTAGCGGCGGTGTCCGCCCTCGGACCTGAGCGGTGTGATCAGTCGCGCTTCGCCGATGGCGCGGAGGAAGCCGGGAGACGCGCCGATCATTTCGGCGGCCCGGCCCATGGTGTAGGCGGGGTAGTCGTCGTCATCGAGACGGCTCAGTGATGCGTCTGCTGTCATTTCACCTCTCTGGAATGCGTTGAGGGGCCCTGGTGCCGTACGGCACCAGGGCCCGAAGGGACTGCAACATCATCTGCCGGCCCCAGTGCTGCGCCGGCCTTCTGTTCCGCACAGCCGCCGAATGTACCGACGGGGATGCGGGGATCGCGGATGCGTGACCGGAGACCACCTACCTATCGATGTCCTGCGGTACCCGGGTTCATGTTGTCCGCCCGGGCGATCCTGATGTCGCCGACTCCTCCGTTCTTCCCTCTGCATCAATCACTTGCGATTCTGCGAACTGCTGGTGGCCTCACGCAGCGCCACTCCCCGGCAGTCTGCCGAAACGGCAGACTGCCGCTTCCCGACTGCGGTATTGCTCGTGGCGGCCCCTGATCACCGCGGGCCGCCCGGTCCGGTCGTCAGTCCCGTCACCGTCCTGCAACAACCTTGGCTTCGGAACTCCACCACCGCACCGTCATGCGGGTACTGCTGCCCGACAGTTCATGTCTGCCGGGCCTCACTCATCTCGGCTACGAGAGAAACCATAGCCACACGATCCCTCAATGTCTACTCCGGCAAGTATAGATTTTATACCCTCTCCGATGAGTCGATTCTTCACTCGACCCGCCTGGTGATGTCGGGGCAGACCGCAGTACAGGGCCAGGGCGGCCTGGGCCGAGAACGCAGGCGATGCGGGCGTCGGCATCCGGCGTGGCGGGTCATGGTGCGTTCGACGGTCCAGCGCGACCTTCGGGCCGTTGGGGGTCTGCGCCCCTGCGAGTGCGGCCTGCCCGGTGGTCAAGTGGCTTTTCGCACCGTACGTGCCCGGTTCACCGTATGTGCCCGGTTCACCGGACGAGCCTTTCGCCGCATACACACCCCTGCGGGCCGGCACAGGGTGCTCGAGCAACGGACCGTTCGGCGGTTACCGCGGAGCTTGTCCGAGGGCGGTGCGATCCGGATCGGGCTGCAAGGTGATGCAGGCGGTGATCCGCTTACCGACCGGCTCGGGCTGCATGGTGAGGTGGGCGACGGCCTTGACGATCTCCAGGCCGTGTTGTCCGACTCGCTGCGGGTCAGCGGCCCTCGCGGCCGGCAGCACCGGGTGGGTGTCCCACACCGCTACCTCCACCGCTGCATCGGTGAGGCGCAGCCGCAGCCGGATGGGACCGGGCGCGTATTTGCAGGCGTTGGTGACCAACTCGCTCACCACCAGCTGCGTCAGATCGATCGCCCGGGCCGGAACGGTCAATTCGTGATCGGCCTGGGCCTGGGTGAGGAAGCCGACGGCCAGATGCCGGGCCTCTGCAAGGCAGGAACCGCCACCATCCAGAGCGAGGGCCGTTTCTATCGCGCCGGCGTCCTGGCCGTTGCGGCACTCGCCCTGGTCCTCTGCGTCCATCTGCCCCGTCATCCTTACCCCGTTCACTGCCGCCGTCTACCCCAGCGGGTACCACCCAGGTCGCTCATACACCTGTGGCAGGGCCATCCGGGTGCACCATCCGTACCATGCGAGGGCAGCCTTCCCCGCGGAAGCGCTGGTCGGAGCACCACCGAGCGCTGTTGAGGGAAGTGTGACAGAGACGTACGAGCCCAGGGACGGCACCCGGTCCTCGGTCGACCGCACCTCCATCAGCGACGTCCGCATCCTCACCGTCCGCGGCGAAATCGACCACACCACCTCCCCCAGCTCCGTGCGGCCCTGACGCCGGATGCCGATGACACGTCGCTGCGGGCTGTACTCGGCCTCGGTGCCGTCGCCTTCATGGACTCCAGCGCTACCAACGCCCTCGTCACCGCCCACCAGGCTGCCCGGAGCACCGGGGCCGGCTGCGCCTGGACGCCCCCGCCGGAACCGATTTTCGGGTTCTTCGGCTCGTGGGGCTGGATACCGTCATCTCCTGCTGCCCTCTCCCCCCCCCCACCGGATCCCCCGCCTGACGTCACCGCCGCGCTGACGCAGCACAGGCGCGGCGGTCCCGGCCGACGCGCAACCGGCTGGGCGGGTTCCCGATCCCCGGCAGCCCGCGCCGCCTCTCCCGCCCGCCCCTTCCTCCTTCACTCCGGCCGGGAACATGGGCGAAAACGGCCGCGACGGGGATGCCAGCGGGCCGACCACGGCGAAACGGCATGGTGACCTGTGCTGACACGAGGGCGGGCCGTGAGGTCGCGCAACAGATGGCACAGCTCTTGTCGTAACCCGACTCCGGGCAGCTTCACGCGGCCCGGGCTGCTCCCTGGGCGCGGACCGGCTGCCGCGGCTCGGTACGCGCCGTCGGCACCGAGGGGCGGCCCTCCCCTACGGGTGCCACCACAGGCGTACAGACAGCCGCAGCAGCAGCCGGCGCAGGGAGGTGGCGCCATGGCAGTGGGGCGCGGCGAGCACGTCGTGGGTGGCGTTCCAGGCGTGCGCCCCCGTCGTGCCGCATCCCGTCATACGAGTCATGTTCCTGTGGGTGTCCCGCGGTGATCGTTCCTCACGCCAGCGGGCTGTCGGCCAGGGACGCGAACAGCTGGGCGGGATCGTCGTAGATCTCACGCGCGCCCGCCTCCTCCAGGTCGGCACGCGGGATCCCGCCACACAGCACGCCGACGCAGTGCACCCCGGCCCTGCTGCCCGCCTCCATGTCCCACACGGTGTCACCGACGAACACCGCGCGCTCGGCGGGCACCCCCGCCAGCTCCAGGGCGTGTTCGACGGGCTCGGCGGCCGGTTTGCCCTGCTCCACGTCGTCGGCGCTGGCCGTGGCCTTGATCGCGTCGTCCGCGTCGATCGCCCGGCGCAGCGCGGACAGCTCCGCGCCCCCGGCGGAGGTGGCGAGCACCACCGTCCAGCCGTCCCGGTCGAGGCGACGCAGCAGCCGGCCGGCGTCCCGCAACGCGGGCAGCCGGTCGAAGTACTGCCCGTAGAGGGTTTTGTGGGCGGCGCTCAGCTCCTCGTCCAGATCCTTGTCCCGGCCGTCCCCGAGCAGGTGGGCGACGAGGTCGTCGGAGCCGAGCCCGACAGCCCGGTGGATCGCGTGCATCGGTACCTGGTGGCCCGCCTGCCGGAACGCCTCCCACCAGGTGGTCACGTGGAGGTGGTTGGTGTCGACGAGGGTTCCGTCGACGTCGAACAAGGCAGCCCGTTCCATGCGCCGGTCCCTTCCTCTCTGTCGTCATGTGCCGCGGACATATGTCGTCCCGTGTCGCGGACGTCCACGTCGGTACGGGTTCCACGTCAGAGGCTTGTCACTCCGGCCGGAATGCGACGTGGCACGGCGGCCAGGAGACGGCTGCTCACCGTCGGTGCGCGCACTCCGTCCAAAGGCCCGCGTCCCGGGCATCACCCGTGAGGCCCTGCGATCAGAACTCTGACCGGGAATGTTCGCCGGGTCGGTGGAGCAGCATGAGATACCTGAACCGTTCGGTAATGTGTTCGTCCGGGGAGGGGCCGAACGGCTGCTGCCAGGCGGCAACAGCCGTCACAAGCCGTAGACACGTCCCATGACCACGGACGTCGGCACGGCCTTCGGCCCCTGGCCCCAGGGGCCGGACCACGAGACGGACGGGGGACACCGAATGGCGACCGCCCACGCCTTGTCCGGGGCTGGGAGCAGCCCACTGCCCAAGAGCGACACGGTCATCGACGTACGGGATCTGCGGATGCGCTACCGCAGCCAGGATGTACTGAAGGGGGTCGGCTTCACCGCACGGCGAGGCGAGGTCGTCGTGCTGCTCGGTCCGAACGGCGCGGGCAAGACGACCACGATCGAGGTCTTGGAAGGCTTCCGGATGCGCTCGGCCGGTGACGTGACCGTCCTCGGCACCGATCCGGCTCGCGGGGACGAGCGGTGGCGTGCGCGCCTGGGCATCGTGTTGCAGTCCTGGCGCGACCACGGCAAGTGGCGGGTGCGGGAGCTACTGGCCCACCTCGGCTCGTACTACGCGCCGTACTCCACCCCCCTCGTTCGGCGGCCGTGGGACATCGACGAGCTCATCGCGGCCGTGGGGCTGACCGAGCAGGCGGACAAACGGGTCGGAGCCCTGTCCGGCGGGCAGCGCAGGCGTTTCGACGTGGCCGTCGGCATCGTGGGCAGACCCGAGCTGCTGTTCCTGGACGAGCCGACGGCAGGTCTGGACCCGGAGGCCAGGAACGAGTTCCACGGCCTGGTACGCGGGCTGGCGGACGAGAACACCACCGTTCTGCTGACCACGCACGACCTCGCCGAGGCGGAGAGGCTCGCCGACCGGATCCTCATTCTGGCCGGTGGCCGGATCGTGGCCGATGGCGCGGCGGAGGAGCTGTCCCGGCAGGCATCGGCCGAGGCCACCGTGCGCTGGACGCGAAACGGGCGGCCCTTCGAGGAGGCGACGGCCGAGCCCACCCGGTTCGTCCGTCGACTGTTCGAGGAGCACGGCGAGGCGATCGGCGGGCTGGAGGTGCGCCGGGCGAGCCTGGAAGACACCTATCTGACGATGGTGCGGGAGCTGGAGGCGGGGAGTGTCCCCGGCGAGCGGGCGGCACACGCTTTCGGGGAGGAAACGCGATGAGCCCGGCATGGTACGCGGCGGGAATAGGGGTGCGGCGCGGCTGGACGGAACTCCGGCAGACATTCACCACCGGCCAGGACGTGTTCGGGTACGTACTCTGGACGGTCCTGCTCATCGTGCCGCTGTTCCTGGTCAGGGACGACCCGCTGAAGGGCGCCGGCATCTCGGCCGGCGCGTTCATGTTGCCGAGCATGGTGGGGATGACGCTTGCGTTCACCGGGATGATGACCACGGCGCAGTTGCTCGCGACCGAGCGCGAGGACGGCACGCTGCTGCGGGCCAAGGCCGTGCCTCACGGCATGGTCGGCCATCTGGTCGGCAAGATCGTCATGGTGTCGGGGACGGCTCTCGTCTCCATGGCACTCCCTTTCGTCGTTGGTGTTTTCCTGGTGGACGGGGTCGCCCGGCAGGGCGGTGGAGCGTTGCTGACGCTGGTGTGGGTGGTGCCGTTGGGTCTCCTGGCGACCCTGCCGCTGGGCGCCGTCATCGGCTCACTCGTCGACAGTCCGCGCACCATCGGTTTGCTGATGCTTCCGGTGATGGGACTCGTCGTGGTCTCCGGGATCTACTTCCCCCTGTCGAAGCTGCCCGAGTGGCTGCAGACCGTGGGGCAGATCTTCCCCGTGTACTGGCTCGGCCTCGGCCTCCGGGCCGCGTTGCTGCCGGCCGAAGCGGTCGCCGCCGAGATCGGCGACTCCTGGCGGCACCTGGAGACAGCGGGTGTGTTGGGTGCCTGGGCGGTCGCCGGGCTGCTCCTCGCGCCGTCCGTCCTGCGCAGGATGGCCCGCCGCGAGTCCGGGGCCGCGATGGCGGAACGGCACCGGAAGGCGATGCAGCGGGTCGGTTAGTGAGGTGCCGGGGGTGTCGGCCGGTTCCCGGTCGGGCCGCTCCGCCTTCCTGATCGGGTTGATCGAACCATTCGCAGGGTTGGATCGCCCAGGGGTGCTGGGTGTGGCTGTCAGGCCACTGCCGTCTCGTGGCCCACCACGCTTCGCCGCCCGGCACCCCACGACGACTCGGCCGCCGAGGCCGCGACGCTCGGAGACGCGGAAAGGGGACGGGCTGCGCCGAGCGTGGTCGCCAGGACGCGAACCTCGAGCATGGGAGCTGCGCGGCCGACGCCGACGTGCGTGAGCGAAGGCCCGACAACAAGTCGGCCAATTGACGAGGAGTACGAGGTCGCTTACGAGTGGCCGGCGGGAACGTCGACTCCATCGGCTTCAAGGCGGGTGGCGGGGAGACGGCCGATCCGAACCCGAGACGGGGCCGGGACATGGCGGTTGATGCGCCAAGGCGGGCAAGGAGGCCGACGGACGTGGGCCAGCGCTTCGGCCGGCGGCACCGACGGCGACGTCTCGGCGCCCGCCGGATGTCCTGCTCACGGATGATCCGGCAACTTCATCCACTCGTCCCAGGTCACGTCCCGGCCGATGAAGCGCGGCCGCTCGAAGGGCCAGTCCTCGGCGATCCAGCGCGGCACGAACGTGTCCAGCGCCCGCTCGAGCGCACCGCCCACCTCGTCGTCCACCACCCACCATGAAATCTCGGCGTCGGCCCCCTGCTTCTCCGGCGGGTCGATGTAGACGCATCCGCGCAGAGCAGTGCGGTCCACGCTCTCGATCGTGTAGTTGAACGATTCGTGGGCCTCGATCTCCGCGGCGTGCCGCTGCAGATCGGTGAGGTTCGCCTCGTACGACATCGTGGCCGGCGGCCAGCCCCACGCGGGGCCGAAGACCGACCACAGCCGCTCCCGCGAACCCATCACCGCCGGGTAGTCCAGCGGCGCGTCCGCACTGCTGATCGGGCGCAGCCGGTGGCCTCCGCCGTCGGGTATGTCGACGTGGAGGGGATGGACGAAGTCATGCGGCAGCCAGGTCATGGGCGCGAGCCAACCACGCCGAAGATCGCTGCGCAAAGGGATATGCGCCGCTGCCCTGGTACGGCCGACAACCGTTCCGCATACGACCCGAGCGCCATGGCGCCTGCCGGGCCAGACCACCCTGGTCCGGGCCGCGGCGTCACGTGGCGCGGTCGAGTCCGTCGTGCGCGTCGGCCGCCGCTCCCGTACCAGACGCAGCCGGTGGCATGGGCGGCAGGCCCGCGGAGAGGCCCGGCAGCAGGACGGGCTCCAGCCTGACCCGCTCCTGCCTGGCCAGATAGCGCTCCAGCTCCGGCGGCCGGTAGCTTGTGTTCCGGTCGTAGCGCTCCTTGGCAGGCACCGCCAGGAACTCGTTGCCGTCGGGCTCGCCGCCGCCGTTCACCGCCTCTCCGAGCGGCCGGTGCAGCGGCTTGGCCAGTCGGTACATGCCCGCCCGTGAGACGTGGAGAACTCCCGAACCGTCCGGCCGTACGCGGAAGTCGATGCTTTCCCGAGGCTGCATCACCCGTGGCCCGTCCGTGCTCAGCGCATCGGCGTCGAACTCCAGACCGTGTCTGCGGGCTTGGTCGACCATCCACAGCAGGGCGATGTCGGACAGTCCCGTCTCCTTGTAGCCGCCACCGACATCGCAGTGAACCCCGGCGAACCACACCTGCTTCAGCTCCTGGCCCTGCGCGGCGGAGCCGGGGTTCTGATGCCACAGCGTTGGCCGGAACGCTGAGCGCTGCTCATCGGCGGCCAGTGCGTGGAAGGCCGCCTTGATCCAGCTGCTCAATTCGGTGTTGTGGAACGCCCAGCGGTGATTGAACCGGTTCCCCGCCGGCTGCAGCCATGTTGTGTCCGGAACCGGGATACCCAGGGCGCCGACCGTGTCCCACACCCCGATGAATCCGATCTCCGTCTCGCGCGCGTACGAGCGGCGGAACAACGTGGCGGCCGCGCCGTTCGGTCGCTCGATCCGGTCGCGGTACAGGGCCCAGGCCTCCAGGATCCGGTCGGCGTGGTACCGGCGCAGGATTCCGCTGTTGCGTACCAGCCCCGCGAGGCTGCGGGCGGTGAAGGCACCGCGGCTGAAGCCGATTACGGGCGGAGCCATAGGCGGATCACTGCTGCGGTGACCATGCCGTGGAAGACGTGCAGGCCCGTTTGGTGCCCCTACGGGACGGCGTTCGTAGGGGGATCCGTCCATGGCGGGCTGCTCACCGACTTGCGTGCGCAACCTGGCGGTTCGCCGCTGTGCCCCGGCCAGGTCGCGGAAGTCCGCCCACGCGGGGACCCGGCCGGCGCCTGCACCGCGGCCGGTCCGAGGCGGGCCGCCGTTCTACGGGGCTGTGCCTGTGGCGGCAGGGTTGCGGGAGGCGGTCTGCGCTGTGTCGAGGAGGTGGCGCAGGCGGAGGCCGTCCGGGGCAATGGCGGTGACCAGGGTGGCCGGTCCGACAAGGGGTGTCAGTACTGCCTGGCCGTCTTGCGAAGGGCCGGCGAAATGTCTCACCTTTGAGGGCTTGCTCTGGTAAGCGGGATCGACGGTGAGGATTTGCCCGATCGCTCGGTGGTGGGCGAGTACGGCTGGGCCGTCCCAGGCCGGTGTGCCTGGACCGTAGTTGGCTTCCTGGTTGAGCAGGGTGCGTCCACCGTGTCGGACGATGAGGCGTGTTGTGACCTGACCTGGTGGTTCTCCTGTGCGTCCAAGGATCTGCTCTTCGCGCAGGACGAGTCGCGCTGTGGGGGCGAGGTGGACGGTCCAGGTCTGCCGTAGATTGCTGCCGGCGGTGCTGATCAGGGGTTTCGGCAGCCAGTGGAGTTCTGCGTGTTCTTCCACGGTCAGTTGCACGTCATAGGTGGCGTGTTCGGCCGTGCATCCTTGCAACGCGAGGGTCGCGGCGGCGGAGGTGACGTGCAGAACCGCGCCCGGTCGCGCGATGGCTTCGATGCGCAGCCGGTCGCCGCCGAGAGGGGCGCTCATGGCGCCGACGACGCACACACGTGCCTCGGTTCCTCGTGAACGCAGGCGCCGTAGTTCGAAGGGGCCGTCACCCTCGAGGACCGGCAGACCGGTGGTGGTGCCGCTGGTGGCTGCCGTGATGCGTGCGGTCGCCTGTACGCCTGTGGCTGCCGGCACGGCGGGCCGGGTCGCAAGGGTCATGCCGGACCTGCCGTCCATGCTGTGAGGAGTGGGCGAATCCAGTCGGCCACCGGCTCCACGCCGCCTTCGCTTCTGAGGGAGGTGAAGGCGACCGGAAGCTCACCGCGCTGCGTCTTGGCATCGCGGGCCATGCTCTCCAGGTCGGAGCCCACGTACGGTGCGAGGTCGGTCTTGTTGACGACGAGGAGATCGGCGGTGGTCACTCCGGGGCCGCCCTTGCGCGGAATGTCGTCGCCGCCCGCCACGTCGATGACAAAGATCTGCGCGTCGACGAGACCCTTGGAGAACGTCGCGGTGAGATTGTCGCCGCCGGACTCCAACAGGACCAGGTCGAGGGGATCGATCTCGTTCTCCAGGTCTTCGAGGGCCTCCAGGTTGGCGGAGATGTCGTCGCGGATGGCGGTGTGCGGGCAGGCACCGGTTTCGACGGCTCTGATGCGCTCGGGTGGCAGGACGGCTTCGCGCAGCAGAAAGTCGGCGTCCTCGCGGGTATAGATGTCGTTGGTGACCACGGCGATGGAAAGCTGGTCCCGTAGGGTCCGGCACAGGGCGGCGACGGTGGCGGTCTTCCCCGATCCGACCGGCCCGCCCAGACCGATCCGCAGGGCGCGCCGTGTGCCGTTGGGGCGTCGCGGTTCGGCGGCGCTGTAGGTGTGCCGGTGGGGGAATTTCTCGTCGAGGTCATGGCCGAGGTGCATGCGGTTTCCTGCGTGGGTCTCGTGGGTGCAGTGGTCAGGAGGCGAACAGGCGTACAGGCCAGTCGGCGTGCTGCTGCGCGGTGATGTCGAGCAGCGGTGCGGAGGCGGCGGGCAGCACGTCGAGCCCGTGCTCGGGGATGTGCCGGGCCGCGGCGGCGGCTGCGGCGGCGGCGCGGTCGAGGTCGTCGGACAAGTGGGCGAGGACAGCGGTGGCGTCGAACGGGTCCAGGCTCAGCAGCCGGACGGTCGCCGTGGCCGGCCCGCTGATCGTTTCGTAGGCCGCTGCATAGGCGGCGTCCAGCGGGGTCAGGCCTGCCGACCGGACGGCCAGGCCCAGGACCACCGGCTGGTGTGCACCGTGCGGCCGGTGCGTGGCCAGGTGGTCGAGTTCGGCCGACGGCCAGGTGGCGCGGGCGGCCCGCATCATCTGCCGGCCGAGTTTGCGTGCGGTGTTCCGCAGGGCCTGCACTGGCGTGCGGGCGTCGGCGGCGTCGTCGAGTTTCAGCGGATCGTGCCCGGCGGCGGCTGCGGCGGCCAGTGCCGCTGTGACCAGGCCCGTGGTGTGCAGCCGTCCCCGGCAGAAGTTCTCCAGCGAGGCTGCGTCCTTGATGAGGCCTGCGGTCACGGACGCTTCGGCCCCGCCGGAGTGCGCGTGGCCTCCGGCGGGGAACCGACCGTCGGCCAGGACGAACAGCGCGGCGCGCTTCATCTGGTGCGGGTCACCTTTCGTTCCAGCTCTTCGCAGTTCGCCTTGCACGTCGCCGGCATGCTTCTTGGAAGTCTCAGAAGAGGAAGTAACGCTGTGCCATCGGCAGTTCGGAAGCGTAGGCGCGGTCGACGATCCGGTCGTCGACGAAGGTCGTCACGTCCGTGACCTTCGCGCCCCCGATGACGACTTCGTAGGTGTCGGGGTCGATCGTGACGTCGGGGGTGGCGTCGTTTTCCCTCATGTGCTTTTTGAAGACGCCGCGCGTGCTGGTGATGGCCCTGAACTGTTTGTTCAGCTTGTGCTTCTTGGCCAGGCCGTTCTTGACGGCCCGCTCGGTGACGAAGTTGAAGGAGACGGAGCCGGGGGCCTGGCCCGTCGCTCCCCACATGGGGCGGGGCAGGACCGGCTGCGGAGTGGGGATGGAGGCGTTGGCGTCGCCCACCTGCGCGTAGGCGATCTGTCCGCCCTTGATGACGGTGTGTGGTTTGACTCCGAAGAACTTCGGTTCCCACAGCACCAAGTCGGCCAGCTTGCCGGTCTCCACCGACCCGACGACGGCGTCGATGCCCTGGGCGATGGCCGGGTTGATCGTGTACTTCGCCACGTACCGGCGAGCACGCCGGTTGTCGGCCGGCAGCGGATCATCCTCCGGGGTCGTGTTCTTGGTCTTCCTGTCCTGCGGCAGGTCCTCCTGCAGGAAGCCGCGGCGTACCTTCATGACGTGCGCGGTCTGCCAGGTGCGCATGATCATTTCACCGATGCGGCCCATGGCCTGGGCGTCCGAGGACATGATGGAGATGGCGCCCAGATCGTGCAGGGTGTCCTCGGCTGCCATCGTGGAGGGCCGGATCCGGGAGTCCGCGAAGGCCAGGTCCTCCTCGACCTTCGGGTTGAGGTGATGGCAGACCATCACCATGTCGAAGTGCTCCTTGACCGTGTTGACGGTCAGCGGCCGGGTGGGGTTGGTGGAGGCGGGAAGGACGTTCGGCTCACTCACCATCTTGATCATGTCCGGGGCATGTCCGCCGCCGGCGCCCTCGACGTGGAAGACATGGATGGAGCAGCCGCCGATGGCGTCGATGGTGTCCTTGACGAAGCCTGCCTCGTTCAGGGAGTCGGCATGCAGTGCGAGCTGCACACCGGTCTTCTCGCAGACCTGAAGGCACTTTCCGATGACGGCCGGGGTGGCACCCCAGTCTTCGTGGATCTTGAAGCCGATGACGCCTGCGTCCACCTGGTCGTACATGGACTTCTCGGACATGGTGGCGCCCTTGCCCAGCAGTCCGATGTTGACCGGGAAGGCGTCCAGCGCTTCGAAGGTGCGGGCGATGTGCCAGGAACCGGGGGTCACGGTGGTGGCCGTGCTGCCCTCTGCGGGTCCCGTCCCGCCACCGATGAGCGTGGTGACACCTGCGGCCAGTGCCTCTTTGACCTGATCGGGGCAGATGAAGTGGACGTGCGTGTCAATGCCCCCGGCGGTGAGAATCCTGCCCTTGCCCGCGATGACCTCGGTGTCCGGGCCGATGGCGAAGTCGGTGGGCTTGGGGCCGGTGTCGTTGTGAGGACCGGCTTCCTCGTGCAGGGGATCCATCGTCTCCGGGTTGTACGCCTTGCCGAGGGCGACGATGTCGCCGTCCCGGATGGCGACATCGGCTTTGACGATGCCCCAGTGGTCCAGCACGACAGCGCCGGTGATGACCGTGTCGGGCGGCTCGACGGCGGGGTCGCCGGCGGACTCACTACTTCTGCCCGGGTCGCGCGGCGCGACGGACTGTCCCATCGACTCACGGATCACCTTGCCGCCGCCGAACACCATCTCGTTGCCGCTGCGTCCGGGGCCGCCCGACCAGTCGTCCTCGATCCTGATCTGCAGCGCCGTGTCGGCAAGCCGGATCCGGTCGCGGGTCGTCGGGCCGAACCGGTCCGCGTACGCGGGGCGGGACAGCGGATCAGAAGGCTTCGGAGGCTGCTGGCAGCAGGAACAGTCGGGGCACTCGGTCCTGGAGGTCACACCCGCTCCTTGTCGTCGAACGAACCCTGCGTGTTGTCGAGCGAGCCTTCGATCTTTTCGGGTAGACCCTTCGTCCTGCCGCGCAGACCGTGGACCACGCGCTCACCCTCGATGGGGACGAGTTCGACCTCTTCGGAGATGCCGGGCTCGAACCGTACGGAACTGCCGGCCGGGACGTGCAGACGCTTGCCCCACGCCCTTTTACGGTCGAACTCCAGCCCGGCGTTGGCCTCGGCGAAGTGGTAGTGCGAACCGACCTGGACAGGACGGTCGGTCGGGTTCTTGACCGTCAGCTCCGTGACCTCGCGCTCTTCGTTGAAGACCACTACCTGGTCCTCCCGGCGCGTGGAATAGTCCACCTTTCCCGGACAGACGGTCCCCATCTCGCCGTCGGCCGCCTCCGGGAAGGGGTCGTGGAGGGTGACCAGCTTCGTGCCGTCGGGGAACGTGGCCTCCACCTGTACGTTCTCGATCATCTCGGGGACACCGTCCATGACCTCCTCCCGTGACAGCACCTTCCGCCCGGACGACATGAGCTCAGCAACGGTCCTTCCGTCCCGGGCCCCCTCGAGGACGTGCACGATCAACAGCGCCATCGACTCGGGGTAATTCAGCCGCACCCCCCGGGCCCGCCGCTTCTCGGCTACATCCGCCGCCACGTGAATCATCAAGCGTTCTTGTTCATGTGGAGTCAGGTGCACAGTGCTCTTCCCCCGCGTTTCGCTCCTGCCCAGAACGTCCGCCCTGGGCCTGCTTACCGGCACCGGTCGTGCCCGTTTCAGCGGTCCGGGCGAAGCCCTGGGACTTGTCACCCCATTCCACTGACGCACTACCGCGGTCCGTCCTCGGCCGTTCGGCCCCGGCCCGTCGCCCAGCATCATGGTCACGCCGACCCGGCAGAGAGCAACGCACTCCACCCAGTAACACCCAAATTAGTGAAAACCTGACCTTGCACTCTCACTCGCTCATTGGCGGCCGACGGAACGCGCAGCAGCCCCACGCGGTTCACATCGCGGCCGACGAGATCCGCCGGGCTTCGCGGCGGCCGGGTCCGCGGGAGTGAGTGATCCGGTCGTCGCTCGCGGCGCCCCGGAAACCGTCGCTCTCTGCCGTGGGACAGGCGGGGCCTCCGGCGCCCAGGCCACGGGCCGAGGTACGCCCATGCCGAGACCTGGGCCTTCGCACAGGATCGCCGGTGGCTCCGAGGGCGAACGTTCTCATCGGTTGCGCCGTGACGGAGCCGCCAGATGTGGGCGAATCGCGCTGTCGCGGCAAGGCCGGTGGCCCCGTCGGCAGCCCGGTGGCGGCTCAGGGCGATCACCATGTCGCCGGCCTCGAGGACCTCGCCGGACACCCGCGTCGCCGTACTGGAAGCGGAACCGCAGCCGCACGTTGCCGTACCGTTCGGGTCCGCGCCACAGCTGTCGGCGGTGCTGGGCCGACTCGTGGCCCTGAGGAACCGGCGGTTGCCGGGGCAGAGCGAACATGCCGCCGGCCTGGCGGTGGGCGCCTGGTGCGTCGCAGGACTCGACGAGAAGGCGCTGACGCAGTCGCGCGGCGCGGCGCCGCTGCACGACCTCGGCCGCGTGGTCGTTCCGGTCGGCGTCCGGAACAGAGCGGGAGGTCCCACGGTGGCCGAGACGGAACAGTTCCATATGCCTATGTACTGGACCCATCGGATCTCCAGCGAGTGCCGACGCCGGCCACACTCGCACCGATCGTGCCGGCTCACCACGAACGCGCCGACGGCGGCGGGTGCCACCGCGGTGATCCGGGGCGCGAACTACCGCTGCCGACATGCTCACCGCGCTTACCGGGTCACCTGCACACCGCCCGGCGTACCTCTCGCGGATGCCGCGAGGCTGCTTGCCCGCGACGCCGATGAAGGCGTCGCGGGCAAGTGGGCATGTGCTCTGGTCCTCGAGAGGCGGCGGGTGTCGAAGCACCGCGGCAGCCACCGTCGAACGGGCCCGCAGGCCGGGGAGGTACAGGTCTTCCGGGACGCGTATGCCTCGATCGTCCGGCTGCCGAAGTTCGCGGCCAAGCACTCCTTCAGCGCGTTCGTGTTCTACCGGATCGCGGTCGGGCTGCCGTTCGGGCGACCGGACGCCGGGGCGCTCCGGCCGTCCGGGGAGCGGGGGCCGACTGCCCCTTCTTGACAGCCGTCTCCCATTCCCTCAGGATCGCTTCCGTGAACCTGTCAGACAGCCAGACAGGTGGCTCGGTGCCGCGGCGCGTCAGCGCGATGGAAGCGGTGCTCGGTCATCTGCGGAGTGCCATCGAGCGCGGTGACTACGCCGTGGGGGACAAACTGCCCTCCGAGGCGGAGCTCTGCCGCCGTCTCGAAGTCAGCCGGCCCGTACTGCGGGAGGCTCTTCGGGCCCTGCAGACGATGGGGCTGACCGTCTCCCGGACGGGCAAGGGCACGTTCGTCGTCTCGAGCGGTCCGGTCGAGGACCCCACCTTCGGCGACTACGCGGCCAGCGACCTGCTGGAGGTCCGGCGTCACGTCGAGATCCCCGTCGCGGGCTACGCCGCCGCGCGCCGCACGCCCGAAGACCTCGACCGGCTGGCCCACCTCCTCGACCGGATGGAACGGGAGACCGACACCACCGCGTGGGTGGCCATGGACACGCTCTTCCACCTCGCCGTCGCGCAGTCCGCCCAGAACCCGGTCTTCCGCCGGGTGATCGAGGAGATCCGGGACGCGCTGGCCCGGCAGTCGGCGTTCCTCAACGAACTCGGCGGCCGCCGCGAGCAGTCCAACCGTGAGCACCGCGCCATCGTCGAGGCGCTCATCGACGGCAGCGAGCGCGACGCGACCGAGGCCATGGCCCACCACCTCGACCGCGTCGAGACGACCCTCACCGCGATCGTGCGCCCCGAACGCACCGACGGCGCGGACACCCCCACGGACGGTGGAGGACCCCGGGCGTGAGCGAGCGGTCCCTCGAAGAGCAGATACGCCGTGCTGGTCCTGATGTACGCCGACGGCGGAGCGGGGCGTACGACAGCGCCGTGCCTGCCGCTGGTCGCGGCAGGCCTGATCACCGGTTGGTACGGCGTACGCGGCCGGGTCGCGGCCGTACGGAAGCCCGAGGCGGGGCATGATCACCAACACGCATACCGCGTACAACGGTTCACTCGCCGAGGCACCCTCCGTCCGAGAACCGCTGCACGCGCCCGCCGCCCGTCTCATACGCGGCGATGTCATCGAAGGCATCCACTACGGTTCGGTCGTCGTGCTCGCCGCGGGCGGGAGTGTGGAGCTGCAGATCGGTGGCATGGAGGCGGCCTTCCACCCGCGCTCGGCGCTCAAGCCCGTGCAGGCCGTGGCGCTGTTGCGGGCCGGGCTGCCGCTCGACGGAGACCTGCTCGCGCTGACCGCCGCCAGCCACTCCGGCGAGGAACGGCATCTCGCCGGCACCCGGCGGATCCTGGAGCTCGCCGCGCTCTCCGAGAACGATCTGCGCAACGTCACGGACCTGCCGTTCGACCCGGTCGTCCGCGAGGACTGGATCCGTGCGGGCCGACTGCCGTCGAGGCTCGCGCAGAACTGCTCGGGCAAACACGCCGCGATGCTCTACACAGCACGACTCAACGGCTGGACGCTCGACGACTACCTCGACCCCGCGCACCCTCTCCAGCAGGCGATCGCGGAGACCGTCGAGGACCTGACCGGTCAGACCATCGCCCAGGTCACGGTCGACGGCTGCGGCGCTCCACTCTTCTCCGTCCCGCTGCACGGACTCGCACGCGCCGCCGCCGGGATCACTACGGCCCCGCCCTGCACCCCCGAAGCCCGGGTGGCCGACGCGATGCGCGAGCACGCCGAAATGGTGTCGGGCTCCGGCCGCGATGTCGCCGCGCCGATGCGGGCCGTGCCGGGACTCCTCGTCAGGGACTGTTTCGAAGGGGTCCAGATCGCGGCGCTCCCGGACGGCCGAACCGTCGCCGTGAAGATCGCGGACGGCGGGGACCGGGCGCGTACCGGTGACCGCGGCGGCGCTCGCACGCTGTGGCGTCGGCCCGGCCGCACTCGCCGAGTTCGCCGGTGCGCCGCTGTTCGGGGGCGGTGCGGTGGTCGGAAGCATCCGCCCGGCGCGGGCGCTCGAGCCTCTGACGACGCCTCCGTCGCCCTGCGGAACGCACGCCTGATTCACTGCCTCCGCCTCCCCCGACCCACCCGTTCAGAAGGAAGACCCGCACCGGCATGACCGTCCGCAGTGAGCACGACCTCCTCGGCCACCGAGACGTCCCCGCCGAGGCGTACTGGGGTATCCACTCCCTGCGCGCCAAGGAGAACTTCCCCATCACGGGAACGCCGATCTCCTCGTACCCGCACCTGATCGACGCGCTCGCCGCCGTCAAGGAAGCCGCCGCCCGCGCCAACGAGGAACTCGGCCTGCTGGAGCCCCGCAAGGCGGCGGCCGTCGTCGAGGCCTGCCGCGAGATCCGTGCCGGGAAGCTGCACGACCAGTTCGTCGTCGACGTCATCCAGGGCGGGGCCGGGACCTCGACGAACATGAACGCCAACGAGGTCGTCGCGAACCGGGCGTTGGAGTTGCTCGGCCACTCGAAGGGCGCGTACGAGTTCCTGCACCCGAACGAGGACGTCAACCTCGGGCAGTCGACCAACGACGTCTACCCGACCGCAGTCAAGGTCGCCACGGTCTTCGCGGTACACGGCCTGCTCAAGGCGATGTCCGTGCTGCAGGACGCCTTCGCGGCCAAGGCGCTGGAGTTCCGCGACGTGCTGAAGATGGGGCGTACGCAACTGCAGGACGCCGTGCCGATGACGCTCGGGCAGGAGTTCTCGACGTACGCGGTGATGCTGGGCGAGGACCGCAGCCGGCTCGCCGAGGCCGTCGAACTGATCCACGAGATCAACCTGGGCGCGACGGCGATCGGTACCGGGCTCAACGCACCCACCGGATACGCCGAGGCCGCACGCCGCCACCTCGCGGACATCACAGGTCTCCCGCTGGTCACAGCCGCCGATCTCGTCGAAGCCACCCAGGACTGCGGGGCTTTCGTCCAGATGTCCGGCGTGCTGAAGCGCATCGCGGTGAAGCTCTCCAAGAGCTGCAACGACCTGCGCCTCCTGTCCTCCGGGCCGCGGGCGGGCCTGAACGAGATCAACCTGCCGCCGGTGCAGGCCGGTTCGAGCATCATGCCGGGCAAGGTGAACCCGGTGGTCCCCGAGGTCGTCAACCAGGTCGCCTTCGAGGTGATCGGCAACGACGTCACGATCACCATGGCGGCGGAGGCCGGCCAGCTCCAGCTGAACGCCTTCGAGCCGATCATCCTGCACTCCCTCTCCGAGAGCATCACGCACCTGCGCGCCGCCTGCCTGACGCTCGCCGAGCGGTGCGTCGCCGGGATCACGGCCAACACGGACGTGCTGCGCGCGGCCGTCGAGAACTCCATCGGCCTCGTCACCGCGCTCAACCCCCACATCGGCTACTCGGCGGCCACCGACATCGCCAAGGAAGCCCTCGCCACGGGGCGCGGCGTCGCCGAACTCGTCCTGGAAAGGGGCTTGCTGCCGGCCGACAGGCTGGCCGCGTTGCTCCGTCCGGAGGTTTTGGCGGGGTCCCAGACCGGCTGAGCACGGGCGGGTGCGGGCCGGTGGGGGCTTGTCGCGCAGCTCCCCGCGCACCCGGGAGAACGGGGTGGCTCCAGCCGGTTCGTACGCTGCGACCAGCCACGAACCACCCGCGTCCCCGCCCACCCAGCTCAGCTCCACCCCATGACGCACCCCGGAGGATCCGGCGGCACAATGGCGATCATGACCTCGTCCCACACTTTCCAGCCACTTCTGCACCGCATCGCCGCCGAGATCGAGAGCACGTCCGAACGTGGTCGGCCCGCCGACTACATCCCGGCGCTCGCGGCATGCGACCCGCACCGGTTCGGCATGGCCGTCGCGGAGCTGGACGGCACGGTGTACGGAGTCGGGGACTGGCGGCAGCCGTTCTCCACGCAGTCCATCTCCAAGGTCTTCACCCTCGCCCTCGACCTGGCCCGCGAAGGGAACACGCTGTGGGAACACGTCGGCCGCGAGCCCTCCGGCAACCCCTTCAACTCGCTGGTGCAGCTGGAGTACGAGAACGGCATCCCGCGCAATCCGTTCATCAACGCCGGCGCACTCGTCGTCACCGACCGCCTCCACACCCAGACCGGTGACGCGGCGGGCACCCTCCTGGAGTTCCTGCGCGCGGAGAGCGACAACGCGGAGCTCGCCATCGACAAAGACGTCGCCGCCTCCGAGTCCGCCCATGGCGACCGCAACGCCGCGCTCGGCCACTTCATGGCGTCGTACGGGAACATCGGGAACCCGGTCCCGGTCCTCCTCGACCAGTACTTCCGCCAGTGCTCCATCGAGGCATCCTGCGCCGACCTCGCCCTGGCCACCGGCTTCCTCGCCCGGCACGGCATCCGCGCCGACGGCACCCGTCTGCTGACCCGGAGTCAGGCCAAACAGGTCAACGCGATCATGCTCACCTGTGGAACGTACGACGCCGCGGGCGACTTCGCCTACCGCGTGGGCCTGCCCGGCAAGAGCGGCGTCGGCGGCGGCATCATCGCCGTCGTCCCCGGCCACTGCACGCTCTGCGTATGGGGGCCCGGCCTGGACGAGCGGGGCAACTCGGTGTCGGGAGTGGCGGCCCTGGACCGCTTCGCGACGCTCACGGGGCTGTCGGTGTTCTAGTGCCGCAGAAGGCTGTGCGGCGGGTATTTCTCTTGTATCGGTGGGCTGTTGCGGTCTGAGGCGTTGTGGGTGGAAACATCGACCGGGCTGCGGATGCGGCAGTTCGATCGGCTGCTGAAGGCCGTGCGTGATCGGGGTGGGAACGGGCCTGGTGGGGTCGGCCGTGGTGCCTGCCGCCGGCGGACCGGGTGCTGCTGGTGGCCCTCCACCACCGGACCAACCTCACGATGCGGCAGCTCGCGCCACTGGTGACCTGAACCAGTCACGCCGCGCAAGCGTAAGGGAGAACGGGAGGACACACCCGGAATCCGCAAGGCCCGAAGCACCCGGCACGCAGCGACATCTCCAAGGAGCGCCCAATGAGCACCGCACGCCTCAGCGACTGGCTGACCACCCGCCAGCCCTACGTACTGGGCCTGTTCCGCATGGTCCTGGGCGTCCTGTTCACCAGCGAGGGCGCCGCTACGGTCTTCGGGGTGCTGGGCCGGACGGCCGGCCCTGTGGGTGACTGGCCGTTCTGGTACGCCGGGGTGATCGAGCTGGCATGTGGTGTCCTCGTCCTCCTCGGAGTCACGACGCGCAGCGCGGCCTTCATCAGCTCGGGCATCATGGCGTTCGCCTACTTCACCGAGCACCAGAAGGACGGCCTGTTCCCGCTGCAGAACGGCGGTCTCGCCCCTGCGCTCTTCTGCTGGGGATTCCTGCTCCTCGTGTTCTTCGGGCCGGGTGCCCTGTCCCTGTCGGGTCTCGTGGGCCGCGGGGAAACCGGCGTCCGGCCCGCTGCTCACCCGGAGCCCGGGCAGCGGGTGGGCGGGTAGGCGGCGCCGGGACGAGGACGTCCGGCATGGGACCTTTGCACCACGTCCGATCCGGTTGCCCCTCCCCGCACCGACGACCGGGCCGAGGCCGCTCTGCACCACCCATGGCTGATGAGTGCCGCACGCCGGCCAGCCGGACGGAGACGGACGGAGGCGGACGGAGGCGGACGGCCGAACGCCTTGCAGCGGGTTCCGCCCCGACGGCCCCGTTCCCGCAGGCACGGGCGGCTGCGGTCGCCCGTCTCCACCAGGAGGGGCGGCTCCACGTGATCCGCGGCGACCCGCGCCACGGCGAGGTGGGGAGTCGTGGCGCGGAGGACGCGCGCCCGGTCACGTCCGATCGGTCCGGACGGGACGTGGTGTCACACGGCCCTCGGGGCAGGCTGCCACCGGCCGCCCTCAGCGCGCCGGTGGTCCTTGGGCCCCTTGGCGCTGGTCGCCGCTGTGCCGGCGGAGCCGGTCGGTGTGGCGGGCGACGTCGTCGACGCGCGCCGCGAGGTCGGGATGGCCGGACACCAGATGCGCGTGCGTCACCCTCAGGGGGCCGACGAGGGCGCCGGCGTCGTTCTCGGCGGGGGCTGCGGTGAGTTCGGCGACAGGAGTGCGGGCGGCGGCGGGGAGATCGGTGAGCGCGGTGATCCGGCCGGCGAGCCGGCGCAGGTCCGCGGCGTTGGCGCGGGCCCATGCGGTGACGGTGCGGTCGGCGGCGCGGCGGTCGCGGGTGGCCCGCGCCCGCTGCTCGCCCGTGGACCCCGGGTTTCCGGGGCGTACACGCAGGTAGCGGCGTTCGGCGGCCTGGCGGCTGGAGATCGACGCCGAACGGAACATGCTGACCGTCAAGGCCGAGCGGCGGCCCGTCACCAAGGCGGACGACGTCCAGATGGAGCTCCCCGAGCGGCCCCTGGGAGCCTTCTCCCACCAGGTCGTGCCGGCCGACACCCTGGACACCGAGCACATCAAGGCGGACTACGACGCGGGGGTGCTGACCCTGCGTATCCCGATCGCCGAGCGCGCCAAGCCACGCAGGATCGTCATCGGCGGCTCCGCCCACAAGGAGATCAGCGGCTGCCCCCTCCCGGCCCCGCGGAGCACGGGGAAGACGGCCTGCTGTGCGGCCGCCCCCGTGCTCCGTCCCCGGCGCGTAGGGCCGAAGGCAGCGACATCCCCTCCCCCGACCGGGCGACATCGGTGACCGGCGAAAGAGCCCAGGTCACCGCCTCCCCCACCACCCCCTACGAGAAGGGCAACCGCGTCGCCGATGATCCCCCAGCAGGAGCCGTGCCGGCCCACCGTCAGTACGGCCTACGAGCAGATGCTGGAAGAAGTGCGCTACGAGGGCGCATACCCCACCCGCGCACGGGCCGAGCAGGCCGTGCGCGCCGTGCCGGCCCCCCTCGGGCGGCACCTGACGGGCGACGAGCTCATGGCACTGGCGGCCGAACCGCCCCACGAAGCCGCCGGCATCCCCACGTCACAGACGCCCCGCCACCCAGCCCCTCACCGGCTGGGGCTTCGTCGAGGACCTCTCCTCCCGCACCGGCGGCACACCAGCCACCACCCGCTGGGGCATCGGCACCGTCCTGCGCCTCCTCGCCCAGCTCACCGACAAGAAGCTCCTCGACCGTATCCTCGACCGGCTTCCCACCGGCTACGCCCTGCTGTTCGGCCGCGCCGAACTCACCCAAGCCGCCTGACACCCGGGGGCTGCGCTGCTGTGGAACGGGGCCGGGACACCGCAGCCGGACGAGCGGACACCTCTCCCCCGGCGCCCTCCGACATCCGACGCGACCGAGGTTGACCCGCACCCTGGGACCCTTGCGGTCCAGGGGTGCGGGGCTTCGAGGTGAGAGTGAGCACTGGCCGGCCGTGCCGGGTCGGGGCTGTAGCGCTGAGCGGCTTCCACACCGTCGTCCTACAGAGCGTGGAACGGGGGTTCCCGCCGGCGTTCGCCGGTGTCGGCCGGTCGGGCCCTGTCGCGCCGAGTGCGCTGTCCGCGGGCGGTGGTGCGGGAAACAGACGTGCGCCGCGGATGGAGACCTGTCCCCCGCCGGCGTACTGCCGCTGCGGACACGAGGCGCTTGCGGCATACGTCTGCGCGCGTCCGGCTACGGGGCCGCCTCGTGAATCACGAGTTTGAACTCGGCGAGCGTCACCAGGCGCGGGGCGGCGTCGTTGTGCGTGACGCGCAGCGCCAGGGGTGTGCCGGGCTCGACGAAGATGCCGTGGTTCTTGACGTAGTACTGGCCGCCCGGTGTCGGGGTGCGGTGCTCGGTCGCCGTTGTGTCGTTGGGGTTCGTGGTCAGGCCGAGCGGGTCCCGCACGAACTGGTCGCGCAACTCGGTGTAGCCACCGGAGGGACCGGCCGCCTCCCACTGGATCATGGCGTGCAGATGGCCCCAGCCCGCTTTGGACGGCCAGACCAGCCCACTGCGGTCGTCCGTCGCCCAGTTGCTCACCACGTACCCGTCGGGCTGAACTGCCTGGTGCATCCCGAACCGGTCGGTCGGTTCCGCCGCACCGAACGGAAACCTCACTATTCGGTACGTGCTGCCGGGTTGGACCAGCTGGTGCGTTTCGGTCTTGAGGGAGCACACCTGTACGCCGGGAGCGGAGATCGCGTCAGCAGACATACGGCGATGCTGCCCGCCGTCGGATCGCCCGATGTCGGGACCTGCCGATCCGGCGGGCGGCGCTCGACGCACAGCGAACCACGGAGTGTGCGCGTGCGCCGTCTCGCGCTCCGGCGGGCCTGCAACTGCTCAGGGGCACGGGGAGTGGCCTGGTGGCAGGACGTCGATCGCCCCCGCGGACACCGTGTCCGCGGACAGCATCGCGCTGGGCGACGTCGACGGTGACGGCCGCCAGGACGTGGTCTTCGGACGCGGCACGGCGGGCGGCGGCGGCCTGCTGGGTGTGGTGCGGGGCGCGGCGGACGGTCTCGAGGCGAGGGCCATGCTCATCGGCCAGGACTCCCCCGGTGTCCCGGGTACGGGTGAGAGCGGTGACCGCTTCGGCACCGACGTGGCGGCCGGTGATGTCACCGGAGACGGTTACGCCGTTCTCGTCGCCGGTGTCCCCGGCGACGAGAACGGCGGGTCCGGTGCCGTGTGGGCCTTCGCCGGCACCACGGCGGGGATCACCGCCACCGGATCGGTGAGCTTCGGGCCGGGCACACTGGCCGCGCCCACGGCCGGCCCCGCCTCCGCTCGGCCTTCCATCGCTGATGCCGGTGCCGGTGGGACCGGGCACGTCGTCCGGCGGCCGGACCCCGACCCGGACCCGGACCCGGACCCGGATCAGGATCAGGATCAGGATCAGGATCGACAGCGTGCTCGCCGGTAGCCGGCTGTCCCCGTAGAACCTCGGCAGTGCGGTGTCCTTCCCGGGCAGGTCCGGCGCCCCGCAGGACCATTGGACCCGTCTTCCCGACTCGGGCGACCGGGCATCACAGCCTGCCGCCTTGCTGACCGGGCCGGACGCGGAATGCCTTCCCCCGGCAGTTGGTCCCGCCTCAGGGCTGCTGGTGGGAGCAGGTGGCCCTGCCGGTCGCCACACGGCCGTCACCCCTCGGCCCGTGGCTGCTCACATACACCGGCCGCCGCGTCCTGTTGTTGTCCCGCCGGCCGCGGCTTCCCAATCCCCTCGGGCCGAGCGCTCCACGCTGCCACGGCTCGCCCGGCCCGTCCTTCACACCTTCCGCTCCAGGAAGGCCGACAGGCCCGACAGGAGCCGGTCGACGTCCTCGCTGTCGGTGTAGGGGGCCAGCCCGATACGGAGTCCACCGGTGTCTCCGAGGCCGAGGCGGCGGGATGCCTCCAGCGCGTAGAAACTGCCGGAGGGGGCGTGGACGCCGCGGTCGGCCAGGAAGCGGTAGGCGTCCACGGTGCGGTGGCCGTCGAGGGTGACGAGCAGGGTCGGGGTGCGCCGGGCCGCGCGGGACCGGACGGTGACCCGCTCGAGGGCCGCCAGTCCTTTCTCGAGCCGGTCGCGCATCATGCCCTCGTGTTCCTCGATCATCTCGAACGCCGAGCCGAGCCGTTCGCGGCGGCTGCCGGTCCGGTGCGCGGCCAGTCCGGCCAGGAAGTCGACCGCCGCACGGGTGCCCGCGAGGAACTCGTAGGGCAGCGTGCCGAGTTCGAAGCGCTCGGGAACCACGTCCGTGGAGGGCAGCAGCTTGTCGGGGCGCAGCGTTTCGAGGAGTTCGGGCCGGGCGGCCAGGACGCCGTGGTGAGGGCCGAGGAACTTGTACGGGGAGCAGACGAAGAAGTCCGCGCCGAGTGCCTCGACGTCGACGAGGGCGTGGGCGGCGTAGTGCACTCCGTCGACGAACAGCAGGGCTCCCGCCTCGTGCACGATCCGCGCGATCCCGCCGATCGGGGGGATCGTGCCGAGGAGGTTCGAGGCTCCGGTGACCGCCACCAGCCGGGTGCGTTCACTGAGCACGGCCCGGATGTCGTCGCCGGTCAGTTCACCGGTGGCCGGGTCGAAGTCCGCCCAGCGAACGGTGCAGCCGGCCCGCTCGGCCGCCTGTACCCAGGGCCGGATGTTGGCGTCGTGGTCCAGCCGCGTGACGACCACCTCGTCGCCCGGTGACCAGGTTCCGGCGAGGGTGCGGGAGAAGTCGTAGGTGAGCTGGGTGGCGCTGCGGCCGAAGACGATGCCCGCCGGGTCGGCGCCCAGGAGATCGGCCATGGCGCGGCGTGTCTCGACGACGACGGTCTCGGCGTTGCGCTCGCCGGGCAGACCGTCGCCCCGGATCGAGAGGGGCTTGGACAGCGCGGCGCTGATCGCCTCGATGACGGGCAGCGGCATCTGGGTGCCGCCGGGGCCGTCGAAGTGGGCGGTGCCGGTGGCCAGCGCCGGAACCTGGGCGCGCAGGGCGGTGAGGTCGTACGTCACGTGGAGCTTCCTGTCGGTGCGGTCTGGAGGGTGCGGCGTTCCGGCGTGCCGGTCAGGAGTGTGAGCCGCCGGTCAGCGGTTCCTGCGGCGGGTCCGAGAGCTGCTCGCGCAGATAGTTCCAGACGACCGCGATCAGCGCGGCGACCGGTACGGCGAGCAGGCTGCCGACGATGCCGACCAGACTTCCGCCCAGCGTCACCGCCAGCAGGACGACCGCCGCGTGCAGTCCGAGACCGCGGCTCTGGATCATGGGCTGGAACACGTTGCCCTCGAGTTGCTGCACCCCGACGATGATGGCCAGTACGATCAGCGCGTCCATCAGTCCGTTGGACACGAGCGCGATCAGCACCGCCACCAGACCGGCGAACAGGGCGCCGATGATGGGTACGAAAGCGGACACGAAGGTCAGCACCGCCAGCGGAAGCACCAGAGGTACGCCCAGGATCCACAGGCCCAGGCCGATGAGCACGGCGTCGATGAGGCCGACGAGCGCCTGGGACCGGACGAACGATCCCAGGGTGTCCCAGCACCGCGCGGCCACGACCGGGACGTCGGTGGCGAGCCGGCCGGGGAGCTGCCGGCTGAGCCACGGCAGGAAGCGCGGGCCGTCCTTGAGGAAGAAGAACATCAGGAAGAGCCCCAGCACGGCGGTGACCACACCGTTGAAGACGGTGCTCACTCCTGTGGCGACCGTGGAGACGATGGTTCCGGCGCTGTCCTGGACGCGGGCGGTCGCGGTGTCGAAGGCACCGGCGATGCGCTCCTCACCGATGTTCAGCGGCGGCCCGGCGGCCCACTCGCGCAGCCGCTGGATGCCTTCCACCACTCCGTCGGTCAGCTCTCCGGACTGCGATGTCACGGGCACCGCGATCAGCGCGACCGTGCCCGTGGCCACCAGCAGGAACAGCACGGTGACCAGTGACGCGGCAAGCGCCGGGGCGAGGCCGCGTCGACGCAGGAAGCGGGCCGGGGGCCAGGTGAGCGTGGTGAGGAGCAGACCGACTATCAGGGGCCAGACAATCGGCCACATCCGGCCCAGAACCCACAGAACCACCGCGACGGCCACCAGGACCAGCAGCAGTTCACCGGAAATGCGCGCGGACGTGCGCAGCGCGGCGCGGGTTTTCCCCGCGTTCAACGTGGCAGACATGGAGGCACCTTATGGGGCCCGCCGGTCACGGCGATCACGGGCCTCGCCGCGTCGCGTCCGTCACCGTGCCGGTGGCGGCGCTCGGCCCGCACGCCGCCACCGGCACGGTGTCCACCGCGGAGGAGCGATCAGCTGAAGCGGTCCAGGGTGATGTGGGCCCGACGCGGGTCGCCGTCGTGGACGAGCGACTCGTGGTTGCCCACGTCGTCGAAGGCGAAGGCGTAGGCCTTCCCGTCGGCCATCTGCGCGTGGATGGCGCGGGCGTAGTGGTTGGTGACGGCGTCCTGGTAGAAGCCTGCCGCACCGGAGTCGGGCTGGTTGGGGTTGGTCAGGAGCGTGGAGCGGTGGAATCCGGCGCACAGAGTGCGTGAAATGGGGCCGCGTACCTGGTCGTTCGGAGCGTCGAGCCGTCTGTGGCAGCCGAAGATGGAGGAGGCGTCCGGCTTCTGGAAGCTGGTGACGACGGCGCCCGCGCTGTTGGTGAAGTTCATGGCGTCACCGAAGACCCGTCCGTGGTACTTGACGTCGGGCTGGTGGGCGAAGGGCGTGACCGTCAGGGTCGAGGCGGTGTACTTCTGCCAGACGCGGTTGACGTAGTCGTCCATGACCGACGCCGGCAGGGCGCCCGTTTCCACTCCGTACAGCGGGGACAGTGCGCGCAGCACGGTTCCGTCGGAGCGGGTCTGGATCAGATCGGCCCAGCCTCCGGACTGTCCTCTGAGTGCGTTGAAGACCGCGTTGTAGCCACCTGACCTGAGCCGGCCGGTGCTCGCCGTGCTGCCGTCGGCGCGCTGCACTCCGACCGAGTAGGGCGTGGAGAACATGTCGACCTGCGTGCTGTTGAGCCACAGGCCCGAGTCGTTGAGGGTGTACTCCGACCAGTTGAACAGGATGTTGCGGTTGGGGTCCGTCGGGTTCTGCACGGCGGGCTGCACCAGGCCGCCGGTGGTCAGCTTGAACACCAGCTTCTGGCCGTACGAGAAGTAGATGCGGCCGGAGAACTTCGGCATGCGGATGGTCGTGGACTGTCCGGCCGCCGGGCCCGGTATCGACGCGTCGGGCGCGGGGGTGGGCGGGTTGCCGCCCGCGGGCCAGGGGTGGAACGTGCCGTTCGCGTCGGCCCAGCCCTGTCGGCCGGTCGACAGCTGGGTGCCGAGGTTGTAGACGTACACCTGCTCGCCACGGCCCGAGTTGTTGGTGATCTGCAGGGGGACGGTGTCCGGGACAGCGGCGTGGGCGGCTGAGGGCGCTGCCGTGGCGAGCAGTGAGCCGCCGAGCAGCATGACGATGGTCGATACCACGGTCAGGGTCCGGTGTCTGAGTGTGCGCAGCATGCTCCGTCTCCGTTCGACTGCGGCCGATGCGGGGTGGGGGGTGAGAGCGCTCTCAGCGTGCCGCCCTGGTATGGACCTGTCAACGGGTGGGAGGGGGTGAGCCTGGCCGGGCGCGAAGCGTCGCCGTCCACCGCGCCACCCGGTCCGGGTCCGTGCGCACTACAGCCTGTCGGCCGGGAGTGACGCGTAAAGGTCGGCGAGACGGGTCACAGCGGGGTGGCCGGCAGGGAACACGAGGCCGTCCACTCGGGTGACGGGATGGACCCCGAGGGTGCAATTGGTGACGAACACGGCATCGCACTCGGCCAGTTCGGGCAGAGTGACGCGGGCGCTCGTCCCGGCCCCGGCGCGGCGCAGGAGTTCGCGGGCGGTGCCCGCGAGGGCCGGGCCTGCCGGCCAGACCACCCGGCCGTCATGGACGACGCCGATGTTCCAGGTGCTGCCCTCCAGCAGTGCCGAGTCACCGTCCGTGAACAGCACGTCGTCGTAACCGGACCTCCGGGCCTCGCGCCGCAGCCGCAGAGCGCCGAACAGACCGACGCCCTTCACCTCGGGCAGGTCCCGGAGGTGGACGGCGGAGCGCACCCGCAGTGGCTGCGCCCTGGCCGTGGGCGCGGGCCTGGCTGTCACCAGGACCTGCGGGACCGCGTCCTCGGAGATGTTGGCGAGGTCGAGGAGCGGATCGAAAACGGTGATCCGCACGGTGCACCGGCCCGTCGCCGGAGCCGCACGGCGCGCCCAGGCGCGGACCCGTCCGATGTCGAGGGGCACGTCGAAGAGGAGACGGCAGTCGCGGTCCAGTCGCTCGAGGTGAAGCTCCAGCCCGCGGACCCTGCCGTCCTCGATCGCCATGGTGGTGAAGTGGCCGTAGTTGGTCAGGGCCAGTGCCCGCAGAGCCTTTGGGCCGGCGGGTGAGCCGTTCAGTTCCGTCACCCCGTCGGAGCACTCGCCGCCCCCTCGAAGCGGCGCGCTCCGGCCGGCGGACACGTGACTCATTTGATGAAGTCCTCGACGACCTTCGGCGGCCAGGTGCCGACCTTGAGCACGCCCATGGAGTAGGACCGGGACACCAGGGCGGCGCGGTTGGGCACCTTGAGCTTACGGAGCAGACCGGACACGTGGTACTCCACTCCCTGGCGGCTGAGATGGAGGCGGGACGCAAGTGGCACGGTGGAGACACCCGCGGCTATGCCTTCGAGGATGCGCGCGTCGACCTCGCTGAGAAGCTTCTTGCGAGGCACCACGACCTCGGAGTCCACGCTCTCGCCGTCAGCCGCGGGCAACATCACCAGGATCGCGGCGACGTCCGGGAGGTGGCCGCCACGCACGGCCATCGCGGTCAGTGGAAGCGTGTGCGCGGTGTCCTGGCCCAGGGTGATGACCTCGGTGGCGAACCGGTTCCGCTTGCCCTCCAGCATGCGCGAGAACTGCCGCATCAGGGGCTGCTGAACGCTGGGGTGCACCAGATCGCAGAAGGGCCGGCCGCAGAGGTCCTCCACGGGGTTGCCGAACCGACGGCCGAACTCCTGGTTGGCCTGCTGGATGGTCAGGGTGGGGTCCAGGCACGCCACGGAGGTGTGGGGCCGGTCGGTGGCAGAGGCCGCGATGTCCAGCGGCCCTCCGGTCCCGTCGGCGGTGTGCGGACGGTCCATGACGAGGTCGTGGGGGGAAAGCATCAAGGAACTCAGGCCCTTCTGCGTTGTGCTTCAAAAGGAAACAAAGAACACGGCCTGTCTTCGGATCGGCGCGGAAGCCTGATCCCGCCGAAAGGCCGTGGCCGTGAGCGGTATTGATTCGGAGATTACGGAGACGCCTGTCCGCGGTCAATGTGAAATCGGGAGCGGTCCGCCAACACTGTGGTCGCCCCTTCGGTAGGTACGGTCCCGCACCGAAGGGGTTCGGTCCTCGGGGGTTCGGTGCACCCATGGCCGCCTCGAACGGGCGCACTGCCCATACCGGACGGAAACCCTCACTGCCTGCACCTTGAGGAACGGGGCCAGTACGACGGGTAGGCATTTCGGCTCGCTGGGAGCGGCCGGGCCCGCCCCGGTCGGGCGGGCGCCCCGGGGACGGTGCCACAGCCACATCCCAGGACCCGCACGCGGAAACACCCGGGCACGGTCCTTGAATTCCGCGGGCCGTTTCGGAGTGTTCGTGAACGGCTCGTTCCCTCGGATCGGAGGGTATTCACATGCCGGAAATCAGGGCGATCAGTTCTCGTCGGCCGGAGATCCCGAGTTTCCGATAGGAATGGGTGAGGTGCTTCTCCACGGCCCGGGAGCTGACTCCCATGGCCTCGGCGATCTCCTGGTTCGTCAGACCTCTGCAGGCGAACGCGGCCACCCTGCGTTCGGTGCGGGTGAGCACAGCCTCCGGGCAGGCGGTGACGCCCACGGGGATCCCGCTGCCGACGGCGGCTCGTTCGGCGAGCCACGGTGCGCCGCACGCGGTGGCGAGTGTCGCGGCCTCGCGGGCCAGGGCCTCCGACTCCACTCCCCCGCCCAGCCGTTCGGCGAGCGCGAGCAGGGCGCGGGCGAGTTCCAGCTGGTTGGCGGAGCCGCGCAGCACGGCGACCGCCTGACGCAGCAGAGCGATTCCCCGGCCCCCCTCCTCCAGGCGGCCCAGCAGGCGCAGCGCGCGGCCCACCCCCACCGGCGCCCCCCACTGCTGAGCCCTGGCGTGTTCCTCCTCGGCCAGGGCATGCGCCGCGCGGAGGTCTCCGAGGCGACGATGGACACCGATGGCCCAGGGACGCCAGGGGAACAGCACCGGGTTCTGCCAGCCGGCGGCCTCGAGGCGGCGCCCGCAGGATCGCAGGGAGTCCAGTGCTCCGGTGAGATCGCCCGTCGTCACGGCGCCGGCGGCCTCCAGCAGACGCAGCATCGCGGTGACGGTCAGGCCCTGCGGACGGATGTGTTCGGCACGTCGCAGCACACGTTGGGCCGGGAGAGGGTCGCGGGTCTCCAGCGCCACCATCGCGTGCGCGAGGGTGGCGACCGTGCCGAGGCTGTGCCGGTCGGCCTCGGTCATACCGAGGGCGGTTTCGGACTGCTCGCGGGCCTGTGCGAGCCGGCCGCGGCCGATGTGGATCAGGGCCCGCTCGATGTGCACCAGCGCGTCGGCCGGCGTCGTGTGGTGTTCCAGGGCCCGGTACTCGACGGCCAGCCAGGAGTCGAGGGCCTCCACGGAATCAGCGGCGATCATGGTGATGACCACCAGGGGAAGGGTCGACTGGACGCGGGCGGAGGTCGCCGGCTCGCGGTCCAGGACGCGTTCTGCACAGCGTGCCACGTCCGCGGCCGGCAGGTTGCTGCCGAAGGTGGCGGCGACGAGCAGGGCGATCGTCAGTTCCCGCTCGCCTCCGGTATCCAGCGGGGGCTCGGAGCCGAGTTGCCGCAACCGTTCGGTGGCGTCGGCGAGTTCGTAGGGGTCCTCGTAGGCGCAGTGGCGCAGCCGGGCTTCCAAACGCAGGGCGAGGTCCCGGTCGGTTCCGGTGAGTGCGGTGGCCGGCCCGAGCCCTTCCGCGGCCTGGCGCAGCAGGTCGACGACGCCGGAGGGAGCGGGCCCAAGGGGTGTGGGTGAGATGCGCAGCACCGCCGCGGCCCGGTCGCGGGCCTCGGGCAGCAGGGCTGTCGCCTGCGCGATGTGCCGTTCACAGGCTACGGGATCGAAGGCACGTTCGGCGCTGCCGAGTTCGACGAGCAGGCGGGCCCGGTCAAGCCCCTGGGCGGCGCTGTCGAGAAGGGCACGACGCAGGTAACGGGCCGCGGCGTCCGGGGCTCCGCGGCGCAGGGCCGTGTCGGCGGCGGACCGCAGGACGTCCACGGTCCAGGGTTGATGACGGGTGACGACGGCCATGAGCTGGGCGGCAACCTGTTCGGCGGATCGTCCGGAGGCGTACAGGAGGGCGGCGGCGTCGTCGTGGAGCTGTTCACGCCGGACCATGGTCAGGGTCGACTCGGCGGCGTCCCGCACCACACGGTGGATGAAGCGCGGCCCGCGGTCCGCGGCGACGAGCCCGAGGGCTACGAGGGTTCGCAGCGCGGCCGTGTAGCCGACGGGGTCGAGGCGCGCCAGACCGGCGGCGTTGTCGGGGTCGACGTGATCGCCGAGTACCGCGATGGCGGCCGCGAGGTCACGGACCGGCTGGGCCTGGGTCCGCAGGATGCTGGCGAGTCGCTCCCGCAGCTGGGAGGGACGCAGCGACCGTGCCTGGTCGGCGTGTTCGGCGAGCGGTCGCAAGCCGGCGTGTTCCATGCCGAGCAGGATGGACATCAGGAACAGGGGGTTGCCGACCGCGGTCTCGTGACAGGCCTGGATGAAAACGTTGTCACCGGGCTCGCCGAACCGTTCGTGGACCAGCTCGCGGGTGGCCTCGAGGCTGAGGGAAGCGGGCCGCAGGGACTGGGTGGCGGCTTCCCTCACTTCCCGTACCAGGGTGTGGTGGGTGCGGGGGTCTCCGTCGCGCAGGGCGCACACGACGACGGCGCGCAGACCGTGCAGCCGTTTGGCCAGGTAGGTCAGCCAGCGCAGGGAGGGTACGTCGGACCACTGGAGGTCGTCGATGAGAACGAGGAGCCTGCCGTCGGCGCTGACGTTCGCCAGGAGGGACAGCAGACCGTGCAGGACCGCCTCGCTGGCCGCGGCGGCCTGGTCCGCACCGGGTGAGTCGCTGTCGTCCGCGAAGACGTGGCGGGCGAAGGAGGCGTGGGCGTCCATCCAGCGGGCACCGGTGTCCTCGGGCGAGGTGGACAGCAGGCTTTCGAAGAGCTGTCGCACGACTCCGAAGGCGAAGTCCTGTTCCATGGGTGCCGCGTTGGCACGCAGCACCCGGATGTCGTCGTGGCCCTCGGCGAGTGCGGGCAGGGACTGCAGCAGGGCTGATCGCCCGATGCCGAGCGGTCCGGTGACCAGTATCAGGGAGGATCTGCCCCGACCGGCGGCGGCCAGCGCCGCCTCGACCAGGGACGTTTCGGTGGTGCGCTCCAGCAGCATGTGGTCAGTCGTCCTCCGTGCCTTGGACCAGGATGCGCAGCCCGTCACGTCCTCGGACGCGCAGCTTGCGGTAGACACTGCTCAGGCGCAGTTCCACGGTGCGGGTGGCCACCGACAGTTCGGCGGCTATCTCCCGGTTGGCGAGACCTCGAGCGGCTAGCGCGGCGGCGGCCTGCTCCCCCGGCGAGAGGGTTCGCCATGCGGGCGGCAGTGCGCCGGTGCGGGTTCTCGTGGGCCGGGGCGACGGCGGGGGTGGCGGCACCACGACGCCGTGGGCACCGGTGGCTCGCGTGCCGACGTCGGCCGTGTGACCGGTCCGTGAGGCGACGTCCCTCGCACGGCCGGGTTCGCCACTCCCGACGGAGGACAGTGCCACGGTCGCGTACGGGTAGGCGGCCGGGCCCGGAGAGGGGCCGGAAGTGCCGACAGCCGACCGGAGCGGCCGGACGCGGTCCTCATCACTGATCACGGCGAGGCAGAGCCGGGCCGCGCCGATGGAGTCCGGCGCGCCCCAGCGCTCGGCGAGTTCGAGTTCCTCCCGCGCCAGTCTCCGGGCCTGTGCCGCGTCACCGAGGGCGTGGGCGGCCTCGGCTGCCCGGGAGCGCCAGGGGAGTACGGCCGGGTTGGTGCAGCCGTACTGCAGGAGCCAGCGCCCGCAGGCCCAAAAGAGGGCACGGGCCCGGTGGGGGTCGCCGTCGGCGTTGGCCAGCAGGCCACGGGCGAACAGCAACTGGGCACCGTTCAGGGACTCTTCGGCGGGGGGCGGCACGGGGTGGTCGGCGGTGGCACGCGCCCGGTCCAGTCGGCCGTTGGCCAGGTCGGTGACGACGCCGAGCGCCGTCCAGTACGGGTAGGACAGCGGATGCCTGCTGTCCGGTGGCAGTTCGAGATCGGCTGCGGTCAGGTCGCGGGCGGCGAAATCGGGCCGGCCGTGACGCAGGTGCAGTTCGGCGCGGAGGGCGAGCACCCCGCCGACTGCCACGGAGTTGCGTTCGCGGTGGGCCTCGGCCAGAAGGGCGCACAGGTGGGTCTCGGCCTCCTCCCCGTCCTCGGTGAGCAGGAGCGTGCGGCAGGCCAGCAGCCGGGGCACGGTGAGCGGGGGCCGGCCGGAGGGATCGGGGATCAGGGCGGCACGGGCCAGCCCGCGGGCCTCCTCGCGATCGTCTCCCCGCACGGCGGCCTCCCATGCGTGCACGCCGTTCACGGCGGGGTTCCGTGAAGCACGGGGCAGTTCCGGCACGGGCGGGACGGCGATCTCGGCGGGCGTCCGGTGGAGCGGTTGCACCACCCGGAACAGGGCCGTCAGCTCCTCGTGGTGTGCCGCGGCCGTCTCCGCCGCCCGGAGGTCGGCGGTCGGTACCCCCCGCCTGTCGCCGGACCTGCTGTCGGCGAGGGCACCGGCGAGGGCGCGCCGGGCGGTGTCCGTGTCACCACTGAGGAGGAACAGGTCGCCGGCGCGGGGCCGGAAGGCGACAGCCGTCTCTCCGGGCTCACGGAGGATGCCCACGATGCGGCGCCCGGCTGCGACGGGCGCGATCACCAGCTCCGTGCCGGCCAGTTGGAGCAGGACACCGAGGCGGTCCTGCGTGGACAGCGGTTCGTCCAGGACGCGGGAGAGATAGGCGGCGGCACGGTCGCGGCGGCCGGCGCGAAGAGCGGCGGCGGCGGCACGGCGCAGCGTGTCCGCCGCCCACGGAGCGCCGACCGGGCGGGCCGGCAGCAGCAGATCGCCGATGCCCTGGTCGTCGGCGGCCGCCCGGTGGGCCAGCTCGGCGGCACGTGCGTGCAGGTCCGCGCGCTCGGCGGCGGACATCTCCTCGATGATCCGGGCCCGCACGACCGGACCGCGCACCCGGAACCGTCCGTCGCGCACGACGACGAGCCCGCTGTCCAGCAGGGCGGCACGCAGGCGGTCCTCGGACACGGCGCCCGGTCCTGACAGAGCCAGTACCAGTGGGAAGTCGAGGAGTTCGTCACAGACCGCGAGGGCCCGCAGGACGCCGAGGGCGACGGGGTCGCGCAGACCGCCGAGCGCCGAAGCGGCGTGCTCGCCGATCACGTCGGCCGCGATGGTACGGACATGGTCCACGTGGCCGGCGTCCGGCGTGTGCCCCGCTCGGGTGAAGCGGTGCAGGGTGTCGCGTACGGCGGCGGGGTTGCCTCCGGTCGCGTCGGCGAGGGCATCGAGGAAGGAGCGGTCGCCGAGGGTGCCGCAGACGGTCCGCACGGCGCTGCCCGTCCCGGCGCGGGTGAGACCCGGCAGGGGCAGTTCGACGGTGGTGGCCGAGCCGGTGAGGGGGCTGCCCGCGCACCAGTCGAGGCCGATGTCCGCCGTGCGGATGCTGCTGGTGATCAAGGCCAGCGGCGCGCGGGGCAACCGGCGTACCAGAGCCTCCAGCCAGCGCAGCGAGTCGGGGTCGAGCCGGTGGACGTCCTCCACCGTCAGGAGGATGGGCCGGTCACGGGCCACGGTCAGCAGGCGGGTGAGTTCCGGGAACCGTCCGGGCCGGCCCTGATCGAGGAAGAGGTGGGGCAGGTGGTCGGCGAAGCTCTCGTGGCCCGCCAGAAGTTGGCTGACCGCACCGTAGCGCAGTTCCTGTTCGGCGGGGGTCGCGCGAGCGGTGAGGACACGAAGCCCCCGCTCGGCGGCGTGCTGGGCCGCCCATCTCAGCAGTTCGTTCTGTCCCGCGCCGGGTTCACCCGTCACCGTGACCACGGCCGGCCGGCCGGCCCGCAGTTCCCCGGTCACGGCGGACAGCACGGCCTGCTCGCGGTCACGCTCCAGGAAAGGGAGTTCGGCGAGCGGCACGGCGTGATCGTACGGACGCCGGCGCGCTTCCCGGCGAACCTGCGGGACAACGTTTTCCTGGTGGCCTTGTACCCGCATGGCTCTCACCGGGCCGCACCGGACCGGGATCCGGGAGCGGCCGGAGTCTCCTCGCGCAGGATGCCCGCGAGATCGGCGCGGCGGGTGATCCCGAGCTTGCGGTAGATGCTCGTGAGGTGGAGCTCCACGGTGCGTACCGTCACGAACAGGGACTCCGCGGCCTCCCGGTTGCTCACTCCCGAGGCGACCAGCGTGGCCACCGTGCGTTCCGTGCCGGTCAGCATGTCCAGTGGTGAGACCGTGATCTCCCGCATCCTTCCGCCCGCCCCGACCAGTTCCTCACGGGCCCACCGGGCGAGGGCCACGCAGCCGCAGCGGTGGGCGGTCGCGACCGCTTCCCGCAGGTGTTCACGTGCCTCACGCGGCGCACCCGCGGCCAGCAGTGCCCGTCCCAGCAGCAGCAGCGCGCGGGCGTGGTCGGCGCGGGCCGGTGACGTCGCCAGCCGGCGGACCCCCTCCCGCAGCTGAGTGATTCCTTCCGGACCGGGTGTGGCGACTCCGCGGGCGAGGGCGGCGTAGCCCAGGGCGCGAGGGGTTCCCCAGCGTTCGGCCGGTCCGGCACCGTGGTCGGCCGCTTCCCGGGCCTCGTCGATGCGGCCGGCATCGGCCAGCAGACAGGCGGCGTCCAGCCACCAGGGAGCCAGGACCGGATTGGCGTGTCCCGCTTCGGCGAGGGAGTCTCCGCACGTGCGCAACAGACTCAGAGCGCTCTTTGAGTCACCGTGTGCCCACCGTGCCCGTGCCCGTGCCATGAGGTACCAGTGGTACTCCCACGCGAAGCGCTCGATGCGCGGGCGCTTGATGGTGTCGAGCACCGCTTCGGCCCTGGCCGGCTCACCACGCTCGGTGAGGGCAAGGGCACAGGCGGTCTGCGGCATGGTGGCGCCCTCGCCCCGGTCCTCGTCCTCGATCAGGTCGAGAGCCGTCTGGGCATCTGCCGCGGCCTGCGTGATGTCACCCCGGTCCAGATGGACGAAGGCACGGGTGGAGAGCGCGAGACCCCACGTCCAGGCCCCTGCGGTCCGCCGGCTGTCGCGCAGGACGGCGTCCAGCGCGTCCAGCGCCTCGTCGGTCTCGTCGGCCAGGGACAGCACGAGAGAGGCGGGGAGCAGGGACCAGACGCCGAGCGGTACGTCCGGGAAGCGCAGGGCACGCCGTGCCTGACGGACCGACCGGGCGGCGGAATGGCCGTCCATGGCGGTGAGCACGCTGAGCATGGCGAGTTGCTGACGCTGGGCGGGCGTGTCGCCCGGCGGTGGGGTCAGCCCGGCCGCAAGTTCACGCACCGCCGACAGGGTGCTCTTCTCGTCTGCCCCGACGATCAGCAGGACGGATTCGACCAGGGTGAGGAGTTCCTGGTCGGCGGGCTCGGCCCCGGGGCCGAGCCCGGCGCGAAGGTCGTCCAGGGCCTCGGTCAGCACGCGGACGCCCTCAGGTGACCTCTGGACGCTGAGGCAGGTCAGTCCGAGCTGGACCGCTGCCCTCGCCCGGGTGCGAACGTCGTCCGTGCGGGCCAGCGCCTCGTACAGCAGTGTCAGGGAGCGGGACGGATCCGTCTCGGACAGGATCTTGGCGAGCCGTATCCGGACCTCCGGCGCATCGGGCCGGGTCTTCATCACGCGCTCGAGGTAGCGTGCGGCAGCCTCGGGAGCCCCCCGTTGTTCCGCCTGCGCGGCGGCGTCGAGGAGGACGGAGGTCATCCACGGCTGGTCGGCCCGCGGCAGGAGCAGCAGTTGGCCGGCGATCTGCTCGGGGGACCGTCCGACGTCGCTGAGCAGTTGGGCGGCCCGGGTGCGCAGGCCGGCGAGGGCTGTGGAGCCGACCGTGGAGAGGATCGCCGCACGCACCATGTCGTGTGCCGGCTCGGTCCGGCCGGGCTGGACGAGCGCGGCCCGGCACAGGATCCGCACGGCCTCCTCGGCCTGCACGACGGACACACCGGCGAGAGCCGCAAGGTGTTCGGTCCGTTCCGGGCCGAGCACGGCGAGGGCGCGGGCCACCTCGCGCACGCGGTCGGGCTGGCCCTCCAGAACCTCGCGCACGGAGGAGGTGATGACCCGGCCCCCGATCTCGGTGATACACCGGGTGCCCGTGGCGTCGGGGACCACCCCGGCAGCGCGCAGCCTGTGCAGAAGCCGCTGGAGTTCAAGGGGGTTGCCACCGGTGACGGCAGTGAGCGTGTCGACGAAGGAGGGCTGCGGCAAAGCACCCGGGAAGGCGCGTCGGACAAGGGTCTCGACATCACGGGCCGGCAGTGCGGTCAGGGGCAGCGGCACGGGCCGGTGGTGGGCCACCAGGTCGGTCAGGGCGGGCCCGGCCGGGCCGGACTCGGTGCGCTGGGCGAGCACCACGAGCAGCGGCATTCCCTCGGCGCGGCGCAGCAGGAAGTCCAGCCAGCGCAGGGATCGTTCGTCGCACCGGTGGGCGTCGTCGAGGGCCAGCACCAGGGGGCGCTCCGCCATGAGGTTGGCGGCCAGCCGGTACAGGCCGTTCAGGACGGGAAAGGCGGCACCGGGCGCGGTGTCCGCGTCGACGGGGTCGGGGTCGGGGGCGAGGGCGGGCAGGGCGTGGCGGGCGCTCCCGCTGAGCGGGGACGACGCGCGGCGTCGGCGTGTGGTGAGGTTGAGCGGTCCGAACAGAGCGCGTACACCGCTGTAGCCACTTCCGGAGTCGTTCGCTCGGCAGGCTCCGTACAGCGCGGTCGCGCCGTCGCGGAGCCCGCCGTCGTCGAGGGCGGCCCGCAGCAGGGAGGTCTTGCCGATTCCCGCCGGCCCGTCGAGGAGGACCATGTGCGGCCGTCCGGCGCGGGCGGCGGCGGCCCCGGCGGCGAGTGTTTTCAGCTGGGTCTCGCGGCCGACCAGGGGGAGGGACGGGCCGATGGCCCGTTCCCGGTTCGTCACGTGGTCTCCCTTGCGTCGTACTGAGGCCAGGGCCGGCGCTTTGGTGAGCAGCCCTTGTCCCCGGCGCTGCGGGGCGCTCGGCGCGCCCCACCGTACAGGGAACGCCGGTCGCCTCGGGGTCCTGCGTCCGGCGTCCGTCCCGGCCTGCGACGGGAAGTCTAAGGATTTCCCGGTCCCGTCCGTGAGATCAAGGTGGGGTGCGGTCGGCGCCGCCCGACCAGGGCCCTGACCGACGGGCCGCACACGGACAACTCCGTCCTGCCTTCCCGCCGGTTCGTGCCCGTGCGGGCGGGCGGCGACCTCGGCAGTCATCTCGTGAAAGGGCCCTCATGGACTCCGCCGCACGGCCGATCCTCTTCGTCGGTCTCCCCGAGAGCGGCCTGCTCAACCCGTTGCTGGTGCTGGCCGGGGAACTTGCCCGGCGCGGTGTGCCCGACCTGTGGTTCGCCACCGACGAGCACCGCCGCGAGGACGTGGCCGCGCTGGCCGCCGATTCCCAGGTGTCGTTCGCCTCACTGGGCGAGGTGGTGTCCGAACTGTCGGCGGTGACCTGGGACGACACCGTCTACCGGGAGGTCACTCAGTCCTCCCGGTTCAAGGCGCACCGCGCCGTGGTCCGGCAGTCGTACAGGCCGGCGCTCCAGGCCCGCAAGTACCGCGCTCTGGAGAAGGTGGTCGAGCGGGTGCGGCCGTCCCTGATGGTGATCGACTGCGTGAGCGGCTTCGGCGTGGATCTGGCGCTCGCGCACCGGATCCCGTACGTGCTGTCCGTGCCCTTCGTCGCGAGCAATGTGCTGACCTCGCACAACCCCTTCGGCACGTCCTACACCCCGAAGAACTTCCCGGTCCCCAACTCCGGCCTTCCGCTGGAGATGACGACTCGGCAGAGGCTGGCGAACGCTCTGTTCAAGTGGCGCACGCTGGGCATGTTCCTGCACCCCGCGATGGGCAGGGTACTCAAGGAGGACGCCGCGATCCGCAAGGAGCTCGGCATAGCCCCGCCCAACGCCCTGACCCGGGTGGACGCGGCCGAGATGGTGCTGTGCTCCTCCATCGCGGAACTGGACTACCCCTTCGACGTGCCGGAGAAGGTCCGGCTGGTGGGCGCGCTGCTGCCACCGCTGCCGGAGTCACCGGCCGACGATGACGTGAGCGGCTGGCTGGACCGGCAGTCGTCCGTGGTCTACATGGGCTTCGGCACGATCACCCGCCTGACCCGCGAGGAGGTCGCCGCGCTGGTGGAGGTGGCACGCCGGATGTCGGACCGCCACCAGTTCCTGTGGAAGCTGCCGAAGGAGCAGCAGCATCTGCTGCCGCCGGCCGGCTCGCTGCCGGGGAATCTGCGGGTGGAGAGCTGGGTGCCGTCCCAACTGGACGTGCTGGCCCACCCGAAGGTGTCGGTGTTCTTCTCGCACGGCGGCGGCAACGCCTACCACGAGGGCGTCTACTTCGGTAAGCCGCAGGTCGTGCGGCCGCTGTGGGTGGACTGCTTCGACCAGGCGGTGCGCGGACGCGACTTCGGCATCAGCCTGACCCTGGACCGGCCGCAGACCGTCGACCCGGACGACGTCGTCGACAAGCTCACCCGGGTCGTCGAGGACTCGTCCTTCCGCGAGCGGGCAAAACGGCTGGGCGCGCTCCAGAGGGCGGCCGGCGGACGCAAGACGGCAGCCGACCTGATCCTGGGCCTGCTGCCCAAGCCATGACGCCGAACCGGCCCTTTCCCCCTTCCAGCCACCGCACGCACCGTCGCAGCGAGGACGCATGTCTTTCACCCACCCCGTCTCCCGGCCCGTTCTCGAGGGGCGCGAACTGGAGTACGTCACCGACGCCGTCACCGGCGGCTGGATCTCCTCGCAGGGCCCTTACGTGCGGCGCTTCGAGGAATCGTTCGCCCAGTGGAACGGCGTGGCGCACGGCGTCGCCTGCTCCTCCGGCACCGCGGCGCTGACCCTGGCGCTGCGCGCGCTGGGCATCGGTCCCGGCGACGAGGTGATCGTTCCGGAGTTCACCATGGTGGCCACCGCGTGGGCGGTGACGTACACAGGCGCGACCCCCGTCTTCGTGGACTGCGGGGACGACCTGAACATCGATGTCGCCCTGATCGAGGAGAAGATCACCCCGCGCACCAAGGCGCTGATGCCGGTCCACATCTACGGGCGCCGCTGCGACATGGAAGCGGTGATGGACCTCGCGCACCAGTACAACCTGCGGGTGGTCGAGGACTCGGCGGAGGCGCACGGGGTGCGGCCGGTCGGGGACATCGCGTGCTTCTCGCTCTTCGCCAACAAGATCATCACCGCGGGCGAGGGCGGGATCTGCCTCACCGACGACCCGCGGCTGGCCGAGCAGCTCGCGCACCTGCGGGCCATGGCGTTCACCCGCGACCACAGCTTCCTGCACAAGAAGCTCGCCTACAACTTCCGTATGACGGCCATGCAGGCGGCCGTCGCCCTGGCCCAGGTGGAACGGCTGGACGAGATCCTGGCCGCCCGCCGAGAGATCGAGGCCCGCTACGACGCGGGGCTCAAGGACATCCCCGGCATCACCCTGATGCCGTCACGGGACGTGCTGTGGATGTACGACCTGCGTGCCGAGCGGCGCGAGGAACTCCGGGCACACCTGGCCCGACGGGGCATCGAGACCCGGCTGTTCTTCAAACCCATGAGCAGGCAGCCCGGTTACCTCGACCCGGTGTGGCCGTCCCTGAACGCGCACCGCTTCAGCGAGGACGGCCTGTACCTGCCCACCCACACGGGACTGACCGCCGCCGACCAGGAGTACGTGACCGGTGCCGTCCGGGAGTTCTGCTCCGCGGGCTGACCGCCGGGACGCGCCGCGGCATCGCGCAAAACCCCTGGAAACCTCAGAAAGAGGAAGAAGGAACGGACATGACGACCAGCACCGACCCCACGGTGGTCGGTTTCCCCCGGCGCACACCGGAGGAACCGCTGCCCCTGTCCCAGTACGCGAGCCACCGCGAGCAGAATGGTCTGGTGCTGTCCCACCTGCCGAACGGGGTGCCGATCTGGCTGGTGACCCGGCACGAGGACGTGCGCTCGGTGCTCACCCACCCGAAGATCAGCGCCAACCCGGACAACGAGGGCTTCCCCAACGTCGGTGAGACGATGGGCGTGCCCAAGCAGGACCAGATCCCGGGTTGGTTCGTCGGCCTGGACTCCCCCGAACACGACCGGTTCCGCAAGGTTCTCATCCCCGAGTTCACCGTGCGGCGCGTGCGCGAGCTGCGTCCGGCGATCGAACGCACCGTGGACGAGCGCATCGACGCGATGCTCGCCGCGGGTGACCAGGCCGACCTCATCAGCGACTTCGCGCTGCCGGTGCCGTCCCTGGTGATCTCCTCGCTCCTGGGGGTGCCGCCGGCGGACCGGGACTTCTTCGAGTCCCGGACCCGCACCCTGGTCGCCATCCGGACCTCGACCGACGAGGAGCGGGCCACGGCCACCCGGGAACTGCTGCGCTACATCAACCGGTTGATCGCCATCAAGGAGAAGTGGCCCGGCGACGACCTGATCAGCCGGCTGCTGGCCACCGGGCAGCTCACCAGCGTCGAACTGTCCGGCGTGCTGCTGCTCCTGCTGATCGCGGGCCACGAGACCACCGCGAACAACATCGGCCTCGGTGTGGTCACCCTGCTCGCCAACCCGCAGTGGATCGGCAACGAACGGCTGGTGGAGGAACTTCTGCGGCTGCACTCGGTGGCCGACATGGTGGCGCTGCGGGTCGCCGTCGACGACGTGGAGATCGCCGGGCAGCTCATCCGCAAGGGCGAGGGCATCGTTCCACTGCTCGCCGCCGCCAACCACGACACCGAGGTGTTCGGCTGCCCGCACGCCTTCAACCCGGACCGCGCCGAGCGGCGGCACGTGGCGTTCGGTTACGGGGTCCACCAGTGCCTCGGGCAGAACCTGGTCCGGGTCGAGATGGAGATCGCCTACCGCAAGCTGTTCGAACGCGTCCCGACACTGGAGCTGGCCGTCCCGCTGGAGGAACTGGCTTTCAAGTACGACGGAATCCTGTTCGGACTGCACGAGCTGCCGGTGCGCTGGTAGGCCACCGGCACCCGGGTGCCGCCGGACGGTCCCGGCGGCGCCCGGCCCCCTGCCGATCCAGTACCCCCCCAAGGAGCAACGAGCATGCGCGTCACCGTCGACAACGAGCGGTGCGTCGGAGCGGGCCAGTGCGCGCTGAACGCGCCGGATGTCTTCGACCAGGACGAGGACGGGATCGTCACCCTGCTGGTGAAGGAGCCCGGGGAGACGGACGCGGACGGGGTCCGTGCCGCGGGTGATCTGTGCCCGTCCGGCTCGATCACCGTCCATGAGGACTGACCGCTCCGGGGCGTGCGGCGCGCGTGCCCCGGTGGCGGACAGGAGCGCAGCGGGTCGCGGTGGGCCGCGACCGCGGGTGCGCCCGCCCCGGACCTCCGCGAACCCGCCCGGCCGGCGGAGCACCGTCGGCCGCAGTACCACTGAAGGGACTCACACCGTGACCACCGCTGACGACACCGGGGCCCTGTGGCTGCGGCGCTACCACCCGGCCGACGCCGACGCGGTACGGCTGGTCTGCTTCCCGCACGCGGGCGGTTCGGCCAGCTTCTACCACCCGGTCTCGGCTCGGTTCACCCCGGCCGCCGAGGTCCTGTCACTGCAGTACCCCGGGCGCCAGGACCGGCGCAGGGAACCCTGCGTCGAGGATCTCGGGCGGCTGGCCGATCTGGTCACCGAGCAGCTGCTGGCGCTGGACGAACGGCCCAGCGTGTTCTTCGGACACAGCATGGGCGCGGCCCTGGCGTTCGAGACGGCGTGGCGGCTGGAGCAGAAGGGTGCCGGACCGCGCACCGTCATCGCATCCGGCCGGCGGGCCCCGTCGACCACGCGTTCCGAGGAGGTGCATCTGCGGGACGACGACGGGATCGTCGCCGAGATGAAGCGTCTCAACGGCACCGCGGCGGGCGTCCTCGGCGACGAGGAGATCCTGCGCATGGCACTGCCCGCGCTGCGCGGCGACTACCGCGCCATCGAGACGTACTCCTGCCCGCCGGACCGGAAGGTGCGATGCGCCGTCACCGTGTTCACCGGCGACGGCGACCCGCTCACCACGGTCGAGGAGGCGGAACGCTGGCAGGACCACACCGAAGGCCCGTTCCGGCTGCGGGTGTTCACCGGCGGCCATTTCTTCCTCACCCAGCATTTGACGGCGGTCAACGGCGAGATCGCCGACGCCCTCGACCTGGCACGCACGGCCTCGGCGTCCTGACGTCCGCCCGGGTGGTACCGCCCCCGCGGCGCCACCCGGGCAGGCGCAGGAGTCGTGGTCGACGCACCACCGGAGAGCCCGCACACGGCCGGACCGTCACCCGTGTCCGTCACGTTCCACGTCACTTTCCGCTCACGCGCCTCCTGGACAAGGAAACGCTCATGCGCACATTGCTCGTAGACAACTACGACTCGTTCACCTACAACCTCTTCCACTACCTCTCCCGGGTCAACGGGCGGGAGCCCGAGGTGATCCGCAACGACGACCCGGGGTGGCGGCCGGGCCTCCTCGAGGAATTCGACAACGTGGTGCTGTCCCCGGGACCGGGGACACCGCACCGGCCCGCCGACTTCGGGCTGTGCGCGAGCATCGCCGAGGAGGGCCGGCTGCCCGTGCTGGGGGTGTGTCTGGGCCACCAGGGCATGGCCCTGGCCCACGGCGCCTCGGTGGGCCGCGCGCCCGAGCCGCGGCACGGCCGGACCTCCGCCGTACGGCACGACGGCACCGGACTGTTCGAAGGGCTGCCGCAGCCGCTGGAGGTGGTCCGCTACCACTCCCTCGCCGTGACGGACCTGCCGCCGGAGCTCGAGGCCACGGCATGGTCGCCGGAGGGTGTGCTGATGGCCCTGCGCCACCGGACGCTGCCGCTGTGGGGCGTTCAGTTCCATCCGGAGTCCATCGGCACCCAGGACGGCCACCGGCTGCTGGAGAACTTCCGGCGGCTGACCGAACGGCGCTCCCGCTCCCGCCCCGGCGGGGCCGGGCCCGCCGTCACGAAGGGCATTCCGGAGCAGCGGCGGTCCCCGGACTCCACGGGTGCGGCCGGGCGTACGGACGCGGGTGGCGGGCAGGCCGCGGTGACGGCCGGGGCCGGTGACCGGATTGCGGGCGGTGGTCCGCCCCGACGGCTGCGGGTGCTCGTCGAGCGGCTGCGCACCCGCTGGGACGCGGAGGTCGCCTTCGACTGGCTGTTCCGCACCGGTGACCACCCGTTCTGGCTGGACAGCAGCCGCCCGGGCGGACGCCTCGGACAGCTGTCCGTGATGGGTGACGCCTCGGGGCCGCTGGCCCGCGTCGCCACGGCGGATGTGCAGGCCGGCACCGTGACCGTCACCGAGGACGGCACCACGCGCGTCGAGAGATCGGCCTTCCTCTCCTGGCTGGAGCGGGACCTCGCGGGGCTGAGCACCGACGTGCCCGAGCTTCCCTTCGACTTCGCCCTCGGCTGGGTGGGCTGCCTGGGCTACGAGCTGAAGGCCGAGTGCGACGGGGAGGCGGCGCACCGCTCACCCGACCCGGACGCCGTCCTCGTCTTCGCCGACCGTGCCCTGGTGCTCGACCACCGTACCGACACGACCTATCTGCTGGCCCTGGCCGAGGACGACGACGAGGAGGCCGCGCGGGCCTGGCTCGATTCGGCCGCCGGGGCTTTGGAGACGGTCGCGGGCTGGGAGCCGGAGGCCTGCGAGGCGCCCGCGGCCGGCGGCACCGGGCCGGTGGTGCTGCGTCACGACCGCGACGCGTATCTGAAGCTGATCGACGCTTGCCAGCAGGAGATCGCGGCCGGGGAGACGTACGAGGTGTGCCTCACCAACATGGCCGAGGCGGACACCGACCTGGACCCGTGGCAGGCGTACCGCTGTCTGCGCCGGATGAGCCGGGCGCCGTTCGCCGCGTTCCTGCACTTCGGGACGGTGGCCGTGCTCAGCACCTCGCCGGAGCGGTTCCTGCGCATCGACCGGCACGGCGTGATGGAGTCCAAGCCCATCAAGGGCACCCGGCCGCGCGGTGACACCCCGGAGGAGGACGCGCGGCTCGCCGAGGACCTGGTGGCCTGCGAGAAGGACCGCGCCGAGAACCTGATGATCGTCGACCTGGTCCGGCACGATCTCGGCCGGTGCGCGGAGGTCGGCTCGGTGGTCGCGGACCCGGTGTTCCAGGTGGAGACGTACGCGACGGTGCACCAGCTGGTGAGCACGGTGCGCGCGCGGCTGCGCCCGCGGATCAGCCCGGTGGCCGCCGTGCGCGCCGCGTTCCCCGGCGGTTCCATGACCGGGGCCCCCAAGATCCGCACCATGCAGATCATCGACCGGCTGGAGGGCGGACCGCGCGGAGTGTACTCGGGGGCCATCGGTTACTTCTCACTGACCGGCGCGGTGGATCTGAGCATCGTCATCCGCACGGTGGTGCTCAGCGGGAACCGGCTGCGCTACGGCGTCGGCGGCGCCGTCATCGCGCTCTCGGACCCCGAGGCGGAGTTCGAGGAGACGGCGGTGAAGGCGGCGCCGCTGCTGCGGCTGCTCGGCACCGGGTTCCCGGGGCGGCTGGACCTCGCGGGCGACAAAGCTCTGCCGCAGGAAGACGGCCGGTAGGTCCCTGCCCCGCTCCGGTTGACCGGCGGAGGCTGCCGGGCGGGGCCGTCCGTGTCACCAGGGGAGCGTACAGCGGTCCCCCGGCGGTCCCGCCGTCTGTTCCCCTCCTGCGGGCGCGCCACACCTCCGCGCCCGGGTGGCGGCCCATGTCTAGGGAAAACCCGGAGTGTTGGGCAACAGCCTGGGAGGGTTCCCCCTTCGCGGAAACGCCAGACCCCCGGGAGTGATGGTGCCCGTCCACGCCGACGACTACGTGATCCAGCCGCCCGGTGCCGCCGACGGCGGGCTCGACGGTCTCACGCTGCCCGACGTGTTCGCCGCGGCCGTACGGGGAGGAGGCGACGCCGTGGCGCTGGTGGACGGCGAACGCACTCGTACGTGGCAGGAGTGGCGGGCCGAGGTGGACGCGCTGGCCCGCGGTCTCCAGGAGACCGGTGTCGCGCCCGGCGACGTGGTCGCCCTGCATCTGCCCAACTGCTGGGAGTACGCCACGCTGCACCTGGCGGCGGCCGCGGTGGGGGCCGTCACCCTTCCCGTCCACCAGGGCAACGCCCCCGCCGACGTACGGGCCCTGCTGGAGCGGGTCGGCCCGGCGGCGCTCGTGCTGCCGCCCGGCACCCAGGAAGCCGACGGCCCGCTGGCCTCGGCGGTCCTGCGGGAGGCACTGCCGTCGTTGCGCGCCGTCCTGGTCACCGGCCACGACGCGGCGGACGGCACGGAGACGGTCGAGGGCCTGCTGGCCCGCTGGGCGGCTGAGCGGCCCCGACCGGTGGAGGTACGGCCCGACGCGCCGTTCCTGCTGTTCCCCTCCTCGGGCACCACCTCCGCGCGGCCCAAGATCTGTCTGCACACGCACGACTCACTGCTCACCAACTCCCGTGCCGCGACCGAGGACAGCGCCGGCCCTTACGGCGGTACCCTGATCACGGCCTGCCCCCTGACCCACTGCTTCGGACTGCAGTCGATGTACTCGGCGCTGTTCCGCTCCGGCCGCCAGGTGCTGCTGCGTGCGTGGGACGTGGACCGTTTCCTGGAGCTGGCGCGCTCGCAGCATCCGAGCGTGGTGGTCGCCGTACCGGCGCAACTGCACGACGTGGTGTCACGGGCTCGGGAGTCGAAGGAGGGGGCCGGTTTCCGTCCGGAGCGCGTACTGACCGCGGGCGCCGCCGTGCCCGCCGCGCTGGTGCGCGAGGTGCGGGAGACCCTGGACACCTCCCTGGTCGTGGTGTGGGGCATGTCGGAGGCCGGGAACGGCACCAGCAGTCTGGCCGGGGACCCGCCGGAAGTGGCCGCGCACAGCGTGGGGCGACCGGTCCGGGGCGCGCAGATGCGCATCCTCGATGACGACGGCAGGCCGTGCGCCCCCGGCGAGTCCGGGGAGCTGTACTACCGCAGCCCCAGCATGTTCCGCGGCTACTACGGAGAGCCGGAGCTGACCCGGTCGGTGGTGTCCGAGGACGGCTGGCTGCGTACCGGTGACCTCGCCTCGGTCGGCGAGGACGGTCTCGTGGTGTTCCACGGACGCTCCGCCGAACTGATCAACGTCGGCGGCCGCAAGTTCAACGCGGTGGAGATCCAGGGGCTGCTGGCGGACCTGCCGGGACTCGGTCCGCTGGCGGTGGTCGCCGTACCGGACCCCCGGCTCGGAGAGTACCCCTGCCTGGTGGTGACCGCGCCCCCGGCCGGCCCGCGGGCCGGAGAGGGGGCAGGGGACGTGCCGACCGGTCCGGTCGTTCTCGGTGAGGTGACGGCGTTCCTGCGGGAGCGCGGCGTCGCCGAGTACAAGATCCCGCTGGACATCGTCACGCTGCCGGCGCTTCCGCGCACGCCGGCCGGGAAGATCAACCGGCGGGCACTGGAGCAGATCCTGGCCGACGCCGCCGCGCGCCCCGAGCCGGTTCCCTCGGACGCGCCCCGCCCCGATCCGCGCGCGGCCCTGGACCTGGTGGTGGCCACGGTCGCCGAAGTACTCGGCGTGGTGGGCACGGACAGTACGCGGCCCATCGGACCTGACGTCACATTCCGTGCGCACGGCCTCGATTCGGTGGCTTCGGTGCGGCTGCGCAACGCCCTCGCCGCCGCCACCGGGCTTCCGCTGCCCGCCGCGGTTGCCTTCGACTTCCCGACTCCGGCCGCTCTCGCCCGGGAACTGGCCGGGCTGAACCGACAGGACGAGGAGCCGCCGCCCGGCCCGGTGTCCGGCGACGAGCCCGTGGCGATCGTCGCCATGGCCTGTCGGCTGCCCGGGGACGTCGCCTCCCCGGAGGCGCTGTGGGCGCTGCTGAGCGACGGTGCCGACGCCGTGTCCGGGTTCCCCGGCGACCGCGGCTGGAACCTGGACGCCCTCTTCGGCGACGACCCCGAGCAGCCGGGCACCTCCTACGTCCGCGAGGGCGGGTTCCTGCGCGACGCGGCCCACTTCGACGCCGGGTTCTTCGGCATGTCGGCACGGGAGGCACTGGCCACCGACCCGCAACAGCGCCTGCTGCTGGAGATCGCCTGGGAGGCGGTGGAACGGGCCCGGATCGATCCGCTGACGCTGCGCGGCAGCCGTACCGGGGTGTTCACCGGTGCCATGTACCACGACTACGCGACGGGCGTGTGCGACCCGTCCGGTGAACTGGAGGGGCTTCTCCCGGTGGGTACCTCCGCCGGTGCTCTGTCCGGGCGTATCTCCTACACCCTGGGCCTCGAGGGCCCCGCCCTGACGGTGGACACGGCCTGTTCCTCGTCACTGGTGGCGCTGCATCTGGCGTGCCGGTCGCTGCGGTCGGGGGAGTCGGAACTGGCGCTCGCCGGAGGTGTGGCGGTGATGGCGACACCCGCGCCGTTCGTGGGCTTCTCCCGGCTGCGGGGTCTTTCCCCGGACGGCCGTTGCAAGTCCTTCGGCGAGGGGGCCGACGGGGCCGCCTGGTCGGAGGGCGCCGGTCTGCTGCTGCTGGAGCGGCTGTCCGACGCCCGGCGCCACGGCCATCCCGTGCTCGCGGTGATCCGCGGGTCGGCGGTCAACCAGGACGGTGCCTCCAACGGCCTGACCGCGCCCAACGGTCCCGCGCAGCGCCGGGTCGTCCGCGGGGCGCTGGCCGACGCGGGACTCACGGCGGCGGACGTGGACGTGGTGGAGGCGCACGGCACCGGCACCTCGCTGGGCGATCCGATCGAGGCGCAGGCGCTGCTCGACACCTATGGACGGGAGCGCCCCGAGGGGCGCCCGCTGTGGCTGGGCTCGGTCAAGTCGAACCTGGGTCACACCCAGGCGGCGGCCGGTGTGGCCGGGGTGATGAAGATGGTGCTCGCGCTGGAACACGGTGTGCTGCCGCGCACCCTGCACGCGGACACCCCCACGTCCCGGGTGGACTGGTCGTCCGGCACCGTGCGGCTGCTGACCGAGGCACACGACTGGCCGGCCGGGGACGGCGGGCCCCGCCGGGCGGCCGTGTCGTCGTTCGGTATCAGCGGCACCAACGCCCATCTGGTCCTGGAGGAGGCCCCGGCCGTGGCCGAGGAGACCCAAGGAGCAGGGGACGTCGAGCGGGCAGGGGACGTCGAGCAGGCCCGGGAGACCGCCTCGGAGTCCGGTGAGGTCTGTGTGCCGTGGCTGGTGTCGGCCCGGGACACTGCGGCTCTGCGGGGGCAGGCACGGCGACTGGCCGCGTACGCCGAGGCACACCCGCGGACGTCGGCCCGCGACATCGCGTACTCCCTGCTCACCACCCGTTCCCTGCACGACCGTACGGCGGTGCTCACCGGTGCCGACCGGGCCGCGCTCACGGCGGCGGCTGCCGGGTTCGCCCGCGGTGACGTCACCGGGGCGGTGGGCCGGGGCACGGGCGGCGGCCTGGTGGAGCCCGCGTTCGTCTTCACGGGGCAGGGCAGTCAGCGCCTCGGCATGGGCCGCGGGCTCGCTGCCGCCTTCCCGGTGTTCGACGCCGCGCTGCGCGAGGTGTGCGCGGTGCTCGATCCCCTGCTGGAGCGGCCGTTGACCTCGGTGATGTGGGCCGGGCCGGACAGCGGGGAGGCCGGGCTGCTGCACGGCACCGGCTACGCGCAGCCCGCTCTGTTCGCCTTCCAGGTGGCCCTGTCCCGGCTGCTGGCCTCCTGGGGGGTGGTGCCCGCCCGGCTGGTGGGGCACTCGGTGGGTGAGATCGCCGCCGCGCATGTGGCGGGCGTGCTGAGCCTGCCCGACGCCTGTGTCCTGGTCGCCGCGCGGAGTCGGCTGATGCAGTCGCTGCCGCCGGGCGGGACGATGATCGCCGTCCGCTGTTCCGAGGGCGAGGTACTGCCGTGGCTCGAGGGACGTTCGGAGGAGATCGCCGTCGCCGCGGTGAACGGCCCGCGATCCGTGGTGCTGTCCGGGGCCGAGGCCCCGCTGACCGAACTGGCCGGGGAACTCACCGCGGCCGGGTACAAGACGCGCCGGCTGGTGGTGAGCCACGCCTTCCACTCGCCGCTGATGGACCCGGTGCTCCCCGAGTTCCGGGAGACCGTGGCCTCACTGTCCCCCGCCGGGCCCGACGTGCCGCTGGTCTCCGGGGTCACCGGCCGCCCGCTCACCGCCGAGGAGGCCCGCGATCCCGGCCACTGGGTGCGGCACGCCCGGGAGCCGGTGCGTTTCGCGGACGCGGTCGGATGCCTCGCCGACGCGCGCACCACCGTCTACGTCGAACTCGGCCCGGAGGCAGCCCTCACCCCGATGGTCGACGAATGCCTCGAGGAGCGGCTCGGACACCGGGAGCCGGGTACCGGGCCGGTGGTGGAACCGCTGCTGCGGAGCGGGGAGCACGAGGAACGGGCCGTACTCGCCGCCGCCGTACGGCTGCACGCGCACGGGCTGCCCGTCGACTGGCCGGTGGTGCTGCCGGGAGCCCGGGCGGTACCGCTGCCCACGTACGCCTTCCAGCACGAGTCGTACTGGCTGGCCTCGGTGGCCGCCGACGCGGTGGCCGTGGCGAGCCCGGAGACGGTGGGGGCGGCGGACACGGCACCGGACGAACGGCTGGCGGGGCTGGCGGGACTGACGGAGGCGGAACGCGAGGCATTCGTGACGGATCTGGTGCGCGGCGAGCTGGCGGCCGTGGTCGGTGGGGAACTGCCACCGGGCGCGGGCCCCGAGCTGGCCTTCACCGAACTGGGGGTCACCTCCGTCACCGCCGTCGAACTGCGCAACCGGCTCACCGCCGTCACCGGGGTCCGGCTGCCGCCGACCCTGGTCTTCGACCATCCCTCCCCCGCTGCGGTGGCCCGGCTGGTGTGCGCCACGCTCCAGCGGTCCGGGCCGCCCCGCTTCCGGGACGCGGGCGCCCTGGTCGACGAGCTGGAGGCGCTGCTCACGTCGGGCGTCGGGCTCGACCCGGGGACGGCGGCTCGGCTGAAGGCACTCGCCACGCGCCGGGCCGCGGCCCCGGCCGGCGGCACGCAGCCGGCCGGCGGCACGCTGGACCTGGAGGGTGCGACGGACGAGGAGTTGTTCCGCCTCATGGACGGGACGTCCGGTACGGGCACCCCGGACGGCGGGGTCCTGTGACGGGCCGCCCGGACGGGAGCCGTACCGGCGTGCCGTGTGCGCCGGCCTGCTCGGACCACCTCAACGGGGCACCGGGCGCGGTGACCGCTCCCGGCCGGAGCACTGTTCCGCGGCCTTCGGCGGGCCGGACGAAGGAACCGGGGCTGCTGCCCGCCCGTCTCCGCCACGACCGGGGTCCGGGGCACGACCGGGGTCCAGCACACGAACACGGCGACGGCGCGGTGCGGCCCACCGGGGCGGGACCGTCGCCGGGCACGGTCCCACCGGACGGGCCGGGCAGTCCCGCGGGCTCGACCCAGCGCTGTCGGCCGAGTGCCACCGCCGTCGGTCATGGCGCACCGGCCGGTGAACGGCCCCGGTCCGCGGACCGCCGCTCCGACGGGCGGCACCTCCGGGCCGGCCGGTGGCCGGCCCTCCACCCTGCGCACAACGACCATCGGGAGATCACCTCATGAGCGGGCTCGCCATGCCCCCCGTCACCCGGGCCGGTTCCGGTTCCGGTTCCGGTTCCGGCGATCTGATGATCGAGGCGGAGGCCGTCAGCAAATCGTTCGGCACGGTTCACGCCCTGGACTCGGTCAGTGTCAGCGCCCGCCGGGGCACGGTCCTGGCCCTCCTCGGCCACAACGGAGCCGGCAAGACCACTCTGGTCAACATTCTGACCACCGCCCTGCCGCTCTCCTCCGGACGGGCCTCGGTCGCCGGCTTCGACGTGAGGCGGGACTCCTTCGAGATCCGCCGCCGCATCGGTCTCACCGGGCAGTTCGCGTCCGTGGACGGCCAGCTCAGCGGGCGGGACAACCTCGTCCTGATCGCCCGGCTGCTCGGTGCGGGACGCCGGGCCGCCCACTCCCGGGCCGGAGAACTGCTGGAGCTGTTCGACCTGTCCGCGGTCGCCGACCGGCGTGCGAGCGGCTACTCCGGCGGTCTGCGTCGCCGGCTCGACCTGGCGGTGTCCCTGGTCGGCGGGCCTCAGGTGATCTTCCTCGACGAACCCACCACCGGCCTGGACCCCTCGAGCCGCCTGAAGTTGTGGGAGATCGTCGAGGGCCTGGTCGAGCAGGGGGCCACGGTCCTGCTGACCACGCAGTATCTGGAGGAGGCCGACCGTCTCGCCGACACGATCGCGGTGCTCTCCGCCGGCCGGGTCGTCGCCGCCGGCACCGCCGAGGAACTCAAGGCCACCGTCGGCCGCCGCACCGTGACCCTGACGCTGGACGGCGACGACACCGAGAGGGCGGGGGCCGCGCTGCGCGGCGCCGGGTTCGCCCCGGCCGGCGGCGAGGAGGGCACCCACGGCATCGTCGTCCCGATCGACGCCACCCGGCAGATCGCGGACGTCATCCGCGCGCTGGACCACGCGGGCGTAGAGGCCGCCGAGCTGACGTTCGGCGAACCCACCCTCGACGACGTGTATCTGACCCTCGCCGAACAGCACGCCCGGACCCCGGCGTGACCGCTCCCCGACGCCCTCTGTGGAGGACCCCTTGACCACGAGTACCACTCCCGCCCGGCGCCCGGACGCCTCCGCGGCCGTCGCGCTCAAGGCACCGGACTTCGGCGGGAGTTCGTTCGTCGCCCAGGTACGGGTACTGACCGGGCGGTCGCTGAGGGCGATGGTGACCGATCCGGGCATCGTGCTGTTCGGTCTCATCCAGCCGGTGGTCATCCTGTTCGTACTGACCCAGGTGTTCAGCAAGATGGGTATGCCTCCGCACTTTCCCGAAGGTGTCAGCTACCTCGACTTCGTGCTGCCTGCCGTCCTGGTGGACAACGCGGCCCAGTCCGCGATGCAGTCCGGGGTGGGGCTGGTGGAGGACCTCCGCAACGGCATGGTCGCCCGGCTGCGGTCGCTTCCGGTGCACCCCGGAGCTCTGCTGGCCGCGCGCAGTCTGGTGGGACTCGTCCGCAGCGCCGTGCAGATTCTCGTGATCATGGTGTTGGCGATGACGGTCCTGGGCTACTCCCCCAACGGGGGCGTAGCCGAACTCGCCCTGTCCGCCGGGCTCACGCTGTTCATCAGTTTCTCCCTCGGCTGGGCGTTCATCGCGGCCGGCGCCTGGCTGCGCCGGGCCGAGCCGCTGCAGAACCTCGCCCTGATCGTGATCTTCCCGCTGATGTTCGCGTCCAGCGCCTACGTTCCGGTCGCCGACCTGCCCGACTGGCTGGCGGCCGTCGCGAGCGTCAACCCGCTGACGTACGCCATCGACGCCACCCGTGCCCTCGCGCTGGACGTGCCGGGTCTCGACCACGCGATACCCGCGCTGGTCATCGGCGTGGTGATCAGCGCGGCGGGCGCGTTCGCCGCCCTGGCCGGGTTCCGCCGGCCCCTCTGATCCCTCGTACCACTCCCCCGGGTGCGAGGCCCGGCCCGTGGACGCCTTCCGGCGTCCACGGGCCTCTTTTTCTGCGGAGGGTGCGGCGGGACACCGCAGGGTCCCGCTCGCTGTCTGGTGTCGCGGGTTCTCGATCCTGTGCGAGCCGATGAGCTGCGGAAATGTGTGAGCGGGCATCGTGCGGGGTCCGAACGGGCACGCCCGGAGCCGCGTCCGGCCGCGCGTGGCGGTGTCGGGCGCCGGACAGGGGCCGCCAGGAACCGCCGAGGGCCACGAACACCTTCCGTTCCAACCGGGAACCCGCCGGAAACCCGGTCCGTGGGGCACCGGTTCGGCCTCCTCGGGACCTCTCCTCCCCGCTGCCCGCCCCGGTCACCGAATCGATCGAAACAGGTCAAGCGGAAGAGGCCCTGGCTGGAAAACCGCTGAACAGCGCGTCAGGCGGATGTCCGAGCCGCCTTCGAACGGTCACCCGTCACAGGGTAAGCGGGCCGGACCTCCGGCAGAAGAGGTGAAGCGGCCGCGGGCGGACAGGGCGGCCTGTCGTCCGGAACGCCCCCGCCCGCCCGGCCTGTGGCCGGGCGGGCGGGACGGTGTGGCGGACTGCGGCGCCGGCGGTTCCGCCCGGTGTCTTCGCCGGACGGAACGCGCTCTACGAGAGACCGAGTTCGTTGTCGAGCATGTCGAAGACCTCCTCGTCCGTGGCCGAGTCGAAGTCGAACCTGTCGTCCTCCTCACCGGACACCGCGGCCGACTCCGCGCGCAGCGACAGCCACTTGCTGCGCAGCACCTCCAGCCGGCCCGCGACCTGTTCGAACAGTTCGGCGCCCACTTCGATACCGGAGATGCTCCTCTCCAGCCTGTCCAGCTCCGTCAGGACCGCCTGCGGCCCGTCGGCCGGGGCCGGGGCGAGACGCGCGTACAGGTGGACGACGAGTTCTCCGGGTGTCGGGTAGTCGAAGAGGAGGGTGGCCGGCAGGCGCACGCCGGTGAGCGCGCCGAGCCGGTTGCGCAGTTCGACGGAGGTCAGCGAGTCGAAGCCGAGGTCCTGGAAGGGCCGGTTCGGTTCGACTTCGCCCAGGTCCGTGTGACCGAGCACCGCGGCGATCTGACCGCGCACCAGTTCCAGCAGTGCCTCCCGGCCCTCCGCGGGGGTGAGTTCGGACAGCCGCCGGGTGAGGTCCGCGGCGGCCGTCGTGTCCGGGGCCGAGGCCGCACGCCGGGACGCCACCCGGACCAGTGACCGGAACAGCGGCGGCACCTCTCCGAGTGCCCTCAGCGCCCCCAGGTCCAGCCGTACGGGCAGCACCGCCGCTCCCAGGTCCGCCGCGCGGAGCGTGTCGAAGAGAGCCAGGCCCTCCTCCGGGGGCATCGGCGGCATGCCCGCCCTGGTCATGCGCGCGATGTCGGCCTCGCCCAACTCGCCGGTCATGCCGCTGCCCCTTGTCCAGGGGCCCCAGCCCAGGGACACGGCCGGCAGTCCGCGGGTACGGCGGTGCCGGGCGAGGGCGTCCAGGAAGGCGTTGCCCGCCGCGTAGTTGGCCTGTCCCGCGCTGCCGAGTGTGCCGGCCACCGATGAGAACAGTACGAAGGCGTCGAGGGGGAGCTCCGCGGTGGCCTCGTGAAGGTGCCAGGCCGCGTCCGCCTTGGGCCGCAGGACGGTGGCGAGCCGCTCGGGCGTGAGGGAGCCGACCACTCCGTCGTCCAGGACGCCCGCCGCGTGGATCACGGTGCGCAGCGGCCGGTCGGCGGGTACCCCGGCCAGCAGCCGGTCGAGTGCGGCGCGGTCCGTCACGTCACAGGCGGCGACGGTGACCCGGGCGCCCGCTGCCTCGAGTTCGGCGGCGAGTTCGCCGGCGCCGTCGGCGGCCGGGCCGCGTCGGCTCACCAGCAGCAGGCTGCGCGCGCCGTGTTCGGTCACCAGGTGGCGGGCGACTGCGGCGCCGAGGCCGCCGGTGCCGCCCGTGACGAGGACGGTGCCGTCGCTGTCCCAGCCGGCCGTTTCCTGCTGCTCGGGTGCCCGAACCCGAACCAGCCGGGGCACGAGCACCCGTCCCTCACGGACCGCGAGTTGTGGCTCGGAGGTGGCCGCGAGCGCTGCGGGCGGAAGGGCCGTGCCCGGCCGGTCCACGCGGTCGGTGCCGGTGGCCCCGGTGCCGATGTCCAGGTTCGAGTCCAGGTCCAGCAGCGTGAACCGGCCCGGGTGTTCCGCCTGGGCCGCGCGCATCAGGCCCCATACCGCGGCCGCGGCCGGATCGGCTCCGTCGGTCGCACCCCGGGTGACGACGACCAGCCGGGAGGCGGCGAACCGGTCGTCGTCGAGCCAGGTCCGGACCGTTTCGAGGACCTGGGCCGTCGCGGTGTGCGCGGCCCGCGCCGGGTCGGCCGGGGCGGGGGCGCCCACCGGCCGGTCGGAGGTGTGCGTTCCGGCGTCCCGTGCGGGGCCGCCGGCCGCGCCGGTGCCGGTGTGGACGGGCAGGAGGACGACCGGCGGTACCGGGCCGTCCACCGCGGCGGCCAGCTCCTCCAGGCCGGTGTACCGGTCGGCAGCGGCGGTGACGTCCTGGACGGCCGGGTCCGGGGTGGCGTCGTCCGGGCCTCCACCGATGACGGCGACCTGTGCGGGGCCGGTCTCCGCCTCCGGCGCCTCGGACGCCGCGCCTGCGGCCTGCTCCGGCGCCGGGACCCAGTCCAGGGCGAAGAGGGAGTCCCGGTCCGGACCCGCCGCGGTGCCGAGCTGTGCGGCGGAGATCGGGCGGGTCATCAGGGAGCCGACGGTGGCCACGGGTGCGCCGGTGGTGTCGGCGACGGCGATCGTGAGGCTGCCGTCGCCGGCCCGCGAGAGCCGGATGCGTACGGCCGACGCCCCCACCGCGTGCAGGGACACGCCGTTCCAGGAGAAGGGGACCCCGCCGCCCTGCGGGGAGTCACCGTCCCGCGGCGGGTCCCCGCCGTCGCCCCCGGCCGCGGCGCCGGCCAGCGCGGTGGCGTGCAGTGCGGCGTCGAAGAGTGCCGGGTGCAGACCGAAGACGCCGCCGTCGGTGCCGTCGGGCAGGGCGACCTCGGCGAACACCTCACCGTCCCGGCGCCAGGCGGCCCGCAGTCCCTGGAACACCGGCCCGTAGGTGAAGCCGGCGTCCTCGAAGCGTTCGTACAGGCCGTCCGTGTCGAGCGGTTCGGCTTTCTCCGGCGGCCAGACGGTCGCGTCGAAGTCCGTGGCGGCCGAGGCCGCCGGTCCGGTCGCGAGGGTGCCCTCGGCATGCGTCGTCCAGGAGGCCCCGGGGGCGTCGGCGGGCCGGGAGTGGATGCCGACCGAGCGGCGGCCCGACTCGTCGGGGGCGCCGACGCCGACCTGGAGCCGGATCGTGCCCCGGGCGGGCAGGACCAGCGGCGCGGCGAGGGTGAGCTCCTCCACCAGCTCGCAGCCCAGGGAGTTCGCGGCATGCAGCGCCAGTTCCAGCAGGGCGGTGCCGGGGACGAGGACGGAGCCCATGACGACGTGGTCGGCGAGCCAGCCGTGCGTGCCGACCGACAGCCGGCCGGTGAACAGGTGACCGTCGGATCCGGCGAGTTCCACGGCTCCGCCGAGCAGCGGGTGATCGGCCGGGGCCAGACCGGCGGCTTCCGCGCCCGCGCCCATGCGCATCTCCGTGGGCCAGAAACGGCGCCGTTGGAAGGCGTACGTGGGCAGGGCGACCCGGCGGGCACCCAGCCCGGCGAAGAACGCGGCCCAGTCGACGGACACGCCGTGCCCGTGGAGCCTGGTGAGGGCGTCGACCAGGGCGGCCTCCCCGGGGCTGGTGCGCCGCTGGGCGGCGACGGTCACGGCGTTCTCGGGCAGCGTCTCGCGTGCCATGGCCGTGGCGACGCCGTCCGGGCCGAGTTCCAGGAACCGGGTGACGCCTTGTTCGTGGAGGGTGCGCACACCCTCGGAGAAGCGGACGGCCTCGCGGACGTGCCGCACCCAGTAGTCGGCGGAGCACAGCTGGTCCGCGGTGGCGAGGGTGCCGGTCAGGTTGGAGACCACGGGCAGCACCGGCGGCTGGGGCGACAGCCCCTCCAGGACGGCCCGGAACTCCTCCAGCATCGGTTCCATCAACGGCGAGTGGAAGGCGTGCGACACCCGTAGGGCCGTTGTACTGCGGCCCTGGTCCCGGAGGACCGCGGACACCTTCTCCACCTCCGCTGCGACACCCGACACGACCACGGACGCCGGGCCGTTGACCGCCGCGACCCCGACACCGTCGGTGAGGTGCGGCAGCACCTCGGCCTCGGTGGCCCGCACCGCCGCCATGGCACCGCCTGCGGGAAGCGCCTGCATCAGGCGTCCCCGGGCGGCGACCAGTGCGCAGGCTTCCTCCAGGGTGAAGACCCCGGCGACGTGAGCCGCGGTGATCTCACCGATCGAGTGCCCGGCCACATAGTCCGGGACGACGCCCCACGACTCGGCCAGGCGGTGCAGCGCCGTTCCGAGGGCGAAAAGGGCCGCCTGGGTGTAAGCGGTGTTGTTCAGGATGTCCTCGTCGTCGCCCCAGACGACCTCCCGGACCGGTCGGTCCAGGTGCTCGTCCAGCCCGGCGCAGGCCGCGTCGAAGGCCTCGGCGAACACGGTAAACCGCTCGTACAGATCCCGTCCCATACCGAGACGCTGCGACCCCTGCCCGGGGAAGAGAACGGCCAGCAGCCCTTCGCCGGCCGAAGTCGTCGGCTCCTGCCCGTGGGCGACCGCGCGCAGGGCGGCCAGCAGCCCCTCCCGTTCCGAGCCGACGACCGCGACACGGTGGTCGAACGCCGCACGGGTGGTCGCCAGCGAATACGCCACGTCGAGCGGACGGAACGCGTCGTCCCCGGCGGACCGGACACCCTCGAGGTGCGCCAGCAGACGTGCGGCCTGGGCACGCAGGGCGTCCCGGTCCCGGGCGGACAGCAGCCACGGTACGACGGGGGCCGGCCGGCCGGCCGGCGTCTCGTCCGGCGTCTCGTCCGGCCTCTTCCGGGCGGGGCGGGCGGCTTGGTCGGCGGCCGGTGCCTGCTCGACGATGACGTGCGCGTTGGTTCCGCTGATGCCGAAGGAGGAGACACCGGCGCGTCGTGGGCGTCCCGTGCCGGTCCACTCCCGCTGCTCGGTCAGCAGGGCGACCGATCCCGTGGTCCAGTCGACCTGGTCGCTGGGCGCGTCCACGTTGAGTGTGGCGGGCAGAACGCCGTGCCGCATCGCCATCACCATCTTGATGACGCCGGCGACACCGGCGGCCGCCTGTGTGTGACCGATGTTGGACTTCACCGAGCCGAGCCACAGCGGGCGTTCGTCGGGCCGGTCCTGCCCGTAGGTCGTGAGCAGCGCCTGGGCCTCGATCGGGTCGCCCAGGGTGGTGCCCGTGCCGTGCGCCTCCACCACGTCGATCTGGTCGGCGGCGAGCCGCGCGTTGGCGAGGGCCTGGCGGATGACGCGGCGCTGGCTCGGGCCGTTGGGGGCGGTGAGCCCGTTGCTCGCGCCGTCCTGGTTGACGGCGGAGCCCCGGACCACGGCCAGCACCTCGTGCCCGTTGCGCAGCGCGTCGGACAGCCGCTCGATCACGAGGAAGCCGGCGCCCTCGGAGAACCCGGTGCCGTCGGCCGCCGCGGCGAACGACTTGCACCGGCCGTCGGGCGCCAGGCCGCCCTGGCGCCCGAACTCGACGAACACACCGGGCGTGGAGAGCACGGTGACGCCTCCGGTGACGGCCAGCGAACAGTCGCCCTGCCGCAGCGCCTGCACCGCGAGGTGCAGCGCGACCAGGGAGGACGAGCAGGCGGTGTCGACGGAGACCGCCGGGCCCTCCAGGCCGAGCTTGTAGGCGATGCGGCCGGTGACGACGCTGCCGTTGCCGTCGCTGCCGGGGTAGTCGTGATACATCACGCCGGCGAACACGCCGGTACGACTGCCCCTGAGCGAGCCCGGGTCGATGCCCGCCCGCTCCAGCGCCTCCCAGGACAACTCCAGCGCCAGCCGCTGCTGCGGGTCCATGGCCAGTGCCTCGCGGGGCGAGATGCCGAAGAACCCGGGGTCGAAGTCGGCCGCCCCGTCGAGGAAGCCTCCCTCCCGCGCGTAGTAGCCGTCGGGGTGCTTGGCCTCGGGGTCGCGCAGCATCGACAGGTCCCATCCCCGGTCGTCGGGGAACGGGGCGATGGCGTCCCCTGCCGACGTCACCAGTCGCCACAGTTCCTCGGGCGAGGCCACTCCGCCCGGGTAGCGGCAGGCCATCCCGACGATGGCGATCGGCTCGTGCTGGGCGGCGGTGAGCCGTCGGTTGTCCCGGCGCAGTCGGGCGGTCTCCGCACGGGCGGCACGCAGGACGTCGGGGGTCGCGGGGGCCTCGGGGACGCCTGCGGTGTCGGATTCCCGCTCGGTCTCGTCGTGGTTGGAGGCGAGTACGCCCAGGTCGTCCTGGAGGGCGTCGGCGGTGCCGTCCTGTTCGTCGTCCGGATCGGCGTCCTGGTCCTCCCAGCCTGCGGCGGCCTCTTCCCGCGCCGGCGCACCGTCGTCCTCGGCGAGTTCGAGGAGGACGTCCATCAGGCCGGCGTCCCGCAGACGCCTGGTCGGGATCGACCGCAGTGCGCGGCGGATGCCGTCCTCACCGGTGGAGCCGTCCGCGTCATCGCCCGAAGCCGGGTGGGCGGCGGCCAGTTCGGCCTCCACGAACTCGGTGACGGCGAGGGCGTTGGGGTGGTCGAAGACCAGGGTGGCGGGGAGCCGGAGTCCGGTGAGGTTGTTGAGCTGGTTGCGCAGCTCGGTCGCGGCCAGCGAGTCGAAGCCCAGTTCCTGGAATGCCCGGTCGGGTCCGATCGCCTCGGCCGAACCGTGCCCCAGTACCGCCGCCACCTGCGTCCGCACCAGCCGCAGCACCGTACGGTGCCGCTCGGCCGCCGGGAGGGCGGCCAGCCGCCGGGCGGGGGCCTCCTCCCGCGCGGGTCCGGCGGTGACGGCGGCCATACGGCGCACGGTCGGGGCGAGGGCACGCAGCAGGGCGGGGACGTCGTCGGTACGGGTACGCAGGGCGGCGGTGTCGATCCGCAGGGGAACGACCGTGGCCTCCGTACGCTCCAGGCCCGCCGCGAACAGGTCCAGCCCGGCCTCGTGGGAGAGCACCGGCAGACCCTGCGACGCCATCCGCCGGCGGTCCACCTCACTCAGGTACTGGCCAAGACCCGCACCCACATCCCAGAACCCGAACGCCATCGACGTCGCCGGCAGGCCCTCCGCCCGCCGCCGCGCCGCCAACGCGTCCAGGAACACGTTCGCCGCCGCGTAATTGCCCTGACCCGCCGTCAGCACCAGACCGCCGGCCGACGAGAACAACACGAACGCCGCAAGGTCGAGATCACGGGTGGCCTCGTGCAGCCACCACGCCGCATCCGCCTTCGGAGCCAGCACACCGTCCACCCGCTCCGGCGACAACGCACCCACCAGGCCGTTGTCACCCACACCGGCAGCGTGCACCACCGCCAGCAGACCACGGTCGGCTGTGAGTGACGCGACGAGGGTGTCGACCGCCTCTCGGTCCGACACATCGCACGCGACGATGTCGACGCGGGCACCCATTTCCTGCAATGCGGCGGCGAGTTCGGTCGCGCCGGGTGCGTCCGGGCCGCGCCGGGACGTCAGGACCAGGTCCCGCACCCCACGCTCGGCCACCAGATAGCGGGCGACGACCGCACCCAGACCACCCGTGCCACCGGTGACCAGGACAGCGCCCGTGCCGTCCAGGGCGGGCACCATCCTTTCGGCGGCCTCTGCGCTGTCATGGTCGGGGGACGGCAGCCGGGTCAGGCGCGGCACCAGCACCGCACCCTCACGCACCGCCACCTCCGGCTCACCGGCGACAACGGCCGCCACGGCAACGTCCACATCGGCATCCGCACCACCGCCGACATCGGCCAGGGCGAAACGACCCGGGTTCTCCGACAGCGCCGCACGCACCAGACCCCACACCGGAGCCTGCACCACATCACCAGCCGAACCGACCGGAACCGCACCCCGCGTCACCACCACCAGACGCGAACCGGCGAACCGCTCACCCGCCAGCCACTCCTGCACCACACCCAACACCCGGCCCACCACCGACCGCACACCCACCGGCACATCAACACCGGCAAGCACACCAGCATCGGCACCACAGTCCAGGACAACCGTCTCCGGCACCGCACCCTCGCCGGACACCTCCTCCCACGGCACCCACACCGCAGCAGGCACACCGGCGACCCCCGGCACCCACTCGATTCCGTACAGCGCACCCGCATCACCGGACACCGCACCCAACTGACCCGCCGACACCGGCCGCCCCACCATGGACCCGACCGACATCACAGGAGCACCCGTCACATCGGCGACCTCGAGCCGCATTCCGCCGTCGCCGGACCTGTCGATGCGGACGCGGACGGCGGAGGCGCCGACCGCGTGCAGACGCACACCGTTCCAGGCGAACGGAATCACCGTCTCGCCCTCACCGTCGTTCAGGATCGCCGCGTGCATCGACGCGTCCAGCAACGCCGGATGCAGACCGAACCCACCGGCCTCCCCCGCCGACTCCTGCTCCAACGCCACCTCGGCGAACAGCTCCTTACCCCGACGCCACACCGCACGCAGCCCCCGGAACACCGGACCATAGCCATAACCACGCTCACGGAAGACCTCGTACGCACCCTCCACCGGCACCACCTCGGCACCCACCGGAGGCCACTGCACCAGATCGAACTCCGCCGGCACCACACCCTCCACCAGGAAACCGGAGGCATGAGTGGACCAGTCCTGTGCGGTGTCCTCGGAGCGTGAGTAGACGGCGACCGTGCGGCGACCGCCGTTCTCCGGGCCGACCACCACACGCATCTGGACGCCGCCCCGCTCGGGCAGCACCAGCGGTGCGGCCAGCGTCAGTTCCTCCAGCGTCGCGCAGCCCGCGGCCTCACCGGCCGACAGGGCGAGTTCGACCAGTACGGCGCCGGGCAGCAACGTGCGGCCCAGGACCACATGGTCGGCGAGCCACGGCTGCGACTCCACCGACAACCGGCCCGTCAGCACCACACCACCCGAGTCCGGCAACGCCACCACCGCACCCAGCAACGGGTGATCGGAGGCGTCCACACCGGCGCCGACGGGGACGGCGGCGACACCGTCCGTGGCGTGCAGCCAGTAGCGCTGCCGCTGGAAGGCGTAGGTCGGCAGGTCCACGGTCCGTGCGCCGGCTCCGGCGAAGTACGCCGGCCAGTCGACGGAAACTCCGTCGCTGTGCAGGTGGCCGAGCGCGGTGAGAAGGGCGCTGGCCTCGTCCCGGCCCTTGCGTGCGAGCGGTACCAGCAGGACACCGGTGTCGTCGCCGTCGTCGAGGCAGGTACGTGCCATGCCGGTCAGAACGGCCTCTGGGCCGATTTCGACGCAGCGGCCGACTCCGGCGGTGCGCAGGGCCTGGATGCCGTCGGCGAAGCGCACGGCCTCACGGACATGCGTCACCCAGTAGGCAGGCTCGGTGAGGTCGCCGGGTGCGGCGACACGACCGGTCACGTTGGAGACCACGGGCAGGACAGGGTCGGCGTAGGAAAGACTCTCGACGACGGTGCGGAACTCCTCCAGCATCGGCTCCATCAACGGCGAGTGGAACGCGTGCGAGACCCGCAGCCGGGACGTACGACGACCCAGCCCGCGGAACACCTCCGCCACCGCCTCCACCGCGGCCTCCACACCCGACACCACCACCGACGACGCACCGTTGACAGCCGCGATGGACACCTCACCCGTCAGATACGGCAGCACCTCCGCCTCCGCCGCCCCGACCGCCACCATCGCACCACCGGCCGGCAACGCCTGCATCAACCGCCCACGAGCAGCCACCAACGCACACGCGTCCGCAAGAGAGAACACACCCGCCACATGCGCCGCCGCCACCTCACCGATCGAATGCCCGGCCACGAACTCCGGCCGCACACCCCAGGCGTCCAGGAGGCGATACAACGCCACCTCCAGTGCGAACAGCCCCGCCTGGGCATACTCGGTCCGGTTCAGCACCTCCCCGTCCTCACCCCACACCACCTCACGCAACGGCCGCTCCAAATGCCCGTCCAGCCCCGCACACACCGCGTCGAACGCCTCCGCGAACACCGGGAAACACGCGTGCAGTTCACGCCCCATACCAAGGCGCTGCGAACCCTGCCCCGAGAACAGGAAGGCGGTGGAACCGCCGTCCCTGGCGGTGCCGTGGAGGACGGCCGGGGACGATTCGCCGCGGGCGAGCGTACGCAGCCCGTCGAGAAGGTCGTCGCGGTCGGCGCCGAGTACGACGGCTCGGGACTCCAGCACCGTGCGGGAGGTGGCCAGTGCGTAAGCCGTGTCCAGCGGGTCCTGCTCCGGACGGTCCGTGAGGTGGTCGAGGAGTCGTCCTGCCTGGGCGCGCAGCGCCTCGGGGGTCGCGGCGGACACCGTCCAGGTCAGCGGGGGCGTCGAACGTTCGCCGTCGCCGTCCACCGGTCGCGGCCCGGTGGCGGAGGTGGAGGCGGGTGCCTGCTCCAGAACGACGTGCGCGTTGGTGCCGCTGAGCCCGAACGCGGAGACACTCGCACGGCGCGGACGTCCGGCGTCCGGCCACGGCCGTTCCTCGACGACCAGTTCCGCGTTGCCCTCGGTCCAGTCGACGTGCGGCGAGGGCCGGTCGACGTGCAGGGTGCGCGGCACGGAGCCGTGCTCCATGGCCATCACCATCTTGATGACGCCGGCGACACCTGCGGCGGCCTGGGCGTGCCCGATGTTCGACTTGATGGAGCCGAGCAGCAGCGGCCGGTCGGCGGGACGGTCCTGACCGTAGGTGGCGAGCAGGGCCTGCGCCTCGATCGGGTCGCCCAGGGTGGTGCCCGTACCGTGCGCCTCGACGACATCGACCTCGGAGGCGGCGACTCCGGCGGCCTCGAGCGCCTGCCGGATGACGCGCTGCTGCGACGGCCCGTTGGGGGCGGTGAAGCCGTTGGACGCGCCGTCCTGGTTGACGGCGGTGCCCCGGACGACCGCGAGGACGCGGTGCCCGTTGCGTACGGCGTCGGAGAGACGCTCGACGAGGAGAACACCGACGCCTTCGGACCAGCCGACGCCGTCGGCCGCACCCGCGAACGCCTTGCATCGGCCGTCCACGGACAGACCGCGCTGCCGGCTGAACTCGACGAACATGCCCGGTGTCGACATCACCGTGGCACCGCCGGCCACCGCGAGCGAGCACTCACCCGAGCGCAGCGCCTGGACCGCGAGGTGCAGGGCCACCAGGGAGGACGAGCAGGCGGTGTCGACGGTGACGGCCGGGCCTTCCCAGCCGTACGTGTACGACAGCCGGCCGGACACCACGCTGCCGCCTGCCGTGCCGGAGGGTGACACGTTGAGGGCGTAGTCGTGGTACATCACACCGGCGAACACGCCGGTGCGGCTGCCCTTGAGCGAGGCCGGGTCGATGCCCGCCCGTTCCATGGCCTCCCAGGAGGTCTCCAGGAGCAGTCGCTGCTGCGGGTCCATGTACAGGGCCTCACGCGGCGAGATGCCGAAGAACCCGGGGTCGAACTGGGCGGCGTCGTAGAGGAAGCTGCCCCGGCGGGTGTAGCTCTTGCCTTCCGCGCCGGGCTCCGGGTCGTACAGGCCCTCCAGGTCCCAGCCGCGGTCGTCGGGCATGTCTGAGACGGTGTCGACGCCATCGGCGACCAGTCGCCACAGGCCCTCGGGCGAGGCCACCCCGCCCGGGTAGCGGCAGGCCATGCCGACGATCGCGATCGGCTCGTCGTCAACCCGCGTCGTGCCGACGGCAGGTCGAGCGGATGCGGTGGACCGGAGGCCCGTGCCCGCGAGCTTCTCCTCGATGTGTTCGGTGACGGCGAGGGCGTTGGGGTGGTCGAAGACCAGGGTGGCGGGGAGCCGGAGTCCGGTGAGGTTGTTGAGCTGGTTGCGCAGCTCGGTCGCGGCCAGCGAGTCGAAGCCCAGTTCCTGGAATGCCCGGTCGGGTCCGATCGCCTCGGCCGAACCGTGCCCCAGTACCGCCGCCACCTGCGTCCGCACCAGCCGCAGCACCGTACGGTGCCGCTCGGCCGCCGGGAGGGCGGCCAGCCGCCGGGCGGGGGCCTCCTCCCGCGCGGGTCCGGCGGTGACGGCGGCCGTACGGCGCACGGTCGGGGCGAGGGCACGGAGCAGGGCGGGGACGTCGTCGGTACGGGTACGCAGGGCGGCGGTGTCGATCCGCAGGGGAACGACCGTGGCCTCCGTACGCTCCAGGCCCGCCGCGAACAGGTCCAGCCCGGCCTCGTGGGAGAGCACCGGCAGACCCTGCGACGCCATCCGCCGGCGGTCCACCTCACTCAGGTACTGGCCAAGACCCGCACCCACATCCCAGAACCCGAACGCCATCGACGTCGCCGGCAGGCCCTCCGCCCGCCGCCGCGCCGCCAACGCGTCCAGGAACACGTTCGCCGCCGCGTAATTGCCCTGACCCGCCGTCAGCACCAGACCGCCGGCCGACGAGAACAACACGAACGCCGCAAGGTCGAGATCACGGGTGGCCTCGTGCAGCCACCACGCCGCATCCGCCTTCGGAGCCAGCACACCGTCCACCCGCTCCGGCGACAACGCACCCACCAGGCCGTTGTCACCCACACCGGCAGCGTGCACCACCGCCAGCAGACCACGGTCCGATGCCAGGAAGTCGACCAGATGGGCGACCGTGTCCCGGTCGGACACGTCGCAGGCCAGGATCTCCACCCGCGCGCCGAGCGCGGTGAGTTCGGCGGCGAGTTCGGTCGCGCCGGGTGCGTCCGGGCCGCGCCGGGACGTCAGGACCAGGTCCCGCACCCCACGCTCGGCCACCAGATAGCGGGCGACGACCGCACCCAGACCACCCGTGCCACCGGTGACCAGGACAGCGCCCGTGCCGTCCAACGCCGGGACCGTACCGTCCGCGCCCGGCTCGTCCTCGGGCTCGGGGGACGGCAGCCGGGTCAGGCGCGGCACCAGCACCGCACCCTCACGCACCGCCACCTCCGGCTCACCGGCGACAACGGCCGCCACGGCAACGTCCACGTCGGCATCCGCACCACCGCCGACATCGGCCAGGGCGAAACGACCCGGGTTCTCCGACAGCGCCGCACGCACCAGACCCCACACCGGAGCCTGCACCACATCACCAGCCGAACCGACCGGAACCGCACCCCGCGTCACCACCACCAGACGCGAACCGGCGAACCGCTCACCCGCCAGCCACTCCTGCACCACACCCAACACCCGGCCCACCACCGACCGCACACCCACCGGCACATCAACACCGGCAAGCACACCAGCATCGGCACCACAGTCCAGGACAACCGTCTCCGGCACCGCACCCTCGCCGGACACCTCCTCCCACGGCACCCACACCGCAGCAGGCACACCGGCGACCCCCGGCACCCACTCGATGCCGTACAGCGCACCCGCATCACCGGACACCGCACCCAACTGACCCGCCGACACCGGCCGCCCCACCATGGACCCGACCGATATCACAGGAGCACCCGTCACGTCAGCCACGGACAGGGAGACGGCACGGCCGTCCAGCTTGTCGATGCGGACGCGGACGGCGGAGGCGCCGACCGCGTGCAGACGCACACCGTTCCAGGCGAACGGAATCACCGTCTCGCCCTCACCGTCGTTCAGGATCGCCGCGTGCATCGACGCGTCCAGCAACGCCGGATGCAGACCGAACCCACCGGCCTCCCCCGCCGACTCCTGCTCCAACGCCACCTCGGCGAACAGCTCCTCACCCCGACGCCACACCGCACGCAGCCCCCGGAACACCGGACCATAGCCATAACCACGCTCACGGAAGACCTCGTACGCACCCTCCACCGGCACCACCTCGGCACCCACCGGAGGCCACTGCACCAGATCGAACTCCGCCGGCACCACACCCTCCACCAGGAAACCGGAGGCATGAGTCGTCCACGGGGCGTCCTCGGCGCCTTCCTGGCGTGAGTAGATGGTGAGTGTGCGGTGGTTCGCGTCCTGGGGGCCCACCACGACGCGGACCTGGACGCCGCCCTGCTCGGGCAGCACCAGCGGTGCGGCCAGCGTCAGTTCCTCCAGCGTCGCGCAGCCCGCGGCCTCACCGGCCGACAGAGCCAGCTCCACCAGGCCCGTGCCGGGCAGCAACGTGCGGCCCAGGACCACATGGTCGGCGAGCCACGGCTGCGACTCCACCGACAACCGGCCCGTCAGCACCACACCACCCGAGCCCGGCAACGCCACCACCGCACCCAGCAACGGGTGATCAGAGGCATCGACACCGGCAGCGCGGGCGTCGGCCGCAGTGGTAGCAGTGCTGACCTCCGGCCAGTAGCGCTGCCGTTGGAAGGCGTAGGTCGGCAGGTCCACGGTCCGTGCACGCGCACCGGTGCCGGTGAAGTAGGCGGTCCAGTCCACGCGGGCCCCGGCGACGTGCAGCCGTGCCAGCGCGGTCAGCGCCGCCGTCTCCTCTTCGCGGTCCTTGCGCAGCAGGGCGACGAGCAGGGCGTCGTCGCCGGCGCTCTCGCGCGCCATGCCGCTGAGCACACCGTCCGGACCCAGCTCCACGAACCGCGTGACACCCTGCCCGGCCAGGGCCTGGATGCCGTCGGCGAAGCGCACGGCCTCACGGACATGCGTCACCCAGTAGGCGGGCTCGGTGAGGTCGCCGGGTGCGGCGACACGACCGGTCACGTTGGAGACCACGGGCAGGACAGGGTCGGCGTAGGAAAGACTCTCGGCGACCGTGCGGAACTCCTCCAGCATCGGCTCCATCAACGGTGAGTGGAACGCGTGCGAGACCCGCAGCCGGGACGTACGACGACCCAGCCCGCGGAACACCTCCGCCACCGCCTCCACCGCGGCCTCCACACCCGACACCACCACCGACGACGCACCGTTGACAGCCGCGATGGACACCTCACCCGTCAGATACGGCAGCACCTCCGCCTCCGCCGCCCCGACCGCCACCATCGCACCACCGGCCGGCAACGCCTGCATCAACCGCCCACGAGCAGCCACCAACGCACACGCGTCCGCAAGAGAGAACACACCCGCCACATGCGCCGCCGCCACCTCACCGATCGAATGCCCGGCCACGAACTCCGGCCGCACACCCCACGACTCCACCAACCGGAACAACGCCACCTCAACCGCGAACAGCCCCGCCTGGGCATACTCGGTCCGGTTCAGCACCTCCCCGTCCTCACCCCACACCACCTCACGCAACGGCCGCTCCAAATGCCCGTCCAGCCCCGCACACACCGCGTCGAACGCCTCCGCGAACACCGGGAAACGCCCATACAACCCACGCCCCATACCAAGGCGCTGCGAACCCTGCCCCGAGAACAGGAAGGCGGTACGGCCTGCGCCGGCCACACCCTCCACGACACCCGCGTCCGGAAGACCGGCCGCGAGCGCCTCCAGAGCGGCCGACTTGTCGTCCGCCAGCACCACCGCACGGTGGTCGAAGACGGAACGCTGAGTCGCCAGCGAGAACCCGAGGTCCACCCCACGAGCCTCCGCGCCGTCACCCGCCACGAACTCCCGCAGCCGCTCGGCCTGCGCACGCAGCGCGGCCTCACTCCTACCCGAGAGAACCCACGGCACCACGGCAGGCGCGGTCTTCGGTTCCTGTGCCGCTTCGGGCTTCAACTCGACTTCGGTTTCGGGTTGTTCGAGGACGACGTGCGCGTTGGTGCCGCTGATGCCGAACGAGGACACACCCGCCCGACGCGGACCCGTCCCGTCCGACCACGCAACCGGTTCGGTCAGCAGCTCCACCGCGCCCGCCGACCAGTCCACATGCGACGACGGCGCATCCACATGCAGCGTCCGCGGCAGCACACCGTGCCGCATCGCCATCACCATCTTGATCACGCCGGCCACACCCGCCGCGGCCTGCGTATGACCCAGATTCGACTTCACCGAACCCAGCCACAACGGCCGGTCCTGTGGCCGGTCCTGACCGTAGGCGGCGAGCAGGGCCTGCGCCTCGATCGGGTCACCCAGCGTGGTGCCCGTACCGTGTGCCTCCACCACATCCACATCACCGGCCGACAACCCACCACTGGCCAGCGCCTGCCGGATCACCCGCTGCTGCGACGGACCGTTCGGCGCCGTCAGACCATTCGACGCACCATCCTGATTGACCGCACTGCCACGCACCACCGCCAGCACCTGATGGCCACGACGCCGCGCATCCGACAACCGCTCCAGGACGAGAACGCCCACACCCTCGGACCAGCCGGCTCCGTCAGCCGTGTCGGAGAACGCCTTGCAGCGGCCGTCGGCGGAGAGTGCTCCCTGGCGGGAGAACTCGACGAACGCGGTGGGGGTGGCCATGACCGTCACACCACCGGCCACCGCCAGCGAGCACTCACCCGAACGCAGCGCCTGCGCCGCCCAGTGCAGCGCGACCAGCGACGACGAACACGCCGTGTCCACCGTCACCGCCGGACCCTCGAACCCGAACGTGTACGACACACGACCCGAAGCGATGCTGCCCGCGCTGCCGTTGCCGCGGTAGCCCTCGTACTGCTCGTCGGCGAGGATGCTCCCGTAATCGCTGTACATGACGCCGGCGAAGACGCCGGTCTGGCTGCCCCGCAACGACACCGGATCCATCCCGGCCCGCTCGATCGCCTCCCACGTCGCCTCCAGCAGCAACCGCTGCTGCGCGTCCGTCGCCACCGCCTCACGCGGACTCATCCCGAAGAAATCCGCGTCGAACGCCCCCGCGTCGTGCAGGAAACCGCCCGAGCGCGTGTAGGACGTACCGGGCACGTCCCGGTCCGCGCTGTAGAGGGACTCGACGTCCCATCCACGATCAGCAGGGAAGTCCGACACGGCGTCGACGCCGTCGGACACCAGCCGCCACAGATCCTCCGGCGAGGACACACCACCCGGGTAACGGCACGCCATCCCCACGATCACCACCGGATCGTCCGCCACCGACGGCAACGAGCCGAGTGGCACAGCCACCTCGCGCACGGTGCCGAGCACAGTGTCGAGCAGGTGATCGGCGAGGAGTTCCGCGGTCGGGTAGTCGAAGACCACCGTGGCGGGCAGGCGCAGTCCGGTCGCCTTGCCCAGTCGGTTCCGCAGTTCCACGGCCGTCAGGGAGTCGAAGCCCAGGTCCTGGAACGCACGGTTGGGGTTGACCGTCTGTGCACCCGAGTGGCCGAGGACGAGGGCGATGTGTCCGCGCACCAGGTCCAGCATCATCTCGCGGCGTTCGGTGTCGCCAAGTACGGTCAGCCGTTCGGCCAGGCCGGTGGTCTCGGCGGAGCCCGTGGCCGCTGCACGGCGGGTGGACGTCCGGATCAGCCCGCTGAGCAGCGGCGGAACCTCTCCCTGCGCGCGAAGTGCCGGGAAGTCGAGACGCACGGGGAGAACGACTGCCACGTCAGCGGCGATCGCGGCGTCGAACAGGGCGATGCCCTGCTCCACCGTCACCGGGGGAAGGCCGGAACGGGTGATGCGGCGGCGGTCGGTCTCCGACAGCGACTGCGTCATGCCCGCGTCCTGCGACCACGGACCCCACACCAGCGACACCGCCGGCAACCCCAGTGCACGACGATGACGCGCCAGACCGTCCAGGAACGCGTTACCGGCCGCGTAGGCCGACTGGCCCGCACTGCCGAACGTCCCCGCCACCGACGAGAACACCACGAAGGCGGTGAGGTCGAGGTCCTTGGTCGCCTCGTGCAGATGCCAGGCCGCGTCCACCTTCGGACGCAGCACACCCGCCAGACGCTCACCCGTCAGCGACTCCACCACACCGTCGTCCAGCACACCCGCCGCGTGCACCACCGCCCGCACCGGACGGTCCACCGGAACCCCGGCCAGCAGCGCCTCGACCGCCGAACGCTCCCCGAGATCGCAGGCCTCCACCGACACCCGCGCACCCAGCTCGGTCAGCTCGGCGACCAGGTCCTCCGCGCCATCGGCAGCCACACCACGACGGCTCACCAGCAGCAGATCCCGCACACCGTGCTCGACCACCAGATGCCGGGCCACGATCCGGCCCAGACCACCCGTCCCACCCGTCACCAGGACCGTGCCCCCAGCCACATCCCAGCCGGCAGCGTCCACAGTGGACGCGGAGGACACACGCGCCAGACGAGGCACCAGCACCTCACCACCACGCACCGCGACCTCGGACTCGGCCTCACCCACCGCCAGCGCCGCGCCCAGCGGCTCGACGGGAAGCTTGGCATCCGGCTCGACGTCCAGCAGACCGAACCGGCCCGGGTGCTCCGAGACAGCCGACCTCACCAGACCCCGGACAGCGGCACCGGGCAGGTCACCGCCCTCCGTGACACCGCGCGTCACGAACACCAGACGCGACTGAGCGCACCACTCGTTCGCCAGCCACGACCGCACCAGGTCCAGAGCCCATACGGCCGCATCGTGTACGGACCCGACGACACCGCCCGCGGTGCCGGGCACGGTGGCCAGCACCGTTTCCGGCACCTCGCCCGCCATCAGCGCCTCGAGTTCGGCAGCCCCCGAGACCGTCACCGGTTCCGAGGACACTTCGGCGGCCGTCGTTCCCCGCGCCGGCACCCAGTCCACCTGGTAGAGGGAGTCGTGAGTCGCGACGCCGAGCTGTCCGGCCGCCAAGGGCCGGACGACCAGGGATTCCACCGAGGCGACGGGAGCGCCGGCCGGGTCGGCCAGGTCCAGGGCCATGGTGCCGTCGGCGTCCCGGGTCAGCCGGACCCGCAGGGCCGAGGCGCCGGAGGCGTGCAGCGACACTCCGGCCCAGGAGAACGGCACCCCGCCGCGTCCGTCGTCGTCGAGCGCGAAGGCGTGCAGGGCGGCGTCGAACAGGGCCGGGTGAAGACCGAAGGCGCTGCCGTCCGTTGCTTCGTCGAGGGCGACCTCGGCGAACAGTTCATCGCCCCGGCGCCACGCGTTCCGCAGGCCGCGGAATGCGGGACCGTAGGCGAATCCGGCGTCGGCCAGTCGCGAGTAGCAGTCCGTCACATCGACTGCGCGGGCGTCCTTGGGGGGCCACACGGACGCGTCGAAACCGGACCGTACGCCGTTCGGGGAAGCCGTGGGAGCCAGGATTCCGGTGGCGTGGACGGTCCACGGGGCCTGGATGTCGTCCTCGCCCCGCGCGTGTATGCCCAGAACGCACCGGCCGTCGGCATCGGGGGTACCGACCCGCACCTGAATCCGGGTGCCGCCGTGGGCGGGCAGGACCAGCGGGGCCGACAGGGTCAGCTCCTCGACCGTGTCGCAGCCGATCTCGTCGGCCGCACGGATCGCCAGCTCCAGCAGTGCCGTGCCCGGTACGAGCACCGAGCCCTGCACCGCGTGGTCGGCCAGCCACGGGTGGGACTGCACCGAAAGCCGGCCTGTGAACACCACCCCGTCCGAGCCCTCGGCGCCAGCCAGTTCGACGGCTGCGCCCAGCAGCGGGTGTTCGGCCGCTCCGAGCCCGGCGAACCGCACGTCTCCGGCCCGGGTCAGCGCACCGGCAGGCCAGTAGCGCTGCCGTTGGAAGGCGTAGGTCGGCAGGTCCACGGTCCGTGCACGCGCACCGGTGCCGGTGAAGTAGGCGGTCCAGTCCACGCGGGCCCCGGCGACGTGCAGCCGTGCCAGCGCGGTCAGCGCCGCCGTCTCCTCTTCGCGGTCCTTGCGCAGCAGGGCGACGAGCAGGGCGTCGTCGCCGGCGCTCTCGCGCGCCATGCCGCTGAGCACACCGTCCGGACCCAGCTCCACGAACCGCGTGACACCCTGCCCGGCCAGGGCCTGGATGCCGTCGGCGAAGCGCACGGCCTCACGGACATGCGTCACCCAGTAGGCGGGCTCGGTGAGGTCGCCGGGTGCGGCGACACGACCGGTCACGTTGGAGACCACGGGCAGGACAGGGTCGGCGTAGGAAAGACTCTCGGCGACCGTGCGGAACTCCTCCAGCATCGGCTCCATCAACGGTGAGTGGAACGCGTGCGAGACCCGCAGCCGGGACGTACGACGACCCAGCCCGCGGAACACCTCCGCCACCGCCTCCACCGCGGCCTCCACACCCGACACCACCACCGACGACGCACCGTTGACAGCCGCGATGGACACCTCACCCGTCAGATACGGCAGCACCTCCGCCTCCGCCGCCCCGACCGCCACCATCGCACCACCGGCCGGCAACGCCTGCATCAACCGCCCACGAGCAGCCACCAACGCACACGCGTCCGCAAGAGAGAACACACCCGCCACATGCGCCGCCGCCACCTCACCGATCGAATGCCCGGCCACGAACTCCGGCCGCACACCCCACGACTCCACCAACCGGAACAACGCCACCTCAACCGCGAACAGCCCCGCCTGGGCATACTCGGTCCGGTTCAGCACCTCCCCGTCCTCACCCCACACCACCTCACGCAACGGCCGCTCCAAATGCCCGTCCAGCCCCGCACACACCGCGTCGAACGCCTCCGCGAACACCGGGAAACGCCCATACAACCCACGCCCCATACCAAGGCGCTGCGAACCCTGCCCCGAGAACAGGAAGGCGGTACGGCCTGCGCCGGCCACACCCTCCACGACACCCGCGTCCGGAAGACCGGCCGCGAGCGCCTCCAGAGCGGCCGACTTGTCGTCCGCCAGCACCACCGCACGGTGGTCGAAGACGGAACGCTGAGTCGCCAGCGAGAACCCGAGGTCCACCCCACGAGCCTCCGCGCCGTCACCCGCCACGAACTCCCGCAGCCGCTCGGCCTGCGCACGCAGCGCGGCCTCACTCCTACCCGAGAGGACCCACGGGACCGTACCGGGTGCGAGAGAGGCGAGACCTCCGGTCCCGACGCCCTCGTCAACCGAGGTTTCGGTTTCGGGTTGTTCGAGGACGACGTGCGCGTTGGTGCCGCTGATGCCGAACGAGGACACACCCGCCCGACGCGGACCCGTCCCGTCCGACCACGCAACCGGTTCGGTCAGCAGCTCCACCGCGCCCGCCGACCAGTCCACATGCGACGACGGCGCATCCACATGCAGCGTCCGCGGCAGCACACCGTGCCGCATCGCCATCACCATCTTGATCACGCCGGCCACACCCGCCGCGGCCTGCGTATGACCCAGATTCGACTTCACCGAACCCAGCCACAACGGCCGGTCCTGTGGCCGGTCCTGACCGTAGGCGGCGAGCAGGGCCTGCGCCTCGATCGGGTCACCCAGCGTGGTGCCCGTACCGTGTGCCTCCACCACATCCACATCACCGGCCGACAACCCACCACTGGCCAGCGCCTGCCGGATCACCCGCTGCTGCGACGGACCGTTCGGCGCCGTCAGACCATTCGACGCACCATCCTGATTGACCGCACTGCCACGCACCACCGCCAGCACCTGATGGCCAAGACGCCTCGCATCCGACAACCGCTCCAACACCAGTACACCGACGCCCTCGGACCAGCCGACACCATCGGCCGCATCCGCGAACGAACGGCACCGCCCGTCCGCCGACAACCCGCCCTGCCGCGAGAACTCCACGAACGTCGTCGGCGTCGACATCACCGTCACACCACCGGCCACCGCCAGCGAACACTCACCCGAACGCAGCGCCTGCGCCGCCCAGTGCAGCGCGACCAGCGACGACGAACACGCCGTGTCCACCGTCACCGCCGGACCCTCGAACCCGAACGTGTACGACACACGACCCGAAGCGATGCTGCCCGCGCTGCCGCTTCCCTGGTAGCCCTCGAACTCGGGGCCGGTCAGGAGGTTGGCGTAGTCGTGGTACATGACGCCGGCGAAGACGCCGGTCTGGCTGCCCCGCAACGACACCGGATCCATCCCGGCCCGCTCGATCGCCTCCCACGTCGCCTCCAGCAGCAACCGCTGCTGCGCGTCCGTCGCCACCGCCTCACGCGGACTCATCCCGAAGAAATCCGCGTCGAACGCCCCCGCGTCGTGCAGGAAACCACCCGAGCGCGTGTAGGACGTACCGGGCACGTCCCGGTCCGCGCTGTAGAGGGACTCGACGTCCCATCCACGATCAGCAGGGAAGTCCGACACGGCGTCGACGCCGTCGGACACCAGCCGCCACAGATCCTCCGGCGAGGACACACCCCCCGGGTAACGGCACGCCATCCCCACGATCACCACCGGATCGTCCGCCACCGACGGCAACGAGCCGAGTGGCACCACCACGGCCGGCTCCACCACACCGAACAACTCGTCCAGCAGATAACCCACCAGCGCGTTCGCCGTCGGATAGTCGAAGACCACCGTCGCCGGCAACCGCAGCCCCGTCGCCCTGCCCAACCGGTTCCGCAGCTCCACCGCCGTCAACGAATCGAAGCCCAGATCCTGGAACGCACGCCCCGGATCCACCGTCTGCACACCCGCATGCCCCAACACCACGGCAATCTGACCACGCACCAGATCCAGCAGCACCTCACGCCGCTCGTCCCGGCCCAGACCCTCCAACCGCTGCACCAGACCAGCCGTCGCCACCGAACCACCGGCAACCGACCGCCGCGCCCGCACCCGAATCAGACCACGCAGGAGAGCGGGCACCTCTTCCTCGGCGCGGAGGGCTGCCAGGTCGAGACGTACGGGCAGGACGACGGGTTCACCGCCGGCCAGCGCGGCGTCCATGAGCTCGGTGCCGAGTTCGGGAGTCAGCGGCGGCATACCGGCGCGGGTGATGCGGCGGCGGTCGGTCTCCGACAGCGACTGCGTCATGCCCGCGTCCTGCGACCACGGACCCCACACCAGCGACACCGCCGGCAACCCCAGTGCACGACGATGACGCGCCAGACCGTCCAGGAACGCGTTACCGGCCGCGTAGGCCGACTGGCCCGCACTGCCGAACGTCCCCGCCAACGACGAGAACACCACGAAGGCGGTGAGGTCGAGGTCCTTGGTCGCCTCGTGCAGATGCCAGGCCGCGTCCACCTTCGGACGCAGCACACCCGCCAGACGCTCACCCGTCAGCGACTCCACCACACCGTCGTCCAGCACACCCGCGGTGTGCACCACCGCCCGCACCGGATACCGGCCCACCAGACCCGCCACCGCGGCCGCGTCAGCCACATCACAGGCCTCCACCGCTACCCGCGCACCCATCCCGGCCAGCTCGGCGACCAGGCCCTCCGCACCCTCGGCAGCCACACCACGACGACTCACCAACAGCAGATCCCGCACACCGTGCTCGACCACCAGATGCCGGGCCACGATCCGGCCCAGACCACCCGTCCCACCCGTCACCAGGACCGTGCCCCCAGCCACATCCCAGCCAGAAGCCTCCGAACCAGGCTCCGCAGACATACGTGCCAGACGAGGCACCAGCACCTCACCACCACGCACCGCGACCTCGGACTCGGCCTCACCCACCGCCAGAACCACACCCAGCACCTCGGCAGACAGCGCCGCCCCCGGCTCCACATCCAGCAGACCGAAACGCCCCGGATGCTCCAGCTGGGCGGAACGCACCAGTCCCCTGACCGGAGCGTCGATCAGGTCCTCGGACGCGCCGACGACGAAGACCAGACGGGACTCGGCGAACCGCTCGTCCGCCAGCCATTTCCGGACGAGGTCCAGGGCCCAAGCGGTCCCGTGGTGCGCCGACTCGACGACGTCTGACAGCGAGCTCGTCACGGTGACCAGCACCGTGCCGGGCACGTCGTTCTCCGCCAGTGCCTCCAGGTCGGGGGCGGTGAGCAGACCGTCCGCATCGGCGGCGATCGAAGCGAGGGTGTCACCGCCGAGCAGTGCGACCGGGTTCGACGAAAGGGTGCCGGTCATGGCCCGGGCGGGTACCCAGTCCACGTGGTAGAGGGGCTTCGTACTGCTCCCGGACCCGCCACCGGCGGCCGAAGCGGACCGTACGACGAGGGACTCCACCGAGGCGACGGGAGCACCGGCCGAGTCGACCAGTTCCACGGCCAGGGAGTCGTCACCGGTCCTGGTCAGCCGGACGCGCAGCGCCGAGGCACCGGACGCGTGCAGGCGCACGCCCTCCCAGGAGAAGGGCACACCGCCGAACGCCGTGCCGTCACCGTCGTCGCCGAAGGCGAAGGAGGCGTGCAGGGCCGCGTCGAAGAGTGCAGGGTGCAGCCCGAAGGTGCCGCCGTCGACGTCGTCGTTCAGCGCCACCTCGGCGAAGACCTCGTCACCCCGGCGCCAGGCGGCCCGCAGGCCCCGGAAGACCGGGCCGTAGCGGAGGCCGGCCTCGGCCAGCAGCTCGTAGCAGTCGGTCACGTCGACCGGGCGTGCGTCCTTCGGCGGCCAGACGGACGCGTCGAAACCGGAGCGCACGGCAGTCGTCTCTTCGGCCAGCGTGCCTTCCGCGTGCAGGGTCCAGGGGCCGCGGTCGTCGTCCTCGTCGTGCCGCGAGTGAACGGCGACGCTACGGCGCCCGGCTTCGTCCGGTTCACCGACGGTGACCTGGATACGGGTGCCGCCGTGGGCGGGCAGGACCAGCGGGGCCGACAGGGTCAGCTCCTCGACCGTGTCGCAGCCGACCTCGTCGGCCGCACGGATCGCCAGCTCCAGCAGTGCCGTGCCCGGTACGAGCACCGAGCCCCGCACCGCGTGGTCGGCCAGCCACGGCTGTGACTGGAGCGACAGCCTGCCGGTGAGCACCGCCCCGTCGGCTCCGGCCAGTTCGACGGCCGCGCCCAGCAGCGGGTGCCCCGGGGCACCGAGGCCCGCCAGGCGGATGTCACCGGTGCCGGTGGCGGATCCCACGGGCCAGAAATACTCGTGTTGGAAGGCGTACGTCGGCAGGTCCACCGGGCGACCGCCCGTCCCGTCGAGCACGGCGGCCCAGTCGGCGTGACCACCACGGACGTACAGCTCGGCCAACGCCTTCAGAGCGACGGTGATTTCCTCGCGGTCCTTGCGCAACAGGGCGACGAGCAGGGCGTCGTCGCCGGCGCTCTCGCGCGCCATGCCGCTGAGCACACCGTCCGGACCCAGCTCCACGAACCGCGTGACACCCTGCCCGGCCAGGGCCTGGATGCCGTCGGCGAAGCGCACGGCCTCACGGACATGCGTCACCCAGTAGGCGGCCGAGGCAAGCTGCTCGTCACCGGCCACCGTGCCCGTGACGTTCGACACCACCGGTATGCGAGGCGTCGCATACGCCAGTCCTTCGACGACGGTGCGGAACTCCTCCAGCATCGGCTCCATCAACGGTGAGTGGAACGCGTGCGAGACCCGCAGCCGGGACGTACGACGACCCAGCCCGCGGAACACCTCCGCCACCGCCTCCACCGCGGCCTCCACACCCGACACCACCACCGACGACGCACCGTTGACAGCCGCGATGGACACCTCACCCGTCAGATACGGCAGCACCTCCGCCTCCGCCGCCCCGACCGCCACCATCGCACCACCGGCCGGCAACGCCTGCATCAACCGCCCACGAGCAGCCACCAACGCACACGCGTCCGCAAGAGAGAACACACCCGCCACATGCGCCGCCGCCACCTCACCGATCGAATGCCCGGCCACGAACTCCGGCCGCACACCCCAGGCGTCCAGGAGGCGATACAACGCCACCTCCAGTGCGAACAGCCCCGCCTGGGCATACTCGGTCCGGTTCAGCACCTCCCCGTCCTCACCCCACACCACCTCACGCAACGGCCGCTCCAAATGCCCGTCCAGCCCCGCACACACCGCGTCGAACGCCTCCGCGAACACCGGGAAACGCCCATACAACCCACGCCCCATACCAAGGCGCTGCGAACCCTGACCCGAGAACAGGAAGGCGGTACGGCCCTGTTCGGTCGCGCCGACGATCGCAGCCGGGTCACTCTCCCCCACGCACACCGCGGCCAGGCCGCGCACGGCGGAGTCACGGTCGTCCGCGAGGACCACGGCCCGGTGGTCGAATGCGGAGCGCTGCGTGGCCAGTGAGCAGCCGAGGTCCACGGCACGCAGGTCGGGGGCCGCTTCGACGCGGGCCAAAAGGCGTGCGGCCTGGGCGTGCAGCGCGGCCTCGGTCTTGCCGGAGAGGACCCACGGGACCGTACCGGGTGCGAGAGAGGCGAGACCTCCGGTCCCGACGCCCTCGTCAACCGAGGTTTCGGTTTCGGGTTGTTCGAGGACGACGTGCGCGTTGGTGCCGCTGATGCCGAACGACGACACACCCGCCCGACGCGGACCCGTCCCGTCCGACCACGCAACCGGTTCGGTCAGCAGCTCCACCGCGCCCGCCGACCAGTCCACATGCGACGACGGCGCATCCACATGCAGCGTCCGCGGCAGCACACCGTGCCGCATCGCCATCACCATCTTGATCACGCCGGCCACACCCGCCGCGGCCTGCGTATGACCCAGATTCGACTTCACCGAACCCAGCCACAACGGCCGGTCCTGTGGCCGGTCCTGACCGTAGGCGGCGAGCAGGGCCTGCGCCTCGATCGGGTCACCCAGCGTGGTGCCCGTACCGTGTGCCTCCACCACATCCACATCACCGGCCGACAACCCACCACTGGCCAGCGCCTGCCGGATCACCCGCTGCTGCGACGGACCGTTCGGCGCCGTCAGACCATTCGACGCACCATCCTGATTGACCGCACTGCCACGCACCACCGCCAGCACCTGATGGCCACGACGCCGCGCATCCGACAACCGCTCCAGGACGAGAACGCCCACACCCTCGGACCAGCCGACACCATCGGCCGCATCCGCGAACGAACGGCACCGCCCGTCCGCCGACAACCCGCCCTGCCGCGAGAACTCCACGAACGTCGTCGGCGTCGACATCACCGTCACACCACCGGCCACCGCCAGCGAACACTCACCCGAACGCAGCGCCTGCGCCGCCCAGTGCAGCGCGACCAGCGACGACGAACACGCCGTGTCCACCGTCACCGCCGGACCCTCGAACCCGAACGTGTACGACACACGACCCGAAGCGATGCTGGGGGCGCTGCCATTGCTGCGGAAGCCCTCGTACTGCTCGTCGGCGAGCATGTTGCCGTAGTCGTTGTACATGACGCCGGTGAAGACGCCGGTCTGGCTGCCCCGCAACGACACCGGATCCATCCCGGCCCGCTCGATCGCCTCCCACGTCGCCTCCAGCAGCAACCGCTGCTGCGCGTCCGTCGCCACCGCCTCACGCGGACTCATCCCGAAGAAATCCGCGTCGAACGCCCCCGCGTCGTGCAGGAAACCGCCTGCCTTGGTGTAGCTGGTGCCCGAGACTTCGCGGTCGGGGTTGTAGAGGACGTCGGCGTCCCAGCCCCGGTTGACGGGGAACTCGGACACGGCGTCGACGCCGTCGGACACCAGCCGCCACAGATCCTCCGGCGAGGACACACCCCCCGGGTAACGGCACGCCATCCCCACGATCACCACCGGATCGTCCGCCACCGACGGCAACGAGCCGAGTGGCACCACCACGGCCGGCTCCACCACACCGAACAACTCGTCCAGCAGATAACCCACCAGCGCGTTCGCCGTCGGATAGTCGAAGACCACCGTCGCCGGCAACCGCAGCCCCGTCGCCCTGCCCAACCGGTTCCGCAGCTCCACCGCCGTCAACGAATCGAAGCCCAGATCCTGGAACGCACGCCCCGGATCCACCGTCTGCACACCCGCATGCCCCAACACCACGGCAATCTGACCACGCACCAGATCCAGCAGCACCTCACGCCGCTCGTCCCGGCCCAGACCCTCCAACCGCTGCACCAGACCAGCCGTCGCCACCGAACCACCGGCAACCGACCGCCGCGCCCGCACCCGAATCAGACCACGGAGCATGGGATGGATGTCGCCCTGTTCCCGCAGGGCGGGCAGGTCGAGGCGCACGGGCAGGACGACGGGTTCACCGGTGGCGAGTGCGGCGTCGAAGAGGGCAGCGCCCTGCTCGGGGGTGAGTTCCGGCATGCCGGCGCGGGCGATGCGCCGTACGTCGGTGTCGGAGAGGGTGCCGATCATGCCGGCGTCCTGGGTCCACGGGCCCCAGGGCAGGGACGCGGCCGGCAGGCCGAGCGAGCGGCGGTGTCGGGCCAGGGCGTCCAGGAACGTGTTCCCTGCCGCGTAGTTGGCCTGTCCGGGACCGCCGAGGATGCCCGACATGGAGGAGAAGAGCACGAAGGCGGTGAGGTCGAGGTCTTTGGTCGCCTCGTGCAGATGCCAGGCCGCGTCCACCTTCGGACGCAGCACACCCGCCAGACGCTCACCCGTCAGCGACTCCACCACACCGTCGTCCAGCACACCCGCGGTGTGCACCACCGCCCGCACCGGATACCGGCCCACCAGACCCGCCACCGCGGCCGCGTCAGCCACATCACAGGTCTCCACCGCTACCCGAGCGCCCATCCCGGCCAGCTCGGCGACCAGGTCCTCCGCACCCTCGGCAGCCACACCACGACGGCTCACCAGCAGCAGATCCCGCACACCGTGCTCGACCACCAGATGCCGGGCCACGATCCGGCCCAGACCACCCGTCCCACCCGTCACCAGGACCGTGCCCCCAGCCACATCCCAGCCGGCAGCGTCCACAGTGGACGCGGAGGACACACGCGCCAGACGAGGCACCAGCACCTCACCACCACGCACCGCGACCTCGGACTCGGCCTCACCCACCGCCAGAACCACACCCAGCACCTCGGCAGACAGCGCCGCCCCCGGCTCGACGTCCAGCAGACCGAACCGGCCCGGATGCTCCGAGACAGCCGACCTCACCAGACCCCACACACCGGAGCCGGACAGGTCGTCGCCCTCGAGCGCTTCTCGCGTCACGAAGACCAGTCGCGACGTCGCGCACCGCTCCTCCGCCAGCCACACACGCACCATGTCCAGTGTCCAGGCGGCAGCTTCGTGCACGGAGTCGACCACGCCGGCCTCCTGCGCGTCGGTCTGCGGTACGACGGCGAACACCGTCGCCGGCACCTCACCGTTCTCCACCAGTGCGTCGAAGTCGGCATGGCGAGGCCCGCTCAGGGCGGCGAGGAGGTCGTCGGTGGCACCGAGGACGGCCGTGGAGGGGGCCTCCCCGGTACCGCTGTCCGGGGCGGGTGCGGCGACCGGGGTCCAGGCCACGTGGAACAGGGCGTCCCGCGTCGTCGTGTCGACGGCGGTGTCGGAGGCGACGGCGCGCAGCACCAGGTTCTCGACGGTGGCGACCGGTGCCCCGGTGGGGTCGGCCACGGCGACGGAGGCGGACTCGTCGCCGGTCCGGGTCAGGCGGACCCGGACGGCCCGGGCGCCGGAGGCGTGCAAGGACACGCCTTCCCAGGAGAACGGGACGACTCCCCGCGCGAGTCCGCCGAGGGCGGAGATCTGCACGGACGCGTCGAGCAGCGCCGGGTGCAGGCCGAAGCCGGCGGCGTCGCGCTCGGCGGATTCGGGGAGGGCGACCTCGGCGAACACGTCGTCGCCCCGGCGCCAGGCGGCGCGCAGCCCCTGGAAGAGGGGGCCGTACTCGTATCCACCCTCGGCCATGCGCTCGTAGAGACCCGTCAGGTCGACGGGCTCGGCGTCGGCGGGCGGCCAGACGGCGGGGTCGAAGGCGGTTGTGTCGAAAGCGGGAGCCGTCCCCGGGGCGAGGACGCCGGTGGCGTGTTCGGTCCAGGGCCGGTCGTCCGCGCCCTCGGGGCGGGAGCGGGCGGTGAGGCTGCGGCGGCCCGCGGCGTCGGCCGGGCCGACGTGGAGGTGCAACTGGACGCCTCCCTGCTCGGGGAGGACGAGGGGGGTGGACAGGGTCAGCTCCTCGACACGGTCGCAGCCGACCTCGTCCCCGGCCCGCACCGCGAGTTCGACGAAGGCGGTGCCGGGCAGCAGGGTGTTGCCCATGACGACGTGGTCGCCCAGCCACGGGTGGGTGCGGAGGGAGAGCCGGGTGGTGAGGAGGAGGCCGTCGGAGTCGGAGAGTTCGACGGCCGCGCTGAGCAGAGGGTGGTCGGCGGTGCGCAGGCCGGCGGACTCGACGTCCCCGGAGGACGTACCGGGCGTGGGCCAGTAGCGCTGGTGCTGGAAGGCGTACGTCGGAAGGTCGGTGAGCCGGGCGCCGGTTCCGGCGAGGTACGCGGTCCAGTCGGCCGTCAGGCCGTGTGCCGCCAGCCGTGCGAGAGCGGTGAGGGCCGCCGTCTCCTCTTCGCGGTCCTTGCGCAGCAGGGCGACGAGCAGGGCGTCGTCGCCGGCGCTCTCGCGCGCCATGCCGCTGAGCACACCGTCCGGACCCAGCTCCACGAACCGCGTGACACCCTGCCCGGCCAGGGCCTGGATGCCGTCGGCGAAGCGCACGGCCTCACGGACATGCGTCACCCAGTAGGCGGGCTCGGTGAGGTCGCCGGGTGCGGCGACACGACCGGTCACGTTGGAGACCACGGGCAGGACAGGGTCGGCGTAGGAAAGACTCTCGGCGACCGTGCGGAACTCCTCCAGCATCGGCTCCATCAACGGTGAGTGGAACGCGTGCGAGACCCGCAGCCGGGACGTACGACGACCCAGCCCGCGGAACACCTCCGCCACCGCCTCCACCGCGGCCTCCACACCCGACACCACCACCGACGACGCACCGTTGACAGCCGCGATGGACACCTCACCCGTCAGATACGGCAGCACCTCCGCCTCCGCCGCCCCGACCGCCACCATCGCACCACCGGCCGGCAACGCCTGCATCAACCGCCCACGAGCAGCCACCAACGCACACGCGTCCGCAAGAGAGAACACACCCGCCACATGCGCCGCCGCCACCTCACCGATCGAATGCCCGGCCACGAACTCCGGCCGCACACCCCACGACTCCACCAACCGGAACAACGCCACCTCAACCGCGAACAGCCCCGCCTGGGCATACTCGGTCCGGTTCAGCACCTCCCCGTCCTCACCCCACACCACCTCACGCAACGGCCGCTCCAAATGCCCGTCCAGCCCCGCACACACCGCGTCGAACGCCTCCGCGAACACCGGGAAACGCCCATACAACCCACGCCCCATACCAAGGCGCTGCGAACCCTGCCCCGAGAACAGGAAGGCGGTGGAACCGCCGTCCCTGGCGGTGCCTTCCAGGACGGCGGGGTGGGGTTCGGCGGCGGCGAGGGCGGTGAGGGCCTGGCTGGTGGTGTCGGGGTCGGTGGCGAGGACCACCGCGCGGTGCGGGAGCGGGGCGCGACTGGTCGCCAGGGACAGGGCGATGTCGGCGTACCGGGAGCCGGTGCCCGAGGCGTCCGCGCCGTCGTTGATGTGCGCGAGCAGCCGTTCGGCCTGGGCGCGCAGTGCGGCCTCGGATCGGGCGGACAGCAGCCACGGCGTCACGGCGGCGTCGACTGCCGGGGTTTCCGTTCCATCCGATATGTCCGCCGCCTCGAGGGCAGGGGCCTGTTCCAGCAGGACGTGGGCGTTGGTGCCGCTGATGCCGAAGGCGGAGACGCCGGCGCGGCGGGGGTGGTCGGCGGCGGGCCAGGGGGTGGCCTCGGTGAGGAGTTCGACGGCGCCGGCGGTCCAGTCGACGTGGGAGGTGGGGGTGTCGACGTGGAGGGTGGCGGGCAGCACGCCGTGGCGCATCGCCATGACCGTCTTGATCACGCCTGCGACGCCGGCCGCAGCCTGGGCGTGGCCGATGTTCGACTTGACGGCGCCGAGGCGCAGCGGCCGGTCGGCGGGCCGGTTGCGGCCGTAGGTCGCGAGGAGGGCCTGGGCCTCGATGGGGTCGCCGAGGGTGGTGCCGGTGCCGTGGGCCTCGACGGCGTCGACCTGGTCGGGGGTGAGGCGGGCGTCGGCGAGGGCGGCCTCGATGACGCGGCGCTGGGAGGGGCCGTTGGGGGCGGTGAGGCGGCTGCTGGCACCGTCCTGGTTGACGGCGGAGCCGCGGATGACGGCGAGGACCTGGTGGCCGTTGCGGCGGGCGTCGGAGAGACGCTCGACGAGGAGGACGCCGACGCCCTCGCCCCAGGCGGTGCCGTCGGCCGCTTCGGCGAAGGGCTTGCAACGACCGTCGGGGGCGAGGCCGCGCTGGCGGGAGAACTCGGTGAAGAGTTCGGTGGTCGGCATCATGGCGACGCCGCCGGCGAGGGCGAGGGAGCACTCGCCGGCGCGCAGGGCGCGGGTGGCGAGGTGGAGGGCGACGAGGGAGGAGGAGCAGGCGGTGTCGACGGTGACGGCCGGGCCCTCCAGGCCGAGGGTGTAGGAGATGCGGCCGGACAGGACGCTCATGGCGCCGCCGGTGAGGTTGTGGCCCTCGGTCTCCTCGGTGGTGCGGGCGAGGGAGCCGTAGTTGGTGTCGGCGCCGCCGACGAAGACGCCGGTGTCGGTGTTGCGGAGGGAGGCGGGGCTGATGCGGGCGCGTTCGACGGCCTCCCAGGCGGTTTCCAGCAGGAGCCGCTGCTGGGGGTCCATGGCGAGGGCTTCGCGGGGGGCGATGCCGAAGAGGTCGGCGTCGAAGTCGGCGGCGCCTTCGAGGAAGCCGCCCTCGCGGACGTAGCTCTTGCCGGGGGTGCCCGGGTCGGGGTCGTAGAGGGAGGCGAGGTCCCAGCCGCGGTCCTCGGGCAGCGGGCCGACGGCGTCGGTGCCGTCGGCGACGAGCCGCCAGAGGCCCTCCGGGGAGCGGACGCCGCCGGGGAAGCGGCAGGCCATGCCGATGACGGCGATCGGCTCACTCTGTCCGGCCTCGACGGACTCCAGTCGCTGCCGGGTGCGACGCAGGTCTGCGGTGACCTTCTTGAGGTAGTCGCGGAGCTTGTCTTCGGAGCTTGCCATGGGGGTGGGATCCTCTGGTTCTGGAAGGACGCGGTGGCCGGCCGGGGATGTCAGGCGAGGCCGAGTTCGTTGTCGATCAGGTCGAACATCTCGTCGTCCGTGGTGGTGTCGAGGTCGGAGTCGTCGCGTTCGTCGCCGGAGGTCTCCGCGGTGGCGTCGAGCTTCCACTGGAGGGCCTGGAGGCGTTTGGCCAGGCGGGCCCGGTCCTGGTCGTCGAGTTCGGTGCCGTTCACGGCGGCCTCGAGGCCGGCCAGTTCGCCGAAGACGGGCCGGTCCGCGTCGCCGGTTCCGGTCGCGGTGCCGAGTTCGTCCCGCAGGTGGCTGACGAGGGCGGCCGGGTCGGGGTGATCGAAGATGAGGGTGGTGGGCAGGGTCAGGCCCGTCTCCGCGTTGAGGCGGTTGCGGAGTTCGACCGCGGTCAGCGACGACATGCCGAGGTCGAGGAAGCCGCGCCCGGAGTCCAGGGCCTCGGCGGAGGCGTGGCCGAGGACGGCGGCGACGTGGCCGAGGACCGTACGGTGCAGCAGGGCCTGCTGCTGGGGGCCGCTGAGCGCGGCGAGCCTGCGGCGGAGGTCCTGCGGTCCGCCCGTGGTCCCGGCATCGGCGGCGCGGCGGGGGGCCGGCCGGGCGAGGGACCGCAGCAGCGGAGGCACCCGGTCGGCGCGCAGGGCGCGCGGGTCGAGGCGTACGGGGACCAGGTGGGCGGTGTCCAGGGCGGTGGCCGCGTCGAGCAGGCCGAGGCCCTGGTCCGAGGTGAGGGGGCGGATCCCTGCGCGGTTCAGGCGGGCGAGATCGGCGCCGTCGAGGGTGCCGGTGAGGTCGCTGCGGTCCTCCCAGAAGCCCCAGGCGAGGGAGACGGCGGTGAGGCCACGGGCGCGCCGGTGCTGGGCGAGGGCGTCGAGGAAGGCGTTGGCGGCGGCGTAGTTGGCCTGGCCGGGGCCGCCCGCGAGGCCCGCGTAGGAGGAGAACAGCACGAAGGCGGAGAGCTTGGTGTCGCGGGTGAGTTCGTGCAGGTTCCACGCGGCGTCGGCCTTGGGCCGCAGGACGTGGTCGAGCCGTTCGGGGGTGAGGGTTTCGAGGAGACCGTCGTCGAGGACTCCGGCCGCGTGCACCACGGCGGTCAGGGGGTGTTCGTCGGGTACGGCGGCGAGGGTCGCGGAGAGCTGGTCGCGGTCGGCGGCGTCGCAGGCGACGACGGAGACCTCGGCGCCGAGGGCGGTCAGTTCGTCGCGCAGGGCGGCGGCGCCGGGGGCGTCGGGGCCGCGGCGGCCGGTGAGCAGCAGGTGGCGTACGCCGTGCCGGGTGACGAGGTGGCGGGCCACGAGGGCGCCGAGGACGCCGGTGCCTCCGGTGAGGAGCACGGTTCCGGCCGCGGTGTCGTCGCCCCACGGGGTGTGGTTCGCGGGTGTGGTGCTGTCGCGGGCGGTGCGGACCAGGCGGGGCACGGTGACGGTACCGGAACGTATGGCGAACTGGTGCTCGCCGCTGCGGTCGGCCGCGGCGACGGCGGCGATCAGGGCGGCGGCCGAAGGGTCCGCGTGATCCGCGGGGTCGTCGCCCGCGCTGTCGGTGGCCGGGTCGAGGTCGGCGAGGAGGAAGCGGCCGGGGTGTTCGGTCTGGGCGGAGCGCAGCAGGCCCCAGACGGGTGCGTCGGCGAGGGCCGGGACACTGTCGTCCGGGCCGGTGGCGAGGGCGCCTTCGGTCACCACGAGGAGCCGGGTGGCGGTGTGGCGCGGGTCGCTGAGCCAGGTGGTGGCCAGGTGCAGTGCCCGGTGGGCGGAGGTGTGGGCGGCGGTCGCGGTGTCCTGGGTGGTCGCGTCGGTGGGGCCGTTGTCGTGGGCGTGGGGGACGACGACCACGGTCGGCCGTTCGTTGTCTCCGCCGTCCAGGGCTGCGGTGAGGTCGTCGAGGGCGGGGTGGACGTGGACGGTGACGCCGGCGCTCTCGAGTGCGGTGGTGAGGCGACCGGGGCCGCCGATGACCGCCCAGGGGCCGGTGAGGTGCGCCGGGTCGGTGTCGTCGGTCCACGGCGTCCATTCGACGCGGTGCAGGGCGTCGGGACCCGTGGCGGCCGGGAGCCGGTCGGGGGTGGCCGGGCGGGTGGCGGCCGTGGCGGTGAGGACCGGGGCCCCGGTGCCGTCGTGGGCGTGGACCGTCCATGTGCCGCCGCCGTCGTCGGTGAGCCGCAGACGCAGCCGGGTGGCCCCGGTGGCGTACGTGGTGACGTCCTGCCAGCGGTACGGCAGTGCGGGCGCGGTGGCGTGCTCGGGGGTGGCGGCCAGGGCGAGGGCCGTCTGGAGCAGCGCCGGGTGGACGCGGAACCGGGTGGCGTCGGCGCCGGCGTCCTCGGGGAGTTCCACGTCGGCGAGGAGGTCGGTGCCGTGCTGCCACACCGCGCGCAGGGTGCGGAAGGGGGCGCCGGTGTCGAGGCCGCTGCCGTCGAGGCGGTCGTGGGCCCGGCCGGGGTCGGTGGGACGGGCGCCTGCGGGTGGCCAGGTGCCGGGGGCGGCCGGTGCCGGTGCCGGTGCCGGGTCGCCGGGTGTGAGGGTGCCGGTGGCGTTGCGGGTCCAGGGGACTTCGGTGCCGTCCGGGTCGGGGAAGCGGGAGTGGACGGTGAGCGTCCGGTGGGCCGTGGCCCCTTCGGAACCTTCGGTGCCTTCGAGTGCGGAGACGGTGATCTGGATGTCGACGCGGCCCCGGTCGGGGACGGTGATCGGGGTGTGTTCGTCGAGGACGGTGACGCCCGGGCAGCCGGTCTCGTCGCCGGACCGTACCGCCCAGTCGAGCAGGGCGGTGCCGGGGACGAGGGCGGTGCCGTGCACGCGGTGGGCGTCCAGCCAGGGCTGGGCTGCCAGCGACAGACCGCCGCTGAGGACGGCGCCGCCGTCGGCGAGCCGGACGACCGTGTCGAGGCCGGTCGGGTCTGCCTGGGCACCGGTCGCCTCCAGCCAGAACCGCTCGCGCTGGAAGGCGTAGGTGGGCAGGTCCACGGGGCGGCCGTGGGCGACGGCGGGCCGCCAGTCGACGGGGACTCCGGCGACGTGGGCGGCGGCCAGCGCGGTCAGCACCCGGTCGGCGCCGCCGTCGTCGCGGCGCAGGGAGCCGAGGGCGACCGCGTCGGCTCCGGCGGCGGTGACGGTGTCCTCGATGCCGACGGTGAGCACCGGGTGGGGGCTGCACTCGACGAACACGTCGTGGCCCTGGTCGAGGAGGGCGTGCAGGGACTCCTCCAGGCGGACGGTACCGCGCAGGTTGCGGTGCCAGTAGGGGGCGTCCAGGGCGGTGCCGGGCAGCCAGTCGGCGGTGACGGTGGAGAAGAACGGAATGTCGCCGTCGCGGGGTTCGATGCCGTCCAGGGCGGCGGGCAGGGTCTCGGCGAGCCGGTCGACGTGCGCGGAGTGGGAGGCGTAGTCGACGGGAATGCGGCGGGCGCGCACGCCCCGCTCCTCACAGGTGGTGAGGAGGGTGTCGAGGCCGTCGGTGTCGCCGGAGACCACCACGGAGGAAGGTCCGTTGACGGCGGCGACCGAGACGCCTGGCAGGTCGGCGACGAGGGCGGCGGCCTCGTCGTGCGGGGCGGTGACGGCCACCATGCCGCCGTGGCCGGAGAGTTCGCGGGCGATGGCGAGACTGCGCACGGCGACGATCCGCGCGGCGTCGTCGAGGGAGAGGGCACCGCTGACGGCGGCGGCGGCGATCTCGCCCTGGGAGTGGCCGAGAACCGCGGCGGGCTTGAGGCCGTGGGCGCGCCACACCTGGGCGAGCGCGACCATCACCGCCCACAGTGCGGGCTGGGCGACGTCGACCCGGTCCAGGCCGGGGGCGTCCTCGGTGCCGCGCAGTACGTCGGTGAGGGACCAGTCGACGTGCGGGGCGAGGGCGTCGGCGCACGCGGCGATCCGCTCGGCGAACACCGGGGAGGTGTCGAGGAGTTCGGCGCCCATGCCGGCCCATTGGGAGCCCTGTCCGGGGAAGACGAGGACGGCCCTGCGGTCGCGGCCGGCGCCCCGGCCGCCGCTGGTCACTGCGGGTGAGGGGGTGCCGTCGGCGAGGGCGGCGAGGCCGGTGCGGAAGTCGCCCGTGGTGGTGGCGACGACGACGGCGCGTCGCTCCAGGGCGGCCCGGCGGGTCACGAGGGACAGGGCGATGTCGGCGGGTGCGAGGCCGGGGTGCGCGTCGAGGTGGGCGAGCAGGGCGCGGGCCTGGCCGCGCAGGGCGGCGTCGCTGCGGGCGGAGAGGGTCCAGGGCAGCGGGCGGTCGGCAGGGACTTCCGGCGCGGCGTCGTCGTCGGTGTCCGCCTCGCCGACGGCCTCCGGCTCGGCCGGGGCCTGTTCGAGGATGACGTGGGCGTTGGTGCCGCTGATGCCGAAGGAGGACACGGCGGCCCGCAGGGGCCGGGGGGTGGCCGGTTCGGGCCACTCGGTGGCCTCGGCGAGGAGGCTGACGGCGCCGGCGGACCAGTCGACGTGCGGGGTGGGCGCGTCGACGTGCAGGCTCTTGGGCAGCAGGCCGTGCCGCAGGGCGAGGACCATCTTCATGACGCCGGCCACGCCCGCGGCGGCCTGGGTGTGGCCAAGGTTGGACTTGACGGAGCCGAGCAGCAGCGGCCGCTCGGGGTCGCGGTCCTGGCCGTAGGTGGCGAGGAGTGCCTGGGCCTCGATGGGGTCGCCGAGGCGGGTGCCGGTGCCGTGTGCCTCGACGGCGTCGACCTCGGCGGCGCCGACGCCGGCGTCGGCCAGGGCCTGGCGTATGACGCGCTGCTGGGCGGGTCCGTTGGGCGCGGTGAGACCGTTGGAGGCTCCGTCCTGGTTGACGGCGGAGCCGCGGACGACGGCGAGGACCTGGTGGCCGTTTCGGCGGGCGTCGGAGAGCCGCTCGACGAGGATCAGGCCGACGCCCTCGGAGAAGCCGGTGCCGTCGGCGGCGGCGGCGAACGGCTTGCAGCGGCCGTCGGCGGCCAGGCCCCGCTGGCGGGAGAAGTCGACGATGATCTCCGGCGAGGACATCACGGTCACGCCGCCGGCCAGGGCCATGGTGCACTCGCCGCGGCGCAGCGCCTGGAGCGCCATGTGCAGGGCGACGAGGGAGGAGGAACAGGCGGTGTCGACGGTGACGGCGGGACCCTCCAGGCCGAGGGTGTAGGCCACACGGCCGGAGACCACGCTGTTGGCGTTGCCGTTGTTGACGTAGCCGGCGACCTCGTCGGGGACGTGGGTGACGCGCTTGAGGTAGTCGCTGGAGGACAGGCCGGCGAAGACGCCGGTGCGGCTGCCGCGCACCGACCGGGGGTCGATGCCGGCGCGTTCGAACGTCTCCCAGGCGGTCTCCAGGAGCAGCCGCTGCTGCGGGTCCATGGCGAGGGCCTCACGCGGGGAGATGCCGAAGAAGTCGGCGTCGAAGTCGGCGGCGTCGTGCAGGAAGCCGCCTTCGCGGGTGCGGGAGGTGACCTGGTCGCCGGGCAGGGCGTCGTAGAGGCCGTCGAGGTCCCAGCCGCGGTCGCCGGGGAACTCGGCGATGGCGTCGGCGCCGTCGGCGAGGAGCCGCCACAGGTCCTCCGGGGAGCGCACCCCGCCGGGGAGGCGGCAGGCCATGCCGACGATCGCGAACGGCTCGTCTCCCCCGGCGGCTGCCGGAAGGGATGCCGGGGCGGCGGGCGCGGTGGCGGGGGCGCCGCCGGAGAGCTCGCCGTCGAGGTGGGCGGCGAGCTCGGCGAGGGTCGGGTGGTCGAAGACGAGGGTGGCGGGCAGCCGCAGCGCGGTGGCGGCGTTGAGCCGGTTGCGCAGTTCGACGGCGGTCAGCGAGTCGAAGCCGAGGTCGCGGAAGGCGCGGCCGGCGTGCAGCTGGTCGGGGTCGGTGTGGCCGAGGACGGCGGCCGCGTGGGTGGCGACGAGTTCGCGCAGGAGGATGAGCCGGTCGTCGGCGGACAGGCCGGCCAGGCGCAGCCGCAGTCCGTCGGTTCCGCCGGCGGCGCCCGCTTCGGCGGTGCGGCGGACCGGGCCCCGGTACAGGGCGCGCAGCAGGTGCGGGACCTCGCCGTCGCCCGCGCGCGGCCGGCCGGTGTCGAGGCGGACGGGGACCAGGTGCGGGCGCTGTTCGGCGAGCGCGGCGTCGAACAGGGCCATGCCGTCGGCCGCGGACAGCGGCAGGACGCCGGAGCGGCGGACGCGCGCGAGGTCGGTGTCGTCGAGGTGGCCGGTCATGGCGCTGGCGTCGGCCCACAGGCCCCAGGACAGGGAGGTGGTGGGCAGGCCGTCGGCGCGGCGGCGGTGGGCGAGGGCGTCGAGGTAGGTGTTGGCGGCGGCGTAGTTGGCCTGTCCGGCGTTGCCGAAGACGCCGGCGCCGGCGGAGAAGAACACCAGGTCCACGAGGTCGAGGTCGCGGGTGAGGCGGTGCAGGTGGCGGGCGGCGTCGGCCTTGGGGGCCAGGACGGTGCGCAGCCGGCCGGGGGTGAGGTGCTCGAGGGCGCCGTCGTCGAGGGCTCCGGCCGCGTGCACCACGGCGGTCAGGGGGTGTTCGTCGGGTACGGCGGCGAGGGTCGCGGAGAGCTGGTCGGCGTCGGCGGCGTCGCAGGCGACGACGGAGACCTCGGCGCCGAGGGCGGTCAGTTCGTCGCGCAGGGCGGCGGCGCCGGGGGCGCCGGGGCCGCGGCGGCCGGTGAGCAGCAGGTGGCGCATGCCGTGCCGGGTGACGAGGTGCCGGGCGAGGATGCCGCCGATGGTGCCGGTGCCGCCGGTGATCAGGACGGTGCCGTCGGGGTCCCAGGCGCGCGGCACGGTGAGGACGATCTTGCCGTAGTGCTTGGCCTGCGCCATGTGGCGGAAGGCGTCGCGGGCGTGGTGGACGTCCCAGGTGACGGTGGGCAGCGGACGCAGGGAGCCGTCGGCGAAGAGGCGTCCGAGGTCGGCGAACATCTCCTGGATGCGGTCCTCGCCGGCCTCGCGCAGTTCGTACGCCCGGTAGAGAGCGACGCCGGGGTGCTCGCGGGTGACCTCTTCGGGGTCACGGACGTCGGTCTTGCCCATTTCGACGAGGCGTCCGCCGGGGGCGAGCAGGCGCAGCGAGGCGTCGACGAAGTCACCGGCCAGCGAGTTCAGTACGACGTCCACACCGCGTCCGCCGCTGGTGTCACGGAACCGGTCCTCGAAACCGAGGGTGCGGGAGGAGGCCAGGTGGTCGTCGGCCCAGCCCTCGGCGCGCAGCAGGCGCCGCTTGTGGTCGCCCGCGGTGCCGTAGACCTCGGCGCCCCAGTGGCGGGCGAGCTGGGCGGCGGCCATGCCGACGCCACCGGCGGCGGCGTGTACGAGGACGGACTCGCCCGCGGTGAGGCCGGCGAGGTCGCGCAGGCCGTAGTAGGCGGTGAGGAAGGCGACGGGAACGGAGGCGGCCTGGGTGAAGGTCCAGCCGTCGGGCAGGGGGGCGACCATGCGGGCGTCGGCGACGGCGTGGGTGCCGAAGCCGCCGGTGACCAGGCCCATGACGCGGTCGCCGGGCGCGAAGCCGGTGACGCCGGATCCGGTGGCGGTGACGACGCCCGCGGCTTCGGCGCCGAGGAGCACGGCGGGGCCGGGGTACATGCCGAGGGTGTTGAGGACGTCGCGGAAGTTGAGTCCGGCGGCGCGTACCTCGATGAGGACGTGCCCGGGCGCGGGCTCGTCGGTGATGCCGGGGCAGGGCACCAGTTCCAGCTGGTCGACGGAGCCCTTCACCGGGATGTCGAGGCGCCAGGCGTCGGCGCCGTCGGGCGCGGCCAGGGTGTCGGCGGTGCGGGGGCGGGTCAGTCGGGGCGCGTGGGCGGCGCCCTGGCGCAGGGCGAGCTGCGGTTCGCCGGTGGCGAGCGCGGCGGGCAGGGCCTGCCAGGAGTCCTCGTGGACGTCGAGGTCGGCGAGGACGAGGCGGCCGGGGTGCTGGGACTGCGCGGAGCGCACCAGGCCCCAGACGGCGGCGCCGGGCAGGTCGTGCGCGGGGTCGCCGGGTCCGGTGGCGACGGCCCCCCGGGTGACCACGACGAGGGGGATGTCCGCGGTGCGGTCGTCGGCGAGCCAGTCGTTGACGGTGGTCAGGACCTCGCCGAGGACGGTGTCCGGGACGGCCGGGGTGTCGTCGCCGGGACGGACGGCGGCCGGCGCGTCCTCACCGGGTGCGGCCGTCGCGATCTGCCCTGCGAACAGCAGGACGGCGGCGGGGGGGCGGCCGGTGACGTCGTCGAGAGCGGTGAGGTCGGGGAGGGCGGGCAGCGGGGTGCCGTCGGGGGCGGTGACGGGGGTGTCCGGGGTGCCGAGCACGGCCCAGCCGGTCGCGTCGGCGGGGGTGGCGGCAGGCGTGAGGGGGGTCCAGTCGAGGTGGAACAGCCAGTCGCGGGCGGCCCGTGCGGACGGGTCGAGGCTCTCGGCGGCCACCTCGCGGACGGCCAGCGATTCGATGACGGCGACGGGCGCCCCGCTCGGGTCTGTCAGGTGGACGGTGACGGTGTCCTCGCCGGCCGGGGAGATCCGTACCCGCAGCGCGGTGGCGCCGGTGGCGTACAGGGACACACCGGACCAGGCGAAGGGGACGACGGTGCGGTCGTCGCCGCCGGGGGCGAGCCCGGCGGCGTGCAGGGCGGCGTCGAGCAGGGCGGGGTGGATGCCGAACCGGGCGGCGTCGCCGCGCACCTGCTCGGGCAGGAGGACCTCGGCGAACACGTCGTCGCCGCGCCGCCAGGTGGCGCGGACGCCCTGGAAGACGGGGCCGTACTCGTAGCCGCGGCCGGCGAGCAGGTCGTAGAAGCCGTCGGCGGCCAGGGCGGTGGCGCCGGGCGGCGGCCAGGCGGTGAAGTCCTCCGGCCGCTCCACGGCGGGGGCGCCCGGCTCGGCGAGGGTGCCCTGGGCGCGCAGGGTCCACAGGTCCTCGGTGTCGCCGTCGGGGCCGGTGGCCCGGGTGTGGACGGTGACGGGGCGGCGGCCGGAGTCGTCGGCGTCGCCGATGCCGATCTGGACCTGGACCTCGCCGCGCTCCTGGAGGACGACGGGGGCCTGGAGGGTCAGTTCGTCGACGCTGCCGACGCCGAGGACGTCACCGGCGCGGATGACGGACTCCACGAGTGCGGTGCCGGGGACGATGACGGTGCCGGAGACCGCGTGATCGGCGAGCCAGGGCTGGCTGCGCAGGGACCAGCGGGCGGTGGCGACGAGTCCGTCACCGCCGGCGAGTTCCACGGAGGCGCCGAGCAGCGGGTGGTCGGGCGATTCCAGTCCGGCGGAGGTGACGTCGCCGGAGGGGTCGGCGAAGCGGGGCCAGTAGTGCTGCCGTTGGAAGGGGTAGGTGGGGAGGTCGACGCGGCGCGGGCGGGTGCCGGCGTAGAAGGCGTCCCAGTCCACGTCCGCGCCGCACGCCCACGCCTCGCCCAGCGACAGCGTGAACCGCTCCCAACCACCCTCGTCACGCCGCAGCGTACCCACCACACCGGCCGGGACACCCGCGTCCTCGACCGTCTCGCGCACCCCGGTCGCCACCACCGGATGCGCACTCACCTCCACCAGCACCCGGAAACCGTCCGCCAGCAGCGCACGCGTCGCCGCCTCGAACCGAACCGTCCCGCGCAGGTTCCGGTACCAGTACCCCGCATCCAGCCCGGCCGTGTCGACCACCCCACCCGACACCGTCGAATAGAACGGCACCTCACACGAACGCGGCACCACCGGAGCCAGCACCTCGGCCAACTCCGCCTCGATACGCTCCACATGAACCGAATGCGACGCGTAGTCCACCGCCACCCGACGCGCCCGCACCCCCCGCGCCTCACACACCACCAACAACTCGTCCAACGCGTCCGCGTCACCCGACACCACCACCGACGACGGCCCGTTCACCGCCGCCACCGACACCCGCCCCTCCCACCGGCCCACCAACTCCCCCACCACCGACACACCACACGCCACCGACACCATGCCGCCCAGACCCGACAACGCGCGCAACGCCCGCGAACGCAACGCCACCACCAGCGCCGCATCCTCCAACGACAACCCACCCGCCACACACGCCGCCGCGATCTCACCCTGCGAATGCCCCACCACCGCAGCCGGCTCCACCCCGCACGACCGCCACACCTCCGCCAACGACACCATCACCGCCCAAAGAACGGGCTGCACCACATCCACCCGCTCCAACGACGCCGCACCCTCCACACCCCGCACCACATCCAGCAACGACCACTCGACATGAGGCGACAGGGCAGCCGCACACTGCGCCATACGGGCGGCGAACACCGGCGACGTGTCCAGGAACTCGGTCGCCATACCGGCCCACTGCGAACCCTGGCCCGGGAACACGAACACGACGCCCGGTCCGGTCTCGGCGACGCCGTCCACGATGCGGGCGGACGGCTCGTCGGCGGCAAGTGCGTCGAGACCGGCGAGGAGGTCGTCGAGGTCGCTGCCGACGACCACCGCGCGGTGCTCCATCGCGATCCGCGTCGACACCAGCGAGTGCGCCACATCCAGCGCACCCGCACCGGAGCCGGTGTCCGCGCCGCGCACGGACACCGCCAGCCGCGCCGCCTGCTCCCGCACCGCCCCACGCGACTTCGCCGACACCACCCACGGCAACCACGCCGGAACCCGGGCCGCTTCGGTGAGTACGCCGTCCGTCTCCGCGGCCGGGTCTTCCGCCCCGTCGGCGGGCTCGGGTTCCGGGGCCTGCTCGAGGATGAGGTGGCCGTTGGTGCCGCTGATGCCGAAGGAGGAGATGCCCGCGCGGCGGGGGTGGCCGGCGTCCGGCCAGGGGGTGGCCTCGGTGACCAGGCGGACGGCACCGCTGGACCAGTCGACGACCGAGGTGGGGTCGGTGATGTGCAGGCTCTTGGGCACCATGCCGTGCCGCATCGCGAGCACCATCTTCATCATGCCGCCGACTCCCGCGGCGGCCTGGGTGTGGCCGATGTTCGACTTCAGCGAGCCGAGCAGCAGCGGCCGCTCCGCCGGACGGTCCTGACCGTAGGTGGCGAGGATGGCCTGGGCCTCGATCGGGTCGCCGAGCGGGGTACCGGTGCCGTGCGCCTCGACCACGTCGACCTCGGCGGCGGACAGTCCGGCGTTGGCGAGGGCCTGACGGATGACGCGCTGCTGGGAGGGTCCGTTGGGGGCGGTGAGCCCGTTGGAGGCGCCGTCCTGGTTGAGGGCGGAGCCGCGCACCACGGCGAGGACGGGGTGGCCGTTGCGGCGGGCGTCGGACAGCCGCTCCAGCAGGACGAGGCCGACGCCCTCGGCGAAGCCCATGCCGTCGGCGCCCTCGGCGAACGCCTTGCAGCGGCCGTCGCGGGCGAGGCCCCGCTGCCGGGAGAACTCCACGTAGGGCTCGGGGGTGGACATGACGGTGACGCCGCCGGCCAGGGCCATGGTGCACTCGCCGGTGCGCAGCGACTGCAGGGCCAGGTGCAGGGCGACCATCGAGGACGAACAACCGGTGTCCATGGTGACGGCGGGGCCCTCGAAGCCGTATGTGTAGGACAGACGGCCGGAGGCGATGCTGGAGGCGTTGCCCGTCATGAGGTGACCGGCCAGCTGCTCCTGGGCGGCGGCCCCGCCGAGGCGGACCTGGTAGTCGGTGTTGATGGTGCCGACGAAGACTCCGGTGGCGGTGGAGCGCAGGGTCTCCGGGTCGATGCCGGCGCGTTCAAACGTCTCCCAGGAGGTCTCCAGCAGCAGGCGCTGCTGCGGGTCCATGGCGAGGGCCTCGCGCGGGGAGATCCCGAAGAACGCCGGGTCGAATCCGGCGACGTCCTGGATGAAGCCGCCCTCACGGCTGTAGGTGGTGCCCTGCCGTTCGGAGTCGGGGTCGTACATCGAGTCGAGGTCCCAGCCGCGGTCGGCGGGCGGGGTGGACACCGCGTCGACCTCGGCGGCCATGAGGTCCCACAGTTCCTCGGGGGTGGTGACCCCGCCGGGGAAGCGGCAGGCCATGGCGACCACGGCCATCGGCTCGTCGGTGACACCGGCCGCGACGACCACGGGTGCGGCGGCGGGCCGCTGTTCGCCGAGCAGCCGGCCCTTCAGGTGGCCGACGACGGCGACGGTGTTGGGGTGGTCGAACAGGAGCGTCGTGGGCAGCTTGACGTCGGTGGCGGCGGTGATGCGGTTGCGGACCTCGACGGCGGTGAGCGAGTCGAAGCCCAGGTCCTTGAAGGCGCGGTGCACGTCGACCGCCTCGGGCGAGGCGTGGCGCAGGGCGGTGGCGACCTCGGCGCGGACCAGGTCGGTGAGCAGGCGGTCCTGTTCGGCGGGGGTGAGGCCGCGCAGCCGGTCGCGCAGGGCGTGAGTGTCGGGGGCGGCGGCCTTCGCGGCCTCCAGGGCGCGGCGGACCTCGGGCAGGTCGCCGATGAGAGGGCTGGGCCGGGCCGCGGTCAGGACGCCGGCGTACGACGGCCAGTCGACGTCGACGACGGTGACGTGCGAGGCACCTTCGGTGACGGCGGCGCGCAGCGCGGCGACGGCGGTGTCGGGCGCCATCGGGGTGAGTCCGTCGTGGCGCATCCGGTCGGTGAGGACGTCGGCGGTGGCCATGCCGGCGTCCGCCCAGGGGCCCCAGGCGACGGAGGCGACGGGCAGGCCGGCGGCGCGGCGCTGCTCGGCGACGGCGTCGAGATAGGCGTTCGCGGCGGCGTAGTTGGCCTGCCCGGCGTTGCCGAGGACGCCGACGATGGAGGAGAACAGCACGAACATCGACAGGTCGTGGTCGCGGGTGAGTTCGTGGAGGTTGGCGGTGCCGAGGGTCTTGGGGCGCAGGACGGCGTCGAACCGGTCGAGGGTGAGGGCGTCGAGGACGCCGTCGTCGAGGACGCCCGCGGTGTGGACGACGCCGGTGAGCGGCAGGTCGGCGGGGAGGGAGTCGAGGAGACCGGCGAGCTGGTCGCGGTCGGCGACGTCGCAGTCGGCGACGGTGACGCGGGCGCCGTGCGCGGTGAGTTCGGCGGTGAGTTCGGCGACACCGGGGGCGTCGGAGCCGCGACGGCTGGTGAGGACCAGGTGGCGGGTGCCGGCAGCGGCCAGGGAGCGGGCGACGTGGGCGCCGAGGGCGCCCGTGCCGCCGGTGATCAGGACGGTGTCGTGCGGGGCCCAGCCGCCGGCGGGGTCGGCGTCGCCGACGGGCTCGGGCAGCGGCATCCGGGCGAGCCTGCGGGCGTACGAGCCGGAGGCGCGTACGGCGAGCTGGTCCTCGGGGCCGCCGAGCAGGCCGGGCAGACGGTCGAGGGCGCGCGGGTCGGGGGTGTGCGGCAGGTCGACGAGTCCGCCCCAGGTGTCGGGGAGTTCGAAGGCTACGGCACGGCCGAAGCCCCAGGTCTGGGCCTGGACCGGTGAGGTCAGCGGGTCCCGGCTGTCGACCGAGACGGCGCCGCGGGTCAGCGCCCACAGACGGGTCGCGGTGCCCGCGAGGACGTGCGTCAGGTCCTTGACGGCGGCGAGGCCGCGCGGTACGGCGGGGTGATCGGGGCGGGGCCGCTCGTCGAGGGCGAGCAGCGACAGTACTCCGGCGGGGGTCCCGCCGTCGGGGGTGGTGAGCAGGGCGGTGAGGGCGGCGGTGTCCTCGTCGCCGGTCAGGTCGTGGCGTTCGACGCACATTCCGCGGGCGGTGAGGGCGGTGAGGAGGGCATCGACCCAGGGGTCGTCGGCGTGCCCGGCCGGGACCAGGGCGGGCCAGCGGCCGTCGGGGACGGGGCCGGCGGCGCCGGTCAGCGGAGTCCAGTGGACGCGGTGGCGCCAGGTGTCGAGAGTGCTGCGCAGGGTGCGGCGGCGGCGCCAGGAGGCCAGTGCGGGCAGGAGGTTGCTGAAGGCCTCGGTGTCGTCGCCGGTGATGTCGAGGACGGTGGACAGACGGGTGACGTCGCCACTCTCGACGGCCGACCAGAACTCGCCGTCGGCGGGGTCGGTGCCGGTCGGCCGGTCGCTCTCGTCGGAGGTGAGCCAGTACCACTCGCGTTGGAAGGGGTAGGTGGGGAGGTCGACGCGGCGCGGGCGGGTGCCGGCGTAGAAGGCGTCCCAGTCCACGTCCGCGCCGCACGCCCACGCCTCGCCCAGCGACAGCGTGAACCGCTCCCAACCACCCTCGTCACGCCGCAGCGTACCCACCACACCGGCCGGGACACCCGCGTCCTCGACCGTCTCGCGCACCCCGGTCGCCACCACCGGATGCGCACTCACCTCCACCAGCACCCGGAAACCGTCCGCCAGCAGCGCACGCGTCGCCGCCTCGAACCGAACCGTCCCGCGCAGGTTCCGGTACCAGTACCCCGCATCCAGCCCGGCCGTGTCGACCACCCCACCCGACACCGTCGAATAGAACGGCACCTCACACGAACGCGGCACCACCGGAGCCAGCACCTCGGCCAACTCCGCCTCGATACGCTCCACATGAACCGAATGCGACGCGTAGTCCACCGCCACCCGACGCGCCCGCACCCCCCGCGCCTCACACACCACCAACAACTCGTCCAACGCGTCCGCGTCACCCGACACCACCACCGACGACGGCCCGTTCACCGCCGCCACCGACACCCGCCCCTCCCACCGGCCCACCAACTCCCCCACCACCGACACACCACACGCCACCGACACCATGCCGCCCAGACCCGACAACGCGCGCAACGCCCGCGAACGCAACGCCACCACCAGCGCCGCATCCTCCAACGACAACCCACCCGCCACACACGCCGCCGCGATCTCACCCTGCGAATGCCCCACCACCGCAGCCGGCTCCACCCCGCACGACCGCCACACCTCCGCCAACGACACCATCACCGCCCAAAGAACGGGCTGCACCACATCCACCCGCTCCAACGACGCCGCACCCTCCACACCCCGCACCACATCCAGCAACGACCACTCGACATGAGGCGACAGGGCAGCCGCACACTGCGCCATACGGGCGGCGAACACCGGCGACGTGTCCAGGAACTCGGTCGCCATACCGGCCCACTGCGAACCCTGGCCCGGGAACACGAACACGACGCCGCCACCTTCGGCCGCGGTGCCCTCGACGAGCCCCGGGGCGGGCTGCCCGGCGGCGAGCGCGTCCAGCCCGGCGAGCAGTCCGTCGGGTCCACCACCGACGACGACCGCACGGTGCTCCATCGCGACCCGGGTCGACACCAGCGAGTGCGCCACATCCAACGCACCCGCACCCGCACCACGCACGAACGCCGCCAGCCGCGCCGCCTGCTCCCGTACCGCCCCACGCGACTTCGCCGACACCACCCACGGCAACCACGCCGGAACCTCGGTCCCGGACGCGGGCTCGGTGTCGGTGTCGGTTCCGGGGGCCGGGACTGCGGGGGCCTGCTCCAACACGAGGTGGGCGTTGGTGCCGCTGACACCGAAGGAGGACACCGCGGCGCGGCGGGGCCGGCCGGTCTCCGGCCAGGCGGTGTGTTCGGTGAGCAGGTCGACGGCGCCGTCGCCCCAGTCGGCGTGCGGGGTGGGCGCGTCGATGTGGAGGCTCTTGGGCAGCGTGCCGTGCCGCATGGCCTGCACCATCTTGATGACGCCGCCGACACCGGACGCGGCCTGGGTGTGGCCGATGTTCGACTTCAGCGAGCCGAGCAGCAGCGGCCGGCCGGCCGGCCGGTCCTGACCGTAGGTGGCCAGGAGGGCCTGCGCCTCGATCGGGTCGCCCAGGGTCGTGCCGGTGCCGTGCGCCTCGACCACGTCGACCTCGGCGGCGGACAGTCCGGAATCGATGAGGGCCTGGCGGATCAGGCGCTGCTGGGAGGGTCCGTTGGGGGCGGTGAGCCCGTTGGAGGCGCCGTCCTGGTTGACGGCGGAGCCGCGGATGACGGCGAGCACGGGGTGGCCGTTGCGGCGGGCGTCGGAGAGCCGCTCCAGGAGGACCATGCCGACGCCCTCGGACCAGGCGGTGCCGTCGGCGGCCTCGGCGAACGCCTTGCAGCGGCCGTCGGCGGCCAGGCCGCGCTGCCGGGAGAACTCGGTGAACATCTTCGGCGTCGACATGACGGTGGCGCCGCCGGCCAGGGCGAGGGAGCACTCCCCCTGGCGCAGGGAGCGCACGGCCAGGTGGAGGGCGACCAGGGAGGAGGAACAGGCGGTGTCGACGGTGACGGCGGGGCCCTCGAAGCCGTACGTGTAGGACAGGCGGCCGGAGGCGACGGCGACCGTGTTGCCGGTCAGGAGGTGTCCGGCGACCTCCTCCTGGCGGCCGTGGGAGGCGCTGTCGTAGTCGCCGTGCCCGGTGCCGACGAAGACGCCGGTGGGGCTGCCGGTGAGGGAATCGGGAAGGATCCCGGCACGTTCCAGGGCTTCCCAGGAGGTTTCCAGCAGCAGGCGCTGCTGCGGGTCCATGGCCAGGGCCTCGCGCGGGGAGATCCCGAAGAACGCCGGGTCGAACTCGCCGGCCTCGTGCAGGAAGCCGCCCTCGCGGGCGTAGGTGGTGCCGTGGTGGGCGGGGTCGGGGTGGAACAGGCGGTCGAGATCCCAGCCGCGGTTGCCGGGGAAGGCGGAGATGGCGTCCACGCCGTCCCGGGCCAGCTCCCACAGTTCCTCGGGCGAGCGGGCGCCGCCGGGGTAGCGGCAGGCCATGGCGACGACGGCGACGGGCTCGCGGTCCCGGTTCTCGGCCTCGCTGAGCTGCTGCCGGGCCTCCTGGAGGTCGGCGATCGCCCGCTTGAGGTACGCGCGGAGCTTGTCCTCGTTCGACATCAGGTGCCCACCTCTCACTCAGATTCCGGAAAACGCGGAGAGCGGCGGTTTCCGGATTCCACGCCCCGACCCTGTTCGGAAACCCGCGGTGCGCGCAGGGCGCGCCCGGTGGCTTTCCGGTCCGGGTCGTAGGCCCGACCCGGTCCGGTGGTCAGTCTGGCCGTCCCGGACTGCGGGTTTCCCTAGAGCCTGGGGAGAAAGGCGGGGCCGGACGCGGTGGTGGGTACCACGCGCGCCCGGCCCGGGGTGGAGAACTGGTGGATTCCCTCGTCGTCGTGGGTTATTGGGCGGCGACCGCCGATTCCTCCAGGGCGGTCAGCCATTCCTCCATGAGGGCGGCGGCCTTCGCGGAGTCCTCACGGATCAGGGAGAGGTGGTCGGCGTCGACCGGCCGTACGGTGGCCGACGGCACCAGGGGCTCGTGCAGGCTGTCGGGGTCCGGTGCCGGTACGCCCTCGATGAGGGCACGGATGCACTTGATCTCCAGTACGGGCGCGGTGGTGGGGTGCACGTCGAGCGCGTTGAGCAGCACCATCCAGCGGCCCATCGCGGACAGCCTGGAGTTGGTGAGCCGTACGGGAGAGTCGTCGACCGCGGTGAAGTTGAACCGCATCATGCCCGAGAAGTCCATGCCCTCGTCGTTCTTGTGCTGGATGCTCAGGGTGTCCAGCAGGACGACGGCGGCGGGACGGATGCCCCAGGTGCTCTCCAGGACGCCGGCCGCGGCGTACGCGAGGGAGCCGCCGGAGGAGTGGCCGACGAGGACGAACGGTTCGCCGTCGGCGGCCTGCAGGGCGCTCTCGGCGATCACCCGGGCGGCGGCTTCGGGGCCGGCGGGCAGTGCCTCACCGGTGGCGAAGCCGACCAGCGGCAGCGCGGCCACGTCGCGGCTGCCCCGGAAGTGCGCGGAGAGCTGGGCGTACTGGTGGACGCCGCCGTTGGCGGTGGGCGCGCTGACGCAGACCAGCCGCGACGGGGCCGGGCCCTCGGCGAGCGTCACCGGCCAGGGCAGGTCCTCCAGTTCGGCGGTCGCCTCGAAGGTGGGTCGCAGGGCGGCGACGGTGGCCAGCATGCGCTGCGCCTCCCGGGTCTTGCCCCGGGCGATGCCGTCGAGGAACAGCCGCTCCATCGAGTCGTTCTCGACGGGACTCCCGGGCGCCCCGCCGCCCCGGGGGCCGGTGCCGCCGCCCTGCGCGCCCAGTTCGGTGAGCAGCCAGGAGGTCAGTCCGTTCGGGGAGCCGCTGTCGTAGACGATGCTGGCGGGCAGTTGCAGCCCGGTGGCCTCGCTGAGCCTGCGGCGCAGCTCGATGCTGATGAGGGAGTCGAAGCCGAGCTCCAGGAAGTCGCGTTCGGGGTCGACCTCGGAGGTGTCGGGGTGGCCGAGGAGTTCCGCGGCGCAGGTGACGACCAGGTCGTGCAGGGCCTGTTCCTGTTCGGCGGCGCCGAGGGTGGTCAGCCGGTCGCGGAAGGACGCCGTGCCGGCGGCGCGGACCGGCACGGTGGAGACGGCCGCGGCCGGACGGGGCGCACGCGTCGCCGGCGCGGCGGACCGGCCGGCGGCGGGCCCGAGCAGCCGGGCGGCGGACGACGGGCGCAGGGCCAGCGCCTCGACCGACAGTACGGGCCGGCCGGCGGGGTCGGTGGCCGCGATGGACACGGTGTCCTCCCCTGCCTTCGCCAGACGGGCGCGCAGCCGGGCCGCGCCGGACGCGTGCAGGGACACCCCGGACCAGGAGAACGGCAGCAGGCCCTGGTCGGCGTCCTTCAGTTCCACGAACTCCACGGCCTGCAGTGCGGCGGTGAGCAGGGCCGGGTGCAGGGCGAACAGCTCGGCGTCGTCCGTGCCGCCGGGCAGCTCCAGTTCGGCGAAGACCTCCTCGCCCCGGGCCCAGGCGGCGCGCAGTCCCTGGAAGAGGGGACCGTACTCGGTGCGCTCGTAGAAGCCGGTCAGGTCGAGGGGCTCGGCGCCCCGCGGCGGCCACTGGGCGGCGTCGAACTCGACCTGTCGCTCGTCGGGCACGAGGACACCGGTGGCGTGCTGGGTCCACGGCTCGTCGGGGGCGTCGGCGGACCGGGAGTGGATGCCGAGTTCCCGGCCGCCGGACCCGTCGGGGGCACCGACCCGCACCTGGAGCGCGACGTCCCTGGCGTCGAGCACCAGCGGTGTGGTGAGGGTGAGTTCCTGAACCCGGCCGCAGCCCACCTGGTCGCCGGCGCGTACGGCCAGTTCGAGGAAACCGGTCGCGGGGAAGAGGGCCATGCCGCCCATGGTGTGGTCGGTGAGCCAGGGGTGGGTGCGCAGGGACACCCGCCCGGTGAGCAGGACGCCGCTGGAGCCGGCCAGCGCCACCGCCGCGCCGAGCAGCGGGTGCTCGGCGGGGGTGAGCCCGGCGCCGGCGACGTCCGCCGCGAAGGCGAGGGGCCGGGGCCAGTAGGCGCGGTGCTGCCAGGCGTAGGTGGGAACGTCGGTGCGGCGGGCGCCGGTTCCCTCGAACCAGGCGGCCCAGTCGACGCGGACGCCCGCGACGTGCAGTTCGGCCAGCCCGGTGAGCAGCGCGGTCTGCTCGTCGCGCCGGGCACGCAGGGCGGGCGCCGCCACGATGTCCGCGTCGTCCCCGAGGGTCTGCCGTGTCAGGGCGGTGAGGACCGCGCCGGGGCCGATCTCCAAGAAGGCGTCCGCTCCCCCGTCGGCCAGTGCCCGTACGCCGTCGGCGAAGCGGACGGTGCCGCGGACGTGGCGCACCCAGTAGTCGGCGGAGCACAGCAGGGCGGGGTCGGCGACCTCGCCGGTGACATTGGAGACGACGGGGATGGCCGGCTCGGCGTAGGTGAGTCCCTCCGCGACCTCGCGGAAGGCGTCGAGCATCGGGGCCATCAGCGGCGAGTGGAAGGCGTGGCTGACCGGCAGTCGCCGGGTCTTGCGGCCCTTCGCGGCGAGCTCCTCCGCCAGCGCGACGACTTCGGACTCGACGCCCGCGATCACCACCGCGTCCGGACCGTTCACCGCCGCCAGGGCGATGTCCTCGGTCAGGTGAGGAGTGATCTCCTCCTCGGTGGCCTGTACGGCGATCATGGCGCCGCCGGCCGGGAGGTCCTGCATCAGCCGGGCGCGGGCGGCGACCAGCGTGCAGGCGTCGTCCAGGGACAGGACACCGGCGATGTGCGCGGCCGTGATCTCGCCGACGGAGTGCCCGGCCACGAACTCCGGCCGCACTCCCCACGACTCGACGAGCCGGTACAGCGCCACCTCGAGAGCGAACAGCGCCGGCTGGGTGTACCCGGTGGTGTGGAGCAGTTCCGCCTCGGGCGTGCCCTCCTGCGCGAACAGCACCTCCCGCAGCGGGCGCGCCGACTCCGCGTCCAGCCGCGCCAGTACGGCGTCCAGGGCCTCGGCGAACACCGGGAAGGCGGCGTACAGTTCACGCCCCGTCCCGGCCCGTTGTGAACCCTGGCCCGAGAACAGGACGGCCGGCGAGCGCTGCGCCGCACGACCACGCGCGACCTCGACCGGGTGTTCGCCCGCCGCGCCCGCGAGGAGCACCGCCCGGTGCTCGAACACCGACCGCCCCGACGCCAGCGAGAAGCCCACATCCAGTGCGGTGGCGTCGGTCAGGGCCGACACGTTCGCGAGCTGTGCGTCCAGGGCGCCCTTCGTCTTGGCGGCGACCGGCCACGGCACGACCTTCGGGTGGGCCGTCGGGGTGGCGGGCTGCTCCGGTTCCCCGGGTTCGGGGGCCTGCTCGACGACGAGGTGGGCGTTGGTGCCGCTGATACCGAAGGAGGACACGGCGGCGCGGCGGGGCCGGCCGGTCTCCGGCCAGGGGGTGCGTTCGGTGAGCAGGCGGACGTTGCCCGCCGTCCAGTCGACGTGGGTGGACGGTGCGTCGACGTGGAGGGTCCTGGGCAGGACGCCGTGGCGGATGGCGAGGACGGTCTTGATGACTCCGGCGACTCCGGCGGCGGCCTGGGAGTGGCCGATGTTGGACTTCACCGAGCCGAGCAGCAGGGGCCGGTCGTCCGGGCGGTCCTGGCCGTAGGCGGCCAGCAGCGCCTGCGCCTCGATCGGGTCGCCCAGCGGAGTGCCGGTGCCGTGCGCCTCGACGGCGTCCACGTCGGAGGGTGAGAGTCCGGCGCCGACGAGGGCCTGGCGGATGACGCGCTGCTGGGAGGGGCCGTTGGGCGCGGTGAGGCCGTTGGAGGCGCCGTCCTGGTTGACGGCGGAGCCGCGCACGACGGCCAGGACGCGGTGGCCGTTGCGGCGGGCGTCGGACAGCCGTTCCAGGACGAGGACGCCGGCGCCCTCGGACCAGCCGGTGCCGTCGGCGGAGTCGGCGAACGCCTTGCAGCGGCCGCTGGTGGAGATGCCGCCCTGGCGGGTGAAGCCGGAGAAGCCCATGGGAGTGGACATGACGGTGACGCCGCCCGCCAGGGCGAGGCCGCACTCCCCCTGGCGCAGGGACTGGGCGGCCAGGTGGATGGCGACCAGTGAGGAGGAGCAGGCGGTGTCCACGGTGACCGCCGGGCCGGCGAGGTCGAAGGCGTAGGCGACGCGGCCGGAGACGACGCTCGCGGTCAGGCCGGTGGTGGCGTGGCCCTCCGCGTCCTCGCGGGAGTTCATCACGACGCCCACGTAGTCGACGCCGGCGGTGCCGACGAAGACGCCGGTGCGGGAACCGCGCAGGGACACCGGGTCCAGGCCGGCACGTTCCACCGCTTCCCAGGTGGTCTCCAGCAGGAGCCGCTGCTGGGGGTCCATGGCGACCGCCTCGCGCGGCGAGATGCCGAAGAACGCGGCGTCGAAGGCGGCGGCGTCGACGAAGCCGCCTTCGGCGGCGGCGCTGCTGCCGGCCCCGTCGCCGCCCAGGGCGTCGAGGTCCCAGCCGCGGTCGGCGGGGAACGGGGCTATGCCGTCGCGGCCCTCGTCCAGCAGCCGCCAGAAGTCCTCCGGGGAGGCGACCTCGCCGGGCAGCCGGCAGGCCATGCCCACGATGGCGATCGGCTCGTGCCGGCTCGCCTCGGACTCCTCCAGCCGTCGACGGGTCTTGTGGAGGTCGGCCGTGACCCACTTGAGGTAGTCGACGAGCTTCTTGTCATCGGGCATGACGGGAAAACCTTCCTGTGGTGGATCCGGCTCGTCTCAGTGGTCGCCCAGGCGGCCGAGCTCGTTGTCGATGAAGGCGAACATCTCGTCGGCGCTGGCCGATTCGAAGACGTCGTCCACGGGAGTGCCGGTCGGCTCCGGTGCGCTGCCGCGCACCTTGTCCAGCATCTGGCCGAGCCGGATGGCGAGTCCCGCGCGGGTGATCTCGTCGTGCTCGCCGGCTGTGAGGAGCGCCTCGACCCGGTCGAGTTCGGCGAGGAGCGAGGGCCCCTGGGGCCCCTCCTCGCCGGGGGCGAGTTCGGACACGAAGTGCTCGGCGAGCGCCGTGGGGGTCGGGTAGTCGAAGACGAGGGTGGCCGGAAGGCGCAGCCCGGTCGCCGTGGAGAGGTGGTTGCGCAGTTCCAGGGCGGTCAGCGAGTCGAAGCCGAGCTCCCGGAACTCCTGTGTGACGTCGACGGCCTTCGGCGTGGCGTGGCCCAGCACCCGGGCGGCCTGTTCGCGGACCAGTTCGGTGACGTACCGGACGCGTTCGTCGGCGCGGAGTTCGCCGAGCCTGGCGCCGAGGGCGGCGGCGGCTCCGGCGGCGTCGGTGGCGGCGGCGGTACGGCGGCTGCTCCTGACCATGCCGCGGAAGAGCGGCGGCAGGTCCTCGGGGGCGGCGCCGCGCATGGCGCCGGGGGCGAGGCCGACCAGGACCAGGAACGACTCGTCGGATCCGCGCGCGATGTCGAAGAGGCCGAAGCCCTGTTCGACGGAGAGCGGCGGCAGGCCGCCGGACTGCATGCGGCGCATGTCGGTGTCGGAGAGGGTGCTGGTCATGCCGCCGTCGTGGGACCAGGGGCCCCAGGCCAGCGAGGTGCCGGCCAGGCCCAGGGAGCGGCGGTGCGCCGTGAGGGCGTCGAGGAAGGAGTTGGCGGCGGCGTAGTTTCCCTGGCCGGGGCTGCCCATGACACCGGCGATGGACGAGAACGGCAGGAACGCCGCCAGGTCCATGTCCCGGGTCAGCTCGTGCAGGTGCCAGGCGGCGTCGACCTTCGGCCGCAGGACGGCGGCGAGCCGCTCCGGGGTGAGCGAGGCGACGACGCCGTCGTCGAGGACGCCCGCCGTGTGCACGACCGCGGTCAGCGGGTGCGCGGCGGGGACCTGCGCGAGGAGCGCGGCGGTGGCGTCGCGGTCGGCGGTGTCGCAGGCGGCGACGGTCACCTCGGCGCCCAGCTCCCGCAGTTCGGCGGCGAGTTCGGCGGCGCCCGGCGCGTCCGGGCCGCGCCGGCCGGCCAGCAGCAGGTGCCGCGTCCCCGAGGCCGCGAGGCGGCGGGCGAGGTGGCCGCCGAGCGCGCCGGTGCCGCCGGTGATCAGGACGGTGCCGTCCGGGTTCCAGCGCGGCGGCATCGTCAGCACGATCTTGCCCACATGCCTGGCCCGGCTCATGAACCGGAACGCCTCACGCGCCCGCCGCACGTCCCACACCCTCACCGGCAGGGGCCGCAGCGCGCCCTCGGCGAACAGGGCGAGAAGTTCGCCGAGGAGTTCACGGTTGCGCGCGGGTCCCGCTTCGCCGAGGTCGAAGGCCCGGTAGGTGACCCGCTCGACCGACCGCGGGTCGCGGACGTCGGTCTTGCCCATCTCCAGGAACCGGCCGCCCTCGGCCGTCAGCCGCAACGACGCGTCCACGAACTCCCCCGCAAGCGCGTTCAGGACCACATCAACACCCCGGCCACCGGTCACCGCCCGGAACTTCTCCTCGAAGCCCAGATCACGCGAGGACGCGATGTGGTCGTCGTCCAGCCCCAGAGCGCGCAGCGTGTCCCACTTGCCCTCACTCGCGGTCGCGAACACCTCCGCACCCAGATACCGGGCCAGCTGCACCGCCGCCATGCCCACACCGCCCGCACCGGCATGCACCAGCACCGACTCCCCCGCCCGCAGACCCGCCAGATCACGGAAGGCGTACAGGGCGGTCAGGAACACCAGCGGCACGGAGGCGGCCTCCTGCTGGGTCCAGGTGTCGGGGACGCGGGCCAGGTAGTGCTCGTCGGCGACGACGACCGGCCCGAACCCGCCGGGCACGGTGCCGAACACCCGGTCGCCGGGCCGCAGTCCGGTGACCGCGGAGCCGACGGCCGTGACCACGCCGGCGGCCTCGGTGCCCATCGGGCCGGACTCGCCGGGGTACATGCCGAGGGCGTTGAGGACGTCGCGGAAGTTCAGACCGGTCGCGTCGACGTCGATCCTGACCTCGTGGTCGCCGAGCGGCTGCAGCACCTGCGGGCACGGGGCGAGGACGAGGTTGTCCAGGGTGCCCTTGCCGGTGGTGTCGAGCCGCCACGGCACGTCGACGGGTGGGACCAGTCCGGCGCCGGTGGCCAGGCGGTCCAGCCGGCCGACACGGACGGTTCCCTCACGCACGGCGAACTGGGCGTCGCCGGTGGCGAGCAGCCCCGGCAGGTCGGGCAGGAGTGCAGGCAGGTCGTCCTGTTCGTCGAGGTCCACAAGGACGAACCGGTCGGGGTTCTCGGACTGGGCGGAGCGCACCAGGCCCCAGGCCGCGCCCGCCGCCAGGTCCCGTACCGTCTCACCGTCGGCGGCGGCCACCGCGTTGTGAGTGACGAAGACCAGGCGGGTGCGGTCGAGCCGGTCGTGATCGAGCCACTGCCGGACGAGTTCCAGGGTGCGGGTGGTCAGCGCGTGGACGGCCGCGGGGACGTCCGTGCCGGGTGCGGCCGGGTCGCCCTCCCCGGTGCCGTCCGAGGCGCTGTACTCCCCCCGGAGCCGGACGAGGACGTAATCGGGGGCGTCGGCGGGATCGGTCAGGTCGGCGAGGGAGGCCAGGGTGGTGCCGGTGCCGAACACGTCGGCACCCAGGGTGGCGGCCCGCAGCCCTTCTGCGGGCTTCACCTCGGGGGCGGTGGCCCAGTCGAGGCGGAACACCGGTTCCTGGCCGCCGCCGGCCACGGGGGCCTGCGGCACGCTCGGGGCGCGCAGCACCAGTGCCTCGGCGGACAGCACGGGCGCGCCTTCGGCGTCCACCGCCGTGAGCGTGACCGACTCGTCGCCGAGCCTGGCGATGCGTACCCGCAGAGTCGTGGCTCCGGCCGCGTGCAGTGAGACACCGTTCCAGATGTACGGCAGCAGCGGGTTGTCCTCACTGCCGACACCGAGGTAGCCGTTGGCGTGCTGGACGGCGTCGAGCAGCGCCGGGTGCATGCCGAAGTACTGGGCGTCACCGGCGATGTCCTCGGGCAGGGCGACCTCGACGAAGGCCTCCTCCCCGCGGACCCACACCTTGCGCATGCCATGGAAGGAGGGGCCGTACTCGGTGCGCTCGTAGGTGCCGTCGACCGGCACCGGCCGGGCGTCCGACGGCGGCCAGACGGGCACGTCGAACGGGGCGGTGTGCTCCGCGGCGGCGAGGGATCCGGTGGCGTGCCGGGTCCACGCCCCCTCGGTGGCGTCGGACGGCCGGGAATAGAACGCGATGGTGCGGGTCCCCTCCTCGTCCGGGGCACCCAGGACGACCTGCAGGGCGGTGGGCACCTTCTCGTTCAGCACCATCGGGGTGGACAGGACCAGTTCCTCGACCCGGCCGCAGCCGACCTGGTCGGCGGCGCGGATGGCCATCTCCAGATAGCCGGTGCCGGGCAGGACGACCGTGCCGCCGACCTTGTGGTCGAGCAGCCAGGGGTGGACCTGCATCGAGATCTGGCTGGTGAACAGCGCGCCCTCGGAGTCGGCCAGTGGTACGGCGGCGCCGAGCAGCGGGTGGTCCGCGGAGACCAGGCCGGCCGAGCTGACGTCGCCGGTCAGGGCGGCCGGGCGGGGCCAGAACCGCTCGCGCTGGAAGGGGTAGGTCGGCAGTTCGGTGCGGTGTGCTCCGGTGCCGCGGAACCAGGCCGTCCAGTCGATGCGTACGCCCGCCGCGTGGAGCCGGGCGAGCGCGGTGAGCAGTGCGGTCTCCTCGGACCGGTCCCTGCGCAGCACCGGCACGGCCACGGAGCCGGTGTCGGGGTCGGCGTCCAGGCAGCGCTGGGTCAGCGCGGTGAGGACGCCGCCGGGTCCGGCCTCCAGGAACGCGGTCACTCCACCGTCGGCCAGGGCGCGTACGCCGTCGGCGAAGCGGACGGTGCCGCGGACGTGGCGCACCCAGTAGTCGGCTGTGCACAGCAGTTCCGGGTCGGCGATCCCACCGGTCACGTTGGAGACCACGGGGATCGTCGGCTCGGCGTAGGCAAGTCCCTCCGCGACCTCGCGGAAGGCGTCGAGCATCGGCTCCATCAGCGGCGAGTGGAAGGCATGACTCACCGACAGACGCTGCGTCTTGCGGCCCTTCGCGGCGAACTTCTGGGCCAACGCGACCACTTCGGCCTCAATGCCGGACACGACGACGGAGTCGGGACCGTTGACCGCTGCCAGCGCCACGCCCTCGGGCAGCCCGGGAGTGATCTCCTCCTCGGTTGCCTGCACGGCTACCATGGCGCCGCCGGGCGGGAGTTCCTGCATCAGGCGGGCACGCGCCGCCACCAGCGCACAGGCGTCGTCCAGCGACAGGACGCCTGCCACGTGCGCGGCCGTGATCTCACCGACGGAGTGGCCGGCCACGTAGTCGGGCCGCACGCCCCACGACTCGACGAGTCGGAACAGCGCCACCTCGATCGCGAACAACGCGGGCTGCGCGTACCCCGTCGTATCCAGCAGGGCCGCCTCCGGTGTGCCCTCCCGCGCGAACAGCACCGTACGCAGGGGGACTTCCCGCTCGGTGTCCAGCCGCGCCAGGACCGCGTCCAGGGCTTCGGCGAACACCGGGAAGGCGGCGTACAGTTCACGCCCCGTCCCGGCCCGCTGCGAGCCCTGACCCGAGAACAGGACGGCGGAGGTGCGGTACGCGGCACGGCCTCGCGCCACTTCGAGCGGCTGACCGCCGGGGGTGGCGAGGAGGACCGCGCGGTGGTCGAGCAGGGCCCGGCCGGTGGCCAGGGAGTGCCCCACGTCCAGTGGGGAGGCACCGGTCAGGGACGAGATGCGGGCCACCTGGGAGTCCAGGGCCTCCTCGGACTTCGCGGAGACGGGCCACGGGACGACCGTGGGGGTCGGCGCGGGGACCGCCGCGGAGCCGGTCGGCCCGGGCGCCGCCTCGGGTTCGGGTGCCTGCTCGATGATCGTGTGCGCGTTGGTACCGCTGATGCCGAAGGACGAGATGCCCGCGCGCCACGGCCTGCCGGTCTTTGGCCAGGGGGTCGGCTCGGTGAGCAGCCGCACCGCGCCCGCCTCCCAGTCGACGTGCGTGGAGGGCTTGTCGACGTGGAGGGTCTTCGGCAGCACGGCGTGCCGCATCGCCATGACGGTCTTGATGATGCCGGCCACGCCGGCGGCGGCCTGGGTGTGGCCGATGTTCGACTTGATGGAGCCGAGCAGCAGGGGCCGGTCGTCCGGGCGGTCCTGGCCGTAGGCGGCCAGCAGGGCCTGCGCCTCGATCGGGTCGCCCAGCGGAGTGCCGGTGCCGTGGCCCTCGACGGCGTCGATGTCGGCGGGCATGAGCCCGGCGCTCGCCAGGGCCTGCCGGATGACCCGCTGCTGCGAGGGACCGTTGGGCGCGGTCAGACCGTTGGACGCGCCGTCCTGGTTGATGGCCGAACCGCGGACCACGGCCAGCACCTCGTGGCCGTTGCGGCGTGCGTCGGAGAGCCGTTCCACGACGATCAGGCCCACGCCCTCCGACCAGCCGGTGCCGTCGGCGGCGTCCGCGTACGCCTTGCAGTGGCCGTCGGTCGCGAGGCCGTTCTGCAGGGTGAAGCCGGAGAAGCCGGACGGGGTGCTCATGAGCGTGACGCCGCCCGCGACGGCGAGGTCGCACTCGCCGGCCCGCAGCGCCTGGAGCGCCCAGTGCAGGGCGACCAGCGAGGAGGAGCAGGCGGTGTCGACGGTGACCGCCGGTCCCTCCAGGCCGAAGGTGTAGGCGAGCCGGCCGGAGACGACGCTGGCGGCGAGTCCGGTGCCGGCGTGGCCCTCCAGGTCCTCGCGGGAGTTCATGACGAGGGTGGAGTAGTCCTGGCCGTTGGTGCCGACGAACACACCGGTGCGGCTGCCGCGCAGCCCGTCGGCGTCGATACCGGCCCGCTCGAACGCCTCCCAGGTGGTCTCCAGGAGCAGGCGCTGCTGCGGGTCCATGGCGATGGCCTCGCGCGGGGAAACCCCGAAGAAGCCGGCGTCGAACTCGGCGGCGCCGTCGACGAATCCGCCCCGGAGCGTGGCGCTGCGGCCGCGGCCGTCCGCGCCGCCGGTCGCCAGGGTGGCGAGGTCCCAGCCCCGGTCCTCGGGGAAGGCCTCGATGCCGTCGCGGCCCTCGCTGAGCATCCGCCACAGGTCCTGCGGGGAGCGCACGCCGCCGGGCAGGCGGCAGGCCATGCCGACGATGACGATCGGGTCGTCGGACAGCCCGGCGGCGGTCACCCGGTCGAGACCGGCCGCGGTGTCCTGCTCGCCGAGGATCTCGGCGACCAGGTGCTCGGCCAGGGCCTGCGCGGTCGGGAAGTCGTAGACCGTGGTGGCGGGCAGGCGCAGGCCGGTGGCCAGGGCGAGGCGGTTGGGCAGCTCGATCGCGGTCAGCGAGTCGAAACCCAGGTCGCGGAAGTTGCGGTCCGGGGCGACGGCCTCCGGTCCCGGGTGGCCGAGGACGGCGGCGGCGTGGGTGCGGACCAGGTCGCCGAGGACCGCGGTGCGGTCGGCGGCGGGCAGCTGCCGCAGCCGCGCGGCGAGCCCGGAGGCGGCCGTCTCGGTCCGCTGCCGCGCGGACGCCGCGTCGGCCAGCGCCTGCCGGGCGTCCGGCAGGTCGCGCAGCAGGGCACTGCCGCGGATGCCGATGAGGGTGTCCAGGACCTGTGGCTGACGGGGGTCGAACACCACGGGCGTCGGCTCCGGCCGGGTCACGGCCTGCCGCAGGGCGGCGAGCGCGAGGTCCGGGTGCACGGCCGGGTGGCCGGCGGTGCGGGCCGAACGCGTGGAGGCGGCACCGGTGTCGCTGGTGGCGGCGGCACCGGTGTCCACGCCCGGTTCCTCGTCGGTCCAGGCGCCCCAGGCGATGGACGTCGCGGGCAGGCCCTCGCCCCGGCGACGCCGGGCGAGCGCGTCGAGGACGGCGGTGGCGGCGGCAAGGTTGGCGCGCCCCGCGGTGCCGACCGTGCCGGCCACCGAGGAGCAGAGCACGAACGCCGTCAGGTCCAGGTCCCGGGTCAGTTCGTCCAGGTGGACGGCGGGGGCGGTGCGGGCCCGGTGCAGCGCGGCGAACCGCTCCGGTGTGAGGTCGTCGAGCACGCCGTCGTCGACGATGCCGGCGGCGTGCACCACACCGGTCAGCGGAGTGTCGTCCGGGATGTCGGCGAGGACGGCGGCGAGGGCGTCGCGGTCGGCGGCGTCGCAGGCGGCGATCGTCACCTCGGCTCCGAGGCCGCGCAGTTCGGCGGTGAGGTCGGCGGCGCCGGGGGCGTCCGGGCCGCGTCGGCCGACCAGCACCAGGCGGGCGGTTCCGGCGGCGGCCAGCCAGCGCGCCACATGGGCGCCGCGGCCTCCGGTGCCCCCGGTGACCAGTACGGTGCCGCTCGGCTCCCAGCCCGCGTCCGGAGCGGCCTCCGGGGCGGGCACGATCCGGCGGCCGAAGACGGCCGAGTCGCGGACGGCCACCTGGTCCTCGCCGTCGTGTCCGGCCAGGACGGCGGCGAGCCGACGCGCGGCACGGTCGTCCAGAGCGGCGGGCAGGTCGATCAACCCGCCCCACCGTACGGGGAGTTCCAGCGCCGCGACCCGGCCGAGACCCCACACCGCCGCCTGGCCGGGAGCGGTGGGCCGCTCCGTGCCGGCGACCGCGACGGCGCCGCGCGTCACGCACCACAGGGGCGCGGTGATCTCGGTGTCCAGAAGGGCCTGGAGCAGGACCGCCGTCGGGACGGCCGGGGTTTCGGCGGCGTCCGTGAGCGCGAGCAGGGACAGCACTCCGGTGAGCGCGGTGCCCTCGGAGAGCAGGCCGCGCAGCCGTCCGGCGAGCGTGTCGCGATCGTCGGTGCCGACGGTGAGAGGCACGACGTCGTCGCCCACGGCAGCCAGGACGGCGGCCACCCACTCGTCGTCGGCGAGTGCCTCGGGGACGACGGCCAGCCAGGTGCCGGCGGCGGCGGGCGCGGAGGAGGGCAGCGACAGCGGCTTCCACACCTCGTGGTGCCTGATTCCGTCGACCATCGCCTGGTCGCGCTGCCTGCGCCGCCAGGTGGACAGCGCGGGCAGGACCGCACCCAGCGCGTCGGTGTCGACCGCGAGATCGGCGGCGAGTGTCGTCAGGTCCTCGCCCTCGACGGCCGTCCAGAACGCCGCGTCCAGGGGGTCCGCTCCGGTTCCGCCCGCCGTGGAGCGCTGGGCGTCGGGCCAGTAGCGGGCCCGCTGGAAGGCGTAGGTCGGCAGTTCGGTGCGGCGGGCACCGGTGCCGTCGAAGCACGGTCGCCAGTCGATGTCCACGCCGGCGACGTGGAGCCGGGCCAGCGCGGTGAGCAGCGCGGTCTCCTCGGACCGGTCCCTGCGCAGCACCGGCACGGACACCGTGTCGACGGCCCCGTCCAGCACCCGCGCGGCCATCCCGGTCAGGACACCGTCCGGACCCAGCTCCAAAAACGCGTTCGCACCGGCCTCGGCCAGCGCGCGCACACCGTCGGCGAAACGCACGGTGCCGCGGACATGCCCCACCCAGTAGTCCGCCGAACACAGCAGCCCGGCGTCGGCGACCCCACCGGTCACATTGGAGACCACGGGAATCGCCGGCTCCGCGTACGTCAGTTTCTCGGCGACCTCGCGGAACTCCGCCAGCATCGGCTCCATCAGCGGCGAATGGAAAGCGTGGCTCACCGACAGGCGCTGCGTCTTACGGCCCTTCGCAGCGAACTCACCTGCAAGGGCGAGAACCTCGGACTCGTCGCCGGAGACGACCACGGCGTCCGGGCCGTTGACCGCCGCCAGGGCGATCCCGTCCGTCAGGCGCGGGACGATCTCCTCCTCGGTGGCCTGAACGGCCACCATCGCGCCACCGGCCGGAAGGCCCTGCATCAGCCGGGCACGCGCCGCCACCAGCGTGCACGCGTCCTCCAGCGACAGCACACCCGCCACATGCGCGGCCGAGATCTCCCCCACGGAATGACCGGCCACGAACTCCGGCCGCACACCCCAGCTTTCGACCAACCGGAACAGCGCCACCTCGAGAGCGAACAACGCCGGCTGCGTGAACCCGGTCGTCTCCAGCAAAACCGCCTCGGACGTGCCCTCCTGCGCGAACAACACCTCCCGCAACGGACGCTCCAGTTCGCCATCGAGATGCTCCAGTACGGCGTCCAGCGCCTCCGCGAACACCGGGAACCGGGCATACAGCTCACGCCCCATCCCCACCCGCTGCGAACCCTGACCCGAGAACAGCACCGCCGGCGACCGCTCCACCGCACGACCACGCGCCACCTCGACGGGCTGTTCGCCCCCACCGCCGGCGAGGAACACCGTGCGGTACTCGAACAGCGACCGCCCCGACGCCAGCGAGAAACCCACGTCGAGCGCGGATGCGGCGTCGAGGGAGGTGATCCGGTCCAGTTGGCCTTCCAGGGCCTCCTCGGACTTGGCCGACACCGGCCACGGCATGACCTCGGGGGCGACCCCGGGGACGGCCCCGGGCTCCACGGTCGGCGTGTTCGGCTCGGCCTCCGGGGCCTGCTCGACGATGGTGTGCGCGTTGGTGCCGCTGATGCCGAAGGACGACACACCCGCACGGCGCGGGCGGCCGGTGTCCGGCCAGTCGACGGTCTCGGTGAGCAGACGCACCTCGCCCTCGGTCCAGTCCACATGGGTCGACGGCGCGTCGATGTGCAGGGACCTGGGCAGGACACCGTGGCGGAGCGCCATGACGGTCTTGATGACACCGGCGACACCTGCGGCGGCCTGGGCGTGCCCGATGTTCGACTTGATGGAGCCGAGCAGCAGCGGCCGGTCGGCGGGACGGTCCTGGCCGTAGGTGGCGAGCAGGGCCTGTGCCTCGATCGGGTCGCCCAGGGTCGTGCCCGTGCCGTGCGCCTCGACGGCGTCCACGTCCGCGGGCGAGAGCCCGGCGCTCGCCAGGGCCTGACGGATGACGCGCTGCTGCGAGGGACCGTTGGGCGCGGTCAGGCCGTTTGAGGCACCGTCCTGGTTGACGGCGGAGCCACGCAGTACGGCGAGCACCGGGTGACCGTTGCGGCGGGCGTCCGACAGTCGCTCGACGACGAGCATGCCGACACCCTCGGACCAGCCGGTGCCGTCGGCGGCGTCGGCGAACGCCTTGCAGCGGCCGTCGGGGGCGAGGCCGCCCTGCCGGGTGAACCCGGCGTATCCCATGGCGGTCGACATCACGGTGACGCCGCCCGCGAGGGCGAGGCTGCACTCGCCGGAGCGCAGTGCGTGGGCCGCCCAGTGCAGGGCGACCAGGGAGGAGGAGCAGGCGGTGTCGATCGTGACCGCCGGGCCCTCCAGGCCGAAGGTGTAGGACAGGCGGCCGGAGATGACACTGGTGGCGAGGCCGGTCGGGGCGTGGCCCTCGGCGTCCTCGCGGGAGTTCATGACGAGGGTGGTGTAGTCCTGGCCGCTGGTGCCGACGAAGACACCGGTCCGGCTGCCGCGCACGGTCGCCGGATCGATTCCGGCACGCTCGAAGGCCTCCCACGAGGTTTCCAGCAGGAGCCGCTGCTGGGGGTCCATGGCCAGGGCCTCGCGTGGGGAGATGCCGAAGAATCCGGCGTCGAAGTCGGCGACGTCGTAGAGGAAACCTCCCTCGGAGGTGGCGCTGCGGCCGTGGCCGCCGTGGCCGCCGCGCATGAGGGTGTCCAGGTCCCAGCCGCGGTCGGTCGGGAAGGCGGAGATGCCCTCACGACCCTCGACGACGAGCCGCCACAGTTCCTCGGGCGAGCTGACGCCGCCGGGCATCCGGCAGGCCATGCCGACGATGACCACCGGGTCGTCCGCCGTCGCCGGCAGAACGGTGCCGGTGGCCTCGGGGGTGTCGGCGACCCGCTCATCGTCGAGGAGGGCGGTCACCAGGTGTTCGGCGAGCACGGTGGGCGTCGGGTAGTCGAAGACGAGGGTGGCGGTCAGCCGCAGGCCGGTGACCGCGGTGAGGCGGTTGCGCAGTTCCACGGCGGTGAGCGAGTCGAAACCGAGGTCGTGGAAGTCGCGGTCGGCCTCGACGGCCTTGGGCGAGGAGTGGCCGAGCACGGAGGCGGCCTCGCCGCGGACCAGGTCGAGCAGGAAGCGGACGCGCTCCTCCTCCCGCGTCTGGAGGAGCTGCCGGGTGAGGTCGGCGGCGATACGGGCTCCGCCGACTGCGGTCGCGGCCGAACGCCGGGTGCCGCGCACCAGGTTGCGCAGCAGCGGCGGCACTTCGCCGGGCATGCGCGTGCTGCCGGAAGCACCGATGGGGACGAGGTACGGCTCGTCGGAGACCGTGGCGGCGTCCCAGAGCGCGAGGCCCTGTTCGACGGTGAGGGGCGGCGCGGCCGAGGCGGCCATCCGCCGGGCCCCGGCGTCGGAGAGGGTGCCGGTCATGCCGCCGTCCTGGACCCAGGCGCCCCAGGCCAGGGAGAGGGCGGGCAGGCCGGACGCGGCCCGCCGCTGGGCGAGCGCGTCCAGGAACACGTTCGCCGCCGCGTAGTTGCCCTGACCCGCACTGCCCATCACACCGGACACCGAAGAGAACAGCACGAACGCCGCCAGGTCCATGTCCCGCGTCAGCTCGTGCAGGTGCCAGGCCGCATCCACCTTCGGCCGCAGCACGTCCGAGACCCGCTCCGCCGACAGAGACGTCACCACACCGTCGTCGAGGACACCCGCCGCGTGGACGACCGCGGTCAGCGGGTGCGCTGTGGGGACCCGCGCGAGGAGCGCGGCGGTGGCGTCGCGGTCGGCGGTGTCACAGGCGGCCACGGTCACCTCGGCGCCCAGCTCCCGCAGTTCGGCGGCGAGTTCGGCGGCGCCCGGCGCGTCCGGGCCCCGCCGGCCGGCCAGCAGCAGGCGCCGCGTCCCCGAGGCCGCGAGATGCCGGGCGAGGTGCCCGCCGAGCGCGCCCGTGCCGCCGGTGATCAGGACGGTGCCGTCGGGGTTCCAGCGCGGCGGCATCGTCAGCACGATCTTGCCCACATGCTGGGCCCGGCTCATGAACCGGAACGCCTCACGCGCCCGCCGCACGTCCCACACCCTCACCGGCAACGGACGCAACGCGCCCCCGGCGAACAACTCCACCAGCTCCCGCAGCATCTCCTGCGTACGCTCCGGACCCGCCTCACCCAGATCGAACGCCCGGTAGGTCACCCGCTCGACCGACCGAGGATCACGGACATCGGTCTTGCCCATCTCCAGGAACCGGCCGCCCTCGGCCGTCAGCCGCAGCGACGCGTCCACGAACTCCCCCGCAAGGGCGTTCAGGACGACATCCACACCCCGGCCACCGGTCACCGCCCGGAACTTCTCCTCGAAGCCCAGATCACGCGAGGACGCGATGTGGTCGTCGTCCAGCCCCAGAGCGCGCAGCGTCTCCCACTTGCCCTCACTCGCGGTCGCGAACACCTCCGCACCCACATGCCGGGCCAGCTGCACCGCCGCCATACCCACACCGCCCGCACCGGCATGCACCAGCACCGACTCCCCCGCCCGCAGACCCGCCAGATCACGGAAGGCGTACAGGGCGGTCAGGAACACCAGCGGCATCGACGCCGCCTGCTCGTCCGTCCACCCGTCGGGGACCTGGACCAGGAACCGCTCGTCGATCAGGACGTCGGTACCCAGACCGCCGGGCACCATGCCCATCACCCGGTCACCGGTCCGCAGTCCGGTGACCTCGGGGCCGGTCTCGGTCACGACACCGACCGCCTCGGCACCGAGGAGTCCGGCCTCACCGGGATACATGCCGAGGGCGTTCATCACGTCGCGGAAGTTCAGCCCGGCCGCCCGCACCTCGAGGCGCACCCGCCGGCCCTCCGGCGCCTGGAGCACCTCCGGGCAGGCGGTGAGGGCGAGGTTGTCCAGGTTGCCCTTGGCGGTGCTGTCCAGCCGCCAGGGGCCGTGGGCCGGGGGCAGCAGTCCGGCGCTGGTCGCCGCCCGGTCCAGGCGTCCCACCAGGACGTCCCCGCCCCGCACGACGAACTGGGCGTCGCCGCCCGCCAGGAGCTCCGGCAGCAGCGGCACCACGGTCTCGACGCGGGTGTCCGCGTCGAGATCCACGAGGGCGAAGCGGGTGGGGTTCTCGGAGTGCGCGGCACGCAGCAGCCCCCATACGGCCGCCGCCGCCAGGTCCTCGACCTGGTCGCCGCGCCCGGCGCGGACCGCGCCTCGGGTGACGAACACCAGCCGGGCCGTCTCGAAGCGGTCCTGCCGCAGCCACTCCTGCACCAGGTCCAGGGCGTGCGCGACCAGCGTGTGCGTGGCCCGCGGTACGGCATCGCCGTGGCCGTCACCGGACACGGGGACGCACACCAGGGTCTCGGCACCGGTGAGAGCGTCCAGGGCGGTCGTCGCGCTGCCGGTGCCGAGCGCGGGCACGGTGGCGTGACGGACCGAGGGATCGGCGGCGGTCTCGGGGGCGGCGGTCCACTCCAGGCGGAGCAGCGAGTCGAGTTCGGTACGGCGGGCGGCGGGCGCCTGCATCCCGGCGGGGACCCGCAGCACCAGCGACTCGGCGGAGAGGACGGGCGCGCCCTCAACGTCCACGGCGGCGATCGAGACCGAGTCCTCACCGGTGCGGGCGACCCGGAAGCGGACCACGCAGGCGCCGCCCGCGTGCAGGGACACCCCTCCCCACAGGAACGGCAACAGCTTGTGCTCGTCGTCCAGGCCGGCGAAGCCGACGGACTGCACGGCCGCGTCCAGCAGCGCCGGGTGCATGCCGTAGTAGCCGGCGTCGTCCGCCTCCGCCGGGAGCGCGGCCTCGACGAACGCCTCGTCGCCGCGCTTCCACACGGCGCGGATGGTGCGGAAGACGGGGCCGTACTCGGTGCGCTCGTAGAAGCCCTCCAGGTCGGCGGCGACCGCGTTCTGCGGGGGCCAGACACTCGCGTCGAAGTCGGCGGTCCGCGCGTCCGTGCCGAGCACGCCGGCCGCGTGCTCCGTCCAGGTCTCCTCCGGCGCGTCGGCGGCCCGCGAGTACAGGCTCACCTTGCGGGCGCCGGACTCGTCGGGTGCCCCGACCCACACCTGGACGACGACGGCGGTGTCCTCAGGCAGCAGCAGCGGCGTGGAGAGGGTGAATTCCTCGACGCATTCGCAGCCGACCTCGTCACCGGCGCGCACGGCCAGTTCGAGGAAGCCGGTGGCCGGGAAGAGGACCATGCCGCCGCCCACGGTGTGGTCCGCGAGCCAGGGGTGCGTGGCGAGCGACAGGCGCCCGGTGAACAGCACACCCTCGGAGGCGGCAAGTGCGGTGGCGGCGCCCAGCAGCGGGTGCTCGGCGGGGCGGAGCCCGGCGCCCGTGACATCCCCGGTGTGGGTCGCCGGACGGGGCCAGTACCGCTCGCGCTGGAAGGCGTACGTGGGCAGCTCGGTACGACGCGCGCCGGTCCCGTGGAACCAGGCGTCCCAGTCGATGTCCACGCCGGCGACGTGGAGCCGGGCCAGCGCGGTGAGCAGCGCGGTCTCCTCGGACCGGTCCCTGCGCAGCACCGGCACGGACACCGTGTCGACGGCCCCGTCCAGCACCCGCGCGGCCATCCCGGTCAGGACACCGTCCGGACCCAGCTCCAAAAACGCGTTCGCACCGGCCTCGGCCAGCGCGCGCACACCGTCGGCGAAACGCACGGTGCCGCGGACATGCCCCACCCAGTAGTCCGCCGAACACAGCAGCCCGGCGTCGGCGACCCCACCGGTCACATTGGAGACCACGGGAATCGCCGGCTCCGCATACGTCAGCCCCTCCGCGACACGACGGAACTCCGCCAGCATCGGCTCCATCAGCGGCGAATGGAAAGCGTGGCTCACCGACAGGCGCTGCGTCTTACGGCCCTTCGCAGCGAACTCACCTGCAAGGGCGAGAACCTCGGACTCGTCGCCGGAGACGACCACGGCGTCCGGGCCGTTGACCGCCGCCAGGGCGATCCCGTCCGTCAGGCGCGGGACGATCTCCTCCTCGGTGGCCTGAACGGCCACCATCGCGCCACCGGCCGGAAGGCCCTGCATCAGCCGGGCACGCGCCGCCACCAGCGTGCACGCGTCCTCCAGCGACAGCACACCCGCCACATGCGCGGCCGAGATCTCCCCCACGGAATGACCGGCCACGAACTCCGGCCGCACACCCCAGCTTTCAACCAGCCGGAACAGCGCCACCTCGAGAGCGAACAACGCCGGCTGCGTGAACCCGGTCGTCTCCAGCAAAACCGCCTCGGACGTGCCCTCCTGCGCGAACAACACCTCCCGCAACGGACGCTCCAGTTCGCCATCGAGATGCTCCAGTACGGCGTCCAGCGCCTCCGCGAACACCGGGAACCGGGCATACAGCTCACGCCCCATCCCCACCCGCTGCGAACCCTGACCCGAGAACAGCACCGCCGGCGACCGCTCCACCGCACGACCACGCGCCACCTCGACGGGCTGTTCGCCCCCACCGCCGGCGAGGAACACCGTGCGGTACTCGAACAGCGACCGCCCCGACGCCAGCGAGAAACCCACGTCGAGCGCGGATGCGGCGTCGAGGGACGTCACCCGGTCCACCTGCCCCAGCAGGGCGTCCTCGGATCGCGCCGAGATCGGCCACGGCACCAGGACCGGCGAGACGGACGGTTCGGTGGCCGTCTCCGGTTCCTCGACGGCCGGTTCGGGCTGTTCGAGGATGACGTGCGCGTTGGTGCCGCTGAGGCCGAAGGAGGAGACGCCCGCCCGCCACGGCCGGTCCGTGGCGGGCCACTCGGTGGGCTCGGTGAGGAGCCGTACCGCGCCGGCCTCCCAGTCGACGTGCGTGGAGGGCCGGTCGACGTGGAGGGTCTTGGGCAGTGCGCCGTGACGCATGGCGAGCACCATCTTGATGACGCCCGCGACGCCGGCGGCGGCCTGGGTGTGGCCGATGTTCGACTTGATGGAGCCGAGCAGCAGCGGCCGGTCGGCGGGACGGTCCTGACCGTAGGTGGCGAGCAGGGCCTGTGCCTCGATCGGGTCGCCCAGGGTCGTGCCCGTGCCGTGCGCCTCGACGGCGTCCACGTCCGCGGGCGAGAGCCCGGCGCTCGCCAGGGCCTGACGGATGACGCGCTGCTGCGAGGGACCGTTGGGCGCGGTCAGGCCGTTTGAGGCACCGTCCTGGTTGATGGCCGAGCCACGGACCACCGCGAGCACCTCGTGCCCGTTGCGGCGGGCGTCCGACAGTCGCTCCAGGACGAGCATGCCGACACCCTCGGACCAGCCGGTGCCGTCGGCGGCGTCGGCGAACGCCTTGCACAGGCCGTCGCCCGCCAGGCCGCCCTGCCGGGTGAAGCCGGAGAAGTTCATGGGGGTCGACAGCACGGTGACGCCTCCCGCGAGGGCGAGGGAGCTCTCGCCACTGCGCAGGGACTGGGCGGCGAGGTGCAGGGCGACCAGGGAGGAGGAGCAGGCGGTGTCGACGGTGAGCGCCGGGCCCTCCAGGCCGAGGGCGTAGGAGACCCGGCCGGAGATGACGCTGGTGGCGAGGCCGGTGCTGGCGTGGCCCTCGACGTCCTCGCGGGAGTTCATCACCAGGGTCGCGTAGTCCTGGCCGGTGGTGCCGACGAAGATGCCGGTGGAGCTGCCGCGCAGGCTCTGCGGGTCGATGCCCGCACGTTCGAACGCCTCCCACGAGGTTTCCAGCAGCAGCCGCTGCTGCGGGTCCATGGCGAGGGCCTCGCGCGGGGAGATCCCGAAGAATCCGGCGTCGAAGCCTCCCACGTCGTGCAGGAAGCCGCCGCGGCGGGTGGCGCTGACGCCCCGGTTGTCGTGGCCCCCGCCGAACAGGGCGTCCAGGTCCCAGCCCCGGTCGGTCGGGAACGCGGAGATGCGGTCCTCGCCGTCGGCGAGCATCCGCCACAGCTCGTCGGGGGTGGTGACGCCGCCGGGCATCCGGCAGGCCATGCCGACGATGACCACCGGGTCGTCGGCGACGTCGACGGCCACGATTGGGACGCCCGGGTCGCCGTGTTCGTCCAGGAGTTCGGCGACCAGGTGCTCGGCGAGACCGTGCGGGGTCGGGTAGTCGAAGACTAGGGTGGCGGTCAGCCGCAGGCCGGTGGCGGTGGTGAGACGGTTGCGCAGCTCGACGGCGGTGAGCGAGTCGAATCCGAGTTCACGGAACTCACGGCCGGGGTCGATGGCCTTGGGCGAGGAGTGGCCGAGCACGGCGGCGGCCTCGACCCGCACCAGCTCGACGACGTGACGGACGCGCTCGTCCTCGGGGAGGGCCAGGAGGCGGCGCGTCAGGTCGGCGGCGGTGCTCGCGCCGCCGACGGCGGTCGCGGCCGAACGCCGGGTGCCGCGCACCAGGTTGCGCAGCAGCGGCGGCACCTCACCGGGGATGCGCAGATCGCCGCCGGTGGCACCGATGGGCACGACGAGTGCCTCGGCGGAGCCGGTGGCGGTGTCGAAGAGGGCGAGGCCACGCTCGACGGGGATCGGTGCGGCACCGGAGGAGGCGATGCGCCGCATGTCGGCGTCGGAGAGGGTGCCGGTCATGCCGCCGTCCTGGACCCAGGCGCCCCAGGCCAGGGAGAGGGCGGGCAGGCCGGACGCGGCCCGCCGCTGGGCGAGCGCGTCCAGGAACACGTTCGCCGCCGCGTAGTTGCCCTGACCCGCACTGCCCATCACACCGGACACCGAAGAGAACAGCACGAACGCCGCCAGGTCCATGTCCCGCGTCAGCTCGTGCAGGTGCCAGGCCGCATCCACCTTCGGCCGCAGCACGTCCGAGACCCGCTCCGCCGACAGAGACGTCACCACACCGTCGTCGAGGACACCCGCCGCGTGGACGACCGCGGTCAGCGGGTGCGCCGCGTCGATGCCGGCGAGCAGTGCCTCGACCGCCTCGCGGTCGGCCATGTCGCAGGCGGTGATGTCCACGACCGCTCCGGCGGCGGCCAGTTCGTCCCGCAGGTCGGCGGCGCCCTCGGCCTCGATGCCCCGACGGGACACCAGCAGCAGGCGGCGCGCACCCCGCGCGGACACCAGGTGGCGGGCCAGTTCCCGGCCCAGGCCCCCCGTGCCGCCGGTGATCAGGACGGTGCCGTCGGGGTTCCAGCGCGGCGGCATCGTCAGCACGATCTTGCCCACATGCCTGGCCCGGCTCATGAACCGGAACGCCTCACGCGCCCGCCGCACGTCCCACACCCTCACCGGCAACGGACGCAACGCGCCCCCGGCGAACAACTCCACCAGCTCCCGCAGCATCTCCTGCGTACGCTCCGGACCCGCCTCACCCAGATCGAACGCCCGGTAGGTCACCCGCTCGACCGACCGAGGATCACGGACATCGGTCTTGCCCATCTCCAGGAACCGGCCGCCCTCGGCCGTCAGCCGCAACGACGCGTCCACGAACTCCCCCGCAAGCGCGTTCAGGACCACATCAACACCCCGACCGCCCGTCACCGCCCGGAACTTCTCCTCGAAGCCCAGATCACGCGACGACGCGATGTGATCCTCGTCCAGCCCCAGACCACGCAGCGTCTCCCACTTGCCCTCACTCGCGGTCGCGAACACCTCCGCACCCACATGCCGGGCCAGCTGCACCGCCGCCATACCCACACCACCCGCACCGGCATGCACCAGCACCGACTCCCCCGCCCGCAGACCCGCCAGATCACGGAAGGCGTACAGGGCGGTCAGGAACACCAGCGGCATCGACGCCGCCTGCTCGTCCGTCCACCCGTCGGGGACCTGGACCAGGAACCGCTCGTCGATCAGGACGTCGGTACCCAGACCGCCGGGCACCATGCCCATCACCCGGTCACCGGTCCGCAGTCCGGTGACCTCGGGGCCGGTCTCGGTCACGACACCGACCGCCTCGGCACCGAGGAGTCCGGCCTCACCGGGATACATGCCGAGGGCGTTCATCACGTCGCGGAAGTTCAGCCCGGCCGCCCGCACCTCGAGGCGCACCCGCCGGCCCTCCGGCGCCTGGAGCACCTCCGGGCAGGGAGCCAGGGTGAGACCGTCGAGGGTGCCGCGGTCGTCGCTGTCGAGTCGCCAGGGCAGTCCGGCGACCGGGAGCAGGCTCTCCCCGCTGGTCAGCCGGGCCAGCCGGGCAACGCGTACGGTGTTGTCGCGGACGACGAACTGGGTGTCGCCCCCGGCCAGCAGCGCGGGCAGCCGTCCGACGACCGGACCGACCCCGGAATCCGTGGCGTCCGTGTCGAGGTCGAGCAGGGCGAAGCGGCCCGGGTTCTCGGCCTCGGCGCTGCGGACCAGGCCCCGGGCTGCGGCAGCGGCGAGATCGCGTACCCGTTCACCGGTGTCGGCGGCGACGGCGCCGCGCGTGACGAACACCAGTCGGGACGGTCCGGACGGGTTCAGCTCCAGCCACTGGCGCACCAGGTCGAGGGCGCGGGCGGTGAGGGTGTGGGCGGCGGCGGGCAGTTCGCCGCTTCCGCCGTCCAGCGGTGCGAGGACGAGTTCGGGCAGCGGGGAGGCGGCCAGGCAGTCGGCGAGGGTGGTGACGGCGGTGCCCGGCAGCCCCGTGCCGGTGCCGAGGACGGCGCAGTGGACGTCGGTGTCGGTGCCGGCGTCGGTCGCGGGGGTCCACTGGAGCCGGAGCAGGCCGTCCTGTTCGCTGCTGCGCAGCGCGGGGGCCTGGATGGCGGAGGGGACGCGCAGGATGAGCGACTCGGCGGAGAGCACGGGCGCGCCCTCGACGTCGACCGCGGCGATGGAGACGGAGTCCTCGCCGACGCGGGCGACGCGGACGCGGACCACGGAGGCGCCGCCCGCGTGCAGGGACACCCCGGACCAGGAGAACGGCAGCAGCTTCTTGCCGTCGCCGAGGCCGACGAAGCCGACGGACTGCACCGCCGCGTCGAGCAGGGCCGGGTGCATGCCGTAGTACTCGGCGTCGTCGACCTGGCTCGGCAGGGCGACCTCGACGAACGCCTCGTCGCCGCGCCGCCAGACGGCGCGCAGCCCCTGGAAGACGGGGCCGTACTCGGTGCGCTCGTAGAAGCCCTCGAGGTCGGCGGCGACGGCGCCCCTCGGGGGCCAGACGCTCGCGTCGAAGGCGGTGGTGCGCTCGCCGGTGGTGAGGACGCCGTTGGCGTGCTCGGTCCAGCGCTGCTCCGGGTCGTCCATGGTCTGCGAGTAGACGGTGACCTTGCGGGCGCCGGTCTCGTCCGGGGCGCCGACCCACACCTGGACGACGGCGGCGGCGTTCTCGGTGAGGATGAGGGGCTTGGCGAGGGTGAGTTCGTCGATGCGGTCGCAGCCGACCTGGTCACCGGCGCGGACGGCGAGCTCCAGGAAGCCGGTGGCGGGGAAGGCGACCACGCCGCCCACCGTGTGGTCCATCAGCCAGGGGTGGGTCCGTGCGGAGAGCCGTCCGGTGAACAGGACCCCGTCGAGGCCGGCCAGGGAGACCGCGGCGCCCAGCAGGGGGTGTTCGGCGGAGACGAGACCGGCAGCCGACACGTCGCCGGCGGCGGCCATCAGGACGGGCCAGTACCGTTCGTGCTGCCACGGGTAGGTGGGCAGGTCGGTGCGGCGCGCGCCGGTCCCGTCGAAGCAGCGGGCCCAGTCGACGCGGACGCCCGCGACGTGGAGCCGGGACAGTGCGGTGAGCAGGGCGCGCTCCTCGGCGCGGTCCTTGCGCAGAGCCGCCGCGGACACGGTGTCGGCGGTGCCGTCCAGCACCCGCGCGGCCATCCCGGTCAGGATGCCGTCGGGGCCCAGCTCCAGGAAGGCGTTCGCACCGGCCTCGGCCAGGGCGCGCACGCCGTCGGCGAAGCGCACGGCCTCCCGTACGTGGCGCACCCAGTAGTCCGCCGAACACAGCAGCTCCGGGTCGGCGATCTCGCCGGTCACGTTGGAGACGACCGGGACGACGGGCTCGTGGTAGGTCAGTGCCTCCGCGACCTCGCGGAAGGCGTCGAGCATCGGCTCCATCAGCGGCGAGTGGAAGGCGTGGCTCACCGACAGGCGCTGCGTCTTGCGGCCCTGGTCCGCGAACTCGCCTGCGAGGGAGAGGACCTCGAGCTCGGCACCGGCGACGACCACGGCGTCCGGGCCGTTGACCGCGGCCACCGACACGCCTCCGGTCAGCTTGGGGGCGATCTCCTCCTCGGTGGCCTGTACGGCCATCATGGCGCCGCCGGCCGGGAGGTCCTGCATCAGCCGGGCGCGGGCGGCGACGAGCGTGCAGGCGTCGTCCAGGGACAGGACGCCCGCCACGTGCGCGGCGGTGATCTCGCCGACCGAGTGGCCTGCCACGAACTCCGGTGTCACGCCCCATGATTCGACGAGCCGGTAGAGCGCCACCTCGACGGCGAACAGCGCGGGCTGGGTGTAACCGGTGGTGTCGAGGAGGTCCGCCTCGGGGGTGCGGCGTCCGGCGAAGACGATGTCACGCAGCGGGCGGTCCAGTTCGCCGTCGAGCCGGTGCAGTACGGCGTCGAGGGCTTCGGCGAACACCGGGAAACGGGCGTAGAGTTCGCGCCCCATGCCGGCCCGCTGGGAGCCCTGGCCGGAGAACAGAACGGCCAGTGAGCGTTCCGTGGCACGGCCGCGGGCGACCTCGGCGGGCACGCCGTCGCCGCCGGTGAGCAACACGGCCCGGTGCTCGAACACCGAGCGGCCCGTGGCCAGGGAGTAGCCCGTGTCGAGCGCGGTGGCGTCGGTCGGTGCCGTGATCTGGGCCAGTCGGTCCCGCAGGGCGTCCTCGGTCTTGGCGGAGACCGGCCACGGCACGACCGCCGGGGTGAGAGGCGGCACGGCGGACTTTTCCGGTTCCGGGGTCGGATCGGCCTGTTCCAGCAGGACGTGGGCGTTGGTGCCGCTGATGCCGAAGGAGGACACGCCGGCCCGGCGGGGGCGGCCGGTCTCCGGCCAGGGAGTGCGCTCGCCCAGGAGCCGGACGGCGCCCGCGCTCCAGTCGACGTGCCGGGACGGCCGGTCCGCGTGCAGGGTGGGCGGCAGGACGCCGTGGCGCATCGCCATGACCATCTTGATGACACCGGCGACACCGGCGGCGGCCTGCGCGTGCCCGATGTTCGACTTGACCGAGCCGAGCAGCAGGGGCTGTTCCGGGTCGCGGCCCTGACCGTAGGTGGCGAGGAGGGCCTGCGCCTCGATGGGGTCGCCGAGGGGGGTGCCGGTGCCGTGTGCCTCGACGGCGTCGATGTCGGCGGTGGTCAGACCGGCGGTGTGCAGGGCGCGCTGGATGACGCGCTGCTGGGAGGGGCCGTTGGGAGCGGTGAAGCCGTTGGACGCGCCGTCCTGGTTGACGGCGGAGCCGCGGATGACGGCGAGGACGGGGTGGCCGTTGCGGCGGGCGTCGGAGAGGCGTTCCAACAGGAGCATGCCGACGCCCTCGGACCAGCCGGTGCCGTCGGCGTCGTCGGCGAACGCCTTGCAGCGGCCGTCGCCGGCCAGGCCGCCCTGGCGGCTGAACTCCATCAGGGAGCCGGGCGCGGACATGACGTTGACGCCGCCGGCGAGGGCGAGGGTGCACTCCCCCGCTCGCAGGGCGTGGGCGGCGGCGTGCAGGGCGACCAGGGAGGAGGAGCAGGCGGTGTCGACGGTGACCGCCGGGCCCTCCAGACCGAGGGTGTAGGACAGCCGGCCGGAGGTGGCGCTGGCGGCGATGCCGGTGCCGATGTCGCCGGTGGCGTCGGCCAGGGAGCGGACCAGGAGGTAGGCGTAGTCCTGTCCGTTGGTACCGACGAAGACGCCGGTGGCGCTGGAGCGCAGGCTCTGCGGATCGATGCCGGCCCGTTCCAGGGTCTCCCAGGACGTCTCCAGCAGCAGGCGCTGCTGCGGGTCCATGGAGACGGCCTCGCGGGGTGAGATCCCGAAGAAGGAGGCGTCGAAGTCGGCGACGCCGTCGAGGAATCCGCCCTGCTGGCTGACGGAGTGGCCGCGCGCGTCGACCCCGGCGTCACGCAGGGCGTCGAGGTCCCAGCCCCGGTCGGTGGGAAAGCCCGAGATGGCGTCGGTGCCGGTTTCGACGAGCCGCCACAGGTCCTCGGGGGAGGTGACGCCTCCGGGGTAGCGGCAGCTCATCGCGACGACGGCGACGGGTTCCGCGGCGGCTGCCGCGAGTTCCCGGTTCTGCCGCCGCAGCCGCTCGGTCTCCTTGAGCGAGGCCCGGAGAGCTTCGACAACTTTTTCGCTGGGCGTGGTCATGGTCGCTCCGTCAGTCCCGCTGGTCGTCAAGGTTGCCGTTGAGTGCCGCCTGCACCAGGTCGTCGACCTCCATGGCGTCGATGGACGCGTCGGACACGTCCTCGGCGCCGGTGCCCTCCGCCTGCGCCCCGGCCGCTGCCGGGGTCCGCCCGGCGAGCTTCAGGAGCGGTTCCAGGACGCCGAGCTCGCGCAGCTGGGCGAGGGACACCGAGGCGAGGACGGCGCGCAGCGCGTTCTCGTCGGCGGCCCCGCCGTCCGGCGTGTCGCCGGGCAGCAGCTCGCCGAGGACGTGCTCGGCGAGGGCGGTGGGGGTGGGGTGGTCGAAGACGAGGGTGGCGGACAGGGTGAGTCCGGTGGCGGCTTTGAGCTGGTTGCGCAGCTCGACGGCGCCGAGTGAGTCGAAGCCGAGGTCGCGGAAGGCCCGGTCGGGGCCGACCAGGTCGGTTCCGGTGTGGCCGAGGACGTCGGCGGCGCGTTCCCGTACCAGGGTGAGCACGGTCTGCAGACGCCGGTTGCCGGGCAGCCTGGCCAGCCGGTCGCGCAGTTCGGGCGCGGCCCGTTCGGCGTCGCGTCCGGTGGCGGTCGCGGCGGCCGTGAGGGCGGCGTACGCGGGCATCTCCGTCAGCAGGGCGCTGGGCCGCACGGTGGTGAAGGCCCGCACGAACCGTTCGGGGTCGACGTCGGCGACGACCGCGACCGGGCCGCTGCCGGTGACGGTCCGGCGCAGCGCCAGCACCGCGAGGTCCGGGTCGAGCGGCCGGATGCCGGTGCGCTGGGCGAGGGCGGCGGCGCGGCCGTCACCGGCCATGCCGTCGCCGCCCCAGGCGCCGTAGGCGACGGAGGTGGCGGGCAGGCCGTCGGCGCGGCGGCGTTCGGCGAGGGCGTCGAGGACCGCGTTGGCCGCCGCGTAGTTGCCCTGGCCGGGGTTGCCGACCGCGGCGGACGCGGAGGAGAACAGGGCGAAGACGTCCAGGTCGTGGTCCCGGGTCAGCTCGTCCAGGAGGAGCGCGCCGGTGACCTTTGCGTGGAAGACCGCCTCGAACCGCTCGGGGGTGAGGCTGTCGAGCACGCCGTCCTCGAGGACGCCCGCGGTGTGCACGACTCCGGTGAGGGGCGCGTGGTCGGGGATGTCCGCGAGGACGGCGGTCAGGGCGTCCCGGTCGGCGGTGTCGCAGGCGGCGAAGGTGGCCTCGGCGCCGAGTTCGGCGAGCTCGGCGCGGAGCTTGCCGGCGCCGGGCGCGTCGGGACCACTGCGGCTGAGGAGCACCAGGTGGCGGGCCCCGGCACCGGCCAGTCGGCGGGCGACGTGGGCGCCGAGGGCACCGGTGCCGCCGGTGATCAGGACGGTGCCGGTGGGCTGCCAGTCGCGGGGGGTGCCGGGCTGCACGGCGGCGAGCCGGCGGCCGAAGACCGCGGCGGGCCGGACGGCGAGCTGGTCCTCGCCCTCGGGGTCGGCGAGGACGGCGGCGAGCCGCTCCGCGGACCGCTCGTCGAGGGTCTCGGGCAGGTCGACGGTGCCGCCCCAGCGGTGCGGGTGCTCCAGGGCCGCGACCCGGCCCAGGCCGTGCACGGCGGCCTGGAGCGGCGCGGGCACGCTCTCGCCGGGCGAGACGGCGACGGCGCCACGGGTGAGGCACCACAGCGGGGCGTCGACACGGGCGTCCCCGAGAGCTTGGAGCAGTGCGGTGGTGAGGGTGGCGCCGCGCGGGGTGCCGGGGGCCTGCGGGTCGTAGCCCTCGGCGAGGGCGAGCAGCGACACCACCGCGGTGAACGGGACGTCGGCCGTGTGCTGTTCCCGCAGCCGGGCGGCGAGGTCCGCGCGGTCGGCGCCACCGGACACGTCCAGTCGGACGCTGCCGGGGCCGAGCAGGCGCAGGACCTCGGCGGTCCATGGATCGTCGGCGTGCTCGGCGGGCACCACGGCGAGCCAGGTGCCCGCCGGGGTGCCGGCGGTGGCCCGGTTCAGGGGCCGCCAGGCGATGCGCTGGCGCCAGCCGTCCACGGTGGCCTGGTCGCCGCGCTTGCGGCGCCAGTCCCGCAGGGCGGGCAGCACCCGGGACAGGGACTCCCCGTCGACGCCCAGGTCGCCGGCGAGGATGTCGAAGTCCTCGCCCTGGACGGCCGCCCAGAACGCGGCGTCGCCGTCACCGCCGCCGGTTGCGGTGTCCGGGGTGGCGGGGGCCGCGTCGGGCCAGAAGCGGCGGCGCCGGAAGGCGTACGTCGGCAGGTCGACGCGGTGGGCCCCGGTGCCGTCGAGCAGCGCGGCCCAGTCGAGGGGCTGACCGGCGGCGTGCAGCCGGGCCACCGCGCCGATCAGGGAACGCTCCTCGCCTCGTCCGGTGCGCAGCGCCGGTACGGCGGCCGGTGCCGGGCGGTTGTCGTCGGCGAGGGAGTCGAAGGTGTCCTGCGCCAGGGAGCACAGCACGCCGTCGGGTCCGAGCTCCAGGCAGCGGGTGGCGCCGCGGGCGGCGAGGGCGCGTACGCCGTCGCCGAACCGGACTGCCCTGCGGACGTGTTCGACCCAGTACCCGGGGTCGCACACCTGCTCCGGAGTGGCCGCCTCCCCGGTGATGTTCGACACCAGGGGCAGCTTCGGCGCGGTGTACGACACGCTCCGGGTGACCCGTCCGAAGTCCTGAAGCATGGCGTCCATGTGCAGGGAGTGAAACGCATGGCTCACCCGCAAACGCCTAGTCTTCCGGCCGAGTGCGGTGAACTCCTCGGCGAGCGCGGTGACCGCGTCCTCGTCGCCGGAGATCACGACCGCGTCGGGGCCGTTGACGGCGGCGAGGGAGACCCGGTCGCCGAGCCGGTCGGTGATCTCCTCCTCGCTCGCCCGTACGGCGATCATGGCGCCGCCGGCCGGGAGGGCCTGCATCAGGCGGGCCCGGGCGGCGACGACCGTGCAGGCGTCCTCCAGGGTGAACACTCCGGCGACGTGGCCGGCGGCGATCTCGCCGACGGAGTGCCCGGCCAGCAGGTCCGGGCGGACACCCCAGGACTCGACCAGCCGGTACAGGGCGACACCGAGGGCGAACAGCGCGGGCTGGGTGTAGCCGGTGGTGTCCAGCAGGGCCGCCTCGGGCGTGCCCTCCTCCGCGAACATCACCTCGCGCAGCGGCCGGTCGAGCTGCGGGTCGAGGCAGGCCGCCACGGCGTCCAGGGCCTCGGCGAACACCGGGTACCGCGCGTACAGTTCGCGGCCGGCGCCGGGCCGCTGGGAGCCCTGGCCGGGGAAGAGGAACGCGGTCCTGCCGCCGGGCGCGGCGCGGCCCCGCAGGACGTTCGGGACGGTCCGGTCCTCGGCGAGCGCGGTGAGCGCGTCGAGCAGTTCGGCCCGGTCGGCGGCGACGAGCACGGCACGGTGCTCGAACGCCGAGCGGGTGGTGCCGAGGGACAGCGCCAGGTCGGCGACGGACACGACGGTGTGCGGGGCCTTTGGGCCCGCGTCGGCGGTGAGCCGGGCGCGCAGGCGGTCCGCCTGGTCGGCCAGGGCGTCCCGGGTGACAGCGGACAGGGCCACGGGCAGCGGCCCGGTGGTCCCCCGCGTCTCCCGGACGGGCGGGAGGGGCGCGGCGCCGTCGGCTTCGGCGTCGGCCGTGGGCTGCTCCAGGACGACGTGGGCGTTGGTGCCGCTGGCGCCGAAGGAGGACACGCCCGCGCGGCGCGGACGCCCGGTCTCGGGCCAGGCGGTTTCCTCGGCCAGCAGCCGTACGGCGTCCGGCTTCCAGGCGACGTGCGAGGACGGTGTGTCGACGTGCAGGGTCTTCGGCAGGGTGCCGTGCCGCATCGCCAGCACCATCTTGATGACGCCGGCGACACCGGAGGCTGCCTGGGTGTGGCCGAGGTTGGACTTCACCGAGCCGAGCAGCAGCGGATGTTCGGGATCGCGTCCCTGACCGTAGGTGGCGAGCAGTGCCTGCGCCTCGATCGGGTCGCCGAGCGCGGTGCCGGTGCCGTGCGCCTCGACGGCGTCGACGTCGCGGGCGGTGAGGCCCGCGGCGGCCAGCGCCTTGCGGATGACGCGCTGCTGGGAGGGGCCGTTGGGGGCGGTGAGACCGTTGGAGGCACCGTCCTGGTTGACGGCGGAGCCGCGCAGCACGGCCAGGACCTGGTGGCCGTTGCGGCGGGCGTCGGAGAGCCGCTCGACGACGAGCATCCCCACGCCCTCGGCCCACGCGGTGCCGTCGGCGTCGTCGGAGAAGGCCTTGCAGCGGCCGTCCGGGGACAGGGCGCCCATCTCGCCGAACTCGACGAAGCCGACCGGGGTCGACATCACGGTGACACCGCCCGCGAGGGCGATGGAGCACTCGCCGTTGCGCAGGGCCTGCGCCGCGAGGTGCAGCGCGACCAGCGACGACGAGCAGGCCGTGTCGACGCTGACCGAGGGGCCTTCCAGGCCGAGGGTGTAGGACAGGCGGCCGGAGAGCAGGCTCGCCGACTGGGCGGTCTCGACGTGGCCGACCTGGCCGATGGCGGGGCGGTAGTCGCCGCTGCCGCCGCCGACGAAGACGCCGGTGTCACCGCCGCGCAGCCCGGCCGGGTCGATGCCGGCCCGTTCCAGGGCCTCCCAGGCGGCCTCCAGCACGATCCGCTGCTGCGGGTCGATGACGAGGGCCTCGCGCGGGGAGATGCCGAAGAAGTCGGGGTCGAAGTCGGCGACGTCGTACAGGAATCCGCCGTGGCGGGTGACGCTGCGGCCCCGGCCGTCGCGGTCCCCGTCCAGAAGGCGGTCCAGGTCCCAGCCGCGGTCGGTGGGGAAGCCCCCGATGGCGTCGGTCCCGGCGAGGGTCAGCTGCCACAGGTCCTCGGGCGAACGCACTCCGCCCGGGTAGCGGCAGCTCATGCCGACGACGACGATCGGGTCGTCGGCCTTTCCGGCGTCCGTCCCGTGCTCGGCCGGGGCCGCCGGGCCGGTGTCCACGCCGAGGAGCCCTGTCAGCAGGTGCGCGGCGAGCGCGGTGGGCGTCGGGTAGTCGAAGACCAGGGTCGCGGGCAGAGTGAGCCCGGTCGCCGTGGCGAGCTGGTTGCGCAGGTCGACGGCGGTCAGCGAGTCGAAACCGAGGTCCTTGAAGGCCTGTTCGGCGGGTACGGCGTCGGCGCCCGCGTGGCCGAGCACCGAGGCGACCTCGGTACGGACCAGGTCCAGCGCGTACGGAAGCCGGTCATGCTCGTCCAACTGCCGCAGCCGGGTGCGCAGCGTGTCGGCGGTGCCCGCGTCCGCGCGGTCGCCGCCGCCGACCGCGTCCAGCGCGCGCCGCGCCTCGGGCAGTTCGGTGAACAGGCGGCCGGGCCGGGTGCGGGTGAAGGCGGGTGCGAAGCGGTCCCACAGCACATCGGCGACGGTCACCGAGGCCGGTGCCGACGGATCGGCGACGGTGTCGCCGACGACCGCGCCGAGCACGGTCAGGGCCCGGTGCGGGTCCATCGCGGGCAGGCCGTTGGCGCGCAGGTGGGCGGCGAGCCCGTCCGGGCCGGCGCCGGCCCAGGCACCCCAGGAGACGGTGACCGCGTTGCCGCCGTGTGTCCGGCGTTCCTGGGTGACGGCGTCCAGGTAGGCGCCCGCTGCGGCGCCGGCTCCCTGACCGCTGACGCCCCAGACCCCGGAGATGGAGCCGAACACGACGAAGGCGTCCAGGCTCCGGTCCCCGGTGGCCGTGTCCAGTGCGTCGAGGTCTCGGCGTACGGCGGCGAGGAGGGCGTCCGCGCCGGGGGCACCGGCGCCTTCGGCGGGGACGCCGTCGTCGCCGGTGTGGATCACGGCGGTGAGCGGACGACCGTCGGGCAGGGCGTTCACCGCCGCGGTGAGCGCGGAGGCGTCGGCGGGGTCGTGCACGACCGACGTGAACCCGGTCTCCGATTCGGCGAGTTCGGCACGCAGCGCATCGAGCGCGTCGACGTCTGCTTCACCGCGGACGGCCAGCAGCACGCCGGTGGCGCCGTTTTCGGCCAGCCAGCGGGCGACGTGACCGGCGAAGCCCTCGGGGCCGCCGGTGACCAGCACGGTGCCGGTGGGCCGCCACGGGGCGTCCGGGCGGTGTGCCGCTGCCCGGACCAGTCGCCGGCCGTAGGCGCCGGAGGCGCGCAGCGCGACCTGGTCCTCGGCGTCCGGCCCGGTCGCGGTCAGGACGGCGCGCAGGCGCTCGGCGGTGCGGGCGTCGGCCACGTGGTCGACGTCGACGAGACCGCCCCACCGGTCGGGCCGTTCCAGGGCGGTGACCCGGCCGAGGCCCCACACCGCCGCCTGCACGGGGTCCGCTCCGGCGTCGGAACGGCCCACGGAGACCGCGCCACGGGTGACCGCCCACAGGCGACCGGTGATTCCGGCTTCGTCCAGGGTGTCCAGCAGGGTGTCCGGCCAGGTGGCGCCGGGCGGCAGAGCACGGTCACCGCGGTTCGCCACGGCGGCGAACAGGGAGACCACACCGGCGTACTCGGTGCCGTCGGCTGCCTCCGTCAGGCGTCCGGCGAGAGCGGTGTCGTCCGGAGTGCAGACCACGCGCACCGCGTCCGTGCCGAGGGCGCCGGCGACGGCCTCGGCCCACGGGTCGCCGTCGAGAACGGTGGGGATCAGCACGAGCCAGGTGCCTTCGGGAGCCGAGGATCCGGCGGTGGTGGCGGTCAGCGGACGCCAGCTCACCCGGTAACGCCATCCGTCCACCAGCGACCGCTCGTTGAGCCCACGGCGCCACGAGGAGAGTGCGGGCAGCACGTCCGACAGGACCGTGTCGTCCAGGTCGAGCGTGGCGGACAGCGCCTGAAGGTCCTCCCGTTCCACGGCGTCCCAGAAGGCGGCGTCCACCGGGTCCTGCCCGGCTCCCGCGCCGGGCGCGGAGGCCGGTTCGGGCCAGTAGTGCTCGCGCTGGAAGGCGTACGTGGGCAGCTCGGTACGACGCGCGCCGGTCCCGTGGAACCAGGCGTCCCAGTCGATGTCCACGCCGGCGACGTGGAGCCGGGCCAGCGCGGTGAGCAGCGCGGTCTCCTCGGACCGGTCCCTGCGCAGCACCGGCACGGACACCGTGTCGACGGCCCCGTCCAGCACCCGCGCGGCCATCCCGGTCAGGACACCGTCCGGACCCAGCTCCAAAAACGCGTTCGCACCGGCCTCGGCCAGCGCGCGCACACCGTCGGCGAAACGCACGGTGCCGCGGACATGCCCCACCCAGTAGTCCGCCGAACACAGCAGCCCGGCGTCGGCGACCCCACCGGTCACATTGGAGACCACGGGAATCGCCGGCTCCGCGTACGTCAGTTTCTCGGCGACCTCGCGGAACTCCGCCAGCATCGGCTCCATCAGCGGCGAATGGAAAGCGTGGCTCACCGACAGGCGCTGCGTCTTACGGCCCTTCGCAGCGAACTCACCTGCAAGGGCGAGAACCTCGGACTCGTCGCCGGAGACGACCACGGCGTCCGGGCCGTTGACCGCCGCCAGGGCGATCCCGTCCGTCAGGCGCGGGACGATCTCCTCCTCGGTGGCCTGAACGGCCACCATCGCGCCACCGGCCGGAAGGCCCTGCATCAGCCGGGCACGCGCCGCCACCAGCGTGCACGCGTCCTCCAGCGACAGCACACCCGCCACATGCGCGGCCGAGATCTCCCCCACGGAATGACCGGCCACGAACTCCGGCCGCACACCCCAGCTTTCGACCAACCGGAACAGCGCCACCTCGAGAGCGAACAACGCCGGCTGCGTGAACCCGGTCGTCTCCAGCAAAACCGCCTCGGACGTGCCCTCCTGCGCGAACAACACCTCCCGCAACGGACGCTCCAACTCCGCGTCCAACCAAGCCAGTACGGCGTCCAGCGCCTCCGCGAACACCGGGAACCGGGCATACAGCTCACGCCCCATCCCCACCCGCTGCGAACCCTGACCCGAGAACAGCACCGCCGGCGACCGCTCCACCGCACGACCACGCGCCACCTCGACGGGTGCACCGCCTTCGAGGCCCGCACCCGCGAGCAGCACCGTCCGGTGCTCGAACGCGGTGCGGCCGACGGCCAGGGTGTAGGCGGTGTCGATGGCCGGGACGGCCGGGTGGGCGGCGGTGAACGACACGAGCCGCTCGGCCTGGTTTGTGAGGGCCTCGGTGGTGCGGGCGGACACGAGCCAGGGCACCTCGGCGGGCACCACGGGTACCGCACCGTCGGTGTCCGCCTCCCCGAGGGGCCGGGCGTCCACCGGGGCCTGTTCCAGCAGGACATGGGCGTTGGTGCCGCTGACGCCGAAGGCGGAGACACCGGCGCGGCGGGGCCGGCCGGTCTCCGGCCAGGCGCGGCGCTCGCGGAGCAGGGCGACCACGCCGTCGGACCAGTCGACGTGGGTCGACGGAGCGTCGATGTGAAGGGTCCGGGGCAGTTCACCGTGACGCAGGGAGAGCACGGTCTTGATGACGCCTGCGACACCTGCGGCGGCCTGGGTGTGGCCCAGGTTCGACTTGACCGTGCCGAGCAGCAGCGGGTGCTCCGGGTCGCGCTCGGTGCCGTAGGCGGTGATGAGGGCGTGCGCCTCGATGGGATCGCCGAGGGTGGTGCCGGTGCCGTGCGCCTCCACCATGTCCACGTCGGCCGGGGCGAGGCGGGCGTCGGCGAGGGCGGCGCGGATGACGCGCTGCTGGGCGCGGCCGTTGGGTGCGGTCAGACCGTTGGAGGCGCCGTCCTGGTTGACCGCCGCGCCGCGGACCACCGCGAGCACGGGGTGCCCGTTGCGGCGGGCGTCGGAGAGGCGTTCCAGGACCAGGACGCCGGCGCCCTCGGACCAGGCGGTGCCGTCGGCGGCGTCGGCGAACGCCTTGCAGCGGCCGTCCCCGGCGAGACCGCCCTGGGCGGTGAATTCGACGAAGGCGTCGGGGCTGGACATCACCGAGACGCCGCCGGCGAGGACCAGGGAGCACTCGCCGCTGCGCAGTGCCGTGGCGGCCATGTGCAGGGCGACGAGCGCCGAGGAGCAGGCGGTGTCGACGGTGACGGCGGGGCCCTCCAGGCCGAGGGTGTAGGACAGCCGGCCGGACATGACGCTGGCGGTGGTGCCGGTGGCGGCGTGGCCCTGCACGTCGGTGGTGCCGCGGCGGAGCATGGTGGCGTAGTCCTGGCCGTTGGTGCCGACGAAGACGCCGGTGGCGCTGCCGCGCAGGCCCGCCGGGTCGATGCCGGCGCGCTCCAGGGCCTCCCACGAGGTCTCCAGCAGCAGCCGCTGCTGCGGGTCCATGGCGAGGGCCTCGCGCGGGGAGACGCCGAAGAAGGCGGCGTCGAAGAGGCCGGCGCCGTCGAGGAATCCGCCCTCCAGGGTGGCGGAGCCGCCGCGGGCGAGGGCGTCGAGGTCCCAGCCGCGGTCGGCGGGGAAGCCGGTGATCGCGTCACGGCCGTCGTACAGCAGGTCCCACAGGTCGTCGGGTGAGTCGACGCCACCGGGGAAGCGGCAGCCCATGCCGACGATGACGACGGGGTCGTCCACCGGGCGGCCGGTGGTGTCCACGGCGGCCCGGCCGTCGGCCGGCTCCGGCAGGCTGCCGAGCAGTTCGGTGAGGAGGTGGGCCGCCAGGTCGCGGGTGGTGGGGTGGTCGTAGACGAGGGTGGCGGGCAGCTTCAGGCCGGTGGTGGCGTTGAGGGTGTTGCGCAGTTCGACGGTGGTCAGCGAGTCGAAGCCGAGGTCGGTGAAGGCCTGGTCGGGTTCGACGGCGGCCGGGTCGGGGTGGCCGAGGACGCCGGCGACCTGGGCGCGCACGAAGTCCAGGACGTACCGCTGCCGGGCGGGCCCGGTGAGCGCGGCGATCTGCCGGCCGAGTGCCGGTCCGGTGGCGGTAGCGGTCGCGGAGTCGGCGGTGGCGCGCAGTTCGGGGAGGTCGCGCACGAGCGGGCGGTTGACGGCGAAGACCGTCGCGTACCGCTCCCAGTCGATGTCGGCGACGGTGAGCGCGGTGTCGCCGTGGCCGACGGCGGTGTCGAGGGCGGCGAGCGCGTCCCCGGCGCTCATCGGGGTGAAGCCGCCGCGGCGGACCCGGTCCTCCACTCCGGTGCCGTCGCCGGCCATGCCAGTGCCGGCCCAGGGGCCCCAGGCGACGGAGGTGGCCGGCAGGCCGGTGGCGCGGCGGTGTTCGGCGAGGGCGTCCAGGTAGGCGTTGGCGGCCGCGTAGTTGCCTTGGCCGGCGGCGCCGAGGCTGCCGGCGGTGGAGGAGAACAGCACGAAGTCGGTGAGGCCGCTCTCTCGGGTCAGTTCGTGCAGGTGGGCGGCGGAGTGTGCCTTGGCCCGCAGGACGGTGTCGAACCGTTCGGGGGTGAGCGTGTCGAGGACGCCGTCGTCGAGCACGCCGGCGGTGTGGATCACCGCGGTGAGGGGGTGTTCGGCGGGTACGGCGGCGAGGACGGCGGCGAGGGCGTCGCGGTCGGCGGTGTCGCAGGCGGCCACGGTCACCTCGGCGCCCAGCTCCCGCAGCTCGGCCGCGAGTTCGTCGGCACCGGGCGCGTCGGGGCCGCGGCGGCCGACCAGCAGCAGGTGCGGGGTGCCGCGTTCGGCGAGACGGCGGGCGACGTGGGCGCCGAGGGCGCCGGTGCCGCCGGTGATCAGTGCGGTGCCCCCGGGGGCGAACCGTCGGGGGGCGGTGCCGTCGGGCGCCCGGTGGTGGGCCAGACGGCGGGCGTAGGTGGCCGAGGCGCGGACGGCGAGGTCGGTCTCGTCGCCGGGTTCGGCCAGGAGGTGGGCCAGGCGGCGCACAGCCTGGGTGTCGAGGTGTTCGGGGAGGTCGACGACGCCGAAGCGGCGTTCGGGGTGTTCCAGCGCGGCGACCCGGACGAGGCCCCGCGCGGCGGCCTGCCCGGGGTGGGCGAGGCGGTCGGCACGGCCGGTGGTGACGGCCTGGCGGGTGAGGACCCACAGCGGGGCGTGGATCCCCGCGTCCCCGAGGGCCTGCACGGCGGTGGCCGTGGGCAGCACACCGCCGAGGCCGGCGGGGTCGTCGGCGTCGGAGTCGTCGGTGGTGAGGGCGAGCAGGGACAGAACGCCGGTGAAGCCACCGTCGGGCGCCGGGAGTTCCCGCAGGAGGCCGGCGAGGCCCGTGCGGTCCCCGCCGTCGGTGGTCACGCGTACGGCGTGCAGGTCGAGGCGGTCCGGCAGGTCGGCCGCGCCGGCGTGCGGGTCGGTGTCCGCGCCGGTGGCCGGGAGCAGGACGAGCCAGGTGCCGGTGGGACGCGCGGTGGGGGCACCCTCCAGCGGCTTCCACACGGCGCGGTGGCGGCGGGCGTCGGCGGCGGCCCGCTCGGTGCGGCGCCGCCGCCACGCGGACAGGGCGGGCACGAGGGCGGCGAGGGTGTCGTCGTCGAGGCCGAGGTCGGCGCCGAGAGCGGGCAGGTCGGCGCGCTCGACGGCGGACCAGAACGCGGCGTCCGCGCCGTCGGCCGGACCGGCCGGGGTCGTCGGGGCGGGCCCGTAGGTGGTGTCGGGCCAGTAGCGGCTGTGCTGGAAGGCGTAGGTGGGCAGGTCGACACGGCGGGCGCCGGTGCCGTGCAGGACGCCGGACCAGTCCACACGGATGCCGCGGACGTGGAGGCGGGCCAGGGCGGCGGTGAGGGCGGTGATCTCGTCGCGGTCGCGGCGCAGCACGGGCACCGTGGTCGCCTCGGCGTGCGCCGGCGTGTCGGTGTCCTCGGCGGCGTCGAGGGTGTCGCGGGCGGCGGCGGACAGGGTGCCGTCGGGGCCGAGTTCCAGGAAGGAGGTGTGGCCCTGCCGTGCGAGGGTGCGCACCGCGTCGGCGAAACGGACGGTGGCGCGGACCTGCTGGACCCAGTAGTCGGGGGTGCGCAGCGCGTCGGTGGCGGCGGGCCCGCCGGTGACGGTGGACACCAGCGGGATGGACGGCAGGTGGTAGGTGAGGTCGCGGGCGACACGCGCGAAGTCGTCGAGCATGGCGTCCATGCGCGGCGAGTGGAAGGCGTGGCTGACGCGCAGGGCCCGGGTCCTGCGGCCGTCCTCGGCGAGCCGGGCGGCGATCCGGGTGACGGCGTCCTCGTCGCCGGACAGGACGACGGAGCGGGGGCCGTTGACGGCGGCCAGACAGACCTGGTCCTCCAGGCCGTCCAGCAGCGGCAGCACCTCGTCCTCGGCGGCCTGGACGGCGACCATGGCGCCCCCGGTCGGCAGGGCGGCCATGAGGCGGCCCCGGGCGGCGACGAGGGTGCAGGCGTCGTCCAGGGAGAGGACGCCGGCGACGTGGGCGGCGGCGAGTTCGCCGATGGAGTGGCCGGCGACGCTGTCGGGGACGGTGCCCCAGGACTCGACGAGCCGGTACAGGGCCACTTCGAGAGCGAACAGGGCGGGCTGGGTGTAGGCCGTGTCGTACAGGAGGGCGGCGCTCTCGGTGCCCTCGTCGGCGAACAGCACGTCCCTGAGAGGGCGTTCGAGATGCTGGTCGAAGCGGGTGAGGACGGCGTCCAGGGCGTCCGCGAAGGCCGGGTGGCGGCCGTACAGTTCGCGGCCCATGGCGGCGCGCTGGCTGCCCTGGCCGGTGAACAGGAAGGCGAGGCGGCCCCGGGAGGGGGCGCCGGTGACGAGGGTGCCGTCGGGTGTGCCGTCGCGCAGGGCGGTCAGGGCGCGCAGGACCCCGTCGCGGTCGTCCGCCAGGACGGCGGCCCGGTGTTCCAGGGTGCCGCGGGTGGTGACCAGGGAGTGGGCCACGTCGAGCAGTGGCAGCTCCGGGTGGGTCTCGGTGTGCTCGAGGAGGCGGATGGCCTGGGCGCGCAGGGCGGGGGCGGTGCGGGCGGACAGGACCAGGGGCACTCCGGCCGGCAGCGTGCCGGGGTCCGCGGCGGGCGCGGACTGCGGCTCCTCGGTTCCGGGGGCGCCGGAGGCTTCGGGGGCCTGCTCGACGACGGTGTGGACGTTGGTGCCGCTGAGGCCGAAGGAGGAGACCGCTGCTCGGCGGGGGCGTCCGGTCCCGGGCCAGGGCACGGTGTCGGTGACCAGGTCGATGGCGCCGGAGTCCCAGTCGACGTGGTGGGACGGGGTGTCCACGTGCAGGGTGCGCGGGACGGTGCCGTGGCGCATCGCCATGACCATCTTCATGACACCGGCGATGCCGGAGGCCATCTGGGTGTGGCCGATGTTGGACTTCACCGAGCCGAGCAGCAGCGGCCGTTCGGCGGGGCGGTCCTGGCCGTAGGTGGCGAGCAGCGCCTGTGCCTCGATGGGGTCGCCGAGCGCGGTGCCGGTGCCGTGTCCCTCGACCACGTCGACGTCGGCCGGGGTGAGGCCCGCGTTGGTGAGGGCCTGGCGGATCACCCGGGCCTGGGAGGGGCCGTTGGGGGCGGTGAGGCCGTTGGAGGCGCCGTCCTGGTTGACGGCGGAGCCGCGGATCACGGCGAGGACGGGGTGCCCGTTGCGGCGGGCGTCGGAGAGCCGTTCGACCAGGACGAGGCCGACACCCTCGGCCAGGCTCATGCCGTCGGCGCCCTCGGCGTACGCCTTGCAGCGGCCGTCGGGGGCCATGGCGCGCTGGCGGCTGAAGCCGGTGAAGGCGCTGGGGGTGGCCATGACGCTGACGCCGCCGGCGAGGGCGAGGGTGCTCTCGCCGTTGCGCAGCGACTGGCAGGCCAGGTGCAGCGCGACCAGCGACGAGGAGCAGGCGGTGTCCAGGGTGACGGCCGGGCCCTCCAGGCCGAAGGTGTAGGCGAGGCGGCCGGACATCACGCTGGAGATGGTGCCGGTGATGAGGTGGCCCTCGGCGCCCTCCGAGGAGGCACCGCCCGCCGTGTAGTCCTGGTAGCTGGCGCCGATGAAGGTGCCGGTGAGGCTGCCGCGGAGGGTGGCGGGGTCGATGCCGGCGCGTTCCAGGACCTCCCAGCCGGTCTCCAGCAGGAGCCGCTGCTGCGGGTCCATGGCGAGGGCCTCGCGCGGGGAGATCCCGAAGAAGCCGGCGTCGAAGTCGGCGACGTCGTGGAGGAAGCCGCCCTGGGTGGAGTAGGTGGTGCCGGGCCGGTCGGGGTCGGGGTCGTAGAGGGCGTCGGCGTCCCAGCCGCGGTCGGCGGGGAAACCGGTGATGGCGTCGCCGCCGGCCGCGACGAGGTCCCACAGGGCCTCGGGGCTGGTGATGCCACCGGGGTAGCGGCAGCTCATGGCGACGACGGCGATGGGCTCGTCGTCGGCGGCGGCGGCGGTGCGCACCGGTCCGCTGTCCTGGGTACCCGGGCCGCCGATGAGGCCGCGCAGGTGTGCGACGAGGGTGAGCGGGTCCGGGTAGTCGAAGACGAGGGTGCTCGGGAGGGTGAGGCCGGTGACGGTGGCGAGCCGGTTGCGCAGGTCGACGGCGGTGAGCGAGTCGAATCCGACGTCTCGGAAGGCGCGGCGTTCGGACAGCACGTCCGGGGAGGCGTGGCCGAGGACGGTGGCGGCCTCGGAGCGGACCAGGTCGAGCAGGAGGCGGTCCTGTTCGCCGGCGGGCAGCGCGCGCAGCCGGCCGGCGAACTCGCCGCCGTCGGCGGCGCGGGCGGCCACTTCCTCGGTCAGGCGCCGTACGTCGGGGACGTCCTCGAACAGGTCGGTGGGCCGCGAGGAGGTGAACACCGGGTGGTAGCGGTCCCAGTCGACGTCGGCGACGGCGAGGACGCCCTCGTCGGCGTCGAGGGCCTGCCGCAGTCCGGCGAGGGCCAGCTCGGGGTCCATGAAGACCAGTCCGCTGCGGCGGATCTGGCTGGGGTCGACGCGGCCGAGCTTCATGTCGTCGGCCCAGATGCCCCACGAGATGGCGGTGGCGCGGGCACCGCGGGCACGGCGGTGCTCGGCGAGCGCGTTGAGGTGGGCGTTGGCGGCGACGTACGCGGCGTGCCGGCCGCTGCCCCACAGGCCGGCGGTCGAGGAATACAGGACGAAGGCGTCGAGCTGGTCGTCGTCGAGGAGTTCGTCGAGGTGGGCGGCGCCGGCGGTCTTGGCGTGCACGACCTTGGCGAAGGCGTCGAGGCCGGTCTCGTCGATCGACTGGAGTTCGATGACGGCGGCGGTGTGGAAGACGCTGCGGACGGTGCGGCCCTCGGCGGCGAGCCGGTCGAGGAGCGCGGCGACGGCGTCCCGGTCGGTGACGTCGCAGGCGGCGACGGTGGCGGTGCAGCCCCGGTCGGCGAGGTCGGCGAGGAGGTCGGCCGCTCCGGGGGCGCTGTCGCCCCGGCGGCTGGTGAGCACCAGGTCGCGGGCGCCCTGGTCGGCGAGCCAGCGGGCCAGGTGGGGGCCGAGGGTGCCGGTGCCGCCGGTGACCAGGACGGTGCCGCGCGGGGTCCAGCCGGTCCCGCCGGCCGGGGCGGGCGCCGGGGCGACGCGGCGGGCCAGTACACCGGAGGCACGCACGGCGAGCTGGTCCTCGCCGGTGGTGCCGGTGAGGACGGCGGCGAGCCTTTGCGCCGCACGGTGGTCGAGGGTCTCGGGCAGGTCGACGGTGCCGCCCCAGCGCTGCGGGTGTTCCAGGGCGGCGGTCCAGCCGAGGCCGTGCACCATGGCCTGCGCGGGCCGGGTGAGCCGGTCGGCGCGACCGGTGGAGACGGCGCCCCTGGTCAGCGCCCACAGGGGGGCGTCGACGCCGGCGTCGCCGAGGGCCTGCACCAGGGTGACGCTGAGCGCGAGCCCGGCGGGCAGGACGGGGTGGAGGGTGCCGGTGTCCTCGGCGGCGGCCAGCAGCGACACCACGCCGGTGACCTCGGGCAGTTCGCGCAGGCGGGCGGCGAGGTGCCCTCGGCCGGTGTCGGCGGCGTCGAGGTGCAGCGGCACCGCGTCGGCGCCGTGCGCGGTGAGCGCCTCCCGTACGGCGGCGGTGTGTCCGGGGTCGGTGCCGTCGGCGGTGACCAGCAGCCAGGTCCCGGTGAGGGCGGCGTCGGGCAGGACACCGAGCGGCTTCCATGTGGCGCGGTAGCGCCAGGAGCCGACGGTGGAGCGGTCGCGGCGCTGCCGCCGCCAGGTCGACAGGGCGGGCAGGACGGGGGCGAGTGCGTCGCGGTCCAGGTGCAGGCGGGAGGCGAGGGAGTCGACGTCCTCCTGCTCGACCTCGGTCCAGAACTCGGTGTCGGCGGGGTCGCCGTCGCCCGCGGCGCGCGGCGGCGCGGCCTCGGTCCACAGGTGTTCGCGCTGGAAGGCGTAGGTGGGCAGGGGTGTCCTGCGGGCGCCGCATCCGGCGTAGACGGCGGCCCAGTCGGCGCGGCCGCCGCGGACCCACTGCTCGGCGAGGGAGGCCAGGAAGCGGCCGGTGCCGCCCTGTTCTCGGCGCAGGGTGCCGGTGACGGCGACCTGGTCGCCGGTCTCCTCGGCGGTGGTCTGCACCGCCATGGTGAGCACGGGGTGCGGGCCGATCTCGACGAACACCGTGTGTCCGGCGTCGAGGAGGGCGCGTACGGCGTCCTCGAAGCGGACGGTCCGGCGCAGGTTGCGGTACCAGTAGGCGGCGTCCGTGGCGGCCGTGTCGAGGATCTCGCCGGTGACGGTGGAGTGGAACGGCACCCGTGCCTGCCGGGGCGTCACCGGGGCGAGGAGGCCGAGGAGTTCGTCGCGGATGCGCTCGACCTGCGGGGAGTGGGAGGCGTAGTCCACGGCGACGCGGCGGGCGCGTACGTCGCGGGAGGTGAACTCGGCGTGCAGCGCGTCGAGGGCGTCGGGCGTGCCGGCCAGGACGACGGAGCGGGGTCCGTTGACGGCGGCGACGGACACGGCGCCGCCGTGGGCGGCCAGGTACTCCTCGGCCTCGGCGGCGGGCAGCTGTACGGACATCATGCCGCCGGCGCCGGCCAGGACCCGGCCGATGGCCCGGCTGCGCAGGGCGACGACGCGGGCGCCGTCCTCCAGGGACAGGGCGCCGGAGACGACGGCGGCGGCTATCTCGCCCTGGGAGTGGCCGACGACGGCGTCCGGGGTGACGCCGTGGACGCGCCACAGCTCGGCCAGGGAGACCATCACGGCCCAGGTGGCGGGCTGGACGACGTCGACGCGGTCGAAGTCGGGCGCGCCGTCGGCGCCGCGGATCACGTCCACCAGGGACCAGTCGGTGAACGGTGCGAGCGCTGCGGCGCACTCGTGCAGCCGTTCTGCGAACACCGGTGAGGTGTCGAGGAGTTCGGAACCCATGCCGGTCCACTGGGAGCCCTGCCCGGGGAAGACGAAGACGGTACGGCCGTTGGTGTCGGCGGTGCCGTGGACGACCTGGGCGGTGGATTCACCCTCGCCGAACGCGGCCAGGGCCGCGGCGAGTTCACCGGTGTCGGTACCGAGGGCGACCGCGCGGTGCTCCAGCACGGAGCGGGCGGTGACCAGGGTGTGGCCGACGTCGGACGGGTGCGGCTCGGCGGCGGTGACGTGCGCGGCGAGGTTGCGGGCCTGGCCGCGCAGCGCGGCGGGGGCGGCGGCGGACAGGATCCAGGGCAGGGTGCCGCCGGCCGGCAGCACGGGCTCGGCGGCCGTGGCGGGTTCGGGGACGGCGGGCGCCTGTTCCAGGATGGCGTGCGCGTTGGTGCCGCTGATGCCGAAGGAGGAGACGGCGCAGCGCAGCGGGGCGTCGTCCTTGTGCCAGCCGGTGGTCTCGGTGACGAGGCGTACGGCGCCGCCGGCCCAGTCGACGTGGGTGGAGGGCCGGTCTGCGTGCAGGGTGCGCGGCAGGGTGCCGTGGCGCATCGCCATGACCATCTTGATGATGCCGGCGACGCCGGCGGCCGACTGGGTGTGGCCGATGTTGGACTTCACCGAGCCGAGCAGCAGCGGCCGCTGCGGGTCACGGCCCTGGCCGTAGGTGGCGAGCAGCGCCTGTGCCTCGATGGGGTCGCCGAGCGCGGTGCCGGTGCCGTGCGCCTCGACCGCGTCGACGTCGTCGGCGGTGAGCCCGGCGGTGTTCAGGGCCTGGCGGATGACGCGGACCTGGGAGGGGCCGTTGGGTGCGGTGAGACCGTTGGAGGCGCCGTCCTGGTTGACGGCGGAGCCGCGGACGACGGCGAGGACCTCGTGGCCGTTGCGGCGGGCGTCGGAGAGCCGCTCCAGGACGAGGACGCCGATGCCCTCGGCGAGGGTCATGCCGTCGGCGTCGTCGGAGAACGCCTTGCAGCGTCCGTCGCGGGCCAGCGCCCGCTGCCGGCTGAACGCGATGAACGACATCGGGTTGGTCATGACGGTGGCGCCCCCCGCGAGGGCGAGGCTGCTCTCGCCGTTGCGCAGCGACTGGCAGGCCAGGTGCAGCGCGACCAGCGAGGAGGAGCAGGCGGTGTCGACGGTGACCGCCGGGCCCTCCAGCCCGAAGGTGTAGGCGAGGCGGCCGGACAGGACGCTGGGGCTGGAGCCGGTGACCGCGTGACCGGCGGAACCGTCGTCCATGGCGACGCCGTAGTCCTGGTAGGTCGAGCCGATGAAGGTGCCGGTGGGTGTGGAGTGCACCGCGGCGGGGTCGATCCCGGCGTGCTCGAACGCCTCCCAGGTGGTCTCGAGCAGCAGCCGCTGCTGCGGGTCCATGGTGACGGCCTCGCGGGGCGAGATGCCGAAGAAGCCGGGGTCGAACTCGCCCGCGTCGTGCAGGAAGCCGCCGAGGGTGGAGTAGGTGGTGCCGGGGTTGTCGGGGTCGGGGTCGTAGAGTGCGTCGGCGTCCCAGCCGCGGTTGGCGGGGAAGTCGGAGATGGTGTCGGTGCCGTCGGCGACGAGCCGCCAGAACGCGTCGGCGGAGCGGGCGCCACCGGGGAAGCGGCAGCTCATGCCGATGATGGCGATGGGCTCGTCGGTGGCGCCCGGACCGGCGGTGGCGACGGCTGCGCTGCCGCCGGTGCCGAGGAGTTCGTCCCGGAGGTGGCGGGCGAGGGCGGCCGGGTTGGGATGGTCGAAGACCAGGGTGGTGGGCAGGGCGAGCCCGGTGAGCGCGGCGAGGCGCTTGCGCAGTTCCACGGCGGTCAGCGAGTCGAATCCCGCGTCGCGGAAGGCGCGCTTGGCCAGGACGCCGTCGGCGGAGGTGTGGCCGAGGACGACGGCGGCCTCGGAGCGCACCAGGTCCAGCAGCAGCCGCTCCTGCTCGTCGCCGGTCAGTCCGCGCAGCCGGCCGGCCAGTTCGGACACCGTGTCGGTGGTGTCCGCCGGGGCGGCGAGGGCGCGCACGGTGTCGATCTCGTCGAAGAGGCGGCTGGCGCGTACGGCGGTGAAGACCGGGTGGTACTGGTCCCAGGCGACGTCGGCGACGGTGACCGCGGTGTCCTTCTGGACGAGGACGCGGCGCAGTTCCGTCATGGCGGTGTCGGGAGCCAGCAGGCGCAGCCCGCTGCGTTCGAGGGTGTCGGAGACGGAGTGGTGCGCGTGTGCCATGCCGATCTCGGCCCAGGGGCCCCAGGCGACGGCGGTGGCGGCCAGGCCCCGGGCGCGCCGGTGTTCGGCGAGGGCGTCGAGGTAGGCGTTGGCGGCGGCGTAGGCGCTCTGTCCGGCGCTGCCCCACACTCCCGCGACGGACGAGTACAGCAGGAAGAAGTCCAGGTCGTGGCCGTCGAGCAGGGCGTCGAGGTGGGCGGCGCCCAGGGTCTTGGCGGCCATGACGGCGGCGGTGTCGGCCAGCGGGGTGCCGGACAGGGCGGTGGCCTGGCCGACGCCGGCGGCGTGCACCACACCGGTGAGCGGAGTGTCCTCGGGGATGCCGGCGAGGACGGCGGCGAGGGCGTCGCGGTCGGCGCTGTCGCAGGCGGTGAGGGTGACGCGGGCCCCCAGTTCCTCCAGTTCGGCGACGAGTTCGGCGGCGCCCGGCGCGTCGGGGCCGCGGCGGCCGGTGAGGATCAGGTGGGCTGCGCCGGCGCGGGCCAGCCGGCGGGCGGTCTCGGCACCGAGGCCACCGGTGCCGCCGGTGATCAGGACGGTGCCGGAGGCGGTGAAGGCGTCCTCGCGGGGCAGGTCGGCGCCGGGGTGGCGGACGATCCGGCGGGCGAGTACGCCAAAGGCGCGGACGGCGACCTGGTCGTCGCCGTCGCGGGCGGCGAGCACGCCCGCCAGGCGCTGCGCGGCGGGCGCGTCGAGGACGGCCGGCAGGTCGACGAGGCCGCAGGGCTGCTCGGGGCGTTCCAGGGCGGTGACCCGGCCCAGGCCCCAGTGGGCGGCGCGGCCGGGGTGGGTCGGGGGGTCGTCGGTGCCGGTGGAGACTGCGCCGCGGGTGACGGTCCACAGCGGGGCGGTGGTACCGGTGTCGCCACAGGCCTGGGCGAGGACGACGCCGAGGGCGAAGCCGGGCGGGAGGCCGCCGGTGGCGGTGTCCCCGGATGTCCCGTCGGTGGGCCGGGGGCCGTCGGCGAGGGGCAGCAGGTTCAGGATTCCGGTGGCGTCGGGGGCCCCGGCGGCGCGCAGGGCGTCGGCGAGCCGGTCGCGGTCGAGGTGGGAGGCGTCGAGGTCGAGGCGCCGGAGCAGCGCGCCGTGGCCGCGCAACGCGTCGAGGACCTCGGTGGCCTCGTCGCCGGTGGTGGTGACGGCCAGCCAGGTACCGTCCAGGACGGGGGCGCCGGTGGTGGTGACGGGCCGCCAGGCGACCTGGTAGCGGGCGGCGTCCAGGGCGGCCTTCTCCTGCCGGGCGCGCCGCCAGGAGGACAGCGAGGGCAGCAGCGCGTACAGGGAGGCGTGTTCCTCGTCGCGCAGGCCGAGCAGTCCGGCGAGTCCGGCGGCGTCGCCGCGTTCGACGGCGGTCCACAGGGCGGCGTCGGCGGGGTCGGGGGCGGCGCGGCGGGCGCCGGGGGCGGTGGTGTCGGGCCAGTACGTCTCGTGCTGGAAGGCGTAGGTGGGCAGTTCGACGATGGCGGCGCCGGTGCCGGTGTGCAGGGCGGACCAGTCCAGGCGGACCCCGCGCACGTGCAGGCGGGCGAGGGCGGCGAGGGCGCTGGCGTTCTCCGGGCGGTCGGTGCGCAGCAGCGGGACGGCGTCGCTGCCGGCGTCGTCGCCGAGGGTGTCTTCGACGAGGGCGGCCAGGGAACCGCCGGGGCCGAGTTCGAGATAGGTGGCGGCACCCGCCTCGTGGACGGCGCGCACGGCGTCGGCGAAGCGGACGGTGCCGCGGACGTGGCGGACCCAGTAGTCGGCGGTGCGCAGGTCGTCGCCGGTGGCGAGGCGGCCGGTGAGGTCGGAGACGACCGGGACGGCCGGCTCGTGGTAGGTGAGGCTCTCGGCGACCCGGCGGTAGGCGTCGAGCATGGCGTCCATGCGCGGCGAGTGGAAGGCGTGGCTGACCCGCAGCCGGCGGGTGGTGCGGCCCCGGTCGGCGAAGTGGGCGGCGACGCGCTCGGCGGCGTCCTCGTCACCGGCGACGACGACGGAGCCGGGGCTGTTGACGGCGGCCAGGGCGACCCGGTCCTCCAGCCCGGCCAGCAGCGGCAGCACCTCGTCCTCGGTGGCCTGCACGGAGTACATGGCGCCCCCGGTCGGCAGGGCGGCCATGAGGCGGCCCCGGGCGGCGACCAGGGCACAGGCGTCGTCCAGGGACAGGACTCCGGCGGCGTGGGCGGCGGTGATGCCGCCGATGGAGTGTCCGAGGAGCACGCCGGGGCGCACGCCCCAGGAGCGGACCAGGTGGTACAGCGCGGTTTCGAGGGCGAACAGGGCGGGCTGGGTCCAGCCGGTCTCGTAGAGCGCGGCGGCCTCGGGGGTGCCGTCCTCGGCGAACAGGACGTCCTTGAGGGAGCGGGGCGCGGAGGCGGCCGGCGTGTCGGCAAGCAGCGGGTCGAGCTTCGCCACGACCTCGTCGAGGGCCTCGGCGAACCGTGGGTACCGGACGTACAGTTCGCGGCCCGTGCCGGGTCGCTGGCTGCCCTGCCCGGTGAACAGCAGGGCGGTGCGGCCGGCTCCGCCGGTCTCGCCGAGGACCAGGGCCGGGTCGGGCCGGTCCGCGGCGAGGGCGGCCAGGGCCCGCCGTACGTCGTCGGGGCCGCCGACGGCGACGGCACGCTGCTCGAACGCGGGCCGGGTGGTCGCCAGGGAGAGGGTCACGTCGGCGGGGGCGAGGGCGGGGCGTTCGTCCAGGTACGCCAGGAGGCGGGCGGCCTGGGCGCGCAGCGCGGACCGGGTGCGGCCGGACAGGACCCACGGCAGGACGGCGGGGGCGTCGGCACCGTCGGTGCTCGCGGGGCGGGACGCGGGCTGCGGTGCCGGCTGTTCCAGGACGACGTGCGCGTTGGTGCCGCTGATGCCGAAGGAGGAGACGGCGGCGCGGCGGGGGCGGCCCGTCTCGGGCCAGGCGGTGTGCTCCTGCAGCAGCGCGACCGCGCCGGACTCCCAGTCGACGTGGCTGGAGGGGCGGTCGGCGTGCAGGGTGCGCGGCAGTTCGCCGTGGCGCATCGCCATGACCATCTTGATGATGCCGGCGACGCCGGCGGCGGCCTGGGTGTGGCCCAGGTTCGACTTCACGGAGCCGAGCAGCAGGGGGCGTTCGGGGTCGCGGTCCCGGCCGTAGGTGGCGAGCAGGGCCTGTGCCTCGATGGGGTCGCCGAGGCTGGTGCCGGTGCCGTGCGCCTCGACCGCGTCGACGTCGGCCGGGGTCAGTCCGGCGGCGCCGAGGGCCTGGCGGATGACGCGCTGCTGGGAGGGGCCGTTGGGCGCGGTCAGGCCGTTGGAGGCGCCGTCCTGGTTGACGGCGGAGCCGCGCACCACGCCCAGGACGCGGTGGCCGTTGCGGCGGGCGTCGGACAGCCGCTCCAGGACGAGGACGCCGACGCCCTCGGACCAGCCGACGCCGTCGGCGTCGTCGGAGAAGGCCTTGCAGCGGCCGTCGGGCGACAGGCCGCGCTGGCGGGAGAACTCGATCAGTGAGGTCGGCGTGGACATCACGGTGACGCCGCCGGCCAGGGCGAGGGAGCACTCACCGGAGCGCAGGGCCTGCATCGCCCAGTGCATGGCGACCAGGGAGGAGGAGCAGGCGGTGTCGACGGTGACCGCGGGGCCCTCCAGGCCGAGGGCGTAGGAGACCCGGCCGGAGGCGATGCTGGGCGCGGTGCCGCTGCCCTGGTGGCCCTCGAAGCGCTCGTCGGCGAGGGTGGCGGAGTAGTCGCTGTACATGACGCCGGCGAACACGCCGGTGCGGCTGCCGCGCAGGGAGACCGGGTCGATGCCGGCGTGCTCCACGGCGGTCCAGGACGCCTCCAGGAGCAGCCGCTGCTGGGAGTCGGTGGCCAGCGCCTCGCGGGGGCTCATGCCGAAGAAGCCGGGGTCGAAGTCGCCCGCGTCGTGCAGGAATCCGCCGTGGCGGGTGTACGAGGTGCCGGGGTGGTCGGGGTCCGGGTGGTACAGGGCGTCCAGGTCCCAGCCGCGGTTGGCGGGCAGCCCGCCGACCGCGTCGGTGCCCTCGGTGACCAGCCGCCACAGGTCGTCGGGGGAGCTGACGCCGCCGGGGTAGCGGCAGCTCATGCCGACGATGACGATCGGGTCGTCGGCGGTCGCGGTGGCCGCCGGGGTGGCGGCGGACGCGTCCGCATCGGCGTCGCCGGTCAGCTCCTCGAGCAGGTGGGCGGCGAGCGCGGAGACCGTGGGGTAGTCGAAGACGACGGTGGCCGAGGTCCGCAGGCCGGTGACGGCGGCGAGCCGGTTGCGCAGTTCGACGGCGGTCAGGGAGTCGAAGCCGAGGTCCTGGAAGGCGCGTTCGGGGTCGATGTCGGTGGCGGAGGCGTGACCGAGGACGGCGGCCACCTGGGCTCGCACCAGGTCGGTGACGGTTTCGGTGCGGGCCTCCGCGTCGAGCCGGGACAGCCGCTGGGTGAGGCCGAGGGCGGCCGCGGAGCCGGTGCGCACGGTGCGGCGGCGGGCGCGGACCAGGCCGCGCAGCAGCGGCGGCACCTCTCCCCCGCCGCGCAGCGCGGCCAGGTCGAGCCGGACGGGCAGGACGGTGGCGCGGGGCAGGGCGAGGGCGGTGTCGAAGAGGGCGAGTCCGTCCTCGGGGGCGAGCGGGGGTGTGCCGGAGCGGGACAGGCGGCGCAGGTCGTGCTCGGTGAGTTCACCGGTCATGCCGGTGCCGGGTGCCCAGGGGCCCCAGCCGAGGGAGAGTCCGGGCAGTCCGGTGGCGCGCCGGGTCGCGGCGAGGGCGTCGAGGAAGGCGTTGGCGGCGGCGTAGCCGGCCTGGCCGGGGGCGCCGGCGGTGCCGGCGAAGGAGGAGAAGACGACGAACGCGGCGAGGTCGAGGTCGCGCGTGGCCCGGTGCAGGTGCCAGACGGCGTCGGCCTTGGGCCGCAGGACGGCGGTGAGGCGTTCGGTGGTGAAGGACTCCACTAGCCCGTCGTCGAGGACGCCCGCGGTGTGCACCACGGCGGTGACGGGGTGGTCCTCGGGGATCGCGGCGAAGAGCGCGGCGACGGCGACGGGGTCGGCGGCGTCGCACGCCCGGAGGGTGACCTCGGCGCCCGACGCGCGCAGGGCGTCGGCCAGTTCGGCGGCGCCGGGCGCGTCGGGGCCTCTCCGGCCGGCCAGCAGCAGGTGCCGTACGCCGTGTTCGGCGACGAGGTGGCGGGCGAGGACGGCGCCCAGGCCGCCGGTGCCGCCGGTGATCACGACGGTGCCGTCCGGGTTCCAGGCGGGGGCGTCCCGCTCGGCGGGCGGGCGGACGCGGGCCAGGCGGGCGCCGAGGACCGCGCCGTCGCGGACGGCGGTCTGCGGCTCGTCGGCGGTGAGCGCGGCCGGCAGGGCCGGGGCAAGGTCGGCAGCCGGTCCGGGGTCGAGATCAAGGAGGCCGAAGCGGCCGGGGTGTTCGGTCTGCGCGGACCGGACCAGGCCCCAGACGGCGGCGGCGGCCGGATCGGTGACGCCGCCGCCGTCGGTGGCGACGGCTCCGCGGGTGACGAACACCAGCCTCGAGCCGGAGCGGCCCGGGTCGGCGAGCCAGTCCCGGAGGTGTCCGAGGGCACGGGAGGCGACCTCGTGCACCGAGGTGGGCAGATGGTCGTCGCCCGCGCCGGCGACGGGGGCGAGCACCAGGTCCGGCGGCCCGCCGCTGCCGGGGGCCGCGGGCGCGCCGTCCGCGGCCTCGGGCAGGACGGTCACGGTCGCGCCGGCGGCGGTCAGGGCGGCGGTGAGGCCGAAGGGGTCGGTGCCGAGCAGGCCGACGGTGGTGGGCAGGGCGGTACCGTCGGACGAGGCCGTGAGCCGGGTCCAGTCCAGGGCGAACAGCGCGTCCCGCTGCAGGGCAAAGGCCGCGGTGGCACGCGCGTCCGGGGCGGCGCGCAGTACCAGGGAGGCGACGGAGGCGACGGGCGCCCCGGTGGCGTCGGTGACGGCGATCGACACCGCGTCGTCGCCCGCCGGGGCGAGCCGGACCCGGGCCTCGGTGGCGCCGCTCGCGTGCAGGGTGACGTCCTGCCAGGAGAACGGCAGGCCACCGCGCCCGTCCTCGCCGAGCGGGGCGAGGGCGGTGGCGTGCAGGGCCGCGTCGAGGAGCGCGGGGTGGATGCCGAACGCGGGCGCGTCACCGGCGGGTCCGGTGTCCAGGGCGACCTCGGCGAAGGTCTCCTCGCCGCGCCGCCACACCGCCCGCAGGCCGCGGAAGGCCGGGCCGTAGCCGAATCCGGCGTCGGCGAGCCCGTCGTAGAAGCCGTCCAGGTCGACCGGTTCGGCGCCGGCCGGGGGCCACACCGCCGCGTCGAAGCCGTCCTCGTGACGGGCGCCGGGGGCGAGGGTGCCCGTGGCGTGCCGGGTCCACGGCTGGTCGTCGTCGCCGTCGGGACGGGCGTAGAGGCTGAGGGTGCGGCGGCCGGTCTCGTCGGGGCTGCCGACCCACACCTGCACCTGGACTCCGGCGTCCTCGGGCAGGGCGAGCGGCGCGGCGAGGGTGAGGTCCTCGACGCGGTCGCAGCCGACCTCGTCGCCGGCCCGCACGGCGAGTTCCAGGAAGGCGGTGCCGGGCAGCAGGACCGTGCCGCGCACCGTGTGGTCGGCGAGCCAGGGGTGGGTGCGCACCGAGAGGCGGCCGGTGAGCAGCAGCCCGTCGGAGTTGGCGAGGGTGACGGCGGCGGCCAGCAACGGGTGGTGGGCGGCGCCCAGGCCGGCGGCCCGTACGTCGCCGGTGTGCCCGGTGACGCCCTTCGGCCAGAACCGGCGGTGTCGGAAGGCGTACGTCGGCAGGTCGGCGCGGCGGGCGCCGGTGCCCTCGAACCAGCGCTCCCAGCGCAGCGGCACGCCGTGCAGGTGGAGGCCGGCGGCGGTCTCGGTGAGCGCGGTGGCCTCGGACCGGTCCCTGCGCAGGGCGGGCAGGACGGCGGCGTCCTCGTGTCCGGCGGCGTCCAGGCAGGCGCGGCTGAGCGCGGACAGGGTGGCGTCGGGGCCGAGTTCGAGGAAGACGCCGGTGCCGTGCCCGGCCAGCCAGCAGACGCCGTCGGCGAAGCGGACGGTGTTTTGGACGTGGTCGGCCCAGTAGTCGGCGGAGGTCAGCTGCTCGACCGTTGCCGGCATGCCGGTCAGGTTGGAGACCACGGGCAGTGAGGGGGCCTGGGGGGTCAGCCCGGCGACCACGGCCCGGAACTCCGCGAGCATCGGCTCCATCAGCGGCGAGTGGAAGGCGTGCGAGACACGCAGCCGTCGGGTGCGCCGGCCGGTACCGGCGAAGTGGGCGGCCACGGCGTCGACCTCGGCGGCGGCGCCCGCGACGACGACCGCCGAGGGTCCGTTGACGGCGGCGACCGACACCTGGGCCGCGCGCTCGGCGACCAGCGGGGCCACCTCGTCCTCGGTGGCCTCGACGGAGACCATGGCACCGCCCTCGGGCAGCGCCTCCATCAGCCGTCCGCGGGCGAGGACCAGGGTGCAGGCGTCCTCCAGGGAGAAGACGCCCGCGACGTGCGCGGCGGCGATCTCACCGACGGAGTGCCCGGTGACGTGGTCGGGGGTCAGGCCCCAGGACTCGACCAGCCGGTAGAGGGCGACCTCGAGGGCGAAGAGGGCGGGCTGCGCGTATCCCGTGCGGTCGAGGAGGTCGGCCTCGGGGGTGCCCGCCTCGGCGAACAGGAGAGGGCGCAACGGGCGGTCGAGTCCGGCGTCGAGGTGGCCGAGGACCTCGTCGAGGGCGCGTGCGAAGGCGGGGAAGCGGGCGTACAGGTCGCGGCCCATGCCGGGGCGCTGGGAGCCCTGGCCGGAGAAGAGCACGGCGAGCTTGGGGCGTTCGCGCGTCCGGCGGACAGTGAGGCCGGGCGCGCCCTCGCCGGCGGCGAGCGCGGTGAGGGCGGTGAGGGCGGTGTCCCGGTCGGCGGTGGTGAACACGGCGCGGTGCTCGAAGGCTGATCGGGTGGTGGCCAGGGAGTGGGCGGCGTCGAGGGCGGTGAGCGCGGGCCGGTCGCGCAGGTGCGTCAACAGCCGGCCGGCCTGCTCGTGCAGCGCGTCGGCGGTACGGCCGGACAGCAGCCACGGCAGCGCACCGGGCCCGACGGCAGGGGTGTCCTGTGCGGCGGGAGCGGCGGGCTCCTCGGCGGGGGCTTCCTCAATGATGGTGTGCGCGTTGGTGCCGGACAGGCCGAACGAGGAGACGCCGGCCCGGCGCGGGGCGTTCTCCCGGCGCGGCCACGCCACGGGCTCGGTGAGGAGGCGGACGGCTCCCTCGGTCCAGTCGACATGGGTGGACGGCCGGTCCACGTGCAGCGTCCGCGGGAGCAGGTCGTGGCGCATCGCCATGACCATCTTGATGATGCCGGCGACACCGGCGGCGGCCTGGGTGTGGCTGATGTTGGACTTCACCGAGCCCAGCAGCAGCGGGTGTTCGGGATCGCGGCCCTGACCGTAGGTGGCGAGCAGCGCCTGCGCTTCGACGGGGTCACCGAGGACGGTGCCGGTGCCATGTGCCTCGACGGCGTCGACCTCGGCGGCGGAGAGCCGGGCGTTGACCAGGGCGGCCTCGATGACGCGCTGCTGGGAGGGGCCGTTGGGGGCGGTCAGGCCGTTGGAGGCGCCGTCCTGGTTGACGGCGGAGCCGCGCACCACGGCGAGCACGTGGTGGCCGTTGCGGCGTGCCTCGGAGAGCCGCTCCAGGACCAGGACGCCGACGCCCTCGGACCAGCCGGTGCCGTTGGCGGCGTCGGCGAAGGACTTGCAGCGGCCGTCGCCCGCGAGGCCGCCCTGGCGGGCGAACTCGACGAAGGTGGTGGGGCTCGCCATCACGGTGACGCCGGCCGCCAGTGCCAGCGAGCACTCCCCCGCGCGCAGCGCCTGGGCGGCCAGGTGCAGGGCGACCAGCGAGGACGAACAGGCGGTGTCGACGGTGACGGCGGGGCCGACGGCGCCGTAGAAGTAGGACAGCCGGCCGGACAGGATGCTGGTGGCGTTGCCGGTCAGCTGGAAGCCCTGCACGTCGTCGTCGGGGCCGACGCGGTAGTCCTGCGGCATGGCGCCGACGAACATGCCGGTACGGCTGCCGCGGATGCCGGACGGGTCGATCCCGGCGCGTTCGAAGGCCTCCCAGGAGGTTTCCAGGAGCAGGCGTTGCTGCGGGTCCATGGAGAGGGCCTCGCGGGGCGAAATACCGAAGAAGTCCGCGTCGAAGGCGGGGGCGTCGTGCAGGAAACCACCCGCGAAGTCGGCGGGCCCGTCGCCGATGGCTGCCTCCCAGCCCCGGTCGCCGGGCATCGGGGTGATGCCGTCCTCGCCGGCGACCAGCATCCGCCACAGATCTTCCGGACTGCTCACTCCGCCCGGGTACCGGCAGCCCATGCCGACGATCGCGATGGGCTCGGTGGCCGCCGCCTCCAGCTCGCTCACCCGCTGCCGCGAACGCTTCAGGTCGGCGCTCGCTCGCTTGAGGTAGTCCCGGAGCTTCTGTTCCTTGTCCATATCAACGCAACCCATCTGGAAGAAGACCGGCGGACGGCTGGCGGTCCGGTGGGGACACCGGGTGTTCGGGGCGGCCGTTCGGCGCCGGGACGACCGGGGTGTCCGAGGGAGTGGGGACGGCTGGGGCAAGAGCCGGGAAGGCGTGCCCGGCGCGGGACGTCAGCCGTCGGGCGGACCGGGCCGTGCGGGGTGCCGGGGCCCGCCCGTCCGGGGCGGATCCACGGCACGACGCCGGGCGGGGACCGCCCCGGCAGCTCCGTCGGAGCACGCGCGCAGCGCGCGTGCCGTGCACACGATTCCGCAGACCATGGGCCCAGTCTCGGGCGGTACGTCTGCGGAAATCCCTAGTATGTGGACGACCGGAAGGCGGGTCTGCCGGGGCGTGTCGCCGCCGGTGTGCCGGGCGGGGCCTACCAGCCGCCGGCGGCGGCCACCAGTCGGCCGTAGTCACGCTCGCGCGAGGCCTGGCGCAGGTCGGACTCGACCATCATGCGCATCAGCTGCTCGAAATCGACTTCGGGCTCCCAGCCCAGTTCCTTGCGGGCGTTGGTCACGTCGGCGCACAGGGTCTCGACCTCGGCGGGCCGCACCAGGCCGGGGTCGACCACGACGTGATCACGCCAGTCCAGGCCCACATGCTCGAAGGCGATGCGTGCCGCGTCCCGTACGGTGTGCATCCGCCCCGTGCCCACGACGTAGTCGCCGGGTTCCTCCTGCTGGAGCATCAGGTGCATGGCACGTACGTAGTCACCGGCGTAGCCCCAGTCCCGCTCGGCGTCCAGATTGCCGAGGCTGACCTTGTCCATCATGCCCAGCTTGATCTGGGCGACGGCCAGGGTGATCTTGCGGGTCACGAACTCGGCGCCACGGCGCGGGGACTCGTGGTTGAAGAGGATCCCGGAGACGCCGTACATCCCGAACGACTCACGGTAGTTGCGGGTGATGTAGTGGCCGAAGGTCTTGGCCACACCGTACGGGCTGCGCGGGTGGAACCGGGTCGTCTCGCTCTGCGGGCTCTCGGCGACCTGGCCGAACATCTCCGAGGAGGACGCCTGATAGAAACGCATCTGGCCCCGGGTGCCGCCACCGGAGGACTTGCTGAGTCCGCTGACCATACGGATGGCTTCGAGCATGCGCAGGACACCGGTGCCGTTGACCTCGGTGACCAGTTCCGGCTGCTGCCAGGACATGGGGACGAAGGAGATGGCTCCCAGGTTGTAGACCTCGTCGGGCTGGACCAGGTCGACCGCGGAGACCAGGCTCCCCTGGTCCATCAGGTCCCCGTCCACGAAGGACAGGCCGGGGACCAGCTCGGCGATCCGGTCCCTTCGCGGATTGGCCTGGCCACGGCAGAGCCCCCACACCCGGTACCCCTGACTCAGCAGGTGCTCCGCCAGGTACGAGCCGTCCTGTCCGGTGATTCCGGTGATCAGTGCGCGCTTGGACATCTTCTCTCTTTCCACCGCCACGGAGAGGACCGGTCGGCGGGAGTCCGCACCGCGCCCGCGGACCGGAAGCGGCGGCATTCGATGCGAGACGCGCACTCTCCGGCGCACCGACCGGAAGATCGGTGCGCCGGATCCCGAGACGCACAGCCTGCGCTGACTCACGAGCCGTCCTCGTGACGGCCATGCAAGCACCGAAAGGGCTAAGGAATTTCCGAGTCTTCCGGCGACGGCCGGCCGGGGGGGGCGAGCCTCGCCCGGCTGCCCGTGGTTCGACCGGGCCCGCAGCCTCGCGGACCCGGCGGAGTACGTCCTGGTCGAGGTCTTCCGCGACGAGGAGGCGGGGGCTGCCCGTGTGCGGTCGGAGCGTTTCAGGGCCGCGCGGCGCACTCTGCCGCCTCACCCGGCCGCGACGCCTCGCGTCGTGAACGCCACGGTCGCGCAGGACGACCGGTCTCCGCTGGGCGGGATGAGCGTCCCCGAGAAGAAGTGACGCACCCCCATGAGGCCGCCCCCATGGGGGTTCTGCGGTTGCCGGGGCCGGCCGCTTGGGACGGCACCCGCGGGGTGGGTGCCGCCCCCGGCCCTCCTGGCTCCGGGCGATTCGGATCGTTCAGCGGCCACGCCGGTGGACCCTCAGGTCCGTGACGACGGGGCGGTGGTCCGACGCCTCCGTCGGCACCGCTTCGGCACCGGTCACGGTGATGTCGCGGGAGACGGCCACCAGGTCGATGCGCTTGGCCGGGCCGGCCGCCGGGTACGTCCCACCGCCGGCCGGGTCGGCGTCCCGCAGCTTCCGCCACAGCGGCGCCAGTTCCGGAGCCGTGGCCTCGGCGTTGAAGTCTCCGGCCAGGACCTTCGATCCGCGGTCGGCGGCCAGCACATCGAGCATGTCCGCCACCTGGGCCTCGCGGACCGATGGGTCGGCCCGGTGGTCCAGATGCGTGCTGTAGACGTGTACACGCGTGCCTTCGACGTCGACCGTCACCTCGGCGAAGCCGGGCGCGGGAGCCGGAACCGGATCGGACGTCTGGGTGGAGAGCCGGGTGATCTCGTGGTTCTCGGCCTCGAGCACCGGGTGACGGCTCAGCACGGCGACACCGTACTGCCGGCGCTCCCCGCCCCCGGCGGCCGGGTCCAGGTCGTAGACGGGTGCGAAGAACACCCTCATGCCCAGCTTCTCGGCCAGTGCGCGCGCCTCGTCCACGAAGTCGCTCCGGGCGCCCCAGTGCACGTCGACCTCCTGGAGACCGACCACGTCGGCGTCCAGATCACGTACAGCCCGCGCGGTGCGGCCGAGGTCGAAGATCCCGTCCTGGCCCGCACCGGCGTGGATGTTGAAGGTCGCCACCCGCAGCGGCACCGCCGGGGCGGGCGCCCCGGGGGCGCCGGCACCCGTGGCTGTCGCCGGTGCTGCCGCGGCGAGCACGGAGGTGACGGCGAGCAGGGCGGTCGCACGGACCGTACGGACGGGGCGTGGGAAGCTCGGCTTCATTCCTTCTCCAGAGATCCGGTAGAGGTCAGGACCGCAGCAGAACAGACGTCAGGCTCACACCGAACGGGAACAGCGGCGTGGCCGGAGGGACGACGTCCGGGAACGGCCGAAAAGACGCGTTCGACGGGCCGGGACGGACGGGGCCCGGCTGCCGCGGCGGGTCACCTGACGCCACGTCACCATCTGTATCAGGTGTCCTGGTTCCTCGACCGGATCGCCGGGGTCCTCTCCCCCGCCCCGGTGTCGGGCCCGGGTGTGCCGCTTCCGGGACCCGTCCGTCAGAGCGCCGGCGGCACCGGAGGAGCCGTGAAAGCGGCGAGCAGGGCGTCCGGCGGAAGGGCGGGGACCGTTCGGCCGCCCGGGCCGGCGGCCGTCGTCGCGGCCGGCAGCGAGTTGAGCACCGCAACGCCTCACCGAGCCTCGGCGTCGGCGTCGGGGCGGTCATCGCTGTTCAGGGCACGGGTGAGCGGCAGTCCCGAGAGCGCCAGCACGCCCGTCACGATCAGGGTGACGCCCAGCAGTTGGGGCAGGAGCCACCAGCCCGACCGCACGGACTCGGCGTAGACCGTGATCCCGAGCGCCAGGCTCACACCCGCGTCGCCGAGCGTGAGCGCGGGCTGGGACGCGACCAGTGGCCCCGCCTGCATCGCGTTCTCCAGGAGGAACAGCGCCGACGCGCCGAACAGGGCGAAGCCGTAGGTCTGCCAGGTCGTGAGGAACGCGGTGACGCCACCGTCGTCGAGTGTGTGCATCGATGTCTTCATCAGCGCCGCGGTCACCGCGTAGGCGACAGCGGTGGCCAGCCCGAAGCAGGCCGCGCGGGTGCGGCCCTCGGGACGGCGGAGCGCGGCGAGCGCGAGGCAGACGATCGCCGTGGTACAGACGGCGAGTGCCGGGACCCACCGGTCCAGCGGCACGTGCGTGCGGTTCCCCTCGGGCGACGCGGCGGCCAGGGCGACGGCCAGCCCTGCCACCACGGCGAAGGCGGCCACCCGGCCCGAGCGGGGCAGCCGTCCTTGCAGCACCACCGCGGCGATGGCCAGTGCGAGCGGCAATTCGAGCACGAAGACCGGCTGAACGACCGTCAGCGGCCCCGTAGCCAGGGCTACGGCCTGGCAGAGCGCCGCCATGACGACGGCGAGGATGCCCGCGAGCCAGACGGGTCGCCGCAGGAGATCGAGCATCAACCCGGCCCTCAGCTTGTCGGACCGGGGCACGCTCAGGGCCGCCTTGCGCTGGAGGACGGTCGCGAGAGCGTTGCTGAACGCCGCGCCCAGTGCGAACAGGACCGGCAGCAGGATGTCCACGGTGCGGAAGTCCTCCGGGGCGACGATACGGCCCACCCCCAGGCCCTGCCATGGTGACCCGCCTCCCCGTTCCTCGCGAACACGCGAGGGGCGTGTCGCGCCCGTCCCCGCGCTCACGTCCCCGCCGGTACCGGTCGCCGGAGGAGGTGGACGGCCGCGGTCACGACCAGGAGCGCCATGCAGGCGATGAACACCAGGCCCGCGCCCTCCAGGCCGATCGGGCCCGTCAGTACTCCCACACCGATCACCGGCACCGAGATGCCCGCGTAGGCCACGACGAACAGCGTCGAGATCACCGCCGCCCGCTCGCCCGCCGGAGACACCCCGGCCACCGCGGCCAGCGCCCCGCGGAAGGCCAGCCCCTGCCCGGCGCCGCCGACGAGCGCGCTCAGCACCACCAGCGAAAGCAGGTCCCAGTGCAACGCGCCCGCGAGCAGCGCCAGACCGGCGAGGAGTCCGGCACACCCCCAGGGCAGCGACCGCGCCGGACCGACCCGGCCGACGGCCAGTTGGCCGGCCGTCGAGGCGAAGAAGGCCAGCGCGACGACCAGGCCGCTCACGGCGCGGTCGTGCACGTTCAGGAACTCGGCGAGGAACGCCGGACTGACCGACGTGAAGACCCCGAACAGCGCGAAGCCCACGAACGAGGCGATCGCCGCCGGACCGAACACCGCCCGCACCCCGGGGGGCACTCCGGGCCGTCGCGGACGTGCGGTGCTCGGCGGCCGCCGCTCACGTACGGTCTCCGGAAGCCGGAGCAGGACAACGGCCGAGCAGGCCACCAGGGCCAGGTGCGCGGCGAACGGCAGGTACAGCGGCCAGGGCGCGTACTGCGACAGCACTCCCGCGAGCAGCGGACCGCATCCCAGCCCGCCCATGTTGGCGGCGGTCGAGACGAACGTGGCACGAGAGGCACCGCCGTGGGGCGCCAGTTCCATGACGTACGCCGTGGCGGCCCCGGTGAACAGGCCTGCGGACAGTCCCGACAGCAGCCGCCCCGCGTACAGCCATCCCAGGCCGGTGGCGCACAGGAAGCAGAGGGCGCTCAGGGCCGCGAACCCCAGGCCCCACAGCAGCACCGGGCGCCTGCCCACCGTGTCCGAGACGTTGCCCGCCAGCAGCAGGACGCCGATGACGCCGAACGCGTACACGGCGTAGACGACGGTGACGGTCAGCTCGGAGAACCCGAACTTCTCCTGGTAGAGGCCGTAGAGGGGGGTCGGCAGCGTGGTGCCGAGCATGCATACGGCGAACAGCGCACCGCCGAGCACACACGCGCGCCACCTCCGGCGATCACCGACCATGCCGCCGACGGTAACCCCGTGCGTGCCGTGGTCGCGCCCGGCACGCCAACCGCCCGGCGGAAGCCGGAAAGCAACCGGGCGCTGCCTCCACCCCGTGTCATGGGGGAAGCCGCGCGGTACCCGTAGGCGCGGATACTCATGTGCCGGAGGGCGTCGGCACGTGAAGCTGGCGAGCAGGGATTCCCGTGTCGAAAGGCCGACCATGCTCAGCCGTGCTGCCGCTGCCCTGCTGCCCTTCTTCGGGCGCCTCACCGTCACCCGTGAGGCGGACGGACCGTGCCCCGCGGGCAGTGTCCTCGTCGCCAACCACGACTCGTTGGCCGACCCGGCGGTCGTACTGGCCGCCCTGCGGTCCGTGGGCGTGCGGCCGGCCGTCCTGGCGACGGCGGGTCTCTGGCGCGTGCCGGTGCTGGGCCGGTCGTTGTCCAAGGAGGGGCACATTCCCGTCCACCGGGGGTCGGCGCGGGCGGCGGAGGCCCTCGCGGCCGCGGCCGAGGTGCTCGGAGCGGGACGTCATGTACTCATCTACGCCGAAGGTGGTCTCCCCCTTCGCCAGGACGCGAAAAGTTCCGCGCCCCTGCCCTTCCGCACCGGTCTCGCACGGCTCGTGGCCGCGACCGGTGCGCCGGTGGTCCCCGTCGGCCAGGCGGGAGCCCGGCGTCTTTGTTCGGGAACGGTCGCGAAGCAGCTGGCCGGTGTGCTCACTGCCCCGGTGCGCCGCCCCCGGTTCCACGTGCACATCGGCAGTCCGGTGCGTCTGCCGGCGGACACGGCGCGCGGTACGTCGATTGCGCATGGTGCGGTCAGTGCCGCCTGGCGGCGAGCGGCACACGCCGTCGGTGAACCGCCCCGCAGGCCCGGGGACCATTGAGAGTGGCGGAGTCTCTCCGCGCGGAGCCTGCGGGCAGGGCACCGCCGACGGTGGCGGTGCGCGAGAGGAGACGGCGGTCGAACGTCATGGCGTTACGGCTCCTCGGTCGGTTCGGGCCGGGCGGGGACGACTGCGGGGCTGCTCACACCTGGGTCGTGGCAGTGACGATCAGGCCGCCGAGCGCGACGCACCACACGTAGGGCAGGGTGCGCAGCATGACCTGCTGCGGGCTGACGCCGGCGTCCTGCGCCGCCCGCACGGTCTGGGTACCGGTCGGGGCGCTGACGCCGAACACCTGGTTGCAGGAGGCGGTCAGGCCCAGCACGGCGACGGCCGGGTGGATACCGGCGGCGATGAGGACGCCGGCGATCCCGGTCGGCCGCCGCGGGCAGTCCCCGGGCACGTCGTCGGCTCTCCCCCGCACCGGCACGGCCACCGGGGCCGCGGCAACCGACGCGCGGACGGGGCCCGGCGGTCGCCGGGCCCCGTGGCCGGGTGGGGTGACGTGAGTGTTCAGGCCGTCGCGGACGCCTTGTCCGGGCGTGTCCTCGCCGCGGCATCGGCTTCCGCCGCCAGCCGCATCTTGCGGGTCGCGGGGCCGAAGAGGGCCAGCACGAGGGCACCGACGGTCCAGGTGCCCGCGATGAAGAAGAAGACCGCCTGGTAGCCGGCCCCGTTGTAGATTCCGGCGATCATGAGCGGGCCGACCGCGTTCGACAGCCGTCCCAGACCGTAGGAGATGCTCGTGCCGAGCGAGCGGCCCTTGGTGTCGTAGAGCTCGGGCGAGTACGCGTAGGCCAGGGCGGTGTAGCCGCGTTCGAAGAGGTTCACCAGGAAGCCGAAGACGACGATGAGCAGCGGGGTGAAGGTCAGCCCGTAGAGGAGGCCGGACGCTGCGATGATCAGGCCGAAGACGACCAGGCACCATTTGCGTTCGAACCGGTCGGTGACCATCGCGGCGAGGAAGGAGCCGAGCGGCGCACCGATCGTGGTCAGGGCGACGTAGAAGATCGAGTCCTCCACACTGACGCCCTCGGCGGCCAGCAGGGTCGGCGCCCAGCTGGAGTAGCCGAAGAAGCCGATGGTCTGGGTTATCCAGAGCGCCGACAGCAGGATCGTGGGGTAGAGGAACTTCTTGTCCTTGAGCATGCGCAGGCCGGTCCTGGTGACCGGGGCCTGGGGCTGCGGGGCCTGCACGTCGGGCAGCGGGCCGTGCTCGGCTTCGGCGTCCGCCTCGATGCGGGCCAGGATGGCTTCGGCCTCCTCGTGGCGGCCGCGGGACTCGAGCCACTGCGGGGACTCCACGATCTTTCGCAGGAAGATCAGGAACAGGACGCCCAGGGAGCCCCACAGATAGACCAGGCGCCAGGACCAGTCGTTGACCGGCACGACGGCGGAGGCGATGAGATTGGTGACGGGGGTGCCGCAGATGCCGATGACGATGGCGTACGCCTGGAACTTGCCCCGTTTGGCGCGGGGGTAGAGCTCACTGATGTAGACGACGGCGACCACGGTCATCGCCGACAGTCCCGCCGAGGTCAGCACGCGGAAGACGCCCAGGGACCAGATGTCCCAGGCGAACACGCACGCGAAGGACCACACGGCGAACCACACCGTGGTCAGGGTGAGCGTCGGCTTGCGGCCCAGCCGGTCGGCCAGTCCGCCGGCCACGACCGAGCCGATGAACATGCCCACGAAGGACAGCGAGGTCACATAGGCGATGGCGTTGACGTCCGCGTCCCACTGCTCACGCACGACCGGGGCCGTGATGGCGAAGGTGTTGATGTCCGCGAACTCGAAGAAGTAGGCGAACGCCACGGCGACAAGAGTGACTTTGTGGAACCTCGAGATGGGCAACCGGTCGAGCCGGTTGGCCGCGTTGGTGGTGGGAAGGTGCTGCACTGCCCGCTCCAGGGATGGGGACCCGGCGCCGTCGCCGTGTCAAAGGTCGTGGTCAGTCGGCCTCTTCGGGCCAGTAGAGGCGCGTGGGATTGTCGACCAGCAGGGCCTGCTGCAGGCGCGGGGTCGGGGCCACGTGCGGGATGTGGTCGACGAGGAGTCCGTCGTCGGGCATGTGGTCCTTGAGGTTGGGGTGCGGCCAGTCGGTGCCCCACAGGGCCCGGTCGGTGAACTCGTCGACGACCTTCCGGGCGAACGGCACGACGTCCCGGTAGGCGTCGCGCTCCCCGTCCCGGGCGCGCGGTCCGGTGACGGTGAGGCGTTCGGGGCAGGAGACCTTGACCCAGACGTCGTTGGACTCGACGAACCGCAGGAACCGGGCGAACTCGGGGCCGTCCGGGTCCCGGGCGACATCGGGGCGGCCCATGTGGTCGATGACGAGCGGCACCGGCAGGGAGGCGAAGAAGGGGGCCAGCTCGTCCAGATCGGCGGCCTCGAAGTAGAGGACGACGTGCCATCCCAGCGGTGCGATCCGGCCGGCGACGGTCCGCAGGGCCTCGGTGGGCACGGTGTCGACCAGGCGCCGGACGAAGTTGAAGCGCACTCCCCGCACCCCGGCGTCGTGCAGCCGCCGCAACTCCTCGTCGGTGACGTCGGGGCGCACGGTGGCCACGCCGCGAGCGCGCCCGCCGGCGGCCGCCAGCGCGTCCACCAGAGCGCTGTTGTCGGCGCCGTGGCAGGTGGCCTGCACGATGACGTTGCGGGAGATGCCGAGGTGGTCGCGGAGCGCGAACAGGTCCTGCTTGGAGGCGTCGGCCGGCGTGTACTTGCGCTCGGGCGCGTACGGGAATTCGGCGGCGGGGCCGAAGACGTGGCAGTGGGCGTCCACGGCTCCGTCGGGGAGCCGGAAGACGGGCTCGGCAAGATCGCGGCACCAGTCGAGCCAGCCGGGGGTGACGGCCGGGGTCTCGTCGGTCATGGGGGCTGCTCCTCGGGGGTGGTCAGTCGGCGTAGCTGAGGCCGAGCCCGGCCAGCCGGTCGCGCATTCCGTACAGGTCCAGGCCGAGTTCGCCGGCGCGGAACCGCTGCCGTTTGCCTTCCTCCGCCGCCTCGCGCCGCTCGGCGGCCTCGGCGACCTCGGCGGCCCTGGCCGCGGGAACGACGACGACGCCGTCGGCGTCCGCGACGATCACGTCGCCCGGGTTGACCAGTGCGTTGGCGACGACCACGGGTACGTTCACCGAGCCGAGCGTGGCCTTGACGGTGCCCTTGGCGTTGATGGCTCGGGAGAAGACGGGGAAGTCCATCCGGCGGAGTTCGTCGACGTCGCGGCAGCCGCCGTCGACGACCAGCCCTCTGGCGCCGCGGGCGCGCAGGGAGGTGGCGAGGAGCTCGCCGAAGAACCCGTCCTCGCTCTCGGTGGTGCAGCCGGCGACGACGACATCGCCGTCGCGCACCTGCTCGGCGGCCACGTGCAGCATCCAGTTGTCCCCGGGCTGGAGCAGCACGGTGACGGCGGTGCCGCACATCCTGGCACCCTCGTAGACGGGCCGGAGGTAGGGACGCATCAGGCCGAGGCGGCCCATGGCCTCGTGGACGGTGGCCACCCCGAAGCGCGACAGGGCGTCGACGGCCGCGCGCTCGGCGCGCGGGACGGTGCGGTGGACGACTCCGAGCTCATGCATGGGGCGGCTCCTTGCGTGGTGCGTGAAGGGGTGAGGGATGTGGCGGGCGCGACCGAGGGCGCGCCGGCGTCGGGGGTCAGCGGCCCTGGGCGGTCAGGCGGGCGTCCAGGCGCGGGTGGACACGCCGGGCGTTGAGCTCCTGGACGGCGGCCAGGTCCCGGGGGGAGAGCCCGGCGTTCTCGACGTAGCGGCGGGTGTCGTCGAAGTGGTGGCCGGTGCGCGGGTCGATTCCGCGTACGGCGCCGATCATCTCCGAGGCGAACAGGACGTTCCCGGTCGGGATCACGTCCAGCAGCAGATCGATACCGGGCTGGTGGTAGACGCAGGTGTCGAAGAAGACGTTCCGCAGCAGCGCCTCTTCCGGCTCCGGCCTGCCCAGCGCCTGCGCCAGGCCGCGGAAACGTCCCCAGTGGTACGGCACCGCACCGCCGCCGTGCGGAATGACCAGGCGCAGCCCGGGAAAATCGGCGAACAGGTCCCCCGCGAGCAGTTGCATGAACGCGGTGGTGTCGGCGTTGAGGTAGTGCGCACCGGTGGTGTGGAAGGCGGGGTTGCAGCTGGTGGAGACGTGCACCATCGCGGGTACGTCCAGCTCGGTGAGCTTCTCCCACACCGGGTACCAGGACCGGTCGGTCAACGGCGGAGCGGTCCAGTGGCCGCCGGAAGGGTCGGGGTTGACGTTGACGGTGACGGCGCCCAGTTCCAGCACGGCACGTTCGAGCTCGGGGATGACGGTGGCCGGGTCCGCGCCGGGTGACTGGGGCAGCATCGCGCCGGGGGCGAAGCGCTCGGGGTAGAGCTCGGCGACCCGGTGGCAGAGGTCGTTGCAGATGCGGGCCCAGGCCGAAGACGTGGCGAAGTCCCCCACGTGGTGGGCCATGAACGAGGCACGCGGGGAGAAGACGGTCACATCGATGCCGCGCTCGTCCATGAGCCGCAACTGGTTGGCCTCGACGGACTCGCGGATCCGGTCGTCGCCGATCACCGGACCGGCCGGGTCGGGTGCCTGCACCGGGTCCGAGAGCGCTGCGACCTGGGCGGCACGCCACTCCCCCAGCGGGGCCGGGGCGGTCGTGTAGTGACCGTGGATGTCGATGATCATGCGGTGTCTTCCTGGATGGTGCGTGCGGGGGCCCAGACCGTGCCCGGTACGAGCAGGTCGCCGGCCATGAGCAGGCGCGCGGTGCGCAGCAGCGCGGAGCGCACGACCCGCTGGGGGTCGTCCGGGTCGAGGCCGAGAGTGACGGTGAACTCGCCGGAGGGGTGTTCGACGGTAACAACGGCGTCCTTTCCGCCGGACACCCGAGCGGCGGTACCGGCGGCCACGCTGCCCTTGAGCACGCATGCGGTGGCGACCGTGACCGCGGCCAGGACGCCGATCGAGGAGTGGCACACCCGCGGGATGAGGCTGCGTGTGGACAGGGTGCCGCCCCGGTCCGGTGGCGCGACCAGCGTCATCTTCGGGTAGTTCCGGTCCGTGACGTCGCCGAGCCCCATGGTCCGGCCGCAGACCAGCCTCAGTGCCTCCACGCGGGCCTTGAGCCCGTCGTCGGCATCGATCTCCGCCGGGGTCTCGTAGCCGGTGGCGCCGAGGCCCGAGGCCGCGACGACGGCGAGGGGCTGGCCGTTGTCGATGAGGGTGACGTCGACGGGGCCGAGTCCGGGGACGTCGACGGTGTCGCGCACGTTACCGGTGGGCAGCAGGGAGCCGGCCACGGAGCCCGCGGTGTCCAGGAAGCCGATCTCGACCGGAGCGGCGGTGCCGGGGACCCCGTCGATACGGGCCGGGCCCGCGTAGGCGACGTGCCGCGCCCCGACCGCATCCGCCGGGGTGAGAACGGTGATCTCGGCGACCATGCCGGTGTTGCGGGTGAGGACGCGGGCCGTGGTGCGGTCGGCGGTGGGGACCACCATGCCGGTCTCTACGGCGAACGGCAGCACGGCGGCGAGCATGTTGCCGCAGTTGGCCGTGGTGTCCACGGTGCCGGCACCGGGCTGCACCTGTGCGAACGTCCACTCCACGTCCACCCCGGGCTCCGACCCGGGGCAAACGAGTCCGACCTTGCTCGTCAGCGGGTGCGCGCCGCCGACACCGTCGATCTGGCGAGGGTCGGGCGACCCCAGCCCGGCCAGCAGTACGGCGTCCCGGGTCCCGGTGTCCTCGGGCAGGGCCCGCGCGTCGAAGAACGGCCCGCGCGAGGTGCCGCCTCGCATGAACAGACACGGAATCGCGGTCTGGGAGCCGCGAGGACGGGCCTGGCGGATCCGGTCGGCGGTAGCGCCCGGCATGGTGCCTCCGTTTCCGGTCGGTGTGGTGTGCCAGGAAAACTAGACCACCAACAAGATTGTTGACAATAGTTTCGACCAAATGATCTGCAAAGACGTTGCGGATCCCGCGGACGACGGAGGAGAAGGCGCGGGCCCGGTGTCGGATGACTTGCTGTTGCGTGATCCGGTGGGTCGGGGGATGACGACGCCCGTACGGCCGACAGCGCGCCGTCAGGTTCATCGGTGCACCTCGGAGAGCTGCCGCCGGCCCTGACGGGGCCGCCGGACGAATCCTCACGGGATGGACCACCGGCCTCGGTGTGCGTCAGGGACAACGGTTCACGATCGCCCCTGACAGGCCCACAAGGGGAAGCCTCACGAACGGGGGCGGGGCGGATGACGGACACCGAACGCGCCCCGGATCCGATCCGCGAGGCCCTCCTCGCGGCGGTGGGCCGTCCCCCCGCCGGGACGCCCCTGCGGTCCGGCGGACGCCTCGGCGCCTCCCGGCCGGCAATCGAGGCCGGCGTCGAGCGATGACACCTCACCCACCGGCACCTCGGCCTCAAGCAACTCCTCGAGGCGCGAATGAGGGCCGCAGCCCCCAAGTCTTCGCCGCCGAAAGCGCCGCCTTCGCCACAGACACCCCCGCGGTCCCTCCGCCCGGCCCGGAAGCCTCCCCCGCGACTCCGGCTTCCGCCTCAGCAGGCCGCAGGGCGGTTCCGACTATCAAAGCACTGTTATATTAGCGCTGTGACATATTCGGATCCCACGGCACTGCCCGATCCCTGGCAGGCGCTGCACGAACTGCTGGCCGCCATGGACGCCGAGATCGAACAGGTCTACGCCGAGCGCGGCATCGAGGGGGTACGGCCGCGGTTCGCCTATCCGCTGATCCGGCTCGCCCACAGCGGACCACTGACGATCCGCGAGCTTGCGGAGTCCCTGGGCCGCTCGCACTCCGCGATCAGCCAGACCATCGCCGCCATGCGCAAGGAGGATCTGGTCACCTCCGAGCCGGGGCCCGACGCCCGCACCCGGCGGATCGACCTGACCGGGCGCGGCCGGTCACTGGTGCCGTTCCTGGAGGCCGAGTGGCGTGCCACCCACGCGACGGTCGCCGAACTGGACAGTGAGGTCCCGTACGCGATGACCACCGTCGTCGAGGAGCTGCGGCGGGCGCTGGAACGCCGGTCGATGCGACAGCGGATCCTCCACCACCTCGTCGAGTCACCGCGGTGAGATGGCGTGTCCGGTTCCTCGATACCCGCCCGTTGCGAAGCAGCCGGCCGTTCCGCGACCTGTGGATCGGCTCCTCGGCCTCCCAACTCGGCGGGCAGACAGCCGGGTCGGTCCCACCAGTTGAACATCAGCTCGCCGACCGTCCCGGGCCGCCAGTGGCGTACCTGCTCCAGCTCCGCCCCGGCCGGTTCGCCGGTGTGCACCGGGGCCAACGGCATCGTCGGCTCTTCGGCGTCCAGCGGCTTGAAGCCGGCCCGCCCGAACACATCCGCCGCCCGTGCCGGCGGGGGCGGGAAACCGGTCACGGGCGCACCGGCCCGTGGAGGGTGCGCCGTGAAAGCGACGACCGGCGGTACCGCGTGGCACAGGACGGTGCACACCTCGTAAGGAGCGGTGATCAGCGCGGTGCGGAAGTTCGGCGTGGCCCCGGCCGTGGTCACGCCGCCGACGCTGCCGCGGAGGGACCGGGCGGCGGCGTGACAGGCGGCCCTGAAGGCCACCACGTCGGCTTGCGGCAGTGGAGCGTCACCCCGGCCCAAGAACCCGGTGGCACCTCGTGCGCCCCGGACCGACCCGCCACTGCCTTCTCGTTCACTCCCGTCCGCCCGGCCTCGGTTCGCCACGGGCGGCGGGCGCCCCAAAGGGCCCTAGTCGGCGGTGACGCCCCGGCTTCGGAGGACGTCCGTCAGCGCGGGGCTCAGGAACTCCGAGCCCAGGACGCGGCGGAGGTTCGGGAGGAGAGCGAGGTCCTCGAGGGAGGTGATGTCGAACAGGTCGTCCTCGCCGTCCCAGACCGGTGCGCACTCCTGGTACACCTGGTTGCCGCCGTCGATGCACAACTCCTCTACGCCGGACAGGAGTTCGTAGCTGATCTCCAGCGACTCGAAGTACTCGCGCGCCTCGGGCACCACCTTGTACGCCAGGTCGTGCTCCTGTGCGTAGTCCCAGGGGTCGTCGCCGAGGCCCTTCTTCTTCAGGAGGCCGGCCAGACTGAACTGCGGGGTCAGCGTCTCGTCGATGTACATGAGCTGCTCGATGACGACGAGCTTGAAGTTGAAGTCCTTGAACCGGGCCATGAACGCGACCCTAACCCACCGTACGGGCGGCTCTTCCCCGCCCCGGTGCGGGACCCGCGAGGGTGCCGCACCGGGGCGGTTTGCGGTCAGGCGCCGGGGAGGACTCCGCTGCGGACCACCTCGGCGTACCAGCGGGCACTGGCCTTCGGGATGCGGGTGCCGGTCGGGTAGTCCACGTAGACGGCGCCGAAGCGCTTGCTGTAGCCGTGGGCCCACTCGAAGTTGTCCAGGAGGGACCAGAGGAAGTAGCCGCGTACGTCGACACCGTCCGCGATGGCCCGGTGGACGGCGGCCAGGTGGCCGCGCACATACGCGATGCGTGCGGGGTCGTTGACCTGGCCGGAAGGGTCGGCGTAGTCGTCGAACGCCGCGCCGTTCTCGGTGATGTACAGCGGCAGCCGCGGGAAGTCGGCGGCCAGGCTGCGCAGCAGGTCGTACAGGCCGGTGGGGTCGACGGCCCAGCCCATGGCGGTGGTCTCGCCGGGCGGCTGGTGGAAGGCGACCCTGTCGGCGCCCGGCCAGGGGCTGTGGGCGCTCCTGCCGTGTCCGTCGGAGGTGTGGGCGCCGCTGCCGTCGGTCGCGGAGACGACGGTGGGGGTGTAGTAGTTCACGCCGAGGAAGTCCAGCGGCTGGTGGATCTGCCGCAGGTCGTCGTCGCGCACGAAGGACCAGTCGGTCAGTTCCGCGGTGTCCTTGAGCAGGTCCTCCGGGTAGGCGCCCTGGAGCATCGGGCCGGTGAAGACCCGGTTGGCGAGGGCGTCGATGCGGCGGACCGCGTCGGTGTCGGCGTCGTCGGCGGTGAGCGGGCGGACCTGGTGGATGTTGAGGGTGACCGAGCACCGGGCGTCGGCGGGGAGGCGGTCGCGCAGTGCCTGGACGGCCAGGCCGTGGCCCAGGTTGAGGTGGTGGGCGGCGCGCAGGGCGGCGACCGGGTCGGTGCGGCCGGGGGCGTGCACGCCGGAGCCGTAGCCGAGGAAGGCGCTGCACCAGGGCTCGTTGAGGGTGGTCCAGGTCTTCACCCGGTCGCCCAGGGCGTCCGCGGCGAGGGCCGCATACTCGGCGAACCGCTCGGCCGTGGCGCGCTCGGGCCAGCCTCCGGCATCCTCCAGCTCCTGCGGCAGATCCCAGTGGTAGAGGGTGGCGACGGGCTGGATGCCCTTGTCCAGCAGGTCGTCGACGAGGCGCCGGTAGAAGTCCAGGCCCTTCTGGACGGCGGGTCCCCGGCCGGTGGGCTGGATCCGGGGCCAGGCGAGGGAGAACCGGTAGGCACCCAGGCCGAGTTCCGCCATGAGGGCGACGTCCTCACGCCAGCGGTGGTAGTGGTCGGTGGCGGTGTCACCGGTGTCGCCGTTGCGGACCCGGCCGGGGGTACGGGCGTAGGTGTCCCAGATGGACGGTGTGCGGCCGTCCTCGGCGGCGGCCCCCTCGATCTGGTAGGAGGCGGTCGCGGAGCCCCAGAGGAAGCCCTTGGGGAAGGTGCGGGCGGCGTCCGGGGCGGACGCGGTCTGCTGTGCTGCGGTGACCACGTAAGTCCTTTCGAGGTGGTGGGGGTGGAAGCGGGGGTGCGGGCGTGGGTGGTTCGCGGGCGCCTGCGCGCCGGACCGGCGGCGCGTCCGGCCCTTGACGCGACGGTCAGCCCTTGACGGCGCCTGCCATGATGCCGCTGACGATCTGGCGGCCGAAGACGATGAACATGACCAGCAGCGGGAGCGTGCCGAGCAGCGCGCCGGCCATGATCAGCGACTGGTCGCGGACATAGCCCGCGCTGAGCTGGGTGAGGGCGACGGGGACCGTCGGGTTGGTCATGTCGAGCACCACGAAGGGCCAGAAGAAGTCGTTCCACGCGTGCACGAAGGTGATCATGAACAGGACCGCCATCGCGGGCCGCGCGACGGGCAGCACGATGCTCCAGAAGATCCGCAACGAGTGCGCCCCGTCCACGCGTCCGGCCTCGACGAGTTCGTCCGGCAACGCCTCCGAGAGGTACTGCCGCATGAAGAAGACACCGACCGCGCTCACCAGGGTGGGGAAGATGACGGCGGGCAGCTGCTGCGACCAGCCCAGCTCGGACATCATCATGAACAGCGGTACGACGCCGAGCTGCGGCGGCACCAGCATGGTGCCGATCACCAGCATGAGCAGGGCGTTGCGCCCCTTGAACCGCAGTTTGGCGAAGGCGAAACCCGCCAGGGTCGCGAACATCACCGTGGACAGTGCGATCACTCCGGCCACGATCAGGCTGTTGATCATGGCCTTGCCCATCGCCGCCTCGTCCCAGGCGCGGGCGAGGTTGCTGAACAGGTTCGGGCCGGGCAGGAACGGCGGCGGCGTCTGGCTGACCCGGGTGTTGTCGGTGGAGGCCGCCACCATCGTCCAGTACAGCGGGAAGATCGACAGCACCGCCATGACGGCGAGCAGGACGTAGGCGAGCGGGCCGGCGTGGTGCTGGCGGCCGGCGCGCGGGCGCATCAGCCGGCGGCCGCCGCGGCCCGGCTTCTCGGCGGGGGGCCCGGCCGGGGTGTCCGTCCGGGCCGGGAGGCTGTGGGTGGTCATGGCGACTCCAGGTCAGGACGTACGGGAACGCAGGCGTTTGATCAGGCGCTGCGCCACGAAGACGAGGACGAGCAGCAGGAACATCGCCCACGCGACGGTGGCCGAGCGGCCCATCTGGTAGTTCTTCCAGCCCTCCTCGTACAGCAGCAGGCCCAGGGTCTGGTACTGGTTGTCCGCGCCGCCGGTGACGCCGTTGGGTCCCTGGCCGAAGATCAGCGGCTCGCCGAACAGCTGGGTGGCGCCGATCGTGGAGAGCACGATGGTGAAGACGATGGTGGAACGGATTCCGGGAACGGTGACGTGGGTGAACTGCTTCCACCGGGAGGCGCCGTCGATGGCGGCGGCCTCGTACCGTTCGGCGGGGATCGCCTGCATGGCGGCCAGGTAGAGCAGCGCGTTGTAACCGGTCCAGCGCCAGATGACGATGGTGGAGATCGCGGCCTGGGCGGGCCACTTGTCGGCCTCCCAGTTCACCGGGTCGATGCCGACCGTGCCGAGCGCCCAGTTGATCATGCCGAAGTCGCGTTCGAAGATCATGGTGAAGACGAGCGCGGCGGCGGCGACCGAGGTGGCGTACGGGACCAGCGAGGCGACGCGGAAGAACAGTGAGGCGCGCATCCGGTAGTTGAGCAGGTGCGCCAGCCCGAGTGCCATCAGCAGCTGCGGCACCGTGGAGATGACACCGATGGTGAGGGTGTTCGCCAGCGCGTTCCAGAACCGTGAGTCGTTCCAGAGTTCGACGTAGTTGTCGAACGCCACCCATTCCATGACGTCGAGGGTGGCCAGTTCCACCCGGTGCAGGGAGATCCACGACGTGTAGACGAGGGGGTAGAAACTGAAGGCGGCGAAGACGACGAAGAACGGCGCGACGAACGCGTACGGGGCGCCTCTGACGTCCAGCCGGTGCAGCAGCGCGCCGCGCCGCCGGGCGGCGCCCTCGCCGTCCGTCTTCGGCGGCGGGCCCGAGGGCTCCCCGCCGGCCAGGGCCTTGGTGGTGGAGGTGGCCACCCGACTTTTCCTTCCTGGGAGCGGATGTGTGAGCCGCCCCGGGCCCGTCGGCAGGTTGCGGACGGGCCCGGACGGCCGATGGGGCGACGGGTCAGCCGACGGCCTTCTCGATGCGCTCCGCGGTGGTCTTCCACGCCTCGTCACGCGGGGTGTCCTGCTGCTCGATCAGAGTCAGGCCCTGGGAGAAGGTGTCCTTGATCGTGCCGTCCTTGCGGCCCAGGACCTGCTTGTCGGGGATCTCCTGGGCGGCGGCGCCGAAGATCTCGCCGATCGGCGCGTCGCTGAAGTACTCCGACCCGGCGTTCTTCACATCGTCGCTCTCCAGCGCCTCTCGCGAGGACGGGATGTTGCCGATCTCCTTGAAGATGTGGGCCTGCTGCTCCGGCGCGGTCAGCCAGGCGACGAGCTTCTTGGCCTCCTCCTTCACCGGGCTCTGGTCGATCACTCCGAGGAAGGACCCGCCCCAGTTGGCACCCTTGGGAGCCCTGGCGACGTCCCACTTGCCCTTGTTCTGCTCGCCGGCCTTCTCGCTGATGTGGCTGAGCATCCACGCCGGGCACACGGCCGTGGCGAACGTGCCGTTGGCCAGGCCCGGGTCCCAACCCGGCTGGAACTGGCGGAGCTTGGCGCTCAGGCCGTCCTCGGCGGCGTCGGCGGCGAGGTTCCACGCCTCCTTGACGGCCGGGTTCTTGTCGTAGATCAGCTCGCCCTCGGCGTCGTAGAACTGCTCGGGGTAGCCGTAGACCATGGCGTTGAACAGGCCGCTGGACGCGTCCATGTAGGACACGTCGTCACCCTTGAAGTCCTTCTTGAAGGTGCGGCCGACCTCGACGTACTTCTGCCAGTCGCCCTCCCACAGCTTGGCGACCTCCTCGCGGTCGGTGGGCAGGCCGGCCTGCTCGAAGTAGTCCTTGCGGTAACAGACGGCCATCGGGCCGATGTCGGTGCCCAGCCCCAGCACCTTGCCGTCCTGGGTGCTGATCTGGGACTCCTTCCACGGCAGGAAGTGGTCGGTACCCGATACGTCGGAGAAATCCGCGAACTTGCCCGCCTGGGTCTCGGTGATCTCCTTGGCCCGGCCGATCTCGATGCCCTGGATGTCCTTCAGGCCCTTGCCGGCGGCGAGCCTGGTCTGCAGCGCGGTGTAGTACGTCTGCTCGTCACCGGCGATCTCGGCCTTGATGTCGACGTTCGGGTTCTCCTTCTCGTACTGCTCGAGAAGGCCCGTCTCCTTGATGCCCATCACCCCGTACAGGCCCATGGTGATGGTGACCTTGCCGTCCTTCTTGCCACCACCCGTGGCCGAATCGTCACTGCTGCTGCAGCCGACGACGAGCGTCAGCGCGCCGACGACCGCGGTCGCCGCCGCCGCCCTCGTACGCAACGAACCGGGACTGCCCATGGTTTTCCTCCTAGCGACGGCGCTGACGCACCGGAGTGACGATTTACGCGATGACCACAGCGGCTCTGGCAATGGGGTGGGAACGTGCCCACTTCGGGGTGGGCACGTTCCCATCGCTGGACCGAAGACTCCTGGCAGCACAGCCGGTCTGTCAATGGCTTGAACACAACTTGTGATCCGGGACCGGTCTCCGCCGTTCGGTTCCCGGGCCCTGACGCGCTTGTGCTCTTGCGCTGTCTGCAAGAATTACCGCTGGTCAACTCCGCGGCCGGTGTCGCCGCGACCGCCGAGGAGGGGGAGCACATGGCCGGGGATCGCCGTCCCACGATCAAAACCGTCGCCGCCCGTGCCGGCGTGGGCCGGACCACGGTGTCCCGCGTCGTCAACGGATCGGATCTTGTCAGTGCCGACGCGCGGTCCAGGGTCCTGGCGGCGATCAAGGAACTCAACTACGTTCCGAACTCGGTCGCCCGCGGCCTGGTGACCAACCGGACCAACGCCGTGGCCCTGGTGATCCCGGAGTCGGAGAGCCGGCTCGGTTCGGAACCGTTCTTCGCCGCGCTGATCCGGGGCGTCAGCGGCGCCCTCGCCGAGAGCCGGACCCAGCTCCAGCTGATGCTCGTCCGTGACCAGGCCGAACGCGACCAGCTGACCGAGTCGGTGGCAACGCGCCGTGTGGACGGCGTTCTCCTGGTCTCCGTCCACTCCGAGGACCGGCTGCCGGGCATGCTGGAGGAGATGGGGCTGCCCACCGTGCTGGCCGGCCGCCGCGACGCGGGCGAGCGGCTGAGCTACGTCGACTCCGACAACGCCGGAGGCGCCATCGAGGCGGTCCGGCACCTGCTGCGCGGCGGCAGGACCAGGATCGCCACGATCACCGGGCCGCTGGACATGGACGTCGGCCGCAGCCGGCTCGCCGGGTGGCGTGACGCCCACCGGGAGGCGGGGGTGACGGCGAGTGAACTCCTGGCTGAGACAGGTGACTTCACGGAGGAGGGGGGCAGCCGCGCAATGCGTTCGCTTCTTGAACGCGCCCCGGACCTGGACGCCGTCTTCGCCGCCTCCGACCTGATGGCGGTCGGCGCCCTGGCCGAACTGCGCCGCCACAAGCGGCAGGTGCCCGGCGATGTCGCCGTCGTCGGATTCGAGGACTCCGTCCTCGCCCGCCACACCAACCCGCCCCTGACGACGGTGCGTCAGCCGGTGGAGGAACTGGGCCGCACGATGGCGCGAATTCTTACCGACATCACCCAACACGGCGCGCCCCGCCAGCAGTTGACGCTGCCGACGGAGCTGGTGGTGCGGGAGTCGTCCTGAACCGCCGCTCTCAGCCCATCGGATCGCCGTCCGTCAGATACCGGGCGCGCAGGCGAGTGAAGGCGGTGGGCGTCGGCCGGCGCGGGAGGAATTCCTTGATCATTTCGGCGCACTCGTGTGGACTCGCCGTGCCGGTGTCGCATTCGAGGTCGTAGTCGCCGTGCTGATGGACCAGGTCGTACTGGAGGGCCGCGAGGCCGAAGGGACGGTCTCCACGGGCCTTTTCGCGGCGGGCCAGTTCGTCCGGTGGGCAGTGGACGCCGACGAACAGCACGTCCGTGGGACGCAGTACGGTCAGGCAGTCGACCAGTCGCCACGGCTCGCTGAGAACGTGGTCGACGACGACATCGTTGCCCACCTCGGCCATGGCCGCGACCGAACGGTGGAAGCCCCTTCTCGTCCGGCGCAGAGCGGTGTCGAGGTCCTCCTGGGCGAGGGGCCGCTTCGTACGCATCGCGTTGAAGCCGTCCACCGCCAGATGGAAGAAGACACCGTCGTCCAGGATGCCGAGCAGTTCCCGGGCGATGCTCGACTTCCCCGAACTGGACGTGCCGTTGAGGAAGATGATCCGACCGGCTGCCATGCGGACATGATCACACAGTGGTGCCCGGGGCCGGCCGGCCGCCTGGGGGCCCGCACCGGGTGGGTCAGGCTGCCGGGTGGGTCAGGCTGCCGGTGGGTCAGGCGGTGTTCAGGGTCCATTTCTGGTTGGCGGCGCCGGTGCAGGTCCAGATCTGGGCGGGTGTGCCGTCCGCGGAGTTGTTGCCGGTGATGTCGAGGCACTTGTCCGCGCCGGTGTTGACCACGTCGCGGGTCGCGGGGTTGTACGACCACTGCTGGGCCGTGCTGCCGTTGCAGCCGTAGAGCTGCACCCGGGTGCCGTCGGCCCTCGAGGCGCCGGTGACGTCCAGGCACTTGCCGAGGGCCCGCACGCTGCCGTCGGCGCTCACGGTCCGGCGCTGGGCCGCCGTGCCGTTGCAGGTGTGGAGCTGCACCGCGGTGCCGTCGGCCGTGGATCCCCGGCGACGTCCAGGCACTTGCCCACGAGTCCGGTGAGGGTGCCGGTGCTGCCGCCCGGATTGCCCGAGGGGGTGCCGGACCAGGTGAAGGTGGCGGTGGTGCGGGCGGGGAGGCTGTAGGTGAAGGACTGGCCGCCCCAGTCGACGCGGACCGAACGGGCGGAGGTTCCTCCGTTGTGGGCGATCAGGGCCTTGGAGCCGTCGGGGTTGCGCCAGGCGACGTTGGACACGGTGGTGCCGGCGGTGGAGGCGATCCGGTGGGCGCCGGGCCTGACGAACCTGGTCAGGTGGCCGGTGGTGTAGTACTCGGCCGTGTAGTCGACCTGCCCTGCCCGCGGGCCGCCCTCCTGCACGGTGATCAGCCCGGTGCAGGTACCGCAGCCGCCGTTGTGCGGACCCATGTCCTGGTTGAGGGCCAGGCTCCACTTGACCAGGCTGCTGCTCCAGTTGCGGGCGTAGCCCACGATGTCGGCCAGGTCCTCGTTGTGCTGGTTGCCGATCCAGGTGCCACCGGAGTGCTCGGTGCTGAACTGACGGACGTCCGGGTACTGGCCGTGCACCTGGCTGCCCACCGCGGGGTCACCGGCGTAGCCGTGCCAGGCGATGCCGCCGGAGAGCGGGTCCTCGCGCACTCCGGCGTCCGCGAGGACGGGGGCGCCGAAGCCCGCGTAGTCGCCGTAGTTCCAGTCGTGCACGAGGACCTCGGTGTCGATCCCGGCGGCGCGGAAGGCCGGGTAGACGTGGTTCTTGGTGAACTCGACGAGGCCGGAGGGGGTGTGCCGCGAAGCTGAACGCGTCCGCGCGGGGGCGTCATGGGCGTGACCTCCCGGTGGGGGTGTCCTCACCTTCAGGACCTCCGGAACCTTCAGGACGCTGGGGACCTTCAGGGGTTGAACCCGGAGCGGTGCAGACCCGTCGGGGCGACGGCGTCGGGGCCGCCGCCGAGACCGTGCTGAGGTACGAGGTGAGGACTGCGGGTTGCGCCGTGCCGGCGAACCGGCCGACTTGCCTCGAGGCATGATTGAACTCTCAGGTCATGTCCCCGTCAATGCGAAGGTCTACGGAATCCGGTGTGTCATGCGCAGTCTTCGCCCTCGCGCCATCACTACTTGGCCCCGGCCATTTCTCCGTCCAAGCACCGGAGTACGGAGAAGTTCCACACAACTCGCAGGAGCGGAAGGCCTCTTCCCGGCCTCGCGGGGTCCCGGACTTTGAACTCTCCGATGACAAAGTATGGACACGTCAAGCGGAAGTCCTCTAGCTTGACGGCGCAAGTACAGCGCCACCGCAGCAGACCGGAGCGAAATCCGGCACGGTCCGGTCCCCGACTCGTGGAGGACCATTGCGCAACCGTCTGTTCCCACGCGCTCGAAGACACCTCATCCCCCTGTTGTTCGCGGGGGCCCTGGCCGCGGGTCTGTGCTCCGCGCCACCGGCCGCCGCCGCTCCCGCGGACATTCCGCCCCAGGAACCCGGGGTCACACTGCGCGTGTTCGACGTGCGGACGCCGCTGAGCAGGCTGTGCACCCTGAAACCGGGTCAGACTCCCAACCACGACAAGCTGATGCCGACGGTCGACTGGTCCACGGAGGCCGACTTCGGCGGGCTGTCCGATCACTTCGTCACCGAGGCCTCGGGCTACCTGAACATTCCGAGCGACGGCTCGTACGTGTTCCGCCTGACCAGTGACGACGGCTCACGGCTGGCGATCGACGGCGACACGGTGATCGATCACGACGGGCTCCACGGTGCCGAGCCGAAGGACGGCACGGTCCATCTCACCGCCGGGGCACACCCGTTGCGCATCGACCACTTCGAGCGCGACGGCGGGCAGCAGCTCCAGCTGGCCTGGAAGCCGCCGGGCGCGGGCGACTTCACCGTCGTGCCCCGGGAGGTGCTGAGCACCGACGCCGGGGTCGTCCGGGTCACGGCGCCGGGCCGCAAGGAGTGCGAGGCGAGCGGCGACTCCCCCGGCGACGGCCTCCCGCTCACCGACGTGCGCCCCGACCTGACCCTTACCGATCTGCGCCCGGACGGCTTCGAACCACAGGTCAGCGGCATGGACTGGTTGCCCGACGGGCGTCTGGCGATCAGCACGTGGGGCGGCACGGACAACGTTGCCGGAGAGGTGTACCTGCTCGACAACGTCACCGGCGCCACCAGCCGCGACAAGGTCACCGTCACGAAGGTGGCGAGCGGGCTGCGCGAGCCCATGGGGATCAAGTACGTCGACGGAGCCCTGTACGTCTCGCAGAAGCACGAGCTGACACGGCTCGTCGACCGCGACGGCGACGAGGTCGCCGACGAGTACCGGACGGTCGCGACCTGGCCGTACGGCGGCAACTTCCACGAGTTCGCCTTCGGGCTGCTCTACCGGGACGGCCACTTCTACGTGAACCTCTCCGTCGCCATCGACCTCGGCGGCGCGACCACCGTGCCGCAGCCGGCGCCGGGCCGCGGGGCCACGTACAAGGTCAGCAAGAAGACGGGGAGGATCAGTCCGGTCGCGGGAGGGCTGCGGACGCCCAACGGCATCGGCTGGGGGCCTGGCGGCAGCATCTTCGCCACCGACAACCAGGGCGGATGGCTTCCCTCGTCGAAGCTCGTCCAGATCAAGCAGGGACGCTTCTTCAACCACTACACCGAGCCCGCCGGCCCTTTCGACGACTCCCCCGTCACCGAGCCGGTGCTGTGGCTTCCGCAGAACGAGATCGCCAACTCCCCCTCCACTCCCCTGTACCTGAAGAAGGGCCCGTTCGCCGGCCAGATGCTGCTGGGCGACGTCACCTACGGCGGTCTGCAGCGCGCCTACCTGGAGAAGGTGAAGGGCCAGTACCAGGGCGCCGTCTTCCGCCACACCCAGGGGCTCGAGGCCGGCATCAACCGGGTGACCCAGGGGCCCGACGGCGCGATCTACGTCGGCGGGCTGGGAGCCGACGGCAACTGGGGCCAGGAGGGCAAGCTCAGGTTCGGTCTGCAGAAGCTGACGCCGAACGGCCGGAACACGTTCGACGTCAAGACCATGCGTGCCGTGTCCGGCGGCTTCGATCTGACCTACACCCAGCCGGTCTCCGACGCCACCGCCGAGCAGTTGGCGGCCCACTACCGCGCGGAGCAGTGGCGCTACACGCCGACCGCGGACTACGGCGGTCCGAAGATCGCCGAGGAGCGGCTGCCGGTGCGCTCGGCGACGCTCTCGAAGGACCGGCGTACCGTCAAGCTGCGGCTGGACGACCTCAAGCCGGGCCGTGTCGTGCACATCCGCTCCCCGCGTCCCTTCACGTCGGACTCCGGTGAGCAGCTGTGGAACACGGAGGCCTGGTACACCCTCAACCGGATCCCCGGCAAGCAGCCGGCTCCCGCGACCCGGTACGAGGCCGAGGAGGCGCGCCTGACGGGCACGGCCGGTGTCGACACCGACCACACCGGCTACTCCGGCAGCGGCTTCGTGGACCGGTACGCCACCGAGGGCAGGGCCGGCACGACGTTCGACGTGACGGTCCCGAAGTCGGGCGCCTACGACGTGGGGCTGCGCTACTCCAACGGGCCGGACCCGTTCCGGGGCACCAAGTCCCTGTCCCTGTACGTCAACGGGAAGAAGCTGCGGCAGACGCAGCTCCCGCCCACCGACGACTGGGACTCCTGGTCGACGCGGACCGAGCGGCTGGCGCTGCGCGCCGGGAGCAACACGGTCTCCTACCGGTTCGACCCGGGCGACACCGGTCATGTCAATCTCGACATGCTCAGTGTCCGTCCGCACGGAGCCCAGGTCCCGCTCTTCGACGGTACGGCCGCCTCGCAGGCGCAGTGGCAGCACACGGACGGCAGGAGCCTGCGATGGCCGCTGAGCGACGAGAAGTCGATGGAGGTGTGCTGCGGCGACATCCGCACCAAGGACGCCTACCAGGACTTCAGACTGCATGTGGAGTTCCGGGTCCCGCTCCTTCCCCCCGAGGTCACCGGGCAGGACCGCGGGAACAGCGGCATCTTCCTCCAGGACCGCTACGAGCTGCAGATCCTCGACTCCCACGGTGACACCACGCCCGACACCGACGAGGCGGGGGCGTTCTATCTGAAGCGGGCGCCCGACACCAACGCGGCGACGGCACCCGAGACCTGGCAGACCTACGACATCGACTTCCGCGCGGCCCGCTTCGACGACAGCGGCCGAAAGACCACCGATGCCCGGGTCACGGTGGTGTGGAACGGGCAGAAGGTCCACGACGACGTCGCCCTCGACGGACCGACCGCCTCGGGCCGGTCCGAGACTCCTGCCGCGGGAGCGATCCGGCTGCAGGACCATGGAAACAAGGTGAGGTTCCGCAACATCCGGATCACTCCGCTGACGTGATCCCCCGTCGTGCCGGGCGGCCCTCGCGGCCGCCCGGCACGGCCGTCACACGTCCGGCTTCCCGGCCGTTTCGGCCGGGCCCGGTCCGCCGGTCGAGGCGGTGTGGGCGGCGCGGCGGCGAAGGGCGTCCTCGTCCGTCAGCGCGTCGTAGGTGAGCAGCCTCGGCAGCGCGACCGCCAGCAGACCCACCGAGGCCACGCAGGCGAGGCCTCCGGTCCAGAAGGCGGGACGGGTGCCGGTCCAGCCGGCCATCGCGCCCGCCCTGACCTGTCCGAGCTGCGGGCCGACGCTGTACGACAGCACCTCGATGCCCGCGAGCCGGCCGCGCAGTTCGTCGGGGATGGTCTGGTTCCAGATGGTCGAGCGACCCAGCCCGCTCAGCATGTCGCCGGCCCCGGCCAGTGCCAGACAGACCAGCACCAGCCAGATGTCCGACAACCAGCCCGCCGCCGCGATGGCCAGGCCCCAGCCGGTCGCGCCGCACACCACCAGGAGTCCGTGCCGCCGCACCCGGGAGACCCAGCCGCTGGTCAGACTCACCGCCACCGAGCCGACGGAACCCGCCGCGTACATCAGCCCCAGCGACCAGTCGGCGTCCAGTTCGTCGGCGAGGAACGGGAAGATCGTGTTCGGGAAGGCGAAGAACATCGCCGCCATGTCCACCGCGTACGTGCCGAGGAGCACCGGCCGTGACCAGGCGTACCGTGCTCCCTCGGCGATGCCCCGCAGCGACGGTTTCCCCGCGTTCTCGGCCGCCGGCATGGGCGCGAGCCGCAGGCACAGCAGGATCGAGACGGCGAAGCCGGCCGCCGTCGTCGCGTAGGCCGGGGCGCTGCCCGCGTACGCCACGACCAGGCCGGCCAGGGCGGGTCCGGCGATGGCGCCGATCTGCCAGCGCAGCGCGTTCAGGGCGGCTGCCGCCGGGAGCTGGTCGTGCGGCACGATCCGGGCCATCAGCGAGTCCAGCGCGGGCCGTTGGAGTCCCGCCAGGGCCGCCACCCCGGCCGCGACCACGTACAGCGGCCACAGCATCGGTTCCGGCAGCGTCGCGTTGACCAGGAGGACGAGCGCGAGCACGCCCAGTCCGGCCTCGGTGAGCAGGATGACCCTGCGCCGGTCCGCGGCGTCGGCGAGCGCGCCGCCGTACAGCCCGAAGACCACCAGGGGCACCAGTTCGACCGCGCCCATGGCGCCCACGGCGAGGGGTGATCCGGTCAGCTCCTTGATCTGCAGCGGCAGGGCGACCAGGGCCATGAAGCTGCCGAAGGTCGTGACCAGCCCCTGCACCCACAGGAGCCGGAAGTCGCGGGAGGACCGCCAGGGCGAGAGGTCGGGCAGGACCGCGGAGAGTCCGGAGGTCACATCCCGCTCCGTGCCGTCGGCTCGAAGGAGGACACGGCGGCCGCGACGAGCAGTCGCGGGCGGGTTGAGCGCATGGTCGAACTCCACGGTTCCGGATGAGGGAGGCACCGGTCCACCCACGCCCGGAGCACGTGATGCCGTCATGGAGTGTGTGCACCGCGCCAGAAGCAAGAATTTAGGCAAGCCTTGCCTTTGCGTTGAATACAGTATGCGAACGTTCCCGGTTGTCGCAATCGGTCGTTCGGGACACCCGATGCAGCGATCAGGACACGGGTGCCGCAGCAGTGCGGGCCGTGTCGGAGCACTGGGGAGTGGGGTGCGCCGAGTACGGGAACGGCCGGACCGTCCGGGCGACGCCGCGCACGACCCGGTCCTGAGCCGGTCGCCGGTCCGTCCGGCTGTCGCCGCCGGCCCCGCGTTCTGACATCATGGACCAAACGGAACTCCGCTCCGGAACAAGGCTACGGAACCATGTTCCGTACGGCAGGGCCGGCGGTGGAGGGAGCGGCGCGGTGAGCGACACCGACGGCGGCGACGGCAGCGGCAGCAAGAACACGGGGCGCGCGGGTCGGCCCAAGCGGACGGACGCCCGGCGCAACGAGAAGACCCTGCTCGACGCGGCGGCCACCGTCTTCGTCACATCGGGCGTGGACGCGCCGGTGCGCGACATCGCGACCGGGGCCGGTGTCGGGGTGGGCACGATCTACCGCCACTTCCCGACCCGGGCGGATCTCATCATCGCCGTCTACCGGCACCAGGTCGAGGCCTGCGCCGAGGCCGGTCCGGTCCTGCTGGAGAGCAGTGCGACGCCGCACGCGGCGCTGCGGGAGTGGATCAGTCTCTTCGTCGACTTCCTGGTCACCAAGCACGGACTCGCCGGTGTCCTGCAGTCCGACAACACCGGCTTCGAGACGCTGCACTCCTACTTCCTCGACCGGCTCGTGCCCGTGTGCGCCGAACTCCTCGCCGCCGCGGCCGCGTCCGGGGAGATCCGCACCGACGTGGAGGCCTACGCGCTCATGCGCGGCGTCGGGAACCTCTGCATCGGCGCGGACAGCGATCCCCGCTACGACGCACGCCGACTGGTCGGCCTCCTCGTCACCGGACTGCGTCAGCCGCGCTGAGGCCTGCGGGCGGCCTCTTTCACCGCCGCCTCTGCCTGCCGGACCAGCCCACGAGGAACCGGCCGACGAGCCGGACGGCACTGCGGGGCGGGGACGTCGCCGGGTCCTTCTGCCATGCTCTGCGCCATGACATCGATCAACGACGCGGCCTGACACGGCGCTGCCGTGAACACCGACACCACCGACGCCCTGCCGTCGCGGTGGGCGGACCGCATCCACGATCACTGCGGCATGCGGAGACCGGAATGGTTCGATTCCGCCGGGGAATTGGCGCCGGCGGAGCGGGGCACCTGGTTCGGGATGGCTGAGCTCGGCAGCCGGCAGCACGGTCACTGCCCTCCGGACCGGCCCGGTGCCCCGTGTATGCGGGCTTCTGCCGGCACCGTGAGGGGAGGGATCGCCGGCGGCCCGGGTGAGCATGGTGGTTCTGCCGCCGGCGGAGCCCGCCCGGATCACCGCGGCCGACTGGAACGACGGGTACGGCGGCTACGAACCGGCGCCGCTGGAGGGCCAGGCGGTTCTGTGCAGCGACGTGTTCGCTCCGTCCGGTGTGCCCGGCCGCGACGGCAAGGCCGGCCTCCGCGAGGCCGAGCGCGTCATGGCCGCGGGTGATACCGAGGGCCGCCGGGCCCACTGCGCCGAGATCGTCACCGGTCCCGAGCAGAGCGGCAATGCGCTGTTCCTCCCCGCCGCGGCAAAGGCAGAGGGAGGGCTACGAGGCGACCGAACCGGACGGGACCGTGGTGTGCCTCGCCTTCGCCGCCCACGACTTCGGCCGAGGGCCTGCCCGGCGGATCGGGTCGGAAGGTGTCCGACGGCGCCGTGACAGCGTCCGCCGGGCTTCGCGGCCCGCCGGGGCCGGTCAGCGGCTGTCGGCCTCCCTTGCCGCCTGCTCCAGCCGGCGGCGGTGGGCCTCCCACCAGGCCGCGTCACCGGACGGCAGGCCGCTCGCTCCCCTCCTCCCGCCGGCGGCCCCGTCGATGAGTTCCCGCACGATGTCCGCGTGGCCGGCGTGCCGGTGGGTGTCGGCGATCACGCGTACCAGGAGGTGGTGCAACGTGGTCTCCCTCCGCTCCACCGGCCACCACGGGACGCGGCCGACGGTGTCGAGCGCGAGTGCCGCGAACGTGCTGTCCGCGTGCTCCCACGCCCGGTGGTAGAGCGTGACGATCTCCTCGCGCGACTCGTCCGCGGTGGCCCACATGTCCGCGTTGGGTTCGGCATCCTCCGTGTACCACCGGGGCGGCGGATCCTCCCGGAAGAAGGGCCGGCCGAACACGTCGCCGAAGTACCCCAGTTCCACTCCGGCGGCATGCTTGACCAGTCCCAGCAGGTTGGTGCCGGTGGGTGTCAGCGGGCGGCGGACGTCGTACTCCGAGAGACCTTCGAGCTTCCACACCAGGGCTTCCCTGGCGTCCTGCAGATAGCGGGTCAGGTCCGTTCGGGGGTTCGAGTCGGTCATGCCCCGCAGTCTCGCACCCTGCACCGACAGCCGGACGTCATCGTCCGAGGACGGCGGAGAACGCGTTGCGGATGTCGGACTTCGAGGGCGTGACGTACTTGTTCGCGGGGATGACACCGTAGGCGAAGAAGAGCGACGGGCAGGTGGAGCCGCTGATCTGGACCGTGCGGCCGGCCACGCGCTCGCCGGTGCGCAGGGCGTACACCTTCACCGGGAGCGAGACCTTGCGGAACGTGACGTCGCTGATCCGCCCGCTGGTCTCGCTCCGGTAGGGGCAGGTGCGCACGGCACTCCCGAAGCCCTGCCGGCCCACGCACACCACCAGCGCCGCCTTTGCCGCGTCGGTGGTGCGCCACGCGCCGGGAAGCTCGCCCGAGTGCTCGCCGTCTCCCAGGAACAGGGCCCGGCCGGAGCCTGCTCGGCGCGCGGGAGCCCCCTCGTACTTCGCCGGCGCCTCGCAATAGCGGTTCTCGCGCACCAACTGCCGCACCTCGTCCAGTTGCAGGGCCAGCACGGCCTTCCTGATCGCCTTGCGGGCCCGGCCCTCATGGCTGTCGCCGGGGTACTCGTCCAGCAGCCGCTGGTAGCGGGACTCCGCCTGCGACCACTCCCGGGTGCCCATCAGGGCGTCGCCGCAGCCCATCAGCGCGGCCGGAGCGAGCCGGTCGGCGGTCTCGGAGGAGCGGTCCAGTACCTGCCGGCCCGGCTCCGGCTCCCGGTCGTTCAGCCAGTCCGTGATCCGGACGGTCTCGCAGGCGTCGTCGGTGGGCAGGCCTTCCAGGAAGCGGTCCAGGGTGGCCCCGACCGTGGCGTCGTTGCGGGAGTCCTCCTCCAGGACCGAGGCGAGCAGGCGGAAACCTGAGTTCAGGTCGTCCTGGTCGCCGTTCAGTCCGGCGGTCAGCCGGGCTTGCGCGGTCCCCAGTCGTTCACAGGTGCCGACCGCGGTGTCGCCGCGTGCGGCCACCGGGGCCGCGGCGACTCTGTGGCCCGCCCACACCTGCTCCTGAGCCTCCGTCACCGCCTCGCAGTCGCCGTCCGCGCGTGCCTGGGCGATGTCGTCCTCGATGCCGTGGGCGTCGAACCGCAGCAGCCCCGCGCCCAGCAGCACCGCGACGGTGAGGCCGAGCGCGACCAGGCGCTGTGCCGTCCGCGGGTCGCCCCGCCGGCGCCGGGCGAGCAGCCATCCGTGCGCCACGACCGCCGCCCACCACAGCAGCAGAAGCACCTCGCTCCAGGTCTCGGCGGTCGCGACCGTCGTCCAGACCAACGTGAAGGTGATCACCGCGGCGGTCCAGAACAGTCCGGGGCGGCGCGCCAGCAGATAGCCCACGCCGAGGAACGAAGCGTTGCCGAGGGCGACCGCCAGTGGATCGTGCCGCACCGAGTCCTGGAACGACGGCCCCCGCAACGTCGAATCGTGTGCGGGCGGGCCGGGCGGATCCTGTGAGGCCTGCGCGCTGTGCGGGGGTACGGGTGGCCGGGCCGGGATCGACGGCGCGGGCGGTTCGGTCGGCTTCGGCGGCGCGGACGGGTCGTCGTCCGGTCCGGTGGGCGGTGGCGGAAAGGTCATCGGGTCCCCCAGGAGGTGATCGTCGTCCGGGACCGGGACGGGGCATGTCACGGCTCGTCCGGCGGGCCGGAGTGCCGCGCCTGCTCCACGAGTCCTCCACAGGCCTGCTCCACGAGGCGCCCCTCCCTCCCCCCGGCACCTCCATTCCACCGCGTTCCAGCGTTGATCAGCACCCCTGTGACCGCACCGGACAATTCTCAACCAGCCTGCGCGGAAACCCTGTTGTCCCACCCGCCCCTTCACCGCACTCCTTGTGCGCCTGGGACCGGCATCCGCCCCGGCTCCCCGTCGGCCCACCCGCGCGGCACGGACACGGCCGGCCGGCGTCGCGGACCGACGTGTCCTCCGGCGAGCACACCTCCCTGCGTGTGCCGTGCCCGTCGGTGATCAAGCAGACCTCGTCCACGAACGCGTCGTCGTAGCCGGGTCGGGCGCACGTGAAGGTGGCCGGCGGCCAGTCTCCACACGGCGTCGTCCTCGGCCGGGAGCCTGCGGCGCCGGGTGAGCCAACCCGGTCGGGGAGGCAGCCCGGTCGGGGAGCCAGCCGGTGACGCCCCGGCCGGGCTGGTCGGCGGCCGGTTCCCGGCGGGGCAGTGCCATGGTCATCGCCCTTGCGGCCACCCGGTGTAGGCCTCGGCGAGGTAGGTCGAGCCCGCGGTCGAGCCGGTCACCGCGGCCAGTTCGCCCTCCTGGCGCCGTACGTCGAACGGGGTGGCCTCCGGCAGGGTGTGCAGCATGGTGGTCATCCAGTACGAGAAGTGCTGGGCCTTCCAGACCCGGCCGAGCGCGCGCTCGCTGTAGGTCTCCAGCGGGGCGGCGTCGCCGCTCGCGACGGCCCGCTCGAGTTCCTCGGCCAGGACCCGTACATCGGCGAGAGCCAGGTTGAGGCCCTTGGCGCCGGTCGGCGGCACCGTGTGCGCGGCGTCACCGGCGAGCACGAGCCGTCCGTGGTGCATCGGCTCCTGGACGAAACTGCGGAACGGGAGCACGGTCCTGGAGGTGACCGGCCCCTCCTTGAGCGTGTGCCCGTTGGCCCCCACACGGGACTGGAGTTCCTCCCATATCCGGTCGTCGGACCAGGCGGCGGCGTCCTCCGCGGGGTCGCACTGGAAGTACATCCGCTGAAGGGTCTCGGTGCGCCGGCTGATCAGTGCGAAGCCTCTCGGGGAGTGGTTGTAGATCAGCTCCGGTGCGCTGGGCGGTGCCTCGGTGAGGATGCCGAACCAGGCGAAGGGGTATTCGCGGAAGTACTGCGTGCGCGCCGCCTCCGGTACCTCGCGGCGGCACAGGCTGCGCGATCCGTCGGCGCCCACGAGGAAGTCGGCGCGAACCTCGTGGCCGACGCCGTCGGCGTCGGTGAACCGCATGACCGGCGTATCGGAGACGAGGTCGTCGACCGACACGCCGGTGACGCCGAACCGGACGTCGCCGCCGTCGCGCATCCGGGCGTCGGCGAGGTCGATGAAGACGTCCGTCTGGGGGTAGAGCTGGGTCGAGGCGCCGGCCAGGCCCTGGAAGTCGATCCGGTGGCTGCCCCCGCCGAAGGCCAGCTCGATGCCGTCGTGGCGGTAACCGTCCCGGCGCACCCGGTCGCAGACGCCGGTGTCGACCAGGAGGTGGACCGAGTCCTGCTCGAGGATTCCGGCGCGGTGGGTCTCCTCGATCTCGCGACGGCTGCGCAGGTCGACCGCGACGGAGTCGATCCCGGCACGGGCGAGCAGGTGGGAGAGCATGAGCCCGGCGGGACCCGCACCGACGATGCCGATCTGCGTACGGCTGTGGACGCGCGAGGATGACATGGCCGCCATTCTGCGTCCGTCCGGGCCACCCGGCCAGGGGCCGTTTCCGTCCAGTGGAAACGGACCGGCCTCGAGTTCGGCCATAATGGCCGGTCGAAGACGATCCGTGTTTCCCACGGCTGACCGAGTGAGGCGATGAGGCACATGTGGCCACGAGTCGGCGGTATGCGCGCACTGGAACTCGGTACCCCCGACGGGCTGCGCGACGAGCTGAACTCTCTCGTTCTGGCCGGACGGAAGACCGCCACGACCGGCCTGCTGGCCGAGTACGTCGAGGAGACCGAAGGGCTGGAGTTCCCCGGTGAGCGGCTGGCTCTCCTGGACAACGACGGCCGCGCTGTCGCCACGATCGAGATCACCGGCGTGGAAATGACGTCCTTCGCGGAGGTCACGTGGGAACACGCTGCCGCCGAGGGCGAGGGCGACGCCTCCCTGGAGGACTGGCGGGCCGGCCACCGTCGTTTCTGGCAGCGCGAGGGCACCCCGGTCGAGGACGGCACTCCCCTCGTGTGCCTCACCTTCCGCGTGGTGCGGACCGGCTGACGCACCCGGCGGCCCCTCGCCTTCCCTCGCCCCGACGACACCGCCGCCCCCACGCGCAGTGGGGGCGGCGGTGTCCGGCCGGCCCCGGCCGGTCGCACCGCGCGGAACACCCGGGAACGGCGCGCCGCCCGCCGACGGGCGAGGAGCACACGAAGTCGTCCTCGCCATGCCCGGTCGGCGCCCCGCACAGGTCCGGCACCCAGCGGCGGGGATCTCTCCGCCGTACCCGTACGGGCCGAGCAGCCGCACAGGGCTGCCGGCTCTCGTCCCCTATGCGTCGGTGCCGTACGTCCCGTACTCGGGTCGCCCCGTCGTTTCGTAGGTGTGGACGGCCAGGCCGCGCGGTGTCGTCTCGTGGTGGACGAGGCGCAGAGCGGCCGGGGCGGCGTCGGCCGGGAAGAGACGGCGGCCGGTGCCGACGACCACCGGGGCGATCACGAGGCGCAGTTCGTCGATCAGACCGGCGGCCAGGAGGGACTGGGAGAGCCGGGCGCTGCCGTGGAGCTGCAGTTCACGGCCGGGCCGCCGCTTCAGGTCGGCGACCTGGGCGGGGACGTCGCCGGAGAGGATCGCGCCCGGGCCCCACTCGGCCTCGGTCAGGGTGTGGGAGGCCACGTACTTCGGCAGGCCGTTCATGAGCGGGCCGAAGGGCGGTTCGGTCATCTTCGGCCAGTCCCGTGCGAAGCTCTCGTACGTACGGCGGCCCAGCAGCAGGGCGTCCGCCCGACCGAGCCAGACGGCGGCCAGTTGTTCGAAGGCCGCGTCCAGGTACGGTACGAACCAGCCGCCCCGGGTGAACCCGTCACTGGTGTCCTCGTCCGGAGATCCCGGGCCCTGGTGGACGCCGTCCAGCGTCAGGAACTGCGTCAGCGCCAGCTTCATCACGCACCACTCCTCTCCTCGGCGGGGGCGGTGTCCGTTCCGCGCCACTCCCCGCTGTCTCTCCTTCTCGGACGGTGTGGCGCGCGAGAACTCATCGGTCCGGCTGCGCGCCGGCGAGGTGTGTGCACGTCGTGCATGATCTGCGCCGATACCGCGAGTGGCGCATGAACTTTGCGACACACCCCACACTGTTTGCCGGAGCGTCACAGCAAAGTATTGCCCCCTCAAACCGGATCATCACCCCACATACCGGGTCCCGCCCAGTGACGTGTGCGACACGGTCCGACGAGTGTGCCGGTATCCGGAGCAGCGAATTCACCCTGTCGTCGGCTTTATGATCGTCACCGGCCTCCCCTCGTACCGACGTCCCGTTTCCCGGGCCTCTTGGCAGCCGCGAACGCTTCTGCCGTGCAGGGTCGCGTGACAGCGACGCGTGTGAAGAAAGGTGAACTCCATGGTCCTCGGACTGCTGCGACGCCGGCGCTCCCACGGCGCCCACGGCGCCGCGTCGGCCCTCTCCGTGCCCCTGCCGCCCGGCGCGGGGATGTTCGGCTGCGAGGTCGTCGACACGCTGGCACAGCCGCTGGGCGGAGCCGAGGTCACGGTGACCGGGCTGAGCAGTCACCGGGTCGCGGCCCGCGGCACCACCGACCCGTACGGTTACTTCATGGCGGCCCTGCCCCCGGGCACCTACAGCGTGATGACCGCGTCGGAGGGCCTGTCACCGGTCCGTGAGACCGTCGAGATAGCCGCCGGCGTGGCGCTCCCTCCACAGCGCGTCGTGCTCGAGCCCGCACGTCAGCTGGAGCTCCCACCGTCCGGCACCTGGCTGTTCGACCCGCCGCACACCGCGATCCGGTTCATCGCCAAGCACGTGGGCATGGCCCATGTGCACGGCCGCTTCACGCGGTTCGAGGGCGGCATCCGTGTCGCACAGAACATGACCGACTCCCAGGTCTCGGTGCGCATCGACGCGTCCAGCATCACCACGGGCAACCAGACGCGCGACAACCATCTGCGATCCGCGGACTTCCTCGACGTCGAGCACTACCCGTACATCGACTTCACCAGTACCCGGTTCGCCTATCGCGGCGGCTCGAAGTGGACCGTGCACGGCACCCTCACCATGCACGGCACCAGCCGCTCCGTGGGCCTCGACACCGAGTACCTCGGCACCGTGAACGGCGGCTACGAGCAGGAACTGCGCTGCGCCGCTCTCGCGAAGGCCGAACTGCACCGCGAGGACTTCACCCTCAACTGGCGCTCGATGCTCGCCCGCGGCATCGCCGTGGTGGGGCCCACCGTCCAGCTGGAGCTCGACGTACAGGCCATGTACCGGACCCACGACACACCGACACCGCCCCAGTAGACACGTCGCCGTCACGCCGGGCGCCGGCGGCGGGGCGGGGAGCGGGGACGGGTCGGCGGGCGGCCGGCAGTGGCCGGCTCAGGCGAGTTCCACGAGGAGGTCACCGCCCTCCACCTGCTGGATGCGGTTGATGGCCAGCCGGGTCACCGTGCCGGACTTCGGGGCGGTGATCGCGGCCTCCATCTTCATCGCCTCGATGGTGGCCACCGTGGCACCGGCCGCCACCTCGTCGCCCTCGGCGACCGCGAGGGTCACCACTCCGGCGAACGGTGCCGCGACATGGCCGGGGTCGTTCCGGTCGGCCTTCTCGGTGACCGGGACGTCGGAGGCGGCGGCCCGGTCGCGGACCTGGATCGGCCGCATCTGGCCGTTCAGGGTGGACATCACGGTGCGCATGCCGCGCTCGTCGGCGTCGCCCACGGCCTGGAGTTCGATGAGCAGCCGCACCCCGGGGTCGAGGTCGACGGTGTACTCCTTGTCGGGGCGCAGCCCGTAGAAGAAGGCCTTGCTGTCCAGGACGCTGGTGTCGCCGAAGGTCTGCCGGTGCGTCTCGAACTCGCGGGCCGGACCGGGAAACAGCAGCCGGTTGAGCGTGGTGCGGCGGTCCTTCGCCAGCCCGGCGCGGTCGTCGGCGGTCAGTTCCTGCAAGGGCTTGGCGTCGGCGCGGCCGCGCAGCGCCTTGGTCCGGAACGGTTCGGGCCAGCCGCCGGGCGGGGTGCCGAGCTCGCCGCGCAGGAAGCCGATGACGGAGTCGGGGATGTCGAACCGGCCGGGGTCCTCCTCGAAGTCGTCCGGGGACACCCCGGCGCCCACCAGGTGCAGGGCCAGGTCGCCGACCACCTTCGAGGACGGGGTGACCTTGACGAGTCGGCCGAGGATCCGGTCGGCGGCGGCGTACATCGCCTCGATGTCCTCGAAGCGGTCGCCGAGGCCGAGGGCGATGGCCTGGGTGCGCAGGTTGGAGAGCTGCCCGCCGGGGATCTCGTGGTGGTAGACGCGGCCGGTGGGAGAGGCGAGGCCCGCTTCGAAGGGGGCGTAGACCTTGCGGACGCTCTCCCAGTACGGCTCCAGGTCTCCGACGGCCTGGAGGTCGAGGCCGGTGGGGCGCTCGGAGTGGTCGGTCGCCGCGACGATCGCCGACAGACTGGGCTGCGAGGTGGTGCCCGCCATGGACGCCACCGCTCCGTCGACCGCGTCCGCTCCTGCCTGGACCGCGGCGAGGTAGGTGGCGAGCTGCCCGCCGGAGGTGTCGTGGGTGTGCAGGTGGACCGGCAGGTCGAACTCCCGGCGCAGGGCGGACACCAGGGTCGCCGCCGCGGGCGCCCTCAGCAGGCCGGCCATGTCCTTGACGGCCAGGACGTGCGCACCGGCGTCCACGATCTGCTCGGCCAGGCGCAGGTAGTAGTCCAGGGTGTAGAGCCGCTCGGACGGGTCGGACAGGTCGGAGGTGTAGCACAGGGCGACCTCCGCGACGGCCGTCCCGGTCTCCCGTACGGCGTCGATGGCGGGCCGCATCTGGTCGACGTCGTTCAGCGCGTCGAAGATGCGGAAGATGTCGATGCCGGTGGCCGCCGCCTCCTCGACGAAGGCGTCGGTCACCTCGGTCGGGTACGGCGTGTAGCCCACGGTGTTGCGGCCCCGCAGCAGCATCTGCAGGCAGATGTTGGGGACGGCTTCCCGCAGGGCGGCCAGGCGTTCCCACGGGTCCTCGGCGAGGAAGCGCAGGGCGACGTCGTAGGTGGCGCCCCCCCAGCACTCCAGGGAGAGCAGCTCGGGCAGGGTGCGCGCCACCACGGGGGCGACGGCGAGCAGGTCCTTGGTGCGGACCCGGGTGGCGAGCAGCGACTGGTGGGCGTCGCGGAAGGTGGTGTCGGTGACGCCGATGGTCGGTGACGCGCGCAGCCGGCTCGCGAATTCCTCGGGGCCGAGTTCGGCGAGGCGCTGCCGGGATCCGGTGGGCGGTTCGGCGGGGGCCCGCTGGGACAGGTGGGACAGTTTGGCCGTCGGATCGATCAGGGCAGGGCGCTCACCGTGCGGCTTGTTCACCGTGACGTCGGCGAGGTAGGTCAGCAGCTTCGTGCCGCGGTCGGCGGAGTGACGCGCGGTGAGCAGGTGCGGGCGCTGCTCGATGAACGACGTGGTGACCTGTCCGGCCCGGAACTCCGGGTCGTCGAGCACGGCCTGGAGGAAGGGGATGTTGGTGGAGACGCCGCGGATGCGGAACTCGGCCACGGCGCGCCGGGCCCGGCCCACGGCGGTGGCGAAGTCCCGGCCCCGGCAGGTCAGTTTGACCAGCATGGAGTCGAAGTGTGCGCTGATCTCCGTACCGGCGTGGGTGGTGCCGCCGTCCAGGCGGATCCCGGAGCCGCCGGGCGAGCGGTAGCCACTGATCTGCCCGGTGTCGGGGCGGAAGCCGTTGGCCGGGTCCTCGGTGGTGATGCGGCACTGCAGCGCGGCGCCGCGCAGGGTGATGTTCTCCTGGGCGAGTCCGAGGTCGGCGAGTGTCTCGCCGGCGGCGATGCGCAGCTGCGCCTGGACGAGGTCGACGTCGGTGACCTCCTCGGTCACCGTGTGCTCGACCTGGATGCGGGGGTTCATCTCGATGAAGACGTGGTTCCCGTCGCGGTCGACGAGGAATTCCACGGTGCCGGCGTTGCGGTAGCCGATCTGGCGGGCGAAGCGCACGGCGTCGGCACAGATGCGGTCCCGCAACCCGGGGTCGAGGTTCGGCGCGGGCGCGAGTTCGATCACCTTCTGGTGGCGGCGCTGCACCGAGCAGTCACGTTCGAACAGGTGAATGACGTTGCCCTGGCCGTCGGCGAGGATCTGCACCTCGATGTGGCGGGGGTCGACGACGGCCCGCTCCAGGAAGACCGTGGGGTCGCCGAACGCGGACGCGGCCTCCCGCGAGGCCGCCTCGATGGACTCCCGCAGCTGGGCGGGGTCCTCGACCCGTCGCATCCCGCGCCCGCCGCCGCCGGCGACCGCCTTGACGAACACGGGGAAGCCGATGTCGTCGGCGGCGCGGACGAGCTCCTCCACGTCGGTGGAGGGTTCCGAGGAGCCCAGCACCGGCACGTCCGCCGCGCGGGCCGCGGCGACGGCGCGCGCCTTGTTCCCGGTCAGCTCCAGGATGCGGGCACTCGGTCCGACGAAGGTGATGCCCGCCTCTTCGCACGCCAGGGCCAGCTCGGGATTCTCGGACAGGAATCCGTAGCCCGGGTAGACGGCGTCGACACCCGCCCGGCGTGCCGCGCCCACGATCTCCTCGACCGAGAGGTAGGCGCGCACCGGATGCCCGACCTGGCCGATCTGGTACGCCTCGTCCGCCTTGAGCCGATGGAGCGAGTTGCGGTCCTCGTGCGGGAAGACCGCGACCGTTCGGGCACCCAGCTCGTAGCCCGCGCGGAACGCCCGAATCGCGATCTCACCACGGTTGGCTACCAGCACCTTGCGGAACATGTTGATCCCTTCAGCCTGCCGGTGACGAAGACCATCGTGTCGGTGGCAGGCCCGGTACGCCATGTGAGCCGGGCCACTCGTCCCGTGCCGGGCGGGGAATCCACTTGGGCGCCGTGGACACGTCAGCGTGCGGGGGCGGCGTTCCGACGGGCGGGGTGGCCGAGCCAGCAGCCGAAGCTCCGGCGGGCGCGGATCAGTGCGGGGCGCTCCTGGTCGACCTCGGGCCTCAGGCGGGAGACGAGCTTCTCGATGGCCGAGTATGGGCAAAGCCGCCGCCGTCGGCACCGCAGGGACCTGCCGATGGCGGCGGGGTACACCGGCTGACGGACACGCTTCGTCGGCACGTCCGCACGCGGGCGGTTCCGGGCACCGCGGTGGATCCCCTCCCGCGTGGTCGGAGTCGGCCGGTGGTGCGACGCTGGGGTGGAGAAGTGTCCGCGGACGGGAGGCCGGGAGGGAATCCGATGGGACGCGATGTCCCGGCGCTGGTGTTCACCCGCGAGGACCGCCGCCGGTACCGGATCAAGATGCAGGAGTGCCTCGACACGTTCGCACAGATGCTGCGGGAGGCGCGCTTCGAGGCCGAGCGGCCCCAGGTCGGGCTGGAGATCGAGCTGAACCTGGTAGACGACCGGGGGGAGCCCGCGATGCGCAACAGCGACGCGCTCGAAGTGATCGCGGACCCCGCCTGGTCCACGGAACTGGGCCGGTTCAACCTCGAGGTCAACGTTCCGCCGCGCCGGCTGACGGCGGGAGGCCCCGACTCGTGGGAGTCGGAGATCCGTGCCGCGCTGAACCATGCCGAGGACCGCGCGAAGTCGGTCGGCACTCATCTGATCATGACCGGGATCCTGCCGACGTTGCGGCAGGAGGACGTGGGTGAGTCGGCGCTGTCGGAGAACCCGCGCTACCGGCTGCTCAACGACCAGATCTTCGCGGCCCGGGGCGAGGACCTGCACATCGAGGTCGACGGCGTCGACCGGCTGCGCACCTACGCGGACACGATCACTCCCGAGGCCGCCTGCACCAGCACCCAGTTCCACCTCCAGGTGTTCCCGGAGCAGTTCGCCGACTACTGGAACGCGGCACAGTCGATCGCCGGGGTCCAGATCGCCCTGGCCGCCAACTCACCGTTCCTGTTCGGCAAGGAACTGTGGCACGAGACCCGCGTCCCGCTGTTCGAGCAGGCCACCGACACCCGCCCGCAGGAGATCAAGGTACAGGGGGTACGGCCCCGGGTGTGGTTCGGGGAACGGTGGATCAACAGCGTCTTCGACCTCTTCGAGGAGAACCTGCGGTACTTCCCGGCGCTGCTCCCGCTGTGCGACGAAGAGGACCCCGCCGAGACGCTGGACCGGGGCGACACCCCCGAACTGGGCGAACTGACCCTGCACAACGGCACCATCTACCGCTGGAACCGCCCGGTCTACGCCATCGCGCACGACAAGCCGCACGTCCGGGTGGAGAACCGGGTGCTGCCGGCCGGTCCCACCGTCGCCGACACCCTGGCCAACGGCGCCTTCTACTACGGGCTCACCCGCGCCCTGGTGGAGGAGGAACGGCCGGTGTGGTCCCGGATGTCCTTCTCGGCAGCCGAGGAGAACCTGCACACGGCGGCGCGGCACGGCATCGAGGCCCGGCTGTACTGGCCCGGGATGGGCGAGGTGCCGGTGCCCGAGCTGGTGCTGCGGCGTCTACTGCCCCTGGCGCACCGCGGGCTGGAACTCTCGGGGATGGACGAGGCCTGGCGGGAGCCGCTGCTCGGCATCATCGAGCAGCGCTGCGTCACCGGGCGCAACGGAGCGGTGTGGCAGAAGGAGATGTTCCACCACATCGACGCCACGGCCCACTGCGGCCGCCATGAGGCCCTGCGCCGGATGACGCAGCAGTACATCGACTACATGCACCTCAACGCCCCGGTGCACACCTGGCCCGTCGACTGACGCGGTCGGTCTGCCGGGGCAGCTGCCGGTCCTGTGCCCGTCCCGTTCGCCGGCCCCGCCCGGCACCGTTACGGTCGAGCCACGACCTGGCACGCCCGGGCGGCCGGCTGAGCCGTACCGGGCGGTGACGCCTTCGCCGGTCGGGGCCGTCGCGACGGCCGGCCCGCACGAACGGCAGTCGTACCACCGGTCAGCCGTCGGCGGCCCGGCCGAGGACCCCGGACACCTCCCTGCGCATCACGTCGCCGGTCTCCGGGGGGAGCGAACCGAGGTCCGTGGTGTCCAGGGCCCGCAGTGTCCCGTCCGTACCGGCCGCGCAGTCCGTGCTCCCGCCGATCACCTCGTAGCCGTCACGCACCGCGACGCGGACCCTGCGTCGTCCGTCCTCCTCTGCGTGCACGGCGGCGGCGACGACGAGGGGCGGCGATCCGCCCGCTTCGGCGGGTGCCTTGTGATATCCGCTGGTTATCGGGGTGCGCCAGCGCAGGCTGAGGAGCAGGTGGCGCTTGGCCACCACCTCGGCCAGATCGGTCTCGAAGGCTCCGTCCCGGTCCAGCACGGTGGCGCGTGTGTCCAGGACGAGCGCCGCCGGCAGCAGGCATCGCAGGGTGCTGCCCACGATGTTGCCGCCGACCGTCGCCGTCCGGCGTACCGCTCCGGTGCCCACGGTGGAGGCCGCGCCGCGCAGGACCTCCGGCACCCGGTCGTCGATCCGGTGCAGCAGAACGGCGGCGCCCAGCGCCTCGCTCTCGAGCACATTGGCCTCCGGCAGGCTGCGCAGGGACATCGCCTGCTCGGGGAAGCCGTCCCGCTGCCAGAGCGCCCACACGAGGGTGGCTCCGCCGATGGGCACCGCCCCCTCGGACACGCAGTTCTGTGCTTCGGTCAGGGAGGTGGGCAGACGCAAGTGCACGGCGGTCGACCTGCTTTCCTGGGCTTCGGCCGACGGAACCGGCCATTCCGCTGCATGATCATGGACACTGCATTCTCCGCACGGGCGAGGGGGCGCGTACAGGGCTCACACGGATCCCGTGTGAGCCTCGTCGTACGCCCCGGGACCGGTGTCCGGTCCCCGGGGACTTCTCCGGGGACCTCGCCCGCGAGGGAACCCGGCGCGTCAGAGCAGTCGGCGGATGTCACCGCGGACCCGGTAGAAGCCACCGGCCGCCGGGTGCAGGGCATCCACGACATAGCGGGCTCCGGGCTCCCGTATCGCGCGCGGGAACTGCACGTTCCACGACGAGTCGTACCCCTCGGACACCACGTGCACGCGCAGGCGGCCGGAGTCCTGAACACACTGGACGACGATCGCCCCGGTCGGGGCCTGGGCCACCGAGGTCACCGCGCTCGCAGTCGTGGCCGGCACGTAGGTCGGCAGTGCCTCGGCGAGCTTGACGTCCCGCGCGACCGGCACCGTACCCTGCTGGGCAGCGGCGACGGCCGCCTCGCTCGCGTCGACACAGACCAGCGAACCGTCGGTGGTGACCAGGTACAGCCGCTCGCCCCGGTACTGCATCGACAGGGCCGAGCCGCCACCCGTGCCGAGCTTCCACAGCCGGGTGCCGTCCTGGTCGAAGCAGTAGACGGACGACGCCGCGTCACCGGCGAACACGAACCGGCCGCCGGGCGAGGTGGCGCACGAGTACACGGCGCTGTCGCAGGCGTAGGTGGCCTCGATGGCCCCGCTCGCCTTCGACAGCCGCTGCACCACGCGGTGCGCCGTGCCCGCGTACACGGTGTCGTCCTCCTGCCAGCCGAACAGCACGCCGCCGCGGGTGGACGTGTGCCACAACTCGCCGCCGCCGTCGGGCGCGTAGGCGGTGACGCCGCTGTGGTGACCGTGGTAGACGGCCCGGTCGTCGGCGCGCACCATCCAGGCGTGGTCGCCCCGGCTGCGGCGGGACCACTGGTGCTCGTCCTCGTGGTCGATGACGGTGAGCTTGCCGTCGCGGTCCGAGACGTCCAGCACGCCCTCGTGGATGTCCAGCCAGAAGATGTCGACGTCCGCGGCGATGTCGTACGCCGCGAACGGCAGCTTGGAGGACAGGTCGTAGACCTTGCCGTCGTCACAGCCCGCGTAGATCCAGAAGTCGTCGGCCACCAGACACTTCACGCCGTCCGGCAGGTTGAAGCGGGCCAGCACCTGGCCGTCGTGGCCCAGGGTGTAGACGTCGCCCGCCTGGTTTCCGACCCAGCAGTGCTCGTCGTCGACATGGATGCCGAACGCCGCGGAGCCGGTGCCGAACCGCCACAGCACGGGAGCCACGGCGCGCGCGGTGGAGGGAGCGGACGCCACCTGACGCCGGGTCACCGCACGCGGCGCGCGCTGCCCGGGAACGGCGGGGGCGTAACCCTTGCGGACCTTCTCCCCGACCTTCTTCGCGGCGGCGGCCCGCGCCTTGTCCGCCGAGGGGAAGGTGGTGATCTGGGTCTGTCCCGCGGCACCGATCCGTCCGTAGCGAACGGTCACCACCAGGCCGTCGACGGTCACCTCGTAGAACTTGTGCGCGGCTCCGTCATCCTGCGACAGCTCCAGATACGTCGTCGACACCGACCCGCCAGACATGACAGAACCCTCCCCTGAGCGGACCCCCGGCCGTTCCGGCAGGCCCCACTGACCGAACCGTAGGCGAGGCCACTGACAACGGGGCCGCCGGTGATCAATACGCGGAAGCAACCTGTCCCGGTTCCGGCGAGTCCCATGTATCGCTTGCCTCTGCTGTACCGCTTGCCTCCGCGCCGCCGCACGTCCCCGGCTTCGGGCACACCACGAACGAACGACGAACGGACCCATGAACACCGCGACCCTGCTGGACGTCCTGCTGGACGCCGCCCGCCAGTCCCCCGGCCAGCTGATCGTCCATGTCCGGGGGGACGGCGGCGAGACCGCCGTCAGCTTCCGGGAGCTCGTGGCCGAGTCCCTGCGCGTCGCGGGCGGCCTGCGTGCCGCGGGCGTCGCGCCGGGCACCTGCGTTCCGGTGCTCGCGGAGCACAGCGTCGATTTCCAGCCCATGTTCTGGGGCGCGCTCGCGGCCGGTCTGGTGCCCGTGCCGCTGGCGCCGGACGTACGGCGGGTCCTGCCGGTGTGGGAGCACCTCGGCCGTCCCCCGGTCGTGGTGGACGCGGCCTGTGCGCCGGTGGCCGCCGAACTCCCCGACGGTGCCCGGGTCCTGCGGACGGAGGTACTGCGGGAGGGTCCGGCCCTGGACTCCCCCGCCGCGCCGGATCCGGACGGACTGGCCTTCCTGCAGTTCTCGTCCGGCAGCACCGGGGCACCCAGGGGCGTGGAACTGACCCACGCGGCCGTGCTGGCGAACCTGCGGCAGCTGACGGAGGCCTCCGCCCTCACGGAGCACGACGTGGTGGTCAGCTGGATGCCCTACTTCCACGACATGGGGCTCATCGGCACGCATCTGGCGCCGCTGGCCGCGCGGGCCAAGCAGGTGAAGATCGGTCCCCTGTCGTTCGCGAAGAATCCCCGGCTGTGGTTCGACGTGGCCGCCGCGCATCGGGCCACCGTTCTCTCGGCCGCCAACTTCGCGCTGGCGCTGACCCTTCGCCGGGTTCCCGAGGAGGTGTTCGCCGGGCTGGACCTGAGCGCGGTGCGGCTGATCCTCGTGGGAGCCGAACCCATATCGGCGACGGTGTGGCGGGACTTCGCCGCCAGGACCCGGGCGGCGGGGCTGGATCCGCGGGCGGCGACGCCCGTGTACGGTCTGGCCGAGGCGACGCTTGCCGTGGCGTTCCCGCCGCTGGGCGAGGTGGCCGTGCCGGTGGCCGTGGAGCGGTCCGCGCTCGGCCGGGGCCGCGTGGTGGAGTGGGAACCCGGTGGCGACCCCACCGGGCCGGTGGAGCTGATGGATGTCGGGGTGCCGGTTGCGGGCTGCTCGGTGCGGATCACCGACGACGCGGGCCGGCCCCTGGGTGACCGGCGGGTGGGGCACATCGAGGTGAGCGGTCCGCAGATCGCCCGCGGTTACCACGGCCTGCCGGACGCGACGGCGCGGTCCTTCGCCGGCGGCTGGCTGCGCACCGGCGACCTGGGCTTCCTCCGGGACGGCCGGCTGTGTGTCAGCGGCCGGTTCAAGGACGTCCTGTTCGTCAACGGCCGTACGTTCCACGCCCCGGACCTGGAGGAGGTGGCGTCCGGGACGGCGGGGGTGCCGACCGGGACGACGGTGGTGGTCGGGTCGACCGATCCGGTGACCGGTGGGGAGCGGGTGGTGGTGTTCGTCGCCTGGGCGCGACCGCCGCACACCGCGTCCGGGGTGCTGGACCGGGTGGCCCGACGGGTCCGTGCGGCGCTGGGCCACGACGACGTGCGGGTGTTCGCGCTGCCGCCGTCCGCGTTCCCCCGGACGACGAGCGGCAAGGTCCAGCGGCAGCGGATGCGGTCCCGGTTCGAGGCGGACGGGTACCGGCCGTCGGCCCGTTCCGGGCTGGTGGCCGGCTCCGGGGCAGTGGCGGAGCCGGGTTCGGTGGTGGGCGGTCCGGGAGAACGGCCCCGGCGGCCGTCGGCATCCGGGGGCCGGGGCGCGGTGCCACGTTCGCGTGGGGACGTGCGGCGCGTGGTGCGGGATGTGTGGGCCGCGGTCCTGGGGATGCCCGGAGCATCGTTCGGGGACCGGGAACGGTTCGCCGAACTCGGCGGCACCTCGCTCCGGGCCATGGAGGCGCTCGCCGCGCTGGAACGTTCCCTCGGTGTCCCGCTGGGTCCGGCGGTGATGCGCAACGACACGGTCGCCGCGCTCACCGACCACCTCATGGACGTCGTCGAGGCGGACCACGCCGGGGCGGGCGGCACCTCGATCGACGACACGGGCACGGGCGGGCAGGAGGGCGCGTCCGCCGCGGGCGGGGCGTCCGCGACCGCCGTGGTGGGCCTGGCCTGCCGGTTCCCGAAGGCCGACACGCCGGAGGAGTTCTGGGACCTGCTCACCGCCGGCCGCGATGTCGTGTCCGCGGTGCCCCCGGACCGCTGGACCACGAAGGGCCGGGCCACGGACGGCTCCGAAGGGCCCGGGGCGGCAGGACGCCGGGGAGCCTTCCTGGACGACCCCACCGCCTTCGACGCCGGTCACTTCGGTATCGGCGACGAGGAGGCGCGCGCGCTGGACCCGCAGGCGCGCATCTTCCTCGAGCTCGCCCACGAGGCGCTGGAACGCGCCGGGTACGCCGGGCCCCGTCGCCGGGCCCTGCGGGCCGGCGTCTTCGCCGCCGTCGGTGACAGCGGCTACCGGCAGCTCCTGGCCGACGCGAACACCGCCGGCACACCGCCGACCGCGACGGCCCTGACCGGCAACCTTCCCAACCTGGTCGCCGCGCGCCTGGCCCACTGCCTCGATCTGGACGGCCCGGCGCTCGCCGTGGACACCGCGTGTTCCTCGGGCCTGGTGGCGCTGCATCTGGCCCGGCGCAGTCTCGCGGACGGCGAGTGCGACATCGCGGTCGTCGGCGGGGTCAACCTGCATCTCACCGCGTCGGCCCACCAGGCCCTGGAGGCGGCCAAGGCCCTTTCGCCGACCGGGCGCAGCCGTGCCTTCAGCGCGTCGGCCGACGGGTTCGTGCCCGGCGAGGGCGGCGCGGTTCTCGTCCTGCGACGGCTCGACGGGGCCCGGCGGGACGGTGACGAGGTCCTGGCCGTCGTCCGCGGCACCGCCGTCAACAACGACGGCACGTCGCTGAGCCTGATGGCACCCAACCCGCTGCGCCAGCGCGAGGTGATCGGCCGTGCCTACGAGCAGTGCGGGGTCGACCCCGCGTCGGTCTCGTACGTCGAGGCCCACGGCACGGGTACGGCCGTCGGCGATCCGATCGAACTGCGGTCCCTCGCCCATGCGTTCCCGGCCCGCCCGGATGGCCGGCCCCGGCTGCTCGGCTCGGTGAAGACCAACATCGGGCACCTGCTGAACGCGGCGGCACTGCCCTCGCTCGTGAAGGTGGTCCTGGCCCTCGGTCACGGGCGGCTTCCGGCCTCGCTGCATCACACACCGGTCTCCCCCGCCGTCGAGCGGTCCGGGTTCGCCCTGGTGACGGAGGTGACGGCCTGGGAGTCGTCCGGGCCGCGCAGGGCGGGGATCAACGCCTTCGGCTTCGGCGGCACCAACGCGCACGCGGTCCTGGAGCAGGCGCCGCCGCGCGGGAACGACCGCGGGGCGCTCCGGGACAGCCGCGGCCCGAACCTGCTCACCCTCTCGGCGGGCAGCGCGGCCGGGCTCGACGCGTGGACGGCGCGCGTCTCGGACCACCTGGCCGGCCGCCCCGGGATCGAGGAGGGTGACGTCTGTCTGACGGCGGGCGCCGCTCGCGACGAACGACCGCACCGTCTCGCCGTCGTGGCCACCGGCGACCTGCGCGATCGGCTCGCCTCGGTGCGCGCCGCCGACGGCTCGCCCGTGCCGGGTGTGGCCGCCGGGACGGTGGCACGGCGGCCGCGGACCGTCTACGTGTTCCCCGGCCAGGGCGGGCTGCGACCGGGGCAGGGAAGGGGGTTGTACACCACGGCACCCGTGTACCGCGCGACGCTGGACGAGGCGTCGGCGCTGGTGGGAGCGCTGCACGGGCGGGAGCTGACGGCCTGGTGCGTGGACGGCGACGTGGACGGCGACGCTCTCGCCGCCACCGAGGTGGCGCAGCCCCTGCTGGTGGCGCACGGTGTCGCGCTCGCCCGGCAGTTGACGGCCTGGGGGGTGCGGCCCGACGCGCTGGTCGGACACAGCGTCGGTGAACTGACGGCTGCCTGCGTCGGCGGCATGCTGTCGTTGTCCGACACGCTGCTGTTCGCGGCGGAACGTGGCCGTCTCATGGGCGGATCGACCGCGCCGGGCGCCATGACGGCGGTCCGGGGCGCCGGGGAACGGGAGGTGGAGGCGCTGGTGGCCGCGTCCCCGGACGACCTGGCGGTGGCGGCGTACAACGGTCCCGGCCGACTGGTGCTGTCCGGCTCCCCGGACGCGGTCCGGCGGGCGTCGGAGCGGCTCACCGCGCGCGGCGCGACGGCCCGTCCGCTGCGGGTGCCGCGCGCCTTCCACTCGCCGCTGATGAAGCCGGTCGCGCACGCCCTGGGCGACGCGGCGCGCAGGCTGACGGTGTCAGCACCCACGCTCGCGGTGATGAGCACACTGACCGCCGAGTGGCAGCCGTGGATGGATCCGGAGCATCTGCGGGAACACGCCCTGCGACCGGTGCTGTTCGGCCGGGCCCTGGAGCGGCTGCTGGACGAGGGCTACGACACGTTCGTGGAACTCGGCGCGAATGGGAACCTCGCGGGTCCGATCCGCGCGGTGGCCGCCCGGCACCGGGCCGACGGCACGAACACCACGGCGGACGGCGCGGTGCGCGGCCCGGCGCGGGAGGCCCTTGTGGTGCCCGCCCCCGTGGCGGCGTCCGACGGCGGAGAAGCGCCGGGCGGGGCCGGGGAGCTGATGGAGACGGTGGCACGGCTGTGGGTGCGCGGGGTGCCCCTCGACCGTACCGCGCTCGACGCGGGGCATCGCAGGGTGCCGCTGCCGCCGTACCCGTACCAGCGGCGCAGGTACCGGCCCGAGCCCGATCCGCGCGGGCTGCTGCACCGAGTCGAGTGGCGCCCCGCGCCCCTCCCCGGCGACGGTCTCCCCCGCACCGGCCTTCCCGGAACCGGTCCCCGCGGTCCGGTGCTGGTGACCGGAGCGGACGCCTCGGCGGTACGCCGGCTGGTGGACGGGTTCGCGGGCCTCGGCGTACGGGCGGTCACGGCCGGCCACGTCGACGTCCGTCCGCAGGCCGTGGTCCTTCTCGGCGGACCGGTCCGCCGGGACGCGACGGCCCGGATGGGCGCGGCGGACCCTGAGGGCCCGACGGACGGCCTCGACGAGGAGCTGCGGCAGGCGGTCGGGGCGTTCCGGGGCGCCCTCGCGCTGCTGGACCGGACCGGAGCCCGCCGTCTGCTGGTCGTGACCGAGGACGCGCACGTCACGGGTCACGGTGTGGAGCAGCCGGCGCCCGTGCAGGCGGTCCTGGGTGGTCTGGCCCTGGCCGTACCGGAGGAGTCGGCCGGTGTGGTCGCGAACTGGGTCGACCTCGCCTCCCACGACGTTCACGGCACCCCCCACGACGAGGGGTGGCTGCGTTTCCTGGCCGCCGAGTTGACGGCGCCGCAGACGACGGGAGCGATCGCCCGGCGGACCGGACAGCGTCTCGTGCGTTCCGTCGTGCCGGGAGCGGGGGAAGAGCAGGGCGCGGTGGGAGAACCGGGCAGGCCGTACGACCAGGAGCGGCTGCCGGCCGACGGCACGTTTCTGATCACGGGCGGCGCAGGCGGCATCGGGTCCGCGCTGGCCCGGGACCTGGCGGGCCAGGGCCGGCCTGTTCTGGTGCTGGCGGGACGTTCCCCGCACCCGCCCGCGGGCCTGCTGAAGGAGCTCGCCGGTCTCGGTGCCGAGGCACGCTACGTCGCGGCCGACCTCACGGTGCCCGCCGACGTGGAGCGGCTCGTCCGCGGACTTCCCTCGCTGGACGCCGTGTTCCATGCGGCGGGTGTCGCACGGCCCGGCAGTCTGCGTGGGACGGACGTGCCGGAGACCATGGGGGCGCTGGGGGCGAAGACCCTCGGAACGGTCCTGCTGGCCGGGGCGCTGCGCCGTCACGGGCAGCGCCCCGGGGTGTGTGTCGCGTTCTCCTCGGTGTCGTCGGTGCTGCACGGCCTGGCGGGTGCGCTGGGCGCCTACGCCGCGGCAAACGCCTTCCTCGACTCCTTCGCCGGAGCCGAGCGTCTGGCGGGCCGTCCCTGGCTGTCGGTGAACCTGGGTCCGTTCGCCGAGACGGGTCTCGCGGCCACCGCGGGTGCCGGAGCGGGCGGCGGGGGGCGACCGCTGGCGACCGCGCCCGCGCTGGCCGCGCTGCGAACGGCGTGCGTCACCGGCGCGACGCAGCTGGTGGTCGCCGACCTGGCCTCCGAAGCGCAGCCGGTCATCACTCCGGCGCGTCCGGTGCGGACCACGTACGTCGAGGACGCCGCCGCCGTTCCTCCTGACGCCGACCGGCACCACCACCGGCCCGTGGTGACGTCCGCCACCGCTGTCGTCCTGCGGGAACTGCTGGCCCGGTCACTCGGCGTCCCGGCGTCGGACGTCGACGACGACACGCCGTTCCTGCGGCTCGGGCTGGACTCGCTGGGCGCCGTCGACCTCGTCAAGCGACTGGAGCGGGAACTGGGGCGGCAGCTGCCCACCACGCTCTTCTTCGAACACCGGACGGTACGTGAACTCTCCGCCCACCTGGACCAGGGAGCGGGTGCGGGGAGCAGACTCGAAGACGTGCCGGGGCATGAGCCCGGGGAGGGGAGCGGGGCCGGGCCCGGGGACGGACGGGCCTTCCCCCTGACCCCTGTACAACTGGCGCTGTACACCAGCAGCCGGCTGCGTCCGGACGTCCCGGCACGGGGGCATCTGCGACTGACCGTCCGGGGCCCGCTCGATGCCGGGCTGCTGGGCCGGGCGCTGTCGGCGCTGGCCGAACGGCACGGCATGCTCCGGCTGCGGGTGGACGCCCCGGACGGGCTGCCCGCGCAGCGCGTGGTGCCTCCGGTGCCGCTGCGGGACTGGTTCGAGGTGCGCGACTGCGCCGCCGACGAGGTGGCCGACGCCGAGACGGCCCTCTGCAACCGGCCGTTCGACCTGGCGGCTCTGCCTCCGGTCCGGGCCGTGCTGCTCCGCCAGGCTCCGGGTCTCGCCCATCTGGTGCTGGTGACGCACCACGCGGCGGCGGACGGCTACAGCCTGAACATTCTCGCCGAGGAGCTGTGGAGCACGTACACCGATCTGTACCACGGACGGCGTCCGCACCATGCGCTTCCCGCGCCGGACTTCGCACGGTACGCGGCGAGTCTGCCGCCCTCCGGCTCCGCCGGGCGGCACGCCGACCGGCGCTACTGGGCCGAGCGGCTCGCCACGCGCGGCGAACCGCTCCGGCTGCCGTACGACGGCGACCCCGACGCGCTCGCGCCCGACCTCTCGGGCCCGTCAGGCCCGATCACGCAGTACTACGGCGAGCTCGGCGCCGATCTCACCACCGGCCTGGAACAGCTGGCCGCCGCGCACGGTGTCTCCCTGTTCCACCTGTTGCTCGCCACGTATGTGCGCTGTCTGGCACGGTGGTCGGGGCGCCCGGACGTGGCGGTCAACGTGGCCAGGGCGCGTCGCGAGGACCGCTTCGAAGGCGTGGAACGGCTGGTCGGCCCACTCGCCGACGCCCTTCCCCTGCTCTGTGGGACGGCGGACGGCGAATCGGTTCCTGCCCTGGCGGAACGGCTGCGCGATATATGGCTGCGCGACGAGCGGCACGCCGGGCTGAGCAGTCCGGACCTGGCCGCGCTGCTCCCCGGCACCCATTCCGGTGCCGGCACTGGAGCTGGTGCCGGTTTCGGCAGCCGCACAGTGAGTCCGGCGGGCTTCAGCTTCGCCCGCTTCCCCGCGGAGCCGGCCGCCGACTGTCCGGTGGAGGTACGGGCCACCGCCGCCGGCACCGGGTCGGCGACGACCCGGCTGAGTCTGCTGTGCTGGGCGGACGGTCCGCAGCTGCGGATGTCGTGGAACTATCCGGAACCGTTGTTCCGGCGGGCCACCATGGCGCGTCTGGACCGGGAGTTCCGCGCCGAACTGGCCGGGCTGTGCACACCGCCGTCGTCGCCGTCGCCGGACACCGGTCCCGCCCTCGTCGTGCCGTCCCCGTCCGTGCGGGACGACGGAAGCGTCCCGCTGGTCGCGCGGCTGCTCGACCGGTTCCGGACGGCACCCGGCGCGATCGCCGTGGACGCCGTGGACGCCGTGGACGCGGCGGATGCCTCGCTCACGTACGGGGCGCTCGACCATGCCTCCGCTCGGCTCGCCGCGCGCTTGTACGCCCGGGGCGTACGCCCCGGTGATCTGGTGGGGCTGCTCACCGAGCCGGGCGCCGACACCGTCGTCGGTGTCGTGGGCATCCTGCGCGCCGGGGCCGGCTGGGTCCCGCTCGACCCGGAGCACCCCACCGCGCGGCTGGCCGACCAGTTGGCACGCACCGGCGCGACCACCGTGGTGTGCCACGCCCGTACCCGGCGCACCGTTGACGTTCTGACGGCCGTACGGGCGGTGCCCGTCACCGACCACGGCCTGCCGGACACGGCCGCGGGAGCCGATCCCGACGTGACCGCACCGGCGACGGCGGTCGCCCTCGCCTCGCCGTCCGACGCCGAGGGGATCGCGTACGTCATCTTCACCTCCGGTTCCACGGGGCGCCCGAAGGCGGTGCCGATCACTCACCGGGCGATGGAGAACTATCTCGACTGGGCCGTCGCCACCTTCGGCTACGGTCCCGATGACCGCCTCGCGCAGACCGCGTCGCCCTGCTTCGACGCCTCGGTACGCCAGTTGCTCGCACCGCTCCTGGCCGGCGGCACCGTCGTCACCGTGCCACGTGGCCTGCTGCGGGATCCCGGGCTGCTGCTCACGCGGATGGAGCGGGCACGGGTCAGTGTGTGGAGCTCGGTGCCGACGCTCTGGGAGCAGTTGCTGTCGGCCGCCGAGGAAAGGGCTCGGAGCGGGGCGGGCGTTCCCGGTCTGACGGCACTGCGGTGGGTGCACGTAGGCGGTGAGGCACTGCCCGTGGACCATGTGCGCCGCTGGTTCGACCTGTTCGGGAACAGCGCGCGGATCGCCAACCTGTACGGACCCACCGAGACGACCGTCAACGCCACCTGCCAGATCCTCGACGCCCGCCCCGGCGACGAGGTGCGGCAGGTGCCGGTCGGACGTCCCGTGGCCGGTACGGACCTGGAGGTGGTCCGCGCCGACGGGACCGCCTGCGAGCCGGACGAACCGGGGGAGCTGCTCATCGCGGGCGTCGGCCTGACCCCCGGTTACCTGGGCGAACCGGAGCTGACGGCACGGGCGTTCACCGTGCGGGCGGGGCGGCGCTGGTACCGCAGCGGGGACCGGGTCCGCCGGTCGGCCGACGGCACCGTGGAGTTCCTCGGCCGGGTCGACGACCAGGTGAAGATCCGCGGGAACCGGGTGGAGCCGGGAGAGGTCGAGGCGACGCTCCAGGAGTATCCCGGGATCGCACGGGCGGTGGTGACGGCGCACGAGGGGCAGTTGCTCGCCTTCGTCACCCTCCGGTCCTCGGCCGGCCGGCCGGACACCCGGGAGGTGCGCCGCCACCTGGCCGGTGTTCTGCCGTCGTACATGATCCCGGCCCGGATCACCTGCGTCGACGCGCTGCCCCTCACGGGCACCGGCAAGGTCGACCGCCTGGCGCTGGTGGACTCGTCCTCCCGGTCCGGTCCGGCGGCACCGGACGCCGTGGAGACGTCCTCCCCGGCCACTGCGACCGAACGACGCGTGGCGGCCGTCTGGTCGGACCTCCTCCAGGTGGAAGCCGGATCGGTTTTCCGGGAGGACGACTTCTTCGACCTGGGTGGTGACTCGCTGCTCGTCCTCCGGGTGTTCGCCCGGCTCGCGGACCACGGGTTGCCGCTGCCCCGGCCGACGGTGATCTACCGTCATCGCACCCTTGCGGCACTGTCCGCGGCCATCGACGCCGCCGCGGCGAAACCGCACTCCGCCACCACCACCGCAGCCCCGGCTTCCGTCTCCGCGTCCCCGGCCGTACGGTCCCTTCCGGCCGGCGACGAACGGACAACTCCGTTCCCCGTCACCTCCGGCCAGCGCGGGTTCCTGCTCGCGGAGGCTCTCGCGCCGGATGCCGGGGCCTGGCTGGCCCGGATTCGGCTGTCCGGACCGCTGGACCCCGAGGTCTTCCAGGCGGCGGTCGACATTCTGGTGGAGCGGCACGGCATGCTCCGCACCGTCTTCCCCGCCGGGGCCCGCCCTCCCGTCCAGCAGGAACTGCCGCCGTCCCTGCGCCTGCCGGTCGTCTTCGGGACGGTCACGTCCACCGCCGAGGTGGACGAACGGGCCGCGGCCGAGGCGGAACGGCGCCTCGAGACCTGGGCCTGGCCGCTGGTGCGTCTTCAGGTGCTCAGTCTCGCTCCAGAGGAGCACACCCTGCTGGTGCACGCCCATCACGTCATCGGCGACGGGTACAGCGCGGCATTGCTCATGCAGGAGCTGAACGAGGTGTACGACCGGTTGGCAGACGGCGGCGGCAGCACCGCACCCCGTCTCCCGCTGCTGCGCAGTGACTTCCGTGACCACGTCCGGCGGTCGGCGGAGACCGGCCACGGGACCGGCGGCTCCGGACCGGCGGCAAAACGCCGGGCCCGGGTGTGCGCCCCGTACCGGCCGCCGGTGCTGCGCACCACGGCGGTGGCCGGTGGCAGCGGCGTCACCACCCGTGCCGGGGCCGCCCGGCGCGATGCCCGGTTCGACTCCTCGGAGTTCACGCTCGGCGCCCCCCTGACAAAGACGTTGCGTGCGCTCGCGTCCCACGCGCGAACCACCCTGTACGCGCCCCTGCTGACCGCCTACTACCAGGAACTCGTGGCACTGACCCGCCGGCCCGATCTGATCGTGGGACTGGCGGTGAGCGGCCGGGACAACGCGCTGCCCGACGCACACCGGATCTTCGGCCCGTTCGCCTCGGCCGTCCCCGTTCGGCCCGCCCCGCCCGGTCCGGCCGACGACAACACCTCCCACACCGCCGGCGGGTGGGACTTCGACCGCGCCCTGCGTCGCACAGCCACCGAGGCGGAGGAGGCACGCGCCCACGAGGACGTGGTCCCACGGCGTGCCGACGGGCTTCCCCTGACCTCCCAGTTCTTCTTCACCTTCCTCGACTTCTCCGCGCTGGCTCCCGCGGGCGACGCCGGCGCTCCGCGGTGGTCGTGGGAGGCGGGGGACAGTACGTTCCTGCCGCCGTCCTCCGCGACAGACGTGTTCATGGCGGTGCGGCCCGACGGGGACGAGCTGCGGGTGACGGTGCGGGGCGCGACCGCGGCGTTCGCTCCCGGCGCACTCGGCCGTTTCACCGACGCGCTGCGCCGGCGTCTCGAACGGGCCGCGACGGGTGACAGCGGCGTGTCGATCCGTCCGAGGACGGGCCGTCCCGAAACAGGCCGTCCCGTGGCGCACCGGCCCGCGCCGAGTGGCCACGGACCGCGGGACACGATGGACGCCGCCCTGATCGGCTACTTGCCCGCGCCGGAGCATCTTGCACGCCTGGCGGGTCTGCCCGCGTCGGCGCTGCCCCGGGCCGAGGTGCGCGCTCTGCTGTTCCCCGAAGGCGTCCCACGCTTGGTGGAGACGGTGGAGACGCCTCTGGGCCGGTCGGGCTTCTTCTCCCTCCCGCTCTTCGCCGACGAACTCGCGGCGGACACCGGGCTGGTGGAGTACACCGCCCGCGCGGTGTCACTCGCCGCTTCCAGGGGTGCGCGATGCGTGTCCCTGGCGGGGATGATTCCGTCGCTCACCGGATACGGCTTCGACGTGCTGCGGATTGGGCGTCATCCGGCGGCCGTGACGACGGGCCACGCGGCGACGGTCGTGTCCGTGGTGAAAACGGTGCACGCGGCGCTGGAGGCCACCGGACGGGACCTCTCGGACCTCGACGTGGCGTTCGCCGGTCTGGGCTCGATCGGTGCCTCCTCACTGGAGCTGCTGCTGTCCCTGGCCGCCCGGCCTCCCCGGCGGCTGTTCCTGTGCGATGTGCGGGGCAGCGGGCCGCGGCTGACCGCCCTGGGACGACGGTTGCACAAGCGGGGGCTGATCGGTGCGGCCGGGTTCGAGGTCGTGGAGTCGGAGCGGGTGCTGCCGGACGCGGTCCACGGTGCGGACCTTCTGGTGACGGCGGTGAGCGGCGCCGCCGCCGTGCTCGACATCGACCGGCTCCGTCCCGGGGCCGTCGTGGTCGACGACTCCTTCCCGCACTGCTTCGACACCGGGCGGGCCCTCGCCCGCATGCGGGAGCGGAAGGACATACTGGTGTTGGGCGGCGGGCTGCTGCACGTCGGCTCCACCGACCGGGAGGTCGCCGGGGACCTGCCGGAGGCGGCGGCGGCCGGCTATCTCGCGCAGCCCTGGATCGAGGACACCCTGGCCTCCTGCCGGTCCGAGTCCCTGCTGCACACCGCCGGTCACGAACTGCCGCTGGTGCACGGCCTGGTGGACTCCGAGGTGGCTCTGGCCTACTGGGACGCGGTGGAACGGGCCGGAGTGTCGGCCGCCCCACTGCACCTGCTCGGCCATACCCTCGATGCCGCTTCCATCGGTGGGGTGGCCGCCAGGAACTGAAGGAGGCCGCTTTCACCGCCGATCCTGCCGCTTGCCCGCTCCGGGGCCCGCGGCAGGATCGGTGTGGGGGCCCGAGAGGCCTGAGGGGTCCTCAGACTCCGAACTCCGCGGGCGAGACGCCCAGGGCCGCGCAGGCCTCGCGGATGGCGTACTGCTCGGTCGCCTCGAAGGCGCCGTCGGCACCGGCGATGACCATGCCCGTCTGGATGACCGCGCGTGCCTCGACCGGCTTCTTCGACGCCTTCGCGATGTCCTGCAGAGCCCTGGCCTTACCCAGTTCGAAGTTGGCCACGAGCTGGTCCACGTGCTCGTTGAACCGCTTGCGGAGCTGGTCCGGCGGGAAGTTCTGCAGGACCTCGTTGGAGACGATCAGCTCCTCCACTCGCTGCCGCTCCGCCGGCTCGACGTGCCCGTCGGCGGCCGCGACCAGCGCGCACATCGCCATGCTCGCGTCCCGGTAGGCGCCGCTCCTGAGTTCCGTCTTCGCCGACGCGAGCTGGGACTTCAGCAGCCCCATCAGCTGGGCCTTGGAGCCGCCGGAGGACGAGCCCCGGGAATGGCCGCCGGCCTGTCCCGGTCCGGGATTCCCGTGCTGCCCTCCTCCCGACCTCGCGCCCTGGGACTGCTGGAGCGTCTTGGCCTGTTCCTTGACCCGGTCCCACATCGCCACTGGTGCCACCTCGGCTTCTGTTGCTGTCTTTTCCGGTACCGGTCGTCAGGCCCGGATGGTGCGGTCCGCCTGGTCAACGGACGCCATCACGGCCATGTTCCCCGAGGGCAAAAGAAAGGCAAAAAACCTATCCTCGTGTTGTCATCTTGCTGAATCGCTCCCCGCGCACGGATCACGCGGGGCGCGCGGCAGGGGTCGCGGATCAGAGCGGTCCCGGCCCCGTTGTGCAGAGACCGGCGGTGTCGAGCGCGATGTCGTGGCCGCGGACCACGCAGTCGTCCGCGGTGAGGCGGTGACTGCCCACGGCGTGGCCGGCGCGCGGCGACAGCACCCCACTCGGACGGCTCGGCCGCCGGGCGATCGTGGTGCAGGGCGCCGGCCAGGGCGTGGCGTCACGGTCCCAGCCGCCGGTGCCGGTGCGGCCAGGAACGCGGCGCGCGGCTCCGGTCCCCGTCCCGTCGCCGCTGTCCACCACCGGCCCGGTAGCGGTGGGGTCACCGACGCTCCCGCGGCGTGCCGGCGCGTCGTTCGTACCAAAGCGCCGCACCGGTCGCGGCCGCCCCGAGGCCCTCCCACACGGCGACACCGACGAACGCCTCGGGCGCCCGCCCGTTGATCACGGCGACCGTGAACACCGTGCACGTCAGCAGCCTGAACGGCACGGTCCACCGGAAGAAGGCCCGCCAGTCGGCGAGCGCCGCCAGGACGTAGTACACACCCATGTTGAGTGCCGCCATGGAGGACGCGGTCACGAAGGCCGGGGTGAGGTCGCCGCTCCCCCGCCCGCCCGGGGCCTCGAGGCCGAGCAGGGACAGTTGGGCGGCCGGCGCGATCAGACCCACGGTCCCCAGAGCGGCGGCGAGTGCTCCGAAGACCGCCATGGTCCAGCCCGAGGCCGAGCGGGGAGTACGCATCCGGCGGGCACCGCGGCCGGCGGGACCGCCCCCGGGGCCACGGTCCCGCCGGCCGCGGTGCCCGCCGGGACTCAGCCCACCGTCCATTTCTGGTTCGCGGCGCCCGTGCAGGTCCAGATCTGGAGCCGGGTGGCGTTGGCCGCGTTGTTGCCGGTCACGTCCAGGCACTTGTCGGCCGGGGGGTTGACGATGTCGCGCGCGCCGGTGACCGTCCACTGCTGACCGGGGCCACCGGTGCAGTCCCAGAGCTGGACGGGAGTACCGTCGGCGGTGCCGATGCCGCCCGAACCGGAGTAGCCGGGGCCGTGGATGGTGCCGTGGACGGTGGACGGCTCGAAGCCGACGTTCTCCATGATGTCGATCTCGCCCGAGTCCGGCCAGTTGACCGGTGTGCCCAGCATCCAGAAGGCGGGCCACATTCCCTGGCCGCGCGGGACCTTCATCCGCGCCTCGATGTGCCCGTACTGCGCGGTGAACTTCCCCGCGGTGTTCAGACGTGCCGAGGTGTACTGGCAGGTGCCGTACCAGCACTGGTGGTTGGCCGGGTTCTCCTTGCGGGCCGTGATCACCAGGTGGCCCCGGCCGTCCAGGGCGGCGTTCCGGTTGCCGGACGTGTAGTACTGCCGTTCATGGTTGTTGACGTTGTCACCGGTCTCGGTCTGCCACTTCGAGGAGTCGACCGCCGCGCCGGCGGGCCCGTCGAAGGTGTCCGAGAACGTCACGGCGGCGGCCGCGGCACCCTCCGCCGACACGGTGGAGGTGGAGGTGGTGTCCGCCGGTTCCGCCTGGGCGGTTCCGACGGCGGCGCAGACGACCAGAGCCGCGGACAGAGTGGCGGTCAGCCATCTGCGCAGCCTGCGTGGAGAGGACATGGCTCTCCCTTCCGTGCGGCAGCCCGCGTGTACGGGCGCGCCGACCGAGGTTGTGGGGGGGAAGTGCGTCGCCCCTTGATTCAAGACGTGAGGTAAGAAGACGTCAATACCCTGGTACGGACCAGTGGTCCACAGCCGTCCACCCCCCACTCACGGATACCGGCCGTGGGCCTCCGTGAACATCAAGAGCCCACACTTCAGAACGAGCCGCTATTCCAAGCGCTCACCATGCGCCACACTGCCCACAACAACGGAACCGGCCGTTCGGAGCCGGGGCGGGGGCGGGGCGCGGCCGAGCACAGACCAGTCGTGGCCGCGGCTGCGGGGCACTCCCGCCGGCCGCGCGCACCGAGGGGACGGGCGGGAGTGCCGCCTCCCCGACGGTGTCCGAGGAGAGGGCGGACGAGGGCGGCGGGGCGTCCGCGAGCCGGCCGCCGTCCCCCTCCCCGAACGCCCCGCCGGCGGACGAGGCGTACACCGTGGCGGAGGACCGGGCACCGGGAACACGGAGCACGGCATCCGCCTTCATCCGCGAACTCGACGTGCACCCCGGTGTCTTCGGTCCCGGCTTCCGCGAAAGCGTGCCGTTCGAGAGCGATCCGGCACAATGGGCCGTGCTCGGCGAGGGCTGCTGTGGCGCCGCGAACCGCTGCCGGACAGCGTACCGGCCGCCCTCACCCGGACGTTCGTCCTGCCGGAGACCAAGGCCTGCCGACCGCACCCACCGGAGCATCGAACGGGTGCGCTACATTTTGCTCGCCTTTGACCGCGATCACTCACGATCCCTCACGCTACGGAGCCGGCATTCCTATGAGCGACATCGTCAACGGACTCGGCCGGGCCACCGCCTACGGCGCACTCGGTCTGGTCCTGCTGGTGCTCGGCATCGTCCTGGTCGACCTGCTGACGCCCGGAAAGCTCGGCCGGCAGATCTGGGAGGAGCGCAACCGCAACGCCGCCCTGGTGCTCAGCTCGGCGCTGCTCGGCATCGGCGGAATCGTGTTCACGTCCATCTGGACGACGTACGAGGACTTCGGCAAGGGGCTGGTGTCGACCGCCACGTTCGGGCTGCTGGGGCTGGTCATGATGGCCGTTGCGTTCCTGGTGGTGGACCTCATCACGCCGGGACGGCTGGGCAGCACCCTGGTCGACCGGGAACCGCACCCCGCGGTCTGGGTGACGGCATCCTGCAACCTCGCGGTGTCCGCGGTCGTTGCGGCGTCCATCGCCTGACGCCGGCCGCCCGGCGGCCTCCCGCCCGGTCCTGAACGGACGTCAGGGGCGGGAAGCCCACCGCGCCCGACGAGGGCCGTACGCTGTTGACGGCCCGTCAGCCGGACACGACGTGGAGGAGGGACGCCCCGCCCTCCCCCGTCGCCACCTGGACGACCACGGTGCCGGGCCGGGCGCCGGGTGGGCCGTCGCCACCGACGCGACCGCACGAGGTGCCGAAGCCGCCTGCTCAAAGCACCGTGAGGCAGCCCTGTCCGCGGCCTTCGGCCCCGCCCGCGGACCGGCCGTTGCCGGACTTCAGCTCGTATTCGATTTCGTCCGGGCCGACCTCGGGCACGGAGAGGGCCGTCCTGCCTGCCGGAGCGTCGAACCGGATCGTCACCGGCCCGGACACCGCGATCTCGCAGTCTCCGTCCGTACAGGCGGCCGGATCGTGCCCGTCCGCGGCCGGCGCCGACGGCTTCGCCGGGGCGGTGCCATCGGCGGACCGGGGTGACGAAGACGCCGGAGAAGCCGGGGGCGCGGCCGCTGCGGACCGGGACGCCGACGGGTGTGCGTCGTTCGGGGCCCCCGGGTACCCGCCTCGTCCGCGCCGCCGCAGCCGGCCGGCGCGACGACGGTGAGCAAGGCGAGCGCCCGGCTCACGCCTGCCCGTCGACCGCGTGCCGTCCCGGCCCGGTGTGCCGTCGTCACGCCGCTCATGGTGCCCCCCGTGCGTCCCCGCCGCCGCGCACCGTGTGCTGCCCGGCCTCCGGGGGCCGCCCTTCCCCCGCACCGTGCCTCCCACTCCCCCACGGTCCGCGGAGTGCGCCCCGCGGCCGTTTCAGGCGACGCGGGCGGCGGCCCGGACCAGGCGGGGGCGTTCCTGCACCGGGCGGATCGGCGCGGCCAGGGCCCGGGAGGGCGGACCGACCCGGGTGGAGGAGGCGCTGACCCGGTACGTCGTCCGGTTCGGGTCCACGACCGGATCCCCGAGTTCGATCTTCCCGGCCTCGTGCAGCGCGTCGCAGTCGGTGGTGGGCAGGGCGACGTAGCAGCCGCCCTGGCCCGTGGTCGAGTCGAGCGGCCGCCAGTAGCTGTACCTGCGGCGGCCGTTCGCGTACACCGTGACGAAGCTGGGGGTGCGCGGGTCGGAGATGATGCGCAGCACGTCGACGTGGGCCGGGGCGAACGGGGGCGCGGGGGCCGCCCGGAGCCCGGCGGCCATCCGCCCGGCGCGCGGACGGTCCTGGGTCTGGTTGACGGTGAAGAGCATCGCTGGGGCCTTTCCGGAGCCGGGTCTCGAGACCGTCTACCCAGCGCGGCGCCGGTGTTGATCTCTTTCAATGATCATTGTGCTCCTTGACACTGACATTAACCCGTCATGGGCGATCGATGGTGGAATTTCCTCTCCGTACTTGGCCGTTCTTCATCCCTCGTGGCCGTTCTTCGCCTCTCCTCGATCCCTGTCACACTCCTTGTGGCGCTTCGCGTCAGGTCCGGACGAAGCCTGGTACGTGATCTTCCGGGTGCCGCACGGGAGCCGGGGGTCCACCGGGCGGGCGCGGTACGGCGGACGGCCGCGCCCCGCCGTACAACCCCGGGGCCGTTCCGGGTGTCTTCCCAGGTGAATCTCATGGAACCTCCCTGACCGGCAGGTATTCGCCCGGTTCGGCCTTCCGTGCCCTTTCGGCTCGCACTCGTTCCAACGGGGGAACAGCATGGTCCACCGGATCACGCTGACCGCGCTCCGCTCGGCGGAGGACGGGTACGCCGCGTCCGTGCGCCTGCAGGTGTACACGCGGTCCGACGGCGCGTGGAAGGAGTCGGACCGCGTGACCGTCGGCGACGTGGACGGCTGGTTCTGGTACCCGCTCACCGGCACGGGCGCCGTCTGCCGGTTCTCGACAGCGAGCACGGAACCCGCACCCCTCACGGTCGGCCTCCTGGTCACCCCGTCCGTCGGCTGCGCCGACCCGGTCCACTACGTGGTGAAGGAGGGCAGGGTGTACGCCGGTTGAACCCGGAGCACCTCTGCCTCGCACCTGCCGGGCCGCTGCCCCCTCCTGCCACCGGCCCGGCAGGTGCGGCTCGCCCGGACGTCGCGGACGAGAACGTCATGGTCGGCCTGTCCGGCTTGACGGTGACCACCGCCTGGGCGCTCGGGGCGGGTGAGGTGACGGTGAAGCGGGGCCGGGTCTGCAGAACGGTGGCAGATGGGCCGCATCGGACGCCGGTTGCGCAGGTGTACGTCGCCGTCGGCGATGGTGGCGAGTCCGTCGCCGAAGAAGACCCGCAGCGCGTCGATGATTCTGCCGCCCTTGACGAAGTGGGCGGCGTCGGTGACCAGGACGCGGCGGGTCAGCGCGGGGTCGGTGACGACGTAGGCCGGGCTCGGACCTATGCGTATCCGCACGACGCTGCCGTGCCGGCGCAGCGAGGTGATGAACGGAAGGGGGTCGCGGGCGAGCCGGTGGGCGTGGCCGATCAGCGGCAGGCCGCCGGGAGCGGTCGGGGTGGGGGTGGACGGTGTCGTCGTGGCACTCATCGAACGGGTCACTCCTCGTGAGGCCGTCGAATGCCCGGTGCATGCCCGGGATCGCGCATGAGGATGCCGTGCCGGGCCGCCTCGGACGATCTTTCGCGCCCTGGACCGGATGCGGGCTCGCGCAGGTCGCGCGAACCTGGAAGGGCCGCCCGGTTGCGCTGCCCCGGCGGGGCCGTGGGGCGGGATCGTCCGACACCGAGCCGAGGAGAGACGAAAGCCCATGCCTCACATCACCGTGGGACGCGAGAACTCCACCGACATCGAGCTCTACTACGAGGATCACGGGTCCGGACAGCCCGTGGTCCTCATCCACGGGTTCCCGCTGGACGGCCATTCCTGGGAGAAGCAGTCCGCCGCGCTGCTCGACGCCGGCTACCGGGTGATCGCCTATGACCGACGCGGGTTCGGACAGTCGAGCCGGCCGACGTCGGGCTACGACTACGACACCTTCGCCGCCGATCTGAACACGGTCCTGGAGACCCTCGACGTCTCGGACGCCGTACTCGTCGGGTTCTCCATGGGCACCGGTGAGATCGCCCGCTACGTCAGCCGGTTCGGCTCGGGCCGGATCGCCAAGGTCGCCTTCCTCGGCTCGCTGGAGCCCTTCCTGCTGAAGACCGACGACAATCCGGCCGGTGCGGCGCCCCGCGAGTTCTTCGAGGGCATCTCGGCGTCGGTGAAGGCGGACCGGTACGCGTTCTACACGTCGTTCTTCAAGGATTTCTACAACCTCGACGAGAACCTCGGGAGCCGGATCAGCCCGGAGGCCGTCCGCAACAGCTGGTGCACGGCGGCCTCGGGCGGGTTCTTCGCCGCGGCGGCCGCACCGATGACGTGGTTCACCGACTTCCGGGGTGACATCCCCGCCATCGACGTACCCGCTCTCATCCTGCACGGCACGGCGGACAACATCCTGCCCATCGACTCGACCGGGCGCCCGTTCCACCAGGCGCTGCCGAGCGCCGAGTACGTGGAGATCGAGGGTGCCCCGCACGGTCTGCTGTGGACGCACGCCCAGGAGGTCAACGAGGCACTGTTGTCGTTCCTCGGGAAGTCCGCCTGACGCGACGTCACAAGCGGTCCCTCCGGGGGCCGCCGGCCCGCCACAGCACGCTCCGCGCGCCGGACGCGCCCGAGGAGTCGGGACGTCCGGCGCGGGGTGGGTCGGGCGAGGTCGAACCGGTCGAGGTTCATGACCTTGTCCCAGGCCTTGACGAAGCCCTGCACGAACTTCTCCTTCGCGCCGCCGCTCGCGCAGACCTCCGCGAGGGCGCGCAGCTCGCAGCTCGAGCCGAAGAACAGGCCGGCACGGGTACCGGTCCACTTGACCTCATCCGTGGCGACGTCGTGCGCTCGCGTACCCCGGGGACGATCCTCGTGGGCCGGGATGCGGTCATGGGGCCGAAACCGCAACCGGAACAGTTCCGGAGATTGAACACTTCCAGTCCCGTGCGGCACACGGTGTCCGATTCCGGGTCGGCCCAGAGGACCGCCGGGCCGGTCAGTGGAGCACGTGGAGGGCGCCGGGGAGGACCCTGAGAGTCACCGGGAGGACCGCCTCGACCTCGCCGTCCGCCCCGTAGGGGACGTCCCGGTCGGCGAGGATACGGACCTCCTTGCCGCGCAGGATCCGCACCTGGGGGCGGTGGACGTGGGTGCCGGTCCTGAGATCGTTCATCAGGTTGAAGAACAGCAGCCGCGAGGCGTCCGCGATCATCACGATCTCCAGTACGCCGTCGTCGACGCGGGCGCCGGGGGCGATGACGCGGCCAGAACCGTAGTAGCCGGAGTTGGCGGCGACCACCGTGTAGCCGGTGTGGGTGTGCTCCTCACCGTCGACCGTGACCCGGTAGCGCGCCGCCCGCCAACCGGTGACCGCGCGCAGGCCGCCTGCGTAGTAGGAGGCGGAACCCCGCAGCAGCCGGGACCGGTTGGCGTGGCGGTTGGCCAGCGCGTCCACGCCGGCGTAGACGCTGCCGAGGACTACGGTGCGGTGGTGCACGGCTGACTCGACCTCGATGGTGTCGACCGGCCGCGGCGCGTTGTGCAGCAGTATCCGGGCCAGGGCCGCGGGATCGGCGGGCAGGTCCAGGGCACGGGCGAAGTCGTTGCCGCGGCCCGCCGGCACCAGGCCGAGGGTCGCGCCGGTGCCGCTCAGCGCGCCGCCGATGCCTCCGGCGATGCCGTCCCCGCCGACCGCCAGCACCACCCGGCCCCGTCGGCCGGCGTCGCGGGCCAGTTCCCGCGCATGGGCCAGGCTGCGGCTGTATTCCGTGTTCAGGTCGGCACCGGCCTCCCGGAGCAGGCGCGCGAGGGCGAGCAGCGCGGCCGCTTTGGTGGCTCCGCCCGCGGTGGGGTTGACGACGGCGGTGAACTGTCGCATCGGGTGCCTCCGGGCGGGCCGACGTGATGGGGACAGGTGATGGTGGGGAAAGGGCGTGGGGCGGTCGACGCGCGGTGAGCCCCGGCTCAGTCCGTGGGCAGAAGGACGCCGGGGCTGAGGATTCCGGCCGGGTCCAGGCGCTGTTTCACGGCGCGCAGGGCGTCGGTGCCCAGCGGGCCGATCTCCCGGACGTACCATTCCCGGTGGTCGGTGCCGACGGCATGGTGGTGGGTGATCGTGCCGCCGGCGGCGAGGATCGCCTCGCTGGCGGCGTGCTTGGCGCGCGTCCAGTGCGCCACGGGGTCGCCGTCGCCCTGGGCCGACACCACGGTGAAGTACAGCGAGGCTCCGTTCTCGTAGATGTGGGAGATGTGGCACATCACCAGGGGCGGGGTGCCGGCCTGCGTGAGCGTGCCGATGAGGGCCTCGCGAACGGCGGTGTACAGCGCGGGCACGCTCGACCAGAACGTCGCGGTCTCCAGGGTCTCGGCCAGCGCCCCGGCGTCGAGGAGGGAATCGCGCAGGTACGGGGCCGAGAAGCGGCCGTGGGCCCAGTTCCGGCCGGGCTCCTCGCCCAGCGGAGTCCCGCCGCACGCGCGCAGGACCGCCGCGGCGCCCTGCCTGCGGTACGCGGTGTCCTCCTCCGTACCCTCGTAGCCGGCGACGGCCGTGCATCCGGTGGACCGCGTGGTGCCGGAGCCGATGGCCTCGGGCTGGGAGAGGCCGATCAGCGTCTCGGTCTCGTCGGACAGGCGCAGCACGGTGGGGCGCGGTCCGTCCTGGGCGAGACGGCGCAGCGCGGCGCTCCCCTGTTCGAAGGAGTCGAAGCGCCAGCCCTCGTAGACGCGGGCCCGGGGCACGGGCCGGATCCGGACGGTCACCGACGTGATGACGCCGAAGGCGCCCTCGGATCCCAGGACGAGCTGGCGCAGGTCGGGGCCGGCCGCGGAGCGCGGGGCCCGGCCGGCCTCGAGGGTGCCTTCGGGAGTGGCGAGGGTGAGGGCGAGCACCATCTCGTCGAAGCGGCCGTGGCCGGCGGACGCCTGGCCGCTGGAGCGGGTGGCGGCGAAGCCGCCGATGGTGGCCCACTCGTAGGACTGGGGAAAGTGTCCGAGGGTGAAGCCGTGTTCGGCGAGCAGCGCCTCGGCCTGCGGGGCGCGCAGGCCGGGTTGCAGGGTGGCGGTGCGGGAGAGCGGATCCAGAGCGAGCAGGCCGTTCATGCGCCGCAGGTCCAGGGCGACGAAGGGGCGCGGCCGGCCGGGGGCGAGTCCACCGACGACGGAGGTGCCGCCGCCGAACGGCACCACGGCCAGGCCGTGCTCGGTGCAGACGCGCAGGACGGCGAGCACCTCGTCGTGGCTCGCGGGGTACAGAACGGCCTCGGGGATGTCGGTGACGTCGCCGTCCCGGATGCGCAGCAGGTCGGGGGTGGACTTGCCGCGGGTGTGCCGGATCCGGGTCTCCGGGTCGGTGCGTACGTGGTCCTCCCCGACGCCCGCACCCCCGTCCCCGGCGTCGTCCGCACCGTCCAGGGCGGCGGCCAGCGCACGCCGTGCCGCAGGCTCCAACCGGGGCTCGGGGACGGCCACTTCACCGAGGGCGGCCGGTGCGGCCTCGCGCGGCCTGACACCGAGCATGTCGCGCAGCAGCCCGATCACGGTGTCGGGCAGCGGCTTCGCCCCGGCCGGGTCGCCCCAGCCACTCCACAGCATGTCCATGACTGTCGTCCTCGCCGGTCGATGGGAGCGGGACCGCCATCGACGGCCTCACAGGCGTTACACTGTGGCACATGACGCCTATTCGTCACAACCAAGCGGACAACGACGCCGTGCTCGACGCGGTGCGCGACTGCGTCCTGGCTGTCGGGGTCCGCCGCACCACGCTCACCGACGTGGCGCGGCGTGCCGGGGTCTCCCGTATGACGCTGTACCGGCGGTGGCCCGATGTGCGCACGCTGGTCGGGGACCTCATGACGCGGGAGTGGATCGCCGTCGCCACCTCGGCCTTCCCCGAGGCCCGGCCGGGGGTGAGCACGCGGGAGCGGATGGTGGACGGGCTGGTGGCGGTGGTGCGCGCGTTCGGCGAGCACCCGCTCTTCCAGAAGATCGTCGGCGTGGATCCCGAACTGCTGCTGCCCTACGTGCTGGACCGGCGCGGGGCGAGCCAGGAAGCCATGCTGAGGCTGCTGGCCGAGACCCTGAGCGAGGGACACGCCGACGGTTCGGTGCGCGCCGGCCGCCCCGAACGGCAGGCGCGGTCCGTCCTGTTGGTCGTCCAGTCCTTCACCCTGTCCCTGCGGACCATGACCGACGAGGACGACCCGGACCTCACCTACGAGGCCCTCCTCGCGGAACTGCGCGACGTCCTGGAGAGGACCCTCACCCCATGACCTCCCCGAACCCCCCCGCCGGATGGTCCTCGTCCGCCGGACCGGCTGCTTCCGGCTCGTCCCTGTCCGCCGGCCGCCGCGTCCGCGACCTGGCCGCGGCCGTGGGCGGCGACGTGGTCGACGTCCTCGTCGTCGGGCTCGGCGCCACCGGCGCGGGGGTCGCCCTGGACGCGGCGTCCCGCGGGCTGAGCGTGGTCGCCGTCGACGCCCACGACCTGGCCTTCGGCACGTCCCGCTTCAGCAGCAAGCTGGTCCACGGCGGGCTGCGCTATCTCGCCTCCGGTCAGCTCGACGTCGCCCACGAGAGCGCGGTCGAGCGCGGGGTGCTGATGGAGCGCACCGCCCCCCATCTGGTGCGCGCGCAGCCGTTCGTGCTGCCCCTCACTCCTCTGGTCTCCCACCGTCGGTCCGCCCTGGCGCGGGCCGGTTTCCGGGCCGGCGACGCCCTGCGGCTGGCCGCCCGGACCTCGCGGGCGACCCTGCCCGCACCGCGCCGGATCGCGGCGACGGAGACCCGCCACCTGGCCCCCGCCGTACGGGCCGGCGGACTGCGTGGCGGACTGCTGTCCTGGGACGGCCGGCTGACCGACGACGCCCGCCTGGTGACCACCGTCGCCCGCACCGCCGCCGCACACGGGGCACGGGTCCTCACCCGGGTCCGGGCCCTGGAGCTGACCGCCTCCGGTGCCCGGGTCCGCGACGAACTCACCGGCGAAGAGGGCCTGATCCGCGCCCGCGCGGTGATCAACGCGTCCGGTGTCTGGGCGGGCGGCCTCGTCGACGGCATCCGGATCCGTCCTTCGCGCGGAACCCACCTCGTGCTGCGTCCGGACAGCCTCGGCCCGCTTCCGGCCGGCCTGCACATCCCGGTCCCCGGGGAGACCAACCGCTTCGTCCTCGTCCTGCCCCAGGACGACGGCCGGGTCTATGCCGGCCTCACCGACGAACCCGTGGACGGTGACATCCCCGAGGTCCCCGAGGCTCCCGAGACGGACATCGGTTTCCTCCTCGACGTCCTGTGCTCCGTCCTCGACGTCCCGCTGCACCGCGACGACGTCGTGGGGGCCTTCGCGGGCCTGCGTCCCCTGCTGGACACCTCGGTGAACGGATCCGGTACGGCGCCGAGGACCGCCGACGTCTCGCGGCGGCACGCGGTGCTGACGTCGTCCGAGGGGGTCGTCACCGTCGTCGGCGGCAAGCTCACCACGTACCGGCGCATGGCCGAGGACGCCGTGGACACCGTCGTGCGTGTCCGACGGCTGCCGGCCGGCCCCTCACGCACCGCGTCCCTCCCGCTCGTGGGCGCCGCGCCGCCGCAGGTCCTCACAGCCCTGCCGGGACCCCGCCGCCTCGTGCGGCGCTACGGAACGGAGGCACCGGCCGTGCACGCCCTCGGTGTGCACGACGCCCGGCTGAGCGAGCCCGTACTGCCCGGCCATCCGGTGACCGGCGCCGAACTGCTCTGGGCGGTGCGTCACGAGGGGGCGCTCGACGAGAGCGATCTGCTCGACCGCCGCACCCGGATCGGCCTCGTCCCCGCCGACCGCGCCGCAGCACTGGACGCGGTCCGTGAACTCCTCACCAGCGCCTTGCCCCAGAACAGTTGACGCAGCACGGTTGTCACCGCGCTGTCGACGCGGCTCAGCCGAAGCGGCTCCGCCCGCCCGCGCGGTCGGTCACCTGCCGTGCACGCCGACCTCGCGCAGGGAGTAGCCCCACTCCGTCCCCCTGTCCAGGAGGACGACGCGCACGTGGCGGGTCTGCTGAGGGGTGAACCGGGCCGTGTCGAGTCCGCCGTCGCCGGCCGTGGTGGACCAGACGGTCCGCCAGTCGGTGCCGTCGGCGGACAGCTCGACGCGGTACGACGTCCCGTACGCCCGCTCCCAGTCGAGGGTGACACGCCCCACCTCGCGCGTGGCTCCGAGGTCGATGCGCAGCCACTGCTCGTCGCTCCAGTCGCTGGCCCAGCGGGTGCCCCGGTCACCGTCCACCGCCCGGCCGGGCGCGTAGCTCGTGAACGGGTTCCACTCGGCCGAACTCGCCGTCGCCGGGGCACCCTTCGCGAGGTTGTCCGCAGGCCGGTGCCGTTCGGAGGCGCCCCAGGTGCCGAGGTAGGTCTCGGCGCCCCGGAAGAGATCGTCCACCACGTCCTGGCCGCCCACGCGCCTGATGTCCTCGATCCAGTCGGGGACGAGTCCGTGGTGCGCGGCTCCGTCGGTGTTCAGGTCCCAGGTGCGCTCGCCGGTGGTCTGCCGGTCGATGACGGACCCGCCGTCCACGCTGCGGAAGGGGTACGTGACGGGATCGGGCGCGTCAGCGCCGCGCGGGGCGGGCCAGCCGCCGACGCCGTTCATGTCGGTGCCGTAGCCGTAGCCCACGCCGTACTTGTCCCGCACCGCCTCGGTGCGCTCCGCCTCCTCGACGAAGTGTTCCGAGCCGTGCATGTACTGGGCGACGAAACCGCCGAGACCGTAGACCCGCTCGGTCCAGTCCATGTCCATCCAGCTGTGCGAGGAGATGACACCCGGGTAGGACTCGGCCTCGAAGAGGTCGAGCACCCTGCCGGTGGCCTTGACGCTCATGTGGTCGATCTCGAGCATCATGTTGCGTTCCATCATGCCGCGTACGGCGTACTCGCCGAGGTCGGTGAGTCCGCGGACGTTGCACCTGGCGTCCTCGTCGTAGGCCGGGACCTCCACGCCCGCCGGGAGTTCCTCCTCGGCCGTGGGCGCGGCGGCCAGGCCGATGGGGTTGTCGTGCTGGGGACCTGTGCACTGCTCCGTCTGCCAGAAGGTGCCGGTCGACAAGAACTGCCCGACGTTGATGGCGGTGCCCAGCGCTCCCTCGTCGAAGCGGACTCCGCACAGCGCGTTGTCGAACTTGTGGCACAGGAACATGCTGCGTACGCCGAGGTCGTACAGCTCGTCCAGTCCTGCGTCGATGTCGTCCTTGTCGCACTGGGCGACGTCCAGGACCTGCTTGCAGCCGAAGGGTTCGGAGGTCTCGACCCCCAGGACGACCGCCAGTTTGCCCTGTTCGACGACCTGTCGGGCCTGCGCGCTGTCGGTGACGACGCGGAACCAGCCCTTGCCCGTACCGCCGTACATCCTGTCGATGTAGGCCTGCATGTCGTATGTCAGCTTCGCCTGCAGCCGGATGGACGTCATCTCGTCGCAGCCGCGGTCCTTGAAGAAGTACACGGAGCAGATCACTCCGTTGGTGACGAGGTCGTTCACCAGGACCCGCTGCCCACCGCGCCAGGCGCGCTCGATCCAGGCGTAGTAGTTCTGCTGGTGGGTCAGGGAGTCGTGGGCGGGCCAGTCCACGAAGGTGGGCCAGCCGTCCGGGTCGTGCCTGCCGTCACCGCCGTTGGTGATGAAGTCGAAGATCGCGAGGGAGCCGTCGGGGTAGTGCTCGGGGCAGTCCTTGAGGGCGTCGGCGATCCCCCGCTCGGAGAAGGGCTTGCCGCAGATGAGCCGGCCGCCGAAAGCCTCGTTGGACATGAGGTGGTTGTGCGCGTCGACGAACCCGCGGACCTCGCCGCGCGCGTCGGTGCCGGTGAAGGGCTCGCCGGTGACGCCGATGCCGGAGTCCGGGGCGGGCCGCGCCGTCGGTTCCCACCAGTCGCCGTCGGCCGCCGAACTGGGCGTCGGGCCGAGGGACATGACGAGCAGGAGCAGGAGCAGGGACACGAGGGCGGCATGACGGCGTCCGCCGTGCCTGTGTCGAGCGATGGTCACGGCCATGTCCCTCCGTCGGCAGAACGGCACGGTCGGCCCTCTCGGGCACTCCGGGCCGGTGGCCCGGACCGCCCGGCTGGTTGTCATGACCGGCACAAGATATGAGCCGAGGATGACTACGGGCACGTAAGGAGTCAAGAGTCCGGGACGATCCGCGGCTGCCCGGGCCCGAGACGGCCCCCGCCCTGACGCGAAGACTCTTGGCACGACCGCATCGCCCTCGATCCCTTCGCCGGCATCCCCGCCGGTGACTACGCGGCCGCGCCGACCTGGTACGAGCGCCTGCCGGGCTCCCCTCCGACCTACGTGGCCAGTGACTCCGAAGCCGTCCGGGAGCTTGCGGAGCGCCGGTCGGCGGCCGTCGAGTACCTGCCCGAGCACGCCGGCCACGCCCGGCACACCGTCTTCACCGACGACTTCGACGACCGCGTCGCCCGGATCGCCGCGAGAGGGCTTTGGCCCGCGCGCCAGGAGACCTGCCCGCACCACGTCCGCAAGGCCGTGTACCGCGATCCCGACGGGAACGGGAACGGGATCGGCTTCGGCGGCTCCCCCGGCCCGATGGCGCCCGCCCGGCCGGTGCGGTCGGAGCCGACGCCCTCGCCGGTGGCCCGTGGGGCCGGCCGCCCCGCTCCGGTGACGTCTACCGCTCCGGCCCGGGTTCGTAGCGCAGCGAGATGGAGCGCAGGACGTCCGAGGAGGACACGTCGGTGCGGCCGGCGTCGTGCACTTCGGCCAGCTGCACGAAGGCGAAGGTGAGGGCGGAGGTGATGTGCACGATGGCGGGCCCCAGCTTCTCGGTGACGATCTCCGCCACCTCGCGGGGGCTGGCGTCGTGCGGCAACTGGATGTGCGGCAGCATCTCCTCGAGGAGCGCGGAGACCGCTCCGCTTCTGGTGACCTCGGCGTCCGGGTTCTCCCGGAGTTGCCGCCGCATCTCGAGGGCCTCGGTGAGGATGCCCACACCCCGCTGCATGATCTCGCGCTGCTCCATGGGCACAGCCTAAACGGGTCGGACGGCACCCCGGATGCCCGCAGGCATGTCGTGACCTGACAGCAGGCGACAGTAGAACCTGTTTCCTCCGTCTCCGCCGAGGGGCGCCTCATAAGCGTCAACACGCAGAAGGTAAAGAGATCCGACGATTCCCTCCTCGCCACCCCATCACTGGAACAGGTTCTATTCCGGATGGTGCCGCGCCGACGTCCCCCGGCACCTCCATGCAGGACACACCGCCACCTCGGCCGCTGTTCGGTGCCGCCCCCGGGAACTGGCCCACTCATTTGATTTCCGATTATCATCGGATATAGAAATCAATGAGATCTCCATTCCCGAGGGAGACCACCGAGCGTTGCCGTCTTCGCCCGAGTGAGTGATCCATGTCCCCTACCGCCTCGACGGACGACGGCGACGAGCTGCTGGCCAGGCTCGAGGCGCTGACGGCTCAGGCACGCGCGCAGGCCGAGGTGCAGCGCTCCCGGGTGGAACTCGCCGTCGCCCTGCAGCGCGGCATGCTGCCCCGGGATCTCCCCGTCCTCGGCGGTGTGCGGCTGGCCGTGCGTTACGCGCCCGCCTACCAGGGGCTCAACGTGGGAGGCGACTGGTACGACGCCTTCACGATGCCCGACGGCCGCATCGGCCTGTCCATCGGGGACGTCCAGGGGCACAACGTCGAGGCGGCCGCCTTCATGGGGCAGGTCAGGGTGGGACTGCGGGCACTGGCCTCCGTCACCGGTGAGCCGGGCGAACTGCTCGCCATGACCAATGACCTGCTGCTGTCCCTGGGCTCGGACCTCTTCGCCACCTGCACCTTCATACGGCTCGACCCGTCCAGCGGCGTGATCGAGAGTGCTCGGGCCGGGCACCTGCCGTGCGTGTGGGCCACGGCGGACGGCCGGTCCGGCGTGACGCGGGACGAGGGCGGCCCTCCGCTGGGCATCCAGCCGGAGTCGGCCTATCCGGTGACCCGGTACCGGCTCGACACGGGCAGCCTGTTCGTGATGCTCACGGACGGGGTGGTGGAGGGTCCCTCGATGCGGCTCGACGAGGGGCTGGACCATGTGGTGCGGCTGGCGGGCATCGCGGCGGTCGCCCGGCTGGACGCGAACGCGCTGGCCGCCGCCGTGATCAAGGGGGCGGAGCAGGTGGGTCACGACGACGACGCGGCCGTCCTGGTGATCACGCGCGACGGCCCGGACGCCCAGCCGTAGGCCCGCGGCGCGCCGCCCGTCCCGGCTCACCGCCACTCCACTCCCCCTCCCATCGCTCGCCGCACCCGTCCCCTCGCCCCCGCTTCGCCCCCGCTTCGCCACAGGCCCCCGCCTCGCCGACGGTGCGCGCCCGGTGTCTGATGGCTTGTGTGGTGGCTAGCCGGGATCTGCGCACACCGGTCGTCTACACGCTTCGGACGCTGGCGATCGCCGCCTGCTATTACGCGGCGGGACGACTGGGGCTGACGCGGGAGCTGGTCATCGAGGGCGCGGTCGTCTCGCCCATCTGGCCGCCCACCGGTGTGGCCGTCGCCGCTCTTCTGGTCTTCGGGCTGCGCTACTGGCCGGGCGTCGCCCTGGGTTCCCTGGGCGTCCTCCTGTCACTCACCTCACTGTCGTGGCCCTCGTTCGTCATCATGGCGGGCAACACCGCCGCGCCCGTGTGCGGGTGCCTGCTGCTGCGCGCCGTGGGATTCCGCACCGACCTCGCGCGCCTGCGGGACGGCGTCGCGCTGGTGTTCCTGGGCGCCTTCGCCGCGATGCTGGTCAGCTCGTCCGTCGCCGCCGGGCTGCTGGTCGCCACCGGTGAGCTGCCGGGGGTCAGCTTCTGGGGGGTGTGGCTGGCCTGGTGGGTGGGGGACGCGATGGGAGTGCTCATCGTCGCCCCGGTCCTGCTCGTGCTCCGCCACCTGCGCGGTCCATGGGGCTGGTCGCGGTGGAAGGAGGCCCTGGGGCTGACGGTCGTCGCGGCCGCCCTGGTCCCCCTGGCCACCCGCGTCGGCATGAGCGTGCTGTTCCTCACCTATCCCCTGCTGATCTGGGCGACGTTGCGGTTCCAGCTCGCCGGCAGCATGGTGTGCGCGATGTTCGCCTCCGTCATGGCCACCATCGCGGCGACCGATCGGGTAGGGCCCTTCGAGAGCCTGTCCCGCGAGGAGGTCCTGATCAACCTCCAGGCGTTCAACGGCGCCGTGGCCCTGACCGCGCTGCTGCTGTCGGCATTGATCACCGAGCAGCGCAACACGCGGCGTTCCGTGGAACGCGCCTGCCAGGAACTGGTCGAGGTGCTGGAGCACCTCACCGCGGGCGAGAGCGCCTCGGGACGTCCCCCTCGGGACGAGGGCGCAGCACGGTGGGCCAAGGACGACCCGGACTGGGACGCACGGAGCACGGGAGAGTGGAGTACCCGGCGCGGTACGGAGGGACCCCGTAACGGCCCGTGAGCGAGCCGCACTCCGTGCCGTCGGCCCGGAACAGGGCTCACGCGCCCGGCGGATGCCGCGAGGCCGGATGGAGCAGGTAGCCCCCGATGCCGCCGAGCACACCCGCGGCGGCGGTCAGCAGTGCCGCCGTCACGCTCAACCGCAGCAGCAGAGTACCGACCACGGCGCCGGCCGGTACCGCCGACAGCGCGGCCGCGCGATAGCGCTGGCCACCACCACCCGGGCCGCCGCCCAGGGCCGACGTCCTGATCCAGGTGATGAGAGTGCCGGTGACCAGGGTGGTGTTCAGACCCGCCCTGAGCCGCCACATGGTCGCGCTGCGCACTCCCATGGCCAACGCGGTCAGGGCGATCACCACGTAGTGCCGGGGCCCCGGTTCCCGGCCGGTGCCGGTGCCCAGGCCGATCGCGGTCAGCGCCGCGGCGACGAGGAGGGCCGTGGCGACGCAGGCCGAGGTGAAAAGCCACCCCCGGTACCGTTCGACGGCCAGGGCCACGCCCAGGCGGCTGCCGACGACCACGCCTGCGACGAAGGCGGCCAGGGCCGTGGCCGACCCCAAGGGCTCCAGCCCTTCGCCCCCGGCAAGGGCGAAACCGAGGAAGAGCAGGTTGCCGGTCATGAAGGCGGTGAAGATCTGCCCGAGACCGAGAAAGGCCACGGCGTCGACGATCCCGGTGACGGCGGTCACCGCGACGAGCGCTTTCTGCAGTGAATCCGGGGGAACGGGTGAGGACATGCGCCCAACATCGGGGACGGCGCGGCCGCGTCGGCGCCCGGACCGGCACACGCCCGCCACCGCCACCCGAACGGACTACGGAACACCGGGCCGCTTCCCCTCCGGCGCCACCGCGTTCGTCGAGCCCGGGGCCGCCTGCCGGGCCGTTCTCGCCGGCGCCCGCCGGCTTTGGGGACGCGTGCCCCGTTCACCTGCTCAGTGACCCGGCGTCTCCCATGACGACGACCGGGTGCTGCTCGGGGTCGAGGGCCAGCAGGAGTTGCCTCATGTGCGCCTTCTCGAGGCTCACGCAGCCCTGGGTGGGCCCGTCGTGGTCCACGTGCAGCCAGATGCCGCCGCCCCTGTCGGCGCCGAGCGGGCGGGTCCGGTCGAGTGGGGAGGTGCCCGGGACCCGGTTGTAGTCGATCGCCACGACGTAGTCGAAGGACCCTGCGAGCGGCTCCCCGACGAAGCCCGTGCCCCCGATGGAGAACCCGGGCGACTCGTCGTAGGGCAGCCGGGTGCCCGGGTCGGGCAGCAGGCCCCCCGCGTCGCTGAGGGTGAAGACGCCGATGGGCGAGCGGAGGTCGCCCGCCACGTGATCGTCGGTCCAGCCGTTGAGCGCGTTGCGGGCTGGCCATGCCGGCCCCGCCTCCCAGCCCGAGGCCGTACGCCGGTACAGCACGGCCTCGGAGCGGTTCGCGTCCGGGCTCCCGCCGGTGACGACGACGGCCTGGCGGGCGTTCTCGGGGATCAGCGCCAGTGTCCGGGGACCGAGGCCGCCGAGCGGAACAGGGGTGTCGGGGTGTGTCCCGGCGTCGGTCCGGCCCCGGGTGGCGCTCCCCACGCCGGGTGCTCCGGTGCCCGGCGTCGCGTTCCACGTCCCTCCGTTGCCTGCCGTCGCGTTCCACGGAGCTCCGCCGGCCGGCGGAGTGGTTGCCGACGGGTCGGCGGCCGTGGGGGGGACCGCTGTGTGGGGAGCCACGGAGGTGGGCGACTCCCGTGCCGTGCTGCCGGCGATCGCCCCGCAGCCGGTGAGGAGCGCCGCCATCAGGAGGGCGAGGGCCGGCATCGGCAGCCGGCATCGGCCCCGGACCGGGGCCGCGGACCGCCGGTCGCCCGGGGACGGAGCTCGGTGACGCCCGCGGTGCGGGCCTTCGATCGATGAAGCCATGGGGTCAGCCTGACTTCGACTTCGCCAAAACGCCGCGCTCCCCGCGCGAGTCCGTCCAACGTCCCCCGTCTGCCCGCCGGGGCACCGGCGTCCGGTGGCCCCGGCGGGGCGACGGACCGTCACTCCCCGACGAGGAAGGCGAGGACGACCGCCCCCGCCCCGCTCGCGACGCCCACGACCGCGGCCGCCACGCACCGCGCCCGGAGCTGCCGGTAGCGGTGTTCGTAAGCGCCGCGGAGCTCGGCCGACCGCTCGCAGATCCGGGCCAGTGTCGCGCGGGAGACCGCGATGCGGTCGGCGGTGTAGACGCGTTCCACGTCCTCGCGCTGTGCGGTCGTCAGCCACGGCAACTGCTCGGCGAACCGGCCTGCCTGTCGCCGCGCGTCCTCGACTTCGGCCGCCCACAGCAGGTACCCCTCAAGCTGGTCGAGACCGCGGGTGCTGTCCTGGCTCGGATTCACATGCTCCTCCACGCTGGGCTGCGGGGCCACACCGGTCAGGCCTGGTCCCCGGGGGCCTGGATCGCGGAACGCTCGGGGCGGTTGGCCTCCCGGTCGTACGCCGCGACCGCCGGGTGGTGCAGGTCGAACGCCGGGGATTCGCTGCGGATCCGCGGCAGGGTGAGGAAGTTGTGGCGCGGCGGCGGGCAGGATGTCGCCCATTCGAGCGAACGGCCGTAGCCCCACGGGTCGTCGACCTCGATTTTCCTGCCGTATTTGGCCGTCTTCCAGATGTTGTAGAGGAACGGCAGCATCGACATGCCGAGCAGGAACGACGCGATGGTCGAGACGGTGTTCAGCGCGGTGAAGCCGTCGGCCGCGAGGTAGTCCACATATCGGCGGGGCATGCCCTCGGCGCCCAGCCAGTGCTGGACCAGGAATGTGCCGTGGAAGCCGATGAAAAGCGTCCAGAAGGTGATCTTCCCGAGGCGTTCGTCGAGCATCTTGCCGGTGAACTTCGGCCACCAGAAGTGGAAGCCGGCGAACATCGCGAAGACGACCGTGCCGAACACCACGTAGTGGAAGTGCGCCACCACGAAGTACGAGTCGGTGACGTGGAAGTCCAGCGGCGGCGAGGCCAGGATGACACCGGTCAGACCGCCGAAGAGGAAGGTCACCAAAAATCCGGCGGCCCAGAGCATCGGGGTCTCGAAGCTCAGCGACCCCTTCCACATGGTGCCGATCCAGTTGAAGAACTTCACACCGGTCGGGATCGCGATCAGGAAGGTCATGAAGGAGAAGAACGGCAGCAGTACTCCCCCGGTGGCGAACATGTGGTGCGCCCACACCGTCGCCGACAGGCCCGCGATCGCGATGGTCGCGCCGATCAGTCCCAGGTAGCCGAAGATCGGCTTGCGGGAGAAGACCGGGATGACCTCGGAGACGATGCCGAAGAACGGCAGCGCGATGATGTACACCTCCGGGTGGCCGAAGAACCAGAACAGGTGCTGCCAGAGCAGCGGTCCGCCGTTGGCCGGGTCGAAGATGTGCGCCCCGAACTTCCGGTCGGCCTCCAGGGCCAGCAGCGCCGCGGCCAGGACCGGGAAGGCGAGCAGGACCAGCACACCGGTGAGCAGCACGTTCCAGGTGAAGATCGGCATGCGGAACATCGTCATGCCGGGAGCGCGCATACAGATGATCGTGGTGAGGAAGTTGACCGAGCCGAGGATCGTGCCGAAGCCGGAGAACGCCAGGCCCATGACCCACAGATCACCGCCGAGCCCAGGCGTGCGGACCGAGTCCGACAGCGGGGTGTAGGCGGTCCAGCCGAAGCTGGCCGCACCGTTCGGGGTGAGGAAACTACTGACCACGATCAGTGAGCCGAACAGGAACAGCCAGTAGGAGAACATGTTCAGCCGCGGGAAGGCGACGTCGGGCGCGCCGATCTGGAGCGGCATGATCCAGTTCGCGAAGCCGATGAACAGCGGCGTCGCGAACATCAGCAGCATGAGTGTGCCGTGCATGGTGAACGCCTGGTTGTACTGCTCGTTCGACACGATCTGGATACCGGGGCGGGCCAGTTCGGCGCGCATGACCAGCGCGAGGATGCCGCCGAGGATGAAGAACGCGAACGATGTCGTGAGATACAGCGTGCCGATGGTCTTGTGATCGGTCGTGGTCAGCCATGAGACGACGACTTTGCCGGGGCGCCTGCGCCGGACCGGCAGCTCGTCCTCGTAGGAGCCCGACTCGACCGAGTCCGACGCACTGTGAACCGCCACTGTTCCGCTCTCCTTCTGTGGGGCCGGATCCCCACCCTCGGAGAGGATCTCGCAAATGCGCCCGCCCGTGTGAGACCCGGACCCCGCCCGGCGTGTCACGATACGTACTCATCTCATCGCACATTGTGACGCGATGAGTGGGGGGCTCGCTCGATCCGGCGGGTCCGTCCGGACGTACCGGGGCCCGTACCCGGGGGGGGGACGGGCCCGTCGTCCGGCGCGGTTGCGCGGGGGTGGCGCGGTGGGGCTACCGGTTGATCACGAACTGGGAGCCGGGTTCGATCAGCACGTCGCCCTCGGCCGAACCGGTGATGGTGACGTCCGTCAGAGTGGCACTGCCGCGGGCGCCGCCCATGGCGAGGACGCCGGACCCGTTGTTGGACCTGTCGATCGTGACGTTGCCGATCCGGACGTCCGGCACGGCACCGCCTCCGGTCTTGAACTGGATGCCGTCGTACGTCGAGTCGTGGATGCCGGTGTCGCGGATCACCACTCCCGGGATGTCCCGCCCCTGTGCGAACAGGGTGATGGCGCCGAACTCCTGGTCCTCGTTCCAGAAGGCTCCGCCGGTACGGTGCAGCGCGTTGTTGGCGATGAGGGTCTTTCCGGAGAAGGGCAGCGGGTCGTGATCGGTCGCCAGCATGATGCCCGGGTAGTTCATCGTGTCGTGGATCAGGTTGTTCTCGATGGTGTTGCCGTGGCCGCCGTAGACCGCGATGCCGTTGGCGCGCCAGGGCAGTTGAACGGTGTTGTTGCGGAAGTGGTTGTCGCGGCCGGTGTCGACGGAGGGGTCCTTGACGTACTTGCTCGCCCAGACGGCCAGCGCGTCGTCGCCGGTGTTGCGCAGCGACGAGTTCTCCACCCGTGAGTTGCGGGTCCCGTTGGCGAAGTTGACGCCGTCCGCGTAGGTGTTGCGGATCCGCATGCCGGTGAACTCCAGCCCTTCGGCGGGGCCCCACAGTTCGGGGAGGTTGCTGTAGTCGCGGCCCACCCAGGCGCCCACGTTGGCGTGTTCGATCCACACGTTGCTGATCTTCGTGTTCTCGCCGAAGCGGCCGTTCAGGCCGACGCCGCCCTCGGCTCCGCCGTCGCCGCCGCGGATGGTGCCCGAGCCGAAGATGGCGATGTCCGAGATCCGGGTGTTGTCGTCGATGTCGAAGCCGAAGTTGCCCTCGTGCGGATGGTTGATGCCGCCCGACTGGTGCGGCGGGGTGAGGGTGTAGAGCTGGGAGTGCCACATGCCGGCGCCCCGGACGGTGACGTCGCGGATGCCGACCTGGTTGTGGTGGCCGCGGTCGAGCGGGTCGTCGGTGAGGATCTTCTGCTCCTGCCGCCACTGGCCCGGTGGGATCCACACGCAGTCGATCCGCCCGTTCTGGTCGGCGGTCACGGCCCGCTGGAGGGCGTCCGTGTCGTCGATCCCGTCGCCCGGGATGGCTCCGTACTCGGTGATGGAGACGCAGCCCGCGGGCCGCTCGGCGGGCGGGGCGACCTGCTCCAGGTCGATCAGGTCGACGATGTAGAACGCGGCGGTGTCGTCGCTGTCGCGCTGGAGCCGGAAGGCGGTGCCTTTCGGGAAGCTCCGGCCGAGCAGGGCGTGGGACTCGTCGAACAGCCTGCGTGCGTCGGTCTGCGGGGTGTTGGTGAGCCCCTCGGGCTGGTCGGTGTTGCCGTACAGCCAACTGTGCTTGGAGCTGAGGCCGATCTTCTGCACGAACTCGCCGTCCGCGTACAGGCTCAGGGTGGCTTCGGTACCGCCGCCGCCCGGGGCGTCCGGGATCGAGTTGCGCACGACGATCGAGTTGGTCGGGCCCGAGGAGGTGAACTGCACGTACTGACCGGTGGAGTCGAGGCGGACGGACTGGCGTCCGGAGGACTCGGTGGCGAAGTTGGTGTGGCCGAAGGTCCGCTTCGCGTCGGCGCTCAGGAGTGTTCCCCGGTAGGTGCCGTCCTCCGCCTCGTACTCGGTGTACGGGACGGCGGCGCCGCGGCCGACGACGAGGGAGCGGGTGAGGATGTTGTTGTTCTCGTCGGTCTCGGCGACTCTGCCGGTGGCGTCCGCGGTCGCGGTGAGGATGCTCGACCCGCCGGTGGCGGTCCAGGTGCCCTCGACGGCGACCGGAACGCTCGCGCCTGCGGCGACCGTCCCGGTCGTGCCCTCGAGGGTACGGTCGCCCACCTCCAGCCGGGTGACGGTGCCGGCGGGCACGGCCGAGGTGCCCCGGTTGTGCACGGTGACCGTGAAGGAGACGGCGGCGCCGGTGGCGGGGGCCGCCGGGTCGGTGGCGATCGAGCGGACCTCCAGGTCGGGCCCGGGGCTTTGGGCCACGGTCAGTCTCTCCGTCGCGGTGCGGCTGTTGTTGGTGTCGTCCTGCTCGGGGACGGTGTCCGTGGGGTCGACCACGGCGGACACCGTGTAGGAACCCCGGGCCCGTTGGCCGACGTCCACGGAGACGGTCGTGGAGGCGCCGGCGGCGAGCGCGCCGACCGGGGCACTGCCGGCGACGGTGCCCTCGAGTCCGACGTCCAGGGTGGAGGCGGGTGACGGGGCGGTACCGGCGTTGCGTACGGTCGCGCGGACCTCGACGGCGTCGGACTCGGTGGGGGACGCGGGCGTCCAGGTGAGGCCGGTGACGGCGAGATCGGGGTTGGGGGCGGCGACGCCCATGACCTCCAGCTCGGCGATCTGGGCGCCGTATCCGCCGGAGTTGTGGGTGAACCTCAGCTGTACGTCGGCATGGCGCCCGGTGACCGGGATGGTGACCGTGTTGCCGCCCGAGGCGGGGTCGAACGTGTAGTCGGCGCGGGCCTTGATCGAGGTGAAGCCGCTCGCGGCCTGCTCGCGTCCGAGGACCTCGATGCTCTGTGTCCGGGTCTCCCAGACCGCGTCGGGGGCGAGCTTCACCACGACGCCGGTCAGATCGGCGTTCGCACCCGACTGGACCGTGAACGTGGCGGGATGGCCTGCCGACTCCCAATAGGTGTCCGTCCGCCCGTCGTTGGCGTTCCTCGCCACGAACTGGTGCACGGTGGAGGAGGCCTGGACGGGCTTGTTCAGCGCGAGGTTGGTTCCGTCGGCCGGTGGCTGTCCCGGGTCGGCGCCGGCGTCGCTGTCGTAGACCTCGATCTCGGACAACTGGGCAGCGTTCCAGCCGGTGTTGGCGGTCATCCGCACACGGATGTGGCGCAGCTCCCGGGCGGCGAAGTCCACGGTGACCGTATTGCCGTCGGCGGGGTCGAAGCCACGGGCGGCAAAGGCGGAGAGGGTGGTGAAGGAGGTGCCGTCGGTGCCGCCCTCGACGGTGAGTGTCTGGGTCCGCGCCTCCCAGCCGGTGGGCAGTTCCAGGACCACCTGGTCGGCCTCGACGGTGCCGCCGAGGTCGACGCGCACGGGCTGCGGGAAGGACCCCGCCGGGCCCTCCCAGTAGGTCTGCTGACTTCCGTCGGTCACGTTGGTGACGGGATGGCCGGGGTGGGAGCCACCGGCCGTGACGCTCCTGCCGAGCGCCAGGTTGGGCCCGCGGACGGCCGGTGCCGCGGCGGCGGCCGGTGCGGGGTGGAGACCGGCGGCGACCAGGCCGGCCAGGAGCAGGCCGGTGATCGTCCGGGGGCCGAATCGCTTCCGTCTCATGAAGTCCTCGTTCCACGGCGGGTGCTGGGGCGTGGTCGGGCGGGTGCGGCACGTACGGGCGGAGCAGACGGAGCCGGCTGAGGTGCGGGTGCGGACGGACGGCGGGGCGGGTGGGCGTCCGGGCAGACAGAAGACGCCTGCCACGGAATACCGACCGGTCGTATATCTTTTGCGGATGCCAGTCGATTTGTTGCGGCCCCTGGAGTGAGAGTTTCGGCTCTCCATTTCATTTGTCAATGGCATGGACACAACGACCATCACCGGATCGCGGTCCGGTCCGGACGCGGCAGGGGCGCCGCCCTCTTGGACGGCGCCCCTGCCCTGCACCGATTCGGCACGGGCCCGAGGCCCGCCCCCGGTCACTGCTCCGGGTGGCCGACCTCCACCGGGTCGAACGAGATCCGGGTGCGTGCTCCACTGCCGTCCCACACGACCTCGACCGTGCCCCCCTCGTCCACCCGGACCTTCCGGACCGCCTCCGTCAGGGGCCGCGGGCCGGGTTCGGCGGTCAGACTCGCCAGGCTGACATGCACGGACGTGCCGTCGGACCGGCCCGTGAGCCGGGGCACCAGGGCCCAGCGGGTGAAGGCCGTGCCCTGGGGAGCGCGGAGGGGGTCCGCGGCGGGAGCGTCCCAGCCGTGCAGACCGTGCAGGGACGAGACCAGCGGTTCGTCGGGGCCGGTGGCCCAGCCTGTGTGCGTGACGAGGGAGCCGGCCGGCGCCCCCACCACCCGGTGCACCCGCAGTTCGTACCGGCCCCGGGCCACCGTGACGCTCTCCACCCGCAGGCCCGGCACCATCGGCGGGCCGTCGGCGAACACCGGCCGGTGCCAGGAGGCCGCCCAGCCCCACCCGTCCCCCTGTCCGGCACCCAGCGGGTGGACGCGGCAGCGCACGCTGGGCCGGCCGTCGACCACCACGGACAGGTGGTTGTCGGCGATGTTCCCGGTCGCGGTCGGGCCGGTGCGGGTCGAGTAGGCCTGGCGCCCGTAGTGCGGATCGTCCTCGGCCGCCGACTCCGCCCGGTACGGGCCCACATGGTGGCTGCCGTGGTTGTGCAGGCGGGCGATCCCGTCGGCACGGGTCGTCTGGAGAAGCAGTCCTGGCGCGGGGAGGGCGAGCACCCGGTCGGCCTCCTCCACCGGCGCGGGCTCCTCCCGGTCCGTCCAGAGGGCGTGGCCGGCGGGAGCGAGCAGCGCGACGAACGCCTTCGACGCCCAGTACGGGGACGCCGGGCCCGAGTAGGTCTGCAGCACGGCGTCGTGCGGGCCGTGCCAGCCGAGGTTCAGCAGCCCGTCACCGGTCAGCGCGCCCCGGTCCAGGAAGTGGCGCAGGCTGCCGTCGGCGATACGGCGCGAGGCCCCCGGGGTCAGCGGACTGTGTCCGGTCACGGCGCCCAGCGCGACGGCCGAGGCGGCCGCGAAGCGGTAGGTGAGCGACCGCCCGTAGTGCATCGGAGCCCCGTCCGCGCCGAACATCAGGGCGAAGCCCTCGAGATGGGTGCGCAGCCGGGAGCCGTAGTGGGCCAGGGCGTCCGCGTCGCCGGAGAGATGGGCGTCGAGGACCGGGTAGAGGTGCAGGGCCCAGCCGTTGTAGTGGTCGAAGGCCCGCGCGTCCCCGTCGGTGTACCAGCCGTCACCCTGGTACCAGCTCTCGAGGAGGTCCACCGCGCGTCGCCGGGCCGCTGCCGTCTCGCTGTCACCGCGGCCGACGGACTCCAGGAACCCGGCCACGGTGTACGGGAAGAGGTACCAGTTGTTGGGCGCGGGGGTGTGCCGCAGAGCACCCCGCAGCCACTCCTCGGCGCGGTCCTGCACACCGGGGTCGAGGTTGTTCCACAGCCAGGGGGCGGTCAGGCGCAGCCCGAGGGCGACCGACGCCGACTCGACCATGGGCTGGCCCTGCACCGTGAAGTCGAGGATCAGCGGCCAGGACTCGGTGTCGTCACGGCCCGGGGTACGGGTGCCGGCGGCGAGTCCGCTCGCATAGCGCTCGAGCCATCCGTGGGGGTCGTGCCCGTCCGCTCCGGCCACACGGAAGGCGGCGGCGAGGAACGTCCTCGCGTACCCCTCGAGGCCGTCGGAGCGCACGCCCGAGCGGGAGGGCCGTCCCGGCAGGTCCAGCAGGGCGTGGCCGGGGGTGCTCCAGCGCCAGGCAGCGGTGAGGAGCCCGTCCGCGGCGGCCTCCCAGTGGGCGCGGGTGTAACCGGTGTGCGGGCTCAGGTCGCGGTTCTCCGGGGGCAGTTCGAAGGGGATGCTCATGCGAGGAAGGCCAGCCTTTCGCGTCGTACGGGGTGGAGAAAACCGTCGCCGGCTGTCCAGCGGGCGATCTCGGCGAGTGCGAGCTCGGCCAGGCGGCGCAGCTCGTTGCCCTGGGAGCCGGCGAGGTGGGGGGTGAGCAGGACGTTCTCGCAACTCCACAAGGGGTGGTCGGGCGGCAGGACTTCGGGTTCGGTGACGTCGAGCACGGCACGGATACGGCCCGCGAGCGTCGCGTCGGTGAGCGCGTCCTGGTCGACGACGGCGCCGCGGGCCGTGTTGACGAGCACGGCGTCGGGCCGCATGGAGTCGATCAGTTCGCGGCCGACCAGGCCCCGGGTCTCGGGCAGCAGCGGGGTGTGCACGCTGACCGTGTCGGAGCGCCGGAACAGTTCCGCCAGCCCCACTCGGCGCACGCCGAGTTCGGAAGCCTCCCGGTCGTCGACGTACGGGTCGTGGAGGAGGACGTCGATGTCGTGCGGGCGCAGCAGTTCGATGACGCGGCGGCCTATGAGGGAGGCGGACAGGATGCCCACGGTGCGCCGGTGGTTGCCGGTGGAGGGGTCGGGGCGCAGCCAGTCGGACCGGGCGCGGGCGGTGCGGTAGTCGCGTGCGCTCTCCAGGACCCGCTTGCCGGTGAGCAGGATCATGGCGAGGGTGTATTCGGCGACCGGTACGGCGTTGGCCGCGGCGGCGGAGGAGACCTCGATACCGCGCTCCCAGCAGGCGTCGGTGACATGGGCGCGTACGCTGCCCGCGGCGTGCACGACGGCGCGCAGGCGGGGTGCCGCCCGCAGGACCTCGGCGTCCAGGGGTGGGCAGCCCCAGCCGGTGACCAGCAGGTCGACGTCGGCGAGCACGGCGCGTGCCCCGGGTGTGGTGAAGTCGTCCAGCACGGGCAGGGGCGTTGGCTCGCAGAGCGTGGCGAGGGCCGCGTGCGACCCGGCGTCCAGGACGGCGGAGGCGACGTCGGGGTGCATGGCCAGCGCGGCACGGGGCCGGAGGGCGGGGCCGGGCGTGTGCTTGGTCATGGTGGGGGCCGAACTCCTTCTGTGAGCGGTCACTTCACGGCGCCGGCGGTCAGGCCGCTGCGCCAGAAGCGCTGGAGCAGGGCGAAGGCGAGGATGAGGGGGACGACCGCCAGGAGCGAGCCCATGATGACCACGGGGTAGTACTCGGGTGAGACGGACGCGGAACTGTTCCATGTGTAGAGGCCGAGACTGATGGGGTAGAGGTCCTGGTCGGACAGCATCACCATGGGCAGGAAGAAGTTGTTCCAGATCGCGGTGAGCTGGAAGAGGAACACGGTGACCAGGCCGGGGCCCAGCATCCGCAGCGCCACCCTGAAGTAGGTGGTCAGTTCGCCCGCGCCGTCGATGCGGGCGGCCTCCAGCACCTCGTCGGGCACATATCCCTGGCTGAAGACTCGGCCGAGGTAGACGCCGAAGGGGTTGAACAGGACGGGGACGAACACGGCCCAGAAGGTGTTGACGACGCCGGCCTCGGACGCCACCAGGTACAGGGGCAGGGCGAGTACCGTCTGCGGCACCATGACGGCGGCGAGGACCAGCCCGAACAGTTTCTCCTTGTGGCGGAAGCGGTACTTGTCGAAGGCGTAGCCGCAGGCAACGCTCACCAGCGCGCCGACGGCCGCGCCCAGCACCGCGTACAGGAGGCTGTTGACGTACCAGCGTCCGTACTGGCCTCCCTCCATGGCGAACAGGCCGCTGAGGTTGTCCAGGAACGCGAAGCCGGTCAGGGAGAGCAGGTCGCTGCCGAACAGCGCGTCGCGCTCCTTGGCGGCGGCCAGTACCAGCCACAGCACGGGCAGCACGGTGTAGAGGACGGACAGGCCGACGACGGCTCTGACGGTGGCCCGCCCCAGCAGCCGGGGGCGCAGCAGGGTGCTGTCGGTGACGCTCATCGGGCCTCCTCGCCGGCGTGGCGGCCGGTGATGCGGGTGACGCCGTAGGACAGGGCCAGGGTGCAGATCAGCAGGACGACCGAGGCGGCGGCCGCGAGACTGTAGTTGTTGCGGTTGAACGCCGCGTCGTAGATGTACATGCTGGGTGAGAACCGAGAGTTGATCATCGGTGAGGACTGGCTGAGCAGGACCGGCTCGGTGAACAGCTGCAGTGCCCAGATCAGGGTGAACATGGCGACCATCACGATGGAGGCCCGGATCAGGGGCGTCTTGACCTGGAGGGCGGTGCGCATCGGGCCCGCACCGTCGACGACGGACGCCTCGATCACCTCGCGGGGTACGGCCTGGAGGGCGGCGTAGAAGATCACCATGTTGTAGCCGAGATTGCTCCACAGCGCGATGTTCACGATGGACGGCAGGACGGTGTGCACGCCCAGGAAATCGATGGTGATGTCGGCGCGGGCGAGCAGGTCGACGACCGGGCTGATGCCGGGGGTGTAGAGGTACAGCCAGATCAGGGCCGCGATGATGCCGGGCACCGCGTGCGGCAGGAACAGGCCGAGCTGGGCCCAGGCTCGCAGCCGGACCACCCCCGAGTCGAGCAGCAGGGCGAGGACGAGAGCCCCGGCCACCATCAGCGGGAGGTGGATCAGGCAGTACAGGGCGACGGTGCCGAGTCCGCCGAGGAAGGTCGGGTCGGTCAGCACGGCGGCGTAGCTGCGCAGCCCGACGAAGACGGTGCGTTCGGGGCCGAAGCCGAGGCCGGGCTGGTCGTCGCTGTAGAAACTGAGGTGGACGGCGGTGCCGACGGGGATCAGGAAGACGACGAGCAGCAGGGCGAAGAAGGGCGTCATCAGCACACCGCAGGCGCCCAGCCGGCGGCGCCGGGCGGTCCTACGGGCGTGGCCGACGGTGGGGGCGGGGGGTGCGGGAGCCCGCACGGGTTGCTCGGTGAGCGCGGTCATGAGAGTGGGTCACCTGCCTTTCGGGCGGCTCAGGTGCTGTGCTGGGTGGTGGACAGGCCGAGCGCCCTCAGGTCGGGCATGGTGCCGTCCTGGGCGGCGCGCACCGAGTCGATGAGCGAGCCGCGTCCGCCGCCGACCCGGGCGAACGAGTCCTGCATCACCTTGCCGGTGGCGGTCATCCGCGGTCCCCAGACCCAGCCGTCGCGGATCTTCTGCGCCTCCTGGCGGAAGAGGGTGTAGATGTCCTGGCCGCCGTAGTACGACCGGTCGAAGGCCTCCCTGCCGACGTCGACGAGGGCAGTTGCGGCGGGGTACTGGCTGCTGGTGCCGCTGGAGAGCCGGGCGCGCAGCGCGTCGGGGTGGGAGACCTGCCAGGCGATGAACTCCATGGCGGCCTCGGGGTGGCGGCTGTCCTTGGTGACGGCGAACGTGGAGCCGCCGTGGGTGCCGACGGCCGGGCGGGCGGGGTCCCACTGCGGTAGCGGGGCGATCCGCCACTGGCCCCGCTGTCCGGGGCGGGCGTTCATCTGGGCACCGCCGTCCCAGGCGCCGTGGAGCCGGGTGAGGATCAGGCCCTGTGCGATCTGCGCGTCGAACTGCCGGTTCTCGGAGGCGTTCATGTAGACCTCGTCGCGGTCGATGAGGCCCTGCCAGTAGGCGGCCACGCAGCGGGTCGGGGCGTCGGCGAGGGAAACGTTCCAGGCGCCGTCGCGGGTGTCGAACCACTGGGCGCCCGCCTGCCAGGAGTAGGCGGCGAACTGCGTGGCCCCGTCGGTGGGGAAGAGGGAGAGCCGCCGGTCGCCCGTTCTGCGGCGCACCTCGCCGGACAGGGCGGCGAACTCCTCCCAGGTGCGCGGGACCTCGAATCCGTAGTGGTCGAACAGGTCTGCGCGGTAGAGCATGACCATCGGCTCCACGTCGAGCGGGACGCTGAACGTCCGTCCCTGGAACGTGGTCAGGTCGAACGCCTGGGGCAGCAGTCCGTCGCGCAGCGTGCCACCGACGAGGTCGGTGACGTCGAGGGCGACGCCGTCGATGGCGAAGCCCGGCACCTGCGGGTACTCGATCGTGGCCACGTCGGGGGCGTTGCCGGCCCGTGCGGCGTTGCTCAGTTTGGCGTAGCCGCCCTGCCCGCCGGTGGGGATCTGCTGGAAGTCGACCTGGATGGTGTCATGGGTGCGGTTGAACGCGTCGACCACCTCCTGGCTGCCGCGCAGGGCGGACCAGAAGGTGATGCGTGTGGCCTTGCCGCTCTTCGCTGTGCTGCTGCGCGACGGTGCGTCCGCTGCTCCCCCGCTGCAGGCGCCCAGGGCTCCTGTCAGTGGTGCGGCGGCCATCGCGGCGAGCACGGATCGACGGCGGTGTCGATCGGTCATGGTGCCTCCCGCGGCTCCTGCGTGTCGGAGACACGACTGTTCGGGACACGGGAATCGTCAACGACCGCCCACCAAACGGTCAATAGATCGATCAGAAGAAAGAAAAACGGTCAAACGCTCATCGGGTTCGGCTCGTGTTCTCCGGCTCGTGTTCTCCGGCTCGTAACGCCCGCTCGGTCAGTCCGGGTTCGCCGCGAGGACGCGGGTCGAGCCGCGGACGGTCAGCGTCGGCAGGAGTTCGGTGCGCCGGACCACCGGTGCGGGCGCGCCGCGCGGCGCGCCGAGCCGCTGGAGCAGCAGCTCGGCCGCGGCCCGGCCCACCTCCGCCTTGGGCGGAGCGACCGCGGTCAAAGGTGTGGTGCCGAGTCCGGCCACCACGTCGTCGTACGCCACGACGGAGCAGTCCTCGGGCACCCGCACTCCGTTGTCCGCCAGTTGGTGCACGAGCATCAGCGCGTCCACGTCGCCGTGCAGCACCGCGGCCGTGGCCCCCACCGCGCGCAGCCGCGCGTACAGGTCTTGGGGCGTGGCGGCCGGGTAGGGCCCGCCGGGGCCGGCGTCCGGGGCGCTCAGCGTCCAGGCCGCGGCCTCCACCAGCGGATGCTCCTCGGCGATCCGGGCGAAGGCGGACCGCAGGGTGCGCGCGGTGGGACTGTCCTCCCGGGTGGCGAACACGAACCGCCGGTGACCGAGGCCCACCAGGTGCTCCACGGCGAGGCGGGCGCCGTAGTCGTGGTCGGAGCAGACCGAGTCCATCGCGTGCAGGGTGCTGCCCGGCCACGGCCGCCGTTCCATCAGTACCGCGGGCACGTCCAGTGCGGCCAGCCAGTCCTGGTCCGCCTCCTCCTCGGCGCGCGTCCGCCAGCGCGGGGCCAGGAGGAGGCCGGCGGCGCCGTCCGCGAGCGCCCGCTCCACCAACGGCCTCTCAGCGCCTGCCACATGGGGTGCGATGTGCAGCGCGATGCGTCGGCCGGCCGCCTCGAGCACGCTGCGGGCGCCGTGCAGGGCCTCGTACAGGTACGAGTGCCGCTCCGGGACCACCACGGCCACCGCCCGCCCGTCCGGCGGACCCGGCGGGGAGAGCTCGCCTCCCGGCAGGTCCCGGGCCGGGAACTCCTGGGCCGGCAACGTGGACCGGACGACACCGTGCCCCCGGCGCAGCCGGCCCTCGCGCGCCAGTTCCTCGACGTCCCGCCGGACCGTCACCACCGACACCTGGAGTTCGGAGGCCAGGTCGGTCACCCGGGCCGACCCCCTGGCCTCGATCGCCGCGAGGATCCGCTGCCTGCGCAGATCGACCGGCTCCCGCATGAGGCCTCCCGAGCCCGAATGTTCGTTTGAACGATACCGGTCATCATAACGATCCCTCGGCGCACGGAAGACTGCGCTGCGGCGCTGCCGGGGGCGGAACGTGGAACACGCGGCCTGCCCTCCTGCACATATGCGGCTCGTCGCACACCGGAACGGGGCCGGTTCAGTGCACGGCGGTCACCTCGACGGCGAGGTCGTTGTCGACGGTGTAGTACGGGCGCGCGGCGGCTTCGCCGACGGTGAGCGCCGGGTACGCGTACACCGCCTTGCGGTCGGCCAGGTCGTCGAGCAGTCGGCCGATGCGGACCAGTGGGGCGTCGGCGGCGGGCCGGAGGAAGGCGTCCCAGACCTGGTCGCCGGGCATCCCGCCGGTCAGCTCCCCGAGGGACGCGGTGAAGGAGAAGGCGCCGCCCTCGGTCCGCGCCGGGAAGGAGCGCGTGGTGCCCTTGTCACTGCGCAGCCGGAGCAACGCGGTCGCGCCGTCGGATAGTTCGGCGCCGTGCAGGCGCGCGTTGACCGTCATCGCACCGTCCGCGAGGTCCAGGCGGCCTGCCTCGGCGTGGGCGGTGCGCAGCCATGCCCGGACCGCGAGGAACCCGTCCTTCGTGGCGTAGGGCACCCGGACGGCCACCGGGGACGGCCGCTCGCGCAGGCTTCCGTCGACGAGGGCGCGCAGGTCCCGCAGGCCGGGGCGCAGCCGTTCCCTCACGGCGTCCGGTTCCCTCATCAGGTACGCGTCCCAGCGGCCCTCGGCGAGGGCCGGCAGCGGTTCGAGCACCGCGTGGAGGCAGCTTTCGTCGCCGCCGTGGGGTTCGAGCTCGAGGAGGCGCGTCGGCGGTTCCGGCGCGTTCTTCCCCGTTCTCGGTACCAGGGCCAGCCGGGGGCGTCCGGCCGAGCGGAGTGCGACACGGAAGGCGGTCCGGCCGTCGGCGTCGACCGTGCAGTGGGCGCGCGGTGCGCCCGTGTCCTGTGCGGCGGTACTCATCGGCGTCCCTTCCGTAGGGTGCGCAGCGCCTCGGAGGCAGCGGCGAGGGCGAGGTCGGCGGCGGCGTGGCTCTGGCCGGACAGGGTCCGGTGGGCCCGGCCCTCTTCCGGTGCGGGGCGCCGGCCGGTGCTTCTGGCCGCCACGGCCTCCCCGGCGAGGCGTTCCGCCTGTGCCACGACGGGTCCGGGGGCGTACCGGCGGGCGTTGTCGAGGGCTGCCCTGCCCATGCGGCGACGCCGTTCGTCGTCACCGACGAGCTCCAGCAGGGCCGCGCCGAGGGCGTCGGCGTCACCGACGGGCACGAGCCGGCCGTCGACGCCGTCCTTGATGATCTCGCCGGGCCCGTAGGGGCAGTCGGTGCTCACGACGGGCAGTCCGCAGCGCATCGCCTCGACGATGGTCATGCCGAACGGCTCGAAGTTGGAGGCGGCCACGCCGATGGAGCCCTTGACCCACTCAGCCTCCATCGGGGTCGCCGCACCCATGAGGAAGACGTTGTTCCACAGGCCCAGCGAGTCGACCAGACGGCGCAGCGCGGCCTGTTCCTCGCCCTTGCCGTAGATGCGCAGCTGCCAGTCCGGGTGGGCGGCGGCGACCCGGGCGAACGCCCGGATGATCAGGTCGTAGCGCTTGACGGGGACCAGCCGGCCGGCTGCGACGACCACCTTGGCGGTGCCGTCGGCGGCGGGCAGGACGGGGTCGGGGACGCTGTTCGGCAGTGCCTCCACCCGTACGCCGGGCAGCCGCATCTTGCGCCGGTAGGAGTCGGCGTCCGCCTCCGTGACGGTGGTGAGCACGTCGAGGCGGCGGTAGGCGCGGCGCAGCGCGGTGCGCAGCCGGGGCGGGTGGTTGTCCAGGGTGAGGTGTTCCTGGCCGATCCGCGCGACATGCTCCGGGGCCTGGAACGCGAGGTGCACGTTCAGCCCCGGCCGGGTCCCGATGACCACGTCGGCGTCGGTGGACTCCAGACACGCGGCGATCCGCTGGTCCGTCAGCTCGCTGTACTGGTGGTAGCGGTACTCGGCCGGGGGGAACACCTTGGCCGGTCTTCGGTGCCGGGGGTCGTCCTTCTCCTGCCTGAGATCCACCAGGTGCCGGAGCCTCACATCGGGGTGCGGAGTGAGGTTCGGGTGCTCCCGGTGCCGTAGCACGGAGACGATCTCCACGTCGTGCCGTTCGGCCAGCGCGGCGGCGAGGTTGAACGTGGTGGTGATCGTGCCTCCGATGCCATAGGCGTTGTGGATCAGGAAAGAGATCTTCATGGCGAACTAGACCACTCAAAGCGTTCAGAAGTTGTCTGCTGTTATCACTTTGTTGACTCGAATTACACCCTCTGGATGAAAGATACGTCCAGTCACTGCCGCTGGGGCCGGCCGGCCCCAGGCGTCGCCGTGCCGGACGGCTTGATCCGCATCCCGGGGCGGCGGCGGTGCACGGTCAGGTAGGTCAGCCCCCGGGCCCCGGCGGCGAGCGCGCGCGTGGAGCCGTGCGGGAGCCAGGCCAGGGTGCCCGCACGCAAGGGCTGCGTGCCGTCGGGTGCGGTCAGCGAGCCTTCGCCGGCCAGGACGAGGAGAAGGACGTCGAGGTCGGGCTCCCGATGCGTGTCGACCTGCCGGCCGGGCGGAATGTGCACGACGTTGGCGTCGAGTTGCCGGCCGGGCTCCGCGAGCCTCCACAGGGCGCCGGCCGGTGCGTCCTCGAGGGCCGCCAGCGCGGCCGTGTCACACAGCATCCGGGGCAGCGGGTCTTCGTCACCGTACTCGGGGGTGGGGTCGCCGCCGCCTGCCGTCATCGGGTGTCACCGTCCTGTACGTCCCCGTGTGCGAGAGCCTCTCAAATAGGAACTTAGCATGCATATTTGAAGCCCGGCCGTCCGCTCCCGCACGCTCAGGATGCCGGCAGCGCGGCGAGCCAGTCCGTGAGGATCGCGTTGGTCTCCTCGGGCCGTTCCTGCTGGATCCAGTGGCCGCAGCCGTCGAGGATGCGGGAGGACCACAGCCCCGGGAGTGTGGCGGGGAAGGCCTCGATGGCGTCACCCATCCAGGTCGTGGACGCGTCCAGAGCACCGCCGACGAACAGGGACGGCTGTGTGAGAGGTGCGCCGGTGTGGCCTGCGAGGTCCTCCCAGTCGCGGTCCATGTTCCGGTAGCGGGCCAGGGCTCCGCTCATCCCGGTGCGTTCGAACTCCTCGGCGTAGACGTCGAGGTCGGCCTCGCCGAGCCATGCGGGCCGCGGGCCGGCGGGGAACCGGTCACGCAGGGTGCCGCCCGGACCGACGAAGTACGGCCCCGGAGCTTTTGGAGCGGGCATGGTGTCGGCGGACAGCGCCGCGTAGAAGCCGGCCAGCCAGCCGCGTACGTCCGGTTCGATCTCGGCTTCGGCACGGCCGGGCTCCTGGAAGTAGGAGACGTAGAACTCCTCGTCGCCGCCCATCGAGGCGAAGACGGTGCTCGGCCTCGGGCCACCGGGCGGGGCGTAGGGCACGGCGAGGAGGCCCACCGCACGGAACACGTCCGGCCTGAGCAGGGCGGAGTCGGCGGCGATCGTCGATCCCCAGTCGTGTCCGACGATCACGGCGGACCGCTCTCCCAGGGCGTGCACGACCGCGACGTTGTCCGCCACCAGCTCCGTCATGCGGTAGGCGTCCGTGGCGGCCGGCCGGGAGGAGCGGCCGTAGCCGCGGACGTCGATGGCCACCGCGCGGTACCCGGCCGCCGCCAGAGCGGGCAGCTGGTGGCGCCAGGAGTACCAGGACTCGGGGAATCCGTGCACGAGCAGAACCAGCGGGCCGGTGCCCTGCTCCACCAGATGGACGCGGCCCGCGGGCGAGGCGACCAGCCGGTGGATGCGGTCGTGCGTGGGCTGCTGCGATGACATGCGTGCTCCTCACTCCGGATCCGTCCCGCGCCGGGACCGTGCTCCGAGCATGAGGGGAAGATCCGATGGGGATGGAGTGTTGTTGCCGCTTCGGCAACAACACTCCATCCCCATCGGCCGGGTCACTCCCGCGGCGCGCCTTTGTCCTCGTCATACGGGCCCGGCGGGCGGAGCCACGGGGCGTCCGGGAACTGCGGTTCCGGGCCCCCGGGGGTCGTCCGGAGCCGGCGGCTCGCCACCCGCCTCGTTGAACGCGGTGAGTGCCCCGACGAGCGCCGTCCGCTCCTCGGGGGCGAGCCGTCCGACGATCGCGGCGATCTCGGCACGGCGCCGCGCGGTGACGTCCGCGACGATCCGCCGGCCCTCGTCGGTCAGCCGCAGCAGCGTCTCGCGGCGGTTGGCCGGATTGGTCTGCCGTACGGCGAGTCCGGCCGCGATCAGCCGGTCGACCATGCGCATCGCGGTGGACGGGGCGACGTGGAGCAGCTCGGCGAGGGCGACCAATGTGGTGTCGCCACGGGTGGACAGCACCCCCAGCATGCGGAACTGCGGCAGGGTCACCCGGTCCTCGACCGCGCCCAGGGACCGCGCGGAGACCTCCACGAGCAGCCGTGAGGCGGTCAGGACCGCACGGGTGACGGCGTCGACGTCGTCACCCGTCCCGGTGGGGACCCCACACTCCGGCATGGGTCCTTTGTACCTCGCCCCCGCCCGGCCCGTACCCCTCCTGCTGCGCCACCACCGACACGGCGACGGGCACCCGCCCCCCGCCCGGCGGTGCGTCGCGGCGGCGTCGCCGGGCGGCACGCCGGCATGCCGGACCAGGTCCTCGCGGGAGAGCCTCGGGGGCGCGCCGTGTGCCGGATCCTCCGGCGGATGCGCGCGCTCGCCCGGCGGAGCAGCAGGGCCGGTACGCCGGTCACCCCGGTGCGGCGCCGGCCACCGACGAGTCCGGCGACGGCGGGGCCGGCCGCCATCAGCGGCAGCGGGCCCACTCCCGGCATGCGGGACGCGGTCCGGCCCGTTGGCGGTTCCTCGTCGGTCACGACCTGCTCCAGCGGTGTCGAGCCGCGTTCCGGCCCCGCCTCGGACCTTCATGCAATCGAGTCCCACCGGTCCGGACGCCCCGCGTCCGGGGCGCCGGGCCCCTGGCCCGACGATTTCGTGCTGTGGGATGATCCTGCCCGGGGTCCTGGTGCGAGTGAGCTGTGGTGTCGTCGGCGGGCTCCCGCACCGGAGAGGAACGAACGGACGTGACCGCGCAGCGACCTGACGGCGAGACACCAAAGGACAGGGACGGGACGCCGTCGGTGCCGGACGAGGTCTGGCAGCGGTTCCTCACGGACGACGAACGCGCCATTCGCGCCACCGCACCCGTCGAACCCTCCGCCCTGCAGCGGGCGTCGGGGTGGCAGCCGCGGCCGGCCCGCGGACACACGGCGGGGCCGGGGGCCGGCGGTACGGGCGCCGTCGGTGACCTCTGGTACCCCGACGACCCGTGGGAGGGCCCGTCGTGGCGGAACCTGGACGGGCGTGCCAGAGCACGCCGCGTCTGCCGGGTGGTCGGTACGGCCGCCGCGATCGCGCTGGTCCTGGGCACGTGGTCCCAGCTGTCCACCGGCGCGGGCACCTCGGAGCAGGGGCCCGGCGACACGGTGCTGCAGCAGTCGGAGGACGTCCCCGCGGAACTGCCCACGGCGACGTCCGTTCCGTCCGGCCTCGCCTCCCCGTCTCCGGCCACGCCGGCGGTCCCGGCCGGCTGACGTGCCGCCGGCCCCGCACACCGCGCGGCGCAGAACTCCTCAGCCGCCCAGTGCCGACAGCACCACCGCCTTGGCCTCCTCCTGCACCCGGCGGAGGTGGCCGGGTCCCTGGAAGGACTCGGCGTAGATCTTGTACACGTCCTCTGTTCCCGAAGGGCGGGCCGCGAACCAGGCGTTGGCCGTGGTCACCTTGATGCCGCCGATGGACGCGCCGTTGCCGGGGGCCTCGGTGAGCACCCCGGTGACCGCCTCCCCGGCGAGGGTGTCGGCGGTGACCTGCGCGGGCGAGAGCCTGGCCAGACGGGCCTTCTCCTCCCGGGTCGCCGGGGCGTCGATCCGTTCGTAGGCGGGCTCACCGAAGCGGGCGGTGAGCGCGGCGTAGTGCTCGGAGGGCGTCTTCCCGGTGACCGCGGTGATCTCGGAGGCGAGCAGCGCGAGGAGGATGCCGTCCTTGTCGGTGGTCCACACCGAGCCGTCGCGGCGCAGGAAGGAGGCGCCGGCGGACTCCTCGCCGCCGAAGCCGAGGGTGCCGTCCGCCAGTCCGCCGACGAACCACTTGAAGCCGACGGGCACCTCGACCAGTTCGCGTTTCAGGTCGGCGGCGACCCGGTCGATCATCGCGGACGACACCAGTGTTTTGCCCACGCCGGCCCCGGCCGGCCACTGCTCCCGGTGCGCGTAGAGGTACTGGATGGCTGTGGCGAGGTAGTGGTTGGGGTTCATCAGGCCGGCGTCCGGGGTGACGATGCCGTGCCGGTCGGCGTCCGCGTCGTTGCCGGTGGCGAGGTCGAAGCGGTCCCGCTGCGCGATGAGGGAGGCCATGGCGTACGGCGACGAGCAGTCCATGCGGATCTTGCCGTCCCAGTCCAGGGTCATGAACCGCCAGGTGGGATCGGTGAGGGGGTTGACCACGGTGAGGTCGATGCCGTGCTGCTCGGCGATACGGCCCCAGTAGGCGACGGACGCCCCGCCCAGCGGGTCGGCCCCGATGCGGATGCCGGCCGTCCGGATCGCGTCCAGGTCCAGCACCGCCGGCAGGTCGGCGACGTAGGTCCCGAGGAAGTCGTGACGGCCGGTGCCGGGAGCGGCGAGGGCACGGGCGTGGGAAATGCGCCGGACACCCTTGAGACCGTCACGGATCAGGGCGTTCGCCCGGTCCTGGATCCAGGTGGTCGCCTCGGAACCTGCGGGGCCGCCGCTGGGCGGGTTGTACTTGAAGCCGCCGTCGGCGGGCGGGTTGTGGGACGGGGTGACGACGACGCCGTCCGCGAGGCCGCTGGTGCGGCCGCGGTTGTGGGTGAGGATCGCGTGCGAGACCGCCGGGGTCGGCGTGTAGCCGTCGGCACTGTCGATGAGCACCGTGACGCCGTTGGCGGCGAACACCTCCAGGGCGGTCACCCTGGCCGGCTCGGAGAGCGCGTGGGTGTCGGCACCCAGGTAGAGCGGGCCGTCGGTGCCCTGCTCGGCGCGGTACTCGCAGATGGCCTGGCTGGTCGCGGCGATGTGGTCCTCGTTGAACGCGCCCGTCAGGGACGAGCCGCGGTGCCCGGACGTCCCGAAAGCGACACGCTGCCCCGCGTCCTCCGGGTCCGGGTGCACCGCGTAGTACGCCGTGACCAGCCGGGCGACGTCGACGAGATCCTCGGGACCGGCCGGACCGCCCGCTCGCTCGTGCTGCATGTGCCCACTCCTTGGCAGGGGTTGATTCTGCGCTTGCGGACACATCCTTCCTCTTCGAGGCCGCACCGCGCGAGTGGAACCGCCCGTCCCGCCCCGCCCCGGGTCAGATGCGTCCGCCGGTCATCCGCGTGAGAGGACCGTGGGCGTGGCGTTCCGCACGGCGGCCCACCGCGTAGGACGCGGCGCTCAGTACGGTCAGGCCGGCTCCGACGCCGGTGGCGACGAGCTTGCGGTTCGAGAGGACCGTCCAGGCGGTCACCGCGGTGGCGGCGACCTGACCCGAGGTGGCGACGACCGCCTTACGGCCCGCCTCGACTCCCTTGGCCGCGCTCTGCACGGCGCCGTTCGCCGCTCCGGCCGCGCGCTCGGCGCCCGACTTGGCCACTGACGCCGCGTCACCCACCTTGGTGGCGGCGCCGCCTGCAGCCCGCTCGGCGGGAGCGGTCGCCTTCTCCGTGGCGTTCTGGGCCTTGGCCGCGGCGTTCCGGGTGGAAGTGGTCTTCTGATTCGGGTTCTTGTTCTGTTCACTCATGGACACCGACTTGCCGCTGAGTCCAGCGGCAAACCCGTCCCGTCGTTTGATCCGCGTCGCACGGGCGTTGCCGGGACGCGTTCCAGGACACCACCCGCGAACACGTCGTACAGCGGCAGCGTTTCGAGGTGGACGTAGCCGATGTGGCAGTCGCAGCTGGTGAGGGGGCAGGCGCGTGGGGCCAGGGCCTGCCGGTAGCTGCCGTCGTAGAGGTTGCCCAGTTCGGTGCGGACGAAGTGGCAGCGGCGGACCGTGCCCCCGCCGTCGACGGAGATCACGGACTCCCCGGTACGGCAGGGCAGACCCGCGCTGGCGTGCGGGTGACGGCTGTAGCCGAACAGCGGATCCAGTTCCGTCCACACGTCCGCCTCGGCGTCGTCGTACGTGCGGCCCTCGGCGGCGTTGACCCACAGGTACACCTGGTCCGGCAGTTCGGCGCGCAGCCGCCGGGCCGACTCCAGGTGTTCGGGCAGGCCGACGATGCCGACGCTGAACCGGACGCCGAGGCGGGCCAGTTCGTGGCTCCTGGCCAGGAAGCGGTCGTACGGGGTCTGTCCCGGGTGGTAGGTGCACCACAGGGCGAGGGTGTCGAGGTCGGCGTCGGCGAGCCAGTCGGTACGGCAGCTGAGGTTGGTCTGGATGGCGACCCGGCGGATGTGCGGCCGGTGGGAGAGTTCGGTCAGGGCGCGCCGGTACCAGGAGCGGACCAGGCCCTCGCCCCAGGGGGTGAAGAGGAGGGAGAGGCGGTCGCCGGTCTGCGCGGTGGCCCAGTGGGCGAACCGTTCCAGGGCGGCACGGTCGGCGCGCAGTTGCTCCCGGCTGTCGCGGCGCTTGGCGAAGGGGCAGTACGGGCAGTCGTAGTCGCACGAGGCGAGCGGACCGCGGTAGAGCACGGTCAGGTCCATGGGGCCGTTCGGGTGGCTGGTCACGGAGCTGTTCATGGGGCGGGTCTCACTTCCGCTCGTAGGCGGCCATGGCGGCCCGGACGGCCGGGGAGAACAGTTCCGGTCCGATGGCGTCGGAGTGGGCGAGCCCTTCCGGGGTCAGTCGCAGCAGCGGGGGGCGCGGGCCGTCGTCCGCCAGCCAGCCCCGGTCGGCGAACCGGGACAGTTCGGTGCCGAAGTCGTCCTGGGGCGTGCTGTCGAACCGGGCCCGGTAGTCGGCGGTGTCGAGGCCGTCCGCCTGGAGCAGTGACTGGATGAGGTGACGGCGGCGGGCCTCGTCGATGCCGATCACCCGGCCGTACTCGGCTCGGGCCAGGCCTGCGGCCGGGCGCCGGACGTAGTCGTCGATGATGCCGCGGATCTCGTGCATGCCGACGGCGTAGTCGAAGGAGTAGTGCAGGCCGGCGGTGTACGAGCGGGCGCCGCAGCCGAGGCCGATCATGCCGTCGGTCTGGCAGGCGTAGTCGTCCGCATCCTGCGGCGGGGCGTCGGCCCGGCGGAACATGCGCATGGACTGCTGGGTGTAGCCGCGGGCCAGGAGGTGGTCGCGGCCCAGCCGGTACAGGCGCAGCCGCTGCTCGTCCCAGGCCGGGTCCGTGTCCGGTGCGCGGCGGCCGAGGCCGGTCAGGGGGCGTATGTAGAGCGGGTAGAGGTAGAGCTCCTCGGGCTGCCAGGCCAGGGCGGCGTTCAGGGAACGCAGCCAGGTCCGCTCGGTCTGGCCGTCGATACCGTAGATCAGGTCGATGTTGAGGAGGGGGATGCGGGCCTCGCGGACACGTCCGAGGGCCGCCTCGACGTCGGCGCGGCGCTGCGGTCGTACGGCGGCGCGGGCCTCGGTGTCGTCGAAGCTCTGGACGCCCAGGCTCAGCCGGGTGGTGCCGCGCGCTTCGAGGACCGCGAGCCGGTCGGCGGTGGCCGTGGCGGGTGAGGCCTCCACGGAGAGGGGGACGGCGCGCAGGTCGGCGCCCATGCGGTGTTCGGCGATGTCGCAGAGCCGCTCGAGTTCGGCGGCGGTGAGGAAGGTGGGGGTGCCTCCGCCGAAGGCCGCGGTGGCGAACCGCACGCCGTTCCGCTCGCCCAGGGCCTCGCGCACTGCGGTCGCCTGCCGGTCCAGGGCGTCCAGGTAGGCACCGGTGAGGCCGTCGGGGGCGCCGATACGGGTGAAGAGGTTGCAGAAGCCGCAGCGGACCTCGCAGAACGGGATGTGCAGGTAGAGGGAGAGGGCGTCCTTGGGTTCGGCGGCCCACAGGTCGCGCAGGAGCGGGCGGTCGGGGAGCCGCCGGTAGGCGGTCTTGTGCGGGTAGGCGTAGACGTAGTTCTGGTACGGGCTCGCCGGGGGCGTGCCGCCGGTGCGGGTGCTGGTGACGGTGGTCATCGGGCGGCCTCGGCGGGGGTGTGGTCCAGGAGGAAGTGGGCGTAGGGCACGGTCCACACGGACGGGTGGCCGATGCGGTGGCCGGTGTATCCGTCGTCGCCGTATGCGGTGCCGTGGTCGGAGCAGACGACGGTGAAGCAGGGGCGCCTGCTGCTCGCGGCGGCGAAGAGGCGCCCGATGTGCCGGTCGACGTACTCCAGGGCGGCGGCGTGCGTCGCGCGCGTGTCACCGTCGGCCCGGGTGGCGCCGGGCAGGTGGAACCAGTTCGGCTGGTGCAGGGCGGCGACGTTGACGAAGAGGAACAGCCTTTGTTCGTCGGGCAGTTCCCGTACGACTTCTTCCGCGCGGGTCACCTGGGTCTCGAACGAGGTGGGCGAGGCGACGCCGAACTCCGGTTCCCAGTGGGACTCCTGGAACATCCCGGGGAGTACCGATCCGAGGGGGCCCTGCCGGTCGAAGAAGCCGACTCCGCCGATGCACACCGTGCGGTAGCCCTCCTTCGCCAGGCCCGACACCAGGTCCGGGGTGTCGTACACGAAGGTGCCGTCGGCCGTGGTCTCGCTGCCGGCGAAGCGGGCCGCGAACAGGCGGGGGTGCGGGCCGGGGGTGGCCGGCGTCGGCAGGAAGCCGGCGAAGATCGCCTGGTGCGAGGCGTAGGTGAAGCTTCCCGGTGCGTGCCGCTCCTCCCACCGGCCGCCGGGCAGCAGTCGGGTCAGGTTCGGGGTGCGGCCGGTGGCGGCGAGTCCGGCGGCGACGTCGTGGCGGAGGGTGTCGAGCGTGACGAGCAGGATGTCGTGGCTGCCGACGATCTCGTTCATGTCGGGCTCGTGCCGGTCCGGTTGCCGGTGCGCCGGGGGTGGTGGGGTGGGGCCGGCGGCCTGCGGGGCGCGCGGTGCGGGCGCGGGGGGCGTCGGGTCAGGCGCGGGCATGGGTGGTGGTTCCTGTTCTGTGTGGATCGTGCGGGTGCTGCGGGTGGTGCCGACGGCTCGGGTGCGGTGGGGCGTCTGCGGTGCCGGTGCGGTGCAGGACGGCGGCGATCTGTGCCGCGTAGGTGTCGAGGCCCTCCGCTCCGCTGTCCGGCAGACCCGTGAGGCGGGGCAGCAGGTCACCGAAGGCGTTGACCTCGCCGACCGCGAACCGGCGCCAGCCGACGGCCGGGAGCAGGTCGACGCCCACGCACAGGGTGCGGGGGAAGCAGGCCGCCGCCCGCTCGCACACGGCGAGGACGTCGGACCACCGGCCGCCTCCCGCTCGTACCGCTTCCCGGACCGCGTCCAGGTCGCCGCGGCTGCCGCCGAGGTGGAGGTTGGTCAGTGGTGAGGTGCTGGTGCGCACCACGGCGTGGGTCGCGCGGCCGGCCACCACCACGATCCGCAGATCGGCGACGCGGCCCCGCAGCGAGGCCTTGGGCAGCCAGCGTTCGAGATGCAGTCCGTCGGGTGCCAGTGCGTCGACGATCGCGGCGATGTCCCGCTCCCGTTCGTAGCGGCGCAGCTTGAGGGAGTTGAACAGGGCCTTGTCCGGTGCGAGTTCGACGGAGGTGGTGGCCCGGACGCGGCCGGCGGCCGACGACTCGACGGCGAGAACGCCGGAGGCCGAGGAGCCGTGCGCCGGCTTGACGAAGAGCCTCGGCATCCGGTGCTCGCGCATGACCGCCCGGACGTCGTCCCAGCCCCGGACAGGTGCCGCGTCCCCTCCGGAGGTAGGTGACCGGGGCACGGGGACGTCCGCCGCGTCGAGGGCCGCGTGGCAGCGCCGCTTGTCGAACAGGACGGCCAGGTCGTCGGTGTCGTCGAGGCGGACGCCGCCCCGCAGTCCCCGCGTCGCCCGGGTGAACCGCGCGTACCAGAGCGCCGAGCCCTCGACCCTCGTGGGGTCCTGGATGTCCCGCAGCAGCCGGTCGACCTCCGGGTTCTCGCCGGGCGAGTCGAGCCGGACGATCTCGTCGGCCGCGAAGTCCGCCCCGCCCGCACGCAGGACGTCGGCCCAGGGCACGATGCGCGGTGCGGGCAAGCCGGCTGCTCGCACTCCCTCCGAGAAGAGGGTGACCCTGCGGTTCTCCGGGTTGCCCACGACGGCGAAACGCGCGGGCGGACCGGCCGTCGAGGCAGTCGCCCCGTCCCGGACGGGCACCGGGAGAGGCGACTGGGGCTGCATCACGCGGGTCGTCACTCCCCGACGGACACGTAGCGGAGGACGGTGCCGTCCTCGTCCTCGTCCTCGTCGGCGTCCTCCGGGGCGAGGTCGACCTCGACGCCCGCGTCGGCGAAGGTCTCGCTCAGGCGCTGCCGGAGGGGCTCGCTGAGGTAGTTGTGGTGCAGGTCGAGCTTCTTCAGATGCGTCAGCGGCTGACCGCCGAGGAGAGCGACGGCGCCGTCGTCGCCGAGGGTGCCCATGGACAGGTCGAGCACGTCGAGGCGGGCGATCACCGGGGCGGACGCCACGGCGGCGGCCACCTCGTCCTGGATCTCGCTGTTGCGCAGGGCGAGGTGGCGCAGGCGCGGGAAGCGGTCACCGGAGAGTATCGGCTCCAGGTCGGCGGCCTCGCTGTCTGCGCCGTACCACGAGGTGCCGAGCCACAGATCGAGGTGCTCCAGCGCGGGCAGTTCGCTGGCCCCGACGCCCCGGACGACCTCCACCGGGAGACCCCCGGTCTCCATGGTCAGTGAGCGCAGCGCCTCGTGGCGCAGTGCGGGGAACTCCAGTCCCTGGCCTCCCCGCACCCCGAACTCCTCCAGGGCGGGAAAGCCGGCCAGCAGGGGGGTGACGTCGGTCTGGTTGATCCAGGAGATCTCGCACTCCTCGAACGTGATGTCCCCGAGGAAGACCGACCGCAGGGCGGGCAGGCGGTCGCGCGCGGCCAGCAGCGCCTGGATGACCTCGGACGGGGCCGAGTCGTACGCGTCCTCCCAGGCGCCGACGATCAGTGCCCGCACCCCGGTCGTGTCGACCTGGGCGCAGAACCGGGCGAAGGCCGCCGCCCACGCCTCCTCGGCGTCGTACGAGCCGGTGGCGATCCGCCAGGCCACGGCGCCGGGCTCGGGCAGCTCCGCCGTCGTCCCGGACGGTCCGGGGAAGGAGAAGGCGGGCAGGCCGTACAGCTTCTCGAGGTGGCCACCTATGGTCATGCGGGCCGCTCCTGACGTGTGACGCGGGTGAGGGACGAAGGGTGGTACGAGGTCCGGCGCCGCCGTGGACCCGGGCCGGGAGCGGCCCTTCGACGGTGCGTGCAGCAGTTCTACCAACAGCGACTGACAACGCCCGGCGGCGGGCCGCGCGAAGGTGCGTTGTCAGTGGTGGCTCGTACGGTCCTCGCATGGACTCCGGAGCACCGTGCGCCGGGGTGGAGGGGAGATCCATGTACCGGCAGGGAGACGTACTGATCGTGCCCGTCGCGGACGAGGCGGTGCCCGCGCGCGTCCGGGACGCACCCAAGGAGCCGCGTGATGTCCGGGGCCGGCTCGTGCTGGCCCTGGGAGAGGTCACCGGGCATGCGCACGCGGTCGTCGGCAAGGGCGAACTGGTGAGCGAGCCGGGCCCCTTCGGACCGCTGCTGTTGCATCTGCCCGAGGGCGGCCGGGTGGTGCACGAGGAGCACGCGACGATCACGCTGCCGAAGGGGTGGTACCGCGTGATCCGACAGCGCGAGTACATCCCCGGGTCGGTACGGATCGTCGCCGACTGAGCGGCACGGACGACAGGCACCGGACAAGCAGTACCGAGAAGCACGGACCGAACGAGCGGCGCGGACAGGGGACGTTGAGAATGACGACGACGGAGCAGACTGACGCGGTGGCGGCCGTGACCGGCGGCCTTGCACCAGTGGAGGGCGGGGCGGGCGGGGACCGTGCGGAGGGCGGCCCGGGGCGCTGGCGGGCGTGGGCCGCGAGCGCGGTGCGCGCCGACCGGGCCGTCGCCGAGGAGGGCGTGCGGCTGGCCTACCGGCGGGCCGGGCTGCCGGAGCCGGAGCGGGTGGTCTGGGCCGGCTCGCCGCGCGAGGGCGTGACGCTGGTGCGGCAGGGCACGGACTTCGGGGCGAGCGTGCGCGAGGCGGTGCGCACGGCACCCTGGGCCGCCGAACGCGCGCGCCTGCACGCCCGGTTGGGCGCGGCGGGCTGGGCACGCCGCTGGTCGGCGACCGGCGGTGCTCTCTGGGACTCCACGCAGGCGCTGGTGGACCGGATCCGCGCCGGAATACTCGACGATCTCGCGGCCGACGACGCGGGCGCCCGTACGGAGATACGACTGATCCTGCTGGACGCGCTGCTCGGGCAGCACGACGCGCCGTGGCTGGCCGCCCTGGACGCCGACGGCCCGTCCCCGCTCGACGGGCCGGCCCAGGTGTGCCGCAGCGCCGGCTGGTGGTGGCCGTTCGAGAAGGTGGCGGTGGTGTGCGAGCGTCCGGTCGCCCTGCACCGCGACGAGGCGGGCCGGCTGGACCACGGGGACGGCCCGGCCCTGGAGTTCCCCGACGGGTTCGCCCTGTGCGCCTGGCGCGGCATGCCGGTGGAGCGTGCCTTCCTGGAGGAACTGCGCACCCTCACGCCGGAGCGGATCCGGGCCGAGGAGAACGCCGAGCTGCGCCGGGTGATGCTCGAGTACTACGGCTACGACCGCTACCTGGCCGATTCCGGGGCGCAGCCCGTCCACCGGGACGGGACGGGCACCCTGTGGCGGGTCGAACTCGACGGCGACGAGGCGGTCGTGATGGTGGAGGTCGTCAACTCCACCCCGGAGCCCGACGGGACCCACCGCACGTACTGGCTCCGGGTGCCGCCGACGACGCGGACCGCGCGGGAGGGAGTGGCGTGGACGTTCGGGCTCGCGCCCGAGGTGTACGAGCCGCTGAAGCAGACGTGAGGTCCTTCCGCCGTCCGCAGGGCTGACTCCGCCTCCAGGGGGTAGGTGGAGGAAGGAACCGGCAAGAACCAAGGAAGAAGACGAGCAGGAGACCGACGAGTGACCTCTGGGCGGCCGACCGGGCCACCGGAGAGCGGTCCCGTGGAAGGAGCCCTCATGGCCGGCATCGTGGAGCGCATCAAGCGGTTCGCCAGGAGTCCTCAGGGACGGCGCGCGACCGAGCAGGCGCGGCGTGCCGCGGCCGATCCCCGGCGCCGGGCGCAGGCCCAGCGGCTGCTGGGCAAGTTCCGCGGCGGTCGTCGCTGACCGGCTCCGCCGCCCCTCGGCGCGGTCCGGTGTCCGGGAAGGCCCGGGCCGCGCAGGCGTGATCAGGAAGGACCCTCATGGACGGATCGTCGGTGCGCGCGGTGGGCTGGGCGCGTACCCTGCCGATGGGCGGTGAGGTGAAGGCGGCGCGCGACTGGGCCCGTGACTACCTCGACGCCCTGGGCTGGACCACCACGGCGCCCGAGACGGTGGACGCCGTGCTGCTGACCGTGTCGGAGCTGGTCACCAACGCCCACCGGCACGCCCACAGCAACGCCCAGTTGACCCTGTCCCGTGACGACCGTTGTCTGCACATCTCCGTCCACGACACCTCGGCGGACCTGCCGGCCCGTCGTAGCCCGGGGACGGAGGGCACCGGCGGACGCGGCATGCTTCTCGTCGACGCCCTGGCCGACGAGTGGGAGGCCCGCCCCTGCCCGCACGGCAAGTCCGTCACCGCCTGCTTCCGGGGGCCGCGGCCGCAGGAGGCACCGGAGACGGAAGCGGAGCGCTGACCGGGCCTCCCTTGGGCAAGGCGGTCGCCCCCGGCATACGATCGGCCGACCCCCAGCCTCCCGAGGAGTTCCGCCCGGTGACTGCCGTCCTCCCGCCGCCCCCCGCCTCCGTCGGACTGCTGCGCCCGCGCCGCCTGACCCGTGTCGAGGACGGCGAACCGCTGCACGCCCTGCTGTGGATTCCCGGGCCGGGCATGCGGATGATCAGCAGCGCGGTTCTGGGCGGCGGCATCGGCGAGCGGTCCTGGGTCCTCAACGCTCAGGTCTCCCACGGTTACCGCCGCACCGACCCCGACCGGCACCTCGCCGACCTCGCCACCGGTGCGGGCGCTCTCGGTCCGGGGGTCGGTCTGATGACGGCCGCCGACGTCGCGTCGTACGCCCACGCGCACGACGGGGGTGCGGAGGCGATCGTCACGTCGGGCATCGACGTACGGGGCTGGGCGGCTGCCCCCGGGTCCGGGAGGACGACCGGGAAGGACGGCACGGACGGCACACATGCGCCCGGCACGATCAACATCGTCGTGGCCCTGCCGGTGTCCCTCACCGACGCCGCCCTGGTCAACGCGGTGGCCACCGCGACGGAGGCAAAGGTGCAGGCCCTGGTGGAGGCCGGTCACGACTGTTCGGGCACCCCCACCGACGCGGTGTGCGTCGCCGCCCGCATCCCCTCTCCCGGTGAGATGCCGCACGCCTTCGCCGGCCCCCGTTCCCCTTGGGGGGCACGGCTGGCACGCGCCGTCCACCGCGCTGTGCGCGACGCGACACCGTCGCCGCCGCCGTCGCTCTGAGCGGTGGCGGCTCGGGGGCCGGTCCCGCCCTCCGGCCGAAGCACCAGGGCGTCAGGACGTCAAGGGGCGTCCCGGGCTCAGGCACGGGCGCCGTTGCGACCGGGCCCGGGTGCGACGACCTGGCCGAGCGGGCGTCGGCGTTCCCACTCGGCGGCATCGGTCTCACAGACCTCCGCCAGCCTGGCGAGCACGGCGCCGTGACGAAGTCCGATCAACGCTTTCGCGGCCGCACGGCGCAGTCGGCCGTCGGCGCCCCGCAGGGGGTGCTGGTCGACGGTCACCAGGCACTCGTTCCCCCAGGGCCGCAGCCGGACGGCGATCCGCGCCGTGCCGAGCGGGCCCTCCCATGCCTCGAGTTCCAGGGCCTCGCCCCGCTCGCAGCGCCGGACGACCGTCTCGCCGGCCAGGCGAAGGGGCCCGATCCGGGTCTCGTAGTGGATCGCGGACCCGGGCCGGGGCCACTGCCCCCGCACGGGCTCGGACGACGAGGTTCCCACCACCCAGTCCGCATGACGACTGCCGTCCGCGAGGACCTCCCAAACGGTCTGCGCAGGCGTTCTGACCAGACGATGACGAACCGCCACGACGACCTCCCGGGGCCCGGACCGCACGAGTGCGCCGGACACGTGAGCCCTCCTCGCACCGGCCGACACTGAGTGCCCACGGTCGGGCATGTCAACCGGCGGTGCCCTGCCCCGGCTCCGGCAGCCGGTCCTCCTGCCCACGCCGTGCACGCTCGCCGGACGCCATGGCCCAGCGGATGCCGGCGGTGACGGCGGTGCCGAGCGGGCGGACGAACACGTCCTCGGCGGGCGGCACCCGGGGCAGCCACAACGCACGCGAGGCCCAGACCGGCAGCAGGGACACCGCGCCCGCTGCGAGGGCGCCGTACGGCAGCCGCGCGAAGACGGGCACGGGCGGGTTGAGCAGCAGGAAGCGCGCCGTACTGCGCGCCTCGGGGGTCGCGCGCAGTTCGCTCCGGTAGGCGTCGAGCCGGTCGGTGAGCTCGGCGCGGTTCGCCGGTGGGTCGGGCACGCCGAGCGCGATGGCGACGCGCGCCATGTCCTCGACGTACGCGTCGCAGTCGGCGGCGTCCAGCGGTCGGGCGCCGAAGCGCTGGTGGGCACGGAGAAAGGAGTCGACCTCCGCGATGTGCACCCAGCACAGCAGATGGGGGTCGGCGGCGCGGTACTCCTGACCGTCGGAGGTGGTGCCGTGCACGGTCTCGTGCACGGCACGTACCCGGTCGACGGCCCGCTGGGCGCTGTCGGCCGGCCCGTAGGTGGTCATGGCGAGGAAGGTGCTGGTCCGCTGGAGGCGCCCCCAGGGGTCGCCGCGGAACCCCGAGTGCCCCGCGACGGCGGCCATGGCCAGGGGATGGAGCGACTGGAGCAGCAGCGCCGACAGCCCGCCGATGAACATCGAGGCGTCCCCGTGCACCTGCCGGACCGGGCGCTCGGGACCGAACCAGCGCGGGCCGGGCGTGCCGTGGATGCGGGCCTGGTTCTCAGGTCCGTCCGGCCCCGCCACCCGGGAGAAGATCGCATCGCCGATCCGGTCACGCAGCACACGGCCGTTGTCCGAGAGGAGTCCCATGGCTCGCACCGCCTCCTTGCGCCCGCGACCACCGACCGGCGCACAGCCGACCGGCGCTGCACGACGTCGCCCGTCCTTACGACTGCCTCGCTCCCCGTCCAGTACCCGCCGGCCGCGACGTTACGGCGTACACCTCCTGTCTTCCCTCAGCCGGCACCTCGAGCCCCGAGCCTCACGGAACGTCCCCCCTCCAATCGAACACGCTTCCGCCCCCGGCGCGGGGCGCATACAGGGCACGGCCACCCGCGCCGTAGCGGCCCATCTCGGTGGGCAGCCCGACACCGCCGCGCAGCTCCGTCTCCAAACGGTCGGTGACGTCCAGCAGCAGACCGTCCAGCGGCCCACCGGCCAGTTCCACGTACGACCGCCCGTCGCGCGGTCCCGGATCGTCGTGATCCGCCCCGTAGACCCTGCCGCGCATGAACTCCAGCTCGTCCATACCGGCAGGGTGGCATCCACCACTGACAATCACCGCCCGCACCGGAGCGGAGGCATGACTTCCGGTCCCGTCGCGCGTCCGCTCCGGCCGGGCGGTGCGGGGACTCAGCGGGTGCCCGTCCAGCTGTGGGCGACGTCGACGACGAGACGGTCCTGGAGCTGCAGCACCCGGAACGGCAGCCGGGCGCGCACGCCGAGCCCGATCTGGGTGTCGCCCTCGAAGCTGGCGCCGAACCGGGCGTCCCTGAAGGTGCGGTACCCGGTCGGATCCACACCCGGCAGCGGCTGTCCCGCGCGTGCCGGATAGGTGGACTCGCCGGTCTCGGGGTCGTAGGACGGTGAGGCCACCCGCACTTCGAGGACGGCGCCGCCGGCGACGGGGACGTGGACGCCGGAGCCGTCCTGGTACAGCCGGTCGACGTACCGGACCGTGTACCCGACGGCGCCGGCGCTGCCACCGCCGCCCGCACCCGGCACATCGACGACCATCCGGTCGTAGCAGTCGTGGCGGCCGGTCCTGACATCGCGCACCGGTGTGGTCGTGGCGGTGCCGGCCGTGCCGCTCTTGGCCTGGCTGCCCCAGCCGGTGGGGCACGCCGTGGACGAGGCCGTCGCCGCCCGAGCCGCGGCCGGTACGGCGACGGCGGGGACCGCCGCCGTACTCAGCGCGGCGCCCACGAGCGCCAGGGTCACACAGATGGTTCTGTTTTGCATGATTTTATGCCCCCAGGGGTTGCTCCTGCTGATATCAGGTGAGACGGCCGGGTTCACCCAAAGGTTGCGCTCTTGTGGGCAGATCCCGTTCACGCCCGGGGCACGTCCACAGCGTGTCCGGTTCATGCCGGACGCCTTCGGGACGGGCCCGGGGCCGTTCCCACCGCGCCGGAGCACCGGGCATGGCACATCCTGGTGAGGAGCGAATGATGTCCCGTGCGTCCGCACCGGGAGGACGCGAGATGGAAGAGGCAGCCGCCGTACCGGCCGGAGAGCGGCCGGGAGACCGGCCCGGCACCGGCCCGGCACCGGGCGGGGCCGACGACGCGGAGCGGATCGAGGACGTGCTCGCGCAGCCCGTGGTGGCGGCGGTCGAGGCCCTCGGCGGGTACGGCGGCCTGGTGTACCTGCGGTCGCACGACCGGCGTTCGCTGGTGCTGTGCGTGGTGACCGGGGTGCCGCGGTCTCTGCTGAAACCCTGGTGGCGGGTGCCGGTGGGCGGCGCGCTGCCGATGGCAGAGGCGTACCGCTCGGGCGGGCGGCTGTGGCTGCCGGACGAGCGGGCGACGATGCTGCGCTTCCCGCAGTTCACCGCCGCACTGCCCTATTCGTTCGCCTCCGCCCACCAGCCGGTGGCGGTGGGCGGGGAGACCGTCGGAGTCCTGGTCGTGCTGCGGTCGGCGACCCGGGAACCGATGGGGGCGGCGGCGGTGGCGCGCGTGCTGCACGACGCGGGGCGGAGCATGGAGAAGCGCCTGACCGAGTTCGTCCGGCGTGCCCCCGCCCCCTCCCCTGCCCCTGCCCCTGCCCCGACGGAGGCGGACAGCGGCGCGTCGGCGGCCGCGGAAGCCGTGGCGTACCGGACCGAGTACGACGACCAGCCGGTCAGCGTGCGACTGCCCACCGCGCCGGCCCACACCCTGCGGCTCGGCATGGTCGAGTGGGATCTGGACAGTGACCGGTGGTGGGCGGACGACGAGGCGCTGGCGCTGCTCGGGCTCGCCCGGAAGGACTTCGGCGGCACCCTGGCGGACATCGAGGCCCAGGTGTCCCCGGACGACGTGCACGAGCTGCGGGCCTGCCGGAGCGATGCGAGGGCGGGTCTGCGGATCGGGTCCCGGCACTTCCGGGCGCTGGACGGGAGCGCGGAGGACGGCCGGCTCCGCTACCGGCCGGTGGAGCTGTGGGGGCATGTCGTACGGGCGGGGTCGGCGGGCAGGCTCCTGGTGGGGGCGCTCGTCGACGCGGCGGGCGGGGTCACCGCGTCGGAGGCCGCCGAGCGGCTTCCCGACGGGCTGTTCTCGCTCGACCAGGACGGCCGGGTCACCTATGCCAACCAGCGCTGTGTGGAGCTGCTGGGCTGCGGGCGGGACGAGTTGCTCGGCCACTATCCCTGGCAGGTGATCACCTGGCTGCACGATCCGGACTACGAGGACCGTTACCGCGCGGCGATGCTGTCGCAGGAGCCGGTGTCCTATCCGGTACGGGACCCGAACGGCGCCTGGCTGGGCTTCGTGCTCTACCCCGGTGTGCACGGTCTGACCGGCCGTGTCTTCCGCACCGGCCCGCCCGCCGGGGTCGTGGCCGGGCCGGTGTCCGAGGCCGGAGCGGCGGCCGGAACGGCCTCCGGCGGCAGGGCGGGTGCCGGCCCGCGCGGCACGGAGCCCGCCGCGCCACCGCCGGCGGAGGTCGCCGCCCCCCGCACGGGGGCGCTGTACCACGTCGTGCAGATGGCCAGTGCGCTCACCGAGGCCGCCACCGTCATGGACGTGTGCCGGGCGGTGTCCGAACAGTTGCTGCCCGCGTTCGGTGCCCGCGAGCTGGCCCTGTACGCGGTCCGCGACGAGCGGATGTACCTGCTGTGGGAGTCCGGCTATCCGGAGGGCTTCCTCGCCCCGTTCGAGGGCACCCCTCTGGACTCGGAGCTGCCCGGCGTGCACGCGCTGACCACGCGGTTCCCGCTGTTCTACGAGTCGCCGAAGGAACTGAGCGGCGCGTATCCGGGGATCGCCCTGGACCGGATGCGAGCCTGGGCGTTCCTGCCGCTGATCGCGTCGGGCCGTCCGGTCGGCTCCTGCATCCTCGGCTGGGAAGTCCCCCACCGGTTCACTCCCGACGAGCGTTCCGCGCTGATCGCGCTGAGCGGACTGGCCGCCCAGGCGCTGGAGCGGGCCCGGCTGTACGACGCCGAGTCCGCCGTCGCGCGGGGCCTGCAGGAAGGGCTGCTGCCGCACCGGCTGCCCACGATCGAAGGGCTGGTCAGTACCGGCCGCTATCTGCCGGGAACCCAGGGCATGGCCATCGGCGGCGACTGGTACGACGTGATCAGGACCGAGCGCGGGGTGGCGCTGGTGATCGGGGACGTGGAGGGGCACAGCGTCCAAGCCGCGGCCGTCATGGGGCAGTTGCGCAGCGCCGTGCACGCCTTCGCGGCCAGCGGGCACCCTCCTCAGGAGGTCATCACGCACACCAACCGGCTGCTGGCCGATCTGGAGGCGGACGCCTTCGCCACCTGCTGCTATGTCGAACTCGATCCGGACACCGGCCGTGCCTTCGCGGTCCGGGCCGGCCATCCGCCGCCGCTGCTGCGCCACCCCGACGGCCGTACCGAGACCCTGGCTCTCGCCGGCGGCGTGATGCTGGGCGTCGAGTCGGACGCCTTCTACCCGATCACGGCGCTCACCCTGGCGCCCGGCAGTGTCCTCGCGCTGTACACCGACGGGCTGGTAGAGCAGCCCGGCAGCGACATCGAGACCGGGATCGAGGTGATCCGCCGCACGCTCGCGCACAGCGGTACGGACTCGGTGGAGGAGCTCGCCGACCAGTTGGTCAGGACAGCTCGCAGGGCCGATGACCGGCCGGACGACGTGGCGCTGCTGCTCACGGCATACCGCCGGGCGGCGGGGGACTGACCATACGGACCACGAACCCGAACACGTCGGCAAAGCGGACGCACCGTCGTGCGCCTGCTGCTGGCCCCGGCCGTCATGACGCTGCCCGGGAACCCAGCCTGGTGGACACCCCGGTGGCTGGACCGGGTCCTGCCGCACACCGACGCGGAGGGCGGGGACGCGCCGGCGCCGTCCCCGGGCGCCCGGGTAGCGGGGGTCCGGGTGGCACGGACGCCCGGGTACCGGGCACGCGACGGCGGCAGGCCCCTGGAGACCTGCCGCCGTCGCACCGCACCCGCAGCTCACCCTGCGGGACGTCCGGGCTCAGCCCTGCCGTGCCGGATCGGCCGAGCCCTGGTGCGGGTGATCAGGTGCGTCGCACGCGACGCAGGAGCACGACGCCCGCGACGAGCAGGACCGCGCCCACCGCCGCCGGCCAGAGCTGGGCTCCGGTGTCGGCCAGACCGCCGTTCACGGCCTGCGGCTCGGTGGAGTCCGCGGCAGCGGCCTGCTGTCCGCCGTCGTTGGTCGCCGTGCCGACGCCCGGCGTCGCCTGGCCGGCTCCGTCGTCGTTTTGACCAGCGCCTGCCACGTCGTCGCCGTTGGCCGAGGCCCGGACCTCGGGCTGCTCGTCACCGGACGGCGCGGTGGCGTCGTCACCCGCGGGCTCCTCGGTGGCCGGGGCGTCCGCCGGGGGCTCCGAGGGGTTCTCCTGCTTGTCGCCGCCGTCGTCGCCGTTGCCGTTGCCGTTGCCGTTGCCACCCGGCTGCTCGGCACCGTCGCCACCGCCGTTGTCATTGCCTCCGTTGTCGTTGCCGTCCTCGTCGGGGGCCTCGGGCTCCTCGGTGGGCTCCTCCTCCGGATTCTCACCCGGCTGCTCACCGTCGCCGGCACCGGCACCGCAGGTGCGACCGCTGTTGATGCAGTCGACCATCTCCTGCATCAGGTCCTCTTCGAAGACGTTGATGAAGTCGCCGTGGTCGGTGCCCGGCTTGTGCAGCTGCTCCGGGAAGGAGTCCACGGCGAACAGCGGGGTGGTCGCGCCACCGTCGTCCAGGCTCGGCGCGTCGACGTCGTAGACGATGCGCTGGACCAGCTGCGGCACGGGCGTGAAGCCGGAGGGGCAGTTGCCCTGGGCGTCCACGAACGCCATGTGCGTACGGTGGTTGGCGCTGTCGATGTTGCGGCCGTCCCAGCAGCTCTGGAAGTCGAAGGTGCGGACCACGTCACTGCCCTGGGGGCACAGCGGGTACTTGTCCGCCAGCTGCCGGTCCTCGAAGCCTGTGCAGCTCCAGGACGCGTTGGCGTTGGCGGGGCCGTTGACGAAGGACTTGGCGTCACCGGTGATGATGCGCAGCAACCTCGGCATGGCCGTGACCTCGCCCTGCGGGTTGCCCACGAAGGTCAGCGTGACCTCCTTGGGGGTCACGATCTCACCGACGTTGCCCTCGATGCCGCCGCCGGGGGAATTGGCGTCCTGCTCCTCGGTGCCGTTCTGCAGCCGCAGCACGGGCCAGTAGTACGACGACTTGTCGCCCTGGTCCTCGCAGGTGGTGTCGGCCGCCGCCAGTTCCTCGTCACTGGAGAAGGCGTTGGTGGCCTGGTTGCCGATGTAGTCGTGGAAGTGGTGTGCGCCGTTGGTGACACCCGGGGCGGCGATCACGTTGTCCGAGTTGAACAGGCCGTTCTCGTTGACGCCACAGCTGCTGACGAAGGTGCCCTTCGAGGCGTCGGCCGAGTCGGCGGGCTTGGCCGCGTTGGGCTGGACGCTCTGGATGTCCACGAAGTCCGCGGCGACGGGCCCGTTGCCCGCCTGGCCGCCGTTTCCGCCGCCCTGCTCCTGGCCGGCGCCCTCGTCGCCGCCCTGTTCGCCTTCCGCGCCCTCTTCTCCCTGTCCGCCCTCCTGGCCGTTCCCGTCCTGGCCCTCACCGGGCTGGGCGGACGCGTTGCCGGAGTCGACCACGGAGCAGTCGGCGAGTTCACCGAGGCCCTCGGGGCGGTCGCCCTCCTGCTCCATGGCGCCCGAGATGCGGTCCAGGGTCGCGGTGCGCTCCTCCTCGAGCGGCCCCACCACCTTCTCGTCGGCGACACCGGGGTCCTGCTGAATGGCCGGGGCGGACTCCGCCAGGCGCTGATAGGCCTGGGCGATCTGCTCGTCCAGCGCCGCGAGTTCCTTGTCGACGGCCGGCCGCGCCCTCTCGGGGACCGTGGTCAGGTTGGTCCCCACGTCGGGGCAGTCGATGGTGGCGCCACCGAGAACCCGCGCCCGACCGGCTCCGTCGGTGTCGTCCTCCGTCGCGGAAGCGTAGACATTGGCCGCCATCAACCCCCCTCCGCCCAGGATCAGCGCGACCGCCGCGAAGGTCGCGCGCTGTGGCCCTCGGGGGCGTCTGCGTGTGTTGCGTGCCAAGGCAGTACTCCTACGCTTCAGTCGCGGGGGTGGGCATGAAATTCCCACGCCTCATACGCAGGTGCCTCGCGGTGTGTTCAAATGCCTCACGATTTCTTCGAAGAATCTCAGGAACACTCAGGCACATCCGAGCCCCCGGGTCCCGCCCGACTCGGCGTGCAGGCGGGGACTCCGGAGGCCGGGCAGCTCAGGGAACGGCTGGTCAGCCGAAGTTCACGTCACTGCACAGGAAGTACGTCTGGTCCATGTGCGAGGCCTGCCAGATCGTGTAGACGACATGGCGGCCGCTGTAACCGGAAGTACTCACCGGAATCGAGTAGTTCTGGCTCGGGCCGTACGAGCCGGTGGAAGCCACCAGTTCGAGGTCGTCCCACGTCAGCGGCTGGGTGGTGGGGTCGAAGCCCTGCCGGGTGACATAGACGAGGAAGTAGTCCGCGCCGTGGCTGGCCTGGTCGTACAACTGGACGGTGAAGTCGCTGTCCACATCGTCGGCCTGCCAGTCGCCCACCGTGTCCATGGAGTTGTAACGACCGCCCTCGGCGCGTCCGCCGCTGCACAGCTGCCCGTCCGGGATCACGGCTTCGAAGTCACCGGCGGAGCCGTTACGGTAGAGGCCGTTCCAGTTCCACATGGCGTTGGGGTTGTCCTGCCACGCCTGCCAGCACATGGGGTCCTCGTCCGCCATGGCCGGATTCTGGAAGTCGCTTCCCCAGCGCAGCCAGCAGCCGTAGTTGCGGGACGCCGGGTCGACGACCGAGCCGTGCGCGGCCGCGGTGCCGCTCCAGGGGACCAGGCACAGCAGTGTGGCCACGAGGACGCTCAGGACGAGCGAGGGACGTGATGCGATACGTACACGTAGGTCATGACCATGCCAATTCATGATCTCCTTCTTCCGGGTGGGGGGATGTGCGGACGTCGGAGTGCCGTGCAGGGAGTGCGGAGGTATGGATGCACTGGGGCGTACGCGCCGGAGCGCATGCGGAAACACCCATGGGAGCGCTCCCAGAAGCATAGGCTGCGCCTCATGAAGCGGAGCGGCAACACCCGTTTGCGCCACTTCCGCGGCGACCATGGCGTGTTCGACACCATTCGACGTACGGACGGGTCGCAGCCGCCCGGAGCCGGCCGCGACCCGTCCGTCACAGCCGGTCGCGGTCCCGGGTGGAGCGTCCGAGACAGGTGACGGAATCGTCGACACGCGCCTCGATCTCGTGGAAGCCCATCCGGTCGTAGAACGCCCTGGCGGGCTTGTTGGCCTTCGCCATGACGAGGTGGACCGCCGGCACCCCGCGGCCGTCCAGCGCCTCGAGGAGCGTCCGCACCAGTTCCCGGCCGTGGCCGAGCCCCTGCCGGCCGGGGAGCAGGTCGATGTGCAGATGGGCCGGATAGGCGGCCAGTTCGGGGACGGACATCCGTTCGGGGTGGTGCAGGAGCCAGGCCATCTCCTCGTCCGAAGTGGCCGGCGGCCCGGACGGCTCGGGGTAGCGGTCGGCGACCAGGGGCAGCCACTCGGTCCGGAACTCCCGGGCGAAGCGCTCCGTGTCGGCGACCCCGAGGATGTAACCGACCGCACGCCCCCGCCCGTCGTCCAGGACGAAGGCCAGTCCGGGCTCCAGATGCACGTAGGGGGCGGCGAAGAGGGCCGGGAGAATGCTCGGATCCCGGTAGAAGGGGCGGCTGTCCTGCCCGTTGCACGCGGTGCGGACGCAGATGTCGTCGAGGGCCGGCCGGTCCTCGCGGCGGTACGGACGAATCGAGGGAGGCGAGGTCATGCCCGGCATCCTGCATTGGATGGGAGCGCTCCCACAACCCTGTCACCGCCCCCGGCCACTCCGTGCGCGGCATGCGGGGCGGGGAGCCCCGGCACGGTCCGGACGTCAGTCCATGAGGCCGGCGGCAAGAGCGGCGCCCAGTTCCCAGCACCGCTCGAGGGCGGCCCTGCCCGGTTCGCCCGTGACGGTCACGGCGTCCGCGGCGCGCTGCCAGCCGAGGCCCTTCGTGACGGACTCGATGCCCCGCACCGCCCCGGTGACGTCGTTGCCGCCGTGCACGTAGTAGCCGAAGGGCCGGCCCCGGGTGGTGTCCAGGCACGGGTAGTAGACCTGGTCGAAGAAGTGCTTGAGCGCCCCCGACATGTAGCCGAGGTTCGCCGGGGTGCCGAGAAGATAGCCGTCGGCTTCCAGGACGTCGCCCGCGGTGGCGGACAGGGCCGCCCGCCGTACCACGCGGACGTCCTCGATCTCCGGGGCCGTGGCACCGGAGAGAACCGCTTCGAACATCGCCTGGCAGTGGGGGGAGGGCGTGTGATGAATGATCAGCAGAGTCGGCACGCTCCGACCCTGCCGTGCGGGCCGGTACCCCCGCAAGCCGGTCCGGCGTACCGGGGGAGCGGTGAACGGTTGTGGGGGCCCGCAGGGAATGGCACGATGCGCGGCATCGGTACACAAAGACGGGGGTGCGTCTTGGTCGACGAGAAGCGCAGGTCACCAGCAGCAGTGGTGTTCGACGCGCTGGGCAGCGACTACGAGAGGGCGTTCGCCTCCTCCGAGGCGCACAGGGCCTCCCTGGAGTGGCTGCTGGAACGGCTCCCGCCCGCCGGCCGGGTACTGGACGTGGGCAGCGGGACGGGCCGGCCCACGGCCTCGACGCTCGCCGCGGCCGGTCACCGGGTGCTGGGGGTCGACGTGTCACCGGTGATGGTGGAGATCGCGGCCCGGCAGGTGCCCGACGCCGAGTTCCGCTGCGGTGACATCCGCGAACTGCCGATCGAGGAGGAATCGTTCGACGCCGTATGCCTGTATTTCGCCCTGCTCCAGATGTCGCGTGCCGAGCAGTCCGACCTGCTGCTGCGGCTGCCCCGGCTGCTGCGGCCGGGGGGCCTGTTCGCGCTGGCGACCGTCCCCCTGGACGTGGAGGGCTTCGACGGTGTCTTCATGGGGCAGAACGTGCGGGTCACCAGTTTCGCCGCCCAGGACGTGATCGGCCTGGTGCGCGATGCGGGGCTGACGGTGCTGTCCGAGAAGAGCGTGATGTTCACGCCGACCCACCCCGACGCCGCGCCGGAGCCCCACCTCTTCCTGCACTGCAGGCGCGAGGGCGGTGAGGAACCCGAGACTCCGTAGGAGCGGCCCCGGCGGGCCGGACACCCGTCCTCCGCCGACCGCACGGCAGCGCACCTCGCCCGCCGGCCGTCACCCCGTCATCCGCTTGCGCCACGTCGGCTCGACCAGCCGCCACTCGGCCTCCCACTCCTGCGAGCGCCGCTGCTGTATCCGGGACCGGACGAACCATCCGCCGAGCACGACCACTCCCCCGGTGGCCGCGGCGACCGTGAGGCCGGCCATGACGGTCTGGAACCGCGCGTCCGCTCCACCGGGCGGCTCGGAGACGAGGCGCCCCGCGTCGTTCGTCCACACGGTGACCACACTGTCCGCCTTGTCCCCGGGCTCGGCCTCGGCCCGGCCCGTGCGGCTGGTGCCGTCGGGGGCCGTCCACCGCACCTTCACCCATACGCGGCCGTCCCCGCTGCCGTCCTCGGTCACCGGTGAGGGCAGCGTGTCGGCCGCGTCCTCGACGAGCACGGCGGGGACGGCGCGGGACTGGGCTCGGCGCTCCGCGAGGGACCGGTCCACCGTCCCCGCCGTCGCCAGGCCGGTGACCGCCACGGCGAACAGGGTGAGAAGAAGCGTGGCGAGCAGCAGCCAGGCTTCGACCAGATCGCTGCGGCGCCGCAGCGGGTTGCTCCGCCAGCGCCACAGCCACACCCTGCGGGGCCGTGCACCACCCGTCCTTCCCATGGGATGTCACCTCCTCGCGCGCCGTCTCTCCAGGGTCCGCCACCCGGCCGCCCGGCGCATGGGCCGAACGGTCCCGGCCGGGAGTCCGGGACGGTCCGGGACCACGGCGGCCGGCCGGGCCCGCCCTCTGGCGTCGGCCGTCAGGCCTCGTGTGCCGGGACGGCCTCGCGTCGCTCGCCGCCGAGGACGACCTTGAGGGCACCGGTCCGGGCTGCGTTGCCGAAGACGTCGTACGCCTCCTGCATGCGGTCGAGCGGGAAGGTGTGGGTGATCAGCTGTTTGTCGGGCAGCCGGCCGGCCACCGCCCTCCTCGGCAGGGTCGGGGTGGAGCGGGTGTCGACCAGCCCGGTGGTGGGCGTGACGTTCCTGCTCCACAGGTCCTCGAGGTGCAGCGTGGCGGGGCCGCCGTGCACGCCCACATTCGCTGTGGCTCCGGCTGCCCGGTCCGACGGTGCCGAGGCCGCCCCGGCGGGCCGGTGGCTGCGGGGTCTACGCCACCACCGGCCGTGCGATCCCGCTGTGCAGCAGCCTCCGGGCCTGCTGGGCAGCGGCGTTCAGGTGCGGGGCGAGCCGGGACAGCAGCGCGTACAGGTGTCGGACCGTGGCCAGGCGTTCCAGGCGTGGCGCCAGGGCCGACAGGACGATGGCCAGGGTCACGCCCGTCCACGCCACCGGCCCCAGCGGGGCGCAGCCGAAGAAGTGGCTGACGCCGGGGGTCTGGACCAGGGCGGCGAGCACGGCGGCGGATCCCAGGGCCGTCGTCCACACCAACGGGCTGTGCCGGCGGCCGGCCAGCGTCTGCACGAGCTGTGCGCCGACGACGCCGCACAGGGCCATGGTGGTGGAGCGCCGTTCGGTGCCGGGGGTCAGGCGGCCGAACAGGTAGGCGGCGACAGCGCCGAGGCAGGTCGTCACGCCTCGGCGACGGATGGCGCGCAGCAGGGGTGCGCCGAGGACGTCGAGGCTCATCGGGCCGGCCTCGGCGTGGGCCGCCGTCGAGGGATCGTCGCTCGGCGTCACCGCCACCGCCATCGCCGGGAACATGTCGGTGAGCAGGTTGACCAGCAGCAGCTGCCGGGTCGACAGCGGTGAGGATCCGGCGAGCAGGGTGCCCAGGACGCTGAAGCCGACCTCGCCCGCGTTGCCGCCGATGAGGATGCTCACCGCGTCGGCGACGCTGCGCCACAGGGCGCGGCCCTCGACGAACGCGTCGACCAGGACCGACAGATCACCGGTGGTGAGCACGAGGTCCGCGGCGTTGCGGGCGGCGGCCGAGCCGCGGGCCTCGATGCCGACACCCACGTCGGCGGCGCGGATCGCCGCGGCGTCGTTGGCGCCGTCGCCGGCCATCGCCACCACCCGGCCGGCCTGCTGCAGGGCCTCGACCACGTGGAGTTTCTGCTCGGGCGCGACCCGGGCGACCACTTTGGCACCGTGCAGGGCACGGCCCCGGTCGCGGCGGCCCATGGCGAGGAGGTCGTCCCCGGTGACGACCTCGGTCCCCTCCGGCCAGCCCAGTTGCAGGGCGATGGCGCGGGCCGTCTCCGGGTGGTCGCCGGTGAGCATGACGGGCAGGACGCCGGAGCGGCGCAGCTCCGTGAGCAGGGCCTTGGAGGTGTCCCGGGGGACGTCCGCCAGGGCGATCAGCCCGACGAACTCCAGGTCCGCGAGGCCGGCGTCGAGTTCGGCGTCGGCGTCCGGCCCCCGGCACGGCCGCCGGGCGACGGCGAGGACCCGCAGTCCCTGGCCCGCCAGGGTGTGGGCGGTCCCGGCCGTGTCGTCCGGGAGGTCGCGGCAGGCGGGGAGGACCGTCTCGGGGGCTCCCTTGACGACGAGAACGTCACCGGGGCCGGAGTGGGTGTCGCCGCCGTCCCGGCCGACGGCCGCCGCGTAGCCCCGGCTGGCTTCGAAGGCCAGCTCCCCGACTGGGGTCCAGGTGTCGTCGGGCGGGGCGACGTCGAGAACCGCCTCGTCGGTGGCGTGCGCGACCCGACGCCCCTCGTCCGTCTCCTCCCGCGGGCAGGCGCGGGCGGCCAGCCGCAGGACCGGTACGGCGGACTCGTCGTCGGGGGCGAGGACGGTGCCGTTCGAGGACGCCACCCGGACCAGGCGGAGCCGGTTCTCGGTGAGGGTCCCCGTCTTGTCGAAGCAGACGGTGTCGACCCTGCCGAGCGCTTCCAGGGTCCTGGGGGTACGCACCAGGACGCCACGCCGGGACAGGCGGCTGGCCGCCGCCATCTGGGCGACGGTCGCGACGAGCGGCAGTCCTTCGGGGACGGCTGCGACGGCCACCGCGACACCGCCGCTGACGGCCCGGCGTACCGGGCTGCCGCGCAGCAGGGACAGTCCGGTCACCAGGGCGCCGCCGGTGAGAGTCACCGGCAGGGCCTTGCGGGTCAGTTCCTGCAACCGGGCCTGGACGCCGGCGGGCGGCGGGGTGCGGGCGGCCAGTGCCACGGCGCGGCCCGCCTCGGTGCGGTCCCCGGTGTCGACGACGAGTGCGGCGGCCCGGCCGGCCACGACGGTGGTGCCCTCGAACACCATGCAGGTCCGCCCGGCCACCGGCTCGCCGGGGGTGGCTTCGACGGACTTGGTCACGGGCAGGGACTCACCGGTGAGGGCGGATTCGTCCACCTCGAGCCCGTCCGCCTCCAGCAGTCGCGCGTCGGCCGGTACGACGTCGCCGGCGGTGAGGCTGATCCGGTCCCCCGGCCGCAGCCGGGCCGCGTCGACCGTGACCGTGCGCCTGCGGGTCTCCTGCCTGCGCGCCTTGGGCTGCTGCCGGGCGGCCAGCCGGGCGAGTGCCTGTTCCGCGCGCAGCCGCTGGAGCCCGCCCGCCACGGCGTTGAGGTCCATGGCACCGACCACGAGCAGCGCGTCGACGAACGAGCCGAGCAGGGCCGAGGCGACCGCGCCGGTGGCGAGGACGGGCGTGAGGGGGTCGTCGAGTTCCCGTCGGACGGCGCCGGCCGCCCGCCACGTCCAGCGGGCGGGCGCCACCGCGGGTGTACGGGCGAGCCGGGCGGCCTGCCGCCGGGACCGGTCGGTGAGCAGGGCGAGGCCGCGGGGGCCGGCGGCGGTGGCGGGTCCGCTCAGCCTGTCCACCGCCTCGTGCGGTTCCAGGGCGTGCCAGGGCACGTGCAGCCGCGGTTCGGGAGGCGCGGCGCGGGCCACACCGGCGGCTTCGGTCCAGGCGGTGAGCAGGGCGCCAGCCGCGGCGAGGTTCACCGGGGCGTGCCGGGTGAGCCGCCGCCAGGCGCGGCCGCCGGGCTTGCCGCCCCGCGCGACCATGAGCCCGGAGAGGGCGGCGCCCGCGCGGGCCAGGGCCTGCGAGCGTCGCCCCACCCGTCGGGCGACCGGAACGGCCGTCAGCAGCCGCCAGACGTCGGCCGTCCCGCCCGGGGCGAGTACGTCCGCGTCCCAGGGGACGGCCGACTGCGCGTCGGTGAGGGCGACTGCCACGTCTCCGGCGGGCAGCCCGTCCGCCACGTCGTCGTCGCCGTGCGGGGTGACGCGGGCGACGCTCACCACGGTGTGTCCGTCGTTCTGCAGCGCCCGTACGACGTCGCCGAACGGCATCCCGGCCGGGGACACTTCGTCGGCGAGGCGGGTGATGTCCTTGAGATCGGGGCCGCCCGTGACCACTACGTACAGTCCGGCCCTGCGGGCGGCGTCGAGGACGGCTTCGGCGAAGGAGTCGACCGGGTCGTCGTACGCGCTGCTCCCGGCGTCGGGGTCCGTGCCGTCGCGCGGGTGGCTGCGCAGGGCGTCGGCGTGCAGGACCAGGGCGTCGGCGGTTTCGAGTTGCCGCAGCCGCTCTCCGCTCCGTACGAGCATCCCGGACCGGGCGAGGAAGACACCGAAGGCCGCGTGGAAGGCGGCGGGGCCGTAGCGTGCCGCTTTCGGGGATCCGGCGAGGACGGCCTCGGCGGCCTCGTGCGTGTCGTGCGTGACGAGGAGGGTGGCGGCGGCGCCCGCGACGCTGCCCGTGCCGGCGTTGGCCGCGTAGGTCTGGGCGGGTGTGACCCGCAGGGCGGGGCGGCTGCTCGCGGGGCGGCGCGGACTGGTGCGTTCCTCGGCGCAGATGTCGTCGTGCAGTGCCTCGAAGGCCGCGGCGTGTGCCACCGCCTCGGTCAGCCGGCCGGTCTGCAGCGCTCCGTCGAGGACCAGCGACAGCGGGGACTGTCCGGCGCCGTGCGCGGCGGCGTTGGCTGCCGCGAGGACGAGTTCCATGCCGCTTTGGCCGAACCGCTGCCGCAGCACGGCGCGGAAGCGGGGATTCTCCCGCATCAGTGTGACGGCGGCGGTGACCGCCTTCGGGGACCGCGGCAGGCGCAGCGCGCGCCCGGCCAGCGCTCCGGCCGTGCCGGCGCAGTCCAGCAGCAGCGCGGCGGCGGTGACCCGCACCTCGCGGGGGTCTCCGGGATGGGGCGGCTCCTCCGGGTCGGCGTCCTCGGTCAGTCCGAGGCGGGCGGCGATCGCCAGGGCCCGCTCGGTCACCCGGTCACCGGCCGCGTCCTCTGTGGCGGTCAGCACCAGACGGGACAGTCCCTCGTCCCAGTACGCCGCCAGCACGTCGGGGTGGGCGAGCAGTTCGGCCGCCACCTCGCCGGCGAGCGGACCGGCCCCTTTGCCGGGGTGCCACAGCGCCAGGTGGACGCGGTGTCCGGCCCGCCAGTGCGGGCCGCCGCCCAGGAGGGCGTTGCGGGCGACGTGACGGATGCGGCGCGTCGTGTCCTGGACGGACGACACCCCCTGGGCGGTGCTGCGGGCGGCGCCTGCGGCGGCCCCCGCCAGGGCCCCGGCGAGGGGAGCGGCGTCGAAGCGAGTGAGCATCTGTGGAAGTCCGTCCCCTGATCGCGGCTCAGCCGCTGTGGCGGTCGTGTGCGCCGTCCCGGCCCGGGTGGTGGATGGCGTGCTGCGTGGCGTGGTGCGCGGTGGCCTCGGCGACCTGCCTGAGCGCGGACGCCGTCTCGGTGTCGCCCACCTTGGCGGGCTGTTCGCGCACGGAGGGCTCCGCCGGTTCGGGCCGGTGACGGGAGGGGTTCAGCCGGTCGCCGGGTCCCCGGTCCGCGGAGGGTTCGGGCACGGGACCACGGTCGTCGCCGGTCGCGGCCCCGGTGTGCGCACGGTGCTGTCCGTTCCCGCCGGCCGGGGCACCACCGTTCGGTGGTGCGGCGGCCGGGTGCCCGCCGGGGCGTGGCTGGGTGAGCCAGGCCACGGCAGCGCCGGTCAGGGCCACCGGCCACTCGACGACACCCGCCACGCCGAGTGCTCCGGCCCCGGCGTAGACGGCCATCCGGCGGCCGTGCGGGGAGACCGCGCCGATCGCGTCCAGCGCGCCACCGGCGACCCTGCCCACGTGGCCCGCGCCCGGCACGTGGCTCAGTGCCGAGGCGACGGCCCGCAGGGGCTGCGGAAGCTCCGGCGAACGAGACACGTCCTGGTTCATGTCGTCCTCCACGGACCGACCCTCGAGGGGCACCGATGAACACCCCTGCCTTTGTCCCAGTTTCATACGGAAACCGCAGGATTGCTCCTCCTGTGTGCCAGGGGTGGCCCCGTCCACCCCTGGCGGCTTCGGCTGTTCGCCCCGGGCCCGCCACCGGGCCGGCCCGAACCGGGTGCCCGCCTCCCCCGCCCGGACCATGTGCGCGTCCGACCATGCCAGGTGCCCGCCGTCGCGTCCGGATACTGCACATGGCGCCCGCGGACTCACCAAAGCGCGAAAGTGTGCCGCTTCTGACATCGCGTCGGACGGCACGGGCAAGGCCTATGGCCTGTCCGGCGCTCCCATCCGGTTCGGCCCGTGTGTCCGGTGCGCTCGGTCACCGCCCAGGAACGTCCTCGCACGAGAGGGCGTGCCGGGCATGCCCGGTGCCGCCTCGAAGTGCGGTGCCAGGCGTCGCGGGACCGGTGGAAGCCGACGGACGGGACCTCAGACTCACGGCAGCCCAGCCTCACGGCAGCTTTGCCGCCCTCGACGAAGGAGACGTACCGAATGGTCCTCAGACATGCCCGGACCGCACGCCGAACGGCCCTGGCCTCGCTCGGCGGTCTCGCCCTCGCCGTCCTCCCCTCCGCTGCGGTGGCCGGGTCCGCGCCCCCTTCGGAGCCCACGTCCGGTGCGGCCCGGGCCCTCGGCACCGACCGCGCGCCGGTGCCGATGCTCGGCGCCCTCCAGCGCGACCTGGGCCTGACCCCGGCGCAGGCGTCCCAGCGGCTGGCCAACGAGGCGGAGGCGGGCACCCGCGCGGGCATCCTGCGCAACGCCCTGGGCGACCGGTTCGCCGGCGCATGGGTGCGCGGAGCGGCCTCCGACGAGCTCAGCGTCGCGACCACCGACGCCAAGGACGTGGCCGCCATCGAGGCGCAGGGCGCCGAGGCCGTCGTCGTCGCCCGCGCGCTGGCCGGACTCCAGGCCGCCAAGGACAAGCTGGATGCGGCGGCCGCCACCCGTGACACCGCCGGTACGCCGCTGTGGTACGTGGACGTACCGACGAACCGGCTCGTGGTCCAGGCGCGGACGGTGTCGGACGGTGCCGCCTTCTTCGAGGCCGCCGGGATCGACGACCAGGACGTGACCATCCACGTGTCCACGGTCCGGCCGAGGCTGCTGCAGGACATCACCGGTGGCGACGCCTACTACATCAACGACACCGCCCGCTGTTCGGTCGGCTTCTCCGTGACCAGGGAGGCCCAGCAGGGTTTCGCCACCGCCGGTCATTGCGGCGACCGGGGCGACACGACCACCGGGTTCGACCGGAGCGCGCAGGGCACCTTCCAGGACTCCGTCTTCCCCGGCGGGGACATGGCGTGGGTGGGCACCGACGACGCGTGGGCGGCCACGCCGGGCGTCAGGGCGCAGGACGGCCAGGAAGTGCAGGTCACCGGCTCGGTGGAGGCGCTCGTGGGGTCGGCGGTGTGCCGGTCCGGCTCGACCACCGGATGGCACTGCGGGACCGTCCGGCAGCACGACACCAGTGTCAGCTACGCCGAGGGCACGGTCGACGGAGTGACCCGGACGACGGTCTGCGCGGAGCCGGGCGACTCCGGCGGTCCCTTCGTCGCCGGCTCCCAGGCCCAGGGCGTCACCTCCGGCGGCTCCGGTGACTGCGCGCGCGGCGGGACCACGTTCTACCAGCCGGTCAACCCGGTCCTCGCCGGCTTCGGCCTGATCCTGACCACGGATCCCGCGCAGACCGCGACGCCGGACCCGCAGGACGGCGCCGAGGGCACGTGGACCGCGGGCCGGGTCTACCCGGCCGGGGCCACGGTGACCCGCGACGGCGTGCGCTACCAGTGCCTGCAGACGCACCAGGCACAGAGCGCGTGGACGCCCGCCGGTACGCCGGCCCTGTGGCAGCGCCTCTGACACCCTGCTCCGCGTCGCCCGTCCGGCGGCCTCACCAGAACCGGGTGGTGAGCGCGGGGCGGTGCACCGCCTGGGCGGCGTCGCGAAGGCTCAGGGCAACGCTGATGGTGGCGCGCAGCGCCGAGGGCCGTACCGTCTGTGCCGTTTCGGTGGCCAGGACGAGCAGGCAGGCGGCGGCCTGTTCCACCACGGCGACGGGGAAGGTGTAGTCGCTGTCGGCCGCCGCGCGGAACGCCTTCAACGGGATTCCGGCCCCGTCGACGGTCCGCTTGGCGGCCAGCTCCAGGTGCTGTGCGGCCTGGTCGCACACGGAGGCGGGCAGGGTGAGGGTACTGGAGAACGATGCACTGGTCATAGCCCGAGTGGTCCCCGGCCGGCGGCCCTTTCGATCGGTGGGCGGGGTGTTTTCACCGTCCCGCGTGACGAGTCCGGGCAAATGTCGTGGCTTTGGGGGAGCAAACCGGGACACCGCCGCGAGGCCTCACCGGCGGCGGGCGTGAACACGTCGGCGTGCACCAGCGCGTTCCGTCACTGGTGCACGCCGTACCGCCTGATCCGGGGGACGCTCAGCGGTTCACCACGTGCCGTTCGTTCGGGACGCAGTGGGTCATGGTGAGCCCCCGCACGTCGCGCGGCGGGTTGTCGCCCAGGTTGGCGAGCCGCTCGCGGTCCTCGTCGGTGAGGTCCTGGTCCGCGAGGGGTTTCAGGCCGGCGACGTCCTTCGGGGTGATGCCGAGCCCGTCGCCGACCCTGCGGCCGAGGTCGTTCTCGACGAGCAGGAAGTGCCACACCATGCGCTCCTGCACCGCCCGGTCGCACTGGGAGATCAGGTTGACGAAGTTCTTCACCAGGTCGTCGCGCTCCCAGTCCTCGAGGAGCAGATAACGCTGACCCGCCTGCTGGTAGTCGTTGGCACGCGGGATGCGCTTGCGGGTGAGCCAGCCCCGGATCTCCGGTCCCTGCTCGTCGTGCGACGGCTCCAGGGCCTCGCGCAGGCCGCCGGTGATCGACGGTTCGTAGTTGACCGCGGGGTTCTCTCCGGCCGCGTCCACGTGGTAGGTCATCTGACCGTCCCGCTGGTTGGTGCGTACCTCGGCTGCCTTGGCCTGGTTGACGGGCAACTGGAGGTAGTTCGGGCCCACACGGTGGCGCTGTGTGTCGCTGTAGGAGAACGTCCGGCCGACGAGCATCTTGTCGTCGGAGAAGTCCAGGCCGTCGACGAGGACACCGGTGCCGAAGGAGATCTGCTCGTTCTCGGCGAAGTAGTTCTCCGGCATCCGGTCGAGCACCATCCTGCCGACCGGCTTCGGCGGGAAGTCCTGCTCGGGCCAGGTCTTGGTGTCGTCGAGCGGGTCGAAGTCCAGCTCCGGGTGGTCGTGGTCGTCCATCATCTGGACGACCAGCTCCCACTCGGGGTGCTCGCCGCGCCCCACCGCCTCGTAGAGGTCCTTGGTGGCGTGGCCGAGGGAGTCGGCCTGGACGTTCGCGGCGTCCTCCTCCGTCATGGAGCGGACGCCCTGTTTCGGCATCCAGTGGTACTTGACCAGTTTGGTCTCACCCTCGGTGTTGACCCACTTGTACGTGTTCACGCCGAAGCCCTGCATGTGCCGGTAGTCCGAGGGGATCCCGCGCGGACTGAACAGGTTGATCAGCATGTGCATGCTCTCGGGCGTCTGCGACATGAAGTCGAAGATGCGCCGCGGCTGCTGCTCGAAGGTGACCGGGTCGGGCTTGAGCGCGTGGATGACGTCCGGGAACTTGATCGCGTCCCGGATGAAGAAGACACCCAGGTTGTTGCCGACGAGGTCCCAGTTGCCTTCCTCGGTGTAGAACTTCACGGCGAAGCCGCGCGGGTCGCGGGCCGTCTCGGCGGAGTCACGGCCGCCGATGACGGTGGAGAACCGGACGGCCAGGTCCGTGCGTTTGCCGCGCTCCTGGAACAGCTTGGCGCGGGTGTAGCGGCTGATCGGCTCGTCGCCCCAGGTGCCGTACGCCTCGAAGTGGCCGAACGCGGTCACCCCGCGGGCATGCACCACGCGCTCGGGGATACGTTCCCGGTCGAAGTGGCTGATCTTCTCCAGGAACTGGTAGTTCTCCAGCGTGGCGGGCCCGCGGGCGCCGACCGTGCGCTGGTTCTGGTTGTCGTGGACCGGATGACCCTGCCGGTTGGTGAGTACCTCGCGGTCGTCGCCCGGAGCGGGGCCCCGGTTCGAAACGTCCGTCATGATCGTGGACTCCTTCGGCTGCTCATGACTGGTGGCGGGCCGGGGCACGGTGGCGCACGGCCGCGGGCCGGTCCCCGTGGACGGCACGGTGCTCCGGCGTCCCGGCAGCCCGTGCCCCCGTCCCGGTGCCCCCGGTTTCCCGGGAACCGCGTGGTCGCTCACGCGTAAGGGCCCGCTCACTGAAACGTCCGCCGCCGGACGGCGGGGCCATGCGCCTCGCGCACCTCCCGCCGCAGCATGCGTACGAGGGCCATGCTGCCGTGCATCACCCGAACCGGCGACTCGGAGCGGCGGCCCGGAGCAGCGGCCCGGAGTGGCGGAGTCGATCCGGCAGGCACCGTGGGCGTCCACGACGCGCGGGAGCGCGACCGGTCCCCCGTTCCGGTCGTGCTCCCGCGGCACGACGAACCTATGTGAATGGCGACGCGGCTGTGTATAGCACCGGTGCCCGCTGCGACGGCCGCGGGACTCAGCCGTGCACAACTGAGTCCGATACGACCCGTTTCACCCCGCGCGAGCCGGCCGCAACAAGGGCGGCGGACCGTCGTTCACCCTGGTGGGGGCGTGGACACGGGCCCCGCGAACACCGGTGTCTCCAGGTCTCCCAAGGCCAGATGGGCGAGCACGACCTCGTACAGGTCGGTGCCTGCGGCCAGCAACTGGCGCTCCAGGACCGGCTCGGCGCTGCGCACGTGCTCACGCACGGTCTGCGCGTGGACGCCCAGGAGCTGCGCGGCCCGCTCGGCGTTGCCGCCGGCGGCGATCCAGGTGCGCAGGGTGCGGCGCAGGGGGCGGGTGTCCTGGTCCAGCCGTTCCAGCAGTTCCCCCGCCCAGGCTCGGACGGCGGGCCCGGACACCAGGGGTGCGAGTCCGGGGGCGGACGGCGCCTCGGAGGCACTGTCCGCCTGTGTGTCCTGAAGGTTGAACTGGGTGTGCAGCGCCAGGTGCACGACGGCTCGGGCGGTGACGTCGTCGAAGTCGGTGCCCAGCATGTTCTCGACGCGTTCCATACGGGCACGCACCGTGTTGCGGCTCACACCGAGGATCTTCGCCGTGTTGACGGCGGTGAACTCCAGACCGAGGCGGGTGGTGGCGAGGAGCTCGGCACGGGTGTGGTGCGGCACGGCGTCCAGGGGCCCCAGCAGCCGGGCCGTCCAGCCACGGAGCGCCGCCGGGTCCATCAACCGCTCGGGGTGGGTCCGTTCGGCGTACACCGCCGTCTTGTCCGGGCGGAAGTGCGCCACGGCGAGGGCGCTGACGGCCTGCCCGTACGCGGTGGCGGTCCGGGCGAGGCTCTGCCGGACGCTGCCGCCGAGGAAGGTGTCCGGATGCCGTTCGACCAGGGACTTCAGATCACCGGCGGTCGCCTCGCGAGGGCTGACGACGATCACGTGACCGTCCATCGCCGGGCACCGCACGACCAGCGCCTCCTCCTCGGTGGTGTCCAGGCACTCCTCGGCGAGGCGGTCCCGGCGGGCGGGCTCGGACTCGACGACGTAGACGCACGCGGTGTCGGCCTCGAGCAGCCCCGGCCAGAGCCCCGCGGCCACCCTGCGGGCGGCGACGGTGTCCTCGACCATGAGCAGCTGGAGGATCGCCAGCCGCAGGTCGGCGCTGGCGCGGCGCAGCCGCTGCCCGGCCGCGGCGGTCTCGCCCGCGGTCAGCAGCAGCTCGACCACCTGGACGGTGTGTGTGACGACATCGGCGCTGTGCCGGTCGAACGGGGCGCTCCGGGAGACGGCCAGTGCCCAGGTCCGGGCGGGGTGCCCGACCTTCACCAGGCGCAGGTGCCGCTCTCCGTCCTCCCAGGCCGCGGAGGCGATTCGGCCGGAGGTGACGTCGGCGACGAGGTCCTCGTCCAGCGTCAGCCCGGTCCCGGCGACGAGCGCGCCGGTGTCGTCCCGGAGCGCCACCGCCCCGTGCACGGTGCCGGCGAGCCAGTCGACCACCCTGCGGACGTCACGTCCCGCCGGCCTCAGGTGTTCCAGCAGTTCCTGTGCCCACCCGGGCTGTTCCCCGGCCGCCTTCACCGGCCCCGGGATTCCGTCGTTACGGGCTGCCACCTCGGTCTTCCCCTCGTGTGCCTGGCCTTTTCGGCCCGGTCCCGGACGTTACCCCACGGATGCGGCAAGCTCACCCCGCGCGGACGGGGTGAAGGTGAAGCCCTGCACGGCGTCGGCACACCGCGGACACACCGCAGGCACCTGAGCCGCCCACGGCCGGGGCGGGCCGGGCGGGGCCCGGGGCACGGCGGCCCCGGCCGGGCGTGTGCGGTCCTGCCGTGCGGGCGGCATAAGCTCGGTGAATGGCGAAGTACTTCGACGTGCACCCCGACAACCCCCAGCCGCGCATCATCTCCCAGGTCGCCGCGAGCATCCGCGACGACGCCCTGATCGCGTACCCCACGGACTCCTGTTACGCGCTCGGCTGCCGGCTCGGCAGCCGGGAGGGCATCGCCCGGATCCGTACCATCCGCAAGCTGGACGACCGGCACCACTTCACCCTGGTGTGCCGGGACTTCGCTCAGCTCGGCCAGTTCGTACACGTCGACAACGACGTGTTCCGCGTGGTCAAGGCGTCCACGCCGGGCAGCTACACGTTCATCCTGCCCGCGACGAAGGAGGTGCCGCGCATGCTCCAGCACCCGAAGAAGAAGACCGTCGGCGTGCGCATCCCCGAGCACGTGGTCACCCAGGCGCTGCTCGCGGAGCTGGGCGAGCCCCTGCTGTCCAGCACCCTGCTGCTGCCCGGCGAGGACGAGCCGATGACCCAGGGCTGGGAGATCAAGGACCGGCTCGACCACGTGGTGGACGCGGTGCTCGACTCCGGGGAGTGCGGCACCGAACCGACCACGGTGATCGACTTCTCGGGTGGCGAGGCCGAAATCGTACGGCGGGGCGCGGGCGACACCTCGCGGTTCGAGTAACGGTGACGCGCGCGCCGGGGCGGGCGCGGGATGTCCCAAAGGAGCCCCTCTTGCGCCGTGTTGAACCGGACAGGGCTGAAGTGCCGGGTCCGGAGCATGTCACGATGGGGATGATCCGCCCCGCTCGCCGCGGGCGCGGGTCCCCTTCGACATCCCGCAGAGAGGCGCCCGCCGGCCATGACCGCCGTACAGGGAAGCACCGTTGACATCACGACCGAGGACGGCACCGCCGACGCGTATCTGACGCGTCCCGCCGACGGGGGCCCCCGGCCGGCGGTCCTGTTCTACATGGACGTCTTCGGACTGCGGCCACGACTGCGGGCCATGGCCGACCGGCTGGCGGAGGCCGGGTACACGGTCCTGGTGCCGAACGTGTTCTACCGCCACGGCCGCAGTCCGGTGGTCGAACTGCCCGAGTTCATCGATCCGGGGGCGCGGCCGGAGATCTTCGGACGCCTGGAACCGATCATGCGGGAACTGACGCCGGAACTCGCCATGCGCGACGCCGGCGCGTATCTGCGGTGGCTGGCCGGCCACCCCTCGGCGACCGACGGCCCCGTGGCGGTGACCGGCTACTGCATGGGCGCGGTGCTCTCCCTCCACACCGCGGGCACATATCCGGACCGGGTGGCGGCCGCGGCCGGATTCCACGGGGCCCGGCTGGCCTCCGGGACACCGGACAGTCCTCATCTGCTGGCGGACAGGATCACCGCGGAGCTGTACTTCGGTCATGCGGACCAGGACCCGTCGATGCCCGAGGAGCAGATCGAACGGCTGGAGCAGGCGCTCACCGCGGCCGGGGTCCGGCACCGCTGCGAGGTGTACGCCGGAGCACGTCACGGTTACACCCAGGCGGACACCGCCGCGTACGACAAGGAGGCGGACGAGCGTCACTGGACCGCGCTGCTGGACCTGCTGAACCGCGCCTTCTGACGGGCCTGCCGCGTGAGTGGCGCCTCCAATTCCACACGGTACGAATCCACTTCGGCATGCCACTGGCCGCACCCGTCGCCCGTACCCGCTCTCCGGCCGCCCGCGGCACCATTGTTACGGTGCTCCGATGTCAGACTCTTCACGCGACACGGCCGAGGGCGCCGGCTGGGGTTCAGCGCAACGGGGCGAGTACCGGCGGCTGTTGCCGTCCGAGGCCGAGAAGATCTCCTGGTTCGACCCGCGCATGCTGTGGGCCGCCCGCAACGGAGTTCTGGCCTCCTGGCTCGGGGACCCGACGGGCCGCACCCGCAGCCGGTGGGCGGCCCAGCGGGCGGCGGCCGGCGCACCCGCCGACAAGGTGATCCGGCACGACGGCCCGGACCGGTTCTCCTTCCTCGTCATCGGCGACACCGGCGAGGGTGGCGAACCCCAGTACGCCGTCGTACCGGGGCTGTTGAAGGAGGGCCGGGACACCGCGTTCACCGTGCTGGCCAGCGACGTGATCTATCCCGTGGGCAGCGCCGACGACTACGGCGACAAGTTCTTCCGCCCGTACCAGGACTACAGGGCGCCCATCTACGCGATACCCGGCAACCACGACTGGTACGAGGATCTCGGCGGATTCATGCGCGTCTTCTGCGACGGCGCCCCTCCCCTGCCGCCCGAGCCCGCACCGCGCCCCCTCACCCGGGCCTGGCTGCGCTCCCTGCTGTGGCACCGGCCGCGACCCGGTGACGGACAGCGCCTGGCCGAGGCAAGGAAGCTGCGGTCCGGCCCTGAGCAGCAGGCGGTGCAGCCGGGCCCGTACTGGGCGATCGACGCGGGGCCGGTGCGGATCATAGGCATCGACACCGGTCTGCTGGGAATTGTCGACGCCGAGCAGGGAGCCTGGCTGCGCGAGGTGTCCCGGGGGCCGCGCCCTAAGATCCTCGTGACCGGCTCGCCGCTGTACGTGGACGGCGCGCATCATCCCTGCCCCGTCGAGGGCGGGGGAACGGTCGACGACATCGTCCGTGACCCGGCCCACCACTACGTGGCCGCGATCGGCGGTGACATCCACAACTACCAGCGCTATCCGGTCCGCCTGGACGACGGCCGCACCCTCCAGTACGTGGTGGCGGGCGGTGGCGGCGCCTTCACGCACGCCACCCACACCATCCCGCGCGTCAATGTCGCCGGCGTCACCGAGCGGGACTTCCGCTGCTATCCGCTGCGCGGCGACTCCCTCGCCTTCTACAGCGCGCTCTACGCGCGCCGGACACGGCTGCGCCGCTTCTTCACCCTGACCGAGGCCGAGGCGACGGCCGTGATCGCCGAACGTCTCGGCATCGGCCCCACCCGCCTGTCGAGCACGCCGGCCCGGGTCACCCGGCGCATGCGACTGGTCGCCGGGCTGCTCGGGACCGGCCGCCGGCCCGAGCGGCGCAAGCGGTTCAGGCTGCCCGTGCGCAAGGCCTACACGCAGTTGCTCTCGCCCGGCTCGGCCACCTACACGCCGCCGTTCTTCAAGTGCTTCCTGCGGCTGGACGTGGGCCCGGACGCGATCCGGCTGCGCTGCCACGCCGCCACCGGCAACCTCGCCCAGGAAGTCGCCCCGCCGGTCGAGGACGAGGTGACCATCCCGCTGACGTGACCGGCCCTTCGGCGCGAGCTGCCGGGCAGGGACCGGCCGGCCGGTCACCAGCGTCCGGGGGCGGTCCCGGTGATCGCCTCCGAGGGGCGGCCGTCGGTTCCGACCGGTACGTCGCCGGCGAGCATCACCCGGTGCATGATCCGCGGGTGGTCGAGGTGGGCGGTGTCACCGGGGGCGAGGTGAATGGTGGCGCGGTTGTCCCAGAACGCCACGCTGCCCGGCTCCCAACGGAAACGCACCGTGTACTCGGGCCGGGTCGCCTGCTCGAGCAGCATCTCCAGGACCGACCGGCTCTCGGGCCGGGACAGTCCGGTGATCTGCTCGACGTAGTAGCCGTTGACGAACAGCACCCGCTCCCCCGTCTCCGGGTGGACCCGCACCAGGGGGTGCTCGGTGGCGGTCTGGTGGTCCAGCAGGTGGCGCGCATAGGCGTCGTCACCGGGCCGGGGCTGGTAGCCGACCCCCAGCCGGTGCTCGGCCCGCAGCCTGTCGGCGAACTCTTTCACCGGGGCGGACAGTCCGGTGTAGGCGGCGGCCAGGTTCGACCACGTGGTGTCGCCGCCGTAGGGCGGCACGGCCTCCGCGCGCAGGATCGTCGCGGCGGGCGGGTCGATCCGGGCTCCGTGGTCGCAGTGCCAGCCGCGCAGCAGGGTGTGGCGGCGGCGGCGCAGCCATTCGTCGCGCTCCATTCCGAACCGTCCGCCGAGCTCCAGCCGGTCGGCGGTCGTCTCGACCTCCGGGAAGCCGGGCGGCGACACCTTGCCCCGCCGGGGCAGGACGACCGGCTCGCCGAACCGCCGGGCCAGTGCCACATGCCCAGCGTGATCCAGGCGCTGCCCGCGGAAGAACACCACCTTCCAGCGCAGCACCGCCGCCCGGATGGCGGCGATCACGGCGTCTGTGGGCCCGTCGGCGAGGTCGACCCCCGTGATCTCGGCGCCGATGTGCCCGGCGACCGGACGCACCTCGACGCCCGTACCCGTGTCGGGCGCCACCCCCGCGCGCCGCTCCCCGCCCGTGTCCTGCCCGGCGCCCTTCGTGCCGTCCATGTCGCTCCCGTCCGTCGCCACGTGTGCCCCCTTCGTCGGTCCGCCCCCGGCCTGCGCCGGTCCGGATACGTCCGTGCCGTCGGTCCGGCCCGCCCGTCGGGTTGATCGTTGACCCTCCGGTCGGTGAGGCTGGAGGAGGACGACACTGTCGAACGGGAAGGTCCCCTCGTGATCAGCATTCCGAACCACACGCTCAATGACGGCACGACGATCCCCGCCCTCGGCCTCGGCACCTGGCCGATGGACGACGCGCAGGCCGAGCAGTCCGTGGCCGCGGCACTGGAGATGGGTTACCGCCTTGTCGACACGGCGACGAACTACCGCAACGAGACGGGTGTCGGCCGTGCCGTGGCCCGCGCCGGTGTCCCGCGCGAGGAGGTCGTCGTGACGACGAAGCTCCCCGGCCGCCACCACGGGTACGAGGAGACCCTCGCCTCCTTCGAGGAGTCCCGCGCGCGTCTCGGCCTGGAGTACGTCGACCTGTATCTGATCCACTGGCCGCTCCCCCGGGTCGACAGGTACGTCGACTCCTGGAAGGCCATGATCAAGCTGCGCGAAGAGGGTCTCGTCCGGTCGATCGGCGTCTCCAACTTCACGCCGGCTCACATCGAGCGGCTGGAGAAGGAGACCGGAGTGCTGCCCTCGGTCAACCAGGTCGAGCTGCATCCCTTCTTCCCCCAGGAGGAGCTGCGCTCCCACCACGCGGACAAGGGCGTGCTCGTCGAGAGCTGGAGCCCACTGGGCCGGGGTTCGCAGCTCCTGGACGACCTGGCCGTGGCCGCCGTCGCCGAGGCCCACGGGGTCACCCCGGCCCAGGCGGTGCTGCGCTGGCACATCCAGCTCGGGGCGCTGCCCGTGCCCAAGTCCGCCGACCCCGGGCGGCAGCGCGCCAACCTCGACGTCTTCGGTTTCACGCTGGACGACGCCCAGATGCACACCATCGCGGACCGGGCGCACCGGCGGATCGGCGGGGACCCGGAGGTGCACGAGGAGTTCTGACCACCGCCTCCCGACGGACGCGCGGCCCACGCCCGCACGGCAGGGTCCGGCCGTGGGCCCGTCGCCCGTCAGGTGCGGGTCATGCCCGGTGGTCGCGGAGTGCGGCGAGCGCGCGGTCGGCGTGCACGTTCATCCGCAACTCGCTGCGCACGACCTCGAGGACGGTGCGGTCCTGCCCGATGACGAAGGTGACACGCTTGGTCGGCACCAGGGAGATGCCCCGCTTCACCCCGAACCGCTCACGGACGGCGCCGTCGGCGTCGGACAGCAGGGGCATGCCGAGCGAGTGCCGCCCGGCGAACTCCGCCTGCCGTTCCACGGCGTCACCACTGATGCCCACCGGCCGTGCGCCGGCCGCGGCGAACTCGGCGGCCAGGTCACGGAAGTGGCAGGCCTGCGCGGTGCAGCCGGCGCTCAGTGCGGCCGGATAGAAGAACAGCACCACGGGCCCCTCGGCCAGCAGTTCCGACAGCTTGCGGACGGTGCCCGTCCCGTCCGGCAGAGCGAAGTCCTCGACCGTGTCGCCCTTGCCAGGGTTCCCGCTCACGACGTGCCCTCCGCGCCCTTGGCGACGCCCCGCGCCCACAGCACCAGCGGCAGTTGCAGGGGCAGCCGTCCCCAGGCGGCGGCCTGCTGCGGGGCGGGGCGGCGGCGCCAGTCGACGGCCATCTTCACGTTGGCGGGGAACACCCCGACGAAGAAGGCGGCCGTGGCCAGTGCGGCGGCCCTGCGGGTCTGCGGCAGCGCCACCCCGGCGGCCAGCGCGAGTTCGGCGGCGCCGCTGACATAGGTCCAGGTGCGGGGCGAGCCCGGCAGGGAGCGCGGCACGATGTGGTCGAACTGGCGTGGGGCGGCGAAATGCGCGGTGCCCGCGGCGGCCAGCAGGCCGGCGAGCAGCAGGGGTGAGCGATCGGACCGTGACACGGTTCCTCCTCCAGTGGCCTGCCACGCGACATTACCGGACGGTAAGTACGGGGGGCCACCGGGGCGGGAGCGCGTCAGGCGGCTCCGGCGGGGGTGCCGCCGCGCGGTTCCGCCTCCTCCTCGGCGGCGTGTGCGAGGAAGTCGTCGACCATGCGGTGGAAGAGCGTGGCGAGCTGGCGCAGTTCCGCCGGGGGCCAGTCCGACAGGGCCACCTGCATGGCCTGCGCCCCGACCGCACGGATGCGGGTGATGGCCTCCCGGCCCGTCTCGGTGAGTTCGACACGGTGGGCGCGGCGGTCACAGGGGTCCGGGACCCGGGTGACATGGCCGGACTTCTGCAGTTGCTGCACGGTGCGGGTGACGTGTGACGCCTCCACGCCCAGGCGGGCGGCCAGCTCGCCCGGCCGCAGCGGTTCGGTGTCGGCCGCCTGCCGCAGCAGCGCGACGGCGGCTCGGTCCAGGGGGACGCCCGCCAAGGCCATCAGACGTTCGTGCTGGCGGGCACGGGAGCCCAGATAGGTGATGCGCATGAGCGCCCGCTCGATCTCGGCCACTTCCGGTGAGGCGGGGACGTCGGGGACCGAGGATGCGCGCATGAGCCCACTTTACCATCTCATTGCGTAACTCAATCAATCCGCGGACGCGCGGAGCGCACCCCTCCACCCGCCCCCGACGGCGCCTTTCGGGCGGAACCGCAGGCCACGGCACGTGCCGGGAGGTACGGGCGCCGGCATTCCGGACGACGTGGGGTGATCCGCCGGCGGCTCCACGAGTGTTGGGCAGCGCTTCACCATCAGTACGCCCCTGCAGTCTTGGCATGGACGCGCCCAGCCGCGATGCTGAACGCCCTTGCCCCCCACAGTCGTTGGGATGCGCCCGCATTCCGAGGAGGACGCAGTGCCGTCGAGCACGTTCCGAACACACCGCAGGAGATGGCTGACCGGCCTCGCCGGCGCCTTCGCCTTCGTCATCGCCTTCCCCTCCACCGCTTTCGCCGCACCGCCGCCGGCCCTGCCGGCCGACGCCGGCTCCCTCGACCGGACGTTCCAGCCCGCCTACGACTACGACACCGACGGGTGTTACCCCACCCCCGCGATCGGCCCGGACGGCGCGATCAACCCCGGGCTCAACCCGACGGGTGCCCTCAACGGCAACTGCCGTGACGCCCCGGATCTGGACAGCACCAACGGTTACTCGCGCTCGAAGTGCAACAACGGCTGGTGCGCCATCGTCTACGCCCTGTACTTCGAGAAGGACCAGGCGCTGCCGGGCGTCGGTCTCGGCGGCCACCGCCACGACTGGGAGCACGTCGTGGTGTGGGTGCAGAACGACACGGCCCAGTACGTCTCGACCTCCAACCACGGCTCGTTCTCGATCCACGCCAGGTCGGCGGTCCGCTTCGAGGGAACGCACCCGAAGATCGTGTATCACAAGGACGGCATCAGCACGCACTGCTTCCGGCTCGCGAGCGCGGGCGACGAACCGCCGGAGAACCACAAGGGCACCTGGCAGTACCCGCCGCTGGTCGGCTGGAACGGTTATCCGGCCGGGCTGCGCGACAAGCTCGTCCAGCACAACTTCGGCAGTGCCAACTTCGGCCTCAAGGACGGGAGTTTCGCCTCCCATCTCACCGCGGCGAAGCCTTCCGGCATCCCGTTCGACCCGAACGCCTGATCGGGCGTCACCCGGCCCCGCGTCAAAGGGAGTCCGGCCGCATCCGTCGCCCGGACTCCCGAACCGGCCCGCCCCGCGCCGGCCTCGCGACGGCCTCGCGACGGAGGGTCTATCGTGTCGCCATGCCCGTCCCCGAACTGATCCGTATCGTCTCCCGCGACTCGCCCATGGCGCTCGCCCAGGTGGAGCGTGTCCGGGCCGAGTTGGCCGACGCCCTGCCCGGTGTGCGCACCGAGGTCGTCCCCGTGCGGACCACCGGCGACAAGTGGCTGGGCGACCTGTCGCAGGTGGAGGGCAAGGGGGCGTTCACCAAGGAGGTCGACGCCGCGCTGCTGGCCGGCGAGGCGGACCTCGCGGTGCACTGCGTCAAGGACGTGCCCGCCGACCGCCCGCTCCCCGCGGGCACCGTGTTCGCCGCGTTCCTGGAGCGGGACGACGTCCGTGACGCCCTCGTGCACCTGGACGGACTCACCCTGGACGAGCTGCCGGCGGGGGCCCGGATCGGCACCTCCTCGGTGCGCCGCGTCGCGCAGCTGGCCGCCTCCCACCCGCACCTCGAGTGCGTACCGTTCCGAGGCAATGCCAACCGGCGGCTGGCGAAGCTCGCCGCCGGTGAGGCGGACGCGCTACTGCTCGCGGTCTCCGGTCTGGAGCGCATCGACCGCCGCGACGTGATCAGCGAGGTCCTCTCCCCCGAGACGATGATGCCGCCCATCGGCGCGGGCATCCTCGCGCTCCAGTGCCGCGAGGACGACACGTCCCTCATCGACGCGGTCAGCGTCCTCGGCCATCCGGACACACATCGGGAGGCCACCGCCGAGCGCATGTTCCTGCATGTGCTGCAGGGACACTGCAACAGCCCGATCGCCGGGTACGCGCGGGTCGACCGGAGCGGCGAACTGTCCTTGCGGGCCTGTGTCTTCACCCCGGACGGCAAGGTGCGGCTGAACGCCCACGAGTGGGCCGGCCGGCTGGATCCGGCGACACTCGGCACCTCGGTCGCCGTTGCCCTGCTGCGCCAGGGCGCCCGCGAGATCATCGACGGCGTCCCGCACTGACGCCGGTTCAGGCGCTGCCCTCCTCGGCCTGCTCCTGGAGGAACACGCCGATCTGCTGCGCGAGGCCTTCCCGGACCCCGCCCGACGGGGTTCCGGCGGTCCCCTCGTGCGCGCCGATGCCGCCGGACCACAGGCGACGGCCCGTCCACTCCTCGTCGACCCGCAGCTGCACCTGCACGTCGACATGGCTCAGGGACGCCTCGGGAGCGGCCGCGTAGAGCACGGCGGTGGCGCGGCGCAGCGGATAGACGTCGAATCCCTCGATGAACTGCGAGTTGCGCCAGTCGAGGAAGGCGCTCTCCCCCTCCGGGCCGATCCGTACGTCGATCTGACCGTCCTCGAGATGAATTCCGACGTTCCGCTCGCCGCGGTTCTCCACGGTCACGCGGACGCTGAAGTACGTCAGTCCTCCAGCGGCGTCGTCCCGTCCCCGGGGCGGCTCGCCCGATTCCAGACGGTGGACGCGGACCCGCAGGCCGGCATGTTCGTCGTACTCCTGCCAGTCCCCGACCACGTTCGGCTCGTACACGGTGCACCCTCTCGACTTCTGTCGCTGCTTCCTATCTGTGGGCTCGGCGCGCTGTCAAATGAGCGGAATGCGCCGTGGTCAGGCACTTCGTCCACGGTGGTCGCCGATCAAGCGCTGCGCTGGCACAATCCGCCGGACCGGCCGCACCGGTCCGCGCGGCGGCGTGCCGCACATCACGTCGTCCACGGTGATCACCGGGCCGGGGGCGGGCGCGACCCGTACCACCGTGTTCCCACCGGCTCCACGTTCCCGGTCACCCTCCGGAGTCTCACGCACTGAATCCCCCCGATTCCACAACGTGCGATTCCCGAAATCCCCGCACCGTTCTCCGCGCCGGATTCGGGAAACCGTTTCACCGTGGTGGCGCGGGGGAATGAGAGATCCAGTGCTTCGGACCGGAGGCACGACCGTGGGAACCGGCTCGCCGCCCCCGGGTCTCCTCCGTGTGGTCCGAGTCCGCGCTCCCACGGTGCCCGTCCACCCGGCACCTGCTCAGGGAGGTGCGCGACATGCGTATCGCCGGCAGCACCACGAAGCCGCATCCTCACCACGACGCCCCGGACACCGCCCAGGACTTCGTCCGCCTCGCCCGGCTCCCGGAGGGCCCCGAGCGCAAGGCGCTGCGGGACGGGCTCGTCCGTTCCTGGCTGCCCATGGCCGAGCGGATCGCCGTCCGCTTCCGCGGGCGCGGCGAGGCGCTGGAGGATCTGTACCAGGTGGCGGCCCTGGGCCTGGTCAAGGCCGTCGACCACTACGATCCGGCGCGCGGCACCGCCTTCGAGGCGTACGCCGTGCCGACCGTCACCGGGGAGGTCAAGCGCCACTTCCGTGACCACATGTGGACCCTGCACGTGCCGCGCCGGGTCCAGGACCTGCGCAACCGGGTGCGGCACGCCGCCAAGGAGCTGGCGCAGACCACTCCCGGCCGGGCCCCGACGACCGCTGAGATCGCCGCGTACGCGCAGCTGACCGAGGACGAGGTGCGCACCGGCACGGAGGCCCTGGAATGCTTCACCGCGCTGTCGCTGGAGGCGGAGATGCCGGGCACGGACGGGTACGCGCTCGGGGACTCGCTCGGCGGCCCGGACCCCGCCTACGACACGGTCGTCGACCGGGTGGCGGTCCGTCCCTGCCTCGAGGCGCTTCCGGAGCGCGAGCGGCTCATCCTCTATCTGCGGTTCTTCCGGGGCATGACGCAGAGCAGCATCGCGGAACTGCTCGGCATCTCGCAGATGCATGTGTCCCGGCTGCTCAGCAGCTGTTTCGCCCAGGTGCGCGAGGAACTGCGGACGGAGGCCGACTGAACCGGTCCAGGGTCTTCTCCAGCTCCGCCCGGATACCAGGCGGCAGCACACCGGTACGTCCCCAGGCCACGATCGTCCCGGCGATGTCGCGGAGCTTGACGTTGGTGTGCTGGGAGACCTCCCTCAGCACCGTCCACCCCTGGTCGGGCGACACCCGCCCGAGGACGACGATCACACCGATCGCCTGGTCCACCACCGCGTGCGAGACGACCGCCTCCTTCAACTGCTGCACCTCCTCCTCCAGCTGAAGGATCCGGTCCGCTTCCCCGTCCGTGGGCATGGTCACCTCCGGGTCCGGTGTACCGCTCCCGCGCCGCCCGCACCCGTGTCCGGGTGCCTTCAGCGGGTGTCCGGCTCCTCCATCGTCGTCACTCGTCCCGTCCTGTGCCACCGGGGATGCTCGCGGGCCCCTCCACGCGGGTCCGGGTACCACCGCCGGGGTACTCGGCAGGCGCCCGGAGCCCTACAGGCCGGACACTGGAGTCCACGGGTGCCTGCCAGGCCGACGAGATCAGCGATCGGGACGCGACTGTGACGAACCACGACATGCCCTCCTCCTCCGGCGCGACGGACGTCTTCTCGACACACTCCGTGTACGGGACGCCCTGCTGGGTGAGTCTGACCAGCCGCGACCTCGGCACGACCGAGGAGTTCTACGGGGCCGTCCTCGGCTGGCGGTGGCGTCCGGCCCGGTTGGGCGAGCGGTTCCGGCTCGCCCTGAAGGACGGCACGCCGGTGGCGGGCGTCGCCGCGGTCGCCGACATGTGGCGGATGGCCGTGGCCTGGACCCCCTACTTCGCCGCGCGCAGTGCGGACGAGGCGGTGTCGCGGGTGCAGGAACGCGGCGGCACGCTGGCGGTCGGCCCGATCTCGCTGCCCCCCGGGCGAGCGGCGCTGCTGGCCGACCGGGACGGCGCGACCTTCGGGGTGTGGGAGGGCGAGCTGTCCACCGGCTGGCTCAGCTGGCAGCGCTCCCAGCCCTCCTTCATCAGACTGCACACCCGGGACGCCCTGGACGCCGCCATCTTCTACGGCGAGGTCTTCGACTGGGGCGCGCCGGGGGAGGGCCGCACGGAGGTCGTCTACGAGGGCGACGAGGTGGTGCTGCGCGGGGACGGGCAGGTACTCGCCTGCATCCAGTCGGGAGCGCTGGGATCGGCGCCCGATCCCACGATCCGGCCGCACTGGCAGGTGCACTTCACCGTGACGGACGTCGAGGCCTGCGCCTACGCCGCCGAACGGCACGGGGGCAGCGTGGTGGTCCTGCGCGACGACGAGGCCGTGCTGCGCGACAACGAGGGCGCCCTGTTCACGGTGACCGCCCGCCGCGGCCGCTGACCCTCGCGGCCGGACGTCCGCGGCCCTCCCGGACGCCTCTCCCCGGGAGGACCGCGGTCCCTCACTTCCCGGTCCGCGACGGCCGGGACAGCAGCACCAGGCTGCGCGAGCCCACGGTCAGCCCCGTACCGGCCTTGTACTCCGATTCGTCGGGGAGGCCCTCCGGGTCGGCGGTGTCGATCAGCGCCGTCCAGCACTCACCGTAGGCAGCGGACGGGAGGCGGAAGTCCACCGGCTCCCAATGGCTGTTGAGCAGCAGCAGGAAGGAGTCGTCGATCAGACGCCGGCCCCGCGGGTCCGGTTCGGCGATGGCGTCGCCGTTGAGGAAGACACCGACGCTGTGCGCGTCCGAGCGCCGCCAGTCGGCGTCGGTCATCTCCTCGGCGTTCGGCAGCAGCCACACCAGGTCGGGCAGGCCCCGGCCCGCGCGGGAGGCCGGCTCGCCGTGGAAGAAGCGGCGGCGGCGCAGCACGGGGTGGGCGATCCGCAGGGAGATGACCCGCCGGGTGAAGTCCAGCAGGGCGCGCTGCTCCTCGGTCAGCTTCCAGTCTATCCAGGAGATCTCGTTGTCCTGGCAGTAGGCGTTGTTGTTGCCGTGCTGGCTGCGGCCCACTTCGTCGCCGTGCGAGAGCATCGGGATGCCCTGGGAAAGGAGCAGCGTGGCAAGGAAGTTCCGCTGTCGGCGGGCCCGCAGTTCGAGCACGGACGGGTCGTCGGTGTCGCCCTCCGCCCCACTGTTCCAGGACCGGTTGTGGCTCTCGCCGTCCCGGTTGCCCTCGCCGTTGGCCGTGTTGTGCTTGTCGTTGTACGAGACGAGGTCGCGCAGGGTGAAGCCGTCGTGCGCGGTGACGAAGTTGACGCTGGCGCGGGGCCGTCGCCTGCTGTGCGCGTACAGGTCGGAGGAGCCGGTGAGGCGGGAGGCGAACTCGCCGAGCGTGTGCGGCTCGGTGCGCCAGAAGTCCCGCACGGCGTCCCGGTACTTGCCGTTCCACTCCGACCACAGCTGCGGGAAGTTGCCCACCTGGTAACCGCCCTCGCCGACGTCCCACGGTTCGGCGATGAGCTTGACGCGGCTGATCACGGGGTCCTGCTGAATGAGGTCGAAGAACGCGGAGAGCCGGTCCACTTCGTGGAACTGCCGGGCCAGTGTGGCCGCGAGGTCGAAGCGGAAGCCGTCGACATGCATCTCGGTGACCCAGTACCGCAGCGAGTCCATGATCAACTGGAGTACGTAGGGGTGACGCATCAGCAGGCTGTTGCCGGTACCGGTGGTGTCGTAGTAGTGCGACCAGTCGCCGTCCACCAGCCGGTAGTACGCGGAGTTGTCGATGCCGCGGAAGGAGAGGGTGGGGCCCTTCTCGTTGCCCTCGGCGGTGTGGTTGTAGACGACGTCCAGGATGACCTCGAGCCCTGCCGCGTGCAGGGTCCGGACCATCGTCTTGAACTCGGTGACCTGCTGTCCGCGGGTGCCGTGGGCGGCGTAGGCGTTGTGCGGGGCGAAGTAGCCGATGGTGTTGTAGCCCCAGTAGTTGGCCAGACCCCGGCTCTGCAGCACACCGTCCTGGACGAATTGGTGCACCGGCATCAGCTCCACCGCGGTGACGCCCAGCGAGGTCAGATGGCCGACCACCGCCGGGTGCGCCAGTCCGGCGTAGGTGCCGCGCAGTTCGGCCGGGACGTCCGGATGGGTGCGGGTCATGCCCTTGACGTGGGCCTCGTAGATCACCGTGTCGGCGTACGGACGGCCGGGGCGGTTGTCGTCGCCCCAGTCGAACGCCGGGTCGGTCACCACGCCCAGCACGGTGTGTCCGGCGCTGTCGGCCGGGTCGGGGCCGTCGGACCGGCGCTCGTAGAGCGAGGGGTGGTTGTCGATCTGCCCGTCGACGGCCGTGGCGTACGGGTCGAGGAGCAGCTTCGCCGGGTTGCAGCGGTGCCCGGCGGCCGGTGCCCACGGCCCGTGCACCCGGTAGCCGTAACGCTGGCCCGGGCCGACGCCGGGCAGGTAGCCGTGCCACACGAAGCCGTCGGCCTCGGTCAGCGGGACGGTGGTGTGGCGGCCGGACTCGTCCACCAGGACGAGTTCGACGCCTTCGGCGACCTCGCTGAACAGCGCGAAGTTGGTGCCCCCGCCGTCATGGACCGCCCCCAGCGGATAGGGGCGCCCGCTCCACGCGGGCGCCCCTTGTCCGTTGTTCCTCCGGGTCACCGGACTGCCTCCAGGAGGCCTGCGGGAGTACGCACCAGGCCGGCCACCTGGGCGACGTCGACCATGCGGGGCAGGTCCAGGCCCTCGCTCACCCCCGGGTCCGGCGCGGTCGGCACGAGCGGGACGCGTTCATCGGCGCGGGCCCGCTGCGAGAACCAGATGACCTTGCTGCCGGTCGCGGTGGCGCAGCAGCCCCAGCCGTCGCTGCTGGCGGCGATGTGCTCCAGACAGCCGCGCAGTTCCCGGTCGGGGCGCAGAGCGCGGTCGCGCTCCCCGATGGCGGTGATGAGGTGCTGACCGTTCCACCACATCTCGATCGACGTGTTCTTGTCGGTGGCGTGCTCGTCGATGGCGCGCAGCAGCATCTCCGTGCCGCGGCAGACGGGCTCCATCAGGTTCTCCAGGTCCCAGTGCCGGAGGTGGGCGGCCAGAATGCGGCCGACCTGTTGCACGCGCTCCGGGCTGACTTCCACGTCGAGGTGGTAGTAGCAGGGCACTGCGGTCTTCATCGTCGTTGGCTCCTCACCGCGAAGCTCCCGATTTCACCTCGTCCCTGCGGAACGAGCCCCGAACACGAAATGTGAGCGGTTGGCGCTTCTGAGTCACCATCAGCGTGACCGGGTTGGTCCATCCGTGCAACACGAGCACACGGCCGGGGCCGCCGATGCGCCGGACGGGCGCAGTTCGCACCGGCCTCGGACACCATCCGGCCCGGCACACCGGACCAAGGCCCAACAGGACGCACGGTTACTGATCATGCACCATGTGTGAAGAACCCTCGACCGCCGTCGCGGGACCGTGCCCCCACTCGCACGGCCGCCGCCCGACCGCCGGAAGAAACGTCTCCCCCGACGAGCCACGGAAAGGTGAACGGCGCCATGCTGCTACCCGCCAGAGCCGAAGTCGCCCGGCAGTTGCGTCGCTACCGGGCCTGGGAACGCGTGATGCTCGCCGCCCCCACCGACCGCACGGTACGGACGACGTTCGAGGACTCGGGCTACACCCTCTGTGTGCTGATGGGCAAGCGCTGCGCGCGGGAGGCGGCCGACGCCGCCGACCGGTACCTGCGCACCAGTCCCGCCGCTTACCTGCGGGAACACAACGACCGGCCCCGCCCGGCCACCGCGGTCAGGTGGGATCCGCCGACGGTCGAGCGGCGGTCCCCGGCGGGAAGGTAAGGGACCTTCCCGCCTCCATTTCGTCCCACGACCGGGCTCGGCCCGGCGTCGAGCCCGGCGGAGGTACAGACCCATGAAGGCGACCAGGGCCATCGGACGCATCCCCGTGCGGGATGTCCGGCCGGCCGTCGAATGCGGCAGACGGCCGGCGAAGGCGGTCGTCGGGGAGTCGTTCGAGGTGTCGGCGACCGTGTTCCGTGAGGGGCACGACGCGGTGGCCGCCAATGTCGTCCTGACCGACCCCGAGGGCCTGCCGGGCCCGTTCACGCCGATGCGTGAACTGGCACCGGGCAGCGACCGGTGGGGCGCGGAGATCACCCTGGACGCGGCGGGCCGGTGGACCTACCGCGTCGAGGCATGGGGAGATCCGGTCACCACCTGGCGGCGCCACGCGCGGATCAAGGTACCCGCGGGGATCGACACGGGTCTGGTGCTGGAGGAGGGCGGCGACCTGTTCGAGCGGGCCGCCGCCGGGGTACCCAAGGACGACGGCCGCTCCGTCGTACTCGCGGCGGCGAAGACGCTCCGGAACGACTCCCTGCCCAGCGGCACCCGGCTGGCGGCGGGGTTGACGCCGGGGGTGGACGCGGTGCTGGCCCGGTACCCGCTGCGGGAGCTGGTCACCGGCAGTGAGCCACTGCCGCTGCTGGTGGAGCGCGAGCGCGCCCTGTTCGGCTCCTGGTACGAGTTCTTCCCCCGCTCCGAGGGCACCGCGGACGAACCGCACGGCACCTTCCGCACCGCCGCCCGCCGGCTGCCCGCGATCGCCGCGATGGGCTTCGACGTCGTCTACCTCCCCCCGATCCACCCCATCGGCACCACCTTCCGCAAGGGCCCCGACAACACCCTCCACGCCGGCCCCCACGACGTCGGCGTCCCCTGGGCCATCGGCTCCCCCGAGGGCGGCCACGACGCCGTCCACCCCCGACTGGGCACCCTGGAGGACTTCACCTGGTTCGTCGGGCAGGCCGCCCGCCACGACCTGGAGATCGCCCTGGACTTCGCCCTCCAGTGCTCCCCCGACCACCCCTGGGTCCACAAACACCCCCAGTGGTTCCACCACCGCCCCGACAACACCATCGCCCACGCGGAGAACCCGCCGAAGAAGTACCAGGACATCTACCCGCTCGCCTTCGACGCGGACATGGACGGCCTGGTCACCGAGACCTGCCGCGTCCTGCGCCACTGGATGGCAGCGGGGGTGCGGATCTTCCGCGTCGACAACCCGCACACCAAACCGGTGGTGTTCTGGGAACGCGTCATCGCCGACGTCAACCGCACCGACCCCGACGTCATCTTCCTGGCCGAGGCCTTCACCCGCCCCGCGATGATGCGCACCCTCGCCGCCGTCGGCTTCCAGCAGTCCTACACCTACTTCACCTGGCGCACCACCAAACAGGAACTGACCGACCACCTCACCGAACTCTCGCAGGACACCGCCTCCTACATGCGGCCCAACCTCTTCGCCAACACCCCCGACATCCTGCACGCCTACCTCCAGCACGGCGGCCGGCCCGCCTTCGAGGCCCGCGCCGTCCTCGCCGCCACCCTCTCCCCCACCTGGGGCATCTACAGCGGCTACGAACTCTGCGAGAACACCCCCCTGCACGACGGCAGCGAGGAGTACCTCCACTCCGAGAAGTACCAGCTCACCCCCCGCGACTGGGACACCGCCGAACAGACGGGCCGCACCATCACCCCCCTCATCACCCGCCTCAACACCATCCGGCGACAGCACCCCTCGCTGCGAGCGCTGCGAAACCTCCGCTTCCACCACACCGACAACGACGCGGTCATCGCATACAGCAAACGCAGCGGGCCGGATGCCGTGCTGGTGGTCGTCAATCTCGACCCCCACCACACCCAGGAGGCCACGGTCTCGTTGGACATGCCGCAACTCGGCCTGGACTGGCACGAGTCGGTGCCGGTGCGCGACGAGCTCACCGGCGAGACCCATCACTGGGGCAGGGCCAACTACGTACGCCTGGAGCCGGGGCGGGCTCCCGCGCACGTCCTGCACGTCCAGCGACCGCGCGCCGCACAGCGAACCGGAGGGTCAGGAGCGTCATGACTGTCAACGAACCAGTGCTGGACACCTTCGAGGACACTCCGGTCAGGGACCGCGACCCGGACTGGTTCAAACGAGCCGTCTTCTACGAGGTCCTGGTCCGCTCCTTCCAGGACAGCGACGGCGACGGCATCGGCGACCTGAAGGGACTGACCGCCAGGCTCGACTACCTGCAGTGGCTCGGCGTCGACTGCCTCTGGCTGCCCCCCTTCTTCAAGTCGCCGCTGCGTGACGGCGGTTACGACGTCGCCGACTACACCGCCGTCCTGCCCGACTTCGGCGACCTCGCCGACTTCGTGGAGTTCGCGGACGCCGCCCACCAGCGGGGCATGCGCGTGATCATCGACTTCGTCATGAACCACACCAGCGACCAGCACCAGTGGTTCCAGGAGTCCCGCACGGACCCGGACGGCCCCTACGGCGACTTCTACGTCTGGGCGGACGACGACAAGGGTTATCCGGACGCGCGGATCATCTTCGTCGACACCGAGGCCTCCAACTGGACGTACGACACGGTCCGCCGGCAGTACTACTTCCATCGGTTCTTCTCGCACCAGCCGGACCTCAACTACGAGAACCCGCGCGTGCAGGAGGAGATCCTGGCAGCCCTGCGCTTCTGGCTCGACCTGGGCATCGACGGCTTCCGGCTGGACGCCGTGCCGTATCTGTACGCGGCCGAGGGCACCAACTGCGAGAACCTGCCCGCCTCGCACGCCTTCCTCAGGCGGGTGCGCAAGGAGATCGACGCGCAGTATCCGGACACCGTGCTGCTGGCGGAGGCGAACCAGTGGCCGGAGGACGTGGTCGACTACTTCGGCGACTACGCCGTCGGCGGCGACGAATGCCACATGGCCTTCCACTTCCCGGTCATGCCCCGCATCTTCATGGCCGTACGCCGCGAGTCCCGCCACCCCGTCTCCGAGATCCTCGCCAAGACCCCCGCCATCCCCTCGGGCTGCCAGTGGGGCATCTTCCTGCGCAACCACGACGAGCTGACCCTGGAAATGGTCACCGACGAGGAACGCGACTACATGTGGGCCGAGTACGCCAAGGACCCCCGCATGCGCGCCAACATCGGCATCCGCCGCCGCCTCGCCCCGCTCCTGGACAACGACCGCAACCAGATCGAACTCTTCAACGCCCTGCTGCTGTCCCTGCCCGGCTCGCCGATCCTCTACTACGGCGACGAGATCGCCATGGGCGACAACATCTGGCTCGGCGACCGCGACGCCGTCCGCACCCCCATGCAGTGGACCCCCGACCGCAACGCCGGCTTCTCCTCCTCCGACCCCGGACGGCTGTTCCTGCCCACGATCATGGACCCGGTATACGGCTACCAGGTCACCAACGTCGAGGCGTCCATGGCCTCGCCGTCCTCGCTGCTGCACTGGACCCGCCGGATGATCGAAATCCGCAAGCAGAACCCCGCCTTCGGTCTCGGCACCTACACCGAACTCCCCTCCTCCAACCCCGCCGTCCTCGCCTTCCTCCGGGAACACGAGGACGACCTGGTGCTCTGCGTCAACAACTTCTCCCGCTTCGCCCAGCCCACCGAACTCGACCTGAGCGCCTTCGAGGGCCGCCACCCGGTCGAACTGTTCGGCGGGGTGCGCTTCCCCGCCATCGGCGAACTGCCGTACCTGCTCGCCCTCGGAGGCCACGGCTTCTACTGGTTCCGGCTCGCCCGAGCCGCATCCCGCACCGGCCGCCGACTGTGACCGTGCGCCGACGAGAGGAGGCGTCCACATGACGAAGACCGCATTCCTGCGCCCGCGAAGCGCGACCGCCGGACCCACGGAGTCGTTCGCCGGACTGCTGCGCGAGTGGCTGCCGGAGCAGCGCTGGTTCGCCGGCAAGGACCGGCCCGTCACCGACCTCCATGTGCTGTCGATGACGGAGCTGTTCCCGGGCTGTCTCCATCTGCTGGTCCACGCCGGCCACGGCGGCGTGCCCTCCCCCGGGAACACGCCCTGGGCCGGTGACTGCTATCAACTCCTCCTCGGCGTACGGGAGCACCCGTCACCGCGCCTGGGCCGGGCGGTCATCGGCAGGGTGCAGGGCGGGCCGCTGGCCGGGCGCACGGTCCACGACGCGCTCCACGACCCGCGGTCGGCACAGCTGCTGCTGGAACGGCTGCGGCGCCCCCAAGTGGTGGGCCCGCTGCGGTTCGAGGGCGACGCTGCCCAGCGGGTGCCGGCCGGGCTGGTGCCGCGGCTGCTGGACGCCGAGCAGTCCAACTCCTCCCTGGTGTACGGCGACGAGTTCATCCTGAAGCTCTTCCGGCGGATCCAGCCCGGGATCAACCCGGATCTGGAGGTGCCGGGCGCGCTGGCCCGGCAGGGGTGTCACCGGGTGCCCGCTCCGGTGGCCTGGCTGCGCACCACGCACCCGTTCAAGGCGACGCTGGGTGTACTCCAGCCGTTCCTGCGCGATGCCTCCGACGGCTGGACGCTGGCCCTGGAGGCGCTGGCCGCCGGTGACGACTTCACCGCGCAGTCGCACGCCCTCGGCCGGGCCACGGCGGATGTGCACCTGGCGCTCGCCTCGGCGTTTCCCGTCGGCAGGCCCGGGGAGAGCAGGCTGACGTCGGAGGGGATGACCGAGCGTCTGACGGCCGCCGCGCACTCCGTACCCGTGCTCCAGCCGTACGTGCCCGGTCTGAAGGCGGCCTTCGCCGCGTTCGCGACCTGTGATCCCGGGCCGCTCGCCCAGCGCGTCCACGGCGACCTGCACCTCGGGCAGGTGCTGCGGGCCGGACGTGACTGGTTCGTCATCGACTTCGAGGGCGAGCCGTCCCGGCCGCTCTCCGAACGGCGCAGCGCCCACTCCCCCCTGCGGGACATCGCCGGGATGCTGCGCTCGTTCGACTACGCCGCCCGCCAGCGCCGCCCCTGGCGCCCGGAGTGGGCGCGCCGCTGTCGCGAGGCCTACTGCGCGGGCTACGCGGCCCGCGCCGGCTGGGACCCGCGCAAGAAGCACGGCCTGCTCCGCGCCTACGAGACGGACCGGGCCGTGTACGAGGTGCTGTACGAGGCCCGGCACCGACCCGACTGGCTGCCCGTACCCATGGCGGCGATCGAGCGCCTCGCCGTGAGAGGAGACTGAAGCCGTGGCCCTGCATGACACCCCGCTGTCCGAGTCGGCCGGGTCCGTCCCGTCCGCCCCGAAGACACCCGGAACCGCCCCTGCCCTCGATCCCGACGACCGCGGGCGCCTGCTGGCGGGCGCCCACCACGATCCGCACGCGTTGCTCGGCGCCCACCGGGTGCCGGGCGGGATCGCCTTCCGGGCGCTGCGGCCGTTCGCGCGCACGGTGAGTGTGGTCACCGGCGGCCGGCACACCCCGCTCACCTCGGAGGGAGACGGTCTCTTCTCCGGGGTGCTGCCGCTGGACGCGGTCCCCGCGTACACGCTGGCGGTGGCGTACGGCGACGAGGACGCCGTCGAGGTGCACGATCCGTACCGGATGCTGCCCTCGCTCGGCGAACTCGATCTGCACCTGATCGGCGAGGGGCGGCACGAGGAGCTGTGGACGGCGCTCGGCGCACACCCCATGACCCACCAGGGCGTCACCGGCACCCGCTTCACCGTATGGGCACCGAACGCGCGGGGCGTCCGGGTCGCCGGCGACTTCACCTGCTGGGACGGCACGGCGTTCCCGATGCGCTCGCTCGGCTCGTCCGGCGTGTGGGAACTGTTCCTGCCGGGGATCGAAGAGGGCGCCCGCTACAAGTTCGAGGTGCATTCCCGGTACGGCCGTCGGATGCTCAAGGCCGACCCGATGGCGCGCCTCGCGGAGGAACCGCCGAACACCGCGTCGGTCGTGACGGCCCCGCACTACACGTGGGACGACGCGGCGTGGATGAAGCGCCGTGCTCACGTGCCCCCGCACGAGGCGCCGTTCTCGGTGTACGAGGTCCATCTGCCCTCCTGGCGGCCGGGGCTGACGTATCGCGGGCTCGCCGAGGTGCTGCCGGCCTATGTCCAGGACCTCGGCTTCACCCATGTCGAGCTGATGCCGGTCGCCGAGCATCCCTACGGCCCGTCCTGGGGCTATCAGGTCACCGGTTTCTACGCGCCCACGGCCCGCCTCGGCACCCCGGACGACTTCAAGTACCTGGTCGACGCCCTGCACCGGGCCGGTATCGGTGTGATCATGGACTGGGTGCCGGCGCACTTCCCGAAGGACGACTGGGCGCTGGCCCGGTTCGACGGGGACCCGCTGTACGAGCCGGGGGACTCCCGGCGGGCGGAGCACCCGGACTGGGGGACGTACACGTTCGACCTCGCCCGGACCGAGGTGCGCAACTTCCTGGTCGCCAACGCCGTTTACTGGTGTCAGGAGTTCCACATCGACGGGCTGCGCGTGGACGCCGTCGCCTCGATGCTCTACCTGGACTACTCGCGCGAGCCCGGCCAGTGGGAGCCCAACGCGCACGGTGGCCGGGAGGACCTGGCGGCGATGACGTTCCTCCAGGAGATGAACGCGACCGTGTACCGGCGGTGTCCGGGTGTGGTGACGATCGCGGAGGAGTCGACCGCGTGGGGCGGGGTGACCCGGCCCACCGACACCGGCGGCCTGGGGTTCGGCCTGAAGTGGAACATGGGCTGGATGCACGACTCGCTGGAGTACATGAGCCACGAGCCGGTGCACCGCAGGTACCACCACCACGGGATGACGTTCTCGATGGTGTACGCCTACAGCGAGAACTACGTGCTGCCGATCTCGCACGACGAGGTCGTGCACGGCAAGCGGTCACTGGTCTCGAAGATGCCCGGCGACTGGTGGCAGCGGCGGGCGAACACCCGGGCCTACCTCGGCTTCATGTGGGCCCACCCCGGCAAGCAGCTGCTTTTCATGGGGCAGGAGTTCGCACAGGGCGCCGAGTGGTCCCAGGAGCAGGGCCCGGAGTGGTGGCTGCTGGACGACGCGTACCACTCCGCGGGCGACCACCGCGGTGTGCAGGACCTGGTGCGCGATCTCAACGCCCGCTACCGGGAGACGGACGCGCTGTGGCAACGGGACACCGATCCGGGCGGGTTCCGCTGGGTGGCGGTGGACGCGGCCGAGGACAACGTGTTCGCGTTCCTGCGGTACGACACCGGGGACCGTCCGCTGCTCTCGGTGTCGAACTTCTCCCCCGTCGTCCGGCACGACTACAGGCTCGGGGTCTCCGACGACGTGATCGCCTGGCGGGAGGTCCTCAACACGGACGCGGCCCGGTACGGCGGCGGTGACGTCACCAACCCGGACCCGGTCAAGCCCGAGGACGGCAGCGTCGGCATCACCCTTCCGCCCCTCGCGACGGTGTGGCTGGTGCCGCACGACCTGTGAGGCCCGGCGGCCCGCCCGCTCATAGTGCAAGGACCCCTTGGCCCCGTACCCGCGCCCGGACGGCGGCCGACACGGGTACGGGGCGTACGGGGCGTACGGGGCGTACGGGGCGTACGGGGCGTACGGGGCGTACGGGCGGAACGCTGGAAGGAAAGGCGCGGGCGGGGAATACGGGCGGAATGTGCGGGCAGGGCCGGGCCACCGGGACGATGTGATCATCAGTGCGGCCACAGTTCCGGCGATCCGGCCCCGGAACGCCCGGGCTCGGCTAGATTCAGGCACCGCCGATGACTCTGCTCGTCGGCCGAGTCACAGCCCGTACATGTCAGGAGCAGTGCATGCGCGACCTCGCTCTCGCTCCGCAGGCCGCCTCACCCCTGACGGGCGGCCTCGCGGACAGTCTCTTCGAGACGGCGGCCGAGAGCCCGAATCTGCCGATGCTCGCCCGTCGCGCCGACCCGGCCTCCGCGTCCTGGGAGGAGGTCACCGCGCTGGAGTTCCGCGACCAGGTCGTCGACCTGGCCAAAGGACTGGTCGCCTCCGGGCTGTCCCCGGGCCACCGGGTGGCGATCATGGCGCGGACCCGTTACGAGTGGACGGTCCTGTGCTACGCGCTGTGGACCGTGGGCGCGGAGGTCGTCCCCATCTATCCGACCTCGTCGCGGGAGCAGGTCGAGTGGATCCTCAGGGACTCCGGCTGCGTGGCCGTGGTGGTCGAGGACGAGCAGGGCGTGATGACCGTCGGCTCCGTGTGCGCCGCGCTGCCGCGGCTGCGGCACGTCTGGCAGCTGGACTCGGGTGCGCTGGAGCAGTTGGTGGCGCGCGGCGAGTACATACCGCCGGCCACGGTGGACTCGCTGCGCCGGATCGTGCTGCCGGACTCCACGGCCGTGATCGCCTACACGTCCGGTACGTCGGGGCAGGCGAGGGGATGCGCGCTGAGCCACCGCAACCTGGCCGCCCCGTGCGACGTCCTGCTGGAGGGCTGGGCCCACACGGCGGCGGAGCCGGGTGAGCAGGCCGTGGTCCTCGCCTTCCTGCCGTTCTCCCATGTGTACGGACTGATGATCCAGGGCCTGTGCGTACGCGGCGGCCTGCTGATGGGGCACGAGCCCGATCTCGGCTCGGAGGCCCTGTCCTCGGCGCTGCGCACCCTGCGGCCCACCTATCTGTACGCGGTCCCCTCCCTGCTGGAGAAGATCTACAAGAACTTCCTGCGCGCCTCCCAGCAGGCGGGTCGAGGCGCCCTGTTCGAACGGGCCGCCGACACGGCGCGCGACTTCGCCGCCGCCGTGGAGCGGCAGCGGCTGGGCCGGGGCCCGGGGCCCGGCTTCGACCTGCGGCTCCAGCACGCCCTGTACGAGCGGACGGTGTACCGCAGGCTGCGGGCCGCGCTGGGCGGCCGGGTACGCAGGGCCACCTCGGGCGGCTCGACGCTCAGCCGCGACCTGTCCCTCTTCTACGAGGGCATCGGCATCTACGTCCACGACGGCTACGGGCTCACCGAGACCGGCGGCGGTGTGACGATGCAGCCGCTCGGCCGGGAGAAGTCCGGCACCGTCGGGCTGGCGCTGCCGGGCAGCGAGATCCGGGTCGCCGACGACGGGGAGATCCTGGTGCGCGGGCCGTCGGTGTTCCAGGGATATGTGGGCGACGAGGCCGCCACCCTGACCGCGCTGGCCGGTGGCTGGCTGGCCACGGGGGACATCGGCCGGGTGGACCCGGAGGGTTATCTGACGATCACCGGCCGCAAGAAGGACATCATCATCACCAGCAGCGGCAAGAGTGTCGCGCCGTCGGCCCTGGAGCAGCGGCTGCGGATGCACCCGCTCGTCCACCAGGCCGTCGTGGTGGGGGACGACCGGCCCTGTGTGGGGGCGCTGATCACGCTGGACCCGGACTTCCTGGCGCACTGGCGGGCGGCGCTGGCACTGCCGGGCGACGCCGCGACGCGGGAGGCCCGGGAGGAGAACGCGTTGCGTGAGGAGGTCGCGCGGGCGGTCGCCGCGGCGAACAGCAGTGTGTCGCGTCCGGAGTCGATCCGGGTGTTCCGGGTGCTGCCGGAGCCGTTCGACGTGACCAACGGCCTGCTGACGCCGTCGATGAAGCTGCGCCGGGACGAGATCGTGCAGCGGTACGCGCTGGAGATCGACGCGATGTACCACTCCCGTTCGCGTCCGGAGCGGGAGCCGGTGCCGGAGGAACCGTCGGTCTGGGACGACTCGGACAACGTCTTCCGCTGACCGCCCGGGGTGGCCTGCCCGTCACCCCTCGCTCACCCGCGGATACGGGCGCGTAGGGTCCGGCGGCCCGGGAACCCACAGACCAGGAGGAAGAAGGAACGGAACCCACATGAACGACTGGCCCGTGGAAGCCGGGGCAGGGAAGGCAACATGGCATCCGAGCCGCACAGGGACAGGCCATTGGCCGCAGAGGAGATCACGGAACGCGTCGCCGGCTTCCCCGGGGAGCTGCACGACGTCACCGACGCACGCCTGGTGGCGGAGGAGTTTCTCCTCGAGCTGGCCCGCGTCTCCCCGCCGACGGCCCCGGAGCACTGGGACGACATACTTCTGGTGGTCACGGAACTCGCAGCCAACGCGGTCCAGTACGCGCCGGGACCGTTCGGGATGCGGCTGCGCAGGACGTTCGACGGGGTGCACGTGGTGATGCACGACACGAGCACGACCGAGCCCACGCCCCGGCCCTTCAAACCGAGCCACGGCGGGGGCGGGATCGGCTGGCATCTGATCCACACGCTGTGCGATCAGGTCAGCGTGGTCGGCACCGCGGGCGGCAAGGACATTCATGTGTTCCTGCCCTGGTGACGGCCACGTGCCCGGTGACTTCTGCGCCGGGCCGGCCGGGCTCCGTGAGGTGGGCCGGCCGGCGCCCGGTGCGGAAATCACCGGGCACCGGTCATCCGGCCGGGGCGCCGGGAGCGTGCTCAGGCGGGGGCCCGGGCCGGGTCAGCGCCCAGTAGTAGTCACCGACCGTTGTGAGATAGCCCGGATCCATGGTCTCGCTGTCGGTCCTGAACCGGGGCGCGGCCTTCACCTCGGGCCTGGTGCAGGACACGGTGATCTTGCGCTCGCCGGAGTCGACGGCGGCGACGACGCCGACCGGTACGAGGAGACTCCGGCCGAACACCCAGACGCCGGTGTCGACGACCATGTGCCGCATGGCGTGATGGTCGGCCTGCCGGTCCACATGGCCGATGGTGCTGCCGTCGCTCGCGACGACGGTGTATCCCGTGAGGTCCGGATCCTGCCCCTGGGCAGGACCCAGCTCCGGCGCGTATGACCAGATGCTGTCCATGGGCACGCTGCTCCTTGCCTCCACTGTGATGATGATCTCGGAGCGGGCGGGGCCGCTCTTTCGGCCCCGCCCGCTCCACAGCAGCCAACTACCCGCCTGGAGCGGGCGCATTCGGCCGGCGAAGACACAAAACCCGCACCGAGCCGGGCGTGATGTGAGGGCGTCGTCTCCCGGACCGGTGCGGGAGACCCCGGCATGGAACAAGGATCCCGGGGTAGGCGGCTGCGCGTGCGGCCGGACCCGGCCGTCGGCTCGATTGGGAGGTATGTGTTGTCCATGGCCCCGAACCCGTTGTCCGTGGAGGTGTCCGTGGTCCGGGAGGATGTCGCCCTGTTCACAGTGCAGGGCGACCTGGACGCCGACACCGCGACCGAGTTCCAGCATCACCTGGCCAACCAGTTGCATCACGGACGCCGGCACTTCCTGCTGGACCTGTCAGCGGTCCCCTTCATGGACTCGTCCGGGATGAACATCGTCCTGCGCGTCTACCAGGAGGCCCGGGAACTGCCGGGGAGCGTGCACATCATCTCCCCCGTGCCCGCGGTGCGCCGCGTCCTCGACCTGACCGGCGTGAGCATCACGGTTCCGGTGTCCCAGAGCACCGAGGAGGCACTGGAGCGGGTCGACAGCGCGCACAGGACGTAACACCGTCCCGACGTCCCGGGTCCTGAGCCGGGTCGAGGAGGTCCGGTCCGGCACACCGTACGCCGGACCGGACCTCCTCGCCGCCCTCGCAGGGGCTGCCGCACCGGTCCGGAGCGTCGTTAGAGTACTCGTCCGGCCGGGGCTCGGCACGGTTTCGGGGCCCGGCACGGGCCCGGGGGACAACGACAACGAGGAGACACAGGTGCCTGAGCGCGAAGCGGGCGGACCGCTGGGAACGCCGACGCTCGAGGTCAGGGACTTCCTGCGGCGCAGGCGGGAGCAGATCGCCCAGCGGTGGGCGGACGAACCCCTGTTCCGTACGGTTTTCACCCACTCGCGCGATGAGGCGGTCGAGGCGGGCAAGGCGGTTGTCGACGCCCTGGCCCAGGTCGCCGACGCGCAGCGGACCGAGGACTCGGACGCCGCCGGATTCACCGGTGTGCGGGAGCAGTTGGCGCGGATGAGCGCGGCCCGCGCCCGTGCGGGGCTGTCCGCCACACAGGTGTCGAACGAACTGGCCGCGCTGTGGCCGCCGGTCGACAGCCTGCTCGCCGCCGACCTGGAGCAGGCCCCGGCCGAGGAGCTGCGGGCGTGCACGGCCGAGCTGAGCACGCTCATGGGCACTCTGCGCGTGGTGTCCATGCAGACCGCGCTGAGCGAGGGGCAGGCCCTGATGGACCGGCAGCGCCTGCAGTTGCTGGAGGTGGCGACGCCGGTCATCAGGCTGTGGGACGGGATCGTCGCGGTCCCGCTGATCGGAACGCTCGACAGCGCCCGCAGCGAGGTCGTGATGGAGACCCTGCTCAACTCGGTGGTCGACCAGCACGCGCGGTTCGCGATCCTCGACATCACCGGAGTGCCGACGGTCGACTCGCTGGTGGCGCAGCATCTGATGAAGACGGTCGCGGCGGCCCGGTTGATGGGCGCGGAGTGCGTCGTCTCCGGTATCCGTCCGGCGATCGCGCAGACCATGGTCCACCTGGGTCTCGACCTCGGTTCCGTACTCACCCGGGCGAGCCTCGCCGACGCGCTGGGCTACTGCCTGCACGAGCTGGGGGTCGACGTCGTGAATACGGCGGCCGGAAGTGCGGGCCGCCGGTGAGCGAGGCGTTCTCCCGCCCGGTCGCGGGACATGTGCCGGTGCTGAGGCTCGGCAACGTGCTTCTGGTGACTCTCCAGGGCGACCTGCTCGACACCACGGCCCAGCAGCTCCAGCAGGATCTGTCGCAGACCATCACGGCCAGCGGGGTCACGGGGGTGGTGATCGACATCTCCGGCGTGGAGATCGTCGACTCCTTCCTCGGGCGGGTGCTCGCCGAGATCGCGGCGCAGTCGTCACTGCTGGCCGCGCGGACCGTCGTGGCCGGAATGCGGCCGGCGGTCGCCATCACCCTGGTGGAGCTGGGGCTGACGCTGCCGGGACTGCGTACCGCGCTCGACACCCAGGCGGCGATGGCACTGCTCGAGCAGCCCGTCGTGCCGACCCGTGCGGGCGGTGCGCGCCGGGAGCGCGCGTGATGCCCACCGCCTCGGGGGTCGAGGCCTGCCTGCCCATCCGGTCGGACATGGACCTGGTGTGGGTGCGCCAGCATGTGCGGCAGGCCGCCGCCCGGCTCGGCTTCGGGCTGGTGGACCAGACGAAGCTGGTCACCGCGGCCAGCGAGCTGGCGCGCAACACCCTGGTGCACGGCGGCGGCGGACAGATGGACGCCTTCCCGGTGACCGCGGGGTTCGGCAGCGGGCTGAGGCTGACGTTCAGCGACTCCGGGCCGGGCATTCCCGACCTCGACCGGGCGCTCAGGGACGGCTTCACCTCCGGCGACGGGCTGGGAATGGGGCTGGGCGGCGCACGGCGCCTGGTGCACGACTTCGAAGTCGAGAGCACGGTGGGGTCGGGGACCGTCGTACGGGTGACCTCCTGGGTGAACCGGCCGCCCCACGTACGGGAGGAGATCTGATGCCGCGCGTCTGGGACGTGCCGGTGCGGGACTCCACCCGGGTACGGGACGTCCGGGTCGCCGCCGAGGAGGCGGCGGCCCTGGCCGGTCTCGGCCAGCGGGGCGCCGAGGCCGTGTCACTGGTGGCGACGGAGCTGGCCACCAACCTGCTCAAGCACGCGCGGGACGGCGAGGTGCTCGTCGACGTCGTGGATCCGCCCGTGCTGGGCGAGGGCGGGCCGACGCGGGCCGTGCAGATCGCGGCGATCGACCACGGGCCCGGGATCGCCGATGTGGAGAGCGCGCTGCGGGACGGATTCAGCACGACCCGCTCACTGGGCGCGGGCCTCGGCACCTGTCGGCGGCTCTCGGACGACTTCGGCCTGCACAGCGTCCTCGGCCGGGGCACGGTGGCGGTGGCCCGTGTCGGAAGAGGCACCTCGTCGGCTCCCGGCGGTGACGGCGGTGACGGGGTGTCCGTGATCCGTGCGGGCGGAGTCAACGTCCCCTACGCCGGGGCCGATCACTCGGGGGACGCCTGGGTGTGGGTCAGGTCCGGGGACCGGCACACCCTGATGCTGGCCGACGGCCTGGGCCACGGCTTCGAAGCGGCACGCGCCTCGACCGCCGCGGTGGACGCGGTGCGCGGCCGGCCCCATCTCGGCCCCGCCGAGACGCTCCGACTGCTGCATGAGGAGCTGGGCGCGACCCGGGGCGCGGCCGTCGCGGTGGCCCAGCTCGACGCCCGGAGCGGGCGGCTGCGGTTCGCCGGGATCGGCAACATCGGGGCCCGGCTGCGCGAGGGCGACCGGTGGCGGGCCCTGCTCTCGCGGCCCGGCATCGTCGGGGCCCACCGGCCCGGCACCGTGCGCGAGGACGATCTCGAGTGGTCCGCCGGGAGCGTGCTGTTCCTGCACACCGACGGTCTCCCCAGCCGCTGGACCCCGCCGTCGGACCCGGGTACGGCGGCGGCCGATCCCGCCGTGACGGCCGCCCTGACGATCCGCGACGCGGGCAGCGCCGCCCGCCCGGTGCGGGACGACACCGCGGTGGCCGTACTGACCTCCGCTCCACCGGACCGCCCATGACGAACACATGGCAGATCGGCAGCGTGACCGAGGCGGCCCGCACGCGTACCGCTCTCGCGCGGCTCGCCGCCCGCCACGGGGTACCGGCCCTCGAGCGGGCCCGGCTCGCCGCCGCGCTCACCGTCCGGCTGCGGCAGTGCCTCGCCGAGGGCGGCACCTGGCGGCTCACCCTCGACGTGCACGGCACGAAGGACGGCGGCGATGCGCTGCGCGTCGTCCTGGCGCCCCCGGCGGGCACGTCCGTCCCCGGGTGGGCGCCGTGGGAGACGACGATCCCCTTTCCCCCGGTGCACCGGCCGCGCGCCGACAGCGACAGCGACAGCGACAGCGACAGCGACAGCGACACGATGCCCGACGCCGATCCGGCGGTCCTGTCCCAGGCGCTGCTGAACGCCGACGAGGACACCGCCCTGGTGCTCGACCGGCTCGCCGAGCAGGAGGCACTGGTCGCCTTCCACCGGGAGGAGCTGCACCAGACGAACCAGGGCGTCCTGGCCCTGCACGCCGAGCTGGACGCGGCGGGGCGCGCCCAGCGGGAGGCGTTCGCCGCCGAGCGCCGGGCACGCAACGAGGCGGAGAACGCCCGCCGCAGGCTGACCTTCCTGGCGGACGCCAGCGCGGTGCTGAACACCTCGCTGAACCACGGCGAGATCCTGCGCCGGCTGCCCGAACTGCTGGTGCCGCGGTACGCCGCCAGGGTCGACCTGTGGCTGTTCGACGAGGACGACGGCCGGCACCGGCCTCCGCCCCGCCCGGCCGCGGCCGTGCGCGCGGCCCGTACCGGGCGGCCGCAGTACGCCGCCGACCGTCCCGGCGGGCTGCGCGGTGTGGACGACCGGCCGCCCTCGATGCTCGATCCCGGCCGGCCGCTGCTGTGCGTGCCGCTGCTGACGCGCCAGGCGCCGCTGGGTGTGCTCACCCTGTCGTCGCCCGGTGAGCGCTGGGATCCGGACGACGCGGTGATGCTGCTCGAACTCGCGCGTCGGGCCGCCATCGCCATCGACAACGCCCGCCGCTTCGAGCACAACCGGGACATCGCCGAGACGCTGCAGCTCGCCCTGCTCACCGATCTGCCCACGACTCCGGGGATGAGCCTGGCCGCCCGGTATCTGCCGGCCACCCACGGCATGAACATCGGCGGCGACTGGTACGACGCCTTCCACCGGCCGGACGGGAGTCTGATCACGGTCATCGGCGACGTGACCGGGCACGGGCTGCACGCGGCGGTGACGATGAGCCAGTTGCGTACCGCGCTGCGCGCCTACGCCGTCGACGGCGGCAGCCCCGGCAGGCTGCTGACCCGACTGCACGGCTTCCTGCACCAGCTCCGGCCGCATCTGTACGCCACGGCGGTCATCGCCCGGTTCCACCCGGACGAGGCCACGCTCACGTGGGCCGCCGCGGGGCACCCGCCGCCGGTGCTGCGGCTGCCCGACGGGCGGGTCCGCACGCTGGACGCCAGGCCGGGGGCGATGCTCGGCATCCCGCTGGAGCAGGAGATCGCCGACCACACCGAGCAGGTGGCACCGGGATCGACGCTGGCGCTCTACACGGACGGGCTGGTCGAGCGGCGGGCCGAGGGCATCGATTCGGGCATCGGACGGCTCGCGGACGGGCTCGGCTCGTTCTGCCCCACGGAGTTCGACACGGATCTGGAGGGCGCGGCGGACCGCCTCCTGAACCCTCTTCTCAGCGATTCCGAGCGCGACGACGACGTCTGTCTGCTGCTCTGCCACCTGCACCGCTGATCGCCCGTCGGCTCTCACCGCCCGTCGCCCGGTGAGAGCCGACCGCCGGCCGGCACGGGTCTCCCGGTGCGCTCCGGCGCCGGTGCGGGCATCGTGGTGCTGAACACGTGCGCGTTCCGGGTCCGTGTCCGGACACGGCGTGCCCCGGTGAACCGCGATGTGCCGCGATCGCGCAGCTCCGCGATCAGGAAGGTGCAAGGCAGCGATCCACGGGCAGGTGAAGGGGCGTCGACGTCCGAACAGACCCGTGGGCTCGAGGCAGACCGTGTGGAGCCGCAGAAAGGGATGAACACCGTGACACGACCCAGGATCCTGGTGGTGGGCGCAGGCTTCGCCGGAGTGGAGTGCGTCCGTCGACTGGAGCGGAAACTCTCCCCCGGCGATGCCGAGATCACCCTGGTGACGCCGCTTTCCTACCAGCTCTACCTGCCGCTGCTCCCCCAGGTCGCCTCCGGTGTGCTGACCCCGCAGTCGGTCGCCGTGTCGCTGCGCCGCAGCGCGAAGTACCGCACCCGGATCATCCCCGGCGGAGCCATCGGCGTGGATCTGAAGGCCAAGGTCTGCGTCATCCGCAGCATCACCGGCCGGATCGTCGACGAGGCGTACGACTACATCGTGCTGGCTCCCGGCAGTGTCACCCGTACCTTCGACATCCCGGGGCTGACGGACCACGCGTTCGGCATGAAGACACTGGCCGAGGCCGCCTACATCCGCGACCACGTCATCGCCCAGCTCGACCTCGCCGACGCGAGCGACGATCCGGCCGAGCGTGCCTCGCGGCTGCAGTTCGTGGTGGTCGGCGGCGGCTACGCGGACACCGAGACCGCCGCCTGCCTGCAGCGTCTGACCCATGCGGCCGTCAAGCGCTACCCACGGCTGGACCCGGGGCTGATCAAGTGGCATCTGATCGACATCGCTCCGAAGCTCATGCCCGAACTGGGCGAGAAGCTCGGGCGCAGCGCTCAGGAGATCCTCACCCGGCGCGGCATCGAGATCTCGCTCGGCGTCTCCGTCGCGAAGGCGGGACCGGAGGAGGTCACCTTCACCGACGGCCGGGTGATCCCCACCCGCACCCTCATCTGGACGGCCGGCGTGGTCGCCAGCCCGCTGATCGCCACGCTCGGCGCCGAGACCGTCCGCGGACGGCTCGCGGTCACCGCGGACATGTGCCTGCCGGGCGAGGACGGGGTGTTCGCCCTCGGTGACGCCGCGGCGGTGCCCGATCATGCCAAAGACGTGGAGGGGGCGGTGTGCCCGCCGACCGCACAGCACGCCCTGCGTCAGGGCAGGCAGGTCGCCGACAACATCATCGCGACGCTCACCGGCCGGCCGCTTCAGCCGTACCACCACAGGGACCTCGGGCTGGTCGTGGACCTCGGTGGTACCGACGCCGTCTCCAGGCCGCTCGGTGTGGAGCTGCGGGGCCTGCCCGCCCAGGTGGCGGCCCGCGGGTACCACTGGTCGGCGCTGCGCACCAACGTCGCCAAAACGAGGGTCATGACCAACTGGCTGCTGAACTCGATCGCAGGCGACGATTTCGTGCGGACCGGCTTCCAGGCCCGCCGTCCCGCCAAGCTGCGGGACTTCGAGTACACGGATGCCTATCTGACTCCGGAGCAGGTGCGGGCGCACGTCGAGGAGGCGGGCCTGCCCGTGCGGTGACCCGGCCCCCCGGTGGGTCCATGGTGGCACGTGTCATGCTTGCATCCTGATCAACGCGAGCGACGGGGAGTGTGCGGCGGCGTGAAGGCGGCGGCGGAGCGGTCGGTACGGACGTGGCTGCGGGACCGCCTGGCGGCGTCCGATCCCGGGATGCTGCGGATGACGGCCGGGCTGCGGACGGTGGGCTCCCTCGCGCTGACGCTGGCCGTGCTCGCCCTGACGGGGGCAGGTGTCACCCAGCTGGTGGCGGGGGCGATGACCGCGATGGTCGCCACCTTCGCCATCCGGGAGAAGCAACGCGGAGCTCAGGCCGTCACGCTCGCCCTCGGTCTGCCCGTGGCACTCGTGTCCATGTCGCTGGCCGCGGTGCTGAGCGAGCGGGCCGCCGCCGGGGACATCTTCTTCGTCGTCCTCATCTACTGCGCGGTGTACGCCCGCAGATTCGGCGACCGCGGCACCGCGCTCGGGCTGATCGGCTTCCAGGTCTACTTCGCCTCCCTGTTCGTCGGCGCGTCCCCCGACGGACTGCCGGGGATCTGGGCGGCGCTGGCCGTCGCGTTCGGGTGCAGTGCCGTCATACGGTTCGCCGTCGTTCCCGTGGTCCCGGCCGGACTTCTCGCGCGTCTGCGTGAGGCCTTCCGGGCCCGGCTGGCGCAGCTCGTGACGGCGCAGCTGGCGCTGCTCGACGCCGAGGGGGGCGAGGTCGACAAGGCCCTGGCGGACGTCCGCGCGGGCACCGCCCGGCTGCACGAGACGGCCCTGATGATCCAGACACGGCTGGAGCGGGGCACCCCCGACGCGTCGTCGGCACGGCTGGTGCAGCGCCGGATCGCGGACGCCGAGATCGCCGCGGAGCGGCTGGGCCTGCTGCTGCTGACCGCCCGCAGCGCGGAACGCGCGGACAATACGCTGACCCTGCACCTGCCGGGCGCGCCCGCCCCCGAGGCCGGCCGGACGGAGGCACCGGACGAGGCCACCGTGGCGTTGCGCCGCGATCTGCTCTCCCTGCGCACCCAGGTCCTGCACGCCGGGCCCGGGGTGGAGGGGACGTCGATCGCCCACGTGCGCAACCGGCTGCTCGCCTACCGGGACGAGGAGAACCTCCCGGCCTGCTCCCCGGCTCTCCAGGACGTGTTCCGGGCCATCGGCGAGGCGTCCCGTGCGGTGATGGGCCTGCGGATCGCTCTGGACGGCCCGCAGGACGAGTCGGACGACACCCCCGCGGCGGCCCGCTCCCGGGAGGAGCTGGACGCCGAGGACGCCGCGATCGACGCCGGTGAGGAGGACGAGCCGGCCGAGGAGGACAAGGGGCTGCGGCGGCCCACCACCCGGGCCGCCGTCCAGGTCGCCGTGGGCTCGTCGCTGGCCATCGCCGGCGGTACGCTGCTGTCCTCCCAGGGCTGGCAATGGGCGGTCCTGACCTGCTGGCTCGTCTTCATCAACACCGAGTCGACGGGCGAGATCCTGGTCAAGGGCTACCGGCGGCTGCTGGGGACGGTACTCGGCGTCGTCGCCGGCATCACGCTGGCGGGGCTGGTGGGCGGGCACACCTGGCCGGCGTTCGCCCTGATCCTGGTGCTGATCTTCGCGATGGCGTACACGGCACCGCTCTCGTACACGCTGACGTCGTTCTTCGTGACCGCGATGGTGGGGCTGCTGTACACGCTGTTGCACACCTACAGCTGGGAGGTGCTGGTCCTGCGCGTGGCCGAGACCGCGCTGGGCGCGGCCTGCGGGGTGTTCGCCGCGTTCCTGGTGCTGCCGGTGCGTACGGACCGGCGGACGAACGAGCTGCTGGGCACCGTGCTGGACCGGCTCACCGAGGTCACCGAGGCCGCCGTCGACCAGCTCAGCGGCGGGTCGGCCGCCGATCTGCTGGACCGGGCGCGGGAGCTGGACAAGGCGCTGGGCGAGCTGCGCGCCGCGACCAAGCCGCTCACCCATCCGGTCACTCCGCTGCGGGGCCGGCGCGACACCGCGCGGTACGTCGTAGCGCTCCTGGAGACCTGCGCGTACCACGCGCGCTCGCTGGCGGCGACGGCCGAGCTGCTGCCGACGCATCCCTCGATCGCGGCGGACCCCCGGCTGCGCGGGGCGACGGCGCGCACCGTGCGCAACATCGCGACGATCGCGGCCCGGGTCGCGGGCGAGGACACGCAGGCGGGGATCGAGACGGGGCCGAGCTTCGCCTCGCTGCTGGGCGGTTCCGACGGCGACGGCGCGTCGCGCTACGGGCGGATCACCGGCCGCGTCCTGCGGCACCTGGAGCGGCTGGACGAGGCGGTGGTGGGTCTCGCCCGCCCACTGGACGTCCCGCTGGCGGGGGACCGCCCGCGGTGAAGCGGTGTGCCCGGACTACGGAGAGGGTACGTCCGGACGCCGCGGTCAGCGGGCCCCGGGCGGCGGGGCGCGGGGCGCGGGGCCGGAAACCGGTGGGCCCCGGGCTTCAGAAGTCGGTGGGGAGGCCACTGACTTCGGCGATGCCGCGCAGTTCGTCGTTCTGCCGGTGGCGTTGCCTGATGTAGTCGGCGATCTCGTCGAGGCGTGACGGGTCGGCGGCGGTCGTCGCGTCGGTGACCACCCTGACCGGCCCGCTCTCGTCGACCTCCAGCTCGACCACCTCGTTGTCCATGCGGCCGGTGACGGCCGTGGCGATGACGAGGGCGGCCTCGTCACGGACCTCCTGGGGAAGTTCCTCGTCACCGCCGTCCAGGGCGAGGTCGAGACCGGACAGCCGGTGCTCCTCGATCGCCCGGAGCACCGGCTCCACCAAGCGAAGCAGCAGACGGTAGTCCTCGGTGTCCATCCGGATGCTCAGGAGGTCGAGGTAGACGTCCACGGGCCGGCCGTCGTCCGGCGGAATCTCGGATTCACTCATCGGCTCCGTGTTCCCCTCATGCGGCCGCCCATGGCGTCGGCACGCACCCGGGCGCAGCTTCGGCTGATCAGCCGGGAGACGTGCATCTGGGAGATCCCCAGCTGGTCGGCTATGCGGCTCTGTGTCATGTCCTCGAAGAAGCGCATGTACAGGATGGTGCGCTCGCGTTCCGGCAGGCGGCGCAGGCCCTCCTTGGCGGACTCCCGGTCGACCACGATGTCGTAGGAGGCGTCCGAGGCGCCCAGGGTGTCGGCCAGGCTGTAGCCGTCGTCGTCGGGCGACATCTCCGCGTCCAGCGACAGCGTGCTGAAGCTCTCCAGCGCCTCCAGTCCGGCCGCGACCTCCTCCTCGCTCAGTCCCGTGTGCCGGGCGAGGTCCGCAGGAGTGGGTTCGGGGCTGCCGGGCGTCTGGGTGAGGTCCCGCCGGGCGATCCGTACCTTGTTCCGCAGTTCCTGTACCCGGCGGGGCACCCGCAGGGCCCACATCCGGTCCCGGAAGTGCCGTTTGACCTCGCCGGTGATGGTCGGGACGGCGTAGCTCTCGAAGGCTCCGCGGTCCGGATCGAAGCGGTCCACCGCCTTCACCAGACCCAGAGCGGCCACCTGGCGCAGGTCCTCGACGGACTCGCCGCGGTCGCGGAAGCGGCCGGCGATGCGGTGGGCCATGGGGAGCCACGCGGTGACGAGTTCGTCGCGGACGGCGTCCCGTTCGGGGCCCTCCTCCAGGGAGGCCAGCCGGCTGAACAGGGCGGTGGTGTCGGGGGTGTCGTCGTGCCGCCTGCGACCGCCCGCGGCCGTGGGGGTGGCCGCGTCGGGGATGACGGTCGTGGACGTCGTGGCGGTCCCTTCCCCACCGGGGGAAGGGGCGGGGGTGGCGGTCGCGGGGACGGGGGTGCCGGGGCGGTCGGTGGACGAGTCGATGAGCATGCGGTTTCGCTCCCGAACAGTTGGTGTCATGGGCGGTCTACCGCGGGACGGCGGCTGTGGGGACGTCCGGTGCGGGTGCCACAGCAGTCATGTCTCTCCCGCTGGTGCGCCTCCGGTCCGAAGCACGACCCTCCGTCTGCCCGGTGACCGGTGGCGCAAACTCCGCTTCACTGTGCAAATCAGTGGAAAAACCTCGATCACGGCTCAGGTGAGGGGGACCAGGGCGGTGATGCATTTACCGCCCGTGGGCAGGTCCCGCACGCGGATGTCGCGGGACAGCAGGCAGACGATGGGCCAGCCGTGCCCCCCGGGCGTGAGGCGCCCCCGCGGGTCGGCCGTCGCCCGGGCGACGGGCAGTTCCGTGCTGCGGTCGCTCACCGACACCTCCACGCCGGGTCCGGCGACGTCGACGACGTCGACCCGGACATCGGTGACGCCGCCACCGTGCAGGATCGCGTTCGTGGTGAGTTCGGAGGCGACGAGCAGGGCGTCCGACAGGGCGGCGGCGTCGCACGGGGTGCGCGTGGAGCGACAGCGTTCGCCCACCACCCGTTGCACGGCCTCCCGCACCTGGGCCGGCCGGTAGGTGCGCCGGGGTGCGGTCCGGACAGCGCCGGGCGGTTCCCTGTGGGGCGGGTCCACATCGGGGCGCCCCATGTCTCCTGAGGTGATGCGCTCCTCGCACATTGTTCGGCTCCCTGTTCGACGAAAAGGCTCACCCCCCTCCGGCTGGCCCCTCCTGGCACCCGCAAACCTCCCAGGCCGTACCGAAGCGCACTCCGGAGTGAAACGGGTCACGTACCCCGCTTATCGTGAACGCGGGCCCGGAGTGATGGTTTATCGTTCATACATACGTGGCGACGGAGTCGACGAACGTCCTCCCCGACCACCTCTTGACCGCCCTGGCTGGCTTCCCCCGTCCAGCCAGGGCTTTCCCACGTCCCGGAATGTCCCGGAACGCGGTGCCCGTCACCGTCGAGGTGCCCCGGACGGCCGCAGCGGCTCCAATGGACAAAGGTCCCGTACCGATCGCCCGGCGAGGAGCCCTGTCCCATGACCAAAGCGATCAAACTCCTGACCGCCCTGCCCCCGCCGCAGCGGGAGCGTCTGATGGCACTCGCGCGGGAGGTGGCCTTCCCCGAGGACACCCGCATCTTCGAGGCGGGGACCACCGCCGACCGCTTCTGGGTCGTCCGCTCCGGGGCGGTGTCGCTGGATCAGCGGGTGAACGAGCTCCAGCGGGTCACGGTCGCCACGCTGGGCGCGGGCGACCTGCTGGGCTGGTCGTGGCTTTTCCCGCCCCACGAGTGGGACTTCGGAGCCGAGGCCTTCAGCCGGGTCCGCGCCTACGAGTTCGACGCGGCGGCCGTCCTGCGGTTGTGCGAGGAGGAGCCGGCGCTCGGGCTGACACTGGTGCGCTGCGTCGCCGAGATCCTCGCGCACCGACTGGAGGCGACGCGGGGCCGGCTGATGGGCCAGCAGGTCACGCGCACACGCGGAGCTCTGTAGGGCCGCCCTCGTCTCAGCTTCCGGCGATGAGCGTGCAGCCGAGGACGACCATGGTGGCCGCGACCAGGCCGTCCAGGGCCCGCCAGGCGGTGGGCCGGGCCAGGAAGCGGCTCAGCAGCCGGGCGCCGAAGCCGAGGACGGCGAACCAGCAGAGGCTGGCCAGCACCGCGCCGAGCCCGAACGTCCAGCGCAGCGGCCCGTGGTCGGCGGCGACGGAACCCAGCAGGAACACGGTGTCGAGGTAGACGTGCGGGTTGAGCCAGGTCATCGCCAGGCAGGCGAGCACGGCCCGGCGACGTGAGGTCACGGCCTCGCCCTCCGCCTTCAGCCCGGCCCCGTCCGGCCTGACCGCCCGGCGCGCGGCCAGGGCGCCGTAACCGAGCAGGAACACGCCGCCGATCCAGCCGACCGCCGTCAGCACGCCGGGCCACGCCACGACCAGGGCGCCTACCCCGCCGACGCCCAGGGCGATGAGCAGCGCGTCCGACACCGCGCAGATGCCCACGACGGCGAGCACCGCCTCGCGGCGGACCCCTTGGCGCAGGACGAAGGCGTTCTGGGCACCGATGGCGACGATCAGGGAGAGGCCGGTGCCGAATCCGGCGGCGGCGGTGGTCAGGGTGCTGGTCATGCCGAGGACGCTAGAGGCCGCGACCTGGCGCAGTACAGCTAATGATTCTTACGTACCCTTAGCCGATGTGATGGACGAACTACCCTTGGACCAGGTGCGGACCCTGCTGGCCGTGGTGGACGAGGGCACCTTCGACGCGGCGGCGGAGGCCCTGCATGTGACACCCTCCGCGGTCAGCCAGCGGGTGAAGGCACTGGAGCAGCGCACGGGGCGGGTGCTGCTGCTGCGGACCCGGCCGGTGCGGCCGACCGAGTCGGGCGAGGTGCTGGTGCGGCTGGCCCGCCAGGTGGCCCGGCTGGAGCGGGACGCGTACGCGGAGCTGGGACTGAGTTCGGCCGGAGAGCCGACCCGGGTGTCGGTGGCGGTGAACGCGGACTCGCTGGCGACCTGGTTCCTCGGAGCCCTCACCCGCGTCCCGGACGAGCTGCGTCTCTGCTTCGAGCTGCGCCGCGAGGACGAGGCCCACACCGCCGCGCTGCTCCGCGAGGGTGCGGTGATGGCCGCGGTGACCTCGTCGCCGGACGCGGTGCCGGGCTGCTCCGTACGGATGCTGGGGCGGATGCGCTATCTCCCCGCGGCCGAACCGGAGTTCGCCGCGCGGTATCTCGCCGGGCCGCTGGAGGAGACGCTGCCGCGGGCACCGGTGGTGACCTTCGACCGGCGGGACGACTTCCAGGACGCCTTCGTACGCCGGCTCACCCGCGGCCGCACCGGGGCGAGCACGGGCCGGCACCTCGTGCCGACCTCGGAGGGGTTCGTCGAAGCGGTGGCCGCGGGCCTGGGCTGGGGCATGGTCCCCGAGAAGCAGGCCGATCCCCTGCTGCGGACCGGCCGGCTCACCGTCTTCGCCCCGGGCCGCGCGACCGACACACCCCTGTACTGGCAGCAGTGGAAGCTGGACTCCCCCGCCCTGGCGGCGGTGGCCGAGTCGGTGGCGGCAACTGCGGCCACGGCGCTGCGGAGTTGAGGAGGCGTCGGCCGGCCGGGCGCGGCCGCGGTGACGCACGACACCGGCGACCCCGTTTCATCCGGCGCCGACAGGTGACCCGTAACGGAGCAGGCATCCGAAGGGTGCGTATCCACTCCGATCACAGGTGGTTTTCCATGGACGACTGGCGGACCCGCGCGGCCTGCCGGGACGAGGATCCCGACCTCTTCTTCCCGATCGGGACCTCCGGCCCGGCCCTTTTCCAGACGGAGCAGGCGAAGGCGGTGTGCCGACGCTGCCCCGTCCAGCAGCAGTGCCTCGACTGGGCGATGGAGTCGGGGCAGTCCCTCGGTGTGTGGGGCGGTACGAGCGAGACGGAGCGGCGCGCGCTGAAGCGCCGTCTGAAGGCGCGACACGCCTGAGGCAGGCCCACTTCGTGCCCGGCCCGGTGGGCGGCGCCGGGCTCGCGAGAGTGCGGGAAGGAAAGGGGCTGATCATGAGCGTACGTGTGCGCCGTGTCTACGAACCGCCCGAGCCGGACGACGGGACCCGTGTCCTGGTCGACCGGCTGTGGCCGCGTGGCCTGGCGAAGGACCTGGCCCGTGTGGACGAGTGGCCCAAGGGGCTGACCCCGTCCACGGACCTGCGCCGCTGGTACCACACGGGCGAGCGGCCGTACGAGGAGTTCCGCGGGCGCTACGAGAAGGAACTCACCGCTCCCGAGGCGGCCGGACTCCTCGACCATGTACGGGAGCTGGCCACGCAGGGCAGGGTGACGCTGCTGACCGCGGCCAGGGAGCCGGAGACCAGCCACGCCGAGGTGCTGGCCCGCCTCCTCGACGACTGACACGGCAGACGCCTCCGGCACCCGCCGGCTACGCCGTCTGCCGCGCCGCCGCCCGGCCTGCCGCACGGCCCGAGAAGAGGCAGCCGCCGAGGAAGGTGCCCTCCAGGGCGTTGTAGCCGTGGACGCCTCCGCCGCCGAATCCCGCGACCTCGCCCGCCGCGTACAGCCCTTCGATCGGGCTGCCCCCGCCGTCCAGCGCGCGGGATTCGAGGTCGGTCTGGATGCCGCCGAGGGTCTTGCGGGTGAGGATGTGCAGCTTGACGCCGATCAGCGGGCCGGCCGCGGGGTCGAGGATGCGGTGCGGGGCGGCCACGCGGCCGAGGCGGTCGCCGATGTAGCGGCGGGCGCTGCGGATGCCCTGTACCTGGGCGTCCTTGCCGAAGGTGTGGCCGAGCTGGCGGTCGCGGGCCTCGATCTGGCGCCGGACGGCGGACGCGTCGAGGAGCGGCTCGTCGGTGAGGGCGTTCATCCGGTCGACGAGTTGCTCCAGGGCCGGGGCGGACACGAAGTCCGCGCCCTCGCGCAGGAAGGCGTCGACCGGGCCGGGGGCGCCCCTGCCGAGCACACGTTCACGCAGGAACCCGGCCCGGTCCTTGGCGGTGATGTCGGGATTCTGCTCGGAGCCCGACAGAGCGAACTCCTTTTCGATGATCTTCTGGGTGAGGACGAACCAGGAGTGGTCGTATCCGGCGATGTCCTCGGTGGTGCGCAGGTGCCTGAGCGTGCCCAGGGTGTCGTACCCGGGGAAGCAGGGCTCGGGCAGCCGGCGGCCGAGCGCGTCGAACCACATCGAGGACGGTCCGGGCAGGATGCGGATGCCGTGACCTTGCCAGACCGGGTCCCAGTTCCGCACGCCCTCGGTGTAGTGCCACATCCGGTCCCGGTTGACCAGGCGCGCGCCCGCGCGCTCGCTGATGCCGAGCATCCGCCCGTCCACGTGGGCGGGGACCCCGGTGACCATCTCGCGGGGCGGGGTGCCGAGCCGCTCGGGCCAGTGACGGCGCACGATGTCGTGGTCGGCGCCTATACCGCCGCTGGTGACGATCACGGCCTGGGCGGTGAGTTCGAAGTCACCGACCGCCTCGCGGTTGGAGGCGACGCCGCGCGGGGCGTCGTCCGGGGCCAGGACGGCGCCCCGCACTCCGCTCGCGGCGCCGTCCCGGACGACCAGTTCGTCGACCCGGTGCCGGTGGTGGAAGGTGAGCAGTCCCTCGCGCGAGGCCTGCCGGGCGTGACGGACGAAGGGTTCGACGACGCCGGTACCGGTGCCCCATGCGATGTGGAAGCGAGGCACGCTGTTGCCGTGCCCGTCCGCGCGGAGGTCACCGCGTTCGGCCCAGCCGACGGTGGGCAGGAACGAGATGCCGTGCCCGGTCAGCCAGGACCGCTTCTCCCCCGCCGCCCACTCGACGTAGGCCCGCGCCCAGCGCACCGCCCAGGTGTCCTCGTCCTCGAGCCGGTCGAATCCGGCGCTGCCCTGCCAGTCGCTCCAGGCGAGGTCGAAGGAGTCCTTGACGCCGAGGCGCCGCTGCTCCGGGGAGCCGACGAGGAACAGCCCGCCGAAGGACCAGAATGCCTGCCCGCCGAGGTTGGCGGCGTTCTCCTGGTCGACGAGGGCGACCCTGCGGCCCCGGCTGGTCAGTTCGTGGGCCGCGACCAGGCCCGCGAGACCCGCTCCGACGACGATGACGTCGGCGTCCATGGCGACCTTCCCTTCCTCATCCGCGCCGGTGCGCGGCCGGTTCGGCGCTGCCGTCGGTGAGCAGCGCGGTCAGTAGTTGCTTGAGCCAGGTGCGGGCGTGCTCGACGTCCCCGTCCAGCAGCAGTTGGGTGGTGACTCCGTCGTACGCGGCGACCACGGCGTGCGCGGCGCCGTCGGCGGTGCCGAGGACGGCGGGCAGTTCGGTGTGGCCGCGGGCCCGGCCCAGGTGGTCGGCGACGGCCCGGCGCAGCCGGGCGCGGTGTTCCAGCAGGGTGCGGGAGACCTCCGGGTCGCGGGCGGCGCGCACCAGGAAGTCGGTCTTCACCAGCAGCCAGTCCCGGTCGAGCAGCAGCACCTCGGCGACGCGGTCCACGGCGGCGGGCACGTCGAGGTCGGGCCCGCCGCCGGCGAGGGCTCCAAAGACCTGCTCGGCGATGAGCTCGGCACGCTCCGCGTACAGGGCGAAGAACAGCTCGTCCAGGGTGGCGAAGTTCGAGTAGAAGGCCCCCCTGCTGTATCCGGCGGCCTCGCAGACCTCCTCGATGGAGACGTGCCCGAAGCCCTTGGCCGCGAACACGGCGAACGCCGCCCGGAGGAGGTTGGCGCGCGTGCGGACGCGGCGCCCGGTCACCCGCCCGGCAACACGCCCGCTGCTGCCGTCCACGGCCATCCGGCCACCTCCGTTCGATACATGAACGTATCCGATACGCGAACGTATCCATAGGCCTCGGGGGACGGGAACTTCCCGGACCCCGGAAACCTCGCGAGCTTCCCGGAGTCCTCCGTCATTTGATAGAACCTTTGCTCGAATAGAAGTTGCGCCGCTTGCACGAGCACGCGGCGCTCCCCGCACCGCCCCTCCCCGGCCCCGGGTCCACCGGCCGAAACCCACCGCTGCGAACCGGAGTTCGGCGCCCGGATCGACGTACTGCCGGGACGGCTCGGCGGATCGGACGCGCTCCACGCCCATCTGGCCGCGGAGGCGCCCTGGCGGGCGGGGCGGCGCACCGTGTACGACCAGGTCGTCGACGTGCCCCGGCTGGTGTCGTACCACCGCGCGGGCGACCCGCTGCCGCATCCGGCCCTGGTCGGGGCACGCGATGCGCCGAGCGCGCGCTGGGCGACGAGCCGGGCGAGCCGTTCGCCGCGGCCGGGCTGTGCCACCACCGCGACGGCCGGGACGGTGTCGCCCGGCACGGCGACCGGGTCGGACGGGGCGCCGCACGCGAGGACACGATGGTGGCCGGTCCTGTCCGTGGGCGCGCCCCGCGATCTGCTGCCGCGCCCGGCGGGCGGCCCCGCGGTGCGCCGCCCCCTGGGCCACGGCGACCTGATCGTCACGGGCGGCTCCTGTCAGCGCGCCGGGGAGCGCTGCGTCCCCAGGAGCGCCCGTGCGGCCGGCCCGCGCGTCAGCGTCCGGTTCCGCCCGCACGGCGTGAACCGACCGCCCGCCCTGACTGTGCGTGCGCCCTGAGCACGGACGCCGGACCACCGGCCGACGCCGGGCCGCTTGCCGCGCCGCCCTCGTACGTGCCGCACCAGCCGAACGTGGTCGCCTTCGCCCACGGAGCGGTCGGCCGGTCCGTGCCGACGGCCGTCAAGGAGACCGCGACCGCCGCCGCCTCACCGGTCGTCGTTCTCGCCGTCCACGGGTCCGGAGTGCGCACGACCCTGGCGACGCGCTTCCTGCTCGGGATGCGCACCGCACCCCCGGCCCGGCCCGTACCGGCTGCGACACGACCAAAACCGCACCCTCCGACGACGTCCCGATCTGCTTTCCTGATGGCTCCGACAGGAACGACGGACTCGGGACGGTCATGCGCGCAGAGGTACGGCAGGTGGCCGACGGCACTCACCTGGTGCACGGCTCGAACACCAACTGGGTGATCATCCAGGAGGGGGACGCCGTCACACTGATCGACACCGGGTACCCGGGCGACCGCGGACAGCTCCTCGCCTCCCTTGTGGAGGTCGGCAGTTCACCGGAGTCGGTCGCGGCCGTCCTCATCACCCACGCCCACACGGACCACTTGGGCTCCGCCGAGTACCTACGGGCCACGCACGGCACGCCCGTGTACACGCACGAGGCCGAAGTCCCCCACGCCCGCCGGGACTTCCTGCACCAGGTGACCATCGGGCAGGTGCTGCGCAACAGCTGGCGGCCGGGTGTGCTGCCCTGGGCACTGCACGTGGTGCGCTCCGGCGGCACGGCGCACGTGCCGGTCGCCGCGCCCGAGCCGTTTCCGCGGTCCGGCCCGCTGGACCTGCCCGGCCGGCCGGTCCCCGTACACACGCCCGGCCACACCGAGGGGCACTGCGTCTTCCATCTCCCGGGCATCGGGGCGGTGGTGTCCGGCGACGCCCTGGTGAGTGCCCACCCGACCTCCCGGATCGACGGACCGCAGCTGCTGCCCCGCATGTTCCACCACGAGCGGGCCGCCGCCGTCGAGTCGCTGGACATCCTGGCCGGGCTGGAGGGCGACCTGACACTGCCCGGGCACGGCCCCGCGCACCGGGGGCCCCTGAAGGACGCGGCGGAGCTGGCCCGCGAACGCGCACAATAGGCTGGGGACGACCACCGGCGTGACGATCACACCGGAGACGGCCGCCCATGAAACGAGGACACCCGAGCCATGGCCCTGCAGATCAGCGCGACCAACCCGGAGCATCCCGCGCTCCTGCTGGAACTGCCCTGGCATCTGCCGCTCCAGGAGTGGCCCGAGCGGTACCTGGTACCGCTGCCGCGCGGCATCTCCCGGCACGTGGTGCGCTACGCCCGCGCCGGTGACGAGGTGATCGCCGTCAAGGAACTCGCCCGGCGGCCCGCGCTGCGCGAGTACGAGCTGCTGCGTGACCTGGACCGGATCGGCATCCCCGCGGTGGACCCGCTCGCCGTGGTCACCGGCCGCGCGGGCACGGACGGAGAGCCCCTGGAGAGCGTGCTGATCACCCGGCACCTCGGCGGGTCGATGCCGTACCGGTCGATGTTCGAGACGACGCTGCGCCCGGCGACCATGCACCGGCTGATGGACGCGCTCGCCGTGCTCCTGGTGCGGCTGCATCTCGCCGGGTTCGCGTGGGGCGACTGCTCGCTGTCCAACACGCTGTTCCGGCGGGACGCGGGCGCCTACGCCGCCTATCTGGTGGACGCCGAGACCGGTGAACTGCACCCGGAACTGAGCCCCGGCCAGCGCGCGTACGACCTGGACCTCGCCCGCGTGAACATCAGCGGCGAGCTGCTCGACCTGGAGGCCTCCGGGGCGCTGCACCCGTCCGTGGACCCCGTCGAGTTCGGCACCGGGATCTGCGCCCGCTACGAGGACCTCTGGCGCGAGCTGACCCGCACCTCCGTCTACCCGGCGGGCAAGTACCACTACATCGAGCGCCGGATCCGCCGCCTGAACGACCTGGGTTTCGACGTGGCCGAGATGCAGATCGAGCACGCCTCCAACGGCGACACGGTCACCTTCGTGCCGAAGGTCGTCGACGCCGGGCACCACCAGCGCCAGTTGCTGCGCCTGACCGGGCTGGACGCCGAGGAGAACCAGGCCAGGCGGCTGCTGAACGACCTGGAGAGCTGGATGGCCACCCAGGACGACTACACCCCCGACGGCGGCCTGCCCGGCGCCCGCCCGGAGGTCCTGGCCCACCGCTGGGTGCGGGAGGTGTTCCGCCCGACCGTGCGTGCCGTGCCGCCCGGACTCCGCGGTCCGATGGACGCGGCCGAGATCTACCACGAACTCCTCGAGCACCGCTGGTACCTGTCCGAGCGGGCCCAGCACGACATCGGTCTCGACACCGTGGTCGAGGACTACATCAGGAACATCCTGCCCAGGGCCCGGGGGACACTGCGGCCGACGACCGACTGAGCCGGGCGGGTGGCCGAACCGGGCAGACGGTGGCGACCGGAGGGCCCCGCCCGCGGTGGCGGCCGCGCCGGGCCCCGGCGGCCGGGGAGGACCGGTGCGGCCGGAGCGGGCCGGGTCAGTCGTGCGGCACCACCGCCACCGGGCAGTCCGCGTGGTGCAGGACGCCGTGGGCGACCGAGCCGATCCGGGCGCCGACGGCGCTGCGGCGCGCACGACGGCCGACGACCAACAGCTGGGCGGTGCCGGACACCGACAGCAGCACCTGCCCGGCACTGCCCATCTCCACGTGCTCGACGACGCGCACCTGCGGGTAGCGCTCGCGCAGCGGTGCGAGGGCGTCCGACAGGGACTTCTGCTCGTACGGCTCCAGGCCCCCCGCCTCATCCATGAGCCGCAGCGTGTCGGAGCTGTAGGCGAACATCGGCGGCAGGGCCCAGGCCCGCACGGCCCGCAGGGTGGCACCCCTCTCGGCGGCGGCCTCGAAGGCGAATTCCAGCGCGGCCGCGCTGTCCTTCGGGTCGCCCTGCTGGCCGACGACGACCTCCCGCCCGGCCACCTCGCCGGACGTCGTCTCCCGGGCCCGTACGAACACCACCGGCCGCCGGGCCTCGACGATCACCTGCTGACCGACCGAGCCGACCAGAAAGCCCATGATCCGCCCGTGCCCGCGGGAGCCGAGCACCAGCATCTCGGCGTCCGCGGCGGCCCCGGTCAGAGCCTCGACGGCGTCCCCTTCCAGGACGTCGGTGGTCACCGCGAGCCCGGAGTGCCTTTCGGTGGCCTGGCGGACCGACTCGGTCACCGCCTCACGCACCCACCGCTCCTGGGTGCCGGCGTCGCCGGCGTCGAGCGTCTCGTGCGTCTGGAAGCGCCAGGCGTGCACCACCCGCAACGGCCGCCCCCGGCGGACCGCTTCCCTCGCCGCCCAGGCCAGTCCGGCGAGACTCTCCCCGGTTCCGTCGACCCCTGCCGTGATCGGGCGTGTCATGCGGTTCCTCCTGTGTCGTGTCCACTACGCACGGTCCAGTCTTCCTCAACCCGTCTCCATGACGTCGGCCTGGTTCTGCGTGCTCTCTTTGAGGGCTGTCCGGGCGTCGCCCTCGCCGGACGCGCCGCCTCGGCCGAACGTACGGTGGACCGGCCGCCGGGTGAACCGCGCCGGGCCGACGGAGGCACCGGCAGGGGGTGAGCGCGCGGCCGCGCCGCTCACCGCACGGGAGCGGGAGCTGCTGCGGCTGCTCCCGCGGGGCCGCGGCAGCCGTCGGATCGGCGAGGGGCTGTTCCTCAGCTGCAGGACGGCGAGCGTCCGTGTCTCCGGCATCCCCGCCAGGCCGGGCGCGCGGAGCCGTACCGAGACGGTGACGGCCGCCCACCGCAAGGGTCTGCCCGCCCCGGAGTCCGCGGTTTCGGGCTGAGCGGCGGCGTCGGGCCGGCTGCCCGTCCCCGACACTCACCTCACCCACCCGAACAACCGTTTTGAACGGATATCACAGCGATACCGTGCCGATCGGTGATGCCCGGCCGCCCGGCACGCCGGGCAACTGCGCGCTGCCGGCAGTCAGGTGACGGGCGGCCGGCGGAAGCGGGAGAGAACAGCCCCACGGTCTCAGCGACGACGACGCGCATCTGTCGTGCGGTGTGTCCGTGTACGTGCACACCGGTGCCGTCCGGGGCTACCGCGCCCACGCATTCGCCTCGAAGGACGGCGGTCGCAGCCTCACCGCGCTCGCCAGCGCCTCGGACAACGCCCCGGTGACGAGCACGATGCTGCGCACACTGGAGTCCGCCTTCTGCGCAAGGGGCAGCCGGCCTCGCCCGGCTGCCCTCCCCGGGAACCCGCGCCCGTCGCCGGCCGTTGTCCGGACACCCCCACCGGTCCGTGACGACGACGGGCTCCTGACGGCTGACGACAGCAGGGCGGTGCGATGAGCGAGCTGGTCCCCGGCGGCAATCTCGCCCTTCCGGGCGGCCCGGTGGCCGTCCGGGTGCCGGGCCCCTACGACGTGTCCGCGCTGATCACGGACGACGGCGGAAAGGTCCGGGACGACGCCGACTTCGTCTTCTTCAACCAGCCCTCCGCCCCCGGCGCCCTCCTGCACGGCGACACGCTCACCGTCGATCCGCGCGCCCTGCGGCCCGGCGCCGTCCGGGTCACGGTGGCCGTCAGTGCCGCCGACCCCGCCACCTCGCTGAGCGACCTGCCCCCGCCCGTCCTCCAGGTCACCGACGCCGGCGGGCACTCCCTCGCCCGGTTCTCACCGGTGCGGCCCCGGCAGGAGTCGGTGCTGCTCCTCACGGAGATCTACCGGCGCGGCGAGGGCTGGAAGCTGCGGGCCCTCGGCCAGGGATACGCCGACGGACTGGCCGGCCTGGCCCGGGACTTCGGCGTCGACGTGCTCGACGAGGAGGAGACGGGGGCGGGCGGGGTCTCCGGGGCGGCCGGAGCGACCAGGTTTCCGGCCGCCCCGGCGCCGCCGGCCGTCCCCGATCCGGCGGGCTTCCTCGGTCCGGTCAACTCCGCTCGGGCCGAGGCGGGTTCACCACCGGTCGTGCTCGACGCGCGGCTGATGTCGGCGGCCCGCGCCCATGCCGAGGCCATGGCGGCACAGCGGCACCTCGCCGTCGAGAGCCGGGACGGTGTCTCCGTCCACCAGCGGGTCGCCGCCGCCGGATACACGTATCTCACCGTCGGCGAACACCTGGTGTCCGGTCCGCGCACCCCCGCCGGGTTCGTCGCCCACTGTCTGCGCAACGAGCGCTCCCGGCGCACCCTGCACGGCCCCGCCTTCGCCCACGCGGGTCTGGCGTACGCGGGCGGCGGCCCCGCCGGTGACGTCTACTGGACGGCGCTGTGGGCGGTCCCGCTCACCCCGGCCGGCCTGGCCCGGACGGTGACGGACGTCGTCGACCGCACCAACCGGGAGCGCGCCCGGGCCGGGCTGCCGCCACTGGCCGTCGACTCGCTGCTCGTCACGGCCGCGCAGGCGCACAGCGCCGACATGGTGGCCCGCGACTTCTACTCGCACACCGCTCCCGGCGGCAGCCGCCCCTGGGACCGGGCCGCCGCCGCGGGCTCCGCGCGCCGGACCATCGGCGAGAACATAGCCTGCGGCCAGCGCTCGGCCGCCGAGGTGGTGGAGGGGTGGATGAACAGCCCAGGGCACCGTGCCAACATCCTCAAACCCGCCTTCACCCACATCGGCGTCGGCTTCGCGGGCGGCGGGCGCGCCGGCACGTACTGGACCCAGCTCTTCGGGGCATAGAACGCAAAGGCGGCACCGGATCTTGGCGGACGGGGTCCCTCCGGGTGAGGATGCCTGCATGAAGGGTGATCTGTTTTCCAGCCGGCACATGGTGCAGCCCGCCTCGGCCCCGGGCATGACGGTCGAGAACGCCAAATGCATCCGCTACGTGGTCAACGGTGAGATGCACGCCCGGCAGGGCGCGATGATCGCCTACCGCGGCGGGCTCCAGTTCGAGCGCAAGGGCCAGGGTGTGGGCGGCATGCTCAAGCGCGCGGTGACCGGCGAGGGGCTGCCGCTGATGGCGGTGCGGGGGCAGGGCGAGGCCTGGTTCGCGCACGAGGCGCAGAACTGCTTCATCGTCCAGGTCGACCCCGGCGACGAGTTCACCGTCAACGGCCGCAACGTCCTGTGCTTCGACTCCACGCTGTCGTACCGCATCGCGACCGTGAAGGGCGCCGGTATCACCGGTGGTGGCCTGTTCAACAGCGTCTTCACGGGGCACGGCCTGCTGGGTCTGGTGTGCGAGGGCGACCCACTGGTCCTCCCGGTGTCCCCGCAGTACCCGGTCCACGTCGACACGGACGCGATCGTCGGCTGGACGGCGGGCCTGTCGACCACCCTGCACCGTTCGCAGTCGCTCGGTTCGATGCTGCGCGGCGGCTCGGGCGAGGCGGTGCAACTGGTGCTGCAGGGCGAGGGGTACGTCATCGTGCGGCCCAGCGAGGCCACGCCGGCGAAGGCACAGCAGCACTGAGGGCCATCGCCGGAACCCCGTTCCGGCTTCCGGTGCGGCCGCGCCCGCGATGCGCGCCCCGTCGGGCGAACCGTGTTGACCCCGGTGGTCCGGCCGGGTCAGGGTTCGTCTCGGCGCGGATCATGTCCCCCGTGCCAGGGAGGGTGGTTGTGGTGATCGGGATGCCGGAGATCGAGGCCGCGGCAGGGCGGATCGCCGGGCACGTGGTACGGACGCCGACGGTGCCGAGCCCCGGACTGTCGGCGCTGTTGGGCGCCCCGGTCACGGCGAAGCTGGAACTGTTGCAGCGCACCGGCTCGTTCAAGGCCCGCGGCGCGGTGGCGAAGCTGCTGTCGCTGAGCGAGGCCGAGCGGGCCGCCGGGGTCGTGGCGGTGAGCGGCGGCAATCACGGGATCGCCGTCGCGGTCATGGCCGCCGCCCTCGACGTCAAGGCCACGGTGGTGATGCCGCGGTCGGCGCCCGCGCGGGCCGTGGAGGTCGCGGAGAGCGCAGGCGCGTCGGTGCGGCTGACCGACGACATGGACGGCGCGTTCGCACTGATGACGCGGCTCCAGCAGGAGGGGCTGACCCTCGTCCACCCCTTCGACGACCCGGTGGTGGTCGCCGGACAGGGCACGGTGGGACTGGAGTTCGCCGACGACGCCGGTGACCTCACCGACGTCCTGGTGAGCATCGGGGGCGGCGGGCTGATCTCCGGTGTGGCGGCGGCACTGCGGGAGCGGCGGCCCGGGGTCCGGATCTGGGGTGTGGAGACCGAGGGCGCCCAGGCGATGTCCGAAGCGCTCGCGGCGGGCGGACCGGTGCCGGTCGGGCTGTCGTCGATCGTCTCCACGCTCAGCGCCCCGACGGTGTCGCAGTTGACGTACGAACATGTCTCGGCGCTGGTCACCGAGGTGCTGGTGGTACCCGACCGGGAGGCCGTGCGGGGTTCGCTCGACCTGGCGGATCATGCCAAGGTGTGGACCGAGCCGGCCGCGGGCGCTCTGCTGCCTGCCGCGCGGCGGGTGCTGGAGCGGGTCGGCGAGGGGGCCAGGATCGGGCTGGTGGTGTGCGGAGGCAACGCGACCACCGGCGACATGATCACTTGGGCGGCCCGCTTCGGGCTGCGCTGAGCCTTCGGGCCGTGACGCCCGGGCGTGACGTCCTGTCCGCCCCTCCCCCGGCGTGGAACCGGGCTCGAGGCCGGACTCCGGGACGCACCCGGAGTTTGACCGAAGGACAGTAATGCGCCGGAGCCGGGATTCGGGCGCCGCCCCTTGAACGGAGGCCGTGCGGTCCCGCGTACCACTGGGAAAGGCGGGAAGCAGCGGCTTCGACGAGGGATGACCATGGGCAGGACGCACGTCTCCACACATCAGCCGGTCGCCGGACGGTACCGGCTGGTCGAGATCATCCACCGCCAGACCCACCACGTCAGCTGGTACGCCGACGACCTCACGACGGGCCGCCCCTGCCTGGTCACGCAGGTCGCGCTGCCCGGGGATCCGGGCGAGGGCGGGCCCCGCGCCCCCTCCCGCGCCCGCCTCCCCTCCCGTGTCCTGCGTACGACCGAAACGGTGGCACGGCTGTGCCCCGGCCGGATCGCCGCCGTCCTCGACTCCGTCGACGAGAGCGGCTTCCTGTGGACCGCCGCCGCCTGGGTCGACGGCACTCCCCTCGGCGAACTCCTGGCCGAGCGCGGCTCGTTCCCCCTCGTCCGGGCCGCGCGCATCGGGCTGGAGCTGCTCGACGTGCTGGACGCCGCGCACGGCGCCGGCGTGACGCACGGCGAACTCGGCCCCGGCCAGGTGTTCGTTCGGGACACCGGTCCGGTCGTGGTCACCGGGTTCGGCCTGACGGGCACCGGCCCGGCCCAGCGGCTCACGGCGCCGTCGTACGCGGCGCCGGAGCAGGCCCGCGGCGAGGACACCGGTCCCGAGGCGGACCTGTGGGCGCTGGGCGCGCTCCTCCACACGATGGTCGAGGGGCGCCCGCCCTTCCGTGACCGGGGGCGGCCGGAGGCCACGCTGAGGGGGGTGGACCGGCTGCCGTTGCGCGCGCCCCTGCGCGCGGGACCGCTCACCCAGGTCGTCCAGGGGCTGCTGCGCAAGGACCCGGTGGAACGGCTGACCCGGCAGGTGGTCCGCGAGGCACTCGGCCGTGTTCTCGCGGAGAACCCCGGCCCGGTTCCTGCTGCCGTACCGAACCGCCCCCGGCTGCGCCGTGCGTACCCCACCCTCCTCAGAGGCCTCGGCCGCGACGGAGGCAGACGGACGGCGGTCCTCGGCACCACCCTGGCCGTGGTCACCGTCGCGGTCGCCGTGCTCACCGCGGCCACCCAGGGGCTGCCCGGCTCCGAGTCCGCCACCGGCACCCCGAGCGCGCCGCCCGCCTCCGCCGCCGCTCCGGCCGCCCCGGCCGCCCCGTCGAACGTGCCCCGGACACCCGGGGCGTCCGGTGACCCGGGCGGCCGAAGGACGCCCGCGCCGTCCGCCACCGCGACTCCCCCGCCGGCCCCGGCCACCCCGGTGCCCCCGGGGGCGGGTGATCTCCCGCCCGGTTATCGCGTCCTGCGGGCGCCGGAGGGCTTCTCCGTCGCGCTTCCCGGGGACTTCGGGCGCGTGGACACCTCTCGCGTCTTTGACCTCGCCTACCGCATCACCTTCGGCACGGACGACGGCGCCCGCACCCTCGCGGTCACCTACAGCGAGCGGGTGGGGAGCGACCCGGTGGCCGTGTGGCGCAACGACGTGGAGCCTCCCCTGGAACGGACGGCCGGCTACGAGCGGATCGGCGCGATCCGCGCGACCACGTACCAGGGGCGCGAGGCCGCCGACATGGAGTGGCTCTCGACGGATGACGGCTCCCGGGTACGCACCTTCGGCCGCGGGTTCCTGCTGGGCGGCGGACGCGGCTTCTCGCTGCGCTGGACGACCCCGGCCGCCGACTGGGAGGACCCCGCGAACCGGGAGGCCCTACGGACGTTCCTGCGGACCTTCCGGCCGTCCTTTGGCTGATCCGGAACCGCGCGGTGCGCGCAGCCGGCGCAGGGGCGGGGGCAGCTGACGCAGCGGGCGGGTGCGCCAGTGGGCCGTGAAGGTCCCCTCCGTGAGGGAGCACGTGACCCGGAGGCGGTGCGGGGTCTCCAGGAACGCCACGTCCACGGCGAGGGTACCGTCGTCGGCCCAGCCGCCGCTCACCGCGATCGGGCCGGGCTGCTCCGAGACCGCCCACCCCGTGCCGCCGAACGGCAGGTCGAGGCGGTGACCGTCGTCCACGAGGCTCAGCGTCCAGCCGCCCCCGGCGTCCTTCGCCACCTCGGCGGCGGTCAGCGTCGGCTGGTCCGCGCAGGTCCCGCCGTACGGGGTGAGGCGCGCGGTGGCCCGGTCCCACGCCCCGACCGGCGGCACCGGGCCCCCTGCGGCCGGTGGCAGGGCGAGCCGGGCGAGACGCTCGCCGAGGGCCCGGTCCTCGGCGTCCCGTCCGGTGAGCGGGCCGGGGTGGAAGGCCGGTACGAGATGCCGCCAGACCAGGTCCAGGTACTGCTGCATCCGCTCGGTCGCCGCCGTCGTGGCGATCACGGCGTCGTGTTCGGGCAGCACGAGGCAGAACTGGCCGTACGCCCCGTCGCTCCGGAACCCGTGCCGGGACGTCCAGAACTGGAAGCCGTAGCCCCGGTCCCAGTCCGGCCGGCCGGTCTCCCCCATGGCGCCGACGGTCGGTATGCGCGGCCGCGAGGCCCTGGCGACCCACCCCTCGGGCAGGAGCCGCTTGCCGTCCCACACCCCGTCGTCGAGGTACAGCAGGCCGAGCCGGGCGATCGCGTCGGTGGTGGCGTGCAGCCCGCTGAAGCCCAGCTCACGACCGGTGCGGTCGCGCTGCCACAGCGTCTCGCCGATGCCGAGCGGGTCCAGCAGACGGGGCCGCAGCCAGTCGGTCAGCCGCTGTCCCGTCCTCCGCTGCACGATCGCGGCGAGCGTGTACGTGCAGAGCTGGTTGTACGCGAAGACCGTACCGGGGTCGTGGTCGGGCGGCTGGAGCAGAAACCCGCGTACCGGCTCGGCGGGGTCGGCCGCGTAGGCCACGTCGATGGTGTCGCTCTCGTGGCCGCTCGCCATCGACGCGATGTGCCGGACCAGCATCGACCGGCTGCGCGGATCGGTGATGTCCGCTTCGAACTCCGGGAAGTACGAGATCACCGGGGCGTCGAAGTCGATCAGCCCTTCGGCCTCGGCGAGAGCGGCGGCGGTGGCGGTGAAGCTCTTGCTGAGCGAGTAGAGCAGGTGCGGCCGCTCGGGGGTGTACGGCGCCCACCAGCCGGCGGCGGCCTGCCGGCCGCGGCGCAGGATCATCAGGCTGTGCGGCTCGATGTCCGGGGCGTCGCCGAGGGCATCGAGGAAGGCGTGGACACCGGAGGCGTCGACGCCCAGCGCGGCGGGGGTGCCGGTGGGCAGTGGGTGAGCAGTCATGGGGTGGCTCCTGCCCTGCCGCCCGGACTCGATGCACCGTCGGCGGGCGGTGGCGGGCGGGGACCGTTCGGCGGGCCGGCACCGGGATGCGGATCAGTCCCCCGGACGGCTGAGCATGTCCGCTCCTTCGGGGTAGGAGAGGTCCCTGTGCCGGTACGACCAGGAGGCTTCCCATGAACACGACAGTGCACAAGACCTTGGTGATGGAGCTCCAAACGGGCGTCACGGACCGCTTTCCCGTGCTCACGCACCTGAGCTACGACCCCGCCGACCCGTTCGCCGTCACGCTCGCCTTCAGCCACGACGGCCGGGTCCTGGCACGCTGGCGGCTCGACCGCGGGATGCTCGCCGACGGCCTCACCCGGCCGGTCGGGGCCGGTGACGTACGGCTGCGCCCGGAGTCGAGAGGGGTGGAGCGGGAGCTGCGGATGGAGTTCCTCGGTGAGACCCACGCCGACGGCAGCCGGCACCGCGCGGTGGTGTTCGCGTGGGCCGGCACGGTCGGGGACTTCCTGTGCGACACCTTCCGCTCGGTCCCGCCCGGCAATGAGGAGACCCGCCTCGACGACTTCCTCACGGAGGTCCTGGCGGGCCACTGAACAACGTTGGTCACGGTGCCGTGTGCCGGCGCCGGGTCCACATCGGAAGCGCGAACCAGCACAGCAGGTACCAGGCGACCACTCCGGCGACCAGGTACGGGACGAAGCCGTCGTCGGTGGCGACCCGCAGGATGAGCAGCAGGGAGGCGGTGGTGGTGGCGAGCAGCAGGAGAAGGCCGAGCATGGTCAGCCGGGACGCCCATCGCACCGCCTGCGGTTTGACCCGCCGCCCGGACACGAGCCGGTGCAGGGAGACGGGCCCGATGAGCGCACCGGTGGCGCAGGCCCCGAGGACGACCGTGACGATGTAGATCTTCTGGTTGGCGTCGGACAGTTCGGCATACGTGGGGGTGAACACGACGGTCAGCAGGAATCCGAAGAGGATCTGGACGCCCATCTGGGCGACGCGGACTTCCTGGATGAGTTCCTGCCACATCCGGTCCGCGCGCTCCTCCTCGGTCTCGTCGCGGCCTCTGCGGCCGCTCTCACCCTGCTGCGTGTGTGGCACGGTGCGCCTCCTGGGGTGAGGACCGACCTCGGTCCGTCTCGCCCTCGGGTGCCCACCGTCCGGGGCTTTCACCGCCTGGCAGTCACGTGTGAGCGGGCTTTTGCCGGCTCCGTCACCGGCAGGCGTCCGCCCGGCCCTTCACCGCCGGGCTGCCGGGGCGGTGCCTCACCAGCGGCCCTCCACCTGCTCCTTGACCCGCCGCTCGTACAGGTCGTCGATCGCGGCGAGCGTCTGCTCGGACAGCTCCGGGAGCCGGGCGGCGTGCGCGTTGGCGCGGGCCTGCTCGGGCGAGCGGGCGCCGGGGATGACGGTGGTGACTCCGGGCTGCTGAACGATCCAGCGCAGGGCGAGCTGGGCCGGGGTGCATCCCTCGGGGGCGAGCGCGGCGAACTCGGCGGCGGACTCGACGCCGGTCGTGTAGTCGACGCCGGAGAACGTCTCGCCCTGGTCGAAGGACTCACCGTGCCGGTTGAAGGTGCGGTGGTCGTTCTCGGGGAAGACGGTGTCCTTGGTGTACTTGCCGGACAGCAGGCCGGAGGCGAGCGGGACGCGGGCGATGACGCCGACGCCCGCCGCGCGGGCCGCCGGGAGCACCTCGCGCAGCGGCTTCATGCGGAACGGGTTGAGAATGATCTGCACGCTCGCCACGTTCGGCCGGGCGATCGCGGTCAGCGCCTCCGCGCAGGTCTCCACGCTGACCCCGTACGCGGCGATCCGCTCCTCGGCGACCAGGGTGTCGAGAGCGTCGAAGACCTCGTCGGTGGAGTAGACGGGGGTCGGCGGGCAGTGCAGCTGAACCAGGTCGACGCGGTCGACGCCGAGGTTGCGGCGCGAGCGGTCGTTCCACGCGCGGAAGTTGTCCAGGACGTAGTTCTCCGGGATCTGGTCGACCCGGCGGCCCATCTTGGTGGCGACCAGTACGTGCAGGTCGGGCCGTCCGCTCAGGAACGACGCGATGGTCTGCTCGCTGCGCCCGTCCCCGTACACATCGGCGGTGTCGAAGAAGGTGACCCCTGACTCGGCGGCGGCCTCCAGGACCGCGAGGGCCTGCTTGTCGTCGACATCTCCCCAGTCCGCCCCGAGTTGCCAGGTGCCGAGACCGATCACGGAGGCGTGCTGACCCGACCTGTCGAATGTGCGCTCGTCCATGGCCTCAGTCTGCCACCCGTCACGACCGGTTCGGCACGCAGGCACGCCTCGGACCGGTGAGGCGTTCGGCCGGCCGGTCCGTGCTCAGGCGCTCTCGGCCGTGCGGCACTCGGGGTGGCCCCAGCCGCTGTCGTTCTTGGCGATGGGCTCGCCGGCCGCGTAGGACCGGCCGCACGGGCAGCGGCCCGGGAACTTCGCCTTGATCGTGCGATTCGAGGAGCCGCCGCGCGGCCGGGAGGACGTCTTCGCCCCAAAGGACCTGCGCTTGGCGGCGCCGGCCGGCGGGGTGTCCGGGGAGGGCGGCGGCTCGGGCGAGCCCGCGGCGCTGCCCGCGTCCTGCTGGACGACGGCCGCCTGGCTGGCGGCGCGGTCGGCGAAGTCGTTGAGGCGGTCGCCGTCGGCCTGGTGGGCGGGGACGTAGCGGAACTCGACCGAGCGGCCCTGCAGGAGTTCGTCGATGCCGACGACCAGTTCCTGGTTGGCGACCGGCTTGCCGGCCGCCGTCCGCCAGCCGTTGCGCTTCCAGCCGGGCAGCCAGGTGGTGACGGCCTTCATCGCGTACTGCGAGTCCATCCGGACCTCGAGCGGCACGTCGGGGTCGGTGGCCGCCAGCAGTCTCTCCAACGCGGTGAGCTCGGCGACGTTGTTGGTGGCTCTGCCGAGCGCGCCCGCCTGCCAGCGGACCGGGGTCTCGGAGGCGTCGGCGATCACCCAGGCCCAGGCGGCTGGTCCGGGGTTGCCCTTGGAGGCCCCGTCGCACGCGGCCACAACACGTTCACGCATGCACCCGATCATGCCATGGCCGTACGGGCGGCCCGGCAGCGTGGCCGGTCCTTGCCCCACGCTCGTCACCCGTGCCCGGGCCCGCGCGCCGAACCGGCCGGGGCCCGGTGAACGCCCCATCCTGAAACGTGTCTTCCCCTCCGGGCCGGGCTGTGCTTGCCTGGGGTGCCGTTCCGGCCGGGCGGGGTGGGGGTCACGCATGCGCAAGCCGTGGGTCGTGGGGGTGGTGCTGGCCGCCGTGCTGCTCGGTGCGTGCGGGGATCCGTCGTCCGAGCCGGCCGCCCCCGGGGAATCGGCCACCACGCACCAGCGTGCTGCGGCCTCTTTGGACGCGGCTTCCTCCGGGACCCCCGCCCCCGGTGCCACGTCGTCGCCCGGTACCGGATCCGCCGGGAAGCCACCCGCCGTGCTGTACCTCGGCGACTCGCTCGCGATGGAGAACCAGGAGGTCCTCGGGCGGGAGCTGCGCGGGGAGTTACGCGCGCACTACACGAGCGCGCCCTACTCGGGCACCACCCTGTGCGACTACCTGGAGGGTACGGCCGAGCGCTCCCTGGTCCCGGCGGCGGACAAGGCGGCGGCGCTGGTGCGTTCGCTGCGCCCGGACTACGTGGTGCTGCAGTTCTGGGGCAACGCCTGGGACTACACCCCCTGCATGGACGGGGTCACCTACGACTCCTCCCGCGAGCGGTACCTCGAGCGGTACGCGGCCGGCGCACGGCGCCTCACCGAGCAGATCACCGCGGCCGGTGCGGCCCGGCCGCCGCGCATCGTATGGGTGTTGCAGGGCCCCGACCCGATCACCCCCGACCGAATCCGCCGGGTGAACGGGCTCTACGAGAAGCGGGCCGCCGCCGACGGCGGCCTCCTGGCGGACGCGGGCAAGGCGGTGAGTCCGGCGGGGGCGCGCCACACCTGGTCGCAGTACCTGCCCTGCAACGCCTACGAGCGGGCCCATCCCGAGTACTGCACCCAGCGGGACCGTGGCCGCACGGCCCTGCACCGGGACGACGACTACCTGCACTTCTGTCTGGCGCCCACGACGTCGACACCCAAGCCCTGCCCTGTCCGCTCACCCGGCATCCTGCGCATGGCGCGGGAGATCACCCGGGTGGTCGGGGAGGACGCCCGCGCCCGCTGACGGGACAGGCAAGCGGGCGGGCGGCACACGGGGCGTCGGCACACGGCCGGCAAAGGGCCCGGGCAGCGTGGCGTGGTGCGGCCCTCCCTCGGCCCCGCCTGCCGCGCCCTCTTGGTCACTCGCCCGCGTAGGCCTTCTCCAGAGCGGCGATGTCGAGCTTGCCCATCGCCAGCATGGCCTTCATCGCGCGGGCCGCCTTCCGGGGATCAGGGTCGGCGATCAGCTCGGTCAGCCGGGTGGGAACGACCTGCCAGGACACGCCGAACCGGTCCTTGAGCCAGCCGCAGGGCCCGTGCTCGCCGCCTCCCTCGACGAGCTTGTCCCAGTAGAAGTCGACCTCGCCCTGGTCGGCGCAGTCGATCTGCAGGGAGATCGCCTCGGTGAACCTGAACTCGGGCCCGCCGTTCAGCGCGACGAACCGCTGGCCGTTGGCCGTGAAGTCCACGGTGAGCACGGAACCCTCGGGCCCGGGGCCTGCCTCGGTGTACCGGAGGGTGCGGCCGACACCGGAGTTCCTGAACACGGACACGTAGAAGTTCGCGGCCTCCTCGGCCCTGCCGTCGTACCAGAGACACGTGGTGAATCCGTCGGTGGTCATGGATGCCTCCCGGGGCGTGGAACGCGGTCATCGGTGTCGACCGGTCCGGGCCCCGGAACTCATCGGCGACGGCGGAGCCCTTGCGGGACCACGGCGCCGGGTGGAGGCCTCTGCCCTTGGCGAATCTGCCGCGGGCAGAGAAATCACCGTGGGTCCCTGTCTCCCGTCAAGAGTGGAGGCACGCGGTCGCACCGGCCGCGTACCGGTGAACGGCCCGGGCACCCACGGGCACCGCCGGACAGCCACACCGACACCCACGGGAGCGCCGATGTCTCCACTCAGTACCGGACTCACCACCGGACGCGCATCCGGCCTCGCGGCCGGGCTCCATGCCGGCCGGCCGCAGGTCCCGCTGCCCCGGGCCGAGGAGGGCGACACCCCTCCGACCCGGTTCGACGACCATCTTGCCGCCCAGCTGCTCGCCCAGCGCATCGTCCTGCTCGGGACGCAGGTCGACGAGGTCTCCGCCAACCGGGTGTGCGCGCAGCTGCTGATCCTGTCCGCGGAGGACCCGCGCACCGACATCAGCCTGTACGTCAACAGTCCCGGCGGGTCCGTGCACGCCGGCCTGGCGATCTACGACACGATGCGGCTGGTCCCCAACGACGTCTCGACGCTCGCCATGGGGTTCGCCGCCAGCATGGGCCAGTTCCTGCTGAGCGTGGGCGCGCCGGGCAAACGGTATGCCCTGCCCAACGCGCGGATCATGATGCACCAGCCGTCCGCCGGGATCGGCGGTACCACCGCCGACATCGAGATCCAGGCGGAGAACCTGGAGTTCACCAAGCGGACGATCGAGCGGATCACCGCCGAGCACACCGGTCAGCCGGCGGAGACCATCTCCCGGGACGGTGACCGCGACCGCTGGTTCACGGCCGAGGAGGCCAGGGAGTACGGAATGGTGGACCGGGTGGTGGAGTCGCTCGACGACGTCCGCCCCGCCGCGGCGCGACGCAGGATGGGGCTGTGACGATGGGGACGTACACGATTCCGAACGTCGTCGAGCGCACCCCGCAGGGCGAGCGGTCCTACGACGTGTTCAGCCGGCTGCTGTCCGAGCGGATCATCTTCCTCGGCACCGAGATCGACGACGGGGTCGCGGGCGTCGTCATCGCGCAGCTTCTCCATCTGGAGTCGTCGGCCCCGGAGAACGAGATCGCGGTCTACATCAACTCCCCGGGCGGCTCGTACACCTCGCTCATGGCGATCTACGACACGATGACGTTCGTCCAGGCGCCGATCTCGACGTACTGCGTCGGGCAGGCGGCGTCCACGGCGGCCGTGCTGCTGGCCGCCGGTGACGTGGGGCGCCGGTTCGTCCTGGAGCACGCGCGGGTGCTCCTCGGGCAGCCGGCCGCGGGCGGGCAGCGGGGCACGGTCTCCGACCTGGCGCTCCAGGCCAAGGAGATGCTGCGGATCCGCGCCCAGGTGGAGGAGGTCCTCTCCCGGCACACGCGCCACGACGTGGCGACGCTGCGGGCGGACATGGACCGCGACAAGGTGTTCACCGCGCAGGAGGCCGTGGCGTACGGCCTGGCCGACGAGGTGCTGAGCCGGCGCCTGGCGGGTGGGTGAGGCGCCGGCCCCGGCACGGTCGCGTCAGGCGGCCAGGCACAGTCCGTCGTAAGAGGCGCGGGTCGTGCCCCGGCTCACGGGAGCCCGCCGGCCGGTGACACGGACGAGTTCGTCCTGGGCCCGCGACAGCAGGTCGCCCAGGCCCAGGCCGAGGGCCTGGGCGGCGGCCGCGAGGACCTCCGACGAGGCCTCCTTGCGTCCCCGCTCCACCTCCGACAGATAAGGCATGGAGATCCGGGCCGTGTCGGCGACATCCTTCAGCGTCCGCTCCTGGGCGAGCCGCTCCCGGCGCAGCACGTCGCCGACCAGGTCGCGCCACAGCGGCTCTCTGGGAGTGGGAGCGGCGGGGACGGGGGCCGGCGCCGGAGCCGGTGGGGCGGCGGCGCGGCGCGTGGGCGCATGGCGCGCCGGTGCGGGTCGCAGAGGGATGACACGGGCGTCGAGGGGCACTTGTTCGCTCACCCCTCCAGCGTAGGAATCCTCGGCCCCGGGGGAAGGGAGCGGCGTTCCGCCCTGAGTGAAGGGGGCGGCACCGTGCGTCACCGTGGAGGTTCTCGAAAGTCATGAGGAGTGTTCGGGCTGCGGCTGGGTAGCCGCACCTCCGAAGAGCCAAAGGGCATGTCCATCGGACTTTCGTGGGGAGAGGCAATGGAAACCGTCGTGATCCGGTCACAGGCGCAGGTCGTCGAGAAGAACGCCGAGACCGGGACGGGCGACGGAAGCCTGCCCGGGGTCGCCGACCCCCTGGCCGTCGCTCCGCGCGACGCCAAGGAGCTCTCCCGCCAGTTCTTCCGTCGCCTGGCGGAGCTCGAGGAGGGTACGCACGAGTACCAGTACGCACGCAACACCCTCATCGAGATGAACATGTCGCTGGTGCGGTTCGCGGCCGGACGGTTCCGCGGCCGCGGCGACGACATGGAGGACATCGTCCAGACCGGCATGATCGGTCTGATCAAGGCGATCGACCGTTTCGAGCTGTCGCGCGAGGTCGAGTTCACCTCCTTCGCGCTGCCGTACATCGTCGGCGAGATCAAGCGTTTCTTCCGTGACACCACCTGGGCGGTCCATGTGCCGCGCCGGCTCCAGGAACTGCGGGTGGAACTCGCCAAGGCCCGCGAGGAGCTCGCCAGCCGGCTGGACCGCGAGCCCACGGTCGCCGAGCTCGCCACGCTGATGAACATCACCGAGGAACAGGTCAACGAGGGCCGGCTCGCCGCGAACGGCTACAACTCGTCGTCGCTGGACGCAGCCCTCACCGGTGACGGCCCCGAGAGCGGCGAGTCCGTTCTGGCCGACTTCATCGGCATGGAGGAGGAGGGGCTGCAGCTCGTCGAGGACTTCCACGCGCTCGCCCCGCTCATGGCCGAGCTCAGCGACCGCGACCGCGAGATCATCCGGATGCGGTTCGTGGAGGAGGCCACCCAGGCGGAGATCGGCGAACGGCTCGGGTGCTCGCAGATGCATGTCTCCCGGCTGATCAAGCGGATCATCGGCCGTCTGCGCGAGGGCATGCTGGGTGAGCTGGGCTGCGCCTGACGGGACGCCTGACGGGAGGAAGACGGAGAAGCGGCTGCCGGCCCTTCTGAGGGGCCGGCAGCCGCTTCTCCGTCGCTTCATGTCCGGTCATGTCCGGCGTTCTTCCGGTGTGCAGACCGTCCGGTGGCGCGCTTGGGAAAGGTCCTCCGGCCGCTGGTGCCGCTCAGCCGGCGTCGAGGCTCAGGACAGCACGGACCCGCTTTCCGACCGGTATCCGCTCGACGAGAACGTCGCGTGCGAGAGCCTGCACGATCTCCAGGCCGTGGCAGCCGATGCGCTCGGGGTCGCGGGGGTAGACGCGGGGCAGTGTGCCACTGCTGTCGCAGACGGCGACCGTGATCGCTTCGTCCGTACCCTCCAGCTCCAGGATGTACGGGCCGTTGCTGTGCCGGTCGGCGTTGGTGACCAGTTCACTCACGATCAGGAGCGCCGCGCCGTCGGTCCGCTCGCCGATCGTGGCGCACCACTCGGTCCTGAGCTGTTCGAGGAACAGCGTGGCGAGGGCGCGCGCCTCGGCGATGCATCCCGGCTCGCCGGTGAAGTGTGCTGTCCGCCGTAGCGGTTCCACGGGTACGTCGAAACCAGTCGGTATCACTGCCCCGTCCAGGTGGTCGGTCATGCGGTTCTCTCTGGGAAGCCGGGCTGCCGGACGATCTGCACTGATGCACGTACCCCGAGTACGACTGCTCAGTCCCCTGATCGGTGTTCGACGCGACACAGGGCGGGAACCCGGTTCCAGCGGGGAGGGAACCGGGGTCGGAGGCGGACGGCAACGACGACGACGGGAAGGGTGACCGATGAGCGGGCTGCTGGCGGTGCGGTGCCTGACGACGCTGCCCGTGGTGACGCTCGGCGGCGATGCCGTCGCCCACGTCAAGGACACCGTCCTCGATCCCGTGGCCGGGTGCGTCACGGGCTTCACCCTCACCGGCCGGACTCTGCTGTCGGGCCCGCTGCCCCGGGACCTGCCCTGGCCGGCGGTGCACTCCCTCGGCCGTCACGCGGTCATGGTCCGCGACGAGGAGGCGCTGTGCGACCTGCCCCTGTCGGTGGCCCGCCGCGACGCCCTGCGCGGGCGGCTGCTCGGCGCGCAGGTCCTCACCGACGAGGGCGAGGCGCTCGGCACGGTGCTCGACGTCCTGGTCGAGGGAGGCGTCAGCGGCCGCATCGTCGCCTTCCGGCTTGCCGCACGCCGGGATCTGGTGCCGGGTTCGAGGCACAGGCTGTACCGGGTGTACGTGCCGCGCGGTGAGGCGGTGTCCGTCTCCGGCCGGTCACTGGTCGTCCCCGCGCACGCCACCACCTACGTCACCGACGACCTGCCGGGCTTCGTGGCCCGGGCCGGCGCGTTCCACGCCAGGCGGACGGGCCCACTGCCGTGATGCTGTTCTCCCGGGTGCGGGGGCTGCCGGTGCTGACCCCGGGTGAGGGGCTCCGGCTCGGCGTCGTACGGACGCTGACGGTCGACGTGGCCTCGGGCACCGTCACACATGTACGGGTACGGCGTGGACGGCTGCGCAGGGAGATCGCGCCGGCCTGGGGGGCCCTGGACGCCGTCGGCCCGGACATGCTGATCGCGGTCCCCTCCTCCGCGCCGGCCACGGCCCCGCCGCATCACGAGCTGATCGGCCGCAGGGTGCTCACCGAGGACGGCGAGGAGCGCGGCACCGTGCTCGACGCGGCGTTCGATCCGCTCACCGCCCGTATCGAGGCGGTCCTGACGACGATCGGCGAGCTGCCGGCCGAGCGGCTGCTGGGGCTGGGCGACCACGCTCTGGTGGTACGAGGACGCAGGGCAGCGCGCGGATAGGTGCGGTGGATCACGCCCTGGGCGGCACCGCTTGTGGCGTCGTTCGCGGCGTCGCGGTGAGGTCCCCTGTGGTGTTGTCCGGCGCGTCGTTCGTGGTGCCGGACTCGACCGGCGGCGGCGCCGGGGGGTCGGACGGCGGCGGTTCACCGGTGGTCGGACCGCTGTCCCCGGGCTCGCTCGACGGCGGATCACCGGAAGGCTCCTCCCCGCCCGTGGCCGGCCCGGACCCGGGGGGCGACGGGGAGGTGTCGGGCGACGGTGACGGGGGGTCCGGGTCGCCCGGTGACGGGCTCCGCCCGTCCGGTGGCTTCGTGGCGTGGTCCTTGCCGCCGGTGTCGCCCCGGTTCCGCTCGAACCAGCCGCCGTCCGCGTCACGGACCACGAACTTCTCGATGGCCCGCGGAGCGGGGTCGACCACGACGACCTTCGAGGGGGAGTAGCCCGGCCAGGGGTCACCGGTGTAGCGGGGGTCGGTCTGTTCGACCGGTTCGGTCAGCGGGTTGCCGCAGGCGCAGCGGACCCGGGGGACGCCGCGGTCGTCGACGAGCACGGCCGTGCCCGCCTGGAGGACGGCCTGGTAGTCCGTGGCGGCGCCGTCGCGGTATCCGTGGTTGGTGACCCTGGTGTCCAGCAGGAGGTGCAGCGGGGTCAGCGAGCGCAGATACGAAGGGACGTCGGAGGAGCCGACGCCGGCCACCGAGGCGAACGCCTCGTTCTTCGCCGGCACCTCCCGGAGGTACCTGATCTGCTGTTCCACGTCGCAGCCGGCGACGTCGCGGGTGCCGCCGTACAGGCCGGGTTCGCTGCCGCGGACACCGCGCACCGTGTTGGCCGGGGAGGACTCGGACGCCGACCCGGTGGACGGGGCTCCGGTGGGAGGCGGGGCGGAGCGCGTGGGGGGCGCGGAGCCGTCCTCAGCCGTCGACTCGGTGAACGGGTCGGGGCCGCTCGCGTTCGCGGCCTGGAGGAAGATCTCGCTCCCTTTACCCGCCTCGGATCCGCCGTCGGTGCGGGTGAGCACCACGGCGAGGACCACGGCCACCGCCATGGCCGCGACGAGCGCCCCGAGACCGGGTACGGACTTCCACCACGGCCGCCGGCCGCGCCCGGGCGGCCCCGTGCCCCCGCCACCGTCTCCCCCGCCCGCGCCGCCCGGCGGTGGTGGGGGCGGCGGGGGCGGGCCCGGGGACGAAGGCGGGGAGGACCCCGACAGGGGCCCGGACGGGGGCCCGGTGGGCCGGCCGGAGGACGGCGGTTCGACGCTCACGAGCCCTTCTTCCCGGCGCGGCTGCAGGAGACAACCATCAAGCCGATGCCGACATGACGATTCTTCCGTTATTGCTTCATTGTGTGCTCCGGTGGCGCACCCGTCGCAAGCCGACGCGGACGGACCTCCCGGCAGGCGTCCTGTGCGGGGCCTGCTTAGCGTGCAGGGGTGAGTTCACGCACCCTCGCCGACCTGGCCATCGCCCGACACGGCTGGGCGCAGGCCCTCGTCACGGTGCTGGGCGGGCTGATCGCCATGGGCGCAGTGGCCGCACTCGGACTGTGGGCGGCCGGTGCCGCGGATCTTCCGGACGGCTCCTTCCCCGAGGTGCTCGCGGCGACCGTCGTCACGGCCGTCGGCGGGTCGGTGCACCTGTCCGGCGACGCGGAGGGCCTGGCCGGCACGGAGGGCGGCCTGACCGTCATGCCGCTGTCCGTCACCCTCACCGGCGCCCTGTTCATCGGCTGGGCCTTTCTGCGCCCGTTGCGCCACCGGGCCGTCACCGGGACGCCGGAGCTGGCCGGGTGGGCCGCGAGGATCGTCACCCTCTGGCTGATCGCCCTGCTCGGGCTGGCGTTCGCCGCCCGGCACACGTTCGAGATCTCCCTCGGGGAAGGCGCCCTGGGCGATCTCGGCGATCTGTTCGGGGTCACCCCCGAGGTCGGCTTCGCCGCCGATGTGCCGCTGACCGTACTCATCGGCCTGCTCTGGGTGGCGGGTGTCCTGGTGCTGTCCCTGCTGGTGTCGCGCGGCGCCCCGCTGCCGGGCCGGCTGCTCCGGTTCCAGACGGCGCTACGGCCCGCGGCGCACGCGATGCTGCAACTGCTGCTCGCCTTCGTCGTCATCGGTGTCGTGATCGCACTGGTGGTCGCGGCGACGCGGGGGCGCCCGGCGGAGACGTTCGCCGTACTCCTGCTCGGCCTGCCCAACGTGACCTGGCTCGCGCTGACCATCGGGCTGGGCGCCACCTGGGACGGCAGGGTGGAAGGCCCCTTCGGGCTGCCCATGCCGCACATCCTCGACGAGGTGCTGCGCACCGGGGACGTCTCGGCGCTGAACCTGAGCACGCTAGCCGAGCACGACGGCAGGGTGTGGTGGCTGCCGGTGGCCGACGCGGTCCTGCTGCTGGCCGTGGCGTTCGTGATGGCCGCCCTGTCACCGGCCGGGGTCCGGGCCTGGCAGCATGCCGTGCGCCTGGCGGTGGCACTCGCGCTGACGGTGTTGATGATCTGCCTGGTCGGCCGGATCTCCGCCCGGCTCGGCCTGTCCGTGCTCGGCATCGGCGACCTGGGCACGGGGCTCTTTGGTCAGGTCCTGCTGAGACCACGCCTGCCGACCGCGCTGGGGCCGGCCCTCCTGTGGGGCCTGACGGCCGGCTTCGCGGGCGCGCTGCTGGCCCAGAGAACGCGCCGTCGGGGCCGGTCGGACGACTGATCGGGGTGGGCGGATGGCGGGCCCGGACGGGGCGTTTGAAAACACGCCTGGGGCCTGTTGCGAAAGTGGCGTCGTCGCCCGAAGGGCGGCCGCGCGGCGTCCGGTGCGTGCTCTCGGCGTGCCGTCCAAAAGCCCTCGTACCGGGCGTACTCGGGCTTTCGGGCGGTGCGACGAGAGCGCGTGCCGGGCGTCGCGCGGCAGGCGTCACTCTCGCGACAGCCCCCAGGCCCGCACCGGCCCGAACACCGGGTCCGCCCAGGCCGGCGGGGGCCGCGGCGCGTCCGGGGCCGCCGCTTCCCCGGCCGGCCCGGCTCCGCTCCGGTCACCGGTGCGGTGTCCGCTTCCGTCTGCGTCTTCACAGGTGATCCCGTTCCGGCTTCCGCGCAGGTCCACGCGAGTGGCGGGGTGCCCCTCGGGGGCGCTCGTGGTGACGCCGCCCCCCGTGACGGCGGTGCGCAGGGCGGCGACGAGGTCCAGACAGGAGGCGTACCGGTCGTCGGGGCTCTTCGCCAGCGCCTTGGCCAGGACGGCGTCGGTCCGCGGGGGGAGATCGGGGCGTACCGCGGTCAGGGGCGGCGGGTCGGCGTACTGGTGGGCCCAGAGCAGGGCCATGTCGTCGTCCCGGCGGAAGGGCGGATGACCGGCGAGGGTCTCGTGGACGACGCAGGCGAACCCGTAGACGTCGCAGCGGGCGTCGACCGGACGCCCCGAGATCTGTTCCGGGGCCACGTAGTCGAGGGTGCCGACGAACTGGCCGACGGTGGTGAACCCCGTCAGGGACAGGGACTTCTTGGTCAGGCCGAAGTCGGTGAGATAGACGTGCTCGGGGTGGTCGCTGTCGGTGCCGCGGGCGACCAGGATGTTTCCGGGCTTGACGTCCCGGTGGACCAGGCCGTGCTCGTGGGCGGCGTCGAGCGCCGAGGCCACCTGCGCGGCGATGCGCAACGCGGTGCGGGACGGCAGTGGCCCCTCGCGGTCGAGGAGATGACGCAGATCGCTGCCCTCGACGTAGCGCATGGCGATGTAGAGGATGCCGTCCGTCTCCCCGGCCTCGAAGACGGGGACGATGTGCGGGTGGTCGATGGCGGCGGCCGTGCGGGACTCATGGGTGAAGCGGCGGCGGAAGGTGTCGTTGCGGGCGAGTTCCGGGGCGAGCAGTTTCAGGGCGACGGTGCGGTCCAGACGCAGGTCCCGGGCGCGGTAGACGACGGCCATGCCGCCACGGCCGATCTCACGCTCGATGAGGTAGCCCGCGACCTGCTGCCCCGTCAGCTCGGAGGGCCGGCCGGCGAAGAGGCCGGTGTCGTGCGTCATCGGACGTCACGGTCCGGGGAGGGGCCCGGGGTGACGACGCGGGTGGGTTCGGCGGGTACGGACCGGGTGGGCTCGCCGGGAACGGCCTGGGTGGGGGCGTGCCCGGCGGCTTCCGGGGCCTCGGCGGCGCGGGGCGGTTCGTCGACGGCGTAGGTGTGCGGCCGGGTGCCGTCGGTGTAGACCCAGCGGCCGCGGTCGGGGTCGTAGAGCCACAGGGACTCCCCGTCGACGACGAGGCCGACGCGCAGGCCTCGGGTGCGTGCGCGAAAGCCCTCGCCGTCAAGACCGCCGTACCGTGCCTCGACGGCGGCCCGGTAACCGGCCAGGGCCTCCTCGGCCCGGGTGAGCAGCGGCCGGGGGTCGGCGGTGCGGGACAGGGGTGCTTCGGAGGCGGGCGGGTCCTGGGGCACCGCGACCAGCAGGCGGCCGTCGACCCAGGCCGACCAGCCGTTGGAGCACAGCACCTGCCCCCAGTCCCCGCGCCGCTCGACCAGTCGTACCGGCAGCAGCGGATCGAGGCCGACGGTGGGGCCCGCGGGGTCGGGCGCCTCCCAGGCCGGCATGCCGTCGCCCGGCACGACATGGGTGGGCCGGAAGCCGGGCGTGGACGGGGTTGTCATGGGCCGGTTACCTCCGCATCACGGCGGGTTCGTGGCGGCGCAGCAGCCGTGACACGGCGAACGCGAACAGCGCCGAAAGAACCAGCAGCATCGCCACATTGAGCAGCCACACTCCCGGGGAGTGCTGGAAGAGCGGGTCCGCCGTGGTCTCCCCCGGGGTGGTCGCGGCCAGGTCCACGGTGCCGGCCATCGCGCCGAACGCCCAGCGGGAGGGCACCAGCCAGGCCAGCTGCTCGAGAACGGGCACGCCGTCCAGTTTCAGCAGGGCACCGCAGAAGACGACCTGGACGATGGCCAGCAGCACCAGCAGCGGCATCGTCACCTCTTCCTTGCGCACCAGCGCGGAGACGAGCAGGCCGAGCATCATGGCGGTGAGGCCGAGCAGGGCCACGGCCACCGTGATCTCCGCCAGGGGCGGCATCAGCACGCCTTCGCCACCGGGTGCGTCGAGGTCGACCCCGAGCAGGGCGACCAGGGTGAGCACCACCGCCTGCAGCACGGTGACCGTGCCCAGCACGATGATCTTCGACATCAGGTACGCCGATCTGGACAGGCCTACGGCCCGTTCGCGCCGGTGGATCGGGCGCTCCTTGACGAGTTCCCGTACGGCGTTGGCGGCACCCGTGAGGACGGCGCCGACGCACAGGATGAGCAGGGTGTTCATCGCGGTGCCCTGGGTCAGGGCACCGCCGGCCAGGGCGCGGGCCATCGCGCCCATCACGAAGGGCAGCGCGATCATGACGGCGAGGAAGGTGCGGTCCGCGCCGAGCGCGGCGGTGTACCGGCGTACGAGGGTGCCGAGCTGCGCGGTGCGGCTGCGCGGCCGGGGCGGCGGGGCGACGGCGACCGGGGCGGCCCGCTGCTGCCGGGGCTGGGCGGTGGCGTCGGTGATGTACCGGCCGTGGAAGGGCGAGTCGCGGTAGTCGCCCGCCCAGTCGCGGTCCTGGTCGCGTTCGAAGGCCTCGAAGGCCTCCGGCCACTGTTCGAACCCGAAGAACGCGAGGGCGTCCTCGGGCGGTCCGTAGTAGGCGACGCGCCCTTTGGGGGCGAGCATCAGGAGCCGGTCGCACACGTCCAGGCTGAGCACGCTGTGGGTGACGACGATGACGGTGCGGCCGTCGTCCGCCAGCGCGCGCAGCATGTGCATCACCGAGCGGTCCATCCCCGGGTCCAGACCGGAGGTCGGCTCGTCGAGGAACAGCAGGGAGGGCTTGGTGAGGAGTTCCAGGGCGACACTGACGCGTTTGCGCTGGCCCCCGGAGAGGCTGTGCACGGGCTGCTCCGCCCGCTGTTCCAGGCCGAGTTCACGGATGACCTCCTCGACCCGGGCACGGCGTTCGGCCTTGGCCGTGTCCTGCGGGAAGCGGAGTTCGGCGGCGTAGGACAGGGCGCTGCGGACGGTGAGCTGGGTGTGCAGGATGTCGTCCTGCGGGACGAGGCCGATGCGCTGGCGCAGTTCGGCGTAGTCGCGGTAGAGGTCGCGGCCGTCGTAGAGGACGGTGCCGTGATCGGCGGGGCGCTGTCCGGTGAGGGCGCCCAGCAGCGTGGACTTGCCGGCGCCGCTCGGGCCGACCACGGCGAGCAGGCACTTCTCCCCCACCGGGAACGACACGTGGTCGAGCAGGGTCTTGCGGCCGCGGTCCACGGCGACGGTGAGGTCCTGCACGTCGAGGGAGACCTCGCCGGTGTCGACGTACTCCTGGAGTTCGTCACCGACGAGGCAGAACCCGAAGTGGCCGATACCGACGATGTCACCGGGGCCGACCGGGGCGTTGGTGACGGGCGAACCGTTGAGATAGGTGCCGTTGTGGCTGCCGAGGTCGGCGATCTCGTACGTCCCGTCGGACAACGCCCGCAGTTCGGCGTGCCGGCGGGAGACCACGAGGTCGGCGATGACCAGGTCGTTGTCGGCCGCGCGGCCGACGCGGACGGTGCGGGTGGGCAGCGGCCGTACGGTGGTGGGCCGCCGGTAGGTGCCGGTCAGGGCGGGGCTCGACACGGCGGAGAGGCGCTCGGAGGCGGGCGGCGGCGGCCGGTCCATGAGGACGGCGCTCGGTCCGTCCCGGGGACTGCCGAAGCGGATGACACTGCCGGGTCCGACGTCCCTCACGTGCACGCGGTGGCCGTCGGTGTAGGTGCCGTTGGTGCTGTGCTCGTCCTCGATGGTCCAGTGGCCGTCTTCGGGATGGAGCACCGCGTGATGCCAGGAGACCCGGGCGTCGTCCATGACGATGTCGCTCAACGGGTCGCGTCCGACGTGGTAGTCGCGGCCCGGGCTCATCAGGGTGGAGCCGCTGTCGGTCTCCACGAGGAGCTCCGGTGCGACCGGCCGCTCGACCATGCCTGGATTCTACCGATTGGTCCGTTCGAATGCCCGGCATGACGGGTGGGGGCGGGGCGGGGCGATGGCGGTCAGGCGACGGGGACACCCAGCACCGGGGCCGCGCGCTGCATGCGCAGGGCGTCCACGGATTCGGCCAGGAGTTCGTACTCGGTGGTGTCGTCGCCGGTGGCGAGGCGCACCATCCGTCCGGCCGCCAGGGCCTCGGCCATCTCCTCCTGCCGGGCGACGTCGCCGCACCAGGCACGCAGCACGGCGGGTACGTCGGGCACGCCGTCGGCGACGGGGACGAGCGCGCCCGGGGGTAAGTGCTCGGCCTCGGGCCGCGGGTCGAGCCGCTCGGCGATCCAGGAGGCGCGGTCGCGCAGCCACCACAGGGCGAGGGCCAGGGTGGGGGCGCGGTACGTGCCGAGGGGTACACCGATGCGGCGGCCGTCGCAGACTCCGTACGCCGTGACGTGACACAGGAACTCGTCGTGCACGATCGCCTCCCCCGGTTGCGTTGCCCGTCGGCCGACCGGGCCGGCTCTCCGGTGGGTCGCGTGCGGTGCGTGAGGGCGCCGTCGCGCGGGGTGAAGCGCTCTCGTTGTCGAGTATGTTCACCGCCGAATCACTGTCACCATGCCTTTCCGGCCACTCTCCTGGCATATTCGCCCCCCCCTGTTGGCCGGAATGGTGCGTTTGCGGCGTACGGCGCGGCGGCAAGTGGGCATGGCACGCCAAGGAGCGGGCCCGGCACGGCGCCGGCCGCGCCGTCATGACGGCGCGGCCGGGAGGGATCTGACCGGGCGCGGTCCTACTGCTTGACGACGGCGTCGATGCGGGCCAGTTCGTCCGCGCCGAATTCGAGGTTGCGGGTGGCCGCCACGCTGTCCTCCAGCTGCCGCGGGCTGCTCGCCCCGACCAGGGCCGAGGTCACGCGTGTGCCGCGCAGCACCCAGGCGAGCGCCATCTGCGCGAGGGTCTGGCCGCGGGACTCGGCGATCTCGTTCAGCGTGCGCAGCCGTTCCACCAGCTCACCGGTGACGGCGTCGGTGTTCAGGAACGGGCTGTCACTCGCGGCGCGGGAGTCCTCGGGGATGCCGTCGAGGTAGCGGGCGGTCAGCAGACCCTGTTCCAGCGGGGAGTAGGCGATGGAGCCGACCTGGAGCTCGTCCAGGGCGTCCAGCAGGCCCTCGTCCTCCGGGCGCCGGTCGAGCATCGAGTAGCGGGGCTGGTGGATCAGCAGCGGGGTGCCCAGCTCGCCGAGGATGCGGGCGGCGTCGCGGGTCTGCTCCGCGGAGTAGTTGGACACGCCGACGTACAGCGCCTTGCCCTGCTGGACCGCCGAGTGCAGGGCCCCCATCGTCTCCTCCAGCGGAGTGTCGGGGTCGAAGCGGTGCGAGTAGAAGATGTCGACGTGGTCGAGGCCCATCCGGCCGAGGCTCTGGTCCAGCGAGGACAGCAGGGACTTGCGCGAGCCCCATTCGCCGTACGGACCGGGCCACATCAGGTAGCCGGCCTTGGTGGAGATCACCAGCTCGTCGCGGTAAGGCGCGAAGTCCGCGCGCAGGGCCTCGCCGAGGGCGGACTCGGCGGCGCCGGGGGGCGGACCGTAGTTGTTGGCGAGGTCGAAGTGGGTGACGCCGAGGTCGAAGGCGCGGCGCAGGATGGCGCGCTGGGTCTCGGCGGGGCGGTCGGGACCGAAGTTGTGCCACAGGCCGAGCGAGAGCGCGGGAAGCTTCAGGCCGCTGCGTCCGGTGCGCCGGTAGGGCAGGTCCGCGTAACGGTCGGGGTGTGGGGTGTACAACGCGACTCCAGAGAGGTTGGCGCAAAGGCGGGCACGGGTGTCCGGTTTCGTGGCCCCGGGACCGGGATCGGGACCGGGGTTCCACTCTGTCGCGGTCCACGTGCAGCGGTCCAACAGAAGAATCCGATGGAATTCAGCGGATACGCTTCTCAATCATGGAACTGCGTCACCTTCAGCACTTCGTCGCCGTCGCCGAGGACCAGCACTTCACCCGGGCGGCGGAGCGGCTGCTGGTCTCCCAGTCGGGCCTGTCGGCGTCGATCCGCTCCCTGGAGCGCGAGCTGCAGGCACCGTTGTTCGTACGGACCACCCGGCGGGTGACGCTCACGGAGGCCGGGCGGGCGCTGCTGGTGGAGGCCGAGCGGATCCTGGCACAGGTACGGGCGGCGCACGAGGCGGTGGCCGCGGTGCAGGGGGTGCTGCGGGGCACGCTCGCCCTGGGCGCCGAGCAGTGCATCGCCGGGGTGGACCTGGCGGATCTGCTGGCCGATTTCCGGCGGCGCCATCCGGATGTGGAGATCCGGCTGCGGCAGTGGGGCTCGGCGGCGCTGGCGGAGGAGGTCGCGGCGGGTCGCCTCGACCTGGCCTTCGCCTACCGGACCCACGCGGACCCCGACCAGTTGCGGTCGGTGGCGCTCACCAGTGAGCCGATGACCGTGCTCTGCCATCCCGATCACCGGCTGGCGCGGGCCGGGGAGCCGTTGACCCCGCACGATCTGGGCGGTGAGGTGTTCGTGGACTTCCACCCCGACTGGGGCCCGCGCCGCGCCACCGACACCGCGTTCGCCGCCGCCGGCGTACGGCGCACGGTCGCGCTGGAGGTGAACGACGTGCACAGCCTGCTGGACCTGGTCGACGAGAACCTCGGTATCGCCGTCGTCCCCCAGCACTTCCGGCACAAGCGTGCGGCGCTGACCGCGCTGCCGCTGGAGGACACCGGTGAGTCGGTGTACGAGAGCGTGGTCCTGGTCCCGGCGGAAGAGGCCACCAGCCCGGCGGCGCGGGCGCTGATGGCTCTGCTGGACAGCGGGGAGGCGTAGGGACGACCGTGCGGGTGCAAGGGCGGCGCGCGTGCGGGGGCGGCTCCACCGGGCGCGTGCCGGGACGGGATGCGCGAGGGTGGTCCCATGCCTGCCAAGGACATCCTCATCGACGCCTACGGCCGCATCCGCGAAGAGGTCCACGCCGCCGTGACCGGGCTCGGCCCCGACGCCCTGAACACCCCTCCGGTCCCGGGCACCAACTCCATCACCTGGCTCGTCTGGCACCTCACCCGGATCCAGGACGACCATGTCGCGGACGCCTTCGGGCTCGACCAGGTGTGGCTCACCCAGGGCTTCGAGAAGCGGTTCGCGCTCGGTCTGCCCCGCCACGACACCGGATACGGCCATACCCCGGAGCAGGTCGCCGGGGTACGGGTCGACTCGGGCCGCCTGCTCACCGGCTACTACGACGCGGTGCACGAGCAGACGCTGGACGCCCTGCGCGCACTGGCCGCCAAGGACCTGGCGCGCGTCGTGGACGAGCGCTGGGATCCGCCGGTGAGCCTGGGGGTGCGCCTGGTCAGCGTCCTGTCCGACGATCTCCAGCACGCCGGACAGGCCGCCTACGTGCGAGGGCTTCTTCAGCGTACGGAGTCGTAACCGGGCAGGACCACGTCCCGGAGCAGGGCGTTGCGCTCGTCGAACGGGAGGAACGCGCTCTTGACGGCGTTGACCGTGACGGTCCGCAGGTCCTCGACGGTCCAGCCGGCCTGCTCCACCAGCAGGGACATCTCACGGGTCATGGTGGTGCCGGAGACGAGCCGGTTGTCGGTGTTGAGGGTGACCCGGAAGCCGAGGTCCTTCAGCGCGGTGACGGGGTGCGTGGCGATCGAAGCGGCGGCGCCCGTCTGGAGGTTGGAGGTGGGGCACATCTCCAGCGCGATCCGGCGGTCGCGGACCCAGCCCGCGAGCCGGCCGAGCTTGCCGTCGACGATGTCCTCGGTGATCCGCACGCCGTGACCGATGCGCTGGGCGCCGCACAGCTGGACGGCCTGGTGGATGCTGGGCAGGCCGTGGGCCTCGCCGGCGTGGATGGTGAAGGGCACGCTCTCGCGGCGCAGGTGCTCGAAGGCGTCCAGGTGGTCGGCGGCGGGGAAGCCGTCCTCGGCACCGGCGATGTCGAAGCCGACGACCCCGGCGTCCCGGAACGCCACCACCAGGTCGGCGATCTCCCGCGTCCGGTCGAACATCCGCATGCCGCACAGCAGCGTCCCGACCCGCACCGGCGTCCCCGCGGCGGCGGCCCCGGCCATGCCGGCCGCGAGGCCCTCCTGCACGGCCTCGACCACCTCGGGCAGGGCCAGTCCGCCCCTCGTCATCAGCTCGGGGGCGTAGCGGACCTCGCCGTAGACGACACCGTCGGCGGCGAGGTCGAGCACGTACTCCTCGGCGGTGCGCAGCAGGCCCTCGCGGGTCTGCATGACGGCGAGGGTGTGCTCGAAGGTGGCTATGTAGCGCACCAGGTCACCGGAGCCGGCGGCCTCGACGTACCAGGCGGCGAGCTCGTCCGGGTCGGTGGTGGGCAGGGTGTGACCGATCGCGTCCGCCAGCTCCACCACGGTGGCGGGACGCAGTCCGCCGTCGAGGTGGTCGTGCAGCACGGCCTTGGGCAGCCGGCGGAGGGTCTCGGTGTCGGGGGTGATGCGGGGCGCGGTCATGGGCGGACGTTCCTCGGCGGTTCGGTATCGGTGGTGAAGTCGGTGTCGGTGGTGAAGTCGGTGTCGGAGTGCGGGGTCAGCCGGCGGGCTGGAGCAGGTCCCAGCGGTTGCCGTAGAGGTCCTGGAAGACGGCGACCGTGCCGTACGGCTCGTGGCGCGGTCTCTCCAGGAAGGTCACGCCCGAGGCCGTCATCCGGGCGTGGTCGCGGTCGAAGTCGTCGGTGTGCAGGAAGAAACCGACGCGCCCACCGGTCTGGTCACCGATCCGGGCACGCTGGTCGTCGCCCTTGGCACGTGCCAGCAGCAGGCCGGTGCCGGCGGCCCCCGCGTCCGGTTCGACGACGACCCAACGGGAGCCGTCGGGCCGGGGCGTGTCCTCGGCCAGGTGGAACCCGAGGGCCTCGGTGTAGAAGCGGATCGCCTCGTCGTAGTCGTCGACGACCAGGGTGACCAGGGCGACACGTCTCATCGGGGCCTCCTTGGAAAAGCGGTGGGTGGGATCGACCGGCAGAGGTTATACGTAAAACGTCGATGTGCGCCAGTCCCGCTCCCGACAACGCCCCGGTCCTGGGTCCGAGGACCTACGACGTCGGTCCGAGGCGCCCGGGCAGGGCGCTCGGCTACCGTCAGCCCATGAAGATCACCGAGCCACCGCAGCGGAGCCGGGAGCAGCGCAGAAGGGATGTCCTGGACCGCCTGGAACGGGAGACGGACATCTGGGTGGCCTCGGCGGACGCCGGGGGACTGCCCTGCCTGGTGCCGCTGTGGTTCATGTGGGACGGCGAGGCCGTCTGGCTGGCGACCCGGCCGGCCGGCCCCACCGGCCGCAATCTGCGGGAGGGCGGCCGGACCCGGCTGGCGTTCGGCGACACGCGGGACGTCGTCCTGATCGACGGCGGGGTGGAGACGTACGACGCGCGGGAGGTGCCGCCGGTGGCGGCGGAGGCGTTCCGGCGGAAGACCGGCTGGGATCCGCGCGTGGACCGGGCCGACTACGCGTTCTTCCGGGTACGCCCCCGGGCGGTGCAGGCCTGGTGCGAGGAACACGAACTGCCGAAGCGGCATCTCATGCGGGACGGAACCTGGCTGGTGTAAGGGGCGTTGTGGCGCCGGACCCGTATCGGCCCTCCTCGCCCCGCACCGGGTTACGGATACACGTACGTGTTGAGGGCGTCGACGGCGGCCGCCGGGTTGCCGAGGTCGTAGCGGTCCACGGCGAGGAAGTTGGGCTTCTTGCGGGCGGCGGGCTGGCAGAACCTGCGGGCACGGTCGGCGAGCTTGCCGTTGTCCGTGCCGGCCGTGCCGGCGACCGGGGCGTCCCGGAAGTGGTTCATGACGAAGAGGGGACGGAACCCCGGCTCGGTGCGGGTGAGCGGGATGTTGGTACCGGCGTCGTACCAACGGCTGTAACAGGACCAGTCGGAGGCGCCGACGCCCGAGCCCATGGACCAGTGGTTCTCGACGGTCCACTCGCGCTGGTACATGACGCCGAAGCTGTCCCGGGTCAGCCCGGTGGACTGGTCGGCGGAGCGGCTGCGGTCACTGAAGATCAGCAGGCGCTTTCCGGCGGCGGTCAGGTCCGCCATCGTCGGCCAGCCGTTCTCCCGTACGCCGGTGCGGTCCGGCCGGTAGAGCACGTCCGACAGGCCGTCGACGCGGGCGAGTTCGGCGCGCAGCACACCCGGGTCGACGTAGTCCTCCAGGAACACGGTGACGACCTGGTCGGGACGGGTCTCGAGGAAGTCGACCATGCGCTGGAGGTCGACCCGGAGCGCGACGGGCCTGCCGACCAGGGTGCAGCTGTTGTGGCAGAGGATCGCGCCGTCCGGGGTCTGATGGATGTCCAGCATGAATCCGCGTACGCCGTCGGCGAGTTGGCGTTCGATGCCGCGCGTCTGGTTGGGGAAGAGGTTGACGAAGGGCGGGGCGAAACCGCCGTCGACTCCGTTGGCGTAGGCGTTGTGCGAGGTGAGGAAGGTGACCTGGTCCAGGGTGCGGCTGCCCTGGGGCGGCATGGGCCGGGTGGCGGGAGAGACCGGGGTGAGATACCAGTGGGCCAGGTCCGGGGAGCCTCCGGCGACGGTGAGTTGGACGGGGTGGTTGGCACCGGAGGGCCTGGGGGCGACCGCGAGACGCCGGTCGGTGCCGGGGACGGCGAGCGTGAACCGGTCGGCAGCGGCGGGGGCGATGACCCAGGCCGCGTCGGCGCCGGCACAGGGGACGGTCCTGGCCCGGTCGCCGGTGCGGCCGAGGCAGGTGCCCGGAACGTCCGCGTTCTCCAGGAGATGGGTGGCACCGTCGGCCCTCAGGTTCCACTGCTGGTGGTCCTCGTTGCCACGGGGCCGGTGCTGTTCGACGGCTCCGGCGTTGTCGGCGGCGTTGAGTCCGGTGGCGGCGCTCTGCACGTAGAAGGTGCCGGGCCCGGGTACCGCGTCGGCCCCGGCGGCGGGGGTGGGCGTCACGGCCGCCGCGACCAGCGCGGTCGTCATGACGGTCGTGGCGAGCAGGGCGTGGGGGGTGCGCATGACGGGTGCCCTTCGGTCCAAAGGACGGCCGCGCGCCGTCCACGTACGCGGGGAACGTGGACGGCACGCGACCGGATCACAGATGGTCAGGGGCATGACATCATGTCCGCCCGTCCTGCGTCAGCAGTACAGGTTGCCGCCGGGTGACGTTCCGAGGATCTGGGTGAACTGCTGGTATTTGGTCACCCTGCTCTGCACCTGCGCGGGGTTGCGGCCGTCGCACTCCAGGGAGCCGTTGATGCTGCGGATCGTCTGGCCGAAACCGGCCTGGTTCACCATGGCGTTGTGGGGGGTCATGGAACCGGGACCGGTCTGGGTGTTCCAGTACCACAGCGCCGTCTTCCAGGCCACGGAGGAGTCGTTCTGCACCAGCCAGGGGTTGCCCAGCAGGTCGAGGCCCAACGCGTCGCCCGCGGCCTTGTAGTTGAAGTTCCAGCTCAGCTGGATCGGCCCGCGACCGTAGTAGGCGGCCTGGCCGGCCGGGCAGCCGTAGGGCCGGTTCCAGTCGCAGTAGTGCGGGTAGTTGGCGGTGTTCTGCTCCACCACGTGGACCAGACCGCCGGTTTCGTGGCCGGCGTTGGCGAGGAAGGCGGCGGCCTCCTGCTTCTTCACCGTGTCGCTGCCCGTGTTGGCGAAGCCGGGGTAGGCGCTCAGGGCGGCGGTGAGACCTCTGTAGGTGTAGAAGGGGTTCCTGTTCGGGAACATCTGGTTGAACTGCGCCTCGGTCACGACGAAGTTGCCGACCGGCGTTCCGGGGCCGTTGTCACAGGAGTACGGCTCCCAGTACCAGGTGCTGATGACGGGGTCGTAGCCCGGGTTGCCGTGCTCGGCGATGTAGGCCCGGCCGTCGGTGTAGCGGACGATGTCACCGGCGTTGTACCACTGCCCGGCCACCCAGTTCGGATAGCTGGAACACGCGGCGGCCGCCGGGGCGGGGGCGGCCGAAGCGGTCGCGGCGGGGAGCAGCACGGGGGCGCCGACGGCGATGACGACGGCAGCCAGGACGGAGGAGATGCGGCGTCTCGTCAAGGGATCAACTCCTTTGCGGGACACGGCCGCTCCCGGGCGACAACATGCCCGAGCGGGGTCTCGCCGCACGCGCCGGCGGAGCCGGCCACGGGGTGGGGGCGGCCGTGGTGGGGGTGTCGGGCACACTCAACCGCATTGGTCTGTACCAGTCAAGGGTGTAGACCGGTCGGACGAACCGGCCCCGCCGCCTCCACCCCGGAAGATCCGCCGAGCCCGTCGCGCACGACGCGCACGAAGGCCTGAAGGCTCGCTCGGCGACTACAGGCATCAACCTCTACACATAAAGGGAAAATAAGCGCAGAATGACCCTGAATGGCGCTTGCCGCATACCACCCCAGAAGCGGTGAGGCCTGTCAGTCGAAGGAGACGACCCATGGCCAACGTCTCGCAGCCCCGTGGTGACATCGCGGGCCACCCCGATGCTCCGGAAATGCAGGCACGGTACGACCGTATGCTCGGCGGTCGTGACGTGGTCCTGGTGGACGGACCGGTGTTCCTGCTCGGCCTCTACTGTGCGGTGTCCCCCTGGATACTCCACTACACGACGAGCCAGCCCGCGCTCGTGCCCCACAACCTGATCGTCGGCATCGCGATCGGCCTGCTCGCCCTCGGCTTCACCGCCGCGCCGGCGCGCATGTACGGCCTCAGCGGAGCCATGTGCGCCCTCGGCGTGTGGATGATCGTCTCGCCGTGGATCGTCGGTACCGATCCGGACGCGGGCGTCATCTGGAACAACATCATCATCGGTGCCCTGACCCTGGCGCTCGGCGTCATGTGCGCCGTCACGGCGTCCAGGAGCGCCCCGAGGACCTGAGGTCGTTCGTTCGGATCAGGCCGCCGGACCAGGGAGCGGGGTGCGGTGCCGGATCCCGTCGGCCCGGCGTGATCCAAACGACAGGCCCGGGATCCCTGCAGGGCATTTCGGGAAGGGAGCCGTCGGGCCGGGCCGCGTCCACCGCGGCCCGGCCTTTCCCTGTCTGGGCCCGGGCATCGGGGGACTGCCCCCGCCGGCTGTGGGCACAAGCTCTGCAGCGGAGGTTCCCGGAAGGAGGGGCGAGATGGAAGTCGGCGGCGTCATCAGTGCCATCGTCATCGGCATAGTCATCGGCGTTCTGGGCCGACTCGTGGTCCCGGGCCGCCAGCGCATCGGCGTTCTGTGGACGATTCTCGTCGGAATCGTCGCCGCGCTCATCGGCTCGGCGATCGCCGCGGCGTTCGGAGTGGCCGACACCAAGGGCGTCGACTGGGTCGAGTGGCTCATCCAGATCGGCCTCGCCGCCTTCGGTGTGGCCGCGCTGGACCGGGTGAAGGCCCGCCGCTGACGCCAAGGACCGTCGGCACGGGCAAGCACGTACGGGCGGGCGGACGGACACGGACGGACGAGGGAACCACGGGTCCGGGAGAGGTCCGGTGGGAGGCACCACGAGGGTGCGGCCACCGGCCCCGTTCACACGCCCACAAAAACAGGCCTGCGAGGACCGGGATGCCCGGACCGGGCGACAGGGCGGCGTCGCGTCCGAACGATGCCCGTGCGCAGGGTGGCGTCGACCTGCTCCCCGCGAGAGAGGCCACACCATGGTCGTGAAGGACACGGAACTGCCCTGCCTGCGCCGCTGCGTGGAACTGGCCGGCGAGGCACTGGCGGCCGGGGACGAGCCGTTCGGTTCGGTCCTGGTGGCAGGCGACGGCACCGTCCTCGCCGAGGACCGCAACCGGGTGGCCTCCGGGGACCGTACCCGGCACCCCGAGTTCGAACTGGCGCGCTGGGCGGCGGCCCGGATGACACCCGGGGAGCGGGCCTCCGCCACCGTGTACACCTCCGGCGAACACTGCCCGATGTGCGCCGCCGCACACGCCTGGGTGGGCCTCGGCCGGATCGTGTACGTCGCCTCCTCCGCCCAGCTGGGGTCCTGGCTCGCCGAGCTGGGCGTGCCCGCGCCGCCGGTACGGACACTGCCCGTGAAGGAGATCGCCCCCGGCCTGAGCGTGGAAGGGCCCGTCCCCGAGCTGACGGAGGCTGTGCGGGAACTGCATTACAGGTTCCACCGTGCGGGCGGCTGACCGGTGACCGGGGGCGGGGGTACCGCCGACGGGCGGTGTCCCTCCGGCCGCAGCCCGGGCCCCGGCCGGGAGCGGCGGTGCAGGGCGGCCCCGCCGGGGAAGAGCACCGCTCCGGCGGCGAGGACCGGGAGTGGCTGGTCCACGGCCGTTTCGGCGGGGGTGCTCGAGCCGACGGGGGCGGCGGCGTGCGGCCCGGGGGCCGGGGCGGGCGGGGAGCGGTCCGGTCGGCTCGGGCGCCGGTGCCGCCGGGCTCGTCCTTCGAGGTGTTCGTGGATTCGTTGCCGACGGCGGGGTTGCCCACACCGCCACGTTCACACCGTTCCCACTCACGTTGACGGAAAGGTCGACGGGCAGCTGCACCCCGTTGCCGGACACCACTCCCGGGGAGCCCCGCTTGCCGCGGTCGGCTGCGGCACCGCCCGAGGACCCGTGGGCCCCCTCGTGCCCGCCCCGCTCGTCCGCCCCCTCGTTGACCGCAGGTGTCGCCCGCGGCCGGGTTGGGGTGGCCCACCACGTTCACCGTGTTCCCGCAGGCGTTCACCGGGGTGTGCACCGGGAGCTGGACGGTGTTCCCTGCGACCGCCCCGGGGGGCGGCCCGCCGTTCACTCCGTGGAGCGCCCGCCGTTCGGACCCGGGTACCGGTCGCCGAACAGACGCGTGCCGCTGAGGGCTCCGGAGTACCGGGCCGGGCGCCGCGGAACACCTCCGGCCGACAGGCGCGGCCGACGAGCCCCCCGTATCGTGATCGAGGGCGTCGGTTCCCGGTCCGCTGTGGGGCGCCCCTGGAGGCATCGATGCCGGTCAAGCTCTCCATGCGACTTTCGTTCCGACGCTGCGCGGTCACCGGAGCGGTCGGGCTGGCCCTGCTGGGCGCGGGGCTCCCGGCGGCCGCCGACGACGACAGGGGCCTCGAGCGGTTCCACGACCAGAAGATCACGTGGTCGGCGTGCGAGGGCACGGACCTGCCCGAGGACCTGCAGTGCGGGAAGATGACCGTCCCGGTCGACTACGCCGACCCGGGCAAGGGCGCCCTCGACCTGGCCCTCGCCCGTTACCGCGGCACGGGTGAGCCCCGCGGCTCGGTGGTGCTGAACTTCGGCGGACCGGGCGGCTCGGGCGTGCTCGGACTCGCCCACGGCGGCAAGGAGTTCATGGGCCTCACCGACGAGTACGACGTGGTGTCCTTCGACCCGCGCGGCGTCGGCCGCTCCTCACCGGTCAGCTGCGGCACGGAGGCCACCGGTCAGGCGCTGGAGGCCACCGGCGGCGGCGACATGTCCGATCCGCGGAAGACGCTGGCCCAGCTGCGCGAGGTGGCCGCCGAGTGCGCCGAGCACTCGGGCCCGGTCCTGCCGCACATCGGTACCGTGAACGTCGCACGCGACCTGGACGTCATGCGGCAGGTGCTCGGCGACGAGAAGCTCAACTACCTGGGGTTCTCCTACGGAACCCGGCTGGCCGCGGTGTACGCGGCCCGGTTCCCCGAAAAGGTGGGCCGGTTCGTGCTGGACGGGGTGGACACGCTGACCGATCCGCTGGCGGAACAGGGGCTGGCGAGCGTACGGGGCCAGCAGACCGCTCTCGAGCACTTCCTGACCTGGTGCACCGAGGACATCGCCTGCCCGTTCAGCCAGGACCCGCGCGGGGCAAGGGAGTTGGTCGTGAAACTGGTCAACTCCCTCGACGAGGACCCCGTACCGACGGACTTCGGCTACGAGTTCACCGGCCAGGACCTCGCGGTCGCCCTGGGCCAGGGCCTCTACAGCAAAGAACTGTGGCCCTTGCTGCAGCGGGCTCTCGCGGAGCTGATGGAGGACGGGGACACCCGCGGGGTGGAGGCCTTCGCCACCGGCGGGGTGAGGCTCCCCCTGCCGCACCGCGCCGACGATCCGCTCGTCGACGAGGAGGAGGTGCCCCTGGACAACCTGCCGGCCGCGCTGATGGCGGTGAACTGCGCGGACGATCCCGACCGCCCGGCCGCCGAGCAGGTGACCCGGGACCTCGCCCGGCTGCGCACCGCATACGAGGAGGCCTCGCCGGTCTTCGGCCGCTACCGGCTCGCCCAGGTCCTGATGTGCCACGGCCGTCCCGAGGGGACCGACTTCATCCGCGAGGAGGTCAAGGACCTCGACACGCCGAAGATGCTGCTGGTCGGCACCCGGGGCGACCCGGCCACACCGTACCGGTGGACGGTGGAGACGGCCGAGCGGCTCGGCCCGTCCGCGGTGGTGCTGGACAACCGGGGCGAGGGTCACACCGGCTACGGATCGTCCGAATGCGTCCATCGCGCGGTCGACGACTTCCTTCTCTACGGCACCCTGCCGCCCAGCGGCAGCTCCTGCGGCGGCGAGGAGGACACCCGCCCGTGAGCCCACACCCGGACGGCGCAACAATGCCCCAAATGCCCTATCCGCGATTCGGCTCTATGGTGCTGTCATGGAGCACGATCTGAGTCCCACGACCCTTGCCGGACTTCGCCGCCCGCGCCCCTACCCCGCGGTGTCGGTGCTGACACCGACGCACCGGCGCGAGCCCCTCAACGCCCAGGATCCGGTCCGGCTGCGCAATGTGGTGGCCAGGGCCAAGAAACAGCTGGAAGCCGATCCCGCGGTCACCAGGGACCGGCGCGGAGAGGTGGAACTGCAGCTCGACCAGGCCCTGACCGAGGTCGATCTGACGCACGCCGAGGACGGCCTGGTCATCTTCGCCGCTCCGGGCGAGCACCAGGTGTGGTCGCTCGCCCGTCCGGTGCCGGAGCGTGTGGTGCTCTCGGACACCTTCCTCACCCGCAACCTGGTGTCCGCCCACAGGGCGGAGCGCCCCTTCTGGGTGCTGTCCGTCTCCCCGGACCGGGTCACGCTGTGGAACGGCGGCGCGGACCGGGTCACCGAGGAACTCGCCGGAGGCTTCCCGCTGACCCGGACCGAGGAGAACTTCGACCCCGAGCGTCTGGAGCGGGTCGGCGATCAGCCGAGCGCCTTCCGGGACGAAGGCACTCGGCGGTTCCTGCGCGACGCCGACACCGCGATGGCCGCCGTTCTGCGCGGGCGTCCGCGGCCCCTGTACGTCACCGGGGAGCCTGCGGCGCTGTCCCTGCTGGGCGAGACCGGCAGCGTGACCCGGGACGCGGTGCACGTCCAGCACGGCGGTCTCGCGCACGGCACGCCCGACGCGGTGTGGCAGGCCCTGCGCCCCGCGCTCGAGAGCGAGGCCCGCAAGAGCGCGGAGGCCGTCGTCGGGGCACTGGAGACGGCACGCGGACGCAAGAGGTTCGCGGCCGGGGTCGACGAACTGTGGCGGAACACCCGGGACGGCCGGGTCCAACTACTGGCCGTCGAGGAGAACTTCCGGGTGACGGTGCGCGAGGCGGGCGAGCATCTGGTCGCCGCCGAGCCCGGCGACATGGACGCCCTCGAGGACATCGTGGACGAGCTGGTCGAGCAGTGCCTGGAGACGGGAGCCGAGGTCCGCTTCGTCCCGGACGGCACTCTCGGGGACGCGGACCGGATCGCGGGCGTACTGCGGTACTGAGGGGCGTCCGCGGGCGGCGGGCCCCAGGGGGTGTCGCGCGACCTGCCGGGAGGAGCCCGCTGCCCGTCCCGGGGCGCCCGGCCAAAATCCGGTCGGACGCCCCGGGACGGAGACCGTAGAGATCGCTTCCGCAAACGAACACCCATCCGTCGAACATGCGCACGTGCGGGAAACGCAGATCGTGACCCTCATCAAGTTGCATACTGTCCATGGGAGTTGACCGAACATCCCGACGCCCGGCACATACCCTTGAGTAATCCCGCGAAGACGGTGACATATGCCAAGGGCACGGCCTCAAGGTGTCTTGCCGAATCCCTTACAGGGCATGGCGGGCTGTGCAACAGTCGTAACGGTCCCTCCGTCCGACCCTGGCCCGAACCGTCCCACATCGGAGTGCCGTCATGCCGCCCCACCTCTCCGCGGACCGCTCAGCAGCCCAGCCGCCAGGACGCGGCCCGGTCGACGCGCTCATCTCGCAGACCCGGCGGCTCAAGGGCGATGTGGACGCCGTGCGGCGCGGCACCCCGGCGGACACCTCGGACCCGCGGGACCGCTGGCAGCGCGCCCTGTACGACCTGGCGCTGCACCAGCTCGACGAGCTGGACGAGCACTTGGCGCAGTTGCGGGACGGCCCGCTGCCCGTCCCCGCGCCGGCCGCTTCCGCCGGGCCGGCCCTGTGTCCCACCACGGCGCCCGCGCCGAGGCAGGACGCCCTGCTCAGCCGGGTCGGCAGTGCCGAGTGGAACCTGCTGACGGACGAGGCCAGTTGGTCCGGCGAGCTGTACCGCATCCTGGACCGCGACCCGGCCACCCCGCCGCTCACCCTCGACGAACTGCCGTCGCTGGTGCACGACGAGGACCGGCCGAGGCTGACGGCAATGGTCACGGGCTGTCTCGTCGACGCCCGGCCCATCGACGGGGAGTTCCGGCTGATACGCCCGGACGGCAGCGTCCGGACCGTGCACATGATGGGCGAACCGGTCCTCGGGACCGACGGCAGCACCGCCTCGATGTGGGCCGTGCTGCGGGACGTCAGCGAACTGCGCCGGTGCCGACGGGCGGTCAGTGAGACCCGTGACTCGCTGCACCACCGGGGACAGGACGCGGCGCGGACCGAGCACCGGCTCGCGGGCGAGCTGCAGGAAGCCGTGCTGCCCGCGTGGCGCGGCTCCCTGCGGCTCCCGCGAAGGGGGCCCCGGGCCCTCGACGTCGCAGCCCGGCACCTCCCGTCGGCGACGGGCGCGGCAGCCGGCAGGGACTGGTACGACGCCCTCGAACTGCCCGACGGCACCACCCTGCTCAGTGTCGGAGGGCTGACCGGGCAGGGCGTCGGCGTGGCCTCGGGCATGTCGATGCTGCTCGGTGCCATGCGCGGCATGGCGATGTCCGGCACCGAGCCCGGACCTCTGATGACCTGCCTCAACCGGTTACTGGACGCCACCGGGCAGGCCGCCCTCGGCAGCGGCCTCTGTCTGCGCTACCGGCCCGAGAGCCGCTCCCTGGCGTGGGCGCAGGCCGGACACCCCGTCCCGCTGCTGTTCCGCGGCGGAACGGGGCGCGCGCTGGACGCCCCGGGCGGCGTCCGGCTGGGTGTCGCCCCGGCAGCTCCCTACGGGCAGGCCGAGGAGACCCTCGAGGCCGGCGATCTGCTGCTGCTGTACACCGACGGGCTGGTGCCCGGACGGTCCGGGGCCGCATCCGTGCGCCGGCTGGCCGGCCTGGCACCACAGTTCACGGAGAGCCGTACCGCGCAGGACTGCCTGCTGGCCGTCCTGCGGGAGTTCGGGGACAGAGGACGCGAGGACGATGCCTGTGTGCTCGTCGCCCGGGTGGCCTCGTAGGACTCAGAGGGCTCGTACCACCTCGTACGCCCCGTGGGTGGAGCGACCCGGTCCGCCTACGCCCGTGCGCTGTCGCCCCCCTTGCCCCTGGGGTTCGGCAGGGCCACCCTGATCTCCTCCCGCAGTTCCTGGATCCTGGGATACGAGGAGTACTCGGCGGTGAGCCGGTACATCTCGCGCAGCCGGTCCCAGGTGCGGCGCGAGGAGTTGGAGCCCATGGACATCAGCGCGAGCCGCGCGTACCGGTCGGCCTGTTCCGGATCGTCGGCGATGAAGCAGGCGGAGGCCATGGAGAGATGGTCGAAGATCTTCGACCGCTCCCGGCCGTCGATGCGCAGGGACAGCGCCTTCTCCGCGTAGTGCTGGGCGTGCACCGCCGCATCCGGTTCGAACTCGGCCAGCGTGCGGTAGGCCAGGGCGTGCATGCCGTACAGATCCTCGTCCTTGAAGATCTGCATCCAGTCCGGCGGCTCCCGGTCCCTCCCCCGGTCGGAGACGAACAGGTCCTCGGCCCGGCCCAGGGTGCGGCGCATCGCCTGTCCCCTGCCCATGGACGCCTGCGCCCAGGCCTCGATGGTGTGGAACATCGCGCGGGTGCGCGGCAGTACTTCCTCACCCGAGCCCGAGTGGGCGAGTTTCAGCAGGTCCAGGGCGTCGTCGGGCCGGCCCAGGTGAACCATCTGGCGGGCCGCGCGGGACAGTGCCTCCCCCGCGCGCGGCCGGTCACCGCCCTCCCTGGCGGCGTGCGTGGCGATGACGAAGTACTTCTGCGCCGTGGGTTCCAGGCCTACGTCGTGCGACATCCACCCGGCGAGGACGGCGAGGTTGGCGGCGACGCCCCACAGGCGCCGCTGGAGATGAGGTGGGTGGTGGTAGGCGAGCATGCCGCCCACCTCGTTGAGCTGGCCGACCACCGCCTTGCGCTGGAGGCCGCCGCCCCGGGCGGCGTCCCAGGCGCGGAACACCTCCACGGAGCGTTCGAGTCCCTCGATCTCCTGGGACCCGATGGGGGCGGCCTCGTAGCGGTCGATTCCGGCGGCGTCGGCGTGCGCCGGGCGGTCGGGTCGGTGAGCCTCTGCGGTCAGGGCGGGGTCGGTGTGCAGCCAGTCGTGCATGGCGCCGGTGAGTGCGGATCCCGCGGCGAGCGCGGCGCCCGCGCCCACTAGGCCTCGTCGGTTGAGCATGAGGTCCATTCCCGTGAATTCGGTGAGGACCTCGGCTGTCCGCTCGGGCGCCCACGGCACTCCGTCGGGATGTTCCGTCTTCCCGCCGCTCTGCCGTTTCCCCGTACGCCCGTGCCGGACCAGACCGAGATCCTCGATGGTCACGACACGGCCGAGACGCTCGGTGAACAGGGCCGCCAGCACCCGCGGTACGGGATCGCGCGGGATCTCTCCCGTGTCGATCCACCGCCGCACCCGGGAGGTGTCGGTCGCCAGCTGGGGATGGCCCATGGCCGCCGCCTGCCGGTTGACCAGCCTCGCGAGTTCGCCCTTGGACCAGCCGGCCAGGCCGAACAGGTCCGAGAGCCGGGTGTTGGGTTGTCCGCTCACGTCAAGCCCCCAGGTTCTCGGCTGAGTTGACAGTAGCCCGGTGAAAGATGCCGGGCGACTATTCGCCAGGGTTCGCCAGGGTCCGCCAGATGGTGTGCCAGGGGTCGACGGGTGTCGAGTAGGAATGCGCCACCACGACCCGGTCTCCGCCGGGGCATTCCCCAGGATGCGCCTGGGCGACCGGGCCGTGTGGTGCGCTGACGTCGCAGGCACACGAAGGGATCTGTATCGCCCATGTACGCAGCATCGTCCTCCGTGTCCGCACCGCCCCGGCCGCTCCGCCCGCGTTCGTCGGACAGCGGCCCCTACCTCGCCCCCGCGCGCCAGGCGGCCCCCGTGCTCGGTGCGGGCAGGACACGGCGCGCCCCGGGTGTCGGCCCCCAGCAGCTCAGCGGGCGGCTCGACCTCTCCGGCCCCCAGGGCGCCCAGTTACGCTCGGCGATCGCGTCGGTGCACCGCATCTGCCCGGAGTTCGCGCCGGCCCAGGTGCTGCGCCGCAGTGGCCGGTCCGTTCTCCTGGTGGGTACGACAGGCCGGAGCACCGCGGTGGCCAAATGCTTAACGGACCACTCGCCCGCCTGGTCCGAGCGGTTCCGGCACGAGATAGCGGTCTACCGCTCGTTCGTCCGGCACCGCCCGCCGGCGCGGGCGCCCCGGCTGATCGCGGCGGACCCGGACAACTGCACCCTGGTCATCGAGCGGATGCCCGGCAGGGTGGCGGCCCTGCAACGGCACCCGGTGGAGGCACCGCCGCGGGCGGACATCAGGGCGGCACTCGGCGCGATCTGCCGGTTGAACGCGTGGCGCCCGCCCGCCGGTACGTTCGACTCCCCGCTGGACTACGCGGCGCGCATCGCCCGCTACCACGAGCTGGGGCTTCTCACCGACCGGGACATGGATGACCTGCAGAAGCTGCTGCACGGCATCGCGCAGGCTGCCGGGCGCCAGGGCATGGGCCAGTTCTGTCACGGCGACGCGCTGCTCTCCAACATCCTGATCTCGCCGGCCGGTCCCGTGCTGGTGGACTGGGAGCACGCGGGCTGGTACCTGCCGGGCTACGACCTGGCGACGCTGTGGGCGGTCCTCGGGGACGCGCCGGTGGCGCGCCGGCAGATCAGCCAGATCGCGCAGTCGGCGGGCCCTGCCTCACGCGACGCGTTCCTCGTGAACCTGATGCTGGTGCTGACGCGTGAGATCCGCACCTACGAGACGGCCGTACAGCGTTCGATGCACGAGCCCCCTGCGGCGCCGAACGCGGCCCAGCGGGGCGCGCTGCCGTCCGGCGAGGAGCAGCGGCTGCTGCTGCGGCGACTGCACGACGACTGCCAGATGGCCCGCAAGGCCGTGCGCGCGGCAGTCGGCACGCGCTGACCCTCCGGGGACGTGTGAAGGCCTGCGGTGCTTCCCGTACCGGGAAGCACCGCAGGCCTTCACACGTCCCCGGCGCGTCCCCCGCCGGTTTCCGGGCCGCCGCCACGAAAGTCCCGTGAACCCCGGATGACAGGGCAATTGCACCCCTTCTGGGCATGATTGACGGGTCATCGGCCGACCGGTGGCACAGTCGCTCCCGCAGGCCCCGTACGAGTCACCCGCCCGGTCCTACGGCTCGCACGGCCCGCCCCGCCCGGTCGTCCCAGGAGACGCGTTGCGAGGATCCCCCACCCGTCCCGGCCGTGCGCCGGCCGTCGGTGCCCGCCGCGGGCCGGGTGGTGACTCCGAGGAAGGGTCCGGGCTCCGTGCCGGTGTACGGACGCGCCTACCCGGAGGGGATACCCGCACAGGAGGTGTCCCCTCTGCCGTACACGCTGCCGAGGGGTTGGCAGTACGTCACCGGGGGCGGGGTGCACGGTGAGTACCTGTACGCGGTGGCCTTCGACCGGTCCTCGCACCAGGTGATCAGGGGCAGGGAGCCGTACACCAGATCCGGTTCGGCCACCGGGTCGCCCTCGTGCGGGCGGCGGGCGTGACGGTGGAGCAGGCGTAGCGGCGGCCGTCCCCGGCACCCGGTTGCGGCCCTCGTTCCCGGCGCTCTGTCTCCCGCCGGCGGGCGGGGCCGGTCAGCCCTGCTGGAACAGTTCGGCGGGCAGCGGCTTGAGGAGGGTGTACAGGTCGTCGGTGATGGGACGGTCCCAGGCTGCGATGGTGACCAGCACGTTGTCGCTGCGGTCGAACTGCACACAGGAGATCCGGCTCTCGGAGAGCTTCACCCGGCGCACGATGAGCAGGTTGTCACCCTGCATGACGGGCACGTCCTCGGTGCCGACGACGGTGACCTCCTCGTCGTTCTCCAGCGCCAGCAGCAGCTGCGCGACCTCGAAGGGGACCTCGCCCTCGGAAACCTCGCGGGCCGGGGAGCCCTCCGGCAGATTGCCGATGATCATCGCGGGGCCGCGACCGCCGAACAGGTCGTAGCGCAGGAAGACGCCCTGGCAGGTACCGTCAGGGGCGGGCAGCAGTCCGGCGCCCAGATTCCCGGGCCAGTCGCCCGGGTCCATGGCCAGGACGTCGAAGTCGGGTCCGGCGGGAGTGGCGCTGCGGCGGCGGAGGAACGACATGCCGCCATGGTACGTGCCCGGACCCGCGGGCGGACGGCCGGGCAACCCCGCCACGCCACCCCGTCGGGCCTGTGGCCGACGTGGTGCCCGGCTCCCTCTGGACTACTCCTGCGGGGGCGTCGGCGGAACCACCGCGACGGGGCTCGCCGCGTGGAGCAGGACGGCCTGGGTGACGGAGCCCATCATGCGGGCCGGTGCCAGCAGGCGTCGCCGGTGGCGTCCCAGGACGACCAGGTCTGCGCCCTCGGAGGCCTCGACCAGGTGCCCGGCGGCGTCCCCGGGCAGCACCCGGACCTCGGCGGTGACCTCGGGGTGCCGTTCGCGGTGCGGGGCGAGGAAGCCATCGGCGAGGACGCGGGCCTCGTGCTCGACGGCGCCCTGGTCGATCTGCGGGGCGGGCATCTCCCCCGGCAGTATCCAGGTCTGCAGGGGCCACGGATAGGCGGCCACGACCCGGACCACGGCGCCGCGCAGGGCAGCCTCACGGAAGGCGAAGGCGAGGGTGGCCTCGTCGGGGCTGTCGACGTTCACGCCGACGACGACCCCGAAACCGGCTCCGGCGGGCTCGGCGGGCTCGGCGGGCGTGTGGGCGTCCCGTCCGGGCCGGGGCACCACGACGACGGGGCATTCGGCGTCCCGGGCCGCGGCAAGGGAGTTGGAGCCGAGCAGCAGGCTGGCGAAGCCGCCGCGGCCCCGGGAGCCGAGCACCAGCAGTTGCGCGGTGGACCCCAGTTCGGGCAGGACGGCACCGGGAGCGCCGTCCAGGGCTGCGAAGTCGACGGCTGGAAGGCCGGTCCGTCCCTCCAGCCGGCCGCGGACCAAACCGATGACCGGGTCGTCCTCGGGGGCGGGCGGTCCGGCGGGCCCCTCGTCGGGCCGGCCCCAGAGGGCGTACTGACGTACGTGCGCCACCCGCAGCGGAGCCTGGCGCCGGTGTGCGGCGTCGAGGGCCCACTCCAGGGCGCGCAGGCTGTCGTCCGAACCGTCGACCGCCGCGACGACCGGCTGGGTGCTCATGGGGTTCCTCACTTCCGGACCACGGCCCTCACGTTTCCCGGGCCGGCCTGGCTCAGGGCCCGGTCCCGGAAGGGTATCCCTGGTCATGTGTCCAGAAGATCGGCGGCGACACCTGTCCGGCGGCCCTTCCGCTCACCGGCCGGCAGGCCCGGGCGCGTGCGCCGCGAAGCCGTACGCCCCGGCTCACGTCAGGTCGAACTCCCCCTCCCGGGCTCCCGACACGAAGGCGCCCCATTCGGCCGGGGTGAAGATCAGGGAAGGGCTCTGTGGGCGGCCGCTGTTCCGCATGGCGATGAAGCCCTCCACGAAGGCGATCTGGACATCTCCCAGACCCCGGCTGCCTGACTGCCACTGTGCGTTGCTCAGATCCAGGTCGGGCTTGTCCCAGCCGGTGAGCGGTCGTTGCTGGGTGGTGCTTTCGGCCACGTCCGTGCTCCTCCCGATTTCCGTCGTCCGCGGCCAGCCTAGCCATCGGTTCCGGCCGCCGACAGGTCATGTGAGGGGTCCCTTTCCACCAGGTGACACGGGCGGGTCAGGAGGCCGGGGCTCGCCGCCTACCAGCCGCACGGGTGGGAGAGGACACCGCCGGACACGTGGACGTGCGGGTTGCCGCGGATTTCGGCGTCTTCCCACCCGGCGGGCGGGAAGACGCGTCCGGACGAGGTCGGGCGGCCCCTCGGGTTCCGTCCGGATGCGGCAGTGGCGCAGGTCCGGACGGGCACGGCGCGACCGTCACCGGACAACGGGTTCCGGGCCGCGGAGTTCGGTCCGCGGGCTCCGGAGCGCGCGGCTGAACGCACGATGACGTGCGAACGTACTGGTGGTGGCAGGCCCGTGCGCGGGCCCGGTGTGCCATGCCCTCGTAGTACCGCACGGAAGGACCCCGGGTGCAGCTCTTCACACGCTCCCGTCAGCTGTCGGACCACACCGGGAGCGGAGCGGACCCGGCCGACGGCCCGACCGGAACCACTGACCGCACCACCGCCCCCACCGACACGCCCGGGTCCTCCGAGAAGACCCCCGACGGCCCGGCAGCCACGCGACGGGACCGCTGGCGCCGCGACCACCCCCGCGCGGCCCGTGCTGTCACCGTCGGGACGACCGTCCTGGCCGGAACGCTGCTGTTGTTCGCGCTCCTCGTACCGAACCGCGTGGAGCGGCTGTCCCCCGAGGTGTTCTTCCGCATCCCGGCCGAGGGCGTCCTGCTGGCGACGCTGCTGCTCGCGCTGCCGCCGAGGCCCCGGCGGATCACGGCGGTGGTCTCGGGCGTCCTCCTCGGTCTGTTCACCGTCCTCAAGATGGTGGACATGGGGTTCCACCAGGTACTGGCCCGGCCGTTCGACCTGGTGCTCGACTGGATCCTGTTCGACGACGCGGCCGAGTTCGTCCGGGAGTCGTTCGGCCGGGGCGGACAGATCCTCGCCGTGATCGGCGTGATCGTCCTGTTCGTCGCCCTGCTGGTACTGATGACGCTGGCGGCGGTGCGGATCACGAACCTGATGGTCCGCCACCGTGCGTCCGCCGCCCGCACCACCCTGGTCCTCGGCGTCGCATGGATCACCTGTGTCACCCTGGGCGTGCAGATCACCGGTGTCCCGCTCGCCACCAAGGGCAACGCGGAGATGCTGGCCAACCGCCTGGAGCAGGTGCGAGCAGGGCTCAGGGACGCACGGGTCTTCGAGCAGCAGGCCGCCGTCGACGCCTTCGCGGACACGCCGCCGGACCAGTTGTTCACCGGGCTGCGCGGCAAGGACGTCCTGTTCACCTTCATCGAGAGCTACGGCCGGGTCGCGATCGACGATCCCGCGATGGCGGAGCCGATCGACGCGGTACTGAAGGAGGGCACCGGTTCCCTGAAGGCCGCCGGTTTCGAGTCGCGCAGCGGCTGGCTCAGGTCGCCGGTGACGGGCGCGGGCAGCTGGCTCGCCCACTCCACCTTCCTGTCCGGCCTGTGGATCAAGAACCAGCAGCGTTACCGCAGCCTCACCACCAGCGACCGCATGACCCTCACCAACTACTTCCGCAAGACCGGCGACTGGCGCACCGTCGGCATCGTGCCCGGGGTACGGCGGGCCTGGCCGGAGGGCAGGTACTTCGGCCTGGACCACATCTACGACTCCGAGCACCTCGGCTACCGGGGCCCGTACTTCAGCTGGACGCCGGTGCCCGACCAGTTCAGCATGGAGGCCTTCGAGCGTCTGGAGCACGGCAGGGAGGACCGTGAGCCGATCATGGCGGAGATCATCCTCGCCTCCAGCCACAACCCGTGGTCCCCCAACGCCCGCATGATCGACTGGGACGACCTCGGCGACGGCTCCGTGTTCCACGAGATCAAGAAGGAGGGCACCGACCCCGCGGAGGTCTGGCAGGACCCGGAGAAGGTGCGCACCGAGTACCGCAAGTCCATCGAGTACTCGCTGCGCAGCCTGACCGAGTGGATGGAGCGGTACGGCGACGAGGACACGGTCCTGGTCTTTCTCGGCGACCACCAGCCGGTGCCGGCCGTCACCGCCGGCAGCACCGACAAGGATGTGCCGGTCACCATCGTCGCCCGCGACGAGGAGGTCCTGGACCGGGTGGCCGACTGGAACTGGACCGACGGCCTCAAGCCCGCGTCCGACGCCCCGGCCTGGGGCATGGACGAGTTCCGCGACCGCTTCATGACCGCGTACGGGCCACGGGGCGGCAAGAGCGGCGGTGGAAACCGTATCGGGAGCGGCGGCCCGTCCGGCCCCACCGGCTGAGCGCAGGGCCCCCGGCCCCGTCCCGCGCCCCTCCCCCTCCCCCTCCCGTTCACGGCGTCCCCGACGCGCGGAAGAAGTACGCACCGGACCTTGCCCTGGGCGGGGTCGGGCTGGCGCCGAGGCCCGGCCGGACGCGGCCGCCGCCACCCGCGCGGCGGCGGCCCGGTCCGTCGGGACGGCCGTGAAGGACGGTATCGGGGTGTCGGTCGGGGTGGAGATCGTCGATCCGGAGACGCTGGAGCGCTCGGTGGGCAGGATCCCGCGCATCGTGGACCTCCGACCGCACCACTCCGCACCACTCCGCACCGCTCCGCGCCGGTCCACGCCGGGCCGGGCACCGCGCTCACCCGGTGAAGCGGTCGCGCAGCTCCCGTTTGAGGATCTTCCCACTGGCGTTGCGCGGCAGCTCGTCCACGAACAGCACCCTCTTGGGCGCCTTGAAGGACGAGAGCCGCTCGCGCGCGTGCGCGATCAGTTCCTCCTCCGTCGTCCCGCCGCGCGCGACGACGACCGCCGTGACGGCCTCCACCCAGCGGTCGTCGGGAAGGCCGATCACGGCCGTCTCGGCGACCGCCTCGTGCGTGTACAGCGCGTCCTCGACCTCCCGCGAGGCGACCAGGACGCCACCGGAGTTGATGACGTCCTTCACCCGGTCGACGATCGTGAAGTAGCCGTGGGCGTCCCGCACCGCGAGGTCCCCGGAGTGGAACCAGCCGTCCCGGAAGGCCTCGGCGGTCTCCTCGGGCTTGTCCCAGTACCCCTCGCACAGCTGCGGCGACCGGTAGACGATCTCACCGGGTGTCCCGTCGGGTACGTCCTTGCCGTCCTCGTCGGCCACCCGCGCGTCCACGAACAGCACGGGCCGCCCGCAGGAGTCCATGCGCCCCTTGTGCTCGTCGGGGGCGAGGACGGTCGCCAGCGGGCCGATCTCGCTCTGCCCGAAGCAGTTGTAGACGGCCAGGTCCGGCAGCCGCCGGGTCAGCCGCTCCAGGACCGGCACCGGCATGATCGACGCCCCGTAGTACGCCTTGCGCAGTCCGCTCAGGTCCCGGGTCGCGAAGTCGGGGCGGTCGGTCAGGCCGATCCAGACCGTGGGCGGGGCGAACAGGCTGTCCGCGCGGCCCGCCTCGACGAGGTCGAGGATCCGGTCCCCGTCGGGCGCGTCGAGGATGACGTTGGTCGCCCCGACCGCGAGGTAGGGCAGCAGGAAGACGTGCATCTGCGCCGAGTGGTAGAGCGGCAGCGCGTGCACGGGGAGGTCGCCCGCCTGGAGGTCGAGAGCGGTGATGGCGCTCAGGTACTCGTGCACCAGGGCACGGTGGGTCATCATCGCGCCCTTGGGCCGGGCGGTGGTGCCGGAGGTGTAGAGCAGCTGCACCAGATCCTCGGAGCGCGGCTCGGGGCCGTCGTAGGAGGGTGCCTCGGCCAGCAGGTCGAGCAGCGAGCCGTCGGCGTCGCGCAGGGGCAGCGTCCGTACGCCCTCCGGGAGCCGCCCGGCGAGGCCGGGGTCGGCGAGGACCAGGCCGCTGCCGGACTGGCCGACGAGGTAGGCGAGGTCGTCGCCGGTCAGGTTCTGGTTGACGGGTACGTGCACCAGGCCGGCGCGGGCGCAGGCGAGGAAGCCGATCAGGTAGGCGTCGGAGTTGTGTCCGTAGGCGCCGACCCGGTCGCCGGGGGACGGTCCCGCGCCGAGCAGGACGCTCGCCGCGCGGGAGACGGCGGTGTCGAGCTCTTCGTACGTCCAGGTGCGGTCGCCGTACTCGACGGCGATCCGTGCCGGGGTGCGGCGGGCGCTGCGTCGCAGGAGTCCGTCAACCGTGCTGGCGTGTCCGGGCGTCATGGAAGTCGATCCTCGGTTCACCGGCCGGGGAGGTCAAGACACCGGGCCGGTCGGCGGCAGGCCGTGCGAACGGCCCGGCTCACGACCCCGACCGGTGAGGATGCCCACTGTTACCCTCAACCGCCCTTTCCCCCAGTGATGTCGGGAGGCACGATGCGTTTACGTCCGAGACGTTCGGCCGTCGCGGCTGTGACCCTGTTGACCATGGGTGCCACGCTGCCGGCCGTTGCCGCCGAGCAGCCGGGCCGTCAGGAACATCCGTCCCACCGCGGCCTGTCCGCCGTGGTCCGCTACACCGAGCACGGTATTGCGCACATCGTCGCGAAGGACTACGCGAACCTCGGCTTCGGCAACGGCTGGGCGCAGGCCGCCGACCAGGTGTGCACGCTGGCCGACGGTTTCGTGACGGTCCGCGGAGACCGCTCGCGGTTCTTCGGGCCGAACGCCGCGCCCGGCTTCTCGTTGTCCTCGGCCGGCACCAACCTCTCCAGTGACCTGTACTTCCGGGGGGTGCGGGAGGCCGGCACGGTGGAGAAGCTGCTCGCGCGGCCCGCGCCGAGTGGGCCGAGCCGTTCGGTGAAGGAGCTGATGCGGGGCTTCGCGGCCGGGTACAACGCCTGGCTGAAGCAGAACCGGATCACCGACCCGGCCTGCCGCAACGCCGACTGGGTGCGGCCGGTGACCACGCTGGACGTGGCCGCGCGGGGATTCGCGATCGCCGTGCTCGGCGGACAGGGGCGGGCCGTGGACGGCATCACGGCCGCCCGGCCTCCGGCTTCGGCCGGGCCGGGTGCGGCGGAGGGTTCACGCTCCCCGGCGGGGGCGGCTCCGTCACCCCCGCCCGAGGCGGCCGCGCGGGCCGCTGGTGAGCTGTTCGCCACCGACAGCGCCGACATGGGCTCCAACGCGGTCGCCTTCAGCGGTGGTACCACGGCGAACGGACGCGGCCTGCTGCTCGGCAACCCGCACTATCCCTGGCAGGGCGGCCGCCGGTTCTGGCAGTCGCAGCAGACCATCCCCGGCGAGCTGAACGTGGCGGGCGGTTCCCTTCTCGGCACGGTGGCCGTGTCCATAGGCCACAACGCGCACGTGGCGTGGAGCCACACCGTCGCCACCGGTGTCACGCTCAACCTCCATCAGCTGACGCTCGACCCGGCCGACCCGACGGTCTATCTGGTCGACGGCAAACGGGAACGGATGCGCAAACGCACGGTCACGGTGCCGGTGGCGAACGGCGCCCCGGTGACCCGCAGCCAGTGGTGGACCCGCCACGGCCCCGTCGTCACCTCGCTCGGTGCCTCGCTTCCCCTGCCCTGGACGGGCACCACGGCGTACGCGCTGAACGATCCCAACGCCGCCAACCTGCGTGCCGCCGACACCGGACTGGGCTTCAGCCGGGCTCGCGGCACCGACGACGTCCTCACCACACTGCGCCGCACCCAGGGGCTGCCCTGGGTCAACACGATCGCCGCCGACTCCCGGGGCCGCACCCTGTTCACCCAGTCGCAGGTGCTTCCCCGCATCACCGACGAACTCGCGCAGCGCTGTTCGACGGCGCTCGGCCGGGCCACCTACCCCTCGTCGGGGCTCGCGGTCCTGGACGGTTCACGCGGGGACTGCGCCCTCGGCCGTGACCGGGACGCCGTGCAGCCGGGCATCTTCGGCCAGTCCCGGATGCCCACCCTGAAGGACTCGCCGTACGCGGAGAACTCCAACGACAGTGCGTGGCTGTCCAACGCCGACCGGCCGCTGACCGGCTACGAGCGGGTCTTCGGCACGATCGGCACCGAACGCTCGACGCGCACCCGGGGCGCCCTGGAGGACGTCGCCGCGATGGCGGACCGGGGCGGCCTGACCGTACGGGACCTCGAGCGGCAGCAGTTCGCCAACCGGGTGCCCGCGGCCGACCTCGCCGGCGACGACGTGGCGAAGGCCTGCACCGCACTGCCGGACGGCACCGCTCGGGGCACGGACGGCAAGGAGGTGGACGTACGGCAGGCGTGTGCAGTGCTCGCCGGGTGGGACCGCACCATGGACACCGGCAGCCGGGGCGCACTGCTCTTCGACCGGTTCTGGCGAAGGCTCACGGCGGCGGCCCCGGGGGCGCGGCTGTGGAAGGTACCGTTCTCGGCCGACGATCCGGTCCGTACCCCGCGCGGTCTCGACACCGCCCTTCCCGCCTTCGCCACGGCCCTCGCGGACACCGTCACCGAGCTGCGGGCGGCGGGCATCGCGCTCGGTTCCCGGCTCGGTGAGCACCAGTTCGTGGAGCGTGGCGGCAAGCGGATCGCCGTGCCCGGCGGTACGGAGTCGCTGGGCGTCTGGAACAAGGTCGAGGCACGGTGGGACCCGGCCCGCGGGTACACCGAGGTGTCGACCGGGTCCAGCTACGTCCAGGCCGTCGGCTGGGACGGCAGCGGGTGCCCGGTGGCCCGGACGCTGCTGACGTACTCCCAGTCGTCGAACCCGAACTCGCCGTACTCCAGCGACCAGACGCGGCTGTTCTCGGGTGAGCGGTGGGTGACGTCCCGCTTCTGCGAGAAGGACATCCGGTCCTCGCCGGAGCTGAGGGTGGTCCGCGTGCGCGAGCGTTGATCCGCACGGGTCCCGCCCGGTGGTGAGCGGTCGTCACACCGGGCGGGACCCGGCTCCCGGCCGGGGCCGGTTCGACGGCACGGTCCCGCGCGCCCCATTGACACATCCCGCACCTGACAGGAAAGTCTCGCCCCGCAAGGCGATCCCGAAAGAATCTTTCAGGCCGCCCGCCGCGGCCACGGCACGGGAGGAACCTCCATGGTGGACGACGGGACGAGGGCGGACACAGCTGCGAGCGGTATCACACGCCGTCAACTCGGTGCTCGTGCGATGTCCTTGGGCGGCGCTCTGGTCTTCGCCTCCCTTCCGGCCGGTCCGGCCGCGGCTGCCACACCGCCTTCGGCGGCATCGGCGGCATCGGCGGGCGGTGGCGGGCACCCGACCCTGCGGCACGGGTCGGCCCGGCGGGCCGGACTGCTCGCCGGCCATCTGGACCAACTCGTCGCCGACGCCGAGGTGTTCCTCGGACCGTCGCCCGAACACCCCTGGTACGCCGGTGCGGTGCTGCTCGCCGGGCGCGGCGGCACCGTGGCCCTGCACCGGCCCATCGGCATGGCGGTGCGCTACCAGGCGTACGACGAGAAGACCGACACCGGCGTCGAGTTCCCGGCGGACCGGCAGATCCCCATGACCGAGGACACCGTCTTCGACCTGGCCTCGGTCTCCAAGCTGTTCACCTCCATCCTCGCGGTGCAGCAGATCGAGCGGGGCGCGCTGGAACTGGAGGCGACCGTCTCCTCGTACCTGCCGGACTTCGGCCGCGCCGGCAAGGAGGACGTGACCGTCCGTCACCTGCTCACGCACACTTCGGGTTTTCCTGCCTGGATCCCGCTCCACCAGGCGCCCACGTACGAGGAGCGTGTCCGGCTCGTCCTCGACGAGCCACCCGCCGTCCCGCCCGGGACGGCGTATCTGTACTCGGACCTGAACCTGATCTCGCTCCAGCTGGTGCTCGAGAAGGTCACCGGCCGCACCCTGGACGTCCTCCTGCGGGAGGAGATCACCGGCCCGCTGGGCATGGACCGCACCCGCTACAACCCGCCCGCCTCGTGGAAGCCGGGGATCGCCGCCACCGAGGACGCCCGCCCGCCCTGGTCCGGCCTCGACCGGGGGCTGGTGTGGGGCGAGGTGCACGACGAGAACGCCTACAGCCTGGGCGGGGTCGCCGGCCACGCGGGCGTGTTCTCCTGCGCCTGGGACCTGGCGGTCCTCGGGCGGGCCCTGCTCAACGGCGGCGGCTACGGCCGGGCACGCGTCCTGGGACCGGAGTCGGTGGAGCTGATGTTCACCGACTTCAACACCGGCTTTCCCGGGGACGAGCACGGCCTGGGCTTCGAGCTCTACCAGCACTGGTACATGGGCGCGATGGCCACCCCGCGCACGGCGGGCCACACCGGGTTCACCGGCACCTCGCTGGTGCTCGACCCGACGACCGACTCGTTCCTCGTCGTCCTGGGCAACTCTGTTCATCCGGTGCGTAGTTGGCGCTCCGGCTCAGCTCCCCGGGTGGCCGCCGCGAACCAGCTGGCCCGCGCGGTGCCGGTCGGGCCGGCGCCGGGGCGTGAAGGGCGGGGAGGACGGGGCGGGCGGACGTCCTGGTTCTCCGGGATGGCCGGTTCGACGACGGCGACGCTCACGCTGCCCGCGCTGGACACGTCGTCCGGCGGCGCACGGCTGCGCTGCGCCCTGTGGTGGGACACCGAGCCGCACGCCGACCTCCTCACTCTGGAGGCCACGACGGACGGCGGTACGGCCTGGCAGCCGGTGCCGTTCGTCACCGAGCGCCGGGACGAGGCGCCCGAGCAGCATGCGACGGGTACCGCCACGGGCTGGTCGGGCCGGGTCTGGCACGGCCTCACCGCCGCCCTGCCCACCGCGCGGAGCCTCACCCTGCGCTGGCGGTACGCGACGGACCGGCTGTATGTCGGGCGCGGAGCCTACGTGGACGGAATACGCGTCCGGGCGGGCAGCGGCGTTCTGTTCGACGAGGCCCGTCCGGCGGACGCGGCACGGGTGCGAGCGGCGGGATGGACCCGGTCGGCCGACTGAACGACCCGCGCCCGATCCGGTCGTCCCGTCAGCTCGCCTCCAGCACCGCCATCGCCGCGTTGTGTCCCGGTATCCCGCTCACCCCTCCCCCGCGCACCGCGCCCGCGCCGCACAACAGGACGTTGGCGTGCCGGGTCTCCACCCCCCAGCGGCCGGTGCCGTCCTGGGTGTGGGGCCAGGCCAGGGCGCGGTGGAAGATGTTCCCGCCGGGCAGCCCGAGGTCGCGGTCCAGGTCGAGCGGGGTCTTCGCCTCCAGGCACGGGCGTCCGTCGGCGTCGGTCGCCAGGCAGTCGGCGATCGGTTCGGCCAGATGGGCGTCGAGCTGGGCGAGCGTCGCGGTGAGGAGTTCCTCGCACACGGCGTCGTTGTCGTGGGCGAACAGCCGGGCCGGGGTGTGCAGGCCGAAGAGGGTGAGCGTCTGGTAGCCCTGGGCTGCGAGCTCCGGACCGAGGATCGTCGGGTCGGTGAGCGAGTGGCAGTAGATCTCGGAGGGCGGGGCGGCCGGCAGTTCACCGGCGGCTGCCTGGGCGTGCGCGGCGGCCAGCTGCCCGTATCCCTCGGCGATGTGGAAGGTTCCGGCGAACGCCTCACGCGGGTCGACGGAGCTGTCACGCAGCCTCGGCAGCCGGGTGAGCAGCATGTTCACCTTCAGCTGGGCGCCCTCGGCCGGGGCCGGGTGCGCGTCGCCGGTCAGTGCGGCCAGTTCTCGCGGGGAGGCGTTCACCAGGACGTGCCGGGCGGCGGTGACGCCCTCGCCGCCGGCCGTGCGGTGGGTGACCTCGGCGGTGCGGCCGTCCGTGTCGATGCGTATCACCTCGTGGCCGGTGGCGATGACTGCGCCCGCGTCGCGCGCGGCGGCGGCCAGCGCGTCGGTGAGCGCGCCCATGCCGCCGACCGGCACGTCCCAGTCGCCGGTGCCGCCGCCGATGACGTGGTAGAGGAAGCAGCGGTTCTGCTCGAGCGTGGGGTCGTGGGCGTCGGCGAAGGTGCCGATGAGGGCGTCGGTGAGGACCACGCCCCGTACGAGGTCGTCGGTGAAGTTCTCCTCGACGGCGACACCGATCGGTTCCTCGAACAGGGTTCGCCAGGCCTCCTCGTCGTCGACGGTGCGGCGCAACTCCTCCCGTGTGGGCAGCGGCCCGGTGAGGGTGGGAAAGACACGCTCGGCGACGCGGCCGGTCATGCCGTAGAAGCGCTGCCAGGCCCGGTACTCGCGGTCGGATCCGGTGAGCCGGGCGAACGCCTCCCGGGTGCGCCGCTCACCGCCGCCGACCAGCAGCCCGGTGGGCCGGCCGTCGCGTTCGGCGGGGGTGTACGAGGAGACGGTGCGGGAGCGTACCCGGAAGTCGAGCCCCAGCTCCCGGACGATCTTCCGGGGCAGCAGGCTGACCAGGTACGAGTACCGGGACAGCCGGGCGTCGACACCGGCGAAGGGACGGGTGGACACCGCCGCCCCGCCCGTGTGGTCCAGCCGCTCCAGCACCAGCACGGAGCGTTCGGCCCGCGCGAGATAGGCGGCGGCGACAAGGCCGTTGTGGCCCCCGCCGACGATGACGGCGTCGTATGTCCGGGTTCCGGTTGCCTCGTGTGCGGTCATGGTTCTTCGTAACATGTGAAGATCCGTGCCGACCAGGCGGCGGGCGACGCCCTGCGCGGAGACCGCGCCGGTCTCCCCGGCGCACCGGCATGCCTTCCGCTCCCGTGCCCGCCGCCCGCCCCTCGCCGCCCCTCACACTCCGCCCACCGCCCGTTGCTGCCGCGGTGCGGCCACCTCGCGGTGCGGCCCGGCGGCCACGTCCTTGAGCCCGAGTCGCTCCAGGCACTGGGCCTCGTCGTTGCGGGCGGCGAGGGTGTCGCCGTGGTCCGTGCCGAGGAGGCGCTCACGGGCCTCTGCCACCCGGCGGTACTCGGTGAGCGCGTCCGCCCAGCGGCCCAGCCAGCCCAGGCCGACGGCGACCTCGCGGCGGCTGACCAGGGTGTCCGGATGGTCGGCGCCGAGGACGCTCTCGCGCACCGCGCACACCGCGCGGGACTCGGCGAGGGCCTCGGCCCAGCGGCCGAGCCTGCCGAGGCTGACGCCCAGGCCGTGCCGGGCACGCAGGGTCTCGGGGTGGGTGGGCCCCTGGACCCGGGTGCGGTCGTCGACCAGGCCGCGGTAGAGGTCGAGAGCCTGTGCGGTGCGGCCGAGCCGGCCGAGTCCGATGCCGATCTCGTAGCGGGCGGCGAGCGTGTCGGCGTGGTCCGGGCCGAGCGCCCGCGCGCGGGCCTCGGCGACCTCCCGGTAGGCCTCCAGGGCCTCCGCCCACCGCCCCAGCCGACCCAGGGCGTAAGCGACTTCGTAGCGGGTGACCAGAGTGTCCGGGTGCTCGGGGCCGAGCACCCGGGCGCGGGCGGCGGCCACCTCGCACGCCATGCTGTACGAGTCCTCCAGGCGGCCGAGCCTGTTGAGGTTGAAGGCGAGGTTGTGCCGGCAGCGCAGGGTGTCGGGGTGCTCCGCGCCCATGGTGCGCTCGCGGGCCGAGAGCACCGACAGGTACACCTGGTGGGCGTCGAAGGGGCGGCCCAGCTGGGCGAGTACGTATGCCATTTCCTGGCGGGCGGCGAGCGTGTCGGGGTGCTCGGAGCCGAGCGCGCGGATGCGGGTCCCGGCCACACGCTTGTACTCGCGCAGCGCGTCGGCGGCACGACCGGTGCGACTGAGGGCGAAGGCGGCCTCGTAACGGCTGGCGAGGCTGTCGGGGTGGTCCGGGCCCAGGAGGTGGGCCCGCTCCGCCGCCACCGCCCGGTGCACCTCCCCCGCCTCCGTCCAGCGGCCGAGGCGGCCGAGGCTCAGTCCGGCGTTGTGCCGTGCGGCCAGCGCGGCCACCGCCTCGGGCGCCGGGACGGGCCGCTCGTCCGGCGGGGGCGGGCCGTCGTGGCCGGTCGCGGGGCGGGCGATCCACTCGCCGGAGAGCCCGCCCGCCGGGTTTGGCGGGGTGCTGCGCGGTCCGGCGACGGCCGCCTTGCGGCCGGAGGTCATGCCGCGCGTCCAGGAGGGCAGCCGGGGCGCGCTGTCCACCGGCTCGGGCCGGACGGCCCAGCGCGGCGGTGCGGCACGGTCACCCGCGACGGACGGACCGGCGGGCTCCGGCCAGTACGGCACCGCGACCGGGGCCACGGCCGAAGCCGCCGCCGGGACCGCCTCGACCGCCCGGCCCGCGGCCGGCACCGGCTGCGGGGCCGGCGCGGCCCGCAACGCGCCGACGCGGCGGGCCAGTTCGCGTGCGCTGTCGGGGCGCCTGCCGGGCTCCTTGGCCAGCAGGTCGAGGATGATCCGCTCCAGGCGCTCGGGCAGTTCGGCGCGGTGGCCGCGCGGCGGCCGGGGCGGGGTGTCACGGTGCCCGACGAGGATCGCCCACGCGTCGTCGAGGTCGAACGGCGGTACCCCGGTGGCGATCTCGTAGAGCACGCAACCGAAGGAGTACAGGTCGCTGCGCCGGTCGACGTCGGTCCCGCTGATCTGCTCCGGCGACATGTAGTGCGGGGTTCCCATCGCGACGCCGGTGCCGGTCAGCCGGGAGGTGAACCCGATGTCACGGCCGAGGCGGGCGATGCCGAAGTCGCAGATCTTCACCGTGCCGTCGGCGAGCCGCACGATGTTGGCGGGCTTCAGGTCCCGGTGCACGATGCCCTGGTCATGGGTGTAGGCGAGAGCGGCGGCGACCTGCTCGGCGATCTCCACCACCTCGTCGACCGGCAGCGGGTGCTGCTTGTTCTCCTCCAGGAGGCGACTGAGGTCACGGCCCTGGAGCAGTTCCATCACCAGGTACAGCACACCGTCGTACTCACCGAAGTCGTGCACGACGGTGATCCCGCGGTGCTGCAGGGACGCCGCCACCCGGGCCTCCCGCCGGAAGCGCTCGCGCAGCACCCGGCCGAACGCGTGGTCGTGCTGCGCGCCCACCGGCTTGAGGCACTTCACCGCGACCTCTCTGCCGAGCGACTCGTCGCGCGCCCGCCACACCTCCCCCATGCCGCCCCGCCCGATCGGATCGACCAGCCGGTACCGGCCGTGGATCAGCCTGCTGTCCCCCATCGTCCGCCCCCGTGAGTGTCCGACACGCCCTCCCCGACCCGTCCAGTATGACGATGTCTCACCCGATTTTGTACGGTGCCCCGCACGTGTGTGACGTCAGTGCGCCGAGGAAGTCAGTGTGCCGAGGAAGTCCGTACAGGCCTGCGCGCAGGTCCGGCACGCCTCGGCCGTGCGTTCCGCGCCGGGGTGCCCGTCGAAGGCGTGCGCGCCCTCGAGGCACACCTGCCGGCACCATTCGACCTGGACCCGGACGGTCTCCTCGTCCGCCTGGTTGCCCTCGGACAGCACGCGGCTGGTCGCGTCGCACACCTCCGCGCAGATGACGCCCTTTCGCCGCACGAGTTCCTGGGCCGTGCCGCCGCCGGGATCCACCAGGCCCGCCCGCACCGCGCAGGCCCGCGAGCACTCCGCGCACGCCTGCGCACAGCCGAACCGGTCCTCGAGGTACCGGTACAGCTCCTGCTCGGATGTCGTCGTCACTCAGCGCGGGTAGCCACCACCGCGGACGGTGAAACCCGCCGTTCCCAAGTACCGGCCCGGCGGGTTCACCGGGGGGACCGGGGGTACCCGCGAGCCATGACGAACACCGCGACGGACACCCCGTGGATGGAAGCAGCCGACCTCGCCGCGAGCCGCGGGGTCATGGGCATCGGCCTCGTTGTGGCAGCCGTGCTGGTCGTGGGTCTGCTGATCGGCTTGTTCGCGTTCGGCAGCAAACGGGTCAGGGAGGGTGACTCGCCCAGGCCACGCCCCGACGAGCAGCCCCGGATGCCCGAGGGGGGCCCGGTCCGTGAGACCCGGGAGTACCGGGAGCCCGACGAGATGCCCAGAAGCGACGACCGCCTGACGCCGCACGACCTGCACGGAGGAAACTCCGGCAGCCGCCCCGGGGCCTCGCAGGAACGGCCCCGCTGGGAGGAGGGCGGCAGCGGCGCGTTCGGTAGTGGTGGGCCGGGGCGCCGCTGACCGCCGGCGAGCCCGCCGTCCTCCTGCCGAGAACGCCACCGTGGCCCCACGCAGCCACCGTGAACACCGTGAACAGGGAAGTGAGAACCATGGCAGACCCCGCACGCGAGACCCTGCCGCTGCCCGACTACGACCACCTGCCGATCGGCAGCCTGGAGAGCCGTGTGCGCGCGCTGTCCGCGGACGAGGTCGAGGAACTCCTGGCCTACGAGCGTTCGCATGGCGACCGGCTCCCGGTGACCGGGTTGCTGGCAGCCCGTCTGGAGCAGTTGCGCGCGGGTGCCGAGCCGACGTCGGGGGACCCGGGGGCACTGCGCCCCGAGCAGGGCGCGGGCCGCACGGGCTCCCCCGTCTCACCCGCCACCTCGCCGCAGCCGTCCAGTCCGCCACCGCACGGCACCCCCGACCAGCGGGGCAAGCCGAAGGGCAACCGTACGGAGGGCTGACCTGTCCGGCACCGCCCTGCGCCTCGCGCGCTCCGGAGCGGGCCACGGCTTTACGACCGCGTGACGCGGTCGTGAAGCCGTGGCCCGCTCTTTCGTTTGCTCCGGAGTGGTGTGGATCACAGCCCCCGGGTGCATCGTGGGGCGGGGTCCAGCGTCTTTGTCCGGGTGTAGGGGTTTGAACGGACGGGACGGTGAGGATGGAGCGGTTTCGGGCAGACGGCTTCGACGAGTTCGTGGCTGCCCGCTGGGGGGCGCTGCTCCATGTCGCGCGTCTGCTCACCGGCGGCGACCGGCAGCGTGCCGAGGACCTGGTGCAGGAGGCCCTGGTGAAGCTGTGGTTCGCCTGGCCGAAGGTCGCCGAGCAGGCGCCGGACGCGTACGTCCGTCAGGTGCTCGTGCGGCTGGCGGCCCGTTCCGCCCGGAGGCGCTGGTGGGGTGAGCGTCCGGTGGACCAGCTGCCCGACCGCCCCGAGCCGGGCGATGTGTCCTCGGTCGTGGCGGAACGCTCGCGCCTGGAGGCCGCGCTGGCCCTGTTGCCGCCCCGGCAGCGGGCCGCGGTGGTGCTGCGTTACTGCGAGGACCTGCCCGAGGCCCAGGTGGCACGGGCCCTCGGCTGCCCGGTGGGCACCGCCCGGTCCCACGCGTCGCGGGGCGTGGCGCGACTGCGGCAGATCCTGTCCGACGCCGTCAGGCCCGTGGGGTGAGGGGAGAACCGATGGACGACTTCGAGCGGGAGCTGACGCACATGATGCGCGGCCCCCGGCAGCAGACCCCCTTCGACTCCGAGCAGCGGGAGCGGCTGCACCAGGGCATCCGGGCCCGTCACCGGTCCCGGACACTGTGGCGGGCGGGCGGCTCGGCCCTGGCGGTGGCCGGGCTCAGCGCCGGCCTCGCCCTGCTGCCCGGCCCCGGCCCCGACTCCCGGCCGCCCGCCGATCACCGTCCGCTGCCCGCGACCAGTCCGACGTCACCCCCGGTGACCTCGACGCCCACTCCACCGGCGACGAGCTCGGCCACCAGCACCTCCCACCCGCCCATGAGCCCGCCCGTCACCACGGACGCCGGCACCAGGGCCCCGGGGGACAGCTCGCCGACCTCGACCTCACCGCCCACCACGGCGAGCGGGCGCGAGCCGACGTCGGTGCCTTCCTCGCCCCCCGCGACCTCGGCGCCGGCTTCGCCTCCGCCCACCTCCGAGCCTCCGCCCTCGCCCTCCTTCCCGGCCGGCTCCGAGTCGGCCGGAAGCGGGTAGCCGCAGCAGCGCGCAGCACCGCCCCGCCCGGGGCGCCGTCCGGTCCCGGGACCTTCGCTCCGACCACCATCACGAGCGTATTGGCATGCCCGCCTCAAAATGAGGGATCATCCCGTACGCCGGAAAGCGACCGTGAACCAGCCATGAGAACCGCCAGGCGGCCGGCACCGGCCGACAACGACGACAGGGACAGCGACGACGGGCGCCCGGACCCCGTACTCGACGTGGTCGTTCCCGTGCACAACGAGGAGAAGGATCTGGAGCGGTGCGTCCGGCGGCTCCACGCACATCTCGTGGAGACGTTCCCGTACTCCTTCCGGATCACCGTCGCCGACAACGCCAGCACCGACGCCACCCCTCGGATCGCCGCCCGGCTGGCCCGGGAACTGCCCGGTACGTGCTGGATCCGGCTGTCCGAGAAGGGGCGCGGGCGGGCGCTGCACACCGCCTGGTCCGGGTCCAGGGCCCCGGTGCTCGCGTACCTGGACGTGGACCTGTCCACCGATCTCGCGGCCCTGCTGCCACTCGTCGCCCCGCTGATCTCCGGGCATTCGGACCTCGCGATCGGCACCCGGCTGGCGCGCGGCTCCCAGGTCGTGCGCGGACCGAAACGGGAGATCGTCTCCCGCTGCTACAACGGCCTGTTGCGCGGCACCCTCGCCGTGGGGTTCTCCGACGCTCAGTGCGGCTTCAAAGCCGTACGCCGGGACGTCGCGGAGCAGTTGCTGCCGCTGGTGGAGGACCGGGAGTGGTTCTTCGACACCGAACTCCTGGTGATCGCCGAGCGGGCCGGCCTGCGCATCCACGAGGTGCCGGTCGACTGGGTCGACGATCCCGACAGCCGGGTCCACATCGTGTCCACGGCGCTGGCGGACCTGCGCGGCATGGCCCGGCTGGGGCGTGCCCTGGCCGGCGGCCGGCTGCCGCTGACGGCGCTGCGCCGGGGCGGGGGTCTCGAGCGGGTGGCGGAGTTGCCGCCCGGCCTGGCCGGTCAGCTGCTGCGCTTCGCCGCAGTCGGTGCCGCCAGCACCCTGTGCCACCTGCTCCTCTACACCGCGCTCCGGGCCTTCACCGGCGCCCAGGCCGCCAACGCGCTCGCCCTGCTGGCCGGCACGGTCGCCAACACGGCCGCGAACCGGCGGCTGACCTTCGGGGTGCGCGGCCGGCACGGGGTGCTCGGACACCAGCTCAAAGGGCTGGCCGCTTTCCTGGTCGGCCTCGCGCTCACCAGCGGGGCGCTCGCCGTCCTGCACCGCGTCGCCCCCGGGGCCGGTCCCGGCGCGGAACTGCCGGCCCTGGTCCTCGCCAACCTCGCCGCGACCCTGCTGCGCTTCCTCCTCCTTCGGGCCTGGGTGTTCCCCGGCCGCAGCGCCCGCCGTACGACAGGACCCTCCGCCTCATGAGCAGCACCGTCCGGACCGGCCACCCGGCAGGCCCGTCAGGCCCCGCGGACCGGGCGCCGCGTCCGACGCCCTGGCCCGACGTCTCCCCTCCGGTGGACGCCGGCCAAAGCCCTCGGGAGCGGCTGCGGCGTGCCGTCGCGCGCCACGGGCCCGTCCTCGCGACGTACGGCGTACTGAAACTCGTGGGGTTCGCCGTCTTCATGTACCTGCTCGACTCGGCCGGCGACTTCCGCGAGAAACATCCCCGCTTCGGCGGCGGCGACCACACCTGGGACGTGCTGGGCAGCTGGGACGGCTGGTGGTACCAGCAGATCGCCCTGCACGGCTACGACCCGGCCCTGGAGCCCGTCCCCGGCGCCACCGGCATGATCACTTTGAAGGGCAACTCGGCGGCGTTCTTCCCGCTCTACCCGACGCTGATACGGCTGGTCTCGGAGGTCACGGGGCTCGGCCCGTACGGCGCCGGAATGGCCGTCTCGGTCGTCTGCTCGTTCGTCGCGGCACTCGGGATCCACGCGGTCACGGCCCGGCTGGGCGGACGGCGGGCCGGTCTGGCCGCCGTCGGCCTGTGGGCGGTGTGGCCGGGTTCCGGCGCCGAGTGGGCGGTGTACTCCGAGTCCCTGTACACGGCCCTGGCCGTGTGGGCCTGCTACGCCGTCATGACCCGCCGCTGGCTCGTCGCCGGGCTGCTCACGTTCTTCGCCGGGCTCGCCCGGCCGACCGCCGTCACCCTGGTCGCGGCCCTCGCCGTCGCCGGGCTGGTCGCGGTGTGCCGACGGCGGGAGGGCATCCGTCGTCCGCTGCTCGCAGTGGCGATCGCCCCGCTGGGGACGCTCGGCTACCTCGGCTGGGTCGGCCACCGCATGGGCGACTGGGGCGGGTACAGCAAGCTCCAGGACGGCGCGTGGGGCCACACGTTCGACTACGGCCGGCACAGCCTGGACGTCCTGACCTCGGTCCCCGTGGGCCATTTCGACTATCTGTTCGCAATGCCTTTCGAGGACGTCATCGGTGTCGGGGTGGTCCTGCTCGTGCCGGTCCTCACCGTGCTGCTGGTCCGGCTGCGCCCACCCGCCGTGCTCGTCGTGTACACGGTGCTGTCGTACCTGATGGTGATGGGCACCCAGCAGTACTTCGGCAATGTCTCGCGCTATCTCCTCCCCCTGTTCCCCCTCCTGATCCCGCTCGCCCTGGCCATGCGCCGTCTCCGGCTGCCCTCCCTGGCCGCCGTGCTCGGCACGGCGGCGCTGGCCTCCGGGTCGTACGCGGGATACGTCCTGTTCGAACTCGGGGTGCCGTAGCACCCGCACCGTGTCTTTGGCGGGCCGTGCCCTCGCGTGGTCCGGGGCCCGGCCGGGCCCCGGACCACGCGAGGGCGGCCTCGGCCGGCGCGCGCACGCCGGTGTCCGGGGCGGGCCGGCCGACGGGGCGATCCGGCGCCGGTGGTCACGCGTCCCGGCCGCGGAGCGTCCCGGCCGCGAGCAGGAGCAGCGCCGCCGTGTACCCGGCGACCGGCAGCAGGTGCCCGTCGCCGCGACGAACACGGCGCCCGGTACGGGGACGAGGGCTGTCGCGAGCATCGTGGACACGAGCGAACGGACGCTGCGGAACTTGATCCATTCATGGGCGAGGGCCGGGTTCGTTCACCGTCGCGTCCGGACGCGGTGAAAAGCCCGACGACGGCCACCACCAGGACGTCCACGGTCCCCGGGGCAGCGTCCGCAGGCGGGCGGGCAGACGGTCGAAGGTCGTCACGAACACCGTACGAGCCGCGCCGTCCCGCCGCGTACGACGGCGGGAGTAGCCGCGCCGGCCGAGGGGACCGGTCCGGACGGCCCCGGGAGCGGGGCGGCTTTGGAACCAGGCGGCCCCGGGACCGGGTCGAGTCAGACCGCCGACCAGCCGTTGTCCACCGGCAGGACGACGCCGTTGATGCTGCTCGCGGCGTCGGAGGCGAGGAAGACGATGGCGGCGGCCTGCTCCTCCGCTTCGCTGAGGCGGCCCATGTTGACCATGTACCGGCCGACGACGGCCGGCCCGTGGGCCTCCCGGTCGATCTCGAGACCGGTCGAGATACCGGTCATCGTGCCGCCCGGCACGATGGCGTTGGCGCGGATGCCCTGATCCCGGTACATCACGGCGAGGGAGCGGGTGAGGCCGAGGACACCGTGCTTGGAGACGGTGTACGCGGTGCCCGCGGCGCTGCCGCGCAGCGCCGCCTCGGAGGCGGTGTTGACGACGGCTCCGCCGCCGGCGGCGAGCATGTGCGGCAGAACGGCCCGCGTCAGCAGGAACGGCGCGGTGAGATTGATCCGCAGGACCCGCTCCCATTCGGCGTCGGTGACGTCCAGCGGTGCGGACATGCTGTCCATGACACCCGCGTTGTTGACCAGGACGTCGACCCCGCCGAAGGCGTCGACCGCGGCGGCCACGACCGCGTCGACCACCGCGCCGTCGCTCAGGTCTCCCCCGACGGCGACCGCCGTGCCGCCTGCCGACCGGATCTCGTCGACGACGCTCCCGGCTCCGTCGCCGTTCAGGTCGGCGACGACGACCTTCGCCCCCTCCGCGGCGAACCGCAGCGCGGCCGCACGGCCGATGCCGGAGGCGGCCCCGGTGACGACGACGCTCTTGCCGGACAACCCCGCACCGGATGTGGCACCCATGAGAACTCCTCTGCTCGACTCTGCTCGGCGTACGGACATGTCGATGTGCCGACGGTCTGCCGGCGTTCGCCGACGTGGATCAGCGTACCGCTTATTGTCACATCGCGACAGAAAGACATGGTGCGCCATTACGGCATGGCGCGACACAAAATAGACTGTGCGCAGCGAGCGAAGGGGGTGCGCATGACCGGACGAGTCGGTGCTGGCACGGGGCGGCCGCCGTTGACGGAGCGACGGCGCGCCGAGACGCGCGGCGAGATCGCCGAGGAGGCGGTGCGGCTGTTCGTCGCGCAGGGTGTGGCGGCGACCACCGCGGAGGACATCGCCTCCGCCGCGGGGATCTCCACCCGCACCCTGTGGCGGTACTTCCGCTCGAAGGAGGAGTGCGTCCGCCCCCTGCTCACCACCGGTCTGGAGGCCCTGGCACGGGAGGTGCGGGACCACAACGGCACGGCCCCGCTCGCCGAGTCCGTCCTGCACGCTCATCACGGCGAGGGCGCGGAGCAGGATCCGGGGGCGCTGCGCGACCTGGTACGGCTGTGCCGGGACGAACCGGGACTGCGTGCCGTATGGCTGGAGGCGCACCACGACGCCGAGGCAGAGTTCGCCGCGATGATCGCCGACCGCACCGGCCGCCCCGCCGACGACCTCGCGGTCCGCGTGGAGGCGGGCGTACTGAACACCGCGCTGCGCATCGCGGTGGAGGACTGGGCCCTACGGCCCGACCCGACGGCGGGCCCGCCCCTGGGGGACATCGTCACGGCCGCCCTGCGCATGATCACCCACGTCGGGTGACGGGAACGGCGAGCGGGTCACCGGGGTCGCTCAGCCGTGCGGGGCCTCTGCCACGCCGGCCGCTTCGGCCCCTTCGCGCCGCATCCGCTCGGCTCCCCAGGCGCCGAGCGGTCCGAGCGCTTGATTGAGCGTGCGCCCGTGCTCGGTGAGGGAGTACTCCACCCGCGGCGGCACCTCGGCATGGACCCGCCGGTGCACGAGCCCGTCCTCCTCCATCTCCCGCAGGTGCTGCGTCAGCATCTTCTCGCTCACTCCCGGCAGACCGCGCCGGAGCTCGGCGAAGCGGCGTACGCCGTGGGCGTCGAGTTCCCAGAGGATCAGCCCCTTCCACTTGCCGCTCACGACGTCGAGCGCGGCATCGATGCCACAGATGTAAGGCCCGTTCCTCGGCGCCCTGGCCATCGCCGATCCCCCTTACGAAAAGGTAAGTACCGCAGTAAACAGTGGGTACTTCCGAGCGTAGTGGCGCCCTTGGACCATGGAGGGGTGAACGAACGACTGAACCACACCACCAGGCAGGACAGCGCCGTCACCGTGATCGGGCTCGGCCCGATGGGGCAGGCGATGACCCGTACCCTTCTCACCGCCGGCCACCCGGTCACCGTCTGGAACCGCACCGCCGGCCGGGCCGACGGTGTCGTCGCCGACGGAGCGACACTCGCGACGACACCCCGCGAGGCGGTCGAAGCGAGTGACCTCGTGATCCTCAGTCTCACCGACTACCGGGCGATGTACGACGTTCTCGCCGGCGCCACCGAATCGCTCGCCGGCCGGACACTGGTCAACCTGAGTTCCGACACCCCCGACCGCACCCGCGAGGCGGCGGCCTGGGCGGCGGGCCACGACGCGGCCTTCCTCACCGGTGGTGTCATGGCCCCCGCGCCGATGGTCGGCACGGAGGCTGCCCATGTCTACTACAGCGGCCGCCACGAGGTACTGGAGAGACATCTGGCGGCGTTGACGCTGCTCGGCGCGCCGAAGCACCTGGGCGAGGACCCGGGCCTCGCCCAGATGATGTACCAAGCCCAGCTCGCGTTGTTCCTCACCACCCTGTCCGGACTGATGCACGCCACCGCGATGCTGGGCACCGCAGGGATGAAGGCCGCGGAAGCGCTGCCGGAGCTGCTCTCCTCCGCCGACTCGGTCGGCGGCATCCTGAAGGCCGGCGAGGACGACCCCGGCGCCGCGCTGGACGCCGGAGAACACCCCGGGGACCTCAGCACGGTCACCATGATGGGGGCGACGTCCGACCACATCGTGGAGACCAGCACGTCACTCGGCCTCGACCTCGCGCTCCCCCTGGCCGTGCAGTCCCACTACCGGCGCGCGATCGATGACGGGCACGGCGGCGACAACTGGACCCGCATCATCGACGGCATCCGGGAACCACGCTGACCGCACACGGGGGCACTTGACGCCGCACCGCTCCCGGTTCAGCGGCCCGGACCCGGCCGTGACCTCGGGACGATGAGGTGCGGGCCGGCGTCCGGGCCCGTTGTCAGTGGTGGGCGGCATGATGCCGGTCATGACTACTCCCGCAGCAGTGATCGTGGACGCCGCCGCATACGCGCAGGCGGTCGAGAACGCCGTGAGCGCGGCGGCCGCCTATTACGAGGGCGGCACCTCGCCGTTGGACGACGACACCTACGACCGGCTGGTACGCGGGATCGCCGCCTGGGAGACGGAGCACCCGGACGGAGTGCTGCCCGACTCCCCCACCGGCAAGGTGGCCGGCGGCGCGGTGGAGGGCGACGTACCGCACACGGTGCCGATGCTCAGCCTCGACAACGTGTTCTCGGCGGAGGAGTTCACGGCGTGGACGGCGTCCCTGACCCGGCGCATCGGCCGTGAGGTCACCCGCTTCGGTGTGGGCCCGAAGCTGGACGGGCTCGCGATCGTCGCCCGGTACAGCGGTGGTCGCCTCACCCGGCTGATCACCCGAGGGAACGGGACGGCCGGTGAGGACGTCTCGCACGCGATCGGCACCGTGGTGGGGCTGCCCGAGCGGCTGGCCGAGCCGGTCACCGTGGAGGTGCGCGGTGAAGTCCTGATGACGGCCGCCCAGTTCGAGTACGCGAACGAGGCCCGCACGGGCCACGGCGGTCAGCCGTTCGCCAATCCGCGCAACGCGGCCGCGGGCACTCTGCGGGCGCGGGAGCGGCTCTACACGGTGCCGATGACGTTCTTCGGCTACGGACTGCTGCCACTGCCCGACACCGACGGCCCTCTTGCCGCACGGCTGACGGAGCTCGCGCACAGCGACCTGATGAGCCTGGCCGCCGAGCTCGGTGTGCACACCAGCGCCGCGACCATGGTCCCGGACTCCGTGGCCGAGTCACCGGAGGAGGTCCTGGCCCGGGTGAAGGAAATCGCCGGGATACGGGCCGAGTTGCCGTTCGGCATCGACGGAATCGTGATCAAGGCCGACCTGGCCGCCGACCGGCGTGACGCCGGTTCCGGGTCCCGCGCGCCCCGGTGGGCGATCGCGTACAAGCTGCCTGCCGTGGAGAGGATCACCCGGCTGCTGGAGGTGGAGTGGAACGTCGGGCGGACCGGCATCATCGCCCCGCGCGGAGTCCTCGAACCCGTGGTCGTCGACGGCTCCACCATCACCTACGCCACCCTGCACAACCCGGCCGACATCACCCGCCGCGATCTGCGGCTCGGCGACCACGTCATGGTCCACCGCGCCGGTGACGTCATCCCCCGCATCGAGGCCCCGGTCGCCCATCTGCGCACCGGCGAGGAACAGCCCGTCGTCTTTCCCGAGCAGTGCCCACGCTGCGGGTCGGACATCGACACCAGCGGGGAACGCTGGCGGTGCGCGCAGGGCCGCAACTGCCATCTGGTCGCCTCGCTCTCCTATGCCGCGGGCCGCGACCAGCTCGACATCGAGGGCCTGGGAGCCACCCGCGTCGTCCAGCTGGTCGACGCGGGGCTCGTCTCCGATCTCGCCGATGTGTTCGCCCTCGGGCGCGACCGGTTGCTCGGCCTGGACCGGATGGGCGAGACCAGCACCGACAACCTGCTCGCGGCGATCGCCAGGGCCAAGGAACAGCCGTTGTCGCGGGTGCTCTGCGCGCTCGGCGTCCGCGGCACCGGCCGGTCCATGTCCCGGCGCATCGCCCGGTACTTCGCCACCATGGACAACATCCGCGCCGCCGACGCCGAAACGATGCAGCGGGTCGAGGGCATCGGGCCCGAGAAGGCACCCTCGATCGTCGCCGAACTCGCCGAACTCGCCCCGCTGATCGACAAACTCGTCGCGGCGGGTGTCAACATGACCGAGCCCGGAGCCACCCCGCCCCCGGCCGCCGGCGCCGTTCCCGACGGCCGGGACACGGCCGGGGCGGTCGGGGCGCACCGTCCGCTGGCCGACATGACGGTGGTGGTCACCGGCGCGATGACCGGCAGCCTGGAGAGGCTTTCCCGCAACGAGATGAACGAACTCATCGAACGGGCCGGCGGCCGCTCCTCCTCCAGCGTCTCCAGGAAGACCACCCTCGTGGTCGCCGGAGAAGGAGCCGGCTCCAAGCGCGCCAAGGCCGAACAGCTCGGCATCCGCCTCGCCGCCCCGGACGAGTTCGCCACCCTGGTCGCGGCCCTCCTGGAATGACCGGTCGCGGCTCCACCCGCGTCCGGGAATGGACGCGGGCCCGCCCCGCGTTGCCGCGAGCATGACGAAGAATGCGCCGCGGCCCGAGGTGTTGCGATACACCGCCTTCTCGAGCACCCCCGACGGCGGAAACCCCGCCGGTGTCGTTCTGGACGCCACCGGCCTGGACGACAGCGACATGCTGGCCATCGCCGCCGGCCTCGGGTACTCGGAGTCCGCGTTCCTGACCGCGCCTTTGGAGGGCCTCGGCGGCCAGGAGGGCCGGGCGTACGGCATCCGCTACTTCAGCCCCAGGGCCGAGGTGCCGTTCTGCGGGCACGCCACCGTCGCGACCGCCGTCGCACTCGCCGAGCGGACAGGCCCCGGGGAGCTGTTGTTCGCGACGCGGGCGGGCATCGTGCCGGTGGAGGTGGCCGAGGAGGGCGGGACGGTCAGGGCCACGCTCACCAGCGTCGAGCCGCGCATCGAGGAGGTCGACGCCGACGCTCTCGCGGAGGCACTCGCCGCGCTCCGCTGGCCGGCCACCGACCTCGATCCCGGCTTCCCGCCCCGTATCGCCTTCGCCGGCGCCCGGCATCTCGTCCTCGCGGCGGCCACGCGTGCCCGCCTCGCCGATCTCGCGTACGACTTCGCGCGCCTGGAAGCCCTGATGCACCGCTGGGACCTGACCACGGTCCACTTGGTGTGGCGTGAGTCGGCCACCGTCTTCCACGTCCGTGACCCCTTCCCCGTCGGCGGCGTCGTCGAGGACCCGGCGACCGGCGCCGCGGCCGCCGCGTTCGGTGCGTACGCCCGTGAGCTGGGCCTGGTCCCCGAGGACGCCGTCCTCACCCTGCACCAGGGCGAGGACCTGGGCCGTCCCGGCGAGCTCACGGTGACGCTGCGCGCGGGTGATCCGCGCGTCCGTGTCGGCGGCGCGGGAGCTCGCATCGGCTGAGGCGCCGACGGTGCCGGCGGTCCCCGGCGAGCGACACGCTCCGCGGCAGGGATGACCATTTCGAAGGGTTTTTCAACCAACCGGTAGCGAACGCAGGGGCCCCGGGGGACGGATGGTGGAGGAGCCGGCAGTTCCACCACCGTCGAGGAGGCAGCCATGGGTGAGAAGATCGCTGGTGTGGAGATCCCCGACAGCGAGCTGGTCCGGTCCGCGACGGAGATGATCCGCACCACGACACCGCCGCTGCTCTTCGACCATTCCCGCCGGGTGTTCCTGTTCGGCAGTCTGCAGGCCGCGGTGCTGGGGCTCCGGCCCGACCCTGAGCTGCTCTATGTGGCGGCGCTGTTCCACGACACCGGTCTGGTGGCACCGTACCGCGGTGACGACCAGCGGTTCGAGATGGACGGTGCCGACCAGGCCCGCGCGTTCCTGCTGGCCCACGGCCTGTCCCAGGCCGACGCGGACACGGTCTGGACGGCCGTCGCCCTGCACACGACGCCGGAGGTGCCCTACAAGCTGGCGCCCGAGATCGCCGCGACCACGGCGGGCGTGGAGACCGATGTGCTCGGCCTGAACCTCACCCGCCTCACTCCGGCCCAGATCGCCGAGGTCACCGCCGCCCATCCCCGCCCGGACTTCAAGCGGCAGATCCTCCAGGCCTTCACCGACGGGTTCAGGCACCGCCCGGACACCACCTTCGGCACGGTGAACGCGGACGTCCTGGAGCACTTCGTCCCCGGATTCCGCCGTACCGACTTCGTCGACGTCGTCCGGAACTCCGCGTGGCCCGAGTAAGCGGTCGTCAGGGGACCCGTCGCCCCCCGGGGGACGACCCTCCCCACCGGTTACGCCAATGAAGTGACTGGCCTCCAGGACAGGCTCCGCACCGGGCAGGAATCAGCGCATCCGCACCGGGGCACCCGGCGGAAGCACTGGTGTGCAGGTGACCGAGAGTGAGAAGGGGTTGTGCATGCTTGAACTGCGGCCCACCGCGGCCGAACCGGTTGGGCCCGTCAACGGCCCGCTCACCGCCCTCGACGCCGTCCGGGCCGTCGAGGCGGAGCTCGAGCATGTCCTCGACGAAGGGCTGTGCCGGGCCCGTGAAGTGGATCCGGTCTTCGCCCGTGATGTCGCCGGCCGGGTCACCGCGTTCGTCCGGCGGGGCGGGAAGCGGCTGCGTACGGCGTTCGCGTGGTGCGGGTGGCGGGCCGCGGGCGGTTCGGGCGACGCGACGGCCGTACTGCGCACCGGCGCGGCCCTCGAACTCGTCCAGGCATGCGCTCTCATTCACGACGACCTGATGGACGGGTCGTCGCTGCGCCGGGGCGCGCCGGCGGTGCACGTGGACCTCGCCCGCATGCACCGCGCCGCACGCATGAACGGTTCGCCCGAGGCGTTCGCGACCTCCGCCGCGGTACTGGCCGGCGATCTGGCCCTGGCCTGGGCGGACGACCTGCTCACCGAGACGGCACTCGGCTCCCCGCACGGCCCGCGGCTGTACCACGAGTGGCGCGCCATGCGCGGCGAGATGGTCGCCGGGCAGTACCGGGACATCCACGCCCAGGCGTCCGGGTCGTCCTGCGTCGACGAGGCCTTGAGCATCGCCACGCTCAAGAGCGCCCTGTACACGGTGGAGCGCCCGCTGGCCCTGGGCGCGTCCCTGGCCGGCGCCCAGGCCCACGCCCTGGACGCGCTGCGCTCCGCCGGGCGGTGTGCGGGTCTGGCCTTCCAGCTCCGCGACGACCTCCTCGGCGCCTTCGGCGACTCGGCCCTGACGGGCAAACCGGCCGGCGACGACCTGCGGACGCGCAAGCTCACCTACCTGCTCGCCGTCGGCCTGAGGCTCGCCGACGCCTCTGGTGACAAGAGGGACACCGAAGCACTCGCCCCCGGCGCGGTCTGCCGGCCGGCCGAGAGCGTGGAACGTATGCGGGCGGCGCTGGAACGGACCGGGGCGCGGGCCGCCGTGGAGAGAAGGATCTCGGAGCTGGCGACGACGAGCCTGCGGCACTTCGCGAGGACCGGCGCCGAACCCGCCGTACGGCGGGACTTCACCGCGCTGGTCTCGCGGGCGTCGGGCGTCGCACTGGAGCGTGCCGGGGAGGCCGCGTGAGAACGGTACCGGGGGCGACGGACCACGTCGTCGTGGTGGGTGCCGGGCTGTCCGGCCTCGCATGTGCCCTGCATCTGCTGGGCGCCGGCCGCAGGGTGACGGTCGTCGAACGGGACCCCGGGCCAGGCGGCCGAGCCGGCCGCCTGCGCCTCGGCGGCTATGAGATGGACACCGGCCCCACGGTGCTGACCATGCCGCACCTGGCCGACGAGGCCTTCGCCGCCGTGGGCGACAGCCTCTCCCGCCACGTCGAACTGATGGCGCTCCACCCGGCTTACCGAGCGTGTTTCGCGGACGGGACGTCGCTCGACGTCCACACCGACGGCGAGGCGATGGAGGCGGAGGTGCGGCGGTTCGCCGGACCGGCCGAGGCGGCGGGCTACCGCGGGCTGCGGGACTGGCTCGAGCGGCTGTACCGGGCCCAGATGCGGCGCTTCATCGACACGAACTTCGACTCGCCCTTCCGGCTTCTGCACCCGGACCTGGCCCGTCTGGCGGCGCTGGGCGGGTTCGGACGGCTGGACAGGCGCATCGGCCGCTTCCTCTCCGACGAGCGTCTGCGCCGGGTCTTCTCCTTCCAGGCCCTGTACGCCGGTGTCGCGCCCGCACGGGCTCTCGCGGCCTATGCGGTGATCGCCTACATGGACACCGTGGCCGGCGTCTGGTTCCCCAGGGGCGGCATGCACGCGCTGCCTCGCGGCATGGCGGACGCGGCAGCCGGCGCGGGTGCCGCGTTCCACTGGTCGGCCGAAGCGACCGCTCTGGAACGCTCTGCCGGGCGGGTACGTGCCGTACGGCTGGCGTCGGGCGAACGGATCCCGTGCGACGCGGTCGTGCTGACCTGCGAGCTGCCCGCTGCTCACCGGCTGCTGGGACGCGCCCCGCGCCGCCCGGTACGGCTGCGTCACTCGCCGTCCGCCGTGATCCTGCACGCCGGGACCGACCGCACCTGGCCCGGTCTCGCCCATCACACCCTCTCCTTCGGCGCGGCCTGGGAACGTACTTTCGACGAGTTGACCGTCGAGGGGCGGTTGATGAGCGATCCGTCCCTGCTGATCACCCGGCCGACGGCGCACGATCCGGGCCTGGCGCCGCCCGGCAGGCACCTGCACTACGTACTGGCTCCCTGCCCGAACACCGAGGTCGGTCCCTCCGCCGCCGCCTGGCGGGACCTGGGGCCGCGTTACCGCGACAGCCTGGTCGCCGAGATGGAGCGGCGGGGCCTGGAAGGATTCGCCGGCAGTGTCCAGGAGGAAATGCTGGTGACCCCGCTGGACTGGGCGGCACAGGGGCATGCTGCGGGCAGCCCCTTCTCGGTCTCCCACACCTTCGCCCAGACCGGCCCGTTCCGGCCACGCAATCTGGTGCGCGGCCTCGAGAACGTCGTGCTGGCCGGCTGCGGCACCACCCCCGGTGTCGGCGTGCCGACAGTGCTCGTCAGCGGCAAGCTCGCCGCCGCACGCGTCACCGGTGGCCTCCGGAACCGTTACGCCGGCCGCGCCCGTCCGGCGTCGCGCTCCACCCGTGCCGTCGCCCCGACCGCGGAAGGTGTCCATGACCCGTCGTGAACTGGATGCCGCCAAGATCACCGATCCCGCCCTGCGCGCCGCCTACACCGAGTGCCGGCGGCTCAACGCCCGGCACGGCAGGACCTACTTCCTGGCCACCCGTCTTCTCCCCGTGGAACGCCGGTCCGCGGTACACGCGCTGTACGGCTTCGCCCGCTGGGCGGACGACATCGTGGACGACCTCGACGGACGCCGGACGCCACAGGAACGTGACCGGCTGCTACGGCGCCTGGAGAGTGACCTGGCGCACGGACTGCGCACCGGTGGCGGGACCGAACCCGTGGTCCGTGCCGTGGCCGACACCGCCGACCGGTACGGCATCGAGCACGTCCTGTTCGCCGACTTCCTGGGCTCGATGCTCAGTGACCTGCACGTCACGGACTATCCGACCTACGGCGACCTGCGGACCTACATGCACGGCTCGGCCGCGGTGATCGGGTTGCAGATGCTGCCGGTGCTGGGCACGGTCGTACCCCGGGAGGAGGCGGCGCCGCACGCGGCGGCCCTGGGGGAGGCGTTCCAGCTCACCAACTTCCTGCGGGACGTGGGAGAGGACCTGGACCGGGGCCGCGTCTACCTGCCGGCGGACCTGCTCGCCACGCACGGCGTGGACCGTCCGCTGCTGGAGTGGAGCCGCCGCACCGGGCGTCGTGACCCGCGCATCCGCGCGGCGCTCGTCGCCGCCGAGGCCATGACACGGAAGGTGTACCGGGCAGCGGAACCCGGCATCGCCATGCTCGACCCCCGGACGCGTCCCTGCATCCGCACCGCGTTCACGCTCTACGGCGGCATCCTCGACGCGATCGCGGATCAGGGGTACTCGGTGCTGCACCGTCGTGCGGTGGTGTCGCGGGGACGTCGTACGGCGACGGCCGTCGCGGGAGCCGTACAGATCGCCGGCGCGCGGTGGCGCACCCGCGCCTCACACGCGGTGCCCCGGGCGGGCGACGCGGCACTCCGGAGGAAAGGACCCGTGCGGTGAGTGACCGAAGGGACCGGGCCGGCTGGACACCACCGTTGCGGCGACGTGGCCGCTCGCACTGGGCGGCACAGACCCCGACCTGGCGGGAGGCACGCCCGGCGCTGATCGCCGACGCGCTGAAGCGGGCGTCCGCCCGTCCGTCCGGCAACTGGTTCGTCGTCGGTGCCTCCCGGGACGTGCGTGCCGGTGGCCGCCCGTACGGCAGTACGGTGGGCGGCATCGAGGTCGTGGTGTGGCGGTCGGGCACGGGAGAGCTGCGCGCGGGGCCGGGTGTCTGCCCGCACCTCGGTGCGCCGTTGCGGGACAGCCGGGTGGTGTGCGGCGAACTGGTGTGCCACTGGCACGGACTGGCCCTGGACGGCGGGCCGTTCCCCGGCTGGGATCCGTACCCGGTGCACGACGACGGCGTACTGGTGTGGGTCCGCCTCGACCCGGTCGGCGGCGAAGAACCGTCGGAGCGCCCCTTCGTGCCGGTACGGCCGGTGGCGGGCAGCGCGGTGGACGCCGTGTTCACGGCGGTCGGGCGGTGCGAACCGCAGGACGTGGTCGCCAACCGGCTCGACCCGTGGCACGGTTCGTGGTTCCATCCCTACTCGTTCGTGGACCTGACGGTGGCCCGGCCGCCGCGGGGCGAGGAGGACGACGTCTTCGTCGTCGATGTCTCCTTCCGGGTGACCGGCCGTCTGGTGGTACCGGTCCGGGCGGAGTTCACCGCTCCGGAGCCGCGCACCGTCGTCATGCGCATCACCGAGGGCGAGGGGACCACGTCCGTGGTGGAGACTCATGCCACGCCGCTGACCGGCGAGGCGGACGAGCGGCCGCGGACCGCGGTGATCGAGGCGGTCGTCGCCGCCTCGGACCGGCGGGGCTTCGCACTGGCACGGGCCGCCGCGCCCGCGCTGCGCCCGCTGATGCGCCGGACGGCCGCCCGGCTGTGGCGCGACGATCTGGCCTACGCCGAGCAGCGCTGGAGGCTGCGCAGCACCGGGCGGTTCCCCGGGTGAACACGGCCGGTGGCCGGCGCAGTCGCGCTCGCCGTACCGGGACGGGGCCCGTGGCCGGGGACTCAGTGCCCGGCGAGCGCGCCGATCGCCCGCAGCACGGGGGAACGGCCCGTGCGGGGAACCGTCCACAGCACCTGGCCCCGGACGCCCCAGTCGGCGAGAAGGGCGCCGGCCGCCAGGAATCCGGTGGTGGCGGCGCGTTCCATCAGGGCCACCGGAAGGTCGCAGCCGATCGCGTCACCGGCCAGGGTCACCCGGGGGTGGGGTGTCACCACGGTGGGCCGCCGGGCGTAGGAGCCGACCGGGAAGAGCGGGCAGTCGGAACGCCACTCGTGCCGGGCGTCCAGGACCCGCGCGCTCCGTGTTTCCGGATAGACCTGGCGCAGGCTGTCGAGGAGGCGGTTTTGCACCGTGTCCGGTTTCGCCTCGGCGGCGACGGCGTAGGCGTGCAGTTCCACCACCGAGCCGCCGGTCCGGGCGGCCCATCGCGCGGCCTCCCCCTCGTAGCGTTCCAGGACGCTGATGTTGTCGAGGCCGTCGTATCCGCTGGTGCCGAGGAATCCGGGGCGGTCGGCGCGGACCGGCCGGTCCAGCCAGAGCCGGGAGACGAGGAAGGGCGGGGCGGTGCCCAGGGCGGCGACGTCCTCGCGCCAGGCGGCGGTGCCCAGGCCGGGTGACGCCGCGACGACCCCCTTCAGCGCTCCGGGGTCGAGGGCGAGAACGGCCGCCTCGTACCGGTCGGCGACGGTGTCGGTCCGCACCTGGACACCCCCGCCGTCGCGGGGGTCGACGCCGCGTACGGGTGTACCGGTACGGACATCGACTCCGAGGCGCTGGAGGTAGTCGCCGAGCGGCTCCCACAGTGCCTGTGGAAAGGGTTCGCTCGGCACGTCGAAGAGCAGGCCCTCCGCGGAGCCGAGGAAGTAGATGTGGAACATCAGCAGCAGTTCCGCGGCGGACAGTTCGCGCGGGTCGGCGAAGAAGCTGCGCGAGAACACCTCGAACGCGAGATGGTGCGCGGCTTCGGGGAAGCGGACGCGTTCCAGGAAACGGGTCGCGCTGATCGAGTCGAAGCGTTCGTAGACCTCGGGCACGCGGACGTCGAACAGGGGCAGCGCGGCCCGTGCGTCCATGGCGCCGAGGTCGCGCCAGCCGAAGGTGGGGCTGAGGGCGACGAACCCGAGGGCGCTGAACGGTGGTGTGCGCGGGACCCGGGCGAAGCTGTCGGTCAGCCCGCCGCTGTGCCGCAGCGGGTAGTCGGGCAGCGGCCGGAGACGGTCGAGACCTGGATCGGTCCGCCGCAGGAGGCCACGCAGGTTGTAGTACTGACGGAAGAAGGCGTGGAAGCCGCGGCTCATGGTCGCCTCGGACCCGTCGGCAAGGCGGGTGCGCCGGCCCGCGAGACGGCCGCCGAGCGACTCCTCCCGTTCGTAGAGGGTCACACGAGCGCCCCGTTCGGCCAGCAGCGTGGCCGCTGCGAGACCGGCGACACCTCCGCCGGCCACGGCTACGGACGGAGCGTCGCCGGGTGCGAACCGGTCCCGGCCGGGCGTGGGCATCATGATCTCGGCCTTGCGGTCGCGCCCTCGTCGAGCCGTGCGGCGGGGGGCGGTCACCGGGCGTACTCCGCTGCCGCGGCCAGACCGTTGCGGGCCAGGAAGGTGTGCACGATGCCGGTCTGCCATCCGGCGACGGGGGCGGCACGCACGCCGGTGAACCCGGCGGCCGTCAGACGCGTGGTGAAGGCGGGGGCGGTGTCGAAGTCGATGACGCTTCGCCACAGGTGCCGGTAGAGAGCGCCGTTGCCGCTGAGCGTTCCCGCGGGAACGATCATCCCCCGACACACGGCCGTCCACAGAGCCCGGTGGGCGGCCGAGCCGCTGAGGCTGTACTCGTGGACGACGAGCCGGCCGCCCGGTCGCAGCAGGGACCGGACGGACGTCAGGACACCGTCCGGGTCGGTGACGTTGCGAAACAGGTAGGCGGCGAAGACCGCGTCGTACGGTTCCTCCCCTGTCCTGGCCACCTCCTCGGCCGTCAGGTGCTGGAAGCGGACTCGGCCCGGCCACGGTTTGGCCCGTGCGCGCCGCAGCATGCCCGACGAGGCGTCGACGGCCGTGATCCGGGCGCGGGGCGCGGCCCGCAGCAGGGCCCGGGTGGAGGTGCCGGTGCCGCAGCCGAGGTCGAGGACATGCAGACCTGCGCCGGCCCGGGGCAGTCGGAGCCGTCGCGCTGAACGCAGGAGGTCGGTGCGGTAGCCGGGGTTGAGGGCCGTGAGGCGGTCGTAGGTGTGCGAGGCGTGGTCGAAGGCGCGGGCCAGATCGTGGTCGCGCAGCAGTGTCATCGGTGCCTGTCTCCGATTCGTGGGTCGGGGTGGGATCGGCGGGACAGAAAGGGGAGTTCGACGGCGGTCCGCAGCATGGGGCCGACGGGGGCGCGCAGCCCGATGCCCCACTCCTCCCAGGGCGAGGTGGCCCCGTCCAGGAACCGCAGCAGACGTTCCGGCGGGATCCGGCGGAAGAGGCCGGTGAAGAAGTCGGGGCCGTCGATCCGGCCCGTGTCCAGGGCCCGCAGCAACACCGCGTCCATGGCGAGCGCCCGCCGTCCGTGCGGTGGGGGTGCGACCGCCCGTCCGTCGCGCAGGGCGGTGGCGATGGCCCGGCTCTGCCGCTGCACGGCGGCGAAGGTGTAGCCGGTCGCCGGGCGGGTCGCGCCGCCCGCCGTCCCGATCCGGAAGACGGCGGGCCCGGTCCGGCGGGCGAAGCGCGCGTCCGTCATGGGAATGACGCCCTGCTCCGTCGATTCCACCGTGAGCGCACCGAGCTTCAGGATGTCGCGGCTGTAGCCGGCCAGCGCCGCGTCGTAGACCTCGGCGGTCAGCGGAGCGCGGGAGAACTCGGTGTACTCGACGAGCGCTCGGTCCGGTGCCAGCGGCAGTACGTAGCCGAAGGCGAGCCCGTGGCGCGGCTGCGGTACCCGGAAGTCCATCAGGTCGGCCACCGCGGGATCGAACCGGTCCGCGTCCGTGCGCACGAACCAGCCACGGAAGTGCTGCATCAGCTGTGTCCGGGCCGGTGGCAGGGTGCGCCGCGGGCGGGAGTCGAACACGTGGCGGGCACGCAGTGTCAGTGCACGGCCGTCGGGGGTCGTGCAGCGGACCTCCGCTCCGTGGGCCGTGTCGCGTACCGTGTCCGCCGTCGCGCGCAGGACGTGTGCGCCGGGGGAACGGGCCAGCAGGGCGTGCACCAGCCGTTCGAACTCCGTGGACCGGAGCATGCGGTAGCGCAGCGGAGCCGGGTTCAGGGTGATCGCGTCGCCGTCGGCGCCGTGGACGCGCAGCAGGGACCAGGAGGCGCTGACCGCCTGGTCGTAGTCGCCCGTGCCCTGATCCCAGTAGCACCAGGTCCGCTCGGGGGGCCGGCACGGACCGTCCGGTGCCTCCACCAGGGTGACGGTGGTGGAGGCACCGGACGCCGCCAGTCGGTGCGCGAGGCTGAGCCCGGACGCGCCACCGCCGACGATGACCACGTCGGACGTCTCACCGGGTGCGTGGGAAGGTCGGCTCACCTGGCGCGCCGTTCGACGAGGAGTGTCCCGTCCGTGGCCGTGCGCAGCAGTTCGGCGTCCGCTTCCAGCGCGTCGGCGACGGCTGCGACGACCTGGCGGGGGTCGCCCCCTTCGGGCATCGGCGGGGCCGTGCCCGCTACGGACCGGTCCGCGAAGCCGGTGTCGAGATGGCCGGGCCGGATCTCCAGGACCCGGATGCCGACGGTTCGTGCCTCGCGGCGCGCAGCGCCGAGCCAGGCGCTCAGCGCGGCTTTGGAGGCGCTGTAGTCGACCATGCCCGCCTGCGGACGCTCCGCGACCACGCCGGTGACGGCGGCGATCGCGGACCCGGGTTCCATGACGGCGAGCGCGGCACGGAAGAAGGCGGCGGGGGCGAGGACGTTGACCGCCATCAGGTACTCCGCGACTTCGTCGCCGACCTCCTCCGCCCGGCCGAAGGCAACCGACCCGAAGGCCGTCACGACGGCGTCCAGCCCGCCCCGTTCGGCCGCTGCGCCATGAACGGCGCGGGCGCAGGACGCGGGGTCGTAGGCGTCGAACAGGAAGGTCGGAGCGTCCGGGTACGCCTGGGCGGCCCGGGCCAGGCGGGCCGGATCACGGCCGGCGAGGGCCGGGCGCGCCCCCCTGCCGGCCAGTTCCGCGGTGAGGGCTTGGCCGAGGACACCGGTGGCGCCGGCCACCAGCACGCGCGCGCCATTGAGGTTCACGTCTCGCTCCCGATCGCAGGGGCAGATCACCAGCTCTGCTTCTCCACCGTGTGTTCCGTAAACCGGCCGCCGGTGGATGCGGCGGAAACGGTACGCCCGGCCGTCAGCCGGGCACCGGGTCGCGGAGCACCTCCCGGGCGGCCCGTGTGCCCGAGGCCAGCGCGCCTTGCACCGAACCGGTCGCCCGGTGGTCTCCGCAGACGTACCGGCCCGGGGCGAACCGCGTGGGGCGGCTCAGCGGCCAGGGCGGCTCCATCACGGGCAGCGCCCCCTCGACGGTGTACACGGCGACCTGGCGCCAGCCGCTCGTGTCCGTGCCGTACAACTCGGCCAGGCGCCGGAGCACGGCCTCATCCGCCCCGGGCCGGTCCTCGCCCAGTACGGAACTGGAGACCAGCACGGTGCCGGACGACGCGTAGGCGGGAGCGACCTCGCTCAGCACACAGGTGTTCAGCACCCCGCCGGTGGCGTCCACGACCAGGGTCGGCTCGGCCAGGGGGGTGCGCGCCGGCGCGTGGTAGTACGTCGTGACCGTACGGCCGTCCGGCACGGCCAGGCCCGGCAGCAGACGGGCCGCGGCGGCAGCCTCCGTCGCCACCACGACGGACGTGGCCGGCAGCTCACGGCCGTCCGCCAGAAGCACCCCCGAGGCAGTGACCCCGGCGACGGGCGTCTGCAGCCGGAGCACGCCCTCGGGGAGGCCGGCAGCCAGTTGGGCCGGCACGGCGCCGATGCCGTCGGCGGGCAGGCAGAGCGTTCCCCTGGCCATGCTCCGCCAGACCAGATGGAAGAAGCGCGCCGAGGTCTCCATCCGGTCCTCCAGGAAGACGCCGGACAGGAACGGGCGCATGATCTCGGCAACCGTCGCGGCCGACAGCCCGGCGCGGGTCAGGGCGGCGGCGGTGGAGCGGTCCGGACGGTGTTTGAGGGAGCGGGCGGGCAGGAGGGCGTCCCGCGCGGTGAGCGCGGCCAGCGCGGCCAGGTCGCGGGCCGGCAGGGCCCTCCCGGGCAGCAGCGCCCCCGCTCCCTTCGGCCGCCGGGTCGGGTCGGCGAGGCGCACGGGCCCCGTCGAAGTGTGCGCGATGATGCCCGGGGTGAACGGCCTCAGCCGTAGACTCCGCAGGTCCAGGCGCCGTTTCACCTGCGGATACGAGGTGTTGAACACCTGGAATCCCCGGTCCAGCAGGAAACCCTCGCGCCGGTCCGTGCGCATCCGGCCGCCCACACCGTCGGAGGCCTCCAGCAGCGCCACACGCCGCCCGGCGCGGCACAGGTCCAGAGCGCAGGCCAGACCGGCGAGACCCGCTCCGACGACGACCGTGTCGGGGCTCCGACCGTGTTGAGTGGTCATGTTCCTCTTCCTTCGACGTCCTTCGATTCCCTGGACGCGAACCTCTGTACGACTGGAGTGGGGCTTCGCCCTGCGGCGCTCCCTGCGGCGCTCCCTGCGGCGCTCCCTGCGGCACGGAACGTGTCGTTCGCGGTCCGTCGTTCGCGGACGACCGGACCGGACCCTCACGCGGTCCACCCGAGCACGTTCCGTCCGGCGAGACCAGGCGCCACCGCGATCACCTACCCGACAGGCTGAGTCACATCACCTGAGCACGACCGACTCCACCGCCGCGACGGCCTCGGCCAGTCCCGGCGGATGCGGCGACCTCGGCACGGTCTGCCCGGCCCAGCCGGGCCCGAGTGTCAGGACGAGCGGCTTCCGGCGGGCTCCGCGCACACCCCACTCGATCGCCGCGACATGCTGGGCCAGCGGTCGGCTCGCCGTGGTACGGGACTGCGCCCACAACCCCACCACGGCCGGACCGGTCCTGCGTACGGCGGTCACGAGCGACTCGACGGGCAGCGCGCCGCCGAACATGCGCACGGGAAGGCCACGTTCGGCCAGTGCGGCCGCCAGTACCTCCAGCGGCAGCGTGTGGTTCTCCGCGGGAACACAGGCGAGCACCGTGGTGGCACCGGACCGGACGGCGGCCACGGGCGGCGCGTGGCGCCGGAGAGCACCCGAGACGTGCCAGGACAGGAAGTGCTCGACCTCGACATACCTCTCTCCGGAAATCTCCCACTTGCGGCCGGCCGCCTGCAGCGTAGGCATGATCACCTCCGTCCACGCCGTGACCAGGCCGTGCTCCTCGATCACGGCCCTCAGCAGCTCGTCGAGAGCGGCGGCGTCGAGGCGCAGGGCCGCACGGGCTACTCCCCTGCACTCCTGGCGCACGTCCCCCAGCCGCAGACCGGTGCCGGCCCGTCTGCCGGCGCGGGCCGCCGGTCGCGGTACGGAAGCGGCCTTCCTCTCACGCGGTGCCGCGTTTGGATCACGCGGTGCCGCGTTTGGACCTGCCTCGCCGAGCGCCAGGCGGGCGGCCTCGGCGGGCGGCAGCCCGGTCGTCGTCAGGGCGCACATCCGCTCCAGCCGGGCCAGATCCTCTGCTGTCCAGCGGCGGTGGCGGCCACCGGTGTGCGCGGTGGGGCCGAGGCCGTAGCGGCGGTCCCACGACCGGACCGTGGTGGGCGCCACCCCGAGGCGCCGCGCCACCTCACCGGTGGTCAGCCCGCCACCGCGCCGCGCACCCGCTCGGTCGGCATCGTTCTCGTTCACTCCCACACCTTCACCTTACGACGCACAACCGACGCGTGTTGTGTGCGTCGTTTCGGCTCACAACACTGGGCAGTACGCGCCCGGCCGTCACGGCACACGCCCGCCTGGTCCGCTCCACAGGCGGCCCTGCGCCCCGCACTGCTTCCACGGCAGGAGGAACGTGCCATGAGCACGACGAACACGCGATCCACCGATGACCACTCCCCGGCCGCGCAGAGGACCCCGTACGAGGACGAACTGGCCCGTGGCCTGCGAGCCGCGGACGAGAACGCGTTCGCAGCCGTCTATCTGCGCTGGGGCTCACTCGTCCACACCATGGCCACCCGGTCGCTCGGCGACACCCACGAGGCCGAGGACGTGACCCAGCAGGTGTTCCTCGGCGCCTGGCGCGGACGGACCGGCTTCCGTCCGGAGCGGGGGCCGCTCGGCGCCTGGCTGGTCGGCATCACACGCCGGAAGATCGTCGACGCCCTGGCAGCCAGGACGAAACGTCTCACAGTGATCGATTCGATGGCGCACGACGCCGGTTCGCACCGCCGGGAGGCCAGTGCCCCGGACGACGTCCTGGACCGGGTGCTCCTGGTCGACGCCCTGTCCCGTCTGCCGCACCACCAGCGCGAGGTTCTGTGCATGGCGTTCTACGAAGACCTGACCCAGGCCCAGATCTCCGAACGCACCGGAATGCCCCTGGGCACCGTGAAGAGCCACACCCGACGCGGCCTGCACCGGCTGCGCGAGGCGATGGAGCAGGGCCTCTCCGACGAGTCCGCCGCCTACCGCCGACGAATCTCCGACTCAGGTCACTAGCCGCACAGGAATTCCCTGCCCCGCGCATCCACGACGGCACCCGTGCGCGAAACACGGATGAGATACCGCAAACCGGCGGAACCTCTCGACGAAGGGACGATCCTCATGACCTCCCGAATCCCCCTCACTCTCGCCGCCTCGGCCGGCGCCTGCGCACTGGTCCTCGGCGTCACCGCACCCGCCATGGCGGCCCCCTCCGCCGACGACCCGGCCATGGTGTCCGTCTTCCACGGCGTTCCCGGCCTGACCGTCGACGTCTACGCCAACGGTGAGGAACTGCTCGGCGACTTCGAGCCCGGCACCGTGACCGACCCGCAGGCCCTCGACGCGGGCACCTACGACATCCAGGTCTTCGAAGCCGGCCAGGGCCCCGACGGCACCCCTGCCGTCGAGAAGGAGATCGAGGTGCCGGCCGGGGCGAACGCCACCGTCGCGGCCCATCTCTCCGCCGACGGCGAGCCCCAGCTGACGGCGTTCGTCAACGACGTCTCGGAGGTGGACGCCGGCCAGACACGACTGACGGTGCGTCACGTCGCAGCCGCCCCGGCCGTGGATGTCCGGGCGGGCGAGCAGCCGGTCTTCAAGGGCCTGGAGAACCCGAAGGAGGACACCACCGTGGTCGACTCCGGCACCGTTTCGGCCGACGTCGTGCTGGCCGGCACCGAGACCGTGGCGATCGGCCCGGCCGACCTGAACCTCGAGGAGGGCACGAGCAGCATCGTCTACGCCTGGGGCAGCGCCGACGACGACAACCTGGCGCTGGCGACCCAGACACTCAGCGGCATGGAATCGGCACCCAACGCCGTCGACGCGGGCGGCAACGGCGCCGCCGTCGCCACGAACTCCTCCGACCAGTGGCTGGCCTGGGCCGCCGCGGGCGGCATGGTCACACTGGCCGGCGGCTTCCTGATGGCACGCCGGGCAGTGGGCCGGCGTGGCTGAGAAGGGGCGACGACTCGGCGGTCTCGCGGTGACGGCCTCCGCCCTGGCGGGGGTCCTCACCCTGGCGGCCTCCCCGGCGGACCGGGCGGCTCCCCCGCCCGACTTCGGTCCGGCGGTGCCGGCCCGGGCCGCCGGACCGGCCGAGCACCCCGGTTCCACCGCGACAGGCCCGGATCCGGGTCATCACCCCGAGCGCCCGCTTCCACCGCCCCGGCGCGTCCTGGTGCCCGACGTGGGTCTCGACGCCCCGGTACGGCCGGTCGGCGTCACGGAGCAGGGCGCACTGGCGATCCCCTCGAATCCCACCGTAGCCGGGTGGTACCGCTTCGGCCCGGCGCCCGGAAGCTCTCGGGGCTCAGCCGTGCTCGTCGGACACGTGGACAGCGAGTCGGGCGCCCTCGGTGAGTTCGCGGCACTCTCCGGCGTACGGCCCGGAGACCGGGTGGAGGTGCGCCGCGCCGACGCCGGACCGGCTGTCTACCGGGTCGTCGCGCGTACGACGGTACCGAAGGACGACCTTCCGTCCTCCGCCTTCCGCCGGACCGGTCCCCCGGTTCTCACGCTCATCACCTGCGCGCCTCCGTTCGTCCCCGACCAGGGCGGCTACCTGGCCAACGTGGTCGTCACGGCGGAGCCGGTCCGGGAATGAGCGGGAGCACGCATCCGTGTGCGGGCCCTCGCCCGGTACGGGCGGGGAAACAGAAGGCGGAACGCGGGGAACAGGAGGTTGTGGTGGACCACGTCGAGCCCGCGCACCTGGTGGAGCTGGCACTGGGGAACGGCTTTTCGAGCGACGACGCCAGTGCTCTGCGGCACATCGCCGTATGCATCCGGTGCAGGAAGGAACTGGGCCGGATGGCACGTGTCGTGGCCGCCGCACGCAGCGTCGAGGAGCCGGACCTGCCGGCCGCCCACCCGGAGCAGGTCTGGCAACGGATCACGCGGGAGTTGTCCCCGGCGGGGGAGACCGCCCCACCACCGTCCGCGGGGGCCGACCGCACACTTCGCGTGGTACCCACATGCGGACACCGCACCGGCACCCCCGAGGACGCCGTCGCCCGGGCGGCTCGTCTTGTGCTGGGTGCTTCCGCCGTGGCCGCGGTCATCTGGGGGTTGAGGCGGCATCGTGCCGCGAAGCGGCCCGGCAGGAGCGGCTGACACCCGGCCGACACCCCGGGAGCCTGTGATCCGGGCCGGTGCGACCCCCGGGGACGTCACGGCTGGCTGCGCGCCTGGTCCGCCGCCTGACTGGCGGCGCCGGTCTCCGTGGTGGCACCGCGGGTGCTGAGCTTGCCACCGCTGGACTCCAGGTGCGCGCGGACGAACCACTGGAAGAGTTCCAGTCCCCGCAACTGCTCGATGAGCATGTCCTGGGTGACCGGATCGGACGTCTCGGTGGCCTGCATGGCCTCACGGTGGTCCTTGACGACGGCGGTGTACACCAGATCGAGGGCCCCGAGGTGCTCGATCGCTTCCGCCCGGCCGATCGAGTAGTCGTTCCAGGTGCGCCGGTCCACCAGTGCGCCCGGGGTGCCGTTGGGCTGTCCGCCGAGTGTGGAGATCCGCTCGGCGAGGTCGTCGGTCATGGAACGGACCTTGTCGACCTGGGGGTCGATCATCTCGTGCACGGCGATGAAGTGCGGCCCCACGACGTTCCAGTGGACGTGCTTGAGCGTCAGGTGGAGGTCGTTGAGGGCGTGCAGACGCGTCTGCAGCAAATCGCTGATGTGCTGGCTGTCCTGGGTGCTCATCCCGGGCACGGTGTACGAGATGTCCGCATTCTGTGACGGCACGGCGGCGCTCCTTGTGCGATTGGATGCTGAGACGACCAGACAAGCACCGATCACCGCGATCTCGGCGTACGGCCACGTCCCGCCCGTCTCATCTCACCGGTTCGGAGCAGGCCCGCGGGCGTGCCGTCGCCGGCGGCCACCCGGAAGCGGAACGAGGACCGCCGCCGCCCCGCACCTTGACCGCTTGTCGCAGCCCCTTGCCACCGGTTGTCCGCGGTATTGACGGCGAACCGGCTGGTCAGCCCCGCGCGGCGGGCGTCGGACCGGGAGCGGCCTGCGATGATGCCGCAACCGGGGAGGGCAGCCCGCCTCCTGGCCAAGACGTCGAAGCTCCTCACCGAGAAGCTGGGCCCGGTCGCCGAGCACGAGACGTACCCGGACGTCGCCCGGCTCTCCCCGTTCAAGGACCGGCACCTCGACTTCCTGGGCCGCTACCGGTTCGGCATCAAGACCGGCAGGCCGGGCCAGGGCCTGCGGCCCTTCCGCGACCCCGACGCCACCAAGGACGACGGCGAGGACTGACGACCGGCACACCCGACCCGTTGGGCCGTTCGTCGTATCCCGCGCAGGCCCGGGCTTCGCCGCCCCGGGGGGCAACTCGGGAAGAACGCGATCACGAGCACGATCGCTCCGGGCACCGGCTCCGAAGGCGACCCCCCAAGGCTGGGCAGAGCGCAACGGACGGCCGCTGGAGCCGGTCCACGGCCGAGCGCGCCGAACGCCGTGTCCGGGAAGTCAACACCGTCCCGACGGGCAAGCCGAAGCTCCTCATGCCCGACCGGCCCCTGTCCTGCCGGGAGGAACCGTTCCTCACGCACGTCGAGAGGGGCAGGTGGCCTCCCAGGCCGCCTCGGTCATCCGGGAGATCTCGTCCACCGCGGCCTCCGGATCGGCCGCCTCACGGGCCGGCGCATAGGCGTCGAGCACGAACCTCGCGATCGTCGCTCACCTCGGCTCCTGGATCCGGGGCTGTACCTGACACCCAGGGTCACCCGGCTGAGCCGGACCGTGCACCAGTGGGCCGCAATCCACGGCATCGACACCCGCAGCGCATCGGCCGCCACCACAGCAAGTGGCGCGACGCCGTCCGCAGGCCCCGGAAGCGTCGGACCATCCGGTCGCCGGCCCGAATCCGCGGCAACCGACGAGGAGAACACCGGTTTCGGTTCCGGCCAGGCCGGACGCCCGGAGAAGCAACGCCCGGAGAAGCCGGGAGAACCCCAGCGAGGTCGATCTCACCGGGATCTCCTGCACCTCAACTGCTCACACCCGTTGATGGAGGGACCGGAGGCGAGTTCGCCGCACACCGCCGGACCGACCGGTGCCACGCCGGGGGTTCTGCGCGGCCTTCCCCGGCTCAGCCGGCCAGTGGACCGGCGGCGAGGCGGAGGGTGTCCTTCTGCGCTGCGAAGGCATCGGAGTTCTGGGCGATCTCCGTCCACCAGTCGGGGCCGTCCTCGATACAGCGCAGCATGACACCCTCGCGGATGGCCCACGGGCAGACCGTGGCCTCGCGCAGTCCCATGACTTTCAGCGCGGTGTGGCCGACCACCGCTCCGGCCAGACTCTGTGCGGCCCGGGGCGCGGTGATGCCCGGCAGCTGCGCGCGTTCGTCCACCGGGAGCGCGGCGAGGACACCGATGGCCTCGCGGAGGTCCCCGCGGTCCATGCTCCGGTGACTGAACGGACCTTGGCGTCCTGGGGCGGCGCCACAGAGGCGGGCCAGCTGCTGGAAGGTACGGGAGGTGAGTGCGGCGGTTGCCGGGCGCTCCCACCGGATCCGGGCCGCCACGTCCCGCAGCACATGGCGAACCCTGCGGCGGAGGGTTTTCAGCTCGGCGTCGGTGGGCGCGTCCTCCACGGGGAACAACTCACGGGTCAGGCGACCCGCGCCGAGCGGGAGGGAAGCGGCGAACTCGGGTAAACGACCTCGTCCGAAGGCCACTTCCAGTGAGCCGCCCCCGATGTCGAGGAGGACCAGCGGGCCGGCGCGCCAGCCCAGCCACCGGCGAGCCGCCAGGAACGTCAGTTCGGCTTCGGTCTCCCCCGCGAGCGTGCACATCGGTATGCCGGTCTCCTGACGCACGAAGCGCAGCACCTCGGCGCGGTTGGGTGCGTTACGCACGATGGCGGTGCCGAACGCCAGGGGCTCCGCCGCCTTCCAACGCCGCGCCGTACGCCCCGCCCCGGCCACCGCCTCGGCCATCTGCTCCAGCGCGCTGTCGCCGATGGTGCCGTCCGCCTCGGTCTGTTCGGACAGGCGCAGCTTCCACTTCGCCGTGTGCACCGGCAACGGAACGCCGCCCTCCACGTCCGCGACCACCAGACGGACCGTGTTCGACCCCGTGTCCACCACGCTGACCCTCATTGGGCCTGCCCTACCCCGTCCGGGCTGGGCGAAACGACAGGCGGTACGCCCGGTCCGCGGTGTCTCCACGGGTGGCGGGAACCCCGCGCGACGTCCGGGCCGCCGGACCCGCCGTTTCCGGGTGGCCGACAGCGTGGGGAACAGCCGCTTACGGGTACTCGGGCCGGGCGGGCGGTGAATCCACCGCCCGCACCATGGAGGGACGGTCCCATGACTCGGCATGTCAGTGACCGCGACCTGGTGGTATGTGCGGTGACCGAGGGCGTCAGCACCACTCGGCCCCACCAGTGACACGTCACGTCATACGTCCTCACCCGAGCCCCGAAAGGAGTGTCCGTCATGACGACTCCTGATCCCGACCCGAGGCGAACCCCGGGGGTCGAACCAGGCGGCGAGGTGCCGCCCGGTGAGACGCCACCCGCCGAAGGAGGTACCTATGGCATCTCCCATCCGGAGCCGCCCGAACTGCGCAAGGGCTGGGGAGCGATGTCGCTGGCTCTGATCATGGTCGTGGTGGCGCTGGTGGCGATCGGGCTGATCGGCATGCTGGTGACCCTGGTCACGTGACATCCCGGCGCGCCGCCGGGCACCGGCACGACCGGCCGGGCGGCTCGGCCGGCCGGTCGATGGCCGATGACGGCAAAGGAGCTCCTCCGCCGGGCGCCCCTCGGGTCTTCAGAGGGTGGACCCAGGATTCTCCGGCCGGATCCGTCCACGCCAGGCACCCGTCTCGCCACCACTGCCCTCGATGAAGTCCTTGAAGCGGCGCAGGTCTCCCTTGACCCGGCGGTCGATGATGCCGAGCATGTCCGCGCCCTTCTCGGCCACCCCGGAGGGATCGACCTCCATGGTGAGCTCGACCCGGGTACGGGTGTCGTCCAGCCGCTCGAACCTGACCGATCCCCGCTGCCGTGTCTCGCCGTTGACGGACCGCCAGGTGATCCGGTCGTCCCGCAGCTGGTCGACGATCTCGGTGTCGAACTCGCGCCGCACCCCGCCGATGCTGGTGACCCAGCGGTCGTGCCGGTCGTCGAGCTGCCGCACCTCCTCCACGCCTTCCATGAAGGCCGGGAACTTCTCGAACTGCGTCCACTGGTTGTAGGCGGTGTGGACGGGAACCTCGACGTCCACCGCTTCCTTCACCGTGCTCATCGTCTCCTCCTCGGTGTGGTCGTTCGCCTGCACGACCGCGGATACCCGGGTCTGGAGGATCAAGACCTCGACACGTCAGCCCGACGCACCCGGCACACCGGATGTCGTTGAGGCAGCCCGGTTCCACCGCTCCAGGACGACAGGTCCACCGCGCGGGGCAGGGACGGTCGTCGCTGAGATCCCAGCCGGGAATCGGGTACTGCTACTGCACGCCGACGGCCTCGTCACGTGCGCCACGGCCTTCTTCGGGCAGGTCGTGGGCCGCGAGCAGCGCGGCATGTGATCGCCCTGCCGCTCCGCCTTCCTCCGCCGCCGTTTCGACCGGGCCCCGCCCGGGGACCCGGGCGGGGCCCGGAACCCGTGGGGAGGCGTGGCGCCGTTCCACCGGCACCGCCCCACCACGCGCCCAGCGAGGCCGGCGCGGCCGACGGCATCCGAAGGGACCGGTCCCCATGAGCTCGCACTCCATGTCCTCGGCGGCTTCCCCCCTGGTGGCACGGCCCGGCCACCCCGCCCGGCTGACAGCGGTCCTCGACGTACCGCTGTCCCGCTGGCTGTGGCTGATCAAATGGGTGCTCGCCCTCCCGCACTACGTCGTCCTGGTCTTCCTGTGGGTGGCCTTCGCGGGGGTGAGCGTGGCGGCCTTCTTCGCGATCCTCCTCACCGGTCGCTACCCGAGGCCCCTCTTCGATTTCAACACCGGTGTACTGCGGTGGAGCTGGCGAGTGGCCTATTACGCATACGGTGCTCTGGGCACCGACCGCTATCCGCCGTTCACGCTCGCCGACGTCCCCGACTACCCGGCGCGCTGGGAACTGACGTACCCCCGGGAGCTCTCCCGCGGCCTCGTCCTGGTGAAGTGGTGGTTCCTGGCCGTCCCGCACTACCTGGTCCTGGGCTTCTTCCTCGGCGGCGTCCGCGTGGGCTGGTTCAGCGGTGGTCTCATCGGACTGCTCACCCTGTTCGCCGGTGTCTCCCTGGCCGCCACCGGACGCTACCCGCGCGGTCTGTTCGATCTGGTGCTCGGGCTGAACCGCTGGGTGCTGCGCGTGGCCGCCTACGCGGCCCTGCTCACTGACACGTATCCCCCCTTCCGGCTCGACCAGGGCGGTCGCGAACCGTCGGAGTCGGCATGACTCCGCCCCAGCCCCGGTCTCCGCGATGCCCGGTCTCGTGGCGTGGCCCACCGCAGGACCGGGAAACACACCCACCGGGACGCAAAGGTGAGTCCACATGGACGTCCTCGTCGGATACGCGACCACGTACGGTTCCACCCGGACGATCGCCGGGAGGACGGCCGCCGTCCTGAACCGCGCAGGGCGGGAGGCCGAGGCAAGGCCCATGGCCGAGGTGGAGGACGCCGACGCCTACCGCTCGTTCGTCCTCGGCAGCGCCGTACACGGACAGAGCTGGCTGCCGCCGGCCAGGCGGTTCGTGCGGGACAACCTGGATGTACTCGCCCCCCGCCCCGTGTGGATCTTCAGCGTCGGGATGCCCGCGGCGCTGCGCGGACCATGGCGTCGTATGGCCGCCGAGGAGCTGTCGGCGATCGAGGAAGGCCTGCCGCCAGGTCTGGGGTACCGGAGCCACCGCCTGTTCTCCGGTGTCGTCGAAGGGAACCAGCTGCCCCGTACCGGACGTCTGCTGTTTCGCCTGGTGGGCGGCCGGTTCGGCGACTTCCGGGACTGGCGTGCCGTCGACGGCTGGGCGACAGCCATCGCCGGGGAACTCCGAGTGGACGGATGATGCCGGCACACCATTCGAATGAACGGCGGGCGTGGGCGGCCGGGCTCGCCCGCACCAGACGGGTACCGTTCCCGGGGGCTTCGATACGGATACCGATCAGCCCGGTTCCACTCCCCCGCCCGTACCTGTCGGTCCGCTCAGGAGCGGACCGACCGTGGCCGACAGACAGCTCCACTGGCGCGTCGGCGTCGTTCCCGGCAGCGTGGAGATGCGCAGACAACGACAGCTGAGTGAGGTGACCATGCAGTCCTCAGATCCGGCACCTCGGGTGGTCGTGGGCGTGGACGGATCGTCTTCGTCCCACGCGGCTCTGCGGTGGGCGGACCGATACGCCCGTACCGTCGGCGGTGTCGTGGAGGCGATCCACGCCTGGGACACGCCGTCCGCCACGGGCTGGAGCGGGCCGGCGAGCGATCCCGAGTTCGACCTGCGGCAGGCCCAAGAGCGCTTCGCGGAGGAGTTGCGCACCGTCTTTCGGAGCGAGCGTCCGCCGGGGCTGAGGGAACACCTCGTCGAGGGCGACCCGTCGGAGGTGCTGATCCAGGCCTCGCAGGGAGCCGAGCTCCTCGTCGTGGGGCGCCGTGGCCGAGGCGGCTTCGCCCGGGCGATGCTGGGCTCGGTCAGCCAGCGCTGTTCCCAGCACGCGGCCTGCCCCGTCACCGTGGTCGGCCCGGAACAGGAGTCCGGCCGGTGACCGGCACTCATGCCGAGTCTGCCTCCGTGTCCCCGGCGGTCACCTGGCCGGCATCGCACCGGACTTCCAGCACCACCTCCGGGACCAGCGCCCGTGTGTTCGTGACCGTGTGCGGTGTGAGACCACCGCGCGCAGAACGGCCGGCCGCGGCGGCAGGGCGGGGGCCGGAGCGGCCAGGGCGAGGGAGCCGCCCCGGGGCCGGCCCGTCGTCGGCGATGCCGAACTCCGCACGGACGGACAAGCCGTCCCGGCTCACACCGTGGCGGTCGAGACAGCGGCCCGCGTAGTGCGCCGTGCAGGAGGTGACCGCCGCCACGAAGAGCTCCACGGGTGTGGGCGCGATGTCCTTTCCTCCGCCGGACAGCGGCTGGCCGACGGTCAGGACACGGCCGCGAATCCGGATCCCGAAAGCGTCACCCGCGATCGGCACCACCTCGGCCGCTCCGGACTTCCCCGGCCGTCGGCGAAACCCCGGGCCCGCCCTCGTCGTGTGGTGCGCACGACGTGTCCACAACGACGCGCCCCATGGGGCGAAACGGGTGACGTCGACCGTGCGCCCCCAGCGCGTTTCCATTTTCGTCTCGGCTCCTTGCCGGCTCGTTCCACCGCGAAAACCGGTCACTTCCCAATTCGCCGCCTCGCCGCCTCGCCGCCGGGATTCTGGAGCCCAATAGTCCACATCACGGTCCGAAGGTCCCCTTGAGGCTCGCCGCGGCGGGAAACGATCACGGTTGCGCGCAAGGGCAGGAGGGCACCGGCCGGAACCACCGCCACATGACCGTGCACCGTCCGGCCCTCGCCCCGGTCCCCGTTCACGGCGCAGCCTGATCGGGCCGGAACCCGGTGCACACAACCGTCCGAGCGGCAGGAGGAGCGTGAGCGGCTTGGTGGTACGCAGGAGGCCGGCCCCGTCGCAATGGTGCGGGAATGAGACCCGGCCCGGCCCTCGGACGGCCGAAACAACCGGACCACTCCTTTCTGGAGGTACTGACGATGCGTACTGACGGACGCAAACCGATCGTGGTCGGTGTCGATCCCGATCCGGACAAGCGCCTGGCGCTCGCCTGGGCCGCCGACGAGGCGGACCGTCGCCACCTTCCTCTGGTGCTCGTGTACGCGCAGGGCGAACCGGTTCCCGGATACCGGCAGGAGGGCAGCCTCCCTTCATGGGAGAAGTGGAGGGAGGAACTGCACACCGCGGGCAGCGACGTGCTCGAGCGTGCCGTCGCCTTCGTCGGGTCGCGCCGTCCCGGTGTGGAATGCTCCACGGAGCTGGCCGAGGGGCACCCCGCCTGGGTCCTGGCCGAGCACACGCACCATGCCTCCCAGGTCGTCGTCGGATCCCGCCATCTCGGCGCCCCACGGCAACTGTTCGGCTCGGCCGCGGTCGCACTGCCGCTGACCGCCCACGCGGCGTGCCCGGTGGTCGTCCTGCGCGAGCCGGAGCACACCACCCGGCAACCGCCGTACCTGGTGGTCGGCGTCGACGGCAGCCCGCACGCGGCGGCCGCCGTCGACTTCGCCTTCGAGGAGGCTTCTCTGCACGGTGCGGCCCTGCGCGCGCTGTACGTGTGGCATCCCCCGCTGCTCGGGGTCCTGGACGAGCACGCGGCGCTTCAGGAGTGCCGTCGGCTGCTGGCCGAAACGGTGGCCGGGCACACCGCCGCCCGCCCCGAGGTGGAGCTGCACCACGAGGTCGTGAAGGGACACCCGGTGGACAGGCTGACCGAGGCTTCCGCACACGCGGTCGGCCTGGTCGTGGGTACACGCGGGCGGGGCGGGTTCGGTGGCATGCTGCTGGGCTCCGTCAGCCAGGGCGTCCTCCACCATGCGCGCTGCCCGGTCCTGGTGGTCCCGCGCGAGCAGGAGCGGTAGCCGCCGTCGGCCGGGCTCGTCCTGCACGCTCGTAATGCCCCGTCGCAGTGATCCGTCACGGGCCTGTGCGACTCCCCCGTCCTCGTCGACCGGAGCGGTCGGCACGGTCCCACTCGGCTCAGCGGGCTTCTTCCGGGCTCAGCCGACACCGGCGCAGCTCCACGGCGCCCATGACCTTGGCACGGGCGCCCTGAGCGCGTGATGCAACAAATTTCAGCGACCGCGCAGAAGACCGGGCCGGCCGCGATACCCGCTGCGGGGAGCTGGGGGCCGGGTGCGCGAGCAGGCCGAACACGAAGCCGAGGAGCGCCGGCATCCCGGCTGTGAAGCGGACTTGGCGTTCCGTGCTCCAGCCTGTCCGGGGGCGTTCAGGGCGCCGGGCAGGTGGCCGGAGGTCTGTTCGGCGGGCGTGCACACGTCGATGGCGGTGAATTCGTGGAGCCGGGCGTTCACGTGGCGGGCTCCGAGGGTGACGGGGAGGAGAGGGCCGGTCACGGCATGAGGGATCCTTGATGGTCGACACCGTCCCGAACCGGGACGTAGAGTACCCCTAGGGGTATTTTTCGAGGAGTGGCCGTGGAACTGGAACTCGAGGGCGCGGACCTCAGGTCCGTACTGAACCGCCTGCGCCGTGCGCAGGGGCAGATCTCCGGTGTGATCCGGATGATCGAGGAGGGCCGCGACTGCGAGGACGTCGTCACCCAGCTCGCCGCCGCCTCCCGCGCACTCGACCGGGCCGGTTTCGCCATCATCGCGACCGGTCTGCAGCAGTGCGTGGCCGACATCGAGTCCGGTCGCAGAAGCGGCGAGGACAGCGAGCAGATGCGCGCCCGGCTGGAGAAACTGTTCCTGTCCCTGGCCTAGTCCGCCCGGACCGTGCGCCGCGCCACCGCGTGCCGCATCCGCAGGCCGAGGAGGCCCGCCAGCGCCGGTACGGTGAGGAAGCCGCCGGCCCCTCAGGTCGTCCGCACCGCGACGACGTCGTGCGGTTGACCGCCGAGCACGATCTTGAGGGCACCGGTCTCGGCGGCGTTGCCGAAGACGCCGTAGGCCTCCTCCATGCGGTCCAGCGGGAAGGTGTGAGTGACCAGCTGTGACGCCGGCAGCCGACCGGCGGACGCCATCCGCAGCAGGGTCGGCGTGGAGTGGGTGTCCACGAGCCCCGTGGTGATGGTCACGTTCTTGATCCACAGGTCTTCCAGGTGCAGGGTCGCGGGCTTGCCGTGCACACCGACATTGGCCACGTGCCCGCCGGGCCGCACCATGCGCGTGCACTGCTCGAACGTCTCCGGCACACCGACCGCCTCGATGACGACATCGGCGCCGAGCCCTCCGGTGAGGTCGGCGACCAGCTGCTCGGGGTCCTCACGGGCGTCGGCCACCGCGTCCGCGCCCAGGCTCCTCGCGACTTCGAGCCGGGAGGCGGTCAGGTCCACGGCGACAATCCGCTCGGGCGTGAAGAAACGGGCCATCGCGACGGCCGCCAGCCCGATGGGGCCGGCCCCGACGACGACCACGGTGTCCCCGGGCTTCACCTTCCCGTTGAGGACGCCCACTTCGTAGGCGGTGGGGAAGATGTCCGCCAGCAGCACGCCGTCCTGACTGGTCACCGCGCTGGGCAGCGGATGCACGGACAGGTCGGCGTACGGGACGCGGACGTATTCGGCCTGGGTGCCGTCGACCAGGTGACCGAGAATCCAGCCTCCGCCTCCACGGCACTGGCCGTACACACCCTCCCGGCAGTAGCGGCACCGCCCGCAGGCGCTGATGCAGGAGACCAGCACCCGGTCTCCTGGGCGCACCGTGCGCACGTCACCGCCCACCTCGACGATCTCGCCGACCGCCTCGTGCCCCAGTACGGTGCCGGGCCGCACCTCGGGCACGTCGCCCTTGAGGATGTGCAGATCCGTCCCGCAGATGGTCACCGCGTCGACGCGGACGATCACGTCGGTGGACTCCTTGACGCCCGGGTCCGGGACCTCCTCCCACGAGGCCTGTCCGGGACCGTGGAAAACGTAGCCCTTCATGCCACTCCTCCGCTCTCTACCGGGCTCCGGCACGGTGCCGGAATCTCCCCGTACATCCAGCTTGTCCGACGGGGTGGGGGACCGCTCGGGCCGGTCGGCCCATCAGCGGCATCCGAGCGGGGCACGGGGCCGGGTCCGCGTATTCGCCCTCCCGCGTCGCGTCCGGGCAGTCCACCGCGGCGACGCGGTGGGTCCGGGGAGCGAAGTGCAGTGCGGCCCTGCGCCGGTGGGCGGGACGCGCGCGTCGCCGGTGGCGGCATCCGGGCGGAAGACCACCGTGGTGTCGGCGGCGCGTGCGGTCCCCCGGACCTAAGGGGTCCTCGCACTATGCCCGCCCGATGAGGTCGCTCATAGTGCAAGAACCCCCAAGAGGCGAGAAGGAGAACGGGGAGATCAGGGATACGGCTGCCGGGACGGCGCCTACGCCTCGCGGTACAGCACGACTTTGAGGGCTCCGGTGTCCGGGCCGCGGGAAAAGACCTCGTACGCGTCCTCCATCCGGTCGAGGCCGAAGGTGTGGGTGACGAGGGGGGAGACCGAGATGCGTCCGACGGCCACGAGGTCGAGCAGCCACGGCGTGGAGAACGTGTCGACCTGGCCGGTGCTGATCGTCAGGTTCTTACGCCACAGAGCCTCCAGATGCAGCGTGACCGGGCTGCCGGGCATGCCGATGTTGGCGATGTGCCCTCCCGCGCGCACGACACGTGTGGACAGGAGGAAGCTTTCCGGATCGCCGGCGGCCTCGATGACCACGTCGGCCCCCGGCCCCTCGGACAGGTCGGCGATCAACCGCCCGGGCAGTTCAGCGGCGTCGGCACCCAGGCGTGTGGCGGCTTCCAGCCGGGAGGAGGACAGGTCCACCGCGATGATCCGGCGAGGCGAGTAGAGGCGGGCGACGACGACCGCGGCGAGCCCTACGGGACCCGCGCCCACCACGACGACTGTGTCCCCCGGGCCCACATGTCCGTTGCGCACCCCGACCTCGTAGGCGGTGGGGAGGAGCTCGGCGAGCAGGACCGCGTCGCCCAGGGGAAGGGAGGAGGGCCGGCGATGCGTGGAGGAGTCGGCGAAGGGAACGCGGACGAACTCGGCCTGCGTCCCGTTGACCATGTTTCCCAGGATCCATCCGCCGCCGCCGTGACACTGTCCGTACATGCTGGCGCGGCACATCGGGCAGTGTCCGCAGGCCGAGACGGACGACACGATCACCTGATGTCCGGGCCGCCGGTTGTGCACCCCGCGGCCGACTTCCACCACTTCGCCCACGGCCTCGTGGCCGAGGACCGTCCCTGGTTTGACCTCGGGGAGGTCTCCCCGCTGGATGTGCAGATCGCTTCCGCAGATGGTGGTCGCGTCGACGCGTACGATCGCGTCGGTGTCCTCCTCGATCACGGGATCCGGGATCGTGTCCCAGGAGGTCTGTGCAGGACCGTGATGGACGAGTCCTCGCATCGTTGCTCACTCCCTCGCTGCCTCACTCCACTGTCGCCTTCGAAGGGCTCGCGGGCAACGCGGAGAGCCCGGGTCGCTCCCCTCTGTCTCGTCAGTCCGGCAGCATGCAGGGGCGGCGGAAGACCGGCGTGGGGCCGGTGTCCCACGGGCGTACGGCTGCCAACGCCTGGACGACCGCGGTCTCCAGGGGACCGCTGGTGTCGACCGTGACGGCCTCGGGCCACGGTGATTCCTCGGCCGCCATGGCGGTGGCAACGGCGAGGTCGGCATCGGATGCCGACGCGCCGGGGGTGCGGGAGCCGAGGCGGGCCGCTGATACGTCGCCGGGCACCCGGCAGTACAGGGCCACCAGGTCTGCGCTGGTGCGTTCGGCCACGCGCAGGGCGGCTTCGCGTTGTCCCGCGTCCGACCAGGTGGCGTCCAGGACGACGGACTCGCCCGAGGACAGCAGGGTGGACGCACGGTCCAGCAGGGCGGTGTAGGTCCTCGCGGTCCACTCCGGCGTGTACAGCCCCTCGCCGTGGTCGGCCGCCGCGGACTGCTCGGCAGGGATGCCCGCCAACTCCTTGCGCAGGCGGTCGCTGCTGAGCAGCGTCACCCCCAGACGGTCGGCCAGGGCACCGGAGAGCGTGGACTTCCCACTGCCCAAAAGCCCCCCGACGAGTGTCAGCCCGACGGCGGAGGCGCGCAGATGACGCAGCGTCCCCGTGACCAGTCTCCGGGACGTCACCTCGGCGGCCGGGACCCCCTGGCGTGCTTGGATCAGGGAGACCTTGGCGCGGACGAACGCGCGGTAGGCGACGTAGTGGTGCCACAGGGACGGGGTCACCAGGTCGCCGGAGTACTCGCTGTACTGGGCGAGAAAGTACGCCGCGGCATTCGGGGCGCCGAGTTGTTCCAGGTCCATGGCGAGGAAGGCGGCGTCGTCGAGGCCGTCGAGATGGCGAAGGTGGTCGTCGAACTCCAGGCAGTCCAGGATGCGGGGGCCGTCGTCGAGGCAGAAGACGTCCTCGGCGCGCAGGTCGCCGTGGCCGTCGACGATCCGTCCTTGCGCAACGCGTGTGTCGAACAGGCGCTCGCGGCCTGCGAGATAACGGCGCACCAGCCGCTCGACCTCGTCCGTGCCGTCGGGGAGGGCGAGCTCGTCGGCCAGGGCGTGGACCTGTGCGAAGCTCGCTTCCCATCGGGAGGACAACGCGTCCCGGGTTCCCTGTTCATCCACCTCCGGGCTGCGGGGCGCGTCCGTGTGGTGTGCGGCAAGCTGCCGGGCCACGGCCCGGAGCATGTCGTCGAGGACGGCCTCCTCGCGTACCAGCCGGGACAGGCGGCGGTCCGCCGGCATGCGGCGCATCACGACCATCGGTTCGGGTGCTTCCGTCTGCGGGCTGCGGATCTCTCCCAGGCCCAGGTAGACGTCCGCGGCGAAGCGACGGTTGAGAGCGACCTCGCGTTCGCAGGCGGTCCGGCGGGCCTCCACGCTGGTGTAGTCCAGGAACTTCAGATCGACCGGTTTCTTGATCTTGTAGGCGTGGTCGCCGACGAGGAACACGATCGCGGTGTGGGTCTCACGCATCTCTGCGCGCGGCAACGACGCGGTGTCGTCCGCCTCAGTCATGGGGGACGACCGCGGCAGGGCGGCGTGCTGGGTGGATGGCGGCCCGGGCTTCGTCGGCGGCCCGGCCGCCGGCGGCAGAACTCCCGGGTGAGCCGCCGGGGCCGGCGGTGATCGCTGGCTCCATGGCGCGTGCCTCCGTCTCGTAAGAAGCTGGGATGACGGTGAAGGGGTCCGCCCGTCCGAAAGCGCCGGTCCACCGCGCACGGCGCTTCTGCTCAGTCGAGGAGTACCCCCTGCCTTCCCGCGGCGCACGCGGAGCCGTGGAGGGGCGGAACCTGGATGGACGGAGTGCCGGGACGAGAGGAGACATGAGCGGTGACGATTCCCCTGGTGGTCGGCATCGACGGGTCCGAGGCGAGCCTGGAGGCGGTGGACCGGGCTGTCGCCGAGGCGGCCCGGCACACGCTCCCCCTCCACCTGGTGCACGCGGCGGCACCGGATCAGGAGGCGTCCGACGTGCTCAACGCCGCCTCGGAGCGTGCCGGGCGGGGTGCCGCCGCGGTACGGCTGTCGAGCGAGGTACTGCGTGAGGACGCCGCCTCCGCCCTGATCGGCAAGGGGCGCAACGCGTTCGCGCTGGTGCTCGGCTCCAGAGGGCAGGGCGACCTTGCCGGGCTGCTCCTGGGCTCGGTCGGTCTGGCAGTGGCGGCGCGGGCCGACTGCCCGGTCGTGGTGGTGCGGGGCTCGGCGGAACACCGGGAAGGCGGGTTCGGGAACCTCGTCGTGGGCGTCGAGGACGGCGAGGGAAGCGATACCGCTGTGGGGTTCGCGTTCCGCGAGGCGCACGTACGGCGCTGTGAGCTGGTGGCGGTACACGCCTGGAGTGCGCCGGTCGGCACACCCTCGGAACCTCCGCCCGGCGCGTGGTACGCCCTCGAGGCCCATCGGCGCCCGCCGGCGCAGGTGCTCGACGACGCCCTGCGGGGCCCTGCGGAGCAGTACCGGGGCATCCCCGTGAGCCGCCGGGTGGTCGAGGGCCCGGCACGGCACGCGCTGTTGGCGGCCGCGTCGGACGCGGATCTGCTCGTCGTGGGGGCCGGTAAGCGGCATGGGCACTCCGGCCTGCAACTCGGACTGATCAATCACGCCGTGCTGCATCACGCGCCGTGTCCGGTCGTGGTCGTGCCGCAGATATGACAACGCATCCCCGGCAACGCGCCGACGGGCCGGCCTCTCAGGGGTCCTTGCACTGTGAGCGCCCGATGAGGTCGCGTGTCCGGTGCCGGGGGTACCGCCCACGCCTTTCAGGCAGGGGGGAAGCATCGCAGGGCGCCACAGAGCCCTCGTGGCGGAGCTGCCAGGGCTCTGTGGCAACGCGGCGAGGTGCGGTGCCGGGCCGCGCGACCCGGGCGGGCACAGCGCAAGGCCCCCTCAAGGCTCGAAGGGCCGCCCCACCAGGACGGACGGTCCCGTGACCGAAGTTCCCGGTGTTCGGCGGTGACCGGAGAAGCGGCCGGCACTCGCGTCGGTGTCTCGGCCGACGTGCCGTACGGGGACTCCGCGTACAAGATGGTGAATACGACGGTCGGCCGGTGATGGGACTCTCCCGGCGGAGGTGCCGGCGGGCCACTGCTGGAGACGACGATGCGGAACGGGCAGCGCACCGGTGAAGGGTCCGTCCTCGGCGAGCGCGGGGAATCCTGGGCCCCGTCGCGTCCAGGGCGGCGCTCTCCGGTCCCTTGAGCACACTCGCCGGACGGGGTCCGGGACCGCGTCGGGGAGGACACGTCGGCGCCGGACGTGCCACCCGGGAGGCCTGGGCGAACCCCGTCCGGTCCGCACCGAGCCGAGGAGGACAGCGATGCCGCACACCGTGGAATGGAAGGTTCGTCTCCACCTCTTCGAGGACGAGGGAACGACGAAGGCGCGCGCGGTGGTCGATACCGGAAGCACGGTGCTTACCGGCCACGGAGCCGCGCACCGCAATCCGGCGGACATGGAGGTGCCGGAGATCGGCGACGAACTGGCGGCGGGCCGGGCCATGGAAGACCTCGGCCGGCAGTTGGTGGACGCCGCCGGGCGCGACATCGAGGGCATGGGCGCATCGGGACCGGTCTCCCGCCCGGTCTCCGGCTGGCCCACGTGACCGACGGGGGCGAAGCGGCCGGGGCACCTCGCGGGGAGGCCGGGCGACGGAGTTCTCACGGTGCGTGTACCGGAGGCCGGATGGCCCAAGCCGCCGAACGGCACGCGTGGCACGTTGGACATGGCAAGATTCTGAGCAAAGGGCGGCGATCATGCGAGCTCACCTCGGCGACCACCTCGTCATCGAAAGCCCGGCGACCGGCGCCACCAGGCGCGACGGTGAGATCGTCGGGCTCCACCACAAGGACGGGACACCCCCGTACGACGTGCGCTGGTCGGACACGCAGGCGGTGACGCTCGTGTTTCCCGGATCCGACGCTCACATCCTGCGTCCGGGACACGAGCCCGCAACCGCCCGGGAACCGTCCACGGCCCGGGAACCGTCCCGCCCGCAGGGCGCGGCCGGGCCGGGTGCCGGCTCCGGTACGCCCCCGCCGGCCGGCGCACCCCACTCCGGCGACCTCGGCCGGCGAGTGGCCACCGAACGCGCGCGCCAGGGTCTGACCCGGGCCGAGACGGCCCGCCGCGCCAGGATGGCGCCCGAGTACCTCGCGTACCTCGAGGAACACCAGGCCGATCCGAGCATGGCGACGCTCGTCAACCTGGCCTCGGCACTGAACACCACGGTCCACGCCCTGCGCGGCGGCGGCACCGACATGCCACCGGGCCGGGGAACAGCGCTCGCCCACCCCCGGCTCCTGGACCTCGGCCCCGAGGAATGCCGCACCCTGCTGTCCACGCACGGGGTGGGGCGCGTCGCGGTGTCGACCACGGACGGCCCGGCGGTCGTCCCGGTGAACTACGACGTCGTCGACGACGCGATCGTCTTCCGGACCTCCCCCGGCTCCGTACCCGCGGCGGCCGTGGGATCGGACACCGCCTTCGAGGTCGACCACATGGACGAGGCCATGAGCCAGGGCTGGAGCGTGCTCGCCGTCGGCCCCGCGCGGCGGGTCACGGACCCCGACGGCATACGGCGGCTGAACGAAAACGCCCACACCGCTCCGTGGGCCGGGGACGAACGCGAGATGTGGGTGTCGATCCGGCCCACCAGCCTGACCGGACGCCGCATCACTCCGGCCGACCGGTGAGCGGCGCCTTCGCACAGCTCGCGTTCCGCCGCCCGGGCCCGCGAGCCCGGCCCCGGCCCGCCCCCCGATCCGAACCACAGGACCCGGCGAAGGAAGGCCCCGGTGAACCAGCGCCCCGAACCGGAACCGCTGTCCGACGAGCGTGTGGCCGCCCTGGCCCGCGACGCCGCTGCCGCGCCGTCGATGCACAACGTCCAGCCGTGGCGCTTGCGCTACGCCCGGGGCAGCCGCACCCTCCACCTGCGAGCGGATCCCGACCGCGTCCTGCCGCACGCCGACCCCGACAGCCGCGCCCTGCACCTCGGCTGCGGCGCCGCTCTGCTGAACCTGCGGGTCGCGGCGGCCCACGAGGGCCTGCTCCCGGTGACCCGCCTGCTGCCCGACCCGGCCGACCCGGCACTGCTCGCCTCGGTGCGGCTGACCGGCCCCGGGAGCGGTGAAAGCGATCTCGCCACCCTGTATCCGGCGATTTCCCGAAGGCACAGCAGCCGCTTCCCGTTCGACGAGACGGAGATACCCCAGGAGGTGCGCGCCGCCCTCGTCGGCGCCGCACGCCATGAGGGAGCGATGCTGGCCTTCCCGTCCTCGTGGCACCTCGATGAGGTGCTGCGGCTGCTCGAGGAGGCCGAGGCACGCAACCTCGCCGACCGCGGCAGCGACGAGGACCTGGCGCGATGGACCCGCATCGACGCCCCGTCCGGGGAGAGGACCTCGGACGGGGTGCCCGGTTACGCCTTCGGACCACGCAAACGGGGCGGCAAGGCCCCCATGCGTGACTTCGCGGGGCCCAGGCCGGTGGCGGGCCGTGGCAGCGCCGAGTTCGAACGGACGCCGCAGCTGGCCGTCCTCAGCACGGTCCGTGACGACCCCGAGGACTGGCTGGGTGCCGGGCAGGCCATGGAGCGCGTCCTGCTGCTGGCCACTCTGGAGGGTCTGTCCGGTTCCTTCGCCACCCAGGCCCTCGAGTGGGGGGACCTGCGCTGGCCCCTGCGCGACCCCGTGTCGGGCACAGGCCACACGCAGATCGTGCTGCGCCTCGGATACGGCCCCACAGGCCCCGTCACACCACGCCGACCGGTGCCGGACGTCCTCGACATCCAGCCCTGACGCGCCTTCGGGCCGGCTCTTCGCGAACCGCCGGGCCTGTTCGCCGGCCTCGGTGGTGGCACGCCTCAAGGTCGGGAAGACTTTCGGCAGGTCGCTGCGGCTGCGGCGGTGCACGGGCAGTGCGACCGTATTGGCAGGAGGTCTGCCATCGCCCGCACAGGACGGAAGGTGAGGGACATCATGGAACCCCCGCTGGTCACAGGCGTCGACGGGTCGGACTGCAGCCTTCAGGCAGTGGACTGGGCGGTGGACGAGGCGGCACGCCTCGGCGTGCCCGTGCGCCTCATCCACGCCTCCTTGTGGGAACGCTACGAAGGAACCCGCCCCTCACTCAGGACCGATCGCCCCGCCGAACAGGTCATGGCGCAGCACATCATCGCCTCGAGCCTGGAACGTGCCCGGCTGCGCGATCCCGAGGTGAAGGTGTCGGGCGATGTGCTGCCCGACGATGCCGTGTCCGCGCTGCTGCAGGCGGGGCGCGAGGCATTCGCCCTGGTCACCGGCTCACGCGGCCGAGGCGAGATGGCCGGGCTGCTGCTGGGCTCGGTCAGCCTCACGGTGGCGGCCCGCGCGTTGTGTCCGGTCCTCGTCGTCCGCGGCTCGGAGCGCAGCCGGCAGGGCCTCTTCGGTCGGGTGGTGGTCGGGGTCGGCGACTCGACCACGGGCTCGGGCGCAGTACGGTTCGCCTTCCGGGAGGCCGAGGCACGCGGCTGTGCCCTCGATGCCGTGCGGGCCTGGCGCCGCCCGGCTCACGAGCACGTGGACCATCCCCTCCTCGCTGACGATGCCGCCGGTGCCCGTGAGGAACGCGCCTCGGCCAACCTCACCGACGCGCTGCACGAGGGGGTACGGGACCACCCCCGGGTCGAGGTCCGCCGCAGGCCGGTCGAAGGACCCGCCCACCGGGTTCTCCTGGACGCGGCAGCCGAGGCCGACTTGGTCGTCGTCGGCGCCGTGAGGCGGCGCGGCCACTTCGGTCTGCAACTCGGCCGCACCGCCCACGCCCTGCTGCATCACTCCGAGTGCCCGGTCGCCGTGGTCCCCCAGCGAGCCTGAGCACCGGCCCGTGGGCCACCTCGTGGGAAAAGAGGAGGGAGTGCCGCGGATGCCGGAGTGGACGTGGGAGTACGAGGGGTACGACCCCGCTGCCGAACTGTTGCGTGAAGCGCTGTGCACCCTCGGCAACGGCTGCTTCGCCACCCGCGGCGCGGTGCCCGAGAGCGGAGCGGGCGTGGTGCACTGCCCGGGTACCTACGCAGCCGGCTGCTACAACCGGCTGGAGTCGACCGTGGCGGGGGAGCGGGTGACCAACGAGGATCTGGTCAACCTGCCGAACTGGCTTCTCCTGCGGTTCCGTTGCCGTCCCGCCGAGGGACCTTGGGGGCCGTGGTTCTCCCCGGACACCTGCGCCCTGCTCGACCACCGGCACACTCTGGACCTGCGCCGCCGCACGCTGACCCGCACGCTCCGCTACCGGGACGACGCGGGAGTCGTGGGTGTGGAGCAGATCCGCCTCGTCCACATGAGGCACCCTCATCCGGCCGCGCCGCGGACGGTCTTCACGGCCGAGGACTGGTCGGGAGAGATCGAAATCGAGCCCGCCCTGGACGGCGGTGTGATCAACGGCAACGTACACCGTTACCGGGCTCTCAACCGCCGTCACCTGACGCAGGTGGAAACGGGGAGGGAGGAGCCCGACAGGGTGTGGCTGCGCTGCCGCACCAGCGCCTCCGACATCGCGGTCGTCATGGCGGCCCGGACCGTCGTCCCCGGGCAGCGGCCCGTCTCTTCGGAGTTGCGCCCCGCCTCCCAGCGTGCCGCGCACCGCCTCGTGGTCCGCGTCGCCCCGGGCCGGGCCGTCGCCGTGGAGAAGACCGTGGCGCTGCACACCTCACGTGGCAGAGCCATCTCCAATCCGCTCGACGCGGCCGTGGACCGGGTGACCGTGGCCCCGGACTTCCCCGCACTCATGGCCTCCCACGCCGCCGCCTGGGAGCAGTTGTGGCGGCGGGCGCAGGTCGAGGTGCCCGGCGAGGCCGGTCGCGTCCTGCGCCTGCACCAGTTCCACGTCCTGCAGACGCTGTCACCGCACACCGCACACCGCGGAACTGGACGTGGGAGTGCCCGCCCGAGGGCTGCACGGCGAGGCGTACCGGGGACATGTGTTCTGGGACGAGCTGTTCGTGCTGCCGTACCTGAACCTGCACTTTCCGGAGGTCTCCCGGCTTCAGCACCACGTCGGCTCGGCCGTCGCCTACAACGTGTGGCAGTACTGCGAGGCTACCGGCGACACCGAGTTCCTCCACACCGAGGGAGCGGAGATGCTGCTGCACATCGCCCGCTTCTGGGCGGACACGGCGGAGTTCGCCCCCGGGACGGGCCGTTACCGCATCCGTGGCGTGATGGGCCCCGACGAGTACCACGACGGCTGCCCGGGCTCCGCCCGGCCCGGCCTGGACGACAACGCGTACACCAACGTCACCGCTGCCTGGGTCCTCGGCCGTGCCCTGGACCTCGTGCGACGGCTTCCCTCGTGGCACCGGGAGGAACTGTTCGACCGCATGGGGCTGGACGGCGACGAACTCCTGAAGTGGGAGGAGGTGTCCCGACGGCTGCGTGTGCCCCACCACCAGGGCGTCATCAGTCAGTTCGAAGGCTGCACGCCTGGACCACATGGAGCACGCCGGTGTCCGCGGAGACGGTCTCAGGAGCCGGCTGTCCGCACGGCCGGACCCGGTGGCGGCCCCGCGCCGGGGCCGGTCGGCCTCACCCACGAGGACGTCCAGCACCTGCCGCCGCACCTCATCGCAGTGGATGCTGGTGTCGCGGGTCCCGGGCGGGCGGATCGAGGCACGCGTCGTCTTCGAGAGGTGTCCCGGCCGCAATCGGAAGGAAGCGCATCGTCATGGTCCGTTACGTGTACGCGTTCACCGAGGGCGGCCGCGGCATGGCCGACCTGCTCGGCGGCAAGGGTGCCAACCTGGCCGAGATGACCCGCCTCGGCCTGCCGGTTCCGCCCGGGTTCACCGTCAGTACCGAGGCCTGCCGCACGTTCCTCGCCACCGGCAGTGAGCCGGCCGGCCTCGCCCGCGAGATCTCCGATCATCTGACCACCCTGGAGCGGGCCGCCGGGCGGCGGCTGGGACAGCCGGACGACCCGCTGCTGCTGTCCGTCCGGTCCGGGGCCCGCTTCTCCATGCCGGGCATGATGGAGACGATCCTGGACATCGGCCTCAACGAGGACTCCGTCCTGGGCCTCGCGAGGTCCTCCGGCAACGAGCGCTTCGCCTGGGACTCCTACCGCCGACTCGTACAGATGTTCGGCACCATCGTCATGGGTGTCGACGGCTCGCTGTTCGGGGAGGCCATGGCCCGTCTCAAGGAGGACCGCGGCGCGGGCGACGACCTGGGGCTGGACGCGGCCGATCTGGCCGGGCTCGTCGAGTCCTACAAGGAGCTGATCCGCAGGGAGACGGGTGAGTCCTTCCCGCAGTCCCCGGCCGAGCAGCTGCGCCGGGCGGTCCTGGCCGTGTTCGAGTCCTGGAACGTCGAACGTGCCCGCCTGTACCGCCGCCGTGAGCACATCCCCGACGGCCTCGGCACCGCGGTCAACGTGCAGACCATGGTCTTCGGCAACCTCGGCCCCGACTCCGGCAGCGGCGTCGCCTTCACCCGCGACCCGGCCACGGGCCGGGCCGGCCTGTACGGCGACTACCTGCCCAACGCCCAGGGCGAGGACGTCGTCGCGGGCATCCGCAACACCATGCCGCTGGACGAGCTCGGCCGCCTGAACCCCGAGGCGTTCGCCCGGCTGCGCGACCACACGGCAACGTTGGAGACCCGCTACCGCGACCTGTGCGACATCGAGTTCACCATCGAACGCGGCCGGCTGTGGATGCTGCAGACCCGGGTCGGCAAGCGCACCGCCGAGGCCGCGTTCACCATCGCCGCCGAGCTGTCCGACGAGGGGCTCATCAGTTCCGACGAGGCTCTGGCGCGGGTCGGCGGGGACGAGCTGGCCCGGCTGATGTTCCCCCGGTTCGACGCCTCGGCCCTCGGTGACGCGCTCGCGCACGGAATCCCGGCCTCGCCCGGCGCCGCCGTGGGCGCCGCGGTGTTCGACTCCGCCGAAGCGGTCCGGCGGGCCGCCGCCGGGGAGCGGGTCGTCCTCGTGCGTGAGGAGACCACCCCCGACGACCTGCCCGGCATGGTCGCCGCCCAGGCCGTGCTGACCTCCCGCGGCGGCAAGACCAGCCATGCGGCAGTGGTCGCCCGCGGCATGGGCAAGGTGTGCGTGTGCGGCGCCGAGGGGATCGTCGTCGACGCGCGGGGGCGGCGCTTCACCGTGGGTGACGTCACCGTCGAAGAAGGCACCGTCATCTCCGTGGACGGCTCCGAGGGCGCCGTCCACCCCGGCGCCGCCCCGCTGGTCGACTCCGCCGTGATGCGGTACTTCGAGACCGGCGAGCGCTCGGCCGGGCTGGTGAACGCCGTGGCCCGCTCCGTGCAGCGGGCCGACGGCGTACGCCGGTTGGGGGTCCGGGCGAACGCGGACACCCCCGAGGACGCCGCCCGTGCCCGCCGTTTCGGGGCCGAGGGCGTCGGCCTGTGCCGTACGGAGCACATGTTCCTCGGCGATCGCCGGCAGCTGGTCGAGGCGATGATCCTGGCCCGCACCGACGCCCAACGGGAACATGCCCTCGACGCGTTGCTGCCGCTGCAGCGGCAGGACTTCGTCGGCATCCTGGAGGCGATGGACGGCCTGCCGGTCACCATCCGTCTCCTCGACCCGCCGCTGCACGAGTTCCTGCCCGACCGCACCGAACTCGCCGTGCGCATCGCCGCCGCCGAGGCACACGGCACCCCGACCGGCGCGCGCGACGCCGAACTGCTCGATGCCGTCAACCGCATGCACGAGGAGAATCCGATGCTGGGCCTGCGCGGCGTCCGCCTGGGTCTGGTGGCCCCGGGACTGGTCGCCATGCAGACACGGGCGATCGCCGAGGCGGTCGTGGCACGCAAGCGGGCGGGCGGTGATCCGCGGGCCGAGATCATGGTGCCGCTGATCGACACGGTCGAGGAGCTGCGGCTCGTGCGCGAGGAGGTGGAGCAGGTCCTGGCCGAGGTCGCCGGGGAGTCCGGCGTCCCCTTCGCGTGCCCGGTCGGCACCATGATCGAGCTGCCCAGGGCCGCGCTCACGGCGGGCCGCATCGCCGAGGAGGCTCAGTTCTTCTCCTTCGGCACCAATGACCTGACCCAGACCACTTGGGGTTTCTCCCGCGACGACGTCGAGGCGGCCTTCTTCTCCGCCTATCTCGACAAGGGCATCTTCAAGGTGTCCCCGTTCGAGACGATCGACCGCGACGGCGTGGGGCGCCTGGTCGAGATCGCGGTCGCCGAGGGCCGCGCCGCACGGCCCGACCTGAAGATCGGCGTCTGCGGTGAGCACGGCGGAGACCCCGAGTCGGTGCACTTCTTCCACACCGTCGGGCTCGATTACGTCTCCTGCTCCCCGTTCCGCGTACCGGTCGCCCGTCTGGAGGCCGGCCGGGCCGCACTGTCCGGAACGGAGGGCAGCGACAGCAGGTGACGGAGGCCCCGCCTCCTCACGACGGTCAGGGCGGGTCCTGGTCCGGTAGGAGCACCGCCTCATGCCGAGGGCACCACGACGACGGGACACTCGACACGGTGGAGCAGCCCGTGCACGACGGACCCCGGCCTCATGCGGCTGTACCCACCGCGCCCGTGGCGGCCCCGCCACGACGGCCTGGGCCGTCGCCGAGACGCGTGCGGGTTCCTCAACGGGGCGGCCACGCGGAACCTCCTGGGTGACCCCCACGACGGGATGCCGCTCCCCCAGCCCTGCCACCGTTTCCGCAAGCAGCCGACACCGCTCGAGAAGACCGGCCCTCTCGTCGCCGGGACCGGTCGGCCGGGCCACGTGCTGCGGCCGCACCCACACGGCGTGAACGGTCGCGCCGCGCAGGCCGGCCTCCCGGACCGCGAAGTCGGCGGCCGACCGGGAACTGCTGCTGCCGTCGCCTCCGACGACCGGTCCCTCAGGAGGCTGTCCGGCGTGTCCCGCCTCCCGGACGGCCACCACCGGACAGTCCCGCACGCGCGCCGACCGGTACGACCACCGAGCCGGTGCTGAACACTTCCTCCGGGCGGGTGAGCCCACGGAAGCCGACCACGACGAGACCAGCGCGTCCCTCCGTCTCCTGGCACAGCACCGCGGCGGGCATGCCGTCGAACAGGACCGCGGTCACCGCGACGTCGGGGGGCGAGGGCCCCTGTCGTCTCCACGGCAGCCGACAGGGTTTCCTCGCCCTCCACCCGCAGCGTCTCGTGGTGGGGCCGGACGTCCACACGATGCGTGCCGTGCAGGGGCGGTACGGACAGCAGAGGACCCACGTCGCCACCCCTCAGCAGGGCGGCCGAGCGGCCCACGCGAGAGCCGGACGGAATGAGTCCTTCGGATCCACTCCGACGAGGATCTCGTTGCGGACACCTGCTACCGCCATGATTCCTCCTGGTCCGGCTCACCCGGCCGGGGCACGATTTCGACCGGACACCGGGCGTGATGCAGAGCAGCGTGTCCCAGCCGGCCGAGGGCCGGCCCCGAGCCCGTGAACCGGCGCCGGACCCCCATCACCAGCAGATCGGCGCCAGCGGACACGTCCATGAGCGCGGCGGCGGTCGCGGTGCCCGCGTCGGCCTCGGTGGTGACCGTGAGGGCGGGGTGGCTTCGGCGGACCACGGCAGCGAGGGCATCGGTCCTGGCCCGTGCCTGCTCGGTGATGTCGCCCGGGCCGTCGAGCGTGGGAAGCATGTTCCCGACGTGGGACAGGGGGTTCCACACGTTGACCAGATGCAGCACTCCCTCGCGCAGCTCCGCCTCGGCCGCCGCCCGTCGTACCCAGTCGGCGTCCGTCTCGTCCCGGACGGCGGCAGCCACGACTCCCGTGCCGGGCCGGTCGGTCCGGCCTCGTACGACGACCACCGGGACGGAGGAATGCCCGGCGACGGCCAGACTCACGGAGCCGAGCAACAGAGCGGGGAAGCCCCCCAGGCCTCTGCTGCCGACGACGACGGTCGCATCGGGTGCGGCCGCCTCCTGCAAAGCCGCCACCGCGTTCTTGTTGCTCAGCTCGCGCTCCACCGGCAGTCCCGGGAAGCGCCCGTGAACCACCTCTTGTGCCTTGGCCAGATGCGCGTCCCCCGCTTCTCGCAGGCGCTCGGTCGTCTCGAACGTGGCGAAGCGGCCGAGCCGGTCCAGATCCGCCCCGAGGACAAGCCTCAGATGCTGTCCTCGCCTCTCGGCCTCCCCCGCCGCCCACAGGACCGCCGCCCGCGACGACGCGGAGCCGTCGACGCCTGCGACAACCGCCCCGAGTGCGTCGCCGTGCCGGCTTGTGGAAGTCATGACTCCTCCTGGGGGCGCTCGTGCGGTGTCTGCCACGCTGTCCCCGCCGTCGCCTCGGGGGACAGGGCCTCGTACTCACCATCTTGGTGTTCATGGTGCGTGTCGGCACCTTTGTCCCTGAGGGGCCGCATCGGTCGCGCGCCGCCCGGGGCGACGCCGCTGTCCGCCCGGGGAGCACCGGCCCGTCACCGCCGGGCGACGACGCTCGTTTTGCGGGAACTATCGCTTCTCGTAGGGATTCCCGGGCTGTTCGACGTGCCTGACATCGGTGGCGGCGAGCACGGGCGGCCACGCCTCGTCGGAGCCGAGCCCGCCCTCCGGCACCCAGGTGCCGGTGACGGACACCCAGCTGTCGACGGCAGGGGCGCCGGCCCCACGTATCTCGATCTTGTCCGACCGTGCGTCGGCGGCGCAGCAGGAGATGAGGAGCCGGGTCAGGTACCAGGTGCCCTCGTCGTCCCTGGTGACGAAACCGGTCATCCGGATCGTGCGGTTCCTCATCGTCCGGCCACTGTCGTAAAGGGCGCGGGAGGTGAACTCGCCGAGAGTGAGGTCGACCGGGTCGCCCCCGGGCAGGGCGGGGAAGGTGCCGATGCCCTGAGCGGCGTACGTGGCCGCCTCCCGCTCGGCGCTGTACGAGCCGAGGGCGGGCGGCGGGAAGAGCAGCAGGGCCAGCGCGGGGACGACGAGCAGCAGGGCGACGCGGGGACCGCGGCTGTGGTCGTGCCCGTCTGCGTGCTCGTGCCGGCCTTCGTGCCCGTGCCGGTCTCCGTCGCGGGTTTCCCCTCCCGCGACGACCGCGCCGACGCCCCCCAGGACCAGCAGCAGCACACCCGACGCGATCAGGTACGGTCGCAGCCCCTGCTGCACGTACCGCAGGTAGAGCTCGCTGAACAGCGAGATGCGCAGCACCGCGCCCCCGCACAGGAGCAGGACCAGGGCCTGACCGTAGCGCCTCACAGCAACCACCACCCCACGAGCACACTGCTCACCACCGCGACGACCCATGTGGCCGCCGAGAACCGCACTGCGAAGGCCCGCCCGAAGGTACCCGCCTGCAACGCCATCAGTTTCAGGTCCACCATCGGCCCGACGACCATGAAAGCCAGCCGCGCCGTCGGCGAGAACCCGCTCAGCGAAGCGGCCACGAACGCGTCGGCCTCGCTGCACACGCACAGGACCACCGCCAGGACGGCCAGCAGCAGCACCGACAGCCACTCCGACCCGGTGAAGACGTCCAGCACCGACCGGGGTACGGCGATGTTGAACGTCGCCGCGGCCGCCGCCCCGACGACCAGGAAGCCGCCCGCGTGCAGGAAGTCGTGCTGCAGTCCGGTCCGGAAATCCTGCCACCGGGACCCGGACCCCCCGGACGTCGTACGTGTCCCGGCCAGTCGCAGCCACTCCTCCCGCCCGAACCGCACCCACAGCCAGCCCATGACGACGGCGGTGGCGAGCGACGCGACGAACCGTGCCGGCACCATGACCGGGTTGCCCGGGAAGGCGATGGAGGTGGAGACCAGCACCACCGGATTGATGGCGGGCGCCGAGAGGAGGAAGGCGAGCGCGGCCGCCGGAGCGACCCCGCGCCGCATCAGGCTCCCGGCCACCGGCACGGACGCACACTCGCACCCGGGCAGTACGACACCGGCGGCGCCCGCGACGGGAACGGCGAGCGCCGGACTGCGCGGCAGCAGCCGGCTGAGGATCCGCTCGGACGCGAAGGCCCCGATGGCCGCCGAGACCAGCGTGCCGAGCAGCAGGAAGGGGACCCCCTGTACGACGACCGCTGTGAACACCGTCCACCAGGCGGCCACCGGCGGGGTGTAGAGATCGAGGGCGAGCATCGGCCCGAGCACCGAGACGACCGTGGCGATCACGAGGAACGCGCCACCGCCCACCACCACGTACACGAGGGTGCGCACGACGAGACGCACCGCATCAGCGGCCGAGCCCCGTCGGCCCTCCACGTATTCCTGCTTCTCCACGCTTCCGTTCCCCGCCCTCGGCGTCGTCCCGTTCGGGCAGCCCGGTGCGTCGGGGCACGGGAGACCGGCGGCTCCGTTGGTGACACGTGCACCGGGGAAGCCCTGGAGCCCAGCCCCTCCGCCGCCGGTTGCCGCATCCCGCTCCGCGGATCAACGCTCAGATGAGTATAGATGTCGTTTTCATTCACGGTGGGCACACCGGCTCGGCTCCCGGTAAGGAACGCCTGGCGGCGCCGTGGGAGGCGGCCGGGGTAATCCCGACGGCGGCACCCGCGGCCGCGCCCGAGGTCACCGCGCGGCCGCCTCGTACCGATCGCGAGCCTGCTCGCCGCATCGGCCGTACCGGTGCGCCAAGTCACCGACCCGGAGCCGGCGCGTGGTGTCCGACTCCGGGTCCAAGTGCGTGCGTGCCGTCGTCGCGCTCCCGCCGGACACCGTGTACGGCGCCACCACCGAACTCCACTGGTGCGGCCTCGCCCTGGACGCGGCCGTCGTCCGCGGCGTCGTCCTGCCGGGCGACTCGGCCGTCCGTCTCCTGCTTCCCGCCACGCCGAACGGGTACGGCGAGGGGGTTCACCACCCCTCACTGCGACCGGCCCGCCGCCCCTCCTTCGAAACCGGTGAAGCCGACGATGTTGCCGAGGCGGGCCGCCCGTACGGTCAGGTCATCCCGCCTCGCATCCACTGCGTATTGCAGCTCAGGCAAACGATCCGGATATCACCGTCCATGGGGTCGCCGCACAGTTTCTCGACAGCCCTCGCCTCCCCGCCGCTCTCGCGTTCCCCCGAGCAGCACAGGTTGCACACACCCTCGGAGCGCATTTGACATGCCGCTCACGTGCAAGATCGCCCTTCCCGGCCGGCCTGGGATCTGGAGCGGTGTGATCCTGGAAGACGCCCCCTCGCTGTTCTACCAGCGGGTCCTCGGCCGCTCCCGCCCGGCCTGCCGGTTCACCTCTGGGCCGGTCGTTCGGCCGGGTCCCGGCGGAGGGCCCAGGACAGGTCCGGCTCGGTCACCGGACGAAGGACACGGCGCACCGGCGGGGTGCACATCAGGGTGACGGCGGCGGCCGCGACGAGGGTGAGGACGATCTTCCCGGCGGGGTCGTGCAGCCAGTCGTGGGCGTCGATGAGGCCCGAGTACTTGGCCCCCTTGGTCAGGAAGCCGTGGAGCAGGTAGCCGCAGATGGTGCCGGCGCCGAGCACCGTGAACCACATGCGACGGCGCGGGACCCAGGCCAGGAAGGCGGCCGTCAGCAGCAGGGAGCAGCCGAACAGCGCGAGGGTCATCACGGCGCCGGTCCACCACGGTTCCCCGATCTCCTGCGCGCTGGAGCGCCGGGCGAACCACTCGGTGCGCATGCGGGTGGCCGCCCAGTACGCGAAGGCGAGCGCACCGGCGAAGACGGGTATCGCCAGCATCCTGATCGCGCGGCGGTCCAGGAGCCGGAAGTGCTCGGGCTTCAGGCACAGACCCAGCACGAAGAACGGGAGGAACTGCAGGACCCGCTGCAGGTTGAGGTCCTCCCCGATGCCGGGGGTGACGGAGGCCAGCACCGCGATGGCCAGGGCGACGGCGAGCGGATGACGCAGCTGCTGCCACAGGGGCGTGGTGATCCGCCAGATGAACAGCGCGGCGAGGAACCAGGTGAGCAGGAAGGGGTCGAGCAGACTGATGGCGAAGTCGGGTTCGTCGGCGGCGTGACGCCGGAAGAGGGAGTAGGCGGTCTCGAAGACCACGTACGGAACCACGATGCCGCTGAGCAGCCGCCCGATCTGGCGGGGGCGGCCGGCGAAGCTGCGCGACAGGTAGCCGGAGATGACGATGAACGCCGGCATGTGGAAGGTGTAGACGAGGATGTACAGCGCCTTGGTGGCGCGAGTGCTCTCCACGAGCTCCCACGCGTGCCCCACGGCCACCAGGACGATCAGCAGGTACTTCGCGTTGTCGAAGAACGCGTCACGCGCATTGCCGGCGGGAGACGGGCCGCCTGGCATCGGCGTCGGCTCCGGGGGTCGGGAAGCGGACGGTACGGCGTTCGGAACGCTGTTCGACAAGTTGTCCCTCTCGTAAGGGGAGATATTTTCAGGTGACGGTATCCAAGCCGACGGAAACAGGGCATGTGGCGATGGCGCGACTCAGCGACCGGGGACATCAGGAACACCTGCCGAACAGCGAGGCGACCGACAATCAGACACCGTAGCAGCCTCTTTACCCTTGCTTTGCCAAGGGGTTCGGCAAGCCCTCACGCCTTCCGCTCGCTCCATCGGCTCCCAAGGCCGCAGCGCCACGGAGGTGCTCCACCGCTGCCCGGTGACCGCCAGGGGATGGCACACTCTCCTACCACGTGAGGTATCGTGCATGCCTCGCAGGTCGCTGCCGACGGTCATGCGCCACTTCAGAAGGTCTCGGCGACAGTCGGCAAGGCCGTCGGCAGTCCTATTCGTGGGCGGCGACGAGATGGTCGAGTCGCCTGTCGGGGAGGCCTCGGACATCTGCGCGCTGACGCCCCCGAACGACATCGGCCCCGCGGTCGCGAGCACCGGCGCTTGGCCCCGTACGGGCCGGAGGCGAGTACCTGGACCACGCCCTCCTCATTCAACTGGGCAATGCCACGCCGGAACTGCTCGAAGCGGGAAAGGTCGGCCGGGTGGACGACGGCGAAGCACTCCGGCACGAAGGCGGGCACAGGGAAGTCGGCCGCCTGGCCGGCGTAGAGGGTGTGGCCCGCGCGTGGGGCGGTGGCGTTGCCGGGACCGACCACGTCGCCGTGGCGCGGGCGTTCGTCACGGCGCAGGCGACCATCACGACGGCCGTGCAGGCCACGTGCCTCCGAGTGCTCCGACCGTTTTCAGCCCGGTGGACGGCAGTGCCGAGGGACATCACCGCGAGGATCACCAGGCTCTCCCCCAGGGGGACCGTGCCACCGGAAAGGACCAGGCGGACGGAGACTCGTCATCACCGTCCCACAGCGACTGCCGGCCCCACTTGTGTGGTGCTGGGACAGTCCGAGTGTGTTCTGTGCTCGTGGATGAAGGGGTTCGTCGAGCATCACCTGAGGCGGGGTACGCACATGCCGGTACCGCTCTCCTTGCCGGGGGTCAGCCCACTCGTGCGGGGGTCTTGCGATCGGGCGTCCTGGCCGTCTCGGGGTCGGCAACTCCGAGACGGCTTCCGGGATGTTCGGTGAACGCCAGGAAGCGCGAGAGCGGCCCGCTGTGGGTCAGGTGGAGTTCGTGCATGGCCCTGGTACAGGCGATGTAGAGCATGCACTTGTCCATCTCGTTGGCGTAGTTCGTGTCGTCCACGCCCGGGACGATCACGGTGTCGAACTCCAGCCCTTTGGCGATGTGCGCCGAAGTGATCACCGTGCCGGCGTTGAACTCCGTGCTCTCGTAATCGAGGAAGGTCAGCTCGACGCCCGCCGCCGACAGGACCCGGTACAGCTCCTGCGCCTGCGCGACGGTCTTGCAGACGATGCCGAGGGAGCGGTACTCGCTCTGCCGGTGCCGCTCGGCCAGCGCCAGGATCTCCGCCTCCTCTCCCTCCCGGTCCGCGACGGCGACGACCTGCGGCGGCAGCCCGTGCCGCTCGATCGGGACGAGCTTGTCGTTGCGCGAGATGTGCTGGGCGAAATCCGTGATCTCGGACGTGGAACGGTAGCTCTTGCACAGCTCCAGGCAGTCCGCCTCCGGGAAGATGTCGTGGATCACCGGAAGCGACGAGGAACTGAGCGGGTTCACCGACTGGTTGGCGTCCCCGAGGATGGTCATCCTGCAGGAGAACAGCTCACGCAGCACCGCGTACTGGATCGGCGTGTAGTCCTGCATCTCGTCCACCAGGAGGTGCCGGATGCGGCCGTAGCCCTCCTGCCGGGACGTCCTGATCATGGTGTAGACCAGCGGGAAGACATCCGCGTACTCGATCTTCTTCCGGCTGAGCGGCTTGAACAGGCCCTTGCGCCCAGGGTCCTGGTAGAACGCCTTGTACAGGGCGAACGCGTCCTTGTGCGGGAACATGGTGCGCACCTGCTTGCGGATGCCGTTGCTGTCCGCCGCCGACCACTTGCCGCCCTTGTCCAGCACCTCCTGTCGCAGCCTGCTCGCGGCGCTCTCGGCGAGCAGGTCCAGCCGGGCGAAGACGGGCAGGCCCCGCGAGGCCGCGAAGGCCTCCGCAACCCATTGCTCCGACAGGCGCTTGTTCCTCTGCTCGATCTGCCGCGGGGTGAAGTCCTCGTCCCCGCGAGCGGCGAGCCACTCGTCGAGCCGGGTGACGAACTCCGGCCTCGCCTTGAAGCGCATCCGCTCGGCCGCCGCTTCGTCCACCCGGTCGAGGAGCTTGACCACCTGCTCGCTGAAGGTCTCGAACTCCGTCACCTTGGCGAGGAAGCGGTCGGCGATCTTCCCGAAGTCGATCTCCGAGATCTGCTCCTCACCCAGCTCGGGCAGGACGCCTGCGATGTAGTCGCCGAAGACCTTGTTGGGGGAAAGGATCATGACGTTGTCGGACGACAGGGAGTCCTTGAAGCGATAGAGCAGGAACGCCATCCGGTGCAGGGCGATCGACGTCTTCCCGGAGCCCGCCACGCCCTGCAGGATCAGCACCTTCGCCGTCTCGTTGCGGATCACCTCGTTCTGCTCGCGCTGAATCGTCGCGACGATGTTCTTCATCCTGTCGTCGGCGGACTGGCTCAGCTCCCGCTGCAGCACTTCGTCGCCGATGGTCAGCGCGCTGTCGAACATGTACTCAAGGCGATCGTTCACGATCTTGTACTGACGTTTACCCGTGATCGTTCCATGGACGGTCCCTGTCGGAGCCTCGAAGTGCGCGGCACCCGACTCGAAGTCGTAGTAGAGACTGGAGACCGGGGCTCGCCAGTCGTGGATCAGGATCTCCTGGGTCTCCGGGTCCGAGAAGTCGTGGACGCCGATGTAGTGACCCTTCCCATCTCCGTCGTCCGCCCTGCGGAAGTCGACGCGCCCGAAATAGGGCGACTCCAGCAGGCGCTCCATGTGACGGCGCGTCGTCACCACACTGTCGCCCACACCGACGGAGGTGTTGACCTCGGTGCGCATGGCCGCCTTCTCGGCGAAGTCCATGTCGCGCCAGTTCTCCCACATGAACTCCTTCTGCTCCTGGATGGTCCTGGCGGTCCGGTCGATGGAGGCGCCGAGCCGCTCCAGTTCCCGTTTCAGCAGGCGCACCGTCTCGGCCAGGTACTGCCGCTCTTGCTCTTCGTCTCGCGTCTGCAGGTCCGTCAAGGCCGTCTCCGGTTCGAATGTCCGCGTCGAATCTACTGTCACGTTAGAGTAGGGTAGACGGTCGGCCGGTCGTACCCTTGGCCGTCGGGATCCGAGGGGGCCGGCCTGGTGACCGGGCAGGAGTTCGAGGGGTAAGGGATCGCTGTCCGCAGGGGGTGGTGGCGCACGCTCACCCGGGCCGGCAGGCCCCGGATCGGCAGGGCCCGGCTGACGCTTCTGACCAGTTGTGGCGTGGAGATCGACAGCGAAGTGCTGCCGCGGGTCCGCGCGACGGAGCCCTGGTATGCGCCGACCGGTTTCGTGCGGCTGTCGCCGGCCGACCGGGTGGGTCCGGTTCGAGGACCAGCATGCCCGCACGACCGTGAAGGTACTGACGGCCCGGCGGCGCGAACCGGAGGACGCCCCGGTTTGAGGGCACCACCGTGCCGTCGGTCGTGCTGGTCGAGGAAAGCGCCTCAAAGACGTCTCCGTCACTGGTCGCGGCACAGACCCGTGTCCGTCCCGCCGCCGGTCCACCATCCGCGCGCCGACATGATCCTCGTCATGGGCGCCCGAGGCCTGGCCGCACAGGGCAACCACCACGACCTGCCGGCCAGGGACGGCACGTACCTCCGCCTGTACACGGCCCGGTTCCCAGCGAGCACGACGGGATGAACGACAGACGGTGGACGGGGCCGTTCCCCGGGATGCGGGCGTCAGCCCTCGCTCACGGGCTCACGGGCCACGAGCACGGCGAGGGCCGCCAGTACCGGCACAGCGGTGAGGGCGATGAGCGCGGGGCCGTAGTGGCCGGTCAGGTCGTGGCCGAGGGAGACGGCGAGCGGGCCGAAGGCACTGGCGGCGATGGTGACGGTGTGGGCGGTGCCTCGAATGGCACCGAGGTGGGCGGTGCCGAAGTAACGGGGCAGGGTCGCCGATTCGACGACACGCAGAAGGCCACCGGAGGCGCCGAGCAGGATGCCGTAGCCGATCGCCGTCCAGCCGGGCGAGACCAGAAGGGCGGACAGCACACCGCACGCAAGGATCACCATCGCCGCGGCCAGCACGACCTTGGGCGGCAACCGGTCGATGAGAGTTCCTACGGCGAGGGTGACGAGCAGGGCGGCGGCGGTCTGGGGCAGGAAGTTGGCGGCGGCCTCGGTGGCAGTGAGGCCGCGTTCGCCGAGCAGGGCGATCTGGTGGAAGTTCAGGCCGGTGGTGAGCATGCTGCTGGCGGCCAGGCAGGCGACGACCGCCCAGAAGACGCTCGTCCGCAGGGCCCGGCGCAATGGCCAGCCGGTCAGCGGGGCGTCGGGGTCGGTGTCCGCGTCCGGGGGGATGCCGTCCACATGCTGGCTCAGGTCGGCGGGGCGGTCGCGGATGCCGAACAGGGCGAGCGGGAGGACGACGGCCCACACGGCGATTCCTTCGATGGCCCATGCCTGGCGCCAGCCGTATCCGGAGACCAGGCGCTCGATCAGGAGGGGGGCGAGGGAGATCCCTGCGGTGCCGACGGCACTGGTGACGCCGAGAGCCAGGCCGCGGCGCTTGTCGAACCAGTACGCCACTGTGGTCGTGGCCACCAGGGAGAGCGCGCCCTGACCGGCCATGCGGATGCCGACGAATCCGGCCGTCAGCCCGACGAGTCCGGTGACGAAGGACAGGGCGAGCAGGATCGTGCCGAAGACGGCCGCCACGACGATGATCACACGGCGCGGGCCGTGGCGGTCGACCGCCCGCCCGACCATGGGCATGGCGCAGGCGCCGACGAGGGTTCCGGTCAGGTAGGCGGTGGACACCTGGGTGCGGCTGATGCCGAGGTCGGCGATGAGGGGGTCGATGAAGACCGAGACGCCGGTGGTCTGGCCGGGCGCGGTCATCGCCATCGCGAGGGCGCTGTAGGCGACGATGCGCCAGCCGTGGAAACGCCCGCCGGACGCGGGGCCGGGAGGCGTCACGGCGGAGTCGGCTCGACCACGGAAAAGCTTGGCGGTGCGGCTCAGTGCTCCTCCTCACGTTCGCTTCCTCGTCCCCGAGGCACGGCACCGGATACGCGGACCGGTTTCCGGTTCTTTCGGGCACTGTCGCGGGCCCCGTCCACGCGGGGGCCGACCGCCCTCCCCGCAGTGTCCGTGGTCGGGAGAGGGCGGGCCGGTCCGGTCAGTGGCTGCCGGTCAGCTGGCCGGCGAGGCGTCCGTGCATGTCGGCGCTGGGCTTGTTCAGGTTGACGATGGTGACCTTCTTGCCGCGCTGGGCGTACTTGGTCTCGATCGCGTCCAGGGCGGCGACCGTGGAGGCGTCCCAGATGTGGGCGTCGGACAGGTCGATGACCACGTCGTCCGGGTCGTCCTTGTAGTCGAACTGGTAGACGAGGTCGTTGGACGAGGCGAAGAACAGCTCGCCGGTGACCGCGTAGACGACCTGGTTCCCGTCGGGGTCGACCACACCGGTGACCTCGGCGAGGTGCGCGACACGCTTGGCGAAGATCACCATCGCGGTGATGCAGCCGACGATCACGCCGATGGCGAGGTTGTGGGTGGCGACAACGACCGCGACGGTGACGGCCATGACGATCGTCTCCCCGACCGGCATCCGCTTGAGCGTCTTCGGGGCGATGGAGTGCCAGTCGAAGGTCGCCACCGACACCATGATCATGACGGCCACCAGGGCGGCCATCGGGATGTCGGAGACGATTGGTCCGAAGGCGATGCACAGCACCATCAGGAACACACCGGACAGGAACGTCGACAGACGCGTCCGAGCTCCGGCCACCCGCACGTTGATCATCGTCTGGCCGATCATGGCACAACCGCCCATGCCGCCGAAGAGCCCGGTGATGATGTTGGCGGCGCCCTGGCCGAGCGACTCGCGGGTCTTGTTGGAGTGGGTGTCGGTGATGTCGTCGACCAGCTTGGCCGTCATCAGCGACTCCATCAGACCGACCAGCGCGAACGCGAAGGCGTAGGGGGCGATGGTGGTCAGCGTGTCCAGGGTGAGCGGAACGTCGGGCAGGCCCGGCACCGGCAGGGAGGAGGGCAGGTCGCCCTTGTCGCCGACGTTCGGCACCGCGATCCCGGCCGCCACGGTGATCACCGTCAGGACGACGATGGACACCAGCGGAGCGGGGACCACCGTGGTGACCTTCGGGAAGAACACCATCAGCGCCAGACCGGCGACGATGAGCGGGTAGACGGCCCAGGGGACGTCCGTCATCTCGGGAACCTGGGCCATGAAGATCAGGACGGCCAGCGCGTTGACGAAGCCGACCATCACCGAGCGTGGGACGAACCGCATCAGCTTCGCCACACCCAGCGCGCCCAGGACGATCTGAAAGACACCGCCGAGGACGACGGCGGCGATCAGGTAGCCGAGGCCGTACTCGTGGTTCAGCGGCGCGATGACCAGGGCCATCGCACCGGTCGCGGCCGAGATCATCGCCTTGCGGCCACCCACGACCGAGATGACCACGGCCATCGTGAACGACGCGAACAGGCCGACCGCCGGGTCAACCCCGGCGATGATCGAGAAGGAGATCGCCTCCGGGATCAGCGCCAGGGCGACCACCAGACCGGCCAGCACCTCGGTGCGGAAGACCTTCGGGGAGGCGAGCCAGTCGGGCTTGGACAGACGGAACCCGGGGGCCGCGGGCAGCGATGAGGACATGCAACCGTTTCTGTTCAGGTGTGCGTCCATGCCGCCGGACGCACAGCGTCGTACCGATTCCGCAGTGGTGTGGGAATCCCCGGCAGCCGGGCTCCGCGCCGAGGCGAGAGCCGAGTGCCGGAAAGATCGGCAACCTCTGGCTGCCGGTCGGGCATCATTACCCGTAAGCCTTCGCGGCCGTTCGGGACCCGGTCGGAGCCCGCACTACGGCAGCATCACCCCTGTCGTCCGACTGGACGACGGGGGCGAGCAGGCAGCAGCCTACCCTGACGTCACAGGAGACTGAGAGGGAGGGCTTGTGAAACGCAGGCAAAACCCCGCCAAGCCCTTGTGATTGATCTCACATGGAGGGACTCATTTCACCATTCCGAAATCTGGCGAACGACAAGAGAGAGGCTCGGCGATGAGCGAGCAGCAGATGCAGATCGGCGAGGTGGCCGAGCGGACCGGTTTGTCGCTGCGCACCATCCGCCACTACGAGGAAGTGGGTCTGGTGATTCCCTCGGCCCGCAGCAAGGGCGGTTTCCGGCTGTACACGGAAACCGACATCGAGCGCCTCATGGTGGTCCGACGCATGAAGCCGCTGGACTTCACCCTGGAGGAGATGCGCGACCTGCTGGATATCACCGACCGCCTCGCCGCCACCGAGAACCCGCCCGCGGGTGAGGAACTCCAGCGCCTGCGGGAGCGACTGGACTCCTACCGCAAGGTGACCGACGCACGCTGTGAGACCCTGCGGGCCCGTCTGGACATGGCCGAGGACTTCGCCACCACGCTCCACCGCCGCCTGCAGGTGGACAACCGCTCGAGCGGATGAAGCTCCGACGGCTCACCCGCGCACAAAGCGACGGTGCGGGCCGGGAGCCCGGCCCGGCGGCTGTGGCGCCGTTCCCGAGCGGCAGCCAGCGCAACCCTGGCCGCCACCGGGGAACGGTCTTTGAAAGCAGGCCGACGGTGTTGTCGACGAGTGACACTACTCTAACGCTACGGAAGGGTTGACGGACAAGTCACTCGGCAAGGTGTACGCGCCGTAGCCGTGCGCGTTCCCGGTCGCCACGGCCTCAGCCGCGTACGAAGCCCAGGGACCCGCGGACGGAGGGCGAGAGGCAGCACTCGCCGTGTCGATCGGTGGAACCACCACCCTCAGCGCGTCGACCCGGTCGGGGAAACCGAATGGGCCGCCCAGCCCGCCGCATCACCTGTTCACGCCCGGCCGCGGCCAGTCTGTCGCGATGCCGTACAGCCGGTGGCCGCGGTTGCGAGGTGTTTTCGCGTGGCCGGCCGCAGTGGTCCGTACGGCAGGACTCCAAGGGTTCCAGGTGTGCACCACCCGCGGAGGACCGGCCGAGCGATGGCCCGTGCGGGGAGCCGCGTACGCCGCGGCATCATCGCGACCGCGTGGGCGATCGGTGTCGCAGAGCCGGGACAGACGGCCCTCGGTCCAACGGGCATGCGCGCGGGACGGGCCCGGAGCTGGTCGGGGCTTGGTTCCGGGCCCGGCCCGCACACAGTGGACCACCCCCTCCCGTTCTGCGTGGTCTGCGGGAGGGGGCGGCCGGTCTCAGTGGCTGCCGGTGAGCTGGCCGGCCAGCTTGTCGTGCATCTCGGCGCTGGCCTTGTTCAGGCCGGTGATGGTGACCTTCTTGCCGCGCTGGGCGTACTTGGTCTCGATCGCGTCCAGGGCGGCGACCGTGGAGGCGTCCCAGATGTGGGCGTCGGACAGGTCGATGACCACGTCGTCCGGGTCGTCCTTGTAGTCGAACTGGTAGACGAGGTCGTTGGACGAGGCGAAGAACAGCTCGCCGGTGACCGCGTAGACGACCTGGTTCCCGTCGGGGTCGACCACACCGGTGACCTCGGCGAGGTGCGCGACACGCTTGGCGAAGATCACCATCGCGGTGATGCAGCCGGCGATCACGCCGATGGCGAGGTTGTGGGTGGCGACAACGACCGCAACGGTAACGGCCATGACGATCGTCTCCCCGACCGGCATCCGCTTGAGGGTCCCGGGCTGGACGGAGTGCCAGTCGAAGGTCGCGAACGCCACCAGGAGCATCACGGCCACCAGGGCGGCCATCGGGATGTCGGAGACGACCGGACCGAACACCACCACGAGCAGCAGCAGGAAGATGCCGGAGAGGAAGGTCGACAGCCGGGTGCGGGCCCCGGACGTCTTCACGTTGATCATCGTCTGGCCGATCATCGCGCAGCCGCCCATGCCGCCGAAGAGGCCGGTGATGACGTTGGCGACGCCCTGGCCGAGCGACTCGCGGGTCTTGTTGGAGTGGGTGTCGGTGATGTCGTCGACCAGCTTGGCCGTCATCAGCGACTCCATCAGACCGACCAGCGCGAACGCGAAGGCGTAGGGGGCGATGGTGGTCAGCGTGTCCAGGGTGAGCGGAACGTCGGGCAGGCCCGGCACCGGCAATGAGGAGGGCAGGTCGCCCTTGTCACCGACGTTCGGCACCGCGATCCCGGCCGCCACGGTGATCACGGTCAGGATGACGATGGACACCAGGGGTGCCGGAACGGCCTTGGTGATCTTCGGGAACAGCACCATCAGCGCCAGGCCGCCGATGATCAGCGGGTAGACGGCCCAGGGGACGTCCGTCATCTCGGGAACCTGGGCCATGAAGATCAGGACGGCCAGCGCGTTGACGAAGCCGACCATCACCGAGCGTGGGACGAACCGCATCAGCTTCGCCACACCCAGCGCGCCCAGGACGATCTGAAAGACACCGCCGAGGACGACGGCGGCGATCAGGTAGCCGAGGCCGTACTCGTGGTTCAGCGGCGCGATGACCAGGGCCATCGCACCGGTCGCGGCCGAGATCATCGCCTTGCGGCCACCCACGACCGAGATGACCACGGCCATCGTGAACGACGCGAACAGGCCGACCGCCGGGTCAACCCCGGCGATGATCGAGAAGGAGATCGCCTCCGGGATCAGCGCCAGGGCGACCACCAGACCGGCCAGCACCTCGGTGCGGAAGACCTTCGGGGAGGCGAGCCAGTCCGGCCTGGACATGCGGAGCTTGGGAGTTTGGGACAGCGGTGAAGACATGCAACCGTTTCTGTTCAGGCGCACGCATCCACGCCGGACGCACGCGCGTTGTACTCGACTCCCCACAAGGGAGGAATCTCCGGCGGCCCGGCCTCGATGGGGGCCCTGCCGGATGAGGGAGCAGCCGCTACGGCTGCCGGTCGGGCATCGTTGCCCGGAAGTCTTGGGGATCCGACGGGGCCCGGTCGGGCGGGCCCACGCTCTGGAGGTACCGCCTCGACTGCCCCTTCACAGCCCGGCTGCCCTCACCCAAGACTCTACCCTGACGTTAGGAGAGAGTGCGAGTTCGGGCTGGTGAAATGCAGGTAAACCATGTGCGCGACCCCTTCTACCTGCAACGCACACACGGGAGCGGCCCAAATGTTCGAAACAGAGGGCGCGGGGGCGTGCCGGGCGGCGACCAAGCACCGGAAATGGACCGGCGAACGGACGCACGAACCGGCCTGCCCCACATGCGATCCGCCACCACCGGAAGCCGGCCCTCTCGTCCCGGACGGCGACGAGGGCGATCTCCGGGCTCTGCGCCGAAGCGTGCATCGAGCGGCTGGGTGGGAGCCCGGGCCTCCGCCGCAGGGCCTTCGGTGCGCCGTCGTGAGATCTTGCGCGCCCGGTTGACGGCCGCCCCGGACTCCCCACACCGTCAGTCGTTCCGGGAACGCAGTCCTGCGGCCGGGTCGGAGGCGAGCCACCCTCGGGCACCCCAGAAGTCGATGGCGCGGCAGATCGTGCCGAGGGCACGCTGCGCACCGTCACCGCCGTCCCCCCAATGACCGTGGCACCAGTCGGCGAGCCGGTCGGCCGTGCCGTCCTCCTCCAGCACGTTCAGCCGGTTGTGGGGCCCGAGGCGAGTACCCAGCAACAGCATCGCGGTGGCGTCGGCCTGGCCGGACGCCTCGGTCATGAAGGTGGCGATCGCCTGCCGGACCGTGGGCACCATGGAGGGCGAGGGCATGGTCTTCGGCCGACTCTGCCGCGGACGCGCCGAAGTACGCTGCGCCGGTGAACTCTTCGCCGGCGCAGCCGATTTCCCCTCGGGAACGGGCTTCGGGGCGGACGGCGGAGTGGCCTTGGGTGCGGACGCGGGCGGGGTCGGCGGCGTCCCGGGAGTCGCCGGCCGGCCGCGGACCGCACCCAGACAGGCCGCGACGTAGTCACTCGGCACGGGCACGTTCTGAGTGATCGAGGTCTCCAGCGCCCCGGCGTCACAGGTCCGGCACAGCGGCAGTTCGCGCCAGCCGATGATGGACAACTGGGTACCGCGCGAGTGGCGGGTCATGGCCTGCGGACGGTGGACGATGTCCCGGCCGCCACAGCTCGCACAGCGCGGTGCGCCGCGCATCCACTGCGCGTTGCAGCTCAGACAGGTGATCCTGATGTCGCCCTCGTCCGATTCACCACGCAGTTCCTCGTCCTCACCGCACGAGGGGCACATCGTCACGTCTGCCATGACCCTCACCTTCCACGCCGGCCACCCCGGGCGCCACGCACCGGCCCGTGTCCGGAGGACTGATCATTGCGAACCCACGTCTCCGGGCCGCCCTCGACGCCGCACAGCCGCACAGCCGCTGCTCGCGCTCATCGCACGGTCTTCGCAACGGGGTCGGCTGCCGTGACAGCGTCCACGACCCGGGCCAGGTGGCCGTGCAGGGAATGAGCGAACTCCTCTGCCCGCCCCAGTTGCCGGCGAAGGTCCTCACACCGAGCGTCCGCTTCGACCCAGTACGCACGCAACCGTGCCACGAGTTTCGCGTGCGCCTGCCCGTCGTCCTCCGGCAGGGGCCCGCCGTCCTCGGGCAGCTTCTCCAGGAGCTCCAGCAGGGCCCGTACGTCTTCCAGGCAGAAGCCCAGCGGCCGCATTCGCCGCACCAGCGCAAGTCTGCGCACCTCGGCCTCGGTGTAGAGGCGGAAGCCGCCCATGCTGCGTTCGCTGGGGGCGACCACGCCGACGTTCTCGTAGTGGCGGATCGTCCGCAACGACAGCCCCGTACGCTCGGACACCTCACCGATCTGCATCAGCCTTCCGGTCACGGCCCCACCGCCTCGCGTCGTCTGTCCGGCGTCCCTGCCGGACTACAAATCTACCTTGACGTTAGGGTAGATTGACAATCGTTGCTACGAGGCGGCCCTGACAGGCCGCCGTCGTCGCCAGGTGCCGCCACCTCCTTCCCCCGAGGGGCGGCGGCACCCCTCGACCGCCTACGGGCGAGCGCCGACCGCGCCGTCGGCCGCCCGGCCCTGCTTCAGGAGTCCGTAACACTATGCGTATGGGTGTCCTCACGTCCGGCGGCGACTGCCCCGGCCTGAACGCCGTCATCCGGTCTGTCGTACACCGCGCCGTCGTCGACCACGGCGACGAGGTCATCGGCTTCCGGGACGGATGGAAGGGCCTCCTGGAACGCGACTACCTCAAACTCGACCTCGACGCCGTCAGCGGCATCCTGGCCCGCGGCGGCACCATCCTCGGCTCCTCCCGGGTCCGTCCCGAACACCTGCGCAACGGCGTCGAGCGCGCCAAGGGCCACCTCGCCGAACTCGGCCTCGACGCGATCGTCCCCATCGGCGGCGAGGGCACTCTCAAGGCGGCCCGGCTGCTCTCCGACAACGGGCTGCCGATCGTCGGTGTACCCAAGACCATCGACAACGACATCGCGGTCACTGATGTGACCTTCGGCTTCGACACGGCTGTGGGCGTGGCGACCGAGGCGCTGGACCGGCTGAAGACCACCGCCGAGTCCCACCAGCGCGTTCTGGTCGTGGAGGTCATGGGCCGCCACACCGGCTGGATCGCGCTCCATGCGGGCATGGCCGCCGGCGCCCACGCCATCGTCGTGCCCGAGCGGCCCTTCGACATCGGCGAGTTGGCCGCCCGGGTCGGTGAGCGCTTCGAAGCGGGCAAGCGGTTCGCGATCGTCGTGGCGGCGGAGGGGGCCAAACCCCGGCCCGGGAGCATGGACTTCGACGAGGGCGACAAGGACGTCTACGGGCACGAGCGGTTCGCCGGGATCGCCCGCCAGCTGTCCGTGGAGCTGGAGAGCAGGCTCGGCAAGGAGGCCCGGCCCGTCATCCTCGGTCACGTCCAGCGCGGCGGCACCCCCACCGCCTACGACCGTGTACTGGCGACGCGGTTCGGATGGCACGCCGTGGATGCCGTACACCGTGGCGAGTTCGGCTCGATGACCGCCCTGCAGGGGACCGACATCGTCATGGTGCCACTGGCGGAGGCCGTGAAGACGCTGAAGACGGTGCCGCAGGAGCGGTACACCGAAGCCGAATGCGTGATGTGACACCGGCCCTCACCCGTACCCGGCGCCTGCCCCGCAGAACTCGATGAAGCGGCCGCCCGCCCACGACCCCGCTCACGCCCATGGCCCCGTCCCCGCATCATCGTCGGGACCCGGCCGCCCACTCGCAGGGAGACCGTGTTGACCACCACCGCCTTCCCGGACCTCGCTCGCACCGGCACCGTCGTGATCGGCACCCGGTATGCCGGAGACTTCGACCGGCAGCAGCTCGTCACCGACGCGGAAGCGGACGCACTGGACTGCGTGCCCCCGCCACACGGCCTCGCCGCGGTGAGCTGGTTCGCCGGCACGGACGGCGAGACCGTACTCACGCTCGCCCAGTGGAACAACACCGTGGCACTCAACGCGTACCTGCACGGCGGCGGCTACACGGCCCCACTCGCCGGCCCGCCCCACTACCGCCGCCACCGCAGCCTGACCGAGGAGGACGAGTCACGCGTTCCGGGCTGCCTGATCACCGCCGCCTTCGACGTCGACGGCCCCGAACGGCAGCGTCACCTCGTCGACAGCCTCATCGCCGTCCAGCCCGCGGCGGGCGGCCATCCCGGCGCGATCTCCGCGCACTTCCTGCTCAGTGCCGACGGCACCAGGGTCCTCCTCTACACCGAGTGGACCGGCATCGAGGCACACCTGGAGGCCGGCGAAGCCGGCGACCACGACACGGCCCACGAGATCATGTCCGGCACGCCCGGTGTACGGCTCACCCACGGCGGGCGCTACCACCTCCACCGCTCGCTGTCCCTGCCCCTCCCCTGACCGGCACGCCCTCGGAGTTCGAAGCCGCTCCGCGCCCTGAGAGGCGAGTCAGGAGCATGCCCTCACCGTGGTGACGGCGCGGGGGGCCAGGGGCGGATGCGCTGGAGCCAGCCGTGGGGATGGCAGGTGACGCCGTACAGCTCGAGGTCTCGGCGTACCTGGAAATGCCGTCCCTGGTCCGTGGTGAGCCAGTCGCGGATGGCCGGCACGACCCCACCGGGCAGGCCGGGGGGAGAGAGCTGAGGAATATCGACGATGCCGTCCTCGACGACGAAGTAACCGTCGGCTGCGACGAATGGGGAGAAGTGCCGCAGAGCTGCACTGGTGGTGGTGTACGTATGGGCGGTGTCCTCGACAACCAGACACCGGGCGTCGGCGGGAAGGTGCTGGGAAACAGCGCCGGTGACGCCGGGGTCGGTGATGTCCCCTTCGACGAGGACGATGTCCTTGGCGAAATACGGGTCCGCGTCCTGAAGGAGCGCCTGAGCCCGGTCCTGGGCCAGGTCGACGGTGACGACGCGGATGTTCTCGGGCACTCGGCCGTATGCGGCCAGGGTGCGCAGACGGTCGCGGAACCACAGGGCGGACCCGCCCAGGTGCGTCCCCAGTTCGATGACCACCTGGCTGCGGGAGAGCCACAGCAGGTGTTCGAGCACGCGCAGGTCCTCGGGAAACTTCTTGATGCGCAGCCCGGCGTACACATCGCGCAGATGCTGGCGTTCGCGTTGCCTCCAGTACTGCAGCAGTCTTCCTTCGGGCAGGGCTCGCACTTGCGGGGGAAGCGGCGTGGCGGGTTTTCCGTCCGTAGTACTTCGTCGTCGCTCGGTCACAGGCTCGTTCCGTCTCCATGTAGGGGGATGCCGATACGGTCCAGGGCATGGCCACACGTCGCAGCTGCCTGTCGAGGTGTTCGGGCGGCCGATGTCCTGACCGCGATGCGACGTCCACGAGGCCCCCCGGGGGGCACGGCGTGCCGGGGCCGACAAGCCCTGCGCCTCCACCTTCAGACGCCCCTCACCGCGGCTCCCCCGGCGTGATCAAGCTTCGGCAGCAGACCGGCATGACCCCCGCGGGTACTGTTCAGTATGCCCACCAGCGGCCCGCGGACAGCTGCGGTACCCAGCGGCCCAGGCCGTCCTCGCCGGTGCGCCGCGCGTAGGCGGTCTTCACCTGATCGCTGTGAACGGTGCAACTGGGCGACCAGTTCCCGCGGGCGTCGACGTACTCGAAGGCCACGTCGCCGGTCTCCGTGCGGGTGGCGCGGCCCGCAGTGAGGATCATCTCGCTGCCGTCGGTCATTTCCAGCAGAAAGACCCCCATCAGGTTCCTTCCCTTGGGCGTACGGGGCGTGGCGCGTCAGTAGCACCACCAGGTGCCGGTCGTGGGCTGGGGAAGCCAGCCGTAGCCGCCGCCGTCGAGCGGGGCCTGGCGGAAGACCGCGGTCACCGAGTCGGCGGGATACGTCTTCAGCCGGACCGCGGGCCCGTACTGCTCAGTGCGTTCCAGCACGATCTCTCCAGCGGCCGTACACCCGGCTGCGTCCGCCTCGATGACGGTGTCCTCGCCACTCGCGAACTGGAGCATGAACAAGGCCATGGTTCGCCCCTCCCCCTCAAGCGCCGACGGGAATCCGCGGCAGGTCCTCCCAGACCTGGCGCAGCTCGGTGTAGCGGCGGTCGGGCAGCGCCGAGAGGACCTGAAGGACCTCCGAGCGGGCGCCGGCGGCAGCGATGAGCATGTCGTGCTTGCTCACCGCACCGTTCGTGAAGAGTCCGGCCAGTTGGCCGGCGATCTCGATGCGGGTGACCTCTGCGGTCATGACTCTCCCAAGGTGTGGAATACGTCAGCGCGGCCGTGCTCTTCGGCGGCGCCCTGGTCGGGGCAGCCCGGGCGGGCGGCTTTGCCTCCGCCCCCGAACAGTGACCGGGACGACCGGGCGGGCCCCGCCTGGAAACGGCTCTTGGAAGCGGACCGACTATGTCGGCGAACAACACTACTCTAACGCAAGGGAAGAGTTGACTGGCAAGAGGCGAACAACGATCGCCCAATCCCCGCGAAGACAGAGGGCTGCACGTGCCTCCCGGCACCCCCATCATTGACGTCGCGTAAGGGTATGCTGACGGACGGGCGGCACCCTGGAGACTGGTGAAGCGCCACCTCGCGGTCCCTGAGCCGTTCCCCGTATGCCCCGGGAGCCAGGCGCCCTCCCGTCCTGCCCACCCGGGGTGCCGGCTTCCTCACGGGCGCGACGGATACAGGCGCCCGGGAGGGTTTCGATGCGCAGGCGCCGCACCTGCCGGGAGCCGAAGGCGTCGCCGCCGGCTTCGGGCAGCCCCGTCGGTCAGGGTGACGCGCGGAGGCCGGTCCCCGGGTACGGAGATCTTCTCGTTGTCCAGGATGAGGCACACCTTGCCGGGCCACGGCCGCGGGGTACCGGCCTGACGCGTTCCGAGGAGCCGCGCTCCTCCGCCCCTGAGGCCCCGGGTCGCCGTGGAGCCTCTCGCCCTCTCCGGCGGCGCGGGGGTCAGCGGGAGACGGTCAGGTCCAGGGCGTGGGGAATCCCGTCGAAAGCCTCCTGCACCCGGCGGGCGAGGGTGACACGACGACCGTATCCGGTGTCACCCCCCTCGCCGCGCCCGGCTGACCAGTTCTTGGCCCCGCAGCGGTAGGCGCCCAGCGTGAACTCGCCCAGGAGCCGCAGCCGTACGTCCCAGCGACTGTCCACGCCGAGTCGCCTTTCCAGTTCCTCGACCAGGCGTTCCTGCGCCTGGAAGGACAGCACGGTGCTCCGCTCGCGCAGGGCGGCCGTGCCCGCGATGAGCCGGCGCGTGGCCAGGAAGCGCCGCTCCCAGTCGTCCCCCATGCCGTTGATCGTGGAGATGAGCGTCGCATGCAGCGCCGTGACCACGGAACCGGCCAGCTCGGTGTGTGCCAGCTCCTCACAGTAGGCGTCCCACAGTTCCGCCTCGGCGGCGATCGCGACGTCCTCTTTCGAGGCGAAGTGGCGGAAGAAGGTCCGCTTGGAGATCTCGACCCTGTCGACGAGCTCGCCCAGGGTCACGTCGTCGAAGCCCCGCTCCGTGAAGAGTTCCAGTGCTGTGGCCGCCAGTGCATGGCGGGTGCGCAGTTTCTTGCGCTCGCGGAGCGGCAGTCGCGACGAGGGGGAGAGGGAGGGATCCGGCACCATCCCGCCGAGTGTAGCCCTGCGCCTCTCGGATTAATATGCCACTGGGTTTACTTTGCCTCACGCGGCATAGTCGCCTGAGTGGCATTCAGTGTCGTCGCAACGACGGCTTCTTTTGGGGGGTTTCCATGCTTTTCCGACTCTTACGCAGACGTCTACGCCCGTACGCCCGCGACATCACCCTGGTCGTGGCACTGCAACTGACGCAGACCTGCGCGACGCTGTACCTGCCGGCCCTGAACGCCGACATCATCGACAACGGTGTGGCGCGCGGGGACAGCGACCACGTGCTGCGGAACGGTGCTGTGATGCTCGCGGTCACCCTGGTCCAGATCGTGTGCTCCGTGGCCGCGGTGTACTACAGCGCTCGCGTCTCGACGGGGGTGGGGCGCGATCTGCGCGCGGCGGTCTTCCGCAAGGTTCAGGACCTGTCCGTCCATGAGGTCGGCCGTCTGGGCCCGCCCTCGCTGATCACCCGTACGACCAACGACGTCCAGCAGATCGAGATGCTGGTGCTCACGACGCTCACGACGGCGGCCGTCGCCCCGGTCACGGGCGTCGGGGGTCTGGCCCTGGCCCTCCGCCATGACGTTCCGACGTCACTGCTCCTGTTGGCGATCCTGCCCGTGCCGGCCGGTGTTCTTTTCCTGCTCATCAAGCGGACGGGGCCCGTCTCCCGGGTCCTGCAGAGTCGTATCGACACGGTCAACCGCGTGGTGCGGGAACAGATCTCGGGTGTCCGGGTGATCCGCGCCTACGTTCAGGAGGAACGCGAGCGGACACGGTTCGCCGACGCCAACGCCGGCCTCACCGAGGCCTCACTGCGCCTGGGAGGGCTGACGGCCCTCATGAAACCGGCCATGATGCTGGTGACGGACGGATCGAGCATCGCCGTTCTGTGGTTCGCCGGGCACCGGGTCGACGACGGCGCGATGCAGGCCGGTTCACTTCTGGCCGTCCTCCACTACCTGATGCAGATTCTCCACTCCGTGCTGATCGCCGCCACGGCGTTCATGATGGCGCCCCGGGCCGTCGTCTGCGCCCGGCGCATCGCACAGGTCCTCGACACCGAGACCCGCGTCCGGCCGCCCGCCGCGCCGGCAGCCCTCCCGCGAGGCGGTGGCTCACTGGTCGTCCGGGGCGTGGAGGTTCGCTACCCCGGTGCCGACGAGCCGGTACTGCGCGGAGTCGATCTCATGGCCCGCCCCGGTGAGACGGTTGCCGTCATCGGTTCCACCGGGGCCGGCAAGACCACACTCCTGAATCTGGTGCCGCGCCTGTTCGACCCGGACCGGGGCCGCGTCCTGGTCAACGGCGTCGATGTCCGTGACGTGGCGCCTGCCGCCCTGGCCGGCGCCGTCGTCCACGTACCGCAGAGGCCGTATCTGTTCTCCGGAACGATCGCGTCCAACCTGCGCTACGGAAACCCCGCAGCCGATGACGACGGTCTCTGGCGGGCCTTGGAGACCGCTCAGGCCCGCCACTTCGTCGAGGCCCTGCCCCAGGGGCTCGGGACTCCGATCGGCCAGGGCGGACACAACGTCTCCGGCGGTCAGCGCCAGCGGCTGTCCATCGCCCGCGCGCTGGTCGCCCAACCGGACATCTACCTCTTCGACGACTGTTTCTCCGCCCTGGACCACACCACCGAGAAGGCGCTGCGCGCGGCCCTGAAAGCCACTCTGCACGGCGCCACCGTCGTCATCGTCGCCCAGCGCGTATCCACCATCCGCGACGCCGACCGCATCGTGGTCCTCGACAAGGGCAGCGTCGAGGAGGTCGGCACACACACCGAACTGATGGCCTCCAGCGCCACCTACCGGGAGATCTCCCTGTCCCAGCTCACCGAGAAGCAGGCGCCGTGAGCAGAGGGAAGACCGACACACCCGTGGACAGGCCACTGCATCTGCGGGCCTCTGGACGGAGACTGCTCCAGGAGATGCGGGCGGATCGTGCGCTGCTGATCGCGACGGTTCTGGCAGGCATCGCGACCATCGCTTCGACCATGACCCTGCCCCTGCTGCTCGGCCGGGTCACCGATCTCATCGTCGAGGGGGCGGGCGCGCAGAGCGTCGACTACGACGCGGTGGGCCGTTTGCTGCTGGTCGTCACCGCCTTGGTCCTCGTGTCCGTCTTCTTCGCCGTGATCCGCGGCCAGTTGTCGACGAAAATCTCTCAACGCGTCGCCCACCGCCTGCGGGAGCGCTCAGCCACGAAACTAACCCGGCTGCCGCTGAGCCACTTCGACCGGCAGCCGCGCGGTGATGTGCTGTCACGCATCACCAACGACGTCGACAACATCTCCCAGACCCTCCAGCAGTCACTGGGCGGACTCGTCGCGGCGGTTCTCACCGTGGTCGGCACCCTGACGATGATGCTGATCGTCTCCCCCGTCCTCACACTCGTCGCTCTCGTCTCCGTGCCCGTGGCCGCGCTGGTGACGAGGAGCATCGCCCGGCGCGCGCAGCCGCACTTCGTACGGCGGTGGAACTCCACCGGCAGCCTGAGCGCACACGTCGAGGAGATGTACTCCGGTCACGCCCTGGTCAAGGTCCACGGCCGGCAGTGCCAGGCCATCAGCGAGTTCGACGACCGCAACGAGACCGTGTACCGGTCCGGCGTCATTGCACAGTTCCTCTCCGGTGTGATCGAACCTGCCATGGCCTTCGTCGGGTATCTGAACTACGTGCTCATCGCCGTGATCGGAGGGCTCAGGGTCGCCTCCGGAACCATGACGATCGGAGACATACAGGCGTTCATCAGCTACACCCTGCAGTTCAACAACCCCATCACCCAGATCGCCGCCTACGCCAACCTCATACAGTCCGGCGTGGCCTCCGCCGAGCGGGTCTTCGCGCTGCTCGACGGCGAGGAGGAGCGCCCCGACTCGACGGCACCGGCCCGGCCCGCCACAAGGCAGGGACACGTCGTGTTCGACAGGGTCTCGTTCCGCTACGAGCCGGACAAGCCGCTCATCGAAGGTCTTTCCCTCACCGTGCGGCCGGGCGAAACCGTCGCCATCGTCGGCCCCACCGGAGCGGGCAAGACCACACTCGTCAATCTCCTCATGCGGTTCTACGACACCACAGACGGCCGGATCACCCTCGACGGCACCGACATCTCCCGGATGACCCGCGGTGAACTTCGCGGCCACATCGGCATGGTGCTCCAGGACACCTGGCTGTTCTCCGGAACCATCGCCGACAACATCGCCTACGGAAACGCTCGCGCGGAGCGGGAGGACATCATCAGGGCCGCCCGTGAAGCCCACGCCGACCACTTCATCCGCACTCTGCCCGCCGGCTACGACACCGTCCTGGACGACGAGGCGGCCCATCTCAGCGCCGGCGAGAAACAGCTCATCGCCCTCGCCCGCGCCTTCCTGACCAGACCCGCCGTCCTCGTCCTCGACGAAGCCACCAGCTCGGTCGACACCCGCACGGAACTGCTCGTCCAGCGGGCCATGACCTCGCTGCGCGCCCACCGGACCAGTTTCGTCATCGCCCACCGCCTCTCCACCATCCAAGACGCCGACACCATCCTCGTGTTGGAGGCAGGACGCATCGTCCAACAAGGCACCCACGACCGGCTCATCGCTGCCGACGGCGCCTACGCCCGGCTGTACGAGGCCCAGTTCCCCGACGCGACCGAGCCCCCGGCGACCATCTGACCGGCACCGGGACGTGCCGCTCCTGAACTCACGCGGCCTCGACGTGACGCGCGTCGCGCGCTTGTCCTGCCCACTGCGGCCTCTCGCACCGCACCCGCTCCACCCCACCGAGCCGGGTCGCTGTACCGGTACGGCCCGTCGTCCGGCAGCCCGGCACACCGAACTGCCGGGCGGCACCAGCAAAAGCGCCCCGGTGCCGCCCACCCGGGGTGTCAGTCGTGGGCTGCGACGAGGTGCTCCAGCCGTGCGTCGGGGAACTCCCGCTGGAAGGAGCCCGCCTGCCAGCGGTCGGGGAAGAGGGCGAGCCGGGCCTTGTCCCGGAGGCGGGTGAGGGCCTCGCCCTTGACGATGCGGGAGCCGTTGAGTGCCTCGGCGCCCGCGGCGTCGGTGGCCCGGGCCAGGCGGTAGGGCAGCATCTCCAGCCGCACGGCGGCGGAGAACTCGCCGGCCATCCGCGTGGTGACGACGTCGAACTGCATGGGCCCCACGGCCGCGAGCACGGGCGCCTGCTCACCGCGCAGGTCGGAGGCCAGGACCTGGACCACACCCTCCTCGTCCAACTGCGCGATGCCCCGCCGGAACTGCTTGGAACGGGACAGGTCCACCGGCCGGACCACCGCGAAGTGCTCGGGCGCGAAGGTCGGCATCGGCGGGAACACGGCCGGCCCGCCGGTGTGGAGGGTGTCGCCGACCCGCAGCGCGGCGGCGTTGACCAGGCCGACCACGTCGCCGGGGTAGGCCAGGTCGACCATGGAGCGGTCCTGACCGAAGACACTGTGCGCGTACTTGGTGGCGAACGGCCTGCCGGAGGCGGCACGGATGACGGTCATGCCCCGCTCGAAGACGCCCGAGCACACCCGCATGAACGCGATCCGGTCCCGGTGAGCGGGGTCCATGTTGGCCTGCACCTTGAACACCAGCCCCGAGAACGGGGCGTCCACCGGCCGGCTCCCCCCGCCCTCCAGCACCCGCGGGCCCGGCGGCGGGGCGAGGTCGACCACGGCGTCCAGCAGCAGCCGCACCCCGATGTTGGAGACCGCCGCGCCGAAGAAGACCGGCGTGCTCCGGCCCGCCAGGAACACCTCCCGGTCGTGGACGGCGCCGTCGGCCCGCAACAGGTCCAGCTCCTCGAGCGCCTCGCTCCAGTCCGCGCCCTCCTCCAGCGCCGCGCGATCGGCGGACACGACCTCCTCGCCCGCCTCGTGCGCGCCGCCGGGCGTGCGGGTGTAGCGCAGCATCCGCCCCGGCTCGCGCACGTCGACCAGCCCCCGCAGGTGTCCGGCCTCCCCGACCGGCCAGGTCACGGGGGTGGGCCGGAGGCGGAACTCCCGCTCGATCTCGTCCAGCAGCTCCAGGGCCCCGCGCCCGGGACGGTCCCACTTGTTGATGAACGTGATCACCGGAATGCCGCGGTGCCGGCAGACGTCGAACAGCTTGCGGGTCTGCTCCTCCAAACCCTTGGCCGCGTCCACCAGCATCACCGCGCAGTCCACCGCCGCCAGCACCCGGTAGGTGTCCTCGGAGAAGTCCGCGTGACCGGGAGTGTCCAGCAGGTTCAGCACACACCCGCGGTACGCGAACTGCAGCACCGCCGAGGTCACCGAGATCCCGCGGGCCTTCTCCATCTCCATCCAGTCCGACGCCACCCCGCGCCGCCCGGCCTTGCCGTGCACCGCGCCCGCCTGGGTGATCGCCCGCGCGTGCAGGGCGAGAGCCTCGGTCAGCGTCGACTTGCCCGCGTCCGGATGACTGATCACCGCGAACGTCCGCCGCCGGGCCGCCTCCGAAGCCACCCCCTCCCGGGAAGCACTCATCGCACCGCCCCCGCGTACCCGGCCCGCGGTCCCTGGCATCGTTCGTCGGCCCTCACCCAGTACGTGCGCAACAGTTTCACCAGTTCCTCATGGGTCTGTTCGTCGCTCTCCGGCAACGGCCCCGTCCATAGGGGTGTTGCTCCGTTGCCTCCAGCATGGCGCGGACTTCGTCCGGGCAGGAGCCGAGCGGCCGCATCCGCCGCACCAGCGCCGGCCGACGCACTTCACCCCCGGTGTGGAGACGAAAGCCACCCATGGTGCGCTCGGCAGCAGCCTCTCACCCACGGCTCCACCACCTCGGGTCATCCGCCCGGCACCCTTACCACCCACAAATCTACCCTGACGTCACGGTAGAGTGGCAATCTCTGTACTGGGACGACTTCGCGGGGCGCCTCCGCTCCCTCGGGTGGCGACAAGTCGTTCTCCTGCATCCCCGTCCTTTGCACCGTTCACTTTCCGTTCGCTCGGCCGAAGAACACACACGTGCGGGCATGGACACACAGCTCCCGCCTGCCCGGCGACGCCATGCGGGCACCTGTCCTCGTACGTACGCGTGAACGCCCAAAACCCGCAGACGGGAAAACACGACCACCGCCGCCCGGTCCGCCCTTCGGATGTACGACGGGTCTTCGTGACGAGCTCCGGTGGATCACCATGACGACCCTCCGATAACGTCAGGGTATGAGCCATCCGCACCCCGAACTCAAAGCCGCCCCTCCCCTGCCCGAAGGAGGGCTGAGGGTCACCGCCCTGGGCGGCCTGGGCGAAATCGGCCGCAACATGACCGTCTTCGAGCACGCCGGCAAGCTGCTCGTCGTGGACTGCGGGGTCCTGTTCCCCGAGGAGACGCAGCCCGGGGTGGACGTGATCCTTCCCGACTTCACCTCGATCAGGGACCGCCTGGACGACATCGCGGCCGTCGTCCTGACCCACGGACACGAGGACCACATCGGGGGCGTGCCCTACCTGCTGCGCGAGCGCTCCGACATTCCCGTGGTCGGCTCCAAGCTGACGCTGGCGTTCCTGGAGGCCAAGCTCAAGGAGCACGGCATCCGGCCGCGGACGGTACGGGTCAAGGAGGGCGACCGGCGGGGCTTTGGCCCCTTCGACTGCGAGTTCGTCGCGGTCAACCACTCCATCCCGGACGGGCTCGCCGTGGCGATCCGTACCGGAGCCGGCATGGTGCTGCACACCGGCGACTTCAAGATGGACCAGTTCCCCCTCGACGAGCGCATCACCGACCTGCGCGCCTTCGCCCGCCTGGGCGAGGAGGGCGTCGACCTCTTCCTCACCGACTCCACCAACGCCGAGGTCCCCGGCTTCACCACCTCCGAGCGCGAGCTGAACCCGGCGATCGAGCAGGTGATGCGCACCGCCCCCCGGCGGGTCATCGTCTCCAGCTTCGCCAGCCACGTGCACCGCATCCAGCAGGTCCTGGACGCCGCCCACCAGCACGGCCGCAAGGTGGCCTTCGTGGGCCGCTCCATGGTCCGCAACATGGGCATCGCCCGCGAGCTGGGCTATCTGAAGATCCCCTCCGGGCTGGTCGTCAGCACCAGGGAACTGGAAAAACTCCCCGACCACCGGATCACCCTGGTGTGCACCGGATCACAGGGCGAGCCGATGGCGGCCCTGTCGCGGATGGCCAACCGCGACCACCAGATCCGCGTCGGCGAGGGCGACACCGTCCTGCTCGCCAGCTCCCTGATCCCCGGCAACGAGAACGCCATCTACCGGGTGATCAACGGACTGACCCGCTGGGGCGCCCGCGTCGTCCACAAGGGCAACGCCAAGGTGCACGTCTCCGGGCACGCCAGCGCCGGCGAACTCGTCTACTGCTACAACATCGTCAAACCCCGCAACGTCATGCCCGTCCACGGCGAGTTCCGCCACCTGCGCGCCAACGCCGACCTCGCCATCCGCACCGGCGTCGACCCCGACCGGGTCGTCATCGCCGAGGACGGCGTCGTCGTCGACCTCGTCGACGGCCGCGCCTCCATCACCGGCAAGGTACCCGCGGGCAACGTCTACGTGGACGGCATGGAGGTCGGCGGCGCCACCGAGGCATCCCTCAAGGACCGCCTCACCCTGGCCGAGGAAGGCGTCGTGACCGTCGTGGCCATCGTCGACGCCGACACCGGGGCGCTGGCCGAGGCACCCGACTTCCTGGCCCGCGGCTTCGTCCACGACGAGACCACCTTCGAACCCGTCGTCCCCGTCATCGAGAAGACGCTGGCCACCGCCGCCCAGGAAGGCGTCGGCGACGCCCACCAGCTCGAACAGCTCGTCGCCCGCGCCGTGGCCAACTGGGCCTTCCGCACCCACCGCCGCAGGCCGCTGATCATCCCCGTCATCATCGACGCCTGAGCCGGAGCCGGACCCACCACCTCCGGGGTCGCCGGCCGGCGGCCGACATCTGGAAGAACCTCGCCCGAGGCCGTCGAGAAGACGGTGTTCCAGCACCGGGCCCTGCCGCGCGAGCCGCAAGAAACTCCGGTCGCCTGTCCGACCGCGCGAGCAGCACGTGGCCGTCCACACGCTGCTGGACGAAGGGCCCGGGGTACGGCCGATCGCCGTCGACTGGGCCCGGCCCGCCACATCGTCCGCCGCTTGGCCCACACGGCCGACGCGGGCGGGTTGCCGGCCGGGCGGTGGACCGGCCGCACCAGCATTCTCGATCCCTTCAAGCCCTACCTGCACGGGCGGTGGGCCGAGGGCTGCACCGCCGCCCGCCGCCTGTTCGAAGAACTCCGCGAGCGCGGCCACCCCGGCGGCGAGAGCATGGTGAAGAAGTACGTGCAGCGGCACCATCACGGGGTCGGCGCGGACCACTGTGGTACGCGCCGGATCTCAACATCGTGACGGGACCGGCTGACTGTTTACCACCGGGCGACGTGTTGCGCCATGGAGGTCCGCGCACGTGACCTTCGCGGCCGCAAGGTCGATATTGTTTTTATAGGGCTTCTACCGACTCACAGTCGACCCGCCACAAAGAACTGATGCGGCGTCACCGAAGTCGGCACCAGCACCGTCGGAACCCGCTCACGACCGGCACCCAGTGCCGCGGACCACCAAGATCGCAAGCTGTCCACGCCTAATCTGACCAGCAAAAACGCAAGTCAAGAACCCACCTGCCAAGCCCTCCAGGAGATACCCATGAAGATGCTCATCAACGTGCCGGAGACCGTGGTCGCCGATGCCTTGCGGGGGATGGCTGCGGCGCATCCCGAGCTCGCGGTGGATGTGGAGAACCGGGTGATCGTCCGGCGGGACGCTCCTGTGGCCGGGAAGGTGGGCCTGGTCTCCGGCGGGGGCTCCGGGCACGAGCCGCTGCACGGCGGGTTCGTGGGACCCGGGATGCTCTCGGCCGCCTGTCCCGGAGAGGTCTTCACCTCTCCCGTGCCCGACCAGATGGTGCGGGCGGCGGCTGCCGTGGACAGCGGCGCCGGGGTGCTGTTCGTCGTGAAGAACTACACCGGTGACGTGCTCAACTTCGACATGGCCGCCGAGCTGGCCGAGGACGAGGGCATCCAGGTCGCGAAGGTACTGGTCGACGACGATGTCGCGGTGACCGACAGTCTCTACACCGCGGGCCGGCGCGGCACCGGGGCGACGCTGTTCGTGGAGAAGATCGCGGGCGCGGCGGCCGATGAGGGGCAGTCGCTGGAGCGGGTGGAGGCCCTCGCCCGGCAGGTCAATGAGAACTCCCGCAGTTTCGGCGTGGCCCTGACCGCTGTCACCACGCCCGCCAAGGGCAGCCCCACCTTCGATCTGCCGGCGGGCGAGCTGGAGCTGGGCATCGGCATCCACGGCGAACCGGGCCGGGAACGGCGGCCGATGATGACCTCGGGCGAGATCGCCGAGGCCGCCGTCGACGCGATCCTCCACGACCTCACGCCGCGCAATCCGGTCCTGGTCCTGGTCAACGGCATGGGCGCGACCCCGCTGCTGGAACTGTACGGCTTCAACGCCGAGGTGCAGCGGGTGCTCGGCGAGCGTGGTGTCCCCGTCGCACGGGTACTCGTGGGCAACTACGTGACGTCGCTCGACATGGCGGGCGCCTCGGTCACCCTGTGCCAGGTCGACGAGGAGACACTGCGGCTGTGGGACGCGCCGGTGAAGACCCCGGGACTGCGCTGGGGCATGTGAGGAACACCGGGTAGAGGGTTCACAGTTCCTAGTACGCGAGGAGTTCCAGTGCTCGATGCCGACTTCTTCCGCCGGTGGATGGCGGTGACCGCCGCATCCGTCGACCGTGAGGCGGAGCGGCTCACCGCTCTCGACTCGCCCATCGGTGACGCCGACCACGGCAGCAACCTCCAGCGCGGGTTCGGTGCGGTGCGGGCCGCGCTCGACAAGGAGCCGCCCGCCACGCCCGGCGCCGTGCTCACCCGGGCCGGGCGGTTGCTGATCTCGACGGTGGGCGGCGCCTCCGGGCCCCTGTACGGGACACTGCTGCGCCGCACCGGCAAGGCACTCGGTGACGCCACCGAGGTGAGCAGGGAGGAACTGGCCGAGGCACTGGGCACCGGGGTGGACGCGGTACGGCAGCTCGGAGGTGCGGCGCCCGGCGACAAGACGATGATCGACGCGCTGGTGCCCGCGGTGGAAGCGCTCGGCGACTCCTTCACCGCGGCGCGGGCCGCCGCCGAGGAGGGTGCGGTGGCCACGACGCCGTTGCGGGCCCGCAAGGGCCGGGCGAGTTACCTGGGCGAGCGGAGCGTCGGACACCAGGATCCCGGGGCCACCTCGTCGGCCCTGCTGATCGCGGGCCTCGCCGAGGCCGCCGAGGCCGGGGAGTCCTCCGGTGAGTGACGGCGGGAAGCTGGTGGGCATCGTCCTGGTGTCGCACAGCGCTCAGGTGGCGGCGTCGGTGGCCGAGCTGGCCAAGGGCCTGGCGGGCGCCGGCAGTGCGGTGCCCGTGGCCCCCGCGGGCGGCACGCAGGACGGAGGCCTCGGTACGAGCGCCGACCTCGTCACCGCCGCGGTTGCGTCCGTCGACCGCGGCGTCGGGGTCGCCGTCCTGACCGACCTCGGCAGCGCGGTGCTCACCGTGAAGGCGCTGCTCGCCGAGGGCGACGAACTGCCGAAGGACACCCGGTTGGTGGACGCGCCCTTCGTGGAGGGCGCGGTCGCCGCGGTGGTCACGGCCTCGACGGGAGCGGATCTCGCGGCGGTGGCGGCCGCGGCGGCGGAGGCGTACACCTACCGGAAGACCTGACGGGCACGGGCGCGGCGGAAAGGGGCGGGCGGGCGGCTGGTTCGGCTCAGTCGCCGTTCACGAACCGCTGGGCCAGTTCCTCCCCCGCCGCCACCGCGGCCTTCCGGTCCTCGATGGGAGTCACCCGGCTGCCCTTGAACACGATGTAGGTGACACCAAAGGGTGTCCCGCCGCTCCGCGGGTCGGGGTCGATGCCGAGCGCTTCGGCCGTCGCGTAGGACGCCTCGCCGATGATGCCGGCGGGACCGGTGTCGCCGACCACCGCGTACTGCACCTGGTCTCCGTACACGACGGCCACCACCGAGCCGCCCCGGACACCGTGCGCCCGGTAGTCCCAGAGCGCGCTCGGCGCCGGCACCACCACGAAGGGCAGGGTCGCGGAGTTCAGCGGACGGCCGTCGGACTGTGCGAACGCCGTGGAGGCGGAGAAGTACGGGTCGGTGGCCGTGCTGCAGCGGGCGCTGGGCTGCCCGTCGCAGTCGATGTCCATGTCGGCCTTCCAGAAGACGGCCTCGTCGGTGCCGCACACCGGGATGGTGGCTGGGGCACCCTGGTCGCTCCGGTACTTGCCGCGGGAGACGGGGGTGCAGTCACGCACCTCGGCCAGGAGGTCGGCGGCGTCGACGGTGTCGGCGGAGCCCTCCTGTTGCTCGGCCGGTGCTTCCGGACGGGCCTGCGGCGAGGAACTGTGCGACGAGGTGCTGTGGAGCATCGTGGGGGTGAGCACGGCGACGCCGGCCACGGCCAGTGCGAGCGGCTGGACAGGTATCACGGTTGACGGGCCTCTCGTAGGGGACACGGACGGGCACTGGGCCCTGGCCCAATCTCGTGCCGGACCCCTGGCGCGGCCACCTCAACAGGGCCGTACGGTGCATGTCCGGCCGCCGGGCGGTGGGCCGAGGGCTCGCGCCGGCGCCGGTGTCCTTACACGGCGGGGTGTCGCCGGATCCACGGCACCACCCTCTTGATGTGGGCGCGTCACCCACGCCACCATAAGTCCGGGCCATTGGTCCGGACCATCCCCGTGTGCCGTCGGGAGGCAGAGTCGTGCGAAGCGTTCCCGCTGCCGTTGCCGCGCCCCCGCGCCGCCCTCTCCTGCCGCGCGGGGACGCACTCCGATCGCCCCTCCCGCTCCGCGGCGCGCTCGCGCCGGTCCTCCTCCTGGTCGTCTCCTGCGGCGGCGGGTCCGGAGCCGGCACCGGGGACGGCGAGCAGCCACCCGGGGCACCGGCGGGGGTCACGGCCGAGGCCGGCAGCGCCACCAGTGTGCATGTCATGTGGAACACCGTCGTCGCCCCGAGCGCACGGGTGAGCCGGTACGAGGTGTACCGGGGCACCACAAAGGTCGAGGAAGTGCCCGGTTCCAGGCACATGGTGGATGTGACCGGGCTTCGGCCCTCCACCACGTATGCCTTCACCGTCCGGGCGCGGGACGCGGAAGGGCGGTTCGGGCCGCGCAGCCGGGAGGCACGGGCGACGACGCCGGCGACCACGACGGCCGACCGGTCCGCGCCCGGCCCTCCCCCGGACCTCCGCGGCAAAGCGGTCGGCAGCAGGGCGGTCCAGCTGTCCTGGTCCGCCTCGACGGACGACCGGGGTGTTCTGTCGTACGACGTCCACCAGGGAGAAACGAAGATCCACAGTGTCGGCGGGAGCCAGACGGCCACCGTGGTGACGGGGCTTCGGCCGGGCACCCGCTACTCCTTCACGGTCCGGGCGCGGGACGCGGCCGACAACCTGTCTCCCGCCGGTTCTCCCCTCCGCCTGACCACACCGGGCAGCGACGACGGCCGCGCCGCGGCACCCACCGGCTTCCGCGCCGCGAGCCACCGGGCCGAGGGCGCGTACCACATCGACCTCAGCTGGGTGCCGCCGCGTGTGGACGGGGTGATCACGGAGTACCAGGTGCAGCTGGACGGCCGCCCGGCCACCTCCGTCGTCTACGGCGGACAGGCACCGCGCGACCGGGCGGCGTACAGCTTCTACGCGGGACGGGAGGCGGGAGTCAGCCATCGGGTACGGATCCGGGCCAGGCTGCCGGACGGAACCTGGGGCGGATTCTCCACGGAGCGCACGGTGACGACGGGCCCGAGGCGCTGAGCCGAACGGGCCGGGCCGGGGGGCGGGTTCGACCGGGCGACGGACGCCGTCACCTGCCCGGCGGCGGCCGGAATGCGCCGCGGGCCGGGTGCGCATTGGCTGGGCCCGTGGCAGCACGGGCGCTCCCCGACCCTCGGCGGCGCAAGGGATGTACCGCCGGCCGTGCCGCCGGAAGGCAGTTCACATGCGCTACTCGAAGTCTCTGGCCCGTTCCGCTCTGACCGTCGCAGCCGCCGCCGCGCTGCCCCTGGCGCTGGCCGGCCCGGCCACCTCGGGTCCCGGCATCTCCGTGAGCACGGCCGGTTCGACCGTCTCCGTGACGACCACCGCGTGCGCCCAGCTCAACGGCAGTTGGGGCACCGCGTCCCTGCTCGGCAGCAATCAGTCGAATTTCTCCGAGGGCCGTCAGGTCGCCCTGTCGGGGACCGGCGCGGGGCAGTCCGCCGCCTGGTCGGACGTCGGCTCGGGCACCCACACGGTGATCGTGATGTGCTCGAACGGGACGACCGCGGGCACCCAGTCCATCGTCGTCTCCACCGCCGCCACTCCCACCCCCGGCCCCTCGGTCACCGCCTCGCCCTCACCCTCCCTCGGAGTGATGGGCGGCGTCGGAGGGAGCTCCACGGACTACGGGACGGTGACACTGGTGGCGGGCGGCGCGCTCGTCGGTACCGGTCTCGTCGCCACGGCGTGGTACCTGCGCCGACGCAACAAACCCAACCGGTTCTGAGACGGCGCCGGTCGCCACCACGTCCGACGCGCTCCGGTCGGGCGGCCGGCGTCACGCCCGTCCGGAGCCCGGACCGTCCGGCTCCGGACGCCGGGAACCGGACGGTTTTGTGTGCGCGGGGCCCTGCGTCTCGGTTCCCTCGGCGCCCGCCGGCCGCGCGTTCGCCGTGGTCTTCGTGCGGTCCTCGTCCACCGGGTTCTCCCGGCTCTCCCGGCCCTCCGCGTTCTGCGTGAACTCCGGAATCTCCGCGAACTCCGCGAGCGCGTGCCCGAGCCACCCGGTCCAGAAGGTCTCCAGGTCGATGCCGGCCCGGAGCACCAGATGCCGGAGCCGGTCGTCCGGGGCGTCCCTGCCGGGCGGGAAGTCCCGTCGTTCGATTTCCTGGTACTTCGCCAACTGCCTTTCGTGCAACTCCAGATGGCGGCGGAGGTCGGCCTCGAGGCCCTCGGCGCCGACCACCGCCGCCGCCCTCAGCCGCAGCAGCAGCGCGTCGCGCATCGGCTTGGGGTCCTGCGCCGTGGAGGCCCAGCGGGCCAGCTCGGCGCGTCCCGCGGGCAGGACCTCGTAGGCCTTCTTCTGCCCGCGGGCGGGCTGGCCGGCGGACAGCGCCCGGATCAGGCCCTCGGCCTCCAGTTTCCCCAGCTCACGGTAGATCTGCTGATGCGTCGCGGACCAGAAGTAGCCGATCGACTTGTCGAAGCGACGGGTCAGCTCCAGCCCCGACGACGGCTTCTCGAGCAGGGCGGTGAGGATCGCGTGCGGGAGTGACATGATCCCATCCTAGGGACGGCCCGGGGCCGGCTCAGAGAGCCGCCGCCAGCTCCGTTCCCTGCTTGATGGCCCGCTTGGCGTCCAGCTCGGCGGCCACGTCGGCGCCGCCGATCAGATGGACGGGGCGGCCGGCGGCGACCAGTTCCTCGTACAGGTCGCGGCGCGGTTCCTGGCCGGTGCACAGGACGATCGTGTCCACCTCCAGGACGGTGCTCTCGCCGTCGACGGTGACGTGCAGGCCCGCGTCGTCGATACGGTCGTAGCGCACGCCGGAGACCATGGTGACGCCGCGGTGTCTCAGTTCCGCGCGGTGGATCCAGCCGGTGGTTTTGCCCAGGCCCGCGCCGACCTTGGAGGTCTTGCGCTGGAGCAGGTGGACGGTGCGCGGCGGGGCGGGCCGCTCGGGTGCGGCGAGGCCGCCCGGCGTGCGGTGGTCCATGTCGACGCCCCACCGACGGAAGTACGTCTCGGGATTCTCGTGCGCCTTGTCGCCGCCGTCGGTGAGGAACTCGGCGATGTCGAAGCCGATGCCGCCCGCGCCGAGGACGGCGACCCGGTCGCCGACGGGGGCGCCGTCACGCAGGACGTCGAGGTAGCCGAGCACGCTCGGGTGGTCGACGCCGGGGAGGTCGGGGACGCGCGGGGTGACACCGGTGGCGACGACGACCTCGTCGTGGCCTGCCACGTCGTCGGCCGTGGCCCGGGTGTCCAGACGTACGTCGACGGCCAGTTCGGCGAGTCTGGTGCGGTAGTAGCGCAGGGTCTCGTCGAACTCCTGCTTGCCGGGGACCTTGCGGGCGACGTTGAGCTGGCCGCCGACCTCGCTCGCGGCGTCGAAGAGGGTGACGTCGTGGCCGCGTTCGGCGGCGCTGACGGCACAGGCGAGGCCGGCCGGCCCGGCGCCGACGACCGCGACGCGCTTGCGGCGCCTGGTCGGGGACAGCACCAGCTCGGTCTCGTGGCAGGCGCGCGGATTGACCAGGCAGGAGGTGATCTGCAGGTTGAAGGTGTGGTCCAGACAGGCCTGGTTGCAGCCGATGCAGGTGTTGATCGCCTCGGGCCGGCCGTCCGCGGCCTTGGCCACGAAGTCGGGATCGGCGAGCATCGGACGGGCCATCGACACCATGTCGGCGTGCCCCTCGGTGAGCAACTGCTCGGCGAGTTCGGGGGTGTTGATCCGGTTGGTGGTGACGAGCGGGACCGAGACCTCGCCCATCAGCCGCTTGGTCACCCAGGTGTAGGCGCCGCGCGGTACGGAGGTGGCGATGGTGGGGATGCGGGCCTCGTGCCAGCCGATGCCCGTGTTGATGATCGTGGCGCCCGCCGCCTCGACGGCCCTGGCCAGCGTGATCACCTCGTCCAGGGTCGAGCCGCCGGGAACGAGGTCCAGCATGGAGAGACGGTAGATCAGGATGAAGTCCTCGCCGACCGCCTCGCGCACCCGGCGGACGATCTCGAGGGGGAAACGCGTCCGGTTCTCGTACGAGCCGCCCCAGCGGTCCGTGCGCCGGTTGGTCTGCGCGACGATGAACTCGTTGATCAGGTAACCCTCGGAGCCCATGATCTCGACACCGTCGTAACCGGCCTGCCGGGCGAGGCGGGCGGTGCGGACGTAGTCGTCGATGGTGCGCTCGATGTCCGCGTCGGTGAGTTCGCGGGGCGTGAAGGGGCTGATCGGCGCCTGGAGAGGACTGGGGGCGACCAGGTCCCGGTGGTAGGCGTACCGGCCGACGTGCAGGATCTGCAGGGCGATGCGTCCGCCCTCGCGGTGCACGGCCTCGGTGACCACGCGATGCCGCTCCGCCTCCTCGTCGGTGGTGAGCTTCGCACCGCCCTCGCCGACCCGCCCCTCGTCGTTGGGTGCGATGCCGCCGGTGACGATGAGGCCGACGCCGCCGCGGGCCCGGGCGGCGTAGAACTCGGCCAGGCGCGTGAAGCCGTTCTCGGCCTCCTCCAGGCCTACGTGCATGGAGCCCATGAGGACCCGGTTGGGCAGAGTGGTGAAACCCAGGTCGAGGGGGGTCAGCAAGTGCGGGTAACGGCTCATCGGGCCCTCCGTGCGCGGTGTGGTCCCTCTGTTGTAGAGGACGCGCACCCGCTTTTGCAACTAGTTGCAAAAACGTGCTGGAGGGCACACCGGCCCGGCGGCGGTCACCGGCTTTCGAGGCGGACGTGCAGCTCCTCCTCCTGGTCGCCGGAGACCGTGCTCAGATCGTGCACCGTGAACAGGTCGTCCAGGGTGGCGCGGAACCGGTCGATCGCCCAGTAGCCGCCGTGCACGTCGGCGTCGACCGAGGACGCCAGCCGCACCGGACCGCCCGGGCGGTCGCCGCCCTCGTGCGGGTCGGCGACGTCGAACGTGCCGAGCCACACCGTCGGACGGGTGTCGGAGAACTCCTCCGGTAGGTCGCCGGAGCGCCGGTCGGACGTGAAGTACGCACCCAGTGCGTCGAACACGGTCTGCGCGTCGTGCCTGTCGCACCCGCTGAGCTCGACCGAGACGGATTCCGGGTGCGGTCGCTCGCTGCCCATGGTGATCGCTCCTCTCCTCGCCACGCCTTGTCAGGCCGTGTCATGCCTTGACAAGGGGCGTTCCCGTCCCTCCCCCGGCAAAACACCGTGTGCGCGGGAGCACCACCCGGGCAGCACCCCGCGCACGACCGGCGTGCCCGCGGGATCGCGGGGCACCCGGCGGAGGGAGGAAAGACGGTGGAGGAGACAGCCGAAGAGGCGGAAAATCGCCCCTACACGCGGTAGAACAAGTGATGTCGGCACCGTCACGACGTGCCGCGGAGATCGGCGAAGGCGGGGCGTGCGATGAGTTCATCCGGGTCACCCCTGGTCGAGGGCGACGGAGACGGAGCGGCTCCCGGGCCTGTCCGTCCCAGCGGGCTGCTCGACGTGCTGCGCGTGGCCTCGGTGGTGCTGGACCCCGAGGGCCGGATCGTGCTGTGGAGCCCTCAGGCCGAGGAACTGTTCGGGTACGGCGCCGAGGAGGCGCTGGGCCAGTACGCCGCCCGGATCATGGTGCACGAGCAGTATCTGGATCTGGTCGTCAAGCTGTTCTCCGACGTCATGCGGACCGGGCGGAGCTGGGCCGGGGCGTTCCCCGTCCGGCGCAAGGACGGCAGCACCCGGCTCGTGGAGTTCCGCAACGTGCGGCTGACCGACGACCAGGGCGCCGTCTACGCCCTCGGCCTCGCGGTCGACCAGGCGACCGTGCGCCGGGTGGAGCAGGACGTGGCGCTGTCCACCCGGATCGTCGCCCAGTCCCCGATCGGGCTGGCTGTCCTGGACACCGACCTGCGGTACGTCTCGGTCAACCCGGCACTCGAACGGCTCAACGGCGTCCCGGTCGAGGAACACCTGGGCCGCACGGTCCCCGAGGTACTGCCGCAGCTGGACATCGGCACCGTCGAGGCCACCGCGAGGCAGGTCCTGGAAACGGGGGAGCCGGTCGTCGACCAGTTCATGATCGGCCGGACCCCGGCCGATCCCGACGAGGACCACGCCTGGTCCGCGTCCCTGTTCCGGCTGGAGAACGCGCTCGGCTCGGTGCTGGGCGTGGCCCTGTCGGTGGTGGACGTCACCGAGCAGCACCGGGCGGGCCTCGAGGCCGAGCGGGCCCGGCGCCGGCTCGCCGTCGTCGCCGACGCCTCGGCGCGGATCGGTACCACGCTCGATCTGGAGCGTACGGCGCGTGAGCTGGCCGAGGTGGCCGTACCGGAGCTGGCCGACGTGGCCGCCGTGGACCTGCTGGACACGGTGGTCCTGGGCCGCCGCAGCACTCTCGGTCCGGCCGAGTCGGCGGTGATCCGGGCCCTGGCGGTCGAGGGCACGGGAGCCGGCTCGGCGGACGCCCTGCAAGCGGCAGACCGGCCGGGCGAGGTGGCCCGGTACGCCCCGGACCGGTTCGTCACCCAGTGCGTACGCACCGCCCTGCCCGTGCTGGTGCCGCAGGTCAAGGACGAGGACCTGCCCCGTATAGCCCATTCTCCCCGGGCGGCCGAACTGCTGGGCCGGGCGGGTGTGCACTCGTATCTGGCCGTGCCGCTGATCGCACACGGCGAGGTGCTGGGCGCGCTCGACCTCAAGCGCGTCGGCAACCCGCTGCCGTTCGACGAGGACGATCTGCTGCTGGCCCGGGAGCTGGCCGCCCGCGCGGCGGTGCAGATCGACAACGCCCGCTGGTACCAGAGCGCCCGCGACGCCGCGCTCACCCTGCAGCGCAGCCTGCTGCCGAGCCATCCGCCCGTGACGGGCGGGCTCGAGGTCGCCTCCCGCTACCAGCCGGCGGGCGCCACCAGCGAGGTGGGCGGTGACTGGTTCGACGTGATCCCGCTGGACGGCGGCAGGACGGCCCTCGTCGTGGGGGACGTGATGGGCAGCGGCATCCCGGCGGCGGCCACCATGGGGCGGCTGCGCACCGCGACGCACACGCTGGCCTCACTCGGTCTCGATCCCGCGGTGCTCCTGGAGCATCTCGACCGGATCACCGGTGATCTCGAGGACGCCATCGCCACTTGCGTCTACGTGGTCCACGACCCCCGGGAGCGGCAGTGCCTGATCGCCAACGCCGGGCATCTGCCGCCGGTGCGGGTCCGGGCCGGCGGCACCCCGGAGCTGCTCGATCTGCCGACCGGGGTGCCGCTGGGGGTGGGCGGCGTCAAGTTCTCCACCACTGTCGTGGAGCTCGAGCCCGGCGACCGGCTGGTGCTCTACACCGACGGTCTGGTCGAGACCCGGCACCACCCGCTGGACGAGCGCCTCGACCGCCTGCTCACGCTGCTGCGCGGCCGGCCCGACCACTCCCTCGAGGAGATGTGCGACCTGCTGCTGCGCACCCTGCACGAGCCCGACAACTTCGACGACGTGGCCCTGCTCGTCGCCCGCGCCACCCTGCCCGGCGGCCCGGCCTCCCCCGGCCGTTCCGCCGCGTCGGGCGGAGCTACGGTCTGACGCCGATCACCACATGGGCGTACTCCTCCTCCGGAACGGCCAGACGGGTCCGCAGTCCGGCGCCGGTGAAGGCGGCCACGGCAGCGGGGGCCTGGCGGCGGCTGGTCTCCACCAGGAGGCAGCCGCCGGGTGCCAGCCACCCGGGGGCCCCGGCGGCCACCCGGCGCAGCACGTCGAGCCCGTCCGCGCCGCCGTCGAGCGCGACGCGTGGCTCGTGGTCGCGGGCCTCCGGGGGCAGCAGGCCGATCTCGTCACTGGGTACGTAGGGCACATTGGCCGCGAGGATGTCGACCCGGCCGCGCACCGTGCCGGGCAGCGCGTCGAACAGGTCTCCGGTGTGCACCAGGCCGCCGAGGTCCGCGACATTGCGGCGGGCGCAGCGTACGGCTGCCGGGTCGATGTCGGCGGCGTGCAGCTCGACCGTGCCGAGTCCGTCGGCCAGGGCGACGCCGACGGCGCCCGAACCGCAGCACAGGTCCACGACGACGGACGCGTCGGGTGCCTGCGCGAGTGCCTGCGCCACGAGGAACTCGGTGCGGCGCCGGGGGACGAAGACCCCGGGGGCCACGGTGATCCGCCGGCCGCTGAACTCGGCCCAGCCGACGACGAGTTCGAGAGGCAGTCCACGGACCCTGCGTTCGACCATCACGGTCGCGTGGGCCGGGGTGGACGCGGTGGCGAGGATCAGTTCGGCCTCGGCCTCGGCGAAGACACAGCCCGCGGCGCGCAGCGCGGCCACGACGGAGTCCGGTGCGGCGGGCGCTGACGGAGCGGCGGGAGAGAAAGAGACGGAAGGGGAGGAGACCCGCGAGGAACGGGAGGAGCGGGACGGCATGACGGCAGGAGCCTTTCGAGAGCCGAAGGATGCTCCCGCGGTCACCTACTGGGGGTGGTCCGCGTCGCTTCGTGGTGAGAGCACCCGACCTGACAGAGCGGTAATGGGTCTCACCCCCTCAGCCGTCGACGACTGGGACCCTCCGCAGCCGGACCGCAACAGTACCCGACGACATCACCGGCCGTCCGGCACATTTCCTGTGGTCGGAGAGCCCGGGAGGCGGGTGGTCCGCAAGAGGTCGGGGGGCGGGCGGGACCGGTGTGTGCGGGTGTTCCCGGACACCCCTTACGGTTGAGTCCAAAACCACCTGAGCACCACTCGCAACGGAATCGCCGATCACGTGAACATCACCCGCGGCTTCACCGGCCGCCCCCGCGCGCACGACCCCGGCCTGCCGCCCGGCCAGTACGACGCGGGCGACGAATGGCCCGTCCTGTCCGCCGAGGTCACGCCCGACCTGGCGCCCGCCGACTGGGCGCTGCGGATCGACGGGCTGGTGGCGGAGCCCCGCACCTGGAACTGGGAGCAGGCCCACGCCCTGCCGGCCTCGGCGTACGAGGGCGCGATCCACTGCGTGACGAGCTGGTCGAAGTTCGGGGTGCGGTTCGGGGGCGTCTCCCTGGACGCCTTCTGGGAGGCGGCCCGGCCCCGTGGGTCCGCCACACATGTGGTCGCCTACTCGCACACCGGCTACACGGCGAACCTGCCGCTCGCGGACCTGACCGGCGGGCGGGCCTGGATCGCCTGGGATTACGACGGCCGGCCGCTCGCACCGGAGCACGGCGGCCCGGCCCGGCTGATCGTGCCGCATCTGTACTTCTGGAAGAGCGTCAAGTGGATCGCGGGCCTGCGGCTCCTCGACCACGACGAGCCGGGGTTCTGGGAGGGCAACGGCTACCACGCGCGCGGCAATCCCTGGGAGGAACAGCGGTACTCCGGTGACTGAGACGGCTGAAATGGCTGGAGTGGTTGAAGTGGCTGAGGCGGCCGAAGGGACTGCGGTGACGGAACGTGCGGTGCGGCCGCAGGGGGCACGGGGCCAAAGCCCGGAGGCCTCACCGGCTCCGTTCGCCCCTCCGACACGGTTCGCCGTGCCCGGGCGCATCGGGGTGAGCGAGCAGACGGCCTCGGTGTGGCGGACCGCGACACTGACCGGCATCCGTCGCGAGACACCGCGCGCCGCGACCTTCCGCTTCGCCGTGCCGGGATGGCCGGGGCATGTGCCCGGTCAGCATCTGCTGCTGCGGCTGACCGCCGAGGACGGCTATGCGGCCCAGCGCCACTACTCGATCGCGTCCGCGCCGGACGACTCCGGGCACATCGAGCTGACCCTGGACCACGTGGCGGGCGGGGAGGTGTCGGGCTGGTTCCACTCGGTGGCCCGGCCCGGCGACCGGGTCGAGGTGCGCGGTCCGCTGAGCGGCTTCTTCGCCTGGCCGGGCGACCGGCCCGCACTCCTGGTGGGTGCCGGCTCGGGTGTCGTCCCGCTGATGTCGATGGTGCGGCACCACAGGGCCCGGGGCCTGTCGCTGCCCCTGCGGCTGCTGGTGTCGGCACGCAGCCCCGAGGAGTTGATCTACGGGGGTGAGTTCGGCTCGGAGACCCTGCCGGTGTTCACCCGCAGCGCGCCGAAGGGCGTGGCCGTGGGACGTATGGCGGCCGCACATGTGGCGCCACTCCTGGCCGAAGCCCCTCCGGGCGGGTGGGAAGCCTACGTGTGCGGTTCCAACTCCTTTGCCGAGCATGCCTCCAGGCTGCTCGTCGCGGCCGGACAGCCCGTGGACCGGATCCGTATCGAACGCTTCGGCTGACCCGCGCCGGGAGGGGCAAAGCCGGGCAGGCCGGGTCGGGCTGCCGTTTCGGACCCGTCGGCAGCAAACGCTTTCCACGCTCTTTACCTGCGCCTCTCTGTTCTTGTGTATACATGGACCGAGTCCGGCGAGGGGTCTGGCGGGCGCTACGACGGCCCACGTACGGTGTGATCGCTTCGTACGGTCCCGGCACAAAGGCGGTTCCCCCATGCCCCTGTTCGACCTTCCCCTCGACGAACTGCGCGCGTACCGGAGCGCGTCCACGGCACCGGACGACTTCGACGGGTTCTGGGCCAGGACGCTCACGGAGGCCCGCGAGCACGAGCTGGACGCCCGCTTCGAGCCGGTCGACACAGGTCTGACCACGGTGCGGGTCTTCGATGTGACCTTCGCCGGGTTCGGAGGCCATCCGGTCAAGGGCTGGCTGACACTGCCGGCCGGGGCCGAGGCGCCGCTGCCGCTGGTCGTGCAGTTCATCGGTTACGGCGGTGGCCGCGGACTGCCCCACGAGCATCTGCTGTGGGCCTCGACGGGCCGGGCACACTTCGTGATGGACACCCGCGGCCAGGGCAGCGCCTGGGGCGGCGGTGGCGGCACGGCGGACCCGGAGGGCGGCGCGCCCGCGTATCCCGGGTTCATGACACGCGGCATCGACGCGCCGGAGAACTACTACTACCGCCGGGTGTTCACGGACGCGGTACGCGCGGTGGAGGCGGCCCGCTCCCACCCCCTGACCGATGCGGCACGCACCGCGGTTCTCGGCTCGAGCCAGGGCGGTGGCATCACCCTCGCGGTGGGCGGGCTGGTCCCGGACCTGGCGGCGGTGGCCCCGGACGTGCCGTTCCTGTGCGACTTCCCTCGGGCGACGACGCTCACCGACCGGCATCCGTACCGGGAGATAGGCCTCTACCTGAGGACGCACCGGGGCCGTACCGACGACGCCCTGCGCACTCTGTCCTACTTCGACGGCGTGCACTTCGCCGCCCGCGGCTCGGCGCCCGCGCTGTTCTCGACGGGACTCGAGGACCAGACCTGCCCGCCTTCGACGGTCTTCGCGGCGTTCAACGCCTGGGGGCACGACGACAAGTCGATCGAGGTGTACGACTTCAACGACCACGAGGGCGGCGGCCCCTTCCAGGAGGCGGCCCAGCTCCGGTGGATGCGCCCGCACCTCTGAGGGAACGAACCGCGGACTTTCGGACAGGACGGATGCGGCGGACTCCCGTGATCCATCCGGCTCCCGGAGAACGGGACCCGGCCGCCGCCGCACCGCACGCGCCCCCGCACGACACCGTGCGGGGACGCATCGCCCCGGTCCTGTTTCGGCCGAACTCCCGGACCGCACTTCCCTGGTGGTTTAGACCAATGGTAGATGTGGTGGCGCAACGAACCCACACCACTACGGGACGTCACCAACAGGAGGCGCGGCATGGCCCGCACCACCCCGCACGACCCTTTACAAGCCTCGCCACCCACCACACCGCGCACCGCTCCGCACGGCCCTCCGCACTCCGGCGACGAACCGCTCTACCGGCGGATCGCGACGGAACTGCTCGGCGAGCTGCGCGGCGGAGCCATTCCGCCCGGCGAACGGCTCCCGGGTGAGCGGCGGCTGGCCGAGCACTTCGGAGTGAGCCGGGAGACCGTACGGCAGGCGCTGGAGGTGCTGCGCCGCGACGGCCTGGTCGCCACCGACCGGCGGGGCAGCCATGCCACCCTGCAGGGGCCGCCGGTGGAGACGCCCGCCTCGCTCACCTTCCCGGTCGGCGCGCGGTGCGCCGGCCGGGACGCGATGGCACGGGCCACCGTGTCCTGGGAGTCGCCGCCGCCCGGGCACGCCGAGGCACTGGCCCTGGCGCCCTCCCGGCCGACGCTGGTGCACCGCTACTGGTCCGCGTCGGCCGACGGGCGCGAACTGCGTACGGCGGTGAGCTCGTTCTCCGCCGTGGCGCTCTCGGAGGTCGAGGAGCTGGCCCGCTGCCGCGACCGCGCCGACGGCGCCACGGCCGCGGAGTTGCGACGCGCCTACGACTGGCTGCGCAGGGCCGGGCTGACGCTGCACCACCGCGACACGATCACCAGGATCGCGGGCACACCGTCCGTACGGGTCACCCGGCGGGTGCACGACCAGTACGCCCGGCCGCTGGAGATCACGGAGCTGATCGTGGACGCCCAACAGGACGCACTCGTCTACGAGTTCACCTTGCCCGCAGCGGTCTGACCGGCACGACCGACGATGGGCGCCTGCCCGGCGGATCAGAGTCGGAGACAACCGGCGGTGCCTGTTCTGCCGGGGTGAGCGGGGTCCGGTGCGTGCGGGGTCCGGTGCGTACGGCTGCAAGGCGCAGGAGAGCGCCGACGCCCTGGGCTCCCCCTGCCCGAAGAGCGTGGAGGAGTGCGTGCCGGACCCCGCGTCTGCGACGGGGTCCGCCGGACAGGCCCTATTGGCCGGCCCTCCGTTCCTCGGGCCGCTCGGCGACGACCAGGCGGACGCGTGGGCTGCCGTCCGGCCGCTGCCCGAACTCGGGCAGCGGGTGGAGTTCGACCCAGAACCCGGCCCGGTCCAGCTCGCGCTGGAGATCACCGAAGCGGAGGGCGCGGTAGTACATGACGAACGGCGGGCGCCACACCGCGTTACGCACCCGCATCGCCACGTCGAAGCCCAGCAGCACCCCGTACGCGAGGGAGCCCGGCCGGGGCGGGGCGGCCACCGGGAAGGCGAACCGTCCGCCGGGCCGCAGTACACGGTGGACCTGGGCGAACAGCCCCGGCAGCTCGGCCGGCAGGAAGTGGCCGAACGCCCCGAAACTCACCACCAGGTCGAAGGCCGGCCCGAACGGCAGCGCCCGCGCGTCCGCCCGTACCCATCCGGCCGTCGGCCCCTCGGGCCGGCTCCGCCCGCGCGCGACGCCGAGCATGCCCGCGCTGAAGTCGACGCCGGTGACACTCCGGCGGCACACCCGAGCCAGCACGTCCATGCCCGCCCCGGTGCCGCAGCACAGATCGAGCCCGGAGTCGAACGGCCCCAGCCTCCGCAGCGCCTCGGCGGTGGCGTCGAGCACCGAGTCGGGTGTGCGGAAGGGGGTGTGGTCGAATTTCGGCGCGAGGAGGTCGTATCCGCGTTGCACGGACGACAGCGCCTGGACGGCGAGTTCACGCAGGCGGGGGCCTTCTGGGCTGAACATCGGATCAGCCTAGCCCCGGGTCCGGGATCCGCCCGGGAGGTCAACCTCGTCCGCACTGTGCGATCCGTCGACTGTGAGGAGTTGTGATGCGGGCATTCCGTGAGGCCGTGGAGGCGCACGACATGGACGCCGCCGGAGCGCTGCTGGCCGAGAATGTCGTCTTCTCCAGTCCGGTCGTCTTCAAGCCGTACACCGGCAGGCCGGTCACCGCGGCGATTCTGCACGCTGTGGCGGAGGTCTTCGAGGACTTCCGCTATGTGCGGGAGGTCAATGACGCGAACGGCCGTGACCACGTGCTCGTGTTCACCGCTCGGGTGGGCGACCGCGCGGTCGAGGGCTGCGACATCATCCATGTCGACGATCACGGCCGCATCGACCGACTCACCGTGATGGTGCGCCCCTTGTCGGGCGCGCAGGCTCTCCAGGCGGCCATGGCCGCGAAGTTCGACCAGATCGCACGGACCGCGCAGGCCCCCTCGGCCTGAACGGACGCGTCCGAACCGCTCCGCCCGGGGTTCTCGCTCCGAACCGCTCCCCCAGCCCTTCCCGAGGGCCCGCCGGTCGCTTCCGGCGGGCCCTCTTCCGGCTTCCCCCTTCGCACATACACACCCCGGTGGTACAGTGCAGGCGGTATCCGTTTTGCGCCCTCATTCAGGCGCCGGTGCCAGTTCTTCCTCGGATTCTCATCGGTGCGCCGTTCCGCCCGTCGTTCCGGGCCGGCCGTCCGGCATTCCCACACCACCTCGTGAGCAGGGTTTCACCGCCCCGGCCGAGGTGCTGTTCCCACCGCCCCGAGCGCTGAATGCGTCCTCCTGCGCGGTTCTCCCCTTCCCCGTATGTGTTCCCTCCCCCAGTCGTCCACGAAAGGACCGGCCCCATGACCACCACCACACTCGACCGCCCCACCGTCCGGCAGCGGCCCCGGCCCGACAGCGGCGTCCTCGACATCGACCCGGCCGGGAAGGGGCACCTGCGGGCCGGCACCTGTCTGCCCTCCCCCTCCGACCTCGCCGTCTCCCCCGCCGCACTCCGTCGGTACGGCCTGCGCAAGGGCGACCTGATCGAGGGCCTGCGCGGTGACCGGCGCGGCCTGACCGAGGTCACCCGGATCAACGGCCGGGCCCCCGAGGCACAGCACGAACGGCCCCGCTTCGGGGAGCTGACGCCGCTTCACCCGAAAGAGCGGCTGCGTCTGGAACACCCCGCGTCCGGTCTGGCCGGGCGCGTCGTCGATCTGCTCGCCCCTGTCGGCAAGGGACAGCGGGGCCTGCTCGTGGCCCCGCCGAAGACCGGCAAGACCGTACTGATCCAGCAGCTCGCGGCGGCCGTCGCGGGAAACCACCCCGAGTGCCGCCTGATGGTGGTGCTGCTCGACGAACGCCCCGAGGAGGTCACCGACATGCGGCGCTCGGTGCACGGCGAGGTGTACGCCTCGACCTTCGACCGGCCCGCCAAGCAGCACATCGCCCTGGCAGAGTTGGTGATCGAACGGGCCAAGCGGCTGGTCGAGGCGGGCGAGGACGTCGTCATCCTGCTCGACTCGCTGACCCGGCTCTGCCGCGCGTACAACAACGCCGCCGCCTCCGGTGGCCGCACCATGAGCGGCGGGGTCGACACCACGGCGCTGATCGGACCGAAGCGGTTCTTCGGTGCCGCGCGCCGGACCGAGGAGGGCGGTTCGCTCACGATCCTCGCCTCGGCCCTGGTGGAGACCGGTTCCCGCGCCGACGAGTTCTACTTCGAGGAGCTCAAGGGCACCGGCAACATGGAGCTCCGGCTGAGCCGTGAAGCGGCGTCACGCCGGCTGTTCCCGGCCGTCGACATCGTCCCGTCCGGCACCCGTCGCGAGGAACTGCTGCTCACACCGGCGGAGTTGACGGCCGCCCGCGGTCTGCGCAGGGTGCTGCGGTCCCGGGACGGGCAGTCCGGCCTGGAGACACTGCTGGAGCGGATGCGTGAGGCCCCCGACAACGCGGCCTTCCTCCGGCGCGTCCAGCCCACCCTGCCCGGCAGCTGACGCCCCGGGCGGCCGGCCGTTGCCGGCACCCGGCCGTTCCGGCCGCCGCCCCTCCCTGCCGCGGACAGTCGTTGCCGTCGTACCGACGTGCGGCATCCGAGTGCTTGCGGAGGGCCTGCGGCCCGGTCACCGCGGCCGTCCGGGGTCCCCTTCCTACGTTTGCGGTATGACTATCGGTTTTGCTTCGCGGGCGGCCGTATCCACCTGTGCCCTCTGCACAGCGGGCCTGCTGGCGTTCGCCCCCGCCGCGGCGAGTGCCGGTACGCGCGCGGACCCCGCGCCGTCGCCCGGCTCCGGAGCACAGACGGCCGCGGGACCGCGTGCCGCACCCGCGGCGACGCCGGACGCGCTGCTGCACCGCTCCGGCACCCAGGTCCGCCCGCGCGCCGGGGCGCCCGAGGTCCCGAAGCTGTCCGCCCGTTCGTGGCTGGTGGCCGACGCCGGCTCCGGTGCGGTGCTCGCCGCGCGCGACGCGCACCGCAGGCTGCCGCCCGCCAGCACCATCAAGACCCTGTTCGCGCTCACCCTGCTGCCCGCCCTGCCCGCCGGCATCCGGCACACCGTCAGCGAGGAGGAACTGACGGGCATCGGCCCCGGCAGCAGCCGTGTCGGGGTCGCCGAGAACCTCACCTACCGGATCTCCGACCTGTGGAACGGGGTCTTCCTCAGCTCCGGCAACGACGCCGTGCGCGTGCTGGCCTCGCTCAACGGCGGCTGGAAGGTCACCGCCGAACGGATGCAGGACAAGGCCCACGCCCTCGGCGCCCACGACACGCGGGTGAAGTCCCCCGACGGCTACGACGCCCCGGGCCAGGTGTCGTCGGCGTTCGACCTGGCGGTGTTCGGCCGGGCCGGACTGCAAAACCCCGACTTCGTCCGGTACTGCTCCCTCGAGGAGGCCGTGTTCCCGGGCCGCGACGACGGGTCGTACCCGATCCGCAACACCAACCGGCTTCTCACCGGCTCGGACGGGGTGGAACGGTACCCGGGGATCGTCGGGATCAAGAACGGCTACACCAGCGGCGCCGGCCACACCCTCGTGGCGGCGGCCCGCCGGGACGGACGCACCCTCGTGGTGACGGTGCTGAACCCCCGGCGGGGCGGCGCGCACACCGTGTACGAGGAGGCCCGCACGCTGCTGGACTGGGGGTTCGAGGCGTCGGGCGAGGTCGATGCGGTGGGGTCGCTGGACGCCCTGCGGGCCGCGTCGCTGCCGGGGCCCCAGGCACAGCCCCCGACCGCCCAGGCCCCCACCACGGTTTTGGCGGCACGGGGGGCCGGGCCCGAGCGGACGGTGGTGTGGACCGTGGCGGGCACGGCACTGCTGGGCGCGGTGGGCACGGGCCTGTTCCTGCGGCTCAGGTGGGGTCCGGTGGTACCGGACTGACCGGCCGCGACGCATGTCGCCCGCCGCACCACCACCCCGCGCCACGCCCCCTCACACCGTGCGGCACTCCGAGAGGCCGTCAGCGTCGTGCGGCGGTCCCGGCCAGCGGCTCCAACGCCGCTACCGGACCGAGGCCGCCGACCGGCAGGCCGCCGCCGAGCAGCGGTTCGCCGGCGAACGCGGTGAGCACGTCCGGGTCGACCCCGGCGTGGGCGAGGGCGGCCGCGGTCACCGGGAGGCGGGCCCGGTCGGCTCCGTCGGAGATCTTCACGGCGACGGCGCTGCCGTCGGGCAGGGCGGCGACCTGTACGCCCTCGAAGCCGTCCTTGGCGAGCAGCCCGGGTACGGCCCTCATCAGGGCGGCTACCTCCCGGCCGGAGCCCGAGGCCATCGCGGGGTGCTCACGCATCGCGTCGGCGACCCGGGCCTCGGGGGTGCCGGGCGGGGCGGTGGTGATCCGGGCGGCGGCGCGGGCGAGGCCGTGCAGGGAGACGGCGAACAGGGGTGCGCCGCAGCCGTCGACGGTCACCCGGGCGACGCGCTGCCCGGTGAGGTCCTCGACCGTCCCGGCGATCGCACGCTGGAGGGGGTGGGCGGGGTCGAGGTAGTCGCCGAGGGACCAGCCGTTGAGCCGGGCGGTGAGGAGCATGGCTGCGTGCTTGCCGGAGCAGTTCTGGGCGAGCCGGGAGGGCGGTCGGCCCTCGCGTACCCAGGTCTCGCGTACGGCCCGGCCGAACGGCAGGTCCGGGACGTTGCGCAGGTGCTCCTCGGTGAGTCCGGCGCCCGCGAGGACACGCCGGGCTCCGGCGAGGTGGCGTTCCTCGCCGGAGTGGCTGGCGGCGGCGAGGGAGAGCAGCTCGCCGTCGAGCGGGAGCCCCGCCCGCACCATGGCGACGGCCTGGACGGGCTTGAGCGCGGAGCGCGGGTAGCAGGCGGCCTCGATGTCACCGAGCCCGAGCCGGACCTCACCGTCGGCGCCGAGGACGACGACGGAACCGTAGTGGACACCCTCCACGACCCCGCCGCGGACGAGCTGGGCGACGGGGGCGTGGAAGGGTTCGCGGACCGGGGGTGCGGCCGCGGGGGACGTGCTGTTCATCGGGATCGTTTCTCCGTGGGTGCGGGCCGGTGGGGGTCCGTCGGGGTGCGCCTGTGCGGGGTCCCGCCGTCCGCCGCGGAGGCCGGGCGCACGATGGCCGTCAGGGTCGTCCCGACCCGGTCGAGATGGTGGGACATCGCCTCGGCAGCGTCCTCCTCGGAGCCCTCGGCCAACGCCTGGACGATCGCCCGGTGCTCGCGGTTGGACTGTTCGCGCCGGTCCCCGAGCTGGTTGAGGAAGGCGGACTGGCGGGCCAGCGCGTCCCGGATCTCCTCGACGACCTTGCGGAACACGGGATTTTGGCCGGCCTCGGCGACGGCGAGGTGGAAGTGGGTGTCCATGGCCGCCCAGGCGGTGGTGTCGGTCTCCCGGTCCATCCGTTCCAGCAGGCGGTGCAGGAGGTCGAGGTTCTCGGGGGTACGCCGCCGGGCCGCGTACCGGGCGACCGGGATCTCGACGTGGCGGCGCACCTCCAGCAGATCACCGGCCGTGTAGTCGCCGAAGGTGGGGTCCCCGACGGCGTCGGCGACGACGAAGGTGCCCCTGCCGGTCCTGGACGCGGTCAGGCCCAGGGTCTGCAGCGCCCGCAGTGCCTCGCGCAGCACGGGCCGGGAGACCTCGAGGGTGCGGCACAGCTCCGCCTCGGAGGGGAGCTTGTCGCCGACGGCGTACTCGCCGCGCTCGATGGCGTCGCGCAGGTGGGAGAGGACCGCTTCCGTCGCGCTGACGCGCCGCGGCCCGACCCCACCTGTCTGGCTGCCTGACAGGTTCACAGGGGTGATGGTGCGGGTCGGACGCCGAAGGTGTCAAGCCGGACAGGACGGTGCCCGCGCTGGGGCTGCCCACACCCCCGTCCCGGGGGTCAACGTCATTCTGCGGCGGGGCCCGCGTTCGCATACTCACGTACATGGCCAATCCAACGGTGCTCGATCCGACGGTACCCACGCAAACCCCGCCCGCGTCCCCGCCCGCACGTGCCCGCGAGAAGGGGAGCGACTTCGCCGAACTGTCGCGGCGCATGGCCGCGGAAGGGCTGCTCAGGCGCCGCCCCCTCTACTACACCCTGCGCCTGGGGGCCGTGGGCCTCGCCCTCGCGGGAGGTGTCGCCGCCTTCCTCCTCCTGGGCGACAGCTGGAGCCAGCTGCTCGTCGCGGCGGCCCTGGCCGTGGTCTTCGGGCAGCTCGCACTGGCCGCCCACGATCTGGCGCACCGGCAGGTGTTCTCGCGCCGGCGCCCCAGTGAGGCCGGTGGCCTGCTGGTGGCCGACGTACTCCTCGGCATGAGCTACGGCTGGTGGATGAACAAGCACACCCGCCACCACGCGAATCCCAACCACGAGCGGAAGGACCCGGATGTCGCCCCCGACCTGCTGGTCTGGTCGCGCCGCCAGGCGAGCCGGGCGCAGGGCCCCGCGCGGTTCATCGGCAAGCACCAGGCCGCCCTGTTCCTCCCCCTGCTGACACTGGAGGGCCTCAACCTGAGTTTCAGCAGCTTCAGGGCCCTGCGCGGCCCTGCGGTGAAGCGGCCGGTGCTGGAGGGGACCCTGCTCGTCGCCCACTTCGCCGTGTACTTCGGCGGCCTGTTCACGGTGCTCTCCCCCGGCAGGGCGCTTGCCTTCGTCGCCGTCCACCAGGGTCTGTTCGGGATCTACCTCGGCTCCGTCTTCGCCCCCAACCACAAGGGCATGCCGATGGTCGAGGAAGGGGAGCGGCTGGACTTCCTGCGCCGTCAGGTCCTCACCTCCCGCAACGTCACGGGCGGTGTGTTCGTCGACGTCTTCATGGGCGGGCTGAACCACCAGATCGAGCACCATCTCTTCCCCAGCATGCCCACCCCCGCTCTCGGCCGGGCCCAGGTCATCACCGAGCGGTACTGCGCCGAGCTGGGCATCCCGTACTGCCGGACGGGGCTGTTCGCCTCGTATGCCACGGCGCTGCGTCATCTCAGGAGCGTGGGGGAACCACTGCGCGAGGCCCGCTGACGGACGGCGGCCCGCCTTCCCGCAAAGGGCGGGCAAGGACGGACGGCCCACTACGCCCACAGCACGTCGGCCAGGGCCGCGCCCGCGAACGCCGCGCCCAGGCCGGCCGCGACGCTCGCCCCGACGTTCACGGCGGCATAACGGACGGCCCCCGCCTCGGCGAGGCGGAGCGTCTCGTAGGAGAAGGTGGAGTACGTGGTCAGGGCGCCGCACAGACCGGTTCCCAGCAGCAGCCGGAGTTGCGGGCCCGCGGCGCCCGCGGCCACCGCGCCGGTGAGCAGGCCGAGTATCAGACAGCCTGCGACGTTCACCGTGAAGGTCCCCCAGGGGAAGACCGAGTCGTGCCGGGACTGCACCGCGCGGTCGGTGAGATAGCGCAGCGGCGCCCCGACCATGGCGCCCAGTACGACCAGCAGCCAGGTCACGGGCCCTCGCCTTCCGGCCCGGGCGTGTGGGCACCACGGCCGCCGTCCGGGTACCGGACGACCTCGCAGGCCTCGAGGGTCACCAGGCCTTCGGTGACGAGCGCGTCCAGCTCTGGCAGGAAGGCGCGTACACGCTCCTCGGTGTCGACGACCACGACCGCCACCGGCAGGTCCTCGCTCAGGGACAGCAGCCGGGAGGTGTGGACGAGCGAGGAGGCACCGAAGCCCTCGATGCCGCGGAAGACACTGGCTCCCGCCAGTCCTGCCGCGTGGGCACGGTGGACGATCTCCGAGTAGAGGGGCCGGTGGTGCCAGGTGTCGTTCTCCCCGATGAACACGGTCAGGCGCAGGGCGCCGCCGGTCAGCCGTGTCATGACTGCCTCCTCCTGAGAACGCGGCGGGCCGCGGACGCGGCCGCCCACACGGCGGCCAGCGCCGCGAGCGGGGTGACGGCGAGGTAGACGAGGGCAGGGCCCCCGCTGCCGCCGTCGAACAGGTTCCGGACGTCGACGGCGTAGGTGGAGAAGGTGGTGAAACCTCCGAGGACACCGGTGCCGAAGAACGGGCGGACGAGGGGGTGGGCGGCACGGCCCCCGGTGATGATCACCATGAGGACGCCGATCACCGCGCAGCCGGTGATGTTGACCCACAGGGTCGTCCACGGGAAGCCGTCCGCCGGTGTCGGCCACCACAGGGAGGCGGCATGGCGGGCGGCGGCGCCCGCTCCCCCGCCGGCTGCGACCACGGCGACGACGGAAGCGTGCGCGCGGAGGACGGGGCGGGCCCGGGCGGGTGGGGGCGGGGGTGGCACGGGCGTACGTCTCCTACTCGTCGGGCGGCCCGGACGTGCGGGCGCGCGTCTGCAACAAGTAGGGACCGTTGGCGGCGGTGCCGCGGTTCGGGTACGGCGGGCCCCACCGCCGCGCCGCGGGACGTGCTCGCGGCCGGGGGTCAGTCTAAGGGGTCCTTGCACTGTGAGCGCCCGGTGAGGTCGCGTGGTCCGGTGCCGGGGGTACCGTCCACGCCTTTCAGGCAGTGGGGAGCATCGCGAGGCGCCACAGAGCCCTCGTGGCGGAGCCACCAGGGCTCTGTGGCAACGCGGCGAGGTGCGGTGCCGGGCCGCGCGACCCGGGCGGGCACAGTGCAAGGACCGATAGAACCCAAGGCCCGCGGCCAGGGGCCCACGGACGTGTATGCCGTGGGCCGTACGCGTCACCAGCCCTTTTCGAGCATCCGCGCGACCTCGGCGATCCGCACCTCGTCGCACCGGTGGCACGGACGCCCGGCGACGCCGCCGGTGCGCAGCATGCCGACGGCCGTGAGCCGCCGGAGGTGGGTGAGGGCGACCGGGCGGGTCATGCCGAACCGGCCGGCGACGGCCTGCGCGGTGGCGCCGTGTTCGGCGCGGCCGGGTTCCCTCGGCCAGGCCAGGACGTGCAGCCGTGTCCCGTCGTCGGGCGTCCTGATCATGTCGTCCGCCTCCGCCCCGGCGTCCCCTCCCGGCGCTTTCACTGTCCCGCGGCCGACGCCTCCGTGCCAGGCGCTCCGGCACGTTGCCTCGGAGAGCCGACCCGCCCCGGAGAAAAGGTGGTTGAAGAACACACGGGCCCGGCGGCACACCAGTGCGGGGCCCGGCCGCACACGTACCGTCATGTGTGCGGCCGGGCCCCGGCGTACGTCAGGAGCTCACACGCTCACCGGTGGCCGAACCACGACATCGCGGGCAGGGCCCGGTCGTCGTAGCCGAACAGCGCCTGGTTCTCCCAGCCGTTGCCGGAGGCCGGGTCGGCCGGGTCCCAGCCGTTGCCGGTGCGGGCGGTCCAGGTGGCCTCCCAGTAGAAGATTCCGAGGCCGCGCCCGTTCGGGACGGCCTCCACGATGCTCGCCACGTCGTTCATCCACCGGCTCTGGCCCGCCGCGGTGGCCGGGTAGCCGGGGACGAGTTCCCCGGTGAGGTCGATGATGTTCTCCAGCCCGTCCTCGCTGTCGAGGCGGAACGGGTAGGCCGTCTCGGCGAGGAAGACCGGCTTGCCGTAGCGGGAGGCGGCGTCGTCCAGGGTGGTCTGGAAGTCGTGCAGCGTGCCGTGCCAGTAGCCGTAGTACGACAGCCCGATGGCGTCGAACCTCACGCCCCGGGACACCGCGTTGTCGAACCACCAGCGGGTGCCGTCGAGGTCGCCGCCCTCGGCCAGGTGCAGCGCGACGGTGGTGGACGGGGCGACCGCCTTGACCGCGTCGTAGCCGGAGTTGAGCAGGCCGGCGAGCTGCGTCCAGTTGTCGGTGGAGCCCTCGTTCCAGAGCATGCCGCCGTTGATCTCGTTGCCGACCTGGACCATGTCGGCGGTGGTGCCCTGTGCCTTGAGGGCGCTGAGGACGTCGTACGTGTGCTGGTACACGTCCGCCCTCAGCTGGCTGTAGGAGTGCCCCGCCCAGGCGGCGGGCTTGTTCTGCTTGCCGGGATCGGCCCAGGTGTCCGAGTAGTGGAAGTCGACCAGCAGCTTCATGCCCTGGGCCTTGACCCGCTGGGCCATGGCGAGGACGCGCGCCTTGTTGTTGTACCCGTCGGCCGGGTCCACCCAGACCTTGAGGCGGGCGTAGTTCATGCCGGCCGAGCGCAGGATGGCGATGCCGTCACCGGCGTTGCCGGAGGCGGTCCGGTAGACGCCGCCCTTGGCCTCGCTCTTGGGCAGGGACGAGATGTCGGCGCCCTTGACCGCCAGGCCGGAGGTCCCCGGGGCGAAGGTCAGGTCGTCGACGTTGATCCAGTTGCCCGCGTTGGCATCGCTGTTGACGCTGATCGTGCACTGGTTGTTCGTCACCCTGACGGGTACGACGATCCGTATCCAGTCGCTGGCGGACACCGGCAGGTCGGTGCGTTGTTCGGCGCCGCCGCAGTTCTTGAGGGCGAGGTGGGCGGCGTTCTGACCGCCGCCGGAGCGGACCCAGGCGGTCAGCTTGTAGTCGCCGTTGGTCAGACCGGACAGGTACTGGTACGTCTCCACCTGGTAGGCCGAGGACGACCAGTGGGAGAGGCGGTGGCTGCCGCTGCGTCCACCGGACTCGGAGTACGAGGCGGCGGTGGAGCCGTACTCCGACCAGCCGGCCGGGGTGGCGGCGCCCGAACCGTCGGCTTCGAAGCCGCCGTTGGTGAGGGTGCTCGCCGCGGTCGCGGTCTGGGCGGGCAGTGCGGTGAGGGAGAGCCCCGCGGCGAGCGGCAGCAGCAGGGCCCTGAGGACGGTTGTACGGGTGTGTGTGCGCGTGCGTCTGGGATGGAACATGGGTGTTCGTCGTCCCTTCGACGTGGGAGAGGGGTCGCCCCCGCCCGCGGCGGGGCGGAGGCCTCCCTCCGCCCGCGGCGTGCGCTGCTCACGCGGGCGGAGGGGAGTCGTGGCTCAGCCGTCGAGTCGGACGACCCGGACGGCTCCGGACGGGACCGCCAGGCGGCCCGCGGCGCGTTCACCCGTCAGCAGCTCGGTGCCGGGGGTGTCCAGCGGCACCTTGGTGTCGCCGGCGGTGTGGTTGATCACGAACAGGAAGGTGCCGGACTCCCCGGTGCGGCGCACCACTTCGACGTCGCGGGGCAGGTCGGCGCGCGGGGTGATCCCGGTCTCCCCCACGGCCCGGCCGAGCAGGGTGTCCAGTCCTTCGGCGCCCAGGCGGGTGGAGACGTACCAGGCGCTGCCCTCACCGAGGCGGTGCCTGGTGACGGCGGGGCGGCCGGCGGTGAGGCCGTCGGCGTAGGTCCAGACGGTCTCGGCGCCGCGCGGCACCACGAACTCGGACCATACGTCGGCGTCGAGCTCGGAGCCGTCGGGGCCGGTCAGGCGCACCCGCCCGCCGGCCGGGAGCGGCGAGAACTCCTCGACGGTCAGGCCGAGGACGTCCCGCAGAGGGCCGGGGTAGGCGCCGTCGTGCACGGCGTCGTGCTCGTCGACGATGCCGGAGAAGTACGAGACGACGAGGGTACCGCCGTTCTCGACGTACTCCTTGAGGTTGTCCCCGGCCGCCTCGGTCATCAGGTACAGGGCGGGGACGACGACCAGGGGGTACCCCGACAGGTCGGCCTCCGGGTGCGCGAAGTCGACGGTGAGGTGGCGGTCGTAGAGCGCCTCGTAGAAGGAGTCGGCCCGTTCGCGGGCGTCGTGGTCCTCGCTGGGGTGCCAGTCGAGGTTCTGCGCCCACCAGGAGTGCCAGTCCCACAGCACGGCGACGTCGGCCTCGGTGCGGGTGCCGCGCAGGGGGGCCAGCGCGTCGACGTGTGCGCCGAGTTCGACGACCTCGCGCCATACGCGGGTGTCGGTGCCGCCGTGCGGGAGCATCGCCGAGTGGAACTTCTCGGCGCCGCGCCGGGACTGGCGCCACTGGAAGAACATGGCGCCCTCGGAACCGCGTGCCACGTGGGCGAGGGAGTTGCGGGCCATCTGGCCGGGTGCCTTGGCCGGGTTGCGGGGCTGCCAGTTGACGCCCGAGGTGGAGTGTTCGAGCAGCAGCCAGGGGGCGCCGCCCGCGACGGAGCGGGTGAGGTCGGCGGACATCGCCAGGTTCACGTGGGTGCGGCGGCCGTCGGTGATCAGGTAGTGGTCGTTGGTGACGAAGTCGACCTCGCGGCCCCAGGCCCAGTAGTCCATGGAGTCGCACTGGCTGAGGGCCGTCATGAAGTTGGTGGTGACCGGGATGCCGGGCGCGAGGCGGTGCAGGATGTCCCGCTCGGCGGTGAAGTTCTCCCGCACGGTGGCGTCGGCGAACCGCCGGTAGTCCAGCGCCTGGCCGGGGTTGCCGACCGTCGGGGTGGCCCGCGGCGGGTTGATCTGCTCGAAGCCGGCGTAGCGCTGGCCCCAGAAGGCGGTGCCCCAGGCCTCGTTGACGGCGTCGACGGTGCCGTAGGTACGGGCGAGCCAGCGGCGGAAGTGGGCGGCGCAGCCGTCGCAGTAGCAGGCGGAGACGGGGACGCCGTACTCGTTGTGGACGTGCCACATCGCGAGCGCGGGATGGTCGCCGTAACGCTCGGCGAGCCGGGTGGTGATGTCCGCGGCGGCGGCGCGGTAGGCGGCGTTGCTGTGGCAGATGGCGCCGCGGGAGCCGAATTCGTAGCGCACCCCGTCCGCGGTGACCGGCAGCGCGTCCGGATGGGCGCGGTAGAACCAGACGGGCGGCACCACGGTGGGCGTACCCAGGTCGACGCGGATGCCGTTCTCGTGCAGCAGGTCCAGGACCCGGTCGAGCCAGCCGAAGTCGTGGACGCCGGGTTCGGGTTCCAGCAGGGCCCAGGAGAAGATGCCGACGCTCACCATGGTGACGCCGGCCTCACGCATCAGCCGGACGTCCTCGGCCCAGACGCTTTCCGGCCACTGCTCGGGGTTGTAGTCCCCACCGAAGGCGAGCCCGGTGAGGCCCGTGGGGGTGGTCTCCGGCATGGATTGTCTCCCGATATGTCGAACTGCTGGGAACGTGCACACACACTTTGGGCGGCACTAAGCCAACATAACCGCACAGCAACAACCATTGACAAGTGTCCGGGATGTTTCTCTACTGTGAACGCTCACAGAGCAGCGCGAGCCACGGTACGAGCCGCGCGCAGCTGGGCAGCAGGTCTTCGCGAGAGGCGGGGGCCCAAGGTCAGGGGAGAGTTCCATGCGATACACGAAGCACCGTCGCCTCGTGAGTTCCGCCATAGCGGTCACGCTCGGCGCCACCACGCTGGCCGCGTGCGGCTCGTCGTCCGACGACGACAGCGGGGCCCGGTCCGGTCCGGTCTCACTGACGTACTGGGCCTGGGCCCCGGGCATGGACAAGGTCGTGGACCTGTGGAACGAGGGGCCCGGCAAGAAGGAGCAGATCAAGGTCACGGTGAAGAAGCAGGCGTCCGGCGACACGCTGGTCACCAAGATCCTCACCGCGCACAAGGCGGGCAAGGCCCCGGACCTGGTGCAGGCGGAATACCAGGCGCTGCCCACGCTGGTCAGCAATGACGCGCTCGCCGACATCTCGAAGGACGTGGGCGACGCGAAGAGCAAGTTCGCGGACGGCGTCTGGCAGCAGACCACGCTCGGCACCGACGCGGTGTACGCGGTCCCGCAGGACATCGGGCCGATGATGTTCTACTACCGCGAGGACCTGTTCGAGGAGTACGGCCTGACGGTGCCGACGACCTGGGACGAGTTCGCGGACACCGCGCGCAAGCTCAAGAAGGAGTCACCGGAGACGGATCTGACCACGTTCTCCGCCAACGACTCGGGGCTGTTCGCGGGGCTCGCCCAGCAGGCCGGCGCGCAGTGGTGGACCACGTCCGGCACCAAGTGGAAGGTCGGCATCTCCGACGACGCGACCAAGAAGGTCGCCGAGTTCTGGGGCGGCCTGGTCAAGGAGGGTGCCATCGACAACCAGCCGATGTACACCCCGGCCTGGAACAAGGCGCTCAACACCGGCAAGCAGATCGCGTGGGTCAGCGCCGTGTGGGCGCCGGGCACGCTGAGCACGGCCGCGCCCGACACCAAGGGCAAGTGGGCCATGGCCCCGCTCCCCCAGTGGACCGACGGGGAGAACAGCACCGGCAGCTGGGGCGGCTCCTCCACCGGCGTCACCACGGACTCCGGGAACAAGGAGGCAGCCGCGAAGTTCGCCACCTGGCTGAACACCGACGGCGAGGCGCTGAACGCGCTGGCGAAGGAGAGCGGCATCTACCCCGCCTCCACCTCGGCCCAGCTCAGCGGCGCCTTCACCACCCCGCCGGAGTACTTCTCCAACCAGCCGGACTTCTACAAGAAGGCCGCCGAGATCGCGCAGACCACCGCGCCGTCCGCCTGGGGCCCGAACGTCAACGTGGCGTACACGACGTTCAAGGACGCCTTCGGTGCCGCCGCGAAGAACAAGTCCGACTTCGTCGCCGCCGTGGACAGCATGCAGCAGGACACGGTCGCCGACCTGAAGAAGCAGGGCTTCGAGGTCGCTCCGTGACACCCCCGGCACGTGGGAAGGCGTACGGGGTCGAAGGGGCCCCGTACGCCCGCCCGTCCCGCACCTCTGCACTCAGGCGCACCCGCAGCGCCCCCTTCCTCTTCCTGATCCCCGCGACGGTTCTCTTCCTGCTCTTCTTCGCGCTGCCCATCGGGTACGCGGTCTGGCTCAGCTTCCGCAAGGTGCAGGTGTCCGGGCTCGGCCTGGGCGCGGGCGCCCGCACGGAGGTCTGGGCCGGCCTGGAGAACTACACCGCCGCCCTCTCCGACAGCGAGCTGCTGGACGGCGCGCTGCGTGTGCTCGGCTACGGCTGCATCGTGGTGCCGGTGATGCTGGGGCTCGCCCTGGTGTTCGCGCTGATGCTGGACTCCGAGCGGGTGCGGCTCGCGCCCTTCACCCGGCTCGCGATCTTCCTGCCGTACGCCATCCCGGGCGTGATCGCGGCGCTGTTGTGGGGCTTTCTGTACCTGCCCGACGTGAGCCCGTTCCACTTCGTGCTCGACACGTTCGGCCTGCCGCAGCCGGACCTGCTGGACGGCGGTCCGCTGTTCCTCGCCCTGTCGAACATCGCGGTGTGGGGCGGCACCGGCTTCAACATGATCGTCATCTACACCGCGCTGCGGGCCATCCCGCTCGAGGTGTACGAGGCGGCGAAGCTGGACGGCGCCACCCCGCTGCAGATCGCACTGAAGATCAAGATTCCGATGGTCGCGCCGTCGCTGGTGCTCACCTTCTTCTTCTCGATCATCGCGACGCTCCAGGTCTTCAACGAACCGACCACGCTGAAGCCGCTCACCAACTCCGTCTCCACCACCTGGAGTCCGCTGATGAAGGTGTACCAGGACGCCTTCGGCAACGGCGACATCCACTCCGCCGCCGCGCAGGCCGCCCTCATCGCGCTCGCCACCCTGGTGCTCTCCTTCGGCTTCCTGCGGGCCGCGAACCGACGCAACAAGCAGGACGACAGTCAAGGAGCCGCCCGATGAGTTCCGTGGCCCTGAACAAGGCCGAGCCCGTGGCCGGCACCGCCCCGGGCACCGGCCGGGCTCCGGCGCGGCCCCGCCGGACCGCCCTGATCCCCACCCTGACGCTGCTGCTCGGCGCGCTGTACTGCCTGCTGCCGGTCGCCTGGGTGGTCGTCGCGTCCACCAAGTCCGGCAGTGAGCTGTTCTCCACGTTCACGTTCTGGCCCGGCACCGGCTTCACCGAGAACCTCTCCGACCTGAACGCCTACCGCGACGGCGTCTACTGGACGTGGATGGGCAACTCCGCCCTGTACGCCGGCCTCGGCGCCCTGCTGTCGACGTGTGTGTCGGCGGTCAGCGGCTACGCGCTGGCGGTCTACCGCTTCCGGGGCCGCGAGACGCTGTTCAACGTGCTGCTCGCGGGTGTGCTGATGCCGCCGGTGATCCTCGCCGTCCCGCAGTACCTGCTGCTCGCCCAGGCGGACCTCACGGACTCCTACCTGTCCGTGCTGCTGCCGCAGATCCTCTCCCCGTACGGCGTCTATCTCGCGCGGATCTACGCCGCGGCGTCGGTGCCGTCCGACGTGGTGGAGGCCGGGCGGATGGACGGGGCCGGCGAGTGGCGCATCTTCACCCGGGTCGCGCTGCCGATGATGCTGCCCGGACTGGTGACGGTGTTCCTGTTCCAGTTCGTCGCGATCTGGAACAACTTCCTGCTGCCGTACATCATGCTCAGCGACGACGAGAAGTTCCCCATCACGCTCGGTCTGCACACGCTCCTCGAACAGGGCGCCAACACCCCGGCGTTGTACACCCTGGTGATCACGGGTGCGTTCCTCGCGGTGTTCCCGCTGGTCGCGCTCTTCCTGGTCATCCAGCGGTTCTGGAGCCTGGATCTGCTGTCCGGAGCCGTAAAGTCATGACCATGAGCAACACGGGGGGCAGGCGCAGGCCGCCGACGATCCACGACGTGGCGCGCGAGGCCGGTGTCTCGCGCGGCACCGTCTCGCGTGTGCTCAACGGCGGCCACTACGTCAGCCCGTCCGCGGCGGAAGCGGTCAACGCCGCGATCCGCAGGACGGGTTACGTGGTGAACCGGCACGCCCGCTCGCTGATCACCGGCCGCTCCGACTCGGTGGGCTTCCTGCTGACGGAGCCTCAGGAGCGGTTCTTCGAGGACCCCAACTTCAATGTGCTGTTGCGTGGTTGTACGCAGGCACTGGCCGCGCACGACATTCCGCTGCTGCTGATGATCGCCGGCACGCAGGCCGAACGGCGGCGCATAGTGCGGTACATCACCGCCGGACATGTCGACGGGGTGCTGCTGGTCTCCAGTCACTCGGGCGATCCGGTGGCCGAGGAGCTGCGGGCCGCGGGCGTCCCGCTGGTCGCGTGCGGCAAGCCCATCGGGCTGGGTTCCAAGGTGAGTCACGTGGCCGCGGACGACCGGGACGGCGCCCGTGACATGGTGCGCCATCTGCTGTCGCTCGGCCGGCGCAGGGTGGGCATGGTGACCGGCCCGCTCGACACCCCGGGCGGCGTGGAACGCCTCGCCGGGTACAAGGAGGTGCTCGCCGAGGCCGGTATCGAGAGCGACGAGCGGCTCATCGTCTCCGGCGACTACAGCAGGGCCAGCGGCGAGGCGGGCGCGGAGCGGCTGCTGGCCGGGGCGCCCGACGTGGACGCCGTGTTCGTCGCCTCGGACCTGATGGCGCAGGGTGTGCTGACGGCGTTGCACCGCGCGGGGCGGCGGGTACCGGAGGACGTGGCGGTCGGCGGCTTCGACGACTCCCAGGCCGCGGTCTCCACCAGCCCCGGCCTGACCACGATCCGGCAGCCGTGGGACCGCATCAGCTCCGAGATGGTACGGGTTCTGCTGGCCCAGGTCGGCGGTGAGGACCCGGCCACGGTGATCCTCCCGACGGAACTGGTGAAGCGCGAGTCGACCTAGAACACGCGCCGGGTCCGGGCGTGACGTGCGCCGCTCCACCATTAGTTGAATACCGGACAAGTGTTACTGTTCAACCATGACAGCGGACACGGTCGGCGTCCGGCTCGAGGAGCGGTGGCGGGAGATCCTGGCGGTGCACGCCCGCACCCTCGGCGAGATCGACCGCGCGCTGCATCCGCACGGTCTCGGCGCATCCGACTTCGAGGTGCTCGACCTGCTCGCGACCGCGTCGCCCCGGGAGGGCGAGCAGTGCAGGGTGCAGAACCTGGGCGGGCGGGTCCACCTCAGTCAGAGCGCACTGTCCCGCCTCATCGCCCGGCTGGAGAAGGACGGTCTGGTCGCCCGCAGCATCTGCGCGGAGGACCGGCGGGGTGTCTACGTCACGCTCACCGCCAAGGGCCACGACCTGCACGCCGAGGTACTGCCGCTCCAGCGCGCGGCCCTGACCCGCGCGCTGGGCGAGCAGTCCGCCGCACCGGACGGCCGCGGCATGCCCGGCGGCGCGCCTAGGGACGGGCAAGCAGGGTTCGCACCCCCTCGGACGTCAGCGTGAGGCGGTGTTCCGAGCTGCCGTCGATGGTGAGGGACAGTTCGTCGGCCGGCCATTGCGCGGCCAGCGCCCCGAGCGGCACCAGCCGGTAGCGGGAGACGAAGGGCAGCAGCCCCGACATCTCCAGTTCCGAGGTGAACACCGGCACCACCTGGATGCCGTCCGGCTGCTCCATCACGGGCAGCGCGACCGCGCCGGGCTCGGCGGCCTCGTCGCCCGCGTCGTCGGGCACGGGGATCAGTACGTCACTGTGGGCGAGGGCGTCCAGTGCCGCCGTGTCCTGGGTGTTCTCGGCGAGAGTGTTCAGGGCCCGCTGGGCGGACGTGGGGGCGTTGTTCTCGTGCGCAGGTGTCTCCATGACAGTTTCCCTCGTAACGGCGGTCGTACGGACCCGCCCCGGACGGAATCGGCGGATCGCCAGAACGGCGGATCAGCGGTCGGGCCTGGATCCGCTCCGGGCACGGTCCTGCACGCGTACCCGATCGCGCGGGCCGCAATCCTGCTGGACACCCGAAGGGCAGGCACCCCCTCGGACCCCCCTGACCGGCATAGTTATCATATGAGCGCCGCCTAGCTCGAAAGATAATCCTGTGACTGTCAACGAAGACTCGTTCACCAACTGGAAACACCGCGAGGAGATCGCGGAGTCGATGATCCCGATCATCGGGAAGCTGCACCGCGAGCGCGACGTCACCGTCCTGCTGCACAGCCGCTCCTTGGTGAACAAGTCGGTGGTCTCGATCCTCAAGACCCACCGCTTCGCCCGTCAGATCTCGGGCCAGGAACTGTCGGTCACCGAGACGCTGCCGTTCCTCCAGGCGCTCACCGCGCTCGACCTCGGCCCGTCCCAGATCGACCTCGGTCTGCTCGCCGCGACCTACCGCACCGACGACCGCGGACTGTCGGTGGAGGAGTTCACCGCCGAGGCCGTGGCGGGGGCCACCGGTACCCACAAGATCGACCGGCGCGAGCCGCGCGACGTCGTCCTCTACGGCTTCGGCCGTATCGGCCGGCTCCTCGCCCGCCTGCTCATCGAGAAGTCCGGCTCCGGCAACGGCCTGCGGCTGCGCGCCATCGTGGTCCGCCGGGGCGGCGAGCAGGACATCGTCAAGCGCGCCTCCCTGCTGCGACGCGACTCCGTGCACGGTCAGTTCCAGGGCACGATCACCGTGGACGAGGCGAACAGCACGATCGTCGCCAACGGCAACACCGTCAAGGTGATCTACGCCGACGACCCGTCACAGCTGGACTACACGGCGTACGGCATCAGGAACGCCATCCTCATCGACAACACCGGCAAGTGGCGCGACCGCGAGGGCCTCTCGCTGCACCTGCGGCCCGGCGTCGACAAGGTGGTGCTGACCGCGCCCGGCAAGGGTGACGTGCCCAACATCGTGCACGGCGTGAACCACGACACCCTCAAGCCCGACGAGCAGATCATCTCCTGCGCGTCCTGCACCACCAACGCGATCGTCCCGCCGCTCAAGGCGATGGCGGACGAGTACGGCGTGCTGCGCGGCCACGTGGAGACCGTCCACTCGTTCACCAACGACCAGAACCTGCTGGACAACTACCACAAGTCCGAGCGCCGCGGCCGCTCCGCGCCACTGAACATGGTGATCACCGAGACGGGTGCCGCCTCCGCCGTCGCCAAGGCGCTGCCCGACCTCGACGCGACGATCACCGGCAGCTCGGTCCGGGTCCCGGTGCCGGACGTCTCCATCGCGATCCTCAACCTGCAGCTGGGCCGCGAGGCCGACCGCGGCGAGGTGCTCGAGTACCTCCGCGAGGTGTCGCTCACCTCGCCGCTGAAGCGCCAGATCGACTTCATCAGCGCCCCCGACGCGGTCTCCAGCGACTTCATCGGCTCGCGGCACGCCTCGATCGTCGACGCCGGCGCCCTCAAGGTCGAGGGCGACAACGCGATCCTGTACCTCTGGTACGACAACGAGTTCGGCTACTCCTGCCAGGTCGTCCGGGTCGTCCAGCACGTCTCCGGGGTGGAGTACCCGACCTTCCCGGCGCCGGCTCCGGCTTCCTGACCGGCCGGGCACGGGGGGGAACGGACGGACAGGCGGAAGGACATACCGCCAAAAGGTACGCGGAGGGTACGGCGGGGCGGGGCCGGCGAGCAGTCGGCCCCGCCCCGCCGCTCTGCGTCGGCTTTCTCAACCACCCATAAGGAAGCGCCCGTACAGGCCCCGGGTGCCAACGTGGTGGCGAAACCGCGTCACGTCGAGGTCCGGATCGGTAACGATCGGCTCGTATCGGTTGCCCAGCCCGGCACAGTTCCTAGTCTGCGGACATGGCGCTCTTCAGTAGTCGTACCGGTAAACGTCCCCGCATTGTCCCCGCCCTCGACGACGACGCCCTCGCGCGCGTCCTCCGGCAGGTGAGCAAGCGCGGTGGGGGCGTCAAGCCGACAGAGGTGACTCTCGTCGCGGGGTTCCTCGAGGAGACCGGGGACAACTGGGACCGGCGCAGCCACCGGGTGTCCGTGCTGGCCGGGGAGACGGCCGAATCGGGGTCCGACCTGGCCTCGGCCTGGCTGACCAGGTCGCCGAAGAATCCCGACGCGCTGGTGTTCCACTCGTGGGTCGGCCTGACGCGCGGCCTGCGGGACAGACACCTGGAGGACGCGGAACAGTTGGTGACCCAGTGCCATCGGGCCGCGGAGCTGAGCCCGGCGGATCCGCTGCCCTGGGTGGTCCTGCTCGGCATGGCCCGCATCGAGCGGTATCCGCAGAGCGAGGTCAACGCCATCTGGCGGGAGGCCACCGGACGCGACCGCTGGCACCGCGAGGCCTATCTGCAGATGCTCGCCCATCTGTCGCCGGAGGAAGGGGGTTCGAGCGCGGCCGTCCTGGACTTCATCGATGTGGTGCGCACCCGGATACCGGCCAACGCGCCGTGCGCCGCGATCGAACTGACCGCGGCCGTCCGGCAGTACCAGGGACTGGTGGCGCAGGGCGGCGTCCGGGCCATGACGGCCGGTCAGCTGTGGGACGGCGGGCAGATCGCGGCCTCGCTGGAGCAGGCCGCATCCCTCTGGGCGAAGCCGGGATTCTTCCAGCACGCGGCGGCCCAGGCGGACCTGAACGTCCTGGCGTACGCGCTGTGCGCGGCCGGCCGGGCCGTCGACGCGCACCATGTCTTCGAGGCGCTCCAGGGCACGGTGACCCCGTGGCCGTGGAACGACGACGGGCCCGCGGTCCAGCGGTTCGAACAGCACAAGGCCAAGGCGGAGCGGGGACGGCAGGGCGGCGTCAGAGGAGCCTGACGCCGCCTCACCGCGCGCGCCGTCAGTCCCGTTTCCGGGCCAGGATGTCCGTGACGGCCTTCCGCAACGCCGTCGCGGGGTCCGCCGCCGCCCCTTCGGAGCGCCACGCCACGAATCCGTCGGGGCGGACCAGGACCGCGCCGTCCCCGGTGACGCCGTGGGCCTGGGCCCAGTCGACTCCGTCGTCCGGCGTCAGGTCCGCGGCGGGGCCGGTACCGATCCGGTGGACGTCGAGCGGCACCCGCAACTGCTGTGCCGTCCGTGCCGCCGCGGTGTGCCAGGCGCCGTCGCCCGACTCGCCGGTCAGCAGCACCAGGGACCGCTCGTACAGGTCGAGGGTGGAGATGCGGACTCCGTCGCGGTTCAGCCACAGGTGGGGGGCCCGGGTGCCCGGCTCCCCCGTCAGCTGCAGCCCTTCCGGGACGACCGGCGCCGCCGGGTCGCCGCCGACGACCGCGCCCTGCGGATAGCGGTAGCCCAGCGCCACGTTGAGGATTCCGCCCTTGGGGCCCTTGCTGCCGGCGCCCGCCGCGGGTGTGTAGCCGGGGTGGCTGTGCTCGACCGAGCGGTTCGAGGCCCGGGCGCTGGTCGCCTCCGCGACCGGCCGTCGCTCGGCCTCGTAGGATTCCAGAAGCCCGGGATCCGCCCAGCCGGCGTGGACGGCGGCCAGCTTCCAGGCGAGGTTGTGCGCGTCCTGGATGCCGGTGTTGGAGCCGAACGCCCCGGTGGGCGACATCTCGTGGGCCGAGTCTCCGGCGAGGAAGACCCGGCGGTCGGTGTACCGGTCGGCGACCCGCTCGGCGGCGTGCCAGGCGGCCCGACCGGTGATCTTGACGTCGAGGTCGGGCACGCCGACCGCCCGCCGGATGTGGGCGGCGCACCGCTCGTCGGTGAACTCCTCGAGCGTCTCGCCGTCTTCGGGGTGCCAGGGGGCGTGGAACACCCAGTTCTCGGTGTTGTCGACGGGCAGCAGTGCCCCGTCGGCCTCCGGGTTCGTCAGGTAGCAGACGATGAACCGCCGGTCGCCGACGACGCCCGCGAGGTCGCGGGAGGAGAAGGTGACGCTCACGTTGTGGAACAGGTCGCCCGGACCGCTCTGCCTGATGCCGAGCCGCTCCCGCACGGGGCTGCGCGGGCCGTCCGCGGCGACCAGGTAGTCCGCGCGGATGATGGTGGGCTCGCCGGTCTCCCGGCTCTTGACCTGGGCCGTCACCCCGTCGTCGTCCTGGTCGAACGACATCAGCTCGGTCGCGAAGCGCAGATCGCCGCCGAGTTCACGGGCGTGGGCCAGCAGCACCGGTTCGAGGTCGTTCTGGCTGCACTGGCACCACCCGGCGGGGCTGAACCGGGCCAGTCCGCCTCCGGGATCGATCTCCTTGAACAGCCACTCGCCGTCGCCGTCCGCCAGGCTCGGCGTCTGCATGATGCCGTGGTTGTCCGCGAGGACCGACGCGACCTCCCTGATCTGCTGCTCCACCCCGGCCACCCGGAACAGCTCCATGGTGCGCACGTTGTTGCCGCGCCCGCGCGGGTGGATCGACGTGCCCGTGTGACGTTCGACGAGCGTGTGCGGCACGCCCAGACGCCCCAGGAACACGGACATGGACAGGCCCACGAGGGAGCCGCCGACGATGAGGACGGGCGTGCGGTGGCCGGTCTCGCCGGCCTCTTGCGATCGGTTCATTGAACTGCCTCCAGCGTCGCCCTGGACGGGCGGGGAAAGGACGCCGCATTCATGCCCGGTACGGATCGTCTCGCGTCCCGGTGGCACCCGGTTGACGCGTGGTTCACCCACCTGCCCCGTGTGTCTCGCGCACCTCGCGGGGCGCGTCGACGATCGGTTCAGGGCGAGCCCGGCCGTTTCGGCGACGGGGCCGTTCCCGACCTCCACTGAAGAGCCTTTCGTGAAGAAGAGGAGAGGTGCGCCGGATGACCACGACGGAACGCACGACGGGACCCATGGCGGGACGCATAGCGCAGTCGGCGTTCGACGGCTCCAGGCTGCGGGTGATTCTGCTGCTCGACCTGTACGACGGGGCGCAGGAGCAGTTCCTCGAGGCTTACGAACACATGAGCAGCAAGGTCGCGTCCATTCCCGGGCACATCCAGGACCAGCTCTGCCAGTCGATCGAGAACCCCTCGCAGTGGCTCATCACCAGCGAGTGGGAGAGCGCGCTCCCCTTCCTCGCCTGGGTGAACAGCGAGGAGCACATCGAGATCGTCCGCCCGATGCACAGCTGTGTCCGCGACACCCGCTCCATGCGCTACAGCGTCCTGCGCGAGACGGAGCCCCTCCCCGGGGCGAAGACGCGGTCCGGTCTGCAGGCGCAGGTCCGCGTGGGCGACGGGGTGGCCCGCCACGCGCTCACTTTCACCGTCAAGCCGGGCAGCGAGTCCAAGGTCGCGGAGCACCTGGCCGGGTACACGTCTCCCAAGGCCCTGGTGGAAACGGACACGAGGCTGCGTCGCACCTCCGTGTTCATGCACGGCAACCGCGTGGTGCGGTGCATGGAGGTCGAGGGTGACCTGGCCGCAGCGCTGCGCCATGTGGCCGCCCGGCCCGAGATCCGGGCAATCGAAACGGCCATAGACCCCCACCTGGAGCAGGAGCGGGATCTGTCCGACCCCGGCTCGGCGCGGGTGTTCTTCACCCGGGCCGCGCTCCCCTCCGTGCACCACGTCCGCGCGGACGGCCCCGAGCCCGCCGGTCTGCGGCGGCACGCGCTGTACTACCCGGCCGTCGAGGGCCGGGGCATGGAGCTGGCCCGGTTCCTCGCCCATCAGGACCAGGCCGCGGCCGGCGACCCGGACAGCCGCGTCTTCACGAGCACCGTCTTCCAGCGCGACGACATCGTGGTCCGCATGGTCGACGTCGCCGGTGACCTCGACCGCGACCCCGAATGGGCCCTGGGCATCAAGGGTGCGGGGAAGGCTGCGGAGCTGGAGCGGCTCCTGGACGGCGCTGCGGTCGGCGTCGACGTCCCGCTGAACTCGGAGCGCAATCTCAACCGGCTGCTGTCGCACGCCGACATGCTGCCCGTCACCGACCGCAGCGCAGCGGATTCCTGACGGCAAACCGTGGGGACGTCCGCGGCCGGCCGCCCGGACGTCCCCCGCCCCATCCCGGAGGTACCAACCATGTCCAAGCAGCATCCACGCATCGTGGACCTGAGCGAGACGGAACCCAACAGAAGGCGCGGAGGCGATCTCAGGACCCTCCTCACCCCGGCCACGGTGGGTTCCACCAGCGGCTTCATGGGTCTGGCCGTCATCCAGCCCGGTGAGCGCATCGGCGAGCACTACCACCCTTACTCCGAGGAGTTCGTGTACGTCGTCAGCGGCGCGCTCGAAGTCGATCTGGACGGGGAGCCGTTCGCGCTGCGGGCCGAGCAGGGTCTGATGATCCCGATCGACATGCGGCACCGCTTCCGCAACGTCTCCGACGCCGAGGCCCGCATGGTCTTCCACCTGGGCCCGCTCGCCCCGCATCCGAGCCTCGGGCACGTCGACACCGAGGAGAACGCGGGCTCCGAGGCCGGCCCCCAGCTGACCGTGGGCGGGCCGGTCACGTCCGGGACCGGGCAGGGCGGGCCGGCCGGACGCAGTGAGGCCATAAAGTGACCCGGCGGGTGGCTGTCACCGGTATCGGGGTGGTCGCTCCCGGCGGCACCGGGGCGACGGCGTTCTGGGACCTTCTGGCCGCCGGTCGCACCGCGACCCGCGGCATCACCCTGTTCGACCCGAGCGGCCTGCGCTCACGGATAGCCGCCGAGTGCGAATTCGACCCGTTCGACCACGGACTCGATCCGGATCTGTGCCAGCACGCCGACCGGTACATCCAGTTCGCCGTGGTCGCCGCCGGCGAGGCGGTCCGCGACTCCGGGCTCGACCGGGCCGGCGACGACCCGTGGCGCACCGCGGTGTCGCTGGGCAGCGCGGTCGGCGGCACCACCCGGCTGGAGCACGACTACGTCCAGGTCAGCGAGCACGGCTCGCGCTGGGACGTGGACCACCGGGCGGCCGACCCGAAGCTGCACCTGGCGTTCCAGCCGAGCACGCTCGCCTCGGTCGTCGCCGAGCGGTTCGGCGCGCGGGGCCCGGTGCAGACCGTCTCCACGGGCTGCACCTCCGGGCTCGACGCGGTCGGATACGGCTTCCACACCATCGCCGAGGGCCGGGCCGACGTCTGCATCGCCGGGGCGTCCGACTCGCCGATCTCGCCGATCACGATGGCGTGCTTCGACGCCATCAAGGCGACGTCTCCGAACAACGACGACCCGGAGCACGCCTCCCGTCCCTTCGACGCGCACCGCGACGGTTTCGTGATGGGCGAGGGCGCGGCGGTGCTGGTCCTCGAGGAGTACGAGCACGCACGGGCCCGCGGGGCACAGATCCACTGCGAGATCAGCGGGTACGCCACCTTCGGCAACGCCTACCACATGACCGGTCTGACCACCGAGGGCCTGGAGATGGCGCGGGCCATCGACAGCACTCTCGACCAGGCCCGTCTCGACCCCACACTGATCGACTACGTCAACGCGCACGGCTCCGGCACCCGGCAGAACGACCGGCACGAGACGGCCGCGGTGAAACGGTCCCTCGGGGCCCACGCCTACGACACGCCCATGAGCTCCATCAAGTCGATGGTGGGGCACTCGCTGGGCGCGATCGGCGCGATCGAGGTGGTGGCCTGCGTGCTCGCCCTGCAGCACCAGGCCGTACCGCCGACGGCGAACTACGAGACCCCCGACCCCGAGTGCGACCTGGACTACGTGCCGCGCACCGCCCGCCCCCGGAAGCTGAGGAACGTGCTCTCCGTCGGCAGCGGCTTCGGCGGCTTCCAGTCCGCGGTGCTGCTGACCGGGCCGGGTGGGAGGACACGATGAGCAAGCAGCACTCCCGCCGCGCGGCCGTCACCGGCATCGGTGTGATCGCGCCCAACGGACAACGGACCGACGCCTACTGGAAGTCCGTCAGCGAGGGCATCGGCGTGCTGGACCGGATCACCCGCGAGGGCTGCGGGCACCTGCCGCTGCGGGTGGCGGGCGAGGTCCGCTCCTTCGACGCGGCGGCCCTCATCGAGGACCGGTTCCTGGTCCAGACCGACCGGTTCAGCCATTTCGCGATGGCGGCTGCCGCCCTCGCCCTCGACGACGCCGGGCTCGGCAGCGGTGATCCCGCGGAGCCGTTCTCCGTCGGCGTGGTCACCGCGGCCGGTTCCGGTGGCGGTGAGTTCGGGCAGCGTGAGCTGCAGAAGCTCTGGGGGCAGGGCCCCCGGTTCGTCGGCCCGTACCAGTCCATCGCCTGGTTCTACGCCGCGAGCACCGGCCAGATCTCCATCCGCAGCGGTTTCAAGGGCCCCTGCGGTGTGGTGGCGAGCGACGAGGCCGGTGGTCTCGACTCCCTCGCGCACGCCGCCGGGGCGGTCCGGCGCGGCACCGACACGATGGTCGTCGGAGCCGCGGAGGCCCCACTGGCCCCGTACTCGATGGTCTGCCAGCTCGGCTACCCCGAGATCAGCACCGTCGAGGACCCGGAACTCGCCTACCGTCCCTTCACCGCGAAGGCCTGCGGGTTCGTGCCCGCCGAGGGCGGTGCTCTGCTCGTCGTCGAGGACGAGAACCGGGCCCGTGAGCGTGGGGTACCGGTGCGGGCCACCCTCGCCGGCCATGCCGCCACCTTCACCGGCGCCTCCCGGTGGGAGGAGTCGCGGGAGGGTCTGGCCCGTGCGATCCGCGGCGCCCTCGACGAGGCGGGCGCCGCGCCGGAGGACATCGACGTGGTGTTCGCCGACGCGCTGGGCGTACCGGAGGCGGACCGCGCCGAGGCGCTGGCGATCGCCGACGCGCTGGGCGCGCACGGCAGGCGGGTCCCCGTCACGGCGCCGAAGACCGGTTTCGGGCGGGCCCACTGTGCGGCGCCCGTGCTGGACACGGTGGCCGCGGTGCTCGCCATGGAACACGGCCAGGTGCCGCCCACACCCAACGTGTTCGACATCTGCCACGACCTCGACCTGGTGATGTCGCGTGCTCGGCCCGCCGAGCTGCGCACGGCCCTCGTCCTCAGCAGGGGACTCATGGGCTCCAACGCGGCGCTGGTCGTGCGCCGCGGCGGCGAATCCGCCCGGTAGGTCCGGGCGCGGAAGGAGCAGACACTCATGATCACCACCGAAGTGACCGTCGACGAACTGTCCGTCCTGATGAAGAGGGCGGCCGGCATCACCGTCGACCCGCAGGAGCTGAAGCGGGCCGCAGAGGCCCCCTTCGACAGCTTCGGCCTCGACTCGCTCGGCCTGCTCGGCATCGTCGGCGAGCTGGAGAACCGGTACGGCCTCTCGCTTCCTCCCGACTCGGAGCGCTGCAAGTCGCCCCGGGAGTTTCTGGACCTCGTCAACAGCACCCTCAAGGCTGGAGCCTGAAAGTGGCAGGACACACCGAGAACAGCATCACCGTCGACGCTCCCTTCGACCTCGTCTGGGAGATGACCAACGACCTCGAGAACTGGCCGGACCTGTTCAGCGAGTACGCGTCGGTCGAGGTGCTCTCCCGCGAGGGCGACACCACGACGTTCCGGCTGACCATGCACCCGGACGACAGCGGGAAGGTGTGGAGCTGGGTCTCCGAGCGCACCCCCGACCGGGCCCGCCGGACCGTGCGCGCCCGCCGTGTCGAGACGGGCCCGTTCGCCCACATGGACATCCTGTGGGAGTACGAGCAGCTACCGGACGGCGTCCGGATGAACTGGACGCAGGACTTCGCGATGAAACCCGACGCACCGGTCGACGACGCCTGGATGACGGACAACATCAACCGCAACTCGCGTACGCAGATGGCGCTCATCCGGGACCGGATCGAGCAGGCCGCCGGCGAGCGCAGGAGCACCGCGTCCGTCACCTCCCGCTGACCGCCGACCGATCCGGAAAGGACCGTCGATGCACCACGCACTCATCGTGGCCCGTATGGCGCCCGGCTCGGCGTCGCAGATCGCCGATGTGTTCGCCGCCTCCGACCGGGGTGAGCTCCCTGGCCTGATCGGGGTGAACAGGCGCCGGCTCTTCCAGTTCGGCGACGACGTGTATCTGCACCTCATCGAGTCCGAGCGGGACCCGGCGCCCGCCATCGCGAAGGTGGCCGGGCACCCCGAGTTCCGCGGCATCAGCGAACGGCTGGAGGCGTACGTCAGCCCATACGACCCCCGGACCTGGCGCGGCCCCAAGGACGCCATGGCGCAGTGCTTCTACCACTGGGAGCGCGGCGCCGGCTCCTGAGCGGCCGGCCCGGCAGAACCCCGAGGCCGCCGGTCCCGCGTATGTCGCGGAGCCGGCGGCCTCGGGGCTGAACCCGGTCGGTGCGCTACGGATCAGCCGGGGACGGTGCACTCGAAGGCGTGCAGGTAGGCGTTGACCGGCCGGACCTCGCCGATGACCAGGCCCGCCTCGGTCAGCCGTTCGGTCATGCTCTCCCGGGTGTGCTTGGCACCGCCCACGTTGAGGAGCAGCAGCAGGTCCATGGCCGTGGTGAACCGCATCGACGGGGTGTCGTCGACGAGGTTCTCGATGACGACGACGCGCGCTCCGGGCCGCGCGGCCGCGCGGACGTTGGCCAGGACCCGGCGGGTGCTGTCGTCGTCCCACTCCAGGACGTTCTTGATGAGATAGAGGTCCGCCCGTACGGGGACGTCCTGGCGGCAGTCCCCGGCGATGAGCCGGGCCCGGCCGGCCAGCGCGCCGTCCTCCCACAGCCGGGGGTCGGCGTTGTCCACCACGCCGGGCAGGTCGAGCAGGGTGCCGTGGAGGTTTGGGTACTTTTCCAGCAGCCCGGCCAGGACGTGGCCCTGGCCGCCCCCGATGTCCACGACGGAGGAGACGCCGCCCAGGTCGAGCAGGGCGGCGACGTCCCGCGCGGACTGTTCGCTGGACGTCGTCATGGCCCGGTTGAACACGTACGCGGACTCGGGGGCGTCCTCGCCGAGGTGGTCGAAGAACTCCCGGCCGTGGACGTCCTCGAAGACGTTGCCGCCCGAGCGGACCGCTTCGTCGAGGAGCGGCCAGACGTTCCAGGTCCATGGTTCGGTGCACCACAGGGCGATGTACCGCAGGCTGTGCGGGTCGTCCTCCCGCAGCAACCGGGACATCTCGGTGTGCGCGAACGTACCGTCGGGGTGCTCGGTGAAGACCCCCTGGCACGACAGGGCGCGCAGCAGCCGCCGCAGGGTGTGCGGCTGGGTCTTCACCGCCTCCGCGAGGTCGTCCACGGTCATGGGGGTGCCGTCGAGGGCGTCCGCCACGCCCAGGCGGACGGCAGCGCGTACGGCGGCGGCGCAGGCCGCCCCGAAAACGAGCTCCCGCAGCCGCATGGGGGGTGGGGGAGCCGGATCAACGGTCGTCATCCGTCGCCTCGCTTCTTCTGTTGTGCCGTGGAGGGAGGGTGGGAGCTGAGGGGTGGGAGCTGAAGGGTGGGGGGGATGAGGGGTGGGGGGATGAGGGGCGGGTCGGTGGTGCGTCGGGGTGTTCAGCACAGTCCGGCGGGCTCGGAGAGCGTGCAGGTGTTGCCGGTGAAGGTGTTGGTCGTGGCGGTGTCCCGGTTGGCCAGGTCGGCCGGGCTGTTGCCGGTGACCAGGTTGTCGCGGACGGTGTTGCGCTCGTTGGCGGCGCCCATGAAGTTCTTGAAGATCACGACACCGCCGGACAGCGGGGAGGTGCCCTTGTTGTTCTCGACCCGGTTCCGGGCCACGAGGGTGTCCTCGGCTCCGGTGAGGACGATGCCCGTGCCCTGCAGGAAGGGGAGCCGGGGTGTGGCGGCGCAGTGCTTGTTGTTGGCGTGCAGGTGATTGCGGGTCACCCGCAGGTCGCCGGCGACGGGCTTGGACTCGTCGCCCACCACGAACACGGCGGCGCAGTTGCCGGTGGCCTCGTTGTGGGAGACGGTCAGGTTCCGCAGCCGCCGCACGGTGAGGCCGATGCCGTTGCCGGCCATGCGGTTGTGGCTGATCACCGTCCTCCGGGTGTCCCGGGCGCCCTCCTCCGTGTCGGTGGTGTTGGCCACGAACAGTCCGGCGTCGCCGTTCGCCTCGAGCACGTTGTGGCTGAGTACGCTGCGTACCGAGCGCTCCTCGGCGATGCCCCACTTGCCGTTCTTCTCGGCGGTCACGCCCTGCACCCGGAGCCGGTCGGTGCCGGTGGCCCACAGACCGTTCTGGGTGAAGCCGCGCAGCGTCAACGAGCGTACGGTGACGTCCTCGAGGGGGGCCTTGTCCGTGCCGGTCACGCAGATGCCGTGTCCCGCCCCGGCACAGGCGCCCCGGTCGGCGTCCGTGCCGGGAACCAGGACGGTGCGGTCGGCGCCGGAGCCGCGCAGGGTGACGTCCGGCGTGGTGATGTCGACGCTCTCCTTGTAGATACCGGGCGAGAGGACGACGGTGTCCCCCGGCCTCGCGGCGTCCACGGCCTTCTGGATCGACGCGCCGGGCTGTACCCGGTGCACGATGTGGTGTGCGGCCGACGGTGCGGCGGCGATGCCCGACGCGAGGACGACCCCGGCGCAGGTGAGACAGATGAGGTGTGGTTTGGTCATGTGCCGAAGTTAAAAGGGGGTGTGACGCCCCGCCACCGCTGATCACCCAGGTGAGCCGTGGCCTCGGACCGCCCGGCGGCGAGCCTCGCGGGGAGCTCCGGAAAGCTCCTGCCGGGCGGTCTCGCGGCTGATCCCGGCGTGCCCGGTCCAGTGGACGACCAGGGCGTCGCCCTCCGTCGGTTCGGCCGGCGGCCCGGAGTCCGAGTGGCCGAAGAACGCGTACGTCGACGTGGAGTAGGCCGGTGCCACGCACGTCCGTGCGGGCAGAGGCGGTCCGCGGCCTCCTCCTCACCGGTAGCTCGGACAGAGGTTCGGGCAGCGAATCGGCGGCGTCGGCCGGGAAGGTGACGGAACACGGCTCGTCGACGTGGTTCACCAGCCAGGACGCGAAGCGGACGGCGGGGCCCGGGGAGCCGGGCACGGGCAACAGCGACGAGCCCTCGTACGTCTCCGGGCACACCACCGGAGTTCGCCTCACCCGGACGAGGAGTTGTCTTCCTTCGGAGGGACGACGAAGCCCAACCGGTCAGGAGCGGACGGAGCGACGCTCTCGGTGGGGTTCCGTGCCGGGCCTGCGCAGGAAGCGGACGACCGGGTGGCCGGGGTGCCGCGTCACCTCGGCGCGGACGCCGTAGACCTCCTCGATGAGGGCGGGGGTGAGCACGTCGGTGGGGTGGCCCTCGGCGAAGGCGAGGCCGTCGCGCAGGACGAGGAGCCGGTCGCAGTACATCGCGGCGAGGTTGAGGTCGTGCAGGGCGATCACCGTGGTGACCGGCAGTCCGGCGATCAGACCGAGGAGGTCCAACTGGTGCTGGATGTCGAGGTGGTTGGTCGGCTCGTCCAGCAGCAGTTCGCGCGGTTCCTGGGCGAGGGCGCGGGCGATCTGGGCCCGTTGGCGTTCGCCGCCGGAGAGGGTGTGCCACGACTGGGCGGCCCGGCCGGTCAGACCGGTGCGTTCCAGGGCGGCGGTGACGGCTCGTTCGTCGGCGACGGACGCGGGGCTCCAGGCGCGGCGGTGCGGGATGCGGCCGAGAGCGACGACGTCGCGGACGGTCAGGTCGGTCTGTGTGTGTGCGTGCTGTTCGACGGTGGCGACGCGGCGCGCGACGGCCCGGCGGCCGACCTCGGGCAGGGGCCGCCCGTCGAGCCGGACGACGCCGGCGGACGGCGCGAGGACGCCGGCCAGCAGACGCAGCAGCGTCGACTTGCCGGAGCCGTTGGGACCGATGAGGCCGACGGTCTCTCCGGGGCGCGGGGCGAGGGTGACACCGTCGACGATGAGGCGGCCGTCGACCCGGCGTCCGACCCGGTCGGCCCGCAGCCCTCCGTCCGGACGGGCCCCGCTCGCTCCCGGTCCGGGGTCGGTCCTGTCCGGGCTGTGCCGGTCCGGGCAAGGGCTGTTCATGTCTTCCTCCGGCCTCGGTGGAGCACGACGATGAAGGCCGGTACGCCGATGAGGGACGTCACCACGCCCACCGGTACCTCCTGAGGGTCGACGACGGTGCGGGCGAGGGTGTCCACCCACACCAGGAACACCGCTCCGGCCAGCGCGGTGGCGGGCAGCAGCCGGGCGTGGCCGGCACCGGTGAGGGCTCGGGTGGCGTGCGGCAGGACGAGGCCGACGAAGCCGATCGCACCGGCGCAGCTGACCAGGACGGCGGTGAGCAGTGCCGTGGCACAGAGCAGTACGAGGCGGGTGCGGGCGATGTGCACGCCGAGACCGGCGGCGGCCTCCTCACCGAAGGCGAAGGCGTCCAGGGTGGTGGAGTGCCCGAGGCAGACGACGAGAACCGCGACGAGAACCACCGTGCACAGCAGCACCTGACCCCAGTCGGCGCCGGCGAGCGAGCCTAGCAGCCAGAACAGCACGCCCCTGGTGGTCTCGGCGTCGGCGGAGGTCAGCACGATGAACGAGGTCAGCGCGGAGAAGAGTTGCATGGCCGCCACGCCGGACAGCACCACCCGGTCCATGCTTCCGCCGAGACTGTGGCTGAGCAGCATCACGAGCGCGAAGGAGACCAGGGCACCGGCGAAGGCGCCCGCCGACAGCGACACCGCCCCGCCGCCGACGCCGAGCACCACCACGACGACCGCGCCCGTGGACGCCCCGGAGGACACGCCGAGTACGAACGGGTCGGCGAGCGGGTTGCGCAGCAGGGACTGCATGACCGCGCCGCACAGGGCGAGTCCGGCACCGCACAGGGCGGCGAGCAGGGTGCGCGGCATCCGCAGGTTCCACACGATGCCGTCGCGCAACGGCGTCAACGTGCTCTCGCCGCCGCCGAGACGGGCCACCACCGACGCCCACACGTCGGCGGTGGAGATGTCGGCGGGCCCGATGGTCACGGCGACGGCGACGGAGGCGGCCAGCGCCGCGAGCCCGCCGCCGGCCGGCAGCAGGGTGCGGAGGCTCACTTGGTGAGCCCGAAGTCGCGCAGGCCGGCGGCGACCTGCTCGATCCCTTCCACGGTGCGGATGGAGGGGTTCATCGCCTGGCCGCTGAGCAGGACGTACCGCTTCTCCTTCACCGCGGCGAGGTTGCGCGTGGCCGGATTGGTCTCCAGGAAACGGATCTTCGCCTCGGCGGTTTCCGCGGTCTGGGACCTGCGGGTCAGGTCGCCGAGGACGATGACGTCGGGGTCCCGGTCGGCGACGGTCTCCCAGTTGACCTGCGGCCACTCGTCGCGGGTGTCGGAGAAGGCGTTCTCGGCACCGATCGCGCGGGTGATGGCACCGGGGGCGCCGCAGCAGCCCGCCAGGTAGGGCGACTGCGAGTTGGCGAACCAGTACATGAGGGAGGTGCCGGAGGCGTCCAGGCCCTCGGTGGCCTCGCGCACCCTCTCCTTCAGTTCCGCGACCAGCCTGTCGCCGCGTTCCTCGATGCCGAACACGCGGGCGAGGTCGCGTATTTCGCCGTAGACGGTGTCGAGGGCGAGCGGCCTGCTGCGGGAGCCGTCACCACCGCTGTCGTTGTCCTTTCCGGCGGCGCAGTCGGCCGGTGAGACGTACGTGGGTACACCCAGCTCCTCGAACTGCTCACGGGTGGCGACGCCTCCTTTGCCGAGCGTGGAGACGAAGGAGGCCGTGACGAGGTCGGGCTCGGTGTCCAGCACCTTCTCGAAGGACGGCCCGTTGTCCGCCAGGCGGGGTACCGACGCGTTGGCCTTCTCGAGGCCCTTCGCCACCGGGTCGGTCCAGGTGGCGGTGCCGGCCATGCGGTCGGCGAGGCCGAGGGAGAGCAGGATCTCGGTGGTGCCCTGGTTGAGGGAGACGACCCGTTGGGGTACGGACTTCACCGTGACCCGGTGTCCGCAGTTGTCGAGGGTGAGCGGGTGGCCGGACGCGGCGGGCTTGTCCGAGCCCTTGTCGGCGTCGTCGTCCCCCGAGCCACCGCCGCAGGCGGTGAGCAGCAGGGCGGGAGTGAGGAGAAGGGCTGCGGCACGGCAGCGGGGAACGGAGAGAGCACGGGGCACGGGGACGCCTTGCCTGTCGGGGCTCGTACGCGGAGCCTGGCCTACGGAGGACCCCGCCGCCCATGGCGGCCGGGTGCCAGCAGGTCTTCGGACTCGGGTTCGCCCGGACGGAGCGCCTTCCCAGGGCAGTGCGCGCCGTCCTTCCGGCCGGCCCGCCGCCCCAGTGGCGTCACGAATGCTCCGCCCGTCCCCCTCACCGCTGCGCGTCAGTTCCGGATTTCCACCGGATTCCCTGGCCTCGGATGTGGCACGACTGGCTCCGGAAGCGTACCAAGATCGGTCGGGCGACCTGGACGGAGCGTACGGAGTCGCCGTGCCCGGTGCCGTCGGTTGCGGTGGTGGCGGACCGGTCGGGCGTGGGGCTGCTCAGAGGGTTCGGACGAGTACGCCGCAGCCGCCCTCACGGGTGGACGGACGCCTCCCGCCGAGCCGCGCCGGTGTGGGCAGAGCGCTACCGGCCTTCTCCGGCCCCGAGCCGGTGGAGAGGGTGCCGGGCGGGACGCCCCCGGCTCACCCGCTGTTCGACGTCCGGCCCGGCCCTCTGCGGACCGCCGTCGAGCAGGCGCACCTGTCCGGCCCGGCCCACGAGGAGCAGGAAGCCGCCGCACGCCTGACACACGCGAGACCCCGGCGCGCCCGGCCCGCCCTTCTCGTCGTGGGCGCGGGGCGGTGCGCGAACCCGACCGGACGGGCACTCTCACCGGTTGCTCCGCAGGTGGCGCACGACCAACAGGGTGGCGCACAGCGCGGTGACCCCACCGACGACCAGGTGCACGCCGATACCGGCCCCCGTGGACGAGGCCACGGTGTTGCCGACGACGCTGGTTGTCAGGACCACCCAGAGCAGGGTGCGGATCACGACCGCGCCGCTGTTGCGGTCCGGTGCCGCACCGCGGTCGGCGGCCTGCGTGCGGCGGGAGGGGTCGGTGTGGGGCATGGAGGGCTCCTCCGTCGAGGCGTGCGAGGCCTTTGACGCTACGGACCGGTGCCCCGCCCGGCCGATCCCCCGGGCCGCCGGATCGGTGGTACAGCAGGCTGTACCTACCGTCCCGCTCGAGAAGTGTCACGCGTGCTCGAGGGCGACCGCGAGGTCGGCCAAGTGGGCCGACACCGGACCGAGGGTGAGCAGCCCGCTGCCCGCGCCGGCCAGTTCGTCGGCCGCCGGGACGAGCGCGGTGTGGGCACGTCGCATGCCGTCCCGGTCACCGAGGGCGAGTGCCGCTCTGGCGGTGAGGCACCACAGGGCCTCCTGGAGGAGGTCGCGCGGCGGTTCGGGAGTCCCGTGCAGGGCCTCGGCGGCCTCGGCGCGGCAGTCCTGTTCGATCAGCATCAGCGGCCGGACCCAGTCCGCGTACGGTCCCCAGTCGACGGTCCCGTCGAGACGCAGGGGCAGGCCATGGCGCAGACGCAGGCACAGCAGCGCCAGTGGCAGCAGACCCCGGGCCAGGCCGGGCATGCCGCAGCCGTCCAGCAGGGCGGCCGCGTCCCGGTAGGCCCCCTCCGCCTCGGGGGCCGGCGCCCGGCCGGTCGCGTCCAGCCGCAGAGCGGCGTACCACCGGGTGAACACGGCTACCAGCGGCCGTTCGTGACGGTCGGCCAGCCGGTCGGCGGCGGCCGCGTGCCGGTCGGCCGAGATGAAGTCGCCGAGGGCGCTGCGCGCCTGCAGCCGGACGAGGTGGCCGAGGATCTCGAACGTGGCCAGGCCGTGCCGGGCGGAGACGTCGATCAGCTCTCTGCCGATCGACTCCCGGCGTGGGGCCAGCCCGGTCCGGTCGAAGGACTGCATGAAGACGGCGTTGAGCGTGAACGCCAGCAGCGCCGGATCTCCGAGAGCGCGGGCCAACTGTTCGGCCTGCCGGGCGGCTTGCGGACCGCGCATGCCTGTCGTACCGCGCGATTCCAGCGCGATCGTCGCCAGCAGCCGGGCCCTGGAGGCCTCGTGGCCCTCGGTGGGCAGGACTGCGAGGGTGCGCTCGGCGGCCCGGACGACCTGAGCCGCCTGCTCCGGGTCGTCCGAGCGGGTCCAGATCGCCGGGACGTCGTAGGCGCCGATCACTCGGGCGGTGAGTTCGGCGTCGCCGAGTTCCTCCGCCGCCGTGACGGCCGAGACCCGGTGTTCGAGGGCGGCCGGCAGACCGCCGCCGCCGGCCACCGCGAGGCCGCGCAGCAGTCCCACCGTGGATTCCAGGCGGGCCCTCGCGCCGGTGGCCACGGTGCGGTCGTACGAGGCAGCGGCCCGTTCCCACACCTGTCCCGCCGTCCCGCCGGTGCCGGAGGCGGGGCGCGCGGGGTCCGCCTGGTGGAGGATGTCGGCCTCCAGGCCGCGCAGGCCCGGGCCCGGCTCGATGCCCAGTTCCTCGGCGAGCGCGTTGCGTGCCTGCCGCAGCACGGCCAGCGCGTCCCCCTGACGGCCCGCGCGGTACAGCGCCAGGGCGAGCAGCCGCCAGGCGTGCTCCCGCCACGGGTGCTCCGTCGTGTGCACCCGCAGGCCGGCGGCCGCCCGCTCGGAGTGGCCCAGGGCCAGCAGTGCTTCGGCGTGCCGTTCGACGGCGTGCAGCCGCAGTTCGGCCAGGCGCCGTCCCTCCGTCCGAGCCCACGGCTGGTCCGCGAACTCCGCGTAGGCCGGTCCGCGCCACCAGCCGAGTGCCTCCTCGAGCCGGCAGGCCACGTCCGTCGGGGACAGCGCCGCGGCGGCGGTGACCTCCTGCTCGAAACGCCAGGCGTCCACCTCGTCCGCGGCGGCGCGCAGCGCGTACCCGGGGCCTTCGGTGACCAGCAGCCGGGCCGAAGTACGCGGAGCGCGTTCCGGTTCCAGAGCGCGGCGCAGCGCGGCGACGAAGGTGCGCACCGAGCCCGTCGCGTCGCCGGGCGGATCGGGCCAGAGGTCGTCGATCAGGCGCCGGACGGGCACGACACGTCCCCGGGCGATGATCAGCCGTGCCAGCACCGAGCGGTGTCGGGGGCCCTTGAGGGCGATGGCCGTCCTGCCCTTCCCCTCGGCTTCGGCCTCAGCTCCTGCACCCGAGTCTGCGTCTGTGTCCGCGTTCCAGGCCACCACGGGTCCGAGTACACCGAAGACGACACGCACCCTTCCCACACTCTCTTTCCGCCGGGCGCGGCGGCCCCGGGCCGGGATGCCGCCGCGAAGCGACCGCCAGTGTGCCGTTCCCGGCTGCCGCGCGACCGTTGCTCATTGCCTGCTCATCCGGCGCCCACAGCATGGAGGGACCCGCTTCCCCGAGGAAAGGAGCCTGGCCATGACACCTGTCATCGCCGGTTTCGGCCATCATCGCATTCCCGTCGCCGACGGGGTCTTCCTGCACGCGGCCGTAGGCGGCTCGGGCCCTCCCGTCGTGCTGCTGCACGGTTTCCCGCAGACCCATCTCATGTGGCGTCACGTGGCCACCGACCTCGCCGCCGAGCACACCGTGATCTGCCCCGACCTGCGCGGCTACGGTGCCAGCGGCAAACCGGAGGACACCGACGGCACCGTCTACGCCAAGCGCACCATGGCCGGCGACGTCATCGCCCTGGCCCGGGCCCTCGGGCACGAGCGGTTCGCGCTGGCCGGGCACGACCGCGGCGCCCTGGTGGCCTTCCGCGCCGCGCTCGACCACCCCGGTACGGTCACCCATCTGGCCTGCCTCGACGTCCTGCCGACCCTCGACATGTGGGAGGTGCTGCAGGGGGTCACCGCGTCCGTCGCCTTCCACCTGTACCTGATGGCTCAGCCGCCGGGCCTGCCGGAGCGCATGATCGCCGCGGAGCCGGACGTCTTCTTCGGACACTTCCTCGACGTCTGGGCGACCGACGACCGGGCGGTCCCGGCCGACATCCGCGCCGCGTACCTGGCGGCCTGCCGTGCCGCGGTTCCTTCGATCGTGGCCGACTACCGCGCCTCCGCCGGCGTCGACCTCGAACACGACCGGGCCGACCGGACGGCCGGGAACCGGCTGCGTATGCCGGTCGCGGTGCTCCAGCAGGACTGGGGCGCGGCCCTGGGCCACGACGCCGCCGCGGTCTGGCGCGCCTGGGCACCCGACCTGCGGCACACCACCGTCACCTCCGGTCACTTCATGGCGGAGGAGGCGCCCGGCGACGTCACCGGGGCCCTGCGGGACCTGCTCGCTCGCTGAGTCCTGACCGGCTGGGCCCTCTGGGCGACATCGCCGGGTGTCACCCTCAGCGCGGCCGGAGGTACGACGTCCTTCGGCCGCGCGCCAGGACGCGTACTGATCGGACCGCGTGCCGATCGGGCCGTGTGCTGACGGGCCGGGCGGGTCAGGTACCGGGTGTCACCCCCTTGGCCGGACACCGTGCCGGGCCCGCCCGCACTTCTGACGGGCCCGGCACGGTTCCTCCTCTTCCCAGGTCGTCACGTGGCCGTACGCGTCTCCTGGTCGGCCACGGCCCCGCCTTCCATGATCACCTCGGAGGGCCGGCTGCCCCGGTCCACCAGACCACCTGTGAAGGCCAGGCCGAGGCCTGCCAGGGCGAGAGCCGCACCGGCCAGGCTGGGCGCGGCCCAGCCCCAGCCCGCGGAGATGACCAGGCCGCCGATCCAGGCCCCGCCCGCGTTGGCCAGGTTGAACGCGGAGTGGTTGGAGGCCGCCGCCATCGTCGGAGCGTTCTTGGCCTTGGCCATGAGCAGCATCTGGACGGGCGTGGTGATGAGAGAGCCCATCGCGCCGATCACGGTGATCGTCACCAGGGCGGGCACGACGCTGTGCACGGTGAAGTAGAACGTCACCAGGGCCGCGGCGAGCAGCGCCAGGCCCGCATACAGCGTCGGCCGCAGGGCACGGTCCGTGAGCGGACCCGCGATCAGCGTGCCGAGCGTCATGCCGACGCCGTAGAGCGCGAGGACCAGAGTGGTCGAGGAGTCCGATATTCCCGTCAGATTCGTCAGCATGGGCACCAGGTAGCTGTAGACGGCGAAGAATCCGCCGAACCCGACCACGGCGACGGCCATGCCGATCGCGACCTGCCGGTTGCCCATGGCCCGCAGCTCGGTCCGGATGCCGGACTGCCGGCCACGTGGCTGGTGGGGGACGAAGCAGGCCAGCATGACGAGGGCGACGAGTCCGATGGCGGTGACCGCCCAGTAGGCGGCCCGCCAGCCCAGCTGCTGCCCAAGGGCCGTGCTGGCCGGGACTCCGACGATGTTGGCGACGGTGAGACCGAGGAACACCCTCGAGACGGCACGTGCCGCGCGTCCCGGGGCGACCAGTCGTGAGGCGACGACGGCGCCCACGCCGAACAGCGCCCCGTGCGGCAGGCCCGCCAGGAACCGTGCGGCGAAGAGCAGGCCGAAGTCGGGAGCGATCGCGGACGCCGCGTTGCCGACCACGAACAGTCCCGCCAGGAGAAGCAGCAGTCGCTTGTGGGGCATGCGCGCGCCGATGCCCGTCAGCAGGGGCGCGCCGACGACGACACCGAGCGCGTAGGCGGAGACGAGGTTGCCGGCGTGCGGCACGGACACGTCGACCCCGTCGGCGATCTGGGGCAGCAGCCCCATCGTGGCGAACTCGGTCGTGCCGATGGCGAACGCGACGACGGCCAGGGCCAGCAGAGCCAGCGGCATGGTGCGGAACAACCTTTCGAAGGCAGCGGTACGGGAGCGGGAAAGCGGGAGCGACGTCGACCCCTGGGCCCAGAGCCCAGAGCCCAGAAAGGCTCCCGGCCCGTGGCAGTCGTTGTGAGGTCGAGCTGCGCGCCTGGGTGACGGCGCCGTGAGGGCTCACTCGGACCGATGGTCATTCAAATAATTGATTGGTCATATATTGACACGCGGCAACGGTGGCAACGTTGTCCACGGTCATGCACCGTGGCGCGCACGTTGCCGCCGCCCGACGGACGGCGGCAACTGTACGGGGTCAAGGCCGGGCGCTGTCCCCCGTCACCGCGCGGTGGGCTCGTACGTCCAGCGCAGCAGGGCACCGAGACCGCCCACCGGGATGTCGGCGTCGGCATCGGTTCCTGTGCCTTCGGCCGCCTCGAAAACCTCGGGAGCATCGGAAACATTCCGGGGATCCAGTGGCGGAACAACCAGCACGTCGGCGCTCGTGACGGCGGCCGACCTCAGCAGCGCGTCGTCCGCGCGGGCGGAGACGGGATCGCTCTCGCCGAGGGTCTGCGCATCGGTCCGGCGCACCGCCACCTGGTCGGGTTCCGCTCCCACCCACGTCTCACGGTCGAGATCCGGTCCGTCGGGCCGGATCAGCAGGGTGCCGATACGGTGCTCGCGTGCCGCCTCCACCACGGCCGGGACACCCTCGACGGCGTCCGTGGGCCGATCGGTGCCCACCCGTCCGGCGCGGAAGCGTTCCAGCGCCTCGTCCACACGACGGCGGGTGTACTGGCTCCGGGCCTGCTCGATGGCCTGCTCGAGTGCGGGGGAGGACGAACCGGCGGCGCGGCCTCCGTGCTCGGTCTCCACCGTCACCTCGCGGACGGCGTCGGGGAGCCTGTCATACACCGCCGGCCGTTCGCGGGGGTCACCGACCAGCACCATCAGATCGGCGCCGGACTCTTCGTACACTCCGGTCAGCGCCCGTGCGATCTCGACGGCGTTGTGCTCCCAGGTGTTCTCGACCTTGAGCTGGAAGTGCCGCTCGGACCAGTCCGCCGTGGACGTGCGGTGCATCGGCCACTGCCGGCCCTCCACCTGCCCGGCGTCCTGCGTGCCCCCGGCCACCCCGCGCACCTCGAAGTCCGCGCCGGTCCGGTCGACGTACGCCACGAGGCACACGGGGTCCTGGCCGGCCAGTTCCAGCAGCGGGGTCAGGCGTGGGAGAGGGGCCCAGGCCGCGATGTCCCGCTGCGGGGGCCGGGAGAGGCGGTGCCCGAGCACGACCTCGCCGCCGGTGGCGAAGACGACCCGGCCCGCCGGGTCCTCCGCGGGGCTCATGCCCATCAGGTCGTCGTGGACCGCCTGCGTGGTCGTCTGGTCGGCGCCGTTCTCCTCCAGCGTCCGGCAGGCTTCCCGTACGGACAGCTCGCGCCGCTTGGCGCCCGCCTCGTCGTTCTCGCCGGGGCCGAGGTAGACCGTTGCCCAGGGTCCGGGACGGTCGAAAAGCGGCTCAAGGAATGACAGCTGCATGGTTCCTCCACATACGTCCCAGCGATTCCGGGGCCGAGTGCCCGAACGCCGTCCGAGGACACCCACTGCCGTGCGCATTTCCCCGACCACGCTCGACGGCTTCGTCCGGCGGAGCGCTCCCGCCGCGCCGGCCGTGCCACGGTCCCCGTCGCCGGCAAGTCCTCTCCCCAGGGAGAGCCGGCCCTGCGGCTTCTCGCCGGGCACGTCGTGCCACACCTGGCCGGCAGCGGGGCGTTGCTCGTCCGGACTCGCCCGCGAGTTGGCCCGTACCCGGGCGGACGGTGTTCTTGAACCGGGCTCCTCGTGAAACGTGAGGGAGGCCTACCCCTCTCGTACGGCATTCAGGCAGCGGGTGCCCTGGGTGCGCAGGGCGTCGGCAAGTTCAGGTGGGGCGTGCGTGAGGGTGAAGTCGGCGTCGACCGAGGTGATCATCCACGCGAGGTCGCGGGGTGTGCCGGCGCCCAGGTGCAGCAGACAGCTGTGGTCGTCGACGGGTTCGATGACGCCCATGCCGGGCCAGACGCGGTCGGTGACCGCTGCGGCGGGCTCGTGCAGGGTGACGGTGGCCCGGAAGGGCCATGTCTGCGACGACAGCTGGTGGGCCAGATAGGTGGCCACGTCTCCGTCGGGGAGTTCGCGGGGGCTGAACCCCGGGCCGGCCGGAGTGCGCGGGGTGAGCCGGTCGACGCGGAAGGTACGCCAGTCGTTGCGGTCGGTGTCCCAGGCGACCAGATACCAGTGGCGCCCGAAGCTGACCAGGCTGTGCGGCTCGACCGAGCGGATGTTGTGGCCGCGGCGGGGGCTGGTGTAGTCGAAACGCAGCCGCTCACGTCGACGGCATGCCTCGGCAATGACCATGAGGGTGTCCGCGGATACCTCGGGGGCCGGGACGGCGCCGGCCCGGACGGTGGCGGTGTGCAGGGTGTGCACCCGGTACCGCAGCCGGGACGGCAGCACCTGCTCCAGCTTGGTGAGTGCCCGCAGGGAGGATTCCTCGATCCCGGTGACCGAGCCGCCGGGGGCGGTGCGCAGCCCGATCGCGACGGCAATGGCCTCATCGTCGTCGAGCAGCAGCGGGGGCAGCCGGGCGCCGGGGCCGAGCCGGTAGCCGGCGGCGCCCTGAGTGGCGTGCACCGGGTAGCCGAGCTCGCGCAGCCGCTCCACATCGCGGCGCAGGGTGCGCCGGCTGACTGCGAGGCGTTCGGCGAGCTCGGCGCCGGACCGGTCGTGGTGGGTCTGCAGCAGGGAGAGCAGCTTCAGCAGCCGCCCGGAGGTCTCGAGCACGCCTCCAGACTGCCCGAGGGTTAGGACCGGAAGTGACCTAAGCGAGCCCTAGCGTCACAGCCATGGCAAACACGGCACCCGGCATCCGCTCCTTTCGCATCGACATCCCGCAGCCCCGGCTCGACGAGCTCCGCTCCCGTCTGGCCGCCACCCGCTGGCCGGACGAGCTGCCCGGTGTCGGATGGAGCCGCGGCGTTCCGTTGGCCTACCTCAAGGACCTCGCCGAGCACTGGCGTACCGCCTACGACTGGCGGGTGCACGAGGCGGCGCTCAACAAGCACCCCCAGTACACGACCACCATCGGTGGTCAGAACATTCACTTCCTGCACGTGCGCTCCCCCGAGCCCGATGCCACGCCGCTGATGCTGTTGCACGGCTGGCCGGGCTCAGTGGTGGACTTCCTCGATGTCATAGGGCCCCTGTCCGATCCCCGCGCGCACGGCGGCGATCCGGCAGATGCCTTCCACCTGGTCGTCCCCTCACTGCCGGGGTTCGCGTTCTCCACCCCACTGGCCGGGCCGGGCATGGGCGCGGCCGCGATGGCCGGGGCTCTCACCCGGCTGATGGCCCGCCTTGGCTACGCGCGCTACGGCGTCCAGGGGTACGACACCGGCTCGTGGGTCGCCCCGGAAATGGGCAAGCAGGCCCCGGACCGCGTCATCGGCATCCATGTCAACGCGATGATCACGTTCCCAGTGGGCGCGGAAGGTGAGACGGACGGCCTCAGCGAGGTCGAACAACGACGCTGGCAGGCCATGCAGAACTTCAACGACGGCTATCTGCAGTGCAACTCCAAACGGCCGCAGACGGTGGCCTACGCCCTCACCGACTCCCCTGTCGGCCAGCTGGCCTGGATCGTGGAAAAATTCAAGGAGCTCACCGACCCGGAGGACGGGCTTCCCGAGGACAGCATCGACCGGCACCGCATCCTGACCGAGGTCTCGCTGTACTGGCTGACCGGCACCGCCGCTTCAGCCGCCCAGGTCTACTACGAGGAGATCTCCGCGAACGCCTGGAGCGAGGCCGCAGCCGACGACTGGAGCAGCGACTTCGGCGTCGGCACCACGCAGGACACCAGCCGGGGCAGCGGCCAGGACAACGTGGCAGCCGACCGGCGCGGGACGGTGCCCACCGCCGTACTGGTCTCCACCCACGACGTGACCGTCCGCCGCTGGGCCGAGCGCGACCACAACGTCGTGCGGTGGACCGAACTCGACCGCGGTGGTCACTTCCTCGCGATGGAAGCCCCGGACCTGCTCGTCAGCGACGTCCGCGAGTTCTTCGGCGAAGCACGCTGAAGGGGAGATCCGGACCCTCGGCCAGCGGGCGAAGCAGCCTCCTTCCGTCGCTCCCAATGGTCGAGGGGACGTTCACGTGCGTCACCGGAGCGCCTCACCGCTCCGGCCGGCTGCGATCACACCGCGTGAGGGGAACGCGACGAGCAGGGCGACCAGGACGAGGAGTCCGCTTGCCCGGAACGGCCCGAGGCCCTCGACCGCGGCGCTGGGAGTTGTCGCGGCGACGAGCGGTCCGACGGCGGCGCCGACGTTGAGTGCGGCGGTCGCGTAGGAGCCTGCCGTGGTGGGGGCTTCCGCCGCCTCGTAGAGGACCCGCGTGATCAACGTGCTGCCCAGCGCGAACGACAGCGCGCCCTGGACGAACACGAGGACGAGCAGGACGGCCGGTCCGCCGGCCAGTACAGTCAGGGCCGGCCAGCCGACGAGCAGCAGCGGACCACCGACTGCGACGACCAGGCCGGGGTTCTGGTCGGACAGCCGTCCGGCGACGGTGACCCCGGCGAGGGAGCCGGCACCGAAGATCACCAGGGCGACAGAGATCCACAGCTCTCCCAGCCCGGCGGTGTCGGTCACGACCGGGGCGAGGAAGGTGAAGCTTCCGAACGTCGCCGCGTTCACCAGCGCGCCGAGCAGCATGACCAGGAGCGACCGCGGCCTCTTTCTTCAGCTGTGCGAGCTCGGATCGCAGGGCCGGCCCGCCGGCCGAGCAGTGTGCCCAGTACCGCTCCCCCCGGGACCCCGGCGATCGTGGCCGGCGTCGTACCCGACAGCAGCACGGCGAGCGCGCGTCCCTTCTTGTCGGGAGAGACCGGCGTGGCGGCGGTCGTCAGCGCCACGGCGAGGAATCCCGCGTTCGCGAGCGCGGCGACCACCCGGGGCGCGAACAGGACCGAAAAGCTCGAGACGACAGCGCCCGGGGCATGGGCTGCCGAGAACACGAGGACGAACCCGAGCAGGCTGGACCGCCCCGGCCGGTTGCGGGCAGGCCTGCGATGAGAGGGGCACCGACGATCATTCCGATCGCGAAGGCCGGGGTGAGCATGCCTGCTGTCCCGACGGTGACGTCGAGGTCCGAGGCGATGTCCGGCAGGAGGCCGGCGAGCATGAACTCCGAGGTGCCCATGGCGAAGACCGCCATGGCAGGCGGATGGAGCGGGAGGGGCATCGAGTGGCTCCGAGGCGAGGAGAAGCACGAGAAGGTCGTCTCGTCACCGCGGTCAGCACCCGCAGGCGCGCCCGTCCGGCCGCAGAACACGGCGGGACGGCAGGACTACGAACTCAGTGGCTCAGGGGGCTGACGGCGTGACCGAAAGCCCCCACCGTGTCCGACTCAGGGCTCGACATGGCCCGTACGGTACCCGGCCGATGCCCGTCGAGGCACCTCGGTTTCACCACTGCCGGCATGTGTCAGCAACGTCATGTCCCGAAACGACCAGGCGCCCCGGCACCGGTCCCGGACCTCGGGGCGTTGCTGGAAGCCGGCCGACCCGTGGGTGGCGACGGCATCGGAGCTCGGGGCGCGGACGAGCGCGCTCGACGAGCCCGGCTCCTGGAGTGCGTCCACCGCGGTGCGCGGAAGCCCTCGCGAATGGCGCGCGGTACCCGAACGCTTCTCCTCCCCTTCGAAGCCGTCCGGGACCGGACTCGGTGGGCAGAGGGTGCCTGGCCACCCCACGACGTGGCCCACTTGACCTTGACACGGTGTCAAGGTCTTCACTGCGGCCAAGGAGGTGGTCCCGATGACGGTGCCGAAAGAGCACACGGACACGGCGCGAGTTCTCCAGGGACTGGAGAACAGCAGCTCGTCGGTGCGGCTGCGGGCAGCGCTGACGGCCGGTACGGCCCCAGACCCCCGGTTCGTCGACAGGCTCATCGAACGTTGCGCGATCGAGCCCGAGTTCCATGTGCGCGACATGCTCACCTGGGCACTCACCCGCCACTCGTCGTCGGTGACGGTCCCACGGCTCATCGATGAACTCCGCTCGGAGCGTGCGCAGGCACGAAGTCAGGCGTTGCACACCTTGTCCAAGATCGGGGATCGGCAAGCGTGGCCGGCGATCACACGGGCGTTTCTGACCGACGCCGACGACGAGGTGGCACGGAGCGCCTGGCGGGCAGCGGTCGTACTCGTGCCCGAGGGTGAGGAACCCGCGTTGGCCGGAGTGTTGGCGACACAGCTCGGGCGCGGCGGGCGTGAGACGCAGCTGAGCCTCAGCCGGGCACTGATCGCACTCGGTGAGGTGATCATGCCGATCCTGCGCGCCGCGACGGCGGACCCCGCCCCTCGGGTGCGTCGGCACGCGATCGCCACAAAACGGCTGTCGCGCGACCCGGATGCCGGATTCGAGTTCGCGGTCGAGGAGGCGAAGCGCCTCGTAGCCCTCGGTACGACCGGCCAGGAAGGGTGACGGGCAGTGCTGATCGGTGAGGTGGCACGACGGTCCGGGGTCAGCGCCCGCATGCTCAGGCATTACGACTCGCTCGGCCTGGTGCGGCCCACGGGTCGTACCGAGGCCGGCTATCGGGAGTACTCCAGCGAGGACATCCGGCGAATCTTCCATATCGAGAGCCTGCGGTCACTGGGGCTGTCGCTGCGTGAAGTCGCACGCGCGCTGGACGATCCCGGCTTCACGCCCCCGGAGCTCGTCGAGGACCTCATCCGCCAGACGCGAGAACGCATCGCGCGTGAGACGGAGCTGCTCACGCGGCTCCGTCGGATCGGTGCCGCGGAACCCGCCGACTGGGAGGAGGTCCTCCAGACCGTCGCACTCCTCCAGGCCTTGGGGTCGGAGAACGCCGGGAACCGCCAGCGCGCGGCCCTGTCCTCGGTCGAAGGGTCCCCGGCGCCGGTGGAAGCTCTGGTCGAAGCGGCGTTGAGCGAGACGGACCCGAACGTCGCCGGAGCCCTTCGATGGGCTCTGGCGCGATCGGGCGGTGGCGGACTGGCACTGCTGGCGGAGGGTCTCGGCTCACCAGTGGCCGAGGTCCGGAAACGTGCCGTCCAGTCCATCGCCGGGATTCCGGACGGTGAGGCGACCGCACTGCTGCAGGACGCCCTCACGAACTCCGACATCGTGGTGCGCAGGTGTGCGGCTCTGGCGCTCGGGACACGCGGGGCGGCCGACGCGGTCCCGACGCTCGTCGAAATGATCGTCGAGGAGACGAACGACGTCGACGCAGCCGACGCGCTGAGCGCGCTGGCGAGTGATCCCGCGTTGGCGGATCGGATCGCCACCGGGCTCGTGGACCGCCTCGCCCACGGCACCGTTGAATCGTCTGCACGTCGACGACTGACGCAGGCGCTCGCGGACATCCCGGGTGTCACCGCGTCACGTGCCCTCGCGGATCTCTCACATGACCGGGATCGTGCCGTTGCGCTTACCGCGACGTACATTCTCGAGCTGCGCGACGCGCGATAACGGACCTCCCCGGGGTGCCGGATACGTGGGAACCGGGCGTGGGGCCGGTTGCCGCCCGTCCCCGCCCACACCCCGTCATGACGCTGGAGAAGGCGCCCTGGGCTTTTGGGACGGGCGGTGCGCGATGAGCAGGAAGTGAAAGGAGTGTCCGGGGGGCACCGCCGCGGCACACAACAGGTACGACCTGGATTCCGCGTTCCCCCTGTTCGCACGGGTACCGGTGCCGCACCTGCGGGCCTCCGCGGGGAGCCGGTGCGGACGAGGGCCCCGACAGCGTTCCAGGTGTCCCGGGTGGTTACGGCACCCGCTGGAAGGCGGGCCCCGGCCGGCATGGGGCCCAGCACCGGAACCGGCACTGGGCCGAGAGCGGCTCCGGTCGGCGGTGACGTGTGCCCTCGCCCGTCCCGGGAGCCGCGTTGTCCGGCGGCTCCCGGGACGGGAGTGCCCCCTGGGGCGACGCTGCCGCGGCCGGGATCAGGACGAGGCCCCCTCTCCCGCCGCCGTCGCACGCGCCCCCTCCCGGGATTCCAGCCGCACCACGATCCCCTTCGACGTCGGCGTGTTGCTCAGGTCCGCCACGCTGTCCAGCGGCACCAGCACGTTGGTCTCCGGGTAGTAGGCCGCCGCACAGCCCCGTGAGGTCGGGTAGCCGACCACCCGGAAGTTCTCCGCCCGGCGTTCGGCACCGTCCTTCCAGACACCGACCAGGTCGACCGGCGCGCCCTCCTCCAGGCCGAGTTCGCGCATGTCGTACCAGTTGACGAAGACGACGCGGCGGGAGCCGTGGATGCCGCGGTAACGGTCGTCGTCCGTGTACGGAACGGTGTTCCACTGGTCGTGGGAGCGCAGGCTCTGCAGGATCAGATGGCCGGGCGGGGCGCTCAGGGCCTCGAAGTCGTTGCGGCTGAAGAGGGCCTTGCCGACGGGCGTGGAGAAGACGCCCTCGTTGACCGGGTTGGGCAGGCCGAAGCCGCCGGGGCGTCGGACGCGCGTGTTGAAGTCCTCGAAGCCGGGGACGACGCGGGAGACGTGGTCGCGGATGCAGTCGTAGTCGGTCTCGAAGCGTTCCCAGCGGACGGAGGGCTTGTCGCCGAGGGTGCGGCGGCCCAGGCGGCTGAGGATGGCGACCTCGCTGAGGAGGTGCTTGGAGGCCGGTTCGAGGACGCCGCGGGAGGCGTGGATCTGGCTCATGGAGTCCTCGACGGTGACGAACTGCTCGCCGGCGGCCTGCGCGTCCCGCTCGGTGCGGCCGAGAGTGGGCAGGATCAGGGCGGTCTCGCCGCACACGACGTGGGAGCGGTTGAGCTTGGTGGAGATGTGCGCGGTCAACCGGCAGTTGCGCATGGCGGCCTCGCTGACCTCGCTGTCCGGGACGGCACGGACGAAGTTCCCGCCCAGGCCGAGGAAGACCGTGGCTCGGCCGTCGCGCATGGCCCGGATGGAGTTGACGGAGTCCCAGCCGTGCTCGCGGGGCGGCTCGAAGTGGAACTCGCGGGCGAGGGCGTCGAGGAAGTGGTCCGGCATCCGCTCCCAGATGCCCATGGTCCGGTCGCCCTGCACGTTGCTGTGACCTCGCACGGGGCAGGCACCGGCACCGGGCCGGCCGATGTTGCCGCGCAGCAGCAGGAAGTTGACCACCTCGCGGATGGTGGGCACGCCGTGCTTGTGCTGGGTCAGGCCCATCGCCCAGCAGACGATCACGCGCTTGCTCTCGAGGACCATGTCGCGCACTTCCTCGATCCGGGCGCGGGCCAGACCGGTGGCCTTCTCGACCTCGGGCCAGGAGACGGTGGCGCGCAGGTGCCGGGAGAACTCCTCGAAGCCCTTGGTCTGGGCGTTGATGAAGTCCCGGTCGAGGACGGTGCCGGGCGCGGCCTCCTCCGCCTCCAGGAGCAGGAGGTTGAGCGCCTGGAACAGGGCCAGGTCTCCGCCGATCCTGATGTGGAGGAAGCGGTCGGCGATCTGTGTGCCGCGACCGATGATGCCGCGGGGCCGCTGGGGCTGCTTGAAGCGGACCAGGCCCGTCTCGGGCAGCGGGTTGACGGCGACGATCCTGCCCCCGCGGCGCTTGCAGTCCTCCAGCGCGGACAGCATCCGGGGGTGGTTGGTGCCCGGGTTCTGGCCGACGACCAGGATGAGGTCGGCGTGGTGAATGTCGCGCAGCGACACGTCGCCCTTGCCGATGCCGAGGGTCTCGTTGAGCGCGGCACCACTGGATTCGTGGCACATGTTGGAGCAGTCCGGCAGGTTGTTGGTGCCGAACGCGCGGGCGAAGAGCTGCAGGAGGAACGCGGCCTCGTTGCTGGCGCGGCCGGAGGTGTAGAAGACCGCCTCGTTCGGGGAGTCCAGCGCCTTCAGCTCGTCGGCGAGCAGGTCGAGGGCCGCGCTCCAGCTGATGGGCTCGTAGTGGTCGGAGCCGGGCCGCTTGACCACGGGCCGGGTGAGGCGGCCCTGCTGGTTGAGCCACCGGTCGGACTTCTCGGCCAGCTCGCTGATCGGGTACCGGCGGAAGAAATCAGCCGTGATACGGCGTGAGGTGGCCTCGTCGTTGGTGTGCTTGGCGCCGTTCTCGCAGTACTCGTTCATGGGGCGGTGCCCCGGTTCGGGCTCGGGCCACGCGCAGCCGGGGCAGTCGAAGCCGCGGACCTGGTTGAGGTTCAGCAGCGTGAGCCCCGTACGCCGGACCGACGTCTGGCCCAGGGAGTACTTCATCGCGTTGTACACCGCTGGTACGCCCGCGGCCCAGGTGTGGGGCGGGGTGACCTCGAGGCGGTCGTCGGTGGGTTCCTCGCTCGGCGGCTTGTGCAATGTGATCTCTCCTCGCTCCGTGTCCTGCGTCCCTCTGACGCCCGTGCGGTCCCGTGGCCGGCCCGCCGGGTACGGGCCGGCCCCTTGATCCGGCCTGCCCGCCGGTCAGCCGGTCAGCCGGTCGGCCAGGTCGGCACGTGGGGACGGCTCCGGCCCTCGGTGGGCTGGACGTGGCCCTTGCTGATCTCGCCGCGCCAGGCGCCGGTCTCGCGGCCCTGTCCCTCGGTGAACTCCTTGAAGGACGTCAGAGCGGTGTGGACCACACGGCGGGTGAGGCCGAGAGCGGCCGCCGCCTGTTTCAGGATTCCCCGGGACCGCAGGTCGACGCGCAGGGTCACCCGACAGTGGCCGGCGTCGAGTTCCTCGAAGGTCGCCGTGCCGGTGTGCCGGGGCTCGTCGAGGACGGTCCAGCGGACCAGCCGGTCCGGGACCTGTTCCACGATCTCCGCGTCGTACTCGTACGTCCTCGGGCCGAACCGGGCCACCCAGTGGGTCATCACCGCCTGGATCTGGTCGACGCGTTTGACGCCGTCCATGAAGCGGGGGAACGTCTTGAACTGCGTCCACTGGTTGTACGCCACATGGACCGGGACGTCGATGTCGATCGACTCTTCGATGGTGCTCATGGACCTCGCCCGTCTCCTCGCCGTCACCGGTGGTCGCGCAGCACGACATCGGGCGCGCTCACCCACGCTCGCACCATCGAGTCTCCGGGAAGCACCGTCCTATGCCGATCGGTGGTGGGGCATACGGGTGGCCGGCGTGCGCAGGTGCGCCGGCGCCCTCCGGCCGGCGAGTGGCGACGTTCGTCCGTCGCGGCCGGACCGGCGCCCCGGCTTCAGGGGTCCTTGCGCCGTTCGTAGTCTCGGGTGAGGCGCCGACTGCGGCAGACGATCCCGAAGAGGGGACCGAGGTGCTGGGCGGTCCGGTCGGCGAGGTGTCCCGCGCAACCACCATCGGCCCGGCTCTGGGAAGCCGCCGAGAGCGACTCTTCGCCGGGGAAGCACTGGTTCGTGTCCCTGAACGCCGGCACGGGGACCGCACGCACACTCTGACCCAGAACCATGCTGTCCCACCACATGCGCCTCTGACCTGCGTGTTCCTACGGTGTGCCGACACGTACCCGCCCCCACCGCACACGAGGAAGTGGCGCGCACGGCCTCGGCATCAACCGCTCCCCCAGCTCCCGGCAACCTCGAACGCATCGTCGTCGCGTCCTTCATCGACATCACCGTCGAGTGATACGACAACTCATTTGATCAGCGCTGGGACCTGCGCTTTTGGCTGCTTCATGGGCGGGAGGTCAGCACCGGACCAGCACGGGTACACAGTCGTGCCGACCGGCGTCGCGCGGACCTGCCTTCCGAAGGGCCCGGGAGACTGCGCTGTAGGATCACCCGCCATCACTCACTGTGACGGCCGACGGGAGCCCAGGTCCAGTGGTCGCAGCGGAGCCCTACGGACGGACGGGCGGTGCCTGTGGCTTGGGGTTCCACGCTGAGGTGCAGGGCTGGTGATGGGCCCACTTGCCACAGGCGCCGTGCTCAGGCCGAGCGTACGAAGGCGGCGAACCGGTCGAGCGCCTCCTCCATGTCCTCCGGTCCGAGAGCGCTGCACGACAGGCGCAGACAGCGCAACGGTCCGACGCCGGCTCCGGTCTCCGACGCCGCCGCGTCGTAGAAGTGGTGCAGCGGCGTCCACAGCACACGGTGGTCGCGGGCCGAGCGCTCCAGCACCGCGTCGGTGACGTCGAACGGCACGTCGACGACGACGAAGAAGCCGCCCTCGGGGCTGTTCCAGCTCATCCCGGACGCCGACGGGTCGGGGAAACGGCGGGCCAGCCCGTCGACGATCCGGCCGAGGCCCTCCCGGTACACCTCGCTCTCCCGTTCGTTGGCGCGGACCAGGCTGCACCCGTGTTCCAGCAGCCTCCCCCCGGCCACGGCCTGGGCGATCGGCGAGGTGTTGACGGTGACCATGCTCTTGGCCTTGGCGAGCAGGTCCGCCAGGTACGGTCCTGCCCCGACCTGTTGGTCGGCCACCGCGTAGCCGATCCGTACCCCCGGGAACACCGTCTTCGCCAGCGAACCGAGGTGGACGACACGGCGTGCGGTGTCCAACGCCTTCAGGGTCGGGAGCCGGTGCCCCCGACGCGGGAAGAGGCCGTACGGGTTGTCCTCCAGGAGGAGGATGTCCTCCTGTTCCGCGAGGTCGAGGAGGTCGCGGCGTACCGGCTCCGGCATCCGGATGCCCGAGGGGTTCGCGTGGTCGGGGACGACGTACAGGGCGCGCGGGCGCAGCCCGGCGGCGCGGGCCTCGCCGATACGCCGCCGCAGGTCGTCCGGATCGACGCCGTCCGGTCCCTCGGCGACCGGGTGCACCGGCAGGTCCAGGAGGCGTGCCGCCCCGGTGACGCCGACGTAGGCGGGCGTGACGGCCAGCAGCACGTCACGGTCGTCGCGGCGCAGCAGCCGCAGGGTGAGGAACAGTGCCTCCTGGCAGCCCGTGGTGACGAGGACGGCCTCCGGGTCGACGTCGATGCCCTCGTCCACGGACAGCTGGCGGGCGATCAGCTCGTGGATGATGCCCTTGGTGCGTCCGTACTGGAGCAGGGTGCGCCGGACCCGCTCCTCGCCGTACCCCTGTTCGGTGCGCAGGTGGTCGCTGAAGACCCGCAGCGCGCGGTGGATGTCCTCGACGTCGTAGAACCCCTCGTACGGTGTGCCGGCGGCGAGGGAGAGCGCGTCCGGGTAGCGGCCCGCGATCTCGTTGAGGAAGTTCATCGAGGAGAGCAGCGGGTCGCCCACCGAGGGGTGCAGCGCGGTGAGGTCGAGGCCGTCCGAGGCCGTGCTCGCTGTGGTCATCGCGGTTCCCCTCCCGGGCTGACGACGGTGCGCAGCCGTGCCGCTGCGGCGAGGTCCGGGCAGCCGGCCAGCGCGAGGGACGACTCCAGTTCCTCGCCGAGCAGTTGGAGGACCCTGAGCACACCCTGGTGCCCGCCGGCCGCCAGGCCCCACAGCACGGGGCGGCCCAGCAGCACGCCGTCCGCGCCGAGCGCGAGGGCCTTCAGGACGTCCGTACCGCTGCGGACACCGCTGTCGAAGAGCACCTCGCACCGCCCCGCGACGGCCTCGGCCACGGCGGGCAGGGCGTCGAGCGCGGGCAGGGCGCCGTCGAGCTGGCGGCCGCCGTGGTTGGAGACCACCAGCGCGTCCGCACCGCAGGCCGCGGCGCGTTCGGCGTCGGCCGGGTCCAGCACGCCCTTGAGGATCAGCGGCAGCCGGGTGTGTTCGCGCAGCCAGTCCAGGTCGGCCCAGCTGAGGGACGGGTCGACGACGTTGGCGGTCTGCGCGGCGACCGCGCTCACGCCGCTGCTCGCGGTGCGCGGCACACCGTCGGGGCGGGGACCGAAGTGCACGGGCGACACCCCGTCGGGCAGGGCGAAGGCGCCGCGCATGTCGGCCGCCCGGCGTCCCATCCTCGGTGTGTCGACGGTCAGCATCAGCGCGCGGCAGCCGGACGCCTCCGCGCGCTTCAGCAGTTCCTCGGTGTGGCCGCGGTCGCGCAGCCAGTACAGCTGGAACCAGGTGGTGGCGCCGGTGGCGGCGATGTCCTCCACGGCGGTGCTGCTGAAGGTGCACGCGGTGAACGGGACACCGGCGTCCCGGGCGGCGCGGGCGGCGGCCAGTTCGCCGTCCGGGTGCACGGCCCTCTGGTACGCCATCGGGGCCACGGCCACCGGGAGGGCGCTTTCCGTGCCGAGCAGGGTGCGGGTGGTGCCGACGGACGAGACGTCCGCGAGCACCCGGGGAACGAGGTGGAGCCGGTCGAACGCGGCGCGGTTGGCGCGGAGCGTGAGTTCCGCGCCCGCCGCCCCGCCGACGAAGCGCTCCACGGCGGCGGGCAGGACCGCCGCCGCCAGAGCCTCCGTGTCGGCGGGGGTGAGCAGGCCCGCGAGTGCCGGGTCGGTCACGCGGTCTCCCCGTCGGCGTTCGCGGCGGCCTCGTGCTCGGCCTTCTCCGCCTGTACGGCGTCGTACAGCGCGCGGACGTTGCCGCCGCCGAAGCTGTCCGCGCCGGCGCGCTCGATGATCTCGTAGAAGACCGTGCGCTTGGGGTGGACGGTCCGCGTGAAGATCTGGAAGAGCTGACCGCCGTGGTCCTCGTCGGCGAGGATGCGGCTCTTGCGCAGCTCGGCGATCGAGTGGCGGTTCAGCTGGAGGCGCTGCTCCAGCCGGTCGTAGTACGTGTCGGGGGTGCCGAGGAAGACGATGCCGCGCTCGAGCATCCGGTCGACGGTGCCGATGATGTCGGTGGTGGCGAAGGCCAGGTGGTGCACGCCGCCGCCGCCGTGCCGCTCCAGGAAGTCACCGATGTGACCGGCGTCGTGCTCCGGGCTCGGCGCGAGGACCGTGAAGGTGAGGTCCCCGGCGGGGCTGCGGACGGCCTTGGAGTCCATGGCCTCGGTGCCCTGGACCATCAGCTCCTCATACACGGACTCGTAGCCGAAGACCCGTTCGTAGTAGCCGGTGCTCTCGGCCAGCCGGCCCATGGGGACGCTGACCGCGACGTGGTCGAGGACCGTCAGGCCCACCGGCTTCGGCTCCCCGGAGGCGGCGGACTCGGCCACCGGCTCGAAGCCGGGCAGCGGGACGGTCGTGTCCGTGTGGCCGGCGGGCCGCTGGACCAGGGTGTGGCGTACGTCGTCGAAACCGGCGGCGATGACGGCGGTGACCCAGCCCTCCCGCTCGGTGGGCTCGGCGAGGGGCGTGGCGGAGCGGGAGAGGGCGTCGGCGAAGGCCTCGCGGGCGTCGCAGGCGGTCAGCGCGATGTCGGCTATGCCGTCGCCGTGCCGCGCCACGTAGGCGGCGGCCGGGTGGCTGTCGTCGAGCGCCTGGGTCACCACGAGGACGATGTCGCCCTGGCGCAGCGCGAGGGAGCGGGAAGCGCCCTCGGGGCCGCCGCGTTCGGCGGTGGCGCAGACCTGGAAGCCGTAGCCGTCGGCGAAAACCGACGCGGCGGCCTCGGCATCGGTGACGTACAGCTCGACGTGGCCGACGCGCAGGGAGGTGGCGGGTGCGGTGTCTGTCATGTCGTTCTCCTCACGGGGTGTTCCGTGGTGTTCGAGGGCAGGGAGTGGGGGCTCGGAGTGGTCACTGCTCGGCCATGGCGTCGGCCAGGCTCCTGGGCCGCATGTCCGTCCAGTTCTTCTCGACGTAATCGAGGCATTCCTGACGGCTCGCGGCCGGGAGGGCGACGGTCCAGCCGGCGGGGACGTCGGCGAAGACCGGCCAGAGGGAGTGCTGCAGTTCGTCGTTGACGAGGACCAGGTACTGGGCGTCGTCGTTCTCGAAGGGGTTGGTCATGGGGGTGCTCCGTACTGGGGTGGGTGGGGTCGGTCGGACAGGGGTCAGGCGGTGTGGGGGCGGTCGGTGCTCTTCAGACGTTCCGCGAGGGCACGGCCGATCTCTGTGACGGGGCCGGGCAGAGTCATGTCGTGGTGGCCGCAGGCGACGGGGTGCGGGTCGAGGCGTCCGCCGACGTACGGCGTCCAGGATGTGGGGGCCGGCGCGTCCGTCCCCGGGTCCGGTTCTGCGGTGAACAGCAGGACGTCACCGTCGAAGTGCCGGGGGACGAACTCCCGTTGCAGCCGGGCGTGGCGGGCGGTGACGCCGGGCCACACCCGCAGCGTCCGCGGCGGGATGTCGGTGAGGGGCGCGCCCTCGCGCCGCAGGACCTCGCGGGCCGCCTCCGCGTCCACCGGGCCGCCGTCCGGGAAGCCGGGTGCCTCGTGGCCGAGGAACCGCAGCAGCCGGGCGAGGACGTCACCGTCCGTCCAGTCCTGCGAGGGCGATCCGTCGGTCCCGGCACGCCTGACGGCGGCGGCGGTCGCGTCGGGCGGGTAGGCGTCGAGCAGGGCCAGCAGCGCGACCTCCTCCCCCGCCTCGCGCAGCCGCACCGCCATCTCGTGGGCCACCAGGCCGCCGAAGGACCAGCCCAGCAGGTGGTACGGGCCCTCGGGCTGGACCTCGCGGATCCGGGCCAGGTAGTCCTCGGCCATCTCGCCCACGGACGCGGGCGGTTCCTCGGCCCGGGCCAGCCCCCTGGCCTGGAGCCCGTACAGCGGCCGGTCCTCGCCGAGGGAGCGGAGCAGGCCGGCGTACGGCCAGCTCAGCCCGGCCCACGGGTGGACGCAGAACAAGGGTGGTCGGGTGCCCGTGGCGCGCAGCGGCAGCAGGACCTCCAGGGCCCGCGTGGCCTCCTCGGCTCCGGTCCCGCGCCCGCTGCCGGAACGCAGCAGACGGGCCAGGGCCTCGGGGGTGGGCGCGTCCAGCAGCGAGCGGATGCCCAGGGCGGTACCGGAGCCAAAGCCGGTGGCCGAGCGGATACGGCCCAGCAGCCGGACCGCGAGCAGCGAGTGTCCCCCCAACCCGAAGAAGCTGTCCTCGGGGCCGACCCGGTCCACGCCGAGTACCTCGGCGAACAGCTCACAGAGCAGCCGCTCCTCGGTGTCGCGCGGCGGGCGCCCGCCTCCGGACGCGGTGAACGAGGGTTCGGGCAACGCCCTCCGGTCCAGCTTGCCGTTCACGGTGAGGGGCAGGTCCGGCAGGGTGACGACGGCCGCGGGCACCATGTACTCCGGCAGACGGTCCGCGACGTACTGCCGCAGCAGGGCCGGTTCGACGGCCGCGGGGGCCGGGTCGGCGACGGCGGGCACGGCGTAGGCGATCAGCCGAGTCCCGCCCTGCCCGTCGGCCCGTACGACGACGGCGGCGCGGGCGATGCCGGGGTGGGCGCGCAGGACCGCCTCGACCTCGCCCGGCTCGATCCGTACCCCGCGCACCTTGACCTGTTGGTCGGCGCGGCCCAGGTACTCCAGTGCACCGTCGGCGCGCCGGCGGGCCAGGTCGCCGGTGCGGTACATGCGCCCGCCCGTACCGTCCGTGCCGTACGGGTCGAACGGGTCGGCGACGAAGCGTTCGGCGGTCGGCGCGGGCCTGCCGTGGTAGCCGCGCGCGAGCTGTACCCCGGCGAGGTACAGCTCGCCGGTGGCCCCGGGCGGCACCGGACGCAGCGCCGCGTCCAGGACGTACACCCGGGTGTTCCAGATCGGCCGGCCGATCGGCACGGGACCCCGGGCGTCCGGCTCGCAGTCCCAGTGGGTGACGTCGACGGCCGCCTCCGTGGGGCCGTACAGGTTGTGCAGCGACACCTCGGGCAGCACGGTGTGGAAGCGGGCCGCCAGGTCGGCGGGGAGTTCCTCGCCACTGCACACCACCCGGCGCAGTCCGGTGCACCCGGCCGCGGTGGGCTCGTCGAGGAACGCGCCGAGCATCGACGGCACGAAGTGCGCCGTCGTCACGTGTTCGGCGCGTATCAGCTCCGCGAGGTAGGCCGGTTCCCGGTGCCCCTCGGGACGGGCGACGACCAGGGCCGCGCCGGTGACGAGCGGCCAGAACAGCTCCCACACGGAGACGTCGAAGCCGGCCGGGGTCTTGTGCAGCACCCGGTCCCCGGCGGTGAGCCCGTACGCGTCCTGCATCCACAACAGGCGGTTGACGACGGCCTCGTGCGAGACGGCGACGCCCTTGGGCCGGCCGGTGGAGCCGGAGGTGTGGATGACGTAGGCGGGGTTGCGCGGGTCGGGGGTGGTGTCCATGTCGGAGGTGCGCGTCTCGTCGCCGGTGTCGGCGTCCACGACGAGGACGGACGTGTCACCTGCGGGCAGCGGGGACTGTGCCGCCACCGCTTCGGTGACCAGGATCCGGACCGGTTCGGTGTCCCCGAGGAGCAGGGCGATGCGTTCCGCCGGAAGGCCCGGGTCGACGGGGACGTACGCGGCGCCCGTCCCGAGTACCGCCAGGAGGGCTATGACCAGGTCGGCGGAGCGGGGCACGGCGACGGCGACACGGGTCTCCGGTCCGGCTCCGGCCCGGCGCAGGCGGTCGGCGAGGGCGGAGGCGCGGGCGGCCAGCTCGCTGTAGGTCAGCCGCTGTGTTCCGTGGACGACGGCCGGCGCGTCGGGTGTACGGGTGACCTGGGCGGCGAACAGCTCGGGGAGGGTGGTCGGCGCGAGGGGCACCGCCGTGTCGTTCCACCGGGTGAGGACCAGTTCGCGCTCCTCGTCACGGAGCACGTCGACGGCCGCCAGCCTCCGGCCGGGCTCCGTGGTGAACTCCCGCAGCAGCAGGCCCAGCCGTTCCGCCAGCGCGGTCACGGCCGCGTGGTCGAAGTGCGCGGGCTGGTAGCCGAGGCGGAGGGTGAGGGCACCGCCCGGGGAGCCCGGTGAGCCTTCGGTTCCCCGGAACCCCTGGGTCACGATCAGGCTCAGCGGGTAGTGGGTGGCGTCCCGGCCCTTCACCCCGGTGAGCCGCGGCCCGGAGGCGCCTGCCCGCGGGGCGAGCGACTCCCGGTCGACCGGGTAGTTCTCGAAGACCACGAGGGTGTCGAAGAGCGCGGGGTGACCGGACAGCCTCGTGACCTCGCTCAGACCGAGGTGCTGGTGGGCCATCAGGGACGACTGGCCGGTCTGGAGTCCGGTGAGCGTCTGGCGGACGGTTGCCCGCGGGTCGAGGGCGACCCGGACGGGCAGCGTGTTGATGAAGAGTCCGACCATGGACTCGACCCCGGCGACCTCCGGCGGGCGGCCCGCGACCGTGGCGCCGAAGACGACGTCGTCACGGCCCGTCATGCGGGACAGCAGCACCGCCCAGGCGCCCTGCACCAGGGTGTTGACCGTCAGGCCCGCTTCCCGGGCCAGCCGGTGCAGGGCCGCGACCGTGTCGGAGGGCAGTTCCAGGGCGACGTGGCCGGGTTCGGCCGTGGACGCGCCGGCCGCCCCGGGGACGAGCAGCGTCGGTTCGTCCAGCCCGGCCAGTTCGGCGGTCCAGGCGGCCCTGGCGGCCTCCCGGTCCTGGGACGCGAGCCAGGCGAGGTAGTCGCCGTACGGGGTGACGGCGGGCAGTCCGGCCGCCGAGCCCCGCGCCGCGTACAGCGCGAACATCTCGCGGAGCAGCACGGGCATGGACCAGCCGTCGAGCAGGATGTGGTGTGGCGTCAGGACGAGGCTGTGGTGCTCCTCGTCGTGCTTGACCAGCGCGACCCTCAGCAGCGGAGGCCGCGACAGGTCGAACCGCGCCGACCGCTCCTCCTCGGCGACGCGGTCACGCCGGACGGTGTGCTCCGTCGCCGGTACGCCGGTCAGGTCCACGGTGCGCCAGGGCAGTCCGGGGTCGCGCACGATGACCTGGACGGGGGCGTCGGTGGCGTCGTGCACGAACCCGGCCCGCAGGTTGGCGTGCCGGCGCAGCAGTGCCGTCCACGCCTCGCGCAGGACCGACGCGTCCAGGGGGCCGGCCAGGTCGAGTACGAGCTGGGCGGTGTAGACGTCGGTGTCCTGGGCGTCGTACAGCGCGTGGAACAGGAAGCCGTCCTGGAGCGGGGAGAGCGGGAGGACGTCCTCCAGGCCCGGGTGTGCGGCCTCGAGGGTCTCCACCTGCTCCTGGGTCAGGGACACGAGGGGGAAGTCGGACGGCGTGTGGCCGCCGTTCTCCGCGCCCGCACCCGCCAGGGTCCCAAGGGCCCGCAGCCACCGCTCGGCCAGCTCCCGCACCTCGGCCTCGTCGAGCAGCTCCCCCGCCCAGGAGAACGTCGCCGACAGCACCGGGCCGTCCGCCCCGTCGACCGTGACGGCGTTGATGTCCAAGGCGTGCGCGAGCGGGGTGGACGGATCGGCGTCGGGTCCCCCGGGCTGTGCGACCGGCGACCAGTCGGCACCGGACGGGGAGGCGGACGTCGGCGTGCGCCCGAGGTAGTTGAAGCCGATCTGCGGCTCGGCGAGGGCCGCGAGGGCGGTCGCGGTGTCGGCGTTGAGGTGGCGGAGGAGGCCGTACCCGAAGCCGTCGCCGGGTACCGCCCGCAGCTGTTCCTTGGCCCGCTTGACGGCGTCCGCGGGGTCGTCCCCAAAGGCGGCGACGTCGAGCCGTACGGGGTGGACGCGGGTGAACCAGCCCACCGTGCGGGAGAGATCCACGTCCGCCCGGTCGCCGTCACGGCCGTGGCCCTCCAGGTCGACGAGCACACCGCCGTCGGTGTCCACGCCCCGCGCCTCGCGCCACTGACGCACGGCGAGGGCCAGCGCGCCCAGCAGCACGTCGTCGACGCCGCCGTGGAAGGCGGCCGGGACGGACGACAGCAGCGGTGCCGTGTGCGCCCCCGGCAGCGTCACCGTCAGCCGTCGTGCCGTGCCGGCGGTATCGCGCGCGGGGTCCAGGTCCCGGCTGCCGAGCGTCGGCTCACCGCTCCTCGACGTCTTCTGCCAGTACGCGAGTTCGGCGGTCACCCGCGGGTCCTGCGCCTGCTCGCCGAGCAGTCCCGCCCAACGCCGGAACGACGTACCCACCGGGTCCAGCCGCACCGGCTCCCCGGCCGCCACCGACTCCCACGCCTCCCGCAGGTCCGGCAACAGGATCCGCCACGACACCCCGTCCACCGCCAGATGGTGCACCACGACCAACAACCGGCCCGACACCTCCGGGCCCGCGTCGAACCACACCACCTGCACCATCACACCCGACTCCGGCGCCAGCCGCGCCACCGCCGCACGCGCCTCCCCCACCACATCGACATCCACACCGGCCGACGACACCCGGCGCACACACCGGGCAGCGTCCACCGAACCCCGCTCACCCACCTCCAACGCCCAGTCCTCCGTCACCCGCAACCGCAGCACGTCGTGGTGGTCCAGCAGCGCCTGCACCGCCGATGCCAGCCGCTCCTCCCCCAGCCCGCCCGGGACCTGGAGCAGCACCGACTGCTGGAAACCCTCCGCCGTGCCCCGCCACTCCCGCAGCCAGCGCATCACCGGAGTCGCCTCGACCGGACCCGTACCGTCGTCCTCGACAGCGTCCGCCGCTTCCTCGCCGACGGTGCGGCAGACCTCCGCCAGCGCGGCCGGTGTCCGGTGCTCGAAGATCTCGCGCGGGGTGAGCACCAGACCGGCCCGCCGCGCCCGGCTGACCAGCTGGATCGACATGATGCTGTCCCCGCCCAGCGCGAAGAACCCGTCGTCCACGCCGACCCGCTCCACACCCAGCACGTCCGCGAACAGGGCGCAGAGGGTCCGCTCCTCGGGAGTGTGCGGTGCCCGTCCTCCGCCCGTCGTGCCGGCGAAGCCGGGCACGGGCAGGGCCGCGCGGTCGAGCTTGGCGTTCGCGGTCAGCGGCAGTGCGTCGAGCAGGAGAACGTCGGAGGGGACCATGTACTCCGGCAACCGCTCGGCGAGGCTCGCCCGGAGCGTGTCGGGGTCGGGCCTGCGTCCCGGTTCGGGCACGACGTAGCCGACGAGGTGCTTGCCTCCGGAGGGCGCCCGCTGTACGAGGACCACGGCATCGGCGACCTCGTCCTGTTCGCCCAGTACGCCCTCGATCTCGCCGAGTTCGATGCGGAAGCCGCGGATCTTGACCTGGTGGTCGGCCCGCCCGAGGAACTCCAGCACTCCGTCCGGGGTCCAGCGCACCAGGTCGCCCGTGCGGTACATACGGGTACCGGCCCGACCGAACGGATCGGCGACGAACCGCTCCGCGGTCAGCGCGGACCGGTGCACGTAGCCGCGCGCCAGGGCGTCACCGGCGATGTACAGCTCACCCACCGCGCCGGGCGGCACCGGCCGCAGCCGGCCGTCGAGCACATAGGCCCGCATGCCGTCACGGGCACGGCCGATGGGGACGCTGCCCGGCACCCGGGCCGCGTCCCGCATGGTGTGCTGGGTGGCGAACAGGGTGATCTCGGTCGGGCCGTAGATGTCGGTGACGTCCGTGTTCGGGCACGCGTTCAGGACACGTCGCACGGACGCCGACGAGACCACGTCTCCGCCGGTCAGCACCTCCCGGACCCTCTCCAGGCAGCCGGGGTCCTCCTCCGCGACCACCCTGAACAGTCCGGCGGTGAGCAGCAGCGAGGTCACGTCGTGCGTGCGGACCGTGCGGGCGATGGTGGGTACGTCGAGGTCGCCGGGTGGTGCGACGACGACCTCGCCGCCGCCGAGCAGGGGCATCCACAGCTCGTAGGTGGACGGGTCGAAGCCGTATGGCGAGTGCAGCAGCACCCGGTGCGGGACCGTGTCGGCACGAGAGGCGGCACCGGTGTTCCATCGGCGGTCGGTGGCCAGGCCGACCACTCCTCGGTGGGTGATCTCCACGCCCTTCGGCTCGCCGGTGGAGCCGGACGTGAACATCACGTAGGCGGCGCTGTCCGGCAGGACGCGCACGGCGGGGGCCGGGACGGGGGGCTCCTCCGGACGGTCGTCGCCATCGGCCGGGACCGGGACCTCGTGCTCGATTCCGGGCAGGGCGTCGGTGGTCGTGCTGCCGTCCGTGACCACGACGCGGCACCCGGCCAGTCGTGTCATCGAGGCGAGCCGGGCCTCCGGCAGTCTTCCGTCGAGGGGCACGTAGGCCGCTCCGGCCTTCAGCACGCCGAGGATCGCCGTCACGACCTCCGGCGAACGCTCCATCAGCAGGGCGACACGCTCCTCCGGCCTCACCCCCAGGGACACCAGCCGGGCCGCGAGGCGGTCCGCCCGCTCGTCGAGCTCCCGGTAGGTCCGCACCCCGCCGTCCCAGCGGACGGCCACGGCCCCCGGCGTACGCGCCACCTGCGCCGCGAACGCCTCGACGACGCTCGTCGCGGCCTTCGTCGTATCCGCGTCGGCGTCGTTCCAGTCGGCCAGGATGCGGTGCCGCTCCTCGACGGTGAGGACTTCGACGGAACCGGACGGGCGGGTGGGGTCGTCGGCGAGCGTCCGCAGCAGCGTGCGGAACCGGTCGGTGAGCGTGCGTGCGGCCTCCTCGGTGAACAGGTGCGGCATGTAGTGGAGCCGCAGCCACAGTTCGTCGTCACGGAGTCCGGCGGCGAGGGTCACCGGGTAGTGGGTCGCGTCGTGGACCTTCGAGCCGCTGACGGCGAGACCCGAGGACGGGACGGACCCTTCGGCGACCGGGTAGTTCTCGAAGACGACGAGGCTGTCGAACAACCGCGGCAGACCGGACAGCCTGTTGATCCGGCTCAGACCGATGTGCTGGTGGGCCATCAGCTTCGACTGGGCGGTCTGGACGCGCAGCAAAAGGTCGGCCAGCCGCTCGGCCGGATCGAGGACGACCCGGACCGGAAGGGTGTTGATGAACAGGCCCGCCATGGACTCGATGCCGGGCACCTCCGGCGGCCGGCCGGAGACCGTCGTGCCGAAGACCACGTCGTCACGGCCGGTCAGCCGGGACAGCAGCAGCGCCCAGGCGCCCTGCACCAGGGTGTTGACCGTCAGGCCCCGGTCCCGCGCCAGCCGGCGCAGTGCCGTCACGGTCGGCGCGGGGAGCTCCGTGTCAATCCTGGCGGGGACGCCCGGCGCCCCGGCGATGGCGGCCGAGGTGTCCGGGGCCAGGAGGGTCGGCTCCTCCACCCCGTCGAGCTCGTCCGCCCAGGCCCTCTCGGCCGCCTGTCCGTCCTGTGCGGCGAGCCAGACGAGGTAGTCGCTGTAGGGGGTGGACGGCGGCAGGTCCGCGCCGGTGCCGTCGGCGGCGGCAGCGTACAGGGTGAACAGTTCCTTCGCGAGGACGGGGACCGACCAGCCGTCGAACAGGATGTGGTGGTTCGTCAGGACGAGACGGTGCCGGGTGTCGCTCAGGCCCACGACGGTGAGGCGCATGAGCGGTGCCCGCGCCGGATCGAGGCGCTTCGCATGCTCCTCGGCGGCGATCCGGCCGGCTTCCGCCTCCGCGTCCGCCTCGGGCAGGGCGCGCAGATCGACGGTTCGCCAGGGGAGTCCGGGGTCGCGGACGACCACCTGGACGGGGACGCCGGCGACGTCGGGCACGAACGCGGCCCGCAGGTTGGCGTGGCGGCGCAGCAGCGCCGTCCATGCCTCCCGCAGGGTCGCCTCGTCCAGCCGCCCGTCCAGGTCCAGTTCGACCTGAGCGGTGTAGACGTCGGTGCCCTCGTGGTCGTAGTGGGCGTGGAAGAGCAGGCCCTCCTGGAGCGGGGAGAGCGGGAGGACGTCCTCCAGGCCGGGGTACGCGGCCTCGAGGGTCTCCACCTGCTCCTGCGTGAGGGCGGGTACGAGGGGGAAGTCGGACGGCGTGTGGCCGCCGGCCTCGGTGCCGGTGCGCGCCAGCGCCTCCAGCGACCGCAGCCACCGCTCGGCCAGGTCCCGCACCTCGGCCTCGTCGAGCAGACCGCCCGCCCACGCGAACGTCGCCGACAGCACCGGACCCTCGGGGCCGTCCTTCGCGATGGCGTTGATCTCGAGAGCGTGCGGCAGCGCCGTCGCCGGGCCCTCGAGTCCGCCCGGCCGGTCGAGCGGAGTCCAGTCGGCCGAGGACACGGAGATCGTGCGGCCCAGGTAGTTGAAGCCGATCTGCGGCTCGGCGAGGGCCGCGAGGGCGGTCGCGGTGTCGGCGTTGAGGTGGCGGAGGAGGCCGTACCCGAAGCCGTCGCCGGGTACCGCCCGCAGCTGTTCCTTGGCCCGCTTGACGGCGTCCGCGGGGTCGTCCCCAAAGGCGGCGACGTCGAGCCGTACGGGGTGGACGCGGGTGAACCAGCCCACCGTGCGGGAGAGGTCCACGTCCGCCCGGTCGCCGTCACGGCCGTGGCCCTCCAGGTCGACGAGCACACCGCCGTCGGTGTCCACGCCCCGCGCCTCGCGCCACTGACGCACGGCGAGGGCCAGCGCGCCCAGCAGCACGTCGTCGACGCCGCCGTGGAAGGCGGCCGGGACGGACGACAGCAGCGGTGCCGTGTGCGCCCCCGGCAGCGTCACCGTCAGGTGCCGGGCGGTGGCGGTGGTGTCCCGCGACCGGTCCAGCGCGCGACGGCCGAGCGGGAGCTCGTCCGTGCCCAGCATGTGCGTCCAGTAGGGGAGTTCCTCCAGCAGCGCCGGGTCCTGCGCCTGCTCGCCGAGCAGTCCCGCCCAACGCCGGAACGACGTACCCACCGGGTCCAGCCGCACCGGCTCCCCGGCCGCCACCGACTCCCACGCCTCCCGCAGGTCCGGCAACAGGATCCGCCACGACACCCCGTCCACCGCCAGATGGTGCACCACGACCAACAACCGGCCCGACACCTCCGGGCCCGCGTCGAACCACACCACCTGCACCATCACACCCGACTCCGGCGCCAGCCGCGCCACCGCCGCACGCGCCTCCCCCACCACATCGACATCCACACCGGCCGACGACACCCGGCGCACACACCGGGCAGCGTCCACCGAACCCCGCTCACCCACCTCCAACGCCCAGTCCTCCGTCACCCGCAACCGCAGCACGTCGTGGTGGTCCAGCAGCGCCTGCACCGCCGATGCCAGCCGCTCCTCCCCCAGCCCGCCCGGGACCTGGAGCAGCACCGACTGCTGGAAACCCTCCGCCGTGCCCCGCCACTCCCGCAGCCAGCGCATCACCGGAGTCGCTTCGACCGGACCCGTACCGTCGTCCTCCGCCGTGGTGGCGGTGCCGTCGGCGTCGCGGCACACGTGTGCCAGTGCGGCGGGGTTCTGCCGCTCGAAGATCTCGCGCGGGGTGAGCACCAGACCGGCCCGCCGCGCCCGGCTGACCAGCTGGATCGACATGATGCTGTCCCCGCCCAGCGCGAAGAACCCGTCGTCCACGCCGACCCGCTCCACACCCAGCACGTCCGCGAACAGGGCGCAGAGCAGCCTCTCCCGTTCCGTGCGGGGTTCCCTGCCGCTGCCCGCGCCCTCCGGGTGCGGCACCGGGAGGGCGGTGCGGTCCAGCTTCCCGTGCCGGGTCAGGGGCAGTGCGTCCAGGACCTGCAGGGTGCTCGGGAGCGCGTACTCCGGCAGCCGCTCGGCGACCAGGGCGCGCAGCCGGCCGGTGTCGAGGGTGCGGCCCGGTTCGGGCACGACATAGCCGGCCAGGTGCTTGGCACCGGAGGGCGCCCGGTGCACCAGGACGACGGAGTCGGCCACGTCGTCCTGTTCGCCGAGGGCCGCCTCGATCTCGCCGAGTTCGATGCGGAAGCCGCGGATCTTGACCTGGTGGTCGGCCCGCCCGAGGAACTCCAGCACTCCGTCCGGGGTCCAGCGCACCAGGTCGCCCGTGCGGTACATACGGGTACCGGCCCGACCGAACGGATCGGCGACGAACCGCTCCGCCGTCTGCGCGAACCAGTTCAGGTAGCCGCGCGCCAGGGCGTCACCGGCGATGTACAGCTCACCCACCGCGCCGGGCGGCACCGGCCGCAGCCGGCCGTCGAGCACATAGGCCCGCATGCCGTCACGGGCACGGCCGATCGGCACGGTCGACGGTACCGAACGCCGGTCGGCCATGGTGTGGGCGGTGGCGTAGACGGTGATCTCGGTCGGGCCGTACGCGTCGGTGATCACGGTGTCGGGACAGTGCTCCAGCACCCGGCGGACGGTGGCGGCCGTGACGACATCGCCGCCGACCATCACCTCGCGGACGCCGGCGAGGCAGCCCGGGTCCTCCTCGGCCACCACGCGGAAGAGCCCGGCCGTCAGCAGGAGCAGGGTGACCTCGTGCTCGCGGACCGCCCGGGCGATGGCCGCCACGTCGGGCTCGCCGGGCGGGGCCACCACGACCTCCCCGCCGTTCAGCAGGGGCGTCCACAGCTCACAGGTGGACGGGTCGAAGCCGTACGGCGAGTGCAGCAGCGTCCGGATGGGGCGATCGGCCGCCGTCCTCGTCCAGTGACGGTCCGCGGCCAGGCCGACCACACCGCGCTGGGTGGCCGTCACGCCCTTCGGTTCGCCGGTACTGCCCGACGTGAACATCACGTAGGCGGCGTTGTCCGGGTGGGGGCGCACCACGGGAGGTACGACGGCCGGGTCCTGTCGCGGGTCGTCGTCGGTCACCGCGAGGAAGTGGGCGGCTCGGGGCAGCAGGCCGGGCGCCGTGCCCCGGTGGGTCTCGTCGGTGACGACCACCGACGCCCCGGTCTGCCGCAGCATCTCGTCCAGCCTGGCCCGGGGCAGGTCGGGGGCGAGGGGCACGTAGGCCGCTCCGGCCTTCAGCACGCCGAGGATCGCCGTCACGACCTCCGGCGAACGCTCCATCAGCAGGGCGACACGCTCCTCCGGCCTCACCCCCAGGGACACCAGCCGGGCCGCGAGGCGGTCCGCCCGCTCGTCGAGCTCCCGGTAGGTCCGCACCCCGCCGTCCCAGCGGACGGCCACGGCCCCCGGCGTACGCGCCACCTGCGCCGCGAACGCCTCGACGACGCTCGTCGCGGCCTTCGTCGTATCCGCGTCGGCGTCGTTCCAGTCGGCCAGGACGCGGTGCCGCTCCTCCGGCGACAACACGTCCACCGTGCCGGCGGGCCGGTGGGGGTCGTCCACGAACGCCCGCAGCACCCGCACGAACCGGTCGGCCAGCACGCGTGCTTCCTCGTCGCCGAACGCGGCGGGCGCGTACTCGATGCGCAGGGACAATCCCTGCTCCCGCGGTGCGGCGATCAGCATGAGCCGGTAGTGGGCGGCCTCACGGGTCTCCACGCGGGTGAGGGTGAGGGAGGTGCCGGTGAGGGCCGTGGCCTTCTCGTCGACCGGGTAGTTCTCGTAGACCATGGCCGAGTCGAACAGACGGGGCAGGCCTGCGAGACTCTGGATGGCGCTCAGCCCGAGGTACTGGTGGGCAATCAGCCCGGCCTGCTCGTCCTGGAGGCCGCGCAGCAATTCCTCGAGGGTCCGGTCCTGGTCCAGCCGCGCCCTGACGGGCAGGGTGTTGATGAACAGGCCCGCCATGGTCTCGATGCCGGGCACCTCCGGCGGCCGGCCGGACACCGTCGTGCCGAAGACCACGTCGTCACGGCCGGTCAGCCGGGACAGCAGCAGCGCCCAGGCGCCCTGGAGGACCGTGTTGACGGTGAGCCCGCGGGACCTGGCCCACGTGACGAGGCGAGTGGCAAGGCCCGGAGGGAGCTCGGGGCTCACCCGTCCGGGGCGCGCGGCCGGCGCCATCCGGTCGGAGGCGGTGGGGGCGACGAGCGTGGGCTCGTCCACCCCGTCCAGAGCCCGGGCCCAGGCGGCATGCGCGCCGTCGCGGTCCTGCGCGGCCAGCCAGCGCAGGTAGTCGCCGTAGGGGGCGGCCCGAGGCAGCGTGACCGTCGGGCTCCCGGCCGCGTACAGGGCGAACAGATCACGGGCCAGGACGGGCACCGACCAGCCGTCCAACAGGATGTGATGGTGCGTCAGGATGAGTCGGTGGCGTTTGTCGCCGAGGCGGAGCAGCGCGGCCCGCAGCAGGGGCGGGCGCGCCGGGTCGAAGCGCTCGGCGAGCTCCGCGTCCGCGATCCGGTCGCTCTCCGCGGCCTGCGCGGTATCGGGCAGAGCGCTCAGGTCCGCCGTCAGCCACGGGAGTCCGGGATCACGGGCGATCACCTGGACGGGGGTGTCCGTGATGTCGTGGACGAACGCGGCCCGCAGGTTGGCGTGCCGGTCCAGCAGCGCCGTACAGGCGGTCCTGAGCGCGTCCGCGTCGAGCGGCCCTTCGAGGTCCAGGCAGAGCTGCGGGGTGTAGACGTCGCTCTCGCCGCCGTCGTAGACGGCGTGGAAGAGCAGGCCCTCCTGGAGCGGGGAGAGCGGGAGGACGTCCTCCAGGCCGGGGTACGCGGCCTCGAGGGCCTCCACCTGCTCCTGGGTGAGGGGTACGAGGGGGAAGTCGGACGGCGTGTGGCCGCCGGTATCGGCATCCGTGCCCGCGAGGGTCTCCAGCGCCCGCAGCCACCGCTCGGCCAGGTCCCGCACCTCGGCCTCGTCGAGCAGTTCCCCCGCCCAGGAGAACGTCGCCGACAGCACCGGGCCCTTTGCGCCGTCGACCGCGACCGCGTTGACGTCGAGCGCGTGCAGCAGCGGGGTGGCCGGATCGGTGCCGGCGCCCAGTCCGTGCGCGTCGTCGGCCACCGTCCAGTCGGCGCTTCCGTCGGTGCTTCCGGACGCGGACGAGGCCTGGGCGTCCAGGGACATGGTCGTACGGCCGAGGTAGTTGAAGCCGATCTGCGGCCGGGCACAGTGCATCAGGAGCGGGGCCGTCTGCGGGTTGAGATAGCGCAGCAGGCCGTGGCCGAAGCCCTGGCCGGGCACCCGGCCGAGCTGCTCCTTGGCCTGCTTGACGGCGTCCGCGGGGTCGTCCCCAAAGGCGGCGACGTCGAGCCGTACGGGGTGGACGCGGGTGAACCAGCCCACCGTGCGGGAGAGGTCCACGTCCGCCCGGTCGCCGTCACGGCCGTGGCCCTCCAGGTCGACGAGCACACCGCCGTCGGTGTCCACGCCCCGCGCCTCGCGCCACTGACGCACGGCGAGGGCCAGCGCGCCCAGCAGCACGTCGTCGACGCCGCCGTGGAAGGCGGCCGGGACGGACGACAGCAGCGGTGCCGTGTGCACCCCCGGCAGCGTCACCGTGAGCTGCCGCGCCGTGCCCACCGTGTCCTGCACGGGGTTCAGCAGGCGGGAACCGAGCGGCGGCTCCGGAGCCGCGAACGTGTCGGTCCAGTAGGGGAGTTCCTCCAGCAGCGCCGGGTCCTGCGCCTGCTCGCCGAGCAGTCCCGCCCAACGCCGGAACGACGTACCCACCGGGTCCAGCCGCACCGGCTCCCCGGCCGCCACCGACTCCCACGCCTCCCGCAGGTCCGGCAACAGGATCCGCCACGACACCCCGTCCACCGCCAGATGGTGCACCACGACCAACAACCGGCCCGACACCTCCGGGCCCGCGTCGAACCACACCACCTGCACCACCACACCCGACTCCGGCGCCAGCCGCGCCACCGCCGCACGCGCCTCCCCCACCACATCGACATCCACACCGGCCGACGACACCCGGCGCACACACCGGGCAGCGTCCACCGAACCCCGCTCACCCACCTCCAACGCCCAGACCAGTCCGCCCGCCGTCCGGGTCAGCCGCAGTCGCAGGGCGTCGTGGTGGTCCAGCAGCGCCTGCACCGCCGATGCCAGCCGCTCCTCCCCCAGCCCGCCCGGGACCTGGAGCAGCACCGACTGGTGGAAGGCGTCGACGGGTCCGCGACGCTCGCGCAACCGGTGGACGATCGGGGTGAGTTCGACGGGTCCGGTCCCGTCGTCCTCGGCGCGGACGGCCGGCCGGTCGTCCGCGCGTCTGCTGACCCGCGCGAGTTCGGCCACCGTCTGGTGGGTGAAGACGTCGCGCGGGGTGAGGACCAGACCGGCCCGCCGCGCCCGGCTGACCAGCTGGATCGACATGATGCTGTCCCCGCCCAGCGCGAAGAACCCGTCGTCCACGCCCACGCTTCCGGCGTCGGCGCCGAGCAGTTCGGCGAAGATGCGGCAGAGGGTCTCCTCGGCCGGGGTGCGCGGGGCGCGTCCTCCGTCCGCCGTGCCGGTGGGGTCGGGCACGGGCAGGGCCGCGCGGTCCAGCTTGCCGTTGAGGGTGACGGGGAGGGCGTCGAGCACCATGATCTCGGCGGGGACCAGGTACTCGGGCAGGGTGTCGGCGGCCCGGCGGCGCACCCGTCCACCGTCCAGGGTGCGGCCCCGCTCGGGCACGACGTAGCCGACCAGGCGCCGGCCGCCGGAGGGAGCCTCGTGGGCCACGACCACGGCGGCGCTCACGCCCTCCTGCTCGCCGAGCGCGGCCGCGGCCTCGCCCGGCTCCACGCGTACGCCGCCGATCTTGACTTGGTCGTCGACGCGGCCCAGGTACTCCAGTTCGCCGTTCTCCGTCCAGCGGGCGAGGTCGCCGCTGCGGTACATCCGGGCGCCGGGCGGCCCGAAGGGGTCGGCGACGAAGCTCTCCGCCGTGGCGCCGGGGCGGCCCAGATAGCCGCGGGCCAGCTGGGCACCGGCGATCCACAGCTCGCCGGAGGCGCCCGGCGGTACCGGCTCCAGGGCCGCGTCGAGGACGTACAGGCGGGTGTTGGCGACCGGGTGGCCGAGCGGCGGCGGACCCTCGGGGTCGGCGGGGCAGCGCCACCAGGTGACGTCGATGGCGGCCTCGGTGGGACCGTACTGGTTGAACAGAGCCACACCTGAGGCGCCGAGCACGTCGTGGAAGCGCCGTACGAGGTCGGCGGGCAGGGCCTCGCCGCCCGAGAACACCCGGCGCAGCCCCGTGCAGCCGGCTGCGGCCGACTGCTCCAGGAAGGCGCGCAGGACGGTCGGCACGAAGTGCGCGGTGGTGACGGACCGGTCCCGTATCAGCTCGGCGAGCCGGGCGGGGTCGCGGTGCGCCTCGGGCTCGGCGACGACCACGGCGGCGCCGGCGAGCACCGGCCAGAACAGCTCCCACACGGAGACGTCGAAGCCGGCGGAGGCCTTGTGCAGCACCCGGTCGTCGGACTGGAGACCGTACTGCTCCTGCATGCCCCACAGACGGTTGACGACGGCCCGGTGCGGGATGGCGACGCCCTTGGGGCGCCCCGTCGAGCCGGAGGTGTGGATGACGTAGGCGGTGCTGTCGCAGTGCGGCGCCGCGAACCCGGCGGCGGGCCCTGAGGCGTCCTGCGGCCCGGGCGCCCCGTCGAGCGGCAGGACCGGGGCCCGCACGGCGGAGGGCAGCAGACCGCGTGCCTCCTCCGTGGTCACCACGCACACCGGGTCGGTGTCGGCGAGCAGCAGGGCGATGCGCTCGGCCGGGAGGTCGGGGTCCACGGGCACGTACGCGGCACCGGTCCGCAGGACCGCGTGCAGGGCCACGGGCAGGCCGGTCGAGCGCGGGACGAGCACCGCGACGCGGCGCTCCGGTCGGGCCCCGAGCGCGCGCAGGCGGCGGGCGAGGGCCTCGACGCGGGTGTCCAGCTGTGCGTAGGTGAGCCGGTCGGCACCGCAGACGACGGCCTCGGCGTGCGGGGTGCGCGCGACGCGGTCGGCGAGGAGTTCGGGCACGGTGGCGGACGGGACGTCCATGGCGGTGTCGTTCCAGTCGGTGAGTACCCGCCGGCGTTCGTCGTCGGCGGTGGTGGCGGCCCGGGACACGGTGAGGTCCGGGTCGTCGGCGAAGGACTCCAGGAGCCGGGTCCAGCGCCGGGTGAGAAGCCGTACCGTCGCGGAGGTGAAGCGGTCCGCGCGGTATTCGACACGGCCGTCGATCCCGTCCGGAACGCCCTCGGGGGTGCGGTGTTCGGCCATGTTGAAGGAGAGGTCGAAGCGGGCGGTGGCGGTGCCGATGCGGATCAGCTCGGCGGTGAGGCCGGGGAGTTCGACGGCGTCGCGGGTGAGCTCGGGCTGGGCGGCCAGCATCACCTGGAACAGCGGGTTGCGGTCCAGGGAGCGGGTCACGCCCAGGTGGTCGACGAGACGCTCGAAGGGAACGTCCTGGTGGGCATAGGCGGTGAGGTCGGTCTCCCGCACCCGTCGCAGCAACTCGCGGAAGTCCGGGTCGCCGCTGGTGTCGGTGCGCAGGACGAGCGTGTTGACGAAACATCCCACGAGGTCCTCCAGCACCTCGTCACCGCGCCCGGCCACGGCCGTGCCGAGCGGGATGTCCGTACCGGAGCCGAGGCGGGTCAGCAGCGTGGCGAGGGCCGCCTGGAGCGTCATGAAGACGGTGGCGGAGTGCTCGCGAGCCAGCTCCGCCAGGCGGGCGTGGAGCGGTGCCGGGATGCGGAAGAGGTACGAGCCGCCGGGTGCGCTGCCGGTGGAGTCATCCGATGGGACGGTGGTGTCACCGGACGCGGCGGCGGTGGGGTCCACGGGCAGGTCGATGCGGTCCGGCAGGTCCGCGAGCCGCTGCCGCCAGTGCGCGAACTGACGGCCCGTCACCCCGTCCGCACCGTCGTCGGCGAGCAGGTCGTGCTGCCACAGGCTGTAGTCGGCGTACTGGACGGGCAGCGGGGCCCAGTCGGGCGCCTGCCCCCGCGTACGGCTGCGGTAGGCGGTGGACAGGTCGGCCGCCAGCGGTCCGAACGACCAGCCGTCGGCGGCGATGTGGTGCAGCACCAGTGCCAGAACGTGGTCGTCCTCCCCCAGCTCGAACAGGGCCGCCCGCAGCGGGATCTCGGCAGCCAGGTCGAAGGGCCGGCGGACGGTCCGCTCCAGCTCGGTGGTCAGGTCCGCCTCCGCGACGCGGACCGCCTCCAGTTCCGGGACGGCCCGCTCGGCATCGGCGTCCAGGATGTCCTGGCGGGGGCGGCCGTCGACGTCGGGGAAGACGGTGCGCAGCGCCTCGTGACGGGTGGTCAGGTCGGCAAGCGCGACGCGCAGGGCGTGGAGGTCGAGGGGACCGCGCAGCCGCAGCACCACCCGCATGTGGTAGCCGTCCGTGGCGCCCTCGGCGAACTGGTGCAGGAACCACAGGCGGCGCTGGGCAAAGGACAGCGGGATGTCGTCGGGCCTGGGGCCGGCGGCAGGACGGGGACGGGGCGGGGCGCCGGCAGCGGCGGCGACGCGTTCGGCGAGTTCCGCGATCGTGGGGGCCTCGAAGACGGCGCGGACCGGCAGGTCGGCGCCGAGCGCGTTGCGTATGTGGGCGACGAGGCGGGTGGCGAGCAGCGAGTGTCCGCCCAGGTCGAAGAAGCTGTCGTCGATGCCGATCCGGCCGACGCCGAGGAGGCGCGCGTACAGGCCGCACAGCACTTCCTCGAGCGGCGTGCGCGCCTCGCGGCCGCCGTCCGCCGCGGAGCCGTCCGCGGCGCCGGGGTCGGGCAGGGCGCGGCGGTCGACCTTGCCGTTGGGGGTGAGCGGCAGCCGGTCCAGGACGACGAACGCGGAAGGCACCATGTAGCCGGGCAGGCCTGCCGCGGCGTGGCGGCGCAACTCGGCCGGAGCCGGGATGTTCCCGAGCCCGGCCCCGGTTCCGGTCTCCAAGACGACGTAGGCGACCAGTCGGAGGTCGCCCTCGGGCGTGTCCCGGCGTACGTCCGCGACGGCGCGGGCGACCGCCTCGTGGCCCTCCAGGACCGCCTCGATCTCGCCGAGTTCGACGCGGTGGCCGCGCACCTTGACCTGGTGGTCGGCGCGGCCGAGGTGGTCCAGGCGGCCGTCCGCGGTCCAGCGGGCCAGGTCGCCGGTGCGGTACATGCGGGTGCCGGGCGGGCCGTACGGGTCGGCGAGGAAGCGCTCGGCGGACGGACCGGGGCGGCCCGCGTACCCCCGGGTGACGCCGGGACCGGCCAGGTAGAGCTCGCCGGGCGTTCCGGCGGGGACCATGCGCAGCCGGTGGTCCAGGACGTAGGCACGGACGCCCGGGCGGGGACGGCCGATCAGGAAGCGCCCGTCGGACCGCCGTGCCCCGGGCTCGTCCACCGCCTGGAAGGTGCTGCTCATGGTCGCCTCGGTGGGCCCGTACTGGTTGACGACCAGCGGGTTCCCGAGGGCGGCCGTCTGCTGGAGATGGCCTTCGGTGAGCGCTTCGCCGCAGGTCATCACCAACCGCGGGGAGGGACGTTCGCCGACGGGCAGTTGTGCGGCCTCTTCGTTCAGGGCGGCCAGCAGGGACGGTACGACGGAGAGCAGCACGGTGACCCGGTGGTGGCGCATGGCGCGGACGAGGGCGCGTGCGTCGTTGGCCTCGTCGGACGGCACCATGACGACACGCCCGCCGGCGGCCAGGGTGCCGAGGATGTCGCGCACCGATGGGTCGAAGGAGACGGACGCCAGGTTGAGCACGACGTCGTCGGGGCCGAGCCGGGCGATCCCGGAAGTCAGGTACGAGAAGTAGGCGGCGACTCCCCGGTGCGGCACCACGACCGCCTTGGGCCGCCCGGTGGAACCCGAGGTGTGGATGACGTAGGCCGGGTGGCCGGGCGTCAGCGGCGCGGTGCGCTCGTCGTCGGTGGGGTCGCTGTCCGGCAGGGCGCGCAGCGCGCGTCCGGTGTCCGGATCGTCGAGCCGTACGGCGCCGGAGCGGACGTCCTCGGGAAGCGACGCGGCCGCCTCGGTGGTGGTCAGCACCGTCACCGGCCCGGCGTCGCCGAGCATGTACGCGATGCGGTCCGCCGGGTAACCGGGGTCCACCGGGAGATACGCCGCACCGGCCTTGAGGACCGCCAGCAGGGCCACCACCAGTTCCGGGGAGCGGGGCACCGCGACGGCGACGGTCCGTTCGGGCCCGGCGCCCCGGGCGATGAGCAGGCGGGCGAGGCGGTTGGCGCGGGCGTGCAGTTCGCGGTGGGTGAGCCGCTCGTCCCCGAGGAGAACCGCTGGGGTGTCGGGGGCGGTGGCCGTCCGGTCCTCGAGAACGCCGGTGACGATGCCGGCTGCCGCGGTCCCGTCCTGAGTTCCCTGCCAGGCGGTCAGCAGGTGGCCGCGTTCGCGCGGGGTGAGGACTCCGGCGCGGCCGGCGGGCCGGTCCAGGCCGTCGCCGAGCTCCTCGAAGAGGCGCACCAGCCGGTCCATGAGCGCTTCGGCGGCGGCCCGGTCGTAGGCGGAGGTGTGGTGGCCGAGGGCGAGGTGCATCCGCTCGCCGGGGGTGGCGAGCAGCCGCAGCGGGTAGCTCGTGGCCACTCCACCGTCGACGGCGGAGACACGGATGCCGTCCGCCGGCCGGAACACGGCCGGGTCCAGCGGGAAGTTGAGGAACACCACCATCGTGTCGGCGAGCGCTCCGGCACTGCTCTGCCGCTGGATCTCCGGCAGTCCAAGGTGCTGGTGGGCGGCGAGACGGGACTGCTCGTCCTGCAGCCGGCGCAGAACGGCGGCCATCGGCCGCACCGGGTCGAGACGCACTCGCACCGGAACGGTGCTGATGAACAGACCGATGACGGACTCCACGTCCTCGACGTCGGCCGGACGGCCCGCGTTCGGAGCGTCGAGGACGACGTCGTCGCGACCCGTCAGCGCACCGATCAGGGTGGCCCACGCGCCCTGCACCAGGGTGGCCGGTGTCAGGTCGTGGCGGCGGCAGTGCGCGGTCAGGCGGGACGTCAGGTCCGGGGGCAGCAGGCGCTCCACGACCCCGTGCCCGGGTTCGTACGCCGTACCGCCGGTGGCGTGGTCCGTCCGGTTGCCGGTCACCGGCACCACGAGGGTCGGTTCGGCACCGTCGAGCGCCTGCCGCCACGCCTGCCGTGCCGCGTCCCTGTCCTGCCGGGCGAGCCAGGACAGGTACCGCTCGAACTGGGGCGCCGGGGAGAGGGAGTCCGGCTCGGCGTAGGCGGTCAGCAGTTCGTTCAGCAGCAGCGGCTGCGACCAGCCGTCGAGCAGGATGTGGTGGTAGGTCACGATCATCGTGTGCCGGTGCGGGGCCAGCCGTGCCAGCGCCACGCGCAGCAGGGGCGGCCGAGCCGGGTCGAACGGGGTCTCCCGCTCCGCGGTCCGCAGCTCGGTGAGCCGCGACTCCCGCTCCGGTTCGGCGGTCGTGGACAGGTCCGTCTCCCGCCAGGGCGGTTCCACCTCGCCGGAGACGATCTGCACCGGGCCCGCGTCCGCGTCGTGCACGAAGGCGGCCCGCAGGCTGCCGTGCCGGGCCAGCAGCCGGGTCCAGGCGGTGCGCAGCCGGGCCGGGTCGAGGGGGCCGTCCAGCGTGAGCGACAGCTGGACGGTGTAGTCGTCCACCCGGGCCCGGCCGTCCTCCCCGGCCTGCGCGGCGGCCAGGGACTCGAAGAGCAGCCCCTCCTGCAACGGTGTCAGCGGGAGGATCGGCATGTCCGTCGGGCCCGGGTACGGGGCGGTCAGCCGCTCCCGCACCGGCGCCGGTACCGGCAGCAGGGGCTCCTCGCGCGTCGCTTCCGGCGATGCCGTGACGTCGGTGTCCTCGGCCTCCCGCGCCACGGAGGCGAGAGCCGCGACGGTGGGGTGCGCGAAGACGTCACGGACGGCCAGGCCGATCCCCACTCGGCGCGCGGCGCCCACCAGCCGCATGGCCAGCACGCTGTCGCCGCCCAGCGCGAAGAAACTGTCGTCGATCCCCACGTGCGGGATGCCCAGCAGCCGGGCGAAGGCGGTGCACAGGGCCTGCTCGGTCGCGTCGCGCGGCGCCCGGCTGTCCGGTGCGGCCGCGAAGTCCGGCGCCGGAAGGGCGGCGCGGTCCAGCTTGCCGTTCGCGGTGAGCGGCAGCTCCGCCAGTACCACGAAGGCGGCGGGCACGAGGGCCTCCGGCAGGGTGCGTTCGGCGAGGGTCCGCAGTTCGGCCGGGAGCACGGCGAGCCTGCGGGCGAGGCCCGGCTCGTTGGTGTGCCGCGCCGGGGCCGGGACGGGTGCCGTCGCGGGCCGGTGGGCGCACAGCACCTCACCGGTCACGGCGTCCGGGGTGCCCCCACCGGTCGGGGAGTCCGAGGCGTCCGTGCGCCGGAAGACGGCGTCCACCGCGCCGGGGCCGGTCACCGACGGCGCCACGACTACGCGGTAGCCCAGTTCCCCGGCGAGGGCGTACAGGTCCTCGGGGTCCACCGCGCCGGGCACCGGGACGTCGTCCGCGAGGACGCTCGCGGCACGGGCGGGTTCGGCCCCCTCGTCCAGCCGCCCGGCCGCCAGGACCTGCCGGGCGGTGCGCTCGTCGGGGAGCCCCGACACGCGCAGTTGGGCCGGGCGGGCCGTGGACAGGGTGTGCCGCAGCCCGTCCAGGTGTGTTCCGTCGTCGGCGTCGTGGCTGTCGGCCGGCGACGCCGCCACGGCTGCCGGGGCCGTGTGCAGGACGACGTCGTAGCGGTAGCGGCTCAGTTCGTTGCGGTACCTGCCCCGTTTCACCTGGACGTCCGCGGCGGTGAAGGGACCGGCGGGACCGGTCCGTCCGGTGAACCAGGCCGGGTCGACGAGGAGTTCGTTCTCGTTCAGCAGGGCCCGGCCTATGGACCGGCGCAGCGCCGCGAGGCCGGTGTGCCGGCCCGGAGGGAGGCGGACGAGGTGCTTCTCCGTCTCGAAGACGCGGGCGGCCCGCAGGTCCCGTACGTCACCGACGAAGATCCGCCCGCCGGGTGCCAGCAGCGGCGCGACGGCGCGGATCACCCGGTCCAGGTAGCCGGCGTCCGGAAAGTACTGGATCACCGAGTTCAGTACGACGGTGTCGAAGAACCCGGTGGGCAGGCCCTCGGTGTCGTCCGCCGCCTGGTGCCGCAGGGTGACGCGGCCGGCGAGGTGGCCGGGCAGCCGGTCGCGCAGCGTGCCGATCACCGCGGCGGAGAAATCGGTCGCCCAGTAGGTCTCGGTGTCCCCGGCGAGCCGCGACAGCAGCAGGCCCGCACCGACGCCGATCTCCAGCAGGCGTACGGGACGCAGGGCGCGGATCCGCTCCACGGTCGCGTCGCGCCAGCGGCTCATCTCCCGGTACGGGAGGGGCCGGCCGTCGTAACTGCTGTCCCAGCCGGTGAAGTCGTCGCCGAAGGCGGCGGGTTCGCGGGCCGGAAGCTCCCCGGCGGCGCTCGGTGCGGACGGTGTCTGGGCGGCGGGCGCGTAGACCGACTCCCAGACGGCGTTCCACTCCTGTACCTGTACCTGTTCCTGCTCGGGCCCGGACACGTCCGTGTCACGTCCGTGGAGGGCCGGCACCACGTAGGCGGTGAGCTGCCGTCGGCCCGGCTCGTCCTCCCGGACGGTCACCGCGGCCCGGCTCACCGCCGGGTGCCCGGCGAGCGCGGCCTCGATCTCGGCGGGCTCGGTGCGCACCCCTCGGATCTTGACCTGGTGGTCGGTCCGGCCCAGGTACTCCAGCGTGCCGTCGCCGCGCCACCGCGCCAGGTCGCCGGTGCGGTACATACGGCTGCCCGCGGGGCCGAAGGGGTCGGCCACAAAGCGGAGCGCGGTCGTCCCGGGCAGGGCCGGGTAACCGCGGGCGAGCTGGCGTCCCGCCAGGTACAACTCACCCGCGACGCCCGGGGCGACCGGCCGGAGCGCCGCGTCGAGCACGTACACCCGGGTGTTGTCCACCGGACCACCGATGGGGACCGTGCCCGTCCCGGCAAGCACCGTGGTGCCCGTCCCGGCGGGGACGCAACTCCACCGGGTGACGTCGATGGCCGCCTCGGTCGGCCCGTACAGATTGAACAACGGAACGCCGAGAAGGCCGAGGCAGGTGTCGGCGAGTTCGGCCAAAAGCGCCTCGCCGCTGCAGATCACGCGCCGCAGCCCGGCCCCCGCCGCGGCTGCGGCGGGCTCGTCGAGGAAGTCGAGGAACATCCGGAGCATCGACGGGACGAAGTGCACCGTCGTCACCCGGTGGGTCTCGATGGCCGCCGCCAGGTACTCCGGGTCGCGGTGTCCGCCGGGGCGTGCCACGACCACCGTGGCGCCCGTGGTCAGCGGCCACAGCAGCTCCCACACGGACACGTCGAACCCGACGGGCGTCTTGTGCAGCACCCGGTCGTCGGCGGTCAGGGCGAACTCCCGCTGCATGCCCAGCACCCGGTTGACGATGGCCTCGTGGGAGACGACGACGCCCTTCGGACGGCCGGTCGAGCCCGAGGTGAAGATCATGTACGCGGCCGAGCCGGGCGCCACGGGGACCGGCGAGGACAGGGTTCCACCGTCACCGGCGGGCGCGCCGTCCCCGAGGAGGATCGTGTCCGGGCCGCTCAGGCGGGGGAACCGCTCGACGAGGCCGCGCGTGGTGAGGACGCAGGCCGGGGCCGCGTCGTCCAGCAGCAGCCCGATCCGCTCCGCCGGCAGGTCCGGGTCCACCGGCACGTACACCGCGCCCGCGCGCAGCACGGCGTGGACGGCGACGAGCAGGTCCGCCGAACGCGGCACGGCGACGGCCACGCGGGTCTCGGGCACGGCCCCACGCTCGCGCAGCAGCGCCGCGAGCGCCGCCACCCGGGCGTCGAACTCGGCGTACGTCAGCTCCTCGGTACCGTCCCCGCCGTCCCCGTACACCACGGCGGTCGCGTCGGGCGTGGCCGCCGTCTGTGCCGCGACCAGTTCGGGCACGGTGACCGGCGGCACCGGCACGGCGGTGTCGTTCCACTCCGCCAGCACCTGCCGCCGCTCCTTCGGGAGGAGCACGTCGACGGCGCCGACGGTCCGGGTGGGGTCGGCGACCGGCCCCTGAAGCAACCGCACCAGCCGTTCACCGACGAGGGCGATGTCCTCCGGCGAGAAGACACCGGTCCGGTAGCCGAACCGCAGGCTGAGCCCGGCGGTTTCCGGCACCACCAGCAGGGTCAGCGCGTAGTGGGTGCCCGCGTGGACGTGCGGATCGGTGATGCCGAGGCCGGGGCCCGGCCGGAAGGTGGCCGGGTCGACGGGAAAGTTCTCGAAGGTCAGGACGGTGTCGAAGAGCCGGGCGAGCCCGGTCGGGCGGGTGATGTCCGGCAGGCCCAGGTGCGCGACGGCCGTGAGGCGCGACTGCCGGCGCTGCATCCCGCGCAGGACACCGAGCAGGTCGTCCGCCGGACGCAGCCGGACGCGCACGGGAACGGTGTCGACGAACAGCCCGACCATGGACTCGGCCCCGTCGATCTCGGCGGGACGGCCGGCGACCGTGGTGCCGAACACGACGTCGTCGCGCCCGGTCAGCCCGGCCAGCAGGAGGGCCCAGGCGCCCTGGACGACGGTGTTGAGGGTGAGGCCGTGCGCGGCGGCCAGGTCCCGCAGGGCGTCGGTGGTACGGGCCGGCAGGTCGACGGTGTACCGGCCCTGCGCCGGCTCCGCCGCTTCGGCGGCGTCCGGCACGAGGAGCGTCGGTGCGTCGAGCCCGTCGAGCGCGGCACTCCACTCGGCGCGGGCCGCGTCACGGTCCTGCCGTCCGAGCCAGGACAGGTACGCGCGTGGCGGGGTCGCCGGCGGCAGGGGCTCGTCGTGGTACAACGCGAACAGCTCACGGCCCAGCAGGGGCAGCGACCAGCCGTCGAGCAGCATGTGGTGGTGGGTGAAGAGCACGGTGTGCCGCTCGGGGGCGAGCCGCACCATGGCGATCCGCAGCAGCGGGGGGCGTGCCAGGTCGAAGCGTCCGGCCCGCTCCTCGGCGGCGACCTGCCGCAGTCGCCGGTCCCGCTCCTGGGCGTCGGCGTCCGTGGGCGGCTCCGTGAGGTCCACGTCGCGCCAGGGCAGCTCGACGCCGTCGAGCACCACCTGCGCCGGTACGTCGGCGGCGTCGGCGACGAACGCGGAGCGCAGGACGGGGTGCCGGACCAGCAGGGCGTGCCAGGCCGCACGCAGCCGGTGCCCGTCCAGCGGGCCCTCGACCGTGAAGCCGAGCTGCACGGTGTAGTCGTCGTCCCCGGCGGCCCGCGCGTCGTGCAGGGACTGGAACAGCAGGCCCTGTTGTACGGGAGTCAGGGGCAGGGCGTCCGAGAGTCGCGGGTAGCGGGCGCGCAGGCGCCGGAGTTCCGCCTCGGCGAACAGGGTGGCGTCCGAGGGCTCCGGTACCGAAGAGGCGTCGCCCGTGGCGTCCTCCTGCGGGACCGCGCGGGCGGCGAGGTTCACCACGGCCGGGTGTTCGAACACGTCGCGCAGGGCGATGGTCAGTCCCTCGCGGCGTGCGGCGGCGACCAGGCTCATCGCCGAGACGCTGTCGCCGCCGAGGGCGAAGAAGTCGTCGTCGATGCTCACGCCCGGTGTGTCGAGCAGGTCGGCGCAGAGCCGGCAGAGGGTCTCCTCGACCGGGTTCCGTGGCGTCCGTCCGCCACCGGGGACGGCCGCCGTCGGTGCGGGCAGCGCGGCCCGGTCGAGCTTGCCGTTCGCCGTCAGGGGCAGTTCCGGGAGGGTCATGAAGACGGCGGGCACCATGTACGGGGGCAGGCGCCGCGCCAGCGCCGCGGCCAGCTCGTGTTCGCCTGCCACCGGCTCCGTGCCCGGGACGAGGTACGCCGTCAACTGCCGCCGGCCCGGCGTGTCCTCGCGGAGCACGACCGCGGCGCGGTCCACGCCCGGCTGCTGCGCGAGCGCGGCCTCGATCTCGCCCGGCTCGATACGGTATCCGCGCACCTTGACCTGCTGGTCCGCCCGGCCCACGTGGGCGAGCCGGCCGTCCCGCGTCCACCGTACGAGGTCGCCGGTCCGGTACATGCGTGTTCCGGGGGCGCCGAAGGGGTTGGCCACGAAGCGCTCGGCCGTCAGGCCGGGCCGTCCCGCGTACCCGCGCGCCAGTCCGGCGCCGGCGATGTACAGCTCGCCCACCACACCGGGCGGCACGGGTCGCGCCGCCCCGTCCAGCACGTACACCGCGGTACCGGCGATCGGCCGTCCGATGGTGACCGTCGCCGCTTCGGCGTCCTCGGCCGACAGGTCCGCCGCGGTCGACCAGACCGTCGTCTCCGTGGGTCCGTAGACGTTGGTCACCGACGCGGCGGACGCGACGAGTTCACGCGCCAGTGCGGCCGGCAGCGCCTCACCGCCGACGAGGACCCGGACGCCGCCGAGGGCGGGGGCGACCTCCGCGGACACCGCCTGCCACAGACTCGGCGTCGCCTGCATCACCGAGACACCCTCGGTCAGCAGCAGTCGCCGCAGCCGTGCCGGGTCGCGTGTCTCGTCAGGTCCGGCCACCACCACCGCGGCACCGGCCACCAGGGGCGCGAGCAGCTCCAGGTTGGCGATGTCGAAGCCCAGCGTGGTCACGGCGAGCAGGCGGTCGCCGCCGCCGAGGCCGGCCCGCCCGGCCATGTCCAGCAGCAGATTGGCGAGGCTCGCCCGGGGGACGACCACGCCCTTGGGCCGTCCTGTCGACCCCGAGGTGAAGATGACGTACGCCGCGGCCGAACCGTGCACCGTGGCGGGCGGCGCTGCGACGTCGGCCTCCGCAGGGGCCTGAGCATGGGTATGGGCGTCGGCGGGGGTGACGTCGCACGGCCCGTCGGTCAGCACGCGTCGCGGGCCCCGCGGCACCCGCTCGGCCAGTTCGGCCGTCGTCAGGACCACGGCCGGCCGTGCCTCGGCCACCATGAGTTCCAGCCGCTCCGCCGGGTGCGAGAGGTCCAGCGGCAGATAGGCGGCGCCGGAACGCAGGCAGGCCAGCACGCCGGCCACCAGGTCCACCGAGCGTGGCAGCGCCAGCGCCACGCGGTCCTCCGGCCCCACTCCGTGACCGGTCAGGACGCCGGCCAGCCGGGCCACCCGGCCGACCAGTTCGCCGTACGTCAGGGACGTTCCCCCGGCGGTCACCGCGACGGCGTCCGGAGTTCGGGCCGCCTGCGCCGCGACCAGCCGCCACGGGTCGCTCTCCGGGGCGTCTTCCGCGTCGCTCTCCCCGGCGGGGGCGACGATGCCGACGGCTCCGGCACCACCGGACCAACCGCCCAGCACGCGTCGGCGCTCGTCCTCGTCGAGCAGGTCACCGTGGCCGATCGGCCGCGCGGCGGCGTCGTCCCCCGCGGTGAGCCTTTCCATCATCCGCAGGAACCGCTCGTGGTGTCCGGCCAGTTCACCGGCCGAGTACAGCTCGGGGTTCCCGTCGACGACGACCTTGATCGCGCCGCGCTGTCCCGGGCGCCCGCCGTAGCAGGCGACCGACAGGTCGGCCACCGGCCCCACGGCCAGACTGTGCAGGGAGCCGTGGAGGCCGCCGAAGGTGAAGTTCTGGCCGAACGGCATGACGTTGACGACCGGCCCATAGAGCCGGCCCCCCGCGGAGAGACCGAGGTCGCGGGCGAGGTCCGCCTCCGGATAGCGCTGGTGCCGCACCGCGTTCTTCATCTCGGCCGCGACCCGGGCGGCCAGCTCGCCGTACGTCAGGCCGGGGTCCACCCTCAGCCGCAGTGGGACGACGTTGGACACCATGCCGGGGGCGGCCTCCGCGACGGAACCGACCCGCGCGGTGACCGGGAAGCCCAGCACCAGGTCGTCCGCCCCGGTCATCCGGTGCAGATAGGCGGTGACGCCCGCGACGAAGGCGGCCGGCCAGCTCGACCGGCCGCTTCGCGCGACCTTCCGCATCCCCGACTCGGTCTCGGGGCTCAGCCATGAGGTCCGCCGGTGCACCGGGGCGGAAGGCGGCGCGGCCTGCTCCACCAGCCCGGCCGGTGCGGGCCGGCCGGCCATCCGTTCCAGCCAGTACGCCCGGTCGGCGCGGAAGTCCTCCGAGGCCCGGTAGGCCGCCTGCTCGTCCAGCAGTTCCCGGACCGGCCGCAGGGCGCCCTCCGCGGGGTCGCGCCCCTCGGAGAGCGCGGTGTAGACGGCTGCCGCGCGCCGTACGGCGATCCCGGCGCCGAACCCGTCGCTGATCAGATGGTGGATGCCCGAGTACCACCAGTGGCGCTGCTCGGCGACGCGGATCACCGCGCTCGTGAGGTTCGGCAGGTGGCCCGGGAGGCGCGGGCGCGCCATGTCGGCCTTCATCCAGGCGTGTGCCGCGGCCTCGGGGTCGGCCTCGGTCGACACGTCGACGAAGAGCTGCTCCCACGCACCGGTCGGCTCGACCCACTGGCGCAGTTCACCCTCGTGCTCCCCGATCCGGACGCGGAACCCGTCGGCCTCGTCGAGGAAGCGGCGCGTCGCCTCGGCCAGCAGCGCGAGGTCGAGCGGACCGGCGATGTCGACGTAGATGCCGAGGTTGTAGGCGCGGCTCTCCGGTGCCAGCTGCTGGCCGAACCAGATGCCCGACTGTCCCGGGGTCAGCGGCAGGCCACAAGGGTGGTCGTCTAGCACGTACGTAACTCCCAGGCATACGGATGAGCGGTGAGCGTGGCCCGACCTCGGTACCGGACCGGGAAAGCCCTGGTGACCGCGGCACTCACCGCGTCGACCGACCTCGGTCCGTGGTGATCGAATGTCACCTCGGTGTCTAGCACGGCGAGTTGACAGGCCGGGGTGCCCGCTCACAGAAAATGATCTTCAGGTGAACCGTCCCGCACCGCGCGGGCCTCCGCGGCGGTCGGCACCGGGTCGGAAACCGCGCATTCCGCCTGTGGCGCACGCCCGGCATTCACCCCGGCATCACATGCGGGGACCTCATGTTCACCTGGTTGAACTTCCCCCCAACTGCGGTGATATGTACGGTCCGGGGCGGCATCCGCCGTCCGCGGCCGGATGCCATCATCGAGCCGTCGCGGCGCCTCTTCGGTTCCGCGTCCCCGGGCCCTCCGCCGGCACTCACCGCGCCCCACCCCTCCCGACCCCTTCCCCGTCTCTTCCCGATGCTTTCCCGACCCTTCCCGCCGCGCCGTGCGGCAGCGACCCCCGAGGACCCTCATGGCGCAGCTCGGCACCCCTCTGATGAGCCCCGCCGAAACCCGCCGCGCGTTCCGCGCCCTGCTGCTCGGCCTCTTCGCCGGCCTGCTGTCCAGCACCGTGGTCGTCACCGCGCTGCCCCGCGTCGTCGCCGACCTGGACGGCAGCCAGGCCGCCTTCACCTGGGTCGTCGCGGCCACGATGGTCTCCTCCACGCTGAGTCTGCCGCTCTGGGGGAAGCTCGCCGACCTCACGGACCGCAAGACGCTGATCCAGTGCTCGCTCGGCCTGTTCGCCCTCGGGTCGGCGTGGTGCGCGCTGGCCGGTGATGTCGGGCAGCTCATCGCGGGCCGGACTGTGCAGGGGCTGGGAGTCGGCGGGGTGAACGCGCTGGCCCAGGTCATCATGGCCGCGCTGGTCCCGCCACGAGAGCGTGGCCGGTACAACGGCCGCATCACACTGGTCATCACGGCCGGAACGGTCGCCGGCCCCCCGCTCGGCGGCCTCCTCGCCGACACCCCCGGGGTGGGCTGGCGCGGCTGCTTCCATCTGGGCGTGTTCCTCGCGGCCGGCGCCGGACTCACCCTCCACCGGACACTGCGGCTGCCCGCGCTCGGAGCCGGTTCTGGGCGCGCGACGCGCGGATCCCGCCCCGACCTCTGGGGCGCGGTCCTGCTCACCGCGGCGGTCGGTACGCTCCTCCTCGCCGTCACCCGGGCCGGTGACGGCGTCCCGTGGGTGTCCTGGCCGACCGCGGGAGCGGCCTGCGCCGTGCTCGTCCTGGCCGTGCTGTTCGTCCGTCGCGAGTCACGGGCCGCCGATCCGCTGGTGCCGCTGCGCCTGTTGCGCGACCGCACCGTCGCCCTGTCGGCGCTCGCCGGTTTCGCGGTCGGACCGGCGCTGTTCGCCGCTCCCGCCCTGCTGGGTCAGTACTTCCAGACCGCCCGGGCGCAGTCGCCGGCCGTGTCGGGCCTGCTGACCCTGCCGATGATCGCGGGTCTGCTGGTGGCCTCCGGCGTCGCCGGCCGTCTGATCGCCGCGCGAGGCCGCTGGAAACACCTCCTGGCCGTCGGAGGCCTGCTGCTGGTCCTCGGTTTCTCACTCATGGGCACCGTGGGGGCGGACACCCCACTGCCGCTGGTGAGCGCCGCCCTGTTCGCGGGAGGCGCGGGCGTCGGCATCGTCTCGCAGAATCTCGTGCTGATCGCCCAGAACGCGGCGCCGCCGGACGGCCTGGGCGCCACCACCACCTTGGTGGTCCTTTCCCGCAGCCTCGGCGGTGTACTCGGGCTCGCCGTCCTCGGCTCCCTGCTGACCGCCCGCGTGGACGCCCTGTCCTGCGCACACGCCGCGGCCGGGACCGGGCTCGACGGCGGCCTGCCGGACCTGGGCGTGCTGCCGCCCTCGGCCGTGGAGAGCGTCCGGGCGGTGTACGGGCGGGCTTTCGGCGACGTGTTCGCCAGCGCCGTGCCCTTCGCCCTGCTCGCGCTGACCGCCGTCCTGCTGATGCGGGAGACGCCCCTGCGCACCGCGCACGGGGAACCCGCTCAGGAGCCGGACCCCGACCCGGAACAGGAACAGGAACAGGAACCGGGCCCCGCCCGGGATCAGGATGCGAACCCGCGCAAGGGCCTGGATTCTGACCTGCACCTGCCCTGAGAAGCCCTGCCCCAACCGGTCGTGGAGCGTGCGGGTCGAACAGGTTTCCCGCTGGGGTGGGCGGCCATCCGGCCGCTGCTGCCGGTGCCGGCCTGGCTTCAGGGCGGGGACGGGCGGCCCGAGGGGTGCTGCCACCACCAGTTGCTGGACGCGGTCCGCCACCTGGTCGCGGGCGGGTTCTCCTGGCCGGTGCCCGCGATGTCCGTCGCCGCCGGGCTCACTGCTTCTGCGGACAGTTTCCACATGTTGCCGCTCGGCCGACGAGGTTACGAGGACGAGGAGGGCGCCCCTCTTCCCTCGTACTCGCCGGGCGACGGCGAAGGTGGCCTGAAGGCCGCGTCCGAGGCCATCGACCTGCTGTTGCGGAACACCTGCGATGGGTCATGGCACACGACGAAGCAACCCGCTTCGCACATTCCTCAGCCAGCATCCTCGTCGAGCACGGCATCGACCACCTCGAGAACCGGTGAGCACTCGCCCGCCCACCACACCAGACGGAACAACCTGCCCGACACCATCCGAGCCGTCGTTGGCCTTCTGACCGGCCAACAGCCACCACCAACCACGCCGGGCGACTGGCACTGCCCCTCGCGCGGACATGACCGAAGGACCAACCGCGAGTCAGATGCGTCCTCACGCCAACCATGCACGAGGTCGTAGGGGCCTTGCCGGAGAACAGCATGTGGGCAGAGGGCGCGCTGAACTGCGAGTTCAGTTGCAAAACCACAGGTTGACTCCCGGCAGGTCCTGAGCGCGGGACGCGGGAAGCGACAGCCCCCGAGAGAGTCTGGGCACCCGCTACGGCCGGACGGGGAGTGCTACGACGATCCGTGGCACGTCGGAGAACGGACGGGAACGGCGGGAGGAGGGGGCGGGAGGAGCCCCGCCACGTCAGCCCCCGGCCTCCAGCCGGGCCACGATGTCCTGGCGCAGCCGTACCTTGTCCGTCTTGCCGACCGCGGTCAAGGGGAGTGCCAAAACCTCGACGAGCCGTTCGGGCAGCTTGAACCGGGCCAGTCCGCTGTCCTCCAAATGCCCGCGGAGCTCACGCAGGGACGGTGCTCCCTCGTCACCGCCCACGACGTACAGGCAGACGGCCTCACCCAGCACACGATGGGGCATCGCGACGGCCGCGGCGGCCCGCACACCGGGGTGTGCCAGCACCAACGCCTCCAGTTCGTCCGCCGGGATCTTCTCTCCCCCGCGGTTGATCACGTCTTTGACGCGTCCGGCGACCACGAGGTTCCCGGACTCGTGGCGGCGGACGAGGTCGCCGGTGCGGTAGAAACCTTCGGAGGTGAACGATGAGGCTGCCGCGCCTCCGTGGTACTCCGTGATGACACCCGGCCCCCTGACCAGGAGTTCGCCGATCTCACCGTCGGCGACGGGCCGGCCCTCGCCGTCCACTACCAGGGTCTCGTCACCGGGCGAGGAGGGGCGTCCCTGCGTGGTGAACGCCACCTCGGGCGGATCATCGAGCCGGGTGAAGTGCAGCCGGCCCTCACTCATGCCGTACACCTGCTGGATTCGGCAGTCGAAGGCACTGGCCAGTCGGACAGCCGTGGATTCGTCCAGGCGCGCCCCGCCGACCTGCAGGACTTGCAGGCTCGACAGGTCAGGACCGCTGGAGGCGGCGCGAGCGACGAGCCACTGCCGGGCGAGCGCGGGGGTGAGCGCGCAGTGTGTGACGCGTTCTCGCTCGATCAGCGCCATGGCGGCGGTCGCATCATCCGGGGCGGCGAGTACGACCTTTCCGCCGCTGGCGAGCGTGCCGAGTACCCCTGGAGCGGAGAAGGCGAAGGCGTGCGTCACCGGCAGGACGGCGAGGAACACGGATTCGGGTGTCAGCCCCGAGGCTGCTGCCGCGCAACGGATCACGTGACCCAGCGCCTCATGGGTTCGGGCGATGGGTTTGGGGGCGCCCGTGGTTCCGCTCGACAACAGGAAGAGGGCGGTGTCCGAGGGATGCCGGTCCGGATGGGCGGGAGCCGGGACACCGGCCTCGATGAGACGGTCGATGTGCACGTGGCCGACTGCCCGGTCGCCGGCAACCGAGACGAGCAGGGTGCGTACCGACGGGTGCCGCTCGCGGAGCTTCTCGGCGAGCCGCAGGTGGTCGAAGCGCTGATGCCGGGCCGGTACGGCCAGCGCGGTCGGCGCCAACGCGGTGATCACCGGCTCGAGTTCGTGCTCGCGCAGGGCTGGAAGGGCGAGCGCCGGACGCGCACCGAGCCTGATCAGCGCGAGCGTGAGGACGATGATGCGGGCCTGGTTCGGCAGTTGCACGAGTACGGTGTCGCCGGGCCGGATGCCGGTGTGCGCCAGCCGGGCGGCGCAGCCGGACACCGCCGCATCGAGCTCGGCCCTGGTGAAGGTGCGCTCGGCGTCGACCACTGCCGCGCGGTGACCCGCGTGCACGCGGGTGCTCAGCACGGTGTCGTCCAGGAATTCCGGGCGCCACCAGCCGCGGTCCCGGTACTCCCCGCAAGCCCCCGCGCCAGGCCGGCGGTCGCCGACGATGTCGCCGAGCTGCCGCACGGTGAAGTCGTGCTCTGCCCAGAGATCGACGCGGGTGTCGAAGCGCTCGGCCAGGTCCAGCTGGATTTGCGTGAGGTCGACGGAATCGAGTCCGAGATGCGCACGCAACTGCGCGTCCTCACGTAGCAGCTCTTCCTCGATTCCCAAGTCACGGAGGATCTTTCGCACTTCTTCGATGCCCGTCAACCGGGCCTCCTTGCCTGAGGGCTGTGGCGAGAACAGGGACCGACGTGGCCGGTATGCCCAGTGCGTCTCACCATGAGACCGGCGCACGGGAGCAGTGGGAAGCGCATGCGATGACGAAGGGCTCACCAAGCCGGCAGCCCCACTCCCGTGCGCCCTGCACGGCCCGTTCCGGCCGTGCGACGCTGTGCCACCACACCGGTTTCGCCCCCTGGAGTGTGATGAACCCAGTGAACAGCGGGACGCTCGCGGTACCGGGCGCGACAATCTATTTCGAAGTACGGGGTGAGGGGCCTTTCCTGCTGCTCATCGGGGGAGGGAACTCCGATGCGGCGGTGTACAAACGCTTGGCTGCCGTCCTGGCCGGGAGCCACCGCGTCGTCACCTACGATCCACGCGGGAACTCACGCAGCGTGCTCGACGGCCCACCGGTGGACCAGAGGGTCGAGGAGCACGCCGACGACGCCTACCGCCTGATCGAACACCTCGCCGGCCCGGACGAGCCCGTGTACGTCTTCGGGAGCTGCTCGGGCGGCCTCATCGCCCTGGAACTCACCATCCGCCACCCGGGCAGAGTCCGGCTGGCCGTCGCCCACGAGCCACCTGTTCTGAGCGTCCTCGCGGACGCCGAGCGGCACTTGGCACTTCTCGACGACATCTGCGAGACGTACCTCCGTGAGGGAATGGCGCCGGCCCTCACCAAACTGCAGGCCCTCCACGGCGGCCGGCCCGCGCCGGCCCTCCCCGAAGTGCACAACAATACCGACTTCTTCCTGAGCCACTTCGTCCGGCCGTTCACACGCTTCGTACCCGACCCCGCCGCGCTGGAGGAAGTGGCCGGCAAAGTGGTGTGGGCCGGTGGCCATGCCTCACGCGAGGACCTCGTGCACCGCCCGACGCTCGTCCTTGCCGGCCGGCTCGGCCGCGACGTGGAACTGTTCCCCGGCGGGCACGTCGGCTACGCGAGGTACCCCGCCGACTTCGCCGAGCGGCTCGTCGAGGTGCTCACCTTCGCGGCCGATGCGGCGGACGCTCTGCGGGGGACCGCCGGCGGAGGGCAGTGACGTGCGGATCGTGATGGGGGCGCAGAACTGCGGCTTCGGTCCGGTCGCCGAACTCGTCGCGGTTTCCCGGCCGCTCCACGAGCACGAGCGGGTGTTCGTCGGAGCCGGCGTCGCCGCTGTCTTCGCCCGGCGCAACCCCGACGCCTTCGACACCATCCACGACATCAGCGGGCTGTCGGAGAACGCCGGGTCAGCAATGATCGACGACCTGCTGCGGGGCAGTGACCACGTGGTCTCCGTCATGGACGCCGAGTTGGTGTTCCGGTCCGTCGTGGCGCGGCGACCCGTGACCATGGTGGACAGCCTGTTCAGTTTCTGGCAGCTCACACAACCACCTGCCAGAATCCGCGACTTGTGCACGACCATGCCACGTTCCCGCTTCGCGGCCGCCGACCGGCACCTGTCGGGTCTTTCACCGCACGAGCGGGTTGTCGCGGCTCACCTGCTCGCCACACACAGCGTCGTCCAGAACTTCCCCGGCGTCACCGAGCGCGCAGCCGGACTCGCCGCCCTGGGCGAGGGGCCCGAGATACATCTGACCGGCTCGATCATCGACGTCGAAGGCCTGCGGAACGTCGCGCGCGCCACAGAGCCCGCATACGACCTGTTGATCAACATCGGCGGATTCAAGAACTTCCTCCTGGACTTCGACGTCAACAACGACTACGTGCGCCTGCTGCACCAGTGGCTTCCGGATCTGCTGCGCGACTGGCCCCGGTTCCGTCGCGTCCTCGTCTGTGGCGGCCCGTTCGGCGAGGGCCGGGAACGGACCATCCGGGCCGCGGGCGGCCGGGCCGACTGCCGCCTCCTGCGCCAGCGTGAATTGCTCCAGGTGGCGGCGAACACTGCGGACTACCTGATGACCCCCGGGCTCACGGCACTCCACGAATCGGTCGCCCTGGGGCGGCTGCCCCTGGCGATCCACGAGCAGCACTACGCCCACGTCTTCACCATGCGCGCACTGGACGGCACGTTGTTCGGCCGCACCGGGGGCCGGTTCACAGACGTGGTTCCGTGTCATCCGCTGCCGGAGGACGACTTCGCCGGGACCGCCGCCCTGGTCGAGCTGGCCGGCCGCGTCCGGGAGGACCGCGAGCTCTACATGAAGTACCGGCGGACCTTCAACGAACGCATCGAGCAGTACCTCTCGCTCACCCCGCCGCAACGCCGACACGGCGTCGGGGAACTCGGGAAACTGCTGAGCGGCGCCCCGGTCCACTCGGTGATGACCGAGGTCCTGGGCACGCCGCACGCTGCGTAAGGCGAGGAAGATCCAGCACCAGATCTCCCGGCACCCTTCCCGGTCCCTCCGCGGACACTTCCGCGACCTGGGCGAAAGCGGCTACAACAGGGACGCCGGCGGTCCGGCCGCACCACAACAGCGTAGTGACCTGCACAGACACGGAAACGGTTCGCCGGGTCACGCAACCGAAGACGCGACCCCCGCCGCAACCCGGCACGGGTCGCACGCGCTACGCCTCCGACGTGCAGCGCCGTGAGCGCGCCGACCCCGGCGGGCGGCGGAGACCTCGGATGCCGCGGTCAGGGAGGTCGTCAGCCTGTGCTGTCACTCGATGGTGCGGCTTCGTCCGAGACTGGTGAAGGGGGGACCTCGAAGCGCGACAGGATGATCCCACCACGTTCCCGTACCGCTCAACGAGACGACCCCGCTGTGGTCCTGGATGATCTCGTTGGCGCGCTCCAGGCCGGCGAGGGCCGAGCGGGTCTCGGCGAGCAGGTTCGCGGTGTCGATGGGCGCAGGCGCGGCCGATGCCGCAGGCGGCGCCGGTGACGAGGGGTACGGCCACCGAGGTCGAGCAGGGGAGCCAGGGGGGTGGTGAGGGCGTGGGGCGCGGTCATGTCCGACCCTAGTAGCGCCCCCGCCCCGCCCCATGTGGTTGCACCCCACGGTTCAACCGGAAGCAGTGGGGTCGAACCATGTGGGTGCGTCAGTCATGGCTTGCTTGATCCGGAAGCGCCCGAACTCGTCCAGCTCCGGCAACGCGTCCACGGCGAACCAGGCGACGTCCAGCGATTCGTCGTCGTTGACCCGGGCCTCACCGCCGACGGCACGGCAGCGGAAGGTGATGTCCATGTACTGGCAGATGTCGCCGTTGTCGTACGTCACCGGGTCCAGTGCCTGGACCATCACGACCCGCTCGACGACGCAGCGCACCGCGGTCTCCTCCTCGACCTCGCGCACCGCGCAGGCCGCGGGCTGCTCCCCCGGGTCGGGGATGCCGCCGATCACCGACCACTTACGGGTGTCGGACCGGCGGTTCAGCAGCACTCTGCCCTCGTCGTCGAAGACGAGGGCGGTGACCCCGGGAAGCCAGAGCAGTTGGTGACCGGCCGAGACGCGCAGGGTGCTGATGAAGTCAGGGGTAGCCATGCCTCCGACCCTAACGGGCAGGCCGGGCCGCTTCACGACGCTTCAGGAGGCGTACGCCGGGCGTACGACTGCGCTTCACCGGCGCACCCGCCCGCGCACACCGGCGCCGACGGCCCACCCCAGACCACCCGCGGCGACCAGGACGAGGGCGATCTCGGGGAGGATGCCGAGGCGGGTGGCCGGCGTCAGCGAGGAGCGCAGCGGCACCTCCTGCACCAGGGAGTCGGCGACGAACATGTCGGTCCTCCGGCCGACCTTCCCGTCCGGCATGATGATCGCGCTGACGCCGCTGGTCACCGGAACGGTGACGGTACGGCTGTGCTCGACGGCGCGGACCCTGGACATGGCGAGCTGCTGGTAGGTCATCTCGCTGCGGCCGAAGGTCGCGTTGTTGCTGGGAACGGAGATCAGCTGGGCGCCGTCGGTGACCGTGTCGCGCACCGCCCAGTCGAATGCCGCCTCGTAGCAGGTGACGAGTCCCACGCCGGTGCCGGCCATGGTGAACACGCCCGGTTCGGTGCCCCTGCTGAAGTCCTGGCGGACCATCGACGTCCACTCGTCGTTGATCGCCCCGACCAGGGAGCGCAGCGGGAGGTACTCGCCGAAGGGCTGGATCTGCCGCTTGTCGTAGATGTCCACGGGGCCCTTGTCCGGGTCCCAGAGAACCTGCTCGTTGAGCAGCTTGCCGTCCTTGCCCACCACGGCGCCGACCGAGATCGGGGCGCCGATCGCCTGCGCCGCGCGGTCGATGACGGCACGCGCGTCGGCGTTGGCGAAGGGGTCGATGTCGGAGGAGTTCTCCGGCCACAGCACGATGTCGGGCCGCTCTGCCCCACCCGCGTCGACGGCGGCGGCCAGGCGCTCCGTCTCGCGGGCGTGGTAGTCGAGGACGGCACGCCGCTGGGAGTTGAAGTCGAGCCCCAGACGCGGCACGTTGCCCTGGACGACCGCGACGGTCGCCGTGCCGTCCTCGGCAGTGTCGCTCACCAGTGGCCGGGCGGCGGCCGCGGCCACGAGGGGCGCCGCCACGCTCAGCGCGCCGACGGCCGCCGCGACGCGGCGCACGGTTGTGGTGCGGCGGGCGTCCAGGACCACGCGCACGATCTCGTACAGGCCGAAGCCGCACAGGGCGACCGCGAAGCCGAGCACGGGGGTGCCGCCCAGCGCGGCGAGCGGCAGGAACACGCCGTCCGCCTGCCCGAACGCGATCTTGCCCCAGGGAAACCCGCTGAACGGCACACGCGCGCGTGCCGCCTCCCCGGCGGTCCAGAGCGCGGCGGCCCACACCGGCGACCCGGGCAGCTTCGAAACCGCGGCGACACCGGCGCCGACCAGGGCGACGAAGGCCGCCTCGATCACGGCGAGGGCGATCCACGGGCCCGGCCCGACCTCGACACCGGTCCACACCAGCAGCGGCAGCAGGAAGCCCAGGCCGAAGAGATAACCGAGGCCGAGCCCCGCCCTCCAGCTCCGCCCGCGCAGCAGCCCGCCGAAGACGGCGAAGGCGGGCAGCGCCAGCCACCACAGGGTGCGCGGCGGGAAGCTGACGTAGAGGAGCAGCCCGGAGAGTGCTGCCGCTGCGAACGGAACGAGGCGCACGAGCCGCCGGCGCCACGCACCGGGCGCGGCCTGCGGGGGCATCGGGTCCGACTCGCCGACGGAGATTGCGGTGACGGTCACTCCGCGAGTCTACGGCGACCGGCCTGGGCACCGGCCGTGCCGCCGCCGGGGTGACGGGACTGACCTGGGCGGTCGCCGGGAACGCCGGGCCGGCCGACGCACTGGAGGACCGGCTGGTCCCGCACCGGGTACGCGCTCGGGAGGGTGCGTCACGACGCGGGCCCGGGAGGTGGGGGCCGGGGTACTTCGGAGGAGGGCTGAGCACCCCGGCCGGCCGGACCGTGCTGTCCGACGGCAGGCCCCGCTCGGCCTCGTTCCGGCCGGCGGCCGGACAGGGCGTCGTCGGGGCGGCACTGCCGGCGTCGGCCTTCGGCCGGGTGTTGTGCGCGCTGTGGCGCAGTCCGCGTGCCACGACCGTGGTGCTCTCGGCGGGGGCGGTGCTGACGACCGTCGCGGCGGTCGCCGCGGTGGGCAACGTGCCGGTTTGCGCCGCGGTCCCGGTGGGCGCGAGGGCCTGCTCGCGGGAATCTCGCCGGCCCGTCCGCTCGCCTCCGGTGCACCGGAGCGGCCGACGGACGCTCCGGTACGCGGGGCCCGGCCCGCACCGTGACCGTCCCCGGCGCGGCGGCTCAGTCCTAGTCCTCCGGGTCCGGCCGGCGCGGGTGGAGACGGTCGCGGATGACGGTCACCGCCGCCTCCGCGTCGTCCACGGTGATCGTGAAGGTGTGTCCGTCCCACAGGCTCAGGGTGATGCCCTCGCCACGGCGCACGACGACCGCGGTGCCCTTCTCGGGCCGCCAACGGTAGCCCCAGCCGCCCCAGTGCCGTGGGGTGACGTGCGGGACGAACTCGGCCCCGGCGACGTGCGACAGCGGGATGCGGCGGCGCGGCACCCCGATGTGGCCGCAGCGCACCTCCACGTTGTCCTCGTCGACGCGCAGCGCGACGTGCACGAAGGCGAGGGTGCCGAACAGGACCAGGAGTCCGGCCCCGATGCACCCGACGACGGCCATGGCCAGCGGCGCGGCGCCGTTCGACCAGGCCGAGTCGACGGCGAGCACGATGCCGAGCGCCATGCAGGCGGCACCGATCAGCGCCAGCAGCCACTGCATCCGGTTGGTCGCGCGACCGGTCCAGACGTAGGGGTACGGGGTGTGGGCACCGCGGGGACGCTCCCTCATACTCTCGAGGTTACTCACGTTTCGCTCCCCGGGTCCCGCGTCGCCCGGCGTCACTGCGCCCACCGGGCGGGGGCGGAGCCGAGGTGTCGGGTGGCCGGGGTCACCCCGCGGGGGTGACCTGCTGGAGCAGCCTGCCTTCCGCGTAGGTGAGGGCGGACCGGGGCAGCGCGCCCTCGCGTCCGCTCAGCAGCACGGTGAGAGTGCCGGTCGCCGGGGCCTCGGGGGTGGGCCGCTCACCGAGGCGGCGCATGGCCTGGGCGGCGACCGCTCCGGCGGAGCCGTGCAGGACGAGCGGCGGCAGGCCGGGGCGCTGCACCGCGGCCCGGATGCGTTCGGCGACCAGTTCGTAATGGGTGCAGCCCAGGACGACGGTCGTCACCTCGTCCGGGGTGAGTTCGGCGGCGGCGGCGACGGCGGCGTCGATCGCGTTCTCGTCCGCGCGTTCCACGGCCTCCGCGAGCCCCCAGCACGGCACCTCGGCGACGTCGACGCCGCCGGCGAAGTCCTGGATCAGGTTCCGCTGGTACGGGCTGCCGGTCGTGGCGGGGGTCGCCCAGATCGCCAGCGGTCCGCCGCCGGCCGCGGCCGGCTTGATCGCCGGGACGGTGCCGATGACGGGCAGGACCGGTTCGAGGCGGGCGCGCAGGGCGGTGAGCGCGTGCACGGTCGCGGTGTTGCAGCCGACGATCAGGGCGTCGGGCCGGCGCGCGGCGGCCGCCTCGGCGACGGCGAGGGCGCGGGCGGTGAGGTCCTGAGGGGTCCTGGGCCCCCAGGGCATGCCGTCGGGATCGAGGGAGAGGACGAGATCGGCGTCGGGGCGGAGGCGCCGTACCGCTGCGGTGGCCGCCAGCAGGCCGATTCCGGAGTCCATGAGCGCGATCTTCACCCGGTCACGATAGACGATGGGCCGTGTCCGGCCGCCCGTCCGGGGCAGACTGCGCACGTGAGCGCCCTTGTCTGGACCGCCGTCGTCTCCCTCGCCGCCTGGCTGTGGCTGCTGCTCGGGCAGGGCTTCTTCTGGCGTACGGACGTCCGGCTTCCGCCCCGGCGGGAGCCGGAGTCGTGGCCGTCGGTGTGCGTGGTCGTTCCCGCGCGGGACGAGACGGCGGTACTGCCCTTGAGCCTGCCGTCGCTGCTCGCCCAGGACTATCCCGGGCGGGCGGAGGTCTTCCTCGTCGACGACGGCAGTACGGACGGCACCGGGCGGCTCGCGCGTGAACTGGCGGACCGGCACGGCGGACTGCCGCTGACCGTGGGTTCGCCCGGCGAGCCGCCGGACGGCTGGACCGGCAAGCTCTGGGCGGTACGGCACGGGATCGGCCTGGCACGCGCGCGTGCGCCCGAGTATTTCCTGCTCACGGACGCCGACATCGCGCACGCGCCCGACAGTCTGCGCCGGCTGGTCGCGGCGGCCCGCACCGGCGGGTTCGACGTCGTCTCGCAGATGGCGCGGCTGCGCGTGGAGAGCACCTGGGAGCGGATGATCGTGCCGGCGTTCGTGTACTTCTTCGCGCAGTTGTATCCGTTCCGCCGGATCGGGCGGGACGGGTCGCGGACGGCCGCGGCGGCCGGGGGCTGTGTACTGCTGCGTGCAAAGACGGCCGGGCGGGCGCGGATCCCGGACGCCGTCCGGCAGGCCGTCATCGACGACGTGGCGCTCGCGCGGGCGGTCAAGGCCGGCGGCGGACGGATCTGGCTGGGGTTGGCGGACGGGGTGGACAGTGTGCGTCCGTACCCGCGGCTGGACGACCTGTGGCGCATGGTGTCGCGGAGCGCGTACGCGCAGCTGCGGCACAGCGCGGTGCTGCTGGCGGGTACGGTCGCGGGTCTCGCGCTGGTGTACCTGGTGCCGCCGGTGGCGGTGGTCGCGGGGCTGGTGGCGGGGAGTACGCCGGCCGTGGCCGCCGGTGCGGCTGCCTGGCTGGTGATGGCGGGGACGTACGTTCCGATGCTGCGCTACTACCGGCAGCCGCTGTGGCTCGCTCCCCTGCTGCCGTTCACCGCGTTCCTGTACCTGCTGATGACGGTCGACTCGGCGGTGCGGCACCACCGCGGGCGGGGTGCGGCCTGGAAGGGCCGCACCTACCCGCGTCCGGGCGCCGTGCCCGACCCCGACGAGGGCTGAACCGGCGGCCCGTCAGGCGTCATGAGGCGTCAGGACGTCTCATGCCCGGCCTGGCATCTTGTGCCGCCGAAGCCGCTGCCGGCCGGGGATCACTTGCGGCCGGGGGTCCAGTTCATGCCCCAGCCGTAGACGCGGTCGACGGTGCGCTGCGGACTGACGCCCCGCTCGGGCACCAGGTAGCGGGCCTCGCGCTGGACGACGAGGTCGCCACCGGTGTTGGTGATGAGGGCGAGGGCACACACCGTCGAGGGAACGGTGCACTCGTCGAGCGAGAAGTCGATCGGGGCGCCGTGCTGCGGCTGGAGGGTGACCGTGGCGTGCAGGTCGGCGAAGGAGCGGGCGCCCTCGTAGATGGTGACGAAGACGAGGATGCGGCGGAAGTGCCGCTGGTGGTCGAGACTGACGGTGAGGTTCTCGCCGGAGTCCACGACGCCGGTGCGGTCGTCGCCGTCGAGGTGGATGAAGGGGGGCCGCTGCAGTGCCCCGTACGCGTTGCCGAGGGCCTGGACGACTCCCTTGCTGCCGTCGCTGAGTTCGAACAGGGCGCACAGGTCGAGGTCGAGGTCGGAGTGCATGGCGACCGGACGGCCCAGCTTGCCCGCCCAGCCGGAGAACTGCTTACGCACCTGCCAGTTGAGGTTCACCCGCAGGGCGCCCGAGGTTCCTCCCTGTTTGGCCAGCGAGACGGAGGGGGCGGCCTTGGTGAGCGTCACCTTGGTGAGCCGGACCGGCGACGCGGCGGGAGGCGCGGCCGACGGAGGAGGGGTGGCCGGCCGAGGCGGCGGGGCGGTGACCGGGAGCGCCGGGGGCGGAGGCGGTGGAGCGACCGCCGGGGAGGCAGGGGCGGTGTGCTGCGGCTCGTCGACGGTGATGCCGTAGTCGGTGGCCAGGCCCTCGAGTCCGCTGCTGTAGCCCTGTCCGACGGCACGGAACTTCCAGGCACCCTGGCGGCGGTAGAACTCGCCGAGCACGAAGGCGCTCTCGCTGGTGGCGCCCGTGCTGTCGAAGCGGGCGGCGACGGTGCCCTGCGCGGCGTCCTTGACCTCGATGTACAGGCCCGGGATCCGGCCGAAGGCGCCGCCGTCGCAGGAGGCCGCGAGGATCACCGTCTCGATGCCGGGCTCCACGCGCGCGAGGTCGACGAGGACGGTGTCGGTGACCTGCCCGCCGGCGTTCCGCTTGCCCTCGTGCCGGACGGCTCCGGAGGAATGGGCGGGCTGGTTGTAGAAGACGAAGTCGCTGTCGGAGCGGACCTTGCCGCCGGCCAAGAGGAGCGCGGAGGCGTCCGCGTCGGGCACTCCGGGGCCGGTGCGCCACCCCAGTTCCACACGGAGCGCCGTGGTCGGCACCGGCGTGTTCGATCCCTTCGGCATTGACATGTCCGCCCCCATCACGTGTCACCTCGCCAGGCGATACCCGGCATGCGTCGTGTTCCGTCCGCACAACCTAATACCCGCGCGCGGCAACTCCCACGGGGCATGCGCAGAGAGGCCGATCACCGCAGGCAACCCCGTCGGAACTCGGCCTTTACCAGACAGTCATCCGAACATACAGCCGTTTCATCCAAGTTCGCCCGAATTAGCTATCCCAGGGTACGTCGGGCACGGAAAACAACCCTCTTATCGGTCTCCCCAACCAGCACATCGTGGGCTTAACTTATGGCCATGACCTCCCCCCGCTCCACTTATGGCGGCGGCTACTACTCCGCCTCCTTCCCGGACACCCCGATCTACGACTCGCTCGTGGCCGAGCGGGGCACCCCCCAGATCGCTCCGATCCGGGTCCCCTCCGCCTATGACGCGCCGGGCAGTCATCTGCCCGCGCTTCCTTCGGCGTTGCCCGCGCTCCCGGCGGCTCCTTCCCAGCCCGCCTACGGGTACCCGCAGGCACAGCAGCCGGCGCCGCTCCAGCAGGCGCACTCTCCGTACATCCCGCAGCAGGCCACCGCGCCGCGCGGATACCCCGGCCCCCAGCCGCAGCAGCCGCGTCCCGTCGCTCCCGGTGCGGGCTACGAGGCGATGCGCCCCGCGGCCCCGCGGCCGGCGCCGGCGCCGTACCAGGACCCGTACAACAACCAGCAGTACCGCGGGTACTGAACGGTGTCCGGTGCTCGCCGGGTACCGGACACCGAGCCGTTCCGGACGGTGAGCCCCGGGCCCTGAGCCGTCCCGCGGGCCGCAGCCCTCGAAGTCGTCGCCGGCTGGCACGATGACTCCATGGGGAACACGGTGCTGCGCTCGATTCACATCCATCCGGTCAAGGCCTTCCGGAGCCTGCCTCTCCGGGAGGTCGTCGTGGAGCCCTGGGGGCCGGCCGGAGACCGGCGCTGGATGCTGATCGACGACGGGGGAAGGGTCGTCACACAACGCAGGCATCCGCGCCTCGCGCTGGCCGCTGCCGAGCCGCTGCCCGGCGGCGGTCTGCGGCTGTCCGCGCCCGGCAGGGACCCGGTGACAGTGGCCGTGCCCCCGCCGGCAGGCCCCACCGAGCGGGTGGAGATCTTCCGCGACAAGATCGACGTGGTGCCGGCCGAGGACGACGCCGTGCACGCCTGGTGCAGCGCCTTCCTCGGCGCCGAGGTACGTCTGGTGCACCTGGACGACCCCGCCACGCGCCGGCCGGTGGACGCGAGGTTCGCGCTGCCGGGCGAAACGGTCAGCCTCGCCGACGGCTATCCCCTGCTGCTCACCACGACCGCGTCCCTCGACGCCCTCAACGCCCTGGTCGCCGGGGGTGATCACGCCGGCGAAGGGCCCCTGCCCATGAACCGCTTCCGGCCGAACCTGGTCGTCGGGGGCACCACCGCCTGGGCCGAGGACACCTGGTCGCGCATCACGGTCGGCGAGGTCGCCTTCCGTGTCGCCAAGCCCAGCGGGCGGTGTGTGGTGACGACCACCGACCAGCGCACCGCCGAGCGCGGCCGGGAACCCCTGCGTTCGCTCGGAAGGCACCGCCGGTTCGGGGACAAGCTGGTGTTCGGGCAGAACCTGGTGCCGCTCGCACCCGGTACGGTCCGGGTCGGCGATCCGGTCACGGTCCTCGCCTGACGGACGGCCGGACGCCGTGATGCCGTGCAGGCCCTGCGCGTGTGCGGGGACCGCTCCCCGGGTCCGCCCGTCGGCCTTTCCGGAAAGTCACCGGGAGAGCCCGGGGCGACGTCGGGGTGACGCCCCCACTCTCTTCGGCGGAGCACCGGGCAATCCCCGCCGGGGGTTGCCCCGGGATGGTCGCGGACGGGCAAAGGGGGTGCGCCGGTGCGGGTGACCGGCGGGCTCCGGCGCCGACGGAACCGTCCGTCGTGCCGCCCGAGGGCCTGGGACCTGTTCGAGGGCCGGCCGGCGCTCGTGGCGCCGCCGCCCGCTCTCGTCGCCGCTCCGCTCCCCGGTTCCCCGCCGGGGATGCCGCCGAGGACGCTCTTCAGCGTTCCGTGCGCGAACAGCACACGGCACACCACCGGGTGCGGGCCACAGTGCCACGGGTTCTCGCGCCCGCCCGTGCGGACATCGCCCCGGAGGACAACACCTCCGGCCAGGCCCTGCGCACCCGGGTCATGGCCCGCTGGAGCACCCCGGACGGCACCGGGCACCACGGCCCGGTCCTGGCGCGCCCGAACGGCCCGCGGCCGGGCGCGCGCTTCCCCCTGCGGACCGACGCCGGGGCCGCGCAACGGCCTGCCCGCCGGCCACCGCGATCGCGACGACGCACGCCGCGCCCACCGGCTTCGGCGCGACCCCGATCACGGCGGCCCTGGCCGATGGCGCGAGACGGCCGGTCCTCCGGCCCATGCTCCGGCGCCGGCACCCGGTCCCGGACCACGCATGGGACAAAGCGGGCCCCGGCCCGGGCAGGGCCGGCGCCTGAAGCCGACGGCCTTCCGCCTCTGGTCAATCCGGCGGCCGTGCGCACGCTACGGTGGTCCGGCCGAAGGAATCGACGACAAACCCGCGTACAACAAGGTGGGGGCACAGCTACGCCATGGCACAGGGCACGGTCCAGGTGACGCACACCGGCACATCGCGGTGGCGGCGCCGCACAGGTGAGTACGCGTCGCTCGCCGCCGCCCTGGAGGCCGCGGCCGAAGGCGACGTCCTCACCGTCGCTCCCGGCACCTACCGGGAGAACCTCGTCGTGGAACGGGCGGTGACCCTTCGTGGTCCCGAGGGCTCGTCCGGATCGGTGCGTATCGCGCCCCTGGACGGGGTTCCGCTGACCGTGCGCGCTTCGGCGGTGGTCCAGGACCTCCATGTGGAGGGGCAGGACGCGGCGGCGCCCGCCCTGCTGGTCGAGGACGGCACCCCGGAGCTGCGGGACATACGGGTGGTCACCCGGTCCGCGGCCGGCATCGAGGTGCGCGGCAGCGCCCGGCCGACGGTCCGCCGCTGCACGGTCGACAATCCGGCGGGAATCGGCATAGCCGTGCTCGACGGCGGGGGCGGAGTGTTCGAGGAGTGCGAGGTGGTCGCCGCGGGGCAGGCGGGCATCGCGGTGCGCGGGGGCGCCCGCCCCCGCCTGGAACGCTGCCGCGTGCACCATGCCGCGGGCTCGGGCCTGACCGCGACCGGGGACGACTCGGCGCTCGAGGCGGTGGGCTGCGAGGTCTACGAGGTGCGGGGCAGCGGTGTCCAGATCACCGGCCGGGCGACCGCGCACCTCACCGACTGCGATGTGCACCGCACCACCGGCGACGGGGTCACACTCGACACCGACGCGGTGCTGACGCTGGCCGACTGCCGCATTCACGACATCCCGGAGAACGCGGTCGACCTGCGGTCCCGCTCCGTGCTCACCATGACCCGCACCACCGTGCGGCAGTTCGGCCGCAACGGCCTGTCGGTGTGGGACCCGGGCACCCGCGTGGACGCCAACCAGTGCGAGATCTTCGACAGCACCGGCGACTATCCGGCGGTGTGGGTGAGCGACGGCGCCACCGTCGTCCTGGACTCGTGCCGGGTGCACGACGTGCCGGACGCCCTGTTCGTCCTCGACCGCGGTTCGCGCGCGGACGTGGTCGACAGCGACCTGACGCAGGTGCGCAACACCGCCGTGTCGGTCAGCGACGGCGCCACCGCCCAGCTCGACGACTGCCGGATCCGGGAGGCCGCCACGGGAGCCTGGTTCCGGGACCACGGCAGCGGTGGCACTCTCAGCAACTGCACCCTGGACGGGATGCAGACCGGCGTGATCGTCACCAAGGGCGCGGACCCGACCGTCGAGCGCTGCACCATCGACTCCCCGGCGGAGGCCGGTGTCTACGTCTCGGCCGGCGGCCGGGGAAGCTTCCTCGACTGCCGGGTCACGGGCAGCGGCGGCTACGGCTTCCACGTGATAGACGGCAGCCGGACGACGCTGCGCAAGTGCCGCACGGAACGCTGCGCGCGCGGCGGGTACGAGTTCGCCGAGAGCGGCGCGGCCCCCGGCGCGGGGGGCCCGCTGATGGAGGACTGCACCACCGACGAGAGCGGCAGCCTCACGTCGCCGGCGGCGCCGGAGCCGGTCGTGCAGACCACAGGTCACTCCCCCGGCCTGCTCGGAGCCCTGCCCGGGCAGCCGGCCGAGCGGACGCCGCCCGGGTCGGCGACCGGGCCGAAGGACAAGGAGCCGCGCCCGTCGAAGAGCGTGCTCGGCGAACTCGACGCGCTGGTGGGCCTGGAGAGCGTCAAGCGGGAGGTGCGGGCCCTCACCGACATGATCGAGGTGGGCCGGCGCCGGCAGCAGGCGGGGCTGAAGGCCGCGTCCGTCAAGCGTCACCTGGTCTTCACAGGTTCCCCGGGCACCGGCAAGACCACGGTCGCGAGGCTCTACGGCGAGATCCTCGCCTCCCTCGACGTGCTGGAGAAGGGGCATCTGGTCGAGGTCTCGCGCGTCGATCTGGTCGGTGAGCACATCGGGTCCACGGCGATCCGTACCCAGGAGGCGTTCGAGAGGGCGCGCGGCGGCGTGCTGTTCATCGACGAGGCGTACGCGCTCTCCCCCGAGGACTCCGGGCGTGACTTCGGCAAGGAGGCCATCGACACGCTCGTGAAGCTGATGGAGGACCACCGGGACGCGGTCGTGGTGATCGTCGCGGGGTACACCGCCGAGATGGAGCGGTTCCTGTCCGTCAACCCGGGTGTGGCGTCCCGTTTCTCACGGACCATCACCTTCGGTGACTACGGGGCCGAAGAGCTGCTGCGGATCGTGGAGCAGCAGGCCGAGGAGCACGAGTACCGGCTGGCACCGGGTGCCTCGGAGGGCCTGCTGGAGTACTTCACGGAGCTCCCCAAGGGCCCCGCCTTCGGTAACGGCCGTACCGCGCGGCAGACGTTCGAGGCGATGGTGGAGCGGCACGCCGGCCGGGTCGCCCAGCTGCCGGAGCCGAGCACGGACGACCTGACCCTGCTCTACGCCGACGACCTGCCCGAGCTGCCCTGACCCAGGGCCTGTCGCACCCTGCGTTCAGGGCCTTCGCACCAGGCCCTGGCCGACGCGCGGACGCGTCACGGCCCCCTGGCCCCTCACCCGGCGGGAGCCCGTGAGCCGGTGCGGGCGCCGTCGCCGGGTTCCTGCGTGTGCCGCGGTGCCGGGACGTCCGGCCGCAGCCGGGCGAGCAGCCGTCGGCGTTCCTCCGCGAAGGCCGGGTCCGCCTGGTAGTCGGAGTGGCCGAGAATCGGTGCGGGCAGCGGATGACTCTCGGTGCGGCCGTACGCCAGCGGGTCCTTGAGCGGAGGGCGGTCCACCTCGGGGCCACGGTCGCCGGGCAGCCGCACCGGGCCGCCGATGGGATCGGTGCGGCGGTGGAGGTTGCGCCAGCAGTCGACCTCCTGGTGCAGGGTGCCGAGCGCGTCCGCTCCGAAGTGGGCGGGGAACCAGCGGCCGTACAGCCGCTCCAGCGGGGATCCGTAGGTGAGCAGGGCGATGCGTCCCCGGGTGGGCGGGGTGAGCTGCCAGGCCGCGGCGGCGGCGAGGACGCTGCCCTGGGAGTGGCCGGAGAGCACCAGGCGTCCGCCGGTGGCCCGCGTCCAGGTCTCGATCCGCCAGGTCAGGTCGGGCACCGCGCGTTCGGCGTAGCAGGGCGGGGCGAAGGGGTGGGCGGCGCGCGGCCAGAAGGTGCCGACGTCCCACAGGATGCCGATCGTGCGCCGTGCGGAGGAGTCCTTGTAGGCGCGCCGGCCCCAGGTGACGAACAGTATGAAGCCGAGTCCGATCAGCCAGGAGCCCAGCGCCTGCGCCGTCTCGGCCGCACCGTGGACGGCGGCGTGGGTGCCCTGGGCTGCCTCGCCGGGCGTACGGCCGGTGGTCAGGGCGCCGACGAGGGCGCCCGCGCCCAGCAGCAGGGTCGCGGCGGAGGTGACGGCGACGATGCGGGGGCCCCGGTCGGTGAGGGAGGCCATGGCCCGGGCGTTGGCGATCCGCCGGGTGCGGGCGGGGTCGCCGGTCTCGCCCGGGAACTCGCGTGCCACGACGGCACACTCCTCGCGGGCGATGTGCCAGGCACGCCGGGCCAGCCAGCAGCAGAGCCCGAGGATCAGGACGAGCAGCGGCGGGATCACGGACGCCTGCCAGGTCAGGACCACTGGCGGCCCCGGGATCGACGCCCCGGTGCCGTCCAGCCAATCGGCGACGCGTTGGGCCACGCCGCCGGACATCACGCCGCCCAGCGCACAGGCCAGCATCGCGACGGCCGGTCCGGCCAGGCCCCGCATGGCGGCGCGCCGGTCGGGGGCGCTGCGGTGCAGGGCGTGGGCGACACCGGCGAGGACGATCACGAGCAGGCCCTGGGCGAGGGTGATCGCGCCGAAGGTCATGTCGCCGGGCAGCCGGCCGGCCGATTCCCAGCCGGGGCGGCGCCATCCGGCGTACAGGAGGGTGACGGCGAGCAGGAGCAGCGCGGTGAGGGGCAGCAGACGCAGCAGGCGTGCGTCGAGGGTGTCGTCCAGACGGCGGTCGGTGCGGCCGCGGCGGCAGACCACCCACACCACGACGGCCGCGGCGGCGAGCAGGGACGCTCGCAGGAGCGGGCCGAGGACGGCCAGTGCCTCGGATCCGCCCGGTGCGCGGTCGTGCCGGGCGGCCGCGGGGGCGAGTGCGAGTGCGACGGTGAGCAGTCCGGCGGCGGTGTGCGCGGCTCGCAGTCGGGCGACCAGGCGACGGCCGTACCAGAAACCGGGCCGGTTCAGGGCGACGGGGCCGTCGTCCTCGGGCGCGCTCTCGTGGGGCATCGGCTGCTGGGACTCGTACGCGCTCCAGGTGCGCAGGGACAGGTACCACAGCAGCCCGGTCAGGGCGGCGGGCACCAGGGCGGCGAGGGCGAGCCGGCGTCCCGGCTCGCTCCACCAGCCGCCGTCCGAGGCCTCGGGCGAGAGGAAGCCGAGCCAGGAGTGCCGGTCCGCGCACGCCTGTGTGCCCGCGCACTGCCAGGCCGCCAGGTCGAGGGCTACCTCGCATGCCGCCGCGACGAGCAGCACCGTCAGGCTCAGTCCGGCGAGCCGCACCAGCAGTCCGTACAGCCGGGCGAGGCGTCTGCGGTCCCGGCCCGTCGGGCGCATCCAGTGGGCGAGGTTGACCACCATGAAGGGCAGCAGTAACAGCCACAGGGCGCGGGTGCCGTTCCCGGAGGTGAGGTTGCACCAGACGTAGGCCTCGGGGACCGGCCCGTCCCGGTGGCCGGCGGGTTTGTGCTCCGCCCGGACGTCGTCGGCGCGCCGGAACACGGCGGCGACGTCGTCGCCGGTGATCCGCACGGTGCGCGGATCGTTCAGCATGTCCTTCGGGGTGGCGCCGCCCACCCCGTGGACCAGGAGTTCCAGGGCGGTTCCCGCGTCCTTCGGCCGCTCGGCGGGGCCGTCCACGATCTCGCCCCGCTCGGCGGATCCGCCTTCCCGCTCAGGTTCCACTGCTTCGCACTTCCCCCGTGACACGCCGTCGGATCCGTCCGTGCGGGCAACAGGATCCCCCTGTCCGGAGCGGGTGACACCCCTCCTCACGGAATTCCTCCGAGCCGGGTGACGAACGGGCGGCCCACGGGACAATAATGGCATGTACGCGATAAATCACCGGGTGCACCGCGCTTGCCCCGGCATGCGAGGATGGGACGCCGACGCACCGGCGACGGGCGGAACGTGCCAGTCGGGCCGGGTGCGCGGGGCGTGTCGGACGGCTTGGCGGCGAAAGGACCGGAGCGTACGTGAGCGAGAATCAGAACCTCCTCGCGGAGCAGCGGCGCACCCTGATCCTCGACGAGGTCCGGCGCCGCGGCGGAGTCCGGGTCAACGAACTGACCCGCAAGCTGGGCGTGTCGGACATGACGGTCCGCCGCGACCTCGACGCCCTCGCCCGCCAGGGCGTGCTGGAGAAGGTGCACGGCGGCGCGGTCCCGCTGGTCGAGGCCAGCACCCATGAGCCCGGCTTCGAGGCCAAGTCCGGTCTGGAGCTGAGTGCGAAGGACGACATCGCACGGGCGGCGGCCGAACTGGTCTCCCCGGGCGCGGCGATCGCCCTCTCGGGCGGCACGACGACGTACGCGCTGGCGAATCAGCTGCTGGACGTGCCCGACCTCACCGTGGTCACCAACTCGGTACGGGTGGCGGACGTCTTCCACGCGGCGCAGCGCACTTCGGGCCCCCGGCAGGGCGCGGCCACGGTCGTTCTGACCGGTGGCGTGCGCACGCCGTCCGACTCGCTGGTGGGGCCGGTGGCCGACCAGGCCATCTCGATGCTCCACTTCGATCTGCTGTTCCTCGGTGTGCACGGGATATCGGTCGAGGCCGGGCTGTCGACGCCGAATCTCGCCGAGGCCGAGACGAACCGGCGTCTGGTGCAGTCGGCGCGGCGGGTGGTCGTGGTCGCCGACCACACCAAGTGGGGAACGGTGGGCTTGAGTTCGTTCGCCTCCCTGGACCAGGTGGACACGCTGGTGACGGACTCCGGACTGCCTGCCGAGGCCCGCGGCGAGATCTCCGAGCACCTGCCGCGGCTGGTCGTGGCGGGCGAGCCCGAGGAGCCGGCGGAACCCTCGGAGGCCTGACCGGCCTCCGGCACTCGGCCGGGATCACGCGACCGTGGGCAAAGAGGGGCGGCCGCCGCCGGTCCGGCCGGACTCCCGCCGTCAGTCCGGCCAGGCTCCCGTGCGCAGCAGCGTCTCGATCGTCGCCGTGTACGGAGCGACGTCCAGGCCCTGACCTGTCAGCCAGGCGTCCGAGTAGTACTTGTCGAGGTAGCGGTCCCCCGGGTCGCACAGCAGCGTCACCACGCTCCCCTGCCGCCCCTCCGCCACCATCTCCGCGACGATCTTCAACGCGCTCCACAGCCCGGTGCCGGTGGATCCGCCCGCCTTGCGGCCGATCACCTGTTCGAGAGCCCGTACGGCGGCGACGGCGGCCGCGTCGGGGACCTTCATCATCCGGTCGATCGCGCCGGGCACGAAGCTCGGTTCCATCCGGGGCCGGCCGATGCCCTCGATGCGGGAGCCGCGGTCGCAGGTGACGTCCGGATCGCCGGTGGTCCAGCCCTCGAAGAAGCAGGAGTCCTCGGGGTCCGCGACGCAGATGCGGGTGTCGTACTGCATGTAGTGGACGTAGCGGGCAAGGGTAGCCGAGGTGCCGCCGGTGCCGGCCGTGGCGACGATCCAGGCGGGCTCCGGATGAGGCTCCAGCCTCAGCTGGCGGAAGGTGGATTCGGCGATGTTGTTGTTTCCCCGCCAGTCCGTGGCGCGTTCGGCGTAGGTGAACTGGTCCATGTAGTGGCCGCCGGTCTCCGCCGCGAGGGCGGCCGACGCCTCGTACATGCTGCGCGGGTCGTCCACGAAGTGGCACCGTCCGCCGTGGAACTCGATCAGGCGGCACTTCTCGGCGCTCGTCGTGCGCGGCATGACCGCGATGAAGGGCACCCCGATCAGCTTCGCGAAGTACGCCTCGGACACGGCCGTCGAACCGCTGGACGCCTCGATCACCGGACGGCCCGGACGGATCCAGCCATTGCACAGTCCGTAGAGGAAGAGCGAGCGGGCGAGCCGGTGCTTGAGGCTGCCGGTCGGGTGCGTCGACTCGTCCTTGAGGTAGAGGTGCACGCCCCACCGCTCGGGCAGCGGAAAGCGCAGCAGGTGGGTGTCGGCCGACCGGTTGGCGTCGGCCTGGACCCTGCGCACGGCTTCTTTCAGCCAGTCGCGGTAGCCGGGGTCGCTGTGGTCGGCGTCGAGAGTGATGCCGACCGGGGACCGCTGGGACTGCTGGGGCTGCTGGGACTGTTGGAAAGTGCTCACGACAAGGCTCCTCACGCTGGACGCCGACGGCGTCCAGCGCGGCCGACACACCGATCATAGGACCCTGTGAACCGCCCCTCACCTGCATAAACACCCCTTTGGGCGGCTCAAAGGAAGCCCTGGGGCCCCGCCCGGACGCCCTTTCCCCGCATCCGACGAGGGGACGGGGGGCGCATTCACGCGAGTGCTTCGGACACCCCCGGGAAGGGACCCGCGCGTACTGGTGCTCGACGGCGGGGCCGGGCAGACTGCCCGCGGAGCAAGGTTCCGGACGGGGGCACACTGGATCAGGACATGAGCCGGCCCGCGGAGCACGGTCCGGTACACCGACGCGCACGAGGGGGCAGGGCATGGCCGAGCCGGAGTTCACGGCCAGGGGCGTGCGGATCGGCAGACGGCTGCGGTCGCTCACCCGGGCCGGGCAGGTCCGGATCAGCGACGGCAGGCTCGAGCTGCTCACCAGCTACGGAAGCGAGATCGACAGCGCGCCGGTGCAGGCCGTGCGCGCCTCCCGGCCCTGGTTCGCCCCGGCAGGCCGCGCCCTGGCCGATCTCAACGGCCACCGGTACCTGTTGACCCTGGGTGACCACGACCCGGCGCCGGGCGAGCCGGGGCCGCCCGCGGCGCGCCGCTTCGTCGAAGCCGTACGCCGGGCATCGGGGCACGGCGCCTGAGATGCCCGCGAGTTGCGCCGCCCCAACCCCTGCGTCACGCTGTTCTCACGTCACTCTGGGTTTACCGGCGATAACGCTGCGAACCAGCCCGCCGGCCACGACAGCAGGCGGCCACGTCACGCAGGCACCCTGCTGGATCCGTACTCCGTGTTCTTCCGGACGTCCGTCCGGACCTGACACCGGGGAGTCGCAGCTGTGATCACTCACCCAAGCAGACACTGCACGGTGGAGCTCCAGGCTCTGCCGTCAAGGATCGGCCAGGTCCGCAGAATCGTATCTGCACAATTGCGTTACTGGCATATGGACGCCTTGATAGACCGGGCCTCACTCGGTGTGACGGAGCTGTTGTCCAACGTCCACCGGCACGCCCAGCCCGACAAGACCTGCACGGTCGAGCTGGAGGTGCTGCTCGACCGGCTCAAGGTCTCGGTGCACGACCACGACCCGCGGTTGCCGGTCATCGGGGACGCCGCTCCGCTCGCCACCTGTGGGCGCGGGCTCGCGATGGTGGCTGCGATGAGCGAGAGCTGGGGCGCGCTGCCGGACGGCGAGTCCGGCAAGGTCGTGTGGTTCACGCTGCCGGCGCCGTCCGGGGCTCCCGTCGTGGACTGGGACCGGTATCCGAGGATCACCACCCCCGAGCGCGCCGCGCACCGGTTCGCGGACGTCACTTTCGTCGAGCACGCCGAGCACGCCGTCGAGGGCCACCGGCCCGAACCTGCTCCCGCCCGGTCCGCCGTTGCCGGCTGACCGGGCGGTGCCCTCCTCCCGTACGGGAGGCCCCACTCGGCGGCGACCGCCCGCAGTACGTCCGTGCGGGCCGGGCGCAGCCCTGCCGGGGCTCGGGCCATGAGACCCGCCCGGACCACCACGTGGCGGTCCGGCCCTGGGAGCATGCCGCCCCGCCCTTGCCGTGCCGGCCGCACTCCTCGTCCGGGGCGGACGGCCGACGCCCGCACTCGTCCTCGTCGATCTCGCCGGGGGCGAAGGGACGACCGGGCGCCGCGAGGGGTGAGTCGTCCGTCACCGTCGGCCCGCCGTCGCCGAGCACGCCGAGGTCTGTGTGATCGTCCGACTCCTCGGATGCGCGCGCCGACTTGTTGTCGTCGTACGGCCGGCGGCACTGTGCGTATCCCCGTGGAAGTACGCGGGACAGCGGCGACTGCTTCCGGCCCGGGGCCATGGCCGGCGCCGGGGCGGAAGCGGCTTTCCCCCGGGGCCGGTGACGGGCCCGGGAGGTGGGCCCGTTCCGCTCCGGGCACCCGGCACTCAGGTGGACGGCTGGTCGCTGTCCTTCATCGCGCCCCAGCCGTGCCAGCGTTCGACCTCGATCCAGGCGCTGACCCGCGGCCGCACCCGGTCCGGGTACGGATTGCCGGTGTAGTGCCGTGAGAGGCGGTCGATGTCGGCCAGGCCCTCGTCGTCCTTCAGTTCGACGACGCGGCCGATGAGGGTGACGTGGGTGTACCAGTCGTCCTCGGCCAGCACGGTGAGTGTGACCCGCGGGTCGCGGCGCAGGTGCTTCAGGCGGACCCGGCCTTCGTCGAGGCTGATCAGCACACGGCCGTTCTCCCAGACATACCAGGTCGGGGTGGAGACGGGTGTTCCGTCGGAGCGGAGCGTGGCCATGACACAGGGATTGGGACGGCCCAGCAGGACGTCGGCCTGGGGCGGCAGCGGGGGCTTGGACATCACGGACTCCTCGATGGTCTGGTCTTCGGTCGGAGGTGCTTCAAAGGTGCTGCGGGCGGGTTCCCCGATGTGGTGTACGGGTGCTCGGGGGGGGGAGGGTCTGCGGGCCGGGAGCGCGGGCCGGTCCCGGTGGGGCGCTCAGGCCGGCGGCCGGTCGAAACTGGCGTAGTAGGCGGCGGCCATGTCCTCGTCGCCGTGGCCCTGGGCGGCGGCGCGTTCCATGCGCTCGGCTCCGGCGGCGGCCACGTCCAGGCGTACGCCGTTCTGTTCGCCGGCCCGGACGATCAGCCGGGCGTCCTTGGCGGCGGTGTTCACGGCGAACTGGGCCGGGGACAGCGGTCCGTCGAGGATCAGCCCCGCCTTGGCGCGCAGGTAGCCCATGTCGAGCGGCCCACCGTCGATGAGGTCGAAGAAGCCGCCGGGCTCGACGTCCAGTGCCTCGGCCAGGGCGAGGGTCTCCCCCACGGCCGAGGTGACCGCGAGGACCCAGCTGTTGGCCACCAGCTTGAGCCGGGTGGCGCTGCCGGCCGCACCGTCCTCCCCGGTCCACACGGTGCGGGCACCGACGGCCTCGAACACCGGCGTCACCGTGTCCCGGCCCTCGGCGGGTCCGGCGGCGAGCACGGTCAGCTGTCCGGCCTCGGCTGGCTGACGGGTGCCCAGCACCGGGGCGTCGTAGAAGAGCAGGCCGTGCTCGCGCGCGAAGCCGGCCAACCCGGCGACGCCTTCGGGGCCGGCGGTGGTGGACTGCACCCAGACGGTGCCGTGCCGCAGCGCGGGTGCGGCCTGCCGCATGGTCTCCAGGGTGGCGGGACCGTCGTACAGCATGGTCAGGACGACGTCGGCGGGCTCGACCGCCTCGGCCGGGGTGCCGGCGATGTGCACGCCGTCGGCCGCGAGCGGATCGGCCTTGGCACGGGTCCGGTTCCAGGCGCGGACGGTGTGGCCGGCACGGGCGAGGCTGCGCGCCATCGCCGCCCCCATGATGCCGGTCCCCAGGACGCTCACGGTGAGCTTGTCGGTCATGACCTCGGCCTTCTGTCGGTCGGTCCGGTCCGTACGACACGGGGCCGCCCGCGGACCCGTGTCCGCGGCCCGTTCGCACGGCCCGTTCGTGCCTCGTGGATCATTGTGCGACGACCTGCGGAGGGTGCGCCTGTCGGCCGGGCGTCCGCCGTACCACCTGCCCTTGCGCCGGCCGGTTACGCCAGGGTCCCCAGAGGGTCGTCCAGGACAGGCTGCCAGGCCAGTTCGGCGGCACCGACCAGGCTGTTGTGGTCCAGGGCGCAGGCCAGGATCGGGACGCCACCGCTGCGGCCCCACAGGCTGCGGTCGGCGACGACGGCACGCAACCGGTCCGGGGCTGCGTCCAGAAGGGTGCCGTGCAGGCCACCGAGGATGATCCTGTCCGGGTTGAGGATGTTCACCAGGCCGGCCAGTCCCAGCCCCAGACGGTCGACGAGGGTGGCGACGGCGGAGCGGACGGCCGGGTCGTCGTAGTGCTCGCGGATCAGTGTGTCGGCCTGTTTCAGGAGGGACATCTCGGGGCCGGGTTCGCGGCCGGCCGCGGTGAGGAAGGCCAGCGGGTCCGCCTCGACGTCCAGGCAGCCCCGGCTGCCGCAGTGGCAGGGACGGCCGCCGGGGTTGACGGCGACATGGCCGACCTCGAGGGCGAGGCCGGAACTGCCGGTGTGCAGGCGGCCGTCGAGTACCAGCGCGCCGCCGACGCCCCGGTGACCGGTGGCCACGCACAGCAGGTCGCGCGCGCCGCGCCCGGCGCCGTGCCGGTGCTCGGCGAGAGCGGCGAGGTTGACGTCGTTCCCCGCGAAGGCGGGGCCTTCGAGGCCGGCGGCGCGCACCTGCTCGGCGAAGATCTCCCGCACCGGGGCGCCCTCGGACCAGGCCAGGTGCATCGGGTTGAGGGCCAGCCCTTCGGGTTCGGCCATCGCGGACGGCACGGCGAGCCCTGCTCCGACGCACCGGCGCCCGGTCTCCCGGAGCAGGCCGACGCCGGCCGCGACGACGGACCCGAGCACCTTCGCCGGGTCGGCGTCGATGACCTCGCAGCCGGGGGCGGTGGCCACGATCCGGCCGCCGAGGCCGACCAGGGCGGCCCGGAAGCCGTCGGCGTGCACCTGCGCGGCCAGCGTCACCGGGCCGTTCTCGGCGACCGAGAGCCGGTGCGAGGGGCGGCCCTGGGAGCCGGCCGCCGCGCCGGGCCTGGCGTCGACCCGGATCAGGCCGAGCGCCTCCAGTTCGGCGGCGACCGCGCCTGCCGTCGCCCGTGTCACGCCCAGCTCCGCGGTGAGCACCGCGCGGGTCGGCGCGCGTCCGGTGTGCACGAGCTCCAACGCGGGGCCGAGCGCACCGCGTCCCCGGTCCAGCCGCGTCCTCGAGGTGGTTCCTTCCCCCGCCGGCCGGGGGTCCGCCTTCCCGCTCATGAGGGCGAGTCTCCCATGATCGCGACCGCGTCCGGTTACCAGCCGCTGACCCGGAGTGTGATGTTCAGCCTCCCGGTGAGCCCCAACTCCGTTGGTGCCGTGCCCGCGTGCACGCGTGGGACCCCGTGGTAGGCGAGCCGCGACTGCCCGCCGAAGACGAACAGGTCACCGCTGCGCAGCTCGACGTCCGTGTAGGGGCGGGTCCGGGTGCCGGGGTTGCCGAAGCGGAAGACGCAGGTGTCGCCGAGGCTCAGCGACACCACGGGCGCGTCGCTCTTTTCGTCGCTGTCGCGGTGCATGCCCATGCGCGCGTCACCGTCGTAGAAGTTGATGAGCGCGATGTCGTACGCGGCCCCCGACGCCGCCCCGGTTCCCAGCGCGTCCCTCGCCGCGCGGCGTCCGAGTTCGCCGAGGCGGGCGGGGAACGGCTTGACCGGGGCGCCGTCGCCGTCGACGACGGTGCTCGCGTAGCCGTACGGGTACCAGTGCCGGCCCAGGCACACCTGCCGGGCGGTCATCGTGCCGCCGCCGGGGGTGCGGACCGTGCGCAGCCCGGCGGGCGGGCGGGCCCACGCACGGCACGCGTCGAGCAGGGTGCGCTGTGTCCGGGCGTCCAGCCAGTGCGGCACGTGCACCGCTCCGGGCGCGATCTCGGCCCGGGTCCGGGGGAACAGTTCGCCGTCCATGGTTCCCATCGTGCCCGACGGTTCCCCTCCCGCCCCACGGCTCGTCTCCCGCCCGACACTCTTTGAGCTGCGGCTCGGCTAGCCTGGTCCACACGATGAACGACCGTATGACGACTGCGTGGGGTGCGCCGGTCCTGGCCCGCTTCCCCGAGGATCCCCGCGGCAGGCTGCGCGCCTGGGACGCCTCCGACGAGTACCTGCTCGGGCATCTCGACCGGGAAGAGGTGTCGCTGGACGGCACTGTCGTGGTCGTCGGGGACCGGTGGGGGGCGCTCGTCACCGCGCTCGCCGCCCACCGGCCGACGCAGATCACCGACTCCTGGCTGGGGCAGGAGGCGACCCGCGCGAACCTGGCACGCGCCGGGGTCGGGCCCGGTACGGTGCCGCTTCTCACCACGCAGGACCCGCCGCCGGGCCGGATCGACGTGCTGCTGGTGCGGGTGCCCAAGAGCCTGGCGCTGCTGGAGGACCAGTTGCTGCGGCTGGCGCCCGCGGTGCACGAGGGCACGGTCGTCGTCGGGGCCGGCATGGTGAAGGAGATCCACACCTCGACGCTGAACCTCTTCGAACGGATCATCGGCCCCACCCGGACCTCCCTCGCCGAGAAGAAGGCGCGGCTGATCTTCTGCACCCCGGACCCGGCGCTGGTCCGTCCCGCCGGTACCTGGCCGTACAGTTACCGGCTGCCCGACGGTATCGGCTCGATGTCCGGCCGGACCGTCGTCAACCACGCGGGGGTCTTCTGCGCGGACCGGCTCGACATCGGTACCCGGTTCCTCCTCCGGCATCTGCCACAGCCGTCGGATCGGCCGGGGCTTCGGGTGGTGGACCTCGGGTGCGGCAACGGCGTCGTCGGTACGGCGGTGGCGCTGGCCGACCCGCGGGCCGAAGTGCTGTTCGTGGACGAGTCGTTCCAGGCGGTGGCGTCCGCGGAGGCGACCTGCCGGGCCAACGGCGTACCAGGGCATTCCGAGTTCCGGGTCGGCGACGGTCTGACGGGCGTGCCGGACTCCAGTGTCGACCTGGTGCTCAACAATCCGCCGTTCCACTCCCACCAGGCGACAAGCGACGCCACCGCCTGGCGCATGTTCACCGGCGCCCGGCGCGCCCTGCGGGCGGGTGGTGAGCTGTGGGTGGTCGGCAACCGGCATCTGGGGTACCACGTGAAGCTGCGACGGTTGTTCGGGAACAGCGAAGTGGTGGCGAGCGACCGGAAGTTCGTCGTGCTGAAGGCCGTGAAGCGGTAAGCCGCCCTCCGTCCTGGGCCGTCGGCCCGGGACGGTTCAGTGGGCGGTGAGCGTTTCGAGGACAACCCCCACCGCGCGGGTCATCGCTTCGCGGCCCGCGGTCAGGTAGCCGCGGGGGTCGACCGCTTCGGGGCGGGCGGCGAGGAAGTCGCGGATGGCGCCGGTCATGGCGATGTTCAGCGCCGTGCCGATGTTCACCTTGGCGATGCCCGATCCGACGGCGGCGGTGAGTTCGGCGTCCGGGAGGCCGGAGGAGCCGTGCAGGACGAGGGGGACGTCCAGGGCGGCGGACAGGCGTCCGAGGAGGGCGTGGTCGAGGGCGGCGGTGCGGGTGGTCATCGCGTGCGTGGTGCCGACGGCGACGGCGAGCGCGTCCACGCCCGAGCCGGCGACGAAGGCGCGGGCCTGGTCGGGGTCGGTGCGGGCGCCGGGTGCGTGGGCGTCCAGCGGGGGCCTGCCGCCCTTGCCGCCGATCTCCCCCAGTTCGGCCTCGATCCACAGACCCCGGGCGTGTGCCCAGTCGACGGCCGCCCGGGTCGCCGCGAGGTTCTCGGCGTACGGCAGCCGGGCCGCGTCGTACATGACGGAGCCGAAGCCTGCGTCCGGGGCCTGGCGCAACAGGGCATCGCTCTGGACGTGGTCGAGGTGCAACGCGACGGGCACGGCGGCACGTTCGGCGGCGGCGACAGTGGCACGGGCGAGCGGCAGCAGGTGGCCGCAGTGGAACTTCGCCGCGTTCTCACTGACTTGGAGGACGACGGGTGCGTTGGCCGACTCGGCGCCGGCGATCACGGCTTCGACGTGTTCCAGCGTGATGACGTTGAACGAGGCGACGGCCGATCCGGCCGTGACGGCGCGGCCGACGAGTTCGCCGGTGGTGGTGAGGGGCACGGCCTGTCCTTTTGGCGGTCGGTGTCAGGAGTCGAGGACGACGGAGCGGGTGAGGTGGCGGGGCCGGTCGGGGTCGAGACCGCGGGCCGCCGCCACGGCGACGGCGAGGCGCTGGACGCGGACGAGTTCGGCCAGCGGGTCGAGCGTGCCCTGGATCCACAACCCGCCGGTGTCCCAGACCTGTTGGGCGAGGCCCTCCGGTGCGTCGCCCAGCATCCAGGTCGCGGTGGAGCGGGTGGTGACGCTGATGGGGCCGTGCCGGTACTCCATCGCCGGGTAGGCCTCGGTCCACGACAGTGCGGCCTCCCGCATCTTCAGCGCGGCCTCGCTCGCGAGACCCACGGTCCAGCCGCGCCCCAGGAAGGTGAACTGGGTGCACTCCGCGAGCCCTTCGGGCAGTGGTTGTGCGAGGGCGGTGCGCGCGTCCTCGACAACCGTGTCGCCGTGCAGGCGGAGATGGGCGCGGAGCAGGGTGAGAGCCGTGGTGGCGAACCGGGTCTGCACGACAGAGCGTTCGTCCGCGTAGTCGAGCACGACGGCCTCGTCCGCCGACGTCATCACGGGAGTGTCCGGGTCGGCGGTGAGCGCGGTGGTGCGGATGTCACCCTTCAACCGGTCGAGCAGCCCGAGGACTTCGGTGGTGGTGCCGGAACGGGTGAGGGCGACGACATGGTCGTAGACCCGTCCGTAGGGGAACTCCGAGGCGGCGAAGGCGTCCGTCTCGCCCTGGCCCGAGCCCTCGCGCAGGGCCGCCACCGCCTGCGCCATGAAGTACGAGGTGCCGCAGCCGACGACCGCGACCCGCTCCCCCGGGGCGGGGAGTGCCCGGGTGTGCGCGGCCGCCTGCGCCGCGGCACGTGTCCAGCACTCGGGCTGACTCGTCAGCTCGTCCTCGGCATACGTCATGACCGCCCCACCCCTGGTTCTCAGCGATTGACTTGATGCTCGCTCTTGCAAGATAGAGCTTGTTTCCGAGCAGAATCAAGCATTCGAGCAGAAGCGGGGTGCGCTAGGGTCGCCGTAGATCCGAAGACGACGGGAACCGCACGACGGGAGGGCGGATGTCGCGGGACACCCGCTGGCAGGCGTTGCTGGAACTGCTCGTGGAGCGGGGCCGGCTGGACGTCGACGAGACCGCCGCCGAGCTGCGGGTGTCGCCCGCGACGATCCGCCGGGACTTCGACCAGCTCGCCGGGCAGCAGATGCTGGTGCGCACCCGGGGCGGGGCGGTGGCGCACGGGGTCTCGTACGAGCTGCCGCTGCGCTACAAGACGGCGCGCCGCGCCTCCGAGAAGCAGCGCATCGCCCGGGCCGTGGCGGATCTGCTCGCGCCGGGCGAGGCGGTCGGGCTGACCGGCGGGACGACCACCACGGAGGTGGCGCGCGCACTGACGGTGCGCGGTGATCTCGCGTCCGGGTCGCCCGCGCTGACCGTGGTGACGAACGCGCTCAACATCGCGGGAGAGCTCGCCGTGCGGCCGCAGTTCAAGATCGTGGTGACGGGCGGTGTCGCACGGGCCCAGTCGTACGAGCTGGTCGGGCCGCTCGCGGACGGCGTGCTGGGGCAGATCACGCTCGACGTGGCGGTGCTCGGTGTCGTCGCCTTCGACGTCGCGCACGGGGCGGCGGCCCACGACGAGGCGGAGGCGGCGATCAACCGGCTGCTGTGCGAGCGGGCCGAGCGGGTGGTCGTGGCCGCCGACTCCAGCAAGCTGGACCGGCGGGCGTTCGCCCGGATCTGCCCGGCCGGGTCGGTGGACACCCTGGTGACGGACTCGGCGGTGGCTCCGGAGACGGTACGCCGGTTCGAGGAGGCGGGGCTGCGCGTCGTCGTGGCGTGAGCCGTGCGCCACCGACCGGCCGCGGTGGCCCTGCCCGGTGGGCGGCGTGCGCGGCTCAGTGACCGTGACCGTCCCCGCCCCGGCCGCCGTGGTCGCCGGTACCGGAGTCCGGTGCGTCCGGTGCGGGAGCGCCCGCCCGGACCGTGAACGCCGCGGTACGGACGACTCCGTCGTGCTTGAAGTCCAGGAACAGCCGGTAGCTGCCGGCGCTGGGCGCCGTGGCCGTGAACGAGACCGCCGGGCCGGGCTCGGTGCTGCCGTCACCGGGTTCGCCGTTCGGGTGGACGTGCAGGTAGGCGAGGTCTCCGGAGCGCAGGGCGACCAGGTGGCCGTAGGCGCCGAGGTAGGGCTGGAGGTCGGTGACCGGTTTGCCGTCACGGGAGACGGTCAGGTTCAGCCCGGCCCCCCGGCCCGGCCGCAGCGCCCCGTCCAGCCGGACCTCGTAGCCGCCGGCCCGGGCCGTGTCACGGGGTTCGGGCAGGCGCTGCGGCCGGTAGGGGCCAGAAGCGGCGAGGTCCGCGCCGAGGGTGAGGTTCTCGGCGCCCTTACTCCCCGGGGTGAAGTCGGCGAAGACCCGGTAACCGCCGGCCCTCGGCAGGTCGACCGGGGTACTCCAGGTACCGTCGGCGGCGCGCGTGGGGTGCAGGTGGCGGTAGGTGAGCAGGTCGCGCGAGGCCACGATGAGATGGAGTTCCTTGCCGTGCTCGCGTTGGTACTCGGTGACCGCCCGCCCGCTGTCGTCCCGGACGGTGAACCGCAGGTCGGCGCGTTGACCGGCCTCGACCGTCGGGGTCCTCAGGTCGAGGGTGTAGCCGTTCTCGGAGATCTGCAGGCCTCCTGCGGGGGCGGCCTCGTGCCCGCCGTGACCGTCGCCCTCGTGCGGTGCGGGCGTGGCGGGGGCGTGCTGCTCGTCGTGTGCGGAGACGGGTGCTCCGTCCTCGACGACCGGCTCAAGCCCTTGGCCGACGCCGTACGCCGCACCGAAGGTCGCGGCCAGGGCTGCGGCGAATGCGGTGGTCTTCAGTCCGGTCTGCATGGCCGTCTCTCCTTGAAAACAGCGTGTCCGGCCCGGCTCCGGGTCGGTGTCCGCACACCTCACCATACCCCTGGGGGGTACTGAGTCAAGGTCGGGCGACCCTTGAATCATATACGGGTAGGGGGTATACCTGAACTACAGGAGAGGATACCCCCGGCCCGTATACTGCGATCGGCCGTCGGGTTTGTCCGGCCGGCCCTCGTCACCAGGAGCGCTCATGACCGTCCGTACAGCCGGCCCCGGGAACGAACCCGGGGCCACGTCCGCCGGAGGACCGGCCGGGAGCCGGGCCGAGGTACGGGTGGAGCTGGCCATCGGCGGGATGACCTGCGCCTCGTGCGCCGCGCGGATCGAGAAGAAGCTCAACCGGATGGACGGGGTCACCGCCACCGTCAACTACGCCACCGAGAAGGCCCGGGTGTCGCACGGAGAAGGCGTCACCGTGCGGGACCTGATCGCCACCGTCGAGGCCACCGGGTACACGGCGCAGGAGCCCGCGCCGCCCGCGGCGGGCCAGGACACTCCGGCTCCGGCCGCGCCCGACGAACTGCGGTCGCTGCGGGAGCGTCTGGTCACGGCCGTGGTGCTGTCGGTGCCCGTGGTGGCGATGGCGATGATCCCGGCCCTGCAGTTCGAGTACTGGCAGTGGCTGTCCCTGACGCTCGCGGCCCCGGTCGTGACGTACGCGGGGTGGCCCTTCCACCGGGCCGCGTTCACCAACGCGCGGCACGGTGCGGCCACCATGGACACGCTGATCTCGGTCGGCACCTCGGCGGCGTTCCTGTGGTCACTGTGGGCACTCTTCTTCGGCACCGCGGGCACACCGGGCATGACCCACCCCTTCGAGCTGACCATCACCCGTTCGGACGGCGCCGGGAACATCTACCTGGAGGCCGCCGCGGGTGTCACCGCGTTCCTCCTGGCCGGGCGTTACTTCGAGGCGCGCGCCAAGCGGAAGGCGGGCACGGCGCTGCGGGCGCTGCTGGAACTGGGCGCGAAGGACGTCACCGTGCTGCGCCCGGACGGGCGTGAAGAGACCCTCCCCGTGGGGGAGCTGACGGTCAAAGACCGTTTCCTGGTACGTCCCGGCGAGAAGATCGCGACCGACGGCACCGTCGTCGAGGGCACCTCGGCGGTGGACGCCTCCATGCTCACCGGCGAGTCCGTCCCGGTGGAGGTGGGCGCCGGGGACACCGTCACCGGGGCCACGCTGAACGCGGGCGGACGTCTCGTCGTGGAGGCCACCCGGGTCGGCGCCGACACCCAACTGGCCAGGATGGCAAGGCTGGTGGAGGACGCGCAGAACGGGAAGGCTTCGGCGCAGCGGCTCGCTGACCGGATCTCCGCGGTCTTCGTGCCGGTGGTGATCGCGCTGGCGCTGGGCACCCTGGGCTTCTGGCTGGGCAACGGCGCCGGACTCACCGCCGCCTTCACCGCCGCCGTCGCGGTACTGATCATCGCCTGCCCCTGCGCCCTCGGCCTCGCCACCCCGACCGCGCTCATGGTCGGCACCGGACGCGGCGCACAGCTCGGCATCCTCATCAAGGGCCCCGAGGTCCTGGAGTCCACCCGCCGCGTCGACACCGTCGTCCTCGACAAGACCGGCACGGTCACCACCGGCCGGATGACCCTGCTGGCCGTGCACCCGGCCGCGGGCACCGACGAGGCCGAAGTGCTTCGGCTGGCGGGCGCGCTGGAGCACTCCTCCGAACACCCCGTCGCCCGCGCCGTCGCCGACGGGGCACTGGAGAAGCTGGGCACCCTGCCGGCTCCGGAGGACTTCACCAACGTGCCCGGACTCGGTGTCCAGGGGGTCGTGGACGGTCACGCGGTGCTCGTCGGCCGGGAGCGGTTGCTGGCCCAGTGGGGAGCGGAGCCGTCGGCGGACCTGGCGCGGGCCCGGGAGGCCGCCGAGGCGGCCGGGCGCACCGCCGTCCTGGTGGCCTGGGACGGTGAGGCGCGTGCGGTGCTGGAGATCGCCGACGCCGTGAAGGAGACCAGCCCCGAGGCGATACGCCGGCTGCGCGCGCTCGGCCTGCGGCCCGTCCTGCTGACCGGTGACAACGAGGCGGTGGCCCGCTCCGTCGCCCATGAGATCGGGATCACGCCCGAGGACGTCTTCGCGGAGGTGCTGCCGCAGGACAAGGTGGATGTGGTCAAGCGCCTTCAGGGACAGGGCCGTTCGGTCGCGATGGTCGGTGACGGGGTCAACGACGCCGCCGCGCTGGCCCAGGCCGACCTCGGGCTGGCCATGGGGACCGGCACGGACGCGGCGATCGAGGCCGGTGACCTGACCCTCGTACGGGGCGACCTGCGGGCCGCCGCGGACGCGATCCGGCTCGCCCGCCGCACCCTCGGCACGATCCGGACCAATCTCTTCTGGGCCTTCGCCTACAACGTGGCCGCGTTGCCGCTGGCCGCGGCCGGCCTGCTCAACCCGATGATCGCGGGGGCGGCCATGGCCTTCTCGTCGGTCTTCGTTGTGGGCAACTCCCTCCGTCTGCGCACCTTCCGGGCGGGCTGACGGGGAGCGCCCGGTGCGGGCGGGCGGAGGGCGGGCCTCCTCGGCCCGGGCCGGTGCGGCGCCTTTGCCCGGCGGGGCGGCGGGAGGGGTGACGGGGGTGCGCGAACACACCGGGCGGACCACGCGTACCGTGGACACCTGGTGATTCCCGGTCCTCGGTGCGGGTGTGCCCGGCGGGCCCCGGACGCGCGGACCCTGCTCCACGACACCACCGCGGGAGAGACGAATGAGCGAGCCGACCACTACCGACCAGGGCGGGACCCGCCCGCTCACGACACCGGTACCGCCTGCCGACGGACTCCGCCGGGTGGTGGCCGCCGTCTTCAGTGATCTCCGGTCCGTCGACGGTGCCCTGTACGCGGCGGTGGCCGCCACTCCCACGCCCGCCCTCGACCGGGCGCTGCGCCGCCTCTCGCACGCCGCCGACCACTCGAAGATCTCGTTCGCCCTGGCCGGCGCCCTCGCCCTGGGCGGGTCGCGGTCGCGGCGGGCCGCGCTGGTCGGGGTCGGGGCGATAGCTGTGGCGTCGGCATCGGCCAACATCCTCGGCAAGCGTCTCGTCCGCAGGGACCGGCCGGACCGGGAGGCGGCCCGGGTGACCGTGGACCGGCACATCCCGATGCCGACGTCGGCCTCCTTCCCGTCCGGGCACACCGCCTCGGCGGTCGCGTTCGCCACCGCCGTCGGTACGGTCCTGCCCGCCGCCTCCGTCCCGCTCGGCGCGCTGGCCGGCGCGGTCGGCTACTCACGCATCCACACGGGCGTGCACTATCCGGGGGATGTCGCCGCCGGCGCGGTTCTCGGCATCGCCAGCGCGGCCACCGCCCTCGCCGTGGCATCGGCCCGCCTCCCCCACTCGTACGGGGGCTCGAGGCCTCAGCCGGCGCGCGGACGGTGACCGGCGTCCGTCCCGGGGACCGCCGCCGCATCCGGCAGGTCGTGCGGTCGTCCCGGTGGTTCACCCGTCGCCGTACGGCACCGTGACACCGGGCAGCGCGTACTCGTCCCGCCGTCCGCACATGCCGAACCCGCCGCGCCGAGTGGGTTCGGCCGCGTAGGCCGTGGCCTCGGCGAGGTGGGCGGGGACACCGTCGGCGAGCGCGTCGAGCTGGGCGCCGGTCCGCTCGGCGGCGGCCAGGGCGCCGGACCGCCACAGCCGCCGCCAGGCCGGCACGCGGTCGCGCACCAGCCGGGCGGCGGCGCGTTGGAAGTCCCGGTACGGGCCCGGGTCACCGGCCACGCACGCCTCACGCAGGACGAGGAAGCCTTCGACGGCGAGGTCCCGGCGCCGCCGGGCCGCGGCCTTCGTCTCCGAACCCGTGCCGGGCGGCAGAGCCGCGGCGGCGGCGTACCGGCCCGGGTCGGCGAGGACCTCGGGCGGGAAGGTGAAGACCGCGTCGCCGGCCTCGGGCAGGCCGCTGTTCTGCATCAGCACGGTGATCCGCAGACCGTCCTCCCCGCCGCCGGTCCCGTCCTTGTCCTTGTCCTTGTCCTTGTCCCTGCCCCTGTCCCTGTCCCTGTCCCTGTCCCGGACCATCCGGTGCACGGTGCCCGGGGTGAACCAGGCGACCGAACCGGGCCGCAGCGGGATGTCCCGGTAGCCGTCAGGGCCGAGTGTCTGCACCGCGCCCCGGCCCGCGGTGACGACGTACGCCTCCGTGCACACCAGGTGCAGGTGCGGGCTGCCGCCGCACACGCCGTCGGCGGCCTCCCGGTCGTACGCGTCCAGGTGGGAGAGTCCCACCGCACCGGGCAGCGGATTCGGATACGCCGGTCCGGGGCCGCTCACCACGGCAGACTCTCCAGATACGCGCTCACTCGCTCCCGGTCCCAGGCGCCGTCCGCCACGACGATCCGGTAGCGGTAGGCGAAGGACTCACCCGGCGGCAGCGCGAACTCCTCGAAGAACGCCCAGGAGAACGCCACCGACGGAATCGGCTCGGAGCGGACGAACCAGTGCGAGAGGTGGATCGCGGCGCGCGCGTCGAGATTCTCCGGGGCGTGGGCGAAGACGAGCGTGGAATGGGCGTCGACCTCGTCGTGCTCACCGGTGAAGGCGAGCCACGGGCCCCGTGTGCCCATGAACCTCTCCGTACCCGCCTCCGTGCCCGCGACCGGACCGCCACCGCCGATACCGGCACCGGGTGCGAGGACCGTGCCACCGGTGAAGTCGCGCGGGCCGCGCCACTGGAGTCCGGTGTAGCCGGCCATCTCACGTCCGGCGGTGGTCGGGGAGCCGAACACCAGTGGTTCGTCACGGACGTTGGTGAGCCGGATCGACCAGTCCAAGACCCAGGCACCGGTCTCCTCGTCCACCGAGTGGACGCTCAGGCCGCGTTCCTCGCGCGCCCACTCCGCTCCTCCGTTCTCCACCCAGGTGAGGTCCTCGGCGCAGTCGAAGCGGCCGGCCCCGACCGTGAACGTGGAGAAGCCGTCGTGCCGCATGGAGCCGATGCGTTCGGGCAACGGAAGGTAACCGCGCCCGTGGACATAGGAGTCGCCGCCCCAGAAGTTCTGTCCGGACAGGTGACTGGCCGTCATCTGCAGGCCTTTGTGCCAGCGGTGGTCGTTCGGGCGGTACCCGGTCACCGTGCGGCCGGCGAGTGTGCGCACCGGGTGGGCGTACGGCTTGCGGGACTCGAAGGCGTCGGGGTCGGGGCGGTAGACGTAGCGCAGGATCTCCGTGCCGTCCGCGGTGGTGACGGTGACGGCCTCACCGTGGGTGTGGCCGACGCGGAGGCCGTGGGCGGCACGGGCGGCCTGCGCGGCACGGGTGCTCAAGCCTGCTCCTTCGGGGACCAGTCGGGGTGGTCACCGTGCATGGCCGCGTGGAAGGGATCGCCGGCCACGATCTCGCCGGCCCGCACCGGGTTGCCGGTGAACGCGGACTTGTACAGGGCGGCGGCGAACTCGAGGGTTCCCCGGGCCTCTTGACCGCTGCCCGGCGGTCGGACACCGGCGTCATGGGCGTCGAGGAGGGCGCCGAGCTGGGCCGTGTGCGAACTGGGCACGTCGTGCGGCGGGGTGCGCCAGGCGACGGCGCGTTCGGCGGGGACGTGCCGCGCCGGGGTGTACGACCAGTCGTCGTTGCGGTGCCCGTACAGGTGGGTCAGCTCGACCGTGGCGTCGGCGCAGTCCACGCGGACGCGGCTCACCTCGTCCGGCGAGAGCACACTGTTGACGACGGTGGCGAGGGCGCCGCCCCGGAAGCGGACCAGGGCGGTGGAGACATCCTCGCTCTCGGTGTCGTGGACGAGCCGGCCCGCCATGGCCCGTATCTCCTCCCACGGGCCGAGGAGGTGGAGCAGCAGGTCGTACTGGTGGATGCCGTGCCCCATCGTCGGGCCGCCTCCCTCGGTGGCCCACCGCCCGCGCCAGGGGACGGCGTAGTACGCGGCGTCCCGGTGCCAGGTGGTCTGGCAGTGCGCGACCAACGGGGCGCCCAGGGCACCGCTCGCGATCAGTTCCCGGGCGTGGACGGATCCCGAGCCGTAGCGGTGCTGGAAGACCACGGAGGCGTACGCGCCCGACGCGTCCTCCGCCGCCGCGATCTCGTCGTACTCGGCGAGCGACAGGCACAACGGCTTCTCGCACAGCACCCAGGCGCCGGCCCGGAGCGAGGCCACCGTCTGCTCCCGGTGCAGCGACGGCGGCGTTCCGATCAGCACAAGGTCCGGGCGTACGGCGTCCAGCATCGCGTCCACCGAGGCGTACCCGGCCACCTGTCCGCCGGCCAGTTCACAAAAGGCGCCGAGCCTGCCCGGGTCCACATCGACGGCGGCCACGAGTTCGGTGCGGTCAAAGTGGGCCCGCAGCGCCGGCAGGTGGCCCCCGGCGACGATGGCGCCGGTGCCGACGACGGCGACGCGGCGGCGGACAGGGGGCAGGGACATCGGCACTCCTTTGGACGGTCGGCGGGCCCAGGGTGCCGACGGACTCCCGGTTCCGGGAGCCCTCGTCGGCACGCAGCGGACAGAAAGCGCTTGCACCCGCTGGTCGACCCTAGATCCGGGCGCGAACGGGTACAACCCCGTGCCATGAGCGGGTTCGCCCCGCACGCGGTCCGCCGGGCCGCCGCCCCGTACCTCTACGCCCGCGCCCCGCCACCCGACCGGAGCCCACCGGTCCGCCCGGCGGCCCGTCCGCCGCTCTGCGGTCCGGGCCGGTGCCGGGGCACCCGGTCGGGCCGGTCCCCCGGCGGTCCCAGGAGCCGGTAGCGGCATTCCGGCCGCCCTGCCGCCCCGTACCGCAGGGAGACCTCGGCCCTGCCCACGGCGTGGAAGTGCTCCGGTTGACGTGCTCCCTGGCCTGAAGTCCAGGGATTCCGGCCTGGGTCGTCCGACCCTTCCGGGGGCTTCCTGCTTCACCGCGCTGTGCGGGCACGTGTGCCCGTCTTACCGGCGCTCCACAGGCGTTTGGCGTCTCCGCCCGTCCGGCGGCGACGCTACGGCGTCCTTCGAAGAGGACATCGCGATCTGCGTTGTGGTCGCGGTCGTGCACCGTGCCGCACTCGCCGCATGCCCACTGACGGACGTGGAGAGGCTTGGAGCCGTCCCGGAATCCGCAGGCCGAGCAGACCTGGGAGGAGGGGCAGGCCCGGGCCGCCCTGGCGAAGGTGCGGCCGTGCTTGAGCGCCTTGTGCTCCAGCATGCCGACGAAGGCGGACCATCCCGCGTCGTGCACGGACTTGGCGAGCCGGGTGCGGCCGAGGCCGGACACCGCGAGGTCTTCCACGTACACCGCTTGGCTGTCGCGAATGATCTGTGCGGATGCCTTGTGGTGGAAGTCCCGGCGCCGGTCCGCGACACGCGCGTACTGGCGCGCGACCTCGATGCGGGTCCGCGGCGTCCGCCTCGGCGGCGGGGAGGCGGGTTTCCATGCTGACGCCGGGCCTGCCGACCACGGCGGTCGCGGCCGTGATGCCGGCCGCCTTCCAGCAGTACGGCATCCAGCCGGGCCCGCTGCTCTTCGAGCGTGAGCCCGACCTGGTGTGGGGCCTGATCGCCTCGCCGTTCGTCGGCATGGTGCTGCTGCCGGCTCTCAACCTGCCGCTGGCACCGGTGCGGGCGAAGCCGCTGCGGATCCCGCGGCCGTACCTCTGCGCCGGGATCCTGTTCTTCGCGGCGATCGGCGCGTACGCGGTCGGCGGCGAGGTGATCGACCTGGTGATCCTGCTGATCATCGGTCTGATCGGCTTCGGTATGCGGCGGTACGGGCTGCCGGTGCTGCCCGCCGTCATCGCCGTCATCCTCGGCCCGGCCGCCGCTGGAGAAGGCGGTGACCCGCCGGCGCACCGGAAGCTGATCCCGGTCGCGGGGTTCTTCCCTCCAGGGCACGTCATGTGGGCGTGCGTTCCCCGCCCCAACCCTTGACGGGACACTGACAAAGGTGGCTTGATGTCTTCATGGGAGCGCTCCCACCTCATCCAGGGAAGGGAACACCATGCGCGTCATCGACCACTTACCGCTACGGGCCCTGCTCGTGCTGACCGCCCTGCTCCTCCCGCTCGGCCTCACCCTCACCCTCGCCCCGCGCGCGGCCGCGGCACCGGACGCGGCCCCCGTCCGCATCATGCCGCTGGGCGACTCGATCACCGGCTCGCCGGGCTGCTGGCGGGCCCTGCTGTGGAACCGGTTGCAGGACGCCGGCCACACGGACATCGACTTCGTCGGCACCCTGCCCGGCCAGGGCTGCGGCATGGCGTACGACGGCGACAACGAGGGTCACGGCGGTGAGCTGGTGACCAACGTCGCCGACCAGGACCTGCTGCCCGCACGACTGGCGGCGACTCGGCCGGACATCGTTGTCATGCACTTCGGCACGAACGACGTCTGGAGCAGCGTCCCTCCCGACCGCATCCTCGCCGCCTACACCAAGCTGGTGACGCAGATGCGGACGGCCAACCCGGACACTCGGCTCCTGGTCGCCCAAATCATCCCGATGAACCCTGCCGGCTGCACGGGCTGCGCCCAGCGCGTCGTCGACTTCAACGCGCGGATTCCGGGTTGGGCCACGGAGACGAGCACCACCCGTTCGCCGGTGACCGTGGTCGACCAGTGGACGGGCTTCGACACGGCCACCGACACCTACGACGGCGTACACCCGGGTGACGCCGGCAACGAGAAGATCGCCGCCCGCTGGCATCCGGCCCTGGCGGAGGTCCTCGACCAAGGTGTCCCGGGTGACCCCGGCGACCCCGGCGACGACGCCACCTGCACCGCGTCGTTCCTGGCCGGTTCGACCTGGCCTGGCGGCTACCAGGCCGAGGTGACGGTACGGAACACTTCCGCCGCCGCACTCACCGGCTGGACCGTGACGGTCGCACCGGCCGCCGGCGCGCGGCTGACCCAGGTGTGGGGCGGCACGCTCACCACCGTCGACGGCGGCACGGCGACCGTCACCGACGCGGGCTGGAACGGCACCCTCGGTCCCGGCGCGAGCACCTCCTTCGGCCTCATCGCCAGTACCCCGGCAACGTCCGGGGCTCCGGCGGCAACCGTCGGCTGCACGGCCACGGCAACCTCCTGACCCACGGCGCACGTACAGCACTCCCCCGTACAGCCCTCTCACCGACGCACGCACCGCACCACCCACGGCACGGACACGCGCCAGCACCGGACCCGGGGCCGCCCCGGCCCCCGCATCACTCCTCCCACCCGAATCGTCTTCTGGAGCCGCCATGAGATGCCGTCCGCCCACACCCACCCACGCACCCGCCCCGACCTCCACCCCCCGTGTCACCGCACTCCCTCGTACAGCCGGCCTGATCGCCACCCTCCTGGGTCTCCTGCTCCCCCTCCTCGTCCTGGGTACCCCGGCGCACGCGGCACCCACCGGCTTCCGCGTCGAGAACGGCCGACTGCTGGAGGCCTCCGGGAACGACTTCGTGATGCGCGGGGTCAACCACGCCCACACCTGGTACACGGACCGGATCAGCTCCCTCGCGCACATCAAGGCCAAGGGTGCCAACACCGTGCGCGTGGTCCTCTCCAGCGGCGACCGGTGGACCGCCAACGACACCGCCGACGTGGCGAACGTCGTCGCGCAGTGCAAGCAGAACCGGCTGATCTGCGTCCTCGAGGTGCACGACACCACCGGTTACGGCGAGCAGAGCGGGGCGGTCACCCTCTCCCGCGCCGCCGACTACTGGATCGGTGTCCAGAGCGCGCTGACCGGCCAGGAGGACCACGTCGTCGTCAACATCGGCAACGAGCCCCACGGCAACACCGGTTACGCGAACTGGACGGCCGACACCAAGGCCGCCATCCAGAAACTGCGCAACGCGGGCTTCGACCACACGCTGATGGTCGACGCCCCCAACTGGGGCCAGGACTGGGCGTTCACCATGCGTGACAACGCCGCCTCGGTCTTCGCCGCCGACCCGGACGCCAACACGGTGTTCTCCATCCACATGTACGGCGTCTTCGACACCGCCGCCGAGATCAGCGACTACCTGGGCCGCTTCGTCTCCGCTCGGCTCCCCATCGTGGTCGGCGAGTTCGGCCACGACCACTCGGACGGGAACCCCGACGAGGAGACCATCCTGGCCGTCACCCGGCAGCTCGGCCTCGGCTACCTCGGCTGGTCCTGGAGCGGCAACGGTGGCGGGGTCGAGTACCTGGACATGGTCACGAACTTCGACCCGGACCAGCCGACCAGTTGGGGGCAGCGCCTCTTCGACGGCGCCAACGGCATCGCCGCCACGTCCGAGGAGGCCGAGATCTACTCCTCCGGATCGGGCGGTGACACCACGGCCCCGACCGCCCCCGGCACGCCGGCCGCCTCCGCGGTGACCTCGTCGTCGGCCACGCTCTCCTGGACGGCGGCCACCGACGAGAACGGAGTGACGGGCTACGACGTCGTCCGGATCAGCGACGGCGGGGAAACGGTCGCCACCACGACCGCAAGCACCTCAGCCACCCTCACCGGCCTCTCCCCCGAGTCCTCCTACACGTTCGCCGTGTACGCCCGGGACGCGGCAGGCAACCGCTCGCCGCGCTCCGGCACGGTGACGGTCACCACGTCCTCCGGCGGGAGCCAGGGCTCCTGCGCGGTCGCCTACCGGGTGGCGAACGAGTGGCCCGGCGGATTCCAGGCCGAGGTGGTCATCCGCAACACCGGCAGTTCGGCGGTCGCCGGCTGGACGCTGAACTGGACCTTCCCCGGTTCCCAGCGCATCACCAACATGTGGGGCGGCACCCCCGTCCAGACCGGTTCCGAGGTCGGCGTCGCCTCGGCTCCCTACACCGCGTCGATCCCCGCGGCGGGCTCCGTCACCCTCGGCTTCACCGCCACCACGACGGGCAGCAGCCCCAGTCCGTCGGCGTTCACCCTCAACGGGTCCGCGTGCGCCGTGGCCTGACGAACGCGCTGCCCGGAAGGGTGTCCTCCTCCCCTTCCGGGCAGCGGTCCGTTCGGGCCGGGCCGACCGGGCCGTGCACGTCAGACCAGGTGGGCGAAGACCACCAGATTCTCGGTGTAGTCCTTGGCCTTGCGGTCGTAGTCCCCGGAGCAGGTGATGAGCCGCACCTGGGCATCGTCCGTGTCGGCGTAGACGCGCTCGTCGGGGAAGTCGTCCTTGGCGAACGACTCCACGTGGTCGACCACGAACTCCGCCTCACGCCCGTCGGTCCGCTCCACCTCGAAGCGGTCGCCCTTCTCGAGTTCGGAGAGCCGGGCGAACACCGCGGCCGAGGTCTTCGTGTCCACGTGTCCGGCGATGATCGATGTTCCGCGCTCCCCCGGGGACGCTCCGTCGGCGAACCAGCCGACCAGGTTGGTGTCGTCCGGGGGCGGCGCGTCGAGCTGGCCCGAAGCGCCGATGGCCAGATCGGTGAAGGGCGCGTCGACGTTGATGTCGGGGATGTGCAACCGGGTCGGGGCGGACCGCGGCAGATGCGTGCCGGCCGGTTGGGGCGCGGCGGAACGGCTCGGCTCAGGACGCGTGGCGGTGGCGGAGGCAGAAGGAGAAGCGGTGGCGGAAGCAGTGGCAGTGGTGGAGGCCGCGGGAGGGGCGTGCGTGCCGAGGGCGTCGGCAGGAGGACCCTCCCTGCCGCCGAGCAGGCTCACCGCCAGCACCAGGGTTGCCGTGCCCCAGAAGATCGCCGTCATGACGGCGCGCAGCTTCCGTCGCGCCGGGGCCGGATCGGTGTGGACGGAGGAAGGGGGGCGGGCTGCCATCGGAAAACCACCTCATTCGGACACGGCAGCGGAAACGGAAGGCGAAAGGGTGAGCGGGGCCGCCGTGACACGCGACGCGTGTACGGCGGCCCCGGCTGCTATGGCGCCGGGCATGGCTCAGGCCACGCTTCCGGACGCCTTCTTGCGCCGCAGCGCGTAGGCACCGGCGCCGAGAACCGCCAGCGCGGCCAGGCCGCCGCCGGAGACACTCGGGTCGGAGAGCCCGCCACCGCCGGTGTGCATGCCACCGCTCGGCTTCTCGTGCTCCCAGTCCTTCTTGCCCCCGTACCCGTCCTTGTCCTCGTACTTCGACTCGTCCTTCGACTCCTCCTTGTCGTGCTTGCCGCTCCAGCCGTCCTCGTCGACAGCGGCCAGGGCGCCACCGCCGGTGTGCACACCACCGCTGGGCTTGCCGTGCTCCCGGCCCTTCTCCTCGTCCTTGTCCTCGTGCTTGCCCTTGTCCTCGTACTCGTCCTCGTGCTTGCCCTTGTCCTTGTCCTCGTCCTCGTGCTTGCCCTTGTCCTTGTCCTCGTACTTCGACTCGTCCTTCGACTCCTCCTTGTCGTACTCGCCGCTCCAGCCGTCCTCACCCACGGCAGCCAGGGCACCGCCGCCGGTGTGCACACCACCGCTGGGCTTGCCGTGCTCCCGGCCCTTCTCCTCGTCCTTGTCCTCGTGCTTGTCCTTGTCCTCGTACTTCGACTCGTCCTTCGACTCCTCCTTGTCGTACTCGCCGCTCCAGCCGTCCTCGCCCACGGCGGCCAGGGCACCGCCGCCCGTGTGGACTCCGCCGTGCGGCTTGTCGTGGCTGCTGTCCTTGTCGTGCTCCTTGCTGTAGGAAGACTTGTCGTGCTCCCAGTCGCCCATCGGGGCGGAGAAGGCTGTGGGCGCCGAGACCACGAGGGCCGCGGTGGCCGTCGCGGTGGCGAGCAGCATGCGGGCAGAGCGCATCCGAGTGTCCTTCCGTCGGTGGCCCCGGCTGCTGACCCCACGTCAGCACATGGACCGAGCCCCGACGTGATCTACCGTCAGTCATGGATCCGACTCCCACCATTCGAGGCGTTCACACGGGTTACAGAGCCACTCTCACGGCGGTATCGACACCTTCTCCGGTGTCGCACGGGCCGCGCCCGCCTCCACCCGGAAGCGGAACCCTCTGCCGAGGCTCCGCGTCTGGGGAAGCGGAAGGGCGGGGCCAGTACTCGCCTGCGGAGCGGCGGACCGACTGGCGCCGCACGCACGATGCCGTTGGAGGCGCGCATGGCCATGGTCGGCCTGTTCTGGATCACCGAGGACTCCGTGTATCTGGGGGCCGAGCCGGAGGGGAACGCCTCGGGGGTGCGGCTCACCAAGGACGGTGTCGAGCTGCTGGGCCGCGAGCGGACGGGATGCTGGGCCTGGGACGAGGTGCACGGCATCGAGGTCGCCGACGTCACCGTCCGGCGGGCGGTGCGGCGGTACGCCTCCCTCGCGTTCGACGTGGTGAGCGCCATACTGAACCAGGGTCCCGAGCACCCGCCCTTCTTCACCCTCCGCGTGACGACCGACGACGGAACGGTCGAGGCGAGCCCTTTCGCGGCCGTCACGGGCGGGACCTACGGGCCGACGGAGTACGAGCTCTCGCTCACCCTCCTGCGACGGCTCGTGGACGGCGAAGGCGCCGGTCTCGACGGCCTCCTCGCCTGGCGCCGCGACCACGCCACCACCCCGGGCCGCGAGGAGCGCGAACTGCTGCTCCTGAAGTGGGCCGGCGATCAGGACCGATGCTGACGCGGGCCATGGCCGATGGACCGATGAGGGGCGCGGGCGGCGGGCTGGGACCGGCGGCTCCACAACCGACGACTCCATGACCGCGCCAAGAGGGCGACTCACGCGGTGCACACCGCATGAGCCGGCTCTCTTGCTTGCCCCTGCCCCGGAGACCCGCTTAGCCTCATTTTGTGCCGCTAGTAAACAAACTCCGCTCGCACAGTGTCGTGCCGCGCTCCGACCTCGCCCGCCTCCGCCTCGCCCTCACCCTCTTCTTCGCCCTCGACGGCTTCGTCTTCGCCGGCTGGGTCGTGCGCATTCCCGCCATCAAGGAGCAGACCGGCGCCTCCGCGAGCGGGCTGGGGCTCGCCCTGCTCGGAGTCTCCGCCGGGGCCGTCGTCACGATGATCTTCACCGGCAGCCTGTGCCGCCGCTACGGCAGCCATCCCGTCACCGTGGTCTGCGCGGTCCTGCTCTGCCTCAGTGTCGGCCTGCCGCCGCTCACCCACTCCGCGCTCACGCTCGGCACCGTGCTCCTGGTGTTCGGCGCGGCCTACGGCGGCATCAATGTCGCCTTCAACAGTGCGGCCGTCGATCTGGTGGCCGTGCTGCGGCGCCCCGTCATGCCGAGCTTCCACGCCGCGTTCAGCCTGGGCGGCATGGCCGGCGCGGGGCTGGGCGCCCTGGTCGCCGGTTCCCTCTCGCCCACCCGGCATCTGTGGGGGCTCGCGGCGATCGGCCTGGTGGTGACCGCCGTCGCGGGACGGATGCTCATGCGGATCGAGCCGCCGGCCCCCGCGGGCCACGGACCGGGCCAGGGCAAGGACGCCGGGCGGACCGAGCAGGGCGGCCCGCGCCCGCTGGACGGCCGTACACGCACGCTGGTGATCGTCTTCGGCCTGATCGCGCTCTGCACCGCGTACGGCGAGGGGGCCCTGGCCGACTGGGGTGCGCTGCACCTGGAGGAGGACCTCGGCGCCTCGCCGGGCGTCGCGGCCCTCGGGTACTCCTGCTTCGCGCTCGCCATGACGGCCGGGCGGCTCACCGGTACGACACTGCTCGAGCGGTTGGGCAGGACCCGGACCCTGGTCACGGGCGGTACCACCGCGACCGCCGGGATGCTGCTCGGCGCGCTCGCGCCCTCGTTGGAGGGGGCCTTGCTCGGCTACGCGGTCACCGGCATCGGCCTCGCCAACCTCTTCCCGGTGGCCATCGAACGCGCGGGCGCGCTCGCCGGCCCGAGCGGTGTCGCCACGGCGTCCACCCTGGGGTACGGCGGCATGCTCCTCGGTCCGCCGGCGATCGGGTTCATGACGGACCGGTTCAGCCTTCCCGCCGCTCTGACCAGCGTGGCGGTACTCGCGGCGGTGGCCACGGTGATCGGATTCGCGACTCGCAAGGCGGACCCGGCCTGACCTCTGGCCGGGGGCGGCCCGCCGCACGTTCACTCCACCGGCCGCGTACGCGTACGGCACACTTCTCCCCATGGACGTCTCCTGGTTCGTAGGGGTTCTGGACGAAGAGGGCCGCCTGCTGGCCGACGCCGCCGAGAGGACCGGTTTGGACGCCGAGGTGCCGACCTGCCCCGGATGGCGGGTACGCGACCTGGTCCGGCACACCGGCGTGGTGCACCGGTGGGCCGCCGCCCATGTCGCCGACGGGCAGGTGCGGCCCCGTCCGGTGGGCGACCCTCCCGAGCTGGACGGCGCCGAGCTCATTGCCTGGTACCGCGAAGGCCATCACGGGTTGGTCGACACCCTGTCGGGTGCGGCTCCCGACGTGGAGTGCTTCACCTTTCTGCCCGGACCGGCCTCGGCCCTGGCCTTCTGGGCCCGCCGCCAGGCACACGAGACGGCGGTGCACCGGTTCGACGCGGAGGCGGCGCGCGGCGGCACTCCGGCGCCGGTCTCCACGGACTTCGCGGTGGACGGCATCGACGAACTGCTGCGCGGCTTCCACGCCCGTCCCAAGAGCCGGGTCCGCACCGAAGTGCCGCGCGTCCTGCGGGTGCGGGTGACGAACGCCGACGCGGTGTGGACCGTACGGCTCTCCCCGGAGCCGCCCGTGACCACACGGGACACGGCAGGAGACGCCGAATGCGAACTGTTCGGTCCGGCCGAGCAGTTGTACCTCGCGTTGTGGAACCGCCTGCCGATGCCGGCCGTGTCGGGCGACCCCGCCCTCGCCACGCTCTGGCAGGACACCTCCGCCGTGGTCCTGGCTTCCCCTCCCCGGGAGCCCCGGGTCAGTCGCGCGTGAGCATCCGGGTCAGCACCGCGCGCTGCACGGGCAGTACCTCGTCGTGCAGCGCGCGCCCCTTCTCCGTCAGCGAGACCCGCACGCCCCGCCGGTCCTCCGCGCACAAGCCCCGTTCGGCGAGCCCTTCCCGCTCAAGGCGGGCGATCAGCCGGGACAGCGCGCTCTGGCTCAGGTGGACGCGCTCGGCGATCTCCTGGACGCGGTAGGAACAGCCGCGCAGCGCGCCCGCGAGGATGTCGAGGACTTCGAAGTCGCTTCCGCACAGACCGTGTTCGTGCAGTGCACGGTCGAGTTCGCACTGCGTGCGCGCATGCAGGGCCAGGATGTCCCGCCACTGCTGCACGAGCGCCTGTTCGACCTGCTTCGCCGCCATGGCCGCACCGTAGCAGGCACGACACCCACGTCACGTACGCGCTTTGGGCTCCTTGCCCGCCGGGACCCAGGGCTGCTTGACTTCAGGATGGTCAAGCAGGCTACGCGAGGGGGGAGTTACGGGTGCGGCGGACTCAGGCCGAGCGGGATGCGATCACCGTCGAGATCGGCTACGCGCTGTGCAGCGCGGTGTTCGCCGCTGCGGTCGTCTTCGGCGCCGCGGCGGGTCCGGCGCTGCTCTTCACTCTCCCCGATGCCTCCGAAGGGCTGCTGCTCGGTGCCGGGATGGTGCTTGCGCCGGTCCTCTTCCTCGTTCGGGTGATCAGTGTGCTGACGCGGTTCCGGGCGCCGGCCCGACCGGGCCGGCCCGGTCGGGCCAAGCCCGACTCATAGGCCGCGACGACCAGTCGGGGGCGGACGCGGGCGCCGGGTTCGACCATGGAGCGGCTGACCTGGGTCTTGGCGGTGAGCGGGCTGCCGGCCTGCGGCAAGCGCTCTTCTCATCGGTCGGGCCGATGCCTGCCGGCGCCACCGGCGGCGGCCGGTTCCGCGGGTCCCGGCCGGTTCCGCCACCGCCACGACGGCCGCCTGTACAGCAGCCGGGCGAGCGGCGGATGCCCTGCCCGGAGTGTTCCCGTCGCCGCCCGCGCCGCAGAGCGGTGGCCGGTGACGACCGCGCTGAAGCAGGCCACCGCCACCGTCAGGACACCCTCCCCCACGCAGCCGGCACCCGGACGGATTCGACGAAGTGGGCCCCGGCTCCTCCGACGAGGAACTGCGCGGCACCGCCCCCGCCCATCCGGTCTTCCGGATCACGGTCACGAACTGGTGGACGTGCCCCCGGCCCCGGACGTTCCACCGGCCGCTGTTTCGCTCCCGGCCTCGGACCCGCCACCGGTCCCGGGCCCGGCGTCGGCACCGGGCCTGTCCGCGGCACCGGAGCCGCCGCCCGCGGGACGCCGGTCCAGCGCGGTCATGGCGCGGTGGGCCAGCGGATGGGTGCGGACCAGCTCGCCGAGAGTCGTCGCCCCGCGGGTGATGTCCCGGAAGGCGTTCCAGGCGGGCCGGAAGCCGGTGAGGACGGCGTGGAACACCCCCGGGCGCCGCTCGAACGCGGTCAGCATCCGCTTGCCCACGCTCATTTCGGTACCGAGTCCCGCCTTGACCGCGAAGGTGTAGTTCAGCGCCTGCCGACGGGTGTCCACGGCGTCGTGCGCCTCGGCGATGCGCACCGCCCACTCCCCCGCCAGCCGGCCCGAGCGCAGCGCGAACGAGATGCCCTCACGGGTCCACGGTTCCAGCAGCCCGGCCGCGTCCCCGCACACGAGCACCCGTCCGCGCGACAGCGGCGAGTCGTCCGCCCGGCACCGGGTCAAGTGACCTGAGGAGATGCTCGGTTCGAAGCCGGCGAGACCGAGTCGTCCGATGAAGTCCTCCAAGTACCTCTTGGTCGCGGCGCCTTCACCGCGCCGGGAGATCACGCCGACGGTGAGTGTGTCGCCCTTGGGGAAAACCCAGCCGTAACTGCCGGGCATCGGGCCCCAGTCGATGAGCACCCGCCCCTTCCAGTCCTCGGCGACGGTGTCCGGCACCGGGATCTCCGCCTCCAGGCCCAGGTCTACCTGGTCCACTTTGACCCCGACGTGTGCTCCTATGCGGCCGGCGCTGCCGTCCGCGCCGACCACGGCCCGTGCGAGCACGGTCTCACCGCCCTGCAGGACAAGTGCGACCGTGCGGCGGTCCGGTACGGCCGAACCGTGCTGCTCGACCCGCTGCACGGCGGCGCCGGTGCGCACCTCGGCGCCGGCCTTCTGCGCGTGTTCCACCAGCTGGTGGTCGAACTCGGGCCGGTTGATCAGCCCGAACAGCATCTGCCGGGACCGGCGGGTACGGGTGAAGCGGCCGTTGTTCGAGAACGTCACCGCATACACCCGGTCCTTCAGCGGAAGCTCGAAGCCGGGCGGCAGGCAGTCGCGCGAGGGGCCGATGATGCCGCCGCCGCACGTTTTGTAACGCGGCAGTTCCGCCTTCTCCAGCAGCAGCACGCGCCGTCCCGCGACCGCTGCCGCGTAGGCGGCCGAGGCCCCCGCGGGTCCCGCGCCCACCACCACGACGTCCCATACCTGCCGCGCGTCGTCCGCCGAAGAGTTCTCGCTGCTCACGATGGTCTACTGCTCCCGATCCAGCCGCCTGCCTCCCCCCAGCTCCCGGCTTCAATCGAGCAGGGGGTGCCCCCATCTGTCCACCGCATACTACGGCGACGATCACCAAAGGCCGCTGTGGGAGGATCGTGCGGCATGGGTGCCCCATACACCGGACCTCACCCGTGCTCCACGATCGCCTCGCCCACGAAGTACGCACCCGTACAACGTCGCACCCACAAGGAGCGTGCCCATGTCGTCGAATCCGGTCGCCGTGACCGTCGCCTCACTGATGCCCAGGGCGAAGGAGGAGCTCGCCGAACTGGTGGCCTTCCGGTCGGTGGCGGACTTCGACCAGTTCCCGCGCGGCGAGAGCGAGGGCGCCGCACGCTGGGTCGCCGACGCGCTCACGGCCGAGGGGTTCCAGGACGTGGCCCTCCTCGACACCCCGGACGGCACGCAGTCGGTGTACGGCTACCTCCCCGGCCCCGCGGGCGCCAGGACGGTGCTCCTGTACGCCCACTACGACGTGCAGCCGCCGCTGGACGAGGCCGGCTGGGACACGCCGCCGTTCGAGCTGACCGAGCGGAACGGCCGCTGGTACGGGCGCGGGGCCGCCGACTGCAAGGGCGGTGTGATCATGCACCTGCTGGCGCTGCGCGCGCTCAGGGCCGACGGTGGCGTCCCCGTCAACGTCAAGGTGATCGCCGAGGGTTCGGAGGAGCAGGGCACCGGCGGTCTGGAACGGTACGCCGAGCAGCACCCCGAACTGCTGGCGGCCGACACCATTGTCATCGGCGACAGCGGCAACTTCCGCGCAGGTCTGCCGACGGTGACCGCCACCCTGCGCGGCATGACGCTCGTACGGCTGCGCGTCGACACCCTCGAAGGCAACCTGCACTCGGGCCAGTTCGGAGGCGCCGCACCCGACGCCCTGGCCGCCCTGGTCCGCGTCCTGGACTCGTTGCGCGCGGAGGACGGCAGCACCACCGTCGACGGGCTGACCGGCGACAGCACCTGGGAGGGGCTGCAGTACGACGACGAGCGGTTCCGCAAGGACGCCAAAGTCCTCGACGGCGTGGAGCTGATCGGCTCCGGCACGGTCGCCGACCGCATCTGGGCCCGCCCGGCCGTCACCGTCCTCGGCATCGACTGCCCGCCGGTCGTCGGCGCGACCCCGTCCGTGCAGGCGAGTGCCCGCGCGCTGATCAGCCTGCGCGTGCCGCCGGGCGTCGACGCGGGCGAGGCGACCGAGTTGCTCCGGGCGCACCTGGAGGCGCACACGCCGTGGGGCGCGCGGGTGAGCACCGAGCACATCGGACAGGGGCAGGCGTTCCGCGCCGACACCACCAGCCCGGCCTACCGGGCCATGGCCGACGCGATGGCGGTCGCGTACCCGGGCCAGGAGATGAGTTACGCGGGGCAGGGCGGCTCCATCCCGCTGTGCAACACCCTCGCGGCCCTCTACCCGCAGGCGGAGATCCTGCTCATCGGCCTGAGCGAGCCGGAGGCCCGGATCCACGCGGTGAACGAGAGCGTCTCGCCCGACGAGCTGGAGCGGCTGTCGGTCACGGAGGCGCTGTTCCTGCGCAACTACGCGTCCGCGGCCGAGCCCACGGGATGATCCCACCCGCGCGGCCCGGCTGCGGGACAGCGTACGAGGCCCGGTCGGGCTCCGGGCGTCAGCCGACCGGTACCCCGGCTTCCAGATACATCGCCTTCCCGCGTTCCCGCGCCCGCAGGGCGCGGCGGAGCCGTTCGTAGCGGACCGGGGGCAGCATGTCGGCGGCCTCCGTCTCGGAGACGAAGCGCCAGTCGCGCAGTTCGGGGCCTGGCAGCAGCAGACGTGCGGCATCGGCGGCGGCGAGGCGGCCGCCGTCGAAGAGCAGGCGCAGGCCGCCGTAGGCGGGTGGTGCGGGCGGTTCCCAGTCGACGACGAGCAGGGCCGGCACGTCGTCGAGGCGGATGCCTGTCTCCTCGGCGACTTCGCGGACACCCGCGCGCGCGGGTGCCTCACCGGGTTCGACGACTCCGCCGGGGAACTCCCAGCCCGGCTTGTACGTCGGGTCGACGAGCAGCACTCTGTCGCGCTCGTCGAAGAGGAGGACACCGGCGGCGACGGTCTCGGCGGTCGGCTCGGGCGTCTGCACGATGTCGCAGGCGGGCACCTCACCGCTGCCGACCGCCTCGGCGATCCGGACGGCGGTGTCGTACGGGCTCAGCGAGCCGGTGCCGACGGGGTAGGCGTCGGCGGTGAGCCAGGAGGCCAGAGCGGCTTTGTACGGCTCGATGTGGTCGTAGGACCACTGCCGGATCCGTATCTCGCCGTCCGGGAGGTCCGGCGGAACCTCCCGGCCCGCTATTCGCTCACGCAGGATCGTTTCCGTCGGAGCGAGGAGGACGTGCCGGACCGGAATCCGGCGGGCCGCGAGGCCACCGAAGATCTCGTCACGGTACTCCTGTCTCAGCAGGGTCATGGGAACGACCAGGGTCCCGCCGAGTTCGGCGAGCATCGCCGCCGCCGTGTCGATCACGAGCCGGCGCCAGATGGGAAGGTCCTGGAAGTCACCGACCTCGGCGAGGCGTTTGGGCGGAAGCAGTTGACTGAGCGCCCCGCCGATGACCTCGGGGTCGAAGAGCGCGCTGTTCGGGATCAGTTCGATCAGTTCCCGTGCGGTCGTGGTCTTCCCCGCACCGAACGCACCGTTGATCCAGACGATCACGGTTCCCCCTCTTCTGTTGGCCCCCTGTGGCTTGCCCGCTCCACCCTGCCACGGAAACCAGCCCCAGTTGAGTACGCACACCGACGGCGCCGGTGCCCCTTTTTTTGGGGGGAGGAGGCGCCGGCGCCGTGGGCGGTTTCGCGATGCGGCCCGTCAGATCTCGGTCTCCCGGTCGCCGTCGGCCGTGGCGGCCAGGGCCTCGTCGGTGACGGCGTGGTCGAGGGTGCTGAGTGCGTCACCGGCGGGGAGGCTGTCGAGGCCCTCACCGAGCGCGTGCGACGGGGTGAGGGCCGCGACGACGAATCCGGTGGCGAGGGAGGCGATGGCGAGCATGCTGCGCTTCTTCATGCCGGGTTCAACGGCAAAAGCCGCCCCGGGGTCACGCACGGACGCACGGGAACGTACGGACACCCACGACGGTACGGACCCGTACGGCACGGGGTGAACGTTCCTGCGGGCATCCGTGTCACGGCCCCGGTCAGACACCTGCCGCCGCCGGGTCCGTCCGCCGGGTCAGGGCCGCCGCCGCGGCGCCCACCAGCCCGGCGTCGGTGCCCATCCGCGCCGGCGTCACCACGAGACGCCGGACGAACGACAGCGTCGCGTACTCGGTCAGGGCCTGGCGCAGGGGGGCGAAGAGGACCTCGCCCGCCTTGCCCACTCCCCCTCCGACCACGGCGATGTCGATCTCGACGAGCGTCGCGGTGGCCGCGATTCCGGCGGCCAGCGCCCGCGCGGCCAGCGCGAACGACGCCACGGCCACCGGGTCCCCGGCGCGGGCCGCGGCGGCCACCGCGGCGGCGGAGGTGTCACCCTCGGGTCCGGGGAGCCAGCCGTCCGCCAGGGCCCGGCGGGCGATGTTGGGCCCGCTCGCGATGCGCTCCACGCAGCCGCGCGAGCCGCACGGGCACGGGTCGCCGTCGAGATCCACGCTGATGTGGCCGATGTGCCCCGCGTTGCCGGTGGGCCCGGGGTGCAGCCTGCCGCCCAGCACGAGTCCGCCGCCGACCCCGGTCGAGACGACCATGCACAGCGCGTTGGCATGACCGCGGGCGGCACCCTGCCAGTGTTCGGCGGCCGTGATCGCCACTCCGTCGCCGATCAGTTCCACGGGCAGTCCACCGGTGGCGGCCCGGACCCCGGCGACCAGCGGGTAGTCACGCCAGCCGGGCACGTTCACCGGGCTCACCGTGCCCGTGGAGGCGTCCACGGGGCCCGCGCTGCCGATGCCGACGGCGCTCGCGTACTCCCACAGCGGGGACGTGGCGAGCTCGCCCAGCACCACCTCGACCGCCCGCATCACGGTGTCGCCGTCCTCCTTGGCGGGCGTCGGCCGCTGGGCGCGGACCAGTATCCGGCCCTGCCCGTCCACCAGCGCACCGGCGATCTTGGTGCCGCCGATGTCGAGCGCTGCCACGAGGTCGGTGTGCATCAGTGTCGGTTCTCCCCGTCAACCATGAGAAAGGCGCTGAAACAGCCCATGCGCGGCCATGAACCGACGCACGGGGGCGAGCCGCACCCCGAATGTCGCGACCACCCGCGGGCCGGGGTGTGCGGTGGACAGTGTCCCTGAGTCTGACAACGTTGTCCAGGCTCTATGCTCGACGCCACATCCTCATACAACCCCATGGCCCCACGCAGCCCGTGGTCTACAGGACAGGAAACCGTACCGTGCCGGAGACGCCCCGCCGCACCCACCGCCTCCCAGGGTCCCGTTACGGCAGCCGCCCGACCATGAAGGACGTGGCGGCCCGGGCCGGCGTCGGCCTGAAGACCGTCTCACGGGTGGTCAACGGCGAACCCGGGGTCACGCCGGAGACGGAGCGCCGGGTGCAGGAGTCCATCGAGGCGCTCGGTTTCCGCCGGAACGACAGCGCGCGGGTGCTGCGCAAGGGCCGTACCGCCAGTGTGGGCCTGGTCCTGGAGGATCTCGCGGACCCGTTCTACGGTCCGCTGAGCAGGGCGGTCGAGGAGGTCGCCCGCGCGCACGGCGCACTGCTGATCAACGGTTCCAGCGCGGAGGACGCCGATCGCGAGCAGGAGCTGGTGCTGGCACTGTGCGCCCGCCGGGTGGACGGACTGGTGGTGATTCCGGCCGGTGACGACCACCGGTATCTCGAGCCCGAGCTCAAGGCGGGCGTCGCCACGGTCTTCGTGGACCGGCCGGCCGGCCGGATAGACGCCGACGTCGTCGTGTCGGACAACTACGGCGGCGCCCGTGACGGCGTGGCCCACCTGATCGCCCACGGGCACCGCAGGATCGGTTTCATCGGTGACATGCCCGGCATCCACACCGCGTCCGAGCGGCTGCGCGGCTACCGCGCGGCCATGGAGGGCGCGGGCATACCGGTGGAGGACGCCTGGATGTCCCTGGGGGTCACCGACCCGGAGAGGGTGCGCCGGGCCACCGAGGAGATGCTCTCCCGCCCGGATCCGGTCACGGCGATCTTCACGGGCAACAACCGGGTGACGGTCACCGTGATCCGGGTCCTGAGCGAGCAGTCACGCCCGGTCGCGCTCGTCGGCTTCGACGACATCGAGCTCGCCGATCTGCTCCGGCCGGGCCTCACGGTCGTCGCCCAGGACTCCGCCGCCCTCGGCCGGACCGCGGCCGAGCGCCTCTTCCGTCAGCTGGACGGCACCCTGCTCGCCCCCGAGCGGATCGAGCTGCCGACCAAGCTGATCACGCGCGGCTCGGGCGAGCTGCCCCCGGCGGACTGAGCACCCTCGTCCGCCGGGACCCGCGCGGGGCGGCCGGGCGTTCGAGGAGGAGCCACCGCTGAGGGCGTCGGTTCGGGGGCGGTACGCACGGCCGGGCGGCCGGGAACCCCCGGCACCGGCACGGCGTCGCCGACGCCCCTCATCCGGGCCCTCCCGTCGGGTCGCCCCGGCGCGGGGACGCGAAACCCTCCAGGTCGGTGCGGGTCAGGCCCGTCGCCCGTGCCACCTCGGCGTGGTCCAGGGCGCCGCAGTCCAAGCCGCGCAGCAGGTGGCCGGCCAGCGCCTTGGCGGTGGCCGGTTCGTCCATGACGTCGCCCGAGGTCCGGGCGGCGTACCGGGCGAGCCGGGCGGCGGCCTGGTCGAAGCCCTCGCGGTAGAAGGCGAAGACGGCCGCGTAACGGGTGGGCAGATGCCCGGGATGCATGTCCCAGCCCTGGTAGTAGGCGCGGGCCAGGGCACGGCGGGTGAGTCCGTGGTGCAGTCGCCATGCGGCGTGGACCTGTGCGGTCGGGCCGACGGGCAGGACGTTGGTGGAACCGTCCGACACGCGTACGCCGGTGCCCGCGGCGGCGACCTGCATGACGGCCTTGGCGTGATCGGCCGCCGGGTGGTCACCGGCCTGGTGGGCGGCGGAGATCCCGAGACAGGCACTGTAGTCGAAGGTGCCGTAGTGCAGTCCGGTGGCCCGGCCCTCGGCGGCCTGGATCATCCGGGCGACGGTGGCGGTGCCGTCGGCGGCGAGGACGGCCTGGCTGGTCTCGATCTGGATCTCGAAGCCGAGCCGGCCCGGTTCCAGCCCGCGCGCCTCCTCGAAGGCGTCGAGGAGCCGCACCATGGCGGTGACCTGCTCGGCGTACGTGACCTTGGGCAGCGTCAGCACCAGCCCGTCGGGCAACGGGCCGGCCTCGGCCAGACCGGTGAGGAAGATGTCGAGGGTGCGGATGCCCCGCTCGCGCACCGCGGCCTCCATGCACTTCATCCGGATGCCCGTGTACGGGGCCGCCGTGCCGCCCCGGTACGCCTCGGCGATCAGCCGCGCGACGCGGGCAGCGGTCTCGTCCTCCTCGACGTCGGGGCGGTTGCCGTAACCGTCCTCGAAGTCGACGCGCAGGTCCTCCACGGGTTCGCGCTCCAGCTTGGCGCGAACGCGCCCGTACACGTCCTCGGCCAGCGCGGGAGCCATCCCGACGGCGGCGGCGAACGAGACGGCGTCCGGAGCGTGCTCGTCGAGAGCGGCCAGGGCCTGGTCTCCCCAGGAGCGGAGAGTACCGGCGGTGAAGGCGTCACCGGGGACGTAGACGGTGTGAACGGGCTGACGGGTGCCGGGGTCTCCGGGGTAGCGGCGCTCCAGCTCGGCGTCGACCGGCGCCAGGGAGGCGCTGATCTCCGCGCCGACGGCGCCCGCGACACTCGTCGCCACCCGCTCCTGTCGGTCCTGGCTCATTCCACGCCCTCCAGCTCCCTGACGCCTCGCGGCACACCCGCCCCACGTTTTCCGCAATACGGAATCAACAATCCGTTGAATGAAGTTATCGGGCGGCCTTCGCGCCGGTCAACATCGCCTCGCCTCCCTCTTGCACCTCGATCCACTCCGCCATCTCGGCATGTTCACGTCTATCTGGCACCGTCTGACACGGAACCACGCATCGCCCGGCACCACCCCGCGCACCGACGCACGCCCGACCCACCCGGCCGCCGCCGCGCAGCACCAGCGAAGGAGTTCCTGTGCCGAACCACAGCCGAGTCACGCGCCGCCTGGGACTGAAGACCGCGCTCGCCGCCTCCGTCGCCCTTCCGCTCTCCAGTACAGCACTGCCCGCCGAGCCCGTTTCGGCCCAGGAAAGCCGGGGCGGGCCGCTGGACGTCATGTCGTTCAACCTGCGCTTCGCCAGTACGGCGGAGCCCCACAGCTGGGCCGCCCGGAGACCCGTGACACGCCAACTGCTGCGCCGCGAACAGCCGCACGTCATCGGTACCCAGGAGGGCCTCCACCAGCAGCTGCGCGACATCGAGGCCGACCTGGGCCCGTCCTACGACTGGATCGGCACCGGCCGGGCGGGCGGCAGCCGCGACGAGTTCATGGGGATCCTCTACGACACCCGCCGGCTCGCCCCGCTGGAGTACGACCACTTCTGGCTTTCCGACACGCCGTACCTGATCGCCTCGAACACCTGGGGCAACGCCCATGTCCGCATGGTCACCTGGGTCCGCTTTTGCGACCTGCGCGCCGGTGACCGGGAGTTCTACGTGTTCAACACCCACCTGGACAACGCGAGCCAGTACGCACGCGAGCGGGCCGCCGCCCTGCTCGCCGAGCGCGTCACCGGGCCGGCCCGCTCCCTGCCCGTGATCGTGACGGGGGATTTCAACGTCGCAGCCCACGGGAACCCGATGTACGACACGATGCTGGGCGCCGGCCTCGTCGACACCTGGGACACGGCGGCCGAGCGGGGCGAGGCGTACGGGACGTTCCACGGGTACAAGCCGCTGGTGCCGGGCGGCGCCCGTATCGACTGGATCCTGACCACGCCCGGCGTCACGGTGCACCGGGCGTCGGTCGACACCTTCGCGCCGGCCGGGCAGTTCCCGAGCGACCATCTGCCGGTACGGGCGTCGCTCACCCCGGGACGGGCGAACTGAGCCGGGGCGCCGCGCCGGGAACAGAACAGGGCGAGGCCCCCGCGACCGCGCCGGAGGCGGTCACAGGGGCCTCGTACGGCCTGGAGAGGATCAGCCCTTGCGGGTCTTGATCTCCTCGGTGAGCTGCGGGACCACGTCGAAGAGGTCGCCGACGACGCCGTAGTCGACGAGGTCGAAGATCGGGGCCTCGGCGTCCTTGTTGACCGCCACGATCGTCTTCGAGGTCTGCATGCCCGCGCGGTGCTGGATCGCGCCGGAGATGCCGGAGGCGACGTACAGCTGCGGCGAGACGCTCTTGCCGGTCTGGCCGACCTGGTTGGTGTGCGGGTACCAGCCGGCGTCGACCGCGGCACGCGAGGCACCGACGGCCGCGCCGAGGGAGTCGGCGAGCGCCTCGATGACCGCGAAGTTCTCCGCGCCGTTGACACCGCGGCCACCGGAGACCACGATCGCGGCCTCGGTCAGCTCGGGGCGGCCGGTCGACTCGCGCGGGGTGCGGCCGGTGACCTTGGTGCCGGTCGCCTGCTCGGAGAACGACACGGACAGCGCCTCGACGCTGCCCGCGGCCGGAGCGGCCTCCACGGCGGCCGAGTTCGGCTTGACCGTGATGACCGGAGTGCCCTTGGAGACACGGGACTTGGTGGTGTAGGCGGCGGCGAACACCGACTGCGTGGCCACCGGGCCCTCGTCGCCGGCCTCCAGGTCGACGGCGTCGGTGATGATGCCGGAGCCCAGACGCAGCGCCAGGCGGGCCGCGATCTCCTTGCCCTCGGCGGAGGAGGGGACCAGCACGGCGGCCGGGGAGACGGCCTCGTGAGCGGCCTGGAGGGCGTCCACCTTCGGTACGACGAGGTAGTCGGCGTACTCGGCGGCCTCGTGCGTGAGGACCTTCGCCGCGCCGTGCTCGGCCAGCGTGGTGGCGGTGTCGGCGGCGCCGTTGCCCAGCGCGACGGCGACCGGCTCGCCGATGCGGCGTGCCAGCGTCAGCAGCTCCAGGGTCGGCTTGCGGACGGCGCCGTCCACGTGGTCGACGTAGACGAGAACTTCAGCCATGGACTTCTTCTCTCCTGCTTGCGAAGTGTGAGGGGCGGGAAGCGAGTCGAGCCTCTTGGCTCAGATGAACTTCTGGCTCGCGAGGAACTCGGCGAGCTGCTTGCCGCCCTCGCCCTCGTCCTTGACGATCGTGCCCGCGGTGCGGGCCGGGCGCTCGGTCGCGGAGTCGACCACGGTGTAGGCGTTCGCCAGGCCCACCTCGTCCTCGTCGAGGTCGAGGTCGGACAGGTCCCAGGACTGAACCGGCTTCTTCTTCGCCGCCATGATGCCCTTGAAGGACGGGTACCGCGCCTCGCCCGACTGGTCGGTGACCGACACGACCGCCGGCAGCGACGCCTCGAGCTGCTCGGACGCGGCGTCGCCGTCACGGCGGCCCGAGACCTTGCCGTCCTCGACCGAGACCTCCGACAGCAGCGTCACCTGCGGCACGCCCAGGCGCTCCGCGAGCAGCGCCGGCACGACACCCATGACGCCGTCGGTGGAGGCCATGCCGGAGACGACCAGGTCGTAGCCGGCCTTCTCGATCGCCTTGGCCAGGACCAGGGAGGTGCCGATGGCGTCGGTGCCGTGCAGATCGTCGTCCTCGACGTGGATCGCCTTGTCCGCGCCCATGGACAGCGCCTTGCGCAGCGCGTCCTTGGCGTCTTCCGGGCCCACCGTCAGGACGGTGACCTCCACGTCGTCGTCGGAGTTCTCCGAGATCTGCAGCGCCTGCTCGACCGCGTACTCGTCCAGCTCGGAGAGCAGACCGTCCACATCGTCGCGGTCGACGGTCAGGTCATCGGCGAAGTGCCGGTCGCCGGTGGCGTCGGGCACGTACTTCACTGTGACAACGATCCTCAAGCTCACGCCGGCTCTCCTACTGCAATCGTCATTTCTGGCTGCCTGCCTTCAGGCAGCATAGGCGCCTCAAACGGCCGTTCCCGATCGGGGCGATCCACGTTTCCGAACGAAATATTACTCGCCAGTACATCCAGTTCATTCCCACTGAGCAAGCGCTTTGAACTGTGACCTTCGCAACGCAGCGTAACCGGAACCCGACCTGCCCGCAGCAAGCGGCGTCCCGGACCCAGCCTCGAGGAACCCCGGAACGTCCCAGGTGGCGGAGCCTGCCGGCCGTCACACGGCCTCGCCGAGCGCGGCGATCACATCGGCCTTGCGCGGCTGTCCGGTGGCACGCCGGACGACGGTGCCGGCGGCGTCGAGGACGAGCACGGTGGGGGTCTTGAGGATGTCCAGCCGACGCACGAGGTCCAGGTGCGCCTCGGCGTCGATCTCCACATGGGCCACGCCGGGAACCAGGCCGGCCACCTCACCGAGCACCCTCCGGGTCGCCCGGCAGGGCGCGCAGAACGCACTGGAGAACTGGACGAGGGTGGCGCGTTCACCGAGGTCCGCGCCGATCTCCGCCGCCCGCAGCCACTTGCCGTCGCCCTGCCCGCGCACCCGCACTCTCCCGCTCCGCCGCCGCTGCGGCACTCCGAGGGCACTCGCCGCCGCGAGCACCAGCACACACCATCGGTCCGGTCGTCATCCGTCTCAAGCACGCACGGGACCGCGAAGATTCCCACTGCCGCACGCGTTCCCCGTGCGGGTTCCCCTCACGAGTGCCTGATCCGTGGCCGTCGGCACGAGAGGACCCCGCCTCGCGGCGGCCTTCCCCGACACCCTGTCCGGCTACCGCCCGGGGTGCCGGATGCCCCCTGCTCCTGCGGCGGATGACGGCGCGCGGGTAATGGCGACGCAAAAGCCCGAGGTGGATCATAGGGGTGGACGTGACAAGAATCTCGCCACAGGCAGGCGCCGGGGCTGGTTCACCGGTCGTTCTTGGGGCACCATCAGCGACAAGCCGTAAACCTACGGCTGCGTAACTTCGACTGGGAGTCCTCCTTCCCAGGCAGAGCAGGAAGGGTTCCAGCGCACCCATGGCAGAGCTCGTCTACCGTCCCGTGATCGGTTTCGCCCAGACTCTGTTCAAGGCGTGGGACCTCAAGATCGACTGCCGGGGTTCGGAGAACATCCCGCGCACGGGCGGCGCCGTACTGGTGAGCAACCACATCAGCTACCTGGACTTCGTCTTCAACGGCCTCGCGGCACTGCCGCAGAAGCGGCTCGTGCGCTTCATGGCGAAGGACGCCGTCTTCCGGCACAGGGTCTCGGGTCCGCTGATGCGCGGGATGAAGCACATCCCCGTGGACCGCAAGCAGGGGGACGCGGCGTACGCGCACGCGCTCGACTCACTGCGGTCCGGCGAGATCGTGGGCGTCTTCCCCGAGGCGACCATCTCCCAGTCCTTCACGCTGAAGAGCTTCAAGTCGGGTGCCGCGCGCATGGCACAGGAGGCGGGCGTGCCCCTGATCCCGATGGCGGTGTGGGGCACTCAGCGGCTGTGGACCAAGGGGCACCCCCGCAACTTCAAGCGCAGCCACACCCCGATCACCATGCGCGTCGGCGAGGCGGTCGAGGCGTCCAAGGACAAGTACGCGGGCGCGATCACCCGGCAGTTGCGGGAGCGGGTCCAGGAGCTGCTGGAGGCCGCGCAGCGCGCCTACCCGGTGCACCCCAAGGGCCCGGACGACACCTGGTGGATGCCGGCCCACCTCGGCGGCACGGCACCGACCCCGGAGCAGGTCCGCGCGGCCGAGGCACGCTGAGCCCCACCGCGGCAGGGGCCTCATGATCCGCCGTGGTCCGGCAGTGCGGTGGGGAGCGTCCGCCACAGGTGCGTGCGGTCCACGGCGGCCTGGAGCGCCTTCAGCACGACGGGATGCGGTGCGGCGTACAGGAGCGGGTGGTCCGTCTCACCGGCCGCGGGGTCGGGCGTGAAGGCGAGCCGCTCACCGGCCAGGGAGAACCGGGCGTCGACTCCCGGTTTGTTGCCCCGTGGGTCCTGCCGGTGCCAGGCACCGTGGAACCGTACGGCGACCAGGCCGTGCAGCACTCCGAGGTTCTGGTAGCACAGCGCGGTCGGGATGTCCGCGGCCCGCAGCAGCGCGGTCAGCGCGTGCGCCTTGGCGTAGCAGATCCCGGTGCGTTTTTTCAGGACGTCGGACGCCCGCCAGGTGACGCGGGGATCGCCAAAGTCCTGGGAGTGCGGGATGGTGTCGCGCACGAACTCGAAGGCCGCCCGCGCATATTCATACGAGTCGGCCACCCCGGCCGCGAGTCGTCGGGCGGTCTCGCGGACCAGCTCATGGTGGTGGTCTATCGCCTCATCGGCGGCGAGGTAAGCGGATAGGTCCGGGGTCTCCTGGATGATCTTCATGCCGCCGGAGCGTAGGTACGCACCCGATCGAGAGTCAATGCATTTTCGATCGAGTGCATACCTATGCGAACATGTGAGGGCGGCTAGCGGGCCATCTCCTCCTTGAGGGCCGCCAGGAACGTGTCCACGTCGTCCTCGGTGGTGTCGAAGGCGCACATCCAGCGGACATCGCCCGCGGCCTCGTCCCAGAAGTAGAAGCGGAAGCGCTTCTGCAGGCGCTCGGTCACGGCGTGCGGCAGGCGGGCGAAGACGGCGTTGGCCTGGACCGGGTGGAGGATCTCCACCCCGTGCACGGCGCGCACGCCCTCGGCGAGACGCTGGGCCATCTCGTTGGCGTGCCGGGCGTTGCGCAGCCACAGGTCCCGCGCGAGCAGGGCCTCCAGCTGCACCGAGACGAAGCGCATCTTGGACGCGAGCTGCATGGACAGCTTGCGCAGGTGCCTCATGTGGCTGACGGCGTCCTGGTTCAGCACCACGACCGCCTCGCCGAACAGGGCACCGTTCTTGGTGCCGCCCAGAGAGAGGAGGTCGACGCCGGCCGCGTTGGTGAGGGTGCGCATCGGCACGTCCAGGGTGGCGGCGGCGTTGGCCAGCCGGGAGCCGTCCACGTGCACCTTCATGCCGTGGGCGTGCGCGTGCTCGCAGAGGGCGCGCATCTCGTCCGGCGTGTACACCGTGCCCAGTTCGGTGGCCTGGGCGATGGACACCACCTGCGGCATCGCGCGGTGTTCGTCCTCCCAGCCGTACGCCTGCCGGTCGATCAGCTCGGGGGTGAGCTTGCCGTCGGGGGTGGGCACGGTGAGGAGTTTGATCCCGCCGACGCGCTCCGGCGCCCCTCCCTCGTCGACGTTGATGTGAGCGCTCTCGGCGCAGATCACGGCGCCCCAGCGGTCGGTGACCGCCTGGAGCGCGACGACGTTGGCGCCGGTGCCGTTGAAGACCGGGAACGCCTCGGCGGTAGGGCCGAAGTGGCTGCGGATCACCTGCTGGAGGTTCTCCGTGTACGCGTCCTCGCCGTACGCGACCTGGTGCCCGCCGTTGGCCAGTGCCAGGGCGGCGAGCACCTCCGGGTGGACCCCGGCGTAGTTGTCGCTGGCGAAACCGCGGACGTCCGGGTCGTGATGGCGGCGCGCGTCGGTCCGGGGTGGGTTCACGGCTTCTCGGTCAGCCACAGACGGTTTCCGTTCAACTCCGCGGCGGGCTTGTCCCAGACGCCGGCGATCGCCTCGGCGAGGTCCTCGACGTCCGTGAAGCCCGCGAACTTCGCGTTGGGGCGGTCGGCGCGCATCGCGTCGTGCACCAACGCCTTCACCACCAGGATCACAGCCGCCGATGTCGGCCCCTGCTCGCCCCCCGCCTTGCGGAAGTAGTCGCCCATGGCCAGCGTCCACGCCTCGGCGGCGGCCTTGGCCGCGGCGTAGGCGGCGTTGCCCGCGGTGGGCTTGCTGGCACCGGCCGCGCTGATCAGGACGTACCGGCCGCGGTCGCTGCGCTGCAGTCCCTCGTGGAAGGCGAGGGAGGTGTGCAGCACGGTGCGGACCAGGAGCAGCTCCAGCAGGTCCCAGTCGTCCACCCTGGTCTTGGTGAAGGTCTCGCTGCCGCGCCAGCCGCCGACGAGATGGACCAGGCCGTCGACGCGGCCGAACTCCTTCTCGGTACGCGCGGCCCACTCGCGGGTGGAATCCAGGTCGAGCAGGTCGACCGTGTCACCGGTGACAGTGGCACCTCCATGCGCGTAGCGCGCCGCGTCCACGGCCTCGGCCAGCCGCTCCGGGTCGTTGTCGGAGCCGACGACGACCGCCCCCGCCTCGGCCAGCCTGAGCAGTGCCGCCCGCCCCGCGGGTCCCCCCGCGCCTGCCACCGCGATCACCGCACCGTCGAGCGCCCCGTTCCCCATGGTCATCGCCTCCTGCACAGTGGTGTGAACGAGATCGCTCACGCGGCGATCCGCTCGGCGCCGTCCGCCGTGATACCCCGGGTCGAGGCGATCACATTCTTCAGCTTCTTGGACAGTGCCTCATAGAACATGCTCAGCGGAAACTCGTCCGGAAGCACGTCATCGACGAGTTTGCGCGGCGGCTGCGTCAGGTCCAGGGCGTCGGGGCCCTTGGCCCACTTGGATCCCGGGTGCGGGGAGAGGTAGCGGGAGACCAGCTCGTACCCGGCGAACCAGTGGACGAGCTTGGGACGGTCGATGCCGTCGCGGTACAGCGTCTCGATCTCGGCGCACAGCTGGTTGGTGACCTGCGGGGCCCGGTCCCAGTCGATGGTGAGCTTGTTGTCGGTCCAGCGGACGACGTCGTGCTTGTGCAGGTAGGCGAAGAGCAGCTGGCCGCCGAGGCCGTCGTAGTTGCGGACCCGCTCGCCGGTGACAGGGAAGCGGAACATGCGGTCGAACAGCACCGCGACCTGTACGTCACGCGCCTGCGGGACGCCGTCGCCGGTGAGTTTGACGGCCTCCCTGAAGGCGGTGAGGTCACAGCGCAGCTCCTCCAGGCCGTACATCCAGAACGGCTGGCGCTGTTTGATCATGAACGGGTCGAAGGGCAGGTCGCCGTGACTGTGGGTGCGGTCGTGCACCATGTCCCACAGGACGAACGCCTCTTCACAGCGCTTCTGGTCGTGCACCAGCGCGGCGACGTCCTCGGGCAGCTCGAGGCCCAGGAGGTCGACGGCGGCGGCGGACACCCGGCGGAAGCGGGCGGCCTCGCGGTCGCAGAAGATGCCGCCCCAGGTGAACCGCTCGGGGGCCTCGCGCACGGCGATGGTCTCGGGGAAGAGCACCGCGGAGTTGGTGTCGTAGCCCGCGGTGAAGTCCTCGAACGAGATGCCGCAGAACAGCGGGTTGTCGTAGCGGGTGCGCTCCAGCTCGGCCAGCCAGTCCGGCCACACCATGCGCAGCACGACCGCCTCGAGGTTGCGGTCCGGATTGCCGTTCTGCGTGTACATCGGGAAGACGACCAGGTGCTGGAGGCCGTCCTCACGGTGCGCGGCCGGGTGGAAGGCCAGCAGCGAGTCCAGGAAGTCGGGCACCTCGAAGCCGCCTTCGGCCCAGCGGGCCAGGTCCCCCGCCAGGGCCTCGTGGTAGGCGCGGTCGTGCGGGAGCAGCGGGGACAGCTCGCCCAGGGCGTCGATCACCCGGCGCACCTCCGCCTCGGCCTCGGCACGGGCCGGAGCGCCCTCGGCGTCGAGGTCGATCGACCCGTCCTTCGCCTGCCAGGGCCTGATCCGCTCCACGGCATCCTTGAGCACGGGCCACGCCGGGTGCTCGACCACCCTGGCTGCCGAAGGAACGTGCCCCTCCGTACCCACCTGCGCAAGAATTTCCGTCATATCCCATCCTCCAGCGAAGAAACTGCGTGTGGCGACCGTATACATACGGGGTTTCTCCCAGCAAGGGACACCTCAGTAAATTATCCTGCGCCACCCCGGCCGCCACCGCACTTTTTCCTGCCCATCACGCGGTTGGGTGACACTTCTCGGCTTCGATGTTCGGCATCTGGACGGGGCGGGCACAGGCGATACGGTCCAGGAGGGCCGCAGGGACGCGGTCCCGCGTCGCCGTCGACGGAAGCGAGTCGCATCTTGAACTTCCTCACCATCGGTCACCGCGGAGTCATGGGTGTCGAGCCCGAGAACACCCTCCGGTCCTTCGTCGCCGCCCAGGAGGCCGGTCTCGACGTCATCGAACTCGATCTGCACCTGAGCAAGGACGGCGCGCTCGTCGTCATGCACGACACGGACCTGGACCGCACGACGGACGGCACGGGGCCCATCGCCGACCGGACCGTCGCCGAGCTCCGCGCCCTGGACGCCGGGCGCGGCGAGCACGTCCCCGTCTTCGAAGAGGTGCTGGACGCCGTCCACGCGCCGCTGCAGGCCGAGATCAAGGACGTGCAGGCGGCCAGGGCACTGGCCGAGGTGATGAACCGGAGGAATCTGGCGGGCCGGATCGAGGTGTCCTCGTTCCACGACGACGCGATCGCCGAGATCGCCCGCCTGGTGCCCGGGGTACGCACCGCGCTCGTCGCGAGCCGCTACGACACGGACATCGTGGAGCGGGCCGTCGGTGCCGGCGCGTCGGCCGTCTGCCTGAACATCCGCCGCCTCACCCTGGAGGTCGTCGAGCAGGCCCGCAAGGCCGACCTGAGGATCATCGGCTGGGTGGTGAACACACAGGACCACCTCAGACTGGTCCGGGCCCTCGGGCTCGACGGCGCGACCACCGACTACCCGGAGATCAAGCGCACCGGCCGCTTCACCGCGTGACGGCCGGGGCGGCTCCTCCGACGGTCAGGGCAGTTCCTTGACCAGCAGCTCGAACCGCAGGTCGGCCCGGAGCGGAATGCCGAACCGCTCGTCGCCGTACGGGAAGGGACTCGTCCGGCCCGTACGGCGGTAACCACGCCGTTCGTACCAGGCGATCAGGTCCTCCCGCGCCGTGATCACGGTCATGTGCATCTCGCGCGCGCCCCAGGTGCCCCGGACCTGCCGCTCGGCGTGAGCGAGGACCGTCTTGCCGAGCCCGGCGCCCTGGAGCCCGGGGCTGACCGCGAACATCCCGAAGTAGGCGTGCTCACCGCGGTGCTCGAGCTGACAGCAGGCGACGATCCGGCCCTCGCGCTCCACCGTCAGCAGTCGGCTGTCCGGCGACTTGACGACCTCCCGCACGCCCTCCGCGTCGGTCCGCTGCCCCTGGAGGATGTCGGCCTCGGTGGTCCACCCGGCCCGGCTGGAGTCGCCCCGGTACGCCGACTCGATCAGCGCGACGAGGTCGTCCACGTCGGCGTCGGTGGCGTCACGGAAGGTGAGCGCGCTCTCGGTGACGGATTCCATGGGGCACTTCTCCGCTTCGTCGCTCGGGTTTCTCCGCGGACGAGGTTATCCCGGCGGCTACGCTCGGCCGCATGGTGCATGTACTGGGCAGCCGGATCCTCATCCGTCCCACCGACCCCGAGCGCTCCCGCGTCTTCTACGGCGAACAGCTGGGCCTCGCGGTGTACCGCGAGTTCGCCACCGGTCCGGAACGCGGCACGGTCTACTTCCTCGGCGGCGGCTTCCTGGAGCTGTCCGGCCGGTCCGACGCCCCCGCGGACACGGTGGACCCGGCGACGAGGCTGTGGCTCCAGGTCGCGGACGTGACGGCGGCCCACGAGGAACTGAGGGACAGGGGCGTCGGGATCGTCCGGCCACCGGTGAAGGAACCATGGGGCCTGATCGAGATGTGGATCGCCGACCCGGACGGCACACCGATCGTCCTCGTGGAGATCCCGGCCGATCATCCGCTGCGGTACCGGCCGGAAATTTGAGACGGTCTGCGTCACTCCCGACGCCTTGCCGGGGTTTCTCACGCCCGCGGGGTGCCCGGGCGTCCTTCCAGCCGGCTCAGCAGTTCCCCGAGCAGCGAGGCCAGCTCGTCGAGCGCCGGTCCGTCCAGGCCGGACAGCACGGCGCTCTCGTGGGCGAGCTGCGCGGGCACGACCCCGTCGATCGCCTCCCGCCCGGCGTCGGTCAGGCGGACTCGGGCCACTCTGCGGTCACGGGGGTCGCCACGGCGCTCCACCAGGCCGTGCGCGTTGAGCTGCTTGAGGCGCTTGGTGACGGCGGCGCCCGATGAGAAGGTCTCGCGCGCCAGTTCGCCCGGGGTGAGTTCGCGCCCCGTGCGGCGCAGTGCGCCGAGCAGGTCGAATTCCGGGCGGGTCAGTCCGGCCCGGCCGAGCGGGGCGTCCTCGGTCTGCTGGAGCAGGGCGGCGCAGCGGTTGATGCGTCCGATGACCTCCATGGGCCCGGTGTCCAGGCCGGGGTGCACGGCCCGCCACTGCCGGACCACCTCGGCCACGGTGTCCTGGCCGGCCGCCGGTGTACCTCCGTCGTCGGGGGCTCCCGCACCGGCCGCCGGGAGCACCTCGTCCGCCGGAGGCCCCCCGTCGGCCCCGTGGACCTCTTCGGCGGGGCGTCCGTCGGCCGGGAGTCGTTCGGTAGCCGTCATGGCCGTACATCCTCCGTGTCGTCGCCCGGGTCGTGGCCGGTGCCGGTGCCCGCCTTCGTGGCGGCACCCGGCCTCCTGCCCGCACCTGCGTCCGTGCCGGAGCCGACCGCGAGGCCCTGTCGTCGTACCGTCGCCGCGAGCGTACGGTGTCCCGCCTGCTCGGCGAGCACCACATGCTCCTGCGGGAGCGTGCGAAGCCGCCATTCGCCCGCGGCCGCGTCGGCGGTGGCCCGCAGGTCGGCGAGGGCGGCGGCCAGGCCGCGTCGCGCGGTCTCCAGGGCGGCGGGGCCGGCCTGCGGGTCGGCCAGGAGCCGGGTCGCGTGTGCGCGCCTCAGGCCCACCGTGGTGAGCGCGTTCACTACGTGGTCGCCCGCCCGCCGGTTGGTGACGGCCAGGGCGGCGCCGAAGCCGAGCAGCGCGCCGACCAGGGTGTCCACCACACGGTCGGTGACCAGGGAGCCGGTCGCCTGGTAGCCGGGGAACTCTGTGACGAGCAGGGCCAGCGGGGTGACACAGACACTGCCGAGCCAGTAGTTGCGGCCGATCAGCGCCTCGGCGCCGAAGTTGAGGACAAGACAGCACAGGACGAGGGCGAGCGGTCCGAGGCCGGCGATCGGGGCGACGGCCGCGAAGACCAGCACGCCGACGAGGTTGCCGACGACCCGCTGCACGGTCCGGCTCCAGGTGAGGGCGATGTTGGCCTGGTAGAGCGCGGCGGCGGTGGTCAGGGCCCAGTGGGGCCGCCCGACGCCGAGGGCGAGGGAGGCGTATCCGGCGAGGCCGCAGCCGAGGGCGGTGCGTACGGCGAGGGGGGCGAGCGGGCCCGTCCGGGACCGCGGAGAGCGGTGGGCGATGGCGCGCTCGGCGGCCACGCCGAGGAGTTCGCCGGTCTCCGAGCGGGGGTCGTCGGCGCCCGGTACGCGGCCCGTGCCGCGCAGCGCGCGGGCCCGGGCTCGCAGTTGCGCGGGGTCGGCGTCGGCCGGCGCGGCGAGCGCGGTCTCGGCGCGGACGGCCAGCCGTTCGAGGGCGCGCCGGGTGGCGACCGGGCGGGGGCCGGTGAGGAGCAGACACCGCCAGGCGGCCTGCACGGCGGCATGGGCGAAGGCCCGGGTCCGCGCATGGCCCTCGCCGGTGCCGCCGGTCTCGGCGTACGCGGCGGCGGCGTCCAGGGCGTCGGCGGTGGCGCGGCGCTCGGGGCCGTGCGGCCGGACCAGTGCGGGAGCCATGCCGACCAGCCAGGCCCAGACCCCGGCCACCGCTGCCATGGCGACATGAGCGGGAACCTGTCCGAGCGTCTGGGGGACGAACAGCGAGGCGGAGCTGACGAAGGTGAGGATCACGTTGCCGGGCGGGCCGATGCGTGTGACGTCGCACAGCACCTTCTGCACGGCGGCCAGCAGGGCACCGAGGGTGACCAGGATCACGGCGTCCCTGGTCAGCGAGGCGGCGACCAGGGCCACGGCGAGGCCGCCGACCATGCCGAGCACCACTCCCGCGAGCGCCTTGGCACGGGCGGCGTACGGGCGGTCGTGGGCGTAGAGCGCGCACAGGGATCCGGCCATGGTGTAGACCGCGAGGTCGAGCCGGCCGAGGGCGACGAGGATCAGGCTGGGCGGTGCGACCGCGGCCACCACGCTGAAGGCGGGCTTGAACCAGATAGCGGAGGGCCGCCCGATACGCAGCACGCCGACGAGCGGGAATCGTGAGGGCCCGGGGGGCGGCCCCGCCTCGGGGGTGGGGCCGGGACAGGGGGTCGCGCTGCTCATGGCGTACAACGCTAACAGGTATTTTACTCGTAAAACACCTGCGTGACCTGCGGCGCTCCCTGAACGCTCCTCATGCACCCCTGTGCGCTCGCGTGCACGCCTTCGAGCGCGGGCATGCCTTGTCCGACCGTGGAGGGGTTCACCCATGCGGCGGGGACGGCCCCAGGGGGAGGTTCGCGTGCACGGACCGGCGGCATCCGGCTGGCTGCTGGTCGCGCTCTGCGCGGCGACCGGCGCCTACTGCCTGCTGCGGATGCGCAGCAGCGTCGAGGAGCAGCGCCGTAGCGCGGGCGGCGAGGCACTGATGGGCTTCGGCATGGCGGCGATGGCCGTACCCGCGGCGGTCTTCACCCCGCCCCCGTGGGCGTGGCCCGCCTATGCGGCGGTGTTCGGCGCGGCGGGGCTGCACTCCCTGTGGGCGGCGCGCGGGGACGCCCGCCATCTGCACCATCCGATGGGCGCCGCGGCCATGGTCTACATGGCGGTGGCGATGGCCCTCTCCCCCGGGCCGGGGCAGGGGCACGCGCACGGGAGCGCGGGCCTGCCTGTGCTGACCGGCCTCCTACTGCTCTACTTCACCGGATACGTGCTGGTCACGGGTGTACGGCTGGTGCCGGTGACCGCCGTGTCGGGAAGTCCGCCACCAGGGGCGGTCGGGTCCTCGGGCTGGGGTGACCGGCCTGAGCTGGCGCGGGCGTGCCGACTGTCCATGGGCATCGCGACGGTGGCGATGCTGGTGACGATGTGAGGCGGGTGACGGCCGGCCTGCGCCGGGCGGGACCGTTGCCTGCGTCACTTTGCCCCGGTGGGCCGTACCCGGGAGTGGGGCACGCTCATAGGCTGAACGCATGATGCTCCCCGCGGCACTGTTGCTGCTCGGCGTCCTGATCGCCGTCGTCGGCCCCCGGTTACTGGCGCGGGCCCACTGGGCGGACCGCGAGCCGGTGGTGGCGCTGTGGGTGTGGCAGTGCGTGGTCGCGGCGGTACTGCTGTGCTGCGCCCTGTCGATGACGTTCAGCGCGGCGGCCGCCTCGCACGTGATCGGCCGTCCGGTGTTCGCGACGGCACCGCGCGGGGTCGTGGATGCCTACGCCCTCGGCACGGCCGGGCCCTTGGCGGCGACCACCGCGGTGGCGCTGGCGTGCGGCGGGCTGTGGACCGCGGTGATGCTGGTCCGCGAGGTCGTACGGGCCCGTGCTCGGCGGCGGGCCCGCCGGGCCGAGCTTCTGGTGCGGGCGCCGCTGCTGCCCGGCGAGGAGCCCGGCGCCGAGCGGCTGGTGGTCCTGGAGGGCGAACACCCCGAAGCGTGGTGGCTGCCCGGCTCCCCGCCCCGGCTGGTCGTCACCACGGCCGCGCTGCGCCGGCTGAAGGGCCGTCGGCTGGACGCCGTCCTCGCGCACGAGCGGGGGCACGCGCAGGCCCGGCACGACTGGCTGCTGCACTGCTCCTCCGCGCTCGCCGGCGGCTTCCCGCAGGTGCCGGTGTTCGCCGCGTTCCGCGACGAGATGCACCGGCTGGTCGAACTCGCCGCCGACGACACGGCCTCCCGCCGCTTCGGCCGGCTGACGACCGCCCTGGCCCTGGTCGAACTCAACGAGCACCGGGGGGTTTTCGGCCCCTGCCCGTCCCCTCAGGGCCAGGTCCCGGCCCGGGTGCACCGGCTGCTGACTCCCCCGGAGCGGCTCCCGGCGTGGCACCGGCTGCGGCTGACGGCCGTGGCGTCGCTGGTACCGGTGATCCCGGTACTGGTGGCGTTCGTACCGGGGCTGCGGGCACTGGGGTAGGGCCTGCCCGGCGGGTCCTGCCGAAGACGCGGGGTCCGGCGGAGCTCCGGGGGCACGGGGCGCCGGGGTGAGGCGGTGGCGGAGGACGACCGGGCCCGTGAGACCGCCGGCGGGCGGGGGACTGGCTCCGGCCCCCCTGGGTCGGCGAGGATCGCTGTATGCCCTCCCCCCACATCTCTCCCGTCGGCCTCGGGCCACCGCCCCGTCCACCGGAGCACCGCCCGTCCGCCGCTCTCCTCGGCGTCCCGGCCGTGTGCTCGGTCCTTCTGCTGATCCTGGTCGCCGCAAAGTGGCGCCCGCTGACCGGCCTGGACCGCGACATCGCCTCGGCCTTCCACCGCTGGGCGGTCGACGAACCGGGGCTGACGCGGACGGCCCGCGTCCTGACGGACTGGGTCTGGGACCCATGGACCATGCGCGCGCTGTGCGGGGCGGTCGCGCTGCTGCTGTGGTACCGGTACGCGGCCCGGTGGACCGCGGTGTGGCTGGTGGTGACGTGCGCCGTGGGGGCCACGGTGCAGCAGGTCCTGAAAGCGGTGGTGGACCGCGCCCGCCCCGTGTGGCCGGACCCGGTGGACTCGGCCCACTACGCGGCGTTCCCTTCGGGGCACGCCATGACCGCCGTCGTCACCTTCGGTCTCCTGCTGTGGCTGCTGCACCGCCGCGGCGTGGGCCGGGCCCTGTGGGGCTGGGCCGTGGCCCTGGCGGTGCTCTCGGTCGGCGGCGTCGGCCTCACCCGCGTCTGGCTCGGCGTCCACTGGCCCACGGATGTGCTCGGCGGCTGGCTCCTCGGCATCGTGGTCGTGGTGGTGGGGGTACGGATCCACGGTCAACGGCACCCGTGACCGTGCGAGGTGCCGGTGCCCCGGCGTCCCGATGGCCCGGCGGCCCTGTGCCCTGAGCGAAAGGACCCGTGCCGTGCCGTGCTGCCGCCGTTCTCCTCGGGCGATCCCCCGCGCCGCCCGAGGAGGACGGCAGCCCGGCGTGGACCCACGAGGGGCCCGACCGGATGCGCTGAGTATAGTTGGCTGCCAGCCAGTCAACGCAGGAGTCCAGCATGTCCCCGCGCAGCGCCTCGGTCAATGAAGAGTTGCGAAGGCGTTCGAAGGAGCGGCTTCTGCAGGCCGCCGTGGAGCTGGTGAGCGAGCGCGGCTACGACGCGACGACGCTCGGCGACATCGCCGACCGGGCGGGTTCCGCGCGAGGTCTGGTGTCGTACTACTTCCCGGGGAAGCGCCAGTTGGTTCAGTCCGCCGTGCACCGCTTGATGCACCGGACACTCGAGGAGGCGCTGGAACAGGAACCGCGCACCGACGACGGGCGGGAGCGGATGGCGCGGGCCATCGACGCGGTCCTGGGCCTGGCCCGGGACCGTCCCGTACTGATGCGCCAGCACATGGCCGGGCTGCTGCAGGCCGAGGGTTTCCTGCCCTGCCCCGAGCAGCGGCGGCTGGCGGAACTGCTGAGCGACACCGTCGCCCGGTACGGCTCGACGCAGGTCGGCAGCGACTATCCGATGCTGCGCGCCCTGCTGATGGGCGCCGTGTACTCGGCGCTGGTGCCAGGTGTGCCGATGCCCGTCACGGCGCTGCGCGAGGAGTTGTTCCAGCGATACCGGCTGGACTGGGAACTGGGTGTCCCGCCGGACACCGGGGTGCCCGGCGGGACGGGTGCGACGAGTCCGCCCGCCCGGCCCGAGGACGGGGGCCGGGCGGGCGGACGGGACCACTCGGGCGGAACGCCCGGCCCAAAGGGGGCGGGCGGCACGGACGTACCCGACCGGACGGATGTGTCGCGGTTCTTCGCGACCGGGGCGGCGCCGGAGCCCTCGGCGCCCGCCCGTCGCCCCGAGCCGGACGGTCAGTCGAAGTAGTCCGGCTGCGTCTGCACGTTGAGCTCACGCATCTTGACCCAGCGGGCCGGATCCGTGCGCCGGTCGTCGATCTTCAGGACGTCGAAGCCCTTGGCGATGTCGTTCGAGTAGATGTAGCCGTTGTAGTAGTACGCCGACCACGAACCGCCGGTGACGAGCCGGTCGGTGCTCAGCGGCCCCCGCTCGAAGTAGGCGATCTCCTTCGGCTTCGAGGAGTTGGTGAAGTCCCAGACGGAGACGCCGCCCTGGTACCAGGCCTGGACCATGAGGTCCTTGCCCTTGACCGGGATCAGCGAGCCGTTGTGGGCGACGCAGTTCTCGGTGTCGGCCTGGTGACGCGGAATCTTGAAGTAGCTGCGGAAGACGAGCTTGCGCTTGTCGCCCTTGCCGACGACGTCGTAGATGCCGTCCGCGCCGCGGTCCGGTCCGACCTCGGCGTTGCAGGTGGCGGCACCGCCACCGCCCAGCTCGTCGGTGAACACGATCTTGTCGGCCCGCTGGTTGAACGTCGCCGAGTGCCAGAAGGCGAAGTTGACGTTGTCCTGCACCCGGTCGATCACCTTGGGGCGCTCGGGGTCCTTGATGGAGAGCAGGATGCCGTCACCCATGCAGGCGCCGGCCGCCAGGTCCTTGGAGGGCAGCACGGTGATGTCGTGGCAGCCCGTGGTCTTGGAGACACCCGGGTTCGTGGGCCCGCCCGGGTTGCCGCCGCCGTCGGGCCCCTCACCGGGGAACAGCACCGGGAACCCGACCACGGCCGCCTTGTGCGGGGCCTTGCGCGGCACCTTGATGACGGAGATGCCGTCGTGCGGCGGCTGGCAGTCGGGGTAGGCGGCGTTCGGCGAGTACGAGGAGACGTACACGTAGACGTTCTTGCCCTCGGGCACCAGCGAGTGGGTGTGCGAGCCGCAGGCGGTCTCGACGGCGGCGACGTAGCGCGGGTTGCGCTTGTTGCTGATGTCGAAGACCTTCATGCCCTCCCACGAGGACTTCTCGGTCACCGGCTGCGTGGTGCTGTTGCAACTGCTGTCGCTGCGCGACGAGTCGGTGGAGAGGAACAGCAGGTCGCCGGAGACGGAGATGTCGTTCTGGGAACCGGGGCACAGCACCTGGGACACCGTCTTCGGCGACTTCGGGTTGCTGATGTCGTAGATGGTGAAACCGTCGTAGTTCCCGGCGAAGGCGTACCGGCCCTGGAAGGCCAGGTCCGAATTGGTGCCGGTCAGCGCGTCCTTGGGGACGTGCGCGACATGACGGATGTTGTCGGAGTGGACGATCTCGTCCTGGGCGGGTATCTCGCCCTCCGCGATGGCCTCGCGCGCTTTTGCCTGCGCGCTCTTCGACATCTCCTTCGAGGCGGGCGGCGCGTCCCCGGGGTCGGGGGTCGCCGCGGCCGGGGCTGCGGTCAGCAGCGCCGCCAGCAGCCCACCGGCCGCCGCGGCAACTCCCAGCCGTCTGCGCCGGGTTCGGGGAACATTCAACAGGATCACTGTTTTCCTCCCTTGTTCCGTTCAGCTCGGAACGGGTTCTGCTCCGGCAGTATGGTCCTGAGCATGCACATATCAACAGTGGGCAACACACTCGCAACGAAGTTTTTTGATCACTGCCGCGCGGAAGCGTGCTAGGACAGTCGTCAGCGCTCACGAGGTGTCGTGCCACCCGCCTGCCCCAGGAGGTCCTGTGTTCCACCGCCGTGCGTCACGCGTGTCCGTCGCCGCGACCGGGCTGATCGCCCTGGCCGTACTCGGCATCACGGGCTGCGACTCCGACACGGACGACGCCGGGCCGGCCTCGGCGGGCGGCCCTTCGGTGATCGCGCCGGGCGAGCCCGGGGGGCAGAACCGGACCCTGTCGGCCGAGGAGGCGGCGGAGCAGCGCGTCGAGGACGACTCCCCCAATTCGGCGGACGTCTCCTACTCCCGCATGATGATCGAGCACCACTCGCAGGCACTGGAGATGACAGAACTCGTCCCGGACCGTGCCGAGTCGACGAAGATCGTCAAACTGGCCGAGCGGATCGCCGCCTCGCAGCAGCCGGAGATCAAGGCGATGGAGGGCTGGCTGACGAGACACGGCAAGTCCGAGGAGTCCGACGGGCACTCCCACGGACACGACCACGCGACGATGCCCGGAATGGCGACCCCGGGCCAGCTCGAGAACCTCCGCGCGGCCGAGGGGAAGGCCTTCGACCAGCTCTTCCTCACGCTGATGATCACCCATCACGAAGGGGCGATCACCATGGCCACGGAGGTGAAGTCGGAGGGCAACAACATTCAGATCGAGGAGATGGCCGACGACGTGGTCGCCCAGCAGACGAGCGAGATCACACGGATGCGCTCCCTACTCTGACGACCGCCGGGTGTGACGCGGGGTCAACAGGCCTGCGTCACGCGCACGTCCGATGACCCTGAGCGCTCCGCGCCGGCTGTATCCGGTCGCGCACATCACGGCGAGGACCGGGTCGACGCCCTCCTCCTGGGCCGCGCGGTACTCCCGCGCCACGAGGCGTCTCCCCACGGGCTCCCGCGGCCGGACCGCGCGGCTGCGCGTCTTCGGCTCCTTCGCACCGGGCGGCCGGGCCCGGACGGCGGAGCCGCCCCCGGATGCCGCTTCGTCGTCTGCGGCCGACCGGATGACGGCGGCCGACGAGATCCCGGCAGCTACGACACCGGCCGTCCCGTCGCCGGGGCCAGGTCCGTCGCCGGGGTCCGGCCCGTCGCCGGCACCGCACGCCCGTGCGAGCGGCCCCTCGATCCAGTCGGCGAACAGCGCCAGGTCCTCCAGTGACAACGCGGGCCGGGCCCGTACGTCCTCGACGCAGACGCAGAGCCCGGACACCAGGGCGAGCGCTTCCACACCGGCCCCGTCGGCGAAGGTGAGCCGCACATGGAACCAGCGCGTCGCGTGCTCGCCCTCCCGCACCTCCCAGGCGGGCCACACGAAGACCGCCCCGTCCGCCGGAGAACGATCGGAAAGATGGAGAAAAGATTCCTCAAGCACGCGCGCTACGTAAGCACGCGATCACTTTCCATACGAACGAACACGCACCCCGACTGCCGGACGGCACCCTGTCAGCGCAGCGGATGCGGTACACGCCGTGAGGAACGACTGCCCGCGTGGACAGGAAAGGCCGCACGGAGACGGTAGGCGGTACCGGCTGCCCCGGACGGCAGGGCGGGGCAGGCACGAGCAGCGGTAGAACCGTTGACGGTGAGACTGTTCTTGGTCCGCGACCAGGCGTCGGGGACCGGTCGGATGGCCGTGCCCGGCACCCGCGCGACTCCGGGCGGCAGTCCGTGCCGTCAGGTGCGATGGCTCCGGGGGTGTCCGTGCGCGTACAGCAGCGGCAGCAAGAGGACGGCTCGACCTTGGTCGAACTGGTCGACGGAGACGGTGTGCCGGTCGAGGTCGTTGCCGGGTTCCTGCGCTTCCTTGGCGCCCGGGACTGCTCACCGAACACGCTCGTCCCGTACGCCTACGACCTTCGGCACCTGTGGCGCTTCTTCGCGAGCGAGGACCTGAGCTGGGAGCGATTCGGACCGCCGGACGCGATCGCGCTGCTGGAGTACCTGCCGTCGGTGCCGTCCCGTCGGCCGCGTCGGCGGATGACGCTGTCGGTGGTGACGATGGACGCCGACGGCCCGGCGACCAAGCTCGCGGCGAGCACGGTGGACCGGATTCTGGCTGCGGTGTCCTCGTTCTACGAGTACGTGATCCTGGCCGGGCTGCTGGAGCGGGCCAACCCGATCGAGAAGCGGCCGGACCCCGCGCCGCAGCGCGGTTCCGATCGGCATCGTCCGTTCATGGGCCGGGCCAGCCGGCAGCGCCCCGTCCGGCGAGCCGTGCGTGCCAAGACCGTGCAGCGGGTGCCGCGCCCTCTGGGCGACGACCAGGTCGAGTTGCTGCTCTCGCAGCTTCGCGGGCTGCGCGACAAGGCGATCATGCTGCTGATGCTCCACGGCGGCCTGCGGCCCGGCGAGGTCCTCGCTCTGCACCTGGACGACCTGGCCTACGGGCGGCGGCGTGTCGTGGTCCGGCACCGTGACGGTCATCCCAAGGGCGCCCGGTCGAAGTCCGGTTCGAGCGGGTCGTCGACCTGCACGAGGCGGAGACCCTGGCCACGGTCAGCGCCTACGTTGCGCGACCACTGCCTCGGCTGGTGTCCTTTGACAGCCAAGTCAGTCGTGTGTAGTCCGCTGACCTGGTCCGACTAGGTTGGATGTCAACGGGTGGCAGTGCATCTGGGAGCTGCGGGCCTCGGCGACTCCGATCGCCCGCCGACGGGGTGAAGAAGCCGTCGCGGGTGTGCGCCGCTGCCGCCTAGACGGTTTGGCCGCCGTCGACGACGAGGGCGGTGCCGGTGGTGAAGGCACCGCCCTCGGAGCACAGCCACAGGACGGCGGATGCGATCTCTTCGGGCTTGCCTAGGCGGCCGACGGGTTCGTCGGCGATGAGTCCTTCGCGTCCGCCGGGGCGGGTGTCGCCGAAGCGGCGGATCATCTCGGTGTCGATGATGCCGGGGCAGACGGCGTTGATGCGGACGCCTGCGGCTGCGTAGTCCAGGGCGGCGGATTTGGTCAGGCCGATGACGCCGTGTTTGGCGGCGGCGTAGGCGGCCTGGCCTTGGAAGCCCTTGACGCCGGCTCCGGAGGAGACGTTGACGATGGCGCCGCCGCCCTGGCGGACTATGTGGGGGATTTGGGCCTTCAGGCACAGGAAGACGCCGGTGAGGCTGACGCCGATGATGCGGTCCCATTCGTCCTTGGAGATGTCGGTGGCGGGCTTGACGGGTTGCTCGATGCCGGCGTTGTTGAAGACGGCGTCGATGCGGCCGAAGTCCTCGACGGCCTTGTCCACCGCTGCCTGTACGTCGTGTTCGCTGGTGACGTCACAGGTCAGGGTGAGGGTCTGGCGGCCTTCGTCGGCGGCGATGAGACGGGCGGTTTCCTTCAGGCCGTCGGGGGAGAGGTCGGCCAGTGCCACCTGGGCGCCGGCGCGGGCAAAGGCGAGGGCGGTGGCCCGGCCGATGCCGGAAGCGGCGCCGGTCACGAAGGCCACTTTGCCGTTGTATCCCTCGGTAGGCGCGGTCATTTTCTGTCCTTCCTTGAAGGTGGTACGGGGCGGGATCGTGAGAGGCCGGAGTGGACCGGCCAGTGGTTGCCGGTAGGGAACCGGGCAGCACCGGCTACATCCGGCTCCCCTGGAATGCGGGCCTCGCGGCCCTGCTGCCAGGGGGAATAGGTGCCACGCGGTTGCTCTGTCGAAACCGGCGGGGGTCGGTCCAGGTTCTGGCGGTATGGGTATGCGGTGTGCGCATTGCCGAGGTGGTCGGTCAGCAGGTGGCTTCGATAGTGATCCGGTCGGCGGTGGCGAGCTGGGTGATGTCGTTGTCGGCCATGTGGCCGATGGGGGCGAGGCCGTCCGCGTGCGGGGCATTGCCGCAGTAGCTAGGGAGAGCGCCCCAGGTCGAGTAATAGGAGCGCTCACCCGGCCGGGGTCGGCCCCGTCGGGGCGCCCTTGGTCGACAGTTTGCGGGGCGGATCCCCGGCCTTCTGTTCGTGGTTGAGGTCGCGCACGGGCGAGAGCGCACGGGACGCGGGATCAGGGGACGTTGTGGCCGGCGGCCTGGATGAGCCGGTACCACTCGCTGCGGGACAGCGGGATGTCCGAGCCTGCGGCGGCGTCGACGACGCGCTGGGGCCGGGTGGTGCCGAGCACGACCTGGATGCCGGCGGGGTGGCGGGTGATCCAGGCGACCGCGATCGCGGTCGGCGTCACGTCGTACTTGGCGGCGAGGCGATCCAGCTCGGCGTTCAGTTCCGGGTGGTCCTCGGAGCCGAGGAAGACGCCGTCCTGGAAGCCCTTTTGGAACGGGCTCCACGCCTGCAGCGTGATCCTGTTGATCCGGGCGTAGTCGACGAGTCCACCGCCGTCGCGGGTGATCGAGTCGTCGAAACCGGCCATGTTGGACGACAGGCCCTGCGCGATGAGCGTGGAGTGCGTGATCGACAGCTGCACCTGGTTCGCGACGATCGGCTGGGTGACAGCGGTCTTCAGCAGGTCGATCTGGCGCGGGGTGTGGTTGGACACCCCGAATGCGCGGGCCTTACCGCTGGTCTCGAGGTGGTCGAACGCGCGCGCGACCTCTTCGGGCTCGACGAGTGCGTCGGGACGGTGCAGGAGCAGGACGTCGAGGTGGTCGGTGCCCAGCGCCTTCAGCGATTCCTCGGCCGAGGTCACGATGTGCTCGTAGGACTGGTCGTAGCTCCAGGGGTCGGCGACGATGCTCGTCTTGGTCTGCAGGGTGATCTGCTCGCGCTCCGACGAGGTCAGCCGCAGTGCCGCGGCGAACCGGCGCTCGCACAGGTGCGGTCCGCCGCCGGGGTGGTTGAACCCGTACAGGTCCGCGTGATCGAAGAAGTCGATGCCAGACTCGCGGGCGGCCGTGTACAGGGCGCGGATCTGTTCGTCGCTGTCGCCGGCGATGCGCATCATGCCCGCGACGACGTTGGGGACCTCGGTGTCGGTGGTTCCGAAGGGAACGGTCTTCATGGATGCCTCTCGTGGGTGGTTCAGGTTCCGCCGAGGAGCCACCGGGTGGTGGTCACCTCGACGAGGACGCGGACGTCGCCGGGTGCGTAGGGGTCGGTGATGTCCCAGCCCTCGTACTTGGTTGCGAACGCCTCGATGATCGGAGTGGGGAACGGGGCCTGGTGGAGGCGAGCGGTGCCTTCGGCGACGAGCGGGGATCCGCCGTCCTCCAGCGCGAGGGACACCTGCGGCCGTTCGGCGATGTGCGGACCTTGGCCGATGCCGCGCCGGTGGAGATCCACCAGGTCGCCTCGGAGCGGTCGAACACGAACCAGACCGGCACCAGGGTGCGGTGCTCCACTACGGCGGGTGGTCGCCAGCCCCCCCGCTCGCCTGCGAGCCAGGTCGCGACGGTATCGGGCACGTGCACGCTCGCATGGGCGTCAGCGCGAGGGGCGTTCATGCGGCCCCGTCGGCATCGGGCAGGGCGAGGCCGGTGCGCGCGTGGAGGGCGTCGAGGAGCTGCCGCTGGAACACCGGGTCCACCGCAGCCGGGTGCGGTCGGCGTACGGAGCGGTGGTGCCAGTAGCCGCCAGTGCGCGGATCGATCTCGCTTTCTGCGGCGGTGGCGAGCCACGCCTGGGTTCGATGCCCCTCGGCGAGGTCATCGGTCGCGGATGGACCGCCCATCCGGGTCGGCACCCAGCCGGGGTCGACCGCGTGCGAGAGCAGCTGCGGGTGCCGGGCGGAGAGGGCCAGTGCGAGCGCGGTGACGAGCAGCTTGCTGTCGGAGTAGGAGCCGCCGTGGCCGGCGAGCACGGGATTGACGTCGGAGCGGCCGGAGTGGTGCATCGAGCTGGACAGGAAGACGGCCCGGCCCGGCTGCGGCATCGAGGCGGTCAGCAGGTAGGGGGCCAGGACGTTGACCGCGATCACGTCGGGGCCGTCCATCGTGCCGGCGTTGTGGACGACCGCGTCGAAGCGTCCGAGCGCGTTCGCCTGCTCGGCCACGCTCGCCGTCTCTTTCGGGTGGGCGAGGTCGCCGAGCACGACGCCGCGCATCCGGTCGCTGACGCCCAGGTCCTCCAGACGAGCCGGGCTGCGGGCGTGCAGGACGACGTCGTGGCCCCGGTCCACGAGCTCGGACGCTGTCGCCAGGCCCAGTCCGCTCGACGCGCCGGTGACCAGGATGAGTGACATGGAGCGTGGTTCCTTCCGTGCGCGGCCTGCGCGTTCACCTGCCGTGCGCAATGCAGCTCCGGCGAGGCGGTTCAAGGCTTCGGCGAGGGTGTCGACGGCGGCCACCGCCTGCGAGGCAGCGGCCGGCGATGACGTCTGCTGGGCGGCTCCGTCACCAGTACTGCTGCTCATACAGCCGGTCAGCAGCGCCAGCGCGACCGGCTGCACGAGCAGGAGGGCCGCACGACCGCCTGGCGCGTCTGAGGACAGGTGCGCCGGGTCGGCGCTATGCGCGACTGCGGCTCGGCGGGTACTGCGCCGGGTTCTTGCGGGACGGGTTCGGTGGGCATGTGGGGAGACCTTCGCGTCGTGGACAGGGTCAGCAGCACAGCGGTGGCGCCCGTGCGGGAGGGCATGGCCCGGTGGTCTCCTGGCGGCCAGGAGACCTACGAGTGTTCGATTCGTACGGGAACAGGGTCCGGGCGTCATGTCGTACCCGGCCCGGGAGTGGGTCACTGGGCGGTGTAGCCGCCGTCGACGGGCAGGGCGATGCCGGTGACGTAGCTCGCGCCGTCACTGCACAGCCACAGGACGGCCTGGGCGATCTCGTCGGCGGTGCCGAGCCGGTCGATGGCCTGGCCCGCTTCGGCCTGGCCGCGGTCGAGTTCTCCGCCTTCGACCATGGCGTCGACCATCGGGGTGCTGATCGTGCCAGGACAGACGGCGTTGATCCGGACTCCGCGGGAGCCGTATTCGAGGGCGACACTCCTGGTCAGGCCGATCACGCCGTGCTTGGTGGCGTGGTATGCGGCGCGGCCGGGGTTGCCGACCAGACCGCCGAGGGAGGAGCAGTTGACGATCGCGCCGCTTCCCTGCTCCCGCATGTGGCGCAGTTCGTGCTTCACGCTCGCCCAGATGCCCCGCAGGTTGATGCCCTGGACACGGTCGAACTGGTCGGCAGTCTCGTCGGCGGCGTCGGTGGGCGGGGGCATGATGCCGGCATTGTTGTAGGCCATGTCGAGCCGGCCGAAGGCTTCGACCGTGCGGTCGACGGCGGCGGCGACCTGGCCCTCGTCGGTGACGTCGCAGACCAGCGCGAGGACTCGGTGGCCGTCTTCGGCGAGCTGCTTGGCAGCGGCGTTGACGGCGTCCTCGTTGATGTCGGCGAGGGCGACGGCGGCTCCCGAGGCGGCGAAGGCGCGGGCGCTGGCCAGGCCCATGCCGGAGGAGGCGCCGGTGACGATGGCGACCTGGCCGTGGAAGTCGTAGGTGGGGTTCATGGCGGTTGCTCCCAACGAAGGCGTACGGAGGCGGTGTTCAGCGTGCGGTCGTCGTGGTGGCGTCAGCTGTCTGCCGCGGTTCGTCAGCGTCGGTGGTGTGGCGGGCGACGATCCGTGAGGGGCCGGCGGTGCCGCGCAGGGCGAGGGCGATCAGAGGCAGCAGGGTGAGCGCGGCGAAGACGGCGCCGACCAGGGCCGGTCCTGTCAGGCCGAGCGAGGAGTCCAGGGCCCGGCCCGCGACGAGGGAACCGGCGGCGATGCCGGTGTTGTAGCCGGATGTGGTCAGCGCCGAGGTGAGGGTGGGGGCATCGCCCGCGAAGCGGACGGCGAGGGAGGTGACGACCGGGTTGACGGTGAACCCGGCCAGGGCCATGCCGAAGACCAGGACCACGGCGGCCACCGGACTGTTCGAGGCCGGGATCAGGGCCAGCAGGATGAGGGAGGTGGCCGCCGCCGCGGTGATCGTCGTGACCATCGGGCGACGGTCTCCGAGACGCCCGCCGATGGCGGTACCGCCCAGCGCACCGATACCGAAGGCGATCAGCACCAGCGGTACGGCACCGGCCGGGATGCCCGCCCGGTCGGTCAGCAGCGGCGTGATGTAGGTGTACGTCGCAAGGACCCCGCCCATGATCAGCACGGCCGCGCCGAGCGCCAGCCACAGCCGTCCCTGCTTGAGGGCCTGGACCTCGGCCCGCACCGTCACCTCGGCCCGCTGTCCGGTACGGGGGATGAACCGGCCGACGAACGCGGCGGCCAGCGCGGCGAGGACGGCGAGTGCCCAGAACGGGCCGCGCCAGCCGGTGTAGTGGCCGACGAACGAGCCGATCGGCACACCGATCACGTTGGCCAGCGTGAGGCCGCCCATCATGACGCCGACCGCCCGCGCGGCGCTTGCGGGCCCGGCAGTGGTGGTGGCGATGACGAAGCCGACGGCCCAGAACGCTCCGGTGGCCAGGGCGGTCACCACGCGGGCGGTGAGCACGATGGTGAAGGAGGTGCTGAGCGCGGCGACGGCGTGCCCGAGGGCGAAGACGGTGAGTGCGCCGATGAGGGTGTGGCGCTGAGGCAGGCGCAGGGTGGCCATGGCCATCGTGGGCCCGCCGATGATCATGCCGACGGCGAACGCGGTGATCAGCAGACCGGCGTGGGACACGCTCACGTTCAGGTCGGCGGCCATCTCGGGCAGCAGTCCGGCGATGACGAACTCGGTGGTGCCCATCAGGAACGTGCCGGCGGCGAGCACCCAGACGACGAAGGGGAGTTTGCCGGGGGTGGACCCGGTGGCGGAGGGCATGCGAAAACTTCTTCCCGTATGAGGGGTAGGCGGGTTAGGAGGCGGCTTCGATGGTGACGCGGTCGGCTCCGGACAGCTGGTCGGCGTCGGCGTCGATGTGGCCGAGGATCAGCAGGTCGGAGGAGGCGGCGGGGCCGTCCTTGTAGAAGATGGCGAGGTTGCCCCACGGTGCGAAGTAGGCGATGTCCCCGACCTTGGCCGCGGCCGGTTCGGGGGCGTCCTCGGTGGTCGGCTTCCTCGGCGGGTCGGCGATCCGCTCAGTTCCGTGGAAGTCCTCCAGGTCCAGGGTGAGCGGGAGCAGGGAGGCGAGGTCGCGGGCGGCCGGGCTGTCGTTCAAGGTCGCGTCGACGAGCTGGCCGTCGATGGTGACGCGGATGTCCATCGAAGTGCTCCTGTCTGATCCGGACGCGCTTGCTGACGCCGAGGTCTGCGGCTGCTCGGACGCCGGGGCGGACGATGACACGGAGGTTGTTGTGGCGAGGGCCTGCTCGGCGGGCGAGTCGTCGGAGCAGACGGTCGCGGTCAACAGCAGCACGCCGGTGGTAGCGGTGGCGGTCAGGGCCCGGCGAAGGAGGAAGGTCATGGGGTGCCGTCCTGCGGGTCGGGCATGGGCTCGGCGTAGTGGCGGAAGCCCTTGCGGTCGGTGTGCAGGCCGTACAGCCGCTCAGCCAGCGCCTCCGGGCTGGAGTCGGCGCTGATCGCCCCGGGGACGATGAGCTGCGCGGCGTGGATTGTTCTCCCGGGCGAGCGCGGTATGGAGCATCGCCGCGTAGGCGCTCTCGGCTGCGAACGCGATCGAGGTGCCGGCCCGGTCGAGGTGCGGGCGTACCGCGCTGGCGCCGTTGACGAACAGCAGCGTGCCCCGGCCCAGCTCCCGCATGCCGGGCAGGACCGCGTTCACGCAGGTGAGCGGCCCCTTGACGGAGAAGTCCAGCGGATCGTCCAGGTCGGCCGCGGTGGTGTCCAGGACCGGCTTCATGAAGTCGCCGCGGGGCACCGGACTGAACTGCAGAATCTCGACGGCTCCCAGCGTGTCCGCGGCCTCGCGCAGGGCCGCGGTGAGGGAGGCAGGGTCGAGGACGTCAGCGGTGAAGCCACGGGCGTGGACGTTCTCCCTCGCCAGTTCCGATGCCAGGTTGTCCTGCTGCTGGGCGCTGCGCGACAGGAGGGCGACGCGGTGGCCCGCTTTACCGAAGCGACGGGCAGCCGCCAGCCCCAGGCCGGGGCCGGCGCCGACGAGGGCGAAGGTGGTCACTGTCGTTCTCCTCAACAACGTGAGTGCGGGCAGGCTGCATCAGGGCCGCCCGAGGAAAGAGCGGCCTGGTCACGGGGAGGGCCTGACGGCGCGGCGTCCGTTCGTGGCCGTGCAGCTCCTTGGCTACCCGAACCAGACCCGTCGGGTTCAGCTGGTGGCCGGGGCTGTGGCGTACTCCTCGTCGGTGACGGGGTTCAGCCAGTGCACGACGTCGTGGTCGTCGTCGCCCTCGTTGATGGCCAGGTGGACCATCAGCCGATTCGGCGCGGCACCATGCCAGTGCTCTTCATCGGCCTCGAACAGGACGCGATCGCCGGGCCGGATGACCTCCACCGGACCGCCCCGGCGCTGACACAGGCCGATCCCTTCGGTGACGAAGACGGTCTGGCCCAGCGGGTGACGGTGCCAGTGGGTGCGGGCACCGGGCATGAAGTGCACCAGATTGGCGGTGACCCGGGACGGGGCGGGGGCTGCGGCGACGGCGTCGATGTAGACGTCGCCGGTGAACCAGTCGGCCGGCCCCTTGACGGTGTCGATCGAACTGCGGGTGATCTGCACGGTTGCTCCTCGTGCGGTTGACAGGGAGGGTCAGGGAGTGAGGAGGGTCTTGATGGCGCGGCGTTCGTCCATGGCCTTGTAGCCTTCGGCGACCTGGTCGAGGGGGAGGGTGAGGTCGAAGACCTTGCCCGGGTTGATCCGGCCCGACAGGACGCGGTCGATGAGGTCGGGAAGGTAGCGGCGGACGGGGGCCGGGCCGCCACGCAGGCCGACGTGGGAGAAGAACAGCTCCTGCCCGTCGAGCGCGACCTCGTGGGGAACGCCGACGAAGCCGACGTTGCCACCCGGGCGGGTCGAGTGCAGGGCCTGGCTCATGGACTGGGCGGTGCCGACGCACTCCAGGACGCTGTCCGCGCCGATCCCCCCGGTCAGCTCCTTGATCCGGGCCACGCCCTCGTCTCCACGCTCGGCGACGATGTCGGTCGCGCCGAACTCCCGGGCGAGCTTCTGCCGGCTCTCGTGGCGGGACATGGCGATGATCCGCTCCGCGCCCATCTCCTTCGCCGCGATCACCGCGCACAGGCCAACCGCGCCATCACCGACGACCACGGCGGTCGAGCCGGGCTTGACCTCGGCGGCCTCCGCTGCCCACCAGCCGGTGCCCATCACGTCCGAGACGGCCAGCAATCCCGGCCAGGACCGCTCGTCAGGCACGCCGTCGGTGGCCACCAGGGTGCCTTGGGCGTTGGGAATGCGGACGTAGTCGGCCTGGCAGGTGGACATGAACTCGCGGTTCAAGCAGCTCGACTGGAACCCGTTGCGGCAGTTCGCACAGGTGTTGTCCGAGGTCGCGAACGATCCGACGACAAACTGGCCGGGCTTGACCGCGGTCACCTCGCTCCCGACTTCCTCTACGAAGCCGACGTACTCGTGGCCCATGGGATGGGCCGAGTCGGTGGGCTCCGCACCGCGGTAGGGCCACAGGTCGGAGCCGCACACACAGGTCACGGCCGTGCGGATGATCGCGTCGGTCGGGTGCTCGATCTTCGGGTCTTCCAGAGTCTCGAAGCGGATGTCGCCGGGGGCGTGGATCACTGCGCCGCGCATGAGAGGTTCCTTTGCGTACCGGGTACAGGGTGCGGACCCCGGAGCCTCGGGCGGCGGACCGCCCGAGCCGGGCGCGGAGCTGCGCCTTCGCCGCCTTCGCGGCCGGAAGGAGAAGCACCACGCCTTCCAGGTAACCCCCTCTTCACGCGCGCAGCGAGTTACTGACAAGGGGTGTACCGGCAGTACATCCCTGTGGCGGCGCGGGAGACGTACCGTCGAAGGCATGGACAACCGTGAGGAGGTCCGCGAGTTCCTCACCTCGCGGCGCGCCAAGATCACCCCCGACCAGGCCGGACTGCCCTCCGGATCCCGGCGCCGTGTGCCGGGCCTGCGCCGCAGCGAGGTCGCGGCCCTCGCCGACATGAGCGTCGAGTACTACTCCAAACTGGAGCGCGGCAACCTCGCCGGAGTCTCCCCGGCCGTCCTGGAAGCCCTGGCCCGCGCCCTGCGGCTCGATGACGCCGAACGCGCCCACCTGCTGCACCTGGCCCAGGCAGCCGACGGCTCCGACGCCCTCACCCGCCCCCGCCACCGTGCCGCCACCCGGCAGTGGACACCGCACCGCAGCCTGCAATGGACCTTGGACGCGATCACCGCCGGACCGGCGTTCGTCCGCAACGGACGGATGGACATCCTCGCCGCCAACCAGCTCTTCCGCGCCTTCTACACCGACGTCTACACCACGCCCAGCAACCAGCAGAACCTGGCCCGCTTCACCTTCCTTGACCCCGCCTCCCGCCGCTTCTACCCGGGCTGGGACGCCTTCGCCGACATCACCGTCGCAATCGTGCGTGCCGAAGCCGGCCGCAACCCCCACGACAAGGACCTGCACGACCTGGTCGGGGAGCTGTGCACCCGCAGTGACGCATTCCGTACCCGGTGGGGGGCGCACAATGTCCGCCACCACGGCACCGGCACCAAGCACTTCCACCACCATGCCGTCGGCGACCTCTCCCTCGCCTTCGAGGGCCTGGAAATGGCCGCCGCCCCCGGCCTCACTCTCACCATCTACACCGCCGAACCCGGCTCCCCCTCCGAAGAAGGACTGCGCCTCCTCGCCACCTGGGCCGCCACCCAAGAAGCCGACCCGGCCACAGAACGATCGGCAACCAGCTGGTAGCACCTCCGACTACGGCACACTCTGTGCGCACCCAAGACGGGAGAGCCGGACAGAACCGACCGCCATCACTCGAAACAGTGGGCGTCTTGATCTGCGGATCTCAGAATTTGGGTCTGTGTAGCGAACGGTGGAACTCAGTGGGACTGTTGCGAAAGCGGCGCGGTCGCCCGAAGGGCGGGCCACGCGGCAGGCGCCGCTTCGTATCAGGCTCCGGAGGACCGCTGTCCCCGGGAGCCGTGGGCCGCGAGCGGAAGACTGCGCAGCGACAGTGCGCTCGGCGCCGGCAGCGCTCCGTGGGCCGCCTCGGCGCGGAACGACTGGAGCAAGTACGCCACCAGACGCCGGGACGCCGCACGGTCACCCGGCAGTGCGGTGACCAGACCGCAGTGGGACAGCAGGGCTACGGCAAAGTCGGAGGGGTGGAAGTCGGCCCGCAGCGCGCCCGCCGCCTGAGCCCTGCGGACCAGGGTCATGAAGTCCCGCTCGGCCTGTTCCCGTACCCGCGCGTGTTCTCGCGTGCTGTCCGGAAAGGCCGCGAGGAACGCGGCCGGGAAGCCCTGTTCCTCCCGTTGCAGTTCGCAGACCGTCTCGACCAGCCGTTGGAAGCCCTGCCACGGATCGGGGTCGGCCAGCGCCTCGGTGAGCGCCCGAGCACAGGTGTCCATCTGCTGCGCGAACGCGGCCCGCACCAGGGCGTCCCGCGTCGGGAAACGCCGGTACAGCGTCGCCACGCCGACCCCCGCCCGCCGGGCCACGGTCGCCATGGGCGCGTCGATGCCGTGCTCGGCGAAGACCACGCGGGCAGCCGAAAGGATGCGCCGCCGGTTGCGCCGGGCGTCCGCCCGCAGACTGTCCTGCCCCGCGATCCGAGAGGATTCCCCCACCGCTGTCTCTCACCTCCGGTCAAATGGACGATCTCGTCCGCTTGCCAGCCTACGCTCGGCACCACGATCCCCCGAACGGCCACTGGTGGCGAAGGCGAGAACGCGACGATGGACGACCGCACGATGAAAGCCGTACTGTTCGACCGCTTCGGCGGCCCCGAGGTAATGTATGTGGGTCGGGTGCCACGTCCCGGACCGGCACCCGGCGAGGTTCTCGTGCGTGTGCGCGCGTTCAGCGTGAACGGCGGCGAACTGGCTGCCCGTTCCGGTCGGGCCCGCCTCATCACCGGCCGGAAGTTCCCGCAGCGCATCGGGCTGGACTTCACTGGCGAAATCGCCGCACTCGGCACCGGCGCGACCGGCGTAGCGGTCGGCGACCAGGTGTGGGGCGTCCTGGGCCGCAGCTCCGGATTCGGCAGCGCTGCCGAGTACGTGACGGTGCGGCCCGAGCGGCTCGGCCGGGTCCCGGACGGACTGGACCTCGTGGCCGCCGCCGCGCTGCCGGTGGCCACCACGGCCGTCACGGCCCTCCGCGACAAGGCCGCACTGCGCCCCGGCGAACGGCTGCTCGTACGGGGCGCGGCGGGCGGCGTCGGCAACGCCGCCGTCCAGCTCGGACAGGCGTACGGTGCCGAGGTCACGGCCCTGGCCCGCGCTGCCAACCTCGACTTCGTCCGTACGCTCGGTGCCCACCACGCCGTCGACCACCGCACCGTGTCCCCTGCGGAACTGGGACTGTTCGACGTGGTCCTCGACACGGCGGGCACCGACCTGCGTGCCGTACGGCGGATGCTGAAGCCCGGCGGACGCATGGTCACCATCGCCTTCGACCTGACGCGGCCCGCCGCCTCGCTGGGCTACATCGCGGCCAGCGCCGTCCACGGACGCGGCCGGGTGCGCTTCTTCAGCGGCAACCCCGAACGTGCGCTCTTCGACGACCTCGCCCGCCAGGTGACAGAGGGGAAGCTGCGGCCGGCGGTGGACACGGTCTTCCCGCTGGAAGAGACAGCGGCGGCACACCGGGCGCTGGAGGCGGGCGGGGTGCGGGGCAAGTACGTGGTCAGGGTCGACTAGGGTTTGTTGGGAAGGTGCTGGTCACAGCCACTCGTTGAGGACTGCGACCAGCACGGTCGCCTCGTAGCGGACGGCGAGCTTGTCGTATCTCGTGGCCACGGCCCGGTGGCGCTTGAGACGGTTGATCCCGCACTCGACGGCATGCCGCTCGCGGTAGTCGGTTTTGTCGAACTTCGGCGGCCGACCGCCTCGGGAGCCGAGCTTCTGGCGGTTGCGGACGGTCGGCGGGGACCGGGATGGTCGCCTTGATCCCGCGTCTGCGCAGGTAGGCCCGGTTGCGGCGGGAGTCGTACGCTTTGTCGCCCCGCACCCGGTCCGGCCGCCTGCGGGGCCTGCCCGGACCAAGGCGAGGTACCCGGATGGCTTCCAGGACCGGCTCGAATTGCGGCGAGTCATCCCGCTGGCCGGCTGTGATCACGACGCTCAGCGGCTTCTGCCCCTGCTCGACGGCAAGGTGGATCTTGGTGGTCAGGCCGCCTCGGGAACGTCCGAGACCGTGGTCGGCCGGCTCGACGGCAATGCCGCCGGGCGGTTCCTTTTGCAGATCCCCTTTTTCGAGGCCCTGGCGGCGTGCTGGTGGGCCCGGCAGACGGTGGAGTCGACATTCACGTCCCAGGCGATCAAGCCCTTCGCGTCCGCCTGAGCTTGGAGCTGAGTGACGATCCTGGCCCAGGTGCCATCGCGCTGCCAGCGCCGGAACAGGTCGTAGACCCGATCCCAGGGCCCGTAGCGTTCCGGCACATCACGCCAGGGAGCACCGGTACGGGTCCGCCACCGGATGCCGTCTATCAGCTGCCGTCGCATCCACACCGGCGGACGGCCCGGCTTGGTGCCCTGCGGCAACAACGGCTCAAGCCGGGCCCACTGTCCATTCGTCAGATCACCACGCCCCACAGGGCGTGATCATCCACGACCAAGATCCATTTTCGCAACAGACCCTGGGAACCAGCTTTTTCCGGTCCTCACTGAAGCGGACCTGCGGGTCGAACCCGAGCAGGTCCCTGAGTTCCCGCGCGAATGCCTCCTGCTCCGCGAGGACCTGGAGAGGATCGTCGCGGAAACGGAGCCCGTGCGGACAGTCCAGGAGCACAGGGGCGCGATCTCGGAGCGGCTGGCGACCATCGAAGATGCCGCCAGGCGCGCGGGTGCGATGGGAGGCGGAGTCCTCATCTGGTGACGGACCCGGCAGGAACCGCACGGGCATATGGATACGTCCATCATGGAGACGGCTCCGGTCGTTAGGGGATGGGGCGGGGCTTGGAGGTGCCCAGGTGGACGGGCGGCCGCTGGGCTCGGCGCTGCGTTTCGTCCCGCTTCGTGCGAAGGAACGTGAGGGTGAGGTCGATGCCTTCGACTTCGCCGACCCAGCCCTCGATTTCGGCGCGTGCTCGACGGGCGAGGAGGTCGGTCTCCAGCTCTGCAAGGCGGGGCAGCATCTTGGGGTTGACGTGCAGCATCGGGCAGCGAACGCAGGCTTCTCCGAACTTGGGGCCGGTCTGTCCCATGTCTCTGATCTGTAGCTCTCTGAAACCGAATTGGTGATGCCCGAGGGATCACAGCGAGATGTTCCGGAGAGCGAGAGCCCGCTCCGTCTGTCGCGTCAGTACTGTGACTTCGCATGACCGACACCGAGATCGAGATCACTGCGGACCTGGTCCGCGACCTGCTGCAGGAGCAACATCCAGACCTTGCAGGGCTGGACATCCGCGAGGTGGCGGGCGGCTGGGGCAACCAAATGTGGCGCCTCGGCGACGAGTTGGCCGTGCGCATGCAGCGCATGGACCCCACCTCGGAGCCCCAGCTCAAGGAACGGCGGTGGCTCCCCGTGCTGGCCCCGCGCCTGCCGCTCCCGGTGCCGACCCCGGTGCGGCTCGGCGAACCGTCCGAGCGCTTCCCCAAGCACTGGACCGTGATGACGTGGGTTCCCGGCGAGCCGCTGGACCACGGCTCGATCAGCCGCGGCGCCCACGCGGCCGACACGCTGGCGGGCTTCCTCCGGGCGCTCCATGTGGAGGCGCCCGCCGAGGCGCCGAGCGCTACGGACCGCGGTGGCCATCCCAAGGACTGCACGGAGGGCTTCGAGAACTTCTTCCAGGCCGTTGTCCCCGACGACATCGCTGCCGACGTCCGGGCCGTCTGGGACGACGCCGTTGCGGCCCACGCGTGGGAAGGCCCGCGGGTGTGGGTGCACGGCGACCTCCATCCCGCGAACGTCGTTGTCTCGGACGGAACGCTCTTTGGCATCGTCGACTTCGGCGACATGTTCGCCGGCGATCCAGCGTGGGACCTCGCCGCCGCATGGGTGCTGCTGCCCGCAGGCACGGCCTCACGGTTCTTCGACATGTACGCGCCTGCGGACGAGGCGGTGATCCGGCGCGCCCGCGGGCTGGCCGCTATGAAGAGCCTCTTCCTGATGCTCATGGGGCAGAACGGAGATCGGGGCCTTCCCGGCGGCAAGCCGAACTGGGGACCTGCAGGCCGGGCGGCACTTGATCGTGTTCTGAAGGGCGTTTGACGCACGCTTCTTTAAACCTGTTCTCGATCTTGATTGAGGGCCATGCGGCAGCCCACCTTCGTGGGTTCATCGATCACCACGCGTGGTGGGAATGCCAAGGTCCACGGGCGCATGCTGCCCGTGGACCTGATCGAGCTGGCGGAGCTTCTCCTCGGCGCCAGCCAGGCTGATCTGGAGACCTTCGACCTCGCCGAGCCAGCCTTCCCTCTCAGCTTCGGTGATTCGGGCGACCAAGTTGTCGCGGATCTCGGCAAGCCGTGCCCGTTGGGCCGGGTCAGGCCGGAGGAGCGAGCATCTGACACAAGCTTGTCCGAACTACCCCAGCTGGCCGACCGGTAGGGCGGATCGCAGTCGAGTTGCTGAAGGTAGTGGGCAGAAATCCTGGCGCCTGGGAACATCCGAGCGTGTCGCGCCGCTGGCTCCTGCTTGATCGCCTATGAGCAGCCGTCCGGGGACAGGAGACGATGCGAGACATGGATGACGCGTTCACACTCCTTCGGCAGGCCGTCGACCTACTGCCTGAGGACGCCGCGGCAGAGAACGGCCGGACGGTAAGGGATGTCCGCGAGGACATCGGACGCCAGGAGTGGGAGATGGTGCTCGCTGTTCTCATCGAGATCGGGGACGTCCAGCGCGCGGCCCTGGGTTTCTGGGAACTTCTTGCTGAGGCCGCTCGGCAGATGATGCTCGACCGCAGCCGCCGTTGGTGCGAGTGGCGGGCCTGGGAGGCCCAGCACGGCGCTGTCCGGGCGACTCTGAGCCTGGTGGGCGCGGAGGAGGGCCAACGCCGGACTGCCTTTACCGGGGACGGTCGGCTCAGGCCGATGTGGGACATCGGCAACCGCACCGCAGACGGAGAGCAAGATCTGAACATCGCGAGGCTATGGGTGGAGTTCGCAGAGGAGCTCGGCCCGGGAGGGACTGCGGATGTTCGGCTGGCTCCCCTGCAGCCCGAGCAGTGGAAGCATCTGAAGTGTGGTGACGTGATCACCATGCACGAGGCCCGACCTGTCGCTGGCACGGCCACGGTCATCGAGGTCGTGCCACCTCGCTCCTGAGCCCACTCCGTGGGTGTCCAGGTGCGAAACAGTCGGGCCCCCGGTGGTCGTCACTGCTCACCGGAGCTCAGGCAGCGGTCCTGAGCTCTTCGGGTAGCAGCCCTCTTCAAGCCGGAAAGGTACTTCCGGAGGTCCGCGCCGAGCTCTTCAGTGATGTACGCGGCAAAGTCCCCCAGCCCCTCGGCGGCCTCCCGCTCGTCAGACCTGTCGCTGACCTGGGGGTTGAGGAGCACCGGAACGAAAACCGGCGCCGAGGATCTGTCGGCCCTGGTGGGCGGCCGACGAGGCGCCGGTCGCGGGACCGGTCCGAAGCCTTCCGCAGACAACGCCCTGTTACCTGCGGGACGGCCGATCGCGACCTGCGGGAACGGCTCGGAGGCCGTGCGCGAAGCGGCCCCGTCATCTGCGGCAGGACCGCCGCCTTCCCGTCCTCGAGCTGAACTTCGACCCTGGCGCAGTGGAGCCGCCCGGTGGCGCCACCGGGCGGCAACATGCTGCCTGCATCACATCGTCCGCCGGCCCTTGGTCCTGCTAGTGGCCGATCTTGTCCAACTCGGCGAGTTCCTCGTCGGAGAGCGGGAGTCCCGCGCCGGCGACGTTCTCGCGCAGGTGCGTCACAGACGAGGTGCCGGGGATGAGCAGGATGTTCGGCGACCGCCGCAGCAGCCATGCCAGGGCGACCGACATCGGCGTCGTATCCAGCCGGGTGGCCACGGCAGAGAGCGCCGCGGACTGCAGCGGGGTGAAGCCGCCGAGCGGGAAGAACGGAACGTAGGCGATGTTCTTGGCGGCGAGGTCGTCGATCAGTTCGTCGTCCTGGCGGTGGGCGAGGTTGTACATGTTCTGCACGCACACGATCGGTGCGATCGCCTGCGCCTCGATGACCTGTTCCGCGGTCGCGTTGCTCACTCCGAGGTGTCGGATCAGGCCCTGCTGCTGGAGTTCGACGAGGGTCTCGAAGGGCTCGGCGAGCGAGCCGGGCCGGGGGCCCTGGGCGTCGCCGAGCCGGAGGTTGACCACGTCGAGCGCATCGAGGCCGAGATCCTCAAGGTTCTCGTGGACGGCGCGGCGCAGGTCTTCGGGCTGCCGGGCGGGGGGCCAGCCGCCCTGCCGATCGCGGACCGCGCCGACCTTGGTCACGATGTGCAGCGATGCGGGACAGGGGTGCAGCGCTTCACGGATCAGCTGGTTGGTGACGCGTGGTCCGTAGGCGCCGGCGGTGTCGATGTGGGTGATCCCGAGGTTGGCGGCCTCGCGCAGGACGGCGAGCGCACCGTCGTGGTCGGCGGGCGGGCCCATGACCCCGGGGCCGGCGAGCTGCATGGCGCCGTAGCCGAAACGGGTGACGGTCAGATCGCCCAGTGTCCAGGTGCCGCCGGGCAATGACGCGGAGGGTGTGTGCATGGCTGTGTCTTCGGTCTTTCTGCTGGGCGGGATGTTGCAGAGGGCTGCGTGTCACGCGATGCGCCGCTTTTCGTGGGCGGCTGTCTGCGTCGGTCACCGGCGCGGACTTCGCTTTGCCCATGCCGTAGATGTTCGCTCGCAGACGAGCGGCGCATCCAATACCGACCCGGCGCCTTGTGATACCCGTCAGGTATCACGGGAGTACGCTGTGGCCGTGGACACCTTGGAGACCCGCGAGTTGAGGTACTTCGTCGCCGTTGCCGAGGAACTGCACTTCGGCCGCGCCGCCGAGCGCCTCGGCATGGCCCAGCCACCGCTGTCCCGGGCGATCCAGCAGCTCGAGCGGCGTCTTGGTGTTCGCCTGCTGGACCGCGGCCGCCGCGGCGTCGCCCTGACCGGCGCCGGAGAGATGCTGCTGCACGAGGGCCGCGCGGCCCTCGACGCGATCGCCGCCGCCGCCCGCCGCACCCGCCGTGCCGGTGGCGCCGACAGCCCCGGCGGTCCCCGCAACCGCCTGGTGCTGGCGGTGAAGGCCGGCGCGTCCCACGAACTGCTGCACAAGCTCCTGGACGCCTACGCGGCCGAGCCCGATGCCGCCGAGATCGAGGTGCTGCCGAGCGGTACGTGCGAGCAGGGAGAGATGCTGCGCGACGGCCGCGCCGATGTGGCGCTCATGCACGCGCCGTTCAACTCCCTCGCCGGGTTCGACAGCGAGGAACTGATGGCCGAGGGGCAGATCGCCATCCTGCCCGCCGGACACCCTCTCGCAGCGCACAGGACTCTGTCCCTGGCCGACATCGCCGGCATCCCCGATCTTCCGCTCGCCCGCTGGTCCCACAACGGCACCTACCCCCCCGGTCCGGGCCCCGAGATCCACGACCAGACGCAACTGGCCCAGCTGATCGCCCTCGGACGCACCGCGGCCGTCTTCCCCGACTCGGCCCGCGCCTGGCTGTGGGCCGAGCACACCGCTGTCCCCCTGACCGACGCGCCCTCCGTCGTCACCCACATCGCCTGGCCCGCGCACAGCCGCTCCCTCGCCCTCGCCGGGCTGATCCGCACGGCCACACGGCTATGACCCTCTCCTGCCTTCCCTCACCGCCGCCATTTTGATGACGCGCCGCCCGACAGCCGGTCCGCGCACGGGACGGACCGGCCCGCGAAGCTGTCACAGCTCTGACCGGCGAGACGGCTCCCGGAACCCCTTCCGGGTCGCTGACCAGTAGGTATGCCTTGGTCAAGATGGTCACGACCATGACGAGCCGATGACGCCGTACGCCATTGCCGCATCACTCGTCGCCGGTGGCGTCCTTGTCGCGCAGCGCGCGCAGGCCGTCCGGCAGCCCAGGGGCCGGACGGGACACCGGCCGAGCATGCCGGTGTGGTGCCGTACGAAAGGTGGGAGGCGGGCGACGTCCTCGTCGCGGACATCGCCAACCGCTGTACCGCTGCTCCTCACGACCGCCCTGACAGACGGCCGAATATGGGGCTGTCCGAGGCGTTGACCAGAAAGCGCTTACCCCCTACGTTCCGTTCAGCGATGCGAACCGGCCCGGGCGGCACGGTGCCGCCCGGGCGTCCTCCACGTCGCCGCATCCCCCACATCACGACAGAAGGAACCGGAACATGACTTCCGCGACACGACCACGCGCCCGCGGGCGCGCGCTGACCGGAGCGCTGGCCACCCTCGGCCTCTCGGTTGGCATGATCATGACTACCGGGGCGTCCTCGGCGAGCGCCGCCACCTGGCCGACCCCGAACGGCAGTGAGGGCGTCTCCTCCACCATCTCGGTGTCCGGCACCAAGGACTACGGGATGAAGCGCCTCTACGGCACCGGCGACCTGGGCTCGGGCGGTCAGGACGAGGACCAGGGACCGATCCTGCAGCTGGCGGACGGCGCGGTCCTGAAGAACGTCATCCTCGGCGCCCCCGCGGCCGACGGCATCCACTGCACGGGCTCCTGCACGCTGCAGAACGTGTGGTGGGAGGACGTCGGCGAGGACGCGGCCACGTTCAAGGGCAAGTCGTCGTCCTCGGTCTACACCGTCAGCGGCGGCGGGGCCAAGGAAGCCAGTGACAAGGTGTTCCAGTTCAACGGCGCCGGCACGCTGAACGTGTCGAACTTCGCGGTCAAGAACTTCGGCACCTTCGTGCGCTCCTGCGGCAACTGCTCGACGCAGTACAAGCGCACGATCAACCTCAACACCGTCGAGGTGAGCTGGAAGGGCGGCAGGATCGCCGGTATCAACACCAACTACGGCGACAGCGCGACCCTGCGCAACATCAGGATCGTCGGGGACAGCAGCAAGAAGATCGTCCCCTGCCAGAAGTACATCGGCAACAACACCGGCGCCGAGCCGGGCAGCAACGGTTCCGGCGCCGACGGTACGTACTGCAAGTACGCGTCGTCCGACATCACCTACCAGTAGCCCTTCCGACAGCCCCCCACGGTGAGGGAGGCGGCCGTGCACGGCGCCCGCGTGGCGCTGCGCACGGCCGCCGTCCTCTGCCCGACGGTCGTTCCTCGCCCGTCCCACGCCTTTCCCCGGCGGCTCCGCCGCACCGCTTCGACCTGCGTCGGCGCCTGATCCCGAGGTGACTGTCAGTGGTGGGGTGCAGACTTACGGATGTCCTGAACGAGGGCGTCGACAAAGACGTCGCGGAGGTGATCGGCATGTCCGAGGTACTGCTCGCCGTGGGCACCCGTAAAGGCCTGTTCATCGGGCGTCGGCGGGGGAACCACTGGGAGTTCGACGAAAGTCCCTACTTCAACGCCCAGGCGGTGTACTCGGTCGCCGTCGACACCCGCGGCGCGGTCCCGAGGCTGCTGGTCGGCGGTGACAGCGCGCACTGGGGCCCGTCCGTGTTCCACTCCGACGACCTGGGCCGGACGTGGACCGAACCGGCGCGGCCCGCCGTCAAGTTCCCCAAGGACACGGGGGCGTCACTGGAGCGGGTCTGGCAGCTCCATCCGGCGGCCGCGGAGCCGGACGTGGTGTACGCGGGCACCGAACCGGCGGCGCTCTACCGCTCGGAGGACCGCGGGGAGACCTTCGACCTGGTCCGGCCGCTGTGGGAGCACTCGACCCGCTCCAAGTGGGTCCCGGGCGGCGGCGGCGAGGGCCTGCACACCGTGCTGACCGACGAGCGGGATCCGCGGGCGGTGACGGTCGCCGTGTCCACGGCGGGTGTGTTCCGCACGCTGGACGGCGGTTCGAGCTGGGCCCCGTCCAACTCGGGTGTCTCCGCGGTGTTCCTGCCGGATCCGAACCCGGAGTTCGGCCAGTGTGTGCACAAGGTGGCCCGGGACGCGGTGACACCGGACCGGCTGTATCTGCAGAACCACTGGGGTGTGTACCGCAGCGACGACGCGGGCGCGCAGTGGACGGACATCGGTGCCGGGCTGCCGTCGACGTTCGGTTTCGCGGTCGTGGCCCATCCGCGTCGGGGTGACACGGCGTACGTGTTCCCGATCAACGCCGACTCCGACCGCGTACCGGCCGGCCGGCGCTGCCGCGTCTACCGCACGACGGACGCGGGCCGGAGCTGGGAGCCGCTCGGCGCGGGCCTGCCGCAGGGCGACCATTACGGCACGGTGCTGCGCGACGCGATGTGCCACGACGGCGCCGACCCGGCGGGCGTGTACTTCGGCAACCGCAACGGCGAGGTGTACGCGTCGGCGGACGACGGCGACAGCTGGCAGCAGCTCGCCGCGCACCTGCCGGACGTGCTGTGCGTCCGGGCCGCGGTGCTTACCTGAGGGGGTACGGCAAGCGTGCGGCACCGCCGGGCTCAAGGCCCGGCGGTGCCGGGGTGGGTCGGTAGCGGGTCGGGTGATGTGTCGGCCGGTCGTCGCCGGTCGCGGGCTGCCGTGAACCACGGATGGCAGGGGCCGGTCACTGAGGCCAAGTCCGCCCGCGGGTCTTTCAGCCCCGAGATCGTCCACCGCCCGGCCGGGCACACCACCGTCGTGGTGGACGGCGCATCACCCTGACAGCGATCCCCACCTCTGCCCTGCTTCGCAGGAGTCCGGTTCCTCCCGACCGAAGGCCGGAGCGTTCCGGAAGGTTCTCGGTGCCCCTGGACCGGCACGCGTCGGTGTCCTCCGACACACGAGGGGCGACACAGGTTGACGTCTCGTCGGGGCGAGCGCCCGGGCGGACGTCGGCCTGGTCGGGTGACGCCGGCTCCCTGGGGAGCCCGAGTCCTGCCGGGCCCCCCGCACCGACGGCTCTAACCGGTCGGCGCGTCCGCCTCCTGGACGGACGGCAGCCGCCAGTCCACGGGGGCGGCGCCCTGCCGGACCAGATAGTCGTTGGCCCGGCTGAACGGGCGCGAGCCGAAGAAGCCCCGGTCCGCCGACATGGGCGAGGGATGGGCCGACTCGATCGCGGGGTGGTCCCCGAGCAGCGGACGCAGGTTGCGCGCGTCCCTCCCCCACAGGATCGACACCAGGGGAGCGCCCCGCGCGGCGAGGGCGCGGATGGCCTGCTCGGTGACTTCCTCCCAGCCCTTGCCCCGGTGTGCGGCGGGCTTGCGCGGGGCGGTGGTGAGCGCCCGGTTGAGCAGCAGGACGCCCTGTTCCGTCCACGGGGTCAGATCACCGTTGACGGGCCGGGGCAGGCCCAGGTCCGCGTTCAGCTCCCGGTAGATGTTCTCCAGGCTGCCCGGCAACGACCGTACGTCCGGTGAGACCGCGAAGCTCAGTCCGATCGCCATTCCCGGTGTCGGATAGGGGTCCTGACCGACGATCAGGACCCTGACGTCGTCGAAGGGCTGCTGGAACGCCCGTAGGACATTCGCTCCCGCCGGAAGGTAGGTGCGGCCGGCCGCGACCTCCGCGCGCAGGAAGTCCCCCATGGCCGCGACGCGTCCGGCCACCGGTTCCAGAGCCTTTGCCCAGCCGGGCTCAACAAGTTCGTGCAAGGGTCGTGGTGCCACGGTCGATCACTCTACTGGCTGGCACCGACATGCCTTGCCCGGCAGCCCGCTTCCGGCCTCGGGGGCGTCCTGGGGCGCTACTCTTCCTCCCCGTCGAGGTCGAGGTCGAGACAGAGGCCCGGGAAGAGGGAAGAGAGGGGAGCCCGTTGAGTCCGTCCGGCAACGGTCTGCCGACGAGCGGTCGGCCGGTCCGGCAGGGCGCGGCGACGGCAGGCGCGCGGGACGCCGGGCCCGGATTCGTCGCCGTGGACTCCGGGGGCTCGGGGCTGCGGGTCGTCGTCGGTGCCGCCGGGCAGGGTCCGCTTGCCCGGAGCGCCTCCGGGGAGCCGGTGCGGACCGGCTCCCGGGGGATCGACCCCGGCCATTTGATGGAACAACTGGTGCCCATGGCACGGGAACTGGCCGCCGGGGCCGGCATCGGCCGGCTGGACACGGCGGTCGTCGGTGCGGCCGGGCTGGCCAGTCTCGGGGAGGTGCTGCGCGCCGAGCTGCCGGGAGCACTGAGCCGGGAACTGGGAGTGCGCCGCGTCGCGCTGGCAGCGGACGCCGTCACCGCGTACGTCGGCGCCCTGGGGCCGCGGCCGGGTGCCGTGGTCGCCGCCGGTACGGGCCTGATCGCCGTCGGCACCGACCTGGCCGGCTGGCGCCGGGCGGACGGCTGGGGGCATCTGCTCGGCGACTGCGGCGGCGGCGCGTGGATCGGACGGGCCGGCCTGGAGGCGGCGCTGCGCGCGCATGACGGACGGGACGGCGGTTCCGGGCGGCTGCTGGAGTGCGCCGAGGAGATGTTCGGCCCGGCGGCGTCCCTTCCCGGCCGTCTGTATCCGCGTACCGACCGGGCGGCCGTTCTCGCCTCCTTCGCGCCCCGGGTGGCCGGGTGCGCCGACAGTGACGCCGTCGCCGCGGGCATCCTGCGGGTGGCCGCCCGGCACATGGCGGACTCGGCTGCGGCCGTCTGCCCGGAGCCGGGCGCGGGTTCGGGCGCAGGCTCGGGCGAGCCGCTGGTGGCATTCACCGGGGGGCTGCTCAACCTGGGCGATCCCCTCCTCGTACCCCTGGGCGAGGAGCTGGCGAAACGGTTGCCGCGAGCACGACGGCTGGCCGCGGAAGGAGATCCGCTGCACGGGGCGGTCCGTATCGCCACCGACCTCGCGACCGATTCGTTCACCCTTCCGGGTGACGAGAGGATGCTGTGCGTGACGAGCCCGGCAGGTGAGGGCGGCACCGGTGCGCCCGATGTCCGTACATAACACATCAGACAAATAAGGACGTAGTCCACGCAGGCGCACCCTCCCCGAACAGGGGAGCCCGGGAAACCACTAACATTCCGCTCCATGAGCACCCCCACTGGGCCTGCGTCCGGCCTGCCAGTACGAATGCCGCGCCCCCGCCAGCCCGGACGGCACCGCCGTCCCGAGCCCCTGGTGGCTCCCGAGGGCGCGCCCGCGCTCGTCCTCGCCGTGCCGGGTACTCCCAGCAGTGCCACCCGCTCCCTCGCCGACGAGGTCATCAGCATCGCCCGTTCCGAGCTGCCCGGTCTGGACGCCCGGATCGGTTACCTCGACGGAAACGACGCGGAGTTCCCCACGCTGCAGTCGGTGCTGGCGCACGCCGCCGAGGAGCGCGCCGCCCGCTTCGAGCAGGCGCGCGCGGCAGGTATGGACGTCAAGGAGCCGGACGGCCCCGTCGCCGTCGTCGTGCCGCTGCTCGCAGGTCCGGACAGCGCGCTGCTGCGCCAGGTCCGTCAGGCCGTGATGGACAGCCGTGTGGCCGCCGAGCTGACCGACGTCCTCGGTCCGCACCCGCTGCTCGCGGAAGCGCTGCACGTACGGCTGTCCGAGGCAGGGCTGGCCCGTGCCGACCGCGCCCGCCTGTTCACCGTGGCGACCGCGGCGGACGGCATCATCCTCGCCTCCGTGGGCGGTGACGAGGCCGTGCAGGCGGCCGGGATCACCGGCATGCTGCTCGCCGCGCGCCTCGCCGTGCCGGTGATGGCGGCGGCCCTGGACGAGGAGGGCTCGATCGCGTCGGTGGCCGAGCAACTGCGCGAGTCCGGTTCGCAGCAGCTGGCGCTCGCGCCGTACCTGATCGGTCCCGAGATCGACGCGAGCCTGGTCGAGGAGGCCGCGAAGGAGCTGGGCTGCTCCGCCGCCGAGGCGCTGGGCCCCTACCCGGCGATCGGCAAACTCGCCCTGGCCAAGTACACCTCCGCGCTGGGCATCAGTCCGCAGCAGGTGCAGAGCACTTCGGCGCACTGACCCCGGGCGGGCTCATCCGCTCCACGACGCAGACGCCGAACAGGCCCGCTCCGGTCACCGGGGCGGGCCTTTCGGCGTGCGCGGCCGGGTACGTACCGACGGATACGTACGGCCGGAGTGCTCAGCCGACGACCACGCAGGACGCCGCCGTCACAGGGATCGAGCCGCGGCGCCGGGGCACCCCGGTGTCCGGGTCGACCGCGAACCAGGTCACGTCCCCGGAGCGCTCGTTCGCCACGTACAGGAAGCCGTGGGACTCGACGAGCGCGCGGGGCCAGTGGCCGCCGCAGGGCACGGTGGTGATCAGCCGCAGACCGGGCGTCCCGTCCGTCCCTGCCACCCCGTCGCCCGCGTCCGGGTCCGGGTGGCCGACGACCTCGAACACCGACAGGACGTCCTCTCCGCGGGTCGCGGTCCACACGAAGCGGCCGTCGGGCGAGACGGCGACGCCCGACGGGTAGGCGTCGCCGGACGGGACACCGGGCAGCACGGGGATCTCGGCAAGGGGGCGCAGCGTGCCCTCGGTGGCGTCCCAGCGGCAGACGGTCAGGGCGGGACTGAGTTCGTGGAGGAGGTACGCGCGTGTGCCGTCCGGATGGAAGGCCAGGTGGCGCGGCCCCGAGCCGGCGCGCAGCGCCACCTCGCCGTGCGGCGCGGGAGTCCCGTCGGCCGGCGTGTACACCCGTACCGAGTCCGTGCCGAGGTCGACGGCGACCGCCCAGCGGCCGCTCGGGTCGGGCAGCACCTGGTGGGCGTGCGACCGCTGCCGGCGGTCGCCCGGGCCGGTGTGCGGGAACACTCCGGACGCGGAGCGTGCCAGGCTCCCGTCGGCGCGGACGGGGACGGCGGTGACGCTGCCCGAGCCGTAGTTGGCGGTGAGGACGTGTCCGGCGAAGAGGCAGAGGTGGGTCGGCCCGTTCCCGTGGACCGGCACCGCGGGCCCGGCCTGCTCCGGCATGCCCCCCGCGTCCCCGGTGCCGTCACCCGCCCTGTCCCCGGTCCCGGGCAGCCGGAACGCGGCCACGGCGCCTTCGGCCGTCTCGCTGACCGCGTAGAGCGTCCGCCCGTCGGGCGAGAGCGCCAGGCAGGAGGGGTCGGGCAGGCCGTTCACGGTGCCCAGGACGGTCAGGGCGCCGTCGTCGGGGCCGAGTTCCGCGGTGACGATGCCCGGACCGCCCGCCGTCGTGAACGATCCGATGAAAGCCCGCCGCCGTCGTCCGCCGTCCGTCACGCCCGTGTCCCCCACGCTCACTCCTGGTCCCCTCTCGCTTCCCGCCGACCGGGGTGACGCTAGCAGCCGGCCCCTGAAGGTCTGGACCAGGAGGGAGCCCGCCCCCGTCCGCTCGGGCCGTCGCCCTCAGGCCCCGACCAGCGGAGACCCTGAGGGGGCCCGCAGGGGTGCGGCGAGTTCGGCGAGGGCCCGCTCCAGGCCGTGGAGATGGGCCAGGGCCGGTTCCGTCGCCGCCGGGGGCGTCCGTACGGCGATGTCGTCCCGGCCGTCGGTGAGCGCCTCGACCGCCCTCTCCACCCGCCGGCACGCGTCGGCCAGGCGGGCGTCGTGGGATGCCTTTGGGTCGGCGGCGACGAGGACGAGGCCGCGGATCTCCCGGGCGCAGTCGTCGAGCAGTGCGAGGACCGCGCGGGCGCGCCGCTTGCGGCCGAGCATGGGGTTCAGCGGGTGTACGAGGGGGGCGACCGAGAGCCGCACCCGGGCGAGCAGCTGTTCCAGCTCGGCCACCTTCGGCGCCGGGTCGGCGCCCTCGGCCCCCGCCAGCCGCGCGGCCGCCTCCGCGGTGCACGCGTGGACGCACCGCAGGGCCCGCTGGATCCAGGCGTCGGTGACGCCGTGGGTGGTCACGGGCAGGACGAGGGCCACGGCCAGCCCGGCGCCGAGTGCTCCGACGCCGGTCTCCACCACCCGCAGGGCCAGCAGTCCGGGGTCGAGCACGCCCAGGAGGCCGTAGAGCATGGCGGCGAGCAGCGTCACCCAGAGCATCATCCAGGTGTAGGACACGGCGGCCGTGTAGAAGATGCCGAAGACGCAGACCGCGACGACCAGCGCCGTGGCGAGCCCGTCGCCGTGCGCGGGGACCGCGACGAGCAGACCGAGGCCGATGCCGATGACGGTGCCCAGCACCCGCCGGAAGCCCCTGACCAGGGTCTCGCCGCGCGAGGTGGTGTTGACGAAGACCCACCAGGTGGCACCGACGGCCCAGTACCAGCGCTCACCGGACACCAGCTGGCCCACCACGAGCGCGAAGCCCGCGCCGGCCGTCGCCTGGACGGCCTGCCGCGTGGTCACGCGGGCCAGCCCGGTGCCGCCGGGCGCGGCGGGGGCCGCCGCCGGGGGCAGGCGGCGCTCGTAGCACCACAGCCCGAAGCGCACCGCGGCGGCGGTGGACACGGACAGCAGGACGGAGGCGTACAGCTCGGGCAGTTGGCCCGTGGTCGCGTGCAGGAACTGCGCCACGAAGTAGGTCATGAACGCGAACACGCCGAGGCTGTGTCCGCGCGGGCCCCAGCGCCGCGCGTACACGCCCAGCCCGACCACGGCGAGAAAGGTGAGGTCCCGGGCCACCGGGTGGTCGTACAGCCCGGCCGCGACGGCGAGTACGGGCAGCCCGACGGCGGGCAGCAGGGCGGTGGTGACCGCCTGTCCGCGAACGGTGACGTCGGTGACGGTGAAGAGTGCCAGGAGGGCGGCGAGCCCGCCGGTGACGACGCCCGTGAGCGAGTGGCCGGCCAGGCCGCAGACGGCGACCGCCAGACCGACGCCGAGCACGGCCCGCGCGGCGAAGCGCAGCCGCGTCCGGCCCGGGTCCGGAGCCGTGAACACCCTCTTCAACACTGCCGACCGCCCCCTCGAGGAACCATGGTGTGCGCGGATGCGCGGATGCGCGCCGTGACGCCGTTGCGCGTCGGCACGAGAAAGGCGCCGCGGAGTCCGCAGCGCCATCGATGCGTATATCTCAACATCCCGGCCCTCACTGGCTCAACTCTGCCCTTCTCCGGTGAGCCAATGGCACAATACGAGTCCTTGGGGAGTGGCCGATGAGGTACCAACGGCCGACGGCGTGCGGCTCAACGATCCGGACGGGCGGTCGGCCGTTGGTACAGTCGGAAACGATCACCGGTGACGAGCCCGCAGGACAGGAGGCCGGGGGCCATGGCCGTGGACGAGCTGGACACCCGCATCCTGCGACTGCTGCTGGAGCAGCCGCGCACCAGCGTGCGGGAGTACGCCCGTGTCCTCGGGGTCGCGCGCGGCACGCTCCAGGCCCGTCTCGACCGGATGGAGCGCGACGGTGTGATCACCGGGACGGGCCCGGCCCTCTCCCCCGCCGCGCTGGGCCATCCGGTGCTCGCGTTCGTGCACATCGAGGTCACGCAGGGGCGCCTGGACGAGGTCGGCGACGAACTGGCCGCCGTGCCGGAGATCGTCGAGGCGTTCTCGATCACCGGTGGCGGGGATCTGCTGACCCGGGTCGTGGCGCGTGACAACGCGCATCTCGAGGACGTGGTCCAGAAGCTGATCAACCTGCCCGGTGTGGTCCGCACCCGCACCGAGGTGGCGCTGCGCGAGCGCGTCCCGCACCGGCTGCTTCCGCTGGTGAAGTCGATCGGCCGGACGGCTCGCTCCTAGAGTCCGCCCGGGAGTCCTTCCACCGTCCGGACCTCGGCATCCTTGGACCCCATGAGCACTTTCGACACACTCGCGGTCGTCTTCGATCTCGACGGAACGCTCGTGGACAGCGAGCCGAACTACTACGAGGCGGGACGGCTGACCCTCGCCGAGCACGGCGTGCCGGGCTTCTCCTGGGCGGAGCACGAGCGCTACGTGGGGATCAGCACCCGGGAGACGATCACCGACCGGCGGGGGCGCTACGGGCTGCACGCCTCAGTGGAGGAACTGCTGGAGGTCAAGAACGGGCACTACCTCCGGCTGGCCGGCGCCTCGGCACACGTGTACCCCGAGATGCGCCGGTTCGTCGAACTGCCGGCCGCCGATGACGTACCGATGGCCGTGGCCTCCGGCTCCTCGCCCGAGGCGATCGGGGCGATCCTGGCCGGCACGGGCCTGGACGCCCACCTGCGTACGGTCGTCTCGGCGGAGGAGGTGCCACGCGGCAAGCCCGCTCCCGACGTCTTCCTGGAGGCGGCCCGTCGGCTCGGGGCGGACCCCGCCGACTGCGTGGTGCTGGAGGACGCCACCCCGGGTGCCGCCGCCGCGCACGCCGCGGGCATGCGCTGCATCGCGATTCCGTACATCGCGGCGCAGGCCGACGCCCCGGAGTTCGCCACCGCCGCGCTGCTGCTGCGCGGCGGGCAACGGGAGTTCACGGCACGGGCCGCGCACGAGTGGCTGACGCGAGCCGCCCGGCCGGCCTGACGGGGTCCGCCCGACGGGGTCGCGCAACACGGGGGACGCGGCCGGGCGGCGGGCCCGGGACCCGTCGGGCGGGTGTCGTCGGCGAACGGCCGGATCCGGCCCTCCCTGCCTGTTGACACCCTCCCGACCCGTTGACGCCCTCCCGTGCCCTCCCTATCGTCTGGCCGATCACTCGCACGACGTTCGCAATATCGAACGCCTGGGTTCGGCGCCCTCTCCCGACGCCGGTACCCAGGTCCCGATCAGAGGAGCGTTGATGGCACGGCCCCTCTCCAGACGAACCCTCCTGCGGACCGCGGCCCTCGCGGCGACGGCGACCGCGGTCTCCGCCGCGGCAGCCGGACGAGCCGCCGCCGCTCCGGGCCCACCGGGCGCCGCGGCAGCCGCCACCAGCGCTTCCGCCGCCTTCACCACCGTCGTGCCGTCCGCGTGGACGGCGCGTCCGTTCGGGCTGGAGGACGTGACGCTCGGTCCGGGCGTCTTCGCCGACAAGCGGCGCCTGATGCTCGACCACGCCCGGGGCTACGACGTCCACCGGCTGCTCCAGGTGTTCCGCGCCAACGCCGGCCTGCCCACCGGCGGCGCGGTCGCCCCGGGCGGCTGGGAAGGACTGGACGGGGAGGCCAACGGCAATCTGCGCGGCCACTACACCGGCCACTTCCTGACCATGCTGACGCAGGCGTACCGCGGCACCGGGGAGCAGGTGTTCGCGGACCGGATCGGGACCATGGTCGGGGCTCTGGCCGAGGTGCGCGAGGCGCTGCGCCACGCTCCGGCGGTGCTGAGCGTCGACGGCCGGTTCGGCCGGGCGGCGGAACAGGTACGGGGCTCCTACCAGTACGTGGACCTCCCCGCCGCCGTTGCGGGCACCGCCCCGGCGCTCACGCTGTCCGCCTGGGTGAGGCCCGCCCACGACGCCGCCTGGGCCCGGGTCCTCGACTTCGGCGACGACACGACCCGCTACCTGTACCTGGCGGCCCGCAACGCGAACGGTGTGCCCCGGTTCGCCGTGACCGCCTCCGGGCCCGGCGGCGAACAGGGGCTCGACGGCACCGCGCCGCTGCCGCTCGGCGAGTGGAGCCACCTGGCCGTCACCCTGGACGGCGCCACCGGCACCCTCTACGTCGACGGCACCGCCGTGGCCCGCAACACGTCCCTGACGCTGACCCCGGCGGCCCTCGGCCCTCTCGCCCACCACTGGCTGGGCCGCTCCCACTTCTCCGGCGACCCGGTGTTCGCGGGCGCGTTCGAGGAGGTCAACGTCTTCTCGCGCGCGCTGACCGGGGCCGAGATCACCGAGCTGGCCGGCCACCGCGCCGCCGACGCGTCGACCGGCCGGGGCGACCTGGCCTCGTACGCCTTCGACGAGACGTCCGGCGGGACCTTCGCCGACGCCTCCGGCCGCGCACTCGACGCGACGCTGCGCCGCACCTGGGGCGGACCGAGCCATCCGGGGTTCCTCGCCGCGTACCCGGAGACGCAGTTCATCGAGCTCGAGTCGATGACCGGCAGCGACTACACACGGGTGTGGGCGCCCTACTACACCGCGCACAAGATTCTCCGGGGACTCCTGGACGCGTATCTCGCCACCGGGGACGACCGCGCGCTCGATCTCGCCTCCGGCCTGTGCGACTGGATGCACACACGGTTGTCCGTGCTGCCGGCCGCCACCCTTCAGCGGATGTGGGGGCTGTTCTCCAGCGGAGAGTTCGGCGGCATCGTGGAGGCGGTCTGCGACCTGCACACGCTCACCGGCCGTGCCGAACACCTCGCCCTGGCCCGCCTGTTCGACCTGGAACGGCTCATCGACGCCTGCGCGGCGAACACCGACGTGCTCGACGGGCTGCACGCCAACCAGCACATCCCGGTCTTCACCGGCCTGGTACGGCTGCACGACGAGACGGGCGAGGAGCGCTACCTCACGGCCGCGAAGAACTTCTGGCACATGGTCGTACCGCATCGCACGTACGGGATCGGCGGCACCAGCAGCGGCGAGTTCTGGCGGGCGCGGGATGTCATCGCGGGCACGATCGGTGCCACCACGGCCGAGACCTGCTGCACGTACAACATGCTCAAGCTGAGCAGGACGCTGTTCTTCCACGAGCAGGACCCGGCGTACATGGACTACTACGAACGGGCCCTGCACAACCAGGTCCTCGGCTCCAAGCAGGACCGGCCGGACGCAGAGAAGCCGCTCGTCACCTACTTCATCGGCCTGACGCCCGGTCACGTGCGCGACTACACGCCCAAGCAGGGCACGACGTGCTGCGAGGGAACCGGCCTGGAGAGCGCCACGAAGTACCAGGACTCGGTGTACTTCGCGAAGGCCGACGCGAGCGCCCTGTACGTCAACCTCTACAGCCCCTCCGAACTCACCTGGTCCGAACAGGGCGTCACGGTCACGCAGACCACCCGCTTCCCCGATGAGCAGGGCAGCACACTCACCATCGGGGGCGGCCCCGCCTCGTTCGCCCTGCTGCTGCGCGTGCCGTCCTGGGCGACCGGCGGGTTCCGGGTGACCGTCAACGGGCGGGCGGCGCCCGGGACTCCGGTTCCGGGCGGCTACTTCGGCGTCCGGCGGACCTGGCGGGCCGGTGACACCGTGCGGGTCCTGGTGCCGTTCCGGCTGAGGGCCGAGCGCACGCTCGACGACCCCACGCTGCAGACCCTGTTCCTGGGCCCGGTCAACCTGGTCGCCCTGGACCCGTCGACCGAGCACCTGCGGTGCGCGCTGTACGGCAACGCCGCTCTCTCCGGCGATCTGCTGCCCTCGCTCACCCCGGTCGCCGGGAAGCCGTTGCACCACACCCTCAACGGCGTCGGGTTCGCCCCCTTCGCCGAGGGCACCGAGGCCCCGGCCCACGCCTACTTCCGGCGCTCGGAACCCCGTGTGGTCTTCGGCACCTTCGACGCCGGCGTCGCCAACCCCGCCCGGGGCGACGGCGTCACCCTGCTGGACGAGATCTGGGCGGGAGCCCCCTTCGGCGACAAGGACGCGCTGGTCACGCGGGTACGGACGACGGTCGCCGACTGGGTCCTCGCCGGCCTGCTGAGCGGCACGGACGGCGACAGGGTGGTGCGTACCGCACAGAACGCCTCCTACGCGGCATGAGGCCGTACGGCGGGAGACCGTGCGCGTCCCGGCAGAAGATTTCTTCCGGAACGGTGATTGTCTCGCCACTTCCATCCGTACTCCCTGGTGTTGGGCTGTTGATACACCAGGAGGAACGATGCGCATCTCGCGCAGCACGGCAGGAACCGCGTTCGTGGGCGGAGCCATGGTTCTCACCCTCTCCGCGCTGGCCTACCCCACCATGCTGGGCGTGCAGACCACATCGAGCACCCCGGACCGCGTCGTCGCCAACACCCAGTACGGCCAGCTGACCGAGGCCGACCGCGACTTCGTGGTCAAGGTGCGCGCGGCCGGGCTGTGGGAACACCCCCTGGGCCTGCTGGCGATGGAACGGGGTACGACGCCGGAGATGAAGGAGGCGGGCGAGCACCTGGTCGTCGGGCACGGACGGCTCGACGAGAGCTGCCGCAAGATCTCCCTCGAACTGGGCATCACCCTGCCCAACCAGGCCTCGCCCCAGCAGGAACAGTTCGTGGAGAGCATCAAGACCACCAACGACAAGGAGTTCGACACCTTGGCGGTGAACATCATGCGGGTGACCCACGGCCAGATCTTCCCGGCGATCGCCAAGGTCCGGGCCAACACCAGGAACACGCTCGTGCGACAGCTGGCCGACCAGGCCAACGACACCGTGCTCGATCACATCACGGTGCTGGAGAAGACCGGGCTGGTCAACCACGAACAGGTCAACTTCCAGCAGACGAGCCCGCCCAAGATGCCCCGGGAGCAGGTGACGCCGCCGGCACCGCCGGCGGGCGCCCCGGTGCTGGTGCTCGAGATCCCCGAGGAGCTGAAGGACCTCAACACCGTTTCCCCGGCGCCGACGCCTGCCTCGACGGTGAAGTAGACGCCCCGCGGGATCCGGGGGCCCGGGCTCAGGACCCGCGGCGGGGTTTGCCCCGGCGCGGGTTCTTCGGTGTACCGCCGGTGCCCTTCCGCCGCCCGCGGCCGTCCGGCCCGCCCGCCCCCTGCCGGCGCCGGGCCCCGGCTCCGCCCTTCTCGGCGGCTCGCCCGGTCTTCTCCCTGGACTTCCCCTGCGCCGCGGAAGGCTGGGTCCGGATGCGGCCCCGGGTGCTGTTGACGGTCCGGCCGCGGACGATCCCGATGAACTCCTCCACCAGGTCGGTGGTCGCGTCCTCGGGCCAGGCCAGCGCCACACTCGACTCGGGGGCGTCCTTGAGCGGCCGGTGGGTGAGGTCCTTGCGGTGGTGCAGCCGCGCCAGGGAGAGCGGTACGACGAGCACGCCGATCCCGGCCGCGACGAGCTCGACGGCGTCGGCGGTGGTGGCGGGGCGTTCGAGGGCGGGCCTCCCGGGCAGGGTCTCCCAGGTGAGGACGTCGTCGAGGGGGTGCAACAGGATCTCGTCGGCCAGGTCCTCCGGGGACACCTCGTCGACCGCCGTCACGATGTGGTCCCTGGGGACCACGACGACCGTCTGCTCGGTGTAGAGGGGGATCGCGCTGAGCACCGTCCGGTCGACGGGCAGCCGGACGAGACCCGCGTCGGCGTCGCCGGCCAGCAACAGGCCTGCGGTCCGAGCGGCGGGCGCCTGGGTGAGGGCCAGCGGGACGCCGGGCAGCCGCTCGTTCCAGACGCGCACCCACTTGCCGGGCATCACCCCGGGTGCGTACACGAGCCGGAACGACGGGGACACATCCGAGGCTGTCACCCTGCCAGGCTACCGTCCGTGGCCACGGGCCCGGACCGCCGGCGACGGCCCGAGGGCCGGCCGCGCCCGCCGATGGTGGTCGGCGGTCGCGCGTACGGTCGATACCCTGGACACCATGACGTCGCACCAAAACACCCAGACGATGAAGCCCGCGACCGCGGCGAGGAAACTGGGTGTGTACCTCGAGGCCACCCCCGCCGAGTTCCGGGAGGGTGTCGTCTCTCGCGCCGAGCTGAACGCGCTCCAGGCAGACCCGCCCCAGTGGCTGCAGGACCTGCGGCGCAACGGTCCGCACCCCCGCCCCGTGGTCGCGTCGAGGCTGGGCGTCTCCATCGCCGGTCTCGCCCGCGGCGGAATCACCGAGCCGCTCACCACGGAGCAGATCGACGCCCTCAGGGAGGAGCGCCCCGAGTGGCTGGAGCGTGAGCAGGCCACTCAGGCGGAGGTGCGCAAGGAGGCGGAGCGCATCAGGCAGCGGGACGCGGAGCGCGCGAAGCACACCGGCTGACCCCGGCGTGCCCTCCGCCCCCCTCTCCTCATGTCACGCCCCCTGACGCCGAACATCCCCGAACGGACTTTCCCTTCGGGGGTGTTCTCGTTCGAGTGGAAGGCCACAGGGTACGGAACCGGGGGACGCAAGCCTGCGCCACCCCTTCCGGCGCATAGAAATATCTATCACCATGGCTGCACGCCGGGCCGGCGCGCACGCCCGTGAGGCCGTCGGCCCGGATCCAGCACGCGCCCGAAGCGGCGCGGCCGACCGTGCCCGGGGTGGGACATGCAGAGCGCCGGATGGAAACAGGCCGTCGAATGGCTGGCCGCCGCGGCCCGGGACCCCCGTGAGTGCAAGCGGCAGTGGGATCACGGCACCGGAACGGCTCTCCTGGCGGCAGGGCGCTACTGGGACGTGCTCAGCGTGCCCGACCGGCTCGGACTGCTCGCCCTGGACCTCCTGTGGAACGATCCGCTGAAGGTGCCCGGCCCCACCCTGGTGGACGTCACGGCCCGCCGGGTCGGCTTCTTCCTGCCGCCCGACCCGGCCAGTGAGTGGATCGGCTTCGGCGTACGGCACGTCGGCCGGGGCTCCTGGGTCGCGGTGCCCCCGCCGTACCGGCCCACCGGCCGCCTGGAATGGCTCGTCCCCCCGGACGGCACCGGTACCCTCCACTCCCCCGTCCCCCTCGAACAGGCCCTCCGCAGAGCCACCGGAACCCTCGCCGTCCTGACCCCGGCGGGGTCGGATCCGGGTGAGCCGGGGAGTTGGTGAGTGCCTCGTCGAGGAAATGATCTCGACAGCAGATCCTCGACCCGCCTACGGCGGACGGCCACCCCGCCCTCGGGGAGGGACATCACTCGCTTCTCCCGGGCCCCCACCGGGGCATGCCCCGCACGGAGAGGCACCTCCGCCCAGACGGTCTTGGTATACGCGTCGCGGACACTGCAGCCCCGGCGGTCCGCATACGCCTCAACGAGGCGCAGGCCGCGCCCGGACTCCGCGTCGGGCGTCGTCGGGGTGGCGACGAGGTGCGGCAGAAGCTCCGGACGGGTGTCGGTCACCTCCACACGGACGACGTCGTGTTCGGGCAGGAGGAGCAGAGTCAGCCGGAAGTCCCGCCCGGGGAGACGGCCGTGCGCGATGGCGTGGACGCCGGCTCGGCCGGGACGAGGTCAGCGAGTTCTGTCTCCAGTACGGAATGCTGCGCTCACAGTCCCTCAGCACCGAGGAGTCTGTCAGGTTCATCGAGCGCTTGGCAGGGGAGCTATGAGCATCGACCAGCACATTGAGCGGCCCGGTAACCTCGCGTGGTTCAAGAGCAGCTGCAGCGGAACCAACGGCGGCGACTGCGTCGAGGTGGCCGCCGGAGCGGGCGCCGTGTACGTACGGGACTCCAAGACCGTGGGCGATGGCCCGGTGCTGCGGATCCGCCGGGACGAGTGGGCCGCGTTCGTGGCGCTCGCGGTCGTGTAGCGTCACCGTGTTCCCGAGCGTACGACGGGCTCGTCCGTGTCCTTGAAGTGACGTGGACGAGCCCGTCGCTTGCTGTGGTCCCTCGCGACGGCCGAGGGTGCCGCAACCGGGCACGGTGAGCGAGCGGACCGGCCGTCGCCGGGCCTTTCCGGGTCCGGGTTGACCCTCGACCTTGTCGAGGCACGAGGGTCGTGGGCGTGGAGAGCGAGATGCACAGCATTGGTGAGACGGCCCGGGACTGCGGACTGAGCGTGAGTGCCCTGCGGTTCTACGACCGTGCGGGTGTGCTGGTCCCCGCCCGGGTCGATCCGGTGAGCGGCTACCGCTGGTACGCCCCCGGGCAGTTGGACGAGGCCCGGCTGCTGGCGCGGCTGCGGCGGGCCGGCATGCCGCTGGCCGACATCCGGCTGGTGCTGGCCGGCTGGGCCGGTACGGACACCGATCTGGTACGGCAGCTTCTTCAGGCGCACCTGCGCCGGCTGGAACAGGGGTTGTCCCGTGCCCGCGGTGAGTTCTCCACGCTCCGAGCCCTACTCGACGACAGGGAGAAACCCATGACCCCACTCCGTACCTCCTCGGCCCGGCCGGCCGTTGCCTCGCCCGAGCTGGCCGCCGCGTTGGACGCGGTCCGCTTCGCGGCCGGTACCGACCCCGGGTTGCCGATGCTCGGCGGGATCCTCTTCGACCTCGAGGGCGACGCGCTGCGCCTCGTGGCCACCGACCGGTACCGGCTGGCTGTCGCGCGGGTCCCGGTCACCGGGCACGACGGGTCCCGCGTGCAGGTACTCGTGCCGCTGCCGCTCGCCGACGCCATGCGGGCGCTGGCCGGCGGCCCCGAGTCCGTACGGCTCGCCGTCGACGGCGACCGGGTGGCGCTGGAGACCGAGGGGGGCCGCCAGGTGGCCGGTCAGGTCCTCGAGCACGAGTTCCCGGACTACCGCCGTCTGGTCGGTCTTCCCGCCGGGCGCCGCGCCCCGGTCGAGGTGGCCGCCTTCCGGGAAGCGGTGCAGGAGGGTCCCGTCCGTACGGGCGAGGTGCGCGAGGAGGACGGGGCGGTCTTCGACCTCAGTGTGATCGAGGCCGGCGCCGACGGCGCGGTGCGCGTCTGCGACGACGGGACGGACGGGGACGGCGGTGTGGACGGAGACGGCTGCCGTCTCGCGGTCAACCGTGCGTTCCTGCTGGACGCCCTCGACGCCGGGGCCCGGGAGCGGCTGGTCCTGGAGTTCGGCGCCCCCACGGCGCCCCTCGCGATCCGCCGGCCGGACGACGAGGACACGTTCTCCCTGCTGATGCCGGTCCGGCTGGACGGCTAGGGCCCGGGACCACCTCACCGAACACCGAAAGGTCCCGTGCTCCACGTCCCCGGTCGGGGTGGGAACACGGGACCCGTGCCGCGGAGGGGGACGGCCCCCGTGCTACGGCCGTTCGGTCTTGCCGTCCTCGACCGGCTCCAGCGTCTCCAGGGCGGGTCCGGCCTCGGCAGGGGTGGCCGTGGCGTTCACAGGGGTCTTCCTCCTGGTCAGGCGGAGGGCGATGGGCTCGGTGTAGCGGGCGGTGAGCGGGCCCAGGATGACCAGGATCAGGACGTAGGAGGTGGCCAGCGGGCCGAGCTGGGGCTCGATGCCCGCGGTGACCGCGAGTCCGGCGATGACGATGGAGAACTCGCCGCGAGCGACCAGCGTGCCGCCCGCGCGCCAGCGGCCCTTCCCGGAGATTCCGGCCCGTCGGGCGGCCCACCAGCCGGTGGCTATCTTCGTCAGCGCGGTGACGACGGCGAGCACGAAGGCGGGCAGGATCACCGGCGGGATGGACTGCGGATCGGTGTGCAGTCCGAAGAAGACGAAGAACACCGCGGCGAACAGGTCGCGCAGCGGGGCCAGCAGGTTGTGCGCGCCCTCGGCCGCCTCGCCGGACAGGGCGATGCCCACGAGGAACGCCCCGACGGCGGCCGACACCTGCAGCTGCTGGGCGAGACCGGCGATGAGCAGGGTCAGACCGAGGACCACCAGCAGCAGTTTCTCCGGGTCGTCGCTGGAGACGAAGCGTGAGATGACCCGCCCGTAGCGGACGGCGACGAAGAGGACGAGTCCGGCGACACCGAGCGCGATGGCCAGCGTGACGCTTCCCGCGGCCAGGCTGACGCCGGCCAGCAGGGCGGTGATGATCGGCAGGTAGACCGCCATCGCCAGGTCCTCCAGCACGACGATGCTGAGGATGACCGGGGTCTCCCGGTTGCCGAGCCGTCCGAGGTCGTTGAGGACCTTGGCGATGACGCCGGAGGAGGAGATCCAGGTGACGCCGGCGAGGACCACGGCGGCGACCGGGCCCCAGCCGAGCAGCAGGGCGAGGATCGCGCCCGGCACGGCGTTCAGCAGCATGTCGACCAGGCCGGCCGGGTACTGGGTCTTGAGGTTGGAGACCAGGTCACTGGCCGTGTACTCGAGGCCGAGCATGAGCAGCAGCAGGATCACGCCGATCTCGGCGCCGATCGCGACGAATTCCTCGCTCGCGCCGAGCGGCAGCAGCCCGCCCTCACCGAAGGCCAGGCCGGCCAGCAGGTAGAGCGGGATCGGGGAGAACCGCAGGCGCCCGGCGAGGCGCCCCAGGAGACCGAGTCCGAGAATGATCGCGCCGAACTCGATCAGGAAGATCGCGGAAGAGTGCATGTGCTCATTCCCGCCCGAGGATCTCGGCGGCGGTCTCGATGCCCTCACGCGTGCCGATGACGATGAGCGTGTCACCGCCGGCGAGTCTGAAGTCGGGTGCCGGCGACGGGATCGCCTCGGCCCGGCGCAGCACGGCCACGATCGAGGAGCCGGTCTCGGTGCGCATCCTCGTCTCGCCCAGCACCCTGCCGTTCCAGTGCGAGGCGGCGGACAGTTCGATGCGCTCGGCGACCAGTCCCAGGTCGGTCGTGTGCAGCACGTTCGGGCTGTGGTGAGCGGGCATCAGTGCGTCGACCAGGGCGGCCGACTCGGCGACGTTCAGCCGCAGCGACTGGGCGCAGGCGTCCGGGTCGTCAAAACGGTAGACGTTGACCGTGCGGGCGCCGTCCCGGTGCGCGATCACGGACAGGTGCTGGTGCTCACGTGTGGTGAGGTCGTACTTCACGCCGATGCCCGGCAGTGGCGTGGTGCTCATCCGTGGAGCAGGCACAGCCCGTCCCCTTCCCGGTCTTCTTCTGGTCGTCCGTACATGGGTGAGGGCCCTCATCACACTGATGGGCGGCCCCAGGGAGGACATGGTGTCATCCCGCGATCTCGCCGGGATGTCGGGTGTCGCCACGGACGGACAACAGTCGCAACGGCCACGGATCATCCACCGGGGTGCCCGGGCCGGTGCGTGCCGCGCCCTGCGTGGGACCAATACCGGGGCCCGGACCCGCGGCGCGGGAACCTTCGGGTCCGTCCGGCGACGAGGTGGGGCCCACAGGGCCCATGCCGGGGGGACGCCCGCGTGGGACCATTTCCGTGACGTACCGATCCTGGAGGCGTGATGAGCGGTCTGATCGTTGTGGGAGTCGACGGGTCTGCGTCGAGCCTGGCCGCGGTGGGGGCCGCGGCGGCGGAGGCCCGGCGGCGCGGGGCCGGGCTGCGGGTGGTGCATGCGTTCCTGTGGCCCGCCATGCACGTGCCGCTGGGCGCCTCCCCGCTGGGACCGCCCGAGGGCGGTCTGCGGACCATGGTCGAGAAGCTGGTGGCCGAGGCGGTGGCGCACGCCAGGTCAGTGGCACCGGACGTCGAGGTCTCACACGCCGTGGTGACGGGCGAACCGCTGACCGTGCTGGAGGCCCAGTCCGCCGACGCGGAACTCGTGGTCGTCGGATCGCGCGGCATGGGCGGTTTCATCGGGCTTCTGGTGGGATCGACAGCGGTACATCTGGCGAGTCACGGGCAGTGCCCGGTACTGGTCGTACGGGAGACGGGAGCCGCGGACGGGCCGGTGGTGGTCGGGGTCGACGGTTCCCCGGCGGGCGCGAAGGCGATCGGCTTCGCCTTCGCCGAGGCGTCGCTGCGCGGGGCCGGACTGGTCGCGCTGCACTCCTGGACCAGTTGGAACGCGCCCGCGCCCACGCCACAGGACGAGAAGGCTCCCTACGCGAGCCGGCCCGGCGAGCTGGGGGCGGCCGAGGAGCGTCTGCTGTCCGAGGCGCTGGCCGGGCAGCGGGAGCGGTACCCCGCGGTGAAGGTGCGGCACGAGGTGGTGCACGGCGGCACGCGCGAAGCACTCATCGAGGCGAGCCGTACGGCTCAGCTGCTGGTGGTCGGGGCCCGGGGGCGGGGCGGGTTCTCCGGGCTGCTGCTCGGCTCGGTCAGCCAGGCGATGCTGCACCACGCCCACTGCCCGGTGGCGGTCGTCCGCGGCGGCGGGAAGAAGGACGGGAAGGCGTAGGCCTCGCGCGCGCCCTGCTTTCCCCTTGTTCCCCTCCTTTCCTTCTCGTTCACGCGCCATGGGTGGGTGGACGAGCAGGAGTTCGCACGGGGTGTTCCGTCTCCGCCCGCGGGTACCCAGGACATACCGGGCACGGACGGGAGTGAGCGGTGAACGACACGGTGATCGTCGGTGTGGACGGGTCGCCGTCCAGCCTCGCCGCGGTGGACGTCGCGGTCCATGAGGCGCGCCCGCGCGGCGCGGAGCTGCGGATCGTGCACGCCTTCAGCCGCTCCCCCGACCTGGACCCGATGGTCCACGGCGTCCTGGCTCGGGCCGAGCAGCGGGCCCATGACCAGGCGCCGGGCCTGGAGGTGACCAGGACCGTGGCGTCCGGGGAGACCCTGACGGTGCTGCGGAGCGAGTCGCGTCACGCGGTGCTGGCGGTGGTCGGCGGGCGGGGCCACACCCGGTTCGGGGATCTGCTGCTGGGCTCGACGGTCGTGCAGCTGGCCGCCCACGCGCACTGTCCGGTCATGGCGGTCCGGGGCCGGCCCGGTCCACAGGGGCCCGTCCTGCTCGCCGTGGACGGTTCGCCCGCCGGGGCCGCGGCAGGGGAGTTCGCCTTCGCCGAGGCTGCGCTGCGCAAAGCCCCGCTGATCGCGCTGCACGTGTGGAACACCTGGAGCGAGCCGACACCGTACGAGGGCCCGGCCGACCCGCTGAACGTGGCAGTCGACCTGGACCGGCTCCGCGAGAAGCACCAACACCGGCTGGAGGAGGCGGTGGCCCCTTGGCGGGCCGCGTGTTTGGAGGTGCCCGTGGAGCTGCGGCTCGAGCGGTCCCGGGTACGGCACACGCTGCTCGACGCCGCCGGGGAAGCCCAGTTGGTGGTGGTCGGGGCCCGGGGACACGGCGGGTTCACCGGGATGCTGCTGGGTTCGGTGAGCCAGGCGCTGCTGTACCACGCCGACTGCCCGGTCGCCGTCGTCCGCGGCGGGCGGTGATCCCTCGACGGCACGATGGGACGACGGCACGATGGGACCATGTACACGACGCGGGTCTCCGGGCGGGTGGACGCTCCCCGTCCGGCCGTCTACCGGGCACTGGTGAGCGCGGACGCGATCGCACGGTGGCGGGTTCCGCCGGGCATGCGGGGCGAGGTGCACGAGTTCGAGGCGCGCGAGGGCGGCAGGTTCCGGATGTCGCTCACGTACGACGCACCGGACGCGGTCGGCAAGTCTGCCGCGCACACCGACACGTACCACGGCAGCTTCGCGCGGCTCGTGCGGGACGAGATGGTGGTGGAGGTGCTCGAGTTCGAGACCGAGGACCCGGCGCTGCGCGGCACGATGACCATGACGACCACGCTCGCGGACGCCGACGGCGGCGGCACCGACGTCTTGGTGGTCCACGAGGGCGTCCCCGACGCCGTGCCCGCCGCGGACAACGAGGCGGGGGCCCGCTGGGCGCTGACGCATCTGGCCCGATTCGTGGAGTCGGGCGGCGCCGCTTCCTCCTGAAGCCGCCCGCACCCGCCTCGCCGGCCTCTTCCGCACCCTCCCCGCGGGACCCGCTTCGGGGCGGGTCCCGCGGGGAGGGCCGCGCTCGGTTCCCCACGCCGAGGCCCGCCATGAACGCGGCCGGGTAGCGGTCGCCGCGTGCCGAGCCCGGGGGCACCGCCTTCCCGATCTCCGCGAGGTCCACCTGATGTTCCTGCACGGTCGGGCCTGGACGCACGCCGAGGGGCCGGCGACGACGGCGGCGAAGGCGGCCCGCCAGCCGGTGGCCGCAAACTCGGAGCGGGCCAGCAGCCGGGGGACCTGTTTCTCGGTGGGCAGGTCGGCAGTGACGCCCACGGTGCCGTGGGACCACAGGATCCGGGAGACCGGGTCCTGTCGGGCAGTCGGGATCCCGACTGCCCGACAGACACTCAGGCGTTGATCAGGCCGCCTCCGTCCGCATGGATGTTCTGCCCCGTGATCCACCGGCTGTCGTCCGATGCGAGGAACACGGTCACCGGGGCGACATCCTCGTAGGGGTTTCCGACGCGGCCGAACGGATTGTTCACGAAATTCTTCTCGATGTGTTCGCGCGTCTGGGGTTCCATCCAGTCGAGCCCGCCGGAGATGTTGTCCGTCATGCCGTTGGGGCACAGCGTGTTGACGCGAATGTTGTACTGTCCCCATTCCCTCGCCACGACGCGTGACAGCCCTCGGACCGCCTCCTTCGACGCCGCGTACGGGGCGTACAACGCGTCACCCATCACGCCGGCTTCCGAGGCGAAGTTGATGATGGACGCGCCGGCTCCGGGCCGGTCGCGCATGTAAGGGAAGCAGAGCTTCATGAGGTGCCAGTAGGCGTATACGGAGCTGCGCATCTCGACATCGAGATCGTCGACGGTCTTCTCGAGGAACGGAGCCGGGACGGTGATGGTGTGGGCGTTGTTGACGAGGACGTCGATGGTGTCGAATTTATCGACGGTGGCGGCCACGAACGCGGACAGCGCGTCGTGGTCCATGATGTCGACCGGCATCGCCAGGACCTCGGCGCCCCGGTCCTCGCAGAGCTTCCTGGTGTCGGAGAGCTTGCTCTCGGTCCTTGCACAGATCGCGAGGGCGGCGCCCTCTTCGGCGATCCGGATTGCCTGCTGCTTTCCCAGGCCCGAGGAGGCTCCGGTGAGCAGTACGACTTTTCCGTCCAGCTTTCCCATGGGTCTTCTTTCCTGGTATCGAGAGGGTTTTGTGTCAAGAGGCTGACGGCGGCCGGCCGGGCCGTGGTGCCGAGCAGCCGTGCGTGGTTCAGGGGCGCATCGTGGTGCCGCCGTCGGCGCAGAGAATTTGGCCGGTTGTCCATTGGGTGAGGTCGGACAGGAGGAAGGCCACGGTGGCGCCGATGTCGTCGGGCCGGCCATGGCGGGGCGCCGGGGTGCCCGCGAGGATCGTGTCGCGGAACTCGCCGGGCAGGTTGAGTTCGGTCTGCTGGGTCATGACCAGGCCGGGGGCGACGCCGTTGCAGCGGATGCCGTCCTTGCCGTAGCGGCGCGCGACGTGGCGGGTGAGTGCACCGACGCCGGCCTTGGTCACGGAGTAGGCGACCTTGTCGGGCATGCCGGCGTAGACCGCGCCGGACAGGGTGTTGACCACGGATCCGCCGCCGCCGGCGATCATGTGCGGCAGTGCGTGCTTGAGTGTGAGCAGGTAGCCGGTGAGGTTGACGTCGATGGTGCGTTGCCACGCGGCCAGATCGATGCCGATCGCGTCGGTGTCCTTGGCGACCTCGTCGGGATGGATGTTGGCGGCCACGTTGAACAGACCGTCGATGCGGCCGTATGTGGTGATGGCCAATTCGATCTGCTGCTTGACCTGGTTGTCGTCCGCGATGTCGGCGACGGTGGCGATGCCCTCGCCGCCGGCGTCCCGGGCGGCCTGGACGGCGGCTTGGGCCGAGGCCTCGACGACGTCGCCGACCACGATCCGGGCGCCCCCCGCACCGAGGAACTTCGCGGCGGCGTCGGCGATTCCGCCGGCGCCGGCGAAGACGATGACCTTGTCGTGCAAGCCTTGCATGGGTGAGCTCCTACGCGCTGGGGGATGGACCGGCCACGGGGCCGGGCGGATCTCAGGTGATCCTCAAGACCGGGCCGGGGGTGATGCCGTTCTCGTTGAACGAGTCGACGGCGACCCAGTAGTCGGCCCCCGCGTTCAGGCTCCGCAGGTCAAGGTCGTTCTGCTCGTAGAGCAGCCAGCTGTGGTAGAGCTTGTCGGGCGCGATGCCGTAACGGACGTTGTACCCATGGGCCGTCTCGCAGGGCTCCCACTCGATCCGTGCCGTGAGCTCGTCGACCCGCCTCGCCCGCGCGGTGACGGCTGCGGGGGCCGCCCCGTCACCGGTGCCGAAGACCCGCAGGCCGCTGATGGAGATGGGCCCGTCGAAGGGCATCCGGCCGGCCGTGACCCTGACGAACCGAGCCCGCCGTGCAGGCTCGAGCACCATGAACGCGTGCGGAGCGTCTTCGCCCGACCCTCGGTTGTCCGAGGCCGTGTACCACCGCTCGCCGTCCTGTGAGACCTCGATGAGCACCTCGGTCGGGTGGAGGTCGGGGTAGATCGCCCGCCATGCCCCGGTGGCTTCGCCGCCGTCGGTCCTCTCCGGCGCATGCGCGGCCAGACCCTCGTCGGCGAGGTTGAGCTGGATCGCCGCGACGGTGCGCTCCTGGCCGAGGTCGATCTGGAGCCACTGGCCGGGCTCGGCCGTTGCGGCGGTCCACCAGGTGCGGATGTTCTCATTGACCGCGAGGTCGGGTTCGTGGCCTTCCGCGAAGGACGACGCGGTCGTCTTCGCGCGGAACGACTGCAGCATCCACCCGGCGAAGGTTCCGGTCCACGGATCGGTCCGGCGGTCCGGCACGGTCATCGGGTAGTCGGCGAAGTTCTGGTTGCAGAACAGGACGCCGTCGGCGTCGAAACCGGCGGGGAACAGCCCGACGCGCCGTTCGAACTCGTGGTGCACCGAAACGCGCATGGTCGAGGCGTGCCACCAGTTGCCGTGCTCGTCCTGGAAGGTGCTGCCGTGCCCCGCGCCGGTGATGAAGCCGCCGGGCTTCGAGGAGAACGGACTGCTGGGCGCGTACTCGAACGGCCCGAGCGGCGACGACGCGGTGTAGTAGCCGTCCGCGTAGGTGTTCCATTCCGTGCCCGGTGCGGAGTACTGCAGGTAGTAGGTGTCCCCGTGCCGGGTCATCCAGGCACCTTCGATGAACGGGGCGTCACCGAGGTACTCGGCGATCGCCTTGGCCAGTTCCGTCGTGGGTTCGGTCTTGACGTGGTTCTCCCCGACCTGCTCCCAGCCATGGTGCTCGGGATCGCCGCCGATCAGCGGGACCGGTTCGCCGATCCTGTCCATGGTCGCCGGGTCGACCCGAACGCCCATGATGGGCTCCTTGTTCGAACAGCCCCAGTAGAAGTAGACGGCGCCGTCGTCGTCCTGGAAGAGGTTGGGATCCCAGAAGGTGAAGCCCGGGTTCACCAGAGTGAAGTCGTCGGCGAGGGGGTCCTCGCTGCGGAAGAACGGGCTGTCGGTCTGCCGGGACGCCGAGACGTAGAGGGCGCCGTTGATCTCCCGGACGTCGGGAGCGTAGTCGAGCGGCGGAAGTTTCCGGCTGACTCGGTACTCCCAGTTCAGCAGGTCCGTCGAGTGCCAGAAGCCGGCTGACATCGATGCGAAGAGGTAGAACCGGCCGCGGTACCGGATCACCGACGGGTCGGCCGCTTCCCGGTGCACGGACCGCCCCCCGGCCATGGGGCGTAGGTCCTGGTAGCGGTAGGGGAGGTTCAGCGGGTTGCAGATGACCGCTGTCGTGCGGCCGCGGGGGTCGGACGTCATGAGTGCACGCTTCCTTCTTCTTCGGTGGTGTCAGCGCAGTGGCGCGTGTTCATCAGTGACACGAGCCAGTCGCCGTCGAGGGCGCCGCCGGACAGGTTGAGGATCTGGTTCATCGGCATCGACGCGACCATGCGCATCTCGTCACTGTCGTCGTCGGGTTCCGGCCCGCCCTGCGCCATGAGCGGAGCCATGCGAGCCCGAAGTCGGGGACCCGCCACGGGGTGCGCGAGCCAGTCGCCGACGTTCGACTGCAGCGACAGTGGCGGTGCGATGCCGTCACCCTCGAGGTGGACGGACCGCTCGAGGAGTACGGCCGAGGCGTTCTCGCCGACCTGGACGACGTAGGTCCCGTCCGCAACGACCCACCGGGAAAGAGGAACGTCCCAGTACGCGAACGCCCTTCGGTCCAGCCTGAGCCGGACCTCCTTCTCCTGTCCGGGCTCGAGATAGGTCTTGGTGAACGCCGCGAGCGTGCGCTCCGGGCGTCGCACGGGACCGGCCTGCGTGGCGACGTACACCTGCACCACGTACTTGCCGGCGCGGCTTCCGGTGTTCCTCACCGTGACGGTCAGTGACGCCTCGGCAGGTCCCTCGACCCGCACCCGCAGCCCGGCGATGTCGTAGTCGGTGTAGCTCAGGCCGTGTCCGAACGGATAGCGGACCGGGGCGTCGACCGTCTCGTAGTGGCGATAGCCGACCATGACGCCCTCGGAGTAGCGGACGTGGCCCTGCTCTCCGGGGAACGACAGATAGGTGGGGGTGTCCTTGAGGCGCAGGGGGATGGTCTCCGCGAGCCGGCCGGAGGGATTGGCCGCGCCGAAGAGGAGATCGGCGATCGCCGCGCCACCGCCTTGTCCGAGGAGGAAACCTTCCAGGATCGCGTCGACATCGTCGTGCCACTCCTCCAGCGAGACCACTCCTCCGTTCGCGAGCACCACCACGGTCCGCGCGGCCACCGCCGCGACTTCCCTGATCAGCCGTACCTGCGACGCCGGGAGCTCGAGGCGCTGCCGATCGAAGCCCTCGGATTCCTCGGCCTCCGGGTTGCCTGCGAACACGACGACGACCTCTGCCTCGGCAGCGGCACGCACCGCGGCCTCGCGGAGCGCCGTCTCTTCCTCCTCGTCGTCGGTGGCGAATCCCCGCGCGTACGTGAGGGCCGCTCCGCGCGCCGCGGCGTGGGCTCGGATGCACTCCAGCGGGATGTCGACGCTGGTGGCGTTCACATGGGAGCTGCCACCGCCTTGGTAGCGAGGTACGGTCGCGAACTCCCCGATCACGAGCAGGGACGACGGCCGCTCCAACGGGAGGGTGCCGCACGTGTTCTTGAGCAGGACCGCGCATTCGGTCGCCAGCTCGCGGGCCAGCTCGTGGTGCGCGTCCAGGTCCGGTGCAGCGGCATCGTGTCCGGCCGCGTCGACGAGGGCGAGTACGCGCGCCACGGCCTGATCCACCGTCTCCTCCGCGACATGGCCGGCCCGTACGGCGTCGACGAGGGCCTGCGTCGCGTGGTGGCCCGGGCCGGGCATGGACAGGTCCAGGCCGGCGTTCAGTGCCGCGGGACGGCTGCGCACGGCACCCCAGTCGGAGATCACCGCGCCGGTGTATCCCCATTCGGTGCGCAGGACATCGGTGAGCAGGCGGTGGTGTTCCGATGCGGGAACGCCGTTGATCTTGTTGTAGGAGCACATGACCGTGGCCGGTTCGGCGTCGGTGACGACCCGCTCGAAGGCCGAGAGATGGATCTCCCGCAGTGTGCGTTCGTCGATGTCGGCGCTGACCACCATGCGGTCGGTCTCCTGGTCGTTGGCCGCGAAGTGCTTCACCGAGGCCCCGACACCACCGGATTGCAGGGCCCGCACATATGCCGTGGCCAGCACGCCGGACAGGAGCGGGTCCTCCGAGAAGTACTCGAAGTTGCGTCCTGCGAGAGGTGAGCGCTTGATGTTCACGCCGGGGCCGAGCAGGATGTCGACTCCCAGCGCCCGGGCTTCCCTGGCGAGAGCGGTGCCGATCTTCGCCGCCACGTCCTCGCTCCAGCTGGAGCCCACCGCGACGGCGGGCGGGAAGCAGGTCGCCGGTTCGCTGTGATGCAGACCGAGGTGGTCTGTGCCGTGCTTCTGACGCCGGACCCCGTGGGGGCCGTCGGAGAGCACGACCGCGTCGATACCTGCCTCGGGAACGGCCGTGGTGGACCAGAAGCCGCCACCGGTCAGCAATGACGCCTTCTGCTCGAGGGACAGGGCGTCCAAGGGGATGTTCGCCATCGGTTTCCTTCCGTGTGAGGCGAGTTCCGTGGTCAGCGGACGGATCTGACCCGCAGGACGGCGAGACCGCCCAGCACGGTGAAACCGGCAGCGACCACATAGAGGAGCGAGTAGTTCTTGTCGCCGCCCGCGACGATGCCGACGCCGAGGAAGACGGGCGCGACGAGAGGCGCGAGCGACTGCGCGCCGGAGTTCGCGAGTCCGGTGATGCCGACGAACCGGCCTGCGTCGGTGTCCTTCTCGGGCAACACGTCCAGGAGCAGCGCCTGATCGACGGCCGAGAACACACCGAGACCGAGGTTGGTGATGCCCATCCCGACGAGCAGGACCGGGAGGCTCGTGGAGAAGGCCATGACCAGCGCGCCGACAGCGAACATCAGACCGGCGCCGAGGACGAACGGCTTGCGCCGACGCAGCCGGTCGGAAACGAACCCGCTGCCGACGGCACCGACCATGACAGCGACGACACCCACCGAACCGGCGATCGCGACGACCGTCCCTATCTCGGTGACGTCGAGGCGCAGCCGCTGCGCGAAGAGGTAGGCGGTGAAGGTGGAGGTGAGGGTCAGCCCGAAGTAGAACAGGAAGCGCGCGAGCCAGTTCCACGACAAGTCCGGGTAGCGCCGGGGGTCGAGCACGAACTTCGACAGCAGGAGCCTGACGTTGAGTTCCTCTTCGAAGACGCGCTCCCGGCTGTCCTCCTCGGGTACGAAGACGCAGAACAGCAGCACCAGAAGCACACCGATGAACGCCGGAACCATGAAGAGCAGCATCGAGTTCGTGGCCAGGATTCCGCCGAGGACCGAACCGCATACCGGGGCCGCCATCGTGACGACACCGACGAGACCGCCGACCTTCCCGCGCTGCGACTCCGGCAGGCGGTCCGCCTGCGAGTTCGTGATGTTGCCGATGACCGTGTTCCAGCCCAGGGCCGCGACGACCCACCCGGCAACGACAGCAGGGATGTTGGGTGCGACGGCGATGCCGAACAGCCCCACCGAGCCGAGGACGGAGCCGGCGATGAGCCACGGTCGCCGCCGGCCGAGGCGGGTACGGGTGCGGTCGCTGAGGATACCGGCGACCGGTCCGGAAATGAGGGAGACCGCCGCCGCGGCGCCGATCACGTAGCCGAGGTACTCCTCGTTGTCCGGTGCGAGTGCCTTGACCCGGATGGCCAGTGAGATGGCGATGGGTGTGACGAACGCGATGTACGTGCCGAACAACGCGAGCAGGAGCAACCAGATGTAGCGGGAACTCACCTTCGGGAGGTCGTCACCGGGTGTTGCAACGGCGGCAGGGGCCTGCTCGCGTTGGGTTCGCGTCGGCACTGCGGCATGCACGGCGGGACCGACCTCTGGAATCGGTGGGTTTTCGTTCATGAGGACTCCTTCGTCCAGGAATCTGTGAGGTCGTGCGGTCGGCCAGGGTCAGCGAACGAGCGCTTGGGGGCTGACGGCTTCGAGGGCGCCCGCCCGCAGCGCGAGCCGGGCCGGTTCGCACCCTTCGGCGTGGACGGTGACCGTGATGTCCCCGGTCCCGGCGGGGCGGATCACTGACAGTGCACGACCGTCGAAGGTCCGCCTGCTCGGCCCGGAGAAGTTCTCCTCCGAGGCGGGATCGGCGCTGCCGAGTGCCTGCAGGGCGCCGGCGCCCTCCACGGTGACGGTCACGAGCCGGTCCCGTCCCGGGTGCACGTTGCCCGCGCCGTCGGTGAGAGCGATGTCCACGAAGGCGAGGTCGTCGCTGTCGGCACGAAGGTGGGCACGGTCCGCCCGGACGTCGAGCACGAGGGCGTCCTTCGCGGTGACCAGCGTGGTGCGTCCTTGCTCCCGGCCGTCCGAGTACGCGATCGCGACCAATTCACCGGGCCTGTAGAGAAGTTCGAAGTCGGCGCGGAATTCGTGATCACGTCCGGCAGGCGTCCGGCCCACACTGGCCCCGTTCAACAGCAGTTCGATCTCGTCGGCGTCGCTGTACACCTCGACGCCGACCGGCTTTCCCTCGAAGCCCTCCCACGTCCAGCTACCGATCGCATCACTCCAGGACCAGGGGGTTTCCAGAACGGTTTTCCCGTGGTGCTGGGGACGTCGCACGGCGATGTACGGCGTCGACCGGAGCCCGAACACGATCTCCCGGTAATACGACGCGGGGCGCCGCTGACCGGTGATGTCGAAGTCGCCGCACCACGCCGCGAGCCACGGATAGGGCTGAGCGGCCGACGCTGCCCGCGAGTCCGAGTCGCCGTGTCCGACGGAGCCGAGACCGGCCTCGCCGAGGTAGTCCCAGCCCGTCCAGGTGAAGTCACCGATGACGTGAGGGTTCGACATGACGAGTGACCAGTTCTGCGCGATGCGGGACGGGAAGGTCTCCGTTCCGACGATCACCCGGTTGGGGAACCGGTGGCGGTCGAGCTCGTAGCGGCCGTCGCCGTAGTTCAGGCCCGCGACATCGAGGACGGAGAAGGACTCCTCGGTCCGCCTGGTCACTTCCTCGGAGGACGCGATCTGGTTCATCATCGCTCCGACCTGCGCCATCATGCCGTTGACCCCGCCGCTCGGCGGCTGTGCCGGTGCCATCTGCCGTGCCGCGGCGACGACCGTGTCGAGCACCGACACGAATCCGTTGATGCCGTTGGTGATGAAGCGGGTGTCATCGAGGGAGCGGACCTTCTCGGCGAGCCGACGGCTCCACACCCCGCCGAACCGGCTGCCGGTCTCCGGGATCTCGTTCCCGATCGAGTAGAAGATCACGCTCGGGTGGTTGAAGTCCTTCGCGACGAGGGCCGCCACGTCGCGTTCCCACCACTCGCGAAAATCGCCGGCGTAGTCGAAGTCGGTCTTGCCAACGGTCCAGACGTCGAAGGCTTCGTCCATGACCAGCATGCCGAGCCGGTCGCACGCCTCGAGCAGCGCGGAACTGGCGGGGTTGTGGGAGCTCCTGATCGCGTTGAAGCCCGCCGCCTTCAACAACTCGACCCGGCGCTCCTCGGCTCGCTTGACGGCCGCCGCGCCGAGGGGACCGTTGTCGTGGTGCAGGCACGCACCGCGGAGCTTGACCGTGCGGCCGTTGATCCGCAGGCCTTCGGAGGGATCGAGCTGCAGACGCCGGATGCCGAACTCGCTCGCGTGCTCGTCGAGCAGGCGGTCGCCGTCCCGGAGCTGAAGCCGGGCCGTATACAAAGACGGGCTGTCCACGCTCCACAGCGCCGGGTCCGCGACGTACAGCCTGTGCCGGACGGTCGCCCGTTCACCGGGCAGCAGCGTGACCGGGCACCGCTCGCGCGCCACCTCCGCCGAGCCTTCCTCATCCACGGCGGAGGCCAGCTCGACGGTCGTCGTCACGGCTGCGGTGTTCAGCACATCGGCCGCGATCTCCACGACCGCCTGACCGGGCTCGATGTCGGGCGTGCTGATCCGCACCCCGTCGACGGCGATGTGCACCGGTTCCTTCACGATCAGGCGTACGTCGCGGTAGATGCCCGCACCCGTGTACCAGCGGCTGTCCTGGTGCGCACGGCAGTCGACCCGGATCTCATTGACCTCCCCGAAGGAGAGGTAGGGGTCGATCCGCACCGTGAAACGGGAGTACCCAAAGGCGTGCTGGCCCGCCAGCGCTCCGTTGACGTACACCATCGCACCCCGGTAGACCCCGTCGAACTCGAGGAAGAAGCACCGGCCGCGATCGGACTCCTCGACGAGGAGGTCCCTGCGGTACTCGAACGCGCCGCCGGGAAAGTACCCGGCCGCGGCACCGGCAGGTGCGTCCGCTCGTCTCGGCATGGCGATCAGCGCGTCATGCGGAAGCGTCACAGCCGTCCAGTCACCACTCGCGCCGCCGAGCTCCGCGAAGGCACTCACCTTCGTGCGGAAGGCCCACTCGTCATTGAAGGCGGAGATCGCCATGGAGGACTCCTGGTTACGTCGTGTTGTTGCGGAGTTAACGCGCGTCAATAACTAAGCACCGGTCGGTGACGCGCGTCAATGGTTTGTTCGATGCGAGGTGTCGCGCGTCAATTCGCGCTACAGTGACGTCGGAGACGAGGGAACGGGGCAACGGTGGTCGTAAAGAGTCAGGATGTCGCCGACCGGGCCGGCGTTTCGCGGTCCACCGTCAGCCAGATCCTGAACGGCCGCGCAGATCACTTCACGGCCGAGACACGGGCGCGCGTGCATCAGGCGATCGCCGAACTCGGCTACGAGCCGTCCGCCGCGGGCCGTGCCCTGGCCAAAGGATCGAGTGACATCGTCATCGCACTCATCCCGGACACGACCTTCGGAGGGAACCTCCAGGACATCTACAGCGCGCTGACCGACGAGCTGTCCAGGCGGGGACTCACCCTGGTCCTGCGCCTCGCGACGCACACCCCGACATCCCTGGAGCGTGTCATCATCGGGTTGAAACCCCGGGTGGTGCTGTCCCTCACACCGTTCTCCGACGAGGACAGAGGGCTGCTTGAGCGTCGAGGCGTCGAAGCCATCGACCCGGTGAGCTCGTCAAGCCGGGACGCCAATGCCGAGATCGGCACGCTGCAGGCCCGCCACCTGATCGACCGCGGTTACCGGCGTCTCGCCTACGCCCACTTGCACGACGCGCGCAGCGACCCCTTCGGAGACACGCGCGAGCGCGCGTTCGTGGCCGAATGCCGGGCTCGCGGTGTCGACGAACCACGGATTCTCGCGCTCGGGGTCAACGCCAAAGACGCCATAGCCGCACTGGACCAGCTCGGTGAACCAGGCTTCGCCGTCGGCTGTTACAACGACGACATCGCCACCGCACTCCTGCACGCGGCATCCCTTCGCGGCTGGCGGACGCCGCACGACCTGGCACTGATCGGCATGGACCACACCCCCCTGTCCCGCCTCACCACCCCGCCACTCACGACGATGGAGTACGACACTTCCTCGGTCACCGAGGAGACCATCCAAGCGATCCTCCGCCATCTGGACGCAGCGGAAGCCGGGGAGAACCACGCCGAGGTGCGTTTCCGGCTGATCGAGGGCAAGACCACCTGAACACACCGGTCACGTCACCGGCCGGCCAATGAGGCGTGTCAGCTCAGCCGCGGCACCCGGGCACAGTGCCGCCGGTGTCCGCGATCACGCCCGGCCAGGCCTGAACCGCGCCACCGGGGTCACGGCGAACACGCCGCAGGCGGCGGTGACGGTGTTGGCGAAGACGAACCCGGCGAGCGTGAGCAGCAGCAGCCTGCGAGGCCATCCCGCCCTCGCCGCGGGGCCCGTCAAACGAGCGGTGTAACCAGAGTGGTCGGGATTGCTGACGGGCTGCGGGGAGTCGGCCGTCGAAGGTGACGTCGAAGGCGTTGAGCGCGGTCTTCCAGCCCATGGTCCAGCGGGCCCGGCCCTTGCCGGTGGGGTCCAGGCTCGTGATGGCCGTGTAGACGCACTTCAAGGCGGCGGTCTCGTTCGGGAGGTGTCCACGGGCCTTGACCGCCCGCCGGATCCTGGCGTCCACGGACTTCGACAGCTGCGGCACAGCCGCCTCGGTGGTCTCGGGCTCGGTCACGTTCTCGCTGTTCATCGGTACGTCTTCCTTGACCAGGAGTTACACCGAACGTTTCGCAGTCCCCCTCCAGGCTGTCAGCAACCAGCTGAAGAAGTGGTCAACGGTCAACCGCAAACCCTGGCCACGGCCCTGTGGACGCCGAGGCGCGCGAGCGGTTGGACCTGCTGCGGGTGCTCAACACGGAGGGGTTTCCCACGGGCACGACGGGGCCGTCGGGGACAGGGGCGTCGGACACACCTATGCGGTGAAGCGCCGGGGATGAGCCCCGTTTCGGCTCACCGGCCGCCGAGGAAGCTCAGCCTGACCCGGCGGTCCGGGTTGTCGCGGTTCGTGTCCACCAAACTCCGTTAAGAGGTCCTAACAGAGTGTTCGGACGCGTCGGTACAAGATGAGGCAGACCGCCAACTGCAGGAACACGTCGTGGATGTCGTCCCGGCGTTCCCAACGGATCCTCAAGTGCCGGAAGCCGTGCAGCCACGACAGTCCGCGCTCGACCACCCAGCGATGGGCTCCCAGGCCCGATCCATGGGCCTGTCTCCGGTGGGCGATGACCGGTGTGATGCCCAGGGTGCGGACCATGCGGCGGTAACGGTCGTGGTCGTAGCCGCGGTCCGCGTACAGCCGCCGCGGCCGGAACCGGGGACGCCCTCGGCGGCCACGGACCGCGGGAATCGCCTTGAGCAGTGGGAGCAGTTGGGTGACATCGTTGCGGTTGCCGCCGGTGCAGGCCACCGCGAGCGGGGTCCCGCGCGCGTCGGTGATCAGGTGGTGTTTCGAGCCCGGCCGGGCGCGGTCGACCGGGCTCGGTCCGGTTTTGGGCCGCCCCGCAGGGCCCTGACATGGGAGGAGTCGATGGCGGCCCGGGAGAAGTCCAGTTGGTCCGCGCCGCGCAGGCGGGCCAGCAGGATGGCCTGGAGCTGCTGCCAGACGCCGGCCTCGTTCCAGTCCCGCAGTCGGCGCCAGCAGGTCATGCCCGAGCCGAAGCCCAGTTCCTGCGGCAGCCACTCCCACTGGATGTTGGTGGACAGCACGAACAGGATGCCCTGCAGAGCTTTGCGGTCGTCCAGCCGCTTGCGGCCTGGATGATCGGGACGGCGCTCGATCTTCGGCAGAAGCGGCTCGATCAGCGCCCACAGGTCATCGTCGACCTCCCAGGGCTTGGGACGGGACATCACGCACCTCCCGGCCGGAGTAGATCCGCTCCAATACACCCAGGATAGTGCAAATATCTTATTTTGTTAGAGTTTCTAAGGCAACCCCGAGGATAGCTGCCGGAAGAAGGGCTGATCACCACTGTCGGCCCTCCGGGGCCCACCGCTGCTGAGCAGCTCACACGGCCTTCGCATCCGGCTCATCTGCTCCGCGTACACCCCCGTGGGGCCGGAACGCGTAAGAGGCCACACGGCCCCCCGACCGCTGCCGTTCCTGCAGACCCATTGGGACGGAAGTCCTGCTGGCCCGACAGGGATGGTCAGCTCTCGTCCGCGAACAGGCCAAGGCCGTGACGCCGCAGGATCAGACGAAGACGGGCTCAGGGTTCTGCACGTACTGACGAGTGCGGGGTCGCCACCAAGTGGCTCTGTTCCAGGGCGATTTCGCCCTCGAACAGCGGCCGCGCAGGTACTGCGGCCAGCACCTCCGATGACCGTCAGGTCCTCGTCCGCGCGCCCTCGTGGCGGACGACAAGTGGACGAGGCCCATCGAGGGGGTTCGACTGACACCAAACCGCCTCCGACTTACGAGTTGGTGCGTGATAGCGGATGAGGCGTCCTCGCTGGTGGATGGCATGATCCGCTTGTGGCGATCATGGTCAATCGGGCGGTACTCGCGCACCGACTGTTCACCGGGATCTCCCGGCACCATCTGGGCTGCCTGATCGAGGAGTTGGCTCAGCCGTGGCAGGCCGGGGTCGAAGGCCGTCGCCACACAGCGCGAGGCGGGGCGCGAAAGCGAGCCGCCGGAGCCGGTGCCCGCCACCGGCTCGTCTTCACCGACCGGCTGGTGGCCACGCTCATCCATCTGCGACACGACCTGCCGCACTCGGTACTGGGGCTGCTGTTCGGTGTCGACCGCTCCACCATCACCCGGGCGATCGGGGAGATACGCACCCTCCTGGCCCGGCGGGGCTGCGCGGTCCCCGACCGGCCCGGTCTGCGCCTGAAGACACTGGCGGACGTGTTCGCCTACGCCCAGGCCGAGGGCGTCGAGCTGCGCCTGGACGCCACCGAGATCCAGGTCCGCCGGCCCGTGGCCGGCCGCGGGGGACGCCGGGCGTTCGTCTCCGGCAAGAAGAAGCAGAACACTATGAAGGCCACCGTCGTCGCCGACCACCGGGGCCGCACGCTGTGGACCGACGCCCTGCGACCGGGCCGCATCATGCACGACGCGACCGCCACACGCAACGAAGGCATCGACCTCTGCTTCCAGCACTTCCCGACGTGGAGGTCCTCCTGGACGACGGCTACCTCGGCCTGCGACGCGATCACCCAGGCCAGGCGATCACACCACCCAGGAAGCCGAACAAGAGCGCACTCCCTGACGTCCACGCACGCTGGGAACGCGACCGCCACTGGCACTCATCCGACCGCATCACCGTCGAACAGGCCCTCGCCGACCACAAGCGCTGGAAACAACTCATCCGCTGGACCCACCGCCGCGACCGGCTCCCGGACACCTACCGCGCCATCGCCGGCCTCGTCTCCGACCGCACCGCGATCATCTAAACCGCAGTCCCCACGCGGGCCACCACGACCTCATCCGCTATCACGCGCCAACTCGTTAGAAGCCATCTCATTTGGTGAGTCTGCGGTAACAGATCAGGGTGCAGGCGATGCTGGTGAAGGCCAGGAAGTGCTCGGCCTTGCGTTCGTAGCGGCGGTGGAGACGGCGGCAGCCGGCCAGCCAGGACATGGTCCGTTCGATGGTCCACCGGTGGCGCCCGAGCCGCTGCGAGGTCTCGATGCCCTTGCGGGCGATGCGGTGCCGGATGCCCCGCTTCGACAGCCATTGCCGCAGGTGGCGGTAGTCGTAGCCCTTGTCGGCGTGGAGCTTGCCGGGCTTGCGGCGGCGTCGGCCGCGGCGGGAGCGGATCGGGGGTATGCCCTTCACTAGCGGGATCAGGGCCTGGCTGTCGTGCAGGTTGGCGCCGGAGATCCCGACGGAGATGGGCAGACCGGTCCGCTCGGTGATCAGGTGGATCTTCGACCCGTACTTGCCCCGGTCGACAGGATTCGGACCCGTCAGGTCCCCCTTTTCAGGGCCCGCATGTTCACCGAGTCGATCGCGCAACGGGACCAGTCCAGCTCGCTGCGGGAGCCGAGTTCGTCGAGGACCAGGCGGTGCAGCTTGGCCCACACCCGGGCCTTGGACCACTCGGTGAACCTGCGATGAGCCGTCGCGCCGGACGGCCCGAACGACGCCGCGGGCACCTGCTGCCACGTGCAGCCCGACGTCGCCACGAAGACAATCGCGGCCAGCACTTCACGGTCACCGTGCCGACGCCGTCCGCCGCCCTGGGGCCGCGAGGGCGCCTCCGGCACCACTCGCTGGAACAACTCCCACAACTCATCCGGTACCAACCGCTCGACGATCCCCACCATGGTCGGCAGCCTACCGAACCATTTGAACCTTTCGAAGCTGTCGGTCCCTTTCCTGCTCACTCAGTAGAATGTCCCCTGGAAAATCCCTGGGAGCTCCCCGCCTCGGGCTAGCGGACACGGACGCCGTGAGTACCGCTCGATCAAGAACTCCGGACGATGCGCACCTCAGCCCGTGTGACCTCTCAGCGCAACCAGAGCCCCAGTCACGACAGCCATCAACGTAAGTGTGGCCGCGAACGCCTTCGCCGACCGACTCAGTACAGCGGGGTAGGAGGCGCTGTCCCGGCGAGCCAGATAGCCAGCTGCGACCGCGACCAGTGCCGCCACCAAGACAAACAGGGCAAAAGCCAGGGCCGTTACGACACTGCTGCCGTGGATCATGACATCCATCCTTCATACGGGTTGAGTTGATGCAGTTAAAAATCGACAAATAAAGCATCCGCCGTAACATCCGTGAAAAAAATACAAAACCTGGCGCACAGCACGGCATGTTCGGCGGGGCCAAAATCCGGGATCTAAGGGAGCCGGGAAAGCACAAAAGACTGTCGCACCACGAGTAAAAGTGACGAATCTCCGAAGTGCGACATGCAATGGAGCCTTCTCAAGATCACCTCCTCATCCCGCCCCACGACAACCAGAGGGCTACCCCCCCTGATTGACCGCACCAGCCTGGAGCCGAAAATCCGTCGACGCAAGTCGACTACCAACCAGCGAGAGATCTGCGATATAGCCGCGAACATTCAAGTAGAAAGCGGGAGAATTCCACCATTTACCACGACCTCCACGTGACACACATACCTTCCACCTGGACAGAAGGGGTGCAGGCGAACCCAAACGCGACTATTGGGAATAGTTGCCACAAACTACGCAACTTCGCGGCGGCTCAAGCCGTTGCTAGCTCATTCCCAGATACATGTAATATGTTGCCGAAAGTTCTTGCACCGAATTGATGGACTTCGTTAGGATGCAACCCTGGGCCCGGTGCATTCGCCGCCGACCTCATGAACCGGGGGAGTCGTCAAGCATGTTGAGCCACACCATGCCTTCAAGTCGTCACATCAACGACTGAAGACAATTTTTTCGATCAGATCTTCGGCCGGAGATTTCATTGCCCGTGCTGAAGACTGCTTTCTTTCGAAGTAATCTGGGGGATGTTCTTTCGTGTCCTTTTCTGCGCCGGAAACGAACAGCGTCGTCAAGGCGGTCGAGGACCTGTCACAGCGGGTCCTGAATGTCTACAGAGCCGACCCGGGCCACGTCCTGGAGCACGCGAACAATGAGCGACGCATCACCCAAGGGGGTTACGGTGAGCGACAGATCTACGAGCTCGTCCAGAACGGCGCGGACGAGAACATGGAACGGAGCCCCGGAGTCGCGGGCACGATCCACGTGATCCTCACGGCCAGACACCTCTACTGCGCCAACACCGGCACGCCCATAACCCCTGCCGGCGCCGACACGATCCTGCGCATGGCCGTGTCCCGGAAACGAACCGGGAAAATTGGACGCTTCGGGGTGGGCGTCAAGTCGGTGCTGAGCGTGTCGGACACTCCTCGCTTCTACAGCACGACCGGCTCCTTCGGCTTCGACAAGAAGTGGTCGGCCCAGGTCATCCGGGACACGGTCCCCGACCTCTCGGCGCTGGACCCCACCCCGGTGCTACGGATGGCGCAACCGCTGGACCTGGACGCGGACCGTCGGCTCGACGAGCATCTCGACGAACTCATGACGTGGGCGTCGACGACGGTGGTGCTCCCACTGCACGACGGTGCCGATGACCGGCTGGGGCGGGACATCATCAACTTCCCGGCACACTTCATGCTCTTCTCCCCCCACATGGACCGCCTCGTTCTTGAGGACACTCGTGCCGGCCACGGGCTGCGCCGGGAGATCACGCAGGAGAGAGAGGGCATCCGACGCCGAGTCGTGGAGCAGCACGATGGTGCCCGCCACAGCAGTGAGCGCTGGTTCGTCTTCAGCGTCGACCACGAGCCGAGCCCAACTGCGGCGCAGACAGCGGGAGAGCTGCATGATCGACCTGTCGTCACCATTTCCTGGGCGGTTCCCGACAAGGGCGTCCCGCTGCGCCTGAAACGAGGAAACTTCTGGGCCTACTTCCCGACCAACTACGACACGACCCTGACCGGCATCCTCAACGCGCCCTGGAAGACCCCGGAGGACCGCCAGAACCTGACCAAGAGCGACTTCAACGAGGAGTTGGTGACCAGGGCCGCGGAGCTCGTGGTCGACTCGATCCCTCAGCTGTACGAGGAGAAGGATCCGGCGTCCTATCTCACCTTGCTCACGGCCCGTGGCCGGGAGGCCTCTCAATGGGGCGATGAGATGCTAAGTCAGAAGGTGTTGCAGGCGGCTGCCCACAGGCCCTCGTTGCCGGACCAGGACGGAACCCTCCGCCTCCCCAAGGAACTGCGCTTGCATCCGGAGAACCTCGCACCGACCTGGCTGGAACAGTGGGCAACCCACCCGGGCCGTCCCAAGAACTGGTGCCACCACAGTGTGGAGAGTCGTGAAAGGCGGTCCCGGGCAAGGGACATCCTTGACCAGGCCGGCGTCGCTCCATCCTCGCTGCGCGACTGGTTGGAAGCACTCGTCTCCGACCGCAGTGTCGAAGGGGCGAAGTACGCACTGGCCCTTGCAGCCTCCGTCGTGGAGGCCGGCAACCAGCACCAAGTGGCCGAGGCCCGGGCTGCGCGGCTCCTGCTGACCGAGCGGGGTGATTTCCGTTCGTCCTCCGAAGGCACGGTTTTCCGCCGACACGACGGCGTTCGTCTCCCGTACGAGACGACGGTGTACCTGCATGAATCGATCGCAAGCGACGTCGAGATGCTCCACGCGCTGAAGGTCCTGGGTGTCGAGGAGGCCAATGCCTCCGGACGGCTGCGGGCCGCCGTGTCGTCGGGCTTCGCCAGGTACAAGAACAACGACTGGGACGACTTCTGGTCTCTCGCACGCACAGTCGAGCGTGACGAGTTGGTCAGCATCATCAAGGAGCGTTACCCCGAGCCCGAAAAAGTTCTCAAGGTGCACACCGCCACTGGCCAGTACCGGGTCATCCGTGACTGCATCCTAGGAGGCCCCGTTGTGCCCGTGGACGGACAGCGCGATGCCTCGATTCTCGTGGACCCGGTTTTCCATGCAGGCGACGCGGAGGTACTCAAAGCCCTTGGTGCCGTTGATCGACCGGTGATCCGGGTGAATCCTCGCCCAGACTCCTGGTTCAGCGACTACAGCAATGTCATGTACAACGAGTTCTGCGCGACCCTCGGGCCTAACAGCTCCCGCCCACGAGCGTCCTCCGTGAGTCTCATCGGCCAAGATCCTCCTGGCCCCCTGCACCTTCTGCGGGAGCTCTCCCCGGAAGGTAGGGCCGCGTTCGCGCGGGAGCTCCCTGATCTCGGGATCGTGCCCGACTGGCGATGCATCCGGACTTCCGGACAGGGTGGGGACCTCCGTGTCGTGTCACCCCTGGTCTGGCTGCTCCGTCAGCAGGGCATGCTCGGTACCTCGCTCGGAGTGAGGCGGCCGACTGCCGCGGTGAGCCCCGAGCTGGACGTGGACAGCATCCTGCTCCCCGTTGCCGATCTTTCCGTCACGTATGCACGTGCACTCGAGCTGCCTTCCAACTTCCAGGACGTACCGGCTGCTTTGTGGGCCGAACTGGTCCAACGAGCGGACTCGGCGACAGATACCGAGTTCGTCGGAAGGGCCTACGCATTTCTGGCCCGATCAGCCCCCTCAGGCACTCTGGAGCACAAGGAGCACGTCTTCCGTTGCCGGGTGGGTGACGACTGGGAGGTGCAGCGGAGCGAGAGCATCGCCGTCACATTCGACGAGGCCCAGTACGACGTCCTGCTCCGTGAGCGTGTGCCCGCGCTCCTCGTCCCCACCGACACCGACGCACATTTCCTGGTCGACCGATTCCGTTTCCGGATCCCCTCCGACCTTCTGGTCGAGGAGATCCACTCCGTCCCGCTGGCGGAGCCGGTGTCCCTGACCGATGTCTTCCCACGGTTGCGTCAGGTTCTGCCTCGAGGGTCTGCCTGGAAGCTGGCGCACTGCTCCGACCTGGTCAGGATCATCCGTGGCCCGGAGGGTCGACGGGAGCAGGCACTGACCGAAGCTGTCCAGGGGCTCACCGTTCTGCTCTGTGGGGAGCACGACGAGAAGTCGAGCCTGGAAGCGGTGGATCGGCTCCTGGGGTTGCGCCTCGGCGTCGATGGACGCGAAGCGCTCCTCCGCCAGCAGGAACAGGACCAGAACGACAGAAGGTTGCTGAAGGTCCGCCAGGAGACCGACCCGGCCACCAAGCTCTTGCTCGCCCTCGGCGAGAGTCGACTGATCTCCGAGCTCCCTCCAGGGCTGGCGCTCGCCGACGCGGAGTTGCGCGGAACCGGCATCGACGGCATGCGCGCGGCGCAACTACTGCTCGCCGCTCACGGGGAGGACATCCTACGTGTGCTCGCATCAGCGCTCACCGAAGCGGGCTTCGAGGTGCCGCAGACCTGGACGGGTGGGTCGGCTGCGCGGAGCTTCGTCCGTGCATTCGGTTTTCCGGAGTCCTGGGCCGGCGACCCGCAGACTTCCGGCTCCCCCTCTCCTTACGAAACCGTCCCTGGCCCACGCAAGTCTTTGGAGCTGCATGACTACCAGAAAACACTGGTGCAGCGCATGTACGACCACCTCGCCCAGGGCGAGGAGAAGCGGGCGATGCTGCAGATCCCCACGGGATCGGGCAAGACGCGGATCGCTGTCGAGGCAGGAGTCCGGGCGATACGCGACGACCTCCTCGACCGCCCGATCCTCTGGATCTCCCAGAGCCAGGAACTGGCGGAGCAGGCCATCGAGACCTGGGCCTACGTCTGGCAGACGCAGGGGTCGGGGAAACCGCTACGGATCACCCGATTGTGGGGTGGAATGCCGGATGCCGTTCCCGTCTCCGACGGGCCGCAGGTGGTCGTTGCCCTCGACGACACCGCGGTGCTGAGGCTCCCGAAGGAGGACTACGCCTGGCTGCGTGACTGCGCCCTCGTCATTGTCGATGAGGCCCACTTCGCCGTACCGAAGACCTACACGCGCATCCTCGACGCTCTCGGTATCGACCAGTACCGCACCTCGCGTCATCTGGTCGGTCTGACAGCAACAGCCTTCCGCGGTGACAGCGACGACGAGACGCGGACTCTGGCCTCCCGTTTCGGGCACAAGCGCCTCGACTTCGGCGTCTTCCAGGACGACGACGCCTACAAGCATCTGCAGTCCATGAAGGTCCTGGCCGAGGTCGAGCACGAGGAGTTGCTCGGCGGCTCCTACGCGCTGGACCCTAAGCAGGTGGCCGAGATGCAGAGCACCCATGCGATGGCCCTGCCTGCGGACGCCGTCAGGCGCCTCGCCCAGGACGTCCCACGCACCCGGCGCATCGTGGACAGGATCGAGGAATTGCCCCCCGACTGGCCTGTCCTGGTCTTCGCCACCTCTGTGGAGCATGCTCAGGTCCTTGCCGCACTGTTGCAGGACCGTGGCATCACAGCGGCCTCGATCGACGGAAGGACACCGCCGAGCACCAGGCGACGCCGCATTGCCGCGTTCAAGGAGAACAGGATCAGGGTCCTGACCAACTACAAGGTACTGACTCAGGGATTCGACGCTCCTGCTGTCCGCGCCGTCGTGGTGGCTCGCCCCACGTTCAGCCCGAACACCTACATCCAGATGATCGGCCGGGGCTTGCGCGGCAAACTCAACGGTGGCAAGGAGTCCTGCCTGATCCTCAACGTGGCCGACAACATCGAGAACTTCGGTCGCGGGCTCGCCTACACACGTATGGAGCATCTGTGGCACCGGAGGACCCCGTGACGGCATCCGCAGCGGCGGCAGATGAGCCGACGGACGGCCAGCGCCGCATCATCGAGGAGTCTGCCGGACGCAAGGTGCTGGTTACCGCGGGCGCCGGAACCGGTAAGACATTCACATTGGTCAGGAGGATCGAGCACCTCTCCTCGGAAGGTCTGGCCGGCGGAGACCTTCTGGTTCTGACCTTTTCGCGCGCCGCCTCGGCCGAGTTGCGCGAGCGATTGCGGTCACTCGGCGGCAGGTCACAACACGTGCGTGTCTCGACATTCGACGCCTGGGCCCTTGCGTTGCTCAGGGAGACCGCGAACGACGAGGCCTGGCACGCCTCTTCCTTCGACGAACGGATCCGTGCGGCCGTTCGGCTCATCGAGGGCGAGACGACGGCTCCCGAGTCGCTCGACGAGATTCGACACGTCATCGTTGACGAGGTCCAGGACCTTGTCGGCGATCGTCGGCGACTCGTGACGACCTTTCTGGAAGCCTACGAGTGCGGCTTCACCATTGTCGGCGACCCGGCCCAGGCCATCTACGGCTTTCAGGTCAGGGATCCGGAAGAGCGGGCCCACGAAACAGGTAGGTTCTTCTCCTGGCTCCGCACGCGGTTCGAGGGTGAACTCATCGAGTTCACCCTCGCCGAGAACTTCCGGGTCGCTTCCGACGAAGCGGGCTGCGCGCTCCCCTACGAGGCCGCGGTTCGCTCCTGCGTCACCTCCTCGGAAGCCGACACAGTGCACGAGCATCTGCGCACGGAGTTGGCCACCAGGCTGGAGTTCGGCGACCTGGAGGTCCCTTACGTGCGGGCCCACCTCTGCAACTCCAGCGTGACGACCGCCGTCCTGTGCCCCACCAACGGCGATGCACTGCTGATCTCGCGCTGGTTGGCCGATCTGGGCATCGGCCACCGGGTCCGCAAAGGCGCCGGTGAACATGCCGTTCCCTCATGGGTCGCAGGGATCGTGTCCCAACTATCGGACGCCGTCTCGGTCTCGGAGGACCGGTTCCTCGAAGCATGGGAGGCTCTGCAGCACACGCCCAACCCTGACCGAAGCCGGAACGCGTGGCGGTTGCTTCTGCGGGCCGCGGGCGACCGGAGCGGACGTGTCATCGAGGTGGGGCGCCTCCACGAAGCCGTCGCCCGTGGGAACCTGCCGGACAGCCTCGTGGCGCAGGAGGACGACGGCCTGCTGGTCTCGACGTTCCACCGCGTCAAAGGACTCGAGTTCGACCGGGTGCTCGTCGTCGACCCGGGCCCACCGGACGACGGTCGCGAGCAGGTGGCTGCCGATCGCTGCGACACAGCCCGGGCCCTCTACGTGGCGATGACCCGGGCCCGTCACGAGTTGTACCGCCTGCAGCCGCCCGACGCATATCTCACCCGTTCCCGCGGAGTCCGACTGGTACGGAGGGTCAAGGGCACGGATCGATGGGGGCGGTACGGCTACAAGCGGAGCCATCGGTTGGGTCTTTCCGTCCTGGCCGGGGACGTCCATCGTGACCACCCGGCAGGGCTCGAACACGTCATTCGCGACCCCGGGCAGGTGCAGAAGTACCTGGCCTGCAAAGTCTTCCCGGGTGACGAGGTGGTCTGGACACGACTGGACGAGGTGGCCGAGGCACACGAGAGCCGAACGGCTCCCGGTTACGCCCTGCTCCACGACGAACAAGTCGTCGGCGTCGCCTCCGAAGCCTTCCGTCGCGACCTCTACCGCTTCATGCAACAAGGGAAGTCACACCAGCCGGCACACTGGCCTCGCAGCATCACCGGAACCCGGATCGATCTCGTCGAGACCGTCGCCGGCGAGGACGCCGCAGCCGTGCGCGCCGGTCTCGGCGCGCACGGACTCTGGCTTGCACCGCGGCCGATCGGTATCGGCCGGTTCCACTACGACGGCAGGATCGAGGACGCATGACGGACGACCACGAGCAGCACTACGGCTTCCGCGAACAGTTGGTCGAGCGATTGAAGTCGGACCTGCTCGGCCCGCACGGAGAACACGACCAGGACCTCGAGATCCTTGACGACTGGCCGGTCACCACCTACTCCACCGGGGTACTGTCCCCCCGCGTCGCAGGCCCGACAGAATCGGAATGGTCCGATCCGGAAACCGCGGAGCAGGACCTCGACGATGCCGACTCCACTGTGGCGGTGAACGAGTTCCCCGATGCGGACATCGTGCTTACCAAGGTCAAGCGTCCCTCGGCGACCGGTCTCACCTTTGCCGTCGACCCGGCGCGCAGCCGCCACATACTCGTGCACGTGTCCGCGGCCGTGTACGAGCCGGTGGGGCTCTCGGGTGAGCCTGTGGTACCCGAGCGTACCGAACAGGGCAGCACCGAAATACCCCAGGTGCGCTGGCGCCGCCGTCCCCTCCAGCTCCCCCCTACACCCGTTGACGTTCAGGGACCACGCGCAGAAGAGGTGGAACTCGACAACGGCCTGCGCCTGCGCCTGCGCGTTCGTCCTCCTCGCGGGCCCCGAAACACGATCTCCGTGACCGCCACCCTCGTGAACACCCACCCCGTGGAGCAGCAGGAGATCAAGGATTCGAAGTGTTTCTTCCAAGTGGGACTGCGGATCACGGTTCCCGACCGAAGCGCGGCGCTCGTGGAACGCCCGACGGTCCGCGAACTCGACGACGAGAGCCGGCTCACCCTGCTCCTCCACCGTCACGCCCCCACATTCGCCGTCGGCCACGGCTGTGCGGTGGACTGGTCCTGGACCCCCTCGGCGGTCGGAGGGCCCGCGCGACATGAGACACCCGCGGGAGTCAACTCCGTGTGGACGGAACACGTCCCCGTGAACGAGGTCTTGCTCGCCGACTCGAACTCCTCCGTACCCGGCGCCCTCCTGAGCATGCAGTACCTCGCCGCTGCACCGAAGCAGGAACTGATCGACTCCCTACGCAAGTTCGTCTCACTGTACGGGAACTGGATCGACGACCGTGTCGCGGACGCGGAGCTGCTGCGCGACGGAATCTACGGCGATCCCTCCTACGTGCACCTTGCCGAGGAGCAGTTGGAGCGCTGCCGTGTCGCCCAGCGGCGCATGAGCGCCGGTGTGGACCTCTTGGAACGCGATCCCGATGCATTGAAGGCATTCCGTCTCGCCAACCGCGTCATGGCGCTCCAGCGCGGCAGAGGCCAGTGGATCAAGCGGGAGCGTGTGGGTGAGTCCTCGCCCGAGGGCTCGTGGCGGCCGTTCCAGCTCGGGTTCATCCTGCTGTGTCTCAACGGCATGGTGGATCCGGCGCACTCCGACCGATCCGTCGCCGACCTCCTCTGGTTCCCGACGGGTGGCGGCAAGACGGAGGCTTACCTCGGGCTGATCGCCTTCGCAGTTTTCCACCGACGCCTGCGCCACGGCGCGTCGGGGGGCGGGGTGAGTGTGCTCATGCGGTACACCTTGCGATTGCTCACCCTTCAACAGTTCGAGCGTGCAGCCCTGTTGATCTGTGCGATGGAGAGCGTACGGGCCGAGCAACCGAAACGCCTGGGGCAGGAACAGATCTCCATCGGCATGTGGGTGGGGAGGGCTGCCACACCCAACAATCTCAAGGATGCCGAGAAAGCACTGAAGAAGCTCAAGCGCGGTGAAAAGCTCCAAGAGGAGAACCCCGTCCAGCTCAAGGCCTGCCCCTGGTGCGGCACCTCCTTGTTGGTCCGGAACCATGAGGTCGACGTGCCCGGGAACCGCATGGTCATCCGCTGCGACAACCGCGCGTGCGACTTCTCCCCCGGCCTCCCTGTGCACGTCGTCGACACGGAGCTCTACCGAGTCCGGCCCACGCTCGTCATCGCCACCGCTGACAAGTTCGCCCGTGTTGCCTGGCGTGAGGACGTCGCGGCGCTCTTCAACCGGGACAAGGGCCGGCTCTGGCAAAGCACCCCACCACCGGAGCTGGTGATTCAGGACGAACTTCACCTGATCTCCGGACCACTCGGAACCCTCGCCGGCCTCTACGAAACGGCTGTGGACATCGCATGCGCCCACCCGAAGATCATCGCCTCCACGGCGACGATCCGGCGCGCCCAGGAGCAAGGACGAGCGCTGTTCGGGAGGGACGTGGCGCAGTTCCCACCGTCCGGCCTGGACGCCCGCGACTCATGGTTCGCTGTCGAGGCCCTCAGGGAGCGGAAGCCGTCACGGCTCTACGTGGGTCTTCTCGCGCCCGGGCTCTCCCAGGCGACCCTCCTCATCCGCGCCTATGCGTGCCTCCTGCACAACGCAGAGCACCTTCGATGTCCGGACCATGCGGTACGGGACACCTACTGGACGCTGCTGGGGTACTTCAACAGCCTGCGACTGCTCGGTGCTGCCGAACTGCAGGTGAACGCGGACGTCAACGAACGCCTCAGGGCGCTGGCGGCGCGTGACGATGTGGAACCTCGGCAGGTCGTCCCGACCGAGATCACCAGCCGTGTCCCGTCCAGTGACCTTCCAGGGCTCCTCGGCGCCCTCGGACAATCCCTTGGGACCGGGTCTGCTCTGGACGTGCCGCTGGCAACCAACATCATCTCCGTCGGTGTCGACTTCGACCGCCTCGGCCTGATGGCCATGACCGGGCAGCCACAGACAACTGCCGAGTACATCCAGGCCACCAGCCGTGTCGGCCGCGCCCACCCCGGTCTCGTCGTGACCCTGTTCAACGCGGCCCGATCCAGGGACCTCTCCCATTACGAGAACTTCGTCGGCTACCACTCGGCTCTCTACCGGCAGGTCGAATCGACCAGCGTTACCCCCTTCGCGGCACGCGCCCGTGACAAGGCTCTCCATGCCGCATTCCTCGGACTTGCCCGCCTCCTCCACCCCGAGATCCGCGCGAACGCCGACGCCAAGGATGTGAACAGCTTCGGTCAGCAACTGGTCTCGGTCCGCGAGAAGTTGGTGAAGCGCATCCGACAGGTCTCACCTATCGAGGCCGAGCACGCAGACGCGGAGATCCGTGCTTTCGTCGACCACTGGCATCAACTCGTGGAGACCAACAAGGAGCTGAAGTACGAGGCCGATTTCGAGTTCAAGGCCGACCCTCACCGCAGGCCGGACCTGGCCCTGCTCCGCACCCACGTAGACCACGACCTCACCGAGGCCCGCCCCACCTTGTGGAGCCTGCGCGATGTCGACGTCGAGTCCCACCTGTACCTGGAGAGCTGACATGCCTCGCAGAACCAACTCCGGCACCACCGGGACCGACGACGCCCGCAAACGCCCGTCCGTCGGCTCCGTCCGGCGTGCTCAGCAGATCACCACGTACGGCGTGGGCGGCCTGCTCGCTGTCGCCGACCAGTCGTACATCGTCAGCGGGCTGGACACCTGGGACGTCACGGGCGAGCCGGATCTCCGGGATCAGCGCCTGGAACCGATGCTGCAGGTCAGCGGGTTCCGCCGCCCGCCCGCAGCCCGCATCCCCACGGGGCGCGGCGTCCGCGTGCGTCGTTTTCCCGCCACGTACTCGTGCCCTGAATGCAAGGCCCTCAAGGCATTCCGGCACCTCAGCGCAGGGCCGGACAGCAATCGTTGTGCCCGGTGCTCGACCCTGCTGGTGCCCTCGCGCTTCATGATGGCCTGCGAGGACGGACACCTCGACGAATTTCCCTACTGGGCTTGGGTCCACGCCGACCCGGAGCGCAAGAGCAGTGCCCCCACCTCGTGCTCGCGGACCACCGCTGAACTGACTCTGGAGACCAACGGCCGCACGTCCAGTCTCCGCAGCATCGTGATCATCTGCAGCTGTGGGAAGAAGGCATCGATGGACGGTGCCTTCGGTGAGAAGGCCCTTGTCCGCCGGGGCCTTCGCTGCCACGGTACCCGCCCATGGCTGGGGCGCGACGCAGCGGAGCGCGATTGCAATCGGCCTCCGCAAACCCTCCAGCGAGGATCCTCGGCAGCCTGGTTCGCCGAACTGCGCTCGGCTCTGTCGATCCCCCCGTGGCACACGGAGCTGATGGAGCTCGTCGAGGCAGATCGCAAACACCTCGTCGGCAAGAGCGACGAGCGCATCGCGGAGTTCGCAGAGGACGAAGACTGGCTGAGGCCCGGTGGATACTCCCTTTCACAGGTGCTGCGCACAGTCCGAACGCTTGAGAACGCAAACCGGCCCGAGCCCACGCCCGACGGCGAGGACGAGATCCGGTTCGCCGCCGGCGAGTTGCTCCGGCAGGAGGAGTACGAACAGCTCTGCAAGGTCACCGAGGACACGCCCGAGAACAAGCACTTCGTCTGTGAGCCCCCCAAAGACCGTGACCTGTCCGACATTCCAGGCGTTGACCATGTGATGCAGGTCAAACGCCTCCGCGAGGTTCGGGCCCTGATCGGCTTCACCCGCATCCGTCCTTCGCAGGGCTCGAAGGCCGACCGGGCTCGTGTTGGCAGTCTGAGCAAGAATCCGGACCTCGGCTGGCTCCCGGCGATCGATGTCGTCGGCGAGGGCGTCTTCCTCACTCTGGACCAGACGCGACTCCGGCAATGGGAGTCGGCGGCGCACCCCACCGAATCCGACCGGATCCGGTGCATACGGGCCGCTCACGAGGCCATGCTCCGGGAGCAGGCGTGGGAGAAGCCCCACTCGCCGCTGACGTCACGCTTCGTCCTTCTTCACACGCTCGCTCACGTGCTGATCAATGAATGGAGCCTCGACTGCGGCTATCCCGCGGCGTCCCTACGGGAACGGCTGTACGTCAACGACGAGATGTGCGGTGTCCTCCTCTACACCGCGACGAGCGACTCGGCAGGCAGCCTGGGCGGCATCGTCGCGCGAGGGGAGATCGCACAGCTGTCCAAGAGCCTCTTGTCCGCCCTGGAACGTGCTTCCTGGTGTTCGTCCGACCCACTGTGCATGGAGGCCGACGCGAATGGTGTCAACGGGCTCAATCTTGCAGCCTGTCACGCATGTGTCCTGCTGCCCGAGACCAGCTGCGAGATGAACAACACGTTCCTCGATCGTGCGCACCTTGTCGGGGCACACGACGAGGGCTTCCCCGGCTACTTCGCCCCGTGGTCCACTTTGGGCGGATGAACCCCGCCCTCGCGCTCATCCGCGTCCTGCGCAACGCCGACGGCTCGGGTCCTGCATTCGAACGCATGACGTCGTGACGCTGCCTACGCGGGTGGAGCCACGCAGACGGAGAAGCAAGGCAGGCCTCCCTCCCGATGGAGAACTAAGACGTCGTCTCATTTGGTCTGTTCGATAGTCTGGCGTCGTGGGGATCGTTGAGCGTCTGGTGCCAGATGAGTTGTGGGAACTGTTCGAGCGGGTGGTGCCGCCCGCTCCCTCGCGGCCGCAGGGCGGTGGCCGCCGGCGGTACGGAGACCGTGAAGTTCTGGCGGCGATCATCTTCGTGGCCACGTCGGGCTGTACTTGGCGGCAGTTGCCTCCGTCGTTCGGGCCCTCGGGGCCGACGGCCCACCGGCGGTTCAGCGAGTGGAGCAAGGCCCGGGTCTGGGCCAAACTGCACCGCCTGGTCCTGGACGAACTGGGTGCACGCGGCAAGCTGGACTGGTCTCGCTGTGCGATCGACTCGGTGAACATGCGGGCCCTGAAAGGGGGGAGCTGACGGGTCCGAATCCTGTAGACCGGGGCAAGAAAGGGTCGAAGATCCACTTGATCACCGAGCGGACCGGTCTGCCCCTGTCCATCGGCATCTCAGGCGCGAACCTGCACGACAGTCAAGCCCTCGAACCCCTCGTGCGAGGCATCCCGCCGATCCGCTCCCGTCGCGGACCGCGCCGACGCCGGCCCGCCAAGCTCCACGCCGACAAGGGCTACGACTACAACCACCTGCGACGTTGGCTCCGCACGCGCGGAATCCGCCACCGCATCGCCCGCAAAGGCATCGAGTCTTCCCAACGACTCGGCCGGCACCGCTGGACGATCGAACGCACCATGGCCTGGCTTGCCGGCTGCCGTCGACTGCACCGCCGCTACGAACGCAAAGCCGAGCACTTCCTAGCCTTCACCAGCATCGCCTGCACCCTCATCTGCTACCGCCGACTCACCAAATGAGACGACCTCTAATCCGCCTCTGACCGACGCCAGGTCAGAGGCCTCTCCAGCGCACTGAGCCTTTTCCAGCCTGACGGTGCTGACCGCGTGTCGGACAGATCGGTGGAACGACGAAGCTCCTGGTAGACGGGTTCTCGACCAAGATTGCCCGTAGCCACCAGGAGCTTCGCGTGCTTGTCTACCCGTCGTCGATCGACCTGTCCAGTCGCACCCTGCGGTGCCTGACGGGACGACTCGCTGCCCGGCGAGGGGAGATCGGGACCCGATGGCGTCGGCTGACCGCCAGCCGTCAGGCTCTCCTCGCCCTGGCCCATCTGCGATGCGGTGACACCTACGCCCAGCTCGCCGCCGGGTTCGGTATCGGCGTCGCAACCGTGTACCGCTACATACGCGAGGCCGTCGATGTGCTGGCCGCCCTCGCACCCACCCTGGCCGAGGCGATGGACATCGCCCGGACCAAGGCGTTCGTGATCCTGGACGGCACCCTGCTGCCAATCGACCGGATCGCCGCCGACACCCCGTACTACTCGGGCAAACACAAACGTCACGGCATGAACGTCCAGGTCCTCACCGATCCCTTCGGGCGGTTGCTGTGGGCCTCACCGGCCCTGCCCGGATCGACCCACGACCTGACCGCCGCCCGCACCCACGGCATCGTCGACGCGCTCACCGACGCCGACCTCAAGTGCTGGGCCGACAAGGCGTATCAAGGTGCCGGTGGTTCCATCCGAGTACCCTTCCGCGGCCGCCGCCTCAAGCAGTGGCAGCGCCGGCACAACAGCACACACGCCAAGATCCGCTGCCTCGGCGAGCAGGCCATGGCCACGCTGAAGGGCTGGCGCCTCCTACGAAAGCTCCGCTGCAGCACCACCAACCGCATCACCGCGATCGTCCAGGCCGTCCTCGTCCTTCATCACGCCTCGGCATGAGGTTGGAAAAGGCTCGCTGTTCGGACCGCCTCGCCTGCACCTCAGCGGCGATCCGCTGCGCGACGCTCTCGGGCGCCTCGTGCTCCCAGAACCTCAGCACCGTCCAGCCTGCCGAAGTCAGGTGTTCCGTCGTCTCACGGTCACGGGCGATGTTGCGGTCGAGCTTGGTGCGCCACCACTCCGCGTTCGCTCGAGGGCTCGTCGCGTGGTCGGGGCAGCCGTGCCAGAAACAGCCGTCGAGGAACACGGCGATCCTCAATCTGCCGAACAGAATGTCCACCGTCCGGCGGGGCATGCCGGGCACAGGGACGTGCACGCGGTACCTCAACCCGCTGCTGTGCAGCAGGCGACGTACGGCCAGCTCCTGCGCGGTGTCGCGGGATGCCTGACGACTCATGCGCGCGGCAACGGAGGCCGACGATGCGATTGGCGACATATGACCAGTCTCCCGTACTCGCGGGTGATCCGACTGCGTCATCGATCGGATCGCCGAGCTTGCCGCGGTCTTCGGGGAGCCAGCAACCACCCGTTGCCCGGTGAGCGACAGGCAGTGACCAGAGGGGAATGACCTACCGCCCCCCGGGACAGCAGCGGCATGCAGCAGTGGCGCTGTGGGAGACTGCACGCGTGTCCCGAACCCCCGTAGAGCTGACCATCGACGCCGACGGGCGAGTCTCACTCCCTCTCGGACTTCTCGCCGAGGCCGGACTCGACCCTGGGAACCGCATCCTCGCCTACAGTGAGGGCGACGGACGCTTGGTGCTCCGCCGCAAGGAGGACGCGGTGCGCGACCTGTTGGAGCGAGGCACCCTGTAGGCCCTGCTTGGTGCCTCGACAGCCGGGCGCTCTGAGCGTTGCACCAGCAGAGCAGCAACATCGCAACTCGCCGCACTGGCCCGCACCCGGTCAGGTCGCCCGGATCCAGGTGATCGAGCGCCCCGTGCCGGACTCCGGCGACGCCCTTCGCCGGTACTTGGAGGAACATGGCCGACCCACTGCCCCGGCGGCCGGCGCGATCTACAGTGAGCTGATCCAGAGCGCGGGCCCGGCTGCGGCTCCGCGCGAGGCATACGTCGCGCTCTCGCTGGACGCCAAGGCCGCCAGGCGCCTGATCAGCCAGGCCGGAGGCGGTCTGACCGAATCCTTCAGCGTCCGGGCGCAGTTGACCTCGACCTTCGACCAGGCCGCGTGCACCGCCGGGCTCAACCCCACCGGCCGGCTCACCGCCCACGAGGTCGCGGCAGTCGTGCGAACAACATAGACCCCAAGGCCCTTTCCATGCTCGGCCGTTGGTCCTCCTCCGGGCGTCCCGAGACCGACCCCGTCAGCCGGGTCGTGGTCGTGGTCGTCGAGAAGTCGGACCACATCGCGACCGACTCTGCCGTCCACTCCACGTACTGGTGGAGAACTGGCCCCGCACCGAGACGTCGGCGGGCTTCCTGCACCAGCTGCTGTTCACCGCCGGGGGGCGGCAAACCTTGTCGCTGTCGTACGAGCCGAAGGGGCTGGACACCACCTGCGCGATGTCCAGCGCAGGAAGGCCAGTGTGATCGCGGACGCCGCCGAACGGGGTCGGCACGGCCAGGTCGACTCCGAAGCGACTCCATCGAGTGCCAGGACATCATGCCTTCCGGTGCTATCGCAGCTGGCGCGGCAGCTGCCGGTCATCGACGCTGTCCGGACAGTGACCGCTCCGTGGTGTCGGAGCGGTCACTGTCGTTATCCCACAGTCACCTCGGTTACAGGATCCGAAGAGCGAGGGTGTGGCAGTCCAGGATCTTGCGGGCCTCCGCCCGGCGGGAACGGCAGGGATGGACCAGGGCGACGCCGACGATGACGACGTACACGGTGATCCAGATGTACAGGGCCGTGATCAGCGCGCAGGGCAGGGGGCAGGTCGTCGGGAGCAGGCTTGTCAGCATGGTCTCTCCTGGTTCGTTGCCGGGGCCGTGTACTCCGGCGGTTCCCCAAGAGGACCAGGCGTGGTGTGCCCGATCTTGGTGAAGGTGGGGGGGTTCTATTCAAAAGGCACGTCCCCTTCCAGCGGAGTTGGGTAACTTCGCGGCATGTCTTCTACGGGTGATCTGGGGTCCGCTGATCAGCAGCTCATCGGCCACGCGCGCCGGCACGGCTTTGTGGTTTCGGCGAAGCAGCTTGCGTCGTGGCGGCGGACGGGGCTGTTACCGAGGAACACTGTGCGGTGGCTGGGCCGGGGGCGCGGGAGTACGTCGGCTCCGACCGACGAGGCGTTCGTCCTGGTCGTGGCGCTCGCCCGGCTGGCACGGAGGGGCGCTCGACCCTCTCATCTGGCGCTGGCCCTGTTCAGCGAGGGGTACCCGGTGCCGGAGAAGACCGTACGGGAAGTCTTCGAAAAGGCTGTCCGGGGTCTGGGCGCCGGCCTTGGCGAGGAGGGTCCAGAAGCAGGGGAGGACGAGGAGGAGTGGGCGGAGCGCGTCGCCGACGAGTTGGTCGCCTCCGGGCAGCGGCTCCGACTTGTTCCCGCTCGGGCGCGTCGGATCGACGAGGGTATCGCCCGGTGCATGCGTGACCGGGGGGTGGTGTGGCCTCCGCCGGAGCTGGTTGCACTGGACCGCAACCCGGAACCTTCGAGGCCGTCCGACGGGGAGGCCACCGCTGCGGCGGTGACCACGATGCTGCGCGGGGGCGCCGACATCACGCCGCAGGGAATCGGTGACCTGCTGCGGGCCATACAGCCGGCGGGGTGGGGCAACCCGTGGGCATCCCTGGCCGAGTACACGGTCGAGGACGTCCCGGACCTTGCCCAGGAGGTGTTTCTGCCCGACGGTGGGATGAGCACCCTCCCCGACGGCCCTGTTCACGACACCCTGCTGCGTCTGGTGGAGACAGCCGCCCTGGATGACCTGCGGGCTGCTTGGGCGGCGAGCGAGGCGACTCGGGAATGGGCTCTGGACCTGTGCGCACGGGTCGAAGCGGAGCTGCAGGCCGACGAGCTGGATGGCGCGGCCTTCGAATGGCTGATGAGCAGAACTCTTACGTCGGGAATCGTACTGATGTCTGAGATTAGTGATCGCTACTGGTCCCCGGCGGATCGGGCGTCGACGTCCGTGGGCCTGTTACTGATGCGGCAGGTATTCCGAGATCTCGAAGAGAAGGTGCCCGGCTGCCAGTGGGAGCTACTCGACTCCCCCGGCGTGATCATGCCGCCTCCACTGCTGGCGTTCCTCCAGTCCGGCCTGACGCCCTCCGGTTGAAACCTGACATACGGAAGCTCTGCTACCCGGTGCTGGCGGCGCCTCGGGTTCGGCAAGATCCCGGACCCCTTCGACTGCCATGTTGCCGAGGCCGGCCGCCCATGCGCCTGCACGCCCTCTGCCAAGTCTTCACCCTACGAGTCGGCCTTGGAACATGGGGCCTTGTCCCAAGGCCCCTGAAAGCCGTACGATGGCTTGCCCTTCGGACGGCCGGCGGCACGGGTCTTGACGGTGGCGTCGCGGTTCCTGCGCTGGATCGCACGCAGTTCCATCTGCGCGCCCCAGGCTTCCATGGTGAAGCGGTTCTCGTCGGCGGGGTCGTCGAGGTTCCAGGCTCCGTCGTGCCCGTACGTGACGAGCATCTTCTTCTCGTCCCGCATCTTGTAGCCGGTGTTCAGGCAGTCGACGACATTGCGGCCGAGCCGGTCCACCGCTGCCGCGACCAAGCCGTCGTACGGGCCCCTCTCGTCACGGAGCCACGGGCCCAGGCTGGGGCGGGTCACGGGATCCGTGGCGCCGGAGACTTCCCAGTCGTCCGCCCAACCGATGATGTGCGCCCCGACGGATGCGGCGGCAGTGAGCACGTTTTCTCGCTGGCGCTCGGGCGAAGACGTCGCCAGCTTCACGCGCGACAGCCGCCGTACTCCGAGCAGGCACTTGCCGCACCCGTCGTAAGGACGTTCAACTGCATTGAGGTCCGTACCGCGCATTTCTTCTCTCCGTTCGAGCGCGCATGGTACGGAGAATCGGCGGCACGCCCCAGCTGAACGATCTTGGTCAGCCGAGGAAGCTCAGACGAACCTGACGGTTGTCTTTAGCAATGTTCGTGTCGACCAGGCACACGGACTGCCAGGTGCCCAGCTCCAGTTGTCCGCCCAGTACGGGCAGGGTGGCGTGCGGCGGGACGATGGCGGGCAGGACGTGATCGCGGCCGTGGCCGGGGCTGCCGTGGCGGTGCTGCCAGCGGTCGTCGGCCGGCAGCAGGCTGTGCAGGGCCGCGAGGAGGTCGTCGTCGCTGCCGGCGCCGGTCTCGATGACGGCGATGCCGGCGGTGGCGTGCGGGACGAAGACGTTGAGCAGTCCGTCACGGCCGGCCGCCACCTCGCGCAGGAAGGACTCGCAGTCACGGGTGATGTCGGCGATCCGCTCCACGGAGCCGGTGGCGACGTTCAGGACCCGGGTGTTGAAGGCATCTGGCATACGTCCCATCCTGGCCCATGAGCCGGGGATCTCCGGGATCCGCAGCCCCGGGCGGCCGGAACGGCCCCTGGGAAGACGTGCCCCCTCGACAGCGTTAGTAGAAACGTGAACTACATGAGCGAGGCTGTGGCGCCCGAGGACCAGACCTCCGAGGTCGAGTCGGTCGAGGTCGAGTCGGTCGTGGTGGGCGCCGGACAGGCAGGGCTGTCCAGCGCCTATCACCTGCGGCGCACCGGGTTCGAGCCGGAGCGCGACTTCGTGGTGCTCGATCACAACCCGGGCCCCGGCGGGGCCTGGCGGCACCGCTGGCCCTCGCTCACGTACGACAAGGTGCACGGGATGCACTCGCTGCCCGGCATGGAACTCACGGACGCCGATCCGGCCCGGCCGTCCTCCGAGGTCGTCACCGAGTACTTCGACCGCTACGAGCGGGTGTTCGACCTGCGGGTACGGCGACCGGTGAAGGTGCGGGCGGTCCGGGAGGGCACCGGCGGGCGGCTGCTCGTGGAGACCTCGGCGGCCACCTGGTCGACGCGGACGCTGATCAACGCCACCGGCACCTGGGACCGGCCGTTCTGGCCGCGCTACGAGGGCCAGGAGACGTTCCGGGGGTGGCAGTTGCACACAGCCCGGTACCCGGGCCCCGAGGCGTTCGCCGGCCGGCGGGTCGTCGTGGTGGGAGGAGGCGCCTCGGCCACCCAGCATCTGATGGAGATCGCCCCGTACGCGGCGGACACCACCTGGGTGACCCGGCGGCCCCCGGTCTACCGTGAGGGCCCCTTCGACGAGGACGCGGGACGGGCGGCCGTGGCTCTGGTCGAGGAGCGGGTGCGGCAGGGGCTGCCGCCGCGCAGTGTCGTCTCGGTGACGGGACTGCCGCTGACCGACGCGATCCGCCGGAACATCGCCGACGGGGTGCTGGACCGGCAGCCGGTGTTCGACCGGATCACGCCGGAGGGTGTGGAGTGGAAGGACGGGCGACGGGTGGCGGCCGACGTCATCCTGTGGGCGACCGGGTTCCGTCCGGCCGTCGGCCATCTCACCCCGCTGCGACTGCGGGAGCCCGGCGGCGGCATCCGGGTCGAGGGCACCCGGGCGGTCGCCGATCCGCGCGTGCACCTCGTCGGCTACGGCCCCTCGGCCAGCACTGTCGGCGCCAACCGCGCCGGACGTGCGGCCGTACGGGACATCGGGCGCCTGCTGGCGAAGGAGCGCGTCACGGTCTGAAGCGGACGGCCGGGGAGCATACCACGGTCCGGCGCGGGCGACCGGTACGGGTCACCTCACTTCTCCGCCGGCTGTTCCTGCTTCTCCCGCCGCTCCTTCTGCTGCCGCGCGGTGAACTCGGCGACGTCGCTCTGGTGTTCCTTGTAGTCGGCGGTGAAGCGGGTCTCGCCCGGCTTGACCGTGACGAAGTACAGCCAGTCGCCCGGCACCGGGTTGATCGCCGCGCGCATCGCCTCCTCGCCGGGGTTGTCGATCGGGGTGGGCGGCAGCCCCATGCGCGTATAGGAGTTGTAGGCGTTGCCGGCCTCGATGTCCGTCTCCTTGACGCCGGGCGTCGTACGGCCCAGGGCGTAGTCGACCGTCGAGTCCATCTGCAGCGGCATCCCGCGCTCCAGGCGGTTGAAGATCACCCGGGCCACCTTGCCCATGTCGGCCTTGGTGGGCGCCTCGGCCTGGACGATGCTCGCGATGGTGACGGCCTGGTAGACGTTCATCGCGTTGCGCTGCGCACCGGCGGCGACGGGGGCTCCGTTGAACTTCTTGTTGGCCGTCTCGACCATCAGCGCCAGCAACTGCTCCGGCGTCGCCTTCTCCTTCAGCGGATACGTCCCCGGGAAGAGGTAGCCCTCCGGGTTCCCCCCGGCGTCGGCCGGCAGTTTGAGGCCGGCCTTCGCGAGGGACTTCCTCGTGCTCCCCGCGGGCAGTTCGAGGGCCGTGTCGACGGCCGCGTACACCTGACTCGCCCGTCGGCCCTCCGGGATCACCAGGCTCGTGGGGCGGGAGTCGCCGTCGTCGCCCAGGACGAGCAGGGGCACCGCCACGGCGGTACCGGCCACGACGGCCCCGGTCGCGATGAGGGCGAGCCGCCCCCGGCGCGTCAGTCGGATCGTGCTTCGTGACGGAGTGTTCGTCTGCATGCGGGCACGGTAACCCGCATATCGTCACAAACCTGGCATATTTTCATCTTGTCGGCTCCAGTTGGGCGTCCCTGCGGACGAGGGCCGCGTACCGCCCGCCCCGCCCCAGGAGCTCCTCGTGCGTGCCGCGTTCGACCGCGCGTCCCGCGTCGAGCACCACGATCTGGTCTGCGCCGCGGACGGTGGAGAGCCGGTGGGCGATGGTGAGCGTGGTCCGGTCGGCCGACAGCGCGTCGATGGCCTGCTGGACGGCGGCCTCGGTACGGGTGTCGAGCGCGCTGGTGGCCTCGTCGAGGACGAGGACGGGCGGGTCGCGCAGAATGGTCCGGGCGATCGCCAGGCGCTGCTTCTCACCGCCGGAGAAGCGGTGGCCGCGCTCCCCCACGACGGTGTCGTACCCGTCGGGCAGGGCGGCGATGTGGTCGTGGATCTGCGCCGCCCGGGCCGCCGCGCGGAGTTCCTCCTCCGTGGCGTCGGGCTTCGCGAACCGCAGGTTGTCGGCGACGGAGGCGTGGAAGAGATACGTCTCCTGGGAGACGACGCCGACCGCGCGCGCCAGGGTGTCGAAGTCGAGGTCGCGCACGTCGACGCCGTCGAGCGTGACCCTGCCTCCGGTGACGTCGTACAGCCGTGGCACGAGGTGGCCCAGCGTGGACTTGCCGGCGCCGGTCGAGCCGACCACCGCGAGGCTGGTGCCGGCGGGGACGGTGATGTCGATGCCGTCGAGCACGGGGCCGCCCTTGCCGTCGTAGCCGAAGCTGACGTTCTCGAACCGGACTTCGCCGCCCACCCGGTCCAGGTGGACCGGATCCGTACGCTCGGCGATGTCCACGGGGAGGTCGAGATACTCGAAGATGCGCTGGAACAGCGCGAGCGAGGCCTGGATCTGGACCCCGGTCGACAGCAGGCTCACGGCCGGCCGGAACAGGCCCTGCTGGAGCGAGACGAAGGCGACGATCGTCCCGATGGAGACCCCGGGGCCGTTCGTGCTCAGGGCGATGCCCGCGGTCCAGTAGATGACGGCGGGCATGGCGGCCATGACGATCGTGATGACGGCCATGCGCCAGCGGCCGGCCATGTTCGACCGGACCTCCAGGTCCACCAGACGGTCGGACTCTTCGGCGAAGGCACTGGTCAGCGAGTCGGACCGGCCCATGGTGCGGCCCAGCAGGATGCCGCTGACCGACAGCGACTCGGTGATCGTGGCGGCCATCGAGGCCATCTGCTTCTGACGCTGGGTGGTGATCTTCTTGCGTTCGTTGCCGACACGGCGGCTGATCCACACGAAGGCCGGCAGCAGGACCAGCGAGACGACGGTCAGCCGCCAGTCGAGGACGAGCATCGCGACGACGGTGGCGACGACGCTGGTGAGGTTGGAGACCAGGGAGGTCGCCGTGGAGGTCACGGTGGCCTGCATGCCGCCGATGTCGTTGGCGATGCGGGACTGGACCTCGCCGGTGCGGGTGCGGGTGAAGAAGGCGAGCGACATGCGCTGGAGCCGGTCGTAGACGGCGGTGCGCAGATCGTGCATCACGCGCTGGCCCACGGTCGTGGAGATCAGCGTCTGGAGCACACCGAAGACACTGGTGAGGACGGCGCTGAGGATCATGCCGAGGGCCAGCAGGCTGAGGAGTCCGGTGCGGCCCTCGGGGATCGCGACGTCGAGGATCGCCTTGAGCAGGAACGGGGTGGCGACCGAGACGAGCGACGCCGCCCCGACGAGCAGACCGACGACCGCGAGGCGACCCCGGTAGGGGCGGAACAGCCGCAGGATGCGACGCACCTGCCGGGGCTGCTCCTCGGCGCCCGCGGGTGCGCTCCGGGCGGGTTCATGGTCGGGGTGCATGGTCTCCTTCGAGGGCTCGGGAGCGGGAAACCGGGCGCGGGAGCCCGTGGCCGCCCCGTGGCCGCCCCGGGTCGGCCACGGGCGGTCAGGGGCGGTCAGGGGCCGGCCACGGGGATGCCGGGACAGCGGAGCCTAGCTCATTGTTACCTATACTCACAATGAGCGGCATGCTGATATTGTTCCGCACATGACCACCCCCGACCCCGACGGCCTGCTGGCCGAGCAGCTGCTTCGGCTGACCCGCCGGGTGCACCGCATCCAGAAGCGCCATCTGGTGCGGCGCGAGCTGGGCGTCACCCCGGCCCAGTCCCGGCTGCTGCGCAGCCTCGCCCACTACGCCTCGCCGCCCCGCATGGCCGACCTGGCCGAACGGCTGGAGGTCGTGCCGCGCGCCGTGACCACGCTGGTCGACGGGCTGGAGGCCGGCGGCAAGGTGCGGCGGGTGCCCGATCCGGCCAATCGACGGGTGATCCGGATCGAGCTCACCGACGAGGGACACGCGGCCCTGCGGGAGCTGCACGCCGCGCGCAGGGCCGCCGCGGAGGAGATCCTGGCTCCGCTGGCGGACGAGCAGCGCGAGGTTCTCGGCGCGCTGCTGGACACACTGGTCGACGGGACGTCCGCCACCCCGCAGCACCGCGACGCGTCCTGCTGAGCCGCCGCGCGGGGAACTGTTCCGAGGCCTCGTGGCGCCGTCGGCCGGTGCGCCGCGCCATGGGCGCCCGGCGGTCCCTGTCGTGCCGGTCCGGTGTGCCACGGGGTTCCCGTCCGGCGGATCGAGCCGGTTCTGTGCGACGGCGTGGAAAATCGTTTGCTTTGCGGCACGCGGCGGCGTCAACCTGTCACGGTTTGCTGTCGCCGCCGTCAAAGGACGGCGCGCGGCCCCGCCTCCGCGAGCCACTGGGACGTCATGCAGATCCAAGACCTTCCGTATCCCGACCCGGGCGTGCCCGACGCCCGCTCGGGCCCCCGATTCCTGCGGTGGCTCTTTCGGAATCAGCTGCCGGGCCAGCTCAAGTCCCTGGCTTGGGGACTGCTCCACTTCGCCTCCGTCGCCTCGCTCCCGTTCTGCGTGGGCATCGGCGTCCAGGCCGCCGTCGACCGTTCCGGCACCCGGCTCGCCCTGGCGGGCGGACTCATGGCCCTGGCCTGCGCGGGCAACGCGATCGGCGACACCTTCCTGCACCGGGCCGCCGTCACCAACTGGATCACCGCGGCCGCCCGTGTCCAGCAGTTGCTGGCCCGCAGGACCGCGACCCTGGGTTCCGCGCTGACCCGGCGCGTCGCGGCCGGCGAGGTCGTGGCCGTCTCCACCGGTGACGTCGAGAAGATCGGCTGGTTCGTCGAGGCCCTGTCCCGGTTCACCGCGGCCCTGGTCACCATCGTGCTGGTCTGCGTCGGCCTGGTTCTCTACCAGCCCGCGCTCGGTGTGGTCGTCGTCGTGGGCCTGCCCCTGCTGGCGCTCGCGGTCCTGCCGCTGCTGCCCCCCGCCACCCGGCGGGCCGACGTCCAGCGGGAGAAGGCCGGCCGGGCCACGGAACTCGCCTCGGACACGGTCGCCGGACTGCGCGTGCTGCGCGGCATCGGAGGCGAGGAGCTGTTCCTGGACCGCTACCGCCGTGCGTCCCAGGAAGTCCGCCACGCCGCCGTCCGCAGCGCCCGGATGTGGTCCCTGATCGCCGCGATCCAGGTGCTGCTGCCGGGACTCCTGCTGATCACGGTGGTCTGCTACGGAGTTCATCTGGCCCGTCAGGGGCGGATCGCCGTGGGTGAACTGGTCACCGTCTACAGCTCGGTGATGCTGCTCGCGTATCCTCTGCGCCACTTCGAGGAGATCGCGATGGCCTACTCCTTCTCCCGGCCGTCGGCCAAGCGCGCGGCGCGGGTGCTGTCGCTGGAGCGGGCCATGGACACCGCCGGCACGCGCGGCCCCGAGCGGCCCTCCGGCGACCTGTACGATCCGGCGACCGGCCTGCTCGCCACGGCGGGACGGCTCACCGCGGTGGTGTGCGGGGACCCGGACGCGGCGGGACACCTCGCCGAACGGCTCGGCGGACACGCGGCGCACGCCGCGCGGGACGGCTCGGTGCTGCTCGGCGGCGTGCCGCTCGACGAACTGCCGCTGGACTCCGCGCGCAGCTCCGTCCTCGTCCAGGACAAGGATCCGGTGCTGCTGTCCGGCACGCTGCGCGAACTGCTCGACGTCCCCGCGTCCGGGGCCGTCGAGGCGCGCGAGGCACTGGCCGCCGCGCAGTGCGGGGACGTACTGGCGGCGCTGGTGCAGGGTTCACCCGACGCCGCGGACCCGATGGACGCGCAGCTCACCGAGCGCGGACGGTCCCTCTCCGGCGGCCAGCGGCAGCGGCTGTCGCTGGCCCGGTCGCTGGTCACCGACCCGGAGGTCCTCGTTCTGGACGAGCCGACCTCCGCCGTCGACTCGCACACCGAGGCCCGGATCGCCGAGGGCCTGCGGGAACTGCGGTCGGGCCGTACGACCGTGGTCTTCACCTCGTCGCCCCTGCTGCTGGACCGGGCGGACCAGGTGGTCTTCCTGCACGACGGGACGGCCGTGGCCGTCGGCGGCCACCGCGAACTGGTGCGTGCCGAGCCCCGGTACCGGGCCGTGGTGACCCGCGAGACGGAGGCGGAGACCGGGCCGCGGACCGAGGCACAGCCCCGGGCGAAGAACGGGGCACGGGCCGAAACGGCCGGCCTGGCCGGCCTGGACCAGCTCATGGAGATCGAGGAGACAGCATGATCGGCGTGGCGCCACCGTCCTACGACCCGGCGGCCCCGACCACGGCCGGCACCCTGCCCGTGGGCGCGCCCACCACCGTCCGTGCCTATGTGGGTGAGCTGCTCCGCAGGCATCGCAGGGCCTTCGTGCTCCTGATCACGGTGAACACCGTCGCGGTGATCTCCTCGATGGTCGGCCCGTATCTGCTGGGCGACCTGGTGGAACGCGTCTCGGACCGCACGCGGGAGCTCCACCTGGGGCTCACCGCCGCACTGTTCGTGCTGGCGCTGGTCGTCCAGGCGGTGTTCGTGCGGCAGGTGCGGCTGCGCGGGGCGATGCTCGGCGAGCGGATGCTGGCCGATCTGCGTGAGGACTTCCTGGTGAGGTCGGTCGGGCTGCCGCCCGGTGTACTGGAGCGGGCCGGGACGGGGGACCTGCTGTCCCGGATCACGACCGACATCGACCGGCTCGGCAACGCGATGCGCGAGGCGGTGCCCCAGCTGGCCATCGGTGTGGTGTGGGTGGTGCTACTGCTGGGCGGTCTGGTCGTCACGGCCCCCGAACTGGCGCCGGCCGTGCTGGTCGCCGTTCCGCTGCTGGTGGCCGGCTGCCGCTGGTACTTCCGGCGGGCGCCAGCCGCGTACCGCTCCGAGGCCGCCGGGTACGCCGCCGTGGCCGCGGCGCTCGCCGAGACCGTGGACGCGGGACGGACCATCGAGGCGCACCGCCTCAGCGAGCGCCGGGTGAGGCTGTCGGACCAGCGGGTCAAGGAGTGGACGGCCTGGGAGCGCTACACGCTGTGGCTGCGGTCGGTGCTCTTCCCCGTCGTCAACATCACCCATGTGACCGTGCTCGGCTCGGTGCTGATGATCGGCGGTGTCTTCGTCCTGCAGGGCTGGATCGGTGTCGGCCAGTTGACGACCGGAGCGCTGCTGGCGCAGATGCTCGTCGACCCGGTGGGGCTGATCCTGCGCTGGTACGACGAGTTGCAGGTGGCCCAGGTGTCGCTGGCCCGGCTGGTCGGGGTACGGGACATCGAGCCCGACGCCGGTGACGCCTCCTTGGTCCCCGACGGGCGCCATGTGCGGGCCGAGCGGGTGCACTTCGGCTACCACGAGGGCGTCGACGTGCTGCGCAAGGTGTCGCTCGAGGTCGCGCCCGGCACCAGGCTGGCTCTGGTCGGCCCGTCGGGCGCGGGCAAGTCCACCCTGGGACGGCTGCTCGCCGGGGTCTACGCGCCCCGGGACGGCGCGGTGACCCTGGGCAGCGCCGAGCTGTCCCGGATGACCGCGGAACACGTCCGTACCCATGTGGCCCTGGTCAACCAGGAGCACCACGTCTTCGTGGGTTCCCTGCGCGACAACCTGCGGCTCGCCCGGACGGGTGCCGAGGACGCCGAGTTGTGGGCGGCGCTCGGCGCGGTCGACGCGGACGGCTGGGCGCGTGCGCTCGACGAGGGCCTCGACAGCGAGGTCGGCTCGGGCGGGCTGGCGCTCACCCCGGCCCAGGCACAGCAGATCGCGCTGGCCCGCCTGGTCCTGGCCGATCCGCACACGCTGGTGCTGGACGAGGCGACCTCGCTGCTCGACCCCCGCGCGGCCCGGCACCTGGAACGCTCACTGGCCCGCGTTCTGGACGGCCGCACCGTCGTCGCCATCGCCCACCGCCTGCACACCGCACATGACGCGGACGTCATCGCCGTCGTCGAGGAGGGCCGCATCAGCGAGCTGGGCAGCCACGACGAGCTGGTCGCGGCGGACGGCGCCTACGCGGCACTGTGGCGCTCCTGGCACGGGTGATCTCCCTCGCCCGACTGCCGAAACAGCGCCGGCGGGGACTGCGGACGCCGATCCGCTGCGACTTCGGCGGCGCCACCCGTGAGTTCGCGACCCGGCTCGCCCGGCGCGGACGCCGGCTTTCCTGCTCGGTCGGCATGGTGATCAGCACGTTGGGCCGACACCGGGTGGGTCATCACCGGGCACCGAGGAGTCCGGCGATCTCGCGGGCCGCGTCGCGAGCCGGCCGTCCGACGCCGATGAGCGTGGCGGAGGCAGGGCCCGTCCAGTCGCCGTAACCGAGGAGGTGCAGGCGGGGTTCCTCCACGGAGCGGGTGCCCTGGGTGGCGATGTGGCCGCGAGGGCCGCGCAGGCCCAGGGGTGACAGGTGCGAGAGGGCCGGCCGGAAGCCGGTGCACCAGATCACCGCGTCGGCGGGCGCCCGCGTACCGTCGGCCCGGACGACTCCGCCGCGCTCGAGGCGGACGAACATGGGCGCCGTCATGAGCAGTCCGGCGTCCCGGGCCTCGCGCACCGGTGGTACGGCGACGATGTCACCGAGCGAGGCGACGCCTCCGGTGTCGGTGCGGCCTTCGTCGAGGGCGCGGCGGCGGGCGGTGGCCGCGTCGAACAGGGCGCGGCCGTCGATGTCGTCGGCGAGGAAGCGGGGCGGACGCCGGGTCACCCAGGTCAGCTCGGTGTCGTACGCGAGGTCGGCGGCGATCTGCGCACCCGAGTTGCCGCCCCCGACGACGATCACACGGCGGCCCGCGAAGTCCTGCGGCCTCCGGTAGGAGACGGTGTGCAGTTGCCGGCCCTCGAAGTCATCACGGCCCGGGACGGCGGGGAGGAAGGGGCGCCACCAGGTACCGGTCGCGCTGATCACCGCGCGCGCGTGCCAGGTGCCGGAGTCGCTCTCCACTCTCAGCAGCCGTCCGTCGTCGTGCACGCCGAGCACCCGGACCGGCCGCTGCACGGGAAGCTCGTACCGCTTCTCGTAGTCGCTCAAGTACGCCACCACGTGTCCGGCGTCGGGGTACTCCTCGCCCGGCTGCGTCGGCATGAGGCGGCCGGGGAGGGAGGAGAAGGCGGCCGGCGAGAACAGGTGCAGCGAGTTCCAGGTGTGCTGCCAGGCCCCGCCAGGAGTGGCCTGGGCGTCGAGGACGACGAAGTCCAGGCCCTGGCGGCGCAGGTGGTAGCCGGCGGCGAGCCCTGCCTGACCGCCGCCGATCACCACCACGTCAGTGTGCTGTGTCATACCGCCCGCGCCGCCGCCCCGCGCGTGGTGCACCGTACGGTGCGGAGCATGACCTCGCCGGGTCGTCCGGGGCGGGGCGCCCCGCGTACGGCTCCCCCGCGCGCGCCACGGTTCACGACGAGCGCGTGCTCGTGGCGGACACCGGCGGCCGTGTCGGCCGTCCCCCGTGCGCGGCGGCCCGGGCGGTGCATCAGTGGTCCCTTCCGTCGGTGGTCAGTGTGGACGGGGTGAACTTCCTGCGCCAGGCCAGGGACACGTAGACCAGGCCGATCAGGACCGGCACCTCGATGAGCGGGCCGACGACGCCGGAGAGGGCCTGGCCGGAGGTGACGCCGAAGGTGGCGATGGCCACGGCGATGGCCAGTTCGAAGTTGTTGCCCGCCGCGGTGAAGGCGAGGGTGGTGGTCCGGTCGTAGGCGAGGCCGATCGCCTTGCCGAGGGCGAAGGTGCCGAACCACATCACGGCGAAGTAGACCAGCAGGGGCAGCGCGATGCGGGCGACGTCCAGCGGCTGCGAGGTGATGGTCTTGCCCTGCAGGGCGAAGAGGACGACGATCGTGAAGAGCAGGCCGTACAGCCCCCAGGGGCCGATCTTCGGCAGGAAGCCGTTCTCGTACCTCTCGCGGCCGAGCTTCTTCTCGCCGACGCGGCGGGTGAGGAACCCGGCCAGCAGCGGGACACCGAGGAAGACGACGACGTTCAGGGCGATCTTCCACATCGAGATGTCGAGGTTCTCGCCGTCGCCGAGGCCCAGCCAGCCGGGCAGCAGGTCGAGGTAGAACCAGCCGAGCAGACCGAAGGCCAGGACCTGGAAGACCGAGTTGAGGGCGACCAGGACGGCCGCCGCCTCGCGGTCGCCGCAGGCCAGGTCGTTCCAGATGATGACCATGGCGATGCAGCGGGCGAGACCGACGATGATCAGGCCGGTGCGGTACTCGGGCAGGTCCGGCAGGAAGATCCAGGCCAGGGCGAACATGACCGCCGGGCCGGCCACCCAGTTGACGGCCAGTGAGGAGATCATCAGCTTCCGGTCGCCCGTGACGGCGTCGAGCCTGTCGTAGCGGACCTTGGCCAGGACCGGGTACATCATGATCAGCAGGCCGACGGCGATGGGCAGCGAGATGCCGCCGATCTCCACCTTCGCCAGGACGTCGTTCAGTCCCGGGATGGCGCGGCCCAGGCCCAGGCCGAGGACCATCGCGAGGAGGATCCATACGGCGAGGAAGCGGTCGAGCGTCGACATCTTCGCGGCGATCGACGTTTCCCCGCCGGTGGTCGCGGGTGCTTCGGTGCGGGTCACGGACAGGCCCTCTTGTTCTCGGCGGCGTTGCGGGCGGACTCGGCCAGGTCGGCGAACCGGCCGGCGAGCGTGGCGAGGACGTCGGGGCGCAGCTTGTAGTACGTGTAGCGGCCGCACGGCTCCGTCTCGACCACCCCGGCCTCGCGCAGCACCCGCAGATGGTTGGAGAGGTTGGTCTGCCGGGCGCCGGTCTCCTCCACCAGGTGGGTGGTGCACAGCGTCTCTTGGGCGAGCAGGGTCACGATTCGCAGCCTGAGCGGGTCGGCCAGCACCCGGATCAGGTCAGTGTCGACTGACGTCATCATGGGCTGATACTCTCACATCAGTGGTGGCTGACACCACCGGGTGCCGACCTCACGTGCACCTGATTCCGTCGTGAGACAAGAGAGACCTCTGATGTCCGACAAGCCCTCCGTGCTCTTCGTCTGCGTCCACAACGCCGGCCGCTCCCAGATGGCCGCCGCGTGGCTGAGCCACCTGGCCGGGGACCGCGTCGAGGTCCGCTCCGCCGGCTCCACACCCGCCGACCGGGTCAACCCGGCCGCCGTCGAGGCCATGCGCGAGGTCGGCATCGACATCTCCGCCGAGACCCCGAAGATCCTGACCGTCGACGCGGTCAAGGAGTCGGACGTCTGCATCACCATGGGCTGCGGCGACACCTGCCCGGTCTTCCCCGGCAAGCGCTACCTGGACTGGACGCTGGAGGACCCGGCCGGCCAGGGCGTCGAGGCCGTCCGCCCGATCCGCGACGAGATCAAGGCGCTGGTCGAGGACCTGATCGAGGAGATCGCGCCGGAGAAGACGGCATGAGCACCACCACGGACGTCCGCGACGTCGTCGTCATCGGCTCCGGCCCCGCGGGCTGCACCGCGGCGCTCTACACCTAGTTCACCGAGTACCACGACCAGGTGCCGCGGCGTTCGTGGTTCAGCAGGCCCGCCTCGGTCATGATCTTCAAGTGACGGCGCACGGTCGGCTGCCGGAAGCCCGGGCGGTCGGCGAGGTCTCCCACACGGGCTTCGCCGGTCGGCGCACGCTCGATGACGCGGAGGATCCGCAGCCTGGTGGGGTCGGCGATGGCCTTGCGCATGAGGGCCGGCCGCTCGGCCTCGTCCCGCTCCATGAGCAGGCCTGCGAGGCCGGGGAACGGCGTGGTGGGCCGTGCGCGATCGGCCGGTCCCAGGTGCGGTGTGGGGCGGGTCCGGGCGCGGATTCGCCGTGTGCACGGTCCGTCACCGGGCGCCGCCGGGTACGGACCGTGCCGTTGCGCGGAGCCGAATCAGGGTGGAAGGGTGGAGTCAGGCACCGGCTCGGGGGACGCCCGGAGAACCGGGGTGCGGATGATGCCGGTGCCCCGTGCAGGCGCGGCCCGCAGCGGGCCACGGCGGGAACGGGCCCGTCCCCACCCCCTGGAGGTCCCCGTGAACAGAGCCGGCGGTTGGGGAGACGACGTCTACCAGCCCGACGGGTCCGAGGTCCAGGACGACGCCGGACTGCTCGACGCCGAGGACACTCTCGAGAACGACGGCGTCGACGATCCCCTCGACCGGGGCTGGTCCCCTCCCGAACGGCCATGGGCCGTGGAGCACCGCGGGGTGACGGCGTCGGAGCGCAGGACGGGCGAGACCCTGGACCAGCGGCTCGCCGAGGAGCTGCCCGAGCCCGCCGCCTTTGACGGTGACGGGCTCGGCGACAGCGAGGGCACCGACGGCGAACTCCTGGACAACGAGGTCGGCACCGCGCGCTCCGGCCGGCTCGTGGCTCCCGACGAAGGGGCCCACGAGGACGAGGAGACCGCCCTGGTCGCCACGGACGTCGGCATCGACGGGGCGGCGGCCTCGGCCGAGGAGGCCGCCATGCATGTCGTCGACGAGGACAACCTGCCCGGCTGACGCCACTGTTTCCCGGCCACGGCCCTCGGCAGGGCCGGAGCCGGCCGTCCGGACGGCTGGTCCGTCACCCGAACGGTCCCGGTGGTCCGGTTCGCCCGGGCCGTTCCGGTCGTCCGGGCCGACGGGATCGGTCGCACCGCGCGCCGCACGCATCGCCCACCTCGCACGAGGAGCATCCCCATGCAGCAGGACAAGCACCCCGACTACCACCCCGTCGTCTTCCGCGACCGGGCGGCCGGATACGCGTTCCTGACCCGGTCCACCGCGACCAGCGAACAGACGATCGAGTGGGACGACGGCGAGACCTATCCGGTCGTGGAGGTGGAGATCTCCTCGGAGAGCCACCCCTTCTACACGGGAAAGGCACGGACCGTGGACACGGAAGGACGCGTCGCCCGCTTCGAGCGCCGCTACGGCGGTGAAAGCTCCGGCTGAGCCGGCGGCCAGGTGACCACCGGGCCGCCGGCCACCTGGCGAGGGGCACGGCTCCTTCGTCCGTGCCTCAGATCACGTTGAGCGCGGCCGCACAGCCCACGCCGCCGAGCAGCATGAACCCTGGCATCAGCACCTTGATCTCCACCCAGCTGCCCGCCCGGAACCGCATCGCCTTCGGCGGCCCGAGGGGGTACCAGCGCCTGCGGCCCACCGGTATGGGCCACAGGATCGGGCAGCCGGAGATGGTCAGGGCATCGCCGATGTCGTGCACCAGCGCGCCCAGGACGATCGGCAGTCCCAGCCACAGGTACTCCTGGCCCGGTTCCGTGAACAGCCAGTCGGCGCCGTTGCCCGGCTGGTCCAGGATGTCCGCGAGGATCCAGGCACTGGTCGCGGCGAGCAGCCACACCAGGACCTCGCTGCTGGTGCCCCGGGTCGCCCGCCACAGCAGGCCCTCGATGGCCAGCACCATGTGGACGAAGAGGAGCGCCAGCACCGCCCACCGGCCGCCCGTGATCGCCAGGACGGACGCGCCCCCTCCGATCAGGACCGCCCACAGCCATGTGTGGGTGAGGGTGCGGTGGCCGCCGGAGCGGCGCGGGTCGCCCGGTTTGCGGGTGGCCTTGTAGACGGAGTACGAGAGCTTGTCGACGATCTCGCACAGCCTCCGGGACACCGGCCCGAAGGACCGCGATATCGTCGCGGCCTTGTGGTCCAGGTCCGGAGCGAGGGCGGCGCCGGCGCATATCAGCGCGCCGACCAGAAGCACCGGCCAGGGCATCGGTTTCCCTGCGGCTGCCATCGCCGCGCCCACTCCGAGCCACGCCGCGGCACCCGACAGTGAGTGTGCTGGTCCCATCATCCCCGTTGCCCACCCTGTTCTTCCTGTGCCGCTGTCCGGTTGACCAGGTGCGCTGCCGCCCCTTCGGCGACACAGCGTAGCGTTCGCGATCTTCCTGACCGAATCCGATTCCCGCGCGGGGCCCGGCGGCAGGCAAGATGGGTGCGTGACCCTCATCGATCAGCTGCCGCCGACCGCAGACCCCGACGCCCTGTACCAAGCCTTCGAGTCGTGGTCCGGGGAACGCGGTCTCACGCTCTATCCCCACCAGGAGGAGGCGCTGATCGAGGTGGTCTCCGGGGCGAACGTGATCGTCTCGACACCCACCGGCTCGGGCAAGAGCATGATCGCGGCCGCCGCGCACTTCGCCGCGCTGGCGCGGGACGAGGTCACTTTCTACACCGCGCCGATCAAGGCGCTGGTGTCGGAGAAGTTCTTCGAACTGTGCAAGATCTTCGGCACGGAGAACGTCGGCATGCTGACCGGCGACGCGTCCGTGAACGCCGATGCCCCGGTCATCTGCTGCACCGCCGAGGTGCTGGCGTCGATCGCGCTGCGCGACGGCAGGAACGCCGACGTCGGCCAGGTCGTCATGGACGAGTTCCACTTCTACGCGGAGCAGGACCGGGGCTGGGCCTGGCAGATTCCGCTGCTGGAACTGCCGCAGGCGCAGTTCGTGCTGATGTCGGCGACGCTCGGCGACGTCTCCTTCTTCGAGAAGGACCTCGCCCGCCGCACCGGCCGTCCCACGTCGGTGGTCCGTTCGGCGACCCGGCCGGTCCCACTGTCCTACGAGTACCGCTACACGCCGCTCACCGAGACGCTCACGGACCTGCTGGCGGCCCGGCAGGCACCGGTCTACATCGTGCACTTCACGCAGGCCCAGGCGGTGGAGCGGGCGCAGGCGCTGATGAGCATCAACATGTGCACGCGCGAGGAGAAGGAAAAGATCGCCGACCTGATCGGCAGCTTCCGCTTCACCACCAAGTTCGGCCGCAACCTGTCCCGTTACGTGCGGCACGGCATCGGTGTGCACCACGCCGGCATGCTGCCCAAGTACCGGCGGCTGGTGGAGAAGCTCGCCCAGGCCGGCCTGCTGAAGGTCATCTGCGGTACGGACACGCTGGGCGTGGGGGTCAACGTCCCGATCCGCACGGTGCTGTTCACCGCCCTGACCAAGTACGACGGGAACCGGGTGCGCACGCTGCGGGCCCGCGAGTTCCACCAGATCGCGGGCCGGGCCGGCCGGGCCGGCTTCGACACCGAGGGGTTCGTCGTCGCGCAGGCCCCCGAGCACGTCGTCGAGAACGAGAAGGCGCTGGCCAAGGCGGGCGACGACCCGAAGAAGCGCCGCAAGGTGGTCCGCAAGAAGGCGCCGGAGGGATTCGTCGCCTGGTCGGAGCAGACCTTCGAGAAGCTCATCGGTTCCGATCCAGAGCCGCTGACCTCCCGTTTCCGGGTGACGCACACCATGCTGCTGTCGGTGATCGCCCGACCCGGCAACGCCTTCGATGCGATGCGACACCTCCTCGAGGACAACCACGAGCCGCGCAAACAGCAGCTCCGGCACATCCGGCGGGCGATCGCCATCTACCGCTCGCTGCTGGACGGCGGCATCGTCGAGAAGCTGGACAGCCCGGACGCCGAGGGGCGGATCGTCCGGCTCACCGTGGACCTGCAGCAGGACTTCGCGCTGAACCAGCCGCTGTCCACCTTCGCGCTGGCCGCGTTCGAGCTGCTGGACCCCGAGTCGCCGTCCTACGCGCTCGACATGGTGTCCGTGGTGGAGTCCACGCTGGACGACCCTCGCCAGATCCTCGCCGCACAGCAGAACAAGGCGCGCGGCGAGGCGGTCGCCCTGATGAAGGCGGACGGCGTCGAGTACGAGGAGCGCATGGAGCGCCTCCAGGACATCACGTACCCGAAGCCGTTGGAGGAGCTGCTCTTCCACGCGTACGACACCTACCGCAAGAGTCACCCGTGGGTCGGTGACCATCCGCTGTCGCCGAAGTCCGTGGTGCGGGACATGTACGAACGGGCCATGTCCTTCACCGAGTTGGTGTCCCACTACGAACTGGCCCGGACCGAGGGCATCGTGCTGCGGTACCTGGCCAGCGCCTACAAGGCCCTGGAGCACACCGTCCCGGACGACCTGAAGTCCGAGGATCTCCAGGATCTGATCGCCTGGCTGGGCGAGATGGTGCGTCAGGTCGACTCGAGTCTGCTGGACGAGTGGGAGCAGCTGGCCAACCCCGCGGAGATGACCGCCGAGGAGGCCCAGGAGAAGGCCGACCAGGTCAAGCCGGTCACCGCCAACGCGCGCGCCTTCCGTGTCCTGGTCCGCAACGCCATGTTCCGCCGTGTCGAACTGGCCGCTCTGGACCAGGTGGACGCGCTGGGCGAGCTGGACGCCGAGGCCGGCTGGGACGCCGGCGCCTGGGGCGAGGCCATGGACAGGTATTGGGACGAGTACGAGGAACTCGGCACCGGCCCCGACGCCCGCGGTCCCAAGCTGCTGCTGATCGAAGAGGAGCCGGACAACGGCCTGTGGCGGGTCCGGCAGATCTTCGACGACCCGAACGGCGACCACGACTGGGGCGTCAGCGCCCAGGTCGACCTCACCGCCTCCGACGCGGAGGGCCGTGCGGTCCTCCGGGTCACCGATGTCGGCCAGCTGTGAACGCAGGAGCGATGTGCCCATGACGAACCCGACCGAGAGCCTCGTCGCCCTGCTCGACCTGGAGCAGATCGAGGTCAACATTTTCCGTGGCCGCAGTCCGCAGGAGTCGCTGCAGCGGGTCTTCGGCGGCCAGGTGGCAGGCCAGGCGCTCGTCGCCGCGGGCCGTACCACGGAGGGCGACCGCCCCGTGCACTCGCTGCACGCGTACTTCCTGCGCCCCGGCCGGCCCGGGGTTCCGATCGTGTACCAGGTCGAACGGGTGCGGGACGGCCGGTCGTTCACGACCCGCCGGGTCACCGCCGTGCAGCAGGGCCGCACGATCTTCACTCTCACCGCCTCCTTCCACAAGCCTGAACAGGGGAGTTTCGAGCACCAGCTGCCGCCGGCCCGCGAGGTCGCGGATCCGGAGTCGCTGCCGACGGTCACGGAGGAGATCCGCGAGCATCTGGGCGAGCTGCCGGAGCAGTTGGAGCGGATGGCCCGCCGTCAGCCCTTCGACATCCGCTACGCGGACCGGCTGCGCTGGGACCCGGACGACGTCAAGGACGCCGAACCGCGCAGCGCCGTGTGGATGCGCGCGGTGGGCCCGCTCGGCGACGATCCGCTGGTGCACACCTGCGCCCTGACCTACGCCAGTGACATGACACTGTTGGACGCCGTCCGGCTCCCGGTGGAACCCTTGTGGGGTCCGCGCGGCTTCGACATGGCATCACTCGACCACGCGATGTGGTTCCACCGCCCGTTCCGCGCGGACGAGTGGTTCCTGTACGACCAGGAGTCACCGATCGCCGTGGGCGGGCGCGGTCTGGCCCGGGGGCGGATCTACGACCGTGAGGGGCGGATGCTGGTGTCCGTCGTTCAGGAGGGCCTGTTCCGGGCCCTGTAGATCACAGGGCGGACCACCCGGGACGGCCGCCCCGCCGGGCAGCCGTCGCCGGGCGCCCGGCCCTCGCCTTCTGCCGCGCCACCGGACGAGCAGCGCACGGAACATCCCGCGTGGGCGCTCCGGCTCCCGGGGCGTCGGCCCCGCCGGTGCGGGGCGGTGGGGGGCGGAAGCCGGGCGGGACGCCGGCCAGGTGTTCGCGGGCCTGCGCCAGCAGCCGTGCCAGGTCCGCCTGGAGCCGGGCGATCTCGTCGGGGTCCTGAGCGGTCACGAGGGTCTCCGCGAGGACGGCGGCTGGTGAGCCCGGGGCTCCGTGGGAAGGCCGCCCGGGACAGAACCGGCTGAGGTGGGAACGTTCGTAGGGGTCCCTGACCACCTCGGCGACGTGCGGTGGATCGAGCAGGGAGGCGAGGGCTCCGGCGCGCGACCACGGGTCGGTGGCCCTTCGGAGCAGAACGGCGAGACGGCGGGTGCGCCAGTTACGGGCCCGCAGGTCGAGGCCGGTGTCGAGCTGTCCCCCGAGGTTGTCGGGCGTGCGGCCCCTCAGCAGCACGGTGTTCTTCTCGTCCGCCGTGAACTGCCGTAGTTCCTCGGCGGGATAGAACCAGACCACGGCACGGTGGCGGTTGAGGCAGAACCTCGCGGGGACCAGCAGTCCCAGCCGGGCCAGGCGCGTGAACCGGCCCTTGGTCACCCCCATGAGCAGCGCGCCCTCCGTGGTGCCCACCGTCCTGACGCTCTCCCGCAGGGCCTTTGGGGGACCTGGACGGGTCTGCAGCCGTTGGAGCTCGTCACGGCCGACGCGGCGGCCGGCGCCCCGCTCACCGGAGGTGACGCGGATCCGGCCGAGGTCCACGGCGAGGTCGAACTCGCTTGCCCCGAGGCCGGGTTCCCGTGCCACGCGGCCTGCCGTGACCCGGGAACCAACAGTCGCGACGTCGTGTGTGGCGGTGTTTTCGGACATGGTCGTCTCCCCCCGTGGAGTGCGTGCGGCCGACGCCGGGTGCGTCGCCCGGAGAAAACGTATCCGGTTCGTCACTCTTCGTGGCGAGCCTGTGGACAACTCCGCGGAGGTCGACGAACGTGCAGGTCAGCCGCCTGCGGGGTCCTCGGGTTCCGGTCGGCGGGCGTCCACGTCCAGATGTTCGCCGACCCTGTTGACCAGCAGGGTCATCTCGTACGCGATCCGGCCGATGTCGGCCTCGGCCCCGCTGAGCACGCACAGGCAGCTGCCGGCGCCGGCCGCGGTGACGAAGAGCACCGCGTCGTCGAACTCGATCATCGTCTGGCGCATCCCGCCCGCGCCGAAGTGCTGTCCGGAGCCCTTGGCCAGACTGTGCAGTCCGGACGACACGGCGGCCAAGTACTCCGCGTCCTCGCTTCGCAGCCCCGTGCTCCTCCCGGTCACCAGTCCGTCGTTGGACAGGACCAGTGCGTGCCGCACCTCCTCGACTCGCTGGGTCAGGTCGTCCAGCAGCCAGCCGAGTCCCCGGTTTTGTGTCATGCCGTGAATCTCCCCCTTGCTCTGCCCCGTGCAGATTCCTCCGCCAGCCTTCCCCACGAGCGGGCACCGGACAAGGAGGATAGAAGCCATGGGGCAGAGGATGACCGACGAGGAATGGCGGGAGTTCGTCTCGTACGGAACCCGGACCGCCAAGCTTTCCACCGTGTGCGCCGACGGCAGTCCGCACGTGGCCCCGATCTGGTTCGTGCTCGACGGGGACGACATCGTGTTCAACACCGGCGAGGCGACGGTGAAGGGACACAACCTCGCCCGTGACGGGCGGGTCGCCCTGTGCGTGGACGACGACCGGCCGCCGTTCGCCTTCGTGGTGCTGCGGGGCCGGGCACGGATCTCCGGGGACGCCGGGGACCTGGTGCGCTGGGCCACACGGATCGCCGCACGGTACATGGGCGAGGACCGCGCCGAGGAGTTCGGGGAGCGCAACGGCGTGCCGGGCGAACTCCTCGTCCGCGTCGCCGTCGAGAAGGTCCTGGCGGAGAAGAACGTCGCGGACTGACCGCCGGGCCGGTGGCCGGATCCGGTGGCTCGGCCGCGCGCGATCGCGTCCGGATCACGGGGAGGGCGAGGGGCGGGGGCGAGCCGCCGCGGGGTGCCGGGGTGCGGGCCGACAGGTGGGGGATCATGCCGGACATGAGCGACGACCACACACACGTCCAGGAGTTCTTCACCGCGCGCGCCGCCGACTGGGAACACCGGTTCCCCGACGACGGTCCCGTCTACGCGGCCGCGGTCGCCGGGCTCGGGCTGCGCGAGGGCGACCGGGTCCTTGATGCCGGCTGTGGCACCGGGCGGGCCCTGCCCCCGCTGCGGGCGGCCGTGGGGCCCTCCGGGACGGTCCTCGGGGCGGATCTGACTCCGGCCATGCTGCGGGAGGCCGCGCGGGCGGGACGGGATCGTGACGGCACGCTGCTGCTCACGGATGTCGCCGCGCTGCCGCTGCGTCCGGGGTCGCTAGACGCCGTGTTCGCGGCGGGTCTGATCGCGCACCTGCCCGACCCGGCCGTGAATCTCAGGGAGCTGGCTCGGGTGGTGCGGCCCGGTGGGGTCCTCGCGTTGTTCCATCCGGTCGGCAGGGCGGCGCTCGCTGCCCGCCGGGGTCGCACGATCACGCCGGACGACCTCCGCGCGGAACCCCACCTCCGTCCGCTGCTGGCCGGTTCGGGCTGGCGCATGACGTCCTACACCGACGAGGACACACGGTTCCTGGCACTGGCCGTCCGGGAGGGCTGACCTCGTCGGCCGGGTGCCGCTGTGCGATCCACGCGGCGGCGGGTGTGCGATCGGGGGTGATTCGCCCCGGACGGGATGGAAAATTGCAGGTCCAGGCCCAAGTCCAGGCCCAGGTCCAGGCCCAGGTCCAGGTGCGGGTTCGGGGTCGTGACAAAGGGCTCGGGGTCGGATTGGTGTGCGCGCCGGTGGACGAAACCGACGGGGAGGCTGCAATGGCCGGGACGGACGAGGAAGCCGCCGCCGCGGACGACGCGCTCCACGTGCTGACGGCGGCGCTGCTGACGCCGGCGAGGTTCCCGAGCGTGCTGGGCGACGACTACCCGCAGGCGTGCGCCGCGCTCGGCCTCCCCCCGCTCGCCGACGGGTACGGGTTGGTGCTCGGTCAGGACGGCGAGGGCGCCCGGTGGACCGTCGCCATCGACGACGTGTCACTGGCCGCCGTCGCGATCGCCTCCTGGGACTGCGGCATGGAGCACGATCTGTCGCCGGAGGAGCGCAAGGTCGTCGCCGCGCTGCCCGGCTGGCCCCTCGCCGTCGCCGTGGCGGCGCCGAACGTGCCCGCGCCGCACGATCCCGGACCTGAGGTCGTCGACGGGCCCGTGCCGGCACCGCCCGTCCCCGGCTCCTGGGGGCCGGCGCAGCGTCGTCTGGGCGCCGACGGGATCGCGCTCCAGTGAGCGGTCCGGCGGGAACAGGTCGACGAGTCGGCGTTCCCGGTTCCGAGCGGCTCCGCGGAGGCCTCCGACAGCGACGGGGGACCTGCCGGCGACGTCGCGGCCGACGGCAGCCCGGCCGGGGAGAAACCGGCGGACGAGAACGCTGCCCCGACCGCGACCGCGGAGGGACCTGCCGCGGAACGGCCGACCTCGGACGACTCGTCCGACGACGGCGCCCCGGCCGACGGCCGCACGGGCGGCGGATGGGCCACAGCGGCATTCGGCGGACCCTGGCGGAGGGCACACGCCTACCTCGCCTCACCGCCGCCGCTCGGCCGGGTCCGCTCCTCCTTCGCACCGGGTGACGCCCGCACGCTGCGTGCCGACGGACCCGGCTGGTCCCTGGTGGCCAGGACCGACGGCATGGCGTTCGTCCTGCTCGACGACGAACCCGGCGAGGTCCTCCCGGTGGGCCGGGGACCGGAACTGCCAGGTCTCCTGGAAGGCCTGGACGGGATCGCCGTACGGCCGCTGTGAACCGCGCGGGTGGAGCGCGGTGTCGGGCTGCCGGCGGGCCGGACGGCCGGCAGGCCCGCGAACGGTGGCGTGGTCAATTCCTGGCCCCGGACGGCGCCGGGGCGGTGGCGCGGTGGCAGCGCCCCGGCAGGGGCCCGCCCTTGGGACGGGCCCCTGCGTCTCAGCGGCCCAACTCCTTGCGTGAAACGCGGCGCAGCCTGCTCCGCTGTGAGGGGTCCAGGGCAAGGTACGCGGCGGCCGGGACTCCCAGGACGATCAGGAGCGCGGCCCACCAGGGCAGCCAGATGAGCAGGATGAGCCCGGCCGCCACACCTCCCGCGGCGATCTTGGCATTCTTCGACATGGTGTCGCCTCCTTCGCGGCCACTGCCGCTCTCTGTCGTGAAAACGGCCCCGCGCTCCTGGCGGTTCCGACCGCGACCCTGAGGCGTCCCTGAGGTTCGCCCCTAGGGTTTCCCCTGAGGGCCGTCGTCGGCTCGTCGGATTCTCGGCTCGCCGGCCGGTCGGAGCGGAGCACTACCGCGTGTCCATGGTGTCCCAGTTCACATCCCAGGCATACCCGGCCGACTTCGGCCGTGCTGTACTCTCGGCGACTCCGCCTCCACTAGTCAAGTTTGATGAATCAAGGATTCCGTGATCGCCGCGCAGACGACTCCCGTGCCTCCCTCCCCCGCTCAGTACGCCGGCCTGGCCCGCTGCTCCGCCGTATTCGTACCCGGTGACCCCGCCCGCACCGGCCGCATGGCCTTCTGGCGGCCCGACGGGTCGGCTCCCCCTGCCGTGGACACCGGACAGGTCGAGGACCTGACCGTCGTCGTGCCCGGTGGCGAGGGTGTGGCGGCGGTGGACGTCCGTGCGGTCGTGCTGCCGTTGCATGCCGCCCTGCCCGTTCTCACGCGCGTACGGGCAGGCGGTGACGGGCGTCCCGCCTCCGTGTTCTGGGGCGCCGCCGCCCTGCACGCGCTACGTCTGGTGGCGCGCGGTCTGCTGCTGCCGGGGCTGTCCCCGGCAGGCCACGACGCCTGGCGCGCGGGTCCGCTGGACGTGGAGGACGTCGAGGCGGTGCGCCGGCTCGCCGCCTCGATGCCGCCCGAGGCGCACGCCCGGCCGCTGGACGGCACCGGGCCCCTGCGGTTGCCCGACCCCGAACGGCTGTTGCGCGCCTTCCTCGACGCGGTCGCCGACACCCTGCCCCGCTCCCCCGCCGCGCCCCTGGTGACCGGTTCCCCCGCCTACGCCGTGCCCGAGCCCCAGCACCTGCCCGAACTGCGCGACTGGGCCGCCGACGTCGCCGCGGGCCACGACGCGGGCGTGCGCCTGTCGCTGCGCATCGAGGTGCACGGCCTCACCGACGTGCCGGAGGCCTGGGACGCACCACAGGCGCCGGGTGCCACGGACCACGCCGTCCCCTCCGCCCACCCCACCGACGACAGCGTCGGCGCCACGTTCCGAGCCGTGCTCCAGGTGCACGCCGTAAGTGATCCCGCGCTCGTCGCGGACGCCGCCGACGTGTGGGCCGGGGCCGCGGAAGACCGGCACGGCCCGGTCGGTTCAGCCGGCCCGGACGAGGGCTTCGGGCCGCGGGCCCGGATGGACACACTGCTCGCGCTGCGCCGGGCGGCCCGGGCCTGGGCCCCGCTCGCGCCCCTGCTGTCGGCGACGGTGCCCGACGCGGTCGAACTCGCCGACGAAGAGGTCACCGAACTCCTCGGCGAGGGCGCGAGGGCGCTCGCGGCCGCGGGCGTCGACGTGCACTGGCCCAAGGAGCTGGCCCGCGAACTGACCACCCGCGTGGAGATCGGTCCCGCCGGCGGGGAGCGGTCGCCCGGCCGGGCAGCCTTCAAGGGTGCCTCCCGGCAACCGTCCTTCCTGTCGGCCGACGCGCTGCTCGCCTTCGACTGGTCGTTCGCCCTGGGCGAGCAGACGCTCACCCGCGCGGAGCTGGATCGGCTCGCGGAGAGCAAGCGTCCCGTCGTGCGGCTGCGTGACCAGTGGGTGCTGATCGATCCTCAGGAGGTGGTCCGCGCCCGCGGGCGCCGGGATCACGAGGTCACGCCTGTCGACGCGCTCGGGGCGGCCCTGACCGGCTCGGTGGAGGTGGACGGCCGCCGGTTCGAGGCAAGGCCCACCGGCTGGCTGGCGACCTTGCGGGACCGGCTCGCGGACCCCGAGTCCCAGGAGCCCGTCCCGCAGCCCGCAGCCCTCGCCGCCACCCTGCGGGACTACCAGCGGCGCGGGCTGAACTGGCTGGCCCACATGACGTCCGTGGGTCTGGGCTGCTGTCTCGCCGACGACATGGGTCTCGGCAAGACGATCACCCTGATCGCCCTGCATCTGCACCGGCAGTCCGCTCCCGCCTCCGCCGGGCCCACCCTCGTGGTCTGCCCGACCTCCCTGATGGGCAACTGGCAGCGGGAGATCGAACGGTTCGCGCCCGGCACCCCGGTGCGCCGGTTCCACGGGGCGCGCCGCTCCCTGGAGGATCTGGCCGACGGCGAGTTCGTGCTCACCACGTACGGCACCATGCGTCTGGACGCTCCCCGGCTCGCCGAGGTGTCCTGGGGGATGGCCGTCGCCGACGAGGCGCAGCACGTGAAGAACCCGTACGCGGCGACGGCCCGGCAGCTGCGGTCCATCGGCGCACGCGCGCGCGTGGCGCTCACCGGCACTCCGGTGGAGAACAACCTGTCGGAGCTGTGGGCCGTCCTCGACTGGACGACGCCCGGCCTGCTGGGCCGGCTCGGCACCTTCCGCCGGCGGTACGCGGACGCCGTGGAGGGCGGCCAGGACCCTGCCGCGGCGGAGCGGCTGGCCCGGCTAATACGGCCGTTCCTGCTGCGCCGCCGCAAGGCGGACCCCGGGATCGCGCCCGAACTGCCGCCGAAGACGGAGACCGATCACGCGGTGCTGCTCACGCGGGAGCAGACTGCGCTGTACGAGGCCGTGGTGCGTGAGGCCCTGGCCGAGATCTCCGGCACCTCCGACGTCCTTGGGCCCGACGGCATGGCGCGGCGGGGAATGATCGTGAGGCTGCTGACCGGGCTGAAGCAGATCTGCAACCACCCGGCGCAGTTCCTCAAGGAGGAGCGTCCGGTGATCGCGGGACGGTCCGGAAAGCTCGACCTGCTCGACGAACTCCTCGACACCGCGCTCGCCGAACAGGCCTGTGTGCTGGTCTTCACGCAATACGTGCAGATGGCTCGGCTGTTGGAGCAGCACCTCGCCGGGCGGGGTGTGCCCTCGCAGTTCCTGCACGGCGGCACTCCGGTGGCCGAGCGCGAGGCGATGGTGCGGCGCTTCCAGGACGGCGAGGTCCCGGTCTTCCTGCTGTCGCTCAAGGCGGCGGGCACGGGGCTGAACCTCACCCGCGCCGAGCATGTCGTGCACTACGACCGCTGGTGGAACCCCGCGGTGGAGGCGCAGGCCACGGACCGCGCGTACCGGATCGGGCAGACCCGCCCGGTGCAGGTGCACTGGCTGATCGCCGAGGGCACGATCGAGGACCGCATCGCCGAACTGCTGGTCCGCAAACGCGAGCTGGCGGACGCGGTGCTCGGCTCCGGTGAGGCGGCGCTCACGGAGCTGACGGACTCGGAACTGGCGGATCTGGTGGCACTGCGAGGGGGACCGCGATGACCCGGTACGACGACGGTGACGGAGCCGGCGTGGAGGACACCGACGACTGGTACGAGCCGGAGGGAGCCCGGGTGGACGGGACCGACCCGGGCCGAACCGACCCGGAGGGGACCGGCGGGTCCGGCACGGAGCGGACGTTCGCCGCGCTGCCCCCCGCACGGGGGCGTGGTTTCGCGCAGACCTGGTGGGGCCGGGCCTGGCTGACGGCACTGGAGGGCACGGCGCTGGACACCCAGCAGCTCACGGCGGGCCGCCGGCTCGCCCGCGCGGGAGCTGTCGGTGCCGTGTCCGTACGGCCGGGGCGGATCACGGCCGTCGTGCAGGACCGTGACCGCACGGCGCACCGCGCGGACGTGCTGCTGCGGGAACTGTCCGACGAACAGTGGGATCGCTTCCTGGACATGGCCGTCGAGCGGGCCGGGCATGTGGCGGCGCTGCTCGACCGGGAGATGCCGCCGCATCTGGTGGAGGACGCGGAGTCGGCCGGGGTCGAACTGCTGCCGGACCTGGGTGGTCTGGAGCCGGCGTGCGACTGCGGGGCGTGGGACCACTGCGGGCATACGGCGGCGCTCTGCTACCAGGTGGCCCGGCTGCTGGACCAGGACCCGTTCGTCCTGCTCCTGGCCCGGGGACGCGGTGAACGCGCCCTGCTGGACGCGCTCCAGTCGCGTGGCGGGCCGTCGTCCGCCTCCGGGGAGCGGTCCCGGCCGGAGGGCGTGGACGCGGCCGAGGCGTTCGCGGCCGGGGGCATCCGGCCTGCGCTGCCCGGCGTTGCCCCGCTCCCCGCGGAGCCGGGGGTGCCGCCGTCGCTGGACACGGACGCGCCTCCCGCCGCCGGGATCGACCCGTCCGCCCTGGAATTCCTCGCCTCGCGGACGGCCGCGCAGGCCCGCCGTCTGCTGGCGGAGGCGCTCCGGGACGGGCATGAGCGGCAGCCGGTGACGCCGGAGCCGACGGTGGCGCGCGACGCGGTGCGGCTGGCCGCCGGTGAGCCCCCGCGCGCCGTGACGGACCGGCTCGCCGACGGTTCGGGCCGTGGCCGGGAAGGGCTGGCGGTGGCGGTACGGGCCTGGCGCCAGGGCGGGGCGGCGGCGCTGGCCGTGCTCGACGAGGAGTGGTCGGTGGACGCCAAAACCTTCGCACGCGCGCGTGCCGCCCTGCAGTCGGCCTGGGCCGAGAGCGACGAGGCACAGCGGCCGGTGTTCCGGTTCCGCGCCAACCGCTGGACCCTCGACGGCGGTCGGCTCCAGCTGCGTCTCGGGCGCGACGGCAGCTGGTGGCCGTACCGCAAGGAGCGCGGACGCTGGGTCCCGGCCGGAGCCGCCGCCCAGGACCCGGCGACGGCCCTGGCCGCAGCGGACGCGGAGGCTCCGACGGAGCCGGGGACGGATGCGGGGCGGCCCTTCAGGACGTAGTCCTCCCGAAGAGGCGCCCCGCCGGCCTCGTGCGCCCTCGCGCTTGCGCCCGGTTCAGCGCAGCGCGGCCTCCCCCGGGGACGGCGGGAGCGATTCGAGGCCGCTCGGCAGGTTGCTGGGTACGTTGCTCGGAAGTTCGGTGGGCAAATCCGGCAGCTCGGTCGGCAGCAGGCTCTCCAGACCGCTGGGCAGCTCGCTCGGGAAGTCCGAGGGCAGTTCGGTGGGGAAGCCGGACGGCAGCAGGCTCTCCAGGTCACTGGGGAGTTCGGACGGGATGCCCGGGGACGGCTCCGGCGACCCGTCGGTGCTGCTCTCGGTGGGCCGGTCGTCCGGCGAGCCGTCGTCTCCCGACGCCATCAGCACGATCACGGTGACGGCCACCACGGCCACCACGGCCACGACCGTCGCGAGCACGATGAGCAGAAGATTCCGGCGCCCGCCGGGACCGCGCCCCGAGCCGCCCCCGTCGTCGGGCGGGCCCGTCGGCGGAGGGGGGCCCTGTGGCGGCGGTGCGCCGCCGTACGGGGGAGGTCCGAAGCCGCCGCCCGGAGGCGGCGTGTCACCCGGCGGGCCGGGAGGCTGGGGCGGTACCGGTGGCGTGGCCATACCGACCATGGTCGCCTCGGACACCCTCCCGTGCGAGCACCCCGCACGGAATTCGCCACGGAGCCGGACGTCGGACTGCGGCTTCGGCGCCGGAGACCGGCGTCGGACACGGGCGTCGGACAGCGGCGTCGGCCGGTCTCCGCGCGGTGCCGGGCGATCTCCGTCCGGTCACCGCGCGGTGAGGCACCGCCCCGGGAACTCAGCCCCGGGCACCCAGCAGGTGATCCATCGCCAGCTGGTCGAGACGCTCGAAGCCCATGCCGCGCGCGGCGGCCGTGTCGGCGTCGAAGTCCTCGAAGGCAAAACGGTCGCCGAGCAGAGCCTGGAGGCCGTCGGCCGCCGTGGGCTCGGCCAGCTGGTCCAGGCGGGCCGCGCGCAGCGCCTCCTGCACCTCGGGGTCGGAACGGAAGGCGGCCGCGCGGTCCTTGAGGATCAGGTAGTTGCGCATGCAGCCGGCCGCCGAGGCCCACACGCCGTCGAGGTCCTCGGTCCGCGGCGGCTTGAAGTCGAAGTGCTTCGGTCCGCTGTAGCCGGCCGACTCCAGCAGGTCCACCAGCCAGAACGCGGCGCGCAGGTCACCGGCACCGAAACGCAGGTCCTGGTCGTACTTGATGCCGGACTGGCCGTTGAGGTCGATGTGGAACAGCTTGCCGGCCCACAGGGCCTGCGCGATGCCGTGCGGGAAGTTCAGCCCGGCCATCTGCTCGTGGCCGACCTCGGGGTTGACTCCGTACAGCTCGGGCCGCTCCAGGCGCTCGATGAACGCCAGGGCGTGACCGACGGTGGGCAGCAGGATGTCGCCGCGCGGCTCGTTCGGCTTGGGTTCGATGGCGAAGCGGAGGTCGTAGCCCTGGGCGGTGACGTACTCGCCGAGCAGGTCGAAGGCCTCCTTCATCCGGTCCAGGGCGACCCGTACGTCCTTGGCGGCACCGGACTCGGCGCCCTCCCGGCCGCCCCAGGCCACGTACACCTCGGCGCCGAGCTCGGCCGCGAGGTCGATGTTGCGGATGGTCTTGCGCAGCGCGTAGCGGCGCACGTCCCGGTCGTTGGCGGTGAACGCGCCGTCCTTGAACACCGGGTGGGTGAACAGGTTGGTCGTCGCCATCGGCACCTTCATGCCGGTGGAGTCCAGCGCCTGCCTGAAGCGCTTGATGTGTCCCTCGCGCTCGCTGTCGCTCGAGCCGAACGGGATCAGGTCGTCGTCGTGGAAGGTGACGCCGTGGGCGCCCAGCTCGGACAGACGCTGCACCGACTCGACCGGGTCGAGGGCGCGTCGGGTGGCGTCACCGAACGGGTCCCGTCCCTGCCAGCCGACGGTCCACAGGCCGAAGGTGAACCTGTCCTCGGGGGTGGGCTGGTAGTTCATGCTGCGGCTCCTTGCTCGCTGAGACTATTTCGTCATGGCGATTTACAAATTAGTATGCAGCACCATCTCTGGGAAGATGGTCAGCCCACCGAGTCGCGCAAGAGGGAGAAACCGATGTCAGCAGCCGAGGGTCCGCTCGTCGTCGGCGTGGACACGTCCACCCAGTCCACCAAGGCGCTGGTCGTCGACGTGGCCACCGGACGGGTCGTCGCGAGCGGCCAGGCACCGCACACGGTGACCTCGGGGGCGGGCCGGGAGAGCGATCCGCGCCAGTGGTGGGACGCCCTGACCCAGGCCCTGCGCCAGTGCGGCCGGGCGGCGCACGAGGCCGCCGCGGTGTCGATCGGCGGCCAGCAGCACGGGCTGGTCACCCTGGACGCGCGGGGTGAACCGGTGCGCCCGGCGCTGCTGTGGAACGACGTGCGTTCCGCGCCCCAGAGCCACCGGCTGACCGAGGAGCTGGGCGGCGCGAAGTTCTGGGCCGAGCGCACCGGAAGCGTGCCGGCCGCCTCCTTCACGGTCACCAAGTGGGCCTGGCTGGCGGAGCACGAGCCGGAGGCGGTCCGTGCCACCAGGGCCGTCCGGCTCCCCCACGACTATCTGACCGAGCGGCTCACCGGACAGGGCACGACCGACCGCGGCGACGTCTCCGGCACCGGCTGGTGGGCCTCCGGGAGCGAGGCGTACGACGAGGAGATCCTCGCGCACGTGGGGCTGGACCCGGCACTGCTGCCCCGTGTCGTACGCCCCGGCGAGGTGGCCGGGACCGTGCGCGAGGGCCATGACCTGCCGTTCTCCAAGGGCACCCTGGTGGCGTGCGGCACCGGGGACAACGCGGCCGCCGCGCTGGGCCTCGGCATACGGCCCGGCACCCCGGTGATGAGCCTCGGCACCTCGGGCACGGTGTACGCGGTGTCGCGGCGGCGGCCCGCCGACCCGACCGGCACGGTGGCGGGCTTCGCCGACGCGCGCGGCGACTGGCTGCCGCTCGCCTGCACGCTCAACTGCACGCTCGCCGTGGACCGGGTCGCGACGCTGCTGGGTCTGGACCGCGAGGCCGTCGAGCCGGGCCGCGGCGTCACGCTCCTGCCCTTCCTCGACGGCGAGCGCACCCCGAACCTGCCGAACGCGTCCGGCCTGCTGCACGGGCTGCGCCACGACACGACCGGCGGCCAGCTGCTCCAGGCCGCCTACGACGGTGCCGTGCACTCGCTGCTGGGCGCGCTGGACCGCGTGGTCGACGAGGACGCCGACCCGTCGGCGCCCCTGCTGCTGATCGGCGGCGGCGCGCGGGGGGCGGCCTGGCAACAGACCGTACGGCGGCTGTCGGGGAGGCCCGTGCAGGTGCCTGAGGCGCGGGAGCTGGTCGCGCTGGGGGCGGCGGCGCAGGCGGCCGGTCTGCTCACCGGCGAGGACCCGGCCGCGGTCGCCCGCCGCTGGGGCACGGCCGCGGGGCCGGTACTGGAGGCGGTGGAGCGGGACGAGGAGACGCTGGCCGGGATCGCCGGGGTACTCTCCGACGCGGCCCCGCTCCTGGAGCGTGGCACGGACACCGCCTGACAGCCGGGGCCGCCTCAGGACCGGGCCAGGACCCACTCACGACCGACCGGGAACGACCGAGCGCTCCCCTGACCGACCGAGGACTGACGGAGGCATGAGCGCACCGCTGCACGAGGCCCGACCGGCCGCTCTGGGGCGGGTGCTGCCCTCGGCCGGTCCGGAGCGCGCACTGCCCGACACCCAGCAGGGCATGCGCCGCCGCAACCTCTCACGGGTGATGCACACCGTCAGCGCCGAGGGCCCCCTGTCCCGGGCTGCCGTCGCCTCGCGCATCGGCCTGACCAGGGCGGCGGTGTCCACCCTGGTCGACGAGCTGATCCGCTCGGGCCTGCTGGAGGAACTGGGCCCCGAACGGCCCGGACGCGTGGGCCGGCCGGGCTCGGCCCTCGCCGTCAGCGGGCGCGGTCCGTCCGGGATCGGCGCGGAGGTCGGCGTCGACCACCTCGCGGTCTGCGCGGTCGACCTGCGCGGGGAGGTCCGGGCGCGGGCCGTGCGGAACGTCCCGAACCGCGGTCGTTCCCCCCGGGCGGTGACCGGGGAGCTGACCGCACTGCTGCTCCGTGTCCTCACCGTGATCGAGGACGAGGGTCTGTGGCCGGCCGGGCTGACCGTGGCCGTACCGGGCCTGGTGGCACGCGACGCGCGGACCGTCGTCCGCGCGCCGAACCTCGGCTGGCACGACACCGACCTCGGCGCCCTGCTCCCGGCACGGTTCCCGCTGACCGTGGCCAACGAGGCCGACTGCGGCGCGCTGGCCGAGCTCTGGCTCGGCGAGGAGACCCCGCGCGACTTCCTCCATGTGTCGGCCGAGATCGGCATCGGCGCCGCGGTGGTCGTGGACGGGCAACTGCTGCTCGGGAAGCGGGGCTTCGCGGGTGAGCTGGGTCATGTGCCGGTCTGGCCCGACGGCCCTCGGTGCGCGTGCGGCGGCCGTGGCTGCCTGGAGCAGTACGCCGGCGAGGAGGCCGTGCTGCGCGCCGCCGGCCTGTCGCCCGGCGAGGACCGCGTGGGCCTGCTCGCGGGCCGCGCCGAGCAGGGCGACCCCGCCGTACGACGTGCCCTGCACGAAGCGGGAACGGCGCTGGGCATCGCGCTGACCGGGGCGGTCAATCTCCTGGACCCCGAGAGTGTGGTCCTGGGCGGCGCGCTGTCCGGGCTCGCCCCCTGGCTGCTGCCCTCGCTCCGCTCCGAGCTGGCCCGGCGCACGGCGGGCCCGGCCTGCCCCGTCTCGGTGTCCGCCCTGGGCCCGGAGGGCCCCCTCCTGGGCGCGGCGCACTCGGTGATCCGGGGCGTCCTGGACGACCCCGCGTCCGTCGCCGAGCGGGCCTGAGTCCGCTCCTGGGCGGCACGGCGCCGTTGAGGCCACCGTGAAAGCGGTTGCCGCGGATCGGTACGCCTAGTCCCCGCCGCCCCCGCCGTCGCTCCCGCCGTCGCTCCCACCGCTGTCGCCGCCGTCGCCGCCGTCCGGGCCCCAGCCGTCGCCGCCCCCGGGCTCGTTGTCGTCCCTCCCTCTCCCGAGGTTGCCGAACCAGGGACGGCCCCACCACTCGTCGTCGGCGACGAGCGGCTCGTCCCTGTCGACCGGGCGCCGGCCCGACCGGAACCGTGCCGACCCCGTCGTGTCCCCGATCCCGAAGGCGACGGCGAAGACCTGCGCCATGACGGCGTCCAGCGGGTCGGGGCTCTCGTATCGCACAGGGGCCAGCGGCAGCAGCACCGTGCCCTGCTCCGGCACCGGCCAACTCGGGGGACGCATGAGGAGCGCGATGGGCCGTTCGTCGCGCAGCAGCCACGAGCTCTCCGCGTTCTCCCGTCGCAGCACCCAGCGCCGGTCGGGCAGTCCCACCTCCACGGACCGCTTGGACCTGCGCCGCTTCTTCGTGAGAACGAGTTCCGCGGCAACGTCACCGACGGTCAGGCGCAGGCCCTTGGACGGTTCGGAGCTGTCCCGGTCGAAGCCGCGCGGCGCCCGGATCCGTACGACGGGGGCGCCCGGTCCCCACACGTCCACGCGCACCAGCCTGCGGTCCACGGCGACGGTGACCGGTCCGGCGGGCCCCACCGCGGTCCGCCGCGCGATCCACAGCGGCACGCCTTCGGCACGGGCCCGCGCCGCGAGAGCGGCCACCCGGCCGGGCCCGCCGCACCGCCGGACCGCCAGTTCCCCCAGCGTACGGGCGAACTCCGCGGTCTGCCGTACCTTCACCGGCGTGCTCGTGCCGGTGACGCGGGTCACCGGGACCGCCCCGGCCCCGTCCGGGAGCCACGTCAGCGGGCGTTCCGCCCCGCCACCCCCGAGCCAGTTCCCTCGCTGGAACGCCTCGGCCATGGCGTGCAGGTTCAGCTCGCTCAGCGGCGTGATCCTGCCGCCCCTGCGCAGCCGGTCCTCGGAAAGCTCCACGGTCCGCGCCAGCGGATTCCACGACTGCTCCCCATAGAGCACCCGACTCATCACGTCCCCCGCCCCCCGTGTCCCGTGCCCCGTGCGGTGGGCCCGGCGGAGCCCGGACCGCCCCCGCCGGTTGCCGGCAGCTAGTTGCTGACGGCGAAGCGCATCAGGGCGTGCTCGTCGCCCTGCTTGACCTTCCCGGTGGTGTTGATCACCTCGAGCTTCCACGTGCCACCGACCCGGATCGCCCTGGCCACGGCGCAGCCGTTGTCCTGGGTGAGCAGGCTCGGCCAGATGTCGGCGACCTGCTGCGTGCTGCCGCCGCTCGCGTCGTAGACCTTGAAGCTGATGTTGCGCGCCTTCTGGAAGGAGGAGCCCTTCTTGTACGCGGCCGCGACGAACACGATCGACGTGATGTTGGGCGGGACCCGGGCGAACTCGACGGTCACCGTCTCGTCGTCCCCGTCGCCGTGTCCGGTCTGGTTGTCGCCGCTGTGGACCAGCGCGCCGTTGCCCAGGGGGTCGAGCGAGTCGAGACCCGCGAGGCGCACCGGGTCCCCGCCCTGCAGGGCGACGGCGATCAGGTCGAGGTCCGTGCCGGTCTTGCGGCGCAGCTTGCCCAGCACCCCACCGCTGCTGCCGGCGGTCGGGTCCCAGGAGACCCCGATGGACAGACGGGTCACTCCGTCCAGGTCTGCCGGGCCGTCTTCCTTCGTGAGCGTGATCATGGGTGAGTCATCCTTCGTCAGGGCGGACTACGACACGCAAAGTGTGCCTGATGCCCTGCACGCCCCCCGTGACCGGCCCCGAGGAGAGCCTGGAGGGCCTGCGGTCGGTGTCCTCACCCGGCCCTCGGTCCTGTCCTCACCCCAGCCGCTCCTCGAGTTCCGTACGGCCGGAGACGAACCAGAGCTGGTTGCCGCGGTTCGCCTCTCGTACGAAGTCGCGGAGGGCGCCGCTGCCGGCCACGTGGGAAGCGATGTCGCCGATGACCGCCAGGCGGAGACGGTAGTTGACGAACTTCTGCACCACCTCGCCGGCGACGCCCGAACGCAGGGAGAAGAAGTCGTCCGCCACTCGCTCGACCGGGACAGCCACCATGTCCGCCCGGCACCCCAGGGCATCACCGATCAGATCGAGAGCGGTCTCACCGCCGCCCAGTTTCGTTCCGTCCTTGTCACACAGGAGAACGGAGACTCCGCGCACGGTCACGAGGTGACTGTCTGTCATGATGTGATCATACGTGAGGAAGTGCGTCGCCTCACTGATCGATTACAAAACGCCCAACTACTGGTTACCGCACGGTGTAGCGAGTCACTATGAGGCCATGACACCGGCGCAGCGAGCCATGGAGCGACTTCGGGCCTGGCCCGACCTCACCGTCTGCAAGGCAGGGTGTGGTACCGGGCAGGCTCTCCGTTCCTCCCGGGACGAGGTCGTCCACTTCCACTCGGGACGGGATGTCGACCTCCACCTCACCCGCCGCGCCATCCAGCGCTTCCGCTACGACCTCAGCGCCTCGACCGCGATCCAGCTGGTACCGGGGTCGAACTGGGTGACGGTGCATCTGGACTGCGAGACCGACATCGACCTGCTGCTGACGCTGGTGAGCGTCGCCCTCAAGGCCCACCAGGCCACCCCGCCCCCCTCCCCCGTGCCGACGGCCACCGGGTGCAACTTCCACCGGGTCACGGTGCTGCCGCGCGACCCGGTGACCGAACGCTGAGAAGACGCCCGCTCCTTGACGGAACGGAGCAAGGGCCCTCACCCGCCCAGGACGTCGGGCCTCACGGGCGCAGACCGCTGACGATGCCCGCCGTCGCGGTCAGGCCGCTGTGGATGGCGGGGGCGATGTCCGAGCCGGCCAGACAGAACCCGAGCAGCAGGCAGACGATCCCGTGGGAGAGCTTCAGCCCGCCGTTGCGCAGGAAGATCACCGCCAGGATCGCGAGCAGCAGCACCACAGAGATGGAAATGGCCATCGTCAACCTCCTCCGCCACGTCCGCTTCGCGGCGTTCGGCCGCAAGTGTGGCGTAGCGGAGGGTTCGTCCGGGCGGCCGGCCTGTCCTCCGAACGTGTGGTGTCCGCGACGTACCGCGGTCGGTACTCGTCCTGCCGCGGAAGGTGGGCGTCCTACCGTGGGCGGTACGTGTCGAGAAAGGCTTCCAGCCCTGCGAGGTCGTCGGTGTTGAGGTGGTCGACGTCCGCGGAGACCAGTTCGCCCCACAGGGCGTCCCGGGCGGGGCCCGGCAGGTCGGGGGTGGCCCAGAACCGTACCGCCTGGCCGCGCCCGTGCGCGGTGCCCACGATGTCGTGCAGTTTGCGGCGCTCGGCGTCGGGGAAGGCGCCGACGCCCCGCCAGGTGAAGTTGAGCGTCCAGTTGTCGCTGATCAGCGGAATCAGGGAGGAACGGGCCGGGCCGCCGAGGTCGGTCAGCCGGCCGTCGTAGAAGGCGTGCCGCACCCGCTGGACCTCCATGGGCGCGCGGGCGGCACGGTGGCCCGAGATGACGGCGGTGACCGGCCCGGGCAGCACCCGGCCGCCCGCACAGGTGGTGAACAGGTGCCGGTACCGCCGGAGATGACGGTGGAGCTCGAGGTAGGTGGACGCGCCTTCGGTCTTGATGTCGATGAGCAGTTGAAGCGGCCTGCGCTGCCCTCGGTACACCGACCCGTGGTGGGTCCGCACGCGGGCGGCGAGGGGGTCGAGGTAGAGGGACTCGAGGGTGCGGGACGGATCGAGGTCCTCGGGGTCGTGTGCGACGAGGAGCTGGTCGCCCACGAGGTGGATGTCGGCCTCGACGCTGCCGAAGCGGTGCTCGAGGGCGTCGAGGAGGGGACGCGGGTGCTCGTAGTCGTTGTGGGCGTGGGCCCGCCACAACGGTCGTGGCCGGTGACCGCGTTCACCGGCCAGCGCCTGGGCGGCCGGCAGGGCGATCGAGGCCGCGAGGGCGGTGCCGAGGGTGGTGAGGGCTCTGCGACGGGTGGTGAGGGCCATGCTCCGCCTCCCTGGAACGGCGTACGGGGACCTCTGGAGTATGAGGTCCGCACGGGCCCGAGGAGCAGCGCTGTGAAGCGAGTTGGCCGATCCGTCGTCGCACGTTCACCTCCGGGAACCGCCGGACGCACAGACACACGGACGCACGGACGCACGGACGCACAGACGCACGGGAGAGCCCGCCCGAGGGCGGGCTCTCCCGTGGGATTCGGTGGTACCACCGGGCGCGTGACGCTACGTCAGGGCGCCCGCAGGTCGACGAGTTCGGCCAGTGCCTCGCGGTGGGCGCCCGCCGTGCCGTAGGCGATCGAGTCGGCCTTGGCCCGCTTCAGGTACAGGTGGACCGGATGCTCCCAGGTCATCCCGATGCCGCCGTGCAGTTGCAGCGCCTCCTCGGCGGCATGGACGGCGACCCGGCCCGCGTAGGCCTGCGCGACGGCGACGGCGACGGCCGCACCGGCGCCGCCACCCGCAGCCGCCGCGTCGGCGGCCAGTGTGTCCGCCGCGTTGCGGGCCGCGGCACGGAGGTTGACGACCTCGAGCCACAGCTGGGCGAGCCGGTGCTTGAGCGCCTGGAAACCGCCCACCGGCCGGTTGAACTGCCTGCGCTCCTTCAGGTAGCGGACCGTCTCCGTCAACGACCATTCGGCGAGCCCGAGTTGTTCCGATGCCAGCAGTCCGGCACCCGCCCCCAGAGCCCGCCGCACAGCGGGTCCGGCATCACCGACCCGCTGCCCCGGGGCCCCGTCCAGGACGACGCGGGCGAGGGGACGGGTCAGGTCCAGGGACGTCTGCCCGGTGACGGTGACGCCGGCGGCCTCCGCCTCGACGGCGTACAGCCCGCCGTCGTCCGCCGGGACGAGCAGCACATCGGCCGCGGCCGCGTCCGCGATGCCGGCCAGCTCGCCGCGCAGGACGCCGTCCGCCGCACGGACGGTGGGAAAGGGCGCGCCGGGGGCGGTGTGCAGAGGGACGGCGAGGGCGCCGATCCTGCGCGCGGACGCCAGTGAGGCGAGCACCTCGCCTCCGCCGGCACAGGCCAGCAGCGCCTCGGTGGCCACGACGGCGCTGGTCAGATAGGGCACGGGGGCGACGGCCCGGCCCAGCTCCTCCAGGACGACCGCGGCCTCCCGGTGTGTGGCGCCCTGGCCGCCGCGGTCCTCGGGCACCAGCAGTCCGGCGAGACCCATGCCGTCGGCGAGCGCCTTCCACAGGGACGGGTCGTGCGCGGTGTCCGACTCGGTACGGGAGATCACCCGGGCCGCGTCGCAGTGGTCGGTGAGCAGGCCCCGGACGGCGGCGCGCAGCGCCTCTTCCTCCTCCGAGTACAGGAGAGCGGGCTGTGCGCTCTCCGGATTCGCCGGACTCACCGGGTCGGTCCCCGTCGGGCTCGTCGTGCTCATCGGGCCAGCTCCTTCCAGGCGACGTCCTTGTCGGTACGCGGCTCGGCCGGGAGGCCCAGGACGCGCTCGGCGACGATGTTCAGCAGGACCTCGCTGGTCCCGCCCTCGATGCTGTTGCCCTTGGAGCGCAGGTAGCGGTAGCCGGCCTCACGGCCGGTGAAGTCGACCAGTTCGGGGCGGCGCATGGTCCAGTCGTCGTACAACAGCCCCTCTGCTCCGAGGAGTTCAACTTCCAGGCCGCTGATCTGCTGGTTGAGGCGGGCGAAGCCCAGCTTCATGCCGGCGCCCTCCGGACCGGGCTGGCCGGCGACGAGCTGCTGGCGCAGGCGTTCGCCGGTGAGCCGGGCGACCTCGGCCTCCACCCAGAGCCCCAGCAGACGCTGGTGCAGGTCGTGGGTGCGCAGTTCTGGACGTTCGCGCCAGGTCTTCGCGACCGGGCCGATCATGCCGCCCTCACGGGGCAGCCGCATGCCGCCGATGGCCACGCGCTCGTTGTTGAGGGTGGTCTGCGCGACCCGCCAGCCGTCGCCGACCTCGCCGAGCCGGCAGGAGTCGGGGACGCGGACACCGGTGAGGAAGACCTCGTTGAACTCGGCCTCACCGGTGATCTGGCGCAGCGGCCGCACCTCGACGCCGGGGTCGGTCATGTCGCAGACGAAGTAGGTGATACCCCGGTGCTTGGGCACGTCCGGGTCGGTACGGGCGATGAGGATGGCCCAGCGGGCGGCATGGGCGCTGGAGGTCCACACCTTCTGCCCGTCGACCACCCAGCCGTCCCCGTCCACGCGGACCGCGCGGGTGCCGAGGGCGGCCAGGTCCGACCCGGCGCCCGGCTCGCTGAACAGCTGGCACCAGACCTCCTCACCGGTCCACAGCGGCCGCAGGAAGCGGCGCTGCTGCTCCTCCGTACCGAACCGCAGAATCGTCGGTGCGGCCATGCCGAGGCCGATGCCGATGCGCCGCGGATCGTTGTCGGGCGCCCCTGCGGCCTCCAGCTCGGCGTCCACGACGGCCTGGAGGGACCGTGGGGCACCGAGCCCGCCGAGTCCTTCGGGGTAGTGCACCCAGGCGAGTCCCGCGTCGAAGCGGGCCCGCAGGAAGTCGAGGCGGCTGGTGGTGGCGGGCGGCTGCGCGGTCAGCAGCTCCTGGGTGCGCCGCCTCAGTTCAGCTGCGTCGGTCATGCGGTGGCTCCGTTCTTCGCTGCGGGCAGCACGGTGACGCGTCCGGTGGTGACGCCGTCCGCGACCCGCTGCACGGCGTCGGCGGCGCCGGACAGCGGCACGCGCTCGCTCACCAGCGGCTTGACAACGCCCCGGGCGGCCAGTTCCAGGAGCTGTTCGTGGCAGTGCTGGACGAGCTTAGGGTTCCTGGTGTTGTAGAGGCCCCAGTGCAGGCCGAGGATCGAGTAGTTCTTCACCAGGGCGTGGTTCAGCGCCGCGCCGGGAATCGTGCCGCTCGCGAAGCCGACGACCACGATCCGCCCCTCGAACGCGACGACCTTGGTGGACTGGGTGTAGGCGTCCCCGCCGACCGGGTCGTAGACCACATCGGCGCCACGGCCGCCGGTGGCCTCCTTCACCGTGGCGATGACGTCCTGCTCGCGCCGGTCGATCACCACGTCGCAGCCCAGTTCGCGGGCGACGGACACCTTGGCGGCTCCGCCGACCACGCCGATGACGGTGGCGCCGGCGGCCTTTCCGAGCTGCACGGCCGCGCTGCCGACGCCTCCCGCGGCGGCGTGCACGAGCAGGGTCTCGCCGGCCTCGAGACCGGCCCGGCGGTGCAGCCCGAACCAGCCGGTCTGGTAGCCGATGTGGAGGGCTGCGGCCTCGGCGTCGTCCAGCGCGTCCGGCGCGGAGCGCAGTACGGCGGCGTCCGCGACGGCGTACTCGGCGAAGCCGCCGTACGGCAGCGCGGGGTTGGCGAGCACCCGCCGTCCGTCCTCGGTCTCGCCGCAGATCTCCACGCCCGGGGTGAACGGCAGCGGCGGCCTGACCTGGTACTGGCCACGGCACATCAGCGCGTCCGGGAAGTTGATGTTCGCGGCGCGCACCTTCAGCAGGACCTGGCCCTCGCCGGGTGTCGGCCGCTCCACGTCCGCGAGGCGCATCACCTCGCCCGGCTCGCCGATCTCGTGCACCTGCCATGCCTGCATGCGGAGCCTCCACGGGACTGTGAACGTCGTGTTCGCCTGACCGGGTCCACTGCATACTAAGCGGTCGCTTGCCTTCAGGGAACCATCTCGCACGTCACGGCCTCCCCCGCCCACGTCCGCCGGGGGGCCTCGTCCGTCAGGACCGCTTGGGACGTGCCCGTACGTGCATCCGCTCCCCCTGCGGGCCGAACAGGCTGAGGAACTCCACCGGCCCCTCCCCCGTCGACCCGAAGGCGTGCGGCACCCGTGTGTCGAACTCCGCGGCCTCCCCCGCCGTCAGCACCACGTCGTGCTCCCCCAGCACGAGGCGCAGCTTGCCGGACAGTACGTACAGCCACTCGTAGCCCTCGTGCGTACGGGGTTCGGGCTCGAACGTGCGCTGCGGTTCGAGCACCTTGTACGCCTGGAGTCCACCGGGCTGGCGGGTGAGCGGCCAGTGGGTGCGACCGCCCTGCTGGAACGGCTTGGCGCGGATGCGCGGATCGCCGACCGGCGGCGCGCCGACCAGTTCGTCCAGCGGCACCTGATGGGCCTGCGCGATCGGCAGCAGCAGTTCGAGGCTGGGCTTGCGCAGTCCGGACTCGAGCCGCGAGAGGGTGCTCACGGAGATGCCGGTCGCCTCGGACAGCGCGGCGAGCGTCACCTCCCGCTCCTTCCTGATCCGCCGCAGCCGGGGTCCCACATCCGCGAGAACGTCGTCGGTAGTCATACGGGTATTGCAGGATCGGCAAAGACATTTGTCAATCCGGCAGTACTCGGGCGACGGTCGACGTGGAGGTGGTCAGCATGACCGAGAAGAGCGGGAAGCCCCGCGACGGATTCGCCCACGGGACCGGAGGGACGGACGGCACAGGCACCGGCACAGGCACAGGCACCGGCACCGGCACCGACACCGACTACGACGTGGTGGTCGTCGGAGGCGGTGCGGCCGGACTGTCCGCCGCGCTGGTACTCGGCCGGGCCCGGCTGCGGGCCCTGGTCGTCGACGCGGGCGAGCCGCGCAACGCGCCCTCGCCCCACATGCAGGGTTACCTGTCGCGGGACGGGATGTCACCGGCCGCGTTCCTGGCCGCCGGCCGGGAGGAGATCGCGGGCTACGGCGTCGAACTGCTCACGGGCCGGGTAACGGACGTGACCCGCACCGGCGAGGGCACCCGGCCCGGCACCAGTGGCGGCGGGGACTTCACCGTGTTGCTGGACGGCGGCCGGAGCGTGCGTGCGCGGCGGCTGATCGTCGCCACCGGGCTGAAGGACGAGCTGCCCGCGGTCCCCGGTGTCGCCGGCCGGTTCGGGCGGGACGTGCTGCACTGCCCGTTCTGCCACGGCTGGGAGGTCCGCGACCAGCCGTTCGGGGTGCTCGCATCGAGCGCCATGAGTGTGCACCAGGCGCTGATGGTGTCCCGGTGGTCCAAGGACGTCACCCTCTTCCTGCACACGGTCGCCGAGGAGGAGCTGTCCGACCAGGACCTGCGCCGGCTGGCCGCGGCCGGCGTCGACGTCGTGCCCGGCGAGGTCGCGGGGCTGGTGGTCGAGGGCGACCGGCTGACCGGCGTCCGCCTCGCCGACGGCTCCGTCCACGCCCGCTCCGTGCTGTACGTCGGGCCGCGTCCCCTGCCGCAGACGAGCCTGCTGGAGCGGCTCGGCGCCGAGCTGTCCGAAACCCCGTTCGGCGCGTACCCGGTGGTGGACCCGACGGGGCTGACCTCCGTGTCCGGCGTCTGGGCTGCGGGCAACGCGGTCGGCTTCGCCGAACAGGTCGTCCACGCGGCGAGCGGCGGATACCGCGCGGCGGTCGCGATCGTCGGGGACCTGCTGATGACGGACCTGGACGCCGCGGTGACCGGGTGATCCGCGGCGGCCGCGACGGCCCGGGTGTGGAACGCCGGGCTCCGTAGCACCATGGCTGCATGCTGTTGTCCCGGCTGGCCCATGTGTCGCAGGAGGTCGCCGCCACCTCGGCGCGGTCCCGGAAGGTCGCGCTGCTCGCCGAGCTGTTCCGGGAGGCGGAGGCGGACGACGTGCCCGTCGTCATCCCGTATCTGGCGGGCCGGCTGCCGCAGGGGCGGATCGGCGTGGGATGGAAGACACTGAGCCGGCCGGTCGCCCCGGCGGACCGGCCGACCCTGACGGTGCGCGCGGTCGACGCCCGGCTCGGCCGGCTCGCCAAGGTGTCCGGGCCCGGTTCGCAGGCCGAGCGGGCCCTGCTGGTCGGGGAGCTGCTGGGCGCGGCGACCGAGGAGGAACAGCGGTTCCTGCTGGGGCTGCTCACCGGCGAGGTCCGGCAGGGGGCTCTGGACGCGGTCGCCGTGGAAGGGCTGGCGCGGGCGACCGGGGCACCGTCGGCGGATGTTCGGCGGGCGGTGATGCTGGCGGGCACACTGCAGACGGTGGCCGGGGCGCTGCTGGCGGACGGCCCCGAGGCGCTGGAGCGGTTCCGTCTCACCGTGGGGCGCCCCGTGCTGCCGATGCTGGCGCACAGCGCCTCCTCGGTCGCCGAGGCGGTGGGGAAGCTGGGGGCGGCGGCGGTCGAGGAGAAGCTGGACGGCATCCGCGTCCAGGTGCACCGTGACGGCGACACGGTGCGCGTGCACACCCGCACCCTGGACGACATCACCGACCGGCTGCCCGAAGTGACGGCGGCGGCACGGGCGTTGCCGGGCGAGCGGTTCGTCCTGGACGGCGAGGTCGTCTCGTTCGACGAGCGGCTGCGGCCCCGTACGTTCCAGGAGACCGCCGGGCGGGTCGGTTCCCGGGCGGACGTGGCCACGGCCGCCCGGGACCTGCCCGTCGCCGCCGTCTTCTTCGACGCGCTGTCCGTCGGCGGCCGTGAGCTGCTGGATCTTCCCTTCGCCGAGCGGCACGCGGAGCTGGCCCGGCTGGTGCCGCAGGCCATGCGGGTACGGGGCACCAGAGTGTCCGGACCCGAGGACGTGAGGGCGGCGGAGGACTTCCTCGCCGACACGCTGGCGCGCGGTCACGAGGGCGTCGTGCTCAAGGGACTCGGCGCCCCCTACAGCGCCGGGCGGCGCGGCGCGTCCTGGCTGAAGGTCAAGCCCGTGCACACGCTCGACCTGGTGGTGCTGGCGGCCGAGTGGGGTCATGGCCGCCGTACCGGCAAGCTGTCCAACCTGCACCTGGGCGCCCGCACCGCCGACGGCGGCTTCGTGATGCTCGGCAAGACCTTCAAGGGCATGACCGACGCCATGCTGACCTGGCAGACCGACCGGCTGCGCGAACTCGCCGTCGGCACCGGCGAAAGCGACACGAGCGCGTACGTCGTCACCGTGCGCCCGGAGCTCGTCGTGGAGATCGCCTACGACGGCCTCCAGCGCTCCACCCGCTACCCGGCCGGCGTCACCCTCCGCTTCGCCCGGGTGGTCCGCTACCGCGAGGACAAACGGCCGGACGAGGCGGACACCGTGGAGTCCCTGCTCGCCGCGCACCCCGGGCTACGTCCGTGACCGGCGCCCGGAGCGCCGGCCTGCTGGTGTTCCGGCACACCCGTCACGGGCTCGAGGTGTTGCTCGGTCACATGGGCGGCCCGTTCTTCGCCCGCCGGGACGCCGGCGCGTGGACCGTGCCGAAGGGCGAGTACGACGCCGGCGAGACGGCCTGGGACGCGGCGCGCCGGGAGTTCAGGGAGGAGCTGGGGCTGCCGCCGCCCGACGGTGAGGCCGTTCCGCTCGGCGAGGTCCGGCAGTCCGGCGGCAAAACCGTCACGGCCTGGGGGGTCGAGGGCGACCTCGACCCGGCGGCCGTCGTGCCCGGCACCTTTTGGATGGAGTGGCCGCCGAAGTCGGGGCGGATGCGGGAGTTCCCGGAGCTGGACCGGGTGGAGTGGCTCTCCCTGGACCGGGCACGGGAACGGGTCGTCTCCGCCCAGGCTGCGTTTCTCGACCGCTTGGCGGAGCACTCGCCCTGAGGAACGCTCCCGCGTTGCGACGCCCATCGCCGCGCGGGAGGGTCGACATGCACACCCCGTCCCCAGGGAGGCCAGCCATGCCCATCGCAACGGTGAATCCGGCGAACGGCGAGACGCTCAGGACGTACGAGGCCATGGGCGAGGAGGAGACCGAGCGCCGGCTCCAACTCGCGGAGGCCACGTTCCGCACGTACCGGACGACGACGTTCGAGGAGCGCGCCCGCCTGCTGCGCCGGGCCGCCGAGCTCCTCGACGAGGACCGGCACAGCATCGCCGAGGTGATGACCACCGAGATGGGCAAGCCGGTCGGGCAGTCCCGCGCGGAGGCCGCCAAGTGCGCCAAGGCGATGCGCTGGTACGCCGACCGCGCCGCGGGCCTTCTCGCCGACGAGGAGCCCGACGCGTCCGACGTGAAGGACTCCGGCGGCTCCCGGGCCCTGGTGCGTTACCGGCCGCTCGGCCCGGTGCTCGCGGTGATGCCGTGGAACTTCCCGCTGTGGCAGGTCGTACGGTTCGCCGCGCCCGCGCTGATGGCCGGCAACGTGGGCCTGCTCAAGCACGCCTCGAACGTGCCGCAGACCGCCCTGTACCTGGAGGACCTGTTCCACCGGGCGGGCTTCCCCGAGGGCTGCTTCCAGACCCTGCTCATCGGCTCCGCCGCCGTCGACGACATCCTGCGGGACGAACGCGTCAGGGCGGCCACCCTCACCGGCAGTGAGCCCGCCGGACGCGCGGTGGCCGCCACCGCCGGGGAGATGATCAAGAAGACGGTGCTGGAACTGGGCGGCAGCGACCCGTTCGTCGTGATGCCGTCCGCCGACCTGGACCGGGCCGCCGAGGTCGCGGTCACCGCGCGGGTGCAGAACAACGGGCAGTCCTGCATCGCCGCCAAACGCTTCATCGTGCACACCGACGTCTACGACGCCTTCGCCGAGCGCTTCGCCCGGGACATGCGGGCGCTGAAGACCGGCGATCCCATGGACGAGGCGACGGACGTCGGCCCGCTCTCCAGCGAACAGGGCCGAAGGGATCTGGCGGAGCTGGTCGAGGACGCCGTACGGTCCGGGGCCCGCGTGCTGTGCGGCGGCGAACTCCCGGACGGGCCAGGCTGGTACTACCCGCCGACCGTCCTGGCCGGGATCACCCGCGACATGCGCGTCCACCGGGAGGAGGCCTTCGGCCCGGTCGCCACGCTGTACCGGGCGGCGGACCTGGACGAGGCGGTGCTGATCGCCAACGACTCCCCGTACGGCCTGAGTTCCAACGTCTGGACGCGTGACGAGACCGAGGTCGACCGCTTCGTCCGCGATCTGGAGGCGGGCGGCGTCTTCGTGAACGGGATGACGGCGTCCCATCCGGCGTTCCCGTTCGGCGGGGTCAAGCGGTCCGGGTACGGGCGTGAGCTGTCCGGGCACGGAATCCGCGAGTTCTGCAACATCACCACGGTTTGGCACGGTGCGTGACGCTCCCGCGGCTACGATCCGGTCTGTGAACCGCGAAGTGACTCTGCCTCTGATCGTCGACGACCGCGGTACCTTGCAGGTCTCCGCGGCGGACGTGAGCAAATTGCTGCGCACGGTGGGCGGCCGGTGGCTGCATCTCGTGGAGTCCGGCGACGACCGGCTCGACGAGGACACGGTCGCCGCGCTCACCATCGAGCTGGCGAAACTGGCCGACCGGATCGACGTGGCGTGCATCGCGCACAGCAGCGGGAGCAGGGCTTAGGGGTCCTTGCACTGTGCCCGCCCGGGTCGCGCGGCCCGGCACCGCACCTCGCCGCGTTACCCAAAAGCCCTGGTGGCTCCGCCACGAGGGCTCTGTGGCGCCTCGCGATGCTCCCCCACTGCCTGAAAGGCGTGGGCGGTACCCCCGGCACCGGACCACACGACCTCACCGGGCGCTCACAGTGCAAGGACCCCTTGGGGTGCGGCCGGCGGTCGCCGGTCATGCGTTCAGACCGGCCGGAGCAGCGTCCTCCAGAACAGCGACTCGTAGCTCTGCAGCAGGTGGCCGTACCGCCGCGCCAGACTCTCGTCGAGGCGGCCCGTGTCCAGGCCGTCCTGGACCGCTTCCGCCGCCACCCGGCCCAGGCCGGGGGCCGGTTCGGCGAAGAGGTCGAAGAACGCGCAGGCCTCGTCGGTGAAGCCGTAGTGCGTGCGCAGCGCCTGGGCGATGGTGGCGCAGTAACCGCCCCAGGCCGAGAAGTTGGCGGTCACGGAGAGGACGGCGTCGGCCGGTGCCGCGTTGAGGGCGAGCCAGGCGACGTAGGCGGGATAGGCCTGGCAGCCGGGCAGGGGGTCGTACGCCACCGCACGCACCCGGTCCACACCACAGGCCGCGGCGAAGGCGTCCAGCCGGGCCGCCGCCAGATCCTCGCCCTCGGCGAGGGCGGTGAAGTACGCGGCGGCCCTCGGCTGGTCCGCGGACCGGTCCGCCAGGTGCTGGAAGGCACGGCGGTCGGCGGGGATCACCCGGCTCTGTTCCAGGGCGAGGCCGGCCAGGGTGTCCCGGCCGGCCTCACCGCGGGCGATCAGCGGTACGAGCGGGTTGGACCGGGGGTCCGGGGCCAGTTCCCGCGTGATCGTCTCCAGCAGTTCCCGGGCCGTGCGCGTCATCGCGGCCTCCGTCGCGTCGGTCGGCCGGTCCGTGGGGCGCCCGGCTCCCCCACCATGGTCCCCCAGGAGCCGGGCGGACGTCACCCGAAACGACACGGCGCCCGACGGTCCGGGCCCGGCAGCCCGACGACACGGCAGCCCGGGACGTGAGCCACGCCGCCGGGCCGCCCTCGCTCCCGCCCTCGGCCTCTCGCGTCCGTACCTAACGAATGGGCATGCCCGACAGGGTGCGGGCGATGACCAGGCGCTGGATCTCGCTCGTGCCCTCGAAGATCGTGTAGATCGCGGCGTCGCGGTGCATGCGCTCCACCGGGTACTCGCGCGTATAGCCGTTGCCGCCGAGGATCTGTATCGCCTGGGCGGTGACCGTCTTGGCGGTCTCGCTGGCGTACAGCTTGGACATCGAGCCCTCGGCCGCCGTGAACGGCTTGCCGTTCACGGCCATCCAGGAGGCACGCCACACCAGGAGGCGTGCGGCGTCGATCTGGGTGCGCATGTCGGCCAGCTGGAAGGCGACGCCCTGGTTGTCGATGATCGGACGACCGAACTGCTCACGGGTCTGCGCGTACTCCAGGGCGACCTCGTAGGCGGCGCGGGCGGTGCCGACCGCCATGGCTCCGACCGCGGGGCGGGACGCCTCGAAGGTGGCCATCGCGGCGTTCTTCACCCGCTCACCCCCCTGCCTGGCACGCTCCCGGGCGCGGGCGAGGCGCTCGTCGAGCTTCTCCTTGCCGCCGAGCAGGCAGGAGCCGGGCACGCGGACGTCGTCCAGGACCACCTCGGCGGTGTGCGAGGCGCGGATGCCGTGCTTCTTGAACTTCTGGCCCTGGGAGCAGCCGGGGGTGTCCGGCGGGATGATGAACGAGGCGTGGCCCTTGGAGCCGAGCTCCGGGTCGACGACCGCGACGACGACGTGGACGTTGGCGATGCCGCCGTTGGTCGCCCAGGTCTTGGTGCCGTTGATCACCCACTCGTCCTTGGCCTCGTCGTACACGGCACGCGTGCGCAGGGAGGCGACGTCGGAGCCGGCGTCGGGCTCGGAGGAGCAGAAGGCGGCGACCTTGACGTCATTGGCGTCGCCGTACATCTGGGGGATCCAGGTGCCGATCTGTTCCTCGGTGCCGTTGGCGAGGACGCCGACGGCCGCGAGGCCGGTGCCGACGATGGACAGGGCGATGCCCGCGTCACCCCAGAACAGTTCCTCCATCGTCATGGGGATGCCGAGGCCGGTGGCGTCGAAGTACTGCTGGGCGTAGAAGTCGAGCGAGTAGATGCCGACCTTGGCCGCCTCCTGGATGACCGGCCAGGGGGTCTCCTCGCGCTCGTCCCACTCCGCGGCCGCGGGGCGGATCACATCGGCGGCGAAGCCGTGGAGCCAGTCCCGGACTTCCTTCTGTTCGTCGTTGAGCTCCATGGTGAACTCGGCCATGTCCCCTCCAGCGGCGACGCACGTGCGTGTTACTTGCGGTAACCAGAGTCTGTTACCGGCAAGTAGGAAAAGTCAACTCCCCCGGACCTCCCGACATCCCGTCCGCCGCAGGTCACACCGTCAGTGTTAGTTTGCGAAGGCGTCACCGAATCAGCAGGGGTGGGGAGAGATCATGGACACCACACAGCGGACCGATCAGCAGAGGTCCGCCGACCGCCGCCGGCGCGAGCTGCTGGAGGCAGCCGACCGGGTGGTGCTGCGCGACGGCCCGCACGCCTCGATGAACGCGATCGCCGCCGAGGCGGGCATCACCAAACCGATCCTCTACCGGCACTTCGGCGACAAGGGAGGACTGTACGCCGCCCTCGCCCAGCGGCACACCGACGCCCTGCTGGCCTCGCTGCGGGCAGCACTGGACGCCCCGGCGGACCGGCGGGAGCGGGTCGAGAACACCCTGGACACCTATCTCGCGGCGATCGAGCTGCGCCCCCAGGTGTACCGGTTCCTGATGCACCCGGCGGAGGGTTCACCCGGCGACCAGGGCTTCGACGTCGGCAGGCACTCGGCGCCGCTGCTGCGACGCATGGGTGAGGAACTGGCCCAGGTCATCGAGGAGCGACTGGACCTCGGCCCCGGCAGCCGGCAACTGGCCCGCGTGTGGGGGCACGGGATCGTCGGCATGATGCACGCGGCCGGCGACTGGTGGCTCGGCGAACGGCCGTGCTCCCGGGCCGAGCTGGTGCGCAGCCTGGCCGACCTGCTGTGGGGCCGGCTGGCGGCGGCGGGCGACCGGGCCGGCGGGCCCGGATTCTGAGCCCCGGCCCTGCCGCCCGCCCCGAAGGGCACTCCCCCTTCACCCTTCTCTTTCCGCCTGCTCCGCTCGTTTCCCTCGGCCCCGCCCGCTCCAGGAGGCCCGCCGCACCTGACGGGTGAGTCTGCGCCGGCGCCAGCCGGTCAGGCGGTCGGCGTAGACGCGGCCCTCCAGGTGGTCGCACTCGTGCTGCAGGCACCGGGCGAAGAAACCCGTGCCGTGCACGGTGACCGGCTCCCCGGTCACCGTGCGGCCCTCGACGACCGCGTGGTCGTGGCGTTCCGTCCCGGCTTCCAGGCCCGGCAGCGACAGACAGCCCTCCGGGCCGCGCACCACCACGCCGTCCGTCTCGACCAGCCGCGGGTTGACCACATGTCCCAGATGGCGGACGTCCTCGTCGTCCGGGCAGTCGTACACGAACACCCGCAGCGGCACACCCACCTGGTTGGCGGCCAGGCCCACACCCCGTGCGGCGTACATCGTCGCGAACAAGTCCTCCACGAGGCGGGCCAGTTCCGGGCCGAAGTCGGTCACCTCCTCGCAGGGCGCGTGCAGCACCGGGTCGCCGAGCAGCGTGAGGGGCCGGACACGACCGTGGACACCGGGAATGGAACCGTCTCGCATGGCGGTCAGAGTACGGTCCTGGCAGCAACTCCCGTCCCCTGGGTGGCGACGTGGTTCTGGAGTGCGAATGGATCTCGATAGGCTGAGGTTCACACCACGTGGCCGTCAGCCACAGGCGCGGCGCGTACGCAAGGAGGATCGAGACTTGATGGCAGGCAACTCGGACCCGCTCACGCCGCGGGCCAAGCTGGCCGTGACCGCCGGCAAGGCGGTCGCAGCGGCATCACGCGCCGCGGGACGCGGCAGCGGTTCGGTGATCGGTGGCCGGGTCGCGCTCAAACTCGACCCCGATCTCCTCGCCCGGCTCGCCCAGAACCTGGACTGCATCCTGGTGTCGGCGACCAACGGCAAGACCACCACCACCCGGCTCATCGCGGAGGCCCTGCGGGCCGCCGGACCGGTCGTGTCCAACGCCCTCGGCGCCAACATGCCCGCGGGCATCACCTCGGCGCTCGCGGGGGGCTCGGAGTCGAAGTTCGGCGTCATCGAGGTCGACGAGAAGTACCTCGCCGGCGTCGCCCGCGACACCGACCCCAAGTGCATCGCCCTGCTCAATCTCTCCCGCGACCAGCTCGACCGGGCCGGCGAGACCCGGATGCTCGCGGAGAACTGGCGCGAGGGCCTGGCCGGCTCCAAGGCGGTCGTCGTCGCCAACTGCGACGACCCGCTGGTCGTGTGGGCCGCGTCCTCCTCCCCCAACGTGATCTGGGTCGCCGCGGGCCAGATGTGGAAGGACGACGCCTGGTCCTGCCCGTCCTGTGGCGGCGTGATGCAGCGCCCCGGCGACGACTGGTTCTGCGGCGAGTGCGGCTTCCGCCGGCCCACCCCGAGCTGGGCGCTCTCCGGCGACCACGTCCTCGACCCGCACGGCTCCGCCTGGCCGATCCACCTCCAGCTGCCGGGCCGCGCCAACAAGGCCAACGCCGCGAGTTCCGCGGCCGTCGCCGCGGTGTTCGGAGTACCCCCGCAGGTCGCCCTGGAGCGCATGTACCAGGTGCAGGCCGTCGCCGGCCGGTACGACGTCGTCCAGCACCAAGGCCGCGACCTGCGGCTGCTGCTCGCCAAGAACCCCGCGGGCTGGCTGGAGACGTTCTCCCTCATCGACCCGCCGCCCACCCCGGTGATCCTGTCGGTGAACGCCCGCTCCGCCGACGGCACCGACACCTCCTGGCTGTGGGACGTCGACTACACCCGGCTGACCGGCCACCCGATCGTCGTCCTCGGCGACCGGAAGCTGGACCTCGCGGTGCGGCTCGAGGTGGCGAACCAGCAGTTCCAGGTCTGCGAGGACCTCGACCAGGCGCTCCAGCAGTGCCCGCCCGGCCGGATCGAGGTCATCGCCAACTACACCGCGTTCCAGGACCTGCGCCGCCGCGTCGGCAACTGACGCCGGCGACGCATCGCGCCGTACTCTCAAGGACAGTGACTTCATGAGCGACAACGGTCTGCGGATCGTATGGATCTACCCCGACCTGCTGAGCACCTACGGCGACCAGGGCAATGTGCTCGTCGTGGAGCGCCGGGCCCGGCAGCGCGGCCTCGACGTGTCCCGGCTCGACGTGCGCAGCGACCAGCCGATCCCGACGTCCGGCGACATCTACCTGATCGGCGGCGGCGAGGACCGTCCGCAGCGGCTCGCGGCCGAGCGGCTGCGCCGGGACGGCGGCCTGCACCGGGCGGTGGGCAACGGCGCGATCGTGTTCTCCGTGTGCGCCGGCTACCAGATCCTCGGCCACGAGTTCATCAACGACCTCGGCCAGCGGGAGCCCGGCCTCGGCCTGCTCGACGTCGTCTCGGTGCGCGGCGAGGGCGCGCGGTGCGTCGGCGACGTGCTGGGCGACATCGACCCGCCGCTGGGGCTGCCGCCGCTGACCGGTTTCGAGAACCACCAGGGCGTCACCCACCTCGGTCCGACGGCCCGCCCGCTCGCCCGTGTGCGTTTCGGCAACGGCAACGGCACGGGGGACGGCACCGAGGGCGCCTACAACGACACCGTGTTCGGCACGTACATGCACGGCCCGGTGCTGGCCCGCAACCCGCAGATCGCGGACCTGATGCTGAAGCTGGCGCTCGACGTCAACGCGCTGCCGCCGACCGACGACCACTGGTACGAGGCGCTGCGGGGCGAGCGCATCGCGGCCTCGCAGCAGCCCGCGTAGGCCCTGCGGCCCCCTGGGCCCCTTCGGACGGGCCGGCGCTCCCGGCCCGTCTGACGGCTGGTCCGCACAGGTGAGCGCGGTCGTCCAGCAGGCGGACGCGTCCTTCGGTCCCACGCCCCGGTGCCGCTAGGGTGGCGGGGATCGAGCCGGACGACGCGGTCCGGTCCAGGCCCACGGCTAGAAGGTTGTTTCGGGCTATGCGTATTGGTGTCCTCACGTCCGGCGGCGACTGCCCCGGCCTGAACGCCGTCATCCGCTCCGTCGTGCACCGTGCCGTCGTCGACCACGGCGACGAGGTCATCGGCTTCCGGGACGGCTGGAAGGGCCTCCTGGAGGGCGACTACCTCAAGCTCGACCTCGACGCGGTGGGCGGCATCCTCTCCCTCGGCGGCACCATCCTCGGCTCCTCCCGGGTACGTCCCGAGCACCTGCGGGACGGGGTGGCACGGGCCAAGGGACACGTCCAGGAGCTCGGCCTCGACGCGATCATCCCGATCGGCGGTGAGGGCACCCTGAAGGCGGCCCGGCTGCTGTCGGACAACGGCCTGCCGATAGTGGGCGTGCCGAAGACCATCGACAACGACATCGCCGTCACCGACGTCACCTTCGGTTTCGACACGGCCGTCGGTGTGGCGACCGAGGCACTGGACCGGCTGAAGACGACCGCCGAGTCCCACCAGCGGGTGCTCATCGTGGAGGTCATGGGCCGTCACACCGGCTGGATCGCCCTGCACTCCGGCATGGCGGCCGGCGCGCACGCGATCGTCGTGCCGGAGCGGCCCTTCGACATCGAGGAGCTGACCGCGAAGGTCGGCGCGCGGTTCTCGGCGGGCAAGCGGTTCGCCATCGTGGTCGCCGCGGAGGGCGCCAAGCCGCGGGCCGGAGGCATGGACTTCGACGAGGGCGACAAGGACGTCTACGGCCATGAGCGGTTCGCCGGGATCGCGCGGCAGCTCTCCGTCGAACTGGAGGCGCGGCTCGGCAAGGAGGCACGCCCGGTGATCCTCGGACACACCCAGCGCGGCGGGACCCCGACCGCGTACGACAGGGTGCTGGCCACCCGGTTCGGCTGGCACGCCGTTCAGGCCGTGCACCGCGGGGAGTTCGGACGGATGACCGCGCTGCGCGGGACGGACATCGTGACGGTGTCGCTGGCCGAGGCCGTCGAGACGCTGAAGACGGTGCCCGAGGACCGCTACGCCGAGTCGGAGTGTGTCCTGTAGCACCTGCCGCCCGTCGGCGTTCCGGCAGCCGTCGGGCGAAGCCGCCCCCGGCCGCAGCCGCGGCCGGGGGCGGTTCTAGTCTGGTGCGGACAGACGGCGCACAATCCCCACGAAACGGAGCCGGCGGATGGATCACGGCGGGCACGGCATGACCATGGATCTGCCGCCGTTCACGCTGGGGCGAGGGCTCGCCTGGTCGGCGGACCCCTTCTTCCTCGTCGCCTGTCTGCTGGGACTGGCGCTGTACGGCTGGGCGGTCGTGCGCCTGACACGGCGCGGCGACAAGTGGCCGGTGGGACGGACCGTGTCGTTCGTCCTCGGCGTGCTGAGCATCGGCCTCATGATGTGCACCGGGCTGAACGACTACGGCATGGTCATGTTCAGCGTGCACATGGTGCAGCACATGGTCATCAGCATGGTGTCGCCCATCCTGCTCCTGCTCGGCGCCCCGATCACACTGGCACTGCGCGCCCTGCCGCCGGCCGCCCGCGGCAGCAAGGGGCCGCGCGAACTGCTGCTGATGCTGCTGCACAGCCGCTACATGCGGGTCGTCACCCACCCGGTGTTCACCATCCCGATGTTCATCGCGAGCCTGTACGGGCTGTACTTCACCCCTCTGTTCGACTTCCTGATGGGCTCCCAGGTGGGGCACATCGCGATGATGGTGCACTTCCTCGCGGTCGGTCTGGTGTTCTTCTGGCCGATCATGGGTGTGGATCCGGGCCCGCACCGGCCGGGCCATCTGATGCGGATGCTGGAACTGTTCGCGGGCATGCCGTTCCACGCGTTCTTCGGCATCGCGCTGATGATGGCGTCCACGCCAATGGTGACGAGCTTCCAGAACCCTCCGGGCTCCCTGGGCGTCGACGCGCTGTCCGACCAGAACGCGGCCGGCGGTATCGCCTGGGCGTTCAGCGAGGTCCCGTCCGTGCTGGTGCTGATCGCGCTGCTGTTCCAGTGGTACGCCTCGGACCAGCGGCAGGCCAAGCGCACCGACCGGGCCGCGGACCGCGACGGGGACAAGGAACTCGAGGCGTACAACGCCTATCTGGCCTCCTTGCACACCACCGGGAAATGAACCCCTTTCGGTCACTTTTCCTCCTCTTCTCTCCCTGTCGCTCACTTTCTCCCCGATTCACCTGAGAGGTGCCACCGTTCAGTAGCATGAGCCGCCAGGAACGGGCCGACGGGGGGGAAAGCGGTCATGGCACTGCGCGCGTCGTCGTCGGGAGCGGGCCGGGTCGTCGCCGGCCGTTATGTGCTGCTGCACCGGCTGGGCCGGGGCGGTATGGGGCATGTCTGGCTGGCCCATGACCGGAGACTCACCTGTGAGGTCGCCCTCAAGGAGATCGTCTTCCACGATCCGGCCGAGTCCGGCCAGGAGCGGGAGACCAGGGCCGCCCGCGCCCGCGCGAAGGCCCGGCACGCGGCCGGTCTGCGTGATCACCCGCATGTGGTGACCGTGCACGACGTCATGGAGCACGAGGGCCTGCCGTGGATCGTCATGGAGTACGTGGCGGGCGCCGTCGACCTGCGGGAGCTGGTCGCCCGGCGCGGCGCGCTCGCTCCCGCCGAGTGCGCCCGGATCGGGCTGGCCGTCCTGGACGCGCTGGCCACCGGTCACGAGCGGGGCGTGCTGCACCGGGACGTGAGACCGGCGAACATCCTGCTCGCCCCGGACCGCACCGGCGCGCCGTACGGGCGGGTCCTGCTCACCGACTACGGCATCTCCGGGCAGCCGGACACCGGTGAGACGCGGTACACCATGGCGTCCGGGGTGGTCGGCACCTCGGGCTGGCTGGCGCCCGAGCGCGCCACCGGGAGTCCGGCGACGCCGGCCGCCGACCTGTTCTCCCTGGGCTGCACGCTGTACCACGGCGTCGAGGGGCGCGGCCCCTTCGAGCGGGAGTCACCGCTCGCGTCGATCGCGGCGGTCGTCGCGGAGGAGCCGCGCCGGCCGGTGCGGGCGGGTGCCCTGGAGCCGGTGCTGCGGGGCCTGCTCGAGAAGGACCCCCGGCGGCGGACGTCCGCACGGATGCTGGAGGCGGAGCTGTCGCGGCTCGTCACGCCCGGGTCGGAGTCGTGCGCCCGGCCGCCCACCGACCTTGGCTCCCAGCCGCCCTGGGCCACACCGGCCCTGCTCGCGGGCACCACAGCGCCCACGGAAGCCGCTGAGGATGCGGATGCTGCGGGACGTACAGCGCCTGCGGGACCAACGGGACGCACGGCACCCGCACCCGCACCCGCACCCGCACACCAGCGTCCGCGTCACCCCGTCCTGCGAACGGCCGGCGCCGTCGGGCTCGGCGTGGTGCTGGCCCTGGGCGGTGCCTGGTACGCGCTGGCCGACCGGACTGACGGCGGGAGGGCGACGGCGCCGTACGGGGATGCCGTGGGGCTCGCCGAGCCGCTCGAGCGGGGTGACTGCGTGCGCGCCGTCTGGCCCGGCGACCGCCGGTTCACCGGCGTGCCCCGGCTCAGCGTCGAACCGGCCTGTGCGGGCGCGGCGGGCCGGGAGGTCGACGGACAGGTCGTGGGGTTCGTCGGGGCCCCCTCCGCCGAGGAGGCGCGGGAGCTGGGTCCGGCCCGGTGCGAGGAGGCGACGCGGGAGTTCCGCGGGCGTATGGCCTCGGTACGCCCTCTCGCTGTCGTACCCGTCCCGGACGGTTTCGAGGAGACCGGGCGGCGCACCGCCTGTCTGGTCCTGGGGGCGCGGGGACCCGTGTACGGGCCGCTCGGCGACCGTCGCCCGTTCGGCACGGCGTTCGCGGACACCGTGCCGATGCAGCGCAGGGACTGCCTGGACACGCGCCCGGGGCGTCGGGCCCTGCTGGTGCCGTGCGGTGGCCGGTACGAGGAACAGGTCCTCGGGTTCACCCGACTGGGCGAGGACGTCACGCTCACCGAGGCACGCACCCTGTCGGACACGGCCTGCGCCCGTGACGTGCCACCGCGTGACTACGGCTTCGACCCGTCCGTCCACGAAACCGGGTCGTGGACCGGTGAGCTGTCCTGGGACACGGGCCTGCATGTCGTCGTGTGCACGGTAAAGCGGCGGAACGGGGGCACCATGGAGGGAACCGAACCATGAGGAGGGTGTCGCGATGCCCGGTTCCAGCAACGGTTCCACCTCGACGAAGACCATGGGAGTACTCACCGTCGGCGGGCTCGTCGCCGTGACGGCCTACACGGTGGCGCTCGGCAGCAACGGATGGCTGTGGTTCGGCTGGGTCGTCCTGGGGCTGATCACCCTCGCCATGGTCACCACACCCAGCGCCTGAGCCGCCGGACAGGCCCTGGCCAAGCCTCCCTCGGTACCCAGGGGCTTTCGTCCGGATCAGGCCGGACCCCGCGGGGTCCGGCCTGATCCGGACGAAAGCCCCTGCCCGGCGGGCCGGCTCACTTCGGTGTGAGCCGGCCCGCCAGGTGCACGCCCGGCTGGTACTTCGGCAGCCGGACGGTGACTCTCATGCCCGCGCCGACCGCGGTCTCGATGACGAGGCCGTAGTCGTCGCCGTACACCTGGCGGAGCCGGTCGTCGACGTTGGACAGGCCGATGCCGCCCGTGTGGTCGACCTCGCGGGCGAGGATGCGACGCAGCAGGCCGGGGTCCATTCCGGCGCCGTCGTCCTCGATCACGACGAGGGCTTCGGCGCCGGTGTCCTGCGCGGTGATGTGGATGTGGCACTTGTCGGCCTTGCCCTCGAGGCCGTGCTTGACGGCGTTCTCGACCAGGGGCTGCAGGCAGAGGAAGGGCAGGGCGACCGGGAGCACCTCGGGGGCGATCTGCAGCGTGACGGAGAGGCGGTCGCCGAAGCGGGCCCGCACCAGCGCCAGGTAGTGGTCGATGGCGTGGAGCTCGTCGGCGAGGGTGGTGAAGTCACCGTGCCGGCGGAACGAGTAGCGGGTGAAGTCGGCGAACTCCAGCAGCAGCTCACGGGCCCGCTCGGGGTCCGTACGCACGAACGAGGCGATCACGGCGAGTGAGTTGAAAATGAAGTGCGGGGATATCTGCGCCCGCAGCGCTCTGATCTCGGCCTCGATGAGGCGGGTGCGGGACTGGTCGAGATCGGCGAGTTCGAGCTGGACGGAGACCCAGCGGGCGACCTCCGCGGCGGCCCGGACCAGGACCGCGGACTCGCGGGGCGCGCAGGCGACGAGCGCGCCGTGGACCCGGTCGTCGACGGTGAGCGGGGCGACGACGGCCCAGCGCACCGCGCAGTCGGGGGTGTCGCAGGTGAGCGGAAAGGCCTCGCCGCGTCCGGACTCGAGGGGGCCGGCCAGGCGCTCCATGATCTCGGTGCGGTGATGGGCGCCGGCGCCGTCCCAGACGAGGACCTGTTCGCGGTCGGTGAGGCACAGGGCGTCGGTGCCGAGCAGGGAGCGCAGTTTGCGGGCGGACCGGCCTGCGGTCTCCTCGGTCAGTCCGGCGCGGAGCGGGGGCGTGGCCAGGGAAGCGGTGTGCAGGGTCTCGAAGGTGGCGTGCTCGACGGGGGTTCCGAGGCCGGCGAGGCCGGGCGACCGTGCGGTACGCCGGCCGAGCCAGAAGCCGGCGGCCAGCAGGGGCAAAACGGCGACGCACAGGCCCGCCAGGAATCCGCTCACTTGGACACCTCCGTCCGTAGCTCCTCCGGCAGGTGGAACCGGGCGAGCACCGCCGCCGTGCCGGGCGGCACCCGGCCGGAGGTGGCCAGGGAGACCAGGATCATGGTGAGGAAGCCCACCGGCACCGACCACAGGGCGGGCCAGGCGAGCAGTGCGTGCCATGCGCCCCGGCCCGGATAGCCGGCCATGGTCGCGGCGACGGCGAGGAAGGCGGAGCCGCCGCCGACCAGCATGCCGGCCGCCGCACCCGGCGGGGTGAGCCGGCGCCACCAGATACCGAGGACGAGCAGCGGGCAGAACGAGGAGGCCGACACGGCGAAGGCGAGCCCCACGGCGTCGGCCACCGGCAGCCCGCCCACCAGGAAGCTGGCCAGGAGCGGGACGGCCATGGCGAGGACCGTGCCGAGCCTGAAGTGCCGTACGCCGCGCGAGGGCAGGACGTCCTGGGTGATCACGCCGGCCACGGCCATGGTCAGCCCGGAGGCCGTGGACAGGAACGCGGCGAAGGCTCCCCCGGCGACCAGCGCGCCGAGCAGGTCGCCGCCCACTCCCCCGAACATGCGGCCGGGCAGCAGGAGCACGGCGGCGTCCGCGTCACCGGTGAGGGTCAGCTCGGGGGCGTACAGGCGGCCGAGGGCTCCGTAGACCGGAGGCAGCAGGTAGAAGGCGCCGATCAGGCCGAGAACGGCGACGGTGGTACGACGGGCGGCGACACCGTGCGGGCTGGTGTAGTAGCGGACCACCACGTGCGGCAGGCCCATCGTGCCGAAGAAGGTGGCGAGGATCAGCCCGTACGTGGCGTACAGCGGGCGTTCCTCGCGGGACTCGGCGCGGGAGGGCGTCAGGGCGTCGTCGGCGCCGCGTCCCGCGGCCGGGACCTCGGCCCCCTCGGCGAAGGTCAGCCGGGTACCGCCGTCGATGCGATGGGTGCCGGCGCTCAGGTCGACCTCGGTGCCGTCGTGTTCGCGGCCGTCGACGGTGCCGTCCACGGTGACGGCCAGCGGGTCGACGATCCTCAGGTCCACGGTGTCGTCGACGCGGACGACACGCCGTTCGCGGAAGGTGGCGGGCTCGTCGAAGGCGTGGCTGGGCGCCCCGTCGCTCTGCCAGGCGAGGACCAGGAACAGGACGGGCACGAGCAGGGCGGTGAGCTTGAGCCAGTACTGGAAGGCCTGCACGAAGGTGATGCTGCGCATGCCTCCGGCGGCGACGATGACGGTGACCACTACGGCGACGATCACTCCGCCGAGCCAGTCGGGGGCGCCGGTCAGCACGGTCAGGGTGAGCCCCGCGCCCTGGAGCTGGGGCAGCAGGTACAGCCAGCCGACGCCGACGACGAAGGCGCCCGCGAGCCGCCGCACGGCGTGCGAGGCGAGGCGGGCCTCGGCGAAGTCGGGCAGTGTGTAGGCGCCGGAGCGGCGCAGCGGTGCGGCGACGAACAACAGCAGGACCAGATAGCCGGCGGTGTAGCCGACCGGGTACCAGAGCATGTCGGGGCCCTGGACCAGGACCAGGCCCGCGATGCCGAGGAAGGACGCGGCGGAGAGGTACTCGCCGCTGATGGCGGCCGCGTTCAGGCGGGGGCCGACCGTGCGGGAGGCGACGTAGAAGTCGGAGGTGGTGCGGGAGATGCGCAGGCCGAAGGCGCCGACGAGGATGGTCGCCAGGACGACGAGGGCCACGGCGGGTACGGCGTAACTGGAGTTCACGTGCCTGGGTTTCCTCAGCGGTCCTCGACGAGCCGTACGAAGTCGCGTTCGTTGCGTTCGGCGCGGCGTACGTACCAGCGGGCGAGCAGGACCAGTGGCGGGTAGAGCCCGAAGCCGAGTACCGCCCACTCCAGCCTGCGGGCGTCCGGAGCGGCCGCGAAGACCAGCGGGAGCGGGCCGACGAGCAGGACGAGGACCGCGAACACGGTGAGTCCGGTGCGCAGCTGGATGCGCATCAGGGAACGGACGTAGGTGTGGCCGAGGGTGGTCTGCTCGTCGATCTCGGTGCGCGGGCGGTAGTAACCGGAGGAGCGGCGGGTGCGGCGGGGCGGGCCGGTGACGACCACCCGGCGTTCGGTCGGGTCCTGGGGCATGCCTTCTCCCCTCAGCCCGTGGTCCGGCGCATCAGCAGGTCCCGCAGTTCACGGGAGTGCCGCCGGCTGACCTGGAGCTCCTCGGAGCCGATCAGGACGCTCACGGTGCCCGTACCGAGGCGGAGTTCCCCGATGTGGCGCAGGGCGACGAGATGGCGGCGGTGGATGCGGACGAAGCCGCGTGAACGCCAGCGTTCCTCCAGGGTGGACAGCGGTATGCGGACGAGGTGACTGCCGCGGTCGGTGTGCAGGCGGGCGTAGTCGCCCTGGGCCTCCACGTGCGTGATGTCGTCGACCACGACGAAGCGGGTCACGCCGCCGAGTTCGACGGCTATGTGGTCCGGGTCGGGTTCGTGCACGGGGATGCGCGGGGTGCTGTCGCGCTGTTCGGCGGCGCGCAGTTCGACGACGCGGCGGACCGCTTCGGCCAGCCGCTCCGTGCGGACGGGCTTGAGGACGTAGTCGACGGCCTTGAGGTCGAACGCCTGCACGGCGAAGTCCTCGTGCGCGGTGACGAACACGACCAGCGGCGGCCGGGCGAAGCCGCCGAGCAGCCGGGCGAGGTCGAGTCCGTCGAGGCCGGGCATCTGGATGTCGAGGAAGACGACGTCGATGGCCTCGGGTCCGTCGGGCCCCGACTCCAGCGCGCGGTTGATGCGGCGCAGCGCCCCGGTCGCGTCGCCGGCGCCCTCGGCACTGCCGATGCGGGGATCGGCGTGCAGCAGGTAGAGCAGTTCCTCCAGCGAGGGGCGTTCGTCGTCGACGGCGAGGGCGCGCAGCATGAAGGTGGAGTCTAGGGGGGATTTTCACGTCTGGACATGGCCCGGACGTGGGCTTTCCCGTTGGACGGCGGGGGCCTGCCGGTGCTGGTTACAGTGCGGGTATGAGCAGCAGGCCGGCACCGTTCGACGAGCTGGACCGACAGATCGTCACCGCTCTGATGGCGAATGCCCGGACGTCCTTCGCCGAGATCGGCGCGGCGGTCGGCCTGTCGTCGACGGCGGTCAAGCGCCGGGTGGACCGTCTGCGCGAGACGGGGGTGATCACCGGGTTCACGGCGACGGTACGGCCGTCGGCGCTGGGCTGGCGCACGGAGGCCTACGTCGAGGTGTACTGCGAGGGGGCGGCGCCGCCCCGGCGGCTGGCGGAGGTGGTGCGCAACCATCCGGAGATCGCCGCGGCGATGACGGTGACCGGCGGTGCCGACGCGCTGCTGCATCTGCGGGCGCGGGACGTGGAGCACTTCGAGGAGGTGCTGGAGCGGATCCGTGCGGAGCCGTTCATCCGCAAGACGATCAGCGTGATGGTGCTCTCCCATCTGATCCCGGAGAGTCCGGAGGCGGGTGCGAGCCAGCCGGCTCCGTAGCGCCCACGGGTTCCGCGCGAGGCGCAGCAGGCGTGCGCAGAACGGGGGGAACACGCAGCATTACTGCGTGAGCGCGCATCTCATGTTCCTTGTCGCCCGGTCCGGTCGCTTTCTACCGTGGACACACCCCTGATGACACCGCGTGGAAGCGGAGGCACCCCTCTGTGACCGATACCCGTGTGCCGTCCCGACGGCGCTACCTCGTCTGCGACCCCGGACACTTCGCCGTACGGTACGCGATCAACCCCTGGATGCGTCCCGACCGTCCCGTCGACCTCGCCCTGGCCCAGCGGCAGTGGCGCGCGCTGGTCGACGTCTACCGCGCCCACGGTCATACCGTGGAGAGCGTGCAACCGGTACCCGGCCTGCCCGACATGGTGTTCGCCGCGAACGCGGCGGTCGTCGTCGGGGGCCGTGTCCTCGGCTCCCTGTTCGTGTCGCCCGAGCGGCGCCCCGAATCCGAACCGTACGAGACCTGGTTCAAGGCGGAGGGCTTCGACGTCCACCGTCCCGAGTCGGTGTGCGAGGGCGAGGGCGACCTGGTGCCCGCCGGGCGCTGGATCCTCGCCGGCACCGGTTTCCGCACCACCCGCGAGGCGCATCACGAGGCGCAGGAGTTCTTCGGGATGCCCGTGATCGGCCTGACGCTGGTCGATCCGTACTTCTACCACCTGGACACGGCGCTGTTCGCACTGGACGAGGAGAACATCGCGTACTACCCGGAGGCCTTCTCGCCGGGGAGCCGCGAGGTGCTGGCCCGGCTGTATCCCGACGCGGTGACGGCGACCCGTGAGGACGCGATGGCCTTCGGCCTGAACTCCGTCTCCGACGGACGTCATGTGTTCGTCTCACCGGGGGCGGCGTCCCTCGCCGCGCGGCTCGCCGACCGCGGCTACGTTCCCGTTCCCGTCGACCTGTCCGAGTTCCACAAGGCAGGCGGCGGGATCAAGTGCTGCACTCAGGAGATCCGCTCATGACCTCTGCCGCCCGTACCCGTTCGTCCGCCGCGCTGATCGGTGCGGAGGAGCCGGTGCTCGCGCACAACTACCACCCGTTGCCCGTGGTCGTCGCCCGCGCTCGGGGCGCGTGGGTGGAGGACGTGGAGGGCCGCCGCTACCTCGACATGCTGGCCGGCTACTCGGCACTCAACTTCGGCCACCGGCACCCCGCGCTGACCGAGGCGGCGCACTGCCAGCTGGACCGGCTCACGCTGACCTCGCGCGCCTTTCACAACGACCGGCTCGCCGAGTTCGCCGAACGGCTGGCCGCGCTGACCGGGCTGGACATGGTGCTGCCCATGAACACCGGTGCGGAGGCGGTGGAGAGCGCGGTGAAGGTGGCCCGCAAGTGGGCCTACGACGTGAAGGGCGTCCCGGCCGGCGAGGCGACGATCGTGGTCGCCGCCGACAACTTCCACGGCCGGACGACGACCATCGTCGGCTTCTCGACGGACGAGACCGCCCGCGCCGGCTTCGGGCCCTTCACCCCGGGCTTCCGGGCCGTCCCCTACAACGACCTGGCGGCGATGGAGGAGGCGGTCGACGGGACGACTGCCGCGGTGCTGATCGAGCCGATCCAGGGCGAGGCGGGGGTGAACATCCCCGACGACGGCTATCTGGCGGGCGTGCGGGAGCTGACGCGCCGCGCGGGGTGCCTGTTCGTCGCGGACGAGATCCAGTCGGGGCTCGGCCGTACGGGGCACACGCTGGCCGTGGACCACGAGTCGGTCGTCCCGGACATGGTGCTGCTCGGCAAGGCGCTGGGCGGCGGCATCGTCCCGGTGTCGGCGGTGGTGGCCCGGCGCGAGGTGCTCGGGGTGCTGCACCCCGGGGAGCACGGCTCGACGTTCGGCGGCAATCCGCTGGCCGCGGCCGTCGGTACGGCGGTGGTGGAACTGCTGGAGACGGGCGAGTTCCAGCGCCGGGCGGCGGAACTGGGCGTGGTACTGCGCGGCGGGCTGGAGTCGCTGGTCGGCCGGGGCGTCGTCGGTTTCCGCTCGCGCGGGCTGTGGGCGGGTGTCGACGTCGACCCGGCGCTCGGCACCGGCCGTGAGATCAGTGAGCGGCTGATGCGGGAGGGAATCCTGGTCAAGGACACCCACGGGTCCACCATCCGGCTGGCCCCGCCGCTCACCGTCCGGCGCGAGGAACTCCAGGACGCCCTGGGGACACTGGGGAAGGTGCTGGGTCAGGGCGGCTGACCCGGCCGGCCCGTTGCCGTCCGGCCGTTCTCGCCGGTCCCCGCCTCGCCCGGGAAGCCCGCTGCCCGGTTCCCGGGTGAAGATGGGGACAAGAGGTGGTAGACCACTGTCAGCGACAGAGAGGTCGGCCGTGGGCGGACACGCGAGTGGACACGGGGAGCAGGACGTTGCCAGGCAGGGGTTCGACGTGGCCGACGCCGCTCCCCTGGTGCTCGATCCGCAGGGCGTGGTGACGAACTGGACCGGACCGGCCGAGCGGCTGCTGGGGTACACGGCGGCCGAGGCGGTGGGCGGGAAGCTGTCCGATCTGCTGACCGCCGAGGATGCCGAGCGGGTGCCGGACCTGGTCGGGCGCTGCCTGACCGACGACGGCTGGGCCGGCCTGATGACGGCCCGGCACCGGGACGGACACGCGGTCCCCGTCATGGTCAGGGTGCTGCGGACCGTGGAGCCGCGGGGCCGCTCGTCCCTGCTGGTACTGCTGTCGGAGCTGGCCGGCTCCTCCGGCTGGGACATGAGCCGCGCGATGCTGGAGCAGATGGTCGCCGGATCGGCGATCGGGCTCGCGATCGTGGACACGGACCTGCGGTTCGTGTGGTCGAACACCGCGCTCGAGCAGTTCGGCGGCGGCCCCGCGCAACGGCGGCTGGGGCTGCGGTTCGCCGATGTCCAGCCCGGACTGGACGCCGAGGCCGTCGAGGCGCGGATGCGTCACGTCCTGGAGACCGGCGAGCCGGTGGTCGGCTTCGAACACGTCGGCCAGGCCCGTTCGGCGCCGCTGCGGGAGACCGCGCACATGCTGTCGTTCACCCGGCTCGACGACGACCGGGGCCACCCGATGGGCGTCTGCTACAGCGTCGTCGACATCACCGACCGGCACCGCGCGCGCCGGCGCCTCGCGCTGCTCGACCGGGCCGGCCGGCACATCGGCCGCACTCTGGACGTCATGCACACCGCGCAGGAGCTGGCCGACGTCGCCGTCCCGGATCTCGCGGACTTCGTGACCGTGGACCTTCTGGAGACGGTGCTGCGGGGCGCCGAGCTCCCGCCGGGACCGCTCGCGGAGACGGACGGGGTGCCGCTGCTCCGCGCGGGCCACCGGTCCGTGTACGAGGATCTGCCGCGCACGGTCCGGGACATCGGCGCGCCGGTCTCCTATCTGCCCGGTACACCGCCGCTCCGCTGCCTGACCACGGGCAGGGCCTGGCGTCAGGAGCAGCTCGACCCGCTCGCCCCGGGGTGGATCGAGAGCAGGCCCGGCAGCCGGGCGCCCACGTTCCTGGAGCTGGGGCTGCAGAGTGTGATGATCGTGCCGATCCGCGCCCGGGGTGTCACCCTGGGCGTCACCGTGTTCTTCCGGCGCCGCCGGGACCCCTTCAGCAAGGACGACACGAACCTCGCCGAGGACCTCGTCTCGCGCGCCGCCGTCTGTGTGGACAACGCCCGGCGCTACACCAGGGAGCGGAACGCGGCACTCGTGCTGCAGCGCAGCCTGCTGCCCCACCGGCTCCCGGAGCAGGACGCCGTCGAGGTGGCCGCGTGCTACCGCCCGGCCGACGAACTGACCGGTCTGGGCGGCGACTGGTACGACCTGATCCCGCTGTCGGGTGCCCGCGTCGCCCTCGTCGTCGGCGAGGTCCCCGGACACGGTATCGACGCCGCCGCCGCGATGGGCCGGCTGCGGACCGCCGTACGAACCCTGGCCGCGCTGGATCTGCCCCCCGAGGAGGTGCTGGGGCATCTGGACGACCTGGTGTCGCAGTCGGCGTGCGAGGGGGAGACCGAGCCTGCGGCGTCCTACGGCCAGTCCGTGGGATCCGGTTGCCTGTACATCGTCTACGACCCGGTCGACGGGCGGTGCGCGATGGCCGCCGCGGGCCATCCCGCGCCCGTCCTGGTGGCGCCCGACGGCTCGGTGGGCTTCGTGGAACTGCCGGCGGGGCCTGCGCTCGGCGTGGGCGGTCCGCCGTTCGAGGCGGTGGAGCTGAGCCTGACCGAGGGCAGCACGGTCGTCCTGCACACCGACGGTCTGCTGGCCGGTTTCCCCGACGGGAACGGAACCGGGGACGCCGACCCCGGCCGGGAGCGGCTGCGGCAGGCGCTGCAAGAGGCTCCGGATTCCCTGGACCAACGGTGCCGGGCGGTGGTGGACGCTTTGGTACCCGCCCGCCCGTACGACGACGTGGCCATGCTGCTGGCCCGTACCCGGCTCCTGGACGCCGGCCAGGTGGCGGTCTGGGACCTGCCGGCGGATCCGGCCGTGGTGGCCGAGGCCCGCAAAACGGCCACCCGGCAGCTGGGCCGCTGGGGCCTGGACGAGCTGGTCTTCACCGCGGAGCTGGTGGTCAGCGAACTGGTCACCAACGCCATCCGGCACGCCGCCGGCCCCGTCCGGCTGCGGTTGATCCGGGAGCGTGCGCTGGTCTGCGAGGTGTTCGACGGCGGGGCGACCACGCCCCATCTGCGGCACCCCCGCGCCATGGACGAGGGCGGGCGCGGGCTGTTGCTGGTCTCGCAGCTCGCCCAGCGGTGGGGTACCCGATTCGTTCCCGACGGGAAGGTCATCTGGGCCGAGATGCCGCTGACCGACCCGGACGACCTCCCCGTCGAATGACGCCGCCGGCATCGCACGTCTCCCGAACGGTCGCCTCACCCTGCCCATGATGGTGGCGGCCCTCACCCCGGATCTCGTGTACGCGGACGTCGAGGAGGCCCTCGCCGAAGGGACCGGGAGGCGCAGTGAGGCGCTGCCGGGCCGCTACATGTTCGACGTCTTCCCGGACACCCCGGCTCCCCCGGCGCGCGCACCCTGCGCGCCTCGCTGCCGCGCGTCGCGGCCACCGGCGAGCGCGACGCCACGGCCCCGTGGCGCTACCTGGACCAGTCGCAGTGCACCGGGTTTCAGCCCCGGTGGTGACAGGGCCCGAAGTTCAGCGGAACCGAAGTCTTCCCACAGTGGGCTTCGGACGGTGGTGGGGCCTGGAGGGACAGGTGCGGAAGTTCGCCGGCTGTTCCTGCGCGGGGTGGGGAGTGGCGGGCCGGGCCGCGTACGTGGACGGGTCAGACGGGTGGGTGTGTCGGGCAGCGGTCTTGCCACCGGGCGAGGGAGTCGCTTCGCGATGAGTGGGGCGGTCTCCTTCTGGCGGAGTTCTGCGATGTCGATCGGTGTTGACTCCGGCTGAGCGCGTGCGGTGGGACGGCGAGGTGTGTGTATCCCGCTGGAGCCTCGTGGTCCCGCCGGGCCAAAGGTGCGGCGGGAGGCCAAAACCGGGGCCTGGCTGTCCGCCGCGGACCTCAATCGCCTTTCGCGCCGGGCCGCCGAGGGCTAGTGTTCGGGTGCAGCGAGTCGACCCACGAGGAGTTACAGACATGGTCGGTCGTCCGAGCGCGCGTTGACGTTGTAGGCCGATCCGCCTGTCATCGCGTGCTGCCCTTGATGTTGCGGCACAGCGAGCCTTCTCCCACCCGAATCGCCGGCGCACCTGTTGCGCGCCGGGTGACGGGCCTCGTCGTCGGCAGTCCAAGGGATCCTCGTGCCCTCCACTTCCTCCGCTGTGTCCGATTCCGGTCGGCCTGTCCCGTCACGTCTGTGGCGGGACGGCGACTTCCGCAGACTCTGGGTGGGCCAGACGGCCTCCCAGCTCGGCGAACACGCAAGTCTGGTTGTTCTTCCGCTCTTCGCCGTCCTGACGCTCGAGGCCGGCGCCGGCCAGTTGGGCGTCCTGCGCGCGGTGGGGCAGGCACCGATCCTGTTGCTCTCGCTCTTCGCCGGCGCGTGGGTGGACAGGTGGCGGGCCCGCACGGTGATGGTGCTGACGGACGTCGGGCGGACCCTGGCACTGGGTACCGCCGCCGTGGCCGGCCTCCTCGGCTGGCTCGGCCTGCCGACGCTGTTCGTGGTCGCCTTCGCCGTCGGGGCTCTGTCCGTGTTCTTCGACGTGGCATACCAGGCGTCTGTTGTACGGCTGGTGCAACGCGATCAGTTGGTGCGGGGCAACAGCGCGCTCGAGGGCAGCCGGTCCGCGGCCCAGATCGGCGGTCCCGCCCTCGGCGGTGCGTTGGTGTCCCTGCTGTCGGCGCCGATCGCTGCCGCCTCCAGCGCGCTGTTCTTCGCGTTGTCGTTCCTGTCGATCCGGGGGATCCGCCGGACCGAATCGCTCCCGAAGAGCCCGGAACGTCCCCCTCGGGTCTGGCGGCGTATCCATGAGGGCCTCCGTTTCGTCGTCGGCGATACCTCGCTGCGGGCTGTGTGCCTGGCCTCGGCCGCCTTCCAGTTCTTCTTCGCGGCCGTGATGACCGTCTATCTGCTCTTCCTGCCACGGGAACTGCACCTGTCGGGTACCGCTGTCGGGCTGGCACTCGCGGCGACGGGGCCGGGCGCGCTCCTGGGCTCCGTGCTGGCCGCCCGCCTGCCGAGCCGGTTCGGGTACGGCCCGGTACTCGTGGCCGCGGCGGCACTCGGCGACGGCGCGTTCCTGTGTGTACCCGCGCTGCACGGCTCCTTGGCGGCGACGGTTCCCGCGCTGCTTGCGGTCAACTTCGTGTTCGGGGCCGGCGGCCAGTTGGTGAATGTCACGGTCATGACTGTCCGGCAGGCCGTCACTCCGGACGGGATGCAAGGCCGCGCGGCCGCGACGATCGCGTTTGTCGGCATGGGGCTGACCCCACTCGGCTCGCTGCTCGGCGGATTCCTCGCGGAGGAGTGGGGGGCGCGCACCAGCCTCCTGGTGACGGCCGCGGGCATGATGCTCTCCCCGGTGCTGATGGCCTCGTCCCCGCTCGCCCGCCTGGGGCGGGCGCTTCCGGCCCCGTAGGACGCGCCGCCGCCCTACGACCGCCACCTTCGACAACGGCTGACACGACGAGTTGATCTGTCGGTGGGTGATGAGGCAGCGGGCGAGTCCGAGGAAGGTTTCGCGGATGTCTGCTCGTCGTTCCCAGCGGATGCGGAGGCGTTCGAAACCGTGGAGCCGGGCGAAGCTGCGCTCGACGCCCCAGCGGTAGGTGCCCGGTCCTGTGCCGTGGAGGGTGCCGCGGCGGGCGACGGCCGGCACGGCGGCGGCGTTGTCGGACCTGGTCGTGGTAGATGCCGTGGTCGTACCCGCGGTCGGCGAAGAGCGGATCCGGCTTGCGTCGTGGATGCCCGGTCCGGCCGGCGGGGTGGCGTCGATCACCGGACTGTTCCGCCTCTCCGGGTCGCTGCGCCGCCACCGGACGCGGGATCCGGAGTCGTCGGCGGACACCGTGCCGCTGGAGCTGCTGCCGCCCGGCGCCACCGACGACACCGCGCTGATCGTCGTCCGGCTGTGACGGTTCAGCCGGTGGCGGGCCGTGCGCCGTCGAGCCGGGTCAGCCGGTCCACGTTGCGCCGGTCCTCCTCGTCCCGGCCGGACACCGGGGCGAACCAGGCGTCGAGGATCTCCCTCAGCTGCGGCTCGGACGTGAGCCGCAGCCCGAGCGCCAGCACGTTGGCGTCGTTCCAGCGGCGCGCGCCGTCCGCCGTGTAGGCGTCCGTGCACAGGGCCGCCCGTACACCCGGAACCTTGTTGGCCGCGATCGAGGCGCCCGTGCCGGTCCAGCAGCACACCACCGCCTGGTCCGCGGTCCCGTCGGCGACGTCGCGGGCGGCGGCCTCGGAGCAGAACGCCCACCGCGCATCGCTCCCGGGGCTCAGGGCACCGTGCACGCGCACCTCGTGGCCGCGCTCGCGCAGTTCGGCGAGCAGGGCGCGGGCCACGGGTTCGTCCATGTCGGAGGAGACGGAGATCCGCATGGTACGGAGTTTAACGGAGCCACTCGGGGGAGTCCGCCCGTGAAGCGGGCCGGGCAGGAACCGCGGCGGCACGCGTCCTCACCGGCTCGTGTCCCGAAGGGCGTTCAGCCGCCTGCGGGCCCCCTCCGGCCCGCTCCCGGCCTGCTCCCGGGCCTGTCGCACATGGTGCCGGACGGGCCCGCCCCGACCTACACTGACAACCCCCACGACGTGCCGGTTGACCTGCTGCAACACGCCGCTGGGCCCGTCCGACGGAGTCGAGGAGCGCGCCCCTTGTTCTACTACCTGCTGAAATATGTACTGCTGGGCCCGCTGCTGAGACTGGTCTTCCGGCCTCGAATAGAGGGCCTGGAACATGTGCCGTCGTCCGGTGCCGGCATCGTCGCCGGCAACCATCTGTCGTTCTCGGACCATTTCCTGATGCCCGCGATCCTCAAACGGCGCATCACGTTCCTCGCCAAGGCCGAGTACTTCACCGGTCCGGGCATCAAGGGCCGGCTGACGGCGTTCTTCTTCCACAGTGCGGGCCAGATCCCGGTCGACCGCTCCGGCAAGGACGCAGGCCAGGCCGCGATCCGGGAGGGCCTCGGAGTGCTCGGCAAGGGGGAGTTGCTCGGCATCTACCCGGAGGGCACGCGGTCGCACGACGGACGCCTGTACAAGGGCAAGGTCGGGGTCGCGAAGATGGCCCTCACGGCCGGTGTCCCGGTGGTTCCCTGCGCGATGATCGGCACCTTCGAGGCCCAGCCGCCCGGCAAGGTCGTCCCCCGTATCCATCCCGTGGTGATCCGCTTCGGCAAGCCCCTCGACTTCTCCCGCTACGAAGGCATGGAGGACGAGCGGGCGGTCCTGCGTGCCATCACCGATGAGATCATGTACGCCATTCTTACACTGTCCGGGCAGGAGTACGTCGACCAGTACGCGGCCGTCGCCAAGGCGCAGGAGACCGAGCGCAAGGCGCAGGAGAAGCGCCGGCTCCCGCGGCTGCCGCGGAGCTGAACCGCCCGGCGGACGAACGGGGAGGGGCGGCCGGAGCCATCCGGCCGCCCCTCCCCGTTCGTCCGCCGGGTCCCAGGTCTCAGGGTCTCCTACGACGTGGCTGTGCCGCGGTGTTCCGCGGCGATGCCGAAGCGCTGCTGTCCGCGGGGAGCGGACGCGGCCGCCCCGTGGACACCGGCCACCGTGCTGACCACCTGCTCGTCGGCGGACTCCCGGCCCTCGTCGAGCTCCTGGATCCGGTCGAGTCGTCGCAGGTCATCGGCGGACACGAGGGCGACGAGGGGCTTTCCGTGCCGGGTCACGACGACGCGCTCACCGCCGTACACCACGCGGTTGATCAGGTCGGCGAGCTCAGCCCTCGCTTGCGTCACCGGAATCTCGTAGGCCATGCCCCCATCATAACGTCACGTACGTCCTGTACATTTTTTACAGATAGCCGCCATGAGGAGGGGCCCATGACCCGACCGCTCGCCCGCCATGTCCTGCCCGGGTTCACCGACCGCACGGTGTCCGGGCACCGGCCCACGGATCCGTACGCGAAGCTGATGGAGGAGCGGATCGTCCTCCTGGGGACGCCGATCGACGAGGCCTCCGCGAACGACCTGATCGCCCAGTTCGTGCACCTGGAGCACCGGGCCCCCGACCGGGACATCTCCCTCTACGTCAACTCCCCCGGCGGCTCCTTCCAGGCCATGTCGGCGGTCTACGACACCCTGAACTTCGTCACCTGCGAGGTGGAGACGGTCTGCCTGGGCCGGGCGGACGGGACGGCCGCGCTGCTGCTGGCCGCGGGGACACCGGGGAAGCGGTATGTCCTGCCGGGGGCGCGACTGGTGCTCCGTCAGCCGGTACCGCCGGCGCCGGTGGAGGGGGACGCGAGCGATCTCGCCGTCCAGGCGGAGGAACTGTCGCGGGTCCGCGGCCGGATCGAGGAGATCCTGGTCCGGCACACCCGCCGCACCCCGGAGCAGGCACGGTCGGACATCGAGCGGGAGACCGTCCTCGACGCGCGGGCGGCGGTGGAGTACGGCCTCGCGGACCGGGTCCTGACCGACCGCGAGGACCACCTCCCCACCTCCGGCGCGAGGTGAGCCGCCGATGCTGCCACCCGAACTGCCACCGCTGCCCGCGCTGACCCGCGCCGAGGCCGAGTTGATCGACCGCTACCTCGAGGCCGTCGACCTGCTGGGCCGGATCAACCCTGCCCGCGACGGCGACACCTACCGCGGGCTGCGCGCCGCACAGGCACTGGTCGGCAAGGCCGTCGCACTGCGCGACGCGCTGACCGTCATGCACCGGCGCGGCGAGACCGAGCTGCACGTCGCCACGCTGGCCCGGGCCCTTCGGGTACTGGACGGCGACCGGCGCACGGCCCGGGTCACACTGCCGCCGGGCTCCGGCAGTTGACGCCCGTACCGGTTCAACCGCGGCCGGCGTCGGCAACACGTCCACACCTGAGCCGAAACGGACCAAAAGGGATACCACCAACCGGCGTAGACGAACCACTTCTTTTCGGGCCGTCACGGTTGCGCACCACGCGTGGCCGCGCACCGGAACGGGCCACTCCGGTGCTGGTCCGGGACTCCTCGGCACCCCGGACGGCAGCCCGGACGCGGGGCTGTCCACCCGAACGGATGAGTGGTGAGTAACAACACAAACCCCCGGTTCAGTTGGGATTTCGGACCGGCAGTTGCCAAGATCGCTCACTGACGACAAGACCCCGCCGCCGCGGCGGGGCGATCCGGGCGGACGCCGAGTCCTGCCGCCGCCCGGATGACCGGTCGACAGGAGTGGATCGGCAGGAGTGGAGGACCCGAGCACGACGGGTCGCCGGAACGGGAGTTCGACTCCCGTGCCGAGCAGCCCTTGGGGTGAAGCCGCACTCGTGCGGCCGGGCAACTTCGCCAGCCCGAATCCGACAGGTCATCCTTCACAGGCGGCTGACGAAGGGTTGCGCATGACCGCGCTCAATCGTGTCCCGTCTCTCATGGCCAGGGCCGGCACGGCCTCGGCCCTCACCCTCGCCGCCGTGGGCGGCTCGATCGTCCTCCCGGGTACCGCCCCGGAGGCAGTGGCCGCGACCACGGCCACCAAGGCCCTCCAGGTCGCGGCGTCCAAGAAGGGCGCGCCCTACCACTGGGGCGCCACCGGACCGAGCCGCTTCGACTGCTCCGGACTGACCCTCTACTCGTTCAAGAAGGCGGGCAAGACACTGCCCCGTACTGCGTCCCAGCAGTACAACAAGACCCGCCACGTCTCCGCCTCGAGCCGCAAGGCGGGGGACCTGGTCTTCTTCCATTCGGGCCAGAACGTCTACCACGTGGGCATCTACGCGGGCCAGGGCAAGCTCTGGCACGCTCCGAAGACCGGGGATGTGGTGCGCCTGCAGAAGATCTGGACCCACAGCGTCTGGTACGGCCGGGTGAAGTGATCCGCGAGGGCGGCGGCACCCCCCCTGCCGCCGCCCCGCCGGACACGCCGAACGACACCCGGAGAGCACACCGATGCGGCCGTGGGCCCCTACGGCTCCTGCCGTCCTGCCGTCTCCACCGCCGTGACCGGCTCGGCGGGGACGGTCCACGGAAGGACGACGGAGACGGTCTTTCCACCCTCTCCGGTGGGGCGGACCCTCATCCTGCCGCCGCACTCCACGGTCAGCCAGCGGATGATGACCAGCCCCCGGCCGTTGTCCTGCTGGACCGCGGCGGGGAGTCGTTTGGGGAACCTCGGGTGGCTGTCGGTGACACCGATGCACAGCTGGTCGTCGCGGTCGAGGGCGATGTCCACGGTGAACGTGGGTGACTGCCCCAGGGTGTGCTGCACGGCGTTGGTCGCGAGTTCGGACACGATCAGCCGGATCGTGTCGGACACTTCCGTGTCCTCCGGCATGCCCCACTCCGCCAGCGTGCCCACCACATGGGCGCGAGCCGCGGAGACCGAGGCAGGATCGCTCGGCAGAGTGATGGATGCTTCCAGATGGTCTGCCATGGCGATGTCGTCCCTTTCCACGGGACCGCAGTCCGACACGGAGCGGCTGATTCGAGTACGGTCCCGCACTGGTGCTTCGTCGTCAGACTGCCATCACCACAGACTGTCGGCGGCGATACGGCCAAGATATGCATATATCTGTCGCTCAAAGCGGTGAACTCTGCGACGGGAGACCGTATGTGGGTGACCCGGAGGGAGTAAGGGGGAAGCCATGCAGCACGGTCCCGCGGTACGCCGCCGGAAACTGGGCGCCGAACTGCGTTCGCTGCGCACATCGGCGGGGTTCACCAGTGGTGAGGCAGCCCGGCTGGTGGGCTGGCACCAGTCGAAGGTGAGCCGGATCGAGACGGGCACGAGCGGGGTGAAACCGGCCGATGTGCGGTTACTGCTCGACGCCTATGGCCTGACCGACCTTCAGTTGCGGGAGTTGCTACTGGTGCTGGCGGGGCCGGGCGACAGCAGCGGACGACACCACTGGTGGCACGCGTACCGGGGTGTACTGCCGCCCACCTACCGGGACTTCATCAGCCTGGAGTCCCAGGCCAGCGCGATGCGCACGCTGGAGACCACCGTGGTTCCCGGGCTGCTGCAGACGCCCGAGTACGCGCGGGCCGTGACGGCGGCGGCGCTGGAGGGCACTTCGGAGGAGCGGCTGGACACACTGGTGGAGGTGCGGCTGGCCCGGCAGGACGTCCTGCGGGCGGACCCGCCGCTGGGGTTCAGCGCGGTCCTGGACGAGGCGGTGCTGCGCCGGCAGGTCGGCGGCCCCGGCGTCATGACCCGCCAGCTGGAACGGCTCGTGGAGGCGGCGCGCCTTCCCCAGGTGCGGCTTCAAGTACTGCCGTTCACTGCCGGGGCGCACATCGGCGTCACCGGCCCTTTCGTAATCTTCTCATTTTCGCGCACTTCTGATCTGGATGTTGTAGTTCTCGACCACTTGACGAGTAGCCTCTATCTGGAGCGGAAAGAAGACCTCCGGGTGTACTCGGAGGCTTTCGACGCCCTTTCGATCCACGCCCTTTCGCCCGAGGACTCGTTGGATTTCATCGCCGGGACAGCCGCCGGCGTGTAAGGAGGCACGATGCCCGCACCGTCTCGGACCCTTCCCTCCAGCACCGACCTGCACGGTGTGCGGTGGCTGCGCAGCAGCTACAGCACGGGCGCGAACAACTGCGTCGAGACGGCCCGGCCCGCCACCGGTCCCGGTGCCGGACTGCTCGCCGTGCGCGACTCCAAGGACCCGGACGGGCCCGCGCTGCTCATCTCCCCCGGGAGCTGGGCGAAGTTCGTGGCCGCGGTTCACTGACCTGCCGGTCCTCCGGCGCCCACCCGTACTCGCCCACCCGTACTCGACCGCCCGTCATCGGGCGGCTCACGGCCGTGCCTCGCCGACTCATGGCCGCGTCTCGCCGATCACCTGTACAGCGCGTTCGATCTCGGCCCCGGACAGGTCCGCGCGGGCGGTCAGTCTGAGCCGTGAGATGCCGTCGGGCACGGAAGGAGGACGGAAGCAGCCCACGGACAGGCCGGCCGCCCGGCAGTCGGCCGCCCATCGCACGGCCTGCTCCGGGGACGGGGCACGCACGGAGACGACCGCGGCGTCGGGGCGTACGGCTTCGAGGCCCGCGGCCGTCAGCCGGTGGTGCAGGTCGCGCGCCACCGCGCCCGCCCGCGCCGCGCGCCCTGGTTCACGGCGCAACAGCCGCAGGGCCGAGAGCGCGGCGCCCGCGGCCGCCGGTGCGAGACCCGTGTCGAAGATGAAGGTGCGGGCCGTGTTGACCAGATGCTCGACCACCCGTGCCGGGCCGAGCACGGCTCCGCCCTGGCTGCCGAGCGACTTGGAGAGTGTGAGCGTCACCACGACGTCCTCGGCGCCGGCGAGCCCCGCCGCGTACGGGGCGCCGCGTCCGCCGTCGCCGAGTACCCCGAGGCCGTGGGCGTCGTCGAGCACCAGTCCCGCGCCGCGCTCACGGCACGCCCCGGCCAGCGCGGCGAGCGGGGCGGCGTCCCCGTCGACCGAGAAGACCGTGTCGGACACGGCGACGGCGGCCCCGGCGTGCCCGCTCAGCGCCTTGCGCGCGGCGTCGGGGTCGGCGTGCGCCACGACCTGCGTCCTGCCCCGGGCCAGCCGGCAGCCGTCGATCAGCGAGGCGTGGTTGCCCGCGTCGGACACGATCAGCGAGCCGTGCGGGGCCAGCGCGGTGACGGCGGCGAGGTTGGCCGCGTAGCCGGAGGAGAGGACGAGGGCCGCCTCGAAGCCGCAGAAGTCGGCCAGTTCGCCTTCCAGCTCGGTGTGCAGCTCGGTGGTGCCGGTGACGAGCCGGGACCCGGTGGCCCCACCGCCCCAGGTCCGCGCCGCCCGCGCCGCACCCTCGGCCACTTCCGGATGCCGGGCCAGACCCAGGTAGTCGTTGCTCGCCAGATCGAGGAGCGGTGCGTCGGCGGTGCGCGGGCGCAGGGTCCGTACGAGCCCGGCCCGGCGGCGCAGCGCCGCCTGCTCGTCGATCCAGCCGAACGCCATGGGTCCTCCGGTGGTTTTGTAGGCAGTGGACAGACAGTAGCGGGACGGCCGGCCGGCCACTGTGTGGCCATGCCCACAGCCGTCAGCGCCTCTGTTGTACGAACCCTCCTTGGCCGGGGCGGCCGAATAGGACAGGATCGGCTCCCATGAACCTGCTGAACACGCTGGTGGACAAGGGGCTTCGGCGCGAGACGCCGACCCGTGGCGAAGCGCTGGCCGTCCTCGGGACGTCCGACGACGATCTGCTCGACGTGGTGGCCGCGGCCGGGAAGGTGCGGCGGCACTGGTTCGGGCGGCGGGTGAAACTCAACTATCTGGTCAACCTCAAGTCCGGCCTGTGCCCGGAGGACTGCTCCTACTGTTCCCAGCGGCTCGGCTCGAAGGCCGGCATCCTGAAGTACACCTGGCTCAAGCCCGAGCAGGCCTCGGACGCGGCCGCGGCCGGGCTGGCGGGCGGCGCCAAGCGGGTGTGCCTGGTGGCCAGCGGCCGCGGCCCGACCGACCGGGACGTGGACCGTGTCTCCGACACCATCAAGGCGATCAAGGAGGGCAACGAGGGCGTCGAGGTGTGCGCCTGCCTCGGACTGCTCTCCGAGGGCCAGGCGGAGCGGCTGCGCGAGGCGGGCGCGGACGCCTACAACCACAACCTCAACACCTCCGAGGCCACCTACGGGGACATCACCACCACGCACACGTACGCCGACCGCGTGGACACCGTGCAGAAGGCGCACGCGGCCGGTCTGTCCGCCTGCTCCGGGCTGATCGCCGGCATGGGTGAGAGCGACGCGGACCTGGTCGACGTGGTCTTCGCGCTGCGCGAACTGGACCCGGACTCGGTGCCGGTGAACTTCCTGATCCCGTTCGAGGGGACACCGCTCGCGAAGGAGTGGAACCTCACCCCGCAGCGGTGCCTCAGGATCCTGGCGATGGTGCGGTTCGTGTGCCCGGACGCCGAGGTGCGGATCGCGGGCGGCCGGGAGGTGCATCTGCGCACGATGCAGCCGCTCGCGCTGCACCTGGCCAACTCGATCTTCCTCGGTGACTACCTCACCAGCGAGGGCCAGGCGGGCCGGGCCGACCTGGAGATGATCGCGGACGCCGGGTTCGAGGTGGAGGGCACCGACCGCGTGACACTGCCCGGACACCGGGCGGGTGCGGGTGCGAGCGTGTGCGGGTCGCCCGACGGGGGTGGCGGATGCGGGTCGCACGAGGGCGGTGGCGGATGCGGGTCGGCATCCTCCGGCGCCGGGGCGCGTGTGGATACGGGGACGGACGCGGGTCCGGGGACGGTGAGCGAGGGGGCGGGCCGGGCCGACGGACCGCGTACCGATCTCGTCGCCGTCCGCCGGCGGGGTGCCGGAACGGATCTCGCGCCCAATGCCTGAGCGGTCCGTACCCGAGCTTCTCGAGCTGGACCGGCGACATGTCTGGCATCCGTACGGGCCCATGCCCGGCCGCGGGGAACCCCTCGTCGTGGAGTCGGCGAGCGGGGTAAGGCTGCGGCTCGCCGACGGCTCGGGCGAGCTGGTCGACGGGATGTCGTCCTGGTGGTCGGCGATCCACGGCTACAGCCACCCGGTGCTGAACGAGGCCGTGCGCGACCAGCTCGGGCGGATGAGTCATGTGATGTTCGGCGGGCTCACGCACGAGCCCGCCGTCCGGCTGGCGAAGCTCCTCGTAGACATGTCACCCGACGGCCTCGAGCATGTCTTCCTCGCCGACTCGGGCTCGGTGTCGGTCGAGGTGGCCGTCAAGATGTGCCTGCAGTACTGGCGTTCGCTCGGGCTGCCCGGGAAGCGGCGGCTGCTGACCTGGCGGGGTGGCTACCACGGGGACACCTGGCAGCCGATGTCGGTCTGCGATCCCGAGGGCGGGATGCACGAACTGTGGACCGGGGTGCTCCCGGAACAGGTGTTCGCGAAGGCCCCGCCTGCCGAGTACGAGGAGTCGTACGCCGAGCACCTGCGGGAGCTGATCGGGCGGCACGCCGGTGAACTGGCGGCCGTGATCGTCGAGCCGGTGGTGCAGGGCGCGGGCGGCATGCGCTTCCACTCCCCCGCGTACCTGCGGGTGCTGCGCGAGGCGTGCGACGCGCACGACGTGCTGCTGGTGTTCGACGAGATCGCGACCGGGTTCGGGCGTACGGGCGCGCTGTTCGCGGCGGGGCACGCGGCGGTGACGCCGGACGTGATGTGCGTGGGCAAGGCGCTGACCGGCGGCTATCTGACCATGGCTGCGACGCTGTGCACCGCGCGTGTGGCCGAGGGCATCTCGCGCGGCGACGTGCCGGTGCTGGCGCACGGTCCGACGTTCATGGGCAATCCGCTGGCGGCGGCCGTGGCCTGCGCCTCGATCGAACTCCTGCTCGGGCAGGACTGGCTCGCGGAGGTCAAGCGCATCGAGTCGGGCCTGCGGGACGGGCTGGCGCCGGCGGCCCGTCTGCCGGGCGTCCGTGACGTGCGGGTCCTCGGCGCCATCGGTGTCGTCCAGCTCGATCGCGCCGTGGACATGGAGGCGGCCACGCGCGCGGCGGTGCGCCGGGGCGTGTGGCTGCGGCCGTTCCGGGATCTGATCTACACCATGCCGCCGTACGTCACCGGCGACACGGACGTGGCCCTGATCGCGGACGCGGTGTGCGCGGCGGCCGAGGAGGGATGACATGCCGGTACTGGTGATCACGGGCACGGGCACCGAGGTCGGGAAGACGGTGGTGACGGCCGCGGTCGCCGCGACGGCGCTCGGGGCCGGCCGGTCGGTGGCCGTACTGAAGGCGGCCCAGACCGGGGTGCGGCCGGACGAACCCGGGGACGTCGAGGAGGTCGCGCGGCTCGCCGGGGCCGTCACGGCCGCCGAACTCGCCCGGTATCCCGACCCCCTGGCGCCCGCCACCGCCGCCCGCCGGGCGGGCCGGGCGCCGGTGTGTCCGCACGACGTGGCCGAGACCGCCGCCAAGCTGGCCGCCGAGCACGATCTGGTGCTGGTGGAGGGCGCGGGCGGGCTGCTCGTGCGGTTCGACGAGGACGGCGGAACGCTGGCGGACGCGGCGGCGCTGCTGTCGGCGCCGGTGCTGGTGGTGGCGGCGGCGGGTCTCGGCACCCTGAACGTCACGGAGCTGACGACCCGTGAACTGCGCTCGCGCGGGCTCACTCCTGCGGGCGTGGTGATCGGCAGTTGGCCCGCGGAGCCCGGTCTGGCCGAGCGCTGCAACCTGCGGGACCTGCCGGAGGTGACGGGGGTGCCGTTGCTGGGCGCGGTACCGGCCGGCGCGGCGGCCCTCGCCCCGGCCGGCTTCCGGACGTCGGCGCCCGAGTGGCTGGCGGCGCGGCTGGACGGCACGTGGGACGCGGCGGTGTTCCGGGGGCGGGAGACCGGTTGATCCCCCGCGCGGGCCCTGTGCTCCGGGCGCCGCTGTGAGGGATGCGCGGGGCACTCACGGGGGACAATCACGGTAGGGCCCCGGTCGGCCCGGGGCTCGTCCCGCCGGGGGCGGGACCCTCGTGATCCGCCTCGGTTCCCGGGTTCGTCCAGACAGGGAGGCACCCATGTCCGCCGGCTCCGCGAAAGTGGCGCGGGATCCCGTGCACCACCCGCTGTTCGCCCGTTGCTACGCCCGGTTCAGTGAGGCCGCCGAGACCCGTGCGGGCATGGCCTCGGTCCGTCGGCGGCTGCTCGGCGGACTGTCCGGGCGGGTGATCGAGGTCGGCGCGGGTAACGGCCTCAACTTCGCGCACTATCCGGACACCGTTTCGGAGGTCGTCGCCATCGAACCGGAGCGGGTGCTGCGCAGGCTCGCCGTGGAGGCCGCCCTGCGTGCCGCCGTCCCGGTGGATGTCGCGCCGGGTGCGGCGGAGGCGCTGCCGGTCAAGAGCGAGGCGTTCGACGCGGCGGTGGTCTCCCTGGTGCTGTGCAGTGTGCGGGACGTGCCGCGGGCGCTCGCGGAGCTCCGGAGGGTACTGCGGCCGGGTGGCGAGGTGCGGTTCTTCGAGCACGGACGGGGTGGCGGCCGGGTCATGCGCTTCACCCAGCACGCCCTGGACCGGACGGTGTGGCCGCCGCTGACAGGTGGCTGCCACGTGGCGCGGGAGCCGGTCGGCGCGCTGCGGGAGGCGGGCTTCGAACTCGGCCCGTACCGGCGGACGCTTATGCCGGAGAACGGGCCCGTGCTGCCGACGTCGTACTGCGTGCTGGGCACCGCCTGGCGGCCGGCGGGCGACACGGCGACGGACAGGCGCTGATCACCGGCTCCGGCTGCTCGCCGGCTCCGGGACTTCGGCCGCTCACTCGCTCCAGCGGCGCAGCTCGGCGGCGATGTCGTCCACGGAGGCCTCGCCGTTCTTGACCAGCCGGGCCAGATCGCGGACCTGTTCCGGCGAGGTGACGACCTTCAGCCCGCTGGCGACGAGGTAGGCGTACGCGACGGCGGAGGCGAACAGGGCGTTGGAGCGTTCCAGCGCGGGCACGTGGAGCAGCAGTTGGAGCAGGGCGGCGGCGCGGGCGTGCGGGCTGCCGTAGACGGGGACGTCGAATATCTCGGCCTCGTGACGCGCGACGGCGGCGACGAGAGCTCCCCAGTCGGTGACCTGGGGGTCCCCCGGAGTCTGCCGCTCGGCGAGCATCAGCAGCCAGGCGAGGTCGATGCGCAGGTTGTCCAAGGGATCAGGGGCGACCTTCGCGCGGGCCTTCGCGGTCCTCCCCCGCTCGCGGGGTGACGCGGGCGGACGCACCTTTGTCGAACTCCTCGGCGAAGACGGTCTCGTACTGCTTCATGAAGTCGGCGGCGGCCTCCACGAAGGTGCGGCCGGCCTCACCGGCGTCCTGCCGGACCAGTTCCTCGATGTAGCGGTTGACGCTCATCCCGCGGGCCAGGGCGCGTTCCCGCGCCGCTCGGGCGGTGCCCTCGTCCACGCGTACGTTCAGCTGGGTCTTCGCCATACCCTGAAGCTAGCGCGCCGACGCTAGCACCGGCAAGAGTCTACGGAGGCAGTAAAGATGCCCCTTACATTGGAATGACACGGTTCTGCACCTACGGGGGATATCCGGTGTGGGCGCCATCACACTACCCTCGGGCGCGACCACCATGACCGGCACGGCCCGGTGTCCACACGGAGGAGGCGGTCTTGTCCACATCCGCTGCGGAACATGCCCCCGGCCTCGCGTCGGCCGACTCGGTCGCGGCCCGCGCCCGCGGCCTGACCAAGGCGTACGGATCCGGCGAGACGACCGTGCTCGCCCTGGACGCGGTGGACGTGGACGTCGTGCGCGGCCGGTTCACGGCGGTGATGGGTCCGTCGGGGTCGGGGAAGTCGACGCTGATGCACTGCCTGGCCGGGCTCGACACCGTCTCGGCCGGACAGGTGTGGCTCGGCGACACCGAGATCACGGGACTGAAGGACCGTGAGCTGACGCGTCTGCGCCGGGACCGGATCGGGTTCATGTTCCAGTCGTTCAACCTCATCCCGACGCTCAACGCGCTGGAGAACATCACGCTCCCCATGGACATCGCGGGCCAGAAGCCCGACGAGAAGTGGCTGGACCAGGTCATCGACACGCTGGGCCTGCGGGACCGGCTGCGGCACCGGCCGGCGCAGCTGTCCGGCGGCCAGCAGCAGCGCGTGGCCTGCGCGCGGGCGCTGGCCTCCCGGCCCGAGCTGATCTTCGCGGACGAGCCGACCGGCAATCTCGATTCGCGTGCCGGACTGGAGGTGCTCGGGTTCCTGCGCGGGGCCGTGGACCGGCTGAACCAGACCGTCGTGATGGTCACCCACGACCCGGGCGCCGCCACCCACTCCGACCTGGTGCTGTTCCTGGCCGACGGGCGGATCGTCGACGAGATGGAGCGGCCCACGGCACAGGCGGTGCTCGACCGGATGAAGCGGTTCGACGTGATCCGCGCCCAGGCCGGCGGCGAGGGTGCCGTGCCCGACGAGCCGGCCCCCGGCAAGGACGGCAAGGACTGAGACCGTGCTGAAGGCGACACTCAGGAGCTTCCTCGCGCACAAGGGTCGGCTGCTGCTGTCCGCACTGGCTGTCGTCCTCTCCGTGGCGTTCGTCGCGGGCAGCCTGATCTTCTCGGACACCGTCTCCCGTACCTTCGACCGGCTCTTCGCCTCCGCCTCCGCCGACGTGACGGTCTCGCCCCCGGACGACCTGGACTCGGCCGTGCCCACCGGCGAGGTCCGGACCGTGCCCGCCTCCCTCGCCGAACGGCTGGCCGGGATCGACGGGGTCGAGTCCGCCCGCCCGGACGTCGAGGCCGGGAACATCACGGTCGTCGACAGCGACAACGAGCCGGTGGGCCCGACGACCGGCGCGCCCACCCTCGCGGTGGACTGGTACGCCCACGAACGCAGCGTCGTGGAACTGACCTCGGGCCGCACCCCGCGCGGTGCCGGGGAGGCCGTGCTGGACGCGGACACCGCCGACGCCAAGGACGTGACGATCGGCGACACCCTCTCGGTGCAGGCGCAGCCGGGCACCTTCCGCGTCGAGATCGTCGGGATCGCCACCTTCACCACCACGAACCCCGGCACGGCCCTCGTCTTCCTCGAGCCCGAGATCGCCGCCACCGCACTGCTGGGCTCCGCGGACCGGGCCACGAGCATCGCGGTCGAGGCCGCGCCGGGCGTGAGCGACGAGGAGCTCGGGCACCGGGTCACCGAGGCGCTCGGCGCCGGCACCTACCAGGTGGAGACGGCCGACGAACAGGCCGTGACGGCTGCCGAGGAGCTGGGCGGGTTCCTCGACGTGATCAAGTACGTGATGCTCGGCTTCGCCGGGATCGCGGTGCTCGTCGGCATATTCCTGATCGTCAACACCTTCTCGATGCTGATCGCGCAGCGCACCCGCGAGCTCGGGCTGCTGCGGGCGCTCGGCGCCGACCGGCGTCAGGTGCGCCGCTCGGTGCTCACCGAGGCGGTGCTGCTCGGCCTGATCGGCTCGACGCTGGGCCTCGTGGCCGGCGTCGGGCTCGCCTACGGACTGATCCGGCTGATGAGCGTCTTCGGCATGAACCTGAGGACCACGGAGATGGTCATCGGATGGGTCACACCCGTCACGGCGTACGTGGTCGGGGTCGGGGTCACCTTCGTGGCCGCGTATCCGCCGGCCCGCCGCGCGGCGGCCGTGTCTCCCATGGCCGCCCTGGCCGATGCCGAGATCGCCGGGTTGGGCCGGCCGCTGCGGACCCGCGCGGTGGCGGGTTCCGTGGTCGGGGCGCTCGGCGCGGCCGCCCTCGTGGGCTGCGCCGTCTCCACCGGGACGGGGCCGGCGGCGTCCCTGCTGGGGCTCGGGGTCGTCCTCACCCTGATCGCGACGGTCGTCGCCGGTCCGCTGCTGGTGCGGCCGGTGATCCGGGTGCTGGGCGGGGCCTTCCCCGCCCTGTACGGGCCGGTGGGCCTGATGAGCCAGCGCAACGCCCTGCGCAATCCCCGCCGTACGGGTGCCACCGCCGCCGCGCTGATGGTGGGGCTCGCCCTGGTCGGCGGCATGTCGGTGGCCAGCGCCTCCATGTCGCGCTCCTTCGACGAGCAGATCGACAGGACGCTGGGCGCCGACTTCGTCATCCAGAACGCCAACTTCCTGCCCTTTCCCCAGGAGGTCACCGACCGGGTGCGGGAGACGGACGGCGTGGGCGTCGTCGTGCGGCAGCGGTTCGCGCCGGTGGCGGTGCGGCTGCCGGACGGGGAGCGGATCGAGACGACCGCCGCCGGGTACGACGAGCGGGTCGACGACGTCGCCCGGGTCACGTACACGAACGGCGACACGGCGGCTGCCCTGGCCGACGGCCGCGTCGCCATGGACGCCGGCTTCGCCGCGGACCACGGCGTCCGGGCGGGCAGTGTGGTCCCGGTCGAGTTCCCGGGCGGACAGCGCGCCGAGCTGACCGTGGGCGCCCTCACCGACATGGAGAGCGGCGAGGGCCTCGGTATGCGGGGCGGGCTGTTCTTCGGTATCGCGACGGTGGAGAAGTACGTGCCCGGCGGGCAGGACTCCGCGCTGTACGTGAACGCCGCCGACGGCACGAGCACGGATGAGCTCCGCGACCGGCTGGAGACGACGCTCGACCCGTATCCGCAGGTCCAGGCACGTGACCAGGCCGACTACAAGGACCTCGTGCACGACCAGATCGCGGTCCTGCTCTACCTCGTCTACGCCCTCCTGGGGCTGGCGATCATCATCGCGGTGCTCGGCGTGGTCAACACCCTGGCGCTGTCGGTGGTGGAGCGCACCCGGGAGATCGGGCTGCTGCGGGCCATCGGACTGGGCCGCCGGCAACTGCGGCGGATGATCCGGCTGGAGTCGGTGGTGATCGCCGTGTTCGGCGCGGTGCTGGGTCTCGCACTGGGGCTGGTGTGGGGCGTCTGCGCACAGCAGGTGCTGGCGCTGCAGGGCATGACCGCGCTCGCGATCCCCTGGGGCACCGTCGTGGCCGTCGTCATCGGTGCGGCGGTGGTCGGCATCGCGGCGGCACTGCTGCCGGCCCTGCGCGCGTCGCGGATGAACGTCCTGGAGGCGATCGCGCACGAGTGACCCTCGCGGGCGGGCGCACGAGGCCGGCGTGCGGGGCCGGCGTGCGGGGCCGGCGTGCGCGTCCGGATCGTGGAATTCCGTGTCGCGGGCCGGGCCGCGTGCTGGGATCGGCGCATGACCGAGCTGCGCATACGGACCGCGACACCCGAGGATCTCGACACCGTGCCGGCCTTCTGGAGGGCAGCCGCCGAGGGCACGAGCATCAGCGACGACCGGGAGGGCGTGGAAGGGCTGGTCGCCCGCGACCCCGAGTCCCTGATCCTCGCCGAGAAGGGTGCGGAACCGGTCGGCACCGTGATCGCCGGCTTCGACGGCCGGCGCTGCCATCTGTACCGGCTCGCGGTGCACCCGGACCACCGCGGGCAGGGCATCGCCTCCGCGCTGCTGGCCGCCGCCGAGGAGCGGTTCGCGGGCCTCGGGGGCCGCCGCGCGGACGCCATGGTGCTGCGACGCAACGAGACCGTGCACCGCGCGTGGGGCGCCGCCGGGTACGCGCCCGAGGAACACTGGCGTCGCTGGGTCAAGCCGCTCCCGGGCAACTCCCCGGACGGCAGGTTCTGAGCGTGCCTGCGGACGGTGGACGACCTCGCCGGTGACCTTTGGCGGTCCCTTACTCTGGGTGGGTCACTCGGTCCTCCATGAAAGGTTGTGTGCGTCCGCCCATGGGCGAGCCTCCCAGTAGAACGCGGCATCGAAGTACCCGACGTCGCCGCACCTCGCATCGTGCACTCGTTCGCTTCCCGTCCGGCCGCGGGACGGAGGTGACCCGATGACCGAGCTGCTCCTTCTTCTGGTGGCGATCCTGCTCTCCCTGGCGTGCGGCGCGTTCGTCGCGGCCGAGTTCTCCCTCACCACGGTCGAGCGGTCCGACCTCGAGCGGGCCGTGGAGCGCGGTGACCGGGGTGCCGCCGGTGCCCTCAAGGCCGTACGGAACCTGACCTTCCAGCTCTCCGGGGCGCAGCTCGGCATCACGGTCACCAATCTGGTGGTCGGCATGCTCGCCGAGCCGTCGATCGCCGCGCTGATCTCCGGCCCCCTGGAGGCCGTCGGCATCTCCGCGTCGGTGGCGAGTTCCCTGGCGCTGGTGCTCGGCACGGCCCTGTCGACCGTCTTCCTGATGGTGGTCGGCGAACTCGTGCCCAAGAACTGGGCGATCTCGTCGCCGCTGACCGTCGCGAAGAACGTGGGCAACACGCAGCGCTGGTTCAGTGCCGCTTTCCGCCCCTTCATCACGCACCTGAACAACACGGCGAACCGCATCGTGCGCCGCTTCGGTGTGGAGCCCGCCGAGGAACTGGCCTCCGCGCGCGGCCCCCAGGAACTGGCGGCCCTGGCCCGGCACTCCGCCAAGGAGGGCGCCCTGGAGGCCGACACCGCGGAGCTGTTCGTCCGCACCCTGAACCTCGCCGATCTCACCGCGGAGAACGTGATGACCCCGCGTGTCCAGGTCGTCGCGCTGGAGGTCCAGGCGACCTGCGAGGACGTGGCGAACGCGACCCGGGCGACGGGGCTGTCCCGGTTCCCGGTGTACCGCGGCACCTTCGACTCGGTGGTCGGCACCGCGCACGTCAAGGACGTACTGGCGGTGCCCGCCGAACGCCGGGCCCGGGTCCCCGTGTCGGAGATGATGCGCGAGCCGCTTCTGGTCCCGGAATCGCTCACCGTGGACCGGCTGCTGGACCGGCTCTCCGGCCGGCGCACCATGGCCGTGGTGATCGACGAGTACGGCGGTACGGCGGGCGTGGCCACGCTGGAGGACATCGTCGAGGAGGTCGTCGGCGAGGTCCGCGACGAACACGACCCGCACGAGACCCCCGACCTGGCCCGGACGGGTTCCGACGAGGGCGGGCACGACCTGTTCTCGGCCGACGGCTCCGCGCGCGTGGACCAGCTCGCGCGGGTCGGCCTGCGTGCGCCGGACGGGCCGTACGAGACCCTGGCCGGGCTCGTGGCCACCGAGCTGGGCCGGATCCCCGCCGTCGGCGACACCCTGGAGGTCGTCGGCTGGCGGATGGAGGTGCTGGACGCGACCGGCCGTCGCGCGGCACGCGTACTGCTGCACGCCCCGCTCCCCGACCCGCACCCGCAGGAGGCGGGGGACGAACGGCCCGGTGCCGGGCCGTTCGCCGGGCCGGACGGCCGGACGGCCGTCCGGCCCGGCACGACGCGTGAGAAGGGGGTCCGGCGATGATCGTCGTACAGCTGCTGATCGGTCTGGCGACGCTGGTCGTCAACGCCTTCTTCGTGGGTGCCGAGTTCGCGCTGATCTCGGTGCGCCGCAGCCAGATCGAGCCGTACGCCGACCGGGGCGACCGGCGCGCCAAGAACGTCCTGTGGGGTCTCGAGCACGTGTCCGCCCTGATGGCGGCCGCGCAGCTGGGCATCACGCTGTGCACCCTGGTCCTCGGTGTGGTCGCGGAGCCGGCCATCGCGCACCTGCTGGAACCGGCGTTCCACTCGATGGGCGTGCCGGACGGCGCGGGGCACGCGGTGTCCTTCGTGATCGCCCTGTCGCTCGCGACGTACCTGCACATGCTGCTGGGCGAGATGGTGCCGAAGAACATCGCGCTGGCGGAGCCCGTGCGCAGCGCGCTGATGCTCGGCCCGCCGCTGGTGACGCTGTCCCGGGCGCTGCGCCCGGTGATCTTCACGATCAACGCCTTCGCCAACGCGCTGCTGCGGCTGCTGCGGGTCGAGGTGCGCGACGAGGTCGTGGCGACCTTCTCCGACGCGGAACTGGCGCAGATGGTGAAGGACTCCGGCGAGGCGGGTCTGATCGACGACCGCGCGCAGGAGCGCCTGAACGACGTGCTGGAGCTCGGCCGCCGGCCGGTGCGGGATGTGGTGCTGCCGCTGGAGAGCGTGGTCTACGCACGCGTGGGCGTCACCCCCGAGGGGCTGGAGGCGCTCTCGGCCGAGTCCGGGTACTCCCGCTTCCCGGTGGTGGACGAGGGCCGGCGGATCGTCGGCTACCTGCACGTGAAGGACGCCCTCGACGCCTCACCGCGCGACATGCCGTTCCTGCTGCGGGACATGCGCTCCATCGCGCGGGTGCGGGAGAGCACGCCGATGGACGACGTCCTCACCGCGATGCGCGGCAGCCGTACGCACCTGGCGGCCGTGCTCGGGGCGGACGGACGGCTGGCGGGCCTGGTGACGATGGAGGACGTGCTGCAGGAGCTGTTCGGCCAGCGGGCCTGAGCGGTGGCCCCGACGGGCCCCGCTCGGGGAGGGAGCCGACCGACCGGCGGGTATGTGCACGGGATACCATCTCTGGCGCCATGCAGACGAACCCCACTCACACCAGCCTGGTCGCGGTCGGCGACTCCTTCACCGAGGGCATGTCGGACCTGCTGCCCGACGGCACGTACCGGGGGTGGGCCGACATCCTCGCCGCGCGGATGGCGGCCGTCGCGCCCGGCTTCCGGTACGCCAACCTCGCGGTGCGCGGCAAGCTGATCCGGCAGATCGTCGGTGAGCAGGTGGACGCGGCGGCGGCCATGCGGCCCGACGTGGTCACCCTGGTCGGCGGGCTGAACGACACACTGCGGCCCAAGTGCGACATGGTCATGGTGCGGGATCTGCTGACCGAGGCGGTGGAGCGGCTGGCCCCGCACTGCAAGCAGCTGGTGCTGATGCGCAGCCCGGCCCGCCAGGGCCCCGTACAGGAGCGGTTCCGGCCGCGTATGGAGGCACTGTTCACCTGTATCGACGAGCTGGCCGAACGGCACGGCGCGCTGGTCGTCGACCTGTACGGGGCGCCCTCGCTCGGCGATCAGCGGCTGTGGGACGTGGACCGGCTGCATCTGACCGCCGACGGGCACCGCAGGGTCGCGGAAGCCGTGTGGCAGAAGCTGGGCTACCCGCCCGAGGATCCCGAGTGGCAGCTGCCCCCGCCGGCCTCGCTGCCGCCCGGCTGGACGGCCCGGCGGGTCGCGGACGCCCGGTTCGCGCGGCAGCACCTGCTGCCGTGGATCGGCCGCCGTCTCACCGGCCGTTCCTCGGGCGACGGCCTCCCGCCGAAGCGCCCCGAGCTGCTGCCGTACGACCTGCGGTGACGGCGGGCCGCCGCCTCGCCTCGTAGCTTCCTCCAGATCACCCCGTGGCACCGACCTGCACGAATCACCAGTAAACTCCGTGCACGTGACTGCTGAGCCCGCCAAGCCCCGTATCCCGAACGTCCTCGCCGGACGTTACGCCTCCGCCGAGCTCGCCACGCTCTGGTCCCCCGAGCAGAAGGTGAGGCTCGAGCGGCAACTCTGGCTCGCCGTGCTGCGGGCGCAGAAGGACCTCGGCGTCGAGGTGCCGGAGTCGGCGATCGCCGACTACGAGCGGGTCCTCGACCAGGTCGACCTGGCCTCTGTCGCGGAGCGCGAGAAGGTCACCCGGCACGATGTGAAGGCGCGGATCGAGGAGTTCAACGACCTCGCCGGGCACGAGCACGTGCACAAGGGAATGACCTCCCGCGACCTCACCGAGAACGTGGAGCAGTTGCAGGTCCGGCTGTCGCTGGAGCTGATGCGCGGCCGTACGGTGGCGGTGCTGGCCCGGCTCGGCAAGCTGGCCGGTGAGTACGGCGAGCTGGTCATGGCCGGCCGCTCGCACAACGTGGCGGCCCAGGCCACCACTCTCGGCAAGCGCTTCGCCACCGCCGCCGACGAACTGCTCGTCGCGTACGGCCGGCTGGAGGAGCTGCTGGGCCGCTATCCGCTGCGGGGCATCAAGGGCCCGGTCGGTACGGCGCAGGACATGCTGGACCTGCTGGGCGGCGACGCGGACAGGCTCGCGGAGCTGGAGCGGCGGGTCGCCGGGCACCTGGGCTTCGCCGAGGCGTTCACCTCGGTCGGCCAGGTCTACCCGCGGTCGCTGGACTACGAGGTGGTGACCGCGCTGGTGCAGCTGGCGGCGGCACCCTCGTCGCTGGCGAAGACGGTCCGGCTGATGGCCGGGCACGAGCTGGTCACCGAGGGCTTCAAGCCGGGCCAGGTCGGCTCGTCGGCGATGCCGCACAAGATGAACACCCGTTCCTGCGAACGCGTCAACGGCCTGATGGTGATCCTGCGCGGTTACGCCTCGATGACCGGGGAACTGGCGGGCGACCAGTGGAACGAGGGTGACGTGTCCTGCTCGGTGGTGCGCCGGGTGGCGCTTCCCGACGCGTTCTTCGCGCTCGACGGGCTGCTGGAGACGTTCCTGACGGTGCTCGACGAGTTCGGTGCGTTCCCGGCGGTCGTCGCCCGGGAACTGGACCGCTACCTGCCGTTCCTGGCCACCACCAAGGTGCTGATGGGCGCGGTGCGCGCGGGTGTCGGCCGTGAGGTCGCGCACGAGGCGATCAAGGAGAACGCCGTCGCCACGGCCCTCGCGATGCGGGAGCAGGGCGCCGAGCGCAACGACCTGCTCGACAAGCTCGCGGCCGACGAGCGGATCCCGCTCGACCGGCCCGCGCTGGACGCGCTGATGGCGGACAAGCTGTCCTTCACGGGTGCCGCGAGCGCCCAGGTCTCCGCGGTCGTGGGCCGTATCGAGGAGATCGTCAAGCAGCACCCGGAGGCCGCCGGGTACACCCCCGGGGCGATCCTCTGAGGCGCTTCACCCCGGAGGAGTTGCGGGCCGCCCGCGACCGGCTGGTGCCGGACGTGGCCGCGGACGGCCTGCACGTGCTGTTCTGCGGCATCAACCCGGGCCTGATGACGGCCGCGACGGGCCACCACTTCGCCCGCCCCGGCAACCGCTTCTGGCCGGCCCTGCACCGCTCCGGCTTCACGCCGAGGCTGCTGGTGCCGTCCGAGCAGGAGGAGCTGCTGTCGTACGGGCTCGGCATCACCAATGTCGTGGCGCGGGCGACCGCGCGGGCCGACGAGCTGAGCGCCGAGGAGTACCGGGAGGGCGGGCGGCTGCTCGCCCTGAAGGTGGCCCGGCTCCGTCCGCGGTGGCTGGCCGTCCTGGGGGTCACCGCGTACCGGGTCGCCTTCGACGACCGCGGGGCGAAGGTGGGGCCGCAGGCGCGGACGATCGGCGACACGCGTGTGTGGGTCCTGCCCAACCCGAGCGGGCTGAACGCGCACTGGACGCCGGCGGCCCTGGCCGAGGAGTTCGCGCGGCTGCGGGAGGCCGCGCGTCGGTAGGCACCGGACCGCCCACCGGCGGGGCGTCGGCCGGCCTCCGGTCAGGCGTCCCTGCGACGCAGGCTCCAGGCGCCCGCCAGCAGCGCTGCTGCGGCCCACAGCGCGGTCACCCCCAGCCCCGACCAGGGTCCGAGCGGCCCGTCGTGCGTCTGCTGGAGGATCACCTGTCCGGCCCGGTCGGGCATGAAGCCGATGGCGGTGCCGGCCGCGTCCCCGATCACGAACGACACGATCAGGATGAACGGGATCAGCACGGACAACGTCGCCACGCCGCTGCGCAGCAGGGTGGCCAGTCCGGCCGCGAACAGGGCCATCAGCATGAGGTAGATGCCGCAGCCGACGACCGCACGCGTCTGCTCGCCCGCGGTGAGCCCGTCCGCCACGGAACCCATCGTCGCTCTCGCGGCGAAGAGGGATACCAGGGCGGTCAGCAGACCGACGGCGAGCGCCGGCAGGGCGATGGCGGTCGTCTTGGCCGCGAACCAGGGTCCGCGCTGCGGGACCGCCGACAGCGACAGCCGCAGCGCGCCGCCGCGGAACTCCGCCGACACCGCCATGGCGCCGAAGGAGATCGCGGCGATCTGCCCCAGGTAGACCCCGAACTGGGTCGTGAACAGCGGGTCGAACTCCGGTTCCGACGTGCTCGACGCACCGCCGAGCGCGGAGAACGCGGTGCCCGTCACGAACAGCACCGCCAGCGCGCCCGGCAGCGGGCGGAGCGTGCGGATCTTCAGCCACTCGGCGTGGAGTACGGGTGCGAACTGCATGGTCAGGCCTCCTGGGACGGTGCGGCGAACTCGGTCTCGGCTGCTGTGAGGTCCAGATAGGCCTGTTCCAGCGTGCCCTCGTCCGCGGTGAGTTCGAGGATCGGTACGCCCGCGGCGGAGGCGAGGCGCCCGATGTCGTCCACGCGCGCGTGCGGCACGGTCCAGTGCCCGTCCTGCTGCTCGACCGCCTCGTGACCGTGCGGGGCGAGCGCGCTCTTGAGCGCGACGGGGTCCGAGGTGCGGATACGGACGGCCGGTCGCACGCGCGCCTCGATGAACGCGCGCATCGGGGTGTCCGCCAGCAGCCGGCCCCGGCCGAGGACGACGAGATGGTCGGCGAAGGACGCGGTCTCGTTCATCAGATGGCTGGAGACCAGCACGGTGCGCCCCTCGTCCGCGAGCCGGCGCAGCAACTGCCGCACCCACACGATTCCTTCCGGGTCGAGGCCGTTGGAGGGCTCGTCGAGCATCACCACCTCCGGATCGCCGAGCAGGGCGGCGGCGATGCCCAGCCGCTGGCGCATGCCCAGGGAGTACGTCCGTATCCTGCGCGTGGCCGCCGGGGCCAGACCGGTCTCCTCCAGCACCTCGTCGACCCGGCGGTCCGGGATGCGGTTGCTCACGGCCAGGACCCGCAGGTGGTCACGGCCGGTGCGGGAGTCGTGCGCGGCCTGCGCGTCCAGCAGGGCGCCGACGTGGCGCAGCGGTTCGCGCAGCGTGGCATAGGCACGGCCGCCGAGGGTGGCGGTGCCGGTCGTCGGGCGGTCGAGGCCGAGCACCAACCGCATGGTGGTGGACTTTCCGGCGCCGTTGGGGCCGAGGAAGCCGGTGACGCGGCCGGGCAGGACCCGGAAGGTGAGGTGGTCGACGGCTCGCCGGGTGCCGTACTCCTTGGTCAGGTCGTGGACGTCGATGCTGGTCATGTGCACCAGCGTGGCCGCGGCCCGGGGTCCGGCGCCTCCCCCGGGCGGGGAGATCGTCTCCCCCGTACGGGGGAGGTCCGTCGCCGGTGGCGGTGCCACGATGTCCCCATGGCCCGCATGCTGCGCCCGTTCACCCGGGCGGTGACGTACACGCGGTGGCTGCATCTGTTCATCACCGTCGTGTGGCCCACCATGTGGTCCCTCATCGACAGCTCCCGCATGTACGTCGCCGTGGTGCTCCTCGCACTCGCCGGACTGGTCCCCGCGATGCGGACGGCGGAGGGGATCCAGGCCTCCGTGCTGCTCCTCGGCCGCCGTCACGGCGCGGACGACCCCCGGCACACGGGAGATCCGGGGAAGGCGGAGGGGGCGGGTCCCAGGGAGATCGTCACGACTCCGGCCACCGGGTGGGCGGACCGCGGGCGGACCGTCGTATGGCTCCAGTGCCGCCTGGCCATCGGCTGCGTGGTCTCCTTCCTCACCATTCATCTCCCCATGCTCGCCACGGACCTGGTGGCAACGGCCCGTGGCGGCGCACCGGACCCCGCGACGTTCGTCCAGGTTCCCGGACAGCACTGGTGGCACGCGCTGCTGGTCCCCCTGCCGGTGCTCCTGCTCGCCGGGCTGGTGGTCGGGGCGGGCAGGCTCATCACCGTGCTCGCCCTGAGGCTCCTCGGCCCCTCCCCCGCCGAGCGTCTGGCCGCGCTGGAGACCCGTACCGAGCAGCTCCTCGAGCGCACCCGTATCGCGCGCGAACTGCACGACACCATCGGCCATGCCCTGACCGTCGCCGTGGTGCAGGCCGGTGCCGCGCGGGCTGCGGGCGATCCCGCCTTCACCGACCGGGCCCTGGAAGCCATCGAGGAGACCGGCCGGACCGCCCTGGAGGACCTGGACCGGGTCCTCGGCATCCTGCGCGAGCCGGAGAGGCCCGTGAGCAGCCGGCCGACGCTGGTGGACGCCGACCGTCTGCTGGAGTCCGCCCGTTCCTCCGGTGTGAAGATCGACGCCGAGGTGGCCGGCCCTCTGGAGACCGTGCCGGGCCCGGTCTCGCGCGAGGGGTACCGCATCCTGCAGGAGTCGCTGACCAACGTGCTGCGGCACGCGGGGCCGGTTCCGGTGCGGGTGGGGGTGCAGGTCGCCGACGGCACACTGCTGCTGGACATCCGCAATCCACTCGCCGGGAAGGTACCGGGTCCCGGGCGCGGCAGCGGCCTGCGCGGCATCCGCGAGCGCGCCGCGCTGCTGGGTGGCCGGGCGCGGACCGGTCCGGACGAGGGCGACTGGCGGGTCCGGGTCGAACTGCCGCTGGGCTGAGGCGGGGTGTGGCGCACCAGGCCGTAGGCTGACCGGATGCCGGTCACCGTTCTCCTCGTCGACGACGAACCCCTCGTACGCACGGGCCTGCGGGCCGTGTTGGAGGCGCAGCCCGACATCGAGGTCGTCGGGGAGGCGGCCGACGGAGCGGCGGTGATTCCGCTGGTGCGGCAGCTGCGGCCGGACGTGGTCGCCATGGATGTCCGCATGCCGCTGATGGACGGCATCGAGGCCACGCGTGCCGTGCTGCGGACGGTCGAGGACCCGCCGAAGATCATTGTGGTGACGACGTTCGAGCAGGACGAGTACGTGTACGAGGCACTGCGCGCGGGCGCCGACGGGTTCCTGCTGAAGCGTGCGCGGCCCGCCGAGATCGTACACGCGGTGCGGCTGGTCGCCGAGGGCGAGTCGCTGCTGTTTCCGGCGTCGGTCCGGCAGTTGGCCGCCCAGTACGGTGAGAGCGGTGGCAATCACGCGGCGCGGGCCGTGCTGGAGCGGGCGCGGTTGACGGAGCGGGAGGCGGAGGTGCTGCGGCTGATGGCGCGGGGCCTGTCGAACGCGGAGATCGCCGGCCGGCTGGTGGTGGGGGTGGAGACGGTGAAGTCGCATGTGAGCGCCGTGCTGGCGAAGCTCGGGGCGCGTGACCGCACGCAGGCGGTGATCACGGCGTACGAGTCGGGGTTCGTGGCGCCCGGGTGAGGCGGGCGCGTCGGAGCCGACCTGGGTGGGACGGGGCGTGTGAACGGCCGGGCGGGCCGCGGCGGGCTCCGGTCGTGGGCCGGAGGTGGTCGTGCCCGATGGTCGCCGGGGCCCGCCGCGCCGAGTACGATCCGCCCCACACGCGCACGAGCTGGGAGGACGGACGGTGAGTCGGCTGACCGGCGGGGATCCCTCGCTGCTGCGGAGGATCAACTCCGCGGTGGTGCTGCACGCGCTGCGGGCCACGGACTGCGCGACGCTGACCGAGGTCACCAGGGTGACGGGGCTGTCGCGGCCCACCGTCGAGGGCGTTGTCGAGGGGCTGATCGAGGCGGGCCTCGTCGTGGAGAAGGCGGCGGAGGAGGGTGCGGCGCGGCGCCAGGGGCGGCCGGCCCGGAGGTTCCGGTTCCGGGCGGAGGCCGGGCATCTGCTGGGCCTGGAGATCGGGCCGCACCGGGTGGCGGCCCTGCTGGCCGACCTGGACGGCCGGGTGATCGGCGCTCAGGCCAAGGACGTCGGGGAGAGTGCCGGTGCCGACGAGCGGCTGGAACGGCTGCGCGCCGCCGTCGCCGAGCTGCTGCGCCGGGCCGGCGTGCCCCGCGGCTCGCTGCGGGCCGTGGGTGTGGGGACGCCCGGGATCGTCGAGGCGGACGGCACCGTACGGCTGGGCACGGCGCTGCCCGGGTGGACGGGGCTGGATCTGGGCGAGCGGCTGAGCCGGTCCTTCAGGTGTCCGGTGCTGGTCGAGAACGACGCCAACGCGGCGGTCGTGGCCGAGCATTGGAAGGGCGTCGCCACCGGGACCGACGACGTGGTGTTCGTGCTGGCCGGACTGAGTCCGGGCGCCGGTTCACTGATCGGGGGGCGGCTGCACCGGGGGTACGGCGGGGCGGCCGGTGAGATCGGCGCGCTGCATCTGCTGGGCCGTGAGGCGACCCCCGAGAAGCTGCTGTCGACCACGGACGAGCCGCTGCATCCGCTCGACGAACAAGCGGTGGCCGAGGTCTTCGCCCAGGCCCGTGAGGGCGACAAACGGGCTCTCGCGGCCATGGACCGCTTCATCCAGCGGCTGGTCCACGACGTGGCCGCACTGGTGCTGGCCCTGGATCCGGAACTCGTCGTGATCGGCGGCTGGGCGGCCGGGCTGGACGGCGTACTGGAGCCGTTGCGGCGCGAGCTGGCCCGCTACTGCCTGCGTCCGCCGAAGGTCGCCCTGTCCCGCCTCGGGGAGGCGGCGGTGGCGACGGGTGCGGTACGTCTCGCCCTGGACCATGTGGAGGAGCAACTCTTCGCGGTGGAGGGCACGGTGACGGCCCGCCGGTAGGCGGCGGACCGCCCACGTGGCACCACGCGTCCCAGGCGTGCCTTGCCCCGACGGGCTCGGAGCGGCCCGACGGCGGCCGGTGTGCCCCGTCGCCGGTCCGCTCCCCCGGTCCTCGCCCCGCAGGCAGCGCACGTCCCGTCGCCCGCGGTCGGCGCCCGAAGACGCCGAAGCTCAGGAGGCGCGGCGCTCGGGGCCGTGGTGGATCTCCACGCCTCCGAAATCGCCGAAGGTCAGCCGGCAGGTGTCCGCGCGGTAGGTGGCCACGGAGAGCGCGGCGACGCGGCCCCGTGCGATGAAGCGGGTGGTGACGACGAGGACGGGCGCGCCCGGCAGGCGGTCCAGCTCCTTCGCGTCGTCCGCGCGGGCGGAGCCGAGCTCCACCGCGTTCTCGTGCCGCTCCAGTTCCAGGTGCTGCAGTTCGCGCAGCACCGCACGCGCGCGGGCCGCCCCCGACGGGGCGTCGATGGCGGAGAGGTCGGGCACCGAGGAAGCGGGGATGTACAGGAGCTCGGCGGCGACGGGCTGCCCCTGCGAGACCCGGGACCGCCGCACGGTGTGCACGGGCTCGTCCCGTCCTGTCACCAGGGTGTCGGCGACGGCCGCGGGCGGCGCTTCCAGCGTGCAGTCCGCGGCCTGCCACGCGTCGTCGGATCCGCCCGGCCAGGCGTGCTGCGCCGTGCCGAGGGACACTCCCATGCGCGGCGGGGCGACGGTGGTGCCCACGCCCCGGCGGCGCTGCAGTCTGCCTTCCAGCTCCAGCTGCTCCAGTGCCTGACGGAGCGTGGCACGGGCGACGCCGAAGCGGGCGGCCAGATCGCGCTCGTTGGGCAGGATCTCGCCCACCGCGAACTCCGAGTCGAGGGCCTCGCTGAGCACGGTCCTGAGATGCCAGTACTTCGGTTCCGGCACCGTTTCCAACTGCGTGGTCCCCACCCTGTCCTCCGCGATCGTTGGGTCCGGTGGCGTTTTAGCGCCCTTGTTTATTAAAGGTTGTTTCACTTCTCTGCGACCATATGGCGACCCTCATCCTTGGTCAATACCAATCGGACATGACGACGGGGCCCACGCCGGACGACGCGGGCCCCGTGTGCGGGTGGCCGGCCCCTACTCGGCGGCCGCCAGCGCGCGCAGCTTGTCGGGGTTGCGGATGACGTAGACCGTCTGGACCCGCCCCTCGGCGATGTCCAACTGGAAGACGGAATCGGGCCTGCCCCCGGTGAGGACCAGTGCCGCGGGGCCCCCGTTGAGTTCCAGGAGACGGACCGAGGGGTCGAGGAAGCCCTTGCGGGTGACACCGACGAGGAAACGGCCCACCTTGTCGGCGCTCTCCAGGACGCGCAGCGGGGCGCGCGTCCTGCCTCCGCTGTCGCCGACCAGCCGTACGTCGGGGGCGAGCAGCTTCATGAGCCCCTCCAGGTCGCCGCCGGCCGCCGCCGCCAGGAACCGTTCGGTCAGCTCGCGTCGCCGGGCAGGGTCCACGTCGTAGCGCGGGCGGCGCTCCTCGACGTGTTTGCGGGCCCGCGCGGCGAGTTGACGCACCGCCGGTTCGCCGCGGTCGAGCAGGACGGCGATGTCGGAGTAGGGGTAGCCGAACGCCTCCCGCAGGACGAACACCGCGCGTTCCAGCGGGGACAGCGACTCCATGACGACGAGGACGGCGAGGGAGACAGAGTCGGCAAGCACCGCCTGCTCGGCGGTGTCGGGAGCGGTGTCGCCGAAATCGGTGACGTACGGCTCGGGCAGCCACGGGCCGACGTACGTCTCACCCCGTGCCTTGATCTGACGCAGCCGGTCAAGGGCGAGGCGGGTGGCGACGCGCACCAGGTAGGCGCGCGGCTCGCGCACCTCGGACCGGTCACCGCCCGCCCAGCGCAGCCACGCCTCCTGGACGACGTCCTCGGCGTCGGCCACCCGGCCGAGCATGCGATAGGCGACCCCCAGGAGGACGGGGCGGTGCTCTTCGAAGGCTTTGGTCACGGTGTCGGTGCTGTCGGTGCTCACCCCCGCATCCCAGCCGACCCGCGCGGCGGTGTCCAGGCGGATTCGGGCACCTCGCGGAGCCGGGGCCCGGAAGCGGGCACCCGAGGGAGGGCTACCCGCCAGTAGCGATTGCTGACAAGCTGTCCACGGCATCGGGCGGCGTCCCACCGCGAGTCCCAGACGAGGAGCACCTTCATGTCCGCGACCGTCTCCTTCGAGGTCACCTCTCCGCACGGCCCACAGACCGTGACCCTCTCCTACGCGCGCGTGGGCCGCGGCGAACCGCTGCTCCTGCTGCACGGCATCGGTCATCACCGCCAGGCCTGGGACCCGGTCGTGGACATCCTCGCCACCGAGCGCGAGGTGATCGCCGTGGACCTGCCCGGTTTCGGCGCCTCCCCGGCACTGCCGGGCGGCCTCACCCACGACCTGCCCACCATGAACGCCGCCCTCGTCGCCCTGTGCGAGAAGCTGGAACTCGACCGGCCCCATGTCGCGGGCAACTCGCTCGGCGGTCTGCTGGCCCTGGAGCTCGGCCGTGACAAGCGCGTACGGTCGGTCACCGCACTGTCCCCGGCCGGGTTCTGGACCCGGGCGGAGCGACGGTACGCCTTCGGCGTACTGATCGGAATGCGGCGGATCGCGGAGCGCATGCCGCTGCCCCTGGTCGAGCGGCTCGCCCGCTCGGCGGCCGGGCGTGCGGCGCTGACCAGCACCATCTACGCCCGTCCGGGCCGCCGCTCCCCCGAGGCGGTGGTCGCCGAGACCCGCGCGCTCGCCGGGGCCGCCGGCTTCACCGAGACGCTCCGGGCGGGCACCGCCGTACGGTTCGCCGACGACGTGCCCGGCATCCCGGTCACCGTCGCCTGGGGCGCCCGCGACCGGCTGCTCATCCCGCGTCAGGGGGTCCGCGCCAAGCAGACGATCCCTGGAGCGCGGCTGATCCGGCTGCCCGGCTGCGGCCATGTCCCGATGAACGACGACCCGGCCCTGGTCGCCCGCGTCCTGCTCGACGGCAGCCGCTGAACGGGGCGGTACACGGCGCCGGCGGCGCGTCGGTCCTGCGGATCGGCGGCGATTTGTTCACTTGGGGTTTGCGTGCGGGCCGTGCCGCCCGAGTACTTGTGGCAGCGCACACCGGCCGGATCCCCCGTCCTCTGGAGGCGCATTCATGTCACCCCGTTCGCTCCCCGGTCGTCGCGCCGTCCTGCGCGGCTCGCTCGCGGCCTCGGCGGCCCTGGCCCTGCCCGCCGCCGTCGGGTCGGCGCCCGCTTTCGCCCGGTCCGGGCGCCCCGAGGCGAAGTGGGGTGTGCAGACGGGCGACGTGACGCGCGACTCCGGGCTGGTGTGGGTGCGCTCCGACCGCCCGGCCCGGATGATCGTCGAGACGTCGGCGACCGAGTCGTTCCGCCATCCGCGCCGCCGTCACGGCCCGCTGCTCGGCCCCGGCACGGACTTCACCGGGACGACCCGGCTGCACGGGCTGCCGGCGGGTGAGCAGATCCACTACCGGGTGCGGCTCGCCGACCCGGACGACCCGCGCCGCTGCGGCGAGCCGGTCACCGGTACGTTCCGGACGGTGTCCGCGCGACGGCGTGAGGGCGTGCGGTTCGTGTGGTCGGGCGACCTGGCGGGGCAGGGCTGGGGCATCAACCCCGAGTTCGGCGGCTACCGGATCTTCGAGGCGATGGCCCGGACCGACCCCGACTTCTTCCTGTTCAGTGGCGACACCATCTACGCCGACGGGCCGATCCCGGCGACCGCCGCACTGCCGGACGGCGGTGTCTGGCGGAACATCACCACACAGGAGAAGTCCAAGGTCGCCGAGACCCTGGCCGAGTTCCGCGGCAACTTCCGTTACAACCTGCTGGACGAGCACTTCCGCCGGTTCAACGCCCAGGTGCCGTCCATCGTGCAGTGGGACGACCACGAGGTGCGCAACAACTGGTACCCGGGCCAGCTGATCACGGACACGGACGGCCGGTACACGGAGAAGAGCGTCGACGTACTGGCGGCACGGGCGCGGCGTGCCTTCAGCGAGTACTTCCCGATGTCCACGCTGCGGCCGGGCGCGCACGAGGGCCGGGTCCACCGGGTGCTGCGGCAGGGGCCGCTGCTGGACGTGTTCGTACTGGACATGCGGACGTACCGCAATGCCAACTCCCCCGGTGACCAGACCGTGGACCCGCAGGGGATCCTCGGGCGGGAGCAACTGGAATGGCTCAAGCGGGAGCTGACGCGGTCGCGGGCGGTGTGGAAGGTGATCGCCGCGGACATGCCGATCGGCCTGATCGTCTCCGACACGAGCGAGGGTGCCCAGCATGTCGAGGCGGTGGCCCAGGGCGACCCGGGAGCACCGCTGGGGCGCGAGCTGCAGATCGCCGAGCTGCTGCGGTTCATCAAGCACCGGCGGATCACCGGCACGGTGTGGCTGACGGCCGACGTGCACCACACCTCGGCCCAGCACTACCAGCCCGCGCGGGCCGCGTTCGGGGATTTCGAACCGTTCTGGGAGTTCGTCTCCGGGCCGTTGAACGCGGGCGCCTTCCCGGCGAGCGCGCTCGACAACACCTTCGGCCCGGAGCGGGTGTTCGTGAAGGCGCCGACCGCGGCGAACGTCTCGCCCGCCGGCGGCTACCAGTTCTTCGGCGAGGTCGACATCGACGGCGGCAGCGGAGAACTGACCGTACGGATGCGGGAGCAGGACGGCACCGTGCTGTACACGAAGCGGTTGCAGCCGGGCCTGGTCGGCCAGTAGCCGGACAGCGGGCAACCAGCCGGCCAGCAAACCGACAAAAGGATCATAGATACCATAAGAACTCTTTACTCGCCAGCCATGACGCGTTAGTGATCACGAAACACATTTCCTTCACAGTGGTCGCATGAGCCGAGACATGTCAGATGTGGCGCGAGACCCGCACGGCCGTCCCACGCAGGGGCGGACGAGAGGCGAACCGGCCTCACGGTTCACGGCGGCGTTCCACAGTTGGTGGGCACGCCGCCACGGTCACGCGCCCCCCGCATCCGATACCGGCCCCCGGCCCCCGGCCGCCGGGCGGAGGGGCGGGCAACCGGCCCTGTCGTCCGCCGACGGGGCCGTGCGCGGCGCCCCGGCCCAGAAGGCGCTGTGGCGGATGCGGACGACGGTGCGGGAGGAGCCGGGCGCGCTGGCCGCGCTGTGCACGGCGCTGGCCGGGGAGAGTGTCGACATCCTGAGCCTGCAGACGCACCCGCTGGGTCGGGCCACGGTCGACGAGTTCCTGCTGCGGGCCCCCGCCGACCTGTCCGGCGCCGGCCTCACGGCGGCGGTGGCGGGCGCCGGGGGCACCGACACCTGGATCGAGCGGGCCGACGCCCACGACCTGGTGGACGCTCCGACCCGGATGCTGGGTCTCGCCGCGCGTACGGCACTGGACGCCGCGGAACTCCCGCTGGCGCTGCGGCAGTTGCTGGGACGGTGCACGATCCGTTCGCTGCCCGCCACGCCGGGTTCCGGCCGGCGGGCGCCGGAGGGTGTGCCGGTCGAGGGGACCCTGGAGGACACCGTGATGCGGCTGCGCGCTCCCGAGGGCGGCGTGATCACCGTGGAGCGGCCGTATCTGCCGTTCACGCCCACCGAGTTCGCGCGGGCCAGGGCCCTGGTGGAGCTGGACGCCCGGCTCGGCCCCCGGGTCCCGCGCGGCCAGGACGTCCTCACCCTGCCCGAGGGCAGCGACATCACCGTGCGCCGGGCGGACACCGGCGACCTGGAGGCGGCCCGGGCGATGCACGAGCGGTGCTCGCCCGAGACGCTGCGTCTGCGCTACCACGGGCCGGTCGGCGACGTGGACCGCTACCTGAACCACCTGCTGAGCCCGCGCTTCGGCCGCACGCTCGCGGTACGGACCGCCTCGGGGCGGATCGTCGGCCTCGGCCATCTGCTGTGGGACGGCGACGAGACCGAGGTGGCCCTGCTCGTCGAGGACGCCTGGCAGCGCCGGGGCATCGGCGGCAAGCTGCTCGCCCGGCTGGTGGCGATGGCCGGCGAGGCGGGCTGCGCCCGTGTCTACGCGGTGACGCAGGCGTCCAACACCGGCATGGTCGCCGCGATGCGCGGCCTGGAGCTCCCCCTCGACTACCAGATCGAGGAAGGCACCCTGGTCATCACCGCCCGCCTGGAGCAGCGGCCTGCCCGCCGCGCGCAGGAGGAGCGCGACGGGCAGGAGCACGGCGGCTCCAGGATCGGCCGCCGGTCGTAGGCCACCGCGCCGGGGGGCCCGCCGGCCGGACGCACGGACCGGGGAGTCGGGCCCGGGGCCCGGGCCTGGCGCACGGTCCGCAGGCGCCCCCCGAGCGCACCGAACACGCGGACGGAGCGGCCCGGCGGATTCCGCCGGGCCGCTCCGTCGTCGTACCGCGCGCGTGCGCGCTGCCTCAGCCGGGCGTCCCGTCCGGTCGGCCCAGCGCCCCGTCCAGGTCGGCCCACAGGTCGTCGACGTCCTCCAGGCCGACGGAGAGCCGCAGCAGCCGGTCTCCGACTCCCGCGGCCCTGCGGTCGTCGGCGTCGACGATGCGGTGGCTGATGGACGCCGGGTGCTGGATGAGGGAGTCCACGCTGCCGAGGCTGACCGCCGGGGTGATCAGCCGTACGCCGCCGATCACCGCGTGCGGGTCCCCGTGCACCTCGAAGGAGACCATCGCACCGCCGATGCGCGGGTAGTGCACGCGGACCACGCGCGGGTCCGCGGTGAGCCGGCGGGCGAGTTCGGCGGCGTTGGCGGAGGCGGCCCGGACCCGTACCGGCAGCGTCGACAGGCCCCGCAGCAGCAGGTAGCCGGCCAGTGGATGCAGCACCCCACCGGTGGCGAACCGTATCTGCCGCAGCCGCCCCGCGAACTCCTCGTCGCAGGCCACCACACCGGCCAGGACGTCTCCGTGCCCGCCGAGGTACTTGGTGGCGCTGTGCAGCACCAGCCGCGCCCCGTGCTCGACCGGACGCTGGAGGACGGGAGTGGCGAAGGTGTTGTCGACGAGCAGCGGCACGGAGCCGCAGTCGCGGGCGAGTGCCCGCAGATCGACCTCGGTCAGGGTCGGGTTGGCCGGTGACTCCACCAGCACCAGACCGGTGTCGGGTCGCAGCGCGTCGGCGACCCCGGCCGGGTCGGTCCAGGTCACCTCGGAGCCGAGCAGCCCGGCGGTCAGCAGGTGGTCGCTGCATCCGTACAGGGGGCGTACGGCGACGACGTGGCGCAGGCCCATGGAGCCGCGCACCAGCAGGACGGCGCTGAGCGCGGCCATGCCGCTGGCGAACGCGACGGCGGCCTCGGTGCCCTCCAGACGGGCGAGGGCGGTCTCGAAGCGGGCGACGGTCGGGTTGCCGAGCCGCCCGTAGACGGGCGGGCCGTCCGGTTCCGCGCCGGTGGCGGCGAAGGCGTCGATCCGGGCGGCCTCACCACGGCTGTCGTGGGCGGGGTAGGTGGTGGACAGGTCGATCGGCGGGGCGTGCAGCCCCTGCCGGGCCAGGTCGTCCCGGCCGGCGTGCACGGCCTCGGTGGCGAGTGCTCTCGTGGTGCTGCGCGTGCCCATGCGTACGTCCATGCCCCGAAGGGTGAACACCGGCCGGACCGTGGGAACCGATCTCCGTGTTACGTTCGGCCGATGACCGAGTCTGTCGTACTGGATCCGGTGGATCTTCATCTGCTGCGGCTGTTGCAGAACGACGCCCGGACGACGTACCGGGACCTCGCCGCACAGGTGGGGGTCGCGCCGTCGACCTGTCTGGACCGGGTGACCCGGCTGCGGCGCTCGGGCGTGATCCTCGGGCACCGGCTGAAGCTGGACCCGGCCAAGTTGGGGCGAGGACTCCAGGCGCTGCTGTCGGTGCAGGTCAGGCCGCACCGGCGGGAGCTGGTGGGGCCGTTCGTGGAGCGAATCCGGGCGCTGCCGGAGTCACTGACCGTCTTTCACCTGACCGGACCGGACGACTATCTGATCCATGTCGCGGTCGCGGACATGGCGGATCTGCAGCGGCTGGTGCTGGACGGGTTCACGTCGCGGCGGGAGGTGGCACGCGTGGAGACGCGGCTGATCTTCCAGCAGTGGGACTGCGGTCCCCTGCTGCCCTCTTCGCCCTCGGCTCAATCCGGGTGACGTCCGGCGGGCCGCGTACCAGGATGGTCGTCATGTCTGAGACCAGCAACCCGCTGCCCCGCGAGGTCGCCGACGCCTACGTCGACGATCTCATCGCCCTCGACCCGGTCACCGGTACGTACCTCGGCGTGCAGGAGAGTTCCAGCCGCCTGCCCGACCTCTCCCCCGCGGGCCAGGCGGCGCTCGCGGAGCTCCAGCGGGCCACGCTCACCCGGCTCGCCGAGGCCGAGACCAGGCCCGGCGCGGACAGCGACATCGAGCGCCGCTGCGCCCGGCTGCTGCGGGAGCGGCTCACCGCGGAGATCGCCGTGCACGAGGCCGACGAGGGCCTGCGTTCGGTCGGCAACCTGGGCACGGTCGCCCACTCGGTGCGTGAGGTGTTCACCGTGACGCCGACGGGGACCGAGGAGGACTGGGCCGCGGTCGCCGAGCGGCTGCGCGCCGTGCCGGCCGCGCTGGCGGGCTACCGGGAGTCCCTCGCGCTCGGACTGGAACGCAAACTGTACGCGGCTCCGCGGCCGACCGCCGCGTTCGTCGGGCAGCTCACCGAGTGGGCGGACACCGGCGGGGGCCGCGGCTGGTTCGAGGACTTCGCCGCGGACGGTCCGAACGCCCTGCGCGCGGAGCTGGACGGGGCGGCCGGGGCGGCCACCGCGGCCGTGGTGGAGCTGCGGGACTGGATGCGCGACGTGTACGCGCCGGCGATCGAGGGCGCGCCGAACACCGTCGGCCGGGAGCGCTACGCCCGCTGGTCCCGCTACTACAACGGCACCGACCTCGACCTGGACGAGGCGTACGCCTACGGCTGGGCCGAGTACCACCGGCTGCTCGGCGAGATGAAGAAGGAGGCCGAGAAGATCCTGCCGGGTGCCGGGACGCCGTGGGTGGCGCTGGCGCACCTCGACGAGCACGGCCGGCACATCGAGGGGGTCGACGAGGTCCGTGAGTGGCTGCAGGGCCTGATGGACAAGGCGATCGACTCGCTCGACGGCACCCACTTCGAGCTCGCCGAGCGGGTACGGAAGGTGGAGTCGCGGATCGCCCCGCCGGGCAGCGCGGCGGCACCGTACTACACGCCCCCGTCGGAGGACTTCTCCCGGCCGGGCCGTACCTGGCTGCCGACCATGGGGCTGACCCGCTTCCCCGTCTACGACCTGGTGTCGACCTGGTACCACGAGGGCGTGCCCGGCCACCACCTCCAACTGGCGCAGTGGGCGCACGTCGCCGAGGACCTGTCCCGCTACCAGGCCTCCGTCGGGATGGTCAGCGCCAACGCGGAGGGCTGGGCGCTGTACGCGGAGCGGCTGATGGACGAGCTCGGGTTCCTCACGGACGCGGAGGAGCGGCTCGGTTACCTGGACGCGCAGATGATGCGGGCCGCCCGGGTCGTCGTCGACATCGGCATGCACCTGGAGCTGGAGATTCCGGCGGACTCGCCGTTCCACCCGGGCGAGCGCTGGACGCCGGAACTGGCCGAGGAGTTCTTCGGGGCGCACAGCAGCCGTCCGGCGGACTTCGTGGAGAGCGAGCTGACCCGCTATCTGACGATCCCCGGCCAGGCCATCGGCTACAAGCTCGGCGAGCGGGCCTGGCTGCTGGGCAGGGAGAACGCACGTAAGCGGCACGGCGACGCCTTCGACCCCAAGGCGTGGCACATGGCGGCACTGTCCCAGGGTTCGCTGGGCCTGGACGACCTGGTGGACGAACTGTCGGCCCTGTGAGCCGGGCCGCCGGGGCGGGCGGCCGGCGCCGGGACGGCTCCCCCGGCGTCAGCGCCGGAAGCCGCCCTCGGAGTCGATGACCTGACCGATGCCCCGGTCCGCCTCATCGCGTGGCCAGGCCACGCGATGAGGCGGACCGGGTCGTCGGGCGCCCCCCACCGCCCGCCGGGGAAGCGTGCGGCGACGGCGTCGCCGGTGAGGTGTCCGGTGTCCACCGGGCCGGGGTTGACGGTGTTCACCGTGACGGCGTGCTCGGCCGGCGTGGTCGCCGGGGAGCGGGTGATCGAGGCGAGCGCGCCCTTCTGGAGGGCGTAGGCGATCTCGCCCGGCATCCCGCCCGCGATGTCCTGCCCGGAGGTCGTCATCATCACGCGCCCGCCCGGGGTGCGCGGGGGCAGAGCGGCCCGGTGCCGGGCATGGGCCTGGACGAGCAGCAGCAGCACCGAGCGGGTGTCGACGGCCCAGTGGGCGTCGAGCATCGCGGTGTCGATCGTGTCGAGGGTGCCGTCACAGCCGTTGAGGGCGTGGCCGGCGACGAGGATGTCGAGCCGTCCGCCGAGTGCGGCGGCGGCCCGGTCGTGGAGTCCGGCGGACACGGCCGGGGCGGAGAGGTCGCCCGGTCCTGACACCACCCGGGCCGAGGGATCGCCGAGAGCTTCCCGCACGGAGGCGGCCACCTCCTCGGTGCGGTCGGCGCCCCAGGGCATCGCGGCGTCGTGCGGCACGTGGTGGTGCAGGTAGACGCTCGCTCCGTGGGTGCCCAGACGCCGGGCGACCGCGTGTCCGATGCCGCCGCGTCTGCCGGCCCCGGTGACCAGCGCGGTCCGGCCGCGCAGGGGCAGGGGGTCACGGCGGCGTGCTTCGGGTGCGGGGTGCAAAAGTGGGAGCATGGTCAGCCATGACGGCGGGGCGGAGCTCCCGGCGCACGCCGGTACCGCGACCCCCGCCCCCGGCTGCCCGCGCCCGGCCGTCGCCCACGTTTCCACTGCCGCCCCGGCTGCCCCCACTCGGCCCGGCTGCGCTCGGCTCAGCCCACGCCGTGCGTCCGTACCGTCGAACCCGAGCGGCTCTTCACCACCGCGAGTTGGGCGTGGATGCGCCGGCGCAGGTCGGCGACGTGGCTGACGATGCCCACGCTGCGGTCGCGTTCCCGCAGGGAGTCCAGGACGTCCAGCACCTCGTCGAGGGTCTGGTCGTCGAGGCTGCCGAAGCCCTCGTCGATGAAGAGGGTGTCCAGCCGGACCCCGCCGGCCTCGTCGGTGACGACGTCGGCGAGACCGAGCGCGAGGGCGAGCGAAGCGAAGAAGGTCTCGCCGCCCGAGAGGGTCGCGGTGTCCCGCTCCCGGCCGGTCCACGCGTCCACGACGTGCAGGCCGAGACCGCTGCGGCCACGGCCCGTGCGGTCGTCGGAGTGCACCAGGGTGTAGCGGCCGGACGACATGCGGTGCAGCCGTGCGGTCGCCGCTGCGGCGACCTGTTCCAGGCGGGCGGCCAGGACGTAGGACTCCAGGCGCATCCTGCGTTCGTTGTCGGCGGAGGTGCCCGCGGTGAGGCCCGCCATGCGGGCCACCCGGTCGTACTCCTCGCGCAGCGGTGCCAGCCGCCGCACCGAGGCGGTGGCCCGCGCGGAGAGCCGGTCGAGTTCGGCGCAGCGACGGGCGGCGGCGTCGCGGGCGGAGGCAGCCTCGCGCACCCCGCGGTCCGCGTCCTCGGCGGCGCGCTGCGCGGCGGCGAGGTCCGCGGGGGGCTGCTGGGCGGCGGCCGCGGTTTCGGGTTCGGCGAGCACCGCGCGGACGGCGGCCTCCTGCTGCTGCCGGGCCTCCAGGCGGTGCTGCAGCGCGCGGTGGTCGGCGGGGTCCAGGAGTGCCTCGGCCGCCGCCCGCGGGGTGTCGAACCCGGCCCGGAAGGCGGCGTCCGCGAGCCTGGCGTCGGCGTGCTTGAGCCGCTGCGCGGCGCCGTCGGCGAGCCGGGCGGCCTCGGCGGCCTCGGTGAACCGCGCCGCGGTGCGCTCCAGTTGGGCGGCGCGCACGGTCACGCTGTCCGCGGCGCCCCGCGCCGTGGTCAACTCCTCTTCCAGCGCTGTCTGTTCCCGGTCCAGACGCTCACGGACGCCCGTCCGAGCGGCCGTTCGGACCGCCACCTCACGCTGTGTGGTGACCCGCCGCTCGTGCTCGTGCTCCGCCTGCCGCAGCTGTTCCTGCGCGGAGTGCAGTACGGAGGCCGCGTCCCGCGCACGCGCGTACTGCGTTTCCAGCTCCTCCACCTCACGGACGAGTCGGCCGGTCGGCGTGTCCCCCGCCTCCGCTCCGGCGGCGGCCAGCGCCTCGCGGACGACACCGAGGCGCCGTTCGGCGTCGGCGCGGCGTTCCTCCGCGCCCTGGTGGGCGGCGAGGGCGCGCTCCTCCGCCTCGCGGCCGACATGACCGGCGTCCTTGTGGGCGGGGGCGGGATGTTCGGTGGCCCCGCAGACCGCGCAGGGCGCGCCGTCGGTGAGACCCGCGGCGAGTTCGGCGGCGATGCCGGCCAGCCGCTGTTCCTTGAGGTCGAGCCAGTGCTGCTTGGCCGCGAGTGCCTGCTCCCGGGCCTTTCGGGCCTGCTCGGCGGCGCGGTCGGTGTCCCCGGCCAACTGGTCCCGCAGCCGTGCGGCGTTGAGCCGCTTGTGCGCGGGGTCGCGCTGCACCGCGAGTTCACCGGCCCTGGTCGCGGCCTCCTGCGCGGACTCGACGCGGGCGCGGAGCGCGGTGCGTGTCTCGTCCCAGCCGGTGAGCCAGGCGTCCGACTCGTCCAGCACGTCGTCGTCGGCGCGCTCCTGGCGGTCCAGGACGGCCCGCTCGTCGAGGAGTTCGGCGAGCCGTCGCTCGGCACGGCGGGCCGACTCGAGGCCGCCCAGTTCTTCGGCGGCCCGGCGTGCGGCGGCGGCGAGCCCTCCCGCGCCCGCCTCCTGGTGGGCCACGGGGAGCAGGGCACGCGTGCGCGCCTCGACGGCGGCCGCGTCCCGGTGTTCGGCGTCGGCGGACTCCCGCAGTTCCAGGGCGGGGGCGACCGCCTCGGCCTTGCGGGAGCGGTCCAGGCGGGTCTGCGCCTCCCGCCGGGCGCCGTCCCCCTCCGCCAGCCGCGCCGCGTTCTCCCGTGCCTCGGCGAACCGCCGTTGCAGACGGTCCCGCTCGCGTACGTCGTCCAGTGACCGGTCGGCGGCGGCCTGGGCGGATTCGGCCGCGGTGAGACGGCAGCGGGCGACGGCGAGCTGTTCGCGAGCGGTGCTGCGCGCGACGGCGGCCGCGGTCAGCACGCTCTGGGCCAGTCCAGGTTCGCCCGGCGCGAGGTCGTCGAGGGGCATGGCCTCGCCCGCTGCCTGCTGCATCCGGTGCGCTTCGGCGAGCAGTTCCGCGTCGCCGTCCCGTACCTGGGACTCGGTGGCGCGGCGGCGCTCGGCGAGGTGCTTTTCCACATCGGCGAAGCGACGGGTGTCGAAGAGCCGGCCGAGGAGCTTGCCGCGGGCCTCGGCGTCGGCTCGCAGGAACCGCGCGAAGTCGCCCTGGGGCAGGAGGACGACCTGGCAGAACTGCTCCCGGCTCATGCCGAGGAGCTGGGCGACCTCCTCGCCGATCTCCTGGTGGGAGCGGCTGAGGTCCTTCCAGGACCGGGCCACCGGGTCGTACTCGCGCAGCCAGGTCTGTGCCTTGTCGAGGGTGGTGCCGGTGCCGCGCTTCTTCGGGCGCTGCCAGGGCGGTTGCCGGGTGACTTCGAGCCGGCGTCCGACGACGGTGAGGTCGAGTGTGACCTCGGTGCGGGTGGCGGGGGCGGCGTGGTCGCTGCGCAGGGTCATGCCCTGTCCGCTCTGCCGGGCTCCGGGGACGGAGCCGTACAGCGCGTAGCAGACGGCGTCGAGTATCGAGGTCTTACCGGCGCCGGTGGGGCCGTGCAGCAGGAAGAGGCCCGCGGCGGACAGTTCGTCGAAATCGACGGTGAGCGAGCCGCCGAAGGGCCCGAAGGCGGTGATGTCGAGCCGGTGCAGCCTCACCGCGCCACCTCCCGTACGGCCTGGTCGGCGCGGACGGCGTCGACGGCGCCCCGCAGGACGGCCCGCTCCCGCTCGTCGGGGCCGGTGCCGCGCACATGGGCGACGAAGTCCTCCGCGATCTGCTGGTCGTCACGGCCTGCGAGGCGGCGGGCGTAGGACACCGCCGGGTCGTCGGGCGCGCGGTCGGGGTCGAAGACGAGGCTGAGGATGTGCGGGAAGCGTTCGCCGAGCCGGACCATCGGGTCGGCCGGACGGACCGGGTCGGTGAGGGTGGCCTCCACCCACGCCTCGCGGTGCGGTTCGAGCCCGGGGTCGGCGAGCAGTTCCTCCAGGGTGCCGCGGATCCGGGCGAGGGCGCGCGGCACCGGGCAGTCGACCCGCTCGGCGGTGACGCCGCCGTCGGCGGCCAGGTCGACGAGCCACATGCTCTTGCGGTGGTCCGCTTCGGAGAAGGAGTACGGGAGCGGGGAGCCTGAGTAGCGCACGCGCTCGGTGAGGGTCTGGCAGCCGTGCAGGTGCCCGAGCGCCACGTAGTCGACGCCGTCGAACACTCCGGCGGGTACGGCGGCGACCCCGCCCACGGTGATGTCCCGCTCGCTGTCGCTCGGCGCCCCGCCGGTGACGAAGGCGTGCGCGAGGACGACCGAACGGGTGCCGGGCGGGCGGGCGGCAAGGTCGGCGCGGACCCGGTCCATGGCGGCGGCGAGCACCGTCTCGTGGCCCGCCTTCTCCAGCCCGAACCGGTCCTTGACGAGCGCCGGTTCCAGATAGGGCACTCCGTAGAAAGCGACCTCCCCGTGGGCGTCGGACAGCATCACGGGGGTGCCGCTCGCCGAGGGGTCGGTCCGCAGATGGATGCCCGCGCGCCCGATGAGTCCGGCACCGACGCCCAGGCGGCGGGCGGAGTCGTGGTTGCCGGAGATCATCACCGTGGGCACACCCAGGTCCGCGAGACGGTGCAGGGCGTCGTCGAACAGCTCCACCGCGGAGAGCGGCGGCACGGCCCGGTCGTACACGTCTCCCGACACGACCACCGCGTCGACGGCGTGCTCGCGCACGGTCGTCACCAGGTGACCGATGAACTCGGCCTGGGCACCGAGCATGCCGACCCGGTGGAACGACCGGCCGAGGTGCCAGTCGGAAGTGTGCAGAACTTTCAAGACGCCACTCCGACCTGCATGTTTCCCCTTACTCCGCCCCTGTAGTCAGCACCGAACCAGCATGGTCCTCGTGGTCAGCACCGACCACGCTAGCGCCCGTCGGCACCTGATCCATTACGGACCTCAGTCTGCCACCAGCATCCGGGGTCAGACGGCCATAGATGTCGGCCGTGATCTGGATGGTGGGGTGAGCCCTTTCCGAGCTGGCGGTGTGACCGCGAGCTCGGGAAAGGCTCAATGCGTTGATCACACCGGACAGGACCGTACCGAGTATGAGAAAGGGCAATGCCTGCACCGCGATAGAGAGAAAGACGGTCCGCCATGCCTGCACGGCTGGCTCATTCCCCCACCGGCCGACGGCGAAGAGCGCCGTCCCGGGAAGCACCGCCGCTCCCAGGAGTAGTAACGGCCACCACCGCAGCCAGCCTGGGACCGGAGCGTCATTGGTGGCCGCGGCGGCAGTTGCGACTCCGGGGAGCTCCTCGGTCTGTTCTTATGTCCTGGGCATACCGCTCCGAATGTCTGATGTTCGGAACGAAGATAGCGGTTCCGCGATGGGCGACCGGCACGAAAGCCGAACAGTCCGCCATGGGCTGGCGCTGTGTGCCAGTGCACCCGCCCACAACCTGACATCAGCAAGGTCCCCACCCATAACCACACCAATGACCGACCTGGCCAGCAGTCACAGCAAGCACCGTTGCAGTACTAGGCGTGGTTGTGGGGGCCGTCGGTATGGGCGAAGGCGCTGGGAGTTCGGCAGCCGACGATCGCGGGGGCCTCCTGGACGAGCGTGTCATTGGTGAGCGCTTCCACCATGAACAGCGCGAAGTCCACCCGGCGCGTCAGGTTGCTGGCCAGTACCGGATCGCCCACGTGCCGGCCCCACACTGGCAGGCCCTGACTTTCGCCTTCCTCCAGGTTGCTGCCGCGCACCACAGTCCACCGGGTGCCGCTGTCGAACACCCGTCGGCACGCCTCCACCTGGTCGTCGATCTCGACGGCGCGGACGAGCTTGCCCAGTACGGCGGCGATCCGGACGCCCATGGTGAACATCCGCGAGTACTTGTCCTTGCCGTCACGCGTGATGTGCCAGCCGCAGGAGAAGACCAGGCGCGCGCCCGGCCGGGCATGGTCAAGCACCGCCTGCGCCGTGCCCGACGCGTACTGCTGTACACCCCAGGGCACCAGGACCGTCAGCACCCCGTCGCATCCGGCGACCGCCCGCCGGATCACCTCCGGGTCGTTCGTGGGTCCGGGGACGACGGTCATCCGGTCTTCGAACCCGGCCAGTTTCGGCACGCTGCGCTCCCGGCACACGCCGACCACCTCGTAACCGCGTTCCAGTGCGTGCCCGACCATGTACTGCCCGAGCTTCCCCGAAGCCCCGACGATGCAGACCTTCTTCACGCGATCCGTACCCATGGCACAGCCCTTTCACCGGAACGCTTACCTTATGCTGTAAGGCACACTAGTCTTACACTGTAAGGCAGTCAAGGGCGAAGAACAGGAGGGGCGGATGCGTGAGAAAGGCACGCGCCGGCGCGGGGCGTCAGCGCGCACCCCGCTCAGTCGCGAGCGCGTGATCCGTACGGCGGTGGCGGTGGCGGACGAGAAGGGGGCGGCCGCGCTCACCATGCGGGCCATCGCCGAACCGCTGGGAGTCGAGGCGATGTCGCTCTACCACCACGTGGCGGGCCGGGAGGACATCCTCGACGGCATGGTGGACGCGGTGTTCGGCGAGATCGACCTGCCGCCGCGCGACACGGACTGGAAAAGTGCCATGCGTCATCGCGCGGCCTCCACCCGTGCCGTCCTCCGGCGCCACCCGTGGGCCATCGGCCTCATGGACTCCCGCTCCCAGCCCGGCCCCGCGACCCTGCGCCACCACGACGCCGTCATCGGGGCGTTGCGCGCCGGAGGATTCTCCGTCCCCATGACCGCGCACGCCATCTCACTGATCGATAGCTACCTGTACGGCTTCGTGCTCCAGGAGCTGAGCCTGCCGTTCACAGGCGCGGCGGAGTTGGACGAGGTCGCGGGCGCCATCCTGCGCGAAATGCCCGCCGACGCCTACCCCCACCTCACCGAGCTGGCCACCGAGCATGTCCTCAAGCCCGGCTACGACTACGCCGACGAGTTCACCTTCGGCCTCACTCTCATCCTGGATGCCCTCCACCCGGACGAGACCGCGAACGCCTAGCTGGTAGTGCTTGGTCATGTTGGTGCGGGGTCTGGCATGTCGCGGTGACAGGTGGGGCAGGCGCCGGTCCAGATCACGAGGAAGCAGCTGCAGCTCGCGTACGGCTCGGTAGAGACTCAGGCCGACGCCGTCTCTTTTGGGGTTCGACTCGGTCGCTGCAGGGTGCAGAAGGCGTGGGCGACCGAGACCGGGGTGACGTGATGATGCCGGCCTGGCCAGGTTCGGCCTTCGAAGTGGGCCAGACCAGGGTCTGTTTCATCTCGCGGTGCTCGTTCCCGCTCTGGCCGAGACCCACGAGCGCATGAACCCCCGACTACGCAGCAGCACGCCGACCGGGGATCGAGGCACGGAACTGGCAGCCCACAAGCGTCTCAGCGCTGGCACCGGTGTCGACGTGTTCTTCGCAGCACCGCGTAGCCCCTGGCAACGTGGCACCATCGAGAACACCAACAAGCCGCTCCGGCAGTACCTGCCCAAAGGAACGAACCTGTCGACGTTCAGCCAGGGCGACCTTGACGCCATCGCGACGAAGCTCAACAGCCGTCCGCGCGAGTGCCTGGGATTCCGAACACCAGCCGAGAGTGTTGCCTTGACCGGTTGAATCCAAGGGCTGTCGCTCCACACCGTCACCGCGACGCTCACACCCGGGGGCCGACCGGGGTGGTGCCCTGCCGGTCACTGCCGTCAGGCCGGGCGGTAGGTGCCCGGGGCGAGGTAAACGGCGAAGCGCGGGGCCGGCCCACCGCGGTAGGAGAGGAAGTTCTGGGTCGCCGACTCCGTCAGCGGACCGTCCGACAGAGCGTGGAGAGCGGCCGTGTAGGGCGCCGGGTGCACGTTCTCCTCGCGCATGAAGGCCGCCACGCGGTCGTGCGCGGTCGCGTCGTCGCTGTGACCGGGGATGAGCGGCACATAGAGCGTGGCGCCCGGCGCGTCCTGAGCAGAGCTGAAGCTCCAGCAGGTGACGGGGGGCTTCTGCCATCCGGACTCGCGGCATCCGGTGACACGTTCGAGAGCACGGGCGAAGGAGCCGGGTACGTAATCGCGGGCGACGGCCGACTGGGCATCTATGTCGTCGACGGTCACACCTGTGTGCGCGAGGTAGACCTTGCAGCGGGCTTCTCGGGTGTCGGACAGGTCCAGGGCCAGTCCGACAGGTTCGTGCGCGATGCCGTGGACGCCGCCCAGGTGATCGGCGAGGGCGCGCCAGGGGCGTTCCATGCCCAGCCGGATCATGGCCTCCTCCGTGCGAGCGACAGCGTGCTCGCGGCCAGCGACGGCGGGGTTGAGATAGATCTTGTAGAGCGGGTGTCCGCCCCGCCGCCAGGCAACCCCGTGGGAGAGCGAGAAGTATCCGCGCGGGTCCCCGTCCGTGAAGAGGGCCTCGACGGCGAGGTAGCGCTCGATCGAGACTCCCGGACGGTCGGCCAGGCTGCGGGTGAAAGCCCTGCCGTCTTCCTGACGGGCAAGAGACGTCCCCGGGTGACTCGGGGTTTCGAGCGAAAGGCGCAGCTCGCTCTGGCCGTCGGCCCAGGCGAACGACACTTCGAAAGGCATGCCGTCGATGGCGACCCAACACACGCGCTCGGGCGGCTTCCCTGCGGGGAGTTCACCCCAGGCCCCGAACAGCTCGCGGACCAGGGCGAGCCGCGACCGCCGTTCGCTTTCGCTCGCACCGAGCACCTCGCTCCCGCGCCGGATCTTGTCGCAGGCGATGTCGGCGTAGCTGTCGGTCGGTTTGTACCTCTGAGACTCGAAGCGCACGGGCCGTCCCACCATCTCGGCGGCGACTCCCGTGTCCGGTGTGAGAGCAGCATCTTCCATTGACTCTCCCTGCATAACTGGGCACAAGTAGCGGGCGCAAACGATCGGATCGTCTCACCCGGTGACCGCCTGCATCTGATGCCCGGCGAGATTCATTGCGCTATGAGATATAAAGTACATATATTTCAGCCAAGTTTAGGTTTAACCCGACACGCTCCTGTGCAGTACGAGCGACGTGGATGGCGAGCGAACGCACTACGTCGCTAGCTGTGCACACAGGGTCGTGCCTGCGCTTACCCATGGTCGTACCGGTCTCTGCGAGGTCGGGCCGAGAACGGCCTGAAGATCCCACCTGAGAAATTTGCGTGGCGGTGTTCTGCTACACGACCGCAACACGTCGGCCGGAGCCGTGCATGTCCGCGCATCTCCCCCAGCGAGCAGGAACGCCTACGGGGGACTGTTGAAGCGTGACCGCGCCGCAGCACCCGCTCTGGTGAACCCGGGACATGAACGCTCGCCACAGCCGACTTACCGTCGACGCCCTTGGTGCGGCTCTCGCTCTCGTGCCTCACCTGCGCCACCCGGTGCACAGCGGCCGGTACACGGCGAAGCCGGCGGACGAGCGGAGTGAGAGGCCGGGAAGCCGGACGGCCATTGGCAGGCGGCGACAGGCCGGGTGAGCTCGAGCGGGCAACCGCGGCCGGAGGTCCGCAAAGAGAACTGTCGGGCCAACAACGGCCGGCGTGTACCCGATGCCCGGTGTCCCGGCGAACTGCTCCACGCTGGCCTTTGCCTGCCTGAGCGCCTCGCTCGCCGCGTCGGTCTCCGCGACCTCGGGGACCACTGTCCCGGAGAGCCCGGCGAGGACGCACTCGAGGGTCTTGCGGACGCTGTGGCCGGAGACGTCGAGGAGCTGGTCCAGTACGAGCCCGCTGTGGGTGATCAGGCCGGGATAGACGTCCAGCGGGGTGATCGAGGCGATGCCGGTCATCTCGAGGTACGCCGCGAGGCCGGCCTCCTCGGCCTCGGCGAGCGGGGCTCACTGCACCAGGTTGGCGATGACGAGGCGGCCACCGGGTCGCAGGACTGCAGCGAGTTGCCTCACTACGCGCCGCGGATCGGGCATGTGCAACAGCGACTCGGACAGCCACACCGCGTCGAGGGACTCGGGTGCGGAGCAGAGGTCGGCCGCGTCGCCGTGCTGGAACCTCACCTGCCCGTCAAGACCTTCTGCCTCGGCCGCCAGGTTCGCCAGCCGGACCTGTTCACGGCTGATGGTGACGCCGACGACTTCCGCACCCGTGGACCGGGCGAGTCCGAGGGCCGGGCGGCCGGTACCGCAGCCGGCGTCAAGGGCCCGTCCCCCCTTGCGCACCGTGAGCCTGTCGATCATGAGCTCGGTCATTCGCCGGGACGTCTCGGCCATGGAACCGGCGTCGGCAGGGCTGGCCCAGTATCCGTAGTGCATGCTGCCGCCCATAAGGGCGCTCAGCAACTCGGTTCCCCGGTCGTAGAGTTCTTCGACCACTTCGGCTGCGACTGCGCGCCTGTCGGCAGTCATGGCCCGAGTCTCCCCTTCAGTGGATCACCGGTACGCATCTCCATGGTCATCACGGGCACAGGAGGTGGCTCCTCCTGTGCCGTATCGCTAAAGCAAGCGCGATCTTCCCAGCGCAGCGCGGAGCGCACCGGAGCTTTGCCCGACATTTACCACGAACCGCCCTTCGGCACTTCATTCCGGCCAATCTCCGGGCCGCGTACCTGACGGATGACCTCACGACTGCGCCCTGCCGCCCGGTGGTGCAGCCGGGGCTCGCGCCCCAGCGGAACCACCTCCGGGAGTGACCGCGCCTGCGGGTTGGCCGCAGAACCCCACACGACCGATCGGTTACAAGAACGGCCGAATCGGCCACTGCCCCGTTTCCGCATCGCAACGCACTGCGACATGATCGCTACGCATCGTCCGCTTGCGCATTCACCAGACGACTGAGTGCGCCTTCCCCAGTCGGCCGACCGGCAGGCCGGCAGCACCGTGCTCCGAGGAGCCCGCGCAGAGGAGTTGACGCGTGTCCGCACAGCACCACTCCCTCCCACCCCGGCTCCCGGCCGATGCTCCGCGCTCCGCAGTCCCCCTCGGACGTTCCGGCCCGTCCGACGCCGCCGCCGCGACGCTCCCGGAAGCCTTCGTGCGACAGGCTCGGCTGACTCCCGATGCGACCGCACTGATCTGTGGCGCCGAGGAAGACACGGCCATGACGTACCGGGAGGTCGACGCTCGTTCCGACCACCTGGCCCGGCGTCTTGCCGCGGAGGGGGCGGGCCCGGGTTCCACCGTGGCGGTCCTGATGGAACGCTCGACCGATCTCGTGGTGTCCCTGCTCGCCATCGTCAAGTCCGGTGCCTGTTATGTGCCGTTGGACGCACGGCAACCCGCATCGCGACTGCAGTGGATGGTCGAGCAGACCCGATCCCGGTTGATCCTGACGGACGGGCCACGTCCCCAGGATGAGTTCGGCGCCGGGCCACGGGTCCTGTCGGTGCACTCCGGCGCCTCGGACGGGCACGAGGGCCCGGCCTCCCCCAATATCCCTGCCGAACCGCGGCAGCTCGCCTACGTGATGTTCACCTCCGGCTCCACCGGTACGCCCAAGGGCGTAGCGGTGACTCACGAGAACGTCGTGGGTCTTGCCCGGGACCACACCTGGCGCAGCGGTGCCCACGAGCGGGTCCTGCTGCACTCGCCGCACGCTTTCGACGCGTCCACCTACGAATTGTGGGTGCCGCTGCTGTGCGGCGGGACGGTCGTGGTCGCGCCCCCGGGCGAACTGGACGCCCGAGGCATCGCCTCGGCGGTCTCGGACGCGGGGATCACCGGATTGTGGGTGACCGCCGGGCTGTTCTCCGTCCTCGCGGAGGAGGATCCGCGGTGCTTCCGCGGCGCGCGCGAAGTGTGGACCGGCGGGGACGCAGTCTCGCCCGCGGCCGTCCGGCGGGTCCTGCGGGCCTGTCCCGGCACGGCGGTCGTCAACGGCTACGGGCCGACGGAGACGACGACGTTCGCCACCTACCACCGGGTCGCCGACACCGGTGGCCCGGGCACCGTGGTTCCCATCGGCGCCGCCATGTCGGGCATGCGCATCGAGGTCCTCGACCGGCGGTTGCGCCCGGTCCCACCAGGTGCGGTCGGGGAACTGTACGTCGGCGGCTCGGGCCTGGCCCGTGGTTACTGGAATCGCCCGGCCCTGACCGCCGAACGGTTTGTCGCCGACCCTCTGGGAGAGCCCGGCGCCCGGCTCTTCCGAACCGGTGACCTGGTGCGCGGCAGGTTGGACGGTCTCCTGGAGTTCGTGGGCCGCGGCGATGACCAGGTGAAGATCCGTGGTTTCCGCGTCGAGCCCGGCGAGGTGGAGGCCGTCCTCTCGGAGCACCCGGGTGTCGCCCAGGCCGTGGTCGTGACCAGGGAGGACCGGCCCGGACACAAACGGCTCATCGGCTATGTCGTCCCCACCGACGGGGCCGGGACCGAGCAGGGCAGCGCGGACGCGGTGAGCGAGTGGCAGGGGATCTATAACTCGCTCTACAGCGAGATCGCTCAAGTGCCCTTCGGCGAGGACTTCTCCGGCTGGCACAGCAGCTACGACGGCCGGCCCATCCTGCCGGAGCAGATGCGGGAGTGGCGCGACGCAACCGTGGAACGAATCCGTGAACTGAACCCACGTCGCGTCCTGGAGATAGGCGTGGGCACCGGGCTGCTGATGTCACGGCTGGCTCCGCGGTGCGACGCCTACTGGGGAACGGACCTGTCAGGCCGGGCCATCGAGGCACTGACCGGACTGGTGCGTCAGGATGCCTTGCTCGCGGACCGGGTCGAACTGGGCGCCCGCGCGGCCGACGACGTCAGCGGCCTGCCCGTCGACTTCTTCGACACCGTCGTCATCAACTCCGTCACCCAGTACTTCCCGGACGCGCACTACCTCACGGACGTCCTGGCCAAGGCAGTCGAGCTGCTCGTCCCCGGCGGGTCGGTCTTCGTCGGGGACGTACGCAACCTGTGCCTCCTTCGCACCTTCCACACCGATGTCCAGCTGCGCCGCCCCGAGTTGCCGTCGAGCCCCGCCGCCCTGCGCGCGGCCGTCGAGCACGGCATGGTCCGGGAGAAGGAGCTGCTGGTGGACCCGGCGTTCTTCACCGAACTGACGGACACCGTCCCGGGCATCGGCGGCAGCGAGGTGCGGGTGAAGCGGGGGCGGTACGTCAATGAGCTGACCCGCTACCGCTACGACGCCGTGCTGCGCAAGGCCGTACGCGGAGCCGGGCTCGTTCTCCCCGTGGAAGACCTGCGGTGGGGCCAGGACGTCTCGGACCTGGAATCGCTGGCCGGCCGCCTCGGTGCCGGACGGCCCGTCGACATCCGGGTGACTGGGATGCCCGACAGCCGGATCGCACCCGTCGCCGCGGCACTGCGGGCGCTGGACGGTAAGGGAGACACGGGCCGGATCCACTCGTTGGGCGTGCAGGACGACGCCGAGACCCTCTTGATCGAGCAAGTGCACGAGCTTGCCGCGCGGTTTGGTCTTCGGGCCTCCGTCACCTGGTCCGCCACCGCTGATGACGCCTTGGACATCGTGCTGACCCGCCGCCCGCCCGGCACACCCGGCGGTGGAGCCCCGGCACCGGCCGGTACGGCGCTGGCCTCGCTCGTCAACGCCCCCTCCACTGCGCGGGACACCGGCGCCCTGGTCTCCTCGGTCCGCGACTTCCTGAAGAGGCGGCTACCCGAGTACCTGGTCCCGGCCGCCACGGTGGTGCTCGAGACCATGCCACTGACGCCACACGGCAAGGTGGACCGCCGACGGCTGCCGGAGCCCGACATCGGCTCCGCCGAGGACGGACGGTCACCGCGCACCCCTCTCGAAGAGCTGCTGTGCGGGCTGTTCGCCGATATCCTGGGCGTGTCGAGAGTCACCATCGACGACAGCTTCTTCGCCCTCGGCGGCCACTCCCTTTCCGCCACCCGCCTCAGCTCCCGGCTGCGGTCAGTGCTCGGCCTGGAGCTGCCGGTGCGCAGCGTCTTCGAAGCACCGACCGTCGCCGGTCTGGCCGAAGCCGTGCGGCAGGCGTCGGCCGGGGGCCGTCCCCCGCTCCAGCCCATGGAGCGCCCCGATGAGGTACCGCTGTCCTTCGCGCAGCGCCGCCTGTGGTTCCTCGACCGGCTCCAGGGTCCGGCCGCGACGTACAACGTCCCGCTCGTCCTTGAGCTGGAAGGGGAGTTGGACCGGACGGCGCTCGAAGCCGCGCTCGCCGATGTCGTCGAGCGCCACGAGAGCCTGCGGACGGTCTTTCCTGAAACGGCAGGTGTGCCCAGGCAGTTGGTCTTTGACGGCGCGGCCGCACGGCCGCCGCTCGATGTCAGTACGGTGGCGCCCGCGGAACTCGACACGGCGGTGGCCGCGACGGTACGCCACCCGTTCAACCTGGCGGGCCACATTCCGGTCAGGGCGCACCTGTTCAGCACCGCCCCGGACCGCCACGTCCTGGCACTGACCGTCCATCACATCGCCTGCGACGGATGGTCCCTCGCACCGCTGTGGCGGGACCTCGCCACAGCCTACGCGGCGCGCCGCCGCGGTGAGGTTCCCGGCGCGGAACCGCTGCCGGTCCAGTACACGGACTACACCCTGTGGCAGCGGCGGCTCCTGGGCGAGGAGGACGACCCCGACAGTCCGGCCGCCCGCCAGCTCGCGTACTGGACCGGCGCTCTGAAGGGGCTGCCCGAGTGCGCCGAACTCCCCCTCGACCGGCCCCGGCCGCAGTCCGCGTCCCACCACGGCGATACTCTGCACTTCGCGGTGGACGCCGAGCTGCACCGGCGGATCGTGGACCTGGCGGGGCAGTGCGGGGCGAGCCCGTTCATGGTGGTGCACGCCACGCTCGCCACCTTGCTGAGCAAGCTGGGCGCGGGCCACGACATCGCGATCGGCACCCCGGTGGCGGGCCGCACGGACCAAGCCCTGGATGATCTGGTGGGGTTCTTCGTCAACACCCTGGTGCTGCGTACCGACACCTCGGGGAACCCCGCCTTCCGGGATCTGCTCGCCCGGGTGCGGGAGACCGATCTGGCCGCGTACGCCCATCAGGACCTGCCGTTCGAGCGGCTTGTGGACGCCCTCGCCCCGGCGCGCGGGACGCCCCACCACCCCCTGTTCCAGGTGATGCTGGCCCTGCAGAACGCTCCGCAGAGCGCGCCGGAGCTGCCGGGCCTGATCGTCAGGGAGCGTGCGGTGAGCACTGGTGCCTGCAGGTTCGACCTTTCACTGAGCCTGCGGGAGCGCCAGGGCGCCGACCAGCGCCCGCAGGGGATGGACGGCGTGGCGGAGTACAGCACCGACCTGTTCGACCGGGGCAGCGTCGAGCGTCTCATCCACCGGTTCCTTCGCTTCCTCAACGCGGTCACCACCGACCCCGGGCAGCGGATCGGCACGCTGGATGCGGTCCTCCCCGGCGAGCGGGAAACGCTGCTGAAGCAGAGCCGCAACACGCTGCGGGGTGTACCGCGACTTCCCCTGCCCGATCTGTTCGAGACGCAGGTCAAGCGGACGCCCGAGGCGACAGCGCTGCTCTTCGACAACGGTGTGGGGCCAGCACGGAAAATGACTTACCGTCAGCTCAACGCACGGGCGAACCAGCTCGCCAGGTACCTCGTCGGCTGCGGCATCGGTCCCGAGCAGTACGTGGCCATCGCACTGCCCCGCACGGTCGACTCGGTCATCGCCGCCCTCGCCGTGCTGAAGGCGGGAGGCGCGTATCTGCCGCTGGACGCCAACTACCCTGCCGTCCGGCTCCGGTTCATGCTTGAGGACGTCCGTCCGGCGCTGCTCCTCACCGACTTCGACACGTCGTTTTCCCTTCCGGACGTTCCCGGCGCCCCTGGTATGCGCCGGGTCGTCCTGGACCAGGCCGAGACCCGGCACGCCGTCGGCCTGTGTCAGGAGACGGACGTCGCCGACGGTGAGCGGGTGCGCCCGCTGGCGGACACGAGTCCGGCATACGCCATCTACACCTCCGGGTCCACCGGCCGCCCCAAGGGCGTGGTGGTGACCCACTCCGGCTTCTCCGGTGTCGTCGAGGTGCAGCTGCGGCGGTTCGGGGTGACGGCGTCGAGCCGGATCCTTCAGTTCGCGTCGCACAGCTTCGACGGGGCTGTGTGGGAACTGTGCGGAGGGCTGCTGACCGGGGCCACGCTGGTGATGGCACCGGCAGAACTCACCGCACCCGGGCCCGGCTTGGCCGCCCTGGTCGAGCGGCTCGGCGTCACCCACGCGACGCTGCCGCCGACCGCGCTGACCGTGCTGGAGCCCGCTCAGCTGGCTTCCGTGTCCTCGCTGATCGTCTCGGGTGAGGCGTTGTCGGGGAAGACGGTTCGGCGCTGGTCGGCCGGACGCCGCTTCATTAACGGCTACGGCCCGACCGAGACCACCGTGTGCGCCACGCTCAGCTCCCCGCTCTCCGGCAGCGGTACGCCTCCGATCGGCACACCCACCGTGGGCGCGAGCACCTACGTCCTCGACCGCGACCTGTGTCTCGTGCCGCCCGGGATGCCCGGAGAGCTGCACGTCTCCGGGGCCGGACTTGCCCGCGGCTACCTGCGCCGGCCGGGACTCACGGCCGACCGGTTCGTGGCCGACCCGTTCGGCGCCCCCGGCTCCCGGATGTATCGCACCGGCGACATCGTTCGCTGGAACAGTGACGGGGAACTGGAGTACATAGGCCGTGCCGACGGGCAGGTCAAGATTCGGGGGTTCCGGATCGAGTCGGGCGAGGTCGAGGCCGCCCTGAGCGCCCATCCGGACGTCGCGCAAGCCGTGGTCGTCCCCCGCAAGGACAGCCGCGGCGCCACCTGCCTCGCCGGATACGTCGTGCCCGCCGGCCACTCGGCGGGCCTGAACGGCCTTGAGCTGCGCTCTCATCTGGCCGGTCTGCTGCCCGACTACATGGTCCCGGCCTCGGTGACGGTCCTCGACGCGCTGCCGGTCGCGGCAACGGGCAAGGTGGACCGCGCCGCGCTCCCGGCGCCGGACCTCGCGACGCTGTCGGCAGGCCGGGCGCCGCGCAATCCGCGCGAACGCATCCTGTGCGAACTGTACGCCGAGGTTCTGGACGTCCCGCAGGTGACCATCGACGACTGTTTCTTCGCCCTGGGCGGGCACTCTCTGCTCGTAACCCGGGTGATCAGCGGGATCCGCCGCCGCCTCGGGGTGGACCTGCCCGTCCGTACCCTCTTCGAACGGCAGTCGGTTGCCGCGCTCCTTGAGGCAGTCGACAAGGTGAACCCGCCGGCGGACGCTTCCGCATCCGGTCCGGCCCCGGCCGACCTCGTGGCAGAGGCCGTGCTCGACCCGCGGATCACCGTCGGGCCCCAGCGAGAGGGGCCCTCCGGCGACGCGACGGATCACGAGAACATCCTGTTGACGGGCGCGACGGGCTTCCTCGGCGCCTTCCTCCTGCGCGAACTCCTCGACCGTACGAGTGCCGACATCCACTGTCTGGTTCGCGCGGACGACACCGAGCAGGCGTCCAGGCGCGTCCGGCAGAGCCTGGCGGAGTACGGGCTGTGGAACGAGTCCATCCGCAGCCGGATCGTGCCCGTGCCCGGTGATCTGGAAAAGCCCCTGCTCGGCCTCTCCCCGGAGCGGTTCGACGCCCTGGCGGCCCTGACTGACGTCGTTTATCACAATGGCGCGCGGGTCAACGCGGTCGAACCGTACGCCCGGCTGAGGGCGTCCAACGTGTCCGGCACCCAGGAGGTGCTTCGCCTGGCGGCCCGCTCGGTCCCGGTGCTGGTCCACTACGTCTCGACGGCTGCGGTCTCCGTGAACACCGACGAGGACCACGGGAACCTCGGCCCCGTGCCCGAGTCCCACCGGGTACGCCCTGACTCCCTCATGCCAGGCGGCTACACGGCCAGCAAGTGGGCGGCGGAGCAGCTCGTGTGGGAGGCGGCCGAGCGTGGGCTCCCGGTGAGTGTGTACCGGTTCGGCCGGGTGAGCGGGCACACCGTCAGCGGGGCCGGTTCCAGCAAGGACGTGCTCTGGCAGCTCGTGCGGGCGATGCTCGTCATCGGGGCCGCCCCGCACCCTGCCGGTCGGGACGCCCCGCCCCCCGTGGTCGACCTGATCCCCGTGGACCACGCCGCGGCCGCCCTCGTCCACCTCTCCCGCCGCCCCGGCGGCATCGGTCTGGCGCACCATCTCACGTGCCCCGAACCCGTCCCCTTCGACACGTTCCTCGACCACCTGCGGTCGTACGGCTATCACTTGGCCACCATGAGCCTCGACGACTGGATACGAGCCCTGCGCCGGCAGGCGGACGCCGAGGCGGAGCGGGAGAAAGGCGCGGGGCTCCTTGACGCGGCCGTGCTGCTCGCCGACACCCTGCCCGCACTGTCCCGCCTGGGGCAGATCCGTCTCGACCGGACCAACACCCTGACCGGCCTTGCAGACTCGGGACCGGCGTTCCCGGCCCTGGACGGCGCGCTCATCCGGACCTACGCCGATCACTTCGTAGCATCAGGCTTCTTCCCACCGCCCGTCCGCTGAGCACCACACCATCACCGTGGCCGGCCCGGGAGAGCCACGCCATCACCTCATCCATTCGTCCACGGAAAGGTCACGCATCATGAGCAACCCCTGGGATGACACCGAGGGCACTTTCTCGGTGCTGGTCAACGACGAGGGACAGCACTCCTTGTGGCCGTCCTTCACCGCCGTGCCCGCGGGGTGGACCACGGTCCACGGCCCTGCCTCCCACCAGGAATGCCTCGCGTACGTCGAGGAGAACTGGACCGACATGCGGCCCAAGAGCCTCGTCGAGCACTACGACCGGTTCTCAAAGGTGCAGTCCGCATGAGCGACCAGCAGTCACCCCGCAGCTACCCCTTCAGCGAAGCGATCGCTCTGGACCTCGATCCGCTGTACAGAGAGCTGCGCCAGGAGGAACCCGTCCTCCGGGTTCGCTGCCCTTTCGGCGAGGACGCCTGGCTGGTCACCAGGCACGCGGACATGAAGAGGATCCTGGGGGATCCCCGGTTCAGCCGTGCGATGGCAGCGGAGCACGACGAGTCCCGTCTGACCCCGCTGCCCATCCACACCAGCATCCTGGGCATGGACCCGCCCGACCACACCCGGCTGCGCAGGCTCCTGGCAAAGGTCTTCACCACGCGCCGCGTCGAGCTGCTGCGTCCCCGGGTCGAAGGCGAGGCGCACCGGCTGATCGACGGCCTCGTCACTCAGGGGCCACCAGGCGATCTCATGGAGGGGTTCGCGGTTCCCTTCGCCGGTACGGTCGTCTGCGATCTGCTCGGTGTCCCGTTCGAGGACCGCGAGCAGTTCCGCGGCTGGCTCGACGCCTTTTCCGCCACGACCGTGATGACGGAGGAGGAGATCGAGGCGGACACCGAGCGGTTGCACGGATACATCGCGCGGCTGATGGCCGCCCGCCGTCAGCAGCCGCAGGACGACCTGATCAGCGCCATGGTCAAGGCCAGCGACGAGGAGGAGAAGCTCTCCGAGAAGGAGCTGGTGGAGCTGGCGAGTGTCCTGCTGATCGCGGGGCACGAGACGGTCTCGTCGCAGCTCATCGACTCTCTGTACGTCCTGTTCACCCACCCCGAGCAGCTGGAACTGCTTCAGGGCGAGCGCGAGTCGACGCCGAGGGCGATCGAGGAACTGCTGCGCTATGTACCCCTCATCTCCCATGTCACCTTCGCGCGCTACGCCACCGAGGACGTCGAGCTGAGCGGAACGCTTGTCCGTGCGGGCGAATCCGTACTTCCTGCCATTCCCTCGGCCAACCGTGATGAATCGGTGTTCGAGAACGCGGACCTTTTCGACCTGACCCGGGAGCACAATCCCCATCTGGGATTCGGGTACGGAATCCACCGTTGCCTGGGTGCGCCGCTCGCCCGCCTCGAAATGCAGGTGGCATTCGAGGCGTTGTTCGCGCGGCTGCCCGGCATGCGGTGTGCCGTTCCCATGAATTCACTGGAATGGAAGGACGGCATGCAGGTACGGAGCTTGCTGCGGTTGCCCATCGCCTGGTGAACCACCGGTGAAGTCGCGGCACTTGACTGAGGGGACCCGCGGACGTGTCATACGTCCGCGAGGAGGCCCACGCTCGCACCGTCAGGCGAGCCGCCAGTCGGGGGACGACGGGCTGCTCTCGACCGTGGCCGCCGGGTCACGGTTGGCCACCGGGCCGAGGACGGTTTCGATCCGGGCCATGACGTCGTCGTCCAGTCTGGTGCCGGCCGCCTTGACGTTTTCGGTGATCTGCTCGGGCCGGGATGCACCAAGCACGGCCGCGGAGACACTGGGGTTCTGGAGTACCCACGCGAGCGAGAGTTGCGCGACCGTCAGGCCGCCGTCGGCGGCGATCGGCCGCAGCTGCTGCACCCGGCCGAGGACGTCGTCCGTCAGCCAGGCGGCCAGGACCGTTGAGCCGTCGTTCGAGTCCGTGGCCCGGGAGCCCTCCGGCCACTTGCCGCCCGGCGGATACTTGCCGGTCAACACGCCTTGGGCCAGGGGCGACCAGACGATTTGCCCGAGGCCGAGCTCCTCGCAGACCGGAATGACCTCGGCCTCGGGCACCCTCCACAGGGCTGAATACTGCGGCTGGTTGGAGATCAGGGGGATCTTGAGCTCACGGGCGAGGGCGTACCCGTGCCTGATCTGGTCCGCGGTCCACTCGGATACGCCGATGTAGTGCGCCTTGCCGGAGTGCACCACGTCGGCGAGGGCCTCCATGGTCTCCTCCAGCGGAGTGGAGAGGTCGAACCGGTGAGCCTGGTAGACATCCACGTGGTCTGTACCGAGGCGGCGCAGGGAATTGCCGATCGACTCCTGGATGTGCTTGCGCGAGAGCCCCATGTCGTTGCGGCCCGGCCCGACCGGGGCGAAGACTTTGGTGAGAATCTCCAGGCCCTCCCGGCGCTCCCCCTTCAGCGCCCGGCCGAGGGATTCCTCGGCGTGGGCATCCGCATAGACGTCCGCGGTGTCGAAGGTGGTGATTCCGGCGTCAAGTGCCGCGCGCACGCAGGCCAGTTCCGTCCCTTCGCTTCTCGATGAACTCCGGGTCAGCCAGTTGCCGTACGCAATCCGACTGACGATTAAACCGCTGCGTCCCAGATGGCGAAAGTCCATGGCACCAAATTATCAACGGATTTGGTATCCCTCCGGCGAACGCGCAACTGGCTACGCCCGTCTCCTGCATGGTCGGTCTGAGGAGCCGTCTGTAGCAGCACAGAACGGCGTCCGATTCTGCCCTCGCGGGGCCGACGCCGAACGGTCGGCGCCTCAGCCACCTTGACGAGCCGGCGCTCGGTCAGAGTGGTCGTGACCGTGTCGTACTCAGGCTTCGGCTCGTCCGAGCCCGGACACAACGGGCGACATGTTCCCGACCACGGCGCGTGATTCCCACCGTCGAGCGTTTATGAGATCTGACCGATGGCACCCCAACGCGACACGGTCCGGATTGGTCAGTCGAATTTTCTGACAGTGACACCGGTTCTCTGGTCCGTTCGTACTGCGACTGCGATACCGGACCGAGCCGTCGACGGCGGCTGGCCCGGTCCGGTCCGTGGGCGACGGTGGGCCGACCTCCGCCGTCCTTGAAGGTGACCGCGTCAAAACGAGGCTGGAAGGCATCCGTCTCAGGAATTCAGCCGAGCAGCGCGGTTGCTTCGACCTCGACGAGCACATCCGGCTCGAAGAGGTAGTCGACACCGATGAGGGAGGCCGGCGGCATGGGAAGCGGGAGCCCGATCTCTTCGGCGACGGCTTCCACGCCGGCCATGAAGTCGCCGATCTTCTCCGGGCTCCACCGGGTCACGTAGAACGTCAGGCGCAGCACGTCCGCGAACGACGCGCCCGCGCTCGCCAGCCCGGTGGAGGTGTTGCGCAGCGCCTGGGCGACCTGTCCGGCCAGGTCGTCGGGCGCGACCGGAGTGCCGTCGGCCTGGCGCGCGATCTGGCCGCTGACGTGGACGTGCTTCGTTCCGGTGCCCACGGCGACGTGGTGGTAGGGGACCGGCTGCAGCATGCCTTCGGGCGTGAAGTGCTGAACAGTCATGGGTGTTTCTCCTTTGAACTAGGTATTCGTAAGCTACCTAGTGGAAGAAGGACACTTCAACGAGACCAGGTTTCGCCATGGATACCGATCACGAACTTCGCATCGATCCCCCGCACCGCGAACTGCTCGACCAGATCCTCGACAAGTGGTCGCTCAGCGTCCTCAGCGAGCTCTGCGAACGCCCGTGCCGCTTCAACGAACTACGCCGAGCCGTCCCCCAGGTCACACAGAAGTCACTGACCGCGACACTTCGACGACTCGAACGAAACGGCGTGGTCGAGCGCGAGGTCGTTTCCACCCGCCCGGTGGCGGTCAGGTATCGGATCACACCACTCGGCAAGACGCTTCGGCCTCCCATCGACGTACTGCTGGCGTGGGCCTCGGAGAACATGCCCGCCATCGCACGAGCACGCGACACCTATGACACACAGAGAGAGGAAACAGGCAACTGATCTCCCCCCTTCGGCCGGGCACGCGTTTGTGCAGTATCCCGTGGGTTCCCGTCAGGCAGCGACTACCGCATGGGGGATCCGACCGGGTTCCTCGCTGCCACCGGTGCGCGCCACATCACATGGATCATGGCGGTTCTTCGGGATTCCCGAAGAACCGCCATGATCCATGTGGGCCATCTGCGCCGTGACGCCATGCCGACCTGGGGAAACGGAGGCAATTCGAGGGACAGCCATCCCGACGAACCCAGGGGATATTGCACGGCTCGAGCGGCCGTGGTCATCCGATGGATCGTTCGGCCCGGGCTTTGCTTTGGTCTGGGCGAGGCGGCAGGAGTCGGTGCCGGTCTCGACGATGGCCGCGCAGAGCCTGGGATCGGTGAACGTCTTCGTCCACCAGAAGGCCGCCGACCGGTTCGCCGGCGCCTGCCAGACCTCGCCCCGCCGCCTGCGACTCAGTGCCTTCCCCCAGCACGGAACCAGCACGGAACAGGTCACCAGGGACGACGAGGGGTGCCCACAGGTCAGCGCCGAACCAGCACCGGCACCACCGACGAGCCCTTCATTGAGGAAGCGACACCCGCCTGAACTGCACCTTTGCCAAGCCGACGGGGCGCACGGTTGCGGTCGTCACACGTCGCCGTACGTCTCACCCCCCGGTTCGAAGCGGGCGGTCCCGGCGGTCGCGTCCGCGAGCCAGGACCGGAAGGCGTCCACGTCGGCATCCGGGAGGGCGATCCCGATCGTGACCTCCTCGCCGTAGTGCACGTCCCGCACCTCGCGCCCCGTGGAGCGCAGGTCGTTCTGGACCTTGCCGGCCCGCTGGTGGTCGACGGTCACCGCGGCCAGCCGGAACCGGCGCCGGGTGAGCGTTCCGACACTGTCCAGCGCCTCGCCGACGGCCCCGCCGTACGCGCGGATGAGTCCGCCCGCGCCGAGTTTGACCCCGCCGTAGTAGCGGGTGACGACGGCGACGACGTACCGCATGTCGCGGCGCAGCAGCATCTGGAGCATGGGGACGCCCGCGGTGCCGCCGGGTTCGCCGTCGTCGCTCGCTTTCTGGACGGAGGCGTCCGCGCCGATGACGTAGGCCCAGCAGTTGTGGGTGGCGTCGGCGTGCTCCTTGCGGACGGCGGCGACGAACTCCTGCGCCTCACGTTCGGTGGCCGCCGGGGCGAGCGCGCACAGGAAACGGGAGCGGTTGATCTCGGTCTCGTGCACACCCGCGCGGGTGACGGTGCGGTACTCGTCCTGCATCCGGCCACCCTATGCGCAGCCCTCCGGGCGGGACGTCGCGGGCGGCGGACGGGAGGGCGGGCCGGACCGGTACAGGCAGGGCTGACGGCCGGGCGGGCGGGGGCTGAAACGGCCTACCGCGCGGCGCCCCGGGGTACGGTCATCGCGGTCAGCAGGGCGGTGCCGGGGGCGAGGTCCGTCCAGGCGGCGCCGCGCCAGGACAGCACCGCGACCGCGGAGGTCGGGAACTTGGCGCGGACCCGGTCGAGCGTGTCGCCCACACCGTCGCCGGCCAGCGTCAGGACGAGGTCGGCCAGGCCCGGGTTGTGGCCGACCAGCAGCAGGGTGCCGACCTCGGCGGGCACCTCGCGCACCACGGCCAGCAGGTCGGGAACACCGGCGGCGTAGAGCCGCGCCTCGTGCCGGACCGGCGGGGGTGTGTCCCACTGGGCCGCCACCGGCTCCCAGGTCCGGCGCGCGCGTACGGCGGTGGAGCACAGGGTGAGGCCGGGCGTGCCGACGGCCCCGGCGATCGCGCGCCCGGCGGCGGGCGCGTCACGCTCGCCACGTGCGGCGAGCGGACGGTCGTGGTCGGGCACGCCCTCGGGCCAGGCGGACTTGGCGTGCCGCAGCACGACCAGCCGACGCGACGGCCCCGTCCCGGGCGTCCCGGTCCCGCCGGGGGCCCCGGTCATGCCGGGGACCCCAGGTCCCGGGTGAGGTCGAGGCCGAGCAGCCGGTCGGCGTAGGCGTACGTCTCGAAGCGGGCGCCGTCCGGCACCTCCGCGTCCTGCTCCACCGCGCGGAGCACGCGGAGCACACCGACCGCGTCCAGGTCGTCCTCCCAGGCGGTGCGCAGGGCCACGCGCACCGTGTCGGGGATGGGCCTCGAGGGCCGGTGCGCCCAGGCGGCGACCGCGCCGCGCCAGCGCCCGAGGGTGCCCGCGGCCTCGTCCAGGGCGGCGGGGTCGAGCCGCAGCGGACTGCTCCGGGGAGGTGTGAGCAGGGCGAGCCGCAGGACGGCCGGCTCGGTGGGGTTGTCCGGGGCGGTGAGGCGGGCGGGGCCGGGTACATCGGTGGAATCGGCGCGATCGGCTCCGTCCGGCGCGTCACCCAGCCCTTCCTGGTGGACGGGGGCGACGGCGACACGCACTCCGTCGGGTGCCGCGCCGCCCTCGCTCACCACGTGCAGGACCTGGGCCTCCCCCAGTCCCGTACCGGCGTCCCGGCCGTCCTCGAAGGGCCGTACGCCGAGGGCGGCGCCTGCGGCACGCAGTTCGGGCAGGTCCCGTTCGCCGTCGAGCAGCGCCCACACCGGGGTGCCGCCGAGTTCCAGGGCGCGCACGAGCAGGTCGGCGACGAGCAGCACGCGCAGGTTCGTCGGATCGAACCCGCGCGTGTGGGCCTCGACGCGGGTGAGGCCCCGCCGGGCGGGGGTGGCGTCCACGAGTTCGCCGGTCCGGGCGTCGGTGATGCGCAGCACGAGGCGAGCGTAGGCGCACAAGCGGGTCCGCGCAGTCATCTCGCACGCTTTTCGGGGGACGCCGTGGCTCCGGGACGTTCCCCGTGTCCCCGGGAATCACTCCGGACTCCGGTTCGTTGCCCGTAGGGCAGCTCACAGCTCCCTGACGACCACTACGGCTACCACCCCTCAGGAGGCCCACGGTGTACGGCGACGAGGCAACGGTCCGCAGGATTCTCACCGGGCTCGGCGACACCTGGGCCGTGGTGGGCCTGTCGTCGAACCGGCAGCGCGCGGCGTACGGCGTCGCCCAGGTGCTGCAGCGCTTCGGCAAACGTGTGGTGCCGGTGCATCCGAAGGCCGAGACGGTGCACGGCGAGCAGGGGTACGCCTCGCTGGCGGAGATCCCCTTCGAGGTGGACGTCGTGGACGTGTTCGTGAACAGCGAACTGGCCGGGGCGGTCGCGGACGAGGCGGTTGCCGAGGGCGCCAAGGCGATCTGGTTCCAGTTGGACGTCATCGACGAGGCTGCCTACGAGCGGGTCCGCGCGGCGGGCCTGGAGATGGTGATGGACCGCTGCCCCGCGATCGAGATACCGCGGCTGAGCCAGGCCTGAAGCCCTCGCCGCCCCAGGCCGTGAGGAAGGGCGCGACGACTCGGCCGCAGCCGACCGGCGCACCGTCATAATGACCGGATGACGCAGCCCTTGCCCTCTCACCCTCACCCCAACTCCCTTATCTCCCAACGGTTTTCGGTTGTCGTCGTGGGTGCCGGCCCGGCCGGGCTCACAGTCGGCAACATCCTGCGGGCGGCCGGTGTGGAGTGCCTGGTCCTGGAGGCCGAGTCGCGGGAGTCCATCGAGCGGCGGCCCCGGGCCGGGGTGATCGAGGAAGGGGCGGTGCGCGGGCTGGAGCGGCGGGGTCTCGCACAGAACCTGCTGGAGCGGGCCGAGTTGCACTCCGCGTGCGAGTTCCGCTTCGGCGGGGAGCGGTACCGCTTCCCCTACCAGGAGCTGACCGGCGGCCATCACTGGATCTATCCGCAGCCGTTGCTGGTCACGGACCTGGTGCACGCGTACGCGGACGTGCGGGGCGGGCAGATCCGGTTCGGCGTGCGGGACGTGCGGCTGCACGACGTGGACGGCGACCGGCCGTCGGTGTCGTACACCTGCCCGGAGACCGGCGGGCGGCAGGTCGTGGAGTGCTCCTTCGTGGCGGGCTGTGACGGGGCCCGCGGGGCGACGCGGGCCGCGCTGCCGCCGGAGCGGGCGCGTGTGGCGCGGCACGACTACGGCATCGGCTGGCTGGCACTGCTCGCCGAGGCGCCGCCGGCCGGTGACAGCGTGGTCTTCGGCTGCCACCCGGACGGGTTCGCCGGCCAGATGCCGCGCAGTTCCGAGGTGACCCGCTACTACCTCCAGTGCCCGCCGGGCGCCGACCCCGCCGACTGGCCGCACGAGCGGGTCTGGACGGAGCTCCGGCGACGGCTCGGTGCGGCCGGCGCGCCTCCTCCGGTCGAGGGGAGGCTGATCGAGAAGCGTGTGCTGGACATGCACGACTACGTCACCGAGCCGATGGCGTTCGGGCGCCTCTTCCTCGCCGGGGACGCGGCGCATCTGGTCGCGCCGATCGCCGCCAAGGGCATGAACCTCGCCCTGCACGACGCCTTCCTGCTCGGTGACGCGCTGGCCGCTCACCTCACGACCGGCGCCGACAGCGGACTGGCCGGCTACTCGCAGGCGTGCCTGCGGCGCGTGTGGGACTGCCAGGAGTTCTCGCAGTGGCTCTCCGAGCTCTACCACGGCACCGCGGCGGGCGAACCGTTCCGCGCGGGCACCACTCTGGCACGGCTGCGGCGTCTGTTCACGTCCCGCGCCGCGGCCGCCGCCTTCGCCGAGCAGTATCTGGGCGCGGCCGCCACGTACTGACCGGGGGAGCGCCGAGCGCCTCTCCGACTGCCTCAGTCGTGCGGGGGCCGGTCGCCCAGCCGGTGGTCGGCGACGTTCAGCGCCTCGTCCACCAGCCGCCGCAGATGCCCGTCGCGCAGTGAGTAGATCACCCTGCGGCCCTCCTTGCGCGTGTCCACGAGCCCCGCGAGGCGCAGCCGCGCCAGATGCTGACTGACCGCGGGCCGCGCCGCCCCGCACACCTCCGTGAGCGTGCCGACGTCGGCCTCGCCGCCGGTCAGCGCGTGCAGCAGGGTCAGCCGGGTGCGGTCTCCGAGCATGTCCAGGAGTTCCGCGGCGAGCGCGAACTGCTCGTCGCCGGGCGTGCGGTGGTGCGCATCGTGCGCAGATGAGAGGTGCATGCGTGCGCTCATACGCACATAATGACCCCGTGGGCGACAGCCCGTCCACCTCGCACACCGGAAGGGGATCCACGTGAACGACCGGCACGAGCGCGGCCGAGATCACGAGCCCGGACACCGGCACGGCCCCAGCCCCAGCCACAGCCACGGGCGACCGCGCGGGCACCCCCACGAGCGCGACCGTCACGGCCCCGGGCGCCCCGGCGCGTTTTCGCGCCACCACGGCCGCCTCCGGCTCAGCCACCGCCTCCGCCATCTGCTCACCCCGCACTCCCACGAGACCGCGGACAAGATCGACTCCGTCCTCGAGTCCTCGGCCCGCGGTCTGCGGGCGCTGTGGGTCTCACTGGCGGTGCTCGGTGCGACAGCACTGGCGCAGGCGGTCGTGGTGGCCCTCTCGGGCTCGGTCGCGCTGCTCGGCGACACGGTGCACAACACCGCGGACGCGCTGACCGCCGTACCGCTCGGGATCGCCTTCGTGCTGGGCCGACGGGCCGCCACCCGCCGCTTCACCTACGGATACGGCCGGGCCGAGGACCTGGCCGGCATCGTGATCGTGCTGACGATCGCCGCCTCCGCGGCCTTCGCGGGCTGGACAGCGGTGGACCGGCTCCTCGACCCGCGGCCGATGAACCACGTCCCGGCGGTCGCCGTCGCCGCACTCGTCGGGTTCGCGGGCAACGAGTGGGTGGCCCGCTACCGCATCCGGGTCGGCCGGGCCATCGGCTCGGCCGCGCTGGTCGCCGACGGGCTGCACGCCCGGACGGACGGGTTCACCTCACTCGCCGTCCTGCTGGGCGCCGGCGGGGCGGCCCTGGGGTGGCAGCTCGCGGACCCGGTCGTGGGGCTGGCGATCACGGCGGCGATCGTCCTGGTGCTGTGGGACGCGGCGCGGGAGGTGTTCGGGCGGATGATGGACGCCGTCGACCCGGCGCTCGTGGACCGGGCCGAGCAGGCGCTGAGCGAGGTCCCCGGTGTGCGCGGGGTGGGTGAGCTGCGGCTGCGCTGGATCGGGCACCGGCTGCGGGCCGAGGTGGCGGTCGTGGTGGACGGCGGGGCGACCGTGCGGGAGGCCCACCGTGTCGCGGTCGACGCCGAGCACGCCCTGCTGCACGCGGTGCCCCGGCTGACCGCGGCCCTGGTTCACGCCGACCCGGAGCCTGTCCCGGGTGAGCAGGACCCGCACCTGCCCCTGGCCCACCACGCGGCGGCATGAGCGGTACGACCGGCGTGACCCGACCGGTGCGGGCGCCGGGCCGGCCCGGCGCCGGTCCCCGTGAGCGGCCGAGGTTCAGGCCACGCCCAGCCCCTCCAGCACGACCGCGCCCGGCAGCTCGGCGAAGGCCTTGCCCGGCACCAGGAGTTTGCCCTGCCGGCGCCCGCTGCCGACGAGCACGTACGGCAGGTCGACGACGGCCGCGTCCACGAGTACCGGCCAGTCGGCGGGCAGTCCGATCGGGGTGATGCCGCCGTACTCCATGCCGCTCTCCCCCGTCGCCGTGTCCATCGGGGCGAACGAGGCCTTGCGGGCGCCGAGCCGGCGGCGCACGATGCCGTTGACGTCGGCCCGGGTGGTGGACGGGACCACGCAGGCGGCGAGGGTGCTCCCGCCGCCCCGCTTGCCCGCCACGACCACGCAGTTCGCCGAGCGCTCGAGCAGGTCCTGGCCGTAGTGCTCGACGAAGACGGCGGTGTCGGCCCAGCGCGGGTCCGTGTCGACGTAGAGGATCTGCTCGGCGGGGACGCTGCCGCTCCAGGCGCGGACGGCCGCGGCGACCGGCGCGGTGAGCCGGTCGAGGCAGTCGGGGGCGGGGGTGGCGTGGTCGAAGGTGCCGATGGGTGCGCGCATGGCGGCACCGTAACAGCCGTGCGGCGGCCGTCGGCGGGGTGTCCCGGCGGCCGCCGGGAGGCGCTGATGCGGGCGAGGCCGCCGCTCTCGCCCGGCAGGAGCCGCCGGTCCTGTCCCCAGCGGTCCCGGGGCCTCGGTGCCCACGAGCAGCCGGTGGGCAGTACGGCTCGTCTCCACCACGGCGTGACGCACCCGTTCGCCCACCGCACGGTAGCGTGCGGCCCGCCTCGCTCCGGACCTCAGCTCCCGGGCTCCAGCTCGGCGAGCCGGGCCACACCCTCCTCGTCCAGCTCCGACAACGCCCTCAACTGCTCGGGCGTGACGCCCTTTGGGATCGGCACCGGCGCCGGCGTGCGCAGCGGCGGCTGCCAGCCCTCCTCGGGAGTCCAGCGGCGTACGACCCGGGCCGGGGCGCCCGCGACCACGGCGTGGTCGGGAACCGTGCCCCGCACCACCGCGCCCGCGGCCACCACCACGTTCTGCCCGATCCGCGCGCCGGGGAGGATCACCGCCCCGGTGCCGACCCAGCAGCCGGGGCCGATCTCCACCGGGTCCATCCGCGGCCACTGCTTGCCGATGGGCTCGTACGGATCGTCGTAGGAGTGGTTGGTGGACGTGATGTAGACGTACGGCCCGAAGTAGCAGTCGCTGCCGATGGTGACGGTGGTGTCGGCGATGACATGGCTGCCGCGGCCGAGGACGACCCCGTCGCCCAGACGCAGGATCGGGTCGGGGCCCAGCTCCAGGCCGGGCATCAGTCCGGCGGTCAGTGTGACCTGTTCGCCGATGACGCAGTGCGCGCCGAGCTGGATCCAGGGTTCGCCGAAGACGGTGCCGAGCGGGAAGGCGAGCCTGGTGCCTGTTCCCATCGCGCCGAAGCGGAGACGGCCGGGGTGTTCGGCGGTCACCGAGCCCGTGCGCTGCGCCCAGGCCCAGCCCGCGTGGACCGCGCGCTGCGCGAGGCGGCGCGACCAGGACGAGAACGTGTTCCTGCTTTTCGGCACCCGCTCACCGTAGTCGCCGGGCGTGACGCCCATGCGCCGTGCGCCCTGTGATCTTCACCCCACGCCTCTGGCGTACGGTGCCTGTCATCACCCGACCAGGAGGCGAGGCGACGATGACGCACAAGGCGCTGATCACCGGCATCGGCGGCAGAGAACCCCAGGTGGACCCGACCGCCTTCGTGGCACCCACGGCCACGGTGATCGGGGGCGTGACGCTGGGGGCGGGCGCGAGCGTCTGGTACGGCGCGGTCCTGCGCGGCGACGTGGAGGCGATCGCGGTCGGCGCGAGCAGCAACGTCCAGGACAACTGCACGCTGCACGCCGACCCCGACTTCCCCGTCACGGTCGGCGAACGCGTCTCCGTCGGGCACAACGCCGTGGTGCACGGGGCGACGGTCGGGGACGACTGCCTGATCGGCATGGGGGCCACGGTGCTCAACGGCGCGGTGATCGGCGCCGGTTCCCTGGTGGCCGCGCAGGCGCTGGTGCCGCAGGGCATGGAGGTGCCGCCGGGCTCGCTGGTCGCGGGGGTCCCGGCGAAGGTCCGGCGGGAGCTGACGGAGGAGGAGCGCGCGGGGCTGACGCTCAACGGGACGATGTACGCGGAACTGGCGAAGGCGCACCGCGACGTGCACGGTGCGCAGTAGGGCCTGTCCGGACCGGCCGTGGGTGACGGCGCTCAGGCGTTCCAGCTCCACTCGGCGACCTCGGGCAGGTCGGTGCCGTGTGCGCGGATCCAGTCGTGGTGCCGGGTGCGGGCGTCGGCCATCCGCTGGCGTACGGCGGCGGCGCGGACCGCGAGGCCCGGGACGCGGTCGATGACGTCCATGACCAGCCGGTAGCGGTCGAGGTCGTTGCGGACCACCATGTCGAACGGCGTGGTGGTCGTCCCGGACTCCTTGTAGCCGCGGACGTGCAGGTGCTCGTGCCCGGTGCGCCGGTAGGCGAGGCGATGGATCAGCCACGGGTAGCCGTGGTAGGCGAAGATCACCGGCTTGTCGGTGGTGAACAGGCCGTCGTACTCGAAGTCGGTCATGCCGTGCGGGTGTTCCCCGTGGGGCAGCAGCCGGGTGAGGTCGACGACGTTGACGACGCGGACCGCCAGGTCCGGCAGGTGGCGGCGCAGCAGTTGTGCCGCGGCCAGAACCTCCTGGGTGGGGACGTCCCCGGCACAGCCCAGCACCACGTCGGGTGTGCCGCCGTTCTCGGTACCGGCCCATTCCCAGACTCCGGCGCCGCGTGCGCAGTGGACGCGGGCCGCGTCCATGGACAGCCAGTCGAAGCACGGCTGCTTGCCGGCCACGACGACGTTGACGTAGTCACGACTGCGCAGCGCGTGGTCCGCGACCGACAGCAGGGTGTTGGCGTCCGGCGGCAGGTAGACCCGGACGACCTCGGGGCTCTTGTTGAGCACGTGGTCGACGAAGCCGGGGTCCTGGTGGGAGAAACCGTTGTGGTCCTGGCGCCACACGTGCGAGGTGAGCAGGTAGTTGAGGGAGGCGATGGGGGCGCGCCAGGGCAGTTCGCGGGAGGTCCTCAGCCACTTGATGTGCTGGTTGACCATCGAGTCGACGATGTGCACGAACGCCTCGTAGCTGGAGAAGAGGCCGTGCCGTCCGGTGAGCAGATAGCCCTCGAGCCAGCCCTGGCAGAGGTGTTCGGAGAGGATCTCCATCACGCGGCCGTGCGGGTCGAGGTGCTCGTCGACGTCGAGGGTGCCGGCCTGCCAGGCCTTGCCGCTGACGTCGTAGACGGCCTGCAGTCGGTTGGACGCCGTCTCGTCGGGGCCGACGAGACGGAAGTCCCGCCGGCCGGCGGTGTCCTTCATGACCTGCCTCAGGAGGTCGCCGAGGACGCGGGTGGGTTCGTGGAGGGTGGTGCCGGGCTTGTCGACGGGGACTGCGAAGTCGTCGAGGTCCGGCATCGGCAGGTCGCGGACGAGCAGCCCGCCGTTGGCGTGCGGGGTGGCTCCGAGCCTTCGGGCCCCCTCGGGGACGCAGGCGAGGACGTCCGCGACGGGCCGGCCCTCGGCGTCGAACAGCTCCTCGGGCCGGTACGACCGCAGCCAGGCCTCCAACTGGTGCAGATGCTCCGGATTCTCGCGGACCGCCGGCAGCGGCACCTGGTGGGAGCGCCAGGTGTTCTCCACGGGTACGCCGTCCACCTCGGCCGGGCCGGTCCAGCCCTTGGGAGTGCGCAGCACGATCACCGGCCAGGACATCCGCTCGGTCGCGCCGTCCTCGCGGGCGGCGCGCTGCGCCGCCGCGATGCGGTCCAGGGCGGTGTCCAGGGCCTGGGCCATCGCCCGGTGGACGAGGGCGGGGTCGTCGCCGGTCACGTGGATCGGCTCGTGCCCGTAGCCGCGCAGCAACGCGTCGAGTTCGGTCTCGGGGAGGCGGGACAGCACCGTCGGATTGGCGATCTTGTAGCCGTTGAGGTGCAGGATCGGCAGGACGGCGCCGTCGTGGACCGGGTCGAGGAACTTGTTGGAGTGCCAGGACGCGGCCAGCGGCCCGGTCTCCGCCTCTCCGTCGCCGATCACGCAGGCGACCAGCAGGTCCGGGTTGTCGAATGCGGCGCCGTAGGCGTGGGCGAGGGAGTAGCCGAGTTCGCCGCCCTCGTGGATCGAGCCGGGGACCTCCGGGGCGACGTGGCTGGGGACGCCGCCGGGGAAGGAGAACTGCCGGAAGAGCCGTGCCATGCCCGGGGCGTCGCGGCCGACGTCCGGGTACTTCTCGCTGTAACTGCCCTCCAGCCAGGAGTTGGCCAGCACCGAGGGGCCGCCGTGGCCCGGCCCCCAGACGCACAGCGCGTCCAGCCCGCGTGCGCCGATCACCCGGTTCAGGTGGGTGTACACCAGGTTCAGCCCGGGCGAGGTGCCCCAGTGCCCGAGCAGCCTCGGTTTGATGTGCTCGGCCCTGAGGGGCTCGGTGAGCAGCGGGTTCGCCAGCAGGTAGATCTGTCCCGCCGCCAGGTAGTTGGCGGCGCGCCAGTGGGCGTCCAGCGTGCGCAGCTCCTCGTCGGTCGGTGCGGTCCGGATGTCCTGGTCCTCGGGCATGGCTGGCTCCGTGGGTGATCGACGGGGTGATCGCGGAATCAGGGTGGGGCTCGGGGTGGGGGGTACCAGTTTCCGCCCGTCTCATTCCCCGGGTGGCCGGACGCGGGCATGTGGCTCAATCCGAGCAGGGGGTGTTCCGCTCCTTCCCCGCCCCCGGCTCCCTGCTCCCCGCTCCGTCCCGTGCTCCTCCTCCGGACGACCGGTTCAGTCGTGCGCGACGACCGCGACCGGTGCCGCGGAGTGGTGCAGCACGGCGTGGGTGATCGGCCCGATGCGGATGCCGAACGGGTTGTGGCTCACGCGCCGCCCGACCACGACGAGCGAGGCCTCCCGTGATGCGTCGATGAGCCGGATGGACGGGCTGCCGCCGAAGGACTCCTCCACGACGTCGACGTCCTCGAACTCCGCTCTCCAGGGGCGGAGCACCTTCGCGAGCGCCGCGGTCCGTTCCTCGGCGATCACCTGGTACACGTCCGGATCGGCCGGCAGTCCGTGGACGTAGTACGGCGGCAGGTTCCAGCCGTGCAGGACGCGCAGTCCGGTGCCCCGCCGGGCTGCCTCGGCGAACGCGAAGCGGACCACCGCGTCGTCGGCCCGGTCGGCGTCCATGCCGAGCAGGACCGGCCGGTAGCGGGTCGCGGCGGACGGGATGCCCGTGGGATCCGGCTCGTGCTCGTCGGCTGCCTGTTCCCCGGCACGGACCAGGACGACGGGCCGCTCGGTACGGGCCACGACGGCGAGACCGACGGAGCCGACCAGGAATCCGGCGAAGCCGCTCATCCCGCGGGAGCCCAGCACGAGCAGTTCGGCGTCCTCCGCGGCCTTGGCCAGCACCTCGTGGGGCCGGCCGGTGACCCGTTCCGTGGTGACCTCGACCCCGGGGTGGCGCAGTCGCAGCCCGGCCGCGGCCTCACCCGGCGTGGTCCCCCAGCCGTCGGGCGGGAGCGCCTCCGCCTCGCCTCCCCACTTCCCCGGCCGGCCGGTCTCCGCGCCGGGGAACGGCGCCTGGGCGACGGGCTCCGGAAGGGGCTCTCGGACCTCGACCAGCCGGAGCTGCAGACCGCGCAGCTTCGCCTCGCGGGCCGCCCACTCGGCGGCGGCCCTGCTCTCCGTGGAATTGTCGAAGCCGATGGTGATGGTGCGGGGCATGGCGTGTACCTCCTGCTGTCAAAACCGCCGGTCGGAACGGGTCGGGCTGCTGGTCAAACCGGTGCCGCTGTCGCTGGGACCACCTTCAGTATCGGTGGGCCGGATGGCGGCCGGCAGGGGCCACAGGTCCCCGCGAGGGCCGAAGGTCCCGCCCCGGTGCGGGGGCGCCGGTGCGGTGAGGCCGGATGCCTTCGATCAGGGCCGTACGGCCCATGGCCCCGGCGGCGGTTCCGCAGGAGGCTGGAACCGCACCGGAACCACCCCGCACACCGCACCGGCAGCCCGTCCCACCTCGTATCCCGTATCCCGTAAGGGAGGCCGCGATGTTCGTTTCCCCGTCCCCCGGCATGCCGCGCGCCCTGCCCGCCGAGCACCGGGCGAAGCTCCTGGAGACCGCTCGCGAGGTGTCCTTCCCGCAAGGGACCCGGCTGTTCGAGGAGGGTGGCCGCGCGGACCGGTTCTGGGTCATCCGTACCGGTACCGTCGAGCTCGACATGCATGTGCCCGGCCGCCGGGCCGCCGTCATCGAACGTCTCGGGCACAACGAACTCGTCGGCTGGTCCTGGCTGTACAGCCCGCACGTCTGGCATCTGGGCGCAGAGGCGGCCACCCCGGTGCGGGCCTACGAGTTCGACGCCGCGGCCGTCCGCGCGTTGGTCGAGGACGAGCCGGCCCTCGGGCGGGAGCTCGCCCTGTGGGTGGGTCATGTGGTCGCCCACCGGCTGCACTCCGCCCGGGTCCGGCTACTGGACCTGTACGGCCCCTACGGGGCGGGCAGCGGCGTCTGAACCGGACACCGGGCCCGCGGCCCGGGGCGGCAGGCCACCGCCGGCAGGTGTCAGCCGCCCGGACGCAGGGTCCAGACGACCGTCATCTCACCGGTCACCGCACCGTCCTCGCGCCGGATCTCGATCGACACCGGGAACTCGGGGCGCCGGCCCTCGTCCAGTTCGGCCACCACCTCGGCGGCCGGCCGGCCCAGGGTCGCGGTGGCGGTGACGGTGCCCGTCGCCAGCTTCCGGTAGGCGATTTCCGCGCGGACCGCGAGCGGCACCGCCCGTGCCAGCTGCTCCCCGAACGCGGCGAGCACGATGGCACCGCTCGCCGACTCCCCCAGGGTGAACATGGCGCCGGCGTGCGGGCCGCCCACGTGGTTGTGGTAGTCGTCCTGGTCCGGCAGGGACACCACGGCCCGTTCCGAAGTGGTCTCCAGGAACTCGAGGTTGAGGGTGCGGGCCATGGGCACCGTGGCGGCGAGCATCTCGCCGATGGTCATCCGGTCGTCACTCATGACCACATGTTACTCACGAGTAGGAGCGGCTGGCCAGGCCCTGGACCGGAGATGCGCGACCGCACCGGCCCCGACGACGTGCGCTCGCTCCGGGTCGCCTCCGGATCGCTTCCGGCTCTTGGTTGCTACGTCCCTGTCAACGGGCAGTGACCGAATCGTGTCACTGGCCGGGCTAGGGTGGCTCACCATGTGGCCAGGAAACCAGCCGCCCGGGGGCGAGCAGAACCCGCAGTCGAGCAATCCGTACCAGCAGCCGGGGTACCAGCAGCCGGGGTACCAACAGTCGAATCCGTACCAGCAGCCCGGCGCCCAGCAGCCGAGCCCTTACGCGCAGCAGCCGCAGCAGTGGGGGACGCCGGACACCGTGGGCATGCCCACGCCGCCGCAGGGCGGGGGCGGCGGGAAACAGACGAAGATCGTGGCCGCCGTGGCCGCGGCGGCCGTGGTCGTGGCCGCCGGTGTCACCGGCTTCCTGGTGCTGGGCGGCGACAAGGACGACACCGCCGGCAAGAAGGACGCGAAGCCGTCCGTGAGTGCCTCCGAGGAGCCCTCCACGGAGCCGGGCGACTCCGCCTCCGGCTCCTCGGACGACAACCCACGGGGCGGTGACGACGAGAAGGCGACGGTTCCGGGCTGGCAGGTGGTCACGAACACGCGCTTCGGCACCAAGTTCGACGTCCCCGCCGACTGGGAGATCGAGGACCCCGGCACCAGCGTGGGCTTCGAATGGGAGGAGAAGGACGGTGAGCTGGACCGCACCACCGTCACCGCCCCGGCCTACCTGAAGTCCAAGTGGTGCACGAGCGACGACGACAAGGACGGCCGCGAGGACGACACCGCCCTCGTCACCGCCGGCACCCGCGGCGAGAACGGCGCCAAGACCTCGGACCAGGCCGCGGAGACCCGTGTGCCCTGGTGGATCTACGGCGGCTACACGCAGCCCGACAAGAAGAGCGTGAAGTCCGAGAAGCCGAAGGCGTACACGACCGCCTCGGGCCTCAAGGGCAGTGTCACCACGGCGTACTCAAAGGACACGCCCCAGAACGGCAAGTGCGACAGCGAGGGCAAGGCGATCACCTTCGGGTTCAAGAACGGTGCCGGGGACTTCGTCACCTGGAACCTGTACGGCGCCAAGGACGTCGACGACGAGATCCCGGAAAAGACCGTGCAGAAGATCCTCAGCACGGTCCGCCTCACCGAGGAAGCTCCGACCGAGTCGTAGCGGACAGGGTGGCCGAGCACTCCTCCGGCCGCCTCCCGCCCGCGGGGCGACGGGGAACGGCGGGAGGAGCCCTCGGCGCGGGTGGCGGCACATTTGGCAAGTCGGCCCCGCCCCGGCGATAGTCACGAGGTGCCGACCACCGCCTCCTCCCCCCGCCGTCCCGCCTGGGCGGGCCGCAACTACACACTGCTGACCGCCTCCGCCGTGGTGACGAGCCTGGGCAGTCACGGCGCGCTGATCGCCTCCGCGTTCGCGGTGCTGGGCGCGGGCGGGGACGGGGGCGACGTGGGCCTGGTGGCCGCCGCCCGCACCCTGCCGCTGGTGCTGTTCCTGTTGATCGGCGGCGCCGTCGCGGACCGGCTGCCGCGCCACCACGTGATGGTCGCGGCCAATGTCCTCAACTGTGTCTCACAGGCCGCGTTCGCGGCGCTGGTCCTGGCAGGCGAGGCCCGCCTGTGGCAGATGATGCTGCTCAGCGCACTCGGCGGAGTCGGCCAGGCGTTCTTCGGGCCGGCCGCCGAGGGCATGCTGCTCTCCTCGGTCGAGGGCGAGCAGGCCGGCCGGGCGTTCGCGGTGTTCCGGATGGCGATGCAGGGCGCGACACTCGGCGGTGCCGCCCTCGGCGGCCTCATGATCGCGGCGATGGGGCCGGGCTGGGTGCTCGCGGCGGACGCGGCGGCCTTCGCGGCCGCGGCGGCCCTGCGGGCCTTCCTCGACGTGAAACACATCCCCCCGCGTGCCCCGGGCGGCGGTCTGCTCGCCGACCTCCGGGACGGCTGGCGGGAGTTCTCCGGCCGGCCATGGCTGTGGGGCATCGTCATCCAGTTCTCCGTCGCCAACGCCGTGGTCGGCGCCGCCGACGCGGTCTACGGTCCGCTCGTCGCCCGGGATCATCTGGGCGGCGCGGCCCCATGGGGTCTGGCCCTGGCCTTCTTCGGGGCGGGCACGGTGCTGGGCGCGCTGCTGATGACCCGCTGGAAACCGCGCCGCCTGCTGTTCGTCGGCACCCTGTGCGTGTTCCCGCTGGCCCTGCCGTCCGCCGCGCTGGCCGTGCCGGTACCGGTGGCGGTGCTGTGCGCGGTGATGTGCGTGACCGGGGTGACCGTCGAGGTGTTCGGGGTTTCCTGGATGACGGCGCTCCATCAGGAGATCCCGGAGGAGAAACTGTCCCGGGTGTCGGCCTACGACTGGTTCGGGTCCGTCGCCCTGGTGCCGGCCACGATGGCTCTGGCGGGCCCCGCCGAGACCGCGTTCGGCCGTACGGAGGCGCTGTGGGGCTGCGCCGCGCTGGTCGTCGTGGTCACGGCGGCGGTGCTGTGCGTGCCGGACGTACGCCGTCTGCGGCGCCGGACGGTGCCTGTCGCCGGGGCGGCCCCGGTCACCGGGGAGAGGTCAGCCGATGCCGAACGCCCCGTCGGGGGGCTCGGGTGACGGTACGGCGTCCTCGTCCCGCACCGGCCGCGCCCCGCCGGTGAAGTCCCGCAGGGCCGCACCGTGCTCGACGCGGGCCGGGAAGGCGTCGGCCGCGGTACGCCGGGCCAGGGCGGCGAGGTCGAGGGGCCGGTGCGCTGCGGCGAGGACGGCGTTGCCGAAACGGCGCCCGCGCAGCACCCCCGGCTCGGCGATCAGCGCCAGCTCCTCGAACACCGTTCCCAGCGTGGCCAGTTGGGAACGCAGGAAGGCGAAGGGGGCCGCGTCGGCGAGGTTGCCGAGGTAGACGCCGTCGGCCCGCAGGACGCGGGCGGCCTCACGGGCGTACGCGACGGAGGTCAGATGCGCCGGGACACGTGGGCCGCCGAAGACGTCGGCGACGAGGACGTCCGCGGAGGCGTCGGGAGCGGCCTCCAGCCAGGCACGGGCGTCCGCGGCGTGCAGCGTGATGTCCGCGCCCCCGGGCAGCGGCAACTGCTCGGCGACCAGGTCCAGCAGCTCCCGGTCGAACTCGACGACGTCCTGCCGGGAGCCGGGGCGGGTCGCGGCCAGGTAGCGGGGCAGGGTGAGCGCGCCACCGCCGAGGTGCAGCGTGTCCAGTGGGCGCCCCGGCTCGGCGAGGATGTCCAGCACGTGCCCGAGCCGCCGGGTGTACTCGAACTCCAGATGGGCCGGCTCGTCCAGGTCGACGTAGGACTGCGGTGCCCCGTCGACCGTCAGCAGCCAGGCCCGTTCCCGGTCGACGTCGGGCATCAGCTTCGCGGTGCCGTGACCGACGGCGCGGGTGACGGGCATCGGCTCGTTCATCGTCCCATTGTGCCGTCGCACGACCGGGTGCCCGCCCCACACGGGTGCGGGCGCCCGGCGTGCCACCCGGGACCGGCCCGGGACTCGGGGCCGGGGGTTCAGGCGACCGCCGTCACCGTACCGGCCCCGACGGTCCGCCCGCCCTCACGGATGGCGAAACCGAGCCCGGGCTCCAGGGGTGTCCCGCGCCCCAGCTCCACGGTCATCGTGACCGTGTCGCCGGGCCGCGCGACCGCCGCCTCCCCGAGGTCGACGTCGCCGACGACGTCCGCGGTGCGGATGTAGAACTGCGGCCGGTAGCCGGTCGACACCGGAGTCGCACGGCCGCCCTCACGGGCCGACAGCACGTACACCTGTGCCGTGAACCTCCGGCTCGGCACCACGCTGCCCGGCGCGGCCACCACATGTCCGCGTCGCACCGCGTCCCGCGGCACCCCGCGCAGCAGGAGCGCCACGTTGTCCCCGGCCTGCGCCTCCTCCATCGGCTTGCCGAACGTCTCCAGGCCGGTCACCACGGACTCCACCCCGGCACCGGGCACCTCGACGCGGTCGCCGGGACGGACCGTGCCGCGCTCCACCGCGCCGGTGACCACGGTGCCCCGGCCCGTGATGGTGAGCACGTTCTCCACCGGCAGCAGGAACGGCGCGTCCACGTACCGCTCGGGCATGGGCACATAGGTGTCCACCGCGTCGAGCAGGGCGTCGATCGACGCCGTCCAGCGCGGGTCGCCCTCGAGCGCCTTCAGTCCCGAGACCCGCACGACGGGCGCGGAGTCACCGCCGTAGCCGTGCGCGGAGAGCAGTTCGCGGATCTCCAGCTCGACCAGGTCGGTCAGCTCCTCGTCACCCGCGTCGGCCTTGTTGAGGGCGACGACGATGTGGTCGACGCCCACCTGCCGGGCGAGCAGTACGTGTTCGGCGGTCTGCGGCATGATCCCGTCGAGCGCGGAGACCACGAGGATCGCCCCGTCGAGCTGCGCGGCGCCGGTGACCATGTTCTTGACGTAGTCGGCGTGGCCGGGCATGTCGACGTGCGCGTAGTGCCGGGTGTCGGTCTCGTACTCGACGTGCGCGATGTTGATGGTGATGCCGCGCGCCGCCTCCTCGGGAGCCCGGTCGATGCGGTCGAACGGCACGAAGCCGGCGGAGCCGCGCCCGGACAGGACCTTGGTGATGGCGGCGGTCAGCGTGGTCTTGCCGTGGTCGACATGGCCCATCGTGCCGATGTTCAGATGCGGCTTGGTGCGGACGTACGCCGTTTTGGACATGGCGGTACCTCGGAGTCTCTCGGTGATGACGCGTGATCGGCCCCGGCGCGGCGGGATGGGCACGCGGCCGGGACGGGGACCCCGAGGAACCTGCCGACCCTCCCCCTGGGGGGTCCGCCGGACGTTCCGGGGAGGGTCAGCTTCGGGCGCCGTCGACAGCGACAGCACCAGCGACTGTGAGCGCTGCGGGAGCTTCGGGAACCGCGGTTCCCGCGGGAACACGGACGGCAGCCTTCGGGGCATCCGCGGTGGCGGATGCTGCGAGGAGGAAGGCGTGCCGGAACATGTCGTCGATTCTGGCGACCGCGGCGCCGGGCGTCGAATGGTTTTCCGCAGTATGCGCGCGGGCCGTCATACGCGGTCGTCGCGCGCCGGGTGTTCCGGCCGCTGTGTCACGTATGAGACGCACGCTACGGCGTTCGGTCACATTCGTCGGTTAGTGTCGCCGGATGCTCGATGCCACCAACCGCTCTGGGGGCACCGCCACGGCCTCTCCCCGGGCCTCCGCCGCACAGCTCACCACCGTCGTCCCCGCGGCGGTCCCCTCGGCGGGCCTCAGCGCCCGCTGCGCCAGAGTCCTGCTGTCCCCCTGGGCGCGCCTGTCCCTGCTGGTCACGCTGCTCGCCTCCGCGGCCTCGGCCATGCTGCTCCTGGAGCCGCAGAGACTGCTGACCGACGGCCTGCCGCCGCAGCTCGGCGGCGCCGCGGCGGTCGTGGCGTACGCCGTGGCCTACGGGGTGTGCACGGTGGCGTTCGTACCGCGCCCGGTCCTGAACCTCGCGGCGGGCGCGTTGTTCGGCAGCCAGTTGGGGCTCGGCGCCGCGCTGGGCGGCACGGTGCTCGGTGCCGGGCTGGCGTTCTGCCTCGGGCGGGCGCTGGGCCAGGACGCGCTGCGTCCACTGCTGCGAGGGCGCTGGCTGAAGGCGGCGGACAGCCAGCTGAGCCGGCACGGCTTCCGCTCGATACTGGCGGCGCGGCTGTTCCCGGGGGTGCCGTTCGCCGCGTCGAACTACTGCGCCGCCGTCTCGCGGATGGGTCTGCTGCCGTTCCTGCTGGCGACGGGGCTCGGCTCGGTCCCGAACACCGCCGCCTACGTCGTCGCCGGTGCCCGCGCCTCGACGCCGACGTCCCCGGCCTTCCTGATCGCGCTGGCCTGCATCGCCGTGCCGGGTCTGCTGGGCTCGGTGGTGGCGTGGCGCAAACGGCACCAACTGCGGGCGCAGTGAGACGCCGCCGGGCGCCGGCCCGGCCTTCTGCCCGGCCCCTGGAGTCAAAGCCGTCATCTTGGGGCGCTACTGTTCGCACTCGGCACGCGTGATCGTCGCTCACTGCACACGGCACTTCGGCGTGCCCGTCCCCCTCTTCCGCGATCGGCATTTGGACACCACTGCCTCATGTCTTGGTTTGAATCCCTCATCCTCGGACTCGTCCAAGGGCTGACCGAGTTCCTCCCCGTCTCCTCCAGCGCGCATCTGCGGCTGACCGCGGCCTTCTCCGGCTGGGAGGACCCGGGCGCGGCGTTCACCGCGATCACCCAGATCGGTACCGAAGCCGCCGTGCTGATCTACTTCCGCAAGGACATCGCGCGGATCCTGTCGGCCTGGACCCGCTCGCTCACCGACAAGGAGCTGCGCCGGGACCCCGACGCGCGGATGGGCTGGCTCGTCATCGTCGGCTCGCTCCCGATCGGAATCCTCGGCCTGACGCTGAAGGACCAGATCGAGGGGCCGTTCCGCGACCTGCGGCTCACCGCGGCGATGCTGATCGGCATGGGCATCGTCCTCGGTGTCGCCGACCGGCTTGCGGCGCGGGACGAGCAGGGCGGCCGGCACCGCACACCAAAGCAGCTCAAGTCGCTCGACAACCTGACCGTCAAGGACGGCCTGGTCTACGGGTTCTGCCAGGCCATGGCGCTCATCCCGGGTGTCTCCCGCTCCGGCGCGACCATCAGCGGCGGTCTGTTCATGGGCTACACGCGCGAAGCAGCGGCCCGCTACTCCTTCCTGCTCGCGATTCCCGCCGTGCTCGCCTCCGGTCTCTACGAACTGAAGGACGCCACCGAGGGCGGTCATGTCACCTGGGGCCCGACGATCTTCGCGACGGCCGTCGCCTTCGCGGTCGGCTACGCGGTGATCGCGTGGTTCATGAAGTTCATCAGCACCAAGTCGTTCATGCCGTTCGTGTACTACCGCATCGCCCTCGGTGTGGTGGTGATTGTGCTGGTCAGCATGGGTGCGCTGAGCCCGCACGCGGGCGAATCCGGCGGCTGAACCAGGGCCGCGCAGGTAGCGCTATCTAGCATTTCCTAGCGCCTGATTGCAGCGCCACGCCATGATCATCTCCCACTTGTCTCCCACTCATCTCCCACCGGGGAGGCGGGATACGCCCTCTTAGGGCGTGTGCGTCCGCAACGTAGGGGATGACGCGGAAGGGCCCGCACTCCGTGCGGGCCCTTCCGTATAGAGGGTGGAACGGGTCATCTGAGGTTCGGACCTTGACCCTGGTTTTTGGACACCGGAGAGACTTGGATCTTGCTGATCCAGGAGAACGGAGTCCCCATGGGGATGAAGCACTACCCCGCCGAGTTCAAGGCGGACGCGGTCGCGTTGTACCGCTCGAGGCCGGGAGCGACGATCAAGTCGGTCGCCGGTGATCTCGGAGTGAACACCGAGACACTGCGGAACTGGATCCGGGCCGCCGACGGGCGCCGCCCCGGCGTCCACTCCGCGCCGTCGGCAGCCGCCCGAGCCGGTACCGACGACGTTCAGGCGGAGTTGGCCGCCGCACGCAAGCGGATCCGTGAGCTGGAGGAAGAGCGCGACATCCTCCGCAAGGCAGCCCGGTATTTCGCGACGGAGACGCGCTGGTGAACCGCTTCCGGTTCGTCGCCGACCACCAGCGTCGTCACGGCGTGAAGCGGCTCTGCGGCATCCTCGGCCTCTCCCGGTCGAGCTTCTACTACTGGCGCCGCACCGCGGCTGCGAGGGCGGCCCGGCAGACCGTCGAGGACGGGCTCGTGGCCCGGATACGCAAGGTGCACCAAGACTCCGACGGCACCTACGGAGCGCCCAGGATCACTGCCGAACTCCGCGACCAGGGCGAGCAGATCAACCACAAGCGTGTCGCCAGGATCATGCGGGCCTTCGGGATTGCGGGAGTCCGTCTGCGCCGCCGGCACCGCACCACCGTCGCGGATCCCGCAACGGCGAAGGCACCAGATCTGCTCGGTCGTGACTTCAGCGCGACTGAGGTGAACACGAAGCACGTCGGCGACATCACGTATCTGCCGGTCAGAGGATCGAAGCCGCTCTACCTCGCGACCGTCATCGATCTCGCCTCTCGCCGACTGGCCGGGTGGGCGATCGCCGATCACATGCGGACCGAGCTCGTCATCGATGCCCTTGCGACAGCCCAGAATACCCGCGGGAGCCTGGCCGGAGCGATCATGCACACCGACCACGGATCGCAATACACGAGTCGAGCATTCGCTGAAATCTGCAGGTCAGCAGGGGTATGGCAGAGCATGGGCGCGATCGGGTCCAGCGCGGACAATGCCGCAGCGGAGAGCTTCAACGCCGCCTTCAAGAGGGAGACGCTCAAAGGCCGCAAAAGCTGGTCGAGCGAGCGCGAAGCGCGACTCGATGCCTTCCGCTGGCTGACGCGATACAACACCCAACGTCGGCACTCCCGTCTCGGTCAACGGTCCTCGATCACCTACGAGAACGACCTCCAAGCAACAACAACTACCCTGGCTCCAGCCGCATAGATGTGTTCAGAAACCGGGGTCAAGACCCCCGCTGGCCTGCCCCACCTGCACAGCTTCTGCAACGGCCTCGAACTCGACCGCGCCGCCGTGAACGCCGGCCTCACCCTGCCCCACCACAACGGCCGGACCGAGGGCGTCAATACCCGAACCAAGAAGATCATGCGGCAGATGCACGGCCGAGCAGGATTCGACCTCCTCCGTCACCGCATCCTCCTGCAGTAAGAGGTCGTCTCATTTGGTGAGTCGGCGGTAGCAGATGAGGGTGCAGGCGATGCTGGTGAAGGCTAGGAAGTGCTCGGCTTTGCGTTCGTAGCGGCGGTGCAGTCGACGGCAGCCGGCAAGCCAGGCCATGGTGCGTTCGATCGTCCAGCGGTGCCGGCCGAGTCGTTGGGAAGACTCGATGCCTTTGCGGGCGATGCGGTGGCGGATTCCGCGCGTGCGGAGCCAACGTCGCAGGTGGTTGTAGTCGTAGCCCTTGTCGGCGTGGAGCTTGGCGGGCCGGCGTCGGCGCGGTCCGCGACGGGAGCGGATCGGCGGGATACCTCGCACGAGGGGTTCGAGGGCTTGACTGTCGTGCAGGTTCGCGCCTGAGATGCCGATGGACAGGGGCAGACCGGTCCGCTCGGTGATCAAGTGGATCTTCGACCCTTTCTTGCCCCGGTCTACAGGATTCGGACCCGTCAACTCCCCCCTTTCAGGGCCCGCATGTTCACCGAGTCGATCGCACAGCGAGACCAGTCCAGCTTGCCGCGTGCACCCAGTTCGTCCAGGACCAGGCGGTGCAGTTTGGCCCAGACCCGGGCCTTGCTCCACTCGCTGAACCGCCGGTGGGCCGTCGGCCCCGAGGGCCCGAACGACGGAGGCAACTGCCGCCAAGTACAGCCCGACGTGGCCACGAAGATGATCGCCGCCAGAACTTCACGGTCTCCGTACCGCCGGCGGCCACCGCCCTGCGGCCGCGAGGGAGCGGGCGGCACCACCCGCTCGAACAGTTCCCACAACTCATCTGGCACCAGACGCTCAACGATCCCCACGACGCCAGACTATCGAACAGACCAAATGAGACGACGTCTAAGGAGAACGCACCGTCACCACCGACTACGGAACAGAGCCGAACGTTTTACAGTCCCTCTGGATCACGCTCCCGGCGATGTTGGGCGCCGAGCAGGGGCAGGTCGTCCAGGATGTCGGCGGTGGCGAGGACGCCGTCGAACCGGGCCGCGGGTCGGTTTCGCCCGGCACTGACCACACCGCCGTCGCGCACATCGCGCTGCTTCCCCTCTCCCCGGATCTCACCAATTACCCTGCAGGACCGGTGGATTAGTATCCGACCGCAACAGGACGGTTTGACGTTCGTTTCGGAAGGCAGGAGCAGCAGGGTGAAGCACATCAATCCCGTGGCCCCCGGCGACATCAGGTACGAGGACTTACGACGGGGTGAGAACCTGCGCTTCGTCGGCGAGCCGGACGAGATACACCTGGTGGGTTCGGCCGCTGAAATAGAGCGGGTCCTTTCCCGGGCCGTACGGGCGGGGAAGCGAGTCGCGGTGCGCAGTGGAGGGCACTGCTACGAGGACTTCGTGGCGCATCCCGATGTGCGTGTGGTGATCGACATGTCGCGGCTGTCGGCGGTCGGATTCGACGAAGAGCACGGCGCGTTCGTCGTCGAGGCCGGCGCCACGCTGGGCGCGGTTTACAAGACGCTGTTCCGGGTGTGGGGCGTGACGCTGCCGGGCGGGGCGTGCCCCGATGTGGGTGCGGGCGGGCACATCCTCGGCGGGGGCTACGGCCCGCTGTCGCGGATGCACGGCTCGATCGTCGACTATCTGCACGCGGTCGAGGTCGTCGTGGTCGACGAGTCGGGCGACGCGCGGACCGTGATCGCGACGCGCGAGCCAGACGATCCCCACCATGATCTGTGGTGGGCCCACACCGGGGGCGGCGGCGGCAACTTCGGCGTGGTCGTCAGGTACTGGCTGCGCACCGCCGACACGGACGTACCGCCGGAGCCCGGCCGCCTGCTGCCGCGGCCACCGTCCGAGGTGCTCCTCAACACCACGGCGTGGCCCTGGGAGGGGCTGGACGAGGCGGCCTTCGCGCGGCTGGTCCGCAATCACGGCAGGTGGTTCGAGCAGAACAGCGGCCCCGACTCCCCCTGGTGCGACCTCTACAGCGTGCTGGCGCTGACCCGCAGCCAGTCCGGCGCCCTCGCGATGACCACACAGCTCGACGCGACCGGCCCGGACGCGGAGAAGCGGCTGGAGGCGTACCTGGCAGCCGTGTCCGAGGGTGTGGGCGTGCAGTCGTTCAGCGACACCCGGCGGCTGCCGTGGCTGCACTCGACGCGCTGGCCCGGGATCGCCGGGGACGGCGACATGACCGGCCGGGCCAAGATCAAGGCGGCGTACGCGCGCCGGAGCTTCGACGACCGGCAGATCGGCACCCTGTACGCCCACCTGACCGGCACCGACTACGACAATCCGGCGGGGGTCGTCGCGCTGATCGCCTACGGCGGCAAGGTCAACACCGTCCCCGCGGACCGGACGGCGGTGGCGCAGCGGGACTCCGTCCTCAAGGTCGTGTACGTGACGACCTGGGAGGACCCCGCGCAGGACCCGGTCCATGAGCGGTGGCTCCGCGAGCTGTACCGGGACGTGTACGCGGACACCGGCGGCGTACCGGTGCCCGGCGGGTCGGCCGACGGGGCGTACGTCAACTACCCGGACGCCGACCTCGCGGACGCGGAGTGGAACACCTCCGGGGTGCCGTGGTCCGAGCTGTACTACAAGGGCGCCTACCCGCGGCTGCAGGCGGTCAAGGCGCGCTGGGACCCGCGGAACGTGTTCCGGCACTCACTCTCCGTGCAGGCTCCGTCCGCCTGAAGTGACGTCGAGGGGTACGGGTCTCCCGCGCGGAGACCCGTACCCCTCGGTGCTTCCGCCCCTGCTCCCGGCGTCTTTCAGCGGTCACTAGGGGATCGATAGGGGTGTAAGGGCCAACCATCATTTGATTACAGTCGGCAACTGCCTTTGCGTGTGCCGCAGGGTGCTGTCTCATGCATTTCACTTAATGGGGGATCACGGTCGCATGTCTCAATTCCGCGACGGCTTCACCGAGGTCGGGATACCGGACGACGCAATCGCTATTGTGGGGCTGTCCTGCCGGCTCCCGAAGGCCCTCGACAAGAGCGCGTTCTGGGAACTGCTGAGAGACGCACGGCATGCGATCGGCGAAGTACCCGAAGACCGCTGGAATGCCGAGGAACTTCCGCCAGCCGCACGGCACGGAGCATTTCTCGACCGGGTGGACGAGTTCGACCCCGCATTCTTCGGCGTATCCCCGCGCGAAGCCTCGATGATGGACCCCCAGCAGCGGCTGATGCTGGAACTGTCCTGGGAGGCCTTCGAGGACGCCGGCGTCCCTCTGCGGCAGGTCCGGGGCAGCCGCACGGGGGTCTTCGTCGGGGCGGTCACCAACGACTACTCGGTGCTGCTGAACCGGCAGGGGCTGTCCGCCGTCACCCAGCACTCGCTGACCGGGACACAGCGCGCCATCATCGCCAACCGGGTGTCGTACACCCTCGGGCTGCGCGGTCCCAGTCTCACCGTGGACACCGCGCAGTCCTCCGGTCTGGTCGCCGTCCACCAGGCCTGCGAGAGCCTGCGCTCCGGCAGCTGCGAACTCGCCGTCGCAGGAGGCGTGAACCTCAACATCGTGCCCGAGAGCGCCCTCGCCGCCGACCGGTTCGGCGGGCTGTCACCGGACGGCCGCTGCTACACCTTTGACGCCCGGGCCAACGGCTATGTCCGCGGCGAGGGCGGCGGGGTCGTACTCCTCAAGCCTCTCGCGCGGGCCCTGGCCGACGGCGACTGCGTCTACTGCGTGATCCGCGGCGGCGCGCTCAACAACGACGGCACGACCGACGGCCTCACGGTCCCGAGCGCGGCCGCGCAGAGCGATGTGCTGCGGCTGGCGTACGAGCGGGCGGGCATCGACCCGGCGGACGTCCAGTACGTCGAACTGCACGGCACGGGCACCGCCCTCGGCGACCCCATCGAGGCGTCGGCCCTGGGCGATGTCCTGGGTACGGCCACCGGCCGCCGAATGCCGCTGACGGTCGGCTCGGCCAAGACGAACGTGGGCCATCTGGAGGGCGCCGCCGGAATGGTCGGCCTCCTCAAGACCGCTCTGTCCCTCCATATGCGCAAGATCCCGGCCAGTCTCCACTTCGAGACGCCGAACCCGCGCATCCCGCTGGACGAACTCAACCTGCGTGTCCAGCAGTCGCTGTCGGACTGGCCGGAGTCCGGGCCGGCCCTTGCGGGTGTCAGCTCGTTCGGGATGGGCGGCACCAACTGCCACATGGTCCTTCAGGGGATGCCGGTGACCGAGCCCGGCTCTGCGTCCGGTGGCAGGGGTGCGCAGGACCGTGCCGGTGCGGTGGTGCCGTGGATGGTCTCCGGCCGTGGTGAGGACGCCCTGCGGGCGCAGGCCGAGCGGCTGCGGACGTTCGTGGCGGACCGGCCCGAGCTGGACGCGGACGCCGTGGCGCTGTCGCTGGTGACGTCACGCGACTCTCACGAGAACCGGGCGGTCGTCCTCGGCGGAGACCGGGAGAGCCTGCTGACCGGGCTCACGGCTCTGGCCTCGGGAGAGCCTGCGTCTCGGATCGTACGGAGCCGGGGGGCTGTGCCGGCGGGGCGGTTGGCGTTTCTGTTCTCCGGGCAGGGCAGCCAGCGGGCCGGGATGGGGCGCGAACTGTACGCCGCCTTCCCTGTGTTCGCGGCCGCGCTTGATGAGATCTGCTCGCACTTCGATCCTCTGCTGGAACAGCCGCTGCGCGAGGTGATGTTCGCCGAAGCTGATGAGCAGGGGGTCTTGGACCAAACCGCCTACACCCAGCCCGCGCTGTTCGCGCTTGAGGTCGCCCTGTTCCGGCTGCTGGAGTCGTGGGGCATCCGGCCCGATGTCGTCACCGGGCACTCCATCGGCGAGCTGGCCGCCGCGCACGCGGCAGGGCTGTGGACTCTGGCCGACGCGTGTGCTGTCGTGGCCGCACGGGGACGCCTCATGCAACAACTGCCCTCCGGTGGGGCCATGGTCGCCGTCGAGGCACCGGAATCCGAAGTCCTGCCGCTGCTGGCCGGGCACGGGGAACACGCTTCCGTCGCGGCCGTCAACGGGCCTCGCGCCACGGTCATCAGCGGCACCGCCGAGGTAGTCGAGGACATCGCCGCGCAGCTTGCCACGCGCGGTCACCGCACCCGACGGCTGAAGGTCAGCCACGCCTTCCACTCGCCGCTCATGGACCCCATGCTGGAAGAGTTCCGGCAGGTCCTGGCGGGCGTGGAGTTCCGCACGCCTGGGCTGCCGCTGCCCGCCAGTGACGCGGCCCTGGACCCCGAGTACTGGGTCCGGCACATCCGAGACGCCGTCCGCTTCGCCGACCAGATCTCCTGGCTCGAGCAGCACGACACCACCCTCTATCTGGAGATCGGCCCCGGCGGAGTCCTCACCGCGATGGCCCAGGACACCATCACCCGCGCCGAAGCACTGCTCCTGCCCACCCTGCACAAGAACCTCGACGAGACCCACGCCGTCACCCGCGCCGCAGCCGAACTCCATGTCTCGGGCATGGAGATCGCGTGGCTGGAGGTACTCGCCGATCTGGGCGTCACGCCTTCGCATCGGGCCGAGCTGCCGACGTATGCGTTCCAGCGCCGTCGGTACTGGCTCAAGGAGACGGTCGGGGTGTCGGCCGGTCGCCTCAACGAGACGGCCGACGCTACGGCGGACGAGGAAGTCGCGGAGTCCGCTCCGCAGGCAGCCCGTTCCGCCGGGGCCTTTGCCTTCGCCGGGATGTCCCAGGAGGAGGTGAACCGGGAGCTGCTGGATCTCGTACGACGGCACATCGCCGCCGTGCTGGAGCACGATAGCCCCGAACAGGTCGCGGTGGACGCGCCGTTCAAGCAGCTCGGTTTCGACTCGCTCATGTCGGTGGAGTTCTGTGCCGCGCTCGGGCGGGCGGTCGGTGTGCGATTGCCGTCGTCCGCGCTATACGACCACCCCACGCCGGAGCAGCTGGCACAGCACCTGCACGGCGAACTCGCGGGCCTGCGAGGAGAGGTGGCGGCGCCCGAGGCGTCCGCTGCCTCGAACTCCGACGACCCGATCGTCATCGTCGGCATGAGCTGCCGTCTGCCGGGTGGGATTCGGACGCCCGGGCAGCTGTGGGCGCTGTTGGCGGACGGTGGTGACACCGTCTCGCCGTTCCCGGCCGACCGGGGCTGGGACCTGGACGCGCTGTACGACGCGGACCCGGTCCGCTCCGGCACGTCGTACGCGCGTGAGGGCGGCTTCCTTCACGACGCAGCCGACTTCGACCCCGCGTTCTTCGGCATCTCGCCTCGCGAGGCCCTGGCCATGGACCCGCAGCAGCGGCTGCTGCTGGAGACCTCCTGGGAGGCTCTCGAACGCGCCGGCATCAACTCGAAGTCGCTGCGCGGCACCAAGGCCGGGGTGTTCGTCGGCGCGACGGCACAGGACTACGGGCCCCGGCTGCACGAGGCGCCCGAGGAGATCGAGGGCTATGTGCTGACGGGCACGACGCCCAGTGTGGCGTCGGGCCGGGTGGCCTACACCCTCGGCCTGGAGGGCCCGGCCGTCACGGTCGACACGGCCTGCTCCTCCTCGCTGGTCGCCCTGCACATGGCCGCCCAGTCACTGCGCTCCGGCGAGTGCACGCTCGCCCTCGCGGGCGGGGCGACCGTCATGTCCAACCCCGGCATGTTCGTGGAGTTCAGCAGGCAGCGCGGGCTCGCTCCCGACGCCCGCGTCAAGGCCTTCGCCGACGCCGCCGACGGCACCGGGTGGGGCGAGGGCGTGGGAATGCTCCTGCTGGAGCGGCTGTCGGATGCGCGGCGGAACGGGCATCCGGTGCTGGCCGTGGTCCGGGGTACGGCCGTCAACCAGGACGGCGCCAGCAATGGTCTGACCGCCCCCAACGGCCCCTCGCAGCAGCGGGTGATCCGGCAGGCCCTCGCCAACGCCGGTCTCACCCCCGGTCAGGTCGACGCCGTCGAGGCGCATGGCACCGGGACCACCCTCGGCGACCCGATCGAGGCTCAGGCGCTGTTGGCGACCTATGGACGGGACCGGCCCGCCGAACGGCCCCTGTGGCTGGGCTCGGTGAAGTCCAACATCGGCCACACGCAGGCCGCCGCCGGTGTGGCCGGTGTCATCAAGATGGTCATGGCCATACATCACGGTGTCCTCCCGAGGACGCTGCACGTGGACCGGCCCACCACCCATGTCGACTGGTCGGCCGGCGCGGTCAGCCTCCTCACCGAGGAACAGGCCTGGCCCTTAAGCGACCAGCCCCGCCGTGCCGGCGTCTCGTCCTTCGGAGTCAGCGGCACCAACGCCCACGCCATCATCGAGGAGCCCCCGGCCATCGCCGATCCGCAGCGTCGGCCGGACGAGGCGGGCGTGGTGCCCTGGGTGATCTCGGCCCGGACCGCCGACGCGCTGCGCGACCAGGCACGACAGCTCCGCGAGTACGTCGATCAGCGGCCTGAGCTGGATGTCGCGGACGTCGCCGACACGCTCGTCCGTGGGCGCGCCCTGTTCGAGCACCGGGCCGTTGTGGTGGGCGAGACCTCTGATGCCCTGACCGCGGCGCTCGACGCGCTCGCTGCTGGGCAGCCTCACACGCATCTGGTCCAGGGGCAGGCCAAGAGCGCCGGGAAGACCGTGTTCGTCTTCCCCGGGCAGGGGACTCAGTGGGCCGGTATGGGCGCCGAACTCCTCGACACCGTCCCCGTATTCACCGAGTCGATCGCCCGCTGCGAGGAAGCTCTCGCGCCTTACGTCGACTGGTCGCTGACCGATGTCCTGCGCTCCGGCACGGAGTTGGACCGTGTCGACGTCATCCAGCCCGTCACCTGGGCCGTCATGGTCTCGCTCGCCGCCACATGGCAGCACCTGGGCATCCGCCCCGACGCGGTCGTGGGCCACTCCCAGGGCGAGATCGCCGCCGCCGCCGTCGCGGGCGCGCTCTCGCTGGAGGACGCCGCCAAGGTCGTCGCCGTACGCGCCCGGATCATCGGCGAACACCTCACCGGCCTGGGTGCCATGGCCTCCATCCCGCAGGCTGCCCACGGGGTCGAGGAGCAGCTGCCCAGTGGTGTCGGCATAGCCGCCGTCAACGGCCCCAACACGACCGTGGTCTCCGGCGACAAGGACGCCGTCGAAACGCTCGTCGCTCAGCTCCAGAACCAGGACGTCCGGGCCCGGCTGGTCCCCGTCGACTACGCCTCACACTCCGCGCACGTCGAAACGATCGAGGAGCAGCTGGCGACGGCCCTCGCGGGCATCACGCCCCAGACCTCTGAAGTGCCCTTCTTCTCCACCGTCGAGCCCGGATTCATCAACACATCCGCACTCGACGCCGGTTACTGGTACCGCAACCTCCGCCAGACCGTCCACTTCCACACCGCCATCGAACAGCTCACCGAGAGCGGCCACACCACCTACATCGAGTCCAGCGCCCACCCCGTCCTCACCTACAGCATCGAAGAAACCGAAGGCACCGACACCATCACCGGCACCCTCCGCCGCAACGAAGGCACCCTCACCCGACTCCTCACCTCAGCAGCACACCTCCACACCCACGGGCATGCCATCAACTGGCCCATCCCCCAGGGCAATCAGGCGACCGACCTTCCCACCTACCCCTTCCAGCACCAGCGCTACTGGATCAGCCCCCGCCCGAGCACTGCCACGGACACCGCGGACACCCGCTTCTGGGAGGCGGTCGAGAACGAGGACTGGGAGTCCCTCGGCCACACCCTCTCGGTCGAGGGCGATGCGCCGCTGGGCACGGTGCTCGCGGCGCTGGCGTCCTGGCGGAAGAGCCTGGATCGCGCGTCGGCGGTGGACAACCTGCGCTACCGGACGACTTGGAGGCCGTTGGCGGACCCGCAGGCGGGGCTGTACGGCACCTGGCTGGTCGTGGTCCCCGAAGGTCAGGAGGACGACACCCTGGTGGGCGCCGTCGCGGAGGCCCTGCGCGGCAATCGGACCCTCGTACGACAGGTCGTGCTGGACCCGGCCCAGCCGGAGCGCACGCGCTACGCCGAGCAGCTCTCCAGCACGCTCGGCGAGGGCGATGACATCACCGGCGTACTGTCCCTCCTCGCGCTGACCGGCAACGACGCCACCACAGCGGCGCCGACGCTCGCCCTCATCCAGGCCCTCGGCGACGCGGGCGTCCAGGCCCCGCTCTGGTGCGCCACCCAGGGCGCGGTCACCACCGGAGGCTCCGACCCGCTCACCCACCCCGCCCAGGCCCAGATCTGGGGCCTGGGCCGGATCGCCGCGCTGGAGCACCCCGACCGCTGGGGCGGACTCGTCGACCTGCCCGAGCAGCTCGACGAACGCGGCGCCGCACGTCTGCGTGCCGTACTGGCCGCCCCGGCCGGCGGCGAGGACCAGGTGGCCATCCGCGCCTCCGGTCTTCTCGCCCGCCGAATAGCCCGCACCGGCACCACCGACGGAACCGCGTGGGAGCCCCGCGGCACCGTCCTGATCACCGGCGGCACCGGCGCGCTCGGCGCGCACGTCGCCCGCTGGGCCGCCACCAACGGCGCGCAGCACCTAGTCCTCGCCGGCCGCAGCGGCGACAGCGCCCCCGGGGCCACCGACCTCCACGGTGAACTCACCGCGCTCGGCGCCACCGTGACCTTCGCCGCGTGCGATGTGAGCGACCCGGATACCGTAAAAGCACTCATCGCCGACCACCCCCACCTCACCTCCGTCGTCCACACAGCCGGTGTCCTCGACGACGCGATGCTCGACCGGCTCACCGTCGACCGCCTGGACCACGTACTGCGTCCGAAGGCCTCGGGCGCTGAACTCCTCGACCAGTACACGCGTGACCTGGATCTCGACGCCTTCGTGCTCTTCTCGTCGGTGGTCGGCACGCTCGGTCGGGCCGGGCAGGCCAACTTCGGTGCGGCGAACGCCCACTTGGACGCGATCGCCGAGCAGCGGCACGCGCTCGGGCTGCCCGCCACCTCCGTGGCGTGGGGCCCGTGGGACGCGGACGGCATGGCGGCCGGGGACGTGGCCGACCAGTTGCGTCGGCGGGGGCTCCCGGCCCTGGAGCCCGACCTCGCGCTGACCGCGCTGGGAGAGGCCGTCGGACGCGGCGAGCCGACGGTGACCGTCGCCGACATCGACTGGGCCCGTTTCGTGCCGGCGTACACCGCCGCGCGGCCCAGCGCGCTGATCTCGGACCTGACGGACGTACGGGACCTGCGGTCCGGGTCCATGTCCGGCGACGGCCGTCCGGGGGGTGACGACACGACGTGGACGGCACAGAACCTGTCCGGCCTGTCCGATGCCGAGGCCCAGCGGGTGCTGCTGGACCTTGTGCGGACGCAGGCCGCGGCCGTGCTCGGGCACGCTTCCGCGGACGCGGTGCACGCGTCGCAGGCGTTCAAGGACATCGGTGTCGACTCGCTGACCGGGGTCGAACTGCGGAACCGGCTCGTCGCCGTCACCGGTCTGAAGCTGCCGCCCACGCTGGTCTTCAACCATCCGACGCCCCAGACGCTGGCCCGCTTCCTGCACACGCAGGCGGCCGGCACGGCGGAGTCCGCCTCCGCGCTGCCGCTCCCGGCGGGTGCCGCGGCCGATGACGACCCGGTCGTCATCGTGTCGATGGCCTGCCGCTATCCGGGCGGGGTGCGTTCGCCCGAGGACCTCTGGCAGTTGGTCACCGAAGGCCGCGACGCCGTGTCCGTGTTCCCGACGGACCGGGGCTGGGACATCGACGCGCTCTACCACCCCGACCCGGAGCGCGCGGGTACGTCGTACGTCCGCGAGGGCGGATTCCTCTACGACGCCGCGGAGTTCGACGCCGAGTTCTTCGGGATCTCACCGCGTGAGGCGCAGGCGATGGACCCGCAGCAGCGGCTGCTGCTGGAGACTTCGTGGGAGGTGTTCGAGCGGGCCGGGATCGACCCGCGGTCGGTGGCCGGAAGCCAGGCGGGCGTCTACGTCGGTGTGGCGTCCCAGGACGAGTACGGGCCGCGCATGAGTGAGGCGCCCGAGGGGTTCGAGGGGTATCTGCTCACCGGTACGGCGGCCAGTGTGATCTCCGGCCGGGTGGCGTACACCCTCGGCCTGGAGGGCCCGGCTGTCACAGTCGACACGGCCTGCTCGTCCTCGCTGGTCGCCCTGCACATGGCCGTCCAGGCACTGCGGGACGGCGAGTGCGCTCTCGCGCTGGCCGGCGGTGTGACCGTCATGGCCTCGCCGGGGACGTTCGTGGAGTTCAGCCGGCAGCGGGGGCTCGCTCCCGACGGCCGCAGCAAGTCGTTCTCCGCGTCGGCCGACGGCACCAGCTGGGGCGAGGGCGCGGGCGTCCTGCTCCTGGAACGGCTGTCGGACGCCCGCCGCAACGGACACCCGGTCCTGGGTGTCGTACGCGGTACGGCGGTCAACCAGGACGGCGCGAGCAACGGGCTCACCGCCCCCAACGGCCCCTCCCAGGAGCGGGTCATCCGCCAGGCGCTCGGCCGGGCCCGGCTGACCGCCGCCGATGTCGACGCCGTCGAGGCGCACGGTACCGGCACCAGGCTGGGCGACCCGATCGAGGCGCAGGCACTGCTGGCCACGTACGGGCAGGACCGGCCCGCCGAACGGCCTCTGCTGCTCGGCTCCTTGAAGTCGAACATCGGACATACGCAGGCCGCGGCGGGCGTGGGCGGCGTCATCAAGATGGTGATGGCGATGCGTCACGGTGTGCTGCCGAGGACGCTGCACGTGGACGAGCCGACCCCGCACGTCGACTGGTCCGCCGGTGCGGTGTCGCTGCTGCGGGAAGCGGTGGAGTGGCCGGAGAACGGACGGCCCCGCCGGGCCGGTGTGTCGTCCTTCGGCGTGAGCGGCACCAACGCCCACGCGATCATCGAGCAGGCGGAGGAGGAGCCGACCGTCGCCGACGCACCTGAGGCTGGGGCCACCGGACCGATGCCGTGGGTCCTCGCCGGTCAGGGCCTAGACACCCTGCGGGCGCAGGCCGAGCGGCTGCGGTCGTTCGTCGCGGGGCGACCCGAACTCCCGGTATCCGACGTGGCGTTCTCGCTGGCCACTACGCGGGCGGCGCTCGATGACCGGGCCGCGGTGGTCGCCGAGGACCGGTCGGACTTCCTCGACGCACTGGGCGCGCTCGCGCGGGGCGAGGCGGACAGCCGGGTCCTGGCCGGCTCGGCGGACCGGGCGCAGGGGCGGTTGGCGTTTCTGTTCTCCGGGCAGGGCAGCCAGCGGGCCGGGATGGGGCGCGAACTGTACGCCGCCTTCCCTGTGTTCGCGGCCGCGCTTGATGAGATCTGCTCGCACTTCGATCCTCTGCTGGAACAGCCGCTGCGCGAGGTGATGTTCGCCGAAGCTGATGAGCAGGGGGTCTTGGACCAAACCGCCTACACCCAGCCCGCGCTGTTCGCGCTTGAGGTCGCCCTGTTCCGGCTGCTGGAGTCGTGGGGCATCCGGCCCGATGTCGTCACCGGGCACTCCATCGGCGAGCTGGCCGCCGCGCACGCGGCAGGGCTGTGGACTCTGGCCGACGCGTGTGCTGTCGTGGCCGCACGGGGACGCCTCATGCAACAACTGCCCTCCGGTGGGGCCATGGTCGCCGTCGAGGCACCGGAATCCGAAGTCCTGCCGCTGTTGGCCGGGCACGGGGAACACGCTTCCGTCGCGGCCGTCAACGGGCCTCGCGCCACGGTCATCAGCGGCACCGCCGAGGTAGTCGAGGACATCGCCGCGCAGCTTGCCACGCGCGGTCACCGCACCCGACGGCTGAAGGTCAGCCACGCCTTCCACTCGCCGCTCATGGACCCCATGCTGGAAGAGTTCCGGCAGGTCCTGGCGGGCGTGGAGTTCCGCACGCCTGGGCTGCCGCTGCCCGCCAGTGACGCGGCCCTGGACCCCGAGTACTGGGTCCGGCACATCCGAGACGCCGTCCGCTTCGCCGACCAGATCTCCTGGCTCGAGCAGCACGACACCACCCTCTATCTGGAGATCGGCCCCGGCGGAGTCCTCACCGCGATGGCCCAGGACACCATCACCCGCGCCGAAGCACTGCTCCTGCCCACCCTGCACAAGAACCTCGACGAGACCCACGCCGTCACCCGCGCCGCAGCCGAACTCCACGCCAACGGAACGCTCGTCGACTGGCAGGCCTTCTTCAGCAGCGAGGGGAGCGCCCCGCGCCGCGTGGAGCTGCCCACGTACGCGTTCCAGCGCCGCCGGTACTGGCTCGACGCGACGTCGGGGCGCAGGGAGCGGACCGCTGGTTCGCCGGTGGACGGCTGGCGTTACCGGGTGGTGTGGCGGCCCATGCCGTCCAACGCTGCCAAACTCAAGGGTGATTGGCTGCTCCTGGTCCCCGCCGGTCACGAGGGCCGGCCTCTCGTACGAGACGTCGTGCGGGCCCTGGAGGCCGGGCACGGTGCCGTACGACAGGTCGTGCTCGACCCCGTCGACGCCGATCGGGTGCGATTCGCCGAGGAACTCCGTGGTGTGCTCGGGGAGTTCGAGGCGACGGGCGTGCTGTCGCTGCTCGCGCTGACGGACGACGACGCCGCAGCACCGACGCTCGCTCTCTTCCAGGCGCTCGGCGACGCAGGCATCCAGGCCCCGCTCTGGTGCCTCACCCAGGGCGCGGTCACCACCGGAGGCTCCGACCCGCTGATCCAGCCCGCCCAGGCGCAGGTCTGGGGCCTGGGGCAGGTCGCCGCGCTCGAGCACCCCGACCGCTGGGGCGGACTCGTCGATCTGCCCGAGCAGCTCGACGAACGCGGTGCCGCACACCTGCGGGCCGTACTCGCCTCCACGGCGTCCGGCAGTGAGGACCAGGTGGCCATCCGCGCGGCCGGTGTCCTCGCGCGCCGACTGGCCCGGGCGAGCAGCGGCAGCGGTACGGCCTGGCAGCCGCGTGGCACGGCTCTGATCACCGGTGGCAGCGGAGCGCTCGGTGCCCGCGTCGCGCGCTGGGCCGCCGAGAACGGGGCCCAGCACCTGGTCCTCGCCAGCCGGCGCGGCGGCGAGGCCCCTGGTGCCACCGACCTGGGCGGTGAAATCACCGCGCTCGGCGCCACCGTGACCTTCGCGGCCTGCGATGTGAGCGACCCCGAGCAGGTGCGTTCGCTCATCGCCGACCACCCGGACCTCACCGCGGTCGTCCACACGGCCGGCAGCCTCGACGACGGCGTACTCGACCACCTCACCGCGGACCGTCTGGACCACGTACTGCGTCCGAAGGCGACCGCCGCCGAACTCCTCGACCAGTACACGCGTCACCTCGACCTCGACGCCTTCGTACTGTTCTCCTCCGCGGCAGCCACCTTCGGCAACGAGGGCCAGGCCAACTACGCTGCGGCGAACGCCCACTTGGACGCGCTGGCACAGCGGCGGCACGCGCTCGGGCTGCCCGCGACCTCGGTGGCGTGGGGTGCCTGGGCGGATTCGGGTATGGCCATGGGGCAGGCCGCGGCCGAGCAGTTGCATCGCAGTGGGTTCCCCGCGATGTCCCCGGAGCCGGCGCTCACCGCGCTGGCGGAGGCCGTCGGGCAGGGCACCGCGGCGCTGACCGTCGCCGACATCGACTGGGCCCGCTTCGTACCGGCGTACACCGCCGCCCGTCCCAGCCCGCTGATCTCCGACCTGGCGGACGTACGGGATCTCCTGGCCACGGCCGGGTCCGGTGACGCACAGCTCGACGAGGAGTCGCTGGCCGGGCGGCTTGCCGGGCTGTCGGCGCCGAAGCGTGAGGAGCTGCTGCTGGAACTGGTGCGTACGCAGGCGGCGTTGGTCCTCGGTCACGCCGGGCCCCAGTCGGTGGCGCCGAACCGTGCGTTCAAGGACCTCGGCTTCGACTCGCTCGGCGCGGTCCAGCTGCGTAACCGGCTGAACGCGGCCACCGGGCTGCGGCTCACCACCAGCGTGATCTTCGACTACCCGACGGCGTGCGAGCTGGCCCGTCATGTGCTGGGCGAGTTCCCGGGCCTGGGAGGCGACGGCGAGCAGACCGGCCACACCGCCACCGTCCGGGGTGCGGCGGCCCTCGACGACGATCCGATCGCGATCGTGGCCATGAGCTGCCGCTTCCCGGGCGGGATTCGGACCCCCGAGGAACTGTGGGCGCTGCTGGCGGCCGGTGGTGACGCGGTCTCGCCGTTCCCGGCCGACCGCGGTTGGGACCTGGAGGCGCTCTACGACGCCGACCCGGACCGTTCCGGCACGTCCTACGTGCGGGAGGGCGCCTTCCTCCAGGGTGTGGGCGAGTTCGACGCAGCCTTCTTCGGCATCAACCCGCGCGAGGCCCTGGCGATGGACCCGCAGCAGCGGCTGCTCCTGGAGACGTCCTGGGAGGCCTTCGAGCGGGCCGGCATCGACCCCAAGTCGCTGCGCGGCAGCAAGGCGGGCGTGTTCGTCGGCAGCAACGGTCAGGACTACGCCACCTTACTCCGCCAGGTGCCGGAGACGGTCAAGGGCTACCTCGGCACCGGTATCGCGGGCAGTGTGGCGTCGGGCCGGGTGGCCTACACCCTCGGCCTGGAGGGCCCGGCCGTCACGGTCGACACGGCCTGCTCCTCCTCGCTCGTCGCCCTGCACATGGCCGCCCAGTCAGTGCGCTCCGGCGAGTGCACGCTCGCCCTCGCGGGTGGTGTGACGGTCATGTCGACTCCCGAGGTCTTCGTGGAGTTCAGCAGGCAGCGGGGTCTTGCGCCGGACGCCCGCGTCAAGGCCTTCGCCGAGGCCGCCGACGGCACCGGGTGGGGAGAGGGCATCGGCATGCTGCTGCTGGAGCGGCTCTCCGACGCCGAGCGACATGGACACCCTGTCCTGGGCATCGTGCGCGGCACGGCCGTCAACCAGGACGGCGCCAGCAATGGTCTGACCGCCCCCAACGGCCCCTCGCAGCAGCGGGTGATCCGGCAGGCCCTCGCCAACGCCGGTCTCACCCCCGGTCAGGTCGACGCCGTCGAGGCGCATGGCACCGGGACCACCCTCGGCGACCCGATCGAGGCTCAGGCGCTGTTGGCGACCTATGGACGGGACCGGCCCGCCGAACGGCCCCTGTGGCTGGGCTCGGTGAAGTCCAACATCGGCCACACGCAGGCCGCCGCCGGTGTCGCGGGCGTCATCAAGATGGTCATGGCCATGCGACATGAGGTTTTGCCGAGGACGCTGCATGTCGATGAGCCCACCAGCCATGTCGACTGGGACGCCGGCGCCGTCACCCTGCTCACCGAGGAACAGGCCTGGCCGGGGAGCGACCAGCCCCGCCGTGCCGGTGTCTCGTCCTTCGGGGTCAGTGGCACCAACGCCCACGCCATCATCGAGGAGCGCCCGGCCATCACCGATCCGCAGGATCAGCCCGCCGAGCCAGGCGTGGTGCCGTGGGTGCTCTCGGCCCGGACCGCCGACGCGCTGCGCGACCAGGCACGACAGCTCCGCGCATACGTCGATCAGCGGCCTGAGCTGGACACCTCGGCCGTCGCCGACACACTCGCCCACGGACGCGCCCTGTTCGAACACCGCGCTGTCGCAGTGGGTGGCAACACCGGCGAACTCCTCCAGGCCCTCGATGCCCTCGCCCAGGGCGAGCCCTCGCCCCACCTCGTGCAGGGCGTCGCGTCGGACGAGACCGGCAGGACCGTGTTTGTGTTCCCGGGGCAGGGGACTCAGTGGGCCGGTATGGGCGCCGAACTCCTCGACGCCGTCCCCGTATTCACCGAGTCGATCGCCCGCTGCGAGGAGGCCCTTGCGCCTTACGTGGACTGGTCGCTGACCGATGTTCTGCGGTCGCGTGCGGAGTTGGACCGCGTGGACGTCATCCAGCCGGTGACCTGGGCTGTCATGGTCTCGCTCGCCGCGACATGGCAGCACCTCGGTGTCCGTCCGGACGCCGTGGTCGGCCACTCCCAGGGCGAGATCGCGGCTGCGGCTGTGGCGGGTGCGCTGTCGCTGGAGGACGCGGCGAAGGTCGTCGCCGTACGCGCACAGATCATCGGCGAACACCTCGCCGGCCTGGGTGCCATGGCCTCCATCCCGCAGCCCGCCCACACCGTCGAAGCACAGCTCCGGAACGGTGTCAGCATCGCCGCGATCAACGGCCCCAACGCCACGGTCGTTTCGGGCGACAAGGACGCCGTCGAAGCCCTGGTCAAGGACCTTCAGAACCAGGACGTCCGGGCCCGGCTGGTCCCCGTCGACTACGCCTCACACTCCGCGCACGTCGAAACGATCGAGGAGCAGCTGGCGACGGCCCTCGCGGGCATCACGCCCCAGACCTCTGAAGTGCCCTTCTTCTCCACCGTCGAGCCCGGATTCATCAACACATCCGCACTCGACGCCGGTTACTGGTACCGCAACCTCCGCCAGACCGTCCACTTCCACACCGCCATCGAACAGCTCACCGAGAGCGGCCACACCACCTACATCGAGTCCAGCGCCCACCCCGTCCTCACCTACAGCATCGAAGAAACCGAAGGCACCGACACCATCACCGGCACCCTCCGCCGCAACGAAGGCACCCTCACCCGACTCCTCACCTCAGCAGCACACCTCCACACCCACGGGCATGCCATCAACTGGCCCATCCCCCACACCCGGCCCATCGACCTCCCCACCTACCCCTTCCAGCACCAGCGCTACTGGCCCGCACCGGCCGCCGTACGACCCGTCGACGCCGTGTCCATCGGGCTGGGCGTCGCAGGTCATCCGCTTCTCGGAGCGGCCGTGGAGCTGGCGGGCACGGACACGCACCTGTTCACCGGGCTGCTGTCGCTGCAGAGCCACCCCTGGCTGGCGGACCACGCCGTGGCCGGAACCGTGCTGCTGCCCGGCACCGGCTTCCTCGAACTCGCCCTCCAGGCCGGTCACCACGTCGGCTGCGGCACCGTGGAGGAACTCACTCTGGAAGCGCCCCTGGTGCTGCCCGAGAAGGGCGGGGTCCGTATCCAGCTCGGACTCGGGGAGGCCGACGACTCCGGTCGGCGGGAGCTGAACCTGCACTCGCGGGCGCAGGACGCCGGGGACGACGAGCCCTGGACCCTGCATGCCACCGGCACGCTGGCCCCGATAGAGCAGTCCCCGAGTCCGGACTCCGACCTGGCCGCGTGGCCGCCCTCCGGTGCGGAGGCGATCACAGTCACGGATGCCTACGACCGCCTGGCCGCGCTGGGGGTCGAGTACGGCCCTGCCTTCCAGGGGCTCCGGGCGGCATGGCGGCGCGGTGACGAGGTGCTCGCCGAGGTCGCCCTGCCTGAGGAGCACTCCGCTGAGGCCAAGGACTACGGCATCCACCCGGCGCTGCTCGACGCGGCGCTTCAACCGCTTGGCCTGGGCGTGCTGTTGGCCGAGCCCGGTGAGGGGATGACCCGGCGTCCGTTCGCGTGGAGCGGTGTGACGCTGCATGCCCAGGGCGCGGTCGCGGGCCGGGTGCGGATCGCCCTGGCCGGTGAGGACGCCGTGTCCGTCACGGTGGCCGACCCGGCGGGCCGACCGGTGGCCTCGGTCGACGTACTGACGCTGCGGCAGGTCGGTGCGAAGCAGGTCGCGGAGGCGCACAGCGACTCGCTGTTCCGGGTGGAATGGGTACCGGTCGCCGTGTCACGATCGGGTGCGCCGGCCGGACGGTGGGCACTCATCGGGAGCGGCAGCGGCAGCGGCAGCGGCAGCGGCAGCGGCAGCGGCAGCGGCAGCGGTCACGGCAGCGGGAGCGGCAGCGGTCACGGCAGCGGTCACGGCAGCGGTCACGGCAATGTCGACGTGTACGAGGATCTCGGCAGCCTGGCCGCCGCGGCCGGCCCCGTTCCTGAGCTGGTCTTCGCACCCTTCCCCGACGCCGCCGACAGTACCACCGCTTCGGATGCCGTACGCCGGGTCACGCACCGTGCGCTTGACCTCGTACAGGCGTGGCTGGCCGACGAGCGGTTCGCCGCGTCGCGGCTGGTGATTCTGGCCGGGCAGGGCCTGACCGGTGGGCCGGTCTGGGGTCTGGTCAGGTCGGCGCAGGTGGAGAATCCCGGCCGTTTCGTGCTGATCGAGACGGGTGGGTCCGGCGACGCCGAGCCCGATTGGGAGCTGCTGGCGGCCGCTGCCGTCGGTGACGAGCCTCAGCTGCGGCTGGACGGCGGCGAGTTCGGCGCACCGCGTCTGGTGCGTGTCCCCCGGCCCGACGCGGCGAGCCCCGGATTCGGGGCCGAGGGCACTGTCCTGCTGACCGGTGCCTCGGGTGGGCTCGCCCGGTTGCTCGCGCGGCATCTGGTGGCCGAGCGAGGGGTCCGGAATCTGCTGCTCGCGTCTCGCAGCGGGGCCACCGCAGAGGGTATGCCGGAGCTGGTGGCCGAGCTGACCGGGCTCGGTGCCGCGGTCGAGGTCGCGGCCTGTGACGTGGCCGACCGGGAGGCGCTGGCCGGGCTGCTGGCCGCCGTACCGGCGGAGCGTCCGCTGAGCGCCGTGGTGCACACGGCGGCGGTTCTGGACGACGGTGTGGTCGAGGCGCTGACGCCGGAGCGGATCGACCGGGTGCTGCGGCCGAAGGTCGACGGGGCGCTGAACCTACATGCGCTGACCGAGCATCTGGACCTGTCCGCGTTCGTGCTGTTCTCCTCGCTGTCGGGCACCCTCGGCGGCGCGGGGCTAGCCAACTACTCGGCGGCCAATGCCTTCCTCGACGCCCTCGCCCGCCATCGGCACGAGCGCGGGCTGCCCGCGGTGTCGCTGGCCTGGGGTCTGTGGGAGCAGCGCAGCGGTATGGCCGGGCGGCTGAGCGATGTGGACCTGGCCCGGATGTCCCGGGTCGGGGCGGCGCCGATGTCGGCGGACGAGGGCCTGGCCCTGTTCGATACCGCCACCGCGCTGGACGAGGCCGTGATCGTGCCGGCCCGGCTGGATCTGGCGGAGCTGCGCGCGCAGGCGGCGGCCGGTGTGATGGCGCCGCTGTTCCGCAGTGTCGTCCGCACTTCGGCCGTCCGGCGTACGGCGTCCGCGGCCGGTGTCCGTACCGAGGAAGCCGCCTCCGGGATCGCCGGCCGGCTCGCCGGGCTGGCCCGCGCCGATCAGGAGCGGATGCTGCTGGATCTCGTACGGGAGCAGGTCACGGCCGTGCTCGGGCATGCCACGCCCGAGGAGGTGCGGGCGAACCGGGCCTTCAAGGATCTCGGGTTCGACTCGCTGACCTCCGTCGAGCTGCGCAACCGGCTGCGGTCGGCGACCGGGCTGCGGCTGACGCCGACCCTGGTCTTCGACCACCCCAACCCGGCCGCGCTCGCTCAGCGGCTGCTGGACGAACTCGTACCGCAGGACCAGGAGAACGGACTGCCTCTCACGGCGGAGCTGGAGCGGCTGGAGGCCGCCTTCCTCGAGTCCCCCTTCCTCGACTCCGCCGCTCTCGAAGACGACGCACGAGACAAGATCGCGGCACGGCTGCAGGCCCTGCTGTGGAAATTGGACGACACCCGCGGCGCAGCGAAGACGAGCGACGCCGACGGGCTCGCGGAGGACGGGGAGTTGGACTTCGACCCCGTCAGCGACGACGAGATGTTCGACCTCATCGACAAGGAGCTGGGCCAGCTCTGATCCCGTCGCCGTACCGCTTGCCGGTTTCCGGTTTCCGCGCCTCGCGCTGCCGTCCCTGCTCCCCACCGTGCCAACTGACCACTGGCCTTTCTAGGACGTGACTTGATGTCAAAGCCCGCTCGTTCCTCCGACGCCGCCCAGAACATGACCGAGGACAAGCTCCGCGACTACCTGAAGCGGGTCGTCAACGACCTGCGCCAGACCCGCCGCCGGCTCAACGAGGCGGAGGCGAAGGACCATGAGCCGATCGCCATCGTGGGGATGAGCTGCCGTTTCCCGGGCGACGTCCGTTCGCCTGAGGACCTGTGGCAGGTCGTCGCCGAGGGCCGTGACGCGATCTCCGCGTTCCCCGACAACCGCGGCTGGGACCTGGAGAAGCTGTACAACCCGGACCCGGACAGCTCCGGCACGTCCTATGTGCGGGAGGGCGGATTCCTTTACGACGCCGCCGACTTCGACCCGGCGTTCTTCGGTATCTCGCCACGCGAGGCCCTGGCCATGGACCCGCAGCAGCGACTGCTCCTGGAAACGTCCTGGGAGGCCTTCGAGCGGGCCGGCATCGACCCCCAGTCGCTGCGGGGCAGCAAGGCCGGTGTGTTCGTCGGCAGCAACTACCAGGACTACGCGACCCGGTTGCCCGAGGTGCCGGCCGAGCTGGAGGGGCATCTCGGTATCGGCAACACGCCGAGCGTGGTGTCCGGCCGCGTGGCGTACACCCTGGGCCTCGAGGGCCCGGCCGTCACCGTCGACACGGCCTGCTCCTCCTCGCTGGTCGCCCTGCATCTGGCCTGCCACGCGCTGCGGCAGGGCGACTGCTCGATGGCCCTGGCCGGCGGTATCTCGGTCATGTCGTCGCCTGCCTCGTTCGTGGAGTTCAGCCGGCAGCGGGGTCTTGCGACGGACGCCCGCGTCAAGGCCTTCGCCTCGGGCGCGGACGGTACGGCGCTGTCCGAGGGCATCGGCATGCTGCTGGTGGAGCGGCTGTCGGACGCGCGCCGCAACGGGCACAAGGTCCTCGCCGTGATCCGTGGCAGCGCGATCAACCAGGACGGGGCGAGCAACGGCCTCACCGCGCCCAACGGCCCCTCCCAGGAACGGGTCATCCGCCAGGCGCTGGCCTCCGCCCGGCTCACCCCCGACCAGGTCGACGTGGTCGAGGCGCACGGCACCGGCACCAAGCTGGGCGACCCCATCGAGGCCCAGGCCCTGCTCGCCACCTACGGCCAGGACCGCCCGGCCGACCGGCCGCTGTGGCTGGGCTCGGTGAAGTCCAACATCGGCCACACCCAGGCCGCCGCCGGTGCCGCCTCGATCATCAAGATGGTCATGGCCCTCAACCAGGGCCTGCTGCCGCGCACTTTGCACGTGGACGATCCGTCCTCCCGTATCGACTGGGAGGCCGGCGCGGTCTCCCTACTCACGGAGGAGGTGCGCTGGCCCGCGGCCGACCGGCCGCGACGCGTCGGCATCTCCTCCTTCGGTATCAGCGGCACCAACGCCCACGCCGTGCTGGAAGAGGCCCCGCCCTTCGAGGCGGACGAGGAACAGCCGGCCCCTCCGGGCGATGTCGTGCCGTGGGTGATCTCCGCCCGGACCGCGGACGCCCTGCGTGCACAGGCACGACAGCTCCGCGAGTACGTCGATCAGCGGCCCGAGCCGGCCATCGCCGAGGTCGCCCATGCGCTGGCCACGACCCGGTCGGCGTTCGAGCACCGCGCGGTCGCGGTGGGCGGCAACCACAGCGAACTCCTCAAGGCCCTCGACGCCTTGGCGCACGGAGAGCCTTCGCCTCAGCTCGTGCAGGGCATCGCGCCCGACGAGACCGGCAAGACCGTGTTCGTCTTCCCCGGGCAGGGGACTCAGTGGGCCGGTATGGGCGCCGAACTCCTCGACACCGTCCCCGTATTCACCGAGTCGATCGCCCGCTGCGAGGAAGCTCTCGCGCCTTACGTCGACTGGTCGCTGACCGATGTCCTGCGCTCCGGCACGGAGTTGGACCGTGTCGACGTCATCCAGCCCGTCACCTGGGCCGTCATGGTCTCGCTCGCCGCCACATGGCAGCACCTGGGCATCCGCCCCGACGCGGTCGTGGGCCACTCCCAGGGCGAGATCGCCGCCGCCGCCGTCGCGGGCGCGCTCTCGCTGGAGGACGCCGCCAAGGTCGTCGCCGTACGCGCCCGGATCATCGGCGAACACCTCACCGGCCTGGGTGCCATGGCCTCCATCCCGCAGGCTGCCCACGGGGTCGAGGAGCAGCTGCCCAGTGGTGTCGGCATAGCCGCCGTCAACGGCCCCAACACGACCGTGGTCTCCGGCGACAAGGACGCCGTCGAAACGCTCGTCGCTCAGCTCCAGAACCAGGACGTCCGGGCCCGGCTGGTCCCCGTCGACTACGCCTCACACTCCGCGCACGTCGAAACGATCGAGGAGCAGCTGGCGACGGCCCTCGCGGGCATCACGCCCCAGACCTCTGAAGTGCCCTTCTTCTCCACCGTCGAGCCCGGATTCATCAACACATCCGCACTCGACGCCGGTTACTGGTACCGCAACCTCCGCCAGACCGTCCACTTCCACACCGCCATCGAACAGCTCACCGAGAGCGGCCACACCACCTACATCGAGTCCAGCGCCCACCCCGTCCTCACCTACAGCATCGAAGAAACCGAAGGCACCGACACCATCACCGGCACCCTCCGCCGCAACGAAGGCACCCTCACCCGACTCCTCACCTCAGCAGCACACCTCCACACCCACGGGCATGCCATCAACTGGCCCATCCCCCACACCCGGCCCATCGACCTCCCCACCTACCCCTTCCAGCACCAGCGCTACTGGATCGACGTACCGGAGACCACGGCGGCACACGCCTTCGTCCCGGCGACGGACATCGTCGACACGCGTTTCTGGGAGGCCGTGGAGAACGAGGACTGGGAGTCGCTCGCGGACACGCTCGACGTCCCCGGTGACGCGTCGCTGAGCACGGTGCTTCCGGCGCTCGCGTCCTGGCGGCAGGAGCGCAGGCGTGAGGCGACGGTGAACGACTGGCGCTATGGGATCAGCTGGAAGCCGGTGGCCGACGGGGGCGCTGCGACCGGGCTCGGCGGGACGTGGCTGGTGGTGTTCCCGGAGGGGCGGGCCACCGATGACGTCGTCCGTACGGCGGCCGAGGGGCTGGCGGCGCACGGCGCGCAGGTCGTGCCGCTGGAGCTGAACACCTCCGAGGTCGCGCGTGGGGCGTACCTCGACCTCATCGGTGAGGCACTGGCCGCGCAGGAGGCTCCGCCGGCCGGTGTGCTGTCGTTCCTCGCGCTCGACGAGCAGCCCTGCCCCGCGTATCCCGCGATGCCGGCGGGTGTCGCCGGGACGCTCGCTCTCGTCCAGGCGCTCGGTGACGCGCGGCTTGAGGTCCCGGTGTGGTTCGGGACCTGCGGCGCGGTCGCGGTCGGGGCCTCGGACACCCTGGGCAGCCCGGTGCAGGCGCAGGTCTGGGGGCTTGGCCGGGTCGTGGCGCTGGAGCAGCCCGAGCGGTGGGGCGGACTCGTCGACCTGCCGGGGCAGTTGGATGACCGGGCGCGGGCGCGCCTGTGTGCGGTGCTGGCCGGGCTGGCGGGCGAGGACCAGGTGGCAATCCGCTCCTCGGGCGTCTTCGCCCGTCGTCTGGTGCGGTCGCCGCTGGACGTGGCGACGCCCGAGCCGGCGGCGTCCGGCTGGCGGACCAGTGGTACGGCGCTGGTGACCGGCGGCACGGGAGCGCTCGGTCCGCACATCGCGCGGTGGCTCGCCTCGAACGGGGCCGAGCATGTGGTGCTGACCAGCAGGCGCGGCCCGTTCGCCCCGGGCATGGCCGCGCTGGCGACGGAGCTGGACGCCGAGGGGGTCCGTCTCACGGTGGCCGCGTGCGACGCCGCCGACCGCGAGTCTCTCGCCGGTGTGCTGGAGCGGCTGAAGGCCGACGGTGAGTCCCTGCGTACGGTCGTACACGCCGCGGCGTTCATCGAGTTGGCGTCGCTCGCCGAGTCGGGGCTCGACGAGTTCGCGGACGTGCTGGCCGCGAAGGTGGGCGGCGCCGCGCACCTGGACGAGCTGCTGGGCTCCGACGACCTCGACGGGTTCGTGCTGTTCTCCTCCATCGCCGGTGTCTGGGGCAGCGGCGACCACGGCGCCTACGCCGCCGCCAACGCCTATCTGGACGCGCTCGCCGAGCAGCGCCGGGCCCGCGGTCTGAAGGCCAGCTCGATCGCCTGGGGCGTGTGGAACGTCTGGGACCCGGAGCGGCTTCCAGAGGGCGTCAAGCCCGAGCAACTCCAGGCGCGGGGGCTGCCGTTCCTCGACCCGGACACGGCCTTCTCCGCCATGCGTCAGATCCTCACGCACGACGAGACCTTCATGGCCGTGGCCGATGTGGACTGGGAGCGCTTCGTCCCGGTCTTCACCTCGGCTGGGCCCCGTCCGCTGCTCGCCGGTGTTCCCGAGGCACAGCGGGAGATCGAGGCGGCGGCCACGCCGGCCCCGGTCGGGCCGGACGCGGCGAGGGTTGCGTCGTCGCCGCTGCGCGACCGGCTGGAGGGCCTCGGCGCCGACGAGCGGAACCGGGTGCTCCTCGACCTGGTCCGCGCCCAGGCGGCCTCGGTCCTCGGTCATGCCTCCGGTGAGGCGGTCGAGCCGGGGCGGGCGTTCCGCGATCTGGGCTTCGACTCACTCACCGCGGTCGAGCTGCGCAACCGGCTCAACACGGCCACCGGGCTGCGGCTGCCGGCGACCCTGGTCTTCGACTACCCCTCCCCCGGTGTGCTCGCCGGTCATCTGCGGGACGAGTTCTTCGGCGCGCTGCCCGACACGGCGTCGGCCGGGGCCGTCGCCGCGCCGTCGGCCCTTCCGGCCGCCGACGACGACCCGATCGTCATCATCGGCATGGGCTGCCGCTTCCCGGGCGGCGTGCGCTCACCCGAGGCGCTGTGGGAGCTGCTGCTGCGCGGCGGTGACGTGATCTCCGGACTGCCGACCGACCGCGGCTGGGACCTCGACGCGCTGTACGACCCGGACCCGGAGCAGCGCGGCAAGTCGTACACCCGGCACGGCGGCTTCCTTTACGACGCCGCCGACTTCGACCCAGCGTTCTTCGGTATCGCCCCGCGCGAGGCCCTGGCGATGGACCCGCAGCAGCGGCTGCTGCTTGAGACGTCCTGGGAGGCGTTCGAGCGGGCGGGCATCAACCCCCAGTCCCTGCGGGGCAGTCGTACGTCCGTGTTCGCGGGCGTCAGCTACCACGACTACGGCTCGCGTCTCGGTGAGACCCCGGAGGAGATCGAGGGCTACCTGGGCACGGGCAACACCGCGAGCATCGCCTCGGGCCGTGTCTCGTACGTCCTCGGCCTCGAAGGCGCCGCGGTCACGCTGGACACGGGCTGCTCCTCGTCGCTGGTGGCTCTCCATCTGGCAGCGCAGTCGCTGCGGCAGGGCGAGTCCACGCTGGCGCTGGCCGGCGGTGTGTCCGTGATGGCGGTGCCCACCTCCTTCACCGAGTTCAGCCGGCAGCGCGGTCTGTCCGTGGACGGCCGGTGCCGGGCGTTCTCGGCGGACGCCGACGGCATGGGCATGTCCGAGGGTGTCGGCATGCTGCTGCTGGAGCGGCTGTCGGACGCGCGGCGCAACGGACACCAGGTCCTGGCCGTGGTCCGGGGGACGGCGATGAACCAGGACGGCGCCAGCAACGGCCTCACCGCCCCCAACGGCCCCTCCCAGCAGCGAGTCATCCGCCAGGCCCTCGCCAACGCCGACCTCGCCCCCGACCAGGTCGACGCCGTCGAGGCGCACGGCACCGGCACCAAGCTGGGCGACCCGATCGAGGCACAGGCCCTGATCGCCACGTACGGCCAGGACCGCCCGGCCGACCGGCCCCTGTGGCTGGGCTCGGTGAAGTCCAACATCGGCCACACGCAGGCCGCTTCGGGTGTCGCGGGCCTCATCAAGACGGTCATGGCCCTCCAGCACGGCGTCCTGCCGAGGACGCTGCACGTGGGCGAGCCGACCCCGAAGGTGGACTGGTCGGCCGGAGCCGTCGCCCTGCTGACCGAGGAGACGGCCTGGCCCGACACGGGACAGCCGCGCCGCGCCGGTGTCTCGTCGTTCGGCATCAGCGGCACCAATACGCATGCCGTGCTGGAGCAGGCACCGGAGGACGAGCCGGCCCTGGAATCGGAGCCTGCGGGTGCGGTGGTGCCCTGGGTGATCTCGGCCCGGACGGCGGACGCCCTGCGCGATCAGGCACGGCAGCTTCGCGAATACGTCGATCAGCGGCCGGAGTTGGATGTCGCGGACGTCGCCGACACGCTCGTCCGTGGGCGCGCCCTGTTCGAGCACCGGGCCGTTGTGGTGGGCGAGACCTCTGATGCCCTGACCGCGGCGCTCGACGCGCTCGCTGCTGGGCAGCCTCACACGCATCTGGTCCAGGGGCAGGCCAAGAGCGCCGGGAAGACCGTGTTCGTGTTCCCGGGGCAGGGGACTCAGTGGGCCGGTATGGGTGCCGAACTCCTCGACACCGTCCCCGTGTTCGCGGAGTCGATCGCCCGCTGCGAGGAAGCTCTCGCGCCTTACGTCGACTGGTCGCTGACCGATGTCCTGCGCTCCGGCACGGAGTTGGACCGTGTCGACGTCATCCAGCCCGTCACCTGGGCCGTCATGGTCTCGCTCGCCGCCACATGGCAGCACCTGGGCATCCGCCCCGACGCGGTCGTGGGCCACTCCCAGGGCGAGATCGCCGCCGCCGCCGTCGCAGGCGCGCTCTCGCTGGAGGACGCCGCCAAGGTCGTCGCCGTACGCGCACAGATCATCGGCGAACACCTCGCGGGTCGGGGTGCCATGGCCTCCGTTCCTCAGGCTGCCAGTACCGTCGAAGCACAGCTCCCCAGCGGGGTCAGCATCGCCGCGATCAACGGGCCGAACACGACCGTGGTCTCCGGTGACAAGGACGCCGTCGAGGCCCTGGTCAAGGACCTTCAGAACCAGGACGTCCGGGCCCGGCTGGTCCCCGTCGACTACGCCTCACACTCCGCGCACGTCGAAACGATCGAGGAGCAGCTGGCGACGGCCCTCGCGGGCATCACGCCCCAGACCTCTGAAGTGCCCTTCTTCTCCACCGTCGAGCCCGGATTCATCAACACATCCGCACTCGACGCCGGTTACTGGTACCGCAACCTCCGCCAGACCGTCCACTTCCACACCGCCATCGAACAGCTCACCGAGAGCGGCCACACCACCTACATCGAGTCCAGCGCCCACCCCGTCCTCACCTACAGCATCGAAGAAACCGAAGGCGCGGAGGCCATCACCGGCACGCTCCGCCGCAACGAGGGCACTCTCACCCGGCTCCTCGTCTCCGCAGCACACCTCCACACCCACGGGCATGCCATCAACTGGCCCATCCGCCCCAGCCGGCCCATCGACCTGCCCACCTACCCCTTCCAGCACCAGCGCTACTGGATCAACCCCACCAGCGACAGCCGGACGAACCTCTCCGGCGCGGGCCTCTCGGCCGCCGGGCACCCGCTGCTGGGCGCTGCCGTGGAGCTGGCGGGCACGGACACGCACCTGTTCACGGGCCGGTTGTCCCTCCAGAGCCACCCCTGGCTGGCGGACCACGCCGTGGCCGGAACCGTGCTGCTGCCCGGCACCGGCTTCCTCGAACTCGCCCTCCAGGCCGGTCACCACGTCGGCTGCGGCACCGTGGAGGAACTGACGCTGGAAGCCCCGCTGATCCTTCCTGAGCGGGGCGGGGTCGACGTGCAGTTGAACGTGGGCGCGCCCGACGATTCGGGACGTCGTGAGCTGAACCTGCACTCGCGGGCGCAGGACGCGGACAGCGACGAGCCGTGGACCCGGCACGCCACCGGCGCCCTGGCCTCGGCACAGCAGCCCCTGGGGCCGGACGCCGGTCTGAGCGCGTGGCCGCCGGCCGGGGCCGAGCCGGTGGAGGTCGAGGGTTACTACGACCGACTTGCCGAGCAGGGCTACGGCTACGGCCCCGCCTTCCACGGACTGCGGGCGGCGTGGCGGCGCGGTGACGAGGTGTTCGCCGAGGTCGCCCTGCCGGGGGAGGAGTCCGCCGAAGCCGCGGACTACGGAATCCACCCGGCGCTGATGGACGCGGCGCTGCACGCGCTGGGTCTGGGCGTGCTGCCTGCGGCGGGCGAGAGACGGGCGCGGCTGCCGTTCTCCTGGAGCGGTGTGACCCTGCACGCGGCGGGCGCCGCCGCGCTGCGGGTGCGCGTGGCACCGCTCGGGGACGCCGAGGACACGGTGTCCATCACCGTGGCCGACCCGGCCGGCGCGCCGGTCGCCACGGCCGAGTCGCTGGTCGTACGGCCGGTGGTCACCGCGCAGTTGGAGGCGGCCGGTTCGTGCGTGCACGACAGCCTGTTCCGCGTCGACTGGGTGACACCCCCGACGGGGTTCTCCTCCGTCGAGGCCCGGCGCTGGGCGGTCCTCGGTCCAGACCCGCTGAAGGTGGGGCAGTCGCTGGAGGAGACCGGTGCGACAGTGTTCGCGGCCGACGACCTGGACTCCGTGGCCATGCTGGACACCGTTCCGGATGTGGTGGTCGTGCCGTACGCGCCTCAGCCGGCTGGCGCCGACAAGCTCGCTGCGCGGGTGCATGAGGTGCTGTACGGAGTGCTGGAGCTGGTTCAGGAGTGGCTGGCGGACGAGCGGTTCACCTACTCCCGGCTCGTGCTGCTCACCCGTGACGCGGTGGTCACCTCACCCGAGGACACCCCGGACCTGGAACACGCCTCCATCTGGGGCCTGATGCGCTCCGCGCAGTCCGAACACCCCGACCGGATCGTGCTCATCGACACCGACGACCACGACAAGTCCACTCACGCGATACCCGGCGCCCTGACGACCGGTGAGTCCCAGATCGCCATCCGTGAAGGCGATTTCCTGGCGCCGCGCCTGACCCGGGCCACCCCGGCAACGGCCACAGCCTCCGTCTTCCGTCCCGACAGTACGGTCCTGATCACCGGCGCCACCGGCACCCTCGCCACCCACATCGCCCACCACCTCGTCACCCACCACCAGGTCCACAACCTGGTCCTCCTCTCCCGCCGACCCGCCGACAACCTCGCCACAACCCTCACCGACCTCGGCGCGAACACCACCGTCGTCACCGGCGACGTCACCGACCCCGACACCGTCACGCGCGCCCTCACCGAACACCCCGTCACCGCCGTCATCCACACCGCGGCCACCCTCGACGACGCCACCATCGACAACCTCACCGCCGACCAACTCGACACCGTCCTGAACCCGAAGCTCGACGGCGCCCTCCTCCTCCACCAGCTCACCACCCAACTCACCCCCGACCTCGACGCCTTCGTCTTCTTCTCCTCCGCAGCCGCCGCCTTCGGCGGACCCGGACAAGCCGCCTACGCCGCCGCCAACACCTTCCTCGACACTCTCGCCCACCACCGCCACACCAACGGCCAACCTGCACTCTCCCTCGGCTGGGGCCTGTGGGAAGACCGCAGCAGCATGACCGGCAACCTCACCGACACCGACCTCCACCGCATGACCCGCCACGGAGTCGGCGCCATGAGCACCGAGGACGGGCTGCGGCTGCTGGACGCGGCCTGTGCGACGGGCGAGGCGCATCTGCTGCCGATCCGGCTGGACGTCGGGGCGCTGCGGCGGCGGGCCGACGACGGCAGTCTCCCGGCGCTGCTGCGGGGGCTCGCCCAGCGCCGGGTGCGTCGCAGCACCGCGGACGCCGGCACTCGGCGGCCCTCGGAACTGTCGCTCGCCGAGCGGCTCGGCCGGGTGTCGAGTGAGCAGCGGGCGCAGGCGCTGGAGGATCTGGTGGTCGCGCAGGTGGCTGCCGTGCTGGGGCACGCGTCGACGGCCGCGATCGAGCCGGACCGTGCCTTCAAGGACATCGGGTTCGACTCGTTGACCGCGGTCGAACTGCGCAACCGGCTCAACACGGCGACCGGGCTGCGGCTGCCCGCCACGCTGGTCTTCGACCAGCCGACTCCGCAGGCGATCGCCCGGTTCGTGGAGCGGAAGCTGTTCCCGCAGGAGAGCACCCAGGCTCCCGCCCCGGCCGCGCAGGACTCCGTCCGCGACATCGACGCCATCGACCTGGACGCGATCGACGAGATGGACGTCGACCTCCTCATCAACCTTGCTTTCGACGGCGACAGCGCCGGAACCGACGCGGAGCGTGAGTGACCCCATGAGCAACCCCAACGACAAGGTCGTCGCCGCCCTGCGGGCGTCCCTCAAGGAGACCGAGCGGCTGCGGCAGCACAACCGTGAACTCACCGAGCGCGGCCGGGAGCCGATCGCGATCGTCGCGATGAGCTGCCGGTACCCGAGCGGGGTGCGCACCCCGGAGGACCTGTGGCGGCTGGTGGCCGCGGGCGAGGACGCGGTGTCGGAGTTCCCGACGGACCGCGGCTGGGATCTGGACGGGCTGTACGACCACGGCGGATTCCTGTACGACGCGGCCGACTTCGACCCGGCCTTCTTCGGGATCTCGCCGCGCGAGGCCCTGGCCATGGACCCGCAGCAGCGACTGCTCCTGGAGACCTCCTGGGAGGCCGTAGAGAGGGCCGGCATCGACCCGCGGGCCCTGCGCGGCAGCCGTACGGGCGTCTTCGCCGGAGTCATGTACCACGACTACGGCACGCTGGTCGGTGAGTCGCCGGACGCTGTCGAGGGCTATGTCTACAACGGCAGCGCGGGCAGCGTCGCCTCCGGCCGGGTGTCCTACACACTCGGTCTTGAGGGGCCGGCGGTGACGGTCGACACGGCCTGTTCCTCCTCGTTGATCGCCCTGCATCTGGCCGTGCAGTCGCTGCGCAACGGCGAGTGCTCGCTGGCGCTCGCCGGGGGCGTGGCGGTGATGTCGACGCCGACGCTGTTCGACGAGTTCAGCCGGGGGCAGGGGCACGGGCTGGCGCCGGACGGCCGGTGCAAGGCGTTCGCGGACAGCGCCGACGGGACCAGCCTGTCGGAGGGCGTAGGCCTGCTGTTGCTGGAGCGGCTGTCGGACGCCCGGCGCAACGGCCACCCCGTACTGGCGGTGGTCCGTTCCACGGCGGCCAACCAGGACGGGGCGAGCAACGGCCTCACCGCACCCAACGGGCCCGCCCAGGAGCGAGTGATCCGGGACGCGCTGGCCGCCGCCGGACTGACCGGCGCGGACGTCGACGTGGTCGAGGGCCATGGCACGGGCACCAGCCTCGGCGACCCCATCGAGGCACAGGCCCTGCTGGCCACCTACGGCCAGGACCACACCCCCGAACAGCCCCTCTGGCTCGGCTCGCTCAAGTCCAACATCGGCCACACCCAGGCCGCAGCCGGTGTCGGAGGAGTCATCAAGATGGTCATGGCCATGCGCCACGGCCTCCTCCCCCGCACCCTCCACGTCGACACCCCCTCCACCCACGTCGACTGGAACTCCGGCGCCGTATCACTGCTGAGCGAGGAGCGGCCCTGGCCGGTCGCCGACCGGCCGCGCCGTGCGGCGGTGTCGTCCTTCGGTGTGAGCGGCACGAACACGCACGCGGTACTGGAGGAGCCTCCGGTGGAGGAGTCCTCCGAGGACGCGCCGGAGCGCGGGGCCGGGATGCCGGTCGTGCCGTGGGTGCTGTCCGCGAGGTCGGCGGAGGCACTGCGCGAACAGGCGGCACAGCTGAGGGAGTTCGCAGGAAGCGCCGACCCGGTCGATGTGGGCTTCTCGCTCGCCACGGGGCGTTCGGCGTTCGAGCACCGGGCGGTGCTGCTGCACTCCGGCGATGGGCTGGACGCGGCCCTCGCGGCGCTCGCCGGGGACTCGGACGGCGCTCCGGGGCTGGTGACGGGCGCGGGTCACCGAGCCGCTCACACAGCCTTCCTCTTCACGGGACAGGGCAGCCAGTACCCGGGGATGGGCCGTGAACTCCACGCCGCCCACCCGGTGTTCGCCGAGGCCTTCGACGAGATCTGCGCCTGCCTGGACCCGCACCTCGAACGCCCGCTGCGCGAGGTCGTGTTCGCCGAGCCGGGCACACCCGAGGCGGCGCTGCTCGACCGGACGCAGTACACCCAGGCGGGTCTGTTCGCCGTGGAGGTGGCGCTGTTCCGGCTGGTCGAGGCGTGGGGGCTGCGGCCTGCCGCGCTGCTGGGCCACTCCGTCGGTGAGCTGGCGGCGGCGCATGTGTCGGGGGTGCTGACCCTGCCGGACGCGTGCGCGCTGGTGGCCGCTCGTGGCCGGCTGATGGAGGAGCTGCCGGCCGGCGGGGCGATGGTGTCGGTGCGGGCCACCGAGGACGAGGTCGCGGAGGTGCTGGCCGGTCGTACGGACCGGGTGTCCGTCGCGGCCGTCAACGGACCGCGGTCCGTCGTCGTGTCCGGCGACGAGGACGCGGTGCTCGCCGTGGCCGCCGAACTCGCCGAGCGGGGACGTCGTACCAAGCGGCTCAATGTCAGCCATGCCTTCCACTCGCCCCGTATGGACGCCATGCTGGAGGAGTTCCGGGCGGTCGCGGGGTCGCTGCGGTACAGCGATCCGCTGATCCCGGTCGTCTCCGATGTGACCGGTCGTACGGCGACCGCCGAGGAGCTGACCGACCCGGACTACTGGGTGCGCCATGTCCGGCAGGCGGTGCGTTTCGCCGACGGCATGAGGACGCTGGGCGAGCTGGGCATCGGCAGCTGCCTGGAACTCGGCCCCGGCGGCGTGCTGTCCGGGATGGGCGAGGACTGCCTGCCGGGCGATGCGGTGGCCTTCGCCGCCGCGCTGCGCCGGGACCGCCCTGAGCCGGTGTCGGTGGTGGAGGCGGTGGCGAGGGTGTTCGCCCGCGGTGCCCGCGTCGACTGGGCGGCGCTGTTCGCCGGCAGCGGCGCCCGGCGGGTGGATCTGCCGACCTACCCCTTCCAGCGGCAGCGCTACTGGCCGAAGGCCACGTCCGGCGCGGCCGGGGACGTACGCTCGCTGGGCCTGGAGGCGGTGGACCATCCGCTGCTGGGGGCCGTGCTGGAGAGCGCGGACGGCGACGAGCTGCTGTTCACCAGCCGGGTCTCGCTCGCAGGCCAGCCGTGGATCCGCGGCCACCGTGTCGAGGGTGCCGCCCTGCTGCCCGGCACCGCGCTGGCGGAACTCGCCGTACGGGCCGGGGACCGGGCGGGTTGCCCGCTGCTGGAGGAGCTGACCCTCGAAGCACCGCTGGTGCTGCCCGAGGACGGCGGGCTACGGCTCCGGGTGCGGGTCGGCGCCCCCGACGAGTCCGGCCGGCGCTCCCTGACCGTGCACGCACGGCCCGACGGGGACGCGGCTCAGGACGGCCTGCCCTGGACGCGGCACGCCGGCGGCACCCTGAGGCCGGACCGCCTCGACTCCGGCCCCGGACCGGACCTGAGCGGCGTGTGGCCGCCGGCCGGGGCGCAGCCGCTCGACCTCGACGGCCGCTACGAGCGGTTCCGGGAGAACGGCTTCGAGTACGGGCCCCAGTTCCAGGGGCTGCGGGCGGCCTGGCGGCTCGGTGACGAGGTCTTCGCGGAGGTCGCTCTGCCGGAGGAACTGGCCGGGGACGCAACCGACTTCGAGCTGCACCCCGCCCTGTTCGACGCCGCGCTGCAGACGGTCGGCCTCAGCGGCCTGGCCGAGGACGGCGCGACGGCGCTGATGCCCTTCTCGTGGCGGGGCGTACGCCTGCACGCCACGGGCGCGACGGTGCTGCGGGTGCGGCTGGCCGTGACCGGTCAGGACGAGGTACGGCTCGACGCCGCAGACGCTCTGGGCAGTCCGGTCCTGACGGTCGACTCGCTGGCACTGCGGCCGCTGTCCGGCGGGACGGCGGGCGCCGCTGTCGCGGCCGGTGTGCGGGACGCGCTGTTCCGCGTGGAGTGGGTGCCGGTCTCCACCGCAGAGGCAGAGGTGGCGGAGGCGGTCCGGCTGTCCGTCGGGGAGGGGCTTGCCGACCTTCCCGGCGCACCCGACGTCGTGGTCGCTCCTTGCCCGCCCGGCGAACGGGCGTCTCTGCACTGGGCGTTGGAGCTGGTACGGGGTTGGCTGGCGGACGAGAGGTTCGCCGACTCCCGGCTCGTGCTGCTCACCCATGACGCCGTCGTCACCTCACTCGAGGACACCCCGGACCTGGAACACGCCTCCATCTGGGGCCTGATCCGCTCCGCGCAGGCCGAGCACCCCGACCGGTTCGTGCTCATCGACACCGACGGCCAGGACACATCCTCGATTCACGGCGCTCTGAGCACCGGAGAGCCGCAACTGGCCGTCCGCGGGGGACGGTTCCTCGCACCTCGGCTCGCCCGGGCGGTCCCCACAGGGGCCACAGCCTCCGTCTTCCGTCCCGACAGTACGGTCCTGATCACCGGCGCCACCGGCACCCTCGCCACCCACATCGCCCACCACCTCGTCACCCACCACCAGGTCCACAACCTGGTCCTCCTCTCCCGCCGACCCGCCGACAACCTCGCCACAACCCTCACCGACCTCGGCGCGAACACCACCGTCGTCACCGGCGACGTCACCGACCCCGACACCGTCACGCGCGCCCTCACCGAACACCCCGTCACCGCCGTCATCCACACCGCGGCCACCCTCGACGACGCCACCATCGACAACCTCACCGCCGACCAACTCGACACCGTCCTGAACCCGAAGCTCGACGGCGCCCTCCTCCTCCACCAGCTCACCACCCAACTCACCCCCGACCTCGACGCCTTCGTCTTCTTCTCCTCCGCAGCCGCCGCCTTCGGCGGACCCGGACAAGCCGCCTACGCCGCCGCCAACACCTTCCTCGACACTCTCGCCCACCACCGCCACACCAACGGCCAACCTGCACTCTCCCTCGGCTGGGGCCTGTGGGAAGACCGCAGCAGCATGACCGGCAACCTCACCGACACCGACCTCCACCGCATGACCCGCCACGGGGTGTCCGGGCTGTCCGCGGCCGAGGGGCTGGCGTTGTTCGACGCGGCGTGCGAGTCGGGTGAGGCGCATCTGCTGCCGATCCGGCTGGATGTCGCGGCCCTGGGGCGGTCCCTCGACGGGGAGCCCGTACCGGCGTTGCTGCGCGGGCTGGTCCGCCGCCCGGCGCGCCGTGCCGCCGCGCGGGAGGGGGCGCAGCAACAGGACCGGTCCCTGGCCGCCCGGCTGGGCGAGTTGGAGCCTGCCGAGCGCGTGGAGGTCGTGCTCGGCCTGGTGCGGGAGCACACCGCCGCGATCCTCGGGTATGCGGGCGCGGGCGGTGTCGAGGCCGAACTCAGCTTCAAGGACCTGGGGTTCGACTCGCTGACGGGTATCGAGCTGCGCAACCGGCTGGCCTCGGCCACCGGGCTGCGGCTGCCCGCCACGCTGGTGTTCGACCACCCGAGCCCGGTCGAACTGGCCCGACACATCGTCACCGAGGCCGTCGGCGACGAGCCCGGCCCCGTGGCCGGCCCGGCACGGCAAGGTGCCCAGGACGAGGACGCGGTGGCCGTCGTGGCCATGGCCTGCCGCTATCCGGGCGGGGTGCGCACCCCGGAGGACCTGTGGCGGCTTGTGCACTCCGGCGCCGACGCGATCTCCGGGTTCCCCGACGACCGCGGCTGGGACACGGAGGCGCTGTACCACCCGGACCCGGACCACCCCGGCACGACGTACGCCGTGGAAGGCGGATTCCTTTACGACGCGGCCGAGTTCGACCCGGCCTTCTTCGGGATCTCGCCGCGCGAGGCCCTGGCCATGGACCCGCAGCAGCGACTGCTCCTGGAGACCTCCTGGGAGGCCGTAGAGAGGGCCGGCATCGACCCGCGGGCCCTGCGCGGCAGCCGTACGGGCGTCTTCGCCGGAGTCATGTACCACGACTACGGCACACAGGTCACCGATGTGCCGGAGGGACTGGAGGCCTTTCTCGGCAACGGCAGTTCGGGCAGCATCGCCTCCGGGCGGGTGGCGTACCACCTCGGCCTGGAAGGCCCGGCCATCACCGTCGACACCGCCTGTTCCTCCTCGCTGGTCGCCCTGCATCTGGCCGTGCAGTCGCTGCGCAACGGCGAGTGCTCGCTGGCGCTCGCCGGGGGCGTGACCGTCATGACCACGCCCGGCACCTTCATCGGGTTCAGCCGGCAGCGGGGTCTGGCCCGCGACGGGCGGTGCAAGGCGTTCGCGGACTCCGCGGACGGCACCGGCTGGGGCGAGGGCGCGGGCGTCCTGCTGCTGGAGTGGCTGTCGGACGCCCGACGCAACGGCCACCCGGTGCTGGCGGTGGTGCGCGGCAGCGCGGTGAACCAGGACGGCGCGAGCAACGGCCTCACCGCACCCAACGGGCCCGCGCAGCAGCGGGTGATCCGCCAGGCCCTCTCCAGTGCCGGGCTGACCGGCGCGGACGTCGACGTGGTCGAGGGCCATGGCACGGGCACCAGCCTCGGCGACCCCATCGAGGCACAGGCCCTGCTGGCCACCTACGGCCAGGACCACACCCCCGAACAGCCCCTCTGGCTCGGCTCGCTCAAGTCCAACATCGGCCACACCCAGGCCGCAGCCGGTGTCGGAGGAGTCATCAAGATGGTCATGGCCATGCGCCACGGCCTCCTCCCCCGCACCCTCCACGTCGACACCCCCTCCACCCACGTCGACTGGAACTCCGGCGCCGTATCACTGCTGAGCGAGACCACCGAGTGGCCGGACACGGGCCGGGCCCGCCGCGCGGCCGTCTCCTCCTTCGGCATCAGCGGGACCAACGCCCATGTCGTGCTGGAGCACGCCGAGCCGGACCACAGCCCGGCCACGGAGGGCGAGCCGGGTGGTGTCGTGCAGCCGTGGGTGCTGTCCGGCAAGAGTGCGGCGGCCCTGCGCGCGCAGGCGGCGCTGCTGCGGGACTTCGTACGGGAGCGGCCGGAGCTGACCGCCGCGCAGGTCGGGCTGTCGCTGGCCACGACCCGGTCGGCGTTCGGGCACCGGGGTGTCGTGCTGGCCGATGATCCGGCGGACCGGCTCGCGGCTCTCGACGCGCTGGCCCGTGGCGAGGACTCGCCGTTCCTCGTGCGGGGTGCGGGCACGACCGGACACAAGGTCGCCTTCCTGTTCTCCGGGCAGGGCACTCAGCGGCCCGGGATGTGCCGGGAGCTGTACGCCTCGTCGAAGGTGTTCACCGCGGCCTTCGACGAGGTCTGCGCGCAGTTCGGTCCGTCGCTCGAACGACCCCTGTCCGATGTGGTGTTCGCCGACTCCGGCACGCCGGAGGCGGAGCTGTTGGACCGTACCGAGTACGCGCAGCCCGCGCTGTTCGCCGTAGAGGTGGCGCTGTTCCGGCAGTTGGAGGCATGGGGACTGCGGCCGGAGCTGCTCGCGGGGCACTCGATCGGTGAGCTGGCCGCGGCTCATGTCGCCGGGGTCTTCGATCTGCCCGACGCGGCGCGGCTGGTGGCGGCACGCGGCCGGCTGATGCAGTCGCTGCCCGACGACGGGGCGATGGCCTCGCTGCAGGCGGCGGAGGACGAGGTGCTGCCGCTGCTGGCCGGCTGGACGCACGAGTTGGGGGTCGCCGCGGTCAACGGGCCTTCGGCTGTGGTCGTTTCGGGCCGCGTGAGTGCCGTAGAGGAGATCGTCGCGCACTTCGCGGGTCTGGGCCGCAGGACCCGGCGGCTGCGGGTCGGTCACGCGTTCCACTCGCCGCTGCTGGACCCGATGCTGGAGGAGTTCGCGGCGGTCGCGCGTGAGGTGTCGTACCGGGCGCCACGCATCCCCGTGGTCTCGGACGTCACCGGGGAGACGGCTGCGGACGGGCTGCTGGAGGACCCCGGCTACTGGGTGCGCCACGCGCGTGAGGCGGTGCGTTTCGCCGATCAGCTCACGCATCTGGAGAAGGAGGGCGTGACCGCGTACGTCGAGGTCGGCCCGGACGCCGTGCTGGCCCCGATGGCCCGCGAGAGCCTCGGCGGCCATGCGCTGGTGGTGCCCGTCCAGCGGCGCGACCGTGCCGACGCCGTCGCGCTGGGCACGGCCGTCGCCGAGCTGCACGTCCACGGGGTGTCCCCGGACTGGAAGGCGGTGTTCGCCCCCACCGGCGCCCGTACGGTCGAGCTGCCGACGTACGCCTTCCAGCGCAGCGCGTACTGGCTGCCGTCCGGGCCGGCCGCGCCGCAGGCCTCGACGACCATGCCCCGTGACGGTGACTTGGAGCGGCGCTTCTGGCAGGCCGTCGAAAGCCGGGATCTCGGTGGGCTGGCCACACTGCTCGACGTCGACTCCGCCCAGGAGGCCGACTCCCTCAACGCCGTGCTGTCGCTGCTGTCGGCGTGGGACCACGGCAGGGCTGCGGCCGACACGTCTCAGGACGCCCCGCTGCCCGAGGACGGCGACGACCTGGCGCGGGCACTGGCCGGGGCGTCCGAGCAGGAGCGGCCCGCTCTGCTGCTGGACGCGGTGCTGTCGGCCGCGTCCGCGGTGCTCGGGCATTCCGATCCGGATGCGCTCCCTGCCGACCAGGACTTCCTCGACGCCGGCTTCGCCTCGCTGACCGCGGTGGAGCTGAGCGTACGGCTCACCAAGGTCACCGGCATCGACCTGCCGCCCACGCTGGTCTACGACCACCCCACGCCGGCGGAACTCGCCGCGCACCTGCACGAGGAGATGAAGAGGACCGCGTCATGACCCCCACACGTACAGAGAGCCCCTGGGTCCGCCGCTATCAGCAGGCGCCCGCCGACGCCGTCACCCTGGCGTGCTTCCCGCACGCCGGCGGCTCGGCCACGTCCTTCCATCCGCTGTCCCGGGCGCTGGCCGGGCGGCTGGACGTGGTGGCCGTGCAGTATCCGGGCCGTCAGGACCGGCATCGGGAGCCCGCCTTCGAGGATCTGCACGAGCTGGCCGACGCCGCCTACGAGGCGGTCGTCGAGGCCGTGGGCACCGACCGGCCGCTCGCCCTGTTCGGACACAGCATGGGCGCGTCGGTCGCCTTCGAGGTGGCCTTGCGGCTGGAGCAGCGGGCCGGTGTGAAGCCCGTCTCCCTGTTCGTGTCGGGGCGGCGGGCGCCGTCCCGGCATCGCAGCGAGGATCTGCACCGCAAGGGCGACGACGCTCTGCTGCGGGAGATCCGAGCCCTGGACGGCACCGCGCAGGCGGCGCTGGACGACGAGGACATCGTGCGGATGTTCCTGCCGTCGCTGCGGGCCGACTACAAGGCGATCGAGCGGTACCGCAGCGCGCCGGGCGCGACGGTCAGCTGCCCCGTCGTCGCGCTGACCGGCGACACCGACCCGAAGACCACCGTCGAGGAGGCCGGGGCCTGGCAGGAGCACACCACCGGCCCCTTCGACCTGCGGGTCTTCGACGGCGGTCACTTCTTCGTCTCGGAACGGACCGACGTGGTCGCCCGGGTCCTGTCCGGGCAGCTGGACCGGTTCCGGTGAGCACGGCCGCGCTGTCCGCCCACCCGCACCGGCCTGGGGTCGCAAGGGGTCGGCTAGGGGTTATCCGGGCCGGGAGGCGCACATAGCGTGACCGCTAATTCAACACCCTCGCCCGAAGCGGCGTCCACGACCACAAACGCGCTGTTTTCCACTGCACCTGGGGGAGCCCGAACCATGACCGAACCGCAGACGTGGCGGGTTCTCGGCAACGCGGACGTGCACGAGCTGGTGCTCGCCGTGGACTTCGACGCCACCGGCCGCGCCGAGGGCCGTTTCACCGATCTCGCGGCGGGTCTGGCCGGCCTGCCCTTCTCGATCTGGGAGACCGTTCCCCAGGAGGCGGGCACCGGCGCCGGTGGTGCCGGTCCCGTCGAGCGGTGGCTGGAGGAGGTGGCCGCCGACGGCCGCCCGGTCCGCGCGGTGTTCGGCTTCTGCGTCGGCGGCGTCTACGCGGGCGCGATCGCGCAGCGCATCGCCGAACGGCAGGGCCGGGCGCCCGCGCTCGTGCTGTTCGACCCCGAGCAGTCCGGCCCGCTGACGCTCTACTCGCAGTTCCACAAGGTCCTCGACTCCATGTCCACCCTGCTGAGCGACGAGGAGACCGCGCAGGCGGCGGCCGAGGCGCGGCGGGCCCATGAGCAGCACACCGAGATGGCGCCGCTGGGCGCCGAACTCCTCGATGTGTACCGGCGTACCGCCAAGCCCGTCTTCGACCGGCTGGAGCTGGACGAGAAGCGGCAGGAGGAGTTCACCGCGGTCTTCGCGTCGTTCGTGGGCTATCTGATCGCGGCCGCGGAGATCGACCCCCTGCCGGCGTGGCGGGAGGCCGTCGTCGTTACCTCCTCGTCGCCCACGAGCGGCCTGAACGGCTCCCGCGGAGCCGGGCAGGACATCGCCGTGGGCCGGGAGCTGCGCGTCGACGTCCCGCATGTCGATCTGCTGCGCGACCCAGGTGTCACCCGCACGGTGGCCGAGCTGCTCGGCACCGAGACGCGCGGCTGAGGGGCCAGGCGCCTCCGCACTCGCATACCCCACAGGCGAATTTCGCGCATCTACGAACGCGAATCCACGGACGCGAACCTACGGAACGGTTGGAATGCCAGAAGCAACGCAACCCCGGTCCCTCCCGGCCGACAGCAAGGAGCACGCCCTCTGGCTCCTGGACGAGCTGGTGCCCGTCAAGGGCGTCAACAACCTCTCCGTCGCCCTCCAGGCCGACGCGGTCCTGCTCGGCCCCGCGGTCCAGGGCACGGTCGAGCTGCTGCTGCGCCGGCACGAGGCCCTGCGCACGGTGTTCCGGCAGGAGGAGGCGGGCCTCACCAAGGAGGTGCTCGACGCCGACGCCCTGCGGATCGAGGTCGAGGAGCTGGCGGCGGAGCCGGGTGAAGTCGCCGCTGTCGTGGGCGAGTTCATCGCGCGGCCCTTCGACATCGACGGGCGGCCGCTGGTGCGGGCCGCGCTGGTGCGGTGCGCGGACGGTGACGCGTTCTGTCTCGCCGTCCATCACCTCGTCTTCGACACGGTCTCCGGCGCGGTCCTGCTGGACGAGTTCACCGCCGGGTACACGGCGCTGGCCGCCGACGGCGAACCGCCCGCCGAACTGCTGGCCGCTCAGCCGCCGTACCGGGAGCCCGCTCCCCGGCCCGCCGCCGTGGAGTACTGGCGCGGGCAGTTGGCCGGGGCCGATGCCGCCGGGCTCGCCCTGTGGTGCGGCAGCGAGGACCTGCCCGAGCCGACCCTCACCGGCGACCAGGTCACCGCAGATCTGTCCCCGCGGGCGACCGAGGTGTTGCGCCGGCTGCAGAAGGAGCTGCGCGCGCCGGAGGCCGTGGTGCTGCTGGCCGCGTACGGGCTGCTGCTGGCCCGGCACGGCGCGGGGCCCGACCTGGTGGTGGGCACTCCGGTCAACGTCCGTGCGCGGGAGGCGTCCAGGGCGGTGGGCTACCACGTCAACACCCTGCCGCTGCGCATCCCCGTCGACCTCGGCGGCGGCTTCCGGGGCCTGGTGCGCACGGCCCGCGACGCGTTCCTCGGGGCGGTCGCCCACGCCGATGTCCCGGTCGACGTCCTGACGCCGGAACTGCGCAGGGACGGAGGCGCCTCCTGGCGCAACACCGTCTTCCGGCATCTGTTCAACTACGTTCCCGACGAGGGCCGTACGACCTTCCCGCTCGCGGACACCACGGCCCGCAGGCTGCCGGTGGAGAACGGGTTCAGTAAGTTCGACCTCGAGTTCTTCTTCCTGTCCTCCGCGGACCGGGTGACCATCCGGGCCGCGTACTACACACAGGTCCTGGACCGGGCGGACGTACAGGGCCTGCTCGAACGCTTCGAGTCGCTGCTGCTCGCGGCCGCGGCCGGGCCGGACCTGCCGATGGGCGAACTCCCGCTGGCCGGTCCCTCCGACCGGGCGGTCCTCGTCGCCTCCAACGACACCGCGCGCCCGGTGGAGCCGGCCGATGTGCTCACGGCGGTGCGGGAGCGGGTGGCGCTGGCGCCATCCGCGTCTGCCGTTGTGAGCGGCGGCCGCAGCACGACGTACGCCGAGTTGTGGGGGGCCGCCGAACACACCCGGGCCGTCCTCGCGGACGCCGGTGTCGGGGCCGGTGACATCGTCGCGCTCGCGGCGCCCCGCGGGCCCGAACTCGCGGCCGCGGCCCTGGGGGTGTGGCTGACCGGCGCGGTGTATCTGCCCGTCGACCCGGAGCACCCCGTGCAGCGGCTGGCGTACGTCCTGGAGGACTCCGGGGCGCGGGCCGTGCTCACGGCGCCGGGCGTGGAGCTGCCCGAGGGGGTCCGGGCGCGTGTGCTGCCGCTGGAGCGGGTCGGGCAGGACGGGCCGCTCCCGGACACCTCGGCGAGCGGGCCCGATCCGGACTCCTGCGCGTATCTGATCTATACCTCCGGTTCGACGGGGAAGCCGAAGGGCACCCTGATCAGCCACCGCAGCCTCGGCAATGTGGTGCAGCACTTCGCCGAGAAGCTGAAGGTCACCGCGGAGGACTCCGTGCTGTGGCTGACCACGTTCGCCTTCGACATCTCCGCGCTGGAGCTGTTCCTGCCGCTGGTCTGCGGCGGGCGGCTGGTCGTGGCCTCCGACGAGGCCCGCACCGACGGCCGTGCCCTGCTCGGCGAGGTCGTCGCGCACGCCGTCGGCATCGTGCAGGCCACCCCGACGACCTGGCGTGTCGTCGCCGACGCGGCCGACGGCCGGCTCGCGGGCAGGCGCCTGGTCTGCGGCGGGGAACCGCTGCCGCCCGCGCTGGCCCGCACCCTCGCCGCCTCGGGCGGCTCGCTGCTCAATGTGTACGGCCCGTCCGAGACGACCATCTGGTCCACCTCGGGCCCGGTGCCGGCCGACGTGGACCGCGTGGACGTGGGCCGCCCGATCGCCAACACCCAGGTGTTCATCGTCGACCCGGACGGCCGGGAGCTGCCGGTCGGGGTGCAGGGCGATCTGTGCATCGCCGGGGCAGGTGTCGCGCTCGGCTACCACAATCGCCCTGAGCTGACGGCGGAGCGCTTCGCGGACCATCCCGTGTACGGGCGCCACTACCGCACCGGCGATCTGGCCCGGCTGCGGCCCGACGGCACTGTCGAGCTGCTGGGCCGGACCGACCGTCAGATCAAGCTGCGCGGCCATCGCATCGAGCTGGGCGAGGTGGAGGCGGTACTGCTCGGCCATCCGGGCGTGCGGGATGTCGCCGTGGTCGTGGTCGGCCGGGGCGGGGCGGACGCGGCCCTGGTCGCTTTCGTGGAGTCCCCCGACGGCCTGGACGCCGCCGGGCTCACGGCTCATGCCCGGTCCCTGCTGCCCTCCGCCGCCGTACCCCAGGAGATCGTGGTGCTCGAGTCGCTGCCGACCACCGCCAACGAGAAGCGGGACCATCTCGCGCTGACCCGTCTCGCTGAGCAGCGCCGTGCCGAGCGCAGTCCGGCGGCCGAGGCCGTGCCCGAAGCGCAGTCGGGTACGGCCGGGCAGTTGTTCGCGCTGTGGCAGACCACGCTCGGCCGGACCGACATCGGCCCGGACGCCAACTTCTTCGACAGCGGCGGGCATTCGCTGCTCGGCGCGCAGCTCGTGCAGCGCATCGAGAAGACGCTGGGCGTGCCGGTGCGGCTGACCGACCTGTTCGCCCATCCCACCCCGCTCGCCATGGCCGAGCGTCTCGAAGCCGGAGCCTGAGAACGCAATGGAGACCGTGAACCAGAAGCACGCCACCGCCCCGTCCGCCGGGACCGTACCGCCGTCGTCGTGGCGGGTCCTGTGGCAGGACACCTTCGACGGGCCGGCCGGTTCGCCGCCCGACCCCGCCCTGTGGCAGGTCGTCACCGGGCAGCCGTTCGGCGCCGGCATCGAGTTCCACACGGACGACCCCGCGAACGTCGGCCTCGACGGGGCCGGGCATCTGAGGATCACCGCCACGCATGAGGAAGGGGAGTACCGGGCGGCGTGGCTGGAGACCCTGCGCGAGGACTTCGTGCCGCGTCCCGGCGGTGCGCTGCGCCTGGACGCCCGGGTGAAGACCGCGGCGGGCCCCGGCCTGGACTGTGCTCTGTGGGCGTGGGGCACTCAGCTGCGCCACCGGGGTGACGAGGACCCGGTGCAGGCCTGGTACCGGGCCGGGGAGATCGACGTCCTGGAGGCGCTGGGCTCGGAGCCCGACTCGGTGTGGGGTGCCGTGCACTCCCCCGAGTGCCACCAGATCCCGTCCCTCGGCATGGGCGCGCGCACCACCACCGAGGACGGCAGTGCGCTCAGCGAGGACTTCCACACCTACTCGGCGGTCTGGCGGCGCGGCCCCGACTCGATCACCTGGTACCTGGACGGCCGCGAGTATCTGCGGCTGACCCCGCAGGACACCACCCCGAAGGGCTGGCTGTTCGACCAGCCGGTGTACTTCTGTCTGGCGATCATCATCGGCAGCCCGGGCGGCCCGGTCCTGCCGGGCGACCCCGACCCTTCCACGCTGCCGTCGTCGCTGCTCGTCGACAGCATCACCGTCTCCGAGGAGATCCCGGCGTGACCGCGGGCCCCGATCTCGACGCGCTCGTCGCGGAGCTGGTCGACCGGGTGCTGGACGATCCGACCGGCGCGCTGGGTCCCTCGGTGTACGAGACGGCCCGGCTGGTGCCGCTGGCCCCCTGGCTGGACGGCGACACCGCCCGGGTCCGTCATCTCCTGGACGAGCAGCGGCCCGACGGCAGCTGGGCCGGGCCCGGCGGGTACGCCCTCGTGCCGACGCTGAGTGCGACGGAGGCGCTGCTCGCCGTGCTGGGCCGGGAGGGCGAGACGCCGCCGCTGCCGCGTGCCGGTCTCGCCGAGGCCGCGCGTCGGGGGCTCGCGGCGGCGGCCGCTCTGGTGGCCCGGCCGGTGCCGTCGACGGTCGTGTTCTTCATGCTGATCCCGGCCCTGGTGGAGGGCGTCAACGCCCGTCTCGCCGTCCTCGGGGACGCGGCGGCTCAACCGCTGGCGCTGCCGCACGGGTTGACCGACGACGCCCTGCGCGCGTTGCGCGGCGGCGCCTGGCGCAATCCGCTCGCCGGTCACTATCTGGAGATCGTCGGCCCGGCGGCCGTCGGTGCCGCGGTGATGGAGCCGGTCGACGGGGTCGTCGGCTGTTCCGCGGCCGCCACGGCGGCCTGGCTCGGCCCGCGCGAGCCGGCCGATCCCACGCATCCCTCGCTACGTTTCCTGCGGCGGGCCCAGGAGCAGGGCGGCGGCCGGGTCGCCGCGATGACCTCGCTCGTCTTCTACGAACGCGCGTGGATCGCCGGCAACCTGGCGACCGCGGGGGTGCCGCGCGAGGTGCTCGCCCCGCTGCTGAAGGAACTGCCGGGCGACGTCGGCCGGTCGGGTGCCCCCACCGCGCCGGGATTCGCGTACGAGGCGGAGACCAGCGCGATCGTCCTCGCGGCCCTGGCCCACCTGGGGGCACCCCAGGAGCCCGCGTACCTGTGGCAGTACGACGCGGGCAGCCACTTCATGTCCACGATCCCGGAGCACGAGCCCTCCACGACCACCAACGCCCACATCCTGGAGGCCCTGGGCTGCCATCTGGCCGGCGATCCTGTCGACGCCGACCGCTACCGGGACGCCGTGGCCCGGATCGCGACATGGCTGCGCAACCACCGGCACCCGGACGGCAGCTGGTCCGACAAATGGCACGCCTCGCCCTACTTCGCGACGATGCGCTGCGCCCTGGCCCTGCACCGGTATGTCGGCCCGGACACGGCCGACACGCTGCGCGGGTCCGTGGCCTGGCTCCTGGAGCAACAGCGCGAGGACGGCTCCTGGGGCCGCTGGGAGGGCACAGCCGAGGAAACCGCCTACGCGGTACGCACCCTGCTGGAACTGACCGCCGACACCCCCTCGGAGGAGGCGGCCGAGGCCGTGCAACGGGGCTGCGCCTTCCTCCTGGAACACGGCCTGAACGTGGAACGCCACCCCCCGCTGTGGATCGGCAAGGAACTCTACGCACCCGCCCACCTGGTGCGCGCGGCAGTACTGGGAGCCCTGCTCGCGGCCCGACGATGACCGCGGCCTCCGCCGGGCCCGGCCCTGGGCCGCACGGCCCGGCGGAGACCAGGCGCCGGCCGCCCCTTACCCAAGTGGCGGCCCCTCGGTGCGCCCAGGCCGCCCCCACCGACGCGGCACCCAGGCCGCCGCCCGGCGCGGCACCGATGCCGCCATCTCGGCCGGCACCCGCGCGGACCGAGGCCGCGGCCCGGCGGAGACCGCCCGGCCGTTCCCCGGTCTCGCCCCTCGGTGCCACAGGCGCCGTCCCGGCGCTGACCCAGGGGCACGACCCAACGGGATCATGCGCCACCAGGGCTGCCCCAGGTCACGACCCCTCGGTGCCCCACCTCGCCGCCCGGCGACGACCCAGGCCGCAGCTCGGCGTTGCCTCAGGCCCGGCCGGCGCTGACCCAGGTCCGGGCCCGGCGGGGAACCGATCAGCACCCAGCCCTCCCCCACCCCGCCAATAACACAACTCAGCCAGTCTATTAACCCGGTTCAGTTATGCTGTGACCCGGAATTCGCCGACCGGTCCTGCCGGGCGGCGCGCAAGACCGTCACTTCGGAAAGGTCGATCGATGACGTCACACGTCCAGGACACGTACGGCACCCAGGAGGCCGTCGGACTCGACGACGAGCTGGCCCTGGAGCGTGCGTACGTCGCGATGTGCCGCGAGGCGATGACCCGCCAGGTGGACGATGCCCAGTGCCAGGTCGTCGCGGGCGAGGACGTGTCGGGCGACGGCGCGAGCGCCGAGGCGCTGGGCCGCTATCTGCGCACCCGGGCACGGCAGATGGCGGAGGAGCCCGACAGCCCGCTGTTCTTCGGCCGGCTCGACTTCGAGGACACGGAGGACGCGGGGGACCACCGGCGGCAGCGGTACTACATCGGCCGCAGGCGGGTCTCGGAGCACCCGGCCGCACCGCCGCTGGTGATCGACTGGCGTGCGCCGGTCTCGCGCACCTACTACCAGGCGAGCGCCCTGGAGCCGCGCGGAGTCGCGGTGCGGCGGCGCTTCGGCTGGGCGCCCTGGAGCCATGGCGCTCCGGAGGACCTCACCGGACTGGAGGACGAGCACCTCGACCACGCCCGTGGCGAGGGCGACGGTGACGCGGCGAGCGCGATCGTCGCGGCCGAGATCGAGCGGCCCAGGCTCGGCCCGATGCGTGACATCGTCGCCACCATCCAGCCGGAACAGGACAACCTGGTCCGCAGCGAACTGAACGAGTCGGTGTGCGTGCAGGGCGCGCCGGGTAGCGGCAAGACCGCCGTGGGTCTGCACCGCGCGGCGTTTCTCCTCTACACGTTCCCGGAGCGGCTGCAGCGCAGCGGTCTGCTGATCATCGGCCCGAACCGCACCTTCCTGCGCTACATCTCCGAGGTGCTGCCGTCGCTGGGCGAGATCGACATCGCCCAGCTCACGGTGGAGGACGTGGTGGCCCGGCACCCGGTCAAGCGGGTGGACGGGGAGGACGTGGGCGTGCTGAAACACAGCGACCGGATGGCGACCGTCCTGGAGCGGGCCCTGTACGCCCGGGTGAGGCACCCGGAGGAGTCGATCGCCGTCACCGACGGGTCGTACCGCTGGCGGGTCGACTCGTACGACCTGGCCCGCGTCATCGACGAGGTGCGGGGCATGGGGGTGCCGTACGGCGTCGGGCGCGAGCATGTGCGTTCGCGGGTGGTGACGCTGATCCAGCAGCAGGCCGAGCGGCGGGCCGGGCCGAAGAGTGTCACCTGGGCGCGGAAGATCGGCCGTTCGAAGCCGGTCGCCGCGCTGCTGGAGGCCGCGTGGCCGGTGACGCGGCCGGAGGAGGTCGTGGCCGCGCTGCTGAGCGACCCGGCGGTGATGGAGGAGGCGGCGGACGGCGTGTTCGACGCGGCCGAGCAGCGGGCGCTGCTGTGGGCCAAGCCGCCGCGGTCGGAGAAGAGCGCGACCTGGTCGGTCGAGGACATGCTGTTGCTCGACGAGGTCGCGGGGCTCATCGAGCGCCCCGAGGGCTTCGGCCATGTGGTCGTGGACGAGGCCCAGGACCTGTCGCCCATGCAGTGCCGGGCGATCGCCCGCCGCAGCGCGTTCGGGTCCATCACGGTGCTGGGCGACCTGGCCCAGGCGACGGCGCCCTGGTCGGCGCGGTCCTGGCAGGAGCAGTTGACGTATCTGGGTAAGGCGCAGGCCACGGTCGTCCCGCTGACCACCGGCTTCCGTGTTCCGGCGGCGGTGATGGAGCTGGCCAACCGGCTGGTGGGGGCCCTCGGTGTGGATCTGCCGCCGGCCCGTTCGCTGCGCCATGACGGCGAGTTGACGGTCAGCGAGGTCGACGACATGGCGGCCGCCACGGTGTCCGCGGTGCGTGCGGCGCTCGACCGCGAGGGGTCGGTCGCCGTGATCGCAGCCGACGACGCGGTGGCCGCGACCTCGGCGGCGCTGCGCAAGGCGGGCATCGAGACGGCGACCGCCGATGAGGTCGGCACGGCCGCCCGGGTGACCGTGCTGCCCGCGACGGTCGTCAAGGGCCTGGAGTACGACCATGTCGTGGTGGTGGAGCCGGCCGCGATCGTCGAGTCCGAGGCGCGCGGACTGCACCGGCTCTACGTCGTGGTGACGCGTGCGGTGTCCCGGCTGGACGTCCTGCACGCCCGGCCGCTGCCGGAGCCGCTCGTCGCCTGACCACGCCGATGTGACCGAGATGTGCGGCCCGGGGACTCCCCCGGGCCGCATTTTTTTACGGCTGCTTGACGAACTCCACGGCGGATCATTGCCTTTGGATCGGATGTTGGCCGGATTTCCGGTCCCGACGGTCACACTTGCGCCAAATTGCTGTGGCTATAGTCACTGATCGTTTTGTGGACTTCCTGAAGTTGCAGGATGGCTGAAGACATACCGAAGCCTCGGCACCCTAGGGAGCATCTTGCGGATGTCCATCGTCGGACGGGACATACAACTCACCCAATTGCATGACCTGCTGACCGCACGCGACCGCGGAGCGGGTCCGATCGCCCTGGTCAGTGGCCCTGCGGGGGTCGGCAAGACGGCCCTCCTGCATGAATTCACCCAGCACGCGGCGAAATCCGGGTCGCTCGTCCTGAGGGCGGCCTGCTCACCGAGGGAACGCTCCAACGCATGGGGCGTCGTCCACCAACTCCTGTGGCACACGGGACGATTCAAAGGAGCCTCACAGCATACGAGTGACACTCTCGCGGCCGTCGGCCGCAGCCTCGCGGCGGTCACCCGCGCCCCGGAAGGCGAACTCGACAAGTCGATGGACGAATTCTGCGCGGCCGTCATGGAATTGGCCGACGAGCAGCCCCTCATCCTCGCCGTGGACGACCTCCACGAGGCGGACCCCGAGTCGCTGGGCTGCCTCGGCCATCTGGCCCGCCGTATGGTCGCCTCGCGCGTCCTGGCGGTGTTCACCGACCGGCCGGGTGCCCTGCCTCCGTACTCCGCCGCGCGCGCCGAGTTCGCCCGCCAGCCCGGCTTCCATCAGCTGCGGGTGCCTCCGCTGACCACGGACAACATCCGGCTGCTGCTGTCCGACCGGCTGGGCGTGCCGGTGGACGAGGCCGACGCCGAGGAGTTCCATGCGGCGAGCGGCGGCAGCCCGCTGCTGGCGCAGGCGCTGATCGAGGACACGCGCGATGCCCTGAACGGCACGGAGGCGGCGGCTTCACGGCCGGTCGCCGGGGAGATGTTCGACTCCGCGGTCGCCGACTGTGTGCACCGCGTCAGCGCGCCCGCGGCCGATCTCGCCCGGCATCTGGCGGTGCTGGGACCGGACGCCCTGACGGCGCTGCTCGATCGCAACAGCACCAGTCCGCCCACCCGGCTCTTCCAGGAGCTGACCCAGGCGGGCCTGCTGGCGGGCCCGGGGCTGCGCCATCCGAGGATGCGCACGGTGCTGTGCGGTGCGGTCTCCGCGGAGGAACGGGCCCGGCTGCATGGGCGTGCCGCGGTGCTGCTGCACGACAACGGCGCGCATCCGGCCACGGTGGCCGAGCACATCGTGGCGGCGGGAGGTATCGCGGAATCCTGGGCACCCCCACTGCTTCGGGAAGCCGCGGCCGAAGCGCTCGCCCACGACGAGTTCCCCAAGGCGATGCGGCTGTTCGACCTGGCCCACGCCATCTGCCCGGACGGGCCGCTGCGGGCGTCGATCCTGTTCGAGCGCACCCTGTCCGCCTGGCAGGTCGACCCGGCCAAGGCCATGCGCCGGCTGCCGGAACTCAAGGAGGCTCTGGAGGCCGGGCATCTGACGGCCACCTCGGGGGCGATGTCCCTGATCAAGAACCTGGTGTGGCACGGCTATGTGGACGAGGCCACGGACGTACTGCGCCTGGTCGACCGGCAGCTGGCCGACGATCCGGGCGAGCAGGGCGTGGAGGAGGTCAGGGCGCTGCAGCAATGGCTGTCCGTGCTGTGCCCGCCGTTCCACCGGCGCATGTTCGGCGATGTGTCCATGGATGTCGCCGACGAGATCGCCCCGGCGGCGATCGCCGCGCAGCCGCGTCTGCACGCGGCGACCGCCCTGTCCGTCGTCCTGCGGGGCGGTGAGCCGGAGCCCGCGGTGGTCGGGGCCGCGCATGTGCTGGAGATGTCCAGTCTGACGCCGACGCTGGAGACCATTCCGCTGGGGCTGATGACGCTGTACTACGCCGACCGCACGGAACAGGTCGACGCCTGGTGCACCACGCTGCTGGAGGCGGCCCGGGAGTGGAACATCCCTACCTGGGACGCGCTGCTGACCTCGCTGCGGGCGGCGAACCTGATCAGGCAGGGCCGGCTGCTGGAGGCCGAGAAGCACAGCGAACTGGCGCTGTCCCGGATGTCGTCGCGGGGCTGGGGGCTCAGCATCGGTATGCCGCTGGCGAGTTCGGTGTTCGCGCTGACCTCGATGGGCCGCTACGACGAGGCGCGGGCCCGGCTGAGCCGGCCGGTGCCCGAGGCGGTGTTCGAGACGCTGTTCGGCCAGCACTACCTGTACGCCCGGGGCCGTTTCCATCTGGCCACGGGGCGTCTTCAGGCGGCTCTCGGTGACTTCCTGGCCTGCGGGAAGGCCCTGGAGAGCTGGGGGGTGGGCGACACCACGCTCATCCCGTGGCGCACCGGGGTGGCCGAGGCCCGGCTGCGGCTGGGCGAGCCGGACCAGGCCGTCACCTATCTGCGGGAGGAACTGGCCCGGCACAAGGGCTGCCCGAGGGTGCACGGCAACGCCCTGCGGCTGCTGGCCTCGACGATGGAACCCCGGCAGCGGCTGCGGGCGCTGCGGGAGGCGGTGGACGAACTCCAGGACTCCGGCAGCGACTTGCTGCTGGCGCACGCCCTCGGTGATCTGGGCCGCGTCTACCACCTGCTGGGGCAGTCCAACCGGGCCCGGGTGATCGTACGGCGTGCCTATCGGATGGCGAAGAAGTGCCATGCCGAGCCGCTCGCGCAGAACCTGCTGCCCGACGCGGAGCGGGCGGCCGACGGCCGGGCCTGCGCGGCCGGGCACGAGGCGTCCGAGCAGGTGCACGACGTGCTGTCGGAGGCCGAGTTGCGGGTCGCCGCGCTCGCGGCGGAGGGGCACACCAACCGCGAGATCGCGCGCCGGCTGTTCATCACGGTCAGCACGGTCGAGCAGCACATGACGCGTGTCCTGCGCAAGCTCAACCTGTCCCGCCGTGACGAACTGCCGCAAGGGCTGGACTCTATGGGCGGTTCAGCCGCACCGGCAGTGAGTGGAGCCCGCGGATGAGCGTGCTGGTGCGCCAGCGCACGTCGTCGGGGTCGATGGCGAGACGCATGGCGGGGTATGTGTTGAGCAGGGCGCCGAACGCCACCTGCGCCTCCATCCTCGCCAGCGGCGCGCCGAGGCAGTAGTGGATGCCGTGCCCGAAGGCGACATGGCCGCCGGTGGGCCTGCGGACGTCCAGTGTGTGGGGATCGCCGAAGCGCTCCGGGTCCCGGTTGGCGGACGCCAGTGCGAGCAGCACGAAGTCGCCGGCCGGGATCTCGGTGTCGCCGATGCGCAGGTCCTCGGTGGCGCAGCGGAAGGTGGCGTGCTTCAGCGGGCTCTCCAGCCGCAGGAACTCCTCCACGGCGCCGGGCAGCAGGGAGCGGTCCTGGCGCAGCGCCTCCCACTGGTCCAGGTTCCGCATCAGGTGCAGGGTGCCGTTGCCGAGGGTGTTGACGGTGGTCTCGTGGCCGCCGATGAACAACAGGAAGGCCATCGAAACCAGTTCGGTCTCGGTGAGCCGGTCGTCGACGTCACGGGCCGAGACCAGGGCGGCGAGGACGTCGTCGGTGGGCGTACGGCGCTTGCGCTCGATCAGCTCGCCGAGGTACTCGATCATCGCGGTCGAGGCGGCGGCGGTCGCGGCCGGCGAGTCGCCGGAGACGAGCGCCTTGGACCAGGACTTGAAGTTCTCCTGCTCCTCCAGCGGCACGCCCAGCAGCAGACAGATCACCCGGATCGGCAGTGGGAACGCGAACGCGTCCAACAGGTCCACGGTGTCGTCGTCCGGCAGCGCGGCGAGCAGTTCGCCGGTGATCTGCTCGATCTCGGGGCGGAGCTTCTCGATGGCGCGGCTGGTGAAGGCCTTGTTGACCAGCTTGCGCAGCCGGGTGTGGTCCGGCGGGTCCGAGTGCAGCATGTGGGTGGCGAGAGCGGAGGAGAAGGCGCCGCGCTTGTTGCGGTCGGGCTCGTTCTGCGCGAACAGCCGGTCCGTCCTGTTCAGGTCGGTGCTCAGCCGGGGGTCGGCAAGGGCGGAGCGCACCTCCTCGTAGCCGGTGATCAGCCAGACCGGCAGGCCGCCGCAGACGGGAACCCCGGGAGGCATCATCACCCGGTGCGCCGAGCCTTCGGCGTTCAGGCGCGTGTACACGGAGTGGGGGTCCTGCATGAACGCGTCGTCGAGTTCCAGCGGGGCTGAATCCTGAATCATGGGCACATCCTCGGAAATGACGGCTACGGGCCGTTCGCGGGTCGCGCTGAGCCTACGTACGCCCCCGCCCCGACGGCGTTGATCCACGGTCGGAAGAGGGGGTGTAGGGGCCTGATAGGGGCCGCCCGCCGGGTCTGACGGTCAGTCTCGGCGGGCGGCCTGAGCAGCCACCGGGCCGGGGGAGATCACCCGGCGGCTGCTGGTCTTCGGGGCGGGGTCAGCTGCTGGGCGCCAGATCGCCTTCCGCGGTCCGGGTCTGCTCGGCGGGGGCCTGTGCGGGCTTGCGTAGATCGATGGTGATCAGCAGGCCGGCGAGGAGCGCGGCGACGCCGGTGATGCCCGCGGCCCACAGGCTGGCGACGGCGTAGCCGTGCACGGTCGCCTCGGTGACGGCCCGTTCGCCGCGGCCGCCGGAGGCGATCCGGTCGGCGGTGACGCTGGTGGCGATGGCGTTGAGGAGCGCCGTGCCGATGGAGCCGCCCAGCTGCTGGGAGGTGCTGACGAACGCGGACACCACACCGACCTCCTGCGGCGGCACCCGGTAGGTGGCGGCGCTGATGCAGGGCGAGATGACAAGTCCGACGCCGATGCCGAGGAGGATCTGGGTGGGCATCAGGGTGGAGGCGTAGGAGCTGTCGGGGGTGAGCCGGCCGAGGTTCAGCAGGCCCAGCATCGCGATGAGCAGGCCCGGCACCACCAGCATGCGCAGCGGTACGCGGGGCACCAGCCGGGCGGCGATCTGGGTGGAGGTGAGCACGGTCGCCACGGTCGCCGGCAGGATGGCGAGGCCCGTGCGCAGCGGCGAGAAGTCCATCACCACCTGGAGCTGGTAGGTGAGGATCAGGAAGAGGCCAAACAGGCTGACCATGGCCAGCGCGATAGTCAGGCTCGCTCCCGCCCGGTTGCGGTCGGCGACCAGCCGCAGCGGCAGCAGCGGGACCGGCCCCTTGGCCTGGGCCAGGCCGAACGCGGCGAGCAGCACCAGTGCGGCGGCGAGGCAGCCGAGGACGCGGGCCGAGGTCCAGCTGTGGGTCGCGGCTTGGTCGAAGGCGTAGACGAGGGAGAGCATCCCGAGGGCGGAAAGCACCGCGCCGGGTACGTCGATCCGCTGGCGGTTGGCGGGCATGGCCGGCAGCAGCAGCCAGGCCCCGGCCACCACGGCCGCGCCGATCGGGACGTTGACGTAGAAGCACCAGCGCCAGTCGAGCCACTCGGTGATCACACCGCCGCCGAGCAGTCCGATGGCGCCGCCCGCGCTGGCGACCGAGCTGAAGACGCCGAACGCCTTGGCGCGTTCCCGCGGTTCGGTGAAGGTGGTGGCGAGCATGGCCAGGGTCGAGGGGACGAGCAGCGCGGCGAACACGCCTTGGGCCGCGCGGGCGGCGACGAGCACCTCGGCGTTCGGCGCGGCGCCGCCCACGACCGACGCGGCGGCGAAGCCGACGGCCCCGGCCATGAACGCGCGCTTGCGGCCGACGAGATCGCCGACGCGTCCGCCAAGCAGCAGCAGCGCGCCGAAGGCGAGAGTGTAGGCGGTCACCACCCACTGCCGGCTCGCGTCCGACATCCCGGTGTCCTGCTGGGCCCAGGGCAGGGCGATGTTCACGATGGTCATGTCCAGCATGACCATCAGCTGGGCCAGGGCAATCACCCCCAGCCCCCACCACCGGTAGCGCACCGACCTCTCGGTGGAGGCCGCTGTTGCCTGTGCCATGTCCTGCCCGTCCTTCCGTCAGCGCGGGCGGCAGCCCGTCCGTCTTCCGCGGCGGACACTAGAGCAGATTTCTTAACCAAGTCAATTCACAGACTCGGTCACCTGATTGCCCCGGTAAGGGATGTGCTAGGATGGCCTGGTGAATGCGCCGATGGGCTTGCGGGAGCGCAAGAAACAGCGAACGCGAGAGACGATCTCCGACACGGCGATCACTCTCTTCCTGGAGCACGGGTTCGACCAGGTCTCGGTCGTCGACATCGCGGCGGTCGCCGAGGTCTCCAAACCCACGCTGTTCAAGTACTTCCCCACCAAGGAAGACCTGGTCGTCCACCGCTTCGCCGACCACCAGACGGTGGCCAGCAGCGTCGTGGCCGAGCGGCCGCCCGGGGTGTCCGCGATCGACGCGCTGCACCAGCACTTCCTGGACGGGCTGGCGGCCCGGGACCCCATCACGGGGCTCAACGACGACGAGGACGTCCTGGCCTTTCACCATCTCGTGTACTCCACGCCGAGCCTGGTGGCGCGCGTCAGCAAGTACCTGGCCCAGGCCGAGGACGCGCTGGCCGAGACCCTGGCCGGCGCGCTCGACTCGGACCGCGAGATCACCGCGGCCTTGCTGGCCGGCCAGGTGATCGCTACCGAGCGCATCCTGGCGTCGGTGAACTGGCGGCGCATCGTCGCGGGACGGTCCGCGGACGAGGTCCACCCCGAGGCGGTCGCCGACGCCGACCACGCCTACGCCCTGCTGCGCCACGGCCTGGCGGGCGTCGCCCCGCGGAAGTAGGAACGACGACGAAGGCGCCGCCTCCGAAGAGGCGGCGCCTTCGTCGTGCTCCCGTCCTACGGCGTGTCAGCCCGTCCCCTGCGCGGGCTGATCCGAACCGTGGCCGGGCTCCTGCCGGGGCAGGTTGTTGTGGCGCTCGATGTAGTCGGCGAGCCGGTCCATGCTGTCCGTGCCGCGCTCCCGGAAGGCCTTCGCCTGGGAGGCCATGTCGGCCGGGGGCGCTGTCACATTGGTTGACTGGATGGGATGACCTTCTGGTTGATCAGCCTGGGAAGGGTCGTCCGTGGGGAGCGCGTCGCTGTCGCACAAGGGGCACCGGTACCCGGTCGAGGTCATCTCCCACTGTGTGTGGCTGTACCACCGCTTCCCGCTCAGCTTCCGCGAGGTCGAGGAACTCATGCTCGAGCGCGGCGTGACCGTCTCCTACGAGACGGTGCGCCGCTGGTGCGCCAAGTTCGGGCAGCGGTACGCAGGCGCGCTGCGCCGGCGGCAGCCCCGGCCTGGTGACACATGACACCTGGACGAGGTCTTCATCAACATCAATGGAGAACAGAAGTATCTGTGGCGGGCGGTCGACCAAAACGGCAACGTCCTGGACATCCTGGTGCAGAACCGGCGGGACAAGGCCGCGGCCAGGCGCTTCTTCCGCCGGCTGATGAAGAAGACGCACGCGGTGCCGCGGGTGATCGTCACCGACAAGCTCCGCTCCTACGGCGCCGCCCACCGCGAGGTCATGCCCTCCGTCGAGCACCGTCAGTCGAAGTACCTCAACAACCGAGCCGAGAACAGCCACCAGCCCACCAGACAGCGTGAACGGGCGATGAAGGGCTTCCGCTCCGTGGGCGGGGCCCAGCGGTTCCTGTCCGCGTTCAGCGGTATCTCGCCCCACTTCCGGCCCCGCCGACACCTGATGACCGCTGCCGCCCACCGAGCCGAGATGAGCATCCGCTTCGCAATCTGGGAGCAGATCACCGGCGTCGCCGGCCTCGCCAACGCTGCCTGAGCACAGCCCGGAACCGAGCTGCACCACGCCGCGACGCACCGTCAGGCAGTCACACAGCCAACAACGTGACAACGCCCACCGATGAGATGCGTCGATGCACCAGCCGGGACACGCATCGGCCTCCACCAAGACCCTTGACGGCCTCACACGAGTACGCCCAGTCCCCGACGCGGAACAGCGGCGCGGGAGCGGTCAGCCGGTTCGCCACCAGTACCTCGATCACCTGGCCGTGCGTCAGGTCCGCCCGCGAATCCGGTGGCCGCAGCCCGTCGACGATCCCCGCGACGTCCAGCCGACGCAGAAACTCGGCAGCGACAGGCAGAGCGCCCAGCCGCTTGGTCACCACGGACTCAACCACGACCTCCACGCGAGGGCGTTCCGTCCGCCCGGACGACACTCCGGGCCGTCTACGAGACGGTCCTCAAACCAAGCGGTTGGATGCGGCGACTGCGGGTCGGGCAAGGGCGGCAGAGCTCGACCTGATTGCTCGGCGACGGCAGCCAACCCCAAAGCCCCTGCTCCCGCTCTCCCGACTCAGGGCGGCGCCAATCTGGAAGACCAACAGCGGCCTCCGGGCTTCCTGCCCCTCAGGAGCGGACAGGCCGTTCTCAGACCTCCCGGGGATCTTGCTGGTCGAGCGCGGCCAGCGCGCGAGTCGGATCGTCGATCAGATCGAACAGGCCGCTGGTCCGTCGCGCCCACTGCTCTGGATCCTCTCCCTCCGCGAACGCCGCAGCCGACGCGAACTGGTCCTGGAGGTTGACCGGCAGTCTGCCAGCCAGGGACGCACCGAGCTCTCGGCCCAGGACGGCTCGCGACGATGGCGGCCGCATGAAGCGGGCCAGCTTGCCGTCGCCGGGACGGCGATGCCGCTCGCGCCCTCGAGGGCCGCGACGGCATCGCGCACCCAGCCGCCATCCCAGGTGCCGGGGAGCGGAACCGCGATCCGCTGAACGCTGGCGATCGCGCCCCTCCCCAGCGCGAGCGAGAGCCCTCCCGGATCCTCGTGGTAGTTCAGGTAGCGGGCGGCGTCGACGCCTGGCGGGCAGACCTCGTCGAGCACGACGTCGCCGACGAAGTTGCCGGGGTCGACGAGCCACCCCTCCCGCACCACGACGGACGGCTTCAGACGGACCCGATACACATAGAACTGGCTGCGCTGGTCGGCCTGGTCGCGGATCCGACGCAGCATATTGTGGACAGCGGCCTCGTACGTACCGACGTGGAGGGCCTTCGCCCGCTGACGCGCGGCCCACGCGGAAACCCGCTGCTCTCCGCCCACCATCCTGCGGGTCTCGGGAGCCGAGACGGCTGCCGGGTCGAAGTCCCGCGTCGGCCAGTCTGCCTGCGTGCTCGTGTGGTACCAGGAGAACTGCGCGACCCTGTCGTCGTCGAGCGCCGGGTCGCCGGAGTCGAGCGTCACCCGAGGCGAGTCCTCGTGCCCGCAGGCCATGCCGCAGCCGGGGCAGGTCTCCTTCGCCTGCTCCCACCGATCGATCCAGTCCAGATCGACGAGCCACCGATGATCGCAGCGCCCACAGAGCATCTGCCGCTCGCGCCAGAAGTCAATCCGCCGTTCCACGACACCATTCTCCGGAAGCGTCCGACGGAGAACCAGCCTCAGCCGAGGTCTCGAAGCCGCCGGAACTCCGCTTCCGCGGCATCTGCTTCGCCGCGGAGCAGGCAGACGATCTGCTCTGCGAACCTGCTGGGATCCTCGGAACGCAGCTCAGCAGCGCAGCGAACGCCGTACCACTTGCCCGCGAAGGCCATCTCGGCGTTGAGCAGGCACTCGGACATGGCAGCGAGAGAACTGCTCATACTTCAACCCAACAGGCGGATGCGCCTGATGCGACGAGACCCCGGCAGATTCCTTCGGCGGGGCCTCGTCTCGCTCCGAGGATCCGTTCCCTACGAGACGTTCGCCGTCTTTACGCTCGTGTTGCTGACCGGCACGTCGATCCGGTCCCGAGCGACGACGACCCCGTCCTTGACGACGTAGCACTCGACGACGTGCTCACCCTTGAAGTCCGAGTGCTCGATGCGGACTCCCCGCTTGCTCGACTCGACGATCTGGCCGCGGATCTTGTCCCGCCGCTCTGCTTCCGGACCACGATTGAGCACCTTCCACTTGAGTGTGTAGGGCTCCCCGACCGAGCAGTTGGTGACCACGAACCTCAAGCTCTTGTCGGCCTTGAGCAGGATCCCGCCGCGACGCATCACGCGGAGCCAGGTCGGACGCCATCCGGCCTGCGTGACCTCGCAATCGATGGACACGGTCTCGGACACGTCGACCGGGAACTCGTCCTCGATGAACTCCTCGGTGTCCTTGAACGACCGGGACGACTCGCTCGCGCTCTTCGCCAGCGGCACCGACGTGCCGAAGACCTCGCGCCACTTCTTGTTGGCGGACGTCTTGCCTTCGTCCGCGATCGCCTCAAGGCATCGGTTGTACGCCTTCTTCGCCTTCGGCTGGAACTGCGCCTTGACGTGGACCTGCTGCCGGCTGCCCAGCGCCAGGTAGTACTCCTGCTCTGGTTGATCTTTGAGGAATTCGAAGAAGTCGCGGGCCATGAGGTCGAACGAGCCTGTGCCCGCTGCGTCGTAGTCGTCGGTCTGGTCGAAGAAGTTGTAGACGAGGGTGTCGATGAGCAGGCCGCCCATGTTTACGCCGTTCGCGTTCTTCCATGCCCGTGCCATCCGGGCGAGGTGGCGCATGTTCGTCGAGGTGCGGTCGTTGCACTCCTTGGTCGCGGCGATCTCCTCGCGTGGCTTGGTGACCTTCCAGCCTTCAGCCTTCGTGTTCGGGTAGTCGAAGCTGCCATCGGCGTTCTCGAATGCCGGCTGGACCTCGAACTTGAAGGCGTTGGACGTGAACCGCACTCGGACGACGCACTGGTCGACGCGGATCTCCGTGTTCTTGTACCGCGCCTTGAGGTCGTCGCGAACCCTCTCGAGAATCCTCCGCGGGCCGGTGTCCCCGTCGTAGCTCGACCGGATCCCGGGCGGGAGGATGAAGATCATGTCGAGGTCGGACACTCCCTTGATCGCGGTGTGCCGACCGAACGATCCGACCATCAGCTTGTAGTCGGTGCAGCCGTGCTTGTCGCGGAAGTCCTTGTTGAGCGCCTTCGTGATCTCGTCCCGCCGTGAGGCGACCGTCGTGGCCGTCTCCCCGACCTTCAGGTTCTTGAGCAGTGTTTCGAAGATCTCTGAGGTCTTCATCGTGATGCCTCGCCTTCGCCGAGCCGGAGCGCCTCCGGGAGGAAGAGGTCGATCTCGCGCGAGGTGAACGTCATCTCCTCGTTGTTCTGCAGCCCGCCCTGGGCTCGCGCGAACGCCCTGCTGCTCGTCCTGGGCGCGTCGGCGTACGCGTCGCGCGCCGCCTGCTGCAGCTCGTCCCGCCGCTCTCGGCCCTCCGCGTTGGAGACGGTGCCGGACATCAGGTCGGCGATGAGGGAGATGTAGGACTCCCGGACGTCCCACAGCCGAGAGGCGATGCCGCGGTGGGCCTCGGACTCCTCCTCGAACTTGAAGGTCTTCGTCCCAAGGCTCATCCAGCTGACCAGGAGCGCGATAGAAGAGGTCGCGAGGCTCGTCAGCACTGCGTTGCCGAGCAGGCCGACCACCGCGGCGAGGAAGGTGCCCGAGCCGATCGCGGTGAGAGCAATGAGGACGCCCTGCTGCCACCGGTGCTTGGTGAAGCAGATGTCCGCCTGCTTCTCATGGGTCTTGTGGCTGTAGACCACGCGCCCGAAGGCCTCTCGCATCTGCGCCAGAAGGTACGGGTCGCGGTCAGGCACCGCGTCGCTCTCGGGTGTCAATTCGTTCCTACTCGGTCGAGGACTCCAGGACATGCGCCTGAAAGTCAGTTGCACATCTTCTGAGTATGGCGGCGACCACTGACACTCCGACCGACTCGAGCTCCCTCCCGTTCAGGCCGCGCTCGATCCGGCCCGCCCTGCGGTCCTTTCCTGCTTCGCGCGAGTAGCGGAGAGCGGTGGACACGATGCCGCGGAGCCGCTCGCCTTCCCTCTCCGCGGCGGCCCCGCGAGGCTCCAGGCCCGGGCGAGAGCGAGGCTCGTTGCCCATTCGCGCAGGAGGTTGTGGCGATGGCGTCCTCCCGGCTCGAAGGCCTCGGCCTTCAGCTCCTCCTCCTCGCCGCACAGGCCGAGCTTCCGCGCTTGGCACCGGCTTCGTCAGTCATGGGTGGGCATGGCAGCGCTGCTGCGGGCAGACGAAGACCAGTCGTCCTGAGCGAAACCGACGCGTTCGGCTGACGAGTCGAGAGCGGCTCGTACTTGAGGAAGGAGGCAACTGTTGGGTTCATCAGCTGCAGCAGGCGACACAGCCGAGAACAGCAGCGATGTACCACGGTCAGTTCGACACTTGGCACGCACGACCGTGAGCGTAGAGCCCGCCGACAACCAGAGCGCCTCGCGAACACGATGACCGCGCCACCCGGCCTCTCCGGTCGTACTCGAGGACCTCCGGAAGGCGGGAGCCGCCAAGGCCGACGGCGCGCCTCCTCTGCCACAGTCGCAAGTCGACCGGATCGTCACCATCCTGCGCCGGGCAGGCTCTCAGGCCAGTGCACCTCGTGGACACGGAGCGCCACACCGGACGGCTGCGGGCCGTGGGAGCGGTACTCGGCACCGGCTGCACGGGGTGCGGTCACCCTCCTCTCGCGTTCGCGCTCCCAGTCCCCGGTCGCGGCAGCCACACAGCGATCATCCCCATCGGATGCGCGCTCACCGACGATGTGCGACGCTGCGAAGCGCGCCTACTTCGTCTCGTTCGGGTGGCTCGTGTGCACCTGCTCCAGGAAGACCGTGCGCTCGTGGACGTAGAACCAGATGCGCGCGGTGCCCTTCGCAGTCGGTTTGTGCTGCCACCGCTCATGGGTCGCGCCGCCACGCTCGATGACGCCGAGCTCACCCTTGAGCCGATAGTTCGTCGGCGTCGTGGACAGTGGCGTCCGCGTGAGGAAGTCCCAGGTCTCCGTCATGGGGTTGCGGATCGTCGCGACGAGGTCGCGCCAACCCTTCTGCGCGTCGGCTGTGGCGAAGCGGATCTCGTACTCGATCTTCTTCGGAGGGCGAGGAACCAGCTCGCCCTTCCTGGCGGCCGCCACGGCTACGGACGCTCCACGGTCTCATCGTCGTCGAACCACTCCAGACCGGCGCTGCCGCTGCTGAGCCCGGCCGCGACGGCGGTGGCCGTCTCCTTCCAGGAGGTCAGCTCTGCGATCGCGAGGTGCGGCTGATCGGTGGCGAACGACGCGCGCGCCGCATCGACGAGGTCCTGCGCGCAGGACTCCCGGTCGGCCGGCGACAGCGCGAGGATCCAAGGGAAGGCCTTGGACATCCGCTCGGCGAGCGAGCCGCGGTCGTCGAGGGTGACGGTGATGAGCTGCGCGGCAAAGTGCAGCAAGCGGGCACGGCCCTCGGCCTCGCGCTGCGACATCAGGACCAGAGCCTCGCCGTCGCGCCGGGTCACCGTCACGGGGTGGTCCTCGGCCTCGGCGAAGACCTCGGCGGAGTGCTTGCTCAGGTCCGAGGAGCGCCGAGTCGCCACGGGGAGGTCTGCTGCTATGGTCATGGATCCATAGTATTCGGAACGTATTCGGAAGTCTAGTGGAGGCCGCAGAGTGCGTGCGCCAGACTCGACCTCCGGATGCGGTCCGATGCCAGATCTCAGCCTTCCTTGATGCTTGAGTCAGACCCGAACTCACAGCCGGTCGATCGTCGAGATGGGGCGCGCACTTACAGAGGTGCTTACCTTGCGCCTGCCGACAAACTCATCCGTCCTGGTGGGGGCTGGTGTACGGGTGGTGTCGAGCGGGGGGCGTACCCCCACAGGACCGCCCACCTGGCCGCCACACCCGCAGACGCTGTCGGCGGTGGCCTGCCGCGGACAGCCGCACTAGCATCAGGTGGCCGGGCGACGACGCCCGGTCCTATGCGTCCGCGGGGTGGGGGAACGTGCAGCGCTCAGTGGTTTTCGTCCATGGCACCGGAGTGCGCGAGGAGTCGTACAACAAGACGTTCGCCACGGTGCGTTCGGAGTTAGCGGGGCTGCAACCCGGGGCCGAAGTGCGGGGCTGCTTCTGGGGCCGCGAGGCTGGCGCGGGGCTGGCGCTTGAGGGCGCGAGCATCCCCGGCTACACCGACTCCGGCGGCGGGCGCAGAGAGGACGAGGACGTGGCCGTCTGGGGCGTGCTCTACCAAGACCCCGGCTACGAACTGCGTCTGCTGGGCCTTCGTCCCGCCGTCGCCTCGGGATTGGGGCGTGGACAGAGCCCCGCGCAGAAGCTGCTCGACGAACTCTCCGGCTACGTCGCGTCTCCCCGTGTGCGAGACGCCTTCGCGGAACACGGGCTGGACGGCGCCCTCGACCGCGCGGTGCGGACGGTCGCCGAGTCGCCGGAGCTGCGGGACGCCGCAGCCTCGGCAGACGAAGGCGGCTATGAGCACCGGCACGCATTCGCCCGAGCCGTCGTCGCCGCGACGCTTGCAGAGGCAGCGGATGACGGCGTCGACTCCCTCGAAGGCCTCCAGCGGGACGCCTTGCTCTCGCTGATCAGCGCTGAGCTGCGGACGAAGGGGCGCACGCTGGGGGGAACGGTAGCCAAGGCCGCCGCCACTCCCCCACTGCTCGCGCTGACCAGGCACGCTCGACGGCGGCGAGGCAAGCACAACGACGACCTCATCATGCCTGCGGTCGGCGACATCCTGCGTTACCAGGCCCGCGGGCACGCCCTGCGTCAGCTGATCAAGCGCACCATCGAGCACGCCCCCGGAGACGCAGTCACCGTGGTCGCCCACAGCCTGGGCGGGGTGGCCTGTGTGGACCTCATGGTGCAGGAGGAGGTCGACCGGGTCGACCAGCTGATCACCGTCGGCTCCCAGGCTCCCTTCTTCTACGAGGCAGGTGCCCTGGTCTCACTCGAACACCCTCACCCGCTTCCCAGGCACTTCCCCCAGCGCTGGCTCAATATCTACGATCGCCGCGACCTGCTGTCGTTCCGGGCCTCCCAGGTCTTCTCCACCATCGCTACCGATCACGAGGTCGACAACCGGCAGCCGTTCCCCTTCGCGCACAGCGCCTATTGGTCCAACCGCAAGGTCTGGGACGCAGTCGGCACATGGCTCAGCTGAACGCCGTCGACGACCCGGCACGTGTCCACGCCGTGGTTGTCGGACTCGAACGGTACCCCCGGAACCCCGACTGGGATCTGCCCGGCGCTGTGGACGACGCCCTGCGCTTCTACAGATGGCTGCGCAAAGGCGGTGTGCCTGAGGCGAACATCCAGCTCCTGCTGGCCCCTGGGGAGGACAGCCGGTGTCGGCTCGAACCTCTGACCGAATCCGGTGAACTGACCTGGCAGCCGACCTGGCAGCGGGGCCAGCTCATGGATGCTTTCACCACCGGCCTCGACGGGCGCAGCGGCGATCTGCTCTATGTCTTCTGGGGCAGCCATGGCGTTCTGGCACAGGGGGACCGGCGTTTGCTGCTCTGCCCCGAGGCTACCCCGAACGACAAGCGCTGCATCAATACAACCAACCTGCTTGAGTACCTCCAGCGCGACGATCTGGACGGCTTCGGACAGCAAGTGCTGCTCTTCGACGCATGCGCGACTTTCCTGGAGCACCATCACCACCCGACGGGACCCGCGATCGCCGACTTCCCCACGGTTCACCGGCGTGGTGTCCAGCAGTTCGCCTTGTGCGCGGCCGCCGCCGGCCAGGTCGCGGAGAACGACGCGGCCCTGAGCAGCGGGGTCTTCTCTCACGCCGTACTCGACTGGCTGGAGGCGAACTCCGTCGACTTGCGACCGGATCTGACCGCTCTCCTCACCCATGTCAAGGGACGGACGCCCGAGTTGCAGACTCCGGTCAGTATCGAGATCCGGAGCCTGGACGGCTCCCGGGAAGAGCTGGTGTCACCAGGCCGCGCTCCGCTGCCGGCGTCGACCGGCCGGAGCCAGCTCGTCCTCGTCCTGCACGGCGTACTCAGGGACGAAGATCTGCGGGCCCGGTGCGTCGAACACCTCGCCACGCACTGCCCGCAGGTGCAGCTGGGGCCATGTCCCACCGATGAGCAGATCGCCCACGCGCTGCTCACGGTGGAACGGGCCATGGCCGCCGTCGTAGAGGTGGTAGGCATACAAGACCGGAGGTCGGCCGCCCAGTTGCTGTCGCTGGGCCGCAGCCACGGGGCGCCCGGTCTGCTGTCCCCCTTGGAGTACGCCTCGTTGGAGGAACTGCTCGGCCGGCCCCCGGCACTGCCGCCGATGGCCCATGTAATCGCCGCTGTACGGGACGCACAGCCTTTCGCCGAGGCATGGTTGCCGCCGACCGCGGAGGGCGGCGCACACAGACCCACCGTCGCTCACCTCATGGCGTGCGTGGAGCACTTCGAGGAATACACAGGCGGGCAGAGCGTGGCGCACCCGGGAACACAGCTGGTTCCTGCGGTCATCCGCTTCACCGAACTGCTCGCCGCGCTCACCCCCCAAGTCTGCGGGGAACTGCGCGAGTGGGGAGACCGGGTGGCCCGCAGACTGGGGGTCGAGGAAGCCGGTCTGGCAGAGCGGCGCGCCGACGCGCTGACGTGGTGTAGCTCGCTTGGCACAGCCAGCGGCCGACCGCGTGTCGTAGCGCTGCTGGACGCGGAGCCGCCAGACCGCAGCGTCCTCGGCGGCGGTGACGGCGGCGAACGCTTCACCTGTGCGCTGTGGACCCACACGGGTTCGGGCGACCTCGCACCGGCCGCCGCGCAAAGCGCGGAACCCCTCTCACCACGGGAAGTGGTGCGCAGCATCGCGCAGACGGTGTCGCGGCTGCGCGAGGCCACCGGCGAGACCGCGCTCGTCGAGATCCTGCTGCAGCCGGACGCCGTGCAGCTGCCCGTCGACGCCTGGAACGGCTCAGACGACGGGGACCTGCGGCCCACCCTGTTAGGTGTGGAGTGGGAAACTGTGCTGCGCGCTCTACCCTTGGCCTCCGACGATCGCGAGGAGCATCGCCGGGCCGCACTGCAGCGCCGATGGGCGGGGCGGCACGACAATACGGTGATCTACCTCGACGACCGGCACGCCGAGGGATACGCGGCGTACGGGGCGTTGATGGACGACATCTGCGCGGCCCGTGCCGTGGTGCGGGCCGGACCGGGAGGCCGGGAGCGGCTGGTCCAGGCAGCGCTTCAACTCGGTTGTCCGGTCGTGCTGTGGGACCGACAGGCAACAGGTCCGGTCCCGGACACTTACTTCGCCCCCTTGCAGCCACAGGCGGCCGTGGAGTCGTTGCCTGAGCGTGTTCGGAGCTACCGGGCCAAAACCTGCGCGGACCCCATCGCCCACCCCGTACGCCCCGCCGTACTGCTGGAAGCCGCAGACCGGCCGCTGCCGCCCGTACTGTCGCTCACCGAACTGTCCGAACCGACCGGTTCCTCCGATTCCGAAGAGGCGAGTCCCCGATGACGCAGCAGCCCGAGACGGATACTTCCACGGCCACCGGCTCCGCCGCAGATGACGAGGGCTGGCGCATCTTCCGAGGAGATGGCCTGCGGCGCAGCGTCACGATTCCTGAGGCTCCGCCCTGGCGGCGGTTCGGCGGTACGGGAGACGGCACCACACCGGGTGAGTCCCCCTACGTGATCGGCCACGAGGAGACGGACGTCATCAACGCCGCTATCCACCTGCGCCGGCCGCTGCTCGTCACCGGACACCCCGGCACCGGCAAATCCTCGCTCGCGGCCGCCATCGCGCATGAACTGGATCTGGGCCCGGTACTGCACTGGCCGGTTAACAGCCGCTCCACGCTCCAGGAGGCGCTCTACCGTTACGACGCCATCGGACGGCTGCAGCAGAGCGGCCTCGACCGGAGCCCGGGGGAGGTCGGGCCCGACATCGGCTCATTCCTGCGGCTGGGCCCGGTAGGCACCGCGTTCGTTGCTACGCAGGGCCCCCGAGTGCTGCTCGTCGACGAGCTGGACAAGGGCGACATCGACCTGCCGAACGACCTCCTCACCATCTTCGAAGAAGGCACCTTCGAGATCCCGGAACTGTCCAGACTGCCCGAGAACCAAGCTGACATCGACGTCCTCACCGCTGATCCGCACCAGCGGGCGAGGGTACACAGGGGGATAGTGCGCTGCACCGAGTTCCCCCTCGTCGTCATCACCAGCAACGGCGAACGAGACTTCCCCCCGGCGTTCCGCCGCCGCTGCTTGCCCCTGCACCTCGGCGACCCGGACAAGGAGCGTCTGGAGAAGATCATCGAAAGCCACCTCGGGCCGGACGCTCTCGCTGACGCCGGTGACCTGGTACAGGCGTTCCTGGCCCAGCGAGCCATCGGGGAACTCGCCACCGACCAGCTCCTCAACGCCGTGTTCCTGCGCCACGGCGGTGCCCGGCTGGACGGCGGCGGTCTGCTGCGGACGGTTTTGCACCGGCTCAACGCGGACGGCTGAGACATGTTCGCAGACCTGCGGAGGATCCTGGCAAGCACCGAGCTGCCTATGGAGCCGGAAGACTTTCTGGACGTCCTCTGGCTCGCCGCACGCGTCCCGTCCGGCCCGGCGGCGCCCCTGACCCGCTATGCCAGGAGCACAACGGACGCGCAGGCACCGAGCACCGCTCCCGCCCTGTCAGACACTCTCTCGGAGCCGGGCCCGCAAGATCTTCCCAGGGCAGGGGCTGATCAGCTGACAGCGCAAGCAGAGGCCGCCCAACAACCCCACCTCGCAGTGCTCTCCGGCCCCGCAGCCGGAACACCGACCGGGGCCCTGCGGACCCCAGGTGACCGGGCCCTCGGCCGGACCCTGCCGCTCGGCAGAGCGCTGCGTCCTCTGAAGCGGCGCGTCCCGAGCCGACAGCACAGCGAGGTCGATGAAGTGGCGACGGCCGACCTCCAGGCCGACACCCGCAGTCCGCAGCTTGCGCTGCGTGCCCAGCCGGAGCGATGGCTTCGGCTGGCCCTGATCATCGACGGCGGCATGTCCATGCTCCTGTGGGAGCGCCAGTGCGCCGAACTCAAGGGGCTCCTCGAACGCAGTGGAGCCTTCCGCCAGGTGGAGATCCACCAGATCCGCTACACCACCGAGGAGGCCGGAGTCAGACTAGGGCGCCCGTGGAACACCACCATGGCGACCCGGCCGACCGAGTGCGTCACGGACGCCTCCGGACGCACCATGGTGCTGGTGGTGACCGACGGCGCGGCGGCCGCCTGGCGCGACGGACGGATCCGACCCGTACTCGAAGGATGGGCCCGCAACGGTCCCACCGCCGTGATCCACACCCTCCCCCGTCGACTGTGGGCGGGCTCCGGCGTACGGGCGGACACCTGGCAGGTCACCTCACCCCGCCCGGGCGTGCCGAACAGCGCCTGGACAGTGACGGACCAGGTACTCCCCCCGAGTGTCGCCCCGCCTCCGCCCGTTCCCATCCCCGTCCTGGACCTCACCCCGACCGGCTTCTCGACCTGGGCCGCCGTGAACACCATGGTCGGGCGCCCCAGGCCGGTACGCCTGTGGTCACCCCACCGGCCCCAGACACCTGCTGGCAAGCCCAGCCGCGTCTCCGTCCGGGACTTCGGCCGCGCTGCCTCGCCCGAAGCGGTGCGCTTGGCCGCGCATCTGGCGGCCATGGCTCCCGTCACCGTGCCCGTGATGCAACTCGTCCACTCCTGCCTCCACCAGCGGCAGGGGGCCGCACCGCTGGCCGAGGTCCTCCTGGGCGGACTGATGCAACCCCTTCTGCCATCCGGGGACGCGCAGTTCACCGGCCGCCACCGATTGTTCGACTTCACAGCCGAAGCAAAGGATCTGCTGCTCGACGCCGTCCCCACCACCGAACTCCTCGACTGCAGTCGGCGGGTGGGAGAGCGCATCGAGTCCCTGATCGGCCACTCCTCGGACTTCCCCGCGTGGCCCCTGGGCCCGGACGACCAAGTGACCGCCACACCGTTCGCCTACCTCGGGCCCGCGTTGCAGGCACGCCTGGGACTCCCGAACGCCGAAGCCCACGACACTGCCTCCGACAGAGCTGTGCTGTCCCCGACCACCGGGGAACCCTCCGCCGAGCCTGCGTTCGCATGGGTGTCGAACGACGGACTGGACGAATCCCTGGACTTGCTGTCCGAAGAACTAGGCATCGCCACACTCTCCGGCGAAGCGGATATTCCTCGCTGGGATTCCGTCGTGAATCTGGTGGACACGGTCGCGGAGCGCCGCGGCGAGCCGCCCGCCGACGTGAGACCCCGTCTGCGTGCGCAGTATGTGGAATCGCTGCTGCACCTGTGCCCTTCGGAGGTCCAAGCCGCTTTCGCCCGAGTGGGCAGCACCCCACAGGACACGGACCTTCTGCTTCTCCACTTGCTTCTCTACGTCCACGCCCGGTCTGACGGCTCGCGAATGACGGAGACGGAGATTGCCGAAGATCTATCGCAATTCCTTGACGGGCGAGGACTCCACCTAGACCGTGAACGTCGGCTCGGCCCGGAGGACACACGTCGGTTCGACCTGCTCTGGCGCATCGACGGCCGGTACTGCCCAGTGGAGTTCAAACGGACCGGAACGCCCTTCTCTTGGAAGGCTGCTTTCACACAGACCGAGCACCATCTGGGGTTGTCGGGTGATTCCTTTGTCGCAGGTTTCGTTGTGGCCGTGGACGACGACGAGAAGCCTGCCGGGCCAGCCCCGCTCGAGGAATGTGTCATCGGCTACGCGCCGCCGTCCCATCCCAACAGGATGATCACTGGTCTGCGTTTCCAAAATGGTGCGGCGCCAGCGATCCGCAGGGTGTGTATCGCCGTCGACACCGTGGGGTTCGCGGCGATGACCGCGGCTTCACGACAGTCATGGCACGAGAATCTCGATGGTGCTCTTCGCCATGCGATACAAGCGGCGGGGGTCGAGCCTGACGCGTGCGTCCGCCACGACCAAGGCGATGGCGTCCTCATCCTCCTGCCCCCGGGGGCAGACGAAGCAAGGGCTGTACCTGGATTCGCCGAGGGCCTCGCCCAAGCGCTTCGGCACGCCCTTGAACAGGGGCACACCATGCGCCTGAGAGTCGCGATGGACTCAGGAGCCGTCGTTACAGGGAGGTACGGTTTTGCTGGGGAGAGCGTGGAGCGTGTCAATCGGCTCGTCGGCTCAGATGCGCTGCGCGAGCCGCAATCCGAGTGCGCACTCCTCGTCTCCGAGACCCTCTATGAGGAAGTGCCAGCCTTCCACGGACGCTTCCAACGTGTGAACGTGAGAAGCAAGAACCTTCAGGCCTGGGCTTGGCTGCTGTCAAGCCTGCCCGAACACTTCCGCCCCTCGGAACCCTCTGCCCCGTCCCCCTCGAACGCCGTCATGGAAGACGAAGCCTTGTCAGCGGGAGGCCATAACCTGGCTAAACGGGAACCGCAGAAGGGCACCTCCATGAACGCCAGTTACTACCGGAGCCAGCTGGACAGGAAGAACAAGGCTCGCGCTGACGCGGAGAAGAAGGTCGGCGAGTTCCGCAAGAAGGAAGCCGACAAGCGCGCGAAGGCCACAAAGGAGCGATCGGCCGCCGCCAAGGCGAGCAGCCAGAGCACCGTCAACAGCAAGCAGCGTGCTGCCCAGCGGTACGAGAACGAGGCCAACAAGGCGGGCCAGGACGCCAGCACGTGGAGCGCCAAGGTGGGCAAGCTCTCCAAAGAGGCAGCTGACCTGTCGGTCAAGCTGGCGAAAGCGGAACAGGCCGAGCGGGCGGCCGCGGAGAAGGCTCGCCAGCGTGAACAGCAGAAGACGCAGCGGCGTGCCGCAGCTGAGCAGCAGAAGATCGAGAGCCGCCTGACGGCGACGGAGGGCGAGGTGCGCATGGTGATGAGGGAACTGCGGGCCCCGAAGCCGGAGAAACTGCGGGTGCTGCTGCTGGCGGCCGCCTCCGCCGGTGATCTGCGAGTCGGCCAGGAGCAGCAGAGGATTCGTGCGGCCGTGCAGAGTGCCACCCATCGAGACCTTGTCGACCTGGATCTCCACCCGGCCGCGACGGCGGACGTCTTCCTGGACGCGCTGACCAGGTTCCGTCCCCACGTCGTGCACTTCTCCGGTCACAGCACGCAGGACCTGATCGCATTCGAGAAAGGCGAGGACGGCTTCCACGAAGGTGCCATCGTCAGCGCCGGCGCCTTCGCCCGGGCCATCGCCGCCGTGGACGACAAGCCGCTGCTGGTCCTGCTCAACTCCTGCCACTCTGCGGCCCAGACCGGGAAGCTGGTCGACACCGTGCCCTTCGCCATCGGCATGTCCGACACCATCGGCGACGTCGACGCCATCACCTATGCCGCCCGGTTCTACGCCGCCGTCGCCGACGGCCAGTCCGTCCAGGCCGCCCACCTGCTCAGCCGGGCGGCCATCGAAATGAACGGCCTGCTCGACCGCGACCTGCCGACCCTGGCCTGTGCTGCGGACGTCGACCCCAGCGCTACGAAGCTGGTGACGCCGCCTCCGGAGTAGGACGTGGTTGAAGCACGGCATCGCGTTGCGCGGGCCCGGACCAGTTGGTCTGGGCCCGCGCAACTCCTCCAGAAACCCGGTGCGTCCCCCGGACGCCATCGCCCACCTCGACATACGACGACGCGACCGCCTCGGCGGCACCTCCACGAGTACCAGCATGCGGCCTGACCTGCACGTACGAGAATCTCGGCACGGACAGGGCGGGGGCCAAGAAAGTCCCGTGACTGCCGCGGGCGTTGCCCTCGCACCTTGTCTTTGGCGTTCCCATGCCTCGCCCGCGGCGTTCAGGCTGGGATGGCGTCCCGTGTGATGGTGTAGGCGATCACCATGCGGGTGTGCGCGGGCGGATGCCCGGGGCGTGCATCCGGTAACGGTCTCCGCTCCCTGCGCACAAGGCAGGCCACCGTGCAAATCTCCCTGGTGAACGGCCAGTTCAACCCGGGAGGTGCCCGATGGCCTTGTCCCGGTCTGACCTACAACGCCTGCTGGAGTCACTACGCACGGCGGACGGAATCAAGCTCGTCCGCAACGGCGCCGAGCGCATGCTGCAGGAGCTGATCGAGGCCGAACTCAGCGGCCGGATCAGCGCCCAGTGGAACGAGCGCACCGAGGACCGCACCGCCTTCCGCAACGGCCATCGGGAGAAGACCCTGGCCACCCAGGCCGGCGATCTGGACCTGGCCATCCCGAAGCTGCGCAGCGGCAGCTTCTTCCCCAGCCTGCTGGAACGGCGCCGCCGCATCGACCAGGCTCTGTACGCGGTCATCATGGAGGCGTACGTGCACAGGGTGTCCACCCGCTCGGTCGACGACCTGGTCAAAGCGCTCGGCGCGGATAGCGGCATCTCCAAGAGCGAGGTCTCACGGATCTGCGGTGACCTGGACGAACAGCTCACCATCTTCCGCGGCCGGCCCCTGGACCACAGCCGCTTCCCCTACCTCTACCTCGACGCGACCTACTGCAAGGTCCGCGTGAACCATCGGATCGCCTCCCAGGCCGTGGTCATCGCCACCGGCATCAGCGAGGACGGCGGCCGTGAGGTGCTCGGTGTGATGGTCGGTGACAGCGAGACCGAAGCATTCTGGAGCAAGTTCCTGCGCTCCCTGCGCGAACGCGGCCTGGGCGGGGTCCGCCTGGTCATCTCCGACAGCCACAGCGGTCTGGTGGCCGCGATCCGCAAGGTCATGCTCGGCGCCGCCTGGCAGCGCTGTCGTGTCCATTTCCTGAGGAATGTGTTCTCCGTGATCCCGAAGGGATCCGGGGAAATGGTCGCGGCGACCATCCGCACCATCTTCATCCAGCCCTGCCCTTGCCGAAAATCTCATCCGGGCTGGTGAGCGACCGGGGCGCGCACTGCGGCCAGTGCCTTGTTGAACAGTGCGGCCGCGGGTCAGGGGCCGGTTCCCCGCGACCACGAACGCCGGAAAGCGGCTGTACCTGCTTCGTCACGGCGGCAAGGAGTGGCTGGACGAAGATCGACACAGTCGCATCGCCGTGGAGACCCGCATGGGCCACGAGGTCGCCGGCGTGGATGGTCTCCACTCGCACGTTGCCCTGGCCATGGAGCAGGAGATTGCCGATTCGCTGCAAAGCAGGTGGCTGCGCCATTCGTGGTCGGCGAGGGAGGGCACTGGAAAGGCGCCATCTCCCACTGCTCTACCATTCGATCTTGAAAAATGGTGGAAACCAGCAGGTCAAAGCCGCTCAGGACACGTCGACATAGTTTCGTTCATGAAGTTCATCACCACCAAGAGCTTCATGCCGTTCGTCTGGTACCGCATCGCGCTCGGCGTCGTCATCCTCGTCCTGGTGGCCACGGGCGTGCTCAGCCCGCACGCGGCGGAGTCGGCGCACTGACCCGATGCCCCGGCCCGGCCGTCCGCGGGGGAAGTGACCGAACCCATAGGTGTCCGGTAGCCGTCCGGTAGCGCGCTGTCAGTGCGTGGCCCTAGGCTGTTCGGCATGTCCCCCGATTCCGTGACCCCTGGTTCCGCGCGGTCGGCCGCCGAGGTCAACGAGCACATCCGAGCGCTGTGGCTGCGCGCGGGCGGTTCCCTGTCGGCCCAGGAGCGCGCGGAGTACGAGCTTTTGGTGGTCGAGTGGGCGGCGGCGGTCCGGGACCAGGTCGTCAAGGCGGCCTGACCACCGCCACCTGCGCGTCGGCCCGCCCCCGCGGAGGTGGCGGGCACGCTCTCAGCGCCCGCCCGCCACCCGCAGCACCGCCCCCGTCGCGTACGAGGCGTCCGGCGACATCAGCCAGGCGACGGCCGCGGCGATCTCCTCCGGTTGCCCCGGCCGGCCCAGCGGAACCGCGGCGCCGGCCTGCCGGGCCCGGTCCGGGGCGCCCATGGCGGCGTGCATCTCCGTGTCGATCACGCCCGGCGCGACCGCGTTGACGCGGATGCCGGCCGGGCCGAGCTCCTTGGCCAGCCCGACCGTGAGAGCGTCGACGGCGGCCTTGGTCGCCGCGTAGTGGACGTACTCGCCGGGACTGCCGAGGGTGGCCGCCCCCGACGAGATGTTCACGATGACACCCTCGCCCCGGGGCGTCATGAGCTGTGCGGCGCGACGCGAACACAGCAGCGTCCCTGTCAGGTTGACGTCCACGACCCGGCGCAGGACCGCGGTGTCGACATCGGTGAACCGCCCCAGTGGCCCGGTCACCGCCGCGTTGTTCACCAGCCCTGTCACCGGCCCCAGTTCCCGCTCCGCGGTATCGAACAGACACTCGACGTCCACCTCGTCGGAGGTGTCCCCCCGCACGGTGACGGCCCGCGCCCCGGCCGCACGCACCCCCTCCGCCACCCGCTCCGCCGCCGGGGCGTCCCGCACGTGCCCCACCACCACGTCGTGCCCCTCCCCCGCGAGCCGCAGGCAGACGGCGGCCCCGATCCCCCGGCCACCACCGGTCACCACAGTGACAAGCCTCTTCACGCCAACCTCCGAACAGCCAGCCCGTCCCGACAACCGAAGATCCACAGCCTGGCACACCCACGGTCCCGCTGGCAGGTGCTGCCGACTGGGGGGAAGCACAGATTCACGCCGGGTGAATATCCGCGCAGGGCCCTTGGTTCCGGGCCCGGGATGACCAACACTGAGCCGATGACGCAGCGTGTGGAGCTTGCGACCGTGCGGGACAGGCTGGCCGTGGACGAGATCGTCACCGAGTACGCGGTGGCGGTCGACGACGGGGACTGGGAGGCGTACCGGGGGCTGTTCACCTCGGGCGGGCGGGCCGACTACCGCTCGGCCGGCGGCATCGAGGGCGATGCCGGGAGGGTGGCGGCGTGGCTCGCGGAGAGCCTGCGGGCGTTTCCGGTGCGGCAGCACCTGATCGTGAACCGGCTGGTGCGCTTCGGGGTCCGGGAGCAGGACACCGGCGACACGGCCCGTGTGCAGGCCGACTACGTGACCCCGATGGGTACGGCTGCCGGCGTCGAGGACGAGGCGGCCTCGCCGGATGTGGTGTGCGGAGGCCGTTACGCGTTCGGGATGCTGCGCACGGACGAGGGCTGGCGGTTGAGCGAGGTGATCGTGCGCGAGAAGTGGCGGCGCCTTTCCGCCCGGCCCGCGGCGCCCGTGGTCCACTGAGCCGACGCGCCCTGCCCCTGATCTTGTCCGGGACGCACACTGGAGGCACGTACGGGGCGGGGAGCGGATAGGAGGCGCAGGTGAAGACGTTCAGTCCCTGGCTCTCCTCCCCGTGGCGGCGCTCGGCCGTCGCCGCGGTCGCGGGTGCCCTGCCCGTACTGGCCTTCCCCGCACCGTCCCTGTGGTGGTTCGCCCACGTCGCGCTGGTCCCGTGGATCGCGCTGACGCGCACGGCTCCCACCGGTCGGCGTGCCGCGTTCGACGGCTGGTGGGGCGGGTTCGGCTTCATGCTCGCGATGCACCACTGGCTGCTGCCGAACCTGCATGTGTTCACGTTCGTCCTCGCGGCCCTGCTCGGTGCGCTGTGGGCGCCCTGGGGATGGCTGGTGCGGCGACTGCTGGGCGGGGCGCCGTCGTGGGTGCGGGTCACGGCCGCGCTGGTCGTGCTGCCGTCGGCCTGGCTGGCCGTCGAGCTGGTCCGTTCCTGGGAGGCACTGGGCGGCCCCTGGGGCGTACTCGGCGCGAGTCAGTGGCAGGTGACGGCGGCGCTGCGGCTGGCGTCGGTCGGCGGGGTGTGGCTGCTCAGCTTCCTGCTGGTGCTCCTGAACGTCGCCGTGGCCGTGCTGCTCGCGGTGCGGCAGGCGCGGGTACCGGCCGTGACCGGTCTGGTCGCCGCAGGCGTGGTCACGTCCGCCGCTTGGGTGGTCGCGCCCGTCGCAGAGGCCGGCGGACGGGCGAAGATCGCGGTCGTCCAGCCGGGCGTCGTCGCCGGGCCGGACAGTGCGGACCGGCGCTTCGACCGCGAGGAACGGCTCACCCGCCGGCTCGCGGGCCAAGGAGTCGACCTGGTCGTCTGGGGCGAGAGCAGCGTCGGTTTCGACCTCGGTGCCCGGCCCGACCTGGCGCGGCGGCTCGCCGCGCTGTCCCGCTCGACGGGCGCCGAGATCCTGGTCAACGTGGACGCGCGGCGCTCCGACCGGCCCGGCATCTACAAGAGTTCGGTGCTGGTCGGCCCCGACGGTCTCACCGGGGACCGGTACGACAAGATGCGCCTGGTTCCGTTCGGTGAGTACGTCCCGGCCCGCTCCCTGCTGGGCTGGGCGACGTCCGTGGGCGAGGCGGCGGGCGAGGACCGCAGGCGCGGTACCGGGCAGGTGGTGATGGACGCGGGGAACGGGCTGCGCATCGGCCCGATGGTGTGCTTCGAGTCCGCGTTCCCGGACATCAGCCGGAATCTGGCCGAGGACGACGCCGATGTACTGCTCGCCCAGTCGTCGACGTCGACGTTCCAGCAGAGCTGGGCGCCCGCGCAGCACGCCTCGCTGGCCGCGCTGCGCGCCGCCGAGACCGGGCGTCCGATGGTCCACGCGACGCTGACCGGTGTGTCCGCCGTCCACGGCCCGGACGGCGGGCGGGCCGGGCCGTGGCTCGGTACGGACGCGAGCACCTCTCGGGTGTACGACGTCCCGCTCGCCCACGGCACCACTCCCTACGTCCGCTTCGGCGACTGGCCGCTGCGGGCGGCGCTGCTGGTCCTGGCCGCGTGGGGAGCCACCCAGGGCGTACGGGCCGTGCGGCTCAGGCGGCGGCCCGCTCCCGAACCTCCCGCACCACACGCTCGCACAGCTCATGGGTCGCCAGCGCGTCCCGGGCACTGAGCGTCCTGCCCTCGCCGACCGCGTCCAGGAAGGCGAGCACCGCCTGCTCGATACCGCGCTGGCGCGCCACCGGCACCCAGTCGCCGCGCCGGCGCACGGTGGGCTGGCCCTTGTGGTCGATCACCTCTGCGAGGTTGACCACCTGCCGCTTGGTGTCCTGGCCGGAGACCTCGAGGATCTCCTCGGCCGAGCCGCTGAGCCTGTTCATCACACCGAGCGCGGTGAAGCCGTCCCCTGCGAGCTGGAGCACCACGTGGTGCAGCAGCCCGCCCTCGGTACGGGCCCGCACGGTCACGTCGTCGACCGGACCGGGCACCAGGAAGCGCAGGGTGTCGACGACGTGGATGAAGTCGTCGAGGATCGTCGTGCGCGGATCCTCCGGCAGCCCGATCCGGTTCTTCTGCAGCATGATCAGCTCGCGCGGATGGTCGGCGCACTGCGCGTAGCCTGGGGCGAAGCGCCGGTTGAAGCCGACGGCGAGGCTCGTGCCCCGCTCCTCGGCGAGGGCGACGAGCCGTGCGGAGTCGGCGAGTTCGTAGGCGAGCGGCTTGTCGACGTACGTCGGTACGCCCGCTTCGAGCAGCCGGGTCACGATCTTTGGGTGGACCTGGGTCGGGGCGTGCACGAAGGCGGCGTCGAGGTCTTGCGCGAGCAGGGCGTCGAGGTCGGCGTGCCGCTGTCCGGGCGGGAGGTGGAGGCCGTCGGCGACGCGGGTGAGCGTCGCGGGGGTGCGGGTCTGCAGGTGCAGTTCCACTCCGGGTTGGGTGGCGAGCACCGGAAGGTAGGCCTTCTGCGCGATGTCACCGAGTCCGATGCAGCCGACCTTCACGGGGTGTTCTCCTCCAGCGGTTGCCTGTCAGATGCGCTGTCAGGGGCACGGCTTCGGTCACGCGCGTCGTCACCGCGTCGACCGTCACGGCCCTGATCACTGTCGTGGTCCGCACCGAAGGATACGGCGTCCTCCACCGGCGGCCGCCAGGAGGCGATCTCGTCGAAGCTCCGCAGGAGCAGGGACGGGACGGCCTTCGAGAGCGCGGTGATCGCGGTGTCGCGTACGGCGGTCCCGGCACGGTTGGTCATCAGGCTGAGGCGGGCCGCCCGCACCGCCCGGCGGGCGATGCCGGTCGTGCGGGGCAGCCGGTCCGCGGTGTACGCGGGCAGGTCGCCGGCGATGGGGGTCCCCCCGCGCGAGCGCATTCGAGCGCGGGGGAGGGCAAGGGTGACCGCGTCCTCGACGGCCTGGTTGCCGCCCTGGCCGAGGGTGGGCGGCATCGCGTGCGCGGCGTCGCCGACCAGCGCGACCCGGCCGTGGTGGTAGGCGGGCAGCGGCTGGGCGATGTGGTGGACGTCGTGCCGCAGCACGTCCTCGGGGCGGATGGCGGCCAGCACGGCGGGGACCGGCTCGTGCCAGTCACCGTAGCGGCGCAGCAGTTCGGCGCGCTCGTCGTCGGGGGCGTGTTCCCCGGCGGGGGCCAGGGCGGCGGCGTACGCGTAGACCCGGCCGTCCTTGAGCGGATGGGTTCCCCAGATGCGGCCCGGGCCCCAGGTCTCGTGCGGGGCGAACCGCACGCCCGGCAGCGGGACCACCACCCGCCAGGTGGTGAAGCCGGAGTAGACGGGCCCGGGGTGGTGCGGGAAGAGCGTGTGGCGCACGGCGGAGTGGATGCCGTCGGCGGCCACCACCAGGTCGGCCTCGAGTTCGCCGTCGGAGGTGCCCACACGGGCGGGCCGGGCGGGGTCGCCGGGGTCTCCCGGATCGACAAGGTGCGCGGCGACGGCCGTGCGGACGGTGTCCGGCGGGAGCTGCCCGACCAGGTGATCGATGAGGGTGGCGCGGTGGAGCAGGACGAGAGGCCCGCCGAAGCGCTCGGCCGCGGCGGCCGCGCAGGACCGGGCGAGCCAGCGCCCGCCCGGTGCGCGCAGCCCTCCGTCGCCCTGCCAGGCGGACAGGGCGCGGATCTCGTCGCCGAGCCCGATGACGTCCAGTCCGCGCAGCGCGTTGGGCGCGAGGGAGATGGCGGCGCCGACCGGCTCCAGGGAGGCGGACCGCTCCAGCACGGTCACCCTCACCCCGCGCCGGTGCAGCGCGGCCGCCGCGGTCAGGCCACCGATTCCCCCGCCGATCACAACGGCCCGCTCCTCCTGTGCCATGGCTGCCTCCTCGGTTCCCGGTCGGCCGGCTCCCGTACCCCGTCACTACATCTGTAGTGACCACTCCTGACGACTGTACTACAGCCGTAGTGCAGCGGGTAGTTTGACCACCATGCCCGTACGTACCGCACGCACCGCAGGCGCCTCCCGTGCCGATCTCGTCGCCGACGCCGCTCTCACCCTGCTCGCCGAGCTCGGGATGCGCGGACTCACCCACCGGGCGGTCGACGAGGCGGCCGGGCTCCCCCAGGGCTCCACCTCGAACGTGGCGCGCACCCGGCAGACGCTGCTGGAGCTGGCGGTGCGGCGGCTCGCCGAGCGGGAGGCGCGGGTCCTCGGACTGCACGAGATGCCGGCCCCGCGGGCCGGGGCCGGCTCGTCGACCGAGTTGACCGACGCGATGGCGCTCGCCACCCACCGCGCCCTGACCCTGAACCGGGAACTGACCCTCGCCCGCTACGAACTGGCCCTGGAGGCCAACCGCCGCCCCGAACTGCGGGCTCACTTCGACGCGGCCGGCGCCCTGTTCCGCGACCAGCTCACCGGTCTGGTCACGGGGCTCGGGTCCACGGACCCGGAGCGGCACGCGCTGTCGCTGATCGCCTGGGCGGACGGGCTGATGTTCTCCTGCGTGGCCGGTTCCTTCAGCGCGCGCGTACCGACCCTGGAGGAAGTGCGGGTGAGCCTGCGGGAGCTGCTGGACGGGATGCTCTCCGCCTGACGAACACCTGATGAGCACCCGGCGAGCACCCGGCGAGCACCCGCCGGCAAAACGTCTGGCGGCGGATCCCCTCGACCGTAAAGGATGCGGGCATGACGACCCAGCGCCACGAACCCGCCGCCGACGCCGACGACCGCACCATGCTGGAGGGCTGGCTCGACTACCACCGCCGGACCCTCGCCTGGAAGTGCGAGGGTCTGACCGACGGACAACTGCGCACCGCCTCGGTGCCACCGTCCGAGCTGTCGCTGATGGGCCTGGTGCGGCACATGGCGGACGTCGAACGCGGCTGGTACCGCAGGGTACTCGCGGACGAGGACGCCGGCCCGCTCCATTACAGCGAGGCCGACCCGGACGGCGAGTTCCACCTCACCGGCACGGAGACCTGGCAGGAGGTGCACGCCGCCTGGCAGGCCGAGATCGGCATCGCCCGGCGCAACGCGGCCGGCTTCGGCCTGGACGACCTGGCCAAGGGGCGGCACAGGTCCGGCGAACGGTTCACCCTGCGCTGGATCCACACGCACATGATCGAGGAGTACGCGCGTCACAACGGCCACGCCGACCTGCTCCGCGAGCGTCTCGACGGCGCCACCGGCGACTGACGGCAACGCCGGACCCCGGGGCGGCCGGACCCGTCAACCGCACGTAAACCCTCGGCACTCCCATGCCCCCGTACGGGGGCGGAGATCACCCGTGCGGGGCATCCTTCGCCCGTCCACCGGCTCCCGGAGGGCCGGAGACTGCAGAGTGACGCGGGTGCATCGACAGACGACCGCAGCAACGCTGCTGGTGACCGTGGCGGTCTCCGTTCTCGCGGGCTGCGTGACAGTTCAGCGCCCCTCCGAGCCCGGCCCTCCCGCGGGCGCGGCCCGCTTGTCGGAGCCGCGCCCGGACGACCGGACGCGGGGGGTGGTGCAGGCACCGGCACGCGAGGCCCTGGAGATGATCGCCCCGTCCCGGCCCACCGAGCCGCCCGCTTCCCCCTCGCACCGTGCCGCCCCCACGGCACCCGCACCGGAACGGACCGCGCCGTCCGACGGCCGGAAACCGCGGCCGGGTGCCGGCGGCCCGGCCTACGGCAGAACCGCACCACCCGTACCCGCCGCGGAGGTCTCCGAGGTCGCGGGGGCCATCCGCGGCGACCTCGGTGGGCAGGCGGACGTCTGCGCCCTGGGCAGGGAGTACGGCCGCTGGCCCGCGGACAGCCCTCAGGCGGCCATCTGCGAGAAGAGATACGGTCGTTGACCGCCACAGCGGCCTACGGACGCTGCCTCGGCGGTCCCCACCTCCCGGCCGCCCCGCCCTCCTCGTCCAGCCGGATCTCCATACGCCGGATGGCGGCCCGGACCCTGTCTCCGTGGGAGTCGTCGGCAAGGGCACGGGCGGCTCCGCGGGCCCGGTGGAGGTGGGCACGGGCGGCGTCGGGGCGGGCGAGCCGGGCGTAGTCGGCGGCGAGGTCGAGGTGCAGGGAGGGATAGAGGGCGCGCACCGCGGGCATGCCCTCGTACCCGGCGGGGCGGTCGGCGGCCGCTTCGCCATCGGCCTCGTTCGCCGCCGCCAAGGCCCGCAGGTCCCAAGCGAGTTCGTCCTCGGGGTCGTCCTGGGTGTCGGCCAGGTAATGGGCCAGTGTGCAGCGGTGCAGGGCATCGCCGTGGACACCGATCTCCGCCCACAGCCCGAGGAGGCGATGCCTCGCCTCCTCGCGGTCCCCCGCGTGGTGCAGCATCACGACCTGCCCGATCCGCGTCAGCACGGAATCCGGCGCCACCTGCTCCTGTCGGTCCGCCACCACGCCCTCCGCACCGCTCGCCGGATCGTCCCCGCCGACGCTACGGCAGGCAGGGACGATCCGGGTCGAACCGCCTCGCGACGCACCGGACCGCCTCCGTCGGCGGGAACCGGCCGCGCCCCGGACGGGCAGGTGTCAGCCCAGGTCCGGGATGGTCCAGCCGATCGGCTCATGACCCTGCGCGGCCACCGCCTCGTTGATCTGCGTGAACGGACGGGAACCGAAGAACTTCTTCGCCGACAGCGGCGACGGATGGGCTCCCTTGACCACCGCGTGCCGGCTCTCGTCGATCAGCGGCAGTTTCTTCTGCGCGTAGTTCCCCCACAGCACGAACACCGCCGGGTCGGGCCGGTCGGCCACAGCGCGGATAACCGCGTCGGTGAACCTCTCCCAACCCCGCCCCTTGTGCGAGTTGGCCTCGCCGCCGCGCACCGTGAGCACCGCGTTGAGCAGCAGGACGCCCTGCTCGGCCCACGGCATCAGGTAGCCGTTGTCCGGGGGCGGTGTGCCCAGCTCGGCGTGCATCTCCTTGTAGATGTTCCGCAGCGACGGCGGGATCCGCACTCCGGGCCTCACCGAGAAGCACAGGCCGTGCCCCTGCCCCTCGCCGTGGTAGGGGTCCTGGCCGAGAATCAGGACCTTCACCTTGTCGTACGGCGTCGCGTCCAGCGCCGCGAAGACCTCCTCGCGGGGCGGGTGGACGGGGCCCTTCGCCCGCTCCTCCTCGACGAACTCCGTCAGCTCCTTGAAGTAGGGCTGCTGCAGCTCATCGCCCAGAACCCCGCGCCAGGACTTGGGCAGCATGGCGATGTCGGTCACGTCAACGTCCTCACGATTGCGGTCACTTCCCGGCCTCAGAACCTACAGGCGACCACTGACACCCGCCCCTCGGAGCGGCTACCAGCTGGTCTTGCGGGAGAGCTGCCACAACATCATGATCGTCGACGGGTCCAGCGCCCGCTCCGCGCCCGAGATGTCCCGGCTCGTCGCGACGTACTGCCGGCCCTGCCACAGCGGCAGCAGCCGCGCGTCGTCCACGAGGATCCGCTGGGCCTCCTCGAAGTCCTTCACGACGTTGCCGCGGTCACTCTCCCGGCGGGACCGGGGCAGCAGGACATTGCTGATCTCGTTCGCCTCGTACGGCGTGCCGAGCGCGTTCTGCTCGCCGATGAACGGGGCGATGAAGTTGTCGGCGTCCGGGAAGTCGGGGGACCAACCGCGCCCGAACACCGGGTACTCGCCCTTCTGGTAGCCATCGACGTACGTCTTCCAGGGGCGGCTCTCGAGGGTGATCTCGAACAGCCCGGAGGCCTCCAGCTGGCGCTCCAGCTCCTTGAACTCCAGTTTGGTCTCGGAGCCGTAGCGGTCCGTGGTGTACCAGAGGGTGAGCGGCACCGGCCCGGTGATGCCCGCCTCGGTGAGGATCCTTCGGGCCTTGTCGACGCTGGGGTCGCCGTAGTTGTCGAAGAAGCCGGTGGTGTGGCCGGTCAGCCCCTTGGGAACCATCGAGTACAGCGGGTCGACGGTGTCCCGGTAGATCTTGTGCGCGATCGCGCTCCGGTCGACGACCTGGGCGACGGCCTGGCGCACCGGCTTCTTGCCGGCCCACGGGTCCTTCGGGTTGAACACCAGGTAGTTGATGCTGGTGCCGGTGCCCTCCACCAGCTTGATCTCCTCCTCCTTGGAGGCCTCGCCCTGGAATTCGATGACGTCGTCCGCGGCGAGACCCCGGTAGGTGAGGTCGATCCGGTCCTCCCGCAGCGACTCGACCATCTCGGCGGAGTCCTGGAAGTAGCGGACCGTCACGGCGTTGTTCTGCCGTTCGGCGTAGCCCTTGTACTGCTCGTTGCGGACGAGCCGGGCCTCGTCGCCCTCTTCGTACGACTCGAGGGTGTACGGCCCGGAGCCGACGAGGCCGGACTCCTCGCGCAGGGCCTCGGCCGGATAGGCCTTCGGGGAGACGATCGACAGGGCCGGGGTGGCGAGCACGAAGGGGAACGTCGCGTCGGGCTTGTTGAGGTGGAAGACCACTTCCCGGGCATTCGGCGCCTGCACCCGTTCGAGACTGCCCAGCAGACCGGCCGGACCGCCGTTCACGTTGATCTTGCGGATCCGGTCGACGGAGTACTTGACCGCCTTGGCGTCGAGCGTGCTGCCGTCGGAGAACTTCAGCCCCGCACGCAGTTCGCAGCGGAACACCTGGTGGGAACTGTCGGAGAACTCGCAGCCCTCGGCGGCGTCCGGCTGGGGCGTGCTCGCGCCGACCGGGTAGCTCAGCAGCGTCTGGTAGACGTTGCGGAACAACTCCCAGGAACTGTCCCAGGAGGCCGCGGGATCGAGCGTGCTCGGCGAGCTGGTCGTCCCCACGACGATCGGCACGTCGTCGTCCGGGGTGTCGGACGCCAGCACACCGCAACCGGTGGACAAGGACGACATCGACGCGATGGACGCGACGGCCGCCACCCCTCGCAGGCATCGGTTCCGCTTGAACACGCGCACGCTCCTCGATCTGCCGTCCCAAGGGTCGGCAGACGATACCGCGCTGTTTCCGCCTCGGACCCTCCTTCGCATGCCCGTTGAGATCAACTCGTTGTAGATCACGCGGTCACTCTGCGTTGACTACGTTGTCATCGGTCCGCCCGTCTTCGAAAACGCCGGAACGGGCGCCGTTTCGTCAACGGACGCCCGCTCCGGAACAATCGTGGCCCACGCCACATCGGCTCAGCCCACGCCGGCTCAGCCCACGCCGGCGTTCAGGAGGATGCCGCCGTCGATCACCAGGGTCTGGCCGGTGACCCAGTCCGACTGGTCCGAGGTGAGGAACGCGGCGGCGCCGCCGATGTCGGCCGGCATACCGAGCCGGCCCAGCGGGTAGGAGGCGACGACCTCCTCCTCCCGGTCCTCGTACAGCGCCTGCGCGAACTTGGTCTTCACCACCGCCGGGGCGATCGCGTTGACCCGTACCCGCGGCGCGAACTCGTGCGCCAGTTGCCCGGTCAGGTTGATCAGCGCCGCCTTGCTGACGCCGTACGCGGCGATGAAGGGCGAGGGCGCGACGCCCGCGAGGGAGGCGATGTTGACGATCGCCCCGCCGTTGTCCTTCTGCCAGGCGTGCCAGGTGCGCTGGGCGAAACCGAGCGCCGAGATCACGTTGGTCTCGAACACCTTGCGCGCCACGTTCAGGTCGAGGTCGGCGATCGCCCCGAACACCGGGTTGGTCCCGGCGTTGTTGACGAGGAAGTCGACCCGGCCGAAGGCCTCCATCGTGCGCTCGACGGCGACGGCCTGGTGGGCCTCGTCGTGCGCCTTGCCGGCCACGCCGATGACCCGGTCGGCGCCGAGCTTCTCGACGGCCTCCTTGAGGGCGTCCTCGCCCCGGCCGGTGATGCAGACGCGGTCACCGCGCGCCACCAGCGCCTCGGCGACGCCGAGCCCGATGCCTCGGCTGGCACCGGTGACCAGGGCGACCTTGCCCGAGAGTTCCACTGAAGTCATGTCCGTATCCCCTAGTCGTGCCTACTCGTCCCTGGTTCGCTGCTCGTCGCAGTCGACCGCCGTTGCCCCCGGGCCGCCCAAGAGCGGTCCCCCGGCGGCCCCGGCCGCGGCGTTCCTCAGTCGAGCGGTCCGCCCGCCACGTACAGCACCTGGCCGGAGACGAATCCGGCGGCCTCACCGGTGAAGAAGGCGATGGCGTTGGCGATGTCCTCCGGCTCGCCGACCCGGGCCACCGGGATCTGGGTGGCGGCGGCGGCCTTGAAGTCGTCGAAGCCCATGCCCACGCGGTCTGCGGTGGCCTTGGTCATCTCGGTGGCGATGAATCCGGGGGCGACGGAGTTGGCGGTCACGCCGAACTTGCCGAGCTCCTTGGCGAGGGTCTTGGTGAAGCCCTGCAGGCCGGCCTTGGCGGCGGAGTAGTTGACCTGGCCGCGGTTGCCGAGCGCCGAGGAGGAGGAAAGGTTGACGATCCGGCCGAAGCCGGCGTCCACCATGTGCTTCTGGCAGGCCTTCGACATCAGGAAGGCACCGCGCAGGTGCACGTTCATGACCGTGTCCCAGTCGGAGACGCTCATCTTGAACAGGAGGTTGTCGCGCAGCACGCCCGCGTTGTTGACCAGGATGGTGGGCGCGCCGAGTTCCTCGGCGATCCTGGCGACGGCGGCCTCGACCTGCGTCTCGTCCGAGACGTCGCAGCCGACCGCGAGGGCCCTGCCACCGGCGGTGGTGATCTTCTCGACGGTGTCCTTGCAGGCTCCCTCGTCGAGGTCGATCACGGCGACCGCACGGCCCTCGGCGGCCAGTCGTACGGCGGTGGCGGCGCCGATACCGCGCGCGGCACCGGTGACGACGGCGACCCGCTGCTGCTCAGTGGTGGACATCGCTGCTTCTCCTCGACCTCGGACCTTCGGATGCGGCTTCTGCGACCCGCCCGGATGGGTGAGCGACCGCTTAGTACCTTCAGCAGACGTGACGCTAGAAGCCCTGGCACCCGGTGTCAACGGCCCACCCTGCTGTGTGATCCATTCCCCGGCCCGCCGGACCCCCGGCACACCACGTCCGACTGGTGCCGCCCCGTGCCCGGGTCCCTCGATTACCACCCGATCGGCCCATGGCTGCGCGCCCCGGCCCGGGGGCGCGCCTAGCGTCGAAGCACGAGCCACTTGTGGCCGGAAAGGAGGCGCATCATGCGCCGACGCACCGGTGCCCTCGGCATACTCGTCTCGCTCGCCGCGACACTGCCGGTGGCCCACACCGCTCACGCCCAGGACCTGGACTGCGCGGACTTCACCTACCAGGAGGAAGCGCAAGCCCTGTTCAACCTCGACCGGAGCGACCCCAACGGACTCGACGAGGACCAGGGTCCCGACGACGACATCGCCTGCGAGGCCCTGCCCCGCCGCGAGGGCACCCTCACCTCCTCCACCAGCGCTCCCCGGGCGACGGCCGGCACCGCCGCGCCCGCGACTCCCTCCGCACCCGCCACGATCGCGCCGACGCGCGGTGTGGAGGGCGGGCTGGGCGGCTCGTCGGCCACCGGGCCGAGCGACTGGGACACCGGAGTCGGCCTGGCCTTCGCGGCCGGCGCCCTCGCCACGACCGGGTACCTGGTGAAGCGCCGCCGCACCTGACGCGCGGGCCGGCGCGTACGTCCGTGCACCGCGCCCCTCTCCGCGTTCCCGTACCCCTGTGAGCGGCGGGCCGTCGCAGCCTTCCCCCTGCGGCGGCCCGCCGCGGTGGTTCACCGTGCCGGCCCGTCGTGGGCTTTGGCCCTCCGGGTCAGCGCACGAGCAGGTCGAGCAGTCGCCGCACCTCGGCCGCCGGATCGGCGGTGAGTCCGGTGTGCACGGGACCGGGCTGGACGACGGTGGAGCGCGGGGCGATCAGCCAGCGGAATCGTCGCCCGGCATCGTCGCCCGCGGCCTGACCCGCCGCGTTCCCGCCCGCACACACGCCCTCCACGGCACGCAGCGCGGCCCGGACGCCGGCCAGGTCCACGTGCGGGTCGAGGGCCAACAGCCGGGACTCGTCGAGGTGGGTACCGGCCCCGACGAACGCCGCGTGACGGCAGTACACGATCACCCCGGCGTTGACGCACTCGCCCCGTTCGACCCGCGGCACGACCCGCAGCAGCGCGTATTCGAAGACGTGCCGGTCGCTGTGGTCGCTCACTGGTTCGCCTTCTCCCCGATGCCGTGGACCCGCTCGTGGACGGTGGCCGCGCGGGCGAGCAGGGCGCGCGCGTAGGCCTGCCGGAGCTCGTCCGGCGTGTCGAATCCGGGTTCGCCGGCCAGCCATACGTCGGGGATCTCCGCGGTGACCTCGGCGAGCAGGGCCGCGGTGACGCGCGGTGCGAGTTGTGCCGCCGCGGCGGCCACGTCCGGCCCGAAGGGCTCCAGGACGTGGTCGGAGGCGTCGTAGGGGCGGGCGACGGAACGCTCCACGCCGGGCCAGTTGTGGTGCCAGATCATGGTCGCGCCGTGGTCGATGAGCCAGAGTTCGCCGCGTCGGCGCAGCAGGTTGGGGTTGCGCCAGGAACGGTCGACGTTGTTCACCAGCGCGTCGAACCAGACGACCCGCCCGGCCTCCTCGGGGCCGACCTCGAAGGCGAGCGGGTCGAAGCCGAGCGCCCCGGAGAGGAAGTCCATGCCCAGATTGGTGCCCCCGCTGGACTTGAGGAGCTCCTGAACCTGTTCGTCGGGCTCGCCCAGCCCCAGGACCGGATCGAGTTCCACCGTCACCAGACGCGGCACCCGCAAACCCAGCCGCCGGGCGAGTTCCCCGCAGACGACCTCGGCGACCAGCGTCTTGCGCCCCTGCCCCGCACCGGTGAACTTCAGAACGTAGGTGCCGAGGTCGTCGGCCTCGATCAGTCCCGGCAGCGAGCCGCCCTCGCGCAGGGGCGTGATGTAACGAGTGGCGGTGACCTCGGTCAGCATTTCGCCAGGCTACGCGATCCCCTGGCCTTGCAATCCATGCCCTCTCCAAGATCCCCGTGCCCCGGGGAGTCGGCCACGATCAGCCCTGGGGAGAATCTGGGGAGTTTCGGCCGGTGCGCTGATCCCCCTTCCCCTCGAGCAGTCCGCCGATCCCGTTGCGCCCTTTGCCCCTTAGTGGACATCTGGCATGATTCGCCCCGTAAGCGACCGCCCTTGACGGCCACACAACTGATGGGCCCCGCCCGACATGCTTGCCGAGCGGGGCCGACTGCTGTCCGAAGCCCTGTCTCTCGAACCGCCGGGGTCAGAACGGCATGCGCCCCCTGGCCCGGCGGCCGGCTGAGCCGCTGCGACCCAGAGCGCGGGAGCTGGAGCGGAAGGGCTTGCTGAACAGCCGCCCCAGCGGTCCGGGAGCCTTGGAGCCGGCCCGGGAGCCGACGCCCATGGTGCGCTGCGCACCGTTCTGCGGATGCCGCGACAGGCGGGGCACCAGGAAGGCGAGTACCGCCAGTACGACGCAGAGGGCGATGATGCCTACGATAACCATGTCGTGCCTCCTGAATCGGGACTTCGGGCGGTCGTCACCCGTGTAATCCCTCATGCCCCCTGCAAGACCGCACACGCTCGGCAATTTCCTCGACCCCGCACCGCCCTGTTCATGGGACGGGTGACGGCACGCCGGCGACAGCCTCGTCCGTTCACGTGGCGTCGGCTGCCTGCCGGGCGGAGCGGCCCGTGCTCCGACAGGGAAACGACAGCTGTGGCTTACGTCCGTCCGACCCTGTGCGGGGCAAGCTCGGCAGTGCCTGAACAGCACGGGCACGCCGACCGTACCTCTCCCCAGATCACGCAACCCCCCGGAAGGGACATCACCGCATGACCAGCGCATCGCATCAGCTCGCATCGGGACCGGCCCGTCGAACCGTCGTGGCGGCGGCCGGAGCGGCGGGCCTCGCCGTCGCGCTGACCGCCTGCGGAGGCTCCGACGAGTCCTCCGGCTCGTCGGACTCCGCCGCCCCCGGCGACTCCCCGGACAGCAACGAAGCGACCGGCGACGGTTCGGGCGACGAGGGCAACGAGGCCGCCGGTGCCGCGCTCGCCTCGGTCGCCGACATTCCCGAGGGCGGCGGAAAGGTCTTCGCCGACAGCAAAGTGGTGGTCACCCAGCCGACGGCAGGCGAGTTCAAGGCTTTCTCGGCAACCTGTACCCACCAGGGGTGCGCGGTGAAGAGCGTCGCCGACGGGGTCATCAACTGCCCCTGCCACAACAGCAATTTCTCGATCACCGACGGCAGTGTGCAGAGCGGCCCGGCGACCAAGCCGCTGCCCGCCATGGAGATCACCGTCAGCGGGGACTCGATCACGCTCGCGTGAGCCGGCAGCGCCGGACCGTACGGCGCTGCCGGCCCATGCGGGCCGGCACATCGGCCGTGGTCGCGAGGGTCGCGACCACGGCCGGGGTGTGGGTGCGGTTCACCCGGTCGGCGGCGGCCGGGCGGAGGAAATCGGTCACCCTTGCGCGCGGAAGGAAGGCGACCCATCCTTTTCTGACGTGATGTCAGAGGATCCCTCTGGCACGACGTGAGAGAAGAGGGGGCCGCATGACTGCCACGCAGCGCCGGGGCCGGAAGATCATGATGACGCCGGGCGAACTGGACGACTTCCTCACCGCTCAGCGCACCTGCCGGGTGGCCACGGTGTCGGCCGACGGAGCACCGCATGTCAGCACGCTCTGGTTCGCCTGGGACGGCACCTCGCTGTGGCTGTACTCCGTGGTGCGCTCCAGGCGCTGGGCGGACCTGCGCCGAAACCAGCGGGTGGCGATCGTCGTGGACACCGGCGAGGAGTACGACGAGTTGCGCGGTGCCGAACTGTCCGGGCAGGTGGAGTTCGTGGGCGAGGTACCCCGGACCGGCGAACTCTGCGCCGAACTCGACGTCCCCGAGACGCTGTTCGCGCGCAAGAACTTCGACCTCGACGAGATTCCGCACGACGGCCGGCACGCCTGGATACGGCTCACCCCGGAGAAGATCGTGTCCTGGGACTTCCGGAAACTGGGCGCGCGGTAGCGGGCGGGGCAGGGGCCGGCCCGGCCCCCACGCCTGCTCTAGGCATACGTCCTGGACTCCCTCACCCGCGGTCCGATCGCCGCCCCGATGGCCTCGCTCAAGGGCCCGATGTCGTCCGCGGTGAGCGTCGACACGGTGACGCGAATGCCGGGCGGGGTGCTCATCCGGAAGCGGGCACCGGGCGCCACCGCCCAGCCCGCGTGCAGCAACCGGGCGACGGCGCCGGTCTCGTCCGGCACGGGCACCCACACGTTCATGCCGCTGCGCCCGTGCGCCGCGATCCCCTGCCGGGCCAGCGCCCCGACCAGGGCGTTCCGGCGCCGCCCGTACCGCTCCGCCACCGCCGCCGGGTCCACCGTGCCGCCGGTCCAGAGCCTGAGCACCGCGCGCTGGACCGTGCGGCTGACCCAGCCCGGCCCGAGCCGCTGCCGTCCGCGTACCCGGTCGATGGTGACCGGGTCCCCGGTGAGCACGGCGAGCCGCAGGTCGGGACCGTACGCCTTGGCGGCAGAGCGGACGAAGGCCCAGCTGCGGGTGGCACCGGCGAGTGGGTGCAGGGGCAGGTCGACGATGTGGTGCCCGTGGTCGTCCTCGACCAGCAGCGTCTCCGGGTGGTCCGCGAGCACCGCCCGCAGGGCCCGCGCGCGTGTCGCGCTCAGGGCGGCACCGGTCGGGTTCTGCGCCCGGTCCGTGACGATCAGCGCGCGTGCCCCGCCCGTCAGGGCCTGCCGTACGTCGTCGGGGAGCGGCCCCTCGTCGTCGACGCCGACCGGGACGGTCCGCAGGCCGAGCGCCGGAACGAGGTCGAGCACGCTGCCCCATCCGGGGTCCTCCACGGCCACCGCGTCGCCCTGTCGGAGGTGAGCCGCGAGCACCCGCTCCATGGCGTCGAGGGCGCCGGAGGTCACGGTGACCGGGCCGTCGGGGACGCCGTCGGCGTCCAGTCCGGCGCGGGCGAACCGGACCAGCCCGGGCTCCACGGGCGCGTGCCCGTAGAGCACCGGTTCCCGGTCGCCCTGCTCGGCCGCGGCGGCGAAGGCCTCGGCCAGCGGGGGCAGCAGCGCGGGGTCGGGGTTGCCGTCGGAGAGGTCCCGTACGCCCCGCGGGACCTCCACCCGGGCGGAGTCGCGCGCCGTGGTGACGGGTTTGGGCCGCACCCGGCTCCCCCGGCGGCCCGCGGTCTCGATCACCCCGCGCTCGCGCAGGGTCCGGTACGCGGACGCGACGGTATTGGGGTTCACTCCGAGCCGTTCCGCCAACTCCCGTATCGGGGGCAGCAGTTCACCCGGCTGGAGCGCCCCTTCACCCACCGCGCGTTCGATGCTCGCCGAAATCTCCGCAGCGCGCCGACCCGTGATCCGATACTCTCCTAGCACAAAGCAAAGTATGCACTAGTGCAATGGAGGACGCCATGCCGGGGACCCGGCCGCAGCAGCCCGCCGACACCGCCACCCGCACCGACGGCTACCGGCCCACCGAGCGCACGGTTCCCACCCGCTCGCCGGACCGCGCCGCATACGACAGGGACCTGGTGCACGCGATACTCGACGAGGGCTACGTCTGCCATCTCGGTTTCGTCCGTGACGACGCGCCGGTGGTACTGCCCACGCTGTACGCCCGGGTCGGCGAGTGTCTCTACGTGCACGGTTCAACGGGCTCGCGCCCGCTGCGCGCGGCGGGTCTGGCCGACCCCGGGCTCCCGGTCTGCCTGACCGTCACCCACGTGGACGGGCTGGTACTGGCCCGCTCGGCGTTCCACCACTCGATCAACTACCGCTCCGTGGTGGTGCACGGTCTCGCGTACGACGTGACCGGCCCCGAGGAGAAGCGGCAGGCGCTGGACGCCCTCGTCGACCACGTCGTCCCCGGCCGCGCCGCCGACTCGCGCCCGGCGAACAAGAAGGAACTGGCCGCCACCGCGGTGATCCGCCTCGACCTGACCGAGGTCTCCGCCAAGCTCCGCACCGGCGGCGTGAACGACGAGCCCGAGGACCTCGCCCTCCCCCACTGGGCCGGCGTCGTCCCCTTGACCCGCACGTACGGCACCCCGCTCGCGGACCCCGCCCTGCCCGCCGGCACGGAACCGCCGGAGTACCTGGCGGCCCTGTGACGCCGCGGACGCGCGCCGAGGGCGGGGCATGCCCCGCCCTCGGGCCAGGCATGCCCCGGGGGGTCCGCCGAGGAGCCTCTCCCGAAGGCATCTCCCCTGAGGACCCGCGCCGTCACGCCGGCGCCGCGCCTCCCTTCGCCCTGCGGGTCCGCGCGCCCCGCGCCTCGTCGACCGCGAGCCCCGCGACCGAGCCGAGCATCAGCAGGGTGCCGGCCAGCATGGCCGGGGTGAGCCGCTCACCGAGCAGGGCGACGGCCAGCACCGCCGCGCTCACCGGTTCGAGAAGCATGATCACGGACACGGTGGCCGACCGTACGACCGCCGCGCCCGCGAAGTACAGGCCGTAGGCGAGAGCCGTCGGAACCGCGGCGATGTACACCAGGAGGCACAGCAGCGGAGCGGGATCGCCGGTGTACGGCACCAGCCCTTCGACCGCGGCGAACGGCAGCAGCAGCACGCTGGTGACGGCGAACGCCCCGACGGTCGTGCCGGAGGCGTCCAGCCCACCGTCACGCCCCCACCACCGGGTGAGCAGGGTCATCACCGAGTAACCGGCCGCGGACAGCAGCGCGAGCAGGATGCCCCACGGGTCCACGGTCGTCTCCCCGCCGCCGAGGACGAGCACGGCGAGCCCGGCGAGCGCCCCCACGACGGCGGTGGCCCCGCCCCGCCCGAGCCGCTCCCCCAGGAACAGCCGCGCGCCGAGCGCGATCAGTACGGGGCCGGCGCCGAGGGTGACGACGGTGGCCACGGCGAGTCCCGTGGCGGCGACGGCCGCGAAGTAGGCCGTCTGGAACACAGCGAGCCCTGCCCCGGTGGCCACGGCCCGCCGCACCCTGGGGCCCGGCGCCCCGGCCACGGCGGTACGGGCACGAGGGACCAGCATCCGGGCGCCGAGCAACAGCGCCAGGCCGGTCGCGCAGCGCCAGAAGGAGAGGGCTACCGGCCCCATGTCGCTGGTCCGGTAGACCAGCGAGGCGGCGGCGCCCGCGGTGCCCCAGGCGGCACCGGCGACGATCAGATAGAGCAGGCCTCGCCCGACGGGCAGGCCGGTGACGGTGTTCGACACGTGTTCTCTCCGCAGTTGCACACAGATACGCGCGCGTACGCACTCCTCACGGAAGTGCCTGCGCTGCGCGAAAGGCCGGAAGGGAGCCCCGGATCAGGCCCGGATCGAACCGGTCCAGCGGGGCCCGCGGACTGCGTCTGCGGGCAGCACCACGACGCCCGGCGACAGCGCACCGGGCGCGGGAAGCTCAGGGCCCGCCTCAGACGGCGGGCGGCGGAAGAACAAGTGCGCGCGCATGCATGATCAGCACCCTAGGCCGCGGTTCCCGGTGTGGACAACTCCCTTTCGCCTCCCCCGCTCGCCACCGGGCGGTCGGGGCTTCTGGCGGGTGCCGAGGACTGGGCGATGAACGCGCCCGCCAGGACCACCGCGCCGCCGGCGATCTGCGGCGCCGACAGGTGCTCGCCGAGCAGGACCCAGGCCAGCACGGTGGCGACGACCGCTTCGAGACAGGCCACCACCCCGGCGACCTGCGGCGAGAGCCGGCGTACGGAGAGCACTCCGGTGCCGTACGCGACGACCGTGGCGACGAGGACGAGCCAGGCGAGCAGCACGAAGGCCGCGACCGGGGTGCCGTCCATGCGCGCGCTGCCCGCGAGCACCGACCAGTCCATGGACCACGGACGGGCGACAACGGTGAGGACGGCGGCGCCGGCGAGCAGACCGTAGGCGATCACCCCGAGCGGGTCCGGCGCCCGGTCGCCGTGATCGCTGCCCTGGTCGGAGAGAACGAAGTAGCCGACCTGGCAGCAGGCGGCGCCGAGCGCGAGCAGCAGCCCGACGAGGTCGAAGCCGAGGCCCGACCACACCTCCACGACACAGGCCAGTCCGCCCACCGCCAGCACCACACCGACCGCCGCCGCCCGGGTCACCGGCCGCCGCTGCGCGAACCGCACCCAGCAGAGGACGAGCGCGGGCGCCAGATACTCGACGAGCAGCGCGACGCCGACGGGGATACGGGAGATGGCGGCGAAGTAGAAGGCCTGGACCCCGGCGACGGCGAACAGTCCGAACCCGGCGAGCAGCGCCGGATGACTGCGCAGCAGTCCCCGGTGGCGCACGGCCAACGGCAGCATGACCAGGGCCGCGCCCGCCACCCGCAGCCACACGACGTGCAGCGGGTCCAGGCCCGCCTCGATCAGCGGCTTGGCGGCGACTCCCGATCCGCCGAAGGCCGCCGCGGACAGGAGCGCGAGGCCGAGCCCGGCGCCCTTCCCACGGGCCTTCCGGGCGTTCCGAATGCTGGCAGAGGTAGGCACCGGCACATGATGCCAGGCGCCGACAGGAGCGTCACCCCTCATGACACCTGGCTCACGGGCTGGACGTGCGGCCCGGGGTCCGGACGGAGGGGAGGAAATCCACTGACGGGCGAACACGGCCCGGCCCTCACCGCGCTCTCAGCCCTTCGGCCCCTCGGTGAGCGGGGTCGCCGGTCCATGCCGCGTCGAGACGGGCGAGGACGTCGCGGTGGCCGATTCCGGCACGCTCGAGCACTTCCACCGCCCGCGCCTGCGGATCCACGATGATCGCCGCGAGCAGGTCCACACCGCGCGCGGACCCGCCATGACGTGCGGCGCGTTCACGGGCGTACTCCAGACCGGCCGCCGCCGGCGGCGAGAACCCGGTGGTCCGCACCACCACCGGAACGGAGCCGGAGCCCTCGACGGAACTCTGCCAGCGCAGGCCGTAGCCGATGCTGCGCTGGACCAGGTAGCCGAGCAGCCGGGCGGTGCGCCGGCCCTCGCCGAGGACCGCGCACACCTCGGCGTCGGACTCCAGCAGCGAGTGCAGCAGATGGGCGGTGTCGATCTGCCGGTCCGCGTCCCTGACCGCTCTGCGGCGGGCACCGCTGACCACCGCTGCCAGCTCCGCACTGAGTCCGGCACCGTGTTCCGCGCGGTGACTGCCCTGTTCCTGGGCCTGGTGGGCCGACGGCCCGGGGGTACGGTGTTGCACGCCTCCCAGCACATCAGCCCCGCGGGTCCGGGGCGTCCCCGGCGGGGAGCATCTTCCCGTCCCACGGGAAGTGGACGCGGAGGGCCGCAATCTCCTCCCTGGGAAGGAGAATCAGCCCCGCTTCCCCTCGGGCCCGCCACGCCACCGCAGACACCGGCCTTGTTCCCCAGCCCCGGCCCCAGCCGTCAGCCTCAGTCGTCGTTGGCGAGGATGAGGTACAGCTTCTTGCGGGCTTCGTTGACGACGGCGAGCGCCTTCTCGCGCTGCTCCTTGGTGCCGGTCTTCCAGACCTGCCCGAATGCCTCCATCAGGCCGAACCCGGCCTGCCGGACCTCGCTCAGCGCCTCCCAGTCGACCCCGCGGGAGGCCTCCTCCCAGGGCGCCTCGGGACCCTCCCCGGCCACCGCGCGACCGGTGTCGGTGAGTGCGAACAGTTTCTTGCCGCCCTCGGACTCACTGACGATCAGCCCCTCGTCCTCCAGCAGCTGGAGGGTGGGGTACACCGATCCGGGGCTGGGCTTCCACGCCCCGCCGCTACGCCCGGCGATCTCCTGGATCATCTCGTAGCCGTGCATCGGCCGGTCCTTCAGCAGAGCCAGGATCGATGCCCGTACGTCACCGCGCCGCGCCCTCCCCCTGGGCCCGCCGCGCCCTCGTCCGCCCCAGGGGCCGTGCCCGAAGCCCGGACCGAAGCCGGGGCCCCCGGGGCCACCCGGCCCGCCGGGACCGAAGGGCCCGAAAGCGGCCCGCCGCCTCTCGAAGTCGCCCCGGCCGCCCTTCGGACCACTGTGACCGTGTCCATGCTCGAAACCATGGGTACGCACCGCAACCACTCCCCATTCCATCATTGACCTGTCGCGATAACTCAACGATATATCGGAGAAAAGGGCAGGGCAACCCCTGCCGTAAGGACGGCCGCGGAATCCGGGCCGGCATCTTTGGATTGGCCTTGGTCTGCGGCTTCGCCGACGTCCTACCGTCAGGGGATGCGCATGCGAATCGTCGACGCCTTCACCGACCGGCCCTTCGCCGGAAACCCGGCCGGAGTCCTGCTCCTGGACACGGACGCCTTCCCGGACGACGGCTGGCTCCAGAACGTCGCCCTGGAGGTCAACCACGCCGAGACCGCCTTCGCGCACCCGCTGCCCGGGGGCGGGGAGGCCGACTGGGCACTGCGCTGGTTCACTCCCGCCGCCGAGGTGGCGATGTGCGGCCACGCGACCCTCGCCGCCACCCACGTCCTGCACACCACCGGCGCTCACAAGGGCCCCGTCCGGTTCTCCACCCGCAGTGGCGTCCTCGTCGCGGCGCCGGCCGAGGACGGCTCCGTGACCATGGACTTCCCCACGGCCCCGCTTACCCCGCTCGACCTGCCCGAAGGGTTCGCCGAGACGCTGGGGGCCGAGCCGCTCACGGCTTTCGACACCGGTCCGCTCGTCGGCGATCTGCTGGTCGAGGTCGCCGACGAGCAAACGGTCCACGCCCTGCGGCCCGACCTCAGAACCCTCGGCGCCCACTCCACGCGCGGCGTCATCGCCACCGCCCGCGCGGAAAACCCCTCCCTGGGCTACGACTTCGTCTCCCGGTGCTTCTTTCCGAACGTCGGTATCGACGAGGATCCCGTCACCGGCAGCGCTCACACCGCGCTGGCCCCCTACTGGTCCGAGCGCCTGGGCCGCACCGCTCTCACCGGCCTGCAGGCCTCACCCCGCTCGGGCCGCGTCCGTACGGAGCTGCGCGGCGAGCGCACCCTGCTGGGCGGACGGGCGGTGACCGTCATCGAAGGCGAGCTGCTGGGCGCCGCCCTGCCGGACGGCGGGATCGCGGGCGGCGGACCGTCGCACTGAGCCGGGCCCGATACGAAACCGGGGACGTACGGCACCATGGCACGTCCCCTTCCCCCCGACCGCTCACGCCGTGGGCAGCCAGTCCACCTTGCCCGCGAGCAGCGCGTACCCCACGAACGCCCCGATGTCGAGCAGCGTGTGCGCGACCACCAGGGGCCCCACCCGGCCCCAGCGGCGGTAGAGGTGGACGAACACCACGCCCATCACCATGTTGCCGATGAACCCGCCGATGCCCTGGTAGAGATGGTACGAGCCGCGCAGTACCGAACTGGTCGCCGTCGCGGCGCCCGGTGACCAACCCAACTGCTCGAGCCGGCGCAGCAGATAGGCGAGGACGATGACCTCTTCGAGGATCGAGTTCTGCATCGCCGAGAGGATCAGCACGGGAAACTTCCACCACACCTCGGGCAGCGCCTCGGGTACCACGGTGAGGTTGAAGCCGAGGCTCCGCATGGCCAGGTAGAAGGCGATGCCGCTGCTGCCGATGGCCGCCGCGACCGCCGCCCCGCGGCCGAGGTCGGACCAGGGCCGGGTGCGGTCGAAGCCGAGGGTGCGCAGTCCCGCGCCCTCGCGGACCAGGAAGTGGGCGACGAGCGCGACGGGGACGAGCGCGCTGGTGATCCCGAAGAGCTGCCAGGCCAGGTCGAGCCAGGGGCGTCCCGGTGCCGCCGAGCCGTTGAGGGTGGCCGCCTGGTCCTTCAGGCCGCCCGGCCGGGTGACCGAGCCGACGAAACTGATCAGCGCGGACACCGCGCTCGCGCCGAGCGACACCGCGAGCACGAGCAGCGTCTCGTCGCGGAGTGTCTTGCGCGTGAGCCGCCGCTGAGGATACGCACCGGCCTCCGGTCCCGCCTCCGCCTGCACACCTGCCTCCACATCACCGAGCTGTCCGACCGGTTCAGTATGAAGGCACCGGTGGAGCGCCCGGCGGGCGGTCCTCAGTCGCCGGTCCCGTGGGCGGGGCTGCGCGGCCGGCCCTCCTTCCCGCTGTCCAGGATCCCCGTCCCGAGTCCCGCCCGCTCGGGGCTCAGTCCGCGGACACCGGTTCCGGGAGCCCCATGGGCCAGGTGTGCACGGGGTCGCCCCGCAGCATCAACTCACGGTAGCGCCGGGTGGTGGCCGCCAGAGCCGCCTCCCGGGACAGGCCTCCGTCCAGCGCCCGGTGGAAGGTCGCTGCCTGCCAGCTCGCCCCGTTCTGCCGGCGCCGGCAGCGTTCCTCGATCACGCCGAGGTACAGGTCCCGGTCCGCGGATTCGATGCCCCACGCGTCCAGCCCCGCCTCGGCCAGCGGCAGCAGTTCGTCGCGTACGAGGGCGACCGCGTCCACTTCGGCCGTACCCCCGTAGCGCCCGCGCCGGGGCCAGGTGAAGCGGGCGTCGATACCGTGCCGGCAGGCGGCGTCGAAGTTGGCGGCGGCGGCCTCGAAGGGCAGCCGGGTCCACACGGGGCGGCTCTCCTCGGCGAGGGCGCGGACCAGACCGTAGTAGAACGCCGCGTTGGCGACCACGTCGACGACGGTGGGTCCGGCGGGCAGGACCCGGTTCTCCACCCGTAGGTGGGGCACGCCGTCGGCGACGTCGTAGACCGGGCGGTTCCAGCGGTAGACCGTGCCGTTGTGCAGGACGAGTTCCGCGAGCGAGGGGGTGCCTCCCCGGTCCAGCACGTCGAGCGGATCCTCGTCGTCGCAGATCGGCAGGAGTGCCGGGTAGTAGCGAAGATTCTCCTCGAAGAGGTCGAACGCCGAGTCGACCCAGCGCTCGCCGAACCAGGTGCGCGGCCGCACCCCCTGTGCCTGGAGCTCGGGCGGACGGGTGTCGGTGGACTGCTGGAACAGCGGCGGCCGGGACTCGCTCCACAGCTCACGTCCGAACAGGAAGGGTGAGTTGGCGCCGACGGCGATCTGGGCGGCGGCAACCGCCTGGGCCGCGTTCCACACGTCGGCGAAGCGGGCCGGAGTGACCTGGAGGTGCAGTTGGACCGAGGTGCAGGCGGCCTCCGGCGCGATCGACTTGGAGGTGCAGCTGAGACGTTCCACCCCCTCGATGTCGAGGGTGAAGTCCTCCCCTCGGGCGGCCACGATCTGGTCGTTGAGCAGGGTGTAGCGATCGACGGCGGAGAGGTTCGAGGAGACCAGGTCGTCGCGGTCGAGCGTCGGCAGAATACCGATCATCACGATTCCGGCGTCCACCTCGGCGGCTTTCCGGTCCGCGTACGCGAGGGAGGTGCGCAGTTCCTCGGCGAGCCGGTCGAATACCCGGCCGTCCAGACGATGTGGAGCAATGTTGACTTCCAGGTTGAACATGGCGAGTTCTGTCTGGAAGTCGCGGCTCGCAATCCGTTCGAGGACTTGCCCATTCAACATTTTGGGCATGCCGTCGGCGCCCGTGAGATTCAATTCGATCTCCAGCCCCATCAGGTTCCTGGGGCGGTCGAACCGCTTCTCCGCCAGGAGTCGCTCCAAGCCCGTCAGACACCTGCGGAGCTTGTCGCGGTAGCGCTGGCGATCGGACAGGTCGAACCCGCCTGCCACCACCTTCTCCCCCATCGAAGCGTTCCTCCTCGTCGGATGGGCGGTCCGATGATCGGCCGCCGGGGTCCTGGTCCACAGAGGAGGATGCCCAGCGGATGCGATCGATAACGCCCCGAACCGCTCTGTCGGCCGCTACGCTGGTCGAGGGTAACCAGTGGCACATTCACGCGGCATGGCCGACGGTGCACGTTACAAGGCGACGGCGAACTCGTGAAAAACGCCGACGACAATAGGCCTACCACTGCACGGCCATTTGTCGAGGTCATCGCCGTACCCCCGGCCGGGAATCGGGATAATTCCCCCGTTTCATCGTCCAAAAGTACCCTTGTTTCGCGGTTCGAAAACGGCTAGCCGAAACATAGTCCGAACACGCATCGTATAAACTCCGTGGACAAGGCAGAAGGTTGGCGCCCACGGTCGAGTGATCCAGCCGACGAGGTGACGTGCGGCATTCCTCACCCCCACCTCTCGTACTCAGACCCCCGGCCCCTGCCTTCCGGCCTTCGCGAGCTGACAGCGCCGTCCGCCCCGCCCTCGCGCCACTGTGCCTTCGAATGAGAGGCGACCCACCATGCCCCTGCATGCCCCCCCGGCCCCCGCGCCCGCACTGCGTTCCGTCCTGACCGCGCTCTCCTCCCCCACCGCGGTCAGCGAGGCCCGAACTCCCTCCCTCCTCGGTGCCGAGGGGCCTGTTTCACCAGAACTGCCGCTGCCCGTGCACGTCCTGGACCGGGTCACCGCCGAGGGCGTGTCCGCGACGCGGCTGGCCGGCTGGCGCTTCCTGATCCGCTGCGGCGACCGGGCGGTGGCCGCGGCGGACACCGTGCTCACTCCCGACGGCTGGGCCTTCTCCCGCTTCTTCGAAGGCCCCTACATCGCCTCCACCGAACTGGCCCTGCGTCAGGCCGAGGCCCTGCCGCAGCCGTACCAGCCCCGGCTGCTGTCGGTGCCCGGCCTCTACATGCTGGCCCTCTGGCTGCACGGCGACCGCACCGCGGACGGTGCCACCGGTCATCCGGCCGCCACCGACCTGCTCGTCCCCCTCGCCCCGGCGCCGCCGGGTATCGCGGCCCACCGGCCGCACCGGGCGGCCGAACTGCTCCCGGTGCTGACCCATCGGGTCGCACCCGGCCGGCTGCTCGGCTCACCCGCCTGACACCTGCCGCACCTCTCGCCTCGCGCGAGCACCCTTCCGTGCTCCGCCGCCGGACCGCCGGCGGCGGGGGACGCGCGCGTCCCGAGGAAGACCGGCATGGCTCAAGCACCCGGGGCAACCAGGACCACGGACCGGAGTAGCCCCATCCGGCTATACCAAACCACCCGAAGTGACAGTGGTGTCGGGCTGAACCGTCCGCCCGGGTGACGCGTCCTCAACCTGTGAGGGGGTGGTGCCGCGAAAATCCTGCGGATCGCCCCCCAAAGGGCAACACTTGTTTCCGACCGGCCTGTCCCGACGGGCCTATCACAACGGGGGGGGCGGCCATGAACGAAGCTTCACGCCGCGGAACTGAAACGACAGCCAGCCCACAGGTCACGCCAGAGCGAAAGATCCCATCCATGTGCCAGCACCAGTCACCGTGCCCCTCAGCCGATTCCGCCGACCGGGAGTCCGCCCGTCTCGTGGCGCACCATCCGGAGCAGGGCTGGAGCCTGCTGTGCAACGGTGTCGTGCTCTTCGAGGACACCGGCGAACTCCTGCCCGACGGCAGCTGCATCGCCCCGCAGCGCCCCCGGAACGCCGTCCAGGTGATGACCACCGCCTAGGACGGGCCAGGGCCCGTCCGCAGAACACCAGGGGGCCGGACCGCGGAATTCCCGCGAACCGGCCCCGACGCACATCCGGGGTTCGTCACACCGCGTGACACCCCGCCCGTGCATGCGTCACCCCTCGGCCGCGCCCGCGGTCAGGCCGCCGCCGAGCCGGCGCTCGGCGACCGAGCAGAGGGCGAGCGCGGGAACCACGGCCAGGACCGGGTACGCGAAGACCCGCGCGCTGTCCGCGGAGTACTGGTCCTGGAACTGCTGGACACCGATGGGGATCGTCCACCAGGTGTCGTCGGTGAACACCAGCAGCGGCAGGAAGAAGTTGTTCCAGCCGGTGACCACGGCGAGCACGGAGACGGTGCCCAGGGCGGGCCGTGCCATCGGCAGCAGCACCCGCCAGAAGGAGCCGAACGGACCGCAGCCGCCGAGCGTGGCCGCCTCCTCCAGCTCTCCCGGGATCTGCCGGAAGAATCCGCGCAGGATGATGACCGTCATCGGCAGACCGAAGGCGGCCTGCGGGAGGATCACGCCGAGCGGGTTGTCCAGCAGGCCCATGGAGCGCAGCAGCAGGAACAGCGGCAGCGCGGCCACCGCGAACGGGAACATCAGCCCCATCGTGAACAGTGTGAACAGCACCTCCCGTCCTCGGAAGGCGAACCGGGCGAAGGAGAACGCCGCCGGCGCGGACACCGCGACCACGATCGGGGCCGTGGCGATCGCGATCAGGGTGCTGTTGCCGACCAGCCGCCAGAAGTCACCGGAGGCCAGGGGGCCGGTGTGGTCGGCGCCGGCCCACGGGGCGGGCAGTCCGACGGAGTTGCCGGAGAGCCGGTCGGTGGACTTGAACCCGGAGAGCACGGCGCAGAGCAGGGGTACGGCCGTCACCGCGCCGACGGCGATCAGGACGAGATGCAGTGGCAGGGTCCGGAAGAGAACGCCGGCGCGGGGGCCGGGGCGCCGCTCCGGAGCCGGAATCGGACACGGAGCCGCCCCCGTCCCCTCCCGCGGACGCTCCCAGGGACGCCGGCGCGGACGTGGACGCGGACTCGCCGGAGACCGAAGGCTTTTGAGGGAGCGTCACTTTCCGCCTCCACGCATGGTCGTGATCGCCCCTTCGAGGTCCCGGCGCAGCACGAAGCGCTGGTAGGCGAGGGCGGAGACGAGACTGATGCCGAACATGACCACACTGATCGCGCCGGCGTAGCCCACCTGGTAACGCTTGAAGCCGTACTGGAACATGGTCACGATCATGGTTCCGGAGTGGTGGTCGGGGCCGCCCTGGGTAATCACCCACACCAGGTCGAACAGCTGGATGGCGCCGATCACCGACAGGAGGATACTGATGCGCAGGGTCGGGGCCGGCAGCGGCAGGGTGACGTTGCGGAAGCGCTGCCAGGGACCCGCGCCGTCGATCAGCGCCGCCTCGGTCGGCTCCTTGGGTATGGAATGAAGTCCGGCCGGGTGGAGCATCACGTGGAAGCCGAAGTACTTCCAGGTCATGACCAGGAAGAGGGTCGCCATCACCATGTCGGGATCGGCGAACCACTCCCCCACGGCCCGGCCGGGGAACCGGTTCGAAACGGCCGATCACGGCGCGGCGACGTCCACCGAGCACGCCGGGGCGCGCCGCATCAGCTCCACCGAGGCGTACGAAATTTTCGGATCATGCGGCGAACCTTACGCGCGGATCCGACGAACCTGACGCTCGGAGGGCACCGGGGACACTCCCCTCATCACCCCCGCACCGCCCGGTTCCACCGCCCGCCCTATCGTGATCGGCATGCAGTCCTACACGATCGGCCAGGCAGCGCGGCTGCTCGGCGTCAGCCCGGACACCGCCCGCCGCTGGGCGGACGCGGGCCGGGTCAACACCCACCGCGACGAAGGCGGACGGCGGCTCATCGACGGGCAGGACCTGGCGGCGTTCTCGGTCGACCTCGCGAAGGCCGGCGCGATCGAGGAGGGCACGCCGTACACCTCGACGCGCAACGCCTTCCCCGGCATCGTCACCGCGGTCAAGCTCGGCGACGTGGCCGCCCAGGTAGAGATCCAGGCGGGCCCGCATCGACTGGTCTCACTGCTGACCCGCGAGGCCGTCGAGGAGCTCGGGCTCGAGGTCGGCATGGAGGCCACAGCCCGGGTGAAGTCGACAAACGTACACATCGACCGCATCTGACACGCGGAAGCGGTCCCGGTCCCACCCGGGCTCCGGCCCGGTCCCACAGGCCAGGTGGGAGGTACGTACGGAGATACGGCGAAGGGCCCCGCCCGGCCGTCCGGCCGAAGCGGGGCCCTTCCACTCCCCGGTAGGAGGTTTTCCCGCAGGTTCCTCCCGCCGCGTCAGTCCTCGTACGCCTCGAGCGGCGGGCAGGAGCACACCAGGTTGCGGTCGCCGAAGGCCTGGTCGACGCGGCGGACCGGCGGCCAGTACTTGTCGGTGGCGCTCACTCCGGTCGGGAAGACGGCTTCCTGACGGCTGTAGGCGTGCTCCCACTCCCCACCGAGCGCGGCGGCGGTGTGCGGGGCGTTGCGCAGGGGGTTGTCGTCCGCGGGCCACTCACCGGAGCCGACCTTCTCGATCTCCGCGCGAATCGCGATCATCGTCTCGCAGAACCGGTCGAGTTCGGCCAGGTCCTCGGACTCGGTCGGCTCGATCATCAGCGTCCCAGCCACGGGGAACGACATCGTCGGCGCGTGGAAGCCGTAGTCGATCAGCCGCTTGGCCACGTCGTCCACGCTCACGCCGGTCGCCTTGGTCAGGGGGCGCAGATCGATGATGCACTCGTGCGCGACCAGCCCGCCGGGACCGGTGTACAGCACCGGATAGTGCGGCTCGAGGCGCTTGGCGATGTAGTTGGCGCTGAGTACCGCCACCTGGGTGGCCCGCTTGAGCCCCTCGCCGCCCATCAGCCGGACGTACGCCCACGAGATGGGCAGAATCCCCGCGGAGCCCCACGGCGCCGCCGAGATGGGCCCGACCCCGGTCTCCGGCCCCGCCTCGGGCTGCATCGGGTGGTTGGGCAGGTACGGCGCCAGGTGCGCCCGCACGCCGACCGGGCCGACGCCGGGACCGCCGCCGCCGTGCGGGATGCAGAAGGTCTTGTGCAGGTTCAGGTGCGAGACGTCCCCGCCGAAGTGTCCGGGCTTGGCCAGCCCGACCAGCGCGTTGAGGTTCGCACCGTCCACGTACACCTGGCCGCCCGCCTCGTGCACGGCCGCGCAGATGTCGGCGACATGCTCCTCGAACACACCGTGCGTGGAGGGGTAGGTGATCATCAGCACCGACAGCTCGTCGCGGTACCGCTCGATCTTCGCGCGCAGGTCGTCGACGTCGACCTCGCCGTCCTCGGCGGTCTTCACGACGACGACCTTCATGCCGGCCATGACGGCGCTCGCGGCGTTGGTTCCGTGCGCGGAGGAGGGGATGAGGCAGACGGTGCGCTGCTCGTCGCCGTTGGCCCGGTGGTAGCCGCGTACGGCGAGCAGACCGGCCAGTTCGCCCTGGGAGCCCGCGTTGGGCTGGAGGCTCACCCTGTCGTAGCCGGTGACCTCCGCGAGCCGGTCCTCCAGCTCGTGGATGAGAGTCAGGTAGCCCTGGACCTGCCCGGCCGGCGCGAAGGGATGCAGCTGTCCGAACTCGGGCCAGGTGATGGGCTCCATCTCCGCGGTCGCGTTGAGCTTCATGGTGCAGGAGCCCAGCGGGATCATGCCGCGGTCCAGCGCGTAGTCGCGGTCGGCGAGCCTGCGCAGATAGCGCAGCATCGCGGTCTCGGAGCGGTGCTGGTGGAAGACGGGGTGCGTCAGGTACTCGTCGGTGCGCAGCAGGGCGTCCGGGAGGGCGTTGCGCGCGGCCGCGTCCAGGGACTCGACGTCGCCCTCGACACCGAAGGCGCTCCACACGGCAGCGAGCCGGTCGCGCGTGGTGGTCTCGTCGCAGGCGATCGAGACGAGGTCGGCGTCGACGGGGTGCAGGTTGACGCCGTTGTCCCGGGCGGCGGCCACGACCTCGGCGGCCCGCCCGGGGACCCGTACGGTCAGCGTGTCGAAGTAGGCGCCGTGGACGATCTCCACGCCGCCGGCCCGCAGCCCCTCGGCGAGGACCGCCGCGTAGCGGTGGGTGCGCCACGCGACGGTCCGCAGCCCCTCGGGGCCGTGGTACACGGCGTACATGCCGGCCATGACAGCGAGCAGTACCTGGGCGGTACAGATGTTGCTGGTGGCCTTCTCACGGCGAATGTGCTGTTCACGGGTCTGGAGGGCGAGCCGGTAGGCCTTGTGCCCGTCCGCGTCGACGGAGACGCCGACGAGCCGGCCGGGCAGGCTGCGTGCCATCTTTTCCTGTACGGCCATGTATCCGGCGTGCGGTCCGCCGAAGCCCATCGGCACGCCGAAGCGCTGCGTCGTGCCGACGGCGATGTCCGCGCCGAGTTCGCCGGGGGACCTCAGCAGCGTGAGGGCGAGCAGATCGGCGGCCACGGTGACGAGCGCGCCCAGCTCGTGCGCCTGGTCGATCACCGGTTTGATGTCGCGTACGGCACCGGAGGCGCCCGGGTACTGGATCAGCACGCCGTTGATCTCGCGCTCGGCCACCTCGGCGGGGATGCCTTCGCTCAGGTCGGCGACGACGACCTCGACGCCGGCCGGCTCGGCCCGGGTCTCGATGACGGCGACGGTCTGCGGCAGCGCGTCCGCGTCGACCAGGAACAGACCCTTCTTGTTCTTGCCCATGCGGCGCGACAGCGCCATCGCCTCGGCGGCCGCGGTGCCCTCGTCGAGCAGGGAGGCGCCGGAGGTCGGCAGGCCGGTGAGCTCGGCGACCATGGTCTGGAAGTTCAGCAGCGCTTCGAGCCGCCCCTGCGAGATCTCCGGCTGGTACGGCGTGTACGCCGTGTACCAGGCGGGGTTCTCCATCACGTTCCGCAGGATGACGGGCGGCGTGAAGGTCCCGTAGTACCCCAGCCCGATCATGGAGCCGAGCACCTCGTTGCGGTCGGCCAGCGATCGCAGTTCGGCCAGCGTTTCGGACTCGGTCCGGGCATCCGGCAGGTCCAGCGCGTCAGCGTTCTTGATCACATCCGGGACCGCGGCGGCCGTCAGCTCGTCGAGCGAGCCGTAGCCGACCTGCGCGAGCATCTTGGCGCGGGCCTCGTGGTCGGGGCCTATGTGACGCTGCTCGAAGGGCGTTCCCTGTTCGAGCTCGGAGAGGGAAATGCGATGGGCGGTCATGTGCGGAGGCCTCCTGGTCCGACGACCTTCGAGGGGCACCGTGGCGGGTGCCCGGACGGCCTCCCCCTCTGTCATCTCAACCTGAGAGCTTCACCGGCTGCCCGGGGCAGCCGGCTTTCACCGTCGGTGAGAGCGGAAGCCGTGGACACCCGCTCTGCTTTCCAGAGTGACCTCGTCCATGCGGTACGTGGGCCTGAGAGATTCCGGGGAGGATTTGCTCCTTCGGCGCCCTCCGGTGGTGCCTGGAGGACTCTCCCGCACGGGGTCAGCAGCCGCTGCCAGCGTACCAGCGGGGGCAAGACCCGGACGTCCGAGTGGCCGCCGGGCCGATTGTGCCGTTTTGTAGTGCTGACGAGTGATGTGCGGAATTGCGACCAGTGGAGGGCCCGTGCAGACCGACATCGATCCGCGCAACCTGATCGGCCGCAAGGCATTCGACCGCAACGGCACCCGGATCGGCACGATCGACGAGGTCTATCTCGACGACGCCACCGGCGTGCCGGAGTGGGCGGCGATACGCACCGGTCTGTTCAGCAGGGACGCCTTCGTTCCTCTGGAGCCGAGCGAGCTGATCGACGGCGGTCTCCACATCCCCTTCGAACGCGCCCTGATCAAGGACGCCCCCGACTTCGGCGTGGGCCGTCATCTCTCCCCGGAGCAGGAACTCCAGCTCTACCACCACTACGGCCTGGACATCTCCGCCCCTCCGCCACTCCCGGACCACGACTTCGGCAAACTCGCCGGCAGCGACGACTCCACCTGACGCCCTCAGTGGCCCCCACGTGCCGTTGTTGTCCCGCCGTCCGGCCTCTGCGGGCACACCCCGCACGGTCCTCGCCCCTGTTCCCCGTCCGGGGCAGCCCTGGGCCCTACCCTCCCGATGGTCCTGGATCCGGGACACCCGCCGCCCCGGCACCAGCCGCTGCCTCCTGGCTGCCCCGGGCACCCCGGCCACTCCCACCGTGCCGACCGTCCCCGGCCCGGCCGTCCCTGCCGCTCGGGCCGTCCGCGCTCTCCCTGTCGTCCCCAGGTCTTCGCTCCACCAACGGCAGCGGATCCGCGGGTTGCAGGGCCGGGTCCCCGTTCCGGAAGGTCCGCACCCGCCCCGGCGCCGACCCGGGCGTCTCGAACCGCACGGTGACCCGCCCCAGGCCACTGCCCTGGACCCACCCATGGCCGTACTCACTGTGCCGTACGTCGTGCCCGGCCGGCCAGCGCCGCTCGGCGACCGCCTGCTGCTGTTCCTCCGAGGGCACGGCCGCCTCCGCCTCCTCGCCCGGCAGCTCCTTCTCCCGCTCCCCCGCCGCCTGTGCGAACAGGTCCTCCTGCGTGTAGTCCGCGAGCCCGCTGACCCCCACGCCCAGCAGCCGCACGCCGCCCGTCGTGTCGACCGAGTCCAGCAGCCGCGCCGCGGCCTCGCGCACCACCGCGGGGTCGTCCGTGGGTCCTCGCAGGGTCTCGGAACGGGTGAGCGTCGAGAAGTCGTACCGGCGCACCTTCAGCACGATGGTCCGGCCCGACAGCCCCGCCACCCTCAGCCGGCGCACACAGCGGTCGGCCAGGCGCCGGACCTCCACCCCGACCCGCACCCGGTCGTGGATGTCCACGTCGTAGGTGTCCTCGACCGACACCGACTTCGTCTCCCGCTCGGCCACCACGGATCGCTCGTCCCGCGCCAGGGACATGGCGTGCAGGGCGTGTCCGTGTGCCTTGCCGAGCAGACGTACCAGCTCGTCCTCCCCTGCCTCGGCCAGTTCCCCGACCGTGTGGATCCCGGCACGCCGCAGGTGGTCACCGGTGGCCGGCCCGACACCCGGCAGGGTCCGGACCGACAGCGGCGCCAGCAGGGCCCGCTCGGTCCCCGGCTCGATCAGCACCAGGCCGTCCGGCTTGGCCTGCTCCGAGGCGATCTTCGCCAGCATCTTGGAGGCCGCCAGTCCCACCGATCCGGTGAGCCCCGTGACCGCCCGGATGTCGGCGCGCAGCTTCGCCCCGGCGAGCCGCGCGGACCGCTCGTCCCAGGCCGCCCCGCCGGCCTCCAGATCCACGAACGCCTCGTCGAGGCTCAACGGTTCCACCAACGGCGACAGCGCCCGCAGCAGCTCCATCACCTGGTCACTGATCGACCGGTACAACGCGAAGCGGGGCACCAGATACGCCGCGTTCGGCGCGAGCCGCCGCGCCTGCGCCATGGGCAGGGCGGAATGGACACCGAAGAGCCGGGCCTCGTACGAGGCGGTGGCGACCACACCGCGCGGCCCGAGCCCGCCCACGACCACGGCCTTCCCGCGCAGACTCGGCTTGGACGCCTGCTCCACCGAGGCGAAGAAGGCATCCATGTCGAGGTGCAGGACGGTGGGCGCGGATCTCACACCTCCGATGCTGCCCTACGCCACTGACAACGCCCCACCCGCCTGCCGTCGGCCCGTACCCACCGCACGGGCAGCGCGGACGGGGCGGGCCACCCCTGCGGCACAACGGCTCATACGGCGCGGTTGCGCCGCCTTGCCAGTTCGTCCGCAGGGTTGGGGCCGATCAGCGTCTCTCCGGTGTCGATGCGCTCCCCGTGCAGCTGCGACAGCGCGCTCTCGACGTCCCGCCACACCACACCCACGGCGATCCCGAAGATTCCCTGGCCGCCCTGGAGCAGGGCATGGACCTCGTCGGGCGTGGAGCACTCGTAGACCGTGGCGCCGTCGCTCATCAGCGTCATGCGCTCCAGGTCGTGGAAGCCCCCCTCCCGCAGGTGCCGGACGGTGGTCCGGATGTTCTGCAGCGAGACACCGGTGTCCAGGAACCGCTTGACGATCTTCAGGACGACAACGTCCCGAAAGCTGTACAGCCGCTGGGTCCCCGAGCCATGGGCGGGCCGCACACTCGGCTCGACCAGTCCCGTGCGAGCCCAGTAATCCAGTTGCCGGTAGGTGATGCCGGCGGCCGCGCAGGCCGTGGGGCCGCGGTAGCCGATCTCCTCGGACGCCATGGACGTCGTCGCCCCTCCGCTGCTCGGCACGGCCGCCGGTCGCTGCGGAGCAGGATCGGCCGGGCTGCCGTGATGGGCATACGCCCCGCTCGCGCGGAGCTGAGAGCCTGGGGGAGGGTACGGACCGCTCACCCCGAGACCATGTCCGGGGGCACCCCCAGCCGTACCGTCGCCGGTGCTTCTCACGCCGACCTCCGTCCTTGACCTGCCTCCTCGACGGTAGGCAGTCACCAAGGGTGCGTCAACGATCGCCACACTCGGCACGCCGAGTGATAATCACCCTAAGAGTGGTTTCCCGTGCCCCACCGCGGGGAAAGGCTAGCCGAATGCCCTCCGTACGGGCCGGGCAAGGCTCTCACGCACCGGGTCCCGAGCAGCGTTCCGGCGGAACGGCCGACGCCCCTCACTGGCTGCTGGAGCCGAAATCCTCCGGCGAGATCTGGTCGAGGAACTCGCGGAACTTCTCCACCTCGTCCTCCTGCTCGTCCGGGATGGCGATCCCCGCGTCGTCGAGCACCGTGTCGCTGCCGTAGATCGGCGTACCGGTGCGCAGCGCCAGCGCTATGGCGTCGGACGGCCGGGCGCTCACCTCGACACCGCTGGCGAAGACCAGCTCCGCGTAGAAGACCCCCTCACGCAGGTCCGTGATACGCACTTCCGTGAGCTCTTGGCCGACGGCTTCCAGCACGTCCTTGAAGAGGTCGTGGGTCAGCGGGCGCGCGGGAGCCATGCCCTGCTGGGCGAAGGCGATGGCCGTCGCCTCCCCCGGCCCGATCCAGATGGGGAGGTACCGGTCGCCTCCCACTTCACGCAGCAGCACGATCGGTTGGTTCGAGGGCATTTCGACCCGGACACCTACGACATCGAGCTCGTTCACACAGCAACCCTAGGCCGTGCCCGGGACGTTTGGGTAGTCGGGCCCGGATCGGGCGGCCGATCCGGTCCTCCGCGCCCACCCTCTTGCCCTCGCTCTCAGGGCAGTCGCACCCCGAGCGCCGAGCTCACCAGCGCGGCGTGGAGCTTCGCCGTGAGACCGGCGAGCTCCCTCGTGCGCGCCTGCGCGTGCGCCCTGGTCTGCGGGTTGCGATGACGTTTGAGCGGGGCTACGACCTGGTCGACCAGCCCGGCCTCCCGGTCGGCGGCGGCCTTCATCGCTCTCAGATGCCGCGGCTCGATCCCGAACCGTCCCAGTTCGGTGATGAGGCCGGCGACGGTGACCGCCCCGGCGTCGTACACCTCGTCCTCGACCGGCGCGAGCAGCCCGTACGACTCCCACTCCGAGAGCTGGCGCTGGTCGACGCCGGCCGCCGCCAGCAGCTGCGCCCGCCCGATCCGGGCCGCTGTGGCGGGCGGGTCGGCAAACGGCTCGGGGTCGGCTTCCCCGTCCCGCTGCCGGGACAGCACCGGAAGCGGGACGGCCTCGCCGCGCTCCATGGCGTCCAGGTGCTCGCGGATCACCTTGAGCGGCAGATAGTGGTCCCGCTGCATCCTCAGGACGTGGCCGAGGCGCTCTACGTCCTCGGTACTGAACTTGCGGTACCCCGAGGGGGACCGCTGCGGCTCGATGAGCCCTTCCGACTCCAGGAAACGGATCTTGGAGATGGTGACTTCGGGGAACTCCTCGCGCAGCACGTTCAGCACCGTGCCGATGCTCATCAGTCCAGTTTCCGCGGCGGCGATACCGTGCCCGGTACCGCCGCTCGGTGTGTGAAGCATGGACCTTCCCTGGGGTCAGGGTGCCCCGGACGGAGTCCGGGGAGGGTCAGTAGCCCCGCTGGCTCGCGTAGAAGACCAGCCGGTACTTGCCGATCTGCACCTCGTCACCGTTCGACAGACCGACCTGGTCGATCCGCTCGCGGTTGACGTACGTGCCGTTCAGGCTGCCCACGTCGGCCACCGTGAACGAACCGTCCTGGCCGCGGCGGAACTCCACGTGCCGGCGGGAGACCGTCACGTCGTCCAGGAAGATGTCGCTCTGCGGGTGGCGGCCGGCCGTGGTCAGATCGCCGTCCAGCAGGAAACGGCTGCCCGAGTTCGGCCCGCGGCGCACGACCAGGAGCGCGGACCCCATCGGCAGCGCGTCGACGGCCGCCTGCGCCTCCGGGGACAGCGCCGGGACCTGCGTCTGGCCCGTGACCTCGGCGTCGTACGCCTCGAGACCGGAGATGGAGATGGTGGACGTCGTCTCGGAGGGGCGCTCCGGGACGGCTCCGGGCCTGAGCGGGGCTCCGCAGTTCGAACAGAAACGACTGTTCTCCGCGTTGCGGTTACCGCACCTCGTACACACCAGGGCCGACATGGACGGATCCTCCTGCCCACCGGGGGCCTGGGACGCGTGCGGGGCGGAGAACCCTCCACCCGTACCTGAGGTTGACGGTTGCCCGAAACCTATGCCGCTCGACTGCGCAGGGTCAGCGGACGGCGCGCCCTGGCCTCCCGCAACGTTCTCGCCGGGACCACCGACCTGATCCCGGTACAGCGGACGCGACGCCTCCGCGCCGGGCTGTGCGCGATGACGAGCGGTCGCACTGTCGCGGCCTTCTCGCGCGCTCTTGCCGAACAACTTCCCAAACAACTTCACGGGCGATTCCCCTTGACCGAAACAGACCCGCCCGTGGGGCAGGACGAACCCTGACTGAACACACTGGCCGACCCGGACATCCTCACAACGTCCGTATCCACCAGACAGTTTCCACCACGCACCACCCATTCGGTGCGCCGACCCCCCGCAACCTCCTGCTCTCGTCGGCCGCCCTCCATGCACCCCCGGTTCACTGCGAGGACGACCGAGCGTAGCCAGGCTGCTTCGCCGGTCGCAAGGCATCCACGACGATCTTGGTCGACCTCTCCACCAAGGCGGTGGCCTGTTCCTTCTCGAGAGTCTGCACCACTCCTCCAGGGATGTTGAGCGCCGGCTCGAGGTCCTGCGGCTTGCCGATGACCTTGAAACGATAGGGCGCGGTGATCTTGTTCCCGTCGACGCTCACTCCGTCACCGGAATCCGACAGGTAGGTGCCCGCCACGACCCGTATGCCGTTCACCTGAATGGCCTCGGCGCCGGCCGCGCGCAGCTCCTGGACCGCGTCGAGCAGCATGTTCGACTCGACCATCCCCTTCGGGTCCTCGACGACCAACGTGATGCCGGGGCCCTGGGCGGCCACCGTGCCCGCCAGAATGCCGAGCTGGCGTTCCCTCTCCAGCGTCTGCCGACGAGCCTCCTCGGCCTGGTCCGAGCTGTTCTCGAGCTCGTCGCGCTGCTCCTCGAGTCCCTGCTTCTCCTCCTCAAGACGCTCTGTGCGGTCGTCGAGTTCATCGAGGATACGGACGAGATCCTCCTGGCGGGCACCACGCAGGGCACTGTCGCCGTCGCTGTTCGAGGCCACCTGGACGGCCAGACCGAAGCCCAGGCCGAACAGCAGCAGGGCGACGATGAGTTGGGCCCGGGTGATCCGGGGCGGCCACAGGCTGTTCACCAGCCGCTGCCGTCCGGACAGGCCTGATCCGGGCCGGTCCGGCGGCGTCTCCCCCTCCATGGACGCGGACTCCGCGGACACGCTCGCGGACGCGGGCACTTCGTCGGGCAGTTCCTTCCGGAACCCGCCGCCGGATGCCGCAGCGGGACGCGGCGCGAGAGCGGGGCGCGGCGCCGAGGCGGGGTGGGGCCGGGACGCCTGATGGGCGCCGGGGGCCGCCGCGCGCGGTCCGGTCTGCGGATCGGGCGTCATCCTGCCGTCCTGACGGGGGTGCTCGTGCTCGGGCTCGTGGTCCTGATCGCTCATCGGTCTCACGCCCGGAACACGTGCCGGCGGATCGCCGCGGCGTTGGAGAAGATCCGGATACCGAGCACGACCACCACGCCCGTGGACAACTGGGCACCCACGCCCAACTCGTCGCCGAGGAAGACGATCAGCGCGGCGACGACCACGTTCGACAGGAAGGACACCACGAAGACCTTGTCGTCGAAGATGCCGTCGAGCATGGCCCGCAGCCCGCCGAAGACGGCGTCGAGCGCCGCCACGACGGCGATCGGCAGGTACGGCTCGACGACCGCCGGGACCTCGGGCCGGACCAACAGGCCGGCCACGACTCCCACGACGAGGCCCAGTACGGCGATCACGATGTGCCTTTCTCAGGTGCGGTCTCGGTTATCGGTTGCGCGGTTCGTACGATCACACTCGGTGCGGCGGGCAGCCGGAGGTCGTCCTCCACCGAGAGAGCGGTACGGATGCCGTAGTTCTCCTGCAGGGCATGCAGGTACAGCCCGTCCGAGCTGTTCTGGAACCGGCTGCTCAGCTCCCGGCCGTCCCCCACGGCGAAGACCGTGTACGGCGGTACCAGAGGCCTGTTGTCGACCAGTATCGCGTCCCCCGCGGCCCTGATCGCAGAAAGAGCGGTCAGCCGCTGCCCATTGATGGAGATCGCCTCGGCTCCGGACTCCCACAGGCCGTTGACCACACGCTGCATGTCCCGGTCGCGGACCCGCCCGGTGTCGGAGAACCCGGTGGTCGACCGGGCGTCGCCGTCCCCGTCGGCACTCGTGTCCTTGGCGTCGTTCACCACGAGCTTCACGCCGGGGCCCTGCACCGCGACGGCGCCCGCCAGGACGCCCACCAGGTCGGTGCGGTCGCTCTCACCGCTCTGTCTGAGCGCCTCGCGCTGCCGCGCGCTCACGTCGGAACGGAGGGTGTCTATGCCGTCCTCGAGCTTGTCCGCCGCCTCGGTCTCCCGGTCGATCCTCTCGATCAGCTCCTCGCGCTCCTTGGCGACGACGGGAGCCTCCACTCTGGCCTGCGCGGCCCCCACGGTCACCACCAGGGCCGCGAGCACCAGACCGCCGGCGAGCCCCAGCTTCGCCCTGAGGGTCTTCGGCATACCTCCACCGCCGTCGGCCCGCTTCCGCGCGGCAGCCTCGGCGTATCCCTCGTCGAGGCTGTGGTCCATCACGTTGGTGATCAACGACATGGACGCGTCCGGACGCGGTAGCCGCCGGGGGGTGCTCCGAACGGGGGGTTGCTGCGGCATGCCGCACATCGTCGCATGCCGCGGGCGCTACCTCCGAACGGGCCTACCGGCGTGCCGGACAGGCCCCGTTGGGGACGCCTGTCCGGCACGCACGCGTACCGTTCGCTCGACGGTTCGGCTACCGTCCGGCGCTGTCCACGACCGCTGCCCACTCGTCGAGCAGAGCCTGGGCAGAGGCGTCGTCGGGGCCCTCGGCCCACAGGTGGGTGACCGCCTCGGCCGGGTCGGGCAGCACCATCACCCAACGGCCGTCGGTCTCCACCACACGCACACCGTCGGTGGTGTCCACGAAGCGGTCGCCGGCCTCCTCGACGACCCGCCGCATCACGAGCCCCTTGACCGCCCACGGGGTCGCCAGGTCGCGCTTGATCACATGTGCACGCGGGATACGCGCATCGATCTGACTGAGCGTGAGCTGCGTCCTCGCCACCAGGCCGATGAGCCGGACGAAGGCCGCGGTGCCGTCGTAGACCCTGCTGAACTCCGGAACGATGAAACCGCCCTTGCCGTCACCGCCGAAGATCGTGCCCTCCTCACCACCCACGCGGGTGAGGTCGTCGGGCGAGGTGGTCGTCCATTCCACCTGGGTGCCGTGATAGGCCGCCACCTGCTCGGCGATCCTGGTGGTGGTCACCGGAAGCGCGACCCGGCCACTGCGCCGCTCGGCCGCGATGAGGTCGAGCAGAACGAGCAGCGCCCGGTCGTCCTCGATGATCCTTCCCTTCTCGTCGACAAGGGAGAGCCGTTCGCCGACCGGGTCGAACCGCACACCGAACGCGGCACCGGAGGACGCCACCATCTCGCCGAGTCGCACCAGCCCCGACCGCCGGACATCCGCCGTCTCGGTGGGCCTGGACTCGTCGAGCCCCGGGTTGATGGTCAACGAGTCCACCCCGAGCTTGCCGAGCAGACTCGGCAGTACGAGCCCCGCGCTGCCGTTCGACGCGTCCACGACCACCTTCAGTCCGGACTCCGCGATTCCCGTGATGTCGACGTTCCGCAGCAGCGAGCCGGTGTACGAGTCGAAGACGCTCGCCGGGAAGTGCAGATCACCGATCTCGCCCGGGAACGCGCGTCGGTACTCCTGCCGCGCGAACACCCGGTCCAGTTTGCGCTGGCTGCCCTGCGAGAGGTCGGCGCCCTGTCCGTCGAAGAACATGATGTCGACGGAGTCCGGCACACCGAGAGTGGTCCGGATCATGATGCCGCCCGCACTGCCCCGCGCGGTCTGCTGCCGGGCCACGGGCAGCGGCACGTTCTCCAAATCCCGTACGTCGATGGCGCTGGCCTGCAGCGCGGAGATGACCGCACGCTTCAGGGCACGGGCACCACGGGAATGGTCCCGGGCCGTGGTGACCGTCGATCCCTTCTTCAGCGTCGTCGCATAGGCGCCGGCCAGCCGAACGGCGAGTTCCGGCGTGATCTCGACGTTCAGGATTCCCGACACCCCACGGGCGCCGAAAAGGTGTGCCTGTCCTCTGGACTCCCAGATGACCGAGGTGTTGACGAACGCGCCCGCCTCGATCGTCTTGAACGGATACACCCGTACGTTGCCCTGGACAATCGATTCCTCACCGATCAGGCACTCGTCACCGATGACGGCGCCGTCCTCGATCCGTGCCGCGCGCATGACGTCGGTGTTCCTGCCGAGCACACACCCTCGCAGGTTGCTGTGCGGCCCGACGTACACGTTGTCGTGCACGACGGCCTTGTGCAGGAAGGCCCCGCTCTTCACGACGACATTGGACCCCACGACCGTGTGCTCGCGAATCTCGGCGCCGGCTTCGACCTTGGCATAGTCGCCGATGTAGAGCGGCCCGCGCAGCACGGCGTCGGGATGTACTTCGGCCCCCTCCGCGACCCATACGCCCGGGGAGATCTCGAAGCCGTCGATGTCGACGTCGACCTTGCGCTCCAGGACATCCGCCTGAGCCTTCACATAACTCTCGTGCGTGCCGACATCCTCCCAGTAGCCCTCGGCAATGAAGCCGTAGACGGGCTTGCCTTCCTTCATCAGCTGCGGGAAGACATCTCCGGACCAGTCGACGGGCACGTCGGCCTCGACATAGTCGAAGACCTCGGGCTCCATGACGTAGATGCCGGTGTTCACCGTGTCGGAGAAGACCTGCCCCCACGTCGGCTTCTCCAGGAAACGCTCGACCTTGCCTTCCTCGTCCACGATGGTGATACCGAATTCCAGCGGATTCGGCACCCGGGTCAGGCAGACCGTGACCAGTGCGCCCTTCTCCTTGTGGAAGTTGATCAGCTCGGTGAGATCGAAATCCGTCAGCGCGTCACCGGAAATGACGAGAAAGGCATCGTCCTTCAGCGCCTCCTCGGCGTTCTTGACGCTTCCTGCGGTACCGAGTGGCTTCTCCTCGTTGGCATAAGTGAGCTCCATTCCGAGCTCTTCACCGTCACCGAAATAGTTCTTGACGAGCGAAGCCAGGAACTGGACAGTTACAACGGTTTCGTTGAGCCCATGCCTTTTGAGCAGCCGCAGAACGTGCTCCATGATCGGCTGATTGACCACCGGCAGGAGCGGCTTGGGCATGCTTGAGGTCATGGGACGAAGGCGCGTGCCCTCGCCCCCGGCCATCACGACGGCCTTCATGTCGGAAGCGTCCTCCTCATGAGATGACGGTCTAGCCGACTTCCCCCGCCAAGATTGTCCCGCATTTTTCCACTGCGGGCCATCGCGCGACGCTGCGCGTGCCACTCAGCGAGGTCAACCGGCCATGGCGTCCGCACGAACCAGACGGCGGACCTGCACCACGTAGAGGACTCCTGCCCACCAATAGAGGGTTGTACCCCATCCGGCGAACGCCCATCCGAAAATAGCAGCGAGTGACGAGATCCAGCCGCTCCCGTCACTGAGCAGGAGCAACGGGAAGGCATACATCAGGTTGAAGGTGGCTGCCTTCCCAAGGAAGTTCACCTGCGGCGGCGGGTAGCCGTGACGCCGGAGGATACCCACCATCACCAGCAGGACCAGCTCACGGGCCAGCAGTACGGCCGTCAACCAAAGCGGGAGAATCTCGCGCCAGGTGAGTCCGACAAGGGTCGAAAGAATGTAGAGCCGGTCCGCCGCGGGATCCAGAAGCCGGCCGAGGCTGCTGATCTGGTTCCATCGCCGCGCGAGCTTGCCGTCCAGATAATCACTGACACCGCTCAGGGCGAGCACCAGAAGCGCCCAGCCGTCACTCTTCGGACCGCCGAACTCCGGCCTGAGGATCAGCCACAGGAAGAGGGGCACACCGAGAAGTCGCGCCATGCTGAGGATGTTCGGGATGGTGAGGACACGGTCCGTCTGGACGCGAGTCTCCTGGACCTCCACCCGGGGACCTCCTGTGGGAAACGTGCCGATGATGCTCACTGACCTTACCTCAAAGCAAAAAAGCTCTGGCTCTCGGGCTGCGTGCCCAAGAGCCAGAGCTCTAAAAGGAGTTCGGCGGCGTCCTACTCTCCCACAGGGTCCCCCCTGCAGTACCATCGGCGCGGTAAGGCTTAGCTTCCGGGTTCGGAATGTAACCGGGCGTTTCCCCTACGCTATGACCACCGAAACACTATGAAACAATCAATCCAACCGCACCACACACCGTCCGGGGACGGGTGCGGGGTTGTTCGTGGTTTCAGAACCAACACAGTGGACGCGAGCAACTGAGGACAAGCCCTCGGCCTATTAGTACCGGTCAACTCCACACGTTGCCGTGCTTCCATATCCGGCCTATCAACCCAGTCGTCTACTGGGAGCCTTACCCTCTTATAGAGGTGGGAGTCCTCATCTCGAAGCAGGCTTCCCGCTTAGATGCTTTCAGCGGTTATCCCTCCCGAACGTAGCCAACCAGCCATGCCCTTGGCAGGACAACTGGCACACCAGAGGTTCGTCCGTCCCGGTCCTCTCGTACTAGGGACAGCCCTTCTCAAGACTCCTACGCGCACAGCGGATAGGGACCGAACTGTCTCACGACGTTCTAAACCCAGCTCGCGTACCGCTTTAATGGGCGAACAGCCCAACCCTTGGGACCGACTCCAGCCCCAGGATGCGACGAGCCGACATCGAGGTGCCAAACCATCCCGTCGATATGGACTCTTGGGGAAGATCAGCCTGTTATCCCCGGGGTACCTTTTATCCGTTGAGCGACGGCGCTTCCACAAGCCACCGCCGGATCACTAGTCCCGACTTTCGTCCCTGCTCGACCCGTCGGTCTCACAGTCAAGCTCCCTTGTGCACTTACACTCAACACCTGATTACCAACCAGGCTGAGGGAACCTTTGGGCGCCTCCGTTACTCTTTAGGAGGCAACCGCCCCAGTTAAACTACCCATCAGACACTGTCCCTGATCCGGATCACGGACCCAGGTTAGACATCCAGCACGACCAGACTGGTATTTCAACGACGACTCCACCACCACTGGCGTGGCAGCTTCAAAGTCTCCCAGCTATCCTACACAAGCCGAACCGAACACCAATATCAAACTGTAGTAAAGGTCCCGGGGTCTTTCCGTCCTGCTGCGCGAAACGAGCATCTTTACTCGTAGTGCAATTTCACCGGGCCTATGGTTGAGACAGTCGAGAAGTCGTTACGCCATTCGTGCAGGTCGGAACTTACCCGACAAGGAATTTCGCTACCTTAGGATGGTTATAGTTACCACCGCCGTTTACTGGCGCTTAAGTTCTCAGCTTCGCCACCCCGAAGAGTGACTAACCGGTCCCCTTAACGTTCCAGCACCGGGCAGGCGTCAGTCCGTATACATCGCCTTACGGCTTCGCACGGACCTGTGTTTTTAGTAAACAGTCGCTTCTCGCTGGTCTCTGCGGCCACACCCAGCTCAGAGGGAAAACCCCATCACCGGACATGGCCCCCCTTCTCCCGAAGTTACGGGGGCATTTTGCCGAGTTCCTTAACCATAGTTCACCCGAACGCCTCGGTATTCTCTACCTGACCACCTGAGTCGGTTTAGGGTACGGGCCGCCATGAAACTCGCTAGAGGCTTTTCTCGACAGCATAGGATCATCCACTTCACCACAATCGGCTCGGCATCAGGTCTCACCCACATGCCATCCGGATTTACCTGGATGACGGGCTACACCCTTACCCCGGGACAACCACCGCCCGGGCTGGACTACCTTCCTGCGTCACCCCATCACTCACCTACTAACCGCTTGGGCCGGCGGCTCCACCACTTTCCATTCCCCGAAGGGTCCGGAACGGCTTCACGGCCTTAGCATCACGATGCTCGATGTTTGACGCTTCACAGCGGGTACCGGAATATCAACCGGTTATCCATCGACTACGCCTGTCGGCCTCGCCTTAGGTCCCGACTTACCCTGGGCAGATCAGCTTGACCCAGGAACCCTTAGTCAATCGGCGCACACGTTTCTCACGTGTGTATCGCTACTCATGCCTGCATTCTCACTCGTGAACCGTCCACAACTCGCTTCCGCGGCTGCTTCACCCGGCACACGACGCTCCCCTACCCATCCATACGGGCGTTGGCCCTGTTGTATGAATGACACGACTTCGGCGGTACGCTTGAGCCCCGCTACATTGTCGGCGCGGAATCACTAGACCAGTGAGCTATTACGCACTCTTTCAAGGGTGGCTGCTTCTAAGCCAACCTCCTGGTTGTCTGTGCGACTCCACATCCTTTCCCACTTAGCGTACGCTTGGGGGCCTTAGTCGATGCTCTGGGCTGTTTCCCTCTCGACCATGGAGCTTATCCCCCACAGTCTCACTGCCGCGCTCTCACTTACCGGCATTCGGAGTTTGGCTAAGGTCAGTAACCCGGTAGGGCCCATCGCCTATCCAGTGCTCTACCTCCGGCAAGAAACACACGACGCTGCACCTAAATGCATTTCGGGGAGAACCAGCTATCACGGAGTTTGATTGGCCTTTCACCCCTAACCACAGGTCATCCCCCAGGTTTTCAACCCTGGTGGGTTCGGTCCTCCACGAAGTCTTACCTCCGCTTCAACCTGCCCATGGCTAGATCACTCCGCTTCGGGTCTTGAGCATGCTACTGAAACGCCCTGTTCGGACTCGCTTTCGCTACGGCTTCCCCACTCGGGTTAACCTCGCAACACACCGCAAACTCGCAGGCTCATTCTTCAAAAGGCACGCAGTCACGACGCAAGGACAAGTCCTTGCGCGACGCTCCCACGGCTTGTAGGCACACGGTTTCAGGTACTATTTCACTCCGCTCCCGCGGTACTTTTCACCATTCCCTCACGGTACTATCCGCTATCGGTCACCAGGGAATATTTAGGCTTAGCGGGTGGTCCCGCCAGATTCACACGGGATTTCTCGGGCCCCGTGCTACTTGGGTGTCTCTCAAACGAGCCGCTGATGTTTCGACTACGGGGGTCTTACCCTCTACGCCGGACCTTTCGCATGTCCTTCGCCTACATCAACGGTTTCTGACTCGTCCCACGGCCGGCAGACCGTGAAAGAGAGATCCCACAACCCCGCATGCGCAACCCCTGCCGGGTCTCACACACATACGGTTTGGCCTCATCCGGTTTCGCTCGCCACTACTCCCGGAATCACGGTTGTTTTCTCTTCCTGCGGGTACTGAGATGTTTCACTTCCCCGCGTTCCCTCCACATACCCTATGTGTTCAGGTATGGGTGACAGCCCATGACGACTGCCGGGTTTCCCCATTCGGACACCCCCGGATCAAAGCCTGGTTGACGACTCCCCGGGGCCTATCGTGGCCTCCCACGTCCTTCATCGGTTCCTGGTGCCAAGGCATCCACCGTGCGCCCTTAAAAACTTGGCCACAGATGCTCGCGTCCACTGTGCAGTTCTCAAACAACGACCAACCACCCATCACCCCCGGCAACAACCGGAGTTCACTGGGGTCGGCATCCCGAAGACAGACCTTACGGCCGTGCCCTCAGACACCCAACAGCGTGCCCGGCACTCCCCGCCGCCTCCCCCGACGTTCCACACCCGTGCGGGCAGTACTGGAAGAAGAAGACGATCAAGAGTGCCGAATAATCAACGTTCCACCCATGAGCAACCAGCATCGGACATGCGCCGATGTACTGGCCCCTGGACCACCAGGCAAGCCTGGCAGCCTAGAAGTGCTCCTTAGAAAGGAGGTGATCCAGCCGCACCTTCCGGTACGGCTACCTTGTTACGACTTCGTCCCAATCGCCAGTCCCACCTTCGACAGCTCCCTCCCCACAAGGGGGTTGGGCCACCGGCTTCGGGTGTTACCGACTTTCGTGACGTGACGGGCGGTGTGTACAAGGCCCGGGAACGTATTCACCGCAGCAATGCTGATCTGCGATTACTAGCAACTCCGACTTCATGGGGTCGAGTTGCAGACCCCAATCCGAACTGAGACCGGCTTTTTGAGATTCGCTCCACCTCACGGTATCGCAGCTCATTGTACCGGCCATTGTAGCACGTGTGCAGCCCAAGACATAAGGGGCATGATGACTTGACGTCGTCCCCACCTTCCTCCGAGTTGACCCCGGCGGTCTCCCGTGAGTCCCCAACACCCCCGAAGGGGCTTGCTGGCAACACGGGACAAGGGTTGCGCTCGTTGCGGGACTTAACCCAACATCTCACGACACGAGCTGACGACAGCCATGCACCACCTGTACACCGACCACAAGGGGGGCACTATCTCTAATGCTTTCCGGTGTATGTCAAGCCTTGGTAAGGTTCTTCGCGTTGCGTCGAATTAAGCCACATGCTCCGCTGCTTGTGCGGGCCCCCGTCAATTCCTTTGAGTTTTAGCCTTGCGGCCGTACTCCCCAGGCGGGGAACTTAATGCGTTAGCTGCGGCACCGACGACGTGGAATGTCGCCAACACCTAGTTCCCACCGTTTACGGCGTGGACTACCAGGGTATCTAATCCTGTTCGCTCCCCACGCTTTCGCTCCTCAGCGTCAGTAATGGCCCAGAGATCCGCCTTCGCCACCGGTGTTCCTCCTGATATCTGCGCATTTCACCGCTACACCAGGAATTCCGATCTCCCCTACCACACTCTAGCCTGCCCGTATCGACTGCAGACCCGGGGTTAAGCCCCGGGCTTTCACAATCGACGCGACAAGCCGCCTACGAGCTCTTTACGCCCAATAATTCCGGACAACGCTCGCGCCCTACGTATTACCGCGGCTGCTGGCACGTAGTTAGCCGGCGCTTCTTCTGCAGGTACCGTCACTTTCGCTTCTTCCCTGCTGAAAGAGGTTTACAACCCGAAGGCCGTCATCCCTCACGCGGCGTCGCTGCATCAGGCTTTCGCCCATTGTGCAATATTCCCCACTGCTGCCTCCCGTAGGAGTCTGGGCCGTGTCTCAGTCCCAGTGTGGCCGGTCGCCCTCTCAGGCCGGCTACCCGTCGTCGCCTTGGTGAGCCATTACCTCACCAACAAGCTGATAGGCCGCGGGCTCATCCCTCACCGCCGGAGCTTTTAACCCCCACCCATGCGAGTGGAAGTGTTATCCGGTATTAGACCCCGTTTCCAGGGCTTGTCCCAGAGTGAAGGGCAGATTGCCCACGTGTTACTCACCCGTTCGCCACTAATCCCCACCGAAGTGGTTCATCGTTCGACTTGCATGTGTTAAGCACGCCGCCAGCGTTCGTCCTGAGCCAGGATCAAACTCTCCGTGAATGCTTTCCCGCCTGCGTCCGATTAAGGACTGCGGGTCGACACATCACGAGAGCGGAACGGTCGGGCGGAATAGGCCCGGCCGTTCACAGCGTCCTCGCTGTGTTTTTCTTCAAAGGAACCTCGTCCCGGCCGAACGGCCGGAGACGGGGTATCAACATATCTGGCGTTGATTTTTGGCACGCTGTTGAGTTCTCAAGGAACGGACGCTTCCTTTGTACTCACCCTCTCGGGCTTTCCTCCGGGCGCTTCCCTTCATGTCTCCAACACTACCAGTGTTTCTCCGTCCCCCTGACCACCGTCCTGCGAGCACGCAGAAGCTGACCCCGGGTTAGGATCGACAAGTTGGATTTACTGCGGGGTGGCGACGCAAGATCACGTCGTTCAGCCCCAAGCAGGTCCTCGACTGTACATGGGGCCGCGCGGCGGGTGCAAATCGATAAGAAGATGTGGTCTAGACCTCTAATCGGTCCTCTCGCACGGAACCGGTACTACCGGTGCCATACGCTGCACCACAGTGCGCCGTCCGAGACCGACCGTGACGGGCCCCTATGAATCTCCGCCCCTGGGAGGCTTCCCATGACCACCGTGACGTCCCCGCTCACAGGACGGGCAATCGGACTCGACTCCGTGCCCGATCCCGTCTTCTCCGGAGCCATGGTCGGCCCGGGTGTGGCGATCGACCCCGTACGGGAGCCCTCCACGGCTGTCTCACCCGTCGACGGTGTCGTCGTCTCTCTGCACCCACACGCGTTCGTCGTGGTCGACGAGAGCGGGCACGGCGTGCTCACCCATCTCGGCATCGACACCGTGCAGCTCAACGGTGACGGTTTCGAACTGCTCGTCAACAAGGGCGACACCGTGACCCGCGGCCAGGGCGTCGTGCACTGGGACCCTGCCGCGGTCGAGGCCTCCGGTAAGTCCCCGGTGTGCCCGGTCGTGGCCCTGGACGCCATGGTGGAGGCCCTCTCCGAACTGCGCGACGACAGCGAGGTGAGGGCCGGCGAACGCCTCTTCCTCTGGAAGTGACACCGGTGCCGTCTCCCGACGGCCGGCAGGGCAACCCACACGGCGGCGGAAACGCCGCACTACCGGAGACAGTGAGATGGAGACAACGCTGCAAGGCGTCGGTGTGAGCCACGGTGTGGCGATCGGCGAGGTTCGGCACATGGGAACGGCGGTGCTCGAGCCGCCGGCCAGGCAGATCCCGACCGAGGAGGCGGAGCGTGAGCAGGGGCGCGCCCGCAAGGCCGTGGAGGCAGTGGCGGCCGATCTGATGGCGCGTGGCAACCTGGCGGGCGGAGAGGCCCAGGCGGTGCTCGAGGCCCAGGCCATGATGGCCCAGGACCCCGAGCTGATGACGGACGTGGAACGTCGCATCGCCGAAAGCAGTACCGCCGAGCGTGCGGTGTACGACGCGTTCGCCGCGTACCGCGAACTGCTGGCCGCTGCCGGTGAGTATCTGGCAGGCCGTGTGGCCGACCTCGACGACGTGCGGAACCGCATCGTCGCCCGGCTGCTCGGCGTGCCGATGCCGGGTGTCCCGGACAGCGACGAGCCCTACGTCCTGGTGGCCCGTGACCTCGCGCCTGCGGACACGGCGCTGCTGGACCCGGCCCTGGTGCTCGGTTTCGTGACCGAGGAAGGGGGACCCACCAGTCACAGCGCGATCCTGGCTCGGGCGCTCGGTGTGCCCGCCGTGGTGGCCCTGCCCGGTGCCGGTGAACTCGCCGAGGGGACGCTGATCGCCGTCGACGGCAGTACCGGTGAGATCTTCGTGAACCCGAGCGAGGAGAAGAAGGGGCGGCTCGAAGCCGCGGCGGCCGAGCGCCGGGCGGCGCTGGGCGCGTCGACCGGCCCCGGTGTGACCGCGGACGGTCACACGGTGCCGCTGTTGGCGAACATCGGCGGTCCGGCGGACGTGCCGGCCGCGGTCGAGGCGGGCGCGGAGGGCGTCGGTCTCTTCCGTACCGAGTTCCTCTTCCTGGACGACAGCAAGAACGCTCCCTCCGAGGAGAAGCAGGTCTCGGCCTACCGTCAGGTGCTCGAAGCGTTCCCCGAGGGCCGTGTGGTCGTGCGGGTGCTGGATGCGGGCGCGGACAAACCGCTGGACTTCCTCACCCCGGTGGATGAGCCGAACCCAGCACTGGGCGTACGCGGTCTGCGGTCGCTGCTCGACCACCCGGAAGTGCTGCGTACCCAGCTGTCGGCTCTGGTCAAGGCCTCGGAGGGGCTGCCCGTCCACCTTGAGGTGATGGCCCCGATGGTGGCGGACCGCGCGGATGCCAAGGCCTTCGCCGACGCGTGCCGTGAGGCGGGCCTGCACGCGAAGTTCGGCGCGATGGTCGAGATTCCGTCGGCCGCGCTGCGGGCGCGCTCGATCCTGCAGGAGGTGGAGTTCCTGTCGCTGGGGACGAACGACCTCGCGCAGTACACGTTCGCCGCGGACCGTCAGGTGGGTGCGGTGTCCCGGCTGCAGGATCCGTGGCAGCCCGCGCTGCTCGACCTGGTCGCGCTGTCGGCGGAGGCCGCGAAGGCCGAGGGCAAGAGCTGTGGTGTCTGTGGTGAGGCCGCGTCCGACCCGCTGCTCGCTTCGGTGCTGACCGGTCTGGGTGTCACCTCCCTCTCCATGGGTGCGGCGTCCATTCCCTATGTGCGGGCGGCGCTGGCGAAGTTCACTCTGGCGCAGTGCGAGCGGGCCGCGGCGGCGGCCCGTGCGACGGACAGCGCCGAGGAGGCCCGTAGGGCCGCTCAGGCCGTGCTGTCGGGCGAGTAGCAGGAGGCGGCGGGCGCGCGGACGACCGCCGCCGTTCCGGAGGGGCGCTCCACTCGGGGGGCGCCCCTTTCCTTGATCTCCGCTTTCCGTTCGGGGTTCAGTGGTGGTGGCTCGGAGGCGGGCCTTCCCCCAGGTCGGGTGGCTCGCAGTAGTCGACGTTGGATTCCGGCGAGATGAGATCTCCCGATTCCACGTCGGTGCAGTAGGCGTCGAACACCTCGCCCGCGGTGAGGGGCTCGAGGCCGTGGGCGCGCAATCGCCAGCCGTGAATGCGGTCGGGGGCGTCCGGGGTGGTGGTCCGCATGACGAGTCCGCCCGGGCTGTCGGTGGCGAGACCGACGGCCAGCACCGTGGTGAATTCGAGGATCTCGGCGTCGTCCAGTTCGAGACGTCCGCCTTTGTCGTCCGCGTGGAGGACTGCGACCAGGGTCTCGGGTGGTCCGGCGACGCTGCAGACGAGATGCCGGCTTCCAGGACCTGCCGTTTCGAGGATGCGGACGATCAGCCGGGAGGCGCGGGCGAAGGCCTCGCCTCCCAGGTCCTCTCCGCACGAGGGGCAGGCGCCGAGACGGGTGAGCAGCATGGCCGCGTACTCCCAGGTCGCCCGGCGGACGCCCTCGTCGACGAGGGCGGGCAGGAGATCGGTCAGGGGCTGCCCCTCGTAGGAGACGGTGGGTCCGGTGGCCGCGAGTTCGGCCGTGAAGCGGGTGCGGCTGGCATGGCTGTCCGGGTCGAGGCCGCGTTGTGCGCAGAACTCCGCGTACTCCTCGGGGTCGAAGAGGGCCAGTGTGGTGTGGCTGCCCTGCCGGGCACGGGCCCTGAGGAGGGCCTCCACGTGCTCGAGGTACGTGCGGTGGTCGTCGAAGGTGAAGCTCCGGTAGTGCCGCATGACGCGGAAGTCGTGTTCGTCGGTGAGCAGCCCGATGGTGCCCGCGATTTCGCGGCGCAGGACGCGTCGCACGGTTCGGCGGTCGGTGTACGTCATGTCTCCCCCTGCACGGTCGATCAATGCTCACTCACAGTAACCGGGGGCACTGACACCGGCCTCCGGCCGGGCGGCCGGGACCCGGAGGCCGGGGCGGGTTCAGGCTCGTTTGCGGGCCAGGTCCTCGTAGAAGGTGAGGAGCTCCAGATTGTCGACGGAGCCGGCGTTGACCGCCTTCTCCAGCGGTGTGCCCTGGAGAAGGCGTTTGACCGGAACCTCGATGCGTTTGCCCGTCAGGGTGTGCGGGACGCCGGGGACCTCCATGATCTCGTCGGGTACGTGGCGTGGGGAGAGTTCCTCGCGGATGGTCCGCCGGATGCGGCCCGCCAGGTCCTCGTCGAGCACGGCGCCCGGTGCCAGGTGGACGAACAGGGGCATCCAGTAACCGCCGTCGGGCTGTTCGATGCCGATGACGAGGGATTCCTTGATCTCGGGAAGGCGCTCGACGGCCTCGTAGATGTCCGCCGACCCCATGCGGACGCCCTGGCGGTTGAGCGTGGAGTCGGAGCGGCCGTGAATGACGACGGAACCCCGGGAGGTGAGGGTGATCCAGTCGCCGTGCCGCCAGACGCCGGGGTAGGTGTCGAAGTAACTGTCGTGGTAGCGGCTGCCGTCGGGGTCGTTCCAGAAGTGGATCGGCATGGACGGCATCGGGTTGGTGACCACGAGCTCGCCGACCTCGTCGGTCAGGGGCCTGCCACTCGGGTCCCAGGACTGCAGGTCGGTGCCGAGACAGGGTGCCTGCAGCTCACCGACGTGGACGGGAAGGGTGGGTACGGCACCGGCGAAGCAGGAGCACACGTCCGTACCACCGCTGACGGAGGCGATCCACAGGTCGTCGCGCACCTCGTCGTGCAGCCAGCGGAAACCGTCGGGCGGCAGGGGGGAGCCGGTGGTGGCGACGCACTGCACCGCCGAGAGGTCGAAGTCGCGCGAGGGGTGCACGTCCGCCTTGCGGCAGGCCATGACGTAGGCGGCGGAGGTGCCGTAGAGGGTGGCTCCGGTGCGTTCGGCGATCCGCCACTGGGCGCCCGTGTCCGGGTAGCCGGGGCTGCCGTCGTACAGGACGACCGTCGTTCCGGTGAGCAGGCCGGAGACGAGGAAGTTCCACATCATCCAGCCGGTCGACGTGTACCAGAAGAAGCGGTCCTCGGGGCCCAGGTCGCAGTGGAGTCCGAGTTGCTTGAGGTGTTCGACCAGGATGCCGCCCTGGGACTGGACGATCGCCTTCGGCAGCCCGGTGGTGCCGGAGGAGTAGAGCACCCAGAGGGGGTGTTCGAAGGGCACCTGCTCGAAGACCGGTTCGGTGTCCGCGGAGGTGAGGGCCTGCCAGTCGAGCGTGCCGTCGGGGGCATCCGTGCCGAGCAGGGGGATGTGCACGACGGCGCGCAGGGTGGGCAGTTCCCGGCGCAGTTCGGCGACGACGTCGCGGCGGTCGTGCTCCTTGCCGCCGTAGCGGTAGCCGTCGACGGTGAACAGGACGACCGGTTCGACCTGCTGGAAGCGGTCGAGGACGCTCCGGGCGCCGAAGTCGGGCGCACAGGAGGTCCACACGCCGCCCACGGCCGCGGTGGCCAGGAAGGCGACGACGGCCTGCGGGATGTTGGGCAGGTAGCCGCTGACGCGGTCGCCGGGACGTACGCCGAGGGCGCGCAGTTCGGCTGCGAGGGAGCCGACCTGACGGCGCAGCTCGGTCCAGGTGACGGGCCTCGGGTCGTGGGTCTCGTCGACGTGGAGGAGCGCCGGCTGCCCCGCGCGGGTCGCGGCCGCGCGGAGGGCGTGTTCGGCGTAGTTGAGGGTGGCACCGGGGAACCACTGGGCGCCGGGCATCGAGCGGTCGCCCAGCACGCGTGCGTAGGGGGTCGAGAAACGGACGTCGAACCATTCCGTGACGGCCTTCCAGAAGGCTTCCGGCTCGTCCACGGACCAGCGGTGCAGTTCCGCGTAGCCGCCCTCGGCGGGGGCTCCGTGGTGCTCGGCCGCCCATGTGCGGAAGTGGGTGATCCGGGCACGGGCGGTGCGTTCCGGATCTGGCCGCCAGAGCGGCTGGGGGTTCACGGTCGACATGGGCGGCTCCCGGACTGTGCGCGTCGTGTGCGTCCTGCGCGCACGGGCTGGGGTGTGCGCGTGACGCGGCTGACAGGGACGATGCCACGTGATCGTCTTCCGTACCAGGGCACGGCCCACATGGTCCCGGTCGTGAAGATGTGGTCCGGTCATGGGTGAACGGCAGTTGAACGACACGCCTGCGGGGTGCCGGCGGTGGCAGGGTGAGCACCATGGACGGTCGTGACCTGGTGCGTTCGGTGAGGTCGGTCGGCTCGGTGGGGACGGCACAGGGTTTGCGTACCGTACGGGCAGCGTGGCGCAGGCGGCGGGCGGATGCCACCGGGCTGCCGCCCCGCGGGGCGGAGCGCGCGCGCACTCCCGGGACTGTGCGGGAGGTGGATCCCGGGCCCGGAGGCGGTGTCGTGCGGTTCGGCCGTTCCGAGCTGCGGATCCGCGTCGCCGTGAGCGGAGCCGTCTTCTGGGGCTGGGACGGGGCGGCTCCGGAGCCGTCGTACGCGCTGGCCGGGCGCTGCCCCGACCCGGATCCGCGAGCGGTGCTGGAGCCGGACACCGACGGCGGCTGGCGGGTGGTCGCCGAGCGGGTGACGGTCGCCGTCTCGAGACACGGCGCGGTGGAGGTACTCACTCCGGGGGGCGTGGTGCTGCGTCGGGAGCTGCCGCCGCGGTGGTGGGAGCCGGTGGCAGGAGGCCCGGCACGCTGGATGCAGCGGTCCGAGGTACGTGCCGACGCCCGGTTCTTCGGGCTCGGCGGACGGGCGTCGGGGCCGTGGCTGCGGGACGGTACCTACCGGCTGTGGAACACGGGTCCCGGTCGCGGCATCGTGACGGGCGACGCTTCGTCGCCCGTCACGATGCCGGTGCAGCTGGTGGTGGCCGACGCGGGCGCGCATCTCGCGTTCCACGACAGTTCGTGGGACGGCACCGTCACGCTGCGGGAGGGGGCGGAGGGCGCCGGATCCGGGCACGACCGGGCGGGGACCTGTGAACTGCGGATGGGCGGGGGCCCGCTGCGCTGCTGGGTGATGGTGGGCACTCCCGCGCGGGTGCTGCTCGCCTGGGCGTCACTGACCGGTGCGCCCGCGCTGCCGCCCGCGTGGGCCCTCGGACATCATCACGCGCGGTGGGGCGACGGCGGTGAGCAGGAGGTGCGGCGGACCGTCGCCGGCTTTCAGGAGCACGGGCTGCCGCTCGACGCCGTCCACCTCGGCAGCGGCCACCACGAGGCCCACCGGGCGTTCACCATGGACCAGGAGCGGTTCCCCAAGCTGCCGGCCCTGGCCGACGAGCTGCGGCGGGACGGGATCCGGCTGGTGTCGGTCGTCGGTCCTGCGGTCCCTGCCGGGGACGGCCATGCCGTGTACGACGCGGGGACGGCCCGGGACGCGTTCGTGCGCGACGCGTCGGGAGATGTCGTCCAGGGTGTGTCCTGGCCCGGGGACGTGGTCTTCCCCGACTTCACCCACCCGCGCGTGCGTGCGTGGTGGGGCGATCTGTACGCGGAGCGGCTGGAACAGGGGTTCGCCGGCTTCTGGCACGACATGAACGAACCGACGTCGTTCACCGCGTTCGGGGAGCCGACGCTCCCCCGATCGGCCCGCCACGCCCTGGACGGGCTGGACGGTGATCATCGCGAGGCACACAACGTGTACGCACTGTGCATGGCCAGGGCGGCTCACGAGGGACTGCGGGCGCTGCTGCCCGGGGAGCGGCCGTTCCTGCTCTCCCGCTCGGGCTGGGCCGGCGTACAGCGCTACGGCGGGATCCTGTCGGGGGAAGTGGCCCCGGGCTGGCCCGGACTGCGGGCGTCGCTGGCCCTGGTACTGGGGCTCGGGCTGTGCGGGGTCCCGTACGCGGGGCCGGACGTCGGCGGCGCCGGCGGGGACCCCTCTCCCGAGCTGTATCTGCGGTGGCTCCAGCTGGGCGCCCATCTGCCGCTGTTCCGCACCCGCGCGGGGGCGGGGACCGGGTACAGGGAGCCGTGGGAGTCCGGCACCGAGGTGCTGGCGCACATACGCGCGGCTCTCGTCGAGCGCCGGCGGCTGCAACCGTACTTCGTGACTCTGGCGCATCTGGCCCGGCGTACCGGGGCCCCCTATGTGCGGCCGTTGTGGTGGTCGGCGCCGGAGGAGCGGGAGTTGCGCGACTGCGAGGACGCCTTCCTGCTGGGCGACAGCCTGCTGGTGGCACCGGTGCTGGATCCTGGCGTGGAGCGGCGCACGGTGCGGCTGCCCGGCGGGCGCTGGTACGAGACGGCGACGGACCGGGTGTTCGACGGGCCTGCCCAGGTGGTGGTGGACACGCCCCTGGACCGCGTTCCGGTGTTCGCCCGCGCGGGCGCCGTCATTCCCGTGCGCGGGGAGGACGGCGGGCTGGAACTGGAGGTGTGGGCGCCCCTCAGGGGGCGGGCCGGCGGCGGGACGGTCGTCGCGGACGCCGGCGACGGCTGGGAGGAGCCGGACCTCGAGCGGTACACCACCCGCTGGACGGGCTCCCGGATCGTCGTCGAGCGGGAGGGCGGGGACGGCACCTGCGGCCTCCCCCACCCGGTGCGCGTCCGCGGGCTCGGGCCCGGCTGAGCGGGGCGGGACGCGGCGTCGCGTCAGATGTACCGGCCCTCGAACCAGGCCCGCACGGCACGCGTGTGCAGCGGGAAGGCGAGTTCCTCCGCGCGCCGCAGCAGGTGCCAGCCCTCCGTCTCGTCCGTGGCGTCCGACGGTGGCAGCCCTTCCGCGGGACGTTCCGGGAGCAGCCCGAACAGCAGCAGGTGTCCGTCGGGCGAGCTCATGGCGTCGGCGAGCCGTACGTCCCGGCTCGCCGCGTCGATGCCGGTCTCCTCCTGGAGTTCGCGGACGACGGCCCGGCGCCAGTCCTCCCGGTCGTCGATGTAGCCGCCGGGCAGGGCTGTTCCTCCGCTCGCGGGGGCGATGGTCCGGGTGATGACGACGAGGGCGGTGCCCTTCGGGTCGTACACGGGCTGGAGGGCGACCGCGACCGGCAGCGGGTTGCGATAGGCGGCGGTGCCGCATGCCGGGCAGGTGCGGGGCCGGCCCGGGACGCCCTCACCGAAGGGCGTGCCGCAGCTCGAACAGTGGGAGTCCGGCACGGGATCAGGGCCGGGGGTCTGGGTTATGGGCACGCGCGGACTGTAGCCGATCGGGGTGGAGGCGTCTCCAGGGACTGTCCGGGGCCGTTCAGCGGTGGCCGGTGAGTGACCTCCGGGAGACCGGAAAGTCGAAGTGGGTGCCGGAACCGGCCTCCAGCTTGAAGGTGGAGTGCCACCATCCCTCGGCCGGGCTCACGAAGCCGGGGTTTCCCAGGGTGTTCTCGAGGAGTGACCGGTTGCTCCGCTGCTCACCCTTTATGCGGGGGTCGCGGGTGTGGCTGAGGGTGTCGAAGCAGTCGTAACCGGTGCCCATGTCGACCGAGTTGTCGGGGAACCGCTCGCCCCGGTCCGCGAAGCAAGGGGCGAGGGGTTCTCCGGGGTGACGGCCTGGCGGCGCTGCGCCGCCTGTGCCATGGCGTGCTGGACGACGCCGACGAGGACCGTCTTGACCGACTCGCGGTCCCGGGCGTCGCCCATCAGGAGTGGTACGTCCGGGTCGAGATCGAGTGCTCGGCGGACGTCCTCGGCCGGGTAACGCGCGGCTCCCTCGAAGCAGTTGACGCCGACGAGGAACGGTATGGAGCGCCGCTCGAAGTAGTCGACGGCCGCGAAGCAGTCCTCCAGCCGCCGGGTGTCGGCGAGGACGACGGCGCCGAGGGCGCCCTCGGCGAGCTCGTCCCACATGAACCAGAACCGCTCCTGGCCGGGCGTGCCGAAGAGATACAGCACCAGGTCCTCGCGAAGCGTGATGCGGCCGAAGTCCATGGCCACCGTGGTGGTGTTCTTGGCCTCCACCCCACTGAGGTCGTCGACCGGGCGCCCTGCTTCGGTGAGCAGTTCCTCGGTGCGCAGCGGCCTGATCTCACTGACCGCGCCGACGAGCGTGGTCTTGCCCACGCCGAAGCCGCCGGCCACCAGGATCTTGAGCGTGACGGGCTCGACCGGGGGCTTGCCGCGCTCAGAACGCCCGAAGATCATCGTACTTTTCTCCTGCTCGGTGAAGGTCCTGCGGTGGACCGTAGCCGCCACCGCCGGGGGTTTCGATGACGAGTACGTCGCCGGGGTGGACGTCCGCCGAATCGCTGCCGTCGAGTGTGGTGACGCCACCGTCCGCGCGGTCGATCCGGTTGGCGCCGAGCGCCCCGGGCGCACCGCCCGCCATACCGTACGGGGGGATCCTGCGGTGCTGGGACAGTGTGGAAACGGTCATGGGTTCCAGGAACCGGATGCGGCGGACCGCGCCGTCCCCGCCGCGCCACCGGCCTGCTCCGCCGCTGCCCTCGCGTACGCCGAACGCGTCGATACGGACCGGCAGCCTCCATTCCAGGACCTCGGGGTCGGTGAGGCGCGAGTTGGTCATGTGGGTCTGTACGACGGGCGCTCCGGGAAAGCCGTCCCCCGCGCCCGAGCCGGAGGCGACTGTCTCGTAGTACTGATGGCGGGCGTTGCCGAAGGTGACGTTGTTCATGGTGCCGGATCCCTCGGCCTGGACGCCGAGCGCCGCGTAGAGGGCGCCGGTGATGCTCTGGGAGGTCTCCACGTTGCCCGCGACGACGGCGGCGGGTGGCCGGGGCGCCAGCATGGAGCCGGGCGGCACGATGATCCGCAGCGGCCGCAGACAGCCGTCGTTGAGCGGAATGTCGTCGCCGACCAGAGTGCGGAAGACGTACAGGACCGCCGCGTTGACGACCGAGAAGGGGGCGTTGAAGTTGGTGGGCAACTGTGCTGCGGTGCCCGTGAAGTCGATGGTGGCGGAGCGGTCCGCACGGTCCACGCGCACGCTCACACGGATGACGGCGCCGGAGTCGGTCTCGTAGGCGTACTCGCCGTCTTCGAGGGCGTCGATCACGCGGCGTACCGAGTCCTCGGCATGGTCCTGGACGTGTCGCATGTACGCCTGGACCACGTCGAGGCCGAAGTTCCCGATCATCCGGCCGACCTCGTCGACGCCCTTCTGGTTGGCGGCGATCTGGGCGCGCAGATCGGCGAGATTGGTCTGCGGGTTGCGGGAGGGGTACCGGGCGTCGGTCAGGAGGCTGAGGGTCTCCTCCTCGCGGAACCGGCCGTTCTCGGCGAGCAGCCAGTTGTCGAAGAGGATGCCTTCCTCGTCGATGCTGCGGCTGTCGGCGGGCATGGACCCCGGGGCGATGCCGCCGATTTCGGCGTGGTGGCCGCGAGAGGCGACGTGGAAGAGGACCTCTCCGTCACCCCGCGTGGTGTCGGCGTGCCCGGTGTCGAAGACCGGGGTGATCACGGTGACGTCGGGTAGATGGGTACCGCCGTGGTACGGGTCGTTCACGGCGTAGGTGTCACCCGGGCGCATGGTGGAGCCGCGCCGCCGGATGACCTCCTTGACGCCGGCGCCCATCGACCCCAGGTGGACGGGGATGTGGGGGGCGTTGGCCACCAGGTTTCCGTCCGGGTCGAAGAGGGCGCAGGAGAAGTCCAGGCGCTCCTTGATGTTGACGGACTGGGCGGTGGACTCGAGGCGGGCGCCCATCTGTTCGGCGATGGACATGAAGAGGTTGTTGAAGACCTCAAGCATCACCGGGTCGGCTTCCGGGCCGGATCCCCTGTCCGGTTCCGTGTCGGGGACAGAACTCCGCGTAACGGCGACGCGTTCCATGACCAGATGCCCGTCCTGGTTCGGAGCGGCCCGCCAGCCTTCGTCGACGACGGTTGTGGCGCCGTCCTCGGTGATGATCGCCGGGCCGGCGACCGCCTCGCCGGGGGGAAGGTCCTCACGACGGTGGAGGGGGACGTCGCGCCAGGTGCCGCCGGTGTGGAGGCGGACGGAGCGCGGAGCGGCGGGGCGGCCTTCGTAAGGGGCGAGGGCGGAGAGATCGGGGGGTTCGGTGATGCCGGTGGCTTCGACGGAGAGGGCCTCGACGACGATCGGGCGGTCGAGCGTGAAGGAGTAGGTGGCGCGATGACGTTCTTCGAAGGCGCGGCGCATGGCGGTGGGGTCGGTCAGTTCGACCGTGAGGGTGGTGTCGGTGCCGTCGTAGCGGAGCTGGGCGCGCCGGGTGACCTCGATCCGGTCCCCGGGGACGTCCTCGGCGAGGAGTTCGGTGCGGGCCGCCCCTTCCAGGTCGTCGGCGAGCCGGTGGATGCCGGGCATCTCGGCGGGCTCCAGGGGTGCCTCGGCGGAGTGTTCGCGCATGGCCGTGGTGTCGGCGAGGCCCATGCCGAGTGCGGAGAGGACACCCGCCATGGGGGGCACGAGGACGGTACGGATGCCGAGGGAGTCGGCGACCCCGCACGCGTGCTGTCCACCCGCACCGCCGAAGGTGGTGAGGGCGTAACGGGTGATGTCGTGGCCCTTCTGGACGGAGATCCGCTTCACCGCGGCGGCGATGTTGGCGACGGCGATCCGCAGGTAGCCCTCGGCGACCTGCTCCGGGGTGCGGTCGTCGCCGGTCTGTTCGCGGATCTCGCGCGCGAGGGTGGTGAAGCGGTCGCGGACGAGTCCGGCGTCGAGGCGCTGGTCGCCGTTCTGGCCGAACACCGCGGGGAAGTGTGCGGGCTGGATGCGTCCGAGCATGACGTTGGCGTCGGTGACGGCGAGCGGTCCGCCGGCCCGGTAGCAGGCGGGGCCGGGATCGGCGCCGGCCGAGTCCGGGCCCACGCGGTAGCGGGAGCCGTCGAAGTGAAGGACCGAGCCGCCGCCGGCGGCGACGGTGTGGATGTCCAGCATGGGCGCGCGCAGCCGGACACCGGAGATCCGGGTGGTGAAAACGCGTTCGTAGTTCCCGGCGAAGTGGGAGACGTCGGTGGAGGTGCCGCCCATGTCGAAGCCGATGACCCGGTCGTAGCCGGCGAGCTGCGACATGCGGGCCATCCCGACGATGCCGCCGGCCGGCCCGGACAGGACAGCGTCCTTGCCACGGAACTGCGCGGCTTCGGCGAGGCCGCCGTTGGACTGCATGAACATCAGCCGTACGCCCTCGAGTGCGTCGGCCACCTGCCGGACGTAGCGGCGCAGCACGGGCGAGAGGTAGGCGTCGACGACGGCCGTGTCCCCGCGCGGGACGAGTCGCATCAGCGGGCTGACCTCGCTGGACAGCGAGATCTGCGGGAAGCCGATGCGGGCGGCGAGTTCCCCGACCGCCTTTTCGTGGGCAGGATGGAGGTGGCTGTGCATGCAGACCACGGCAACGGCGCGGATGCCGTCGGCGTGGGCCCGGTGCAACGGCCCGCAGAGGGCGTCGAGGTCCGGGGCGCGCAGGACGGTGCCGTCGGCGGCGACGCGCTCGTCCACTTCGACGACCCGTTCGTACAGCATCTCGGGCAGTTCGATGTGGCGGGCGAAGATGGCCGGGCGGTTCTGGTAGGCGATGCGCAGGGCGTCGCGGAAGCCTCGGGTGATGACCAGGAGAGTGCGTTCGCCGGCGCGCTCCAGGAGGGCGTTGGTGGCGACCGTGGTTCCCATGCGTACGGACTCGACGGGAGCGCGGGAGCCGGCCAGCAGTTCGCGGACGCCCGCAACCGCCGCGTCGGCGGCGGGTCCCGCCCCGCCGGGAGGAGGTCCTGGCCGGTCGAGGGCCGGGTTGTCCGACAGTAGTTTGCGGGTGAGGAGCCGCCCGTCGGGGCGACGGGCGACGATGTCGGTGAAGGTGCCGCCTCGGTCGACCCAGAACTGCCAGCCTGTCACGTCAGTACCTCGCTTCCGTGCCGCTCACAGCGCCCGGAGGCCGTTGATCACGTCGCGCAGAATACTCTCGTCCGGCAGTTCGGCAGGGGGAACGGGCCGGTTCACGTGGACGGATTCGAGGTCGACGAGATCGCCGACGAGGACGCGCACCACTCCGATCGGCAGGTCGAGTTCCGCCGCGAGTTCCGCGACCGTCTGCGGAGCGGTACGGCACAGTTCGACGATGTCCACGTGTTCCGGGGAGAGTGTGGGGTCCGTCTCCGGATCGTCGGCGTCGGGTCGGGTGACGACCACTGCGATCAGGTCGAGGCGGTGCTGGGCCGCACTCGAGGTGCGGCCCCGCGTCATGGCATACGGACGGACCACCGGTCCGGCATCGTCGTCGAACCAGTGGCTTCTTCCCTCGCCGTCAGCGCTCATGCCATCCCACTACCCGCCCGGGGGCAGATCGGTACGCGGTTCGGAGTCCAGATGCGGACCGACCCGCTTCACCAGGAGGGTCATCTCGTAGGCGACCTGCCCGACGTCCGAGTCGGCATCGGCGAATACGGCGAGGCAGCTGCCGTCCCCGGCGGCGGTGACGAACAGGAACGCCTCGTCGAGTTCGACGATGGTCTGGCGGACGCTGCCTGCCTCGAAGTGCCGGCCCACCCCCTTGGCGAGGCTGTGGAACCCGGAGGCGACGGCGGCCAGATGCTCGCTGTCCTCGCGGGTGAGGTCCTGGGAGGCCCCCGTGGCGAGGCCGTCGCCGGAGAGCACGACGGCCTTTCGGATACTCGCGACGCGGGCCACCAGGTCGTCGAGGAGCCAGTTGAGCTCCCCCTTGCCCTCGTCGGCGTGGCCGGTCGTGTGCGGTGCGGTCATCGACCGTCCCCCTTAGTCGTTCCTGGTCGTTCCTGGTGCTGTCCCGCCGGGGGCGTCGTCGCCCGCGGCGTTCTCCTCACGGCCGCGCTGCCAGCCGCGCTGGAGTGAGGCCATGCGGCTGCGCACTTCCTCCGCGTCCCGTTCGACGGGCTGGGATCTCCCCTCGTTCCGTCGTGGCGCGCTTCGTTTGAGCTGAGGGGAGAGGCTGGCCTGCCGTACGCGCCGGGGCAGCGACGCGGTGTCGGCCGGGCCGCCGGCCCCCGTGTCCTGCGGGGCGCTGCCGGAGCCCGGCTCCGCCGCCGGGTCCGCCGCGGAGTGCTCCTGGCGGGCGTCCGCCGCGACCGCGGGGTGTGCGGGGCCTCCCGGGAAGTCACCGGCGGCCGGGGGGACGGGGCCGCCGCCCCGGGCAGGGCCGTGGGGCGCCTGGTCCGCGGGGCGGTCCTCGGCGCGTGCGCCGATCCGGGGACGGGACGCCGCTCCCCGCCGGCGGGCGGGCAGGGGCGGCGGCTTCTCACCGTCGAAGGGTTCCGGGCCCCGGTCCGGCGAAGGTTGCTCACCGCGGCGGCGGGTCGGCGGTACGGGCGCCGGTTCCTGCTCCGGGCGGGTGGACGACGTACCGGTCTCCTGGTCCGTCCGCTCCCGGCGGGCGTGCTCGTCGCCGACAGGGCGTCCGTGGGAGCTGACCAGCTTGGGCGTTCCCCTGCGGGCCGGCGGGAGCGGCACCTGCGCCCGTCCTTCCCTGTCCAGGTCCGGTCCGACGCCGTTGCCCTTGCCGGGGGCCTGCTGTTGGGGCTCGCGGCGGCGGCCCGGCCGCTCGCCCTTGGCGCGGGACGGGGAGCGGTGGTGACCGAACAGGCCGCCGTGCTCGTCATCCTCGTCCGCGGGCGCGCCCGGGTAGTCGTCGAGGGAGTCCAGATCGACGGGGGCCTCGAGTTCGACCGGGCCGTCCAGGAGCGAGGCGGGCAGTCCGGGCAGCTGGGCGGGCACCTGGGAGAGCGCGAGACGGCGGCTGTCCTCCGGCTCCCTGTCCTTGGCGCGCCGGGGCCGGTCGAGACGGAAGCCGACGCCGTTGGTGTCGGGGACGTCGTCGGTGAGGAGCGCGTCCGGGATGAAGACGACCGCGGTGGTACCGCCGTAGGGGGACGGCTGCAGCGAGACCCGGACGTTCTGCCGCTGTGCGAGACGGCTGACCACGAACAGTCCGAGCCGGTCGGTGTCGGAGAGCTCGAACTCCGGTGTCTCGGCGAGCCGCAGGTTGGCGTCGAGCAGCGCCTCGGCGGCCATGCCGAGACCCCGGTCGTGGATCTCCAGGGTGAAGCCGTTGGCCACGCGCTCCCCCAGGACCTGGACGGCGGTGTGCGGCGGGGAGAACACCGTGGCGTTCTCCATGAGTTCGGCCACCAGATGGGTCAGGTCGGCCACGGCGGGGCCGGTGACGGCGACCCGCGGCAGCCGGCGGACCTCGATGCGCTCGTAGTCCTCGACCTCGGCGACGGCGGCGCGCACGACGTCCATGAGCTGGACGGGCTTGCGCCACTGCCGGGAGGGCGCGGCGCCGGACAGGATCACCAGGCCCTCGGCGTGCCGGCGCATGCGGGTGGTGAGGTGGTCCAGGCGGAACAGGTCGGCGAGTTCCTCGGTGTCGTCGGTCCTGCGTTCCATGGTGTCGAGCAGGGTGAGCTGCTTGTGCAGCAGGACCTGGCTGCGACGGGCGAGGTTGACGAAGACCTCCGAGACGCCCGAGCGCAGTTCGGACTGTTTGACAGCCGCCTCCACGGCGGCGCGCTGCAGGGTGTTGAGTGCCTGGCCGACCTCGCCGATCTCGTTCCTGTCGTACTCCAGGCGGGGGACCTCGGTCTCGACGTCCACCTGTTCGCCCGCAGAGAGGCGGCGCATCACACCGGGCAGTCGCACACCGGACGCCTCGTGGGCCTCCAGGCGCAGTTGCCGCAGGTCTCGGATGAGGCCGCGGCCGACACGCACGGACAGGACGAGCGAGACCAGCAGGGCGGCCAGCCCGAGGAGGCCGGCGACGACGGCCTGGGTGATGACGCCCATGGCGACGGGCCGGACACGGTCCTGGTAGCGGTCGGTCGCCTGGTCGTTGAGGGTACCGAGTTCCTCGAGCACATGACCGGCCGCGGTGTCCCAGCTCTTCGCGGTGATCCCGCGGGGCGGTCCGGTGCCCGAGGAGACGGCCGCCTCCTCGGCGACCCGCAGCGGAGCGGACGCCGCGTTCCTCCAGAAGCTCTCGTAGCGGTCCCGTTCCGACGCGGGCAGCTGCGGCAGACCGACGTCGTACAGCAGCGTGCGCTGGGCCATGAAGTCGGAGACGTCACGGACCTCGGAGGGGGAGAGCGTGCCGACGATGAGGGCGGAGCCGAGCAGGGCGTCCTCGCGGGCGAGGAGTTCACGGGCGCGGGCGAGACTGACAAGGGCGCGGTACTGCTTGTCCAGCCCGACGTCGTCGACCACGTGCAAATCGGCCAACAGGATGTAGCACGGGTCAACCAGCCCGTTGTAGAGGTCGAGGGCCTGGGAGCGGTCGACGGTGCCGTCCTCGACACTGCGGCGCAGGGACTCGATGCCCTCGAGGGAGTCCAGTACCGCGTTCAGCGCTTCGGTGTCCTGTCCCATCGCGTCTCGCACATCGGGGTTCGCCGCGTTCTCCCGCACGCTGTCGACCGCCCTGTCGGTGGCGACCCGGCTGCGGCGGAGTGCGGCGAGCCCGTCGGAGGCACGCGGGTCGGCAAGATGGACGAGGGTCTGACGGCGTTCCTGCTGGAGGACGCGGACGGTGTCCTCAACGGGGTACCCGACCTCTTCCATCACCGACGACACATCGAACAGATGGCTTGCCTCACGGCCCGTCAGTACGGTGGTGAAGGCCCAGATCGTCGTCAGGGACACCAGCGGCACGAGAAGCAGCGCCACGATCTTCCGGCGGATGGACTCCCCGCGAAAGCGCATGGCCTCCCCCAGCTCGGCTCCCGGGGCAGCCAGGAGCACACATGTGCGTCAACAAACGGCGCGAGCCTACTACCGCGCCACGGCCAACTCGAAGAGCTCTCCGGAATCCGAACTTCCGCACCGACGGCGAGACATGGTGAGTTGTCCGGGCATTGCGTGAGATTGACTCCCGGTTCACAGGGGGGCCGACGGCCTGGGCCGTAACGCCCGCGGGTAGGGTTTGGCCGATTCCTTTCCTTGCTCGGGAATCTTTGTGACGTGCCGTTCGTCCTTCCCTGGGGGCGATGAGGGCGGAATCGGCCACAGGAGCCACGTCCCGTTATCCGGGCGGCGTAAATCAGTGCAAGCCGGGCAGTCGTTGGGGAGCCGGGTCCTCGCGGATCCAGGGAAGCGGTCTGCCGGCGGTGGGGAGTGACACGTTGATGGGCACGGCGGAGCGGTACAGGTCACCCGAGGGCGACGCGGTGGCACAGGTGGTGGAGCGGCCGGATGCCGGGACTCCGAACCGCGGCGCCCCCGCGGCCGGAAGAGGGGCGGCCGGCACCCAGGACGTTCCGGCGAACGGGAGCGACCGGGTGTCGGCGGGCGTGACCGGGACACCGCCTGCCGGAACGGCCGGTGGGAACGACGCCCGGACCGAGGCCCGCCGACGGCCGAACCACCGGCCGTTGTGGGCCGAGGAGCCCGCGCGGCGGCGCCGGTTGCCGGATCCGGTGCGTACGTCGGCCGTGCGGGCGGTCGTCATCGTCGCGATCACGCTGATTCAGGCCATGGTGGCCTTCCTCTGCACGCTCGCCGGTTCCTGGCTCGCGTTCCCCATGGTCATCAGCAGTGTCGTCAGCACCATCCTGGCCACCTGGGGTGTCCTCGACGTGTGGGTGACCCGCCAGGTCTGGAACCAGCGCAACGGCGTGGTGTCCGCACCCAGCAGCACCGCGCGGGCCCTGCGGCGCGAGCGGCGCCGTGCCCGTCGTCAGGAACGGTCCGCGCAGCGTGCGCAGGCGCGAATACGCCGGCAGGACGGCGGGACCGGTCAGCTGTCCCACCCCTGATCCCGCCCTGCCTCTGCCCCTGGCGCTCCGCCGCCCTACGGGACACGCGGTCAGGCACCGGGCACCGGGCACCGGGGAAAGGCTGCCCGGTCAACCGTTCGCCGGGGCGGGCCTCTTGAACATCCGGGTGGCGGTGATCTCGCTGTGCACGGCTTCCTCTTCGGAGGTCTCCCGGGGCAGGCCCGGCTTCAAGTGCTCCTCGACGCTGATGTACTTGAGGCCCGCTCGCAGGTCGGCGTCGTTCCGCAGGCGGATGACCAGGGGGAACTCCGCGAGGGCTGTCGTGTCGAACAGGCCGGTGGTGTAGAGGAGTTGCACACCGAGCGCGTCGGCCACGGCCCTCTGGAGCTCCAGCAGGTAGGTGGCGTTGGCGCGGCCGATGGGGTTGTCGAGGAACAGGGTCCCGGCGTGCCGGTGCCGGTCGCGGCCCCGGTCGTTGGAGCGCAGCGCGGCCATCGTGCAGTACAGGGCGATGGCGGCGGTGAGCAGCTGCCCTCCGGAGAACACGTCGCCCATCTGCCCGACGGGCACCCGCTCCGCGCGCAGCACCGCGTCCGGTTTGAGGATCTCGACGGCGATGCCCTTCGGCCGGACGGCGGCGGCGACTCCGCGCAGCAGCAGGGACATCCCGTCGCGGCGCAGGTCGGAGTTCTTGCGGACGGCCGCGCGGGTCGCCTCGTCGACGACCTCGCCGAGCCGCTCGGTGAGGGTCGCCTGGTCGGGTTCCTCGAAGCGGATGCGCAGAAATTCCTGCCCGGACCACTCGCCGAGCCCTTCGGGCAGCCGGGACAGCCGCTGGGCGGAGCGCAGAGTGGCGAGGGCCGACTCGACGAGCCCCCTGAGCCGGTCCACGATCGAGTCGCGGTTGCGTTCCAGCTGTGCCAGTTCGTCGGTGAGGACCCGGAGCCGCGGAGCGAAGGCGTCCGCCCACTTCTGGGCGTGCTCGGGCAGCGCGGAGGCGGGCAGTTCGCGGATCTGCTGCCGCGCGGGGGTGCGGACCTGCTCGTAACGTGTGGAGTTGGCGTGCCGGACGAGGATGTCGCTCGCTTCGCGCACCGCGGACTCGGCGGCGGACAGGTCGGCGGCGCAGCCCCGGAGTGACCTGCGGGCTTCCGCGGCGGACCGGCGGGCCTCCTCCGGGTCGCCGGGATAGGGGCCGGGCTGCTCCGGCTCCTCCTCAGAGGCGTGTTCCCGCAGCAGGTCGCGGAGCATGGCGGCGATCTCGTCGAACCCTCCGGCCGCGTCCTCGGCGGCGCGGTGCGCGTCGAGGAGTTCGCCGTGGATCTCCCCGGCGTTGTCCAGCTCCTCCGTCCGGGTGGCCAGTTCGGCCGTGGCTGTACGCAGCAGCGCCTGTGCGTGCTCGGCGTCGCGCGGCACCATCTCCTCGGGAAGCGCGGTGTGCCGGTCGCCGTTCTCGGGCGCCAGCCGCTCGGCCTCGCCGCGCAGCCGCCCGAGCTGCTCGCTCGCGCTCGTCATGCGGGTCTCCAGGAGCTGCACCAGTTCCTCGGCACGGGCGGCGGCGGCCTGCCGACTGGGACCGTCCGAGCCGTCGGGTGATTCGAGCAGCTGCTCCGCGCGGTTGCGGACCTTGTTGCTCAGCCGGTCCAGCTCCGCACGGGCCGCGCTCTCGTCGCTCTCCGCGCGGGCCTGCTCGGCGCGCAGGTCGGCGCCGACTCCGACCTTCTCGTACACCTGGGACGCGGCACGGTAGGCCTCGCGCAGGGCGGGCAGAGAGATCCGCGGCGGCTCCGTGCCGGCCCCGGGCAGGTCGTCGGACACGTCGTCGGGGGCACCGGCGATCTCGGAGCGCTCGGCACGCAGCGCACGCGCGGTGCGCCGGGCGTCGTCGGCGGCCCGCTGTGCGCCGCGCCGGTCCTCGTCGGCGGCCCGCGCTCGCTCCAGGCAAGCCTGGGCGCGGGCCTCCGCCTCGGTGGCGTCGTCGGCCAGTTCGCGCAGACTGGCCTGCCAGCCTGCCCGTTCGCGGAGCCGGAAGGCGAGTCCCGCGAGGGCGTCGGCGGCACGCCTGGCCTTCTGCGCGACCTCCTGGCGCTCGTCGCGCACCCGGGCAGCCTCGGCCGCGGCCTCCTCGGCCTCCGCCCGCACGGCGCGTGCCTCGGCCAGCTCCGCCTCGGCCTCCTGTGCGAAGGCGCGGGCGTCGTGGGCGGCGCGGGCCAGTTCGGTGAGCCGGCCGGCCGGGCAGCCGGTGCGCCAGGAAGTGAGCCGCGCGGTCAGTTCGCGGTCCTTGGCGAGCCGTGCCGCGAGCGCCCGGATCTCCTCGTCTCGTGCGGTCGCACGGGCTCGCAGTGCCTGCCGTTCCTCGTCGGCGGCGTGTTCGTCGTGCATGGCCGGGTTCGGCGGTACGAGGAAGACGTCGCCGGTGTCCGCCTCCGGTGCCGGGGCCGGCGCGAGGAGGGCGGCGGCCGTGCCGACGGCGACCGCGGAGCGGGGCAGCAGGGCGGCGTCGCTCAGGACCTCGCGGGCGCGGGTGTGGGAGTCCGGATCGGTGATGACAACGCCGTCTACCAGTTCGGGTCGGGCGGCGAGCACGCGCGCGTGGTCGGCGGGGTCGACGGCCTGGGCGAGGTAGCGCCAGCCGGGCAGGGCGGGGATGCCGTGCTCGCCGAGGAACTCGACCGTGGCCAGCACGTCCGGCCCCGGCGGCAGCAGTCCGCCGTCGCCGAGGGCACCCAGGATGCGGGCGTCGTCGGCGGCGGCGGTGCGCAGTTCGAACAGCTGCCGTTCGGCGGAGGAGACCGCCTCCTCGAGCAGTTCGCGCAGGTCGTCGGCGAAGCGGTCCAGTTCCGTGGCGGTGAGGGCGCCTTCGGTGACGGGGACGCCGCCCGGTTCGGTGTCCGTGTCGGGGCGGGGCCCCGGAACGGACGGGCGGGTCCCGGTGCCGGCCAGGCCGAGCAGTTCGGCCGGGCGCTCCTCGGCGGCCAGCGCCTGGGCGGTGCGCAGTTCGCCCTCGTGGGCGCGGCCGGCCGCCGTGGCCGCGTCTGCCGCGCGGGCGGCGGTGAGTTCTGCGCGGGCCTCGCCCGCGGCGGCCTCGCGCGCGTGCTCGGTCGCCCGGTGGGAGGTCTCACGGGCCGCGTCCCAGGCGGCGACCGCGGTCTTCTCCGCGTCGCTGGCCGCGAGGGCGGCGCGGGCCGGGTCGGCGTCGGGGGCGCTGTCGTCGAGCCAGCCGGCCCGGACGGCCTCGGTGGTCTCCTGTTCGACCTCGGCGAGCCGCTGCCGGAGGTGGCCGATCTCGCTGCGGGCGCGCTGGGTCTCGGTCGCGGCGGAGGTGGCGTCGCGGTGGGCCGTGTCGCTGACCTCCTGGAGAGCGGCGGACCGCTCCTCCTCCTCGTTGGCGAGGTTCTCGGCGTTCCGGGCGGCCGTGTGCAGGGCACGTACGAGGTCGACGGCGGCCTTGGCGCGGGCGGCGAGAGCCGGCGCCGCGTCCCGCTCGGCCTCCTGGATCGCGGCGGAGACCCTGGCGACCCTGTCTGCGGCGGCCCGGTGGCGCAGCGCCGTCTCGGCGGCCTGCCAGGCCGCGTACAGGGTCCGTGCGTCGGCGAGTTCACGCTTCTGGGCCGCGGCGGACTTCTCGGTCGCGGCCAGAGCCAGGGAGGCGTGCCGGTAGGCGATCTCCGCGGAGATCAGCGCGCTGTGCTCGCGCTCCGCCCCGGCCCTGGTCACGGTGTGGGCGGCGGCGGTGACCCGGTGGGCGAGGTCGGCGGCGCGGACGCGTTCCTGGTGGCCGCGCGCGGAGAGCCTGCGGGCCAGGGTGCGGGTGCGGCGCTCGGCGGCGGTGTGGATCTCGCGCGCCCGGGTGCGGGCGCCGGCGGCTTCGACGATCCGGCCGAGCAGTTCGACGGACCCGGCGGTGAAGTCCCGTTCGGCGATCAGCTCGGCGCGTCGGCCCAGCTTGTTGCCGAAGCCGCCGACCAGGTCGGCGAGTCCGTCGGTGTCACGGGTGTCGGTGACCGCGCGCAGCAGCAGGTCGGTGAAGTCGGAGTCCTTCTTGACCGCGAAGAGGCCGGCGGCCTCGCCCTCGTCGGCGTTCATCTCCCGCTGGTAGCGGAAGAGTTCGGGGTCGAGTCCCAGCTCGCCGAGGTGCTCGGTCCAGCGCTCATGGGTCTCTTCCCAGTGCACCTCCAGATGCGGATACGTCCTGCCCGCCTCCGTGAGCGCGTCCCGGAAGCCCTTCATGGTGCGGCGGCGGCCCCGCGCCCCCGACTGCCCGTCGGCGGGCGGCCGTACGGAGGTGGCCTCGGCGACGGGAAGGTTGTCCAGGCTGAGCCCCGGGCCGGGCCGCAGGGAGTACCAGGCCTCGGCGAACTTCCTCGGGTCGTTGGAGACCTGGCGCCCGCGCCATTCGCTGACCTTGCCGACGACGACGCACTCTCCGGTCAGCACGTGCTGCCACTCCAGGGCCACATGGCCGCAGTCGTCGGCCAGCAAGAACTTGCGCAGCACACCGGAACTGGCACCGCCGAGGGTGTTGCGGTGGCCCGGGAGCATCACGGAGAAGATCAGTTTCAGGAGGACGGACTTGCCGCCGCCGTTCTCCAGGAAAAGCACCCCGGCGGGTGCGGGCCGGCGGGGCGGGCCGACGGGCTCCTCCGCGAAGAACTCCGCCTGCGTCGGCGCGGGTTGCGGCACGGTCTCACCGACACCGCGCAGGTCAAGCACGGTGTCGGCGTAGCGCGCACCGGCGGGTCCGATGGAGTAGAGGCGGACCCGGGACAGCTCGTACATGGCGGACTCTCGAAGTCTTCGGCAGGTCGGGGTGGCTCGGAGGGAGGGAAGGGGGACGGAGGGCAGGGGCGGGGATGCGAGAGCGGGCGACTGGGCCTCGGTGCCGGCGGGGTCGGCGGCTCAGGTGGAGTGGAAGGGCAGTCCTGCGTCGGCCACCAGGTCCAGGTCCTCTCCGCTGTCCGCGGGCAGCAGGGTCGGGGTGCCGTCGGTGACCGGGACGACGCCCAGCTCCAGCAGCTCGGCCAGGGCCGCGCTGCCGGCCAGGTCGCGCACCTGGAGCTGGTAGCGGGCCGTTGTGCGGTAGGTGCCGCCGTTGTCGTCGCCGGTGCGTTGCAGGAAGCCGGAGTCGGTGAGGAAGGTGACGGCCTTGGCGACGATGCCGGTGGTCGAGCCCGCGAGCCTGCGTGCGTCCTTGGTGGCGCCGGTCGCGCTGCGTCTCGCCCAGATCCGCCAGGCCGTCTCCAGCCCGGGGGCGTCACTGGCCGGGTCGGTGTTCTCGCCCTGCTCCGCGGCCCGCTCCTCGAGCCGGTGGCAGGTCTGGCGCACGAAGGCGTCGACGCCGTTGACGGTGACCCGCCCGATGTAGCCGTCGTCGGCGAGGTCCTCGGGGCGCGGGAACGCCATGACGGCGACGGCGAGGTGCGCGAGTCCGTGCAGGAACCTGTCCCCGCCGTCGGCGGAGGTGCGCCGCGCGTAGTCGCCCATGCGGACGGCGAAGACCGAGTCCTCTGCGGCGGTCACCGCCATCCCCGCGCGCGGGGACACCTCCAGGACGATCAGCCCGAGGCCGGTGGCCACGGCGTCGGCTAGCCGCGCGAACGGCGGGTCCTCGCGGTAGCGGCGCAGCAGATCCGCGTACTCCTGGTCGCGGGCCGGCTGGAGCTTGGGCTGGAGGCCGAAGGCGACAAGGCGTGCCGCGTCGGCGGCGTCGGCGGGGGTGACGGACCCGCCCGCCGGTGCGGCGGAGGGCTCCTCCGCCCCGCTCCACTCGGCATCCTCGGTCACGGACACGGGTCCTCCTCGCACGGGACAACGACGGGGGCGGCAGAAACGACGGGAAGGCCGGTGAAGGCGCCGCGGACCGCGCGGACCGTACGAGCGGCACGGCCCGTGCCGACAGCGCGGAACACACGGACGGCTGTCCCGGGGCCGTCGGCCGGGACCGGTGGCCGGATCCCCCGCGAGAGCGTCATCACGCCGCCTCCGTCCGGTCCGCCGCCATGCCCGCCGCGTCGAGCAGGGCCGTGCCGACGATGAGGTCGGCGCCGCCGAACTCGGGATCGTCCAGCTCGACACCGTCGTCCACCGCGAAGAGCAGCCGCCGCTCACCCTGGCGGTAGGCGGTGCCGACCGGCGGGCTGGCGGCGTGGACCGCCAGCAGTGCCACCAGGTACGGCAGGCCGGGGTCCTGACGGCGTGCCTCGGCGAGCAGTCCGGACAGCCGGCGGGGCGCGTCGGCCGGCAGTTCCAGCAGTGTGGTCGCGGCCGCCAGCTGCTCCTCGGTGAAACGGCTGTCGTCCGGCGTGGCGATCAGGTCGGGTTCCGGCATCTCGGCACCCAGGTGCTCCCGCTCCACCGGCGGGGTCAGCAGGATGTCGACGAGGTCGGCGGCCCGGACGGACACCGGTGTACGCAGTCCGGTGCCGCGGGCGAAGAAGGCGTCGGTGACCCGGACCGCCTGCTCCAGGGGCAGTGGGAGCAGCGGCGCCAGGAGGTGTCCGTAGAGGTCCGTGCCCGAGGACGACGCGGGGGTGGCGAAGGCCTGCCGGTCCTGTTCGGCGCGGAACAGCGGACCGGCCTCCAGCAGCCGGGACTGCAGCTGGGTGTGCCTGCGGATGCAGTCCTTGACGATGTCCACCAGTTCGGCGGCCCTGCGCTTGTGCTCCGGGTCCTCCGACTCGTCGCGGGCTCTGCGGATGTTGGTGAGGATCGCGTTCTCGTGGCGGTACCGGTCCGCGACGTGGTCCAGGGCCTCGGCGATCATGTCCGGGACGGCGCTCAGCCAGTCCACCGCGCGCACATTGCGCCGGGTGGCGTCCAGCGCGCGTCGCAGGGACTCGGAGTACTGCACGGTCCGGTAGCGGGCCTGCTCGGCGGCGAGCTGGGCGTCGGCGAGCCTGCCGCGGCTGATGAGTACCTCGAGTTTGACCTCGGCGGCGATCTGGGCGCTGGTGACGTCGGTGTCCAGGGCGCCGACCAGGACGTTGACCGCCTCGTCCGTGGTGCGGAGGTAGACCGTGCCGCCGGGGCCGGGGACCTCCTCGATGAGCTTGAAGTCGTAGTCGCGGCGGACGTAGGTGCCGTCCGCGCCGAACACGCCGTACACCGCGCGGAAGCCGCGGTCGACACTGCCGACGTTGATCAGGTTCTCCAGGACCCAGCGGGCCACCCGCTCGTGCTCACCGGCGGGCCGGCGCGGGGCCTGGGCGGCGATGCGCGGGATGAGCCGGGCCACTATCTGTTCGTGGTCGGCGCCCGTGTCGAAGTCCATGTTCAGCGTGACCAGGTCGATGGCCGCCAGGGCGATCTCCGCCATGCCGTACACCGAGTACTCGCCGGCCAGGTTGGCCTTGCGCGCGTCGAGGTCGTGCAGCGGCGCGGTGCAGGCGAGCGCGCGCAGCCGCCGGGCCAGCCCCTCGTCGGCCGCCGGGCCCAAAGCGGGCCGCGGCCCCGCGCTGAGCTGGGGCGGAGCACTGTCCGTCGATGCTGGTGAGGTCACGGTGCACAGACTAGGTCCTCGGTCTGACAACCACCCAAACGACGCAGATGCGCCACGGTGTCGCGGTTGTCACACCCCCCGTTCCCCCTCCCCCGCCCTGCGCCGGTACACCTCCGCCATGCGCTCGAGCGAGTCGTCCAGGTACCCCGCCAGCAGCGCCTCGGCCTGGTCCCGCTGCCCGGACCGCAGAGCCCGAAGGATGTCCGCATTGCGCGCCATGTACGGTTCGTGGAGCCGACGGGGTTCGTCCACCACGTGGAAGGCGAGCCTCAGTTCGGCGAACACGCTGCGCATCAGCTCGTTCGTGCGTTCACTGCCGGCCAGCGCCACCAGTTCCCGGTGGAAGTGGATGTTGGCCGTACCCACTGCGTTCCAGTCGCCTTCGCGCGCCGCGGCGCGCGCTTTGCGCACCGCGGCGGAGAGCGCGTCGAGTCGGCGGGGCGGCTCCCGGAGCCCTCGCACGACGGCGCACTCGACGAGGCGGCGGGTGCGGTAGATGTCCTCGACGTCCTCGACGGTCAGGACCCGCACGAAGACGCCCCGGTTCAACTCGTGGACGAGCAGGCGCTCGTGGGTGAGCAGCCGGAACGCCTCGCGCAGGGTGTTGCGGGAGACGCCGAGCGCGCCGCCGATGCCGTCCTCCGGCAGACGTGTCCCGGGCGGGAAATACCCCTCGGCGATCCGGCTTCTGAGGATGTCCGAGACCCGTTCGGCGGTGCTGGTGCGGCCCAACAGGGCGCGGTCGCCGGCCAGTCCGCTCAGCTGCTCTGCCATGCCCGGAATTCAATCGCACGGCTGAGGGCCGGACAACACGGGTATTGAAGGATCGTTGAACGATATCTACTGTACTTCCCACGGCCCGGTCCCTCTCCACGGCCCCGGCCCGACGAGGGGAGACGGGCCTTCCATGATCTCGATCGACCTGAACGCCGACCTCGGTGAGGGCTTCGGCCGCTGGCGTCTCACCGACGACGAGCAGCTGCTGTCCGTCGTCACCAGCGCCAACGTGGCCTGCGGCTTCCACGCCGGCGACGCGGCCACCATGCGCCGGGTGTGCGAGCTGGCCGCCGCACGCGGGGTACGGATCGGCGCCCAGGTCTCCTACCGGGACCTCGCGGGCTTCGGACGGCGCGCGATGGATGTGCCGTCCGCCGAACTGGCGGCCGAAGTGGCCTACCAGATCGGCGCCCTGGAGGTGTTCGCACGCGCGGCGGGGGCCCGCGTGGCCTACGTCAAACCGCACGGGGCGCTCTACAACCGGGTCGTGCGCGACGAGGACCAGGCCGGAGCGGTCGTCGACGGGGTGCTTCTCGCCGACGCCGCGCTGCCCGTCCTCGGCCTGCCCGGGTCGCGCCTGCTGGAGCTGGCCGGGAAGGCGGGGCTGCCTGTCGTCCCGGAGGCGTTCGCCGACCGCGCGTACGGCGACGAGGGCACGTTGGTGCCCCGCCACCAGGAGGGCGCCTTGGTGAGCGACCCGGAGGCCGTCGTGGCGCGCTCGGTGGACCTGGCCCGGTCCCAGGAGGTCGACGCGCACTCGGGGCGGCGCATCGTGGTGCGGGCACGTTCCCTGTGCCTGCACGGTGACACCCCCGGAGCGGTGGAGCTGGCCCGACGGGTCCGCACGCGCCTGGAGGCGTCGGGCGTCCGGGTGGAGGCGTTCACATGAGGGTTCTGCCCGTCGGTGCGGACGCCCTGCTCGTCGAGGTCGCCTCGGACGGCGAGGCGCAGGCGCTCCATTCCGCGTTGCTGCGACGCCGGGCGGAGGGCTCGCTGCCGGTCGGCGAGATCGTTCCGGCGGCGCGCACGGTACTGCTCGACGGCCTGGCGGACCCCGGCCGGCTGGCCGCCGAGCTGACGGCCGTGGCGTTGCCGCCCGTGCCCTCGCGCGCGGGGGAGACGGTCAGGGTCCCGGTGCGCTACGACGGCCCGGACCTGGCCGCCGTCGCGGCGCACTGGGGCGTCACCGCGCGGGAGGCGGCCCGTATCCACGCGGGTACCGAGTTCCGTGTCGCCTTCTGCGGTTTCGCGCCCGGCTTCGGCTATCTCACGGGGCTGCCGAGCCATTTCGGCGTGCCGCGCCGGGCGACCCCGCGTACCTCGGTGCCGAAGGGCTCGGTGGCGCTGGCGGGTTCCTACACGGGCGTGTACCCGCGGTCGTCGCCGGGCGGCTGGCAGCTGATCGGTACCACGGACCTGGTGCTGTGGGACCCCGACCGGGCCCCTGCGGCACTCCTCTCCCCCGGCACCCTTGTGCGCTTCGTCCCGGTGGAACCGTCGCGGCCCACGGGCGTACGGGGGAACCGGAACGCGCCGAGACCCGCAAAAGCCCCGAAAGCGCCCGGCCCCCCGGACACTCCATGTCCCACGAACACGTCAGAACCGGCCGTATGACGGGCCGTGCGCTCGTCGTCGTACGGGCGGGAGCCCTGAGCACCGTGCAGGACCGCGGGCGCCCCGGGCACGCCCATCTCGGGGTGCCCCGCTCCGGCGCCCTGGACGGACCCGCCGCAGCCCTCGCCAACCGGCTGGCCGGCAATCCGCCCGACGCCGCGGTCCTGGAGACCACCCTCACCGGCTGCGCCGTACGCCCCCGCGCGGAAGTGGTCGTCGCGGTCGGTGGTGCCCCCTGCCCCGTCACCGTGGACGGCCGTCCGGCCGCCTGGGGCGCACCGGTGCGCGTCGGCGCCGGAGCGCTGCTGGACGTCGGGGCCGCGGTCGCCGGCGTGCGCGCCTATGTGGCCGTCTCCGGGGGGATCGCCGTCGAGCCGGTGCTCGGCAGCCGCTCCACCGACCTGCTCTCGGGCCTCGGTCCGGCGCCCCTCGCGGACGGCGCCGTCCTCCCTCTGGGGGCGCCGCGCGGTCTCCTCACGCGCGTGGATGTCGCCCCGCAGCCGGCGCCCCCGGACGAGCTGGTCCTGCGGGTGACACCGGGGCCGCGCGACGACTGGTTCACCCCGGAAGCGCTACGGACCCTGACCTCCCGCGCGTATCACGTCTCCCCCGCGAGCAACCGCATCGGGCTGCGCACGGTCGGCCCCTCTCTGGAGCGGGCCCGGCCGGACGAACTGCCCAGCGAGGGCATGGTGCTGGGCGCGGTGCAGGTTCCGCCGGACGGCAGGCCGGTGGTGTTCCTGGCCGACCACCCGACCACCGGGGGCTATCCGGTGATCGCGGTGGTCCGCCCCGCCGACCTCCCGGCCGCCGCTCAGGCCGTCCCCGGCACCCCGGTCCGCTTCACCGCGGTAGGGCGCCGCTGAATCCCTGGGAGGTGCCCGGTCGTTGCTCCACCGCCGACAGGGCGGCCAGTGCCGCCGACACCGAGGCGGAGGCCCGCAGGTCGAGCCGGATGCTCGTGCCCCGCGCGCGGTGCCGCAGTTCGTCGGCGGCGAGCGTGAGGAGCTGGGGCAGCAGGTCGGTGCACCGGCGGGCCACCCATCCGGTGCCGGCCGTGGCCATCCACCACAGGCTCGCCCCCGGGGTGGGTGCCGGGGACTGCGGCTCCGGCGAGGGCGCCGGTCCGGCCGCGAGGCCACGTTCCGCCAGCAGTGCGTGGAACCTCAGTGCCAGTTGACGGTGCCCCCGCTCGCCGGGATGCATCCGGTCCACGCTCCACATCGCGCGGTCGGTGACCCAGTCGCCCTCACCGGCGTGCAGGTGGACCGCGCCGTACCGGTCGGACAGTGTGTGGACGACGGTGTTGACCGCACGCTGCCGCCGGGCCAGCGGCCTGGCCAGTGCCCCGGGCAGGCCCATGACGCCACCGGGGTCGGGCAGGCACGCGGTGAGCAGCACGGCACCCTGGTCGGTGCAGGCCGCGTACACCTGGTCCAGTCGTCCGGCGACGGCGTGGATGTCGAAGCTCTGGCGCAGGGTGTCGTTGACCCCGACGACGACCGAGACCAGTTCGGGCCCCAGGGCCAGTGCCACGGGCAGCTGCGCTTCGAGCACGTCACGCGTCTGCGCCCCGCTCCTCGCGAGGTTGGTGAACCGCGCGGGCTGCTCGCCGAGCGACCCGGCGAGCAGCGCGGCCCAGCCCCGCCATCCGCCCGCGGTGCGATCCCCCACGCCCTCGGTCAGTGAGTCTCCGAGGGCCACGAAGCGCACGGGGCTCACAGCGGGCCTCCCGGCAGCGCCGCGGGCACGTACCGGACCGGCACCACGTCCTCCCGTCCGTTCTCCAGGGTGCTCTCCCGCACGCCGCCTCGTACGGACGCCTGCCGCGGGGCCTCGTGGGCGTCGAGGAAGGCCGTCACCGCCGCCTCCCACCCGAAGCGTTCCGCACGCGCGCGTGCCACCTCGCGCCGTTCCGTCTCCGGCCGTTCCAGCAGGAGTTCGACGGCGTCCGCGAACGACTCGCCCCGGTCTTTGGCAATCGCCCCGGCGGTGCCGAGCACCTCGGGCAGCGCGGACGAGGTACTCGCCACCACTGGCGTCCCGCAGGCCATCGCCTCCAGCGCGGCGAGCCCGAAGGTCTCCGCCGGTCCCGGCGCCAGGCACACGTCGGCACAGGCCTGGAGGGCGCCGAGGAACGTCCGGTCGAGGACGTGGCCCAGGAAGACGACGGGCAGTCCGCGTTCCCGCGCGCGCTGTTCGAGCCGCGTCCGCAGCGGACCGTCCCCGGCCACCACCAGCACCGCCTGCCGTCCACGCCGCCGCAGCGCCTCGAGCGCGTCCAGCGCCGTACCGGGCCGCTTCTCCACGGACAGCCGGGTGCAGGTCACCAGCAGTGTCTCCGCCGCGCGCGCGAAGCGGGCCCGCACCGAGGGGTCGCGCAGCGCCGGGTGCCGCTCCGTCAGGTCGACACCGAGCGGCGCCCGTACGACGTTGCGGGCGCCGATCCGGGCGAACTCCCGCTCGGCGAACTCGGTGGTGCACACGACGCGCGCGTAGGTGTGGGCGGTACGGATGTTGAGGGTGTCGGCGGTGCGCCGTGCGACCGCCTCCGGCACGCCCCAGGTGCGCAGCACGCCGTCGGCGGTCTCGTGGGAGACCATGACCGCGGGCACCCGCGCCCGCCGCGCCCATCTCCCGGTCCAGCGCAGGGTCGTACGGTCGGACACCTCGAGCCGGTCGGGCGCCAGTTCCTCGAGCAGGGCGGTCAGCCGCCGCTTGTCGGTGAGGACGCGGTAGCCGCCGGTGCCGGGCAACAGCGGTCCCGGCAGGGTGATCACCCGCCCCTGCTCGGTCTGCCGGTCGTCCGCCCGGTCGCCGGGGACGATGAGCACGGATTCGTGCCCCGCCGCCCGGTAGCCCTTGCCGAGCTCCCGCAGGGCGGTGCGCAGTCCGCCGGAGGCCGGTGCGACGAAGTTCGCGAGCCGTACGATCCGCAGCGGGCCTTCGGCCCCCCGGGTGCCGTCCGCCGGCACCGGGCGGACCGCCGGGCCCCCTGCGGGCGGGACGCCGGTCGGCCGAGCGCCCGTTCCCACGGTGGCGTTCATGCCGCCACCGCCGTCCGGCGCCCGGCGAGCACGTCCGCGTAGTGGCCGATCAGCTGGTCCCCGACGGCGGCCCAGGTACGTCCCTCGACCATGGCGCGTCCCGCCGCCCCGTAGGAGGCCCGCAGTCCGGGGTCCGCGGCCAGGGACCACACCGCGTCCCGGACCGCGGCGGCGTCGCGCGGCGGCACCAGGAATCCGGTTCGCCCGTGGACGACCAGGTCCAGCGGGCCGCCCACGGCGGGCGCCACCACGGGTACGCCGCTCGCCATGGCCTCCTGCACGGTCTGGCAGAAGGTCTCGAAGGGGCCCGTGTGGGTGAAGACGTCCAGCGAGGCGAAGATGCGGGCGAGTTCGTCGCCGGTGCGGCGCCCCAGGAAGACCGCGCCGGGCATGGCCTGTTCCAGGCTCGGCCGGCTCGGTCCGTCGCCCACGACGACGACCCGTACTCCGGGCAGGGTGCTCGCCCCGGCCAGCAGCTCGACCTGCTTCTCGGGGGCGAGCCGGCCGACGTACCCGACGATCAGCTCGCCGTTCGGGGCGAGTTCCCGGCGCAGCGCCTCGTCGCGCAGACCGGGCCGGAAGCGGACGGTGTCCACGCCGCGCGGCCACAGCTTGACCCTGGGGACGCCATGCGCCCGGAGGTCGCTCTGTGCGGCGCCGGACGGGGCGAGGGTGAGGTCGGCGGCCGAGTGCACGGACCTGATACGGCGCCAGGCCGTGGCCTGACCGGCACCCATGTACGTGCGGGCGTAGCCGGCGAGATCGGTCTGGTAGACGGCGACGGCGGGCAGGCCGAGACGCGAGGCCGACGCCATGCCGCGTACCCCGAGCACGAAAGGGCTGGCCAGGTGGACGAGGTCGGCCCCGTGCTCGGCGATCGCCGCGGCGACGCGTCGGCTGGGGAGAGCGACGCGGACCTGCGGGTAGCCCGGGAGCGGAAGGGAGGGGACCCGGACGACGGGACACGGAGCCTGGCCGTCGGGCTCGTGGTCCGCGGTGGCGGGGGCGACGACGACAGGGGTGTGACCGCGGTCGACGAGGTGCCGGGCGGTCTGGAGCGCGCAGTGGGCCACGCCGTTCACATCGGGGGGAAAGGATTCGGTCACGATGACGACTCGCATACGGGTGTTCTCGCCGCACCGGACGTGGCCACGTCAACGTGGATCTTTCCGGTGGGGGAACGTCCCGTGAGCGTTGCCCCGCGCCCCCACGCGGGCCGAACGCCGTCCATGCGCGCCTGACCCGCGGGTCGTCCCTTGTTCACACTGCGCGCGTCCGGGCGGTCACACGACGGTCTCCCCGGGACCCATCCGGCTGCGTACGGCGGTCTGCACCTCGGCCTCCTCGGCCGGGTCGGCGGCGAGCCGGCGCAGTCGCTCGACGACCCGGGCGTCGCCGGTCTCGGCGTGCCGCGCGGCGATCTCGCGGGTGGACTCCTCGCAGTCCCAGAGGCACTCGACGGCGAAGCCGCTGCCGTAGGACGGGTCGGTGGCGGCGAGGGCACGGGCGGCCCGGCCTCGCAGGTGGGAGGAGGCGGTCTCGCGGTAGATGTGCCGGAGCACGGGAGCGGCGCAGGCGATGTCCAGGCGTCCGGCACCGTCGACGAGAGTCCACAGGGTCGGCGCGTCGGGGCCCTCGCCCCGCACCGCCTCGCGCAGGGCGGCGAGGACCAGGTCGCGGTCCTGGACACCGCCCCGGCAGGCGAGGACGCGGCCGGCGGCGGCGCCCAGGGCGTCGGGCCGGCAGGCCCAGCGGCGCGCGCGGTCCACGGCAGCGAGACTCCGCATCCGTTCGAAGGCGTCGACGGCGGCCTCCACGACGGGCGCGGGCCCGTCGGCCACGGCCCGCTCGATCAGGGTGAGGGCGTCCGGGTCGTTGCCGTCGGCCAGGTAGCGCAGGGCGGTGCAGCGGGCGCCCTCCGTGCCGTCCTCGGCGGCACGGACGATCTCGGGCCGGTCCTCGGGGCCCGCGACGGCGGTGAGGCAGCGGGCGGCCGGGACATGCAGGGCGGCACCGCGCTCGATCCCTTGCTGGGCCCATGCGAACACGGCCTGCACGCTCCACCCGGGGCGGGGCCCGGCGGGGCGCATCTGCCGCTGCCAACGGTCGAAGCAGCCGGTCTCATGGGCGGCCCGCACGCGCGCGGCGACGGATTCACGCGGGTCGTCGGCCCACAAACGCCAGGGCCGCGGTTCGAAGGCGTCGCGGACCGTGGCGGCCAGTTCGGCCTCGCCCTCGGGATCGGTGGCGAATCGCGCGAGCACGGGGGCGGCGAGGGCGCGCAGGCCCGCGTCGTCGTCCCGGAGGGCCAGTTCGTCCAGGGCCCAGGCCCAGTTGGCCCCCTCGGCGGCGTACCTGCGCAACAGGGCGAGCGCGTCCCGCCTGCCGTAGGAGGCCAGGTGTCCGAGCACGGCGAGGGCGAGGCCGGTGCGGGACTCGTCGGTGTCGAGGATGTCCTCGGCATCGAAGAGGTGGGCCTCGATGGCGTCCAGTTCGCCGTGCAGGTCCAGGTAGAGGCGGGCGTAGTAGAGGGAGCGGTTCTCCACCTGCCAGTCGTGGCGCGGGTCGTGGAGCACGCAGTGGTTCAGCGCCTCGAGCGTCTCGAAGCGCGGGGCGGTGAGCGCATGCAGCGTGCCGTCGCCACGACCCCGCTGGAGCAGGCCGAGCAGCGTACCGCTGGGCGCTATGACCGGATCGAACATGGGAAACAGCCTCACATCAAGCGTCGACGCAACCGGGGACGTGCATTACCTGGCCGCGTGCCAACACGTCGGGGCGCCCGCCGTTTCCTGCTTGCTGTAGACCATCTTCCTCTGCCTCTCGTCCGTGGCCCTCGCGGACCGCGTCACGGCCCGCGCGGTGCGGCAACACCTGCCCAGCCATCGCGTCCGTGAATCACGTCGTCATGATGACCCGGCGGTCACATCTGCCGCGACCGAATTCCGGCGGCCCTCCACCGCCTCCCCCGTTCGCCGTGTGTTTCCGCTGCCGTTTCCGCGCCTTCGTCGGCCGGAGCGTGCGCGGCTGCGCGGTTCAGTGCCGTTCGGTGCGCTTCTTCGTCGCGCGGCTCTTCCGTCCGCTGCGTTCATCCGCTGCGCCGGGGCGCCTCAGTTCACGCCGAACAGCTCGAGCAGCTCCGCGCGGGCGAACATCCGGGCCGTGTCGACGGCCGAGGGAGTGCCGACGGCCGGATCGGCGCCGCCCTGCAGGAGGGCCTTGACCACTTCGGTGTCGCCCTTGAAGGCGGCTCCCGCGAGCGGGGTCTGCCCCCGGTCGTTGATCCGGTCGACGTCGGCGCCGCGTTCCAGCAGCGCGCGGACCGCGTCGGCGTGACCGTGGTACGCGGCGAGCATCACGAGCGAGTCGCCCCGGTCGTTGGTGAGGTCGGCCGGCACGCCCGCGTCGACGTAGGCCACGAGTTCCTCGGTCCGGCCGCTCCGGGCCATGTCGAAGATCCTGGTCGCCAGCTCCACGACCTCGGGGTCGGGGGCTTCAGTCATATCGGCCGAACCGCCTCTCACCACGGATCACTCCGCGCATCGGGGACAGGGCGTACGTCTGCGAGCGGGGCAGAGCCGTACGGGTGAATCGCCAGGGTACTGGCTCGCCCGGCACATGGGCCGACGTGCCCGAGGCAAAGATCACGGCATACCCGTCCGTGCGCAACCGCCCACGTCGTTCAGGCCGGGAACAGTCCGCCGACCGGGCGAAATCATGCTGCATTCACTCACTTGCACCTTTTGTCGTATAGATACATTCTGTGATCCTGGAAGTACTCATGGTGACTGTCCCCCGCGAACCAGGAGAACTCACATGATCCTCTCGATCTCAGGCGTCGTCCTGCTCGGCATCGTCCTCTTCATCCTCTGCCGCAAGGACGGCCTGAAGCCGTTGCACGCCGTGGTGGCGATGCTGTTCGGCTTCTATCTGGCCAGTACGGCCATCGCGCCGAGCATCAAGGCCGGCGGCGAGAGCCTGGCAGGCCTCCTCGGCGGCATCAGGTTCTGACCCCCCAAGCCCTCGCCCACCCTCACCCACGCCCTGGAGGCAGCAGTGGCCCGGCGTCCCCTTCCCCGCATCCTGAGCAACCGCGGCGCTCACCTCGCCCGGAGCCGGGAGCTGGCCCGGACGGCGGCCGACGGCGCCACCGACGTCCTCCACCCGCTGATCACGATCGCGCGCGGACTGCGCCGACTGGCCTCGGCCGGGCGGCGCAGGTGGCTCGACACCCCCAGGGACCGGCGCGGTGCGCTGCTCTTCCTGGTGGCGTCGGTGATCCTGGCCGTCGCACTGCTCCCGTACGGTCCGCTGCTCGCCGCCATCACCCTGATGGCGGCGGCGGCCTGGCAGGGCCGGGACCGTGGCCCCGCCGCACCGGACGGCCCCGACGAGTCGCAGGCCCAGCGCCTCAAGTCGCTGTACGACGCCCTGGTGCCGTACTTCTCCTCGGCAGGCGACCCCGACCCCCTGTACACCCACGGCGGCACATGGGAGAAGGCCTTCCCCGCGTACGAGTTCGACGGCACCGGCCGTATCACGCGCCTGGTGATCGCCTACCCCGCCTACTACACCGACAGCGAGGCGGAGTCCCGCGCGCGGATCGAGCATCTTCTCACCGCCAAGTCGGGGCGCGGCCGCGAATACCACTTCGCCTGGGACGAGGAGGGCAATGAACTCACGGTCCAGGTCCTCGCCCCGCTGCCCGCCGACATCGCCGCCCAGCGTTTCGTCACGTCCCCCGGTGAGACGGTCCTCGGTTTCACCGACCCCACGCAGGTGCGCCGGACCCTGCCGCTCACCCACGGCGAGGAGCGGCGCGACGTCCCCCCGGTCGTCTGGCGCACCGGCATCCGCTCCACCGAACCACACCTGCTGGCTGCCGGGCAGCCCGGCAGCGGCACCACCACCCTGCTGCGTTCAGTCGCCCTCCAGGCGCTGCTCCACGGCGACGTGGTGATCGTCGACGGCGGCGGCACCGGTGAGTACGCGTGCCTGACCGGCCGGGACGGCGTGCTCGCCGTCGAGTGCGGCCTGGCGGGCGCGCTGGAGAGTCTCCAGTGGGCCGCGCGCGAAACGGAGCGCCGGCTGATCGCGGCCAACCGCGCCCACCAGGCGGGCGATCCGCCGCCCGAGGACACCAAGCGGCCGTTGTGGATCCTGCTGGACCGCCCCGGCACGTTCACGCACCTCGCCGCCGCCGACGGCCGGGAGGACCCCCAGTCACTGCTCCAGGTCCCGCTGCGGCACGGCCGTCCGGCGAACGTCACGGTCGTCGTCGCAGATCAGCTCGACAGTCTGGAGACCCTCAGCGCCGCGGTACGGCAGCACACCCGCGCGCGTGTCGTCCTCGGCCCCGCGACCTTGGAACAGGTGACGGCCGTCCTGGGCGCTCCTCCGCACACCACCCCCCTCGATCACGTCCCCGCGGGCCGCGGATACGCCCGCCTGGGTACAGGCCCGGTGCACCGTCTCCAGGTCCCGGCCACGCCGAACCCGTACGACGACGCGACCCGCGACGACCATCGGCAGGCGGTACTGGAGCTGCTCCCGGCCCGCTCCGTCCAGGACCACGCACGGGCGGAGCGGGAGCGCACTGCAGCGGAACCCGGCCCCGTACCCGGGGTCACGGCGGACGCGATGTCCATGGAGAAGCGCTCCATGGACAAGACCACCACGGACACGCGTGCGTCGGACGCGGACGAGTCCCTTCTGGAGCCGGTTCCCGCGGAGGCGGCCGCCACCGAGTCCCCTTCCTGACCGTCCGCCGCGCGTCGGCCGTGGCGCCCGCCCCGGCTCCCGTCGCCCCTTCGCGCAGGCGCCGACGTGATGGGGCCCCTGCTCATGGGGCCCCTGCTCGAAGGAACTCGGGGAGGACACGCCGGATCCCGCGTCTTTGGCACGATCCGCCGGGCAGGCCCTACGCCACGAAGGTGCGCGGCGCCTCCACCCCCGACGTCCCGCCGTTCTCGACCATCCGTGCCGCCGCGGCCAGCCGTAGCGCCGCCTCCTCGGCCACCGCGCCGCCCACGGTGAACGGCAGCCGCACATATCCCTCGAACGCCCCGTCGACCCCGAAGCGGGGCCCCGAAGGCGCTCGTACGCCGACCCGCTCCCCCGCCTCGGCGATCCGCGACCCCGAGAGCCCTCCGGTGCGCACCCACAGGGTGAGCCCGCCGCGCGGGACCTCGAACTGCCAGTCGGGCAGTTCCCGTCGCACCGCACCGACCAGCGCGTCCCGGTTCTCCCTGGCCTGTGCGCGCCGGATCTCCACGGCCCGCTCCCAGCCGTCCGTGCCGAACAGCCAGTTCACCGCCAGCTGCTCCAGGACGGGCGTGCCCAGATCCGCGTAGGCGCGCGCGGCGACGAGGCTGCGGATCACGTCGGGGGCCGCGCGCACCCAGCCGATGCGCAGGCCGGCCCAGAAGGCCTTGCTCGCCGAGCCGACCGTGATCACCGTGGACCCGGCCGGGTCGAAGGCGCACACGGGGCGTGGCATCTCCACGTCCGGGTCGAGCCAGAGCTCGCTCATCGTCTCGTCGGCGACCAGCACCGTCCCCGCCGACCGCGCCGCGTCCACGAGCCGGCGTCGCTGGTCCTCGTCGGCGAGCGCCCCGGTCGGGTTGTGGAAGTCGGCGACGACGTACGCGATGCGCGGTGCCGCCTCCCGCAGCACCCGGCGCCAGTGGTCCACGTCCCAGCCGGCCAGCCCCTCCGCCATGGCCACGGGGACCAGCCGGGCCCCGGCCTCGCGCATCAGCTGGAGGATGTTGGCGTAGGACGGCGATTCGACGGCGATGCGCTCGCCTCGGCCGCCGAAGAGGTGGCAGATGGCGTCGATGGCGCCCATCGCCCCGGTCGTCACCATGATCTGCTCGGGCATGGTCGGAATGCCCCGCGCGGTGTACCGGTCGGCGATCGTCGCGCGCAGCGCGGGCAGTCCGGCCGGGTAGTCGCCGTGGGTGTGTGCGTAGGGCGGCAGTTCCTCCAGAGCGCCCTGCACGGCGCGGGTGAGCCAGGGTTCGGGCGCGGGCAGCGCGGCGCAGCCGAGGTCGATCATCGAGCCGAGCGTCTCGGGGGGCAGCGGTTCCAGCCCCCGCGCGGGGACCGGGTTCCCGGCCGGGACGGCGGTCCAGCTGCCGGCGCCGCGCCGTGACTCCAGGAAGCCCTCGCCGCGCAGCGCCTCGTAGGCGGCGGCGACGGTGGTGCGGCTGACGGACAGCGACAGGGCGAGTTCCCGCTCGGCGGGCAGCCGGGCCGCCACGGGGACGCGCCCTTCGAGCACCAGGAGCCGGATGCCGTCGGCGAGGGCCCGGTAGGCGGGCGGGCGGCGGGTCCCGGGGCCGCCAGGGCGGTCCTGCTGGGAGTTGAGCAGCCGGGCGAGCTGCGCCGCACCCACCGCCGAGGTCCACTGCGCCATCGAGATCAGTCCACCTTCCCCGAATTGGCCATGGATGAGATTTCCATCCACGCCACAGGGTGTCATGCATCGGTCCACTTCCACCACAGGGGGACACCTTGTCCAGCCACCCGCCCCGGTACGGGCACCTCGCACGGCGGCTGTTCCAGCTCTACGCCGGTCTGGCGCTGTACGGCGCGAGCTCGGCGCTGCTGGTCAGGTCGGGGCTCGGCCTGGAGCCGTGGAACGTGCTGCACCAGGGTCTCTCCGAGCGCACGGGCCTGTCGATGGGCGTGGTGCTGACCGTCCTGGGCGCGGCGGTGCTGCTGCTCTGGATCCCGCTGCGCCAGCGCCCGGGGCTGGGCACCGTCTCCAACGTCCTGGTGATCGGGGCGGCCATGGACGCGACCCTGGCCGTGGTGCCCGAAGCGCACGGCATGGTCCTCCGGGTGGCGATGACGGCGGCCGGCATCGTGCTGAACGGCGCGGCGACGGGGCTGTACATCGCGGCACGCTTCGGGCCCGGTCCGCGCGACGGGCTGATGACGGGACTGAACCGGCGCACGGGGGTGTCGATCCGGCTGGTACGTACGGTGATCGAGGCCACGGTGGTCGTCACGGGCTTCGCGCTCGGCGGCACCGTGGGCGTGGCGACCCTGTTGTACGCGGTGACGATCGGTCCGCTCGCCCAGCTGTTCCTGCGGGTGTTCGCCGTCTCCCCGGCATCCGGCGGCAGCACGGTCGTTGCCACGGGTCAACCGCGTGGGGCGATACTGCGTCCGTGACTCCACCGATACGCCACCCGTACCTCGACCATCCCGGTCCGATCGCCTTCGCCCACCGGGGCGGGGCGGGGGGCGGCCTGGAGAACACGGCGCGCCAGTTCCGGTGCGCCGTCGAGGCGGGCTATCGCTACATCGAGACCGACGTCCATGTCACCCGCGACGGCCGGCTCGTCGCGTTCCACGACTCGACCCTGGACCGGGTGACGGACGGAGCCGGCCCGATCTGCGACCTGCCGTGGCGGGACGTGGAGCAGGCGCGGGTGGCGGGCCGGGAGCCGGTGCCCCTGTTCGAGGAGCTGCTCACCGCCTTCCCCGAGGTGCGGTGGAACGTCGACGTCAAGGCAGAGCCCGCCCTCCTGCCCTTTCTGGAACTGGTCGGGCGGACGAACGCCTGGGACCGGGTCTGCCTGGGCTCGTTCTCGGAGGCACGCGTGGTGCGCGCCCAGCGGCTGGCCGGGCCCCGCCTCGCGACGTCGTACGGCACGCGGGGGGTGCTGAACCTCCGGCTGCGGTCGTGGGGTGTGCCGGTGGCGGTGCGTCGGTCGGCCGTCGCCGCCCAGGTGCCTCAGACCCGGTCCGGCGTCCCGGTGGTGGACCGTCGCTTCGTGCGCACCGCCCACGCCCGGGGGCTTCAGGTGCACGTGTGGACGGTCAACGAGCCGGAGCGGATGCACCGGCTCCTGGACCTGGGGGTGGATGGCATCATGACCGATCACATCGACACACTGCGCGAGGTCATGGAGGACCGCGGCATCTGGGTCTGAGACCCTGCCCGGCCGCCGAGCGCGTTCACGGGGAAGCGAGGGCGCGGGTGGGCAACGGCACCGTGCGGTCACCGGCGGCGGACGAGGCGGCCGGCCGGCGGTACCAGCAGCGCGGCTGGTACGTCTACGACTGGGCATGCTCCGTGTACTCCACGAGCGTGCTCACCGTGTTCCTCGGCCCCTATCTGACCTCGGTCGCCGAGGCGGCCGCGGACGCGGACGGGTTCGTCCATCCCTTCGGCATTCCGGTGCGCGCGGGGTCCTTCTTCGCGTACTCGGTCTCCCTGTCGGTGATCATGGCGGTACTCGCGATGCCTCTGGTGGGCGCCGCCGCGGACCGCACCGGCCGCAAGAAGCCGCTGCTCGCGGCCGCCGCCTACACCGGGGCCGCCGCGACTGCGTGCATGTTCCTCCTCGACGGCGAGCGGTATCTGCTGGGGGGTGCGCTGCTGATCGTGGCGAACGCGGCGCAGTCCGTGGCGATGATGCTCTACAACTCCTACCTGCCGCAGATCGCGACGCCCCAGGAGCGGGACGCGGTCTCCTCGCGGGGCTGGGCCTTCGGCTACGCGGCGGGCGCCCTGGTGCTCGTCGCCAACCTGGTCCTCTACACCGCCCATGACGGTTTCGGGCTCTCCGAGGGCATGGCGGTCCGCATCTGCCTGGCGTCGGCGGGCCTGTGGTGGGGCGCCTTCACCCTGGTGCCGCTGCGGCGGCTGCGTGACCGCCGCGCTCCCGTGCGGGAGGCGGGCGCCCCGACCGGTTTCCGGCAGCTCGCGGCGACCTTCCGCGACATGCGCCGCCACCCTCTGACGCTCGCCTTCCTCCTGGCGTACCTGGTCTACAACGACGGCATCCAGACGGTGATCTCGCAGGCCTCGGTCTACGGTTCGAAGGAACTGGGGCTCGGGCAGTCCACCCTCATCGTGGCCGTGCTGCTGGTCCAGGTGCTGGCGGTGGTGGGCGCGCTGGCGCTGGGCCGGCTGGCCCGGATCCACGGGGCGAAGCGGACGATCCTCGGCTCGCTGGTCGCCTGGACGCTCACGCTGGCCGCCGGCTACTTCCTGCCCGCCGGGGAGCCGGTGTGGTTCTTCGTCCTGGCCGCGGGGATCGGCCTGGTCCTCGGCGGCAGCCAGGCGCTGTCCCGGTCGCTGTTCTCGCACCTCGTACCGCCCGGCAAGGAGGCCGAGTACTTCTCGGCGTACGAGCTGAGCGACCGTGGGACGAGTTGGCTCGGGCCGCTGCTGTTCGGGCTGACCTACCAGCTGACGGGCAGCTACCGGGACGCGATCATCTCGCTGGTGGCCTTCTTCGTCCTCGGTTTCGCGCTGCTCGCGCGGGTGCCGGTGCGCCGGGCGATCGCCGACGCGGGGAATCCCGTTCCGGAGAGGATTTAGCACTTGGCGCGAAAGAGCTGTAGTGTACGCGTTTGGCCTGCCAGGTGTACCGTTACTGCGCGTCAAAGATGCCGAAACGCTGTGTCATGTCTTTCATCAGATGTGACAAACCGGGCGCCGGTGGGTACTGCACTGGTTGACAAGGCTGCGGCTACGACGGCGACACATGGCCCGGAACGGGAATCTTTACCGCCGACCGGACGTTGACCTGATGACGACGACAGCGACACCTGTCCTGTGGGCGACAAGCCCGGGAGGCACGATTCATGAGTGAGCGAGCTCTTCGCGGCACGCGCCTCGTGGTGACCAGCTACGAGACGGACCGCGGCATCGACCTGGCCCCGCGCCAGGCCGTGGAGTACGCATGCGAGAAGGGGCACCGCTTTGAGATGCCCTTCTCGGTCGAGGCGGAGATCCCGCCGGAGTGGGAGTGCAAGGTCTGCGGTGCCCAGGCACTCCTGGTCGACGGCAACGGCCCCGAGGAGAAGAAGGCCAAGCCCGCGCGTACGCATTGGGACATGCTGATGGAGCGACGTACCCGAGAGGAACTCGAAGAGGTCCTCGAGGAGCGTCTCGCCGTTCTGCGCTCCGGTGCGATGAACATTGCGGTTCATCCCCGGGACAGCCGAAAGTCGGCTTGATCCCGGCAAAGGACCGACGGAAGAACTGAGCACAGCGACACAGGACCGGGGGCGTCGTACCGATTGGTACGACGCCCCCGGTCCTGTGTGCGTCCGGCCTGCCTGCCGGCGCCCGTGGTGCCGCTCTCCGTCCTCAGCGGGAAAGCGGCGGACGGGGCCCCTGCGGGAAGTCGCCCGGCGTGGCCCCGGACTCGTCCCGGATCACCTCGCCCTGGACGACCTTCCCGTCGGGCCGGCGCATACGCGTCTGCTGGAAGGCGTCCCCCAGAGGGCCCCGGGTGGCCTCGCGGAGCTTGCGCTCGAGGGTGCGCTCGGCACGGCGGCTCACGGACCTCTGGACCGGGGGCACCAGCAGGAGCAGACCGATCGCGTCGGAGACCGGACCGGGGATGATCAGCAGCAGTCCGCCCAGCATCATCAGGCCGTTGCCCTCGCTGTTCGGGCGGGGCTCGGTCAGTACGCCGTTCTGCTGTTGTTGCAGCGTCTCGGTGAGGTTCCTGAAGGCGCGCCGGCCGGCCCGCTTGATGACCAACGAGCCGAGAACCAGACCGGCCAGCAGCACCAGGAGGACCACCAGCCCGTTGGACGCCCCGGCGACGACCGTGAGCAGCCAGATCTCCAGCACCAGCCATGCGGCGACGCCGAGCGGCAGGAAGGTGCGCAGCCGGGAGCGCCGGGGCCGGACGGGATTCGGGGTCTGAGCGCCAGTCGTCATGGTCCCAGTGTGCCGAACGCCGGCTCAGTTCGGGATAAGCGGTGCCTCTGCAACAGCGGGCCACCAGGAACACGCGACGCCGGGACGATCCAAGTGGCAGGCCGGTCTACGGCTTGACCTGCTCCGTCTGTCCGGACCGCTCCGCCCAGGTCTTTGCCGGCCCGGCGGCCTGCTCGGCCCGCTCGCCCTGTTTCGGCCGCCCGGCCCGCTTGTCCTCCTCGCGTCCGAGGACCTTGCCCACCCGTTCCCCCACGCCCCACGCCGTGACCCGCCACAGCGCCTCGACGAGGATGTCGCGGCTCATCTTCGAATCGCCGTGTTCCCTCTCGACGAAGGTGATGGGCACCTCGACGACGTGGTGGCCGGCCTTGATCGCGCGACGGGCGAGGTCGACCTGGAAGCAGTACCCCTGGGAAGCCACCTCGTCCAGACCGAGGCCCTCCAGGGCCTCGCGGCGGAACGCGCGGAAGCCGCCGGTGATGTCGCGCAGCGGCAGATCGAGCGCCACGCGCGAGTAGAGGCTGCCGCCGCGCGAGATGTACTCACGGGACTTCGGCCAGTTGACCACACGGCCGCCGGGCACCCAGCGCGAACCGAGCACCAGGTCGGCGCCCTTGAGCGCGGTGAGCAGACGGGGCAGTTCCTCGGGCTGGTGGGAGCCGTCGGCGTCCATCTCGACGAGTACGCCGTAACCGTGCTCCGCGCCCCAGCGGAAGCCCGCGAGGTAAGCGGCGCCCAGGCCTTCCTTGCCCTTGCGGTGCAGCACCTGGACCTGGTCGTCCTCGGCGGCCAGGTCGTCGGCGAGCGTACCGGTGCCGTCGGGGCTGTTGTCGTCGGCCACGAGAACGTCCGCCTCGGGAACCGCCTTGCGCACCCGGCCGACGATCGCCTCGATGTTCTCCGCCTCGTTGTAGGTCGGGATGATCACCAAGGTTTTGCCGAGCGGGCCGAAGGTCCTCCCCTGGGTCTCCGCCGCGCGGGTCCCGTCGCCGTCGTTCACTGCAGCCCCTTCATCTCCTGTGCAGGGTCCCACCATAGTGGTCACAGCCGCCAACGATGCGTGAAAGGGCGTTCATACGGTGCTGTTGTTGTCCGGGGACCGGACAACGGTGCGCTGTTTCGCGCACATCGGATGGGGGCCCGGCGCCCTTCGGGCCGACCTGGGACCCGCTGGCTGCGAGTCGACCTGAAGCCGTTGTCTACTGAGCGACCGGGCCCCACCCGGGTCACACCTTCCGGTCAACCCGCCGGAACGTTCCCTCGGTGCCGCGCCGTCGCTGAGCCTGGCTCCCAGTGGCGGTGGGCCGTGCGGCACACCGTCCCTGACCCAGCGGCGCTGCCACGAGCGGGCGGAACTCCCCGGTCGGGCGTCCGGTGGTGGACCCGGCCGAACCTACCGGCCCCCCGCCGCCTGTCAACATCCGCCCGATCTACGCAATGCGATTTTCATACCTATCCAGCGGGAGGATGTGCAGGTCCGCGCGACGCGGGTGCGCCGCGAAGTCGCCACCGGGCGGCCCGCACAGATCACTCGCCCGGCCGTACGAAGACCGTGCGTCCGCCGACCACCGTGCGCCTGCAGACGGGCAGATCACCGCCCGGGGTCAGGTCCGGCAGGCCGGGGGTGCCGGAGCGTGGGTCGGTGGACCAGCGCGCCACCCGGTCGTCGGGCGCCTGCACCACGAGAGCGCCGGTGTGCCAGACCGCGTAGTCGGCGGGCGCGCCCGGCACCAGGACACCCGCGTCGTCGCGTCCGATCGCCCGCCAGCCGCCGCGCGTGTGCGCGGTGAACGCGGCCCGCACGGAGACGCGGTGCTCCGGCGTGCGGTGGAAGGCGGCGGCCCGCACGGTGCCCCACGGATCGAGGGGGGTGACCGGGCTGTCGGAGCCGAAGGCGAGCGGAACACCGGCGCGCAGCAGGGCCGCGAAGGGGTTCAGGGTGCGGGCCCGCTCCGCTCCCAGGCGCCGGGCGTACATGCCGTCCTCGCCGCCCCACAGGGCGTCGAAGGCGGGCTGGACAGAGGCGGTCAGGCCCAGTTCGGCGAAGGCGGCGATGGTCCGGGGGACGAGCATTTCGGCGTGTTCGACGCGGTGGCGGGCGGCCCGGATGCGGTCGAGGCCGACCTTCTCGGCGGCGACGCGCACGCCCTCGGTCACCGCGGCGACGGCGGCGTCACCGATGGCGTGGAAGCCCGCCTGAAGGCCCGCCTCGGTGCAGTCGACGACATGGGCGGCGATCGCGGCGGCGTCCAGACGGGCGGTGCCGGTGTGGCCGGCATCGGCGTACGGGGCGTGCAGGCAGGCGGTGTGCGAGCCGAGGGCACCGTCGGCGAACAGGTCCCCCGCGGCGCCGGCCGCGCCCAGTTCGCGCGCCTTGGCGACGTTCCGCTCGGCCCAGTAGCCCACGACGCGCGGACCGGGTTCCTCGGCGGAAAGCCGCAGCAGGCCGGTGAAGTCCTCCTCGGAGGAGATCTCCGGGCCGCCGCACTCGTGAACGGTGCCGATGCCGAGCGAGGCGGCGTGCGCCAGCGCGGCGCGCTGGGCCTCGGTGCGCTGGGCGGGCGTGACGGCGTCCAGCGCGGCGGCGCGTACGGCGTGATGGGCGTCGCCGGTGAGCGGCCCGTCCGGCCCGCCCCCGCCGACGGCCTCCCGGTCGACGAGGTCGAGCAGCGCGGTGCTGACGACCGCGGAGTGGACGTCGATCCGGCTGAGGTAGAGGGGGCGACCACCGGTGGCCGCGTCGAGTTCGGCACGGGCCGGTGGACGGCCGCCGGGCCAGCGGGCGGCGTCCCAGCCGTGCCCGAGCAGGACCCTGTCGGCGGGGCGGGCGGCGGCGAACTCCCTCACCCGGGCCAGCGCGGCCTCCAGTGAGGGCGCCTCGGACAGATCGAGGCCGGTGAGCGCCAGCCCGGTGGCCGTGGCGTGCACATGAGCGTCGGTGAACGCCGGGGTGACCAGCGCCCCGTCGAGGTCGATCACCTCGTCCACCCCGTCCGCGAAGGAGTCGGCGGCACCCTCGGAACCGACCCAGGCCACTTGGCCGCCCTCGACGACCATCGCGGTGGCGAAGGGGTCGGCGGGGCTGTGGACCTCTCCGCGGCGGAGCAGGACGGTGCGCGGCGGGTCCGTGTGCTGCGGGTCCGCGGACGGCGGGGCGGTGCGTTCGCTCATGACCCACAGTCTCGCCCCTCGAAGGGCCGGTCCCGCACCCAGGGCCGCTGTTCACTCCCTGAGTGCGCCGTGTACGCCCGCGCACGCCGACGCTCCCTCGCGGGTGAGGGACTCAGACGCGCGGTGGGCGGGCCTCGTACGGCGTGGACAGGACCACGGTCGTCCGGGTCGAGACGCCCGCGAGCGAGCGCACGCGCGCCAGCAGTTCCTCCAGTTGGTGCGGGGTGGCCACACGCACCTTGAGGATGTAGTTCTCGTCGCCCGCGACGCTGTGACAGGCCTCGATCTCGGGCACGCCGGCGAGCCGGTCCGCGATGTCGTCGGGGGCGCTGGGGTCGAACGGTTTGACCGAGATGAAGGCCGTCATGGGCAGACCGACGGCATCGGGGTCGACGACCGCGGCGTAGCCGCGGATGACGCCACGCTGTTCCAGTCTGCGCACCCGCTGATGCACGGCCGACGTGGACAGGCCCGTGGCCTTGCCCAGGTCTGTGTAGCTCATCCGCCCGTCCTTGACGAGCAGCTGCACGATCTGTCGGTCCAGCTCCTCCATGGCGCAAGAACCTACAGTGCCGTTGATCTCGTCGGGTACCTGAGCTGTCCAGGTCATGGCCGGTTCGTGACGTGCCGGACGCCCGTTCCGGGCCGGGCGGGGGGACAAAGCCGCCGCAGGGGGCACCTCCGGCCGACGTGTGACGAAGACCACAGCCTTCGAACAGTCTCCGTGATGCTCTCGTGATTACCCCCGACGGGGGACGGGAAGTGCTTGCTGTGGTCGAGGCCGCAGTGCCTTCACGGCCCAGCCCGAGGGGGAGAACCCATGCAGAGTCTTAAGCGTCCTGGTCGCGGCACGCCCAAGCGGCAGCAGCCGGTCGTCGAACTCGTCCCGGAGTACGTCGATCCCGACGCGCTCGACGACGAACTCGACGCGTACGACACCTTCGAGATGTACCGGGTCGTGTGCCCGGACTGCGCTCAGCCCATCGCCCTGCTGGCGGACGAGGAGGTCCTGCCGGAGCACGCGCTGTGCGCCACGCCGTGGAACCCGTTCGGGCTGACGGTCTGCGCCGGCACGGGCCGCAGCGCCGACGACGCGCGGCCGGCGGACGAGTCCGCGGCGCCCCAGGAACAGGACACCGCCCTGCTGCTGACGCTCCCTCAGGGGCTCGACTGGCGCACCCAGCCGTTCTCGCACGTCGGGGGCCCGGCTTCGCGCCCGATGCGGGTCCCCGTCATACAGCGCCACGCGGCCTGAGACACCTGCTCCGTCCGGTACCGGAAACCGGGCCGGCCGGCAGTCCGGCAGTCCGTCCTTTTGTGAACGCACACACTATTCGGACGGTCGGTGACCTGCCCGGCCGCTCCCGCGTTGGCCCGGGTATGACGACCCCCACGCACGCGACGACCGGGCGTCAGCGCCTTGCCCTCGCCCCACCACCCGGACCCCGGCCCGTACCGCAGGTCACGGCGCGCACCGCGGTCGCGGCGCTGCCCGTACCCGCCACGCCGTCACCGCCGCCCCGGCTTCCGGATCCGCCGATCCACCGGGAGCCGGTGCGGGCCTGGGCCGGCAAGGACCGCGCCCCGCCCGGGCGGCACGACCCGGAGTGGTCCCGGCTCTCGGCGCCCTGGCAGGGGTTCGGCCTGTTCAGCTCGTCTGCGGCCCCGCGAGATGGCGGGCGATGACCATGCGCTGGATCTGGTTCGTCCCCTCGACGATCTGCAGGACCTTGGCCTCGCGCATGTAGCGTTCGGCCGGGAAGTCCGCGGTGTAGCCGTAGCCGCCGAGGATCTGGACGGCGTCGGTGGTGACCCGCATCGCGGTGTCGGTGCAGTGCAGCTTCGCCATGGCCGCCTGCTTGGCGAACGGCCGCCCGGCGTCCCGCAGCCGGGCCGCCGCGAGATACAGCGCGCGTCCGGCCTCGATCTGCGTGGCCATGTCCGCGAGCATGAACCGCAGTCCCTGGAAGTCGGCGATCGGCCGCCCGAACTGCCGGCGTCCGGACGCGTAACCGAGCGCCTCGTCGAGCGCCGCCTGCGCCAGACCGATCGCGCAGGCGGCGATGCCGAGCCGGCCGCCGTCCAGCGACGAAAGGGCGATGGCGAAACCCTGTCCCTCCTCACCGATCCGCCGGTGGTCGGGGACCCGCACGCCGTCGAGGTGGACCTGCGCGGTGGGTGAGCCCTTCATGCCCATCTTCTTCTCCGGCACGGCGGCGCTCAGCCCCTCGGCGTCGCCGGGCACCAGGAACGCGGTGATCCCACGGGGGCCGTCCCCACCGGTGCGGGCCATGACGGTGTAGAAGTCCGCGATGCCGCCGTGCGTGATCCACGCCTTGGTTCCGGTGAGCACCCAGTCCCCCCCGCCCTCGCGCACCGCCCTGGTACGCAGGGAGGCCGCGTCCGAACCGGAGGCCGGCTCGGAGAGGCAGTAGGCGCCGAGCAGGCCCCCGCCGAGCATCGCCGGCAGGTGCTCGGCCTGCTGCTCCTTGGTGCCGTGGGCGGCGAGTGCGTAGCAGGCGAGGGTGTGCACGCTGACCCCCAGGCCGACGGTCAGCCGGGCCGCGGCAAGCTCCTCGAGGACCTGGAGGTAGACCTCGTACGGCTGCTCCCCGCCGCCGTACGCGGAGTCGTAGGGCAGGCCGAGCAGTCCGGACTCGGAGAGCAGGGTGAAGGCCTCACGCGGGAAGCGTGCCCCGTCCTCCTCCTCCGCCGCCTTCGGGGCGATCTCGCGCTGCGCGATGTCGCGGACGAGCGAGATCAGGTCCCGCGCCTCGTCCGTGGGCAATTGCCGGTCCACCGGCTGCGGGGCGTGGTCGGACATGGCGACGCTCTCCTCCCTGTTCGGGCACGTCGGCGGCTCTGCGCCTCAGGTTGGGGGCGGCTCCGCCGGGTCGTTCCGGCGCCTGGCCGAGGCATGGACCTCCGGGTCTCGGAGGCGGCCGGCCAGCCGCTGTGAGCTGTGAGTATGCCCGATCGAGCAGAGCACGTCACTTGTTAACGACCGCTTACTCCAAGAATTTTCCGGACGCCGAAATTGGTCCGCACCATTGACCGCACTGGTCTAGTCCTCCTACTGTTTCGCTCCACCGATTCACCGCGTTCATGCCAAGCGACTCGCGTTTCCCCTCCCCCACCGCGGCGGCCCCGGCTCAGGAGGCCGCCGCAGGTTCCAAGGTCATCGGGTACTTCACCGGACGGGGCACCTGCGACCGCGCCTACTACGTCGAGAACATCGAGACCCCGGGTTCCGCGGACAGGCTCACGCACATCGACTACGCCTTCGGCGACGTCACCGGCGGCAAGTGCGCGATGGGCGACACCTACGCGGCCACCGAGCGCACCTGCACCGCCGCCGAGTCCGTCGACGGTGTGGCCGACACCTGGGACCAGCCGCTGCGCGGCACCTTCAACCAGCCGCGCGAGCTGAAGCGGAAGCATCCCGGTCTGAAGGTGCTGTGGCCGTTCGGCGGCTGGACCTGGTCCGGCGGCTTCGGTGGGGCCGCGAAGGACCCGGCCGCGTTCGCCCGGTCCTGTTGCGACCTGGTCGAGAACCCGAAGTGGGCCGATGCCTTCGACGGCATCGACATCGACTGGGAGCACCCGAACGCCTGCGGAGCCACCTGCGACACCAGCGGCCGCGAGTCCTTCAGGGCCCTGGTGTCCGCGCTGCGCGACACGTTCGGCTCCGGCGACCTGGTCACCGCGGCGATCACCGCCGACGCCACGGCCGGCGGCAGGATCGACGCGGCGGACTACGCCGGCGCCGCCGAACACGTCGACTGGTACAACCCGATGACGTACGGCTTCCTCGGCGCCCGGGACACAGTCGGTCCCACCGCCCCGCACTCACCGCTGACCGCCTACGACGGCATTCCGAAGGCCGACACGCACGCCGCGGCGACCATCGCGGAACTCAGGGGACCCGGCATCCCGGCGTCCGAGCTGCTGCTCGGCATCGGCTTCTACGGGCGCGGCTGGACCGGCGGCACGCAGTCCGGCCCCGGTGGCACCGCGACCGGTCCGGCGGCGGGTCCCCACGAGGCGGCCATCGACGACTACGAGGTACTCAAGGACAAGTGCCCGCCGACCGGCACGGCCGGCGGCACCGCCTACGCCAAGTGCCGCGGCGACTGGTGGAGTTACGACACACCGGCCACCGTCGCGGCCAAGATGGACCACAAGGGCCAGCAGGGTCTCGCCGGCACGTTCTTCCGGGAGCTGAGCGGCGACACCGAGGACGGTGAGCTGATCGGCGCGATCAGGTAACCGCGGGCGGGCGCACGGGGGGCGGAGGTTCCACGGGGGACTTCCGCCTCCGCGCGGTGCCCGGCGCGTCAGCCGTCGCGGCGGGCGGGCTCCGGGGCCGGGTGCGCGGGGTCCAGTTCCTCGATGGCGCGCATGGCTCCGCCGAGTGTCTTCACCAACAGCTCGCACATGGTCTCGCGGGGCAGTCCGGGGCGGTCGATCCAGTCGAGGGTGGCGCCCTCGACGCTGCAGACCCAGGAGAGCAGGCCCATTCGCGCCACCGGCGTGATGTCGGCGGTCCCGTACGCGCCTTCGGCGATGGTCGCGACGATCGCCTCGCGCACCCCGTCCCGGACGGCGTGCACCTCGGCGTCGAAACCGACACCCCCGCTGACGATCGTGCGGTACGCGGCCTGGTTGTGCTGGGCGTAGCGCAGATAGCTGTCGACGGTGCGGTGCACCCGCTGGGCGGACGGCAGTTCGACACCGCCCGAGGCGAAGGTGACCAGGCCGGCGACCGAGTCCTGGATGATGGCGAGGTAGTAGCCCCGCTTGGAGTGGAAGTAGTAGTAGATCAGCCCCTTGGCGACATGCGCCTGCCGTGCGATGTCGTCCATGGAGAGCGCGTCGTACGACGTGTCGGCGAACAGTTTCCGCCCGATGGCGATGAGTTCGGCACGGCGTGCCAGCGAGCGCTCGGTGCTGCGCGCTCCGGGGCGCACGGCGGATTGCTGACCGGTGTTCAATCCTGACCTGGTTTCCTGCGGGGGGCGGGACACCCGCAGTATGGCAGGTCGGCCCTCGCGGCAGGCTCCCAGCGGCCCGAGGCCACAGCGGTCCGAGAGACCGGGGACTGCGAAGGTCAGAGGAGTCCGAGTTGCGTCACGAACATCGCGACGACCACGACGAGGGTCCATCCCATGACGTGCTCGAGGATCTTCGGGCCGTCCTCCCGGGGGCCGCCGGTGCGGGCACCTGGGATGACGGCAGGGGCGGTGACGGTGGCTGCGTTCGCGGTCATGGCTTCTCGCTGGTCTCGGGGACCGTGGACTCCCCCACGGCGCTGTCCACCTTGCCACCGTGAGCGGCTTTTACGGCCGAGAGCTTGGTCACACGGTACGTACCGGTCCGTGCGGCGGGCCCTCCGTCGCCCCTCCGACGGCTGTCGGACGACCGGCGGGAGTCCGCCGCACGGCCCGGTTCAGCGCACGCCGACGGCCGCGAGCGCCCGGCGCATGCGCGGGGTGGGGCGCGCGGGGAAGAAGAGGTAGCAGACCCCGCCGGTGCCGGAGGCGACCTTGCCGGAGGCGTTGTACCGCTTGGTCCTGAGCCAGATGTTCTCCCATTCGCGACGCCGGTAGACGCGCCGGACGGACTCGTTGTCCGGGGAGGCGGGGTCGTTGGCGATGACGTCGCCGTCGGGCGTGAAGCCGATCACGGTCATCAGGTGCCCGGCGGTGCCGTACCCCGCTCCGGTCAGTTCCTCCTCGAGGAAGGACTGGGAGGTGATGGCCGGGATGCCCGCCGTGATCAGCGTCTCCAGGTCGGTCAGCGAGCCGAGCCGGGTGACGACACCCTGGAGGCCCTCGAAGGTGGCCGCGTAGGCGGCGTTGAACGGCCAGTTGCCGCAGCCCGCGTACTGGTGGTCGTAGGTGTGGCGGGCCGCGTGGCACACCTGCGGATCGGTGTAGGACGGGTCGACCCAGGACAGCTGCTCCTCTGTGAGCCGGCCGCCCCAGTACTCGGCGATCATCTGCGAGGAGGTCGGACTGCACCAGGCCTCGCCGCCGTTGTCGTACTCCGGGTACCGGCCCTTGTGGATCTCCTGCGAGTAGCGCGGGACGATCAGCTCCCGGGCCGCGCCGGGCGTGGACGCCGGGACGGTGAAGCGGTCGGGCACGTCGGAACCCATCGCACCGATCCGCCACACGGTAGGGGTGAGTTTCGTGCCGGGACGGCGGTGGAGGGTCAGCCGCAGCCGGTACGAGACCAGGCGCGGGCCCGAGGCCGCGTCGTCGACGGCGAGGGTGTCGGTCCAGACCGTGCTCCGGCCGTCGCTCTGGTCGTCCACCGAAGTGCGAAGGATGTCCTGGTCGCCGGCCGCCCAACGGCCCATCACGTACCAGGGGGTGTCGGTGCCGTCCGTGTACGTGCCCTGCAGCTCGGCCTGGATCCAGGTGCCGTCGGGGGTGCGCGCGTTCCAGGAAACGACGGCCTCCGTCGCCGGCACGGTGAGCCGGTGGACGGGCGAGGTCCAGGTCGCGTACTCCCAGGCGGCGGTCCGGCCGGTGTGCGGATCGGTGTGATCGGTGATGCCGGCTGCCTTCGCGATCACCAGGCCGGGGCGGACGCCCGCGACGGCGCGGGTGCCCTCGGCGCCGCCGGTGCGCCAGTCGCCGTAGGAGGTCCAGGCCCGGTTGTCCACGCGGCGGGCCGCGGCCGCTTCGGGGTCCGCGGAGCCGCCTGCCGGGCCGGCGGACCGGCCCGGCGCGGCGTGGGCGGACGCCGGGCCCGCGCTCGACGCGACGGCGGCGACGACCGCTGCGGACAGGAGGGTTCTGCGGGAAGGCTGTTCGGCTCTGCTCATGGGTGAAGGGCCCCCAGGTCTCGGAGTCGGGCTCGGAGTCGGTGCGGGTCCGGTACACGGCGGACCGGGCGGACCGCGTCCATCGGGTGGAGCGACGCCCGCCCACTATGGACGCACCGGGCGGGCCCCGCCAGCACCCCGGGCCGTACCGCGCCGACCGTCACCGGCCTCGGCCCATGGCACCCGGGGCGGCAGGCCGTCGGTTCCGGGACTGCGGGCAGGTCCTAGAGTGAGAGGCCGTCACCGTCTCTCCCCGCCCCGCTCCGACCACCCCGCCTCGCCCCGCCTCGCCCCGGAACCAGCCATGCACGATCTCGTCTCCCGCATCCGCCGGCTCGGCCCCTCCTGTGGCCCGGTCCGGCTCGTCGGGGTCGACGGGCACGCCGGCTCGGGGAAGTCCACGTTCGCCGGGCGGCTGGCCGACGCGCTGGACGGCGCCCCCGTGCTGCGGCTCGACGACATCGCCAGCCACGAGGAGCTCTTCGGCTGGACCGGGCGGCTGCTGAGCCAGGTGATCCTTCCGCTCGGCCGCGGCGAGCAGGCGTCCTACGCCCCCTACGACTGGCGGGCCCGCGACTTCGGGCCGCCGCGCCCGCTGCGGCCCGCCCCGGTGGTCCTCGTCGAGGGCGTCGGCGCGGGGCGGCGGGCGCTGCGGCCGTACCTGGCTCTGCTGCTGTGGATGGAGCTGCCCGCGGGGACCTCCTGGGCGCGGGGGCGGGCGCGGGACGGTGAGGAGCAGCGGGAGTTCTGGGACGGGTGGGTCGGGGCGGAACAGCGGCATTTCACCGACGACCCGTCACGTCCCTTCGCCGACCTGCTGGTTCGGGAGTGCGGGAAGGGATATGAGGTACTTCCCGGGCCTGCCGGCACCACTGATCCGAACCCGCCCCTCACGCACGGTGACGGGCCGTCCGCGGTGTGCTGAACTTGTGAAGACCCCCTCCCCGGCAAGTGGCCGGAGTGCCCCAACGCCGCTTGACCGGGGGGCCGTACAGGTCTTACGTTCTCAATGTGCGGCCGTTCGGAGCCGCCCACAGACGCGAAGCCCCCGGTTGTTCCCCCGTGACCGGGGGCTTCGTTCCGCCCTCCTCACCCCTTCTGGACGCCCAGCGGCATATGACGATCACCCTCGGTCACGGTGCGGTGCGGGCGTCTCCCCTTCCCTGATCGCCCCGCCGCGGGCAAGGCCCCCTACGGAGGCGACGGCGCCGCAGGTACGATGCCCTCGGTGCGACCAACGGACACTGCTTCGCGCACCGTGCAACTCCGGTCCGCGGCACAGCGGTTCGCCTCAGGGCAGCCGGCGGGCGAGGGCCGGTGGGGCATACCGACGGGGCACGGTTTGTGAGGGACGGGATGGACTTCGGCACGCAGGGCCCGCAGGCCCCTGCCGACCTCGCCTGGCTGCGGGGGGTGGACGCCTACACGATGGGCGCCTATCCGCAGGCCGAGGAGGAGTTCCGGGCCGCGGTACGGATCGACCCGGGGATGGCGGACGGCTGGCTCGGGCTGCACGCGCTGCGCGTCGACACGACGGCCGCGCTGCTGCGCATGTTCCGGCACCGGGACCGCTTCGGCGAACAGCGCGCGCGGCACCGTCGCACCCTCAACTCCTGGTACTGGCTCGGCTGGTGGGTGCAGCCGGTGCTGGAGAACCCACGCGATCTGCTGCTCGCGCACGCCTCCCACTGGCTGGACGGCCGCCACGTCCCCGAACTGGACCGCGCGCTCGCCGGTCTCCCTCCGGTGGACGCCGACCCGCAGGTCCGCTTCCTGCACGCCTGCCGCGCCTATCTGGTCAAGGACTGGGAGCAGTTGGTCCGGCACACCGACCCGTTGCACGGCGATCCGCTGCTCGGGATCGAGACAGGCCTGTTCGGCGGGATGGCCCGGGTACGTCTGGAGATGTACGGGCAGGCCGAGCCGCTGCTGTCGGCGGCCCTGATGCGCTGCCGCAGCGAGCAGCCGCAGCGCAAGGAGCTGCGCTACTGGCTGGCGCGCGCCCACGAGGGCACCGGCCGCAGTGCCGCCGCGCTCCCCCTGTACCGGGCCGTGCACCGGATCGATCCCGCCTTCATGGACACGTCGGCCCGGCTCGCCGCCATCGCCGAGGGGGACGGCTACGACGACTCGGCCGACCTCGGCGCGGTCGCGCTCGGCGGTGCGGGCGCGGAACCGCTGGACGGCCCGGACACTCTCGACCCGCTGTTCGACGCCGAGGGCCGCGATCTGATGCTGTCCGAGCAGGAGCCGCCGCCTCCACCCCTGCCACCGGTCACGGGCCCTTCGGTGCGCGCGAGGAGCGGCGATCCGGTGAATCCGCTGCCCACGGGTCCCACCGATCCCGCCTTACTGGAGGAGGCGCTCGCCGAGCTGGAGCGCATGGTCGGGCTGGAGCCGGTGAAGCGCCAGGTCAAGGCGTTGTCGGCGCAGCTGAACATGGCACGGCTGCGGGCCGGGCAGGGACTGCCGGTGCAGCCGCCGAAGCGGCACTTCGTGTTCTCCGGGCCGTCCGGCACCGGCAAGACCACGGTGGCCCGCATCCTGGGCCGGGTCTTCTACGCTCTGGGGCTGCTCGGCGGCGATCATCTCGTGGAGGCCCAGCGGGCCGATCTGGTCGGCGAGTACCTGGGCCAGACAGCGGTGAAGGCCAACGAGCTGATCGACTCCGCCCTCGGCGGGGTCCTCTTCGTCGACGAGGCGTACGCGCTCTCCAACTCCGGCTACGGCAAGGGCGACGCGTACGGCGACGAGGCACTCCAGGTACTGCTGAAGCGGGCCGAGGACAACCGCGATCACCTGGTGGTCATACTGGCCGGCTACCCGGAGGGCATGGACCGCCTGCTGGGCGCCAACCCGGGTCTGTCGTCCCGTTTCACCACCCGCGTCGACTTCCCCTCCTACCGGCCTCTCGAACTCACCGCGATCGGCGAGGTACTGGCCGCCGAGAACGGCGACGTGTGGGACGAGGAGGCGCTGGACGAACTGCGGTCCGTCGCCGGGCACGTGGTGGACCAGGGGTGGATCGACGAGCTGGGCAACGGGCGGTTCCTGCGGACGCTGTACGAGAAGAGCTGCGCGTACCGGGATCTGCGGCTGTCGGCGTACCCGGCTTATCCGGGCACACTGACCCGGGAGGACCTGGCGACGCTGCGGCTGCCGGATCTGATGCAGGCGTACGGGGAGGTCCTGTCCGGACGAGGTCCGCAGGACCCGCCGGCGGCGTGACGCCGGCGGGTCCCCGCGGCTGCGTCCCCGTGCCCCGTTCCTCCCCGTGTGCCGGGTCCAGGACCTCGCCCATCGGCGGTTCCAGGACGCCCCCCAGGACCACCGGCTCCCGTACCCGGCCGGACGCGCGCGGCGCACGGCGGTGAGGGGCGTCGTCGAGCGGCAGTTCGGGACCCGAGGGCCGGCGTGCGGGTCAGAGCCGCCGCAGGGCGATCCGTCCCTCGCCGAGGAGGGTCACCGGGACGTCTCGGGGCCGGGGGCCGTGGTCCGTGCCTCGGCGAGCGCCCGCAGGGTCCGCGCGTCGGCGATGGCGCGCTCCCGGGCGATGCCCGGCTGGATGCCGAGCACCGGCAGGCTGGTGCCGTCGCTGAGGTCGAGGAAGACCCAGGGGTCACCCGGACGGAGGTTGACCTGAAGGATCTGGGCCCAGTCCAGGCGGCGCCGGGTCGCGATGTTGACGACGGTGACGCCCGTCTCGTCGGCGTCGACCTTCGGCCGGGCCAGCAGGACCAGGACTCCGGCCAGCAGGGCGGCGGTGAACACGAAGCTGAGACGTTCGCCGGGGCTGAGCTGCTCCAGCAGCAGCGCGATCAGGGAGATGGCGGCGAAGAGCCCGGCGGCCGCGGCGAGCAGCACCGCTCGGGTGCGGCCCGGCCGGAAGGTGACGGGCAAGGAGGGCAGATGCCCCAAGGTGGCGTCCGGGGAAGGCTCGGGGGTGGCGTCCGGCATGGTGCGGCTCCGGGATCGGTCCGGGTCAGAGGCGGCAGGCGTGGATGGCCGTGGTGAGGATGGCGCGGGCGCCGAGGTCGTAGAGGTCGTCCATGATCCGCTGGGCCTCCTTGGAGGGGACCATGGCGCGGACGGCGACCCAGCCCTCGTTGTGCAGCGGGGACACGGTCGGGGACTCCAGGCCGGGGGTCAGCGCTACGGCCTTCTCCAGCTGCTCGACCCGGCAGTCGTAGTCCATCATCACGTAGGTACGGGCGACGAGGACGCCCTGGAGGCGCCGCAGGAACTGGCCCACCTTGGACTCGACCGTGCCGTCGGCCCCGGCCTCGGTGTCGGTGCGGCGGATGACGACGGCCTCGGAGGTCATGATCGGTTCGCCGATGACCTCCAGGCCCGCGTTGCGCAGGGAGGTGCCGGTCTCGACCACGTCCGCGATGACTTCGGCGACACCGAGTTCGATGGCGGTCTCGACGGCGCCGTCGAGGTGGACCACGGAGGCGTCGATGCCCTGGTCGGCGAGGTACCGCGCGACGATGCCCTCGTAGGAGGTGGCTACCGTGCTGCCGTTCAGGTCCGCGACGCTCTTGGCGGCGCTGGGCTTGGCGGCGAAGCGGAAGGTGGAGCGGGCGAAGCCGAGGGGCAGGATCTCCTCGGCCTCGGCACCGGAGTCGATCAGGAGGTCGCGGCCGGTGATGCCGATGTCGAGGCGGCCGGACGAGACGTAGATGGCGATGTCACGGGGTCGGAGATAGAAGAACTCGACCTCGTTGACCGGGTCGACGATCCGCAGTTCCTTCGACTCCCGGCGCTGCTGGTAGCCGGCCTCATGCAGCATCTCCGCCGCAGGGCCTGCCAGTGAACCCTTGTTGGGGAGTGCGATGCGCAGCATGAGGTCGGCTTCCTTTGCGGTGTGACGGTGTACCGGTGGTCAGGGGTGGCAGGGAGTGCCCGCGCTCACAGGTGGGCGTAGACGTCGTCGAGGGAGATGCCTCGGGCGACCATCATCACCTGGACGTGGTAGAGCAGCTGCGAGATCTCCTCGGCGGCCGCTTCCTTGCCCTCGTGCTCGGCGGCCATCCAGACCTCGGCGGCCTCCTCGACGACCTTCTTGCCGATGGCATGGACGCCCTTTTCCACCAGTTCGGCGGTACGGGAGGTGGCGGGGTCGCCGTGCGCGGCCTTGTGCTGGAGCTCGGTGAAGAGCTCCTCGAACGTCTTATTGGACATGGTGGTCCTTACCCTACGCGGTGCCGGGGACTGCTCACCGCCAGGGTTCGGATACCGAACGCAGCGTGGCCGCGGTCGCCACCGCCGCCGTGACGGCCTCGTGCCCCTTGTCCTCGGTGGAGCCGGGCAGTCCGGCGCGGTCCAGCGCCTGTTCCTCGGTGTCACAGGTGAGCAGGCCGAAGCCGACGGGCACACCGGTGTCGGCGCTGACCTGGGTGAGGCCCTGGGTGACGCCCTGGCACACGTACTCGAAGTGGGGTGTGCCGCCCCGGACGACGACTCCGAGGGCGACGATCGCGTCGTAGCCGCGTCCGGCCAGGACCTTGGCGACGACCGGGAGTTCCCAGCTGCCGGGGACCCGGAGCAGGGTCGGCTCGTCGATGCCGAGGTCGTGCAGGGCGCGCAGGGCCCCGTCGACCAGTCCGTCCATCACCTTCTCGTGCCACTGTGCCGCGACGACGGCGACGCGGAGGTCCCCCACGTCGCGTACGGACAGTTCCGGTGCACCCTTGCCGCTCACATCTCTCCTCGGTGGTTCTCGGCCGGCCACCGCGGGCCGGCTCTCTTGCTGGTCGTCGCGGTCACTGTCCGCCGCGCACGGGCACGCTCACTGATTGCCGCAGGCAGGCACGGTCGGCGTGTCCAGCCAGGGCAGGTCGTGGCCCATCCGGTCGCGCTTGGTGCGCAGGTAGCGGATGTTGTGCTCGCCCGCGGTGACGGGCATCGGCTCGCGGCCGGTGACCTCGATGCCGTACCGGACGAGTGCCTGGGACTTGTCGGGGTTGTTGGTCAGCAGGCGGACACCGCGCACCCCGAGGTCGGCGAGCATCCGCGCTCCGGCGGCGTAGTCGCGTGCGTCGGCGGGCAGACCGAGTTCGAGGTTGGCGTCCAGGGTGTCGCGTCCGCGTTCCTGGAGTTCGTAGGCGCGCAGCTTGGACATCAGGCCGATACCGCGCCCCTCGTGCCCGCGCAGGTAGACGAGGACGCCCCGGCCCTCCGCCTGAATGCGGTCCAGCGAGGCATCCAGCTGGGGGCCGCAGTCGCAGCGCTGGGAGCCGAAAATGTCGCCGGTGAGGCATTCGGAATGGACGCGTACGAGGACGTCCCGGCCGTCGCCGATGTCTCCGTGGACGAGGGCGACGTGTTCGACGCCGTCGACGGTGGAGCGGTAGCCGTAGGCGGTGAACACGCCGTGGGAGGTGGGCAGCCGAACCTCGGCCTCACGGCGGACGGTGGGCTCGGAGCTGCGGCGGTAGGCGATCAGGTCCTCGATGGAGATGATCGTCAGACCGTGCTTGCGGGCGAACGGGATCAGTTCGGGCAGGCGCAGCATCCGGCCGTCCTCGCCGGCGATCTCGACGATGGCGCCGGCCGGGCGCAGTCCCGCGAGACGGGCGAGGTCGACGGCGGCCTCCGTGTGGCCGTCGCGTTCGAGCACGCCGCCGGAGCGGGCTCGCAGCGGGAAGACGTGGCCGGGGCGGACGAAGTCGGCGGGTTCGGCGGTGCCGCTCGCGAGCAGTTGGAGCGTGGTGGCCCGGTCCTCGGCCGAGATGCCGGTACTCACGCCGTGGGCGGCGGAGGCGTCGACGGAGACGGTGAACGCCGTCCTCATCGACTCGGTGTTGTCCTCGACCATCTGCGGGAGACGGAGCCGGTCCAGTTCGTCGCTCTCCATGGGGGCGCAGATCAGTCCGCGGCATTCGCTCATCATGAAAGCGACGATCTCGGGGGTCGCCTTCTCGGCGGCCACGACGAGGTCGCCCTCGTTCTCGCGATCCTCGTCGTCGACGACCACGATGGGGCGGCCGGCCGCGATGTCGGCGATGGCCTGTTCGACCGGGTCGAGCATGGGGCCCTCGAACTCCTCGGTGCGGTAAAGAATCGGTGCCGTGCTCATGCCGGCGCTCCTTCCAGTGCGGGGCGCGCGTCCTCGCGGGAGCGCAGCCACCAGTCGCGCAGTCCCCACAGGACCAGTACGCCGTAGACGACGTAGACGAAGCCGGAGAAGGCGAAGCCGTTGGCGAAGTTCAGCGGTACGCCGACGAGGTCGACCAGCAGCCAGGCGAACCAGAACTCGACCATGCCGCGGGCCTGGGCGTACATGGCGACGATGGTGCCGACGAAGATGTACGCGTCCGGCCAGGGGTCCCAGGACAGGGACGGGAAGGCGGTGAACAGGCCGCCGACGGCGAGGGTGCCGAGGGCGGCGAGGACGACCAGCGCGCCGCGCTCGCGCCAGGTGGCGAACCGCACCGCGATGGAGCCGTCCTGCGCCCGCTGCCGGCCGCGGTTCCACTGCCAGAAGCCCCAGGCGGCGACGGTCATGACGACGATCTGCTTGCCCGCGCTGCCGGAGAGGTGGGCGGTGGCGAAGGCGGTGAAGAGGATGAGGCCCGAGACGAACTGGGCGGGCCAGGTCCAGATGGAGCGCCGCCAGCCGAGGGCCAGGGCTGCCAGTCCGATCACGTTGCCGATCATGTCCGACCACTTGATGTGCTGGTCGAAGAGGGTGAACGCCTCCGAGTTCAGCCAGTTCACCGCACGGCCCCCTCACCGGCGGTGCCGTCACCGACGGCCGGGGCACCGACGGCCGGAACTCCCGTCGCGCGGTCGCCGATCATCCGCTCGACGTACTTGGCGATGACGTCCACCTCGAGGTTGACCGGGTCGCCGCTCTGCTTGAGCCCGAGGGTGGTCAGGGCGAGGGTGGTGGGGATCAGACTGACGGTGAAGAAGTCCTGCCCGGCGGCGACGACGGTGAGGCTGACGCCGTCGACCGTGATGGAACCCTTCTCCACTACGTAGCGGGAGAGTTCGGCGGGCAGGGAGATCCTGACGATCTCCCAGTTCTCGGACGGCTCGCGCCCCAGGATCCGGCCGGTGCCGTCGACGTGGCCCTGCACGATGTGGCCGCCGAGGCGGGCACCCAGGGCCATGGGGCGTTCGAGGTTCACGCGGGAGCCGACGGCGAGGGAGCCGAGGCTGGAGCGGTTCAGGGTCTCGGCCATCACGTCCGCGGTGAACTCGTCGCCTTCGTGATCCACGACGGTGAGACAGACGCCGTTGACGGCGATCGAGTCGCCGTGCTTCGCGCCTCCGGTGACGACGGGGCCGCGCAGCCGGAAGCGACAAGCGTCGTCGAGGGTCTCGACGGCGGTGATCTCGCCCAGTTCTTCGACGATTCCGGTGAACACTTCCCGGGTCCTCCTGCCTCTTCGGGCACGGACTCCGGGGCTGCCGACGACGACAGAAGAACGGGCGAAGGCACCGGGAGCGACGCCGGACGGAGCCCGCCATGAGGACGGACCGGTACGACGGCGCGCATGGATGCCCGCCCGCCGCGCACTGCCTCCCATCCGGACTTTAACCGTCGGTCCAGGAATTTCACCTGGTCAACCGGCCACTGGAAGTGGCCGGGTCGCGGACTGTAACCGCCGGTTCGGACTTTCACCGACCCCGGAGTGCGCTGCTGCTGATACAGGGCCAGTGTGCCACGCACGCCCGCCGTCCATACAGGCATCGGGTGTGGGGTGGATCACAGATGGCGACATCGTGCACCGTGACCGCGGGACGGCCCCGGAGGGCGGCCCGCCATCGAGTCGGCGGCCGCCCGACAGCCGCCCGCTTTCGCGCCCTCGTGCGCCATGGGATGCCACCGGAGCGCTCCCGAACGCTCCCCGTGACTGGTCCATACCTGTTGACGATCTGGTCTAGTCCTCTTAGCGTCTGCTTCAGCCTCCCCAGAGACCGGCCCGGCGGCGGTGACGACGGCCCTTGCCCGCCGCCGGGCCTCACCACCGTGCCCCGCCCCGCCGGCCCCGCCCCGCCGGCCCCGTCCGAGGCCCCGTGTCACATTCCCGGCGGCGGTTCCGTCCCTCTCCTGATGAACTTGACGAAGGTACCCGGGCAGGGGTGCCGGCGTCCGACGACAGCGCCTGAGGAGCTGAACGGCATGACCACGATCCTGGTGACCGGCGGTACGGGAACCCTCGGCCGGCACGTCGTCGAGCGACTGCGGACGGGCGCGCGGGAGGTACGGGTGCTCAGCCGGCACTCCCAGCAGTACGCCGTCGACCTGCGCCGGGGCGGCAGCGCGCTGGACACGGCCGTCACGAAGGTGGACACGATCGTCCACTGCGCGAGCGCCCCGCGCGGTGGCGACGAGGCGGCGGCGAAGAACCTCCTGGAAGCGGCGCGGCGGGCCGGGGTGGGGCACCTCGTCTACATCTCGATCGTAGGGGTCGACCAGGTGCCGTTCGGCTACTACAGGACCAAGTTCGCGGTGGAGCGGCTGATCGAGGAGTCGGGACTCGGCTGGACCGTGCTGCGCGCGACCCAGTTCCACGACCTGGTGCTCACACTCCTCCAGCAACTGAGCAGGGCTCCGGTGATGCTGCTGCCGGCCCGTGTGAAGGACCAGCCGATCGAGGTGTCCGAGGTCGCGGACCGTCTGGCGGAGCTGGCCCGGGGCGGGCCCGCGGGGCGCGTCGCGGACATGGGCGGGCCAAAGGTGCGCACGTTCGAGTCCCTGGCGCGCTCCTACCTGGAGGCCGCGGGCCGCCGCCGCGCGGTGGTCGGGGTCCCCCTCCGGGGTGCGGCGTACCGCGCCTTCCGGGCCGGTGGCCACCTCGCCCCGGAGCACGCGGTGGGCAAGGGCACCTTCGAGGATTTCCTGACGGCGCGGGCGGAGCGCGCACGCGCGGGCAGGTGAGCGCGCGCCGGGTGGGGTGAGGCGCCGCGGGTGCCGGGACTCAGGGGCGCGTGCGCGGCGCCGGGCGGGCCCGCCGGTGGGCGGCCGGTCAGCGGGCGTGTCCCTGCGCGGCCGGGCCGAAGAGTTCGTCCTGGGCGTGGTCCCGGGCCGTCAGGAGGGCGCCGCGCAGCACCGCGCCGCCCCCCAGGGCACTCGCCCGCACCTCGGTGGGCAGCGGTGACATCCGGGCCGTCCGCTCCTGTACGCGGACGGCGAGTTCCTCCCCGCCCGCCTGGCCGATCTCCCCGCCGAGCACCACGCACCCGGGATCCAGCAGCGCGGCCACCGACGCGACCCCCACGGCGACGCGGTCTGCGAGGGCGTCGAGGAAGCGCGCGTCCGCCGAGCCCTGTTCCTCCCGTGCCCGCGCGGCGGCAGCCCGTACCGCGCCCGCCGCCGCCGGTTGCACGTCCGGCCCGGCCACGATCCCGTACTCCCCCGCCAGTTCCGCGACCGCCGACGCCGACGCGAGGGAGTGGAAGCCGCCGCCGCAGTCCGTGGCCGACGGCAGGCCGGGCGTCCCCGGGACCGGCAGGAAGCCGATCTCACCCGTGCCCCCGGAGGCGCCCCGGCGCAGGGCGCCGTCCAGGACGACGGCCGCGCCGGTGCCATGACCGAGCCACAGCAGGACGAAGGTGTCGCGGGCGCGGGCGGCCCCGTCGCGCTGCTCGGCCAGGGCGGCGAGGTTGGTCTCGTTCTCGAGGCTGACCCGTGCCCGGGGCAGCCGCTCCTGAAGCGCGGCGACCAGTCGGCGGTGCCATTCCGGCAGCCCCTTGGAGTCGCGCAGTTCCCCGCTCGCGGGGTCGATCAGCCCGGGGGCTCCGACGCCGACGGTGTGCAGCCGGTCGGCGCCCGCCTCCTTCGCCGTCCGCTCGACGAGGGTCACCGCCCGTTCCACGGCGGGCCCGGTCCCGGCGTCCACCTCGATCGGCGCCGAGGCCTCGGCCAGGACCGTGCCGACGAGGTCGGACACGACCACGGCGACGCCCTCGGTCCGTACGTCGAGTGCGGCCAGGTGCGCCCGGTCGGCGACGATCCCGTACAACTTCGCGTTCGGCCCCCGCCGTTGTTCCCCGGCCTCCCCGACCACGGTGATCAGCCCTGCCGCGGTCAGCCGCTCGGCGAGGTCGGCGACGGTCGGCCGGGACAGGCCGGTCAGCTGCTTCAACTGCCCGGCCGTCAGCGGCCCTTCCTGCTGGAGCAGACGCAGGGCGAGCCTGTCGTTGATGACTCGGGCAGTGCTCGGGGATGCGGCCATGGCGTGATCCTTCCAGATCGGCGAACAGCGGACGGCGAACGGCGACAGGGCCGGGCCGGCCGGGCTGGACGAGGGCCGGCGAGAATCCCCTTATCTTTCAGGCAGGGACCCTGATAGTTTACGCGGCGCGTCAGGGATGGCTTGGGAGACCGGGAGGGGCAGGACCATGAGTGCAGAGGTGTACGGGCAGCGGGAGGTGCGGCGGGCGCGGTACGCCGTGGGGGCGGTGTTCGCCGTGCACGGCGCGGTCACGGGCTCGTTCGCCACCCGCGTGCCGTGGATCCAGGACCATGCCGGTGTGAGCGCCGGGCAGTTGGGGATCGCACTCGCCTTCCCCGCACTCGGCGCGTCGGTCGCGATGCCGCTGGCGGGGCGTATCAGCCACCGCTTCGGCGCCCGCGCCGCGCTGCGCGGGCTGATCGCCCTGTGGACACTCGCGCTCGTCCTGCCGTCCGTCGCCCCGAACCTGCTCACCCTCTGCCTGGCCCTGTTCGTCTACGGCGCCACGGCCGGCATGTCCGACGTGGCGATGAACGCCCTGGGCGTGGAGGTGGAGAGCCGGCTCGACCGGTCGATCATGTCCGGGCTGCACGGCATGTGGAGCGCCGGCGCTCTGATCGGTTCGGCGGGCGGCACGCTCGCCGCGCACCTGGGCACGGACGCCCGGCTGCATCACACGCTCGCGGCAGGTGTCCTGACGGTGGTGGGCGTCGCCGCCGCCGGCCACGTCCTCGATCTGCGGTCCGCCGTGGACGAGGAGCCGCCCCCGAGGTTCGCGCTGCCACCCCGCTCCGCACTGCTGATCGGCGCGATCGGCTTCTGCGCGGTCTTCGCGGAGGGTGCGAGCCTCGACTGGTCGGCGGTCTATCTGCGCGACCGGTTGGAGGCCTCGGCCGGTCTCGCGGCGGCCTGCACCACCGGTTTCACACTCACCATGGCGGTCGCCCGGATCGCCGGTGACCGGGTGGTGGACCGTTACGGCGCGGTGCGCACGGTCCGGGCGAGCGGTGTGGTCGCCGTCTGCGGCGGAGTGCTGATCGTCCTCGCGCAGCACCCCGCGGCGGCTATGGCCGGGTTCGCGCTGATGGGTCTCGGTATCGCGGTGGTGGTGCCGCTGTGCTTCGCCGCGGCGGGCCGCAGCGGCAGCAACCCGAGCCTCGCCATCGCGGGCGTCGCGACCATCACGTACACCTCGGGGCTGATCGCTCCGAGCGCGATCGGGCTGCTCGCCCAGGCGACCAGTCTGATGGTGTCGTTCGTCCTGGTCACGGTGTTGTCGTGCGGTCTGGCCGGCTTGGCCGGCGTGCTGCGCGCCGGAGACCGGGTGAAGATCACCCGGCCGGACGCGGCGGTCCCCGGCCCTCGGACCTGAAGGTCTCCCGGGCCCGAAGGCACCACTGACCGTCCCGCCGGACTCCCGCTCCGGGACCACCCGCGTGGACGAGGCATCCCTGGTCAGCCCTCACAATGGTCCGGACACGCTGCACGAACGACGAAAGCGACAGCCCATGGATCTCGGCGTCCGCTGGACACTGCACGGCGACGGACGCACACCGGCCCCCGGTGCGGTGGTCCGTCCCGACGAACGGCTCTCGTGGCCCCGTACCGCGGGACTGGGCGCCCAGCACGTCGTCGCGATGTTCGGGGCGTCGTTCGTCGCACCGGTCCTGATGGGTCTGGACCCCAACCTCGCGATCATGATGTCGGGCGTCGCGACCATCGTCTTCCTGCTGGCCACACGCGGCCGGGTGCCCAGCTATCTGGGCTGTTCGCTGTCCTTCGTCGGCGTCGCCGCGGTCATCCGGGCCCAGGGCGGGTCGAGCGCCACCGTCACCGGCGCGGTGTTCGTGGTCGGGGCCGCGCTGTTCCTGGTGGGGCTCGCGGTGCGGCACTTCGGGGCGCGGATCATCCATGCCGCGATGCCGCCGATCGTCACCGGCGCGGTGGTGATGCTGATCGGCTTCAACCTGGCGCCGGTGACGGCCGCCACCTACTGGCCGCAGGACCAGTGGACCGCCCTGTTCGTGATGCTGTTCACCGGCCTGGCGGTGGTGTGCCTGCGCGGTTTCTGGTCCCGCATCGCGATCTTCCTCGGGCTGGTCTTCGGGTACGTCCTCTCCTGGGGCCTGGACCGGGTCTTCGGGCAGATCCACTCCGCGGACGCGAGCGGTGAGGTCACCGACCACTGGCGGCTGGACCTGTCGGGCGTCGGCCAGGCCGACTGGATCGGCCTGCCGGCCCTGCACGGCCCGTCGTTCGAGTGGTCGGCGATCCTGGTCGCACTGCCGGTCGTCATCGCGCTGATCGCCGAGAACGCCGGGCACGTCAAGGCCGTCGGCGAGATGACCGGCGACAACCTCGACGACAAGCTGGGCACGGCCATCTCCGCCGACGGCGTCGGCTCCATGCTCTCCACCGCCGTCGGCGGCCCGCCCAACACCACGTACTCCGAGAACATCGGCGTCATGGCGGCGACCCGTGTCTACTCGACCGCCGCGTACTGGGCGGCCGCGGGCTTCGCGCTGCTCTTCGGCCTCTGCCCGAAGTTCGGCGCGGTCGTGGCGGCCGTTCCCGGGGGCGTGCTCGGCGGCATCACCGTCATCCTGTACGGCATGATCGGCCTGCTCGGCGCCCAGATCTGGATCAACGCCAAGGTGGACCTGCGCAATCCGCTGAACCTGGTGCCGGCCGCCGCGGGCATCATCATCGGCGTCGGCAACGTCACGATGGAGTTCGCCGACACCTTCTCGCTCAGCGGCATCGCGCTCGGCACACTCGTCGTCATCACGGGCTACCACGCGCTGCGCGCCTTCGCGCCCGCCCACCTCAAGACGCAGGAGCCGCTGCTCGACGAGGGCACCTCGTCCTACGACACGAACGACGGCGAGACGGACGGCGGAAGCGGTCAGCGCGCCAAGTCGTAGGCGTACGACGGGCCGAAGGTGCCCGGCGCCCCCTTGCAGCGGTCCGGCTCCCCCGGCAGCTCGCCCCACAGGCAGGCATCGGTCCCGGCCTCCTGGGTGCTGAGCGTCGGAGTTCGGCCGAGTGCGCGGCCCGCGGGGTCGCGCACTCACCGTCGGCCGGGGCGCCGTTGCCGTTGCGGCTGGTGTCGATCACCGCACCGAGGCCGGCCGTGCCCCGTCCGAGCCGCGGCCCTCGCCGAGCGCCGAGATCATCCCGGCGGCGGTGCCGGCGGCGACCACGACGGAGGCGGCCGCGACCGTGGTGCCGCGCCGGGCCATGCCTCTGCGCGCGGACCGCCGGGCGGCCGTGCGTTGGGCACGCGAGCCTGACACGTACTGCTCCCCTCCCCCACGACGGGCGCGTTACCCCGTTCCGGGGAAGCATCGGGTCCGCCGCCACGGGCACCACACCAAAGGTGCGACTCTGCGCTCATGGCGCGATGCGAGCAAGTCCACACCCCTGTAGACACGGTCGTCTCCCGCATGCGCGTCCTCGACTCCGTCCTGCCCCGCCAGGACGGGGTCGCGGTCTTCAACCGGGTCTACCTCACGGTGACGACGGAGGCCGGCCGGCGTATCGACGCGGGTCCGCTCGGGGACAGGGGGACGGCGGTCACCCTGAACGTGGTGTTCGCCGAGCGCTATCTGGCCGCCGTCCAAGCGGTGTCCGAGGGGCGCCGCCCGCCGGCCTGCTGGCGTCCGCTGTTCCAGTTCCGCCACCATCCCGGCGTACGTCCGCTGCAGTTCGCGCTGGCGGGCATCAATGCGCACATCGGTCATGATCTGGCGCTCGCCGTCGTGGACACCTGCCGTGCGCTCGGCTGCGGACCCGCCCGGCTGGAGGACGAGTTCGAGCAGGTGGGCGACCTGCTGGTCTCGCTGGAGGAGCGCATCCGCGAGGACCTGATGCCCGGTCCCGATGTTCTCCAGCTCGCCGACCCGCTCACCCATCTGGCCGGCGCGTGGAGCCTGGACCGCGCCCGGGACGCGGCATGGACGGCGGCCCGCGCGCTGTGGGCGCTGCGCGGGCTGCCGGACGTCACCGGGGAGTTCACCGAACGCCTGGACACGGCCGTGGGCTTCGCAGGACGCATGCTGCTCACACCGCTGCCGGACTGAGCAGGAACCGCGGCCGGTCACTCGCCACGACCGGCGTGCGCCCCGGCCTGCCGCCGCGCTCCCGATGTGATCCGGCTCAGTCGTCGGAGAGTTCCACCGGCGCGATCTCGTCGTACACGTCACCGGGCCCCGGGTTGGTCGCGTCGGTCCCCCCGCCGAAGTGGTGCATGACGCCCCAGACGGCGTTGAGCGCGGTCTGGACGGCGCCCTCGGCCCAGCCTGCCGTCCAGGAGATGTCGTCGCCGGCGAGGAAGACGCCCCGCTTGTCCTCGGGCAGCCGGTCCTGCATGAAGTGCGTGAACAGGCGCCGCTGGTAGCGGTAGTGACCGGGCAGGTTGGCCTTGAACGCACCCATGAAGTAGGGCTCGTTCTCCCAGGAGACGGTGACCGGGTTGCCGATGACGTGCTTCCTGATGTCGACCTTCGGGTAGATTTCGCCCAGCGATTTCAGCATGACCTCCATCCGCTCGTTCGGTGACAGCGGCAGCCACTTCAGGCTGTCGTCGCACCAGGTGTAGGAGAGGCAGATGACGGCGGGCCGGTCCGGGCCGTCGTCCAGCAGATAGGTGCCGCGGGTCATCCGGTCGGTCAGCGTCATCGACATGACGTCCCGCCCCGTCTCCTCGTCCTTGTCGAGCCAGAAGGGCCGGTCGACGGGCACGAAGAGCTTGCTGGACTCCATGTAGTGGGTGCGCTCGATGGCGGTCCAGTGGTCGATCGGGAAGAGCGCGTCGTCACAGGCGATCTTGGACAGCAGCATCCAGGACTGGGCGGTGAAGACGGCCGCCCTGTAGGTGCGGACATCTCCGTTCGCGTCCGTCACCGTGACGCGGTGGCCCGCGGTGCGGTGCAGCCGCGTCACCGCGGGGCGCGGCTCGCCGTCCACGTGCAGGGACTTCAGCGAGGTCCCGTACGGCCAGTGGACGAGCTTTTCCGGCTCGCGCTCCCACAGGCGCAGGGGCAGCTGCTGCGAGCCGCCGACGATGCCGCGGTGGTGGTCGTCGGCCTCGGTGTAGACGACGCGCAGGATCTCCAGGATGGAGTTGGGGAAGTCGGTGTCCCAGCCACCGGTACCGAAGCCCACCTGGCCGAAGATCTCGCGGTGGCGGAAGGACCTGAATGCCTCGGAGTCGCAGAGGAAGCCGTAGAAGGTCTGGTTGTCGAGCTTCTCGACGAGCCGGGACCAGATCTCCCGGATGCGCGGGACGTCCCGCTCGCGCAGGGCGCGGTTCATGTCGGAGAAGTCGGCGCCCTCCTCCAGGCACCGGGCCCAGGCGTCGGCCACGTCCCGGTAGACCTGCGGGAGGTCCTCGAGTGTCCGGGCGTAGTGGGACTCGCCCTTGAGGTCGACGACGGTCGAAGGCGTCGATGCGGCGAGCGGGTTGGGGAACGGGCGGGTCTCGAGGCCCACCAGGTCGATGTAGTGCCGGAGGGCGGTGGAGGACGGCGGGAAGCGCATCGCGCCCATCTCCGCGGTGAGCGAGGGGTCGCAGCCGTCGAAGCCGACGGTGCGCAGCCGGCCGCCGATCCGGTCGGCCTCGTACACGACGGGCTTGAGGCCCATCTTCATCAGCTCGTAGGCGGTGACGATGCCGGACAGGCCGCCGCCGATCACCGCGACCTCGGTGCCGTGCTCCGTCGCGGGGATCTGGCCGAGGCCCGCGGGGTGTGCGAGGAAGTCGTCGTACGCGTAGGGGAAGTCCGGGCCGAACATGGTGATCGGGGGCTGCTGCTCGTCGGCGTGCTCGACGGCGTTGGGCACCGTGGACGTCATGGGGTACGGACTCCTTGCGCTGATGATGTCGAAGGTGTTGCGGGCAGAGAGGTGTTGCGGAGGGGGAGGTTCAGTCGCGGGACCCGTACAGGGCGGGGCGGCGGTGCCGCAGATACGGGTTGTGCCCGCGGGAGGCGGCGAGGAGTGCCGGGTCCACGTCGGCGAGGACCAGTTCCTCGCCGCGCCCGGCCCGGGCGCGGGCGACTCCGTCGGGTCCGGCGAGGGTGGAGAGCCCCGTGAACTCCCACTCGCCCTCCTGGCCCACCCGGTTGACGTACGCGATGTACATCTGGTTCTCGAACGCCCGCACCGGCACGAGGCACTCGGCGACGAACTGGAACGGGTGCATCAGCGCGGTCGGCACCAGCAGGAGGTCGGTGCCCGCCAGGGCATGGGCCCGCGCGTTCTCCGGGAACTCGATGTCGTAGCAGGTCAGCAGGCCGACGGTGAGGCCGTGCAGTTCGGCCTGGACGACCTGTCGGTCGCCGGGGGCGAAGTGGTCCTGCTCGAAGGGGCCGAAGAGGTGGGTCTTGCGGTAGTTCGCGAGGCGGGTGCCGTCCGGGGAGACGAGCTGGGCGGAGTTGTGGACCGTGTCGCCCGCGCGCTCCGGGTAGCTGTAGGCGATGGCGAGCCCGTACCGGGTGGCGGTCCGGGCGATCGCGGCGGCCGCGTCGCCGTCGGCGGGCTCGGCGAGCACCGCGATGTCGTCGCCGATCGCGTAACCGGTCAGGAACAGCTCCGGGGTGACGAGCAGCCCGGCGCCGGCCGCGGCGGCACGGCCCGCGGCCTCGTCGAGGACCTTGAGGTTCTCGACGACGGAACCGGGCCGTCCGGAGCTCTGGAGCAGGGCGGTACGCATGCGTGTTCCTCGTCGGTGCGCGAGAGGGCAGGGGCGGAGGCAAAAGAGCCGCTGGGAGGGACCGCATAGACGGTACGTTCGGCCGGCTCGGCCGGACAAGCGGAAGCCGTTGCGCGCCGGTGGGCGGATCGTTGCGTCCCCGACGGCCCGGGCGGCGATTCGTTGCGCGCGCCGCCCGGACCGCCCCGCCGCAGGACAGCCGGCACCTTCCCGAGCCGGTTCCGCACCTCACGTCCGCTGTCCGCTGTCCGCTGTCCGCCGAAGGTTCACCGCGCTCGCCGACGGGGCCGGGAACGGCAACCGGAGTCACGGGACCGGCACCGCCGTCCCTGAAGGCGTCCGGGGCGCCCCGTTGCGCCCACCTCTGCGCACCTGCCCTACGCATGACGGCCGGTGCGGGCCGCCTCACGCACGGTCCTTCACTGCCCGGGCCCCCTCGGTCCCCTCCCCCGCTCCGGTCCGCGTCACTGCCCGCGCCCCCGTCACCAGCACCACCGCCGTCACCGGATACGACACCGCGAACACGGCGAAGACCGTGCTGTGCGGGCCCTGTGAGGCGATCAGGGCGTAGCCGCCGAAGACGGCGACGGTGGCCAGTTCGGTGCCCAGGCCGGCGAGCGAGGTCAGGGTCGCCCGCCCGGTGTCCTCGATGCGCCGCTGGAGCCGCGCGTCGGCCAGCACGGTCGCCGCCTGGAAACCGCCGAAGGCGAGGGCGACCAGGATCAGCCCGGCGGGCGTACCGGCGAGCGAGCCGACGGCGAGGGCGAGCCCGGCGCCGGCGAGCAGGGCCGCGAGTCCGGTCGTACCGAGGCGTTCGCCCTTCCCTGCCAGCAGGCTCCCGACGGTGGCACCGGCCCAGATCAGCAGCAGGAGATACGGGACGGTCCGGTCCGCGACGCCGGTGTCCCGCACCAGCAGCGGCGTGTACTCGTCGAGGGCTCCCCACACCGCGCCGACGGCCGGTACGAGCAGCAGGGCGCCGCGCACCGAGCGGTCGGCGCGGGCCTCGGCGAGCCCGGCGCGCAGGGTGGCGGTCCAGCCCTGATGGGCGGCCGCCGGGTGCCGGTGTTCCGGGAACCGCAGAGCGGTGGCCGCGGTCAGCAGGCACGCCAGAACGCCGGCGGCGCCGACGGCGGTGTGGCCTCCCCACTCGAGCACCGGACCGGCGAGTCCCATGGCCGCCATCACGGCCACCAGGCCTGCCGCGCGGGCGCGGCCCATGATCCGGGCGTAGCGGCCGGCCGCCTCGAGCCGCTCGAGTTCGTCGTAGACCAGGGCTTCCAGCGCCCCCGAGGCGAGTGCTCCGCCGGCGCCCCACAGGACGAAACCGGCCGCGAAGGCACCGTACGAGGGCAGCAGCACCCAGAGGGCGAAGCCGGCGGCGGTGAGCAGCGGGCCGAGCCACAGGAGGAGCCGGCGGGAGACGGCGTCGGCCCAGACACCGGAGGGGACCTCCAGCAGCACGCCGGTGACCGACCAGAGGGCGAACAGGGAGGAGATCTGCCAGACGGTGAGGCCGGTGTCGCTGAACAGCAGCGCGTACACCGGGTAGAGCAGCACGAAGTCTTCACAGAACGCGTAGCCGTACAGCGTGGTCGTCAGCCGTCGGACGCGGGGGTCGTGCGCACGCGTGGGCGTGGAAGTCATGAGGCCTTCCCGTAAGGGCGGTTCGGACACCGGACGTGGAGGACGTACGGCATCCGGGGTGGCCCTCGGGAGGCGTTACCGGTGGATCAATGTCGCCAGATCATGGCACCGATGGTAGCCGGTCAGGCGGTCAGGCGGGCGGCCCCGACGAGAATCGTCGCAGCAGCGGGGACAGCACCAGCACGGATTTGGTGCGCTCGACGAAGGGCTCCCCCGCGATCCGTTCCAGGACCCGTTCGAAGTGCCGCATGTCGGCGGCGAAGACCTGGGCGACCGCGTCCGCCTCCCCGGTGATGGTGGAGGCGGACACGACCTCCTGGTAGCGCTCCAGACCCCGCTGGATGGTCTCCGGGGAGGTGTTGCCGCGGCAGTGGATCTCGACGAAACCCTCGGTCTCCCAGCCCAGGGCGGCGGGGTCCACCCTTACGGTGAAGCCGGTGATGGCGCCGGTGGCGCGCAGCCGGTCCACGCGCCGCTTGACGGCGGGCGCGGACAGACCGACGAGCTTGCCGATGTCCGCGTAGGAGCGTCGGGCGTCCTCGGCGAGGGCGTGCACGATGCGTTCGTCGAGATCGTTCAGCACGGGGGGCGGTTCACTTCGCTTCTCGAAGGCTTCTGGGAGCTTCTGGGAGGGGAGGGCCGCCCGGGGAGCCGGGCGGCCGACGGCCCCGGGGCCGGTCAGGTCCAGCTGGCGTGCAGCGGCTTGCCCTCGGCGTATCCGGCGGCGCTCTGGATGCCGACGACGGCTTTCTCGGTGAACTCCTCCAGGGAGCCCGCACCCGCGTAGGTGCAGGAGGAACGGACGCCCGCGATGACCGAGTCGATCAGGTCCTCGACGCCGGGCTGGACCGGGTCGAGAAACATGCGGGAGGTGGAGATGCCCTCCTCGAACAGCGCCTTGCGGGCCCGGTCGTACGCCGACTCCTCCGAGGTGCGGTTGCGCACGGCGCGCGCGGAGGCCATGCCGAAGGACTCCTTGTAGGGGCGGCCGTTCGCGTCGTGCTGGAGGTCGCCCGGGGACTCGAAGGTCCCGGCGAACCAGGAGCCGATCATCACGTTGGACGCGCCGGCCGCGAGCGCCATGGCCACGTCCCGGGGGTGGCGGATGCCGCCGTCGGCCCACACGTGCTTGCCGTACTTCTTCGCCTCCGCCGCGCACTCCAGAACCGCGGAGAACTGCGGCCGGCCGACGCCGGTCATCATGCGGGTGGTGCACATGGCGCCGGGGCCGACGCCGACCTTGACGATGTCGGCGCCGGCCTCGATCAGGTCGCGGACGCCGGCTGCGGAGACCACGTTGCCCGCGGCGATCGGGATCTGTGGGTCGAGGTCGCGGACCAGCTTGAGGGCGCTGATCATCGACTCCTGGTGTCCGTGCGCCGTGTCGATGACGAGCGTGTCGACGCCCGCGTCCAGCAACTGTTGGGCCTTGCCCGCGACGTCACCGTTGATGCCGACGGCCGCGGCGATGCGCAGCCGCCCCCGGTCGTCGGTGGCCGGCGTGTAAAGGGTGGCGCGCAGGGCGCCCTTGCGGGTGAGGATGCCGGCGAGGCGGCCGTCCTTGTCCACGGCGGGGGCGTAGCGCCGGTTGGCCCCGTCGAGGGTGTTGAAGGCCTCGCGCGGGTCCATGTCGGCGTCGACGAGCAGCAGGTCGCGGGACATGACCTCGCTGAGCTGTGTGAAGCGGTCCACGCCGGTCAGGTCGGCGTCGGTGACCACGCCGACCGGCCGGTCCCCGTCGTCGACGACGACGCCCGCGTTGTGCGCGCGCTTGGGCAGCAGGGCGAGCGCGTCGGCGACGGTCTGGTGCGGGGCCAGCACGATCGGAGTGTCGAGGACCAGGTGGCGGCTCTTGACCCAGGCGACGACCTCGGTGACGACCTCGATCGGGATGTCCTGCGGGATGACCACGAGCCCGCCGCGGCGGGCCACCGTCTCGGCCATGCGGCGGCCGGCGATGGCCGTCATGTTGGCGACGACGAGCGGGATGGTGGTGCCCGTACCGTCCGGGGAGCCGAGGTCCACGTCCTGACGCGAGCCGACGGCGGAACGGTTCGGCACCATGAAGACGTCGTCGTACGTCAGGTCGTACGCGGGCTGGATGTCGTTGAGGAAACGCACGTGCTGCACATCCCAGTCGATCAGAGGTGGCCCCCGGACAGGTCAGCCAGGGGGAAGAGCACGTACTTCATTGTCCCATGACGACGGGATCGCCCGTGCCGGTGCGATCGTCCAGGCAGGCCGGCGCCCGGCTCGGAGGTTCCTCCGAGCCGGGCGTAGCGGTGAGCGACGGGGTCCGCCGCACCGTCTCGGCGAACGCCTCCCGCACGGTCTCCTCCCAGGGCGTGGTCGCGCAGGGCGGCCGGCGCCGACGGCGATCAGCGGTCCGCGTTCGGACGACGGGCCGACCCGCCGGTCCGTGCGTCGTCCCGGTACCGTCCTGAGCGATGCGTAGAGGTCGCCGTCGGTGCGGTACGTCTCGCCGTCGCGCTTGGTGCCTCCACCGTGTACTCGTGGTGGCGGTCGTGTTCCCGCTGGGGCAGCGGTCCTTCGAAGCCGCCGGAAACGGAGCCGTCCTGGTCCTGCGGGCAGAGGCCGCCCGTGACGACGGGGGCCGGCGTGCGCCGCGCATCCTCGGGAAGGCCGGACTCCTGGACGGTGGCCATGCCGTCGGCCCGGGCGGGGGCGATGTCGTCCGCGCCGGTGGGGGCGGCCCGCGAGGAGCGGGCCCGCCGGCCGCACGGGCAGGCAGGCCGGGAGACGAGGGAGGAGCCGCGGCACCATACGGCGATGCGCCGCGCCCGCCCTCGTCCCTCGCGCGTCAGGAGCCGTCAGGGTCCGACCGGTTGAGGGCGGACCTGGGCGCGGGCCCCGCCGCCATCAGGTAGTCGGCGGCGGAGGTGTCCGTCACCAGGCTGGTGACCAGGCCGGAGCGCAGCACCGCGTCGATCGCGGGGCCCTTGCGCTGCCCGCCGGCGATCGCGACGACCTCGGGGACCTTGCGGAGCTGGTGGGTCTTGACCGTGATGCACCGCTCCCCCAGGTCCCGGCCGACCCGGCGCCCGTCGGTGTCGAAGAGGTGCGCGGACATCTCGGCGGCGACGCCCAGGGAGGCGTAGTGCTCCCGTTCCTCGTCCGAGAGCATGTCGTGCACCGTCGAGATGCCCGGCTCCCAGGAGCCGATGGAGACGCAGGCGACCGTCACCTTGTCGAAGTACTCGAAGGCCCGTGCGATACCGGTCTGGTGACGCAGCGCCTCGGCCGTCGCCGCGTCCGGAAGCAGCATCGGCGCGTAGATGGGGTGGGCGTCGCCGCCCGACACCTGCGCGGCCCGCCGTACGGCCTCCACCGAGCCGCGCTCGGCGGTCCCGGCGTCGTACACGCCCGTCAGCTGCACGACCGTGCAGGGCGCCAGCCGGTCCAGGGCCGCCGCCATGTGGATGGTGGACCGGCCCCAGGCCAGGCCCAGTACATCTCCTTCGTTGACCAGTTCGCCGAGCAGGTCGGCGGCCACCTCTCCCAGGTTCTCGGGGTCGGGTGTCTCCGCGGCCTCGGTCGGGGACTCCACCACGACGGCGTGCCTGAGGCCGTAGCGGGCGCGCAGCGCGTCGGAGCGCTCCGCGTCCAACTCGGCCGGCACGCGGATCTCGATGCGTACGAGATCCCGTTCGAGGGCGGTCTCCAGGACCCGGGCCACCTTGAAGCGGCTGACGCCGAACTCCTCGGCGATCTGGATCTTGGACTTGCCCTCTAGGTAGAAGCGGCGGGCCATGGCCGCCGCCTGCACCAGCTCAGCGGGTCCCATCCGCATGGCTGAACGGCCCGCCGCCGACATACCCGACACGGCGATCTCCTCACTGCTGTTCACATTCTGGATTCGCCGTTCATCCTTGCAGATCCGGCGCGGTCGATCAGCCCTGCAGGGGAGCCGTTCACGTTCTCGTGGCTCAGTGGTCGCACGCCCAGGATGCCTTGCCCGTGGCGGCCTCGGCCTGCGTGCGCAATGCACGTACCGCCTCGGCCGGGTTCTGTGCCCCGTACACGGCGGATCCCGCGACGAAGACATCGGCCCCGGCGTCGGCGCACTGCTCGATGGTGGACGCCGAAACACCGCCGTCGACCTGGAGCCAGAGATCCAGACCGTGTTTGCTGATCAACTCGCGGGTGCGGCGAATCTTCGGAAGCATGATGTCGAGGAAGGCCTGGCCCCCGAAACCCGGCTCGACCGTCATGATCAGCAGCATGTCGAGCTCGGGGAGGAGGTCCTCGTACGGCTCGATCGGCGTCGCGGGCCGCAGGGCCATGGAGGCCCTGGCGCCCTTGGCCCGGATCTCCCGGGCCAGCCGCACGGGCGCCGCGGCCGCCTCGATGTGGAAGGTGACGGAACCGGCCCCCGCCTCGACGTACTGGGGCGCCCAGCGATCGGGGGCCTCGATCATCAGGTGGCAGTCCAGCGGAGTGTCCGTCGCGCGGGCCAGTGACTCCACGACCGGCACACCGAGCGTGAGGTTCGGGACGAAATGGTTGTCCATGACGTCGACGTGGAGCCAGTCGGCTCCCGCGACCGCCTGCGCCTCGTCCGCGAGGCGGGCGAAGTCGGCGGAGAGAATACTGGGGTTGATCTGCGCGGCCATGCACCAAGCCTGCCATGCCCTCCGGCGGTCGGTGCCACCGGCCGGGGACGGATGCGGGCGTATCGGTCCTCCGTGTCCCGGGGCGGCCGGCTCCGGAGGCGGCCGTGAGCGCGACCCGCGGCACACCCGAGGCGCGGGGAGCGCCCCGGACGCTCCCCGCGCGCGGCGGGCGCGGCACCGGGCAACTGGTCTGCGGACGCCGCGCCAAGTGGCTGGTCCTGGCGCTGTGGCTGGTGGTGCTGTTCCTGACGGCGCCCCTCGCGCAGAAGCTGACCGACGCCCAGGACAACGACGCGGCGTCCTGGCTGCCGGGGTCCGCGGAGTCCACCCAGGTCCTGGAGATCTCCGGGGACTTCAGACCCGAGCAGATCCCCGCGATCGTGGTCTACGCGCGTGAGAGCGGTCTGACGGCCGCCGACCGGGAGAGGATCGCCGAGGACGCGGCGCAGCTGAAGCGGCTCTCCGGCCACGGCATCCGGGGCGCCGAGACCCGGGGCCCGGTCTACGACCGCGAGACCGGTCCGCGGGCGGCGCAGATCCTCGTACCGGTCACGATGGACGAGCAGGGCTGGCAGCGGATCGTGCCCGCCGTCGACTCGGTACGGAACGAGGTCGGCGGGAGCGACGACGGTCTCGCCGTGCACATCACGGGGCCGGGCGGCACCTCGGCGGACTTCGCCGAGGCGTTCGAGGGCATCGACTCGACGCTGCTGTTCACCGCGATGGGTGTGGTCGTCGTGATGCTGCTGCTCACCTATCGCAGCCCCACTCTCCTGCTGGTCCCGCTGCTGTCGGTGATCTGCGCCCTGTTCACCGCGCAGGCCCTGATCTACCTGCTGGCCGAGCACACCGGTCTGACGGTGAACGGGCAGAGCGCCGGCATTCTCACCGTGCTGGTCTTCGGCGCGGGCACCGACTACGCGCTGCTGCTGGTCGCCCGCTACCGCGAGGAGCTGCGCCGGCACGAGGACCGGCACGAGGCGATGGCCCGGGCCCTGCACCGCGCCGGCCCCGCGGTGCTGGCCTCGGGCGCGACCGTCGTACTGAGCATGCTGGTGCTGCTGACCGCGGAGATGAACTCCACCAGTGGCCTCGGCCCGGTCGCCGCGATCGGTGTCGCGGTGGCCCTGCTGGCGATGCTGAGCCTCTTCCCCGCGCTGCTGGTCGTCTTCGGCAGGTGGATCTTCTGGCCGGTGATCCCGCGCCACGGCGCGCCCGACCCGACGGAGCGCGGTGTGTGGGCGCGCATGGGGCGCCGGATCGCGCGCCGTCCGCGCATGGTCTGGGGCGTGACGGCGGCGGTGCTGGTGGTCTGCTCGCTGGGCCTGGTCCAGCTGCGTGCCGAGGGCATCGGCAACGCGGACGCGTTCACCGGGAAGCCCGACTCGATCGTGGGGCAGGAGGTCTCCGCACGCCACTTCCCCGCGGGCAGCGGTGATCCGCTGGTCGTCGTCGGTGACCGGGCGCAGGCCGACGGGCTGCGCCGCGCGGTCGCCTCGTCGGAGGGCGTCGTGTCCGGGTCCTTGGGCGTGCCGCCGGGCAGCAGACCGTACGTCGGGGACACCGTGCGGTTCGAGGCGACCATGACCGCCCCGGCGGACAGCGAGGCGGCGAAGCAGACCGTGGAGCGGGTCCGGGACGCCGTGCACGCGGTGCCGGACGCGGACGGCCGGGTGGGCGGCGCAACGGCGGCACTGCTGGACATGGACCGGGCGACCACGCACGACAACCTGCTGATCATCCCACTGGTACTGCTGGTCGTCCTGCTGATCCTGTGCGTCCTGCTCCGCGCCCTGATCGCCCCGCTGCTGCTCGTCGGGACGGTGATCCTGTCGTTCGCCGCGGCACTCGGCCTCAGCGCCCTGGCCTTCCGGTACGTGTTCGACTACGCGGGCGAGTCGACGGACTTCCCGCTGTTCGTCTTCGTCTTCCTGGTGGCCCTCGGCATCGACTACAACATCTTCCTGACCACCCGGATCCGCGAGGAGGCGGGCCTGCGCGGCACCCGGCGGGGCGTGGTCACCGGGCTCGCCACCACGGGCGCCGTCATCACCTCGGCGGGCCTGGTCCTCGCGGGCACCTTCGCCGCGCTCGGCACGCTGCCCATGGTCGCGTTCGCCGAGATCGGCTTCGCGGTCGCCCTCGGCGTGCTGCTGGACACCTTCGTCGTGCGGTCGGTTCTGGTCACGTCCCTGTTCCTGGACGTGGGCCCCAAGGTGTGGTGGCCGCACCGGCTCGCCCGCGAGGACGGCGCCGGCGCGGTGCGCGAACCGGAGGAGGCGGGCGTCAGCCGGTCCGGCGGATGAGCGCCAGATACATGGCGTCGGTCCCGTGCACATGCGGCCACAGCTGGACGTCGGGGCCCTCGCCCAGCTCCTCGACGCCCGGCAGCAGCGGCCGGGCGTCGAGGAGTTCGGCGTCCGGGAACTGCTTGAGGAGGTCGGCGACCACGGCCCGGGTCTCCGCCAGGTGCGGCGAGCAGGTGGCGTAGCCGACGACACCGCCGACCCGTACGGACTCCAGGGCGGTGCGCAGCAGCCCGCGCTGCAACGGGGCGAAGCCCTCCAGGTCGTCCGGCCGGCGCCGCCAGCGCGCCTCGGGGCGCCGGCGCAGGGCGCCGAGACCGGTGCAGGGCACGTCGACCAGCACCCGGTCGAAGGTGCCGGGCCGCCACGGCGGCCGGGTCCCGTCGGCCGCGACGACCTGGTACGGCCCGGGGTTCCCCGCCAGCGCCTTGGCGACCAGTCCGGCCCGGTGCGGCTGCTTCTCGGAGGCCAGCAGGACGGCACCGCGCTCGGCGGCGAGCGCGGCGAGCAGCGCGGCCTTGCCGCCGGGACCGGCACAGCCGTCCAGCCACATCCGGTCGGGCCCGTCCAGCGGGGCGTTGGCCAGGGCGAGCGCGACGAGCTGGCTGCCCTCGTCCTGCACGCCGGCCCTGCCGTCCGCCACGGCCGGGATCGCGCCCGGCTCACCGCCCTCGCTCAGCCGTACCGCGTACGGCGACCAGCGGCCCGGCAGGGCGGCCTCCTCGGCCAGCAGTTCCCCGGTGGTGGCCCGGCCGGGACGGGCGACGAGCGTGACCTCGGGCCGCTCGTTGTCGGCCCGCAGCAGTTCCTCGATGCCGGCGCGACCTCCGCCGAGGGAGTCCCACAGCGCGGAGACGACCCAGCGCGGGTGCGAGTGCACCACGGCGAGATGGTCCTCGGGGTCCTCCTCGTACGGCGGCGCGACCCGCTCGAGCCAGCCGTCGAGGTCGTGCTGCGCGACCTTGCGCAGGACTGCGTTGACGAACTTGGCCCGCCCGTCACCGAGCACCACGCGCGCGAGCTCGACGGAGGCGGACACGGCGGCATGGGTCGGGATCCGGGTCCCGAGCAGCTGGTGCGCGCCGAGGCTGAGCACGTCGAGGACGGGCGGGTCCACCTCGCGCAGCGGCCGGTCGACGCAGGAGGCGACGACCGCGTCGTACGTCCCCTGCCGGCGCAGCGTGCCGTACACCAGCTCGGTGGCGAGCGCCGCGTCCCGGGCGTCGAAGTCACCTCCCTCGCGCGCCTTGCGCAGCAGGGGCGGCAGGACGAGGTTGGCGTAGGCGTCCCGCTCGTCCACGGCCCGCAGGGCCTCGAAGGCGAGGAAGCGGACGGGGTCCTTCTTGGGCCGGCGGTAGGGCTTGCCGGGACGACGGGGCTGGTCGCTCACGAAAAAGGTGCTCCGGGTGTGGGACGAAGTGCGCGCTCCAGCGTACGTCGTCGGGGCGGTGCGGGGTCACATGACGCAGGGCGCCGGACCTGGGTGCGGCGGTGTCAGCCGCCCACGGTCTCCTCGGCTCCGATCCGTACCCCGCGGGCCCAGTCGGCCGCGCGCATCGGCTTCTTGCCCTGGGCCTGCACCCACAGCAGTTCCACGGCGTGCGAGCCGGTGCCGGCGTACACGTTGTTCTTGCCCGTGGACAGCCGTCCGGGCGCGAGATCCGTACGGCCGGGAGCGGGCGTGACCTGGACGAGTTTGAGCCGCTCGCCCCGGAAGGTGGTCCAGGCACCGGGCGCGGGCGTACAGCCGCGCACGATGCGGTCGACGCGCAGGGCCGGGGCGCTCCAGTCGACGCGGGCGTCCTCCACGGAGACCTTCGGGGCGAGGGTGATCCCGTCGGCGGGCTGCGGTACGGCCTTCAGGGTGCCGTCCTCGATGCCGTCCATGGTCGCGGCGAGCAGACCGGCACCGGCGAAGGCGAGCCGTGTGAGCAGGTCGCCGCTGGTGTCCGTGGGGCGGATCTCCTCGGTGACGGTGCCGTAGACCGGCCCCGAGTCGAGCCCTTCCTCGATGAGGAAGGTGGACGCGCCGGTGATCCCGTCGCCCGCCATGACGGCGTGCTGCACGGGCGCCGCCCCGCGCCAGGCGGGCAGCAGCGAGAAGTGCAGGTTGACCCAGCCCCGGTCCGGGATGTCGAGGGCGGTCCGGGGCAGCAGGGCGCCGTAGGCGACGACGGGACAGCAGTCGGGGGCGATCTCGCGCAGCCGCTCGAGGAACTCCGGGTCCCGCGGCTTCACGGGCCTGAGCACCTCGATCCCGGCCTCCTGCGCCCGCTCGGCGACCGGAGAGGCGACCAGCCTGCGGCCCCGCCCGGCGGGTGCGTCGGGCCGGGTGACGACGGCGGCCACCTCGTGCCGCTCCGAGGCGAGAAGAGCGTCCAGAGCGGGAACGGCGACCTCGGGGGTACCGGCGAAGACCAGCTTCATGGGGTGGTTCGGGCCTCTCGGGCGGGGACGGATGCGGGCAGCACACCAGTCTATGGAGGGACGACGCGTCGGGCGAAGCCGGGGCGCACGCTCCCGCACGGGGGCGTACGCATATGCCGCCGCGCCCCCACCCCGTGACCCACGGAGCGGATCCGCGTTGGTCAAGAAAGAGTTGACCACACCGGGCCGCTCCGACGCGGCCCGTTTCTTTCAACGCCGGTTCGAGAGGCTTGTTCATGGCCGACCACGCAACCCACGACGCCCAGGCTCGCGCCAGCCTGCACTTGCTGGTGCGGGACATCGAGCGGGTCCGCCGGCAGGTGGACGCACTGCGCACGCTCACCGCCCAGCTCGGCAATGTCTACCGCCCGCGCCGCTCCGGCCCCTCCACGGGCTTCGTCGTCTACGGACGCGCTCCCGCCCCGACGGTCCGTCTCGCCCAGGAACTGCGGGACAGCGTCGAGACGCTGGTCACCGCGGCCGTGGACTTCGACCGCTCGCTGGGTTTCTCGTGGGACGCGGTGGGCTCCGCGCTCGGCGTCACCAAACAGGCGGTCCACCGTCGTTACGGCGCCCGCCGTGCCGCGGCCGCCCAGAACCAGGCCACGGAGGCGGAGCACACCGCCGAGCCGTCGGGAACGCGCACGGTCAACGTGGGCGCCGGGGTCTCCAGCGCGCCCACGGTCCCCGCCGCCCGTTCCATGCCGACGCAGCCGGCGGCGGGCGTTTCGCCCCTCCGCGACGACCCGCGCCCCACGGCCTTCCCCGGCCCCACCGCCTTCCCGGGCCCGCGCAACGGCTGACCGCGCCACCCGCTCCCGGCCCTTCCGGGCACGGCCACCGCCCCGGAGGGCCGGACTCCACAACCGGCCTGCACTGCCGCAGTCGTGTCGGCAGGCCGAGCGGACACACCCGCAGCGTATGCCGCCGCTCCCCCGCGCGGACCGGCCGCACCGCACGAACGGGCGCCGACGCGCCCCCACCCGACGACGCCCGGCTCCGGAACCAAGCCGCCCACCCGGTTTGCGCACCGGCCCCGTGCCGCTCGGACGGGACCCGTACCGCGCCGCGCGCCGGTCGGCCCGCCGGTCGGCCCGCCGGTCGGCCCGCCGGTCGGCCCGCCGGTCGGCCAAACCGCCTGAACGACCGTCGACGCACGCGCGACGGGCAACGGCGCGCCTCACGTCGGCACGGGTGTCTCCCCGGGGGCCCGATCCGTATGCGGCACCCTCGAGGAGCTCCCCGCTCGCCCGCTTCCCCGGCCACAACCACCGCTCCACGTCGCCCGGCCCGTGTTTCTCAGCCGATGTCGGGCGGGTCGATCCGTACCCACACCGGTTCGTCGCCGCCGCGGGCCATGCGGGCCGCCTGGGCGGACTTCAGGGCGGCGGTCAGCGCGGCCCCCCTGCCCGGGGGGACGCGGATCAGGGCCCGCTCCCAGTGGTCCCCGGGCGGCGGGCCGCCGGGCCGCCGCGGGCGGCCGGTGGGCGTGACGGGCAGCGGGACGGGCCCCAGTACCTCCGCCTCCCCGGGGAGTCCGGCCACGCCGAGGAACCCGGCGACGGCCTCCGCGGGCCCCGACACGGCGGCCATCCGGGACACCGGCGGGAAGCCCAGCTCGGCCCGCTCCCCCAGTTCCCGTACCGCGTGGCCGACGGGGTCCCACCGCACCAGCGCCTGCACGGGCCGCAGGGTCGGCTCGGCGACCACCACGACCGTGCCGCCCTCCGCCTGCGGACGTACCAGCGCCGCCGCGGCGATCCAGCGGCGCAACGCGTCCTCCCCGGCCCGCAGGTCGGGCCGGCTCAGCATGGTCCAGCCGTCCAGCAGCAGCGCTGCCGCGTACCCGCCCTCGGCGACCGGCTCGGCCCCCGGCGTGCTCACCACCAGCGCGGGCGCCTCGGGAACCGTGTCCAGCACATGTTCGCGTCCCGAGGTGCGCACCGGTACGGCGGGGAAGGCCCGGCCCAGTTCCTCGGCGGTCCGGCGCGCCCCCACCACCTGGGCCCGCAGCCGGAACCCGCCGCACTCCGGGCAGTGCCAGCCGTTCTCCTCGCGCCCGCACCAGCCGCACCGCAGATCGTCGGCGCCGGGTGCTTCCATCGGCCCCGAGCAGTGCCGGCACCGCGCCGGGGTACGGCAGTTGGCGCACGCCATCCGCGGGACGTAGCCGCGCCGGGGGACCTGCACGAGCACCGGCCCGTGCCGCAGCCCCTCCCTGACGGCCTGCCAGGCGAGCGACGGCAGCCGGGCGGCGCGGGCTGCCTCGTCCCGCGCGAGGTCCCCGTCCCCGACGGTCCGTACCAGCGGGGCGGCGGCCCGTACTTGGTCCCTTCCGGAGATCAGGGGCCCGGCCCAGCCGGTCTCCACCAGCTGGGCGGCCTCCACCGTGCAGCTCCAGCTTCCCAGCAGGAAACCGCACTTGTCCTGTGCCGCCCGCAGCAGCAGCACCTCGCGCGCGTGGGGCTGCGGGGCGTGCTGCTCGCTGTGGCTGTCGTCGCCGTCGTCCCAGAGCGCGACCAGTCCGAGGTTGTGGACGGGTGCGAACATCGCCGCCCGGGTGCCGATCACGGCGCGCACGGACCCGCGGCGCACGGCCAGCCACTGCGCGTACCGCCTCTCGGGCCCGGCCTCGGCGGTCAGCACCGCGTGCCGTCCCCTGCCCAGGAGTTCGGTGAGCGCGGCGTCGACGCGGGCGACGGCCCGTCCGTCCGGCAGGACGACGAGGGCGCCGCGGCCGGAGGCCAGGGTCGCGGCGACCGCGCGGGCCAGTTCCTCGCTCCAGAGCGGCCCGGGCAGCGCGTTCCACACGGCGCGCGGAGCGCCGCCGGCGGACAGCTCCCAAAGGAAGCCGGGCCCCTGCTCGTACCGGGCCCAGGAGCCCGGCCCGGGTGCCGGGGGCGGCGGCGCCGGGTCGGGCGAGGGCCGGCGCTCGGCGCGGGCACTGCGCGGCGGTACGGCGAGCTGGAGCACGTCGGCGAGGCTGCCCGCGTACCGGTCGGCGACCGCGCGGGCCAGCCCCAGCAGTTCCCCGCTCAGGACCGGCTCGGGCGACACCACCTGGGCGAGGGCGGCCAGCGGCCCCGCATAGTCGGACTCGGCGAGCCGCTCGACCAGGAACCCGTCGATGAGCCCGCCGCCTTCACGGCGTCCCTCGCGCACCCGGTGCCGGCCGGCCCCGAAGCGCACCCGCACCCGGACGCCCGGCTGCGCGTCGGCGTCGAGCTCCTCGGGCACGGCGTAGTCGAAGTACCGGTCGAGGTGCAGGACGCCCTTGTCGACGAGGACGCGCGCCACCGGCAGGTGTCCGGCGAGCGCGGCGCCCCGCCAGGTCCGCGGCTTGGCCCGGGGTGTGCCGGCCTTGCGCACGGTCTCCCGGATGAGCGCGAGCTGCTCGGGCGGCGCGCCCCGCGCACCGCCGTCCGCCTCTCCGCTCCCACCGTTCTCGCTGCTCACGCCTGCATTCTTACCAAACGGCACTGACACACGACGGCCGCTGCCGCCCCCAGCGGTACGCCCGCCCCGGCCGGCGGTGCCCCGCGCACGCCGAGGCCCGGCATCCCTGAAGGGATGCCGGGCCTCGGTGGAGGAGCCGGGGCGCGGACTACAGCCCCGCCGCCTTGCGCAGCGCGTCCACGCGGTTGGTGCGCTCCCAGGTGAAGTCGGGCAGCTCACGGCCGAAGTGGCCGTAGGCGGCGGTCTGGGAGTAGATCGGCCGGAGCAGATCCAGGTCACGGATGATGGCGGCCGGACGGAGGTCGAACACCTCGTCGATCGCCCGCTCGATCAGCTCGGTGTCGACCTTGGCGGTGCCGAAGGTCTCCACGAACAGACCGACCGGCTCGGCCTTGCCGATGGCGTACGCCACCTGGACCTCGCAGCGGGCGGCCAGGCCCGCCGCGACCACGTTCTTGGCGACCCAGCGCATCGCGTACGCCGCCGAGCGGTCGACCTTGGACGGGTCCTTGCCGGAGAAGGCGCCGCCGCCGTGCCGGGCCATGCCGCCGTAGGTGTCGATGATGATCTTGCGGCCGGTGAGGCCGGCGTCGCCCATCGGGCCGCCGATCTCGAAGCGGCCGGTGGGGTTGACCAGCAGACGGTAGTTCTCCGTGTCGAGCTTGATGCCCTCGTCCAGCAGCGCCTTCAGCTCCGGCTCCACGACGAACTCGCGGATGTCGGGGGCGAGCAGCGACTCGAGGTCGATGTCGGAGGCATGCTGCGAGGAGACCACGACGGTGTCCAGACGGACGGCCTTGTCGCCGTCGTACTCGATGGTGACCTGGGTCTTTCCGTCCGGGCGCAGGTAGGGGATGGTGCCGTTCTTGCGCACGTCGGACAGGCGCTTGGACAGGCGGTGCGCGAGGAAGACCGGGAGCGGCATCAACGTCGGCGTCTCGTCCGACGCGTAACCGAACATCAGCCCCTGGTCGCCGGCGCCCTGCCGGTCCAGCTCGTCCTCGTCGCCCTCGACCCGGTTCTCGTACGCGGTGTCGACGCCCTGGGCGATGTCCGGGGACTGGGCGCCGATGGACACCGACACGCCGCAGGAGGCGCCGTCGAAGCCCTTCTTCGAGGAGTCGTAGCCGATCTCCAGGATCTTGTCCCGCACCAGCTGCGGGATCGGTGCGTAGGCCTTGGTCGTGACCTCGCCGGCCACGTGCACCAGGCCGGTGGTGATCAGGGTCTCGACGGCGACGCGGGAGTTCGGGTCCTCGCGGAGCAGCGCGTCGAGGATGGTGTCGCTGATCTGGTCAGCGATCTTGTCGGGGTGACCTTCGGTCACGGACTCCGAGGTGAAGAGACGACGGGACACAACGCTCCCTGGGGTTGCAGCGGCTGCTGGCTGATCATTGGCGGACGGCAGGGGCTGCACCGCACACCGTCCGTGGAACAGTTTATCGGTCGCGCCTCGCCGCGGGTCCTCCTGTCTCGCCTCTCGGGAAGCCCGGTGACCTGCGGCACGGGCATTCTGCCCATGTCGAGGCGTGTTGGCCAGAGGCGCCACGCACCGGCGGCAGGGTTTCGGAATCCTCACAGCGGCGAAACCCGCCCCGGATCCCTCAGCCGAGGCGTCCGGCCACCAGGTCCCAGACCGTGTCGGCCAGGGCTTCCTTGGGACCGTGCGCCACGGGCGTCTCGCTGCCGTCGGCGTCCAGCACCACGGCCTCGTTCTCCTCGGAACCGAAGGTCTTGCGCTCGCCCACCTCGTTGACCACGAGCAGATCGCAGCCCTTGCGCTTCAGCTTGGCGCGTCCGTTGGCGAGCACGTCGTCCGTCTCCGCGGCGAAGCCGACGACCACCTGTCCGGGGCGGGCCCGGTCGGCGGAGATCTCCGCGAGGATGTCCGGGTTGCGCACCAGGGCGACGGGCTCGGGTTCCCGGCCGTCCTGCTTCTTGATCTTCCCGGCCGCGTACGCCGCGGGGCGGAAGTCGGCGACCGCGGCGGCCATGACCACCGCGTCGGCGTCGGCGGCGGCCCGGAGTACTTCCTCGCGCAGTTGTACGGCGGTCTCGACGGGGACGACGTCCACCCCCGCCGGGTCGGGCAGTCCGGCGTTGGCGGCGATCAGGGTGACCCGCGCGCCCCGCGCCGCGGCGGTCCGGGCGAGCGCGTAGCCCTGCTTGCCGGAGGAGCGGTTGCCGAGGAAGCGGACGGGGTCGAGGGGCTCCCGGGTGCCGCCGGCGCTGACCACGACATGCCGGCCTCCGAGGTCGGGCTCGCCGACGCCCCGGGCCAGCACCCGGCGGCAGACCTCGAAGATCTCGCCCGGGTCGGGCAGCCGGCCCTTGCCGCTGTCGGCGCCGGTGAGCCGGCCCACCGCCGGTTCGACGACGACGGCGCCGCGCCGGCGCAAAGTGGCCACATTCTCCTGCGTGGCCGGGTGCTCCCACATCTCGGTGTGCATGGCGGGGGCGAAGACCACGGGACAGCGGGCGGTGAGCAGGGTGTTGGTGAGGAGGTCGTCGGCCAGGCCGTGCGCCGCCTTCGCCAGCGTGTCCGCGGTGGCCGGGGCGACGACGACCAGGTCGGCGTGCTGCCCGATGCGGACGTGCGGCACCTCGTGGACGTCGTCCCACACCTCGGTCGAGACGGGGTGGCCGGAGAGCGCGGACCAGGTGGCGGCGCCGACGAAGTGCAGCGCGGAGGCGGTGGGGACGACGCGGACGTCGTGCCCCGACTCCGTCAGCCTCCTGAGCAGCTCGCAGGCCTTGTACGCGGCGATGCCGCCGCTGACGCCCAGAACGACCTTCGGCTTGCCCACGTCTCTCTCCGTCTCTTCCTGAACAGAACGGCCCCGCACCCACCACACCACAGGCCCGGCAGACATGCTGCCGGGCCTGTGGAAAAGTCGGCCGAGAGTCGCTGATGCGACTTTCGGACATGTGACTCACTGCACTACGACGTACAGAACTGCGACTTACTGAGCGGGGCCCTCGATGGCCTCGGAGGTCAGCAGTCCCGCGTTGATCTCGCGCAGGGCGATCGAGAGCGGCTTCTCGTGGACGTGGGTGTCGACGAGGGGGCCGACGTACTCGAGGAGACCCTCACCGAGCTGCGAGTAGTACGCGTTGATCTGGCGAGCCCGCTTGGCCGCGTAGATCACGAGGCTGTACTTCGAGTCCGTGGCCTCGAGAAGCTCGTCGATCGGCGGGTTGATGATGCCCTCGGGCGTGGAGATGGAAGAGGACACGCTCTACCTTCCGATGGATGGGAAAGAATCGGTCTGCATGATCGCTGAATGACCGTTGAGGAAACGCTGACGATCACACGACGTTCATCAAGGCTAGCAGCTCGCGGGCCACGTCCTCGACGGAGGTGTTGACCAGGGTCGTGTCGAACTCCGGCTCGGCCGCCAGCTCGATCTTCGCGGCCCCCAGCCGGCGCTCGACCACCTCGGGCGACTCGGTGCCCCGGCCGGTGAGCCGGCGCACCAGCTCCTCCCAGGAGGGAGGAGCCAGGAAGACCAGCTGGGCCTCGCTCATGGACTCGCGGACCTGGCGGGCACCCTGGAGGTCGATCTCCAGGAGGACGGACAGGCCGGACTCCAGGTGCTCGAGCACCGCCGCACGCGGCGTGCCGTAGCGGTTGCCTGCGAACTCGGCCCACTCCAGCAGTTCACCGTTGGCGATCAGCTTGTCCATCTCGTCATCGGTGACGAAGAAGTAGTGGACCCCGTCCTGTTCACCGGGGCGCGGCTTGCGGGTCGTCGCCGACACCGAGAGCCAGACCTCGGGGTGTGCCTTGCGCATATGCGCGACGACCGTGCTCTTGCCGACCCCTGAGGGGCCGGAGAGCACGGTCAGCCGCGGACTTGCGTCCGGGGGTACGGGGGTCGTCCCCCGGGGTGTTGCAGCCATGCGGCGATTATTCCAGCAATCCCGGTGGGCCCGGGACTCAGGAGCCGGTGCTGCCGAACTCGCGCTCCAGGGAGGCGATCTGGTTCGAGCCGAGACCGCGTACACGGCGGCTCTCGGAGATGCCCAGTCGCTCCATGATCTGCTTGGCGCGGACCTTGCCCACGCCCGGCAGGGACTCGAGCAGAGCGGAGACCTTCATCTTGCCGATGACGTCGTTCTCCTGGCCCTGCTTGATGACCTCGTGCAAGGAGGCGCCGGAGTGCTTGAGTCGATTTTTGACCTCGGCCCGCTCCCGGCGAGCCGCGGCGGCCTTTTCGAGCGCGGCTGCGCGCTGTTCAGGGGTAAGGGGCGGAAGAGCCACGCCTACGTCACCTCGGATGTCGAACTGTCGGATACGGACCGGTGAGGAACCTAGTCGCCCCACACCAGGGGAGCCACGAGCAACACGCTTGCCCGTTCACTCTCCGTCGGAGACTAGCGGCCAACTCCGCCGGAGTCAGCGAGAACGGCGGAAAAGTCCTGGTCAGCCTCCATGATGACAGACATTTACGGGCATAATGACCTGGTTTTCTCGTCGCGCCCGGGTCCCGGCGGTCTCCTGCGTCCCTCGTCGGAGCATCAGAGCGCCGCCACGGCCGTCGCGATCTCCTCCGCGAACCGCTCCGCGGCGTCACGCAGCGCGACCACGTCGGCACCGTGGCGCAACACTCCCCGGCTGACGTTCGGCACGACGTTGCGCACCACCGGGCCGAAGACCGCCGGGAGATCCGCCGCCGTGGCCCCCTGCGCGCCGATGCCGGGCGCGAGCAGCGGACCGTTGATGTCCAGGTCGTACGAGGACAGGTCGCCGAGCGTCGCGCCGACGACCGCGCCGAAGGACCCCAGGGGGGCCTCCCCCGCGTTCTCGGCGGCCAGGTGTCCGAGCATGGTCGCGCCCACGCTGCGCCCGTCGGCCCGTACCGCGTGCTGCACCTCGCCGCCCTCGGGATTGGAGGTCAGTGCCAGGACGAACAGTCCCGTGCCGCTCTCACGGGCCAGCGCCACCGCCGGGCTCAGCGAGCCGTAGCCGAGGTACGGGGACACGGTCAGCGCGTCCGAGAAAAGCGGGGAGTCCGGATGCAGGAAGGACTCGGCGTAGGCGGCCATGGTGGAGCCGATGTCGCCGCGCTTGGCGTCCATGACGACCAGCGCGCCGGCCGCCCGCGCCTGAGCGACCGTCGTCTCCAGCACCGCGACGCCGCGCGAGCCGAAGCGCTCGAAGAACGCGCTCTGCGGCTTGAGCACGGCGACCCGGTCCGCGACCGCCTCGACGACCGTGCGGCTGAACCGCTCCAGACCGGCCACGTCGTCGTTCAGGCCCCACTCTGCGAGCAGGGCGGCGTGCGGGTCGATGCCGACGCACAGCGGGCCGCGCGTGTCCATGGCCCGCCGCAGCCGGGTGCCGAAGGGGACGGGTCGTCCGCTCATGCCGCTGTCCTCACGTCGGCGCCCACCGCGTCGGCGAGCGTGGCGTACGGGCTGGTGCGCAGGCGTGCGGCAAGCCCCTTGTGGAGGGTGCGGGCCCAGAAGGGCCCCTCGTAGACGAGGGCGCTGTAGCCCTGGACCAGCGTGGCGCCGGCCAGGATGCGCTGCCAGGCGTCCTCGGCGTTCTCGATGCCTCCGACACCGACCAGGGTGATCCGGTCCCCCACGCGCGCGTACAGGCGGCGCAGCACCTCGAGGGAGCGTGCCTTCAGGGGCGCGCCGGACAGGCCGCCGGTCTCCTGTACGGCGGCGGGGCCGGACCGCAGGCCGAGCCCCGCGCGCGCGATGGTGGTGTTCGTGGCGATGATCCCGTCCAGGCCGAGCTCCACGGCCAGGTCGGCGACCGCGTCGATGTCCTCGTCGGCGAGGTCCGGGGCGATCTTCACCAGCAGCGGCACCCGGCGGGCGGGCACGGCACGGACGGCGGCCTCGCGGACGGCGGTGAGCAGCGGGCGCAGGTGGTCGACGGCCTGGAGGTCCCGCAGGCCGGGGGTGTTCGGCGAGGAGACGTTGACGACCAGGTAGTCCGCGTACGGCGCCAGCCGCTCGGCGGACTTCACGTAGTCGGCGGCGGCCTCGGCCTCGGGCACGGCCTTGGTCTTGCCGATGTTGACGCCGACGACCGTCCTGAGGACGGGCGTGCGGGAGGCCAGGCGGGCGGCCACGGCCAGCGAGCCCTCGTTGTTGAAGCCCATGCGGTTGACCAGCGCGCGGTCCGCCACCAGACGGAACAGCCGCTTCTTCGGGTTGCCGGGCTGCGGCTCGCCGGTCACCGTGCCGATCTCGACGTGGTCGAAGCCGAGCATCGCCATGCCGTCGATGCCGAGGGCGTTCTTGTCGAAGCCCGCGGCGAGCCCGAAGGGGCTGTGCAGACGCAGCCCGAGGGCCTCGGTACGCAGTTCCCTGTGGCGGGGCGCCAGCGCGGCGGCGACGAAGGTGCGCAGGCCGGGGACGCGCGCGACGAGACGGATCCAGCGGAAGGCGAGGTGATGGGCCCGCTCCGGATCCATCCGCTTGAACACCAGATGGAAGAAGTACTTGTACATACCTGTGTCCTCGTGAAAGGCCCCGTGAAGAGCCTGACGAACCTGAAGGGCCTCATGAAGAGGGGGACACCGTTTCCGGTGTCCCCCTCGGGGCTGTCAGTCGCGGGCCGCTGTCAGATGCTCCGCGTGTTCCTGGAGCGAGCGGACGCCGACCTCGCCGCGGTTGAGGGCGTCGATGCCCTGGACCGCGGCGGCGAGCGCCTGGACCGTCGTCAGGCACGGCACGGAGCGCGCCACGGCGGCCGTACGGATGTCGTAGCCGTCGAGCCGGCCGCCGGTGCCGTACGGCGTGTTGACGATGAGGTCGACCTCGCCGTCGTGGATCAGCTGGACGATGGTCTTCTCGCCGTTCGGGCCGGTGCCCTCGGACTGCTTGCGCACCACGGTGGCGTTGATGCCGTTGCGCTTGAGGACCTCGGCGGTGCCGGAGGTGGCGAACAGTTCGAAGCCGTGGGCGACGAGCTCGCGCGCGGGGAAGATCATCGAGCGCTTGTCGCGGTTGGCGACGGAGATGAAGGCGCGGCCCTTGGTGGGCAGCGGCCCGTAGGCGCCCGCCTGCGACTTGGCGTACGCGGTGCCGAAGACGGAGTCGATGCCCATGACCTCGCCGGTGGAGCGCATCTCCGGACCGAGGACCGTGTCGACGCCACGGCCGTGGATGTCACGGAAGCGCGACCAGGGCAGCACGGCCTCCTTGACGGAGATCGGCGCGTCGAGCGGGATGTCGCCGCCGTCGCCCCGGGCCGGGAGCAGGCCCTCCGCGCGGAGCCCGGCGACGGTCGCACCGAGCGAGATCCGGGCGGCCGCCTTGGCCAGCGGCACCGCGGTCGCCTTCGAGGTGAAGGGGACGGTGCGCGAGGCGCGCGGGTTGGCCTCCAGGACGTAGAGGATGTCGCCGGACAGCGCGAACTGGATGTTGATCAGGCCGCGCACCCCGACGCCGCGGGCGATGGCCTCCGTGGAGGCGCGCAGCCGCTTGATGTCGAAGCCGCCGAGGGTGATCGGGGGCAGGGCGCACGCGGAGTCACCGGAGTGGATGCCGGCCTCCTCGATGTGCTCCATGACGCCGCCCAGGTAGAGCTCCTCGCCGTCGTAGAGCGCGTCGACGTCGATCTCGATGGCGTCGTCGAGGAACCGGTCGACCAGCACCGGCCGGGAGGGGCTGATCTCGGTCGACTCGGCGATGTAGGACGCGAGGCGGGTCTCGTCGTAGACGATCTCCATGCCGCGGCCGCCGAGCACGTAGGACGGGCGGACGAGGACCGGGTAGCCGATCTCGTCGGCGATGGCCCTGGCCTCGGTGAAGGTGGTGGCGGTGCCGTGCTTGGGGGCCGGCAGGCCGGCCTCCTTGAGTACCTGGCCGAAGGCGCCCCGGTCCTCGGCCGCGTGGATGGCCTCGGGGGACGTGCCGACGACCGGTACGCCGTTGTCCTTGAGTGCCTGGGCCAGGCCCAGCGGGGTCTGGCCGCCGAGCTGGACGATCACGCCCGCGACCGGTCCCGCCTGCTGCTCCGCGTGGACGATCTCCAGGACGTCCTCCAGGGTGAGCGGCTCGAAGTACAGCCGGTCGGAGGTGTCGTAGTCGGTGGAGACGGTCTCCGGGTTGCAGTTGACCATCACGGTCTCGTACCCGCCGGGAGGACTGGGTGCAGTGCTCAGCGCGAAGGAGGCGTGGACGCAGGAGTAGTCGAACTCGATGCCCTGGCCGATGCGGTTCGGGCCGGAGCCCAGGATGATCACCGCCGGCTTCTCGCGCGGGGCGACCTCGGTCTCCTCGTCGTAGGAGGAGTAGAAGTACGGCGTGTTCGCGGCGAACTCGGCGGCGCAGGTGTCGACGGTCTTGTAGACCGGGCGGACGCCGAGGGCGTGCCGGACCTCGCGGACCACGTCCTCGCGCAGGCCGCGGATCTCCCCGACCTGCTGGTCGGAGAAGCCGTGCCGCTTGGCCTCGGCGAGCAGCCCGGTGGTCAGCTCGGGCGCCTCGGACAGTTCGTCGGCGATCTCCTTGATGAGGAAGAGCTGGTCGACGAACCAGGGGTCGATCTTCGTGGCGTCGAAGACCTCCTTGGGGGTGGCGCCCGCGCGGATGGCCTGCATGACGGTGTTGATGCGGCCGTCGGTCGGGCGGGCGGCCTCGTCCAGCAGCCCGGCCTTGTCGCCGGGCTCGCCGACGAAGGTGAACTGGCTGCCCTTCTTCTCCAGCGAGCGCAGCGCCTTCTGGAACGCCTCGGTGAAGTTGCGGCCGATGGCCATGGCCTCGCCGACCGACTTCATCGTGGTGGTGAGGGTGGAGTCGGCGCTCGGGAACTTCTCGAAGGCGAACCGCGGTGCCTTGACGACCACGTAGTCGAGGGTCGGCTCGAAGGAGGCCGGGGTCTCCTTCGTGATGTCGTTGGGGATCTCGTCGAGGGTGTAGCCGACGGCGAGCTTGGCGGCGATCTTGGCGATCGGGAAACCGGTCGCCTTGGAGGCCAGCGCCGAGGACCGTGACACGCGCGGGTTCATCTCGATGACGATCACCCGGCCGTCCTCCGGGTTCACCGCGAACTGGATGTTGCAGCCGCCGGTGTCCACGCCGACCTCGCGGATGACGGCGATGCCGATGTCCCGCAGGATCTGGTACTCGCGGTCGGTCAGGGTCATCGCGGGGGCGACGGTGATGGAGTCGCCGGTGTGCACGCCCATGGGGTCGAAGTTCTCGATGGAGCAGACGACCACGACGTTGTCGTGCTTGTCGCGCATCAGCTCCAGCTCGTACTCCTTCCAGCCGAGGATGGACTCCTCGAGGAGCACCTCGGTGGTCGGCGAGAGAGTGAGCCCCTGTCCGGCGATGCGGCGCAGCTCGTCCTCGTCGTGGGCGAAGCCGGAGCCGGCGCCGCCCATGGTGAAGGAGGGGCGTACCACGACCGGGTAGCCGCCGAGTTCGTCGACGCCGGCCAGGACCTCGTCCATGGTGTGGCAGATGACCGAACGGGCGGACTCGCCGTGTCCGATCTTCCCGCGGACGGCCTCCACGACCTCCTTGAACAGGTCGCGGTCCTCGCCCTTGTTGATGGCCTCCACGTTGGCGCCGATCAGCTCGACGCCGTACTTGTCCAGGACTCCGTTCTCGGCCAGCGAGATCGCGGTGTTCAGGGCCGTCTGGCCGCCCAGGGTGGGCAGCAGGGCGTCCGGCTGCTCCTTGGCGATGATCTTCTCGACGAACTCGGGGGTGATCGGCTCGACGTAGGTGGCGTCGGCGATCTCCGGGTCGGTCATGATCGTCGCCGGGTTGGAGTTGACCAGGACGACCCGTAGGCCCTCGGCCTTCAGCACCCGGCACGCCTGGGTGCCGGAGTAGTCGAACTCGGCGGCCTGGCCGATGACGATCGGGCCGGAGCCGATGACCAGGACGGACTGGATATCGGTGCGCTTAGGCACGCTGGCCCTCCATCAGGGAAACGAAGCGGTCGAACAGGTAGGCGGCGTCGTGCGGGCCCGCTGCCGCTTCCGGGTGGTACTGGACACTGAAGGCCGGTTTGTCGAGCAGCCGGAGCCCTTCCACCACGTTGTCGTTGAGGCAGACGTGGGACACCTCGGCGCGGCCGAACGGGGTGTCGGAGACCTTGTCGAGGGGGGCGTCGACGGCGAAGCCGTGGTTGTGCGCGGTGACCTCGACCTTGCCTGTCGTGCGGTCCTGGACCGGCTGGTTGATGCCGCGGTGGCCGTACTTCAGCTTGTAGGTGCCGAAGCCGAGGGCGCGGCCGAGGATCTGGTTGCCGAAGCAGATCCCGAACAGCGGGGTGCCGCGCTCCAGGACGGACCGCATCACGGAGACGGGGTGGTCGGCGGTGGCGGGGTCGCCGGGGCCGTTGGAGAAGAACACGCCGTCGGGGTTCACGGCGTGGACGTCGTCGGCGGTCGCGGTGGCGGGCAGGACGTGCACCTCGATGCCGCGCTCGGCCATCCGGTGCGGGGTCATGCCCTTGATGCCGAGGTCGACGGCGGCGACGGTGAACCGTTTCTCGCCGACGGCGGGGACGACGTACGGCTCGGTGGTGGCGACCTCGGCGGCGAGGTCGGCGCCCTTCATCCCGGGAGCTTCCCGGACCTCGGCCAGCAGTGCGGCGTCGTCGCGTACGGCGTCGCCGCTGAAGATGCCGACGCGCATGGCGCCCCGCTCGCGCAGGTGCCGGGTGAGGGCACGGGTGTCGATGCCGCTGATGCCGACGACGCCCTGGGCGGCGAGTTCCTCCTCCAGGGACCGGCGGGAGCGCCAGTTGGACGGCACGCGCGCGGGGTCGCGCACGACGTAGCCTGCGACCCAGATCCGCCGGGATTCGGGGTCCTCGTCGTTGACGCCGGTGTTGCCGACGTGCGGGGCGGTCATGACCACGACCTGGCGGTGGTAGGACGGGTCGGTGAGGGTCTCCTGGTAGCCGGTCATGCCGGTGGAGAACACCGCTTCGCCGAAGGTCTCCCCCACCGCCCCGTAGGCGCGGCCGCGGAAGACCCGGCCGTCCTCCAGGACGAGTACGGCGGGAAGCACCTTCTCGCGAGAGGTGGTTCCCCGGGTGGAGGTTGTCATCGTTCGGCGCCTTCCGTTGTGACGTTTGTGACGATCGTCTTGCTCATGGAGTTGATGGCCTCGACCCACGCGGTGTGCTCGGCCGCCCGGTCGAAGCGGAAGCCGGAGTCGATCAGCCGCTCGCCGTGCGCCCAGGTGACGACCAGCAGTCCGCCCTCGGTGAGCACCTTGCCGGCGATGCCCTTGTCGAGCCGGGCCCCGCGCAGCGCGTCGGCCGGGACGAAGAAGTCACCGGCTCCGGGGCGTACGGCGTCCAGGCCCGCGTCGGTGAGGGTGACCTCCGCACGGCTACGGGTGCCCAGGCCGTGCGCCACGATGCGGTCGAGCCACTGACCGGCGGTGGTGGAGCCGTGGTAGCGGCCGCTCGCGCTCAGTTTCGCCGGGCCGGGGGCGTCCGGGGCCGTGGGCAGTTCGGGCAGGTCGCCCTGGAGGGTGCCGCGCCACTTCCAGCCCTCGCGCATCAGCCAGTAGACGAGCCCGACGAAGAGGGCGAGCCCGACGACCCAGCCGATCCGGGCGGCCCAGTCGGTCACTTCCGCCGATTCCCTCTCGGCGGCCAGCAGGATTACAGGTGTCACGTGAGTTTCCCGTCGATGAGCGTGGCCGTGCCCCGGAGCCAGGTGTGCGTGACACGGCCCGGCAGCTCGCGGCCCTCGTACGGGGTGTTGCGGCTGCGCGAGGCGAAGCCCGCGGGGTCCACGGAACCACGGTATGCCGTGTCGACGAGCGTGAGGTTGGCGGGCTCACCTGCCGAGACGGGCCGGCCGTGGCCCTCGGCCCGTCCGATGCGCGCGGGAGTGAAGGACATCCGGTCCGCGACCCCGGCCCAGTCCAGCAGACCCGTGTCCACCATGGTCTCCTGGACCACCGACAGCGCGGTCTCCAGGCCGACCATGCCCATGGCCGCGGCGGCCCACTCGCAGTCCTTGTCCTCGTGCGGGTGCGGGGCGTGGTCGGTTGCGACGATGTCGATGGTGCCGTCGGCGAGCGCCTCGCGCAGCGCGTGGACGTCCCGCTCGGTGCGCAGCGGCGGGTTGACCTTGTAGACCGGGTTGTACGAGCGCACCAGCTCGTCGGTGAGGAGCAGGTGGTGCGGGGTGACCTCGGCGGTGACGTCGATACCGCGGGACTTGGCCCAGCGGACGATCTCGACGCTGCCCGCGGTCGACAGGTGGCAGATGTGGACGCGGGAGCCGACGTGCTCGGCGAGCAGCACGTCCCGGGCGATGATCGACTCCTCGGCGACGGCCGGCCAGCCGCCCAGGCCCAGCTCGGCGGAGACGACGCCCTCGTTCATCTGGGCGCCCTCGGTCAGCCGGGGCTCCTGGGCGTGCTGGGCGACGACCCCGCCGAATGCCTTCACGTACTCCAGGGCGCGCCGCATGATCACGGCGTCGTGGACGCACTTGCCGTCGTCGGAGAAGACGGTGACGCCGGCCGCGGACTCGTGCATGGCGCCCAGTTCGGCGAGCGTGGTGCCCTCCAGTCCGACGGTGACGGCGCCGACGGGACGTACGTCGCAGTAGCCGTGCTCCCTGCCGAGCCGCCAGACCTGCTCGACGACGCCGGCGGTGTCGGCGACGGGGAAGGTGTTGGCCATGGCGAACACGGCGGTGTACCCTCCGCTCGCCGCCGCGCGGGTGCCGGTCAGCACGGTCTCGGAGTCCTCGCGGCCGGGCTCGCGCAGATGGGTGTGCAGGTCGACCAGGCCGGGCAGCAGCACCTTGCCGTGGGCCTCGACCACGGTCACGTCCTGCGCGCCTCCGGCACGGCCGGCGCCCTCGGCGCTCAGCCCGGTGCCGACGGCCGCGACGGTCCCGCCGTCGATCAGCACGTCCTGCGGGTCGCCGCCGAGCACCTTCGCACCGCGGATCAGGGTCTTGCTCATCGTTTACTTCTCCTCCGTGGTGCGGGCGGGTGTGACGGCGGGTTCGTTGCCCCCGAGCAGCAGGTACAGGACGGCCATCCGGATGGAGACCCCGTTGGTGACCTGTTCGACGACGGTGCAGCGCTCGGAGTCGGCCACCTCGGCGGTGATCTCCATCCCGCGGACCATGGGGCCGGGGTGCATCACGATCGCGTGCCCGGGCATCCGTCGCATGCGCTCGCCGTCGAGGCCGTAGCGTCGTGAGTACTCGCGCTCGGTCGGGAAGAACGCGGCCTTCATGCGCTCGCGCTGCACACGCAGCATCATCACGGCGTCGGACTTGGGCAGGGTGCGGTCCAGGTCGTAGGAGACCTCGCAGGGCCAGGCCTCGACGCCGACCGGCAGCAGGGTCGGCGGGGCGACGAGGGTGACCTCTGCGCCGAGGGTGTGCAGCAGGTCGACGTTGGAGCGGGCGACCCGGCTGTGCAGGACGTCACCGACGAGCGTGATGCGCCGGCCGGAGAGGTCCTGGCCGATCCCGGCGTCCCGGCCGACGAGCCGGCGCCGCATGGTGAAGGCGTCGAGCAGGGCCTGGGTGGGGTGCTGGTGGGTGCCGTCGCCGGCGTTGATGACGTGCGCGTCGATCCAGCCGGAGGTGGCCAGCCGGTACGGGGCTCCGGAGGCGCCGTGCCGGATGACGACGGCGTCGACGCCCATGGCCTCCAGGGTCTGGGCGGTGTCCTTGAGGGACTCGCCCTTGGAGACGCTGGAGCCCTTGGCGGTGAAGTTGATGACGTCCGCGGACAGCCGCTTCTCGGCGGCCTCGAAGGAGATCCGGGTCCGGGTGGAGTCCTCGAAGAAGAGGTTGACGACGGTCCGGCCGCGCAGGGTCGGCAGTTTCTTGATCGGCCGGTCGGCGACCCGGGCCATCTCCTCGGCGGTGTCGAGGATCAGGACGGCGTCGTCGCGGGTGAGGTCGGCGGCCGAGATGAGATGACGCTGCATCTGTCAGGCTCCGTAAGGCAGTTCAATCGGAAGAACGGGAGAATCCGGGCAGCCGGGCGCATGGCGGCGCACCGGGCCGGCGCACGCGGGTGGCGCGCCCGGATCGCTACGGGGAGGGCTGCTTGGCACCGAGCAGCACGGTGTCGCGACCGTCCTCCTCGGCGAGCAGGACCTTGACCGTCTCCCGCAACGACGTGGGGAGGTTCTTGCCGACGTAGTCGGCGCGGATGGGCAGTTCGCGGTGGCCGCGGTCGACGAGGACGGCGAGCTGCACCGCGCGCGGGCGCCCGATGTCGTTCAGCGCGTCGAGGGCGGCGCGGATGGTGCGCCCGGAGAAGAGCACGTCGTCGACCAGGACGACCAGGCGGCCGTCGATGCCGTCGCCGGGGATCTCGGTGCGGGCCAGCGCGCGCGGGGGGTGCATGCGCAGGTCGTCCCGGTACATGGTGATGTCGAGCGAGCCGACCGGGACCTTGCGCTCGGTGACCTGCTCGAGCTTGGCGGCGAGCCGCTGGGCGAGGAAGACGCCCCGGGTCGGGATGCCGAGGAGCACCACGTCGTCGGCGCCCTTGGCGCGCTCGACGATCTCGTGGGCGATGCGGGTCAGTACCCGCGCGATGTCGGGGCCCTCGAGAACGGGCCGCGCATCGGAGTGCGTGTCCATTTAACGGACCTCCTTCTCCGCCTCACGGGACGGACCTTAAAGGACGTCGGATGTACGGCGGCCACGCTACCAGGCGGGGAGCGACACCCCCGAGTCCCCCTCCTGCCGACACCGGTCACCTCATCGGCGCAGCGGTTCCCGCCGGCCCCGGAAGAGTCGGTGTGGACCATTCGGCTTGACGGGCGAGAGTAACTCTGCGTAACCTCACAGTGAGTTACCAGCCGCGCGGCCCGGAAACCATGCCGGCCGCGTCGACACAGTGCCGGGGAGCTATATGTCCAGCGAATACGCCAAACAGCTCGGGGCCAAGCTCCGCGCGATCCGCACCCAGCAGGGCCTTTCCCTCCACGGTGTCGAGGAGAAGTCCCAGGGCCGCTGGAAGGCGGTCGTGGTCGGTTCGTACGAGCGCGGCGACCGCGCAGTGACCGTGCAGCGTCTTGCCGAGCTGGCGGACTTCTACGGCGTTCCGGTGCAGGAACTGCTTCCGGGTACCACGCCGGGCGGTGCCGCCGAGCCGCCGCCGAAGCTGGTCCTCGACCTGGAGCGGCTGGCCACGGTGCCGCCGGAGAAGGCCGGCCCGCTGCAGCGGTACGCGGCGACGATCCAGTCCCAGCGCGGCGACTACAACGGCAAGGTGCTCTCGATCCGCCAGGACGACCTGCGCACGCTCGCCGTGATCTACGACCAGTCGCCCTCGGTTCTCACCGAGCAGCTGATCAGCTGGGGCGTGCTGGACGCGGACGCGCGCCGCGCGGTCGCCTCGCACGACGAGGGCTGATCGCACCACCGCCCGAGCAGAAACGTACCGCCGGGGTGGCCCGACCTGCAGGTCGGGCCACCCCGGCGGCGTTCGTGCGGGCCCGTCCGGAGCCCCAGGCTGCATCCCGGGGCTCCGGACGGGCCCGCACGGCCCGGGAGGCCCCGGACACGCCGGAGGGCCCGCAGCGGTCGTGCTGCGGGCCCTCCGGCGTGTCTGTGCCGGTTTACGGTCTGTGCGCCCGTACCGGCCGCCTGCTCAGACCCCGTCGCGGCGCAGCGAGGGCTTGAGCTCCTTGAACCGGCCGAGGAGGCCGTTGACGAACGAGGGCGACTCGTCCGTGGAGAACTCCTTCGCCAGCTGCACCATCTCGTCGAGCACGACGGCGTCCGGAGTCTCGTCGACCCAGACCAGCTCGTAGGCGCCGAGACGCAGGATGTTGCGGTCGACGACCGGCATGCGGTCCAGGGTCCAGCCGACCGAGTACTGGGCGATCAGCTCGTCGATGCGCGTCGCGTGCTGCGCGTACCCCTCGACCAGCTGCATCGTGTACTCGCTCACCGGCGGCTGCCGGGTGTCGGACCGGGAGTGCCGGACCCAGTCCGCGAGGACCGTCAGGACGTCGGCGCCGCGCTGGTCGCCCTCGAAGAGGATCTGGAAGGCGCGCTTGCGGGCCGTGTTGCGGGCAGCCACGGTTAGCTGTTCACCCGGCCGAGGTAGTCGCTCGTACGGGTGTCGACCTTGATCTTCTCACCGGTGGTGATGAAGAGCGGGACCTGGATCTGGTGCCCGGTCTCCAGCGTGGCCGGCTTGGTGCCGCCGGTGGAGCGGTCGCCCTGGACGCCCGGCTCGGTCTCGGCGATGGTCAGCTCGACGGCGGCCGGAAGCTCGACGAAGAGCACCTCGCCCTCGTGCTGCGCGACGGTGGCCTCGAAACCCTCGATGAGGAAGTTGGCGGCGTCGCCGACGGCCTTGCGGTCGACGTGCAGCTGGTCATAGGTCTCCATGTCCATGAAGACGAAGTAGTCGCCGTCCATGTAGGAGAACTGCATGTCCCGCTTGTCGACGGTGGCCGTTTCGACCTTCACACCGGCGTTGAAGGTCTTGTCGACGGTCTTGCCGGAGAGCACGTTCTTGAGCTTGGTGCGCACGAAAGCCGGGCCCTTGCCGGGCTTGACGTGCTGGAACTCGACGACGGACCAGAGCTGGCCACCGTCGAGCTTGAGCACCATGCCGTTCTTGAGGTCGTTCGTGGAAGCCACGTTGCGCAATCTCCTGGACTGACGTGAGACGACTCGGGGCCGGCACTCGGCGCGAAGCTAGAGCGCCAGCAGTTCCTTGGTCGTGATGGTGAGTAGCTCGGGTCCGCCGTCCGCCTCGGGGCGTACGACGAGCGTGTCATCGATCCGGACACCGCCCCGGCCCGGGAGGTGGACCCCCGGTTCGACGGTGACCGGCACACAAGCGTCCAGTTTACCCATGGCCCCGGGGGTCAATTGAGGGTCCTCGTCGATTTCGAGTCCGACTCCGTGTCCGGTGAGCGCCGGAAGGGCCGCTGCGTACCCCGCGCTGTCCAGTACCTGGCGGGCCGCGCGGTCCACGTCACGGCAGGCGGCGCCGGGTACGAGGGACTCCCGGCCGGCCCGCTGAGCGGTGAACACGAGGTCGTACAGCTCGATCTGCCAGTCCGCGGGAGCGGTGCCGATGACGAACGTACGGCCGATCTCACAGCGGTACCCGCGGTAGGTGGCGCCGAGACAGACGGAGAGGAAGTCGCCCTCCTCCACCCGCCGGTCGGTGGGCCGGTGGCCGGGCCGCCCGGCGTTCGGACCGGTGGCGACGGAGGTGGCGAAGGCCGGACCGTCGGCGCCGTGGTCGACCAGACGGCGCTCCAGTTCCAGTGCGAGATGGCGTTCGGTGCGGCCGACGAGGATGGACTCCAGCAGCTCGCCGAGGGCCTGGTCGGCGATCTCCGCGCCGATGCGCAGACAGGAGATCTCCTCCTCGTCCTTGACCACCCGGAGCTGTTCGACGGCGCTGCCGACGCCTGCCAGGCGCAGTCCGGGGACGGCCGAGCAAAGGGCGCGATGCCTGGTCACGGTGAGGTGGTGCTCCTCGACGGCGAGGGAGTCGGCGCCCCCGGTGGCGGCGAGCCCGGCGGCCGCGACGGCGGGATCACCATCGGAGCCGGACACGACGTGCACCCGCAGCGCCTCGTCGGGCCGGGTCTGCGGGGAACGGTCCTCGGGCGGCCCGGCGCACAGCAGGAGGTCCTCGGCGGGGCCCAGCAGCAGCGCGGCGCCTTCGGGGGCGGCGCCCGCGAGATAGCGCACGTTGGCGGGCCGGGTGACCAGCGCCGCCGCGCTGCCTCCCGCGTTGCAGCATTCCCTCAGCCGTCTCCGGCGGAGCGCATACACCTCAGACATGTCACGAGCCTATGAGCGGTGGCCGAAAACCGCCGGTCGAGAGGTCCGAGTGGGCGGCGGTGTGCGGTGCCTGCGGCGGTGTCCCGGGCAGGCCCGGGCGGTCCGGCAGCCCTGCGTGCGGTCCCGGCGCCGGTGGCCCGCCGGGACCGCTGCGGCCGTGGCCGGTGAAAACGGGCGGCATGCCGGCCGGTCGCACGGTTCCGGCCGGCCGGTACGGGGCGGCCGGTACGGGGCGGCCTGGCAGCACGACTGTCCTGCCGGGGCGGTCGCCGCCGGTGGCTCACCAGGACGGCGGGCTGGCGATGGACCTGGCGAGGACGTCGTCCAGGACCGCGGCCGTTTCCGGTATGCCGAGCTGGGAGTTGTCGATGATCGGGAGGCCCGAACCGTACCAGCCGGCCATGCGGCCGTGAATGCGGGCGACCTCCTCGTCGCCGAGGCGGCGGTTGCCGGACCGCTCGGCGTTGCGTTCCAGGACGATGTCCAGACCGGGCAGCAGCACGACCGGCAGCAGGCCCGGCCCCACATGCCGTTTCCAGCCGCCCAGGCCGACGACCGGGCGGTCGGGGAAGACGGCGTCGTCGAGAATGCAGGAGATCCCGTTGGCGAGGAAGTTGCGCGCGGCGAAGCCGCAGGTGCGGCGGGCCAGACGGTACTGCGCCTCCGAGTGGTCGTTCCACCCGGTCTGCGGGTCGGCGAAGCCGGACCGCACCCACTCGCGTACGTCGTCCAGGCTGATGTGCGCGGTCGGCACCCGGCGGTGGTCCGCCCAGTACTTGGCGACGCTGGTCTTCCCGGCGCCCGCGGGGCCTATGAGCAGGACCGCGAGAGTGGTGCCGGCCGGGTCGGGGGCCGCGGGGGCCTGCGGGACGCTGGGCATGGCGACGGGACCACCCGGCGGCAGCGGCACATGCCCGGTGGTGTCCGGCGGTGGGTGCGGGGCGCCCGTGGGCCGCGGCGTCGGTCCGGGCGGGGGCGCGGGGTAGTCGGGGGCCGGCGGCGGCGCGGGCACCGGGACGGACCCCTGGCGCGGTCCCGAATGGTGTGCGGCCGGTGACCAGCCGTCGGCCGGTCCGTGCCCCGGTCGGTGGGGCGGTGGCAGCGGGGAACCCCCTGCGTGCTGCATCCGGTGCCACTCCGTCTCGGTCTGCTGGGCTCGGTTCACTCGCCGCAGGCGACAAGCACTGATGGCAGGGGTGGATCCCCCGTGCTCTTGGACAGCCTAGAGCGTCGGAGCGGCTGTTCGAACGAGGACCGCCCCTGCCGTTGTCCGGTGAACGGCCGAAGGCGGTTCCGAGTGCCCCGACCGCCGGGCCGGTTCGCCGGTTGCCCGGCGGGGCCAGGGGCTTGCCCGGCGGGGCGAGCCCCTCGGGTGTTACTCCGCCACTTCCCCGTACGCGGCGAGCAGTACCGCCGGGTCCGGGCCCTCCAGCACGGTGGGCCTGGCGAGGCCGTCGAGGACGATGAAGCGCAGCAGGTCGCCGCGGGACTTCTTGTCGACCCTCATGTTCTCCAGCAGCCTGGGCCACTGGTCGTGGCGGTAGCGCAGGGGCAGCCCGACCGATTCGAGGACGGCGCGGTGCCGGTCGGCGGTGGCGTCGTCCAGCCGGCCGGCGAGCCGGCCGAGCTCGGCGGCGAAGTGCATGCCCACCGACACCGCCGCGCCGTGACGCCACTTGTAGCGCTCGTTCTTCTCGATGGCGTGGCCGAGCGTGTGGCCGTAGTTGAGGATCTCCCGCCGGCCCGCCTCCTTCAGATCGGAGGAGACGACGTCGGCCTTGACCCGGATCGAGCGCTCGATGAGCTCGGCGGTGTGCGGACCCGCCGGGGTGCGTGCGGCCTGCGGGTCGGCCTCGATGAGATCGAGGATGACCGGGTCGGCGATGAAGCCGGCCTTGATGACCTCCGCCAGCCCTGAGACGTAGTCGTTGGTCTGGAGGGAGTCCAGGGCGGCGAGGTCGCACAGGACCCCGGCGGGCGGGTGGAAGGCGCCCACCAGGTTCTTTCCCTCGGCGGTGTTGATGCCGGTCTTGCCCCCGACGGCCGCGTCGACCATGGCCAGCACGGTGGTCGGCACCGCGATCCAGCGCACCCCGCGCAGCCAGGTGGCGGCCACGAACCCGGCCAGGTCGGTGCTGGCGCCGCCGCCCACGCCGATGATGACGTCGGTGCGGGTGAACCCGGACTGGCCGAGCGCCTTCCAGCAGTAGGCGGCGACCTCGGCGGTCTTGGCCTCCTCCGCGTTGGGCACCTGGATGGCGACGGCCTCGTAGCCCTGGTCGGCGAGATCGGCGCGGAGCGCCTCGCCGGTCTCGGCCAGGGCCTCGGGGTGGACGACCGCGACCCGCTTGGCGTCGGCCCCGATCAGCCCGCCGAGCTCGCCCAGGAGCTGCCGGCCCACCAGGACCTCGTACGGGTCGGTGCCCGCGGCGGGGCCGATGTGGATCCGCGTCACTGCCTCGCTGCTCATGCCTGCTTCAACTCCAGTGCGTCCAGGGTGGAGGCGGTGACCTCTTCGGGCGTACGGCCGTCCGTGGCCACGACGGCCGTGGCCACCTCCTCGTACAGATGGCGCCGGGCCTCCATCAGTTCGCGCCACTGCTTGCGCGGGTTGACGGCGAGCAGCGGCCGGGCGGCGTTGAGGCCGGTGCGCTTGACCGCCTCCTCGACGTCCATCGACAGATAGACGACCCGCTGTCCGGCGAGCAGCTCGCGCGTCCGTGCGTCGAGGACGGCACCGCCGCCCAGGGCGAGGACGCCCTCGTGCTCGGCGAGGGCCGTGCGCACCGCCTGCTTCTCGATCGCGCGGAAGGCGGTCTCGCCCTCGTCCACGAAGATCTCGGCGATGCTGCGTCCCCCGGCGGCGACGATGTCGTCGTCGGTGTCCCGGTAGCCGACGTCCAGCCGCTCGGCAAGCAGCTGTCCGACAGTGGACTTGCCGACGCCCATCGGGCCGACCAGCACGATCAGCGGGGTCACCGGATGGCCAGGTTCTCGAGGTAGGACGTCACGTTGCGGCGGGTCTCGGTGACGCTGTCGCCACCGAACTTCTCCGCGACCGCGTCCGCTAGGACCAGGGCGACCATGGCCTCGGCGACGATGCCGGCCGCCGGTACGGCGCACACGTCGGAGCGCTGGTGGTGGGCGGCGGTCTCCTCGCCGGTGACGACGTCCACGGTCTTCAGCGCCCGCGGCACGGTCGCGATCGGCTTCATCGCCGCCCGCACCCGCAGCAGTTCACCGGTACTCAGGCCGCCCTCGGTGCCACCGGAGCGGCCCGAGGCGCGCCTGATGCCCTCGTCGGTGGCGACGATCTCGTCGTGCGCCTTCGAACCGGGTACCCGCGCCAGGTCGAAGCCGTCGCCGACCTCCACGCCCTTGATCGCCTGGATGCCCATGAGGGCGGCGGCCAGCCGGGCGTCGAGCCGCCGGTCCCAGTGCACGTGCGAGCCGAGCCCGACCGGTACGCCGTACGCCAGCACCTCGACGACTCCGCCGAGGGTGTCGCCGTCCTTGTGGGCCTGGTCGATCTCCGCGACCATCGCCTTCGAGGCGTCCGCGTCCAGGCAGCGCACCGGGTCCTCGTCCAGCCGCTCCACGTCGGCCGGGGTCGGGTACACGCCGTAGGGGGCCTTGGCGGCCGCGAGCTCCACGACGTGGGAGACGATCTCGACGCCGGCCGTCTCCTTCAGGTACGAGCGGGCCACGGCACCCAGCGCCACGCGGGCCGCGGTCTCCCGCGCTGAGGCCCGTTCCAGGATCGGGCGGGCCTCGTCGAAGCCGTACTTCTGCATGCCGGCGAGGTCGGCGTGGCCGGGGCGCGGGCGGGTCAGCGGGGCGTTGCGGGCGAGACCGGCCAGCACCTCGGGGTCGACCGGGTCGGCCGCCATGACCTGCTCCCACTTCGGCCACTCGGTATTGCCCACCATGACCGCGACCGGGGAGCCGAGGGTCAGGCCGTGCCGCACGCCGCCGAGGAAGGTGACCTCGTCCCGCTCGAACTTCATCCGGGCACCGCGACCGTAGCCCAGCCGCCGCCTCGCCAGATGGTCCGCCACCATGGCCGTGGTGATCGGCACGCCGGCGGGAAGACCCTCCAGCGTCGCGACGAGTGCGGGACCGTGGGACTCCCCCGCGGTCAGCCAGCGCAACCTGCTCAACGGTGTTCCTCCATGCTCGCGCCCGGTACTGCCCTGCGCACGCGGCGTCGCGTACGGCTACGGCGCGACGGGGTGCGCGGCCCCGGCCCGCCACGTCCGATCCTCCCACGTTCGGGCGGCGTGTCCGGTCGCCGGTCCATCAGTCGGACGAGCACCGCCGGGGCGGGACGGCCGCCGGTGCCAGGGTCCTGGCAGAGCGGTCCGGCCCCCGGGGTTCGGCGGCCCGGTCTCCGGCGGCCGGTCCCGGCCGTCAGGCCCGGCTGTCGTCCGGACGCTGCTGACCGGGCGCGTGGGCCCCCGAGGAAGTCGGCACCGCTCTGCCCCGCCGTGACCTGCTCGGGGGCGTGCGGTGCGGGCCGGCCGGGCTGCGGGGCGTACTGGCCCAGGTGGTCGGCTCCGCTGCCCTGTCCGTACCGGGCCGCCGCGTGGACCGGCCGGCCCGCGCGGGTGGCGCGCCGGTGTGCGACCCTGCGCTTGATCCTGACGGCCCGGTACGCGACGACGACGAGAACGACCAGGGCCAACACCGCGATCTGCACCCGGTCGGGCGGAAAGCCCAGTACGGACTCGAAGATCCGGGCCTTCCAGGGTGCCAGTGACGTGCCTGCGGACATGAACGCGTGTCCCGCCCCCCGCGGAACCGGACGGGATCCTATCGGGCCGCGAGCGCCCGCTCTCCCGCTTTCCGCATGGCGTCCAGCGGGGCCGGTGCGCGCCCCGTCATCTGCTCGACCTGGAGCACCGCCTGGTGCACCAGCAGGTCGAGCCCGCCGACCACCGCACCGCCGTACGCCGACCAGCGGGCCGCGAGGGCGGTCGGCCAGGGGTCGTAGAGCACGTCGAAGAGGGCCGCCGGGCGTTCGGGAACGGCTCGGGCGAGGGTGTCGGTGACGCCTGCCGGGGTGGTGGTGACCACCAGCGGAGCGTGCAGGGCCCGCTCGGCGTCGTCCCACTCGGCGATGCGCACCGCCACGTCCAGGCGATCGGCCCACTGCCGCATCTCGGCGCCTCGCGCGGCACTGCGCACGTAGACGACGACCTCGCCGGCGCAGATCCGGGAGAGCGCGGCGAGCGCGGAGGACGCGGTGGCCCCGGCACCGAGGATCGCGGCGGTGTCCACCTTGTCGATGCCGTGCTCGCGCAGGGCGGCGACCATGCCGGGGATGTCGGTGTTGTCGCCGGTCCGGCGGCCGTCCTCGGTGAAAACGACGGTGTTGACCGCGTCGACCGAGGCCGCGGTCTCGCTGATTCCGTCCAGCAGCGGGATCACCGCCCGCTTCAGCGGCATGGTCAGCGACAGTCCGGCCCAGTCGTCCCCGAGCTTCTCGAAGAAGCCCGGCAGGGCTTGCTCGTCGACGTCGAAGCGGTCGTAGGTCCAGCTCTCCAGGCCCAGCTCCGCGTAGGCGGTGCGGTGCAGCAGCGGGGAGAGGGAGTGGGCGATCGGGGAGCCGAGGACGGCGGCCCGGCGCGCCCCGGCCCTAGCTGGCATTGAACTTGTCCTTCAGTTTCAGGAAATCGTCGTGCGTTTTGGCGAACTCCGTCTTGTTCACGCCGTCGGTGGCCACGAAATAGATCCAGCCGTCCTTCGTGGGATCCAACGCCGCTTGAAGAGCGTCTTCGCCAGGATTGCCGATGGGTCCGGGCGGCAGACCCTTGTTGGTGTAGGTGTTGTACGGGTCCTTGTTGCTGTTGATCTCGGACTCGCTGATGTCGATGTTGCTCTCGCCCTTCAGATAGTTGAAGGTCGAGTCGAACTGGAGTAGCTGGTTCGTCTCGGTGTTGGTGGGCTTGAGGCGGTTGTAGACGACCTCGGACATCTTGCGGAAGTCGTCATGGGTCTTGCCCTCGGCCTGCACCAGACTCGCGACCGTGACCAGTTCCCACGGCCCTTCGAGAGCGAGGCTCTCGGCCTTCTCCGGGAACTGCAGTTCCTCGTACTTGTCGGTGGCCCGGCCCACCATTTCCTTCAGCACGTCCGCGGGTTTCGCACCCTTGCCCACCGCGTAGCTGGACGGGTAGAGGAAGCCCTCCAGCGGGTCCTTGACGTTTCCGCCGTTCACCGCCCAGTCGGGCAGGCCGAGCTTCTTCCAGTCCTTCTCGGCGACCTCCGCGGTGGTCCCGTCCTCGACCTCGAGGCGTTCGTCGATGCGCTGGTAGATCTCGGCGTTGCGCCAGCCCTCGGCGATGATCAGGTTGTCGCGGCTCTTCGGGCTGAGCATCAGCTCGACCGCGCTCGCGGCCGACATCTCCAGCTGGAGCGTGTAGACGCCGTCCTGGATCGTCTTGCCCTGCGGGTTGCTCGCCTGGGCCGCGACGAAGGCGTCGACGCTCTTGACCACGCCTTCCTTCTTGAGCACCTGGCCGATGGCGTACCCGCCCGCCCCCTTGGGGATCGTGACGGTCACCTGCTCGCCGTTCCCGTCGCCCGCGAAGTCCGGCGCGCTGCCGAAACGATCCTTGACGAACTGCCAGCCGACATAGCTCACACCGGCCGCACCGCCGCCGAGGACCACCACCACCACGAGGCAGGCCAACCCACTGCGCCGCTTCTTGTCCTTGGTGCCCTTGCCGCCCCTGGCGCCTTTGCCCCGGCGGTCGCCGCGACCGCCCGGCTCGTCGGCCTCGTCCTCGTCGTCGCCCGAGAAGAAGGCGTGTTCACCCTGGTCCGGCCCCGGGTCCCAGTCGGTCTGCGGCTCCGGTTCCGCGTCCTGCTCCGGTTGCCGTTCGGGTTCGGCGCTGCGCCGGGTGGGCGGCTCGGGCGGCGGGTAGGCGTCGGGGGTCGCGTAGTAGTCGGACTGCTGGGCGCCGTACGCCCCGCCCTGCTGCCCGTACGGGTCCGTGGGATCGGCCGCCGCGTACGGGTCCTGCGAGTGGGCGTGGGCGCCGGTCTGCCAGCCGCCCGTGTCGTACTGCTGCTGGTCCGGGTGCTGCTGGTCCGGGTGCTGTGCCTGCTGGGGGGCGTACTGCTGACGGTACTGCTGCTGGTCGTACTGCTGGTGACCTTGCTGGTCGTACTGCTGGTGGCCTTGCTGCTGGTCGTACTGCGTGTACTGCTGCTGTCCGTACCCGCCCTGCTGCCCGGCGGTGCCCCATTCGCCGTACTGCTGCTCCGGCTGCGGCTGCTGCGGGTAGTGCTGCGCCTGGCCGTCGTAGGGGGGCTGCTGACCCTGCTGGGTCTGCTGCCCTGTCCACCCGCCGTCCCCGTACAACGGGTCGTCCGGATGCCACGGTTCGGAGCCTCGGCCCCGGCCATACTCAGTCATCGATCCCCTAGAGCCGCGAGGCGGCGGTCACGCGGCTGTGGGGGTTGCCGACGCCCGTTCCGCCTCTCTTTTGCGGCGGCTGTTCGAACACCACCACATCGCGCGGAACGTTACCGTACCGCGATCAGCTCACCACTTCGACGCCCTCACCGGGTGCCCTGCCTGACACCCGTTCGGATTCGAGGGCCTGCTGGAGAATGATCACAGCGGCGGCCTGGTCGATGACGGAGCGTCCCTTCTTGGACTTCACGCCGGAGGCCCGCAGCCCCTGGCTCGCCGTCACCGTCGTCATGCGCTCGTCGACGAGCCGCACCGGCACCGGCGCGAGCCCGCGGGCCAGCTCCTGGGCGAAGCCGCGGACCTTGGCCGCGGCGGGGCCCTCGCCCCCCTTGAGGGAGCGAGGGAGGCCGACGACGACCTCGATCGGCTCGTACTCCTCCACGAGTTGCCGAAGGCGCCGGTGAGCCGCCGGGACGTCCCGGCCGGGGACGGTCTCCACCGGGGTGGCGAGGATCCCGTCGGGGTCGCACGAGGCGACCCCGATCCGGGCGTCCCCGACATCGATCGCGAGCCGGCGGCCACGGCGCATCGCCGGGCCGCCCGACGGACCAGGCATCGAATCGCTCACTTGGCCGTGTCCGCCACGAGCCGCTCGACGGCGTCGACGGCGTCGCCGACGGCGGCTGCGTTCTGGCCGCCGCCCTGGGCGACGTCCGGCTTGCCGCCACCGCCGCCGCCGAGGGTCTTGGCGGCCGCGCGAACCAGGTCACCGGCCTTGAGACCGCGCTCGCGGGCGGCCTCGTTGGTGGCGATGACGGTGAGCGGCTTGCCGCCCACCGTGGTGAACAGGGCGACGACGGCGGCCCGGCCGCCCTGGATCCGGCCGCGTACGTCGAGGACCAGCTTGCGCAGGTCGTCGGCGGTGGTGCCGTCCGGGACCCGGCCGGTCACCAGAGCGACGCCGTGGACGTCCTTGGCGGACTCGGCGAGGCCTCCGGCGGCCTGGAGCACCTTCTCCGCGCGGAACTTCTCGATCTCCTTCTCGGCGTCCTTGAGCTTGCCGAGCATGGCGGAGACCTTCTCCGGGAGCTCCTCCGGGCGGCCCTTGATCAGCTCCTGGAGCTGGGCGACGACCGTGTGCTCGCGGGCGAGGAAGTTGTAGGCGTCCACGCCGACCAGGGCCTCGATGCGGCGCACACCGGAGCCGATGGAGGACTCGCCGAGCAGCTTGACCAGGCCGAGCTGGGCGGTGTTGTGCACGTGGGTACCGCCGCACAGCTCCTTGGAGAAGTCGCCGATGGTCACCACGCGCACGCGCTCGCCGTACTTCTCGCCGAACTCGGCGATGGCACCCTGCTTCTTGGCCTCGTCGATGCCCATGACGTCGGCACGCACGTCCAGATCGCGGGCGAGCACCTCGTTGATCTTCTGCTCGACGTCGGTCATCACGGCCGTCGGAACGGCGGACGGCGAGCCGAAGTCGAAGCGGAAGCGGCCGGGCTGGTTCTCGGAACCGGCCTGGGCGGCCGTCGGGCCCAGGGCGTCGCGCAGGGCCTGGTGGGTGAGGTGGGTGGCCGAGTGGGCGCGGGCGATGGCCGTACGGCGGCGTTCGTCGATGGAGGCGTGGGCCTTGGCGCCGAGGGTGACCTCGCCGACCTGGACGACGCCCTTGTGGACGTACACGCCCGGAACCGGCTTCTGGCAGTCACGGACCTCGATGACGGCACCGGAGTCGGCCCTGATCCGCCCGGTGTCGCCGATCTGGCCGCCGCCCTCGGCGTAGAACGGGGTGCGGTCGAGGACGATCTCCACCTCGTCGCCCTCGGCGGCGGCGGGTGAGGAGACGCCGTCGACCAGGATGCCCACGACGGTGGACTCGCCCTCGGTGGCGGTGTAGCCGGTGAAGTCGGTGGCACCGGCCCGGTCGGCGATCTCACGGTAGGCCCCGAGGTCGGCGTGGCCGGTCTTCTTGGCCCGCGCGTCGGCCTTGGCCCGCTCCCGCTGCTCCTTCATGAGCCGGCGGAAGCCGTCCTCGTCCACGGACAGCCCCTGCTCGGCGGCCATCTCCAGGGTGAGGTCGATCGGGAAGCCCCAGGTGTCGTGGAGCAGGAAGGCGCGGTCGCCGGAGAGGACCGTGCCACCGGACTGCTTGGTCTCGGTGACGGCGGTGTCGAGGATGTTGGTACCGGCCTTCAGCGTCTTGAGGAAGGCGTTCTCCTCGGCGACGGCGACCTTCTCGATCCGCTCGCGGTCGGTGATCAGCTCGGGGTACTGCTGCCCCATCATGCCGATGACGACGTCGACCAGGTCCTCGACGACCGGGCCGGTGGCCCCGAGCAGACGCATGTTGCGGATGGCGCGGCGCATGATGCGGCGCAGCACGTAGCCGCGGCCCTCGTTGCCCGGGGTGACGCCGTCACCGATGAGCATGACCGAGGTGCGCATGTGGTCGGTGACCACGCGCAGCGAGACGTCCGAGTCCTGGGCATCGCCGTAGCGGACCCCGGTCAGGTCGGTGGCCCTGTCGATGACGGCCATGGAGGTGTCGATCTCGTACAGGTTCTGCACACCCTGCAGAATCATGGCGAGCCGCTCGAGGCCGAGGCCCGTGTCGATGTTCTGGCTCGGCAGGTCGCCGAGGATCGGGTAGTCCTTGCCCGGTCCCTCGCCCCGCTCGTACTGCATGAAGACGAGGTTCCAGATCTCCACGTACCGCTCGTCGTTGACGGCGGGGCCGCCCTCGGCGCCGAACTCGGGGCCGCGGTCGTAGTTGATCTCGGAGCAGGGACCGCAGGGCCCGGGGACGCCCATGTCCCAGTAGTTGTCCTTCTTGCCCAGGCGCTGGATGCGCTCGGCGGGCACGCCGACGACGTCGCGCCAGATGCGCTCGGCCTCGTCGTCTTCCTTGTAGACGGTGATCCACAGGCGCTCGGGGTCGAGGCCGTAGCCGCCCTTGTCCTGGGGGCTGGTGAGCAGCTCCCAGGCGAGCTTGGCGGCGCCTTCCTTGAAGTAGTCGCCGAAGGAGAAGTTGCCGCACATCTGGAAGAAGGTGCCGTGCCGGGTGGTCTTGCCGACCTCTTCGATGTCCGGCGTGCGGACGCACTTCTGGACGCTGGTGGCGCGCGCGAAGGGCGGCTTGACCTCACCCAGGAAGTAGGGCTTGAAGGGCACCATGCCGGCCGGGACGAGGAGCAGAGTCGGGTCGTCCGCGATGAGCGACGCCGAAGGGACGACGGTGTGCCCGCGCTCCTCGAAGAAGCTCAGCCAGCGGCGGCGGATCTCGGCCGACTCCATCAGTGGTCCTCATTCCGGTTGTACGGGCTCGTCGGGTACGCCGAGCCCTCGGCGTACCGTGGGTTGTTCTTCGGGCTGTTGCGGTTCTCGAGGGCGGCGTACCGGCCGGAGCGCGGCAGTTCCCGGTCGACGGGGGCGTCGAGGCCGAGGGCGTCGCCCAGTTCGGCCTCGCGCCGGGCCATGTTGTCGCGGACGTCGAGGGCGAAGTCCACCGCCCGGTCCTTGATGCGGCCGCCGGCCTCGATCGCCTTGTTCGCCGCGGTCGCGGCGAGGCTCTCGGGCGTCAGCTGCCTCAGTTTCCGGTTGACCTTGGTGGTGGCCCACACACCTGCGGCGACGCCGGTGGTGAACCAGAACGTACGGCGGAACATCGCTGGGTCAGTCCTTCTTTCCCCGGGTGCGCCTGGCCCGCCGCGTGCCCGGGACGGTGCGGCCCACGATCACGGTGCGGCCCGGCGCCTTCGCGGGCTCGGTCCTGTCGGACGCCGGCCTGGCGGACGCGTCCTCCTTGCGGCCGCTGACGGCCCGGCGCACGCCGTAGCCGAAGGCGGCGACCTTGACCAACGGGCCCCCGAAGGTGGAGGCGACGGTGGTCGACAGGGCGGAGGCGTTGGAAGTGACCTCCTGGACGTCGGAGGCGATCGCGTCGACCCGCTCGATCTGGGTCTGTGCGGAGCGCACCGCGGTGGAGGCGTCGGCCAGCAGCGGGACGGCCTGGTCGGTCACGTCCGCCACGAGCTTGGTGGTCGCCCGGAGCGTCTGGGCCAGCCTCGCCAGCGCGACGGCGAGGAAGGAGACCAGGATCGCCCAGAACACGGCCACCAGGATTCCGGCCACCTCTCCACCGGACACTGTGCGCACCTGCTCCCTGAGAAACATGCCTGAACATCGAGAGAATCGTGCACCGAGCCTATCGCGCCGCCGGCAGGGCTCCGTACCGGATTACCGCCCGGCACGGGAGCGGGGCCCGGCCGGGACGAGGCGGTCCGCCGGGCTCCGCACGGGGCCGGGACGCGGAGCCGCGACGGCCGCTTCTGCACCGGGCACGCCCGTGCGGCAGGCGGCTGCCGGGGCACCCACGCAGCAGCCCGCCGCCTCTCCCGCCCGTGAGGGCGGGAGAGGCGGCGGGCTGAAGGTACCGCGTGCCTGCCGGGGTCAGCGGGCGTAGTACTCGACGACGAGCTGCTCGTCGCAGATCACCGGGATCTCCTTGCGGTTCGGCTCACGGTCCAGGCGGAACGCCAGGGACTTGAGGTTCACCTGGAGGTAGCGCGGGATCTCGCCGTCGGGGGCGAAGCCACCCTCGCGGGCGATCGTGAACAGCGTCTTGTCCTTGCTGCGCTCACGGACCTGCACGACGTCGTCCGGGCGGACACGGAAGGAGGGCTTGTCGACCTTCTTGCCGTTGACCTGGATGTGGCCGTGGGTGACCATCTGGCGGGCCTGGTAGATCGTGCGGGCGATGCCCGAACGCAGGACCAGGGCGTCGAGACGGCGCTCGAGCTCGATGACGAGCGCTTCACCGGTCTTGAGCGACGTCTTGGCGGCACGCTCGTACGCGCGGACGAGCTGGCGCTCGCTGACGTCGTACTGGGCGCGCAGACGCTGCTTCTCCAGCAGACGGACCTTGTAGTCCGAGTTCTGCTTGCGGCCGCGGCCGTGCTCACCCGGCGGGTAGGGGCGGGCCTCGAAGTACTTGACGGCCTTCGGGGTCAGCGCGATACCCAGGGCACGCGACTTCTTGACCTTGGGGCGGGGCTGATTGGCCACTGTTTCTTTCACCTTCGTGTTGTCGGCTCACCAGGGTTAAGGGAGGTCGCATCCGCAGCCGGGGAGACCCCGCGGGTCCGTGACGGACCTGCCGGGCAGCCGCTCCCCTGATCTGGGCACATACGTGCAGCACGCGAGTGGCCCACCGGCCGCTCCCGGAAATCCGGGTGGTGGTGGGCTGCCCGCGACACCGTTCGACGGTGCGCGACGCTCCTGGATCCCCTGCCCCGGAGGGCGGGTCTCCGGCTGGGTGTCCCGCTCTGGTGGTGCCGGTCTCCCTTGCGGGTACCGGACGCGGGACGCAGCTTCGGCAGATTCTACAGGGTGCTCACGGCTGCTTCCGACCGAGGTGCTTCCTGGTCCACTCCACCGCGTCGGCGTACCGCGCCTCGGCGCCGTGCCGGGTGGGTTCGTAGTACGCGCGGTCCTTGAGGACGTCCGGGGCGTACTGCTGCTGGGCTATGCCCTCGGACAGGTCGTGCGGGTACACGTACCCCTGGGCGTGGCCCAGCTTGGCCGCGCCCTTGTAGTGCCCGTCGCGCAGGTGGGCCGGGACGGGCCCGGCCAGCCCCTTGCGGACGTCGTCGAGGGCGGCGCCGATCGCGGTGGTGGCCGCGTTGGACTTGGGGGCGAGGGCGAGGGCGATGGTGGCGTGGCTGAGGGTGAGGGCCGCCTCCGGGAAGCCGATCATGGCGACGGCCTGGGCGGCGGCGACCGCGATCTGCAGGGCGTTCGGGTCGGCGAGGCCGATGTCCTCGCTGGCGGAGATCATCAGGCGGCGGGCGATGAAGCGGGGGTCCTCACCGGCCTCGATCATCCGGGCGAGGTAGTGCAGGGCGGCGTCCACGTCGGAGCCGCGGATGGACTTGATCAGGGCGCTGGCGACGTCGTAGTGCTGGTCTCCGGAGCGGTCGTACTTCACCGCGGCCCGGTCGACCGTCTCCTCCAGGGTGGCCAGGGAGATCTCCGTCTCGCCCTTGTCCAGCGCGGCCCCCGCGGCGGCCTCCAGGGCGGTCAGGGCGCGGCGGGCGTCCCCGCCGGCGATGCGCACCAGGTGGGCGCCGGTGTCCTCGGGGAGGGTGAGGGTGCCCTTCAGGCCCCGCTCGTCGCCGAGCGCGCGGTGGAGCAGGTCCCGGATGTCGTCGTCGGTGAGGGGTTCCAGGGTGAGCAGGAGCGAGCGGGACAGCAGCGGGGAAATGACCGAGAAGTAGGGGTTCTCGGTGGTCGCGGCGATCAGCGTGACCCAGCGGTTCTCGACCGCGGGCAGCAGGGAGTCCTGCTGTGCCTTGCTGAAGCGGTGGATCTCGTCGAGGAAGAGGACGGTCTCCTTGCCGTACCCGCCCGAGGCACGGCGGGCGCCGTCGATGACCGCGCGGACCTCCTTGACGCCCGCGGTGATCGCCGACAGTTCGACGAAGCGCCGGTCGGTGGCCTTGGAGACGACGTGGGCCAGGGTCGTCTTGCCGGTGCCGGGCGGTCCCCACAGGAACACCGAGGACGGGCCCGCGGGGCCAAAGGCGCCCTCGCCGACCAGTCGGCGCAGGGGTGAACCGGGCTTCAGCAGATGCTGCTGGCCCACCACCTCGTCGAGGGTGCGCGGGCGCATCCGGACGGCGAGGGGGCTGCCGGTCGGGTCCTTCTCCTGGCGTTCTTCGGCTGCGGCGGTGAACAGGTCGGGCTCCACACCGAAACCCTAAAGGACCGCACCGACAGCGCGGCTCACGCGGTCGGTGCGGTCCTCGTGGCTCCGGGGGCCGGTGCGGTTCCTGCGGCCCCCGGGGCCGGTGCGGTCGGGGCGGTCAGCTGGTCCAGAACTCCCACCAGCGGGTCAGGATCAGCATGCCGATGATGCCGATGTGCAGCACGGGCATGACCCAGGTGAACTCGCCGAAGAAGCTCCTCAGCCAGCCGGGGGCGGGCAGGAAGCCCTTGCGGACGTTGAACGACGTGACGTACCAGAACATGACGATGGTGGCGACCCAGGCCAGGCAGCACCACAGGCACAGGGCGTTGATCCGGTACAGGGACTGGATCATCAGCCAGGCGCAGAAGACGACGCCGAAGAGGGTGCCCGCGTTGAGGGTGAGCCAGTACCAGCGCGGGAAGCGTGCCCCTGCGAGCAGGCTCATCCCCACACAGATGACGATGCCGTAGGTCACGAGGCCCAGCATCGGGTTGGGGAAACCGAAGACGCTCGCCTGGTCGCTCTCCATGACGCTGCCGCAGGAGACCACCGGGTTGAGGCTGCAGCCGGGAACGAAGGTCTCGCCCCTGACCTTGGCCTCGAGCAGTTTGAACTTGTCCAGGGTGATGATCCACGCGGCCAGGACACCGGCGGCGCCGGTGATGACCAGCAGCAGGGCGAACGCACGGCCGGCGCCCTCGCGCGGCGGCCCGGCGGCGGGCCCCGGAGCGGGATCGGGCTCGGTGGAAACGTCCTTCACTGTCGTCTTGCTCATCACGCCGATTCCGTCACTGGAGGGTGTGGACCTGCTTCGGGCAGGGCCATTGTGCCGCACGTGGCTGTGGGTTCACCGTCCTCCAGTCATAAGAACGTACGAACAGTCCCCGCAGGTGTACGGTTTCGGCCGCAGTATGTGCCCCGGCCGTACATACACTCCAGCCTAAGTCCCCGACCGAGGGAATCGGCACCCAAGGTATTGACGCGATGACACGCATCGACGACCGAAGGCGCCGGGGCCTTTGGGGCACACCGGCGCCTTCGTGCGCGTGGGGGCGAGGACGGGGTCAGCCGAGCCGGGCCTCCAGCTCGGCCACGATCTCGTTGACGCCCACCGCGGTCTGCTCACCGGACTCCATGTCCTTGAGCTGGACGACGCCCTCGGCGAGGTCGCGCTCGCCGAGCACCAGGGCGTAGCGCGCGCCCGAGCGGTTGGCCGCCTTCATCGCCGCCTTCAGGCCCTTGCCGCCGTAGGCGAAGTCGGCGGCGACGCCGTTCTTGCGCAGTTCGGTGACCTTGGCGAACAGCACCCGGCGGGCCTCCTCGCCGAGCGGGACGGCGAACACGCTGGTGGTGGCCGGGAGTTCGAGCTCGACGCCCTCCGCCTCCAGGGCCAGCACGGTGCGGTCGACGCCGAGCGCCCAGCCGACGGACGGCAGCGCGGGGCCGCCGATCATCTCCGAGAGACCGTCGTAGCGGCCGCCGCCGCCCACCGCGGACTGGGAGCCCAGGCCGTCGTGGACGAACTCGAAGGTGGTGCGCGTGTAGTAGTCCAGCCCCCGCACCAGCCTGGGGTCGTCCTCGTAGGCGACGCCCGCGGCCGTGACCAGCTCGCGGACCTCCTCGTGGTACGCCTTGCAGGCGTCGCACAGGTAGTCGCGCAGCAGCGGGGCGCCGGTCAGCTGCTTCTGCACCGCCTCGCGCTTGTCGTCCAGGACGCGCAGCGGATTGATCTCCGCGCGGCGCAGGGTGTCCTCGTCCAGGTCGAGACCGCGCAGGAAGTCCTGGAGCGCGGCCCGGTAGACGGGGCGGCACTCCTTGTCGCCCAGGGAGTTCAGCAGGATGCGGAATTCGCTCAGCCCCAGGGAGCGGTACGCCTGGTCGGCCAGGATGATCAGCTCGGCGTCGAGCGCCGGGTCCTCGGCCCCGATCGCCTCCGCTCCGACCTGGGAGAAGTGACGGTAGCGGCCCTTCTGGGGCCGCTCGTAGCGGTAGTACGAGCCGGAGTACCAGAGCTTGACCGGGAGGTTGCCCGCCTTGTGCAGGTTGGCCTCGAGGGCCGCGCGCAGTACGGAGGCCGTGCCCTCGGGCCGCAGGGCGAGGCGGTCGCCGCCCTTGGTCTCGAAGGCGTACATCTCCTTGGTGACGATGTCGGTGGACTCACCGACACCGCGCGCGAACAGCTCGACGTTCTCGAAACCGGGCGTCTCGATATAGCCGTAGCCGGAGCCGCGCAGCGGGGCGGCGATGGCCTCGCGGACGGCGAGGTACTTGGCGCTGTCCGGCGGGATCAGGTCGTAGGTGCCCTTGGGGGCCTTGAAGGTGCTCACGGAAGGTCTTGTCACATTCCTCGTCGGGGAGCGTCGGCGGCGCCGCGTCCTTGGCGGCCCGCCGTCACCTGCCGCAGATACGGGTTGGTGGCGCGCTCCTGGCCGATGGTCGTCTGGGGGCCGTGTCCGGACAGCACCACGGTCGAGTCGTCGAGCGGCAGGCACACGCGGGCCAGCGAGTCGAGCAGGTCGGCCATGTCACCGCCGGGCAGGTCGGTGCGTCCGACGGAGCCGGCGAACAGCAGGTCGCCCGAGAAGAACACCGGCGGGACGTCCGCCGCCTCGGGCAGGCCGAAGGTCACCGACCCCTTGGTATGGCCCGGCGCGTGCGCGACCGTCAGCTTCAGTCCGGCCAGGTCGAGCTCGGCTCCGTCGGCCAGCTCCTTGACGTCGGCCGGTTCCCCGACGCTCAGCTCGCCCATGAGCGGCATGCCGATGGCGCGGCCGATGCCCTTCTCGGGGTCGCTCATCATGTACCGGTCGTCGGGGTGGATCCAGGCCGGTACGTCGTGCGCGCCGCACACGGGGACGACCGAGGCCACGTGGTCGATGTGGCCGTGGGTGAGGACGACGGCGACGGGCTTCAGCCGGTGCTTGCGGACCGCCTCCTCGACTCCGGGGGCGGCCTGATGGCCGGGGTCGATGATCACGCACTCCTCACCGGCGGCGGGGGCGACGAGATAACAGTTCGTCCCCCAGGCCCCGGCGGGGAACCCGGCAATGAGCACGTTCGTCCTTCGTTGTGTCGGTACGGGAGGCTTGCCACGGGGCTCGCGCCCGTGGGCAGAGCCTACCGGCGCTGCCGTTTCCTCAGCCAACCCATATACGGTACGGGGCACACGCAGTCAGTCGGTCCGCCGCCCGCACGCGTATTCGGTCGGCACACGAGAGGCATGAGGAGTAACCCGGTGGTCAGCCAGGAGCAGCGGCGGCGTCAGCTCGCCCGGGAGAAGTTCTTGCGGCAGCAGCAGCGGCGCACCGAGGCGCGCCGCAAGTCGCGGATCCGCAACTCGGTGATCGCGTCCGCCCTCGGTGTGGTCCTGGTCGGCAGCCTCGGGCTGTACACGGCCGGGGCGTTCGACCAGGACGAGGACAAGTCCAACGCGAACGCGGAGGTCACGCCCAGCGCCGAGGCGCCGAGCAAGGCCCCCGATCCGTGCGAGAAGCCGGCGGAGGGCAAGGTCGCCTCGAAGACCTGGAAGAAGGAGCCGGCGATGTCCATCGACGAGTCGGCGAAGTACACGATGACGCTCGAGACGACCTGCGGCACGATCGACATGGCGCTGAAGGCGTCGGCGGCCCCGCACACCGTCAACTCGTTCGAGTTCCTCGCGGGTGAGGGCTACTTCGACCACAGCACGTGCCACCGGCTCACCACCAACGGCATCTACGTGCTGCAGTGCGGTGACCCGACGGGCACCGGCACCGGCGGTCCCGGCTACACGATCCCGGACGAGAACCTGAAGGACAAGAGCCTCAAGGACAACACCTACCCGGCGGGCACCGTCGCCATGGCGAACACCGGGCAGAAGGACAGCGGCGGCAGCCAGTTCTTCCTGGTGTACGAGGACAGCCCGCTGCCGCCGAGCTACACGCCGTTCGGCACCGTCTCGGCGGACGGCCTGAAGGTCCTGAAGAAGATCGCCGAGGCCGGTGACAGCACCGGAGCGGGTGACGGAGCCCCCAACGCGACGGTCGTCATCGACAAGGCGACCGTCAGCGAATCCTGACCGTTTCACCGCGGAATTTCGGCCGCGCGGGATGCGGACAGGCATCCCGTCGGTCGCCTAGATTGGCCGTGACGAAAACTGTGGACGATGCCCGGGGGCAGCAGAGCCCCACAGGCATCATGTGGAGGAGGCGCTGTGAGCAGCGACCCGTGGGGCCGCGTCGACGAGACGGGGACCGTGTACGTGCGTACGGCCGACGGAGAGCAGGTCGTCGGTTCCTGGCAGGCGGGCTCCCCCGAGGAGGCTCTGGCCTACTTCGAGCGCAAGTACGAGGGCCTGGTTGTGGAGATCGGCCTCCTCGAGAAGCGGGTGAAGACCACCGACCTCTCCTCGAAGGACGCCACGACGGCGATCGGGCACCTGCGCGAGCAGGTCGACGCCCATCACGCGGTCGGTGACCTGGCTGCTCTCCGGGTGCGGCTGGACAAGCTCGTGGAGCTGGTGGACGCCCGGCGCGAGGAACGCAGGGCGCAGCGGGCCAAGCAGTCCGACGAGGCGCGCCAGGCCAAGGAGGCTCTGGTCGCCGAGGCGGAGGAGCTGGCGGGTTCGGACCAGTGGCGGGCGGCCGGTGAGCGGCTGCGGGCGCTGGTGGACACCTGGAAGGGCCTGCCGCGGCTGGACCGCAAGTCCGACGACGAGCTGTGGCATCGCTTCTCGCACGCGCGGTCGGCGTTCTCCAAGCGGCGCAAGCAGCACTTCGCGCACCTGGACGCGCAGCGCGAGGAGGCCCGCAAGACCAAGGAACGTCTGGCCGCCGAGGCCGAGGCGCTGTCGAAGTCGACGGACTGGGGTGCGACGGCGGCGCGCTACCGGGACCTGATGTCGGAGTGGAAGGCCGCGGGCCGCGCCCAGCGCGAGCACGAGGAGGACCTGTGGAACCGCTTCCGCGGCGCCCAGGACGTCTTCTTCGCCGCTCGCGGCTCGGTCTTCGCCGAGCGTGACGCGGAGCAGACGGAGAACCTCAAGCTCAAGGAGGAGCTGGCCGGGGAGGCCGAGAAGCTCCTGCCGATCACGGACCTGAAGGCCGCCCGAGCCGCGTTCCGCGCGCTCAACGAGCGGTGGGAGGCCATCGGCCATGTGCCGCGGGACGCCCGGCCGAAGATCGAGGGCCGGATGCACACCGTCGAGCGGGCCATGCAGGAGGCCGAGGAGGCCGAGTGGCGCCGGAGCAACCCGGAGGCACGCGCACGTGCCGAGGGTCTGACCGGCCAGCTCCAGGCAGCCGTGGACAAACTGAAGGGCCAGATCGAGCAGGCACGGGCGCAGGGCAACGACGCCAGGGCCCGGAAGCTCGAGCGTGAGCTGGAGGGCCGCCAGGCACTCCTGGACCAGGCTCTGAAGGGTCTGCAGGAATTCGGCGGCTGACGGCCGCCGTCACCGTCACGGTCACCGCGAGGTGAGAGGGGCTCCCGTACCGCGTGTACGGGAGCCCCTCTGTCATGCGTGTCGTGCGCTGTGGCCGGGCAGACCCTACGTCCGGTTGCGGGCCGAGGTCACCCTGTACACGTCGTAGACGCCCTCCACGCCCCGCACCGCCTTCAGGACGTGCCCGAGGTGCTTCGGGTCGCCCATCTCGAAGGTGAAGCGGGAGGTGGCGACGCGGTCGCGGGAGGTCTGGACGGCCGCGGAGAGGATGTTGACGTGCTGGTCGGACAGCACGCGGGTGACGTCCGAGAGCAGCCGGGAGCGGTCCAGGGCCTCGACCTGGATGGCGACGAGGAACACCGAGGACTGGGAGGGCGCCCACTCGACTTCGAGGATGCGCTCGGGCTCACGGGAGAGTGAGTCGATGTTCACGCAGTCGCTGCGGTGGACGGAGACGCCGCTGCCACGGGTGACGAAGCCGATGATCGGGTCGCCGGGGACCGGTGTGCAGCAGCGGGCCAGCTTGACCCAGACGTCGTCGACGCCCTTGACGACGACCCCGGGATCGGCGTTGGAGCGGCGCTTGCGTCCCCGGCCGCGGGCCGACGGCACCGACTCGTCGATCTCCTCGGTGGCCGCCTCCTCGCCGCCGAGGGCCTGCACCAGCTTCTGGACGATGTTCTGCGCGGCGACGTGGCCCTCGCCGATCGCCGCGTACAGCGCGGAGATGTCCGAGTAGCGCATCTCGTGCGCGAGGGTGACCAGCGAGTCGCCGGTGAGGATGCGCTGGATCGGCAGGTTCTGCTTGCGCATCGCGCGGACGATGGCGTCCTTGCCCTGCTCGATCGCCTCGTCGCGGCGCTCCTTGGAGAACCAGGCGCGGATCTTGTTGCGGGCACGCGGCGACTTGACGAAGCCGAGCCAGTCCCGGGAGGGGCCCGCGCCGGCCGCCTTGGAGGTGAAGACCTCCACCAGGTCGCCGTTGTCCAGGGTCGACTCGAGCGGTACGAGCCGGCCGTTGACCCGGGCTCCTATGGTGCGGTGGCCGACCTCGGTGTGGACCGCGTACGCGAAGTCCACCGGGGTGGCGCCCGCGGGGAGCGCGATGACGTCGCCCTTGGGAGTGAAGACGAAGACCTCGTTGCGGGACAGGTCGAAGCGCAGGGACTCCAGGAACTCGCCGGGGTCCTCGGTCTCCTTCTGCCAGTCGAGCAGCTGCCTCAGCCACGCCATGTCGTTGACGGCGGCGGATTCCTTGTCGGCCTTGCCGGACCGGCCCGGGGCTACGTCGGTGCGCACCTTCGAGGCGCCGGCGACGGCCTCCTGCTTGTACTTCCAGTGCGCGGCGATGCCGTACTCGGCGCGGCGGTGCATGTCGAACGTGCGGATCTGCAGCTCGACCGGCTTGCCGCCGGGGCCGATGACCGTCGTGTGCAGCGACTGGTACATGTTGAACTTGGGCATCGCGATGTAGTCCTTGAACCGGCCGGGGACCGGATTCCATCGCGCGTGGACCGTGCCGAGGGCCGCGTAGCAGTCGCGGACGGTGTCCACGAGGACGCGGATGCCCACCAGGTCGTAGATCTCCGCGAAGTCCCTGCCACGGACGATCATCTTCTGGTAGACGCTGTAGTAGTGCTTGGGGCGGCCGGTGACGGTCGCCTTGATGCGGGCCGCGCGCAGGTCCTGCTGGACCTCGTCGGTGACGATCGTCAGGTACTCGTCGCGCTTGGGGGCGCGCTCGGCGACCAGGCGGACGATCTCGTCGTACATCTTGGGGTAGAGGATCGCGAAGGCGAGGTCCTCCAGCTCCCACTTGATGGTGTTCATGCCCAGCCGGTGGGCGAGCGGCGCGTAGATCTCCAGGGTCTCGCGCGCCTTCTTCTCCTGCTTCTCGCGCTTGAGGTAGCGCATGGTGCGCATGTTGTGCAGACGGTCGGCGAGCTTGATGACCAGGACACGGGGGTCCTTGGCCATGGCGACGACCATCTTGCGCACGGTCTCGGCCTGCGCGGCCTCGCCGAACTTGACCTTGTCCAGCTTGGTGACGCCGTCGACCAGCAGGGCGACGGTGTCACCGAAGTCGCGGCGGAGCTGCTCCAGCCCGTACTCGGTGTCCTCCACCGTGTCGTGCAGCAGACCCGCCATCAGGGTGGCCGGATCCATGCCCAGCTCGGCGAGGATGGTGGTGACGGCGAGCGGGTGCGTGATGTACGGGTCGCCGCTCTTGCGCTTCTGGCCGCGGTGCCAGCGCTCGGCGACCTGGTAGGCGCTCTCGATCTGGCGGAGCGTGGCGTTCTCGATCTTGGGGTCGTTGCCGCGCACTATCCGCAGCAGCGGCTCCAGCACCGGGTTGTACGGGTTGGCGCGCTGGACACCGAGCCGGGCGAGCCGGGCACGGACGCGGTTGGAGGAGCCGGAACGGGCCGGCTGCCCGCTGTTGGGGCGGACCGCGGGTGCGGGGCGGTCGGGCGACGGGGGTCCCCCCGCGCGGGCGGGGTCGGGAGCGGGGGACGGTTTGGGGCGTGGCTGCTCGGGCTTCTCGACGGCGGCGGCCTGGGCATGCCGGACCGGCCCGCGCGGATCGTTCTTCGCGTGGGGCGTGCTCGGCACGGGCTTGGCCGCGGCAGCCGAGCCGGACTCGGGCTTGTCTGCGGTCAGGTGCTGGGCCTCGTCTGCCAAGAGGACTCCTCGTACGCGATCCGGGTCCCCAGGTCAGGTTCCGGAGACCCCATGGTAGCCATCCCAGGCCGGCGGATCTTCCTCGGACCGGTGCGCGGACCGTTTCCCCTTGAAACGCACGGGGCGGGCACCGGATTCCTCCGGTGCCCGCCCGAGCGGTGTCCGTCGCGCCCGTCCACGGCCGTGCGGCGCTGGGGAACGGCCGTTCCGCGTCGCTCGTCAGATCGTGAGCAGTGCCTCCAGCGGCGCGCCGGCCAGGGCCGGTTCCACGCGCGCCCGGCCACCGAGGAAGCCGAGCTCCATCAGCACGGCGAGGCCCACCACCTCGGCGCCCGCCCTGCGGATGAGCTGGACCGACGCCTCGGCGGTGCCGCCGGTGGCGAGCACGTCGTCGATCACCAGGACGCGGTCGGTGGCGGCGAGGTCCTCGGCGTGCACCTCGATCTCTGCGGAGCCGTACTCCAGGTCGTACGCCTGACTGAGCGTGGCTCCGGGGAGCTTGCCCGCCTTGCGCACGGGGATGAAGCCGAGGCCCGCGCGGACGGCGACCGGGGCACCGAGGATGAACCCGCGGGCCTCCAGGCCGACGACCTTGGTGGCGCCGGTGCGTCCGGCGATCTCCGCGAGGGCGTCACTGAGGGCGCCGAACGCCACCGGGTCGGCCAGGAGCGGGGTGATGTCCTTGAACATCACGCCCGGCTCCGGGTGGTCCGCCACGTCCCGGATGCGGCTCAGCAGCAGTGCGGAGACATCGGTGAGTTCGGTCATCGGCGCTTTCCCGAGGGTCGGCCGCGGCCGCGGGACGCGGACTGGCTGCGGGGACCGACGACGGCGGCAGCGGCGTCGTCCGGCCCGTCGTCGTGGTCGTCGTCGGACATCCGGACCTCCCTCGGCTCGTCGTCCGTGCCGGTGCCCTGGGCGCGCTTGGCCAGGACGCGCTTCTTCAGGGACTTCATCGACGGCTCGATTTCCTTGAGGTCGGCGACGAGCGGGGTGGCGATGAAGATCGACGAGTACGCACCGGCGGCGAGGCCGACGAACAGGGACAGCGAGATGTCGTTCAGCATTCCGGCGCCGAGGACACCGCCACCGATGAACAGCAGGCCCGCCACCGGCAGCAGCGCGACCACCGTGGTGTTGACGGAACGGACCAGGGTGCCGTTGATGGATCGGTTGGCGATCTCGCTGTAGGTCCAGCGGGACTGCTTGGTGATGTCCTTGGTCTGTTCCTTGAGGCTGTCGAACACCACGACCGTGTCGTAGAGCGAATAGCCGAGGATGGTCAGCAGACCGATCACCGTGCCCGGTGTGACCTCGAAGCCCACGAGGGCGTAGACGCCGACGGTGATGGTGATGTCGTGGATCAGCGCGATGAACGCGGCGAGGGCCATGCGCCACTCGAAGGCGATCGCCAGATAGATCACGACCAGGACCAGGAAGATGCCCAGACCCTGCCACGCCTTGTTGGCGATCTGTTCGCCCCAGCTGGGTCCGACCAGGTCGGCGTTGATCTGCTCCGCCTCGACGCCCAGGTCCTCGGAGAGCGCCGTCTTGATCCTGTCCGAGGTGCTGGTGTCGATGGCCGCGATCTGGATCCGCAGGCTGCCGTCACCGAGTTTCTGGACGATGGCATCGTGCCCGGAGGCCTCTTCCGCGTACTCCTCGGCCTGGGAGACCGAGGCGCTCATGTTCTTCGGGGTGGTGAAGACCGCCCCGCCCTGGAACTCGATGCCCATGTGCAGGCCGCGCACCGCCAGGCCGACGATGGCCACGACGGTGATCAGGATGGAGACGCCGTACCAGATCTTGCGGTTCTTGATGAAGTCGTAGCCGACCTCACCGTGGTGCAGCCGGGCGCCGAGCTGACCGAGCTTCGACATCTCTCACGCCTCCTTCGTCTGGGCGGGGGCGGAGTGGCGGCGGGTGCGGCGGATCGGGGGCTTCGCCCCGAGGGCCTTCGGATCCAGGCCGGACCACTTGTGGCCGCTCGCGAAGAACTTCCGGCGGGCCATCAGCGTCAGCAGCGGCTTGGTGAACAGGAAGACCACCACGACGTCGAGCAGCGTGGTCAGGCCGAGCGTGAACGCGAAGCCCTGGACCTTGCCGACGGAGACCACGAAGAGCACCGCGGCGGCGAGGAAGGACACGAAGTCGGACACCAGGATGGTGCGCCGGGCACGCGGCCAGGCACGCTCCACGGCGGTGCGCAGAACGCGGCCCTCGCGGATCTCGTCCCGCACCCGTTCGAAGTACACGATGAACGAGTCCGCCGTGATGCCGATCGCGACGATGGCGCCGCAGACGGCCGGCAGGTTCAGCGCGAAGCCGATGGTCGGGCCGAGCAACGCCATGATCACGTAGGTGAGGGAGGCGGACACCAGCAGCGAGATGATGGCGATGAACGACAGGCCGCGGTAGTAGAGCAGCAGGTACAGAACGACCAGGGCGACGCCGATCGCGCCGGCGATCAGGCCGGCCTCGAGCTGCTCGCCGCCGAGCGCGGCGGTGACGGTGGTGACGCTGTCCTCGCGGAACGTCAGCGGCAGGGCGCCGTAGGACAGCATGTTGGCGAGTTCCTCGGACGACTTCTGGGTGAAGTTGCCGGAGATCTCCGCGTTGCCGCCGGTGAGGGCCTGGCTGACGTACGGGTCGGAGACGACCTCGTTGTCCAGGACGATGGCGAACTGGTTCTGCGGGGACGGGTTCTGGGCGAGCTGGCCGGTGATGCCGGCGAACTTCTTGCTGCCCTCGTCCGTGAAGTCCATGGTGACGGTCCAGCCGGCACCGGTCTGCGTGTTGAGGATCGCCTGGGCGTCGTCCACGTCCGTGCCGTCGACGGCGGCTGGGCCGAGGATGTACTTCTGCCACTGGCCCTGGGAGTTCTGGCCGCAGGCCACGGTCGAGTCGGTGGCCTTGGCTCCGTCACCGGCGGTGGCGCGGACGCTCGCCTTGGTGCAGTCGAGCGCGGCGTACTGGGCCTGGAGCTCGTTGTCGGCCTCGGCGCCGTCCGTCGCGGGGGCGGAGGGGCTGGCCTCGGCGGAACCGCCGGCGGTCGCGGACGGGGTGGGGTCGGCCTTCAGGGCCTCGGTGACCGCACGGCCCTGGGTGGTGGCGCTCGCCGACGGGCTGGTGGAGGCGGACGGGGCCCCCTCGTCGGTGGTCTTGTCCGTGGCCTCCTCGCTCGCGCCGTCGGTGGCCTTGTCGCCCTCGGTGTCCTCGGCGGAGGTGTCACCGGTGCCGCTCGGCGTGGGAGCGGCACCGCCTGCGGCGAGCTCGGTGGAGACGACCGGACGGAAGTAGAGCTTGGCGGTGGTGCCGACCTGTTCCCGGGCCTGTTCGGAGTTGGTGCCCTTGGGAATGTTGACGATGATGTTACGGTCACCCTGCGTCTGGACCTCGGCTTCGGAGACACCGAGGCCGTTGACACGACGCTCCATGATGGAGACCGCGGTCGCCATGTTGGTCGGGTTGACCGCGGATTCCTGACCGGCCTCGGGGACGGCCGCCAGCGTGATGCTGGTGCCGCCGGCGAGGTCGATACCCAGACGCGGAGTGGTGTGGCCGGAGGCGAACATCCCTCCGGTGAGCGCCACGATGGCGATCAGGATCAGGGCCAGCGAGCGCCACGGTTTGCTTGTGGCGCTCGCGTTGTGTCCCTTTTTGAGTGCTGCCACCTTCTCGTACTCCCTCTCGGGCCGCCTCGTGCCCGGTCGACGGGCCGACGGCCATGACATGGTCTCGGGGTGCCGCGCGAGCTGGGCATGTCCCGGGGTGCGCGGGCCGTACGGCCCGCGCACCCCGGGACACGACTACTTCGCCTCGGAACCGCCGTCGGACTTCTTCGCCTGCTCGTCCGTCTTCGCCTTGTCCGCGGCGTCGGTGCCGGCATCGGCGGGCTCTGCGCCGGCGGTGTCGGCGGACGCTTCGGCCGTGCCGGCGGTGTCCTTCTTGCCGAAATCGACCGGCGCGTCGTCGGAGGCGGCGGAGGAGTCGTCGGTCTCGGTGAGGGAGGAGGCGTCGTCGGGGACGACATCGGCGTCGGACTTCAGGTCGTGCTCGATGCCGTGAACGATGCGGTTGTACTCGTCGTCGGTCAGGACGGCGCCGATGGAGTTCTTCGCGAACAGCAGTTCCACGCCGGGGCCGGCGTCGAGGAGAACCGTGTCGTCACCGACCTCCTTCACCGTGGCGTACATACCCCCGATCGTGCGGACACCGGAACCCGGCTGCATCTGGTTCCGCATATCGATGGCCTGCTGCTGCTTCTTCTTGGCCGACCGGGTCATCAGGAACATGGCCCCGATGAGCACAATGAACGGGAGGAGGGTCAGGAGACTCACGGGTCGGACTTCCTTCACACGACCGCGATGGTGAACGGCCTGATGGTTGGGGGTATGTGATGCCGCCGACAAGGGTGGCATCGGCGGAGTCTAGGCGAGTTCGCGCGCAGGGAACAACGCTCAGCACGGCACCGGGGTTCCTGGCGTGGCCGGCGCCGTCGGCCTCACGCCCCGAACAGGTCCCGTTGTCCTTTTCCGGCAGCCCGGGAGCCGGGCGGGACAAGGCCGAGATGCGCCCAGGCAGCCGGCGTGGCGACCCGGCCGCGCGGGGTACGGGCGAGCAGCCCCTCCCGTACGAGGAAGGGTTCGGCGACCTCTTCCACGGTCTCCCGCTCCTCCCCCACCGCGACGGCGAGCGTGGACAGGCCGACGGGGCCGCCGCCGAACAGCTTGAGCAGGGCCTCCAGCACCGCCCGGTCGAGCCGGTCGAGGCCGCGGGCGTCGACCTCGTAGACCGCGAGGGCCGCCTCGGCGATCTCCCTGGTGATCCACCCGTCGGCCTTGACCTGCGCGTAGTCGCGCACGCGGCGCAGCAGACGGTTGGCGATGCGGGGCGTGCCGCGCGAACGGCCGGCGATCTCGGCGGCGCCGTCGGCCTCTATCCCCACGTCCAGGAGGCTCGCCGAGCGGTGGACGACCCGCTCCAGCTCGGGGGGCTCGTAGAACTCCATGTGCGCGGTGAAGCCGAAGCGGTCGCGCAACGGGGGCGGCAGCAGGCCCGCCCGGGTGGTGGCGCCGACCAGGGTGAAGGGCGGCAGTTCGAGGGGGATGGCGGTGGCACCGGGGCCCTTGCCGACGATGACGTCGACGCGGAAGTCCTCCATCGCCATGTAGAGCATCTCCTCGGCGGGCCGGGACATGCGGTGGATCTCGTCGAGGAAGAGGACCTCGCCCTCCTGGAGGGAGGAGAGGATCGCGGCGAGATCGCCGGCGTGCTGGATGGCCGGTCCCGAGGTGATGCGGATGGGGGCTTCCATCTCGGCCGCGATGATCATGGAGAGGGTGGTCTTGCCGAGGCCGGGGGCGCCGGAGAGCAGCACGTGGTCGGCGGTGGCGCCGCGCGCGCGTGCGGCGCGCAGCACGAGGTCGAGCTGCTCGCGGACCTTCTCCTGGCCGATGAACTCGTCCAGGTCCTTGGGGCGCAGGGCGGCCTCGACTGCCTGGTCCTCCCCCTCGGCGACAGATCCCACCAGCCGCTCGGCGGCCGTGGGGTCGGTCGTGTCGTCCCAGTTCACTGAAGTCTCCTAGCCGGGCGGGGCGGCGGGCGGTACGGGGGATGCGGGGCTAGCGGGCGCGGTTCAGGGTCTGCAGGGCCGCCCTCAGCAGGGCGCCCACCTGGGGTGTGCCCTCGGCCGCCTCGGCCTGGGGGGTGACGGCGGCGACGGCCTCCTCGGCCTCTCGCGTCGCGTAACCGAGGCCGATCAGGGCGGCGTGCAGCTGGTCGCGCCAGCCCGCGGTGACGGGGCTCGCCGCGGCCACCGCGCCCACCGGTGCGCCGAGGCGGTCCTTCAGCTCCAGGAGCAGCTTCTGGGCGCCCTTCTTGCCGATGCCGGGGACGGCGGTGAGCGCCTTCTCGTCGGCGGTCGCGACGGCCCGGCGCAGTGTGTCCGGGGTGTGCACGGCCAGCATGGCCTGGGCGAGACGGGGGCCGACACCGCTGGCGGTCTGCAACAGGACGAAGGTCTGCCGCTCGTCGTCGTCCGCGAAGCCGTAGAGGGTGAGCGAGTCCTCGCGCACGACGAGGGAGGTGGCGAGCCGGGCGGCCTGGCCGACGCGCAGCGTGGACAGCGTGTTCGGCGTGCACTGGACGGCCATGCCGACGCCGCCGACCTCGACGACCGCGACGTCGGGTGCGAGGGCGGCGACGGTGCCGCTGACGAAGGCGATCATGCGGTGCGCCCCTTCGATGGGTCGGGCGATGGGCTGGACGACGGATTCGGCGCCGTGGGTGTTCTCGGGCCGGACGCCCTCGAGACGGGAGTGCGCGCGGTGGGAGTGCGCGCGGTGGTGCGTGAGGCGTGCAGGGCGGCGGCCTGCTGGAGCCGGTTCTGCGCGGGGGCCCGCCAGATGTGGCAGATGGCGAGGGCGAGGGCGTCGGCCGCGTCGGCGGGCTTCGGAGGCGCGTCGAGCCGCAGCAGACGGGTGACCATCGCACCGACCTGGTCCTTGTCCGCACGCCCGGAACCGGTCACGGCCGCCTTGACCTCGCTGGGGGTGTGCAGGGCGACCGGGATTCCGCGGCGGGAGGCGCACAGCAGGGCGACGGCACTCGCCTGGGCGGTGCCCATCACCGTACGGACGTTGTGCTGGCTGAAGACGCGCTCGACGGCGACGAACTCCGGCCGGTATTCGTCCAGCCACCGTTCGAGGCCCTGCTCGACGGCGACGAGACGGCGCCCGAGGTCGGCGTCGGCGGACGTGCGCACGACACCCACGCCGAGCATGGCCAGCGGTCGCCCTGCGACCCCTTCGACCACCCCGACACCGCACCTCGTCAGTCCCGGGTCCACCCCCAGCACGCGCACGCTGCACCCCTCTTCGCGGCTGACCTGCCGCCGCTCTCGCGGACCTGGTTGATCGCCGTCGGGATTCCCCAATCGATGGTTGCGGTCCGGCGGACGGTGATCCTTGACGTGTGCCAGGCTAACGGCTGCCACTGACAGGAGCGGCGGGCCGGTGAGGAGGTGTCCCCATCGGCCCGCCGGCATCGTCGTGCACGCGGCGGCGCTATGCCTCGACCTTCTCCATGATCTCGTCGCTCACGTCGAAGTTGGCGAAGACGTTCTGCACGTCGTCGCTGTCCTCCAGTACGTCGATGAGCTTGAAGATCTTCTTGGCACCCTCCTCGTCCAGCTCGACCTGCATGGTCGGGACGAAGTTGGCCTCGGCGGAGTCGTAGTCGATCCCGGCGTCCTGCAGAGCGGTGCGGACCTCGACCAGGTCGGTGGCCTCGCTGAGCACCTCGAAGGACTCACCGAGGTCGTTGACCTCCTCGGCGCCCGCGTCCAGGACGGCGGCGAGGACGTCGTCCTCGGTCAGCTCTCCCTTGGGAACGATGACGACGCCCTTGCGGTTGAACAGATACGACACCGAGCCCGGGTCGGCCATCGAGCCGCCGTTGCGGGTCATCGCGACGCGCACATCGGAGGCCGCGCGGTTGCGGTTGTCGGTGAGGCACTCGATGAGCACCGCGACGCCGTTCGGACCGTAGCCCTCGTACATGATCGTCTCGTAGTCGGCGCCACCGGCCTCGAGACCGCCGCCGCGCTTGATGGCGGAGTCGATGTTCTTGTTCGGCACCGACTGCTTCTTGGCCTTCTGGACGGCGTCGTAAAGAGTCGGGTTGCCCTCCAGATCGACACCGCCCATTCGCGCGGCGACCTCGATGTTCTTGATCAGCTTCGCGAAGAGTTTGCCGCGCTTGGCGTCGATCACGGCCTTCTTGTGCTTCGTCGTGGCCCATTTAGAGTGGCCGGACATCTGCCTGTCTCCTTCGCGTAACCCATCTCTGCAACGAACGCAGGAATCCTACAAGGGCCCGGTCCGACATTTCCCGTCGTCCGCCCCTCGGGCCGGCACAGGACGTCGGGGACCGAGCCCTACCGGGACCCGGCCGCCCCGTATCCGCGCGCCATGTCGACGAACAGGCCGTGCACCCGGTGATCGCCTGTCAGTTCCGGGTGGAACGACGTGGCCAGCGCGTTGCCCTGGCGGACGGCGACGATGTGGCCGTCGTGCTCGGCGATCACCTCCGCGCCGGCGCCGACGGACTCGACCCAGGGCGCACGGATGAAGACCCCGTGCACGGGGCCGCCCGCGATGCCCCGGACGTCGACCGCCGCCTCGAACGACTCGTTCTGCCGCCCGAACGCGTTGCGGCGCACGATCATGTCGACGCCGCCCACGGTCTCCTGACCGGAGCGCGGGTCGAGGATCTTGTCGGCGAGCAGGATCATCCCGGCGCACGTGCCGTAGACCGGCATGCCGCCGCGCACGCGTGCGCGCAGAGGCTCCATCAGGCCGAACAGGACGGCCAGCTTGGAGATGGTGGTGGACTCCCCGCCGGGAAGGACCAGGCCGTCGACCTCCGCGAGTTCCTCCGGGCGCCGCACCGGCCTGGCGACCGCGTCGGCCGCGGCCAGGGCGACGAGATGCTCCCGTACGTCGCCCTGGAGGGCCAGGACACCGATGACGATGTCACTCATGCCCGGGGCCTACCAGCCGCGGTTGGCGTAGCGCTCGGTCTCGGGGAGGGTGTCGCAGTTGATGCCGACCATGGCCTCGCCGAGGTTGCGGGACGCCTCCGCGATCACCTTGGGGTCGTCGAAGAAGGTGGTCGCCCTGACGATGGCGGCCGCCCGCTTGGCCGGGTCGCCCGACTTGAAGATGCCGGAGCCGACGAAGACGCCCTCGGCACCGAGCTGACGCATCAGAGCGGCGTCGGCGGGGGTGGCGACACCGCCGGCGGAGAACAGCACGACCGGCAGCTTGCCCAGTTCGGCGACCTCCCTGACCAGCTCGTAGGGGGCGCGCAGCTCCTTGGCGGCGGCGTACAGCTCGTGGTTGTCGAAGCCGCGCAGCCTGGCGATCTCGTTCTTGATCTGACGCAGGTGGCGGACCGCCTCGACGACGTTCCCGGTGCCGGCCTCGCCCTTGGAGCGGATCATCGCGGCGCCCTCGGCGATGCGGCGCAGGGCCTCGCCGAGGTTGGTGGCACCGCAGACGAAGGGGGTGGTGAACGACCACTTGTCGGAGTGGTTGACCTCGTCGGCGGGGGTGAGGACCTCCGACTCGTCGATGTAGTCGACGCCGAGCGACTGCAGCACCTGCGCCTCGACGAAGTGGCCGATGCGGGACTTGGCCATGACCGGGATGGAGACGGCCTCGATGATGCCCTCGATCATGTCCGGGTCGGACATACGGGCCACGCCGCCGTCCTTGCGGATGTCGGCGGGGACGCGCTCCAGGGCCATGACGGCGACGGCACCCGCGTCCTCGGCGATCCTGGCCTGCTCCGGCGTGACGACGTCCATGATCACACCGCCCTTGAGCTGCTCGGCCATGCCGCGCTTCACACGGGCGGTACCGGTCTCGGGACCCTGGTTTTCGGAGAGCGTGCTGGACACGAGTGACCTCACTGATGGCGAAGAGGGGGGTTTCTGCAGCACTGAGGAAACGTGAACGCACCAGTCCGCAGCAAGAGCCAATGCGGGGGCGGTGGATCGTTTTGGGCGGATCTCTTGGCCCGGCTCCGGCGCGGGCATCCGGCGCGGGCTCCCGGTGAGTGCCGTCGATCAGGCCGCACGTTCGATCAGGGCGGCCGGGGGTTCGTCGTCCATTTCGAACGCCAGCGGGAACGGCGCGTGGCCCGCCAGCCGGAACCAGCGCACCTTGCGGTGCCGGCGCAGGGCGCGCGCGGCCCGTACGGCGTCGTTGTGGAAGCGGCGGGCCATGGGCACCCTGCGGACCGCCTCGGCGAGTTCCAGGGCCGCGTCCTCTCCCCCGGGCGCTTCCCTGATCACGTCCACCTGCTGCGACTCGGCGAATACGGCTCGCAGCGCCTGGCTCAGTTCGCTCTCGGCGACCTCCCGCTGTTCCTCCACGGTCTGCCGCGCGGCGTGCGCGGCCTCGTAGAGCACGATCGAGGCGGCGGGGTCGAGCACCCCCGCCGTGGCCAGTTCCTGGGCCACGGAGGCACGGCGCAGCAATTGCGCGTCCAGCGCGGCACGGGCGGCGTCGATCCGGGCGTGCAGCCGGTCCAGCCGTCCCGCCGTCCAGCTCAGGTAGAGGCCGATCACGACCAGGGCGACAAGGATCCAGATCAGGGTTGCGGTCACGGGCGGCAAGGCTACCGGGGCGCTCCGCCGGGGTTCGCCGGGTACCTGGGCGTGGACGACGGTGCCGGTGGGGTGCCGTTCACCGGAGGTGCCGTCTCCGGGGGCTGCGCCGTCAGTCCCGCGCCGGCCCGAAGCGCGACCACAGCCCCGTCGTCCGCTCGTCGGCCGCCACCGCCGCGGCTCCGGCGGTCACCGTCTCGTAGACGGACATGATGTCCGCTCCGACGGTCGACCAGTCGAAACGGCGGACGTGGGCGCTGCCCCGCTCGCGCAGCTTCGCGCGCCGTTCCGGGTCCCCCAGGAGGCGTACCGCGGCCTCGGCGAGCGCGTCGGCGTCCTCCTTGGGGAACAGTTCACCGGCTGCGCCCCGGTCGAGGACCTGGGCGAAGGCGTCCAGGTCGGAGGCGAGCACCGGCGCCCCGGCGGACATCGCCTCGACCAGGATGATGCCGAAGCTCTCGCCGCCGGTGTTGGGCGCCACGTACAGGTCGACGCTGCGCAGAAAGCGGGCCTTGTCCTCGTCGCTGACCATGCCGAGGAACTCGACCCGGGAACGGAGTTCGGCGGGCAGGGTGCGCACCGCCTCCTTCTCGTCGCCGCGTCCCGCGACCAGCAGCCGTGTCCGCGGGCGGGCGGCGAGGATCTTCGGCAGGGCGCGCATCAGCACCGGCAGGCCCTTGCGGGGCTCGTCGATGCGGCCGATGAAGCCGATCGTGTCGCCCTGCCAGTTCGGCTCGGGCTCGGCGCGGGCGAAGAAGTCGACGTCCACTCCGTTCGGGATCACCACGGCGTCGCCGCCGAGGTGTTCGACGAGCGTGCGGCGGGCGTACTCGCTCACCGCGATCCGCGCGCTGATCTTCTCCAGTGCCGCCTGCAGGATGGAGTACGCGGCGACCATGGCCCTGGAACGCGGGTTGGACGTGTGGAAGGTCGCGACGATGGGTCCCCGGGCCGCCCAGCAGGCCAGCAGGCCGAGCGAGGGCGAGGTCGGCTCGTGGATGTGGATCACGTCGAAGGCGCCCTCGTGCAGCCAGCGCCGCACCCGGGCCGCCGACAGGAAGCCGAAGTTGAGCCGGGCCACCGAGCCGTTGTACGGCACCGGCACCGCGCGGCCGGCCGGGACGACGTACGGCGGCAGCGGGGTGTCGTCGTCGGCCGGGGCGAGGACGGACACCTCGTGACCCTGGCGGATGAAGTACTCGGCCAGGTCCCGGATGTGGAACTGGACGCCACCCGGTACGTCCCAGGAGTACGGACAGACGATGCCGATCCTCACGGGGTCCCCTCGGCGTTCTCGTCGGGGTCCCGCGCGGGATCGAGATCCTTGAGCCACAAGCGCTGCAGCATGTGCCAGTCCTCCGGATGGTCGGCGATGCCCGTGGCGAAGGCGTCGGCCAGCGCCTGTGTCATGACAGACGTCTTCTCGGCCCGCGTGCCTGACGTCGGAACCGGGACCGCCGGATGGACCCGGCCCCGCATCACGGGCGAGTCGTCGTACCAGAGCGTCGCCGGCAGCAGCAGCGCCCCGGTGTGCTGGGCGAGCAGGGCGGGGCCGCCCGGCATCCGCGCGGTCTCCCCGAAGAACTCGACCTCCACGCCGGAGGCCGACAGATCGCGGTCGGCGACCAGGCAGACCAGTCCCCCGTCGCGCAGCCGCCGGGCCAGCGTGCCGAACGCGCTGCCGCCGCTGTGCGGGAGCACTTCCATGCCGAGGCCCTCGCGGTAGGCGACGAACCGGTCGTACAGCGTCTCCGGCTTCAGACGCTCGGCGACGGTGGTGAACGGGATGCCGAGCCCGGTGGTGGCCCAGGCTCCCGCGAGATCCCAGTTGGCGAGGTGCGGCAGCGCGAGGACGACGCCCTTGCCGGCCGCCATGCCGTCGGTCACGCGGTGGATGTCCTTGATGTCGATGCCGTTCGCGATGCGCTCCGGGCTCCAGGCGGGCAGCCGGAAGGACTCCATCCAGTACCGCAGGTACGAACGCATGCCCGCGCGGGACAGTTCGGCGAGCCGCTCGGGGCTCGCGCCCGGCACCACGCGCGCGTAGTTGCTCTCCAGCCGCAGCACGCCCTGGCCGCGCCGCTTCCAGGCGATGTCGGCGATGGTCCGGCCGAGCCGCACGGCGACGGGTTCGGGCAGCTTCTTGACGGTGGCCCAGCCGGCGCCGTACAGGGCGTCGCTCAGGCGGTCCTGCACGCTCACTTCGCGGCCCCGCTCCCGCGGGCCTCCTGTCCCCCGGCGGCCTCCTGCTCCTGGGCGGCCTCCGCGGCCTCCGCCTCGGCGGACTCCCGGCGCACCGTGACGACCCGCTGGATCAGCGTGATCAGGCTGCCGACGGCGACGATCCACAGGGCGACCGGCAGCAGGTACTGGATGCCGGGCACGCCGAACGCGTGCAGGCCCGCCAGGCCGGCCGCGACCAGGGAGACGACGAGCCGCTCGGCCCGCTCGATCAGCCCGTTCACGGCCACCGGCAGTCCGATCGACTCGCCGCGCGCCTTGGTGTAGGACACCACCTGGCCGCTGGCCAGGCAGAAGATCGACACGGCGCACAGGACGAGGTCGTCGCCGCCGCCCGCGTACCACAGGGCGAAGCCGCCGAAGACGGCCCCGTCGGCGACCCGGTCGAGGGTGGAGTCGAGGAAGGCACCCCAGCGGCTGGAGCGGCCCAGCTGGCGGGCCATGTTGCCGTCGACGAGGTCGGAGAACACGAACAGCGTGATGACGACCGTGCCCCAGAAGAACTCGCCCATGGGGTAGAAGACCAGCGCGCCCGCGACCACACCGGCGGTGCCGATGAGCGTGACCGTGTCCGGGCTGACCCCCCGCCGGATGAGAAACGCGGCGAACGGTGTGAGGACACGCGTGAAGAATGCACGCGCGTACTTGTTCAGCATGGCCTTCCCGACGGTCGGTGTGGCCGCGTGGCCCCACTGGCCACCGGCTGGCCCATCGTAGTCACGCGCGCGGACGACCGACGCCGGGCACCCGAGTATCCGGCACGGGGGACGGCCCGCGTGCGGATCCCCGTCCCGGAGCAGCGTCGGAAGGGGGATCGCGTCCTTCGTATGGACGCACCGTGACGGGAGTGGAAAGCTCGAAGGACCGCGGGCGTCGCCGGAGCCGTCACCGCTCGGGGTGCCCCGGGCCTGGCCCCGGGGAGGATTCCGCGAGTCCGCGCCCACAGTGACCTCACCGTGCACGGGAGGCAGGACCATGGGCGACAAGGCACGCACACACCCCGGAGCCGCCGGAAGGGCACAGGCGGCCGACCACCCCACGTCCGTACGGAACGTGGTGCTGGTCGGCCACTCCGGATCGGGCAAGACGACCTTGGTGGAGGCTCTCGCGCTGACCGCGGGAGCGGTGAACCGGGCGGGCCGGGTGGAGGACGGCGGCACCGTCTCCGACTACGACGACATCGAGCACCGGCAGCAACGCTCGGTACAGCTCTCCCTGGTGCCCCTCGAATGGGACGGCATCAAGATCAATCTGTTGGACACTCCCGGGTACGCCGACTTCGTCGGTGAACTCAGGGCCGGTCTGCGAGCGGCGGACGCGGCCCTTTTCGTCGTCTCGGCCTCCGACGGGGTGGACGGCTCGACCCGCATGGTGTGGGACGAGTGCGCGGCCGTCGGCATGCCGCGGGCCATCGTCGTCACGCACCTGGAGGCGGCCCGCGCGGACTTCAACGAGTTGACGCGCGTGTGCGCGCGGACGTTCGGCGGGGACGACCCCGACGCCGTGCTGCCGCTGTACCTGCCGCTGCACGGCCCGGAGGGACCCGACGGCCACGCGCCCGTGACGGGCCTGATCGGGCTGCTGACGCAGAAGCTGTTCGACTACTCCTCCGGCGAGCGCGAGGAGCACGAGCCCGACCCGGACCGGCTGCCGCTGATCGAGGAGGCCCGCGACCGGCTGATCGAGGGGATCATCGCGGAGAGCGAGGACGAGACCCTCATGGACCGCTACCTCGGCGGCGAGCCGTGCGACGTCGAAACCCTGATCGAGGACCTGGAGAAGGCCGTCGCGCGCGGTGTGTTCTTCCCCGTCCTGGCCGCCGCCCCCGCGGCCGAGGGTGCCCGCCAGGGCCTCGGCACGGTCGAACTGCTCGGACTGATCACCGGCGGCTTCCCGACGCCGCTGGAACACAGCACTCCGCGTGTGACCACGGTCGACGGCGCACCGCGCGAGCTGAAGCCGTGCGACCCCGACGCCCCGCTGGTCGCCGAGGTCGTCAAGACCTCGTCCGACCCGTACGTCGGACGGCTCTCGCTGATCCGGCTGTTCTCCGGCACCCTGCGCGCCGACCAGACGGTGCACGTCTCGGGGCACGGACTGACCGACCGGGGCCACGAGGACCACGATGTCGACGAACGGATCGGCGTCCTGTCCACACCGTTCGGCAAGCAGCAGCGTCCGGTGTCCCACGTCATCGCGGGCGATCTCGCGTGCGTGGCGAAGCTGGGCCGCGCGGAGACCGGGGACACCCTGTCCGCCAAGGACGATCCCCTCCTGATGGAACCCTGGGAGATGCCCGACCCGCTGCTGCCCCTGGCCATCCGGGCGCACAGCAAGCCGGACGAGGACAAGCTCTCGCAGGGACTGGCCCGCCTCGTCGCGGAGGACCCCACGATGCGCCTGGAACACAACCAGGACACCCGCCAGGTGGTCCTGTGGTGCCTGGGCGAGGCCCATGCGGACGTGGCCCTGGAGCGGCTGCGCAGCCGGTACGGCGTCCAGGTGGACGTCGTGGCCCACCGGGTGCCGCTGCGCGAGACGTTCGGGGCCAGGGCCTCCGGACGCGGGCGGCACGTCAAGCAGTCCGGCGGGCACGGGCAGTTCGCCATCTGCGAGATCGACGTGGAGCCGCTTCCGGGCGGTTCGGGCATCGAGTTCGTGGACGAGGTCGTCGGCGGCGCGGTGCCGCGGCAGTTCATCCCGTCCGTCGAGAAGGGCGTACGGGCGCAGGCCGCCAGAGGAGTCGCGGCCGGTCACCCGCTGATCGACGTACGGGTGACACTGCGGGACGGCAAGGCCCACTCGGTGGACTCCTCCGACGCGGCCTTCCAGACGGCCGGCGCGCTGGCGCTGCGGGAGGCGGCCGCGGACGCGCGGATCCACCTCCTGGAGCCGGTGGCCGAGGTGGGCGTGCTGGTCGCCGACGACTACGTGGGCCCGGTGATGAGCGATCTGTCCGGCCGACGCGGCCGGGTGCTCGGCACCGAGCAGTCGCCGGGCGGCCGCACCCTCATCCGGGCGGAGGTCCCGGAGATCGAGCTCGGCCGGTACAGCGTCGACCTGCGGTCGCTCTCGCACGGCACCGCGCGCTTCAGCCGCCGTTACGTGCGGCACGAGCCGATGCCGGCGCAGATCGCCGAACGGGTCCGGGAGGAGGCACTCAGCGCCTGACGGCGGACCGCGGACAGGCGGACGGCAGGCGGCGGCCCGTGCCTCCCCATGGCCCGGACGAGGCGCCGGCCGGCTCCGGCAGCCCCGCGGGCGCCCGCGCACCACCGCGCCAGGACACGCACCCGGCAGCCGCGGAATGCGCCCTTGGAGAGGCCGCGCTTCGTACCGGCAGGCGGCTTTCGGCCGTCAACCTACGGACGCCGGTGGCTGCGGATACCCTGAAGACCAGTTCAACAGGTGTGCGCGGCAGGGAAGTCGGGAAGGCCGCAAGACGACAGTGGCGGCGATCGGGGGCGGGAATGGCCGTTGAAGGCGGTTACGCGGAGTTCTTCGGTCCGCAGGTGCCGAGCACCGGCGACGACGGGCAGACCCCGACGTTCGCGCTGGCCTCGGCCGCCTACCGGGACAACGAGGCCGACGAGATACTCAAGGCCAACAGCGAGTGGCACAAGTCGTCCGTCGGCAAGCCCCGGATCGCGCTGTTCCGGCCGAATCTGGGTGAGGCGTTCTCCCGGGCGATCATCGACCGGATGCTGGGTTCCGGGCGGGCACCGCTCATCCAGTCCTTCGGCACCCAGCCGCAGGTGGTCGTGGAGCACAGCCTCGCGGCACACCGCATCCGCAGGGAGCGGGACAACTGGCTGAGTGCCGTGACGGTGCTGTGCGGCCTGCTGTTCCTGCCCGGACTGCTGGTCTGGCTGCTGGTCTTCCAGATCCGCACCACCATCGCCAGGCGCGAGGACAAGCGGGCCGGCGCGCTCGCCACCGTCCTGCTGGTGGCGATGGGACTCCTCGCCGCGCTCTTCCTGCTCCGGATGCCCTTCGACGGATTCTGGGGCTGGTACGCGCGCGCCTGTGTCGTCGCCCCGGTGATCGGCTGGTTCTGGGCCAAGCGGATCTGCGAGCGCACGGCCCACGACCTCAGGGAGCGCTGGAGCAGCCTGCTCTCCGGCGGCAGTGTGGGCGCCAAGGTGCCCGAGGCGGTACCGAGCAGCCCCGGCGAGACGGCCGCCGAACAGTTGCGTCAGTCGCTGGCCCGGCTCAGCGCCGAACAGCAGTCCAACTCCGTGTTCTACGCCGGGCCCAAGGGGATACTCGGCATGGGCACGCGCTGGGGCAGCTGGCAGCTCGCCGAGGAGCTGATCCCGATCGACCCGGACCGGGAGATCAACCCGTTCCGCAGCTGGGACGTCATCAAGGCCGTTCACGACCGGCTGCGCATGCTGGAGCGCGGCCCGCTGCACACCGGAGGCTTCCCCAAGCCGACGGTACGGCACTGGATCGTCACCCCCATCGGGGAGAACGCGGGAGCGGTGTCCCGGCCCGACGGCACCGACGTCGCGGCGTACCAGATCAAGTCGCACGCCATACAGGAGATCTGCAACAACCAGCAGTTCGGCGCGGGCGACCGGCACTACCTGGGCGTGCAGTGGACGCTGTGGGACGGCCAGTTGGTCCTCACCATGCTGATCACGGTGACGGTGCTGCACGAGACGCTGCGCATCGAGGTCACCGGTCATGCGTTGGGCCCGGTGCACCCCCTGTTCACGAGCAAGCCGGCGGCCAAGGAGAAGTCGGTCCAGAAGTCGGTCAGGTTCTGGGAGACCAGGACGGTGAAGCTCCCGCTGGTCGACACCGACGAGGTGGTGCGCCTGGCCGCCCGCGCGCCGCTGACCTGGTATCCGCCGCTGCTCTACTGGCTGGGCGGCAAGCTCTCGCTGCCCGAGCCCTTCGGCCTGCGGCACGCCTGGGCGGACAAGCCGTGGCGGCACCGTTTCATGGCCGACGACGCGCTGCGCGCGGCCACGCCGGTCCTGCGGGCGGTGCACGCGGCGGCGATCAAGGTGCTGAAGGAGAACGGCGTGGACACGGAGAAGTTCGGTGCCCGGTCCTCGTCCCTCAGCGGGGCGGTCCAGGACGCGGCTCCCAAGAAGGCCGACGTGTACGACGCGTGAGAAGGGGGCGGCCCCCAGCCGGGGCGCCCCGCCGTGTCTTAGGGGTCCTTGCACCATGAGCGCCCGATGAGGTCGTGTGGTCCGGTGCCGTGCGTCGCAAGGCGCCACAGAGCCCTCGTAGCGGAGCTACCAGGGCTCTGTGGCAACGCGGCGAGGTGCGGTGCCGGGCCGCGCGACCCGGGCGGGCACAGCGCAAGGACCCCTTAGGAGGGCCAGGCCTCCGCCAGCATCTTGCGGGTGTCACCCAGCAGTTGCGGCAGCACCTTCGTGTGGCCCATGACGGGCATGAAATTGGTGTCGCCGCCCCAGCGGGGTACGACGTGCTGATGCAGGTGCGCGGCGATGCCGGCGCCCGCGACGGTGCCCTGGTTCATGCCCAGATTGAAACCATGAGCCCCGGAGGCGCTGCGCAACGCCATCATGGCCTGCTTGGTGAGTTCCGCGAGCTCTGCGGTCTCCGCTTCCGTCAGATCGGTGTAGTCGGCGACGTGGCGATAGGGCACGACCATGAGGTGGCCGCCGTTGTACGGGTAGAGGTTGAGTACCGCGTACACGTCCTCACCACGCCGAATGATCAACCCGTCCTCGTCGGACTTGGCCGGGATCGAGCAGAAGGGGCATCCGTCGTCGGCCCCGGGGCCGCTCGGCTTGTTCTCGCCCTGGATGTACGCCATCCGGTGGGGCGTCCACAGACGCTGGAACGCGTCCTGCGTGCCCACTCCGATCTGCTGCTCCGGCTCACTCGTCATGCGTGCAGCATATGGCGTCACTGTGGGGGTACGGCAAAGGCCCTCGGGGGTCCCCCGAGGGCCGGTCCCCGCCTGCGCGGGGAGCACATCAGACCTGAACCCGACGCTCCACCACGTCGACGATCTCGGCGATCGCTTCGTCACGGGGAATGCCGTTCTTCTGCGACCCGTCGCGATAGCGGAACGACACCGTGCCCGCGTTCATGTCGTCGTCGCCGACGATCACCATGAACGGCACCTTCTGCTTCTGGGCGTTTCTGATCTTCTTCTGCATGCGGTCCGAGGAGGAGTCCACCTCGACCCGCAGGCCCTGCTTCTTCGCGTCCGCGGCGAACTTCTCCAGGTACTCCACGTGGGCGTCGCCCACCGGGATACCCACCGCCTGCACCGGCGCCAGCCACGCCGGGAAGGCGCCCGCGTAGTGCTCGAGGAGCACCGCGAAGAACCGCTCGATGGAGCCGAACAGCGCGCGGTGGATCATGACCGGGCGGGTCTTGGAACCGTCCGCGGCCGTGTACTCCAGGTTGAAGCGCTCCGGCAGGTTGAAGTCGAGCTGGATGGTCGACATCTGCCAGGTGCGGCCGATCGCGTCCCGGGTCTGGACGGAGATCTTCGGGCCGTAGAAGGCCGCGCCCCCCGGGTCCGCGACAAGGTCCAGGCCCTGCTTCTCGGCGACCTGGCGCAGCGTCTCGGTCGCCTCCTCCCAGGCCTCGTCGCTGCCGACGAACTTCTCCGGGTCCTTGGTGGACAGCTCCAGGTAGAAGTCGGTCAGACCGTAGTCGCGCAGCAGGCCGAGCACGAAGGTGAGCGTCTTGTCGAGTTCGTCCGCCATCTGCTCACGGCTGCAGTAGATGTGCGCGTCGTCCTGGGTGAACCCGCGGGCGCGGGTCAGACCGTGCACGACACCCGACTTCTCGTAACGGTAGACCGTGCCGAATTCGAACAGCCTCAAGGGCAGTTCACGGTACGACCGGCCGCGCGCGTCGAAGATCAGGTTGTGCATCGGGCAGTTCATGGGCTTGAGGTAGTAGTCCACGCCCTCGTCGAGCTGCATGGGCGGGTACATCCCGTCGGCGTACCAGTCCAGGTGGCCCGAGGTCTCGAAGAGCTTCCCCTTCGTCGCGTGCGGGGTGTAGACGAACTCGTAACCGGACTCCTCGTGCCTGCGCCGCGAGTAGTCCTCCATGACCCGGCGGATGATGCCGCCCTTGGGGTGGAAGACGGCGAGGCCGGAGCCGATCTGTTCCGGGACGGAGAACAGGTCGAGCTCGCTGCCGAGCTTGCGGTGGTCGCGCTTCTCGGCCTCGGCGAGGAACTCCAGGTGCGCCTTCAGCTCGTCCTTGGTCGGCCAGGCGGTGCCGTAGATGCGCTGGAGCATCGGGTTCTTCTCGCTGCCGCGCCAGTAGGCGGCGGCGTTACGCATCAGCTTGAACGCCGGGATGTTCCGGGTGGTCGGCAGATGCGGGCCACGGCAGAGATCCCGCCAGCACAGCTCGCCGGTCTTGGCGTCGAGGTTGTCGTAGATCGTCAGCTCGCCCGCGCCGACCTCGACGTCCGCGCCGTCGTCGTGCGAGGCGGAGCCCTTGAGGCCGATCAGCTCGAGCTTGTACGGCTCGTCGGAGAGCTCCTCACGGGCGGCGTCGTCGCTCACCACGCGGCGCGAGAAGCGCTGGCCGCGCTTCTGGATCTCCTGCATGCGCTTCTCGATGGCCTTGAGGTCCTCGGGCGTGAACGGCCTCTGCACGTCGAAGTCGTAGTAGAAGCCGTCCTTGACCGGCGGGCCGATGCCCAGTTTGGCCTCGGGGAACAGGTCCTGCACGGCCTGGGCCATGACGTGCGCGGTGGAGTGCCGCAGGATGTCGAGACCGTCCGGGGAGGAGATCTCGACGGCTTCGACGGTGTCACCGTCCCCGACCTCGTGGGCGAGGTCCTTGAGCTCACCGGCCACGCGCGCGGCGACGACCGAGCGCTCGCCGGCGAAGAGCTCGGCGGCCGTGGTGCCCGTCGTCACCACGCGTTCCTCCCGCTCGGAATCGCGTTGGATGATCACACGGACGTCTGACACCGGTCTCTCCTGACTGAAGGCTGGGCTGCGGCGCCATACCTGAGCGCACGCACGGGTGCGATCGTACCGACCCGGACCGGTGCGGGGCGAAATCATTGTCCGCCGCCGTCTTCACCCCGGTCAGCCGCAGTCCCTCTCGCCGTCCCTCTCTCCGTCGGGGCGGTCGTCGTCGGCGCCGCAGGCCTCGCCGAAGAGGGCTGCGGTTTCCGCGTTCTCCTGGAGCGCCTTCATCAGCCGGTCCCGCTCGGCCTCGTCGACCTGCACCGGCGCCGCCCTGCCGACCCCGGTGAGCCGGCGGAAGCCGCCCCTGCTCTCCAGCCGGCCGCTCACCCGCACCGGCAGTCCGACCAGGTGGGCGTGGACGGCGACGCGGTAGGCGTCCTCGTCGAGGGTGACGCGTACGTACCCGAGTTCGGCGCCGGCGAGCACCCGAAGCCGTACGGTTCCCGCGCCGCGCGGTCCCGACCTGCGCATCCGGACCACGGCGCCGGTGATCCGGACCGGTACGGAGGGTTCCGCACGCCGGAGGCGGGCGCCCGCCTCGCGCAGGACGGGCAGGTCACCGGGCGAGAACTCGACGGGTTCGGCCGAGGTGGCGCAGCCGTCGGGTACACCGGCCGCGGGAGCCCACGCGACGGCGACGCGGGCTCCCTGCGCGCCCTGGACGAGGGTGACGAGGGCGTCGGTGAGCTCGTGGCTGACGCCCGACTCGACGGCGGTGTCGAAGGCCTCCATTCCGCCGGTGGCCCGCCGGTAGTCGATGGCCTCGCGGGCCGCGTACAGGGCATGGTGGAGGCGTACGGCGAGGGGGCGGGCGGCGGTGACGGGCGCGAAGGCGGTGAGCCGGTGGCCGCCGCCGGCGGGACCGACCAGGATGTCGTCGAGTGCGGCGGCGGCCGCGCGGCGGTGCCGGGCGCCGTGGTAGCCGACCCGCGCGCGGGTGGCGAGGGCGGCGGCGAGGAGCGTCCGGCGGGCGGCGGTCCGCAGGTGTTCCTCGGCGGTCCAGGCGGTCGCGCCGCCGGGGCCGTCGGATGTGTCGCGCCACCAGCGGATCTCGTCGCTGGGCAGGGCGAGGGAGACGAGGACCTCGCGGGCGGCCGGGGTGCCGCTGCGGGACAGCGCGGCGAGCGCCTCGGCGAGCAGGTCGTCGCTGTCGGGGAAGGCGCGGCTCTCCGGGACCAGCAGGCTGGTCCCGGAGCCGGGTCCGGGCGGGGTCCAGCGCCCGTAGCGTCCGGCGGCGCCGCCACGACGCTGCCAGCCGTGCCGGTGCAGCAGGGCACCGAGGACGGCGGGGTCGATGTCGGCGGCCTCCGGCGGCCGGCCGTGCCGGGCGTCCTCGGCGGGGTGCGGGCTGACGGGGCGCAGACGTTCCTCGGCCGGGCGGTGCGTCACGGTGTTCCTCCCGTCCCGACCCTGGCCATGATCTCGCGCAGTGCCCGGTCGTCGAAGATGCGTGCGGTGGGAATGCGCACGGTGGTGCGGCGCAGTCCGGTGACCGGCTGTCCGGCGAGGTTGACCCAGTAGCAGCAGTGCCTCAGATCGAGCCGGTCGTGCCCGGCGCGCAGCCAGTCGTCCTGCGAGCGCGGGACGAGCATGACGACGAGGATCTTGTGCACCGAGACCGGGGTGCGGGCGAGCTTCGCCAGGTGCGCGTTGTCGAGGGTGAAGGAGAAGGAGGGGCCGGGCGGGTGGGGCGGGATCTGGTGGGTCGCCTTCAACTGCACCTTGATGGTGACCTCGTCGTCGACGGTGTGCCCGGGTGCGCTGTGGCTGACGTGCCAGTCGATGCCGTTGTCCGGGAAGGGCTGGGACAGTGAACAGCCTGCCGCGGCGGCGACGGCGTGCAGATAGCCGACCTGCAGGGTCTCCATGCAGGCGGTGGTGGCGAGAGAGCCGCGAGGGGGTGCCGTGCGCTCGGGCAGCAGCCCGCCCCGTTCGGGCTGCACGATGGCCATGGCCGACAGCCTTCCAGAACAAGTGTGTCCCCGTACCGGGCCGCTGAACTGCGAAGACCCGTAGTTCTGTTGTCTCCGTCCGGCGTACGGCGCAAACGGCCCGGGTATCACCGGAGCGGGCAGCCGGCGAGATGTCGACTGCCGATGGTGAGCGAGGGGTTGGTGGGGATGACGTGCTGGTACGAGGGGCCGCTGGCCGCCTTCGACACGGAGACGACGGGGGTGGACGTGGAGACCGACCGGATCGTGTCGGCCGCCGTCGTCGTGCAGGACGCACCGGGCACCCGGCCGCGGGTCAGCCGCTGGCTGGTGGATCCGGGGGTGCCGGTGCCCGCCGCGGCGTCGGAGATACACGGGCTGACGGATGATCACCTCGGGCTGCACGGCCGCCGGCCGGCACCGGTGATGTACGAGGTGGCGCAAGAGCTGGCCGAGCAGGCGCGGGCGGGCCGGCCGCTGGTGGTGATGAACGCGCCGTTCGATCTCACCCTGCTGGACCGGGAGTTGCGCCGTCATCGGGCGATGCCGCTGAGCCGCTGGTTCGAGCGGACGCCGCTGCAGGTACTGGATCCGCGGGTCCTCGACAAGCATCTGGACCGCTACCGCAAGGGCCGCCGCACGCTCACCGACCTGTGCGCGCACTACGGCGTCGAACTGGAGGGCGCCCACGACGCGGCGGCGGACGCGGTGGCGTCGCTGGAGGTCACCCGTGCGGTGGGCCGCCGCTTCGCGTCCCGCCTGGAGCGTCTGTCCCCCGGCGAGCTGCACACCCTACAGACGGTGTGGCACGCGGGCCAGGCCCGTGGCCTTCAGGCCTGGTTCGCCCGCAACGGCACCCCGGAGGTGGTCGACCCGGCCTGGCCCCTGCGCCCGGACCTGCGGGCGGCGGCATGAGGGAACCGCGCCGGGCAGGTGACGCGGGGTCCTGTGGCACCGGACACGACACGAAGAAGCCGGTCCGCCTGGGGCGGACCGGCTTTCCCGGTGGGCGATACTGGGTTCGAACCAGTGACCTCTTCGGTGTGAACGAAGCGCTCTCCCACTGAGCTAATCGCCCGGGAACGCGGTGAACGATACAGGGCCGGACGGGCTCGGTTCAAACCGCTCGGAGGTGGGCGGCCAGGCCGCGCCGCCCGGAGCGCATCATCAGGGCGTGGTTCGCACGGAAGAGGGGTCGTCCGGGCACGGCGAGGCGGCGCAGGAGGGGTTTGCGGACGTCGACCTCCTGGTCGTAGCGGGCGAGTGTGCCGGCGGGGCCGGCGGGGGTGACGGTCCAGCGGGCCCAGCCGTCGAGGTCCCCGGACAGGTGTACTTCGAGGATTCCGGCCGTGGGATCGCGCCGTGTCTCGCGCAGGGTCGTCCTCAGGTCGAAGGGCAGTACGGAACGGATCCGCACGGCCCCGCCGGTGGTGTCGAGCCGGGCGACCTCCCGCACCTGCGGCCACCAGCGGGGATAGTCCTCGATGCGCTCCAGGGCGCGGTACACCGGTCCGGCGGGCGCGGGCAGGCTCCACAGACTGCGGAAGCGGTAATGGCTGCGGTCCATGGAGGAAGTCTGCCCGCCCGCGCCCGGGGCGCATGGTCCCCTTAGGGGTCCTTGCACCATGAGCGCCCGATGAGGCCGCGTGGTCCGGTGCCGTGCGTCGCAGGGCGCCACAGAGCCCTCGTAGCGGAGCCGCCAGGGCTTTCCGGCAACGCGGCGAGGTGCGGTGCCGGGCCGCGCGGCCCGGGCGGGCACGGCGCAAGGACCCCTTACCGCCTTCTACGGCATCCGGTCGCCCAGGAGGGCGAGGTTCTCGATGGCGGCGAGGCCGTAGAGCGCGGTGTCGTTGGTGGACACCCAGGTGGCCTCGCTGCCGGCGACCAGGGCGGTGGGCCCGGTCACCTTCTCGGTCTTCCAGGGGGCGGATTCCTTGTAGCCGTCGGAGTTGTAGAACTTGTCCCAGGCCCGGTCGGCGAGCCGGTCGTCGCCGGTCTGCACGGCGGCGTAGGCGTCGAGGCGGGAATGGCCCTGGAAGAGGATCAGACTGCCGAAGTGGGAGCCGTAGCGGGCCGCCTGTTCCGTCTTGCTCGCGTTGAAGTAGCGGCAGTAGTCGTAGTACGCCTCGTTGAAGGCCGGCATGTCGACCAGGTCGATGAGTTCGGCGCACAGTTCGTTCAGGCCGAAGACGGCCGAGAGGTGGGAGACGCCGACCACGGGTTCCTCGGCGATCGCGAACTTCCCGGTGTCCAGGTCGTACAGTCCGGTGCCCTGGACGAAGCCGTTGGGCTGGGCGGCGATGGTCTCCATGGTGGACAGGACGCGTGCCCTGGCCTTCTCCCACTTCGGGCCCCGGCGTTCCCATTCGGTGAGCCAGGCCGAGACCAGGCCGCTCCAGTCGGTGCCGAAGCCGATGGACAGGGCGTGCCGGTCGGGGGTGTACGGCTCGGTGCGGATCTTGCGGATGGGATCGAGGACGAGGAAGGTCTCGTCGGAGTCGACGTTGGCGTGCATGAGGTCGCCGACGCGTTCGTCGGCGGTGAGGAAGTAGTAGTAGCGCCGGTAGGTGGTGTTGGCGATGCGCTGCTGTTTGGCGCTGTCGGCCCAGTGCTGAACGCCGTGCCGGGTGCCGAGGCCGGCCCACTGGCCCAGGTGGTAGACGTCGACTTCGCCGGTGTGCCGGGTCATCGCCTCGGCGAAGCGGAAGATGTCGGCGCGGCCGGAGCGCAGGTAGGCGTACCAGAGCCAGAGGTCCGGCGAGAGTTCGGAGTTGTCCCAGGCGTAGCCGCCGACGTCGTAGCGCCACTGGTGCCGGGCGGTGTCGTAGGTGTGCATGATGTCGCCGTAGTCCCAGAAGCCGTACCAGCGGCGCATCTCCACCTGGTCCTTGTAGTAGGTGAAGAGGAAGTCGAGGTGGTCCTCGATCTTCGCCTTGGCCGGGGTGGAGCGGTCGGGCGCGGAGAACAGGCCGGGACCGAACACCTTGGCGCCGATGAGCTGTTCCGGCGGGGCGGCGAGTTGCGGGAGGACGCGGACGGCCTCGACCTGTTGTGCGAGTCTCTCGGCGCTCGGGGTCGACTCGTTGGCCCAGAAGAGGAGTTCGGAGGTACGGGCGATGCCGTAGGGGGTGCCGAACCCGGGCTCGTAGTCCTCGTAGGTGATGTTGAGGCCCTCGAGCTGTTCGGGGAAGGTGTCCTGGCCCATGCCGTCGTGGTAGAAGCGCAGGTCCATGGGCTGCGCCTCGGGCGACCAGAGCCAGAGGGTGACCTCGGCCGCGTCGGTGTGGGCGTCGCGGATGTCGAGCTGGGCGGGGTGCTTCTCCCAGAAGTCGCGCAGGCCGAAGGAGAGTCCGCCGCCGACTCCCCCGACGTAGCCGAAGCCGGAGGCGCGCCGGCCTCCGCCGGCCGGGATCCAGCCGTATCCCTTCCTGGTGCGCTTGCGCAGGGCGAAGCCGTCGGCGGAGAGCTGGGAGAGGGTGTAGTCGCCCCACTCGGGGATGTACTGCAGGCGGGTGGTGACCCGCTGGTCCCAGGTGGCGGGGTCGGGGAGTTTCTCGCCGGCGAACTGGGCGGCCTGCACGGCGGCGCCCGGGTCCCGGCGCAGTCCGGTGACGCCCTTGACGGCCTCGCGCAGCAGTCCCGTGCCCTCACCGCCGATGCGGATGTGGCGGTCGTAGGACTCGTCGCGCAGGGGCACGGTGAAGCGGACGCCGATGCCGCGGATGAAGTCGCCGCTCGCCCTGCCGGGTTCCTGCGTGCCGTCGTAGGTGACGGTGTGCACCATGCGGAAGGAGTCGGCGCCCGCGTAGAAGTAGAGGCGGACGGAGAAGGGCAGCCAACCGCGGCGCCCCTTGCGGTGTTTGCCGTCGACGCGGACGACGGCGCGGACCGGCCCCTCCTGTTCGACGGTGACGTCGTCGATGGCGCCGTCGAAGCGCTCGGTCCTGACGGTGCTCTGGTCACCGTCCTCGAACTCGGGCTGGCGCAGCAGGACGAGGCGCCCGTTCCGGGCGATCTCGGTGGAGCCGCGGGTGACGGATTTGACGATGGTGGCGCCGGACTTGGCGATCTTCGCGGTGATGACGCCGGTGGAGATGCCGATGGTGCCGCCACGCCGGTCGACGGTGATCTTCTTCTCGGGTGCCGCGGGGGTGCCGGTGGTGAGGGTGAGCCTGCCGGTGCCGGAACTCACCGCGTGCGCGGTCCACTTCAGGGAGCCGTCGGGCCAGTGTGCGAGGGGCCAGGACTGTACGGGTACGGCCCTGCCGTCCGCGTCGGTCAGCGCGAAGGTCTGGTCGCCCTGGTGGGCGCCCTTGGGCCAGGGCACGCCGACGGTGGATCCGGGCGCCGCGCCCAGGCCGCCGTCCTCGAGCCAGTCCAGGGCCACGGGGTCGTCGCCGGCGGTCCCGGCTCTCGGCGCGGCGGTGGCGTCTCGGCTGCCGAGGGCCCAGCTGAACTGGGCGGCGGCGCCTGCGACGGCGGCTGCCTTCAGGAGGGACCTGCGGGGGATGGGGGGCATGGCCTTTCCTTTCCGTGCGGGATGCAAGGTGGTGTCAAGGGCATGACAGACAAAGGCGCGGCGCCGGGGCGCCGGCCGTGGTACGGAAGGCACCGCCCGTCAGCGGTGCCGGTAGCGCTCCTCCACGGCGACGGCCGCCGCCGCGACCGCTCCGAGGACGGGCAGGGCGAGCGGCGCGCTGAACCAGGCGGAGCAGACCACCACGGCCAGCCCGCCGACGATCAGGAAGGATCCGGCGGGGTCGAGCACGGTGCGGCGGCCGGCCCCGGCGAGCAGCGACCACCAGGAGTCCCCGGGCCGCCAGGAGGCCGCCGCGCGCAGTCCGGCGACGACCGCGGCGATGAGGGCGAGCACGCCGACGGCGCCCACGAGCGCACCGCCCGGCAGCCCTGCCCGTACGGCCCGTACGTCCACCAGGACCACGGCGAGGGCGGCCCACCCGGCGAGGCCGACGAGCCACCCGCCGCGCAGCGCCGAGCGGAAGTCGGCCGTGAACTCCCGTAGTCCGCCGCGCTCATGGGCGAGCTGCCGCCCGAGGTGCCGCGACCCGGCCGCGAACGCGGCGGGGTAGGTGACCAGCGGGAGCGAGGCCACCGCGATCCACACCCCGGTGAGCAGGCACTCGGCGAACAGGGCGAACTTCCCGGCGAACGGTGACTCGCCACGTGCGGTACGGGCCTCGCGGCGTGCGGTACGGATTCCGGCGTGCGCCTCCGTCATGATCGGTCCTCCTCAGCCCTTCAGACCGGACGTGGCCATGCCGTCGATGAGGTAGCGCTGGAAGGCCAGGAAGAAGGCCAGCACCGGCAGCAGCGCGACCAGGGACATGGCGATCATGCCGCCGTAGTTCGCCAGCGCCTCCTGGTCGACGAACATCTTCAGCCCGAGCGAAACGGTGTACTTGCCGGGCTCGTTGAGGTAGATCAGCGGACCCATGAAGTCGTTCCAGGCGTTGATGAAGGTGAAGATGGCACTGGTGATCAGGGCCGGCCTGCACAGCGGGAGCACGATCGACCAGTAGATGCGCAAGTGCCCGCAGCCGTCGAGCCGGGCCGCCTCGTCGAGTTCCCTGGGCAGGTTGCGCATGAACTGCACCATCAGGAAGACGAAGAACGCCTCCGTGGCCAGGTACTTCCCCAGCAGGAGCGGGGTGTACGTGTTGATCATGTCCATGTTGCGGAAGAGCACGTACTGCGGGATCAGCAGGACGTGGTACGGCAGCAGCAGCGTGCCGATCATCAGCGTGAAGAGCAGATTGCGGCCGGCGAACCTGATCTTCGCGAAGGCGTAGGCGGTCAGCGAGCAGGACACCACGATCCCGATCACCGAACCGACCGCGAGAAAGAGCGAGTTGAAGAAGAACGTGGAGATCGGGATGTCCGCGATGCCGTCGGCGAGGCTCGTGTAGTTCGAGGTGATCGGGTCGGCCGGGAAGAGGTCCAGGCTGCCGACGATGTCCTCGCTGTTCTTGAAGGACCCGCCGACGACCCAGACCACCGGGTAGAGGATCACCGCGAGGATCGCCAGTGACCCGATGTGCCAGGCGAGCGAACCGGGCAGGCGGCGCCGGAAGGCACCCGCCCTCGCGGACCGGGCCGGTGTGACGTCGGGGGCCGACGGGGGTGTCCCCCGGCCGAGCGAAGTCGAGAGATCGGGGGAGCTCATCGGCCGCCCTCCTCGTAGTGCACCCAGCGCTTCTGGGACCAGAAGAGCACCGCGGTGACCAGGGCGACCGCGACCAGCAGCATCCACGCCATGGCGGAGGCCAGGCCCATCCGGCTGTTCTCGAAGCCCTGGACGTACAGATAACAGGTATAGACCATGGTTCCGTCCGCGGGGCCGCAGGCGTTGCCTCCGGCGCCGCCGCCGACGATGTAGGCCGAGCTGAAGATCTGGAAGGAGTGGATGGTCTCCAGCAGCACGTTGAAGAAGAGGACCGGGGAGATCATCGGCAGAGTGATGTTCCAGAACTGCCGCAGCTTGCCCGCTCCGTCGACGTCCGCCGCCTCGTACAGCTCGCGCGGCACCTGTTTCAGGCCGGCCAGGAAGATCACCATGGGGGCGCCGAACTGCCAGACGGTGAGCGCCACCAGGCTGTAGATGATCAGGTCCGGGTCACCGGTCCAGCCTCCGGCCTCGACGCCGAAGATCTTCTGCGTGCGGTCGACGATCGCGCCGTCGGAGAAGATCGCCTTCCACACGATGGCGACGGAGACGCTCGCCCCGATCAGCGACGGCGCGTAGAAGGCGGCCCGGTAGAAGGCCTGCCCGCGCCGCTTCTGGGCCAGCAGCAGCGCCACCCCGAGCGCCGCGATCAGCTTGATCGGCGTACCGACGACCACGTACCAGAGCGTGACCTGCACCGAGTGACGCCAGCGCGGGTCGGCGAACATCTCGGAGAAGTTGCCGAGGCCTATCCACCGGGGAGCGTCGAACAGGTTGTAGTCGGTGAACGCGAAGTAGAGCGAGGCGGCCATCGGGCCCGCCGTCAGCAGCAGGAACCCGGCGATCCAGGGGGACATGAAGAGGTAGCCGGCCAGGTTCTCCCGGCGGCCCCGCCGCTTGAGGGCGGCGGGGCGCGGGGATTCCACCGGACCGTGCCGCGGCTCGGAGTCCCGGGTGGGGCCCTCCGTCGCAGGGGCGTGTGTCACGGCGCTTCCCATCAGCCGGCGAGAGCCGTCTTCGACTCGGTGAAGAACTGCTTGACCGCGTCCGCCACGGAGCGCTTGCCCAGGCCGAGCTCCTCCGCGATGCGCAGGAACGCGGCCTCGCAGATGTCGGCGCCGTTCGGGTGCGGGGTGATCGGTTCCAGGACGCCCGCCTCGACGAGGGACTCCTCGTACGCGGCGATCGCCTTGTTGACCGGGTCGGTCGGCTGGTACGCGTCGTACTGCGCCTGCGTCGTGGGCACACCGCGGTCGTAGCCCATGATCTTGGCGACCTCGGGGTCGTGCACCATGAAGTCGATGAACTGGGCGACCTCCTTGGGGTGCTGGGTGCGCTTGGAGGCGCTGAGCATCAGGGAGCCGAGGTACTGGCCGGTCTTCTTGCCGTCCGTGGTCGGGATGGGCGCGAGGCCGTATTCGCTCTTGCCCTCGGAGGTGTAGCGGACGGTGAAGTTGTCCCAGGTGAACTCGCTGCCGGCGAGTTCGGCGGAGAGCGCCGACTTGGGCTTGATCTGGGCGACCTTCTTCGGATCGGCGAACAGGCCGGTCCTGACGCCCTTCTCGGCCTTGGTCCACCACCGGGTCAGATCCGCCTCGGTGAAACCCAGGCCGTCCTCGGTGAAGAACGCCTTGCCGTTCTGCCGCAGATACAGGTCGTAGAGGTACATGACGCCGTACATGCCGCTGTCCCCGGCGCGCCCGGCCTTGTCGCGGATCTTCACCATCGCGTCGTCGAAGTCGTCCCAGGTCCAGCCCTGTTCGGGCTTGACGCCGGCCCGGGTGTAGACCGGCTTGTCGATGACCAGGGCCAGCGAGTTCGACCCGACGGGCACACCGAGGAGCCTGCCGTCCACCTCGCCGAACTTCTCCAGGCCGGCCCGGAATCCGTCCATGGAGAGGTTGCCGGCCTCCACCTGCCCACTGAGATCGAGCAGCACATTCTTCGCGTCGTATTTACGCAGGAATCCGATGGCATTCTGGAAGACGTCCGGCGGATTCCCCCCGGAGGCCTGCGTATTGAACTTCTTCCAGAAGTCGGGGTACGGCTGGAAGTCGGTCTTGATCTTGATCTTCGGGTACTTCTTCTCGAAGAGCGCGATGGTCTTGTTGATGCGCTCGGCCCGGTCCTCGGCACCCCACCAGGAATAACGGAGCGTCACCGTTCCGTCGCTCGATCCGCTTCCGCCGCCGCACGCGGTGGTCGTGGCACCCAGCCCCGCGACGGCCAGCGAGGCCCCCGCCGCCTTGAGGACCGTACGCCTCCCGGCCTGCCTCGCAACCCACCCCTCGACCCGCCTCTTCGATTTCCCGCCCTGCTGCATACGAGCCTCCCCACGACGTCGCGTCCGCCTCATGAATCGTTTCAAGTAAGCGCTTGCTGGCACAAAGTACGGAGGACCCACGGGCGCGTCAATGATTCGGACAGGAATTGATGGGCGCACCGGCCGGACGCCGTCCGCGGCAGCCCGCGCCCTTTCGGCCGACACCGGCGCAAACACCCAGGTCCACGCGGTCCGGCCGACGGACCGAACACCGCGGGGCCCACCGGAACGCGGGGCCCGGAAGGTCACGGTTGAGTGAAGGAGGGCACAGACAGGAGGGTCTCACCGCCCACCGGGCCGGCACGGGCGAACGGCGAGGGCGCCGCACGGACCCGCCCACCAGGCGCCCGCGCGCAGGCCGGGCACACAGACGCGCCGCGGCCCGGCTCACTGTCGGTGAGCCGGGCCGCGGCGCGATCCGGTGGGCGATACTGGGTTCGAACCAGTGACCTCTTCGGTGTGAACGAAGCGCTCTCCCACTGAGCTAATCGCCCGGACGCAGGAAGAACATTACCCCATGTCAGGGAGTGCCCGTGACGGGCGGGTCCCGGTGGCCGCGCCTCCGCCGGGGCTCACTGGCTCTCGATCTTCCAGGGCATCTCGAGGCCGAACTTCCACAGGTAGACCCCGGCCAGCGCGGCCGCGATCACGAGCCCGGCGGTGGTCAGGATGATGTTCCGGCGCCGCACCCGGGGGTCGAGTGCGCGCTGCGCCGCCTCGGTGACCTTGCGCTTGGTCCACCGGAGCACCAGTTGGGCCCAGACGAACTCGGTCGCCCAGATCGCCATGCCGCCGAAGATCACCACCCAGCCCGGCCCGGGGAGGACCAGCATGGCGACACCGGCCACCACGACCGCGAGCCCCACGATGAAGACGCCCGCCTGCCAGCTCAGATGCAAGGTGCGGCGCGCCTTGACGAAGGCCGGCGCCCTGGAGCCCAGCGCCCGTTCGTCCGATGCCTGGTCAGCCCTGTCCATCCCCGCTCGATCCGCCGTCATGGCCGCCTCGCCGGGTGTGTCACTCCCCGTGTTCATACAGCCAAACACTACCGGAGCCCATCACGTCACCGGAACGGGCGCAGCTCGCGAACGATCTTTCGGCCGGTCGAGCTACGTAAATCCATGCAAAACGCTCAGAGGGGTTTACAACGGCACCGTAGGTGGCATGTCGATTTCGCCGACGTGCGAATCCCCGAGCGCACACTGAGCGAAAGGCCCTGGCGCTTATGAACACCACGGTCAGCTGCGAGCTGCACCTGCGCCTCGTTGTGTCGAGCGAGTCCTCCCTGCCTGTCCCCGCAGGCCTGCGGTACGACACGGCCGACCCCTACGCCGTGCACGCCACCTTCCACACCGGAGCCGAGGAAACCGTCGAGTGGGTGTTCGCCCGCGACCTCCTCGCGGAGGGGCTTCACCGTCCCACGGGCACCGGCGACGTCCGCGTCTGGCCGTCGCGCAGTCATGGTCAGGGCGTCGTCTGCATCGCCCTGAGCTCTCCGGAGGGCGAGGCCCTGCTCGAGGCCCCGGCACGGGCTCTGGAGTCCTTCCTGAAGCGTACGGACGCCGCCGTGCCCCCCGGCACGGAACATCGGCACTTCGATCTCGATCAGGAGCTCTCGCACATTCTGGCGGAAAGCTAGGCGAGGGTTCACCAAGCTGCCCGGCGCCGTCGACTCGGGGTGACGGCTCGGGCCCTGACAGCCGTACGACGGCTTGCAACGGCGCCGACGCCGCGGAGCACCGCGGGCGGCGCCGTTGTGCTGTGCGCCCTCCCGGCGGGAAACCCCGGCGAAGCGATGGGTGTTCCTCAGCAGTTTTCGAAGCCGCGTGCGAGCGAGGGGCGCTCACGGACTCGCGTGAGCCACTACCATCGGCCAGCATCGGCGGGCGTCCGCCCGACCATCAGGCCAGGGAGCGAATCGTGCTGATCACCCACGACACCCGGTGCGCGCTGGAGACCGTGGTGGATCTGGTGAACTCCGCGCCGGAGGACGACTCGGCACCGGACGGACTGCCGGACGTCCCGGCTCTCGAGGCCTTCGTGCGCAGCCACGAGGTCAGCGAGGTCGGGGTCCTCACGGAGTTCGATCTCTCGGCGGTACGCAGGATTCGCGGACGGTTCGCGTCGGTCTTCGCCGCTCCCGACGCCCACAGCGCCGCCAGACTGATCAACGAGCTGATCGCGGCCGCGGGCACCACCCCCCGGCTCACCGACCACGACGGCTACGACTGGCATGTGCACTACTTCGCCCCCGGTGCCTCGGTCAGCGATCACCTGGCGGCCGACTGCGGGATGGCTCTGGCGTTCTTCGTGGTCGCCGGTGAGCAGGAGCGGCTGCGGCGCTGCGAGGCCCCGGACTGCCGGCACGCCTTCGTCGATCTCTCCCGCAACCGCTCACGCCGCTACTGCGACAGCCGAACCTGCGGCAACCGCCTGCACGTCGCCGCGTACCGGGCACGCCGCAAGGAGGCGGCGGGCTGAGCGTACGCAGCGGGAAGGGGCCGCATCCCGGTACCCCGGAGCCGTAAGCGACCGAGGCGAACCGGCTGAGCCGCGTAAGCCGGGCGTGGCCGCGGGGGGCCTTCTGATGCCGTGCCGACGCGGTCCCGACGGGTGGCGCCGGGTACCGCGGGTACGGCTCACAGCCAGAGCAGGTCGTGCAGGGCAGCCGTGAGCAGCAGACACCCGATCACCGCAAGGAAGATCATCAGCGGTGGCTGGGAAAGGGCGAAGAGGCATCCGCGCGGCTCGTCCTGCGGCGGCGCGGCCTCGCTCTGTGTCGTGTCCAGCATCTCGCGGCGATCATGACGCATCGGGAGCCCTCGACGCGATCACCACTCACGGACTGAACGCACGTGCGTCGTTCGGGCCGGTCATGGTCCGGGTTGTGATCGTTTACGCACGTCCTGGGACCGCCTGTGACGCTTCGGCGCGTCCGTCCGCGCCACCTTCATATGCCGTGCTTCTTGAGGATCGCCTCGATGTCGCTGAAGTCGTCGTCGCCCTTGGGCGCGGCCGTGGGCCGGGGTTCGGCCTGACGGGAGCCGGGGCCCAGGGAGGGGGCCGAGGCCGTGGGCGCCACTGCTCCGGGCTGCGTGGACGCACCGGCCGCACGACGCCGCTGCTTGTGTTCCTTGCGCTCCTGGCGGGTGCCGCCGCGCCGGCGCTCCACCGCGCGCGTGGTCATGAACAGCACCCAGGACAGGCCCAGCACGCCGAAGCCCGCCCAGGCCGTGAGGCTGATGGCGGTGTCGGCCAGCCACTCGACCACACCGGTCATCACCAGGCCGATGGGAACGAGCGCATAGGCGGCGATGCGGGTCGCGGTGAGGAAGCGCTTGCGGTAGGCGGTGATCAGCGCGATGCCCAGGCCTGCCGCGGACGCGGCGGAGCAGACGGTCTCGGCAATCATCCGGTCCTCCAGGCAGGGGTTCGGCGGCATCGGGCACTTCGTCCCTTCCATCCTGCACCTTCCCGGCCCGGCCGGGCCATGCTCCGGCCGTAGATCAGGGACATCTCCGGGTCGGCTCCTCCGCGGGTGCCGGTGCCGCGTACTCCTCCCCGGCCTTCGGGGGTGATGCCGGATCCGCGAGGCCCGGCACGCCCTCTCCCCCAAGCTCCTCGGGCAGGGGTCTCTCCAGCCGCGTCGCCGGCCCTTTCGACGTGAACCGCCGGGACAGGCCCACGGGCCCGACGAACCCCAGGTCCGGTTGGGTACCGCGGGGCGGGGCTGGAAGACTGTCGGTCATGAGCGACTCCTCCCCCGGCCGTGCCATCGCCCCCGTGCTCGACGTGTGGTGCGAGCTGCAGTGCTCGGACTGCCGTGACGCCCTCGACGATCTCCGCGCCCTGCGCGCCCGGTACGGCGACCGTCTGGAGCTGCGACTGCGGCACTTCCCGCTGGAGAAGCACAAGCACGCCTTCGCCGCCGCCCAGGCCTTCGAGGAGGCGGCCGAACAGGGGCGGGGCTGGGCCTACGCCGAGGCGGTGCTGGGGCGGGTCGAGGAGCTGGACCGCGGGGGCGAACCCCTCCTGGTCGAGGTCGCCCGGAAACTCGGGCTGGACGCCGAGGAGTTCGACACCGCGCTGATCGACGGCCGGCACATCCTGATCGTGGACGCCGACCAGGCCGAAGGCAAGGCGATCGGGGTGACCGGCACCCCGACCTATGTCATCGGCGGCGAGCGTCTCGACGGCGGCAAGAGCCAGGAGGGCCTGCGCGAGCGCGTCGAGGAGATCGCGGACCGGCTCCTCGACGAACAGGGCGGCTGACCGGGGAGCTCCGCCGCCGCCCGCCCCTCACAGCAGGTGCTTGTACATCGTGTACTGCGTCGTCCCGTAGCCGAGTGAGGCGTAGAGCCGCTCCGCCGGGGTGTTGCCCGCGAAGACGTTGAGCCCGATGACACGTTTCCCCGCGGAGATCGCCTGCGCCTCGGCGAGCAGCATGAGGGAGCGTCCGTGCCCCCGGCCGCGGTGCGCGGCATCGGCCTCGACGTCGAACACGAAGGCCTGTTCCGCGCGTACCGAGAGCCACAGCGTGCCCACGGGGGTGCCCTCGTGTTCGAGGACGCTGAGGGTCATGCCCTCCGAATCCCGTCCGTCGGGCAGCAGAGCCGCGCGGTCCTTGGCCGCCTTGGCCCGCGCCTCGGCCTCCGGCACACCGCGTTCGGTCCAGCTTCGCGCGTACTCCGCCTCGCTCGTGACCGACCACGGACCGTACTCGGCGGCGGTCATCGGCCGTCCGCGGCTGCCCTGCGGCAGAGCGGGCAAAGCGTCCCCCAGCGCCTTCTCCATGGTGTAGTTGCGCACGACGTAGCCGAGCGCCGTGGCGAGGCGGAACGCGGGCCCGGCGGGGACCCTCACCTCGATGCGGCGGCAGCCCCAGCCGCGCGCGATCTCCTCGGCGGCGAGCGCGGCCACCGTGCCCCGGCCGCGCCCGCGGTCCGGCTCCTCGATCCGCAGGTCCGTGATCCGGGCCACGGCGTCACCGAAGACGGGATGCGTACCGATGTGTATGTGTCCGACGGGACGGCTGTTGACGCACACCTGGTAGGGGCGGGAGCGGGTGCCGTCGGGATTCTGCTGGAGCGGCTCGGCCGGCCGCAGGGTCGTGGTCATCACAGGTGTTCTACCCATGCGGCCGCTCGGATCAGCCGCATGTCACGCACCGGTCCCGTCCCCCGGGCCCCGGCCTCCTCACGGGTCGAGGTCGGCTGCCGCGTGCTCGTCGAAGATCCGCATGGCCTTGGCCGTCACCGGGCCCGGGGCGCCGGGCAGCTCACGGTCGTCGACGCGGTGCACGGCCTGCACGTCGCGCAGGGTGGACGTGAGGAAGACCTCGTCGGCCCGCTGGAGGACGTCCATCGGCAGATCGGTCTCGGCGGCACCGGTCCACTCGACGGCCAGCGCCCGCGTGATGCCCGCGAGGCAGCCGGAGGCGACCGGCGGGGTGTGGATCTCGCCGTCCAGGACGACGAAGACGTTGGACCCCGTGCCCTCGCAGAGCCGGCCGACGGTGTTGCCGAACAGCGCCTCGGAGGCGCCCTGTTCGCGGGCGCGGGCGAGGGCGACGACGTTCTCGGCGTAGGAGGTGGTCTTCAGGCCGGTGAGCGCGCCGCGTTCGTTGCGGGTCCACGGGACGGTGATCACGGCGGTGGAGTCGGGGCGGCGGGTGGTGTCGCCCAGGGCGACGACGAGGGTCGGGCCGTGCTCGCCCCGGTCGGAACCGAGGGGTCCGTGGCCGCCGGTGAAGGTGATGCGCAGCCGGCCGAGCGGCATCGGGTTGGCCTCGAGAACGGCCGCGCACGCGCGGCGGACCTCGTCGAGGTCCGGTTCGGGCAGGCCGAGGCCCCGGGCCGAGCGGGCCAGCCGGTCGAGATGCCGGGTCAGCGCGTACGGCCTGCCGTCCACGGCCTTCACCGTCTCGAAGATGCCGTCACCCACGGTCAGTCCGTGGTCGAGGACGGAGACGTGGGCGGACTCGATGTCCTGCAGTCCGCCGTCGAGCCAGATCTTCACCTCAGGGTCCCTTCACTCACCTCGTACCTGCCCGACGCTACCGCGAGCAGCCGGGACGCCTTCAGCTCGGTCTCCCGCCACTCCCCCTCCGGGTCGGAACCCCAGGTGATGCCGGCGCCGGTGCCGAACCGGAGCCGGGCGCCGTCCGGCTCCCGGTCGATCCAGAAGGTACGGATGCCCACCGCGAGGCCGGCTGTGCCCCGGTCGGCGTCCACCCAGCCGATGCCCCCGCAGTACGGGCCCCGGGGCACCGGCTCCAGGGCGTCGATGACGCGCAGGGCGCTCGACTTGGGCGCGCCGGTGACGGAGCCGGGCGGGAACGCGGCGGCGAACAGCTCGGGCCAGCCGGCCCCGGAGCGCAGTTCGCCCCGCACCGTCGACACCAGGTGCACCAGCCCCGGGTGCTTCTCGACGGCGCACAGGTCGGGCACGGTGACGCTGCCGGTGGCGCAGACCTGGCCGAGGTCGTTGCGGACCAGGTCGACGATCATCACGTTCTCCGCGTGGTCCTTCTCGAGGAGGTCGGCCTCGGTGCGTCCGGTTCCCTTGATCGGCCCGGACTCGACGACGCGCCCCTCGCGGCTCAGGAAGAGTTCGGGCGACGCGGTGGCGATCTCCACACCGTGCCCCGGCAGGCGAATCGTTCCTGCGTACGGTGCCGGGTTGCCGCGGGCCAGCAGGGCGGTGAGGGCGTCCACGTCGGCGTCGGCCGGGACGGGGGCGGAGAGTACACGGCAGAGGTTGGCCTGGTACACCTCGCCGGCGGCTATGTGCTCGCGGACGCGCCGCACGCCGGCCACGTACGCGGCGTGGTCCAGGGAGGACGTCCAGTCACCGGCGGCCGGCCCGCGCCAGCGGCCCGGGACCGGCGCGGGCACCTGCTGCTCGTGTACGTCGCGGAAGCGTGCGCAGGTCAGACGGCCCTCGAAGTCCGCGCAGACGGCCCAGAATCCGTGCGACTCCAGGGCGGCCGGGTCGTCGGTGACGTCGAGGAGGCCGGTGGCGACGCGGCTGCCGAAGCGGGCGAGAGGTGTCAGGTCGAGCACGCCGTCGAGTCTATGGCGGTGGTCGTCGGGGTGACCCGGCCGTGTCCGTGAGCAGGCGCGGCGCAGCACGCTGCACAAACGGGTTTTTGTGCTGGCCCCGGAATCCGCTAGAGTTCACCACGTCGCCGGAACGCGCAAGCGGGCCGGACCGACAGGCGGACGTAGCTCAGTTGGTAGAGCGCAACCTTGCCAAGGTTGAGGTCGCGAGTTCGAACCTCGTCGTCCGCTCGAAGGATCGGGGGCCTCCCGGGCCCCTGCACTCCTGGTGGAGTGGCCGAGAGGCGAGGCAACGGCCTGCAAAGCCGTCTACACGGGTTCAAATCCCGTCTCCACCTCCACGGACGATTAGCTCAGCGGGAGAGCGCTTCCCTGACACGGAAGAGGTCACTGGTTCAATCCCAGTATCGTCCACTGGATCCTCGGATCCTCCGCGCGATTAGCTCAGCGGGAGAGCGCTTCCCTGACACGGAAGAGGTCACTGGTTCAATCCCAGTATCGCGCACGCACCGCCCGTGATCCGCTCCTCGGAGTGATCGTGGCCCCGAGGACGATTAGCTCAGCGGGAGAGCGCTTCCCTGACACGGAAGAGGTCACTGGTTCAATCCCAGTATCGTCCACATCGCCCGGAACCCCCGGCCGCTCAGGCGGCCGGGGGTTCCGTCGTCGTGTCAGGGTCCGCTCAGGACGAGAAGAGCATGCGGCCGAAGCCCTTGTTCCGGTGGTGGCCGTGGTGGTGGCCCCCGTGGTGACCGCCGTGCGGGGCGCCCCACGCGGGCTGGGGCGCCGCCGGGTACGCCTGCGGGGCCGCGGGAGGCGGCGGCGCGGCCTGCTGGGACCACTGCGACTCCAGCCTGGTCAGCGACTCCAGCTCGCCGTAGTCGAGGAAGATCCCTCGACATCCGCTGCACTGCTCGATCTGGACACCGTTGCGGTTGTAGGTGTGCATCGGCGCACGGCACTTCGGACACTGCATGATCGGTTCAACTCCTCGCCGGTCGGACCTGCTTCGGATATCTCCAGGACAGACTCTGTCCTACTGGATTCGGTTGCACCCTACTTCGACGATTCGTGCGCCAATTCGGCCGGGATCGCGGCTATTCGCCGGCAGGCGTCGACCAGGGCGTGGTCCACCTCGTCCAGGGGCCGCCCGTCCGCCACCGCCTTGGTGACCGTCCGCGCGGCGGTCTGCACGGTGAGGGCGCGGGCCGGGACCTCCAGGACGGCCCAGGGGTCGCCGGCGGCGCCGAGTGCGGGCCCGCCGGCGGCCCGGTAGGCGCCGAGGAACCGCCCCCACTCCTGCGGCTCCAGCAGCCCGCAGGCGAACCAGGCGGCGGGACGCCCGAGATCCCAGGCCGGGGTGCCCGCGCCCAGGTCGTCGACGTCGATCAGCCGCCAGGACCCTTCGGGCGCCCGCGCTCCGGGTACCCGTACGAGCTGGCCGAGGTGGAGGTCGCCGTGGCACAGGGCGGCCGGCTGCGGCATGGGTGCCTCGGCGCGCGCCCAGGCCGGCAGGGTCGCCCAGGCGGCCAGTACGGGAGCCACGGCCGGGTGTGCGCCGACCGCACGGAGCCCTGCGACGGCACGGGCCGCCTTGAGGGGACCGCGCATGACCGGCGCCGGCTCGGGGACGGGTGCGCGGTGCAGCAGGGCGAGCAGGGTGCCGACGGCTTCCCAGGGGGCGGCGTCCGGGGCGTCCGGGTCGACCGGGGTGCCGTACGGCCAGAAGGTCACGAGCCTGCCGTGCAGGTCGGCCGGTGCCGGACCGAGCGGGGGCAGGAACACGTCCGGGAGGCGGGAGGCGAGGGTGAGGCGCCAGGACAGCCCGGCTGCGTCGGCGTCCGGTGCGTGGGCCTTCGCGACGGTGTCCGCGTGCCGGACGACGGTGCCGTCGGGGCGGTCGGCGAGGGTGCCGCTCGTTCCGCAGGGGCAGGTGGGGGTACGGGTGTGGGCGATGCCTTCGGCCCGGGCGGCGAGTTCGGGAAGGAGGGTGGTGGCTGTCACGGGGCTCCCTGGGTGCGGCCTGGGAAGAGGGTACGCGGGAGCGTGACCGGTGTTGGCCGTTCACGCAGGGAAAGGCACGACTGCCCGCAGTGACGGGGCGCCGGTGGGCGGTGGCGGCTGCGCGACTCGGCAGCACGCACGGACACCGCCCGCCGCAACACCCTCGTAGACACCGCAACCACTCGTTGAGGAATCCCCACAGCCCGCGGCCACCTCCGCGAAAGCACGCCGGTTCAGGCACGGAAAGATGCCGGCGCAGCTCCCCAGCTGCGCCGGCATTCCTGCCGTCCGCCGCACCCCCGTCCCCACGGGGTTTCATGGGTGGATGTCCCCGCCCGGACCGCTCTTCCGGGCCTGGGGTCGCCGCTCAGCGCCCCAGCATCTCTCCCACGGACGACGCCTGTATGGCCACTGTCTCCCACCCGTCGAAAACGAGGAGGAGCAGGACCGCCAGGGGAAGAGCCATCAGTGTCGCCACCACGGGGTGGCGACGGCCCTCGCGGCTCGGGCGGAACATGGCGGCGCCCGCCTTGTGTGCCCGTGTGCGGACGACTGTCCGCGATGCCGTGTGGGCCATGACCCCTCTCCTGACCGTTTCTTGTTGTCGTGGTGCCTCGGGTGCTGTGCGCGAACCTTTGGCAGCGGCGGGCGTCCGACCTCGGGGGACGAGTACCGCACCCGCCGCTTGACCTCAAATCTAGGGGCCCGGCACTTCCCGGACGTCATGCCCTCGTACCGATTGCCGGGCCTCCCGGAGGATGAGCCGTGACCTGCGGCGTACTCCCCTGGGTGGAGACGAGCCCCTCCGTGTCAGGGACATCCCCGAGGGGGCGTCCGGCCCGCTTCTTCCCGTCGCTCATGTCTCCGAGTCGTCCACCCGCGGCACCGGGTGCTCGACCAGCGCGAGGACCCGGTTCGCCATGAACCTGGCCGTGCGCACCGCCGTTCCCGTACGCGTGACTTCACTCACTTCGACCACGCCCCGGCGCACCGCCGTCTCCACTCTGCGGCCCGCCCTGCTCGCCACCACCTCGTACGTGCGCGTCGTGTCCCCGGCGTCCACGACTATCTCCACCCGGTCACCCTTCATTTGATCAATCCCCCTTCGGAATCGAGTGGTTGGGACTGCCATGACCTGCGGACCCGGCCTGTCCGCACGTCCCCCGACCACTCTTCAAGTCTCCCACCCACCACTGACAATCCGTTGCTCCGAGAGGGCGCGGCCTCTGCGCAAGGGCGCCCGGGGAAACGTAAGCTGTGGCACGTCACAGGACCGGGCAGCGGGGATGAACATGGCGATGATGCGCCTGAGGCGCGAGGACCCGCGCGTCGTCGGCTCTTTCAGACTTCACCGACGGCTCGGCGCGGGCGGGATGGGCGTCGTCTATCTCGGCTCCGACAAGAAGGGGCAGCGGGTCGCACTGAAGGTCATCCGGCCCGATCTGGCGGAGGACCAGGAGTTCCGTTCGCGTTTCGCGCGGGAGGTGTCCGCGGCGCGCCGCATCCGCGGCGGGTGCACGGCCCGGCTGGTGGCCGCCGACCTCGACGCGGACCGGCCGTGGTTCGCCACGCAGTACGTTCCCGGCCCGTCGCTGCACGACCGGGTCGCCGACGGGGGGCCGCTCGGCGCGGCCGAGGTCGCCGCGGTCGGCGCGGCCCTGTCGGAAGGGCTGGTGGCCGTGCACGAGGCCGGGGTCGTGCACCGGGATCTGAAACCGTCCAACATCCTGCTGTCCCCGAAGGGGCCGCGGATCATCGACTTCGGCATCGCCTGGGCCACCGGCGCCTCGACGCTCACCCACGTCGGTACGGCGGTCGGCTCGCCCGGCTTCCTCGCGCCGGAGCAGGTGCGCGGCGCGGCCGTCACGCCGGCCACGGACGTGTTCTCGCTGGGTGCCACACTGGCGTACGCGTCGATGGGCGACTCACCCTTCGGACACGGCAGTTCGGAGGTGATGCTGTACCGCGTGGTGCACGAGGAGGCCCATCTCCAGGATGTCCCGGACGCGTTGGCGCCGCTCGTGCGCGCGTGCCTCGCGAAGGACCCCGAGGAGCGGCCCAGCACGCTCCAGCTGTCGCTGCGGCTCAAGGAGATCGCCACGCGGGAGGGGCAGGGATTCACCGACGTACGTCCGCCGGCTCCGCGCGGCGCGGAGCCGGAGCGGGGGGCCGGGAGCCTGGCCGACACCTACCCGGACCGTGCGCAGCGTCGCACGACGGGGCGGCGGGGCGCGTCCGAAGGACAGGTCGCTCCCCCTCCGCACGGCGCGGCTGCGGGTCGCGGTGCCGGTCCGGCCGGGGGCGGGGCGCCGTCGCGGCGCGGCGACCGGAGCGTGCCGTCGTCGCGCGGGGGCAGTGCCTCGCGCGGTGGAGCCTCGCGCGGCGGCAGGCCGTCCCGGTCCGGGTCACGGTCGACATCGGGTTCCCGGTCCGGGTCACGGTCGACGTCCGGTTCCCGGCCCGCATCGGGGTCGCGGAACTCGACGCGGTCGGGCACCGGTTCCCGTCGTCCCGGGCCCCGGACGAGGGGTACCGGCCTGCGGCCGGCCAATCCGCGGCTGCTCGCGCAGCGACTGTTCGTGTTCGTCGTGGTGACGCTGGTGGTCGCGGTCGGCATCGCCCTGATCCAGGGCTGACAGGGGTCGGCCCGCGGTCTCGGCGACGGCTGCAGGGGCAAAACGGCCACCGGCCGCTGGAGCAGGACGCCGGCCGGCTCGGGCTCGCCGGCGCGGCCGGGGCCCCCGCCGGGTCCCTCCCTGGGTACCCGCCCGCGGCCCGGCAGCCTCGGTGGGCTCACGGCGCCGGTGGGCTCACCTCGTCCTGTCCCGTCGGCCGGCCCGTCGCCGCCGCGTAGAAGGCGACCGCGGCCGCCGCGCCCACGTTGAGCGAGTCGACCCCGTGGGACATCGGGATGCGGACCCGTTCGTCGGCGGCGGCCAGGGCCCGGCCGGTCAGCCCTGCGCCCTCCGCCCCCAGCATGAGGGCGACCCTGTCCATCCGGTGCGGGGCGACCTCGTCGAGGCTGCGGGCCTTCTCGTCGGGGGTCAGGGCCAGGAGCCTGAAGCCCGCCTCCCGGACCGGTTCCAGGCCCCTGGGCCAGCTGTCCAGCCTGGCGTACGGCACGGAGAAGACCGCGCCCATGGAGACCTTGACACTGCGGCGGTAGAGCGGGTCGGCACAGTCCGGGGACAGCAGGACCGCGTCCATGCCGAGGGCCGCCGCCGAGCGGAAGATGGCTCCGATGTTGGTGTGGTCGTTGACCGATTCCATGATCACCACCCGGCGGGCGGTGTGCAGCAGTTCGGCCGCCGTGGGCAGGGGGGTGCGCTGCATGGAGGCGAGCGCACCGCGGTGCACGTGGTAGCCGGTGACCTGTTCGGCGATTTCCGGGCTCACCGCGTAGACCGGCGCGGGGGCTTCGTCGATGACGTCGCGCATGACGTCGACCCACTTGGCCGAGAGCAGCATGGAGCGCATCTCGTAGCCCGCGTCCCTGGCGCGTCGGATGACCTTCTCGCCCTCGGCGATGAACAGGCCCTCGGCGGGTTCGCGTGTGCGGCGCAGCTCCACGTCGGTCAGGCCCGTGTAGTCGTGCAGGCGCGGGTCGTCGGGGTCCTCGACGGTGATGAGATCGGCCACGGGGTGATACTGCCTTGTCCTGGGTGGTGTGGTGCCGACGGCCGGGTCCGGCCGCCTTACCGGGGGGGTGCTTTCGGGTACGCCGCCCGGGGTCCGCGAGGACTGCGCAGGCTTACGAGGGCTGCGCGGACTGTGAGGGTTTCGCAGCCTGCGCGGCCGGGGGGCCGACGCGCACGACCTCGCCGATGACGATGACCGCCGGCGGCCTGACCTCCTCGGCGCGGACGGTCTCGGCGACCGTGGCGAGGGTGGCGTCGACGCGGCGCTGGGCCGCCGTGGTGCCCTCCTGGACGAGGGCGACCGGGGTGTCCGGCGACCTGCCGTGCGCCACGAGGGTCTCGGCGATCCGGCCGATCTTGTCGACGCCCATGAGCACCACCAGGGTGCCGGTCAGCTTCGCCAGGGACGGCCAGTCGACCAGGGAACGCTCGTCGTCGGGCGCGACATGGCCGCTGACCACGGTGAACTCGTGGGCCACGCCGCGGTGGGTGACCGGAATCCCGGCGGCGCCCGGGACCGAGACGGAGCTGGAGATACCGGGGACCACGGTGCACGGGATGCCCGCCTCGGCGAGCGCCTGGAGCTCCTCCATGCCGCGGCCGAAGACATACGGGTCGCCGCCCTTGAGCCGGACGACCGACTTGCCCTGTCGGGCGTGCTCGATCAGCGCGTTGTTGATGGCCTCCTGCGCCATGAACCGGCCGTACGGGATCTTCGCCGCGTCGATCACCTCGACGTGCGGCGGGAGTTCGGCCAGCAGGTCGCGCGGGCCGAGCCGGTCGGCGATGACGACGTCCGCCTCGGCGAGCAGCCGGCGTCCGCGCACGGTGATCAGGTCCGGGTCGCCGGGGCCGCCGCCGACGAGGGCGACGCCCGGGGTGCGGGTGCGGTGGTGCGGGGCGACGAGTGTGCCGTCGCGCAGGCCCTCGACCACGGCGTCGCGGATCGCGGCGGTGTGGCGGGGATCGCGGCCCTTGGCGTCCGTGGTGAGGACGGCGACCGTGACGCCCTCGCTGTGCCCGGTGGCCGGGGTCCAGGCCGTGGCCCGGTCCGCGTCGTCGGATCGGACGCACCAGACGCGATGGCGTTCGGCCTCGGCGGAGGCGAGGGCGTTGGCCTCGCCGTCGCTGGTGGCGATCAGCGCGTACCAGGCGTCCGCGAGGTCGCCCTCGGTGTAGCGGCGCCGCTCCCAGGTGATCTCGCCGGCTTCCGCCATCGCCTCCACGGAAGGCGTCGCCTCGGGTGAGATCAGGACGATGCCCCCGCCGGCTGCGATCAGGGCGGGCAGCCGGCGCTGGGCGACCTGGCCGCCGCCGAGCACCACGACTCGACGGCCGGTGAGGCGGAGGCCCACGGGGTAGGCGGGGTGTTCGGCCATGAGGCTGCGGCTCCTCGTACAGGCGGGCGTGCGAGGGGCGCTACGGCACTGGAGCGGCCCTGACGTGCGGTGTGCGGGTGTGTGTGGTTGCGGGATCAGCGTACGGCGGAGGGTGGGACGACGGCGACGGAACAGCTGCCGCCGTGCCCCACCCCACTTCGGGGTGCCTGCTCCTCCTGCTTCTACTTCTCGGTGACGCCGGCCGAGTCGAACGTCGCCACCTCGTGCATGGCGCGCGCGGTGCTCTGCACCATCGGCAGGGCGAGCAGCGCGCCCGTACCCTCGCCGAGGCGCAGGTCGAGGTCGACCAGCGGGCGCAGGCCCAGCTTGTTGAGGGCCGCCACATGGCCGGGCTCGGCGCTGCGGTGTCCCGCGATGCAGGCGGCCAGCACCTCGGGGGCGACGGCACGGGCCACCAGGGCCGCGGCCCCGGCGCTGACACCGTCCAGGATCACCGGCGTACGCAGGGACGCACCGCCGAGGAGCAGGCCCACCATGGCCGCGTGCTCGAACCCTCCGACGGCGGCGAGGACGCCGATGGGGTCGGCCGGGTCCGGCCGGTGCAGTTCGAGGGCGCGGCGCACGACGTCGGTCTTGCGGGCCAGGGTCTCGTCGTTGATGCCGGTGCCCCGTCCGGTGACCTCGCCCGGGTCCACGCCGGTGAAGACGGAGATCAGGGCGGCGGACGCGGTGGTGTTCGCGATGCCCATCTCACCGGTGAGCAGTGCCTTGTTGCCGGCGGCGACCAGGTCGCGTGCGGTCTCGATGCCCACCTCGATGGCCTGCTTGGCCTCCTCGCGGGTCATCGCGGGGCCGGCGGTCATGTCGGAGGTGCCGGCGCGGACCTTGCGCGGCAGCAGTCCCGGGGTGGCCGGAAGGTCGGAGGCCACGCCGACGTCGACCACGCAGACCTCGGCGCCCACCTGGGTGGCGAAGGCGTTGCAGACCGCTCCGCCGCCGAGGAAGTTGGCCACCATCTGGGCGGTGACCTCCTGCGGCCACGGGGTGACGCCCTGGGCGTGGACACCGTGGTCGCCCGCGAAGACCGCGACGGCCGCGGGCTCCGGGATGGGCGGCGGGCACTGGCGGGACAGTCCGGACAGCTGCGCGGAGATGATCTCCAGCATGCCGAGCGCGCCGGCCGGCTTGGTCATCCGCTTCTGCCGCTCCCAGGCCTCGCCGAGCGCCTTGGCGTCCAGCGGGCGGATCTGCGCGACGGTCTCGGCGAGCAGGTCGTGCGGCTCCTCGCCGGGCAGCACGCGCCTGCCGTACGTCTCCTCGTGCACGACCCACGACAGCGGGCGGCGCTTGGACCAGCCGGCCTGCATCAGCTCGGGCTCGGCCGGGAACTCGTCGACGTAGCCCACGCACAGGTAGGCGACCACTTCGAGGTGCTCGGGCAGGCCCAGCGAGCGGACCATTTCGCGTTCGTCGAAGAAGCTGACCCAGCCGACCCCGAGGCCCTCGGCACGCGCGGCGAGCCACAGGTTCTGGACCGCCAGGGCGGAGGAGTACGGCGCCATCTGCGGCTGGGTGTGCCGGCCCAGGGTGTGCCGGCCGCCGCGGGTCGGGTCGGCGGTGACGACGATGTTCACCGGGGTGTCGAGGATGGCCTCGATCTTCAGTTCCTTGAACTGCTTCGCCCGGCCCTTGGGCAGTGACTGCGCGTAGGCGTCGCGCTGGCGCTCGGCCAGTTCGTGCATGCTGCGCCGGGTCTCGGCGGAGCGGATGACGACGAAGTCCCAGGGCTGCGAGTGGCCCACGGAGGGCGCGGTGTGGGCGGCCTCCAGGACGCGGAGCAGGACCTCGTGCGGGATGGGGTCGTCACGGAAGCCGTTACGGATGTCCCGGCGCTCCCGCATGACCTTCTGCACGGCCGCGCGCTCGGCGTCGTCGTAGCCGGGGGCGGCGGGGCCGGCGGGCGGCGCGGCGTCCGCCACTCCGGCGCCTTGGGTGTCGAGGTCGTCGGGTTCCTGGGCGGGTTCGGCCGGGGCCGGTTCGGCCTGGACCGGTTCGGCCTGGACCGGTTCGGCCTGGACCGGTTCGGCCTGGACCGGTTCGGGCTCCGTGGGCGGGTGTCCGGCCGGCGCGCTCTCGGCGGGCCCCTGCTGGGCCGGCGGTTCGGCGGCCGGTTCCGGGGCGGGAGCCACGGGAACGGCGCCGGTGTCGGCCTGGCGCGGCGCGGGAACCGGGGCGACGGCCTCCGGCCCGGACTGTTCCGGCTGTTCCTCGGTGGTGGGGTTCAGGGGCTGCGGCGGGGTCGGCACGAGATGCGGGGTGGTCGGCACGGCTCCCTCGACGGGGACGAACTCCCCCAGCGTCTGGTCCGGCACCGCCGCCAGGGGGACGCTGCCGGGAAGCGGCGTGGCGGTGCCGTCGGGAGCGGGCACGGCAGGGGCGGCCGGGTCGGTGGCGGGGGCCTCGGGACCCGGCGGGGCGGGCGGCACGGGAAGCGGCGTCCACGCCTCCTGGGCGGGCGGGGCGGAGGGGGTGGCCGAGGTCTGCCGGAGCCCCTGGACCGGGTGCGCGGCCGGGACGTACTGACCGCTCGCTTCCTCGGCCACGGGCTCGGCTGCCGCGACGGGGGCGGGCTCCGCGACGGGAGCCGGCGCTGCTTCCGGAGCTGGGACGACGGGCTCCGGCGCCTCGGCGTGCTCGGGCGTCCGAAGGACCGCGGCTTCGGGAGCCTGTGCCTCCTCGGCGGGTGCGTCCGGTTCGGCGGGGGCGCAGGCCTCGGTGCCGCCGTCGCTCCGGGCGACAGCGACGGCTGCCTGCGGATCTGCCGGACCGGTGGACGGGCCCTGGGGTTCGTGGGCCGCGACGGATGTGGCGTCGGGTCCGTCGGTGGCGGTGACGCCCTCCGGCTCCTGGACGGCCACGGCCACGGCCTCCGGTACCGGGGCCTCCGGCGCCATGGCGACGACGGGGCCGGCGTCCGCTTCGGGAGCCTGTGCCCCGTCGGGCACCTGCGCCTCGGCAGCCGGCTCGGGAACGGACCCGGCCCCCTGACCCGCGTCCGGGACGAGGGACGGTGCGGCGTCCGCGGCGGGCCCGGCTTCGTGTCCGGGGTCCTCGGGCAGCCCGGCGGTCCCATCGGCCGCCGCACCCGCATCCGGACCCGGATGCGGGCCTGTACCCGGACCCGGATCGGACCCGGTCGCATCGGCCGTCGGTACGGGGAAGCCCTCGGGATCCCCCGGGGCGTCCTGCCGGTCCGCCGCGGCCACGGCGGACCGCGGCGCGTTCTGCGGCTGACCGGCTCCCGCCTCCGTCGCGACGCGCGCGACCAGCGCCTGGGCGGCGCCCAGGGACCGCTGAGGCGGAGCAACCGTTTCCGCTTGGGCGGTCGCGCCCACCGCGGTCCGGGCGCCCCAGGGCTGTGCCGCCTGCGGGGCCGTCTCCCGGGTGCGCGGCACGTCGAGGTACTCGGGGCCGACGGTCGGTGGGCCGACCTGACGCACCGGCACGTCGGCCGGGCCGCGGTCTGCGAGGGAGCGGACCGGGCCGGCGGTGGTGCTGGGGATGGGCGGGCCGAGGTGCAGTGGACGGCGCGGTGCGGCCGGTGTCTGCGACTCGTGCGTGACCGCGGGACCGGGCGCCTGCGGCTGCCCGGGTTCGGGCAGCCGGACACCCCCGAGGTCGACCGAACCGGTGTCCCGGCCGCCCGTCTCGTGCGGCCCCGGCTCGTGCACGGTCTCGACGACCGGCTCCGGCGCGGGTGGTGCGACCTCGTTGCCCCAGGCACCCTGGGCACCCGGGAGCAGCAGGTCTTCGTCCTCGGCGGAACTCTCGGAGAGGTAGGTGTACGAGTCGGGCGCGAGGACGCCCGGCTGCTCCACCATGCCTGCGTTCTCCGGCTGTCCCTCGCCCGGGACCTGGCCGGTGTCGGTCATGCGTACCCCTCGCCCATCGGTTAGTGCTCCTACGACCAGCTCACCCGGAACGGCGCACCCGACCGCCCCACACTGAAGAACGAGCGTGCGTCCCCAGCGGCACGAACAGCCTGCCCAAAATGGCGACAAAGCCATTCACAGGCATTGTCGCTGCCGTACGACCGCCGCGTCAGCTTGATCCGCGACGGTTCCGCTGTGGACTGCGCCACGTTGCGCGTCCTTGGGTTGTGCCGTACCACACACGCCTCGGAACGGGCGTGTTTTCAGGACATCGGCCGACGAGTCGGCGGGCGTCCGAGTTGCGGTACAACGATCGGCCAGCCTACCGCGAGCGGTATGACAATCCGATCGCGGGGACGGCATCGGGACAGGGCCGCGCGATCAGGGAGTACGCGCCGGCAGCACACCGCTGAGCAGGAACGCGACGCTCCGTTCGGTCTCCGTCCAGGCCTTGGTGTCGAGTTCGACGGACTGCAGAAGGGCGCACTCGACCCGGTAGCCGTGCTCGGACAGTTCCCGGCCGATCCGTTCGGCGGCGTCGCGGGTGGCGGCGTGCGTGACGATGCGCTGCGGGCGGCGGTCGGCGACCGCCAGGACCACGGCCGCTCCCCCGCCGCCGACCCGGACGACGTCCGGTTCGGGGAGGTCTTCCAGCGCCTGCGGGGCGGTGCCGTGCACGATCTGGAGCTGGACCCCGTGCCGACGGGCGGTGGCGTCGGTGCGCGCGCAGGCCCGCGGGTCGCTGTCGACGGCGATGACCGCGGCACCGGCCCGCGCCGCCTCGGTGGCGAAGGCTCCGTTTCCGCAGCCGATGTCCCATACGAGGTCACCGGTCCCCGGTCCGAGCCTGGCGAGCTGGGAGACGCGCAGCGGCTCCCGTTCGCCCTCGCCGAGGTCGCCGCCGTAGGCGTCGGCCGGCAGCGTCCAGCCGCGCGGGCCGGCGGCGGGGTCGCGGCCTGCGATCCAGCCCCCGGACGCGGTGGCGGCCTGGCCGCCGATGACGATGACGACGTTCGGGTCCCGCCAGGTGTGGTCGGCGGCCCTGTCGGAGGTGACGACACTGACCTGCTCGCGCGTGGTGCCGAGTTCCTCGCAGATCACGAAGGTGCGGTGGACCCCCTCCAGGAGCAGGCCCAGTTCGGCGGGGCCGGCGCCGGGTGAGGTGAGGACCGCCACCTTGGTGTGGGCCCGGCACACGTTCACCGCGCGTCGCAGGGTTCGGGGATGCGCGACGACCACGTGTGCGTCGTCCCAGGGCATCCCGGCTCGGGCGAAGGCGGCGGCGACGGAGGAGACCGCGGGGACGACCTCGACCTCCAGGCCGAACTCGGGTGCGCGCAGGGTCCGCACGACACCGAAGAAGCCGGGGTCGCCGTCGGCGAGGACCACCGCCGTGCCACGGTGGCCGGCCACCCGGCGGGCGGCCAGGGCGGCGCTGCCGAGCCGGATGCGTTCGGCGCCGGCGGGTACCTCGGGGAGTTCCAGGTGGTGCGCGGCGCCTGCCACCAGAGTGGCGGCGCCCAGTGCGGCGCGGGCCGCTGCGGTCAGCGGCGAACCGTCCCAGCCGATCACCGTGACCCGGTCGGCCATCGTTGTCAGTCTCCTGGTGTGCGCGGGGCGTCTTGGGTGTGCGGGGCGCGGTCGGCCGCTTCGCCCGCGGGCGGGCGGGCTTGGTGAGAGTACCCGGTACTGCCGTCGACCGGGGCGACCTGCCGCCGGCCGTCCCCCGGGAGGGATTCAGTTCCAGTCGGTGAAGGCGGTGAACTCTCCGGTGTCGGCCAGGTGCTCGGCCGAGCCCTCGAGGTCCTCCGGCAGCAGGCTCCACACGATGAAGTCGGTGCGTACGTCCGTCCAGACGCCGTCGTCACCGCGGACGTGGGCTATACAGGCGTTGCGCAGGACGCCCTCGCTGATGCAGCCGATCTTCTGGGCGACCTGCTGCGAGGCGGTGTTGTCGGCGGCGGTGCGCAGCTCGACGCGTTCCAGCTTCTGGTCGCCGAAGAGCCACTGGGCGGTGGCCATGGCGGCCTCGGAGGCGTAGCCCTCGCCGCGTGCCCAGGGGGCGACGATGTACGAGAGTTCGGTGGAGCGGACGTGCCAGTTGGTCTTGGTGAGCTGGATGATGCCCACCAGACGCTGGGTGAGGAACTCCGTGACGGCGAGGTCCAGTCCCCGTCCGGCCGCGCGTTCGGCGGGGGCGTACTCGGTGATCCAGGTACGGGCCGCCTGCTCGGTGAAGGGCTGGGGGGCGTCGGTCCAGGCGGCGATCTGCTCGTCGTTCATCATCTCGGTCAGGGTGGGCACGTCGTCCGCGTCGAGGGGACGCAGCACCAACCGCTCCGTGCTGATGGAGATGTTGGGGAAGGTGCTGCTCGTCATGCGCCGCTCCATAACCTTCGTGACCGTCAGATACCGCTGAACTGCCCAGCATGCAGCATGAAAGCACCGGGCCGCACTCTCGGGGTCCACTCCGTGTACCGGAGTGGACCCCGAGAGTGCCGAACGGGTGCCGGGCGCGGCGCGGAGCGCCGTGCGGGTGGTCGGGGGAACGGGTTCAAAAGGATCAGAAGGAGGGGACGACGGAGCCCGCGTACGTGTCCTCGATGAACTTCTTGACCTCGTCGGAGGTGAGGAGCTCGGCGAGCTGCTTCACGCGCGGGTCGTCCTCGTTGCCCTCCTTGACGGCGAGGAGGTTGATGTTCGGGTTGCCCTTCGCGGACTCCAGGACGAGGGCGTCCTCGGACGGCTTGAGGTCGGCCTCGATGGCGTAGTTTCCGTTGACCACCGCAGCGTCGACGTCCTCGAGGGAGCGCGGCGTCTGGGCCGCCTCCAGCTCCTTGAACTCGAGGTTCTTCGGGTTCTTGGTGACGTCGGCGGGGGTCGCCGCCGTGCCGACGCCCTCCTTGAGGGTGATCAGGCCGTTGGCGGCGAGCAACTGCAGCGCGCGGCCCTCGTTGACGGTGTCGTTCGGGACGGCGACGGTCGCGCCGTTCTTCAGCTCGTCGGCCTTCTCGACCTTGTTCGAGTACAGGCCGAGCGGCTCCAGGTGCACGTCGACGAGGGACACGATGTGCGTGCCGTTCTTCTTGTTGAAGTCGTCGAGGTACGGCTGGGTCTGGAAGAAGTTCGCACCGACCGAGCCGTCCTCCGTCGCCGTGTTCGGCGTGACGTAGTCGGTGAACTCCTTGACCTCGAGGTCGAGGCCGGCCTCCTCGGCCAGGTTGTCCTTGACGAAGGTGAGGATCTCGGCGTGCGGCACGGGGCTCGCCGCGACGATCAGCGGGCCGGAGGCGTCGGAGCCGGATTCGCTGTCCGAGCCGCAGGCGGAGAGACCGAGGGTCAGGGCCCCGGCGGCGAGAACGGCGGTGACGGTCTTGGTGGTGTTACGCACGAAAAGTGCCTTTCCTGGTGGGTGGTGCTGCCCCGCCTCTGTGGTGCGGGGATCTGGCGGGGAGTGGGGTGCGGGGGCCGGAGGGGTCATGCGCTCCTGCCGGCGTCGGCCGGCACGGGCTCCTTGGCCCTGAGCAGCCACAGCCTGGGCGCGGCACCCGAGCGGCCGCGGCGGTGCAGGGAGCGGGCCGCGAGGTCGCCGGCGAACTGGATGACCGAGATGACCACGGCGAGGATCGCGACGGTGATCCACATCAGCTCGCTGTCGAAGCGCTGGTAGCCGTAGCGGACGGCGAAGTCGCCGAGACCGCCGCCGCCCACGGCGCCTGCCATGGCCGAGTAGCCGATGAGGGCGATGATCGTGGTGGTGGTGGCGGCGATCAGCGAGGGCAGCGACTCGGGGACGAGGACCTTGCGGACGATCGTCCAGGTGTTGCCGCCCATGGCCTGCACTGCCTCGACGAGCCCGTGGTCCACTTCGCGTACGGCCGTCTCGACGAGGCGGGCGAAGAAGGGGATGCCGCTGATGGCGAGCGGCACGATCGCGGCCTCGCTGCCGATGGACGTCCCGGTGATCCAGCGTGTGAAGCTCGTCAGGGCGACCATGAGGATGATGAACGGCATCGATCGGCCGACGTTCACGACCTGCCCGATGACCTTGCTCACGGGTGCGTTCTGCAGCAGTCCGCCCTGGTCGGTCAGGACGAGCAGGATACCGATCGGCAGGCCGACGAGTACCGCGATCAGGGTGGAGCAGCCCACCATGACCAACGTTTCCTGACACGCCTGCACCAGCAGTGGCTGCATCTGGGACCAGGTCACTTGGCCTCCTCCTTCACGAGCGCCGACGAAACCCGTGCCGCCCCGGCCACCCGCGGTTCCGGTGGGGCCTTCCGCGACCGGCCCGCGATCTCGACGTGCAGCCCCTGTCCGCGCAGGAAGCCGACCGGTACGACGTTGTCCTCGTAGCGGCCCGGGAGTTCGATGCGCATCCTGCCCACCTGGAGGCCGCCGACGGTGTCGATGGCGGCGCCGAGGATGGAGATGTCGATGTTGTAGGTGCGGGACAGCTGGGAGATGACCGGTTGGGTGGCGCTCTCGCCCTGGAAGGTGATGTCCAGGACGGTGCGGTGGTCGCCCGAGGCCTCGCCGGCGACCGGGAACAGCGCGGAGGCCAGTTCGGAGCCGGGGGTCGCCAGGAGGTCGGTGACGGTGCCGGACTCGACGACGCGGCCGTGTTCCATCAGCGCGGCGGAGTCGCAGATCGACTTGACGACGTCCATCTCGTGCGTGATGAGCAGGACGGTCAGGCCGAGATGGCGGTTGAGGTCGCGCAGCAGGGCCAGGACGGAGCGGGTGGTCTCCGGGTCGAGGGCGCTGGTGGCCTCGTCGGACAGGAGCACCTTGGGGTCGCCGGCCAGGGCGCGGGCGATGCCGACGCGCTGCTTCTGGCCCCCGGAGAGCTGGGCGGGGTAGGCCTTGGCCTTGTCGGCGAGACCGACCAGGTCGAGCAGTTCCAGCGCCTTGCGGGAACGCTCCCTGCCCGAACGGCCGAGGATCTCCAGCGGCAGTTCGACGTTGTCCTGCACGGTGCGCGAGGAGAGCAGGTTGAAGTGCTGGAAGACCATGCCGATACGGCTGCGCGCCTGCCGCAGTTCCCGGCCGGCTCGCGGCCCGCGTCCGGCCAGGGCGGTGAGGTCCTGTCCGGCGACGGTCACGGTGCCCGAGGTGGGGCGCTCCAGCAGGTTGACGCAGCGGATGAGCGAGGACTTTCCGGCGCCGGACTGACCGATGACGCCGTAGACCTCTCCTTCGCGGACGTGCAGGTCGACGCCGTCCAGGGCGGTGACCTCGCGTCCGCGTGAGCGGTAGACCTTGGTGAGGCCCGAGGTGGTGATCACGTGGGTATCCGTCACTGTCGAGTACGCGGCACGTCGTGGGTGCCGGGCACGAGGCATTCAGGGGTGAAGCGTGCGGGAGGGGGCGGCCTGGGACGGCCCGGACGCGACACGGTCTCTCGCGGGCGCCGCGAAGGGAGCGGCGGAGAGGTGTGCGCGGGGCGGGGTCCGGTCGCGCATGCGGGACGCGGGGGACTCGCGTGCGGGACGGACCGGCTCTCGCTTCGGGGCGCGAGGCTCAGATGCTGCGGGGGCCCTCTAGAGGACGCGCATTCGGAGCGGACACATACATCCGGCACCGAGCGGCATACGCGCCTCGGTTGCAGGGATGCGGTCGCTCGTCGTGGTCATGCGAGCAGTAAACCAGATGTTCGGTCCTGACCGGACACGGCTGTCCACATTCCGGACAGCCATGGACGCCCGCGATCGCACGTCAGGGACGTGCGACGATCTCCACCCCGGTGTCCGTGACCAGTACGGACAGGGCCGACAGGTCCCCGACCACGAGATCGGCGGTCAGTTCGTGGGCCTGGTGGGTTGTGGTCAAGGCCACGGTCGTCATCCCGGCCGCCCGGCCGGCCTGGAGTCCGGCGGGGGCGTCCTCGAGGACGACGCAGTGGGCGGGGTCCACGCCGAGGGTGCGGGCGGCCAGCAGGTAGGGCTCGGGGTCGGGCTTGCCCCGGGTGATGTCGTCGGCGGCGACGAGGGTCTTGGGCCGGATGCCGGCGGCGGCGAGGCGGGCCTCGGCCAGCCGTCGGGTCGCGGAGGTGACGACGGCCCAGCGTTCGGCCGGCAGCACGTCGAGGAGGTTCCGGGTGCCCGGCAGCAGGATCGCCCCGCCGTTCGGCACGTCCTCCACCTCCAGGTCCTCGATCCGTGCGACGGCCTCGGGCACGACATGGGCGGGCAGCAGATCGGCGGCTATCTCGGCGGCCGGGCGGCCGTGCAGCTCGATCCGCCCGAACTCCTCGGCCGTGATCCCGTACTCGACGGCCCACCGGGTCCAGCAGCGCTGCACGGATTCGAGGGAGGAGACGAGGGTGCCGTCGTTGTCGAACAGGAGGGCCTGGGCATGGATGGTCATGCCATCGACCCTACGGTGCCCCGGCCCCACCACGGTGCCCGCGCCCGGCCCCACCGCGCACGGCCCCACCGCGCACGGGCGCGCACCCGGGCACGGGTGGGCGGGGCCGGGCACGGCGGGGTCATTACGGCGTAATAGGGTCGCTGCCATGCTTGATGCCCTGACGTCGGCGACCGGTCTCGCCGCGCTGCTGCTCGCCGCGTGGTGCGGCTGGGCCGCCTACCGCGACCAGCCGACGAAGGACTGGCACTTCATCGGTATGGCCGTGGTCACCCTGCTGACGCTGGTTCAGCTGGTGGTCGGGGTCGTGCTGCTGGCCCGGGGCGAGGAGCCGGAGCAGGGGACGGTCATCTTCGTGGCGTATCTGCTGGGCTCGTTCGCGTGCGTCCCGGCGGCGGGCTTCATGTCACTGGCCGAGCGCACCCGGTGGGGCTCGGTCACGGTGGCCGCGAGCGGTGTCGTGCTGGCCGTGCTCGAGGTGCGGCTCTATGACATCTGGAAGGGCTGAGATGACCGCGACGGAACACGGACCGGAGCAGGGGCCGGAGCGGAAACCGGCCGGCACCCGGTTGATCGGCGGGCCCGGACTGCTGCTGGTGTGGCTGTACGGCGTGATGGTCGTCGGCGCCGTGTCGCGTTCGGCGTACCAGATCGCCACCGAGTTCGACCGGGCACCGCTCGCGTACTCGCTCTCGGCGATCGCGGGAGTGGTCTACGGATTCATCACGTACACCCTGGTCCGCGGCGGGGAGACGGCCCGCCGGGCGGCGCTGGTGTGCTGCGCGGCCGAGCTGGTGGGCGTCCTGACGGTCGGCACCTGGACCCTGGCGGATCCGTCCGCCTTCCCCGACGCGACCGTGTGGTCGGACTACGGGATGGGCTACCTGTTCATCCCGGTCCTGCTGCCCCTCACCGCCCTGTACTGGCTGCGCAAGGCCCGCACCCGCACGGTGTGACGGCCGCCGCCCGATCGGGCGGCGGCCGTCACACGCCAGGTCGCTTCCCGGTCAGGCGGTGGCCGCGTACGAGTCCGCCGTCTTCTCCAGGACGATCATCGGTACGCCGTCCGTGCCCCGGGAGGTCCCGACCCGCTGGTAGCCGACCTTGCTGTACAGCTGGAGGTTGCTCTCGCTGCGGTGGCCGGCCTGGAGGCGGAACATCCTGGCGCCCCGCTCGCCGGCGAGGGCGGACTCGGCGGCGCGCAGGAGCCGGGCACCGATGCCGTGGCCCTGGAGGCGGGGGTGGACGCAGAGCTTGCCGATGGCCGCGGCGGCGTCCTCGGTGCTCCTGCCGTGCACCGAGCCGACGATCTCGTCGCCGAGCCGGGCGACGAAGACCAGGTCGGTGGTGACCTCCTCGCGGACCGAGTCCAGACTCTGGACGAGCGGCGCGATGCGGTAGTTTCCGTACAGCGCCGCCTCGCTCTGGAAGCACAGGTACTGCAACCTGAAGATCTGCTCGGCGTCCTGCTCCGTCGCCGCAGAGATGGTCACGCTCATGCCCATGTGCGCACGCCTCCCGCTCACCTGATCACCTGTGGTCCCTCACTCCTATCCCCGTCCTCACCCCGACGCAACCTCCGGCGCGAGCAAACGACGCAGACATCCCAGACATCTGGAGCGTTCCGGCCCCAGGCTGCCTTGTGAGATACCCAACTCCCCTGCGATTTCCCGGTATGTCGGGTCGTGCGGGGACAGCAGCGCCTCCAGCAGCCCGGGACAGCGGCCGGGCAGCCGGCGCACCGCGTCCCTCAGGGCGCGGCGTCGGGCGGCGGCGAGGGCCAGGAGTTCGGGGTCTTCCTCGCCGGTGTCGGCGGGCTCGCCGGCCCACGGCGTCTCGTGCCGGGTGGCGCGGCGGGTGCGGCGGGCCTCGGTGCGGACGGTCCGGCGGAGCCAGCCCGGGAGGTCGTGCGGCGGGTCGTGCGCGTCGAGACGTTCCAGCAGGCGCAGCCAGACCGTCTGTTCCAGGTCGGCGGGTTCGGCGCCGGACGCGCATGCCTCGGCGGAGGCCTCCGCGGCGAGCAGCGGGCCAAGGGCGGTGACCAGGTCGTGCGTCATACGCGCAACGACGCCGGCCGCCCCCGGCCGGGTTGCCCGGGGCGGCCGGAACTCACCCCAACCGGGGCGGAACGGCCCGGCGGTTGACGCCGGGACCTGGCGCTGTTCGGACTCAGCCGGTGCGGAAGTCCTCGCGGGCCAGCAGACCGGTGTCCGGGTGGTCGGTGAAGACGCCGTCGATGCCGGTGGCGAAGTAGGCCCGGAAGGCGCCGAAGACGTCACCGTAGGCGTCGGGGTCGCTGCCCTTGCGGAAGTCCGCGGGCAGGAAGGGGTTCTCGTTGCGCATCGTGTAGGGGTGCAGGATCAGGCCGGCCCGGTGCGCGTCGCGGACCAGGGTCGTGGGCCCGGTGAGGTTTCCTGCGGCGTCCTTGGGGATGATCAGGTCCAGGGTCGGGCCGATGCCCTGCGCGTAGGAGGCGATCTCCTTGAGGCCCCTCGGCGTGACGAGGTCGGCCACCGTGCGCGGGTCGCCGTTCTCGACGAAGTCCCAGGGGCGGCTGTCCGCACCGGAGAGCAGCACGGCGAGCGGGTTGCCGACGAGCCGGCTCATCCGCTGGATGCTGGTGGGCTCGAAGGACTGGATGACGACGGGCGAGTTCCTCTTGTCCTTGCCGTGCCTGCGCAGCAGCCGGGCGAGGAGTTCCTCGGTACCCAGGCCCAGCTTGCGGAAGTAGGTGGGGTGCTTGAGCTCGGGGTAGATCCAGACCTGCTTGCCGCGCCCCCGGGTCTGCTCGTTCTGCCAGCGGAGCACCTCTTCGAAGGTGGGGATCTCCCACCGGCCGTCGTAGAGGGTGTTGTGCGGGCGGTTGGCCGGAATGCGCTCGACGGCGCGGAGCCGCTTCAGTTCGGCGAGGGTGAAGTCCTCGGTGAACCAGCCGGTGACGGAGACACCGTCGAGCAGCTTCGTACGCTTGCGGCCGGCGAACTCGGGGTGGTCCGCGACGTCCGTGGTGCCGCCGATCTCCGGTTCGTGCCGGCAGACGAGGTGGCCGTCCCTGGTGGGCACCAGGTCACCGGCCTCGACGATGTCGGCGCCCAGGTCGAGGGCCAGGTCGTAGGCGCCGAAGGTGTGCTCGGGCCGGTAACCGCTGGCTCCCCGGTGGCCGATGATCGTCGGGACGGGCAGGCCCTTCAGCCCTCGCCCGCCGTGCCGGGACTCGCCGTGCCGGTGCCCGGCGGCTCCCGCCGTGCCGCTCAGCCCGAGGACCGTGCCGCCCGCGCCGAGCACCGCCGCGCCGAGGAGCGCCCGCCGTCCGGTTCCGCCGGACGCCGTTGTTTCCGCCCGCTCGCCCGACTCCTGCGTTCCCATGGGGACCCTCCTGCCGTTGACCGTCAGTGCGGGGCGATCGTAGGGGCGCGTACATGACGAACGGGAGACCGCGGCCGGAACACACGGGGGATACGGCTGTACGGGATGTCGCGCGGACCGGCCGCGACCCGAACGGGCGTAGGGGGCGGAACCTCTGACATCCCGTCGGGATCGGGGGCGCCGCACCGGTGCGCCCGGCCGGTCCGGAGGGGCGGCGGCGCGCCTCCCGCACTCCGCGGGGCGCGTGTGGTTCCATCCGGGCCGTGCCCGTACCCCGGCCGACGGCGGTCCGCACCCCGGACCGGCGGCACCGGCTTCCGCGGACGCGACATGTCTCACATCCCGGCGCGCGTGTTACGGCCGCACAACACCGTGTCACCGCAGGTGAACATGCGTGGACATCGTGCGATACCAGGTGAACCCGGCGTGCGGGACCCCCTCCGCCGCGAGTAATGTCCTTACCTGCACAGACTCATACCGCATTCCCGACACCGGAGGACCCGTTGTCCCGCTTCGCGCTCATCAAGGCAGTGCTCGGCCCGGTCATGCGCCTGATGTTCCGCCCACGGGTGGAGGGCCTGGAGCACATCCCGGGTGACGGTCCGGTGATCCTGGCGGGCAATCATCTCACCTTCATCGACTCGATGTTCCTGCCGCTGGTCTGCGGGCGTCAGGTCTTCTTCATCGGCAAGGACGAGTACGTCACCGGCAAGGGTCTCAAGGGCCGGCTGATGGCATGGTTCTTCACCGGCGTCGGCATGATCCCGGTCGACCGCGACGGCGGCCGGGGCGGGGTCGCGGCGCTGATGACCGGTCGTCAGGTCCTGGAGGAGGGCAAGGTCTTCGGCATCTACCCGGAGGGCACCCGCTCCCCCGACGGCCGCCTCTACCGGGGCCGCACCGGTATCGCGCGGCTCACCCTGATGACCGGCGCGCCCGTCGTTCCGTTCGCCATGATCGGCACCGACAAGCTCCAGCCGGGCGGCGCGGGCCTGCCCCGGCCGGGCAGGGTCACGGTCCGCTTCGGCGAGGCGATGGAGTTCTCCCGCTACGAGGGCATGGACCGCGACCGCTACGTCCTGCGGGCCGTGACCGACTCGGTGATGACCGAGGTCATGCGCCTGTCCGGCCAGGAGTACGTGGACATGTACGCCAGCAAGGCGAAGGCGGCCTGACGCCCGGCGCCCCGGAACCTCCGCGGGGCACGGGCACCGGGACCTCACGGGCGCCCGGCACCGCGGCGGGAACCGGGCCGCTGCGGCCGCGGCCCGTCATCGGAGGAACACCTGGGCGGTGGACTCCTCAGTGCCAGGCCAGCCGTCCGCGCCGCTCCCAGTACGCGTGCGGGTCCTCGGGCAGCGCGGCGAGGCGGGCGAGCTGCTCGTCGTCGAGGTCGACGACCGCCGCGTGCAGGTTGGAGGCGAGCTGCGCGGTGGTGGCGGCGCCGGAGAGGACCACGCCCGCCCAGGGCCGACGCAGTACGAGCGCGAGGGCGACGGCATCGCATGCCAGGCCGGTCTCCTCGGCGACGGACCCGAGCGCGTCGGGAGCGTGGGCCCCGGCCAGCCGCCCGTTGGCCATGCCCTCCTTGACGATCACCGTGAGCCCCGCGTCATGGGCCTCGGCCAGCGCGGACTCGGCGGAGGTCTCGAGCGCGTTGTAGGTCGACTGGACGGTGCGGAAGAGGGGTTCGCCGTCGACGGTGACGGCGAGCGCGGCGCGGATGGCCTCGGCCTGGGCCGGGCCGCTGGTGGAGAAACCGACGGTGAGGCCCTGGGCCGCCGCCTCGGCGAGCCGGACGTGGAGGTCCTCGTCGGTGAGGGCGGGACTGTCCGGGGTCACCGAGTGGATCTGGTAGAGGTCGAGCCGGTCCCCGAGCAGCGCGTCGGACTCGGCGCGCTGCCGCTCGTAGGCGGCGAGGGAGTGTTCCTTGATCTCGTGGTGCTCGGCGTCGGTGGACCAGTCCGCGGTGTACGTGTAGCCCCATTTGCTGCCGATGACGACGTCGTCGGCGTCGGGCCGTTTCGTCAGCCAGTCCGCGAGGAACTCCTCGGACCTGCCGTACGAGCGGGCCGCGTCGAAGTAGCGGACGCCCTGGGCGTAGGCGGCGTCGAGGAGGTCGTGGGTGCGGGTGCGCAGGGCCTCGACGCTGCGATCGCCGCCGAGGTCGTCGTCGCGGCCCAGGTTGATGTAGCCGGGCCGGCCGACGGCGGCGAGTCCCAGGCCGATGTGGCAGGTCGGGGTGGTGGCCGAAGCCAGTTTGGCGAAGGGCATCGGGGCTCCGATCGATCGACTCCTTGCGGCTGCCCGACCAACTTAGGGCCTGTCCGGCGGATCATGCCGAAGACGCGGGGGACGGCACGCCCTCCCCGAGCTCTTCGAGCAGGCGGCGCCCCCGGCGGCGTCGTCACTCGCCGGCTCCCTCCTCCGCCTTGCGACCGTACGCACCGGATCCCGCGCACCGTGCTCGGCGGGTACTGCCGGTCTTCTCCGGTTCGACCCGCCGGACAGGCCCTGGCCCGCGATGCCCCTCCGGAACCGGACCGGCGGCCTCCCGGCGACCGGTCTACTTCCCGGCGTCCCGCTTGCTCCTGGCGTGGGCCCAGGCGTGCTGGGCGGCCACGTCGGCCTTCACCTCGGCGAGCTGGGCGGCGACCGCGCTCGGTGCCGTGCCGCCGCGGCCGTCCCGGGAGGCCAGGGCGCCGGGGACGTTGAGGACGGTGCGCACCTCGGGAGTGAGGTGGGCGGAGATCTTCACGAACTGCTCGTCGGTCAGCTCGTCGAGTTCCTTGCCCTCGGCCTCGGCGGCCTTGACGCACTCGCCGGCCACCTCGTGCGCGACACGGAACGGCACGCCCTGCCTGACCAGCCACTCGGCGATGTCGGTGGCCAGCGAGAACCCCGCCGGGGCCAGCTCCTCCATGCGTTCACGGTGCACGGTGAGGGTGGCCATCATCCCGGTGAAGGCCGGCAGCAGGATCTCCAGCTGGTCGATGGAGTCGAAGACCGGCTCCTTGTCCTCCTGGAGGTCGCGGTTGTACGCGAGCGGGAGGGCCTTGAGGGTGGCCATCAGGCCGGTCAGGTTGCCGATCAGCCGGCCCGACTTGCCGCGCGCCAGCTCCGCGATGTCCGGGTTCTTCTTCTGCGGCATGATCGACGAGCCGGTGGAGAAGGCGTCGTGCAGGGTCACGAAGGAGAACTCCTTCGTGTTCCAGATGATGACCTCCTCGGCGATCCGGGAGAGGTTGACGCCGATCATCGCGGTGATGAAGGCGAACTCGGCGGCGAAGTCCCGGGATGCGGTGCCGTCGATGGAGTTGGCCGCGCTGCCGTGCTCGAAGCCGAGGTCGCGGGCGACCGCCTCGGGGTCCAGCCCGAGGCTGCTGCCGGCCAGCGCGCCCGAGCCGTACGGCGACACCGCGGTCCGCTCGTCCCACTGGCGCAGCCGTTCGGCGTCCCGGGACAGACCCTGGACGTGGGCGAGGACGTGGTGGGCGAAGAGCACCGGCTGGGCGTGCTGGAGGTGGGTGCGGCCGGGCATGGCCACGTCCGGGTGGGCCTCGGCGAGGCCGACGAGGGCGTCCTGGAGCTCGGCGATCAGCCCGCCGAGCGTGCGGGCGTGGTCCCGCAGGTACATCCGGAACAGGGTGGCGACCTGGTCGTTCCTCGACCGTCCGGCGCGCAGTTTGCCGCCGAGGTCGGGGCCGAGGCGCTCCAGCAGACCGCGCTCCAGGGCCGTGTGCACGTCCTCGTCGGCGATGGTGCCGGTGAACGAGCCGTCGGCGACGTCCGCCTCCAGCCGGTCGAGGCCCTCGGTCATGCGGGTGAGCTCGTCCTCGGTGAGCAGGCCCGCCCCGTGCAGTACGCGCGCGTGCGCCCGTGAACCGGCGATGTCGTAGGGCGCGAGCCGCCAGTCGAAGTGGACGGACGCGGACAGCTTGGCCAGGGCCTCGGCGGGACCGTCGGCGAAACGGCCGCCCCAGAGCCGTACGTCACCGCTGTTGCTGCTCACTTGCGTTGCTCCTCGAAGACAGGCAGATCATGGATGGGCCACATCGTGGATGTGCCACCGCCTCCTCACTCAGGCGCAGGAGAGTGAGGAGGCGGTGTCAGAGTAGTGCGTGACGGCTCGTCAGCCGGTCAGGCGAGGTCGCGCTTGGCGGCGATCTTCGACGACAGGCTGTAGATGTCGATGAAGCCCTTGGCCGCCGCCTGGTCGAACGAGTCGCCGGTGTCGTAGGTGGCGAGGTTGAAGTCGTACAGGGACGACTCGGAGCGCCGGCCGGTGACGACGGCCCGGCCGCCGTGCAGCGTCATCCGTACGTCGCCGTCGACGTGCTGGTTGGCCTCGGTGATGAAGCCGTCCAGGGCGCGCTTGAGCGGGGAGAACCACTGGCCGTCGTAGACCAGTTCGCCCCAGCGCTGCTCGACCTGCCGCTTGTAGCGGGCGAGTTCGCGCTCGACGGTGACGTTCTCCAGCTCCTGGTGGGCCGTGATCAGCGCGATGGCGCCGGGAGCCTCGTACACCTCGCGGGACTTGATGCCGACGAGGCGGTCCTCGACCATGTCGATCCGGCCGACGCCCTGGGCGCCCGCGCGCTCGTTGAGCTGCTGGATGGCCTGGAGGACGGTGACGGGCTTGCCGTCGACGGCCACCGGCACACCCTCCTTGAAGGTGATGACGACCTCGTCGGCCTCGCGCGTCACGGCGGGGTTCTGTGTGTACTCGTAGACGTCCTCGATCGGCGCGTTCCAGATGTCCTCGAGGAAGCCGGTCTCGACGGCGCGCCCGAACACGTTCTGGTCGATGGAGTACGGCGACTTCTTCGTGGTCGCGATCGGCAGGCCCTTGTCCTCGCAGAAGGCGATGGCCTTGTCGCGGGTCATGGCGTAGTCACGGACCGGGGCGATGCACTTCAGGTCGGGGGCGAGGGCGACGATGCCGGCCTCGAAGCGGACCTGGTCGTTGCCCTTGCCGGTGCAGCCGTGGGCGACGATGCCGGCGCCGTGCTTGTGCGCGGCGGCGACGAGGTGCTTGACGATCGTCGGCCGGGACAGCGCGGAGACCAGCGGGTAGCGGTCCATGTAGAGGGCGTTGGCCTTGATCGCCGGGAGGCAGTACTCGTCGGCGAATTCGTCCTTGGCGTCCGCGACCTCGGCCTCGACGGCACCGCAGGCGAGCGCGCGCTTGCGGATGACGTCCAGGTCCTCGCCGCCCTGGCCGACGTCGACCGCGACGGCGATGACCTCGGCGCCCGTCTCCTCGGCGATCCAGCCGATGGCGACGGAGGTGTCCAGACCGCCCGAATAGGCGAGTACGACGCGCTCGGTCACGGGATTCTCCTTACAGTGCATTCGCTGACATGCATGAGTATGCAGGAGGGTGCATGATTCGTCAATCCAGCTCCGTCCGGAGGGTCCGAATCCGAACCGAAGGGTCGATTCCGGGCGGAGTCCGGGGTCGATCCGGCGAATGGTTGAACACGGGTAATCGCTTTCCCGTATCTCCCGCCGGACGCAGGCGCCGCGTCGGCACAGCCGGGCCCACCCCCACGGGCTCTCCCCCACGCAACCCCGAACCCGACCCCGACCCGAGTGAGGCATTCGCATGTCCAGGGCCCTTCCGAAGTACAACAAGCGTCGCGTCGGTCTCATCGGCGGCGCCGCCGCGGTGGCGCTGTCCGGTGCGGTGATCGCCGGATCCGCCCTCGCCGGCGAGTCGTCCGACGACAACGAGGCGAACGCCCGGACGCTCGCGGGACCGGGCACGGTCAGCTGCCCCGCCGTCGCCCCGGAGCTTCCCGCGGTCCCCGCCTCCGCCCAGGCCGAGGTCGACCGCAACCTCGGCCAGCTCGACACCCAGATCGACGAAGCCAACCGGCGCCTCGTCGACACCGCCGGCCAGGGCGGACCCGCCTTCGTCCAGAACGCCATCCTCGGCCCCCTGGAAGACAAGCGCGTCGCCGCCGTCAACCGCATCGCCACCGCCATCGGCCGCACCGCCGAACGCCCCGCCGGACTCGACTCCCTGGCCGCCTGCACGCTCGACGCCCAGGGCGCGACGGGCACGGGCGGGGAGGCAGGCGGTGACGGCGCCGGGGAGGAAGCCACCGCCCCGCCCGCCGACGGCGCCGGTCAGGGAGCGGACCGGGGCGACGCGGGCCAGGAGGGCGGGGACGGCGCGGGCGATGCCGGGAACGCCGGAGTGGGCACGATCAGCTGCCCCGCCGTCGCCCCGGAGCTTCCCGCGGTCCCCGCCTCCGCCCAGGCCGAGGTCGACCGCAACCTCGGCCAGCTCGACACCCAGATCGACGAAGCCAACCGGCGCCTCGTCGACACCGCCGGCCAGGGCGGACCCGCCTTCGTCCAGAACGCCATCCTCGGCCCCCTGGAAGACAAGCGCGTCGCCGCCGTCAACCGCATCGCCACCGCCATCGGCCGCACCGCCGAACGCCCCGCCGGACTCGACTCCCTGGCCGCCTGCACGCTCACCAAGTGACGTGACAGGCGCCGTGGCCGCCCCGCACACGCCGGCCGGGGCGGCCACGGGCGAGGCCCCGGCGCCGTCCGGACTCCCTCTCCACCCCTTTCCTTTTCCTCGGACAGGCGAACGAACCGGGTCCATACTCGGCGGCATGGGAAAGACCTATGAGCGCATAGACGGCCGCCTGCGCACGTTCATCGAGGCGCAGCCGGTCTTCTTCACCGCGACCGCACCCCTGTCCGCCGACGGCACGGTCAACCTCTCGCCCAAGGGCCTCACGGGGTCCTTCGCGGTTCTCGACGAACTCACCGTGGCCTATCTCGACTTCGCCGGTTCCAACGCCGAGACCATCGCCCATCTGCGGGAGAACGGCCGCATCACCCTGATGTGGTGCGCCTTCCAGGGGCCGCCCACCATCGTGCGCGTGCACGGCCACGGCGAGCCCGTCTTCCGGGACGACCCGCGCTTTTTGGAACTGCTCGCCCGCTTCCCCGCCATCGATCCGACGGCCCACGGCCTGCGCGCGGTCGTCGTCGTGACCGCCGACCTCATCCGCGACACCTGCGGCTACGCCGTCCCCTGCATGGCGTACGAGGCGGACCGCGACCTGCACGGGAAGCGGTTCGCACGCGAGGACGACGCCTCGCTGGACGCGTACTTCACCAGGAAGGACCACGTCGCGACGAGCCTCGACGGCCTCCCCGGGCTGCCCCTGCCGCTGCCCCCGTCCCCGCGCCCCTCCTCCATGCCCACGCCCACGTCCACGCCCCGGGACGGGTGACGGCCGCACGCTCCCGCCCTGCCTCCGGGCGCCGCCGCACGCCGCCGTCCCACTTCCTGCCCCCTGCCTCCGGACACCACTGAACGCTCCCGTCCCACGGCACGTATGTGTGGGCCAAGGGTCAAGTCCCACGGAGGAACCGTGACCACCACGCTCGCAGGCGGACGTGCCGCCCGCCGCCAGACGATGCGCCGCATCCGTCCGCGCCGCTCCCCCGCCGTGCCCCTGCTGCTCGCCGTGGGGGCGGGCGCGGTGGCCGTGCTGTGGTTGTGGTGGAACAACACACCGTCCATCTCGGACACCACCGGCCGGATCATCGCCGCGGGCCGCATCACCGGTCTGCTGGGCGGCTACCTGATGGCCCTCGTGGTGCTGCAGATGGCCCGGGTCCCCGCACTGGAGCGCCGGGTGGGCTCGGACCGGGTCGCCCGCTGGCACGCGATGAGCGGGCGCTACACCGTCAGCCTGGTCGTCGCCCACGTCTTCCTCATCATGTGGGGCTACGCCCTCCAGGCGGGCAAGGGACTCGGCGACATCGTCCAGCAGACGATCACCTCGGTCGATCAGCTGCCGGACATGGGCAAGGCCGCCATCGGCACGGGTCTGCTGTTCCTGATCGCCCTCCTCTCGATCGGCCCGGTCCGCCGCCGGCTGCCGTACGACAGCTGGTACCACGTGCACCTGCTGACGTACGCGGCGATGTATCTGACGTTCTGGCACCAGATCACCACCGGCAACGAGTTCGCCGTGGAGCCGTCCGCGAAGACCTTCTGGTACGGGCTCTACGGCGTCGTCACCGCGCTGGTCCTCTGGTACCGGGTGATCACCCCGATCCGGCTGAACCTGCGGCACCGGATGCGGGTCGAGGCGGTCATCGAGGAGACGCCGGGCATCGTGTCGGTGCTGATCGGCGGGCGCAGGCTGCACCGGATCGGTGCCGAGGCGGGGCAGTTCTTCCGCTGGCGGTTCCTGGCGCCGGGGATGCGGTTCAGCTCCCACCCGTATTCGCTGTCGGCGGCGCCCCGCCCCGACATGCTGCGGATCACGGTGAAGGCGATCGGCGACCACACCACCCGGCTGCGCGAACTGGAGCCCGGCACCCGGGTGTGGGCGGAGGGCCCCTACGGGGCGCTGACCGCCCAGCGCCGCAGCCGCGGCAAGGTGCTGCTGGTCGCCGGCGGTGTGGGCATCACGCCGATGCGGGCCCTGTTCGAGACGCTGCCCGGCGCCTCCGGCGACATCACCCTGCTCTACCGGGCCAACAGCACCCACGACCTGGCCCTGTGGAGCGAGCTGGCCAAGATCGCCGACGAGCGCGGCGCCCGTCTGATGTACGCGGTGAACAGCCCCGAGGGGGAACGCCCCGACATCTCCGCGGAGAGCCTGCGCCGCAAGATTCCCGACATCGACGACCACGACGTCTTCATGTGCGGCCCGCCCGGGTTCGCCCAGTCGGTCTACGACGCACTGCGCGGCGCCGGGGTCCCCGCCCGCCGTATCCACCACGAGTCGTTCGAGATGTGAGCGACGGGTCATCCACACCCATCAGGAGCTTGAGAAACGATGAGGAAGAGTCACCCCGTCCGGCGTGCCGTGCTGGCCACCGCCGCCACCGTCTCCGGGATCGTGCTGCTGCTGACGCTGAAGCCCGATTCCGACCAGGGCCCGGCGGACGCGGCCGGCGCCGTCCCGCCCGCGGCCGCGCAGTCCCCGCAGGGCGGCGCCCAGGCCATCGCGAACGGCACCGTCACCGGTGAGGCGGCCGACACCCAGTACGGCGCGGTCCAGGTGCGCCTGACCGTGAGCGGCGGGAGGATCACCAAGGCCGAGGCCGTCCGGTCCCCCGAGGGCGGCCAGAGCGACCAGATCAACGCCAACGCCGTACCCAAGCTCAACCAGGCCGCGGTCGCCGCGCAGAGCGGCGAGATCGACGCGGTGTCCGGTGCGACGTACACCAGCGCCGGATACAAGAAGTCGCTGCAGTCCGCACTGGACAAGGCGAAGGCCGCCGGATCGGCCGAGAGCGAGGGCGGCGCGGGGAACGCGCAGGCCCTCGGGGACGGCACGGTCACCGGTGAGGCGGCCGACACCCAGTACGGCGCGGTGCAGGTGCGCCTGACGGTGAGCGGCGGGAAGGTCACCAAGGCCGAGGCCGTGCAGGCACCCAAGGGGGGCCAGAGCGACCAGATCACCGCCAACGCCGTACCCAAGCTCAACCAGGCCGCGGTCGCGGCCGGCAGCGCGGACGTCGACGCGGTGTCCGGTGCGACGTACACCAGCGCCGGATACAAGAAGTCGCTGCAGTCCGCACTGGACCAGGCGAAGGCCGCCGGATCGGCCGGAGCCGCCGGGAACGGGGGCGACGCCGCCGGGGATGCCTCCGCCGGTGACGGTTCCGCCGGGAGCGGGCAGGGCGAAGGCGGCGGCAGTGCCCGGGCCTCCCTCGAGGACGGCACGGTGACCGGTGACGCGGCGCAGACGGAGTACGGAGCCGTGCAGGTCCGGATCACCGTCGAGGGCGGGAGGATCACCAAGGCCGAGGCCGTCCAGGCACCCAAGGGCGGCCAGAGCGACCGGGTCACCAACCTGTCGGTCCCGAGGCTCAACCAGGCCGTCGTGAAGACCGGCGGCGCGGACATCGACGCCGTGTCGGGCGCCACGTACACCAGCGCCGGATACAAGAAGTCGCTGCAGTCCGCACTGGACCAGGCCGGTGGCTGAGACGGTGGCCGAGTCCGCACAGGCTCCCGCCGCGGTGCGTCGCACGGAGGAGACGATGGGGACCGTCTTCTCCTTCGACGTCCGCGGCGGGGAACCCGCCGCCGTGCACGCGGCGTTGGAGGACGCGGCCGCCGGGCTGCGCCGCGTCGACGAGGTGTTCAGCACCTACCGCGACGACTCGCAGATCTCGCGGCTGGCGCGCGGCGAGCTGACGGTCGGGGAATGCGACCCCGAGGTCGCCGAGGTCCTGGAGCTGGCCGCGGAGGCTGAGCGGGTGAGCGACGGCTGGTTCAGCACGCGCTACCGCGGCCGGCTCGACCCGACCGGCATCGTCAAGGGCTGGGCGACCGAGCGGGCCGCGCGACGGCTCGCTCGGGCCGGGGCGGTCGGTGTGAGCCTCAACGGCGGCGGTGACGTGCAACTGCTGGGTACGCCGGGCGCCGGGCGGCCGTGGCGGGTGGGGGTGGCGGACCCACTCCGTCCGGGCGGCCTCGCGGCCGTCGTCTCCGCCGCCGGGGCCGACGAACTGGCCGTCGCCACCTCGGGCACCGTCGAGCGCGGCGACCACATCGTCGACCCGCGCACCGGCCGCCCCGCGGTCACCGACCTGGTCGCGGTGACCGTGGTGGCGCCCAGGCTGACCTGGGCCGACTGCTGGGCCACGGCCGCCTTCGCGATGGGGTCGCGGGAGGGCCTCGCGTGGCTGGAGACCCTGCCCGGCGTGGAGGCGCTGCTGATCACCGCGGGCGACGAGGTGCGCTGCACGGGAGGGCTGGCCGCCCGGCTGGGGTGAGTGACGCCGGGCGGCCCGTGAGCGGCAGGCGGCCCTGCGGCCCGTTCAGTTCCCGTTCTGCGCCAGTCTCAGCATGTGCTCGGCCAGCGCCTGTCCGCCCACCGGGTCGCGGCTGATCAGCATGAGGGTGTCGTCACCGGCGATGGTCCCCAGGATGTCGTGCAGCTCTGCCTGGTCGATCGCCGAGGCCAGGAACTGGGCGGCGCCCGGCGGGGTGCGCAGGACCACGAGATTGGCGGACGCCTCCGCGGAGATCAGCAGCTCCTGGGAGAGCCGCCGCATCCGTTCCTCCTTCGCGGACTCCCCGAGCGGTGCGCGCGGAGTGCGGAAGCCGCCCTCGCTCGGCACCGCGTAGATGAGGTCGCCGTCGGTGTCGCGGATCTTCACCGCGTTCAGCTCGTCCAGGTCCCGGGAGAGCGTCGCCTGGGTGACGGTCAGTCCGTGGTCGGCGAGCAGCTTCGCCAGCTGGCTCTGCGAGCGCACGGGTTGCCGGTTGAGGATGTCCACGATCCGGCGGTGGCGCGCGGTGCGGGTCTGCGGTACGGCAGGCCCGGCAGGCTGTCCGTGGTCCTGATCGTGGCTCATCGTCGTCTCATTCTCCGGTCGTCCTCGGGGCGTGCTCCGGACGGCTCGTGATCCGGTTCATCGCCCTGCTCGTCGTCCGGGTCTCGCCCGGTTCGTCGTCCGGCTCACTGTCCGGCTCGTCGTCCGGCTCACTGTCCGGCTCGTCCTTCTGCGCCCGCCGCCCGGCCGGCTGCGTCCAGGATGCCGGGCAGCGCCCCGAGGAAGGCGTCCACCGCGTCGGTCCCGAGGATCAGCGGCGGCATGAGCCGTACGACATCGGGGGCGGGCGCGTTCACCAGGAAACCGGCGTCCTGAGCCGCCTGTTGCACCCGGGGCGCGAGCGGTTCGGTGAGCACGATACCCAGGAGCAGGCCGACGCCCCGGACATGGCTGATCAACGGGTTGCCGAGGGACTCGATCCCGTCGCGCAGCCGCTCGCCCTGCCGCTTGACGTTCTCGAGCAGTCCTTCGTTCTCGATGGTGTCGAGGACGGCGAGTCCGGCGGCGCAGGCGACCGGGTTGCCACCGAAGGTCGTGCCGTGCTGGCCCGGGTGCAGCAGGTCCGCGGCGCGTCCGAAGGCGACCGTCGCGCCGATCGGCAGCCCGCCTCCGAGTCCTTTGGCGAGGGTGACGACGTCGGGCAGGACACCTTCGTGGGCCTGGTACTCGAACCAGTTGCCGGTGCGGCCGATGCCGGTCTGCACCTCGTCCAGGACGAGCAGCGCGCCCGTGGCGGCCGTGATGGCGCGGGCGGCCTTCAGATAACCGGGCGGGGGCACCACGACCCCGTTCTCGCCCTGGATCGGCTCGATGATCACCAGCGCCGTGTCGTCGGTGACCGCGGCGGCCAGGGCCTGCGCGTCGCCGTAGGGGACATGGGTGACGTCCCCGGGCAGCGGCGCGAACGGCTCCCGCTTGCCCGGCTGGCCGGTGAGCGCGAGGGCGCCCATGGTGCGGCCGTGGAAGCCGCCGTCGGTGGCGACCATGCGGGCCCGGCCGGTGAGCCGTCCGATCTTGAACGCGGCCTCGTTGGCCTCGGCGCCCGAGTTGCAGAAGTACACCCGGCCGTCGCGGCCGAAGAGCCTCAGGAGCCGTTCGGCGAGCGCGACGGGCGGTTCGGCGACGAACAGGTTGGAGACATGGCCGAGGGAGGCGATCTGCCGGCTGACGGCCTCGACGACGGCCGGGTGGGCGTGGCCGAGCGCGTTGACGGCGATGCCGCCGACGAAGTCGGTGTACTCCTTGCCGTCGGCGTCGCGGACGGTGGCGCCCGCGCCACCGGCCAGGGACAGCTTCGGAGTGCCGTAGTTGTTCATGAGCGCGCCCCGCCACCGCGCGCTCAGCTCCTCGTTGCTCATGACTCCCCCTGCGCGTGCGGTGCCCCGTCGGGCACGACCATGGTGCCGATGCCCTCGTCGGTGAAGATCTCCAGCAGGATCGAGTGCTGGACCCGGCCGTCGATGACGCGGGCGGTGGTCACGCCGCCTCGTACGGCGTGCAGGCAGCCCTCCATCTTCGGCACCATGCCCGAGGACAGCTCCGGCAGCAGTTTCTCGAGCTGGGACGCGGTGAGCCGGCTGATCACCTCGTCGGAGTTCGGCCAGTCCTCGTAGAGCCCCTCGACGTCGGTGAGGACCATGAGGGTCTCGGCGTCCAGAGCAGCAGCGAGTGCCGCAGCCGCCGTATCAGCATTGACGTTGTAGACATGGTGGTCGTCCTGGCTCCGGGCGATGGACGAGACGACCGGTATACGGCCGTCGGCGAGCAGGGCCTCGATGGCACCGGTGTCGATCTCGGTGATCTCCCCGACCCGTCCGATGTCGACGAACTCGCCGTCGATCTCGGGCCGGTGGCGGGTCGCGGTGATGGTGTGCGCGTCCTCGCCGGTGAGGCCGACGGCGAAGGGTCCGTGCCGGTTGAGCAGTCCGACCAGCTCACGCTGCACCTGTCCGGCCAGCACCATCCGTACGACGTCCATGGCGTCCTCGGTGGTCACCCTGAGGCCGGCCTTGAACTCGCTGACGATGCCGTGCCGGTCGAGCGCGGCGCTGATCTGCGGGCCGCCGCCGTGCACGACGACGGGCTTGAGTCCGGCGTGCCGCAGGAAGACCACGTCCTGGGCGAAGGCGTTCTTCAGTTCCTCGTCCACCATGGCGTTGCCGCCGAACTTGATGACGACGGTCTTCCCGTGGTGCCGGGTCAGCCAGGGCAGCGCCTCGATGAGGATCTGCGCCTTGGGCAGGGCGGTGTGCTTGCGGGTGGTGCTCATGAGGAGTACGCGCTGTTCTCGTGGACGTAGTCGGCGGTGAGGTCGTTGGTCCAGATGGTGGCGGTCGCGTCACCGGCGCCCAGGTCGGCGACGATGTGGACCTCGCGGTAGCGCATGTCGACCTTGTCGCGGTCCTCGCCGACGCCGCCGTTCTTGCACACCCGGACGCCGTTGATGGCGACGTCGAGCGCGTCGGGCTCGAAGGCGGCCTTCGTCGTGCCGATCGCGGACAGCACCCGGCCCCAGTTGGGGTCCTCGCCGTGGATGGCGCACTTGAGGAGGTTGTTGCGGGCGATGGAGCGGCCCACCTCGACGGCGTCGTCCTCGGTCGCGGCGCCCACGACCTCGACCTTGATGTCCTTGCTGGCGCCCTCGGCGTCACGGATGAGCTGCTGGCTGAGGTCGCCGCAGACGGCGCGTACGGCCTCGGCGAACTCCTCGTACCCGGGGGTGACGCCGGTGGCACCGGAGGCGAGCAGCAGCACGGTGTCGTTGGTGGACATGCAGCCGTCGGAGTCGACGCGGTCGAAGGTGACCCGGGTGGCGGCGCGCAGGGCCCGGTCCAGTGCCCCGGCTTCGACATCGGCGTCGGTGGTGAGGACGACCAGCATGGTGGCGAGGCCGGGGGCGAGCATGCCGGCGCCCTTGGCCATGCCGCCGACGGTCCAGCCGTCCTTCGTCACCACGGCGGTCTTGTGCACGCTGTCGGTGGTCTTGATGGCGATGGCTGCCTTCTCACCGCCGTGCTCGGACAGCTGACCGGCGGCCGTCCCCAGCCCCGGCAGCAGCTTGTCCATGGGAAGGGTGACGCCGATGAGCCCGGTGGAGCAGACGGCGATCTCCCCCGCGCCCGTGCCGAGGATCTCCGCGGCCCGCTCGGCGGTGGTGTGGGTGTCCTGGAATCCCTTGGGCCCCGTACAGGCGTTGGCACCACCGGAGTTGAGGACGACGGCGCCGACCCGGCCGCCCTTGAGCACCTGCTCGGACCAGAGCACGGGCGCGGCCTTGACGCGGTTGGAGGTGAAGACGCCCGCGGCCGCGCGGCGCGGTCCGTTGTTGACCACGAGGGCCAGGTCGGGGTTGCCGTTCTCCTTGATCCCGGCGGCGATGCCCGCCGCCGTGAATCCCTTTGCTGCCGTCACACTCACGGCGCGACTCCGATCGTGGTCAGTCCGGTGGACTCGTCGAGCCCGAGGGCGATGTTCATGCTCTGCAGAGCGCCGCCCGCGGTGCCCTTGGTGAGGTTGTCGATGGCGCTGATCGCGATGATCCGTCCCGCGGCCCCGTCGTACGCGACCTGGACCTGAACGGCGTTGGAACCGTGGACGGACGCCGTCGCGGGCCACTGGCCCTCGGGGAGGAGGTGGACGAAGGGTTCGTCGGCGAACGCCTTCTCGTAGGCGGTCCGGACGGCCGCGGCGGTGACGCCGGGCCGGGCCTTGGCGGTGCAGGTGGCGAGGATGCCGCGGGGCATCGGCGCGAGCGTCGGGGTGAAGGAGACCAGGACCCGCTCCCCCGCCGCGGCGCTGAGGTTCTGGATCATCTCGGGGGTGTGCCGGTGGACGCCGCCGACGCCGTACGGCGACATCGACCCCATGACCTCGCTGCCCAGCAGATGCGGCTTGGCCGCCTTGCCGGCGCCGGAGGTGCCGGAGGCGGCGACGATCACCGCCTCGGCCTCGGCGAGGCCCGCCGTGTACGCCGGGAACAGGGCGAGCGAGACGGCGGTCGGGTAGCAACCTGGCACCGCGATGCGCTTGGACCCCTCCAGCGCGGCGCGGCCGCCCGGCAGTTCGGGCAGGCCGTAGGGCCAGGTACCGGCGTGTGGGGAGCCGTAGAACCTCTCCCAGTCACCGGCGTCGGTGAGCCGGTGGTCGGCGCCCATGTCGACGACGAGCACGTCCGGCCCGAGCTGCTCGGCGACGGCGGCGGACTGGCCGTGCGGCAGCGCGAGGAAGACCACGTCATGCCGTCGGCCCTGTCCGGCGAGCACCTCGGCCGTGGTCGGCTCCAGCACCCGCTCGGCGAGCGGCACCAGGTGCGGCTGCAGGCTCCCGAGCCGCTGCCCGGCGTTGGAGTTCCCGGTCAGCGCCCCGATCTCCACCCCCGGGTGCGCGAGCAGCAGCCTCAAGAGCTCCCCGCCCGCATATCCACTGGCCCCGGCCACAGCCACTCGTACGCTCACGGAAACCTCCTCATCGATGGCATGACTATACGTACATGCGCACGTTTATGCAACGCAGGTCGGGCTGCCGGTGCGCGTCGGCTGTGACCGGGATTTTTAGTTGGCGAATCATGGTCTGAGCCTGGCGTTTATCCTCGGCGGGCTTGGCATTCCTTGATCGACTCGGCGCGTTTGACCGTCTTGCCGACGTCGTGGCGCTTGGCCCGGTGCTTGTTTTTCGAGCCGGGAGGCCGTCCCGGTCCCGGCTTGGACGGTTTCGGTGCGGCCGCCGGACGGGCCGCCGTCGCGTGGACGTTGCGAAACCCCCGGCGGACGCGGGCGGGGTGAGACGGTGAGGACACCGCCGTGCCGACGGGGCCGCCCGCCCTTCGGGCCGGAACGCGCGGGGCCTGCGTCGCGGAGCATGACCCGGTCCGAGCGCAGACGCCCGACCAGCACGACCAGCACGACCGGCAGGTCGGCCAGGGCGTGGGAGAGGTAGGTGACGTCGTAGCCGGCGTCCATCACGATCAGGATCTCCAGGTCGCCCGGCCGCCAGTGCCCGGCTTGCGTCAACCGCTCGACGACGTCGAGCGGTTGGGCAGCGGTCACGAGCGTCGCGTCGTCGGCGGGCCCCAGACGGACGGCGTCCAGCAGCGCGACCCAGGAGGTGCGGCCGGACTCCAGCGCGGCAACGAAGGAGTACGGCCAGCCCGGCACGAACTGGTCCGCCCTGCGGTCGCCACGTCCGTAGACGTGGCAGAACAGCCGATCGCCGCTGGTCGGGGCATCGGGACGGAGCCAGTTGCTCACGTCCACGGCCAGCACGATCCGCCCGTCGGCCGCCTTCGGCAGCGGCAGGCCGGCCAGCGTGCGGCGCAACCGCGTCGGCTCAAGCCAACCGCGGTCCGAAGCCGCGTACAGGGCGCCGTGCCCGCGCCGGTGCTCGACCGCCGGCGACAGCTCGACCAGGGTCTTCACCGGCCCGCCCGTGCACAACACCGCGTCCGTGAGCTCGAAGAGCGCGTCCTGGCGGGCGTAGAGGCATTCGTAGAACTCGACCCGAAAGCGGGACAGGATGCCCAATGCGTCGCCTGCGGGCGCGCCGACGGGGAGACTCATACGCAGCGGCTGTTCTCTCGTGCTTCGTTACTCGATTGTTCTCTCGTGCTTCGTTACTCGACATCTCGAAGCGTGGAGAACGGCCGCCCCGGCTGTCCCGGGAGGAACCGCGGATCAGCAGGTCGGATGACCTTCGAGTGCGTGCGGACCGGAGCACGGTGGAACGCCGGGTGCCACCACGATCCGGCGACACATACCACCGCGCGGCGCCCGGCGAGACCCCGTTCTGACGGAGCACACCGGTGGAGCGACCGTTCGGCCGAGGGTGTAGCCGTACTTCTCGGCGACCTCGCCCATGACGACCACGTCGGCCTGGTCGGGGAGGGGAGCAATCCAGCCCCGAACACCGGGGCGGCCGATCTCCCGGAACATGCCGTCCATGCCGCCGGGGACGTAGAGGAAGTACATATAAGGGCAGGACGGTCCTGGCTGGTGTCGGTGGCCCCTCGAAGACCACCGGGCACGACACCGGGCCGAGAGCCGTGCGGTTCACGGGCGGAACACCGAGCGGCTCCCCGGCAGCCGCCCTGGCTGAATGGGTCGGCAACCCGACCACACGGGCGAGTCACTTGGTCGAATGGTGCCGGCGTGCGCCCTGTGGCTCGGTCACTGCAGGATGGTTGCGGACTGCGCTCCGGTGATGGCTCCGCCCGACCAGAGCGAACTGTCCCAGGCCGACGTCATTCGCGTGACCAGCCCAGCGTTGTCCAGTTCGAGGGCAGTGATGCCCCTGGGCGCCGGGGCTGAGGGATTGACCCATTCGTAGCCGCCTCCCCGGCCGCTGCCGGACACGTGGCGCACTCTCGCCCCGGGGCCGTATGGAAGTGACCGAAGCGCGGAGTTCAGGAACGACTCGATGGAGTGCCGTCCTTCGACGGTGGTGTGCAGGCCGAGGTCCTCGAGCAGCGCATCCGGGTGGAAGAGAGGCACCGCGCTGTGCGTGTCTCCTGAGCTCAAAGCGCCGGAGAGGGCCTTTACAGTCGACCTGATCGTCCGTGGTGCTGTCTTCGCCAGGTTCTTCTCACCGAAGTCGGTCGGGAACCGGTCGGCGGGTGTGCGCTGCTTGGCGATGTCGGCCATGGTGAAGGCCCTGCCGTCCCAGTAGTCGACCCAGCGCACGATCTTGCCACCTTCGAAGTTGACAGCTCCGACAGGGCGGATCTCATGGCCGAACAGTTCGGGAGTGTCCGTGAAGAAGACCAGGGCGCTGTCGGTGTTCCCGACGATCCGGGTGGGGTACGAGGCCGCGGTCTTGGGCCAGGTCGGCATCAGCTGGGCGAACAGGTCGTAGAGCTCCTTCCGGCTGTACCAGGACCAGCCCAGCGTGGCATCGACGTACGTCACATTTCGCGAGAAGTGCGCCATCGTGGCACCGAGGTCTGCCGCTGTCTTCGCCTCGAAATAGGACGTCAGGACGCGGACGACGCCGGGGGTTGCCCGGGTGACGTCGACGTCCCGGCCGAGGATCCGGGTGTGTTCGGTGGCGCGTTGGCGCGGAGCAGCAGCGGCGGCCACGCCGGTGGACAGACCTACGGCGGCGCCCAGGGCTGTGGTCAGCAGTGTTCGGCGGTGGTGCGTCACTTTGTCAGCGGACTTGGTCATCAGAGTTCTCCCATGAGTGTGGTGTCAGGTACCTGCCGTGAGTCATGTGATCACCAACGACGGCACGGTAAGTAAAGTTAGTAACTTACTTTTCGTCAAGTGGCATACTCCGGGTTCAGCGTCCTACCCTGCTTCCACCAGGGAAATGAGAGGAGTGGATACGGTGGACGCACCTGCCGCAGGGGAAGCACCGCGCCCCGGCCCCTTGCGCGAGGGGTCCCGCTACTGTCCGAAATTCCACTCGACGGTCGAGCTGATCGGACGCCGGTGGAACGGCGCGATCCTGCTGGCGATCATCCGCGGGGCCGACCGGTACAAGGATGTGCTCGACGCCGTGCCCGGCCTGTCCGAGCGTTTGCTTGCACAGCGTTTGAAGGAACTGGAGCAGGCCCGGGTCATCGAGAGGAACGTCATCCCGAGCACGCCTGTCCGGATCACCTATCACCTGACCCCACGCGGAACCGAGCTGGCAGAGGCGATCGAGCCGCTCCTCGCCTGGGGAGATCGATGGATCGGCCCCGACTCCGCGGACACCGCCTGATCCGGCACAAACTTGACCCCTGTCGGGAATCCGAAAGCAGGGCCGATCTCAAAGTCGTGGAGTTCTCCGGCGACCGGATCACCGGCATCACGGCCTTCCGGGACACCGAGCGCCTCTTCCCGCTCTTCGGCCTGCCGGACGACGTGGGCGAGGACGTGCGACTCGGAGATCGGGGCTGACTGTTTGCCGGCCTCCTCGTCGGGGGTGCGGGCGACGAGGGCGTCGGCATGGCCGTGTCCCAGGCCGTGCTCGGACCCGAGCCGGTTGACGGGCTCCAGGTGCTCGGCGAGCCGGGAGGTGCGGACGAGCTCCTTCCAGGGCGGCTGGATCTGCTCCGCCGCCCCGGCCGCGCTGCCTTTTCTGCTTCGTCTGGCTGCCGACCCGCAGGTGCCGAGCCGTCGCACGGTGCTGGAACTGGTGGCCATGCTGGCGGCGGAGGCCGGCCAGGTCACCGAAAGGTTCATGGATCCCGGCTGGGCGCCGGCGTGGGAGCAGGTGCTGCCCGGGGTGCTGGCCCTGCTGACCGACCCCGAGCCAAAGATCCGGCGCGCCGCGGCCGACGTGGCCGGTGTCTGCACCAGCCCCGGTGCGCTCCTGCTGCCCGGACTCCTGCGGTGCTGGCGGGCGGAGAGGGATCCGGTGACCCGCCTCGACCTGGTCCTCGCACTCGGTCAGGCGCTCCGGCGGGAGCCGGCCGGTGACCGGTCCGACGAGGCAGTCTCCCTCCTCCGTTCGCTGCTCGGCTCTCCGGAGTCCCAGCTTCGTCTGGCAGCGGTGCACGCGCTCGCGGCGGGCGACCCGGGCCTCGCGGCGAGGCGGCTGGACCTCGTGCTGGACGCCGTCCGCGATCCGAGCGTGGAGTTGTGGCAGCGCACCAGCTCCCTGGAGAGCGGGGCGCAGGGTGTCCAGGGCTGGACGGCGGCGCTGTTCACGGGCGCCTCCACCGCTTCCACCGCCTTCGCCGCCTCCACTGCTTTCACGCAAGGCCTGCTGGCCGACCATCCCGACGAAGGGCAGCGGATCGGTGGTCTGGCACAGGCGGGCGGGCTGCTGTCGCAGTGGCGCTCGCCGGCCGAGGCGCTGCTGCCGGCCGTCGCGACCCGGCTGGACGATCCGGTCACCGAGGTGCGCTACCGGGCGACCGAGCTGCTGGCCTGCCTCGGCCCGTCGGCCGCCGCCCATGCCGACGCGGTCGCCGGGCTCCTCGGCGACACCGCGGCCCGGACGGCACGCGGGGCGGAGACGGTCGCCGAGGCGGCGCTGTGGGCGCTGGCCCGGATGAACGATCCGCGCTGCCTGCCGGGCCTGGCCGACATCATCGCCGGCGCCCGGTCCGGTTTCGCATCGACCTCCGCCTTTTCCGGGAGCGCCCGCGGCGCCTTCCACGACCCCGTCCTCCCCGCCCTCGACGAGGTGCTCGTTCGCCTGCCGGACCACGCCGAGCTGCTGCTGCCGGCGATCTGCGACCGGCTCGGCACCGCCACGGACATTCACGTGCTCCGGCGCCTGTGCGGCGTGCTCGCCGCCTGGGGGACTGTCGCGCGGCCGGCAGTGCCGCACCTGCTCGACCTGCTGGGCGACAACGAGAGATGGACCGCGGCGGCGACGGCCCTTGCCGGGATCGGGCCGGCGGGCAGCGCGGGACGTGAACTGCTGCTGGCCCGATCGACCGCCGCAGGCCCAGGCTCTGACGCGGAGCTTGCCGCCTGGGCGTACTGGCAGGTCGGAGGGGAGCCGGGGCCGGTCCTGAAAGTGCTGGGGACCGCTGCTGCCGAGGACAGCTACCCCCACCCGGCCCTGCGCAAGCTGGCCGGCCTCGGCCCCCATGCCGCCGGCATGGCGGACCTGCTCCGCACGATGACCGGGGCCACCGACCCCTGGACCAGGGTCGAGGCCGCACACGCCCTGTGGGCCACGACCGGCGACACGGGAAGCACCGTCCCGATCCTGGTGGAGGCCGTGCAGGAGCTGGCCGAGGACACCTACCTGCCGGTCATGCTCCCCGCGGTGCGCCATCTGGCCCGGATCGGCACGGCAGCCCGGCCCGCGGCGCATCTCCTGCGCGACCTGCCGAACCGTGACCGCCGCCTCCACTACTTCGGCGGCTGGCGTGCCTTCACCGAGGACGAGTCCATACGCACCGCCGTCGACGAACTGCTCATCACGACCCGCTGACAGCTTCGTCCGTCGGTGATGTGGGCAGTGCACTGCCGGGCCACCCGAAGCGCTCGGTGACAGCACAGCGGCGGGGCGGCCGTGCCGCGCCCGACCGGATCGGGCACAGGATGTCGGGTCCGGCGGGGTGTGTGCTGCCTAGCGTGGTGGTCGCACACGAGAAGGAAGGGGACCGGGCGTGCTGGAGCGGCTCAACCAGGCCATGGAGCACATCGAGCGCCACCTCGACGGGCCCGTCGACGTGGCGGGGCTGGCGCGTACCGCGACGACCTCGGAGTATCACCTGCGCCGGATGTTCTCCGCGCTGGCGGGCATGCCGTTGTCGGAGTACGTCCGGCGTCGGCGGCTGACCGTGGCGGGCGCCGAGGTGCTCGCCGGCCGTGAGTCGCTGCTGGAGGTCGCGGTGCGCTACGGGTACGGCTCCGGGGAGGCGTTCGCACGGGCGTTCCGCGCCATGCACGGTGTCGGTCCGGGCGAGGCCCGGCGCACCGGCTGCGCACTCGTCTCCCAGCCCCGGTTGACCTTCCGCCTCACCGTCGAAGGGAGCAGCAGCATGCGCTATCGAGTGGTGGACCGGCCGGCCTTCACCGTCGTCGGTCCCAAGGCCCGGGTACCACTGGTGCACTCGGGGCCGAACCGGGCGATCATCGACTTCGTCCGCGGCATCGACCCGCGGACCGTGGAACGCCTGGAGAAACTGTCGGACCAGGATCCGCAGGGCATCGTCGCGGTCTGCGACGACCTGGACCCCAGCCGTGCCGAAGGTACCGAACTCGATTACTACCACGGGGTGCTCACGTCCGCGTCCGCCCCCGAGGGGACGACGTCCCTGGCCGTCCCGGCCGGCACCTGGGCCGTCTTCACCACCTCAGGGCCGGCCCCACAGGCCATCCAGGAGCTGTGGCGGGACGTGTTCGCCCAGTGGTTCCCGTCGAACCCGTACCGCGGCCGCCCCGGCCCGGAAATCCTGCGCACCCGCCTCTCCCCGGACGGAACCGAAGCAGACGCCGAACTGTGGCTGCCGGTGGAGCGGGAGCGGGAGTGAACACAGCGCCGGGGCGCCGACTGCCACCAGTACGAGCGCTTCGGCCGGGCGGGCGGGCCGGCTGAAGCGCTCGGCCCCGCCGGAGGCGCAGCCGCGGAAACAGCCCTACCGGGCCGCGAAACCGACGAACGCCGACCAGCTGTCCGAAGGAACCGCGACGCCCGGATGGCCTGTTTCCTTGGAGTCACGCACGCGGACGACATCGGGGCAGACGGCTATCTCGACGCACTGTCCCCCATCTCCGGCGCTGTAACCGCTCTTGAACCAGGCAAGGTCATCGGTCTCGTACCTGGAACGGTCCACGCTCATTCCTCCCTCAGTAGCTTCCCAACCAAGGCCAGTGACTCCTGCGGAGTGAGCGCCTGCGCACACAGCGTTCCGTAGGCGGCTTCCAGCTCCCTCACCCTCGCCCGCTCCGTGTGCAACCGGCTGTCGCTCTGAACCTCTGTGCAGGCGATCCTCCGCCTCGCCCGTGGACGACGTACACGCGGAGTTCGACCGGCTGCGCGGGCTCGGGGTGCGGTTCACCCGGGAGCCGCTGGAAATGGGCGGGGCCACCACCGCGGTTCTGGACGACACCTGCGGCAACCTGGTCCAGATCGTGCACAGCGAGTAAGGGGTCCTTGCACTATGAGCGCCCGATGAGGTCGCGTGGTCCGGGCGGGCATAGTGCAAGGACCCCTAAGACCCCGGGGGCACCGGGGCGCGCACGAAAGCCACCGTGGCGCCCTGCGGCAGATGCGGCGCGAGCCGCGCGAACGACGCCTCGCCCGCTCTCCGCCCGTGCGGGGCGACGGCCAGTGGCGCACCGGGCCTGCGGCCGGGTCCGACGAATCGAGCGACCGTGGGGGGGCGGCGGCACACGGCATGACCACGGCACTCCCCGGAGGGTGCGGGGCGGGGCAAGGCGCGGGCGCGGACTTCGGCTCGAGGTCTGGTACGGCCGAGCACATTCCTATTGCTTGAAAGTTGAAGCAAAGGCGATCGTGGTTTAGCTTGAATATTCAAGTTTGCCGGGACGGGTCGCCGCTCAGTGACGCGCGGCGCCTCCCACCGTCTTCGCCGTCCCCTTTCGAGGAGTCCCCCCATGACCAGTCCCACCACCACCTTGTCCCGGCCCGCCACCGCCTCCGATCAGGACGCCCCCGCCGCCCCCGCCCGCGCCTACGACGTCGGACTGCTGGTGCTGCGTCTCGTGCTCGGTCCGACGATGGCCGCGCACGGCGCGCAGAAGCTGTTCGGCTGGTTCGGCGGGGGCGGGATCGAGGGCACCGGGATGTACTTCACGTCCCTCGGCTACCCCTCGCCCGAGGCGTTCGCCGTCGTGGCCGGGCTCACCGAGACCCTCGGCGGACTCGGCCTCGCACTCGGCCTGCTCACCCCGCTCGCCGCCGCGGCCGTCGCCGGCACGCTGGTCAACGCGATCGTCGTGAAGTGGGGCGGCGGCTTCTTCGCCCCGGAGGGCGTGGAGTACGAGCTCCTCGTCGCCCTGGCCGCGGTGGCGCTCGCCCTGACCGGCCCCGGCCGGATCGCCGTGGACCGGCTGCTGCCCCGGCTGCGCTCCCACCGCCTCGCGTACGGCGTCGCAGCGGTCGTGCTCGGTGCCGTGCTGGCCGGCGTCACCCTGCTGCTGCGTCACTGAGGCACGGCAGGCGGGTTCCCGGTCGGTGCCGGGTGCGGGCCGTCGCCTCCTGGACGGCGGCCCGCACCCCTTCCGCTAGCGCTGCTTGATCCTCAGGAACGTCACCGAGTTGGCCGGGAACGTGTACGTGAACCTGTCGGACACGCCCCGGAACGTGGACGCGACCGGGGTCACCGGCGTGTCCGTCTCGGTGTTCACCGCGTCCGCGTCGGCGGCCAGGGTGGTCACCCGGGCGGTGGTGGCGGTCCTCGCGCCGCCGAGGCCGATCGTCGTGCGGGCCTCGGCCGGCTGGGCGTTGACGACCTTGACGACCAGGTCACCGGTGCGGTCGTCCTCGGTGACGACCTGACGGAACGGCTCGGCCGGCTTGTCGTCGGTGAAGCCGCCCCACTCCTGTCCGTCGAGGTAGAGGGTCACCTGGCGACCGCGCACCTTGATGTCGATGTCGTAGGCGCGGCCCGCCTCGATCGACCCGGCCTTGGAGATCAGCGTCGACTTGCCGCCGTCCGAGGCCTGTTCGACGGCGGACTGGGTGTTGTTCCAGCCGCCCAGGTTCCACCAGTAGTAGTTTCCGGTGTCCTTGACCCCGAAGGCGACGAGGAAGCCTTCCTTGCCGGACTTCTTGGTCGCCCTCACGTGCAGGTCGTAGTTCTGCCAGGCCGGGTCGCCCGCCGTGACCAGGGTGTTCTCGGCGGCCTCGTCGGTCTGGACGTACTGACCGTCCTGGACGCTCCAGCTGCCGCCGCCGCTGTGCGTCCACTGCGGGGCGCCACCCGAGAAGTCGTCGCTCAGCAGGGGCGCGCCGTCGGCGGCGGTCACCCGCACGTCGTCGTACGCGGCGCTGGTGGCCCAGGTCGACAGGCCGACCGCGCCGCTGATGGGACCACTGACGTCCGGGGTGCTGCTGGCCTTCGACGGGACGACACGGTCACCGGCGTTGGTCATGAACAGCTTCTGGACCTCGTAGTTGACCGAGCCCCACGAGGCGTGGTTGTTGAACCAGATCATGTCCGGCGACCACTGGACGTAGTCCTCGTTGGCCAGCAGCGGTGCGTACGAGGCGAGTTCGACGATGTCCGCGTTGCGTTCCAGGCCCGTCATGAACGCGGCTTCGGCCAGGCCGTTCTTCCAGGAGTTGCCCTGCGAGGCGTACTCGCCGAGGAAGACCTTCGGGCCGCCGCGGTCGTAGGAGTCGTAGCGGTCGTTGTTCTGCAGGAACCACTGCGGGCTGTTGTAGTAGTGCTCGTCGACCATGTCGACGTCGCCGTCGCGGTTGAGCTGCCAGAGGGTGTCGAAGGTCGTACCGGTGTCGTCCGGGCCCGAGTTGGAGATGACGGTGATGTCCGGGTGCTCGGCCTCGATCGCCGCGCGGAACCGCTCGAAGCGGGAGAAGAACTCCCCGGGCAGGTTCTCCTCGTTGCCGACCCCGATGTGGGTGAGGCCGAAGGGCCTCCGGTGGCCCATCTCGGCACGCACCCTGCCCCAGGTCGAGTCGGCCGGGCCGTTGGCGAACTCGATCAGGTCGAGGGTGTCCTGGACGTGCCGCTCCAGCAGTTCCTCGTCGTCCGTCGCCCTGTTCTGTCCGCACCCGGTGACCAGTGCGGGCACGACCGGGAGCGGCATCGCCCCGACGTCCTCGGCGAATCGGAAGTACTCGTAGTAACCGAGGCCGTAGCTCTGGTTGTAGCCCCAGAAGTTGGCGTTGGTGGCACGCTCCTCGACCGGTCCGACGGTGTCCTTCCACTGGTAGGAGCGCTTGCGCTGCCAGCCGGAGTCCTCGCTGTAGTCCTCCATGGAGCCGGTGTTGACCAGGCAGCCGCCGGGGAAGCGGACGAATCCGGGGTTCAGGGCGGCGATCTTTTCGGCGAGGTCCTTGCGCAGGCCGTTTCGCTGCCCCTTGTAGGTGTCTCGTGGGAACAACGACACCATGTCGAGGGCGGCTGCGCCGGAGGAGGCGACGGCGAGGCGGCCGCGGTTGCTGGTGCGGGTGGCGGTGAAGGTGGCCTCGTACCGGGCCCAGCCACCCCTGACGGCCACCCGGCGGGCGTTCGCGAGAGGGCCGGCGGCGTCCTTGAGCGTGACGGCGAGGGTGCTGCCGCTCTCGGCTCGGGCCCAGACGGAGAAGTCGTACCGCTTGCCCTGCTCCACCCGGACGCCGGTGTTGTAGCCCGCGTTCGTGACGGAGGAACCGGCGCCCAGGGAGAGGTAGTTGCGGTTGCGTTCGTTGAGCCGGCCGGAGTCGTCGCGCACCTCGGCCGTGCCGCCGGCCGTCCAGGAGGTCAGGGGCGTGTAGGAGCCGTTGTCGGCGGTGGAGTACTCGAAGGACCGGTTCTGTACGAGCTCGGCGTACAGCCCGCCGTCGGCGGCGCGGTTGATGTCCTCGAAGAAGACGCCGTACATCGTGTCGTCGATCGCGGCGCCCTCGGCGCGCGGGTCGACGGTGATCGTGTAGTCGGTGACGTCCTCGGCGTGCGCGGGGGCCGGCAGCAGGGCGGCGGCGGTCAGTAACGCGGTGGCGGTGAGCCCCGTTCTGAGACGGGCGCGGGCGCGGGCGCGTGGACGGGTGCGGGCGGTGCGTGACATGGATACTCCGCGGCTCTCGGTGGGAGTGGGTGGAGCTTCGCCTGGCGTTCTCGAGATGTGTTCGATATCTCGAGCGATGGTCAGCACTTCGAACGGCAAGATAGGGAGGAGGCAGGAGCACGTCAATGGTTCGTGCGCGACGGAGACGACGGGAGCGGTGCGGGATGGGCGAGTTCTGGCCGGTGCCGGACGCACTGGCCTTCCTGAGGGGGAGCTGGCGGGTGACCCGGACCGTGCGGGACCTGGCGAGCGGCGACCTCGGACGGTTCGGGGGCACCACGTTTTTCGGCCCGTCGGAGGACGGCGGCCTGCTGCACCAGGAGTCCGGCGCCTTCACCTGGCAGGGCGTCACCCGGCCCGCGGAACGCACTCTGCGCTTCCTGCCGGTGACGAGCAGCGGATCGCGTCCCGGCGGCGCGGTGGACGTGCGGTTCGCGGACGGCCGGCCGTTCCATCGTCTGGACCTCTCGGCAGGCCGGTACGTCGCCGACCACCCCTGTTCCGCGGACCTCTACCGGGGCGAGTTCACCGTCCGCGACGAGGACCACTGGCGGACGGTCTGGCGGGTGCGCGGTCCGGTCAAGGACCTCGTACTCGACACCGGCTACGTCCGCGTGGGCCGACCGGTCTTTGTCCCCGACCGGCGGACGGTCACCGCCGCCCGGGCGGTGAAAGGACCCTAGATCCGCGTCGGCCGGGCGGCGACCCCTTCGATGCGCAGGCTCCAGCGGCCCGCCCGTCCGGTGACGCCGACCCGTGACAGCGAGCGGACGTCGATGTTCCAGTAGGTCGCGGGCGGTGCCTTCAGCGCGTATACCAGCGCGGCACGGATGACGGACGGTTCGGCCACCGCGACGACCCGGCAGTCCTCCTCGGCCGGCCGGGTGTCGAGCCAGTTGCCGACGCGGGTGATGAAGTCCAGGAGCGACTCCCCGCCGTGCGGGGTGGCGCGCGGGTCGGCGAGCCAGGCGTCCACGGACTCCGGTTCGCGGGCCATGGCCTCCCCCAGGGTCAGCCCGCGCCAGCGGCCCATGGCGCAGTCGCGCAGGGCGAGCTGGACCAGCGGGGCGTAGCCGAGGCCTTCCCCGGTGGCACGGCTGCGCGGGTTCGGCGAGCAGTAGCGCAGATCGGCCGCGGCGAGCGGAAGCAGCTCACGGGCCACTCGCTGCACATCGCTCCACCCTGCATGATCCAGTGGCCGGTCGTCCTCGAAACGCTCGGTCAGTCGCGAGGCGCTCCCCGCTGCGGCAACGAACGTGACCCGAAGTGCCATGCCGCGATGGTCGGCCTCCGAAGTACGCAAATCAAGGGGTACGGCCAGGGCGTTACCCGGAGTCCATCAGGTGGTGCGGCACCGATCGGGACCTGCCGGACAAGTCACGCGAAGCTCCTGCGCCCGCGCCCCGCCTGCCCCAGTACCTCGTCGCAGGCGGCACGCAGTCGCCCTACGCCCTCCGTGATCTCCCCGGTGCCCGCGACCGCCGCGAAGCTCAGCCGCAGGTACGGGGCCGGGGGCTCGGCGCTGAAGTACGGGCGGCCCGGGGTGACCGCCACACCGGCGCGCAGGGCCGCCGCGGTCAGGGCGGACTCTCCCCCGGGGCCGAAAGCCTGGGAGGTGTCCCCCGCGCCGTCGGGCAGGCGCAGCCACAGGTGGTAGCCGCCGGCCGGGACGTGCGGCAGGGCCAGTTCGGGCAGCCGGAGCCGGAGCGCGGCGGTCATCGCGTCCCGGCGGGTTCTCAACTCGGTGGAGACCGAACGCAGATGGCGTGGCCAGGCGGGCGACCCGACGAGTTCGAGCGCGGCCTCCTGGAGAGGGCGGGGGACGAAGAAGGTGTCGACGATCTGGATGGCGCGCAGCCGCTCGAGGACCGGGCCGTGCGCGACCAGGGCGCTCACCCGGAAGCTCGGCGAGGTCGCCTTGGTGAGCGAGCAGACGTGGACGACGACGCCATCGGGGTCGTCGGCGGCCAGCGGGCGCGGGAGTGGGCCCGCGTCCTCGTGGACCAGGCGCCGGACGAAGTCGTCCTCGACGACGAACGCCCCCGCCTCGCGTGCGATGCGCAGCACCTCGCCGCGCCGTTCGGGGGCGAGCACGGCGCCGGTGGGGTTCTGGAACAGGGGCTGGCAGACGAGGACCCGGGCGCCGGTGGCGCGGAAGGCGTCGGCGAGCAGCTCTGGCCGTACGCCGTCCGCGTCCACCGGAACGGGCACCGGGCGCAGCCCGGCGGCGCGGGCCACGGCCAGCATGCCGGGGTAGGTGGGCGACTCCACGAGGACGGGGGCACCGGGCGGAGCGAGCGCGCGCAGGGCGGTGGTCAGCGCGGACTGGCCGCCCGCGGTGATCAGCACCCCCGCCGCGGTGACCGCGCCCCCGACGCTGCGGGCGAACCACTCGCGCAGCTCCGGCAGCCCCTCCACGGGCGGTCTCCCCCAGGCTCCCGGCCGGCGCCCGGCCCGGGAGAGCGCCGCCGCCATCGCGCGCTCCGGCTGCAGCGAGGGGTGCAGGTAGCCGCCGTTGAACTCGATCACGCCGGGCGCCGGGGCGGCGAGCGAGACCAGGACGCCGGAGGCGTCGACCGAGCGCGGGACGAGATCGGCGGCACCGTCGGCGCTGAGGGCGACCTCCTGCCAGGAGGTGTCACCGGTCGCGGCGGCCGGGGAGGCCGGCCGGGCGGCGGCACGGAACGCGCCGGCGCCGGGCCGGGTCACCACCAGCCCTTCGGCGGCGAGCTGCGCCAGCGCCCGCGAGACGGTCACGGGGCTCACCCGGAACCGCTCCACGAGGGCCCGGCTCGACGGGAGCTTTCCACCGGGCGAGTAGCGGTCCAGCTCCTGTCGCAGCCGGTCCGCCAGTTCGGCAACGCTGCTACGCTCATGCATGAGAACACAGAGTAGCGCTACTGTCGCAACCCCGATAGCGGTCCCCGCCCGACGGGAGCGGGCCGGCTTCGGCATCCTGCAGGCCGCCCTCGGCGTCATCGCCTTCTCCCTCACCTTCCCGGCCACCGCCTGGGGGCTGGAGGGCTTCGGCCCCTGGTCGCTGGTGGCCGTGCGCTGCGTCCTGGCGGGGCTGATCGCGGGCGGCTGCCTGCTCGCGGCGGGGAAGCGGGCGAGGACCCCAAAGGCGGGGGCGACGGGTGCCCCGGTGCGCGCCGATGCGCCCCGGAAGGGTCCGGCGCGGTGGCGCGGTGCGCCGCTGCCCGCCCGCAGGCACTGGCCGGGGATCGCGGTGGTCGCCGCCGGGGTCGTCCTCGGGTTCCCGCTGCTGACCACGCTGGCCCTGCAGACGTCGACCACCGCGCACGCGGCGGTCGTGGTCGGCCTGCTCCCGCTCACCACCGCGCTGTTCTCCGCCCTGCGTGTCGGCTCCCGCCCGTCACGCACCTTCTGGGCCGCGGCACTGGCGGGTGCCGCCGCGGTGGCGGTCTTCACGGTGCGGCAGAGCGGCGGCGCGCTGACCACGGCCGATCTGTACCTCTTCGCGGCGCTGGTGGTGTGCGCGGCCGGGTACACGGAGGGCGGCAGGCTGGCCCGGGTGATGCCGGGCTGGCAGGTGATCGGCTGGGCGCTGGTGCTGTGCCTTCCGCTCACCGTACCGGCCGCGGCCCTCGCGCTGGCCGTCGAGCCGGTGCGGCTGACCGCGCACAGCGTGGCCGGAGTCCTGTGGGTGGCGGCGGGGTCCCAGTTCCTGGGGCTGGTCGTCTGGTACCGGGGCATGGCGGCGATCGGCATTCCCCGGGCCAGCCAGCTCCAGCTCGCCCAGCCGCTGCTCACCCTGGTGTGGTCGGTGCTCCTCCTGGGCGAGCACCTGACCGCGGCCGCCCCGCTGACGGCGGCGGCGGTACTGGTGTGCATCGCCGTCACCCAGCGGGCCCGCGGCTGAGGAGCCCCGCCGCACGCACCGGGCAGCGAAGTGCCGGGTTCCCGTCGGACGCCCTGCCGGGTGGCCGGCTCCGCCGTAGACTCGATACCACGGACCGCTGCTCCCGCACGTGGTGAGGAGACCCCGATGCGCGCAACCGTGGGCGACCAGCTTGTCCAGCACGGCAGGGTGGTCGGTCAGCACGACAAGGTCGCCGAGATCGTCGAGGTGATGGGCCGGCAGGGTGATCCGCCCTACCGCGTCCGCTTCGAGGACGGACACGAGGCCGTGTGCTCACCCGGCCCGGATTCCGAGATCCGGCACAGGAACCGCCAGCACTAGGCGAAGGACCGGCCCGCCGCTCCTTCGTCCCGTCAGGCCGGAGGTGGTGCCGGCTGCCCGTAGTGGTCGGCGACCACCCGGGCCATCGCGCCGGCCGGGTCGGCGGCCACTTCCCGGGCGGCGAAGAAGACGTGCCCGCGCGCCTGCGGGTAGGACGCCGCGAGCGTGAGGTGCCGGGACAGCTCGGCCGGGTCCTGCCAGGCGGCGGGCTGCGCCGGGTCTCCCGCCTTGTAGAGCGCCTCCCCCACGTACAGCCGCGTCCCGGAGCCCTCCACCACGGCGGACCACCAGGGCAGCAGTTTCGCGTAGTCGGCGGCGGCGAAGCCGATGTTCCAGTAGAGCTGGGGGCAGATGTAGTCGATCCAGTTCTCCCGCACCCATCGGCGGGTGTCCGCGTGCAGGTCGTCGTAGGTCTGCACGCCCGCCCGGGTGTCCGAGCCGAGGGGATCGGTCGCCGCGTTGCGCCAGACGCCGAAGGGACTGATGCCGAAGCGGGTGCCGGGTCTGGTTTCCCTGATCCGCGCCGCCGTCTCGCGCACCAGCAGGTCGATGTTGTCCCGCCGCCAGGCCGCCCGGTCGGGGAAGGCACCGCCGTGGGCGTCGTAGGCGGCGTCGTCGTCGAAGGTCTGGCCCGCCACCGGGTACGGGTAGAAGTAGTCGTCGAAGTGGACCGCGTCGACGGGATAGCGGCGCACCGCGTCGAGCATGGCGTCCTCGACGAAGGCACGGACCTCGGGCAGACCGGGGTTGTAGTAGAGCTTCCCCCCGTACGGAACCACCCAGCCGGGGTTCCTGCGGGCCGGGTGCGTGGCGGCGAGCCGGGTGGGGTCGGTGTGCGTGGCGATCCGGTACGGGTTGAACCAGGCGTGCAGTTCCAGGCCACGGGCATGGGCCTCGGTGACGGCGGTGCCGAGCGGGTCCCAGCCGGGGTGTACGCCCTGGGTGCCGGTGAGGCAGGCGGACCAGGGTTCGTACGGGGACGGCCACAGGGCGTCGGCAGTGGGGCGCACCTGGAGGATCACGGTGTTGAGACGGTTGCGGACGGCCGCGTCGAGGTGGGTGATCAGCTCGGCCCGCTGTCCGGCGGCGCTCAGCCCCGGGCGGGACGGCCAGTCCCGGCCCGCGACGGTCGCCAGCCACACGCCCCGCATCTCACCGGCGGCCGCACCCGGGCCGCCCGCCGCGCCCGCCGGTCCGGACGTCGGCCGGCCCGGGGCGGCCGACGCGGCCGTCATCATCGTCACCGCCGACAGCGCCGCCGCCGCGAACGCCCTGCGTGACACTCGTCCCATTTCACACCCGTCACAAAAGCCGCGATCCGCCCGGTCGCGGACCGCTCCTCGCCCAGAATGCCCTCCCCCGGCGATCGATCATCGATACTTCCGGGTAACGTGCACGAACGGAGCAGGCGGCCGGAACCCGGTGCTCCTGCCAGGAGTCGTAGACGGCGCAGGCCAGAAGGACCGGTGCCGCGCCAGGAAGCGAAAGGGACGATGTGACCGACATCGAACGCGTCGGAGTGGTGGGCTGCGGTCAGATGGGCGCAGGGATCGCCGAGGTGTGCGCCCGCGCCGGACTGGACGTGATGGTCGCCGAGACCACCGGCGAGGCCCTGGAGATCGGCCGCACCCGGCTGTTCAACTCGCTGACGAAGGCGGCCGAGCGCGGCAAGATCACGGCGGAGGAGCTGGAGGCCACCCAGGCCCGGCTGAGCTTCACCACGGACCTGGGCGAGTTCGCGGACCGCGATCTGGTGATCGAGGCCGTCGTCGAGAACGAGCAGGTCAAGGCGGAGATCTTCCTGGTGCTCGACCAGGTGGTGACCCGGCCGGACGCGATCCTGGCCTCGAACACCTCCTCCATCCCGCTGGTGAAGCTGGCGGTCGCCACCTCGCGGCCGGACCACGTCATCGGCATCCACTTCTTCAACCCGGCCCCCGTGCAGAAGCTGGTCGAGCTGATCCCGGCGCTCACCACCTCCGAGGGCACGATCAGCCGGGCGCAGCTCTTCGCCGAGAAGGTGCTGGGCAAGCACGCGATCCACGCCCAGGACCGTTCCGGGTTCGTCGTGAACGCGCTGCTGATCCCGTACCTGCTCTCCGCGATCCGGATGTTCGAGTCGGGCATCGCCAGCCGCGAGGACATCGACAACGGCATGGAGATGGGCTGCGCCCACCCGATGGGCCCGCTGAAGCTGTCCGACCTGATCGGTCTGGACACGGTGGCCTCGGTCGCGTACTCGATGTACGAGGAGTACAAGGAGCCGCTCTACGCCGCTCCCCCGCTGCTCCAGCGCATGGTCGACGCCGGCCGCCTGGGCCGCAAGAGCGGCTCCGGCTTCTACAGCTACGGCTGAGACGGTCGCCCGTGACGGAGAACTGACGCCCCCACGCGTTCACCGGCCGTCACATTCCGGCCGCGCGAACGGGCCCGGTGCCCCTGGACCACCAGGGGCACCGGGCCCGCGGCGTTCACACACCGTGTGCGCTCCGGGCTCGCATATGCCTCCCGCACACTCTTACCCCGCGCCCACCAGGGGAGTTGACTCACCCCCCGCAGGCAAGGGATGAGAAGGATGACGGAGAGGAGCGGACTTGTGACCGCTGATCCCGAACAGCCCCCCGTCCAGGGTGAAGTCGCGGAGTTACGGCGCCGCCTCGATGTGGCATACGCCCGCGTCGAGGGCGGACTGGCGCTGCTCAGCCATCGCACCGAGGAGGCGGCCAGGGAGCTGGACGAGCTGAACACCCGGATCGTCACCCTGGAGCACGCCCGCTGGCCGCTCCAGGCGGTCGCGGCCGTCACGGCCGTGGGCGCACTCGTGGTGGCGGCCTGGCAGGCGTTCGGCCGCTGAACCACGCACCAGGGCCGGACGGCTGACGGCCGCGGAGGGGTCAGGGCATGGTGTCCTGACCCAGCCTGAGATGGTGCAGCAGGAGTAACGCGGCCGCCATGTTGGCGGCCGGGACCTCGCCACGGGCGACCAGGTCGGGGACCACCTTGAGCGGTACCCACTCCCGGCGGTCCGACTCGAAGTCGTCCACCGGGTGTCCGAGGTACTCGCCCTCGTCGGCCCAGTAGATGTGATGCCGGGCGTCGGTGAGCCCGTTGGACGGCTCCACGCTCATGAGGTGGTGCAGGGGCCCCGGCCGCCAGCCGGTCTCCTCCTCCAGTTCCCTGGCCGCGGCCCGGACGACGTCCTCGCCGTCCTCGACGACTCCGGCCGCGAGTTCCCACCCCCAGCTGTCGGTGATGAAACGGTGGCGCCACAGGAGGAGGACCTCGTTGGCCTCGTTCACCACCGTGGCCACGGCGACGGGCCGCAGCCGGATGAGGAAGTGGTCGAGCTGTCGGCCGTCCGGCAGCTCGACATCCGCGAGGTTGACGCTGAACCAGCGGTTGGCGTACACGGTTTGTTCGTTCTTGCTCGTCCATTGCACGGTTATGCCACCTTCCGTTCGGTAGGTGGCAATATCGCAGCAGTCACGGTTCGACAGCAGGCGCACAGGAGTGCGCCCGCGGCGCAGCGGGCGGCGCGGCACGGGCGCACGGCACGGGGCACCCGACTGTGGCTCCGGCCACGACTACAGCGGTACGCGCAGTGCTCCGTCGATGAGTTCGGCCGCCTCGGCGGTCCCTTCACAGCCGTTGCGCACCAGGTGCTCACGCACGGCGCGGAGTCTGTCGCGCAGCCGCTGCGACTCCATCCCCCGGGCCTGTTCGGCCATCTGCACGGCGACGGCTACCGCTTTGTCGGCGTTGCCCTGCCGCAGTTCGACGGTGCTGAGCATGGCGAGCCGGTGCACCCGGCCCCGGTCGTGCGCGGGGTTGTCGACGGCGGCGGCCGCGTGCTCGCCCGCCGCGGCCAGCTCGCCGAGGCTGAGCAGGGCCTCCGCCACCTGCACGTTGACCAGGCCGGGCTGGACATAGCCGGTCTCGTCGGGTTCGTGGCCGCGCCGGATGCGCTCGGCGGCCTGCTCGGCACGCCGGATGCAGGACAGCGCGCCGGTGCTGTCGCCGAGGTGGGCGTATGCCTTGGCCTGCATCGCGTACAGGTCGGAGGCGAGTGCCGGGGTGATGTGCTTGCCGGCGGCGCGGAGCGCGGCCTCCGCGAAGGCGACGGCCTGCCGGTACTCCCGCATGAACAGCGACTGGTTGACGAGGAGTGCGATCACGTACGCGCCGAGTCCCCGGTCTCCGCTGGCTTTCGCCAGCCTCAGTGCCTGGTGGAAGTAGCGCTGGGCGAGGCCGTGGGCGTCGGAGTCGTACGCGCAGATCCCAGCGACGGCCACCAGCCCGCCGGTGGCCCGGTGCAGTTGACGGCCCATGGCATCGGTGTAACCGCCGCGGAGCAGCGGGGCGGCCTCGGTGTTGAGGAAGCCGACGATGCGGTCACGGGTCGCGACGCCGCCGGCCTTGCGGTACATCTGCTCGTAGTGGCTGCGGGCGGCGCGCAGCATGTCCAGGTCGCCGGGGGTGACCCGGTGCCGGCCGCCGCGCGAGACGTCGACGTCCTCGGGCGGGTTCTCCCACTCCCAGACGGGCATCACGGCGGGGGTGCCGGTGACGGCGGGCGCGCCCAGTATGTGCGGGCGCCGCTGCTGGTCGGAGCGCCACAGCGCGGTGGCCCGCTCGACGAAGCCACAGAGCGTGCCCGCGTGCGGGGCCGCGGGTTCGCCGGGGACGCCGAGGCCGATGTCGTCGAGGGTGATCGGGCGCCGCAACCGGGCGGCCAGCACCTCGCAGATCAGGTCGGGCACCTGGCCCCGGGGCCGCTGCCCCTTCAACCAGCGCGCCACGGCGGTGTGTTCGTATCTGAGGGACAGTCCGCGCGTCCGGCCGGCCTGGTTGACGTGCGCGGCCAGGCCCGCGTGCGAGACACCGGCCTCGTCCAGGACCGCGTCGAGCAGGGTGTTGGGCTGCATGAGGCCCCCCGGGGGATCGGTGCCGACAGAGTAGTGGGTGGGCGTTCACACGGGGTGCGAACGGAGTACTCGCATCCGCAGGGTGTGCGCGCTGTCGCGGAGAGTCGCCGACCGGTTGACTGAGGTGCCTCGAAAGAGGCCGGCCGGGCCGCCGGCTCCCCCTCGTACAGTGCGGCGGCCCGTTCGTGCGCCGTCCGCCCGGCTGCCTGCCCGACACTCCGTGGCGGGGCGGACGGCACCGCCGGCCCTGACGATGACGATCGCGCCGGGCGCGCAGGTCACGTCGGGTGCTGCAGCGGGTCCGTCGGGGAGGGGGCCGCCGGGTCCGGGCGAGCGGTGCTCCGCGGCTTCGAGGGTGCGCGGGGGGACGGGCGCTCGTTCCTGAGAATCAGCAGGGCGACGTCGTCCTTGGGCGGACCGCCCGTGTGGCGGACCAGCGCCGTGAGGATCGTCCGCAGGAGGGACTGCGGTGCGGGCGGGGCCTCACACGCGGCCGAGGCGAGCACCTCGGGCAGCGGGAAGAAGGTGCCGTCGGCGTCCCGTGCGTCCTCGACTCCGTCCGTGTGCAGGACGAGCGTGTCCCCCGGCAGCAGCCTGCCGCAGGAAACGACAGGGAGCTTCGCGGGCAGCGGGAACGAGCCGAGCGGCGGGAGCGGGCCGGTGCGGGCGAGCGGGCCGGCCCGTGCACCGCTCAGCAGATGGGGCCAGGGGTGCCCGCAGTTCAGGGCGCGCATCTCCCCGTCGGGAAGGATCTCGAGCAGCAGTACGGTGACGAACTCCTCGGCGGTCCAAAAGCCGTGGCCGGCGCCCGCCGACAGGTACTCGGCACGCGCCCGCTCCCGCAGGTGACGGCCCATCGCCCGCTCCAGCCGGCGCAGGACGCCGGTCAGGTCGGGCTCGTCGTGCACGGCCTCACCGAAGCCGGCCAGAACGGCGCTGACGGTGGGAGCCGCTTTGATCCCGTGTCCGCGGACGTCACCGATGATCGCCCGCACGCCGTACTCGGTGGGGACCACCGCATACAGATCGCCGCCGACCCGGGCGCCCCGGTCGGCGGACAGCTGGACGGCGGCGACGGCCAGCCCGTCGACACGGGGAGGTGGCCGCAGCATCCGTTGCGCAAAGCGGTCCGTCGTGCGGTTCCGCCGCACCTCCCGCAGCAGGCTCCGCCCGACGTGCAGGGCCAGCCCGGTACCCAGAGCGCCGAGGACTCCGGGCTGCAGCCCACGGGCGAGCGCCCGGCGCAGCGGACAACAGTGGTCGGGCCCCCATGGGGTGGTCGGTCCCGACGAGATGGTCCTGGACCGCCCCGTGCGGGGTGCCCCAGCCTTGAAGCGGCTCATGCCGATGGCCCCCCACTCTTGGCCCTGACAGCGTAGACCGGCCTGGAAAGGCCGGTCCGATTCTGTCGACCGCATCACCCGATCCGGACGTATCGCCCGGAAATGTCATCCGAACGAGTGAGGTGACCGTCGTGAACGGATGTGAACAGATGTGTATGGGGTGAATGAGTCCCCGGGGACGGCTGGGCCTGCCCGACACATCAAGCCCGGAGGCGGTCGGCGGTGCCCGTCCGGTGAAGCCGGGCCGGGTGCGCCGGTCCCGGCGGCACCCGCGTGATCCACCGGTCGGTGCCCCGAGCCCTCCCCGCCCCCAGGAACGCGCGGCCCGCGCGGCCCGCCGGGCACGGCGAACCGTGCCCGGCTGATCACGCGGTCCCCGAGGAGCCCGTTGTCTCCGGCGAGCTCTCCGCACCCCGGAGGGTGTCAGCCCCTCAGGACCGCCCCGGTGCGCTCGCCCGCGAGGGCGACCGCCGCGTCGCGGGCCGCGGACGCCTCGTCGACCGTCAGTGTCCGGTCTGCCGCGCGGAACCTCAGCGCGTACGCCAAGGACTTACGGCCCTCGCCCAGCTGCTCGGCGTTCTCGTACACGTCGAACAGCCGGATGGACTCCAGCAGTCCACCGGCGCCCTCGCGCAGCGCCGCCTCGACGTCCGAGGCCGGCACGGCCCCGTCGACGACCAGGGCGACGTCCTGTGTGGCGACCGGGAAGGTCGAGATGGCCGGCGCCTGCGGGATGCCTTCGCCGGCCTGCTCCAGAGCGTCCAGGTCGACCTCCATCGCGCAGGTGCGCGAAGGCAGGCCCAGGTTCTTCACCACGCGCGGGTGCAGCTCACCGGCGTGGCCGACGACCCGCTCGGTGCCGTCGACGGTGACCGCCAGTTCGGCGCAGCGGCCCGGGTGCCACGGGCCGTACCGGCCCTTGCGGACGACGAGTTCGGCGCCCGCCTCGGCGGCGACGCTGCGGGCGGCCTCGACCGCGTCGGCCCAGCCGGCCAAACGGCCCGCGCCCCACCAGCCGGCCTGTTCGCGGGCACCGGCGAGGACGACGGCGGCGTGCCGCGGCTGGTGTGGCAGCGCCGCGTCGAGGCCGGCGAGTTCCTCGTCGGTGGGCCGGCGGTCCACGGGCAGCCGGACGGCGGTCCGCTGCTCCTCGCGCGGCTTGAAGACGAGGCCGGTCTCGAACAGCGCGAGGTCGTGGCTGCCGCGTCCGTCGTTGCGCCGCAGCGCTCCGAGCAGACCCGGCAGCAGCGAGGTGCGCAGCGCGGGCTCCTCGTCGTTGAGCGGGTTGGCCAGCTTCACCACCCTGCGGGCCGGGTCGTCGGCGTCCAGACCGAGCTGGTCGAAGATCTGCTCGCCGACGAACGGGTAGTTCGGCGCCTCGACGTATCCGGCACCGGCCAGGGCACGGCCGGTCCTGCGGTGCAGCCGCTGCCGGGAGGTCAGCCCGCGTCCGGCGGGCGGCCGGGGCAGGGTGGCGGGCAGGTTCTCGTAGCCCTCGAGCCGGATGACCTCTTCGGCCAGGTCGTTCGGATCGGTGAGGTCGGGCCGCCAGGACGGCACGGTGACGATCAGCTGGTCCTGACCGTAGACGTCGCAGCCGACCTGCTGGAGGCGGCGTACGACGGTCTCCCGGCCGTAGGCGACACCGGCGACCTTGTCGGGGTGGTCGGCCGGGATGGCGATCGTGTGGGGCGCGGAGGGGGCGACGACCTCGGTGACCCCGGCCTCGGCGGTACCGCCGGCGAGCAGCACCAGCAGGTCGACGGTGCGCTGCGCGGCAGCGGCGGCGGCCTGCGGGTCGACGCCCCGCTCGAAGCGACGGGACGCCTCGGAGGACAGCTTGTGCCGGCGGGCGGTACGGGCGACGGACACCGGGTCGAAGTGCGCGGCTTCGACGACGACCTCGGAGGTCGCCTGGTCGAGGCCGTGGTCGGCGATCTCCGTGTCGGCGCCGCCCATGACACCGGCGAGGCCGATCGGGCCGCGCTCGTCGGTGATCACCAGGTCCTCGGCGTCGAGGGTGCGCCGCACGCCGTCGAGGGTGGTGAGCTTCTCGCCCTGTCCGGCCCGGCGCACGCCGATGGTTCCCTGGAGCAGGGAGCGGTCGTAGGCGTGCAGCGGCTGGCCGAGCTCCAGCATCACGTAGTTGGTGACGTCGACGGCGAGGGAGACCGGGCGCATGCCGGCCTTCTGCAGTCGGCGGGTGAGCCAGATCGGGGAGCGGGCGTCAGGGCTGAGCCCGGTCACCGTGCGGGCGGTGAAGCGGTCGCAGCCGGCGGGGTCGGAGACCTTCACCGGGTAGCCGAAGGCGTTCGGGCCGGGGACGTCGAGCAGGGCCGGGTCGCGCAGCGGCAGTCCGTAGGCGGTGGCGGTCTCGCGGGCCACGCCGCGCATCGACAGGCAGTAGCCGCGGTCCGGGGTGACGGCGATGTCGAGGACCTCGTCGACCAGTTCGAGCAGTTCGACGGCGTCCGTGCCGGTCTCGGTCTCGGGCGGCAGGACGATGATGCCCTTGCTGCCGTCGTCGCCCATGCCCAGTTCGTCGCCCGAGCAGATCATGCCGTGCGAGACCTTGCCGTAGGTCTTGCGGGCGGCGATCGCGAACCCGCCGGGCAGCACCGCGCCGGGCAGCACCACGACGACCTTGTCGCCGACCGCGAAGTTGCGGGCGCCGCAGACGATCTCCTGGGGCGCACCGGTGCCGTTGGCCCTTCCGACATCGACGGTGCAGAAGCGGATGGGCTTCTTGAAGCCCTCCAGCTCCTCGATGGTGAGCACCTGGCCGACGACCAGGGGGCCCTTGAGGCCGGCGCCGAGGTGTTCGACCGTCTCGACCTCGAGGCCGGCCGAAATGAGCTTGGCCTGGACGTCGCGCCCGGTCTCAGTCGCCGGCAGGTCGACGTACTCCCGCAGCCAGGAAAGCGGGACCCGCATCAGATCTCCATTCCGAACGGCCGGGTGAACCGGACGTCACCTTCGACCATGTCTCGCATGTCCTCGACGTTGTGGCGGAACATCAGCATCCGCTCGATGCCGAACCCGAAGGCGAAGCCGCTGTACCTCTCGGGGTCGACGCCGCAGGCGGTCAGCACCCGCGGGTTGACCATGCCGCAGCCGCCGAGCTCGATCCAGCCCTCGGAGGAGCAGGTACGGCAGGGGCGGTCGGTGTTGCCGACGGACTCGCCCTTGCAGACGTAGCAGAGCATGTCCATCTCGGCGCTCGGCTCGGTGAAGGGGAAGAAGTTCGGCCGCAGCCTGGTCTTCATGCCCTCGCCGAACAACGACTGCACCATGTGGTCCAGGGTGCCCTTGAGATCCGCCATGGTCAGGCCCTCGTCCACTGCGAGGAGTTCCACCTGGTGGAAGACGGGGGTGTGGGTCGCGTCCAGCTCGTCGGTGCGGTAGACGCGGCCGGGGCAGATCACGTAGACCGGCAGTTCACGGCCGAGCAGGGAGCGGACCTGCACGGGCGAGGTGTGGGTGCGCAGGACGACGCCGGAGGCGGTGCCGCTGTCGGGCGCGGTCTCGACGAAGAAGGTGTCGGCCTCGCCGCGGGCCGGGTGGTCCGGGCCGATGTTGAGGGCGTCGAAGTTGAACCACTCGGCCTCGGCCTGGGGGCCCTCGGCGACCTCGTAGCCCATGGCCACGAAGATGTCCTCGATGCGCTCGGACAGCGTGGTCAGCGGGTGCCGGGCTCCGGACGGTACGCGGTCGTGGGGCAGGGTGACGTCGACCGCCTCCTCCACCAGGACCCGGGCGTCCCGCTCGGCCTCCAGTTCGCTCTGGCGGCCGGCGAGGGCCTTGTTCACCGCGCCGCGTGCCTGGCCCACGCGCTTGCCCGCGTCGGCCTTGGCGTGCGGGGGCAGGGCGCCGATCTCCCGGTTGGCGAGGGCCAGCGGCGAGGCGGGGCCGGTGTGGGCGATCTTGGCCTCGTGGAGTGCGTCGAGGGATTCCGCGGCGGCGAAGGCGGCGAGCGCCTCGTCCCGCATGCGCTCGATCTCTTCCGGTTTCAACGCCTCGACCTCGACAGGGTCGTACGACTTATTGGGTGCCGACATCTCTTCCCGTACTTCCGATTGGCTGGCTGATGGTCCCCGTCACCGGCTCGTGGCCGAAGCGTCTCCGTCTGTGGGACACAAAGGTGCCAGGGGCCGAGTCTAACGGGGTGAGGGACCGTGAATGCGCCCGTGGGGCCCGGGGTGCGCGCTAGGTGAGATACGCGGGGGCCGCCACGGGCAACGTAAATCGGAGCTCCGCGCCGCCGCCGGGGGCGCGGCCGACGGTGATGGTGCCGCCGTGGGCCTCGACGATGCCCTTGACGATGTACAGCCCGAGGCCGGTGCCGCCGCGCTTGCTGCCCCGCCAGAAGCGGGTGAAGACGCGGTTCATGGACTCCTCCGGGATGCCGGGGCCCTCGTCGCTCACGGTGACCGACGTGGCCGCGTGCCCGCCGTCCTCCCGGTCGCGGGGGGACGCCGAGGGCGTGATGTCGATGGTGACGGTTCCCTCGCCGTGGCGCACCGCATTTTCCAGCAGGTTGCTGAGCACCTGGTCGACCTTGTCGGGGTCGGCCCACAGGTCGGGCAAGGGGTGCTGGACGCGCAGCAGGAACCGGTCGGCGCTCTGTCCGGCGGCGACGTGGGCCTGGATGTGCCGTCCGACGGCGGCCCCGATGTCGACGGGCTGGCGGCGCAGTTCGAGGCGCCCGGAGTCGATGCGGGATATGTCGAGGAGTTCGGCGATGAGCCGGGTGACCCGGTCGGCGTCGGCGTCGACGGTCTCCAGCATGAGCTGTTTCTGCTCGTCGGTGAAACGCTCCCACTTGGCGAGCAGGGTGGCGGTGAAGCCCTTGACGGAGGTGAGCGGGGAGCGCAGTTCGTGGGCGACGATGGCGATCAGTTCGGCGTGGCTGCGTTCGGTGCGGCGGCGGGCCTCGGTGTCGCGCAGCGACACGACGACGCGGTGGACGGGTCCGGTGGGCCGGGTGCGGACGTAGCGCGCGGAGACGAGGACCTCCCGGCCGCCGGGCAGCAGCAGGTTGCGCTCGGGCTGGCTCACCCGGATGGCGAGACCGCCGTAGGGGTCGGTGAGCTGCCACCAGCGCCGGCCCTCCAGGTCCTCCAACGGCAGCGCCGTCTCGAGCCGCCTGCCGAGGGCCCGCTCGGCGGGGACGGCGGTGATGCGGGCGGCGGCGGCGTTGAAGCAGATGACCCTGCCGTGCTCGTCGGCGACGACGAGGCCGTCGGGCAGCTGGTCGGGATCGATGCCGAGCTCGGCGGGGCCGGCGGACCGGGGCGCGGGCGGGCACGCCGCCCGAGGTGCTCCCGGTGCGCTGCTCGTGCCGACGGTCATCCCCGTACCCCACCTCTCCGTACTCCCTCGGGGTGCCCCGTGCTCGTGCGGGGTGCCCCGGTCCGGTCGGAGCCGGGGAACCTGGGGCACGGCCGAGAGCCGGGGGAGGGTCCCCGGGCAGGTCACCTTACTAGCTCTCGGTGACGGAGCGGCACCCTCCGACGGCGCGCTGTGCACGCGCCGACGCGTAGAGACATACGGCGGCGGCGGTGGCGAGGTTCAGACTTTCGGCCTTTCCGTGAATCGGAACACGGACGACGGCGTCGGTGAGCACCCGGGTCTCCTCGGGAAGTCCCCATGCCTCGTTGCCGAAGACCCAGGCGGTGGGCCCGCCCATGGTGTCCCGGTCGAGTTCGTCGTCGAGGTCGTGGTCGCCCGCGCCGTCCGCGGCGAGTACCCGTACTCCGGTGTCCCGCAGGGCGGCCACGGCGTGCTCGACGGGCACGCCGACGGCGACGGGCAGGTGGAACAGCGATCCGACGGAGGCGCGGACGGCCTTGGGGTTGTAGAGGTCGACGGAGGCGTCGGTCAGGACGACGGCCTCGGCGCCGGCGGCGTCGGCGCACCGCAGGACGGTGCCGGCGTTGCCGGGATCGCGTACGTGGGCGAGGACGGCCACGAGCCGGGGACGGGCGGCGAGGATCTCCTCGAAGGGGGTGTCGAGGAAGCGGCACACCCCGACGAGGCCCTGCGGGGTGACGGTGGTGGAGATGTCGGCGACGACCTGCTCGGTGGCGAGGTGGATGCGGGCGCCGGCGTCCCGGGCGGCGCCGATGATGTCGGCGTACCGCTCGGCGGCCTCCGGGGTGGCGAACAGCTCGACGAGAGTGGCGGCGCCGGCGTCCCGGTGCACGGCGGCCTCTCGTACGGCCTGTGGCCCCTCGGCGAGGAACAGCCGCTCCTTGCCCCGGAAGTTCCGCTTGGCCAGCCGCCGCGCGGCCAGCACACGGGGCGAGCGGGAGGAGATCAACTCGGGGGTGGCGGGGGGCATTCGGTTCACTTTCGCTCACAGCTTCGGCGGCTCCCGCGCGGGTGCCACGCCGGCTTCCGGATCCGGACAGACTACGGACCCGCAGGCGCCGCCTGCGGGTCCGTTGGATCACGCCGGTTTCGAGGCCGGCGCGGTGTCACGCGGCCTTGGGCGCGTTCACGTCCGCCGGCAGCGCCTTCTGGGCGACCTCGACGAGCGCGGCGAAGGCGGTGGCGTCGTTGACGGCCAGCTCGGCCAGGATCTTGCGGTCGACCTCGACGTTCGCGGCCTTCAGACCCTGGATGAAGCGGTTGTACGTGATGCCGTTCGCGCGGGCAGCGGCGTTGATGCGCTGGATCCACAGCTGGCGGAAGTCACCCTTGCGCTTCTTGCGGTCGTTGTAGTTGTAGACCAGCGAGTGGGTGACCTGCTCCTTGGCCTTGCGGTACAGGCGCGAACGCTGACCGCGGTAGCCGGAGGCCTGCTCGAGGATCGCCCGGCGCTTCTTGTGGGCGTTGACTGCCCGCTTGACGCGTGCCACTTGTTAACTCCTTGTAGCGGGGCCGCGGTTGATGGTCACGCGGCCCGAAATCGATTGGGTCCCGGTCCTGACGTACGGACGGCGCCGGAGCGCCGGCACGTCACTTGCCGAGAAGCTTCTTGATCTTCTTGGCGTCGCCCGGGGCCATCTCGGCGTTGCCGGTGAGGCGACGCGTCACACGGGACGACTTGTGCTCGAGCAGGTGGCGCTTGCCGGCGCGCTCGCGGAGCACCTTGCCGGAGCCGGTGACCTTGAAGCGCTTGCTGGCACCGCTGTGCGACTTGTTCTTCGGCATGGCGCCGTTATCTCCTCGTCGGTGGCGCTCCGGTGCCCGGTCACGAAAACCGGGCACGGTGGAGCGTCGTACTTGTATCGGTTATGTCCCTGAGGGCCTGCGGCCCCCGAGGTCATGCGGTCACGCGTCCGCGGGAGCCTCGGCCTGGACTTCGGCCGGCGCCTCGGCGTCGTCCGACTCCTCGGCCTCCGCGGCGTTCTGCGAGCGGCCGGGGTTGGCCTTCGCGTCAGCCTTGCGGGCTTCCTGCGCCTGACGGGCCTCGGCCATCGCCTCGGTCTTCTTCTTGTGCGGACCGAGAACCATGATCATGTTCCGGCCGTCCTGCTTCGGGTTCGACTCGATGAACCCGAGGTCCTGGACGTCCTCCGCGAGCCGCTGCAGCAGTCGGTAGCCCAGCTCGGGCCGGGACTGCTCGCGACCACGGAACATGATCGTGATCTTGACCTTGTCGCCCTGCTTGAGGAACCGGACGACGTGACCCTTCTTGGTGTCGTAGTCGTGCGGGTCGATCTTCGGCCGGAGCTTCATCTCCTTGATGACCGTGTGCGCCTGGTTCTTGCGCGCCTCACGGGCCTTCATGGCCGACTCGTACTTGAACTTCCCGTAGTCCATGAGCTTGCACACGGGCGGGCGGGCGTTCGCCGCGACCTCGACCAGGTCCAGGTCGTACTCCTGCGCAAGCTCCAGTGCCTTGGCCAGCGGGACGATGCCCACCTGCTCGCCACTGGGACCGACAAGTCGCACCTCGGGAACGCGAATCCGGTCGTTGATGCGGGGCTCGGCGCTGATGGATCCTCCTAGATAGCACCACGCGACGGCCTGGCGGACAGCCGCGTAACATCTGTATTCGTTAGACCTGACCAAGCCGAAGCAACAAAAATGCCCCGGACGATCACAGGCGGGGCTCCTCGAACTACCGGAGCACCGCCGCGGTCACCGCGGGGCGCACTTTCGGGCGGATCGCCGCTGAGCGGGACCGCCTGACCGGTGACCTGCCATCCGGGGGACGGTCAGGTGGGAGTTCGAAAGCCTCCACTTGTGGGCCGGGCACGCATGCTGTGGGCAGACGGGTCCGACCGGTCGTTACACAAGGTTAGCAGCTTCCGCGAGGGTTCGCTAACCGCCCGCGCCGTGCCCCGGCCGGCGCACCTCCTGCTGTCAAGGGGGCGCACGCCGGGCCCTATCGTGTGGGGCATGAGTGAGACCTCCCCCGCGGACACCCCCACGACCGCCGACACCCCCGACTTCGACACCATGGCCCGAGACATCGCCGAGGTCCCGGCCGTCGAGGTGATCGTGACGGTCGCCGTCAATCTGATGAGCGCCGCGGCCGTGAAGCTCGGTCTGACCGAGGAGGGCGACGAGCACAAGGACCTGGACGAGGCCCGCAAGCTGGTGCACGCGCTGGCCGGTCTGCTGGACGCGTCCGCGACCGAGATCAGCTCCTTCCACGCGGCGCCGCTGCGCGACGGCCTGAAGTCGCTCCAGCTGGCGTTCCGAGAGGCCTCGCTCATCAAGGACGAGCCGGGACAGGGCCCGGGCGAGAAGTACACGGGCGCGATCTACGGCTGAGCGCGGCGGGAGACGGGCTACCCGCGTACGTAGAAGGGCTCGCCCGGTGGCGTCGCCCCGGCCGGCAGTACCGCCAGGTCCAGGCCTCGCACCAGGCGGGCCCTCAGTGTTTCGTCGGCGGCGAGTCGCTGTGCCACGGCGCGGGCGGCCTCGGCGACGGGAGCGGCGGGGTCGAGGACCAGGGCGAGGGTGCCGTCGGCCTGTCCCGGCCCGAGGTGGGCGCGCAGGACGGCGGGTTCCGCGGCGACGACCGCGCGCAGGGCGTCGGTGACCGCGGGGTCGGCCAGCGGGTCGGTGGTCGTACGCCCCTCGGCGAGCGCGAGCAGCAGCGGGCCGGTCAGTTCGAAGGGCACGGGCCCGGCCAGGTCGAGGACGACCGTGTCCGCCTTCTCGTGCGCGGCGGCCTGCAGGGCCTGGTGCAGCGGTACGGCGACCGGGCGGGCCCGGGGGTCCCAGCGGGCGAGCGAGTCGGTGGAGGTGAAGGCGGGCAGCGCGGTGCGGTCGCCGGCCTTCAGCGTGGGGACGGCCATGTCGCTGGTCTTCTCGCGGCGCAGCCCTCGTTCGTCCTCCTCGGTCTCGCCGAGGACGGCCACCACGGGGACCAGCAGCCGGGCGCCCCTGAGCGCGTCGAGGACCGGAGCGACGGCGTTGCCGTCCTCGGCCCAGGCGGCGAGCGCCGCGCTCAGCCGGGGGTCTGCGGAGCCGTCGTCGTCACGGTAGCCGGGGTCGGGAATGTTCTTGTTCGCCACGGTCGTCGACCCTATCGGCCTGGGGCGGCGGGCTCGCACGCGGGCGGACGGCGGGAAGCGGGAGGTGCCGGTGAGGTCGGACGAGTGGGATGCGTGGCCGGCGGCGGCGATGGCTGCGGTGGCTGTGCCGGACGGCGCCGAGGTGTCGGTGGGGGTGCTGGACCCGGCGTCCGGGGCGGGTTTCTGCCATGGCGGCCGGGCGTTCGTCACGGCGAGCGTCGTGAAGGTCGGCATCCTGGTGGCGCTGCTGCTGACGGCGCAGGACGCGGGACGGGCGCTCAGCGGGGAGGAGCGGTCGTACGCCGCGGCGATGATCGAGCGCAGCGACAACGACGCGGCGTCCGCGCTGTGGCGCTCGGTCGGTCGGGCGGGCGGCCTCGACGCCGCGCACACCCGCCTCGGCCTGACCGGCACCGAGGGCGGCGAGGGCCCCCGCTGGGGGCTGACCCGGACCACGGCCTCCGATCAACTCCTTTTGCTCCGCCAGGTGTTCGGAAACCCGGCGGACTCGGCACTGACCGCCGCCTCGCGGGCGTACGTACAGGGGCTGATGGAGCGGGTCGTCCCGGAGCAGGCGTGGGGGGTGCCGGGGGTGGCGGACGCGTTGCCGGCGGGCGGCGCGGCGTGGGCGGTGAAGAACGGCTGGGTACCGCGCGACGCGACCGGGCTGTGGGTCGTGAACAGCGTCGGCCGCGTCACGGTCGAGGGCCGGGACCTCCTGGTGGCCGCGCTGTCCGACGGCAATCCGACCATGGCCCGGGGCGTCACGCTGGTGGAGGCGGCGGCACGGGCGGCGGTATCGGCGTTGCGGCCGCACTCACCGGACCCCGCTCGCCCCACTCGCGAGAATGCCGCCGTTCGCCTCCGCCCCGGTCCGCCGGACAGACGGCCCTAGGCGTCCACGTGGCTCGGCCGGCGGCCGCGCCACAGGACGACCGTGGCGACCAGAAGGACGCCGCCCGCACCGCCCGCGAGGGGGGCGGCCCAGTCGGCGGTGCCGGTGTCGGACTCGGCGGTGTCCGGGCCGGGGCCGAAGTACCGCTCTCCGTAAGCCGCCGACTCCAGGCTCTCGGGCTTCAGGCGGGCGGCGGCCTCCATGGCGGCGGCCGGGTCGACGAAGCCGAAGCCGCGGGAGTCGTCGCGGCCGTCGGCGGGGGCGTTGCGGGCGGTGTCCTCGAGGAGCTTCTTGAGCTGGGCCGGGGTCAGCCCGGGGTGGGCCGCCTTGACCAGGGCGACGGCGCCGGAGACGAACGCGGCGGCGGCGCTGGTGCCCCAGCCCTCGTAGTACTTGCGGTCGGGGTCGGCGATGATCACGTCGACGCCCGGGGCGCTGACCGTGGCGTACCAGCGCCGGGTGGAGAAGGGGGCGCGGGTGCCGTAGCGGTCGACGGCGGTGACGGCGATGACTCCCGGGTAGGCGGCCGGGTAGGAGACGCGGTCGCCCTTCTCGCCGCCGTTCCCGGCGGAGGCGACGACGGCCACACCCTTGCGGAGGGCGTACTGGATGGCCTCGTCCTCTCCGGACTCGGGGTGTGCGGAGGCAGAGTCGTCGCCGAGGGAGAGGTTGATGACGTCGGCGCCGTGGTCGGCGGCCCAGCGGATGCCTTCGGCGAGGGCGTTGCCGCGGGTGCTGCGGGCCTTGGCGCGGGAGGGGTCGCCGTCCTCCAGGATCACCCGGACGGGGAGGATCCTCGCCTCGGGCGCGATGCCCAGAACGCCTTCGCCGTTCCCGACGCCGTGTCCGTGACCGGCGATGATGCCGGCCATGGCGGTGCCGTGCCGGGCCCAGGCGCGGTCGCCTGCCTCCGCGCCGAAGCCGACCAGGTCCTTGCCGGTCAGGACGTTGCCGTCGAGGTCGGGGTGCTCGGCGTCGACCCCGGTGTCCAGGACGGCGACGGTGACACCCGCGCCCTGTGTGGTGCGCCAGGCCTCGTCGGTGTGCAGGGCGTCCAGGCCCCACTGCTGGTCGCGGATGCTGTCGGCGTACGCGGCGGTGGCGGGGAGCAGGGCGAGGCCGGCGGCCAGCAGGACGCTCAGGGCCGCGGCCCGGGCGGTCGCGGGCCTCATGACGGCTGCTCCGTGGCCGTACCGATGTTCTTGCGCAGACCGCGCTCCACCCGGTCGGCGAGGCCCCGCGCCTCGTGGCCGAGGCCTGCCTGGGCGGGGGCGGTGGTGGCGCCGGACTCCATGGCGTCCTCGGCGGGCAGGGGGGTGTCGACGCCACGGCCGTCGGCCCAGCCCGACACGGCGTAGACGACGACCGGGGCGTCGGTGAGGACGGAGATCGCCCAGGCGGCACGCTGTCCGGCGCCGAAGCCGGCGGCCGCGGTGCCCTTCGCCGCGTACGGGCGGGGCATCAGGTCGGTACGGCGGTCCAGTCGCTCCTTGTCGAACCGGCCGGCGAGGGAGGCCGTGGCGGCGGCGTCGGCCTTGGTGAACAGCAGGCCGACGGTGGTGACGTGACTCTGGGTGGCGTCGGTGTAGGTGGCGCGCAGCAGGCGATCGCAGCCGACGGGGGCGAGCAGCTTGCGCAGCAGCGGGTCGAAGGCGCCCTCGCAGCCGCTGTCCGGGGCCACCGCTATCCGGGTCCAGACCCGGTCGGCGTCGCCGGGGCCGGCACCCTTGCCCTGGAGGGTGGGCGGGAACAGTTCGTCGACCGGAACGTTGTGCCACATGCTTCCGGCGACGGCGAAGCCGCTGCTCGCCCCCGTCCCGCCGGAGTCCCCTGCGAGCCGGCTCCCGGCGACGGCACCGCCGATCAGGCCCACGCCGAGGACGAGACAGACCGCGGCGGCCACGACCTGGGAGCGGCCCCGCCGTCCGAGCGGATGCGGCCGGGCGTTCTCGTCGTACCCCTCGGGCCGCGCGAACGTCACGACCGGCCGGCCGGAGCCGGAGGCACCGCCGGGTGCCGTGGGAGCACTCCAGGAGAACGCGGGGCCGGGGGTGCCCGGGCCAGGGTGCGCGGCTGTGGCCCGCCCGGAGCCGTACGGCTCCTCGGCACCCGGGCGCGGAGCCGGGGCCCATGCGCCGTCCTGCTTCGGACGGAGCGGGGGCGCGGTCGGCCGTGCCGGTGCGGATGCCCGTACGGGGACCGGGCGCAGGCGGGTCGTCGTCTCCGACGGGGTCTCGGGACGCGCCTCGGTACGGGGGGTGTCCGTGCGGCCCGCGGCGGGGCGCTGCTGCTGCCGGTCGGGGCCGTGCGTGGGCTGCGGTGGCACGGTCGCCGGGTCGTTCGGCGAGGCTGCCGGGGACGGTCTCCCGCGGCCCACGGCGGGCGGGGTGTCCGGAAACCGGGCGGACGCCCTCGGCGGGGACGGTGCCGCGCCGTGCGCGCCACTACCGGTACCCGCCGGTTCGCCCTGGCCGCTCCGACCGCCGGCGCCGGGCCCCGGGAAGGGGGGCCGGGACGGTGAGGACGCCGGGGAAGGGGGGGCGGGCACGGGCGCACCCCCCGCGCCGCCCTCCGCTCCGCCGGTGTCGGCGGACGGTGCCGCGGCCGGCCGGCGCACGTCGAACGCGCCGGTTCCGCCGGAGGTCCGTCCCTTGGGCTGCGCCGGCGCGGTGCCGTTGGTGCCGTTCGCCGCTCCCCCGGTGGGTGTCGTGCCGGACGTCCCACGCGGCCCGGTGCCGGCGGCCGGCTGCCGTCGGTCCGGCTCGCGGGTGTCGTCGGCCGGCGGGTGGGGCGGGCGCGGGGGCGTGGACGGCGGCGGAGGGGTCGTGGGGCGGGGAGGGTGGGAGGCGCGCCGCGCTTCCGTGCTCATGCACCCCCCGTTCCTCGTGCCCGGACCGTTTCCTCGCCGCGGGCCGGTGTCTGCCGCCGGGCCCGGTACGAAGCCGTCCCGGGCACAGATACCCGCACGGGAGAGGCATCATCCCGGCACGGGTCTCTGCCCGGCGTGGGCCGCCGGACGTGCGCGTCACTCTACGGCGTGACACCGGCCGAACGGGAACCAGTCCGCAGGCCCGCGGCATCTGCCCGGAACGTCCCCCTACCCCTGCGGCAAACCCGTCTGGCAGGCTGCGTCCATGACTGCGCGCGCCTCCGACCGGGCCCGTTACGACCGGGCCACCGCCCACCTCGACGCCCCGCTCGCGATCGTCGATCTGGCCGCCTTCGACGCCAACGCGGACGATCTGCTGCGCCGGGCCGGCGGGAAGCCGGTGCGGGTGGCGAGCAAGTCCGTGCGCTGCCGCGCCCTGCTCGAACGGGTGCTCGCCAGGGACGGCTTCGCGGGCATCATGTCGTTCACCCTCGCCGAGTCCCTGTGGCTGGCCCGCTCCGGTTTCGACGACATCCTGCTCGCCTATCCCTCCGCCGACCGTTCCGGTTACGCCGAGCTGGCCGCCGATCCCAAGCTCGCCGCCGCCGTCACCGTCATGGTCGACGACCCGGCGCAGCTGGACCTGATCGACGCCGCGCGCGCAGGCGGCGGGGAGGTGGTGCGGGTCTGTCTGGAGCTGGACACCTCGCTGAGGCTGCTCGGCGGACGGGTGCGGGTCGGCGCCCTGCGTTCCCCGCTCCACTCCCCCGCGCAGGTCGCCGAGTTGGCCCGTGCGGTGGCCCGGCGCCCCGGGTTCGAGGTCGTGGGGATCATGGCGTACGAGGGTCATGTCGCGGGGGTCGGGGACGCGGTGGCCGGGCAGCCGCTGCGGTCCCGGGCCGTACGGCTGATGCAGGCCACCGCCCGGCGGGAGCTCGCCGCGCGGCGAGCGGCGGTGGTGCGGGCGGTACGGGAGGTCGTGCCAGGTCTGGAGTTCGTCAACGGCGGTGGCACGGGCAGCGTGCAGTACACCGCCGAGGAGGGCGCGGTCACCGAGATCGCGGCGGGTTCGGGGCTGTACGTACCGCGGCTGTTCGACAACTACACGTCGTTCACCGGGCGTCCGGCGGCGCTCTTCGCCCTGCCCGTCGTGCGGCGGCCGGGCGTGGGCGTGGTGACGGTGCTCGGCGGCGGTTATCCGGCCTCCGGCGCGGCCGGCACCGACCGGTTGCCGGTGCCGTATCTGCCCGAGGGGCTGCGCTACGACCCGCAGGAGGGACCCGGCGAGGTCCAGACACCGCTGCTGGGCTCGCCGGCCGACGATCTGCTGATCGGCGACAAGGTGTGGTTCCGGCACGCCAAGGCGGGCGAGCTGTGCGAGCGGTTCGACGCGCTGCTGCTGGTCGAGGGCGACGCGGTGACGGACACCGTACCGACGTACCGTGGCGAGGGCATGACGTTCCTTTAGGGGTCCTTGCACTGTGAGCGCCCGATGAGGTCGTGTGGTCCGGTGCCGGGGGTACCGCCCACGCCTTTCAGGCAGATGGGGAGCATCGCGAGGCGCCACAGGGCCCTCGTGGCGCAGCCACCAGGGCTCTGTGGCAACGCGGCGAGGTGCGGTGCCGGGCCGCGCGACCCGGGCGGGCACAGCGCAAGGACCCCTTGGCCCGCCCCGGCTGGAGGGGCCCGGTCCGCCGCGGGTCAGGGGGTGGGGCCGACGCTGTTGCCCACGCCGCCGCCCGGGTCCGCGTCGCCGACCGCGCGGATGCCCTTGGTGATGCGGTCCATGTCGGCCGGGGGCGGTGCGTCGTCGCCCGCTTCGAACACGTAGCGGACGACGATCGGCGCCCCGGTGCCGACGGTGGAGGGAAAGACCAGCGACTGCACGTACCCTCCGGGGCCCTCGCCGGTCGTCACCCGCCAGCGGACGTGGTACCCGGCGCGGCCCGCCACCGCGACCGGGCCGGACTTCAGGACCGTGTGGTTCTCGATACCGCCGTAGGGACTCTGGTCGAGGGCGTCCTCCTCGAAGGCGTCCTCGGCCGCGTCGGAGACGTCCTCCTTGGCGAGCAGTTCGGGCGAGGTCTCGTCGGTCGCGGTCACCGTGCGGGAGACGACGAGGCCGTGACGGCAGACGCTGCCCTCGCCGGGGCAGTCGTGAGTGCCGGGAGTGGTCATGACGACATCGTCCTGGCTGACGTTCTCCGGCCGGACCCAGCCGTCGAGGAGCGGGAAGGTGATGCCGTTGAGCTGGTCCTCGACGACGTTCGGGTCGTCGGGGGAGGGCTCGGGCGCCGGCTCGGAGGCGGACGGCGCGGGGCCGTCGCCGTCCGGTGAGGGGGCGGACGGCACGGTGGAGGGGCCGGTCCTGGTCTCCGGGTCGTCGTCACCGCCGCCCAGCAGCACCGCGCCGGTGACGATCGCGGCGACGAGCACGGCCGCCGCCGTGACGAGGGCGATCGCCCGGGTGCGGCCGCCGGGGGCCCCGGGCGACGGTGGCACCGACCCGCCGGGGGCCCCGGGGGTGCGCCGGTGTTCGGTCCAGGCCGTGCCGTCCCACCAGCGTTCCAGGCGCGGGGCGTGCGGGTCGGGGTACCAGCCGGGTGCGGGCGTCATGCTCATCCGGGCACTTTAGGGCCTGTGCTGCGGACGGACCCTAGAGCGGTGTGACGTACGCCCCCGAGATGCCGCCGTCGACGAGGAAGTCGGTGGCGTTGACGAAGGAGGAGTCGTCGCTGGCCAGGAAGGCCACGGCGGCGGCGATCTCCTCGGCCTCGGCGAACCGGCCGAGCGGGATGTGCACGAGCCGGCGGGCGGCGCGCTCCGGGTCCTTGGCGAACAGTTCCCGCAGCAGCGGGGTGTCGACCGGGCCGGGGCAGAGCGCGTTGACACGGATGCCCTCGCGGGCGAACTGCACCCCCAGTTCGCGGGACATGGCGAGGACGCCGCCCTTGGACGCGGTGTAGGAGATCTGGCTGGTCGCCGCGCCCATCCGGGCCACGAAGGACGCGGTGTTGATGATGGAGCCCTTGCCCTGGCGGCGCATGTAGGGGATCGCGGCCTTGCAGCACAGGTAGACGGAGGTGAGGTTGACCTCCTGGACGCGTTTCCAGGCGTCGAGTCCGGTCTCCAGGATGGAGTCGTCGTCGGGCGGGGAGATGCCGGCGTTGTTGAAGGCGACGTCGACGCTGCCGTAGGTGTCGTGGGCGGCCGCGAAGAGGGCCTCGACCTGCTCGGGGTCGGTGACGTCGACGTGTACGAAGATGCCGCCGGTCTCCTCGGCGGTCGCCCTGCCGCGCACCTCGTCCACGTCGCCGCAGACGACATGGGCGCCCTCGGAGGCGAGCCGGTGGGCGGTGGCCAGGCCGATGCCGCTGCCCGCTCCGGTGACGACGGCGGTGCGGCCGACCAGGCGGCGGCAGATGATGTCCTCGGTCGCTTCGCTCACTGCGCGGGGCCCTCCGTGCCTTCGGTGTTCTCGGTGCTCTCGGTGCTCTCGGTGCTTGATGTGCTCACGCTGCTCGCCGTGCCTTCGGTGCTGATGAAGACGTTCTTGGTCCCGGTGAAGGCGGCCAGGGCGTCGGGGCCGAGTTCACGGCCGAGGCCGGACTGCTTGAACCCCCCGAAAGGCGTCGAGTAGCGGACGCTGGAGTGGGAGTTGACGGACAGGTTCCCGGCGCGGACGGCACCCGAGACCCGCAGGGCGCGGCCGAGGTCCCTGGTCCAGACCGAGCCGGACAGGCCGTACTCGGTGGCGTCGGCCAGGCGGATCGCGTCGGCCTCGTCCTCGAAGGGCAGCACGACGGCGACGGGCCCGAAGACCTCCTCGACGGCCACGCGCGCGTGCGGGTCGACGCCGGTGAGGACGGTGGGCGGGAACCAGAAGCCCGGGCCGCCCTCGGGGGCCTTGCCGCGGATTTTGTCGGCGTCGTCGGGGACGTAGGAGCGGACGCGGTCCAGCTGGGTCCGGGAGATCAGCGGGCCCATGTCGGTCCGCTCGTCGGCCGGGTCACCGACGACGACGGACTCGATCGCTGGGGCGAGAAGGCCGAGGAAGCGGTCGTACGCCGAGCGCTGGACGAGGATGCGGGTACGGGCGCAGCAGTCCTGGCCGGCGTTGTCCAGGAAGGACATGGGGGCGGCGGCCGCGGCGGCTTCGAGATCGGCGTCGGCGAAGACGATGTTGGGGCTCTTGCCGCCGAGTTCGAGGGTGACCGGCTTGAGCAGTGCCGCGCCCTTGGCCGCCACCCGCCGGCCCACGGCCGTCGAGCCGGTGAACACGATCTTGGCGATGCCGGGGTGCCCGACGATCGCGTCGCCGGCGACCGGCCCGTGGCCGGGCAGCACCTGGAACAGCCCTTCGGGCAGACCTGCCTCCAGACCGAGCCGGGCCAGACGCAACGCGGTGAGCGGGGTCGCCTCGGCGGGCTTGAGGAGGACCGCGTTGCCCGCCGCGAGGGCCGGTGCCGTGCCCCAGGCCGCGATCGGCATCGGGAAGTTCCAGGGCGCGATGACGCCGACGACGCCGAGTGGTTCGAGGAACGTGACGTCCAGGCCGCCGGGGACCGGGATCTGCCGGCCGGTGAGCCGCTCCACTCCCCCGGCGGCGTAGTCGAGCAGGTCCCGGACGTTTCCGGCCTCCCAGCGGGCGTTGCCGAGGGTGTGCCCGGCCTCCCGGACCTCGAGACGGGCCAGTTCCTCCAGGTGCTCGTCGACGGTGGCGGCGAAGCGGCGCAGCAGCCGGGCGCGGTCGCCGGGGCCCAGGGCGGCCCAGGTCGTCTGCGCCCGCGCGGCCGCTGTGACGGCGGCGTCGACGTCGGCCGCGGAGGCGGCGCGAACGGTGGCGACGGTCTCTTCGGTGGCGGGGTTCTGTACGTGCAGCTCGTCGGGCAGCGGCACGTCGTCGGGCAGTGCGTCGGGCAGCGGCAACGGGGGCCTCACATGCGTTCGAAGGAGCGGCGCAGCTCCCAGTCGGTGACCGCGGCGTCGTAGGCGTCCACCTCGACGCGCGCCATGTTGCGGTAGTGCGCGACGACCTCGTCGCCGAAGGCCGCCTTCGCGATGGTGCTGTTCTCCCACAGTTCGGCGGCTTCCCGCAGGGTCGTCGGGACGTGCTCGAAGCCGGCGGCGTAGGCGTTGCCCCGGCAGGGCTCGGGCAGTTCGAGACCGTGTTCGACGCCGTACAGCCCGGCCGCGACCATGCCCGCCACGGCGAGATGCGGGTTGACGTCACCGCCGGGCAGCCGGTTCTCGAAGCGCAGGGAGCGGCCGTGGCCGACGACCCGCAGGGCACAGGTGCGGTTGTCGTACCCCCAGGCGACGGCGGTCGGCGCGAACGAGCCCGGCTGGAAACGCTTGTAGGAGTTGATGTGCGGGGCATGGAGCAGGGAGAACTCGCGGAGCGCGACGAGCTGTCCGGCGAGGAAGTGCCGCATGACGTCCGACATGGAGTCGGGGTCCTGGGCCGAACCCGGCATGGCGCTGGTGGTGCCGTCGAGGCCGGCGAGGGAGAGGTGGATGTGGCAGGAGTTGCCCTCGCGTTCGTTGTACTTGGCCATGAAGGTGATCGACACGCCCTCCTGGGCGGCGATCTCCTTGGCGCCGGTCTTGTAGACGGCGTGCTGGTCGCAGGTGACCAGGGCCTCGTCGTAGCGGAAGGCGATTTCGTGCTGACCGGGGTTGCACTCGCCCTTGGCGGACTCGACGGTGAGGCCGGCGGCGGCCATCTCGTTGCGGATGCGGCGCAGCAGGGGTTCGATCCGGCCGGTGCCGAGCACCGAGTAGTCGACGTTGTACTGGTTGGCCGGGGTGAGCCCGCGGTAGCCGGCGTCCCAGGCCTGCTCGTAGGTGTCCCGGAAGACGATGAACTCCAGTTCGGTGCCGACCTGGGCGGTGTATCCGAGTGCGGCCAGGCGCTCCAGCTGGCGGCGCAGTATCTGACGGGGGGCGGCGACGACCGGGGAGCCGTCGGCCCAGGCCAGGTCGGCGACGACCAGGGCGGTGCCCTCGTTCCACGGCACGCGGCGGAGCGTGTCGAGGTCGGGGAACATGGCGAAGTCGCCGTAGCCGCGCTCCCAGGAGGACATGGCGTAACCGTCGACGGTGTTCATGTCGGCGTCGACGGCCAGCAGGTAGTTGCAGCCCTCGGTGCCGTGCCGGAGCACCTCGTCGAGGAAGAAGCGCGCGGCGAACCGCTTGCCCTGGAGCCGCCCCTGCATGTCGGGGAAGGCCAGGACGACCGTGTCGATCTCACCGCCCGCGACGAGGGCGTGCAGCTCCTCGACACCGAGCGGGGGCGTGGGGTCTGCCACGGGAGAGCCTCCTCGGGCTTCTTCGGGCTTCTTCGGTCGGCCGGGAGTCATAAGGTATTGCGGAGAACCATTGCTTGGGAAGGGGGGACGGCCGCATGTCGGAGGAAGGGGACGGCGCGCTCGGTGACGGTCTCGGGCCGGTGCTGCGGCCGGTGCGCGCGGGCAACGGCTTCGAGGAGGCGCTGGAGCAGATCCTGCAGGTGGTGCGGCTGGGCCTGGTGCCGGGCGGGGAGCGGCTGCCGGCCGAGCGGGAGCTGGCGGGGCGGCTGGGGATCAGCCGGGGGACGCTGCGCGAGGTGCTGAAGGTGCTCCAGGACCAGGGCCTCGTGGAGTCCCGGCGCGGCAGGTACGGCGGCACGTTCGTGCTGCCCCGGCCGACGGATGCGGGCGGGACCGAGCTGCGGCGGCGGATCGCCGGGGTCGACATCGAGGACGTACTGCGGTTCCGGGAGGTGCTGGAGGTGGGCGCGGCGGGTCTGTGCGCCGACCACGGCCTGTCGGACGCGCGGGCGGCGCGGCTCCGTGGGGCGCTGACGGGCACGCGGGACGCCCCGCCGGCCGGGTACCGCCGCCTGGACACGCTGTTCCATCTCACGCTGGCGGAGCTGTCCGGCTCGCCGACGCTGACCGCGCAGTACGCGGCCGTACGGGCGACGGTGAACGACCTGCTGGACTGCATCCCCCTGCTGGTGCGCAATCTGGAGCACTCGCAGCGGCAGCACACCACGCTGGTCGAGGCGGTGCTGGACGGGGACGCGGACGGGGCACGGGAGATCGCGCGCGAGCACTGCGCGGGGACCGCCGCGCTGCTGCGGGGTTTCCTGGCGTGACACCCGGGTGACGGGGCGGTGTACCGGCGGCCCGGGCGCGGGACGCGCCACGCGGGCCGGCGCGGGGCTTCGGTGCGGGTGCGGCGGGTGCGGAGGATTCGGGCGGGCTCCGGCGGGGGCCTCGGACGCGAGGAACCGGTGCGGGGCTTCGTACACGGTTCCGGTGCGAGGGTCTTGCGTCCCGCCGTCCGCGCCGGGAAGGTATGGGCCCACAAAGGTCTGGGTCCGATCCATTGCCCGCTTCCTCGCCACCGCCCCCTGGGGAGTCGCCCCGTGAGCCTTCCGCCACCACCGTCCTCTCCCTCACCGTCGTCCTCGCCGTCGTCCTCCTGTGCCTCTCCGCCCACCGGGGGCGCGGACCACGGCACCGGCGGTGTCCCGGACGACTATCTGGACCGCAGGAAGCTGCGCCGCGGCAGCGCCGGCTGGCTGCTGCTGACCGGTCTCGGCGTCGCGTACGTCGTGTCCGGCGACTACTCGGGCTGGAACTTCGGGCTGGCCGAAGGCGGCTTCGGCGGCCTGGCGATCGCCATGGTGCTCATGGGCGCCATGTACATCTGCATGGTCTTCGCGCTCGCCGAGCTGTCCTCGATCCTGCCCACCGCCGGCGGTGGCTACGGCTTCGCCCGCCGGGCGCTCGGCCCCTGGGGCGGTTTCCTCACCGGCACCGCCATCCTGATCGAGTACGTCCTCGCCCCCGCCGCGATCTCCATCTTCATCGGTGACTACGTCGAGTCGCTGGGCCTGTTCGGTCTCGAGTCCGGCTGGCCGGTCCACCTCGCCTGCTTCGTGATCTTCATCGGCATCCACCTGTGGGGCGTGGGCGAGGCGCTGCGGTTCAGTTTCGTCGTCACCGGGATCGCCGTGGCCGCCCTGATCGTCTTCGCGCTGGGCGCGCTGCCCTCGTTCGACGCGTCCTCGCTCGACGACATCCCGGTGGACGCGACGGCCTTCGGCGCGAACTCCTGGCTGCCGATGGGTCTGCTCGGCATCTGGGCGGCGTTCCCGTTCGGCATGTGGTTCTTCCTGGGCGTCGAGGGCGTACCGCTCGCCGCCGAGGAGACCAGGAACCCCGCCAGGACTCTGCCGAAGGCGATCCGCTGGTCCATGGGCATCCTCGTGGTCCTGGCGGTGGTCACCTTCTTCGCCGCGGCCGGGGCGCGCGGCTCGGCCGCCGTGCAGGACGCGGGCAACCCGCTGGTGGAGGCGCTCCAGCCGGACGGCGAGGCGACCGTGCTCAGCCGGATCGTGAACTACGCGGGGCTCGCCGGCCTGGTGGCGTCGTTCTTCTCGCTGATCTACGCCGGGTCCCGCCAGCTGTTCGCGCTGTCCCGTGCGGGCTATCTGCCGAAGTTCCTGTCCCTCACCAGCCGCCGCAAGGCCCCGTACCTCGGGCTGCTGGTGCCCGGCGCGATCGGCTTCGCGCTGGCCGCCGGCACGGGCGACGGCGCGCGCATGCTGAACGTCGCCGTCTTCGGCGCGACCATCTCGTACGCGCTGATGTCCCTGTCGCACATCGTGCTGCGCCGCCGCGAACCAGAGCTGCCGCGGCCGTACCGTACGCCGGGCGGGGTGCTGACCTCGTCGGTCGCGCTGGTGCTCGCCTGCGCGGCGCTGGTGGCGACCTTCCTGGTGGATGTGACGGCGGCGTTCATCGCGCTGGCGGTGTACATCGTGGCCGTGGCGTACTTCGGCCTGTACAGCCGCAGGCATCTGGTGGCGAAGGCGCCGGAGGAGGAGTTCGCGGCGCTGGCGGCGGCCGAGGCGGAGTTGTCCCGGGACTGACCGGACCGGCGTCGAAGACGGAGGAACAGAGCATGACGGCCAGGCCGCTGATCGGCATCAGCACGTACGAGGAGTCCGGGGTCCGGTGGGGCGTGTGGCGGATGGACGCCGCGCTGCTGCCCATCGGGTATCCGCGGCTCGTGCAGCGGGCCGGCGGGCTGGCCGCGATGCTCCCGCCGGACTCGCCCGAGCAGGCCGCGGCGACGGTGGCCCGGCTCGACGGGCTGGTCGTCGCCGGCGGGGCCGACGTGGAGCCGGCCCGCTACGGCGCCGAGCCCGACCCGCGCACCGGGCCGCCCGACCGTGCCCGGGACACCTGGGAACTCGCTCTGATCCGGGCGGCGCTGGACCGCCACGTTCCGCTGCTCGGGATCTGCCGGGGCCTGCAGTTGCTGAACGTGGCACTGGGCGGCACCCTCGTCCAGCACCTCGACGGCCACCGGGGGGCGCCGGGGGTCTTCGGCCGGCACCCGGTCAAGCCGGTGCCGGGCACGCGGTACGCCGACGCCGTCCCGGAGGAGACGTCCGTACCGACCTTCCACCACCAGGCGGTGGACCGCCTCGGCGAGGGCCTGATCCCGTCGGCGTACGCGGCGGACGGGACCGTGGAGGCGGCCGAACTCCCGACGGGCGCATGGGTCCTGGGCGTGCAGTGGCATCCCGAGATGGACGAGGACCCGCGGGTGGTACGCCATCTGGTCCGGGCGGCCGCCCCACCGTGACCCACGGGGCCGCCCCACCGTGACCCACGGGGCCGCCCCACCGTGACCCACGGGGCCGCCCCACCGTGACCCACGGGGCCGCCCCACCGTGACCCACGGGGCCGCCCCACCGTGACCCGACCGCGCGGCACCCGGTGCCCGGCGCGCCGGGTGCTCAGCCCCGGGTCAGGGCCAGCAGGTCACGGGCCGGGCCCGTGGGGCGGTGGCCGGTGGGCCAGACCGCGCGCAGGTCGCGGGCCAGGGCGATGCCGTCCACGGGGACACGGATGAGACGGCGCATCGCCAGCTCCTCCCCCACGGCCAGTTCGCTGAGGACGGCCGGGCCCGCGCCGCTCACCGCGGCGGCCTTCACCGCGGTCGTGGAGGACAGTTCGATCAGCGGGCGGGCCAGGCCGCCCAGTGCGGTGTCCAGGACCTGCCGGGTGCCGGAGCCCTTCTCGCGCAGGATGAGCGGGGTGGTCGCCAGCTCCTCGGCGGCGAGCGGGCGACGGCGGCGGGCCCAGGCGTGGGACGGCGCCGTCACCACGATCAGCCGGTCGTGGGCGATCACCACGGAGTCCAGGCCCGTCGGCACGGTCAGCCCTTCGACGAAGCCCACGTCCGCCTCGTCCGTGAGCAGCCGCTCCGCGACCGTCGCGGAGTTCCCCGCCAGCAGGGAGACCGCCGTGTCCGGCCGCTGCGCGCGCAGCGCGAGCAGCCAGCCCGGCAGCAGGTACTCGGCGATCGTCATGCTCGCCGCCACCCGCAGCCGTGAGTCCCGGCGGTCCCGCAGTGCCTGCGCGCCGGCGTCGAAGGCCTCCGCGGCCTCCACGATCCGCCGTGCCCAGTCGGTGACGAGCGCTCCGGCGTCGGTCAGGCGCGATCCGCGCGGTGAGCGGTCCACCAGCGCCACGCCGAGCTGCCGCTCCATGGACCGGATCCGGCTGCTGGCGGCGGGCTGGGTGATGCCCAGCTCGCGCGCCGCGCCGCCCAGGCTCCCGACCCGCGCCACCGCAAGCAGCAGCTCCAGCGCTCCGAGGTCCGGCACCCGGTGGGCCAGGAATCCCGTGGTCACAGGCCGCTGTCCCGCGTGGCCGTCCGTCGTACTCATCACGCCAGCCTATGCCGCGCGGTGCTACCGGCTGCCTGCCGCTCGCAGTTCCCGGAGCAGCACCGCCGCCGCCTCGGCCAGCGACGGCCCGTACCAGGTGAGGTGCCGGCCGCCGACCAGGGCGCAGGGCAGTCCGGGAAAGGCGTCGGGACCGTCGTCGGCGGTGAAGCGGTACGGCTCGTCGGGCAGCACGACGAGATCCGGGGCCTTTGCGCGCAACGCGTCCAGGGGTACGCGGGGATAGCGTTCCGGATGGCCCGTGTACAGGTGGTCGATGCCGAGGCGGGACAGCAGGTCACCGGCGAAGGTGTCACGGCCCAGCACCATCCAGGGCCGCCGCCAGACCGGCACGACCGCGGTCCGGCGGGTCGCCGGGACTGCCACGGCCCCCCAGGCGGCTTCGGCGTCGTCCAGCCATCGGGGGCGGGTGCTCACGCCGCACGCCGTGAGCACCCTGGCCAGCTCGCCGAAGGCCTGGGGCAGCGTCCGTACCTCCGTCACCAGGACCTCGAGGCCCGCCGCGCGCAGGGCGTCGAGGTCGGGGACGCGGTTCTCCTCCTCGTTGGCGATCACCAGATCGGGGGCGAGGGCGGTGATCCGGCCGACCTCCGGGTTCTTCGTGCCGCCGACCCGTACGACGTCCAGTCCGGCGGGATGCGTGCACCAGTCGGTGGCGCCGGCCAGGGTGCCGGGAGCGGACAGTGCCACGGCCTCGGTGAGGGACGGGACGAGGGAGACGATCCGCACGCGACTCACCGGCGGGGCTTGTCCCGGACCGCCTCGATGTGCTCGGCGACGGCGACGACGATCAGCCGGGTCTCCGCGACCGTGGCCCGCCACCGGTGCCGGACACCTCCGGTGAGGTACAGGGTGTCGCCTCGGCCGAGGCGGTAGGCGCGGCCTTCCGCCTCGATCTCCACGGCACCGTCCGCCACATACATCAACTGGTCGTTGCGGAACTGGAATTCACGTCCGGCGTCGTGGTCGCCGGTGAACTCGCAGGCGTGCATCTGGTGATGGCCCCGCACCAGGGACCGGACACGGGGGGCCGGCAACTGCTCGGTGGCCTCCGCGCGGACGACGTCGACACTGCACGCCGGGTCGGCGGCGGCGAGGAGTTCCACGGCGGTGGTGCGCAGGGCGTCGGCGACCTTCTCCAGGGAACTCTGGCTGGGGCGCGCGCGCTCGTTCTCGATCTGGCTCAGGAACGGGACCGACAGGCCGCTGCGCTGGGCCACGACGGCAAGCGTGAGATCGAGCGCGCGGCGTCGCCGCCGCACGGCCGCGCCCACGCGCAATGGCTGTTCTTTGTGGTCGCCCATCGCTTCGGCTCCCTCCTTCGCCCGTCGCCCTGTGCCTGTGCCCGCGTCCGTGCCCCGTGGTCCGGCGGCGCACTCCTCCTGTCGAGCTGTCTGCACCCTACGCATGTTCGGCAAACCGTTTCAGGCGCCTGTCACGTCGTCGTCCTGTGCGATCGCGCACAACCCACAGTTCACGCCAGCCGATGCGCGAGCCCTCCGGTTCGATGTGCGCAGGACGCAGGGTGTTTCCGCCATTGTCCCCCGAAGAGGGGCGGGAGGTCGCGGCGAAGGCCCGGAGGTTCGGGGAGGGCATGACACTGTGTGATTGGCCGGATTCCTGCCGTGTTCCCGCCCGGTGTGCGCCCGTTGTGACGCTGCGCCCGATGCGGGCCGTGCGCCCCGTCCGCTCCGGGCGTACATGCCCCGAGGGGCGGGCGGTGCCGGGTGTCACCTCGGCGACCGGTGATCGACGCGGTGGTCTCCGGCGTCACTGCGGGGTCATGCGCCCCACCACGTCCGGGTGCTCCTCGAGCCAGGCGGCTACGGCCTCCTCCTCCTTGCCCTGGCCGCGGTCCTTGATCTCCTTCTCGAGCGTGCCGAGCTCGTCCTCACTCATCCTGAAACCCTTGATCCACTTGGTGAGTTCGGGGTACTGCTCGGGGAACGCCTTCTTCGCGATGGTGCGGATGGTGTTGCCCTCGCCGAAGAGCTTCTTGTCGTCCTTCAGCTTGGTCAGCTCGTACTCACTGTACGACCAGTGCGGGGACCAGAGGGTGACCGCGATCGGCTCCTTCTTGGAGTAGGCGCGCTTGAGCTCGGCCAGCATCGCCGGCGTGGAGCCGTCGACGACCTTGTACTCCTCGTCCAGGCCGTATCCCGGCAGGACCTTGTTCTTGAGCAGGTCCATCTCGCCGGTGCCCGGTTCGATGCCGACGATCCGCCCGTCGAAGAGGTCCGCCTTGCCCTTGAGGTCCTCGAGGGACTTGACGTCCTTGACGTACGAGGGGACGGAGACCTCCAGTGATGTCGGCTCGTACCAGGTGCCGAGGTCGACCAGTTTGTCCTTGCTCTGGTCCCAGAAGTTCTTCTGGGCATACGGCAGCCAGGCGTCGAAGTTGAGGTCGATGTCCCCGCCGGCGAGGCCGGTGTAGACCGGGCCGACCTCCATCTGCTTCAGGTTCATCTTGTAGCCGCGCCGCTCGAGGACGTTCTTCCACAGGTAGGTGATCGCGATGTCCTCCTCCCAGGGGAACCACGCCACGGTCAGAGGGCGCTTCGCCTCGGCCGGGGTGGCGGCGGAACCGGACTTCACCGGGGCCAGCCTGTCGACGACGTCCGGGTTGTCCTTGAGCCACGCGCGGACGGCGTCCTGCTGCCTGCCCTTGCCGGCCTTGTTGATCTCGGCCTCCAGGCTGGTGAGTTCCTCCTCGGTCATCGAGAAGTCCTTCAGCCACTGGCCGACGGTGGGGTTCTCGGCGGTGAAGCCCTCGCGTCCCAGGGTGTGCACGGCGTCACCCTCGCCCCAGGTGCCCTTGGGGTCCTTCAGCTTCTTCAGGTCGTAGTCGCTGTACGCCCAGTGCGGCGACCAGAGCGTGACGACGACCGGTTCCTGCTTGCTGTAGGCGCGCTTGAGCTCGGCCAGCATCGCCGGCGTGGAGCTGTCGACGACCTTGTACTCCTCGTCCAGACCGTAGTCGGGCAGGACCTTGTCCTTGAGCAGGCCCATCATGCCGGCGCTGGACTCGATGCCGGTGATCTTCCCGTCGAAGGTGTCGGCCCCGCCCTTGAGGTCCTCCAGGGAGTCGAAGTCCTCCATGTAGGCGGGCACGGCGAGTTCGAGTGTCGTCTCCTCGTACCAGGTGCCCAGGTCCTCGAGCTTGTCGCCGTACTTCTTCCAGTACTCGGCGTGGGTGGTGGGCAGCCACGAGTCCGTCTGGAAGTCGATGTCGCCCTGCGCGAGCGCGGTGTAGAGCGGGCCGGCGTCGAACTGCGTGGCCTCGACCTCGAAGCCGCGCTGTTCGAGGACCTCCTTCCACAGGAAGGTGGAGGCGACGCCCTCGTCCCAGGGGATGTAACCGATGGAGATCCTCTTGCCGTTGCCGACGTTCCCGGTGTCGGCGGCGGTGTCGGTGCCGCCGCTCTTGCCGCTGCCGCCGAAGACGCCCATGCCGCCGGCCACCAGGGCCAGGACGACGACACCGATCACGGCGACCTGCGGGCGGGGCCGGTAGGACCAGATCTTCAGTCCCTGGGCGGCGCGGGCCTTGGCGGCGGCGCGACGGCCGAGCGGGGACACCTGGGTGCCCAGGGCGCTGGTCATGCGGTCGAGATAGATCGCCAGGATGACGATGGCGAGGCCGGACTCGGCGCCGAGACCGATGTTGAGCTGGCCGATGGCCTCGATGACCGCACCGCCGAGGCCTCCGGTGCCGACCATGCCGGCGATCGCGGCCATGGACAGGCCGAGCATGATCACCTGGTTGACGCCCGCCATCACGGTGGGCAGCGCCAGCGGCAGCTGGACGCGCAGCAGCGTGTTGCGGGGTGTGGTGCCGAACGCCTCGGCCGCCTCCACGAGGTCCTTGTCGACCTGGCGGATGCCCAGCTCGGTCATGCGCACGCCGGGGGCGAGCGCGAAGATCAGGGTGGCGACGATGCCGGGGGCGGGGCCCGTCCCGAAGAAGAGGATCGCCGGGATGAGGTAGATCATCGCGGGCAGCGTCTGCATGAAGTCCAGGACCGGCCGCACCAGGGCGCTGACCCGGTCCGAGCGTGCCGCCCAGATGCCCACGGGCACTCCGAGGACCAGCGCGATGAGGGTGGCGACGAGGACCAGTGACAGCGTCACCATCGAGTCCGCCCACAGTTCCATGGAATCGATGAAGGCGAATCCCAGGAAGGTGAGGACACCGGCGAGGGTACCGCGCAGCCAGAAGGCGATCACCGCGAAGATACCGGCGAGCAGCAGCGGCTCGGGCGCCTGGAGGACGGCGTTGACACCGTCGTAGGCGCCGGTGAAGACGGCCTTGAAGAAGTCGAACAACCAGGTCACATGGGCGAGCAGCCAGTCGACACCGCTGTTGACCCATTCGCCGAGCGGGATCCTAGGCACGGGCCATCACCTTCTCGCCCTTGCCACGCGGGGAGTCGCAGGTGCCGGGGGCACCCTCCTCGTCGCCGATGAAACCGACGAGCCGCTGCCGGGGCACGACGCCGATGACCGTGCCCTCGCCGTCGAGGACCGCCACGGGGTGCGCCGCGCGGGCACTCATCGCGCACAGATCGGTGAACGGCGTCTGCGCCGTCGCGGTCTCGCACGTGCAGTCGGCCTCGTCGCCGCGCACCTCGCGCTCCATCACGGCGCCGGCGGTCAGCACCCGGGAACGGTCGACGTCCTGGGTGAAGGAGGCGACGTAGTCGTTGGCCGGGCGGATCAGGATGTCCTGCGCGGTGCCGATCTGCACGATACGGCCGTCGCGCATCACCGCGATGCGGTCGCCCAGGCGCATGGCCTCGTTGAGGTCGTGCGTGATGAAGACGATCGTCTTCTTCAGCTTCTTCTGCAGCTCCACCAGCTGGTCCTGCATGTCGCGGCGGATCAGCGGGTCGAGCGCGCTGAAGGACTCGTCCATCAGCAGCAGGTCGGCGTCGGTCGCGAGCGCGCGGGCGAGGCCCACACGCTGCTGCATGCCGCCGGAGAGCTCGTCGGGCCAGGAGTGCTCCCAGCCGGCCAGGCCACACAGGGCGAGCGCCTCGTCGGCGCGGCGTTCGCGCTCGGCGCGGGGCACGCCCTGCACTTCAAGACCGTAGGCGGCGTTCTCACGAACGCTGCGGTGCGGGAACAGCGCGAAGTGCTGGAAGACCATGCTGATCTTCTTGGAGCGGACCGCGCGCAGCTCGCGGTCGGACAGCGCGGTGAGGTCCTCACCGTCGAAGCGCACCGCTCCGGCGGTCGGCTCCGACAGGCCGTTCAGCATGCGCAGCAGGGTGGACTTACCGGAACCGGACAGGCCCATCACGACGAAGATCTCGCCGGGCTCCACGGTGAACGAGGCGTCGATGACGGCTGCCGTCGTGCCGAGGGCACGCAACTCCTCACGGTCGGCCTCGTTCTGGCGCAGTCTCTCGACCGCCTGGCCCGGTCGTCTGCCGAACACCTTGTAGAGGTGTTCGGCCTCTAGCCTGGATGACACGCGTACCTCTTGTCTCGACGGCAACGAAGAGGAGCGGCGCCCGTCGGGACGGTTCATGTGTTTCCTGACAGTTGAACCTGCAACCGGCATCGCTCCGGGGCGGCGCCTCCCCCCTTTCGCTCACCCCAAACACAATCGTGTCCTGCGTCACATTCAAGCCATGTCGCGCCGTGTGCGGCACGTCCCGGGCCGGTACTGCCGGGCGACCGCCGGGCCCTGTCGGTGGCGTACGGCATGATGCGGAGCGTGACCGGACGACTGATGCTCCTCGATACCGCTTCTCTTTACTTCCGGGCCTACTTCGGTGTCCCGGACTCCGTCAGGGCCCCGGACGGCTCGCCGGTGAACGCCGTGCGCGGGCTGCTCGACTTCATCGACCGCCTGGTCAAGGACCATCATCCGGACGACCTGGTGGCCTGCATGGACGCCGACTGGCGCCCGGCGTGGCGGGTGGAGCTGATCCCCTCCTACAAGGCGCACCGCGTGGCCGCGGAACGCCCGTCGGGCCCCGACGAGGAGGAGGTGCCCGACACGCTGTCTCCGCAGGTGCCGGTCATCGAGGCCGTGCTGGACGCCGTCGGTATCGCGCGTGTGGGCGTCGCCGCGTACGAGGCGGACGACGTGATCGGCACGTTCACCGCGCGGGCGCGCGGCCCGGTGGACATCGTCACCGGGGACCGCGACCTGTATCAGCTGGTGGACGACGCGCGCGGGGTGCGGGTGCTGTATCCGCTCAAGGGCGTCGGCACGCTCCAGATCACCGACGAGGCCGTGCTGCGCGAGAAGTACGGGGTGGGCGGCTCGGGGTACGCGGATCTGGCGCTGCTGCGGGGCGACCCGAGCGACGGCCTGCCGGGCGTACCGGGGGTGGGCGAGAAGACGGCCGCCAAGCTGCTGGCCGAGTTCGGCGACCTGGCCGGGATCCTGGCGGCGGTCGACGATCCGCAGGCCAGACTCACCCCGACCCAGCGAGTGCGCCTCACCGGGGCGGGCCCGTACCTGGCGGTCGCCCCGAAGGTCGTGCGGGTCGCGGACGACGTCCCGCTCCCGGAGGTCGACACGACCCTGCCGCGGACGCCGCGCGACCCGGAGGCCGTACGGGAACTGGCGGCCCGCTGGGGTCTGGGCGGCTCCCTGGAGCGGCTGCTGGCCACCCTCGCGCGATAGGGACACCGCCGGTGTGCACGGGTGATCACGGAACGGAGGTGTTAACTTAGGTATACCTAACTGAGCGACAGGGAGACCCCATGGCACAGCGACCGGGACGCCAGCCGCGCAGGCCCCACTCCGGGCAGGTGCTCCGCACCGAGCGGCTGACCCCGCACATGCAGCGGGTGGTGCTGGGCGGCGAGGGCCTGGCCGACTTCACGGCGGACACCTGCACCGACCACTATGTGAAGCTGCTGTTCCCCGCCGAGGGCGTCACCTACCCCGAGCCGTTCGACATGCAGCGGATCCGCGGGGAGTTCCCGCGCGACCAGTGGCCGGTGACCCGGACGTACACCGTGCGCCACTGGGACGCCGAGCGGCGCGAGCTGACGCTGGACTTCGTGATCCACGGCGACGAAGGGCTGGCAGGCCCCTGGGCCCGGCGGGTCCTGCCGGGCGAGAGCGTGTTCTTCCTCGGCCCCGGCGGCGCCTACGCCCCCGACCCGGGCGCCGACTGGCATCTGCTGGTGGGCGACGAGAGCGCGCTGCCCGCGATCGCCCGGTCGCTGGAGGCCCTGCCGAGCGGGGCCAGGGCGTACGCCTTCGTGGAGGTCGAGGGCCCCCGGGAGGAGCAGAAGATCGACTCCGAGGCGGCGGTCACCTGGCTGCACCGGGGGGACCGCCCGGTCGGTGAGGCTCTGGTGGAGGCCGTGCGGGGTCTGGAGTTCCCCGAGGGCCGGGTGCACGCCTTCGTCCACGGCGAGGCGCACTTCGTGAAGGAGCTGCGCCGTCTGCTGCGGGTCGAGCGGCAGATCGCGCGTGAGGACCTCTCGATCTCCGGCTACTGGCGGCGCGGTCACAACGAGGACGGCTGGCAGGCCTCGAAGCAGGAGTGGAACGCACGGGTCGAGGCGGAGCAGGAACAGCCGCAGTCGGCGGCCGCGGCCGGCTGAGCCGCCGCCGAGCAGCCGCGGAGTCGCCCCCGGGCCACACCTGAATCATCCTCGGACCACCACCGGTCCGCCGTCCTGCCCGAACCGGCATCCAGGTGTCCCGGCCGGCACACGTGGCGGCGCCGGTCGGGTGAACCCCGGCCCCCGCGCCGCGGCGGGCGGCGTGGCGCGGTGACCCGCCCCCGCCCGCTGCCCGAGGATCCGGGCGCGTGACAGTCACCTTCGAAGAACTCGTGGCCAAGCAGCGTGCGGCGGACGAGGCGCATGTGCGCGTGCGCCATCTGCGGGAGACGTACGGGCCTCCCACGGGCACCAAGTGGAGCAGTCGGCAGACCACCACATGGGAGACGGCCTGGCGGGCCTGGCGCGACCTCGCCCGTGACGTCCACGTGTCGGTGAGTGAGTTCGCGCGGGCCGAGGGGAAACCGCGCCATGTGGTCGAGGCCGAGGTCAGGCGGGTGGTGCGGCACGAGGAACAGGGCGGGGCGGACGCGTAGCCTTGGCCCTCGTGACCCGCAGACGCAGGACTGTCCCGCCCTCCCCGCTGCCGCAGCGCGACGGTGTGGACCCGGTGCGGGTGCGGCTGCCCGGCGCGGGGGCGTGGGCCACCGTGCGGGACCATCTCGTGGCCCGGCTCCCGGCCGGCTCCGGTGTCGTCGACGCCATGTTCGACGCGGGGCTGATCGTGGGCGTGGACGGGCGGCCCGTGCCTGCCGACGCCCCCTATGTGCCAGGACTGTTCGTGTGGTTCCACCGGGATCTGCCGGCCGAGGTGCCGGTGCCGTTCCCGCTGGAGATCGTGTACCGGGACGAGCACATCGTCGTCGCCGACAAGCCCCACTTCCTGGCCACCACCCCGCGCGGCAGCCATGTCGCCCAGACCGCGCTGGCCCGGCTGCGCCGCGAGCTGGGTGTCCCGCTGCTGGGCGCCGCGCACCGTCTCGACCGGCTCACCGCCGGGCTGGTGCTGTTCACCGTGCGGCCCGAGGAGCGGGGCGCGTACCAGACGCTGTTCCGCGACCGGCTGATCCACAAGGAGTACGAGGCCGTCGCCTCCCACGACCCGGCGCTCACCCTGCCCCGGACCGTGCGCAGCCGGATCGTGAAGGAGCGCGGAGTGCTGGCCGCCCGTGAGGTCGAGGGCGAGCCGAACGCGCTCAGTCGGGTCGAACTCCTGGACCACCGGGCCGACGGCCTCGCCCGGTACCGGCTGGTGCCCGGTACCGGGCAGACCCATCAGCTGCGGGTGCACATGAACGCCCTGGGCGTGCCGATCCTCGGCGACCCCCTGTATCCGGAGGTGACCGGCCCCGTCCCGGCCGGTGACTTCCGGCGCCCGCTGCAACTGCTTGCGCGAGCACTGGAGTTCACCGACCCGGTGACGGGGGCACGGCACCGTCTGCGCAGTGGCCGGACGCTCACGGCGTGGACGTCGTACGAGGCCTGGGCCACGGACGACCGTGCCGAAGACGACCACGCTCCGGACGACCGAACCGCCGGGACACGGACCACCACGGCCCGGACCGCTGTTCACCGGCCGCCCCCGGCCCCCCTCGCCCCCGGTCAGTAGCCGCGCCACCAGCTCAGGAAGCGCTGCCAGGCGCCCGGCGCGCGGGCCGGTTCCGCGGGGCCGGCGGCGGCCACCGGCTCGGCGACCGGTGGCTCGGCCGACCGGGCCGCCGACCGCGAGTCCGGCTGCGGGTCCGGTGTCCCGGCCGGCGCCGCGGGCCGCGGGGCGGGGACGTCGTGGTGTCCGAACGGCTCGGGGCGGGCGGCGGACGGCGGTGCCGGCTCCCCCGGCGCGGAGCTGCCGATGTGCCAGTCGCGGCGCGGGGCCGTGGGCCGGGCGTCGTGGTTCGGCCGTTCGGTGATGTCCTGCGGCGGCCTGGGCATGAACCGGACCGGCAGCTCGACGAGATGGCGCGAGGCGATCGACTCGGTGTGGCGCAGATCCTCGTCGTCGACGTCGAGTTCGAGGTCGGGCAGCCGCATCAGCAGCGCGTCGACGCCGATCTCGGCGATGGCACGCCCGATGTCCTGCCCGGGGCACTCGTGCGGGCCGCCGCTGAAGGCGAGGTGGGAGCGGTTGCCCTGCATGTGGGCGGTCGGGTCCGGGCGTACCCGCGGGTCCACGTTGGCCGGGGCCGGGGCGAACAGCAGTCCGTCGCCCCGGCGGATGCGCTGGCCGCCGAGTTCCGTCTCCTGTTTGGCGAAGTAGGCGAAGATGGTGCTGAACGGCGGCTCGTCCCACAGCAGCTGCTCCACCGCCTCCGGCACGGTCATCTGACCGCCGTTGAGCTGGGCCCGGAAGCGCGGGTCGACGAGCACCGTCCGCAGCACGTTGGCGAGGAGGTTGGCGGTCGACTCGTAGGCGGCGATGAGCACCACCCGCAGGTGCTCCCTGACCTCGTCGTCGGTCAGTCCGGCCGGGTGGGTGATGAGATGGCTGGCGAAGTCGTCCTGCGGTTCCAGCCGGCGGCGGGCGGTGAGCCGGCCCAGGACGTCCATGACGTACGCGTTGCTGGCGATGGCGGTCTCGGTGCCCCTGAGCATGTCGCGGGCCGACTCGACCATCCGGTCGTTGTACTCGTCGGGCATGCCGAGGATGTGGCACATCACGGCCATCGGCAGGTGCTCGGCGTACTGGCTGACGACCTCGGCCTCGCCCACTTCGCAGAACCGGTTGACGAGACGCTGGGTGCAGCGGTTGATGTGCCGGCGCAGACTGCGGAAGTCGATGGTCGACAGGGCGAAGTCGATCGCGCCGCGCAGCCGTTGGTGCTCGTCGCCCTCGGCGTGGGCGCACATCGGCTGCCAGGCGATGTGCGGCATCAGCGGGTGGTCGGGTTTGACCAGGCCGTCCCGGAGCGGGGACCAGATACGGCTGTCGCGGGTGTACTGCGCGGGGGTGCGCACCATGTGCAGGTTCTCGGTGTGGCCGAGGACCACCCACACCGGCACGTCGTCGTGGAGCAGCGCGGGCGCCACGGGTCCGTGTTCGGCGCGGAGTTCCTCGTACAGCTTCTTCAGGTCCGCCGATTCGTGCAGCCGGTGCAGTCCCCCGGGGCCCTGGCCGTGCGCGGGGCAGCCGGGGGGCGGGACGGGACGGGAGTCGTCCGTTCCGGCCGGGGAGTGGGATTCAGGCGTCACAGTGGTCGCTCCGGAGAACAGGGGGGAAGGAGAGCAGGGGGCCGGGGTGTCAGGTACGCGAGCCCGTCATGGCGAGCGAGTGCAGGAACCTCGTCAGCGTGATCAGTACGTCCCGGCTGGAGGCACGGCGTCGTACGTCGCAGTCCATGATCGGGACGTCCTGGGGCAGGTCGAGCGCCGTCCGCAGATCCGCGAACGGGTAACGGGGTGCGTCCGGGAAGGTGTTGACGGCGACGACGAAGGGCACGCCGCGTTCCTCCAGCCGCCCCATGACGTCGAAGCTGACTTCCAGACGGCGTGTGTCGACCAGCACCACCGCACCGAGCGCCCCCTCGAACAGCCCGTTCCACAGGAACCAGAAACGCTCCTGGCCCGGGGTGCCGAACAGGTAGAGCACCAGCTGTTCGGTGATCTTGATGCGGCCGAAGTCCATGGCCACCGTGGTGGCCGTCTTGGACGCGGAACCGAAGTTGTCGTCGACTCCGACGCCGGCCTGGGTCATGGTCTCCTCGGTGGTCAGCGGCTTGATCTCGCTGACCGACCCGACCATGGTCGTCTTGCCGACCCCGAAGCCGCCCACGATCACGATCTTCGCCGCGGCCTCGGCCGTGTGCGGCAGCTGATCCTCGGTCCGTGGGCCCGGGATGGTCTCAGAGCCTTTGAAGTCCATGCATCACCGCTTCGAGAAGGGAACGGTCGGGAAGCGCCTTCCGGACGATCGGGGCGCGCGCCTGCACCAGTTCCGCCGCCAGCATCTCGGTGAGCAGTACGGTCACCACGCCGAACGGCAGGCTGAGGTAGGCCGAGAGTTCGGCCACGGACAGGGGTGCGGCACAGAGCCGGAGCAGTGCCGCCTGCTCGGGCGTGGCGGAGTGCGGGGGGTCCTCGACGCCCGCCACGATCAGCGTCACGAGGTCGAGGTCCGCGCGGTTCCCGTCCGCCCCGGTGACGACGTACAGCCGCTCCGGGTTGGGCCGTTCGTCCTCCTTCTTGTCCGTGGCCGGTGGCGGAGGAGGGTCCTCCTGCGGAGAGCGCCTCTGGCGTTGCGGAGGAGTCATACGGTCGTCCCGTTCCGGCGGGGCGGACTGGTGAGATGGGCGCCGATACGGACGACGAGGTCGCGCATCATGGCCCCCATCCGCCCGGGTTCACAGGTCATGTCGGAGAGCACCGCGAGATAGGCGTTGGCGCCGGCGGCCATCAGATAGAAGTAGCCGCCGTTGATCTCGATGATCACCATCTTCATCTCGCCGTCGCTGCGCGGAAGTTCCCCGGCGACGGCACCGGCGAGGCTCTGCACGCCGGCACAGGCGGCGGCGACCCGGTCGGCGGCGTCCGGCTCGCCGCCGAAGCGGGCGATGCGCAGACCGTCGGCCGAGAGCACCACGATCATCTCGACGCCGGGTACACCGTCGGCGAGCTCCTTGAGCATCCAGTCGAAGTTGGCGCGTTGCTGGATCACTTGAGGTCCCCCTCGTCGTCGGCCTCGGTGCGGGCCGGTTCGTTGATCAGATGCAGGTACGCGGTCGGGTTCCGGGTGAAGTCGGTGGGGTGGACGCCGGGTTCGAGGTCCTTCTTCAAGCCGTCCCAGAACGCGTCGACCCACAGCCCGGGTTCGCGGTCGTCCTTCGGCTCGGCCGGTTCGGGCTCGGGTGCCGGCCAGGGGGACCTGACGGTCTCGCCCCGCTCGGCGGCCTCCCGCTCGGCCCGTTCGGCGGCTGCCTGCTCGGCGTACCGCTGGGTCAGCGACGTCTTCATCCGGCTGCGACGCTGCGGCAGCCCGTTGGAGGTCCACTCGGTGACCTCGGGGACGTCGTCCTCCATGGAGACGGTGGCGGGGATGCTCGGGCTGGTGGGACGGCGCTTCTTGGGGGCGCGCTTGGGGCCGGGGAGCGCGTCGACCTGCATGGGCACGGCGGTCGCGCCGATGCCGTGGGCGAGGCCGACACCGGGCTCGGTGGTCATCATGTCGCTGGGCACGATGAGGACCGCGCGGACGCCGCCGTAGGCGGAGGCGCGCAGCGAGACCTGCATCTTGTATCCGGAGCAGAGCCGGCCGATGACGGCGAGGCCCAGACGGGGGCTCGTGCCGAGGTCCTGGAGGTCGACACCCGCCTTGGCCTGCTCCAGCTTGTCCTCGATCCGGGCCCGCGCCTTCTCGTCGAGGCTGACTCCGGCGTCCTCGATCTCGATGGCGACGCCGGTCTGCACCTCGATGGCGGTGACGTGGACCTTGGTGTGGGGCGGCGAGTAGCGCGTGGCGTTGTCGAGGAGCTCGGCGACGGCGTGGATGACCGGCTCGACGGAGATGCCCTTGATGTTGACCTTGGCGATGGACTTCAGGTCGATGCGCCGGTACTCGAGGATGCGGGACATCGCGCCGCGCAGCACGCTGTAGAGGGCGACGGGTTCGGGCCACTGGCGTCCGGGGCGGCCGCCGCCGAGTACGGAGATGGAGTCGGCGAGGCGGCCGATCAGCGCGGTGCCGTGGTCGATGCGCAGCAGGTCGTCGAAGACCTCGGGGTTGCGGCCGTGGTCCTCCTCCATCTCCCTCAGCTCCTTGGCCTGCTGATGGACGATCGCCTGGACGCGGCGGGCGATGCTGACGAAGGAGCGCTGGGAGGAGTCGCGCAGGGCTTCCTCGTCGTCGATGATCTTCAGCATCGTCTTGAGCAGCTTGATCTGGTACTCGGGCAGATCACGCCAGGCCGGGTTGACCTCCTTGAGATGGAGGAGGACTTCCCTGGGGGTGTTTCCGCGGTGCAGGAAGTCCAGGGCCTCGGGGACGACGGCGTCCGCGAAGTGCAGCGTCTCCGTGTCGTGGGAGGCGATCCGCGCTTCCAGATACGCGCGGTGACGTTCGCACTCGGCTCGCTCGTCCCGCAGGACGCGGCCGCGGCGCACCGCCTCGGCCGCGGCGGCGATCACCAGCAGGGTGGCGACGACACCGCAGGTGCCGACGGCGATCCGGGCGGGCTCCGTCACCAGGGCGACCGCGGCTCCGGTTGCCGCGGCCATCAGTATGGCCGGCAGCAACAGCACGCGTGCGTAGGGAAGTTCGCGTCGACCGGGCGGGGATTGGACACTCACCATGTAGGCCTCTGAAAACGAATCGGCTGGTGGTCGGGGGACGTGCGGGTGGGGACGGACCGGGAAATGACGGGAATCATCCGCACAAGAGGGAACAGACACACGAATTCATCCCAACTCGGTGCGCTGCGGGCGAGCTTAGTCCGACAGGATCAACGCCGTGTCATATTCGGCAAGTGCCGGAAATGACCCCTGGGGCAGGAGTACGCTCGAGCCCATTTGCACGCACGGGAAGAGTTCGGACGCAGAGCGTAACGGCGCATGGGTGTACGAAACTCACTCACCGTGAAAGGTGAAGTACGCGGCCGAAGGCCGGGGAACCATCCGGTCCCGTTGCCGGCGGGCGCCGGGGACGCGGAAGCCCGGCGCGCACCGAACGCACCGGGCTTACCGGGTGAGGGGCGGGCCGGGCCCGTCCGCCGTCACCCCACGGACGAGTAGGCCACCACTCCGCGCAGCAGTCCGTCGACCGCCTTGCGGGCGTTCTTCGCGACCGTGGAGCCCTCCACCGCCGGAGCCGCCGCCGAGATCTGGCCGAGGACGTCGATGACCTGCTTGCACCAGCGCACGAAGTCCCCCGCCGGCATCTCCACCTCGCGCAGCACCTCGTCGAGACCCTTGCCGGATGCCCACATGTAGGCGGCCCAGGCGAAGCCGAGGTCGGGTTCGCGCTGGCCCACCCCTTCGGTCTGGGTGATCCGGAAGTCCTCCTCCATGGCGTCCAGCCGCCCCCAGATGCGGACCATCTCGCCGAGCGCTGCCTTCGCCCTGCCGGAGGGCACCTTGGGCACCACCGCGTCGTCGCTGACCCGGGCCTCGTACACCAGGGCCGAGACACAGGCGGCGAGTTCGGCCGGGCCGAGCTGCTCCCAGACGCCCTCCCGCAGGCATTCGCTGGCCAGCAGGTCGAGTTCGCCGTACAGCCGGGCGAGCCGCTTGCCGTGCTCGGTGACCTCGTCGCCGCGCAGGTAGTCCAGCTCGGTCAGCAGGGCGACGATACGGTCGAAGGTACGGGCGATGGTGTTCGTCCGGCCCTCGATGCGCCGCTCCAGCTGCTTGGTGTCCCGCCGCAACCGGTGGTAGCGCTCGGCCCAGCGGGCGTGGTCCTCACGGTCGTCGCAGCCGTGGCACGGATGGGCCCGGATCGCCTTGCGCAGCCGGTCGATCTCCCGGTCGTCGGCCGCCTGGGAGCGCCGCTTGCGGTGCCGCTCCGGCTCGATGTGCCCGGCCTTGGTCCGCAGCGCGGAGGCCAGGTCGCGGCGGGACTGCGGCGAGCGCGCGTTGAACGACTTCGGGATGCGCATCCGCTCCAGCGCCTCGACGGGCGCCGGGAAGTCGATCGACGCCAGCCGTTTGACCTGCCGCTCCGCGGTCAGCACCAGAGGGCGGGGCCCGTCGTGGTACTCGACGCCGCGGTGGCCGCCCGCCCGGCCCGCGGGCAGGCCCGGGTCGAGGACCAGCGCCAGCCCGGCGTACTTGCCCGCGGGTACGTGGATGATGTCGCCGGGCTTGAGCTTCTCCAGGGCGACTGCCGCCTCCGCGCGCCGCTGGACCGCGCCCTGGCGGGCCAGCTCCGTCTCCCGGTCCTTCAGGTCGCGGCGCAGCCGCACGTACTCCTCGAAGTCGCCGAGGTGGCAGGTCATGGAGTCCTGGTAGCCCTCGAGGCCCTCCTCGTTGCGCTGCACCTGCCGCGAGATGCCGACCACCGAACGGTCCGCCTGGAACTGGGCGAACGACGTCTCCAGCAGCTCGCGCGAGCGGTGCCGGCCGAACTGCTCGACCAGGTTGACCGCCATGTTGTACGACGGCCTGAAGCTGGAGCGCAGCGGATAGGTGCGGGTGCCGGCCAGCCCCGCGAGGTGCTCGGGGTTCATGCCGCGCTGCCACAGCACGACCGCGTGGCCCTCGACGTCGATGCCGCGCCGGCCGGCCCGGCCGGTCAGCTGGGTGTACTCGCCGGGGGTGATGTCGGCGTGCTGCTCGCCGTTCCACTTGACGAGCTTCTCCAGCACCACCGAGCGGGCGGGCATGTTGATGCCCAGGGCGAGGGTCTCGGTCGCGAAGACCGCCTTGACCAGGCCGCGGACGAACAGCTCCTCGACGACCTCCTTGAACGTCGGCAGCATGCCCGCGTGGTGGGCCGCGATGCCGCGCTCGAGGCCCTCCAGCCACTCGTAGTAGCCGAGGACGTGCAGGTCCTCGGTGGGGATGGAGGCGGTGCGCTCCTCGACGAGGGAGCGCACCTGCTCCCGCGCCCGGTCGTCGTTGAGCCGCAGCCCCGCGTACAGGCACTGCTGGACGGCGGCCTCGCAGGCGGCGCGGCTGAAGATGAAGGTGATGGCGGGCAGCAGGCCCTGGGCGTCGAGCCGCTCGATCACCTCGGGCCGGCCCGGTGTCCAGACCCGCGTGCGCTGTCTGCGCTCCCGCTCCCGGTCCGCCTCGCGCATGTTCCGGCCGCGGCGCCTCTCGCCCCACGACGGGCGGGTCGCCTCCATCCGGGCCATCCGCGTGAGGTCGGGGTTGACGGCCTTCTTCTGGCCCTCGCCCTCCTCGAACAGGTCGTAGATCCGGCGCCCGGCGAGTACGTGCTGGAACAGCGGCACGGGCCGGTGCTCGGAGACGATGACCTCGGTGTGGCCGCGGACGGTGTCCAGCCAGTCGCCGAACTCCTCCGCGTTCGACACCGTCGCCGAGAGGGACACCAGGGTCACCGACTCGGGCAGGTGGATGATCACTTCCTCCCAGACGGCGCCCCGGAAACGGTCGGAGAGGTAGTGCACCTCGTCCATGACCACGTACCCGAGGCCGAGGAGCGTCTGCGAGCCCGCGTACAGCATGTTCCGCAGCACCTCGGTGGTCATCACGACCACGGGAGCACCGGAGTTGACACTGTTGTCGCCCGTGAGCAGGCCGACCTTGTCGGCGCCGTAGCGGCGGCACAGGTCGGCGTACTTCTGGTTCGACAGCGCCTTGATGGGCGTCGTGTAGAAGCACTTCTTGCCCTGCTGGAGGGCGAGGTGGACGGCGAACTCGCCGACGATCGTCTTGCCCGAGCCGGTGGGCGCGGCCACCAGCACACCCTTCCCCGCTTCGAGCGCCTGGCAGGCCTCGATCTGGAAGGGGTCGAGGCCGAAGTCGTACATCTCGCGGAAGGAGGCGAGTGCGGTGGCCTGCTCGGCAGCGCGCCTGCGTGCTGCCGCGTACCGCTCGGCCGGTGAGAGGTCCTCTGTCATCGTGCTTTCGAGCGTACCGGGCCGCGCTGACAACAGGACGATCATTATCCGGATCCAGGAGCGGACGCGGCCCCTCAGGGCCCCACGACCCGCACCGCGCCGCGTACGCAGCTCGCGGTCAGCGGCAGGGGCCCGAGCGGTTCGCCGTCCGCGTAACCGGTGACCTGTTCGGCGGCCAGCTCCACCCGCGACGCCCGGAACACGCTCACCTCGGGCCGGCCGACGTGCGTTCCGCGGTACACGGTGGGGAAGATCCGCAGCAGCGCGGCCCGGCCGCAGTCGCCGACCACCGTGACGTCGAACAGCCCGTCGGTGAGGTCGGCACCCGGACAGATCCGCATGCCGCCCCCGTACGAGGCTCCGTTGCCGACGGCGACCAGCGTCGCCTCGACCTCGCGGACGTCGCCGTCGTCGAGGGTGATCCGGTACGGGATCGGGCGCAGGGCCGCGAGTTCGGCGACCATGGCGAGGTCGTACGTGAAACGCCCCGCGGGCAGCCGCATCCGGTTGCCGCGGTCGTTGACGCGGGAGTCGAAGCCGGAGGCGAGGACGGTACCGAACCAGCGGTCGCCGGCCCGCCCGAGGTCGATGTCGCGCACCCGTCCGCACTTGAGGGCGTCGGCGATCATCCGGCCGGCCGCGGCCGGTTCCCCCAGCGGCATGCCGAGCGAGCGGGCGAAGTCGTTGCCGGTGCCGACGGCGATCAGGCCGAGCGGTGTGCCGGTGCCGACGACGGCCTGCAGGGCCAGGTTCGCCATGCCGTCGCCGCCGACGGCCACCAGGGCTCCGGTGCCCTCCTCGACGGCACCGCGCGCACGGGCGAGCGCGTCCGCGGCGTCCTCACCGAGTACGGCCCGCACCGAGAAACCGGCCGCGCGCAACGCGGAAGCGGCCGGCCGCGCCGCTCGGACGCCCCGGCCGCGACCCGCGGTGGGGTTGACGAGGAGGGTGATCTCGCTGGTCACCCCGCGACCCTACGAGCCCTCGCCCGGTCTTCAGGTCACGTCGTCATAACCGTTGACCCGGTCCGTGCTCGCCTGCTCGGGCAGGGCGCGCCTGGCCGGCACGGGTTCGGCCTCGCCGATGTCCTCGGGTGTGAGGTCCAGGTCGGAGGCCTCGTCGTCGGCGGGGCCCATGGCCTCCAGACGGCGCCTGCGGCGGTCGTTGAACAGGGAGACGCCGACAGCCAGGAAGTACAGGATCCAGATCGGTCCGGCGAGGGCCATCATGGTCAGCGGGTCGGTGCTCGGCGTGGCCAGGGCCGCGAACAGCGTGATGCCCATGATCATGCCGCGCCACCAGCCGAGCATGCGCTTGCCCGTCAGCGCCCCGGTGAAGTTGAGCATGATCAGCAGCAGCGGCAGCTCGAAGGAGAGCCCGAAGACGATCACCATGCGCGTGACGAGGTCGAGCAGGTCGTCCAGCGGCAGGAGGTTGTCGACATTGAACGGCGTGAACTCGATGAGCACCTCCGCCGTCGTCGGCAGCACCCGGTAGGCGAAGTAGCCGCCTGCGAGGAAGAGCGGGAAGCCCGTGGCGACGAACGCGTAGGCGTACTTCTTCTCGTGCTTGTGCAGGCCGGGGGCGATGAACGACCACAGCTGGTACAGCCAGACCGGCGAGGCCAGGACGACACCGGCCATCAGGGAGACCTTCAGCGCCAGGGTGAACGGCGTGAGCAGACCGTTGATGGTGATCTGCGCGCAGGGCTGCTCACCGCGTGTCGAGGTGGCGAGTTCCTCGAAGGACTTCGCGCAGCCGACCGACTTGAGCACCGGGTCGGTGAAGAAGTTGATGATCTCGTTGTAGAAGAAGGCCGCGCCGATCGTCACCAGGACGATGGCCAGCAGCGCCTTCGCGAGCCGGTTGCGGAGCTCACGAAGGTGCTCCGCGAGGGGCATCCGCCCATCGGGATCCCTCTCCTGCTTGCGGGCAGACTTGAGCAACCCACGTTCCCATCTCGTGCGGCGGACCGGACGGCGTCCGGCCCTGCGTCAGCGCTTGGTCGTGTCCGTCGGCTCCGTGACCGGGCGGGAGCTGGTCACGTCACCGGGGGCGGCCTGGATGGTGCGCTGCGCCGCGGAGTCGTCGCCGGGGGCCGGCGGGTCGGCGGGGGCGGAGGACTTGTCCTTGTCCTCCTTCATCGCCTTGGCCTCGCTCTTGAGGATGCGGGCGGACTTGCCGAGCGACCGCGCCATGTCCGGAAGCTTCTTCGCGCCGAACAGCAGGATGATGACGACGAGGATGAGAATGATCTCGGGAGCTCCGAGCCTTCCGAACATTTCTTTACCTTCTCACCGAGGCTGCTGGGGGGTGGGGCGCTGCCCCGTCCGACCGTTCGGACACGCGTCCGATGACCGTGCTGTCAGCGATCGTAACGCTCAGGGGTGAACGTAGGGCAATCCCCGTGCGTACTCCCGTCCGCGGTCCGGGCCTCGTTCTCCGGGCCGCGGTCAGCAGCGTACCCGCCCGGGTCGGCAACACGACAGGGCGTGCGGACCCGGACAGCCGTCCCGGGGCGGGTCAGAGCGCCTGTGCGGAACGGGCCGCGCCGGCCGACGCCCGCTCCAGGTCCTCGGCGGCCCGGCCGATACGACTCGCCGAGTCCGCGACCTGTCTGCCGAGCCGCTCCGCCTCGACGAAGACCCGTACGGCGAACACCCCGAGCACCACAAGCCCCAGGAACCCCACAGCAACCGCGAACATCGCCCAGAACATGGGGTGAGCCTAGACGGTCCCCGCCCGCGCGAAACGCCCGGCGCCCGGGAAGGGAGCCGCGGGCCACCGGGACACGGGCCGAGCGGCCTCTATGCCGTCGAGTGCAGCCGTAGGGTGCTGACCCCGCCACCGGTGAGGAGTTCGACGACCCGCTCCCCCGCCGGCTTACGGACCGCCGTCTCGCACGCGGGGCAGGTGAACGAGTAGAAGGTGGTGCGTCTGCTGGCCCCTATGACCAGGCGCAGCGCGCTCGCGCCCAGCTCGAAACGCCCTCTGCAGTCCGGGCAGCCCGCCCGGAACACGACCGGCGCCACGCTCCTCATCCCGGAGAACGCGGACGCCACCGTCATGCCCCGTACTCCAGGGGTCGGTGCTCCAGGGGTCGGTGCTCCAGGGGTCGCCGACTTGCTCACAGCCCTCGCTCCTGCCTGTCGTCCTGCCCGCCCCGGACCGCGCACACCGTGTGCGGCCCGCTCATCCGGCCGCCCCGGCGCCGTCGTACGCCGACAGCGCCTCGCGGGCCGCCCGCCGGGCGCTGTCCGCGAGGTCTTCCGGTGTGACGATCCGGCCGTCCCCCCCGAGCCGCAGCGCCAGCCGCTTGAGCGACGCCGGGTCGGGTGTCCGCAAGGTGATACGCAGCCCGCCGTCCGGCAGCTCATCCGCGCTGTCGTGCGGGTAGTACTCGGCGACCCAGCGGCCGCCCGGTCCGACCTCGACCACGACCTCCGGATCCTCCGCCGCCGGCTGCATCAGCCCTTCCGACAGGTCCCGCAGTTCGACCTCGGGCGGCGCGGACGGCTCGTCGAGGATCCTGATCTCGGCGACCCGGTCGAGCCGGAACGTGCGGCGCGCCTCGGAGCGGCGGCACCACGCCTCCACATAGGTGTGCCCGACGCTGACCAGGCGGATGGGATCGATCTCGCGCTCGCTGAGCTCGTCGCGGGCGGGCGAGTAGTAGCGGATCCACAGTCTGCGTCGCTCGGCGATGGCCCGGTCGACGTCCGCGAAGACACCGCCCTCGGACTCGAAGGTCACCGACAGCCGGGCGCTGGCGCCCGCCGCCTCTCCGGCCGCGGCCTCCACCTTGGCGGTGGCCCGCAGCAGCGCCTGCCGGTCGCTCTCGCGCAGTCCGGGCAGGGTGGTCACGGCACGCGCGGCGACCAGCAGCGCGGTGGCCTCGTCCGCGGCGAGGCGGAGCGGCTCCGCGGCCTCCGCCCCGAGCGCGGCCGGGTTGTGCCACCAGATGCGCTCCCCGTCGGTGTCGATGTCCAGCAGGTCGCCGCCGCGGAAACTGGTGCCGCACATGGGCAGCACGTCGAGGTCCGAGACCAGCTCGTCCTCGGTGATGCCGAAGGCGCGCGCCACGTCCTCGATCCGGGCCCCGGGACGCTCCCTCAGGTAGGTGACCAGGGAGAGCATCCGCCGGGTCTGGTCGATGGCGTTCACTGGCCTGACCGGTTTGCCTGCCACGTTCTTGTCCCGTCCCCCTCAGCCCTTGGCCACGGCGCGCAGCCGGTCCACCACGTCGGCCCGCAGCTCGGCGGGCTCCAGGACCACCACGTCCGCCCCGAACTCCACCAGCCAGGCGTCCAGGCCGTGCCCGTACGGAATCTCCAACTCTTCCCAGCCCCCGCCGAGTTCCCGCACCGACGTGGCCTTCGCCCGAAGGGGGTACCCCGCGTCGGTGCGCAGCCGGATCCGCGCGGAGCGCTCCGCGCGCTCCCCCGCCCAGCTCGCCACCGTCTCGCGCACGGTGACGACGTCCGGCACCGGGGCGGTGTAAGGGGTGCCGCGCGAGCGCACCCTGCCGGTGATCCGGGACAGCCGGAAGACCCGCTCGGCGCCCCGGTCGCGGTCCCAGCCCGCCAGGTACCAGTGGCCGCGCCAGCACTCCAGCGCCCACGGCTCGACATGGCGCGGTTCGGGCTGCGCGGCATTGGCCTTGCGGTAGTCGAAGACGACGGAACGACGGTCGCGGCAGGCCAGCATCAGCGGTTCGAAGGCGGCCTCGTGCACCGGGATGCGCGGCTCGAGCGCGCTGTGGGCCCCGTACGGGTCGACGTCCTCGGGCAGTCCCGCCGCGCGCAGCTTCTGCAGAGCGCCGCTGGCCGCTCCGGCCAGTCTGGCCTGCTGCCACACCTTGGCCGCCAGGCCCAGGGCGGCGGCCTCCTCGGCGTCCAGGGTGATGGGCGGCAGACGGTTGCTGTCCCGCCGGGCCAGATAGCCGACCTCTCCGTCGAGGTTCTCCACCGTTTCGATGACGAGCCCGAGTTCGCGCAGATCGTCCTTGTCGCGCTCGAACATCCGGTTGAACGCATCGTCCGAGGCCGCCTCGAGGTAGGCCTCGACGGACTCGCGCAGCTCACGCTTGCTCAGTGGCCGCCGCGTGCCCAGCAGGCACAGCGCCAGGTTCATCAGCCGCTCGGCCTTGGCAATGGCCATCGACGCCCTTCGCCTCCTCATGCTGCTCAGTCCGATGACCGTACCGCTCCGTGGTGGCGCGGCAAAAGCCGAGGGTCCATGCCCGGACAGGCATGGACCCAGGTGATCGAGTCCGGTCACAACCGCGACGTGACGTCGCGCGGGCGACCGATCGGTGATCGGGCGAGTGATCAGACCCCGAGCAGGTCGACCACGAAGATCAGCGTCTCGCCGGGCTTGATCGCCGGAGTCGGGCTCTGGTCGCCGTAGGCCAGGTGCGCGGGGATGGTCAGCTGGCGACGGCCGCCGACCTTCATGCCCTGCACGCCCTGGTCCCAGCCCTGGATGACCCGGCCGCCGCCCAGCGGGAAGCGGAACGGAGCACCGCGGTTCCAGCTGGCGTCGAACTCCTCACCCGTGCTGAAGGAGACACCGACGTAGTGGACGGTGACGGTCTGACCCGCCTGCGCCACCTCTCCGTCGCCCTCCCAGATGTCCTTGATCTCGAGGTCCGCCGGGGGCTCGCCGCCCGGGAAGTCGATCTCGGGCTTGTCGATGCTCACGTCTAACGCTCCTGCTTGTCTACGGAAAGGCGAACACACACAGTCTTACATCACACGCGGTCACAACTTCGCGAGGATGTCGACCGAGAAGACCAGCGTGGAGTCCTTCTTGATGTCACTGCCCTGCGGCGGCGTGTCGCCGTACCCCAGCTCCGGCGGGATGACGATGAGGACCCGGCTGCCGACCTTCTTGCCGGTCAGCCCCTGCGCCCATCCCTTGACGACCTGCTGGAGCGAGAACGAGGTCAACTGCCCCCGCTCGTACGTCGAGTCGAACTCCTTGCCGCCGTCCCACAGGACGCCCCTGTACTGCACGAGCACACTGTTGTCGGCACCGACCTCTTCGCCGTCGCCCTCGAGGACGTAGCTCGACACCAGCTTCGTCGGGGCCTTCGTGTCGGGCACCTCGATGGAGGGCGCCTCCCCGTCCGTGTTCGTGCCGACCTTCGGCAGGTCGACGTTGTCCTGGGCGACCTCGCCGCCCTCGGCGGAACTCTTCGCGTTGAACGTGTCCTGCACGTCCACCACGAACACCAGCGTGTCGGTGCCCTTGATGCCCGCCTGCTCATTGCCCTGCGCGCCGTAGCCCCAGGTGGGCGGAACCGCCATCTGGACCCGGCTGCCGGCCTTCTTCCCCGTCAGCCCGTACCGCCAGCCGTCGATGATGCTGCCCTGCGCCAGCTGGATCGCCAGCGGGGCCTTGCGGTCGTAGGAGTTGTCGAACACCTTCGCGGTGCTCCACACCTGGCCCAGGTAGTGGGCCACCACGAAGTCGTTCTCGGCGACGGTCCTGCCCCCGCCCGCGATGACGGTCTTCACCGCGAGGTCCTTGGACGGGTCACCGCTGCCCTTGGCCATGGTGGGCTTCTCACCGAACTCCACACCCCCGGTGATCGCCGGCAGCGGACCGTCGACGATCTTCGGCGGGGGTGCGGCCGACGCGTCGGTCGCGGACGGCGAGGCGCTCTCGCTGGCCTTGCTCGAATCGGACCCGTCGCCGCCGCACGCGGCGAGAGTGGCCAGTCCAGCGGGTACGGCAATGAGGAGTGAGCGTCGGCGCACGGTGGGGGCCTCGTAATCATCGATCTTGTCGGTGGCGTCCGCGCAACTCTACGGCGTGAGAAGGGCGCCGCACTGAGTAACGTACGGCGCCCGTGTGGCGTTCCGCTGTTCGGGAGAACCGCGGAACGACCCGTCTCACATGCCGGCGATCAGCTTCTCCACCCGCTCGTCCACCGCACGGAACGGGTCCTTGCACAGCACCGTCCGCTGCGCCTGGTCGTTGAGCTTGAGGTGCACCCAGTCGACGGTGAAGTCCCGCCGCTGCTCCTGCGCCCGGCGGATGAAGTCACCCCGCAGCCGCGCCCGGGTGGTCTGCGGCGGAACGGACTTGCCCTCGAAGATCTTCATGTCGTTGCAGATCCGGGCGGCCTGCCCCTTCTTCTCGAGCAGGTAGTACAGACCACGACGGCGGTGGATGTCGTGGTAGGCGAGGTCTATCTGCGCGACCCGCGGATGCGACATGGTCATGTTGTGCTTGGCCCGGTACCGCTCGAGCAGCTTGTACTTCATCACCCAGTCGATCTCGGTGCCGATACGGTCGAGGTCCTCGGCCTCGATCGCGTCCAGGGTGCGGCCCCACAGTTCGAGCACCTGCGCGACCGTGCCGGTGCGGGTGCCGCGGCGCTCGCAGAAGTCCAGCGCTTTCTCGTAGTACTCCCGCTGCACCTCGAGGGCGGAGGCCTCACGGCCGCTCGCCAGGCGGACCTTGCGGCGGCCCGTGATGTCGTGGCTCACCTCACGGATCGCCCGGATCGGGTTCTCCAGCGTGAGGTCGCGCATCACCGTGCCCGCCTCGATCATGCGCAGCACCAGATCGGTGGCACCGACCTTGAGCAGCATGGTCGTCTCGGACATGTTCGAGTCGCCGACGATGACATGGAGCCGGCGGTACCGCTCGGCGTCCGCGTGCGGCTCGTCACGCGTGTTGATGATCGGCCGGGACCGGGTCGTCGCCGACGAGACGCCCTCCCAGATGTGCTCGGCCCGCTGGCTGACGCAGTACACCGCGCCACGCGGCGTCTGCAGCACCTTCCCGGCGCCGCACAGCAACTGGCGGGTCACCAGGAACGGGATGAGGATGTCCGCGAGCCGGGAGAACTCCCCGTGCCGGGCCACCAGATAGTTCTCATGACACCCGTACGAGTTACCCGCCGAGTCGGTGTTGTTCTTGAACAGGTAGACGTCGCCCGCGATTCCCTCCTCGTGCAGGCGTCGTTCGGCGTCCACCAGGAGTCCTTCGAGAATGCGCTCCCCGGCCTTGTCGTGGGTGACCAGCTCGGTCACGTTGTCGCATTCGGGTGTGGCGTATTCCGGATGCGAACCCACGTCGAGATAGAGGCGGGCACCATTGCGCAGAAAGACATTGCTGCTGCGGCCCCATGACACGACACGGCGGAAGAGGTACCGCGCCACCTCGTCAGGAGACAGGCGGCGCTGTCCCCTGAACGTGCACGTGACGCCGTACTCGTTCTCCAGCCCGAAAATGCGGCGGTCCATGACTGAACATTACGCCCGATCCCCTGAACCCAAACGGGGTTCGACGGCACGGTTCGGATCATTTTCCGAACCGGCCGCGACCGGGGCCCCGTCCGCGGGAACCGCCAGTACCCTTCCGGTCGACATCAAAACCAGCAGAGCCGCGCCACCCGCGGCAGCCGGGATCGCGAACCCCCCCTGCGCACCGCCCGCCTCGACCACCGGCCCGGCCAGGCCCGTTCCCACCGACGCGCCCACCGTGAACGTCGTCACCAGCCACGAGAACGCCTCCGTGACCGTGCCCGCCGGCGCGTGCCGGTCGATCAGCACGAACGCACACGCGATCGCCGGTGCCAGGAAGAGACCGGCGACCACCGCGAGCAGGGTCATCGCCACCGGACCCGGCATCAGCGTGAGCGGCAGGTAACACACCGCCAGGAACGCCACCAGCACCTGCAGTCGCCGCGCCGGCTCCCCCGCCCACTGGCGCGCCCCGTAGGCCGTGCCGCCGACGAGCGCGCCGAACCCCATGCCCGCCATCAGCCAGCCGTACACGTGGTCACCGCCGTTCTCGTCCCCGTAGGGCACCGCGGCCACGGTGATGGACCCCATCGCGATGCCGACGAACAGGAAGGCGCCCAGCAGAGCCAGCAGCCCCGGCGAGCGCAGCGCGCCCAGCCAGTGCGCCGCACGCGGCGCCGACCGCCACGCGCGCGAGGGCTTCGACACCACCACGGACAGGGCGCCCAGCACCCCCAGCCCGTTCAGCACCAGCAGGGCGGCCTGCGGCGACCACAGCGACGCGCACACCGTGACGAGCAGCGGCCCGACGGTGAACATCACCTCCTGGGCCACCGCGTCCATCGCGTACGCCCGGTGCACGTGGTCCTCGCGGTGCAGCACGGAGGACCACAGGGCCCGCAGCCCGCCCTCCAGCGGCGGCGTGAACAGCCCCGCGGCGGCCACCGCCCCGTACGCCACCCCCCTCGGCTCGATCCCCACGAACGCGAAGGCCGCCATCGCCAGCGCCGACAGCACCGCGGCCGGCAACTGCACCAGCGGCTGACCCCGCAGGTCCACCAACCGCCCCAGCACCGGCTGCCCCACCGCGTTGGCCACGCCGTACACCGCGGCCAGGGCGCCGGCCAGACTGTACGAACCGCCCTCCGCGCGGACGAACAGCACGATCGCGATGGCCGCGGTCGCGTTGGGCAGCCGGCCCACCAGCGTGCCCACCAGGAGCCTGGTCGCGTGCCGCACCCGGAGAATCTCCAGATATCCCGTGGCCATGCGGCACCCTCCATTCACCCGTCGGGGCCACTCGGAACCTCGACGTTGTACGTATAACTTCGGTCTTCATACGTACCATGTCCGCTGTTCACCAGTCCAGACGGAGTCCAGTCGAAGGAGCGGTCCCACGGTGGCCAGAGCCCAGACCCGCCCCACGAGCCGGGACGTCGCGCAGGCCGCCGGCGTCTCCCAGGCCGCCGTCTCCCTCGTCATGGGCGACAAATGGCGCGGCCGCGTCTCGGAGACCACCGCACAACGCGTACGCGAGGCGGCGCACACCCTCGGCTACCGCCCGAACCTGGCCGCCCGCAACCTGCGCCTCGGCCGCACCCGCACCGTCCTCCTGGTCGTCCCGGCCCTCACCACCGAGTTCTTCGCCGGCGTCTACACCGGGGCCGCGCGCGTCGCCGCCCAGCACGGCTTCGGCGTCGTCCTCTACCCCTCACCCGAGGGCATCGGCCCCGCCCGCAACCCCTTCGCCTCCGCGCAGGCCGCCCTCGACGGCGTCATCGCGTCCTCCATGGCAGCCGACGCCCTCACCGCCATCCGCGGCGACCAGCTCCCCCTGGTCATGCTCGACAGCGACCCCACGAGCAACCCGGGCGCCGCGACCGTCAACCTCGACATCGCCGACGGCGTCCGCCGGATCACCCGCCATCTCCTGGACCTGGGCCACCGAGACTTCCTCCACCTGGCGGCCGACATCCCCTCCTGGACCTTCGACGTCCGCGCCCGCGAACTGGCCGCCCGCCTGGCCGCCGTCCCCGGCACCACCCTGCGCACCGCCCGCTCGCCCATCTCCATCCAGGGCGCCGTCACCGCCGCCCACACCGCCCTGGCCGCCCCGGGCCGGCCCACCGCCGTCGTCTGCGACGACGACCAGCTCGCGGCCGGCGCCTACAAGGCGGCCCGCCGCCTCGGCCTGCGCGTTCCCGACGACCTCTCCGTCACCGGCCTGGACGACCTGGCCCTGGCCACGGCCCTCGACCCGGAGCTGACCACGGTCCGCCTCGACGCGGAACTCTTCGGCGAACGCGGAATGCAGGCCCTCCTCGCGGTCCTCGACCACCGCACCCCCGAAGCCGGCGACATCCCCGTCCACCTGGTGACCCGGGGCTCGACGGCCCCGCCCGCCACCCGCCCCTGACACACCAGGGCCTGTCCGGCGGAGCAGGGCCGCGGTGACCGGCTGCGTCTTCCCGGCCGGGCCGGCCGGGTCCGGTGCCCGCAGCCGCGGGGCGGAGGTCGAAGTGCGCGCCGGCCCCGCATCTGCGGCACGATCCGCCGGGCAGGCCGGACGGGGGCGCCCGCCCGCACCGCGGCCGCACACCCCCACCGGGCCGCACAGGCCCACCGCCTCACCCGAACGAGCCGGGCATGGGCCGGTTCTACCCCTTGCCCTCCGGGGCGCCCCCGGCCTCGTCCTCCGCCTCCACGTCGGCCTCCGCCTCGGACGCCGTTTCCGCGCCGTCGGCCGCCAGCAGCCGCGCCAACTGCCGGCCGGTGATGCGCTTGAACTTCCGCTGCTGCGGTCGCGTACGGTCCAGCACGGCCACTTCCAGCCGCTCCGCGGGAATCTCCCGCTCGCTGCCGTTCGTGTCCCGCGACAGCGACTGCACCGCCAGCGCCAGCGCCTCGGCCAGCGTCATGCCGTCCCGGTGGCGCTGGTCCAGATAGCCGCTGATCTGCTCCGCGTTGCCCCCCACCGCCACCGAGCCGTGCTCGTCGACGATGGAGCCGTCGTGCGGCAGCCGATAGATCTGGTCGCCCTCCGGGGTCTCACCGACCTCGGCCACCACCAGCTCCACCTCGTACGGCTTCTCCGCCGCACTCGAGAAGATCGTGCCCAGCGTCTGCGCGTACACGTTCGCCAGACCCCGGGCCGTCACGTCGTCCCGGTCGTAGGTGTAACCCCGCAGATCGGCGTAGCGCACACCGCCGATCCGCAGATTCTCGTACTCGTTGTACTTACCGGCGGCCGCGAAGCCGATCCGGTCGTAGATCTCGCTGAACTTGTGCAGCGCACGGGACGGGTTCTCGCCGACGAACACGATGCCGTCGGCATACTGCAGCACGACCAGACTGCGGCCACGCGCGATGCCCTTGCGGGCGTACTCCGCCCGGTCGGCCATCGCCTGCTGGGGTGAGACATAGAACGGCGTCGACACGGGTCAACCGTCCCTTTCTGTCGAAGTCACTGGATGGAGGGCCGTCACCGACGAACCGCGCCTACAGCAGCGCGGCGCGCGGACCGTCGGGCTGCTCCAGCCGCCGCTCCAGCACCGCCCGGGCGACCTCGGACGCCTCGTCCTCGGAGAGCCGGCGGAAGCCGTCCCCGGTGATCACCGTGACAATCGGGTAGATCCGCCGGGCGACATCGGGACCGCCCGTCGCCGAGTCGTCGTCCGCGGCGTCGTAGAGGGCCTGCACCACCAGGGTGGTCGCCTCGGCCTCGTTCAGATCACCCCGGAAGAGCTTCTTCATGGCATTGCGCGCGAAGATCGAACCGGAACCGGTGGCCGCGTACCCCTGCTCCTCCGAACGCCCGCCCGTGACGTCGTAGGAGAAGATCCGCCCCTTCTCCCGGTCCACGTCGTACCCCGCGAACAGCGGGACCACGGCCAGACCCTGCATGGCCATCGCGAGGTTGGAACGGATCATGGTCGACAGCCGGTTCGCCTTGCCCTCCAGGGACAGCTGCGCGCCCTCGACCTTCTCGAAGTGCTCCAGCTCCAGCTGGAACAGCTTCACCATCTCCACGGCGAGCCCCGCCGTGCCGGCGATGCCCACCGCCGAGTACTCGTCCGCGGGGAACACCTTCTCGATGTCCCGCTGCGCGATGACATTGCCCATGGTGGCCCGGCGGTCACCGGCGAGCACCACCCCGCCGGGGAAGCTCACGGCCACGATCGTGGTGCCGTGCGGCGCCTCGATCACACCCTGGAGCGGCGGCAGTTGCCGCTTCCCCGGGAGCATCTCGGGCTGGTGCTCGGAGAGGAAGTCCATGAAGGACGACGAACCAGGCGTCAGGAAGGCAGCTGGTAGACGCCCGGTGCTACGAGTGTTGGCTTCCACGCGATTCCTTCCACGTAAGCAGCAGCCCGCCTTATGGCATCGGGCCGATCCTTGAACTGCCCCAGTGCGGCATTGCAGCTGAAGCACAGTACGCCACGGACCCTACCCGTCTCGTGGCAGTGATCCACATGTGCGGCCGGAACGGACAAACATATGCAGCGGGCGCCTCCTTGCGAGGCGATCGGTTCGTCGCGCTCGGCTTCGGTGGTGCCGTACTGGCGCTTCAGGTGGTCCTGCCGCCCCTGGACCGCCCTGCACGCCTTGCGGCGCGCCGAGGGACCATCGGGCGCGCCCGCGTTGCGATGCCACTCGCCGCGAGGCTTGATCTCGCCGCACGTCCGGCAGAGCTTGTGCCCCGCTGGGACGTCCGCCTTCTCGCGCGCGGCCTTCCCCATGGCCCTCCGGCGGCGCCGGCAGTGCGCGGCGCTGCACTTCGCCACGCACTGCCGGCAGTGCACCCAAAGGCCATCACGTCGATTCCCGTCACGCGCGAACAAGCTGCCGGAAGCTCACGCTTGCGCTTCCTGCACTGCTTCAGGTTCGACTCGCCGGCCACCCTTCCCCCGACACCTTCGGTTCAAAGGAGAAGCGACCGGGCGGACCTTTACTGCCCGCCTTTTTGTACGAAGCTTCGCACGAAATCCTCCGCGTTAGCCTCAAGCACATCATCGATTTCGTCGAGGACGTCGTCCACGTCGTCGCTCAGCTTCTCCTGGCGTTCCTTGAGGTCTTCGGATGCCTGTGCCTCGGGCGCCTCCTCGACCTCCTCCGTGGAACGCGTCGCCTTCTGCTGTCCGCCGCCGGTGTCCTTGGTCGCCATAACCCTCACCCCGCTCGGTTCGACGTTCTTGATCAGACCCTACAAGCAGGATCCGACATGGGCCCCGCAGTTTCTCCAACGTACGGCGACCACTTCGATGATTCCCTTTCGCCGGGCTTTCCACCCTGTCCGGCGGCCCGGTCGTGTGGGCCGGCTCAGTTGCCCGACAGCACCCTGACCAGGTCTTCCGCTGTGCGGCAACGGTCCAGGAGTTCCTTGACATGATTACGCGTTCCGCGAAGCGGTTCCAGGGTTGGGACCCGCTGGAGCGAGTCCCGGCCCGGCAGGTCGAAGATCACCGAGTCCCAGGAGGCCGCCGCGACGTCGTCCGCGTACTGCTCCAGGCAGCGTCCGCGGAAGTAGGCGCGGGTGTCCTCCGGCGGCTTCGTCCGGGCCCGCTCGACCTCGGTCTCGTCCAGCAGCCGCTTCATGCGGCCGCGGGCGACGAGGCGGTTGTAGAGCCCCTTGTCGGGGCGTACGTCTGCGTACTGGAGGTCGACGAGGTGCAGCCGGGCTGCGTCCCAGTCCAGGCCGTCCCTGCGCCGGTAGCCCTCCATGACTTCCCGCTTGGCGACCCAGTCCAGCTCGCCGGCCAGGCTCATCGGGTCGTTCTCCAGGCGGTTGAGAGTGTCCTCCCAGCGGGTCAGGACGTCCTTGGTCTGGTCGTCGGCGTCGGCTCCGTACCGTTCCTCGACGTACTTGCGGGCGAGTTCGTAGTACTCCATCTGGAGCTGGACGGCGGTGAGTGTGCGGCCGCTGCGGAGCGTGACCAGCCGCTTGAGGGTGGGGTCGTGGGAGACCTGGTGCAGCGTCCGTACGGGCTGGTCGACCGCGAGGTCCACGGCGATGAAGCCGTCCTCGATCATCGACAGGACGAGCGCGGTGGTGCCGAGCTTCAGGTAGGTCGAGATCTCGGACAGGTTTGCGTCGCCGATGATCACATGGAGCCGGCGGTGCTTCTCGGCGTCGGCGTGCGGTTCGTCGCGGGTGTTGATGATGGGCCGCTTCAGCGTGGTCTCGAGGCCGACCTCGACCTCGAAGTAGTCCGCGCGCTGACTGAGCTGGAAGCCGTGTTCGTGGCCGTCCTGGCCGATGCCGACGCGTCCTGCGCCGGTGAAGACCTGGCGCGAGACGAAGAACGGGGTGAGGTGGCGGACGATGTCCGAGAAGGGCGTCTCCCGCTTCATCAGGTAGTTCTCGTGGGTGCCGTAGGAGGCGCCCTTGTTGTCGGTGTTGTTCTTGTACAGGTGGATGGGCTGCGCGCCCGGCAGCGCGGCGGCCCGTTCGGCGGCCTCGGCCATGATCCGCTCGCCGGCCTTGTCCCAGAGGACGGCGTCGCGGGGGTTGGTGACCTCGGGGGCGCTGTATTCGGGGTGTGCGTGGTCGACGTAGAGCCGTGCGCCGTTGGTGAGGATGACGTTGGCGAGGCCGATGTCCTCGTCGGTGAGCTGGCTGGAGTCGGCGGCCTCGCGGGCGAGGTCGAAGCCTCGCGCGTCCCGCAGCGGGTTCTCCTCCTCGAAGTCCCAGCGGGCTCGGCGGGCCCGGTGCATCGCCGCCGCGTAGGCGTTCACGATCTGGGACGAGGTGAGCATGGCATTGGCGTTGGGGTGGCCGGGGACGGAGATCCCGTACTCCGTCTCGATGCCCATTACTCGCCGTACGGTCATGCGGCCCTCCTTGCTCGGCGGCGTCCCCGGTCGGGGGCGCTGCTGAAGTACCGCTGGCGCTCCGGTGCGTGTGCGGTGCCCGTCCCCGCACTGTGCGACTCGGCGGTACCGAAGAGCCTAGAACGCCTTTGCGCTGGTGGGGAGATCATTTGCGTCATTGCTGTGTTCCGGTGGTGGCTGCAGAAAACAGTCGGCTGCGGGTACCCGCCGAGGGCACCCGCAGCCGCCCTGCTTTTTACAGGTACTGACCGGTGTTTGCCACCGTGTCGATGGAGCGTCCGGTGTCCGAGCCCTGCTTTCCGGTGATGAGGGTGCGGATGTATACGATCCGCTCGCCCTTCTTGCCGGAGATCCGGGCCCAGTCGTCGGGGTTGGTGGTGTTGGGAAGGTCCTCGTTCTCCTTGAACTCGTCCACGCAGGCCTGGAGCAGGTGGGAGACGCGGAGGCCCTTCTGGCTCTTCTCGAGGAAGTCCTTGATCGCCATCTTCTTGGCGCGGCCGACGATGTTCTCGATCATGGCGCCGGAGTTGAAGTCCTTGAAGTAGAGGACTTCCTTGTCCCCGTTGGCGTAGGTGACTTCCAGGAAGCGGTTCTCCTCGGTTTCGGCGTACATGTGTTCCACGGCGGTCTGGATCATGCTCTGGACCGTGACGTCCCGGTCGCTGCCGTGCTCGGCGAGGTCGTCGCCGTGCAGCGGGAGGCGCTGGGTGAGGTACTTGCCGAAGATGTCCTTGGCCGCCTCGGCGTCCGGACGTTCGATCTTGATCTTCACGTCGAGCCGGCCGGGCCGCAGGATGGCGGGGTCGATCATGTCCTCACGGTTGGAGGCACCGATCACGACCACGTTCTGCAGGCCCTCCACGCCGTCGATCTCGGCGAGGAGCTGCGGGACGATCGTGTTCTCCACATCGGAGCTGACGCCGGAGCCGCGGGTGCGGAAGAGGGATTCCATCTCGTCGAAGAAGACGATGACGGGGGTGCCCTCGCTGGCCTTCTCGCGGGCCCGCTGGAAGACGAGGCGGATCTGCCGCTCGGTCTCGCCGACGTACTTGTTGAGGAGCTCGGGACCCTTGATGTTGAGGAAGAAACTCTTGCCGGCGGCCACTCCGGTCACTTCGGCGACCTTCTTGGCCAGCGAGTTGGCCACGGCCTTGGCGATGAGCGTCTTGCCGCATCCCGGGGGCCCGTAGAGCAGGACACCCTTGGGCGGACGCAGTTCGTGCTCCTTGAACAGGTCCGGGTAGAGGTAGGGCAGCTCGACGGCGTCGCGGATGGCTTCGATCTGGTTGCCGAGGCCGCCGATCTGCTCGTAGCCGATGTCGGGTACTTCCTCGAGGACCAGCTCCTCGACCTCGCTCTTGGGGACGACCTCGTAGACGTACCCGGAGCGGGGTTCGAGCAGGAGCGCGTCGCCGGGGCGGATGGTGATGCCCAGCAGCGGCTCGGCGAGCCGGACCACGCGCTCCTCGTCGGTGTGGCCGAGGACGAGTGCTCGTTCGCCGTCCTCGAGGATCTCCTTGAGGGTGACGATGTCGCCGACGCGCTCGAACTCCATGGCCTCGACCACGTTGAGCGCTTCGTTGAGCATCACTTCCTGGCCACGCCGGAGCCCGTCGAGGTCGACGCCGGGGCTCACGTTCACCCGGAGCTTTCTGCCGCCGGTGAAGATGTCGGCGGTGCCGTCCTCGTTCGCCACGAGGAAGACCCCGAAGCCGGCCGGGGGCTGTGCGAGCCGGTCGACCTCCTCCTTGAGTGCCACGATCTGGTCGCGGGCCTCGCGGAGTGTGCCGGCGAGTCGTTCGTTCTGGGCGGACACGCCGGCCAGGTTGGTCTGCAGCTCGACGATCCGCTCTTCGAGAATCCTCGTGTGTCGCGGAGAGTCGGCGAGCTTGCGGCGCAGGACGGCGATCTCCTGCTCGAGATAGGCAATCTGCCCGGCCGGGTCCTCGGACCCGCGTCCCGGGCGGATGCCGCGGTTCATGTCGTCGTCGTGGGCTGCCACGGTCCTCACCTCCTCCAAGGGGAGCTGGACGCTTCCAGACCCTACCTGGGCGGGTGTCGATTGAAACCCCTAGATCACAAAGACGGTCGGGGTGTGTCCGATCTTCACCCTTGCGCTCTCCCTCACGCCAGGGGAATACCCACCGAGGGTGACGGGAACCCCGGCGAAGGTAGGGTCGATGTGTTCAACACCCGTCGGAGCTGGCCGGATTCCCGTTCGGTCCGACGCGTGGGACCGTGATACGGGGAGACGGCGGGAGAGATGAGCGTGCAGCAGGAGGCCGGAGTCGAGGGCGAGGACCTGGAGGTCTGGATCGACCAGGACCTGTGTACCGGCGACGGCATCTGCGCGCAGTACGCGCCCGAGGTGTTCGAGCTGGACATCGACGGGCTGGCGTATGTGAAGGGTTCGGACGACGAGTTGTTGCAGGCCGCGGGGGCGACGACGCGCGTGCCGCTGCCGGTTCTCACGGATGTGGCCGATTCCGCGAGGGAGTGCCCGGGCGAGTGCATCCATGTGCGTCGGGTGGCGGACGGCGTGGAGGTGTACGGCCCGGACGCCGGGTGACCGGTTCCATACCGTTCGTCGCCCTTGTCCGCTTCCTCTCACGTGCTCCGGAGCGCGTGTGGGCGTGCGCCGGAACGCGTGCTCCGGGTTCCGCGTGGTCTGCCGGCGCCCGGTTCAGACGCTCCGGGCGCCGGAGGGCTCGGACTGGACGAACGCCCCGTCGTCCCAGTGCCACTTCACGCTCCTGCGCACGTCGGGGCAGCAACGGGGTACGTCGGGGGACGAGTAGCCGAGGAGCGCCGCGGTGATGTCGCCGTCGCGCACGGCGAAGTCGTCGACATTGGTGCGGTCCTCGGGGTCGACGAGGGTGGCCACGACGCGGGGCGTGTCGGCTCCGGCGGCCTGGGTCAGCACGTACATGCCGTCGGGCGGGGTGCCCATGGAGGCGTCGCAGTGGACGGCCGCCACCGTCTCGGGGCGGCCGTCACCGTCCAGGTCGCCGGCCGCGTGCTTCTTGACCACCACGTCCACCGGACCGCACTCGAACGGGAACTCGACGGCCGCCGGGTCGGGTGGCGCCATGTGCGCGGGGGCGCTCTTCGTCTCCGGGGCGGGCGTCTGGGCCGCCGTCGCGGCTCTGGGCTGCATCAGGGAGGAGAGCGCCACCACGCCTGCGACGGCCGTGGCGGTGGCGACCCAGTGGATCGGGCGGGTGTGCGTGTGCGCGAGCTCCGGAACGGCGGATGACTGCACGAGGAGTGTCTCCTGTGAGAGCTGTGCCGGTGGGGTGGCCAGCATCGTGCCACACGTCACAGTGCGGGGGAACTGCGGGGTGCGCGGTTGTGACGGGGAGGTCCCGCCCGGTGCCGTCGCGTCAACACGGGAGCGCCGTGGCGCAGTTCCCGGTGCGGGCGGGGAACTGCGCCACGGCGCTCGTGCGTTGTCGTGGTGGCGGGCCGCGTCAGCGTGCGGTGCCCGCGTCGGCGTTGGGCCCCGAGTAGTCCTCGCCGTAGGCGCCCTTGGCGGGGCGGCGGCGGCGCATGGGGGGTTCCACGCCGTCGGCGAGGCGGCGGGCGGTGAGCAGGAAGCCGGTGTGGCCGATCATCCGGTGGTCCGGGCGGACGGCGAGACCTTCGATGTGCCAGTTGCGGATCATCGATTCCCAGGCGGTCGGCTCGTTGAAGGAGCCGATCTCCCGGATGGACTCGACGGTCCGGGCGAGCTGGGTGGTGGTCGCGACGTAGCAGCAGAGGATGCCGCCGGGGACGAGGGCCTTGGAGACGGCCTCCAGGCATTCCCAGGGAGCGAGCATGTCGAGGACGACCCGGTCGACCTCGGTGTCGGACAGGTTGTCCTGGAGGTCGCCGACGGTGAGCTGCCAGGCGGGGTGCGGGCCGCCGAAGTAGCGCTCCACGTTGGCCTGGGCGATCTCGGCGAAGTCCTCGCGGCGTTCGTAGCTGTGCAGCATGCCCTGGTCGCCGATGGCACGCAGCAGGAAGCTGCTGAGCGAGCCGGAGCCGACCCCTGCCTCCACGACGCGGGCGCCGGGGAAGATGTCGGCGAAGGCGAGGATCTGTCCCGCGTCCTTCGGGTAGACGACGGCTGCCCCGCGGGGCATGGACAGGACGTAGTCGGGGAGCAGGGGGCGCAGCGCGAGGTAGGCGACGTTCCCGGTGGTGCGGACAACGCTGCCCTCGGGTGCGCCGATCAGCTCGTCGTGGGGGAAGGAACCCTTGTGGGTGTGGAAATTCTTCCCGGCCTCGAGCGTGAACGTGTAGTGGCGGCCCTTGGGGTCGGTCAGCTGTACCTGGTCCCCGACCTTGAAGGGCCCGCGGCGGCGGGCGGCACCGGTCGGTTCGGACATGTGACCAGCCTACCGGTCCCGGCGCGGGCCGCTGACCACCCTGGGGGTGCGGGGACGGGCAACGGCGGGCGTCAGGCGGGGCGGGCCATGGCCTTGACGAAGGCGCGCTCGACGTCGGCCGCGGACAGGACGCCGTAGATCTCGCCGGTCGCCTCGACGACCAGGTACTCGGTGGCGGGAGCGGCACGCAGGACTTCGAGGAGCTCCTCCCCCGCGAGTTCGGCGGAGACGCGCATGCCGTCGGTGAGGTCCTGGGCGAGCCCGCCGACCGCGACCCAGGGGCGGCGGTGCTCGGGTACGCCGACGATGGCGGCCTCGCGCACCAGGGACAGCGGGGTGCCGTCGGTGTCGACGACGACGAGGGCGCGGGCTCCGGCGGCGTTGGCTCGGCGCAGTGCCTCGGAGAGGGGGGTGTCGGTCTCGACGGGCACCGCGCGGCGGGTCAGGGCGCGGGCGCGCAGTTCCGGCAGGTGCTCACGCAGGCGGGCCATGCGCAGGCTGTTGCCGGCGCCGGTCCAGATGATCGCCGCGAGGATGGCGGCGAGCAGGGCGTCGAGGACGGTGTCCATGCCCACGCTGTCGGCGGCGTCGGAGCCGAGGGCTCCGGACTGGGTGAGCAGGGGGAGGCCGATCAGGACGGAGATGGCGAGGGCGCGGCCGACCCAGGCGGCGGCGACGGTGCCGCTCATCGGCTTGCCGGTGATCTTCCAGACGACCGCGCGGAGCATGCGTCCGCCGTCGAGGGGGAGGCCGGGCAGGAGGTTGAAGACGGCGACGATGAGGTTGGAGATCATCAGGCCGGCCAGCAGGACGCCGGGTACGGAGCCGGGGTCCACCGCGAGCAGTCCGAGGTAGAACAGGCCGGACAGGACGAGGGAGAGCAGCGGCCCCACGAAGGCGAGCACGAACTCCCGTCCGGGTGTCTCGGCCTCCTTCTCGATCTCGGAGACGCCCCCGAAGAACTGGAGCTGGATGCGGCGCACCGGGAGCTTGAAGCGGAGGGCGGCCAGCGTGTGGGCGAGTTCGTGGACCAGGACCGAGGCGTAGAAGGCGACGGCGAAGAACAGTGAGACCAGGTAGCTGGCGGCGCCCAGCTCGGGCAGCACGCGGTCGATCTGGCCGCCGAAGACCCAGGTGATGAGGATGGCGACGAGGAACCAGCTGGGGGCGACGTAGACGGGCACGCCGAACGGGCGTCCCATCAGCAGCCCGCCGCGCCTCTGCTGCTCCGGCGGGCGCTGCGGCACGGTTCCCCTGCCGGGCGCCGCGTGGGCGTGGGTGCGGTCGGGGTGCTGCTGAGGCTTGTGGAACGGGTCGGGCCGGCGGGACCGGCCGGGCTCGGTCCGGCGGCCGGCGGCGTGGCCCTCGGGGGCGTCGCCCTGGGCGGTGTCGCTCTCGTCCGGGCTCCGCGGGTCACGGTTCACCGCAGGTCGCACCGGGGCGGAGTGCTGCTCGGGGGGTCCGTTCCGAGGCGCGCTCCCGGTCGCCGCCGGGGTGCTGCCGGTCCGTGACGCATCGCTCCCGGAGCTCGCCGGAGCGTGGCCGGCAGACGGCGGTGCGGCAGCCCGGTCCTCCGCGCTGTCCGCGCTGTCCGCGCTGTCCCTGTTATTCGTGTTGCGTGTGTTACCTGTGTTGTTGAAGGTGTCCGGAGCGGTCGGGGTGGGTTCGGCCGGGCCGAAGCGGTCTCCGTCGGCGGGGGGTCCGCCCACCGGGGGCCCCGCGTGGCGCTCGGTCGACTCGTCGTTGCCGGAGCGCGGCTTCCCGCGTCCGCCGCTTGCGTCCACCGGTGTCCCCTCGTCGCTGCGTCTCCCGCGCCTGCCGGACGGGAGGGTCTCAAGTCGATGGTATGCGGCCCTCGCCACACGTTTCGCCTCGGCACCCCTCTCCGTTCCCCTCCGTCACCGCGCCTGCTCCCCTCTCCTTCCCCTTCCCCCCTTCGGTCACCCTGCCGTGTGCGGTCACTGTCGGTGCCGGCCCGTAAGGTCTGTGGACATGGAGACGAGCACCGGGGCCGCGGGGCGGTCCGAGAGCATGCCGGTCGTGGCGTCGGACGCGCCGGCCACGGCCGGGGAGGCGGCAGCGGGAGGGGACGCGGCGATGGCGGCCGGAGCCACCACGACGCCTGCCGCGCGGCCCCCCGCGCCGCCCGCCTCGCTGTCCCCGTCGCGCGCCAGTGACTTCATGCAGTGTCCGCTGCTGTACCGGTTCCGGGTCATCGACCGGCTGCCGGAGAAGCCGAGCGAGGCGGCGACGCGGGGCACGCTGGTGCACGCGGTGCTGGAGCGCCTGTTCGACGCTCCGGCCGCCGAGCGCACCGTGCCGCGGGCGAAGGCTCTGGTCCCGGGGCAGTGGGACCGGTTGCGGGAGTCGCGCCCGGAGGTCGCGGAGCTGTTCGCCGGGGATCCGGGGGGCGAGCGGCTGGCGCGCTGGCTGGCGGAGGCGGAGCAGCTGGTGGAGCGCTGGTTCGGCCTGGAGGATCCGAGCCGCCTGGAGCCCGCCGAACGGGAGCTGTTCGTGGAGGCGGAGCTGGATTCCGGGCTGCGGCTGCGCGGCATCATCGACCGGGTGGATGTGGCGCCCACCGGCGAGGTGCGGATCGTCGACTACAAGACGGGCAAGGCCCCGCGGCCGGAGTACGCGGAGGGCGCGCTGTTCCAGATGAAGTTCTACGCCCTGGTGGTGTGGCGGCTGAAGCAGGTGATCCCGCGCCGGCTGCAGCTCGTGTACCTGGGCAGCGGGGATGTGCTGACGTACGACCCCGTCCGCGCGGATCTGGAGCGCGTCGAGCGCAAGCTGCTGGCGCTCTGGGAGGCGATCCGGCAGGCCACGGAGACGGGTGACTGGCAGCCGCGTCCCACCAAACTGTGCGGCTGGTGCGACCACCAGGCGCACTGCCCGGAGTTCGGCGGCACTCCCCCGCCCTACCCGCTGCAGGTGCGGGCGGCCGGGCCCGCCGTGGACTGATGTGCCCCGGGCCCGGGCGGGACAGGGGACGCAGGGCAGAATGAGGATGGACTAACGAAGGAGACTTACGTGGCCATCCGCGTCCTACTGGTCGATGACCAGCCGCTGCTGCGCACCGGCTTCCGGATGATCCTGGAGGCCGAGCAGGACATCGCGGTCGTCGGCGAGGCCGGGGACGGCCTCCAGGCCCAGGACCAGGTGCGGGCGCTGCAGCCCGATGTGGTGCTGATGGACATCCGCATGCCGCGGATGGACGGCGTGGAGGCGACCCGGCAGATCACCGGCCCCGAGCGGAACGGCCCGGTGAAGGTCCTGGTGCTGACGACGTTCGATCTCGACGAGTACGTGGTGGAGGCGCTGCGCGCGGGCGCCAGCGGCTTTCTGCTGAAGGACGCCCCGGCCAACGAGCTGGTGCAGGCGATCCGTGTGGTGGCCGCCGGTGAGGCGATGCTCGCCCCGAGCATCACGCGCCGGCTGCTGGACAAGTACGCCACGCATCTGCCGTCCGGTGACGAGCCGGTGCCGGACACGCTGCACACGCTGACCGACCGTGAGGTCGAGGTGCTGAAGCTGGTGGCGCGGGGGCTGTCCAACGCGGAGATCGCCGCGGACCTGTTCGTCAGCGAGACGACGGTGAAGACGCACGTCGGTCATGTCCTGACGAAGCTCGGACTGCGCGACCGGGTGCAGGCCGCGGTGTACGCGTACGAGAGCGGGCTGGTGCGTCCGGGGGCGCAGTAGCGCCCATCCGCCGGTACGGACGGACTCCGAGGGCGCCTCCACCTCCCGGCTTGCGGGAGGTGGAGGCGCCCTCGGTGCATGCGGGCCCCGTCCGGGTCCTGTCGTGTCAGCCGCTCACTCCACGGCCCAGCTCCCACAGTTGGAGCGAGGAGGAGGAGTTGACCAGGTACGCGGTCCCGGTGATGTCGTCGTGCGCGGCGACGTACTGCTTGCCCTGCCACAGGGGCAGCACGGGCACGTCCTCGGCAACGATGTCCTGGATCTGGTTCAGGCTGTCGGCGGCGGACAGCCGGTCGGCCTGACGGCGGGACTCCGGGATCAGTTCCTTGCGGATCTCGGAGTTGGCGTACGGCGAGTTGAGGAAGTTGTCCTCGGCCAGGAAGGGCGCGATGAACGCGTCGGCGTCCGGGAAGTCGGGGAACCAGCCCATGCCGTAGACGTCGAACTTGCCCTTCTGGCCGTCCGGCCGGAAGGTGTCCCAGGCCGCGCCCTTGATGTCGGTGTCGAACAGGCCGCTGTCGTTGAGCTGCTTGCTGAGCTGCTCGAACTCCGTCTTGGTGGCGGGACCGTAGTGGTCGGTCGTGTAGTGCAGCGTCATCTTCACCGGAGTGGTGATGGCGGCCTCCTCCAGCAGCTCGCGGGCCTTGGAGACGTCAGGGTCGCCGTACTTGTTGAAGAACGCGTTGGAGTGACCGGTGACGGACGCGGGAACCAGCGAATACAGCGGCTCGGCCTGGGAACCGTAGACCTTGGCGACCAGCTCGCCACGGTTGACGATCTGGGCCATGGCCTGGCGGACGGCCTTGGTCTCCACACTGGGGGCCTTGGTGTTGAAGGCCAGGTAGCGGATCTCCAGACCCGGCGACTCGACCAGGTCGACGGTGCCATCGGAGGCGTTGGCGAGCTCCTGGATCTGCTCCGGCGACATGCTGCGGGTCATGACGTCGATGTCATCGCCCTCGAGCGCTTCGCCCATGGCTTCGGCGCTCTCGTAGGAGCGCATCTCGATCTTGTCGTGGCCGACCTTCAGGGAACCCTTGTAGGAGGGGTTCTTGACGTAGGTGGCGCTGACCAGTTCACCGTCCTCGACCTTGGTCTCGAAGGTGTACGGGCCCGACCCGTCGATCTCGAACCCTTCGCGCAGCTTGTCCCCGTCGTAGGAGGCCTCGGGGACGATGCCCGCGACCGGGGTGGAGAGCTTGTACGGGAAGGTGGCGTCCGCCGACTTGAGGTGGAAGATCACCTCGCGGTCGCCCTGCGTCTCGACGGTGTCGACGGTGGACAGCAGCGCGAACACACCACTGTCGGCCTGGATGGCGAGGGCACGGTCGATGGAGTACTTCACATCGGCGGCGGTGATGGAGTCACCGTTCGAGAACTTCAGGCCTTCCCGCAGGGTGCAGCTGTACCGCTCGTTGCCGGAGTCGGTGAAGCCGCAGGTCTCGGCCGCCTCGGGCACCGGCTCACCGTCACCGCGCGGCTGGATGAGCAGGGTCTGCACGGTCTGGCGCAGGATGTTCCAGGTACCGACGTCGTAGGCGTACGCGGGGTCGACCGGCGCGGGGGTGTCCTCCGTGGCGGTGAACCGGTCCGTGGTGCCGACGACGATCGCGTCACCGCCGCCGCTCCCGCCATCGGTGTCGCCACAGCCGGCGAGTACCGGCGCGAGCAGTCCGATCGTGGCCGCCAGCACCAAAGTCTTGCGGTTCATGCTCGAGTTTCTCCAGAGCTGTCGACTCCGTGTATGCGGCATACAGGGGGTGGTGCTACCGATCACGGGGATGGGGGCGATGTTCTCGCGACGAGATTAGTCCGCACCCGCGTGAAGGGTCGCCGCGGCCGGAGTTGAGCCTCCATCACGGAGTGGCACCGGGTGTGAACGCACCGGCGAACGTCGGCGCGGCAGGATTGGTGCAGTGATCCACCAATCAGGACACAAGGGAATGCGAAGGCCTGCCGAAATGGGGCGGACAGCACATGATGCCCCCTCTGTCGAGGCCCCCATAAGTGGTGAACATCACACATTGAATCCGGCCTGGCGGGACCGGAATTCAACGTTCGGTAGCCGTCCGAATTCCTTGGGGCACCCGCCGGGACGGCCGGGGCGCGGCCCCCTGGAATTCCGGCCCTTACGTCACCGCACGCTCGGTGAACGCCTAGCGCACTTCCGTCATCAGACCGTGCAGAAAGGTCAGGTCGACGGCTTCCAGCGAGGGGACGACGGTTCGCCTGGCGGCCGCCTCGATCGGGGCCACCGAGGGCACGGCGACGACGTGGCAGCCCGCGGCCTCGGCGGAGGCGACACCGGTCGCCGTGTCCTCGACGACGGCGCACCGCAGGGGGTTCACGCCGAGTCCGACGGCGGCGGCCAGGTACGGATCGGGGTGCGGCTTGGTGCGCGGAACCTCGTCGCCGGCGACCGACAGCGCGAAGTGCTGGGGCCCCAGCGAGGTGAGCACCCGGTCGATGATCCGCCGGTGCGAGGCGGAGACCAGGGCTGTGGGGATGCGGTACTCGGACAGTTCGGCCAGCAGCCGGGCCGCGCCGGGCATGAGCGGCAGGGTGTCGGCGATACGGTCCTCGAAGCCGTCGTTGAGCAGGACCGTCAGTTCGGCGAGAGGGATGTCGGCCCCGGTCACCTCGAGGAGGAAGCCCGCGCTGCGGGTCATGGGGCCGCCGACCACGACGTGGCGCCAGGAGTCGTCGAGGGTGTGGCCGAGGGAGGCGAACACCTCTACCTCGACGTCCCACCAGAAGCCCTCGGTGTCGACCAGGGTGCCGTCCATGTCCAGGAATACGGCCTGGAGGGTGGATCCTTCGGCCGTGCGGGGCTTCTGCGGTCTGCCGGACCGGAGGGACTGGGGAAGGGGGCCGGGCGCGGGAACCGTACTGGTCATCCACGTACCTCCGTCTAAGGGACGATCAGGCCGGTTCCCCTGGGGGAACCGGCCTGCGGTGGACCGACCAGTGTACGTCGTGCGCGCCGCGACCGCTTCTCGTGTCTCACGGCCCCCGGCGTGGGGGCGGGGCCGTGAGGCGGCTCGGGAGTCCGCGCGCAGGCGCCGGCCGCTCCCCCGGGCCTGTCCGGTGGAGCATGCCGGACAGAGCCTGCGGGGTCAGCGGGCGTTGAAGTACTTGGCCTCCGGGTGGTGGATCACGATGGCGTCCGTGGACTGTTCGGGATGCAGCTGGAACTCCTCGGAGAGGTGGACGCCGATGCGCTCCGGCCGGAGCATTTCGGCGATCTTGGCGCGGTCCTCCAGGTCGGGGCAGGCGCCGTAGCCCAGTGAGAAGCGGGCTCCCCGGTACTTCAGGGCGAACATGTCCTCCATCACGGCCGGGTCCTCGCCGGCGAAGCCGAGTTCGGTGCGGACGCGGGCGTGCCAGTACTCGGCGAGCGCCTCGGCCAGCTGCACGGACAGTCCGTGCAGTTCGAGGTAGTCGCGGTAGGCGTTGGCCTCGAACATCCGGGCGGTCTCCTCGCCGATGCGGGAGCCGACGGTGACGACCTGGAAGCCGACGACATCGGTCTCGCCGGACTCCTCCGGGCGGAAGAAGTCGGCCAGGCACAGCCGGCGGCCGCGGCGCTGGCGGGGGAAGGTGAAGCGGGTGCGTTCGTTGCCCGCGTCGTCCAGGACGATCAGGTCGTCGTCCTTGGAGACGCACGGGAAGTAGCCGTAGACCACGGCCGCCTCCAGCAGGTTGTCCGTCTGGAGGCGGTCCAGCAGGCCGCGCAGCCTGGGCCGGCCCTCGGTCTCCACGAGCTCCTCGTAGGTCGGCCCGTCGCCGGCGCGGGCCTGCTTCAGGCCCCACTGGCCCTTGAACAGGGCACCCTCGTCGAGCCAGGACGCGTACTCCTTGAGCTGGATGCCCTTGATCACGCGGGTGCCCCGGAACGGGGGTTCGGGGACCGGGTTGTCGACGGAGACGTCCGAGCGGACGTGGCCGGCCTCGGGGCGCTCGTCGATCTCCACGGTGGCCGCGCGGACCCGGCGCTGCTTCAGCTCCGGCAGCCGGGCGCCGGGCACGCCGCGCTTGATGCCGATGAGGGCGTCCATCAGGCGCAGGCCCTCGAAGGCGTCGCGGGCGTAGCGGACCTCGCCCTGGTAGATCTCGTGCAGGTCCTGTTCGACGTAGGCGCGGGTCAGTGCGGCACCGCCGAGGATCACCGGGAAGTCGGCGGCCAGGCCGCGCTGGTTGAGCTCCTCCAGGTTCTCCTTCATGATCACCGTGGACTTCACCAGCAGTCCGGACATGCCGATGACGTCGGCACGGTGCTGGTCGGCGGCCTCCAGGATCGCCGAGACGGGCTGCTTGATGCCGAGGTTGACCACGTTGTAGCCGTTGTTCGACAGGATGATGTCGACCAGGTTCTTGCCGATGTCGTGGACATCGCCGCGGACGGTGGCGAGCACGATGGTGCCCTTGCCGTCCTCGTCGGTCTTCTCCATGTGCGGCTCCAGATGGGCGACCGCGTTCTTCATCACCTCGGCGGACTGGAGCACGAACGGCAGCTGCATCTGCCCGGAGCCGAACAGCTCGCCGACCACCTTCATGCCGTCCAGCAACGTGTCGTTGACGATGCCGAGGGCCTTGCGGGTCTCGAGCGCCCGGTCGAGATCGGCCTCCAGGCCGTTTCGCTCGCCGTCGATGATCCGCCGTTTGAGGCGCTCGTCCAGCGGCAGCGCGGCCAGTTCCTCGGCCCGGCCGGCCTTCAGGGACTTGGCGGTGGCGCCCTCGAAGAGCTGCATGAGCTTCTGCAGCGGGTCGTAGCCCTCGCGGCGCCGGTCGTGGATGAGGTCGAGGGCGGTGGTGACCTCCTCCTCGCTGAAGCGGGCGATGGGCAGGATCTTCGACGCGTGCACGATCGCCGAGTCCAGGCCGGCCTTGACGCATTCGTCGAGGAAGACGGAGTTGAGCAGGATGCGGGCGGCCGGGTTGAGGCCGAAGGAGATGTTCGACAGCCCCAGGGTGGTCTGCACCTCGGGGTGGCGGCGCTTGAGCTCGCGGATGCCCTCGATGGTGGCGATGCCGTCCTTGCGGGACTCCTCCTGGCCGGTGCAGATGGTGAAGGTGAGGCAGTCGATGAGGATGTCCTCCTCGTGGATGCCCCAGTTGCCGGTCAGGTCGTCGATGAGACGTTCGGCGATCTCGACCTTCTTCTCGGCGGTGCGGGCCTGGCCCTCCTCGTCGATGGTCAGCGCGATCAGCGCCGCGCCGTGCTCCCTGGCCAGCTGCGCGACACATGCGAAGCGGGATTCGGGGCCGTCGCCGTCCTCGTAGTTCACCGAGTTGACGACCGCCCGGCCGCCGAGCTTCTCCAGGCCGGCCCGCAGGACGGGGACCTCGGTGGAGTCGAGCACGATCGGCAGGGTGGAGGCGGTGGCGAACCGGCCGGCGAGTTCCTCCATGTCGGCGACGCCGTCGCGGCCGACGTAGTCGACGCACAGGTCGAGCATGTGGGCGCCCTCGCGGATCTGCTCGCGGGCCAGTTCCACGCAGTCGTCCCAGCGGCCCTCGAGCATGGCCTCGCGGAACTTCTTGGAGCCGTTGGCGTTGGTGCGCTCGCCGATCGCGAGGTACGAGGTGTCCTGGCGGAAGGGCACGCTCTGGTAGAGGGAGGCGGCGCCCGGTTCCGGCTGGGGGGTGCGCTCGGGCGGGGTGAGACCCCGTACGCGTTCCACGAGTTGGCGCAGGTGTTCGGGGGTGGTGCCGCAGCAGCCGCCGACCAGGGACAGGCCGTAGTCGCGGACGAAGGTGTCCTGGGCGTCGGCCAGGCCCTCGGGGCCGAGCGGGAAGTGGGCGCCGTCCTTGGTGAGGACCGGCAGGCCGGCGTTGGGCATGCACAGCAGGGGGATGCGGGAGTGCCGGCTGAGGTGGCGCAGGTGCTCGCTCATCTCGGCGGGGCCGGTGGAGCAGTTCAGGCCGATCATGTCGATGCCGAGCGGCTCCAGGGCGGTGAGCGCGGCGCCGATCTCGGAGCCCAGGAGCATGGTGCCGGTGGTCTCGAACGCCATGGAGGCCAGCAGCGGCACCTCGACGCCGGTCGCCTCCATGGCGCGGCGGGCGCCGAGGACCGAGGCCTTGGTCTGCAGCAGGTCCTGGGTCGTCTCGACGATCAGCGCGTCGGCACCCCCCGCGAGCAGGCCCTCGGCGTTGGCCTGGTAGCCGTCGCGGATCGTGCCGTAGCCGATGTGACCGAGGGTCGGCAGCTTGGTGCCGGGGCCCATCGAGCCGAGCACCCAGCGGGTGCGGCCGTCGCGCGCGGCGTGCTCGTCGGCGACCTCCCGGGCGATGCGGGCGCCCGCCTCGGAGAGCTCGTGCACACGGTCGGCGATGTCGTACTCGGACGCGGCGCTGTGGTTGGCGCCGAAGGTGTTGGTCTCGACGCAGTCGACTCCTGCGTCGAAGTACTCGGAGTGGACCGAGCGGACGATGTCCGGGCGGGTCAGGTTCAGGATCTCGTTGCAGCCCTCCAACTGCTCGAAGTCCTCGAGCGTGGGGTCCTGCGCCTGGAGCATGGTGCCCATCGCACCATCGGCGACCACCACCCGGGTGGCGAGGGCCTCTCGGAGCGCGGCCACACGGGTCCGGCTGTCGGGGGAAGGGGTCAGCGGCAACGAGGCCATGTAAGGGGCTCCCTCAGGTGCGACGGCTGTCGGCTTTGCGGCTGCCCGGAACGATCCCCGATGGAGCCTCCCGGACAGGGGCACGCCGCCAGGGTATCGGGGACCGCGCCCCGATGTTCCGGGCGTCCACGGGACGGACCATGATGGCGGGCCCGGATGCCCCGCGTACGGGTGAGGGGACGGATCGGGCCACGGATCACGGCCGATGACGGCGGATGACGGCGGACCGTTGGCAAGAGGTCGGCATCGAACGGTAGTGTTCGGCATTGCCGAACAGCGGCAGCGTCGCGGGGCGGCGGTCGAAGGGGACGGAGGCAGCACGGGGATGGCACGGAACATCCAGTCGCTCGAACGGGCGGCAGCGATGCTGCGCCTGCTGGCGGGCGGCGAGCGGCGGCTCGGCCTGTCGGACATCGCCTCGTCGCTGGGCCTCGCCAAGGGGACCGCCCACGGCATTCTGCGCACCCTCCAGCAGGAGGGCTTCGTCGAGCAGGACGACACCTCCGGGCGCTACCAGCTGGGCGCGGAGCTGCTGCGCCTGGGCACCACGTACCTCGACGTGCACGAGCTGCGGGCGCGCGCCCTGGTGTGGACGGACGACCTGGCCCGCTCCAGCGGCGAGAGCGTCTATCTGGGCGTGCTGCACCAGCAGGGCGTACTGATCGTGCACCACGTGTTCCGGCCCGACGACAGCCGGCAGGTCCTGGAGATCGGGGCCATGCAGCCGCTGCACTCCACGGCCCTGGGCAAGGTGCTGGCGGCCTACGACCCGGTGGCCCACAGCGAGGCACTGGAGGCCGACCGCAAGGCGTTCACCGACCGTACGGTGTGCGATCCGGACGCGTTCGAGCGGATCCTCGACCTCACCCGCGCGCGCGGGTACGCGGCGGACGTCGAGGAGACCTGGGAGGGCGTGGCCTCGGTCGCGGCCCCCGTCCACGACCGGCGGCGCATGCCGGTCGGCGCGGTCGGTGTCACGGGCGCGGTGGAGCGGCTGCGGCAGGACGGCGAGCTGCGGCCGGAGCTGATCGCGGCGGTCCGCGACTGCGCCCGCTCGGTGTCGCGGGACCTGGGCGCCCGGCGCTTCTGAGCGCGGCGCGGACAGAACCGGCACGACCGGCACGACCGGCACGACCGGCACACAGGAAGCCCCGGGCCGGGGCGCCGCACGGCGCTCCGGCCGTCGCCGTGCCCTCCGGCGGGAAACTGGGACATACCACCGCGGATCGAATACCGTAGATCGACATCCCGGGACAATAGATAACGATCGCGCTTTCGACAACCAAACCCTTGACGCGCAGGCAGGGCGGAGAAAGACTCCCGTCCATCGGTCGGCATTGTCGAACACTTACCGGCAATACGCGTTAGAGTGTGACAACGCCAAGGGCCGACATCGCTCTCATCCCTGAGGGCGCCAATCCCCGGTGGGACCCGGGGGTCGGCTTCCCTGGACGAAGGACAAAGGAGTCGCGGGTGTCCAGCTCCGACATCTTCATCGGCGAGACCATCGGTACCGCCATACTCATCCTGCTCGGCGGCGGCGTGGTCGCCGCTGTGAGCCTGAAGGCCTCCAAGGCCCGTAACGCCGGATGGCTCGCCATCACCTTCGGGTGGGGCTTCGGCGTCATGACGGCCGTGTACATCTCCGCGCCGCTCTCCGGTGCCCACCTCAACCCGGCCGTGACTGTGGGCCTCGCCATCAAGGACGGCGACTGGAGCAACGTTCCGGTCTATTTCGCCGGAGAGTTCCTCGGCGCGATGATCGGCGCCACGCTGGTCTGGCTGGCCTACTACGGCCAGTTCCAGGCACATCTCACCGACAAGGAGATCGTCGGCGACCGGGGCGATGAGGCCAACGCCAAGGCCATCGAGGCCCAGGAGAAGGGCGCCGGCCCGGTGCTCGGCGTCTTCTCCACCGGCCCGGAGATCCGCAACGTGGTGCAGAACCTCACCACGGAGATCATCGGCACCTTCGTGCTGATCATCGCGGTGCTCACCCAGGGCCTGAACGACGAGGGCAACGGCCTCGGCGTGCTGGGTGGTCTGATCACGGCCCTCGTGGTCGTCTCCATCGGTCTGTCCGTCGGCGGGCCGACCGGTTACGCGATCAACCCGGCCCGTGACCTCGGTCCGCGCATCGTGCACGCCCTCCTGCCGCTGCCCAACAAGGGCGGCTCCGACTGGTCCTACGCCTGGGTCCCGGTGGTCGGTCCGCTGATCGGCGGCGCCCTCGCGGCGGGCGTCCACAACCTCGCCTTCGCCTGAGGGTGACCCCGCCGCCGCAGAACCCCCAGTCTTGTAGAAGCGCCGTACGTACAGCCCCGTAACCAAGGAACCTCCAGGAGCACACAGTGACCGACGACCACACCGCCGGCATCGCCTCCCACGGCCACGGTCCGTTCATCGCCGCCATCGACCAGGGCACGACCTCGTCGCGCTGCATCGTCTTCGACCGCGACGGCCGCATCGTCGCCGTCGACCAGAAGGAACACGAGCAGATCTTCCCCAAGCCGGGCTGGGTCGAACACGACGCCACCGAGATCTGGACCAACGTCCAGGAAGTCGTCGCCGGCGCCGTCGAGAAGGCCGGCATCACCCGGGACGACATCAAGGCCATCGGCATCACCAACCAGCGCGAGACCACCGTGCTGTGGGACCGCAACACCGGTGAGCCGGTCCACAACGCCGTCGTCTGGCAGGACACGCGTACCGACGCCCTCTGCCGCGAGCTCGGCCGCAACGTGGGGCAGGACCGCTTCCGCCGCGAGACCGGTCTGCCGCTCGCCTCCTACTTCGCAGGCCCCAAGGCCCGCTGGCTGCTCGACAACGTCGAGGGCCTCAAGGAGCGCGCCGAGGCGGGCGACATCCTCTTCGGCACCATGGACACCTGGGTCATCTGGAACCTGACCGGCGGCGTGGACGGCGGCAAGCACGTCACCGACGTCACCAACGCGTCCCGCACGATGCTGATGAACCTGCACACCATGCAGTGGGACAAGAAGATCGCCGAGTCCATCGGCGTGCCGACGGCGATGCTGCCCGAGATCCGTTCCTCCGCCGAGGTCTACGGCGAGATCAAGGGCGGGAACCTGGGCGACCTGCTCGGCGGCATCCCGGTCGCCTCCGCGCTCGGTGACCAGCAGGCGGCCCTGTTCGGCCAGACCTGTTTCGCCGAGGGCGAGACCAAGTCGACGTACGGCACCGGCACCTTCATGGTGATGAACACCGGTGACAAGATCATCAACTCCTACAGCGGGCTGCTGACCACCGTCGGCTACCAGATCGGCGACCAGAAGCCGGTCTACGCCCTCGAGGGATCCATCGCCGTCACCGGTTCGCTGGTGCAGTGGATGCGCGACCAGATGGGCCTGATCTCCACCGCCGCCGAGATCGAGACCCTCGCGCTCTCGGTCGAGGACAACGGCGGCGCCTACTTCGTACCGGCCTTCTCCGGCCTGTTCGCCCCGTACTGGCGTTCCGACGCCCGCGGTGTGATCGCCGGCCTGACCCGGTACGTCACCAAGGCGCACATCGCGCGCGCCGTCCTGGAGGCCACCGCCTGGCAGACGCGGGAGATCGCCGACGCCATGACGAAGGACTCCGGCGTCGAGCTGGCCGCCCTCAAGGTCGACGGCGGTATGACCTCCAACAACCTGCTGATGCAGACCCTCGCCGACTTCGTGGACGCGCCCGTGGTGCGCCCCATGGTCGCCGAGACCACCTGCCTCGGCGCCGCCTACGCCGCCGGCCTCGCCGTCGGCTTCTGGAACAACACCGACGACCTGCGCGCCAACTGGCGCCGGGCCGCCGAGTGGACCCCCCGCATGGACGCGGAGATCCGCGACCGTGAGTACAAGAGCTGGCTCAAGGCCGTCGAACGGACCATGGGCTGGCTCGAGGACGAAGACTGACGAGGAGCAAGACCCGCCATGACCACTCAGTCCACCCTGCAGTCCGTGCCTGCCCTGGGGACGCACCCGGCTTCCAGCTCGAACCCGAGCCGGGCCGAGACCCGGGAGCAGCTCTCCAAGGCGTCGTACGACCTCCTCGTGATCGGCGGCGGCATCCTGGGCATCTCCACCGCCTGGCACGCCGCGCAGTCCGGCCTCAGGGTGGCTCTGGTCGACGCCGGCGACTTCGCCGGCGCCACCTCCTCCGCCTCCTCCAAGCTCCTCCACGGCGGTCTGCGCTATCTGCAGACCGGCGCGGTGAGGCTGGTGGCGGAGAACCACTTCGAGCGCCGTGCGGTCTCCCGTCAGGTGGCTCCCCATCTGGCGAACCCGCTCACGTTCTACCTCCCCGTGTACAAGGGCGGGCCGCACGGCGCGGCGAAGCTCGGAGCAGGTGTCTTCGCGTACTCGGCCCTGTCGGCCTTCGGTGACGGTGTGGGCCATCTGCTCTCCCCCGCCAAGGCCGCGCGGGACGTGCCGGAGCTGCGCACGGACAACCTCAAGGCCGTGGCCGTGTACGGCGACGACCAGATGAACGACGCGCGGATGGCGCTGATGACGGTCCGCGCGGCGGTCGAGTCGGGCGCCGTCGTCCTCAACCACGCCGAGGTGACCGGTCTGCGGTTCACCAGGGGCCGGGTGACCGGTGCCGAGCTGCGCGACCGGCTGTCGGGCGACGAGTTCGGCGTCGACGCCCGTCTGGTGCTGAACGCGACCGGGCCGTGGGTCGATCACCTGCGCCGGATGGAGGACCCGAAGGCGGCGCCGTCCATCCGCCTGTCCAAGGGCGCGCACCTGGTCCTGAAGCGGACCGCTCCGTGGCGGGCCGCGCTGGCCACGCCGATCGACAAGTACCGCATCACCTTCGCCCTCCCCTGGGAGGACATGCTGCTGCTCGGTACGACCGACGAGGAGTTCGAGGGCGACCCGGCGGACGTCGCGGTCACCGAGAAGGACACCGCCCAGATACTCGACGAGGCCGCGTTCTCCATCCGCGACCAGCAGCTGGACCGTGACCTGATCACGTACTCCTTCGCGGGCCTGCGGGTGCTGCCGGGCGGCCCCGGGGACACCTCGAAGGCCAAGCGCGAGACGGTCGTCAGTGAGGGCCGCGGCGGGATGCTGTCCGTCGCGGGCGGCAAGTGGACCACCTTCCGTCACATCGGCCGCACGGTGATGCGCAAGCTCCAGGAACTGCCCGGCCACCCGCTGGGCGACGACTTCGAGCCCGTCGCGGCGCTGCCGAGCAAGCTGCCGCTGCCGGGGGTCGCCAACCCGCGCGCCGTCGCCCACCGGCTGCTGGTGGACGGCCCCGCGCCCGGCCCGCGCATGGCCGCGGACACCGCCCGGCACCTGGCCACCCACTACGGTTCGCTGGCCTTCGACATCGCCCGGCTGGCCAACGACGACCCGGCGCTGGCCCGGCGCGTCCACCCGGACGCCCCGGAAATCTGGGCGCAGGTCGTCTGGGCCCGGGACCACGAGTGGGCCGAGACGGCGGACGACGTGCTGCGCCGCCGTACGACGCTGACGATCCGGGGTCTTGCCACGGATGAGGTCCGCGCGGAGGTCCAGGGCCTGCTCGACAAGAGGTGACCGCGCGGTCACCGGTCCTCCCGCGCGAGGGACGGTGCCGGGAGGGGGCGGCTTCGGACAGGTCCTGCGGGACCTGTCCGAAGCCGCCCCTTCCCGCTGTGGGTCCGCCCCGGAGGGCCCGCATAATGGCCCGGATACATCGGACGTCTGGTCCGTAGGGGATCCCCAGGGAGGCCGGGATGGCAGTCACCGACGAAGCGATAGAGAAGATCAAAGGGATGATCGTCTCCGGCGCGCTGCGTCCCGGCGACCGGCTGCCCAGGGAGAGCGAACTCGCGGCCGGACTGGGGCTGTCGCGCAACTCCCTGCGGGAGGCGGTGCGCGCGCTGTCGCTGATCCGGATCCTGGACGTGCGGCAGGGCGACGGCACGTACGTCACCAGCCTGGATCCGCAACTGCTGCTGGAGGCGTTGAGTTTCGTCGTGGACTTCCACCGGGACGACACGGTCCTGGAGTTCCTCGCCGTGCGCCGCATCCTGGAGCCGGCCGCGACGGCCGCAGCGGCGACCCTGATCAGCGAGCGGGAACTGGACGTGCTGTCGGAGCAGTTGGACGGGCTGGGCCCCGAACCGTCGGTGGAGGCCCTGGTGGCAGCCGATCTGGATTTCCACCGGAGGATCGTGCGGGGTTCGGGCAACTCCGTGCTCTGTTCCCTGCTTGACGGCCTGTCCGGCCCCACCACCCGGGCCCGCGTCTGGCGAGGGCTCACCCAGGAGGACGCCGTCGGCCGGACCCTGCGCGAGCACCGGGCCATCCTGGCGGCCCTGCGGGACCGGGACGCGGAGGCGGCGCGGTCGTGGGCCACCGTCCACATCGCGAGCGTCGAGCAGTGGCTGCGGTCCACGCTGTGAGAGCCCGCCGTGCGCGCCGTGAGCCGGACCGTTCCACCCCGTGAGCGGGCGGCCCTGCCGGACAGCTCGGATCAATGCGTGGTGTTTCCCGGTCTCCGCCGGGGCAGTGTTGGGGCATTCCCCCCCGCGAGGGGGCTGCGGGCACTCCCCCGGCACGCCGTAAGGTTGGGGGGTACGCGAGGGCACGTCGGAAGGAGGCACTGGGTGATCGAGCTCGAGGGGGTTCCCGAGCTGGTCGACCCGGTCATGGTGGCCGCGTTCGAGGGCTGGAACGATGCCGGCGACGCCGCCTCCACCGCGGTCGCGCATCTGGACAGGGAATGGAAGGGCGAGGTGTTCGCGGCGCTGGACGCCGAGGACTACTACGACTTCCAGGTCAACCGGCCCACGGTGTTCATGGACGGCGGCGTCCGGAAGATCACCTGGCCGACGACGCGGTTGTCGGTGGTCCGGGTCGGCGGCGACAAGCCACGCGATCTGGTGCTGGTCCGCGGGATCGAACCGTCCATGCGCTGGCGCTCGTTCTGCAACGAGCTGCTGGGCTTCGCCCACGAACTCGGGGTGGAGCTGGTGGTCGTCCTGGGCGCCCTGCTCGGTGACACCCCGCACACCCGTCCGGTCCCGATCAGCGGGACCACGTCCGATCCGGACCTGGCCCGCCGCATGGACCTCGAGGAGACCAAGTACGAGGGGCCCACGGGGATCGTCGGCATCCTCCAGGAGGCGTGCACGCACGCGGGTGTCCCGGCGGTGTCGCTGTGGGCGGCGGTCCCGCACTACGTGTCGCAGCCGCCCAACCCGAAGGCGACGCTGGCCCTCCTGAACCGGCTGGAGGACCTGATCGACGTGCGTATCCCCCTGGGCGAACTGTCCGAGGACGCGCGCGCATGGCAGGTGGGCGTGGACCAGCTGGCCGCGGAGGACAGCGAGGTCGCGGAGTACGTCCAGTCACTGGAGGAGGCCCGGGACACGGCCGAGCTGCCGGAGGCGTCGGGCGAGGCGATCGCCCGCGAGTTCGAGCGCTATCTGCGGCGCCGTGACGGCTCGTCCGGTCCGCCGCAGCCCGGCGGCCACGCCACGGCCGACGGCGGGGACGGCGCGTCGTTCCGGCGGGACACCCCGAGCAGCCGCCCCCGCCCACCGAAACCCCCGAAACCGGACACGGACGGCGAGGATCCCTCGGAGGACTAGGGCCTGTCCGGTGGAGCAGGTCGAGGCAATCGGCGGTGTCCGTCCAGCTGGGGCGGGTGGGGCCCGGTGCGTTCAGATGTAAGGCCGCCGGGACGCCCCCTGCTCGAAGAGCCCGGGGGCGGGTGTGCCGGCCCCGCGTCTGCGGCATGATCCGCCGGAGAAGGTCCCGGAGGGCTCGGCGTGCGGCAGTGGGGCGCCCCGTCGGTGGACGGGGCGCCCCACTGTGTCTCCGGACGGCCAGGTCCTGTTCGGCCTACAGCGCCACGCCGAGCAGGGCGTCCACCGCGCGGGAGACGATCCCCGGCGCACCGGTGTCCGTGCCTCCCCGCTGCTCCTGGGCCACGGCCCAGCGGTCGACGGCGGTCAGTGCCGCCGGGGCGTCCAGGTCGTTGGCCAGGGCTTCGCGGATCTCGTCCACGAGGGCCTCGGCGGAGGGGCCGTCGGGGCGGGAGACGGCGGCCCGCCAGTGCCCGAGCCGGGTCACGGCGTCCTGGAGGACCTGGTCGGTCCATTCCCAGTCGGCTCGGTAGTGGTGGGAGAGCAGCGCCAGCCGGATCGCCGCCGGGTCGACGCCGTCCTGCCTCAGCCGGGACACGAAGACCAGGTTGCCCTTGGACTTGGACATCTTCTCGCCGTGCAGGGCGACCATGCCGGCGTGGACGTACGCCTTGGCCATGGGGAACCCGCCGGTGAGCGCCTGGGCGTGCGAGGCACCCATCTCGTGGTGCGGGAAGACCAGGTCGGAACCGCCGCCCTGGACGTCGAAGCCCATGCCCAGGTGGTCGAGGGCGATGGCCACGCACTCGATGTGCCAGCCCGGACGGCCCCGGCCCAGCGACCCGCCGTCCCAGCTGGGCTCGCCCTCGCGGGCGGCCGACCAGAGCATCGGGTCGAGGGGGTTCTTCTTGCCCGGACGGTCCGGGTCGCCGCCGCGTTCCGCGGACAGCAGCCGCATGGCGGCGGCGTCGAGATGCGAGACCTGCCCGAAGTGCGGGTCGGCCTCGACCGAGAAGTAGGTGTCGCCCTCGAGTTCGTACGCCGCACCGAGGTCGCGCAGCCGTTCGACGAGCGGAACGATCCCGGGTATCGCCTCCACGGCACCTATGTACTGCCGCGGCGGCAGCATCCGCAGGGCCGTCATGTCCTCGCGGAAGAGCTGGGTCTCCTGCTCGGCGAGCGCGGCCCAGTCGACGCCGTCCCGCTCGGCCCGCTCCAGCAGCGGGTCGTCGACGTCGGTGACGTTCTGGACGTAGTGAACCTGCCGCTTGGTGTCGAGCCACACGCGCTGCACCAGGTCGAACGCGTTGTACGTCGCCGCGTGTCCGATGTGGGTGGCGTCGTACGGGGTGATGCCGCAGACGTAGATACGGGCTACGGGGCCGGGGTCGAGTGTGACCGGCCCCCCGGTCGCGGTGTCGTGAATCCTCAGGTCGCGTCCCTGACCGGGCAGGGCGGGGACCTCGGAAGCGGGCCAGGCATGCATGTCATGAGCGTAACCGGACCATGGTCCAGGACACTAACCGGAGCGGGCCGGACGACCGGGAAGGCACTCTTGCGCGTCACCGCCGAAGATGCAGGTGGCGTGCGCGCGGAGAGCGCGGGGGCCGCCCCGGCTCGGCCCCGGCCCGCGTCGGACCGGATCCGGACCACCGAACCCGGGTTGGACTGAGGCACCCGGGGCAGGCCACCACGCTCGGGCCGGAACTGCGGGATCGGGCCACACCGCCGGACCCGGGGCAGACCAGGCGGACCGGCGAACCCGGGGCAGGCCACCGTGCTCGGCTCGGGCCGGACCACCGGGCCCGAGGCGGAGCAGCGAGCCCGGGTCAGACCGGTGGCCAGGGGATGGCCGGCCAGTCGCCGCCGGGCACCGGATGGGTGCCGGTGGTGAGGAGGGATGCCACGCGCGCGCGTGTGGCGTCGATCTCGGCGGGGGTGACGTGCGGAGCCAGTGAGGCCGCCAGCGGGCCACCCTCGGCGAGGGCCTTCCCGAGGGCCTCCAGGACCTCGCGCGCCTCCTCGGTCAAGGGCTCTCCCGCCCAGCCCCACAGCAGGGTGCGCAGTTTGTCCTCGGCGTTGAAGGTGACACCGTGGTCGATGCCGTGGAGCCGGCCGTCCCGGGTGGGCAGGAGGTGTCCGCCCTTGCGGTCGGCGTTGTTGATCACCGCGTCGAGCACGGCCAGCCGGCGCAGCCGCGCGTCGTCGGCGTGCACGAGCAGCGCGGTGCGTCCCTCCCCCACCTCGGCGAACCCGATCGCCTTCCAGCCGGGGCCGGGTTCCTCCCGGTCGACCAGGGCGAGGAGTTCCGCGTCGGGGGCGGTCTCGATCCACAGCTGGCACATGCCCTCGCCGTGCGGCCCGTCCCGCAGCACGGTGGGCGGCACCAGTCCCCAGCCGGTCGCCTCGGAGACCAGGTACGCCGCGACCTCGCGCCCGGCGAGCGTCCCGTCCGGGAAGTCCCACAGGGGCCGCTCCCCCGCGACGGGCTTGTAGACACAGGCGGCCTCGCGGCCCTCGTGGGTCACGGTGCAGTACAGCGCCGCGTTCGACGCCTCACGGATGCGTCCGCGCACGGTCAGCTCGCCCTCGGCGAGCAGCAGCACTGCGGCGGCGGAGTCGTCGGCGGTCACGCTCCGCGTCGGTATCCGTTCTGACGCGGACATACGTGTCCTTCCGGGTCGAGGGGGAGGCTGCACAGCGGGCACGGCGGCCGGCCCGCGTTGACGACCTCGAGGGCGCGTTTGGCGAACGCACGGGCCTGGACGCCGGTGAGCCGGACCCTGAGCATCGGGGGCCCGTTCTCCTCGTCCTGGAGCAGCCGTTCCTCCGCCTCGGCGAGGTCCTCCTCGGACTCGGCGTCCAGTTCGACGAGCGCCTGCGCCTCGACGATCATGCACTCCTCCTCGCCGTCCCAGGCGAGCGCCATGGTGCCGACGCGGAACTCCTCCTCCACGGGGGCGTCGAGCGGGGCCGTGTCGGCGATCTCCGTCGGTGCCACGGCGGGCACGGCGGCGCTGCCCCCGCTACGGCGTACGACCTCGTCGAGGAGTTCGTCCATGCGCTCGGCCAGTGCGGCGACCTGGGTCTTCTCCAGGGCCACGCTGGTCACCCGGGAGCCGGCTGAGGCCTGGAGGAAGAACGTACGGCGCCCTGGCAGTCCGACCGTACCGGCCACGAAACGTTCCGGCTGGTCGTAGAGGAACACCTGACGGGACACGTCCTGTCTCCATTGAGAGTTGTGGGTACCTGTATCCACGGCACTGCCGCGACGGCTTCACCCTACTGCGGGCGACGATCACGGTGCGCCCGCGCCGCCGCCCACCGTGGCGTCGTCGGCGGGCGGCTCGCCCTGGGGCGCCAGGGCGGCGAAGTCTCCGGTGTCGCCGAGCCGGACCAGGTAGGGGCGCAGTCGCGTGTACCGGATCGCGGTGACGGAGCAGGGGTCGACGGAGATCCGCTGGAAGAGGTCGAGATGGAGCCCGAGTGCTTCGGCGACGAGGGACTTGATGATGTCCCCGTGCGAACACATGAGGTAGACGGCGTCACCGCCGTGGTCGCGCTCCACGCGCGCGTTCCACTCGCGTACCGCCTCGGCGGCACGTGTCTGCATCGCGCGCATGGACTCCCCGCCGGGGAAGGCGGCGGCCGACGGATGGGCCTGGACGACCTCCATGAGGGGCTCGTCCTTCAGCTCGGCGAGCTTGCGGCCCGTCCAGTCGCCGTAGTGGCACTCCCCGATGCGGTCGTCGGTGTGGGCGGTGAGGCCGGGCCGGGCGTCCAGGAGCGGCCGGATCGTCTCCTGGCAGCGCTGGAGAGGGCTGGCGACGACCTCGGAGAGGGGCAGGGCGGCGAGCCGTCCGGGCAGGGCGGCGGCCTGCGCGGCCCCGCGTTCGTCGAGGGCGACGCCGGGCGTCCAGCCGGCGAGCAGTCCCTCGGTGTTGGCGGTGGATCGTCCGTGCCGGACCAGGAGCAATGTGGGCATGCGGCCAGGGTAGGCGTACGCACAGATATGTGGCCGGGCGCGTCGCGAGGTGCGCTGCCCGGTGCGGTGGGGCCGGACGCGCCGGCCGGCCGGTGAAGGGAGAGTGCGTTCTGTGATCGTCGACTGCGCCGTCTACCGGGAGGGACACCGGACGGAGGGGCCCGGTGACTTCTCCGACGCGCTGGAGCAGGCGCGGGCCTCGGGCGGCTTCGTGTGGATCGGGCTCCACGAGCCGACGGAGGACGAGTTCGGCCTGGTCTCCCAGGAGTTCGGGCTGCATCCGCTGGCGGTCGAGGACGCCCTCAAGGCGCATCAGCGGCCCAAGCTGGAGGTGTACGACGACTCGCTGTTCATGGTCCTCAAGCCGGTCGCCTACGAGCCGGACAGCGACACCGTCTCCAGCGGCGAGGTCATGATCTTCCTGGGGGACGCGTTCGTGGTGACCGTCCGGCACGGCGAGGGCTCTCCGCTGAACGCCGTACGGAGCCGTCTGGAGCACGAGCCGGAGCTGCTGGGGAAGGGACCGACCTCGGTGGTGTACGCGATCGCCGACGCGGCCGTCGACCACTATCTCGACGTGGCGGCCGAGCTGCAGACCGACCTCGAGGAGCTGGAGGCGGAGGTCTTCAGCCCGGACGGTGCCGGTGCGCGGCACACCGCGTCCAGGATCTACACGTTCAAGCGGCAGATCCTGGAGTTCCGCCGGGCGACCGGGCCGCTGACGCAGCCGATGGCACGGCTGGCGGGGTCGGGCGCGTTCGGCGCGGCGGTGCCCTTCGTGTCCAAGAAGGCGCGGCCCTTCTTCCGTGACGTGCACGACCACCTCACGCGCGTGAACGAGTCCGTGGAGAGCCTGGACCGGCTGGTGTCGGACATCCTCTCGGCGCATCTGGCCCAGGTGAGCGTCCGGCAGAACGACGACATGCGGAAGATCTCCGCGTGGGCGGCGATGGCCGCGATCCCCACGATGCTGGCGGGGATCTACGGCATGAACTTCGAGCACATGCCGGAGCTGCGGTGGAAGGCGTCCTATCCGGCGGTGATCGTGGTGATGGCCGTACTGGAGGTCCTGCTGTACCGGCTGTTCAAGCGGCGTGGCTGGATGTAGCGGGCTGCGGACCGGAGCAGGGGGCGGCAGGCGACGCGGCAGGCGGTGCGGCCGCGTCCGGCTCCGTCGGTGGTTCAGGCGAACCCGGGTGCCGGGCCCGCCGGGCCCGCCCAGGGCGTCGCGGCGGTCCGGCGTCCTGAGCGAGACCATGCGGCGCCGGCCGCCCAGGCGCTCGTAGACGTACACCGCGTGGATGCCGGCGGCCAGGAGGGCCGCCCTGGCCCGGGACCGGCCGAGGACGCGGCCCATCCGGTCCATCACGGCGAGGCTGACGTCCCGGTGGACGCGGATCTCGGCGAGGGCGCTCGCGCGCAGGGTGCGCCGGATGGCGCGGCCGTGTCCCGCGTGGGCGAAGCGCGGCAGTTCCTCGTGGCAGTAGGCGAGGTGGTTGTCCTCGGCGTCGGAGATCATCCTGACCGCGCGGCCGAGGTCGGGGTGGTCACAGAAGTGCTTGCGGAGCAGTCCCATCCGCTCGGAGGCCCGCTGTTCGGTGACCCGGCTGTGGGCGAGGTAGGTGACGATGTCCTCGACGGTGAGCGGCTCGTCGTGCCTGAGCTTGTCGTGCCAGACCGATGCCGCCGCGTTCGAGGAGCATCGTGCAGTCGGTCTCGGGCGGGACGGGGACGGGCCGCACACCTCGCTTTTTCATCAGCGCGTCGAAGATGCGGCCGTGCTTGTCCTCGTCGGCGCCGTGCCGGGTGGTCTTGGGGGCGAGCGCGCTCCGGGACGCGGGGACCAGCGCGGCGATCCGGGCGTTCTCCCAGCCGCCCTGGGACTCGCCGCCGGCGGCGATGGAGCACCACAGCGCGAGGGACTCGTCGTTGTCGAGGATCTCCTGGAACAGGCTTTTGGCCGAAAGCATCATGGCCCCTCTCCGCAAGGATTCCGCACGTTCCGCGGTTCCGCGGTTCCGCGGTTCCGCGGACCGCGGTTGCGGCGCTTTGTGGTACCCGCGGTGGTCGGAAGTGGTCCGCAAGGAAGGAGTCAAATGCGAGGAGTGGCTCACGGCAACAGGGGTGGCCTGCGACTGCGGCGAAGAGAGGAGGGACGAGAGGGCGCCGGGGCGTGACCGCGGGGGCCGCCGGGCGTTGGTGTGGGTGACGGCCGTGGCGGGGAGGACCCCCGAGCCCCCGCCACGGCCGTGGAACCTTCGCTGCCGCGCCGGCGGTACTACGCGAGGCCGGCGCGCTCCAGGGCCTCGGTGCCGGCGCGCAGCGACGCGAGTCGCTCGTCGAGGGTGAAGCCCGCCGGGGCGAGGGTGAGGGTGGTGACCCCGGCCGCCGCGTAGGCCCTCATCCGGTCCGCGATGCGGTCCACGGAGCCGAGGAGCGTGGTGGAGTCGATCAGGTCGTGCGGTACGGCCGCGGCGGCGCCCTGCTTGTCGCCGGACAGGTACTTGTCCTGGATCTCGGCGGCCTCCCGCTCATATCCCATGCGCCCGGCGAGCTGGTTGTAGAAGTTCTGCCTGCGGCTGCCCATACCGCCGACGTACAGCGCGGTGTAGGGGCGGAAGGTGTCGGCGAGGGTGGCGACGTCCTTGTCGTCGCCGACGGCGAGGGGCAGGGTGGGGCAGACGTCGAAGCCCTCGAGGGTCTTGCCGGCCTTCTCACGGCCTGCCCTCAGGTACGTGACGGCGGTGTCCTCGAGGTGGTCGGCGGAGGGGAAGATCAGCAGGGCGCCGTCGGCGATCTCACCGGTCTGTTCGAGGTTCTTCGGGCCGATCGCGGCGATGTAGAGGGGGATGTGCTCGCGCTGCGGGTGCACGGTGAGCTTGATGGGCTTGCCGGGGCCGCCGGGGAGGGGCAGCGTCCAGTGCTCGCCGTCGTGGGTGAGGCGCTCGCGCGTCATGGCCTTGCGGATGATCTCGACGTACTCGCGGGTCCGGGCGAGCGGTTTGTCGAACTTGACGCCGTACCAGCCCTCGGAGACCTGCGGGCCGGAGACGCCGAGCCCGAGGCGGAACCGGCCGCCGGAGAGGGAGTCGAGGGTGGCGGCCGTCATCGCCGTCATCGCGGGCTGGCGGGCCGGGATCTGGAAGATGGCCGAGCCCACGTCGATGCGTTCGGTCTGGGCGGCGACCCAGGTGAGCACGGTGGCGGCGTCGGAGCCGTAGGCCTCGGCCGCCCAGCAGACCGCGTACCCGAGGCGGTCTGCCTCCTGCGCCACGGCGAGGTTGTCCGCGTCCATTCCGGCACCCCAGTAGCCGAGGTTGATCCCGAGCTGCATGGCCGTCTCCCCTTACCGATCGGTAACGTCGCTTGTGCGGAGACCCTATACCGCCCGGCCGAGGGCGGCGGGGCGGCCCGGTACCTGGGGAAAACCGTCGTCCACAGGTACCCACACCACAAGGTCTGGCCAGTAATCTCGGCGTCCATGGAGCAGAGGCATCTCGGCCGTACCGGCCTGCGCGTGTCCCGGATCGGTCTCGGGACCCTGACCTGGGGTCGGGACACCGACGAGCACGACGCCGCGGACCTCTTGAAGACCTTCTGGGAGGCGGGCGGGAACCTCGTCGACACCGCCGACGTGTACGGCGACGGGGAGGCCGAGTATCTGCTCGGGCAGCTCATGGACGGGCTGGTGTCGCGCCGTGACCTCGTCATCTCGACGAAGGCCGGGAGCGTGCCGGATCCGGACCGCAGGGTCGACGGCTCGCGCGGTCACCTGCTCTCCGCGCTGGACGCCTCGCTCGCACGCCTGGGCACCGACCACGTCGACGTGTGGCACATCCATTCCTACGATCCCGCCACCCCGCTCGAGGAGACGCTCCAGGCCCTCGACATCGCCGTCGCCAGCGGGCGGGCCCGCTATGCCGGCGTGTCCAACTTCTGCGGCTGGCAGCTGGCCAGGGCGGCGACCTGGCAGCTCGCCGCGCCCGGCACGCGGTCCCGGCTCGCAAGTACCCAGATGGAGTACTCGCTGCTCCAGCGGGGCGTGGAGCGGGAGGTGCTGCCGGCCGCCCTCGACACCGGGATCGGGCTGATTCCCTCGTCACCGCTCGGGCGGGGCGTGCTCACCGGCAAGTACCGGGGCGGCGCCGTGCCGCCGGACTCGCGGGGCGCCTCCGGGCATCTGGCGCCGTTCGTGGAGCCGTATCTGGACGACACGGCGAGCAGGATCGTGGACGCGGTGACGACGGCGGCGGACGGGCTCGCCGTGACCGCGCTCCAGGTGGCTCTCGCATGGGTGCGGGACAGGCCGGGCGTGACCGCCCCCGTCGTCGGCGCGCGCAACGCACGGCAGCTCACGGCGGCGTTGTCGGTGGAGGCGCTTAGTCTTCCTGACGAGATCTGCCGGGCGCTCGACGATGTGTCGGCGCCCGTGCACCGCTATCCCGATCACGACTGGAGCACGCTGTGAGCACGGAGCCGCCCGAGACCACGGAGGACGCCGAGCCGGGGACACCGGGCGAGGCCGCGGACCCCACGGACACCACGGACGCCACGGACACCGCGGACGCCTCTTCGAAGACGCCGGCGGAGCCGCAGAACGCGGCGGCGGAGGGCGAGCAGGCCCCCGGGGCCCAGCAGGTGTCCGAGGCCGAGGCCGAGTTGCTGGCGCAGCGGGCCGAACGGGAGCGGATCGAGCGGCGGAAGGCGGAGCGGCAGGGGCCGATCGAGGCCGGCGGCAAGCTGAGCGGCACGGCGGCCGATCTGCTCGCCGCCGTACGGGCCGTGGAGAGCGGCGAGAAGCCGGTGGCCGAGGCGTTCGAGGAGCCCCGGCCCGCGCCTCGGCGGCCCGCTCCCGAACCGGTGCGGCCGGCGCCGTCGGCGACCGTCGGGCCGGCCCTCGCCCCCGACGTGGTCGCGGCCGTGCGCGGGGTGCTCGCCCGGGGCGGCGCGCCCGAAGGGCTCGCCGTGCAGGCGGCCGGCGTGCTGGGCGAGGGGGCCGCACAGGCGCTGCGGGACGATCCCTGGCTGCTGTTGCGGGTGACGGGCGTGCGGCCCGAGCAGGCGGACGGTTTCGCTCGGGCGCTGCTCGGCGGCGAGGCGGGGCCGGACGACGGGCGGCGGGAGCGGGCGGTCACCGGCTGGCTGCTGGAGCAGGCCGCGGAGGCGGGACACACCGCCCTGGAGATGTCCACGCTGACCGCGGCGCTGGCACGGCAGGGGGTACCGGATGCCGAGGAGGCCGTGCGGACCGCGGTCTTTGATGGTGACGTTCTCGTCTTCCAGGACCCGCTGCCCCAAACGGGTGCCCCGGCACCGCAGCGAGCCGGTGCCGGGAACGGCGAGGACGCGGCGGCCGGCGGGGAGGGTGCGGGCGGCACGGACGAGGAGCGGCCCGTCAGGGTGCTCGTGGGGCTCGAGCGGTATGCGATGGCCGAGGAGAGCCTCGCCGACGGGCTGGCCCGGCTCGTCAACTCCTCCCCCGGACAGGGAGGTTCGGGCACGGAGTGGGAACGGGCCGCCGCCTCGGCGGGCGGCTCCGCGGGGGAGCTGATCCGCGCGGTCGCCGGTCACGGGCTGGTGCTGCACACGGGCGGGGAGGCGTCGCTCGCCGAGCCGGCGGCCCTGCTCCGGGCGGCGCACGGTCTCGGGCTGCGCGCCTGGGCCGCCGCCCACACCCCCGTCGGGCGTACCCGGTTCGCGGCCCTGCTGGAGGCCGCCACGGCCGGGGACACGAGCACGGGCACGGGGGATGCGAACGCCGGAGCGGACGTGGCGGGAGAGGCCGGGCCCGAGGGCCCCGAAGTCGCCACCGTCGCCGGGCTGCTGTCCGGTGCCGAGGGGCCGGGGCGGGACGCCGACGGGGCGCTGCTGCTGGACCTGCTCGTCGTGCTGGACGCTCCCCGGCTGGACGTCGAGGCGGCCGCGCTGGTCACGGAGTCGCTGCCGGACGGCGCCCGGCTGCTGCTGGCCGGGGACCCGGGCGTGCTGTGGTCCGTCGGTCCCGGTCGGGTGTTCGCCGATCTGCTGGCGGCGCGCGCGTGTCCGCAGGTCGCCTCCCGGCGGCCGGACCCCGGGCCGCTGGGTGAGCTGGTCTCCGGTATCGGGGTCGGTGAGCTGAACCAGGTGGCGGCGCCCGGCAAGGAGGTCGTCATCGTGCCGGTGCGGGACCCGGGCGAGGCCGTGCACCGGACGGTGCAGCTCGTGGTCGACTCGGTGCCGCGCGCGATCGGGGTACCGGCGGAGGAGACGCAGGTGATCACGCCGGGGCACGGGGGCGCGGTGGGCACGCGCGCGCTGAACGCGGCGCTGAAGGAGCGGCTGAATCCGGGACCGGGACGCTTCGGCGGATTCGACCCGGGCGACCGGATCGCCTACTCCCCCGTCCGGGGGCGTACGGTGCCGGGCCGGGTGGTGAAGGCCGACGCGGACGGGCTGCACCTGTCCTGCGCGGGCGAGGCCGTCGTCGTACCGCAGGAGCGGGTGGAGCAGTCGGTACGGCACGGCTGGGCGCTGACTGCGCACCAGGCGGCGGGTGGCCGGTGGCCGGCCGTGGTCGTGGTGCTGCCCGGTGATGCCGTGCAGGCGTTGAGCCGGCCGTGGGTGTACACGGCGTTCAGCAGGGCGGACCGCCACCTGTCCGTGGTGCACGGCGTGGAGCAGGCCCTGCCGCGTGCCGTGGCCGAGGTGGCGGCGAAGCCCCGCACGACCCGGCTTCCGGTACTGCTGGCACCACAGGTACCGGCACCGGCCGGCTGACCGGGAGCACCGCCCGCCACGGTGACCGCGGGGGCGGTGACACCCTCGGTGCCACCGCCCCCGCCACCGATGCCGTCGGTGGCGCTCTTGTCGTCGTCACTCGTCCCGTCGGCTCGGCTCGGGGCGTGATCAGCGGTCGGCGTCGAGAGCCGGCACCGGCCCGTCCTCGAGATCGTCGTGGTCGTCCACCTCGTCGTCGGGGTCCTCGTCGAAGACGGCGCTGACGTCGAAGCGGCACACGACCTGTGCCGGGTCCGCCTGCTCGAACGGTGCCTCGAGCCATTCACCGGCTTCCGCCGGTTCGTCCGATGCCGTCACCCAGAGTGTGGAGTCGCCCTCCTCGAGGCCGAACTCCTTGTGCCGGGACGCGATCTCGTCCGGTTCGTACTCGCCGAACAGGAGACCGAGCGCGCCGTGGACGGTGCCCGAAACACCGGAAGCGCCGAAGGCCTCGTCGTCCGCCGCCTCGATCCGCTGCGCGTGCGCCAGCAGCCGTCGCGGCTCCGCGACGGCGTAGTCGCGACGGATCAGCACGCTGAGCGCGCTGGGCTCCTCGGGGCCGGTGTAGGGCGGCAGGGCGTCCTCGGCCGCGGGGATCTCGAAGGGGGTCACTTCGTCGTAGCGGTCGTAGAGCAGTTCGTCGTACGCCTCAGCGGCCACGGCCAGCTCGTTGAACGCCTCGTAGACGGCCGGGTCGTCCTCTCCCGACCGGCGTTCGACCGCGGCCAGGTGGCGGTCGAGCGCGGTCTTGACCGCCTCGGCGGCGGCGCGTACCTCGGCAGCGGTGGGCTGCGCAGCATCAGACATAGTGCAGACGCTATCCGTACCGGGGCCCAGCCCGCACAATAGATGCGATGCCGGAATACGAATTTGTCGACGTGTACGTACCGCGTGGGGTCTCCCGCAAGGAGGCGGCCCGTCTGCTGACGGACCACGCGGAGTACGGTCACTGGGAGTTGGACCGTCTGAGTCTGCTGCGCGACGGGAGCCGCAGGGTGCGGCTGCGGCGGCGGATCATCCGCCAGGTACGCGCGACCTGGTGAGTCCAAACACCCCGTCGACCGCCACGCCCCCACCCACAAAGCGGGCACCGGCACAGCCGGGTCCGCTCCGCACAGCCGGGTCCGGCCACTGCCGCGGCCGGTGTCACGCTGCGGCTCGCGCCTTGCGGTAGAGCACCACGCCGGCGAGCAGCACGCCCGCCCCGACCGGCAGGGCGAGCCCGATCGGCAGCTCGCTGCCCGTCGCGGCGAGCTCCACGTCGCTCTGGGGCCGGGCGGCGGAGTGGGTGCCCGGCCGGCTGCCGGGCGCGGAGCCACCGGGGGTGGCCTCGCCCGGGGTGGCCGGTGCGCCCGGCTCGGCCTCGCCGGGGTCGCCGGGCCTGCTGGGCGGCTCCTGGTCGTCGGAGCCTTTGTTCGCACACGCGTCGCCCAGGGCGACGTTGCCGAGACCGATGACGTCGACACTGTTGCCGCAGACGTTCACCGGAATGTGGACCGGCGCCTCGACACGGTTGCCGGACGCCACGCCGGGCGAGCCGGCGGTGTCCCCGTCGGCCTGCGCGCCACCGTGACCGCTCGACGCCGAACCGCCCTGGTTGGCGCACGAGTTGCCCACGGACGGATTGAGGACGCCGACGACGGAGACCGTGTTTCCGCAGACGTTGACCGGCGCGTGCACCGGCGCCTGGACCGAGTTCCCGGAGAGCACGCCGGGCGAGCCCTTGGCCGTGCCCTGCGCGTCGGAGTCGGCGTGCGCGAGCCCGCCCGCGGCGGCGATCACACCGGACGCGGCTGCCACGGTCATCAGACCCTTACGGGTGACCTGTCGCATGTACTGATTCCTGCCTTCGACGAGTGCCGGGAAGGGCGTTCCTGGGATTCCTGGGATTCCTGGGATTTCTCGGACTCCCCCGGATTCCGTTCCCGGTGTTCGGGACGTACGGGAAAACCGGTCGGCCCCGGAGCGCGTGGCGCGCACTGCGGGGCCGACAGGATCAAACCCTGAAAGGGCGTGCCCTAACGGGCGAGGCACAACGTCACTGGTTGACGCAGGTGTTGCCGAACGCGGGGTTCAGCAGGCCGATCACGGAAACCGTGTTGCCGCAGGCGTTCACCGGAACGTGCACCGGGACCTGAACGACGTTGCCCGAGACGACACCCGGGGAGTTCACGGCGGCACCCTGGGCACCGGAATCGGCGGCGGCCATGCCCGCACCCGCGAGAACCAGTCCACCGGTGGCGGCGGCGACAGCGACGATCTTCTTGATCATTATTCCTCCTCGTTGGCAATGCGATCCAAATCCGCGGATCACATCACGGGTAACGAGGAGGGAGTAATGAGGCTACGAGCTTATCGTCGCATTCACCCTTCCCAGTTAATTCCGTACGTCTGCCCGATTGTGAAGGGGTCGTTCAGGACGCGTCCAGGAACCGGTCGAGCACCCGGACACCGAACTTCAGGCCGTCCACCGGCACCCGCTCGTCGACCCCGTGGAACATGCCGGCGAAGTCCAGCTCCGGCGGCAGCCGCAGCGGGGCGAAGCCGAAGCAGCGGATGCCGAGGGTGTCGAAGGACTTGGCGTCGGTGCCGCCGGAGAGCATGTACGGCACCGCCCGCGCGATCGGGTCCTCGGCGCCGAGCGCGGTCTGCATGGCGTCGACGAGCCGGCCGTCGAAGCCGGTCTCCAGCGCCCTGTCCGCGTGCACGTCCTCCCGCTTCACGCGAGGGCCGAGGATCCGGTCGAGGTCGGCCAGGAACTCCTCCTCGTGTCCGGGCAGGAAGCGGCCGTCGACGTGGGCGGTGGCCTGGCCCGGGATGACGTTGACCTTGTAACCGGCGCCGAGCATGGTGGGCGCCGCCGAGTTGCGCAGGGTGGTACCGATCATGCGGGCGATGCCGCCGAGCTTGGCGAGGGTCTCGTCCATGTTCTCCGGGTCGAGCTCGGTGCCGAGGGCGTCGGAGAGCTCGTCCAGGAAGGCCCGTACGGTCTTGGTGACCCGTACCGGCCACTGGTGCCGGCCGAGCCGGGCGACCGCCTCGCTGAGTTCGGTGATCGCGTTGTCGTCGTTGGTCATCGAGCCGTGGCCGGCCGTGCCGTCGACGGTGAGCCGCATCCAGTGCATGCCCTTCTCGGCGGTCTCGACGAGGTACAGGCGCAGCTTCTCGTTGACGGTGAAGGAGAACCCGCCGACCTCGCCGATCGCCTCGGTGACGCCCTCGAACAGCTCGGGGTGCTCGCGGACCAGGTGCTTGGCGCCGTAGGTGCCGCCGGCCTCCTCGTCGGCGAGGAAGGCGAGGACGACGTCGCGCGGGGGCTTGCGCCCGCTGCGCAGCCGGTCGCGGACGACCGCCAGGGTCATCGCGTCCATGTCCTTCATGTCGACGGCCCCGCGCCCCCACACGCATCCGTCGGCGACCTCGCCGGAGAACGGGTGGTGGGTCCAGTCGTCGGCGTTGGCCGGCACGACGTCGGTGTGGCCGTGGATCAGCAGCGCCGGCCGGGAGGGGTCCTCCCCCTCGATCCGGGCCACGGTGGAGGCGCGGCCCTTGTGCGACTCGAAGATCTGCGGTTCGAGCCCCACCTCGGCGAGTTTCTCGGCGACGTACTCGGCCGCCTTGCGCTCGCCGGGACCCGAGTGGTCGCCGTAGTTGCTGGTGTCGATCCGGATCAGGTCGCGGCAGAGGTCCACGACCTCGTCCTCACCGGTGACGCCCTTGGCCGTGCCGTCCGTCGCGCTCACGTGGTTCCTCCCGCTGTCACTGCACACTGTTCCCCGCACGCCGTCACTGCTCGTGGGTCTCCCCTCATCCTCTCTCCTGCGTGGCCCCGCCCCAAGACCGGACCCGGCCCGTCACACGGCGTTCACCCGGGAACGGGGCACGCCCGGGACGGGCACGGCCGGGCCACGCACCCGCCGGGGGTGATCGGCCACCCCGGAAAGCCTGGTAATGTTTACGTCGTCGCTGCGGGGGAAACCCGCGCGTCAGACACCTTGTCCGGGTGGCGGAATGGCAGACGCGCTAGCTTGAGGTGCTAGTGCCCTTTAACGGGCGTGGGGGTTCAAGTCCCCCCTCGGACACATGAACGCGAGGGCCGCGACCATCAGGTCGTGGCCCTCGCGCGTTGTCGCGTCCCGTCACGGAGGAAGACCATGGCCGTTCGCTCCTGCCCCTGCGGGCTCCCCGAGACCTACGAGGCGTGCTGCGGGCGCTTCCACTCGGGGGCGGCCGCCGCGCCGACCGCCGAGCGGCTGATGCGGTCGCGGTACTGCGCCTTCGTACGGCTGGACGCCGGCTATCTGCTGCGGACCTGGCATCCGCGGACGCGGCCGGAGCGGGTCGACCTCGACCCCGGGACGCGGTGGACCGGGCTGGAGATCCTGGAGGCGGCCGACGGGTCCGCCTTCCACTCCACCGGGACGGTGACCTTCCGGGCCTCCTACCGGGGCGGTTCGCTGCACGAGCGGAGCCGCTTCGAGCGGGTGGACGGGGCATGGATGTACTTCGACGGGGAGTTCCTGGGCTGAGCCCGCTCGCCCGACTCCCGCTCACCCGACCCCCGCTCAGAGGGCCCCCACCCGCCGGGGCCGTCCCCCCTTGCTCCGGACCGCCGTCGACAGAGCGGAACGCCGTTCCGTATTGCGATCGGAACAGCGTTCCGCTTGTCGGCATGGCCGGAGCCGGGCGCTTTTGACCGCCTCGATCGCCGTCGGCCGCACGAGAGCGAGTACCGGCGGCGGAGGCCATCGAAAGGCAACTCCCGCATGGGCGCATCGATCTCCCCTGCCCGCGAAGCCCTCCACTCCCCCGCCCCGCCCTCGTCCTCTCCGTCGGTCCGGTGGTGGTGCCGGCTCCCGGCCGGGCGGTGGACCTGGAGGTCCGGGTCTCCGCGCCCGTGACCGGGGGTGATCTACCGGTCGTCCTCCTCTCGCACGGCCAGGGCTACTCGAACAACCTCTCCTCGCTGAACGGCTACGCGCCGCTCGCCCACTTCTGGGCGGCGCACGGCTTCGTCGTCGTCCAGCCGACCCGTCTCGGCTCGAGGACGCTGGAACTGGACCCCGCCGTCCCCGGGGGCCCCTTGCACTGGCGGTCGCGGGCCGAGGACATGACGCGCGTCCTCGACGGGTTCGACGCGATCGAGGCCGCGGTGCCGCGGCTTCGCGGCCGGGTGGACCGCGGCAGCGTGGCCGTGGCCGGGCATTCGATGGGCGGGCACACCGCGAGTCTGCTGCTGGGCGCCCGGCTCACCGATCCGGACGACGAAAAGGCGGTCGACCTGACCGAGCCCCGGATCAAGGCGGGTGTGCTGCTCGCCGCACCCGGCCGAGGGGGCGACGCGCTCACCCCGTCCACGGCCGAGAACCTGCCCTTCTTCCTGACCACGGACTTCTCCGGGATGGCCACGCCCGCGCTCGTGGTCGCCGGCGACAAGGACGCCTCCACCCATCTGCCGGTCCGGGGCCCGGACCGGCACGCCGATCCGTACACCCTCGCACCGGGACCCAAGTCGCTGCTGACCCTGTTCGGCGCGGAGCACGGGCTCGGCGGGATCTCCGGTTACGACGTCGCCGAGACCACGGACGAGAACCCCGCGCGGGTCGCCGCGGTGGCGCGGCTCACCTGGGCCTACCTGCGCAGTCGGTTCCAGCCGGGGGGTCCCGCCTGGCAGGAGGCGTGCGACGCACCGACGGCCGGTCCCGATCCGCTCGGCCGGGTCGAGTCCAAGTAGGCCGGACGGGCCGGCGCGGCAGACCGGACGGGGCGGCGCCCCGGCCCGGTCACGGCGCCAGGATGTCCAGTTCCTGGAGTGCGCCCACGGTGATCTCGCGGGTCAGTTCCTCCGCGCGGGCGGCGTCGCGCCCGCGGACCGCTTCGGCGACCTGGACATGCAGGGTGACCGCGGCCGGGTCGGGATCCTCGAACATCACGTCGTGATGGGTACGGCCGGCGAGGACCTCGGCGACGACGTCGCCGAGGCGGGCGAACATGTCGTTGCCGGACGCGGTGAGGATGACGCGGTGGAAGGCCACGTCGTGGAAGAGGTAGCCCTCCAGCTGGTGGCCGCGCGAGTTGGCGACCATGCCGAGGGCGCACTCGGTGAGTTCGGCGCACTGCTCGGCGGTGGCGTTGCGGGCGGCGAGCCCCGCCGCGACCGGTTCGACGGCCGAGCGCAGCACCGTGAGCGAGCGCAGCTGCCGGGGGCGGTCCGCGCCGGCCAGCCGCCAGCGGATGACCTGGGGGTCGTACACGTTCCAGTCGCAGGCCGGGCGGACCGTCACACCCACCCGGCGCCGGGACTCGACGAGGTGCATGGACTCCAGGACGCGTACCACCTCACGCATCACGGACCGCGACACGTCGAAACGCTGTGCGAGTTCGTCGGTGCGTAGCACGCTGCCCGGCGGGTATTCGCCCGCTGTGATCTCGGGGCCGAGCGTGTCCAGTACACGGCCGTGCAGCCCCCGGCCCATGGTGCTCATCCACTCAGAGTACGGGGCGGATCACAGACTTCAAAGATCAGACTTATGCGTCACACCCCCTTGCATTTGTCTTACCTTTGGGTTTCAGTTGCCTCGACATCAGGTTGTCGACGACGACAGCAGACTGTGAGGCAGCGATGAACACCCCCCATGTCGTAGTGGTCATGGGCGTCGCGGGCACCGGCAAGACCACCATCGGTCCCCTGCTCGCGGCCCGGTACGGCGTCCCTTACGCCGAGGGCGACGACTTCCATCCACCGGCCAACATCGCCAAGATGTCGGCGGGCACCCCGCTCGACGACGACGACCGCCGGCCCTGGCTGGACGCCATCGGCGGGTGGGCGCACGAACGGGCCGGCCTCGGCGGCGTGGTCAGCTGCTCGGCGCTGAAGCGGTCGTACCGCGACCGGCTGCGGGCAGCCGCGCCCGGCGTGGTCTTCGTGCACCTCACGGGTGGCCGTGCGCTGATCGAGGACCGGATGTCGCACCGCGAGGGGCACTTCATGCCCACGGCACTGCTCGACTCCCAGTTCGCCACGCTCCAGCCGCTGGAGCCGGACGAGCGCGGAGTCGCCGTGGAGGTCACGGGCAGCCCCGAGGAGATCACCGAACAGGCGGTCACCGCCCTCGCGAACCTCTCCGGAGCGGCCTCCTGACTCCCGCCCCGGAGTAGCCGGCACTCGGCCCGGCCTTCTCCCCGCTCCCCCCACTCCCCGTACTCACAAGGGATTCACCGTGACCAGACTCAGTGTCGAGCTGCTGGCAGCGGACGCACCCGAGCCGATCACCTCGGCCGGCCACGCTCAGCTGGGCATCGCCGTCCTGGCGGGCATCGCCGTCATCGTCGTGCTCATCACCCGCTTCAAGCTGCACGCCTTCCTGGCGCTGACCATCGGTTCGCTGGCACTCGGCGCGTTCGCCGGGGCGCCGCTGGACAAGGTCATCACCAGTTTCAGCGCCGGGCTCGGTTCCACCGTCGCCGGTGTCGGCGTGCTCATCGCCCTCGGGGCGATCCTCGGCAAGATGCTCGCCGACTCGGGCGGCGCCGACCAGATCGTCGACACGATCCTCGCCAGGGCCAACGGCCGCACCATGCCGTGGGCGATGGTGCTGATCGCCTCGGTGATCGGTCTGCCGCTGTTCTTCGAGGTCGGCGTCGTGCTGCTGATCCCGGTCGTGCTGATGGTCGCCAAGCGCGGCAACTACTCGCTGATGCGGATCGGCATCCCGGCGCTCGCCGGCCTGTCCGTGATGCACGGCCTGGTGCCTCCGCATCCCGGCCCGCTGGTCGCGATCGACGCGCTCGACGCCAACCTCGGCGTGACGCTCGCGCTGGGTGTGCTCGTCGCCGTACCGACCGTGATCATCGCCGGTCCGGTCTTCTCCAAGTACGCCGCCCGCTGGGTGGACGTCCCCGCCCCGGACCGGATGATCCCTCAGCGCCCCTCCGAGGACCTGGAGAAGCGTCCCGGGTTCGGCCCGACGCTGGCGACCATTCTGCTGCCGGTCGTGCTGATGCTGGCCAGGGCCCTGGTGGAGATCGTCGTCGACGACCCGGAGAACGGCGTTCAGCGCGTCTTCAACGTCATCGGCTCCCCGATGATCGCCCTGCTCGCGTCCGTCCTCGTCGGCATCTTCACGCTGGTCCTGCCCGCCGGGTTCAGCAAGGAGCGGATCTCGGGACTGGTCGAGAAGGGCCTCGCCCCGATCGCCGGCATCCTGCTGATCGTCGGCGCGGGTGGCGGCTTCAAGCAGACCCTGATCGACTCCGGTGTGGGTCGGATGATCCTCGACATCTCCGAGGACTGGTCGATCCCGGCCCTGCTGCTCGGCTGGCTGATCGCGGTGGCGATCCGGCTGGCGACCGGTTCCGCGACCGTGGCGACCATCTCGGCGGCCGGCCTGGTGGCACCGCTCGCGGCCGACCTGTCGACCACGCACGCCGCTCTGCTGGTCCTCGCCATCGGCGCCGGCTCGGTCTTCTTCAGCCATGTCAACGACGCCGGTTTCTGGCTGGTCAAGGAGTACTTCGGGCTGAGTGTCGGCCAGACCATCAAGACCTGGTCGGTCATGGAGACGATCATCTCGGTGGTCGCCGGGGCGCTGGTGCTGCTGCTGTCGTTGGTCATTTAGCCGGTCACCACGCCGGTCGTCCGGCTGATCGCGCGGCTTCCCCTCCGACACGGCCGCGACCGCGGCACCGCCCAAGCGGTGCCGCGGCCGCGGCCGTTCGCCCTGTGCTCAGGGCCGCCACAGCGGATGCTCGCGCTGTGCCCAGTCGCGGTCGACGGTGCCGGTGCGCATGCCCCGCCGGGCCTCCGGGTCGGCCAGGGCCATGCCGACATGGCCGGCGAGGACGATGCCGAGGGTGAGGGCCAGCCAGTCGTGGACGAAGGTCGCGCCGGTGCGCCACACCAGCGGGGTGAGGTGGGTGAACCACATCATCAGACCGGTGCCGAGCATCACCAGCGTGGCACCGGCGATCCAGGCCGCGTAGATCTTCTGTCCGGCGTTGAACTTTCCGGCCGGCCGCTGCGAGGGGCGTCCGTCGCGGCGCAGCGCGGCCCGCAGCCACGTGCGGTCGTGCGGGCCGAAGCGGTTCAGGCGGCCCAGGTCGGTGCGGAAGGCCCGGGAGAGCAGTGCGGCCAGGACCGGGACCGGCAGCGCGAGCCCGGACCACTGGTGGACGGTGACCACCAGGGCGCGGCGTCCGACCAGCTGGGCGAGCTGGGGGACGTACAGGCAGGCGGCGGTGAACACGCAGAGGCCCATCAGCGCGGCCGTGGTGCGGTGCGCCCACCGCGCGGCGCGGGTGAAGCGCGGGACGCCGGTCGCGGTGGCGACGGCGGTGGGCGGCAGGTCAGTCCGTGGGTTCATCGTCGCGTCCGTTCGAGCGGCCGACCCAGGCGTCGGTGTCGTAGCCGCGCTGCTCCCAGTAGCCGGGTTCGACGTCCTCGGTGACGGTGATGCCGGAGAGCCACTTGGCGGACTTGTAGAAGTACATGGGGGCGACGTAGAGGCGGACCGGGCCGCCGTGGGCGTGGCCGAGGTCCTCGTCCTGCATGCGCAGGGCGACCAGGACGTCCGCGCGGCGGGCCTGGGCGAGGGTGAGGCTCTCCGAGTAGGCGCCGTCGAAGCAGGTGAAGCGCACCGCACCGGCCGTGGCGCGCACGCCCGCCGCGTCCAGGAGACGGGACAGGCGTACCCCCTCGAACGGCGTGCGGGGCACCCGCCAGCCGGTGACGCACTGGACGTCACGGACCATGCGGGTCTGCGGCAGGGCCGACAGGTCGGCCAGGGTGTAGGAGGCGGGACGGTCGACCAGGCCGTCGACGGTCAGGCGGTAGGTCCCGGCGTCCTTCCGCGGGACGGAGGAGGTGACGGAGTAGTAGCGGAAGCCGCCGCCGTTCGGGAGCAGTCCGGTCAGGCCGGTGGGGTCCTTGTCGGAGGCTCCGGCGAGGAAGGACTCCAGTCCGCGCTGGAGTACGGGGGCGGCGGCCACGCCGAGGGCGCCGAGTCCGAGGGTGCCCAGGAGGACCCGGCGGCCGATGGGCCGGCCCCGGTCGTCGGGTGCCGCCTCGTCGGGCGGTGTGCGTGCTGCGGGCCGTTCCCGGTCGTCCGGCCGGTCGTGCGCCGTGGGCCGTTCGTGGTCTTCCGGACGGTCACGTGCTTCCGGTTGTTCGGAGTTCACCGTGCTATTCGAACACCCGCGTCCCCGGTGGGGCCAGGGTTCGCGGGTGCCCGTCAGACTTCCGTAAGCTGCCCGGCCGCATGGACCGCCCGTTCCGTTTGCACGTCGGCCGGTGTGGGCTACGGCGTGCGCCCGGCCTCCTTGTCCAGCTGGAACGCCTCGTTGCCGAGTCCGATACGGGCGTGTGTCCCGGGGGCGCGGGAGCGCAGGACCAGGCCCTGGACCAGGCCGGCGACGAGGGCCAGCCCGACGATGCCGGGCAGCAGCAGGCCCAGGGCGGAGTCGGGGCCGGTGCCGACGAGCACGTCGAAGTCCTTGACGGTGTAACCGGCGATCACGGCCAGGGCGAGGCCGGACAGCGTCGAGGTGACCAGTCGCCAGGCCTGGGCGCCCGCGGCACCGCGGCGGACGAAGAAGACGACGACGGACAGCGAGGCGATCGCCATCAGGACGATCACGCCGAGGGCGCCGACGTTGCCGAACCAGGTGAACAGGCGCAGGACGGGCACGGTCGGGTCGCCGGCCGGCTTGTCGTCGGTGAGCCCGAAGGTGAGGACGAGCACCGCGGCGATGCCCGTCTGGAGCAGCGAGCCGGTGCCGGGGGCTCCGCTGGTGCTGGTGGTGCGGCCGAAGGCGGCGGGCAGCAGGCCCTCGCGGCCCATGGCGAAGGCGTACCGGGCGACGACGTTGTGGAAGCTGAGCATCGCGGCGAACATGCCGGTGACGAAGAGGACGTGCAGGACGTCCGTGAAGGTGCCGCCGAGCCGGGACTCGGTGAGGAAGAACAGCAGTCCCGCGCTCTGCTCCTGCGAGGTGGCGACGACGCCCGCCGGGCCGGTGGCGACGGTGAGGGCCCAGCTGCTGATCGCGAAGAACACGGCGACGCCGGTGACGGCCAGGAACATCACGCGGGGCACCAGGACGTGCGGCCTGCTGGTCTCCTCCGCGTACACCGGGGCCTGTTCGAAGCCGAGGAAGGCGGCGATGCAGAAGCACAGGGCGGTGCCGACCCCGGCGCCGGTGAGGGTGTCCGGGTCGAAGGCGTGCAGCGACAGCCCTTCCCCGCCCGGGTCGGCGATGGCGGCGACGTCGAAGACGACGACCAGGAGCACCTCGACGACCAGCAGGACGCCGAGCACGCGCGCGTTGACGTCGATCTTCAGCCAGCCCAGCGTGCCGACGGTCGCCAGGGCCGCCAGCGACGGTATCCACCAGGCGACCTCGAGGCCGGCGTAGGTGGCGAAGAGCCCGGAGACCTCGAAGCCGAAGATGCCGTAGATGCCGACCTGGAGGGCGTTGTAGGCGACCAGCGCGACCATCGCGGCGCCCGCGCCGGCGGTGCCGCCGAGGCCGCGGGAGATGTACGCGTAGAAGGCGCCGGCGTTGTGGACGTGCCGGCTCATCTCGGCGTAACCGAGGCTGAAGAGCACCAGTACGACGCCGAGGAGGACGAAGAGCAGCGGCTGCCCGACGATGCCCATCACCGCGAATGTGGTGGGCATGACACCCGCGACCACCATGAGGGGAGCGGTCGCGGCGAGCACGGAGAGCAGCAGACCGCCCGTGCCGAGCCGGTCCGCACGCAGGGCGCGCTCCTGCCCCTTGAAGGTGCTGATGCCGTCCGCTGCGGATCTGCTCGTGCGCGAACTGTCCGTCGTCATCGGGGAACCGTCCTTGCGTCGGAAGTGGTTGCCTGTGCTGGATGGGGCGTGGTGGAGGAAGCGGGCCGGGTGTTCCCGAGTGGTTCACGGGGGCCGTGCAGGGGGTCACCGGGTGCCGAGGGCGGCGGCCCGTGCGGTACGGAAGGCGGTGAGCGGGTCGCGGTCGGGGTACGACCAGGGGACCGGGGTGACCTTGTCGCCGATCCGGTGGAACAGGGCGGCGGCCTCGGCGCCCCGGCCCTCGCAGACCTTGGCGTGGGCGAGGAAGTTCAGGTCGATCAGGCGGCGCGGATGGTCCTCGTGCTCCCACTCCAGCCACCAGTCGAAGGCGGCCTTCATCACCTGCCGGGCCCGGCGGCCCACCCAGTGTCCGGAGGCTGCCGGGTCGGCCCGTTCGTGCCCGGCGGCGGCGAGGGCGCGGTAGCGCTCGGCGTGCGCGATGACCGGCAGGATCGCCAGGGGCGAGTCCGCGGGCGCCTGCTCCGCGGACCAGTTGGCGAAGTCGTAGACCTCGTGCAGCGGGTCCGGGCCCGCCTCCACACGGCGTTCGGCGAGCCAGGCGACCACCAGGTGGTGGGCGTGGTGGTGGTCCGCGTACCGGGAGCGGATCTGCTCGAAGACGCGGACCGCCTCCCCCTCGGCACCCCGGGCGCACTCCAGCAGGAGCAGGCCGAGCCAGGGAGTGGGGTCGGCGGGCAGCGCGACGGCGGCCCGGTGGCAGGCCTCGCGCGCGGGGGCGGGCTTCTCCTTGCCGCGCAGGGCGCGCCGCACCTGGGCCAGGGCGAGCAGGACGGCCCCGTCCCCGGAGTCGGGGTCGGCGAGCAGCCAGTCGCGGGCCCAGGCGGCACAGGAGGGCTCCCGGGCGAGCACCGTGATCCGGTGGCCGCGGCGGTCCCAGTCGTCCCCCGTGCGCACCAGCAGCGAGCGGCTGCTCTGCCATCGGCCCTGCGCCAGCGCGGTTCGCGCGGCGACGAGTTCGTCGTCGTCGAGGGCCTCGTCGAAGGCCTGTGCCGCCCGTCTGCGGGCACGGCCGAGGGGAGGCGGGGGTGGGGACACCGCGGACTTCCTCACGCGCTCTTCCGGTGGCTCGGCCCATGGCGGGTGGTCGGCCCGTACGGCAGTGGTCGGCTGCCGTCAGCCATGGGCTGATCACGGACAGCAAACCGCCAGCCAACAGTTGGCGTCAAGGGCACCCGGGGCGTTACACGCGTCAACAGGCGGCGCAGGCACATCACTTGCCACACGGCAGGCCCTGGGGACCCGTGCGGACGGGCTCGGCTCGGACCCTGCTTCGATGGGTGCATGACTGCTGCCGACCGTCCCGTGCCCGCCGCCGACGAGATCCTCGACATCGTGGACGGGAACGACCGGGTGACCGGCCGGGCCCCACGCGGTGAGGCCTACGCCCGGGGTCTGCGGCACCGTTGCGCGTTCATCCTGGTCAGGGACGCCGAGGACCGGATCTTCGTGCACCGGCGCACGGCGACCAAACTCGTCCACCCCTCCCTGTACGCCATGTTCGTCGGCGGGGTCGTGGGCACCGGCGAGAGTTACGCCGAGGCCGCCCTGCGGGAGGCCGAGGAGGAGCTGGGCGTGTCCGGGCTGCCGCAGCCCGCGTTCCTCTTCACGTTCCTCTACGACGACGGTGGCAAACGGAGCTGGTGGTCGGCGGTCCACGAGGTCCGCTGCGACCTGCCGGTGAGACCCCAGGTCGAGGAGGTGGCCTGGCACGCCTTCCTGACCGAACCGGAGCTGGAGCGCCGCCTGGGCGAGTGGGCGTGGACTCCGGACGGCCTGGAAGCGTACGAACGCCTCAAGGCCCACCGCGGGTAGCCCCACCGCGGACCCCGCACCCGTCACGCTCCCGTCCGGGCGTGCCGGTAGGGTCGCAGAGTGATCGACTTCATACGGAACGTCCGGTTGTGGTTCGCGCCCCAGGACGTGCGGCAGGAGGGGGCCACGCCCGACTACCGGTTCTCCCTGGCGAACGAACGCACGTTCCTGGCCTGGCTGCGGACCGCGCTCGCGCTGGTCGGCGGCGGCTTCGCCGTGGACCAGTTCCTGCCGGACCTGCGCTGGGGCTGGCGGGTCGGGCTCGCGCTGGCGCTGCTCGCCGCGGGGGTGCTGTGCGCGCTGCGCGCGGTCAACCACTGGGTGCGCTGCGAGCGGGCCATGCGGCGCGGCGAGGACCTGCCGGTGTCCCGGTTCCCGGTGCTGCTGAGTCTGGTCGTCGCCGTCGTCGCGCTGGCGATGGTCGTCGTGGTGCTCGCCGGGTGGGGCGGGTGACCGGGCCGGCCGGGGCGCGGGCGGACCGGGACCCGGGGCTGCAGCCCGAGCGGACCCGGCTCGCCTGGCGCCGTACGACCCTGACGTGCACGGTCACGTCCGTACTGGCGGTGCGGACCGCGCTGCACGGCGGGGTGTCGGCCGTCGGGGTGGTCCTGTGCGCGCTGTGCTGCGCCTGCTGGCTGGGGTTCCTCCTGATCGCCCACCGGCGGATCGGCACTCTCGCGGCCACCAGTACCCCGGCCGGGCCCGCCCCGCGGGACCTCACCGCGGCGGTGCTCTGCGTCACTGCCCTGGCCGTGTGCGGGGCGGCCCTCGTCCTTCAGGGCTGACGACGTACGTGGCCGACGGGCGACCGGCCCGACGGGGTGCCGGTCTTCCTCCGCCGCCCCGTCCGCCGCCGCCCCGTCCGCCGTCTACTCGTCGGCCGCCTGCTCGTCCACCGTCACGACGATCTTCCCCCTGGTCCGGCCCTCCTGGCTGAGACGGTGGGCGTCCGCCGCGCGTTCCAGCGGGAACGTCTCGGAGACGTGCACGCTCACGACGCCCTGCTCCGCCAGTTCGGACAGGTGCCCGAGGTCCTGCGGATCGGGGCGGACGAACCAGTAGTGGCCGCCGTACTCCACGACGGCGGGGTCGGTGATCGACGCGAGCCGGCCCCCGGACGCCAGGGCCGTGGCGGAGTCCTTCAGGGCGTCACCGCCGACCGAGTCGAACACGGCGTCCACACCGCCCGGGGCGAGGCCCCGCAGCCGCTCGGCGAGGCCGTCGCCGTAGGTCACCGGTTCCCCGCCCAGACTTCGGACGAAGTCGTGGTTGCGCTCGCTCGCCGTGCCGATGACGCGGGCACCGAGGTGTGCGGCGAGCTGGACGGCGACGGAGCCGACACCGCCGGCCGCGGCGTGCACCAGGACGGTCTCGCCGCGCCTCACCCGAAGTACCTTGTGCAGCACCTGGTAGGCGGTGAGTCCCACGAGGGGCAGTCCGGCGGCCTCCTCGAAGGACAGGTTGCGCGGCTTGCGCGCGAGGGCGCGCACCGGGGCGGCCACGTACTCGGCGAAGGTGCCGCGGGAGAGGAAGTCCTCGCGCACGTAGCCGATGACCTCGTCGCCGGCGGCGAACTCGGGGACGGCGGCGCCCGGTCGCACCACCACGCCCGAGACGTCCCAGCCCGGAACGACGGGGAACACCGGGCTCAGGATCTGGTCGAGGTAGCCCTCGCGGCACTTCCAGTCGACGGGGTTGACGGCCGCCGCCCGCACCTTCACGAGCACGGAGTCGGGGCCGACCCGGGGCTCCGGCACCTCCGTGAGTTCGAGTACCTCGGGGCCGCCGTACTGTGCATAGCTGATCGCCTTCATGGGTCCGAGCCTTCGCCGTCGCCTCCCGCGACGCAAGTGGATGGCCCGATCACACCCGCGTGTGGCCCGATCACCCGGCTCGTGGCCCCGATCACGTTTCACCCCCGCCCTGGACGGCATACCGACTGGTCGGCATCATATGTTCGGTACTGTCACCGGCCCGTAGGAGCGAGTATGAGCCCCGACCACCCGCCCGGACTGGATCTCGACCGGCTGGGCGCGCTGCTCGCCCGGGAGCGGCCCGGTCTGGTGAACGGCCCGCTCTCCGGCCGGCTGATCGAGGGCGGCCGGTCGAACCTCACGTACGCGGTCTCCGACGGCACCGCCAAGTGGGTGGTCCGGCGTCCTCCGCTCGGGCACGTCCTGGCCACCGCGCACGACATGAAGCGCGAGCACCGGGTGATCAGCGCGCTGCACGCCACCCCCGTCCCGGTGCCCCGCACGGTCCTGCTGTGCGAGGACGAGGAGGTACTGGGGGCGCCCTTCTACGTCATGGAGTTCGTCGAGGGCACCCCGTACCGGACGGCGGACCAGCTGGCGCCGCTCGGCCCGGAGCGCACCCGGCAGGCGGTCCTCGGCCTGGTGGACACGCTGGTCGACCTGCACGCCGTGGACCCCGACGCGGTGGGCCTGGCGGGCTTCGGCCGTCCCGAGGGCTTCCTGGACCGCCAGCTGCGGCGCTGGGGCAAGCAGCTGGACGCCTCCCGCGACCGGGACCTGGCCGGCATCGACGAACTGCACGCCGCGCTCGGCCGGGAGCTGCCCCGCTCCCCCGCACCGGCCGTGGTGCACGGCGACTACCGCCTGGACAACGTCCTGATCGCGAGCGCCGGCGGGGGCACCGACTCGATCCGGGCGGTCCTCGACTGGGAGATGTCCACGCTCGGCGACCCACTGACCGACCTCGGCCTGCTGGTGATGTACGGCATGCCGCTGGGCATGCCCGACTCCCCGGTCTCCACGACCGCCGAGGCCCCCGGGCATCCGTCGCCCGCCGAGCTGATCGAGCGCTACGCCGCCCGTTCGGGCCGCGACGTCTCCGCGGTCTCCTGGTACACCGCGTTCGCCTGGTTCAAGCTCGCGGTGATCCTCGAGGGCATCCACTACCGCTACACGCTGGGGCAGACCGTCGGCCCCGGTTTCGACCGCATCGGCGATCTCGTCCCCGTTTTCATCGAGCACGGTCTGACCACGCTTCGCGAAGGCCTCCGGAAGGACTGAACCATGGACTTCACGTTCGACGCGCGCACCGAGGAACTGCGGGCCGGGCTCCTCGCCTTCATGGACGAGCACGTCCTGCCCGCCGAGCACATCGCCGACGAGCAGCGCGCCGCGCTGGACTCGCCGTGGGCGAACACCCCCGTGGTGGAGGAGCTCAAGGCCGAGGCGCGCAGGCGGGGCCTGTGGAACCTGTTCCTGCCCGACTCCGCGTACGGTGCCGGGCTCACCAACCTCCAGTACGCGCCTCTCGCCGAGATCATGGGCCGCTCCCCGCAGCTGGCACCCACGGCGACGAACTGCGCGGCGCCCGACACCGGCAACATGGAGGTGCTGGCGCAGTTCGGCGACGAACAGCAGAAGAAGCAGTGGCTGGAGCCGCTGCTGGCCGGTGAGATCCGCTCGGCGTTCGCGATGACCGAGCCGGACGTGGCGTCCTCCGACGCCACCAACATCACCACGCGCATCGAGCGGGACGGCGACCAGTACGTCGTCACGGGCCGCAAGTGGTACATCTCCGGGGCGATGCACCCGGACTGCAGGATCTTCATCGTGATGGGCAAGACCGACCCCGACGGGGCGGACATCCGGCGTCAGCAGTCCATGGTCCTGGTGCCCCGCGACACCCCGGGCGTCACGATCAAGCGTGCCATGCGGGTGTTCGGCTACGAGGACCACTACCACGGCGGCCATGCCGAGGTGGTCTTCGACCAGGCGCGCGTGCCGGTGTCGAACCTGATCGGCGAGGAGGGCGGCGGCTTCGCCATCGCCCAGGCACGGCTCGGCCCCGGCAGGATCCACCACTGCATGCGGCTGATCGGCATGGCCGAGCGGGCGATCGAGCTGATGTGCCGGCGGGCGGTGTCCCGTGACGCCTTCGGCAAGGCGCTGGCCCAGCAGGGTGTCGTGCAGAACTGGATCGCGGACGCGCGGGTCGCCGTCGAGCAGCTGCGCCTGCTGGTGCTGAAGACGGCCTGGATGATGGACACCGTCGGCAACCGGGGCGCGCACACCGAGATCCAGGCCATCAAGATCGCCACTCCGCGCACGGTCGTCGGCATCCTCGACCGGGCCATCCAGCTGTACGGCGCGGGCGGGGTCAGTCAGGACCACCCGCTGGCCGAGCTGTACGCCGCCGCGCGGACGCTGATGATCGCCGACGGCCCGGACGAGGTGCACCAGCGGTCGCTGGCCCGGCGGGAGATCAGGAAGTACCGGTAGGGGGTGCGGACCCGGGGCCTGCGGGCCCCGGCGGGTCCTGCCGCGCCTCAGGGGCGCAGGGCGCGCAGCAGCAGGTCGGCGAGGTGGTCGGCGACCTGCTGCGGGGTGAGGGGGCCTTCGGGGCGGTACCAGGTCGACAGGTGGTGGACCGAGCCGAAGTGGTAGTCCACCACCAGGTCGGCCGGGGTCGCCGTGGAGAACACGCCCGCCGCCTGCCCCTCCTCCACCAGCGCGCGGAAGCGCTCGTGGTAGCGGCGGCGCTCGGCCCGTACCTGCTTGTTCTTCTCCGGGCTCAGGTGGTGCATGGAGCGGAAGAAGATCGACGCGTCGTCGAGGTTCTCGATCGTCGTGACGACGACGTCCGCCGCCGCGCCCCGCAGGCGCTTGTCGATCGGCTCGTCGGCGTTCGCGTAGGCGTCCAGACGCTCCTGCTGGACGCGCAGCACGCGTGCGTAGATCTCGTGCAGCAGGTCGTCCTTGGAGCCGAAGTAGTGATAGAGCGCGCCCTTGGTGACTCCGGCCGCCTCGACGATCTCCTGTACCGAAGTACGGTCGTAGCCCTGTTCGGCGAAGAGCCGGGTGGCGGCGGCCAGGAGCCGCTGCGGCACCGGGGGCCCGTCGCCGTCCGTCGTCCTGGGCACTTCCGCCACCCGCCTTCCGTGTCGCTGCCGGTCGTCGTCACACACTGCTGATACTGCCGCTCGCCGTCGGCCCGGGGACGCGGTCCGTCCCCGACGGGGATCTTCCCATCCCTCACCCCCGGCACGTCGGGCAGGATCGCATCGCGGTACGCGGGGCCTCACCGCGTACCGGCGTCACCCGGTGCCGCCCGGCATCACCTGGTGGACTCCCAGTGCCGCTGGATGCGGTTCATGCCGCCGAGCCAGCGCTCCGGGTCGGCGGCGCGGGCCCGGTAGTACTCGGCGACCTCGGGGTGCGGCAGGATCAGGAAGCGGTCCTCGTCGATGCCTCGGAAGAGGGCGTCGGCCACGTCGTCCGGCTCGATCGCGGTCGGCCCAAGGACCAGGTCGCCCGCGCTGCCGCTGGCGGTGAGCATGTCGGTGCGCACGCCCTGCGGGCAGATCGCGTGGACCTTCACCCCACGGTGGCGGTACGTCAGCGACAGCCACTCGGCGAAGGCGTAGGCGCCGTGCTTGGTGACGCTGTAGGGGGCCGTGCCGATCATGGTGAGCAGTCCGGCGGCGGAGACGGTGGAGACGAAGCGGCCGCTGCCGCGCTCCAGCCAGTCCGGGAGCAGCGCGTGCGCCGCGCGGACGTGGGCCATGACGTTGACGTCCCAGGAGAGCGCCCAGCCCCGCTCGTCGAGCGGTTCGCCGGGTTCCCCGCCGTCGCGGCCGACGCCGGCGTTGGCGCAGTAGACGTCGACCGTGCCGCCGAGCGCGTCCCGGGCATCGGGGAGGACGGACGAGGCGTCGCCCGGGAGCGCGATGCCGCCGATCTCGTCGGCGACGGCCTTGGCGCGGTCGGCGTCCAGGTCGTTGACGACGACCTGGGCCCCCTGGCCGGCGAAGCGGCGGGCGAGTGCCGCCCCGATGCCGCCCCCGGCTCCCGTGACGACCACCTTCGCACCCTGTACGGCTTCCATCATCGGCTCCTTCGGCGCGGCTGCCCGGTTGTTCCTCGACCACGTGACCGCATGGCCACCGGCCGTCCTGATCGCTCGGCCGCGTCGTCGTACGACGCGACGCGTCGCGTCAGACTAACCGGTCGGTATGTCGGGTGGAAGAGAGAGGGAAGAGCCGAACGGCTGCGGCCCGGCTCGTTCCCCGGGCGGTTCACGCGCATTAACGTGCGTGGACATGACATCGGGAGCGATCACGGAGGTCACGGTATGAGACTGTCCAGACGGAGCCTGCTCGCCACCACCACAGCCACCCTCGCGACTGCCGCCGCGACTCCCGCGGCCGCCGCGGCGGCCATCCGGGGACAGGCCGAAGGGCCTGCGGAATCCGGGCGGGCGGCCCCGGTGGCCGGGGGCCGCGGCCTGCGCACCGGCTTCGAGCAGCTCTCCGCGGACGGGTACGCGCCGCTCGACGGGGAGCGGGTCGGCGTGGTCACCAATCCGACGGGCATCACCCGGGACGTGCGGCACATCGTCGACGTCATGCACGCCGACGACCGTGTGGACCTGACCGCCGTGTTCGGCCCCGAGCACGGCTTCCGGGGCACCGCGCAGGCGGGCGGCTCGGAGGGCCGCCACGACGACCCGGCGACCGGGCTGCCCGTCTACGACACGTATCTGAAGAGCGGCAGGCCGCTCGCCGACGTCTTCACCTCGTCGGGCGTCGACACGGTCGTCTTCGACATCCAGGACGCGGGCGCCCGCTTCTACACGTACATCTGGACGCTGTACGACTGCATGGAGGCGGCACAGCTCGCGGGCAAGCGGTTCGTGGTCCTCGACCGGCCGAACCCGGCGACCGGGCGGGCCGCCCTGGGGCCCGTGCTGCACCCGGAGTTCGCGACGTTCGTCGGGCGGCAGCCGATCGCGCAGGCGCACGGGATGACGGTGGCGGAGCTGGCCCGGCTGTTCAACGCCGAGTTCCTGACCGAGCCGGTGCGGCTGGAGACGGTACGGATGTCGGGCTGGCGGCGGTCCGACTTCTACGACGCCTCAGGACTGCCCTGGGTACCGCCCAGCCCCAACATGCCGACGCCCGAGACCGCCCTGGTGTACGCGGGGACGTGTCTGTTCGAGGGCACCAACCTGTCCGAGGGGCGCGGGACGACCCGGCCGTTCGAGCTTCTGGGCGCGGAGGGGATCGACGGGCGCTGGGCGGCCGCGGCGAACGGGCTGGGTCTGGCGGGCGTGCGCTTCCGTGAGGCGTACTTCGCGCCGGCGTTCTCCAAGTTCCAGGGGAGGACGGTCGGGGGCGTGCAGCTCCACGTGCACGACCGGGAGGCGTTCGATCCGGTGCGTACGGGGGTGGGGCTGCTGGTGAGCGCGAAGCGGACGTGGAGCGGGTTCGCCTGGCGCCCGGATCACTGGATCGACAAGCTCACCGGCTCCGAACGGGTGCGCACGATGATCGACGCGGGCGCGGACACGGACGAGGTGGTGGCCGGCTGGCGGGAGGAACTGGCGGCGTTCCGGCGAATGCGGCGGGAGTACCTGCTGTACCGCTGAGCCCGCCTCGGGCGGCGGTGCGTGCCGACGTTCCACCGCTGCCACCTGCGCGGATACCGTCCCGGCGGGGTTCTTCGAAGACCGCGGGGCGATCAGGGGCGCGATCGGCACGCATAACGCCGCGGTCTTCAGGAACCCGTGGAGGCCGTGGGGAGTTCTCTGTCTGTCGAGGGTGGTGCGCGCGGTACGCCGCGGCACGGGCTCCCCCGACGGGAACCGGACTTCCGGGACGTTCCCGCCGCGCATGGGAACGGGCTGCCCGGGCAACCGCCCTGGACAGCCGCCGGGACCGGTGCGGCGGGGGAGACGACCACGGACATGACCATGGAGCGGACCACGGGGACACCGTGGGAGACCACAACTGAATCACGGACCACGGTAGTTGATTCACGGCGCCGCGCGGCCGGCCGGGGGAGGCCGCCGAAAAAAGGATGGAGCCGATTCGCTTGTCGATACGTCTATTCGACGACGTCCGTTCGACGACGCCGAAGTGACCGGATTACAGGTGCAGGTGTGACGGAGGTGCACGACGATGGCCGGTTTCCGAAGTCTGGCGAGACAGGTCCGAGATCCGCGGTCCGATCCGGCACTGCGGCGCTATTCGCTGCGCAAGTGCCTTGAGCGGTTCGCTCCGTACGGGCACAGGGCGACCTGGGACCACCTGTGCGCGCGTGCGGGATTCGACCCCGAGGACCGCTCCGTCGACCCGGCGCGGCTCGTGGCCGCACTGGACGAGCTGGAGGAGGCCCGCGCGGTCTGGCTGGGTTACGAGGGGGAGTTCGCCGAACGCCGCAGGAAGGAGAAGCACGGCGGCCTGCGCAGGCCGGGCACCGTGGACGACTGGCACCGGCTGACCTGGGGCGGTTTCGGCGTGGCCTGGTGCGACGACCCGCGGGTGCATCCGCGGCAACCGCTGGCCGAGGTGCTGCGGCGGCTGATCGCCGCGCTGGAGCGCGAACCGGGTGGCGCCTGCCCCGTGTGCCGGGGGGAACGGCTCAGGTGGCGGTACGACCTGGACCACGAGCCGTCGGCGGGACCGGTCTGCGCGGACTGCGGAATCCTGGTGCCGCGTCCCGTTCTGACGACCGAGGCGCTGGCGGACGCCAGACGGTCGAAGCTGCTGGTGTCGGCCTGAGAGGCGTGGGGGTGCGCCGGGGATGCCGTGCCCCCACTGTCACGTGACGGCCGTCACGCGGTGCCGGTATCGGCCTGCGGGGCGCCCGGCCCGGCGGGACGTTTCCCGGCCAGCAGCCGTGAGCCCGTCAGACGGTCGCCGAAGACGTCGTCCGGGTTGGACAGGACACAGGAGTCGAGCGACAGGCAGCCGCAGCCGATGCAGTCGGTGAGGTGGTCGCGCAGCCGGTTGAGCTGCTCGATGCGCTCGTCCAGCTCCGCGCGCCACGCCTCGGAGAGGCGGGCCCAGTCGTCCCGCGTGGGAGTACGTTCCTGAGGCAGCTCGGCGAGCGCCCCGCGGATGGTGGCGAGCGGGATGCCGACCCGCTGGGCGGCCCGGATGAAGGCGACCCGGCGCAGGGTGTCACGGCTGTAGCGGCGCTGGTTGCCCGAGGTGCGCCGGCTGCTGATCAGCCCCTTGGACTCGTAGAAGTGCAGGGCCGAGACGGCGGCGCCGCTGCGCTCCGCGAGCCTGCCGACCGTGAGTTCGTGGATCTTCTCCGGAATCTGGGGCACGCCTCGAAGGCTACCCACCCCGCATGGCGGCCGGTCCGTTGACAACGCCCGCACGGCCGACCATGCTAAGCAGTCGCTTAGGCATGCGCGCGGTGGCGCGCGACCACGTGACGCGAGAGGCCGGGACATGGCAGAGCCGAGGATCTTCACCTCCGTCGACGACCTGAGGGCGGCGGTGGGCGAGCAGCTGGGGTACACGGACTGGCTGGAGGTCGACCAGAAGCGGGTCGACCTGTTCGCCGAGGCCACCGGTGACCACCAGTGGATCCATGTGGATCCGGAGCGGGCCGCGTCGGGGCCGTTCGGCACGACCATCGCGCACGGCTATCTGACGCTGTCGCTGCTGCCGCTGTTCGGCCCGCAGCTGCTCTCCGTCGAGGGCGTGAAGATGGGCGTCAACTACGGTACGAACAAGGTGCGTTTCCCCGCGCCCGTCCCGGTGGGATCGCGGGTGCGTGCCACCGCGAAGGTCACCGCCGTGGACGAGGTGGGGGGCGGCGTCCAGGTGACCACGGCGTTCACCGTGGAGCGCGAGGGCGGCGACAAGCCGGTGTGCGTGGCCGAGTCGGTGGCCCGGTACTACCTCTGAACCCGGGCCGGCCGTGCCCTACTCCCCCGGGACGGTGTCCGCGCGCTCTGCGCCGACCATGCGCAGGACGAGGTCGGCGTAGAGCGCGCCGACCTCCTCGGGGGTGCGGGAGCCGTTGACGTTGAACCAGCGCGCCACGTCGATGCAGAGGGAGAGCACGGCGAGGGTGGTGCCCCGCACGTCTTCGACGTCGAACTCGCCCGAGCGCACGCCCTCCTCGATGATCCCGCGCACCTCGGCGTCGACCTGCCGGCGCAGGGCGATGATCTCGGCGCGGGCGTCGGGGCCGAGCGAGTCGAGTTCGTACTGCACGACCCGTGCGGTGGTGCGCCCGCCCGCGTGCCAGCGGACGAAGGAACTCACGGCCTCGGCGAGACGCCGGGTCGCGCTGCCCTCGGCGCGGGCCGCGGTCCGCAGGATGTCCAGGGCCTTCTCGTGGCCGATCCTGCTGATGCGGTGGAGCAGTTCTTCCTTGGTCTTGTAGTGGATGTAGAGCGCGGCCGGGCTCATGCCGGCACGGCCGGCGATGTCGCGGGTCGTCGTGGCGTGGTAGCCACGCTCCGCGAACGCCTCGACGGCGGCGAGCAGCAGCCGTCGGGCCGCGTCGGGCGTGACCTCACCCCATGGCTGCGCCTCGGCGCCGGCCGTCTCCTCCGCCGTACTCATCGCTCACCCCGTTCACTGGCAGGGACAACACCATACCGGCAAGGGTGAGCGATCGCTTAGGGGTCCTTGCGCCATGAGCGCCCGCCCGAGCGCGGACCGGGCATCGTCCCGCGGAACGCTCACAGCTTTTCGAAGGGGTCGTGTTCCGCGAGGAGCTTCTCCAGCCGCGCCTGGTCCACCCGGCTCACGATCTGGCCGGCCTCCTGGCGGTCACGGATGACCTTGGCCAGGGTGAAGGCGGAGGTGACGAGGTACAGGACGGCGATCGCCATGAAGCCACGCACCCAGGCGTCGGCCTCGAGCCGGATGACGCCGAAGGCGGTCGCCCCCAGGGCGACGGCGAACGAGACGACGGCCTGACCGTAGAAGGCCGCCGTGCTCTGCTGTTTGACCGGTGTGTCACTCATGGGAACAGGGTCGGCGACCGCGGCAGCGCGCACATCCGTACGGATACTCAGATCCGCCCCGGGCGGGCTACTCGGACCGGCCGGCCACGTCCGGTCTCAGAACGCCGAAACCCCGGTCAGCGCACGCCCGATGACCAGCTTCTGGATCTGGCTGGTGCCCTCGTAGAGCGTCATGACACGGGCGTCGCGCAGCAGCTTGCCCGCCGGGTACTCGTCGATGTAGCCGTAGCCGCCGTAGACCTGGAGGGCGTTGTTGGCGGCACGGACGGCCGCCTCCGAGGCGAAGAGCTTGGCCTTGGAGGACTCGACGGCGAACGGCTGCCCGCGGTCGATCAGACCGGCGACCCGCCAGGTCAGCAGCCGGGCGGCGTCGACGTCCACGGCGATGTCGCTGATCAGTTCCTGCACGAGCTGGTGATGGGCGATGGTCTTCCCGAACTGTTCGCGCTCCCCCGCGTACCGCACGGCCGTGTCGAGTGCGGCCTGGGCGATGCCGACACAGCCCGCGGCGACCGACATGCGCCCCTTGGCCAGGGCGGACATGGCGACCGAGAAGCCCTTGCCCTCGGGGGCGAGCATCGCGGACGCGGGCACGCGCACGTCCTCCAGCACCAGCTCGGCGGTGGCCTGGCCGCGCAGGCCGAGCTTGCCGTGCAGGGCCCGGCGGGTCAGGCCGGGGGTGTCGGCGGGTACGAGGAAGGCGGACACGCCCCGGTGGCCCGGGGCGTCGGTGGACCGGGCGAACAGCAGGACGACGTCGGCCCAGGTGCCGTTGGTGATGAACATCTTGGTGCCGTTGATGACGTAGTCCCCGCCGTCGCGCACCGCGCGGGTGGAGAGGTTGCCGGCGTCGGAACCGGTGCCCGGCTCGGTGAGGCCGAAGCAGCCGACGTACGCGCCGGAGGTGAGGCCGGGAAGCCAGTCCCGCTTCTGCTCCTCGCTGCCCCAGGCCGCGACGGTCTTCGCCACCAGCCCCAGGGACACGGAGACGATGCCGCGCACGGAGGAGTCGCCGCGCCCCAGCTCCTCGGTGACCAGGCAGTACGCGAGATGGTCGCCGCCCGAGCCGCCGTACCGCTCGTCGACCGTCAGCCCGAGGAAACCGAGGTCGCCCAGCTTCTTCACGATGCCCCGGTCGACCTCTTCGGCGCGGTCCCAGGCCGTGGCGTGGGGCGCGATCTCGCGCTCGACGAAGTCCCGGGCGAGCCGGCGGACGGCACTCTGCTCCTCGCTGAGCTCCAGGTTCATGACAGTCACCCAACCCCGGGATTTTAATTACCACTGCTAGTTTTCTGGTGCAGCCCTACTATGTGCGCCATGGCCCGACCGCGCAAGCCCCTGCTCAGCACCGACCGGATCGTCGAGACGGCACGGGAGCTCGTGGACGCGGAGGGTCTGGCCGCCGTCTCCACGCGCCGGCTCGCGGCACGGCTGGGGGTCAGCGGGCCCTCGCTCTACAACCACTTCCGCACCAAGGACGAGATCCTCGAGGCGGTGGCCGACTCGGTGAGCGCGCTGGTCGACCTGTCGATGTTCGAGGACGGCCGGGACTGGCGGACCGCGCTGCACGACTGGGCCGTCTCCTACCGGTCCGCGCTGCGCGCCCATCCCAACATCGTGCCGGTCCTGGCCCGCGGCCCCGGCCGCCGCCCGGCCGCCCTGCGGCTCGCCGACGCGGTCTACGGCGCGATGGTCGAGGCGGGCTGGCCGCCCGCGCAGGCCACGTCCATCGGCGCGCTGATGCGGTACTTCATCATGGGATCGGCGCTCGGCTCCTTCGCCGGCGGCTTCGTGGACGACGCCGACGCCTACGACCCCGCCGACTATCCCCACCTCGGCCAGGCACACCTGCTCGCCGACCAGCAGGAGAAGATCGACGAGCGTGCCTTCGAGACCGGTCTGACGGCTCTGCTGGACGGCCTGGCGGGGCAGTACGAGCAGGTGCGGGGCACCGGGTAGGGCCTCTCGAGCGCTTCGGTCCTCACCGGAGTGTCCCTACCGCGTGCCGGGGCGGACGGCGCAACGGTTCAGAAGACCACCAGGGCCCGTCCGCCCTTGCCCGCCAGCATGTTGTCGAAGGCGGCCGGGATGCCGTCCAGGGCGATCCGTTCCGTGACGAGGGCGCCCAGGTCGAGCCGGCCGGACCGGATGTGTCCGGCGAGAACGGGGAGGTCGCGGGCGGGGTCGGAGTTGCCGTAGACGCAGCCCGACAGGGTCCTGCCCCAGTGGAAGATCTCCAGGGCGTTGAAGGTGACCTGCTGGTCCTTGCCGCCGATGCCGACGACCGCGGTACGGCCGCCGCGCCGGGTGGACTCCCAGGCGGTGCGGATGGTGACCGCGCGGCCCACGCACTCGACGGCCACGTCCACGCCCTGCTTCCCGGTGAGGGCCCGGATCTCGCGGGCGGTGGTGTCCGAGGCGACGACGTACTCGGTCGCCCCGGCGTGGCGCGCCAGCTCCTCCTTCTCCGGGGAGACGTCGACCGCGACGATCGTGGCCGCTCCCGCGATCCGGGCCGCCTGGAGGGCGGCCAGACCCACTCCCCCGACGCCGAACACCGCGACCGACTCACCGGGCTCGACCCGCGCGCAGTGGTGGACGGCACCGTAGCCGGTGAGCACCGCGCAGCCCAGCAGGGCGGCGTCGGTGAGCGGGACGCCGTCCGGGGCGGGCAGGACGCAGGACGCGGGCACCACCGTCTCCTCGGCGAAGGCGGCGACGTTCAGGCCGGGATGGAGCGCGGTGCCGTCGTCGGCGCGGTGGGCGTGCACAGCGGCGGCGCCGCTCAGGGCGTCGGCGCACAGCCACACCTCGCCGCGCTCGCAGGCGGGGCAGGCACCGCAGGAGGGTGCCCAGTTGAGGACGACGCCGTCACCCGGCGCGACCCGGGTGACGCCCTCACCGACGGAGACGACCGTGCCGGCCCCCTCGTGGCCCAGCACCGCCGGGACCGGCAGCCGCATGGTGCCGTTGGTCAGGGACAGGTCGGAGTGGCAGACCCCGGCCGCGGCGAGCCGGACCCGGACCTTTCCGGGGCCGGGCTCGGGCAGGTCGATCCCCGTGATCTCCAACGGGGCGTCGACGGCGGACAGTACGGCGGCGCGGACAGCCATGATGGTGGGACTCCCCTAGAACTGGAGGGACTTGGTCTGGAGGTACTCGGTCAGGCCGTGCACACCGAGTTCGCGGCCCACGCCCGACTGCTTGTAACCGCCGAAGGGCGCGAGAGGGTTGAAGCGGCCGCCGTTGATGTCGACCTGACCGGTCTCCATGCGGCGGGCGAACGCCGCCGCCCGCGCCTCGTCTGCGGCCCAGACCGCGCCGGCGAGTCCGTAGACGGTGCCGTTGGCGATGCGCAGGGCGTCCTCCTCGTCCTCGTAGCTCAGGACGGACAGGACGGGGCCGAAGATCTCCTCCTGGGCGATGGTCATGTCGGGGGTGACGTCCGCGAAGACGGTGGGACTGACGAAGCAGCCCCGTTCGCGCGGCGCGTCGGGCCCGCCGGCGACCAGGCGCGCGCCCTCGGCGACGCCCTTCTCGATGTACCCGCGCACCCGTTCCTGCTGCTTGGCGTTGACGAGGGGGCCGATGCGGTCGCCGTACTTGGCGGCGGCGGCCGCGGCGAGCTCGACGGCCTCGTCGTACTGGTCGCGATGGACCAGCATGCGGGTCCAGGCGCTGCACGTCTGGCCGGAGTTGGACATCACGTTGGCGACGCCGACGTTGACCGCCCGGGCCAGGTCGGCGCCGGGGAGGATCACGTTGGCGGACTTGCCGCCCAGTTCGAGGGCGACCTTCTTGACGGCACCCGCGGCGACGGCGCCGATCCGGCGGCCGACGGCGGTGGAGCCGGTGAAGGAGACCAGGTCGACGCCCGGGTGCTCGGCGAGGGCCTGGCCCGCCACCGGGCCGAGGCCGGTGACCAGGTTGAACACGCCGGCCGGGACGCCGGCCTCGTGCACCGCCTCCGCGAGGAGCCGGGCGACCAGCGGGGTGTCCTCGGCGGGCTTGACGACGATCGTGCAGCCGGCGGCGAGGGCCGGGGCGGCCTTGGCGACGATCTGGTGCAGGGGGTAGTTCCAGGGGGTGATCGCGCCGACCACGCCGACCGGCTCGTGCAGGACGGTCGAATTGCCCGTCCGCTCCTCGAAGGGGTACGTCGCCGCCAGCTCGGCGTACGAGCCCGCCACCGCGATCGGCACGGCCGCGTGCACGGCCTGCGAGAGCTTCAGGGGGGCACCGAGTTCGGCGGTCACCGTCTCCGCGATCTCGTCCTGCCGGGCCACCAGCGCGTCCCGGAGCGCGGCGAGGCGGGCGGCGCGCTCGGCAGGAGGGGTCGCGGCCCAGGCGGGGAGGGCCGCGCGGGCCGCCCGCACGGCGGCGTCCACGTCCTCGGCGGTGCCCGCGGGGACGGTGGCGATCACCTGCCCGTCGGCCGGGTTCACGACCTCGATCACGTCCGGGCCGGCGGCGGGGCGCCAGGCACCGTCGATGTACATGCCGTCGTATGCCTTCATCGCGCTTCCTCCGGGGCGGGGCGTCGTCGTCCACCTCATAAACTAGCGGCGCTAATTTAATGACGCCAGAGGGACGAGGATACGGGTCGGCGGTGCCTGTGCGGGAAGCCGGTGCGGGCGGGCGGGCAGGAGGGGCGGCGGCACCCGACGGGGACCGGGCCGGTCCGGACGGGGGCGCGCCCGGTTCACGCGTCCCCGTGAACCGGGGAGCCGTCAGGGCGTCCTCGGAGCGCAGGCCCACGAGGACCTCGCGGCCCTGCCGCACACGCGGGAGAACGTCCTGCCGCACGCTGCCCGAACCTCTGCCGCCCGGACCCGTACGGACGAACCGGACCTCGTCGGTCGCGTACCGGCGTGCGCCCCTGCCTGCACCCGGTCCTTGCGCGGCGGGTCCGCCGGTCAGTTCGCGGTGCGGTGGGCCGGGCGGGTCGGGTCGGGTTCCTCGGCCCGGCCCGGCGCGTCGGCGGCGGGCGTCCCCCCTGGCGCCGGCGGGCCGGGAGGCCCGGCGGGCCGGGAGGGTGAGCGCAGCGCCACCCCCGCGGAGACGAACAACAGCGCGCCGAGCACGACGAACGGGGCCGCCGCACCCGCCGACCCGGCGATCAGGCCCGCCCCGGCGGGCGCGGCGACCTGACCGAGACGGTTACCGGTGAGGCGGAGGGCGAGGGCGGTGGAGCGCGCTCCGGCGGGGGCGGCCTGGACGACGGTCGTCATGGAGAGCGGCTGACCGACCCCCAGGCAGAAGCCGAGCACCGCCAGCATCAGCGCCAGGGCCCATACGGGCACCGGCAGGGCGATGCCCGCGCAGAGCAGTGCCGCCAGGAGACAGGTCACCGTCAGCAGGACGGTGCGGCCGACGAGCCGCAGCAGCGGGGTGAGGACCAGCCGGCAGGCGATGGTGGCCGCGGCCCGCAGGCTGAGCAGCAGACCGATGACGGACGGGGCGACGCCCCGCTGCTCGCCGACCACCGGGAGGTAGGCGGTGAGGATGTCGGTCGCGGACAGGACCGCCAGGCTGACGAAGATGCCCGCGGGGACGCCCCGGGCCCGCAGGATGCGCCCGACCGGGACGCGCGTACCCGGTGCCGCGCGGGAGCCGGGCGGTGCCGGGCGCTCCGTGCGCCACAGCGAGGTGAGCGCGATCGCCGCCCCCGCCCCCGCCGCCAGCAGGGCGAGGGCGCTGCCGTCGGCTCTGTCGGCACCGCCGACGAGCGTGCCCGCCGCGATCGGGCCGGCCAGTTGCCCGAGGGACGCGCCGATGGTGAAGTGGCCGAAGTTGCGGTCCTGTTCGTGCGGCGCGGACTGGCGGGCGACGAGTGACTGGGCCCCGATGACGAAGCAGAGGTGGCCGAGCCCCATCACCCCGCTCCACAGGGCCATCGCCCACAGGGAGCCGGCGAGCCCGCCGAGTGCGCAGCCGCCGGATATGAGGACCACGCCTACGGGCAGCAGGGGGGCACAACGGCCGTGGTCGGTGCGACGGCCGAGCGGTACGGCGGCGAACAGCGGCAGCAGCGCGTACACGCCCGCGATCACACCGATCGCCCGCTCGTCCGCGCCCAGTGCGAGCGCCCGGTAGGAGACGGCGGGCCGGGCCATCGACACGGCCCCCTGCGCGAAGGTGAAGGCGATGACGAGGCGGAGCAGCCAGCCGCGGTTCCCACCGGGCGTCATGGTCGGGTCCTCCCTCCGGCCGGGCCCGTGGCTCAGATGATGCCGAACAGGATTCCGGCGCCGAGGATCAGCAGGCAGATCAGGGCCGCCCACTTCACCACGAACCGCGTGTGGTCTCCGAACTCCACCTTCGCCATGCCGACCAGGACGTAGACCGCGGGGACGAGCGGGCTCGACATGTGCAGAGGCTGACCCACCAGGGATGCGCGGGCCATCTCCAGCGGGGAGACGCCGTGGGCCGCGCCGGCCTCGGCGAGGACGGGCAGGACACCGAAGTAGAAGCCGTCGTTGGACATGAAGTAGGTGAGGGGCAGGCTCAGCAGTCCGGTGACGAGCGCCATGTGCGGGCCCATGCCCTCGGGGACGGTGTCGACCAGCCAGGTGGCCATGCTGTCGACCATGCCGGTGCCCTGGAGGACACCGGTGAAGACGGCGGCGGCGAAGACCATGCCCGACACGTTCAGGACGTTGTCGGCGTGGGCCGCGATGCGGGCCTTCTGATCGGGGATGTGCGGGAAGTTGACGGTGAGGGCGAGCGCGGCGGCGAGCAGGAACAGCACCGGGATCGGCAGCAACTGCATGATCATGGCGGTGAGCAGGCACACCGTGAGCAGCGCGTTGAACCAGTACAACCTGGGCCGCAGGGTGGGGCGGTCGGGGTCCAGACCGCGGAGGTCGTCGAGGTCGTTGTCGGAGTCGTCACGCCCGTCGGCCTCCGTGCCGGAGCCCGGACCGCCGGCGGGGAGAGCGCCCTTGCCCGAGCCCGAGCCCGAGCCCGACCCGGACCGGGCACCCGCACCCGCACCCGCACCGGCCAGCACGGTCGCGGGCTCCCGCGGCTCGGCGCCCGCCCCGGCCCCCGCGTCGGCGTCGGCCGGCTCCGTCACCAGTGCCTCGTCCAGGGTCAGCACACCCAGCCGCCGGCGCTCGCGCAGGCCGAGCACGTACGCGAGGACGAAGACGCCCAGCAGACCGGCCAGCAGCGCGGGGATCATCGGTACGAAGACCTCGCCTGCGTCGAGCTTCAGCGCGGTCGCGGCACGGGCCGTGGGGCCGCCCCAGGGGACGGTGTTCATCACGCCGTTGGCCATCGCGGCGACACCGGTCATGACGACGAGGCTCATCTTCAGGCGCTTGTACAGGGGGTACATCGCCGAGACGGTGATCATGAAGGTGGTCGAGCCGTCGCCGTCCAGCGACACGATCGCGGCGAGCAGCGCGGTACCGACGACGACCCTCATCGGGTCGGCCCTGCAGAACCTGAGGATTCCCCGGACGATCGGATCGAAGAGACCGACGTCGATCATCACACCGAAGTAGACGATCGCGAACATGAGCATCGCCGCGGTCGGGGCGAGGGTGGACACGCCGTCGATGACGTAGTCACCGAGATGGGCTCCCTTGCCGACGAACACGCAGAACAGTGCGGGGATCAGTACGAGCGCCGCGATCGGCGACATCTTCTTCGCCATGATCAGGACCAGGAAGGTCGCGATCATGGCGAAGCCGAGGATGGTCAGCATGGAGTGGATTACCTAACGTTCGCCCTTGAACATCCCACCAGGGCCGGCGGTGCGACGACGTTAGGTCCCTCTCAGCAGCGTTAACAAGACGTTGACGTGCGAGCAATAAGCGCAAAACACCAGGTCACAGCTTTGCTCAGGTCAGCGCGGTGGCAGCGCGGTGCACTTTTCGCTCACGGGACGGTCAGGAAGCGGTTCCGGGGGCCGCCCCGGGCGCGATCTCGACGGGCACCCCGTTGAGCACGGCGTTGCCCGACAGCGGGTCGAGGAGGCTGCCGTCGAGCAGCTGGTTGACGTTGACGCCGGGGTCGGCCGCGGCGTGCCGCAGCCGGGTGCCGGGCCGGTCGTGGCCCCAGCCGTGCGGCAGGCTCACCACGCCCCGGCGCAGCCCGTCGGTCAGCTCGGCGGGCGCGGTCACCTCTCCCCCGGCGCCCCGGACGCGTACCGGCTGCCCGTCGCGGATGCCGAGGCGTTCGGCGTCGTCGGGGTGGATCTGCAGGGTGCACCGGTTGGTGCCGCCGGTGAGGGCGGGCACGTTGTGCATCCAGCTGTTGTTGGAGCGCAGATGGCGGCGGCCGACCAGGACGAAGCCGTCGGGGCGTGTGCCGACGGCGGCGCGCAGCCGGGGAAGGTCGGCGGCGATCGGTTCCGGCAGCAGCTCCACCCGGCCGCTGCGGGTCTTCAGGGGCTGCGGCAGGCGGGGTCGCAGGGGTCCGAGGTCGATGCCGTGCGGGTGGGCGAGCAGCCGGTCGAGGGTGAGGCCGTCCGGGTCGGCGCCGAAGCCGTCGCCGTAGGGGCCGAGGCGGAGCATCATGTCCAGCCGCCGCTCGGGGCCGTCGCGGCCGGTGAGCAGTCCGGCGAGTTCCTTCGGGTCGCGGCCGTGCACCGGGGAGTGCGGGTCGTTCACCGCCCTGCCGAGGGTCTGGCCGACGACCAGCCGGTCGACGTCCTCCGGGGCGGCCCCATGGGCGCCGGTGGCGGCGAGGACGAGCCGGGCCAGGATCTCGGTCTCCGCCATGCGGCCGGGTTCCAGCGGGAGTGCGGGGCGGGTGTAGCGGACCTGGTTGCGTACGGCGAGGGTGTTGAAGGCGAAGTCGTGGTGCGGGCTCTGCGCGGGCGGGGGCGGCGGCAGGACGACGTGGGCGTGGCGCGAGGTCTCGTTGAGGTACGGATCGACACTGACCATGAAGTCGAGGGAGCCGAGCGCCTTGTCGAGACGGTCGCCGTCGGGCGCGGACAGGACCGGGTTGGCGGCGACGGCGATGAGGGCGCGCAGCGGTTCGCCCGCGTCGGTGGCCGTGTCGATCTCCTCGGCGAGGGCGGAGAGCGGCAGTTCGCCCTTGGCCTCGGGGTGCCGGCTCACCCGGGAGTGCCAGCGTCCGAGGGCGAAGCCGCGGCCGGGTCCGGCGGGGCGCGGGGTCCTGTCGGTGGCGGCGTGGGGGAAGAGGGCGCCGCCGGGCCGGTCGAGATTGCCGGTGAGGATGTTGAGGACGTCGACGAGCCAGCTGGCCAGGGTGCCGTGCGGGACGGTGCAACTGCCGATGCGGCCGTAGACGGCGGCCGTGGGGGCGGCGGCGAGTTCGCGGGCGAGGGTGCGGATGGTGCCCGCGTCGACGTCACAGGCCGGGGCAACGGCCTCGGGGGTGAAGTCCCGCACCGCGTGGGCGAGTTCGGTGAGGCCCTGCACATGGGGAGCGCAGTCCCCCAGGTCGACGAGGCGCTCCTCGACGAGCACGGACGCCATCGCCGCGAGCAGCAGGGCGTCGGTGCCGGGCCGGACGGCGATGTGCCGGTCGGCGAGGCGGGCGGTGCGGGTACGGCGCGGGTCGACGACGGTGAGGGTGCCGCCGCGGGCCCTGAGCGCCCGGAGGCGGCCGGGGAAGTCGGGCGCCGTGCACAGGCTCCCGTTGGATTCCAGGGGGTTGGCGCCGATCAGCAGCAGGTGGTCGGTGTGGTCCAGGTCGGGTACGGGGATCGCGTTGGCGTCGCCGAAGAGGAGTCCGCTGGACACGTGCTTGGGCATCTGGTCGACGGTGGACGCGGTGAACAGGCTGCGGGTGCCGAGCCCGCCCACCAGGAGGGGCGGATAGAGGGCGCCCGCCATGGTGTGCACGTTGGGGTTGCCCAGGACGACCCCGACGGCGTTGGGACCGTGGCGTTCGACGACGGGCCGGATGCCGGCGGCGACGGCGTCGAACGCCTCCTCCCAACTGGCCTCGCGCAACACGCCGTCGACCCGGACGAGCGGGCCGCGCAGTCGGTCGGGGTCGGCGTCGACAGCGGGGAAGGAGGCACCCTTGGGGCAGATGAACCCCTTGCTGAAGACGTCGTCGCGGTCACCCCGGGCGCCGGTGACCCTGCCCTCGTCGAGGGTGAGGGTCAGGCCGCAGGTGGCCTCGCACAGAGGGCAGATACGGAGAGCGGTGCGGGACATGGGACCTCCCGGGTACGGCGGCGGTGACGCACGGACAGGCAGGGGAGCGGAGGGACGGGCCCTTGGACAGACGGGCGGACACTCCGGCGGACGGACGGGCCAGGAGACGGCCGGACGGACAGCCCGAGCATACCGACCGGTATGCATGTGGGGGAGCCTTTTGCCGGTGCCGTTTGCCGGCGCCTCCCGTCGGAGCCCTCCCGATCAGTCCGGTACGCGTGCCGGACAGGCGCGCAGCGTCTCCCGCAGTTCGGCGATGATCTCCTCTTCGCCCTCGGGGGCCACCCGGAAGGCCAGGTGGACGAGGGCGTCGGCGGTCTCGACGGCGATGAGGGAGCCGCGGCGCGGCGCGTCGTCCGGTTCGCGACCCGGGTAGCCGGACAGCAGGTCGGCGAGGCGGCCGGCGAGGCGGTGATCGGGTTCGGCCCTGCGGGTTCCGACGGGGATCCGGTGGCCGAAGTCGGCCAGGGAGAAGCCGGGCGCGGTGCGCTTCATGTCCAGGTACTCCTCGAGTACGACATCCATGACCCGCCGCAAGTCCGGGACGCCGACGGCGGCCTCCGGAGCAGGCGTCCAGGATTTCGGCCGGCCGTTCGGTGCCGCGACGCTGCCCGGGCGCGCGGCGGAGGGGGGTCGTGGGGGGGGCACGGGCACGGGCTTCACGATGCTCCCGGGTCCCGGCCGGGCGAACCCCGGCCCCCGGCTCGCCCTGTCGCGGCCGGGTCCGCGGTCGTGTCCGCGGTCGTGTCCGCGGTCGTGTCCGCGGTCGTGTCCGCGGTCGTGTCCGCGGTCGTGTCCGCGGTCGTGTCCGCGGTCGTGTCCGCGGTCGGGCTCCGCTCCGAGACCGTGATGTCGGCCGTGCTCTCCACCGGCTTTCCGCGCACGGCCCACACCGATTCGTCGTCGGCGTAGAGGCGGACGGTGACCTGGTGCGTGCCCCGCCGGACCAGGTGCGGGGAGAGGTGGTGACCGGGGGCCCGCAGCAGGGCGACGAGGCGGTCGTCCACGTAGAGGTGGGCGAGGCCGCGACCGGGCACCGCGCGGTGGGCGGTGCCGTCCGGCGAGAAGCGGAAGTTGCGTAAGCGCAGCCGTACGTCCCAGCCGCCGTCGGTGTCGGGCGTGACCTCGACGCCGACCTCGGGGGCGTCCTCCTCGCCCACCTCGCGGTAGGGCCGGCCCTCTTCGTCCCGCTCCTCCAGGAGCCTGCCGACCGGTGACGGCGACTCCGCGCCCCGTTCTTGTTCCTGGGCGGCGCGCGAGCCGCAGCCCGCGGATCCGGCCATCAGGACACCACAGACCGCGAGCACGGTGACCACCCTCCCCGTCCACACCATGCGGGGGAGCGTAGAACAGGCGTCCGGTCGCGCGGATCCCCCTGGAGTCGGGTTCCGTGTCCTCCGCCGAGAGGAGGGACGGAGTCCCGAGGATGTAGGCCGCGTGGCCCTCTTGCGCCGGGGAAACCGCAATCCTACGGTACTGCATAGGAATCACACACGAGGGAGCAGTGAAATGAGCGGGGAAGCGCGCAAGGCCGCCGAGGGACTCGGCCACCTCTCCGGTTTCGGCAACGAGCACAGCTCCGAGGCGGTCCCGGGCGCCCTGCCCGAGGGGCGCAACTCGCCGCAGCGCGCGCCGCTCGGGCTGTACGCGGAACAGCTGAGCGGCACGGCGTTCACCGAGCCGCGGGCCCACAACCGCCGCTCGTGGCTGTACCGGATCCGCCCGTCGGCCGCACACCCGGCGTTCACCCGCACGGGCAACGGGGCGATCCGCAGCGCACCCTTCAACCAGACGGTGCCCGACCCCAACCGGTTGCGCTGGAACCCGCTGCCCGCACCGGACGAGGGCACGGACTTCCTGGCCGGCCTGTGGACACTGGGCGGCAACGGCGACGTCACCCAGCGCGCCGGCATGGCAGTGCACCTCTACCACGCGAACGCGTCGATGGACCGGGTGTTCAGCGATGCCGACGGTGAGCTGCTGATCGTCCCGGAGCAGGGCGGGCTGCTGCTGCGGACCGAGTTCGGTCTGCTGCACGTGGAGCCGGGACACATCGCGCTGATCCCCCGTGGGGTGCGCTTCCGTGTGGAGCTTTTGGACGGTGCGGCCCGCGGCTATGTGTGCGAGAACTACGGCGCCGCCTTCCGGCTCCCCGACCTCGGCCCGATCGGCGCCAACGGGCTGGCGAACGCACGGGACTTCCGGGCGCCCGTCGCCGCGTACGAGGACGTCGAGGGCCCGGTGGAGGTGGTGAACAAGTTCTGCGGCAACCTCTGGTCGGCCACCTACGGCCACTCCCCGCTGGATGTCGTCGCCTGGCACGGCAACTACGTGCCGTACACCTACGATCTGCGCCGTTTCAATGTGATGGGCACCATCTCGTACGACCATCCGGACCCTTCGGTGTTCACGGTGCTGACGGCGCCGAGCGATACGCCCGGGCTGGCGGGGGTGGACTTCGTGGTGTTCGCGCCGCGCTGGCTGGTGGGCGAGGACACCTTCCGGCCGCCGTACTTCCACCGGAACGTGATGAGCGAGTACATGGGCCTGATCGAGGGGGCCTACGACGCGAAGGCGGAGGGGTTCGTGCCGGGCGGCGGCTCGCTGCACACCATGATGTCGGCGCACGGGCCGGACCGGGAGACGTTCGAGAAGGCGAGCGCCGCCGAGTTGCGCCCGCAGAAGATCGACGACGGTCTCGCGTTCATGTTCGAGACACGCTGGCCGGTGTCCCTGACGCCGCAGGCGGCACGCGCGGAGCACCTGCAGCAGCGCTACGACGATGTGTGGCAGGGCCTCGAGCGCCACTTCCGCACGCCGTGACCGGTGGCCCGGGTGGTCCCCGCGGTCCGGTTCGGCGCCGCGGTGTCGCAGCCGATGTCGGCGCACCCCTGCGCCTCACATTGCACTCAACGTTCCCGACCGGTACGGATAGCCCGTGACCTCCTTCGCTCCGGATTCGATCGTCCTGAATCGCAAGTTGCCGCTCTGGTACCAGGTGTCGCAGTCGCTGCGTGCCTCGATCCTCGGCCGCTCGCCCCAGGACCCGCTGCGCCTGCCCACCGAGGAACAGCTGGCGGGGCACTACGGGGTGAGCGTGCTGACCATGCGGCAGGCGTTGAAGGAGCTGGAGGACGAGGGGCTGATCACCCGTCACCGCCGACGCGGCACGTTCATCGAGCCCGATGCCCTCAGGGGCGCCCCGGTACGGCTGCTGGGCTCGGTGGACGCGATCGTGGCCCAGCAGTCCGGTATGACGACCGAACTGCTGGAGCACGGCACCGCGCCGGTGCCGGCCGAACTCGCCGAGTACTTCCCCGGACTGACGGAGACGGCGGCCTACCACCGGCTGCGCAGCGACGAGAGGACCGGTGAGCCGACCAATCACGCCCGCAACTACGTCCGTCCGGAACTCGCCGCCCGGATCGACCTGGAGGATCTGCGGCGCTGGCCGATGACCAAGGTGCTGCGGGACGTCGTCGGGATGGACATCAGCCGCATCACGGACACCGTTCAGGCGCGGCTCGCGGACCCGGAGACCGCCCGGCTCCTCCAGGTGCCGCTGCTCAGCCCGATCCTGCACTACACCGGCATCACCTACGACACCGACGGCAGCCCTCTGGACGTGGCCGTGATCAACTACCGGGGCGACCGCTTCTCCTTCACCGTGACCCTGGAAGCCACCTGACCCCGCCCGCCCGTCAGGTCGTACGATGCCCAGCGTGACGCACGACGACGCTCCGCTGCTGGCGGACCTCATGCCGTGGTCCGTCGCACCGCCGCGACTCGGCCGGGGGTGGCCGGCGGCACCCGATCCGGCGGCTCTGAAAGCCCGTTGGGACGCCCTGATGAACGCGGCGGGACCGGACAGGGAGGCCCTGTTCCAGCCGACCCGCTCGCGGACGGGGCGCACGGCGGTCGGTCAGCTTCCGGGCCGGCCGGGCGGGACGGAGCGGCTGGAGCGCGCCTCGGGCCCGTGCCCGGATCCGGTCCGTGTGCTGCGCGCCCCCTTCGACGAGCAGTGGCTGATTGCCGACCAGAGACTGATCGACGCGGCCCGCCCGGAGCTGTGGCGGGTGGCGGACGAGCGGCAGGTCTTCGTCGTCGAGGCCGAACCCTCCACAGGGCGCGGGGGCCGCACCCGGGGCGAACGCGCGCGGGGCGTCACCGACGGATCCGGTGGCGCCCCCGGTCCGCCGCTGCTCGCCACGTCCCTGCTGCCGGTGTTCCGTCCCGGCCGGGTCCGCCCGCTGTACCGCCGGCCCGGGGGCACGGAGCCGAACCTGGCTCCGGGCCTGTCCGGGCACCTCACGGCGCGCCTCGGCCGGGAGGCACCGGCCACCGACGTGCTCGCCTGGACGGTGGCCGTGGTGCGGCCCGGCCCCGGAGGGCTCACGGTGCCCCTCACCGGGGACGCCGACGTGTGGGACACGGGTGTGCAGGTGGGGCGCCGGATGCTGTGGCTGATGCGGCGCGACGGGGAGCGCCCCCGGCTCCCGGGCGGACGCCGCCCCTATGTCCGCGCCCCGCTCCCGTCCCGCCCGACGGCCGTCCGCTACGACCGTGACGAGGAGGCACTGTGCTTCGACGAGGGCCGCATCTCGCCGGTTCCGCCGGCGGCCTGGGACTTCGAGGCGGCCGGGGCCCGGGTGCTGGAGCGGTGGTGTGCGGCCCGCACGGAGGAGAGCGGGCCGGGGACGCTGGAGGCGATCCGTCCGGCCGGCTGGTCGCAGACCTGGACGTCGGAACTCCTGGAGTTGATCACGGTCCTCGCCCTGCTCGCCGAACTACGCCCTCGGCAGGCCGCGTTGGCGGACGGTGCGACGGCCGACCCGGTCACCCCGGCGGAGCTGCGTCAGGCGGGCGTGCTCCCCGTACCGCGGTCGGCGCGTGGGCCCGCCTCGGTCCTGGACGCACACGAGGAGGGACCGGAGGGTCAGCTCGCGCTGATCTGACACCACGCCGTTCCGACCGGGCCGCATCGGCAACGCTCACGGGCAGGGGCGGCAGGAGCCCGCACACCCCTGGACCGCTCGCGCCCCCGGATCACCGCCGGGTGGGCCGGGGCGCCGAGCCGAGGGAGGAACGTGACCGGAAAGAGGTACCGGGAGGTATCGGAAAAGGGTGCCGGAGGAGGATGACGTACCCGTGCCGGAGCGCACCGGTGGGCGGCGCCGCGCGCCGTGGGGTGACGGCGGCGCGCACGGTGTGTCGCGCCGGGACGGTGGGCCCGTCCGGACGCGGGCGCGGGCTAGCGGCTGCCGAAGAGGGAGCGGCGCAGCCGGCGCAGTGGGGCGAAGAGCGAGACGCGGCTCATCCGCGCCCGTGATCCCTTGGCTCCGCGGTCGTGCCGGTCACGCGCGGTCAGCTCGCGCATCAGCGACGTCGCCTCGGCCGCCTCCCGCTGCGGGACGGCGGGTCCCGCCAGCACCGAGAGGTGCCGGTCCAGCCGCGTACTGGTCGCGTTGCTTCCGCAGGTGATCGCAGGGACCCTGGCCCTGCTGCGCACCGTTATCTGATCCATGTCACTCCCCACCCGTACGAGTCCGCCCGGCCCCGGGCAGGGTAACCCTATCGCCCCGTCCGGGCACTCGCGCATCTCGGCCACAGGATTCACCTTCCCCGTAAGGAGGTTGACGAACACGCGACGATTACTCTCCGAATCCAACCGTTTTCAGGGCGAGTTGAACAACCGGCTGCGTGGTGGGCTGCGGGGACCCTCCGTCCGGCTCGACGGTTACTGCGAGTGACGTCGCGGAGGTGTCGAGATCGGAGGCGACGAGGGGTGCGCCGCTCTCGAAGAGCCCGAGGGAGCGCGGTTGCGCGCCGGGACGCATGAGCCAGAGCTGACGCACACGTCCGTTCGGCGGGTTGTCGTATCCGCCGAGGGTGACGACGGCGCTCCGCTCCGATGCGGAAGCGATCACTCCGATCGTGCCGCCCCGTGCGTCGCGGCCACTGTTCGCAAGGGCGTCGGGAGCGGCGAGAACGTGGGCGATCTCACGTGCCCGGTCCCGTTCTGCGGTCAGTTGGTCCTGGGTCTGGTCCGCCTGGACGGCGAACAGCGCGGCGACGACGAGGGCAGCGGCGGCGGTGGCCGTCGCGAAGGGCACGAACAACGGCATCCGGTGCCGCCTGCCGGCCTGTGGCACGGGCCCGGTTCCCCATACGTGGGGCGGGAGTTGCGGCGCACGCGCACGCGTTTGCTCCCGGGAGCCGGGTGCGGGGGCGGGGTCCTGCGGGGTGGTCCGTACGGCGGCCATGACCCGGTCGCGCAGGGCGGGTGGGGCGGGGGCTGCCGTGGACCAGGCGAGGCGGACGGCGTCCTCGGCGAGGACGCGTACCTCGGCGGCACAGCGCCGGCAGGTCGCCAGGTGCCTCTCGAAACGGACGCGTTCGGCGGGCTCGAGCGCGTCGAGCGCGTAGGGGGCGGCCAGCGAGTGGAGGTCTCCGCGGTCCCCGCGGCCGAGCAACCGGTCCAGGAAGTTCATGCGGCACCTCCCAGGCAGTCGCGCAGCCGGGTCAGGCCGTCGCGCATGCGTGTCTTGACCGTACCGAGCGGCAGGGAGAGCCGTTCGGCGACCTCACGGTAGGTGTAGCCGTCGTAGTAGGCGAGGGTGACCGACTGCCGCTGCAGCGCGGTGAGCCGGTCCAGGCAGCGGCGCACCCACTCGCGTTCGAGGCCGGCCTCGACCTCCTCCGCCACCTGGTCGAACGCGGGCCCGCTGCCGCGCCGGGCGGCTTCGCGCCGCTCGCGCTCGCCGGCCGCGCGGGCGCTGCGCACCCGGTCGACGGCCCGGCGGTGGGCGAGGGTGAGCACCCAGGACAGCGCGCTGCCCCGCCCCGGGTCGAACCGGGCGGCGGAACGCCAGAGTTCGAGCAGCACCTCCTGTACCACCTCCTCCGACTGGGCGGGGTCGCGCACCACCCTTCGCACCAGCCCGTACACCGGCCCGGACACCAGTGCGTACAGCGCCTCGAATGCCTTCTGGTCGCCCCCTGCCACCCGCACCAGAAGCTCGTCCGCCTCCAACGCGCACCCTCCTCTCCCCGCCCTTTCGGGCCACCCGGTCGCACGAGGCCTTCGCAGCGAGCGCGCCCCCGGATGGGAGATACGGATCAGCGGGCCGAAAACGCGGGTCGAACAGCGAGAAATACCAAGAGCGTCCAGGTGCGGCGGACCCGTAGAAAATTTTTTCCCTCTCGACCAATCCGGTCCGGGTCCGGCTCCGAATCCCGGTGCGTCAGGCAAGTTGGCACTGAGGACGGACGGCATGACACCTAACTCCAGGACCGGCGCGGGACGCAGGAGCCTCGCGACCCTGATCTGTGGCGCACTGGCCTCCGGTGGGCTCGCCGCCGCCGGCACTGCGGCGCTGGAACCGGGGGCGGCCTCCGCCTCCAGCCACCGGGAGGCCCCGCTGATCTCGGGCACCCCGCAGTACGACAACACCGACCTGTACGCGTTCGTCAGCCCCGACAAGCCGGACACGACGACGATCATCGCGAACTGGATACCGTTCGAGGAGCCGGCCGGCGGACCGAACTTCTTCACGTTCGCCGAGGACGCGCAGTACGACCTCCACATCGACACCAACGGCGACGCGCAGGGCGAACTGCTGTTCCGCTACACCTTCCGGACGCACACGAAGAACGAGAAGACGTTCCTCTACAACACGGGCCCGGTCACCAGTCTGGACGACCCGGACCTCAACATCACACAGACCTACGACATCGAGCTGCTCAAGCTGAAGGACCAGCACCTGGTGTCCCGTACGAAGATCGCGGACGACGTCCCGGTGGCGCCGTCGAACGTCGGCAAGGCGTCCATGCCGGACTACGACACGCTCCGCAAGCAGGCCGTGCACGAGCTGGCGGGCGGTGCCACGACGTTCGCCGGGCAGGCCGACGACCCGTTCTTCCTGGACCTGCGCGTCTTCGACCTGCTGTACGGCGGGAACCTCTCCGAGGTCGGCAACGACACCCTCAAGGGGTACAACGTCAACTCGCTCGCCCTCCAGGTGCCCACGGACATGATCGCCGAGTCGGCGGACCAGCCGGTCGTCGGCATCTGGTCCACGACCCGGCGCAAGAACGCCAAGGGGCAGTTCACCCAGGTGTCGCGGCTGGGCAATCCGCTGGTGAACGAGGTCGTCAACCCGCTGAGGGACAAGGACACGTTCAACGCGTCCGCACCGTGGGACGACGCGCAGTTCCTCGAGAACGTCACCCACCCCGAGCTGCCGAAGCTCATCGAGGCGATCTACAAGATCGAGGCGCCCGCCGAGCCGCGCGACGACCTCGTCGACGTCTTCCTCAAGGGCGTCGAGGGACTCAACCAGCCGCCGCACGTGACGCCGTCGGAGATGCTGCGCCTCAACACGTCGATCGAGCCGGCGGCCGAACCGAAGCGGCTCGGTGTGCTGGACGGCGACAACGCGGGCTTCCCCAACGGGCGTCGGCTGACGGACGACGTGATCGACGCGGCGCTCCAGGTCGTCGAGGGCGAGCTGGTCGGCGCAAAGAACGACCTCGGTGACGCGGTCGACGCCAACGACAAGGAGTTCGGCGCTTCGTTCCCGTATCTGGCCAACCCGACGGAGGGGTCGCGCGGCCCGCTCGCCGAGGGCGTGGACAGCGGCAACGACGTGCGCAACCAGCTCGGTGACGCGTTGCGCCCGGCCGGGGCCGAGGGCGCCGACGACACCACTCTGATCGCCGCGTCCGCGGGTGCGGGAGCCTTCGGGATCCTGCTGATCGGCGGGGCCCTGATGTGGTGGCGCAGGATGCGCGGCCGGGCGTACTGAACCACCGCGCCCGCCGGGGCGGGGCAGGGCGGGCCCGGGGCTGAGGTCTTCGGCCCCCTCCCCACCGGCAGGCGGGCCTTGCGACCCGCCCCGGTGACAGGCGCGGCCCGTCCCCCTCCATCCCCCGCGGCACGGGCCGCGCCGCCGATCCCCCGCACCGAGTGAGCAAGCGAGCAACCGAGGAGAGGCATGCCTCCGCGTACGAACGACCACGCCCCGAGGAGCGGCCGGGACACCGGGCCGACCGGGCTCGCCGGTACCCCGGAGCCCACCGCCCCGCCGGACGCCGGGCCCGCGCGACCGGACGCCGGGGACGAACCCGGCACCTCACCCGAGGACCGGACGGGCACCGGGACCGGGACCGGGAACAAGGTCGGGCCCCGCCCTCAAGCCGAAACCAGGGCCGACGCCGACGCCGGGGCCGGAGCCGGCGGTGGCGGTGGCGGGGCAGCCGGGGTCGAGGCGGCCGAGCCCGCCGTCCGAACCTTCTCGCCCGGCGTGCGGGCGGCTGCCCTGCGCCGGTTCTCCGCCGCTGCGCGCCGCTCGCGCGGGACGCATCTCACGGTGTGCGCCGCGTTGTTGGCGGTCGCGATGACCGCCGGAGCGGTCGCCGTCGGCAGCGGCCGGGACGGAGCGCGGGCCGGTGCCGATGCCGCTCCCGCGGCCGGGGCGCTCGCGGCCGGTGTGCTCTCCGGAGGCGATCTGGACGCGGGAATCCGGGCCCTGCAGTCCCACCTCCGTGCCCAGCCCAGGGACTTCGGCGGATGGGCAGGCCTGGGGCTGGCCTACGTCGAGCAGGCGCGGACCAAGGGGGACCCGTCGCGCTATCCGCAGGCCGATCGGGCGTTCGACCGCTCTCTCGGACTCGAACCCGGCAACGAGCAGGCCCTGGCCGGCCGTGCCGCCCTCGCCGCGGCCCGCCACGACTTCTCCGGCGCCCTGGAATACGCCGACCGGGCCCTGCGGCAGAACCCCTACAGCGAGCGCGCCCTGTCCTCCCGTATCGACGCCCTCGTGGAGCTCGGCCGGTACGACGAGGCTTCCGACGCCGCCGACACCGCGGACAGCCGGCGGCCGGGGGTGCCCGTCTTCACGCGGTACGCGTACGTACGGGAGTTGCGCGGCGACGTGCGGACCGCGCGCGAGGTGCTGGAGCGGGCCCTGGACGGCGCGTCCGCGCCCGCCGATGTGGCGTACGTGGCGACCGCTCTCGGCCAACTGGCCTGGAACCAGGGCGACCACGAGACCGCGCTCACCCACTTCGCCCGTGCCCTCGCCGCCGACGAGGAGTACCTCCCGGCACTGGAGGGCCGGGCCCGCGCCCAGGCCGCGAGCGGTGACCGCGCGGGCGCGATCGGGACGCTGGAGCGGGTTGTCGCCCGCTCTCCGCTGCCCGGCCCGCTGGTCGCCCTCGGCGAGCTGTACGAGGTCCGGGGCGCCGACGGCGACCGTACGAAGGCGGCCGACCGGTACGCCCTCGTCGACGCCCAGGTCGCCCTCGCCCGCGCCGGCGGGGTCAACGCCGACCTCGACACCGCGCTCGCCGCCGCCGACCACGGCGACCCCGAAGCGGCCCTGCGCGCGGCCCGCGCCGAATGGACCCGCCGGAACAGCGTGCACACCGCGGACGCCCTCGCCTGGGCCCTGCACCGCAGCGGGCGCTCCGAGGAGGCACTCCCCTACGCCCGCCGGGCGACGGCCACCGGCTACCGCAACGCCGCCTTCCTCCACCACCGCGGCATGATCGAACGCGCCACCGGCCACGACGCCGACGCCCGCCGGTCCCTCACGGCCGCCCTGGAACTGAACCCCGGGTTCTCCCCCCTCGGCGCCCGCGCGGCCCGTGCCGCCCTCGAGGACCTGGAGGCGGCACGGTGAACCTCCGCCGCTCCCCTGCCGACGGCACCGGCCGCCCTCGCACCACCGGTGCCGCCGTCCTCGCCGCCGCCTGCGCGCTCACACTGCTCCCGGCGTCCGCGGCGAGCGCGCATCCGCTCGGCAACTTCACCGTCAACCGGTACGACGGTCTGCTCGCCGCGCCGGGCGAACTCCGCGTCCACCATGTCGAGGACCTCGCCGAGATCCCGGCCACCCAGGCGAAACCGGATGTCGAGGCGCTGGGCACGGCCGGGTGGGCCCGCCGGCGGTGCGCCGACGCCGCCCGCGACAGCGAGGTCCGTGTGGACGGGCGCAAGACCCCGGTCACCGTGCGGAGCAGCCGCGCGCGCGTGCGCCCCGGTCAGGCCGGACTCGACACGCTGCGCGTGGAGTGCGGGCTGACCGCTCCGCTGCCCGAGGACGACACGGTGGACGTCTCCTTCCGCGGGGCCGGGGCGTCCTCGGGTCCCGGCTGGCGGGAGGTCACCGCCCGCGGCGACCGGATGACGCTGGCCGCGTCGGACGTGCCCGAGACGTCACTGTCACGCGAACTGACCCGGTATCCGGAGGAGTTGCTGTCCTCCCCCGCGGACACGGCGACCGCGTCCCTCCGGGTGCGTACGGGCGGGCCGGCGCTGACGGGTGAGGGGGAGGAAGCCGAAGCGCCCGCCGCCTCCGTGCTGCCCCGCGGCGCGGACCGGTGGACGCGCGCCCTCGACGACCTCGTCGCCCGGCACGATCCCACGGCGGGCTTCGCGGCGCTCGCGCTGCTGATCGCGGTGGTCCTGGGCGCGATGCACGCGCTCGCACCGGGTCACGGCAAGACGCTCATGGCCGCGACCGCCGCGGCCCGGGGCGGCAGGGCCCGGCTGCGGGACGTCCTGCCGATGGCCGCCTCGGTGACGGTCACCCACACCCTCGGCGTGGTGGCGCTCGGCCTGCTGGTCACGGCCGGTTCGGCCGCCACGCCCTCGGTCGTCGCCTGGCTCGGCATCGCGAGCGGCGCCCTCGTCACCCTGGCGGGCGCGAGCCTCCTCCGCCGGGCCCTGCGCGACCGGAAGGCCACACCGGACCACTCGCATCGCCACGGACACGGACACGGACACGAGCACGGGCACGACCACAGCCACGGACACGAGCACGGGCATGACCACAGCCACGATCACACGCACGACCACGGGCACACTCACGCGGACGGCGCCCACGACCACCCCGGGCACGCGCACCCCCACGCCCGCCTCCACCCGGCCGAGCACACCCACTCCGTCGAGCACACCCACGGCGGTCGCACGCACACCCACGCCGTCGCCCCCACCCTGCGCGGCACGATCCTGCTCGGTCTCGCCGGCGGGCTGGTGCCCAGTCCGTCCGCCGTGGTCGTGCTGGTGGGCGCCGCGGCGCTCGGTCATGCCTGGTTCGGGCTGCTGCTCGTCGTCGCGTACGGCGTCGGGCTGGCCCTCACCCTCACCGCCGCCGGGTACGCCGTGGTGAAGGCGGGCAGCGGTGTGAACCGGCTTCTGGCCCGGCGCCCGCGCTGGACCGCACGCCCGGTGGTCACGCTGATGCGCCGGAGCGCGCCCCTGGGATCGGCGTTCGTCGTCGTGGCCCTGGGCGCCGGATTGGTGTTCAGGGGGGCGGCATCCGCACTCGGCTGAGCTACGTTCATGAGGAACCGGAGAATTCGCCCGGATGCGATGGGGGGCGCCATGTCCGAGGAACCGGGCAGTGAGCGGGTGGTCGCGGGCCGGTACCGGCTGCTGTCACCACTGGGCGAGGGCGGCATGGGGACCGTGTGGCGGGCCCGTGACGAGGTGCTGCACCGCGAGGTCGCCGTCAAGGAGGTCCGCGCCCCGGCCGGGCTGTCGGCGTCCGACGTGGAGCGGATGTACGCCCGGCTGGAGCGGGAGGCGTGGGCGGCGGCCCGGATCACCGATCGCAACGTGGTGACGGTGTACGACGTGGCGACCGAGGACGGGCGCCCGTGGATCGTCATGGAGCTGGTCCGCGGCCTGTCCCTGGCCGAGGTACTGGACGCCGAGGGCCCGTTGGACCCTCGGCGGGCCGCGCACATCGGCGCGGAGGTGCTCGCCGCGCTGCGCGCCGCGCACGGCGCCGGGGTGCTGCACCGGGATGTGAAGCCCGCCAACGTACTGATCGCGAACGACGGGCGGATCGTCCTCACCGACTTCGGGATCGCCACGGTCGAAGGCAGCTCCGCGCTGACCATGACCGGTGAGGTGGTCGGATCACCCGAGTTCCTCGCCCCGGAGCGGGCACTGGGCCGCACCCCCGGCCCCGAGTCCGACCTGTGGTCGCTCGGCGTACTGCTGTACGCGACGGTGGAGGGCAGCTCGCCGTTCCGTCAGGACACCCCGCTGAGCACGCTGCGCGCGATCGTCGACGAGGAGTTGCCGCCCCCGCGCCGGGCGGGACCGCTGGCCCCGGTCATCGAGGGTCTGCTGCGCAAGGCCCCGGCCGAGCGACTGTCGGCGGTGCAGGCGCAACAGGACCTGCGGCTCCTCGGCGCGGGCCGCACACCGGACGCCGGTACGGCGGGACCGGCCCCGTACGTCCCCACCATGACGACCCGCACGCACCCGAACCCGCCCGTTGGCCCCGCGCCCCGGCCCGCTCCCGCAGCCCCGGTGCCCTCCCCGCCCCCGTCCGCCGGGACCACCGCGGTCGCCCGTGCCGGGCGCAGTCGCCGGGCGGCCGTCGTCCTGGTCGCGGGCGTGGCCGTACTGGCCCTGGCGCTGACCGGTCTGACGTACGCGCTGCTGAACCGTGGGGACGGCGCGGACGGCCGTACGGGCGGGGCGGGTTCGTCCGCGCGGACCGGCGACGACGACAGCGGGTCCGGGAGCGACGACGGCACCGGGCAGACCGGCGGGTCCGCCCCGGCGACCTCCGAGCACGACGGCGAGGGGGGCGAGAGGGGCCGCGAGGACGGCGAGGACGGCGAGGACGGCGAGGAGAATCCCCCGCAGCAGTCGGTGCGGGTGACCGTGGAGGGCGCGCACACGGAGTACTCGGGTTCCTGTCCCCCACCGCGGGAGGGGGCGCCCTCGTTCACGGCGACGTTCACCGTGGGGCGGCTGCCGGCGGAGGTGTCCTACCGCTGGGTGGGCGAGGACGGGTCGGTGGCCGACCCGGGGTGGCGGACGCTGTCGTTCCCGGAGGGCGGCGGGCGCACGAAGCAGGACACGGTGGTCGTGACGACGTACCTGGAGTCCGGGACGTTCGAGAACAGCATCGGGGTGGAGGTGCGGGAGCCCGTGCACACGACGTCGGACCCGGTGCCGTTCTCGGTCACGTGCGGGACGGAGACCCCGCCGGACGGGGTCTCCTCCTCTCCTGCTGGTTCGGCGGCCGCTCCCTGAGGGATGAGGTTTACGGCCGTGGGACGACGTGGCCCTGGTGGCGGCGCCCCGGGGAAGACGGCTTCCCCGGCGGGTCAGGCCGCGCTGTTGAAGGCCGGGAGGTAACCGCCGGACTGGCCGGCCGCCTTCGGGTGGTAGGACTCGCCGATGTTGGCCCAGTTCACGCTGTGCAGCCAGGAGTTGCCGGAGCAGATCTCGTGGCCGGTGAACGGGGTGCGCACGTCGGCGAAGGTGAAGCCGTGGGCGTTGGCACGCTGGGCGGTGACGCTGTTGAGGAGGTCGGCCGCGTCGTTGACGGCCGCCCGCTTGGCTTCGGAGAGGCCGATGCAGGTGGTGCCGAGCTGGTAGAAGCGGGGGTAGCCGAGGACGACGACCTCGGCGTTCGGGGCCCGGGTGCGGATGGCCGAGTAGACGTTGTTGAGCTTGCCGGGGAGCGTCGAGGTCGCGTAGGAGCGCGCGGTGTTGATCCGGGAGAGACAGGTGCTCTCCGACTGGAGCACACAGGTCGTCATGACGTCGGCGAATCCCGCGTCGTTGCCGCCGACGCTGATCGAGACGAGACCGGTGCTGGTGCCGAGCGGGCCGAGCTGCGACGCCAGAACTTCATCCGTTCGGGCGCCCGAGCAGGCGGTGAAGTCGAAGGACGAGGGTGAGTTGGCGGCGTTCCAGAGGTACGGATAGGCCTTCGTGCTGCGCTTGCAGTTTCCGCTGGAGCTGATGTAGCTGCCCGCTCCGACGCCGGAGGAGTAGGAGTCGCCGAGCGCCACATAGCCGTCCGCGGCGGCCTGTTGGGACGCGTGCGCCGTGGCTGCCCCGGTGAGGGTGGTGACGACGGCGAGGAGGATGGAACCGAGATAGACGGAAAGTCGGGAACGTCTCATGGAACCTCCTTTAGCAGGATCTCTGCCGCAACCTTCATAGCGACTACGCGCGTTGACTGGAAGTGTCCATGCCAAAAATATCGGTCTCTCCTCAGAAACCCCGCAATTCATTCACCGCAAAACCACCGCACAACCGCCACGGGGCCACCGTCCGGCCGCCACCGGACCACTGACGGGCCATCACGGGAGCGCCGCCGGACCGCCGTCCCGGCCACCGGAACATCTGTTCAATCCCGGACGAATTCAGGCCTTGGTGCTGTTCGGCCCTTGACGCCCACAACGGGCTGCGTCAGATTGAAGCCCGGCATCCGACACTTCAGGGGGCAAAGTCGGCCATGCGGACCATCCGCGCCGGCACGCCTCTTCGCGTGAGTCACCACAGCCGGAGCCGCACGTAACACTCGAACCGACAGAAAAGTGAGGCCTGGTTTCAGGCCTTGCCATACGGGCTCAATCGTCAATACCGTCATACATCGCAATACATCTCACCCGCATCGGTCCGTCAGTAAGCGGCTCCAGGGGAGGGCTCGGGACCGCGACGTACCGGCGTGGGGCGCGGTAGGGGGGTGCCGTGCTCGGTGACCGCAATGGGGACCGGGCCGGGCCGCGCGGTCGGCCGGCGTGTGCCGCGGTCGGCCAGTTTTGCCAGCTCACCCGGCGTGCACGGAGCTCTTGTCGCGTCGTGCGCGGGTGAGAACCCCCCTTTCGAACCGGACGAACAGCCGGGCCGCCCAGGGGCGGGCGGCCCACCGGACGAGAGGGATCAGACTCATGAGTTCCGTTCTGCAGCCGGCGACCGAGGACCAGAATCCGCCGGCCACCGGAAAGTACCGGCCCGTCTCCTCGCACCTGGCCATCGCACCACCGGTGAGCGTGGTGATACCGGCCATGAACGAGGCGGAGAACCTGCCGTACGTCTTCAAGACGCTTCCCGACTGGATCCACGAAGTGGTCCTGGTCGACGGCAACTCCACCGACAACACCGTCGAAGTGGCCCGCGAGCTGTGGCCGGACGTCAAGGTCGTCGAACAGCGCGGCAAGGGCAAGGGGGACGCCCTGAGCACCGGGTTCCAGGCCTGCACCGGCGACATCATCGTGATGGTCGACGCGGACGGCTCGGCGGACGGCAACGAGATCGTGTCGTACGTCTCCGCCCTCGTCTCGGGCGCGGACTTCGCCAAGGGGTCCCGCTTCGCCAACGGCGGCGGCACCGACGACATGACCTTCATCCGCAAGCTCGGCAACCGGGTCCTGTGCGGGGTCGTCAACCGCAAGTTCGGCGCCCGCTACACCGATCTCTGCTACGGCTACAACGCGTTCTGGCGGCACTGCCTGGACAAGATCGACCTCGACTGCACCGGCTTCGAGGTCGAGACCCTGATGAACATCCGGGTGGTCAAGGCCGGACTGAGAGTGCAGGAGATCCCCAGTCACGAGTACCTGCGCATCCACGGCGCGAGCAATCTGCGGGCCGTGCGGGACGGGTTCCGCGTCCTCGGGGTGATCCTCCGGGAACGTTCCAACCGGCGTGCGCTGCGCCGCCGCCCGCACCACTCCCCGCTGCTCGACACGGTCCGGGGGAAGGTGTCTTGAGCGAGCCCGGCATCACGGGTGCTCCGGACGGGCCGGACGGGTCCGGCCCGTCCGGAGCACCCGGCATCTCGGTCGTGATCTGCGCCTACACCGAGGACCGCTGGGAGGACGTCCTCGCGGCGGTCGCCTCGGTGCGGGCGCAGTCCCGGCCGGCCCTGGAGACCCTGGTGGTCGTGGACCACAACCAGGTCCTGCTGGAGCGGCTGGCCAGGGAGTACCAGGAGACCGACGACGTCCGGGTGCTCGCCAACGCGGGCCCCCGCGGCCTGTCCGCGGGACGCAACACCGGCATCGCCGCCTCGCGCGGTGGGATCGTCGCGTTCCTCGACGACGACGCCGTGGCCGAACGCGACTGGCTCGGGCACTTCGCCGAGGCGTACGCCGATCCGCGCGTGATGGCGGTCGGCGGACGCACCGAACCCCTCTGGGCATCGGGGCGGCGCCCCGGCTGGTTCCCCGAGGAGTTCGACTGGGTGGTGGGCTGCACCTACCGGGGCCTGCCGGCCGGACGCGTGCGGGTGCGCAACGTCCTCGGCGGCAACGCCTCCTTCCGGCGCACCGCCTTCGACGCGGCGGGTGGCTTCGCCACCGGGATCGGACGGGACGGGAACAAACGCCCACTGGGCGGGGAGGAGACGGAGCTGTGCATCCGCCTCAGCCGCGCCCGGCCCGACGCGGTCCTGCTGATCGACGACCGCGCGGTCATCCACCACCGGGTGCCCGAGGCACGCGAGCACTTCCGCTACTTCCGCACCCGCGCCTACGCCGAGGGCCTGTCCAAGGCGCTGGTGGCGCGCAGCGTGGGCGCCGGAAAAGGGCTGGAGTCGGAACGCCGGTACACCACACGGGTACTGCCCGCCGGGGTGGCGCGGGGGCTGCGGGACGCCCTGCTGGCCCGGCCGGGCGGGGCGGGGCGCGCGGGCGCGATCGTCGCCGGGGTACTCACGGCGGCGGGCGGATACGTGGTGGGGAGCGTGCGGGCCCGGCGGGGCGGGGTCACGTTCTCCGTGGTCGACGTGTCGGTCCCAGAGGGCGGGGCGCACCGCGGGAAAGAGCGGCCGGACAGCGAGCCGGGGGGTGTCCGTGGCTGACGAACGGGTGCCGATCCTCATGTACCACTCGGTGGCCGACGACCCCAACGACGCCACCCGCGCACTGTCCGTGTCCCCGCGGGCGTTCGCCGGACAGATGGCGGTGATCGCCGCGCGGGGTCTCACCCCCGTCGGCACGGCCGAACTGGCCGCCTGCTGGCGCACCGGGCGGCCGCTGCCCGCGCGGCCGGTCCTCATCACGTTCGACGACGGCTACGAGGGCGTGCACCGGCACGCCCTGCCGGCCCTCGCCGAACACGGCTTCCCCGCCACGCTGTTCGTCTCCACGGGCTGGCTCCGGGGGCCCCACGACACCGGCGGCGGCCCGGACACCATGCTCGACTGGGAGCAGGTCCGCGAACTGGCCGCCGCGGGCGTGGAGATCGGCGGCCACAGCCACAGCCACCCGCAGCTCGACCAGCTCGACGACCGGCGGCTGCGCTCCGAACTGATCCTGTGCAAGGAGATCGTCTCGGACCGACTGGGCCGCACTCCCACGTCGTTCGCCTACCCCTACGGCTACTCCAGCCGCCGGGTGCGGGAGGCGGTGCGGGAGACGGGGTACGCACAGGCACTCGCCGTCGGCAACGGGCTCGCCCGCCGCGCGCAGGGGCCGTACGCGCTGCGGCGCGTGACCGTGCGCCGGTCGACGGACACCGCCGAGTTCGAGCGGCTGGTGGACGGCCGCGACCTCACCCGCGTCTTCGTCCGGGACCGGGCCCTGACCAAGGGGTACGCGGTGCTCCGGCGGGTGCGGCACGCGCGGCGGCTGGCGGCACACGTGCGGCGGTGACGCGGGCGCACGGCGCGCTTCACGCACGGCACGTGCCCCCGCGCGCCTTGGGGAAACCGGGTGCGCGGGGGCGTCCGTGTGCCCGATCATGGCGGTATGCCAGCGAACCCGCACGACGCGCTGCCGATCCGGCTCAACGTCGACGACAGCGACTCCCCGTCCGACGTCGTCGACGCGCTGTTCCTCGGCCGCTTCGCGACGGGCGAGCAGCCGTTCTCGCACGCGGCGAACATCGACCGCGTGCGCTCCGGCGCGACCCTGCTGCCGAAGGGCGCCGAGGTGCTGCGCATCGCCCGGGACGACGACCGCAGCGCCACCCTGGCCCAGGGGGACGGCTGGACTCTGCTGGTCTCCCGCTGGAACCGGGGCGCCGACGTCACCGTCACCGCGACCACCGCCGAACTCGCGGCGAAGGTCCTCGACGAGGCCACGGACGGCGCGGCGGACGAGCCGGAGCCGCAGCCGGAGAACGTCACCATGGGCTTCTGGTACGTGTCCCCGCGTCGCGGCCCGCACCGCACCACCCGGCAGATCTCCGCGGGGACCTGGGAGGAGATCCGGTCCAACTACACCGCGCCGGTGGCGGACGCCATGGACGGCCTGATGAAGACCACGCCCGAGGACATCGCGGGCCGGCTGCTCCTGCTGCACGGCCCGCCGGGCACCGGGAAGACGTCCGCGCTGCGCACGCTGGCCCGCTCCTGGCAGGACTGGTGCCGGGTGGACTGCGTCCTGGACCCGGAACGGCTCTTCTCCGACGTCGGTTATCTGATGGACATCGCGATCGGCGAGGAGGACACGACGACGGGCAAGGGCCGCTGGCGGCTGCTGTTGCTGGAGGACTGCGACGAACTGATCCGCGGCGAGGCCAAGCACACCGCGGGGCAGGCCCTGTCCCGGCTGCTGAACCTCACCGACGGCCTGCTCGGCCAGGGCCGCAACGTGCTGGTGGGCGTCACCACCAACGAGGACCTGGAGCGCCTCCACCCTGCCGTGGTCCGCCCCGGCCGCTGTCTCGCCCGGATCGAGGTGGGGTCGCTGACCCGGGCCGAGGCGGTGGACTGGCTGGGGCGCGAGGACGGCGTCGGCCGCGAGGGCGCCACCCTGGCCGAACTGTACGCCCTGCGCAGGGGCACCTCCCCGACGGCACTGCCACCACCACGGGGGGACGCGGAGGCGGGGCTGTACTTGTAGGCACGGGGGCACGGGGACACGGGGCGGGTGCTTCGGGACCGGGCCGGCCTCCGCCCGCACCCTGCTCCCCTCCTCCCGTACGACGGCCCGCGGCTACGCCTCGTACGCCGCCCGCAGCGCGTCCCGTGCGGTGGCCAGGGCCGCGTCCTCGTCCAGCCCGAGCCGTCGCGCCCGCTCCGCGTACGCCTGGGCGGCCGCCGCGGCCTCGCGCTCCGCGGCCGAGCCCGCGGCGGCGACGAACGTGCCGTGGCGGCCCCGGGTCTCGATCACACCGTCCGCCTCCAGCCCGCGGTAGGCCTTGGCCACCGTGTTCGCGGCGAGGCCGAGGCTCTGCGCCAGGCCCCGTACCGTGGGCAGCCGGTGGCCCACCGGCAGCACCCCCGACCTGGCCTGCTCGGAGATCTGCACCCGCACCTGCTCGTACGGCGGCGCGCTGTCGTCGATATGGATCTTCAGGGTCACGGCCCGATTGTCCCGCACCCGGCACAGAACGAGCGGAAAATGGGAGGCAGTCCCGGCACGTCTCCCCGTAGCGTGCGCATCCATGACTGTGACCGTCCGCGATCTGCGCCCCGAAGCCCGCGCCGACCTCGAGGGCTTCGCCCGCGTCCGGCACGCCGCGCTGCCGTTCATCCTCCTGACCCCAGAGTCCCTCGCCCACGACCTCACCCGTCTGCACCCCGACGCCCGCTACCGTCCCCTCGTCGCCGTGGCCGACGGCGAGGTGATCGGCACGGCGCAGGTGCACCTGACCCACGAGAGCTCCGAGCCGGGCCAGGGCAACATCAACGTGTACGTGCATCCCGGGCACACGCGCCGGGGCGCCGGGACGGCGCTCGTGCGCACCGCCGAGAAGCACCTGACCGCGCACGGGGCGGCCAGGCTGTTCGCCTGGGTGCTGGACGAACCCGGCAATCGCGCCTTCGCCGAGCGGCACGCCTACCGGGCGAGCCGCACCGCCCACTTCCTCCGCCTGGACCTGGTGAACGGCACCCTCCCCCCACTCCAGGACCCGCCACCCGGCGTGGAGCTGCGCACGGGCTCGGACTTCGCCGACGACCCACGCCCGCTGTTCGCGCTGGACGCGGAAACGACGGCGGACGAACCGAGCGACGTGGCCACGGAGTTCACCGACTACGAGTCCTGGCTGGAGGAGACCTGGCGGCATCCGCTGTTCAGCCCCGAGCTGACCTCGGTGACGGTGGTGGACGGCCGGCCCGCCGCCTTCTCCGCGGCCCGCACGGACGGTGGCACCCGGTACGGCACGGCCATGACCGGCACCGCCAGGGCCCACCGCGGCCGGGGTCTGGCCAAGCTCGCCAAGAACGACTCCCTGCACCGCGCCCGCGCCGCCGGGTACACGGAGGCGTTCACGGGCAACGACACCAGAAACGAGCCGATGATCGCGATCAACAAGTGGTTCGGCTACGAGGTCTGTGGCACGGAGGTGCGGTATGTCCGTGAACTCGGCTGACCGCCCGGCCCTCCTGGACGTCGTCCTCGTCAAGGCGGGGCGCACGAAGATCGGCTACCCGGCCGAACTGCTCGCCGACGACGGCACCCGCGTCACCGTGCGCGCCCCCTGGGCGGGCGACGGTGTGCGGGACTTCGGCTTCGTCCGCTTCGAGCCCGGCGACGTCTTCACCGAGTACTACTGGCGCGACCGCTGGTACGCGGTGAAGGAGGTGCGCACCGCCACGGGCACCCTCAAGGGCCACTACTGCGACATCACCCGCCCGGCCGAGCTCTCCGGCAACCGGCTGGTGGTCGAGGATCTCGACCTGGACCTGTGGGTCCCGGCGGACGGCACGGAGGTACGACGGCTGGACGAGGACGAGTTCGAGGCGAGCGGCCTCGTCTCGACGGATCCCGGGGCCGCGGCCGCCGCGGTGGCCGCCCTCGACGAACTGGACACCCTGGCCCGGGAGGGCGGGCTGGGCGCGCTGCTCGCGTGAAGGGGCCGGGTCCGGGTCAGTCGTCCGTCGCCACGACCACCGCGTAACGCTCGTCGTCCACCTCCCGGCCCCACAGCGCCACGTCGTCCGACAGCCGCTCCGCACTCACCCGCCCGCCGAGCGGATCCAGGAGGGCGGTGAGCCGGTCCGCCGGTATCCCGACCGGGCTTACCGCTCCCCAGACCCCCTCGACCAGGACGAACCGCCCGCCGGAACGCAGCAGCCCCCGCCAGTGCCGCAGCACCCGGCCGGGATCGGGCAGCGTCCACAGCACATGCCGGACCAGCACGACGTCGTAGCGCCGCTCCCCCGTCGGCGGTGCCGCGGCGTCCCCGACGAGGAACACCGCGTCGCGGCCGGCGAGCTTCTCCCGGGCGAGCGTCACCATGGCCGGTGACCGGTCGACTCCGGTGACCCGGTGGCCCTGCTCCGCGGCGAGCAGCGACAGGCTGCCGGTGCCGCAGCCCAGGTCGAGGACATCGCTCGCCCGCTCGGGGAGCCAGGAGCGCAGCCGCCCCGCCCAGGCCTCGCGCACCCGCGGATCGCGCAACCCGTGATCGGGCTCCTCGTCGAAGCCGGCCGCCCTCGTATCCCAGTCGGCACCCACCGTGTCCGTAACGTCACTGTCATCGGTCATGCGGCCAAGAGTGACACCCGCCACTGACACTCGACGGGTGACCGCGGCCACAGACGGATCGGGACCGATGAGGAACTCTCCCCCGAAAGGTCCACCCCCGCGAGACCGCCGCACCCGTGGACCCCGAAGGAGGCAGCCATGCGCCGTGTCACCGTGCAGAAGCCCCTGAAGAGGACGACCGCCGCCCGCCGGGTCCGCGACGAGCCCGAGGAACGCTCCGCTCCGCGCCCGGAGATCCGTAGGGACGTCGCCCGGACCTGGTGGCCCACTCCCTGACCACGGCCGTCCCTCTTCCTCTCCTCCCGTTCACCACGCGCCTCCTCGTCCGAGGCCGTTCGCGGGTTCCTGCCTGATCCCAGCCTGAGCATTCCCTTAACGGGGCCATAAGGATCTCCGCGAGCGGCCCTCGGCAGGCGATTTCCCGGTTCCCTGGGGCTAGTTTCTGAGCCATCCCCCCCACGGGATCCCCCCAAGCCCATTGATCGTCCGAGGAGTTGCTGCCCCATGCCCGCACGCCGCAAGGCCGCTGTCGCCGCCGTCGGTATCGTCCCGCTCGCCCTGACCGGGCTGTCCGCCTCGCCGGCGGCCGCGCACGGTTCGATGGGTGACCCGGTCAGCAGGGTCGCGCAGTGCTTCGCCGAGGGTCCGGAGAGCCCGAAGTCGGCGGCGTGCCAGGCGGCGGTCGCGGCCGGCGGCACCCAGGCGCTCTACGACTGGAACGGCGTACGCATCGGCGACGCGGGCGGACGTCATGAGGAGCTGATTCCCGACGGCAAGCTGTGCAGCGCGGGCAACGAGGCGTTCAAGGGGCTCGACCTGGCCCGTGCCGACTGGCCCACGACATCGGTGAGCAGCGGCTCGTACACCTTCAAGTACCGGGTGACCGCTCCGCACAAGGGCAGCTTCAAGGTGTACGTCACCAAGCCCGGCTACGACCCGGCGAAACCGCTGGGCTGGGGCGACCTGGATCTGGCGAACCCGGTGGCGACGTCCACCGACCCGGCCGCGACCGGCGGTTTCTACACGTTCTCCGGCGCCCTCCCCGAGCGGTCGGGCAAGCATCTGCTGTACGCGGTGTGGCAGCGTTCGGACAGCCCGGAGGCGTTCTACTCCTGCTCGGACGTCTCGTTCGGCGGAGGAGGAGATTCGGACGGGGGCGCCGACGACAGCGGAAGCGGGTCCGACGCCGGTGACACGCCCGAGGACGAGGCCTCCCCGGCGCCGGTCGCCTCCGCGCCCTCCGAGGAGCAGATCGACGACGGCACCGACAAGTCGACCATCGAGAACCACGGTCACGGAGACGACGACCCGCACACCACCGCGCAGCCGGCCCCGGCCGACACCGTCACCGACGGTGACGGTGACGGTGACGGTGACGCTACGGGCGTCGACGCGGACGGCACCCCCGGGGCCACCGTCAACCAGCCCAAGGCGGCCGGCACGTCGGGGAACCTCGCGGAGACCGGCGGCGACGGGAACACCCCGTACCTGATGGTCGGCGGGGCCGCCGCCCTGGCGCTCGGTTCGGCGGCGCTGTTCGCCTCCACCCGGCGGCGCGCGACGAGCGGGCGGCACGGCCGCTGACCTCGCGCCGATCACCGACCTCGCGTCGACCGTGACCCGGGGCCTGTCCGGCGGCTCAGGCCGGACAGGCCCCGACATGCGTACGGGTGGTCGCACGTGTCAGCTGAACACCGAGGCACAGGTGGTGGGTCTGGCGCGGGCCGGATCGAGGGCGTTGGCGACCTCGTGGAAGGCGATCCGGTCGATCAGCCCGATCGCCACGTGCTCGGACAGGTCGACCGGACACAGGTCCTGGAGCAGGACGTTGCGCACGTTCGGCCCGCTCAGGTACTGACTGCGGTACGGGGTGACCACCTCGTCGTACCGGGTGGCGATGACGGTGTAGCGGACGCCGGGCACGGTGTCCCCGCCCGCGTTGAGCCTGGTGAGGAAGTCCGAGCCGGCGACCTGCTGGGCGAGGGCGGGGGTGGCCCCGGTCAGCAGGTCCCCGACACCGGGGAAGTGCGGCAGCAGCTTGGTGAGGCCGGCGAGGGTGGTGCCGTGGTTGCTGGGGGCGATCCCGACGAGGGCGTTCACCTCGTCGGCCCCGCCGAGGAACTTGAGGTAGTAGCGGGGCATCATGCCGCCCTGCGAGTGCCCGACGATGTCTGCCTTCGTCGCTCCGGTCGCGGCGAGCACCCTGTCGACGAAGACGTCGAGCTGCTGCGCGGACTCCTCGACGGGGCCGAGGCCGTGGAAGAAGGGGACACCGTCGAGTCGGCCGTAGTCGAGGGAGAAGACGCAGTAGTCGCGGTGGGTCAGATAGGGCGCGAGACCCAGCCAGTTGTCGACGGAGTTCCCGAAGGTGCCGTGGACCAGGACGACGGGGCGGGGGTGGGCGGCGGACGGCTTGCAGGAGTAGTCGTTCCAGCCCGAGCTGGGCGCGGCGTGGGCGTGGGCGTCGGTGGCGGTGGCGGTGGGGACAACGAGGGCCGCGGCGGCCAGCAGGAGCGTGGCCAGGGATCTGACCACTCGTTTCCAGGGCAGCATCGTGTGATCTCCTTGCACGTCAAGGGGAGGATGCGAGGGCCTTGCGCCCTGTGACCCGGATCACGAGGTTGTTGTTCACCCGTCAAGTTACGAGCGAGTAGCCCAACAGGGAAGTTACGCGTCGGTAAAAATTTCCGGCGATGCCCGGCGAGACACCGATGACACCTGATATGTCGTCACCGAACCCCGGAAAACGTCGCGTTGAGGGCTATGTCCCGCCTCTCGGCCAACCCGCCCCAGGCGATCGGCGTGACGACCAGCGCCGCCGTCGGATGCACCGCTCCGGCGGACGCCGGCCCCGCTCCCACCGTCACCGCGTCCTCGGCCGTTCACGGCCCCCAGGCCCGAAGTGGCGCATCAGGCGGTCCCGCGACCGGCCCCGCCCCGGCGCGTCCTGGCGCGTCCTGGCGCGTCCTGGCGCGTCCTGGCGCGTCCCCTCGAAGGTGACGCCGGGGCAGGGCAAGGGCGAGCCCCCGCGCGCTGGTTGCGTGCGGGGGCTCGTCGTCGTGTGTCGGCCGCGGTGAGGCCCTGCGCTGCGGGACCGGTGGTACCGGCCGGTCCCGGTCGGCGGGCGCCCGGCCTAGTAGACGCTGACTCCGTAGGCGCTCAGGGCCTCCGTCACCGGCTGGAAGAAGGTCGTGCCGCCGGAGGAGCAGTTGCCGCTGCCACCGGAGGTCAGACCGTACGCGGTGCCGTTGCTGCCGTAGAGCGAGCCGCCGGAGTCGCCGGGCTCGGCGCAGACCGTGGTCTGGATGAGACCGGAGACGACCTGGCCGCTGCCGTAGTTCACGGTCGCGTTGAGGGCGGTGACCCGGCCGCTGCGCGTACCCGTGGTGGAACCGTCGCGGATGACGGTGGTGCCCACGCTCGGAGTGGCCGCACGCGTGATGTCCACGCCGTTCGCGGTGCCGGGGCGGCTGACGGAACCGCTGTAGCGCACGATGCCGTAGTCGTTGCCCGGGAAGCTGGACCCTGCCGTGGAGCCGATGACCGAGGTACGCGCGGAGTTGGAGTACCAGGTGCTCGAGCCCGCGGTGCAGTGACCGGCCGTCAGGAAGTACTCGACGCCGCTGCTGCTACGGACGTTGAAGCCGAGGGAGCAGCGCCCGCTGCTCGAGTAGATGGCGTCGCCACCCTGGATGAGCTTGGTGAACTTGCCGGGCGTGCGCTTGATCTGCAGTGCGTCGGCGTCGGCGCCGGCCTCCTGCTTGATCTGCGCGATCTCGGCCTCGGACACCGTGCTGTCGACGGTGACGACAACCCGGTTGGTCTTGCTGTCGACGGCCCAGGCGGTGCCCGGGACGTCGGCTTCCAGCACCGAACCGCTGACGCTCTTGAGCTCGGCGGAGCTGAAGGTGGCGGGAGCCTCGGACGCGCTCGCGCTGGGGATCGCGATCGCGGCGGCGGCCACGAGACCGGTGGAGACGGCGATCAGCCGGGTGTGTCTCGAGATGCCGCTGCGGGGGGTGGTGCGCTTGATCCTCACTTCTCGTTCCTCCATGAAGGAAGTAGGGGGCCCTCGTGGGGTTGGGGCCCGTGAGGCGCAGTCAGGGGACCGGTAGCCCGGATTCCGAACATGCCGTGCTCCTGACAAGCGCTGGGGGTGAGTATTCGGTCCACGGCCCGGTCGACGCAAGAGTGCCTTTCGGTCGTCGCCCTGCGCACCGACCGTCCGGCACGACCCTCGCCCCCCTCACGTCACCAGCCGATACCTCCGTGCCGCAACCGGTCGCTCACACCCCGGAGATGTCCGGAAGTAATCCCTCCGAATATTCCTGCGAACGATTCTCCGAACAGGCTCCGAAGGACTCGACAACCGCCGGATGCATGTCGGGCCGCCCTGCATCCGGGTTCAGCAGTCGCACCCGCAGTCGCAGCCGCCGTCCTCACCGCAGCAGCTGCAGCACTCGCAACAACTGCAGCAGTCGCAGCACCCGCTGCAGTCGCAGTTGGAGCAGGCCTCCTTGCGCTCCCCGGTCCAGGGGTCCTCATAGGTCCCGCAGCACAACTGACACGTACAGAACAGTCCCACCCACACCGCGCACCCGGCGATCAGCCCGCGCCGGCGCGGGGGCCCGGGTGGCCCGGGCGGCACCGGGCCACCCGGACCGCCCGGGGTGCCGGGGGCGCCGGGCGGTGCGTAGGGGTGAGAACCGTGGGCACAAGAAACGGTGTCGAAGGCACGATCTACGGAGTTGGGCAGTTCATGGACGAGCAGCCGGTGAGCCAGACCGCCGTCGGTGCTGTGCCCCTCCGGGGAGACCCCGGACCCCCAGTCCACCTCGCGCAGCGCGAGGCGGATGCCACGCACGGCGTCGTCGGCGAGCCGGCGCGCCTCGGCGAGCGGCGTGCCGGTGGCGGTGAGGGGGTTCCAGGCGCCCGACACGGCGTCGGCCTCCCGGTCCTCCACTGCGTCCAGGAGATGGGCGAGCCGGCCGAAGAGCCGCCCGGCCTCGGCGAGCGGCCCGGCGTTGTGCGTCCGTCCGGCGAGTACCGCGGTGTGCGCGAAGGCGGCCGCGGTGGCGGTCTCGGTCGGTTCGGTGACGGTCAGGATCGGGGTGCCGGGGCCGGCGAGGGTCTCGATACCGGTCTGCCGGTCGACGGCGTCGACCAGGACGGCCGTGTCGAACCCGACGTCCGAACCGGTCCGTGCCCCGGCCCGGTCCCAGCTCGCAGCCACGCGGCGGGCGGCGAGAGCCACCGGGCGACGGGCCAGCAGCCCGTCCCGGTCGGCGACATGGTCGCGCACCTTGGCGGAGGCCAGGACCAGCGAGACGGCCGCCGCGAGCCGCGCGCCCTCACCGTGCGCGACGGAGGCGGTCCGCATACCGCGCAGCGGACACGGACCCGCCCTGCGTCGTCCGGCATCGGCCTGCTCGGCCTGAGCCTCCGTCAGGACGGAGACGAGCAGCCCGTCGTAGTTGGTGACGACGCGTGCGAGCTGTCCGTGGTCCCCGCGCAACGCCAGGCACAGTCCGCACAGGTGCGCCGTCCACTGGGCCGTGAGCCGTTCACCGAGCCGGTGCCGGCAGGGCCTGACGATTCCGAACATGACGTCCCCCCGTGGGTGATCCGATATGGAGCGGCGGCATCGTACCCATGGTCGCGTTCACCCGTACGCGCCGCCGATCACCCATACGCCGAGAAGAATCATATTTCACTCACAGTCAGCATCCGCTTACATCAGGACCCTTGGGGGGCTTGGGCTCTCGACGGATGCGCCCTGCACCAGTACCGTCACAAACCCCCCGCGCGGCGTCCAATCACTTGGCGCGCCATCCGCATCATGGACGACCATAGGAATGCGGAAAGCAAGAAGGACCGCTGTGAGAGGAGGCGTCCATGGGATCGGTACGCAAGGCAAGTGCCTGGCTTGGCCTCGTCGACGACAACGAAGACGAGCGTTACTACGACGACGACTACTCCGACGGAACCGAGCCCGGGGAGGCCTGGGTCACCGATCCGCGGGTCAAGGTGGCCACGGACGTCGCCGCGGAGAAGGGCCGCCGCATCGGCACGGTGACCCCGGACGGCTTCCGGGACGCCCGCGCCATCGGCGAGCTGTTCCGGGACGGCGTCCCCGTCATCATCAACCTCACCGCGATGGAGGCCGGTGACGCCAAGCGCGTCGTCGACTTCGCCGCCGGGCTGATCTTCGGTCTGCGCGGTTCCATCGAGCGTGTGTCCAACCGCGTGTTCCTGCTGAGCCCGGCCGACACCGAGGTCGTCAGCGGGGAACCGGCGGCGCACCGGTCGGACGGCTTCTTCAACCAGAGCTGAGGCGGGGCCGCTCGTCGGCCCCGCCCCTGCCCCGCCCACACGTCCCGCCCGGCCTACCGGAACGCGTCGATCCCGGTCAGTGCCTTGCCCAGCACGAGCTGGTGCATCTCCACGGTGCCCTCGTAGGTGAGCACCGACTCGAGGTTCGTCGCGTGCCGCATGACGGGGTACTCGAGCGAGATCCCGTTGGCGCCGAGGATCGTGCGGGCCGTACGGCAGATGTCGATGGCCTCTCGGACGTTGTTCAACTTGCCGAAGCTGACCTGCTCGGGCCGCAGGCGGCCGGCGTCCATGCGCCGCCCGAGATGATGGGCGAGCAGGATCCCCTTGTGCAGTTCGACCGCCATGTCGGCGAGTTTGGCCTGCGTCAGCTGGAACCCGCCGATGGGCCGCCCGAACTGCTCCCGCGACTTCGCGTAGCCGACGGCGGACTCGAAGCAGGAGCGCGCCGCACCCATCGCACCCCAGACGATCCCGTACCGGGCGTGCGTCAGGCAGCTGAGCGGTCCGCGCAGACCGGTCACCTCGGGCAGTACGGCGCCGGCGGGCAGCCGTACGTCGTCGAGGACCAGCTCGCTGGTGACGGAGGCGCGCAGCGACCACTTGTGCCTGATCTCGGGCGCCGAGAACCCGGCGCTGTCGGTGGGTACCACGAAGCCGCGGATCCCGTCGTCGGTCTGCGCCCACACCACGGCGACGCCGGCGACCGACCCATTGGTGATCCACGCCTTGCGGCCGTTCAGCACCCAGTCCCCGCCGTCGCGTTTGGCGTGGGTCCGCATGGCGGCGGGGTCGGAGCCGTGGTCGGGTTCGGTGAGCCCGAAGCAGCCGATGATCTCGCCGGCGGCCATTTCCGGAAGCCACTGTCGCTTCTGCTCCTCGCTGCCGAACCGGTGGATCGCGTACATGGCGAGCGAGCCCTGGACGGAGACCAGGGACCGGATGCCGGAGTCGGCGGCCTCCAGCTCCAGGCAGGCGAGCCCGTACTGCACGGCCGAGGCGCCCGCGCAGCCGTAGCCGCTGAGCGGCATGCCGAGCGCGCCGATCCCGCCGAGTTCCCGGGCCAGCTCGCGAATGCCGGGCAGTTCGCCCTTCTCGTACCAGTCGGCGACGTACGGCAGCACCCGGTCACCCGCCCAGGCACGCACGGTGTCCCGGACGGCCAGGTCCTCCGGTTCCAGCAGGTCGTCGAGGCCGAGCGGGTCGGCCGGGTCGAAGGGTGGCAACTTCGCGGACGCGGACATGGACACCCTCCGGGGCGATCGGGCCGGGGCCGATGCGGCTCGTGCTGCTCAACTAGCACTGCTAGTCAGGTTCGGGCCGACGTTACGGCGCGGTGCCGCGCACGTCCACCCGTCGCCCCGCGGCACGCCTCACACCGAGACGCGGGACTCTGCGGCCTTTCTCGGCGCGGGGAGACCGGCCGCCTCGGCGGGCACATCGGCCGGAGCCCGGGCGGGTCCGCCCGTGGGTACCTCGGCCAACGTCTCCCCCGCGGACGCCGGCTCGCACTGCATCGTCCGCGGCAGCCGCAGCGCCATGACGGCCCCGAGCAGCAGCAGGGCCGCGCTGACCAGCAGGGTCACATGCAACCCGTGCACGAAGGCGTGGCGGGCCGCGTCCCTCAGGGCGGCTCCGGCGGGCCCTCCCAGCTGCGCGGCGACCCCGTAGGCCTCGCCCAGCGAGTGCCGCGCCGCCGAGGACTCCGAGGCGGATACCCCGGGAACGTCCCGGAGGCCGGGCGCGTAGGCCGCGTTCATGACGCTGCCGAGGAGCGCGATCCCGATTCCGGCGCCCAGCTGGTACGAGGTCTCGCCTATGGCGGCGGCCCCGCCCGCCTGTTCCGACGGTGCCTCGCTCAGCATCGACTCGTACGCCCCGAACAGGGTGGTCTCCAGACCGAAGCCGAGCAGGACGAATCCGCTCAGCAGCAGGACGCGGTTGTCCTGCCCGCCCATCGGGGTCAGCAGCAGCACCGCGGCGGCCGTCAGGCAGAAACCGGAGAAGACCATGCGGCGCGGTCCGAACCGGCGCAGCAGCCGCGCGCCGGCCAGCCCCGCCGCCATCGCGGCGAACGTCAGCGGCAGCAGGCGGAGTCCGGTCTCCAGCGGGGAGAGTCCGAGGACGAGCTGGAGGTACTGCGCGGCGATCAGTTCCAGTCCGACCAGGGCGAGCATCGCCAGCACGATGCAGCCCACCGAAGTGCTGAACGCCGGCCGGGCGAACATCCGCAGGTCGACCAGCGGATGCGTGCGCCGGCGCTGCCGGCGGACGAAGGCGGCCAGCAGGGCGGTGCCCGCGGCCAGCGACAGTACGGTCCACAGGCCCCCGGCGGACTCACCGCCGAGCCGCTTCACGCCGAGGACCACCGCGAACAGTCCGGCGGCGGCCATCAGCGCGCCCGTCACGTCCCAGGGGCCGGCGCCGTCCCCCTTCGACTCGGGCAGCAGGATCCTGCCCACCGGGAGGCTGACCAGCATCAGCGGGATGTTGATGAGGAAGACCGAACCCCACCAGAAGTACTCGAGCAGGAAACCGCCGAGCAGCGGCCCGACCGCCGCGCCCACCGCGGCGACCGCGCTCCAGATGCCGATGGCGAGCGCCCGCTCGCGCCGGTGGGGGAAGACCTGCCGCAGGATCGACAGCGTCGCGGGCATGATCATCGCGCCGCCGACGCCGAGCAGCGCCCGTGCCGCGATCAGCACCGGCGCGCTGTCCGCGAGGGCCGCCAGTGCGGAGGCGACGCCGAACAGGGCGTAGCCGAGCAGGAGGACGCGTCTGCGGCCGACCCGGTCGCCCAGGGTGCCGAAGAGGATCAGCAGCGAGGCGCAGACCAGCGGGTAGGCGTCGACGATCCAGAGCAGTTCCATCGCACCGGGCCTGAGGTCCTCCGTGACGGCGGGGACCGCCACGTGCAGCACGGTCGCGTCGACGGCGACGAGCAGCAGGCTGGCGCAGAGGACGACGAGTACCACCCAGCGGTTGGCACCGGCCCCGGCCGCCCGACGGCGCAGCGCGGCGGCCGTGGTCGTCCCGGACATGTACAGACCTCCCAGATGTTCCCTCGCCCTCGGCGGGCTCACGGGGTGGGGACTCCCCCGTGACTCGGCCGGAGAGGAGCGGTAGGGCTCCGGCCCGCGCGACGAACGGCGAGTGACAGGCAGCGTACGCGAGGCCGCGCCGGTATCGAGTGGCGGGCCTCTCACATCTCGGGCGCACAGGTGTGGCGTGCGCCACTTCCGCACCACGGCCCACCGCTTCCCGCAGCCCGCTCCAGGGGTTCGCACGCCCCGTGCGAGGGACCGGCCGCGCCCCCGGTCGATAATCGGGCCCGTGACCGATCTCGAGACGCGTGCCGCGCCGGCCCGCCCCGGAGCACTGCGCAGGGCCGCGCCGGCGCTCCTCGGGTACGCCGCCGTGCGCGCCCTGGGCCTCCTCGTCCTGACCCTGTGGAGCGAGGCACGCGGCAAGAGCGCGTACACCTTGCTCACGGCCCGCTGGGACGCCCTGTGGTACACGAGGGTCGCGGAACTGGGGTACGGCTACGAAGTACGCCTGGCGAACGGGGACGTGCACTCGAACCTGGCCTTCTTCCCCCTGCTCCCCTGGCTGGAGCGACTGGTGGCGGCGGTGTCGCCGCTGTCGCACGCGGACGGGGGCTTCGTGGTCGCCGTATCGGCCTCGCTCGCCGCGGCCTGGGGGATCTTCGCGGTGGCCGACCATGCGTACGGGCCGCGGGCCGGGGTGGGCGCGGTGATGCTCTGGGCGGTGCTGCCGGTCGGGATCGTCCAGTCGATGGCGTACAGCGAGTCCCTGTTCACCGCGCTCGCCGCGTGGTCGCTGTACGCGGTGCTGACCGGGCGCTGGGTGACGGCCGGAGTCCTGGCGGCCCTGGCCGGTCTGACCCGCCCGGTCGGGCTGGCGGTGGTCGCGGCCGTCTGGGCGGCGGGCGTCGTCTCCTTCCTGCACGAGCGCCGCGCCCGTGAGGACGAGCGCCGCCCGTTCGGGGGAAGCGGTGGCGCGGCGACGGTGAACGGCGCGCGCCCCGGGGAACGCGCCGCACCGGAGGGGGCCACCCGGCGCATGACACGTGCCGGGGGCGCGTTCGTCCCGCCGGGCGCCCCCGGGGCGGGTGTCCGCCGGGCGCTCGGCCTGTTCGTCGCTCCGCTCGGTGCCGCCGGTTACGTTCTGTGGGTCGGGCACCGGACCGGGGAGGGCCTGTTCGGGTATCTCGCGGTGCAGGCGGGCTGGCGGAACGGGTTCGACGGCGGTTTCGCCTTCGCCCGGTTCACGGCGGAGAAGTTCACGTCGTTTCCGTCGGCCCCGGCGGGACTCGGACTGATCCTCGGGGTCGGACTGCTGGTCCGGCTGTACGTGCTCTGTGTACGGCAGCGCCAGCCGCTCCCGCTGCTGGTGTACGCCGGGGTCGTCACCCTCCTCGCCCTGTGCGCGTCGAGCTACTTCGGCTCGAAACCGCGTCTGCTGATGCCCGCCTTCCCGTTGCTGCTGCCCCCCGCCCTGGCCCTGGCCCGGCTGCGTACGCCCGGGCCGGCGCTGGTGGTGGGGTCCCTCGCGGTGGCCTCCGCGGTGTACGGCGCCTTCTGGCTGAACGGCTCCGGGCCACCCTGACCGCTCCCGCGGACCCCGCCCGGCCCCTCCCGCACCGACGGTCGGTGAGCACCGGGGAAAATCTGCACCAGCCTTCGGTGAACGCATTCCAAAAGCGCGATAAAGCAGCCCTCTCGAATGATCAAAGGAATTGAGGGCGACCATGGCCGGAGATTGCCGATTCGCGGAAAACAAAGGCCGCCTTGAGAGCAATCCCACATCACATCGTCATCACAAAGCCACTGATTCGACGGAGAAGCACGTTCACTCCCTGTAACGTCGATTGGGTGCGTACCGAACGGAAGACCACCCGTCTGGACCGGGTGTTCGCGAGGCTGGATCGTGAGCCGGAACGACCGGCCCACCTCGACGTGCCTCGAATGAGCCGGCACCGGACGGTGCTTTTCGGCTCCACCCTGGCCTTCTACGTGGCGATCGTGTGGGCCGTCGTCATCACGTCCTGGCTGGTCCGGCTGGACTGGCAGGTGATGTTCTTCCGCCCGTACGAGCAGTGGGCGGAGCTGCACGCCTTCGTCGACTACTACGTGGTGCTCGGCCAGCGCGGTCCGACCGCGGTGATGGTCGCGGCCTGGCTCGGCTGGCGCTCCTGGCGGCAGCACACCCTGCGTCCGCTGCTCGCGCTCGCGGTATCCCTGCTGTTGCTCAACGTCACCGTAGGCGCCGCGAAGTACGGCATGGGGCGCCTCGGACCGCACTACGCCACCGAGATCGGCTCCAACGAGATGTGGCTCGGCGGCAGTATATTTCCCAGCGGCCACACCGCGAACGCCGTGGTGACCTGGGGAATCCTGGCCTATCTGGCCTCCACTCCCTGGGCCCGGCGCTGGTTGTCCGCCTTGTCCGCGGTGACCTCGCTCGGCGTCGGGCTCTCCACCGTCTACATCGGCACCCACTGGCTGAGCGATGTCCTGCTGGGCTGGGTGGCGGGGCTGCTGATCCTGCTGGCCCTGCCCTGGTTCGAGCCGCTGATCGCCCGTGCCGAGGACCGGATCTTCGGCTGGCGCGACCACTGGCGGGACCGCGGACAGGCCCGGCGGGGCCGGACGGCACTCACGGCCCCCGCCGCCACGGCCCTGGTCATGCTCAAGCCGCTCACCGGCCGTGAGGGCAGCGCGGCCCCCGAGCCGGTCTCGGCGTCCCGCTCGGCCGGTCGGCCACCCGCCCGTCTGACGCCGGGACCGCACTCGACGCGTGGGGAGCGCACACCGGTCACCCCCGCCGGGAGCCGCCGCCCGCCGCACGGCGAGCGTCACCCGCGCGGCAACACCCCGGCGACCCGCCCCTGACGGCCCCACCGGGCCCCGCGGCGACAGCCCGGTACGCCCGCCCGCCCCGGCCCCGGCTCCCTCGTGGAACCGGGGCCGTCGCCGTGTCTCAGCCCTTCCAGGACCTCGCCACCGTGCCGTCCTTCACCTCGAAGTTCAGCCGTCCCACCCGGTACTCCATGGTGATGATCGCGCCCGGCGGCAACGCCCGGACCGTCGCCCAGCCGCGCTCGCGCGCGAGCTGCTCGGCCCGGGCCGCGGGCAGGCCCACATAGGCGTCCGGACTGTCGTCGGGTTCCGCGGAAGGTGTCGGAATGGGTGCCATACGGTCACGCTATGCCCTGCCCGGCGGACGGGGAAGGCCGGACCGGGAACACCTGCCCGGGATCCCCCGGCGGTCACACTTCTGTCACAGGATCACGACAGACGTTTATGCCCACGACCCTCACACGAATGGGTGATTTGGAGTCTCTGCATGCGGAGGTCCAACACAATTCCCGGCCCTCGCGCCGACGCCGCGGATAAACCGGGGAAGGGCTCCCGAAGAAGTACCCCGGAGCCCGTTCAGGCCATTCCATTCCGTCGAGGTGACCACAGGCGCGCGTTCCCGACGGCGGTTCCCCACGGAAAATCCGCCGTTCCCCCACACGATCCGCCCGCCCCGCGTCAGTTCGCCGCGTCCGGTTCCCCCGCCCGGGACAGGGCGCGGGAGAGCCGGTCGCGGGCCTCGGCCACCACGTCGGTCAGCCCTGCCGGCTCCAGCACCTCGAACTCGAAGCCCAGCAGCAGCACGTGGATCATCAGGACCTCGAAGCTCGCCGCCCCGGTGCTCAGGACACAGGTGTCCGGCCCGTCCGCCCGGAGCGCGCCGGAGGATGGCGGGATCCGCTCCGCGGCCACCTCGACGGGCACCAGCAGCCGGACCGCGGCCTGCGAGGCGTACGCGCGCGTGGAGATGCCCCGGGAGACATAGGCGGCCAGGTCCCCGGCCGGGGGCTCACGCGGGACGAAGCGCGGGCCGTGCGGGGGCCTCGGGCTGACACGGTCCACCCGGAAGGTGCGCCAGTCCTCGCGGCCGAGGTCCCAGGCCACCAGGTACCAGCGGCGTTCCGAGCACACCAGACGGTGCGGTTCCACGGTGCGGCGACTCGTCGCGCCCCCATGGTCGCGGTACTCGAAGCGCAGACGTTCGGTGTCGCGGCAGAGCTGGGCGAGTTCGGTGAGCAGGGCCGGGTCGACGGCGTCGGCGCCCGGTCCGCGCAGCATCGGCACGGTGACGGCGTTCAGGGCGCCGACCCGGCGGCGCAGCCGGTCCGGCAGTACCTGTTCCAGCTTGGCCAGGGCCCGCACCGAGGTCTCCCCGATGCCCTCGATGCCCTGCCCGGCCGCCGTACGCAGCCCGACCGCGACGACGACGGCCTCGTCGTCGTCCAGCAGCAGCGGCGGCAGTTCGGCCCCCGCGCCCAGCTGGTAGCCACCGCCGGTTCCGGGGCTGGCGTTGACGGGGTAACCGAGCCCGCGCAGCCGGTCCACGTCCCGGCGCAGGGTCCGGGAGCTGACCCCGAGCCGCTCGGCCAGATCGGCGCCGGGCCACTCACGGTGGGCCTGGAGCAGGGACAGCAGACGCAGCAGACGTGCCGAGGTCTCCAACATGGGCCGAGTCTGTCAGCCCTTGCGGACAGCTGCTGTCCGCAAGGGGGCAGGCCCGCCCGGCGGCCGGAAACCGGTGGCCGGACGGGACCTCGCCCCACCTCGGAGCCCGGTGCGTCCGGGGCGGATCAGAGCACGAGACGCTGTCCGGGCAGGATCACGTCGGGGTCGCCGCCGATGACGGCCTCGTTGGCGGCGTGCAGCTGCTGCCAGGTGGTGCCGTGCCGGGCGGCGACGGCGCTCAGCGTGTCGCCCGCGCGGACGGTGTAGTCACCGCCGGACGAGCTCCGCTGCGCGCCGCCCGACGACTGGGCCGGCTCCTTCGACGGGACCGACCGCTTCGGCCGGGTGGGCTGGTCCGACTGGTTCGACGAGGTCGACCGCGGGGAGGACTCCGCCGGCTTCGCGGGCTTCGCCGGGGCCTCCCCGGCGGCCACCGAGCCGGCGCCGGGCGCGCTTCCGGACGCCCCGGCACGTGCCGAGCAGGTGGGCCAGGCACCCCAGCCCTGCCCCTGCTGGACCTTGGTGGCGACGGCGATCTGCTGGGCCCTGGTGGCCCGGTCGGCGGTCGGCGCGTAGGCCGTGCCGCCGTACGCGCGCCACGTGGAGGCGGAGAACTGGAGTCCGCCGTAGTAGCCGTTGCCGGTGTTGATGTGCCAGTTGCCGCCGCTCTCGCACTGTGCGATGCGGTCCCACACCCCGCTGTCCGCCGCCGCGGCGCTGCCGGCCGACGCCAGCAGCCCGAGGGGCGCGAGCAGTGCCGCGCCGGCCAGAGCCGCCGCCGTACGGGGCTTCGGGGTCTTCCGGGTGCTGCGGACGTCGTCGCGGGTGGTGTCGGCACAATCGGACATGTAGTTCCCTCTCCAAGGACCCGGGGTCCCCCAGGGCAAAGCGCCGTCGCCGCGTCATGGGACACGGCGGGTCGCGCTCGCCCCGCCCGCCGTCGGGTCGTGCGACGGATCCGGTGGTGCGATGGATCCGGCTGGTGCGGTCGGCGGACGTTCCCGAGCGGTGCTCGCTGCACACGGCGGAGGAATCTAGGCAGCCGGCCGGACCGGCATCAAGCAACTCCCCGTACTCGCAGGCCAGTTCGCGATTACCCGCGGTATCGGCGATTTCAGGACACCCACTTCATTCCTTGATTTCATGACTTGTCGACCAACGGGCCACGTCCTCTGTGAGCCACCTCACCCGACCAACGGCATTGAGACTGCGGTCATTTGACGTTGAGTGTCCGGTCGCACACCGCAGGTGACCGTGGGCGCGGGATGGTTCGATTCCGTTCGCTCCCGGGCGTGACTCCCGCCACAGATCGCCCGTTGTCATCTGTATGAGCCGGGGACCCGTCCCGGACCACGGGCCGGGACCCACCCGGCCTCGCCACGCACCGCATCCCGAGGGAGCCACCCGTGCCGCGCATGCTCGACGTCAGCGACGAGGTACGCGCCGAGATCGGCGACGAAGAAGCCGACCGCCTGCTCGCCGGAGATTCCGCCCCGGGCGGTTACGACTGCACCTCCTGCCGCACACCGGGCGATCCGGAGCAGGAGCGGACCAGCACTGTCCTGTTCATCGGGGACGAGACCGCCGTTCTCGCCTTCGCCCACTCCACCTGCCTGCCCTCACAGGTGGTCCAGGTCACCGAGGCGCAGCTCCAGGGCGCCGTGCGGTCCATCAACGGCGACGCCGCGGCTTTGCCGGCACCCGTGCAGAACGCGCAGGCCGCTCCCGGTCAGGCCGTCGCGCAGCACGTCGTGCCGGAGCAGGCCGTGCTCGGCGTGACCAGCGGGCTGGTCCTGATCGCCGGGGAGTTGCACCCGGCGCTGGTCGTCGAGCCGACCGCGCCGGTGGCGCGGCCCGGCTCACTCGGGTCCGGCGACGACTTCCTGCCGCTGCTCGTCGAGCAGGGCTTCACGCCCGTGACCGAGCTGTCCACCGCGCCGTCCGTGCTGCACGGCTGGTCGGTCCTGCTGGCCGTGGGGCAACTGCACGCGGTGCTCCAGCCGAACCCGAACGGCGGACAGCCGGTGGCCTGGTGGCAGGCGCACCAGCCGCTCCAGGTCACCGAGGGCTGGCGGGCGGCCGCCAACAAGCACCAGCAGGTCCTGCTGTTCGCGGCTCCGGTCGGCTCGATCGGCCGTCAGCCGCGCGAGGACCTGCTGCGCGACGCGCTGGACAGGGCCGCGGCGAACGGAAGGCTGGTCGCGGCGGCACTGCCGCTCGCCGGTCTCTGACCGGCCGATGACCGACGGCTGACACCCGAGCGGCACCCGGCCCCGGCCGGCAGGCCGGTGACCGGCGAAAACCCGTACCACGGCCGCATCCCTTGCCGGGCGGGGTCGTTTGGAGATATGTGCACGCATACGACGCTCCCCGCCGCCGGCCCTTCCCGTTGGTCCCCGCTCCCGTGCGGTCGGCTCAGGACTCCGCGGGCGGCCCTTCGGCCACGCCGATCTACGACGCGCTCTACGCCGAGTACGTGAAGTCCTTCCGCTCACTGCCGGGTGACCGCAGCGGTGAGGAGAAGCTGGGCTTCACCGCCTTCGGAAGTGGCCCGCACGGTACGGGCTCGTCCGTCGGCCACGGCTCGGGGACGTTCGGCGGTTCCGTCGGCGGCGGATCGTACGGCGCCTACGGCGCGGGGGCCGACGACGCCCGCCAGAGCGAGGGCCGGCAGCCGCAGTGGCAGCGCGTCCCGGCGGTCGGCCGGCACGCCATCGGGCGGCCCCACGCGCCGGCGGCACTGCCCCCGGCCCCGCGCCGGGAGACCTGATCCGGGGCCACCGGACCCGGGCCCTGTCGACCAGGCATGGTGGAGGGGGCGGTCCCGGCCGGGACCGCCCCCTCCACCATGCCTGCCGTCGTTACGTCACTTCTTCTTGCCACGCTTCTCGCGCACCCGCACCGAGATGTGGATGGGCGTGCCCTCGAAGCTGAACTCCTCGCGCAGCCGGCGCTCGATGAACCGCCGGTAGCCCGCCTCGATGAAGCCGGAGGCGAACAGCACGAACCGCGGCGGCCTGGTGCCCGCCTGCGTGCCGAACAGGATGCGCGGCTGCTTGCCGCCCCGCACGGGGTGCGGGTGGGCGGCGACCAGCTCGCCGAGGAAGGCGTTCAGCCTCCCTGTCGGGACGCGGGTCTCCCAGCCCGCCAGGGCCGTCTCGATCGCCGGGACCAGCTTCTCCATGTGGCGTCCCGTACGGGCCGACACGTTCACCCGCGGCGCCCAGACGACCTGGCCGAGCTCGGTCTCGATCTCCCGCTCCAGGTAGTAGCGGCGCTCCTCGTCGAGGGTGTCCCACTTGTTGAACGCGAGGACGAGCGCGCGCCCCGCCTCGACGGCCATGGTGACGATGCGCTGGTCCTGCACCGAGATGGAGTCGGCGGCATCGAGGAGGACGACGGCGACCTCGGCCTTCTCGACGGCGGCGGCGGTGCGCAGCGAGGCGTAGTAGTCGGCGCCCTGCTGGAGGTGGACCCGCTTGCGGATGCCCGCGGTGTCGACGAACTTCCAGGTCTTCCCGCCCAGCTCGATCAGCTCGTCGACGGGGTCGCGGGTGGTACCGGCGACCTCGTTGACGACGACGCGCTCCTCACCGGCGACCTTGTTCAGCAGCGAGGACTTGCCGACGTTCGGGCGGCCGATCAGGGCGATCCGGCGCGGGCCGCCGACCGCGGCGTTGAAGGTCTGCGCGGGCGCCTGCGGCAGCGCCTCCAGGACCTGGTCCAGCATGTCGCCGGTGCCGCGGCCGTGCAGGGCGGAGACCGGGTGCGGCTCACCCAGGCCCAGGGCCCACAGGTAGGAGGCGTCGGCCTCACCGCTCGGGCCGTCCACCTTGTTGGCGCACAGGACGACCGGCTTGCCGGCCTTGCGCAGCAGCCGGACGACCGCCTCGTCCGTGTCCGTCGCGCCCACCTTGGCGTCCACCACGAAGACCACGGCGTCGGCCGCCTCGATCGCGTACTCGGCCTGCGCGGCCACGGAGGCGTCGATGCCGAGGACGTCCTGCTCCCAGCCGCCGGTGTCGACGACCTTGAAGCGGCGGCCCGACCACTCGGCCTCGTAGGTGACGCGGTCGCGGGTGACGCCCGGCTTGTCCTCGACGACCGCCTCACGGCGGCCGATGATGCGGTTCACCAGGGTCGACTTGCCGACATTGGGCCGGCCGACGACGGCGAGCACGGGCAGCGGGCCGTGTCCGGCCGCCTCGAGGGCACCCTCGACGTCCTCGAGGTCGAAGCCCTCCTCCGCGGCGAGCTCCATGAACTCCGCGAACTCGGCGTCGCCGAGCGCCCCGTGCTCGTGCTCGTGCTCGGCCGAGCCGTCGGGCTGGATGTGGTCGTTCATGAAGTCCGTACCTCGTTGTTCATCGTGGTGGTCGGTGGAGCACCCGATTCCGGGCGTTCCACTACTCAGTGTCCGCTAGCGCCCGGTGAGGCGCCTGGCGTTTTCCAGGTGCGCGGTGAGCTGCTTCTGGATGCGTTCGGTCGCCCCGTCCAGTGCCTTGCGGGTACGCCTGCCGCTGCCGTCACCCGCGTCGAAGGGGTCTCCGAAGACGACGTCGACGCGGGAGCGCAGCGGGGGCAGCGCCTTTGTCAACCGTCCGCCCCGCCCGGAACTTCCCAGGACCGCGACGGGCACGATCGGCGCGCCGCCGCGCAGGGCGAAGTAGGCGAGCCCCGCGCGCAGCGAGACGAAGTCCCCCTCCCCGCGGGTGCCCTCGGGGAAGATACCGAGGACGCCGCCCTGCTCCAGGACGCCCAGCGCCCGGGAGATGGCCGTGCGGTCGGTGGTGGTCCGGTCCACCTTCACCTGGCCGATGCCGGTCAGGAACGGGTCGAGCGGCCCGACGAACGCCTCCCGCTTGATCAGGAAGTGCGTCGGCCGGGGCGAGACGCCCATGACCATCGGGCCGTCGATGTTGTGGGAGTGGTTCACGGCGAGGAGCACCGGGCCGGTCGCGGGCATCCGCCAGGCACCCAGCACGCGCGGCTTCCAGAAGCCGTACATCAGGCCGACGCCGATACGCCGCCCCACCTCGGCGCCCCGCGCCGACGGAAGACGGGTCACCGGCCGGCTCGCTTCTCCTCGACGAGGGTGACGACGCACTCGATGACCTGGTGCAGGGACAGGTCGGTGGTGTCCACCTCGACCGCGTCGTCCGCCTTGGCCAGCGGGGAGGTCTTGCGGCTGGAGTCGGCCGCGTCCCGCTTGACCAGGGCCTCACGCGTGGCGTGCAGGTCGGCGCCCTTGAGCTCACCGCTGCGCCGGGCGGCCCGCGCCTCGGGGGAGGCGGTGAGGAAGATCTTCAGGTCGGCGTCCGGCAGCACGGTGGTCCCGATGTCCCGGCCCTCGACGACGATGCCGGTGACGGCGGAGGCGGCGATCGTGCGCTGCAGCTCGGTGATCCGGGCGCGCACCTCGGGGACCGCGCTGACCGCGCTGACCTTGGAGGTGACGTCCTGCTCGCGGATCGGGCCGGCCACGTCGACGCCGTCGACCGTGATGGCGGGGCACTCCGGGTCGGTGCCGGAGACGATCTCGGGCTTGCCGGCCGCGGCGGCGATCGCGGAGGGGTCGGCGGTGTCCATCCCGTTGGTGACCATCCACCAGGTGATCGCCCGGTACTGGGCGCCGGTGTCCAGGTAGCTCAGGCCGAGCTGTGCCGCCACGGCCTTCGACGTGCTCGACTTGCCCGTGCCGGACGGGCCGTCGATGGCGACAATCACTGGCGTGGAGCTTTCCACAGTGGGGACCTTCCTGGACCTGGCTGTCGGGGAACGGGGCGCGAGACCGCCCCGCACAAGGTTACTGGGTGTGCGTCCCCCGATCGGCCGTACCCGGGCCCGGTCGCCCGTCACCCACCGCGCTCACTGCTCGCCGCCGCCGTCCGGCGGGTGCTACTGCCGGATCGACCAGCCCCGCTCCCGCAGCCCCGCGGTGAGCACCGCGGCCGCCTTGGGCTCCACCATGAGCTGCACCAGGCCGGCCTGCTGCCCGGTCGCGTGCTCGATCCGGACGTCCTCGATGTTGACGCCCGCCCGGTCCGCGTCCGCGAAGATCCGTGCCAGCTGGCCCGGCTGGTCGTCGATGAGCACCGCCACGATCTCGTACGCACGCGGGGCCGAGCCGTGCTTGCCCGGAACCCGCACCTGACCCGCGTTGCCGCGGCGCAGCATGCCCTCGATGCCGGTGCTGCCCTCGCGCCGCTCGTCCTCGTCGCAGGACTGCAGCGCGCGCAGGGACCGTACGGTCTCCTCCAGGTCGGCGCCGATGTCGGTGAGCAGGTCGGCGACCGGACCCGGGTTCGCGGAGAGGATGTCGATCCACATCCGGGGGTCGGAGGCGGCGATCCTGGTCACGTCCCGGATGCCCTGGCCGCACAGCCGTACGGCGGCCTCCTCGGCGTGTTCCAGCCGCGCGGCGACCATGCCGGCCACCAGGTGCGGCATGTGGGAGACGAGGGCCACGGCACGGTCGTGGGCGTCGGCGTCCATGACGACCGGGACCGCCCTGCAGTGCGAGACCAGTTCGAGGGCGAGGTTCAGCACCTCGGTGTCGGTGTCCCGGGTGGGCGTGAGGACCCAGGGGCGGCCCTCGAAGAGGTCCGCGCCGGCGGCCAGCGGGCCGGACTTCTCACGGCCGGACATGGGGTGCGTACCGATGTACGCCGAGAGGTCGAGGCCCCGCTGCTCCAGTTCACGGCGCGGCCCGCCCTTGACGCTGGCGACGTCGATGTAGCCGCGCGCCACTCCGCGCTCCATGGCGTCGGCGAGCACCCCGGCCACGTGGGCGGGCGGGGCGGCGACGATCGCCAGGTCCACCGGCCCCTCGGGGGCCCCCTCGGTACCGGCGCCGAGCGCGGCGGCCGTACGGGCCTGCTCCGGGTCGTGGTCGACGAGGTGGACGGTGACGCCCCGCCGGGACAGGGCGAGGGCGGCGGACGTGCCGATCAGTCCGGTACCGATGACGAGTGCGGTTCTCACTGGGCGATGTCCTTGCGCAGGGCCGCCGCGGCGCCGAGGTACACATGGGTGATGGCGGCGCGCGGCCGGTCGGACTCCGTGTGCGCGAGGACGCGGACGACGCGGGGCAGGGCGCCCTCGATGTCCAGTTCCTGGGCGCAGATCAGGGGGACGTCGACGATGCCGAGCTTGCGGGCGGCGGCGGCCGGGAAGTCGCTGTGCAGGTCGGGCGTGGCCGTGAACCAGATGCTGATCAGGTCGTCCGTGGCCAGCTCGTTGCGCTCCAGCACGGCGGTGAGCAGCGCGCCGACCTGTTCCTCCATGTGGCCGGCCTCGTCCCGCTCGAGCTGGACGGCGCCCCGGACCGCTCGTACCGCCACGGTGATGCTCCTTGCTGACGTACCGAATGCGTCGATTGTTACGGACATGCCTGGACAGCCGGACGTACCGGCGCGCATGCCGACTGTCCGGTCGTCCAGCCTAGTCAGAACGGGCGCGGCCGGTGTCCGGTGCCCGCCCGCCGAGACGGCCGGCGCGACAGCGCCGCCCGGCGAGCGGATCACGGTGGAGGGAGATCCGGTTCGTCCGGCGCGGGCCGGCCCGTATGCTCCCGGGCATGTGCTCCGCCGAGTTCCTGGTCCGCGACCACACGGTCTACGCCTGTGTCATGGGCTCGCGCGCCTTCGGCCTGGCCACGGAGGACAGCGACACCGACCGCCGGGGCGTCTTCCTCGCCCCCACTCCCCTGTTCTGGCGCTTGGAGAAGCCGCCCACGCATGTCGAGGGTCCGGCCGAGGAGCAGTTCAGCTGGGAGCTGGAACGCTTCTGCGAGCTGGCCCTGCGCGCCAACCCCAACGTCCTGGAGTGCCTGCACTCGCCGCTCGTGGAGTACGCCGACGACACCGGCCGCGAACTGCTCGCCCTGCGCGACGCGTTCCTCTCCCGCCGGGTCCACGAGACGTTCACCCGGTACGCGTACGGCCAGCGCCGCAAACTGGAGGCCGATGTCCGCGCGCACGGGGCACCCCGCTGGAAGCACGCGATGCATCTGCTCCGTCTGCTGGCCTGTGCCCGCGACGTGCTGCGCACGGGCGTCCTCACCATCGACGTGGGCGGGCAGCGCGAGCAGCTGCTCGCGGTGAAGCGGGGCGAGGTGCCCTGGTCCGAGGTCGAGGCCCGGATGGCCCGGCTGGAGCGGGAGGCCGGTGAGGCGCTGCGCCGTACGCCGCTGCCGGAACAACCGGACCGACGCCGGATCGAGGACTTCCTGGTCCGCGTCCGCCGCGCTTCCGCCCTGCGGGCGGGGCAGGGCGGCGGGGGCCCCTCGTCATGAGCCCTCCCCCTCAGACGTCCCAGAGCGTCCCCAGGGACAGCAGCTGGTCCCGGTACTCGATGCGGCCGGCCCAGGCGTCCGGCCAGGCCTCCGCGCCGAGGTGGGCGCCCGCGAAGGCACCCGCGAGGCAGGCGATGGAGTCGGAGTCCCCGGAGGTGCAGGCGGCGCGGCGCAGGGCCGTGAGCGGTTCGTCGACGAAGAGCAGGAAACACAGCAGTCCGGTCGCGAGGGCCTCCTCCGCGATCCAGCCCTCTCCTGTCGCCAGGCACGGATCGGTCTCCGGCGAGACGGTGCGCACGGCGCGCCGGAGGCGTTCCAGGACCTCCAGGCATTCGTCCCAGCCGCGCGCGATGAAGTCCTCGGGGGTGGCGTCCTGGGCGCGGGTCCACAGGTCACCGAGCCACACCGCGTGGTAGCGGGTGCGGTTCTCGTAGGCGTAGGAGCGCAGCAGACCGATCAGCCCGGTCGGTTCGGCACCCTCGGCGAGCAACCGCACCGCGTGGGCGGTGAGGTCGGAGGCGGCGAGCGCGGTCGGGTGCCCGTGGGTGAGCGCGGACTGCAACTGGGCCGCTCCGGCGCGTTGTTCGTCACTGAGGCCGGGGACGAGTCCGATGGGGGCGACACGCATGTTGGCGCCGCAGCCCTTGGAGCCGATCCGGCTGGCGTCCTGCCAGGGGCGGTCCGCTCGCTCCAGGAGTTCGCAGGCCCTGAGGCAGGTGTTGCCCGGGGCCCGGTTGTTCTCCGGCGACCGGTTCCAGGCGATGAACTCCTGCCGTACCGGCCCGGCCAGCCCCTCGGGCGTCAGCGCTCCCCCGTCCATGGCCGTCCGCAGCCCCTTGCCCAGGGCCAGCGTCATCTGCGTGTCGTCGGTGACGATCGCCGGCTTCGGCAGCTCCATCTCCCGCCACGGACCGCACTTGGCGAGGATCGAGGGGACGTCGTTGAACTCGGTCGGGAAACCCAGCGCGTCGCCGAGGGCGAGGCCGGTGAGCGCCCCGGTGGCGGCGCGTTTGGTGACGGTGGTCGTGGTCATGCGGGGCGTCCTTCCCGAGGGGCGCGGAGCAGGGGCGGGTGCAGGGCGGTGGCCGGGCCCGCGCGGTACAGGGCGGCCGGTTTGCCGCGGCCGCCGGTCAGGCGGGCGGCGCCCGGAACGGGCTCGACGAAGCCCGGGGTGGCGAGCACCTTGCGGCGGAAGTTGGGCCGGTCGAGCGTGGTGCCCCACACGGCCTCGTAGACCTGCTGCAACTCGCCGAGGGTGAACTCGGGCGGGCAGAAGGCGGTGGCGAGGCAGGTGTACTCGAGCTTGGCGCCGACGCGGTCGCGGGCGTCGGCCAGAATCCGGTCGTGGTCGAAGGCGAGCGCCCGCGCGGAACCGTACGCCACCCAGCGGGCCTGTGCCGCGTCGCCGCCACCGCGTGCCTCGGGCGCGTCGGGCAGCAGTGCGGTGAAGGCTACCGAGACGACCCGCATCCGCGGATCGCGGCCGGGTTCGCTGTAGGTCCGCAACTGCTCCGGATGCAGTCCGGACACGTCCGCCAGCCCGGTCTCCTCGGCGAGTTCGCGCCGGGCGGCGGTCTCCGCCGACTCGTCCGGCTGCACGAACCCGCCCGGCAGCGCCCAACGGCCCGCGTACGGCTCCTCGCCGCGCTCGACGAGCAGGACGTGCAGCACGCCCTCGCGGAGCGTGAGAACGGCGAGGTCGACGGTGACGGCGAAGGGCTCGTAGGCGTACTTGTCGTAGGCGTCCATGAACCGCACCCCCTTTTATAGTCAGCACGACTATAAAAGGGGGTGCGGTTTCCTCACAAGCCCCGGGCCTCAGCCCCTGCGCCTCAGAGCTCGACTTCCTGCATCAGCATGCCGACCTCGGTGTTCGAAAGCCGCCGCAGCCAGCCCGACTTCTGGTCGCCCAGGGTGATCGGCCCGAAGCCGGTGCGCACCAGCTTGTCGACCGGGAAGCCCGCCTCGGCGAGCATGCGGCGCACGATGTGCTTGCGGCCCTCGTGCAGGGTCACCTCGACGAGGTAGTTCTTGCCGGTCTGCTCCACGATGCGGAAGTGGTCCGCGCGCGCGTAACCGTCCTCCAGCTGGATGCCGTCCTTCAGCCGCTTGCCCAGGTCGCGCGGGACCGGACCGACGATGTGTGCGAGGTAGGTCTTCTTCACCCCGTACCGCGGGTGGGTCAGCCGGTGCGCCAGCTCACCGTGGTTGGTGAGCAGGATGACGCCCTCGGTCTCGGTGTCGAGCCGGCCGACGTGGAACAGCCGGGTCTCACGGTTGGTGACGTAGTCGCCGAGGCACTGCCGCCCCTCGGGGTCCTCCATCGTGGAGACGACACCGGCGGGCTTGTTCAGCGAGAAGAACTGGTAGGACTGGGTGGCGACGGTCAGCCCGTCCACCTTGACCTCGTCCTTCTCGGGGTCGACCCGGCGGCCCTGCTCCAGCACGATCTCGCCGTTGATCTCGACCCGCGCCTGCTCGATCAGCTCCTCGCAGGCTCGCCGGGAACCGTACCCCGCGCGGGCGAGGACCTTCTGCAGCCGCTCGCCCTCCTGCTCGGCGCCCGGGAAGGTCTTCGGGGGCCCGACGTCCTTCTTCTCCGCGTACCGGTCGCGGTTGCGCTCCTCGATCCGCGTCTCGTACTCGCGCGAGCGGCCGGGAGCGGTACGGCCCCCGCCGCCCTTCTGCCCGGACCGGGCGCCCTGGGAGGAGCCGCCGGACGGCTTGGCGCCGGTACGGCCGGACTTCGGGCCCTCCTTGGTCGCCCCGGGCCCCACGTCGTAGCGGCGCTCCTCCGGGCGGGGCTTGCGGGGGCGGCCCTGCCCCTGCTTCTGGTCCCTGTTGCCGCCGGAACCGCGGGGGTTACCGCGTCCACCGCTCTTGCCGCTGCCGCTGCCGCTGCTTCGCATCACATTTCCGTCGTTGTCGTTTCAGGCATGTTCGTCGGATGGACCGTCGTCCGGGTCCGGGGCGTCCGGATCGAACGACGGTACGGCTTCCTGGGTCTCGGCCTCGATCGCCTCCGCCTCGGGGAGGAAGGGCGCGAGCTCCGGGAGCTCGTCCAGACCGCGCAGGCCCATCCGCTCCAGGAAGTGGTTCGTCGTCGTGTACAGGATCGCACCTGTTTCGGGTTCCGTGCCCGCCTCCTCGACGAGACCGCGCTGCAGCAGGGTGCGCATGACCCCGTCGCAGTTCACTCCGCGCACTGCGGAGACCCTGCCGCGGCTGACCGGCTGACGGTAGGCGACCACGGCGAGGGTCTCCAGGGCGGCCTGGGTGAGCCGGGCCTGCTGGCCGTCCAGGACGAAGCCCTCGACGGCCGCGGCGTACTCGGGACGGCTGTAGAAGCGCCAGCCGCCGGCGACGAGCCGCAGCTCGAAACCGCGGCCCTGGACGGTGTACTCGTCGGCCAGCGCGCGGAGCGCGTCCGTGACCTGCCGCTTGGGTCGCTCCAGGATCCTCGCCAGGTGCTCCTCGGTCGCGGGTTCGTCCACGACCATGAGAACCGCCTCCAGCGCGGGCCCGAGGTCGAGGTCCGCGACGGTGCGCGGCCCCGCGGGAACATCGGCTGTGTCCTCACTCACGTCCTGCTCGTCCCTTTCTCCTTCTGAGGCTCGGGCGGGCGGTCGAACTCGTCGGTGACCATGGGTGCGGCGTCCTCCTCACCGCCGGTCCAGCGCACGGTCAGCTCGCCGAGCGCGGTCTCCTGGTCTAGGGCGACGGCCCTCTCCCGGTACAGCTCCAGGAGCGCGAGGAACCGGGCGACGACGGTCAGCGTGTCGTCCGTGTCCTCGGTCAGGGTGCGGAAACTGGCCGCGCCGAGCTCCCTCAGCCGCGCGACCACGATCCCGGCCTGCTCCTGGACGCTGACCAGCGGTGCGTGGATGTGGTCGACGTACACCTGCGGCTCGGGCCTGGGCCGCATCGCCTTGACGGCGAGCTTCGCGAACCCCTCCGCGCCGATGCTGATGACGACCTCGGGCAGCAGCTCGGCGTGCTGCGGCTCGAGTCCCACGGTACGGGGGTAGCGCCGGGCCTCCTCGTCCAGCCGCCGGCTGAGGATCTCCGCGATCCGCTTGTACGCGCGGTACTGGAGCAGGCGGGCGAACAGCAGGTCCCGGGCCTCCAGCAGGGCGAGGTCGGCCTCGTCCTCCACCTCGGCGGCGGGCAGCAGGCGGGCCGCCTTGAGATCGAGCAGCGTGGCCGCGACGACCAGGAACTCGGTCGTCTCGTCCAGGTCCCAGTCCGGTCCCAGTGCCCGGATGTACGCCATGAACTCGTCGGTCACCTTGGACAGCGCTACCTCGGTGACGTCCAGTTTGTGCTTCGAGATCAGCTGGAGCAGCAGGTCGAAAGGCCCTTCGAAGTTCGACAACCGGACCTTGAACCGGCCGTCGTCCTCTTCTTCGGCCTCCTCAACCGCCCCGGGCTCTGCGACCTTGTCGGCCGCCCCGGCGGGGTCCACCACAGGTGCCGTCCCGGGTACCGGGCCGGCGTCGGGACCCGGTAGGTCGTCCCGGTCTGCCGGTGCGGGAGCCGAAGTCCGTGCGGCGGCCGGAGCCCGGACCGCAGCGGGGGGCGGGGCCGCACGCTCGGTACCGGCCGCCGCTTCCCCCTCGGCGGAGGCGGTCTCCTCGGTGTCCGTCTCCGCCCCCACGTCCGCGGGCTGCGGGACAGGCGGCGCCGCGCCCGGTCCCCGCCCCAGCGCGCGACGGCGGCCGGACTGCGGGCCGCGGCCGGTGGCGGGGGTGTCGTTCGAGGTCATGGCCTCCGCAGGCTACCGCTACCGTCCACGCAGGCGTCGCACGAGGATGCTGGCGTCCCCGCGGGCCTCCAGGTCGGCGAGGACCACGGCGACCGCCTCGCGGACGATCCTGCCCCGGTCGACGGCCAGTCCGTGCTCGCCCCGGAGTACCAGACGGGCGTGCTCGAGGTCCATGAGCTCCTCGGCGGACACGTACACCGTGATCTTCTCGTCGTGCCGCTCGCGGCCGCTGGGCCGTCGGGCCGCCGCCCTTCCGCGCTTGCGTGGGGCCGCCTCCGCGGCCGGCCCCTCCGGCGCCCCCTGGCGTCGCCCGGAGCGTTCCGGCGCGGCGCGGCTGCGGGACTCGCCCGTTTCGGCCGGCTCCGCGTCCGTGGCGACGTGCTCGGCGCCCTCTCCGTCACCGCCCTGTGCGGGCACCGACTGCGGAGTGTCCTCCTGGGCCGCGGCCGCGTCGCCCTCCCCCGCGGGAGCGGGGACCCGCGCCTCACCGCCCGCCTGGCGCCTGGGCGTGGACGCCTGGAGCGCCATCCCCCCTGTCGTACGGAAGAGTTCGTCGGCCCCCGGCAGACTCACTCGGCGTGACACCGGGCGAGCACCTCCCTGGCAAGCTGGCGATAGGCGGCGGCACCGACGGAGTTGGACGCGTACGTGGTGATCGGCTCACCGGCGACGGTGGTCTCCGGGAAGCGGACCGTACGCCCGATGACCGTGTGGTAGACGTGATCGTCGAAGGCCTCGACGACCCGCGCGAGCACCTCACGGCTGTGCACCGTGCGCGAGTCGTACATCGTGGCGAGGATCCCGTCGAGCTCCAGCTCGGGGTTGAGCCGCTCCTGGACCTTTTCGATGGTCTCGGTCAGCAGGGCCACACCGCGCAGCGCGAAGAACTCGCACTCCAACGGCACGATCACCTTGTGCGCGGCCGTCAGCGCGTTGACCGTGAGCAGGCCGAGCGAGGGCTGGCAGTCGATCACGATGTAGTCGTAGTCGTCCATGAGCGGCTTCAGCGCGCGCTGCAGGGTCGACTCGCGGGCGACCTCGGAGACCAGCTGGACCTCGGCCGCCGACAGGTCGATGTTGCTGGGCAGCAGGTCCATGTTGGGGACCGCCGTCTTCAGCAGCACCTCGTCGGCCGCCATGCCCCGCTCCATGAGCAGGTTGTAGACGGTGAGATCGAGTTCCATCGGGTTGACGCCGAGTCCGACCGACAGCGCGCCCTGCGGATCGAAGTCGACGAGCAGCACCCGGCGTCCGTACTCCGCGAGCGCGGCACCCAGGTTGATGGTCGACGTGGTCTTGCCGACGCCGCCCTTCTGGTTGCACATCGCGATGATCTTCGCGGGGCCGTGGTCGGTCAGCGGGCCCGGGATGGGGAAGTACGGCAGCGGGCGTCCGGTCGGGCCGACGCGCTCACGGCGCTGGCGGGCCGCGTCGGGCGCGAGGGTGGCCGCGTACTCGGGATCCGGCTCGTACTCGGCGTCGGGATCGTAGAAGTGCCCCTCGGGCAGTTCGTCGTAGTCGGCGAGTTGGCTGTGGGGCGCGCCACTTCCGTCGCCGGCCATGGCGTTCACGTGATGGCCATCCATGCTCTGGTGTGCAGTGGGAGTCGCCTGCTGGATCTGATGGGATGCGAAGGTGCGCACGGCGACGGAGCCGACAGGAGCGAGCCCCGCGGAACCCCGGTCCCGTGCAGTCATTCCTGGGTGACCACCCCCGGGAGTAAATGTCGACTCATTCACAAGTCGTCTTACCTCCTTGGCGACCAGGAAACTTCTAGACAGGTCAGCGTGGCATCATGCCGACGGTTGGCGACTCTATGGCGTGTCGGCGGTCCGCAGCAACACAATCCGCCGGACCCGGCTCGATGTGTCGACAATGAAACATCCCTCTGTCAAGGGCGTACGACCGTCGTACGGCAGGTTTCACCGGTGTGCGAATCGGCGGAAGGGCGACGTTCGAGGCGAGTTGCCCCGGATTCGTGAAGTGACCATACACACATCTCGTCGTGCCCGACGGGCAAGACGGGTCCGGATGCGCGACGTTGACGAACGAAGTTGACGTATCGCCTTTGATGAGCGGTGACTTGGTCGACTTGACGCCCGGAAGGCACTTCCGGGCGTCAGGTCGGCCGGGTGGCGCGGCCGGTTCAGCCGAGCAGCCCGGCGAGTTCGGCGTGGTCCAGGCCGTGCGCTTCGGCGACCTCCTGGTAGACGACCTTGCCGTCATGCGTGTTGAGGCCCTTGGCGAGGGCGGGGTCGCGGCGCAGCGCCTCCGTCCAGCCGCGGTTCGCGAGTTCGACCACGTACGGCAGCGTGGCGTTGGTGAGCGCGTAGGTGGAGGTGTTGGGCACGGCGCCGGGCATGTTGGCGACGCAGTAGAAGACCGATTCGTGGACCGTGAAGATCGGCTCGGCGTGCGTGGTCGGGTGGGAGTCCTCGAAGCAGCCGCCCTGGTCGATCGCGATGTCGACAAGGACACTCCCGCTCTTCATCCGCGAGACGAGGTCGTTGGTGACCAGCTTCGGCGCCTTGGCGCCGGGGATCAGCACCGCGCCGATGACGAGGTCGGCCTCGAGGCAGGCCTTCTCCAGCTCGAAGGCGTTGGAGACGACGGTCTGGATCTTCGTGCCGAAGACCCGGTCCGCCTCCCGGAGCTTGTTGATGTCCTTGTCGAGCAGGGTCACGTGGAAACCCATACCGACGGCGATCTGCGCGGCGCTCCAGCCGGAGACGCCGCCGCCGATGACGACGGCACGGCCGGCCGGCACGCCGGGGACACCACCGGGCAGCACACCGCGGCCGCCGCCGGCCCGCATCAGGTGGTAGGCGCCGACCTGGGCGGACAGCCGGCCCGCGACCTCGGACATGGGAGCGAGCAGCGGCAGCGCGCGGCCGGGCAGCTCGACGGTCTCGTAGGCGATGGCGGTGGTGCCGGAGGCCAGGAGGGCGTCCGTGCACTCCCTGGAGGCGGCCAGGTGCAGATAGGTGAAGAGCGTCTGGTCCTTGCGCAGCCGGTGGTACTCCTCGGCGACGGGCTCCTTGACCTTCAGCAGCAGGTCGGCGGCGGCCCACACCTCGTCGGCGGTGTCCAGTATCTGCCCGCCCGCGGCGATGTACTCGCCGTCCGGGATCGAGGAGCCCAGGCCGGCGCCGCGCTCGACGACGACCTGATGGCCGTGGCGCACCAGCTCGTGCACGCCGGCCGGGGTGATGGCCACTCGGAACTCGTTGTTCTTGACTTCGCGGGGGATGCCGACCTTCACGTCGATCACGGTCCTTGGTTCGGAGGGTATGAGGTATTCCTACGCATACCCGGGCACACGCGTGCACACCGGGAGAGACCGCAGAAGATGGTGCGGCAAGGCCATCTTAATGAAGGTGTTCCCGCTGTACAGCCTTACAAAGCATCAATCTTCTACAGAGGAGCTGCGGATTTCGTAGGTGTCGCCCGAGTGTTTCGAGTTGGTTCCGGGCTCCTGGGCCTCTTCTTCCAGCATCCGCTCCGCCGAGCTCCGGTGCAGCGCGGCCGACTCGGGGTCGCCGAGATGGCCGAAGGTGTCGGCGAGCCGCAGGTGCAGCGCGGCCTGCAGCCGGGTGTCCTCGGCCCGCCGGGCCCACTCCACCGCCTCCCGGCAGGTACGCAGCGAATCCTCGGGGCGGCCGGCGTACTCCTGGACCCGGGCCAGTTCGCTCAACGCCCGCGCCTGGGCGGCCAGATCGCCGTTCTTCCGGTACCCGGCGACCGCCGCCCGCCAGTTGCGCAGCGCCTCGCCGTAGCGGCCGGCATAGGTGTGGGCGGCGGCGATCCGGCCGTACAGGCGGGCGGCGTCCGCGCGCTCGCCCCGGGCGAGCCGCTCGGCCAGGGCCCGGCCGAACCAGTCGGCGGCCCGGTCGAAGTCACCGAGCTCCAGATGGGCGCCTCCCACGGATTCCGTCGCGCGGCCGGTCGCGTAGGGATCGTTCGCCGCTCGGCCGGCGTCCAGCGCGGCCCGGTACCGCGCCAGCGCGTCGGCCGTGCGGCCGGTACGGGCGTCGAGGTCGCCGAGGTTCAACAGGGCCGCGGCCTGTTCACGGGGCAGTCTCCGGCGCTCGGCCACATCGAGGACCAGGTGGTGGATGCCGTAGAGATCGCCGGCGGAGGCCTGGGTGCCGAAGTGGGCCACCATGGCCCGCACCAGCTGGGACATCAGGCGGCGGGCCAGGGTGTCCAGCGTCCCGTCGGCGACCGCGAGGCGGGCCGAGGCCAGCAGGGCGGGCCGGCGGACGCGCAGCCAGTCGGCGGCGTCGCGGGGGCTGGAAAAGCGCAGGGAACGCGGTGTTTCGAGGAGCTTCTCGCGTGCCTGGGGACTGTCGGTCTCGGTGATGGCCCTGCACGACTGGAGCAGCCGCACGGTCCGCTCCAGCATGCGGGCGCGGGCCAGCTGGAGCTCCCCGGGCCGTTCGTGGGTCCCGGCGAGGCGCTTGAGCAGGGGGTACAGGCAGCCGGGCACCTCGTACTGCGGCAGCGAGGTTCCCACGGGGTGCAGCAGGCCCACGGAGACGAAGTCGTCCAGGGTGGTGCGCGCGCTGCTCACCGTGCAGCCGGCGAGCGCGGAGGCGGTGTGCGGGTCGGCCAGGCCGGCCGGGGCGAGGCTCAGCAGACGCAGTATCCGGGCGGCGCCGGCGGGCAGCGCGTCGTGGACCAGCCGGAGGGTGCGGGCGGTCGCGGTGCCCTGGTCCGCCCCGGCGTGCAGGTGCCGGGCGAGGTCGGCGACGGCGGCCTTGGGCCGGGCGGCGAGCCAGCCGCCGGCCAGGACCAGGGCGGCGGGCTCCCCCTGGCACTGCTCGGCCAGGTCCTCCGCGGCCCGCGGGTCGACGGTGATGCGGACCGAGCCGGCGATGCGGGACAGCAGTTCCACGGCGGACTTGGTGTCGAGTCCGCCGAGGGTGCAGGGGCGGACGTCACGGATGCCGGTCAGCGGGCCTTGTGAGATGGCGACCACCAGGCACTCGGGGTTGTCCGGCAGCAGGGCGTCGACCTGCTCGGCGTCGGCCGCGTCGTCCAGCAGGAGCAGCGTCCGGCGGCCGGCCAGGGCGGTCCGCAGCGCCTCGGCGAGATCGTCCTCGGCGGCGCCGGCCGGGGCGGGCGCCTCGAGCGCGTCGAGCAGCTCCCGTGCGGAGCGCTCGACGGGCACGCGCGTGCCGTCGGTCTCGCTGAGCCGGGCGCGCAGCACCCCGTCGGGGTAGCGGTCGGCGACCTGGCGGACGAGTTCCTCACCGAGTGTCGTCCGGCCGGATCCGGGCCGGCCGGCGATGAGCAGCACACGGGCGCGGGGGGCCTTGCGGCCGGAGAGGGTGTCGAGTCCGGCGCGCTCGATGTCGGCCCGGAGTTCCTTCAACTCCCGCGTGCGGCCCAGGAACAGGGCCTCCGTGGCAACGTCCGGGGAGAGCCGCACACCGTCCGTGTCCACCGCCTGATCCGTCACGGGCCACGCTCCCGTCCCACCGCACGCGCAAGCCCGCCGGGACTCCGGATCGGGCGTTTTTCAGAGCCTAGTTCACGCTCTGCTACGTTCCGTGTGGAGCACGGCGGATGCGTCCCTCGATCGGATCAGCCGATGGTCACATCGCCAGAGGTGTCCTGGGGGCCGGGGTGGTTCAGGCGTCGAAGGGGCGGGCAGGCCACGGCGCCTCGGCCGGACGCAGCGTGTCGAGCCCGTCCCGGTCCCGCGCGGCGACGAGCGAAAGTACGCCCACCACCAGGCAGTTGTTGTGCAGTTCACCGGCCAGCACCCCGCGGACCAGGTCCGCGACGGGCACCCGGGCCAGTTCCATGTCCGCCTCTTCGTCCTCGACCTCGAAGCGGTCTCCCGCTGCCTCGGACAGACCCCGGGCCAGGAAGATCCGTACGGCCTCGTCGCAGCCGCCGGCGGTGGTGTAGACGTCGGTCAGCACCCGCCAGTCCTCGGCCTTGACGTGCGCCTCCTCGTACAGCTCCCGCTGGGCGGCGTGCAGCGGGTTCTCGCCGGGGACGTCGAGCAGGCCGGCCGGGATCTCCCACAGCTTGTGGCGCACGGGGTGGCGGTACTGGCGCAGCACCAGGACGCGGTCGGCGTCGTCGAGGGCGAGGACGGCGACGGACCCGGGGTGGACCTGGTAGTCGCGGTGGACCACGGTCCCGTCGGGCATGACCACGTCGTCGGTGCGCACGGAGGTCTTGTTGCCGACGAAGGGCGTCCTGGTCGCCCGGACCTCCCACTCCTCCGGGATGTCCTTGATGGTCGTTCCGGTCATTGCGGTCCTTCCCAGACGTGCAGGTGTACCGGCGTGCGGCGGTGGCCGGGGCGCGCCCCGATTGGGGGTTTCGCGCCCCGGCCACCGTACAACCGGTGTGCTACTTCGAGATCTTCCGCTCGACCGCGGCCTTGACGAGGCCCGCGAACAGCGGGTGCGGACGCGTCGGACGCGAGCGCAGCTCCGGGTGCGCCTGGGTCGCGACCAGGTACGGGTGGACCTCGCGCGGGTACTCGACGTACTCGACGAGCTTGCCGTCCGGGGAGGTGCCGGAGAAGACGATGCCGGCCTTCTTCTCCAGCTCCGCGCGGTAGGCGTTGTTCACCTCGTAGCGGTGCCGGTGACGCTCCTCGACGTACTCCTTGCCGTCGTACACCTCGCGCACGATCGAGCCCTCGGCCAGCTTGGCCGGGTACATGCCGAGCCGCATCGTGCCGCCCATGTCGCCGTCACCGGCGACGATGTCGAGCTGTTCGGCCATGGTGGAGATGACCGGGTGGGAGGTGGCCGGGTCGAACTCGGTGGAGTTGGCGTCGGAGATGTCCGCCAGGTTGCGGGCCGCGTCGATCACGATGCACTGCAGGCCGAGACAGAGACCGAGCAGAGGAATCCGGTTCTCGCGCGCGTAGCGGATCGCGCCGACCTTGCCGAGCACCCCGCGGTCCCCGAAGCCGCCGGGGATGCAGATGGCATCGACGTCACCGAGCTGCGCCTGGGCACCGGCCGCGGTCTTGCAGTCGTCGGAGGTGACCCACTTGATCTTCACCCGGGCCCGGTTGGCGAAGCCGCCCGCGCGCAGCGCCTCGATGACCGAGAGGTAGGCGTCGGGCAGGTCGATGTACTTGCCGACCAGGGCGAGGCTGATCTCGTGGTCGGGGTTGTGGACCCGGTCCAGCAGGTCGTCCCAGGTCGTCCAGTCCACGTCCCGGAAGGGCAGGTCCAGCTTGCGCACGACGTAGGCGTCCAGGCCCTCGGTGTGCACGACCTTCGGGATGTCGTAGATCGAGCGGGCGTCGGGACAGGCGACCACGGCGGCCTCGTCGACGTCGCACATCAGCGAGATCTTCCGCTTGATCGCGGTCGGCACCTCGCGGTCGCAGCGCAGCACGATCGCGTCCGGCTGGATACCGATGTTGCGCAGCGCCGCAACCGAGTGCTGGGTGGGCTTCGTCTTCAGTTCACCCGAGGGGCCGATGTAGGGCAGGAGCGAGATGTGGACGACGAACACGTTGTCGCGGCCGACCTCGTGCCGCACCTGGCGGACGGTCTCCAGGAACGGCAGCGACTCGATGTCGCCGACCGTGCCGCCGACCTCGGTGATCACGACGTCGACCTCGTCCGTCGCCATGCGGCGGATGCGGTGCTTGATCTCGTTGGTGATGTGCGGGATGACCTGCACGGTGTCGCCCAGGTACTCGCCGCGCCGCTCCTTGGCGATCACGGTGGAGTAGACCTGGCCCGTGGTGACGTTGGCGGAGCCGTCCAGGTCGCGGTCGAGGAAGCGCTCGTAGTGCCCGATGTCCAGGTCGGTTTCGGCGCCGTCGTTTGTGACGAAGACCTCACCGTGCTGGAAGGGGTTCATCGTGCCGGGGTCGACGTTGAGGTACGGGTCGAGCTTCTGCATGACGACGCGCAGACCGCGGGCCTTGAGCAGCATGCCGAGGCTGGAGGCCGTCAACCCCTTGCCGAGTGAGGAGGCGACACCCCCGGTGACGAAGATGTGCTTGGTCGTCGTGGATTTTGGCATGGCCAAGAGGGGGCTCCCGTGGTCGCGGTCTGGGGGTGCGGGGCGGCTGCCTGCCGGAAAACTCCGACGACGCCGTCGCTGCGGTTCGGGGGTGCCCTTTTCGGATTTCCCCTCCAAAGAAGGAGCCCACCGGTCCACGGGCTACCAGCGTATCAGCGCCGCGGGACAATGCCGTCCGGGCACGCTCCGCACATGCGCGGGCACACGTCCGTGACCTGTTACATGTCTCTCACCCCTTGCTCACCCGTTCGGCGGGTGCGCGTTGCCCGGAGCGGCACACAGACCGTCTACGTGCGTCGTATCCTGCTCGGACACCCGCTGCCGAGCCCGGCCGGCCGAACGGCACCACCCCAGCCCGTCACACCGGAACAACGCAAGCTCGTCAGTTCGTTGAACAACAATGGGCGCTTTGCATTCGTGGCTGAGTGACTGCTTTGCTTCATCGCTCAACGACGCATTACGTATCTGACCAACCCCTTAACCGCACCAGCGACAACCCCCTTGTGGGGTGACGTGGCCGTTCGACTGGAGTTGCACGTGGCCGGGCGCATCGAAGACTACGCACTCATCGGAGACATGCAGACCGCTGCCCTGGTCTGCCGGGACGGCACAGTCGACTGGCTGTGCCTGCCCCGCTTCGACTCGCACGCCATCTTCGCCGGCCTGTTGGGCACCGAAGATCACGGCTTCTGGCGGATCGGTCCGGCGCACGCCTCCGACGACCCGCCGCCGGCCGCGACCCGGCGCGGCTACCGCGGTGACTCGCTGGTCCTGGAGTCCGAGTGGGACACCGGACGCGGCACGGTCCGGGTGACCGACTTCATGCCCCCGCGCGACGGCGCGCCGCAGCTCATCCGCATCGTGGAGGGCGTCTCGGGCCGCGTGCCGATGCGCTCCGCCCTCCGGATGCGTTTCTCCTACGGCCGGGTGGTGCCGTGGGTGCACAAGCACGAGGGGCGCACGGTCGCCGTCGCGGGCCCGGACTCCGTGTGGTTCGACACATCCGTCGACACGTACGGCAAGTCGCTGACGACCTACTCCGACTTCACGGTGGCACCGGGCGACCGGATCGCGTTCACGGTGTCGTGGCAGCCCTCGCACAAGGAACCGCCGGCGCTGCCGGAGCCGGAGCAGTCGCTGGAGGCGACGGAGGACTTCTGGCGGGAGTGGGTGGAGCACTGTACGTACCACGGCCCCTACCGCGAGGCCGTGGTCCGCTCCCTGATCACGCTGAAGGCCCTCACCTACGCCCCGACCGGCGGCATCGTCGCCGCGCCCACCACCTCCCTGCCGGAGGACATCGGCGGCGTCCGCAACTGGGACTACCGCTACACATGGCTGCGGGACGCGGCGATCACCCTGTCCTCGCTGCTGCGCACCGGCTATCGCGAGGAGGCCCGCGCCTGGCGCGAGTGGCTGCTGCGCGCGGTGGCGGGCGACCCGGAGAACCTGCAGATCATGTACGGCATCGCCGGTGAGCGCGAGCTCGGCGAGGCGGAGCTGGACTGGCTTCCCGGCTACGAGAACTCGGCCCCCGTCCGGGTGGGCAACGGCGCGGCGCACCAGCTCCAGCTGGATGTGTACGGCGAGGTCACCGAGGCCCTGCACCTGGCCCACATGACGGGCCTGGCCCGCAACGACTACGCGTCCCTGCTCCAGCTGAAACTGATCCGCTACCTGGAGAAGCACTGGCAGGAGCCGGACGAGGGCATCTGGGAGGTCCGCGGCCCGCGCCGCCACTTCGTGCACTCCAAGGTGATGGCGTGGGTCGCCGTCGACCGCACCATCAAGCTCATCGAGTCCGGTGACGCGGACGGCCCCCTGGAGCAGTGGAAGGGGCTGCGCGACGACATCCACCGGGACGTGTGCGAGAAGGGCTACGACAAGGAACGCAACACGTTCACGCAGTCGTACGGCTCGAAGGAGCTGGACGCCTCGCTGCTGCTGATCCCGCAGATGGGTTTCCTGCCGCCGGACGACAAGCGGGTGATCGGCACCATCGAGGCGATCCAGCGCGAGCTGTCCACGTCGGACGGCTTCATCCTGCGCTATCCGACGGAGGGCGCGGACGAAGGCGTCGACGGGCTGCCGGGCGACGAGGGCGCGTTCCTCGCCTGCTCGTTCTGGATGGCCGACGACCTGGCGATGATCGGCCGGGTGGACGAGGCCCGCAGGCTGTTCGAGAAGCTGCTCTCGCTGCGCAACGACCTGGGCCTGCTCGCCGAGGAGTGGGACGCGGTCGGGCAGCGCCAGGTCGGTAACTTCCCGCAGGCCTTCAGCCACGTCCCCCTCATCGACACCGCCCTGCGTCTGACGGCCTCGGGGGCGTACGGGGGCTGAGCCTGTCGGGCGCGGGTCCGTGTTCGGGCCCGCGCCGGCGGTTTCGGCTCGTCAGATCCGATCAGGTCGGGTCAGGTCAGCGGTCGTGGCTGCGTCAACTCGTCGTAGACGCTCAGGATCTGGGCCACCGCCTCGTCCTCCGTCGGCCATCCGGCCGCCTGCCGGGCGCCCTTGGACCGGAGTTCGTCCTGACGTCCGGGGTCGCCGAGCAGCCGTACGACGGCGTCGGCGAGGGCACGCGCGTTGCGGTACGGGACGAGTTCGGCGGCGTCGCCGACGAGTTCGGGGATGCCGCCGGTGTCGGCCGCGACGAGTGGCACGCGCGCGTGGAGGGCCTGCTGGGCCAGGACGGAGCGCCCCTCCCACCGGCTCGGCAGCAGAGCGATGTCGGCGGCCTCCAGCAGCTCGGTGACGTCGTCGCGCCGTCCGACGAGCCGGACCGGCAGGTCCTCGTCCGTGATCCGGCGCTGGAGTTCACCGCGCAGCGGCCCCTCCCCCGCGACGGCGACCAGCGGCTGGGGGTCGAGGCGGCGCCATCCGTGCGCGGCGTCGAGCAGCGTGTGGTGGCCGCGGTCGCGTTCGAGGGCACCGACGGCGATCAGCAACGGGCGGCCGATGGCTCCGAGTTCGGCCAGGAGTTTGGGCCGCGACCCGTCCGGTTCCCGCCTCTTCGGGGCGGTCCGCGGCCCCGGGAAGGCGACGGCCGCCAGCCGTGCGTCCCGCGCTCCTCTCCGGCGTGCCCGGTCGACCAGGGCGGAGGTGGTTCCGAGCACCACGGTGGCCGCCCTGACGACCCGCCGCTCCATCAGCCGCAGGACGTGCGCGCGGGCTCCGTCGGCGTGTGGCCGGTCGTGCCAGGTGACGGTCAGCGGGGTGCGCCGCCCTCCGAGGGCGAGCACGGTCCGGAAGGAGGCGTGCAGGCCGTGCGCGTGCACCAGGTCGGCGTCCGCGCACGCCGCCCGCAGCGCGGACACCGAGCCGGGGTCGCTGCTGCGCGGCACGTGCACATGGTCGGCGCCGGTGCCGGTGAAGTCGTAGGTGTGCTCGGCCTCGATGGGGGCGCACACCGTGACCCGCACGCCCCGTGCGACGAGCCCCGCGGCCAGCGAGCGCACGTGGGCGCCGGCCGCGGCGTTCCCGCCGCCCAGCACCTGCACGGTGCGCAGCGGCGACCGGCCGTGCGGTGAGTGGCTGCTCACGGGGGTCACGTGGCCGAGCTCCTGGTTCGGGTGGAGTGGTCCCGAAGAACGTACAGAAGGACCGTGCGGAGAGGGTGGACCGCACGGTCTCCTACGCGTGCTCGGTCAAGCATGCCAGGAAGCAAGGGAATCCCGGCAACGACCGGATCGGCCGCCCGCGGCGGAGTGGACAAAAACGCCACCCGCACGAGTGACACAGTACGTCCTGTCGGCCGACAGCCCTGTGGACGACCGGGCGGCCGCCGACACCCTTGAGCCGCCTTTCAGCCGTCCGCGCGAGCTGTCTCCAGGAGCTCCTCCGCGTGGGCGCGGGCCGTTTCCGAGTCCTCCTGGCCGGCCAGCATCCGCGACAGTTCCCGGATCCGGTCCTCTCCTTCGAGCACCTTCACACCGGACCGGGTGACCGTCCCGTCGCTCGTCTTCGCCACCAGCAACTGCCGGTCCGCGAAGGCGGCCACCTGCGGCAGATGGGTGACGACCACGACCTGGGCGCTCTTCGCCAGTTTGGCGAGCCGCCGCCCGATCTCGACGGCCGCCTTGCCGCCGACACCGGCGTCGACCTCGTCGAACAGGTACGTCGGCACCGGGTCCGTCCCGGCGAACACGACCTCCACGGCCAGCATCACGCGCGACAGTTCACCGCCGGACGCGCCCTTGGCGATGGGCCGGGGCGGTGCCCCGGGGTGCGGGGCGAGCAGCAGTTCGACCTCGTCGGCGCCCGACGGCCCGTGGGCGACCGTGCGCCCGCCGACCTCGACACCGTCCGGGTCCTCGGTCTGCCGGATGTCGAACGACACGCGCGCGTGGGGCATGGCGAGGGACGCCAGCTCCGCGGTGACGGCGGCCGCGAAGCGCTCCGCGGCCTCGGTACGCGCCTGGGAGAGCGTCCGCGCCAGCCCGCCCAGTTCGGAGCGCAGGTGATCGCGTTCGGCGGTGAGTTCCCCGACCCGCTCGTCGTCGCCCTCCAGGTCCGTGAGGCGCGCGGCGCTCTCCTCGGCCCAGGCCAGCACGGCGGCGATGTCCGGGCCGTACTTGCGGATGAGCCCGGTGAGCGCGGCCCGGCGTTCCTCCACCGCCGCCAGCCGCAGCGGATCGGCGTCCAGGTCGTCCGCGTACCCGGCGAGGTCCCCGGCGACGTCGCGCAGCAGGATGCCGACCTCGCCGATCCGGTCGGTGAGCGCGGCCAGCTCCGGATCGTGCGCCCGGACGGCCTCCAGAGCCCGCTGGGCGCCCGCGACGAGCGTTCCCGCGTCGACGCCCTCGAGGTCCTCCGGGTTGCCGGCGAGAGCGGCGTGCGCGACGGACGCGGCGGACGCCAGGGCCTCGGCGTGCCCGAGCCTCTCGGCCTCCTCGGCCAGTTCCACGTCCTCCCCGGCGCGGGGCTCCACGGCGGCGATCTCGTCGAGCCCGAAGCGCAGCAGATCGGCCTCCTGGGCCCGTTCACGCGCGCGGGTGGTGATCTCCTCGAGTTCCGTGGCGACGGCCCTCAGCCGCTTGTAGGCCTCCGTGTACCTGGCGAGCGGTCCGGCGACCGCGTCCCCCGCGTACCGGTCGAGCGCCTGCCGCTGCCGGGACTGCTTCAGCAGCCCCTGCTGGTCGGTCTGCCCGTGCACGGCCACCAGCTCGTCGGCGAGTTCGGCGAGCAGCCCGACGGGCACGCTCCGCCCGCCGAGGTGGGCCCGGGAGCGTCCCTCGGCGGAAACGGTACGGCTGATCAGCAGCGCCCCGTCGTCGAGCTCGGCCCCGGCCTCCCCCGCGCGTGCGGCGGCCGCGGCGCCCTCGGGCACTGCGATCCGCCCCTCGACGACCGCGCTTCTGGCGCCGATCCGCACCAGGGCCGCGTCCGCCCTTCCACCCAGCAACAGCCCGAGGCTGGTGACCACCATGGTCTTGCCCGCGCCCGTCTCACCGGTGACGGCGGTGAAGCCGGGTGACAGCTCGACCACGGCGTCGTCGATGACTCCGAGCGACCGTATCCGCATCTCCTCCAACACGTCCCAGACCTTACGAGGTTTTCCTCGCGCTGTCCGACGCCACCCCCGCCCGTCCGGGAATGCGACAGGTGTGCACCCGTGGGCGGGACCACGTCCAGCGGCCCGTCCCGGTGCCCCGGGACGGGCACGGGCGGGCCGCAGGAGGACGCGCGCTAGTGCGGGGCTCCCCGCCACCCCGAGACCGGCAGCGCGAACTTCGCCACCAGCCGGTCCGTGAACGAGGCGTGATGCAGCCGGGCCAGCCGGACCGGGACGGCACCGCGCCGGACCTCCACCCGCGCGCCGGCCGGCAGTTCCACGGTCCGCCGTCCGTCGCACCACAGCACGCCGGGCGGGACGTGCGGCAGTATCTCCACCGCGAGCACCGAGTCCGGCGAGGTCACCAGCGGCTTGGCGAACAGGGCGTGCGCGCTGATCGGCACCATCAGCAGCGCCTCGACCTCGGGCCACACGACAGGTCCGCCGGCGGAGAACGCGTACGCGGTCGATCCGGTCGGGGTGGCGCACACGATGCCGTCGCAGCCGAACCCGGTCACCGGCCGCCCGTCGATCTCCAGCACGACCTCCAGCATCCGCTCGGCGGACACCTTCTGCACGGCCGCCTCGTTCAGCGCCCAGTCCGTGTGCACGATGGTGCCGTTCTTGTGCACGACGACGTCGACGGTCATCCGTTCCTCGACCTCGTACGCCTTGCTCACCACCCGGTCGACGACCTTGTCGAGGTCGTCCCGCTCTGCCTCGGCGAGGAAGCCGACGCTGCCGAGGTTCACGCCCAGCATCGGCACACCGGAGGCACGGGCGAACTCCGCGCCCCGCAGCAGCGTGCCGTCACCGCCGAGCACGATCAGCAGTTCGCAGTCGTCGAGGCACTCGGGGGTGGCCTCCTTGACGGTCCCCACCTCGTCCGGCAGCGGCAGGTCCCGCGCCTCGGCCTCCAGCACCCGCACCCCCAGTCCGGAGGCCAGCAGTCCTTTGACCACGAGCTCCGCGCTGCGGATGGCCGCGGGGCGGCCGGTGTGGGCGAGCAGGAAAACAGTACGAGCTCGGTTCGGTGTCAACGCGGCCCCTCCGCCACTGCACGGTCGACGTCGGCCGGGTCCAGTTCCAAAGCCCCCGCCCGCAGCCACAGAAAGTATTCGACATTCCCCGAGGGTCCGGGCAGCGGACTCGCGGTCACTCCCTTCGCCCCCAGCCCCAGCTCCCAGGCCTTGGCTGCCACTCCCCGCACGGCCTCGGCGCGCAGCTGCGCGCTGCGTACGACGCCGCCGCTGCCCAGCCGCTCCCTGCCCACCTCGAACTGTGGCTTGACCATCATCACCAGATCGGCGTCCGGCCGCACGCACCGCTTCAGGGCGGGCAGGACCAGCCCGAGCGGGATGAAGGACAGATCTCCCACGACAAGATCCACAGGTTCCCCATCGATTGCTTCAAGCGTCAACTCCCTTACGTTCGTACGGTCTTTGACGGTGACGCGTTCATCGTTGCGGAGAGACCAGGCGAGTTGTCCGTATCCGACGTCCACGGCGACCACGTGGGCGGCCCCGGCCCGGAGCAGGACATCGGTGAAACCCCCGGTCGAGGCACCGGCGTCCAGCGCCCGCCTCCCCTGGACGACCAGCCCTCGCGGCACGAACGCCTCGAACGCGCCGGCGAGCTTGTGGCCGCCGCGCGACACGTAGTCCGGATCGCCGGCGTCCTCGGCGACGAGGATCGCGGCGGCGGTCTCCACCTGGGTGGCGGGCTTGGTCGCGACGGTCCTGCCGACACTGACCCGCCCGGCGGCGATCAGCTGGCCGGCGTGCTCGCGCGACCGGGCGAGCTTCCGGCGGACCAGCTCCGCGTCGAGACGGCGGCGTGCGACTCCTGCCACGTTCGGTTCAGCTCCCCTGTCGGTATGTAGGAGTAGGAGGGGGCCCCGGAGGCCCCGGGCGGGCGTCGAGCGCGGCGAGCGCGTCGCGCAGCCCCCGGTGCACATCTTCGTACACCTCGGCATGGCCGTCCGTGGTGAGGTGGTCGGCGTCGGCCAGCCGCTCCAGCCGCGCGTCCACCTCGGCGTTGCCGGTGGGGGTGCGGGGCACGTTCAGGGGCGCGGGGGCGGCGGGGGCGTACTCGGGGGCGGCCCGGAGGGCGTCGTCGTGGGCCGTCGGTGCGGCGTGCTCCGCCTGCGGGGGCGGCTGCGGCGCGCTCCCCGGCGGGGGTACTGCGTCGTTCATGCCCCGACGCTACCGCGAACCGTTGGGGTACCGTCGTCCGCGATGGCCACGATCGAGGAGTGCCGTGCCGCACTCGACAAATTGTCCGACTCCATGCAGCGTGCCGAGGGCGACGTCCGCACGGCGGCGGCGATGGACCGCTCGGTCAGCTGTCACATCACCGACCTGGACGTGACCTTCGCCGGCCGGCTCACCGGCGGGCGGATCGAGGTGCACGACACGCTGGAGGGCCCTTCGCGCGAGCGGGCGCAGATCCGGCTCGCCATGCGGGGGGACGACCTGCTGGCCCTGGTCGACGGCGAACTGCACTTCGCCAGGGCCTGGGGGTCGGGCCGGGTGAGGCTGGAGGCCGGTCTGCGCGACCTGTTCCATCTCAGGAAGCTTCTCTAGCTCCCACCGTGGCCGCGGCCTGCTTGCCCGGGTCCTGCCTGCCCGTGTCCCGCTTCGCCGCGGTCCGCGCCCTGCGGGCGGCCGGCACGATCAGGGGCGTACCCGTCTCGGGGTCGTCGATGACCTGGCAGCTCAGGCCGAAGACCTGCTCGACCAGCCCGGCTGTGACGATCTCCTTCGGCGCGCCCTGCGCGATGATCTTCCCGTCGCGCAGGGCGATGAGATGGGTGGCGTACCGGGCGGCGTGGTTGAGGTCGTGCAGGACGGCGACGAGGGTGCGGCCCTGCTCCTCGTGCAGTTCAGCGCACAGGTCCAGTACGTCGATCTGGTGCTGGATGTCCAGGTAGGTCGTCGGCTCGTCGAGCAGCAGCAGCGGGGTCTCCTGGGCGAGCGCCATGGCGATCCACACGCGCTGCCGCTGCCCGCCGGAGAGTTCGTCCACATGGCGTTCCCCCAGGTCGGCGATGCCGGTCCGGGCCATCGACTCCTGGACGACCCGCTCGTCCTCGGTGGACCACTGGCGCAGGATGCCCTGATGCGGATACCGGCCGCGCCCCACCAGGTCGGCGACCGTGATCCCGTCGGGCGCGATCGAGGACTGGGGCAGCAGTCCGAGGGTGCGGGCCACCTTCTTCGCGGGCATCGACTGGATGACCTGACCGTCCAGCAGCACCCGCCCCCGACTGGGCTTCAGCATCCGCGACAACGCCCGCAGAAGTGTCGACTTGCCGCAGGCGTTCGGGCCGACGATCACGGTGAAGGAGTTGTCCGGTATCTCCACCGACAACTGCTCGGCGATGACCCGCTGGTCGTAGGCGAGGGTGACATCCTCGGCGGACAGTCGGTTCACGGTGCTCCTTCGGTTGTTCAGCCCGCCGGTCTGCGGGTCGGCCGGTCCCTCGGTCGGTCCGTGGACGGTTCGCGTCATATCCGGCCCGCCTTGCGTTCGGTGACCAGCAGCCAGAGCAGGTAGACACCGCCGAGCACACCGGTGACCACGCCCACGGGCAACTGTTCGGCACCGAAGGCCCGCTGCGAGATCCAGTCGGCACTCACCAGCAGGGCTGCGCCCATGCACATCGACGGCATGAGGTTCGGTCCGGGCGAGCGGGTCAGACGCCGGGCGAGCTGCGGCGCGGTGAGCGCGACGAAGCCGACCGGCCCGGAGGCCGCCGTCGCCGACGCGGTGAGCAGGACCGCGGACAGCATCAGCACCAGCCGTACGCGCTCCACCCGGACCCCGAGGGCGTACGACACGTCGTCGCCCATCTCCGTCATCCTGAGCCCGCGGGAGTTGGCGAGAACCAACGGTACGAGAAGGACGCACAGCGCGAGCAGGGGCCAGACCTGGTCCCAGTCGCGGCCGTCGAGTGAACCGGTCATCCAGACGACCGCCCGGGCCGCGTCCACGATGTCGGACTTGGTGAGCAGATAGCCGTTGACCGCGGTGACGATCGCGGAGACACCGATACCGACCAGGACCAGCCGGTATCCGTGCACCCCCTGCTTCCAGGCGAGCACATAGATGGCGAACCCGGTCACCAGTCCGCCGACCAGGGCGCCGAGGGCGACCTGGTCGGCCGTTCCGGAGAACAGCACGATCATCACGAGCGCACCGGCCGTCGCACCCTGGCCCAGGCCGAGGACGTCCGGGCTGCCCAGCGGATTGCGGGAGATGGACTGGAACAGCGCGCCGGCGAGACCGAGCGAGGCGCCGACGAGGAGCCCCACCAGGACCCGGGGCAGCCGCAGTTCGGTGACGATGAACTCCTGGCCGGGGTCACCCTCGCTCAGCAGGGTCCGGACCACGTCGGCGGCGGATATCGGGAAGTCGCCGGTGCCGATCAGCACCACGCTCGCGGTGAGCGCCACGAGCAGCAGCAGAACACCGACGACGAGGGCACGCGTGTCCACCCGGAGCGAGAGGCCGCCCGGGGTGCGCACAGCACGGTTGGTCTTCACAGCTGGGCCGTCCTCCGCCGTCGTACGAGATAGATGAACACCGGGCCGCCGATGATCGCGGTGACGATGCCGACCTGGAGCTCCGCGGGCCGGGCCAGGAGGCGGCCGATGACATCGGCGCCGAGCAGCAGCACGGGCGACAGGACCGCCGCGTACGGCAGGATCCAGCGCAGGTCGGGTCCGGTGAACGAGCGCACGACGTGCGGCACCATCAGGCCGACGAAGGCGATCGGCCCACAGGCGGCCGTCGCGGCCCCGCACAACAGGGTCGCGGCGAGCATGGCCGTCCCCCGCGTGCGGTTCAGGTTGGCGCCGAGGGCCTTGGCGGTGTCGTCACCCATGGCCATGGTGTTCAGCGGCCGGGCGAGCAGCAGCGCCAGCACGAAGCCGGCCAGCAGGAACGGCAGCACCTGCTGGATGACCGCGCTGTTCGCCGAGGACAGCGATCCGACCGTCCAGAAGCGCATCCTGCCCAGGGCCGCCTCGTCGAGGATCATGACCGCTTGGAGATAGCCGAACAGCGCGGCGGTGATAGCGGTGCCGGCGAGCACCAGGCGCACGGGGGTCGCGCCCCGGCTGCCGCCGAGGAACCACACCAGTGCCCCGACCGCCGCGGCTCCGAGGAACGCGAACCACACATAGCCGGAGAGCGAGGTGACGCCGAAGAAGGTGATGGCCGTGACGACCGCCGCGGACGCGCCCGCGTTGATGCCGAGCAGCCCCGGATCGGCCAGCGGATTACGGGTCAGCGCCTGGAGCACCGCTCCCGCCAGGCCCAGCGCGGCACCGGCGAGCGCGCCGAGGACGGTCCGTGACAACCGGTCGGCGACGACCGCGTCGCCGTAGCTGCCCGAATCCTCGAACAGGCCGTGCCAGACCTGTTGCAAGGACAGGTCCTTCGCCCCGATCGCGATACTCGCCAGGGCGACGGCCACCAGGATCACGGCGGAGAGGAGCAGCCCCATGACACGGAGCAACGCCCGGCGGTTCCGATGCGCGGGGGCAGTCTCCGCGCGCTGTTCAGGGGGACTCTCGACCAACACGCAGTTAGGTTAGCCTACCCTCCTATTCGATCACGATTCCCGGATTTCCCAGACCTCCGGGCGCCTCCGGGTACCCGGCGCCCCTCACAGATCCAGCCGCGCCAGCGCCTTCCCGCCGTCCAGCTCGCACACGCCGTCACCCGCCGCTGTCCACGCCGCCGCGCACAACGCCCGCAGACCGTCCGCAGCCGGCCCCTCCCCGTCCAGCTCCAGGTGCTCGCCGGCCGCCGTCGCCGTCCAGCCACCGCACCGGAACCCGCCACCGTCCACCACGACGACCTCAGGCTGCCCGGTGAGCATGCCGCGCAGATCGGCGTCGACGAAGGTCGGCCGGTGCTGCGGCGGCGCGGCCAGCAGCCGCGCCCCGTCGGTCACGCCCGTGAGCACCAGCAGTGAGTCGACACCGCCGTTGAACGCGCCCTCGATGTCGGTGTCCAGCCGGTCGCCCACCACCAGCGGGCGCTCGGCGCCCGTCCGCAGGATCGTCTCCCGGTGCATCGGCGGCAGCGGCTTGCCCGCCACCTGCGGCTCGGCGCCGGTCGCGATCCGTACGACCTCCACCGCCGCCCCGTTGCCCGGCGCGATGCCACGGCCGCTGGGGATCGTCAGATCCGTGTTGGACGCGAACCACGGCACTCCGCGCGCGATCGCGTAACTCGCCTCCCCGAAGCGCCCCCACGGGAAGTCGGGTCCGCCGTACCCCTGCACCACCGCCGCCGGGTCGTCGTCCGCCGACTCCACGAGCGTCAGCCCGCGCTCGCTCAACGCCACCCGCAGGCCCTCTCCCCCGATCACCAGCACCCTGGCCCCCGGCGGCGTCTGCTCACTCACCAGCCGCGCGACCGCCTGCGCCGACGTGATCACATCGCCGGCCTCCGCCGGTATCCCCAGCTCCGTCAGATGCGCGGCGACGGTGTCCGGCGTGCGCAGGGCGTTGTTCGTCACGTACGCCAGGTTCATGCCCCCGGCGCGGGCCGTGGCCAGCGACGCAACCGCGTGGACGATCGCCTTCCCGCCCGCGTACACCACACCGTCGAGATCGAGCAGCGCCGTGTCGTACGCCTCGCTCAGGGCCTGCCCACTGCCCTCGGGCCTCGTCCTGACGCTCCGGCTCATTGTGCATCGCTCCTCGTTCGACGGCTTTCCCCGATCATCCCCCATGCCACTGACACCCGTACGATGCCTGGATGAAGACTGCAGGTCCCTCGGAAGCGAAGGCGCGCCGAGGCCTGGAACTCATCCCGTTCCAAGGCCTTCGTTACGACCCCGACCGGGTCGGCAGCCTGGCCGCCGTGACATCCCCGCCGTACGACGTCGTCGTCCGCCCCGACGGTCTGCATCACCTGCAGTCCGCCGACCCGTACAACATCGTCCGGCTGATCCTGCCCGAGGCCGACACCCCGGAGGCCCGCAACGCCCAGGCCGCCGACACGCTGGACCGCTGGCGGACCGAGGGCGTCCTGACCACGGACCCCGTACCCGGCTTCTACGTCTACGAACAGCGCGACGGCGACGGTCTGCTGCAGCGCGGGATCATCGGCACCCTGCGTGTGTCGGATCCCGACGAGCAACTGGTCCTGCCGCACGAGGACGTCATGCCGCACATCGTCGCCGACCGGGCGGCCCTGATGCTGGCCACCTCGGCGAACCTCGAGCCCTTGCTGCTGACCTACCCCGGCGACGGCTCGGCAGCCGCCACCGCCGATCTGATCGAGCGCACGGCCAAGATGCCTCCCGTCCTCGCGACCACCACGGAGGACGGCTTCCACCACCGCCTGTGGTCCCTCACCGACCCCGAGGACCTGGCGACCGTCCGGACCGACCTGGCCGGCCAGCAGGCGCTCATCGCCGACGGCCACCACCGCTGGGCGACCTACCGCCGCCTGCGCGCGCAGCACCCCTCCCCCAGCCCCTGGGACCACGGCCTGGTGCTCCTCGTCGACACCGCCCGCTACCCGCTGCGCGTCCGCGCCATCCACCGTCTGCTGCCCGGTCTCCCGGTCGCGGACGCGCTGGCCGCCCTCCACGGCCTGTTCCGGGTCCGCCGCGTGGACGCCGCGCTGCCGGAGGCCATGGAGGCACTGGCCGAGGCCGCGGGCACGGGCAACGCGTTCCTCCTTGCCGGCGACGGTGCCTTCCACCTCGTCGACCGCCCGGACCCGGATCTGCTGGCCCGTACGGTCCCCACCGACCGCCCGGAAGCCTGGCGCACCCTGGACGCGACGGTTCTGCACTCCACGCTCCTGGACCAGGTATGGCACATCCCCGAGGACTCCCCGGCCCACATCGCCTACATCCACGACACGGCCGCGACCGTCGAGAAGGCGGAACACGACGGCGGTACGGCGGTGCTGATGCATCCGGTCCGCGAGGAGATCGTCCGCGACCTCGCCCGCCGGGGCGTCACGATGCCCCGCAAGTCGACATCCTTCGGCCCCAAGCCGGCATCGGGCCTGGTACTACGCGCGTTCGACGGGTGACGCGTCGCCAAAGACGCACGAAGGGGTGGGATTCCCGGTCGGTGAACCGGGAATCCCACCCCTTCATCGCATCGGACGTCCAGACGTCCCGTCGTTCAGGCGTCAGTCCTTGTCGACATCGGTCTCGGCCTTTTCGGCGTCGCCCTCGTCCGCTTCGTCGTCCAGGTCCGCGTGCACGCCCCCGGCCCCTGCCTCGTCGGCCGAGGTGTCGGAGCCGGCATCGGCTTCGTCATGCTCGTCGAGCGCGTCCATGAACTCCACGCCGTCCATCTCGGCCAGCCGGTCCGACGCGTCGGTGCTGCCGTCCCGGTCGGCCTCCACGGCCTTCGCGAACCACTCCCGTGCCTCACCCGCCCGTCCGGCGGCGAGAAGCGCGTCGGCGTACGCGTACCGCAGCCGTGCCGTCCACGGCTGCACGGAGTGGGACGCCAGCTCGGAACTCTGAAGCGTCACGATGGCGGCGTCCAGCTGCCCCATGTCGCGCCGCGCGCCGGCCGCGACGAGCCGCATCTCGACCTGCCCGGCCTTGTCCAGCTTCTGCACCTCGGGCGCACCGGCCATGTCCAGCGCCTTTTCCGGCCGCCCGAGCCCGCGCTCGCAGTCGGCCATGAGCGGCCACAGCTCCGTGGTCCCGGTCATCCGCCGCGCCGCCCGGAACTCGGCCAGCGCCTCGGAATACTTCTGGTTGGCGTACGCGGCGAACCCGGCGGCCTCCCGTACGGCCGCGACGCGCGACGCCAGCCGCAGCGCCACCCTGGAATAGCCATACGCGCCCTCGGGGTCCTCGTCGATCAGCCGGGCGACCATCACGAGGTTCTTGGCGACATCCTCCGCGAGCGTCTTGGGCAGGCTCTGCAGTTCCTGCCGTACGTCCTTGTCGATCTCCTCGCCCGTGACGTCCTCGGGGATCGGCAGCCGCTTGATCGGCTCCCGGTCCCGCTCCCGCTCCTCACGGAACCGGCCGCCGCCCTGCCGGTCGTCGCGACCGCGGAAACCGCCCCGCTCACCGCCACGGTTGTCGTCCCGGCGGAAGCCGCCCCGATCCCCGCCACGGTTGTCGTCCCGACCGCGGTAACCACCGCGCTCACCACCACGGCTGTCGTCCCGGCGGAAGCCGCCCCGATCCCCACCACGACTGTCATCCCGACCGCGGAAACCGCCCCGATCCCCACCACGACTGTCATCCCGACCGCGGAAACCGCCCCGATCCCCACCACGGCTGTCATCCCGACCGCGGAAACCGCCCCGATCCCCACCACGGCTGTCATCCCGACCGCGGAAACCACCGCGCTCACCACCACGGCTGTCATCCCGGCGGAAACCGCCCCGATCCCCACCACGACTGTCATCCCGACCGCGGAAACCACCACGATCCCCACGATCGTCACCGCGCCGGTCATCCCGACGATCGTTTCCACGGTCGTCGTCACGCCGGAAGCCGCCCCGATCCCCGCCACGGTTGTCGTCCCGACCGCGGTAACCACCGCGCTCACCACCACGGTTGTCATCCCGACCGCGGTAACCACCGCGCTCGCCACCACGGCTGTCGTCCCGGCGGAAACCGCCCCGATCCCCGCCACGGTTGTCGTCCCGACCGCGGTAACCACCGCGCTCGCCACCACGGCTGTCGTCCCGGCGGAAGCCGCCCCGATCCCCACCACGACTGTCATCCCGACCGCGGAAACCGCCCCGATCCCCACGATCGTCACCGCGCCGGTCATCCCGACGATCGTTTCCACGGTCGTCGTCACGCCGGAAGCCGCCCCGATCCCCGCCACGGCTGTCGTCCCGACCGCGGAAACCACCGCGCTCACCGCCACGACTGTCGTCCCGGCGGAAACCACCGCGCTCACCGCCACGACTGTCGTCCCGGCGGAAACCACCGCGCTCGCCACCACGGCTGTCGTCCCGACCGCGGAAACCGCCCCGATCCCCACGATCGTCACCACGCCGGTCATCCCGACGATCGTCACGACGTCCGTTTCCTCGGTCGTCATCACGGCGGAAGCCGGAACGCTCACGTCCATCGTCGCGGCGATCGTCCCGACCCCGGTAGCCGCCGCGCTCGCCGCTCCGGTTGTCTCCGCGGGTGTCACCACGGGTGTCGTCCCGACCACGGAACCCGCCACGCTCCGGTCGGCCGGCCCCTCGGTCGTCGCGACGGTCGTCCCGCCGGAACCCACGGTCGCGGTCGCTGGGTCGTCGTGGGCCGGCGCCTCGCTGGCTGCCTCGGTCCGAACGGTCACCACTGTCCCGTCGCCGCTGGTCGCGCTCCGGTCGGTCGTCGGGAGAGTTGGGGGACATCGGTGACTCCTGTCTTCGGTACTGCAAGCATTCTCGCGCAGCCGGATATCCGGCGCGCTCCAGAAAATACAAAAGGACCCCTGGTCCCAGCTGAACGCTGGTGACCAGAGGTCCTTCCAAAGATTGTTCGGCGGCGTCCTACTCTCCCACAGGGTCCCCCCTGCAGTACCATCGGCGCGGTAAGGCTTAGCTTCCGGGTTCGGAATGTAACCGGGCGTTTCCCCTACGCTATGACCACCGAAACCCTAATGGTTTCGAGCGAACAAGCACACTTTTCTTTTATGTTCTGCTCAAAGCCGACAACTGTTCGTTGTCTCAGAACTAACACAGTGGACGCGAGCAACTGAGGACAAGCCCTCGGCCTATTAGTACCGGTCAACTCCACACGTTGCCGTGCTTCCATATCCGGCCTATCAACCCAGTCGTCTACTGGGAGCCTTACCCTCTTATAGAGGTGGGAGTCCTCATCTCGAAGCAGGCTTCCCGCTTAGATGCTTTCAGCGGTTATCCCTCCCGAACGTAGCCAACCAGCCATGCCCTTGGCAGGACAACTGGCACACCAGAGGTTCGTCCGTCCCGGTCCTCTCGTACTAGGGACAGCCCTTCTCAAGACTCCTACGCGCACAGCGGATAGGGACCGAACTGTCTCACGACGTTCTAAACCCAGCTCGCGTACCGCTTTAATGGGCGAACAGCCCAACCCTTGGGACCGACTCCAGCCCCAGGATGCGACGAGCCGACATCGAGGTGCCAAACCATCCCGTCGATATGGACTCTTGGGGAAGATCAGCCTGTTATCCCCGGGGTACCTTTTATCCGTTGAGCGACGGCGCTTCCACAAGCCACCGCCGGATCACTAGTCCCGACTTTCGTCCCTGCTCGACCCGTCGGTCTCACAGTCAAGCTCCCTTGTGCACTTACACTCAACACCTGATTACCAACCAGGCTGAGGGAACCTTTGGGCGCCTCCGTTACTCTTTAGGAGGCAACCGCCCCAGTTAAACTACCCATCAGACACTGTCCCTGATCCGGATCACGGACCCAGGTTAGACATCCAGCACGACCAGACTGGTATTTCAACGACGACTCCACCACCACTGGCGTGGCAGCTTCAAAGTCTCCCAGCTATCCTACACAAGCCGAACCGAACACCAATATCAAACTGTAGTAAAGGTCCCGGGGTCTTTCCGTCCTGCTGCGCGAAACGAGCATCTTTACTCGTAGTGCAATTTCACCGGGCCTATGGTTGAGACAGTCGAGAAGTCGTTACGCCATTCGTGCAGGTCGGAACTTACCCGACAAGGAATTTCGCTACCTTAGGATGGTTATAGTTACCACCGCCGTTTACTGGCGCTTAAGTTCTCAGCTTCGCCACCCCGAAGAGTGACTAACCGGTCCCCTTAACGTTCCAGCACCGGGCAGGCGTCAGTCCGTATACATCGCCTTACGGCTTCGCACGGACCTGTGTTTTTAGTAAACAGTCGCTTCTCGCTGGTCTCTGCGGCCACACCCAGCTCAGAGGGAAAACCCCATCACCGGACATGGCCCCCCTTCTCCCGAAGTTACGGGGGCATTTTGCCGAGTTCCTTAACCATAGTTCACCCGAACGCCTCGGTATTCTCTACCTGACCACCTGAGTCGGTTTAGGGTACGGGCCGCCATGAAACTCGCTAGAGGCTTTTCTCGACAGCATAGGATCATCCACTTCACCACAATCGGCTCGGCATCAGGTCTCACCCACATGCCATCCGGATTTACCTGGATGACGGGCTACACCCTTACCCCGGGACAACCACCGCCCGGGCTGGACTACCTTCCTGCGTCACCCCATCACTCACCTACTAACCGCTTGGGCCGGCGGCTCCACCACTTTCCATTCCCCGAAGGGTCCGGAACGGCTTCACGGCCTTAGCATCACGATGCTCGATGTTTGACGCTTCACAGCGGGTACCGGAATATCAACCGGTTATCCATCGACTACGCCTGTCGGCCTCGCCTTAGGTCCCGACTTACCCTGGGCAGATCAGCTTGACCCAGGAACCCTTAGTCAATCGGCGCACACGTTTCTCACGTGTGTATCGCTACTCATGCCTGCATTCTCACTCGTGAACCGTCCACAACTCGCTTCCGCGGCTGCTTCACCCGGCACACGACGCTCCCCTACCCATCCATACGGGCGTTGGCCCTGTTGTATGAATGACACGACTTCGGCGGTACGCTTGAGCCCCGCTACATTGTCGGCGCGGAATCACTAGACCAGTGAGCTATTACGCACTCTTTCAAGGGTGGCTGCTTCTAAGCCAACCTCCTGGTTGTCTGTGCGACTCCACATCCTTTCCCACTTAGCGTACGCTTGGGGGCCTTAGTCGATGCTCTGGGCTGTTTCCCTCTCGACCATGGAGCTTATCCCCCACAGTCTCACTGCCGCGCTCTCACTTACCGGCATTCGGAGTTTGGCTAAGGTCAGTAACCCGGTAGGGCCCATCGCCTATCCAGTGCTCTACCTCCGGCAAGAAACACACGACGCTGCACCTAAATGCATTTCGGGGAGAACCAGCTATCACGGAGTTTGATTGGCCTTTCACCCCTAACCACAGGTCATCCCCCAGGTTTTCAACCCTGGTGGGTTCGGTCCTCCACGAAGTCTTACCTCCGCTTCAACCTGCCCATGGCTAGATCACTCCGCTTCGGGTCTTGAGCATGCTACTGAAACGCCCTGTTCGGACTCGCTTTCGCTACGGCTTCCCCACTCGGGTTAACCTCGCAACACACCGCAAACTCGCAGGCTCATTCTTCAAAAGGCACGCAGTCACGACGTTGAGTGCAAGCACTCAACGCGACGCTCCCACGGCTTGTAGGCACACGGTTTCAGGTACTATTTCACTCCGCTCCCGCGGTACTTTTCACCATTCCCTCACGGTACTATCCGCTATCGGTCACCAGGGAATATTTAGGCTTAGCGGGTGGTCCCGCCAGATTCACACGGGATTTCTCGGGCCCCGTGCTACTTGGGTGTCTCTCAAACGAGCCGCTGATGTTTCGACTACGGGGGTCTTACCCTCTACGCCGGACCTTTCGCATGTCCTTCGCCTACATCAACGGTTTCTGACTCGTCCCACGGCCGGCAGACCGTGAAAGAGAGATCCCACAACCCCGCATGCGCAACCCCTGCCGGGTCTCACACACATACGGTTTGGCCTCATCCGGTTTCGCTCGCCACTACTCCCGGAATCACGGTTGTTTTCTCTTCCTGCGGGTACTGAGATGTTTCACTTCCCCGCGTTCCCTCCACATACCCTATGTGTTCAGGTATGGGTGACAGCCCATGACGACTGCCGGGTTTCCCCATTCGGACACCCCCGGATCAAAGCCTGGTTGACGACTCCCCGGGGCCTATCGTGGCCTCCCACGTCCTTCATCGGTTCCTGGTGCCAAGGCATCCACCGTGCGCCCTTAAAAACTTGGCCACAGATGCTCGCGTCCACTGTGCAGTTCTCAAACAACGACCAACCACCCGTCACACACCACTTACGCAGTGCTGTACCGGGGTCGGCATCGGAGGGGGTTCATTCCCTCAGACACCCAACAGCGTGCCCGGCACTCCCCGCCGCCTTCCTCGACGTTCCACACCCGTGCGGGCAGTACTGGAAGAAGAAGACGATCAAGAGTGCCGAATAATCAACGTTCCACCCATGAGCAACCAGCATCGGACATGCGCCGATGTACTGGCCCCTGGACCACCAGGCAAGCCTGGCAGCCTAGAAGTGCTCCTTAGAAAGGAGGTGATCCAGCCGCACCTTCCGGTACGGCTACCTTGTTACGACTTCGTCCCAATCGCCAGTCCCACCTTCGACAGCTCCCTCCCCACAAGGGGGTTGGGCCACCGGCTTCGGGTGTTACCGACTTTCGTGACGTGACGGGCGGTGTGTACAAGGCCCGGGAACGTATTCACCGCAGCAATGCTGATCTGCGATTACTAGCAACTCCGACTTCATGGGGTCGAGTTGCAGACCCCAATCCGAACTGAGACCGGCTTTTTGAGATTCGCTCCACCTCACGGTATCGCAGCTCATTGTACCGGCCATTGTAGCACGTGTGCAGCCCAAGACATAAGGGGCATGATGACTTGACGTCGTCCCCACCTTCCTCCGAGTTGACCCCGGCGGTCTCCCGTGAGTCCCCAACACCCCCGAAGGGGCTTGCTGGCAACACGGGACAAGGGTTGCGCTCGTTGCGGGACTTAACCCAACATCTCACGACACGAGCTGACGACAGCCATGCACCACCTGTACACCGACCACAAGGGGGGCACTATCTCTAATGCTTTCCGGTGTATGTCAAGCCTTGGTAAGGTTCTTCGCGTTGCGTCGAATTAAGCCACATGCTCCGCTGCTTGTGCGGGCCCCCGTCAATTCCTTTGAGTTTTAGCCTTGCGGCCGTACTCCCCAGGCGGGGAACTTAATGCGTTAGCTGCGGCACCGACGACGTGGAATGTCGCCAACACCTAGTTCCCACCGTTTACGGCGTGGACTACCAGGGTATCTAATCCTGTTCGCTCCCCACGCTTTCGCTCCTCAGCGTCAGTAATGGCCCAGAGATCCGCCTTCGCCACCGGTGTTCCTCCTGATATCTGCGCATTTCACCGCTACACCAGGAATTCCGATCTCCCCTACCACACTCTAGCCTGCCCGTATCGACTGCAGACCCGGGGTTAAGCCCCGGGCTTTCACAATCGACGCGACAAGCCGCCTACGAGCTCTTTACGCCCAATAATTCCGGACAACGCTCGCGCCCTACGTATTACCGCGGCTGCTGGCACGTAGTTAGCCGGCGCTTCTTCTGCAGGTACCGTCACTTTCGCTTCTTCCCTGCTGAAAGAGGTTTACAACCCGAAGGCCGTCATCCCTCACGCGGCGTCGCTGCATCAGGCTTTCGCCCATTGTGCAATATTCCCCACTGCTGCCTCCCGTAGGAGTCTGGGCCGTGTCTCAGTCCCAGTGTGGCCGGTCGCCCTCTCAGGCCGGCTACCCGTCGTCGCCTTGGTGAGCCATTACCTCACCAACAAGCTGATAGGCCGCGGGCTCATCCCTCACCGCCGGAGCTTTTAACCCCCACCCATGCGAGTGGAAGTGTTATCCGGTATTAGACCCCGTTTCCAGGGCTTGTCCCAGAGTGAAGGGCAGATTGCCCACGTGTTACTCACCCGTTCGCCACTAATCCCCACCGAAGTGGTTCATCGTTCGACTTGCATGTGTTAAGCACGCCGCCAGCGTTCGTCCTGAGCCAGGATCAAACTCTCCGTGAATGCTTTCCCGGCTGCGTCCGATTAAGGACTGCGGGTCGACACATCACGAGAGCGGAACGGTCGGGCGGAATAGGCCCGGCCGTTCACAGCGTCCTCGCTGTGTTTTTCTTCAAAGGAACCTCGTCCCGGCCGAACGGCCGGAGACGGGGTATCAACATATCTGGCGTTGATTTTTGGCACGCTGTTGAGTTCTCAAGGAACGGACGCTTCCTTTGTACTCACCCTCTCGGGCTTTCCTCCGGGCGCTTCCCTTCGGTATTTCGTGTCCCCGACTCTACCAGACTCTTTCGTGTCTGCTTCCCGGTCGGCGGGAATGTCATCGGGCTTTGGGCTTTCGCCCGTCGGCCTTTCGACATTCACTACGTTAACCGATTCCCTCGCTCGATTCATAATCGGGCTTCACCGGTTCGAAATTCGGGCATGCGAACATGACGAACTCGACCCCGTTGAGGGTGATCGTGAGTAGTGGGTTGGCCACTTCCGGCTGCAGGCGAACGCCGTACCCGGTTCAGCGGCTCGGGCCACATTACGCACCTTCCAAGCTCGAGTCAACTGCGCCGACGCTTCGGGACATGAGCCCGGTACGGGCTCACCGTCGGGTCGTCGACGATCCAGAAGCGCCAGGAGTGCGCGGCTCCGTCTCCGGAGACTCCGGTGCGCGGGCCGTCGCGTACCTGGCCGGGCGGCACCGGAGCGCCGGTGAGGATCCTTGACCTGCACCTCGGGCTGAAGCCCGAGGATTCCGGCCTTCCCGATCGTTGCTGTGCCGCTACGCGACACGGGGTTCGGTCGGGAATCCGTGGCTTCCTGTTTCCTCACGCTGTGCCGGGACTGCTCCTGGTCTCACCGGCACTCCGCAGGTCGATGCCGCCAGTCCGGCGGCCGTCTTCACGTTGATCGCGGCGTTGGTGTCCCGGTCGTGGACGGTGCCGCAGGCGGAGCAGGTCTGGGAGGTCGGCTCGAACCGGCCGATCTTGACAAGGGTGCGGCCGTACCGTGCTGCTTTGTACTCCAGCATGCTGATGAAAGATGACCACCCGGCGTCGTACACGGACTTGGCCGGCTTCGTGCGGGCCAGTCCTGCCACCGACAGGTCCTCCACGCCGATCCCTTGGTTCTCGGAGATCAGCTTCGCGGACAGCTGGTGGTGGAACTCGCGGCGGGCGTCGGTGACCTTGGCATGGGCACGGGCGACCTTCCCACGGGCCCTGGCACGGTTCTTGCTTCCCCAGGGAGCATGCGAACGTTTCCGCAGGCCGGATGCCATGCCGGTACACGCCAGACGTGCTCTGACTACACATCCCGCGTGTGCTCACCGGTCCTGGTGAAGTCGGCAGGGGACCGGTGCCGCCCTTGCCCTTCTGGAACACAGGAATGCGTCACGCGCCGCGCTCGCGAGCGATCACGCATCTTCTGGCCCAGAACAACTCCGCACCGGCTCCCCGGTGGGCCGTGAGTAAGGCGCACAGCGACTCAGGCACCGGCGGACGGCTTGGCTCTCGGGCTCAGTCGGTAGGCCGAGACGGTTGGATCACCGGCGAGGTAGAACCGGTGTTGCCAGTCGTGAGCCTTGCTCACACCCACCCGGGGACCGACCCGGATGAGTGCGGCGGATACTGGCTCGCCCTCGGACAGCGCGACCGAGGCACCTGTCAGTAGGTCTGTGCCGTTGTGCTCCGCCGTGATGCCGAGCGCTTGGCAGAAGTTCCCCGGACCTCGCGCGAGGCGTGGACTCTCGACCTTCGCCCCTCGCCGCTTGCGCGCCAGGTCTTCCCCTTCGATGACCCTGCCTGCCCGGATGAGGACGGCCGAGGCGATGCCGTCTGTTCCGGTGACGATGTTGGCGCACCAGTGGAGACCGTGAGACCGGTAGACGTACAGATGTCCTGCGGGCCCGAACATGACGGCGTTGCGGGGTGTCCTGCCCCGGTAGGCGTGGGAGGCCGGGTCGGCCGTACCGGAGTACGCCTCGGTCTCCGTGATGGTGATGCTCACGGTTCCCTCGGGGGTCTCGTGGGTGAGGATGGCACCGAGCAGCTTGGGGGCGACTTCTTCAGCGGAGTGCGCGAGATTCCCAACGTTCACGCTGACCGCCTTGACATGCCATAGGTGAAGTAGGCGTACACATGGCCGGGCGGACCGGACATCACGCCGTTGCGGGCGGTGCGGTCCCTATAGGCGCGGGAGCCCGGATCGTTGGGGCCGTCGTAGGCCTCGACCTCCGTCAGCCGGAGGGTGATCGGACCGTCCGGGGTGGTACGCACGACGAGCCGGCCGAGGAGGTCGGGGGCGGCCTCGAGGACGGGCCGGTCGAAGAACCGTCTGTGCAGGGGCGTACGGTCGGGGGTCGCGATCATGGCGTCCGAGAGTACTCCAGGCTGCAGCCGTCACGGGGTGGTCACAGGGCTCCGCGCTTGCGAGGGTGACGGACACGGAACCGGCCAAGGCCGGATCGCGTTGTTAGGGATCGAAGGTCCACATGTGGCAACGACGCGATAGAGAACGACAAGGGGAGAGACATGGCGTTCAAGAAGCTGCTCGCGAGCCTGGGAGCCGGCGGGGCTTCGGTCGAGACGGTGCTGCACGAGGACAACGTCGTTCCGGGTGGGGTCGTCCAGGGTGAGGTACGGATCCAGGGCGGGTCCGTGAACCAGCAGATCGAGGGGCTGTCGGTCGGGCTGCAGGCCAAGGTCGAGGTCGAGAGCGGCGACGAGGAGTACAAGCAGAACATCGAGTTCACCAAGTCATCGCTCGGTGGCGCCTTCGAGCTCGAGGCGGGCGCGGTGCACGCGGTGCCGTTCGGGCTGGAGATTCCCTGGGAGACGCCGATCACGATGATCGACGGGCAGTCGCTGCGCGGGATGAACATCGGTGTGACGACGGAGCTGGCGATCGCCCGGGCCGTGGACTCCGGTGACCTGGACCCGATCAATGTGCACCCGCTGCCGGCGCAGAAGGCGATCCTGGACGCGTTCATCCAGCTGGGCTTCCGGTTCAAGAGCGCGGACATGGAGCGCGGTCAGGTCCGGGGGACGCGTCAGCGGCTGCCGTTCTACCAGGAGATCGAGTTCTTCCCGCCGCAGCAGTATCGCGGGCTGCACCAGGTCGAGCTGACCTTCGTGGCCGACGAGCAGGCGATGGACGTCGTGCTGGAGATGGACAAGAAGCCCGGCCTGTTCAGTGAGGGCAGCGACACCTTCCGGTCCTTCATGGTGGGGCTGAACGACTACCAGGGCACCGACTGGATTGCCTACCTCAACCAGTGGCTGTCCGAGGTCGGCAGCAAGCGCAACTGGTTCTAGGCTCGGTTCCCACTGAACGCAAGCGATCGGCAGGAGGTACCGAGGTGACCGACCTCGAGCGGCGTCCGCTCCCCCATGACTTCCACCCGCCCGTACCGTCGTTCACGGTGACGAGCAAGGAGGTCGAGGAGGGCGCGACGCTCCAGGACGCCCAGGTGCAGGCAGGCGGCAACACCTCGCCGCAGTTGCACTGGGCCGGCTTCCCGTCGGAGACCAGGAGCTTCGCGGTGACCTGCTACGACCCGGACGCCCCGACGGGGAGCGGGTTCTGGCACTGGGTGGTTTTCGACATCCCGGTCTCGGTGACCGAACTGCCGACCGGTGCGGGCAGCGGCGGGTTCGAGGGGCTGCCCGAGGGCGCGATTCAGGCGCGCAACGACTACGGCACCAAGGACTTCGGCGGTGCGGCGCCGCCGCCCGGGGACGGACCGCACCGGTATGTGTTCACGGTGTACGCGGTGGATCGGGAGAAGCTCGGTCCTGACTCGGACGCGTCTCCCGCGGTCGTGGGATTCAACCTGCGATTCCACACGCTCGCGCGGGCCCAGCTGATCGGTGAGTACGAGGTGCCCGCCGGCTCCTGACCCGATCCCGGCGTTCACAAAACGTTTGCCCGCCCCCGGTCTTGGAATTGATCAGGGGCGGGCATTTTTGTTGCCGGGGGCGGGGGGGGGACACCTCCCGTTGAAGCAGCAGATATTGCGTTGTCCATCTCGGCGTGCCCGGCCAGAGTTGGTCCCAGTCCGCCGAAGGGTGGGCCGGTGCGCACGGGAGGTGGGCTGTTATGCGGGACACGCTGGTACTGAACGCGAGCTTCGAACCGTTGTCGACGGTGACGCTGAACCGGGCTGTCGTTCTGGTGCTTCAGGACAAGGCGGTCGTCGAGCAGGCCCACCCCGAACTGCGGATGCGTGGAGCCGCGGTCGACATACCGGTGCCACGGGTGATCAGGCTCTGCCAATACGTCAGGGTGCCGTTCCGAAGACGGGCGCCGTGGTCGAGGCGGGGTGTCCTGGTGCGCGACCGGCACCGGTGCGCGTACTGCGGTCGGCGGGCCACCACCGTGGACCATGTGGTGCCGCGGTCGCACGGCGGTCAGGACACCTGGCTGAACACGGTGGCCTCGTGCGCGGAGGACAACCACCGCAAGGCGAACCGGACTCCGGAGCAGGCGGGGATGCCGCTGCTGCGGCAGCCCTTCGAGCCGACGCCGACGGACGCGATGCTGCTGGCGCTGGGGCGGGAGGACCTCGACGCGCTGCCGGAGTGGCTGGTTCAGCCCGCGGCCTGAGCCGGCATCCCGGGCCCGCGGCCTGGAACCCTCCTCTCGTACGTGTACGGCGGGGCCCGCTTCCCGAGGGAAGCGGGCCCCGCCGTACGGCCCTTCACGTTCTGCCGGCCCCCGGTCAGTCGATGGAGGGCTTCTCCCGGCGCTCCGTGGCGGCGCCCGAGTTGCCGTTGCCGCCGCCGAGGCCACCGAAGTTGCCCATGGCGCCGGACAGGCCCTTGAGCGCGTCCCCGATCTCGCTGGGGACGATCCACAGCTTGTTGGCGTCGCCCTCGGCGATCTTCGGGAGCATCTGGAGGTACTGGTAGGAGAGCAGCTTCTGGTCGGGGTCGCCCGCGTGGATCGCCTCGAAGACCGTACGGACGGCCTGGGCCTCGCCCTCGGCCCTGAGGGCCGCTGCCTTGGCCTCGCCCTCGGCGCGCAGGATCTGGGACTGCTTCTCGCCCTCGGCACGCAGGATCTCGGACTGCCGGACACCTTCGGCCTGGAGGATCGCGGCGCGCTTGTCGCGGTCGGCGCGCATCTGCTTCTCCATCGAGTCCTGGATGGAGGTGGGCGGCTCGATCGCCTTGAGCTCGACGCGGTTGACGCGGATGCCCCACTTGCCGGTGGCTTCGTCGAGGACGCCGCGCAGGGCCGCGTTGATCTCCTCGCGGGAGGTCAGGGTGCGCTCGAGGTCCATGCCGCCGATGATGTTGCGCAGGGTGGTGACGGTGAGCTGTTCGATCGCCTGGATGTAGCTGGCGACCTCGTAGGTCGCGGCCCGCGCGTCGGTCACCTGGTAGTAGATGACGGTGTCGATGTTGACGACCAGGTTGTCCTGGGTGATCACCGGCTGGGGCGGGAACGGGACGACCTGTTCGCGCAGGTCGATCCGGTTGCGGATGGTGTCGATGAACGGGACGACGATGTTGAGGCCCGCGTTGAGTGTGCGTGTGTAGCGGCCGAAGCGCTCGACGATGGCGGCGCTCGCCTGTGGAATGACTTGGATCGTCTTGATCAGGGCGATGAAGACCAACACCACCAGGATGATCAGAACGATGATGACCGGTTCCATCGTCGGTTCCCCGTACCCTTCTTCGCCTCGGCGCCTTCGGAAGATCTTACGGCTGTTGAAGATCTTGCTGGTCGAGTCTGCCAGACCGTAGTACAACTCGCTGGCCGTTCGGTCCAGTTGTGGCCCTGTGGGAACACGTCGTACGAGGTCGTTCGCGCGGTTCGCGCGGTTCGCGCGGTCACATGACGATCGCCGTGGCTCCCTCGATCTCCACGACGTCCACTTCCTGGCCGACCTCATAGGCGTGGCCGGAGTCGAGGGCGCGTGCCGACCACACCTCGCCGGCCAGTTTGATCCGGCCGCCGGAGCCGTCGACCCGCTCCAGCACGACGGCCTGTTTGCCCTTCAGGGCGTCCACCCCGGTGGCGTGTTGGGAGCGGTCCGCGCGTTGTCGCTTCGCGATGGGCCGCACGACGGCGATGAGGGCGGTCGAGACGACGGCGAAGACCACTACCTGGGCCACGGCGCCGCCACCGAAGATTCCGGAGACCACCGCGGCGGCGATGGCGCCCACCGCGAGCATGCCGAGTTCGGGCATCGCGGTGATCACCAGCGCGATGCCGAGTACTGCCGCGCCGATCAGCCACCAGAGCCATGCGTCGATGTCCACATGGTCATGGTAGGACCGCGTACCCGGTCACCGACAGAGCGCCCGGGGTGTGAACGGGCTTTCTCGGCCCGGTTCTTGAATCGGACGTATCTCGACGCGTCCCGGGGCCCCCGGGACCTGTTCCCTGGTTCTTCGCCGATTCCCCCCGGGGCGGGGCGGGTTCGGGCCGCCGGCCTCGAGCCTCGGGCGTCAGGCCATCGGGAGGCCCTGTGCGGTCCAGCGGTCGCCGACCTGTTCCACGACCAGCGGGAGACCGAAGCAGAGGGAGAGGTTGCGGGAGGTGAGCTCGAGTTCCAGTGGGCCGGCGGCGAGGACCTTGCCCTGACGGGTCATCAGCACGTGGGTGAAGCCGGGGGCGATCTCCTCGACGTGGTGCGTGACCATGATCATGGAGGGGGCGATCGGATCACGGGCGAGGCGGCCGAGGCGGCGTACGAGGTCCTCGCGGCCGCCGAGGTCGAGGCCGGCGGCGGGCTCGTCGAGGAGCAGCAGCTCGGGGTCGGTCATCAGCGCGCGGGCGATGAGGGTGCGCTTGCGCTCGCCCTCGGAGAGGGTGCCGAACCTGCGGTCCACGAACTCGGACATGCCGAGACGGTCGAGGAAGGCACGGGCGCGCTGTTCGTCGATCTCCTCGTACTCCTCCTGCCAGCCGGCGGTCATGCCGTAGGCGGCGGTCAGTACGGTCTGCAGGACCGTCTGGCGCTTGGGAAGCTTGTCCGCCATGCCGTTTCCGGCGATACCGATGCGCGGGCGCAGTTCGAAGACGTCGGTGCCGGGGGCGCCGAGGGTCTCGCCGAGGACGGTGGCGGTGCCCGCGGTGGGGAACAGGTAACTGGAGGCGATGTTGAGGAGGGTGGTCTTGCCGGCGCCGTTGGGGCCGAGGATGACCCAGCGCTCGCCCTCCTTGACCGACCAGGAGACCTGGTCCACCAGAGCCCGGCCCTCGCGGACCACGGATACGTCCTGAAGCTCCAGAACATCGCTCATGAGCGCGTTGTCTCCCCTTGCAGTGTGGCCGGGTCCCGGCTGTGTCGTACACCTGTGGTCGGTCCGCCGCGCCCATGGGCGCGGCCCTTCATGAAATCTACGCCACCGGTCGGCCCGGACATCCCCTCGGTCCGGTCCTTAGGGTGGGGGCATGCTCTCGGAACCACGTTCAGGACGTCTCACCGCATGGGGAAATGCCCTTGTTGCCGGTCTTGTCTCGCCGGACGAGGCCGTGCTCGCCGTCGTCGGTGACGACGCGGTGCACCGGGTGGAGGGGGTGCCGGGCGAGTCCGTGCCGGTGGGCCTCACGCTGGCGCTGGGGCGGCTGCGGGCGCTCGGGGCGACCGGGCTGCGGATCGCGCTGCCCACGCCGGGACATCCGCTGGGGCTGAGCGGGCCGCCGGAGTTCAACGCGCGGGCGCTGGAGGCGGGGGAGGCGGTGGTGGGTCACGGGGCCGCCTTCGGGCTGGTGCCCCGGGTGCGGGAGGCCGGGCCCGGGGGTGACGTGCATGTGGAGGTCGTCTGGCACTGTCTGCCGGTGCGGGAGGCACCGCCCGCCGATGTGCCCTCGCTCGGCGAGGCGGAGCGGGAGCTGGCGGAGGCGCTGCGGGAGGCGACCGAGGTCCTGACGCGGCTGGACCTGGCCGGGTCGGGGCCGGTGGCCGAGGCGGCGATCGACGCCTACCGGGCGCGGGCGGAGGCGGGGCGTCAGGTGCTGGCGCCGGGGTATCCACCGCGGGCGGTGCGGGTGCTGGAGCTGGCGCAGCGGGTCGGGGCGCTGGTCACGCTGGCCCGTACGAACGGACACGGGGGCGCGGTGAGCGCATCGGAGATGGCGGCGCGGGGGGAGGCGCTGCGGCCGGTGGAGCGGACGGCCCGGCGGGCGCAGGTCGCGGCGTACAACTCCGTGGTGGAGGAACGGGAGCGGGGCGTGAGGTGAGTGCGGGTGGACCCGGTGGCCCCGGCCGCACCGACAGGCCTCCCGGGTGGGGCCGGGAGGCCGGGGTCGCCACCGGGTCGGTGACAGGCGTCAGCCGTTGACCGCCACGTTGCCGAAGGCGGGGTTCAGCAGACCGATCACGTTGACGCTGTTGCCGGAGACGTTGACCGGGACGTCGACCGGGACCTGGACGACATTGCCCGAGACCACGCCCGGGGAGCCCACGGCCTTGCCGTCGGCGTGCGCGCCGTCGGTGGCGGAGGCCATGCCCGTACCGGCGGCGAGCAGTCCGCCGGCCATCATCGTCACGGCCGCCGCCTTCTTCAGGTTCTTCACTTTCCGAGCCCTCCTCGCGGTCACCGCGGCAGGCGCCGCGGTACGTACGGAACAACGGCGGGGGCCGGAGAAGGATGCGCCATCCGGGACCATTCCCACGACAGTATGAATCTCAGACCGGAGGGGAACCATCCGCCCGGCCCCGAACGTCACGGCGCGTCGCACATCACGTGCTCAGCCCGTGGCGTACGGCCCACAGGGCGGCCTGGGTGCGGTCCGACAGGTCGAGTTTCATCAGGATGTTCGAGACGTGCGTCTTCACAGTCTTCTCGGACAGCACCAGGGCGCGGGCGATCTCCCGGTTGGAGCGGCCGTCCGCTATGAGGCCGAGCACCTCGCGCTCCCGCTCCGTGAGCGACCCTGCGCGGCCCTGGCCCGAGTGGGTCTCCTCCTGGGCCAGCAGGGCACCGGCGACCTCGGCCTGGAGGAGGACGTGCCCGGCGTGGACGGAGCGGATGGCGCCGGCGAGCGCGTCGGGGTCGATGTCCTTGTACACGTATCCGGCGGCGCCCGCACGCAGGGCCGGGACCACGGTGCGCTGCTCGGTGAAGCTGGTGACGATCAGCACGCGCGCGGGATGGTCCAGTTCGCGGAGCCGGCGCAGGGCGTCCACCCCGTCCATGCCCGGCATCTTGACGTCCATCAGGATCACGTCGGGCCGCAGCTCGTCGGCGCGGGCGACTCCTTCGGCGCCGTCCGCGGCCTCTCCGACGACCTCGATGTCGTCCTGCACCTCCAGAAAGGTGCGCAGGCCCCGGCGGACCACCTGGTGGTCGTCGACCAGCAGCACCCTGATCGCGTCAGCCACCGGGAACCTCCATCTCGATCGTGGTGCCCTTGCCGGGCGCCGATTCCACGGTCAGGCTGCCGCCGGCCCCGCTCGCCCGGTCACGCATCGAGACCAGGCCGAGATGGCGTCCAGCGCGGCGGATGATCCCCGGGTCGAAGCCCTTGCCGTCGTCGGCGACCCGCAGGACCGCGCCGCTGCCCCGGCGCTCCAGGACGACGTCCACGCGGCCGGCCTCCGCGTGCCGCAGCGCGTTGTGCAGTGCCTCCTGGGCCACGCGCAGCACCGCTTCCTCCTGGGCGGCCGGCAGGGCGCGCGCGCCGTGGCCGGTGAAGGTCACGCGCGCGCTCTGGGCGCGGTCGAGGACCTGGACCTGGGTGCGGAGGGTGGCGACGAGACCGTCCTCGTCGAGGGCGGCCGGGCGCAGCTCGACGACCGCGGCGCGCAGCTCTTCGGCGGCCTCGGCCGCCAGGGTGGCGACCTGCTGGAGTTCGCCCTTGGCCCGGGACGGGTCGCGGTCCACGAGGCGGGCGGCCGCCTGGGCGGTGAGCCGCAGGGAGAACAGTTTCTGGCTGACGGCGTCGTGGAGCTCGTGGGCGAGGCGGGAGCGTTCCTCGGCGATGGTCAGTTCGCGGCTGCGCTCGTAGAGCCGGGCGTTGGTGAGGGCGATCGCGGCGTGCTGGGCCAGGATGCCGAGTACCTCCTCGTCGTCCTGGGTGAATCCGCAGGTGCCCGTCGGCGCGGGACGGCCCGAGGCCTGTGCGGGGTCCTTCCCGACGGGCCTCAGCTTGTTGGCGAGGAAGAGGGCCCCGATGGCCTCGTCGCCGTCGCGGATGGGCAGGCCCAGGAAGTCGACCAGATCGGGGTGGGCGCTCGGCCAGCCCTCGAAGCGGGGGTCCCTGCGCACGTCGGCGAGGCGTTGGGGCGTCTCCTCGCGCAGCATCGCGGCGAGAATGCCGTGCTGGCGCGGGAGGGGGCCGATGGCCTTCCACTGCGCGTCGCTGACGCCGTCGACCACGAACTGGGCGAAGCCGCCGTGGTCGTCGGGGACGCCGAGCGCGGCGTACTGCGCGTCGAGCAGCTCGCGGGCCGAGGCGACGATCGTCTTGAGGACGTCGCGCACCTCGAGGTGCCTGCTCATGGCCAGCAGCGCGGTGCTCACCGCGGCGAGACCTGACGGGGGACCGTGGCTCATGTCCTCACGGTACCGGCGGGCTCCGGCGCCGCGGATCCGTCCGGCGACGGCGACGACCTGGGCCGGAGGTCGTAGGACCCCGGGCGTACCGGGAGCCGTCGTCGGCCGGTCGGGGTGCCGGCCGAAACCCCTCACAGAGTGACTTGCTCCAGCAACATTCAGTAAGGGAAAGGGGTGTCGGATGTGAGGCCGGGCATAGGACGCACATCACGTACGAACACGCATAGGAGATACATAGCGGACACCCATGCCGGGCGTATAGTCCGATTCGCCCGACATACGTACCCCTGATCCACTACCCGGCTTCGTACGTCACACCTTTGCCTCGCCATTTTGCGGCCGCTAAGAATGGCTCCCGTCGCTCAGCGCCGTGGGTTCTCCCCCTCGGCGTTCGTGCCGGAACAACCACTGTCCCCACCGGACGTTGAGCGACCTCCGCGCTATTCGAAGAGGTCCCCCACCCATGTCGAAGAACTTCCTCATCCGTGGGCACGCCCGTGCTCTGAACCGCCATCACAAGGTCGCCGTCGCCGGTGTCGCCGCCGTCGGCGCCGCGGCCATCGGGTTCTCGGCCACGCCGAGCGACGCGTCGACGACGACCACGAGCGAGGCGGCCTCCACCGCACGGATCGCCTACAGCACCGAGCCGATCAAGGACGTCAAGGGCACCGTCACCGACCAGCTGGCCGGCACCGGTGTGAAGACCGAGCTGATCGCCGCGAAGAAGCAGGCCGCCGCCGACGCGGCGGCCGAGAAGAAGGCCGACGCGGCCGACGCGAAGAAGAAGGCCGAGCGGGAGCGCGAGAGCGACCGGGCGGGCCGCTCCGGCGACCGCCGGTGGGACGGCCCGCGGAGCGACAGCGGCAAGCCCGCCCAGAAGCGCTACGCCGACAACCTCGACGGATGGATCCGCGAGTCCCTGGACATCATGAAGAAGCGTGGTATCCCGGGGTCGTACGAGGGCATCCACCGCAACATCATCCGGGAGTCCTCGGGCAACCCGAAGGCCATCAATCTCTGGGACATCAACGCCCAGAACGGCATCCCGTCCAAGGGGCTGCTGCAGGTGATCCCGCCGACGTTCTCGGCGTACCACGTCCCGGGCACGTCGAAGAACATCTACGACCCGGTCGCGAACATCACCGCCGCCTGCAACTACGCGGCGGACCGGTACGGCTCCATGGACAACGTCAACAGCGCGTACTGAGGTCGGCGCGGACCTCTTCTCGCGAACACGTACGCCGAAGGGCGGCACTCCCGTGGCGGGGGTGCCGCCCTTCGGCGTACGTACCTCACACGCGTACGGCCCCGGGCCTCACTTGCGCATGACCTCGGGCTCGTGGCGGCGCAGGAAGCGGGCCACGAAGAAGCCGCAGATCACACCGAGGGCGATGAGCGCGCCCATGTCCATGAACCAGGCCCCGGCCGTGTGCTCCCACAGCGGGTCGGTGTCGCCCGGCGTCTCCGGCGGGCTGATCCTGTTGAAGTCCAGCGTGGCGCCGGCGGCGGCGACCGCCCAGCGCGACGGCATCAGGAACGAGAACTGGTTGACGCCGACCGCGCCGTGCAGCGCGAACAGACAACCGGTGAACACGACCTGGATGATCGCGAACATCACCAGCAGCGGCATGGTCTTCTCGGCGGTCTTCACCAGCGCGGAGATGATCAGGCCGAACATCATCGAGGTGAAGCCGAGCGCCATGATCGGGATGGACAGCTCGAGCAGGGTGAAGCCTCCGAGGACCAGCCCCTCTTCGGGGATCTCCCGGCTGGAGAAACCGATGACGCCGACCATCAGGCCCTGCAGGACGGTGATCATGCCGAGCACGAACACCTTGGACATCAGATACGCCGAGCGGGACAGACCGGTCGCGCGTTCCCGCTCGTAGATGACCCGTTCCTTGATCAACTCACGTACGGAGTTCGCGGCGCCGGCGAAACAGGCGCCGACCGCGAGGATCAGCAGGACCGTGGTCGCCGTGCCGTTCGGGATGATCCGGCCGGCCGCGTTGGGCTCGTTCGGCAGCAGCCCCTTGTCGGCTTCGATGAGGAGGCTGACCGCACCGAGCACGGCCGGAAGGATCACCGTCAGGGCGAGGAAGCCCTTGTCGGAGACGATCACCGAGACGTAGCGGCGTACCAGCGTGACGAACTGCGACATCCAGCCCTGCGGCTTCGGCGGCCGCATGGCCTGCATCGCCGGGACCTGTACGGACTGCGGCGCGACCGCGTCGATGTCCGCGGCGTACATCTGGTAGTGCTGCGAGCCCTTCCAGCGGCCCGCCCAGTCGTAGTCGCGGTAGTTCTCGAAGGCGGAGAAGACGTCGGCCCAGGTGTCGTAGCCGAAAAAGTTCAGCGCCTCGTCCGGCGGGCCGAAGTAGGCGACGGAACCGCCGGGTGCCATCACCAGGAGCTTGTCGCAGATCGCCAGCTCCGCCACGGAGTGGGTGACGACGAGGACCGTGCGCCCGTCGTCGGCGAGTCCGCGCAGCAGCTGCATGACATCGCGGTCCATGCCCGGGTCGAGGCCCGAGGTCGGCTCGTCCAGGAAGATCAGCGACGGCTTGGTGAGCAGCTCCAGGGCCACCGAGACCCGCTTGCGCTGGCCGCCGGAGAGAGACGTGACCTTCTTGTCCTTGTGGATGTCCAGCTTCAGCTCGCGCAGCACCTCGTCGATGCGGGCGTCGCGCTCGGCGGCCGTGGTGTCGGCCGGGAAGCGGAGCTTGGCCGCGTACTTGAGGGCCTTCTTGACGGTCAGTTCCTTGTGCAGGATGTCGTCCTGCGGGACCAGACCGATGCGCTGGCGCAGCTCGGCGAACTGCTTGTAGAGGTTCCGGTTGTCGTAGAGGACCTCGCCCTGGTCGGCGGGCCGGTAGCCGGTGAGCGCCTTGAGCAGGGTCGACTTGCCGGAGCCGGACGGGCCGATGACCGCGACCAGCGACTTCTCGGGGACGCCGAAGGAGACGTCCTTGAGGATCTGCTTGCCGCCGTCGACCGTGACGGTCAGGTGCCGGGCGGAGAAGGAGACCTCACCGGTGTCGACGAACTCCTCGAGCCGGTCGCCGACGATCCGGAACGTCGAGTGGCCGACGCCCACGATGTCGGTCGGCCCGAGCAGCTGCGTGCCGCCCTTGGCGATCGGCATACCGTTGACGTAGGTCCCGTTGTGCGAGCCCAGGTCGCGGATCTCCATGCGGCCGTCGGGCGTCGAGTGGAACTCGGCGTGGTTGCGGGAGACCTGCAGGTCGGAGACGACCAGGTCGTTCTCCAGCGCACGGCCGATCCGCATCACGCGGCCGAGCGAGAACTGGTGGAACGTGGTCGGACTGCGGTCGCCGTACATCGGCGGCGCCCCCGCCGCGCCACCGGGACCCTGCTGCTGCGGGACGTGCGGGGCGGACTGCTGCGGCGCCTGCGGCTGCTGCCAGCCGCCCTGGGCCTGCGCCTGCCGCTGCCCCTGCTGGACCCAGCCCGGGGTCGCCCCCTGTACCCCCTGCGCGGCGTACGGCTGCTGCTGCGGCTGTGCCTGCGGCGAGGCGGCCGGGGCCGCGGCACCGGTCAGGGTCACGCGCGGCCCGTCGGTCGCGTTGCCCAGGTTCAGCGCCGTGTCGGAGCTGATCTCCAGATGGTGGATGCGCTGGCCCTGCGCGAACGTGCCGTTGGTGCTGCCATGGTCCTCGACGACCCAGTTGCGGCCGTTGAAGCTGATCGTGGCGTGACGCCAGGACACCCTGGCATCGTCCACCACGACATCCCCCTGCGGATCACGTCCCAGGGTGTACGACCTGGACGGATCGAGCGTCCAGGTCCGTCCGTTTGATTCCAGTACGAGTTCCGGCACTCCATGCCCCACTGAGTTGTCCCCCGAATTTCCCCCATCGCAGGGAGTCTAGGGATGTCGAACATCGGGGGGAACTATTTCAGGCCCGGCCCCCTGACCGAAAGCCGGGCCTTGCGAAGCGGGCGCCCGGATGCTGTCGGCGCCGCCGTTGACGGGGTTGAAACCGGGCCGGAAAGTGGTAATCCACGCGAGAGGGACGTGCGCGGCCACCTCGCCGCGGAGCGGATCGGGGGGGTCTGCCATGAGCGCTGCCACAGGCGTCGATACCACAGGGCGTGACCCGCGCGTGCCGTGGGTGGACGTCGTGATGTCCGCGGTCGCCGCGGTGAGCTGGGCGCTGATCGGGATGGCGGGGACGGCGGCGCTGGGACTGCGGCTGCTGGACGCGGACTCGGCGGGTTCGCTGGGGCCGATGACGGCAGCGGTGGTGGCGCTGGCGGCCGGCGGCTCGGTCACCCCGTCCGGCGACGTGTCGGTGTCCGGGCTGTCGGGCGCGGAGGTGGGCACGGCCGTCGAGGTCACACCGCTGGGGGTGAGTCTGGCCGGTGCGCTGCTGTTGTCGTACTTCTTCCTACGGTCCCTGCGGGCTGCGGGCGCCGTGGTGTCACCAGCCGAACTCGTCGCCCGCGCGGGCACAATCGTGGCGTTCTGCGTGGCGATGTCGGGCGGACTGGTGTGGGCGGGGCGCGACGTCGTGACGCTCGACGGGGGCGCGCTGGGGCCGGACGACCTGCCGGCCGGTGGTGGCGGGCTGGAGATTCCGGGGCCGGGCGACCTCGGGGACGTCGGGGGTCTGCTGCCGGACCGGATCGGCGGCCTTATCGAGGCGCAGGTGTCGGTCGGGTTCACCGTCGACACGGTGCCGACGCTGCTCGGCGGTCCGGGCTGGGCGGTCGGCGTCCTGGCCGTCGCGCTGCTGGCGTCCCGGCGAACTCCGCTGCCGCACGGCTGGGACGCCGTGCACCGTGTCGTACGGCCCGCCGTGTCCGCCCTGGTCGTGGTGGGGCTGGTGGCGGTGACCGCGGGGTTCGCCGCGGCGGGGTACGCGGCGATCGGCGACGACCACCCCCGGCGGATCGCGGGAGCCGCGCTGCTGGGTGCGCCGAACGGGGTGTGGCTCGGCGTCCCGATCGGGCTGTTCGTGCCTTGGGACGGGCGGGCGACGGGTGCGCTGCTCGGTGTTCTGCCGTACCCCGTGGACGACCTGCTGCGCACGGGTTCTGATCGGCCGCTCACACTGGCCCGGCTGGCCGAGCTCGACGGGCGGGTGTGGCTGCTGGGGGTGGCGGCCGCGGTGATGATGCTGCTGGCCGGCGTACTGGCCGCGGTGCGGACGCCGCCGGGGGTGGCGGCCGGTGCGGGTGCCGTACGGGGAGGGGGCGCGGCGGTCTTCGCCGGGCGGTGTGCCCTGCGGCTGGGGGGCGCGACGGCGTTGGCTCTGATGCTGCTCGTCCGGCTGACGGAGGTGTCGGCGAACGCCTCGCTGTCCGTGCTCGGCTTCGACGCGTTCGGCGCGGACATCGAGCTGCACGGGAACCTCGGCATGGCACTGCTCCTGGGGGCCGCCTGGGGTGCGGGCGCGGGTGCCGCGGGGGCACTGCTGGCATGGGTGGGCGGAGCGGTGGGACGGTGGGCGGCGCCACTGGCGCGGGCGGCGGCCTCGGCTCGGGAGGGTGCCCGCGCCGGGGAAGGCACGGGGGGCACGGGAGTCTCGGCGGGTGCGGGAAGCACGGAGGCCGTACGGGGCGCCGGGGCTGTCGGCCGTGCGGGGAGCGGGCCGTGGTCCGGGGCGGGAGCCGGGCCGTACGCGCCGGGGGTGCCGTATCGGCCACCGAACCCGGGCACCAATCCGTATCTGGTCGTGCCAAAGGAGCTGCGGGAGCCGCAGGACGCGCGCCCGGCAGGGGAAGGCCGGCAGCGGCCCGGCCTCCCCACGGCACTCGGTGACATACGGCCGCCCGGCAGGACGGCGGACGAGCCTCCCCGGGACGGCAGCATGCCGGGCGCACCGGACACGGGCGGGCCGAACGACGATGTCTCCGGCGCTCCCACCGTGATCCGTCCCGTCGAGCCGCCTCCGCGTGGCCGGCCCCGAGGCGGCCAGCCCGGGAGCGGCGGGACCGGGAGCGGCGGGACCGGGAGCGGCGGGACCGGGCGGGGTTCCGGGCACGGCTCCGGGCCGTCGGCCGGGAGGCGGCCGCCGTTGTGGCCGGACGAGGGGCCGCCTCCCCCGCCGCCTCCCCCGCCGCCGCGAAGGCCCGGCGGCGGGCGGTGAGGGAGGCGGGAAGGACCGCGAGAGAGGCGACCGCCCGGGAGCGTAAGGTCCGGGACACCTGGGCGACGCCGAGAGTTCGCTGTCCGCCAGACGGACCTCGGGCGCGCGGGGCACTGCGTGCCGGATACGGTGGGAACACCATGAGCGCATCGCAGACCTCGGACGTTCCCACACTTCTTGTCAAGATCTTCGGCAAGGACAGGCCGGGCATCACAGCCGGTCTCTTCGACACTCTCGCCGCCTACTCCGTCGATGTGGTCGACATCGAGCAGGTCGTCACGCGTGGCCGAATCGTGCTGTGCGCGCTCGTGACCGAGCCGGCGCAGGGCCTGGAGGGCAACCTGCGGGCGACCGTCCACGGCTGGGCGGAGTCCATGAAGCTCCAGGCGGAGATCATCTCCGGCATCGGGGACAACCGCCCGCGCGGGCTCGGCCGTTCCCTGGTCACCGTGCTGGGCCACCCGCTCACCGCCGGGACGACGGCGGCGATCGCAGCGCGGATCACCCGGTCCGGCGCCAATATCGACCGTGTCTTCCGGCTCGCCAAGTACCCGGTGACCGCGGTGGAGTTCGCGGTGTCCGGAGTGGAGACGGAGCCGCTGCGCACCGCCCTGGTGACCGACGCGGCGAAGCTCGGGGTGGATGTCGCCGTCGTCGCGGCCGGACTGCACCGGCGGGCTCAGCGTCTGGTCGTCATGGATGTGGACTCCACGCTCATCCAGGACGAGGTGATCGAACTCTTCGCCGCCCACGCCGGCTGCCAGGACAAGGTCGCCGAGGTGACCGAGGCGGCGATGCGCGGGGAACTGGACTTCGAGCAGTCGCTGCACGCGCGCGTGCAGTTGCTGGCGGGGCTGGACGCCTCCGTGGTGGACAAGGTGCGCAGCGAGGTACGGCTGACGCCGGGCGCCCGCACCCTGGTCCGCACGCTGAAGCGGCTCGGCTACCAGGTGGGTGTGGTCTCCGGGGGGTTCACCCAGGTCACGGACGATCTGAAGGAGCGGCTGGCGCTGGACTTCGCCCACGCCAACACCCTGGAGATCGTCGACGGGAAGCTGACCGGCAGGGTCACGGGCGAGATCGTGGACCGGGCGGGCAAGGCGCGGCTGCTGCGCCGGTTCGCCGCCGCGGCGGGGGTTCCGCTGTCGCAGACCGTGGCGATCGGCGACGGCGCGAACGATTTGGACATGCTCAACGCGGCGGGGCTCGGGGTCGCCTTCAACGCCAAGCCGGTGGTACGTCAGGCCGCCCACACCGCGGTGAACTTCCCTTTCCTGGACACCGTCCTGTATCTGCTGGGCATCACGCGCGAAGAGGTCGAGGCGGCGGACGTCCTCGACCTGGACTGAGCCGCGCGAAGGGCCGGGGCCTGTCCGGTGTCCTTGCGGGAGCGGGGCCCGGCATCCGGGCCCCGCCCTCGGTGCCGGGCCCCGCTGTCATGCCGCGAGGGTCACTCGCTGGGAGCCCAGTAGTCGAGCAGGGTGGCGACGCCCGGCTCCAGGGACTTCCAGGGACCGCTGAAGGACAGCACGGCGAACGCGGCGGCCGGATAGCCGCGACGGCTCATCCGCTCGCCCGCGTCCCCCTGGGCCGATCCGGCGAGGATCTCGGCCACTCCCTGGATGCCGGGGTTGTGGCCGACGAGGAGCACGTTCTGCGCATCGTCCGGGGTTTCGTTCAGCAGGGCGATCAGCTCACCGGGTGAGGCCTCGTAGATCCGCTCCTCGTACACGGTCTTCGGTCGCTGTGGGAACTCGTGAACCGCGAGTTTCCACGTCTCCCGGGTCCGGGTCGCGGTGGAGCACAGTGCCAGATCGAAGGCGATGGCGGAGTCGGTGAGCTTGCGTCCGGCGACTGCGGCGTCCATCCTGCCGCGCTCGGCGAGCGGGCGCTCGTGGTCGTTCACCGGTGGCCAGTCGGCCTTCGCGTGCCGGAAAAGGACAATCCTGCGAGGTTCTGCGACGCTCATGTGACCCAGCTTCGCATGAAACAGGCCATGGGGCGCAGGTAGTTGGAGGCCACTTCCGGGGTGCTCAGTGGGTTATGAGCCGCTGTGCCCGCTCGATGAGGTGGGTGATCCCGGGCTCGGCGGCCGCCGCGTGCGCGTCGGCGGGGTTCAGGATCAGGGTGAGCAGCGCGACGAAGGCGAGCGTGGGCAGGGCGAGGGCCCACCACGGCAGCCGGATGTCGACGCCGCCCCGGGAGGCCGGGCGGGGCCGGGTGTGCGTGCGCGCCGGCATGGGGCCTCCGCTCTCCGAGGGGTCCGTGTCCGCGTCTCACGGCCACATCTCGAAGGTATGCGCTCCCGGGCCGTCGACCCATCCGGTGACCCACCCACTTGACCCTGAGCCTGGCCCCCTAGGGGATGGGGGTGCCAGCACCACCATGGCCGCCCGACCGGGACAGCGGGGTGTCACGGCGCCAGGATGCTCGCGATCACACCGATGACGATGAAGATGGCGAAGAACGCGCCGAAGACGAGCAGCATCTTCTTCTGGCCGTTCTGGGGGTTCGGGTCGAGGACTGGCATGGGGCAAGTCTCGCACCCGGCGACGGTTCGGTGTGTGCCGGGGTGAGGCGGGGTGGGCGGGGTGAGGGCGCGGAAACCCGGAGGGCCGCGGGTTCAGCGGGTGGCCGCCGCGTCGTCCTCCACCGTGCGGGCACGGCCCGCCAGCACGCCGGCGATCATCTGCGGGATCAGCAGGGCGGCCATGAGCACCAACGGCAGTCCCCAGCCGCCGCTGTGCTGGTAGAGGACGCCCACCAGGAGAGGGCCCGGGATGGAGATCAGATAGCCGGTGCTCTGCGCGAAGGCCGACAGCTCGGCCACGCCCGCGCCGGACCTGGCCCGCATCCCGACCATGGTGAGCGCGAGCGGGAAGGCGCAGTTGGCGATGCCCAGCAGCAGCGCCCAGGCCAGGGCGCCGGCGGCGGGCGCGAAGTACAGCCCGGCGTATCCGATCAGGCCGCTCATGCCGAGCACGATCACGATCGGACCCTGCCGGGGCAGCCGCGTGGCGACGCGCGGGATGACGAAGGCGAGCGGCACTCCCATCACCATGGTGAGCGCGAGGAGCAGCCCGGCGGTGCTCGCGGTGACGCCCGCGTCCCGGAAGATCTGCGCCATCCAGCCCATGGTGATGTAGGCGGCGGTCGCCTGGAGTCCGAAGAAGACGGCGAGCGCCCAGGCGGTCCGGCTGCGGGTGATCCGCAGCTCGGCCGCGGGCTCCCGCTCCCGTGACGGGTGCTGTCCGGACACCTGCTGCCCCGGTGCACCCCCTCCCCGCGGGTGCCGTTCCGGCCCGCGCCGCTCCCGCGCGGGCGTCCGCTCCGCAGGCGCCCGGCCCCGCTCCCCCACGAACGGGAGCCAGGGCAGTACGGCGGCCGCGGCGAGCGCGGCCCACAGGGCGAGTCCCGACTCCCAGTTCCCGCCCAGCGCCTCGGTCGCCGGCACGGTCACCGCGGCGGCCAGGGCCGTGCCGAGGGCGAGGGCCATGGAGTACAGGCCGGTCATGGAGCCGACCCGGTCCGGGAACCACTGCTTGACGATGACCGGCATCAGGACGTTGCTGACGGCGATGCCCATGAGCGCGAGGGCGCTGGCCGCCAGGAAGCCCGCCGTGCTCCCCGTGAACGGACGGATGAGCAGACCGGTGCCGATGGCGGCCATGCCGGCGCACACCACCGCACCCGGCCCGAAGCGGCGGGCCAGCCGCGGGGCGGTGACACCGAAGACGGCGAAGCACAGCGGGGGCACGGAAGTGAGCAGCCCGGCCATGGTGCCACTCATGCCGAGCCCGCTACGGACCTCCTCGAGCAGTGCGCCGAGGCTGGTGATGGCGGGGCGGAGGTTCAGCGCCGCCACCACTATGCCGACGACGAGCAGCCGCGTCGTCCACGCGCGCGTGCCGGACCGTCCGGCCTCACCCGCTCCCCTGGCACCGGGCTCCGTGCCGTCGGACGCCGGAGCCTTCGTGCGCGCCGTCGTGGACGTGACCGTCCGGGATTCCTCACCAACCATGAGACCCATCATAGAATCATGGGATGATTGGTTGTCCATGTCCGGACGCCACCCGATGCCCCTGACGTGCGAAGGTGTGTCATGCCCCTGAGCCACCCCCGTCGTTCCGCACTGTCCGAGCAGGTCATCGCCGCTCTGCGCGCCCAGATCATCTCGGGCGAGTGGCCGGTCGGCTCCCGCATTCCGACCGAACCGGAGCTGGTCGAGCAGCTGGGGGTGGCCCGTAACACGGTCCGCGAGGCCGTCCGCGCGCTGGCGCACAACGGACTGCTGGCCATCCGCCAGGGCTCGGGCACGTATGTCGTCGCCACGAGCGAGCTGGCGGGAGTGATGCACCGCCGCTTCGCCGACGCCGACCCCGGGCACATCGCGGAACTGCGCTCCACCCTGGAGGCGTCCGCGGCGCGGCTGGCCGCCCGGCGGCGCACCGAGAAGGACCTCAAGCAGCTCGACACGCTGCTGCTGCGCCGCGAGGAGGCCTGGGCCTCGGGGGCGGCGGAACCGTTCGTGGCGGCGGACGCCACCTTCCACCTCGCCGTCGTCGCCGCGTCCCACAACGACGTACTGATCGCCCTGTACGCGGACCTCAGCGAGGTGCTGCGGGACTGGCTGCGCGACGACGTGGGCCAGGAGCTGACCCCCGAGACGCACATGGACCACGCGCGGCTGCTGGACGCGATCCGCGCGGGTGACGCGACGACGGCGGCCGAAGAGGCCGCCGCCTACCCGTTCGCGTGCCGTCCGGGGCGCGTCAGTCCGCCTTCCGGTGGCTGATCCACGCCGTCCCGACCTCGTCCCAGCAGCGCCCGTCGAGCCGTACGGTCTGTGCGGGTCCGGCGGCCACCGGAGGGCTGTCGCTGTCGAGGTCCCACCAACGGAGGCACTCGACGTGCAGGCGCACGTGGTCGGTGTCCGGATAGGGGTTGTGGCAGTACGCGGTCACCCAGGAGCCGTCGACCCCGATCCGGCAGGCGGCACCGAACGGATCGTCGGCCGCCGCGTCCTTCGGCCCGGCGTCGCCCGGCCCCACGTCGGCAGGGTGCACGCGCGCGTGCGGCATCGCGTCGTACGGCATCGCGTCGTACGACAGGATCGGCACGAGTCCGACACCCGCGGCGACGGCGACGGTCATCGAGGCCAGGCGGTAGAAGCGCACAAGGGGGCCTCCTCGGCCGTGCTGGGGAGGGGGATCACGCGGCGGACGCGTACTCCACAGTGCCCTGTCGCCGCCGGATCCCGCCCGCTGTGCTGAGCCGGCCGGGTGACACGGCCGGGGGCCCGCACCCGTCACGGGTGCGGGCCCCCGGCGGCCTCCGAAGGGGCCGCTCCCGGGTGCTACGCGCCGACGGCGTGCAGCCCGCCGTCCACGTGGACGATCTCGCCCGTGGTCTTCGGGAACCAGTCGCTCAGCAGGGCGACGACCCCGCGGCCGGCCGGCTCCGGGTCCTTCAGGTCCCACTCCAGCGGGGCCCGGTGGTCCCACACGGAGGCCAGCTCGCCGAAGCCCGGGATGGACTTGGCTGCCATGGAGCCGATCGGGCCCGCCGAGATCAGGTTGCAGCGGATGTTCTGCTTGCCCAGGTCACGCGCCATGTAGCGGCTGGTCGCCTCCAGCGCGGCCTTGGCCGGGCCCATCCAGTCGTACTGCGGCCAGGCGTACTGCGCGTCGAAGGTGAGGCCGACGACGGAACCGCCGCTCTGCATCAGCGGCAGGCAGGCCATGGTCAGGGACTTCAGGGAGAACGCCGAGACGTGCATGGCCGTGGCGACCGACTCGAACGGCGTGTTGAGGAAGTTGCCGCCCAGCGCGTCCTGCGGCGCGAAGCCGATGGAGTGCACGACGCCGTCGAGGCCGCCGAGCTCCTCGCCCACGACGTCGGCGAGACGGCCCAGGTGCTCCTCGTTGGTCACGTCGAGCTCGATGACCTTGGTGGGCTTGGGGAGCTTCCTGGCGATGCGCTCGGTCAGCGTGGGCCGCGGGAACGCGGTCAGGATGATCTCGGCGCCCTGTTCCTGGGCCAGCCGGGCCGTGTGGAAGGCGATGGAGGACTCCATCAGCACGCCGGTGATCAGGACGCGCTTGCCCTCGAGAATTCCGCTCATGTCGTTCAGTGACCCATTCCCAGTCCGCCGTCAACGGGAATGACGGCTCCAGTGATGTACGAGGCGTCGTCCGAGGCGAGGAACCGCACCGCGGCGGCGATCTCCTCGGGCTGCGCGTACCGGCCGAGCGGCACCTGCGACACGATGCCCGCCCGCTGCTCGTCGGTGAGCACCTTGGTCATGTCGGTGTCGACGAAGCCGGGCGCGACGACGTTGAACGTGATGTTGCGCGAACCCAGCTCACGGGCGAGGGAGCGCGCGAAGCCGACCAGACCGGCCTTGGACGCGGCGTAGTTCGCCTGCCCCGCCTGGCCGGCCAGGCCCACCACCGAGGAGATCAGGACGACCCGGCCCTTGCGGGCACGCAGCATGGCGCGGTTGGCGCGCTTGACGATCCGGAAGGTGCCGGTGAGGTTGGTGTCGACGACCGAGGTGAAGTCCTCCTCGGACATGCGCATCAGGAGCTGGTCCTTGGTGATGCCGGCATTGGCGACGAGCACCTCGACCGGGCCGTGCTGGGCCTCGATCTCCTTGTAGGCCTGCTCCACCTGCTCGGAGTCGGTGATGTCGCACTTGACGGCGAGGAAGCCCTTGGGCGGCTCACCCGAGCGATACGTGATCGCGACCTTGTCACCGGCGTCGGCGAACGCGCGGGCGATGGCGAGGCCGATGCCCCGGTTGCCTCCGGTGACGAGAACCGAGCGGCTCAACGGATCACCCTTTCGATAGCGGTCTGGAGCCCCTGCGACACAGGCGCCTTCCCCGAAAACCTATCGGTCAAAGCGCTTCGAAGGACATTGGGGCACCGACAGTGGCCGATGGGACTCACTGTCGGATCCCTACAGAAACGCCCGGTTCCCAGTCCGCCGTACCGGGTGCGTGAGCGGACAGTCCTCCGGCGCGAGCGGTCTCGAGCATCCTGCGGTCGTAGGTCACCAGGGCGGTCAGGTCGTCCCGCAGCGAGAGCGCGCCGGCCACATGGATCGCGTCCGGCGTCCTCAGGCGTCCGACCAGCAGGGCGGCTCCGTCGCGCACCTCGCGGGTGAGGAGGATCCCGGTGATCCGGGCGTCCAGGTCCTCCATCAGGCCTTGACGAGGTTGGTCGCGTTCCGGTTCACGTAGTCCTTGAAGGGAGTGCTGTTCTCCTGTCCGGACTCTCCGATCGCCTGCGACCAACCCGCCTCCAGCCCCGGCTTCCCAAAGAGGACCCGCTCCCACAGCTCCCGGAAGACCAAGCCGTCCTGGGGTGCTTCCTCCCACAGGACGACGACGGCGGTGTACAGGGCCTGGGCGACGACGGTCGTGATGCCGGGCACGGCGTCCGTTCTTCCCAGCGTACGAGGGTGAGGGCCGCGCCCGGACTCAGTCCAGGCCGACCGGGGTGATCGGCGTGACCGGGATGTCGTCGGGGCCGTTCGTCTGGACGAGCAGGAGGTCACCGACCGTGGCGTCACGACTGAGGCCGAGGCGGGAGACCGGAACGGCGCCCGGGGCCTGCGGCGTGCCGACGGGCTGAAGATGCAGCTCGCTCTCCGCGCCCTGGTAGGCGAGAACCGCCAAAACCTCGTCGTGGCCGATGCGGGACACCACGCTGCTCAGCCGGTCGGTGAGGACCGCGCACACGACGGTGAGCCGTTGCCGCTCCGTCCTGGGCACAGGGAACGCGGCGATCCGCTCCAGCACACCGGGCAGCGCCAGCGTGCCCTCCAGCAGCCGCTGGACGGTCTCCCGCTCCTCGTCACGGCCGTCCCCGGTCTCGGCGGCGGCGAAGTGCACCAGGGGAAGGCCGTCGTCCAGGGTGCGCTGCCACTTGGGCAGCAGGAAGTCGATGGTAAGGGCCTCTTCGCGGGTGGGTGGGTGCACCTCGTCGCCCTCGCCGAACTGGGCGAGCCAGGCGTTGACGTCTCCCCAGCGCCACACCGGCGAGCGTCCGGTGATCCCCTCGGGGTCCGGGAAGGGCAGCTTGTCCTGCCGCCGCTCACCGCTCACCCACTGCTGGACGTTCTGGCGCGAGCGCTCGACACGCTCCGCGATGTCCGAGACGCCCACGAGGTCGGGGTCGGTACGCAGCAGTCTCAGGGCGGGCAGGGACTTGCGCAGCCGTACGACGATGCGGTGGGCCGCGTCGATCGCGTTGACCCCGCTCTCGGAGACGTCCAGGAAGTGCCGGCCGCGATGGCGGGTCAGCACCCCGTCGAAGGTGTCGTGGACGATCGCGACGGCCTTGTCGTCGTCCACCTCGATCCCGTCCACGACGAAGTGGAATTCATACTCCATGACGCCCCAGCCCCCCACGCGTGTGCCTGTTCGCTCTTCCTGGTTCCGGTGTCCGCGCCTCTCGCTCCAGGGAACGCCCCCCTGGCGCAAGCTTCGCCGAGCCCGGCGGTGTTGTCAATTGACAACGCCACCCCGGAGGGCCGCACGCGGGTCGTCCGGGGGCAGCGGGCACCACTTCGCCTTGCGGGCTATTCGACGGGCCTCCTGGCCGGGATTCTTCGGCGTGCCCCCCACACGGATCACCGTGCAGTGGTCCGGGCACGGGCAGTACAGCGTGCCCCAGTGAGCCTCCGACGCGAGCGTCCACCCGTCGGCGACGAGCCGCTTGAGGACCGCCCTGACCTCCTTGCTCGGATGGTCCGCCGCAGCGATCTCGCGTCCGACCACGTACGCCTCCACAAGCCTTCGCCCGTCGCAGAGCTGACCGTCAACTCGAGCAGGTCGATAAGCGTACCCGCCCCTACTGACACTGGCCGAAATCACAACTCAGCGGACACAGCGGGTCGTTGCGGAAGATGATCGTCAACTACGGCCGAACGGGACGCGGGCCGTCCGGGACGCGGACCGCACACTCCGCCCACACGGTCTTGCCCGGCCCCGTCCGCCCGGCCACGCCCCAGCGGTCGGCGACGGCTTCCACGAGGAACAGGCCTCTTCCGCCGTCGGCGTCCGCGGCGGGCCGGCCCGTCGGCTCGGTGAGTTCCGGATGCCCCGGATGGGTGTCGGACACCTCGACGCGGACGAGTCCCGCGGTCCGGTCGTACGCGAGCCGCAGCTCGAAGTTGCGCCCGGGGACGCGGCCGTGGAGGACCGCGTTGGCGGCGAGTTCGGCCACGACGAGGGCGACGGTGTCGGAGGCCGGGCTGCCGTAGGGCAGGTCCCACAGGTCGAGCCGGTGCGTGGCAAGTCTGCGGGCGAGACGCGCGCCGCGGCGCGTGGCGGAGAACCGCTGGGCGAACACACTTACGGTTACGGCCTCTTGGGCCCGTGGTGCTGGCATGCGCCCAGCGTTCCGACCCCTCCCGGCCCCCAACAGGGACGACACCCATACAGGCGTGGCTGTATCGGTGCACACTCTGGACTGGGTGGGTCACTCCCCGTGACTCCGGGTGGGTCGGGCGGGGTTGAGCGAGGCGTGAAAGCACGGACACGGGAGGCACGCGGCGATGAGGACGGACCACGGCGGAGGCGGCGGCACGAACGGTACGGAAGCGGAACTCTCCGACAGTCTCAAGACTTTCGGCGCGGTCCTCAAGGCGCTGCGCGAGGAATCCGGCCTGACCCAGGAGGAGTTCGCGCGGCAGGTGCGGTACTCGGCGGCGTACGTCGCCAAGATCGAGCAGGGGAAGCGGTTCCCGCCGGCGGACCTGCCCACGCGGGCGGAGGAGGTACTGGGGCCGGTCGCGCTCAAGGTCCTCACGGCGGCGGCGATGAGCCTGACGAGGAGGGCGGGGCTGGCGTCGTGGTTCCGGCAGTGGGCAGGGATCGAGGAGGAGGCGATCTCGCTCTACGCGTACGAGTGCCGGGCGGTTCCAGGGTTGTTGCAGCCCGAAGGTTACATCCGGGCGGTGTTCGATCGGCGGTTGCCGCCTGTATCCGAGGAGCAGATCGAACGCGAGGTCGCGGCTCGGCTCGACCGCCAGCAGCTCATCTCCACCAGGCAGAACACCGCCTTCAGCTTCGTCATTGAGCAGAGCGTCCTGGTACGGCGCATGGGAGGATGCGATGTCACCAGGCAGGTCATCGACCACCTTCTTGAGGTGGGCACCCGGCGCAATGTCGAGATCCAGGTCATGCCCGGCCTCCAAGAGGATCATTGCGGCATCGACGGTCAGATGTACCTGGCCGAGACTCCTTCTCATCAGTGGGTCGGGTACACCGAGGGACAGCGGTCAAGCACGTTGATCTCTGCGCCCAAAGACGTCAGCGTCCTGCTCCAGCGCTATGGCAAGCTGCGTTCACAGGCCTTGGATTGCCGGGCTACCGTGAAGCTGCTGGAACAGATGCGAGGAGCGCTATGAGCACTATCGATGAGCCGCACTGGTTCAAGAGCAGCTACAGCGGCAGCGAGGGCGACAACTGCGTCGAGGTCGCCGTGCGCCCCGAGGCCGTCCGCATCCGCGACTCCAAGGACAAGCGCATCCGCCCCCTCGTCGTCACGCCGACCGCCTGGGCGGCGTTCGCGGCACTCGCGGCCGACGCGTCTTCGGACGGCTGAGTTCTCGTCGTACGTGGCATCAGCGGGCGGGTACGGGAGTTGTCCCCGTACCCGCCCGCTGATCTGCGCCACCGGCCTTTCCGGAGGAGCCCGGGGAGCGAGACATGGTTCACTGCCTCCGACGGTCACCACAGGCAAGCGCCCGAAGGGATCTCTCCAACCGTGCCCCATGAAGTCGATCAGTCGTTTCTGGCGCTCCCCCTACGCCCCCTCGCCGACGCCGCTCTCGCGCGGGCGCGGTCGCTGGGGGCCGAGCACGCGGACTTCCGCCTGGAGCGGGTGCGTGACGCGTCCTGGCGGCTGCGGGACGCCAAGCCGGCCGGGTCGTCGGACACCACCGACCTGGGGTACGCGGTGCGCGTGGTGCACGGCGGGACGTGGGGTTTCGCGTCCGGCGTGGATCTCACCCCGGACGCAGCCGCCAAGGTCGCCTCGCAGGCCGTGGCGATGGCGAAACTGTCCGCCCAGGTGATCAGGGCGGCGGGGTCGAAGGAGCGGGTCGAGCTCGCGGACGAGCCGGTGCATGCCGAGCGGACCTGGGTGTCGTCGTACGGCATCGACCCCTTCGAGGTACCCGACGCGGAGAAGGCCGGGCTGCTGGCCGAGTGGAGCGCGCGGCTGCTGGCGGCGCGCGGGGTGGACCACGTGGACGCCTCACTGCTCACCGTGCACGAGAACAAGTTCTACGCCGACACCGCGGGGACCGTCACCACGCAGCAGCGGGTACGGCTCCACCCCGTGCTCACGGCCGTGTCCGTCGACGAGTCGAGCGGTGAGTTCGACTCCATGCGCACCCTCGCGCCGCCCGCCGGGCGCGGTTGGGAGTACCTGACGGGCACCGGCTGGGACTGGGACGACGAGCTGGAGCGTCTTCCCGGGCTGCTGGCCGAGAAGATGCGCGCGCCGAGCGTCGAGCCGGGCCTGTACGACCTGGTCGTGGACCCGTCCAACCTGTGGCTGACCATCCACGAGTCCGTCGGGCACGCCACCGAGCTGGACCGGGCCCTCGGCTACGAGGCCGCCTACGCCGGCACCTCCTTCGCCACCTTCGACCGGCTCGGCACGCTGCGCTACGGCTCCGAGCTGATGAACGTCACCGGCGACCGCACCGCCGAGCACGGTCTGGCGACCGTCGGGTACGACGACGAGGGCGTCGAGGCGCAGTCCTGGGACCTGGTGAAGGACGGCACGCTGGTCGGCTACCAGCTGGACCGGCGGATCGCGAGGCTGACCGGGTTCGAGCGGTCCAACGGGTGCGCGTTCGCTGACTCCCCCGGGCATGTGCCGGTGCAGCGCATGGCCAATGTGTCGCTGCGGCCGGATCCGGCCGGGATGTCGACCGAGGATCTGATCGGGGGTGTGGACCGGGGCATCTACGTCGTCGGCGACCGGTCGTGGAGCATCGACATGCAGCGGTACAACTTCCAGTTCACCGGGCAGCGTTTCCACCGGATCGAGAACGGGCGGCTGGCGGGGCAGCTGCGGGACGTCGCCTACCAGGCCACGACCACCGACTTCTGGGGCTCCATGGCGGCGGTCGGCGGCCCGCAGACCTATGTCCTCGGGGGCGCCTTCAACTGCGGCAAGGCCCAGCCGGGACAGATCGCGGCGGTCTCGCACGGCTGCCCGTCCGCGCTCTTCAAGGGCGTCAACATTCTGAACACCACGCAGGAGGCGGGTCGATGAGGGGCAGTGCCGCACTCGGCCGGGGGTCCAGGGGTCGTCCCCCGGGACAGCACAGCCTGAACACCACGCAGGAGGCGGGTCGATGAGCGCGCGTACCAGCAAGCCGCATGAGATCGTCGAGCGTGCTCTCGCCCTGTCCCGGGCCGACGGCTGTGTCGTGATCGCCGACGAGCAGTCGAGCTCCAATCTGCGCTGGGCGGGCAACTCGCTCACCACGAACGGTGTCACGCGCGGGCGCACGCTCACCGTCATCGCCACCGTGGACGGCCGGGAGGGCACCGCGTCCGGCGTGGTGTCCCGGTCCGCGGTGACGGTCGACGAACTGGAGCCCCTGGTGCGGGCCGCCGAGGCCGCCGCGCGGGGTGCCGGTCCCGCCGAGGACGCCCAGCCGCTGGTCACGGGCGTGGCCGAGTCCCCCGAGTTCACCGAGGCGCCCGCACAGACGTCGTCCGCCGTGTTCACCGACTTCGCGCCGGCGCTCGGGGAGGCGTTCGCACGCGCGCGGGCGGGCGGGCGGGAGTTGTACGGCTTCGCCAACCACGAGGTGGTGTCCAGCTATCTCGGCACGTCCACGGGACTGCGGCTGCGGCACGACCAGCCGGGCGGGACGCTGGAGCTCAACGCCAAGTCTCCGGACCGCACCCGCTCGGCGTGGGCGGGCCGCTCCACGCGGGACTTCAAGGACGTGGACCCGGCGGCGCTCGACGCCGAGCTGGCGGTGCGGCTGGGCTGGGCCGAGCGGCGGCTCGAGCTGCCCGCCGGCCGGTACGAGACGCTGCTGCCGCCGACCGCCGTCGCGGACCTGCTGATCTACCAGCTGTGGTCGTCCTCCGGCCGGGACGCGGCCGAGGGCCGCACGGTGTTCTCCAAGCCGGGCGGGGGCACCCGGGCCGGCGAACGGCTGGCCGGGCTGCCGCTGAGCCTGCGCAGCGACCCCGGCGAGCCGGGTCTGGAGTCGGCCCCGTTCGTGATCGCGCACTCCTCCGGGGGCGACCGGTCCGTGTTCGACAACGGGCTGCCGCTGAGCGCCACCGACTGGGTGCGCGACGGCGTGCTGCACCGGCTGACCACCAGCAGGCACAGCGCGGGTCTCAGCGGGCTGCCGGTGGCGCCGGCGATCGACAACCTGATCCTGGACGGCGGCGGCGAGCGCTCCCTGGAGGAGATGGTCGCGGCCACGGATCATCGTGGACCCTGTCTGCTGCTGACCTGTCTGTGGTACATCCGCGAGGTGGACCCTGCGACCCTGCTGCTCACCGGGCTGACCCGGGACGGTGTCTACCTCGTCGAGAACGGCGAGGTCGTCGGCGAGGTCAACAACTTCCGGTTCAACGAGTCGCCGGTGGACCTGCTGGGCCGGGCCACGGAGGCGGGGCGTACGGAGAAGACGCTGCCCAGGGAGTGGGGCGACTGGTTCACCAGGGCCGCGATGCCCGCGCTGCGGGTCCCCGAATTCAACATGAGTTCCGTCAGCCGGGGCGTATAACCTCGTAGGCGTTCGGAAACCGAAGCAGCACCGAGGAGACGCGAGAACCGTGACGGACATCGTCGACGAGCTGAAGTGGCGCGGGCTGTTCGCCCTGTCCACCGACGAGGACGCCTTGCGCAAGGCGCTCGCGGACGGTCCTGTCACGTTCTATTGCGGCTTCGACCCGACCGCGCCGTCACTGCACGTCGGACATCTGGTGCAGGTGCTCACGGTGCGCCGGCTCCAGCAGGCCGGGCACCGCCCGCTGGCGCTGGTCGGCGGCGCCACGGGCCTGATCGGCGACCCCCGCCCGACGGCGGAGCGCACGCTGAACGACCCGGAGACGGTCTCCGGCTGGGTGGACCGGCTGCGTGGCCAGATCGAGCCGTTCCTGTCCTTCGAGGGCGAGAACGCGGCGGTGATGGTCAACAACCTCGACTGGACGCAGAACCTGTCCGCGATCGAGTTCCTGCGGGACATCGGCAAGCACTTCCGCGTCAACAAGATGCTGACGAAGGACTCCGTCGCGCGGCGGCTGGAGTCCTCCGAGGGCATCAGTTACACGGAGTTCAGCTACCAGCTCCTGCAGGGCATGGACTTCCTCCAGCTGTACCGGCGCCACGGCTGCACGCTCCAGCAGGGCGGCAGCGACCAGTGGGGCAACCTCACGGCCGGACTCGACCTGATCCACCGACTGGAGCCGCATGCCGCGGTGCACGCGCTGGCGACGCCGCTGATGACGAAGGCGGACGGCACCAAGTTCGGCAAGACCGAGGGCGGGGCCGTCTGGCTCGACCCGGAGATGACCACGCCGTACGCGTTCTACCAGTTCTGGCTGAACGTCGACGACCGGGACATCTCGACCTACATGCGCATTCTGTCCTTCAGGTCCCGCGAGGAGCTGGAGGCGCTGGAGGCGCAGACGGCGGAGCGTCCGCAGGCGCGCGCCGCGCAGCGCGCCCTGGCGGAGGAGCTGACGACACTGGTGCACGGCGCCGGCCAGACGGCCGCCGTGATCGCCGCGTCGAAGGCACTGTTCGGCCAGGGCGAGCTGGCGGAGCTGGACGAGCGGACGCTGGCGGCGGCCCTCTCGGAGGTGCCGCACGTGCGGGCCGCCGAGCTCGGTCCGGTCGTGGACCTGTTCGCGGAGGTCGGTCTGGCGCCCAGCAAGTCGGCCGCGCGGCGCACGGTGAAGGAGGGCGGTGCCTACGTGAACAACGTGAAGGTCACCGCCGAGGACGCCGTCCCCGCGAAGGAGGACCTGCTGCACGGCCGCTGGCTGGTGCTGCGCCGGGGCAAGAAGAACCTGGCGGCGGTGGAGGTCACAACCACCTGAGCCCGTACCCGCCGCACGGGCGCGTCGCGTGAACGTCCGGTGTGCCGCACCGGACGCGCGCGGCGTGCCCGCGCGACCGGCGCGCGTCGGTCAGGTCCGCCGCGCGCGCTTGCCCCGCATCTGCATGTACAGCATGTCGACGACGAACACGATGACGACCGCCGCCGCCAGTTGGAAGATGTGCCGGCCCCAGTCGATGCCCGGTGTCTCCCCGATACCGAAGCCCCGCGCGATGGCGTTGCCCGCGATGGCGCCGAGGATGCCGCAGATGGTGGTCAGCCACAGCGGGCTGTGCTGCTTCCCCGGGATGATCGCCTTCGCGATCAGACCGAGCACGAACCCCACGATGATCGCCCACAACCAGCCCATGACTTCCTCCTGATAGGCATTGACACGGACATTACGGCCAGTGTCGACCCGGATCCGTTACGCCGCATGTCGGCCGGGCCGTACGCGCGGCGGCGCAGGCCGGACGGACATACCGGAGTGCGGACCGGGGCGCCCCGGTTTCGTGGGCGGCGGGGACGCGGCGTACCGTGGTGGCGTACGGGCCCGGGATTCCGGCCGGCCGCAGGACGGCCGGAGGCGGGGATGGTCCGATTCGGGCGGATGGTGGAATGCGATGCGGAAGCAGCATGGCGGCAGCGTCCAGGTGTTCCGGATCACCGGAGCCAGGACGGGGCTCCAGGAGGATGTGCGTGGGCGGCAGCGCCGGTACGTGATCTCGATGATCGTTCGTACGATCTCGGTCATTCTCGCGGCCACGCTCTGGAACGTGGAACGGCACGTCGCGATCGTGGCGCTGGTTCTCGGCATGCTGCTGCCGTACGTCGCGGTGGTGATCGCCAACGCCGGGCGCGAGAACTCGCCGTCGTTGCCGTCTGCCTACCTGACGCCGCAGGCGCGGCCGATGATCACATCGTCACGGACGAATGGCGGCGCGGCGGAAGCCGGGACGGAAGATGTGGCGCCCGAGCCCGCCCCCGGCGTACGAACGGAGCGGCCTGAGCCGTCACGGCCTTCGGAACATGACCATGGCCGGCCGTAAGCGGAAGACGTTAACCCGCCAAGCTCAGGAAAAGCTCAGATCAATCACGTTGTTCCGGTGCCGGGTGCAGGGTGACCCGTGACATACTTCGTACGCGCTCCGCATCCCCCGTCGGAGCGACAGACCGACGCCGGGCAGCTCCCCCCGTGGCTGCTCGGCGTCGCCTTTTCCCCTCTCTTCCCCACCCCTTTTTCGCGCCCTCTCCCCCGCTTGCGGCTTTTCCCGTGAGACGTCGCACCGCGCTGATCGGGTTAGGGTCGGCGGTGTGATGGACCCTGATCCCGAGACGCCGATCTGTTCCGCGAAGGGCTGCCGCGCCGCCGCCGTGTGGGTGCTCGCCTGGAACAACCCGAAGCTGCACACGCCGGAGCGTCGCAAGACCTGGCTCGCGTGCGAGGAGCACCGGGAGCAGCTGTCGCAGTTCCTCGGCGTGCGCGGATTCCTGAAGGACGTCGTGCGCTTCGAGGAGTGGGAGACGCCCGAAGGGGTGTAAAAGCGGCTCCGGAATCCGACAAGGACTGCTCCGCGGAGCTTCCCGCGCGGCTCCCTCAGCCGCCGATCGCCGACATCGGGCGGTCCGGCTGGACGAAGGCCGGGTCGTCGAGGCCGGCGCCCGCCTTCTTGCCCCACATGGCCAGCTTCCAGATCCGGGCGATCTCCTCGTCGGGGGCGTCGGAGCGCAGGGCGGCACGCAGGTCCGTCTCCTCGGAGGCGAACAGGCACGTGCGTATCTGTCCGTCGGCGGTGAGACGGGTGCGGTCGCAGGCCGCGCAGAAGGGCCGGGTGACGGAGGCGATGACGCCGACGCGGTGCGGGCCGCCGTCGACCAGCCAGCGCTCGGCCGGAGCCGAACCCCGGGCCTCGTCGCCCTCGGGGGTCAGCTCGAAGCGGGTGCGCAGGGAGGTGAGGATGTCGCCGGCGGTGATCATGCCGTCGCGCTTCCAGCCGTGCTGGGCGTCCAGGGGCATCTGCTCGATGAAGCGCAGCTCGTAGTCGTGCTCCACGGCCCAGGCGAGCAGGTCGGGGGCCTCGTCGTCGTTGAGCCCCGGCATCAGGACCGAGTTGACCTTCACCGGGGTCAGGCCGGCCTCGCGGGCGGCGTACAGGCCGTCGAGGACGTCCTGGTGGCGGCTGCGGCGGGTGAGGGTCTTGAAGACGTCCGGGCGGAGCGTGTCCAGCGAGACGTTGACCCGGTCCAGACCGGCCTGCTTCAGGGCCGCCGCCGTGCGGCCGAGGCCGATGCCGTTGGTGGTGAGGGACATCTGGGGGCGGGACTCCAGGGCGGCGACACGCTCGACGATGCCGACCAGGCCGGGGCGGAGCAGGGGCTCACCGCCGGTGAAGCGGACCTCCTCGACGCCGAGGGAGGTGACGGCGACGTCGACGAGGCGGACGATCTCGTCGTCCGTCAGCAGGTCGGGCTTGGCAAGCCACTGCAGGCCCTCCTCGGGCATGCAGTAGGTGCACCGCAGATTGCACCGGTCGGTCAGTGACACCCTCAGGTCGGTGGCCACCCGGCCGTACGTGTCGATGAGCACGTGGGCCCCCTCCCTCTACTCGGATCACTCATGCTCCGTATCCGCGAGCCTACGTGACGCCACCGACAAGCCGCAGTATCCCCCGTACGGCAAAACGCGGCGAGATGCGCGACGGCCGCGTCGCAGGAACCTCCAAGGGTCCCTGCGACGCGGCCGGAAGGGGTGCCGATCGGCCCGGTCGGGCCGGTCAGTGGGCGCCGGTGCCGGTCAGTGACCGGACCTCCAGCTCCGCGAACTTCTTGACGTCGGGCTCCTCCTTCGACAGGACGGTGCCGAGCCAGCCCATCAGGAAACCGAACGGGATGGAGATGATGCCCGGGTTCTTCAGCGGGAACCACGCGAAGTCGACATCGGGGAACATCGCGGTCGGGGCGCCCGACACGACGGGCGAGAACAGCACCAGGCCGACGGCGACGATGAGACCGCCGTAGATCGACCACAGGGCGCCCTGGGTGGTGAACCGCTTCCAGAACAGGCTGTAGAGGATCGTCGGTAGGTTGGCGGAGGCGGCGACCGCGAAGGCCAGCGCGACCAGGCCGGCCACGTTCAGGTCGCGGGCGAGGGCGCCCAGGCCGATGGAGACGACGCCGATGAGGACGGTCGCCCAGCGGGCCGCACGGACCTCCTCCGCGCCGGTGGCCTCCCCCCTGCGGATGACGTTGGCGTAGATGTCGTGCGCGAAGGAGGACGACGAGGCGAGGGTGAGGCCCGCCACCACGGCGAGGATCGTGGCGAAGGCGACCGCCGAGATGGTGGCGAGCAGGATCGCGCCCCAGGCCGAGTCGACACCGCCCAGGTGCAGGGCGAGCAGCGGGGCTGCCGTGTTGCCGGACGGGTTGGAGGCGATGATCTCGTCCTGGGAGATCAGCGCGGCGGCGCCGAAGCCGAGGGCGATGGTCATCAGGTAGAAGCCGCCGATGATGCCGATGGCCCAGTTCACGGACTTACGGGCGGCCTTGGCGTTGGGCACCGTGTAGAAGCGGATCAGGATGTGCGGCAGGCCGGCGGTGCCGAGCACCAGGGCGATGCCGAGCGAGAGGAAGTCCAGCTTGGTGGTGCCGTCAGCGCCGTACTGGAGGCCGGGCTCGAGGAAGGCGTCGCCCTTGCCGCTGTTCTCGGCGGCGCTGCCCAGCAGGTCGGAGATGTTGAAGTTGAACTTCAGCAGCACCAGGAAGGTGATCAGGATGGTGCCGCCGATGAGCAGCACGGCCTTGACCATCTGCACCCAGGTGGTGCCCTTCATGCCGCCGATGGAGACGTACACGATCATCAGGAGACCGACGAGGGCGACGATGAGGATCTTGCCCGCGTCGGAGGTGATGCCGAGCAGCAGCGAGACGAGCACGCCGGCGCCCGCCATCTGGGCCAGCAGGTAGAAGATCGAGACGACGATGGTGGAGGTGCCCGCGGCGGTGCGCACGGGGCGCTGGCGCATGCGGTAGGCGAGGACGTCGCCCATGGTGTAGCGGCCGGAGTTCCGCAGGGGCTCGGCGACCAGGAGCAGGGCGACCAGCCAGGCGACCAGGAACCCGATGGAGTAGAGGAAGCCGTCGTAGCCGAAGAGGGCGATGGCGCCCGCGATGCCGAGGAAGGACGCGGCCGACATGTAGTCGCCGGAGACCGCGAGCCCGTTCTGGAAGGCGCTGAACTGGCGTCCGCCCGCATAGAAGTCGGCGGCGCTCTTGGTCTGGCGGCCCGCCCACACGGTGATGCCGAGGGTCGCGAGGACGAACAGCGCGAACAGGGTGATGATGAGCGGGCGGTGCTCGCTCGCCTCGTTCGCGGCGAGCTGGACGGTGGTGATCGAGGGGCTCATGCGCCGCCCTCCATACGCGTCTTGATGGCCTCGGCCTTGGGGTCGAGATGGGTGGCGGCATGCCGGGAGTACCACCACGCGATGAGGAACGTGGTGACGAACTGCAGGACGCCGAAGACGAAGGCGACGTTGATGTTGCCGAACAGCTTGGCGCCCATGAAACCGCCCGCGTAGTTCGACAGCAGCACGTACAGCAGGTACCAGACGATGAAGCCGACGGTCACGGGGAAGGCGAAGGAGCGGTAGGAGCGGCGCAGTTCACCGAACTCAGCGCTCTCCTGCACCTCGGTGAACTCCTCGGGCGTGGGGAGTTTGTGTTCCTCTGCTGAGGGGGGCGGTGCTTCGGCGGCCACGGAGTCTCCTCGCGGTGCGGGTGCGGGTCGGACGGGAACGGGGGCGAGTGTCCTCGCGCTCCCTGCACAACGTCACGGCGCCACGCGAGGGCCGGTTCAACCCTCCGTGCTTCTTTTGCGCGTACGTTTTCCGAAGACATGGCCGACAGAACGTTGCTGGCCGACTACGGCCCGGGATAGCTTCGCACTGCACCACCCGTCATGTACCTGCCCGAGCACCACCTGTGCCTCGGGCCGGTTTTATTTCCGGATGATGTGGAGACCCCATGGCTCATCTGCGTTCCAGACGCCGGCTCGCCCTCGCCGTGCCCGTCGCGCTGTCCCTGACCGTCTCGCTCGGCTTCCTGCCGGCGGCGGCCTCGGCGGTTCCGCAGGCGGCATCGGCCGCAACCCAACGGGCGAACGAGCAGGCGGCGGAGCGGGCGACGGACGCCCCCGGTCTGGCGTACGTCGTCAACACCAGGACGGACCACCGCACGATCGCGTCGGTGGAGAGGGCGGTCGCCGCGGCCGGTGGAACCGTCGTGGTCACGTACGACCGGATCGGTGTGATCGTCGTCCACTCGGCGAACCCGGGCTTCGCCCAGGAGATGCGCACCGTGCGCGGGGTGCAGTCGGCCGGTGCGACCCGCACCGCGCCGCTGGTCCCCGCGGGGACGACGGACGAGGGCGCGGCGGACCACGTGACGGCCGAGGAGGCCGCCAGGACGCGGGCCGTCTCCGAGCGGACCCCCGGCAGCGAGCCGCTCGAGGCCGACCAGTGGGACCTGCGCGCGATCGGCGCCGACAAGGCCGCACAGATCAACCCGGGCAGCCGCAAGGTGACCGTCGCCGTGATCGACACCGGCGTGGACGACTCCCACCCCGACCTCGAGCCGAACTTCTCCGCCGCCCAGTCGGCCAACTGCGTCGGCGGCAAGGCGGACACCAGCGAGGGCGCCTGGCGCCCGTACACGGACGGGGACTACCACGGCACCCACGTCGCCGGTGAGATCGCCGCGGCCCGCAACGGCGTCGGCGTCGCCGGTGTCGCGCCCGGCGTCAAGGTCGCGTCCATCAAGGTGAGCGACCCGGACAACGGGCTGTTCTACCCGGAGAACGTCGTCTGCGCCTTCGTGTTCGCCGCCGACCACGGCGTGGAGATCACGAACAACAGCTACTACGTCGACCCGTGGCTCTACAACTGCGTGGACGACCCGGACCAGCGGGCGATCGTCGACGCGGTCGACCGGGCCCAGAAGTACGCCCAGCGCAAGGGCACCCTGCACGTCGCGTCGGCCGGCAACTCCAACCACGACCTGGCCTCGGACGCGATCGACGACGCCTCCAGCCCCAACGACACCACCCCGGTCGAGCGCACCATCGACCCGTCCGAGTGCCTCGACCTGCCGACCCAGCTCCCCGGCGTGGTCACGGTCAGCGCGACGGGCGTGCAGAACCTCAAGTCGTACTACTCCACGTACGGCAAGGGTGTCGTCGACGTGGCCGCGCCGGGCGGCGACGGGCGCTACCAGACGCCTGACACCCCCTCGAAGAACGGCCGCATCCTGTCCACCATGCCGAACGGCGGGTACGCCTTCCTGCAGGGCACGTCGATGGCCGCGCCGCACGTCGCCGGTGTCGCCGCGCTGCTGAAGTCCAAGCACCCGTGGGCGACCCCGGCCATGCTCCAGGCGCTGCTGAAGGCGCAGGCGAACAATCCGGGCTGCCCGGAGTCGTACGACCAGGACGGCGACGGCGAGCAGGACGCGACGTGCGAGGGCGGCAGCCGGGTCAACGGCTTCTACGGCGCCGGCATCGTCGACGCGCTGCGCGCGGTGACGCGGTGACGCGGTGACGCTTTAGTCACCCTGTCGTACCTGTGAGTGTGGGGGCCGGGCCGTCATGTGCCCGGCCCCCACGCTGTCGATACCGCATAGTGCACCCATGACCGACACCGACCGCCCCTCCCCCGGTTCCCTCTCCGGCCCCGGCCTCGCGGCCGCCTGGTCCTCGGTGGGCGGAGACCCGGCCCTGCTCACGCGCGTGACGACCGTCGAACGGCCCGAGGTGCTCCCCGCTCGGCTGCCGGTACGGGGGTTGGCGCACGCCTGCGTGGGAGCGTGCGCGCTGGCCGCGGCCGAACTGGGTGCGCGGCGGGCGGGATCCCGTCGTCCCGGTGGTTTTGCACTCCCCGGGACGCCCGCTGTGCGGGTGGACGACGGGGCGGTGGCGGCGGCGTTCGTCAGTGAGCGGCATCTGCTGGTCGGCGGGCGGGCTTTGGTGGGCTTCGCTCCGCTGTCGCGGTTCTGGCGGACGGCCGACGGATGGGTGCGCACGCACGCCAACTACCCGCACCACCGGGCCCGGCTGCTCGCCGCGCTGGGTACGTCCGACGAGCCGGAGGCGGTGGCCGCGGCGCTCGCCGCGCGGTCGGCCGCGGAGGTCGAGGAGACCGTGTACGCCGCCGGGGGTCTCGCCGTCGCCCTGCGCACGCCCGCCGAGTGGGCGGCACACGAGCAGGCGGCGGCCGTGGGGCGGCGGCCGCTGGTGGAGCGCGGGCGGCTGGATTGCGCGCCCGCGCGGGTGCTCACCCCCGTGGACCGCGATCCGCTGCTGCCCGCGGCGGGGCTGCGGGTACTGGATCTGACCCGGGTCGTCGCGGGCCCTGTCGCCACCCGCACGCTCGCCCTGCTCGGCGCGGACGTGCTGCGCCTGGACCCGCCGGGGTTGCCCGAACTCCCCGACCAGCACACCGACACGGGGTTCGGGAAACGCTCGGCCCTGCTGGATCTGGCGGCCGGCCGGGACACGTTCGAGGAACTGCTCGCGGCGGCGGACGTGGTGGTCACCGGGTACCGGCCGGGGTCCCTGGAACGCCTGGGACTGAGCCCCGAGGCACTGGCCGGGCGCCGGCCCGGCGTGGTCGTGGCCGAACTGTCGGCGTGGGGTGCGTACGGGCCGTGGGGCGGCCGGCGCGGCTTCGACAGTCTGGTGCAGGCGGCTACGGGGATCGCGGTGAGCGAGGGTTCGGCCGGACGGCCGGGGGCGCTCCCGGCACAGGCCCTCGACCACGGCACCGGGTATCTGCTGGCGGCGGCGGTGCTGCGGGCACTGACCGAGCAGGAGGACGAGGGCGGCAGCCGGTTCGTACGACTGGCGCTGGCGCGGACGGCGGCCTGGCTGCTGGAGGGGGCCGCGCCCGCCCGTGCGCCGGACGGCGAACCGGCCGCGGAAGGTTCCTCCGTCCCCGATCCGACCGCGGACGGGCCCGCCGACGGCCGGCTCGCGGAGACGGACAGTGCCCTGGGAAGGCTGCGGTACGCCCGCTCCCCGGTGTCGTTCGCCGACGGCCCCCGCGACTGGACCCGTCCGCCCCGGCCGTGGGGTGCCGACGCGGCTCGATGGGCGTGACGGGCAGTCGACTGGACGCCGAACAGGACCTTTGCGTGAAATGCGCCCCGCATCCTCCGCCCCACGCTTGCCCGTTCTGTGAGCCCTTGTGAAGATCCTGGGGTGACTCTGACCAATCCCAGGCCCGGGGCGACCGGTGCGCACAGGGGTGCGCGGCGTTCCGGTACCGGCCCGGCCGCCGCCGTCGTCGTGCTGGTGGCCCTGGCCGCGCTGATACCGCTCCTCGGCCCGTCCCCGGCCCTGCACGGCACCGGTGAGGCCGCCGCGCCCGGCACCGGCGGCATAGCCCTGCTGCGGACGGTGCTCTTCGCGGCGCTGGCCGTACCCGTCGGCGAGCTGTTCGTGAAACGGCTGCTGCGGTCCGTGCCCGGCGCTCCCCCGGCCGTGCCGCACGGCTGGTCCACCGTCGCGAACTCCGTCGGGTTCGTGGCCGCCCTCGGGCTCGCCTCCGTCGTGGCCACCGGGAACCTGGTGCCCGACAGCCCCGCCGCCATCGACGTGGGCGGCCTGTACGGCTCGCGGGAGGGCAAGCTCGCCCTCCTGGAGGTCAACGCGTTCCTCGCCGCGGCCCTGTGCGCCGGATCCGGCCGTCCGGGGACGCAGGTCTGGCCGCTGGCAGCGGTCGTCGTCGCCGAGGCTCTGCGCGCGCACCCCGAGACCGAGTACACCCCGTTGATCGGCTCCGGGCTGACGCTGATCCATCTGGTCTGCGCCTCGCTCTGGGTGGGCGGCCTGCTGTACGCGCTGCGCACGATGCACGCGTGGCGGGGCTCGCCGGCGGGCGCCGTACTGCTGGGGCTGTACGCGCGCGTGGCGGCCGTTCTGCTCGTCGCCATCACGGCGACCGGGGTGTGCAGCTCGCTGCGCCGGATGCCGCCGGGGACGGTCCTGGAGCAGCTGACGGACACGGCGTACGGGCGTGTGCTGCTCGCCAAGGTGATTCTGATGGCCGGGGTCGCGGCCCTCGCCCTGTGGGCCCGGATCCGGCTGGGCCGCGCGGCCGATCCGTTGAGCGCCCGTACTCCCGCGCGGGCGGAGGCGTACGTCCTGGCCCTGGTGGTGGCGGTGTCGGGCCTCCTTACGGCGCTGCCGGTGCCGATCCGCTGGTGAGGGGCGGACGCCGGGACGCCCCACCGGCTCCGGGCGCGGACACCGAGCAGGCCCGTCCGGGCGCCGGCACCCGTGCCGCGCCGCGGGACACGGCCAGGGCCTGTCCGGCGGATCGAGTCGGAGGTGACCGACGGCAACACCGCTGGGGGCGGCCCCTGCTCGAAGAGCTTGGGGGAGGGCGCGCCGGCCCCGCGTCTCCGGCATGATCCGCCGGGCAGGCCCTACAACCCTGTGGCCCCCAGCAGGCTCCCTGCCAGGTAGGTCAGGCCCATGGCAAGGGCGCCGCCCGCCGTGTTGCGCAGGGTCATGCGTCCCGGCGGCGCTCCGCCCAGGCGGGCGCTGCTCCAGCCCGTGCGGACGAGGGCGGCCAGTGTGGAGACGACCGTGACCGGGAGCCGAAGGCCGGCCGGCGGCAGCACCATGGCAAGCAGCGGCAGCAGCACTCCCAGGTGAACGCCAGGAAGCTCGCGCCGGCCGCGTGCCTGGCGTTGACGAGCGTGTCGGGATCGATGCCGTGCTCCATGTCCGCGTGCGCCCGCAGGGCGTCGCGTTCCGTCAGCTGGACGGCGGCCTCCTGTGCCACTTCCCGTGACAGGCCGCGTTCCTGGAGCAGTCGGGTCAGTTCCTCCAGTCCGGCCTCGGGCCGTTCCTTCAGTTCCTGTCGTTCGTTCGCGAGGGCGGCCTTCTCCGAGGCACGCTGGGAGGAGACGGCGACGTACTCGCCCGCCGCCATCGACGTGGAACCGGAGATCGGGCCGGCCAGTCCGGCGGTCAGCAGAGCCGCGCGGTCATCGGTCGCCCCGGCCACGCCGACGACGAGGCCCGCGGTGGAGACGATGCCGTCGTTGGCTCCGAGGACCGCCGCTCGCAGCCAGTTGCGCCGTACGGCCGTGGAGACGCCGTGTGCTTCCCCTTGCGCCTCGCGGGGTGTCTCCTCGGGCCCCTCGCCGCGCGTCGGTTCCGCCGGTTCTGTCACATCGGAAGCATCGCATCCGAGTCGCGCCCCCGACGCCACCCGAAACTCCCGTGCGCGCCCGCGCGTGGGCCGCTCCGTCCGCCAGACACCTGGCGGACAAAGCTGTCGGCGGCGGCCCGTATCCTCGTGAACCATGCTCGAAGACCTCACGACCGAAGCGTCCTCCCCCGGCACGTGGCCGGCCGCGTATCCGCAGGGGTACGCGGTCGTCGACGTGGAGACCACGGGGCTCGCCCGGGACGACCGCATCATCTCGGCGGGTGTCTACCAGCTGGACGCGCGCGGCGAGGTCGAGGACCACTGGTACACGGTGGTCGATCCGGAGCGGGACCCCGGGCCGGTGTGGATCCACGGTCTGACGAGCGAGTCACTCGAAGGGGCGCCCCTGTTCGCCGACATCGCCGGGGAGTTCGCCACCCGGCTGGAGGGCCGGGTGCTCGTCGCGCACAACGCCGTCTTCGACTGGCAGATGATCGCCCGCGAGTACGCGCGCGCCCGCGTGCAGGCGCCGGTGAAGCAGCGGCTGTGCACGATCGCCCTCTCCAAGGAGCTCGCGCTGCCACTGCCCAACCACAAACTGGAGTCGCTCGCCGCGCACTTCGGTGTGGTTCAGCGGCGCGCGCACCACGCGCTGGACGACGCGAGGGTGCTGGCGGAGGTGTTCCGGCCCAGCCTGCGGACCGCGGCGGCGCGCGGTGTGCGGCTGCCCCTGCTCGAGTGCCTGCCGCTGACGGAGTGGACGGACCGGCCCCGCCTCGGGCAGCAGGCGGGCCACGGCGGCGGTTACCGGCCCGCCGGCTGGCGCCCGTCCCGCAAGCGGCCCGCGTGCCCGTACCCCAACCCGGGCCGGTACGCACCGGGCAGGCCGCTCAAGCAGGGCATGCGGGTCGCCTTCTCCGGCGACACCTCCGTGGAGCGGGACCTGCTGGAGGACCGGGCGACCGAGGCCGGGCTGCACGTCGCCACCAGCATCTCCCGGCTGACCAGCCTCCTGGTCACCAACGATCCGGACTCGGGCACGTCCAAGGTGGTCAAGGCCCGGCAGTACGGCACCCCGGTCGTGGACGAGGCGGCTTTCGGGCAGCTGCTGGGCGACGTCGAACCCGCTTCGGAGGGCTGATTCCGTACGCGCGAAGCGGCCGGCGGGACCACGGGCGGACCGACCCCGCGGGGCCTGGGCGCATGAGGATGAACTGAAGGGCGTGGAAGAGGAGATTGCGGATCTCCAAGCCCTCCGGAAGGCCAAGAAAGTGAAGGCCGGCACTCGTTCCATCACGGAAGAGCTGTTGGCGAACGGTCGGGAGAACCTGTCGATCGAACGTCAGTGGATCGTCGTTCGGAAGGTGCTCCGAGCGGCTCTCATTCGCCCGGCCGGGAGCCGGGGAGGCAGGTTCGATCCCGCACGGGTCGAGCCGGTGTTCCACACCGCCTGAAACGAGAAGCGGCCTCTTCCGCGGGGAAGGAGCCGCTTTCTACGCCGGTGATCCAACCTTGTCGACAATGCCCGCCTTGCCCTCGGCGCGGGCGCAGTGGGCGCCGCAGTACCAGTGACCGTCGACGTCAACACCCTGACCGATGATCTGCACCCGGCAGTGCTCGCAGATCGGGGCCATGCGGTGGATCGCACAGGCGAACGAATCGAAGACGTGACGAGCACCGTCCTGGGTCTCCACGGTGAACGCCAGCGCGTAGTCGTTCCCGCACACTTCGCAACGTGTCATAAGCAGTATGGTCAGCCGCCGGAAAGGCGCTCGCAAGCTGACAGCGCCACGTCGGCCAGGTACGACACCTGGTCGGCGCAGCCGTCATTTCAAGTCCATCGGTTCAAGGATCTCGTCCGTCCGGGCCTCGGTGCGGACCGGAGCTTCGGACAACCGTCTCTCAAGTCACTCTTCTTTTGCCACTCCCTCCCCACAGCGGCCTACTGTCCATGAATCATTCGAGACGGGACCTCGATTACCGCGACCGACCTACTCGACGTGTTGCCATGCTCTTCCAGTCACCTCGTCGTACATCGCGGCCGGTGTCACTCCGAAGTCCTCGGCCGGAGCAGAGGCACCCGCCTGAGGGTCACCGGGTGAGGTTTTCTCAACGAAATGATCCCGTGGGGTGACTCGGCCCAGGGGATCCCGCGAGCCGCGATGAGTCCTGCGGCGTCCGGCGGTCGTACTGTCGAACCCGTTACCGAGGAGGACCTCTGATGCGCAGCGTGACCTATTCGATGAGCGTCTCCCTGGACGGCTACATCGTCGGGCCGGACGGCGGCTTCGACTGGACGGCCCCCGACGAGGAGGTCTTTCGCTTCTGGACCGACGAGATTCGAGAGGTCGGCGTTCACCTGTTGGGGCGACGGCTGTACGAGACGATGCTGTACTGGGAGACCGCCGACCAGGATCCATCGCTCGACGACTCCATGCGCGAGTGGACCGCGCTCTGGAAGCCGCTCCCGAAGGTGGTGTTCTCCACCACCTTGTCGGCGGTGCAGGGCCATGCACGCCTGGCCTCCGGCGGCCTGGCGGAGGAGATCGAGCGGTTGCGGGCCGAGCCGGCGGAGGGCGACATCGCGATCGGCGGCGCGACTCTCGCCGCCGAGGCGGCCGCGTCGGGTCTGATCGACGAGTACCGGGCCATGGTCTACCCGGTGCTGGTCGGCGGTGGCATTCCGTTCTTTCCCGAACGCGAGCGCCGGGTGGATCTCGAACTCGTCGAGACCCGCACCTTCGGCTCGAGATTCGTCTATCTCCGCTACCGCGTGGCGCGTTAGCCGGCTCGTCCGCCGAGTCCTATCGACGGGAAACCCTTCGGATTCCACTCGTCAGGTCACTCACCTGCGGTGGCGCATATCACGTGCTGGAATCGCAGGAGTTTTCCATCCATGGAAGAGGAGAATGCGTGTCTTCGACTGCTTCTCCCGCGCGATCCACCGCATGGCCCCGGTCCGCGAGCACTGCCGGGTGCGGATCGTCGGCCAGGGGGTGGAGGCCGAGGGCCACCGGTACTGCGGTGCCCACTGCGCCCGCGCGGAGGGAAGGGCGGGGATCGTCGACCGGGTGTGAGGACGTACCCGCCTGAATGCACCCCGCGGCCCTGGCTGTACGGTCGTGGGGTGTATCGCTTCCTGTTGTCCCGCCAGTGGGTGATCCTCACTCTCCTGGCACTCGTGCTGATCCCGACGATGGTCGAGCTGGGCTTCTGGCAGTTGCACCGTCACGAGCGCCGGGTGGCCCTGAACCAGGTGATCGCCGACTCCCTGGCCGCGAAGCCGGTACCCGCCGAGTCCCTGACCGCGCCCGGAGCGAAGGTCGGCGACGCCGACCTGTACCGCGGCGTGACGGCGAGGGGCAGCTTCGACACCGCCGACGAGGTCGTCGTGCGCCGCCGCACCAACGCGGACGAGGAGGTCGGCTACCACGTCCTGACCCCCTTCGTCCTCGAGGACGGCAAGGTCCTGCTGGTCAACCGGGGCTGGATCCCCGCGGACGGTCCGAGCCAGACCGCGTTCCCGGAGGTTCCCGCACCGCCCGGGGGCGAGCTCACCATCACCGGGCGGCTGATGCAGGACCAGACGACCGAGGACAGCGGCATCAAGAACCTCGAGGGCCTGCCGGACCGGCAGATCATGCTGATCAACAGTGAGCTGGAGGCCGGCCGGCTCGGCAAGGAGGTCCTCGGGGGCTACGTGGACCTGACCGACCCCGGGCCGAGCGGCGACACCCCTCAGCCGGTCCCCTCCCCCGAGCACGACGCGATCGGCCCGCACCTGGCGTACGCCTGGCAGTGGTGGCTGTTCGCCGCGGGCGTCCCCGTCGGCTGGGTGGTCCTGGTCCGCCGCGAGGCCCGCGAGCGGGCGGAGAAGGCGGAGCAGGAGGCGGCCGCCGCGGGCGACGCCGAGGACACGCAGGACACGGAACCCGCGGCGGTGTAGCCCGTCACTCACCCGGCTCCTCCCCTGATTGCCACACCCGGCGGCCGGGCATCCGCACCTCGTGCACGCTATCGAGGACTACGCGCTCATCGGCGACGAACAGACCGCTGCCCTGGTGGGCGCGGACGGCTCCGTCGACTGGCTCTGCCTGCCCCGCTTCGACTCCGGCGCCTGCTTCGCCCGGCTGCTCGGCGACGAGAACAACGGTCACTGGCGCATCGCTCCCGTCGGCGCCGAGCGCTGCACCCGCCGCGCCTACCGCCGGGACACCCTCGTCCTGGACACCGAGTGGGAGACCGACGAGGGCCTGGTGCGCGTCACGGACCTGATGCCGCAGCGCGACCGCTCCCCGGACCTGGTGCGCATCGTGGAGGGCGTACGCGGTGAGGTGACCGTCCGCAGCACACTCCGGCTGCGCTTCGACTACGGCTCGGTGGTTCCCTGGATACGCAGGACGGACGGCCACCGGGTGGCGGTCGCCGGGCCGGACTCGGTGTGGCTGCGCATGGAGCCCGAGGTGCGCAGCTGGGGCGAGGACCGCACCACGTACGCCGAGTTCACGGTCGCGCCGGGCGAGCGGGTCGCGTTCGTCCTCACCTGGCACCCCTCCCACGAGCCGCGCCCGCCGCTGGTCGACCCGTACGCCTCGCTGCGGCACAGCATCGAGGACTGGCGCGCGTGGGCGTCCCACTGCCGGTACGACGGCCCGCACCGGGACGAGGTCGTACGGTCCCTGATCACGCTCAAGGCCCTCACCTACTCGCCCACCGGCGGGATCGTCGCCGCGCCCACCACCTCCCTGCCGGAGGAGCTGGGCGGAGTACGCAACTGGGACTACCGCTACTGCTGGCTGCGCGACTCCACGATGACCCTGAGCGCGCTGCTGGCGGCCGGGTACCAGGAGGAGGCGGAGGCCTGGCGCAACTGGCTGCTGCGCGCGGTGGCCGGCGATCCGGGGGACCTTCAGATCATGTACGGGGTGGCGGGCGAGCGACGGCTGCCCGAGTACGAACTGCCGTGGCTGTCCGGCTTCTGCGGCTCCACCCCGGTCCGGATCGGTAACGACGCCGTCGGCCAGCTCCAACTGGACGTGTACGGGGAGGTCGTGGACACGTTGGCACTGGCCCGGCGTTCGGGCCTGTCCCCGAAGCCGGACGTGTGGGCGCTGCAGGCGGTACTGCTGGACTTCCTCTGCTCGGCGTGGCGGCTGCCCGACGAGGGGCTGTGGGAGGTGCGCGGCGGCCGGCGGCACTTCGTGCACTCCAAGATGATGGTGTGGGTGGCCGCCGACCGTTCCGTGCGCGCCATGGAGGAGGATCCCGGCCTCGAGGGCGACATCGACAGCTGGCGCGCGCTGCGCGACGAGGTGCACCGTGAGGTGTGTGAGAAGGGGTACGACCCGGCGCGGAACACCTTCACGCAGTACTACGGCTCGCGGGAACTCGACGCCTCGCTGCTGCTGATGCCGCGTACGGGCTTTCTGCCGCCCGACGATCCGCGGGTGGTCGGCACCGTCGACGCGATCCGCGCGGAGCTGGGACCGGACGGATTCGTCCGCCGCTACACCGCGGACGGCGCCGGGGTCGACGGTCTGCCCGGCGTGGAGGGCACCTTCCTGGTGTGCTCGTTCTGGCTCGCGGACGCCCTGCACATGACGGGCCGGACCGAGGAGGCGCGCGAGCTGTTCGAACGGCTGATGGGGCTGGCCAACGACGTGGGGCTGCTGGCGGAGGAGTACGACCCGGCGGGCGGAAGGCTGCTGGGCAACTTCCCGCAGGCGTTCAGTCACATCGGCCTGGTGAACACCGCTCTCACGCTGTTCGGCGGCCGGAAGGCAGAATAGGCGCCATGGATCTTGGGCTGAAGGACCGGGTGTACGTCGTCACCGGAGCGACCCGCGGGCTGGGCAACGCCACCGCGCGCGAGCTGGTCGCCGACGGCGCGAAGGTGGTCGTCACGGGACGGGAGGAGAAGAGCGTCGCCGAGGCGGCCGCCGGTCTGGGACTGGACGCGGTCGGCGTGGCGGTCGACAACGCCGACCCCGAGGCGGCGGCACGGCTGGTCAACACCGCGCGGGAACGCTTCCACCGTTTCGACGGCATCCTCGTCAGCGTGGGCGGCCCTCCGCCCGGGTTCGTCGCCGACACCACCGACGAGCAGTGGCGGTCGGCGTTCGAGTCGGTGTTCCTGGGTGCGGTGCGGCTGGCCCGGGCCGCCGCGGCGGAGCTGGGCGAGGGCGGTGTCATCGGCTTCGTGCTGTCCGGTTCGGTGCACGAGCCGCTGGCCGGTCTGACCATCTCCAACGGGCTGCGCCCGGGGCTGGCCGGCTTCGCCAAGTCCCTCGCGGACGAGCTGGGCCCGCGCGGCATCCGTGTCGTGGGCGTGCTTCCGGGACGCATCGACACGGACCGCGTCCGTGAGCTCGACTCCCTCTCCGCCGACCCGGAGGCCACCCGCCAGGCGGCCCAGTCCCGCATCCCGCTGCGCCGCTACGGCACCCCGGCGGAATTCGGCCGCACCGCGGCCTTCCTCCTCTCCCCGGCCGCCTCCTACGTCACGGGCGTCATGGTCCCGGTGGACGGCGGAGTACGGCACGGGTTCTAGCCCACTGGCCCCGGGGCCACTCCGGCGGATCATGCCCCGGCCACCGGGCCGGGCCCCGGCGGTGCGGCGGGCTCCGGGATCCGGCCGCACCCCGGGGCCGGCAGCCCAGCCGGAAGCCGGGACCGGGGCTGGGGCGGGGCTGAGGCCGGTCCCTGGCCGGCCGCACGGCTCAAAGGCCGGCGCGGGGGCCGAACCACCGGGCTCGACCGCCCATCCGGAGCCCGGGATCCGGGCCGACCCACCCTGACGCTCCACCTGTCCCCCTTGTGTGAGGGACCAAGGGCAGAGCCCGGCTCGCGGCGCAGCCTGGAGCCGGGAGCGCTCCGCACACCGGGCTCGGCTGCCCGGCTGCCCGGCCTACCGCTACCCCCGACGTGCCGGCTGAAGACGGGCTCGACGGGCTCAGCCGACCCGTTCCGGCCGGTGCTTGACGGACTGGAGGCGGACCTCGGCCGGGAGGGTGGTGAGGCCCGTCGACTCGCGGGCGTGGGCCAGGGCTCCGGTGGTGAACTCGTCCAGCACCGTGCCGGGGTCGACGTGGGGCTCCAGGAGCAGACGGACGCGGGTCCGCGGGATGCCGCGACGGCGGGTCAGCCGTACGTGGGCCTGTCCGACGCCGTCCAGCCGGCCCGCCTCCTGGGTCAGCGCGGTCTCCAGCGCACGGCCGCGCAGCACCGCTTCGTCGCCGTCGCCGGTGGCGACGAACACCTCGGCGAGCCGCCTCCGGCGCAGCACCGCGACCAGCCACCACAGGAGGAGCAGAAGGAGGACCGCGAGCGCGGCGATCACGACCGGCCACCACCAGCCCGCGTCCCGCCACCGGGTCCGCTCGGCCTCGTCCAGCAGCACGTCGTTCCGTCCGTCGTGCAGCCACCAGGACGGCGCCGGTACTCCCAGCCCGACGGCCAGTACGGACCCGCCGAGGGCCACCAGGAGCAGCCCCACGATCCCGAGCAGGACACGGTTGACGACCCTGATCACCGCCCTCACCCCTTCCGGCCGGGACGCCGTACCCGTACCGCCGGCACGGGCGGCCGGGACAGCGCCATGCCCCTGACCGCGTCGTCGAGCACCGCGCGAAGATCGGCCCGTACGTCGTCCAGTTCACGGAAATGCGACACCGCGCGGACGTCGGCCCGCTTGCGGGTCACCCGTACCCGTACCGACCGCACCCCGGCGACTCCCACGGCCCGGTCCCGCAGTACCGTCGCCGCCGCGTCCCGGTCGAGGCCGGCGCGGACGTCGGGGCGGGTGCGGTGCATCGGGAGCAGGGACCGCAGCCCGGGGGTGAGGGCCAGCAGGAGCAGCCAGAGCCCGAGGAGGGCGGCGACTCCGGCGCCCAGCAGTACCCAGAAGTCGTCCAGGGGCCGCCTGGCCAGTTGGTCGGCCAGTTCCCGGCGCCAGCTCATCGCGGGCCGGTCGGCGCGCACCGCGGCGATGTCGTACAGGAACGCGGCAACGATCACCAGGAGCAGCAGCGCGAGCAGGCCGGCGGGAATCCTGCGGGCCGACCAGAAGCGCCGGGGGCCGGCGCCCGCGGCGTCGTCCGGCTCGGGCGGCGGTGGCTTCTCCAGGACGGTTCCTGCGGCCTCCCCGGCAGGCCCGGGTCCGCTCATCGGGTCCTCCCCGGGGCCGTGTCGAGGGGCGTCGCCAGATGCAGCCGTTCCACCTGGACGACGACCTCCGGCACCTGCATGTCCGCCAGTGTGGACACCCGTGTGACCACCTGTCGGCGCACCTCTCCGCACCGGCCGCCGATGTCACCGGGATAGCCGAGTTCGACATGGACGCGGACCCGTGCGGTGTCGTCGTGGTGGACGACGACCGTGGCGTACGGCGGCTCGGCGTCCGGGGGCAGCGGTCCGACCGCCTCGCGGGCCGCCTGGGAGGCGATCTTCGCGACCACCCGGTCGGCGATCCTGGTCGCACCGCGCTCGCGCGGCTCCACGACGGCCGGGGCGCCCCCGGCCGTGTCCTCCCCCGTGCGCACCGGTCCCACGGGTGTCACCGCCGCCGATTGTCACGGGTACGGAAGAAGTCGCCGAGGTCCAGGTCCCCCTCGAGGAACCGCCCGACGACGAAACCGATGGCGCCCAGGGCCGCCACCAGCAGGAAGGCACCGAATCCGCCGAAGTATCCGGCGAAGCCCAGTGCCATGCCGGCGATCATGCCGACCACGGCCATGCTCATGGTGCGCTCCTCAGCTCCTCGAACTTCTCAGCGGTTCGCCGTCCTCGCGGCCAAAGACATCCGTTCGCCGCGCGGTTCCTCACTGGAGACGGCTCTCCGACTCCTCGTCCTCCTCGTCCGGCAGCTTCACATCGCTCACCGCGATGTTGACCTCGACCACCTCGAGGCCCGTCATCCGCTCGACCGCCGCGATGACGTTCTCCCGTACGGCTCTGGCGACGTCGGTGATGGAGACGCCGTAGTCGACGACGATCTCCAGGTCGAGCGCGGTCTGCACCTCGCCGACCTCGGCCTTCACTCCGCGGGTGACCGATTTCGATCCGCCCGGCACCCGGTCGCGCACGGCTCCGAAGGTCCGGGACAGGCCACTGCCCATGGCGTGCACGCCGAGCACGTCCCGTGCGGCGAGGCCCGCGATCTTCTCGACGACACCGTCGGCGATCGTGGTACGGCCGCGGGTGGCGGCGTCGCCTCCGCCGCGCCGGGCACCCGGCCCCTTGCGCACGGAGGTGTCCGGCCCGGTCTTCTCGAGGTCGGCGGCCCGCGTGGAGCCGCCGTCCGTGGTCTCGCTCATCGCCGTACGTCCCTTCCGATCGTCGTCCACGGAACCACCGTATGCGCCAATGCGGCGTGGCGCGCCATGGATACGGCAGGCTGGGGGAATGACGGCGGACGGATGGACTCGGGCAGTGCGGCAGCAGCTGGGGCTGGGCAGGCTTCTGCCGCTGGGCGGATCGCGGGACGGAGCGTGGATCTCCGAGAGGGCCGCCGGGGAGGTTCTGCGGCGCGCGGTGGCGCGGGCCGAGCCGAACGTGCGCCTGGACGGTCTGCGGATCGCGCTCGCCACCCCCGAGGGCGCCGGTGAGCCGGTGGTCCCGCCTCCGCCCAGCGCCCTCCCACCGGGCCCGCTGCGCGTGACGGCCCGGTTCGCGGCCACCGCGGTGGAGCCGCTGCCGGCGACCGCGGACCGGCTGCGGACGGCGCTGTCGCGGGCCGCGGCGGAGCGGATCGGGCTGGTGGTGACGGAGGTCGACCTGCGGGTGACCGAGCTGCTGGACGCGGAGGCCGGGACGGCGGCGGGCCCGGCGGCGGCCCCTGCGACGGAGGGCGGGGCGGAGGCCGACGGACGGGCGGCCGGACCGACCGGTGCTCCGTCCGGGGGCGGGGCCGGTACCTCTTCCGGTCTCCCGGGGTCCGGTGGGTCCGGTGGGTCCGGTGGGTCCGACGAGGGCCGGGTCGCCGCTGCCGCGCTCGCCGTACCGGGGGTCTCCCGGCTGACGGATGTGCTCGGCCGCGCGGTGCACCTGGCGTCGTCACCGCAGGCGCCCGGCACCGTCTCCCTGACCGGCCGGCACGCGCGCGTGGACCTCGCCGTCGGGGCGGGCCACCGGGCACTGGACGTGGCCCGCGCGGTCCGCTCGGCGGTGTCGGCCGCCCTGCCGGACCGTCCGACGGTGGCGGTCCTGGTCACGGCGGTCGACTGACGCCCGTCGGAGCGTCACGGGCCGCTCATTCGCCGAGACCGGCCAGATCCCGCAGCCGGCGTCCCTGGGCCGCCCGCTCGGCGACCCGCTGCTCCTCGTACGTACGCTCCACGGCCCCGCTCAGCAGCGCCTTCGTCTCGATCACGGCGTCCCGGGGCGCGGCGAGCAGCGCCGCCGCGAGGTCCCGTACCGCTGCGTCCAGTTCACCGCCGGGCACGGCGATGTTGGCGAGTCCGGTGCGCACGGCCTCCTCGGCCGCGACGAACCGCCCGGTCGCGCAGATCTCCAGCGCGCGGGCGTACCCGACGAGCCCGACCAGCGGATGCGTGCCGGTCAGGTCCGGGACGAGTCCCAGGCCGGTCTCGCGCATGGCGAACTGGACGTCGTCGGCGACGACCCGCAGGTCGCAGGCGAGGGCCAGCTGGAAACCGGCTCCGATGGCATGCCCCTGCACGGCCGCGATGGACACGATGTCGCTGCGCCGCCACCAGGTGAACGCCTCCTGGTACACGGCGATGGTCGCGTCGAGGTCGGCCTCGCTGCCGCGCGCCATCTCGACGAACGACGGATCGCCCTCGATGCCCTCGGGAGTGAGCATCTGCCGGTCGAGCCCGGCGGAGAAGGACTTGCCCTCACCACGGAGCACCACGACACGCACGGAGCCCGGCAGCAGCCGGCCCGCCTCGGCCAGCGCGCGCCACAGAGCGGGGCTCTGCGCGTTGCGCTTGGCCGGGTTGGCCAGCGTCACCGTGGCGATGGCGTCGTCGACGGTGAGCCGTACGCCGTCCTCGTCGAGTACGGGACCAAGATCCTGGGCGGGCGAAGCCATGGAGCGCCTCCGATGGGTGCGGTCGTCCTCCGTACCGTACGGCGGGACCGGGCCCGCCCTGCGGCACAGCTAAGTGACTGCACAGTAACCACCCGCCCGGCCGGTCGGCCGACCGGGTGGCCACCTCGGATCGGGGGCGCCCGGGGTCAGGCCGAAGCGGCCTTCTTGCCCCGGGTCGCCCCGCCACGCCCTCGGAGCGTGACGCCCGACTCACTGAGCATGCGGTGCACAAAGCCATACGAGCGGCCGGTCTCCTCGGCCAACGCCCGGATGCTCGCACCGGCGTCGTACTTCTTCTTCAGGTCTGCCGCGAGCTTGTCGCGCGCGGCGCCGGTCACCCGGCTGCCCTTCTTCAGAGTCTCGGCCACCCGTGCCTCCTCATGGGAAGTGCGCTCTGGTCCCCTCATGATCACCCCTCCGGGGCCCGATGGCCACCCATTCGGCAAGGTCCGTGCGACAAGGTTGTGACGACAGGAGCGCATCCCCACATGCGGAATAACTCATTCCACAGTGCGCCGGCCACACCATCGGACGGGTTCCTCCGTGAAGTGCCAGGTCAGAACGGTGTCGCGGCCGAGCCCCGGACACTCAGGGGCTCGGCCGCGACATCGGTGCAGGACACACCTGGGTACGAGGAGATCTCACACGAATGATGGATCACCGATGGGCCGAATGATCCATACGCGGTGGATCACGCCGGCGACCGGTCCGTTCCGGAGGCCACGCGGCACGGGGGTCGCTCAGGCGAGGGCGACGAGATCCGCGTAGTCGGCGCCCCACAGGTCCTCGATGCCGTCCGGCAGCAGGATGATCCGCTCCGGCTGGAGCGCCTCGACGGCGCCCTCGTCGTGCGTGACCAGGACGACGGCGCCCTTGTAGGTGCGCAGCGCGCCGAGGATCTCCTCGCGGCTGGCCGGGTCGAGGTTGTTGGTGGGCTCGTCGAGGAGGAGCACGTTCGCCGAGGAGACCACGAGGGTCGCGAGCGCCAGGCGGGTCTTCTCCCCGCCGGAGAGGACACCGGCGGGCTTGTCCACGTCGTCGCCGGAGAACAGGAACGAGCCGAGCACCTTGCGGACCTCGACGAGGTCCATGTCGGGCGCGGCGGAGCGCATGTTCTCCAGTACCGTGCGGTCCCGGTCGAGGGTCTCGTGCTCCTGGGCGTAGTAGCCGAGCTTGAGCCCGTGGCCGGGTACGACCGTGCCGGTGTCGGGCTGTTCCACTCCGCCGAGGAGGCGCAGCAGGGTGGTCTTGCCGGCGCCGTTGAGACCGAGGATGACGACGCGGGACCCCTTGTCGATGGCCAGGTCGACATCGGTGAAGATCTCGAGCGAGCCGTACGACTTCGACAGGCCCTCGGCGGTCAGCGGGGTCCTGCCGCAGGGGGCCGGCTCGGGGAAGCGCAGCTTGGCGACCTTGTCGGCCTGGCGGACGCCTTCGAGGCCGGACAGCAGGCGCTCCGCGCGGCGGGCCATGTTCTGCGCGGCGACGGTCTTGGTGGCCTTGGCGCGCATCTTGTCGGCCTGGGCGTTGAGGGCGGCGGCCTTCTTCTCGGCGTTCTGCCGCTCGCGCTTGCGGCGCTTCTCGTCGGCCTCGCGCTGTTGCTGGTAGAGCTTCCAGCCCATGTTGTAGATGTCGATCGTGGAGCGGTTGGCGTCCAGGTAGAACACCTTGTTGACGACCGTCTCGACCAGGTCGACGTCGTGGGAGATGACGATGAAGCCGCCGCGGTAGGTCTTGAGGTAGTCGCGCAGCCAGACGATCGAGTCGGCGTCGAGGTGGTTGGTCGGCTCGTCGAGCAGCAGCGTGTCCGCGTCGGAGAACAGGATGCGGGCCAGCTCGATACGGCGGCGCTGACCGCCGGAGAGCGTGTGCAGCGGCTGGCCGAGCACCCGGTCGGGCAGGTTCAGCGCGGCGGCGATGGTGGCGGCCTCGGCCTCGGCGGCGTACCCGCCCTTGGTGAGGAACTCGGTCTCCTGGCGCTCGTACTGCCGCAGCGCCTTGTCGCGGGTGGAGCCCTGGCCGTTGGCGATGCGCTGCTCGTTCTCGCGCATCTTGCGGATCAGGGTGTCCAGGCCGCGGGCGGACAGGACGCGGTCGCGGGCGAGCACGTCGAGGTCGCCGGTGCGGGGGTCCTGGGGGAGGTAGCCGACCTCGCCGGAGCGGGTGACGTTGCCGGCGGCGGGGACGCCCTGGCCGGCGAGGACCTTGGTGAGGGTGGTCTTGCCGGCGCCGTTGCGGCCGACCAGGCCGATGCGGTCGCCCTTGGCGATACGGAAGGTGGCGCTCTCGATGAGGACACGGGCACCGGCGCGCAGCTCGATGCCGGAGGCGGAGATCACGGACAGGCTCCAGGGCGTTGGGTGGCGGTGGGCGGCTGAGGGCGTTCCCGCCGTCTAATGCGCGAGGAGAATGGCCATGGGATCCATTCTAACGGGGCCGCGCAACCTCTTTTCCGGCGCGCGGATGTGCGGTGCGGACGGACCGCGGAGCCGGGGGCGTTGTCAGCGAGGGGTGCCAGACTGGGCGACAGGTCGATTTTCCGGCGGTCTTCCGGCGATTGTCCGGTTGTGGGACACAAGGGGTGATGACCATGGCAGGCACGGACGGCGGGCGTCCGAGCGTCTTTCCGGCCCTGCTGTACGCGGACGCCAAGGCGGCGATCCGGCAGCTCACCGAGGCCTTCGGGTTCACCGAACTGTCGGTGTACGAGGACGAGGGCGGCGGGGTGGCCCACGCCGAGCTGGTGCAGGGCAACGGCGCGGTGATGCTGGGTTCCAAGGGCACCGGCAGCGCGTTCGACAAGGCGATGGAGGGCTCGGGCCCGGCCGGGGTCTACGTCGTCGTGGACGATGTGGACGCGCATCACCGGCGGGCGGTGGAGCAGGGCGCGGAGATCCTGATGCCCCCGACGGACCAGGACTACGGCTCGCGGGACTACACGGCCCGCGACGTCGAGGGCAACATCTGGAGCTTCGGCACGTACGCACCCGAGACGGGGACGTGAACGGGAAGCGGAAAGGGCCGCGTGGGGAGGTGCCGCGCTGAGGGGTCCTTGCACTGTGCCCGCCCGGGTCGCGCGGCCCGGCACCGCACCTCGCCGCGTTGCCACAGAGCCCTGGTGGCTCCGCCACGAGGGCTCTGCGGCGCCTCGCGATGCTCCCCCACTGCCTGAAAGGCGTGGGCGGTACCCCCGGCACCGGACCACGCGACCTCATCGGGCGCTCACAGTGCAAGGACCCCTGAGGGATGGGGAGCCTCGGAGCGGCCGACGGTCCGCAGGGCCGCGCGGGCGGGCGGTCCTGCGGACCGTGCGGGGTGCCGGTGTCAGCTTCCGTTGTGCACCTGGAAGGCGGCCCGGCGGACGGCTTTGGCCAGGGCCGGATCGGGGTGCGCGGCGGCCAGGGCGACCAGGACCTGGACGGTGCGCGGGTGCCCGACGGCACGCACCTCGTTCAGCAGCGCGGGGACCGTGGGCTGGACCGCGGACTCCAGATGCCGTACCAGCAGCGGAGCCTCCCCGTGGTCGGCGACCGCGGCGGCGGTGTCCACCCACAGCCAGGTGGCCTCCGACCGGGTGAGGACCTCGTGGGCGTCCTCGGGGTCGGCGCCCTCGTGCTCGGCGAGCCACAGCAGGGCGTAGGGCCGCAGGGTCGGCTCGTCGTGGACTGCGCGGACCTCGGGTTCGGCGGGGGCGCCGACGACCCGCAGCGCCTCGAAGGCGAGGCCGCGCAGCAGGGCGTCCTCACCGCGGGCGGCGTCGAGCAGTTCGGTGACGGCGCTGCCCACCGGGCGGGCGGCGAGCCAGGCGCGGTACTCGGCGCGGGCGGCGTTGGGGCGCAGTTGGGCGCAGCCGCGGAGCATGTCCTCGGCACCCTGCTCGATGTTCCCGGCGGGGCTCTGGGCGGCGACGCAGATCTGCTCCAGTTTGACCCAGACCGCCCAGCTGCCGAGCGGGGTGAGGGTGGCCTGTCCCTCGCCGCAGGTGAGAGCGCCCACGGCGGCGAGGGCGCTCAGGGCCCAGTCGAGGAGCGGGGCGAGCGTGGCGTCGTCGGCACCCGGCCCGGTGGGGGCAAAGGCGGGCGCCTCCGCCGGTCTGAGCTGGGGCTCGGGGTGGGCGGGGTCGGAGGGGCGGGGCCCGTAGTCGACCTCGCAGCGTTCCGTGCGCAGTTCGGTGACCCGCTGCTGCAGGAGGTCGAGAAGCTGCGGGACGGGGACCGGGCCGGCCGACAGCTGGAGGAAGGAGAGCACCTGTGGCATGGCCGAGACGACCTCGCCCACGGCGGCGGGCTCATGGCCCTCGGGCTCCGGGTGGGCGAGCGACCAGGCGTCGAACAGAGCGACCCAGCCGCGCAGCACGGCGCTGTCGTCGCGGTTCCAGGCGCGCAGCCGCCAGCCGGGGCGGGCGGTGTCGCCGTGCACCTCGACCAGGCCGGCGAGCCGGGCCGTGTCCCAGTCGGCGCGGACCTGATCCGGGGTCAGACCCAGATCGTCGGCCGCCCATTCGGCGGTCGCGTCGGAGAGGATGGCCTGGCCGGCGGCCGTGGCGCTGCCCCGGCCGGGGCCCAGGGCCGCGTCGGCCCAGCGGGCGACGCGGGCCGCACCGGCCAGACCGGAGCGTGCCATTCGGGCCAGCTCCGCAGGGGCCGGGGTGCCTTCCGGCGGGCGCGGCGCGGGGCGGCGCGAGCGCTGCTGGTTCATTGCCCTGGGTGCGGCGGCCAGGGGTCGCGGGCGGACAAGTCGAAGCCTGGAGTCGCGCGGGATACGGGACGTCACGGGTGCAGTCTCGCGGTTGACGGTCCGAAAACCCAAACGGAATGTCACACGCGGCGAAGGGGAAGGCCAACGCACCGGGGAGCACGGACGGTCGGAGGAAGGAAACAGGCCGGGACAGGCCGCGGACACGCCGCGGAGCGGAATCCCGGCGGTGGCCCGCGGGACCGGCGGTCACGGCCGTCCCGCGGGCCGCCGCGGTGCGCGGCGGTCACATGAAAGGGGTGAGGAAGCGGCGCAGCACCTCTTCGTAGGTGTGCGGGTCGGCGTTCCACATCGCGCCGTGCGGAGCGTTGTCGACCGTGTGCAGGGTGACCGTGTTGGGCTGGGCGGCGGCCAGGCGGCGGGAGGGCAGCCAGGGGGCCACCGCGTCGCCGGGGCCGTGGACGATCAGGGCGGGGATGCCGACGCGCTCCGGCCCCGGGGTGCCCGGGTGACGACCACCCTGGTGATGACCGAAATGGTCGCCGTGGCGGCCGGTGCGGCCCTGGGCGGCGCGGACCGCCAGGGGCAGCAGCGCGCCGGGCGTACGCCGGGCGGCGGCGAGGGCCCGGAGTGTCGATTCCCAGCTGAGTACCGGGGAGTCGAGGACCAGCCCGGCGACGTGGTCGCGCAGCCCGGAGCGGGCGGCGGCGCGCAGCGCCATGGTCGCGCCGGTGGACCAGCCGAGCAGGACGACCTGCCGGGCGCCGGCGTCCACCGCGTACCTGATCGCCGCGTCGAGGTCGCGCCACTCGGTCTCGCCGAGGTGGTTGAGGCCGTCGGGCGAGCGCGGCGCGCCCCGGTCGCCCCGATAGGCGGGGGCGAGCACCGGAAAGTGGTGCCGGTGCAGGAACTCCATGAGGTTCATGGTGTGTTCCCGGGTGGTGCCGAGGCCGTGCACCGCCAGCACCCAGGTGTCCCGGACTCCCGGCACGAACCAGGCGGGTAGAGGGCCGAGTTCGCCGGGGACGTCGACGTCTGTGTGGTCCAGGCCCAGGGCGGTCCCCGGATCGCCGACGTAGAGGTTCGGGGTGAACCAGACCCGGTCACCGGGCTCGAGGGTGCCCCGTACGACGCGTTCGACCCGGCGTACGACGGTGTCGGCGGAGGACGGAACGCCGGCCAGGACGGGGCCGACGACCGCGTGTGCGCCGTCACCGGCGAGGCCGTAGCGGCCGGGCCGCAGCGCGGCGAGGTGCCGGGTGAGGGTGACCTGTCCGGCGGCGACGCCGTGCACGGTGAGCCGGGGCTCGGTGGGCAGGGGTCTGCCCGGCGGCGCCTTGAGGGCGGCGTCGCTGGCAAGTCTGCCGACCGCCACCGCGGCGACGGAGGCCCCTATCACGGCGGTGACGGCAGCGGCCGTCGTTCTGACAGTACGCACCCACCCAGTGTCCCGGTGGACCTGCCGCCCGGCCACCCCGGCGGTCGCACGGGACCGGGCTGCCGGGTACGCCCGGTCGCCGGGCCGGGCGGCAGCCGGGGGGCCGGGCTGCCGAGTCGCCAGGTCGCCGGGCTGCCAAGGGGTCCTTGCACTGTGCCCGCCCGGGCCGCGCGGCCCGGCACCGGACCTCGCCGCGTTGCCGGAAAGCCCTGGCAGCTCCGCCACGAGGGCTCTGTGGCGCCTCGCGATGCTCCCCCATTGCCTGAAAGGCGTGGGCGGTACCCCCGGCACCGGACCACGCGACCTCATCGGGCGTTCATGGTGCAAGGACCCCTGAGGGCCCGGTCACGCGGTCGATGGAGGCTACGCCGGGGGGCCGTCACCGGCGTCGGCCGGCCGCTCCGGGCGACGCCACCGCCACCCTCCGGCATCGGCCGGCCCGGCCCCGCTGCCCGTGAGCACGTGAGTACGTGAGCACGTGGATGATCCAGCCGGCGCCTGCTCCCCGCCGGCAGCCCCGGAAGCCGACCGGGCCGGCCGGCCACCCGGCCACGCGGTGGACACGCCCGCCGGGGAGACTCCACCGGCGGCGACGGCCGGCCGCTCCGGAGCGTGCCGCCCCCCACCGGCCGCCGGTCGCTCAGCCGCGCTGCCCGTGAGCGCGTGGGCGGTCCGGAGGCTTCCGTCGGCCGGCGGGCCCGGGAACCGGCCCCCCCCCGGCCGACCGGCCCCCGGTCGGTGGACGCCCCGCCGTGGGAGACGACGCCGGTGGCGGCCGGCCGTTCCGGTCCCGCCCCGTCACCCGCCACAGCCGGTCAGCCGGTCAGCCGTGCCGGCCGTAGCTCTGCAGGCGGTCCGTGACCTCTGCGAGCCGGTCGGCCGACAGGAGGTTCGGGGAGCGGCCGGGGACGGACGAGGCGGTCAGCCAGAGCCTGCACATCCACTCCAGCTGGGCGGTGCGGTCGTAGGCCTGGTCGAGGGTCGCGCCGTAGGTGACGGTGCCGTGGTTCTGGAGGAGGCAGCCGGTGCGGTCCTCGAGGGCACGCAGCATGTTCCCGGCCAGCTCGTCGGTGCCGTAGGTCGCGTACGGGGCCACCCGTACGGGTCCGCCGAGCGCGGCGGCCATGTAGTGGATCAGCGGGAGTTCGTCGACGAGCGTGGAGACGGCCGTCGCGTGCACGGCGTGGGTGTGCACCACCGCGCGGGCGCCGGTCGTGCGGTACACCGCGAGATGCATGGGCAGCTCGCTGGTCGGGGCCAGGGTCCCGAGGACCTGCCGGCCGGTGAGGTCGACGCCGGTGACGTCGTCCGGCGTCAGCCGGTCGTAGGGCACCCCCGAGGGGGTGACCAGCACGGTGTCCCCCACCCGCAGCGAGACGTTGCCGGAGGTTCCGACGACGAACCCGTCCACGACGGTTCGGCGGGCCGCCCCGACGAGGGCGGTCCAGGCGCGGGCCTCCTCGTCGCTCGCCGGCCGCTCCCGCCGTTTCCTCGCGCCCCGCCGGTCGACCTGTCGCTCAGCCATGCCGTGATCCTGCCGGGTGACCGAAATCTCTTCAACGGCGTGCTCCGGCTCCCGGTCGTGCCCGCCCGCCCCCCGACTGCCCGTCCGCAACCGCCTCCGGCCGGCCCTGGAGCAATCGGCTTCATCACGGTCACCCCAATGCCCATCCCAGTTCATCTTCCGTTCATTCAGGTTACCTACGTTCAACACGCCAATGACTTCGAACGATTGCTTGGGTAAATGGAAAGCTTCTCGCTGATCCTCGCGATTGTGGTGGTAACCGCACTCGCGTTCGATTTCACGAACGGTTTCCACGACACCGCGAACGCGATGGCGACGACCATTTCGACCGGTGCTCTCAAGCCCAAGGTCGCGGTGGCCATGTCCGCCGTGCTCAACCTGGTGGGCGCCTTCCTCTCCGTGGAGGTCGCCAACACGATCTCCAAGGGCCTCGTCGACGAGGCCGGCATCCGTCCCGAGGTCATCTTCGCCGCACTGGTCGGCGCGATCCTCTGGAACCTCCTGACCTGGCTGGTCGGTCTGCCGTCCAGCTCCTCGCACGCCCTGATGGGCGGCCTGATCGGCGCCACCGTCGCCTCGGCGGGCTTCGGCGCGGTGCACGGCGACGTCCTGGTCACCAAGGTACTGATCCCCGCGATCGCCGCGCCGCTGGTCGCCGGCCTGGCCGCGATGTTCGCGACCCGGCTGACCTACCGCATGGGCCGCAGGTCGGCCGACAGCAAGGCGTCCGAGAAGGGGTACCGGGCCGGCCAGATCGCCTCCGCCGGTCTGGTCTCCCTGGCCCACGGCACCAACGACGCCCAGAAGACGATGGGCATCATCACCCTGGCCCTGGTCGCCGGCGGCACCCTCGCCCCGGACTCCGACCCGCCGATGTGGGTCATCCTCTCCGCGGGCATCGCCATCGCGCTCGGCACCTACCTCGGCGGCTGGCGCATCATCCGCACCATGGGCAAGGGCCTGACCGACCTCCAGCCGCAGCAGGGCTTCGCCGCCCAGACCAGCGCCGCGACGGTCATCCTGGCCTCCTCCCACCTCGGTTTCTCCCTGTCCACCACGCACTCGGTCTCGGGTTCGGTGATGGGTGCGGGCCTGGGCCGCAAGGGCGGCGTGGTCCGCTGGTCGACGGCCACCCGGATGTTCGTCGCCTGGGGCCTGACGCTGCCGGCGGCGGCCCTGGTCGCGGCGATCGCCGAGTGGATCTGCGGCTTCGGCAGCTGGGGCACCGCCCTCGTCGCCGTCTTCCTGGTCGGCTCCAGCGCGGCGATCTGGAAGATCTCCCGGCGCGAGGTCATCGACCACACCAACGTGAACGAGACCGACGAGGAGCAGAGCGGCGTCGTGACCGCGGCCATGGCCGCGGTGGCCACCCCGCCGGCGGGCCACGTGAGCGACGAACTCTCGGCCACCGTCCCGGCCCCCACCGACCCGACGGCCCCTCCGGCCAAAACCACGGTCTGACCCCCAGCAGGACGCGAAGGAAGAAGAGCACCATGAAGATCGACTGGGCCTCCCTCGGTTCCGTCTTCGGCGTCAGCCTCGTGGTCACCGTGGCTCTGGTGGCCCTGTTCACCCTGGGCATCACCGGCCTGTCCCACCGTGAACGGGCTGCGGCCCGGGGCGGGTCCGCGACCCTCGCGGTCACCGGCGCCTACGCCTGCTTCGCGGCGTGCGCGGCGGCGGTGGCATACGGGATCCACCTGATCATGGCCTGACGGTCCGTCCGACGGGCGGTGCGGGGCACGTTGCCTCCGTACCGCCCGTTCGCCGTGCCCGTGCCGCCTTCGGGGTCCATCCTCCGGAACCCCTCTGTGGGCCTCAGCACACTTCAGCCTCGCAGGTCAACGGCAAGTTGACGGTTCTTCCGGACCATGGTGGACTGCCGAAGCCAATACGGGCGGCAGGAGAGGAAGCCGGTGCGATTCCGGCGCGGTCCCGCCACTGTCACCGGGGTGAACCACCCCGGGAGCCAGGAACTCTCGCCGCCGGTCTCGTCGAACCAGGGCGTGGACACCCTGAGTGAGGACATATCGCCATGCCCGGCTGCCTGTCGAGGTCGACCAGCGACGCCCCGCCCCCGCCCGGGGCGGCCATCCCCACCGGATCCCTCACCGGCTGAACCCATGGGTGCCGATCGCGCGTTCGCGTACGGCGCCGCTGCCGGCCTCCTCGGCGACCTGCTCCTCGGCGATCCCCGCCGAGGGCACCCGGTCGCCGCTTTCGGGCGGGCCGCGGCTGCCGTGGAACACATGCTGTGGCGGGACGACCGGGGCCGGGGCGCGCTGCACACCGCCGTCTGCGTCGGCGGGGCCGTCGCTCTGGGGAGCCTGGCCGCCCGCTGTGCACGGTCCTCCCCCGCCGCCTCCGTCGCCCTCACCGGCGCGGCCACCTGGGCCGTCGTCGGAGGGACGTCGCTGGCCCGGGAGGCCCGCGCCATCGGGCGCGCCCTGGAGTCCGGGACCGCCGAGGGCGTCGCGGCGGCCCGGGCGCGGCTGCCGCACCTGTGCGGGCGGGACCCGCAGGCGCTGGACGCCGACGGGATCGCCCGCGCGGTCGTGGAGTCCGTCGCCGAGAACACCTCCGACGCCGTGGTGGGCGCCCTGGTGTGGGGGGCCGTCGCCGGTGTGCCGGGACTGCTCGGGTTCCGGGCCGTCAACACCCTGGACGCCATGGTCGGCCACAGGTCCCCCCGCCACCTGCGGTACGGCTGGGCCTCCGCGCGCCTCGACGACGTCGCCGGGTGGCCCGGGGCGCGGCTGACCGCCGTCCTCGCCTCGGCCGCCGGGCCGGACCCGCGGGGTGCCGTGCGGGCCTGGCGCGCGGATGCCGCCGAACATCCGAGTCCCAACGCCGGGCCCGTGGAGGCGTCCTTCGCGGGCGCGCTCGGCGTGCGGCTCGGGGGGACGCTGTCCTACGCCGGGCGGGTCGAGCACCGGCCCGTCCTCAACGGCGGCGGCCGTGCCGTGACCGTGGCGGACATCGACCGCGCGGTACGGCTCTCGCGCCGCGTCGGCTGGCTGGCCCTCGGTGCCGGCGTCGTCGCGCGGCCCGTGGTGCGAGCGGTGACGCGGTCGGTCACGCGGTCGGCGCGCCGCGGGAAGGGACGTACGTCATGAGCGGTGGAGGCCTGCTGGTCGCCGGTACGACGTCGGACGCCGGCAAGAGTGTGGTGACCGCCGGGATCTGCCGGTGGCTGGTGCGGCAGGGCGTCAAGGTCGCGCCGTTCAAGGCGCAGAACATGTCGCTGAACTCGTTCGTGACGCGGGAGGGCGCCGAGATCGGCCGGGCGCAGGCCATGCAGGCCCAGGCCTGCCGGGTGGAGCCGCACGCACTGATGAACCCGGTGCTGCTCAAGCCCGGCGGGGAACGGAGCAGCCAGGTCGTCCTGCTGGGCCGGGCGGTCGGCGAGCTGAGCGCGCGCGGCTACCACGGCGGGCGGCAGCAGCAGCTCCTGGGCACGGTGCTGGACTGCCTCGCGCAGTTGCGGGGCACGTATGACGCGGTGATCTGCGAAGGAGCCGGCAGCCCGGCCGAGATCAATCTGCGGCGCACCGACATCGTCAACATGGGGATCGCCAGGAACGCCGGACTCCCCGTCCTCGTCGTCGGCGACATCGACCGCGGCGGCGTCTTCGCCTCCTTCTTCGGCACCGTCGCGCTGCTGTCCCCCGAGGACCAGGAACTGGTCGCCGGGTTCCTGGTGAACAAGTTCCGGGGGGATGTGTCGCTCCTCGAGCCGGGCCTGGACATGCTGCACGGTCTGACCGGGCGGCACACGTACGGCGTGCTGCCCTTCCGCCACGGGCTCGGCATCGACGAGGAGGACGGGCTGGCGGTGTCCCTGCGGGGCGCCGTGCGGGAGTCCGCGGTCGCCGCGCCGGTCGGCGAGGACGTGCTGCGGGTCGCCGTGTGCGCGGTGCCTCTGATGTCCAACTTCACGGACGTGGACGCGCTGGCCGCCGAACCGGGCGTCGTGGTCCGCTTCGTGGACCGGCCCGAGGAACTGGCCGACGCCGACCTCGTGGTGGTGCCGGGCACACGCGGCACCGTACGGGCGCTCCAGTGGCTGCGGGAGCGCGGACTCGCCCACGCGCTGAGGCGGCGGGCGGCCGAGGGGCGGCCCGTGCTCGGGATCTGCGGCGGCTACCAGATCCTCGGGGAGCACATCGAGGACGACGTGGAGAGCCGCGCCGGCCGGGTCGACGGACTCGGCATCCTGCCCGTACGGGTCCGGTTCGCGCGGGAGAAGACACTCGCGCGGCCCGTCGGGCAGGCCCTCGAAGAGCCCGTCGAGGGCTACGAGATCCATCACGGGGTCGCCGACGTACGGGGAGGCGAGGTGTTCATCTCCGACGACCGGGGACACGGCCTGGACGGCTGCCGGGTCGAAGCGGCCTGGGGCACGCACTGGCACGGCTCGCTGGAGTCGGACGGTTTCCGCCGGGCCTTCCTGCGCGAGGTGGCCGCCGCCGCGGGGCGCCGTTTCGTGCCCGCCCCCGACACCTCGTTCGCCGCGCTGCGCGAGGAGCAGCTCGACCGGCTCGGCGATCTGATCGAACAGCACGCGGACACGGACGCGCTGTGGCGGCTCATCGAGTCCGGCGCGCCGCAAGGACTGCCTTTCATTCCACCGGGAGCGCCCGCATGAGCACAGTGTTGCTGTTGTCGACCGCCGACACCGATCTGCTGGCGGCCCGCGCCGCCACCGGCGCGTCCTACCGGATCGGCAACCCGACCCGCGTGGACGTGACGGCCGAGCTGCCCGCACTGCTGGACGGCGCGGACCTGGCCGTCGTACGGCTGCTGGGCGGCAAGCGCGCCTGGGAGGACGGGCTCGCCGCGCTCAGGGCGTCCGGGATCCCGACGGTGCTGCTCGGCGGGGAGGCCGTGCCGGACGCGGAGCTGATGGCAGAGTCGTCGGTGCCCGCCGGTGTCGTGGCGGAGGCGCTGAAGTACCTCGTGGAGGGCGGCCCGGACAACCTGACCGAGCTGGCCCGGTTCCTGTCGGACACCGTCCTGCTCACCGGCGAGGGGTTCGAACAGCCGCGGAAGATGCCGGAGTACGGCGTCCACGGCGCCCGCACCGTACGGGAGGGCCGCCCGACCGTCGGCGTGCTCTTCTACCGGGCCCATGAACTGAGCGGCAACACCGCCTTCGTGGACACCCTGTGCGACGCGATCGAGGCGCTCGGCGCCAACGCCCTGCCGGTGTACTGCGGTTCGCTGCGCGGCGCCGACCCCGGGCTGTACGAGATCCTCGGGCGCGCGGACACACTGGTGGCCACGGTGCTCGCGTCCGGCGGCACGCACGCCTCGCAGGCGTCGGCGGGCGGCGACGAGGAGGCCTGGGACGTCGGTGCCCTCGCCGACCTGAACGTGCCGGTGCTGCAGGGGCTGTGCCTGACCTCGTCACGGGCGGCCTGGGAGGCGTCGGACGCCGCCCTCTCCCCCATGGACGCGGCGATGCAGGTCGCCATCCCGGAGTTCGACGGCCGCCTGGTCACGGTCCCCTTCTCCTTCAAGGAGCAGGGCCCCCAGGACGTCCCGGTCTACGTCGCCGACCCCGAGCGGGCCTCACGCGTCGCCGGGATCGCCGTGCGGCACGCGGCACTGAAGCACAAGGCGAACGCCGAGAAGAAGCTCGCGCTGGTCTTCACCGCGTACCCGACCAAGCACTCGCGCGTCGGCAACGCCGTCGGCCTGGACACCCCCGCCTCGGCGGTGCGGGTGCTGGACGCGCTGCGGGACGCCGGATACACGCTCACCGACTACCCCTCCGGCGGCGACGAGCTGATCCACCGGCTCATCGCGGCGGGCGGCCACGACGTCGAGTGGCTGACGGAGGACCAGCTGGCGGCCGCGCCCGCGCGGGTGCCGCTGGCGGACTACCGGGCGTGGTTCGGGACGCTGGACCCGGCGCTGCGGGACGCGATGACCGAGACCTGGGGAGAGCCGCCCGGCTCGCTGTACGTCGACGGCGACGACATCGTGCTGGCCTCCCTGCAGTTCGGGAACGTCGTGGTGATGATCCAGCCGCCGCGCGGCTTCGGCGAGAACCCCATCGCGATCTACCACGACCCCGACATGCCGCCGTCGCACCACTACCTGGCCGCCTACCGCTGGCTGGAGGCCGCGACATCGGAGGGGGGGTTCGGCGCCGACGCGATCGTGCACATGGGCAAGCACGGCACGATGGAGTGGCTGCCCGGCAAGGGCCTCGGGCTGAGTGCGGGCTGCGCTCCGGACGCGGTCCTCGGCGACCTCCCGCTGATCTACCCGTTCATCGTCAACGACCCCGGTGAGGGCACCCAGGCCAAGCGGCGCGGGCACGCGACGGTGGTCGATCACCTCGTCCCGCCGATGGCGCGTGCCGACACCTACGGCGACCTGGCGAAACTGGAGCAGCTCCTCGACGAGTACGCGCTGGTCTGCGACCTGGACCCGGAGAAGGCTCCGGCGGTACGGGCGCAGATCTGGACCCTGGTCAAGGCCGCCGAGCTCCACCACGACCTGCGTGTGGACGACCAGCCGGACGACGACGACTTCGACTCGTTCGTCATGCACATCGACGGCTACCTGTGCGAGATCAAGGACGTGCAGATCCGCGACGGACTGCACGTTCTCGGCGGCGGTCCGGTCGGCGAGCCGCGCGTCAACCTGGTGCTCGCGGTGCTGCGCGCCTCGCAGGTGTGGGGCGGTCGGGCGAACGCGCTGCCGGGCCTGCGGGCCTCGCTCGCCGAGCACTTCGGGCTGGTGGAGAAGGAGTTGCTGGCCGAGCCCGGCGCCCCGGTGAAGGTACCGGTGGAGCTGACGGGACTGGTGGACGGCCCGGCCCGCTCGGCCGCCGACGCGGTCGACCTGCTGGAGCAGCTGTGCCGGCGGATCGCGGAGGGCATGGAGGAGCGCGGCTGGGCGGCCGGTGAGAGCGCGCCGCTGGTGCGCGAGGTGCTGGGTGCCGAACTCCCGGACGCGGTGGCGGTGGTGGAGTTCGCCTGCACCGAGGTCGTGCCCCGGCTGGCCCGGACGACGGACGAGATCGGGCACATCCTGCGGGCGCTGGACGGCGGTTACGTCCCGGCGGGCCCGTCGGGTTCACCGACGCGCGGGCTGGTCAACGTGCTGCCGACCGGCCGGAACTTCTACTCCGTCGACCCCAAGGCGATTCCGTCCCGGCTGAGCTGGGAGGTCGGGCAGTCGCTGGCGGACTCACTGGTCCAGCGGTATCTGCAGGACACGGGCGAGTACCCGAAGTCGGTCGGTCTGACGGTGTGGGGCACGTCGGCGATGCGCACCCAGGGCGACGACATCGCCGAGATCCTGGCGCTGCTGGGCTGCCGTCCGGTGTGGGACGACGCGTCGCGTCGGGTGACCGGCTTCGAGGTGGTCCCCCCGGAGGAGCTGGGCCGGCCGCGGATCGACGTCACGGTGCGCATCTCGGGCTTCTTCAGGGACGCGTTCCCGCACGTCGTCGGGCTCATCGACGACGCGGTACGGGCGGTGGCCGAGCTGGACGAGCCCGCCGAGCAGAACTACGTCCGCGCCCACGCCGACGCGGACACCGCCGAGCACGGCGACCGGCGGCGGGCCACCGCCCGCATCTTCGGCTCCAAGCCGGGCGCGTACGGTGCCGGCCTGCTGCCGCTGATCGACGCCCGCAACTGGCGCTCCGACGCGGACCTCGCCGAGGTGTACGCGGTCTGGGGCGGTTACGCCTACGGGCGCGGGCTCGACGGGCGGGCGGCGCGCGGCGACATGGAGACGGCGTTCCGGCGGATCGCGGTGGCGGCGAAGAACGTCGACACGCGCGAGCACGATCTCGTCGACGCGGACGACTACTTCCAGTACCACGGCGGCATGGTCGCCATGGTGCGGCACCTGACGGGCACGAGCCCGGAGGCGTACGTCGGCGACTCGGCGACCCCGGACCAGGTGAAGACCCGGACCCTCGGCGAGGAAACGCACAGGGTTTTCCGTGCCCGCGTGGTCAACCCCCGCTGGATGAGCGCCATGAGGCGACATGGCTACAAGGGCGCCTTCGAGATGGCGGCCACCGTGGACTACCTCTTCGGGTACGACGCCACGGCCGGGGTCGTGGACGACTGGATGTACGAGCGACTTGCGGTGGAGTACGTGTTCTCGGCGGAGAACCAAGACTTCATGAGGAAGTCCAACCCCTGGGCTTTGAGGGGCATCACCGAACGCTTGTTGGAGGCAGCCGACCGGGGGCTGTGGGCGGAGCCGGACCAGGAGACCCTGGACCGGCTCCGGGCGACCTATCTCGAACTCGAGGGCGATCTGGAGGGAGACGCGTGATCTCCCTGAACATCCCCGCGCAAGCGGGGAGAACTCCGAGTACGTATTCGACCCGGAGAAACAGGACGGGCCATCCCCGCGTCGGCGGGGAGCAGGTTTCGATCAGGGTGGGCCCACCGCGCGGAATCGAGCCGACTTCCCGTAAGTCACCCGAAGGAGTGATCAAGGCGTGAGTACCCCTTACCCCTTCAGCGCCGTCGTCGGACAGGACGACCTACGTCTGGCGCTGCTCCTCAACGCGGTGAGTCCCGCCGTGGGCGGAGTACTTGTCCGGGGAGAGAAAGGGACCGCCAAGAGCACCTCGGTACGCTCCCTGTCGGCGCTACTGCCCGAGGTGACGGTGGTCCCCGGATGCCGTTTCTCCTGCGCCCCCGACTCCCCCGACCCCGCGTGCCCGGACGGGCCGCACGAGCCGGGGCCGGGGGCCGGGAGGCCGGCGCGGATGGTCGAGCTGCCCGTCGGCGCCTCCGAGGACCGGCTGGTGGGTGCGCTCGACATCGAGCGGGCGCTCTCCGAGGGCGTCAAGGCCTTCGAACCGGGCCTGCTCGCCGACGCTCATCGCGGGATCCTCTACGTCGACGAAGTCAACCTGTTGCACGACCACTTGGTCGACCTGCTGTTGGACGCGGCCGCCATGGGCGCCTCGTACGTCGAACGCGAGGGCGTCTCCGTACGCCACGCGTCCCGTTTCCTGCTCGTCGGGACCATGAACCCCGAGGAAGGGGAGTTGCGCCCCCAGTTGTTGGACCGTTTCGGGCTCACCGTCGAGGTGTCCGCATCGCGCGAGCCCGACCAGCGGGTGGAGGTCGTCCGGCGGCGGCTGGCGTACGACGACGACCCGGCCGGCTTCGCCGCCCGCTGGGCCGACGAGGAGGCCGCCGTACGGGCACGGATCGTGGCGGCGCGGGAACTGCTGCCGTCGGTGCGCCTCGGCGACGGGGCGCTGCGGCAGATCGCGGCGACCTGTGCCGCGTTCGAGGTGGACGGCATGCGGGCCGACATCGTGATGGCGCGCACGGCGACCGCGCTGGCGGCCTGGGCCGGGCGGACCGACGTGCTCGCCGAGGACGTGCGGCAGGCCGCGTTGCTGGCACTGCCGCACCGCAGGCGCCGTTCGCCCTTCGACGCGCCCGGCCTCGACGAGGACAAGCTCGACGAGACGCTGGAGGAGTTCGGCGGCCCTGGTGAGGGCGGGGGCGACGACGATCCCGATCCGGATCCCGGGCCCGGCGGTGGTCCCGGCGGGCAGCCCGAGCCCGACGACGGCCCGCGGAGCGACGGTGACACCGCCGCACGGCCCGAGGCCGGGGAGGGCGACGAGCCGCAGCCGGGTTCCGGTGGCGGCGCCGGCGAGCGGACTCCGGCGCGTGCCGCCGAGCCCTTCCGTACGAGGGTGCTGAGCGTGCCCGGGCTCGGCGAGGGCGCCGCCGGGCGGCGCTCGCGGGCGCGGGCCGAGCACGGGCGGACCATAGGGGCCCGGCGGCCCCGGGGCGCGCTGACCAGACTGCATCTGGCGGCCACCGTGCAGGCCGCCGCGCCGCATCAGCGGGCGCGGGGGCGCAGCGGCCCGGGGCTGGTGGTCCGGCGGGACGATCTCAGGCAGGCGGTGCGGGAGGGCCACGAGTCCAATCTCGTGCTGTTCGTCGTGGACGCCTCCGGATCGATGGCCGCGCGGCAGCGGATGAGTGCCGTCAAGGGTGCCGTGCTGTCGCTGCTGCTCGACGCCTACCAGCGGCGGGACAAGGTGGGGCTGGTGACCTTCCGCGGGTCGGCGGCCGAGGTCGTGCTGCCACCGACCTCCTCCGTGGACGCGGCGGCGGTCCGGCTGGAGTCGCTGCCGACCGGTGGGCGTACGCCGCTGGCGGCCGGGCTGCTCAAGGCGCACGACGTGCTGCGGGTGGAGCGGCTGCGGGATCCGGCGCGGCGGGCGCTGGTGGTCGTGGTGACGGACGGGCGGGCCACCGGCGGCCCCGAGCCGGTCGCCCTCGCCGGGCGGGCGGCACGGCTGTTCGCCGCCGGGGGGACGGCCTGCGTGGTCGTGGACTGCGAGTCGGGGCCGGTGCGGCTGGGACTCGCCGGGCAGCTCGCGGGTGAGCTGGGCGGCGCGGCGGTGACACTGGACGAGCTGCGGGCGGACTCGATCGCCGGACTGGTCAGGGACGTGCGGGAGACCGCCGGCGCGAGGAGGGCAGCGTAATGCCGAAGGGACAGCCGAGTGTCGTACCGGACGACGGGCTGACGACCCGGCAGCGGCGCAATCGTCCGCTGGTCGTCGTGCACACGGGCATCGGGAAGGGCAAGTCGACGGCCGCCTTCGGGCTGGCGCTGCGGGCCTGGAACCAGGGCTGGCCGATCGGGGTGTTCCAGTTCGTCAAGTCGGCGAAGTGGAAGGTCGGCGAGGAGAACGCGCTGCGGGTGCTCGGTGCCTCCGGCGAGGGTGGCACCGTCGGGTGGCACAAGATGGGCGAGGGCTGGTCCTGGGTGCAGCGGGACGCCCAGATGGACAACGAGGAGAAGGCCCGGGAGGGCTGGGAGCAGGTCAAGCGGGACCTGGCCGCCGAGACGTACAAGCTGTACGTGCTCGACGAGTTCGCGTACCCGATGCACTGGGGATGGGTCGACACCGACGAGGTCGTCGAGGTGCTGCGCGGGCGGCCCGGGACCCAGCATGTCGTGATCACCGGGCGGAACGCGCCGGAGCGGCTCGTGGAACTCGCCGACCTGGTCACCGACATGTCCAAGGTCAAGCACCCGATGGACGCGGGACAGAAGGGGCAGAGGGGCATCGAGTGGTGATGTCGTCGGTGCCTCGGCTGGTCGTCGCCGCGCCCTCCTCGGGCAGTGGCAAGACCACCGTCGCCACGGGGTTGATGGCCGCGCTCACCGCGCGGGGGCTCGCCGTGTCCCCGCACAAGGTCGGGCCGGACTACATCGACCCCGGGTACCACGCGCTCGCCACCGGGCGCGTGGGGCGCAACCTGGACGCGTATCTGTGCGGGCCCGAGCTGATCGGGCCGTTGTTCCTGCACGGGGCGCGCGGGTGTGACATCGCGGTCGTCGAGGGCGTGATGGGGCTGTACGACGGGGCCGCGGGCGAAGGGGAGCTGGCGTCCACGGCCCAGGTGGCGAAGCTGCTGCGGGCGCCGGTGGTGCTGGTGGTGGACGCGTCGGCGCAGTCGCGGTCGGTGGCGGCGCTGGTGCACGGGTTCGTCTCCTGGGATCCGGAGGTACGGATCGGGGGCGTGATCCTCAACAAGGTCGCCTCGGACCGGCACGAGGCGTTGCTGCGGGAGGCGCTCGACTGCGTCGGCGTGCCCGTGCTGGGTGTTCTGCGGCGGGCCGCCCGGATCGAGACGCCGTCCCGGCACCTGGGGCTGGTCCCGGTCGCCGAGCGGCGGGCGGGGGCGGTCGACGCGGTCGGTGCGATGGCTGCGCAGGTGTCCGAGGGGTGTGACCTGGAGGCGTTGGTCTCGCTGGCCCGGGGGGCCGGGGCGTTGTCGTGTGCGGGGTGGGACGCGGGTGCGGCGCTTGTTTCCTCGCCCCCGCCGCCCCTCCCCTGCCCTGCCCCGGGGGCTGCCGCCCCCGGACCCCCGCTTCGGCCCGAACGGTCTCGTCCTCAGTCTCCCTCAGGCTCTTCGAGCAGGGAGGCGCTCCCGGACGGGCTGCAGGACGCAGGCCGGGGAGTGGGAGTGGCTGTTGCCGGGGGGCCGGCCTTCACCTTCTCGTACCCCGAGCACGGCGAGCTGCTCGCCGCCGCCGGGGCCGACGTCGTCGTCTTCGATCCGTTGCGGGACGAGGAACTGCCCGACGGAGTCCGCGGGCTGGTGATCGGCGGCGGGTTTCCCGAGGTGTACGCCTCCGAGCTGTCCGCCAACGAACAGCTCAGGAAGGCCGTCGGCGCCCTCGCGGGCAGTGGTGCGCCGGTCGCCGCCGAGTGTGCGGGACTGCTGTACCTGTGCCGGGAGTTGGACGGACTGCCCATGTGCGGGGTGCTGGACGCCTCCGCGCGGATGACCGAGCGGCTCACCCTGGGCTACCGGGACGCCGTGGCGGTGTCCGACAGCGTGCTGGCCGGGGCCGGGGCGCGGATGCGGGGGCACGAGTTCCACCGCACCGTCGTCGAGCCCGGTGCGGGGGGCGATCCCGCGTGGGGTGTGCGGGCACCGGCACCGCGTGTCGAAGGCTTCGTACAGCGCGGTGTGCACGCGAGCTATCTGCACACGCACTGGGCGTCCGAGCCCGGTGTGGCCCGTCGGTTCGTCGAGAGGTGCCGGACGTCATGAGCGGCAGGAACAGGCTGATCGGGGTCGGGGTCGGCCCCGGCGATCCGGAACTGGTGACCGTGAAGGGGGTGAACGCCCTGCGCGCGGCCGACGTCGTCGTCGTGCCCGTGATGGCGGCACCCGATGGAACGGACGGCGGGGAGCGGGGGCGGGCCGAGGCCACCGTGCTGCACTACGTGCCCCGGGAGAAGGTCGTCCGGGTGGTGTTCGCGCTGAACGAGCGCACCGACCGGGCGCGGCGCGAGGCCGCCTGGGACGCGGCCGGTGAGCGGGTGGCCGGGCTGCTGCGGGAGAGCGGTCACGTCGCGTTCGCCACCATCGGTGATCCCAACGTGTACTCGACGTTCACGTATCTCGCCCAGACCGTCGTGGAGTCGGTGCCGGGGACGGTCGTCGAGACCGTGCCGGGGATCACCGCGATGCAGGACCTGGCGGCGCGTTCCGGTGCGGTGCTGACCGAGGGGACCGAGCCGCTCACGCTGGTGCCGGTGACCGCCGGGTCCGCCGTGCTCAAGGACGCGCTGGCCGGGCCCGGCACGGTCGTCGCCTACAAGTTCGGGCGACGGGCGGGCGAGGTGGCCGAGGCGCTGCGGGAGAGCGGGCGGCTGGGGGACGCCGTGTGGGGGGCGGCGCTCGGGCTGCCGGAGGAGTTCGTCCGGCCGGCCGCCGAGCTGGACGGCTCGCCCCTGCCCTATCTGTCGACGCTCATCGCGCCGCCCCGGCGGGACGGCGGGCGGGGCGGCAAGTTGTGAGCGCGGTCCCGGGACCCGCAGGAACCGCAGGAACCGCAGGAACCGCAGGAACCGCAGGAACCGCAGGAACCGCAGGAGAGGATCGTTTCCCCATGGCCGATGCCCCTACCGGCAAGGTGACCTTCGTCGGTGCCGGCCCCGGTGCCGCCGATCTGCTGACGTTGCGCGCCGCGCGCGTGATCGCCGAGGCCGATGTCGTGATCTGGGCCGCCAGCCTGGTCCAGGCGGAGGTCCTCGACCACGCGCGGGAGGGCGCCGAGATCCTGGACTCGGCGACGATGTCCCTGGAGGACGTCGTGGCCGTGTACGAGCGGGCCCTCGCCCGGGGGCTGAGGGTGGCCAGGATCCACTCCGGTGACCCCGCGCTGTGGGGCGGCACGCAGGAGCAGCTCGACCGGTGTGCCGAGCTGGGCATCGCGACCGAGATCGTGCCCGGTGTGTCGTCCTTCTCGGCCGTCGCGGCGCTCGCGCAGCGGGAGCTGACCATTCCCGAGGTGGCGCAGTCCGTGGTGCTGACCCGGCTGGGCGGCGGCAAGACGCCGATGCCGCCCGGTGAGGAGGTCCGTGAGTTCGCGCGGCACGGCACCACCATGGCGGTCTTCCTGTCTGCGGCGCGCAGCGGCCAGCTGGTGCGGGAGCTGCTGGAGGGCGGCTACCCGACCGGTACGCCGGTCGTCGTCGCGTACCAGGCGACCTGGCCGGAGGAGCTGGTCGTGAAGTGCACGATCGGCACGCTGGAGGAGACGGTCAAGGAGCACAAGCTCTGGAAGCACACCCTGTTCCTGGTCGGGCCGGCGCTCGACGCGAGCGGCACCCGCTCGCACCTGTATCACCCCGGTCACTTCCACGGTTACCGCAAGGCCGATCCGGAGGCCCGCAGGGCGTTGCGCAGCAAGGGCGCGAGCACGTGATCACCGTCGTGGGCGCCGGGACCGGGGCGCCGGTGGACGGGGCCGCCCTCGCCGGGGCGGAGCTGGTCGTGGGCGGGCGGCGGCATCTGGACGCCGTACGGCTGCCCGAGGGGGCCGAGCGGGTCGTCCTCGGGCCGCTGGCACCGGCGCTGGAGACCGTGGGGAAGTACGTCGCCGAGGAGCGTCGGGTCGTCGTGCTGGCGTCCGGGGACCCCGGGTTCCTGGGGATCGTGCGGGCGCTGGCCGAGCGGTTCGGTCCGGCGCTGCTGGACGTGCGGCCGGGTGTCTCCTCCGTGGCCGCCGCCTTCGCGCGGATCGGGCTGCCCTGGGACGACGCGGTCGTGGTCAGCGCGCACGGCAGGGACCCGCGTACGGCGGTGAATCTGTGCCGCGCGCATCCGAAGGTCGCCGTGCTGACCGGGCCGGGCGCCGGACCGGCGGAGCTGGGGGCCGCGCTGGCCCGGCACTCCCCGGGCCGCGTTCTGGTCGTCGCCTCCTCGCTGGGCGATCCAAAGCGTGAGCGGATGGAGCGGATCACACCCGCCCGGGCGGCGGCGCGGGACTGGGGGAACGCGGTGAGTGTCGTGCTGTGCCTGGACGAGCAGCGGGCCCTCGGTCCGGTGCGGACCGTCGCGGGCGGGGTCGCCGGCCGGTCCGGCGGCTGGGCGCTGGAGGAGACCGCGTTCGCCCACCGCGACTCGATGATCACCAAGTTCGAGGTGCGGGCGCTGGCGCTGGCCCGGCTCGGGCCGCGCCCGGGCGAGTCGGTGTGGGACGTCGGCGCGGGTTCGGGCTCCGTTGCCGTGGAGTGCGCCCGGCTGGGCGCCGCCGTCACCGCGGTGGAGAAGACCGCGGACGGGGCGGGGCGGATCCGCGCCAACGCCCTCGCGCACGGGGTGGACGTACGCGTGGTGCACGGGGCGGCGCCGACCGTGCTGTCCGATCTCGACGATCCCGACGCGGTGTTCGTCGGCGGGGGCGGGCGGGACCTGTCCGTCGTCGTCACCGCGTGCGCGCGGCGGGCACGGCGCACGGTCGTCGTCGCCCTGGCCGCCCTGGACCGGGTACCGGCTGTGCGTGAGGCGCTGACCGGGGCCGGGTTCACCTGCGACGGGGTGCTGCTGCAGTCGTCGCGTCTGGCTCCGCTGCCCGGGGACGTGACCCGGCTGGCGGCGGCCAATCCCGTCTTCCTGCTGTGGGGCGTACGGCCTCCGGCGGCTGCCGGCGACGGTTTCGACGGCATCGACAGAGAAGGAGTCGCACAGTGATCGGCCTCATTTCCGCCACCGCGGCGGGAGCCGCCGCGCGGGACCGGCTGGCCGCCGCGTGGCCGGACCGTACGCGTGTGTACGAGGGTCCCGTCGGGGACGCCGTACGGGCGGCGTTCGCGCAGTGCGAGCGGATCGTGTGCTTCCTGGCCACGGGCGCCGTGGTGCGGCTGGTGGCACCGCTGCTGGAGGACAAGACGAGCGACCCTGGCGTGGTGTGCGTCGACGAGGCGGGCCGGTTCGCGGTGTCGCTGGTGGGCGGGCACGGCGGCGGGGCGAACGAGCTCGCGCGCGAGGTCGCCGGGGTGCTGGGCGCCGAGCCGGTGGTGACCACGGCGACCGATGCCGTGGGGCTGGCCGGCCTGGACACCCTGGGCCTGCCGGTGGAGGGCGACGTGGCCGCCGTCTCGCGCGCCCTGCTGGACGGCGAGGCGGTGGCGCTGCGCGCCGACGTGACCTGGCCGCTGCCGCCGCTGCCGCTCGCCGGCGAGGGGGCGTACACGGTCCGGCTCACGGACCGTGTGGTCGGGCCCCGCGCAGGAGAGGTCGTCCTCCGGCCGCCGACCCTCGTCGTCGGGGTCGGTGCCTCCAAGGGCGCACCGGCCGACGAGGTGCTCGCGCTGGTCGAGGGCGCGCTGCGCGACGCCGGGCTGTCGGCCGCGTCGCTCGCCCGCCTGGCCACCGTGGACGCGAAGGCCGGGGAGCCCGGCATCGTGGAGACGGCCCGGCTGCTCGAGGTGCCGCTGGTGACGTACGCCGCCGAGGAGCTGGCGCGCGTCGACGTGCCGAACCCCTCCGACGCGCCGCTCGCCGCCGTCGGCACCCCGTCGGTGGCGGAGGCCGCCGCGCTGGCGGGCGGGGGCGAACTCCTCGTACCCAAGCGCAGGTCGGAGCGCGGGGACGGGCGGCCCGCGATGGCGACCTGTGCCGTCGTGCGGCGGCCGGGGCGCGGGCGGCTCGCGGTGGTCGGCCTCGGGCCGGGCGCCCGGGACCTGCTCACCCCGCGCGCGAAGGCGGAACTGCGGGGCGCGTCCGTGCTGGTGGGCCTCGACCAGTACGTCGACCAGATCCGCGATCTGCTGCGGCCCGGCACCCGGGTCCTGGAGTCGGGGCTCGGTGCGGAGGAGGAGCGGGCGCGCACGGCCGTCGAACAGGCCCGCCGGGGGCAGGCGGTCGCGCTGATCGGCAGCGGGGACGCGGGCGTGTACGCCATGGCCTCGCCTGCGCTCGCCGAGGCGTCCGACGACATCGACGTGGTCGGCGTGCCCGGTGTGACGGCGGCGCTGGCGGCCGGGGCGATCCTCGGCGCGCCGCTGGGCCACGACCATGTGTCGATCAGCCTGTCCGATCTGCACACGCCGTGGGAGGTCATCGAACGGCGGGTGCGGGCCTCGGCCGAGGCGGACCTCGTCGTGACGTTCTACAACCCGCGCAGCCGGGGCCGTGACTGGCAGCTGCCCAAGGCCCTCGCGATCCTCGCGGAGCACCGGCGGCCGACCACCCCGGTCGGTGTCGTGCGGAACGCCTCGCGGCCGGACGGGTCGAGCCTGCTGACGACGCTGGCCGCGCTGGACCCGGCGACCGTCGACATGATGACGGTGGTGACCGTGGGCAACACGGCGACCCGCGAGGTCGCGGGCCGGATGGTCACCCCGCGCGGCTACCGCTGGCAGGCGGCATCGACGAGCGGCTCCGCCGCGGACCGGGAGGAGTCCCGGTGAACCGTGTCGTCCACCCCATCGAGCGGGAGTCCTTCCGGCGGCTGCGCTCCCGCCTGGACACCTCGCACTTCCCGCCGCTGACCCGGGCGGTCGTCGAGCGGGTCGTCCACTCGGCGGCCGACCTGGACTACGCGTCCGATCTCGTCATGGACGAGGCCGAGCTGGTGACGGCCCATGCCTCGCTGCACGCCGGGGCGCCGGTCGTCGTGGACGTGGAGATGGTCGCGGCGGGGATCACCCGCCGCGAGACCGTGTGCCGGCTCGGGGACGCCGGGTCAGAGCCCGGTCTGACGCGTTCCGCGCACGCGGTGCGTCTGGCGTACGACGAGGTGGGGCCCGGTGCCCTGTGGGTGATCGGCTGTGCGCCGACCGCCCTCGAGGAGCTGCTGGCCCTGGACGCCTCGCCCGCGCTCGTCATCGGGCTGCCCGTCGGTTTCGTCGGAGCGGCCGAGTCCAAGGCCGCGTTGCGCGAGAGCGGACTGCCCGCCGTGAGCAACGTGTCCGAGAAGGGCGGTTCGGCGGTCGCCGCCGCCGCGCTCAACGCCCTTTTGTACCACCCCACTTCGCCTGAGGAGAACGACCTGTGACCACACCGCCCGCGCTGCTCATAGCCGGCCACGGCACCCGGGACGACGCCGGAGCACAGGCGTTCCGGGACTTCGTACGGGAGCTGGGGCGCCGGAACCCTGGACTGCCCGTCGCCGGCGGCTTCATCGAGCTGTCCCCGCCACCGCTGGGCGAGGCCGTCGCCGAGCTGGTGGAGCGGGGCGTACGACGGTTCGCGGCGGTTCCGCTGATGCTGGTGTCCGCCGGACACGCCAAGGGCGACATTCCGGCGGCGCTGGCCCGCGAGAAGGAACGCCACCCCGGCCTCTCCTACACGTACGGCCGTCCGCTGGGCCCGCACCCGGCCCTGCTGAGCGTGCTGGAGCGGCGGCTGGCTCAGGCGGTGGATCCCTCCTGGGACCCCGCCGGGGTGACCGTACTGCTGGTGGGGCGCGGTTCCACGGACCCGGACGCCAACGCCGAGGTGTTCAAGGCGGCGCGGCTGCTGTGGGAGGGGCGCGGGTACGGGGCCGTGGAGACGGCGTTCGTGTCGCTGGCCGCGCCGGACGTGCCGGCCGGGCTGGAGCGGTGCGTGCGGCTCGGCGCCCGGCGGATCGTGGTCCTGCCGTACTTCCTGTTCACCGGCATCCTGCCGGACCGGGTACGGCGGCAGACGGAGGACTGGGCGGCGGCGCACCCAAAGACACAGGTGCGGTCGGCGGACGTCATCGGTCCCGAGCCGGAGCTGCTGGACCTGGTGATGGAGCGGTACGCGGAGGCGGTGAAGGGCGACCTGCGGATGAACTGCGACAGCTGCGTGTACCGGATCGCGCTGCCGGGCTTCGAGGACAAGGTGGGAATGCCGCAGCAACCCCACTTCCACCCGGACGACGACGGCCACCATCACGGTCATGACCACGGCCACACGCACTCCCGTGCGCACTGACCCCGCCGCCCCCAGGGCCGGTGCGCACGACCTGCGGCATCACGGGGACGCCGAGGTCCGCGACGACGGCGCCTCGTTGGTCGACCTCGCCGTGAACGTCCGCCCGGGTACTCCCCCGGCGTGGCTGCGCGAGCACATCGCCGGGTCGCTGGCCGGCCTCGCCGCCTACCCGGACGGGCGGGCGGCGCGGGCCGCGGTGGCGGCGCGGCACGGGCTGCCGGCGGAGCGGGTGCTGCTGACGGCGGGGGCGGCGGAGGCGTTCGTGCTGCTGGCGCGGGCGCTGCAGGTGCGCCGGCCGGTGGTGGTGCATCCGCAGTTCACGGAGCCGGAGGCGGCGCTGCGGGACGCGGGGCACACGGTCGGCCGGGTGCTGCTGCGGGAGGAGGACGGTTTCCGGCTGGATCCCGGCGCGGTTCCCGAGGCCGCGGACCTGGTGGTGATCGGCAACCCGACGAATCCGACGTCCGTCCTGCACCCGGCCGCCGCCGTCGCCCGGCTCGCCCGGCCCGGGCGGATCCTGGTCGTGGACGAGGCGTTCCTGGACGCGGTGCCGGGTGAGCGGGAGGCTCTGGCCGGCCGGACGGACGTGCCGGGGCTGGTGGTGCTGCGCAGCCTCACCAAGACGTGGGGCCTGGCGGGGTTGCGCATCGGGTATGTGCTGGCCGGGCCGGAGACGGTCGAGCGGCTGACGCGGGCGCAGCCGTTGTGGCCGGTGTCCACGCCCGCGCTGGCCGCGGCGCAGGCGTGCGTCGGGCCCAGGGCCCTGGCGGAGGCGGACGGGGCGGCCCGCCGCATCACCGCGGACCGCTCCCGTCTCCTCGCCGGGCTCGGGGAGTTCGCCGACCGCGGGGTACGGGTCGTGGAGGGCGCCGAAGGCCCCTTCGTCCTCCTGCGGCTCCCGCACGCGGCGGCCGTACGGGAGCGCCTGCGCGCCCTCGGCTTCGCGGTACGACGCGGGGACACGTTCCCGGGCCTCGACGAACACTGGCTGCGCGTCGCGGTACGCGACCGAGCGACGACGGACGCGTTCCTGAAGGCCCTGGACCGGGCCCTGGACACGATCTGACCCGAGGCCGGGCCGCGCCCGTCCTACGCGACCACACGCCCGTTCAGCACCACCCTGCGCGGGTCCGCCAGCACCCGTACGTCCGCGCGCGGGTCAAAGGCGTAGACGACGAGGTCGGCCGGGGCCCCCTCGTCCAGCGCGGGGCGTCCGAGCCAGGCGCGGGCCGCCCAGGTGCCGGCCGCGAGGGCTTCGACGGGCGGGATGCCGGCGGCGACGAGTTCGGCGACCTCGGCCGCCGCGAGGCCGTGCTGGAGAGTGCCGCCCGCGTCCGTACCGACGAAGACGGGAATGCCGGCGTCGTAGGCGGAGCGCACGGTGTCGTAGCGGCGCTCGTGGAGCCGGCGCATATGGGCCGACCAGCGCGGGAACCGGGACTCGCCGCCGTCGGCGAGGCCCGGGAAGGTGGCGATGTTGACGAGGGTCGGGACGATCGCCACGCCCCGTTCGGCGAACAGCGGGATGGTGTCGTCGGTCAGGCCCGTCGCGTGCTCGACACAGTCGATGCCGGCCTCGACCAGGTCCCGCAGGGAGTCCTCGGCGAAGCAGTGCGCGGTGACCCGGGCACCCAGCCGGTGCGCCTCGGCGATCGCCGCCTCGACGGCGCCGCGCGGCCAGCAGGCCGACAGGTCGCCGAGGTCGCGGTCGATCCAGTCGCCGACGAGCTTCACCCAGCCGTCGCCGCGCCGGGCCTCCCGGGCGACGTACGCGACGAGGTCCTCGGGTTCGACCTCCCAGGCGTAGTCCCTGATGTAGCGGCGGGTGCGGGCGATGTGCCGGCCGGCCCGGACGATCTTCGGAAGGTCGTCCCGGTCGTCGATCCAGCGGGTGTCGGAAGGCGATCCCGCGTCCCGCAGCAGCAGGGCCCCGGCGTCGCGGTCGGTGAGCGCCTGCTTCTCGGCGACGTCCTCGGGCACCGCGCCGTGCCGGTCGAGGCCCACGTGGCAGTGGGCGTCGACCAGCCCGGGCAGCACCCAGCCCTCGACGGCCGTCACGTCACGGGCGCCGGCGGGGCGGTCGTAGGAGATCCGGCCGTCGACCACCCACAGCTCGTCGCGGACCTGGTCCTCGTCCGGTCCGACGAGGACCCGCCCCTTCACGTGCAGCACCGCGCGTTCGCTCATGCCCAGCACTGTAGTGAGCCGCTACACGGACCTGCCGGTCCGGTCGGAGGTCTCCTCCTCCACGTCCGCCATGGCGGGGTCGAGGAGCCGGGAGAGGAAGTGCCGGGTGCGTTCGTGCCGTGGGGCGCCGATGACGTCCTCGGGAGCGCCGTCCTCGACGATCACCCCGCCGTCCATGAAGACGACCCGGTCGGCGACCTCACGGGCGAAGGTCATCTCGTGGGTGACGACCATCATCGTCATGCCCTCGTCGGCGAGCATCCGCATCACCGCCAGGACGTCGCCGACCAGCTCGGGGTCGAGCGCCGAGGTCGGCTCGTCGAACAGCATCACCTCGGGCCCCATCGCCAGCGCGCGGGCGATGGCGACGCGCTGCTGCTGGCCGCCGGAGAGGGAGGACGGGTAGGCGTCCGCCTTCTCCGCGAGGCCGACCCGTTCCAGGTTCGCGGCGGCGGTCCGGGCGGCCTCCGCCTTGCCCCGCCTCAGTACCCGGCGCTGCGGCAGGGTGAGGTTCTCGGTGACGGTGAGGTGCGGGAACAGGTTGAACTGCTGGAAGACCATGCCGATCCGGCGGCGGGCGGCGTCGATGTCGACGTCCGGGTCGGTGAGTTCCGTACCGCCGACGTACACCCGGCCCCTGGTGGGCTCCTCGAGCAGGTTCACGCACCGGAGCAGGGTCGACTTGCCCGAGCCGGACGGCCCGATCACGCAGACGACCTCGCCCCGGCGGATCTCCAGGTCGATGCCGCGCAGCACCTCGTTGCTGCCGAACGACTTGTGCAGCCCGCTGACCAGGATCTCCGGGTTCCCGGGCCGGCTCCCCGGCTGTTCGCCGGGCTGCTCATCCGGCTGCCTGTCCGGCTGCTTGTCCGGTCGGCTCATTTGACGGCCTCCTGGGCCTTGGCCTCCATACGGCGTACGACGAAGCCGAGCGGGATGGTGATCAACAGGTAGCACAGGCCGGCGACCAGGATCGGCGTGGAGTTGGCGGTCTGGCTGGCCAGGTCGCGGCCGTACTTGGACAGTTCGCGCTCCTCCAGGGTGACGCCGAGGAACAGCACCAGCGAGGAGTCCTTGAAGAGCAGGACGAGTTCGTTGGTGAGCGGCGGCAGGATGATCCGGAACGCCTGCGGGATGATGATCGAGACCATGGCCCGCGCGGGTGAGAAGCCCAGCGAACGGGCCGCCTCCATCTGCCCCTTGGGCACCGCCTGGATACCCGCGCGGATCGTCTCGGCCATGTAGGCGGCGGCCACCAGGCCGAGCGCGAGGGCGACCTTTCCGTAGGTGCCGCCGATGATCTCGGTGCCCGGGAAGGCGAGCGGCACGGCCACGCCGATGAAGATGAAGATCAGCAGGGCGGGCAGGCCGCGGAAGATCTCGATGTAGATGCCCGCCAGCCAGCGGTACGGGCCGACCGACGACAGCCGCATCAGCGCGACGACCATGCCGAGGGCCAGCCCGACGGCGAAGCCGGTCACCGTGTAGAGCACGGTGTTCTTCAGCGCCAGGGTGATGATCTCCGGGAACATCCGCTCGGCGATGTCGGCCTGCGCGAACTGGTTCTGCAGCCGGCCCCAGTCCGCCGAGGCCGCGAAGAGGATCACGGCGGCGACGAAGACGACGTACTGGGCGCCGCGCGACAGCCGGCGCTTCTGGCTCCGGGTCAGGCCCTTCTTCCTCAGCTCCGGGGGCACCTTCGTGTCGGTCATCGGATCAGGAGGCGGCCGGCGAGGCGGCGGACTCGTCGTACGGGCCGATCCACCGCTCGTACAGCTCCTTGTACGTGCCGTCCTCCTTGGCGTCCGAGAGCGCCTTGTTGACGGCCTCCTGCAGCGCGGTGTTGCCCTTCTTCATCGTGAAGCCGTACTGCTCGCCGGTGTCGAGGTTGTCGACGACCTCGTAGGCGTCGGCGGTGGCCTTGTCCTTGAGCCAGCCCTGGACCACCGGGAAGTCGATGACGACGGCCTTCACCTGGCCGGTGCGCAGGCCGTTGAGGACAGCGTCGGAGGACTCGAAGGAGACCGGGTCGAAGCCCTCCCCCTTGACGTAGTCCTCGCCGGTGGTCTGCGCCTGGGCGCCGAGCTTGACGTTCTTCGACTTCACGTCGGCGAGCGAGGTGACGCCGGCCGACTTGTCGACGAGGACGGCCTGGGTGGCGTTGAAGTACGGGTCCGAGAAGTCGACGTTCTTCTTGCGCTCGTCGGTGATGGTCATACCGGCTGCGGCCAGGTCGCACTCACCGGAGTTGAGGAAGGCGCCGGTCTTGAAGTTCTCGAACGGCGTGTCGAGGATCTCCTGCTTCACTTCCAGGTCCTCGGCGACCAGGTCGACCAGCGCCACGTCGAAGCCCTGCACCTTGCCGTCGATCTCCGACTGGAAGGGCGGGTACGGGAGGTGGGTGCAGGTGGTGAGCTGCCCCGCCTCGGCGAGTTCGACACCGCCGGCCACGGTCCTGGAGGCGCCGCCGTCCCCGTCGTCGGTGGAGGTGCAGGCGGTCAGGAGCACCAGCCCGGCCGTCGCGGTGGTGGCGGCCAGAACGCGGGTCCTGCGGCCGAGGAGCGTCTTCACTGAGGCCTCCTGGTAGGGAACATGATGAGGTTCTGATTATAAGGAGAAGTTTGGGTTCCTCAAACCAAACCGATGGCTGTGATGCCGTCCGACCTAAGAACCGGACGTCGGACCGGGCCCCCGGATGCCGGACCGGGCCCCCCGGAGGGCCGGATACGCTCGACTCCGTCGAACCCGTCGAACCCGTCGAACCCGTCGGCCCTGTAAAGCCGTGATCTGGAGAGCAGCACAGTGAGCACCCACCCCTTCCTCGGTCTGGCCCCGCTGAGCGCCGCACACTTCGCCTCGATCGAGGACGGCGTGGCGCGGCTGCTGGACACCACGCAGGACGTCGTGATCATGCAGGGTGAGGCACTGCTGCCGCTGGAGGGCGCGATCCGCGCGGCCGCCGGGCCCGGCACGACCGCGCTGAACGTCGTCACGGGCCCGTACGGGCAGACCTTCGGCGACTGGCTGCGGGACTGCGGCGCCACGGTGATCGATCTGGCGGTGCCGTTCCACACGGCGGTGACGGCCGGGCGGATCCGTGAGGCCTTCGCCGCGTACCCGGAGATCGACTTCGTCTCCCTGGTGCACGCGGAGGCGGCGACCGGCAACACCAACCCGGTCGCGGAGATCGGCGAGGCGGTGCGGGCGCACGGGGCGCTGTTCTACCTGGACGCGGTGGCGTCGATCGGGGCGGAGCCGGTACTCCCGGACGCGTGGGGTGTGGACCTGTGCGTGATCGGGGCACAGAAGGCGATGGGCGGCCCGGCCGGCGTGTCGGCGGTGTCGGTGAGCGGGCGGGCGTGGGCCCGGATGGCGGCGAACCCGCGGGCGCCGCGCCACTCGTACCTGTCCCTGCTGGACTGGAAGCAGCGCTGGATCGACGGGGGCCGCACGGCGTTGCCGCACGCGCCTGCGCAGTTGGAGATGCTGGCGCTGGAGGCGTGCGTGGAGCGCATCGAGGCCGTGGGCCTGGATGCGGTGACGGCACGGCACGCGGCGGCCGCGGCGGCGGCCCGGGCGGGGGCGCTCGCACTGGGCGGCGGCCTGGAGCCGTACGTCCACGACGCGGCCCAGGCGGCCCCGGTCGCCACGACCCTGCGGGCCCCGTCGGGCTCGGTGGCCGCCGAGCTGGTGGCCCGCGCCCTGGCCGTGGACCCGGCGCTGCCACTGGCGGCGGGGGGCGGAACGCTGGCCAACGAGATGATCCGCGTCAACCACTACGGCCCCGACGCCACCCGGGGCGCGGTCCGGGCGAGCCTGACGGCCCTGGGGACGGCGCTGGCGGAGCAGGGCCTGACGGTGGATGTGCCCGGGGCCCTGCGGGCCGCCGACAACGGCTGGCGCCGACCGGAGTCCGGGCGGTCGGCGGGCGAGTAACCGGAGGATGAATTCCATGGGATTATCAGAAGCCCTCGGGGGCATTCTTCTCCACTATTCTCCCGCTTATTTCAATATTACCTTCCAGGGCAGCTTCCCATCCTCTCCTGCCCGCTTTCCTGAAACCTAAACACATCGATTCGGGCGGGCGGGGAGTGGCGCATCCCGATCGCCCTCACGGGAGTTACACACTTGTGATCGATTCCACAAGGTGTCCGTTTCACGGCTTTAATCCCACTCGAAACGGGACATCTCGCCGGACTTCCGCTTGCGCCTTCACGCCCGCGCGATAACATAGACGAGTCGCTCAGGTAACCCCGGCAGCCGATGCAATTTCGCATTCACCTGGGTAAGTTCAATTCACATGACTGCCGCACAAGCAGACCCGCAAATCGACCGCCCCGCCCTGGCGGACGGAGCCGCGCTGTGGCGGATAGCAAGGGACTCGAAAACCCTCGACCTGAACTCGTCGTACAGCTATCTCCTGTGGTGCCGGGACTTCGCCGCCACATCCGCCGTCGCGCGTGACGCCGGCGGGGAGCCGGTCGGCTTCGTCACCGGCTACGTACGGCCGGACAGCCCGCACACCCTGCTCGTCTGGCAGGTCGCGGTGGACGAGACGCACCGCGGCCGTGGCCTGGCCGCCGCTCTGCTCGACGGTCTGGTCGCACGGACCACCGCGGAACACGGAGTGACCACTGTGGAGACCACCATCGCACCGGGGAACACCGCTTCCGAGCGCCTGTTCACCGCGTTCGCCGAGCGCCACGGGGCCCGGCTGGAGCGCGAGGTGCTGTTCGAGTCGGAGCAGTTCCCCGACGGACCGCACGACCCCGAGGTCCTGTACCGCATCGGTCCCCTCTCCCCCTGACCACCGGCCCCACGCGTACGCGCCCGTGCGCCACTCCGCCGCCCCCCGACTCCCTCTCTGACCTCCCAAGCCACCGAGGAGCGATTCGTCGTGACCATCACCCAGCCCGATCTGAGCGTCTTCGAGACCCTCGAGTCCGAGGTACGCAGCTACTGCCGCGGCTGGCCCACCGTGTTCGACCGCGCGCACGGCAGCCGTATGTATGACGAGGACGGCCACGAGTACCTCGACTTCTTCGCCGGAGCCGGATCACTCAACTACGGCCACAACAACCCCGTACTGAAACGGGCACTGATCGACTACCTGGAGCGGGACGGCGTCACGCACGGGCTCGACATGTCGACCACCGCCAAACGCGCGTTCCTGGAGTCCTTCCAGAACTGGATCCTGCGCCCGCGCGACCTGCCGTACAAGGTCATGTTCCCGGGCCCGACCGGCACCAACGCCGTGGAGTCGGCGCTGAAGCTGGCCCGGAAGGTGAAGGGCCGCGAGGCGATCGTCTCGTTCACCAACGCCTTCCACGGCATGTCGCTGGGCTCGCTCGCCGTGACCGGCAACGCCTTCAAGCGCGCCGGTGCGGGCATTCCGCTGGTGCACGGCACGCCGATGCCGTTCGACAACTACTTCGACGGCCAGATCCCCGACTTCCTGTGGTTCGAGCGGCTCCTGGAGGACCAGGGATCCGGCCTCAACAAGCCCGCCGCCGTGATCGTCGAGACGGTGCAGGGCGAGGGCGGCATCAACGTCGCCCGGCCCGAGTGGCTGCGCGCCCTGGCCGAGCTGTGCGAACGCCAGGACATGCTGCTGATCGTCGACGACATCCAGATGGGCTGCGGCCGCACCGGTGCCTTCTTCTCCTTCGAGGAGGCCGGCATCACGCCCGACATCGTCACGGTGTCCAAGTCGATCAGCGGCTACGGCCTGCCGATGTCGCTGTGCCTGTTCAAGCCCGAGCTGGACGTCTGGGAGCCGGGCGAGCACAACGGCACCTTCCGCGGCAACAACCCGGCCTTCGTCACGGCGACCGCCGCCCTGGAGGCCTACTGGGCCGACGGATCGGCGATGGAGAAGCAGACCCGTGCCCGCGGCGAGCAGGTCGAGCAGGCGATGGCCGCCATCGCCGAGGAGAACCCCGCCGACGTGAAGGAGTACCGCGGTCGCGGCCTCGTGTGGGGCATGGAGTTCCACGACAAGACTCGGGCCGGGCGCATCGCCGCGCGCGCCTTCGAGCTCGGGCTGCTGATCGAGACGTCCGGTCCGGAGAGCGAGGTCGTCAAGCTGCTTCCGGCCCTGACCATCACCCCGGAGGAGCTGGACGAGGGGCTGACCACGCTGGCCCGCGCCGTCCGCGAGACCGCCTGACCCCGTCCAAAGCGTCCGGACCGCCGGAATGATCCGGCCGATCCGGGCCACCCGAACCAGGGTGACCACCTGAATCGTCTGCTGAACCGTCCGGGTCCCGGGCCTCGGCCCGGGACCCGGACGGCCCGCAGGCAGTACCAGCACCACCACCGAGGAGGCATCGCAGCACCGTGATTGTCCGTTCCTTCAAGGAGATCGAGGGTACCGACCGGCACGTGAAGTCCGCGTCCGGTACCTGGGAGAGCAAGCGCATCGTCCTCGCCAAGGAGAACGTGGGCTTCTCCCTGCACGAGACCATCCTGTACACCGGTACGGAGACATCGATGTGGTACGCGAACCACATCGAGGCCGTCGTCTGTGTGGAAGGTGAGGCAGAACTCACCGACCATGACTCCGGGCTGACGCACACGATCACGCCCGGAACGATGTACCTCCTCGACGGGCACGAGAAGCACACGCTGCGGGTGAAGAAGGACTTCCGCTGCCTCTGCGTCTTCAACCCGCCCGTCACCGGACGGGAGGACCACGACGAGAACGGCGTATACCCGCTGCTCACCGAGGAGGTGTGAGGTTCCATGACCACCGCGACCACCAGCACCCAGACGCACGTACCCGACCTCTATCCCACCCGGGGCAACGCCGAGGTGCTCACCCCTCGGCAGGACCCGGTCGTCTGGGGCGCCCCCGACGCCCCCGGCCCGATCGCTCCGGCCGACCTCGGGTCGTTCGAGCGTGACGGCTTCCTCGCCATCGATCAGCTGATCACCGACGACGAGGTCACCGTCTACCGGGACGAACTGAACCGGCTGGTCTCCGACCCGGCGATCCGGGCCGACGACCGGTCGATCGTCGAGCCGCAGTCCAAGGAGATCCGGTCGGTCTTCGAGGTCCACCGGATCAGCGAGGTGTTCGCGCGGCTCGTGCGCGACGAACGCGTCGTCGGCCGGGCCCGGCAGATCCTCGGCTCCGACGTCTACGTCCACCAGTCACGGATCAACGTCAAGCCGGGCTTCGGGGCCAGTGGCTTCTACTGGCACTCGGACTTCGAGACCTGGCACGCCGAGGACGGTCTGCCGCGGATGCGGACGGTCTCCGTGTCGATCGCGCTCACCGAGAACTTCGACACCAACGGCGGACTCATGATCATGCCGGGGTCGCACAAGACGTTCCTCGGGTGCGCGGGGGCCACGCCGAAGGACAACTACAAGAAGTCGCTGCAGATGCAGGACGCGGGCACGCCCTCCGACGAGGGGCTGACCTCGCTGGCGTCCGAGCACGGCATCAAGCTGTTCACCGGCAAGGCCGGCTCGGCGACCTGGTTCGACTGCAACTGCATGCACGGTTCCGGGGACAACATCACGCCGTTCCCGCGCAGCAACGTGTTCATCGTGTTCAACAGCGTCGACAACACGGCCGTGGAGCCGTTCGCGGCGCCGGTCCGGCGGCCCGACTACATCGGGGCCCGGGACTTCACTGCGGTGAGGTGAGCACACCGGCGTGAACGCGCCGGCGAGACCACGACTGCGGGCCGGGCCTCCTCGTGTGGGACGGGAGGCACCGGCCCGCTGCCGTGTCCGTGGACATGGACACAGACGCGGACGCGGACACGGACGGCTCAGCCGGGCAGGGCCTCCAGCAGCCGGTCCACGTCCGCCGGGGTGTTGTAGAGGTGGAAGGACGCCCGCAGATGGCCGGCCCGGTCGGACAGGACCAGGCCCGCCCTGCTCAACTCCGGCTGGAGACGGCCCAGTCCCGGCACGGACACGATGGCCGAACCGGGCGAGGGCACGGGCTCGTGGCCCCGCTCGACGAGCCCCGCGCGAAAGCGGTCGGCGAGGGCGACATCGTGGGTGTGGACGGCGTCCACCCCGATCTCCTCGACGAGTTCGAGTGAGGCCCGCAGCCCCGCGTAGGTGAGGAGGGCGGGGCTCACGTCGAACCGTCGGGCGGAGTGGGCCAGTTCGGCGACAGGTCCGTAGCAGCTGTCCCAGGGCTTCTCCGCCGCGGTCCACCCTGCCTGTACGGGGGTCAGGTCGCCGAAGTCCTCCGGTACGGTCAGGAAGGCTCCGCCGTGCGGGCCCAGCAGCCACTTGTGGACGATGGCGACGGAGTAGTCGAAGGCACCGGCGTCGACCGGCAGCCAGCCGATCGCCTGGGAGAGGTCGACGTAGGTGCGCGCTCCGTGTTCCCGGGCCGCCTCGCGCAGCGCGCGCAGATCGGCGATCGTGCCGTCGGCGGACTGCACGGCGCTGGTGGCGACGAGCGCGGTCTGCGGGCCGACGGACTCGGCGATCCGCTCCAGCGGCACGGCCCGCACCTTGAGGTCGCCGCGGACGTGGAACGGGTTGAGCACCGACGCGAAGTCGTTCTCGACGGTGATCACCTCGGCGCCCGGCGGCAGTGAGGCCGCGATCAGCCCGGTGTACAGGGCGACCGTGGCCCCGGCCGCCACCCGCTCGACGGGGACGCCGGCCAGCCGGGCGTAGGCGGCCCGGCTCGCCTCGACGTCGTCGTACAGCGGATCCAGCGGGCCGCCCTCGGCCCTCAGCCGCACGGCGCCCTCGAGGGCGGTCACGGTGCGGGCGGGCAGGAGAGCGCTGGCGGCGGTGTTCAGGAAGGTGTTCTTCGGGGTGAACTCGGCACGGACGAGATGCTCGAAGGTCTCCATGCGACCACTCTGCGGTGCCAGGGTCTCCCCGTCCATTGACTTGTTTTGTGCGAAACCGCGAAGGAACCCTTATGAGTACGCCCTGACCTGGGAGGACGAATGAAGACAGGGGTGCGGTGGGCGCGGATCGGCGGTGTGGGCACGGCCGGTTCAGGTCTGCGGCACCGCGCAGCCGTCGGGACCGCAGGCCTGCGCGTCGCCCTCGACGGTCCTCAGCGGCGCCCGCTCGCCCCAGGCCCGGGTCAGCGCCTGGGTGAACACCTCGGCGGGCTGGGCGCCGGAGACGCCGTACGCACGGTCGAGGACGAAGAAGGGCACGCCCCGCGCGCCGAGTTCCGCGGCCTCCCGCTGGTCCTCGCGCACCTCGGCGGCGTACGCCTCGGGGTCTGCGAGGACCGCGCGGGCGGCATCGGTGTCCAGGCCGGCGGCGGTGGCGAGTTCGAGGAGGCGGTCGTCGTCACCGAACACGGACCGCTCCTCGGCGAAGTTCGCCGTGTAGAGCAGGTCGAGCAGCTCCACCTGGCGGCCCTCCTCGCGGGCGAAGTGGAGCAGGCGGTGCATGTCGAAGGTGCCGCCGTGGTCACGGCCCCGGGTGCGGTACGGCAGCCCCTCGGCGGCGGCCTGGGCACCCAGGTTGTCCTCGCCGGCCTCGGCCTGCGCCCGGCTCATGCCGTACTTCGCGGTGAGCATCGAGAGCACGGGCTGGATGTCGTCCTTGGCCCGGCCCGGGTCCAGCTCGAAGGAGCGGTGCACCACCTCGACGTCGTCGCGGTGCGGGAAGGCGCTGAGCGCCTTCCCGAAGCGGGCCTTGCCCACGTAGCACCAGGGGCAGGCGATGTCCGACCAGATCTCGACACGCATCGTTTCGGCACTCTCCCAGTCGTACGGGCGCGGGGACTCCCTCCGCCGACTGCATGAACGTTCAACCAGTGCGGTTCATTCCCCGGGGTGGTTCCCGGGCACGGCGAAGCGCAGGTACAGGTGGTGGTCGTCGGGGGCGGGCGGATGCGCCGGGTCGGGGGTCCAGCCCAGGCGGGTGTAGAAGCCCTGGGCCCGGTGGTTGTCGATGTGCACGTCGAGTACGGCGGCGTGCAGGCCGCTCGCCCGCCACTCCTGGACGCAGGCGGCGTGCAGGGCCGTGCCGGTCCCGGTGCGCCAGTGGCCGGGGTCCACGTGGAACTGGAACAGCTTGACCGTGCCGGCGGGAGCCTTTGGCGGGGTGCGGAAGGAGGCGAGGCCGGCCAGGTGTCCGTGCCGTACCGCGCACAGCACCCGCCCGTCGGGGCGCGCGATCGCCTCCCGCCAGACGGCCGGCCAGTCGGTGCCGTCGCCGGGTACGCCGTCCGGGTAGTACGTGGAGCGGGCCCGCAGGTGCAGCGCGGCGATGTCCGCGGCCTCGGCCGCCAGGGCGGTCCTGATCACCAGGGAGTCCGCGGTCCGGTGAGGTCTGCTCATGCGGCTCAGGACGTGCGTGGGCGGGGGGCGGTTCCCCGCCCCCCGCGGGCGCCCGGCCCTCAGCTGCCGTCGCGCAGGTCCTGCGGCCAGTTCGGCCGGAACTCGATGTGGTCGTAGGTGACCACGCAGCCCTCGCCCATCGGGGACTGGGTCATGAAGCCGACGAGGGCGGCTCCCGTCTCCTTCTCCGCGTCGAGGGTGAACAGGCGCACGAAGGTCCAGTGCTCGCCGTCGCGGGAGGCGTGGAACGCGAAGGCGCGGCCGGTGCGGCTGACCCGCAGCCAGGCGGAACTTCCTTCCACCGTGAAGGAGTTGGCGTCGTCGGAGTGGCCGCGGGTGACGACCGTGCAGATGGTGGGCACGTCCGGGGAGTACTCCAGGCACAGCTTGGCCCAGTCGCGCTCGCCGGTGTGGACGTAGAGGACCCCGGCGTCGAACGCGGCGGCGAAGCCGACGGTGACGCGGGCGATCAGCTGGAAGTCGCCCTCGGGGGCGCCCAGCAGTCGGGGCGCGTCGGCGGCGGGGTCCAGGGCCTCCCCGGTGGGCGGTACGAAGCGGTCCTGGCGCGCTCCGGCCCAGCCGGTGAGGACGCCGTTCTCGTGGGACCAGTGCCCGTCAGGGCCGTAGGTGCGCAGGGGGAACGGCAGTTCGGGAAGCTTTATGTCCATGGGGGGGAGTCTCGCAGGTTCACCCCGCGCCAGGACCTGTCCGGCGGATCGGGCCGGAGGCAACCGGCCGCATCTGTCCAGCCGGGGTGAGCGGGGGCTGGTGCGTGCGGCTGCGGGGCGGAGAAGACGGTCGCCACGACGGGGGCCCTGCTCGAAGAGCTCGGGGAAGTGCGGGCCGGGGCCCCGCCTCCTCGGCATGATCCCGCCGGACGGGCCATGAGGGGCCCGCCCGGCACGATCCGCCGGGCGGGCCCCTCGAGTCCGCCTGCCGTACGCGTCAGCGCTCCAGTCGGCCGTTGAACCGGCGCGGCAGCCCTTGCGGGTTGTCGTCGCGCAGTTCCGGCGGCAGGAGGGCCTCGGGACTGTTCTGGTAGGCGACGGGACGCAGCCAGCGCTCGATGGCGGTGCCGCCGACCGAGGTGGAGGTGGAGGTCGTCGCCGGGTAGGGGCCTCCGTGGTGCTGGGCCGGGGCGACCGCGACACCGGTCGGCCAGGCGTTGACGAGCACCCGGCCGGCGAGCGGGGTCAGTTCGCCGAGGATCTCCGCGCCCCGCCCCTGGCCCGCGCCCTCCTCCTCGGAGAGGTGGACGGTGGCGGTGAGGTTGCCGGGGAGGCGGGTCAGGACGGAACGGACCTCGGTGTCGTCCTCGTAGCGGACCAGGACGGTGACCGGGCCGAAGCACTCCTCCAGGAGCAGGTCGTGCTCGCCCTCCGTGGCGAGCCTGCTCGCCGGGACGGTGAGGAAGCCGGCGCTGACGGTGTGCTCGCCGCCCGCGCCCGGCGTCACCGGGGACTCCACGTCGGGCAGCTGGGCCCGCTCGGCGACCCCGGCGACGAAGTTGTCACGCATGCGGTGGTCGAGCAGGACACCGGCGTCGGTGTCGCTGACGGCGTCGGTCAGGGACTTGACCAGGCGGTCGCCGGCCTCGCCCGCCGGGGCGAGGACGAGCCCCGGCTTCACGCAGAACTGGCCGACGCCGAGCGTCATCGACCCGGCGAGCCCGGCGCCGATCGCCTCGGCGCGCTCGGCGGCGGCGGCCTCCGTGACGAGGACCGGGTTCAGGGAGCCCAGCTCGCCGTGGAACGGGATGGGGACCGGGCGGGCGGCCGCCGCGTCGAAGAGGGCCCGGCCGCCGCGTACCGAGCCGGTGAAGCCGGCCGCCGCGACCAGCGGGTGCCGGACCAGCTCGACGCCGGCCTCGAAGCCGTGCACCAGGCCGAGCACGCCCTCGGGGATGCCGTGCACGGTTGCCGCCCGGCGCAGCACCCTGGCGACCAGCTCGGACAGGCCGGGGTGGTCGGGGTGGGCCTTGACGACCACGGGGCAGCCGGCCGCGAGGGCGCTCGCGGTGTCGCCGCCGGGGACGGAGAAGGCGAAGGGGAAGTTGGAGGCCGAGTAGACGGCGACGACGCCCAGCGGGACCTTGTAGCGGCGCAGGTCCGGGACGGGCGGGGTCGCGGTGTCGTCGGGGTGGTTGACGACGACGTCGAGGAAGGCGCCCTCGTCGACGATGTCGGCGAAGGCCCGCAACTGGTAGCAGGTGCGGGCGAGTTCGCCGGTGAGGCGGACCGGTCCGAGAGCGGTCTCGGCGTCGGCGACCTCGACGAGCGTGTCCTTGGCCGCCTCGAGTTCGTCGGCGGCCGAGCGCAGGAAGGCCGAGCGGACGGTGCGGTCCGCCAGCGCGCCCCGTGCCTCGTGGGCGGCCCGGACGGTGGCGTCCACCTCCTGGGCCGTGGCCTCCACCGCAACCTGTTCCCGCTGCTTCCCGGTTCGGGGGTCGACACTCCAGACTGGTGCTGCTGCCACCGCGAGTCCTTCCGCTTGACTGCCGCTTGCAATGCCGCAGTATGTACGTCGTCCACCAGGAGTGTTCGATATACTGAACGCTGTCTCTGATGATGAATGGGCTGTTGGAGACTATAACTTCAGCTTCTCGTCGAACGAAGGGTCAAGGGCATGTCGGCTGGCGAGACGGGCGGCGGCGCGCAGGTCAAGTCCGCGGTGCGGACCGTTGAACTGCTCGAGTACTTCGCCGGGCGCCCCGGCATGCATTCCCTTGCGGCGGTCCAGGAGGCAGTCGGTTACCCCAAGTCGAGTCTCTACATGCTGCTGCGCACCCTTGTCGACCTCGGCTGGGTGGAGACGGACTCGACGGGCACGCGGTACGGCATCGGCGTGCGGGCGCTGCTCGTGGGCACGTCGTACATCGACGGGGACGAGGTCGTGGCGGCGGCCCGGCCCACGCTGGACCGGCTGTCGGACGACACCACGGAGACGATCCACCTCGCCCGGCTCGACGGCACCAACGTGGTGTACCTGGCCACCCGGCAGTCGCAGCACTATCTGCGCCCGTTCACCCGGGTCGGCCGCAGGCTGCCCGCGCACTCGACGTCGCTCGGCAAGGCGCTGCTGAGCACGTACACGGACGAGCAGGTGCGCAGGATGCTCCCGCAGACGCTGCCCGCCCTCACCGAGCACACGATCACCGACCGGGAGAAGCTCATCGAGGAGCTGCACCAGGTGCGGGAGCAGGGCATAGCGGTGGACCGCGAGGAGAACACACTGGGGCTGCGCTGCTTCGGTGCGGCGATCCCCTACCGCACCCCCGCGCGGGACGCGATCAGCTGCTCGGTGCCGGTCGCCCGGCTCACCCCCGCGCACGAGCAGATGGTCAAGGACGCGTTGTTCGACGCGCGCGACCGGCTGACGCTGGCCACCCGCAGGCTCTGACCGTGACCGGCCCGCAGGTCGCGCCGCGCGCGGTGCACGGGAGCGGTCTGCCGGTCTTCCACCGGCAGTCGAACGACCCGGAGGCGCTGTGGACGGCGGCCTTCACCGCCGGGGACCCGGCCGGCCGGGAGGCCTTCGAGGACCACCGGGCGCGTATCCGCACCGCGCCGGACGTCGTCGCGCGCACGGTGCTGTGCGACGGCGACGTGGTGGGCCACGCGGCGGTGCACGGAACGGCGGGCGAGCGCGAGGTGACCTACCGGACCGACCGCGCGTACTGGGGCAGGGGCATCGCCACCGCCGCCCTGCGCGCTCTGCCGGCCGAGGTGACCGGGCGTCCGCTGCACGCGCGCGTGGCCGCCGACGACGCGGGGTCGCTGCGGGTCCTGGAGAAGTGCGGTTTCCGGGTCGTCGCGCGGGAGACGGGGTATGCGCCGGCCCGGGGCGCCGGGACCGACGAACTCGTCCTCGCCGTCATACCGGCCGGCTGAACGGCTTTCCCCCGGCGCTCGGCCGGCGGACACCGGGTTTCGCGCCACGAGTTCGTCAAGGCGCTGAACCTTTCCGGCCGGGGAGCCGTCTGTACCGGTGACGGGCCGCTCCCTCCCCCCGGGGGCGGCCCGTCACCTTCCGCGGAGGCCGGTCCTGTCCTGCGTCCTGCCCCACGCCCGGGATCTGCTCGATCGGGTCGATCGCGAGGAACACCGGGAACAGTGCCGAGGTCCCCCCTCCCCCGGCAACCAGTGGATCTCCTTCGCCCTGCCCGGCACCGGCTGGAGCAGCGCGTGGGCGACGGGGCCGGCTCCGATGCCGTTGGTGATCGAGCAGGTGAACGGCATGACGGCGGTCACCAGGGCGGTGGCGATGGTGAGCCGGACGGGGTCGGGCTGTTCGCCGGACCTGCCCTTCGCACTGCCGGGGATCAGCGGGTCGAGGACGAGGACGCAGGCCATGGTGAAGAGCGTGGCGAAGCCGCCGCGTATCTCCCGGCCGACGGTGGAGCCGCGCGCCGATATCCTGAGGAACCGGCCGACGGTGTTCCCCGCGGAGGGCGGGGAGTCCGGCTTGCCGGCCACCTGTTGCGAGTCGGACACGGCGAACGCTCCTGAGCGCCTGAGTGGTTGCCGGCCCTCACCGGTGACGGCCGGTGCCTGAGTGAGCCGGGTGCGGATGCCGCCGGATCGTGCCCGCGCCGAACCGCGTTCAGGTGTGCTTCGCGTTTACGGATTCGGGCGCCGACCGGCCGTTCGACGTTCGGCCCTCCGGACGAACCCGTGGGTGATCACTGCTACGCTCCGGATCTCGCGCACGGTCCACTCCGGATGTTCGCATGTCATCTACATGACACACACCGTCACTTGCCGGGGCTCACGGGCCCCCGAAACCGCAGCGAGGGGAGGTCGCCCGTGGGCACACTCGTCGACGACGCCGCCTCTGTGGAGTTCCACGCCTTCTTCGAGCGTCACTACGCCGAACTGTCGCGACTGGCCGCCCTGCTGACGGGCGAGGCGGACACCGCCGACGACCTGGCGGCGGACGCCCTGCTGGCGTTGTGGCACCGCTGGGACCGGGTGCGCGCCGCCGACCACCCGGTGGCGTACGCGCGGGGCGTGGTCGCCAATCTGGCCCGCACCCGTATACGCAGCGCGGTGCGCGAGCGGCGCCGGATCGCCCTGTTCTGGTCGCAGCGCGAGGAACGGGCCGAGAACCCGGATGTCGCGGGGGTGGTGGATGTGCGGGAGGCGTTGCGCCGGCTGCCGTTCCGCAAGCGGGCGTGTGTGGTGCTGCGGCACGCCTTCGACCTGTCGGAGAAGGACACCGCGCTCGCCCTGGGCGTCTCGGTGGGTACGGTGAAGAGCCAGACCTCGAAGGGGATGGCCGAACTGCAGCGGCTGCTGGGCACGGCGGAGGTGCCACGGCGGGTGCACGCCGTGGCGGGACACCCGGGGGAGCCCACCGGCGAGGACACGGGAAGGGACCGATGACGATGCGGCGGGACGTGCACGACGAGCTGCGCGCCCGGCTGCACGAGGCGGCCGGGGAGCACGAGCCCGACCGGGAGCGCATCCTGGCCCGGGTCGAACGCGGCATGGCCCGCCCGGCCCGGCCCGGCCGTCGGGCCACGCGCCCGCCGGCGCTCGGATGGGTCCGGGTGGCGGGCACGACGGCCGCGGTGGCCGGAGTGCTCGCGGTGGGCGGATTCGCGGTCGCGTCCGTGGTGACCGATGCGGAGCCTCCCGCGCAGCGGCAGGTGGCGGTCTCGCCGACAGCGGAGCCCGCGCCGTCACCGGACGCGACGAGCCGGGCGCCCCTGCCTCCGGCGGAGCCGTCGACGGACCCCTCGGGGGAGACCGGCGAGCCGGGTTCGGCACCGGCCCGCACGCCGGGGACGGGGACGCCCGCGACAAAGGCGCCGGGGGCCGTTCGGCAGCCCGAGGACGTCGAGGACGGGCCGTTGTGGTCGGACGGCTCGGTGGACCGGCACAGCAACGAGTTCTGGGCGCAGAGCAACGTCACCCTGAAGACCACCGAGCGGCTGACCGCGCTCACCGTGGAACTGCGGATCGCGCAGACCGGCGGGGTCTCCTCCACGGGTGCCTGGCGTTCCCCGCCCGAGAAGGACTTCAGCCTGACCACCGACGAACGGGACGGCTTCGTCGTCTACACCTGGACTCTCAGGAAGGACCGTACGGTCGCGCCGGGCGAGTGGGTCTTCGCGGGGCAGTACGACCACGCACGCGGTGGCCGGGACGCCAAGGCGGACACGTACACCGCGACGGCCGCCACCGGCTCCGGACAGCTTCTGGTGGGCGGCGACTTCGCGGCCCAGGACGACTGACGTGCGGTGGAAGTCCCGTCGTTCGCCCGCGGGGCGACGGCGGCCGGGGAGAAGCCGGAAAAAAACTTCTCGCTCGCGGCAACTCTTCCCCGCCTTGCGGCAACCAAGAGGCGAAACGATTCTCCTCACGCAAGGAACGAGCATGACTGCACGAGCCGAACAGCCCGTCTCCCACCGCCGCCGGACCGGCAGGAGGCGGGCGGTGATCGCCGGGGTTTCCGCGCTCGGCGTCACGGGTGCGGCGATCCTCACCTCGACGATGCTGTCCACCGCGAGCGCCGCCTCCTCGTGGCCCTCGGACACCGGCAGCAAGCCGGTGCCGAAGACCATCCCGGTCTCCGGGTCCCTCGACGGCGGCATGAAGAAGTACTACGGCACCGGCGACCTGGGCGGCGACAGCCAGGACGAGGGCCAGGACCCGGTCTTCGAGCTGGCCGACGGTGCCACGCTCAAGAACGTCATCATCGGCACCCCCGCCGCCGACGGCGTGCACTGCAAGGGCAGTTGCACGCTGCAGAACGTGTGGTGGCTGGACGTCGGTGAGGACGCCGCCAGCTTCAAGGGCAAGTCGTCCTCGGCGCAGTACAAGGTGATCGGCGGTGGCGCGAGGAAGGCCGACGACAAGGTGCTGCAGTTCAACGGCGCCGGGACGCTGACGGTGAGCGGCTTCCAGGTCGAGGACTTCGGCAAGCTGGTGCGCTCCTGCGGCAACTGCAAGACGCAGTACAAGCGCACGATCGTGCTGAAGGACATCGACCTGACGGCCCCCGGCAAGTCGATCGTCGGCATCAACACCAACTACGGGGACACCGCCACGCTGTCGCAGATCCGCGTCCACGGGGACAGCAAGAAGAAGATGAAGACCTGCACCCGCTACCAGGGCAACAACACGGGCAAGGAGCCGAAGGACCTCGGCTCCGGCGCCGACGGGAAGTACTGCAAGTTCTCGGACTCGGACATCACCTACAAGTGACCCCGCCGAGCACATGACCGACGCCCCGGCGGGTGAACTCCCGCCGGGGCGTCCGCGTCGCGCGCTGGACGCCGGCGAAAACCGGCGAAACCTTTCGACCCCGCTGCCCCGTCCGCGCCGGTTGACGGTGTCCCACCAGCCGGTGACACTCCGAGGGCCGACTCCGACGGAATCCCCCACACTCCCACAGGAGGCGCCATGCGTCGCCGGCCCGCCCGCACGCTCCTGCCCCGCCCCCTGTCCGTCGCCGCCTTCCCGGCGCTCCTGCTCGCCCTGCTGCTCTCCCTCCTCACCGCTGGGCCCGGCGCCGCGGAACCCGGAACCCCGCCCGTGCCCAAGGCCTCCTACGCCGGATACCTCTTCGCCTACTTCACCGGTGAGGGAACCGCCGACGGTGAGCAGATCCGCTACGCCCTCAGCCGCGGCAACAACGCGCTGAGCTGGCGTGAGCTGAACGGCGGCCGACCGGTGCTGACCTCCACGATCGGTGAGAAGGGGCTGCGCGATCCGTTCGTGATCCGCTCCCCCGACGGCGGCAGGTTCTACCTGATCGCCACCGACCTGCGGATGTACCAGGGCAGCAGCGGCAGCTGGGACGAGGTCCAGCGGCACGGCAGTAAGTCGATCATGGTGTGGGAGTCCACCGACCTGGTGAACTGGACCGACCAGCGTCTGGTGCGGGTCTCCCCCGGCACCGCCGGCAACACCTGGGCGCCCGAGGCCTACTGGGACGCGTCACGGAACGCGTACGTCGTCTTCTGGGCGTCGAAGCTGTACGCGGCCGACGACCCCGGCCACACGAGGTCGACGTACAACAGGATGCTGTATGCGACCACCCGGGACTTCCGCACCTTCAGCGAGCCGAAGATCTGGAACGACCCCGGCTACTCGGTGATCGACTCCACGGTGGTCGAGCACCGGGGCACCTACTACCGGTACACCAAGGACGAGCGCGACCCGTCCTCCGGCTCCCCGTGCTCGAAGTTCATCACCGGCGAGAAGTCGGCGGACCTGACCTCGACGTCGTACACCTTCGTCGCCGACTGCATCGGCAGCGGGGCGATGAGCCGGGGCGAGGGGCCGACGGTGTTCAAGTCCAACACCGAGGACAGGTGGTACCTGTTCATCGACGAGTACGGCGGCCGGGGCTACCTCCCCTTCGAGACGACCGACCTCGCCTCGGGCCGCTGGACCCCGTCCACCACCCACCGGCTGCCCGCCAGTCCCCGGCACGGCACGGTGATCCCGGTGACGCGGGCGGAGTACGACCGGCTGCTGGCCGCGTACCCGTAGGAGCCCGGGCCGGCCGCCGTCACAGGACGGAGGCCAGCCAGGCGTGGACCTCGTCCTGCATCGCGCCGTCGAAGACGTGGCCGCGGTCCGGCCACGTCTTCAGACGCAGTCGGTGGCCGGCGTCCTGTGAGCGCCATACGGTACGCAGCCGGCTGTATGCGGTCCGCACGCCGTCGGCGGGGAACAGCGGGTCGAGCCCGCCGTGGAAGAACAGCATCGGCCGGGGTGCGGCGATGCTCGCCACGTCGGGGATGTCCAGGTGCCGGGTGAGGCCGGGGTGGAGCATGTGGAACGCCGACTGCCCGCGCAGCGTGTTGTTGCCGGGCACCATCATGTCCTTCAGCCCGGTCATCCAGCACACGCTCGCCGCGGCCGCGATGTGGTCGCTGAGGGCTGCCACCTGCCAGGCCCGGTAGCCGCCCATGGAGAAACCCAGGGCGGCCACCCGGCGGGAGTCCACCCTCTCGAGGCCGGCCAGGAAGGCGGCGGCACGCTGGTCCTCGCGGGCGTGGAGTCCGGCGAGCGAGGAGCCGAGGTGGAAGAGGTTGCTCGCCAGTTCCTGCTGCCGCTCGTAGGTCAACGGCCCCCGCTCGCCCCAGCCGAGGGCGTCCAGACAGAGCACGACGTAGCCGCGCCGGGCGAGTTCGTCGCCGACGAAGCGTCCGCCGAAGTGCCGCGCGGCCCACTGCTCGGCGGAGGCGAGACGGGTGCCGGTGGCGTCGTACCAGGGGCGGACGCACTTCTCCTTGCCGATGTCGAAGCGGGAGCCGTGGTCGTGCAGGAGCAGCACGGCGGGGAAGGGACCGGTGCCGCGCGGGGTGAGCAGCGCGCCGCGGACTCTGTCGTAGCGGGTGAGGGAGAGGGTCACCACCTCGCGTGTGCACCCGTCCTCCTGCTCGCCCCCGGCGGGGCCCGCGGTGAACCCGGGTGCGTACGGGGTGTCCGCCTGGTCGTCGACGACGAGCAGGTCCTCGACCTTGTCCCGGGCCGCTCGCCGCCACGCGTCGAAGTCCCGGACGGGTGAGGTGCCCCAGGCGAGGGGGAACGTCAGGTCGTCCTTGAGCGCCTGGTGGAGGCCGGTCGGGCCCGGGACGGGGACGAGGGCGGAGGCGGAGGTCACTTCGCGGCCGGCCGGGGGCGCCAGTCGCCGAGGTAGGTCCCGGGAGTGTGGGCGGCGGCCTGGTCCCGGGTGAGCCGGGGCCGGTTCTCCGGGACGGTGACCACGGCGCCGGGACCGCTGTTGCGGTACTCGGCGAAGCGCTGGTCCTGCCAGGGGTGACCGGCTGCCATGTTGGTGTAGGGCGCGACCGCGTCGATGCCGGGGCCGAGGTGGGTGTCGCGGACGGTGAGCATCGGGCGGGCGGTGGGGTCGGAGCTGGGCACCCAGGGGCGGGCCAGCTTGTAGTGGCCGTCGGGTGCCTCGCTGCTGATCCTGCTCTTCGTGACGAGGTAGCCGCGCGGGTTGGCGCCGGCCGTGGAGGGCGCGAAGACGAAGCCGTACGGGGCGCCGGCCAGGTCCGGGCGGATCAGGGTGCGGAAGTGGCAGTGCTCGAAGACGGCGGTCGCCCGGCCGAAGACGAAGTCGACGTCGCCCTCGGCGTAGCAGTGGGAGAAGTACTGGCGGGCGAAGGTGTCCAGGGAGGGGGAGTCGGCGTACAGGGTGTCCTGGTGGCCGAGGAACCGGCAGTGGGTGAAGGCGCTGCGGTCGCCCTGCACCTTGAGGGCGACGGCCTGGGTACCGCTGGTGCCGGGGAGGTCGGTGCGCAGCCAGTCGTTGGCGAAGGTGATCCACCGGGCGGTGAAGCCGTCGGGGCGCACGGTGGTGGTCGCGGAGCCGGAGGTGCCGTAGGTGCCGGAGCCGTCCGGCTTCGGGGTGCCGGCCGCGTTGTCGTACACGATGACCACGTCGCGGGGGTTGTGCGAGGCGCCGATCCAGGTCATGCCGGTGCGGTCGGCCTCGACGGAGACCGTCTCACGGTAGGTGCCGGGGGCCAGGACGAGGACGCGTCCGGTGCCGGTCGCGGCGGTCACGGCCGCCTGGACGGAGGTGAAGTCGCCGGCACCGCCGGGGTGGACGTACAGGGTCCTGGGGGTCAGACGGTCGGCGGGCGAGCCGTACCGGCCGAACGGGCGGCGCGGGTGAACGGTCGGCCGGGCGGCGTGCGCGGCCTGCGCGGGGGCGGCGGCCAGGGCGAGCGCGGTGGCGGCCGAGGCGCCCGCGAGCAGGAGGCCCCGTCGGGAGACGGGCGCGGACGGGCGCGGGGGGAACGGCAGCGGGCGGCCGTGGGGCGAGGGCATGCGGATACTCCTTCGGTACGGGAGCGGACGGGACGGACCGGGGCGGGTGCGCGCCACAGTGGGGGTGGCACGCGCCCGCCCCGGCGTCAGGGGTGCGCGGGGCAGGGGAGGTCAGCGCAGACGGCCCGCTCCCGCACCGTGCTTGACCAGCGCCGGGACCGCCCGCACCCGGTCCACGTCGGCGCGCAGGGTGGGTGTCCAGCCGGCACCGGACCGGAGGGTCTCCTCGGGGATCTCCGCGTTGTGCACGGCGATCAGGTCGACCCGCTTGCCGTTGACGAGGTTGTTCCCGGCGGTGAGCGGCGAGTCGTTCCACCGCTTGAGGATCTTGCCCGGGGTGACGCCCTTCGCCAGGGTGAACGCGTTGTGCTCGGCGACGAGCTGGGACTCCTTGCCGATGCCGAAGCTGTAGGAGAAGCCCTGCTTTGCCACGAAGTGGTTGTTGTACACGTCGACCTGTCCGAAGCGGACGCGCGGAGCTCGCTCGACCAGCTTCGAGAACAGGTTGTGGTGGAAGGTCGTCTTCAGCTTGCCCCGGTCGCCGACGGCCGTGGACTCGCCGTCGCTGTTGCCGATCAGGATCGTCTTGTCGTGCTCGGTGAAGATGTTCCAGGAGGCGGTGACGTAGTTGGCGCCGCGGACGATGTCCAGCTCGCCGTCGTGCTGCTGGTACAGCATTCCGAAGTGGGTGGGCGCGGCACTGTCGGGGTGCTCGCCGTCGGTGAAGGTGTTGTGGTCCAGCCAGACGTGGGTGGAGTTGTACACGACGGCGGTGTCGTACTCGGAGTTCCAGTTGCCGCGGTCGCCGTCGGTCGGGTCCCACTGCGGGAAGCAGTCGAGCGGGCTCTCGAGGGTGAGGTTGCGGACGATGACGTTGTCGACGTCCTTGATCTGCAGGCTGGCGCCCTTGAACCCGGCGTTCTTCCCGATGCCGATGATCGTGGTGTTGGCGGGGACGTTCGCCTTGATCTCGGCGCTCTGGTTGTCCGCGGAGGTCCTGCGCAGTCCTTCGGGGCTGTCGTCGCTCTCGTCGCTCAGGTCCTGTTCCCGGCCCCAGGTCTCGGGCGCGTACTTCTCCAGGTAGGCGTCGAAGTCGTAACCGGGGGCGGCGAGCGAGTCGCAGCCCGCGGAGACCGCGTCGATGGTCCCCCGCACCTTGATGATCTTCGGTGCGCTGCCCCCGTCCGCCAGGGCCGCCTTGAACCCGGCCCAGTCGCTGACGGTGTAGACGTGCTCGGGGGCGGCGTCGGCGCCTCCGGTGGTGCCGGTGCCGTGGGACGCCCAGCCGTCGTTCGCGCCGAGGGTCTGCCGGGCGGGATCGCGGTGCTTGCCGGGGTGATCACCGTGGTGAGGACCGTGGGCCTGGGCGCCGGTGCCGGTCAGGGCCAGTACGAGGGCGGTGCAGCCGGCCAGCGTGGCGGCCTTCATGCTGGCATGAGCATGCCATGTCGGTCTGTTCATGGTGCGGCTCTCCCTTTTTCTCGTTCGATCGGTCAGGCGGTGGCGCCGGCGTCCGGCCAGGTGATCCACGATTCGGGGATCACGTCGTTCAGCCGGCGCACGTCCCGCGGCCCGAGCACCCGGGTGCGCAGCAGCTCCCGGGCGACCAGCCGCGCCACGGCGATCGCGCCGGGCGGGTTGAAGTGCGTGTTGTCCTGCTCGGTCGCGGTCCAGTTGAAGTACTTCTTGGTCTCCTCGACACCGAGCTCCTGCCACAGCGCCAGCGACAGGGCCTGGGTGTCGAGCAGCGCGACCCGCTCCTCGCCGGCCAGCGCCCGCATCGCCGCCGGGTAGTCGCCGTGACTCGGCACGGCGGCGCCGTCCGCGTCGAACCTCCGGCGTTCCACGGGGGTGGCCAGCACGGGCCGCGCCCCGCGGCCCCTGGCCCCGTCGACGTACAGCCGCAGGTGGTCCTGGTACGTCGTCCAGGGCTCGGTGTGGCGGGCCGGGTCGGTGGCCTTCTCGTCGTTGTGCGCGAACTGGATCAGCAGGAGGTCGCCGGGCCGGACGGCGGCGAGGATCGCGTCCAGTCGTCCCTCGTCGACGAAGCTCTTCGAACTCCGCCCGTTCACTGCGTGGTTGACGACGTCGAGGCCGGGGCGGAGCAGGAAGGGGAGCGCCGTGCCCCATCCGGTCTCGGGGGCGGCGTCGGCGTATTTCTGGGCCGCCGTGGAGTCCCCGGCGATGTACAGGGTGCGGGGGCGGGGGCGCCCGGGGGCGGCCTGGGCGGTGCCGGTCGCGGCGAGGGCGAGGGGAAGGCCGAGACCGGCGGCGGAAACCTGTCTGCGAGTGAGCGACACAAGCCTGTGCCTTTCAGCAAGGGGTCCGGGAGTGCGCCGGGCGGGGCGCGGGACTGTACCTGTGCGTGACCGCGCCGGGCGGGTGCGGCTGGTCGCGGGGGCGGCCCGTGGCCCGGAAGGGACGGGCCGCCCCCGCGGTGTCACCGGATACCGGAGACCGGATCCAGTGGTGTCGTCGGCTGTCGAACGCCGCTCAGGCCATCTGCTCCTGCCACTCGGCCTGGGCCTCGTTCAGCTGCTCGGCCAGGTTGTCGAGGAAGTCCTTGGCGCTCATGTCCCCGAGCAGCACCTTCTGGAAGCTGGGCTCGTTGTCGGCCTTGGAGATGGTGTTCCAGTCGGGCAGGTAGTACGGCAGCTGGACGATCGTCGTCGACCCGTCGCTCAGCGCGTCCGCGGCCAGCTTCGTCGGCTCCGCCTTCTGGATCCAGTCGTCCTTGGCGGCGTCGAGGTTGGCCGGCACCTGTCCCGCGGACTCGTTGAACTTCGAGTTGGCCTCGGCCGAGGTGGCGTACTCGATGAACTTCCAGGCGGCGTCCTTGTTCTTGGAGCTCTGGAACACGCCGAGCCCGTCGACCGGGTTGGAGACCTGGACGCGGGCCCCGTCGGGTCCGGTCGGCTGCGGGATGCCCCGGAACTTGTCGGCGCCGATCGCCTTCACGTGGTCCTGGTAGGAGCCGAGGTTGTGGTTGAGCATGCCGATGGTGCCCGAGTCCCACTGCGCGACCATCTTGGTGAAGTCGTTGTTCAGGTCGGCGGCGGGAGTGGTCTCCTTGAACAGACCCGCGTACTTCTCCAGGGCCTCGACGTTCTTCGGGTCGTTGACCGTGGTCTTCTCACCGGTGGAGTCCCAGAACGTGGTGATGCCGGACTGTCCGTACATCGCGTCCAGGGCCTGGGCGATGGAGCCGGCGCCACCGCGGATGGTGTACCCGAACTCGTTCTCGCCCTTGTCGCTGAGCTTGCCCGCGGCCTCGAAGAAGCGGTCCCAGGTGGTCGGCTCCTCGAGACCCGCCGCCTCGAACAGGTCGGTGCGGTAGTAGAGGACTCCGTTGTTCGCGGAGGTCGGGATCGAGTACAGCTTGTCGTCACCGCCGCCGGCGGCCCGCAGCGACTCGACCATGTCCTTGTTGAGCTTCCCCTCGAGGGACGACTCCCCGAGCCGGTCGTCCAGCGGGGCGAGCGCCTGCTGGGCGGCGAAGCCCGCGAGCATCGCCGCGCCGACACCGCCGACGTCCGGCAGGCCGCCGCCCTGGATGGCGGTGTCGACCTTGGACTGGTACTCGGTGGACGCGATCCCGACGTACTCGACCTCGATGTCCGGGTTGGCCTTCTCGAAGTCGGCGATGATCTCCTTCCAGATGTCGGTGCGGATACCGCCGTTGTTGTCCCAGAAGGTGATCTTGCCCGTGCCGCTGCCCTCGGCACCCTGGTCGCCGCCCGCGCCGCTGCCGTCGTCGCCGCAGGCGGTGACGGTCAGCGCGAGCACGGCGCCCAGGGCGACGGCGGCCGACGTCCGGCGCCTGCCAGTGCTGCTGCTTCTGCGATTGCTGATCTTCATTGGTCGGCTCTCTTCTGCTTCTGGTTCTTCTGGTTCCAACGGGACTTTCTGAACTTGCTGGACTTGCTGGACTTGCTGGACCGTATGTGGGGGTACGGGGGCCGGTGGTTACGCGGGACTGATCCTGAACCGTGTGAAGGTCGCCGTCCCGGCGTGCCCCTGGCCCGTCGGGGCCAGGGCGGTCAGGCCGAGCAGGGCGCCGACCCAGCGCCACGGGGTGGCGGCGAAGACCTGCCCGAAGGGACGGAAGCCGTCCCCGGTGTCGTACGAGAAGCGGCAGCGGGCCTGGGGGCCGGCCTCGATCCGCAGCCGGGCCCGGCCCTCGGGGGCGAGCCGGGGGTGACCGGCGTCGCGCTCGCCCTCGGCGACCGTCTCGGCGAACCGGTGCACGAGGTGTGTCGTGCCGTCCGCGCCTCGCTGGAGCCCGATCCAGGCGTAGGCGTCCCCGAGGACGGCGAGGCCCGCCCGTGCTCCGGGCTCCTCGCTGTCGAGCCGCAGTTCCACCTCGACGGTGCACGGGGTGCCGGGCAGCCGCTGGGTGAGGACGTTCGGCAGTTTGCGCAGGTCGTGCGCGTCGGCGGTGCGGACGCAGGTGAGCCGCAGGCCGTCGGCGGAGTGCTGGGTGGCCCAGCCCTCCCGGGGGTTGGCCGTCCACTGCCACTGACGGCCGTGCCGGCCACCGGGGAAGTCGTCGTCGGTGGCGGGCGCGGCGGCCGGCTGGGCGGGCAGGTCCGGGCGGCGGTGCCCGGCGACGGGGGCGCCGTCGTCCCCGATCACCGGCCAGCCCCCTCCGCCACCACTCCCGCCTTCGCTCGAACCGGAGGTGTCCGCGGCCCGGTCCCAGCGCATCGGCTGGAGGTGCACGACCCTGCCGTACGCCCCACGCTGCTGGAAGTGCAGGAACCAGTCCTCACCTGACGGAGTGCGCACCCAGCCGCCCTGATGGGGCCCGTTGACGTCGGTGTCCCGCTGTTCCAGGACGACCTTCTCCTCGTACGGGCCGAAGAAGTCGCGGGACCGGAAGGCACCCTGCCAGCCGGTCTCCACTCCCCCGGCGGGCGCCAGGATCCAGAACCAGCCGTCGTGCCGGTAGAGCTTGGGCCCCTCCAGGGTGAACCAGCCGGGGATGCGGTCGGCGTCGACGATCACCTTGCCCTCGTCGAGGAGTTCGGTGCCGTGGGGGTGCATGCGGTGGCCGGTGAGACGGTTCTTGACGCCGGAACGGGACCTCGCCCAGGCGTGCACGAGGTACGCCTCGCCACTCTCCTCGTCCCACAGCGGGCACGGGTCGATCAGGCCCTTGCCCGCCTTCACCAGGTGGGGGCGGGTCCAAGGACCCCGGATCTCGGGGGCGTTGATCTGGAAGATGCCCTGGTCCGGGTCGCCCCAGAAGATCCAGAACCGGTCGTCGTGGTGGCGCAGGGAGGGCGCCCAGACCCCGCGGTCGTGCCGGGGCGCCGCGAACTCGCCCTCGGGTTCGAGGCGTTGCAGCGCGTGGCCGACGAGTGTCCAGTTGACCAGGTCGCGGGAGTGCAGCAGCGGCAGTCCGGGGACGCGGCCGAAGCTGGAGGCGGTCAGGTAGAAGTCGTCGTCGACGCGGATCACGTCCGGGTCGGACCAGTCGGCGTCGAGCACCGGGTTGCGATAGGTGAGGTCCGTCGGCGGGGCGCTCACGGGCTCACCGCCTTGCGGACCAGGGCGGCGGCGTCGTCCCTGCCGAGGCGGCCGTCGGCGACGACGGTGACGACGCGGCGGACCACCGTCTCCCCGGGCGGGATGGGCAGCCGTGCGTCGTGGGCCAGGGAGGAGCCGACGCCGGGGTACTCGGCGGTGCGCACGAACCAGGGGTCGCGGCGGGTCGTCCCGGTGGCTCCGGCGAACACCAGCGTCCAGTCGGCGCCGGTCAGGGCCAGCCAGTCGGCCGGGCGGCCGTGCACCGTTTCCTCTCCCTGGGCGGAGGCGGTGAAGACGTCGGGCTCCGCCTCCTCCTTGCGGGCCCGCCAGAAGAAGCCTCCGTAGGCGGCGCCGGGGCGGCCGTTGGTGGCCGGGCTGCCGACGGAGAGCGGGGCCTTGGTGACGTTGGTGAGGGAGAAGGTGAAGTCCAGCGCCCAGGCGGTGTCGGTGAGTCCGGTGGCGGCGACGGTGCGGCGCTCCCGCAGCAGCTCGCCGGGGGCGGCGGTCCAGCGCAGTTCCTCCACGAAGCCGTCGGGGTCCCGGAGCTGGAAGCCGGAGTGCCGCTGGGAGCCGTGGTTGTCCAGCTCGGTCGGACCCCGGTCACGGACGTAGGTGCGCCCGCCCCAGAAGTTGTGCCCCTCGACATCGGGAACGGCGACACCGACGCCGAGGTGGTGGGTGTGGTCCGCGGGCGACAGTTCGGTGACCGTCGTGCCGGCCAGGGTGGTGACGGGGTGCAGATACGGGCGCGGGGAGAGCCCCGGGGGCAGCTCGGGCCGGGTGACGTACCGGCCGACCGGCCGGCCCGCGACGCGCAGGATCGTGAAGTCGTCGCTGGTCATCGGGTGCTCACCTCTTTCGGCGGGTGCGGTGCGGTCTGGTGTCCGGACCGCGGCGCGGACGGTTCTTCAAAGTGCCGTACGGGCTCGGGTACGTCCTGCCGTACGGGCAGGGCCCAGGAGGCGCCGAGTTCGGAGTAGAGGGACAGGGTGTCGGCGGCGGCCGCGACGAGGCCGTCGACGCCGGGGACGACACGGCGGTTCTCGCCGGGGACGTGGTGCCACGCGCCGTCGGGCAGCGGGGCGGGGTCGGGGGCGCGCCGGATCGCCTCGACGACCTTCATGAAGGCGCCCGTCCCGTCCGGCGTGACGAGCAGCGGGGCGCCGGTGACGAGGTGGTCGACGAGGTTCTCCAGCAGGTCGGTCCGGCCGAAGTGGAGTTCCTCGGGGCCGTGGCCCGCACGCTGGACCAGGACGCGGTCCTGCTTGTACCAGAAGGTGATCCTGCCGCTGGTGCCGTGCACCAGGACGTACGGCTCGTCGGCCCGCTCGGCGCACAGGGTCGCGGCGACGGTGACCGGCCGGCCCTGTGCGGTGGTGACGCGGACGCAGGAGGTGTCGTCGGACTCGATGTCGTTGGCGCGCAGCAGTTCGGTCTCGATGCCGGTGACGTCCTCGGCGCGGGTGCTGCCGGACAGTGCCAGGGCAGTGGCGACGGCGTGGGCGAGGGGGTTGGTCAGCGCCCCGTCGATCACGTCGACGCCGTGCAGCCGGCGCCGGCCCGCCCAGGGCGCCCGCCGGAAGTAGTCCTCCGGGCGCACCCACGCCCCGGCGCCACCGGTCCCGGTCGGCCGGCCGATGGCACCGTCGGCGACCAGTGCGCGGATGGCCGGCACGGCGTGCGAGCCCAGCGACTGGAAGCCGATCTGGCAGGCGATCCCCGCGGCGGCGACCCCGTCGGCCATCCGCCGGTACTCGGCGTAGGACGGCGCCGGCGGCTTCTCCAGCAGGAGGTGCACGCCCCGTTCGGCCGCGGCGAGGGCGAGGTCGGTGTGGGTGTGGATCGGGGTGCACACGACCGCGATCCGGGCTCCGGTGGACTCCAGCAGGGCGCCGAAGTCGGCGGACTGCTCGGGCGGTCGGCCCTCGAACCCGCCACCCCCGAACCCGCCGCCCCCGAACTCGTCCTCGGTGAGCGGGGTGAGCTCGCAGACGCCGGCCAGCCGGACGAGCCCGTCCTCCTGGAGCCTGCGGATGTTCGCCAGGTGCCAGCGGCCGTGGCCGCGGGCGCCGGCGAGCACGACGGGCAGCGGCTCGGACCGGGCCGTGGCGCCGGACGCGGCCTCGGTGGCGGCCTGAGGTGCGGCCTCGGGTGCGGTCATCCCTTCACCGCCCCCGCGCTGAAGCCGGTGATCAGCCACTTCTGGATGAAGGCGAACACGATCACGACGGGCACGGCCGCGATGATGCCGCCCGCGGCGAGGGCGCCGAGGTCGACGCTGTCCGCGCTCATCAGGGTGTTCAGACCGACCGGGATGGTCTGCTTCTCCTGGTTGTTGAGGAACATCAGGGCGAACAGGAAGTGGTTCCAGGAGTGGACGAAGGCGAAGGAACCGACGGCGATCAGTCCGGGCCGCAGCAGCGGCAGGACGACCACCCGGAACGCCCGCATCCTGCTGCACCCGTCGACCCAGGCGGCCTCCTCCAGCGAGTACGGCACGTTCTTGATGAAGTTGCTGATCAGGATCATCGACAGCGGCAACTGGAAGACCGTCTCGGCGATGATGACGCTGAGCAGCGAGTTGATCATCTGCAGCCCGGCGAAGATCTCGAACAGCGGGACCAGGAGCAGTGCGCCGGGTACGAACTGGGAGCACAGCAGCGCGAGCATGAAGACCCGCTTGACGCGGAAGTCGAACCGGGCGAGCGCGTAGCCGCCGGCCAGGGCGACCAGCGTCGTCGTGATCAGGGTGGCGACACCGACGAGCACGCTGTTCTGGAAGAAGGTGCCGAAGGCCCGGTCCGTCCACACCTTCTCGAAGTGGGCGGTGGTCATGGGCCAGGGCACCAGCGAGGTCGAGCCGGCCGGGCGCAGGGCGAAGAGCAGGATCCAGTAGAAGGGGATGAGGGTGAACAGGAGGTAGATGCCCAGGGGAAGGTAGATGTGCCATCGGGGCACCTCGTCCCAGGCGCGGTGCTTCTTCCTCGCGGGGCGGCTCGGCGGCTCGGCGGCGGAGCGCGCGGGGGCGGGTGCGGCCGGGGAGGCCTCTTGGGTGATCACTTGCTTTCGCCTCCGAACTTGCTCAGCCGCAGATAGACGATCGAGCAGAAGAGCAGAATCACGAACGCGACCGTGGTGAGCGCCGACGCGTAGCCGAAGTCGTGGGCGTCGACGCTGGTGTTGGCGATGTACAGCGGGAGCGTCGTGGTCACGCCGGCCGGTCCGCCGCCGGTGAGGGTGTAGAGCAGGTCGACGTTGTTGAACTCCCACACCGCGCGCAGCAGCGTGGACAGGATGATGGCGTCCTTGAGGTGGGGCAGCGTGATGTGCATGAACTGCTGGAAGCGGCTGGCCCCGTCGACCTCGGCGGCCTCGTACAGGTCCTTGGAGACGGACTGGAGGTCGGCGAGGATGAGGATGGCGAAGAAGGGGACACCGCGCCACAGGTCGGCGACGACCACCGCCGAGAAGACGGTGGAGGTGTCCGAGAGCCAGCTGGTGCCGTACTCGCCGATGCCCATGTCGGCGAGGTAACGGGTGATGCCGGTCTGGGAGTTGTAGAGGAGCACCCAGATCGCCGAGGTCAGCACCCCGGAGACGGCCCACGGGGAGAAGACCAGGGCGCGGCCGATGCCCCGGCCGATGAAGGTCTGGTTGACGATGAGCGCCAGCGCGAGCCCGAACATCAGCTGGAGGCCGACCTCGACGACGACCCACTTGGCGCTGAAGACCAGGGTGTCCCAGAACAGCGGGTCCTCGGTGAAGAGGTGGACGAAGTTGTCGAAGCCCGCGAAGCCGTTCCGCCACGGCTTGGTGGGGTTGTACTCCTGCAGGCTGTAGTAGAAGACGCTGATGACCGGGTAGGCGATGAAGCCCAGCATGAGCAGACCCGCCGGGGCGATCAGCAGGTAGGGCAGTCTGCGCGGCGTGGCGGAGGCACGGCGCCGCCTCGGTGGCGTGGGCGGTTTCGCCACGGCTGCGGCTTGGGCCATGACTGTTCTCCGTTTCTCGGTGTACGTCGTGCGTGCGGTGCGGGGGTGAAGCGCTTTCTTCTCAGGTCTGCGGGTGTCCACGCGGTCCGGGGCCGGACCGCGCTGTACGGGGGTGGTGCTCGCGGTCAGCCCGCGTAGGGGTCCTGCACCGTGCCCGGCCGGGCGAGGAACTCGAAGTCGCAGCCGGTGTCGGCCTGGGTGACCTGCTCGTTGTAGAGCGCTCCGTATCCGCGCTCGTACCGTGCGGGCGGGGGCGTCCATGCGGCCCTGCGCCGTTCCAGCTCCTCGTCGTCGATCTCGAGCCGGAGCAGCCGGCGTTCGACGTCGAGGGTGATCAGGTCCCCGGTGCGTACGAGGGCCAGCGGTCCGCCGACGTACGACTCGGGGGCGATGTGCAGCACGCAGGTGCCGTAGCTCGTGCCGCTCATCCGGGCGTCGGAGATCCGCACCATGTCCCGCACCCCCTGCCTGAGCAGGTGGTCGGGCAGGGGCAGCATGCCGTACTCGGGCATGCCGGGCCCGCCCTTGGGGCCGGAGTTGCGCAGCACGAGCACGTGGTCGGCGGTGATGCCCAGGTCCGGGTCGTTGATGGTGCGCTGCATGGTCCGGTAGTCGTCGAAGACGACGGCGGGGCCGGTGTGTTTGAGCAGGTGCGGTTCGGCCGCGATGTGCTTGATGACGGCGCCGTCGGGGCAGAGGTTGCCGCGCAGGACGGCGACCCCGCCCTCGTCGGCGACGGGCTTGTCCCGGGGCCGGATGACGTCGTCGTGGTGCACCTGCGCGCCGGCGATCTGCTCGCGCAGGGTGTCGTGGGAGACGGTGGGCCTCTCCAGGTGGAGCAGGTCCTCGATCCGGGAGAGGAAACCGGGCAGACCTCCCGCGAAGTGGAAGTCCTCCATCAGGTACGTCTGCCCGCCGGGCCGTACGTTGGCGAGCACCGGGACGGTGCGGGCGATGCGGTCGAAGTCGTCGAGGGTCAGGGCGACGCCCGCGCGGCCGGCCATGGCGATCAGGTGGATCACGGCGTTGGTGGAGCCGCCGAGGCCCAGGACGGTCGTCACCGCGTCCTCGAAGGCGTCCGCGGTGAGGATGTCGCTCAGTTTCCGGTCCCGGTGGACCAGTTCGACGATGCGCAGCCCGGCCGCGGCGGCCATCCGGTCGTGCCCGGAGTCGACGGCCGGGATGCTGGAGGCGCCCGGGATCGTGACGCCGAGGGCCTCGGCGGCGGCGGTCAGTGTGGACGCCGTGCCCATGGTCATGCAGTGGCCGGGCGAGCGGGCCAGGCCGCTCTCCAGTTCCTGCATCTCGCAGTCGCCGATGACACCGGCCCGCTTGTCGTCCCAGTACTTCCACATGTCGGTGCCGGAGCCGAGCACCTCGTTGCGCCAGTGTCCCGGCAGCATGGGTCCGGCCGGCACGAACACCGTCGGCAGGTCGGCGCTGGCCGCGCCCATGAGCAGGGCGGGCGTGGACTTGTCGCAGCCGCCCATCAGCACGGCCCCGTCGACGGGGTAGGAGCGCAGCAGTTCCTCGGTCTCCATGGCGAGGAGGTTGCGGTAGAGCATCGGGGTCGGCTTCTGGAAGGTCTCGCTGAGCGTGGAGACCGGGAACTCGAGCGGGAAGCCGCCCGCCTGCCACACCCCGCGCTTCACGGCCTGCGCGCGGTCGCGCAGGTGGACGTGGCAGGGGTTGATGTCGGACCAGGTGTTGAGGATCGCGACGACGGGCTTGCCCAGGTGCTCCTCGGGCAGGTAGCCGAGCTGGCGGGTGCGGGCGCGGTGGCTGAAGGAACGCAGCCCGTCCGTGCCGTACCACTGGTGGCTGCGCAGCTCCTCGGGCCGCTTCCTCGGTGTGCTCGCCGGGGTGCTCACACGGACCACCCCGCGGCTATCGCGGCGACCTCGGCCCGCTCGTCCTCGGGCAGCGGCCTGCTCGGCGGGCGGACCTCGCGGCGGCACAGGCCGAGGGAGGCGAGGGCCTCCTTGACGACGGTGACGTTGTTGGCGGAGCCGTTGGCGGCGCGCAGTTCCTCGAAGCGCCGGATCTGCTCCCAGACCTTCATGGCACTCGCGTAGTCACCCGATCTGAGCGCCCCGATCATGTTGAGCGACACCGACGGGGCGACGTTGACCAGGCCGGAGGTGAAGCCGGTGGCGCCCGCCGAGAAGTAGGAGGGGGCGTACGGCTCGGCGAGCCCGGCGACCCACACGAACCGCTCGATGCCGGCGTCCCGCGCGAAGGCGGCGAACTTCGCCGCGTCCGGCACGGCGTACTTCACGCCGATGACGTTGGGGCAGGAGTCGGCGAGTTCGGCGAGACGGGCGCCGGTGAGCTGGGGGTTGCGGATGTAGGGGACGACGCCCAGGCCGGGCACGGCCTCGGCGATGGCGCGGTGGTAGTCGACCCAGCCGCTCTGGGAGACGTAGGGGTGAACGGGCTGGTGCACCATCACCATCCGCGCGCCGAGGTCACGGGCGTGCCGTGCGGAGGCGACGGCGGTCGGCACGTCGTGTCCCACGCCGACCAGGACGGACGAGCCGTCGCCGGTCTCCTCGAGGGTCAGCTCGGTGACCGTGCGCCGCTCCTCTGGGGTGAGGGCGTAGAACTCGCCGGTGTTTCCGTTGGGCGTCAGGGTGGTGATGCCGGCGTCGAGGAGGCGGCGCAGCAGGGCCCGGTATCCGGCCGGGTCGACGGAGCCGTCCTCGGCGAACGGGGTCACCGGGATCGCCACCACGTCGGCCAGGGCCGCCCGCTGGGTCTCGAACGTCGTCGTCATGCCTGACCGTCCTCTTTCTGGGCTGCCGGGGCGGCCGTGGCTTCGGGGTTGTCCGTGGTCTCGAGGATGTCCTGGGCTCCCCGGGTCCCCAGGCCTTCCTCGATTCCGAGTTCCGCGCCGGGGAAGGCCCGGCGCACGAAGGAGGCGATGTGCGCGTGCAGGGCGCGCGCCGCGCCGGCCGCGTCGCCCGCCAGGGCGAGCCGCAGGATCTCGCGGTGCTCGCTCGCCTCCCGCTCCCAGGAGGGGTCGGCGGCCCAGGCGACGGCGGAGACGAGTGCGGCCTGGTCGCGGACCTCGTCGAGCATCCGGCTGAGCAGCGGGTTGCCGCACGGCAGGTACAGGGCGCGGTGGAACTCGCGGTTGGTCAGGGAGCGTTCGGCTGTGTCGGTGGCCTCGTCGGCCCGCGTCAGCGCGTCGCGGGCGGCGTCCAGGGAGGCGCCCCGGCGGACGGCGCGCCGCAGCGCCTCGGGTTCGAGGAGCAGCCGCACGTCGTAGACCTCGCGTGCCATGTCCGCGTCGACCATGCGCACCGTGACGCCCTTGTACTGGCTCATCACGACCAGTCCGGTGCCGGCCAGGGTCTTGAGCGCCTCCCGCACCGGGGTCTTGGACACCCCGAACTGCGCCGCGAGTTCGGTCTCGACCAGAGCCTGGCCCGGCGTGAGCCGGCCGGTGAGGATGCGTCGTTTGATCTCTTCCAGCACGTACTGCGTGCGGGAGGGGATCGGCATGGGCACAGAGGTCATGCGCGCCTCTCGGAATCTCGCGTATCGCGTCTCATATATGACGTACGAAGTACGACGCGATGAAACTAAGAGCGGTCCGGAGTTTCGTCAATGCTTCCGACAAAGGAAGTTCAGGTTTCCGTCACCGCGCGCGCACCGGCCGGGCACCCGCGGCGGCCGGGCACCCGTCCTGCCCGGGTGCCCGGCCGCTCGGGAGATCTCCCGGTCAGGTCCTGGGCGTCCATCCCGGATCGCGGCCGCTCAGCCCCACCGTCCGGTCCAGCAGCGGGGCGTCGGACGGTACGGGCACGACGGGACCGAAGACGCCCTCGCCACCGTTCCGGCCGGGTTCCGCCGCGGCGGCGAGGAGAAAGGCGTGCACGGCCGCCAGTGCGGCGGGGTCGGGGGCGTAGTCCTGGCCGGTGGCGCGGGCCAGGTCCCAGCCGTGGATCACCAGTTCGTCGGCCGCCACGGCTCCGGCCACCTCGCCGGGCAGGTCGACACCTCCGGCCCTGGTCATGCCGGTCCGGGCCGCGGGGTCCCGCCACGCCTCGGCGAGTTCGCCGAGCACCACGGGCAGGTCCTCGCGCCAGCCGGGGGCGAGCTCCGGCAGGACGGCGTCGGGGCTGGTGTCGGTGGTGGCGCCGAAGTTCCTGCGCCCCGCGTCACGGAAGGCGACGCACAGTCCGGCGAGGTGGCCCAGCAGGTGGCGCACCTCGTACTTCGGGCAAGGTGTCCCGGCCGTCAGCTGCTCGTCGGTGACGGCCTCGGCGAGACGTGCCACGATCCGCGTCTGCGGTCCGAGGTCGAGGGTCGGGGTCGGGGTCGGGGTCGGGTCGGTCATGGGGTGCTCCTCACGTTTCCCCTCGCGGCACCGCGTGCCCGGACCCGGGCGGGACCGGGCACGGCGCCGCCGGCGGTTCGGCTCCTGGAGGGTGGACCGGCCCCGGCCCCGGAACTCATCGCCTCAGAGGGCGGCGAGTGCCCCGCTCACCTGCTCCAGATCGCCGTCCGAGGCCAGCCCCGCGTGATACAGCCGCAGTTCCGTCGCGCCGAGGCGGCGGGCCTCGGTCGCGTCCGCGGCGAGGGTGGCGGGGCTGCCGCCCATGCCGGAGACGACGGTGAAGTTGGCGGCGAGGACCGCGCCCGGACGGTTCGCCCGCGCCTCCCCCGCCCCCCGCGCCTCCTGCGCGAACGGGGTCAGCGAGGCGGGACTTCCCGTGCAGGGGACGACCACGCCGTCGGCGACGGAGAGGATGTGCGCGGGGTCGACGCCGGCGTTGGCGCCGCAGTGGTAGGAGACCGGGTCCGCGTGCAGCAGGACCTGGAAGTCCTCGGGGGCCGCGTCGCGTACCGCCAGGACCGCCGCCTCCTGGAGCGTGCGGGCCGTCGCGTCGCGCCACGCGCGCGTGGCGGTCGCCGTGTCCTCGCCGAGGAGCCTGCCCACTCCCGCCCAGCCTCCGTCGGAGGGCGCCCCCCGCCACACCGGTTCCAGGGCGGCCCGTACGGTCGCGGCCAGTTCACCGGCGTCCAGGTCCTGGGCCCCGTAGCCCTCGCGGCAGGACGGGCAGAAGCACAGGGACATCAGGTACTGCCCGGCGTCGCCCAGGCCGACGCCGGCGGTCTTGTCGTGGGCGTGCAGGTGGGCGAGGCCGTACCAGCCGAGGGACTCCAGTTCGGTGCCGCTCGCCCCGGGCCGTACCGCGGCCTCCGCGGCCAGGGCGGTGAGGTAGGCGCGCGTGGCGGGCTGCGCGATGCAGGGGGCCCAGGGGTAGCGGTCGCCGTAGGCGTTGACGACCGAGGTGTCCGGATGGTCGGCGCCGAGGCGGGAGTTGTGCGCGAGCACGACCCAGGTGTGCACCTGCAGGCCGACGGCCGCGAGCGCGTCGGCGGCCTCGCCGAAGGCGTCGCCGGGGGCCCAGTCGCCGGACGGGTACGGGCGCGGGGCGCGGCCGGCCCAGTGGGCGCCGGGCGGGTAGAGCACGGCCGCGTGCTCGGCGGTGACGACACGGTGGCGCGGGTGACGGGGAGTCAGCGCGCGCGTGGAGTGGTAGGCGGAGGCGAGCGTCACCTGCGCCACACCGAGCCCGGCGATCCGCGCGGGAGCCTTTGGATCCCCGTTGACGTCCCAGGGGTAGACGAACGCCGATGCCCTCACTTGGCCTCCTCGATCAGTGCGAGTCCCCGCTCGATCAGCCGAGCGAGCCGCTTGACATGATCCCCGGCCGGTTCGTCGAGCGGCGGCCGGACCCCGCCCACGTCCAGGCCGCGCAGCCGCACTCCGGCCTTGACCAGGGAGACGGCGTATCCCCGGCCCTGGTCGCGCAGTTCGACGAAGGGCCGGTAGAAGCCGTCGAGCAGGCGGTCCACGGTGGCCCGGTCACCGGTGTGCAGGGCCTGGTGACAGGCGAGGGCGATCTCGGGGACGAAGCAGAACACCGCGGACGAGTAGAGGGTGATGCCGAGGGCGCGGTAGGCGAGCTGGGTCTGTTCGGCGGTGGGCAGCCCGTTGAAGTACAGGAACTCGCCGGGGACTTCGGTGCGTACGGCACTGACGATCCGCTGCATGTGGTCGAGGTCGCCGTGGCCGTCCTTGAGGCCGATGATCCCCTCGGTGCGGGCCAGGTCGACCACGCCCTCGGGCGTGAACAGCGCGTTGTCGCGCTGGTAGACGATCACCGGGAGGGCGGTCGCCGCGGCGAGTTCGCGGTAGTGCCGGACCAGTCCCGCCTGGCCGGCCCGCACCAGGTAGGGCGGCATGGCGAGCAGCCCGTCCGCCCCGGCCCGCTCGGCGATCCTGGCCCAGCGCACCGCGAGGCCGGTGCCGTACCCGGCGCCCGCGACGACCGGGACACGTCCGTCGGCCGCCTCGACGGCGACCCGCACGCACGCCTCGAACTCCTCGGGTGTCAGGGCGTGGAACTCCCCGGTGCCGCAGCAGGCGAAGACGGCGGCGGCACCGGCCTCGATCCCGCCGCGCACATGGAGCCGGTAGGTCTCGAGGTCGACGGAGCCGTCGGGGCCGTAGGCGGTGACCGGGAAGAACAGCGGTCCGCTGGGGATGCCGAGTCGGGCGGCGAGAGGGGCTGGCGTCACAAGCTCTCCCAGGTCCATATTCTTGATTGACGTCTACATCTCTGAACGGTGTCACGCTAGAGCGCCCCCAGGACACCGGTCAAGCACGCCGACCCGTCACACGCCGATCGATTCTCCCAGCCCACGGGAGGGTGGGGGATACTTGACGGGCGGCGGGACACCTCCTTACCGTGTCCACGCATATGAATGCCGTGCGCGCACATGCACGGCCGGTGACGCAAGGAGATCCTCGATGCCCGCTCCCCGCACCGTCCTGCTCACCGGCGCCGCCGGCGGCCTCGGCACCCTGATGCGGGGCCTGCTCCCGGACTACGGCTACGAACTGCGTCTGCTCGACCTGCGGCCGGTCGAGGGCGAGCCGGACGCGGTCGTCGCGGATCTGGCCGACCGGGAGGCCGTGCGCGAGGCGGTCCGCGGGGTCGACGCGATCATCCATCTCGCGGGCATCTCCCTGGAAGCCCCGTTCGAGAAGATACTCGCGGCGAACATCGAGGGCACCTACCACCTGTACGAGGCCGCGCGCGAGGAGGGCGTGGGGCGCATCGTCTTCGCCTCCTCCAACCACGCCGTCGGATACACCCCGCGCCCTCAGGGCGACGACCCTCTTATCCCCGTCGACACCCCGCGCCGCCCGGACACCTTCTACGGTCTGTCCAAGTGCTTCGGCGAGGATCTCGCCCAGCTGTACTGGGACAAGCACGGACTGGAGACCGTCTCCGTACGCATCGGCTCCTGCTTCCCCGAGCCGACCAGCGTGCGGATGCTCTCGGTGTGGATGAGTCCCGCCGACGGCGCCCGTCTCCTCCACGCGGCCCTGACCGCCGAGGGCGTCGGCCACACGGTCGTCCACGGCTCGTCCGACAACACCCGGCTGTGGTGGGACCTCACCTCCGCGCGCGCCCTCGGCTACGACCCGCGGGACGACTCCGAGCCGTTCGCCGCGAAGCTCGTCGCCGAGCAGGGCGAACTGGACCCGGCCGACCCGGCACAGGCACGCCTCGGCGGGCACTTCGTCACCGACCCGCCGATCTGGCCGTACTGACGGCACCGGCGGCGCGGTCACGGCGGAAAATCGACGTCCACGGCGGCGGGCGGGCACCGAACGGGCCCGCCCGCCGCCGCATTCGGGCATCCGCGATGCCCGCTTCCCCGCCCCTGTCCGCCCCCCGCCCAGGTCCCGGGCGGGCACCTCCCGAGCCGAACGGGCACAAACGGGCAGGACCGGTCACGCAACAGGCCTGGTCAGCTCCGCACACCCGCTGTACAACTTCCTGCAGGCCCTCACGGGGCCCGAACGGGCAACCAACGCAGGAAGCAGGTGTGCGGCCATGAGCGACAGAACGGCCGAGGAGCGCCAGCGCGAGATCGTGCGGGTGGCGCGCGCCACCGGCTCGGTCGACGTGACAGCGCTCGCCGCCGATCTGGGCGTGGCCAAGGAGACCGTACGGCGGGATCTGCGCGCTCTGGAGGACCACGGCCTGGTGCGCCGCACCCACGGCGGCGCCTATCCCGTGGAGAGCGCCGCCTTCGAGACCACGCTCGCCTTCCGCGCCACCAGCCATGTGGCCGAGAAGCGGCGGGTCGCGAACGCGGCGGCCGAGCTGCTCGGCGACGCGGAGACGGTGTTCGTCGACGAGGGCTTCACCCCGCAGCTCATCGCCGAGGCACTGCCCCGGGACCGGGCACTGACCGTGGTCACCGCCTCCCTGCCGGTCGCGGGCGCGCTCGCCGAGACCGGCACCGTGTCCGTCCTGCTGCTCGGCGGCCGGGTCCGCTCCGGCACCCTCGCCACCGTCGACCACTGGACGACGAGGATGCTCTCCGGTTTCGTCATCGACCTGGCGTTCATCGGCGCCAACGGCATCTCGCGCGAACACGGTCTGACCACGCCCGACCCGGCGGTCAGCGAGGTCAAGGCACAGGCGGTGCGGTCCTCGCGCCGGGTGGTGTTCGCGGGCGTCCACAGCAAGTTCGGGGCGGTCAGCTTCTGCCGGTTCGCCGACGTCGGCGCACTGGAGGCGATCGTCACCAGCACGCTGCTTCCGGCGGCCGAGGCCCACCGCTACTCCCTGCTGGGCCCCCAGGTCATCCGCGTCTGACCGACGACGACCCGTCGGACCCCACCGCACCACGACACCACCGCACCACAACACCGATTCACCAGCTCATCTGTCCACCAGCTCAGCGATTCACAGCACAAGGTTCCACTTCCCCACGGGCAGAGCCGCCCCAGGCCGCGCCCGGTACCTCCCTATACGTCCAGGAGCGATCCATGCGAACCCAGAGCCGTCGGAGGCCGCCGCGAGCCACACTCGCCGCGGTCGCCGCAGGGACGCTGCTCGCCCCGCTGCTCTCCGGCTGCTGGGTCGGAGCAGGCGGGGCCGGATCAGGCGGTGACGCCATCAACGTCCTGATGGTCAACAACCCCCAGATGGTGGAGCTGCAGAAGCTCACCGCCGCGCACTTCACCAAGGACACCGGCATCAAGGTGAACTTCACCGTGCTGCCGGAGAACGACGTCCGCGACAAGATCAGCCAGGACTTCGCCAACCAGGCCGGCCAGTACGACGTCGCCACCCTGTCCAACTACGAGATCCCGATCTACGCCCGCAACGGCTGGCTCAAGGAGATGGACTCCTACGTCGACGAGGACCCCGACTACGACGAGCAGGACGTACTCAAACCGATGCGCCAGTCCCTCACCGGGGACGACGACAAGCTCTACGGCCAGCCCTTCTACGGCGAGTCGTCGTTCCTGATGTACCGCAAGGACCTCCTCGAGCGGGAGGGCCTGACGATGCCCGCCAACCCCACCTGGCAGGAGGTGGGCGAGATCGCGGCGAAGCTCGACGGGGCCGAGCCCGGTATGAAGGGCATCTGCCTGCGCGGTCTGCCCGGCTGGGGCGAGGTCATGGCACCGCTGACGACCGTGGTGAACACCTTCGGCGGTACCTGGTTCGACGAGGACTGGAACGCCCGCCTGGACTCCCCGGAGTGGCAGGAGGCGGTGAAGTTCTATGTCGACCTGGTGCGCGAGCACGGCGAGGCCGGCGCCGCCCAGTCCGGCTTCGCCGAGTGCCTGAACAACACCACCCAGGGCAAGACCGCGATGTGGTACGACGCCACGTCCGCGGCCGGCTCCCTGGAGTCCGCCAACTCCCCCGTCAAGGGCAAGATGGGCTACGCCCCCGCTCCCGTGGAGAAGACGGAGTCGGCCGGCTGGCTCTACACCTGGGCCTGGGGCATCCAGAACGCCTCCCGGAACCCGGACAACGCCTGGAAGTTCGTCTCGTGGGCCTCCAGCAAGGAGTACGAGCAGCTGGTCGGCGACGAGATCGGCTGGTCCAACATCCCGGCCGGCAAGCGCGCCTCCACCTACGAGAACCCGGACTACCGCGCGGAGGCCGCGGCCTTCCAGGAGATGACCAGGAAGGCCATCGAACAGGCCCGTCCGGACGACCCGGGTGTGCAGCCGCGGCCCGCGCCCGGCATCCAGTTCGTCGGCATCCCCGAGTTCACGGACCTCGGCACCCAGGTCTCCCAGGAGATCAGCGCGGCCATCGCCGGACGCCAGTCCGTCGAGTCGGCCCTGAAGAAGTCCCAGCAGCTCGCCGAAGAGATCTCAGAGGAGTACGAGGGCCGATGACCGCCACGACAACGGCCCCCGTGGCCGCCCCGGACCTCCGCCCCAGCGGCAAACGGCGCTCCGACCGGCTGCGCGGATGGGCCACCAGGGCCCCGCTGCTGCCCGCCCTGATCTTCATGATCGCGGTGACCCAGCTGCCCTTCGTGGCGACGCTGGTGATCTCCTTCTTCGACTGGAACTCCCTCTACCCCGATGCCCGGGAGTTCGCCGGCTTCGCGAACTACGGGGAGGTCCTCGGCGACTCCGACCTGCGCCAGTCGGTGTGGACGACGATCCTGCTGACGGTGGCGGTCGTCCTCACCAGCCTGGTCCTCGGACTGCTCCTCGCCCTGCTCCTCGACCGGAAGTTCCGCGGCCGGGGCATCGTCCGCACCCTGCTCATCGCCCCGTTCCTGGTGGTGCCGGTGGCGGCGGCCCTGCTGTGGAAGCACGTCCTCTACAACCCCGAGTACGGCCTGTTCAACGGTCTGCTGCACTACGTCGGCGGCCCGCAGCCCGACTGGATCTCCGACACGCCGCTGCTCGCGGTGGAGGCCGCGCTGGTGTGGCAGTGGACGCCGTTCATGATGCTGATCCTGCTCGCCGGCCTGCAGAGCCGGGACCAGGAGCAGATCGAGGCGGCCCGGGTGGACGGCGCCGGCGACTGGCAGATCTTCCGCCATCTGACCCTGCCCCACCTGCGCCGCTACCTCGAACTGGGCGCCCTGCTCGGGTCGATCTACATCGTGCAGAACTTCGACGCGGTCTTCACGATCACGTCCGGCGGCCTGGGCACCGCCAACCTTCCGTACACCGTGTACCAGACCTTCTACCAGGCCCACGAGAACGGTCTGGCCTCGGCCGCCGGTGTCCTGGTGGTCATCGGCTCGATCATCATCGCGACCTTCGCCCTGCGCGTCGTGTCGTCCCTGTTCCGCGAGGAGGCGTCCCGCGCATGAGCACCATCGCTGCACCCGACCGCGGCCGGCCGCGGACCCGGATCCGCAAGGGAGCGGGGCTCGGCCTGGTGGCCTGGCTGGCCGGCATCGTCTTCTTCCTGCCGATCGCCTGGATGGCGCTGACGTCCTTCCACTCCGAGGAGGACGCGGCCACCAACCCGCCGTCGTTCACCGCCGCCCTCACCCTGGACGGCTACCGGGAGTTCTTCGGCGCGGGCGGTGGCGCGAGCCCCTGGCCGTCGCTGATCAACTCGACGGTGGCGTCCGTGGCCTCGATGATCCTGGTCCTGCTGCTCGCGCTCCCGGCGGCGTACGCCCTGTCCATCCGGCCGGTGAAGCGGTGGACGGACGTCCTGTTCTTCTTCCTCTCCACCAAGATGCTGCCGGTCGTGGCGGGCCTGCTGCCGCTCTACCTGTTCGCCAAGAACGCCGGGATGCTCGACAACATCTGGCTGCTCGTCCTGCTCTACACCTCCATGAACCTGCCGATCGCCGTGTGGATGATGCACTCGTTCCTCTCGGAGATACCGGTCGCGGTGATCGAGGCCGCCCAGATCGACGGGGCCCGGCTGCCGACGGTGCTGGCCCGCATCATCGCCCCGATGGCGCTGCCCGGCATCGCGGCGACGGCCCTGATCTGCTTCATCTTCAGCTGGAACGAACTGCTGTTCGCCCGGGTCCTGACGGGTGTGGTCGCCGAGACCGCCCCCGTCTTCCTGACCGGCTTCATCACCAGCCAGGGCCTGTTCCTGGCCAAGGTGTGCGCCGCGTCGCTCGTCATCTCCCTGCCGGTGCTCGCCGCGGGGTTCGCCGCCCAGGACAAACTCGTCCAGGGCCTGTCGTTGGGAGCCGTGAAATGAAGGCCGCCGTCATCGAGTCCGTGGGCCGGGCCGTCGTCGCCGAGGTCCCGGACCCGACGCCAGGGCCCCGCGAGGTCGTCGTCGAGGTCGCGGCCTGCGGGCTGTGCGGCACGGACCTGCACATCCTGCAGGGCGAGTTCGCTCCCGAACTGCCGATCGTGCCGGGACACGAGTTCGCCGGCGAGGTGGTCGGCGTCGGCTCCCGGGTCACCGAGGTGTCGCTCGGCGACCGGGTCGCCGTGGACCCCTCCCTGTACTGCTACGAGTGCCGCTACTGCCGCACCGGCCACAACAACCTGTGCGAGCGCTGGGCGGCGATCGGTGTCACCGCGGCGGGCGGGGCGGCCCAGTACGCGGTGGCCCCGGTGGCGAACTGCGTCAAACTGCCCGAGCACGTCCGTACCCAGGACGCGGCCCTGATCGAGCCGCTCTCCTGCGCGGTGCGCGGCTACGACGTCCTGCAGTCCCGCCTCGGCGCGCACGTCCTGATCTACGGCTCCGGGACCATGGGCCTGATGATGCTGGAGCTGGCCAAGCGGACCGGCGCGGCGAGCGTGGACATGGTGGATCTGAACCCGGCCCGGCTGGAGACCGCCCGGCAGCTGGGCGTCTCCGCCTCGGCGGCGAACCCTGACGAACTGGACCGGCCCCAGGGCTGGGACCTCGTCATCGACGCCACGGGCAACGCGGCGGCGATCCAGGACGGCCTGGACCGCGTGTCCAAGGCGGGCACCTTCCTGCAGTTCGGCGTGGCCGACTACGCGACCCGCGTGACGATCGACCCGTACCGCATCTACAACCAGGAGATCACGATCACGGGATCGATGGCCGTCCTGCACAGCTACGAACGGGCGGCGGAACTCTTCGCGAACGGCGTGCTGGACCCCGAGGTCTTCATCAGCGACCGCATCCCGCTGGACCGGTACCCGCAGGCGCTGGAGCAGTTCGCGGCGGGGATCGGCAGGAAGATCGTGGTCGTGCCGTAGGAAGAGGCGGCCCTGGGGGCGCGGCTCCCAGGGCCGGGGAGGGCAGGGGCGGTGAGGACGAAAACCCCTGGGCGCCCCGCCCCCACCGCCGTACCATCTCCGCATGCCCCGACCCCACGGCTTCGCCCACGAGGCCCACGCCAACGGCAGTGTGCGCATCACCCACCACAACCGCCCCGCGACCGTTCTGAACGGCGACCGGGCCGCCCGTTTCCTCAGCGAGGTCACCGCCACCGGCGACCCCCAGCTCGTCATGGCCCGCTGGACCGGCGACTACAAGCACGGCAACGAACGCACCGCCCGCGACCACCCCCGCAACCGCCGCTGACCGGGCCGCCGAGCGGCCGGAAACCGACTGCGCCGAACGGGGCACAGGTAAGGGAACGGCAAAACGCCCCCGCTCGTTCACCCGGCATGACAGCTATGACCCCCGGCTCGAACATCCCTCTTCCCACCGCCCGCGTGACGGTGGACGTCGCCGCCCCGGTGCGGCTCGACGTATCGGGCCTGCTGCTCACCGCCGACGGCAAGGTGCGCTCCGACGACGACTTCATCTTCTACAACCAGCCCGCGGGCCCCGGCGTGACCTACCGCTCCGGCGGCGGCAGCGCTCCGGACGCCATCACGATCGACACCACGGCCGTCCCGCCCGGCATCGAGAAGATCGTCGTCACCGCGAGCCCCGACGCCCAGGGCCAGACGTTCCAGGGCATCGAACCGACCGCCACCATCCGGAGCGCGGACGACAACGCGGTCCTGGCCACCTTCACTCCCCCGCGCCTCGGCGACGAGACCGCCCTGGTGATCGTCGAGGTCTATCTGCGCAACGGCGCCTGGAAGGCCCGCGCGGTCGGCCAGGGCTACTCCAACGGCCTGGCCGGCATCGCGACCGACTTCGGCGTCACGGTCGAGGAACCGGCCGCACCCGCCCGGCCCGCCGCTGCGGCGCAGCCGGCCACTCCCCCTCCGCCGGCGCCCCCGGCCCCGCCGGTGGCCGCCCCGCAGGCTCCGCCCGCACCCGCCGCGCCCCCGGCGCCGTCCGCCGCCGCGCCGGGCACCGGGAAGATCAACCTGGACAAGGGCCGGGTCAGCCTCCAGAAGAACCAGACCGTCTCCCTGATGAAGGGCGGCCGGCCGCTGCTCTCGCAGGTCCGGATGGGCCTCGGCTGGGAGCCCGCGTACCGGGGCAAGGACATCGACCTCGACGCCTCGGTCATCGCGTACGGCCCGCAGCGCAACCACATCGACAGCTGCTACTTCGGCAAGCTCCAGATCGTGAACGGCGCGGTCAAGCACTCCGGTGACAACCTCACGGGCGAGGGCGGCGGGGACGACGAGACGATCACGGTCGATCTCGGCCGCCTCCCCCAGGACGTCTCCGGCCTGGTCTTCACGGTGAACTCGTTCTCCGGCCAGAAGTTCACCGAGGTCGCCAAGGCGTACTGCCGCCTCCTGGACGCCGCCACCGGCGAGGAACTGGTGCGCTTCGACCTCACCTCCGCCGAACCGCAGACGGGCGTGATGATGGCGAAACTGATCCGCCAGTTCTCCGGCGAGTGGGAGATGACCGCGATGGGCGACTTCGTGAAGTCCCGCACGGTCAGGGGCATGGTCAAACCGGCCGCCCAGGCGCTGTAGAGCACTTCCCGGTCCGGGTGTGCCCGAGGGCAGGGGCGCACCCGGACCCGCCTGCTACGGCAGCCGCGGCGGCTGCGGCGGCGGCCGCAGGCCCTCCGTCAGCAGCCCCAGGTACCGGCGGATGTGCTCCCCCTTCCCGTCCGCCAGTTCGGAGGCCGTGGCGACCCCGTGGGCCAGGCGCAGCACGTCGACCGGCTCGATGTCCCGGCGCAGCGTCCCCGCCTCCTGGGCTGCACCGACCAGCCGCGCCACCGCGCCCTTCAAGGGCTCGCAGCAGTCGGTGGTGTCGCCGGCCCGACCACCGTCGCCACCGACGCCGCCCTCACCCCCGCCGCCGCCGACGGCGGAGCCCAGCAGGGCCCGCAGACCTCGGATCCGGATCATCCCGGTACCGAGTTCGTACAGCCACTCGGTCAGCGCCTCACCGGGCGGCAGCCGTTCGGCGAGTTCGCCGGCGCGCGCGGCGATCGCGTCGATGCGGCCGACGTAGACGGCCTCCAGCAGCGCCCGGCGCGTGGGGAAGTGCCGGTAGAGCGTGCCGGAGCCGACCCCTGCCCGCTTGGCTATGTCGTCGAGCGAGGCGCCCTCGCCATAAGTGGCGAACGCCTCGACGGCCACTTCCAGCAGCCGCGCGTGATTGCGCCTGGCGTCCGCCCGCATGGCTCTGACCTGCGCCATCAGCCCTCAGCCCTTCCCCCCGACCCCGGCAGCCCTCTCCGTACCCTACCGAGGGCCCGGGGCGGTCGGAACAGCGCGCTGTACGCGTTCGGCGCCGGCCGCCCGTCCGGACGGGCGTGGGGGACGGTGGGCTCGCGGCCGGTCCCGCCGCGGGACACCAGGTCGACGAGTCCGGCCGTCGGCCTGCCCTCGTACACCGGGTCGGTGACCACCCCCTCGGTGCGGGCGGCGAGCCGCACCGCCTCCGGCGTCGCCCCCTCGGGGATCCCGTGGGATCTCGTGGGTGCCCGTGTGGTAGCGCTCGTCCAGTCCCACGTCCTGTTCGGTTCCCGGCGTACGCCGATGAGCCGGCCGGTGTTCCGCGCGATCCGCGTGATCTGCTCACGGGTGGGCGGTCGTGAGATGGAGGGCGGGCAGGCCGCGGCGGCGGATCATGAACTCGGCGATGACCAGGTTCGGAAGCCAGCACAGGAAGGCCAGCGGCGAGTAGGCGTTGGTCATGACGCTTTCGAGCGAGTCCGAGTCGTCCATGAACGGGATCTGCACAAGGACCAGCATGCCGAACCACAGACGCAGCGTCACCGCGGCGTAGGTGAGTGCGAAGTTCCTGATCACCCAGGCCTGATGGCTGCGGACGTCACGCGCGCGGATCGTCCTGTACGCCCGCCAGGCCGTCCAGCCCCACACCGCGGACAGCGAACCGAACCCGAAGAACCCCAGCATCCCCACCGTGCTGAACATCGACATGATGAAGCCGGTCAACGCACCGAGGCCGACGCCGACCAGGTACGCCCGCCCCGTCCACCGGTGCAGCGCCCGACGGCGGGCGCGGATGCGCCGTGCGAACTGCCACGGCCCCAGGGCCAGTGCCAGTCCGGCGAAGACGATGTGCAGGTAGAACGTCAGCTGAATCGGCCATGCCTGGGAGGCGTAGTCGGCAGCCAGCCCCACTTCCCGCCGGCCCAGATCGTCCAGCTTGCCCTGCGCGTACTGACCGGAGAAGTAGCCGGCGATCGCCACCGACGAGAGGGTGACCCAGACCCGGCTCCACCGCCCCCGGCTCGATGGCCGGCGGGGCTTGGATTCTGCGGGTGGTGGGACGGCGACCATACGAACTCCCGGCTCTCTTGGCTGTCACTCGTATGTGAGCGCCACTAACATACATCAATGTTAGCAGCGTTCACATACGGTCGGCCGAGGTCCGGGCCACGCCCCGGGGTCACGGGAGCCGAAACCCTGCGGTCTTTGTACCGGTGTCAGAGGCCGAGCAGCGCCGACAGCGTGTCGCCGGCGAGTTCCTCGGGTGGCACATCCATGGCGAACCGTTCGGTCAGCCCTCGCAGGCTCAGGACGGCAAGCCCGTGCAGGGTGGCCCATACGGACCTGGCCAGCAGCTCCGCCGACGGGACGGTGGAGAGCAGTTGCGCCTGCTGGGCTTCGGCGACGGCACACCGGAGGATCTCGAAGGAATCCATCCCGGCCGAGACCGGTGCGCCTTTGGAGGGACTGCGGAACATCGTCACGAACAGTCCAGGATGCTCCTGCGCGAACCGCACATACGCCCCGCCCAGCCGCAGCAGCCGCTCCCCCGGATCACTGGCGCCGGCCGCCGTCTGTCCGAGGTACTGGTACAGCGTCGCGTAGCCGTCTGCCGCCACGGCCTCCAGCAGTTCGTCCCGGCCGTCGAAGTGGCGGTACGGCGCGGAAGTGCTCACACCGGCCCGGCGCGCCACCTCGTTGAGGCTGAACTGCTCGTGCCCCCGCTCGGCCAGGATGTCTCTGGCACCGTCGATCAGCGCTTGCCGAAGCGCTCCGTGGTGGTAACTCGTGCGCGCCACCTGCTTGGATTCCATCCGTCCAAGCTAGCAACGAGCGTCGCCGACGAGTGTCCGAGCAGGGCTTGGCGCCATCCGCCGACGGCACCGGCCTTGTCCCCCGCGGCGGCGCGATCACCCGGAAGGCGCGCCGCACGGGCCACCGCCGCGGGGAACCGGACCCGCCGGTTCCCCGCGTGCCGGCGACGGCTCACCTCCGCGGGCCCGCGTCGTGCCGGACACTTGCTCCACCCCGTCTCCCGCGGCCGTTCACCTGCCCCGTCGTGCTCGGGGCGGCCGCGGGCCGGGCCCGGCGGAATGGTTCCGTGCCGCGGGTTCAGTCGCGCTTCTGGCGCTTCCAGGGGCCCGTGATGGCGAGCATGATGCCCGGTTCCTGGATGTTGGCGTACAGGGTCTTCCCGTCGGGCGAGAAGGTGACGCCGGTGAACTCGCTGAACTCCGGCTCCCGTTCCGTGCCGATGTTCAGGTCGTTGCGGGCGATGGGGTAGGTGCGTCCACTGTCGGTGGCGCCGAACAGGTGCTGCACGCCGTCGCCGTCCTCGGCGATGACCAGGCCGCCGTACGGGGAGACGGTGATGTTGTCGGGGCCGTCGAAGGCGCCGTCCCTGGAAGGATCGGGGTTCACGCCGAGCAGGACCTTGAGGGTCATGGTGCGACGCCGCGGGTCGTAGAACCAGACCTGCCCGTCGTGCCGGCCCGGGCTCTCCTCACGGGCGTACGAGGAGACGAAGTACGCCCCGCCGTCGCCCCACCACATGCCCTCCAGCTTGCGGCCGCGGGTGATCTCGCCGGCCCCGAACTGCTCGCGCACGGAGAGGGACTGCGCGTCGCGGTCGGGCACGTCCACCCAGTCGACGCCGTACACCGTGCCGGTCCGGGTGGCGCGGGAGAAGTCGTCGACGAACCGGCCGCCGGAGTCGTAGCACTTGGGCGCCTGGAGGACGCCCGCGTCGTCCGCGAGGGTGCGGAACCTGCCGGGGCCGTGGCGGAAGTCCTTCGGCGGGGTCCAGCGGAAGAACAGGCCGTTGGGTTCGTCGGCGTCCTCGGTGAGGTAGGCGTGGCCGCGCCCCGGGTCGATGACGACGGCCTCGTGGTCGTACCGGCCGAAGAACTTCAGGGGCTTGGGATCCCGGTTGGCACGCCGGTCGGCGGGGTCGACCTCGAAGACGTAGCCGTGGTCCTTGGTCATGCCGTTCTCGCCGGCCCGGTCGGAGTTCTCCTCGCAGGTGAGCCAGGTGCCCCAGGGGGTGCTGCCGCCCGCGCAGTTGTTGGCGGTGCCCGCGATGCCGACCCACTCGGCGACGCTGCCGTCGGGACGCACCTCGACGACCGTGCAGCCGCCGGGCGCGCCCGGGTCGTAGACCAGACCCTCGGTGAGTGGGACCGGGTGCTCCGCCTCGTCGCGCGGGCCGTCGATCTCGTGGTTGTTGACCAGCAGGGTGGTACCGCGGGGACCGTCGAAGGCGGCGGTGCCGTCGTGGTCGGAGGGGGTGTACTCGCCGGACTCCAGCCGGGTCTTCCCGGTGTACGTGAGGGTTCGGTAGGTGAAGCCGGCCGGCAGGGCGAGGATGCCGGCCGGGTCCGGGACCAGGGGGCCGTAACCGACCATGGGGTGGGGCTGCCGGTCCGCCTCCCGCTCCTGACCCGCGCTCTCGGCGTCGTGGGACGCGAGGGCGCCCGGGGCTGAGGCGAGGGCGCCTACGCTGCCCACCAGTGCGACACCGGCGCCGGCGACCGCGGATGTCCTGGCGAAGTCCCTGCGGGTGAGCGGCATGAAGCCTCCTGTGACGGTGGGTTGCCGTGCGGGGGTGACGGGTCAGGCCTCGTTCACCGTCACGCTTCCGCCCGTGCCTGAACACCGGCTGAACTCCGCGGGGCTCCCCGGCGGCCGCTTCGGTGAACCGCGCGCGGCCACGTCGGTGGGCCCGCGCGAACACGTCGGTGGGCCCGCGCGAACACGTCGGTGGGCCGCCCGCGGCCCCTTCGGCAGGTCACGCGCGGCCGCCCGCCCTGCCCGGCGACCGGCGCGAGGCATCCGCCCGGCCGGTCAGCCCCCTCCCGAGGGTCAACCACCCTTCTGCGAACGCGCCTTGAAGGCGGCCTTACGTGCGGCCTTGGCGATCGCCCTGTCCGGGTGCAGCCGCCCCATCGCCTCCAGCACGTCCGCCGTGGCAGGGTGCTCCACCCGCCAGGCGGTGGCGAAGAAGCCGCTGTGCTGGCGGGCCAGGCCCTCCACCAGGGCCTGCAGTTCCTCGGAGTGGCCCTCGGCCGAGAGCTGTGCGGCCACCGTGTCGATGGTCAGCCAGAAGATCATGGCCTCGGAGGGCGGCGGTACGTCCGTCGCCCCGTGCTCGGTCAGCCACACCCGGGCCAGCCCGCCGAGTTCCGCGTCGTCGAGCACCTCGCGCAGGGCGGGCTCGGCCGAGACACCGACCAGCGACAGCGCCTGCTGGCACTGCAGCCGCCGCAGCGGCGCGTTCTCGTCGGTGCCGCGCGCGGCGGCCAGCAGCTCCCGGGCCGCGGCGAGGGGTTCACGGCGGGCGAGCCACTGCTCGGTCTCCGCGTGGGCCGCCGCCGGCGGGAACAGGGAGGTGCCGTCGAGCAGCGCGTCGGCGCCCTTGTCCGTGAGGTCCCCGACCGCCGGGGCGTCGAACCCGGCCTCCAGCAGGCGGGCACGCAGCCCGTACAGGCCGAGTGGGGTCAGCCGCACCACGCCGTAGCGGGTGACGTCGGTGTCGTCCTGGGGCGGCGCGGGCTCCTCGCCCCCCTCGGCCAGCAGCGCCTCGTCGACCGGCTGGTACTCCACGAGTCCGGCCGGTTCCAGCAGGCGGAACCGGTCGTCCAGCCGCATCATCGCGTCGGAGACCTGCTGGAGCACGTCGTCGGTGGGCTCCGGCAGGTCGTCGGGGACGATCACGGAGGCGGCCAGCGCGGGCAGCGGCACCGGCGGGCCGACGGGCCCCGTCTCACCGGCGGTCAGGAGATACAGGTTGCCGAGGACCCCGTCGAGGAACTCCGCCTCGGCGTCGGGGTCCCAGTCGACCGAGGAGAGGTCGAGTTCGCCGGAGCCGTCCCCGGTGGCGAGCGCGTCGACGAGCCCGTCCAGGTCGGGCACGCTCGCGTCGGCGAGCACCGTCTCCAGAGCGGCGAGCCACACGGCGAGGACGTCCTGCGGCGAGCCACCGGTGAGCAGCGCCAGGTCGGCGCCCGCGGTGACGGTGCCCTCCTCCTCGTCGACGACGTCGACGAGCCCGGCGTCCACGGCGACGCGCCATGCGGCACTGGCGTCGGCGGTGGCGTCCTCGCCGCTCAGCCCGAGCACCTCGGCCGCCGCGGGCAGCTGCTCGTCGACGAGTCCGCCGCCGGCGTCGACCCGTGTTCCGGGCCCGGTCCAGCGGGCGAGCCGGGCGGCCCGGGACAGCAGCGGCGTGGACAGCGCTTCGCGCGCCAGCTCCGCTTCGGGGTGCAGCCGCGCCGGCGGCATGGAGCTGTCTGACATCGGCTGTTCTCCTCCGGAAAGACCCAGGTCCTGACCTCGGCGCCTTCTACGACTCAGCCGCTCAGCCTAGACGGATTTCCACCCAAGCCGCCCGCTTCACCTCTGCTTCAGCCCCTGTACATGGCTGAAACCTTGACAAGTGGCCCGGCCAGGCTGGAGATTGACGCGCGTAGAAGTCGGCGGACAGTTGTCCACCGGAGTGGGATCCGCCCATGGACGCCTTTCACAGAGGCATCCTGGGGGTACCCGCAGGGCTCACGGGACCGCACCCTCTACGCGCGTCACACCTGCCCGACCCGCCTCACACGTCCCCTCGGTCCCACCGGCCCGGACCGCTCCCGCCGTCCCAGCACGTCGCACGTTCTTCCCCTCGTCCCGGCACTCATCACATTCCCGGAGGGAATCCGTTGCCGAGCAAGCCGTCCGCGCGTCTCGCCGCGCTCACCGTCGCCGCCGTGTGCGCGGCGTCCACGATCGTCCTCACCTCGCCCGCGCACGCGCAGTCCGTGCGCATCCACGACATCCAGGGCGACACCCGGATGTCTCCCTACGTCGGGCAGCAGGTCACCGATGTGGCCGGAATCGTCACAGGCATCCGCACCTACGGCTCGTCCCGCGGATTCTGGATCCAGGATCCGGCCCCGGACGCCGACCCGGCCACCAGTGAGGGCGTCTTCGTCCACACGGGTTCGACCCCGCAGGGGGTCGCCGTGGGCGATGCCGTCACGGTCTCCGGCACGGTCACGGAGTACGTCCCCGGCGGCACGTCCTCCGGCAACCAGTCGCTGACGGAGATCACCCGCGCCACGTTCACCGTCGTCTCCGGCGGCAATCCGGTCCCGGCCGCCACCAGGATCGACGCCGGGTCGGTCCCCGCCGCCTACACCCCGGCCGGGGACACCGCGGCGAACGGCTCGGTCAACGCCCTGCCGCTGCGCCCGGGCCGCTACGCCCTGGACTTCTACGAGTCCCTCGAGGGAATGAACGTCCAGGTCTCCGACACCCGCGTGGTCGGTGCCACCGACCCGTACACCGAGCTCTGGGTCACGGTGAAGCCGCGGGAGAACCGCAACCACCGCGGCGGCACGGTCTACGGCTCCTACCACGCCCAGAACACCGGGCGTCTGCAGATCCAGTCCCTGGGCCGGGCCGCGGACTTCCCCGATGCCAACGTCGGCGACACCCTCGCCGGCACCACCGCGGGGCCGCTGGACTTCAACCAGTACGGCGGCTACACGCTGGTGGCCGGCGAACTCGGCACGCTCGAGAGCGGGAACCTGCGGCGCGAGTCCACCCGCGCGCAGCGCTCCGGCGAACTGGCGGTCGCCACGTACAACGTGGAGAACCTCGACCCGTCCGACGACACGTTCGCCGCGCACGCCGAGGCGATCGTGGGCAACCTGAAGTCGCCCGACATCGTGTCCCTGGAGGAGATCCAGGACGACAACGGTGCCACCGACGACGGCACGGTCACCGCCGACCTGACGGTGACGAAGCTGATCGACGCGATCGAGGCGGCGGGCGGCCCGCGCTACGACTGGCGCGGGATCGACCCGGCCGACAAGACCGACGGCGGCGAGCCGGGCGGCAACATCCGCCAGGTGTTCCTCTTCAACCCGGACCGGGTCTCCTTCACCGACCGCGCGGGCGGCGACGCCACGACGGCCACCGGCGTCACCAAGGTGCGTGGCAAGGCGGCCCTGACGGTCTCCCCCGGCCGCGTCGCCCCTCGGTCCGAGGCGTTCGAGGACAGCCGCAAGCCGCTGGCCGGCGAGTTCGTCTTCCGCGGCCGCACGGTGGTCGTGGTCGCCAACCACTTCGCCTCCAAGGGCGGCGACCAGGCCCTGACGTCGCAGTACCAGCCGCCGTCGCGCGGCTCGGAGAAGCAGCGCCACCTCCAGGCGAAGGAGGTCCACGACTTCGCCGCGAAGGTCCTCGCCGCCCAGAAGAACGCGGACGTCGTCGTCCTCGGCGACATCAACGACTTCGAGTTCTCCACGACGACGAAGATCCTCGAGGGCCGGGGCACTCTCTGGTCGGCGGTCAGGTCCCTGCCGAGGAGCGAGCGTTACTCATACGTCTACCAGGGCAACAGCCAGGTTCTGGACCAGATCCTGATCAGCCCGTCGATCCGCCGCGGCGGGGCGTTCACGTACGACAGCGTGCATCTCAACAGCGAGTTCCACGACCAGATCAGCGACCACGACCCGCAGATCCTGCGCTTCCGCCCGTAGGGCGTACACACCTGCACCCGTACACCCGTACCGAGGGCCGGCCGGACGTTCCCGTCCGGCCGGCCCTCGGCCGTGCCCGCCCGACCCGGTCCGCCGTCAGTGCGCCCCGCGCCGCCTCAGCACCGCGGTCGCCGCCAGTCCGGCCACCGTCCCGCCGGCGACCATCACCGGCCACGGCTTGCGCGTCCCGGCCCGCCGGACCTGCGTGGCGTTGCTCCGCAGCTGCACGGTCACCGCCCCGGCCTTGTCGCGCAGGTCCTCCACGCGGGCCATCGCGTTCCCCTTGACGTCCATCTTCCCGGCCAACTGCTCCACCGTGTCACCGAGTTCGTGCCGCGTCCGCTCGATCTCCCGCCGCAGCTCGTCCGGCCCCTTGGCCCCGCGGGCGGCGTCCTTCTCGGCATCGGCCTCGATGTGGGCCCCGGAAGCGGAACCCACCGCCTTCGCAGGCGCGTTCACGCCGTTCACATCCCGCGTCATCGGTGTGCCCTTTCCCTGATCTCCTCCACGTCGGCCCTCACGCTGCCCAGCGCCTGCTCCGGAGCCGCCGGCGTGGCCTTCCGCAGCTGGCCGCGTCCGAGCACGGCCAGCACACCCGCGATCACGAACAGCACGGCCGTGACGATCAGCGCCGCCGCCCACACCGGCAGGACGAGGGAGAGCGCGGCGCCCCCGGTGAAGGCCGCCGCGAGCAGGCCCGCGTAGGCGAAGGCTCCCGCCCCGCCCAGCATGCCGCCGCCGATTCCGGCCCGGCGGCCCTTCTCGGCCAGCTCCACCTTGGCCAGGGCCACTTCCTGCCGCACCAGCCGGGAGACCTGCTCGGTGGCCTGTCCGACGAGTTCACCCACGCTGTGCTCGTCATGGCTGTGGCCGTCACGCATGCGCGTGCCGCCGCTGTACTCGCGCCTCTGCTGGTCATGGCCGTGTGTGTCGCGGGCCGGACGGTGCTCGATGGTTGCGGTCACGGCATTCCGCCTCCTCTCGGTCGGGACCGTTCGAGTACCCGGACCGCGCGTCCCTTATCCCGAGCCGCCATCGATTACCAATGCTTACCGGTAGTAGGTAGTAGATATAAGTGGAGCTACGCATTGATCGCACCGAGACTACCCCCATGACCACTCCGCTCCCCTCCGCGTCCCCGTCCGCCCCCTCCGCGTCCCCGTCCCCCTTCGGCCGCGCCCTCTGCGCCATGGTCACCCCCTTCACCCCTGCCGGTGCCCTGGACCTGGACGGAGCCGCGCGCCTGGCCGACCACCTGGTGAGCCGCGGCTGCGACGGCCTGGTCCTGTCCGGTACGACGGGAGAGTCCCCGACCACGACGGACGCCGAGAAGTACGCCCTCGTCACAGCGGTACGGGAGGCCGTGGGCAGCCGCGCCGCGATCGTCGCCGGAGTCGGCACCGCCGACACCGCGCACACCGCCGCACTCGCCCGGGAGGCCGAGAAGGCGGGCGCGGACGGCCTCCTGGTCGCCGCCCCGTACTACAGCCGCCCGCCACAGGACGCGATCGAGGCCCACTTCCGCGAGATCGCGGACGCCACGGGCCTCCCCCTCGCCCTGTACGACATCCCGGCCCGCACGGGCACCCGCATCGAGCCCGGCACGATGCTGCGGCTCGCCGAGCATCCCCGGATCGTCGCGGTGAAGGACTGCTCGCACGACTTCCTGGCCGCCCAGAAGATCCTCGCCCGCACGGACCTCGCCTACTACGCGGGCTGCGACGAGCACATCCTGGCCCTGTACGCGGTCGGCGGCGCCGGTTACGTCAGTACGGTCGCGAACGTGGTCCCGGACCACCTGCGCGCCGTCCTGGACGCCTTCGACGCGGGCGACACGGCACGCGCGGCGGACCTCCAGCGGCGGGCGACCGCCCTCATCGAGGCGATGACGGCCGGCGGCCTGCCCGGCACGGTCACGGCCAAGGCCCTCCTCACCACCCTGGGCCTGCCGGCGGGCCCGGTCCGCCGGCCCCTGAGGCCGGCGGACCGGAAGACGACCGACAGCCTCGGGGCGCTCCACGGGAGCCTCACAGCAGGCTGACCGTCACCGCTCGCCGCGCGCCCGCCCCTCAGTCGAGGACGTGGGCGAACACGCCCGGCTCGTACGCACCTCCCTTCCGGTGGACGATCACGGCGAGCCGGTTGGCCGCGTTGATCAGGGCGACCAGGGCGACCAGGGCCGCGGTCTGATCGTCGTCGTAGTGCTTGCGCACCCGGGCCCAGGTGTCGTCGGACACGCCGTGACGGGCGTCGCCGAGCCGGGTGCCCTCCTCGGCGAGGGCCAGCGCGGCCTGCTCGGCCTCGGTGAACACCGTGGACTCGCGCCAGGCGGCCACCAGGTTGAGCCGGACCGCGCTCTCACCGGCTGCGGCGGCCTCCTTGGTGTGCATGTCGACGCAGTGGCCGCAGCCGTTGATCTGGCTGGCGCGCAGCGACACCAGCTCCTGCGTGGACCGGGGCAGCGGCGACTGCTGGATCACCAGGCCGGCACCGGCGAACCGCTTGACGAACTTGAGGGCGAGTTCGTTGGCGAACAGGTCGAATCGGGCATCCATGGTGTCGTCCTCACTCGTGTTCACTCGTGGTGGTGCATCGGACGAACACGAGATGCCGCCCGCCGGCTTCGTGTGACAGAACCGTCCTGTGACGCAGGCCACGACAGACGGGTGTCACAGGATCGCGGGGGCCGGTGTCCTGTGCGCATGACGCAGTCGCAAGCGAAGGAGCGTCCGGTGAAGAGCGAACGAAGCGAGCCCGCGGGCGACGCGGGAACGGATGCCGCCACCGAGGCGTTCGTCGACCACCGCAGTCTCCTGTTCACGGTCGCCTACGAGATGCTGGGATCGGCCGCCGACGCGGAGGACGTGCTGCAGGAGACCTGGCTGCGGTGGACGGGGGTCGATCTCGGGACGGTGCGGGACCGGCGGGCGTACCTGGTCCGGATCACCACGCGCCAGGCACTGAACCGGTTGCGCACGCTCGGCCGCCGCAAGGAGTCCTACGTGGGCTCGTGGCTGCCCGAGCCGCTGCTCACCACGCCCGACGTGGCGGAGGACGTCGAACTGGCCGACAGCGTCTCGACGGCGATGATGCTGGTGCTGGAGACGCTCACGCCGACGGAGCGGGCGGTGTTCGTGCTGCGCGAGGTGTTCGCCCTGGAGTACGGCGAGATCGCGGAGGCCGTCGACCGGAAACCGGCCGCGGTCCGCCAGATCGCACACCGCGCACGCGCCCACGTGGCGGCGCGCCGTCCGCGCGGACACGTGTCGTCGGCGGACTCCCAGAAGGCGCTCGACGCGTTCCGTCGGGCGGTCGAGACGGGAGACCTCCAGAACCTGCTCGACATCCTGGCACCGGACGTCGTCCTGCTGGGCGACGGCGGCGGGGTCAGGCAGGCCGTCCTGCGGCCCGTCGTCGGGGCCGACAAGGTGGCCCGCCTGCTGGCCGCGGGCCTGGGCAGGATCCCCGCCGGTTCCTCGTTCCTGCCGGCCCAGGTCAACGGCCGCCCGGCGCTGCTCCTGCGGGTCGACGGCGAACTCGACACCGTCCTGACGGTCCGCGTCGAGGGCGGCCTCGTCACCGGCCTCTACGCCGTACGCAATCCGGAGAAGCTCTCCCACATGCGCCGGGAAACAGTCCTGAGCCGCTGAGGCCGGGACCCGGAACCGTCGAGGGAGATGCCCGGGTGCGGTCGTCGCACCCGGGCGTGCTCACGGAGCGGGATCCTGCGGCTCCCCGTCAGTTGTGGCTGTGCAGGACGTCGTTCAGGCCGCCCCAGACCGCGTTGTTCGGGCGGGCCTCGACCGTGCCGGTGATCGAGTTGCGGCGGAAGAGGATGTGGGAGGCACCGGACAGCGCGCGGGCCTTGACGACCTCGCCGTCGGGCATGGTCACGCGGGTGCCGGCCGTGACGTAGAGGCCGGCCTCGACGACGCACTCGTCGCCGAGCGCGATGCCGACGCCCGCCTCGGCGCCGACCAGGCAGCGCTCGCCGATGGAGATGATCACGCTGCCGCCGCCGGACAGCGTGCCCATGGTGGAGGCGCCGCCGCCGATGTCCGAGCCGTCGCCGACGACGACGCCCGCGGAGATGCGGCCCTCGACCATGGAGGTGCCGAGGGTGCCCGCGTTGAAGTTGACGAAGCCCTCGTGCATGACCGTGGTGCCCGCGGCGAGGTGGGCGCCCAGGCGGACCCGGTCCGCGTCGGCGATGCGGACGCCCTTGGGGACGACGTAGTCCGTCATCCGGGGGAACTTGTCGATGGACGTGACGGCCAGGTGCAGGCCCTCGGCGCGGGCGTTCAGCCGCGCCTTCTCGACGTCGTCGACGGCGACGGGGCCGAGTGAGGTCCAGGCGACGTTCGCGAGGAAACCGAACATGCCCTCCAGGTTCTGGCCGTGCGGCTTGACCAGACGGTGCGAGAGCAGGTGGAGGCGCAGGTAGACGTCGTGCGCGTCGGTCGGCTTCTCGTCGAGCGAGGAGATGACCGTACGGACCGCGACCACTTCGACGCCCCGGCGCGCGTCCGGTCCGATCGCCGCACTCGCCCCGGCGCCGAGGAGTTCGGCGGCGCGCTCGGCGGACAGCCGTTCGGTGCCGGACGGGCCGGGCGCGGCGGCGAGTTCGGGGGCGGGGAACCAGGTGTCGAGGACGGTTCCGTCGGCGGTGAGGGTGGCGAGGCCGGCGGCCACTGCGCCGGTGGTGCTCTGAGCAGTCGAGTCGGTCATGAGGGCAACCTAACCGGCGCGGGCCCGGCGATGCGAACCGGTGCCGCGCCGTCTCAGGTACCGGGCGGGCCGTCCACGGCGGCCGGTCACTATGCGGGGACGAGGACTTCCGGGTTGCCGGCGTGCAGTACGGGGTGGCTGCGCAGCAGTTCCTCCGGGACGTCGAATCCTCCGACCAGCGTCAGCGCGTGGGGCTCCAGGGCTGCGACGACACTCTCGACCGCGTCGGGCAGCCGCTGCACCTGATCGGTGGTGAGCCGCCCCTGAGCCAGCAGGTCACCACTGTGTGCGGCGACGCGGCGCAGGGTGAACAGCCGGTGCAGGTCGGTGAGGACCTGCCGGGCCGCAGCGGTGCCTGCCCGGGTGGCCGCGTCGCGGAGGGCGTCGCCGGCCAGGCGGTGGGCGTGTGCGTCGACGAGCTGGAGGGCGGGGGTGACGGTGGCGTTCCAGCGGGCCAGGGGGGAGGGGGGCCGGCCGCTGCGCAGTCGGGCGCGGGCCCGTTCGTGCCATATCCGCTCGATGTCCGTCAGGAGGTCCTGCAGGTGGTGCGGGTCCTCCAGCGCACGCTGCCCCGGCGGGATCTCACTGGGCGGTTTCGGGGCGAAACCGCCGAGGAGCATCTCGCCTGCGGCCTTGACCCAGATGACCTTGTTGTCGCCTTCCGCGGTGATGGTGCCTTCGTTCGCGGCGAGCTGTCCGGCGATGCCGTTGGCGAGGATCAGGCCCTGGGCGCCGCAGCGTTCGCGGCATTCGGTCATGATGGCGCGGGCCTGCCAGGTGATCCACCCCTTGGTGACGGCGACGAGCCGTTCGCAGTCCTGCAGGTCGTCGTCCGTCGCCTGTGTCCACTGCTGGGTGACGCTGCGTTGCAGGAGGGTGGCTGCGTAGGCGGTGGCGGTGGCTTCCAGCAGCGGGGCGTGGTGGCTGCGGTGTGCGAACAGCGGCACCCTGTGGCCGCTGGTCATGCCGGAGGTGTGGCGGCTGTGGGCGTGGCGGGTGGCGACGGTCAGGGCGTGACGGGTGGTGCCGAGGCTGTAGGCGCTCATGCAGAGTTTGCCCGTGGTGACGCGTCCGATGGAGCGGAGGAAGCGTTTGCGGGGGTTGCCGAGGTTGCTGGTGAAGCGGCCGTCGGGGGTGAGGCGGCCGTGGTCGCCCTGGAGCAGCGCGGTGTAGGGCAGGCCGACCCGCTCGAAGCTGGTGGCGCAGTGGTCGACCGGGCTGCTGGCCGTCCGGGGCAGGCGGCGTATTTCGATGCCGGGCATCGGTGTGCCGTGGGCGTCGTGCAGCGGGGTCAGGAACAGGAAGACGCCCAGGTCCCGGTCGTCGACGAGGAGGCGGGCGGCGACCACAGCGTCCTTGGGCCCGCCCACGGGGCTGGTGTTGGGCATCCACTTGCAGGCCTCGGGGCGGGGGGTGTGGAGGACGAAGCCGCCGGTGGACCGGTCGAAGGTGCAGGTGGTTTCCATCTGGGAGGCATCGTTGCCGTGCGCGAGTTCGGTGCACAGGAACGTTCCGACGCGGGCCATCCGCAGATACTCCGTCAGGTCCCGCTGGTCGTGGTCGTGATCGAGGAGGCTGCCGAGGAAGAGGTTGTAGTGGATGCTGGCGCAGGTCGCCATACCGGCGTCGGTGACGCCGGCCCACTCGTGCATCGCGCTCAGCGCGGCGGGGTCGGTCGCGAGGACCGACGGGTGGCCGACGGCGTCGTTGACCAGGCGCAGACGCTCGTACGACAGCCGGATGCGTTCTTCGTGACTGAGACCCTCCTGGTAGGAGAACGGTGCAGAACTGAACAGCCGCTTCCAGGGGTGGTGGAGACTCGCGGCGCGGGTACCGAACAGTGCGGTGGCGAGTTCGTCGGACACGTCCTGCTGGCGAGAGAGCTGAGTGTCAATCACAGGGGCACAAGTTACTGCTGATGGTCACATCATCGCATCATGATCATCGACACGATTCAGAGGGCGCGGGCGGTGGAATGTACCCTTCCTTCGGCACCGCGATACATGAAAACAGAACGAACGTGCGGCGGGCGAGGTGCCGCGCCCCCACCAGGAGATCTTCCCACTGCCACGGGACACCGCAGGCGATGTCACTGACACCGCGGCCGGAACGACCGTCGCGGACAGGCGTTCCGGGTTTCCGCGGAAACGGCCAGGGGTGGAGCGGCGGGCTGACGCCCCCTCACTTTCCGGGCAGGATCCGGCCGAGCATCTCCCGCGCGTACTCCCCGTCGTACGGCGTTCCGGTCAGCAGGGTCTGGAGGCAGACGCCGTCCATCAGGGCGACCAGGGCACGGGCGGTGACCGGGTCGGTGCGGCGGGACAGCAACTCGGTGACGCCCTCGCACCACTCGGCCGCGACGGGGCGCAGGGCGGGACGGCGCAGGGCCGCCAGATACAGCTCGTACTCCAGCTCGACGCCGGTGCGTTCGCCCGCGAGCCACTCGCCGAGCAGGCCGGCGAGTTCGGCCGCCAGGTCGGTGCGCGGGTCCTCCAGGCCGCCGCGTGAGGCGACGGCCTTGGCGAAGCCCTCGTTCGCCTGGCGCAGCGCGGCCACCAGCAACTCGTCGAGGGTCTCGAAGTGGTACGTCGTGGAGCCGAGCGGCACATCGGCCTCGGCGGCGACGCTGCGGTGGCTGAGGCCCGCGATGCCGCTCCTGCCGACGACGCGGATCGCCGCGTCGATGATCCGCCGGCGCCGCTCGGGGTCGTACCGCCGGGCCATCAGTGCGCGCCGCCGAGGTTGAGCACGACCACGCCCACGATGATCAGCGCGATCCCGGTGGCCTTGACGACGGTGAGCCCCTCCCCCATGAACACGACGCCGATCGCGGCGATGGCGGCCGTGCCCACCCCCGCCCAGATGGCGTACGCGGTGCCGATGGAGAGGGTGCGCAGCGTCTGCGCGAGCAGGGTGAAGGAGACCACGTAGCCGAGCAGGGTCAGCAGCGAGGGCCAGAGCCGGCTGAAGCCCTCGCTGTACTTCATGGCGGTGGTGGCGCCCACCTCCGCGGCGATCGCCCCGGCGAGCAGCAGGTATCCCATATGTACGAGCGTACACAACGGTCGGGCGCCCGGTGGGGGACGCGTCCCCGGAATCCCGCACACGCGAAACGGCGACACCCGTGTCGGGTGTCGCCGTTCTGCGGGAGAACCGGTGTCGGGCGGACGTCTCAGACGTTGAAGCCCAGTGCCCTCAGCTGTTCGCGGCCGTCGTCCGTGATCTTGTCGGGGCCCCACGGCGGCATCCAGACCCAGTTGATGCGCAACTCGCTGACCAGGCCTTCGGTGGCGGACTTGGCCTGGTCCTCGATGACGTCGGTCAGCGGACAGGCCGCGGACGTCAGGGTCATGTCGACGGTCGCCACATTGGAGTCGTCGACGTGGACGCCGTAGATCAGGCCGAGGTTGACGACGTCGATGCCCAGTTCGGGGTCGACGACGTCCATCAGGGCCTCGCGGAGCTCCTCCTCCGAGGCCGGCTTCATCTCCACGGTCTCGCTCATGCCGTTGTCCTTTCGGCGTCGGAGCCCAGGGCCTGGGCTGTCGCGTCCTTCCACGCCATCCAGCTCAGGAGGGCGCACTTGACGCGGGCGGGGTACTTGGACACCCCGGCGAACGCGATCGCGTCCTCCAGGGTCTCCTCCATCGCGTCGTCCGGCTCGATCCTGCCCTTGGACTGCATCAGCTCCAGGAAGGTCTCCTGGATCCGCTGCGCCGTGGCGAGGTCCTTGCCGACCAGCAGGTCGTTCAGCACGGAGGCGGAGGCCTGGCTGATGGAGCAGCCCTGCCCCTCGTACGAGACGTCGCTGATCGTCGTGCCGTCGTACTTCACCCGCAGCGTGATCTCGTCGCCGCACGTCGGGTTGACGTGGTGCACCTCGGCGTCGCCGTCCCGCAAGCCCCGCCCGTGCGGGTTCTTGTAGTGGTCCAGGATGACTTCCTGGTACATCGAATCAAGCTTCACGCCCAGCCAGCCCCTCAGCCGAAGAAGTTCCGTACGTGCTCCAGGCCGTCGACCAGTGCGTCGATCTCGGCCGGTGTGGAGTACAGATAGAACGACGCTCGCGTGGTCGCGGGAATTCCGTACCGCAGGCAGACCGGCCGCGCGCAGTGGTGGCCGACCCGGACCGCGATGCCCTGCTCGTCGAGGACCTGGCCCACGTCGTGCGGGTGGATGTCGCCCAGCGCGAACGAGATCGCGGCGCCGCGGTCCTCGGCCGTGTCGGGGCCGATGATGCGCAGGTCCGGGACCTCGGCCAGCCGCTTGACGGCGTACTCGGTGAGCGCGTGCTCGTGGGCGAGGATCTTGTCCATGCCGATGGCCGACAGGTAGTCGACCGCGGCACCGAGACCGACCGCCTGGGCGATCGGCGGAGTGCCCGCCTCGAACTTGTGCGGAGCCGGCGCGTAGGTCGACGAACTCATCGACACGGTCTCGATCATCTCGCCGCCGCCGAGGAACGGCGGCAGGTCCTCGAGCAGCTCCTGGCGGCCCCACAGGACGCCGATTCCGGTCGGGCCGCACATCTTGTGGCCGGTGAAGGCCACGAAGTCGGCCTGGAGGGCCTGTACGTCCACCGGCATGTGCGGGGCGGCCTGGGAGGCGTCGATGCACACCAGGGCGCCGACCTCCTGGGCGCGGCGCACTATCGCCTCGACCGGGTTGACCGTGCCCAGGATGTTGGAGACCAGCACGAAGGAGACGATCTTCGTCTTCTCGGTGATGACCTCGTCGATGTTGGACAGGTCGAGGCGGCCGTCGTCGGTGAGGCCGAACCACTTCAGCTTGGCACCGGTGCGCTGCGCGAGCAGCTGCCACGGCACGATGTTGGAGTGGTGCTCCATCTCCGTGATGACGATCTCGGTCTCGTGGTCCACCCGGTAGGGCTCGTCGGCCCAGCCGAGCATGTTCGCCACGAGGTTGAGCGACTCCGAGGCGTTCTTCGTGAAGATCACCTCGTCGCGTGAGGGCGCGTTGACGAACTCCGCGACCTTGTCGCGCGCGCCCTCGTACAGCGCCGTGGCCTCCTCGGCGAGCACATGCACACCGCGGTGGACGTTGGCGTTGTAGCGCTCGTAGTACTCACTGAGTGCGTCCAGTACCTGACGCGGCTTCTGGCTGGTCGCCGCGTTGTCCAGGTAGACGAGCTTTCGGCCGTCGTGGACCTGGCGGTCCAGGATGGGGAAGTCCTTGCGGATCGCCTCGCTCAGGAGCCTGGGCTCGGTGAGGAGGCCCGGCGTCTGTGTCACTCGGATGCGCCACCCTTCGCGTAGGCCTCGTAGCCCTCGTTCTCGAGCTTGTCGGCGAGCTCGGCTCCGCCGGACTCGGCGATCCGCCCGTCGGCGAACACGTGGACGTGATCGGGCTTGATGTAGCGCAGGATGCGCGTGTAGTGCGTGATCAGCAGGGTGCCGACCTCGCCGGACTCGCGGACGCGGTTGACCCCCTCGGAGACGATCCGCAGCGCGTCGACGTCCAGGCCGGAGTCGGTCTCGTCGAGGATCGCGACCTTCGGCTTGAGGAGCTCCAGCTGGAGGATCTCGTGGCGCTTCTTCTCACCGCCGGAGAAGCCCTCGTTGACGTTGCGCTCGGCGAAGGCGGGGTCCATGTGGAGGCGCTCCATGGTCTCCTTGACCTCCTTCACCCAGGTGCGCAGCTTGGGGGCCTCGCCGCGGATGGCGGTGGCGGAGGTGCGAAGGAAGTTGGAGACGGAGACGCCGGGGACCTCGACCGGGTACTGCATGGCGAGGAACAGGCCGGCGCGGGCGCGCTCGTCGACGGACATCTCCAGGACGTCCTCGCCGTCGAGGGTGACGCTGCCGCCGGAGACGGTGTACTTGGGGTGACCGGCCAGGGCGTAGGCGAGGGTCGACTTGCCGGAGCCGTTGGGGCCCATGATGGCGTGCGTCTCGCCCTGCTTCACGGTGAGGTCGACGCCCTTGAGGATTTCCTTCGTGGCGTTGTCGGCCTCGACGGTGACGTGCAGGTCTCGGATTTCAAGCGTTGCCATGGGTGCCTCAGGACTCCTGGGTGAGGGAGACGAGCACGTCGTCCCCTTCGATCTTTACGGGGTATACGGGGACGGGGCGTGTGGCCGGAAGACTGTCGGGCTTGCCCGAGCGGAGGTCGAAGCGCGAGCCGTGCAGCCAGCACTCGATGTGGCAGTCGTCGACCTCCCCCTCCGAGAGGGAGACGTTCGCGTGCGAGCAGATGTCGTTGATCGCGAACACCTCGCCCCCGGTGTGCACGAGGGAGACCGGCGTGCCGTCGAGTTCCACCCGCTTCGGGGTGTCCTCCTCCAGCTCGCTCAACCCGCAGGCACGTTGGAAGGTCATGCGACCGACGCCTCCAGCTCCGCCTCGATCTTGGTGATCAGACGCTCCTCGATGTCCGGGACGCCGATCTGCTGGACGAGTTCGGCGAAGAAGCCGCGGACGACCAGACGGCGGGCGTCCTGCTCGGCGATGCCGCGGGCCATCAGGTAGAAGAGCTGCTCGTCGTCGAAGCGGCCGGTCGCCGAGGCGTGGCCGGCGCCGACGATCTCGCCGGTCTCGATCTCCAGGTTGGGCACGGAGTCGACACGGGCGCCGTCGGTGAGGACGAGGTTGCGGTTCATCTCGTAGGTGTCGGTGCCCTCGGCCCTGGCCTGGATGAGCACGTCGCCGATCCACACGGCGTGCGCGGCCTCGCCCTGCAGTGCGCCCTTGTAGACGACGTTGGACTTGCAGTGCGGGACGTTGTGGTCGACCAGGAGGCGGTGCTCCTGGTGCTGGCCGGCGTCGGTGAAGTACAGGCCGAACAGCTCGGCCTCGCCGCCGGTGCCCGCGTAGGCGACCCGCGGGTGCAGCCGGACCAGGTCGCCGCCGAAGGTGACGACCACGGACTTGAAGGAGGCGTCACGGCCCACGAGGGCGTTGTGCTGGGCGACGTGCACGGCCTTGTGGTCCCAGTCCTGGACGGAGACCACGGTGAGCTTGGCGCCGTCGCCGAGGACGTACTCGACGTTGGCGGCGAGCACCGCGTCACCGGTGTGGTCGAGGACGACGACCGCCTCGGCGAAGGCGCCGAGCTCGATCACCTGGTGGCCGTAGGCGGTGCCGCCGTCGCCGTGCACCACGATGCGGATCGGCTCGGTGAGCACGGTCTCCTTCGGCACGGTCACCACCGAGGCCTGCTCGAAGGCGCTGTACGCCTGGGCGGCGACGCGGTCCACCGGTTTGCCGGCCCGGCCGAGCCGCGCGTCGTCACGGCCGACGGCCTCGACGCGGACGCCCTCGGGCGCCTCGACGGCGATCTTGACGCCTCCGGTGGCGACGGCGGTGCCGTCGTGCAGGCCGCGCAGGCGCTCCAGCGGGGTGAACCGCCATTCCTCCTCGCGGCCGTGCGGGACCGGGAAGGACGCCACGTCGAAGGACGGGGGCGCGCTCATACGGGTGGCGACGGTCGACTCGGCGGCCACCGCGATCGAGCCGGCGGTGGTGGAGCCCACCGGGAGATTCTGAGCCTCAGCCATGGCTGTCGTAGTGCTCTCTTTCTGAGTAAGACGTGTGCTGTCCGACGGGGCGGGCCGAGCCGGCCCGCCCACGGGCGGGTCGGATCGACCGGCCGACGGGGGCGGGGCGGCGGGTCAGCCGACCGCGCCTTCCATCTGCAGCTCGATCAGCCGGTTGAGCTCCAGCGCGTACTCCATCGGCAGCTCCTTGGCGATCGGCTCGACGAAGCCGCGGACGATCATCGCCATCGCCTCGAACTCGGACAGACCGCGGCTCATCAGGTAGAAGAGCTGGTCCTCGGAGACCTTGGAGACGGTCGCCTCGTGGCCCATGGACACGTCGTCCTCGCGGACGTCGACGTAGGGGTAGGTGTCCGAGCGGGAGATGGTGTCCACGAGCAGCGCGTCGCACAGCACGTTGGACTTGGCACCGGGGGCGCCCTCACCGATCTCGATCAGACCGCGGTAGGAGGTGCGGCCGCCGCCGCGCGCCACCGACTTGGAGACGATGTTCGACGAGGTGTTCGGGGCCATGTGGACCATCTTGGCGCCGGCGTCCTGGTGCTGTCCCTCGCCGGCGAAGGCGATGGACAGGGTCTCGCCCTTGGCGTGCTCGCCCATGAGGTAGACGGCCGGGTACTTCATCGTCACCTTGGAGCCGATGTTGCCGTCGACCCATTCCATGGTCGCGCCCTCGTAGGCGACGGCACGCTTGGTGACCAGGTTGTAGACGTTGTTCGACCAGTTCTGGATGGTCGTGTAGCGGCAGCGGCCGCCCTTCTTGACGATGATCTCGACGACGGCGCTGTGCAGCGAGTCCGAGGTGTAGATCGGGGCGGTGCAGCCCTCGACGTAGTGGACGTAGGCGTCCTCGTCGACGATGATCAGCGTCCGCTCGAACTGGCCCATGTTCTCGGTGTTGATCCGGAAGTAGGCCTGGAGCGGGATGTCCACGTGGACGCCCTTGGGGACGTAGATGAACGACCCGCCGGACCACACGGCCGAGTTCAGCGACGCGAACTTGTTGTCGCCGACCGGGATGACGGTGCCGAAGTACTCCTGGAAGAGCTCCGGGTGCTCCTTCAGCGCGGTGTCCGTGTCGAGGAAGATGACGCCCTGCTCCTCCAGGTCCTCGCGGATCTGGTGGTAGACGACCTCGGACTCGTACTGCGCGGCGACACCGGCGACCAGGCGCTGCTTCTCCGCCTCGGGGATGCCGAGCCGGTCGTAGGTGTTCTTGATGTCCTCGGGCAGGTCCTCCCAGGAGGCGGCCTGCTTCTCGGTGGAGCGCACGAAGTACTTGATGTTGTCGAAGTCGATGCCCGACAGGTCCGAGCCCCAGTTGGGCATGGGCTTCTTGTCGAACAGGCGCAGGCCCTTGAGCCGCAGCTTCAGCATCCACTCCGGCTCGTTCTTCTTCGCGGAGATGTCACGGACGACCTCCTCGCTGAGACCACGCTTGGCCGCGGCGCCTGCCGTGTCGGAGTCGGCCCAGCCGAATTCGTACGTGCCCAGGCCCTCGAGTTCGGGGTGGGCAGTCTCCGTGGGGAGAGTCATGCGGGGTTCCTCCCGGCCGTGCTTGCGGATGCAGATGCGGATTCGTTGTGGATGTGGAGCGAGGTCTTCCCGGCCTTCGCCCCGGAGGCTCTCGGGGGCTTCCCCGGCTTCGGGGGCGGTGGGGCCTCGGGGGCCTCCGTGCCCGCCTGGCCGGTCGAGGCCGTCGAGGACTTCGGGATGAAGGTGGTGCAGACGCCGTCGCCGTGGGCGATGGTGGCGAGCCGCTGGACATGCGTACCGAGCAGCTCGGCGAAAAATTCCGTCTCCGCCTCGCAGAGTTGCGGGAACCGCTCGGCGGCGTGGGCGACCGGGCAGTGATGCTGGCACAGCTGCTCGCCCTGCTGCGGGTGGGGTGCGCTGCGCGCGGTGGCAGAGTACCCGTCCGCGGTGAGCGCCCTGGCCAGTGCCTGGGCCCGCTCCTCGGGGGCGGCCGCCTCCACCGCCGCCCGGTACGCACCGGCCTGGGCGGCGATCCGGGCGCGGGCGAACGCGGAGATCGCCTCGTCGCCGCCCTCCTGCTCGCCGATCCAGTGCAGGGCGTCGACTGCCAGTTTGTCGTACGACTGGTCGAAGGCGTCCCGCCCGCAGTCGGTGAGGGCGAATACCTTGGCGGGGCGTCCGCGGGTGCGTGCGCCGTAGACCCTGCGCTCGCGCGCCTCCACGACTCCGTCGCCCGCCAGGGTGTCGAGGTGCCGGCGGACGGCCGCCTGGGTCAGTCCGAGCCGCTGGGCGAGTTCGGAGACGGTCGAGGGCCCGTGATCCAGGACGGACCGCGCGACCCGGTTGCGGGTGGACCGCTCACCGGTCGCAAGTTCCTCCTGGGGAGCCTCTCCGACGTTTTTCACAACGCCATTGTTGCGTAATTCATCCGGACCGGGCAAGCCGCGCATGATCCGCCCCGAGGTGCGCTGCATCACTTAGGTAAACCTAAGGTGACCTGCGGAAACGATCTCCGGTCGATCGGATCACCGAGGAAACCGGTGGCGGCCCGAGGGCTCGTCCGGGACGCTCCCGAGCATGCCCGCCCCCCTTCCGACCGGCCCTCTTGTCACCCGGGACACCCTCACCGCCGGACTCGCGGATCCCGGTGTGCGGCGCGGCGGGACCCTCCTCGTGCACTCCTCACCGAGTTCCCCGGGCAGGGTCGACGGCGGTCCGGTCGCGGTCGTCGGCGCCCTGCTCGACGTGCTGGGCCCGGACGGCGCCCTGGCCGTCCCCGCCCGGTCCGGCGACCTCCCCGCCCCGGCGCCGTGGAGCGACCCGCCGGTGCCGAAGGCCTGGTGGGAGACCGTCCGGGCCACCGTGCCCGGCCATGGCCCGGCGACCACCCCCACCCGCGGGGCCGGCGTCGTCCCGGAAACGGTCCGGACCTGTCCGGGCGCCCTGCGCGGCGCCCGTCCGCGGACCCCGTTCGCCGCGCCCGGCAGGCGTGCGGCAAAGGTCGTCGCGGTGCACCCGCAGGACTGCCGGCTGGACGCCCGGATTCTGCCGCCGGGCACCGGGTACGCCATCTGCACCTGCTTCCGCCTCGCGGAGTACCGGACACCGTCCCCGCTCGTGGCGGTGGGCCGTCCCGGCCTCCGGGGCGCGGCCGGGCCGCCGAGGTCCGGCCGTTCCCGCTGCCGGACGCGGTGGCGTACGCGCGGCGGTGGCAGGAACCGCACCGCCCTCGTACGGAGGAGTTCCCGAACCCGCCGTTCTGGGGCCCCCGGCCCGTACCTAGACTCGTGAACCATGCGAAGTGAGCCCGTGGTCCAGGTGCAGGCCCTGGTGAAGCGGTACGGCACGAAGACCGCGGTGGACGGCCTCGACCTGGTGGCACGGCAGGGCGTGACGGCCGTGCTCGGCCCCAACGGGGCGGGCAAGACGACCACGGTGGAGACCTGCGAGGGATACCGGCGCCCCGACTCCGGCACCGTGCGCGTCCTGGGCCTGGACCCGGTGCGGCAGTCGGCCGCGCTCAGGCCCCGCGTCGGCGTGATGCTCCAGTCCGGCGGCGTCTACTCGGGTGCGCGGGCCGACGAGATGCTCCGGCACACGGCGAAGCTGCACGCGCATCCCCTGGACGTGGACGCGCTGATCGAGCGCCTCGGCCTCGGTTCCTGCGGCCGTACGACGTACCGGCGGCTCTCCGGCGGCCAGCAGCAGCGGCTCGCGCTGGCGATGGCCGTGGTCGGACGCCCGGAGCTGGTGTTCCTGGACGAGCCGACCGCCGGACTCGACCCGCAGGCCCGCCGCGCCACCTGGGACCTCGTACGGGATCTGCGCGCCGACGGGGTCTGCGTCATCCTCACCACGCACCACATGGACGAGGCCGAGCAGCTCGCCGACGACGTCGCGATCATCGACGCCGGCCGGGTGGTGGCCCAGGGCAGCCCCGAGGAGCTGTGCCGGGGCGGCGCCGAGAACACCCTGCGCTTCTCGGGCCGGCCGGGGCTGGACGTGGTCTCCCTGCTCAAGGCGCTGCCGTCCGGCTCCCAGGCCGACGAGGTGACCCCGGGCTCGTACCGGGTGGTCGGCGAGGTGGACCCGCAACTGCTCGCCACCGTCACGTCCTGGTGCGCCCAGCACGGCGTGCTGCCGGACCGGATCTCGGTGGAACGGCACACCCTCGAAGACGTTTTTCTCGAGCTCACCGGCAAGGAGCTGCGCTCGTGACGGCCACCGGCACCTACTCACCGAAGCCGGGCGCGGCGCCGCTCCCCCGCATGATCGCGGCGCAGGCGGCGCTCGAGACGAAGATGCTGCTGCGCAACGGCGAGCAGCTGCTGCTCACCGTGGTCATCCCCACACTGCTGCTGGTGCTGTTCAGCACGGTGGACATCGTGGACACCGGCGCGGGCGAGGCCGTGGACTTCCTCACTCCCGGCGTCCTCGCGCTGGCGGTGATGTCGACCGCGTTCACCGGGCAGGCCATCGCCACCGGTTTCGAGCGCCGGTACGGGGTGCTGAAGCGGCTGGCGTCCTCTCCGCTGCCACGCTGGGCGCTGATGACCGCGAAGACGCTGTCGGTGCTGGTCACCGAGGTGCTCCAGATCGTCCTGCTGACGGGGATCGCGTTCGCGCTGGGCTGGTCGCCGCAGGGCGGCCCGTTCGCGGTACTGGTGCTGCTGGTGCTGGGCACGGCCGCCTTCTCGGGGCTCGGCCTGCTGATGGCGGGCACCCTGAAGGCCGAGGCGACGCTCGCCGCCGCCAACCTGGTGTTCCTGCTGCTGCTCGTCGGCGGCGGGGTCGTCGTGCCGCTGGAACACTTCCCGGACGCCGCGCGGAACGTCCTCGGGCTGCTGCCCGTCTCGGCGCTGTCCCAGGGTCTGCGGGACGTGCTCCAGGACGGGGCGGGACTGCCGTGGGGCCAGGTCGCGATCCTCGCCGTGTGGGCGGTCGTGGGGCTCGCGGCGGCGGGCCGCTTCTTCCGCTGGGAGTGAGCGGGCCGGCGGGTACCGCCGACCGGGACCCTCGTGAAAGCGTGCACAAGCGGCGCCCTACGATGGTCGCGTGCCAAACCTGACCCGCGCCGACGCCCAGGCGGCCCTGCGCAACCCCCTCGCCTTCATCGCCGCACGCTGGACACCGGACCCCCGGACGGTCCGGCGGGCGGCCCTCGCCGCGCTCGTCATGTCGGTGGTCATCGTGGTCACCGGCGGTGCCGTGCGGCTGACCGGTTCCGGTCTGGGCTGCCCGACCTGGCCCAAGTGCACCGAGGACTCCATCGCCTCCACGCGCGAGATGGGCGTCCACGGTCTGATCGAGTTCGGCAACCGGCTGCTGACGTACGTGCTGTGCGCCGCCGTCGGCTGGGCGATCGTCGCCGCGCGCTCCCAGAAGCCGTACCGGCGCGGCCTGACCCGGCTGGGCTGGGCGCAGTTCTGGATCGTGATGGGCAACGCGGTCCTCGGCGGCATCGTGGTCCTGGTCGGCCTCAACCCGTACACGGTCGCGGCGCACTTCCTGCTCTCCTCTGCGCTGATCGCGGTGGCCACCCTGATGTGGCACCGCGTCGGCGAGGGCGACGGGGAGCCCCGGCCGCTGGTCGGCAAGCCGGTGCGGCAGCTGGTGTGGTTCCTGGTGGCGGTCTCCGTGCTGCTGATCGCGGTCGGCACGGTGGTGACCGGCGCGGGGCCGCACGCGGGTGACTCCAGCGAGGTCGAGCGGATGCCGCTGGACTGGGAGACGGTCAGCAAGCTGCACGCCGTGCTGGCGTGGATCGTGGCGACGCTGACGTTCGCCCTGTGGTTCGTCCTCAAGGCGGTGGACGCCCCCAAGGGCCCGTTGAAGCGCACCCGTGATCTGTTTCTGATCATCCTCGCGCAGGGGGCGGTGGGTTACGTCCAATACTTCACTGACCTGCCCGAGGTCCTGGTCGGGCTGCACATGTTCGGCTCCTGCGTCATGTGGATCTGGGTAGTGCGCGTGCTGCTGTCGCTGCGCGAGCGGCCGGACACGCCGGTGGCCGAGGTGCCGGTGCCGTCCGGTCGGCCGTCCCGTGCCACGAGCGAGTCGATCGCCGGACCCAGGTAGTCCCGGGTCAGCCGTGCCCGGCGCAGGACCCATTTCTCGTCGGGCGGCGCGGGACCGTCGTAGCGCCGCCTTCGGACGTCCTCGACGACTTCACCGGGGGCACCCAGGCCGGGCAGTACCTCCAGGGCCTCCCGCTTGGAGATCAGGCGGCCCTCGCGCAGGGTGACCGTGGCACGGGCGAAGGTCAGCAGTCCCAGGTCGACCCATACGTCCTGCGTCCAGTTCGCGGCCCGGTCCACCTCCCGGCGCCAGAAGTCGCGCTGGTCGCGCACCACGAACGCGGCGAGTTCGCCGTCCGGCACCAGCGGCAGCGCGCCCGCGGGCGGTACGCCGTGCAGGACCCGCCCGAAGCGGTGCAGCTCGGTCCGGGTGACCGGGGTGACCGTTCGACGGAAAAGCCGCTCGTGCGCCCAGGTCGGGTGACGCCGCTCGGCGCCTCCCGCGGTGGCCGGCGTCAGGTACGTGCAGTGCAGCCGGTCGGCGAGCGGCTCGCCCCGCAGACGGGCGTGCAGCAGCGCCACCCGCCACACCGTCCGCGCCGTGACCGGGCGGTCCAGGACGGTGATCAGATCCAGGTCGCTGCGGCCCTCCTGGTAGTCGCCGCCGGCCAGCGAGCCGTGGGCCCAGACGGCGACGGGGGTGAGCGGTGCGAGGCCGGTGAGGAAGCGGTCGAGCAGGGCGTCGGTGGGCATCCGCCCAGTCTTCACGCACCGGTCCGGTCCGTACACCCTGCGTATCGTCTTCACGTCTCACCCCAGCCCGTACACCCTGCCCGCGTTCTCCGGGGCGATCATCGCGGCCACCCGCTGCCCGTCGCCGAGTGCCCACGCGGCTCCAGGCCCAGCAGGGGCGGGCACCCGCGGCGTACGGCGAAACCGGTCCGGGTGTCGAAGAGGGTGGGGCCCGGGGCGGGCGGGCCATCACTGCGGCGAGCTGGACCTCGAAGGTGCCGAGGCCCGGCTCGGTGCGCAGCACGCCGTGGCGGTACTGGTCCACGAGGGACGGCGGGCCGATCGTCCGGGCTCCCCAGGTGGGCGCTGCGCTGGTGCCGCAGGGCCCAACGGCGAACCGGCGAGTAGGTTTTGCCCGGCCGCGGCCTCGCCGCGGCGCCGGCCCCGCGCGTCTCGCGGGGCCGGCGCCGCCCGGGGGCGGGGTTCAGCCGTTGGCCGGGCCGCCGATCTGGAGGCCCGCCATGCGGGTCCATTCGTACGGGCCGGTCCTGACCTTGGCCGCGAACTCGCCGTCGAAGTCCTCGTGGAGGGTGAGGCCCGCCCGCTCGGCCGCCTTCTGGGCGATCGGGTAGGAGTGGGCGACCAGGTCGCCCCAGTCACCGTCCTGACCGACCAGCACGATCCGGGCGCCGCGCTGTCCGAGGTACGCGATCTGGCCTTCGGCTCCGCCGTGGGCCGCGGCGAAGCCACTGATCCGCTTGGCGAGCCTGGCCGCCTTCCGGTCGGCCTTGCGCCCGGCCTTCTGTGCGGCCCGCTGCTCGGAGGTCTGTTCGGCCTTCGGGTCCGACTGCTGCGTTTCTGCCATGACCAGAATGCTACCGACGGGTAGATCGAACGGCGACGGGCGGGGTCCGTGGCCTTGGCCACGGACCCCGCCCGTCGGACGGACAGCGGACGCCCTACCGCAGGAAGGGGTCCACCGCGACGGCCACGAAGAGCAGCGACACATAGGTGATGGACCAGTGGAACAGGCGCATCTCCTTGAGCTTGCCACCGGTCACCTCGGACCTGGCCCGGTTGAGGAGCGCGTGCGCCTCCCAGAGCCACCAGCCGCCCGCTGCCAGCGCGACCGCGGTGTAGAACCAGCCGGTGTAGCCGAGCGGGGTGAGCAGCAGCGACACCACGACCATGACCCAGCTGTAGGCCACGATCTGCTTGGCGACCACCTTGTTGGAGGCTATGACCGGGAGCATCGGCACGCCCACGCGCGCGTAGTCGTCCCTCACCTTCATGGACAGCGGCCAGTAGTGCGGCGGCGTCCAGAAGAAGATGACGAGGAAGAGGACGACCGGCGCCCAGGACAACGAATCGGTGACCGCGGACCAGCCGATCAGCACCGGCATGCAGCCGGCGATGCCGCCCCACACGATGTTCTGCGACGTACGCCGCTTGAGGATCATCGTGTAGACGACGACGTAGAAGAGGAGCGCGCCGAGGGAGAGCCAGGCGGACAGCCAGTTGACGGCGAGGCCGAACAGCAGGGTCGAGACGACGGCCAGGGTGATGCCGAAGACCAGGCACTCGCGCGGACCGACCATCCCCGTGACCAGGGGGCGCTGCGAGGTGCGGTCCATCAGCGCGTCGATGTCGCGGTCGATGTACATGTTGAGCGCGTTGGCCCCGCCCGCCGACAGGTAGCCGCCGAGGCAGGTCAGCAGCACCAGCCGCAGATCGGGCACACCCTGCTGCGCCAGGAACATCACCGGAACGGTGGTGATGAGCAGCAGCTCGATGATCCGCGGCTTGGTCAACGCCACGAACGCCTTGACACGGGCCCCGATCGGCCGGTGACTCGGGCTCTGGCTCGTCCCGATAACCCCCGCAGGACGGGATTCAACGGCCGTCACTCGCACCCCTGACAGAGACATCCCAGCAAGCCCTCCCGGATGAAGCGGCGGTAAAGGCTCACGCGTACCACGCCACCTTAGACGTTGCCCAGACCCGGACATTCGCGGGGGTCCGGTCGTGTTGGACGGGGCCGCTCACGGCACGGATCCCGGCTCGATTGAGCGACCGGATGAGCGGCTCCGTATTCATCTGCCGAATGCGGATACTTCCCAGTCAGAAGGCGGATCGCCGGGAGCCCGGGCCGTCGGGAAGCGCTCGGGGGAAGCACGTCCTACGGGGGTAGGCTCGACGTCGCCGGTATGTACTCGTCCGGCATCCGAAGACATGTGGAGAGGAGCCCTGACTCAGGGTGAGCACCAAGCCGACCACCACAGACCTCGAGTGGACCGAACTGGACCAGCGGGCCGTGGACACCGCCCGCGTCCTGGCCGCCGATGCCGTACAGAAGGTCGGCAACGGCCATCCCGGTACGGCGATGAGCCTGGCGCCCGCCGCGTACACCCTCTTCCAGAAGGTGATGCGGCACGACCCCTCGGACGCCGACTGGGTCGGGCGGGACCGTTTCGTCCTGTCCGCCGGCCATTCGTCCCTGACCCTCTACACCCAGCTGTACCTGGCCGGTTTCGGTCTGGAGCTGGACGACCTCAAGGCGTTCCGCACCTGGGGTTCGAAGACCCCGGGTCACCCCGAGTACGGGCACACCACCGGCGTGGAGACGACGACCGGGCCGCTGGGCCAGGGTGTCGCCAACGCGGTCGGCATGGCGATGGCCGCCCGCTACGAGCGCGGTCTGTTCGACCCCGAGGCCGCCGCCGGCACGTCCCCGTTCGACCACTTCGTGTACTGCGTCGCCGGTGACGGCTGTCTGCAGGAGGGCATCTCCGCCGAGGCGTCCTCGATGGCCGGCCACCAGAGGCTCGGCAACCTGATCCTGCTGTGGGACGACAACCACATCTCGATCGAGGGCGACACCGGGACGGCCGTCTCCGAGGACACCGTCAAGCGGTACGAGGCCTACGGCTGGCACGTGCAGCGGGTCGCCCCGAAGCCGGACGGCGACCTGGATCCGGGCGCGCTCTACGACGCGATCGCCGAGGCGAGGAAGGTCACCGACCGGCCGTCGTTCATCGCGATGCGCTCGATCATCGCCTGGCCGGCGCCGAACGCGCAGAACACCGAGGCCGCGCACGGCTCGGCGCTCGGCGACGACGAGGTGGCCGCCACCAAGCGGGTGCTGGGCTTCGACCCGGAGCAGACCTTCGAGGTGACCGACGAGGTCATCGGCCACACCCGTGGGGCGCTGGAGCGCGGCAAGCGGGCGCGGGCCGAGTGGGAGAAGTCGTTCCAGGAGTGGCGGAGCAACAACGCGGAGCGCGCGGCCGAGTTCGACCGGATCGCGGCCGGTGAGCTGCCCAAGGGCTGGGAGGACAAGCTCCCGGTCTTCGAGCCGGGCAAGGCGGTCGCCACGCGCGCCGCGTCCGGCAAGGTGCTCCAGGCGCTCGGCGCGGTCGTCCCGGAGCTGTGGGGCGGCTCGGCCGACCTGGCGGGCTCCAACAACACGACGATCGACAAGACGTCGTCGTTCCTCCCGGCGGACAACCCGCTGCCCGAGGCGAACCCGTACGGCCGCACGATCCACTTCGGCATCCGTGAGCACTCCATGGCCGCGGAGATGAACGGCATCGCGCTGCACGGCAACACCCGGATCTACGGCGGCACTTTCCTGGTGTTCTCCGACTACATGCGCAACGCGGTGCGGCTGTCCGCCCTGATGCACCTGCCGGTGACGTACGTGTGGACGCACGACTCCATCGGTCTGGGCGAGGACGGCCCGACCCACCAGCCCGTCGAGCACCTGGCCTCGCTGCGCGCCATCCCCGGTCTGAACGTCGTCCGCCCCGCGGACGCCAACGAGACCGCGATCGCCTGGCGGGAGATCCTCAAGCGCTGGACGAAGGAGTTCGGCAAGGGCGCCCCGCACGGTCTGGCCCTCACCCGCCAGGGCGTGCCGACCTACGAACCGAACGAGGACGCCGCGCGCGGTGGCTACGTGCTGTTCGAGGCCGAGGGCGGCGCTCCGCAGGTCGTTCTGATCGCCACCGGTTCCGAGGTGCATGTCGCCGTCGGGGCACGCGAGCAGCTGCAGGCCGCCGGCGTACCGACGCGCGTGGTGTCCATGCCGTCGGTGGAGTGGTTCGAGGAGCAGGACCAGGGGTACCGGGACAGCGTCCTGCCGCCGGCCGTGAAGGCCCGCGTCGCCGTCGAGGCCGGCATCGGCCTCACCTGGCACAAGTACGTGGGGGACGCCGGGCGCATCGTGTCGCTGGAGCACTTCGGCGCGTCCGCCGACGGCAAGGTGCTGTTCGAGGAGTACGGCTTCACCCCTGAGAACGTGGCTGCCGTCGCCCGGGAATCACTGGCCGCGACCCAGCGCTGACGCTCACATACGACACGAGACGTAGGAGATGGAATTTCCATGACAGACGCACTCAAGCGCCTTTCCGACGAAGGTGTCGCGATCTGGCTGGACGACCTGTCGCGCAAGCGGATCACGTCCGGCAACCTCGCCGAGCTGATCGACCAGCAGCACGTCGTGGGCGTCACCACCAACCCGTCGATCTTCCAGAAGGCGATCTCCGAGGGCGACGGCTACGAGCAGCAGCTCGCCGACCTCGCCGCCCGCAGGGTCACGGTCGAAGAGGCCATCCGGATGATCACGACGGCGGACGTCCGCGACGCCGCCGACATCCTGCGCCCGGTCTTCGACGCCACCGACGGCCAGGACGGCCGGGTCTCCATCGAGGTCGACCCGCGGCTCGCGCACAACACGCGCTCCACCGTGGCCGAGGCCAAGCAGCTCGCCTGGCTGGTGGACCGGCCCAACACCCTGATCAAGATCCCGGCGACCGAGGCCGGCATCCCGGCGATCGCCGAGACCATCGGCCTGGGCATCAGTGTCAACGTCACGCTGATCTTCTCCCTGGAGCGCTACCGCAAGGTCATGGACGCGTTCCTGACCGGCCTGGAGAAGGCCAAGGAGCGCGGCCTGGACCTGTCGAAGATCCACTCGGTGGCGTCGTTCTTCGTGTCCCGGGTGGACACCGAGATCGACAAGCGCATCGACGCGCTCGGCACCGACGCCGCCAAGGCGCTGCGCGGCAAGGCCGCCGTCGCCAACGCACGCCTGGCCTACCAGGCGTACGAGGAGGTCTTCGCCACCGACCGCTGGAGCGCGCTGGAGCGCGCCGGCGCCAACAAGCAGCGTCCGCTGTGGGCCTCCACCGGTGTGAAGGACAAGGCGTACAGGTCCACGATGTACGTCGACGACCTGGTGGCGCCGAACACGGTGAACACCATGCCGGAGGCCACGCTGGAGGCCACCGAGGAGTCGGGCGAGATCACCGGCAACACCATCGCCGGCACCTACGCGCAGGCCCGCGCCGACCTCGACGCCGTGGAGAAGCTCGGCATCGCGTACGACGACGTCGTACGGCTGCTGGAGGAAGAGGGCGTCCAGAAGTTCGAGGCGTCCTGGACCGACCTGCTGAAGTCGACCGAGGCGGAGCTCGCGCGCCTCGCCCCTTCGGAGGGCTGACACCTTGTCGAGCAGCAATCCGCTGCGTGACCCGGCCGACCGGCGGCTCCCGCGTATCGCGGGGCCGTCGGGCCTGGTCATCTTCGGGGTCACGGGCGACCTGTCGCGCAAGAAGCTGATGCCGGCGGTGTACGACCTCGCCAACCGGGGGCTGCTGCCGCCGGGCTTCTCGCTGGTCGGTTTCGCCCGCCGCGAGTGGGCGCACGAGGACTTCGCGCAGGAGGTCCACGACGCGGTCAAGGAGCACGCCCGCACCCCCTTCCGCGAGGAGGTCTGGCAGCAGCTCATCCAGGGCATGCGGTTCGTCCAGGGCACCTTCGACGACGACGAGTCCTTCGAGCGGCTGCGCGGCACGATCGAGGAGCTGGACAAGGCGCAGGGCACGGGCGGGAACTTCGCGTTCTACCTGTCGGTGCCGCCGCGTTCCTTCCCGGTGGTCATCCAGCAGCTGAAGAAGCACGGGCTGGCCGACCAGTCGAGCGGTTCCTGGCGGCGCGCGGTGATCGAGAAGCCGTTCGGCCACGACCTGAGGTCGGCCGAGGAGCTCAACGCGATCGTGCACGAGGTGTTCGACCCGGACCAGGTCTTCCGGATCGACCACTACCTGGGCAAGGAGACCGTCCAGAACATCCTGGCCCTGCGCTTCGCGAACACGATGTTCGAGCCGATCTGGAACCGGTCCTTCGTCGACCACGTGCAGATCACCATGGCCGAGGACATCGGCATCGGCGGCCGGGCCGGCTACTACGACGGCATCGGCGCCGCCCGTGACGTCGTCCAGAACCACCTGCTCCAGCTCATGGCGCTCACCGCGATGGAGGAGCCTGCCTCCTTCGACGCGGACGCGCTGGCCGCGGAGAAGACCAAGGTGCTCGGCGCCGTGCGGCTGCCGAAGGACCTGGGCCGGGACACCGTGCGCGGGCAGTACGCGGCGGGCTGGCAGGGCGGCGCGAAGGCGGTCGGGTACCTGGAGGAGGAGGGCATCGACGCCTCCTCGAACACCGACACGTACGCCGCGATCAAGCTGGGCGTGGACAACCGCCGCTGGGCGGGCGTCCCCTTCTACCTACGCACCGGCAAGCGGCTGGGCCGCAGGGTCACCGAGATCGCGGTCGTGTTCCAGCGGGCACCGCACTCGCCGTTCGACACGACGGCCACCGAGGAGCTCGGGTCGAACGCCATCGTCATCCGCGTCCAGCCGGACGAGGGTGTCACGGTGCGGTTCGGCTCGAAGGTTCCCGGTACGTCGATGGAGATCCGGGACGTGTCGATGGACTTCGCCTACGGCGAGTCGTTCACGGAGTCCAGCCCGGAGGCGTACGAGCGGCTCATCCTCGACGTGCTGCTCGGCGACTCCAACCTCTTCCCGCGCACCGAGGAGGTCGAGCTGTCCTGGAAGATCCTCGACCCGATCGAGGAGTACTGGGACGACCACGGCAGGCCGGCCCAGTATCCGGCCGGTACCTGGGGGCCCGTCGAGGCGGACCACATGCTCGAGCGAGACGGACGGAGCTGGCGCCGGCCATGAAGACAGCCCTCACGGACACTACGGCCAGCAAGATCAACAAATCGCTGGTGAAGGCCCGCCGGGCCATCGGCACCCCGGCGGTCGGCATGGTGCTCACCCTGGTCATCGTGACCGACGAGGAGAACGCCTACGACGCGCTGAAGTCCGCCGGGGACGCCTCGCGCGAGCATCCCTCGCGCACCCTGGTCGTCATCAAGCGCGTCTCCCGCCCGCACCGCGGCCGTACGCAGTCCCGGCTGGACGCCGAGGTGCTGGTCGGCGCCGACGCGGGCACCGGCGAGACGGTGGTGCTGCGGCTGTACGGCGAGGTGGCCGACCACGCCCAGTCGGTGGTGCTGCCGCTGCTGCTGCCGGACGCCCCGGTGGTGGTCTGGTGGCCGGTCGACGCACCGCTGGACCCGGCCGGCGATCCGCTGGGCGCACTGGGCCAGCGCCGGGTGACCGACACCTACGCCGGCGAGCAGCCGGTGCGGGAGCTCGCCGCCCGTGCCGACTCCTACACCCCGGGCGACACCGACCTGTCCTGGACGCGGATCACGCCCTGGCGTTCGATGCTGGCGGCGGCCCTGGACCAGGTGACCTGCGAGGTGCAGGGCGTCGAGGTGGAGGGCGAGGAGTCCAACCCGAGCTGCGAGCTGCTGGCGATGTGGCTCGCGGACCGGCTGGACGTCCCCGTGAAGCGTTCGCTGTCCGCCGGTCCCGGGCTCACGGCGGTCCGTCTGACGACCGACTGCGGCCCGATCGTGCTGGACCGGGCCGACGGTTCGCTGGCGACGCTGTCGATCCAGGGTCAGCCGGGGCGTGCGGTGGCGCTCAAGCGCCGGGCCACGTCGGAGCTGATCGCGGAGGAACTGCGCCGGCTGGACCCGGACGACACGTACGCGTCGGCGTTGCGGTACGGCGTCGAGCGGCTGAGGAACCCGGCGCACCGGCCGACGGCGGATCCGGGGGCGTCGAAGGCGCCGTCGGGCGAGCGGTCGGCGGCGGTGTCGCGCGGGCTGACCGCCTCGTCCAGCGCCCTCGACGAGGTGCCGCCGGCACTGGACGAGGCGTCCGGTGACCCCGGGAAGCGGTCGGCGGGTGAGTCGCCGGCCAAAGGAGCAGGAGCGAAAGGAGCGGGGAGCCCCGCTCCCGTCGAAGCGGCTGCGGAAGGTTCCCGGGCCGCCGGGGCGGCGGCGCAGGCGCCGGTGAAGGGGTCGGCGGCGACATGAGTACGGCACCGCAGCTCGTCGTGCACCGCGACAAGGAGCTGATGGCACAGGCCGCGGCGGCCCGGCTGATCACCCGGGTCGTGGACGCGCAGGCCTCACGGGGTTCGGCGTCCGTGGTCCTGACCGGCGGCCGCAACGGCAACGGCCTGCTGGCCGCGCTCGCGGCGGCGCCCGCCCGGGACGCGGTGGACTGGGGCCGGATCGACCTGTGGTGGGGCGACGAGCGGTTCCTGCCGGACGGCGACCCGGAGCGCAATGTCACCCAGGCACGCGAGGCGCTGCTCGACGCGGTGCCGCTGGACCCGGGGCGCGTGCACGCCATGCCCGCGTCCGACGGACCGTACGGCACCGACGTGGACGCGGCGGCTGCCGCGTACGCCCGGGAGCTGGCCCGTGCCGCGGGACCGGCGAACCACGAAGGGGTGCCGGAGTTCGACGTGCTGATGCTGGGCGTCGGCCCGGACACGCACGTGGCGTCCCTCTTCCCGGAGCTGCCCGCGGTCCGGGAGACGGAGCGCGCGGTGGTCGGCGTCCACGGCGCGCCCAAGCCGCCGCCGACCAGGGTGACGCTCACCCTGCCGGCGATCCGTAGGGCCCGCGAGGTGTGGCTGCTGGCGGCCGGCGAGGACAAGGCGAAGGCGGCGGCGATCGCCCTGTCGGGTGCGGGCGAGATCCAGGCCCCGGCGGCAGGCGCTCACGGCCGGGCCCGCACCCTGTGGCTCCTGGACACGGCGGCGGCCTCGCAGCTGCCTCGGTCGCTGTATCCGCCGGTGTCGGCGTAACGCGCGCGGCGCACGACACGCACGGACCCCCGCTTCGTCAGGAAGCGGGGGTCCGTGCGTTCCGGGTGGGACGGTGTCCGTCACTTCACCGAGCCCGCCATCACCCCCTGCACGAAGTGCCGCTGGAAGGCGAAGAACACGACCACCGGCACCACCAGGGACAGGAACGCGCCCGGTGCGAGCACGTCGATGTTGCTGCCGAACTGACGGATCTGCGACTGGAGTTCCACCGTCAGCGGCTGCGAGGAGCTGTCGGCGAAGAGGAGGGCGACCAGCATGTCGTTCCAGACCCACAGGAACTGGAAGATGGCGAGGCTGGCGATCGCCGGCCGCCCGACGGGCAGGATCAGCCGGGTGAAGATGCGCCACTCGCTGCCGCCGTCCATCCGGGCGGCCTCCAGCATCTCCTTGGGCATCTCGGCGAAGTAGTTCCGCAGCAGGAACACCGCGAACGGCAGTCCGTACGCCACATGGAACAGCACGACGCCGGGGATGGTGCCGAACAGTCCCAGCTGGCCGAAGAGTTTGGCGACCGGCAGCAGTCCGACCTGCACGGGGACCACCAGCAGCGCCACCACGAGCAGGAAGACCGCGTCGCGGCCGGGGAAGTCCAGCCAGGCGAAGGCGTATCCGGCGAGCGCCGCGACGACCACGACCAGGACCGTGGTCGGCACCGAGATCAGCACGGTGTTCCAGAACGCCTGCGTCATCCCCGAGTTCTTCAACAGGGCCGCGTAGTTGTCGAAGGACAGCTGCCCGGGGCTGGTGAGCACCGTCCACCAGCCGCCCTTGGCCGTGTCCTGCGCGGACCGCAGCGAGGAGAGGAACAGGCCGGCCAGCGGGGTCATCCACACCAGGCCGATCACGACCAGGAACGCCTGCACCACGGCGTTGCCCAGGCCGCGCCGGATCGCGTTCATCGCTGACTCCTTCGGAAGCGGCGGACGTTGAAGACCATGGCGGGGACGACCAGCAGCAGGAGCAGCACGCCGAGCGCGCTGCCCATCCCCTGGTTGTTTCCGCCGCCGAACGACACCAGCCACATCTGGGTCGCAAGCACGGTCGCGTCCTCCTGCACGGGTCCGGGCGCGATGATGTAGACGAGGTCGAAGACCTTCATCACGTTGATCACCAGGGTCACGAAGACGACGGTGAGGACGGGCGCGAGCAGCGGGACGGTGATCCGGCGGAAGATCTGCCACTCGTTCGCGCCGTCCATCCGCGCCGCCTCCAGCGCGTCCCGCGGCAGGGCCGAGAGTCCCGCGCCGATCAGCACCATCGCGAACCCGGTCCAGATCCACAGGTAGGACCCGATGATCGCCGGGGTGACCAGGGTGGGTCCGAGCCAGGAGATGCCGTCGTAGGGGGGCGCGAAGTTGGCGGCGGGCAGCTTGACCGCGTACGAGCCGCTGTCCAGGCCGGTGAAGCGGAACGAGCCGTCGGCGGCGGTCGTCGTGCTCGCGACGGTGCGTCCGTCGCGGACCGCCTCGACCGTCATCCCGGGCAGTCCGCTCTCCTGCCGGTCGACCACGCCCGGCTCTCCTCCCCCGCCGGGGGTGAAGTCGAGGTAGACCACTCCGCCGACCTCGTCGGCGCCCGCCTCCTGGCGGGTGGCCGCCGGGTGGGCGGGCGCGGCGTCGTCGGGCAGGTCCTTGGGGGCGACACCGACCAGGCCGAGGGCGGTGACGGTGCCCGGCGAGAGGTCCGCGCCGGTCGTGTAGGCGCCGTCGGCCTCCTTGGCCAGGCCCGGTCCGGCGCCCCCTCCTCCTCCGCCCCCGGCGGCCTCGCGGGCGCGGGCCGTCGGGTAGGAGGAACTGCCCTTGAAGGCGTCGTGGACCGTGACGGCGGCGGCGTTCAGCACGCCCTTGTCCGGGTCGTCGTCGTAGGCGAGCCGGAAGATGATGCCGGCCGCCAGGAAGGACACCGCCATCGGCATGAACAGCAGCAGCTTGAAGGCGGTGGCCCAGCGGACCTTCTCCACCAGCACGGCCAGGATCAGGCCGAGGCCGGTGAGCAGGGTGGGGGCGATCACGACCCAGATCGCGGTGTTCCGGACGGCCTTGAGGGTGGCCGGGTCGCGGAACATCTCGGTGTAGTTCCCGCCGCCCACGAACCGGGTGCCGGAGGCGTCGAAGAGGCTGCGGCCGACGGAGAACAGCACCGGGTACACGACCAGCGCGCCCAGGAGGAGCAGGGCGGGCAGCACGAACAGCACGGCGACGATCCGCCCCCGCCGGCGCAGGCGCCGGCGGCGGGCACGATCGGGGTGCGAAGGAGCCGGCGGGCTCGCTTCTTTCACCAGGGTGGCGGTCATGGCCGTCAGTTCCCGTACGCCTTGGCCGCCGCCTTCTCCAGCTCGGCGGCGGTCTTCTTCGGGTCGGACGGGTCGCGCAGGAAGTCCTGGAGGATCTTCCACTCTCCGGCGCCCTTCGTGCCGCCGAAGGCCGCCGGGGCCTGGTCCGACATGTCGAAGCGGACCGAGTCGCCGGCCTCGGTCAGGGACTCCGCGGTGGCGCGGGTGACGTCGTCGCCGTAGGCAGCGAGGTCGAGCTCCTTGTTCGGGGAGAGGAAGCCGCCGGCCTCGGCCCACACGGCGGCGGCCTCCGGCGTGGCGAGGTACTCGAGGAGCGCCATGCCGGCCTCGGCGTTCTTGCCGTCCTTGAGCACCACGGCCGCGTCGCCGCCGCTGACCACCGGTGCCTCGCCGTCACCGACCGGCGGGAACGGGAAGAAGTTGGCGTCGGTGCCGATGGCCTTGCCGAACTGGTCCTTGGCGACGCCGGCCACGAAGTCGCCCTCGTAGACCATGGCGGCGTCCGGCTCGGGTCCGAAGACCTTCTCCACCGAGCCGGGGAAGTCGGTGTTCAGGGCTTCCTTCTGGCCACCCGCGATGAGTTGCCTGTCCTTGAAGAGGTCGCCGAGCGTGGTGAGCGCCTCGACCACCGTCGGATCGGTCCACTCGATCTCGTGCGCGGCGAGGGCGTCGTACTTCTCGGGCCCGGCCTGGGAGAGGTAGACGTTCTCGAACCAGTCGGTCAGCGTCCAGCCGTCCTGTCCGGCGACCGAGAAGGCGGCGAGGCCGGAGTCGGAGATCGTGCGCCCGTCCTTCAGCATGGCGTCGTAGGTCTTCGGCGGGGTGACGCCTGCCTGTTCCAGGGCCTCGGGGCTGTACCAGACGGTCGACTTGTGGGCGGCCTTGAAGTAGAGGCCGTACAGGGTGCCGTCGACGCTGCCGTAACTGCGCCACACCTCGGCGAAGTTGGCTTCCACGGCGCCTTGGACCCTCTTGTCCAGCGGCTTGAGCCAGCCCTCCTCGGCGAACTGCTTCAACACGCCGACCTGGGGGACCATCACGACGTCGGGTGCGTTGCCGCCCTCGATCTTGCTGCCGACGACGGTGGAGACGTTGTCGCCGGTGGACACGAACTCCGTCTTGGCGCCGGTCTTCTCGGTGAAGGCGTCGAGCACCTTCTGGAAGTTCTTCTGCTCGCTGCCGGACCAGACACCGGCGACGGAGACCGTCTGGCCGCCGAGCGCCTTGTCACCGCCGCCGGCCGCGACGGGCTCGCCCGAGCCGCAGGCGGTGGCGCCGAGGGCGAGCACCAGGGCGGTGCAGCCGGTGAGCAGGGGGGTACGTCGTCGCATCATCGTTGATGTCCCTTCGAGGTACGGAAAGTGGGCTGGGTTCAGGAGCCGCTGATCCACCAGGCGGCTGTGGAGCCGGGCAGGACTCCGGGCGGGCACGGGCCGCTGGCGAGCAGCGGGGTGCCGGGGACCGGGGCGGGTACGGGGGCGGTGCCGAAGTTGACGGCGCACACCAGGTCGTCGGCGCGGGTGAAGGCCAGGACGTCGGGCGGGGTCTCCAGCCAGCGCAGCGTGCCCTCGCCCAGCTGGGGCAGGGTGGAGCGCAGTTGCAGGCCGTCGCGGTAGAGGTGCCAGAAGGAACGGGTGTCGGCGAGGGCCCGGTCGGTGGCGTGGTCGGCGAACCACTCGGGCTGCGGCAGCCAGGGTGCGGCCCCTTCGGCGCCGGAGGTGAAGCCGAACGGTGAGGCCTGTCCCGACCAGGGCAGCGGCACCCGGCAGCCGTCGCGGATCCGGGCGCGGCTGCCGGTGCGGCGGAAGATCGGGTCGGTGAGCACGTCGTCGGGGAGGTCGACGACCTCGGGCAGGCCCAGTTCCTCGCCCTGGTAGATGTACGCGGCACCGGGCAGCGCCAGCATCAGCAGCGCGGCGGCGCGGGCCCGGGCGGCGCCGGGGCCCCTGCCCTGGGACGTGGGTTCGCCGTAGCGGGTGACGGTGCGGACCTGGTCGTGGTTGTTGAGGACCCAGGTGACGGTCGATCCGGTGCCGGCGATGTCCTGCATGGCCTCGGAGATGACCTTGCGGAAGGCGTCGGCGTCCCAGGGTGCGCCGAGCAGGTCGAAGAAGAAGGCCTGGTGCAGTTCGTCGGGGCGCACGTACGCGGCGTGTTCCCGGGCGCTCGGGACGGAGACCTCGCCGACCAGGAGCCGCTCGCGGCCGTCGCGCCGCGTGTACTCCTCGCACACCGCGCGCCAGTGCCTCCACACCTCGTGCACCTCGGGCTGGTTCCAGGCCAGCGGGTTGACCGAGTCGCGGGTGCGGGCGTCGGCCTCCGGGTCCGGGGAGTCGGGCAGTTTTGGGTGCTTGAAGAGTCCGGCGGCGACATCGATGCGGAAGCCGTCGGCGCCCCGGTCCAGCCAGAAGCGCAGGGTGCGGTCGAAGCCGGCGGCGACTTCGGGGTTGCGCCAGTTCCAGTCCGGCTGTTCGGGCGTGAACATGTGCAGGTACCACTGGCCGGGCCGGCCGTCCGGTTCGGTGACGCGGGTCCAGGCGGGTCCGCCGAACATGGCGTGCCAGTTGTTGGGCGCTGTCGCACCGTCCGGTCCTCGGCCGTCGGCGAAGTGGAAGCGGGCGCGCTGCGGGCTGCCGGGCGGTGCGGCGAGCGCCTCGCGGAACCAGGGGTGCTCGCTGGAGCAGTGGTTGGGGACGATGTCCAGCAGCACCTTGACGTCGAGCCGCCGGGCGGCCCCGACCAGCAGGTCGAACTCGGCGAGGTCGCCGAAGACCGGGTCGACGTCGCAGTAGTCGGCCACGTCGTAGCCGTGGTCGTGCTGCGGCGAGGGGTAGAAGGGGCTCAGCCAGATACCGTCCACGCCCAGCTTCTTCAGGTAGGGCAGGCCCGCCCTGACTCCGGCGAGGTCGCCGATGCCGTCTCCGGTGCTGTCCAGGAAGCTGCGGACGTACACCTGGTAGATCACTGCGTCGCGCCACCAGCGGTGGGTGTCGATGTGCTTGGAACTCACCACGTCGACCTGTCTGTGCGTGCGGAGACCCGGGATTCCCGGGCCGACGGCGTCCTCGCCGTTATGCATGCATGTTAGGTAGGTGTGTCGCGGAGGTGTCAATGAACGGGCGCAAGCTACCCAGCGTTTGCCGTGGACGAATCACCACCGACCTGGGCACATCGGGCACTATCGAGACATCCGCGTTACCTAACAGGTAACTAGATATGGCTGTCCGGATGGGAGGCCCGGGGGGCCGGGCGGGTGCGGGCCCCGGAGTGCGGTGCGGACGGCGGTCCGCAACAGGCCCTAGCGCGCGGAGACGGCTGCGAGTTCGCGTGCCAGCCGTCGCACCGCGGACCCGGGCGTCTGCCGCCCGGTCATCGCGTCGCGCACCACCGCCTGCACGACCAGACTCACCTGGTCGTAGCGCGGGCTCTTGGGACGCGGGGCGGCGGCGAGCACGCTCTCGCGCAGCGTCGGCAGGTACGGGAACCGCCGGACCAGTTCCGGGTCGTCGTACAGCGCGGCCCGTACGGGCGGCAGCGCGCCGCGGGTGAGCACCTGACGCTGGACGGGCTCGCCGGTGAGGTACGCGATCAGCCGCGCGGCGGAGTCGGGGTGCCGCGCGTGGGCGGCGACGGCGAGGTTGGAGCCGCCGAGGACACTGGTCCCCGGCCCGTCCGGTCCCGGCAGGGGTACGGCGCCGACCTTGCCGGCGACCGCGGAGCCCTCGGCGGACGCGGCGACGTAGGCGTAGGGCCAGTTGCGCAGGAAGAGCAGCCTGCCGTCCTGGAAGGCCCGCTTGGACTCCTCCTCCTTGTAGGTCAGCGCCTCCTGGGGGATCCAGCCGTCGCGGACCCCTCGGGCGAGGAACCCGATGCCCTCGCGGGCCGCCCGGGAGTCGACGGTGACGCGCTCGCCCTCGTCGCCCAGGATGGTGCCGCCCGCCGAGTAGACGGCCTCGGCCGCGTTGACGGTCAGGCCCTCGTAGGGCAGGAACTGGCCGGCGTAGCCGTCGAGTCCGTGCGCCGGGGCGAGGGTCTTCGCGGCCCGCTCCAGGTCGCCCCAGGTGCGCGGCGGTGCCACGCCCTCGGCGTCGAGCACGTCCGCGCGGTACAGGAGCAGCCCGGCGTTGGTCACGTACGGGACGGCGTACAGCCGGCCGTCGTAGGTCGCGGTGTCCACGACGCCTGGCAGGAAGGTGTCCAGCGGGAAGCGGTCGCGCGGCAGCGGACTGATCCAGCCTCCGGCGGCGAACTCCGAGGTCCAGCTGACGTCGATGTTGAGCACGTCGAAGCGGCCTCGCCCGGCGTCGCGCAGGTCGGTGATCATCTGCGCGCGGGTCTCGTCGGCCGAGTCGGGCAGCTCGACGAGGGTGACCTCCTCGCCGGGATGGGTGCGGTTCCAGCCGTCGAGCAGCGGGCCGAGATAGCCGGTGAGGTCCCCCGCGGTGGCCAGGGTGAGCGGGCCGCGCCCGCCGCCGGGGGCGGCCCGGTCGGCCCGCGCCCCGGAGACCGCCCCCACGGCCAGGAGCACGGCGAGGACGAGAAGGCCCCTACCCGCGGCATGGATCCACCGCATAGGTTCCTCCCTGTGCACCCGTGACCGGTACCGTCCGGCACCACCCGGCACCCTTGCCGGGGTCAGTGGCCATGTATACCTGTTAGGTATCGGCGATACTAGGGCGTGCCGCACATCGCGTGCGCGCGCGGGACGTGGCATCGGGCGCGGGCACGTGGCGCGAAGGACGCGGGGAGGGAGCACGAGTGCGGCAGTCCCTGCTGGCCCTGCTCGCCCGCGGCCCGGCCCACGGCTACGAACTGAAGCAGGACCTTGAGCAACTGCTGGGCTCCGCGTACCCTCAGCCGAACGTCGGCCAGATCTACGTCACCCTGGGCCGCCTCGAGAAGTCGGGGCTGATCGAGGGCGAGGACGTCGAGCAGTCCAGCCGGCCCAACAAGAAGGTCTACCACCTCACCGACGCCGGGCGGGAGGCGCTGCGCGCCTGGTACGGGGAGACCGCGGACGAGCCGCGGGTGCGGGACGAGTTCTTCATGAAACTGGCCCTCGCCCCGCAGACCGGCCTCGCCGACCGGATCGCCCTGATCAACCGGCAGCGGCGCCAGTACCTCAACACCATGCGGCAGTTGTCGAAGCTGGCCGCTGCCGAAGACCGGGACAACCGCGTCGCCCACCTGCTGATCGAGGGCGCGATGCTGCACCTGCAGGCCGACCTCGACTGGCTGGAGCGGTGCCAGGAAGAGCTGGAGGAGCTGGAGTGAGCGAGAACCCCGCCCTCGTGCTGCGCGCCGAAGGCCTGGTCAAGACGCACCACGGCGAGGGAGCCCCGGCGCACGCGGTGCGCGGGGTCGGTCTGCGGGTGACGCGCGGCGAGTTCGTGGCGGTCACCGGTCCGTCCGGGGCCGGCAAGTCGACCCTGCTGCATCTGCTCGGCGGGCTCCAGCGTCCGGACGCCGGCAGCATCTGGCTGGACGGCGAGCGCACCGACGCCTACAGCGAGGCCCGCTGGGCGGTGGAGCGCAGGAAGCGCATCGGGATCGTCTTCCAGTTCTTCAACCTCGTCTCGAACCTGTCGGTCGCCGACAACGTGGAACTGCCGGCCCTGCTCGCCGGAACCCCGCCGAGGAAGGCCCGCGCCGGCCGGGAGGAGCTGCTGGCCGAGCTGGGCCTGACGGGCAAGGAGCGGAGCATGCCGGGCGAGCTGTCCGGCGGTGAGCAGCAGCGGGTCGCACTGGCCCGTGCCCTGGTCAACCATCCGCCGCTGCTGCTGGCGGACGAACCCGCCGGCAGTCTGGACAGCAAGGGCACCCGCGAGGTGATGCGGCTGCTGTCCCGCTTCCACCAGCGCGGACAGACGATCGTCCTGGTCACGCACGACGCCCGGCTGGCAAGCGCCGCGGACCGGGTGATCAGTTTCTTCGACGGACGGATCGCCGACGACGCGGAACTCGACGGAACGCCGTCGCGCGGCCGCGGCGCGTCCGGGGTGCTGGAACTCAGGGACTGACCAAGGACCGACCAGGAACCGGCCGGAACACAGGGCCGGCCGCAACACGGGACCGACCAGGACTGACGAAGGACGGGCATGCGGGTGTACGACGGTCCGGGCGTCCGGCGCGGGCGAAGGAGCTGACGCCGGTGCGAGCGACCCTGCGCTGGGCGCACTCCGATCTGCGCGCGCACCGCGGCGAGGCGCTGTTCCTGGTCCTCGCCACCGCGGGTGTCGTCGCGTCCCTGCTGCTGGCCACGGCCCTGTTCGGATACGCCACCAACCCCTGGCAGCGGACCTTCACCCAGGCCCGCGGCGCCCACGTCACCCTGCACACCACCGCTTCGGCCGACGCCTCGAAGCTGGCGGACCTGGACGGTGTGGAGTCCGTCTCCGGCCCCCACCCCACGGCCGCCGTCACCCTCGCCGCCCGCGGCAGCCGGGCCTCCGCCGAGCTGCGCGGCACCGTCGGACAGCCCGGCACCGGCCGCCCGCTGCTCACCTCCGGGCACTGGCTGGACCCCGCCACCCCCGACGGTGTGGTGCTGGAGAGCAGCCTCGCCCGCGCCCTGCTCACCACGCCCGGCGACACCCTCACCCTGCCCGGCACCGCGCGGACCCTGACCGTGGTGGGCGTCGCCGACAGTGCCGAGCCGCGCTACCGGCCGGGGGAACGGCCCGGCCTGGTGTGGGCCCTGCCGTCGGCCGTGACCGACCCCGACGGCCGGGTGACCGGGCTGCGGCTGACCGACCCCGCCGACACCGGGTACGCGGTGCAGCGTGCGGTGACGGTGCTGGGCGCCGGCGCGATCGGCGAGGTCTCCACCTGGCAGCAGGCGCGGGCCGCGGCGCAGGGCGACAACCGGCTGCTCGGCCAGGTCCTCGGCCTGTTCGGGCTCGGCGCGCTGGTCGCCGCCGGGTTCGCGGTGCACGGGGCGATCAGCACCAGGATCCGGGGGCATCTGCGGGACATCTCCGTCCTCAAGGCGATCGGCTTCACCCCGGGGCAGGTCGTCCGCGTCTTCCTGCTCCAGCATCTCGGCTATGCCCTGCTGGGTGCGGTGGCTGCCGCCGCGCTGACCGAGACGCTGGGCAGCGGGATACCGGGCCGGCTCGGCGACGCGGTCGGCGTGTGGCAGGGGCTGCCGGGACACACCGTGGCGCTGTTCGTCGTACCCGTGGGGGCGGTGCTGTTCATCGGCGCCACCACCGGGCTCGCGGCGTGGCGGGCGGGCCGGGTGCCGCCGGTGCCGGTACCCGGGTCCCGTCGGCACACTCCCGTCGTCCGCCCGGAGGCGGACGGGAGCGTGACCGCGGGGCCCGGGCCGGCGGCCGGCCGGCTGACGGGTGTGGCGCGACGGGCGCTCGGGGCCCGGGTGCCGCCCGCACTGGTCCTGGGCTGGCACAAGGCGTTCAGCCGCCCGCGCTCGCTGGGCATGGTGGCCAGGCTGGCGTTGCCGCTGCTGCTGATCGTGACGGCACTGAGCGCGTGGACCACCATCGACCGCTTCCACAGCAGCCCGGAGCGGGTGGGGCTGCCCACCGCGCTGAGCGTCCGCGCGGACGCCTCGCTCGGCGACCGGGAGGCCCGCGCCCTGCTGGAACGCGATCCGCAGGTCGCCGCCGCCCACCCGGGCGTCGAGGTGGCCGCCCTGGTTCCCGGCCAGACCGCCACGATCGCGCTGCGCGGCTTCGGCACCCGCCAGGAGCCCTACCCGTTCACCCTGGCCGAGGGCCGCGCCGCGCACGGCCCCGACGAGGCGGTGGCGGGGCAGGGGCTGCTGGACCTGCTGCACGTCCGGGTCGGCGACTGGGTCCGGGTGACCGTCGGCGACCGGCCGCAGATCCTGCACATCGTCGGCCGCAGCATCGAGCCGGAGAACGCCGGGCGGGTCATCTCCACCTCGCTCGACACCCTCCGCGGCAACGACCCCGGGCTGGAGCCCGCCCTCTACCAGCTCCGGCTGGACCCCGGCGCCGACCCCACGGCCGTCGCCGAGCGGCTGGCCGGGGTGGGAGACGGCCGGCTGGACGTGCATACGGTGACCAATCCCGCCGAAGGGCTGTCCGCGTTGCGCGCGGTCGTCGTCGGGCTGATCGCCGTACTCGCCCTGATCGGACTGATCGAGCTGCTCACCGCGATCGGCGGCACGGTACGCGAGGGCGAACGGGACCTGCTCGCGCTCAAGGCGATCGGCCTCTCACCGCGGCAGATCACCGGGATCACGGTCACTGCCACCTCCTGCACGGCACTGGCCGCCGTGCTCGTCGCCATGGGGCTGGGGCTGCCGCTGGCACACTGGCTGATCGACGCCCAGGGACGGTCGAGCGGCATCGGCGCCGGGATCGCCCGCGGGCCCTCCCCCGCACTCCTGGTGCTCCTCGGCAGCGCCGCCGTGCTGGGCGCCGCCGCCCTGGCGGCCCTCCCGGCCGCCCGCGCGGCCCGGCGCCGCCTCGCGGACACCCTGAGCGCGGTCGCGTGAGGGCCGGCCCCGGGTGCTGCGGCCTGTGGGGGCGCGGAAGGGGTTCTCCGGCGGGTCAGCGCGCGTACGGGTTCTGCGGGGCGGCCGGTGCGTACGGATGGCCGGGCGTGCCCGGGACGTACGGGGACCGCGGGTAGGCGTAGGGGTTGCCCTGCACCGCAACGTGCGGCTGCCCCGGACCGTGCGCCGGGGCGTGGACGGAAGCGGAGGCCGGATGCGATGCCGGTTCCGGAGCCGGAGGCGGGGTCTGCGGGACGAGTCCGGGGAACGGGCCCCGGGTCGCCGGGTGGTCCGCCGGCCGGACGCCGTGGCGCCGCTTGAGCCGCCGCAGTTCCAGCAGGGCGATCCCGGTGACCGTCGGCGGGGCGGCCAGGATGAAGACGATGCCCAGGGCGAGACCGAGCCCGTGCAGATCACCGGTGATCAGGCCCGGCAGGGACATCAGCCAGCAGGTGACGACGGCGAGCAGGGCCGGCAGTGAGCGGTGCACGGCGCCCGTGCCGAAGAAGTTCCCGGAGATCCGCGGCGCCGCGGCGAAGACGAAGACGAAGAGCCACAGCATCACCGGGCAGAGGACCAGGAACAGCCCCAGGTCCTCCCTCCCGAGCCCGGGCATCGCCCACCCCGGCAGCACCGGGGCGGCGAGGGCGCGGACGAGGGGCAGCAGCTTGAGCGCGTCGAACAGCGGCACCCGCAGCTGCCGTACGGTGCCGGCGCGCCGGCACACCAGGAACATCGCGCCGACCCTCAGCGGGGTGAGGAAGAGGAGCACCAGGGCCGCGGCCAGGGTGTTCGTCAGCAGCTCGGTGAAGTCGGACCCGCCGGCGAGGAAGGTGTACACGCCGAGGGCGGCGGCCGGTCCGGCGATGATCCGTATGCGCTTGAGCCGTTCGATGGACGGATCGAGCGAGTCGGGTGTCCACGCGGGGTGGAACAGCGCCCGCGCCGGCTGACGGGGCTTCGGGAACGTCGGGACCCTGAGCGGTCCTCCCGCCCGACTCCCGTGTACGCGTCCCAACTTGAACGCCCCCGAGCGTCCGCCGTGATGGTGGTCGTCATGATCGACGGGGGATTCCACGGGAAGCGGACGACAGTGCGCCGTCCGCTTCCCGCTCCGTTCTCAGTTCCGGCCGCGCAGCTTTCGGTAGGTGGCGACCAGGGCCCGGCTGGAAGCGTCCAGGCCGGGTACGTCGGCGCCCTCGGTGAGCGCGGGCTCGACGCGCTTGGCGAGCACCTTGCCGAGCTCCACGCCCCACTGGTCGAAGGAGTCGATGTTCCAGACCGCGCCCTGCACGAACACCTTGTGCTCGTAGAGGGCGACGAGCTGGCCGAGGACGGACGGCGTCAGCTCGCGCGCGAGGATCGTGGTCGTGGGGTGGTCGCCCTTGAACGTCCTGTGCGGCACCAGTTCCTCGGGCACGCCTTCGCCGCGCACCTCGTCCGGCGTCTTGCCGAAGGCCAGGGCCTGCGTCTGGGCGAAGAAGTTGGCCATCAACAGGTCGTGCTGCGCCTTGAGTTCGTCGCTCAGCTCGGCGACCGGCTCGGCGAAGCCGATGAAGTCCGCCGGGATCAGCTTCGTCCCCTGGTGGATCAGCTGGTAATAGGCGTGCTGCCCGTTGGTGCCCGGCGTGCCCCAGACGACGGGTCCGGTCTGCCACTGGACCTCACGCCCGTCCCGGCCGACGTACTTGCCGTTGGACTCCATGTCGAGTTGCTGGAGATAGGCGGTGAACTTCGACAGGTAGTGCGAGTACGGCAGCACCGCGTGCGACTGGGCGCCCAGGAAGTTGCCGTACCAGACGCCCAGCAGCCCCAGCAGCAGCGGCACGTTGGACTCGGCGGGGGCCGTGCGGAAGTGGTCGTCGACGAGGCGGAACCCGTCGAGCATCTCCCGGAAGCGGCCCGGACCGATGGCGATCATCAGCGACAGGCCGATCGCCGAGGCGTACGAGTAGCGTCCGCCGACCCAGTCCCAGAACTCGAACATGTTCGCCGTGTCGATGCCGAAGTCGGCGACCTTCTCCGCGTTCGTCGACAGGGCGACGAAGTGCCTGGCGACGGCGCCCTCGTCGCCGAGTGCGCTGAGCAGCCAGGTCCGCGCGGAGGTGGCGTTGGTGACCGTCTCGATGGTGGTGAAGGTCTTGGACGCGATGACGAACAGCGTCTCGGCCGGGTCCAGGTCGCGGGTGGCCTCGTGCAGGTCGGAGCCGTCCACGTTGGACACGAAGCGGACCGTGAGGTCGCGGTCGGTGAAGGCGCGCAGCGCCTCGTACGCCATCGCGGGACCCAGGTCGGAGCCGCCGATGCCGATGTTGACCACGGTGCGGATGCGCTTGCCGGTGTGGCCGGTCCACTCGCCGGAACGCACCCGGTCGGCGAAGTCCGCCATCTTGTCGAGAACGGCGTGCACGCCCGGGACGACGTTCTCCCCGTCGACCTCGACCACCGCGTCGCGCGGCGCCCTGAGGGCGGTGTGCAGGACCGCCCGGTCCTCGGTGGTGTTGATGCGCTCACCGCGGAACATGGCGTCGCGCAGCCCGAACACGTCGGTGGCCGCGGCCAGTTCGCGCAGCAAACGCAGGGTGTCGTCGGTGACGAGGTGCTTGGAGTAGTCGATGTACAGGTCACCGACTCGGAGGGTGTACGCGGTGCCCCGGTCCGGGTGGGCGGCGAACACCTCGCGCAACCGCAGGTCCCCGAGCTCCTCGCGGTGCTTGGCCAGTGCGGTCCACTCGGGAGTCTGGTCGAGCCTGGTACGGCCGTCTGCGTTCATCTCGGACTTCAGCCTTCTTCCTTGCTGCCTGTGCTGCGTATCCGCCCCGCTGCCGGTTTCCAACCTAATTGATCAGAGGTGGACATCACCTGTCGTGACGCCGTCGTGGGGCACAACAACAGGTACGGCTGTCCGGCCCCCGGGTATCGGCACGGCGAGGGGCAGGACGTCGGGCGGGGCCGCGGGCAGGAAGAAGGAGCAGGCCGCGACCAGGAGCCGACGGTGAACAGCCGGGCACGAGCACGGCACGGGTAGACCACGGCACGGGTAGACCGCGGCACGGGTAGACCTCGGCACTGGTGTCGAACCGAACTGCTAGATCTCGCCCCGCAGTTTGGCGAGCGCCTCGGCGAGGATCGCCTCGCCGTCCGCGTCGCTGCGCCGTTCCCGCACATAGGCGAGGTGCGTCTTGTAGGGCTCGGTACGCGGCGGGTCCGGGGGGTTCTCCCGGTCCTGGCCCGCCGGAAAGCCGCAGCGGGGGCAGTCCCACGTGTCGGGGACCTGCGCGTCGCTCGCGAAGCTCGGCTGGGTCTCGTGCCCGTTGGAGCACCAGAAGGAGATGCGCAGCCGCGGCGCTGACTCACCGCGCTCGGCCTCGCCCATCGGCCCCGCCCCGACCCGGCTTCCCCGGATCGCGTTGCCACTTGCCACGGTTGTAACTCCCTGCGTGATGGTGCGGCGAAGCGAGTCGGCGTTCCGCTTCGCCGCGAGCGCCTCAGTCTACGTAAGGCCCAACGCGCGTCCAGTGATTGGAGTTACCGCTCCCCTATCCAGACGCAAGCCCCATGATAGGCCGCGCTGTGCCGCGCGTACCGGACATGGGGCCTTACGTGGGGAATGCGTACCCGATGCGGACGGACTGTCCGCCAGGGGCTTTCGCCCGGGTCAGCTCGTCTTCATCATGACGCCGAGCGCGATGATGCACACGGCCCAGAGCAGACCGACCACGACGGTGATCCGGTCGAGGTTGCGCTCGGCGACCGAGGAGCCGCCGACGGAGGACTGCATGCCGCCACCGAACATGTCGGAGAGGCCGCCGCCCTTTCCCTTGTGCATCAGCACCAGCAGCATCAGCAGCAGGCTGAAGACGATCAGGGCGATCGAGAACCCCAAAACCACGGCTGGACCAACTTCCTCGGATTCGGACGGACGACGCGGGGTCCAGCACAGGACTGGACCCCGCAAGGGTACGACGGATCGCGGCTAGAGCCTACTCACTGGTCGCGAAAGCGGATGATCTTGACGAACTCGTCCGCGTCCAGCGAGGCACCGCCGACCAGGGCGCCGTCGATGTCGGTCTGGGCCATGATCTCGGCGACGTTGCCCGACTTGACCGAGCCGCCGTACTGGATGCGGACCCGGTCGGCGACCTCCTGCGAGTACAGCTCGGCGAGCTTGCCGCGGATGGCGCCGCAGACCTCCTGGGCGTCCCCGGCGCCGCAGACCTTGCCGGTGCCGATGGCCCACACGGGCTCGTAGGCGATCACGACGGACTCGGCCTGCTCGGCGGTCAGGTCCTTCAGACCGCCCTCGACCTGGGCGAGGGTGTGGGCGACGTGGTTGCCGGCCTCGCGCACGGACAGCTCCTCGCCGACGCACAGGATCGGCGTGATGCCGTGCTTGTACGCGGCCTTGACCTTGGCGTTCACGAGTTCGTCGGTCTCACCGTGGTACTGCCGGCGCTCGGAGTGCCCGACCGTCACGTACGCGCACTTCAGCTTGGCCAGCATCGGGCCGGAGATCTCGCCGGTGTAGGCCCCTGCGTCGTGCGCCGAGATGTCCTGGGCGCCGTACCTGATCTTCAGCTTGTCGCCGTCGACGAGGGTCTGCACGGAGCGCAGGTCGGTGAAGGGCGGCAGGACGGCGGCCTCCACGGCCTCGTAGTCCGTGTCGGCGAGCGCGAAGGCGAGCTTCTGGACGTGGGCGATGGCCTCGAGGTGGTTGAGGTTCATCTTCCAGTTGCCCGCCATCAGCGGGGTGCGGCCTTTTTCAGCAGCGGTCATTGAGGGTCAGTCCTCCAGTGCGGCGAGGCCGGGGAGCGTCTTGCCCTCGAGGTATTCGAGGGAGGCGCCGCCTCCGGTCGAGATGTGGCCGAATGCCTTTTCGTCGAAGCCCAGGATGCGGACGGCCGCGGCGGAGTCGCCGCCGCCGACCACGGTGTAGCCCGGGGAGCCGAGGAGGGCCTGGGCGACCGCTTTGGTGCCCTCGGCGTAGTCGGGGTGCTCGAAGACGCCCATGGGGCCGTTCCAGAAGACGGTGGCCGCGTCGGCGAGCTTCGAGGCGTAGAGCATGCAGGTCTCGGGGCCGATGTCCAGGCCCATCCGGCCGGCCGGCATGGCGTCCGCGGCGACGGCGTCGGGGTGGGCCGGCGCCTTGGTCTTCAGGTCCGGGAACGCCTCGGCGACCAGGGTGTCGACCGGCAGCAGCAGTTCGACACCGTTCTTCTCGGCGCGCTCCAGGTACTCGGTGACGGCGGACAGCTGGTCCTCCTGGACCAGCGACGTGCCGATCTCGTACCCCTTGGCCTTGAGGAAGGTGTACGCCATGCCGCCGCCGATGAGGATGCGGTCGGCCTTGCCGAGCAGTTCGTCGATGACGGCGAGCTTGTCGGAGACCTTGGCGCCGCCGAGGGCGACGACGTAGGGCCGCCGGACGTCGGCCGTGAGCTTCTTCAGGACACCGACCTCGGTGGCGATGAGGTAGCCCGCGGCGTGCGGCAGGCGGGCCGGGAGGTCGTACACGGACGCGTGCCTGCGGTGCACCGCGCCGAAGCCGTCGCCCACGTAAAGGTCGGCCAGGCCGGCCAGACGGTCGGCGAAGGCGCCGCGCTCGGCGTCGTCCTTGGCGGTCTCGCCGGCGTTGAAGCGCAGGTTCTCGAGGACCGCGACCTGTCCGTCGGCGAGGCCGGCGACGGTGGCGGTGGCGGACTCACCGACGGTGTCCGTCGCGAACGCCACGTCGGAGCCGAGGAGTTCGCCCAGACGGGCGGCGGCCGGGGCGAGCGAGAAGGCGGGGTCCGGGGCGCCCTTGGGGCGGCCCAGGTGCGAGGCGACGACGACACGGCCGCCCGCCTCGGCGAGCGCCTTGACGGTGGGCAGCACCGCGCGGATGCGGCCGTCGTCGGTGATGGTGGTGCCGTCCAGCGGCACGTTGAGGTCGGCGCGGACGAAGACCCGCTTGCCCGCGACCCCTTCGGAGAGGAGTTCGTCGATCGTCTTCATGAAGGGACTCCTGGAGAAGAGCTTGTGTTCGCTCGTGATCACTCGTGATCGGAAGCGGTCGACCGCTCCGATACGTGCGTCAGGGCTCGGACAGCGCGTTGGCGCGCCGGCCGAGCCCTGCACTCATATCAGGCGGTCTGCTCCACGATCAGAGCTGGTTGCCGACGAAGACCGTGAGGTCGACGAGGCGGTTGGAGTAGCCCCACTCGTTGTCGTACCAGCCGATGATCTTCACGCTCTTGCCGTCCTGGACCATGGTCAGGGACGAGTCGAACGTGCAGGACGCCGGGGCGTTGACGATGTCGGAGGAGACGATCGGGTCCTCCGTGTACTCGAGGAGACCCTTGAGCTCGCCCTCGGCGGCCTTCTGGAAGGCGGCGTTGACCTCTTCCTTGGTGACCTCGCGGCCGAGCTCGACGACCAGGTCGGTGACCGAGCCGGTCGGGACCGGGACGCGCATCGCGATGCCGTCCAGCTTGCCCTCGAGCTGCGGCAGCACCAGGGCGGTGGCCTTCGCGGCACCGGTCGTCGTCGGGATGATGTTCTCGGCGGCGGCACGGGCACGGCGCAGGTCCGTGTGCGGGAAGTCCAGGATGCGCTGGTCGTTCGTGTACGCGTGCACCGTCGTCATCAGGCCCTTGACGATGCCGAAGTTCTCGTCGAGCACCTTCGCCATCGGCGCCACGCAGTTGGTGGTGCAGGAGGCGTTGGAGATGACGTGGTGGCTCGCCGGGTCGTACTTGTCCTGGTTGACGCCCATGACGATGGTGACGTCCTCATCCTTGGCCGGAGCCGAGATGATGACCTTCTTGGCGCCACCGGTGATGTGCTTCCCGGCGTCGGCCTTCTTGGTGAAGATGCCGGTCGACTCGATGACGATGTCGACGCCCAGCTCGCCCCACGGGATGTCGGCGGGGTTGCGCTCGGAGAGCACCTTGACCGTCTTGTCGCCGACCGTGATCGTGTCGGCGGTGTGGGAGACCTCCTGCTTGAGGCGGCCCAGAATGGTGTCGTACTTCAGCAGGTGGGCAGTGGTCGCGGTGTCACCCAGGTCATTGACTGCCACGATCTCGATGTCTGCGCCCTGCTCGAGCAATGCGCGGAAGTAGTTCCGGCCGATGCGGCCAAACCCGTTGATGCCTACGCGGATCGTCACGAACCGATCTCCTCGTTGGTGCGCCGGCACAAGTCGCCGGCGAGCTGTATGGGATGTCCCCGACCACCCCCGACCCTACCTCTCCGGGACCACGCCCGTGACATCGAGTCGGGCCATACCCGGCAGGCCGGGCCTTACCCGCCAGTAGGGTGCGGACCGCCCAGGCCGGGGGACCTTGTGCGGCTCCGTCAGGAAGGGCGGATCGGCTCGGACCAAAGGCCCTGCGCCCCGTGTTCCACTGCCGGGTCGAACCGTCGGACAGGCCCTAGCCGACGAGGTTGTCGGCGAGTTCCTCGCCGATGTTGGCCTCCGTGCCCGGGATGCCGAGGTCGGTGGCGCGCTTGTCGGCCATCGCGAGCAGCCGGCGGATCCGGCCGGCCACGGCGTCCTTGGTCAGCGGCGGGTCGGCGAGCGCGCCCAGTTCCTCCAGCGAGGCCTGCTTGTGCTCCATGCGCAGCCGCCCGGCCGCGGCGAGGTGCTCGGGGACGTCGTCGGCGAGGATCTCCAGGGCACGCTGCACCCGGGCGCCGGCGGCGACGGCCGCGCGGGCCGAGCGGCGCAGGTTGGCGTCGTCGAAGTTGGCCAGCCGGTTCGCCGTGGCGCGCACCTCGCGGCGCATCCGGCGCTCCTCCCAGGCCAGCACCGAGTCGTGCGCGCCCAGCCGGGTGAGCAGCGCGCCGATGGCGTCGCCGTCACGGACGACGACCCGGTCCACGCCGCGCACCTCGCGGGCCTTGGCGGCGATGGACAGGCGTCGGGCGGCACCGACCAGGGCCAGCGCGGCCTCCGGTCCGGGGCAGGTCACCTCCAGTGAGGAGGAACGGCCCGGCTCGGTGAGGGAGCCGTGCGACAGGAACGCCCCGCGCCAGGCCGCCTCGGCGTCGCAGGTGGCCCCCGAGACCACCTGCGGGGGCAGCCCGCGGATCGGACGGCCCCGGCCGTCCACCAGGCCGGTCTGGCGGGCCAGCTGATCGCCGCCCGCGACCACCCGGACGACGTAGCGCGAGCCGCGGCGCAGCCCGCCCGGCGCCATCACGATCAGTTCGGAGCTGTGTCCGAAGATCTCCATGATGTCCCGCTTGAGGCGGCGGGCGGCCATCGCCGTGTCCAGCTCCGCCTCGATCACGATGCGTCCGCTCACCAGGTGAAGGCCGCCGGCGAACCGCAGAACGGCGGAGACCTCCGCCTTTCTGCAGCAGGTCCGCGTGACGGGGAGCCGGGAGACCTCGTCCTTCACCGCTGCCGTCATCGCCATGGGCCGATCCTTCCATGCATCCGAAAAATACGGTCGTACGCGGCGGCCAACAGCTCCGGGTCGTGCCGGGGGCTTCCGTCGGGCCGGGCCACCGGCGCCAGCTCGACCGCGGCGCCGAGCCGCTCGGCGGCGTCGGTCAGCAAGTCGCGGTCGGGCACGGCGGCCTCGTCGGCCAGCACCACGTCCAGGGCGAGTTTAGGGGCGTGTCGTCCCAAAACCTCCACATGACGCTGCGGGGAGAAGCCCTCGGTTTCTCCGGGCTGCGGAGCGAGGTTCAGGGAGAGCACCCGGCGCGCCTTGGTCCGGACGAGCGCGTCCAGCAGTTCCGGCACCAGGAGGTGCGGGATGACCGACGAGAACCAGGAACCGGGGCCGAGCACCACCCAGTCGGCGTCGAGGACCGCCTCGACCGCCTCGGGGACGGCGGGCGGGTCGTTCGGCACGAGGTGCACGGACTGCACCTCGCCGGGGGTGAGGGCGACGGTCGCCTGGCCGCGGACGGTGTCCACGGCCTCGGGGTGCTTGGGGTCGTGGCCCTTCACCAGCGCCTGGAGCTCCAGTGGTACGGCCGACATGGGCAGCACCCGCCCGTGCGCGCCGAGCAGCCGGCCCACCAGGTCCAGGGCCTGGACGTGGTCGCCGAGCTGCTCCCACAGGGCGACGATCAGCAGATTGCCGACCGCGTGCTCGTGCAGCTCGCCCTTGGACTGGAAGCGGTGCTGGATGACCCGGGCCCAGGTCTGGCCCCAGTCGTCGTCGCCGCACAGCGCGGCCAGCGCCTTACGCAGGTCGCCGGGCGGCAGCACACCCAGTTCGTCGCGCAGCCGCCCGCTGGAGCCGCCGTCGTCGGCCACGGTGACGACCGCGGTGAGGTCGCCGGTGATCCGGCGCAGCGCGGCGAGCGAGGCGGACAGTCCCATGCCGCCGCCGAGGGCGACCACCTTGGGCTGGGCGCCGCGGCGTCGCGGCCTGGCGCCGCGGGCCCCGGTCTGCCGTCCGGTGGCGCGCCCTTCGGGCATCACCCGGCGCAACCGGTGCAGCCGCGGAGTACGTGCGGTCATTCCCGTCCCATGTCCCGGTGGACGACCACCGTCTCCACGCCCTCCGCGGCGAGTCGGGCGGCGAGCTTCTCCGACATGGCGACCGAGCGGTGCTTGCCGCCGGTGCAGCCGACGGCGACGGTCACATAACGCTTGCCCTCACGGCGGTAGCCCGCGGCGATCAGCCGCAGCAGCTCGGCGTACCGGTCGAGGAACTCCTTGGCGCCGGGCTGGTTGAGGACGTACGCCGCCACCTCCTCGTTGCGGCCGGTGAAGGCACGCAGTTCCGGGACCCAGTGCGGGTTGGGCAGGAACCGCATGTCCACGACCAGGTCGGCGTCGACCGGGAGGCCGTACTTGAAGCCGAAGGACATCACGGTGGCCCGCAGCTCGGGCTCCTCGTCGCCGGCGAACTGGGCGTCCATCTTGGCGCGCAGCTCGTGCACGTTGAGGCTGGAGGTGTCGATCACCAGGTCGGCGTCGCCGCGCAGTTCGCGCAGCAGTTCGCGCTCGGCGGTGATGCCGTCGACGATGCGGCCGTCGCCCTGGAGGGGGTGCGGGCGGCGTACCGACTCGAAGCGGCGCACCAGGGCTTCCTCGGAGGACTCCAGGAAGACGGTCCGCCGGGTGACGCCCCGGCTGGCGAGGTCGGCGAGGGATTCGCGGAGGTTGTCGAAGAAGCGCCGGCCGCGGACGTCGACGACGACCGCGATCCGGGCCACGTTGCCCTGGGAGCGGGCGCCGAGTTCCACCATGGTGGGGATCAGCGCGGGCGGGAGGTTGTCGACGACGAACCAGCCCAGGTCCTCCAGACACTTCGCGGCCGTGGACCGGCCGGCCCCGGACATGCCGGAGATGATCACCAGCTCGGGGATCGCCACTTCGGGGGCCCCGGCCGTTTCCTTGCCCGTACTCACCTGTGCTCCGTCACCTGTTCCGTCGCCGTCGTCCTGCCGTGTCCCGGGGCCTGTGTCCTCGCTGCGGCCCCGGCCGGTGTCCCGGCCCGCACCCGCGTCCCGGTCCGTGTCCCGACCGGTGTCCTTGTGTGTCTCGTGCTCGGTCATGTCTCCAGTCCCCGTCGGTCGTCCGGGGCGCCCGTGGGCACGGGCTCCCCGGGAGAACCCCCGGACTTCCCGGGTTCTTCCACGTCGTCCATGCCATCCATGTCAACCATGTCGTCCATGATCTCGCCCGTCGCCGTGTTCACGGCGGGACCGGCGGGGACCGCCCCGGCGAGGGCGGCGGTGATCGCCTCGGCCGTCTTGCGGCCCACGCCGGGCACGTCGCAGATCTGTTCGACGGTCGCCGCGCGCAGCCTCTTCACCGAGCCGAAGTGCTTGATCAGCGCCTGCTTGCGGCTCTCTCCGAGGCCGGGCACATCGTCCAGCGGACCGGACCGGAAGCGTTTGGCCCGCTTGACGCGCTGATAGCCGATGGCGAAACGGTGGGCCTCGTCCCGGACGCGCTGGAGCAGGTAGAGGCCCTCGCTGGTGCGGGGCAGCACCACGGGGTCGTCGTCGTCCGGCAGCCACACCTCCTCCAGCCGCTTGGCGAGGCCGCACACCGCGATGTCGTCGATGCCGAGCTCGTCCAGGGCCCGGCGGGCCGCCGCGACCTGGGGGGCGCCGCCGTCGACGACGATCAGCTGGGGCGGGTACGCGAAGCGCTTGGGGCGGCCGTCGTCCTCGGTGAGCGTGTTCGCGGACGGTACGGCGCAACCACCGGCGGCCCCGGCGCTTCCGACGGTCTCCTCCACGGGCTGCCCGCCGTAGGGCTCCGCGCCGTCGCTCCACTCGCCGGTCCGCTCCTTGTCGGCGAGATAGCGCCGGAAGCGGCGGCTGATCACCTCGTGCATGGACCGGACGTCGTCCTGGCCGGCGAAGCTCTTGATCTGGAAGCGGCGGTACTCGCTCTTGCGGGCCAGCCCGTCCTCGAAGACGACCATGGAGGCCACGACGTCGTCGCCCTGGAGGTGCGAGATGTCGTAGCACTCGATCCGCAGCGGGGCGCTGTCCAGGCCCAGGGCGTCGGCGATCTCCTCCAGCGCGCGCGAGCGCGTGGTCAGGTCGGAGGCGCGCTTGGTCTTGTGCAGGACGAGGGCATGCTGGGCGTTGCGCTCCACGGTCTCCATCAGGGCCCGCTTGTCCCCGCGCTGCGGGACCCGCAGCGAGACGCCCGAGCCCCGCCGCCCGGTGAGCCACTGCTGGACGGGCTCCACCGGGTCGGGCAGCGCGGGGACCAGGACCTCCCTCGGGACGGCGTCGCCGGTCTCCTCGCCGTACAGCTGCTGCAGGGCGTGCTCCACCAGGGCACCGGTGGTGATCTCCTCCACCTTGTCGGTGACCCAGCCGCGCTGGCCGCGTACGCGTCCGCCGCGTACGTGGAAGATCTGGACGGCCGCCTCCAGCTCGTCCTCGGCGACCGCGACCAGGTCGGCGTCGGTGGCGTCGGCGAGCACCACCGCGCTCTTCTCCATGGCCTTCTTCAGGGCCCCGATGTCGTCGCGCAGGCGGGCGGCCCGCTCGTACTCCATCTCCTCGGCCGCCTCGGTCATCCGCTGTTCCAGGCGGCGCACATAGGTGCCGGTGCGGCCGGCCATGAAGTCGCAGAACTCCTCGGCGAGTTCACGGTGGTCCTCGGCGGAGACGCGGTCCACGCAGGGCGCGGAGCACTTGTCGATGTAGCCGAGCAGGCAGGGGCGGCCGGTACGGGCGGCGTTCTTGAAGACACCGGCCGAGCAGGTACGCACCGGGAACACCCGGAGCAGCAGGTCCACGGTGTCGCGGATCGCCCACGCGTGCCCGTACGGGCCGAAGTACCGGACGCCCTTCTTCTTGTGACCGCGCATCACCTGCACGCGCGGGAACTCCTCGTTCATCGTCACCGCGAGGTAGGGGTAGCTCTTGTCGTCGCGGTACTTGACGTTGAACCGGGGGTCGTACTCCTTGATCCAGGAGTACTCCAGCTGGAGCGCCTCGACCTCCGTGGACACCACCGTCCACTCCACGGAGGCGGCCGTGGTGACCATGGTGCGGGTACGGGGGTGGAGCCCGGCGAGGTCCTGGAAGTAACTCGCCAGGCGCTGGCGCAGGCTCTTCGCCTTTCCGACGTAGATCACCCGGCGGTGCTCGTCGCGGAAACGGTAGACCCCCGGCGAGTCGGGGATCTCGCCCGGTTTGGGGCGGTAGCTGGAGGGGTCGGCCATGTCTCACACCCTACTGGCGGGGACCGACACGGCGGCGGGGCCGTGCGGCTGCGGGCCGGGCACCGCTGCGGAAGGGTTATGACCGGTGGGAAACGGGAAGGTGGGGGGTCCGGCCCCTCGGGCGGGATGCCAGCAGGATGCGGACGCGGTCACGAGTCGGAGGGCTGGTCGGACAATGCGACAGACACGGATCGAGAAAACACGACGGCCGGCCTCCCGCGCCCGCCGGTACGCGGACGAGACGGCCCCCCTCTTCGACTCCCTCGACCCACGCGACCCCGACATCGTGCGCGCCAAGCGCCTGGGTCCGCGCCCCAAGGGCGGCCGGGACACGGCAGGCAGGTCGTAGGGAAGTCACGGGGCCCTTCCCGGCAGGGCACCAGAGGGCGGTTCGTGGGCTGATGTCCGTTGCAAGGTGAGGTCGGGGCGGGGCTGCCGGTCCCGGTGGCCCTCCTCAGCTCCTCACCGGTGGCCGCACCACAGGGGGCGGGGCTGTTCGCGGGGCCCTCGTCGGCCGACGGCTCCCTTCGGGCAGTGGCGGCGCGGGTTGGCGGCGAGGACGCGATCGGGTATGCGCTCGGACGGGACCGGGCCCAGGCGCGTGATCAGGGCGGCATCCCGTCCGGCTGTGCGGCGGGTGCGCGGCCGGACGCTTCCAGGAGGAGTTCCTGGCCGTCGTCACCGCCCTCGTGGGGGAGCGGGACACACGGCGCTACGGCGCCCTGCTGCTCACCGGCGCCCACGGCATCGCGGACATGGAGCTCGGTGGCCACCTCGGCACGGACGGACTGCGCACCACCGCCGACGAGCTCGTCGACACCCTCGTCCGCATGGTCGCGGACGCCGGTGAAACGACATGGCAACGCCCACGCCCCGTCGGCGGCGGACTCTTCGCCCTCTCAGGGGCCGTGGTGGCCTTCGGGCCGCCACGGCCCCTGACGCGTGGGCGCCCCACGTGGGCACCGCGCGGCGCCCGCGTGTTGGGCATCAGGTGTTGTCGGGAATGGGTCGGCACGCTTCAATGCGGGGAAACTCGGGGACCCCGAACGGCGGCGTACGGATGTGAGGACCCCTGCGCGCCGACGGGGGAGGGACCCGGGGTGCGCCGAGCGAACGGCCTGACCAGCCGTTGTGGACATTCAGAGAAAGGCCCCTGCATGCCGCACGCCACACCGCACACGGACACCACCGCTCCGGAGCTGGACTCGGCCCTGCGCGGCGGCCCCTTCCATGTCGCCCTGCGGGCCGCGATAGCCGCTCGCGGCCTGCCGCTGCAACGGGTGCAGCACCATCTGTCGCGCCACGGCGTGAAGGTGGGTGTCACCAGCCTCAGTTACTGGCAACAGGGCGCCCGCCGCCCGCAGCGCGCCGAGTCGCTGCGGGCCGTACGGGCACTGGAGGAGATCCTGGAGCTGCCGGAGGAGTCGCTGATCCGCCTGCTCGCCGAGTCCGACGAGCAGACCCCGGACGACCGCCCCGCGGGCCGTTCCTACCGCTCGCTGGTCGAGGCCTCGGGCGTCCTGGCGAGGCTGCTGGCCGAGCTCGACGCCACCCGGGACAGCGGGCTGCAGGCCCTGGGACACCATGAGCGGGTCCGGATCGGGGAGCACCGGGAGCTGGCGGAGCGTGAGTCCCACCACATCGTGCGCGCCCACCGGGACGGCATCGACCGCTTCGTGGCCGTCCACCACGGCGACCCCGGTGCCGCACCGGCCCGGATGGCCGTGCACGCCCTGGAGAACTGCCGTACCGGCCGCGTCCGCCGGCAGCAGGACACCGGCCTGCTCGCGGCCGAGCTGCTCTTCGACACACGGCTGCGGGCCGGTGACACGTTCCTCTTCCGGTACGCCGTGGAGGACGGCACGGCCGGTGTCTCGCACGAGTACGTGCACGGGACGGACTCCCCCGGCGGCCAGTACGCGCTCCAGGTGTGCTTCGACTCCGGGGTCCTCCCGGCGCGCTGCCACCGGTTCACCCAGCACTCCGCGGCGGCGCCGCGCGGCGGCCGTCAGGAGCTGGCGGTCAGCGCCCGGCACCGCTCGGTGCACCTGGTCGAACCGCGCGTGCGAACGGGGTACGTGGGGATCGGCTGGGACTGGGACTGAACCCCGCTTCCGGGCCGGGCCCCGCGGCGCGGCTCAGCGGCTGGGCCCGGTGGCCCAGGCCTGCGGCTTCGCGACGATCGTGCCGTTGCGGACCTCGACGGAGAGCCGTGTCAGCGATGCCACCGCCGGCTCGCGCAGCACCTTGCCGGTGGTGGCGTCGAACTCGCTGCCGTGACAGGGGCAGATCAGCTTCGTTCCCTTCAGCTGGTTGACGGGGCAGCTCGCGTGCGTGCAGAGGGTGCTGTACGCGGTGAGGGAGCCGTCCTCGTCCCGGCTGACCACGATGTCGTGGTCCCGGAACAGCTTGCCGCTCCCTGGGGCGACCTCGCTCTCCGCGCCGAGTTCGACGGGCCCGGTCGGCTGCGGGGGCCTCTCCTCGCCTCCCCGGCAGGCGGTGAGGCCGAGCCCGGCGACAGGGGTGGGGGCCATACCTCTGAGGACGGTACGACGGCTCGCGGCGGGTCGGCCGGACATCCGATCTCCACTGGTCGGGCGGCGGTACGGGGCGGCCACACCGGGGGCGCCCCTTCCGCCTGCCGGGTGGGGAGCGGGTGAGGACGGTGGGGCGAGACCCGGCCGGGACCGGCCGTGCCCGAGCGACGTAAACGCTTGCGCAAGCGTTTACGTCTGCCGTCGGATGGGATAGTTTCCCCCTCACGGAGCCGCGACGGGGCACCCGCGTCGGCCGGGTGCGCGAAGGGAGTGGGCGATGGCGACCATGACGGACGTGGCGCGGTGCGCCGGGGTCTCGGTCGCGACCGTCTCGCACGTCCTGAACGGCACACGTCCGGTGCTCCCGCACACCCGCCAGGCGGTCCTGGACGCCGTCGAGGAACTCGGCTACACCCCGAACACGCTGGCCCGCTCACTGGTGACCTCCCGCACCCGTTCGATCGGGCTCGCGGTGTCGGCGATCAGCAACCCGTACTTCACCGAGATCCTCCAGGGCGTCGAGGCGGCCGCACTGGAGTACGGCTACAGCCTGCTCATCGCCGATCCGCACGACGACCCCGAGCACGAGCGCAAGGTGGTGCAGCTGCTGCACGAGCGCCGGGTGGAGGGCGTGGTCGTCGCACCGTCCGCGCAGCCGCGCGGGCTGCTCGCGTACCTCGGCCGCCATCAGGTGCCGGCCGTGTTCCTGGACCGGGTGGTCGGGGACACCGGGAAGGGCGGCCCGCGCTTCGACCAGGTCTGCGCCGAGAACACCGAGCCGACCGCCCTGCTGGTCACGCATCTCGCCGGGCTCGGTCACCGCCGGATCGCCCTGGTCGCGGGGCGTCCCGGGTTCAGCACCACCGCCGAGCGGATCACCGGCTACCGGCACGGCCTGGCGGGCGCGGGGCTGCCGTTCGACGAACGGCTCCTGGTGCACGGCGACTCCGAGTCGGCCGGCGCCGAACGCGCCACCGGTGACCTGCTCTCCCTCGGCGCTCCCCCGACCGCGCTGGTCACCGGGAACAACGCCATGACGATCGGCGCGCTGCGCGCCCTGCGCGCCCGCGGTCTCTCCGTGCCCGGGGACATCGCGCTGTGCTGCTTCGACGACTTCGCCTGGGCTGACCTGTTCTCCCCCCGGCTCACCGCGATCGCCCAGCCCGGCAGGGACATCGGCGCCCGTGCCGTCCAGGTGCTCCTGGACCGCCTGGCCGCGCCGGACCGGCCCGCGCGGACCGAGCGGCTCTCCTGCGCCTTCGTGCACCGCACGTCCTGCGGCTGCCCGGACCCGGCAGCCCCCACGAAACCCGAGAAAGGGACCCCTCGTGATCGTCGTAGCCGGTGAGGCACTGATCGACCTGGTACCGCGGGGCACGGGCGCGCTCGCGGCGTTGACGCCGGCGCTCGGTGGCGGCCCCTACAACACGGCGGTGGCACTGGGCCGTCTCGGCTCCCCCGTCACCTTCTGCTCCCGGGTGTCCCGCGACGCCTTCGGCGAGGCACTGCTGGACCGGCTGCGCGAGACCGGCGTGGCGGTGTCCTCGGTGCAGCGCGGTGACGAGCCCACGACGCTCGCCGTCGCCACGGTCGCGACGGACGGCTCGGCGGTCTACTCCTTCTACGTGGAGGGGACGGCGGACCGGCTCTTCGCGGCTCCGGACGCGTTGCCGGCCGGCACCCGCGCGGTGTCGTTCGGCACCTGCTCCCTCGTGCTGGAGCCTGGGGCGACCGCGTACGAGGAGCTGATGCGCACCGCCCACGCGCGGGGTGTGTTCACGGCACTGGATCCCAACATCCGGCCGGGGCTGATCCCGGACCCCGACGCCTACCGGAGCCGGTTCCTGAGCTGGCTGCCGTCGGTGTCGCTGCTGAAACTGTCCGAGGAGGACGCCCGGTGGCTCGGCGGCACCCCCGCGCGGTGGCTGGCGGCCGGTCCGGCGGCGGTCGTGGTCACCCGGGGCGGTGACGGGCTGACCGTGTTCACGCGGGAGGGCGGCGAGTACACCGTGCCGGGTGAGCGGGTCGAGGTGGTGGACACGATCGGCGCGGGTGACACCGTCAACGCGGCGCTGCTGCACGGTCTGGCGGCCCGGGACGCGCTCAGCGAGCGGGGGGCGGCCAAGCTGGGCGCGGACGGCTGGCGGGAGCTGCTCGGTTTCGCGGCGCGCGCGGCGGCGATCACCTGCTCGCGCGCGGGCGCGGAGCCTCCGTATGCCCACGAACTGGATGCTTGAGGCCCCACGTCCCACGCCCGGGGGGTGATCGGCCGGACAGGCCGTACGCCCTCGCAGCGTGCCGCTCGCCCGGCCGGACGGATCCAGGTCCGTCCGGCCGGGCCGGTCAGGTCAGGCCTTCGCCGTCCGGACCGTCCCCTTCCCGGCGGTCCTGGCGGCGGCCGTCTTGCCGGCAGGTGTCTTGGTGACGACCGTCTTCTTGGCCGTGGCCCTCTTCGCCACCGCCTTGCGCGGGGCCGTCACCGTGGCGGCGTCGCTGATCCGGTCCGCTCCGAGGACGTCGCGCAGGAACTTGCCGGTGTGGCTGGCCGGGACGGCGGCCACCTGCTCGGGCGTGCCCTCCGCGACGACCAGACCGCCGCCGGAACCGCCCTCGGGGCCCATGTCGACGACCCAGTCCGCGGTCTTGATCACATCGAGGTTGTGCTCGATGACGATGACCGTGTTGCCCTTGTCGACCAGGCCGGACAGGACGGTCAGCAGCTTGCTGATGTCCTCGAAGTGCAGTCCGGTGGTCGGCTCGTCCAGGACGTAGACCGTGCGGCCGGTGGAGCGCCGCTGCAGCTCGCTCGCGAGCTTCACCCGCTGGGCCTCGCCGCCGGACAGGGTGGTGGCCGCCTGGCCGAGCCGCACGTACCCGAGACCGACGTCGTGGAGTGTCTTCATGTGGCGGGAGATCGCCGGGACGGCCTCGAAGAAGTGCATGGCCTCCTCGATCGGCATGTTCAGGATGTCGGCGATGGACTTGCCCTTGTAGTGGACCTCCAGGGTCTCCCGGTTGTAGCGGGCGCCGTGGCAGACCTCGCACGGGACGTAGACGTCCGGGAGGAAGTTCATCTCGATCTTGATGGTGCCGTCGCCCGAGCAGTTCTCGCAGCGGCCCCCCTTGACGTTGAAGGAGAACCGGCCGGGCATGTAGCCGCGGACCTTCGCCTCCGTCGTCTCGGCGAACAGCTTGCGGACGTGGTCGAAGACGCCGGTGTACGTCGCCGGGTTGGAGCGCGGGGTACGGCCGATGGGCGACTGGTCGACGTGCACGACCTTGTCGACGAGGTCGTCGCCGTCCACGCGCGTGTGCCGGCCGGGGACGTTGCGGGCGCCGTTCAGCTCGCGGGCCAGGTGGGTGTACAGGATGTCGTTGACCAGTGTGGACTTGCCGGAGCCGGAGACGCCGGTGACCGCCGTGAACACGCCGAGGGGGAAGGACACCTCGATGTCCCGCAGGTTGTTCTCGCGGGCTCCGTGCACCGTGAGCCGGCGCGACGGGTCGAGCGGGCGGCGGACGTCCGGCAGCGGGATCGCCTTCCGGCCGGACAGGTACTGCCCGGTCTGCGACTCGGTGTTCTCGAGCAGTTCCTTCAGGTCTCCGCTGTGTACGACCTTGCCGCCGTGCTCACCGGCGCCCGGACCGATGTCGACGATCCAGTCGGCGACCTTGATGGTGTCCTCGTCGTGCTCGACGACGATGAGCGTGTTGCCCATGTCGCGGAGCCTGACCAGCGTCTCGATCAGCCGGTGGTTGTCGCGCTGGTGCAGGCCGATGGACGGCTCGTCGAGGACGTAGAGGACGCCCACGAGGCCGGAGCCGATCTGGGTGGCCAGGCGGATGCGCTGGGCCTCACCGCCGGAGAGGGTGCCCGCCGCGCGGTTCAGCGAGAGGTAGTCGAGGCCCACGTCGACCAGGAACCGCAGCCGCTCGTTGACCTCCTTCAGCACCCGCTCGGCGATCTTCTTGTCGCGGGCGGAGAGTTTGAGCTCGCCCAGGAAGTCCGCGCACTCGCTGATGGACATGGCCGAGATGTCGGCGATCGACTTCCCCATCACCGTGACGGCGAGAACGATGGGCTTGAGACGGGTGCCCGCGCAGGAGGCGCAGGCGACCTCGCGCATGTACCCCTCGAAGCGCTCGCGGCTGGCGTCGCTCTCGGCCTCGCTGTGCCGGCGCTTGACGAAGGGAAGGGCCCCCTCGAAGGCCGTCGTGTACCGGCGCTCGCGCCCGTACCGGTTGCGGTAGCGGACCTCGACCTGGGTCTTGTGGCCGTTCAGCAGGGCCTTCTTGGCGCGCTGCGGCAGACCGGCGAAGGGGATGTCGGTGCGGAAGCCGAGCGCGTCGGCGAGGGCGCCGATCAGCCGGGCGAAGTAGTCCTTGGTGTGTCCGTGCGACCAGGGGTGGATGGCGCCGTCGTCGAGACTCTTGTCCGGGTCGGGAACGATCAGCTCCGGGTCGACCTCCATGCGCGTGCCGATGCCGCCGCACTCGGGGCAGGCGCCGAAGGGCGAGTTGAAGGAGAAGGAGCGGGGCTCCAGTTCCTCGAAGGACAGGTCGTCGTAGGGGCAGTACAGGTGCTCGGAGAACATGCGCTCGCGCTCGGGGTCGTCCTCCGGGAGGTCGACGAAGTCGAGCACGACCATGCCGCCGGACAGGCCGAGCGCGGTCTCGACGGAGTCGGTGAGGCGGCGCTTGGCGGTGTCCTTCACCGTGAGGCGGTCCACGACCACCTCGATGGTGTGCTTCTCCTGCTTCTTCAGCGTGGGCGGGTCGGACAGCTGGACGGTCTCGCCGTCCACCCGCGCGCGGGAGTAGCCCTTGGTCTGGAGCTCGGCGAAGAGGTCGGCGAACTCTCCCTTGCGCTCCCGCACCAGCGGCGACAGCACCTGGAAGCGGCTGCCCTCCGGCAGCTCCAGCACCCGGTCGACGATGGCCTGCGGCGACTGGCGCGAGATGGGCCGGGAGCACTGGGGACAGTGCGGCTTGCCGATGCGCGCGAAGAGCAGCCGCAGGTAGTCGTAGACCTCGGTGATGGTGCCGACCGTGGAGCGCGGGTTGCGCGAGGTCGACTTCTGGTCGATGGAGACGGCCGGGGACAGGCCCTCGATGAAGTCGACGTCCGGCTTGTCCATCTGACCGAGGAACTGCCGGGCGTACGAGGAGAGCGACTCCACGTAGCGCCGCTGTCCCTCGGCGAAGATCGTGTCGAAGGCCAGCGAGGACTTGCCCGACCCCGACAGGCCCGTGAAGACGATGAGCGAGTCGCGCGGGAGGTCGAGCGAGACGTTCTTGAGGTTGTGCTCGCGCGCTCCACGGACGATGAGACGGTCGGCCACGCCGGTCCGCACCTTTCTTGAGAGAAGTGACAGGGGCGGGACCCCCGTGCTTTCGCACACTAGGGCGAGCCACTGACAACGCCGGTCGGTTTCACGGGTTGACAACAATCCCCGGCTCTCCAGCATGCCCGACGCCGCGTCCGAGCTTATAGCACGTGCATTCGATTCGCGGTCCTCCATCGCCGCCTTCACCCGAAGGTGTGGCGGGACTAGGGTCGGCTCCATGATTGATCACGCTCATGACCTGGCGTCCGTACACGACGCGACCGAGCGGCTGCTCCTCGCGGTCGGCACACTGGACAACGCCGCTGTGACGAAGGCGTCACGGCTTCCGGGCTGGACCCGCGGACATGTGCTGGCACACCTCGCGCGCAACGCGGACGCCTTGGTGAACGTTCTAAAGGGGCGTCCCATGTACGTCTCCGGCGCCGCACGGGAGGCCGACATCGAGCGGGACGCCCCGCGCCCCCTCGACGTCCAGCTCGCGGACCTGCGGGAGACGGCGGCCCGCGTCCAGCAGGTGGGCGTGGCACCGGCGGACTGGTCGCGCACCGTGGAGCTGCGCGGCGGTGTCACGGACCGTGCGGCCCGGGTACCGTTCCGGCGCTGGATCGAGGTGGAACTGCACCACGTGGACCTCGATATCGGTTACGAGCTGGAGGACCTCCCGGCGGAGTTCACCGAGCGGGAGATCGGCTTCCTGGCAGCACGGTTCGACGGCCACCAGGATGTGCCCACGACCCGCCTGACCACCACCGACGGCCGGACCTGGACCACCGGGGGCGGGGCAGCCGGCGACCCGGTCGAGGCCGGGGGGCCGGCCGCCGAACTGCTCGGCTGGCTCGCCGGGCGCCGTGACGGCTCGGGGCTGACGGTGACGTCCGGCACCCTGCCCGCCCTCCCCCCGCTATAGGCTGGCCGCCATGACGTACAGCGGGCGTGTGACGGTCGGCGGACCGGCCGACGTGCACGAACTCAAGGACCTGATGATCACCAAGGTCGCCGTCGGCCCCATGGACAACAACGCCTATCTGCTGCGTTGCCGGGCCACCGACGAGCAGTTGCTGATCGACGCGGCCAACGACGCGGACACCCTGCTGGGCACGATCGGTGACGACGGCATCGCCTCCGTCGTCACCACGCACCGGCACGGCGATCACTGGCAGGCACTCGACCGGGTGGTGGCGGCCACCGGCGCCCGCACCCACGCGGGCCGGGACGACGCCGAGGGCATCCCGGTGCCGACGGACGTCCTGGTCGACGACGGCGACATCATCGGGGTCGGACACGTGGAACTCACCGCGCGTCACCTCGTCGGCCACACGCCCGGCTCGATCGCCCTCGTCTACGACGATCCGCACGGGCACCCCCATCTGTTCACCGGGGACTGCCTGTTCCCGGGCGGTGTGGGCAACACCCACAAGGACCCGGAGGCGTTCGCCCGACTGCTCCACGACGTCGAGACGAAGATCTTCGACGTGCTCCCGGACGAGACCTGGGTCTACCCCGGGCACGGCAACGACACCACGCTGGGCGCAGAGCGCCCGCAGCTGCCCCGGTGGCGCGCACGGGGCTGGTGAGGGGCGGCCGGGCGGCGCGGCGCGGGCGCCGGTCCGGGTGAGCCCCGCCTTCAGGGCGGGGCTCAGGGGGCCTTGCACTGTGAGCGCCCGATGAGGTCGCGTGGTCCGGTGCCGGGGGTACCGCCCACGCCTTTCAGGCAGTGGGGGAGCATCGCAAGGCGCCGGGCCGCGCGACCCGGGCGGGCACAGTGCAAGGACCCCTCAGGCCGGTGCCCGTCCGGTGCCGGCCAGCGACGCGATCCGCTCCACCGCGAACACGTACCCCTGGACCCCGCAGCCCGCGATGACCCCGTCCGCCCGCAGCGAGACGTAGGAGTGGTGCCGGAAGGACTCGCGCCGGTGGATGTTGGAGATGTGGACCTCCACCACGGGCAGTCCGTCACAGGCGTTGAGGGCGTCCAGGATGGCGACGGAGGTGTGCGAGTAGGCGCCGGGGTTGATCACGATGCCGCTGTGGTTCAGCCGCGCCTCGTGGATCCAGTCCACCAGCTCGCCCTCGTGATTGGACTGCCGCAGGTCCACCGTGCCTCCGTGGGCGCCTGCCGCCCCGACGCACAGCGCCTCCACGTCGGCGAGCGTCTCGGAGCCGTAGATCTTCGGCTGCCGCTGCCCGAGGAGGTTCAGATTGGGGCCGTTGAGAATCATGATCGGGGCATCGGCCAGACTGCGGTGCACAGTTCCTCCGGTCCGTTCGGGAAAGCTCTGGAAAAGGTCGGGAAGAGGTCTATCACGCCCCACGCCGACGGTCGCCGCTGTGCCGCTGTGCCGCTGTGCCGACGGAACCGCCTCCGGGTGGGGGTGTGTGCCGACGCGTGGGTCTGCGCGGGACACGCCCCCGCCCGGAGGCGGTTTCTGAATTCGGTGCTACGGGTGGCTACGGGTTGATCGCCAGTTCGAGATAGGCCGCGAGAATCACCAGGTGCACCCCGCCCTGGAGCGGCGTGGCCCGGCCGGGGCGCACGGTCAGAGCGCCGACGACCAAGGTCAGGGCGAGCAGCACCATATGGGTGTTGCCGAGGCCCAGGACGAGCGGGCCGGAGAGCCAGAGGGAGGCTATCGCGACCGCGGGGATGGTCAGGCCGATGCTGGCCATCGCCGAGCCGAGCGCGAGATTCACGCTGGTCTGCACCCTGTTGCGCTGCGCGGCGCGCACGGCGGCGATGGTCTCGGGCAGCAGGACCAGCAGCGCGATGATCACACCGACGACGGCGTGGGGCAGTCCGGCCGACTTGACACCGGACTCGATGGTGGGCGAGACGCCTTTGGCCAGGCCGACCACCCCCACCAGGGCCAGACCGAGCAGTCCGAGGCTGATCAGGGCGGTGCGGCTGGAGGGCGCGGCCGCGTGCTCGTCCTCCGGGACCACGACCGGCTCGGGCTTGCCGGGCTTGACCTCGGGCAGGAAGTAGTCACGGTGCCGAACGGTCTGTGTCGCGACGAACAGTCCGTAGAGGATCAGCGAGGTGACCGCGGCGAAGGTGAGCTGCACCCCGGAGAACTCCGGGCCCGGCTTGCTGGTGGTGAACGTCGGCAGCACCAGGGTGAGGGTCGCCAGCGTGGCCACCGTGGCGAGCGCGGCGCCGGCACCTTCCGGATTGAAGGTGGCCGTGCCGTGCCGCAACGAACCGACCAGCAGACTCACGCCGAGGATGCCGTTGCAGGTGATCATCACAGCCGCGAAGACGGTGTCCCTGGCCAGGGACGCGGTATCGGGCCCTCCGTCGATCATCAGGGTGACGATCAGTGCGACCTCGATGATCGTGACGGCGACCGCGAGGACCAGTGAACCGAACGGTTCACCGACCCGGTGGGCCACCACCTCCGCATGGTGCACCGCGGCCAGTACGGCTGCCGCCAGCACCACGACCGCCACGGCGATGATCGCGCCGGACAGTTTGCTGCCCCAGGTCAGAGCCAGGAGGACCACCGCGAGGACGGGTACCGCGGTGGTCCACCGGCCTACGAGTGTTCTGATCGAAGTGGTCATGCGGAGCCCTCGGGCCTGAACGAACCCCGGAGTCCGGCCACTCGGCGCCCTGGGGAATGAATCACCATATCGGCCACTTTAAGGCTCCCGCTCCGTGCGGGTGTCCGGCCGTGCGACCGGTCTCGCCGACGCCCTGCGGACCCGATCGCTCGCATCATCCTTGTCGTTTCGAGGTGGTGGTCGTGGTGTGCGCGCATGATCTCCTCTACTGGCTGAGGGGACGGTCATCGGCGGACGGCGGTGAGCGTGGCCGCGTCCCCCCGCGGGTCGTTCTCTCCCGGTCCGGCACGGGACGGGACGGGCAGATGCCGGGAGCGGGGCGCGACTGCCTGCCGCGCCCCGCTCCCGGAAATCCCCTGCCCGTCCCCGGACGGGTCGGACGTCGGGTCAGACGTCGATGCTGTCCTTGTCGGTGCCCTCGGACCGGCCCTCCTCGGCCCGGTCCTTCAGCGCCTGCTTCTTGGAGGCCCTGAGGCTGGTGATGGTGGTGATGATCAGGACGCCGCAGATCACGCCCAGCGACACCGGGATGCTGATCTCGGGAACGTGCACCCCGGACTCGTGCAGCGCGTGCAGCACCAGCTTCACACCGATGAAGCCGAGGATGATCGACAGGCCGTAGGACAGGTGGACCAGCTTCCGCAGCAGACCGCCGATGAGGAAGTACAGCTGCCGCAGACCCATGAGGGCGAACGCGTTCGCGGTGAACACGATGTACGGGTCCTGGGTCAGACCGAAGATCGCGGGGATCGAGTCGAGCGCGAAGAGCACGTCCGTGGTGCCGATGGCGAGCATCACGACCAGCATCGGGGTCATGACCCGCTTGCCGTTCTGCTCGATCCACAGCTTGGTGCCGTGGTACCGGTCGGCCACGCCGAACCTGCGCTCGGCGGCCTTGAGGAGCTTGTTCTCCTCGAACTCCTCGTCCTCCTCGTCGGAACGGGCCTCCTGGATGAGCTTCCAGGCCGTGTAGATCAGGAAGGCACCGAAGATGTAGAAGACCCACGAGAAGCTGGCGATGATCGCGGCGCCCGCGGCGATGAAGATCGCCCGCAGCACCAGGGCGATGAGCACACCGACCAGGAGCACCCTCTGCTGGTACTGCGACGGCACCGCGAACTTCGCCATGATCAGGACGAAGACGAACAGGTTGTCGACGCTCAGCGATTTTTCGGTGATGTAGCCGGCGAAGAACTCACCCGCGGGCTGCCCCCCGCCGAAGACCAGCAGACCGAGCCCGAAGATCACGGCCAGGGCGATCCAGACAAGGGTCCAGATCCCGGCTTCCTTGACGGAAACGTCGTGCGGCTTGCGCCCGATGAAGAAGTCGATCGAGATGAGGGCGAGAAGGCCCACGATGGTCAGGACCCAAAGGGTCGTAGTAACTTCCACTGCGCCTCCGGCAGATACGTCTCACGGGAAATGTCAGCGTCATCGCTGCCGGAGGTCTCTTCCACCCGGGCCCCCGGGTGCTGACAGCACCCGGACAGGCTCATGGGCCGACGCCCCGGGATCAGGCCTGATCCGTATTGACGGGGTCGCCGCACAGACAGGGAGTACTCCCCTCCGTGTGCAAAACTTTACCCTCATCACCAAGGTTTGGTAAAGAGCGAGGTAAAAAGAATCCCAAAGCCCCAGGTGAAGGATGGTCGTACGGAGGCATGGTCCAAGAGATGGGACGCCACCGCGGCGATTGCGGACGCACGGTCACGGGTTCCCGGTCAGGGGCGCCGTGCCCGTCGGGCCTCGGCGACCCGGGTGAGCACCTGCTGGAGGACCTGGCTGCCCGGCGGCACGAGCGGGGGCTCGTAGGTCCAGGCGTGTCCGACCCACGGATCGGCCAGATGACTGTCGGTCACCGGGGTCAGCCGCAGCAGGGAGCGCCACAGGGGGTCGAGCAGCGGGCCGTATCCGGCGGCCTCCTCACGGTCGGCGACCATCATCAGGTGGACGCCGGAGGACGGCCCCTCGTCGGCGAGGTAGCGCAGCTGGTTCACGGCGCGGTCGTCGAAACCGTGCGGGAAGTCGTTGACGATCAGCAGCTGCTGGGAGGTGTCGAAGCCGGGCGGCAGCGAGTCGGCCGCCGAGCCACGCAGCGCCATCTGCACCAGGTCGACGCGCTGGGTGAGCCGGCCCAGGACATCCGTGACGCCCGCGGCGCCCTGGGCGGGCGGGGCCGCCAGCACACCGCTGCGCGTCAGCGGTATCAGCGGCTGCGCGCCCGATCCGGCCGGGTCGACGACGTGCACGGTGAACTCGCCCGCCGGGTAGACGGCGAGCAGGCGTGCCGCGTGTGCCACCGCCGTCTCCATGGCGAGACGCCGCATGTCGTGGGCGTCGGTGAACGACTCGTCCAGGGCGTCGGTCCGGCCGCTGTCGATCCACAGCCCGCGCTCCAGCGGCAGCCGGAGCAGCATCGGGATACGGATCCGGTCGGCCTCGGGCAGCCGGAGGTCGCCCAGGCGCAGCGCCATGGGAATCTCCATCGGTACCCGGTAGGCGTGCCAGACGGGATTGTCCCAGCGGGCGTACGCCGGGGGCAGGGCGGGTTCGACGACCTCGGCCTCGGCGACGAGCTGGGCGAGGTCGCGGTCGAGGGCCTCCCTCGCCCGGTCGACGAGCTGGGCCTGCCGGACCCTGGCCGCCTCGCGTGCCGCGTCGCCCTGGCCGCCGATCCGGTTGCGCGGGTCGGACAGGACCTGCTCCAGCTCCTTGTCCATGCGGGACTCGGCGAAGTCGACGGCACTGCGGTAGGCGGCGATGGTGCGGGCCAGGTCCTCGAACATGCCCCAGACCTGGTTGTAGAGGCGCTCCTCCATGGACCAGCCGGTCGCGTCGCCCGCGACGGGCTGCGCGGGTCGTCCCGGCGGGGCCGGGGACGCGGCCGGCGGGGGAGACGGCGGGGCGGTACTCCGCCGGCGGGGGTGGCTGTAGTCGATGGGGCCGCCGGCGGTCGCCGTGGACGGGTCCGCGGCTCCTCCGGGGTAGGCCGGCTGCGGTCCGCCCTGGCCCGGCGGTCCGGCGGGCTGCCCGCCGTACGCGGGTGACACGGGGCCGGGGGCGGCCTGGGGTGTGGTGCCGCCGCCCTGGTCGGGGTGGCGGGCCGGGGTGGCCGCCCGGCGGGAACGGTCGCCTTCAAAAGGACGGGGCGGGGGCGCCTGCACGGAGCGGGCCAGACCCCGGGCGACCGCTTCCTCGATGCTGCCCGCCAGCTGCCGCGCCTGGGGCAGGGCCTGGTCGGTGAGGAGCTCGGCCAGGCCGCCGGCGTATCCCTGGCCGACCGCGCGCACCTTCCAGGCGCCCTGGCGCCGGTAGAGCTCCAGGGCGACGACGGCCGTCTCGGCTTCCAGGCCGGTGATGGTGTAGCTGGCCACCTCGGTGCCGTCCAGCCCGGTGACCGCGACGAAGGGTGCGGCGACGGCGCCGAAACGGGCGGGGCCCTGGCCGGCGGGGGCGGGCAGGGCGAGCAGCACGCCGACGCGGTGGACCGCGTCGGCCAGGGCGTCCAGGTCCACCGCGAGCCGGTGGTCCGCCGCGGCCTGCCGCGACACCTCCAGGCCGGGCTGGGTGGGCGAGCCCGGATGGGCCACCCACTCCACCCCGTGGATCCTGCCGTTCTCGTCGCCGAGCGCGGCCACGGTCACGACCGGTGTGCCGGCCGAGACCCGGATCTCGAGACGGGACTGGGGGAGCGGGTGGTTCTGTCCCCGCACCAGCTCAGCCGTCATCGCCCTCGTCCCCCTGCGTCGCGTGTGTCGCTCGTGTTCCGTCGTACGTGACGTACCGCTTGTGACGTGCTGCTCGCCGCGTCACCCGCGGTCGTCCGGCTGCCGCTCCGGACGCTCAGAGCACCGGCAGGATCGCCGGCATCAGGTCCTGGAAGGTGCGGCCGTTGGCCGGGTTGCCGAGGGCCGTCATCGTCCAGCCCGTGCCCGAGCGGTGCACCTTCGCCATCAACTGGGCCGTGTACGCGCCGCCGCCGGCCAGCGTGTAGCGGGCGAGCTCCTCGCCGGTGGTCTCGTCGACGAGACGGCAGAACGCGTTCTGCACCTCCTGGAAGGTCTGGCCCGTGAAGGAGTTCACGGTGAAGACGATCTGGTCGATGTGGACCGGGACACGGGACAGGTCGACGAGAATGGCCTCGTCGTCGCCGCCCTGGCCGACGCCGCCGACGAGGTTGTCGCCGGTGTGGCGCACGGAGCCGTCGTCGCTCACCAGGTGGCGGAAGAAGACGACGTCGACCGGCTGCCTGTCCGCGAACAGGACGGCGGAGGCGTCCAGGTCGATCTCCCGGGTACGCGAGCCGAACAGGCCGCGGCGGGGGGCAGCCTGCCAGCCGAGACCCATACGGACCGCAGTCAGGCTGCCGCCGTCGTTCTTCTGCAGGCTGATGGCCTGACCCTTGGTCATGTTGACGGTCACGCGCTGATTCCCCTCTCGGACTTCCCCTGTTGCCGCGAAACCGCGGATGTCCAGAACCCTACGCAGGAGAACTGACAGTGACGCACCCCGGTCCGCGCTTTGTGTCGGTCTTGCAACACGGCCCGTACCGGGCGGGTGCCGCACCGGGACGCGGCGCCGTCAGGACAGGCCCGCCTCCCGCATCTGCCGCAACTCCTTCTTCATCTCGGACACCTCGTCGCGCAGCCGGGCCGCGATCTCGAACTGCAGGTCGGCGGCGGCGGCCCGCATCCGCGCGGTGAGCTCCTCGATCTGCTCGGCGAGCTCAGCCGCGGGCCGGTCGGTGGGTACCGGCTCAACGCCCTTGGCCCTGGCCTTCGCGCCCTTGGCCGCCTTGGTGCCGAGCGCGGGCACGGGAGCCTTGGCCCCGCCACCGTCCTTCTTGGACTGGCGGTAGCCGGAGCCCAGCAGCTGCTCGGTGTCGATGTCCTCGCGGGCGATCTGGGAGACGATGTCGTTGATCTTCTTGCGGAGCGGTTGGGGGTCGATGCCCTTCGCCCGGTTGTAGGCGACCTGCTTCTCCCGACGGCGGTTGGTCTCGTCGATGGCCTTCGCCATCGCCGGGGTGATCCTGTCCGCGTACATGTGGACCTGGCCGGAGACGTTGCGCGCCGCGCGGCCGATGGTCTGGATCAGGGAGGTGCCCGAGCGCAGGAAGCCCTCCTTGTCGGCGTCGAGGATCGCCACCAGGGACACCTCGGGCAGGTCGAGACCCTCACGCAGCAGGTTGATACCGACCAGGACGTCGTACTCGCCGCTGCGCAGCTCCCGGAGCAGTTCGACGCGGCGCAGGGTGTCGACGTCGCTGTGGAGGTAGCGCACCTGGATGCCGAGTTCGAGGAAGTAGTCGGTGAGGTCCTCGGCCATCTTCTTGGTGAGCGTGGTCACCAGGACGCGCTCGTCCTTCTCGACGCGCGAGCGGATCTCGTGCACCAGGTCGTCGATCTGGCCCTCGGTGGGCTTGACGACGACCTCGGGGTCGATCAGGCCGGTGGGGCGGATGATCTGCTCGACGACGCCGTCCGACCGGGAGAGCTCGTACTGGCCGGGGGTGGCCGACAGGTACACGGCCTGGCCGATGCGCTCCTGGAACTCCTCCCACTTCAGCGGGCGGTTGTCCAGGGCGGAGGGGAGCCGGAAGCCGTGGTCGACGAGGGTGCGCTTGCGGGAGGCGTCACCCTCGTACATGGCGCCGATCTGGGGCACGGTGACGTGCGACTCGTCGATGACCAGGAGGAAGTCGTCGGGGAAGTAGTCCATCAGGGTGTTCGGCGGGGAGCCGGGCAGGCGGCCGTCGAAGTGCATCGAGTAGTTCTCGACGCCGGAGCAGCTGCCGATCTGGCGGAGCATCTCGAGGTCGTAGGTGGTGCGCATCCGCAGACGCTGGGCCTCCAGGAGCTTGCCCTGCTTCTCCAGTTCGGCGAGGCGGCCGGTGAGCTCCTTCTCGATGTCGCCCACGGCCCGCTCCATGCGTTCAGGGCCGGCGACGTAGTGGGAGGCCGGGAAGACGTACAGCTGCCGGTCGTCGCTGATGATCTCGCCGGTGACCGGGTGGAGCGTGGAGAGCGCCTCGATCTCGTCGCCGAACATCTCGATGCGGACGGCGAGCTCCTCGTAGACCGGGAAGATCTCGATGGTGTCGCCGCGGACACGGAAGGTGCCCCGGGTGAAGGCCAGGTCGTTGCGCGTGTACTGGATGTCCACGAAGCGGCGCAGCAACTCGTCCCGGTCGAACTCCTCGCCGACGCGGAGCGGCACCATGCGGTCCACGTACTCCTGCGGGGTGCCGAGACCGTAGATGCACGAGACCGAGGCCACCACGACGACGTCACGGCGGGTGAGCAGCGAGTTGGTCGCGGAGTGGCGCAGCCGCTCGACCTCCTCGTTGATCGAGGAGTCCTTCTCGATGTAGGTGTCCGACTGCGGGACGTACGCCTCGGGCTGGTAGTAGTCGTAGTACGAGACGAAGTATTCGACCGCGTTGTTCGGCAGCAGCTCGCGGAACTCGTTGGCCAGCTGGGCGGCCAGGGTCTTGTTCGGCGCCATGACCAGGGTGGGGCGCTGGAGTTTTTCGATCATCCACGCGGTGGTGGCGGACTTTCCGGTGCCGGTCGCGCCCAGGAGGACGACGTCCTTCTCGCCGGCTTCGATACGCCGGGCGAGATCGGCGATGGCCGTCGGCTGGTCGCCGCTGGGCTGGTAGGGGCTGACGACCTCGAAGGGCGCCACCGTGCGTTCGATCTGGGAAACGGGCCGCATGCCACCCACCGTACGACCCCCCACTGACAACAGGCCCCGGTCAGCGTTTCTGCGGGGCGCGGGTGCGGTGCTCGACCGGGCCGCGGGCACGCAGCCGCAGGCGCGTCGGGTGCCTCGAGGAGGAGTGGTGCCGGGGGTGGGCGGGGATTCCGGGCTTGCGTTCGACGGGCGCGGGGCCGGGTCGCCCCATGATCACCAACGGGTCGAAGATCACCACGATGCCGGCCAGGACCAGGAGGGCGAGCGGGCCGAGCATCATGGGCGCGAGCAGGGCGGCCGCGGATTCTCCCGTGGCGGGATCGGCCGTCCCGTGGATGTGGATCTCCAGGGCGGCCATGCCGGTGTAGTGCATGCCGGTGACCGCGAGGCCCATGACGAGGCTCGCGCCCACGCTCCACAGGAAACCCTTGGCCTGCGCGGCCGCCCACAGGGCGGCGGTCGCGGCGGCCATGGCGATGGCGACGGACGCGGCGACGGTGAGGGTGTTGTACTCCAGCCGTCCGTCGAGGCTCATGCTGGCCATGCCCAGGTAGTGCATGGAGGCGATGCCGAGGCCGGTGATGGTGCCGCCGGTGAACAGGGCCGTTCCGGTGACACCCCGGTAGCCGACGATGAAGATCCCGATACCCACCATGACGACGGCGACGGCGAGACTGGCGAACGTCATCACACGGTCGTAGTGGATCGGCGTGCTCTCGATCGTGAAGCCCATCATCGCGATGAAGTGCATCGTCCATATGCCCGACCCGATGGCCGCCGAGCCCAGGGCGAGCCAGCCGGGGCGCCACGACCCGGCCACGACGAGCGGCCGGGTGGCGCATCTGAGCCCCAGGGCGCCACCGAGGCAGGCCATGAGGAAGGCCGCCACCGGTGTGACCAGACCGTAACTGAATCCGTCGACCGTGCTCTGCATGCGCGGCTGCCCTTCCCGCCCTTTGCGTCCCGGAATTCCCGGTTGTGAACCCCCTCCCAGGACCGCGTCGGCGGTCAGGGTTGACGCAGAGAGTATGACCTCACCGGAATGGTTGAACGACCATCGGGCAAAGAAACACGTCTTTGCCTCACTTGTGCGGCACCAGTGTGCGCAGTTGGGCAAGTCTGTTCAATCCGTGGTCATTCCGCGCCCACCCTCCGTCGACTCTCTGCTGTCACAGTTGAGCTGCCCGTGATACCTCGAAGAGGACGATGATCCGACCGCCCCGGCGTCGCCCGCCCGCCCGGCGGTGATCCGCCTGCTCGACGACGACCCGACCGCCCGACGCGAGGAGTACGCATGCACACGCGCACCGTTGTCGCCTCGACCACCGCACTCCTGGGAACCGCCGCCCTCCTGCTTCCCCTCTCCCCCGCACACGGCGCCGACAGTGCCGCGCTCCCCCTGGTCGTCGCCCACCGGGGCGCCTCCGGGTACGCACCTGAAAACACTCTTCCGGCCGTCGACAGGGCGGCCGGGCTCGGTGTCGACTGGGTGGAGAACGACGTCCAGCGCACCAGGGACGGCGAACTCGTCGTCCTGCACGACGACAGCCTGGCGCGCACCACGGACGTCGAGGAGGTCTTCCCCGGCCGGTCCCCCTGGAAGGTGAAGGACTTCACCGCGGCGGAGATCGCCCGGCTCGACGCGGGCAGCTGGTTCGGTCCCGCCTTCGCGGGCACGCGCGTGCCGACGCTGGAGCAGTTCGTCCGAAGGGTCGAGCGGCACGACCAGAAGCTGCTCCTGGAGATCAAGAACCCCCGGCTGTACCCCGGCATCGAGGGCGAGACCCTGAAGGTCCTGAGCAACGAGGGGTGGCTCGACCGCGCGCATCTGGAGAACCGGCTGGTCGTGCAGAGCTTCAGCGCGGACAGCGTACGGACCGTGCACGAGCTGAAGCCCGGGGTGAGGACCGGCTTCCTCGGAGCGCCTCCCGTGAAGGACCTGCCCGCTTACGCGGACTTCGCCGACCAGATCAACCCCTCGCACGCCTCCCTGTCCGTCGGTTACGTCGCCGCCGTCCAGGCTTTCGAGGGACCGCACGGCAAGCCTCTGGAGGTCCTCACCTGGACGGTGGACGGGGCGGCCGCGGCCCGGCGGGCCGCCCGGTTCGGTGTCGACGGGATCATCAGCAACAAGCCCGACGTGGTGCGGAACGCGGTGGGCGGCTGATCTCTCCTCACTCCTTCCGGGGTGTCGGTGGCGGGTCGTACGGTAGGGCGCATGGACAGCCATGGGCAGTACGAGCAGCGGGTCGTGTGGGCCGTCGTCGGCACCGGCATCGGTCCCCTGCTGCTGGCCGCGACCCGCGAGGGCCTGGTCAGTGTCGTGTTCCACGCCACGGACGAGGTCCGCGACAGCGCGCTGGAGCGGCTGGCGTCCCGGCTCGGCAGCGAGCCCGCCGAGGAGCCCGGTTCTCCGCTGATCACCGAGGCGATACGCCAGGTCGAGGCGTACTTCGCGGGTGAGCGGCGCGCTTTCGACCTGCCCCTGGACTGGTCGCTGATCTCCGGCTTCAACCGGGAGGTCCTGCGCGAGCTGGCCGCAGGCGTGCCGTACGGCACGGTCGTGGGATACGGCGATCTGGCCGGCCGGGTCGGCCGGCCGGAAGGCGCCCAGGCCGTCGGCGCGGCGATGGGCGCGAACCCCCTGCCGGTGGTCGTGCCCTGTCACCGGGTCGTGGAGAGCGACGGCGGCATCGGTGGCTTCGGGGGCGGGCTGGAGACCAAGCGCCGGCTGCTCGCCCTGGAGGGCGTGCTGCCGGACCCCTTGTTCTGACGGCCGGACCCGGTCGCACGGGTCAGTCGTAGTGCCGCGCTTCGAACACGTTTCCGTCGGGATCGCGGAAGTAGAAACTGCGCCTGGCGGGTCCGCGTGCCCCGAAGGAGTCGTGCGAGAGGTCCGTCATGGGTACGGACTGTTCCCCGAGACGGCTGCGGAGGGCGTCGAAGTCGTCCGCGGGCAGGGACAGACAGACGTGGTTGACGGGGTGGCCGGAGGCTTCGGCGGCGCCGGGCAGCATCGTCATGCGTTCCGCCATGGCGAGCGGCATGAGGTCGAGGATGGTCTCCTCGTTGATCCGCACCGAGGGGAAGGGCGCCTCCCCCACGGAGAAGTCGGCGAGTCTGACCGCTTCCAGGCCGACCGCCTTCTCGTAGAAGCCGGCGGCCGCGATCGGATCGCGCACCCAGAGGACGACGTGGTCGAGGCGTGCCGTGTTCCCGGTCGTGGGTTTCTGCGTCATGGGTCCCAGGTTCCGCGAGATCCGTGGTGGCCCGCAAGGTGTTTGACCGGCCACCTGGCCCGCCAGGGATGAGGGAGGAGCGACAGACGGGAGACGGCGCGTGAGCCCTACGGTGTCCGAAGAGGTACGGGAGGCGATCGCCGCCCGTCGGCCGGTGGTGGCCCTGGAGTCCACGATCATCGCGCACGGGCTTCCCCGGCCGCGCAATCTCCGGGTGGCGAGGGAGCTGGAGGCGGCGGTGCGGCGGGAGGGCGCCGTGCCCGCCACGGTCGCCGTGCTGGACGGGCGGCCCCGGGTCGGCCTGGACGGGGAGCAGCTGGAGCGGATCGCCCATGAGGACGGCATCCGCAAGCTCGGCCATCGCGACCTGCCGCTCGCGGTGGCGTCCGGGGCGAGCGGTGCCACCACGGTGTCGGCCACCGCCCTGCTGGCCGCGCTCGCGGGCGTACGGGTGTTCGCGACCGGCGGCCTCGGTGGCGTGCACCGTGAGTGGACGGTGACCCAGGACGAGTCGGCCGACCTCGGGCTGCTGGCGCGGACCAGGATCACCGTGGTGTGCGCGGGCGTGAAGTCGATCCTGGACGTACCGGCGACGCTGCAGCGGTTGGAGACCCTGGGGGTCGCGGTCGCCGGGTACGGTACGGACCGCTTCCCCGGCTTCTACCTGTCGGACTCCGGGCATCCCGTGGACTGGCGGCTGGACGCGCCGGAGCAGGTGGCGGAGACGATGCGGGCGCAGGACGCCCTGGGCGGACCCGGGTCGGCGCTGATCGTGGCCAATCCCGTGCCCGAGGAGGAGCAGTTGGACCCCGGGCTGCACGCGCGGGTGCTCGACGAGGCGTTGCGCGCGTGCGAGGAGGAGGGGGTCACCGGTCAGGCGGTCACTCCGTTCCTGCTCGACCACCTGGTACGGCACACCGACGGTGCGTCCCTCGCCGCCAACCTGGCGGCGGTCCGGGGCAACGTACGGCTGGCGGCCCGCATCGCGACGGCCTGGACCGGGGCGTGAGGAGACGTGACGGCGGTAGTCCCGGATGACAGGGGCGGCGGCGCTGTCGGGGCGGACCGTGCGGCGGAGGCGGCCGGCGCGCGCTCCGGCGCGGGTGCCCGGTCCGGTGCGCTGCTGGTCGTCGGTGACGTCATCACCGATGTGGTCGCCCGGCACCGGGGGCCGCTCGCCCCGGGTACGGACACCGCGGCGGCGATCCGGACGGTGCCCGGCGGTGCGGGAGCCAACGTGGCCTGCTGGGCGGCGTGCTGGGGCGACGCGGAGGTGCGGCTGCTCGGGCGGGTGGGCGAGGACGCGGCGGCGTGGCACACCCGGGAACTGGCCGCCTGCGGGGTGCGTCCCCTGCTGGTGGTCGATCCGCAGGCGCCCACCGGGAGCGTGATCTGCCTGGTCGACGAGGGCGCGGCGGCCGAGCGGACCTTCCTCACCGACAGTGGCGCCTCGCTGCGGCTCGAACCCGCCGACTGGTCGGACGCGTTGCTGGACGGGGTGGCGCGGCTGCACCTGTCGGGCTATCTGCTGTTCGGCGAACCGGGCCGGGCGTTCGTGGCGGTGGCTCTGAAGGCGGCACGCGCGCGTGGAGTGCCGGTGAGCGTGGATCCGGCATCGGCCGGTTTCCTCGCACAGCTGGGTGCCGACCGGTTCCTGTCCCTGGTCGAGGGTGTGGACATCCTGCTGCCCAGCCGGGACGAGGCCTGCCTGCTCACGGGGTTGTCCGGGGCGGCGGACGCGGCGGCGCGGCTGAGCCGGCGGGTTCCGCTGGTCGTGTCCAAGCAAGGAGCCGAGGGCGCGCTGCTGGCCCGGGCCGGCCAGGTGTGTGCCCGCGTTCCCGCCGTAGCGGCGACGCCCCGGGACAGCACGGGCGCCGGCGACGCCTTCACGGGCGCGTTCCTCATCGCCCTCATGGGGGGCGCCGACCCGGAACGTGCGGTGGCCGAGGGGTGCAGGGCGGGTGCGCTGGCCGTGCGTCAGGTGGGAGGCCGCCCGCCACGACCGGCCTGACGGCCTCGGACGACGTCCGTTGTCCGTCGTTCGTCGTTCGTCGTTCGTCGGACCGTGATTCCAGGTTTGCGTCCCGCCTCCCCGGACAGGGACCAGGCCACACGTCTCCAGGCCGAGACCACAGGGGGCGTCACCAGGTCCAGGTGCCGTGGCGACGACGGCGACGACGGCTACGGCGACGGCGAGGCTGTGGCCGCGCCGGCGGTACGGCTACGGCACGGTCATCGGCGTCATACCCGTCGCGTGTCCGCTGCCGTACCGGTCCGTTGCCGTACCGGTCCTTCCGGCACGGCGGCCGGCCCCGGCACCCACGGCCGCACCCCACCGCAGGGCACGAGGGCACGGCACAACGGCGCGCGTTCAGCCGGACGGGGCCCTGGCGTAGACGTGCTCTGCCCAGGTGGCGATCTGGTCGTCCGTCAGGTGCTGGGCGAGATCGGCCTCACTGATCATGCCGACCAGACGTTTGTCCTCGATGACGGGGAGCCGGCGGATGCGGTGTGTCTGCATCTCTTGGAGGACCTCGCCGACGTCGGCGTCCGCCGCGATCCAGCGCGGTGTGCCCTTGGCCATCTCCCCCGCGGTGACCCTGGCCGGATCGTGGCCCGTGGCGACACAGCCGACGACGATGTCGCGGTCGGTGAGGATGCCGCACAGGCGCTCGTTCTCGTCGCTGATGGGCAGCGCGCCGACGTTCAGTTCGCGCATCAGCTGAGCGGCGCGGTCGACCGTCTCGTGGGCGGGGATCCACTGGGCGCCGCGGTGCATGATGTCTCCGGCGGTGGTCATGGGGTACCTCCCGGTGCCGGACGGCCGGCGCGGCACGGGGCGCACCGCGAGTACCGGCGCCCTTCATTGTCGTCGTGTCACCGGGGCCCCGCACCTTCGCCCGGGCGTCTCAGCCGTGCCACGCCGGGTGGCGGAGGTCGTCGGCGCGTACCAGGACGTCGGCGGTGCCGGCCGGGTCGGCCTCCCGCTCGTAGCGCTCGAAGGCGGGCAGGGTCCAGTGCCCGTCCTCGGGGGTGCGGCGGCGCAGGGCGCCCGGGGAGAGCGAGACGTGGACGCTCAGGTCGAAGGGGAACCAGTGCCGCAGGAGGAGCGGGCCGTGCAGCAGCAGTACGCCGCCGGGCGGGAGCGGGACGTAGGGGCTGCGGGTGGCGCGGTCGGTGACCGGGTCCCACAGATCGGGCAGGACCCTTCCGTTCCCGCCGGGTTCGAGGGGTCCGAACACCTCGCGCCAGAGGGCACCGGTGTCGTACCAGCCGTCGTAGTACGACTCCACGTCCCGGTGTCCGTACTCCAGCCGGACCGAGGCGGGGCGCAGGAAACCCTCGGCGCTCACGACGACGGAGGGACGTCCGCGGACGCGCAGGGCGTCGGCGACCCGTTCGGCGAGGTCTTCGGGACGGGCGGCCGGAGCGCCGTCGAGGGCGACGCGCGGCCAGGGGCCGCCGTCGGACGTCCTCAGCGTCGCCGCACGCCCGGCGAGAAGCTCGCCGAGCCGGTCCCAGGTGATCGCTTCGAATCGCACACCGCCATGATGCTCCGGCCGGCTGGACGCCCGCGTATGGCCCCGCGACGCTCGGCCATGGGCGCCGTGCCCGGGTCCGGCTTCACTGGTGGTGACGGTGGCCGCCGGGAGGATTCCCGGCCGGGGACGGGTGGGAGCTGACGACGTGACGGATGGACCGTACTTCGTGCTGACGGTGCTGGGTGTGCTCGGAACCGGGCTGGTGGCGGGGGCCTTCTGCGCCTTCTCGACGTTCGTGATGCGGGGGCTCGCGGAGCTGCCGCCCGCGCGGGGTGTGGCGGCGATGCGGTCGGTGAACGTGGCCGCGGTGCGGGCGCCCTTCATGCTGGTGTTCCTCGGTTCGGCGCTGCTGTGCGCGGCGATCGCCGTGGTGACCCTGGTGACGGGACCGGACGAGGGCGCGGCCTGGCTGCTGGCCGGCAGCGCGCTGTATCTGTTCGGCGGGTTCGGGGTCACCGCGGTCGCGAACGTGCCGCGCAACAACGTGCTGGCCGGGCTCGACCCCGGCTCCGCGCAGGCCGCCGTGTACTGGACCGCGTACGTGCGGGGGTGGACACGGTGGAACCATGTGCGCACGATCGCCTCGGCGGGTGCCGCGGTGGCGTACGTACTGGCCCTCACCTGACGGCGCGGAAGGCGCGGACGGCACGAAAGAAGCGCGAAAAGCGCTGTCGGCGGGCCTGCACGCGGGCATGAGCGGTCGTATCGTGGCCAGGAGGATGCCGGGCTCCGGAGAGCGCCGGGGCCGGAGCGCGAGGCCGGAACCGGAGCGCGAGGCCGGAGCGCCGGTCCGCGGAGACGAGAGACGCCGGGAAGGAAGCCGTCCCGGCCCCCGGGAGTGCGTGCCGTCCGAGAGTGAACGGCACGGCCGCTCGCGCACGCAGGGAAGAACGCGCACGCAAGGAAGACGGCTGCCATGGCCGATCCCAAGGGGTTTTTGACCACGCCGCGCCAGGACTGGCCGCGCAGGCCCGTCGGGGAACGGGTCCGGGACTGGGACGAGGTCCACGTCCCCGGCGCGCTGCTGCCCATCGTCGGTCCGCAGGCCGACCGCTGCATGGACTGCGGTGTCCCCTTCTGTCACGACGCCTGCCCGCTGGGCAATCTGATTCCCGACTGGAACGACCTGGTCGCGCGCGACGACTGGTGGGCCGCGGCGGAGCGGCTGCACGCGACCAACAACTTCCCCGAGTTCACCGGCAGGCTGTGCCCGGCGCCCTGCGAGGCGGGATGTGTCCTCGCCATCAACCAGCCCGCCGTGACCATCAAGAACGTCGAGTGCGCCATAGCCGACCGGGCCTGGGAGGAGGGCTTCGCCGGGCCGGCCCCGCCGGACCGGCTCTCCGGCCGGACGGTCGCCGTGATCGGCTCGGGCCCCACCGGACTGGCCGCGGCCCAGCAGCTGACCCGGGCGGGCCACACGGTCGCCGTGTACGAGCGGGACGACCGGATCGGCGGGCTGATGCGGTACGGCATCCCCGAGTTCAAGATGGAGAAGCGTCATCTGGAGCGGCGCATCGGGCAGATGCGGGCCGAGGGCACGAAGTTCCGTACGTCCACGACGGTCGGGCGCGATGTCGACGCCGCCGGGCTGCGGGCGCGTTACGACGCCGTGGTGATCGCCACCGGGGCGACCGCGTGGCGCGAACTGGACGTCCCCGGACGGGAACTGACCGGTGTCCACCAGGCCATGGAATACCTGCCGCTGGCCAACCGGGTGTGCGAAGGGGACCTGGAGGCCTCCCCTCTGTCCGCCGCGGGCAGGGACGTCGTCATCGTCGGGGGCGGTGACACGGGCTCCGACTGTCTGGGTACGGCCGTGCGGGAGGGGGCCGCGTCCGTGACGCAGCTGGACATCTACGACCGGCCTGGCGGCGAGCGCGACGAGGCCACCGAGCCCTGGCCGACGTACCCGAAGCTGTACCGGCTGTCCGCCTCGCACGAGGAGGCCGGTGCGCTGCGGACGGCGCCGGAGGCGGCCGAGGACTCGGACGCACGGCTGTTCGCGGCGTCCACGCTGCGTCTCACCGGCGACGCGGACGGGCGGGTGCGGGCGTTGCACCTGGTCGGGGTGGACGCACAGCGCCGCCCTCGGCCGGACACCGAGCGGGTGCTGCCCGCCGGCCTCGTCCTCCTCGCGCTCGGCTTCTTCGGCCCCGACCGGGGGGACGGGCTCGTCGCCGGGCTCGGTCTGGAGCTGGAGCCGCGCGGCACGATCGCGCGCGACGCCGGCTTCGCGACGAACGTGCCGGGCGTGTTCGCGGCCGGGGACGCCGCCCGCGGGCAGTCGCTGATCGTGTGGGCGATCGCCGAGGGCCGCGCGGTGGCGGCGGCCGTCGACCGTCACCTGACCGACGGCACCACCCGGCTCCCGGCCCCCATCGGCCCGTACGACCGTCCGATGACCGTGTGACGCACCCCGCGACGGGGAACGCGCCCCTCGCCCTCGGAGCCCCCGGCCTGCCCGGACCTACGGCTTGCGCCCGACCGCCCCGTACCCCGGGATCACCCCGTCGTCCTGGCCGGGTACGGGCTCGCCCAGTTCGGGGTGCCACAGCTGGGGCACCCGGACGCCGGGTTCGACCAGTTCGAGGCCGTCGAAGAGGCGGGTGAACTCCTCGCGGGAGCGCAGGGCCAGGGTGACGCCCGCGGCCTTGAGCTTCTCGGTGGCCGCCTTCGATTCCTCGGGGGTGAAGTCGGACGTCGCGTGGGAGATCACGAGGTAACTGCCGGAGGGCAGATCGGCGAGCAGCCGGCCGACCAGCTCGTGGGCGCCGTCCTCGTCGGAGATGAAGTGCAGCAGCGCGATGAGGGAGACCGCGACCGGCCGGTCGAAGTCGAGGATCTTCCGCGCGCCCTCCAGGATGCTCTCCGGCTCACGCACATCGGCCTGGAGGTACTCGGTCACCCCCTCGTCGGTGCCGCGCAGCAGCGCGCCGGCGTGGGCCAGTACGATCGGGTCGTTGTCGCAGTAGACGACGCGCGCGTCGGGTGCGATCTCCTGGGCGACCTGGTGGAGGTTGGGCTCGGTGGGGATGCCGGTGCCGATGTCGAGGAACTGGCGTACGCCCCGGCCGGCGAGCCAGCGTGTGGCGCGCTGCATGAAGGCGCGGTTCACCCGCGCCATCACGGGCACCCGCGGGTCGAGGGTGAGCATCTGCCGGCCCATGGCCTCGTCGACGGGGTAGTTGTCCTTGCCGCCGAGGTACCAGTCGTACATCCGCGCGGTGTGCGGCTTGCTCGTGTCGATCTCGACGGGGGGCTGCTGCCCGGTCATGACGAACTCCGTAAGTGTCTGCAACTGTTAGTGATCAATTTCAGTGCCAAGCAGTGTGGTGAGCGGAGCGGGGGGAGTGGGCGGGAGGGGGGAACAAGCAACGTTGGGTGGACGCCGGCAAGCAACGGTAGAGCGGTCGACGAAGGTCAGGACAGCAGGAAATCCGCCTCTCCCGCTTTGGCTCCCTCGATGAAGGCCGTCATCTCGGCCGAGGTGTAGATGAGCGCCGGTCCGTCCGGGTCGGTGGACTGCCGTACGGCGATCCGGCCGTCGTCGAGCTTCATCGCCTCCAGGCAGTTGCCGCCGTTGCCACCGCTCCACGGCTTGTGCCAGCCCTCGCTGCCCAGCTCCCGCGCGGGCATGCCGTTGTAGATCATCTCGGTGCGGACGCGCGGTGGGGGCACCGGCGGGGAGGACAAGGACAGGGACAGGGGTTTGATGTGGTTCATTCACAGCTCCTTGCGGAGATCCCTGAGGATCACCTTCGTGCGATGTGCTGTAGCGGCCTGCGCCGCCATGCGGTCCATGACCTCGAGGTGGGTCGCCACCTCGGAGCGCGCGTCCAGGTAGACGGCGCCGGTCAGGTACTCGCTGTAGACCATGTCCGGCAGTTCGGGCATGGCGAATCGGAACAGCACGAACGGCCCGTACGTGCCGGGGTGCGGCCCGCTGGCGAACGGGGCGACCTGCAGCGTGACGTTGGGCAGCCTCGTGGCCTCGATCAGTCTGTCGATCTGGGCACGCATCACCTCCGGGCCGCCGACCGGGCGGCGCAGCGCCGTCTCGTCCATCACGACCCACAGCCGGGGCGCGTCGTCACGGGTGAGCAGATCCTGCCGTTGCATGCGCAGGGCGACGTGACCCTCGATGTCCTCGGGCCGGGTCTGCCCGATGGCACCCGAGCGCAGCACGCCACGTGCGTAGTCCTCGGTCTGCAGCAGTCCGGGGACGAAGTGGGGCTCGTAGCTGCGGATGAGCGTAGCCGCGCCCTCCAGGCTGACGTACATCGAGAACCAGCCGGGCAGAATCTCGTGGAAGCGCTGCCACCAGCCGGGCCGGTTGGCGTCCTCCGCCAGCTGTACGAAGGCGTCGGCCTCCTCGTCGGGGACGCCGTAGGCCTTCAGCAGGAGCTGGAGGTACGGGATCTTGAGCGCGACCTCGGCCATCTCCATGCGCCGGACCGTGGCGGGGGCGACGCGCAGGACGCGTGCGGCCTCCTCGCGCTTGAGGCCGGCGCCTTCCCGCAGATCCAGCAGTCGCCGGCCGAGGACGACCTGGCCGACCGTCGGCGCGGACCGCGGTTCGCTCACGCTCCACCTCCCCGAAAAGGATTCCTGACGTTCCCGGCGTCGCTGACGCCGACAGCCCTGACAGCCCTGCGGCGCCAATCCGAGAGCCGTTCGAAGTTCCGCTCAAGCCCATCGACTCGAACGTTTCTTCGACGACCTCAACTGGCGCCGCGTGGGGTGCTGTTGCGAGCAGTGTGCCACGGCCGTCCAGACCGTCACACAGCACTCTGGATTTTTCAGAGTGACACTTGCCAAGTGTGCACGGCGGGGCGATAGTGGCAAGCGTGATTCCGTCCGCGCCCTTAGGAACAGACGCCGCTGCGCGCCCCTTCGGTCCCGGCCCCGCCCAGGGAGCCGCCGACCCCGCGGGGGCTGTTGTCCAGCGCCGGTTCCGCTTCGAACTGGCCGCCCATCCGGGTTCTCCCGCGCAGGCCAGACGCCTGACGAGGGCCCGGCTGACCGGCTGGTCGGTGTGCGAGGACACCTGCGACACAGCGGCTCTGGTCGTCTCCGAACTCGTCACCAACGCCATCGTGCACACGGCGAGCAGTCACATAGTCTGCGAGCTGCACGACGGCGACGAACTGGTGCGCATAGCCGTGCGCGACGAAGGCTGCGCGCCCGGCCGGCCCCGTGCGAACACCCGGCAGCAGCCGGAGGAGGAGCACGGGAGGGGACTGCTTCTCGTCGACGCCGTGTGTCACGCCTGGGGCGCCCACGAGCACGGTCCCGGCCTGCTGGTCTGGGCCGAGCTGCCCCGCAAGGCCGACACACCGCGCCCGCCCGACGGACCGCACAACGACCTCGGCTGGGGCGAGCGCCCCAAGCCGGGCCCGGCCGACGGCCGGGACGACGCCGAGGAGCCCGAGCAGCGGCACCGCTCCGAAGCGGCTCCGCCGGCCCCGCACGCATCTCCTCGTCAGCACACGACCCCGCGCCGGCACCTCCGGGACGGGGGGTGGGTGTGACGGGCTCTCGGACCCTGAGCCTGAACACGCTGGTCCGTCTCCGACGCGGGCTGCACACCCCGCCCGCACCGCCCCGGCGCCTGCCCGTCCCCGACGGGATGACGGCGCCGATGGGCTGCGACGCGGTGGCGGTGCCGGCCCGTTTCGGACCGCTGGTCATGCCCCGGCTGCCACGGGTGGGGTGCGTGTACGCCGATGAGGCGCACTGGTGGTGGCTGGTTCCGTCCGATTCGGACTACGCCCTGGAGTGGCCCGCCCCCGCGCGGTACGACACGGGGGCCGTCGTACCGGACGCCCCGGACCTCCCCGGTCTGATCCACCGCCCGGACGGGACGCTTCCGTACACTCCGCCGATACCGCTCTACCTGGCGGTGTGCCGCCTGACGGACACGGCCCCGAGCTGGGCCCGCCCGGTCACCGCATAGGGTTCCCGGGCCTCACGCGAGCGCGTCGGCGCTGCCGTCGCCGCCGCGGACGATCACCAGGAACGTGTCGGTCGCGAGGTCCATGACCACCTCGGCGGGCAGGCCCTCCGCACGTCGTGCCCGCGCGAACTCCTCCGCGGGCCAGGACCCGCGCGGTCCACCCGCGGGAAAGCGTTCAAGCACCGTTCGCCCGTTCACCGGCAGCCTCTCGTCCAGCGTTGCACTCGTGGAGTCAAACGCCGACGACGGGTGATCGCCTCGCGCGGAGACCGTACTGAGACGTAGTTGACACGCGTTCACCTTCAGGTGTGAGCCGGCTCTCCGATCTTCCGAACGTCCGGCCGCTTTCCGCACGTAAACCCCTACTCGCCGTGTTCGTCGTGGTGGCGGATGCGCTCGCTTCCCGCGGGGCGCCGAAGGCCGTCGCGCGCCCCTCGGCCCTGAGCGCGCCCTTCGCACGGGTGACGGCCTTCTCCTCGACCAGGAGTTCCGCTCACGCCGCGCGCCGGCCCGCGCGAGACGATCCCCGAAAGCGACATGGTTCCTCCTGCGCAACGGTCCCGTTGCGCGAAGTGGCCGGCGCCCTCACCGGAACTCGGGCGCCCGGTTCCAGGGTTCTTCGCGCCGCCCCCGCTCAGGTGTCGCGGGGGCCCGGCTCACCTCGCGACGGGTACCTCCGGCAGCCGGACTCCCACCCGCTCGCGGCACACCGCCAGGTCCTTCCGGAGTTCGGCGAGCCGCTCGGTGTGGCGGGGGTCGAGCCGGCCCGTGTCGTCGAGGTGGACGGCGCAGGCGGTGGTGGCGTCGACGAGTTCCTCGAGGAGGGCGGCGAACTCGTCCGTGCCGCGGGAGTGCCGGGCGAGCGCGGGCAGCTCGGCGGAGGCGAGGGCGATGGCGGTACGGGCCTCGGCAAGAGTGCGGTAGGCCTCGCGGCGCAGGACCCAGCGGGCGGCGCGGTCGTCGGAGGAGCCGAGCACATGGGCGAGGTAGGTGTGGGCGGCGCCGTCCGCTTCGGTGAGCCGGGCCCGGATGCCGTGGCCGCGCTGTCCCGGCATCGGGAGATGGCCGACGACGAGCACGATGGCGCAGGCGAGCAGCGTCTCGCCGATCCGCGCGACGGAGGCCTCCGGTTCACCGCCCACCATCACCAGGGCGAGCACGAGCACGGTGACGACGGTGGTCTGCGCGGCGAAGTGCCGGGCGGCGACGGGGATGAGCGCCCCGCTGACCGCCACCAGCACGATGAGCCCTTCCGGCCGGGGCAGCACGGCGGCGAACCCGGCGAAGAGGAGCGCCCCGAGCACGGTTCCGGCGGCGCGGTTCAGCACCCGGGAGGCGAGGGGCCCGAGGTCGGGCTTGACGAGGAAGACGGCGGTGGCGGGCAGCCAGTACCAGTGTTCGTGCTGCCCGTACCAGCGGGAGTGGTACAGGGCCTGGGCGACGGCGACGCTCACGCCGAAACAGAGGGCGACCCGCATGCCGTACTCCCTCCCCCGGGCGCCGAGGACGGTACGGGTGCGGGCGGCGCGGGACCGGCGGCGCGTGTGCAGGTCACCGCCCTCGGCCCGGTCGAAGGCCACGGCGGCGCGCAGGAGGGCGTCGTCGAGGGCGCGCAGCGCGGGGACGGACCGGGACGGCGCGGGCAGCGCTCCGGTGGGGGCGCCGCCGCGTACGGCGACGGCGAGCCGCCGGGGCCCTTCGGACGCACGGGCCGGCACGGTCTCCCCCGCCCAGGCCAGCGCGGTCGCGGCCTCGGCCAGCGGCAACGCGGCGGCGTACTGCGCGTGCAGTCGCCGTTCGGCCGCGGAAGCGGCGTACCGCCGCAGCCGGGGCCCGGCGAGCGCGTCCTGGGCCTGGTCGAGGGCGGCGGTGAGCGCGGCCCGCCGCGTGGTGGCGGTGTCCGAGCCCGCGGCGTCGAGCAGCGCGGCGACGGCCTCGTACACACCCGCCACGGCGTGCCGCTCCCCGTCGAACCGGAAGCCGAACCGGGAGTCCCCCGTCAGAGAGCCCGGAGTGGGCAGCGCCAGCCGCAGCAGGAGCAGCCAGCCGGCCCCGGCGAGGTAGGCGAGCGCCCGCTCCCAGCCGCTCTCCGGCAACGGCATCCCGGCGCCGACCGCGACACCGACGAGCAACTGCGTGCCGACGGCGGAACCGACCGGCCCGAGGGCACTGATCCCTCCGGCGACCAGACCGAGCCCGGCCATCAGCAGCGTCAGCAGGACGGCCGGGGTGTGGTCCCCCGCGTACGTCCCCACGGCCAGCCCGGCCGCCCCCGCGAGCGCGGGCACCCCGATCCGTCCGACCGAGGCCCGCCGGCTCCCGGGCCGGTCGTTGATCCCGGCGAGCATGGCGCCGATGACGGCGGCGACCCCGACGGTGGGCTGCCCGGCGAGCACCGCGACGAGCAGCACCGGCCCGGCCGACAGCGCCCCACGCGTGACCGCACTCCACGGAACCGGCCCGCGCTGGGCCCGCAGGGCATGGGCGAGCCACGGGGGTACGGCGGGCGCGGTGCGGGACACGGGGCTCCAGTCGTCACGTCGGGGGCGGGGCGGGCTCGCGGGCGACGGTGACCGGGCGGGGGGCGTGGTGTCCACGGTAAGCGGAGTGGGGCGAGGGAAGCGAACGCGCGCGTTTCCGGGGTGTGACGATGCGGACCAAGCCCGCGTTCCTCCGTGAACGCGGCTCCGTCGAGCCCCGAGGACCCGGCCGGACTCGGCGGTTTCGAGCTGCTCGGCCACCTGGACACCTAGGTCGCGGCCGGCCCCCGCAACGCCGTGCCCGGACGGCGGGTCGGGCCGCGGCCCGCTCCTGGTGGGCGCCCTCGCGGACGGCTGGGGCGCCACACCCCGGCCGACCGGCCCGGGCGAGACCGTGTGGGCGGAGCTCTCCCGCCGCACCGCCGCTGAAAGCCCGGCAACCTTTCCGGCGGCTGTGACCACTGCCGGGTCGAAAGCGCGTGTTCTCCCGCACCACATAAGGACTCATCCGTGGCATCCCCCTCCCACCGCCGCCCCCGCCGCAAGTGGCGCGGCGCCCTGGTCCCGGCCGTCGCCGTGACCGCCGCCGGGCTCCTCATGTCGCTGGTCGTCGCCCTCACCCCCGACGACGGCTCCGACACCGTGCGGGCCACGGCCACGTCCGCCACCGGCGTTGACGCCGGCGCCCGGCCGAGCGTCCCGCCCACGGCGACCGAGCGGACACCGAAGGCGGAGCCGTCCACGGCGTCTCCGGCCCCGAAGGCCTCCGCGACGACCACGGCGGCCGAGCCGTCGCGCGGGAGCGCCCCTGCCGCCACCCCGCGCCCGGCTTCCGGCGGGGCACCGCTGCCGGGGCGGATCGAGCCCGGGGCCACCTACAGCGGAGTCGCCACCCACTACGACGCCGGGGACGGCGACGGCGCCTGCCTGTACGGTCCGAGCCCCGACCGTATGACCGCGGCGATGAACACCGCCGACTACGAGACGTCCCGGGCGTGCGGGGCGTACGTCCTGGTCCGCGCGGCCGGCGGCGCGTCCGTGACGGTCCGGATCACCAACGAGTGCCCCTCGCCCTGCGCTCCTGGACAGCTCGACCTGAGCAAGGAAGCCTTCGCCGAGCTCGCCGGCCTCTCCGCCGGGCAGATCCCGGTCACGTGGAGCCTGCTCAGCCCTGATACGTCCGACACCGTCTCGATCCGCTACAAGACCGGTTCCAGCAGCCACTGGTGCGGCATCCAGGCGATCGGGCACCGCAACCCGCTGGCCCGGCTGGAGGTCGGCACCGGCTCCGGCTGGCTCCGGCTGACCCGTACCGGGTACAACTACTTCCTCTCCCCCGACGGCACCGGCTGCGGCGGCGCCCTGAGACTCACCGACATCTACGGGGAGCGGCTGACCGTCGACGGCATCAGCGTGCGGCCGGATGTCGTGCAGCCGACGCGTGTCCAGTTCGCCCGGCACTGACACGGTGCCGTCCACCCGTGGCCCCGGCGGGGCGCGGTCGGCACGCCCGGCGTCACGGCCTGGGCCGTCCTCTCGTGACTGCGTCGAGCCGGTCCGCCACGAAGCTCATGTGCTGCAGGCGACCGGCCCTGATCCAGGTCTTCTCCGTGCCGCCCGAGCCGTCGGAGCCGTGTGCGGTCCGACGCGATACCTCACGACGACGTACGCCGTGACCGGCGCGGATATGAGGCGACCGAGGGAGGGCGATCGAAAATCGGATGCGGTGGCGTGCCGGGTCGCACAGGATCGGGGAGTTGTCCGCCGTACCCGTGGATCGGAGTCCGTGTGATCCGGCGCGTCACCGTCCCCACGCTCTTCCCGCCGCCCGCCTACTCCCACGCCTGTGTCGTCGAGGCGGGCGCCAGGCCGGCGTTCCTCGCCGGGTCGGTCCCGCTGGACGCCGGCGGGAAGCTGGTCGGCGAGGGGGACCCGGTGCGGCAGGCCCGGCGGGTGATCGCCGACCTCGAGGAGCAGCTGCGGGCGGTGGGCAGCGACTTCGCCCATGTCGTCGCGACGGACGTGTACGTCGTGAGCGGTGAGCCCGCGGTGCTCTCCGCCGTGTGGGACGTGGTGGAGGCGTCCGGGCTGAGCACGGGTCCCCACGCGTCGACCCTGATCGGCGTGGCCTGCCTCGGGTACTCCGGGCAGCTCGTGGAGATCACGGCGACGGCGGTCGTACCGGACGCCGCCGACGCGTGACGACCGGCGACCGGGCGGTGGGTCCGCGCCGGGCCGTTTCGGGCGACGGCGCCGACGGCGCGGCCGCCGTCCGGCTGTGGCCCTTCGCCGCCGCGCTGCCGGGCGTGGTCCGGCCCCGCTCCGACGACGAGGTGTACGGCTGCTTCCGCCACGTCCTCGTCCCCCGCGGGAGACGTGGGCGGGGGAAGCGGCGGACATCGCCGACCGCCGGCGAGGTCCGTCCACGGACGGCCGTCAGGTGACCTTGACCCAGTCCAGGGTGCGCTCCACCGCCCGTTTCCAGTCCTGGTAGCCGCTCTGGCGCCGCTCCTCGCTCCATTCCGGGTTCCAGCGCTTCGACTCCTGCCAGTGGGAGCGCAGTTCGTCGGTGTCGCGCCAGAAGCCGACCGCGAGCCCGGCGGCGTAGGCGGCGCCCAGCGCGGTGGTCTCGGCGACCACGGGACGGCTGACCGGCACCCCCAGCACGTCGGCCTGGATCTGCATGCACAGGTCGTTCGCGGTCACGCCGCCGTCGACCTTGAGCACGTCCAGGTGCACGCCCGAGTCCTGCTCCATGGCCTCGACCACGTCGCGGCTCTGGTAGCAGATGGCCTCCAGCGTGGCCCGGGCGATGTGCGCACCGGTGTTGTAGCGGGCCAGGCCCACCATGGCGCCCCGGGCGTCGGAGCGCCAGTACGGGGCGAAGAGGCCGGAGAACGCCGGCACGAAGAACATCCCGCCGTTGTCCTCCACCGAACGCGCCAGCTGCTCGCTCTCCGCGGCACTCGTGATGATCTTCAGCTGGTCGCGCAGCCACTGCACGGCGGCGCCGGTGACGGCGATGGAGCCCTCCAGCGCGTAGACCGCGGGGCTGCCCGCGAACTGGTACGCCACCGTCGTCAGCAGGCCGTGGCTGGAGCGCACCAGTTCCGTGCCGGTGTTGAGAACCAGGAAGTTGCCCGTGCCGTAGGTGTTCTTGGCCTCGCCGGGGGAGAAGCAGACCTGGCCGACGGTCGCCGCGTGCTGGTCGCCGAGTACTCCGGTGATCGGGACGGCGGCGCCCAGCGGCCGGGAGGTGCGGGCCTCGCCGTACGCCTCGGCATCGGACGAGGGGTGGATGGCCGGCAGCATCGAGCGGGGGATGCCGAAGATGTCCAGCAGTTCGTCGTCCCAGTCCAGGGTCTCCAGGTTCATCAGCATGGTCCGGCTGGCGTTGGTCACGTCGGTGCAGTGCACACCGCCGCCCGGGCCGCCGGTGAGGTTCCACAGCACCCAGGCGTCCGTGTTGCCGAACAGGGCGTGGCCCGCCTCGGCGGCCTCGCGCAGCCCGTCCACGTTCTCCAGCAGCCACTTGATCTTGCCGCCGGAGAAGTAGGTGGCCGGCGGCAGTCCGGCCTTGTGGCGGATGGTGTCGCCGTGGCCGTCGCGTTCGAGGGCGGCGGCGATGCTGTCGGTGCGGGTGTCCTGCCAGACGATGGCGTTGTAGTACGGACGGCCGGTGCGCGGGTCCCAGACCACGGTCGTCTCGCGCTGGTTGGTGATGCCGATGGCCCGCAGATCGGCGGCCGACAGTCCTCCGGCACGGAGGCCGTTCTGGATCACCGTGTTGGTGCGCTCCCAGATCTCCACCGGGTCGTGTTCGACCCACCCCGACCGCGGCAGGATCTGGCTGTGCTCGAGCTGGTGCCTCGCCACCTCGTTCCCTGCGTGGTCGAAGATCATGAAGCGCGTACTGGTGGTCCCCTGGTCCACCGCGCCGACGAATTCGGGCATCGTTGCCGCCTCCTGGTGTGCCTAGGGTTCTTCGGTGGCCGGGCCTTCTTCGGCCTCTCCCGCCCGGGCCTTGAGCACCGGGCTGATGAGCAGGTCGTACACGGCCATCCCGAGGACTCCGCCGATGAGCGGGCCGACGATGGGAATCCACCAGTAGCCGCTGAACCATTGGAATGACCCGGGCAGGGCGATCGAGCCCCAGCCTTCGAAATAGGTGAACAGCCGGGGGCCGAAGTCCCGTGCGGGATTGATCGCGTATCCGGCATTGGTGCCGAACGTCAGACCGATGACGACGACCACCAAACCGATGATGAACGGGTGGAGATTCGCCATGGGGGCCGTGTTGCGCATATCGATGAGCGCGCAGATCAGAAGAAGCAGAATTGCGGTGCCCACGATCTGGTCGAGCAAGGGGCCCCACCATGAATTCCCGAAGTATTCGGCGGGGAATGTGGCGAAGATCGAGTAGGTTGCCAGCGATTCGTCCCGCGGGACGCCCGCCTGGGTTTCGGCCGCGACGATCGCCCATCTGTAGCAGGCGTAGACGAGCGCGGCGGCCACGAAGGCACCCACGACCTGCGCCAGCCAGTAGGGCAGGACCTTCCGCCAGGGGAAGTCCCGTCGTACGGCGAAGGCCAGGGTCACGGCGGGGTTGATGTGGGCGCCGCTGATACCGCCGGCCACATACACGCCGAACACCACGGCGAGGCCCCAGCCCCACGCGATGATGAGCCAGTTGTCGGCCCCGAACTCCACCGCCTGCCGACCCGATCCGGGCAGTCCGACGACGGCTACGGCCACCGAACCAACACCCAGGAGAATCAGGACGAATGTTCCCAGAAATTCGGCGATCATCTCACCGAAGATGCCTTCTCGATAGCCACGTCGTCGGGTGATACGTTTAGCCACCGGCCCTCCTCGGCTGGAATTCCGCTGCGATTTCATCCCCTTGTCGGAAGCGTATGTCCGCCGGGGGGATCACGCTTGCGGGGAGCCGGAATTCCCTCTCATGGAGCACACGGTGCGGCGGTGTTCATCCGCCGCGCGCGTACCGGTCCGTCGCCGCCACCAGTGCGTCGTCGCCGACGGCACCGGCGTCGTGGCCGGCCTCGTCCACGATCGTCAACTCGCTGTCCGGCCAGGCGTGATGGAGCCGCCAGACGATGCCCAGGAGGTTGCCGAGGTCGAGGCTGCCCTGGACCAGCGTGCCGGGGACGCCCTTCAGGAGGTGCGCGTCACGGAGGACGACGCCCTCGTCGTTGCCCTCTCCGAGGAAGTGGTCGTTGCCCCAGTAGTGGGTGACGGTGCGGGCGAAGCCCCTGCGGAACCCGGGGTCCTGGAAGCGCGCGACCGAGCCCGGCGGCGCGGGGATGATCGCCGTCTCCCAGTCGGTCCAGGCCCGCGCGGCCCGTTCCCGGACGTCGGGGTCGGGGGACTCGAGCAGTCTGTTGTAGGCGGCGGCGAGGTTGCCGTCGCGCTCACCGGCGGGCAGTTCGCCGACGAAGCGTTCGAAGGCCTCCGGGAAGAGTTTCCCCAGCCCCCGGGTCAGCAGGGCCACCTCGGGGTCGGACCCGGTGGTGACTCCGGTGAGCACCAGCTCGGACACCGCACCGGGGTGCGTCTGCGCGTACCGCAGTCCCAGCGCCGAGCCCCAGGACACGCCCCACACCAGCCACCGCTCGATGCCCAGGTGGGCGCGCAGGCGCTCCAGGTCGGCCATGAGGTGGGCGGTCGTGTTGACGCTCATGTCGGTGGTGTGGTCGGCGGCGCTCGGTGTCGAACGTCCGGCGCCGCGCTGGTCGAGGAGCACGACGCGGTAGGCGTCGGGGTCGAAGTAGCGGCGGAGGCCGGGGGTCGCGCGGCTTCCCGGACCGCCGTGCAGCACCAGCGCGGGCTTGCCGTGCGGGTTCCCGCAGGTCTCCCAGTACACGCGGTTGCCGTCGCCGACCTCCAGCATGCCCCGGTCGTACGGTTCGATGTCCGGATAGCGGCCCATCGGAGCACCGTAACGCGCGTGGCGTGGGGGGTCTTCTCATTTTCGCGTGGGCAGTCCCGCTGCTTCGGCCGCCGTGCTCAGTACCTCCCGGAGCATGGTGGGGGTGAGCCGGCCGGTGAAGGTGTTGCGCTGGCTGACGTGGAAGCAGCCGAAGAGGCACAGGCCGTCGCCGTCCGGGGCGGGGAGCGTGACGTGGGCGCCGTGGGCGAAGACGGGCCGGGGGCGGGGCACGGTCCAGCCCGCTGCGGCGAGGGCGGGCAGCGAGGCCTGCCAGCCGAAGGCACCGAGGACGAGGACGGCCCGCAGCGTCGGCCGCAGCAGCCGCAGTTCCCGCACCAGCCAGGGCCGGCAGGTGTCCCGTTCGCCGGGGGTCGGTTTGTTGGCGGGCGGGGCGCAGTGCACGGGCGAGGTGATGCGTACGCCGTACAGCTCCAGGCCGTCCCCGGTGTGCGTGGACGTCGGCTGCGAGGCGAGTCCGACGTCGTACAGCGCCTCGTACAGCACGTCCCCGGACCGGTCCCCGGTGAACATCCGTCCCGTGCGGTTGCCGCCGTGCGCGGCGGGCGCCAGCCCGACGATCAGCAGCCGGGCGTCCGGCGGCCCGAATCCCGGCACCGGCCGGCCCCAGTACGTCCAGTCGGCGAACGCGGCGCGCTTGGTACGGGCGACCTCCTCACGCCAGTCCACCAGCCGCGGGCAGGCACGACAGCCGGTGACGCGCCGGTCGAGGGCGGGAAGGCCGCAGGGGTCGCGGACACCGCAGGAGGCGGGGAGGTCGGGAAGGCCGTGGAAGTCGGGGAGGCCACTGGGGTGCTCCATCCCTCCACGGTAGGACGCACCGGCCGGCGCCGGCGGGCGCCCCGTCCGCCCGGCCCGCTCACCGGCGGTGCGGCGGCCGAAATCCCTTCTCACCGGGCCGCCCCGGAGGATTAGAGTCGGACCATGGCTTTTGAGGATGCTCAGTACGGCAGGACGCGTGGCGACGGGGACACGACGAAGGCGACGGCCTCCGCGCCCCCCGGACCCGACGCCGCCGCCGCTGTGGCGGCTGCCGAGGCTGCCGGACCGCAGAGCGGCGAGAGCGTCCGGACCGACAGCTGGATCTGGTCCGTACGCCTGGTCAAGACCCGTTCCCTCGGTGCCAACGCCTGCCGCGGCGGCCATGTACGCGTGAACGGTGAGCGGGTGAAGCCCGCGCACTCCCTGCGCGTCGGCGACGAGGTGCGCCTGCGGCACGACGGGCGGGAACGGGTCGTCGTCGTCAAGCGCCTGATCCGCAAGCGGGTGGGCGCCCCGGTCGCGGTCCAGTGCTACATCGACAACTCCCCTCCGCCCCCGCCCCGCGACGCCGTCGCCCCGGCCGGCATCCGGGACCGCGGCGCGGGCCGCCCGACGAAGCGCGACCGCCGGGAACTGGAACGCCTGCGCGGCCTCGGGGCCCTGGAGGGATCCGCCGGACCGGCCGGGCCCGGTGACCGCGGCGGGGCCGAGGGCCCCAGCGGCTTCGCGGATCAGGGGAGGTCCGCCGGTCGCGGAAACCGTGGCCGGCGTTCCGGTGGCGCCGCGCGGCCGTGAACGCGTGACGGCAGCGGCCCAAAACGGAAGTCACCGTGTTCCGCTCAGCCTCCGCTCGCCGCCGCCACCGCCCTCACCCACATCCCGTCCTCCGTCAGATACCGGTCCACGCGCAGGCCCTCCTCCCCCAGCGCCTCCTCGAACCGCGTCTTCGTCAGCGGCCGTGACCGGAACGTCTGTGTCCACACCGCGTCCGGGAACACGTACTCGGCGCGCACCGCGTCGACTCCGTCGCCGACCGGCTCGGCCGACACGATGCGCACGGTGAAGCCCGCCGGGTCCACCCGCTCGCGGGGCACGTTCGTGTGGTAGTCCTCGCCCTCCCGCTGGATCAGTACGCACCCTCCCTTCGCCAGATGCCGCACACAGGTGCGCAGCAGTCCCCGCCGCACCTGTGTGTCACCCGCGTGCACCAGGAACGAGGCGAGCAGCACCACGTCGAACGTCTCGTCCAGCCGCAGCTTCTCTATGGGACCGCATATGGTCCGCGCCCCGCGCACGCGCTCCAGCATCTCGGCGGACTCGTCCACGGCCGTGACCGTGAACCCGCGTTCCAGCAGTGCGTGGGTCATCCTCCCCACGCCGCTGCCCAGCTCCAGGACCCGCGCGCCCGCCGGTACCGCGGCGGCGATGACGTCCGGCTCGTCCCCGACGGGCAGCCGCGAGTACAGCTCCACCGCGCAGCCGTCCGGGGTGATCGCCCCGGGGCCCGCTCCCTCGTAGCCTTCACGCATTCTCGGCTTCATGTCCGTCCAACGGACCGGATCCGCACACCCGTTCCCGCACTCCCCCGGTTCACTCGACCGAGTGACGGCGTGCCTCCGACGGGCGACAGCGGCCGTCCCCCACCGGCCGGACGTACCGTGGAAGGAGGAATGGTGGTGATGGCATGCGGACGGGCAGTGAGCCGAGGACCGCGCGCAGTGCGCTGCGCATGCGGTTCTGGCTGAGCGTGTGGGGCGAGGTCTGGACCATCTTCGGGACGGTGGCGTTCGCGGTCGCCGGGCATCCCGGCTGGGCCCTGGTGTGCGCGCTGCTGTGGCTGGTCGTCACCGTCGACCTGATCGTGGTCGTCCGGCGTATGCGCCAGGGAGCGCGCTACCAGCCCGGCCGTGACGTGCCGCCGTACGATCCGCCCCGGGACACGACGTGACCCGTGTGCTCCCTCGCGGGGCGCCGCCGTCTCAGCCCTCGTCGTCCCGGCCGTCGTCGAAGCGCGCGGCCTTCAGGTATTCCGGGTTCGGGTCCAGGGCGGCGGCCAGCCGGAAGTGGCGCCTGGCCGGGTCGGGCCGCCGCTGCCGCTGGTAGGTGCGGGCGAGCGCGAAGTGCGCGAAGGCGTTGTCCGGTTCGCGCTCCAGGACGATGGAGAACTCGAGTTCCGCCGGACGCAGCTGGGCCGCCGCGAAGAACGCCCGCGCGCGCAGCAGCCGCGCCGCCGTGTTCTCCGGATACGCGTCGATGACCCCGTCCAGCAGCTTCACCGCACCCCGCGGGTCCCGTGAGGCAAGCAGGTGCTCGGCGGCACGGAAGTCGATGACATGCGTCTCGGGCGTACGTCCGGTCGAACCACTGCTCTGGGGCACAGCCGCATCCTTCCCTCGCCGAACCGGTTCAACGCCCCGGCCGGGGACCTCTATTCCTGCGCGGGCCGGTCCGCCCCCGCCCGGCGTACGAGCCCGGCCCACACGTCCTCGACCCGCCGCTCCAGCTCGTCCAGAGGTACGTCGTTGTCGATGACGATGTCCGCGATCTTCCGGCGCTGCTCGCGCGTCGCCTGGGCGGCCATGCGCGCGCGGGCGTCCTCCTCGCTCATGCCGCGTCGGCCGACGAGCCGCTCGAGCTGGGTCCCGGCGCTCGTGTCGACCACGATCACGAGGTCGTAGAGGGACGCCAGTCCGTTCTCCGTGAGGAGGGGCACGTCGTGGACGACGACGGCGTCCTCGGCGGCGGCTTCCTCCAGCTCCCGGGAACGGGCGCCCACCAGGGGGTGGACGATCGAGTTGAGGAGGGCGAGTTTCTCCGCGTCGGCGAAGACGATCGCGCCGAGCCGCGGCCGGTCCAGGCTGCCGTCCCCGGTGAGGATCTCCTCACCGAAGGCCGCCACGACCTCCGTGAGACCGGGTGTCCCCGGCGCGACGGCCTCGCGCGCGATGCGGTCCGCGTCGATCAGTACGGCGCCGCGCTCGACGAGCAGTCGCGACACCTCACTCTTGCCGGCACCGATCCCACCGGTCAGTCCCACCTTCAGCATGCCCGAAAGCTTAGGGCCTGCCGCCGGCGGCAGGCCGGGCGGGATCCCGGCCCCGCCCGTGGCCGGGTGGGCCCGGCCGTCTCAGACGTCGCCTTCGCGCTCCGCCAGGAACCGCTCGAACTCGAGCCCGATCTCGTCCGCCGACGGGATCTCCACCGGCTCGGCGAGCATGTTGCCCCGGCTTTCGGCGCCCGCGGCAGCGTCGTACTGGTGCTCGAGGCCCTGGATGAGGGCCGTGAGTTCCTCGTCGCCCTCCTGCACCTGGCGGTCGATCTCGGTCTGGGTGCGGTGCGCGTCGGTGCGCAGGGCGTGTGCCACACCGGGCAGGACCAGGCCGGTCGCGGCCGTGATGGTCTCCAGGACGGTCAGCGCCGCGTCCGGGTACGGGGAGCGGGCGATGTAGTGCGGCACGTGCGCGGCGACGCCGAGCACGTCATGGCCGGCCTGCATGAGCCGGTACTCGACGAGGGCCTCGACGCTGCCGGGAACCTGTGCCTTCTCGAAGGGGCTGCTGTGGCCGGGGACGAGGTCGGTGCGGTTGCCGTGCGGGGTGATGCCCACGGGGCGGGTGTGCGGGACGCCCATGGGGATGCCGTGGAAGTTCACCGACAGGCGGACGCCGAGCCGTTCCACGATCTGCCGCACCGCGGCGGCGAACCTCTCCCACTCCACGTCCGGTTCCGGGCCGGAGAGCAGCAGGAACGGCGCTCCGGTGGCGTCCTGGACCAGCCGCACCTCGAGCGCGGGTACCTCGTAGTCGGTCCAGCGGTCGCGGGTGAAGGTCAGCAGAGGGCGACGGGCCCGGTAGTCGACGAGCCGGTCGTGGTCGAATCGGGCGACGACCTGGTGGGGCAGCGAGTCGAGCAGCCGCTCGGCGATCTGGTCGCCGGTCTCGCCCGCGTCGATGTACCCGTCGAAGTGGTAGAGCATGACAAGACCGGCCGATTCCTGGGCGAGCGCCATGTCGACGACAGCCAGCCCCTTCGGCTCCCACGCGTACAAACCCTGCGGATCAAGCACAGTGACCGCCCCTCCTCGTGTTTCCCCGTGGACAACGTGACGCGGGGCACCGGTATTCCCAGGTGAGGGCAACTCCCTGAGGGGCGCGGGGAACTGGACGACAAGCCCCCACCGGCCCGCACGCGGGCGACTCCCCGCTCCCGAGGCGCAGCGCTGAAGGGCCGCACCTCGAAAGGTGCGGCCCTTCAGTTACCGGTCATGCCTCAGCGGCTGGGTGCCGCCTCCGGGGAGTTCAGCTCTGGCCGCCGGCCAGCTTCTCGCGCAGCGCGGCCAGCGCCTCGTCCGACGCCAGGGCGCCGGAGTTGTCGCCGCCCTCGGAGGAGTACGAGCTGCCGCCGCCGCCACCGCCACTGCCACCGGACGCGGCCGGAGCCGCACCCGCGGTGTCGACACCCTCGGCAGCGGCCTTCTCGTCCGCCTCGCGGGACTTGATGACCTGCGCCTGGTGCTGCTCGAAGCGGTTCTGCGCCTCGGCGTACTGGGTCTCCCACGCCTCCCGCTGGGTCTCGTAGCCCTCGAGCCAGTCGTTGGTCTCGGGGTCGAAGCCCTCGGGGTAGATGTAGTTGCCCTGGTCGTCGTAGGACGCGGCCATGCCGTACAGGGTCGGGTCGAACTCGACCACCGACGGGTCGGCGCCGAAGGCCTCGTTGGCCTGCTTCAGCGAGAGGCTGATGCGGCGGCGCTCCAGGTCGATGTCGATGACCTTGACGAAGATCTCGTCGTTGACCTGGACGACCTGCTCCGGGATCTCCACGTGGCGCTCGGCCAGCTCGGAGATGTGGACCAGACCCTCGATGCCCTCGTCCACCCGGACGAACGCACCGAACGGAACCAGCTTCGTGACCTTGCCGGGCACGACCTGGCCGATCTGGTGGGTGCGGGCGAACTGCTGCCACGGGTCTTCCTGGGTCGCCTTCAGCGACAGGGAGACACGCTCGCGGTCCATGTCGACGTCGAGGACCTCGACGGTGACTTCCTGACCGACCTCGACGACCTCGGAGGGGTGGTCGATGTGCTTCCAGGACAGCTCGGACACGTGCACCAGGCCGTCGACGCCACCCAGGTCCACGAAGGCACCGAAGTTGACGATCGAGGAGACGACGCCGGAACGCACCTGGCCCTTCTGGAGGGTGGTGAGGAACGTCTGACGGACCTCGGACTGGGTCTGCTCCAGCCAGGCACGGCGGGACAGGACCACGTTGTTGCGGTTCTTGTCCAGCTCGATGATCTTCGCCTCGAGCTCCTTGCCCACGTAGGGCTGGAGGTCGCGGACGCGGCGCATCTCGACCAGGGAGGCCGGGAGGAAGCCGCGGAGGCCGATGTCGAGGATGAGACCACCCTTGACGACCTCGATGACGGTACCGGTGACGATGCCGTCCTCTTCCTTGATCTTCTCGATGGTGCCCCAGGCGCGCTCGTACTGGGCGCGCTTCTTCGAGAGGATCAGGCGGCCTTCCTTGTCCTCCTTCTGGAGAACAAGGGCTTCGATCTCGTCACCGACGGCGACGACCTCGTTGGGGTCGACGTCGTGCTTGATCGAGAGTTCGCGGCTCGGGATGACACCTTCGGTCTTGTAACCGATGTCGAGCAGGACCTCGTCCCGGTCGACCTTCACGATGACGCCGTCGACGATGTCGCCGTCGTTGAAGTACTTGATCGTCTCGTCGATCGCGGCGAGGAAGGCTTCCTCGTTACCGATGTCGTTGACCGCAACCTGCGGGGTGGTGGCGGTGGTCTCGGTGCTGCTCGTCATGTGGGAAAGGGCTCCGGTACGGACAGTGAGTCGTAGGTACTGCTACGCCCAAGCCCGTTTCGCTCTGCAGAAGCCGGACAGCCTAGGAAGCGCCATTCCGGACACCGGGTGCCCGGCGGCGCCTCGACAACCGAGGGGACATGCAACAGACGCGAGCACAACCTGCTATGTCTGAGGTGCGCAGGCTCGCAGCGCAACTTGTAGCATACGGGGGCAGCCGGGCAGGGTCAATGTGCGAAGACCCCCACCCGGGGCGGATCGCCGCAAAACCGGCACAATTCCCCCGTCCGGGGGAGAGCCGCACGTCAGATGCCGCCTCGATGCCACGCGGAACCCGCCGCGCGGAGACCACGCGGACACACGCGGCAGGACACCGTGCGTCCCTGTGGCGACACCCGGGGCGACTGGACGGAAGAGTACGACGATGGAGCCGATCATCCAAGAGCCCGAAGGTCCCGAAGCGCCCGAGCCGGAGGCGACCCGACGGGACGCCGGCGTCACCGAGAGCGCCCGCGCCAACCGCGGCTGGTGGGACCGCAACGCGGACGAGTACCAGGTCGAGCACGGCACGTTCCTCGGCGACGACCGCTTCGTGTGGTGCCCCGAGGGACTGGACGAGGTGGAGGCCGAGCTGCTCGGCCCGCCGGAGGAGCTGAAGGACCGCGCCGTCCTGGAGCTCGGCGCCGGCGCGGCCCAGTGCTCTCGCTGGCTGGCCGCGCAGGGCGCGCGCCCGGTGGCCCTGGACATCTCGCACCGGCAGCTGCAGCACGCGCTGCGCATCGGGGGCCCGTTCCCGCTGGTGTGCGCGGACGCGGGCGCCCTGCCGTTCGCGGACGACTCCTTCGACCTGGCCTGCTCGGCGTACGGGGCGCTGCCCTTCGTCGCCGACCCGCGGCTGGTGCTGCGCGAGGTGCACCGGGTGCTGCGGCCCGGCGGCCGGTTCGTCTTCTCCGTCACGCATCCCATCCGCTGGGCGTTCCCGGACGAGCCCGGTCCAAAGGGGCTGAGCGTCTCCGGGTCGTACTTCGACCGCACGCCCTACGTGGAGCAGGACGAGGAGGGCCGCGCGGTGTACGTCGAGCACCACAGGACGCTGGGCGACCGGGTCCGCGACGTCGCCGCCTCGGGCTTCCGTCTGGTGGACCTGGTGGAGCCCCGGTGGCCGGAGTGGAACAGCTCCGAGTGGGGCGGCTGGTCCCCCTTGCGCGGCCGGCTGATCCCCGGGACGGCGATCTTCGTGTGCGTACGGGACTGAGTGCGTGATCCGTCATGACGCTCTCGACGCCCTCCCGGTGCGCGAGGCGCTTCCCCCGCTGACCGACGCCCTTCGCGAACGCGGCGCCGCCGTCCTGGTCGCACCGCCCGGCACCGGCAAGACGACCCTGGTGCCGCTGGTGCTGGCGGGACTGACCGGTGACGGTCCCGCGCGCCGGGTCCTGGTCGCCGAGCCGCGGCGGATCGCGGCGCGCGCGGCGGCCCGGCGGATGGCCTGGCTGCTGGGCGAGAAGCCCGGCGGGTCGGTGGGCTTCACGGTGCGCGGGGAGCGGGTGACCGGACGGCACACGCGCGTGGAGGTCGTCACGACCGGCGTGCTCCTGCAACGGCTGCAACGCGACCAGGAGCTGACCGGCGTGGACGTCGTGGTCCTCGACGAGTGCCACGAGCGGCATCTGGACGCGGACACGGCGGCGGCGTTCCTGTGGGACGTGCGCGAGACGCTGCGTCCCAAGCTGCGTCTGGTGGCCGCGTCGGCGACGACCGACGCGGCGGGCTGGGCACGGCTGCTGGGCGGCGCGCCCGTCGTCGAGGCGCGCGGCGCGGCGCACCCGGTGGAGGTGCTGTGGGCGCCTCCCTCCCGTCCGCCGCGGCCGCCGCACGGCATGCGGGTCGACCCGGCGCTGCTGACGCATGTGGCGTCGGTGGTGCGGCGGGCGCTGGCCGAACGGGACGGGGACGTCCTGGTGTTCCTGCCGGGCGTGGGCGAGATCGCCCGGGTCGCCGCGCAGCTGGGGCCGCTCCCGGACGTGGAGGTGCTCCAGGTGCACGGGCGGGCGCCGGCCGCCGTGCAGGACGCGGTGCTGGCGCCCGGGCAGCGGCGCCGGGTGGTGCTGGCGACCTCGGTGGCGGAGTCGTCGCTGACGGTGCCGGGGGTCCGGGTGGTCGTGGACTCGGGCCTCGCGCGTGAGCCCCGCGTCGACCACGCGCGCGGGCTGAGCGCGCTGACGACGGTCCGGGCCTCGCAGGCGGCGGGCCGCCAGCGGGCGGGGCGGGCCGGGCGTGAGGCGCCGGGCGCGGTGTACCGGTGCTGGGCACAGGCGGAGGACGTCCGGCTACCGCGGTTCCCCTCCCCCGAGATCAAGGTGGCCGACCTGACGGCGTTCGCGCTCCAGGCGGCCTGCTGGGGCGATCCCGACGCCTCCGGGCTCGCCCTGCTCGATCCGCCCCCGGCCGGGGCGATGGCGGCGGCCGGGGCCGTCCTGACCGCGATCGGGGCCGTCGGCGCCGACGGGCGGGTCACGGAGCGGGGAACACGGCTCGCCCGGCTGGGCCTGCACCCCCGGCTCGGGCGGGCCCTGCTGGACGCGTCACCGGCCGTGGGCCCCGGGCTCGCCGCCGAGGTGGTCGCGCTGATCGGCGAGGAGGCGCCGCGGAGCTACGGGGACGATCTCACCGGTGCGCTGCGCGCCGCGCGGCGCGGGGACGACGCCTACGCGCAGCGGTGGCGGACCGAGGCGCGCCGGCTGCGCGCGCTCGCACCGGACGCCTCCGCGACGGCTTCCGCGCGGACCTCCGCGAGGGTCTCGGCGGAGGGTTCCTCGCGGGGCCTCTCGCCGGGGGGCGGCCCGCCACGTCTGGACGGGGAGGACGCGCGGGTCGGGCTGGTGGCCGCGCTCGCGTTCCCCGAGCGGATCGCCCGCGCGGACGGCGGTTCGTACCTGATGGTGTCCGGGACGCGGGCCGAGGCCGGGGCCGGCACCGGGTTGCGCGGCGCGCCCTGGATCGCGGTCGCCGCGGCCGACCGGCCCGTGGGACGGGGCCACGCGCGCGTGCGGCTCGGCGCGGTCGTCGACGAGGACACCGCGCGGTGGGCGGCCGGCGCCCTGCTGGAGACGCGCGAGGAGGTGCACTGGGCCGACGGGGACGTCGTCGCCCGGCGGGTCGAGCGGCTGGGGGCCGTCGAACTGGCCGTACGGCCCCGTACCGACCCGGAGCCGGAGCTCGTACGGGCCGCGCTGCTGGACGGGCTGCGGCGGGAGGGGTTCGGGCTGCTGCGGTGGCCGGCCGGGGCGGCCGTGCTGCGGCAGCGGCTGGCGTTCGTGCACCGGCAGGCCGGCGAGCCCTGGCCCGACGTGTCCGACGAGGCGCTCCACGCGCGCGTGGAGGAGTGGCTGGAGCCGGAGCTGAGCCGCGCCCGGCGCCGGGCCGACCTGGCCCGGATCGACGCCGGGCGGGCCCTCGGCCGGTTGCTGCCATGGGCGTCCGGGGAGGCCGCCCGCCTGGACGGCCTCGCCCCCGAGCGGATCACCGTGCCCAGCGGGTCCGCGATCCGGATCGACTACTCCGACCCCGGACAGCCGGTCCTCGCGGTGAAGCTCCAGGAGATGTTCGGACTCCAGGAGTCGCCGCGGGTGGCCGGGGTGCCCCTGCTGGTGCACCTGCTGTCCCCGGCCGGGCGGCCCGCCGCCGTCACCGCCGACCTCGCCTCCTTCTGGAGGGACGGCTACAGGGGCGTACGGGCCGAGCTGCGCGGCCGGTATCCCCGGCATCCGTGGCCCGAGGACCCCGCCGCTGCCGAGCCGACCCGGCACACCAACGCGCGGCTCGGGCGGTGACCTTCCCCTGCTCCACCGCAGGACCGACGGGCCGTCAGGTGGCGTCGGGGCCGGCACGGCGGCGACGGCGACGGCGGGCGGGGTGAGAACACGTCGCACGTACACGCGAGGGCGCCCCATCCGGCGGTGACGGAGAGGACGCCCCGTGTTCGTACGGGGTACCGGTGCGGGTGCGGCTACGCGCCGGTGGTGGAGCCGGGGGACGCCGACGGGCCGGGGGACGCGGTCTCGTCCGCGGCCACGGTGAGTTCGACCGTGAGGGTGGCGCCGCCCGCCAGGGTGATACGGAGCAGGAAGGTGCCGGTGGTCCCGTCCGCGTACATCCGGGGCAGCTTCAGCCGTCCGTCCGCGTCCGTCTTCAGGCCGCCCATGGTGCGTACGGCCTCGTCGTCGGCGTCCTTGAAGTAGGGGCCCTTGTCGTTGGCGGTCGGATCGTCGGCCGATGTGATCAGGGTGGCGGTGGCCGCGACCTTGCCGGCGGCGGCGCCGTCGCGGGTGGCCCGTACCTCGACGCGGTGGGCGAACTCGCCGCCCGGCGTACAGGTCAGCGCCTCCTCACCGGTGCGCACGACGGTGTCGGCGACGCGCTCGGTGACGGTGGCCCGGTAGTCGAGGCCCGGCACCACGCGGCCGACGACGGTGGCGCGCACGGTGACGTCACCGGTCTTCTCGCCCGCCCGGAGTGCGGGCGCGACGGCGACCCCGGAGCTGTCGGTGAGGACGGTGGCCACGCTCTCGCCGCCGGTGAAGGTGGTGTCGGTGTCGCCGACGACGGTGAAGCGGATCCGCACCTTCGCGACGGTCCTGCCCTCGTCCGTCTCCGCGCGGGTGCTGATCCGCTCGGCGAACGTCTCGCCCGCCGTCGCGGTGAGCCTGCCGGTGCCGGCGTTCTCCAGGTGGTCCACCGTGTCGGTGGGCGTGGGGGGCCTGGTGGGCGGCGGGGTCGTCGTCGGCGGCGGAGTCGTCGTCGGCGGCGGGGTCGTGGCCGGCGGGGTGCTCGGTGTGCCGGGCGAGGCCGGAGGCCTGGTGCCGGCGCCCTGCTTGCCGGGCCCGGCTCCGGGCTTCGTCGACGGCGTGCCCGGGGCTGCCGGGCTGGTGCCCGGCGTCGACGGGGTGGGGCTCGTGGTGCTGCCGTCGCTGCGGTTGTCGGGCAGGGTGCCGGTGCCGTCCGGGATCTCGTGCGTGCCCTTGCGGTAGTACTCCAGCCACGACAGGACGGTGTTCAGGTACTCCGTCGAGTTGTTGTAGCTGAGGATCGCCCTGCCGAGGTCCGCCCGGTCGGACAGGTCCCAGCCGAAGCGGCACAGGTAGTGGCCGGCCGCCAGCGCGGCGTCGTAGATGTTGTTGGGGTCCTCGCGGCCGTCGTCGTTGCCGTCGCGGCCGGCCCACGCCCAGGTGGACGGGATGAACTGCATGGGGCCGACGGCGTTGTCGTAGGCGCTGTTGCCGTCGTACTCGCCGTTGTCGGTGTCCCTGATGAGCGCGAAGCCGTTGCCGTCGAGCTGCGGGCCGATGATCGGGGAGGTCGTCGTGCCCTCGGCGTCGACGCGTCCGCCGCGGGCCTGGCCGGACTCCACCTTGCCGATGGCGGCGAGCAGTTGCCAGGGCAGGTTGCAGGCGGGCCTGGACTCGCGCAGCGCGGCCTCGGCCTTCTTGTAGGCGTCGAGGACGGTCGCGGGTATACCCGCCTCGGGGACGCCCGAGGCGACCGGGCCGGAGCTCGCGGACGGCGCCGGGTTGGGGCTGTTGAGCGGCGGCAGATCCGTGTAGTACGGCGAGTTGCCGGTCGCGCCGGGGTCGCCGGTGCTCTCCTCCGGCGCCGAGGCGGCGTCGGACGAGGTCCGGCCGCCCGGGCCGTCGATCGTCGCACCCGGAGCCTGGGACGCGGACAGAGCCGCCACCGCGGCCGCCGCCACGGCGGTGGTTGCCGCTCCCTTGCGCAGCCTCCTGCCGAAATGCGCCGCCATAGAGTGAACCCCTCCCGTGGATGCCGGAGCATCCGTCAACGTCCGTCACGCTCGCCTGTCGTGACGATGCCCGTCACGCTCGCCTGTTGTGACGATCGGCTGCGACCATCGGTTGTCATGACCGGTGCGATGATCTGGTGCGACGATCCGTCCCGACGACGCGGCCCGCCCCCGCCGGTCGCACCGGACACGGCAACTCTCGCGACCCTACGGCAACATCCTTTGCCCGGACACCCGTTCATGCCCGGTATTCACCGGTTGACCACAGTCGTTCTCCCACCGGTCACGGACTGCCGCTCACGCATACTGGGGGCCGCCGAGCCCCCGGGCCGAACCGCCCGGCCAACCACCCTCCCGAGGAGCCGGGTTGCCTTTCACACTGAGCCACGCGGTGGCCGTCCTGCCCGCCGTACGCACCGACGGGACCGGCCGGGGCGCGCTGATACCTGCCGTGCTGGTGGCGGGCAGTCTCGCTCCGGACCTGACCTACTACGCGGCCAGTGTCCTGCCCGGGGCGATGGAGTTCGGGGACGTCACACACTCGTTCCGGGGCGTTCTCACCGTCGACGTGTGCATCGCCTGGGCGCTGGTGGGTCTCTGGCTCCTGGTCCGCGAACCGCTCGTCGCGCTGCTGCCTCGGTCCCGGCAGGGGCGGACGGCCGCTCTGCTGCGCTGCGGCACGCCCCGCGCACACGTCCGCGCCTCCCTGGCGGCGCGCTGGTACGTCTCGGCCGTGCTCGGCGCGCTGACGCACGTGGTCTGGGACGAGTTCACGCACCTCGACCGGTGGGGGATGCGGGTCTTCCCCGTCCTGGGACAGGAGATCGCGGGCTCACCGCTGTACTGGTACCTGCAGTACGGCGGGTCGGCGGTGGCCGCGGTGCTGATCGTCGTGTTCCTGGCCCGGGCGCTGCGCCGGGCGGCACCCCGCCCGGGGCCGGCGGGGGTGCCGGTACTGTCCGCGGCCGACCGGTGGGCGGCGGCCGCGCTGCTCGGCGGCTGCGCGCTGGCGGGGGCCGTGCAGCGGGCCTCGCGCTGGTGGGCCTACTGGGGCGAGGTCGCCAAGCCCTGGGAGCTGATCCCCACGGTGTGTTTCGGGGCGGGCGCGGGGCTCGTCCTCGCGCTGCCGGTGTACGCCGTGGCGGTCAGGGTGCGGCGTCCGGCCCCGGCCACCGGGGCCCCCGGGGGTGCGGAGAGGGAGCGGCCGAGCCGTACGGCCGCACGCTGAGGGTCTCGCCCGCCGCCACGAACACGGTGACGGTACGGACCGGGCGGGGCCGGGGCAGCAGGGTGAGGGCGAGCGTCAGATAACCGCGGGCGAGTTCGGCCCACAGCCGCCACGGCAGCGGCTCGCCGGCGCCGGGGCGCGGGAGGGCGGGGCCCGCGGCACGGCCGGGGCGCCAGGCGCCGTCGGCGATGCGGCGGCCGAGGTCCGCGGTGGTACGGCGCAGCGTGCGGGTGAGGGGGAGGGCGGGGGTGCGGGCGGTACTCGCGTCGGCCGCGAAGACCGGAACCGGCGACAGCGCCTCGGGGGTGGGTCCGTCTGCGGCGGCCCTCGGGGATGCCGCTCTGCGGTGAAGCATGCGTATACCCATGACCCGCATCCTGGCGTCCGGCCCACCCGACGGCTTGCCCGCACGGTCCACGCGGGTGAAGCGGCCTCCGGGAGCGGGAGGGCGGGCCGCCGGCCGTGAGCTGCGGGCCGTGCGGGGGCGGGCCGTGCGGGGGCGGGGCGTCGACAGGGCGGGCAGGCGGCGGGCCGGGCGCGGCAGGCGGCGGAGACGGCCGCGGGTCCCGTACCGCGAGGCGGCTGCGGCCTCACGGGGGCGGAGGGCTTCGGCGGGTGGCGTCAGGCGGTCGGCACGTGGCGTCGGCCGGTCGGGCCCCTGATGATCCCGGCGGCCTTCGGGGGGGGCGGCGTCGGTGGTCGCGGTCGACGGCCGCGGTCGGCCGTTGGTGATCGCAGCGGCCTTCGGCGCGCCGCCCCGTGCCGCCCCGTGCCGCCACCGGGCCCGGACGAGGGGCTGGTGATCAGCTTCCCCGCGCGGGAATCGCAGAGAACGCCGGCGGGTCGCGGGGGCGACGACAGAGGACAGGGGGACGGAAGGGGGCCAGTGGCGCCTGCCGACAGCCCTCCCGTCCCCTTCCCCACCGCCCGTCGCTCCCGGCCGTGCCCGGTGTCGTCAGTGTGCCGCCGACTCCCAGTCCGGGCCCGCGCCGACGGAGACGCCCAGCGGGACGCGGAGCCGGACCGCGTCGGCCATCTCCCGGCGGATCAGTTCCTCCGCCACCGGGCGCTCGCCGGGGGCGATCTCCAGGACGATTTCGTCGTGGACCTGGAGGAGCGTGCGGGACTTGAGGTCCGCCTCGCGCAGCGCGCGGTCCACGTTCAGCATGGCGATCTTGACGATGTCCGCCGCCGTGCCCTGGATCGGCGCGTTCAGCGCCATGCGCTCGGCCGCCTCGCGGCGCTGACGGTTGTCGCTGTTGAGGTCGGGCAGGTAGCGCCGGCGGCCGAAGAGGGTCGCCGTGTAGCCCGTCGCCCGCGCCTCGTCGACCACGCGGCGCAGGTAGTCCCGTACGCCGCCGAACCGCTCGAAGTACGCGTCCATCAGGGCGCGGGCCTCGGCCGCCTCGATGTTCAGCTGCTGCGAGAGTCCGAAGGCCGACAGCCCGTACGCGAGGCCGTACGACATCGCCTTGATCTTGCGGCGCATCTCCGCGTCCACGGCGGACTGCTCGACCGCGAACACCTGCGCGGCGGCCGTGGTGTGCAGGTCCTCGCCGGAGGTGAACGCCTCGATGAGACCGGCGTCCTCGGAGAGGTGGGCCATCACCCGCAGCTCGATCTGGCTGTAGTCGGCGGTGAGGAGGGACTCGAAGCCCTCACCGACGACGAAGCCCCGGCGGATCGCGCGTCCCTCGTCGGTACGGACCGGGATGTTCTGCAGGTTCGGGTCGGTCGACGACAGGCGGCCGGTGGCGGCGACCGTCTGGTTGAACGTGGTGTGGATCCGGCCGTCCGCGGCGACCGTCTTGATCAGACCCTCGACAGTCACGCGCAGCTTCGCCTGCTCACGGTGGCGGAGCATGATCACCGGAAGCTCGTTGTCGGTCTGACCGGCCAGCCAGGCCAGGGCGTCGGCGTCGGTCGTGTAGCCGGTCTTGGTCTTCTTCGTCTTCGGCAGGCCGAGTTCGCCGAAGAGGACCTCCTGGAGCTGCTTGGGCGAGCCCAGGTTGAACTCGTGTCCCGCCGCCGCGTGCGCCTCCTGCACGGCCTGCTGCACGGCGCCCGCGAACATCTGCTCCATGGACTCCAGGTGGGCGCGGTCCGCCGCGATGCCGTGCCGCTCCATACGGGCCAGCAGGACGGACGTCGGCAGCTCCATGTCCCGCAGCAGGTCCGCGGCGCCCACCTCCCGCAGGCGGCCCTCGAAGGCCTCGCCCAGGTCGAGGACCGCGCGGGCCTGCACCATCAGCGCCTCGGCCTCGGCGGCGTCGTCCGCGCCGAAGGCCAGCTGGCCGTCGGCCGCGGCGGCGGGCGCCAGCTCGCGGTGCAGGTACTCCAGGGACAGGGCGTCCAGGGCGAAGGATCGGCGGCCCGGCTTGACCAGGTAGGCGGCGAGCGCCGTGTCCATGGAGATGCCCTCGACGCTCCAGCCGTGCTCGGCGAGGACCCGCATCGCACCCTTGGCGTTGTGGAACACCTTGGGCCGGTCCGCGTCCGCGAGCCAGGCGGCGAACGCCTGTTCGTCGCTCTCGTCCAGCTCGGCCGGGTCGAACCAGGCGGCCGGTCCGGCGGCCGCGGCCAGGGCGATCTCGGCGACCGAGCCGGTCCCCAGCGCCCAGGTGCCGACCGTGGCGACGCCGAGGGGACCGGTGGCGTGCTCGGCGAGCCAGCCGGTCAGCTCGCCCGCGCCCAGGACGGTCCCGTCCAGCTCCACGCCGTCCGCGACGACCGGGGTGGTCTCGGCCTCCTGCGCTCCGGGGTCGACGGCGAAGAGCCGCTCGCGCAGCGACGGGTTCCTGATCTCCAGGGTGTCCAGGATCATCGCGACGGCCTTGCGGTCGTAGGCGGTCCGCTCCAGGTCGGCGACGTCCCCGGCCAGCTCGACCTGTCGCTCCAGCTCGGTGAGGCGGCGGTTGAGCTGGACCGACTCCAGGTGGTCGCGCAGGTTCTGCCCGGCCTTGCCCTTGACCTCGTCCACCCGCTCGACGAGGTCCGCGAAGGAACCGAACTGGTTGATCCACTTCGCGGCCGTCTTCTCACCGACGCCGGGAATACCGGGCAGGTTGTCGGACGGGTCACCGCGCAGCGCCGCGAAATCGGGGTACTGCGCAGGCGTCAGCCCGTACTTCTCGAACACCTTCTCGGGAGTGAACCGGGTCAGCTCGGAGACACCCTTGGTCGGATACAGCACCGTGGTGTGCTCGGAGACCAGCTGGAAGGAGTCACGGTCGCCGGTGACGATCAGCACGTCGAAGCCCTCGGCCTCGGCGCGGGTGGCGAGCGTGGCGATGACGTCGTCCGCCTCGAACCCGTCGACCGCGAAACGCGGGGCGCGCATCGCGTCGAGCAGCTCCCCGATCAGCTCGACCTGACCCTTGAACTCGTCCGGGGTCTTGGAGCGGTTCGCCTTGTACTCGGCGAACTCCGCCGAGCGCCAGGTCTTGCGGGAGACGTCGAAGGCCACCGCGAAGTGCGTGGGCGCCTCGTCGCGCAGCGTGTTCGCCAGCATCGACGCGAAGCCGTAGATCGCGTTCGTCGGCTGGCCCGTCGCGGTGGTGAAGTTCTCCACGGGCAGCGCGAAGAACGCGCGGTAGGCCAGCGAATGCCCGTCCATGAGCATCAGTCGCGGTCGGGCCTCGCCGGAGGTCTGGTCGGTCTTCTTCGCTGCTGTCTCTGCCACGCCCCCGATCCTGCCACGCCCCACCGACACTCGGCCCCGCCCCCGCACCGCCGGACGTCATGGCCGCCGCCCCGCACCCGACGACCCACGACCGGTCCCCCCTCGCCCACAGCCGCCCGCGGCCGTTCACGACCGTTCACTGCGAATGTCCCCGCCTGCCTCCCGTCCGGAGCCCGCCCGGCCTCCGTCGCCGCCACCGTCCCGTGCGAGGATCGGAGGTGTACGTCACACGTGTACGCGAAGAGGAGTGCGCGATGGCCAGCAAGCCGCCCAAGGGTGACCCGGTCCAGGACGCGCCGAAGGTCGCCGGGCCGAAACACGCGGCCGCCGGTCTCACGGCGATCGGCCACAGCCTGCGCATGGCCCACCAGCAGATGGGCGTGAAGCGCACGGCGCTGACCCTCCTCAGTGTCAACCAGAAGAACGGCTTCGACTGTCCGGGCTGCGCCTGGCCCGAGCCCGAGCACCGGCACACGGCGGAGTTCTGCGAGAACGGCGCGAAGGCCGTGGCCGAGGAGGCCACCCTGCGCCGGGTCACCCCCGAGTTCTTCGCCCGGCACCCCGTCGCCGACCTGGCCGGCCGCAGCGGCTACTGGCTGGGGCAGCAGGGCCGCCTGACCCACCCCGTGTACCTCCCGGAGGGCGGCGACCGCTACGAGCCGGTCACCTGGGAGCGCGCCTTCGACATCGTCGCCGAGGAGATCGGCGCACTCTCCTCCCCCGACGAGGCCGTCTTCTACACCTCAGGACGCACCAGCAACGAGGCCGCGTTCCTCTACCAGCTGTTCGCGCGTGAACTCGGCACCAACAACCTCCCCGACTGCTCGAACATGTGCCACGAGTCCTCCGGCTCCGCCCTGTCCGAGACGATCGGCGTCGGCAAGGGCAGCGTCCTGCTCGAGGACCTCCACAGGGCCGACCTGATCATCGTCGCCGGACAGAACCCCGGCACCAACCACCCGCGCATGCTCTCCGCCCTGGAGAAGGCCAAGAAGAACGGCGCACGGATCATCAGCGTCAACCCGCTGCCCGAGGCCGGCCTGGAACGCTTCAAGAACCCGCAGACCCCCAAGGGCCTCACCACCGGCGCCGCCCTGACCGACCTGTTCCTGCAGATCCGCCTCGGCGGCGACCAGGCCCTCTTCCGCATCCTCAACAAGCTGATCCTCGAGACGCCCGACGCCGTCGACGAGGACTTCGTCCGTGAACACACCCACGGCTACGAGGACTTCGCCGGGGCCGCCCGCGCCGCCGACTGGGACGCCACCCTCACCGCGACCGGCCTCACGCGCGAGGACATCGAGACGTGCCTGCGCATGGTCCTCGAATCCCGGCGCGTCATCGTGTGCTGGGCGATGGGCCTCACCCAGCACAAGCACTCCGTGCCCATGATCCGCGAAATCGTCAACTTCCTGCTGCTGCGCGGCAACATCGGCCGCCCCGGCGCGGGCGTCTGCCCGGTGCGCGGCCACTCCAACGTGCAGGGCGACCGCACCATGGGCATCTTCGAACGACCCGCCGGGGCGTTCCTGGACGCCCTGGAGAAGGAATTCGGTTTCACCCCGCCGCGCGAACACGGTTACGACGTCGTACGGGCCATCCGCGCACTGCGCGACGGAGAGGCGAAGGTCTTCTTCGCCATGGGCGGCAACTTCGTCTCCGCCTCCCCCGACACCGAGGTCACCGAGGCCGCGATGCGCCGGGCCCGGCTGACCGTGCACGTGTCGACCAAGCTGAACCGCTCGCACGCCGTCACCGGCGCGCGTGCCCTCATCCTGCCGACCCTGGGACGCACCGAACGCGACCTGCAGGGCAGCGGCGAGCAGTTCGTGACGGTCGAGGACTCCATGGGCATGGTGCACGCCTCCCGCGGACGTCTCGAACCGGCGAGCACACATCTGCTGTCCGAGCCCGCCATCGTCTGCCGGCTGGCCCGCCGCGTCCTCGGCGCCGACAGCAAGGTGCCGTGGGAGGAGTTCGAGAAGGACTACGCGACGATCCGCGACCGCATCGCACGCGTGATCCCCGGCTTCGAGGACTTCAACGCGCGCGTGGCCGACCCCTCGGGCTTCGCCCTCCCCCACGCCCCGCGCGACGAGCGGCGCTTTCCCACCGCCACCGGCAAGGCCAACTTCACCGCCGCCCCGGTCGAGTACCCCGAACTGCCGAAGGGGCGGCTGCTGCTGCAGACCCTGCGCTCGCACGACCAGTACAACACCACGATCTACGGCCTCGACGACCGCTACCGCGGTATCAGGAACGGCCGCCGCGTGGTGCTCGTCAACCCCGAGGACGCACGCGAACTGCGGCTCGCGGACGGCTCGTACGTCGACCTGGTCGGTGAGTGGAAGGACGGCGTGGAACGCAAGGCCCCCGGATTCCGCGTCGTGCACTACCCGACGGCCCGCGGCTGCGCCGCCGCGTACTACCCGGAGACCAACGTCCTCGTGCCACTGGACGCGACCGCCGACACCAGCAACACCCCGGCCAGCAAGTCCGTCGTGGTCCGTCTGGAACAATCTGCGACCGACTGAGCGTTTGCTCAGTGCGGTGCGGTGCGGCGGCGCAGCCGTACTGCCGCAGTGATCACGACGAACGGAGCCCGGCCCCATGGGAGAGCAGCAGCACGTCACGTTCCCGCAAGAGGTCATCGACGAGTACGCCTCGCTCGGCGTGGACCTGGGGGCGCTGTTCTCCGCCGGTCATCTCGGCACCCGCATGGGCGTGCAGATCCTGGAGGCCTCGGCCGAGCGCGTCGTCGGGACGATGCCGGTGGAGGGCAACACCCAGCCCTACGGGCTGCTGCACGGCGGCGCCTCCGCCGTCCTGGCCGAGACCCTCGGGTCGGTGGGGGCGATGCTGCACGGCGGCGCCACCAGGATCGCCGTGGGCGTCGACCTCAACTGCACCCACCACCGCGGCGCGCGCTCCGGACTGGTCACCGGGGTCGCCACCCCGGTGCACCGGGGGCGTTCCACCGCCACGTACGAGATCGTCATCAGCGACGAGGCCGGCAAGCGGGTGTGCACCGCGCGCCTGACCTGCCTGCTGCGCGACCTCGGCCCGAAGGACGCGCGGCAGGACTCCGGCAGCGCGACGGGCTGAACCGTCCGGCCGACCGGCCAAGGGGTGGCGCGGGGCGCGTGACCGCCCCCGCGCCGCCCGTTGCCCGCCCATTGCCCGGGAGCCGCGGGCGTCCTACCGTTCCGGGCATGGAACGGGGAGGCGCCGCCCGGCCCGCCACGCGGGGCCCCGGCCGCCCCCTGCGCACGAGGGTGCCGCTCCCGCCGCTCCCCTCACTCCCCGGGCTCCTCCCGCCGCTCCTCACGACAGCGGTCCCGGCTGCCCTCGTGACCGTCCTCCTGGCAGCCGGATGCGGTCCGTCCGGGCGCGCAGGCACCCCGGCACCGTCCCTGTCGTCGGCGTCCCCGGCGTCCTCACCGTCGGCGACCGCCCCCGAGGACGTGTGCGTACGGATCGTCACCCACTGGGCCCGCGAGGCGCTGGACGGCACCGCCTACGGCGACTACCAGTCGATGGGCCTGTCCAACGGCCAGTACGACATCCTGCGCGACGCCGTGGACGCCGCCCGCCCCACCCGTGAGCGCCAAGGCGCCTCGGCCGCCCACGACGTGATCGGCCGTCACGTCCGCGAGGCCTGCGCCGAGCGGTACCGCACCGGCGGACCGGACGAAGGCGCCTGGCGGTGAACGCCATCGGCCCCGTGGAACCCGGTGACGGAACCCGCCCCCCGGCCGTCCCTCCACTCCCCCGCGGCCGTCTCGGCCCCCTCGGCCCCCTCGGCTCCCGCCGCGAGCGCCTCACGCGGCTGTACGGGCGTCATCGCCGGACCGCGCTCGCCGCCCTCACCGCGGCGACCGTCCTTACGGCCGGCGCCCTCCTGCACCTCACCCGCCCCCGGCAACCCCCGCCGCCCGCACCGCCTCCACCGTCCGCGGCGACCACCATCACCTACGTGGAACCGCAGGCCGCGGTCCCGGACACAGACAAACGGAATTTCACCTTCACCATCGAACTCACCGTGGAATCAGGCCCTCCGGTCACCGTCACCCGCATATCCCAGCCGTACGCGGGCCTTTCCGCGACCTCCGGCCCGCACACCCCTTTCCGGGCAAAAGCGGGATCCCCCCGCAAGATCGCCGTCACCCTGCGCATCACGGAATGCGGAGGATTGCCAGGGAACGCCGGACTCCCTTTCCTGGATGTAACTCTGCGTAATGCGCACGCAATACAGACCCACAGCTTCATCCTCGGACCACGGTACGCACAGGACCTCTCCCTGGCCCTGCAGGTCGCCTGCAGCAACGATTTTCGGTAATCACCAAAACCCCTGATACACCTGAACACACCCCGCCCGGTCCTGCGGTTTCTCACCATCCGGACAGGTCAAAACGGCTTGAATTCCGTCGTTCCCCCCACTCAGTACCGCTCTGCAATACGTCGTGTCATAACAAGAGAGTCACAGCATTGGCCAGACCCTCCTCCCCGTTCCCCCCACCCGCTTAGAGTCACGGCCAGTCACCGCGCACCCCGATTATCACTTCGGCCCAGCGCTCGACTCGGCCGTTTCCACCGGGAAACGGCCGTCAGGGGAAAGGACTGGATCGTGCGTCAACGTTCACTCATCGCCGTCACCGCTGCCTTGGCGGCGGGAGCACTCACCCTCACCGCTTGCGGTTCGCGCGACGAGAACGGCGGCGGCAGCTCGGACTCCGGCAACGGCGGCACCACCGTCGTCATCGGCGTCGACGCGCCGCTGACCGGCGACCTGTCCGCGCTGGGCCTCGGCATCAAGAACTCCGTGGACCTCGCCGCCAAGACCGCCAACAAGGAAAAGACCGTCGAAGGCATCACCTTCGAGGTCGAAGCCCTCGACGACCAGGCACAGCCCTCCTCCGGCCAGCAGAACGCCACCAAGTTCGTCGCCAACGACGAAGTCCTCGGCGTCGTCGGCCCGCTGAACTCCTCCGTCGGCGAATCCATGCAGAAGGTCCTCGACGACGCCAAGCTCGTCCAGGTCTCACCCGCCAACACGAGCCCCGCCCTCACCCAGGGCACCGACTGGCAGACCGACCCGGTACGCCCCTACAAGTCCTACTTCCGTACCGCGACCACGGACGCCATCCAGGGCCCGTTCGCCGCCCAGTACCTCTACAACGACTCCAAGAAGCGCAAGGTCTTCGTCATCGACGACAAGAAGACCTACGGCGCCGGCCTCGCCGGCACCTTCACCGACGAGTTCAAGAAGCTCGGCGGCGACGTCGTGGGCACCGAACACATCAACCCCGACACCAAGGACTTCTCCGCGGTCGCCACCAAGGTCAAGAACTCCGGCGCCGACGTCGTCTACTACGGCGGCGAATACCCCCAGGCCGGCCCCCTCAGCAAGCAGATCAAGGCCGCCGGCGCCAAGATCCCGCTCGTCGGCGGCGACGGCATCTACAGCGCCGAATTCATCAAGCTCGCCGGCACCACCGGCACCGGCGACCTCGCCACCTCCGTCGGCGCCCCCGTCGAAGACCTCCCCTCCGCCAAGGAGTTCGTCGCCAACTACGAGGCCGGGAACTACAAGGAGGACTACGAGGCCTACGGCGGCTACAGCTACGACTCGGCCTGGGCCGTCATCGAAGCCGTCAAGAAGGTCGTCGAGGACAACGACGGCAAGCTCCCCGACGACGCCCGCGAAAAGGTCGCCGCCGCCATGCAGGACGTCTCCTTCGACGGAGTCACCGGCCCCGTCGCCTTCGACGAGTTCGGCGACGCCACCAACAAGCAGCTGACCGTCTACGCCGTCGAGAACGGCGACTGGAACGACGTCAAGTCCGGCACCTACACCGACTGACCCGAACCCGCACCAACCGAGCCGCGCGGGGCGCCACACCACTGGCGCCCCGCGCGGCTCACATCCGGCCCCATCCGTCGAACATTCCGAACGTCTCGGAGGACATGCGGTGAACGAACTGCCGCAGCAGCTGGTCAACGGCCTGCTACTGGGATCCATGTACGGGCTGGTCGCCCTCGGCTACACAATGGTCTACGGCATTGTCCAGCTCATCAACTTCGCCCACGGCGAGATCTTCATGACCGGCGCCTTCGGCGCCCTCACGGTCTACCTCTACATCCTGCCCGACGGCACCTCCATGCTCATCGCCCTCCCCCTCATGATCATCGGCGCGATGCTCGTCTCCACCACCGTCGCCGTCGGAGCGGAACGATTCGCCTACCGGCCCCTCCGAGGCGCCCCACGCCTCGCCCCACTCATCACCGCCATCGGCCTCTCCCTCGCCCTCCAGCAAGCCGTATGGGCCTGGTACCCCGACGCGAAATCCGCCCACACCTTCCCCAGCATCCCCGGCGGCCCCTTCGACATCGGCTCCGTCACCATCCAGACCGGTGACATCTTCGTCCTCTGCGCCGCCCCCCTCAGCATGGCCATCCTCGGCTACTTCGTCATGCGCACCCGCACCGGACGCGGCATGCAAGCCACCGCCCAGGACCCCGACACCGCCAAACTCATGGGCATCAACACCGACCGCATCATCGTGGTCGCCTTCGCCCTCGGCGCCGTCTTCGCCGCCGTCGGCGGCGTCGCCTACGGCCTCAAATACGGCCAGATCGACTTCCGCATGGGCTTCATCCTCGGACTCAAAGCCTTCACCGCCGCCGTCCTCGGCGGCATCGGCAACATCTACGGAGCCATGCTCGGCGGCCTCGTCCTCGGCATCGCCGAATCCCTGTCCACCGCCTACATCTCCGACATCCCCGGCATGAACCAGTTCGGCAGCCAGTCCTGGGCCGACGTCTGGGCGTTCGTACTCCTCATCCTCGTGCTCCTCTTCAGGCCCCAAGGCCTGCTCGGCGAGCGCGTCGCGGACAGGGCGTGACACCGATGACCACACACACCACCACCCCCAAGACCCCCGACACCCCCACCCCCCACACCCCCACAGGCCTCATCGGCATGCCCCCGCACACCGGCCGCGCCCTCGCCACCGGCGGCGGCGCCCTCGCCACCCTCTCCACCTTCCTCGCCTGGACCTGGACCAGCGAATTCCCCGGCGACCTCACCTACTACGGCTACCCCGGCGGCCTCCAGGTCCTCGTCCTCATCGGCGGCCTCCTCACCACCCTCCTCGGCCTCGCCTCCTACGGCACCAAGGGCCTCCAATGGCTCACCCCCGCAGGAGCCGACAGCGCCCTCAAACTCGCCGCCACCGGCACCTTCGCCACCACCTGGTACACCGTCACCGCCATCAGCATCAACCTCGGCGGAGTCGTCAACCTCGAACCCGGCGGCTGGATCGCAGCCCTCGTCACCCTCGTGGCCCTCCTCGGCGCCCACGCCCTCCCCTTCGAACGGCCGGCACCCGACCCCCACGACCCCGACGACAGCGGATGGGAAAAATTCCGCCACACCACCCGGCACAACCTCACCGTCCTGCGCGCCTCCATCGCCACCGGCCGCACCCGACCCCCACGCGAACTGCCCGCCTACGCCGAAATCCTCATCATCGTCGCCGCCCTCGCCCTCGGCCTGATCGTCTTCACCTACGGCATCGGCACCGAATACGACGAACTCTTCATCGGCTTCCTCATCACCGCCGGCTTCGGCTTCGCCGCCATCACCAAAGCCGGACTCATCAACCGCCTCTCCGCCATCACCGCCGAACACCGCAACGTCACCCTCATCGGCGCCTTCGTCGCAGCCGCGGCCTTCCCCTTCACCCAGTCCGACGACCAGTACGCCACCATCGGCGTCTACATCCTCATCTTCGCCACCGTCGCACTCGGCCTCAACATCGTCGTCGGCCTCGCCGGCCTCCTCGACCTCGGATACGTCGCCTTCCTCGGCGTCGGCGCCTACACCGCCGCCATGGTCTCCGGAAGCCCCTCCAGCCCCTTCGACATCCACCTCCCCTTCTGGCTCAGCGCCCTCCTCGGCGCAGCCGTCGCCATGGTCTTCGGCGTCCTCATCGGAGCCCCCACCCTCCGCCTGCGCGGCGACTACCTCGCCATCGTCACCCTCGGCTTCGGCGAAATCTTCCGCATCGCCGTCCTCAACACCGACGGCACCTCCGGACCCGACATCACCAACGGCTCCAACGGCATCTCCTCCATCCCCAACCTCAACATCCTCGGCTTCGACTTCGGCCAGGAACACAGCATCGCCGGCTTCACCATCGGCCGCTTCGCCAACTACTTCCTGCTCATGCTCCTCATCACGCTGATCGTCGTCATCGTCTTCCGACGCAGCAGCGACTCCCGCATCGGCCGAGCCTGGGTAGCCATCCGCGAAGACGAAACCGCCGCCCTCGCCATGGGCATCAACGGCTTCCGCGTCAAACTCATCGCCTTCGCCCTCGGCGCCACACTCGCCGGCCTCGCCGGCACCGTCCAGGCCCACGTCACCTACACCGTCACCCCCGAGCAGTACCAGTTCGCCCACGTCGTCCCCCCCAACAGCGCCTTCCTCCTCGCCGCCGTCGTCCTCGGCGGCATGGGCACCATCAGCGGACCCCTCGTCGGCGCAGCACTGCTCTACCTCATCCCCGCCAAACTCCAGTTCCTCGGCGACTACCAACTCCTCGCCTTCGGACTCGCACTCGTCCTCCTCATGCGCTTCCGCCCCGAAGGACTCATCCCCAACCGGCGCCGACAGCTCGAATTCCACGAAGAGGCCGAACCACCCACAGTCCTCAGCAAGGCAGGGGCCTGACCACCATGACTACCGACACCACCACCAAGAACACCCCCACCGGCGCCACCCCCGGCGAAACCGCCCTCGACGCCCGCGGCGTCACCATGCGATTCGGCGGCCTCACCGCCGTCCGCGACGTCGACCTCACCGTCAACAGCGGCGAAATCGTCGGCCTCATCGGACCCAACGGCGCCGGAAAAACCACCTTCTTCAACTGCCTCACCGGCCTCTACATCCCCACCGAAGGCGAAGTCCGCTACAAAGGCAACATACTCCCGCCCAAACCCTTCAAAGTCACCGCCGCCGGCATCGCCCGCACCTTCCAGAACATCCGCCTCTTCAGCAACATGACCGTCCTGGAAAACGTCCTCGTCGGCCGCCACACCCGCACCAAAGAAGGCCTCTGGTCCGCCCTCCTCCGCGGCCCCGGCTTCCACAAAGCCGAAGCGAAATCCCGCGAACGCGCCATGGAACTCCTCGACTTCGTCGGCCTCGCCGACAAAGCCGAACACCTCTCCCGCAACCTCCCCTACGGCGAACAACGCAAACTCGAAATCGCCCGCGCCCTCGCCAGCGACCCCGGCCTCCTGCTCCTCGACGAACCCACCGCCGGCATGAACCCCCAAGAAACCCGCGCCGCCGAAGAACTCATCTTCGCCATCCGCGACATGGGCATCGCCATCCTCGTCATCGAGCACGACATGCGCTTCATCTTCAACCTCTGCGACCGCGTCGCCGTCCTCGTCCAAGGACAAAAACTCGTCGAAGGCGACGCCACCACCGTCCAGGGCGACGAACGCGTCATCGCCGCCTACCTCGGAGAACCCCTCGACAACGACCCCGGCACCGAGGAAACAGCCGAAGTCGAAGCCGCCGAAGCCGCAACCGAGACCACCACGGACGCAGCGCCCGGCAAGGAGAACGACCGATGACCGCACTCCTCGAAGTCGAAGACCTCAAAGTCGCCTACGGCAAAATCGAAGCCGTCAAAGGCATCTCCTTCAAGGTCGAAGCCGGCGAAGTCGTCACCCTCATCGGAACCAACGGCGCAGGCAAAACCACCACACTCCGCACCCTCTCCGGCCTCCTCAAGCCCGCCGGCGGCCAAATCAAATTCAACGGCAAATCACTCAAGAAAACCCCCGCCCACGAAATCGTCTCCCACGGCCTCGCCCACTCCCCCGAAGGCCGCCACATCTTCCCCCGCATGACCATCGAGGACAACCTCCGCCTCGGCGCCTTCCTCCGCACCGACAAACCAGGCATCGAAAAGGACATCCAACGCGCCTACGACCTCTTCCCCATCCTCGGAGAACGCCGCAAACAAGCCGCCGGAACCCTCTCCGGCGGAGAACAACAAATGCTCGCCATGGGCAGAGCCCTCATGTCCCAACCCAAACTCCTCATGCTCGACGAACCCTCCATGGGCCTCTCACCGATCATGATGCAGAAAATCATGGCCACCATCACCGAACTCAAAGCCCAGGGCACCACCATCCTCCTCGTCGAACAGAACGCCCAAGCCGCCCTCTCCCTCGCCGACCACGGCCACGTCATGGAAGTCGGCAACATCGTCCTCTCCGGAACCGGACAAGACCTCCTCCACGACGAATCCGTCCGCAACGCCTACCTCGGCGTCGACTGACCCACCCCACACCACAACACACACCACAACACCGAGGCCCGCGCCCCCGAAAAGGGACGCGGGCCTCACCAACACCACCGACACCTACTCCTTCGACGCCTTCTTCTCCGCCGCGTCGTCAATAACCGCCTGCGCCACCTGCTGCATCGACATCCGCCGATCCATCGACGTCTTCTGAATCCACCGGAACGCCGCCGGCTCCGACAACCCGTACACCGTCTGCAACACCGACTTCGCCCGATCCACCAGCTTCCGCGTCTCCAACCGCAGACTCAGATCCGCGACCTCACGCTCCAACTCCCGCAACTCCGTGAAACGCGACACCGCCATCTCGATCGCCGGCACCACATCACTCTTCGAGAACGGCTTCACCAGATACGCCATCGCCCCCGCATCCCGCGCCCGCTCCACCAGATCACGCTGCGAGAACGCCGTCAGCATCAACACCGGCGCGATACTCTCCTCGGCGATCTTCTCCGCCGCCGAGATACCGTCCAGCTTCGGCATCTTCACATCCAGAATCACCAGGTCAGGACGGTGCTCACGAGCCAGCTCCACCGCCCGCTCACCATCACCGGCCTCACCGACGACGGTGTACCCCTCCTCCTCCAGCATCTCTTTGAGATCGAGCCGGATCAGCGCCTCGTCCTCGGCGATGACGACGCGCGTCGTCATCGGAGGCACGTGCGACTTGTCGTCGTCGGACGCGTCTACTGGCTGGGGCGACTCGGGGACGCTCACGTGGGGCTCCTTGGTGCGGGGCAGACCGGTACTGCTGACAAGAGCGTACCTAGCTGCGGTAAGGTGGGGGCACGGCGGGTGACCGCCAGCCTTCATTTCGAAGAGAGCCCCGGTAGCCCAGAGGCAGAGGCGATGGTCTCAAACACCATAAAGCGTCGGTTCGAATCCGACCCGGGGCACTTTTCCTCCGAATCCAAGATTGCTACTTGTAAGCGGGTGTCCACGTTCTCGTGAACATCCGCTCATTGCTGCGTGTCACCGCTATCGCACCCGCAGGGTGTGTCTATGTACAACGCCAGCACACGCAGGCAGGCGCTGGCCTTGGTGGCCCAGGGTCGTAGCCTCAACTCAGTGAGCCGCGAGACGGGCATCTCCCGCGCCGCAATCAGGTCCTGGCAGCACCGTCTGGAGCCCTTGCCCCGTAGCGCATCCCCGACTCCGGGACCACCTGCCGATGAGTCCTCCTACGCCTATCTCCTCGGCCTCTACCTCGGCGACGGCTGTATCAGCGCGCACCCGCGTTCCGGCTACTACCTGCGGATCGCGTGCGCGGACGCCTGGCCGGGATTGATCGAACTGTGCCGCGAAGCGATGGTGCGAGTCCGCCCCGGCATCGGCCTCTCCACACAGTCGAAGCAGGGGTGTGTGGCGATCACCAGCTACTCCCGGCACTGGCCCCAGCTCTTCCCCCAGCACGGCCCCGGAAAGAAGCACGATCGTCCCATCGTCCTGGAACCCTGGCAGCGGGCCATGGTCGACGAGCACCCCTGGGAGTTCGTCCGTGGGCTCATCCACTCCGACGGATGCCGGATCACCAACTGGACGACTCGCATCGTCCGCGGTGAACGAAAGCGCTACGAGTATCCGCGGTACTTCTTCACCAATCTCTCGGCCGACATCATCGGCCTGTTCACGAGGTCCCTGGACAAAGTGGGCGTCGAATGGCGGCAGCCCAACCCTCGCAACATCTCCGTCGCCAAGAAGGCGTCCGTAGCGCTGATGGATCTTCACGTGGGCCCCAAGTACTGAACCGGGGCCCTGTTCGGGTCACTCGGGGCTGTCGTCCTCGCCGATGTGGTGGACGCGGACGAGGTTGGTCGTACCGGAGACGCCGGGTGGGGAGCCGGCGGTGATGACGACGATGTCGCCCTTCTTGCAGCGGCCGTAGGCCAGGAGGAGTTCGTCGACCTGGTCGACCATGGCGTCGGTGGAGTCGACGTGGGGGCCGAGGAAGGTTTCCACACCCCAGGTGAGGCTGAGCCGGGAGCGGGTGGCGGGGTCGGGGGTGAACGCGAGGAGGGGGATGGGTGAGCGGTAGCGGGAGAGCCGGCGGACGGTGTCGCCCGACTGGGTGAAGGCGATGAGGTGGGTGGCGTTGAGGAAGTCGCCCATTTCGGCGGCGGCTCGGGCGACGGCGCCGCCCTGGGTGCGGGGTTTGTTGGTCTCGGTGAGGGGTGGGAGGCCCTTGGCGAGGATGTCTTCTTCGGCTGCTTCGACGATGCGGGCCATGGTGCGGACGGCGCTGATGGCGTGTTTGCCGACGCTGGTTTCGCCGGAGAGCATGACGGCGTCGGTGCCGTCGATGACGGCGTTGGCCACGTCGGAGGCTTCGGCGCGGGTGGGGCGGGCGTTGTCGATCATCGAGTCGAGCATTTGGGTGGCGACGATGACTGGTTTGGCGTTGCGTTTGGCGAGTTTGATGGCGCGTTTTTGAACGATGGGGACTTGTTCGAGTGGCATTTCGACGCCGAGGTCTCCGCGGGCGACCATGATGCCGTCGAAGGCGGCGACGATGTCGTCGATGTTCTGGACGGCCTGGGGTTTTTCGATTTTGGCGATGACGGGGAGGCGGCGGCCTTCTTCGTCCATGATGCGGTGGACGTCTTTGATGTCGTGTGCGCTGCGCACGAAGGAGAGGGCGATGGTGTCGAAGCCGGTGCGCAGGGCCCAGCGGAGGTCGTCCTCGTCTTTTTTGGAGAGGGCGGGGACGGAGACGGCGACGCCGGGGAGGTTGAGGCCTTTGTGGTCGGAGACCATGCCGCCTTCGATGACGGTGGTGTGGACGCGGGGGCCGTCGACGGTGTCGACCTGGAGGGTGACTTTGCCGTCGTCGATGAGGATGCGTTCGCCGGTGGTGACGTCGTCGGCGAGGCCGGCGTGGGTGGTGCCGCAGGTGTGGCGGTCGCCTTGGGTGCCGTCTTCGACGGTGATGGTGAAGGTGTCGCCGCGTTCGAGGAGTACGGGGCCTTCGGTGAAGTGGCCGAGTCTGATTTTCGGGCCTTGGAGGTCGGCCAGGAGGCCGACGCTGCGGCCGGTTTCGTCGGCGGCTTTTCGGACCCGGTGGTAGCGCTCCTCGTGTTCGGCGTGGGTGCCGTGGCTGAGGTTGAGGCGGGCTACGTCCATTCCGGCGTCGACCAGGTTTTTGATCTGGTCGTATGTGTGGGTGGCGGGCCCCAGCGTGCAGACGATTTTTGCTCGGCGCATGGTGTGAGCCTAGGGCTTACCGACGGGTAGGGATTAGGTCACATGTGACCATTCGACGGACTGGGTATGAATGGTTATTGACAGGTGTTGAATTGTGCGGCGGCGTGCTCCGATGAGCACGCCGGTGCCGTCGGCTGCGGCTGCCGTTTGCCGTTTGCCGTGTCGATGCCCGTGAGGGCTGTTCGGGTTCGACGTGTTCAGGTCGGAACCGTCACGCGCGGATCTCCGCGTGTCGTTGCCTGGACGAGGAGGGCTCGGATGCCGTTGAACCGCCGGAAGTTCCTGACGAGGTCCGCTGTGACGGGGGTGGGGGGCGGAGGGAAGGGCAGGGGCAGGCCGGTGAAGCGGTACGCGCTGACCGTGACGGGGACGACGGGCCTGCACGGCCATGTCTTCGACTGGGACTGCCTCAAGGACGCGGGGTACGAGGACGGGGCGGGCAACGCCCAGGGCACGCCGGTGTTCTGACGCCTGGTGCTGTCCCGGGTGGGGTGAGGGGCGCCGGGGGTGCCGCGTGGTGGTGCGGCACCCCTGGTTGTGTTCGGTCGCGTTGGTTGTGTGCCTGCCGGTTTACGCCTGTGCCTGCCGGTTTACGCCTGCGTCTGCTGTATGCGCAGGGCGCGGGCCAGGTCGTCGAGCTGGTCGACGAGTTTGCGGCGGAGGGCGGGGGTCGGGTCGGCCTTGCGCAGGCATTTCTGGCCGAGGCGGAGGGTTTCGGGGTCGACGGCGTGGACGGGGAAGGCCCAGTGGCCGGCGGCTTCGGCGATGGCGGGGCCGCGGCGGGCGGCGAGGGCTACGGCGTCCTTGTAGTAGCGGGCGATGTAGGGGCGGGTGAGGTCGGCCTGTTCGGGCTGCCAGAAACCTTGGGCGGTGGCGGTGAACAGGTAGGTGGACAGGTCGTCGGTGTGGAACATGTCGTTCCAGGCGCGTGTTTTGGCGTCTTCGTGGGGCAGGGCGGCGCGGCAGCGGGCGGCGCCCTGTTGGCCGGCGGCGCTGGGGTCGTTGGCGAGTTCCGCGGTGATGGCGGCTTCGTCGGTGGCGTCGAGGACGGCGAGTCGGGTGAGGATGCGCCAGCGCAGTTCGGGGTCGAGTTCGGGGCCGCCGGGGACGGTGCCTTCGGTGAGCCAGGCGGCGATGGTGTGGGGGTGGGTGGCGGTGTCGATGCGGTGGCGTACGGCGATGAGGCGCAGGCCGGGGTTGTCGCCGTCCTCGGTGCGGCGGATGAGGTCGCGGCACAGGTCGGTGAGGGTGGCGAGGGCGGCGGGCCGTTCGCCGGGGGTGACGTAGCGGTTGGTGACGTGGGTGGCGGCGAAGGCGAGGACGCCCTGGACGAGGGCGAGGTCGGTTTCGTGGGGGAGGTGGGTGCGGGCGATGTCGAGGTGGTCGGTGGGGGGGAGTTCGCCGTCGCGGACGGCGTCGCGGAGGGCGTTCCAGACGACGGCGCGGGTGAGGGGGTCGGGGAGTCCGGAGAGGCGGGTGCGGAGGGTTTGGGTGGACTCGTGGTCGAAGCGGATCTTGGCGTAGGTGAGGTCGCCGTCGTTGAGGACGAGGAGGGCGGGGCGGGGGCCGGCGGCGCCGATGGCGATGTCGTCGGTGGTGGGGAGGTCTAGGTCGAGGTGTTTGCGGGGGGTGAGGCCGCGTGCGTCGTGGAGGTCGTGGTCGTAGAGGCCGAGGGTGATGCGGTGGGGGCGGATGCCGGCGTCCGGCTTGGGGGTGGTGAGGGGTTCGCGGGCGTCGTGGTCCTTGGCCGGGGCGGGTTCGGACGGTTGGGGAGGGCTGGGTTCGTGCTGGATGGTGAGGTGCCAGTGGCCGTGTTCGGTGCGGAGGTGGGGGGTGAGGGTGTCGACTCCGGTGGTGGTGAGCCAGGCGGTGGCCCATGCGTGGACGTCGCGGTCGGTGGCGGAGGCGAGGGAGTCGATGAAGTCGGCGAGGGTGGCGTTGGCGAACTTGTGCCGGTCGATGTGGGTGTTGATGCCGGCGAGGAAGGCGTCTTCGCCGAGCCAGGTGACGAGCTGGCGCAGGGCGGAGGCGCCCTTGGCGTAGGAGATGCCGTCGAAGTTGAGGAGGGCGGAGGCGGTGTCCTGGACGTCTTCGGGGGCGACGGGGTGGGTGGAGGGGCGCTGGTCGGCGTCGTAGCCCCAGGGTTTGCGGGTGACTCCGAAGTCGGTCCAGGTGTCGGTGCCCCACTTTCTGGGGGGGATCCCCCCGGTTTTCCCGAGGGCGGTTTCGGCGGTGGTCTGGTAGCCCATGTATTCGGCGAAGGACTCGTTGAGCCAGATGTCGTCCCACCAGGTGAGGGTGACGAGGTCGCCGAACCACATGTGGGCCATTTCGTGGGCGATGACCATGGCGCGGGTCTGCCGTTGGGTGTCGGTGACGGCGGATCGGAAGACGAATTCGTCGCGGAAGGTGACGAGGCCGGGGTTTTCCATGGCGCCGGCGTTGAATTCGGGGACGAATGCCTGGTCGTAGGAGTCGAAGGGGTAGGGCTCGGCGAATTTCTCGTGGTAGCGGTCGAAGCAGGCGCGGGTGACGTCGAGGAGTTCGTCGGCGTCGGCGTCGAGGTGGGGGGCGAGGGAGCGGCGGCAGTGGATGCCGAAGGGGAGGCCGCGGTGTTCGGTGTGTACGGAGTGCCAGGGGCCGGCGGCGACGGCGACGAGGTAGGTGGAGATGAGGGGGGTGGTCGCCGCTTTCCAACGGCCGTCGCCGAGGTGTTCGGTGATGCCGTTGGCGAGGACGGTCCAGGTGTGGGGGGCGGTGACGGTGAGGTCGAAGAGGGCCTTGAGGTCGGGTTGGTCGAAGGCCGGGAAGACGCGTTGGACGTCGTCGAGGAAGAGCTGCGTGTAGGTGTAGGTCTCGCCGTCGGCGGGGTCGGTGAAGCGGTGCATGCCTTCGCCGGTGCGGGAGTAGTGCATGGCGGCGTCGATGTGGAGTTCGTGTTCGCCGGGGGTGAGGTCCTTGAGCGGCAGTCGGTTGCCGTCGAGGGTCTCGGGGTCCAGGGGGTGTCCGTCGAGGGTGACGGAGCGCAGCTCGGCGGGCTTGACTTCGACGAAGGTGTCCGTGTCGTCCCGGTCCGCGAGGACGGTGAAGTGGATCACGGTGCGGGAGTCGAAGGTGTCGTCACCGGTGGTGAGATCGAGTTCGATCGCGTAGCGGTGGACGTGGAGGAGCTGTGCTCGGTTCTGCGCTTCGTCGCGCGTCAGTACGGACATGCGGGCCATGCTGCCTGATGGCGGTGGTGTGGCACAGAGGCGGATCGGTACGCGGCTTATGTCCGGCCCTGGGTGGGGGTCCGGGACGTGCGCCCGCGTGCGAGGGCTTTGGGGTGTGCGGGGTGTGCGGGATGTGCGGGGTGTGAGTGCCGTCGTGTGGGGGTGGGGTCTGCCGGGCCGCTCGGGGGCGCACGGGGGGTGTGGCGGGGTTCGGGCCCGGCAGGTGGTGGTGTTCGTGTCACGCCCCGGTGTGGGGGCGGGGGTCAGTCGGTGGTGGGTGCCGGGGTGCCGGTGGGGCCGGCGACGGCGCTCTTGGTGGTGGTGTCGGCGATGCGTTCATGGTGGCGGATCACTTCGGCGATGATGAAGTTCAGGAACTTCTCGGCGAAGGCCGGGTCGAGTTTCGCGTTCTCGGCGAGGGCGCGCAGCCGGGTGATCTGGCGGGTTTCGCGGGCCGGGTCGGCGGGGGGCAGCCGGTGTTCGGCTTTGAGGCGGCCGACTTGCTGGGTGCATTTGAAGCGTTCGGCGAGCATGTGGACGACGGCCGCGTCGATGTTGTCGATGCTGTCGCGCAACGCGGCGAGTTCCTCGCGGACTGCGGGGTCGACGTCATCGGTACCGGTGTTGCTGGTGGTCATGGGGAGTCACCCTACGGGGCGGTGGTGGGGTGCCGGGTGTCCGCGGCCGGGGCCGGGTTTCGGGGTGGGCTCGTACAGTGGAATGGGTTTTCGGGCGTCTGGGGGTGGGACGTGACGGGCGGCGGGATGGTGGAGCGGGGTTTTCCGCATCTGGAGACGGTGCGGGCGGCGGTGACCGCGGTGTACCGGCGTTTGTCGTATGACACGGTGCGGGCGTTCTCGGTGAGTGTGGCTCCTGTCGATGTGGCGTTCTGCGACACGGAGGATCTTCATCTGGGGGCGCAGCGGGTGGCGCGGGAGATGGTGCGGCACTACCGGTTGCCGGATGCGCGGCTGATCGTGAGTTTTCGCGAGATGAGGTATGCGGCGCATGTCGAGCTGGCGGCGGGGCCCGAGTACTTCGTGGAGCTGAACGATCGGTTCCGCGGGCATCGGCGGGACATCGGTGCGGCGCTGGCTCATGAGGTGGCGCATGTGTATCTGCATCGTCTGGGGCTGTCGTTTCCCGGGACGCGGGACAACGAGTTGCTGACGGACACGGCGGCGACGTATCTGGGGGCGGGGTGGCTGTTGCTGGACGCGTTCCGCGAGGACGGGGTGTCGTCCCAGAAGCTGGGGTATCTCACGCCGGAGGAGTTCGGCTACGTGCTGGCGAAGCGGTCGCTGGTGTTCGGTGAGGATCCGTCGGCGTGGTTCACCAGTGAGCAGGCTTATACGGCGTACGTGAGGGGGAGGGAGCTGGCCCGGGACGACGGCCGGCAGCCGCCGCTGGCGGCTGCCGGCCGGGCGGGGCGCCGGCGGTACGTGCGGGAGCGTCGGCATGCGCAGGGGCGGAGCGGGGTTCTCTCCTTCCCGGCGGCCCGGCCGGACGTGCCGTACGGCTTCACGCGGGGTGGTGGCGGTGAGGAGCCGCTGCGGGTGTCGTTCCCGTGTCCTGTGTGCCGTCAGCGGATCAGGGTCCCGGTGCGGGGGCGGGTGCGGGTGCGGTGCGGGTTGTGCCGGACGGTGCTGGAGTGCGACACGTAGGGGGCCGGGGGGCGGCGGTCGGCTGTCGTTGTGTCTCGCGCCCGGGTTGTGGTGCTGCGGCCACCGCGCTACGGCTGCACGATCCCCCGTGTCCGCGCGTCCGCCAGCCACTTGGGGAACTCGTCGAGCAGCCGGTCGTACAGTTCGGCGTCGGGCACCTCGCGGGGGTCGGTGCCTGCGTGGAAGAACCCGGCGTTGTCGACGACCCTCTTGTCCGGCACGGCCAGTTCGTCCAGTGTGCGCAGGTAGTCGAACTGCCGGCTGTCCGGGTCGCCGAAGCCGATGAACTGCCAGAACAGCGGGAGCTTCGCCGCCTTGCACAGGTACCGCTGCGCGGCGAGCCGGTTGACGGGGCCGCCGTCGGTCTGGAAGACGACGAGGGCCGGATCGGTCGATCCGCTGTCGAGGTAGTGGTCGATGACGGCGTCCATGGCCAGGTGGTAGCTGGTCTTTCCCATGTGGCCGAGTCCGGCCGCGATCCGTCCGACGCGCCCTTCGTGGTCGGCGAGGGTGATGTCGGTGACGGCGTCGACGTCCGTGGAGAAGAACACCACCGGCACGATGCCGTCGTCGTCGAGGTGGGCGGACAGGCCCAGTACCCGGTCGGCGAGCGCCTGGACGCTGCCGTCCTTGTAGTACGGCCTCATCGAGCCGGAGTGGTCGACCACGAGGTAGACCGCGGCGCGCAGGCCGTCCAGCCCGTGTCCCGACACGGCGTGTCCGGCGGTCTTGTACAGGCTGACCAGTTTGGGCGCGGTTTCCTCGATCTTGGTCAGGCTGATCGCGGCCATGCGCGCTCCCCTCTCGGTGGTCGGAACCGGTCCTGAGGCTACGGCACCTCGACCCCGCCTCCGCGACGCTCCCCCACTGTTCGCTATTTTGTTCGCCGCCGTCCCCACCGGCTCGTCCGTCCCGTTCTTCGCTAGGAGCCGGCTCGTGGATTCCGAGTCCACCGTCACCACCTGTCACCGCCACACCAAGGTGGAGTGCCATGTCCGCTGCGTGCGCTGCGACCGGTACATCTGCCCGGACTGCATGCGCGAGGCGGCCGTCGGCCACCAGTGTCCGGACTGTGTGAAGGAGGGCATGCGGTCGGTACGGCAGGCCCGTACCGTGGTCGGCGGCCGTGTCTCGGCGGTGCCGGTGGTGACGTACGTGCTGATCGCCGTCAGCGTGCTGGCGTATCTGGTGGAGCTGGCGCTGCCGGAGACCGTGGACCGGTTCGCGATGCTGGGCGCGGGGCTGGCCGGGCCGGACGGCGGTCACTATCTGTGGGTCGAGGGGCCGCTGTTCGGGGACTTCCGTCCGGAGGGTGTGGTGAGCGGGGAGTGGTACCGGCTGCTGACCGGCGCCTTCCTGCATCTGCCACCCACCGAGGGCACGTTCGGGATCCTGCACATCGTCATGAACATGGTGGCGTTGTGGAACCTGGGCCGGGTTGTCGAGCCGATGCTGGGCCGGGTCCACTGTCTCGTCCTGTATCTGCTGTCGGCGCTGGGCGGTTCGGTGCTGGTGCTGGTGCTGGCGCCGCAGGATTTGGTGGTGGGCGCGTCCGGGGCGGTCTTCGGGCTCGGTGCCGGGTACTACGTGGTGGCCCGTCGGATCGGTGCCGACATGCGGGCGGTCAACCGGTTCATGGGCGGGCTGCTGCTGTGGCTGGTGATCTCCGCGGTGGCCACGTCCTGGGAGGGGCATCTCGGGGGGCTGCTGACGGGCGGTGCGGTGGCGGCTGTCTTCGCGTACGTGCCCAGGGGCAGGTGCCGTGTGTTGCTGCAGGCGGGAGCCTGTCTGGTGCTGCTCGGGCTGCTCGTCGTCCTGACGGTGGTCAAGGTGGCGGAACTGAAGGGTGGAGGTGTTCCCCAGTGAAACGTTCAGCCCTGCTGGTCGCGGCCGTGCCCGTGGTGGCGACGGCCGTGTACCTGTTGGTGCCCGGGGGGTCCGACGGCGCGGCCGTGGGCGGGGGCCCGGCCATGTCCGCCTCGCCGCGTGCGGGCGAGCTGGCCAAGGAGCGCGCCGAGTCGGAGTCGGAGTCGGCCAAGGACGACAGGCTGGTGGCGAGCCGTCCGCCGGGGCTGGCCGACCCGGCGAAGAAGGAACTCGCCCAGCAGATCCTGGCGAGCGCCGAGAACTCGACGCTGCGCTGGCGCGAGACCTACGGCGTCATCGAGGACGCCGGTGACGGGGACGGGTACACGGCCGGCATCGTCGGTTTCTGCACCGGCACCCACGACCTGCTCGCCCTCGTCGAGCGCTACACCGAGGACCACCCGGACAACGGCCTGGCGGGGTATCTGCCGGCGCTGCGCGAGGTGGACGGTACGGACTCGCACGAGGGTCTGGATCCGGGCTTCACGGACGCCTGGCGGGCCGAGGCGGACGTGCCGGCGTTCCGGGCGGCTCAGGAGGCCGAGCGCGACCGGGTCTACTTCGAGCCGGCGGTGCGGATGGCGAAGCTCGACGGCCTCGGCACGCTCGGCCAGTTCGTGTACTACGACGCGATGGTCACGCACGGCCCCGACACCGGCCCCGAGGGCTTCTACGGCATCCGGGAGCAGGCTGTGCGCAAGGCGGGGACGCCGGGCGGGGGCGGCGCCGAGAAGGCGTATCTGGAGGCGTTCCTCGATGTGCGCCGCACCGCCGTGCTGGCGCGGGACGCGGGCGCGGACACGTCCCGGATCGACACCGCCCAGCGCCGGTTCCTGCGGGAGGGGAACCTGGAGCTGTCCGCGCCGCTGACGTGGCAGGTGTACGGGGAGACCTTCCGGATTCCCTGAGCGTGCGGGCGCATGCGGCAGCGCCTGCCCGGTTCGTCCGGTCGGGGACTGGCGGGCAGGCGCCACCTGTTGTTCCGTACGCCGTTGTACGGGACCTCTGTGGGGGACCGTCAGGTCCCGTTGTGCGCGGTCCGGGCCGGTGCGGTCCGGGCCGCGTGGTGGGGTGCGGGGCGGCCGGTCACACCATCAGGGAGCGGTCGGTCGGGCGGATCGGGGCGTGCAGTTCGCTCGTCCCGGTGAGGTGGCGGTCGCAGCCGCGCGCGGCGGATCGGCCTTCGGCGATCGCCCAGACGATGAGCGACTGGCCGCGTCCGGCGTCACCGGCGACGAAGACGCCCGGCACGCTGGTCTGGAAGTCGGCGTCGCGGGCGATGTTGCCCCGCGCGTCGAGTTCCAGGCCGAACTGCTCGACCAGGCCGTTGTCCCGGTCGGTGCCGGTGAAGCCCATGGCGAGGGTGACCAGCTGGGCCGGGATCCTGCGCTCGGTGCCGGGCTTCTGGGTGAGCCTGCCGTCGACAAACTCGACCTCGGTCAGGTGCAGCCACTGCACGTTGCCGTCCTCGTCGCCCTCGAAGTGGGTGGTGGAGACGGAGTAGACCCGCTCGCCGCCCTCCTCGTGCGCGGAGGTGACCTTGTAGAGCATGGGGAAGGTCGGCCACGGCTGGGTGAGGTCGTCCCGCTCCTCGTTCGGGCGGGGCATGATCTCGAGCTGGGTGACGGAGGCGGCGCCCTGGCGGTGGGCGGTGCCCACGCAGTCGGCACCGGTGTCGCCGCCGCCGATGACGACGACGTGCTTGCCCTCGGCGGTGATCGGCGGGGCGACGTAGTCGCCCTCCTGGACCTTGTTGGCCAGCGGCAGGTACTCCATGGCCTGGTGGATGCCGTCCAGTTCGCGGCCCGGCACCGGCAGGTCGCGCGCACTCGTCGCGCCGACGGCGAGGACGACGGCGTCGTACCGCTTGCGCAGCGCGGTGGCCGGCATGTCCCGGCCGATCTCGACACCGGTGCGGAACTTGGTGCCCTCCGCGCGCATCTGTTCGATACGGCGGTTGATGTGCCGCTTCTCCATCTTGAACTCGGGGATGCCGTACCGCAGGAGGCCGCCGATGCGGTCCGCCCGCTCGTACACGGCGACGGTGTGGCCGGCCCGGGTCAGCTGCTGGGCGGCGGCCAGGCCGGCCGGTCCCGAGCCGACGACGGCGACGGTCTTGCCGGAGAGGCGTTCGGGGATCTGCGGGGCGACGTCGCCGGTCTCCCACGCCTTGTCGATGATCGAGACCTCGACGTTCTTGATGGTGACCGGCGGCTGGTTGATGCCGAGCACGCACGCCGACTCGCACGGAGCGGGGCACAGGCGGCCGGTGAACTCCGGGAAGTTGTTGGTGGCGTGCAGACGCTCGCTCGCCGCCGACCAGTCCTCGCGGTAGGCGTAGTCGTTCCACTCGGGGATGAGGTTTCCGAGCGGGCAGCCGTTGTGGCAGAACGGGATGCCGCAGTCCATGCAGCGGCTGGCCTGCTTGCTGATGATCGGCAGCAGGGAGCCGGGGACGTAGACCTCGTTCCAGTCCTTGACGCGTTCGGGGACCGGGCGGGAGGTGGCGACCTCGCGCCCGTGGTTCAAAAAGCCCTTCGGATCAGCCATTGGTCGCCGCCTCCATCATCTTCCGGTGGGTGTCGGACTCGGAGAGTCCGGCTCGCTCGGCGGCGTCCTTGGCGGCGAGCACTGCCTGGTACGTACTGGGGATGATCTTGCTGAAGCGGGTGGCGCCCCCGTCGGGGCTGTCCCACTCGGCCAGCAGCTTGGCGGCGACGGTGGAGCCCGTCTCCTCCTGGTGCCGGCGCACCACGTCGTGCAGCCAGGCGCGGTCGGTGTCGTCGAGCTCGTGGACGGCGTCCAGGTGGCCGGGGTTGACGTTGTCCAGGTCGAGGTCGATGACGTAGGCGGTGCCGCCGGACATGCCGGCCGCGAAGTTGCGGCCGGTCTCGCCGAGGACGACCGCCCGGCCGCCGGTCATGTACTCGCAGCCGTGGTCGCCGACGCCCTCGGAGACGACCAGCGCGCCGGAGTTGCGGACGCAGAAGCGCTCGCCGACCTTGCCGCGCAGGAACATCTCGCCGCCGGTGGCGCCGTAGGCGAGGGTGTTGCCGGCGATGGTGGAGTACTCGGCGAGGTGGTCGGCGCCCCGGTCGGGGCGGACCACGATCCGGCCGCCGGAGAGGCCCTTGCCGACGTAGTCGTTGGCGTCGCCCTCCAGGCGCAGCGTGATGCCGCGCGGGACGAAGGCGCCGAAGGACTGGCCGGCGGATCCGGTGAAGGTGATGTCGATGGTGTCGTCGGGCAGGCCGGCGCCACCGAACTTCTTCGTCACCTCGTGGCCGAGCATGGTGCCCACGGTGCGGTTGATGTTGCGGATGGCGACCCGGGCGCGGACGGGCTGGGCCTCGCTCGCGCCGTCGGCGGCGAGGGCGTCGGCGGCGAGCTTGATCAGCTCGTTGTCGAGGGCCTTCGCCAGGCCGTGGTCCTGGGTGACGGTCCGGTGGCGGACGGCGCCTTCGGGCAGGTCGGGCACGTGGAACAGCGGGGCGAGTTCGAGGCCCTGCGCCTTCCAGTGGTCGACCGCGCGGGCGACGTCGAGGACCTCGGCGTGGCCGACGGCCTCCTCGATGGAGCGGAAGCCGAGTTCGGCGAGGAGTTCGCGGACCTCTTCGGCGACGAAGCGGAAGAAGTTGACGATGTACTCGGCCTTGCCGGAGAACCGGTCGCGCAGGACCGGGTTCTGCGTGGCGATGCCGACCGGGCAGGTGTCCAGGTGGCAGACGCGCATCATGACGCAGCCGGAGACGACCAGCGGGGCGGTCGCGAAGCCGAACTCCTCGGCGCCGAGGAGGGCGGCGACGACGACGTCGCGGCCGGTCTTGAGCTGGCCGTCGGTCTGGACGACGATCCGGTCGCGCAGGCCGTTGAGGAGCAGGGTCTGCTGGGTTTCGGCGAGGCCGAGCTCCCAGGGGCCGCCGGCGTGCTTGAGGGAGGTCAGCGGGGAGGCGCCGGTGCCCCCGTCGTGACCGGAGATGAGCACGACGTCGGCGTGGGCCTTGGAGACGCCCGCGGCGACGGTGCCGACGCCGACCTCGGAGACCAGCTTGACGTGAATGCGCGCCTCGGGGTTGGCGTTCTTCAGGTCGTGGATGAGCTGGGCGAGGTCCTCGATGGAGTAGATGTCGTGGTGCGGCGGCGGGGAGATGAGGCCGACGCCGGGCGTGGAGTGGCGGGTCTTGGCGACCCACGGGTAGACCTTGTGGCCGGGCAGCTGGCCGCCCTCGCCGGGCTTGGCGCCCTGGGCCATCTTGATCTGGATGTCGTCCGCGTTGACCAGGTACTCGGAGGTCACACCGAAGCGGCCGGAGGCGACCTGCTTGATGGAGGAGCGGCGGGCCGGGTCGTACAGGCGCTCCGGGTCCTCGCCGCCCTCACCGGTGTTCGACTTGCCGCCGAGCTGGTTCATGGCGATGGCGAGGGTCTCGTGCGCCTCCTGGGAGATGGAGCCGTACGACATGGCGCCGGTGGAGAAGCGCTTGACGATCTCGGAGACCGGTTCGACCTCGTCGAGGGGGATCGGCCCCCGGTCCGAGGTGAAGCCGAAGAGGCCGCGGAGCGTCATCAGGCGCTCGGACTGCTCGTTGACGCGGTCGGTGTACTGCTTGAAGACGTCGTAGCGGCCGGAGCGCGTGGAGTGCTGGAGGCGGAAGACCGTCTCGGGGTCGAACAGGTGCGGTTCGCCCTCGCGGCGCCACTGGTACTCGCCGCCTATGTCGAGTGCGCGGTGCGCGGGGGCGATGCCGGTGGCGGGGTACGCCTTGGCGTGGCGGGCGGCGACCTCCTTCGCGACGACGTCGAGACCGACGCCGCCGATCTTGGTGGCGGTGCCGTGGAAGTACTTCTCGACGAATTCCGCGTCGAGGCCGACGGCCTCGAAGACCTGGGCACCGCGGTAGGAGGCGACGGTGGAGATGCCCATCTTGGACATGACCTTCAGGACGCCCTTGCCGAGGGCGTAAATCAGGTTGCGGATGGCCTTCTCGGGCTCGATGCCGGGCAGGAAGGTGCCGGCGCGGACGAGGTCCTCGACGGACTCCATCGCCAGGTAGGGGTTGACTGCGGCGGCGCCGAAGCCGATGAGGAGGGCCACGTGGTGGACCTCGCGGACGTCTCCGGCCTCGACGAGGAGGCCCACCTGGGTGCGCTGCTTGGTGCGGATGAGGTGGTGGTGGACGGCCGCGGTGAGCAGCAGCGACGGGATGGGCGCGTGCTCGGCGTCGGAGTGCCGGTCGGACAGGACGATCAGGCGGGCGCCGTTGTCGATGGCGGCGTCGGCCTCGGCGCAGATCTCGTCGATGCGGGCGGCGAGGCTGTCGCCGCCGCCGGAGACGCGGTAGAGGCCGGAGAGGGTGGCGGCCTTGAAGCCGGGCAGGTCGCCGTCGGCGTTGACGTGGATGAGCTTGGCGAGCTCGTCGTTGTCGATGACGGGGAAGGGCAGGACGACGGTGCGGCAGGCCGCGGCGCTCGGTTCGAGCAGGTTGCCCTGGGGGCCGAGCGGGCTGCGCAGGGAGGTGACCAGTTCTTCGCGGATCGCGTCCAGCGGCGGGTTGGTGACCTGGGCGAACAGCTGGGTGAAGTAGTCGAAGAGGAGCCGGGGGCGGTCCGAGAGGGCGGCGATGGGCGAGTCGGTGCCCATGGAGCCGATGGGCTCGGCGCCGGCCTTGGCCATCGGGGCGATCAGGACGCGCAGCTCCTCCTCGGTGTAGCCGAAGGTCTGCTGGCGGCGGGTGACCGAGGCGTGGGTGTGCACGATGTGCTCACGCTCGGGCAGGTCGGACAGCTGGATCTCGCCGGCTTCGAGCCACTGGGCGTAGGGGTGCTCGGCGGCGAGCTGGGCCTTGATCTCGTCGTCCTCGATGATGCGGTGCTCGGCGGTGTCCACGAGGAACATGCGGCCGGGCTGCAGGCGGCCCTTGCGGACGACCTTCGCGGGGTCGATGTCGAGGACGCCGACCTCGGAGCCGAGGACGACGAGGCCGTCGTCGGTGACCCAGTAGCGGCCGGGGCGCAGGCCGTTGCGGTCGAGTACGGCGCCGACCTGGGTGCCGTCGGTGAAGGTGACGCAGGCGGGACCGTCCCAGGGCTCCATCATCGTGGAGTGGTACTGGTAGAAGGCGCGGCGTGCGGGGTCCATGGAGCCGTGGTTCTCCCACGCCTCGGGGATCATCATGAGCACCGAGTGCGGCAGGGAGCGTCCGCCGAGGTGCAGCAGTTCGAGGACCTCGTCGAAGGACGCCGAGTCGGAGGCGTCGGGGGTGCAGACGGGGAAGGTCCGCTCGAGGCCGGCGGAGCCACTGTGCCCACGGTCGGCGGAGCCACTGTGCCCACGGTCGGCGGAGCCGAACAGTTCGGAGGCCAGCTGGGACTCGCGGGCGCGCATCCAGTTGCGGTTGCCCTTGACGGTGTTGATCTCGCCGTTGTGGGCGACGAAGCGGTAGGGGTGTGCGAGGGGCCACGAGGGGAAGGTGTTCGTGGAGAACCGGGAGTGCACCAGTGCGAGCGCGGAGCCGAAGCGGCGGTCGGACAGGTCCGGGAAGAAGGGCTCGAGCTGACCGGTGGTGAGCATGCCCTTGTAGACGATGGTCCGCGCGGACAGCGACGGGAAGTAGACGCCCACCTCGCGCTCGGCGCGCTTGCGCAGCACGAAGGCCGTGCGGTCGAGGTCGATGCCCCGGGACGCGTGGTCCGTGACGAAGATCTGGCGGAAGACCGGCATCGTGGAGCGGGCGGTGGCGCCGAGCAGGTCGGGCGCGACGGGCACCTCGCGCCAGCCGAGGACGGTCAGGCCCTCGGCGGCTGCGATCTCCTCGATGCGGGCGACGGTCTCGTCCGTGGCGTCCGCGGGGAGGAAGGCGGTGCCGACGGCGTAGGCGCCGGCCTCGGGCAGTTCGAATCCGGCCACCTCGCGGAAGAAGGCGTCCGGGACCTGGGAGAGGATGCCCGCGCCGTCACCGGAGTCCGGCTCGGAGCCGGTGGCGCCGCGGTGTTCCAGGTTGCGCAGGACCGTGAGGGCCTGCTCGACCAGGGTGTGGGACGCCTCGCCGGTGAGGGTGGCGACGAAGCCGACGCCGCAGGCGTCGTGCTCGTCGCGGGGGTCGTACATGCCCTGCGGGGCAGGGCGAGCATCCATGAAGGACCAGTTCTGGCCCTGCGCGGAATGCTGGGACGGCTGGCGCGGCGTACGCATCGGCTCTCCCGTCGTCGTCATGTGGCATGTGCAAAGTGCCGAGGGACGACGTTGGCCCTCTGCGTGACTGCAAAATTTCGTGCAGGTTACACGATGGATCGGTTCCCGGTAAGCGGGACATTCCGTTCCACCATGTGGACACCATGCGGGTCACGGCGGGGTTCCGCGCCTGGCGGTGGAAGCTGGGGGACCGGGGCGGGCAGATCGGTGTCCGCCGGTCCGAGGGCGGGGGTGGGCTTGTTCACCCACTCCCGCGGCTGCGTCGTGAGCCTCATTGCCCACAGTGCTTTCGGCTCATGCCCGGTCGTCACGCGGTCGAAACCAATGAGTAACAGCTACTTGTACGGTTCCTCGCGCGAAAGCGGAGCCGGGGCGTCGGTGCCGCCCGTCCGCGCCGGGCGCCGTACCGGCGCCCGGTCGGGGCAGCGGTACCGGGCCGTGCGAGCGCGGTCGTCCGGGCCGGGTCATCCTACGGCCGTTCCGAGCAGGGTGCCCAGGGCGTACGTCACACCGGCCGCCGCGCCACCGAGGGCGAGCTGCCGCAGACCGCTGTACCACCAGGTCCGCGCGGTCACCTTGGCGACCACCGCCCCGCACAGGAAGAGCCCCAGCAGCGCCACCAGCACGGCGGGCCACAGCGCGCTCGCGCCGAGCAGGTACGGCAGGACGGGGAGCAGCGCGCCGAGCGCGAAGGCGCCGAAGCTGGAGGCCGCGGCCACGGTGGGAGACGGCAGGTCGCCGGGGTCGATGCCCAGTTCCTCGCGGGCGTGGATCTCCAGCGCCTGTTCGGGGTCCCGCGACAGCTGCCGGGCCACCTCGGCGGCGAGCTCCGGCTCGACGCCCCGGGCCTCGTAGAGGGAGGCGAGTTCGGCCTCCTCGTCCTTGGGGTGCTTGCGCAGCTCGCGTCGCTCGACGGCCAGCTCGGCCTCGACGAGCTCGCGCTGGGAGGCGACGGAGGTGTACTCGCCGGCGGCCATGGAGAAGGCGCCGGCCGCCAGGCCCGCGAGACCGGTGATGACGATGGTCTGCTGGCCGACCGAGCCGCCGGCGACGCCGGTCATCAGCGCGAGGTTGGAGACCAGGCCGTCCATCGCCCCGAACACGGCGGGGCGCAGCCAGCCGCCGGTGACATCGCGGTGCGTGTGGTTGTCGCGGTGCGCCTCGTGCAGCGTCGCCTCGGTCTCGATGATCGCCATGCCGTCCCCCAGGGAGTTCGCGAAAGCGCCTGCAAGCCGCCGACGACGACCGACACAGGCCCAATTTAGACAGTTTCCATTTCTCGACTGAACCCAATTTACGCCTGCGGATCCTCTTCCGCCAGCAAGGAAAGGCTGCTCTAACCTGCGGTTTCGCTCATTTCACCGCTCGTGCGCGGGAGGGTCCGCGCAGATGCCGACCGGGTGACACCGAGGTTCGCGAGGCTGTGTCGGACATCACACCGGGGACAGTTCCGCAAAGGGCTTCGCGCCTCTCAGGGGCGCCCCTGAGAGGAGAGCCGCTTATGGCACCGATCGCCCGCATCCCCTCGGCCCCGGTGTCCGGGGACTGTCTCGGGCACCGCGAACGGGCACGCGGCGCGCTGCTCGGCCTGGCCGTCGGTGACGCGCTGGGCGCCCCGGCCGAGAACATGAAACCGTCCGAGATCCGCGCCCGGTGGGGCCGCATCACCGGGTACGTGGCGGAGCGTCCCGCGGGCACGGACGACACCGAGTACGCGATCCTCTCCGGCCTGCTGCTGGCCCGGCACGGGTCGGCGCTCACCCCGGCGCAGGTCGGGGCTGCCTGGCACGAGTGGATCGCGGACCGTGCCGAGGGGCGGTTCCGCGGGGCCGGTTTCAGCGAGCGCGGCACCCTGGAGAACCTCCGCCGGGGGCTGGCCGCCCCGGTCTCCGCGCAGCACCGCCACGCCTGGAGCGACGGGCTGGCGATGCGGGCGGCACCGCACGGCGTCTTCGCGGCGGGCCGTCCCGCCGAAGCGGCCCGGCTGGCGGCGATCGACGGCTCGGTCAGTCACGACGGAGAGGGCATCTACGGAGGCCAGGCGGTCGCGGCGGGCGTGGCGGCGGCGATGACGGGGGCACCGGTGGTCACCGTCGTGGCCACCGCGCTGGCCCTGGTGCCGGAGGACTCCTGGACCGCCCGTTCCCTGCGCCGTGCCGTCACCGCCGCCCACTGGGGCGAACGCGCGGTCCGCTCCGCGGTCGTGATCGGCGGCTACCCCTGGACCGACCTGGCCCCCGAGGCCGTCGCCCTGGCCTTCGGCGCGTACGCGGCGGCGGACGGGGACTTCGAGCAATCGGTGCTGACGGCCGTCAACATGGGCCGCGACGCGGACACCACGGCGGCGGTGGCGGGCGCCCTCGCGGGTGCGACCCGGGGTGCCGGCGCGATCCCGGAGGCATGGGCGGCCGCCATCGGCCCGGCCCGCGGCAGCTGCCTCCCCGCGATGGCGGGCCACCACGTCCTGGACATCGCGGACCTCCTCACCCCGACAGCGGCCGACAACACCGCGGAGACCACGTCATGACCCTCTCCCCGCCGGCAACAGCACCCACGTCGACACCACCGGACCGACCGCCGGAACACCCCCCACCAGACCACGGACCCCATCCGACCGACACGACCGAGACCCCCCGCCCCGAAGGCGCCCCCGAGGCCGTCGCCGACGGCCAAGCCCCGCCAGGGCCGCCCGTACCCGGCCACGACACCCGCACGGGCAGTGCGGGCGAACACCGGACCGAAGGCGAAACCGACGCCTCCACAACCCACCGGACCCGCACCACACCCCTCACCCCGCCACCGCAGGCACCCCGGATCGAGGGTCTCCTCCTCGGCCTCGCCGCCGGAGACGCCGCCGGCTGGCCCGCCGCACGGCACCGCGCCGCCCGGATGCCCGAGTGGACCCGGCGCCTCACCCGGGAGCTGGACACCTTCGCCGAGCAGAACGCGACCACCACCCTTCCCGTGCCCATCGCCCTCAACCAGCCCCCGGAACCCCTGCGCCTCGGCCCCTCCGACGACGCCGAGTGGGCGGTGTTCGCCGCCGAGGCGGTGCTGCGGGCCGGCGACGACGGCGCGCTCGGCGACCTGAGCCGCGAGCGCCGCACCCGGGCCGCCATCGACCTCACGTGGAACGCCATGGCCGGCGAGGTCGCCGCGGCGGCGCAACGGGCGCCCGAGATCGAGTCGGCCGTCCTCCCGCTGCGCGCCCGTATCTCCGTACGGGCCGGGCTCGGCAACCTCGCCACCGGTCTGCGCCCGCCCGCCACCGGCCACGACAACCCGCACTACTTCGACGACGCGGCCTGCGTACGGGCCTGCGTCCTGGCCGTGGCCCATCCCGGCGACCCCGAAGGCGCCGCCGCGCTCGCCGAGTTCGACGCCCGCTACACCCAGGACGGCGACGGCGTGCACGGCGCCCGCGCGATGGCCGCCGCCGTCGCCCTCGCGCTGGCCGGAGCGGACGTGGAGGCATGCGTGGCGGCCGCGGTCGCCGAGTTGCCCGAGGAGACGGAGATCGGCCGCAACACCCGGCACGCGCTGCGGCTCGCCGCGGACGCCGACGGCGCCTTCGCTCTGGTACCGCCCCTGGAGCACCAGATCGTCGACCACGTCTACAGCTACGGCATCGCCGCCGCCGAGACCGTCCCCGTGGCCCTCGCGCTGGCGACCGCCGCGCACGGCCGGATCGCGGAGGCGGTCCCCGCGGCGGCCTGTCTGTCCCGGGTGGCGGACTCGGCACCCGCCCTCGTCGGCGCGCTGACCGGCGCGCTCGGCGGCGGCACGGCGATCCCGGAATCCTGGCGGGAGAGCTGCCGCACCCTCTCGGGCTGCACACTCCCCCGGCTCACCGGCACCGACCTGGTGGAACTCGCCGGACTCCTGGAAGCGGCACAACCGCCTCCCCCCGGAGGATGATTCGGGCATGACGCTCAAAGAGCAGGAAAAGCGGGTCCGGGGCGCCTCCCTGGACGAGCGGATCACCGGCGCGCTGGTGGGTGCCGCCGTCGGCGACGCGCTCGGCGGCCCGGTCGAGGGGTACTCCCCCGAGCAGATCGCCGAGCGCCACGGCGGCCGTGTCCACGGCGTCGTCGGCCCCTGGAACGGCGACGCCTGGCGCACCGCCCGCCCCATCGCCCCGTACCACAAGGGCGACGGCCACGTCACCGACGACACCCTCATGACGCACGCCCTGGTCCGGGTGTACGCGCGGGTCCGGGACCATCTGGACGCCCACGCCGTCGCCGACCACCTGGTTCCGGACCTGATGACGCACCCCCGCTGGATCCCGGAGCTGGAGGCGGAGGCGCTCCCGTTGCAGCGGATCTTCCTCGCGGAGAAGTGGCTGGTGGCCCGGATCCACTACGGCCATGTCGACCCGCGTGAGGCCGGCGTCGGAAACATCGTCAACTGCGGTGCCGCGATGTACATGGCCCCGGTCGGCCTGGTCAACGCGGCCCGTCCGGCGGGCGCCTACGCCGAGGCGCTGGATGTCGCGGGGGCCCACCAGTCGTCGTACGGCCGGGAGGCGGCGGGCGTCCTGGCGGCGGCCGTGGCGGCGGCGTGCGTACCGGGGGCGACACCGGACTCGGTCGTCGCGGCCTGCCTGTCCCTGGCGAAGGACGGCACGCGGACGGCGATCGAACGGGTCTGCGAAGTGGCGTCCCGCCACACGGACTTCGAGTCCGCGCTGCGCCCGCTGCGGGAGGCGGTGGCCCCGTACGACACCGTGGGCCCCGACTACCGCTCTCCCTCGCTGGGCGCCCGCCGTCCGTCGCGGCTGCACGCGATCGAGGAACTCCCGGTCGCGCTGGGCATGGTGGTGGTGGCCGGCGGCGACTTCCGGCACGCGGTGCTGGGCGCGGTGAACTACGGCCGGGACTGCGACTCCATCGCCACGATGGCCGGCGCCGTGACGGGCGCCCTCGGTTCGCCGGTCCCCGGGGACTGGGCGAGGACGGTGGCCGAGGCCAGCCGTCTCGACCTCCTGGAACCCGCGGCCGCGCTGACGGAGGTGGCCCGCGAGGTCTTCGCGCGCGACGTGTCCCGGCGCCGGGCCCACGAGAAGGCGTTCGCCGAGATGGGAGGCGCGGGATGCTCCGACTGACCTGGGTCCAGCCGGAGGACCTGATCGGGCACGAGCTGCGCCAGGCCGCCCAGGACGGCCGGGCGGCCGCCGCCGTCGCCGCCGTCGCGGCCCGGTGGCACGCGGCGGGCGGCCCCGCGGCCCCGCCCCGCGCGGGCGCCTCCCCGCGGCCGGCGTCCGGCTACCTCCGGCTGCTGGCCGGGGACCTCCTGGACGAACTCGCCGACCTGCCCAGCGGCCTGGCGGACGACGAACCGACGGACCTCGACGCCATCAGGTCCCTGTGCCCCCACTGGCCTCCACCCGTCGACGCCGCTCCCCCGGCCGCCCCTGACCGGCTCGAAGCCGCCTGGCTCGGCCGTGCCGTCGGCTGCCTGCTCGGCAAGCCGGTGGAGAAACTCCCCCTCGACGGCATCCGGCAGCTCGCCCGGGCCACCGGGAACTGGCCTCTGAACGGCTACTTCACCGCCCGCGGAGTACCCGGGGAGCTGGCCGCGCGCCACCCCTGGAACCGTCGCTCGGCGGCCACCTCCCTCGCCGAGAACATCGACGGGATGCCCGAGGACGACGACCTCGACTACCCGCTCCTCAACCTGCTGCTGCTCCAGCGGTACGGCAAGGCGTTCACCACCGCGGACGTGGCCCGGCTCTGGCTGGACGAACTCCCCGCGGGCCGCGCCTTCACCGCCGAACGCGTCGCCTACCGCAACCTCCTCGCCGGCATCGAGCCGCCGCGCACCGCCCGCCACCGCAACCCGTTCCGCGAGTGGATCGGAGCCCTGATCCGCGCCGACGTGCACGGCTGGACCAACCCCGGTGACCCGGCGGGCGCCGCCGAACAGGCGCACCGCGACGCCACCCTCACGCACACCGCGGGCGGCGTCCACGCCGCGATGTTCGGCGCGGCCGTCATCGCCACCGCCGCGGGCGCGGGAACAGGCACAGGAACAGACGCAGGCCCCCCCGACATCCACGCCTGCCTGCGCGCCGGCCTCACCGTCGTACCGCCCCGCTCCCGGCTCGCCCGCGCCGTGCGCGAGGCCGTACGGCTGGCACACGAGCACGACGACTTCGACACCGTCGTCGACCGGCTCCACGCCCTGCACGCCGGTGTCCACTGGGTGCACGCCGTCCCCAACACCGCCCTGATCGCCGCCGCCCTCACCCACGCGGACGGCGACTTCACCGGCGCCGTCTGCCGTGCGGTGTCCGGCGGCTGGGACACGGACTCGAACGGCGCGACGGCCGGCGGCATCGCCGCCCTGCTCGCCGGCTCCCCCGCCGCGCTCCCCGAACGCTGGACGGCCCCGCTGAAGAACCGGCTGGCCACCTCCGTCGGCGGCTTCAACGGCGTCGGCTTCGACACCCTGGCCCGTCTGACCCGTCTGGAGGCCTCCCGCCCATGACCCGGCCCACCACACCCACCGCGCCCTCCCCCACCACCACTGCTCCCCCGCCCCCGCTGACCGGCCTGCGCGTCCTGGACCTCGCCACCCTCTTCGCCGGCCCCCTCGCCGCGACCCTGCTCGGCGACTTCGGCGCGGAGGTCGTCAAGGTCGAGCACCCGAAGAAGCCCGACCCCTCCCGCGGACACGGCCCGTCGAAGAACGGCGTGGGGCTGTGGTGGAAGATGCTCGGCCGCAACAAGCGGACCATCACCCTCGACCTGTCCACCCGTGGCGGCCGGGCGACCCTGCTGCGTCTCGCCGGGACCGCCGACGTGATCATCGAGAACTTCCGGCCCGGCACCCTGGAGAAGTGGGACCTGGGCTGGAGCGAACTGTCCGCCGTCAACCCCCGTCTCGTCCTGGTCAGGGTCACCGGCTTCGGTCAGTTCGGCCCGTACGCGCACCGCCCCGGCTTCGGCACGCTCGCCGAGGCGATGAGCGGCTTCGCCGCCATCACCGGTGAACCGGACGCGCCCCCGACCCTGCCGCCGTTCGGCCTGGCCGACTCCATCGCGGGCCTGACCACGGCGTACGCGGTGATGACGGCGCTCGCCGGGCGGGAGCGCACCGGCGAGGGCCAGGTCGTCGACATGGCCCTCATCGAACCGATCCTCACCGCACTCGGCCCCCAGCCGACCTGGTACGACCAGCTCGGCCATGTCCAGCCACGGACCGGCAACCGCTCCCAGAACAACGCCCCGCGCGGTACCTACCTCACCGCCGACGGCACCTGGGTCGCCGTCTCCACCTCGGCCCAGTCGGTCGCCGAGCGGGTGATGCGGCTGGTGGGGCGGCCCGAACTGATCGACGAACCGTGGTTCGCCACCGGCGCCGGCCGCGCCCGGCACGCGGACCTCCTGGACGGGGCGGTGGGCGGCTGGATCGCCTGCCGTACCCGTACCGACGTGCTCGCGGCCTTCGAGAAGGCCGAGGCCGCGGTGGCCCCCGTGCAGGACGTACGGGACGTGATGACCGACCCGCAGTACCAGGCCCTGGACACCATCACCACGGTCGACGACCCGGAGCTGGGGCCGCTGCGCATGCAGAACGTCCTCTTCCGGCTCTCCCGCACCCCCGGCGCGATCCGCTGGGCGGGCCGCCCGCACGGCGCGGACACCGACGAGGTGCTGACCGAACTGGGACTCACCCCGGCCGAGCTGACGGCCCTGCGCGCACAGGGCGCGTTGTGACGGCGGGGTCCCCGCTGACCTGGCTGTACGCGCCGGGCGACCGGCCGCGTGTGGTGGCGAAGGCGCTCGTGTCCGGGGCCGACGTGGTGGTGATCGACCTGGAGGACGCGGTCGCCCCCGACCGCAAGGCGTACGCCCGTGCCGCCACCGCCGAGTTGCTGCGCGACCCGCAGCCGGTCCCGGTCCACGTCCGCGTCAATGCCCCGGCCTGCCCCTGGGGAGAGGCCGACCTGGCGGCCGTCGCCCCGGCCGGAGGCCTGGCGGGCCTGGCGGGCCTGCGGCTGCCCAAGGTGTCCTCGCCCGCCGACGTCGTCCAGGTCGCGCGGCGGACCGTGTCCGCCCACGGCGGCGCGCTCGCCCTGTACGCGCTGCTGGAGACGGCCCTCGGCATCGAGCGGGCGCACGACGTGGCCACCGCCCACCCGTCCCTGTGCGGCATCTCGATCGGCGAGGAGGACCTGCGGACCGACCTGGGCGTGCGTGAGGACGCGGGCCTCGACTGGTCCCGCTCCCGCGTGGTCGTCGCCGCGCGGGCGGCGGGTCTGGCCCCGCCCGCCCAGTCCGTCCATCCCGACACCCGCGACCTGGACGGTCTCCTCGCCTCCTGCGCCCGGGGCCGCGCCCTGGGCTTCCTGGGCCGCGCCGCCATCCACCCGCGTCAACTGCCGGTCATCGAGCGCGCCTATCTGCCCACGGAGGAGGAGATCGAGCGGGCGGAGACGGTCGTCAAGGCGGCGGCCGACGAGAAGGGCGCCCAGGCGCTGTCCGACGGCCGCTTCATCGACGCGGCGGTGGTGACGGCCGCCCAGCGGGTCCTCTCCCTGGCCCGCCGCGTCTGAGCCTCCCGCACACACGCCGTGGGGCGCCCGGAGATCCCGGGCGCCCCACGGCGTCGTACCTGTGCGACGGGCCGCCGGTCAGCGGCAGAACGGCCGGCCGGGCAGACCGTCAGCTCTTCTTCGCCGACCCGGCCCCGTCCTTGGACCGCGCGTCCCCGGAATCCGCCTTGGCGTCCCCCGTCTTCGCGTCCTCGTCCTTCGCGTCACCCGGCTCGGCTGCGTCCTTGGCCGCCGCGCCGTCGCCGTCGTTCTCCTTCGGGTCCGTGCCGGCCTTGGACCCGGTGTCCGGCTTCTTCGGCCCGGGTTCTTCCTTTTCCCGCTCCGCCCCCGGGGAGTCCGCCTCGCCGTCCTCGCCGTCCTCGCCGACGGCCTCCGGCTCGTCGCCCCCGGCGAAACCGTCTGCCGCGCCCGGTTCCACCACGGTCTCGCGTCCCGGGCGCAGTTTCGCCGACACCACGAAGTACACGACCGCGAGCACGAACACGATCAACGCGGTCCAGTTGTTCAACCGCAGGCCCAGGACTTGGTGGGCCTCGTCGACGCGCATGTACTCGATCCAGAACCGGCCCGCGCAGTACGCGGCGACGTACAGCGCGAACACCCGTCCGTGTCCGAGCTTGAAGCGGCGGTCCGCCCAGATGATCAGCAGGGCGACACCCACGCACCACAGCGACTCGTACAGGAACGTCGGGTGGTAGTACCCCGGTACCCGGCCGCCGTCCGTGGACGTGATGTGCAGCGCCCAGGGAAGGTCCGTCTCCCGCCCGTACAGCTCCTGGTTGAACCAGTTGCCCCAGCGTCCGATCGCCTGTGCCATCACCAGACCGGGGGCCAGGGCGTCGGCGTACGGCGGCAGGGCGATGCCCCGGCGCCGGCAGGCGATCCAGGCACCCACCGCGCCCAGCGCGACGGCGCCCCAGATACCGAGGCCGCCCTCCCAGATCTTGAAGGCGTCGACCGGGTTCCGGCCCTCGCCGAAGTAGAGCTGGTAGTCGGTGATCACGTGGTAGAGGCGACCACCGACCAGCCCGAACGGGACGGCCCAGAACGCGATGTCCCAGGCGGTGCCCTTCCGGCCGCCGCGCGCCACCCACCGGCGGTCGACGATCCAGAGGGCGACGAAGAGGCCGGCGAGGATGCTGAAGGCATAGCCGCGGAGCGGAACGGGGCCGAGGTACAGCACCCCGCTCGACGGGCTGGGAATGTAGGCAAGTTCCATGGCAGGGTCGACGCTACCGTGCCGGACCGACCGCACGGTGGGCGGCCCGGCTACGGGTCCATAACGGGAAGGCGCGCAGCCCTACTGCCGATTGGCCTCCTCCACCATCTCCTTGAGCTTCGCCGGGGTCATCGACTGGTCCTGGTAGATGTTCTTGTCGCCGAGCAGGACGGTCGGTGTGCCGGAGAAGCCGCCCTCCTGGAAGGCCTCGTTGGACTTCGCCACCCAGCTGTTGTGCGTGCCGTCCTCCACGCAGCTGCGGAAGGCGGGGGTGTCGAGGCCCTCGACCTTGCCGGCCAGCTCGATGAGCTTGGCGTTGTCGGCGAAGGCGTCGTCCGGCTCCGGGGGCTGGTTGTCGAACAGCACGTCGTGGTACTCGGTGAACTTTCCGGCGTCCTGGGCGCAGGCCGCCGCGTTGGCGGAGTTGCGGGAGCCGGTGCCGCCCATGTTCCCGTCGATGAGCGTGACCAGGTGGTACTCGATCTTCAACTGGCCGGACTCGGTCAGCTCGTGGAGCGTCGGCCGGTACGCCAGCTCGAAGGACTTGCAGGCGGGGCAGCGGAAGTCCTCCCACACGGTGAGAGTGGACTTGGCGCTCTCCTTGCCTGCCGGGATGGCCAGGCCGTCCTTGCCGAGCGCCCCCGAGGGCGCCACCACCGGGCCTGCCTCCTCGCTGCCGTCGTCCTTGCCCGCGTTGGCGGCGACGATGCCGATCACCGCCGCGAGTGCCAGGACACAGACCACGCTCGCACCCACGATCAGGGTGCGGCGCCGCCTGTCCGCCGCCTTCTGCTTCTCACGCTCGACCGCCAGCCGCTCACGGGCGGTGCGCTTTCCCTCACGGTTCTTCTCGCTCACACCCCGCAGAACGAACCGGGGAGGCGCAACGCGCCTCCCCGGCCTCAGGTCCACCCGTACGAGGGACCCGTATGACTAACTACCGAGCTCCTGCCGATGCCCGGGCATCAGTGCCGCCGTCACGTCCGGCCGCGCACGCCCCTGGCCAGCTCGCCCGCGAGTGCCCGCACGGCCTGGAGGCCCGCGGCCTGGTCGGGGGCGTCCAGCAGCCGCTTGACGAAGGCCGATCCGACGATCACGCCGTCGGCGAAGCGGGCGACCTCTGCGGCCTGGGTGGCGTCGGAGACGCCGATCCCGACGCACACCGGCAGGTCGGCGCGGCTCGCCCGGGCGCGTGCCACGAGTTCCTCGGCCTGCGCGCCGACCGACTCACGGGTGCCGGTGACGCCCATGAGGGAGGCGGCGTAGACGAAGCCGCTGCCCGCCGCGGTGATCTCGGCGAGCCGCTCGTCCCTGCTGCTGGGCGCGACGACGAAGACGGTGGCGAGCCCGTGTTTGCCGGCGTGCTCCCGCCACAGTGCCGATTCCTGGACGGGCAGGTCGGGCAGGATGCAGCCGGCGCCGCCCGCCTCGGCGAGTTCGGCGGTGAACCGCTCGACGCCGTAGCGGTCGACGGGGTTCCAGTACGTCATGACGAGGATCGGCTTCCCGGTGGCCCGGTGGGCCTCCCGGACCGTGCGCAGCACGTCGGCGATCCGCACGCCGCCGCGCAGCGCGATGTCGTCGGCGGTCTGGATGACGGGCCCGTCGAGGACGGGGTCGCTGTGCGGCAGGCCCACCTCCACGACGTCGGCGCCGCCGTCGATGACGGCCTTGACGGCGTCGATGCCGCCGTCGACGGTCGGGAACCCGGCCGGGAGGTAGGCGATCAGCGCGGCGCGGCCCTCGGACCTCGCCGCGGCGAGGGTGTCGTGCAGCAGCTTCACGTTCCCGCTCACTTGGCGTCCCCCTCGATCTCGGCGGTGCCGGCGTCCGCGTCGGCGGCGACCTCGCTGTCGGTGTCGTACAGGCCGAAGTAGCGGGCGGCGGTGTCCATGTCCTTGTCGCCGCGGCCGGACAGGTTGACGACGATCAGCCCGTCCTCGCCCAGTTCCCTGCCGACCTCCAGGGCGCCGGCCAGCGCGTGGGCGCTCTCGATGGCCGGGATGATGCCCTCGGTGCGCGACAGCAGCCTCAGGGCCTGCATGGCGGCGTCGTCGGTGACCGCGCGGTATTCGCCGCGGCCGGAGTCCTTGAGGTGGGAGTGCTCGGGTCCGATGCCCGGGTAGTCGAGCCCGGCCGAGATGGAGTACGGCTCGGTGATCTGGCCCTCGTCGTCCTGGAGGACGTAGGACCGCGAGCCGTGCAGGATGCCGGGCTCGCCCGCGGTGAGGGTGGCCGCGTGCTCGCCGCTTTCGATGCCGTGTCCGGCGGGTTCGCAGCCGATGAGCCGGACCGAGGTGTCCGGGATGAAGGCGTGGAAGAGGCCGATGGCGTTGGAGCCGCCGCCGACGCAGGCGATCGCGGCGTCGGGCAGCCGTCCGGTGCGTTCCAGCAGCTGGCGGCGGGTCTCGACGCCGATGACGCGGTGGAAGTCGCGGACCATGCCGGGGAAGGGGTGGGGTCCGGCGACGGTGCCGAAGAGGTAGTGCGTGCGGTCGACGTTGGCGACCCAGTCGCGGAACGCCTCGTTGATGGCGTCCTTGAGGGTGCGGCTGCCGGACTTCACGGCGATGACCTCGGCGCCGAGCATGCGCATCCGGGCCACGTTGAGGGCTTGGCGCTCGGTGTCGATCTCGCCCATGTAGATGGTGCAGTCGAGGCCGAACAGGGCGCAGGCGGTGGCGGTGGCGACGCCGTGCTGACCGGCGCCGGTCTCGGCGATGACGCGGGTCTTGCCCATCCGCCGGGTGAGCAGGGCCTGGCCGAGCACGTTGTTGATCTTGTGGGAACCGGTGTGGTTGAGGTCCTCACGCTTGAGGAAGACCCGGGCGCCGCCGGCGTGTCCGGCGAACCGGGGCACCTCGGTGAGGGCGCTCGGGCGGCCGGTGTAGTGGACCATCAGGTCGTCGAGTTCGCGCGCGAACTCGGGGTCGGCCTTGGCCTTGTCGTACTCGACGGCGACCTCGTCCACGGCGGCGACGAGCGCCTCCGGGATGAACTTGCCGCCGAACGCGCCGAAGTAGCCCTCGGCGCTGGGGGTTCGACCCTCCGGGTCGGGAATGAAGAAGTCGCTGGGCATGCGTGATCCTCACGGTGAGTGGCGTTCGGGCACTGGTCGCCGTGGGGGCGGGGATGGTCAGGCCGCTGCGGGCCGGACGTGGCCGGTCGCGTCCGCGCGGCAGAGCCGCGTGTCCGGGCACGACCCCGCGCCCCTGCGGGCGGGGTGCTGCCATCGCATGCCGTTGACCTGGCCGGGCTCGTCACCGATGACGTAGCGCACCCGGCGGCCGTGCACGCGGCGTGCGGGGGCCCGGCAGCCGCGCGGACGGCAGCCGCGGGCGAGGCGCGCGTACGGGTCCCTGGTCGCCAGGGTGATCGGGAGGGTCATCGGTGCCAAGCCTAGCGGGGGGTCAGCCGCGCCCGTGGCGCAGTGCCGGGTGTTCGCCGGCCGCCACCAGGTCGGCGACCGCGGTCTTCGGGTCGCGGCCGGTGACCAGGGACTCTCCCACCAGTACGGCGTCGGCGCCGGCGTTGGCGTAGGCGATGAGGTCGTGCGGGCCGCGGACGCCGGACTCGGCGACCTTGACGAGGTGGTCGGGGATCTCGGGGGCGATCCGCTCGAAGGTGCCGCGGTCGACCTCGAGGGTCTTGAGGTTGCGCGCGTTGACCCCGATGATCCTGGCGCCGGCGTCGACCGCGCGCTCGACCTCGTCCTCGTCGTGCACCTCGACGAGCGGGGTGAGTCCGATGGACTCGGCGCGCTCGATCAGCGATTCCAGGGCGGGCTGTTCGAGGGCGGCGACGATGAGCAGGGCGAGGTCGGCGCCGTGCGCCCGTGCCTCCCAGAGCTGGTACGAGGTGACGATGAAGTCCTTGCGCAGGACGGGGATGTCCACCCGCGCGCGGACCGCCTCCAGGTCGGCGAGCGAACCGCCGAAGCGGCGCTGTTCGGTGAGGACGGAGATGACGGCCGCGCCACCCGCCTCGTAGTCGGCGGCGAGTCCGGCCGGGTCGGCGATCGCGGCGAGCGCTCCCTTGGACGGGCTGGAGCGCTTGACCTCGCAGATCACCTTGACGCCCTCGCCGCGCAGGGCGGCCACGCCGTCCTTGGCCGCGGGAGCCTTCGCCACGCGCTCCTTGAGCTCGTCGAGGCCGACTTGTGCCTGCCGCTCCGCGAGGTCGGCACGGACTCCGTCGATGATCTCGTCGAGCACACTCACGCGAGGGGCCCCCTTCCAGACGGTCCGTCTTCGGTGCGTTCGTTTCCGTCCTTGTGGCGTTCCCCGTCCTGGCGGGCGGGTCGCCGGACGAAACCGGTGGTCACTGCGATGGTATCCGCAGCAGGGGGTACGCCTCACATCCGGTTGACGCCGGTCCCACTACCTGGACGTTCACCAGTTGATCAAGGATGCAGCCAGCCACCGAACGGCAGGTTCCGGACAACCGTGAAGACCAGTACGAACGCCCCCAGGGACCACAGGAGCACCGGTTGGGGGTCGACGCGTATGGGTTTTCCGCGCGCCGCGCGGACCACCCATACGGTCCACAGGACGGCGAAGGCCGCGTAGCCGAGGACGGCGGGCGCGTTGGCTTGGAGGGCGGCCAGGAGGTCGCCGTGGGCGACGGCGTGCGCGCTGCGCAGTCCGCCGCAGCCGGGGCAGTACAGGCCGGTGAGGCGCAGCAGCGGGCAGGCGGGGTAGTGCCCGGGCTCGTTGGGGTCCACCGCCCCGACGTAGGCGAAGGCTCCGGCGACGGCGGCGAGCGCTCCGGCGGGGAGGGCCAGACGGGCGGCGGCGGAGCGGGAGACGCTGGGGCTGACGGCGTTCACACGGGCATTGTGCCCCGCGCACACGCGTCAGGGGCGGTTGCGGCACCCGTGTGCCGGCCGCCCCCGTCCGGGAGTGCTCCCGGCGTTCAGCTGTCGGCTCGGACCGGCTCGCGGTCGGCGGAGGGCGGGTTGACGGGGTGGACGTGCTGCTGCTGGCCCATGCCCATCTTCTTCATGATGCCGCCGACGACACCGCCGAGCAGCACGACGACCATGCCGGCCCAGAAGCCCACCGGCGAGTTCATCACCATGAACATGCTCGCGACGCAGAAACCGATGAACGAGATGATGACACCGGTCCAGGCGGCCGGGGTGTGACCGTGGCTGCTGCCCGCCATTGCTTGCTCCTCAGTGCTGTGTGCGTGTCTGAGCAGGATGCTCGGATCAATTGTCCCGCACGCGCGCGCGTGCCGTGATCGGGGGTCCTCCTCCGCGCGGTGAACGCCCCTCGCCCGCCGCTCGGCGGAGGGGAGACGGCGGCCCGGTGGTTCAGACTCCGGTGGGGTCCTCGCCGCGGTCGAGGGCCTTCCACAGTTCCTCCGGCCGGTCGGGATCGCCGGCGGCGGCCGTACGGCGTGGCCGCGGGGCGGCGGCGCGCTCGTAACGGCCGGACATCGCGGGCCACAGCCTGCCGTGGCGCAGGGCGAGCACGCCGGCCACCAGGAGCAGCAGGCCGCCCGCGGCCGCGACGTAGGGCCAGGCCGTGTGGCCGAGGGCCTCCACGGTGGCCGACGTGTCGCCGGAGACCTCGGCGGCCTTGTCGTCGAGCGCGGAGCTGTCGAGGGCGCCGAGCAGGGCGGCCACTGCGGTGCCCGCTCCGGCCAGGGCGAGCAGCGCGGCGACGGCGGACCGGCCGGCCCGGCGGACGGCGAAGACGGCGACGAGCGCGGCCAGGCCCACCACGGCGAGGGCGGCGGGGACGCCGGTGACGTCGCTGCCGCTCGCGGTCAGGGGGAAGGAGCCGCCGGCCACGGTCGCGGTGCCCTCGGACCACTGCTGCCGGGTGGCGAGCAGGACCACGGCGGCGCCCAGGGCACCGCAGAGCAGGGCGACGGCGAGGCTGAGGCGGCCGGTCCGGGCGGAGCCGGCGGCCTCGGAACGGGAGTGGGGAACAGCAGTCACGTACTCCACTATCGCGTGAACCGCGTGCGAACGGTCACCCGGGGCTCGTCCCGGTCGTATCTCACACGGCTCCGGGCGCGTGGCACACGGTCCCCGGTGCGTCCGGCGCCTTCCCCGGGCGCGCGGGTCACACCGTGCCCAGCCGGTTCGCCGTGTGGACGGCGCGCAGCACGGCGGCCGCCTTGTTGCGGCACTCGGTGTCCTCGGCCACGGGGTCGGAGTCGGCGACGATTCCGGCGCCCGCCTGGACGTACGCGGTGCCGTCGCGCAGCAGCGCGGTGCGGATCGCGATGGCGGTGTCGGAGTCCCCGGCGAAGTCCAGGTAGCCGACGCAGCCGCCGTACAGCCCGCGCCGGGACGGCTCGAGTTCGTCGATGATCTGCATGGCGCGGGGCTTGGGAGCGCCGGAGAGGGTGCCGGCCGGGAAGCAGGCGGTGAGCACGTCGAAGGCGGAGCGGCCGGGCGCGACCCGGCCGGTGACCGTCGAGACGATGTGCATGACGTGCGAGTACCGCTCGACGGACATGAAGTCGACGACCTCGACGGAGCCGGGCTCGCAGACCCGCCCGAGGTCGTTGCGGCCCAGGTCGACGAGCATGAGGTGCTCGGCGCGCTCCTTGGGGTCGGCGAGCAGTTCCTCGGCGAGGGCCTGGTCCTCCTGCGGGGTGGCACCACGCGGCCGGGTGCCGGCGATGGGGTGGACCATCGCCTGCCCGTCGTCGACCTTCACGAGTGCTTCGGGGGACGATCCGACGACGTCGAAGTCGTCGAAGCGGAACAGGTACATGTAGGGCGAGGGGTTGGTGGCCCGCAGCACCCGGTAGACGTCCAGGGCGCTCGCCGTGCAGGGGGTCTCGAACCGCTGGGAGGGGACGACCTGGAAGGCCTCTCCCGCGCGGATGCGTTCCTTGATGTCCTCGACGGCGGCCCGGAAGTCGGGGCCGCCCCACAGGGCGGTGTGGTCGGGGAGTTCGGAGGGCGGGAGGGCGGCCGGGGGCTGGGCCACCGCGCGGGAGAGGTCGGCCTCCATGGCGTCCAGCCGGGCCACGGCATCGGCGTGGGCCTCGTCGACGCCGGTCTCCAGGTCGTTGTGGTTGATCGCGTTGGCGATCAACCAGACGGAGCCCTCCCAGTGGTCCATCACGGCGAGGTCGCTGGTGAGCAGCATGGTCAGCTCGGGCAGCCGCAGGTCGTCCCGCTCGCCGGGGCCGATGTTCTCGAGCCGGCGCACGATGTCGTAGCCGAGGTAGCCGACCATGCCGCCGGTGAAGGGCGGCAGGCCGAGGTCGTGGGCGAGGTCGCGCGGGGTGTGCAGGGCTTCGAGGGTGGAGCGCAGTGCGGCGAGCGGGTCGCCGCCCACCGGTACGCCGACGGGCGGGGTGCCCTGCCAGTGCGCCTGCCCGTCCTGCTCGGTGAGGGCGGCGGCGCTGCGGACGCCGACGAAGGAGTAGCGGGACCAGGAGCGCCCGTTCTCGGCGGACTCCAGGAGGAAGGTGCCGGGGCGGTCCGCGGCGAGCTTGCGGTAGAGCGCGACCGGGGTGTCGCCGTCGGCGAGCAGTTTGCGGGTGACCGGGATGACCCGGCGGTCGGCGGCGAGCTTGCGGAACGTCTCGAGGTCCATGGCGGCAGACCTTACTGACCGGGGGCGTGCGCGCCCGCGGGGGTGTCCGTGAGCAGCACGTCGGCGTCGAAGCAGGTGCGGGCGCCGGTGTGGCAGGCGGCGCCCGTCTGGTCGACCTGGACGAGGACGGTGTCGGCGTCGCAGTCCAGGGCGACGGACTTCACGTGCTGGACGTGCCCGGAGGTGTCGCCCTTGACCCAGTACTCCTGGCGGCTGCGCGACCAGTAGGTGCAGCGGCCGGTGGTCAGGGTGCGGTGCAGTGCCTCGTCGTCCATCCAGCCCAGCATCAGCACCTCGTGGGTGTCGTACTGCTGGGCGATGGCGGGCAGGAGGCCGTCGGGGCTGCGCTTGAGCCGTGCGGCGATCTCGGGGTCGAGGCGGCTGGGCCGGGACGTGCTGGTCATGGAAGCCATTGTGCCGTGCGGGAGGGCGCCGTCCGGCTGCCCGTCCACCGACTGGAAGGGCGCGGCAGGGGCCGGGGCGCGTACGCGCCCCGTCGGGGAGTGGCCGGGCGACGGGTGTGCGGACCGGGCGGGTCACCGTAGGCTGGCTTCATGTCGACCCATGCCAAGCGTGAACGACTTCTCCTGGCCGATCTGCTGGAGACCGCGGGCCCGGAAGCGCCCACTCTGTGCGAGGGCTGGCGCGCCCGCGACCTCGCCGCCCACGTGGTGGTGCGCGAGCGCCGGCCGGACGCCGCCGGCGGGATCGTGGTCAAGCAGCTCGCCCAGCGTCTGGAGCGGGTGACGGCGGAGTTCACCGCCAAGCCGTACGAGGAGCTGATCCAGCTCATCCGTAGCGGCCCGCCGCGCTTCTCGCCCTTCAACCTCAAGCAGATCGACGAGCTGTCGAACGTCGTCGAGTTCTACGTCCACACGGAGGACGTGCGCCGCGCGCAGCCCGAGTGGACGCCGCGTGAGCTCGACCCGGTGTTCCAGGACACCCTGTGGTCGCGGCTGGAGCAGACCGCCCGGATGGTGGGCCGTGGCGCGGCCACGGGCCTGGTGCTGCGCCGCCCGGACGGCCGGACGGCGGTGGCCCACCGCGGCACACCGGTGGTCACGGTGACCGGTGAGCCCTCGGAGCTGGTGCTGTTCGTCTACGGGCGGCGTGAGGTGGCCGAGGTCGAGCTGGTGGGCGACGCGGACGCGATCGAGAAGCTGAACGCGTCCAGGCAGCTCGGCATCTGAGTCCGAACGATCCCGGGGGCCGCCCGGCACCGCAGGACCGGAAGAAGAATCCCCATGATCGAGGTCGCCATGACCAGTGTGTACGTCGACGACGTGGCCAAGGCGCACGCGTTCTGCACCGGCGTCCCCGGCTTCGGGACCCGCACCCGGACGGACCTGGGCGACGGCACTCCGCTGGTCACGGTCGGGGCGGGCGAGGGTGCCCAGCGGGATCTGGAGCTGCTGCTGGAGCCGGGACAGGGTCCCCCGTCGCGGAACCGTACCGCAGGGCGGTGCGGGAGGCGGGGCTGCCCGTCATCGTGTTCTCGGTGACGGACCGCCGCGCGGAGTACGAGCGGCTGCGCGGCGAGGGCGTGGCCCTCGTCCAGGAACCGCGGGACCAGGGCCCGGTGCTCACCGCGGTCCTGGACGACACGGTGGGCAATCCGGTCCGGCTCGCCCGGCCCAGGCAGGACTGAGCGAGCCGGCCGGACGGCGGGCGTCAGCGCACCGGGTGGCCCGCTTCCCGCAGGGTCTGCTTGACCTGGCCGATGCGCAGGTCGCCGAAGTGGAAGACCGAGGCGGCCAGGACCGCGTCGGCGCCCGCGGCGACGGCGGGCGGGAAGTCGGTGAGCCGGCCCGCGCCGCCCGAGGCGATCACCGGGACGGTGACGTGTTTGCGGACGGCGGCGATCATGTCCAGGTCGTAGCCGTCCTTGGTGCCGTCCGCGTCCATGGAGTTGAGCAGGATCTCGCCCGCGCCCAGTTCGGCGGCCCGGTGGGCCCACTCGACGGCGTCGATGCCGGTGCCCCGGCGCCCGCCGTGCGTGGTGACCTCGAAGGAGTCGCCGGACTCGGTGCGGCGCGCGTCGACCGACAGGACGAGGACCTGACGGCCGAAACGCTCGGCGATCTCCCGGATGAGGTCCGGGCGGGCGATCGCGGCGGTGTTGACGCCGACCTTGTCGGCGCCCGCCCGCAGCAGTTTGTCCACGTCCTCGGTGGTGCGGACGCCGCCGCCCACGGTCAGGGGGATGAACACCTGTTCGGCGGTGCGGCGCACCACGTCGTAGGTCGTCTCGCGGTTGCCCGACGAGGCGGTGATGTCCAGGAACGTCAGCTCGTCTGCGCCCTCGGTGTCGTACACCTTGGCCATCTCGACGGGGTCGCCCGCGTCACGCAGGTTCTGGAAGTTGACGCCCTTGACGACCCGGCCGTTGTCCACGTCCAGGCAGGGGATGACTCGGACCGCCAGGCTCATGAGATCACGGCTCCTCTGAATGCTTCGACTTCCACCGACACCAGTACGCGCGAGTCCATGAAGCCCTCCACCACCAGGAGGGTCGTGACCGGGCGCACCGTGTCGAACAGTTCCTTGTGGGCGCGGCCCGCCGCGTCGATGTCCCGCGAGTGCGCGAGGTACACGCGGGTGCGGATCACGGAGTCGACGCCGAGCCCGAACCCGGCGATCGCCTCCAGGGCGCTGCCGAAGGCCGCCTTGGCCTGTTCGTACGGGTCGCCCTCCCCGTACAGCACATCACCCTTGAACGCGGTGGTGCCGGCCACCAGGACGCGGTCGCCCGCCGCCACGGCGCGCGCGGACCCGAAGGACTCGTCCCAGGGGCTGTCGCCCCGTACGCGCCGTACGGCCTCGGACGTCATCGGGCCGTGTCCCTTCTCAAGATGTGGCCTCCAGGGCCTCTTCCAGGGTGAACGCCTTCGCGTACAGGGCCTTGCCGACGATGGAGCCCTCGACGCCGAGCGGGACGAGCTCGGCGATGGCCCGCAGGTCGTCGAGCGACGACACGCCGCCGGAGGCGACGACGGGACGGTCGGTGGCGGCGCAGACGTTCTTCAGGAGTTCCAGGTTGGGGCCCTGGAGGGTGCCGTCCTTGGCGATGTCGGTGACGACGTAGCGGGCGCAGCCCTCCTTGTCGAGGCGCTCCAGCGTCTCGTAGAGGTCGCCGCCGTCGCGCGTCCAGCCGCGGCCGCGCAGCGTGGTGCCGCGCACGTCGAGGCCGACGGCGATCCTGTCGCCGTGCTCGGCGATGACCTCGGCGACCCACTCGGGGGTCTCCAGGGCGGCGGTGCCGAGGTTGACGCGGGTGCAGCCGGTGGCGAGGGCGGCGGCGAGGGTCTCGTCGTCACGGATGCCGCCGGACAGTTCCACCTTGATGTCCATGGCGCCGGTGACCTCGGCGATCAGCGCGCGGTTGTCGCCGGTGCCGAACGCGGCGTCCAGGTCGACCAGGTGCAGCCACTGGGCGCCCGCGCGCTGCCAGGCGAGCGCGGCCTGGAGGGGGGAGCCGTAGGAGGTCTCGGTGCCGGACTCGCCGTGCACCAGGCGGACGGCTTGGCCGTCGCGGACGTCGACGGCGGGGAGGAGTTCGAGCTTGGCCATGTCGCTACAGGGTTCCGATCCAGTTGGTGAGGAGCTGGGCTCCGGCGTCGCCGGACTTCTCGGGGTGGAACTGTGTCGCCCACAGGGCGCCGTTCTCCACGGCGGCGACGAACGGTTCGCCGTGGGTGGACCAGGTGACCTTGGGGGCCCGCATCACCGGGTTGTCCACCTGGAGGGTCCAGTCGTGGACGGCGTAGGAGTGCACGAAGTAGAAGCGGGCGTCCGCGTCCAGGCCGGCGAAGAGCTCGGAGCCGGCCGCCACGTCCACGGTGTTCCAGCCCATGTGGGGCACGATGTCGGCCTGGAGCGGCGAGACCGTGCCGGGCCATTCGTCCATGCCCTCGGTCTCGACGCCGTGCTCGATGCCGCGGGCGAACAGGATCTGCATGCCGACGCAGATGCCCATGACGGGCCGGCCGCCGGACAGGCGGCGGTCGATGATCCAGTCTCCGCGCGCCTCCTTGAGGCCCTTCATGCAGGCGGCGAAGGCACCGACGCCGGGGACCAGCAGCCCGTCGGCGTTCATGGCGGTGTCGAAGTCGCGGGTTATCTCCACGTCGGCGCCCGTGCGGGCGAGGGCGCGCTCGGCGGAGCGGACGTTGCCGAAGCCGTAGTCGAAGACCACGACCCGTTTGGTGGTGCTCACGGTCACACCTCCAGCCGCAGGACGCCCGCGGTCAGGCACAGCACGGCGCCGACGGCGAGCACCGCGGTCACGCCCTTGGGCATCTTCTGCTTGGTGAACGAGACGACGCCGCCGGCGAAGAACAGGCCGACGACGATCAGTGCGGTGGACAGGCCGTTCATGCTTACAGGGCGCCCTTCGTGGAGGGCAGGATGCCCGCCGCGCGGGGGTCGCGCTCGGACGCGTACCGCAGGGCCCGGGCGAGGGCCTTGAACTGGCACTCGACGATGTGGTGCGCGTTGCGCCCGTACGGCACGTGCACGTGCAGCGCGACCTGGGCCTGGGCGACGAAGGACTCCAGGATGTGCCGGGTCATCGTGGTGTCGTACTCGCCGATCATCGGCGCCATCTTCTCGGGCTCGGTGTGCACGAGGTAGGGGCGGCCGGACAGGTCGACGGTGACCTGGGCGAGGGACTCGTCCAGCGGGACCGTGCAGTTGCCGAAGCGGTAGATGCCCACCTTGTCGCCGAGGGCCTGCTTGAAGGCGGCGCCGAGGGCCAGGGCGGTGTCCTCGATGGTGTGGTGCGAGTCGATGTGCAGGTCTCCCTCGGTCTTCACGGTCAGGTCGAACAGACCGTGCCGGCCGAGCTGGTCGAGCATGTGGTCGTAGAAGCCGACCCCGGTGGAGATCTCCGTCTTGCCCGTGCCGTCGAGGTCGATCTCGACGAGGACCGACGTCTCCTTCGTGGTCCGCTGGACGCGTCCTACGCGGCTCATGCGCTCTGCTCCTTCGGGGGTGTGGGGGCGGCCCCCACATAGCTGACCAGTTCACCGACCGCGTCGAGGAACGCGTCGTTCTCGGCCGGGGTGCCCGCGGAGACCCGCAGCCATCCCGGTACACCGTTGTCCCGGACCAGGACGCCCCGGTCGAGGATCTTCCGCCAGACCACGTGGGCGTCCGCGAACGTGCCGAACTGGACGAAGTTCGCGTCGGACTCGGTCACGTCGAAGCCGAGGGCGCGCAGTTCGGTGACCAGGCGGTCCCGCTCCCGCTTCAGCTGTTCGACGTACTTCAGCAGCGTGTCCGTGTGTTCCAGGGCGGCCAGCGCGGTCGCCTGGGTGACGGCGGACAGGTGGTAGGGCAGGCGGACGAGCTGCACGGCGTCCACGACGGCGGGGTGCGCGGCGAGGTAGCCGAGGCGCAGGCCCGCCGCGCCGAACGCCTTCGACATGGTGCGGGAGACGACGAGATTCGGGCGGCCCTCGATCAGCGGCAGCAGCGAGTCGCCGTGGCTGAACTCGATGTACGCCTCGTCCACGACCACCATCGACGGCCTCGCCGCCTGCGCGGCCTCGTACAGGGCGCGGACGGTCCCGGCAGGGACCGCTGTGCCGGTGGGGTTGTTGGGGGTGGTGACGAAGACGACGTCCGGGCGGTGCTCGGCGATCGCCTTCTCGGCGGCGGGCAGGTCGATGGTGAAGTCCTCGCCCCGGGGGCCGGAGATCCAGCCGGTGCCGGTGCCGCGCGCGATGAGTCCGTGCATCGAGTACGAGGGCTCGAAGCCGATCGCGGTGCGGCCGGGGCCGCCGAAGGTCTGCAGCAGCTGCTGGATGACCTCGTTGGAGCCGTTGGCCGCCCAGACGTTCTCCACGCCGACGGGGTGTCCGCCGGTCTTCGTCAGGTAGGCGGCCAGGCCGGTGCGCAGCTCGACCGCGTCCCGGTCGGGGTAGCGGTTGAGGTGGCTGGCGGCCTCCCGGACCCGCTCGGCGATCCGCTCGACCAGCGCTTCGGGCAGGGGGTAGGGGTTCTCGTTGGTGTTCAGCCGTACGGGGACGTCGAGCTGGGGCGCGCCGTAGGGGGACTTGCCGCGCAGCTCGTCGCGTACGGGGAGGTCGTCGATGGTGACGTCGGTGGCGTTGATGGCGTTCATTTGCTCTCGGGTACCTTCCAGCCGAACCGGGCCTTGATCGCCGCGCCGTGCGCGGGCAGGTCCTCCGCCTCGGCGAGCGTGACCACGTGGTGCGCGACGTCGGCCAGCGCGTCCTCGGTGTAGTCGACGATGTGGATGCCGCGCAGGAAGGACTGGACGGACAGGCCCGAGGAGTGGCAGGCGCAGCCGCCGGTGGGCAGGACGTGGTTGGAGCCCGCCGCGTAGTCGCCCAGGGAGACCGGGGACCAGGGGCCGACGAAGATCGCGCCGGCGTTGCGGACCCGGCCGGCGAGCGCGGCGGCGTCGGCGGTCTGGATCTCCAGGTGCTCGGCGCCGTAGGCGTCGACCACGCGCAGGCCCTCGTCGAGGCCGTCGACCAGGACGATCGCGGACTGACGGCCGGCGAGGGCGGGGGCGATCCGGTCCTCGACGTGCCGGGCGGCGGCGACCTGGGGGGCCAGTTCCTTCTCGACGGCGTCCGCGAGGGTGGCGGAGTCGGTGACGAGGACGGCGGCGGCCAGCGGGTCGTGTTCGGCCTGGCTGATCAGGTCGGAGGCGACGTGCACCGGGTCGGCCGTGTCGTCGGCGAGGATCGCGATCTCGGTCGGTCCCGCCTCGGCGTCGATGCCGATGCGGCCCGTGAAGTAGCGCTTCGCGGCGGCGACCCAGATGTTGCCGGGGCCGGTGACCATGGTGGCGGGCGGGCAGGACTCGGTGCCGTAGGCGAACATGGCGACGGCGGTGGCGCCGCCCGCGGCGTACACCTCGTCGACGCCGAGCAGGGCGCACGCGGCGAGGATCGTCGGGTGCGGCAGTCCGCCGAACTCCTTCTGGGGCGGCGAGGCGAGCGCGACCGACTCGACCCCGGCCTCCTGGGCCGGGACCGCGTTCATGATCACGGAGGACGGGTAGACGGAGCGCCCGCCGGGCGCGTACAGGCCCACCCGGTCGACCGGCACCCACTTCTCGGTGACGGTGCCTCCGGGCACGACCTGGGTGGTGTGGGACTCACGGCGCTGTGCGCGGTGCACGAGCCGGGCGCGGCGGATGGACTCCTCCAGGGCCGCGCGGACGGCCGGGTCCAGTCGCTCCAGCGCGTCGGTGAGCGCCCGGGCCGGGACCCGGACGGACTCCAGACGCACGCCGTCGAACCGCTCGGCGAGGTCGATCAGCGCCGCGTCGCCCCGATGGTGCACGTCCTCGCAGATGGGCCGCACCTTCTCGAGGGCGGCCGCGACGTCGAAGTCGGCTCGGGGCAGCAGGTCGCGCAGGGCGGGGCCCTCGGGGAGGGCGTCGCCGCGCAGATCGATTCGGGCCAGGAAGGAATGTTGCAGCACGTGCTCAATTCTCTCAGACCCGCGTCGGGCGCCGTGCGGGCGTTCCAATGGCTGATACGCACCCCTCTCGGTGACCCATTGTGCACACCGGGAAGATCCTCCTTACTTTCTGTGTTCGAGGGTTCACCCAGTGGGCATGAACCGTTGTACGCGTACGAGTTGTACGAAACGACGAACCCACGAGTACCTGGGGAGGGAGGGGAGAGCCGTGACCGAGGAGGAGGGACGACGCGCCGGCGAGATCCCGGACGACCTGACGGCGACGGAGGCCGGCATGTGGCAGGCCTTCCGAAACGGCAGCGTGTACGACCTGAGCAGCGGGGACGCCGTCGTCGACGATCCGCACGGGGGACATCCGTGGGGGCCCGAGCGGACGGTCCGGGCCCGCATCGTGTGCTGGCTCCTGCTGGACGGCCCGCCGGCCCTGGCCGGCCGGGTCTCCTCGCTGAAGCTGGTCGGGGTGCTGATCAGCGGTGCGCTGGACCTCGCGGGTGGCACGGTGACGCCGTACGTGGAGATGCGCGACTGCCGCTTCGAACGGGACGTGCTGCTGCCGGAGACCCGCTTCACGACGGTGCGGATGGTGGACTGCTCGGTGCCGCGGCTGGAGGCGGCCCGGCTGCAGACCGAGGGCGACCTGCATCTGCCGCGCTGTCGTTTCCTGGGAGGCATACGGCTGACCGACGCCCGGATCGGTACGGATCTGCTGCTCAACCAGGCGGTCGTGCACCGCGACCGCAGCGGCCGGTCGATCGCCGCGGACGGTATGACCGTCGGCCAGGACCTCCAGGCCGAACTGCTGGAGTCGCACGGCGAGCTGAGCTTGCGCAGCGCGACGATAGGCGTCTCGGTGAATCTGCGCGGGGCCCGGCTGGTGAACCCGTCCGCCCGGTTCGCGCTGAACGCACCGCAGCTGACAGTCGAACGGTCGCTGTACCTGACGCCGGCCGGGGTCGGCGCGCAGGCGCGCAGCGGAATGACACCGGCGCGCGGGACGCGGATCCAGCGGTTCGAGTGCCAGGGCGGGATGCGGCTGGACGACGGGCGGTTCGGGGACGCGGTCGACTTCGAGCGGGCCCGGTTCACCCTGACCGACGATCAGGAGCTGTCGCTGCGCCGGGTGCAGACGCCGGAACTGCGGTTCCTCGGGGAGCGGCCGGCCCGCGGAAGGGTGACGCTGTCGGGGGCGCGGGTGGTCAACCTGATGGACCGGGCGGACAGCTGGCCGGGGCCCGGCCGGCTGCACATGGGTGGCTTCGCCTACGAGAACCTCGTGCCGCGCGGGCCGTTTCCGCTGGTCCGGCGGCTGGGGTGGGTGGCCGCGGCGAGCGCCGAGTACACCCCGGAGCCGTACGAGCGGCTGGCCGCCGTGCTGCGGGCCGGCGGCGAGGAGGAGGCGGCCCGCGAGGTGCTGCTCGCCAAGCAGCGCCGCCGCCGCGAGAGCCTGCCCCCGGCGGCCAAGCTGTGGGGCTACGCGCAGGACTGGACGGTCGCCTACGGCTACCGGCCGGGGCGGGCCGCGGTGTGGATGGCGGTGCTGTGGGCGGGCGGCTCGCTGGCGTTCGCGCACACGCACCACCCACCGATCAAGAGCGGCGAGCATCCCGCGTGGAACCCCTCCCTCTTCGCCCTGGATCTGCTGCTGCCGGTGATCGACCTGGGCCAGGCGGGGTTCTGGCATCTGCGCGGCGGCTGGCAGTGGCTCACGGCCGCCTTCGTCCTGCTCGGCTGGATCCTCGCCACGACCGTGGCCGCGGGGGCGACCCGGACCCTGCGCCGCGGCTGACGGACCCACCGGGCCCCTGCCCGGTTCCACGGCCCCGGCAGGCGCCCCGACAGGCGCCCCGACAGGCGCTCCGGCCGGACCTCGGCCGACCTCCGCGCCCGGCACACCGGACCCGCCCCGACCGGACCTTCGGTCCCCGACCGGCCCCCTCCGACCTCCGCCCCGCCTCACAACCACCCCGGCCGACTTCGCGACCGGACCCTGGCCGACCTCCGCGCCCGGCACACCACCGGACCCGCCCCGGCCGGATCCCGAGCGGACCCCCGGGCCCCGGGCCCCGGCCGCACCCTCTCCCGCGTCCCGGCCGACCTCTGCCGCGTCCCTGACCAGCCGTTCGGCCGGCTGTGGCCGACCCCTGACCGCCCTGGAAGGTCCGCCTCCTTTTTACCCGGCCTTGACCGAATGACGTACAACCTTCCGTAACTTCCGTGAAGGGTCTGGCGTCGCTGTGACCTGCGGTCTTTCAATGGTTGACACCATGGCTCTGCTGCACGCGTTCACCCGCGCGTCCCGGGTGCGAGAAAAGGCGGGCACCGCCCGGTCCGTCGCCCTCGTGCTGCCCGCGGACGCCGAGGTGCTGCTCGACGCCCCCGACGAGGTGCTGGGGCCGGTCCTGGTCGGGGCCGCGGGCGGCGACCCCGCGCCCGCCGTCGGCCTGCTCTCCGCCACCCGGCACCGCGGGGCGTGGGAGCACCGCGACCGGTACGTGCGAAAGCTGGCCGTCTTCGCCCGCTCGCGCCCCGAATGGCTGGACACCTGGCGTGCCCGCGACCCGCACAACCCCGACGGACTGCTCGTGGACGCCCAGCGGGCGGTGCACCGCGCCTGGGACTCACCGGTGCGTGCCGAACTGCTGCGCGAGGTGAGCCCGTTGATCACGGCCGCCGCGCGGGCCGACCACCGCGACCCGGTGCCGTGGCGGCTTGCCCTGGACCACGCCCGCGGTGCCCGGGCGGGCCACCGGTACTTCCAGGAGCTGTGGGAGGCCGCGGTCCGCCGGGCCCCGCACCACTACGGTTGCCATGTGGCGGCGCTGCGCTATCTCTCGTCCTCCTGGCAGGGCGCGCACCTCGTGTGCTTCGACTTCGCCGACCAGGCCGCGCAGGACGCGCCGGACGGCTCGCTCACGCAGGCACTGCCGCTGCAGGCGGCCTTCGGGTATCTCACCGACGGCGGCGGCCCCGAGGTGCCGCTCGAGCGGCTCGACGCGGCGGCCGACCGCGCTCTGGCCCTGTCCGCCCGGCTTCCGGCAGCCCATCCCCGGCCGGCCGACCTGCGCAACCTGCTGGCATACGTCCTGCTGCGCCTGGAGCGCCGGCCGGACGCCCTGGAGCAGCTGCGGCTCACCGGCCCGTACGCCACCTCCACGCCCTGGGACAGGGAAGCGGAGGATCCCCTCGGCCGGTTCCTGGAAGTGCGCCGGGGCCTGTCCGAGGCGGTGGCCGCCGGCCCCGCAGGGGGCTCTCCCGCGGGCTTTCGGCATCCACGGAGTGAACGGGGCTCTCGGGACCGGTTCGGCGACCATTAGGCTTTTGCGTCGTGACCACCGCCCGGCTCCCGCTCTTCCCCCTGAACTCGGTGCTGTTCCCCGGGCTCGTACTTCCGCTGAACATCTTCGAGGAGCGTTATCGCGCCATGATGCGCGAGCTTCTGAAGAAACCGGAGGACGGGCCGCGCCGGTTCGCCGTCGTGACGATCCGCGACGGCCACGAGGTCGCCCCCAGCGCCCCCGGCCTCCCGGATCCGACGGCCGTGCCCGAGCAGGGCCCCGCGGCGGGTTTCGGCACCGACCCGCTCCGCTCCTTCCACAAGGTGGGATGCGTGGCCGACGCGGCGACGATCCGGGAGCGGGCCGACGGCACCTTCGAGGTGCTGGCGACCGGGACGACGCGGGCACGGCTGCTGTCGGTCGACGCCTCGGGGCCGTTCCTGACGGCCGAGCTGGAGCCGGTGCTCGAGGCTCCCGGCGAAGAGGCGGGGGCGCTCGCCGAAGGGGTGCTGCGGGCCTTCCGCCAGTACCAGAAGCGGCTGGCGGGAGCGCGGGAGCGGTCGCTGACGACCGGGGCGGAACTGCCGGACGAACCGGGGGTCGTGTCCTACCTGGTCGCCGCCGCGATGATGCTCGACACGCCGACGAAGCAGCGCCTGCTCCAGGCACCGGACACGGCCTCCCGGCTCCGCGACGAGCTGAAACTCCTTCGCACGGAGACGGCCATCATCCGTAACCTGCCGTCACTGCCGGCGGCGGAGCTGACCCGCGGGCCGACGCACCTGAACTGACGTGGGGCCGTACGGCTTTCCGAAGCGGAACAGGCACCGGACAGAAACAGGACCGAGCGCAGAGGCGGGGACAGGGCCGGGATGGCGAAGAAGTCGAAGAAACAGCAGCAGTCGGGCGGCACGCCCGCGACGGTGGCACTCACCGCGGCCGGGGTGCCGTTCACGGTCCACTCCTACGACCACGACCCCTCCCACCCGTCCTACGGCGAGGAGGCGGCCGAGGCGATGGGCGTCCCCCCCGGCCGGGTCTTCAAGACGCTGGTGGCGGACGTCGACGGCGCGCTGACGGTGGCGGTGGTCCCGGTGGCGGGCCAGCTGGACCTGAAAGGCCTGGCGGCGGCGGTGGGCGGCAAACGGGCCACGATGGCCGACCCCTCCCTCGCGGAACGCACCACGGGCTACGTCCGAGGCGGCATCTCACCTCTCGGCCAGCGCAGGAAGCTGCGTACGGTGCTGGACGACTCGGCCGGCCTGCACGAGACGATCTGCGTGTCGGCGGGCCGCCGCGGCCTGGAGGTCGAGCTCTCCCCCACCGACCTGGCCCGGCTGACCTCAGCGGTACTCGCCCCGATCGGGCGTACCTGACCGTTCCCCCGGACCGAGCAGGGGTGAGTCCGCTCGGCCGTGCGCCCCGAACGGTCCCGGGAGCTCCCCCACTGCCCCGAGGACGTGGGCGAGCGGGTGCCCCCCCCAGGTCCCCGGCGCGCTCGATCCCCGGGGCGGCGCCACGCATCCTGTGCGCGGTCCGGGCCCGGGAGACCGCTTCCCCGCGCGCCCCGGCCGCATGCGTACGGCCGCATGCGGCGGGAGGCCCCGAACGACCGGTCTGACGACCCCTGGACGGGCCCCGCTTCTTCGGTTAATCAGAAGAGGCATGTCGAAGAGAACACGCAAACGCAAGTGGCGCACCAGGAAGAGCCGCGCGAACCACGGCAGGCGCCCGGCCTGACACCACCGGGCCGGACCGACCGGGACCGGGCCGACCGGACCAGCCGTACCGACCGGGTCGAAGGGCCTGTCCGCCGGGCAGGCCCAGGGCCTGTTGCGGAAGTGACGTCGTCGCCCGAAGGGCGGCCGCGCGGCGTCCGGTGCGTGCTCTCGGCGTGCCGTCCGGCAGCCCTCGTACCGGGCGTACCCGGGCCTTCGGGCGGTGCGACGAGAGCGCGTGCCGGGCGTCGCGCGGCAGGCGTTACTCTCGCAACAGGCCCTACGCCTTCGGGAATCCGTCGTGCGGCGGCTGCTGGACGTACGGATCGGCCGGCGGACAGGGGTCGGGGTCGCGGGGGCCGAACAGCGCGATCAGGCCCAGGTGGACGACCAGCCCGGCGAACGGCCAGGCCAGCAGCGCCCCCTTGGCGCTCAGCTTCAGCGGCGCGTCGAACGTCACGCCCTTGCCCGCGTCCCTCGCCTGGGCGACGACGTCCTGCGCGGGCCCGAGCCACACCCCGAACCGCCACGCGAGCAGCGACCCGAGCAGCCCGCCGACCCCGAGCGCCACCACCAGAGGCACTCCCCCGCGCCGGCGTACGAGGAACACGGCGAGCGCGCTCACCGCGCCGAAGGCCAGCGCGAGCAGTGCGAACGTCCCGTCCACGCCGATGGCCTGCTCGCCCTCGGTGTCCTTGAGGTAGACGACCCAGTCGTCACCCGCGACGTCGCCCACCAGCGGGACACGCGGCGCCAGCCACCACCACAGCACCCCGAGCAGCACCCCGCCGAGCGCCACCGCCACCGTGGCGACGGCGGCCTCACGCAGTTCCGTCTTCATGCCGGGGCCGTCCTGTTCGTACCAGCCGTACCACTGCGCCCGGTCACCGTGTCCGGCGGGCCCGGCGACCGCGTCGTCCGGGGCGGCCCCGCCCGCGGAGGCGGCCACCTGCCCGGCGGACGGCGACTGCCACCCGCCGTGCGGGGAGTGTTCGTGCGGAGGCGGTGGTGGGGTCAGGGGTGCGCTCACCCCGACATCGTGCCAGGCCCGGCTGTGCGGCGTGGCACCGGACAGGTCACCGACGGATCTCCCGACGGGTCAGCGGACTGCGGCCCTGCGGTACGCCCAGGTCGCCACGGCCAGTGAGAGCACGCCGACCGCCCCGCACACGGCGAGGTCGCCGAGGACCAGCGCCCAGTCGGGATGCGGCGCGAAGGTCCGCGCGAGGGCCTCGACACCGTACGTCGACGGCAGCAGGTCCCGGACCACCCGCACCGCCTCCGGCAGCCGCTCAGCCGGCAGCACGCCCAGCAGCAGCGCCGCCGACATGCCCAGCTGGCCGAGCAGCGTGGCGAACTCGGGCCGCGGCGCGAGCAGTCCCAGGGCGGCCCCCAGCCCGGCGAGCGCGGCACCCGAGAGCGGGATCACCGCGACCAGCACCCACAGATGCGCCATCGGCAGCCCGAACAGCACGCACCCGAAGCCCGCCGTCACCACGGTCCCCGGCACCGTGAACGAGGCGTAGGCGCCGGCCGTGCCCAGCACCACCGCGGCCGGCGGCACCGGCAGCGTCGCGTAGTGGTCGAGTCCGCCGCTGGCCCGCAGTTGTCCGAAGTACTGCGCGAGGAGGTTGAGCGCGACGAAGGCGACGACCAGGACGGCCGACCCGGCCACCACCGCCCGCGCCTCGGAGCCGCCGTCCACGACCCCGCGCATCAGGACCATGATCCCTACGGACTGGAAGGTCGCCACGAACAGCAGCGGGATCCGTGCCACCCGCGCCCGGGAGAGCTGCGCCCGGTACACGGCCGCCAGCGACGGCCACAGCCGTGCCCGGGGCCCGAGCACGGCCGGTTCCGGCGTGGTCTCCTCACCGGCCAGGACGGCGCCCGGCAGGGCATCGGCGGGTACGACACTCACGTCGCGCTGCTCCCCTTCGCTCGGAGGTTCGCCCGGATCCACTCGGCAGTCGTCCTGTTCCGTACGGATACGGCGCCCTGTGCGCTCAGGGGCCCGCCGCTCACGCCTTCACCAGCCCCTGCATCACGGCACCGCCCAGTGCCAGGTACACGTCCTCCAGAGTGGGCGTGGTGAGCGTGAAGTCGTCCAGGGCGGCGAAGGCGGCGCCGCCGGTGACGGTGGCGACGACGGTACGGGCCTCCTCCGGTCCGAGCCGCAGCGTCCAGCGGCGGCCGGACTCGACGGCGCGGTCCTGGAGTGCGGCGACCTCCGGCACGTGCAGCGGGGCCGCCTCGCGCCACACCAGGTCGACCCGGACCTCGCCCGCGACCTGCTCCTTCAGCCCGGACGGGCTGTCGCAGGCGATCACCCGGCCCCGGTCGAGCACGGCGACACGGTCGAGGACGGTCTCGGCCTCGATGACGTTGTGGGTGACCAGCAGCACGGTGGTGCCCTGCTCGGCCCGGCGCCGGTCGACGGCGGCCCATACGGCGCGCCGCGCCACCGGGTCCATGCCGGCGGTGGGTTCGTCGAGCACCAGCAGGGGCCGCTCGCCGACCAGCGAGGCGGCGAAGCAGGCCAGTCGGCGCTGGCCGCCGGACAGCTTTTTGAGGGGGCGTGCGGCGATCGGGGTGAGCCCGAGTTCGTCGAGGACGTCGTCGCGCTCCGCGCACGCCCGTTTCCCGTCGAGGCCGCGCAGCCGCGCGGTGGTCTCGACGGCGAGGGACACGGTCAGCTCGTCGAGGGCGGTGGACTCCTGCCCGAGGTAGGCGAGGATCCGCGCGGCCCGCTGGGGGTGGCGCACGATGTCGTGGCCGAGGATCCGGACACTGCCGCGGTCGGGCCGCATCAGCCCGGTGATCTGGCGGACGAGGGTGGACTTGCCGGCACCGTTCGGCCCGAGCAGTCCGAAGATCTCTCCGCGCCGGACGTCGAGGGCGACGTCGTCGGTGGCCCGGACCTCGGGGGTCGCCGGCACGCCGCGGCGTCCCCGGGCCGCCGGATAGGTCTTGGTCAGCCCGCGCACCGCGCACACGATGTCACCATCGTGCCGGAATGCCTGTGCCGCGCGCGTACTCACAAGGAACGAGACTACGTGGTCCGCGCCCCCGCTTCACTCCCGGGTCGACCGGCCGCCCCGAATCCCCGGTAGGACGACGAACCTGCCGCAAGGCACCGGCCCGGACGCCGGGTCAGTCCCCGACCGGGGTGCGTTCCGTCCCCGTACGTACGTCCAGCTCGCGCCAGAAGCCCGCACGGATGGCGTACCGGTCGCGTTCGTCGATCTGGTCGTCCTTGTGGGCGAGCAGGCCGAAGCGGGCGGCGTAGCGCAGCAGCTCGCCGTCGACGCGGTGCGGGATGCGGGGGTACATGCCGGACAGCTTCTGGATGCCGCTCGGCTCCCCCAGCCGCTCCACCCAGCGGCGGGCGAAGACCTGCCCCACCTCGAAGGGGTCCCCGCCGACCGTGGTGATGTCCTCCTCGCGGTCGGCCCACCGCTGCTCCGCCGTGGTCAGCTGGGCGAGCGTCGGCATCGAGGCGGCTTCGGGCGGCTCGGCGACGGGCCGGTCGACCCAGCCCTTGTCGGAGGACCAGCGCAGGGTGGCGGACTGCGGCTGCTGGGGGTGGGAGTGCGTGGCACTGGGGCCGCGCAGGGCCGCCAGGTCCTTGGGGGTGGGCACGCCCTTGGCCGCGGGGGCCCGGTCGCCGGTGCCGTTGTGCCCGGTACCGGCCGGGTGCGGCGGCTCGTGCGCGTCCGGCTCCTCCTCCGGGGCGTGCGCGGACTCCGGCAGGGGGGCGGAGAGGATGGCGGCGATCTCGGGGCGGGCCGTGGGAGGCGGGGCGCACACGCCGGAGTAGTCCTTGGCCCGCACCGCCTTGGTGATCCAGGCACGGTCCAGCACCCGGCGTTCGTCGGCCTCGGCGACCAGGTCCTCGGACTGGTTGTAGTCGCCGTCGGCGGCCTGGACGGCCCACAGGTGGACGGCGACGCCGTGTTCCTTCGCCGCCATCATGCCGGGCAGCAGATCGCCGTCGCCGGTGACCAGGACGATGTCGGAGCAGGCCCGGTTGCGGGCGAGCTCGGTCAACTCGGCGTGCATGGCGGCGTCGACGCCCTTCTGCGCCCAGCGCCCGTCGCTGCGGGTGAGAGCGCCCAGCCGGACGGTGACCCGGGGCATCACCCGCAGCCGGCGGTGTTCGGGCTGCGGCACCCGGTCGGGGGCGCCGTCGAACCAGTAGATGCGCAGCAGGGGCCGGCTCGTGTCGGACTCGGCGCGCTCGCGCAGTCCTTGGATGAGGGCGGCGTGATCGACGGTGATCCGGGACCGCGAGGGCTCCCCGGCAAGGAGACTGGCGGCGGCCCCCAGCAGATACCCGGCGTCCACCAGGACGATGCAGCGGTCCACGCGTTCCACCCTCTTTCCGGGAGGTTTGCTTCGGGCTTGCTTCGAGTCTGCCTGACCGCGCCGGGGTTAACGGCCCGAACTCGATCTTCGGCGTGGCGTTTCCACACTTCCTTCGCCGACCCACCCTGTCACACACGGTAATTGTCCGACATGCGGCGACCGTTCCGCCATGTGAGTCTGATCCCGGTCCTGGCCCCAGGGCCCCTCGCTCGGACCGGGCCCCGCGAGCCCGGCAGGCTCCGAACGAAAGGCCCTACATCCCCACAGGAGGCATCACCATGGCCAAGAACAAGAACCGTGAACGGAAGCAGCCGCAGACCGGACGCGCACAGCAGACGGCGCAGCATTCCTCCGCCGAGCCGCAGACCGAGCAGTACGGCCCGCAGATCACTCCCGGAGACGTTGCCCGCAAGGGCAGGGAGAAGCGTTTCGGCCACAACTGACGCCCGCGCGGCGGGCTCTTGAGTCACCGCACACGGCATACGCGCAGGGGTGTGCCCGTCACCGGGCGCACCCCTCCTGACCGTCGGCCCCGTCGGTCCCCTCCGCGTCGGTCGTCCGCCCCGGCCCGCCGGGCGGGCAGGCCCTAGCCCGCCAGGCAGGACGGGCCGAGGAGGACCTTGAGGTCGCCGAACAGGGCGGGGTCCGGCTTCACCCGGTGCCGGTCCAGACGCAGCACCGTCGTCTTCGTGGGCCCCTGGAGCTTGATGCGGACCTCGCTGTCGCCCCTGTGGTGGCCGAGGATCTCGCCGAGGCGGCTGACCATCGGCGGGGTGACCCTGGTCGCCGGGATGGTGAGCACGACGGGCGCGTTGGTGCCCGCGTTGGACAGGTCGGGCACCTGGAGCTCCATGGCGACCAGGCGTGGCACGTCCTCGCGCTTGTCGAGCCGCCCCTTGACGAACACCACGGCATCCTCGACGAGTTGGGTCGAGACGAGCTGGTAGGTCGCGGGGAAGAACATGCACTCGAGGGAGCCGGCGAGGTCCTCCACGGTGGCGATCGCCCAGGCGTTGCCCTGCTTGGTCATCTTGCGCTGGAGGCCGGAGATGATGCCGCCGATGGTGACGACCGCGCCGTCGCCGAAGTCGCCGCCGGTGAGCTGGGAGATCCCCGCGTCGGCCTTGTCGGACAGGACGTGCTCCAGCCCGAACAGCGGGTGGTCGGAGACGTAGAGCCCGAGCATCTCCCGTTCCTGCGCGAGCAGGTAGGTCTTGTCCCACTCGTCGTCGGCGAAGGTGACGTCGAGACCGAAGCCGGGCTCGGTGGTCTCCTGCTCTCCCATGCCGCCGAAGAGGTCGAACTGCCCCTCGGCCTCCTTGCGCTTGACCGCGACCACGTTGTCGATCATCGGCTCGTACTGGGCGGTGAGGCCCTTGCGGGTGTGCCCCATGGAGTCGAAGGCGCCCGCCTTGATCAGCGACTCCGTGGTGCGCTTGTTGCAGACGACGGCCTCGACCTTGTCGAGGTAGTCCGGGAAGGAGGCGTACTTCCCCTTGGTCTTGCGGGACTTGATGATCGACTCGACGACGTTGGTGCCGACGTTGCGGACCGCGGACAGGCCGAAGAGGATCACGTCGTCGCCCTGTGCGGCGAAGTTCGACTCGGACTCGTTGACGTTCGGCGGGAGCACCTTGATGCCCATGCGGCGGCACTCGTTGAGGTAGACGGCCGACTTGTCCTTGTCGTCCTTGACCGAGGTGAGCAGCGCGGCCATGTACTCGGCCGGGTAGTTCGCCTTCAGGTACCCGGTCCAGTACGACACGAGTCCGTACGCGGCGGAGTGGGCCTTGTTGAACGCGTAGCCGGCGAAGGGGACCAGCACGTCCCACAGGGCCTGGATCGCCTCGTCGCTGTAGCCGTTCCTGCGGGCGCCCTCCTGGAAGAGGACGAAGTTCTTCGCCAGTTCCTCGGGCTTCTTCTTGCCCATCACGCGGCGCAGGATGTCGGCCTCGCCGAGCGAGTAGCCGGCGATGATCTGGGCGGCCTTCTGCACCTGCTCCTGGTAGACGATCAGGCCGTAGGTGACCGACAGCACCTCCCGGAGCGGCTCCTCCAGTTCCTTGTGGATCGGGGTGATCTCCTGGCGGCCGTTCTTGCGCTCCGCGTAGTTGATGTGCGAGTTCATGCCCATCGGGCCCGGCCGGTAGAGGGCCGAGACGGCGGAGATGTCCTCGAAGTTGTCGGGCTGCATCTGGCGGAGCAGCGAGCGCATCGGACCGCCGTCGAACTGGAAGACACCGAGGGTGTCGCCGCGGCAGAGCAGTTCGAAGGTCTTGGGGTCGTCCAGCGGGAGGGCGAGCATCTCCAGGTCGATGCCCTTGTTGGCCTTCACCATCTTGATGGCGTCGTCCATGATCGTGAGGTTGCGCAGGCCCAGGAAGTCCATCTTCAGGAGGCCGAGCGACTCGCACTGGGGGTAGTCCCACTGCGTGATGGTCACGCCGTCGGTGTGCCGCACCCAGATCGGGGCGTGGTCGACGATGGGTTCGCTGGACATGATCACGCCGGCCGCGTGCACGCCCATCTGCCGCACGAGGCCCTCGACGCCCTTGGCGGTGTCGATGACCTTCTTGACGTCCGGCTCGTTCTCGTACATCGCGCGGATCTCGCCGGCCTCGCTGTAACGCGGGTGCGAGGGGTTGGTGATGCCGTCGAGGTCGATGCCCTTGCCGAGGACGTCGGCGGGCATGGCCTTGGTGAGCCGGTCGCCCATGGCGTACGGGTAGCCCAGCACGCGCGCGGAGTCCTTGATGGCGTTCTTGGCCTTGATCTTGCCGTAGGTGCCGATCATGGCGACCTTGTCGGCGCCGTACTTCTCCGTCACGTACCGGATCACCTCGACGCGCCTGCGCTCGTCGAAGTCGATGTCGACGTCGGGCATGGAGACGCGCTCGGGATTGAGGAACCGCTCGAAGATCAGGCCGTGCGGGATCGGGTCGAGGTCGGTGATGCCCATCGCGTACGCGACGATCGAGCCGGCCGCGGAGCCGCGGCCGGGGCCGACCGCGATGCCCTGCTTCTTGGCCCACATGATGAAGTCGGCGACGACGAGGAAGTACCCGGGGAAGCCCATCGAGATGATGGTGTCCATCTCGTACTCGACCTGCTTCATGCGGTCCTCGGGGATGCCGCCGGGAAAGCGGCGCTCCATGCCGCGCATCGTCTCCGCGCGGAACCAGGTGACCTCGGTGTAGCCCTCCGGGATGTCGAACTTGGGCATCAGGTCGCGCTTCTCGAACATGCCCGTGGTGTCGACCATCTCGGCGATCAGCCTGGTGTTGGCGCAGCCCTGCTGCCAGGCGTCGGAGGAGTCGATGGCGTACATCTCGTCGGTGGACTTGAGGTAGTAGCCGGTGCCGTCGAACCGGAAACGGTCGGGGTCGGAGAGGTTCTTGCCGGTCTGGATGCACAGCAGCGCGTCGTGCGCGGTCGCCTCGTTCGCGTACGTGTAGTGCGAGTCGTTGGTGACCAGGGGCGGGATGCCGAGCTTCCTGCCGATCTCCAGCAGCCCGTCACGGACCCGGCGCTCGATCTCGATGCCGTGGTCCATCAGCTCCAGGAAGTACCGCTCCTTGCCGAAGATGTCCTGGTAGTCGGAGGCCGCCTTGAGCGCCTCGTCGAAGTGGCCGAGGCGCAGCCGGGTCTGGACCTCACCGGAGGGGCAGCCGGTGGAGGCGACCAGCCCGGTGGACCACTTGGCGATGGTCTCCTTGTCCATCCGCGGCCACTTCTGCAGCCAGCCCTCGGCGTACGCGTCGGAGGAGAGCCGGAAGAGATTGTGCAGGCCCGTGCTGTCGACCGCCCAGATCGTCTTGTGGGTGTAACCGCCGGAACCGGAGACGTCGTCCCGCTTCTGGTGCGGCTGGCCCCACTGGATCTTGCGCTTGGTGCGCCGCGACTCGGGCGCGACATAGGCCTCGATCCCGATGATCGGAGTGACTCCGGCCTTCTGCGCGCTGTGGAAGAAGTCGTACGCGCCGTGCAGGTTGCCGTGGTCGGACATGGCGATGTGGCTCATGCCCATCTCGTTGCAGGCGTTGAACATGTCCTTGAGCCGCGCGGCACCGTCCAGCAGCGAGTACTGGGTATGGACGTGCAGGTGCGTGAACGGCGTCTTCGACACGGTTCGGCCTCCAGGGAGAACTCTCGGCGACGGGCTTCGGACCGCCTGCCGACAGTCCGGGGACAGCGTCAAAGTCTATGCCCCGGCACTGACACCCGAGGGCTTCCCGGACGTACCTTCGGGCATGTGGCGCGGGCACTCCCGTGACGCGTCGCGCGTTGGACGGGGGACGGATCAGCCGTCCCCGGAACATCCCGTACCAGGAGGCACCCAGCGATGTCGGTCCCGCAGCTCGACGACGAGCACCGCGGCGAGGAGATCCTCGCCGTTCTCGACACCGCCTTCGGCGAGCTCCTGGCCGCCGACCCCGCCGCCTTCCGCGTGAAGTTCCGGAAGATGGCGGCCTCGGCGTTCGCGTTCTACCGGGGCACGGCGTGCCTCTTCTACCACGATCTGGACGCCGGGAACGCCGGGCGGGGCGGTGGGAGGACGTACCGCGGCCCCTACCTGGACGAGCGGACGTCCCGGGTGTGGATCCACGGAGATCTGCACGCGGAGAACTTCGGCACGTACATGGACTCCAACGGCCGTCTGGTCTTCAACGTCAACGACTTCGACGAGGCCTACGTCGGTCCCTTCACCTGGGACCTCAAGCGCTTCGCCGCCTCCATGGCGCTGATCGGCTACGCGAAGGCGCTCAGCGACGAGCAGATCACCGAGCTGGTGCGGACCTACACGGCCGCCTACCGGGAGCGGATCCACGCGCTGGCGACCGGTGCGAAGAGCGACGAGGTGCCGCCGTTCACCCTGGACACCGCGCAGGGGCCGCTGCTCGACGCGCTGCGCGACGCCCGCTCGCTGACCCGGTTCGGGCTGCTGGACTCGATGACCGCCATCCGTGACTTCGAGCGCCGCTTCGCCTCCGGCGGCGGCGCGGTGGAGCTCGACGCCGCCACCCGCTACAAGGTCCTCGCCGCCTTCGACGGCTACCTGGAGACGCTGCCGGACGCCTCACTGGCCCGCCCGGACTCCTACCGGGTGAAGGACGTCGTGGGCCGCCGGGGCATCGGCATCGGCTCGGCCGGACTGCCGTCGTACAACATCCTGCTGGAGGGGCACAGTGACGCCCTGGAGAACGATGTGGTGATCTACATCAAGCAGGCGCAGCACCCGGCAGTCTCGCGGCACATCACCGACCCGGCGATCCGGGACTACTTCCGGCACGAGGGCCACCGCACGGTGATCTCCCAGCGCGCCCTGCAGGCGCACGCCGACCCGTGGCTGGGCTGGACCGAGCTGGACGGCGCGGGGCAGCTGGTCGCGGAGGTCTCGCCGTACGCGGTGGATCTGGACTGGGGCGACATCGACGAGCCCGACGAGATCGCCCAGGTCGTCGCCGACCTCGGCCGGGCCACGGCCACGATGCACGCGGCGGCGGACGACACCTCCGGCGAGTCCCTGGTGCCGTTCTCCACCGAGCGTGCCATCGACGCGGCGATCGCGGCCGACGAGGACGGGCTCGAGCCGCTGCTGGTCGACTTCGCACACAGCTACGGCGCCCGCGCGCGCGGCGACCACCAGATCTTCCTGGACCTGTTCCGCAACGGCAGGATCCCGGGCCTGTGATCCCGGGCCTGTGATCCCGGGCCTGTGATCCCGGGCCTGTGACCCTCCTCCCGGCCGGGGCCGCCCCGGCCGGGTGATTCCCGCCAACCGGAACCCTTTAGGGATCCCTTACCCGAGCGCATGACAGACTCGCTCCCACCATGGACATATCCGGAGCCCCGCTCAGAGCCGTACGCGCGGCGCTGTTCACGACCGTGGTCGTGGCCCTCAGCACCGCGTCGCACGTGCTGCTGTCCGGGGCTCCCCTGCCGTTGAGCACGGTGACGGTGATCGGCGTCGCCGTGTTCGTCCTGGCGTACGCGCTCGCGGGCCGGCAGCGCTCCTTCGGGCGGATCGCCGCCCTGCTGATCCCTCTGGAGCTGGCCGCCGACACCGTCTTCACCGCCGGCCAGCACGTCTGTTACGGCCGGATGGGCGGCCCCGTCGCGGGCCCGCTGCGCTCGGTCGGCTTCGACGTGCTGTGCGGCGACGGCGCGGGCGTGGGCACCCCGCTGACACGGGTGGCCGACACCGCGGCCCACGGGGGCGACCGGTTCGCCGGGGTGCTCGCCCAGGCCGACCCGGCCACCGCGTGGCTGCTGCTCGGCGCGCACATCGGCGTCGGGCTGTTCGCCGCCGCCTGGCTGCACCGCGGCGAGCGGGCGCTGGCCCAGCTGCTGGGCGCGGCGACGGCGACGGCTTCGACGGCGGTCCGGCCGCTTCTGCTCGCTGTCGCCGCCGTGGCCGTGCCCCGCGCCCCGGAGATCCGCCGGCCGGCCTGTCCGGACCACCGGACCACCACCGCGGTGGACCGGATCCTCGTGCACTTCCTGGGACGGCGTGGACCGCCGTGCTCCACCGCCCTCGCCTGAGACGGCTCAGTCCTTTGGCGTCGGCGCCGTGTCCGAGCACCCGTAGTCCCCCATACATATCCCGCACACACTGTGCGCGTCCCCAGTGGAGAGCATCACCATGAGCAAGCGGAACACCCAGGCGGCGAAGACGGCGGCCCGTGAGCGTCTGCGCGTCGAGCGCGAGCGCGAAGCCAAGAAGGCCAAGGTCAAGCGTCAGCTGATCGTCGCCGGTTCGGTCGTCGGCGTCCTCGCGATAGCCGCCGGCATCGGCTACGCCGTCGTCCAGGCCAACCAGCCCGGCGCATGGGAGGCCGCCGCCGACGCGAAGCTCGTCAAGCCGGCCAACACCAGCGGTGAGAACGGCACCACCGTCGTCATCGGCGAGGACACCGCGAAGAAGACCCTGGAGCTGTACGAGGACCCGCGCTGCCCGATCTGCGCCTCGTTCGAGCAGACCGTCGGCGGGACGATCGACAAGGACGTCGCGGACGGCAAGTACAAGGTCCAGTTCATCGGCGCCTCGTTCCTCGACCGCAACCTGACCGGCGAGGGCTCCAGGAACGCCCTGAGCGCCCTGGGCGCCGCGCTGGACGTCAGCCCCGAGGCGTTCCTCCACTACAAGGCCGCGCTGTACTCGGCCGAGTTCCACCCCGAGGAGAGCGAGGACAAGTTCAAGGACGACTCCTACCTGATCGAGGTGGCGAACTCCGTCGAGGAGCTGAAGGGCAACAAGGAGTTCCGGACGGCCGTGGAGGACGGCACCTACGACAGGTGGGCGCTGGAGATGTCCGACAAGTTCGACAGCAGCGACGTCCAGGGCACCCCCACGCTGAAGATGGACGGCGAGAAGCTCACCGGGTCCGACGGGCAGAACGCGCCGATGACGGTCGCCGAGTTCACCGCGGCGATCGACAAGGCGCTCAAGGCCTGATCCCGGGATCCGGGGGCGTGCGGGCGGGGTTCGGTCACGGCCGGCCGGCCGCACGCCGAAGAGCGGGCGAACTTTGGCGAGTTCGCCCGCTCTGGCATGTACCGGTCAGTAGCCTGATCGGCTGTGACCACTCGACACAGATCATCCGAGAGCACCGCACCCGCCCCGGCCGGCGTCATCCCGGCCCCCGCCACCGCGGACCCCGGCGTCCTGTCCCCCCGCCGCCGGTCCCTCGTCAAGGCGGCCGCCGCGAGCGCGGTTCTGGCCGCACCGCTCACCGCCGCGCCGCCCGCCCGCGCCGCCACCGCCGCGGCCCCCGTCTTCCTGCACGGTGTGGCCTCCGGCGACCCGCTGCCGGACGGCGTCCTGCTGTGGACGCGCGTGACGCCGACAGCGGAGGCGATACCCGGCTCGGGACTCGGCCCCGACACCGAGGTCGCCTGGACCGTCGCCCGGGACAAGGCGTTCACCACCGTCGTCGCCAAGGGCTCGGTCCGCGCCACCGCGGCCACCGACCACACCGTCAAGGCCGACATCCGCGGCCTCGCGCCGGCCACCGACTACTGGTTCCGCTTCTCCGCCGGCACCGCCGACTCCCCCGTCGGCCGCACCCGCACCGCCCCGGCCGCCGACGCCGCCGTGACCGGTCTGCGCTTCGGTGTGGTCTCCTGCTCCAACTACGAGGCCGGGCACTTCTCGGCGTACCGCCACCTCGCGGCCCGCGGCGACCTCGACGCCTGGCTGCACCTCGGCGACTACATCTACGAGTACGCCTCCGGCGAGTACGGCACGCGCGGCAGGACCGTCCGCGCGCACGCGCCCGCCCACGAGATCGTCTCCCTCGCCGACTACCGCGTCCGGCACGCGACGTACAAGACCGACCCCGACCTCCAGGCACTGCACGCCAAGGCGCCGGTCATCGCGATCTGGGACGACCACGAGATCGCCAACGACGCCTGGTCCGGCGGCGCCGAGAACCACACCGAGGGCGAGGAGGGCACCTGGGCCGCACGTCAGGCCGCCGCCAAGCGCGCCTACTTCGAGTGGATGCCGGTACGTCCCGCGATCGCCGGCACCACCTACCGGCGGCTGCGCTTCGGCAGGCTCGCCGACCTCTCGCTGCTGGACCTGCGCTCCTTCCGCTCCCGGCAGGTCTCCGTGGGCGACGGCGACGTCGACGACCCGGACCGTACGCTCACCGGCCGCGCCCAGCTCGACTGGCTGAAGTCGGGGCTGTCGGCGTCCGACACCACCTGGCGGCTGGTCGGCACCTCGGTGATGATCTCGCCGCTCGCTCTCGGCGCGCTCCCCGCCAGTCTGCTGAAGCCGGTCGCCAAGCTGCTCGGCCTGCCGCAGGAGGGCCTGGCCCTCAACACCGACCAGTGGGACGGCTACACCGACGACCGCCGGGAACTCCTCGCCCATCTGCGGGCGAACGCGATCCGCAACACGGTCTTCCTCACCGGCGACATCCACATGGCGTGGGCCAACGACGTGCCGGTGAAAGCGGGCACGTACCCGGCCTCCGGCTCGGCGGCCTCCGAGTTCGTCGTGACCTCGGTCACCTCGGACAACCTGGACGACGCCGTCACGGTCCCCGAGGGCACCGTCACCACGATCGCCTCCCCGCTGATCAAGGCCACCAACCGGCACGTCCGGTGGGTCGACACCGACCGCCACGGCTACGGCGTGCTGGACATCACGCCCACGCGGGCGCAGATGGACTACTACGTGATCTCCAGCCGCACCGACCCTGCCGCCACGTCCAGGTGGACGCGCTCCTACCGGACGCTCGACGGCACCCAGCAGGTCGAGCGCGCCGACCGCCCGGTCTGACCCCGCGCGGTCGTCGTCAGCCGTTCTCCAGCGTCCCGAGGAAGCCGAGCGCCACCCGCCAGGTGGCCTCGGCGGCCTCCTCGTCGTGGTCCGGCAGGCCGGGGTCGGTGTAGAGGTGGCCGGCCCCGGCGTACCGGTACACCTCGACGTCGGCTCCGGCGCGGCCCATCTGCAGATACCAGGCGCTCAGCCAGTCGTCGGTCTCGAACGGGTCCGGCTCGGCGACGTGGAGCTGCACCGGCAGGCCGTCCACCGTCGCGTTCGCCGCGATGTCCGAGGTGCCGTGCAGGAGCAGCAGCCCGCGCGCCCTGCCGTCGCCGAGGGCCAGCGTCTGGGCGACGGAGGCGCCGAAGGAGAACCCGGCGTACACCAGCCCCCGCTCCGAGTAGGGCGCGGCGGCGAGCACGGCCCGCCTCAGCAACTCGTCCCTGCCGATGGACTCCTGGTGGGCCATGCCCTCCTCGACCGTGTCGAACGTACGGCCCTCGAAGAGGTCGGGCGTCCACACCTCGTGTCCGGCGCCGCGCAGCCGGTCCGCGGCCGCGGACACCGCGGGCCGCGGGCCGTAGGTCGAGTGAAACAGCATGATGTTCATGACGCCCATGGTGCCAGCCGGGCACGACAGCCGGTGCCCGCCGGTGTGCCGGACCGCGGCACGGGCCGTACCCACGACGCAGCGGATGTCACATGTTCACTCCCTCCGAGGCCGGTTAGGTTCGGGGACATGGAAGACGTGCTCCGCCCCCTGATCGTGTTCGGCGGCACGGTCGTGCTCACCCTGGTGCTCGGCTATGCCACCGACCGACTGCTGCGCAAGGCCGACGCCCGGCACCCCGAGACCCCCATGTGGGGGCTGCTCCGGCGCGGCCGCATCCCCTACCAGCTGCTCGTCTGCGCGGCCCTGCTGAGAGGTTCGTTCAGTGAGGCGAAGCTGTTCGAGGACAACCGGGCCACCGTCGAACGGATCCTGGCACTGGTGCTGATCGGGTCGGTCGCCTGGCTGGTGATCCGGATCGCGGCAGCCGTCGTCGAGACCTCGTACACCCGGTACGCCAACGTGCACCGTGAGCGCGACCCGGCCAGGGTCCGCCGGGTGCGCACCCAGGTGACGCTGATCCGGCGGGTCGTCTCGGCGATCGTCGGAGTGGTGGCGGTGGCCGCGATGCTGTTGACCTTCCCCGCCATGCGGGCGGCCGGTGCCTCGCTGCTGGCCTCGGCGGGCATCCTCGGCATCGTCGCCGGTGTCGCCGCCCAGTCCACCCTCAGCAACCTCTTCGCCGGGCTGCAGATCGCCTTCGGTGACATGGTGCGCATCGGCGACACGGTCGTGGTGGACGGCGAGTGGGGCACGGTCGAGGAGATCACCCTGACCTTCCTCACCGTGAACACGTGGGACGAGCGCCGGATCACCATGCCGGTGTCGTACTTCACGTCCAAGCCGTTCGAGAACTGGTCCCGGGACAGCCCGCAGATGACCGGCACGGTCCACTGGCACCTCGACCACCGGGCTCCGCTGGACGCGATGCGCGAGCGGCTGCGCGACATCCTGCGCGAGTGCCCGGCCTGGGACGGCCGCGCCTACAACCTGACCGTCACGGACACCACGCCCAGCAGCATGCACGTGCGGGCCCTCGTGACGGCCAAGGACGCGAACGACATCTGGACGGTACGGGTGGAGGTCCGTGAGCAGATGATCCGCTGGCTGGCCGAGCAGCACCCCTACGCCCTGCCCCGGGTCAGCACCGCCCCGGCCGACGCGGCGCCGGCCCTCGACAGGAACCACCACTCCCCCGTCGGTGCCGTCGGCATCCCCCGTCCCCCCGGCCTGCCCGGCCCCTCCGGCCCTCCGGACGGCGAATCCGCGGCCCACAGCACTCAGGACGCGTCGCAGGAGTACTGACGGCGTCTCAGTGGCCGCGTTCGGCACCGCCGTTGACCTGGATGATCTGCGAGGTGACGTGTGCGGCGCCCGGGGAGGCCAGCCAGTGCAGAGTGGCGGCCACGTCCCCGGGCGTCCCGGCCCTCCCGTCGGCGGTCTCGGCGACCAGTTCCGCCCGCCGCTCCCCGTCGATGCCCTCGCCGAAGAACGCGGTGTCCTCGGTGTAGCCGGGCGCGACCACGTTCACCGTGATGCCGTGCGGACCCAGCTTCCGGGCGAGGTCGTGGGCGTACGGATGCAGCCCGGCCTTGGCCGCCGCGTACGCGACCTGCCCGGAGCCCCGGTAGGCGGCGATGGAGCTGAGGAACAGCACCCGCCCGCCGGGCTCGGCGAGCCGGTCCCCCAGGGCCTCCGTGAGCAGGACGGCGGTCAGCAGGTTGAGCCGGAAGTTGACCGTCCAGTGGCGGGCGAGGGCATCGAGCGGGTCGTCCGCCCCGGCCCGGCGTTCGAGGAGACCGTTGCCCCCGGCGCTGTGGATCAGCACGTCGACGGCCCCGAACTCCCGGCCGACGTGGTCGGCGACGCCGCGCACGGCGACCGGATCGGCGAGGTCTGCGGCGTACACCTCGGCGCCGCGCACCTCGGCCCCGGCCCGTTCCAGGACCTCCCCGCGGCGCCCGAGCAGCAGCACCCGGTCCCCGTCGGCGGCGAACACCCGTGCCGCCGCCAGCCCGATCCCCGTACCGCCTCCGCTGATCACCACGTTCCGCGTCATGCCCCGACCTTACGAACAGAACGCCGCATCGCCACGCGAACTCACCGCACACCGCGCACACCGCGCACACCGAGCCGGCGCGGCACCCGGCCGCGGAACGCGTCCGGCTACGGAGACCCGCCGGTCACAGAGCGCGCCGCATGGCCCGGTGCGGCATCCCCGCGTCCGGGAACTCCGGCCCGTACGCCACGTACCCGAGCCGCTCGTAGAACCCCAGGGCGTGGGTCTGCGCGTGCAGGTCGACGGCGGTGAGACCGCGGGCGCGGGCCGCCTCCTCGATGCCCCGCACCAGGGCGGCCCCGACGCCGAGCCCCCGCGCCCGACGCGTCACCGCGAGCCGCCCGAGGGAGCCGACCGACGCGTCATCGCCGGTCTTCGCCGCGGCTGCCCCGCCGTGCAGCAGCCGTCCGGTGCCGAGCGCCGAGCCGTCCTCACCGGTCGCGAGCACATGCACGGCGCCGGCGTCGTACGCGTCGTACTCCAGGTCCTCGGGCACTTTCTGCTCGGCGACGAAAACCTCCTTGCGCACCGCGAAGCACGCCTGACGGTCGCCGGGTTCCACCGCCTCGCGGACCACGTACGGGGTGCTCACGCGTAGGTCTCCTCCCGCACCAGGTCGAGCGCCTGACGCAGGTCCTCGGGGTAGTCGCTGGTGAACTCCGCCCACAGGCCGTCGCCGGGGTGCTCGAAGCCGAGCCGCACGGCGTGCAGCCACTGGCGGGTGAGGCCGAGCCGCTTGGCGAGCGTGGGGTCGGCACCGTAGGTCAGGTCGCCGACGCAGGGGTGCCGGTGGGCGGCCATGTGGACGCGGATCTGGTGGGTGCGGCCGGTCTCCAGCTTGACGTCGAGGAGCGAGGCGGCGCGGAAGGCCTCGACGAGGTCGTAGTGCGTGACGGAGGGCTTGCCCTCGGCGGTGACCGCCCACTTGTAGTCGTGGTTCGGATGCCGCCCGATGGGGGCGTCGATGGTGCCGCTGGTCGGGTCGGGGTGGCCCTGGACCAGGGTGTGGTAGCGCTTGTCGACCGTGCGCTCCTTGAACTGGCGCTTCAGCGACGTGTACGCGTACTCCGACTTGGCGACCACCATGAGGCCGGAGGTGCCGACGTCGAGGCGGTGCACGATGCCCTGGCGCTCGGCGGCGCCGGAGGTCGAGATGCGGTACCCGGCGGCGGCGAGACCGCCGATCACGGTCGGTCCGGTCCAGCCCGGCGAGGGGTGGGCCGCGACGCCGACCGGCTTGGCGATCACGACCACGTCGTCGTCGTCGTGCACGATCTCCATGCCCTCGACGGGCTCGGCGACCACCCGCACCGGGGCCGGCGCCTGCGGCATCTCCACCTCGAGCCAGGCGCCCCCGCTCACCCGCTCCGACTTGCCGACCACCGATCCGTCGACCGTGACCTTCCCCGCGGCGGCGAGTTCGGCCGCCTTGGTCCGGGAGAAGCCGAACATGCGGGAGATGGCGGCGTCGACGCGCTCGCCCTCCAGTCCGTCGGGCACGGGCAGGGTTCGGATCTCGGGAATCGTGCTCACCCGTCGAGTATGCCGGACCGGTCCGGCAACTCCGTACGCGCGCTCCCGGTCCTGCTCAGTCCTTGTGGACGGTCCCGTCCGGGTCGAGGCCCCGGAAGGACAGCAGGACGATCAGGATGCCGCCGCAGACGATCGCCGAATCCGCCAGGTTGAAGACGGCGAAGTGCTTGGGTGCGATGAAGTCGACGACCGCGCCCTGGAAGACTCCCGGGGAGCGGAAGATCCTGTCCGTGAGGTTGCCGAGGGCACCGCCGAGCAGCAGGCCCAGCGCGATCGCCCAGGGCAGGCTGTACAGCTTGCGGGCCAGCCGGATGATCACCACGATCACCGTCGACGCGATCAGCGTGAAGATGACGGTGAAGGCTTCCCCGAAGCCGAACGCCGCGCCCGCGTTGCGGATCGCCTCGAACCTCAGCCAGTCCCCGACGATCTCGACGGGCTCGTGGTGCTCCAGCTTGGCGACCACGATCATCTTGCTGATCAGGTCGAGGGCGTAGGCGACGACGGCGACGGCGAACAGCACGGCCACGCGCCGCTTGCCACGGGGTGTCCCGGCCGCCGGCTCCGTCTCCGCGCCCTGGGCATCGGCCCCGTCGAGCCCGGCTCCGTCGAGCCCGGCCCCGTCGAGCCCGGCCCCGTCCTGCTCGGTCCGGGCCTGCCCGGTCCGGTCCGCGTCCGGGGTGTCCGGCGTACCGATGATGCGCTCCGCCTCTGCCACGTGAGTCCCTCAACCTAGGTACCTGACTGAGGACGAGGGTACGGCACACCCAGTGCGTCCCTCGTGCTCAGGCGGCGTACGACGGGGCTCAGTACCGGCGCTCCTGCTTCTGCTTGCACTCGACGCACAGGGTGGCCCGGGGGAAGGCCTGCATCCTGGCCTTGCCGATCGGGTTGCCGCAGTTCTCGCACAGGCCGTAGGTACCGGCGTCCAGCCGCTGCAGGGCGCGCTCGTACTGGGTGAGCATCTCGCGCGCGTTGGCGGCGAGCGCCAGTTCGTGCTCACGTGTGATGTTCTTCGTGCCGGTGTCGGCCTGGTCGTCGCCCGCCCCGTCGCCGGAGTCCCGCATCAGGCCGGCCAGCGACCGTTCGGACGAGGCGATCTCCTCGCGCAGCCGCAGCACCTCGGCCGTCAGTTCGGCCCGCGCGCCCTCGACCTCTTCCGGTGTCCAGGGCTCCTCGCCCGGACGCACGGCGAGGTCGCCGGGCTCCACTGCCGCGAACCGCGCCTTGGGCACGGCGGTCTTCGCCGCCGTCGCCGTGCCAGGAGTCTTCTTAGCACCCACCGTCGTCGCTCCCGTCTGCGTCGCGGCCTCGGCCGCACCCGCGTCAGTGGCCGTGCCGTGCCCGGCCGTGTCCTGTGTGCCCCCGCTGGTCCCGGTGGTGCCCGTGTCCGTACCGCCCTTGCGCGCGACGGCCGCCTTCCTCCGGCGGCTCTTGCCCTCGGCGGCTTCAAAGGCGCCCTTTGGGGCCGCGGACGCCCCGTCCGCCGGCTTCGCCGCCGCGGCCTTCCCGGCCTTCGCTCTGCCTGCCGTCGGCTTCCCGGCCCCGGTCTTGCCGGCCCCGGTCTTCCCCGCCGCGTTCTTTCCCGCCGTGCTCTTCCCCTCCGCGGCCTTCACCGGTCCGGCCTTCCCGGCCGACTGCTTCGTGGCCGCCTTCCCCGTCCTCCCCGCCGTGTCCTTCCCGGTCCGCGCCTTCGCTGTCGCCTTCGTGTCCTCCCGGGACTCCTCGGCGGACGCGGCCGTGCCGGACGCCGACTGCTGTACGGCGGTCTTCTTCGCCACCATGGCCGGGGCCCCTTTTCACATGCTGTGATCTCGCGCGCAATCGTGCTGGGACGATAAATCGACTCGGGTCCCGCGGCAACGGGGCGCACCGCCCGATCGCCCGCCCCGCGGACGCCGCGCGGCGGACCTTCATGCGTTGTGCCCAGCTCCCCGCCGGGTATGCCACCAAGTCGGACGTCGCAGAATCCGAACACCCGTACCGCGCCATTCGGTGGTATGTCACGCCATGCGCGACTCGTACGGAATGCGCACGGGCCCCACCGTGCCCCCGCCCGGACACTCCACCCGTCGCCCCCGGAATAACCGGTCGGCCGCTGTCCGCCGCGCGCCGTACACTGGGCGGAGCGAAAAGCGTGGATGGGGACGAGTAGCGGCGTACGCAGCCCAGAGCGACCCGGGGACGGTGTGAGCCCGGGGGCGAGCGCGACGCGAAGATCACCCCGGAGCCGCCGGAGGAAAGCCGCAGCCCACGACAGCGGCGAGTAGAACCGGCATCGCGACCCCAATGAGGGGGCCGACCGGCGCACACGGCGCGCCGGGGAGCCAAGGAGGGTGGTACCGCGGGAGCGCGCCGACGGCGGCGCAGGGATCGACACAGCTCTCGTCCCTCCGGACGGAAGGCAGCAAGTCCGCCGGAGGAAACCCGCTGATGACAACGCCGACGTACCGACAGGTGCCCGCCCAGGTCGACCTGCCCGCTCTCGAGCACGCGGTGCTCGACTTCTGGCAGGAACAGAAGATCTTCGCCAAGAGCCTGGAGCAGTCCGAGGGCCGCCCCGAGTGGGTGTTCTACGAGGGGCCGCCCACCGCCAACGGCATGCCGGGCGCCCACCACATCGAGGCGCGCGTCTTCAAGGACGTGTTCCCCCGCTTCCGCACCATGCGCGGCTACCACGTGGGCCGCAAGGCCGGCTGGGACTGCCACGGCCTCCCGGTGGAGCTGGCGGTGGAGAAGGAACTCGGCTTCTCCGGCAAGCAGGACATCGAGGCGTACGGCATCGCCGAGTTCAACGCCAGGTGCCGCGAGTCGGTGACCCGCCACACCGACGCCTTCGAGGAGCTCACGACCCGCATGGGGTACTGGGCCGACCTCCAGGACCCGTACCGCACGATGGACCCGGAGTACATCGAGTCCGTCTGGTGGTCGCTGAAGGAGATCTTCGACAAGGACCTGCTGGTCCAGGACCACCGCGTCGCCCCCTGGTGCCCCCGTTGCGGCACCGGCCTGTCCGACCACGAGCTGGCACAGGGCTACGAGACGGTCGTCGACCCGTCCGTCTACGTCCGTTTCCCCCTCACCTCCGGCCCCCTGGCCGGCGAGGCCTCTCTCCTGGTGTGGACGACCACGCCGTGGACGCTGGTGTCCAACACCGCGGTCGCCGCGCACCCCGAGGTCACCTACGTCGTCGCGACGAAGGGCCCCGAGGGCACGGAGAAGCTCGTCGTCGCCGAGCCGCTGGTCGCCAAAGCCCTCGGCGAGGGCTGGGAGACCACCGGCGAGACCTTCACCGGCGCCGAGATGGAGCGCTGGACCTACCAGCGGCCTTTCGAGTTCGTGGAGTTCCCGGAACCGGCGCACTACGTCGTCAACGCCGACTACGTCACCACCGAGGACGGTACGGGCCTGGTCCACCAGTCCCCCGCCTTCGGTGAGGACGACCTCAGGGTCTGCCGCTCCTACGGCCTGCCGGTGGTGAACCCGGTCCGCCCGGACGGCACCTTCGAGGAGGACGTCCCGATGGTCGGCGGCGTCTTCTTCAAGAAGGCGGACGAGAAGCTGACCGAGGACCTGGCGGCCCGCGGCCTGCTGTTCAGGCACATCCCCTACGAGCACAGCTACCCGCACTGCTGGCGCTGCCACACCGCGCTGCTCTACTACGCGCAGCCCTCCTGGTACATCCGCACCACGGCCGTCAAGGACCGTCTGCTCGAGGAGAACGAGGGCACCAACTGGTTCCCGGACTCGGTCAAGCACGGCCGGTACGGCGACTGGCTGAACAACAACATCGACTGGGCGCTGTCCCGCAACCGCTACTGGGGCACCCCGCTGCCGATCTGGCGCTGCGAGGACGACCACCTCACCTGCGTCGGCTCGCTCGCCGAGCTGACCGGGCTCACCGGCACCGACCAGTCGGGCCTCGACCCGCACCGCCCGTTCATCGACGAGATCACCTTCGCCTGCCCGCAGGACGGCTGCGGGAAGAGGGCCACGCGCGTACCGGAGGTGATCGACGCCTGGTACGACTCGGGTTCGATGCCGTTCGCGCAGTGGGGCTACCCGCACAAGAACAAGGAACTGTTCGAGAGCCGCTATCCGGCGCAGTTCATCTGCGAGGCCATCGACCAGACCCGCGGCTGGTTCTACACGCTGATGGCGGTCGGCACCCTGGTCTTCGACAAGTCCTCGTACGAGAACGTCGTCTGCCTCGGCCACATCCTCGCCGAGGACGGCCGCAAGATGTCCAAGCACCTGGGCAACACCCTGGACCCGGTCCCGCTGATGGACCAGCACGGCGCGGACGCGGTCCGCTGGTTCATGGCGGCCGGCGGTTCCCCGTGGGCGGCCCGCAGGGTGGGGCACGGCACCATCCAGGAGGTCGTCCGCAAGACGCTCCTGACCTACTGGAACACCGTCGCCTTCCAGGCGCTGTACGCGCGTACGTCCGGCTGGGCACCGTCCGAGGCCGATCCGGCACCCGCCGACCGCCCCCTGCTGGACCGCTGGCTGCTCTCCGAACTGCACGCGCTCACCGACCAGGTGACCCGGGCGCTGGACGGCTACGACACCCAGCGCGCCGGCAAGCTGCTGTCCGCCTTCGTCGACGACCTGTCCAACTGGTACGTGCGCCGGTCCCGGCGCCGCTTCTGGCAGGGCGACAAGGCCGCGCTGCGCACCCTGCACGAGGTCGTCGAGACGGTCACCAAGCTGATGGCCCCGCTGACCCCGTTCATCACCGAGCGGGTCTGGCAGGACCTGGTCGTGCCGGTCACCCCGAACGCCCCGGAGTCGGTCCACCTGTCCTCCTGGCCCGAGGCCGACCTGACGGCGATCGACCCGGAGCTGTCGAAGCAGATGGTGCTGGTGCGCCGCCTGGTGGAGCTGGGGCGGGCCACCCGCGCGGAGTCGGGCGTCAAGACCCGCCAGCCCCTCAAGCGCGCCCTGATCGCGGCGGGCGGTTTCGGCGCCCTCCACCCCGAACTGCACACGCAGATCACCGAGGAGCTGAACGTCGAGTCCCTGGCGTCCCTGTCCGAGGTGGGCGGCTCGCTGGTGGACACGACGGCCAAGGCCAACTTCCGTGCCCTGGGAAAGCGGTTCGGCAAGCGCGTCCAGGACGTCGCCAAGGCCGTCGCGAGCGCGGACGCCGCCGCGCTGTCCCTGGCGCTGCGCGAGGGCACCGCCTCGGTGGAGGTCGACGGTGAGACGGTCACCCTCGCCCCGGACGAGGTGATCATCACGGAGACCCCGCGCGAGGGCTGGTCGGTGGCGTCCGACGCCGGTGCCACGGTCGCTCTGGACCTGGAGATCACCGAGGAGCTGCGCCGCGCCGGCCTGGCCCGGGACGCGATCCGGCTGATCCAGGAGGCCCGCAAGAACAGCGGTCTGGACGTGGCCGACCGGATCGCCCTGCGCTGGACGGCGAAGGACGACGCCACGATCTCGGCCCTGACCGAACACTCCGGCCTGATCTCGGACGAGGTCCTGGCCACGGTCTTCGTGAATGAGCACGGCGCCCGGGACGAGGCGGACGGCACCTACGGACAGCCGTTCACCGACGAGGGCCTGTCCCTGACCTTCCGTCTCCGCAAGGCGTGAGGCCCGGCGGGTAGTCCACACCGGCGCCCAGCGCGTCCCGCACCACCTGGTGCGCCGAAGGGTCCGGGTCCGCCGAGAACGACGCGGCGGCCCGGGCCCTTCGGCGTTGCGTCCTGCGGACAACTGCCCCGTACCTCGAACAACCACCGCAAAGGGGCCCGAACGCGCGCAGCACAAGGGCGGGGCCCCGGGTTCTCGAACCCGGGGCCCCGCCCTGAACGCTGTCGGCCGCTACGCCGTACTCATGGCCATCAGGCCGTCAGTTGTCGTCCTCGTCGATCAGGAACCCGCGCATCGGCGAGGGCGCCTGGCCCATCGGCGACGGCCCCTGCGGACGCACCGGCGCCATGGGCTGGGTCATCGCCGGCTGCATCTGCTGCTGACCGCCGCCGTACGACGGGCCGGACTGGCCGGGACCGCCACCCATCTGCTGGTTTCCGCCGTAGGACGGCGCACCGGCACCGGCCGGAGCCATGGAGGGCGCCGGGGACGGCGGCAGCGACGGGGCGGCGGGCTGACGCGGCGGGGCGAGCGAGTCGTCCGCCTGGGTCTCCAGCTGACGCAGCTGCGACTCCAGGTAGGACTTCAGCCGCGTGCGGTACTCGCGCTCGAAGCCGCGCAGGTCCTCGACCTTGCGCTCCAGCGTGGCGCGGGCGGACTCCAGGGAGCCCATCGCGACGCGGTGCTTCTCCTGCGCGTCCCGCTCCAGGGCGTCCGCCTTGGCACGGGCGTCCCGCTCGAGACCCTCGGCACGCGAACGCGCCTCGCCGACGATCTTGTTGGCTTCGGAACGGGCCTCGGCGATCGCCTGGTCGGCGGTCTGCTGGGCCAGTGAGAGCACGCGGGCCGCGCTGTCTCCGCCGGGGCCGCCCTGCTGTCCGGGAAGGCCGGGGGGGCCTCCCATGGGACCACCGGGGCCACCCATCGGGCCGCCGTGGCCCATCTGCCCCTGCATCGGGCCGCCCTGGCCCATCTGGCCCTGCATCGGGCCGCCCTGGCCCATCTGCCCCTGCATCGGGCCACCCTGGCCCATGGGGCCGCCCTGACCCATGGGGCCGCCCTGACCCATGGGGCCGCCCTGACCCATCGGGCCGGGACCCTGCGGACCGCCCTGACCGCCGGGGCCGGCGGGCAGCTGCGGCGCACCGCTCGGCAGCTGGGGCGGACCACCCATGGGGCCACCCATCTGCTGCTGCGGCGGGCCCGATATGCCGGCGGGCACCGGACCGCCGTGACCTCGCATGCCCTGCTGGGGCATCCCCTGGGGCGGCCCCTGCTGCTGCTGTTGCTGCTGTTGCTGCTGGTCCTGCTGTTCCGGAGGCTTGCGCATGTTCTGCTGGTTCTGGGCAGCAGCGCGCGTGGCCGCGGCCAGTTTGGCGCGCAGGTCCTCGTTCTCGCGGAGCAGGCGCGTCAGTTCGGCTTCGACCTCATCGAGGAAGGCATCGACCTCGTCCTCGTCATAGCCTTCTCGGAGGCGGACGGTCGTGAACTGCTTGTTCCGCACGTCCTCGGGGGTCAACGGCATCTCTTCACCTCAACGTAGTCATCGGCAGTCGGCAGGCCCATGTCGTCCACAGTCACCTCAGCGCACTGCCCACGAGGGAGATCAGGATGTAGACAATGATCATCAGCACGAAGAAGGACAGGTCGAGCGCCACGCCCCCGAGACGCAGCGGCGGGATGAACCGCCGCAGAAGCTTCAGCGGTGGATCGGTGACAGTGTAGGTGGCCTCCAGTACGACCACCATCGCCTTGCCGGGTTGCCACGAGCGGGCGAACTGGAAGACGTAGTCCATGACCAGACGGAAGATGAGCACGATGAGGAACACCATCAGCGCGATGTAGATCACCTGCGCGAACACGCTCATGGTCTGTTTGTCCCTCTCCCCTGTGTCCTGCTTCTGTCCGGTCCTGCGTCTCAGCTCTGGTTGAAGAACCCGCCCTCTGCGATACGGGCCTTGTCCTCCGCCGTGACATCGACGTTAGCAGGAGACAGGAGGAAGACCTTCTGCGTCACCCGCTCGATACTGCCGTGAAGACCAAACACCAAACCGGCCGCAAAGTCGACAAGTCGCTTGGCGTCCGTGTCGTCCATCTCGGTCAGATTCATGATCACCGGCGTGCCTTCGCGGAAGTGTTCCCCGATGGTACGGGCCTCGTTGTAGGTCCGCGGGTGAAGTGTGGTGATCCGGTAAGGCTCTCGTTCCGACACGACCTTGGGCATGATCACCGGTGCGTTCTTCTCCAGGCTGGCGCGTTCTTGTGTGATGGATGCCACGGGCGCGATGCGCGCCGGGCGTGCCGATTCAGCGGGAAGCGAAGCGGACCGGGCGACCGGTTCACGAGGCGGGGGCGGTTGGGCGACTCGCACCTCTTCGTCCCTTTGGAGCTGATGTGCCCCGTGTGCGCTGTGCGACTGGTGCGACGGCTCGTGCCGCCGGTGGTCCCGCTCGGACTCCGGGTCGAGTTCGGGTTCGAAGTCGTCGTCTGGGTCAAATCCGCGGCCGTCGTACCCATCGTCCTCCACGAGGCCGAGGTAGACCGCCATCTTGCGCATCGCGCCGGCCATTCTCCGTGCCCTCCGCTCTGTGGTGGATCCGCTGACGACCGCCAAGTGCCCGCGATCCACAAGGTCCTCAATCCGCCGATCAGCGGCAATGACCATATTTTCTACTGTGGTCCGACTTCCTGGCGACGTTACCCGAGCCTGGAGCGGACTCCGAGCACCGCACTGCCGACGCGCACATGTGTCGCTCCGGCCGCAACAGCCTGTTCGAGATCCGCACTCATCCCCGCGGAGACCATGTTCGCAGCAGGATGGGCCGCGCGCAGGTCGGCCGACAAATCCATCAAGCGCTCGAACGCGGCCTGTTGGCGCCCGGCGTACTCCCCGGTGAGCGGGGCGACGGTCATCAGCCCGTCCAGCCGCAGCCCTTCGGCCCCGGCGACGAGACCGGCCAACTCCGCGACGCCGCCCGGCGCCACGCCGCCGCGCTCCCCCCGGCCCCCTCCCGCCACGGGCTCATCGGCGTCGAGCGCGACCTGGATGAGGCAGCCGAGTTCGCGCCCGGTGCGTACGGCCTCCTTCGAGAGCGTCGTGACCAGTCGGGAACGGTCGACGGACTGCACGAAATCGGCGTAACCAACCACAGAACGCACCTTGTTGGTCTGAAGTTGCCCGACAAAATGCCACTCGAGAGGCAGATCCGCACATTCGGCGGCTTTCGGGGCGGCGTCCTGGTCACGGTTCTCGGCGACATGCCGCACACCGAGCTCCGACAGGATCCGCACATCGCTCGCGGGGAAGGTCTTGGTGACCACGATCAGGGTCACCTCCTCGCGCCCGCGCCCGGCGGCCGCGCACGCGGCGGCGATCCGCTCCTCCACGTCCGCGAGATTCGCGGCGAGTTCGTTCTTACGGTCCGTCATGCCCCATCAGTCCAGCCACACATAGCCCGCGAGCCGCCCGGTGGCGCGGTCCCGCCGGTACGAGAAATGGTCCTCCGACTCCAGCGTGCACACCGACGACCGCTCCCGGTCACCCACCCCGAGCCGTTCGAGCTGGGCGTGCACACCCCCGGCCACATCGACCGCCGGTGTGCCCCAGCTCGTCTCGGCGTACGCCGCCGGCTCGACGGCGGCCACGTCGGCGCGCATCCGCTCCGGCACCTCGTAGCACCGGCCGCAGACGGCGGGGCCGGTGCGGGCGACGGTCCGGGCCGGATCGGCGCCGAGTTCCGTCATCGCCCGTACGGCGGCGGGGACCACGCCCGCGACCAGTCCGGGCCGGCCCGCGTGGGCCGCCGCGACGACACCGGCGACGGGGTCGGCGAGCAGCACCGGGACGCAGTCGGCGGTGAGCACGGCGAGGGCGAGGCCCCGCCGCGCGGTGACCACCGCGTCGGCCCCGGGAACGGGACTTTCGCCCCACGGCTCGTCCACCACGACCACGTCGGCCCCGTGCACCTGGTTCATCCAGACCACCCGGGCCGGTTCCAGGCCGAGGAACTTCGCGGTCAGTTCACGGTTGGTGCGCACGGCACCGGAGTCGTCGCCGACCGCCCCGCCGAGATTGAGCTCCGCATACGGAGCGGCGCTCACTCCGCCCCACCGGTCGGTGAGGGCGAAGTGCGCGCCGCGCACGCTGTCACGCCGTCCTATCACTTGAGGAAGTCCGGTACGTCCAGTTCCTCGGCCGCGCTGTCCGCGTAGGTACGGGACGGCGGGACGGGCGGCTGGGCGGCCGGGACGTCGCTGACCGGCTCGGGGGCCTGCTCCGGCTCCTCCTTGGGCGTGACGCTGCCCAGGGAACCGAAGGACGGGCGGCTCTCGGGCTGCCGCGCGGGGGTGGGCTCCTCGCGCTTGGCCGAGGAGGAGCCGAGGACGTTGTCCCGCTTCGAGGGCGGCTGGCCACCGTCGAAGCCGGCCGCGATCACCGTGACCCGGACCTCGTCGCCGAGGGCGTCGTCGATCACCGCACCGAAGATGATGTTGGCCTCGGGGTGGGCTGCCTCGCTCACCAGCTGGGCGGCCTCGTTGATCTCGAACAGGCCGAGGTCGCTGCCGCCGGAGATGGAGAGCAGGACGCCCCTGGCGCCGTCGATGGAGGCTTCCAGCAGCGGTGAGGAGATCGCCATCTCGGCGGCGGCCACCGCGCGGTCGTCGCCGCGGGCCGAGCCGATGCCCATGAGGGCCGACCCCGCCTCGGACATGACCGACTTGACGTCGGCGAAGTCGAGGTTGATCAGACCGGGCGTGGTGATGAGGTCGGTGATGCCCTGGACACCGGAGAGCAGGACCTGGTCCGCCGACTTGAAGGCGTCCAGGACCGAGACCTGGCGGTCCGAGATGGACAGCAGCCGGTCGTTGGGGATGACGATGAGGGTGTCGACCTCTTCGCGGAGCTCGGCGATGCCGTCCTCCGCCTGGTTGGCGCGGCGCCGCCCCTCGAAGGTGAACGGGCGGGTGACCACGCCGATGGTGAGAGCGCCGAGCGAGCGGGCGATGTTGGCCACCACGGGGGCGCCGCCGGTGCCGGTGCCACCGCCCTCACCGGCCGTCACGAAGACCATGTCGGCCCCCTTGAGGACCTCCTCGATCTCCTCGCGGTGGTCCTCGGCCGCCTTGCGGCCGACGGCCGGGTTGGCTCCGGCGCCGAGTCCGCGGGTGAGTTCACGGCCGACGTCGAGCTTGACGTCGGCGTCGCTCATCAACAGGGCTTGCGCGTCGGTGTTGATGGCGATGAACTCGACGCCCTTGAGACCGACCTCGATCATCCGGTTGATGGCGTTGACACCACCGCCGCCGACACCGATGACTTTGATGACTGCGAGGTAGTTCTGCGGTGCTGCCACGTCGAAGGCCTCTCGCCTCGAGTTACGTGTCGCCGCCTCACGGCCGTGCCGCGGTCCGACGACTGATGCCGATGGGGACGGTCCGTATCGCCGACCCGAACCCTAACGTTGAAGTTTAGGGTTACCAGTGTGTCTGTTCCCTGGAGTCTTCTGAACAGGACACTAAGTCGACAAGTGGCGCACGTTCAACGAACACGCCGAACCTCCCGTTTTTCTTTTCACCCTATGTGATCAGCCATGGCGCCACCCAACCAGGGGGCCGACCTGCACTGATGTACGTCAACTCCCTGATGAGGCGGGGGCGGTGGGAACACTCACATCGAAGTGCCGTGCGTCGGGCTCCGCTTTCAGCAGAGCGGTGAGCGCACGGCCCTTCGCGGCACCATTCTCGCCGCTCCCCCAGTCGACCGTCCTGCCACCCGTCAGTTCCAGCGAGATGTCGTCGTAGGAACGGACCTCGACGCTCCGCGCGGTACGGGCGACGGCGTCCGGCACCTCACCCGCGACCCGTACCGCCTCGCGCACCAGGCGGCTCTCGCCGAAGCGGCGCAGACTCGCGGCCGTGGTGCCGCTCCGGCGCACGTCCAGTTCCAGCCGGGGAACGCCTTCGGGTGCCTTGGAAACCGTGGCGTACCGGACACCTTCGTCGTCGATCTCGGTGAACTCGCCACCCTTTTCGACCAGAAGAACCGGTACCCGCTCGGTGATTTTCAGTCCGATCCCGTGCGGCCAGGAACGGACCACGTCGACCGTGCCGATCCTGGGCAGTTCCTCGCGGAGCCGCGAGGCGATCGCCTCCGTGTCCACCGCGGCCAGCGGGTCTCCGACGGGGACACCGGCGACCTCGCGCACCTCCCCGGGGCTCAGGACCCGGGTGCCGGACACGGACACCCGCTCCACCCGGGCCAGATCGGACCCGTACAGCAGCCAGAACGTGCCGCTGCCGAGGAATACCAGGGCGACCGACAGGATGACGACCAGGCGGAGATACCGCCGCCCCCAGCGCCGCCGCACGGGCGGCGGGCCGGACGACTTCCGCTGACGTTCACCGCGTTCGGCGGTCGTCGATCCGGCCACGAATCCTGCCTTCCGTCATACGCCCCTACCGGCCTGCCCGGCGGACCGCGCCCCGCTACCGCTGTCCGCGGGCGGCGATCGCCTCGTACACCATGCCGACGAGGAGGTCGTCGGCGTCCCGGCGGCCGAACTCGGCGGCGGCGCGGGACATCTCGTACAGCCGGTGCGGGTCGGCCAGTACGGGCAGCACGTTCCGCTGCACCCACTCCGGCGTCAGCTCCGCGTCGTCGACCAGGAGCCCGCCGCCGGCCTTGACCACCGGCTGGGCGTTCAGCCGCTGTTCACCGTTGCCGATGGGCAGCGGGACGTAGGCGGCCGGGAGCCCGACGGCGGAGAGTTCGGCGACGGTCATCGCGCCCGCGCGGCAGAGCATCATGTCGGCCGCGGCGTACGCGAGGTCCATCCGGTCCACGTAACCTACCGGGATGTAGGGGGGCATTCCCGGCATCTGCTGCACCTGTGGCAGTTCGTTCTTCGGGCCGACCGCGTGCAGGATCTGGATGCCCGACTGCTGCAGCCGCGGCGCGACCTGCTGGACGACCTCGTTCAGCCGACGGGCGCCCTGCGAGCCGCCGGAGACCAGCAGCGTGGGCAGGTTGGGGTCGAGCCCGAACGCGGCGCGGGCCTCGGGCCGTACGGCGGCCCGGTCCAGGGTGGCGACGGATCGGCGCAGCGGGATCCCGATGTAGCGGGCGTCGCGCAGCTTGCTGTCCGGGGTGGAGACCGCGACCCGGGCCGCGTACCGGGAACCGATCTTGTTGGCCAGGCCGGGGCGGGCGTTGGCCTCGTGGATGACGATCGGCACACCGAGCCGCTTGGCGGCGAGGTAGCCGGGCAGGGCGACATAGCCGCCGAAGCCGACCACGGCGTCCGCCTTGGTGCGCTCCAGGATCTGCTCGGTCGCCTTGATGGTGCCGCGCAGCCGGCCCGGAACGGTGATCAGCTCGGGGGTGGGCCTGCGTGGCAGCGGCACGGCGGGGATCAGCGCCAGTTCGTACCCGCGCTCGGGTACCAGACGTGTCTCGAGACCCCGTTCCGTGCCCAGGGCCGTGATGCCCACGGACGGATCCTGCCTGCGCAGGGCATCCGCGAGGGCGAGCGCGGGCTCGATGTGGCCCGCGGTTCCTCCGCCGGCGAGTACGACATGCACCGAAATTCACCGCTCTCCGGACGAGCGTGCCGCCGTGGCGCGCCGTCGCATCGTGTTCCATCTGCGGGATCGTTGGGGACCCCCGTCCCGCTTTCTACCAAAGCGGGGTTGCCGCATCGCAAGCGCCGCCCGCGCAGCGGGATCGTCACGCGCGAAGGCGATCAGCAGCCCGATGGCGAACATGGTCGGCAACAGGGCGGATCCCCCGTAGGAGAACAGCGGGAGGGGGACACCTGCGATCGGAAGCAGCCCGAGGACCGCACCCATGTTGATCACGGCCTGGGCCATGATCCAGGTGGTCACGCCTCCCGCGGCATACCTTACGAAGGGGTCCTCCGTGCGTCCGGCCACGCGGATACCCGCATAGCCTAGAGCCGCGAACAGGGCGAGTACCGACAGCGTCCCCGCCAGGCCCAGTTCCTCACCGGTGATGGCGAAGATGAAGTCGGTGTGGGCTTCCGGAAGTTGGCCCCATTTCTCCACACTCGCACCGAGCCCCGAGCCGAAGATCCCGCCGGAGGCGAGGGCGTAGATCCCGTGCACGGCCTGCCAGCAGTCGACGGGGCCGGCCTGGGGTTCGGTGGCGCCCAGACAGGCGAGCCGGGCCATGCGGTTCGGGCTGGTCCTGATGAGGAGCGCGCCGATCAGCGCGGCGACGGACAGCACACCGGCGAACAGCCGGGTGGGCGCCCCGGCCAGCCAGAGCAGGCCGAAGAGGATCGCGGTGAGGATGATCGCCGTGCCCATGTCGCCGCCGAGCATGATCAGCCCGAGCAGCATGAAGGTGGCCGGCACGAGCGGTACCAGCATGTGCTTCCACTGGGACAGCAGCCGCTTCTCCTGTTTGCGGGCGAGCAGATCGGCCCCCCACAACACCAGGGCGAGCTTGCCGAACTCGCTGGGCTGGAGCTGGAAGGAACCGCCGAGGGAGATCCAGTTCTGGTTGCCGTTGACCGCCATCCCTATCCCCGGCACCTGCACCAGGACCATCAGGAAGACGGCGCCCGCGAGGATGGGGTAGGCCAGCGCCCGGTGCAGCCTCACCGGCATCCGGGAGGCCGCGAGCAGCAGCACGACCCCGATGCCGGCGGCCAGGAGCTGTTTGCGGAAGAAGTACGAGCCCGGCAGCGACATCTGCAGCGCGGTGATCTGGGAGGCCGAGTAGACCATCACCAGGCCGAGCACGGTGATCAGCGCGCTGCCGCCGAGGATCAGGTAGTAGGCGGTCAGCGGCCGGTCCCAGGCCTTGTACGCCCGCGTGTGGAGGGCGCGGAGGGGGTTCTCGCGGGCGGGCCGGGGCACGGCGGGGCGGCGGGGCGCCCGCTGCACGGGAGGCCGTCCGGTGCGGCTAGTGGGCATGACGGCCTCCGCTGTGCGCCCCATGGTGCCTCGAGCACCTCGAGTGCCTCGACGGTCCCACGCGTCCCTCCCAAGGTCGCCCGGCGCAGGCGGCCGGGTCAGGCACCGAGTTCGCGCACCGCCTGTGCGAACGCCTCACCGCGCCTGTTGTAGTTGGCGAACATGTCCATCGAGGCGCAGGCCGGGGCCAGCAGCACCGTGTCGCCGGGCCGGGCGAGCCGCTTCGCCTCCTGGACAGCCTGGAGCATCGCCCCAGTGTCGGTCCGGGCGAGGTCCACCACGGGTACTTCCGGTGCGTGTCGCGCCAGGGCTTCGCGGATCAGCGCGCGGTCCGCGCCGATCAGGACGACGCCGCGCAGGCGCTTCGCCGAACCGGCGACCAGTTCGTCGAAGACGGCGCCCTTGGCCAGTCCGCCGGCGATCCACACGATCGACTCGTAGGCCGCCAACGAGGCCTGCGCGGCATGGGTGTTGGTCGCCTTGGAGTCGTCGACCCAGGCGACCTCGTCCACGTCGGCGACGTGCGCGATGCGGTGGGCGTCCGGGGTGAAGGCGCGCAGCCCGTCCCGTACGGCCGCGGCCGGCACCCCGTAGGCGCGCGCGAGGGCGGCGGCGGCAAGGGCGTTGGCGATGTTGTGCGGGGCGGGCGGGTCGACGTCGGCGACCCCGGCGAGCTCCTGGGCGCTGCCCTGGCGGTCCTCGACGAAGGCGCGGTCGACCAGGATGCCTTCGACGACCCCGAGTTGGGAGGGGCCGGGGGTGCCGAGGGTGAAACCGACGGCACGGCAGCCCTCCTCGACGTCGGCCTCGCGGACCAGGTCCTCGGTGGACGGCTTGTCGGTGGCGTCGGCGTTGTAGACGCAGGCGATCCGGTTGCCCTCGTAGACGCGGCCCTTGTCGGCGGCGTACGCCTCCATGGAGCCGTGCCAGTCGAGGTGGTCGGGGGCGAGGTTGAGCACCGCCGCCGAGTGCGCGCGCACGGAGGAGGACCAGTGGAGCTGGTAGCTGGACAGTTCCACGGCGAGCACGTCGTAGGGCTCGTCGCCGAGCACCGCGTCGAGGAGCGAGACGCCGATGTTGCCGACGGCCGCGGTGCGCAGACCGGCCGCCTCGAGGATGGAGGCGAGCATCCGGACGGTGGTGGTCTTGCCGTTGGTGCCGGTGACCGCGAGCCAGGGCGGGGCGTCGGGACCACGCAGCCGCCAGGCCAGTTCGACGTCGCCCCAGACGGGGACGCCGGCCTGTTCGGCGGCGGCGAACAGCGGCTTGCCGGGCTTCCAGCCGGGTGCGGTGACGACGAGTTCGGTGCCCTCGGGAAGGGTGCTCGCGGCCTGTTCGCCCAGACGGACGGTGATGCCGAGCTCTTCCAGTCCGGCCGCCTGGGTCCGGGCGCGGTCGTCGTCGCCGTCGTTGACGACCGTGACGTGCGCGCCGAGGCCGTGCAGCGCCCTGGCCGCCGGGACGCCGGAGACGCCGAGCCCGGCGACGGTGATGTGCCTGCCCCGGAACCGGTAGGGCTCCGGGGGCTGCGATGTCTCTGGTGCGGTCACTTGTCCGCTGCCCATCCCGCGTAGAAGAGGCCGAGTCCGACGATCACACAGATGCCCTGGATGATCCAGAAGCGGACCACGACAAGGACTTCGGACCACCCCTTGAGTTCGAAGTGGTGCTGGAGCGGTGCCATGCGGAAGACGCGTTTCCCGGTGAGCCGGAAGGAGCCGACCTGGATGACCACCGACATGGTGATGAGGACGAACAGGCCGCCCAGGATGGCGAGCAGCAGCTCGGTGCGGGAGCAGATCGCGAGGCCGGCGAGGACACCGCCGAGCGCGAGCGAACCGGTGTCTCCCATGAAGATCTTGGCCGGCGAGGTGTTCCACCACAGGAAGCCCAGGCAGGAGCCCATCAGCGCGGAGGCGACCACCGCCAGGTCGAGGGGGTCTCTCACCTCGTAACAGGCACCCGGGTTGGTCAGGGTCAGCGCGTTGGCGCAGGACTCCTGGAACTGCCAGACACCGATGAACGTGTAGGCGCCGAAGACCAGGACGGAGGCGCCGGTGGCCAGGCCGTCCAGACCGTCCGTCAGGTTCACGCCGTTCGACATCGCGAGGATCATGAACAGCGCCCAGACGACGAACAGCACCGGGCCGATGGTCCAGCCGAAGTCGGTGATGAACGACAGCTTGGTGGACGCCGGGGTGTTGCCGCGGTTGTCCGCGAACTGCAGGGCGAGCACGGCGAAGGCGATACCGACGATCAGCTGGCCGGTCATCTTCGCCTTGGCCCGCAGACCCAGCGAACGCCGCTTGACGATCTTGATGTAGTCGTCCAGGAAGCCGACGATGCCCATGCCCACCATCAGGCCGAGCACCAGCAGACCCGAGAAGGTCGGCGCGGCGTCGACCTCGGGGTCCAGGTAGCCGGTGATCATCTTGGCGAGGAAGTACGCGGCGACCGTCGCCAGGATGAAGGCGATACCGCCCATCGTCGGCGTACCGCGCTTGCTGGCGTGCTCGCGCGGGCCGTCGTCCCGGATGTACTGCCCGTACCCCTTGCGTGCGAGCAGCTTGATCAGCAGCGGGGTGCCGACCAGCGTCAGGAAGAGGCCAATGACTCCTGCGAACAGGATCTGCTTCATCATCGGGCGACGACCTCACCCTCGGCAGCGGTCGCGAGCAGCGCCTGCGCCACGCTCTCGAGACCGACCGAACGGGACGCCTTCACGAGAACGACGTCTCCCTGGCGCAATTCGCTGCGCAACAGGTCGACAGCCGCCTGTGCGTCGGACACGTGCACCGACTCCTCACCCCACGAACCCTCGTTATATGCGCCCAGTTGCAGCCAGGCGGCTTCCCTGCCCCCGACCGCGACGAGCTTGCTGACGTTGAGTCGGACGGCGAGCCGTCCGACCGCGTCGTGCTCGGCGAGCGCCTCGTCCCCGAGCTCGGCCATCTTGCCGAGCACCGCCCACGTACGGCGCCCCTTGCCCATGGCCGCGAGCGCGCGCAGGGCGGCTCGCATGGACTCGGGGTTCGCGTTGTAGGCGTCGTTGACGACCGTCACGCCGTCCGGGCGCTCGGTGACCTCCATCCGCCAGCGGGAGAGGGAGCCCGCTTCGGAGAGCGCGAGTGCGATCTCGTCTGCGGACATGCCCAACTCGTGGGCGACGGCGGCCGCGGCGAGCGCGTTCGACACGTGGTGCTCACCGTACAGGCGCATGGTCACATCGCTTGCACCGGAGGGTGTGTGAAGCCTGAACGAGGGCTGTCCGCTGTCCATGAGTCGCACGTTCTCGGCCCGAACGTCCGCTTCGTCACTCTCCCCGAAGAGGAGCACCCTCGCCTTCGTGCGGGACGCCATGGCCCGTACGAGCGGGTCGTCCGCGTTGAGGACCGCGGTGCCGTCCTCGGGGAGCGCCTCGACGAGTTCGCCCTTGGCCTGGGCGATCTGCTCCCGGCCGCCGAACTCGCCGATGTGCGCGGTGCCCACGTTGAGCACCAGGCCGATCTTCGGCGGGGTGAGGCCGGCGAGGTAGCGGATGTGGCCGATCCCGCGGGCGCCCATCTCCAGCACGAGGAAACGGGTTTCCCGGGTGGCGGTGAGCGCGGTCAGCGGCAGCCCGATCTCGTTGTTGAGGGAGCCGGGGGTGAAGACGGTCGGCGCCCTGCGCCGCAGCACCTGCGCGATGAGGTCCTTGGTGCTGGTCTTGCCGGCCGAGCCGGTCAGCGCGACGAGGGTGGCGCCCAGACGCCGTACGACGTGCCGGGAGAGGGCGCCCAGCGCGCTCTGGACGTCCTCCACGACGATCGCGGGCACCCCCACGGGCCGGGAGGCGAGCACGGCGGCCGCACCGGCCTCGATGACCGCGGCCGCGTAGTCGTGGCCGTCCACGCGCTCACCGGCGAAGGCGACGAACAGACTGCCCGGCACCACCTCCCGTGAGTCCCGGACGACCGGCCCGGTGACCGGGACGGACGGATCCGGTATGTCGTACGTCTGTCCGCCGACGACTTCTGCGATCTCGGCGAGGGAGAGGGCGATCACAAGTTCATCCCTGGGTCTGCTGGATAGCTTCGCGAAGCACCTGGCGGTCGTCGAAGGGACGCACCACCCCGGCGATGTCCTGTCCCTGCTCGTGGCCCTTGCCCGCGACCAGCACGGCGTCGCCGGGCTGCGCGCGGGCGACGGCGGCGGCGATCGCCGCGGCCCGGTCCTCGAAGACCTGTACCTCGCCGCGCTCGTGGGCGGGCACGGAGGCCGCGCCCCGGAGCATGGTGGCGAGGATCGCGAGGGGGTCCTCGGAGCGGGGGTTGTCGGAGGTCAGTACGGCGGTGTCGGCGAGCCGGGCCGCCGCGGCGCCCATCGCCGGGCGCTTGGTGACGTCCCGGTCGCCGCCGCAGCCGAGCACCACGTGGACCTTGCCCTCGGTGACCCTGCGCAGGGCGCGCAGCACCGACTCGACGGCGTCGGTCTTGTGGGCGTAGTCGACCACCGCGAGGTACGGCTGGCCGGCGTCCACGCGCTCCAGGCGGCCGGGCACGCCGGGGACGGCGGCGACACCGTCGGCGGCGGCCTGCGGGTCCAGTCCGGCGGCGGCGAGGGCGACGACCGCGGCGAGGGTGTTGGCCACGTTGAAGGGACCCGGCAACGGCGACCGGGCGGCGATCCGCTCGCCCTTGGGGCCGATCACGGTGAACGTGGAGTCGACGGGGCCGACCTCGACGTCCTCGGCGCGCCAGTCGGCGTCGGGGTGTCCTTCGGCGGAGTAGGTGATGACGGGGACGCCGGCCTCCTTGGTGAGGCGGCGGCCGTACTCGTCGTCGGCGTTGACCACGGCGAGCCGGCTGCGCAGCGGCGTGAACAGCTGCGCCTTGGCCCCGAAGTAGTCCTCCATGTCGGAGTGGAACTCCATGTGCTCCGGGCTCAGGTTGGTGAAGACGGCGATGTCGAAGACACAGCCGTCCACCCGGCCCAGGACGAGGGCGTGGCTGGAGACCTCCATGGCGACCGCGTCGGTGCCGCGTTCACGCATGACCGCGAACAGGGCCTGGAGGTCGGTGGCCTCCGGCGTGGTGCGTTCGGACTTGATGCGCTCGTCGCCGATGCGCATCTCGACGGTGCCGATCAGCCCCGTACTGCGGACGGTCTTCAGGCCGCCCTCGACGAGGTAGGCGGTGGTGGTCTTGCCGGAGGTGCCGGTGATGCCGATCTGGAGCAGGTCACGGCCCGGGTGACCGTAGATCGTGGCGGCCAGTTCGCCCATGCCCGCGCGGGGGTCGTCGACCACCAGGGCGGGGAGCCCGGCCGCGGCGACGCGTTCGGCGCCGCTCGGGTCGGTGAGCACGGCGACCGCGCCGAGGCCCGCGGCCTGCTTGGCGAATTCGGCGCCGTGCACGCGGGCGCCGGGGAGGGCGGCGTACAGGTCGCCGGGGCGCACCGCGCGCGAGTCATGGGTGATGCCCGTGACGTCGGCGGTCCGCTGCGGCACGGTGGCACCCAGTTGACCGGCGAGTTCCGCGAGGGGTGTGGCGGTGACCCGCGCCGGCCGGGGCGGCCCGGGAAATGTCACGGGTTGGCCCTTCTGAGTGGTTTGGGACTGATCAGCGTGTGGCACGGCGGTGAGCGTACCGGGCTCACCCGCCGCGGGGCGAAAGTGGGGGCCGCGCGCGGTGCCGCCCGGCGGGACCGACGGGGAGGAATGCGGGGCGGCGGGTTCCGGTGCGGGGCGGGGGGTGTCCCGGTTCCCGGGATCGGAGGAGGTCGTTGTCACGGGCTGTTCCTGGGTGGTTCCGTGCCGGCCGGACGCGAGGGGTTCGCGGCCGGTCAGCGTGTGAAGGTGACCGGGAGGTCGGCGGGTTCGGCGCCGGTCGGCGGCACCTGGAGGGTCTTGAGGGCGAACTCCATGACCTGCTTGTAGACGGGTCCGCAGATCTGGCCGCCGAAGTAACTGCCCTCGGTGGCGTTCTGGATGACGCAGGAGACGGTGACGCGGGGCTGGTCGGCGGGCGCGAATCCGGCGAAGGAGGAGGTGTAGCCGTGGTACTTGCCGGTGGCCGGATCCACGCGGTTGGCCGTACCCGTCTTCCCCGCCACCCGGTAGCCCGGGATGCGCGCCTTGGTGCCGGTGCCCTCCTCGTCGTCGACCACCGACTCCAGCATCCGGGCGAGCGTCTTCGCCGTCTTCTGGCTGACGACCCGTGTCTTCTCGGGCTTCGGGGCGGGGGTGAAGCTCCCGTCGGGCCCCTTGGTGCCGCGCACCAGTGAGGGTTCGACGCGTACGCCGCCGTTGGCGATGGTGGAATAGACGGACGCGGCCTGCATGGCGTTGACGGACACTCCCTGGCCGAAGGGAATCGTGTACTGCTGGGAGGTCGACCAGGCGTCGGGCGGGGCGAGGATGCCCTTGGTCTCGCCGGGGAAGCCGAGTCCGGTGTGGCTGCCGAGCCCGAACGCACGCAGGTAGTCGTAGAGCACCTCGTTGGCGGCGGCCTGGGTCTTGCCGAGCTGGCCGGTGGCCAGGATGGTGCCGATGTTGCTGGACTTGGCGAGCACCCCGTTGAGGGTGAGGTACCAGGTCGGGTGGTCTACGTCGTCCTTGAACAGACGGTCGCCGCGGTGCAGCCGGTTGGGTACGACGACGTGCGTCTGCGGGGTGGCCGCCCCCTCCTCCAGTACGGCCGCCATGGACAGGACCTTGGCGGTGGATCCGGGCTCGAAGGCGTCCTGGAGGGCTGCGTTGCCGAGGGCCGCCGGATCGGCCTCGGAGAGGTTGCCCGGGTCGAACCCGGGAGCGTTGGCCATGGCGAGGACCTCGCCGGTGCGGGTGTCCTGGACGATGACGTAGCCGCGGTCGGCCTTCGACTTCTCCACCTGCTCGCCGATGGCGTTCTGCGCGGCCCACTGGAGGTCGCGGTCGATGGTGAGCTCGACGTCGCTGCCGGGGACGGCCGGCGTCTCGGTGGAGCCCGCGGTCGGCACCAGACGGCCGCCGGACTGGGCGTAGCGGATCTTGCCGTCCTCGCCGGCGAGCCGCTTGTCCAGCTGGAGTTCGATGCCGCCGCCGCCCTTGCCTTCGGCGTTGACCCAGCCCAGTATCCCGGCGGCGAGTTCGTTGTTGGGGTACACCCGCTTGCTGGTGGGCACGGACAGGACACCGGCGAGGACGTTGACGGAGGACGTGTCGGTCTCCGCCTTCTTGGCCAGCGCGGACTTCAGGTCCTTGATCTGCTGCCACACCTGGGGGGTCTGGCGGCTCGCGAGCTTGACGTAGCGCAGGGCCTTGTTCTCGGGCCGCAGCTTGTCGACCAGCTGGTCCTGGTCCTGGCCGAGGATCGGGGCGAGGAGGGCGGCGGCCTGTTCGGGGCCGTCGGAGATCTCCAGCTGGTCCGGGGCGAACAGCGTGGGGTCGGCGGTGATGTCGTAGGCGTCCTCGCTGGTCGCGAGGGCGATGCCGTTGCGGTCGGTGATCTCGCCGCGCTCGGCGTCCAGCACCTGGCCGACGTAGCGGTTCTGTCCGGCCTTGGCCGCGTAGGTGTCGGCCTCGACGGCCTGCACCTGGAGCAGACGGACCACGAAGGCGCTCAGGACCAGTGCCAGCGCCAGGCCGACCAGGCGCAGCCGGGGACGGGGGCTGCCCAGCCTGATGACCTTCGGGGGCGCCGGGCGGGACGGCCGGGGGCGCGGGGCCGGGCGGGGGGCGCGGGCCTGCCGGGTGCCGGGGCCGGGGCGCTGTCCGGCGCCCGGGCGGGCGGGCCGGGCGGGGCCGGGCACGCGGCGGCGGGGCGGTTCCCTGTCGGACACTTCCGTCACCTGCCGGTAGTCGATGCGGGGGTGGACGTGGGGTGGGCCGCCGTGTCCGGGAGCGGGGCCGTCGCGGTGGCCAGCGCCTCGGGGGCGAGCACGAGGGGGGCGCGGGAGGCGGCGGCGGGGCTGGGGACGCCCTTGACCTCGCCGTCGGGATCCAGGAAGGCGGGGTCGCCGCCGGGCACCATGCCCAGCTCACGGGCCCGGCGCTGGAGGGCGTCGGGGGCGGAGTAGGCGTCGATGTCCCGCTGGAGGGCCTGCTCCTCGTCGGTGAGGCTCTTCGTCTCCCGCTCGAGGTCGTCGAGCCGGAACGCGCCCTCGCTGAGCGCCGAGTTCAGCACCAGGAGTCCGATCAGGCCGCCGCCCAGGAGAAGGACGACCAGCAGGACGAAGGGGGTACGGGCCGCCTGGGCCCGTCCCGTGGGGAGGAGCCGCGCGAGACGGGCCGCCCTCCCCCTGAGTTCGGGTTTCCTGCTCACTCACGCCCCCCTGGGTCCGCCCGAAGCCTGCCTTCCGTACCCGCGTGCCCGGCACGTCATTCGAGGTGCTCCCTGATGCGCTCGGCGCCCCGCAGCCGCGCGGGCGCCGCCCGCCGGTTCTCGGCGATCTCCTCCTCGGTGGGAAGTTCGGCACCGCGCGTGAGCAGCTTGAGCCGGGGCTGGTAGCGCTCGGGGACCACCGGCAGCCCGGGGGGCGCGGTGGTGGCGGCGCCCGCCGCGAGCACCTGCTTGACCAGCCGGTCCTCCAGGGAGTGGTACGACAGCACGGCGATCCGTCCGCCGACGTCGAGCGCCTTGACCGCGGCCGGGATCGCCCGCTCCAGCACGGAGAGTTCGCCGTTGACCTCGATGCGCAGGGCCTGGAAGGTGCGCTTGGCCGGGTTGCCGCCGGTGCGCTTGGCTGCCTGCGGCAGCGCGTCGCGGATCAGCTCGACCAGGCGTGCGCTGGTGGTGAACGGCGCCTTCTCCCGCTCGCGCACCACCGCGGCCACGATCCGCTTGGCCTGCTTCTCCTCGCCGTAGGCGCGCAGGATGCGGACGAGGTCGCCGGGCGGGTAGGTGTTGAGGACCTCGGCTGCGCTGATGCCGGCCGACTGGTCCATGCGCATGTCCAACGGGGCGTCCTGGGCGTAGGCGAAGCCGCGGTCGGCCTCGTCGAGCTGCATGGAGGACACGCCCAGGTCGAACAGGACGCCCTGCGCGCCCGGGACACCCAGGCGGGCGAGCACGTCGGGGAGTTCGTCGTAGACGGCGTGGACCAGGGTGGCACGCTCACCGAAGGGGGCGAGCCGCTCACCGGACAGGCGCAGCGCCTCCCTGTCCCGGTCCAGGGCGATCAGCCGGGCCTCGGGGAATCGCGTCAGCAGGGCCTCGCTGTGGCCGCCGAGGCCGAGGGTGCAGTCGACGACCACGGCTCCCGGCTGCTCCAGGGCGGGCGCCAGCAGGTCCAGGCACCGCCGGAGCATCACCGGGACGTGCCGGGTCTGCCCGCCCGTGTTCGCATGCGCTTCGCGCCCCATGGGTTCTGGGCCCTCTTCTCACGGTCCGGCGCGGCGGTGACGCACCGCCGGGACCCCCGCCCCCTCCCCCGGTGTGGACGGGGCGGCCTGCCGGCGCCGGAGGCGACAGCCGGCCGGGAACGGGAGGAGGCCGAGCCGTACGTACGCGCAGCGCACGCGGGGAGATCTCCGGGACGCTGCCCGGTTCTCCGGGGAAATCAGTGCAGTGGGGAGTCTCGCCTCCCGCTTCGCGTCACTTTAGTCCACGGTGTGGCCCGGTCAATCAACCGGCCTGCGCGGCGCGGCCCTCGGCGCGAGGACAACCGCGTCCCGGGGAAACCACCCGTACGAGGGGGCTCACACCCCTCTTGTGGGTCATCTCACACGAAAGGCGGATGACGTTCTTTGTCCCGTCTCACAGCGGGCCCGGAGAGCGGGTGACCAGTACCGTCATGGCTATGACGACTTCTGCATCGGTTCCTGCGGGCTCAGGAAACACGACGGCCGGCCAGGGCACGGTCACCGACCGTCTGGTGAAGGCGAACGAGCAGTACTCCGGCGCCTTCACCGATCCCGGAATGGACGCCCGGCCCGTTCTCCGTGTCGCCGTGGTGGCCTGTATGGACGCCCGGCTCGACCTGCACGCCGCGCTCGGTCTCGAACTCGGCGACTGTCACACCGTCCGCAACGCCGGAGGTGTGGTCACCGACGACGTGATCCGGTCGCTGACCATCAGCCAGCGGGCGCTCGGCACCCGCAGCGTGGTCCTCATCCACCACACCAACTGCGGTCTGGAATCCCTCACCGAGGAGTTCCGGCACGACCTGGAGATGGAGGTCGGCCAGCGTCCCGCCTGGGCCGTGGAGTCCTTCCGGGACGTGGACCAGGACGTACGGCAGTCGATGCAGCGGGTGCGCACCTCTCCGTTCCTGCCGCACACCGACGACGTGCGCGGGTTCGTCTTCGACGTGAAGACCGGCCTGCTGCGCGAGATCGACCCCGCCTGACCCACCGGCCCGCTCCGAGGAGGTCCGTGTTCTCGGGGTCCTCGGGGTCCTCGGGTTCTCGGGTCCTCTGGGTCCTCGGGGTTCCCGCGTCCGCTCTTTGGACGTCGCGAGGCCGAACGACACTCCACGAAAGTCGTACGACCTGACATATCGCCGACAGTTGTCCACAGGCGAGTGACACGAATCGGTAACGGCGGCAAGAATGCGGGAGTGGTGCCGTGCGGAACTTTTCACGCGCGGTGTCCGTGATTCGGGGTGGGCCGGTCCACACAGCAAGGCGTCGGCCCGGACATTTGGGCCCTCGTTCCTTCGGAGCGGGGGGAAAGGCCGAGGAGGGCCGGGTGACGACCTATGACGATCGAGCGAGCCTCACTGATCTGACCGCCGTGGTCGAGCGCGTGCGGGGTTCGGTGGAGGGCGTGATCGAGGGCAAGCCCGAGGTCGTACGGCTCTCGCTGACCGTGCTGCTCGCCGAGGGACATCTGCTCATCGAGGACGTCCCGGGCGTCGGCAAGACGATGCTGGCCAAGGCGCTGGCGCGGTCCATCGACTGCTCGGTGCAGCGTGTCCAGTTCACACCGGACCTGCTGCCGTCGGACATCACCGGTGTGTCCATCTGGGACCAGCAGCGCCGCGACTTCGAGTTCAAGCCGGGTGCCATCTTCGCGCAGGTGGTGATCGGCGACGAGATCAACCGCGCGTCGCCGAAGACGCAGTCCGCGCTGTTGGAGTCGATGGAGGAGCGCCAGGTCACCATCGACGGCACGACCTACGAACTGCCCAGCCCCTTCATGGTGGTGGCGACGCAGAACCCGGTCGAGATGGAGGGCACCTATCCGCTGCCGGAGGCCCAGCGCGACCGGTTCATGGCCCGCGTCTCGGTCGGTTACCCGAGCGCCGAGGCCGAACTGCGGATGCTGGACGTGCACGGCGGCGTCTCCCCGCTGGAGGACCTCCAGCCGGTGGCGCACGCGCACGAGATCCTGAAGCTGATCGAGGCGGTGCGCGCCGTCCATGTGGCCGAGCCGGTCCGCCGGTACGTGGTGGAGCTGGTCGCCGCCACCCGCACGCACCCCGACCTCAGACTCGGCGCCTCCCCGCGCGCGACGCTGCACCTGCTGCGCGCCGCGAAGGCGTCCGCCGCGCTGAACGGCAGGGAGTACGCGCTGCCGGACGACGTGCAGGCACTCGCCGTGGCCGTCCTGGCGCACCGGCTGCTGCCCACCGCCCAGGCCCAGCTCAACCGCCGCACGGCGGAGCAGGTGGTGCAGGAGATCCTGCAGCGCACTCCGGTGCCCGCCGCCGCCCCTCAGCGGAGCGGCGTCGGCGTGGGCCGTGGCGGTCCGGGGTACGGCCAGCAGCCGCCGCGGAGGCTGTGATGACGACCGCGGGTTCGGTCCGCGCGGAGGGCGACCACGGTGACCGGGGCGGCCTGCGTACCGCTCTGGCCGGGCTGACCACCCGCGGGCGCTCCTTCCTGGCCGCCGGCGCGGCGGCCGCGGTCTGCGCCTATGTACTCGGACAGAGCGACCTGCTGCGGGTCGGGCTGCTGCTGGCGGTGCTGCCGCTGGTGTGCGCGGGCGTGCTCTACCGGACCCGTTACCGGGTCGCGGGCAGCCGCCGGCTCTCCCCCTCCCGGGTACCGGCCGGCTCCGAGGCACGGGTGCATCTGCGGATGGACAACGTCTCCCGGATGCCCACGGGCCTGCTCATGCTCCAGGACCGGGTGCCCTACGTGCTCGGGCCGCGGCCCCGGTTCGTGCTGGACCGGGTGGAGGCGGGCGGGCGCCGCGAGGTGTCCTACCGGGTCCGCTCCGATGTGCGCGGCCGCTATCCGCTGGGCCCGCTGCAGCTGCGGCTCTCCGACCCGTTCGGGATGTGCGAGCTGACCCGGGCCTTCTCCACGTACGACACGCTGACGGTGATCCCGCGCGTGGAGCCGTTGCCGCCGGTGCGGCTGAGCGGTGAGGCCAAGGGGCACGGCGACGGGCGGCAGCGTTCGCTGGCGCTGGCCGGCGAGGACGACCTGATCCCGCGCGGCTACCGCTACGGCGACGATCTGCGCCGGGTGCACTGGCGTTCCACCGCGCGCTACGGCGAGCTGATGGTGCGCCGCGAGGAGCAGCCGCAGCGGGCCCGCTGTTCGGTGCTGCTGGACACCCGTGCCATCGCCTACGCGGGCGCGGGTCCGGACTCGGCGTTCGAATGGGCGGTGTCGGGTGCGGCGTCCGTGCTGACGCACATGCTGGAGCGGGGTTTCTCGGTGCGGCTGCTGACCGACACCGGCGCATCGGTGCCGGGCGAGGGCTCCGACGGGTTCGCGGGCGCGAGCCAGGGGTCGGCCGACGCGGCCGGGCTGATGATGGACACCCTCGCGGTGGTCGACCACTCCGACGGGGCGGGCCTGTCCCGGGCGTACGACGTGGTCCGCGGCGGGAGCGAGGGACTGCTCGTGGCCTTCCTCGGTGATCTCGACGAGGAGCAGGCGGCGGTGCTCACCCGGATGCGGCAGCGCGGCGGGGGCGCGGTCGCCTTCCTTCTGGACAGCGGGACCTGGTTGCGGGAACCGGCAAACGCGTCCGGTCCGTTGGACGGTGGCGGGGAGCGGTCGCGGATGCTGCGCGAGGCGGGCTGGACGGTGGTGGGTGTGCCGCGGGGCGCCTCCCTGGAGGAGCAGTGGCGGCTGGCGGACCGGGAGCGTTCCGCTCTGGCGGCGGCGAGCGGTGGGGAGGGGTCGGGATGAGCGGACGCCTCCGGCTGGCGCTGGCCTCGTGGGCGGCCACCCTGCTGGCCGCGTGCGCGCTGCTGCCGCTGGTCGAGCCGCCTTCCTGGCTCCTGCAGGCGGCCCTTCTGCTGGCGGTGCAGGCGGGCGTGGGCGCGGTGGCCCGGCGGGTGCCGCTGGCGCGCCCGCTGACGGTGGCGGTGCAGGCGCTTGCGGCGCTGGTGCTGCTGACGCTGGTCTTCGCGCGTGAGCACGCGTTCGCCGGTCTGCTGCCGGGACCGGACGCGTTCCGCTTCTTCGCCGAGCTGCTCGACCAGGGCGCCACGGACGTCGGCCGTTATGCGATACCGGCGCCGCTGTCCGAGGGCATCCGGCTGATGCTGATCGGCGGTGTCCTGGTGATCGGGCTGCTGGTGGACACCCTCGCGGTGACCTTCCGCAGTGCGGCACCGGCCGGGCTTCCGCTGCTCGCGCTGTACTCCGTCGCCGCGGGTCTGTCCGACGGCGGGGCCGGCTGGCTGTGGTTCCTGCTGGCGGCGGCCGGCTATCTGACGCTGCTGCTGGTGGAGGGCCGTGACCGGCTCTCCCAGTGGGGGCGGGTCTTCGGCGGGGCGTCCCAGGGCTCGCCCGGTGAAGCGGGCGGGACCCGCGCGCCGGTGCGCACCGGGCGGCGGATCGGGGGGCTCGCGGTGGGCATAGCCCTGGTGGCGCCGCTCGGTCTGCCCACGATGAACGGCGGCCTGCTGGACCCGGCGGGTTCGGGTGCCGGCCCGGGCTCCGGCGGGGGCGGCACGATCTCCGCGGTGAATCCGCTGGTGTCCCTGCGCGACTCGTTGAACGTGGACGAGGACCGCCAGGTCATGTCGGTGCGCTCCGAGGCGGAGAACGTCTCGGACCTGTATCTGCGGATCGTGTCCCTGGACGACTTCGACGGCACCACCTGGAAGCCGTCCAAGCGGTCCATCACCACGGTGCCCGACGGTGCCTTCCCGACCCCGGCCGGCCTCGGCCCGGACATCGGACGCGAGGAGATCGGCACGACGATCTCGACCGCCGACTGGTACGGGCAGGACTGGCTGCCGATGCCGTATCCGCCGAGCGGCGTGGACATCAGGGGCGAGTGGCGCTACGAACCGGTGGGGATGACCCTGGTCGGCGACCACGGCCAGAACACCCGGGGGCTGACCTATCAGGTGCGCAGCCTGGACGTGCGGCCCACGGCGGAGCAGCTGGCCGACGCGTCGGCGCCGCCGGCCGCCCTGGAGCGGGACTACACAAAGCTGCCCGACTCGCTGCCCCCGGTGGTGTCCCGGACCGCCCGTGACGTCACCGAGGGGGCGACGAACGCGTACGACCGTGCGGTCATGCTCCAGGAGTACTTCACCCTGACGGGCGGCTTCGAGTACGACACGGAGGTCGACGTCGGCAGCGGCTCGGAGGCGATCGCCCGCTTCCTGAGGGACAAGGAGGGCTTCTGCGTCCACTTCTCCTTCGCCATGGCGTCGATGGCCCGGTCCCTGGACATACCCGCCCGGGTCGCGGTGGGTTTCGCGCCCGGCACCCCGCAGGCGGACGGCACGGTGGCGGTGGGGCTGCGGGACGCGCACGCCTGGCCCGAGCTGTACTTCGAGGGTGTGGGGTGGACCCGCTTCGAACCGACCCCCACCCGTGGTTCGGTACCGGAGTACACCGTGCCGGAGACGCCGGACAACGCGCTGCCCGACCCGGCCCGGCCGTCCGCGGCGGAGCCCTCGGAGCCCTCGGCCGCCCCGTCGGAGAGCGAGAACTGCTCGGTGCAGCGGCAGCGGCTGGACGACTGCGCGAGCGAGGCACCCCTGGCGACGCTGCCCACGGACGGTGACGGGCCGAAGTGGTACGTGGTGCTGGCGTGGGTGCTGGGCACTCTCGCCGTCCTGGTGCTGCCGCTGGCGCCGATGCTGTGGCGGCTGCGGACCCGTTCGGTGCGCCTGGGCGCGCACGGCCGGTCCGAGGCGGGCACGGCCTCGCACATCCTGGCCGTCTGGGACGAGCTGACGGACACGGCGTGGGACGTCGGCGTCTCCCCGGACGAATCGCTGACTCCGCGCAAGGCGGCGGCCCGGATCGTCCGGCTCGGCCGGCTCGACCCGGATGCCGCGGCCTCGGTGCACCGGGTGGCGGATGCGGTGGAGCAGGTCCTCTACGCACCGCGGCCGCGCCCGACGGCGGGCCTCACCGACGATGCGCGCCGGGTGGCGGCCGGACTGCGGTCCGTGGCCGGCCGGGGCGCGCGGCTGCGCGCGCTGTTCGTGCCGCGTTCCACGGTGCGGGTGGTGTGGGCGGTGTCGGCCCGGTGGACCGCCGTCCGGGACCGCTTCCTCGCCCTGCGGCCGGCATGGCGCAGGCCCACCTGGCGCAGGCCCTCGCGGCAGCGGGGATGACGGGGCGGGCCCGGCCGGGCGGGTGACCGCGGTCGAACGGATGCACGACGAGGGGTGCGGGGCAGGACGACCGAAAATCGTCCTGCCCCGCACCCCTCGTCCGCTGCCTGCCCTGCCCCCGCCTGCTCCTGCCGGCGCCCGGCCGGTGCGCGGGCGCGCGTCGAACGGGTGTGCGGCCGCGTGTCGGCCCGGGTGCGGAGATGCGTCAGGGGGTGACCACCGGGCTGGTGGTCACCCCCTGTACCCATGTCTTCGCGCAGGTCCTGGAGTGGAGTGGAGAGGCTACTGCCCGCCGCCCTGTTCGTCGCGGCGGCGCTGCCAGCGCTCCTCTATGCGGTTCATCATGGAGCGCCGCTGCCTGGCCTGACGGCCGGACTGCGGTGCGCCGGTGGAACCAGCGGTACCGGTGGTACCGGCGGCGGCATCGACCGCCTGTTCACCGGGCTTGGGCGCTTTGCGCCAGCCGGTCACGGCGAGAACCGCGCAGCCCAGCATGACGAGGAACCCCATCACACTGAGCCAGACCTGCTGAGCGACCATTCCGGCCATGAGGAGCGCAATACCTACGAGGAAGCCCGCGATCGCCTGGTAGACCCGCCGACGGGTGTACGTACGCAGGCCACTTCCCTCGAGCGCCGACGCGAACTTGGGATCTTCGGCGTACAGCGCTCGCTCCATTTGCTCGAGCATGCGCTGCTCGTGCTCCGAGAGCGGCACGGCGTCCTCCTCATCGTGCAGTCGCCGGGGCGACCCGGGGGGTCCCTTCAGGATAGGCAGGGATTCGCCCCCATGAAACCCGCCCCTCTGCGCCAATTGGCCAACCGGCACCCGTCATGGGCGTCCCGGTCCGCTCGAGGCTTCTCATTCCCCGGCGGCCAGGCCGTCATGCCGGACGGTCTCCCTCGATCATACGGTGCCCAGCCGCCATTCGGGGGGCCTGTGGCGGACTCCCTGCGGAGTGCGGCCGACGGCCGCGCCGCTGATCAGCGGCGCGGCGCAGGCGGCTCTCAGGCCCCTTCGGTCCCCGGAGCCTCACCGAGCACATGGAGCTGGGTGGCCACGGCGTGGAAGGCGGCGAGTTCGGCCGCCGCGGCCTCCAGTTCCAGCAGCGCGTCCAGGGCTCCGGGCTCGGTGTCCACGAGCACGCCGGGGACGAGGTCGGCGAAGACCCGCACGCCGTGCACGGCGCCGACCCGCAGCCCCGCTCCCTCGACCAGGCCGGTGAGCTGATCGGCGGTGAAGCGGCGCGGTACGGGGTCGCCCGTGCCCCATCGGCCGTTCGGGTCGTCGAGTGCCTGCCGGGCCTCCTTGAAGTGACCTGCGAGGGCCCGGGAGAGCACGGCGCCGCCGAGGCCGGCCGCGAGCAGGCTGAGGACGCCGTCGGGGCGCAGGGCGGCCACCGTGTTGCGCACGCCCTCGGCCGGGTCGTCGACGTACTCCAGCACTCCGTGGCACAGCACCACGTCGTAGCCGCCGCGCTCGGCGACGTCGAAGAGGCCGTGCGCGTCGCCCTGGACGCCGCGGACCCGGTCGGCGACGTCGGCCTCGGCGGCGCGGCGCTCCAGGGCGAACAGCGCGTTGGGGCTGGGGTCGACGACGGTGACCCGGTGGCCGAGGCGGGCCACGGGCACGGCGAAGTTGCCGCTGCCGCCACCCGTGTCGAGGACGTCCAGCGCCGGCCGTCCCGTCGCCCTGACCCGGCCCTCCAGGGCGTCCTGGAGGACCTCCCAGACCACGGCGGTACGGAGAGCGGCGCGGGGGCGCAGGGTGTCCGACACGGCAGTTGACTCCTCGGCGGGCACCGCCTCGTTCACGGCGGAGCGATCGGGCTGCCTCTCGGCCCGGACAGGGAACGCGGAGGCTTCAGGCGTCTTCCACCCTATTGCCTGCGCCGCATCGCCCGCGCCGCCCCGCTCACGCCCCCGCCGGGCGGGGGCGTGAGCGGGGCGGCAGGGTGGGCCGGGGCCCGGGAGAAGCCCTCAGCCCGCGTCGGGCAGCTCGCGGGCCGTGCCGCCGCCCGGGTCGTGCCCGTCCGGGTGGCCGGGGCGGTCGTCCGAGCGGGGCTGCGGGAGGACGGGCTGGAGGACGAGCATCCGCTCGACCAGGCGCAGGAACATCGCGACGTCCCGTATCAGGTCGTCGGCGTCCCGCCCGCTGGCCGCGTCCCGGATGCCCGCCTCCGCACGGGCGCGGCGGCGGGCGCCCGAGGCGAACAGGGCACTCCATTCGGTGAGTTCGGGCGCGATCTCGGGGAGCACTTCCCAGGCGCTCCGGATCCTGGTGCGGGCCCGGGGCGAGGTCTCGGGCCGTCCCCGTGCGGCGAGCACGGCGGCGGCGGTGCGCAGGGCGGCGAGGTGGGCCGTCGCATAGCGCTCGTTGGGGGTGTCGAGGACGGTGGCCTCGTCGAGTCCGGCACGGGCCTGGGCGAGCAGGTCGAGGGCGGCGGGCGGGGCGGTGGCACGGCGCAGCACGGGGTGGACGTCGCTCGGCGGACCGGTCAGTGAGGGGGCAGGGCCGGTGGCGCGGCGCCGGCGGGCGGCGGCTACGGACGAGTGGGCCATGACGAACCTCCTGTCGTCTTCGTGACGGCATCCCCTGCTACGAGGTGCCGTATGCGTTCATCGTGCGGTATGCCACTGACAATCCGTTCCGACCTGGGGCTTTGTCTCGATCGACTGTTCGATGCGGAGCGGGCCGCCCCCTGGGCCGAGCCTGTGGAGGGGCGGGCCGGGGGTGCTGTGAGAATCAGGGGCATGGAACGCAGCAGCACCACGTCGGGCGGCAGCACCCGCCGCGAGGCCACCCGGCAGAAGCTCTACGAGGCGGCCGTCACTCTCATCGCGGAGCAGGGCTTCTCCGCCACCACCGTGGACGAGATCGCCGAGCGGGCGGGGGTCGCGAAGGGCACGGTCTACTACAACTTCGCGAGCAAGTCGGTCCTCTTCGAGGAACTGCTGCGGCACGGGGTCGGGCTCCTCACCGCCTCTCTGCGGGAGGCGGCCGAGCGGACGGCCGGGGCGGGCGGCAGCAAGGTCGACGCCCTGGACGCGATGGTCCGCGCGGGGCTCGTCTTCATCGACCGCTACCCGGCCTTCACCCAGTTGTACGTGGCCGAGCTGTGGCGCACCAACCGGGCCTGGCAGTCCACGCTGCTGGTGGTCCGGCAGCAGGCCGTGGCGGTGGTCGAGGACGTGCTGCGCGAGGGCGTGGACAACGAGGAGTTCAGTGCGGAGATCGACATTCCGCTGACGGCCGCGGCACTGGTCGGCATGGTGCTGGTGGCCGCGCTGGACTGGCAGGCCTTCCAGCCGGAGCGCTCCCTGGACGATGTGCACGCGGCGCTGTCCCGGCTGCTGCAGGGACGTGTGAGCGGCCGCCGCTGAGACGGCGGGGACGGCCCGGCGGTGGCCGTCAACCGGCCCGGGCCACGGGAGAACGCCGGTCCGGCGGTGGCTGCGTCCCCCGCGAGCCACTGCCGGACCGGCGCCTGGCGTACTCCCCCGTACGTCCCACCGCGGGACCCCCGTTGCGGTCGTCCCCCGGGTTCCCCCGTGCCTCGCTCCCGCCGACGCCGCCGGCGGAAGGAGCGGGCAGCGGGCCCGGACCGTTCCGGCGCCCCGTGTCGCCGGTTCCGGATCCGTGCCCCTCCCCGTGGCCTCTACTCTCTCGTTTTCGCAGGTCGTGGCCCATCCGCGCGCGTACTCATCTCGGGGACTAGGTATGGGTACTCAGCCCTGCGCACCCGCCCTCACAACGCCGCGACGGGGGCGGCTGCACCCGGGCGGGTGCCTCGGTGGCCGCGGGCAGGGCCTCGGCCCGCCGGATCCGCGGCGCAGCCCTCCTCGGGCAGGTCCGTCGCGAGGTCCGGCACGAGACCGCGTACGGACTCCGTGCGGGAAACGGACGGACCGGCGGCACCGCCCGACCCTGGTGCTGCGCTTACCGGGCGCCGCGGAGATCCTCACCGCGGGAACCGCCTCCGACGCCCCTGCGCGGGTGACCGCACCGGCGGCCCGGCCGGCGGCTCGCCGCCCACCGCCCCCTCCTGGCCGTGGCCGCGGGCCGCCGCGCCACCGCACTCGCGGCGGGACGACGGGGTGCCGGCCGGCGTTCCCGGGCCACCGGCCCCGCCCGGACGGCCCGGGAACGCCTGTCGGTGACCGGCGGGTAATGTCTTTGGCATGGCACGGATTGCGGTGATCGGCGCCGGGCTGGGCGCGATGGCTGCCGCTGCCCGGCTGGCCGTCGCGGGCCACCGGGTGACGGTGTACGAGCGGACGGACACGTACGGCGGGGCGTTGCGCCGGCTGGAGCGGGAGGGCTTCGCCTTCGACACCGGCCCCGGGCTGCTTCCCCTGCCCGCGGTCTACCGCGATCTGTTCCTGAAGACGGGCAGGGAGCCGCTGGAGTCCTGCGTCGAACTGGTCCAGGTCGACCCGTCGTCGCACCACGTGTTCGCGGACAGTACGCGTCTTCCGCTGCCGAACGCGTCCCGCGCGGGTGTCGTCTCCGCCCTGGACGCGGCCCTCGGGCCTGCCGCCGCCAGGCGCTGGGGCGACTTCCTGGTGCGGGCCCGCGAGGCCTGGGACAGGACGCGCAGGCCTCTCCTGGAGGAGCCGCTGTGGCCCGACTGGCAGGTGCTGGCCGAGCGCGAGCCCTACCCGGCCGTCCCCCACAGGAAGCTGCTGCGCACGCGCACGGCGGGCACGCTCGCCGAGGTCGCCGCCTGGGAACTGCGCGATCCCCGGCTGGTCTCCCTGCTGGAGAGTCACGCGCTCGAGCACGGTTTGGACCCCCGGTCCACTCCGGCGAGCGCGGCGGTGCTGCCGTACATGGAGCACGCCTTCGGTACCTGGTACGTCCGCGGCGGCATGCGGGAGCTGGCCCGCGCGGTGTACGAGCGGTGCCTGGCCCGCGGGGTGGAGTTCCGTTTCGGCGCCGAGGTCACCGGGGTGCTGGAGAAGGACGGCCGGGCGGCGGGCGTGGAGTTCACCGAGAACGCCTTCCGGGCCTCGCCCGGCGCCGCCGCCGTCGATGGCGGCCGGGGGGCGGTGACCGAGGCGGACCATGTGGTCGCCGGGGTGACGCCCGGTGTGCTGGACCGGCTGACGCGGGAGGCGCGGGTGCGGGGTGACGGCGAGGTTCCGGGCCGCCCTGGAGCGGCGAGCCGCCTGACGGTGCTGCTGGCGCTGCGCGGCGGACGTCCCGAGGGGACGCCTCACCGGACGGTCGTGCACACCCGGGACCGGGAGGCCGAGCTGGCGTCCCTGTTCGGCTCCCCCGCGGGTCTGCCCGCGCACCCCACGGTCACGGTCCTGCGGCCCGACGACCCCGCTCTGGTCCCCGACGCGGACCATGAGGCGGTCACCCTCACCTCGACAGTGCCCGCGGGATCCGCGGGACCGGCGCTGGAGGAGCACGCGCGGAACATGATCACCGCCGCCGAGCGGGCCGTACCCGACCTGCGCGACCGTCTCCTGCACAGCGAGGTCCGCACCCCGGACGACATCGCGCGGGCGACGGGCGCGGAGGGCGGAGCGGTACCGGTCCCGGCGCTGGCCGCGGCGGGCGGGCGACTGCTGCACCCGTCCAACAGCACCGGGACACCGGGCCTGTTGACGGTGGGCGGCTGGTCGCACCCCGGCGGGGGCCTCCCGCACGCCGGGATGTCGGGCGCGCTGGTCGCGGGACTGATCGTGGAGGGACCGGAGTTCCGCGGATCCCGGTGAGCGGCCGCGACGGGCCGGGCCCGGTCAGTAGCGGTACTGCTGCTCGTCGTACCCGCTGTCGTTCCCGTTGCCGGGGCCCTGGCCCTGCCGGCCGTCGTCCTGGTACGGGTACGGCTGCTCCTGCGGGAGTTCACCGCCGTACAGGTCGTCGGCGCTGCGCTGCTGCGGGACCCACAAACCGCCCGCCGGGGTGTCGCCGCCGTAGCCGCCGCCGTACTGCTCCTGGCCGCCGTAGTCCTGCCGGCCGTACTGGTCCTGCGGGTCGGTGTATCCGGTGTCGTACGAGGTCCCCTCGTAGGTCGGATTGCCGATGTACGGGTCGGAGTAGGCGGCGTACTGCTGCTGTTGGCCCGTGTCGTAGGCCTGCTGCTGACCGTAGCCGGAGTAGTCGTAGGCGTAGTTCTGGCCGGTGTCGTAGCCCTGGCCGGTGCTCTGGGCGGTGGCCCCGTACTGGTCCTGGGCGGTGGCCCCGTACTGGTCGTCCTGAGCGGGGGCGGCGTACCCGTTGTCGTTGTAGACGCCGTACGAGCCGGTGTCGTCGGGCATGGGCTGCGGCTCGTAGACGGCGGTGGTCTCGGCGGCCGCCGCCTGCTGCTCGCCGCGCACGGGCGTGAACACGTCGTCGCGGTCGTAGTCGTCGTCGGCTCCGTAGGAGTCCCGGTCGCGGCGCCGGCCGGCACCCCCGTACCCGGCGCCCTCGTCCCCGTGCCCGGCGCCGGTGGCCTCCGGATCGGAGACCTCCGGGTCGGAGACCTCCGGGTCGGAGACCTCCGGGGCCGGGTCCTGGCGCCCGCGGTCGCCGCGGCCCCCCTTGACTGCGGACAGCAGCGGGGCGTTGACCGCCCAGCCTTCCGCGAAGCCACGGCGGAACGACAGCGTGACGTAGGTCTGGCCGATCGCGAAGGCGATGGCGCCCAGTCCGATGACGGGAACGGACGGGATCAGCACGCCGAGCACGACGCCCAGGAAGCCCGCGAAGGCGAGCAGCCGCCAGCGCAGGCGCGCCTTGTACTGCAGCAGCACCTCGCCGAGCAGCCACAACGCGACGACGCCGAACGCGATGTAGAGGACCGTCCAGCCCATGTACGCCCCTCTCCCAGTGGCCGCTACGCAGTGTGTCGTATGCCGGTGCGACCGGTCTAGGCCCGCAGCGGGTGGTGCAGGCCCAGGTTCTCGTAGATTTCCAGCGTCGCCGTGGAGTTGTTGAGCGTGATGAAGTGCAGTCCGGGCACTCCCTCGGCCAGCAGCCGTGCGCAGAACTCCGTGGCGAACTCGATACCGATGGAGCGTACCGCCGCCGGATCGTCCGCCGCTGTGAGGATCCGCTCTTTCAGGGCATCCGGGAACGACGCGTTACTGAGCTGCGGCAACCTCTCCAACATCTTCACACTGGTCACCGGCATGACCTCGGGGATCACCGGTGTCCCGCAACCCGCCGCGTCGACCCGGTCACGCAGACGCAGGTAGGACTCGGGCTGGAAGAACATTTGGGTGATCGCGTAGTCGGCGCCGGCCCGGCACTTGTCGACGAAGTTCGCGACGTCCGTGTCCCAGTCGGACGACCTCGGGTGCATCTCCGGGAAGGCGGCGACACCCACGCAGAAGTCGCCCGACTCCTTGATGAGCCGGACGAGTTCGGCGGCGTAGGTCAGGCCCTGCGGATGCGGGATCCAGTCGGCCATCGGGTCGCCGGGCGGGTCGCCCCGCACGGCGAGCATGTTGCGGATCCCGGCGTCGGCGTACTGGCCGATGATGTTGCGCAGTTCGGCGACGGAATGGTCGACCGCGGTGAGGTGGGCGACCGGGGTGAGGGTGGTGTCGGCGACGATCTGCTCGGTCTCGTGGACCGTGCCCGCGCGGGTCGACCCTCCGGCTCCGTAGGTGACGGAGACGAAGTCCGGGGCGACCGCCTCGACCCTGCGCAGCGCGCTCCAGAGGTTGCGCTGGCCCTTGGGCGTCTTGGGTGCCGAGAACTCGAACGAGTACGTCGTCTTCCCGGCAGCGAGCATGTCACGCACAGTGCGCGCGTGATCAGTCCTGACGGATGCGGTTCCGAGGGCCATACCGGCAGGTTAGCCAGGGGACGCCGGTCCCCCCAACCGGATGCGGGGATTCGCCGGAATTGCCGACTTGTTGTCCACCCCTTGGACACTGTCAGGGACGTGTGCCGCCTGCCGCCTGCCGCGTCCGCCTCGCGAACTCGGCCGCCGCCGCGCCCGGGTCGTCCGCCTCGGTGATGGCCCGTACGACGACCACCCGGCGGGCGCCGGCGTCCAGTACCTCGTCGAGGTTGCCGAGGTCGATGCCGCCGATGGCGAACCAGGGGCGGTCGGTGCCGAGGGCGGCGGCGTACCGGACCAGGCCGAGGCCGGGGGCGGGTCGGCCGGGCTTGGTGGGGGTGGGCCAGCAGGGGCCGGTGCAGAAGTAGTCCACGCCGTCCTGCACGGCGGCCGAGGCGGCCTCGGACTCGGCGTGCGTGGAGCGGCCGATCAGGATGTCCTCGCCGAGGACGGCCCGGGCCGCGGGGACGGGGAGGTCGCCCTGCCCGAGGTGCAGTACGTCGGCGCCGGCGGCGTGGGCGACGTCCGCGCGGTCGTTCACCGCGAGCAGCTTGCCGTGCCGGGCGCAGGCGTCCGCGAGAACCGTCAGGTGCTCCAGCTCCTCGGCGGCCTCCATGCCCTTGTCCCTGAGCTGGACGATGTCGACGCCGCCTGCCAGGACCGCGTCCAGGAACTCCGGGAGGTCGCCCTGCCGCTTGCGGGCGTCGGTGCAGAGGTAGAGCAGGGAGTCGGCGAGGCGGGCGCGCGGGGCGGTGCCTGCGGCGGTGTCGGGCATGCGGGAGTCCCCCGTGTGTCGGTGGCGGCCGGGCCCGGTCGGCGTGGGGCGGGCCCGGTGGGTCGTCGGCGGGTGCTCCGGCCCGCCCGGGGCCGGTGGAGCACACGCCGCGACGGATCCTGTGCCGCCGCCCCGGCGCCCTGTGCGAGCGGTGCCGGGTGGCGGTCGGGGCGGTGGCGGTTCACGTCCGGGTACGGGGGTGAGTGGGTACGGGCGCAGGCCGCGCACGCGTACGGATGTGCGCGCCGGCGCGCGTACGGGTCCCGGCGCTCCGCCCCGGGGCGTGCCCCGAGGTCAGACGGCGAGCGCCTGGGCGCGGCGCTTCACCTCCGTGCCGCGGTTCTCGCTCAGCGCCTGCGCGGGCGTGCCCGGCAGGCTCTCGTCGGGGGTGAAGAGCCAGTCCAGCATCTCTTCGTCCGTGAAGCCGTCGTCCCGCAGGAGCGTCAGGGTCCCGGAAAGGCCCTTGACGACCTTGTCCCCGTCGATGAAGGCCGCGGGGACGTGCAGTGCGCGGTTCTCACCTCGGCGTACGGCGATGAGCTGGCCGTCCTTGACCAGCTGCCGGACGCGCGTCACCTCGACGCCGAGCATCTCGGCGATGTCGGGCAGGGTGAGCCAGGCGGGGACGAGAGCATCGGTCTTTGCGTCAATCTCGGTCACGGGACAAGCGTGCCATCTGCCACCGACAGTCGGAAGCCAGGCCCCTCCACCTGGGCGGGTGTTTCAGCCCGGGCGGACGACCGGGCACCGGGGCGCGAGGGCGGCGGGGGCCCGGTGCTCACGCCGCCCTCGCCGACTTCAGCGGTCTCGTCGGGTCGGCCAGCAGCGTCCCGTCCATCGCCGTGCCCGCCTCGATCAGCCGCCGCCCCTGGGCCAGGTCGCGGGGGCGGCCCACGGCCAGCAGCGCGACCAGCCGGGATCCGCGGAGCCAGCAGACCGTCCACGCCGGGCCGTCCGCCTCCCCGCGCCACACCGTCCGGTCGGCGTCCGCGTGGTGCCCGGCGTACTGGACGAAGCGTCCGAACTGCTCGGACCAGAAGTACGGCACCGGGTCGTACACCGCCGGGGGCTCGCCGGTGGCCGCCCCCACGATGTTCGCCGCGACCGTGCGCGGGCCCTGCAGGGCGTTGTCCCAGTGATGCACCAGCAGGCGTTCGCCGTACCGCTCCGAGGGGAAGGACGCGCAGTCGCCGACCGCGTACACGTTTGGCACGGAGGTCGCCAGGCGGGCGTCGGCGACCACCTCGCCGTACCGGCCCAGCTCGATGCCGGAGCCGGCCAGCCAGGCGGTGGCGGGGCGGGCACCGATCCCGACGACGACGGCGTCCGCGGACAGCCGTGAACCGTCGTCCAGCACCACCGCGCCCGGCTCGACGCGCTTCACGCGCGCGTGCGTGCGCAGCTCCACTCCCGCGTCGCCGTACCAGGCGGTCATCGAAGCGGCCACCTCGGCCGGCAGCGCCTCGGCCAGCGGGCGGCCGGCGGCCTCCACGACGGTGACCGCGCAGCCCGCCTCGCGCGCCGCCGTGGCGAACTCCGCGCCGATCCAGCCGGCGCCGACGACCACGACGTCCTGCCGGCGCGCGAGCACGGGCCGCAGCCGTTCGGCGTCGTCCAGGGTGCGCAGCAGGTGGACACCCGGAACACCCTCCGCACCCGGCAGCCGGACCGGTTCGGCACCGGTCGCGACGACCAGGACGTCGTAGGGGACCGGCCCGGCCTCCGTGTCCAGCTCGTGGTCGGCGGGGCGCAGCCCGAACACCTCGCAGCCGAGCCGCAGTTCGATGCCGAGTGCCTCGAAGTCGACGTCGAGGGCGGAGTCCTCCGCCTTGCCGAGCAGGACGGCCTTGGACAACGGCGGTCTGTCGTACGGCTGGTGGGGCTCGGCGCCGATGAGGGTCACGGCGCCGGCGAAGCCCTGCTCGCGGAGGGAGACGGCGGTCTGCACGCCGGCCATGCCGGCTCCCGTCACCACCACGCGCCGCGGCCCGGACGGCCCCCGTTCCCGTGTCTGCTCGCTCACCTGATCACCATAGACACCTGTTCCGCGGCCGGTCGGTCCTCGGGGGTCGTGAGTTGCTCCACGACGCTGGTGCCGCTGCCCGGCTGCGACTCCCACGCCCAGGTCTCCTCCAGCCGCAGCCGTCCGTCGGGCAGTTCCACGACCGTCGACTCGCAGTGTCCGCCCGAGGTGGTGCCGTCCTGTTTGAGCTGCACGTACCGGAAGTCCAGCCGGTCCCCCTCCCTGGTGCCCACCAGGTGTCCGCGGACGACGTCACCGCCCGCGTACTCGGCCCAGATCCGGCCGCCCTGCTCGTGGTAGACGAACCGGGTGCGGGTACCGACCTGCCCCGGCGCCTGGTCGGCGACCGGGGAGAGGACGAGGCCGTCGAGCGAACCAGCCATGTGAGGGCTCCCTGCGCGTTCGTTGTTCCGGCATTGTTCCGGGGCTAGGCTGGCCACCGTAGAACACGCGCGGGAGTCCGGACGCACCGGACTGAGAGGGAGGCTGGCGGCCTCCGACCGTATGAACCTGATCCGGGTCATGCCGGCGAAGGGAGGGGCTGGACGCCCATGCCGCCCACACACACCCCGGGTACCCCGGGTACCCCTGACGCCTCGGGTGCCCCGCGCGCGCCGGGACGTTCCCCGGACGTCCTCGTCGTCGGGGGCGGGATCATCGGCCTGGTCACGGCCTGGCGGGCCGCGCAGCGCGGGCTGGCCACGACCGTGCTGGACCCCGAGCCGGGCGCCGGTGCCGCCCAGGTGGCCGCCGGGATGCTGGCCGCCGTCACGGAACTGCACTACGGCGAGCAGACCCTGCTCGGTCTGAATCTCGCCTCCGCGCGCCGCTATCCCGACTTCGCCGCCGAGCTCACCGAGGCCACCGGCCACGACCTCGGCTACCGCCGCTGCGGCACACTCGCGGTCGCGCTGGACGCCGACGACCGCGCCCATCTGCGCGAACTGCACGCCCTCCAGCAGCAGTCGGGGCTCGACGCGCAGTGGTTGTCCGGGCGGGACTGCCGGCGCCTGGAACCGATGCTCGCACCGGGGGTGCGCGGCGGGCTGCGGGTGGACGGCGACCACCAGATCGACCCCCGGCGCCTGGCGGCCGCGCTGGTGACGGCCTGCGAGCGGGCGGGCGTGGTCCTGCACCGCGCGTGGGCCGAGCGGCTCACCGTCACCGGGGAGCGGGCCACGGGCGTGGTCACCGCCGACGGCACCGGGCTGAGCGCCGGGCAGGTGGTGCTCGCCGGGGGCAGCCTGAGCGGGCGGCTCGCGGGAATCCCGCCGGAGGTGCTGCCTCCGGTACGTCCCGTGAAGGGGCAGGTGGTCCGGCTGGCGATGCCGGACCGGTTCGGGCCCTTCCTGAGCCGGACGGTACGCGCGGTGGTGCGCGGCAGCCATGTGTATCTGGTGCCGCGCGAGAGCGGCGAGCTGGTGATCGGGGCGACCAGCGAGGAACAGGGCTGGGACACGACCGTCACCGCGGGCGGGGTGTACGAACTGCTGCGCGACGCCCACGAACTCGTCCCCGGGATCACCGAACTTCCGCTCACCGAGACCCGGGCCGGGCTGCGCCCCGGCTCACCCGACAACGCGCCGCTGCTCGGTCCGTCCGCGCTGGCGGGACTGGTCCTCGCGACCGGGCACCACCGCAACGGCGTGCTGCTCACGCCGGTCACCGGCGACGCCCTGGCCGAGGTCCTGACCACCGGTGAACTCCCGTCCCATGCCCGCCCCTTCACCCCCCGGCGGTTCACCGCCGCCGCACTCACGGAGCAGCCCGCATGAACGATCCGGCGAAGGCCGCCGCCGGCCGAACCGACACCGACACCGACACCGACACCGTCTCCGTCTCCGTCTCCGTCAACGGAGAGCCGCGCGAGGTGGCTCCGGGTACGGCGCTCGACGCGCTGGTCGCCACCCTGACCCCCGCTCCCTCCGGGGTGGCCGCCGCCCTCAACGAGACCGTCGTCCCGCGCGCGCAGTGGCCGCTCACGGCCCTCTCCGAGGGGGACCGGGTGGAAGTCCTGACCGCCGTCCAAGGAGGCTGACCATGGCCGACGATCCATTCGTTCTCAGCGGTACCACCTTCACGTCCCGGCTGATCATGGGGACCGGCGGGGCGCCCAGCCTCGAGGTGCTGGAGCGGGCGCTGGTGGCGTCCGGGACGGAGCTGACGACCGTCGCGATGCGCCGGGTGAACGCCTCGGCGCACGGCTCGGTCCTGTCGTTGCTGGAGAGGCTGGGCATCCGGGTGCTGCCGAACACGGCGGGCTGCTACACCGCCGGTGAGGCGGTGCTCACCGCGCGTCTCGCGCGGGAGGCGCTCGGCACCGATCTGGTCAAACTGGAGGTCATCGCCGACGAGCGCACCCTCCTGCCGGACCCGATCGAGCTGCTGGATGCGGCGGAGACCCTGGTCGACGACGGGTTCACGGTGCTGCCGTACACCAATGACGATCCGGTGGTGGCACGGAAACTGGAGGACGTCGGCTGTGCGGCGATCATGCCGCTCGGGTCGCCGATCGGGTCGGGGCTCGGCATCCGCAACCCGCACAACTTCGAGCTGATCACGCAGCACGCGCGCGTGCCGGTGATCCTGGACGCGGGCGCCGGTACGGCGTCGGACGCGGCGCTGGCGATGGAGCTGGGGTGCGCGGGGGTGATGCTCGCCTCGGCGGTCACGCGGGCGCAGGAGCCGGTACTGATGGCTGCCGCCATGCGGGGTGCGGTCGAGGCGGGGCGGCTGGCGCGGCGGGCGGGGCGGATTCCGCGGCGGCACTTCGCCGAGGCCTCGTCCCCTGCGGAGGGCCTCGCCGTGCTGGATCCGGAGCGGCCGGCGTTTTGAGTGTTCCCCACTCGCGCACCACCCGTTTCCGGTCGGCCGGGAGGTGCACGCTCCCCGTGGGAGTGCGCCGCCGTCGGCGGCCTTTGCGTCGCGGTCCGGACCGTGCGCGCGTCCGTCCCGCGCCGTGTACGTGGGTTGCGTCACAGGTCCGCTGCAGTCGCGGTGCGATCCGCGACGAAGCGGTGGGGGGTGTCGGCCGCTGCTCGTAGACTCACCTGCGTGGACACGACCCTTCAGGACCCTCTGGTCGGGCAGGTGCTCGACGGCCGGTATCGCGTCGAGGCGCGTATCGCGGTCGGCGGGATGGCCACGGTCTACCGGGCCGTGGACACCCGTCTCGACCGCGTGCTCGCGCTCAAGGTGATGCACCCGGCGCTCGCCGCCGACGGCTCCTTCGTCGACCGGTTCATCCGCGAGGCGAAGTCGGTGGCCCGTCTGGCCCATCCGAACGTGGTGCAGGTCTTCGACCAGGGCACCGACCGGGGGTACGTGTATCTGGCGATGGAGTACATCGCCGGCTGCACCCTGCGGGACGTGCTGCGCGAGCGCGGGGCGCTGCAGCCGCGGGCCGCGCTGGACATCCTGGAGCCGGTGCTGGCCGCGCTCGGCGCCGCCCACCGCGCCGGTTTCGTGCACCGGGACATGAAGCCGGAGAACGTGCTGATAGGGGACGACGGCCGGGTCAAGGTCGCCGACTTCGGCCTGGTCCGGGGCGTGGACACGGTGACGAACACCACCGGCACCGTGCTGGGCACGGTCTCCTACCTGGCACCGGAGCAGATCGAGGACGGTGTCGCCGATCCCCGCGTGGACGTCTACGCGTGCGGCATCCTGCTCTACGAGATGCTGACGGGTGAGCGTCCGCACGAGGGGGACTCCCCCGCGATCGTGCTCTACAAGCATCTGCACGACGACGTACCGCCGCCGTCGGCCGCCGTGCCCGGTATGGCGTACGCCCTGGACGAGCTGGTCGCGTCGGCGACCGCGCGCAACCCGGAGGTCCGCCCGTACGACGCGGTGGCGCTGCTCGCGCAGGTCCGCGAGGCCCGCGGCGGCCTCGACGCGGCCCATCTGGACGCGACTCCGCCGCAGGCGCTGTCGTCGCAGCACCACAACGCCGAGGACCGTACGAGCGTCATCCCGCGCGCGCTGACGGTCCCCCGCCCGCTGCCCGTCAACGAGGACACGGACCACCTCACCAGCCGGCTCCGGTCCCCGGCGCCGCTGCCGCCCCGGCGCGGTCCGGGGCTGCGCGTTCCGGCGCTGCGACGCGGCCCCATGGCGATCGTCGTCGTGGTGCTGCTGCTCCTCGGAGCCGGAGCGGGTGTCTGGTACATCAACTCGGGCCAGTTCACCAAGGTCCCGCCGCTGCTGGCCAAGACCGAGAAGCAGGCCCGGGACCGGCTGGCTCAGGCCGGGCTGGACGTCGGGCAGGTCGAGGAGGCGTACAGCGACTCCGTGGAGCGGGGCACGGTGGTCGGTACGGACCCGGGGGCGGGCGAGCGCATCCGCAACACCGACTCGGTCTCGCTGACCCTCTCCAAGGGACCGAGGACCGTGAAGGTGCCCGATGTGGACGGCGTCGCGCTGGACAGGGCGCGGTCCGCGCTGAAGGACGTGGGCCTGGAGCCCGGCATGGTCACCCGGGAGTTCAGCGAGGACGTGGCCAAGGGCTCCGTGGTCTCCACCGGGCCGGCCGGGGGCACCGAGGTCCGTGCGGGCTCGGCGGTGGCGCTCACCGTGAGCAAGGGCAACCCGGTGGACATCCCCGAGGTGACCGGCGAGGACCTTCGGGACGCGCGCGCCGAACTGGAGGAGGCCGGCCTCGAGGTAAAGGTCGCCACCGGGCGGATCACCTCCGAGCACGACGCGGGACGGGTGGCCCGGCAGAGCCCGGAGGCGGGCGGTGAGGCCGTCGAGGGCGACACCGTGACGCTGACGCTGTCCAAGGGCCCCGAGATGGTCGAGGTTCCCGACGTGGTCGGGGACGGCGTGGACGAGGCCACCAGGACGCTGGAGGCGGCCGGGTTCCGGGTCGAGGAGGACCGCGGACTGCTCGGACTCTTCGGCGACAGCGTCGACGAACAGTCCGTGGCGGGCGGGGACACCGCGCCCAAGGGCTCGACGATCACCCTCAGGATCCGCTGATCCGCTGGTCCGCCGACGGGCGCCGGACGCACCCATGACACCCTGGACGGGTGAAGAGTCACCTGTCCGGTTCTGCCCGCAATCCGGTCGGCGGCCATGTCCCCGTGGCCGGCGGTCTGCATTCCGTCGGTCTGTCCTACGCCCGTGAGCTGCGTGCGGAGGCCGTGCAGGTCTTCGTCGCCAACCCGCGCGGCTGGGCGACCCCGGTCGGCAGCCCGAAGCAGGACGAGGCCTTCCGCGAGACGTGCGCGGCCGAGGCGATCCCGGCGTACGTGCACGCCCCGTACCTGATCAACTTCGGGTCCCACACCCGGGCGACCGCCGAGCGGTCCGCCGAGTCGCTGCGGCACTCGCTGCGGCGCGGGCGCGAGATCGGGGCGCTGGGCGTGGTGGTCCACACCGGCAGCGCGACCGGCGGCCGCGAGCGGTCGGTGGCGCTGGCACAGGTACGGGAGTACCTGCTGCCCCTGCTCGACGAGCTCACCCGTGACGACGACCCGTTCCTGCTGCTGGAGTCGACGGCCGGCCAGGGCTCCTCCCTCTGTTCGCGCACCTGGGACTTCGGGCCGTACTTCGAGGTGCTGGACGCCCATCCGAAGCTGGGTGTCTGCCTGGACACCTGCCACGTCTTCGCGGCCGGTCACGATCTGACCGGGCCGGACGGGATGCACCGGACGCTGGATCTGCTGGTGGACACGGTCGGTGAGGGGCGGCTGAAACTGATCCACGCCAATGACTCGATGGACGTGGTCGGCGCGCACAAGGACCGTCACGCGAACATCGGCGGAGGCCATATCGGCGAGGCCCCGTTCCGCGCGCTGATGACACACCCCGCGACCGAGGGCGTACCGCTGATCATCGAGACGCCCGGCGGCAAGGAGGGGCACGCGGCGGACGTGGAGCGGCTGAAGAAGCTCCGGGAGTCGTAGTCCCACCCGGTCCGGCTCAGAGCCCGGGGCCGTCCCCGGGCTCCTCCTGGTACGAGTAGCGCTGTTCCTTCCAGGGATCGCCGACGTTGTGATAGCCGCGTTCCTCCCAGAAACCGCGGCGGTCGTCGGTCATGTACTCCACTCCGCGGACCCATTTGGGTCCCTTCCAGGCGTACAGGTGGGGAACGATCAGACGGAGCGGAAACCCGTGCTCGGCGGTCAGCAGTTCACCGTCCTTGTGGGTGGCGAAGAGGGTCCGCTCGGACGAGAAGTCCGCCAGACGCAGGTTGGAGCTGAATCCGTACTCGGCCCACACCATCACATGGGTGACCCCGGGCGCGGGCGGGGCGAGCTCCAGGAGGGTGCGCGCCGGAATGCCGCCCCATTCGGCGCCGAGCATGCTGAACTTGGTGACGCAGTGCAGGTCGGCCACGACACTGCGGTACGGCAGGGCCGTGAACTCCTCATGGTTCCAGCAGTGCTTGTCGCCCTCGGCGGTGGCGCCGAACACCCTGAAGTCCCAGCGCTCGGCCCGGAACCTGGGCACCGGCCCGTAGTGCGTGACCGGCCAGCCCTTCTGCAGTCGCTGCCCCGGCGGAAGCTCGAACCGTGCCCTTTCCTCCGCTGGGCGCTCCCCCGATTCGCGTTCCGCCGGCTGACCCATGCCTCCATCCTGACAGACCCCGCGTGACGCACCGGACCGGGGCCCCACGAATCCGGGCAATCCACGCCAAACATCTGTAAGCATGCCCTTACTTACTAAGTCAATGCTTACTGGACGATCTTCTCCACCGGTGGAATCATGCGGCGCATCCGGCTCGTACACCCGTGTGGAAGGAGCTTCTGCGATGCAGGGCGATCCCGAGGTCATCGAATTCCTCAACGAGCAGCTGACCGCCGAGCTGACCGCGATCAACCAGTACTTCCTGCACTCGAAGCTGCAGGACCACAAGGGCTGGACCAAACTCGCCGAGTACACGCGCGCCGAGTCCTTCGACGAGATGCGTCACGCGGAGGTCCTCACCGACCGCATCCTGCTGCTCGACGGCCTGCCCAACTACCAGCGGCTCTTCCACGTACGGGTCGGGCAGACGGTGACGGAGATGTTCCAGGCCGACCGGGAGGTCGAGATCGAGGCCATCGACCGCCTGCGCCGGGGCGTGGAGGTCATGCGCCGCAAGAACGACATCACGTCCGCCAACATCTTCGAGGCGATCCTCGCCGACGAGGAGCACCACATCGACTACCTGGACACCCAGCTGGAACTCATCGAGAAGCTGGGCGAGGCACTGTATCTGTCGACGGTGGTCGAGCAGTCCCAGCCGGACCCCTCGGGTCCGGGGACGAGCGGGTTCTCGACCCGCTGAGCCGACAGCCGGCAGGCCTTACGCGGCTTCGGGCAGCTCCGCCACGAGGGGCGGCCGGCCCTGGTCGGCCACCTGCCGGCGGGGGCAGGCGCCACGGCCGAGCAGCGCCTGGATGCGCCGCACGCAGCCGCCGCAGTCGGTGCCGGCCTTGCAGGCGGAGGCGATCTGCCGGGGAGTGCAGGCCCCGGCGTCGGCGTGACTCCTCACCTGTTCCTCGGTCACCCCGAAGCAGCTGCAGACGAACACGCTGTCCACCTCCCGACGTAGTGCTGGGTCGTGCCGTCCCGACCCCTGATCGGTGAGGCTAACCTAACCTTACCTGTCGTTCGGAGGGCGAAAAAGTGGGGTGGGGCGCGGATCCCGTGTGATCCGCGCCCCACCCCCGCCGTTCCTTCGGCTGAGCGGTGTTACTGGTCCCGGTACATCTCGGCGACGAGGAACGCCAGGTCGAGGGACTGGCTGCGGTTGAGCCGCGGGTCGCAGGCGGTCTCGTAGCGCTGGTGCAGATCGTCGACGAAGATCTCGTCGCCACCGCCCACGCACTCGGTGACGTCGTCGCCGGTGAGTTCCACGTGGATGCCGCCGGGGTGGGTGCCCAGCTCCTTGTGGACCTCGAAGAAGCCCTTCACCTCGTCGAGCACGTCGTCGAAGCGGCGGGTCTTGTGGCCGGAGGCCGCCTCGAAGGTGTTGCCGTGCATCGGGTCGGTCACCCAGGCGACGGTGGCACCGGAGGCGGTGACCTTCTCGACCAGCTCGGGCAGCTTGTCGCGGATCTTGTCCGCGCCCATGCGGACGATGAAGGTCAGCCGGCCGGGCTCGCGGTCCGGGTCGAGACGCTCGATGTACTGCAGTGCCTCCTCGGCCGTCGTCGTCGGGCCGAGCTTGATGCCGATGGGGTTGCGGATCCGCGAGGCGAACTCGATGTGCGCGTGGTCCAGCTGCCGGGTGCGCTCGCCGACCCACACCATGTGCGCGGAGACGTCGTACAGCTGCCCGGTGCGCGAGTCGACGCGGGTCAGCGCCGACTCGTAGTCCATCAGCAGCGCCTCGTGCGAGGAGAAGAACTCGACGGTCTTGAACTCCTCCGGCTCGACCCCGCAGGCCTGCATGAAGTTCAGCGCGTTGTCGATCTCGCGGGCGAGCTGCTCGTAGCGCTGGCCCGACGGGGACGACTTCACGAAGTCCTGGTTCCAGGCGTGCACCTGACGCAGGTCGGCGTAACCACCGGTGGTGAAGGCGCGCACCAGGTTCAGCGTGGAGGCCGAGGCGTGGTACATCCGCTTCAGCCGCTCGGGGTCCGGGACGCGGGCGGACTCGGTGAAGTCGAAGCCGTTGACGGAGTCGCCCCGGTAGGTGGGCAGCGTCACGCCGTCGCGGGTCTCGGTCGACTTGGAGCGCGGCTTGGAGTACTGGCCGGCGATCCGGCCCACCTTCACCACGGGCACCGACGCGGCGTACGTCAGTACGGCGCCCATCTGGAGCAGGGTCTGGAGTTTGGCCCGGATGTGCTCGGCGGACACCGCGCCGAAGGACTCGGCGCAGTCGCCGCCCTGGAGGAGGAACGCCTCTCCCTTGGCGACGGCCGCCATCCGGGCGCGCAGCTGGTCGCACTCGCCGGCGAACACCAGCGGGGGATACGTTTCAAGCTCGGCGATCACATCGCGCAGAGCCTCGGCATCCGGGTACTCGGGCTGCTGCGCCGCGGGCAGGTTTCGCCAAGTCGCCTGAGCGGCGGCGCTTCGAGAATCAGCGTTCACGGTCACGGGCTCAAGAGTACGCGGTCGGTTCGGCTGTCCATCGCCGCGCTCGGTCCGTGAGACGGGTCCGCCCGGCCGGTCCGGGCCGCGGGCGGACCCGGACGTCCCCGCGGCAGCGGGGAACGGCTGTACGGCGCTCGTCCGGAGCGGTGTCCCGAGCGGAACCGCCCCCGCGTCGGCAAGGAACATCGTGGGCAACGACGCGGGACCGCACACGTCACGCATCCCCGTCGTGTAGCGTGCGTGACATGTTCGCGCACTCGATCCAGAACTCGATCCAGAACTGGTGGTGGCCCGCTTCTCCGGCGGCCCACTGATCTTGTAGCGCGTACGCAAGACTTCGCGAAGGCCGCCCGAGGGGCGGCCTTCGGCGTTCGCGGACAGCGCGACGCCCGCGGGCCGGCCCTCCCTTATCGAGGGACCACGACCGATGAACCAACCGACGAACCGCCCGGTGGACCTGCTCGGCCTGCTGGACGATTCCCGCCCGTTCGCCCTGCTGCGCCGCCGCACGCCCGGCCACGACGACACCGTGGTGGAGCTGCTGCTCGGCCCCGTCACCTCCCGTGACCGCCTGGCGGACCTGCCCGACGAAGGGCTGGCGCTGATCCCCTTCCGGCAGATCCGGGAGCGCGGTTTCGACGTGCGTGACGACGGCACCCCGCTGCTGGTGCTGACCCCCGAGGAGCGCCACGAGATCCCGCTCGCCGATGCCCTGGCGCGGTTGCCCGCGCACGACGTGCGCGTGGAGGGCGGCGGCTTCGACGTGGGCGACGATGAGTACGCCGGGATCGTCGGGCGGGTGCTGCGGGAGGAGATCGGGCGGGGCGAGGGTGCCAACTTCGTGATCCGGCGGACGTACGAGGGGGAGATCCCCGGGTTCGGGCGGGCCGACGCGCTGGCGCTGTTCCGGCGGCTGCTGACGGGCGAGCGGGGCGCGTACTGGACGTTCGTGGTGCACACCGGGCAGGAGGCGGGAGGGCGGACGCTGGTCGGGGCGAGCCCCGAGGTGCATGTGCGCGCGTCCGGCGGGACGGTCGTGATGAACCCGGTCAGCGGCACCTACCGCTACCCGGCCGGCGGGCCGGCCCCCGGGCACCTGCTGGAGTTCCTCGCCGACGGCAAGGAGATCGAGGAGCTGTCGATGGTCGTCGACGAGGAGCTCAAGATGATGTGCACCGTCGGCGACATGGGCGGGGTCGTGGTCGGACCCCGGCTGAAGGAGATGGCGCACCTCGCGCACACCGAGTACGAGCTGCGCGGCCGGTCCTCGCTGGATGTGCGGGAGGTACTGAAGGAGACCATGTTCGCCGCGACCGTCACGGGGTCGCCGGTGCAGAACGCCTGCCGGGTGATCGAGCGGTACGAGCCCCTCGGGCCGGACGGTGCCGGGCGCGGTTACTACGCGGGCGCGCTGGCGCTGCTCGGCCGGGATTCGGGTGGGGCCCAGACCCTCGACTCCCCCATCCTCATCCGCACCGCCGACATCGACGCGGCCGGGCGGCTGCGGGTGCCGGTCGGCGCCACGCTGGTGCGGGGCTCGGACCCGGCGGGCGAGGTCGCCGAGACCCACGCGAAGGCGGCCGGGGTGCTCGCCGCGCTGGGGGTGCGACCCGGGCGGCCGCCCGGGGAGTCCGTACGGCCACGGCTGGCGGACGACCCCCGGGTACGGGCGGCACTGGACAAACGGCGGGCCTCGCTGGCCCCGTTCTGGCTGCGGATGCGGGAGCCGTCGGCCGCGCTGGAGGGACACGCCCTGGTCGTCGACGGGGAGGACACCTTCACGGCGATGCTCGCGCATGTGCTGCGCTCGTCGGGGCTCGCGGTCACCGTCCGGCGGTACGACGAGCCCGGGCTGCGGAAGACGGTGCTCGGGCACGAGGGGCCCGTGGTGCTGGGTCCCGGCCCCGGTGACCCGTCCGACACGGCCGACCCGAAGATGCGGTTCCTGCGCGGCCTGACCGCCGCGGTGGTCGGGGACAACCGGCACGGCGTCCTCGGTGTCTGCCTCGGCCACGAGCTGATCGCGGCCGGGCTGGGCCTGGAGACCGTCCGCAAGGAGGTGCCGTACCAGGGGGCGCAGACAAAGATCGACCTGTTCGGGCGGCCGGAGACGGTCGGCTTCTACAACAGTTTCGTCGCGCGCTGCGACGACGGGGCGGCGGCGGAGCTGGCGGCGCACGGTGTCGAGGTGAGCCGCGCGGCGAACGGTGAGGTGCACGCGCTGCGCGGCCCCCGGTTCGCGTCGCTGCAGTTCCACCCCGAGTCGGTGCTCACCCTGAACGGCGCGGCGATCGTCGCCGAGCTGATGGGTCAGCTGCGCGGGACCAGGACGTTCTCCGAGCGGCGGCCCTCGGTGTAGTCGAGGACGTTGCGCACCGTGGTGTCGATGATCTGGCCGACGGCGTCCACGGTGTAGTACGCCTGGTGGGACGTGACCAGCACGTTCGGGAAGGTGACGAGGCGGGCCAGGGTGTCGTCCTCGATGGCCTCCAGGGACTTGTCGAGGAAGAACAGGCCCGCCTCCGCCTCGTACACGTCCAGCCCGACACCGGTGAAGCGGCCCGCCCGCAGTTCGGCGACGAGGGCGGCGGTGTCGACGAGTCCGCCGCGGCTGGAGTTCACCAGGATCGCGTCGTCCCGCATGGTCCGCAGGGCGGCCCCGTCGATCAGGTGGAGGGTCTCCGGCAGCAGCGGAACGTGCAGGCTGACCAGGTCGGACTCGGCGAGCAGCTGTTCCTTGGGGACGTAGGTCATGCCGAGGTCCCGGCAGGCGGGGTTCTCGGCGACGTCCCAGCCGAGCAGCCGCATGCCGAAGCCGTGCGCGATCCGGGTGAAGGCCTCGCCGATCTTGCCGGTGCCGATGACGCCGGCGGTGCGGCCGTGCATGTCACGGCCCATCAGCCCGTCGAGCCGGAAGTCGAAGTCACGGGTGCGGGTGGAGGCGCGGACGATACGCCGGTTGACGGCCATGGCGAGGGCCCAGGCGAACTCGGCGACCGAGTGGGGCGAGTAGTACGACACCCGGGCGACCGTCAGGCCGAGCCGCTCGGCCGTCTTCAGGTCGACGTTGTTGAAGCCGGTGGACCGCTGGGCGATCATCCGGGTGCCGCCGGCCGCCAGGCTCTCCAGGACACCCGCGCCGAGGTCGCAGTTGACGCTGGTGGAGATCACCTCGTGGCCCGCCGCGATGGGCGCGGTGTCCTCGTTGAGGAAGACATGCAGGCCGCGCACCTCGTGGTGCCCCTGGAAGGCCCGCTCGATCAGGGGCTTCTCGTCCGCCTGTACACCGAACGCGAGGATCTCCACAGGGCCCTCCGGGGATCGTGCCGGGAACACTTCCGTACGCGGCGGCTGCCGCATCCGCGAATATACGGGGCCGGGGGCAAACGCGCCTGGGCCGAACGGGGCAGCAGCGGCGCGTTTCGGCCCCGGCTGCCAGGTCCTGCGGGAAAGGCCGACCGCCGGACGGTTCAGGGTGTTCGTCCGGTGCTACTCGTCGTCGAGGCCTCGTTCGATGGCGTAGCGGACGAGTTCCACGCGGTTGTGCAGCTGGAGCTTGCCGAGGGTGTTCTGGACGTGGTTCTGCACCGTGCGGTGGGAGATGACGAGCCGCTCGGCGATCTGCTTGTAGCTGAGGCCCTTGGCGACCAGGCGCAGCACCTCGGTCTCCCGGTCGGTCAGCCGGGGCGCATTGGACGCGCCGCCCTCCGGGGCCGGTGTCGGGTCGGAGGCCAGCCTGCGGTACTCGCCGAGGACCAGTCCGGCCAGGCCCGGGGTGAACACCGGGTCGCCGACGGCCGTACGGCGCACCGCGTCCTGCAGCTCCTGGGTGGAGGCGGACTTCAGCAGATAACCGGTGGCCCCGGACTTCACCGCCTCCAGGACGTCGGCGTGTTCGCCGCTCGCCGAGAGCACCAGCACCCGCAGCGCCGGATTCTCGGCGACGACCTCCTTGCAGACCTGGACGCCGGGCTTGCCGGGCAGGTTCAGGTCGAGGACGAGGACGTCAGGGACGGCGGCCTTGGCCCGGCGCACGGCCTGGTCGCCGTCGCCCGCGGTGGCGACCACCTCGAAGCCGGACTCGGACAGGTCCCGGGCGACGGCGTCGCGCCACATGGGATGGTCGTCGACCACCATCACCCTCACCGGGCCCCGCCCGCCTCCGGGCCCCCCGCCTGCCCTCTCCCCACCCGCGGTGTCCGTCGTCATCGCTGCTCCGCCTTCCCCCGTGCGTTCCGTTCGCCGCCGCTGTCCTTCGGTACCTTCAGCTCGACCTCCGTGCCCTGGCCGGGCACCGAGATCAGTTCCGCGCTGCCGCCGAGGTCGCTCAGCCGCCCCCGGATCGACAGGGCCACCCCGAGCCGCCCCTCTCCCTCGGCCTGGGCGAGCCGGCCCTCGGGGATGCCGGGCCCGTCGTCGCGGACGGTGACGACCACCTCGTCCGGTTCGTCCTCGACCAGGATCCAGGCGCGCGCGTGTGCCCCCGCGTGTTCGCGTACGTTGTCCAGGGCGGCCCCGACGGCGGCGGTGAGCTCCCGTGCGGCGGCCGGCGCGAGCCACACCGGCGCCCCGGGTTCGGCGAGGCCGACGAGGGCGCCGGCGTACGGGGCGAGCAGGGCACGCAGGTCGACGGGGCCGTCGCCGGGGTCGTCCCGCACCTCGTCCGCGGCCCGTGCCGCGGCTCCTTCCACCGCGTCCCGCGGCGCCCTGGGGACGGGCACCAGACCGCCGGAGACCAGGGTGCGCAGCGCCACCTCCTGCTCGCCGGCCATCCGGCCCAGCTCGGCCGCCTCGCCGCCGATCACCGCACCGCGCCGCTGCACCATCGCGAGCACCTGGAGCACGCTGTCGTGGATGTCCCGCGCGAGCCGCTCCCGCTCCCTGGTCGCGGCCTCGATCTCCAGGGCGCGGGCGAGGGTGCGCTCGGAGGCGCGTGCGACCTCGACGACGTAGCCGATGGCGATGGACGCGACCCAGACGAGGATCACGTTGTGCACGGTGTCGCGGGCGGGGCCGCCGCGCTCGATCAGGTTGGCCACGGCGACCAGGGTGGAGGCGAGGGCGGCCCAGCGCCAGCCGCCCTTGATCGCGAAGGCGAGCACCGCGCCCGCGGTCCATATCGACGGCATCGTCGGACCGCCGGCCGCGACCCGCGCCGGGTCGTCGGCGACGGGGGTGAGCAGGATGCCGGCGAGCGCGACGGTCAGGTCGGCGGCGAGGAAGCGTTTGGTGCAGCCGTCGGCGTTCGCGACCCGGGGCAGGGTGGCCGGCGTCCACACGGCCAGCAGGGCGAAGTAGCCGACGGCGAGCCAGGGACGCTCGAAGTGCTCGTAGGCGGTGGCGAACAGGCCGACCGCGTACACCATGGCGAGGACCCGGTACCCGGCGAGCGCGCGCCACAGCGGCTGCTCGACCGACATCCTCATGACTCTCTCGCGCCTGGGCATGTCCTCCCCCACCTCCGCCCCGGGCCCGCCCCCGTCCACACGCTCTAGGGGGCGGACCGCCGCTGCTCGGCGGCCTGTTCCCGCTCTGCTTCCTTCTCCGCCTTCTCCGCCTTCTCGGCGCGGGCGAGCTCGGCCTTCGCGGCCTTCTCCGCGTCCCTCCCGGCCTTCGCCGCCTCCGCGAGCTGCCGCTTCATGGCGGTCGCGTACATGTCCACGTACTCCTGACCGGAGAGCTTCATGATCTCGTACATGACCTCGTCGGTCACCGCGCGGAGTACGAAACGGTCGTGTTCCATGCCCTCGTAGCGGCTGAACTCCAGCGGCTTGCCGATGCGTATGCCGGGCCGGACCAGCTTCGGGACGACCTTCCCCGGCGGCTGGACCTTCTCCGTGTCGATCATGGCGACCGGGAGCACGGGCGCGCCGGTGGCGAGCGCCACGCGCGCGAGGCCGCCCGGCTTGCCGCGGTAGAGCCGGCCGTCGGGCGAACGCGTGCCCTCGGGGTAGAGGCCGAACAGCTCGCCGCGTTCGAGGACCTCCGTACCGCTCCTGATCGCCGCCTCACCGGCACCGCGCGCGCCGGAGCGGTCCACCGGGAGCTGGCCCGCGCCTTTGAAGAAGGCTGCCGTCAGCCGGCCCTTCACCCCCGGGGTGGTGAAGTACTCGGCCTTGGCTATGAAGGTGATCTTGCGGTCGAGGACGGCCGGCAGGAAGAAGGAGTCGGAGAACGACAGGTGGTTGCTGGCCAGGATGGCGGGCCCTTTCGCGGGGACGTGCTCCAGGCCCTCCGCCCAGGGTCTGAAGGCAAGCTTCAGCGACCCTCCGACGGTGACCTTCATCGCGCCGTACAACACCCGAGTGCCTTCCTGTGCGTGTGGCACAGACCCTAACCCGGAGCACCGTCAATGGCTCCGACGGCCCTGGTCGGTGTCAGCGCGGTCGCGTACGGTGAAGGTCCTGCAACCCGTGTGCAGCCGTCGGCTTCCTCGGCCCTTTCCACGACGTCCGTGACTTCGACGACTTCGACGGCTTTGACGACTTCGACGACTCTTACGACCGGGAGGCCGAAAGTGCCGCTCCTGACCGGAGCCGAGCCGTATCGCCACGAGGGCGGGGAGGCCGCTGTCCTCCTCTGCCACGGCTTCACCGGTTCGCCTCAGTCGCTGCGCCCGTGGGCGGAGCATTTCGCCGAGCACGGCCTGACCGTCTCGCTGCCCCTGCTCCCGGGGCACGGCACCCGCTGGGAGGACCTGCGGGTCACCGGCTGGCAGGACTGGTACGCGGAGGTGGACCGCGAGCTGCGCCTGTTGCGGGACCGCTGCTCGCGCGTGTTCGTGGCCGGTCTGTCCATGGGCGGCGCGCTGGCCCTGCGCCTGGCCGCGCGGCACGGCGACGCGGTGAGCGGGGTCATGGTCGTCAACCCGGCGAACCGGGTGCACGGTGTGGCCGCGCACGCCCTCCCGGTGCTCCGTCATCTCGTCCCGGCGACGGGGGGCATCGCGAGCGACATCGCCAAGCCGTCGGTCGAGGAGCTGGGCTACGACCGGGTGCCGCTGCACGCGGCCCACTCCCTGCGTGCCTTCCTGCGCATGCTCGACGGCGAGCTTCCCCAGGTCACCCAGCCGCTGCTGCTTCTGCGCAGTCCGCAGGACCATGTGGTGCCGCCCGCCGACTCGGCCCGGATCCTCGGTCGCGTCTCGTCGCTCGACGTGACGGAGGTCCTGCTGGAACAGAGCTACCACGTGGCGACGTTGGACCACGACGCGGAGCGGATCTTCCGGGAGAGCACCGCGTTCATCGGCCGGCTCGCACCCGGCGCCGTCAGGGAGCCCGGTCTCGGCAAGGAAGGGACGACCACAGGTGGCTGAGCACGACTCGGACCGCGAGGACCGCGAAGGGCGTGAGGACCGGGAGGAGCGCGAGGGGCGCGAGGCACGTGCGGGCCAGGGGCGTGACGGCGGTGGCCCGGCGCATCAGGACCAGGACGTTCCCTTCGACGAGGACGCCGCGTGGGAGGCGATCATCGCCGGGTACGGTGACGAGCCGCCGGACCCGGCGGGCGCCAAGCCGTTCAAGTCGGTCGAGGATCTGGCGCTGCTGGAGTCCGACACCAACACCGACACCGACACCCGCACCGAGGCCGCCGACGACGGGACACCGGCCGAGGCGCCGGCTCGGGGCGGGGACAAGCCGGTCAGGCCGCTGGGCGGTTCGGTCGCCTTCGCCCCGGGGGTGGGCGGCCCGCGCGACTACAGCGTGTCCGAGCCGTCGAAGGAGGATGTCGACGACGGCGACGAGGGCCACTTCGTCCCGCCGGAGCCTCCGCCGCTGCCCGAGGCCGACGTCACGTCCAAGTTCGCGTGGCTGGGAGTGCTGGGCGGTCCGGTGCTGCTCCTGCTGGCGATACTGCTCGGCTGGGAGATGACCTGGTGGCTGACCACGCTCTGCATCGGCGGCTTCCTGGGCGGTTTCGCCACCCTGGTGATGCGGATGCGCACCGGTGACGAGGAGGACGACGATCCGGGCCGGGGCGCGGTGGTCTGAGGGCGGCCCGCTCGCCCGCGCACACTACGCGGCCGGCACTCTGAGCGCGGCCAGGACCGGCAGGTGATCGGTGGCCGCCCTCAGGTCGGCCTCGGTCACTCCCGGCTGGCCGAGCGGGACGCCGCAGCCCAGAACCTCGACGCCCCTGGTGACGAACAGGGCGTCGATGCGCTGACGCGGCTCGGCGGGCGTCGAGGTGTACTCGCCGCCCCAGGGTCCGGCGGCCCAGCAGTCCGTGAGCGAGTCGCCCAGCCGCCGGAAGGTGCGGCCGTCCGGTCGCTCGTTGAGGTCGCCACCCACGACCGCGTGTTCCACGCCCATCCCGGCGAGCCGGTCGAGGAGCATGCCGCCCTGCGCGTACCGCTCGTCCTTCCGCAGCGACAGATGGCAGCTCAGCACCCCGAGCCGGGCCCCGCCGAACCGTACGACGGCGGTGGCGAAGCCACGCCGGTGCAGTCCCGGGGTGAGCGGCAGCAGGACGTCCTCGGTGCGCTCGGCGGTCGCCCGCAGCGAGCACAGGATCGCGGGACCCGCGGCCGTGGCACCCCCGGAGAGGGTCACCAGCCCGGAGGCGCGGGCCAGCCGGGCCAGTTTCTTGCGCCAGCGGAAGAACCGCGGCGCCTCCTGGACCAGGACCAGGTCGGGGGCGCAGGCGGTGATCACCCGGGCAAGGGCGTCCGTGTCGTCGTACATCGACCGGATGTTGTAGCTCAGGACACGGACCACGGCCGAACCGTCGGACTCTGTCCGGGAGTCGGGCAGCAGCGGAGTCGTCGCCATGCGGATCAAGATACGCCGACCCGCACGCTCGAAAGCGTCATACGGGCCGACGCGTACGGGCCGGCCCGGGTTTTCGGCCAGGGACACCGCCTCCGGGTTCCACCTCGGACATGCACGCGGGCGGACGCATGACCGACACGGGGCCGGACGGGCGGTAGGTGGACGACGGCTGGGATGTTCACGCTTTCGGGCGGGCGGATCACCTCCGGCGCACAGGTGCGGGACCGGTCACGGCCCGGGGCACGCGCGTGGCCCAGGAGACTCTCGACGTCGAGCTCAGCGGTCGGTGCCATGGACGCAGCAGCGCCCCCGTCAGGGCGACCGGCTGACCGACGGGCGATCGGCATCACCCGGCGAGGCCACCCGGCCGGCGGTGCCGGCATGTCGAGGGGCCCGGCTCCGGAGCGGAGCCGGGCCCGGGAACGACGACGCCCGCCGTGGCCCCGGGAGGGGAGCGGGCGGGCGGCGTCAAAGGCGGGAGGTGTCACATGATGGGGTCGGGTTCCCGGGCCAGGTCGGCCGCACCCACCAGACCGGCCTTGTTCCCGAGCTCGGCGGCCCGGACGTCGGCGACCGGGCGCCAGTTGCCGCCCACCAGCCAGCGCTTGTACGACTTGCGGATCGGGTCGAGGAGCAGTTCCCCCTCGTCGGAGAGACCGCCGCCGACGATGAAGGCGGAGGGGTCGAAGAGGGAGGCCAGGTCGGCGAGGCCGGCGCCGACCCACCGGGCGAGCTCCCGGTAGGAGTCGACGGCCACCAGGTCGCCCTGGCGGGCGGCCATGGAGACGTGCTTGCCCTCGATGCCCTCGGGGGTGCCGTCGCCGAGGGCGAGCAGCGTCTCCGCGTTCTCCGGGGTCGCGTTGGCGCGCTGGGTGGCGTACCGGACGAGGGCGCGGCCGGAGGCGTACTGCTCCCAGCAGCCCTGCGAGCCGCAGCCGCACAGCAGGCCGTCCGGGACCATCCGGATGTGCCCGAACTCGGCGGCCACGCCGAAGTGGCCCCGGCGCAGCTTGTTGCCGATGATGACGCCGCCACCGAGGCCGGTGCCGAGCGTGATGCAGATGACGTTGCGGTGGCCCTTGCCGGCGCCGAACTTGTACTCGCCCCAGGCCGCCGCGTTCGCGTCGTTCTCCACGACGACCGGGAGGCCCACGCGGGCCTCGACCTTCTCCTTCAGCGGCTCCTGCCGCCAGTCGATGTTGGGGGCGAAGTACACCGTCGAGCGCTGGCGGTTGACGTATCCGGCAGCACCGATTCCCACGCCGACGATCTCGTTGCCCGCGCGTGCTCCGTCCACCGCGGAGGCGATGGCGTCCACGATGCCGTCGGGCGTGCCCGGGGTCGGCACCTTGTGGACCGAGAGGATGTTGCCGTCCTCATCGACCACGCCGGCCGCGATCTTGGTGCCGCCGATGTCGACGCCGATGGTGAGTCCCATGAATCCCTCAGTTCCGGTCGAGCCCCGCTACCGCCCACGGTACCCGAGGCCCCGGCGCCGGCTTCCCGATACCGGGCACCCTCAGTCCAGGTCGATGCGTTCCCCGCCGGGTCCGGGCTCCTCGCCGCGGTTTTGGCGGCGGTCGTCGCCCGCGTCGCCGTCGCCGTCGCTGTCGTGCTTCCCGCTCCCGCCTCCGGCGCCGGGGGTGTCCTCGGCGCCCGGGGTGTCCTCGGCCTCGTCCGGGTCCCAGGGGCGGGGGTCGCGGGTGGTCCAGCGGCGTTCCTGGTCCTGGACCGCGGAGCGGTAGGCGGCGAGGAGCTCGTTGCCGGCGGCGGCGAGATGACCGAAGACGTCCGGATTGCGTTCGACGACCGGTTCCACGGCCGCCTTGGCCTGCTGGACTGCCTGGCGCACCGCCTGCTGCGCGGCCGGTCCGGCGACCGCGCCGAACAGCGGCGACCGGACCCCGGTGAGCTGGTCGAACTTCTCGGCGACCACGTCGACGAGCTTGCGCAGCTCCTCGGCGGCCGAGACGGGGGGCGGCCCGTACCGGGCGCGGCGACGGGCCTTCTCCGCCTCGAGGTCCTCGGCGCACGCCGTCGCCCAGGCGTCCGCGTCGACGGCCCGTGCGTCGGAATCACCGGACCGTACGTCGTCGGTGGCGGCCGTGCGCGCGTCGGACGCGGAATCGCCCACGGGCGCGTCCCCGGTGTCGTCGGGCGGGGGGAGCTGTTCGCTCATGACGGACTCCTGACTACGGTCGGCCCTTCCGACGGTACCCGAACGGACGTACCGGCTTCACGGGGTGCGCGGCCACAGGCGCGGATCCGGCCGGAACCGGATGCGCAGTTCCTCGTCGCGCAGGGCCGCGCCGTCCACGGTGCAGCGGCGCAGCGCGGAGGGCAGCGGGACCGTCCGGCGGAACGGTCCCGCGGTGACGGCGAGTGCGTCGCCGTGCCGGATCAGGTCCAGTTCCTCGCGCCGGGCGCCGGGCAGCGGGATGTGCCAGACCAGGACACCGTCGTCGGCGAGCCGGTCGGTGACGGGCCACCCGGCCGTGGCGGGCCCCGCCTTGACGCCGGGTGCGGCGGGCGCGCCCGGGACGGCGAGCGCGGTCAGGTCCTCCGGGCCGCGCGGGTCGCGGCCGAGGTGGGCGACGGGGTGGACGTCGTACGTCTGGCGCCACTCGTCCAGCGTCTTGCGCTGCTGGGCCACCGGGCCGGCGAGCCAGCTGTCCTCGACGCTCTCGGGCAGTACCCGGCCGGCGACCAGCACGTCGGTGCGCAGTCCGCGCAGGGCGAGGCCGAGACCCGCGGTGCGTACGGCGTCGGCGCCCGCGGGGCCGGGTTCGGCGACCAGCCGTACGACGGTGTCCCGGTCGGCGAGGACGGCCTCCACGGCGGCCAGTTCGGTGTCCCACCGGGCTGTCGTGCCGTACAGCCATTCCGCGGGCATCGGGACCCCGGCGAGGCGGCCGAGCACGGGGCGCAGGGCACGGGCGGCCTGGCGTTCGGGCGGAAGCAGCCTGCGCATGCCGCGGCGGAGGTCCTCGGGGAGGGCGAACAGGGCGAGGGCCCGCTCGGCGGGCGGCAGGTCGACGACGAGCAGGTCGTACCCGTCCGACAGCGCGGCGTCCCGCAGGGCGCGCAGCACGGCGAGTTCCTCGGCGCCGGGCAGCGGGCCGAACTCCTCGGGGTCGAGCCGGGACGCGCCGAGCAGGTCGAGCGCCGCGGCGGCCCGGTCCTGCAGTGCGGTCAGGTCTGCGCGGAAGTCCTCACCGGCGTCGACCCGTCGTGCGGTGAGGCCCGGGACGACCTCGGCGGGCGCGGCGGTGACGGGCGTGCCCAGCACCGTTCCCAGCGTGTCCGTCCGGTCGGTGCCGAGCAGCAGGACACGGACGCCCGCACGGGCGGCGGCGAGCGCGGTGGCCGCCGCGACGGTGGTACGTCCGCTGCCGCCGGGGCCCGTGATCAGGAGGGTACGCATGGGGATGAACGGTACCGGTGCACGCACCCGCGTCCGACCGGCGCCGCTGCCCCGCGGCCGGTGCTACGCGGCGCCCGGCTGCTCGCCGGACTCCACCCGCTTCTTCAGTCCCGCCAGGGCCCGGTCGATGATGACCTTCTCGGCCTTGCGCTTGATCATGCCGAGCATCGGGATCTTGACGTCGACGGTGAGCCGGTAGGTGACCTCGGTGGCGCCCGCACCGGCCGGCTTCAGGAGGTAGGAGCCGTCCAGGGCGCGCAGCATCTGGGACTTCACCAGCGTCCAGGACACCTCGTGCTCGCCGGTCCAGGTGTACCCGAGGGTCTGGTCGTCCTTGATCGCCCCGGCGTCCATGACGAGGCGTACCTGCTCGGCACGGCCCCGGCCGTCGGTCGCGAGGACCTCCGCCTCCTTCACCTCGCCGGTCCAGTCCGGATAGCGGGCGAAGTCGGCGATCACCTCCATGACCTCGGTCGGTTCCGCCTCGATCGTGATGCTCGAGCTGGTGTGTTCCGCCATCGCCGTGGCTCCTCCAGATGCGGGCCGTAGTCGGATCGCCGTGCGCGGCCCACGCGCACGCCCGTGCAGCGGAAGGCTATCGCGCACTCCGCCGGGGCACGTCACCCGACCTGGGGCGTCCTCACCACTCGAGCACCCAGGGCCGGCCGCGGCTCGCGAAGTGCCCCACGTTCACGCATTCGGTGGCCCCGACCCGCATGCGCCGGACCAGCGGCTGGTGCACGTGCCCGAACAGCGCGTACCGGGGCCGGGTGCGGTGGACGGCGTCCAGCAAAGCGCGGCTGCCGCGCTCGAAACGGCGCGCGACGGTGTCGTACACCAGCTCCGGAACCTCCGGCGGAATGTGCGTGCACAGCACGTCGACCTCGCCGACGGCCTCGATCTTCGCCGCGTACTCCTCGTCGCTGATCTCGTACGGCGTGTGCATGGGCGTGCGCAGTCCGCCGCCGACGAAGCCGAAGACCCGGCCGCCGATCTCCACCCGCTCGCCGTCGAGGACGGTGGTGCCCGGCCCCGCGTACTCCGGCCACAGGGCCGGGATGTCGACATTGCCGTACGTGGCGTACGTAGGGGTGGGGAAGGCCGCGAACATCTCGGCGTACTGCCCCCGCACCGCCTTCTGGATCGCCGCGGCGCGGTCCGCGCCGATGCCCGCCCACAGCCGGGCCTGGAAGGCGCGCGCCTCCTCGAAGCGCCGCGCGGTGCGCAGTTCCACGATGCGGTCGGCGTTCTCGGTGCCGAACAGGTCGGGGAAGATGCCGCGCGAGTGGTCGGCGTAGTCCAGGAAGAGCACCAGGTCGCCCAGACAGATCAGGGCGTCGGCGCCCTCACCGGCCGTGGCCAGGTCGCGGGCGTTGCCGTGGACGTCGCTGACCACATGAACGCGCGTACGGCGGTTTTCGGCCGGTGTGGATGCCATGGCGATCAAGCGTAGCCAGCGGGCGGCCCTCGTGAACAGTGGCGGCCGGACCTGCGCTTGCTGGCTCCCCTCAAGGGCGTGGACTACTGTGCGCGATGGCAATCAACCCGTTCACCAACTTGTGTGACGCAGCGAACATCTCGTCGGACCCCCCTGTCGTTCCGGCCATACCGGCGGGTAACGTCCGGGCAGTCCAGTCGTGCTCAGGATTTCAACAGGTGAATCCTCGAGTACCCGCCCGAGCCTTGGACCGCACTGTCGTCGCATCGCACACCGTCGTGGCGCCGGCGCCCTAAGAGGAGCAGCAGTCTTGCGCGAGTTCAGCCTTCCGGCTTTGTACGAGGTCCCTGCGGACGGCAATCTGACCGACATCGTCCGCAGAAACGCCGCGCAGCACCCCGATGTGGCCGTCATGGCCCGCAAGGTCGGCGGCGTGTGGCAGGACGTGACGGCCACGGCCTTCCTCGCCGAGGTACGGACGGCCGCCAAGGGGCTCATCGCCTCCGGGGTCCGGCCCGGCGAGCGGGTCGCCCTGATGTCGCGCACCCGCTACGAGTGGACGCTGCTCGACTTCGCGATCTGGAGCGCCGGCGCGGTCACGGTGCCGGTGTACGAGACGAGCTCGCCCGAACAGGTGGCCTGGATCCTCGGCGACTCCGGCGCCACCGCCTGTGTGGTGGAGTCGGACTCTCACGCGGCCACGGTCGACGCGGTGCGCGACCGGCTGCCGACGCTGAAGCACGTGTGGCAGATCGACCGCGGCACGGGCGAGGGCGGCGCGGTCGAGGAACTGGGCCTCCTCGGCCGGGACGTCGCCGACGAGACGGTCGAGGAACGCAGCTCCGTCGCCGGGGCCGACGACCCGGCGACCATCATCTACACCTCCGGCACCACCGGCCGCCCCAAGGGCTGCGTGCTCACCCACCGCAGCTTCTTCGTCGAGTGCGGCAACGTCGTGGAGCGGCTGCGTCCCCTGTTCCGGACCGGCGAGTGCTCGGTCCTGCTCTTCCTCCCGCTCGCGCACGTCTTCGGCCGGCTGGTGCAGATCGCGCCGATGATCGCGCCGATCAAACTGGGCTGCGTCCCCGACATCAAGCAGCTCACCGACGAACTGGCCTCGTTCCGGCCGACACTGATCCTGGGCGTGCCGCGGGTCTTCGAGAAGGTCTACAACTCGGCGCGCGCCAAGGCCCAGGCCGACGGCAAGGGCCAGATCTTCGACAAGGCGGCGGACACCGCGATCGCGTACAGCAAGGCGCTGGACACGCCGTCGGGACCGTCCCTCGGCCTGAGGATCAAGTACAGGGTGTTCGACAGACTCGTGTACGGCAAGCTGCGTGCGGTGCTCGGCGGGCGCGGCGAGGCCGCCATCTCCGGTGGCGCCCCGCTGGGCGAGCGCCTCGGCCACTTCTTCCGCGGCATCGGTTTCACGGTGCTGGAGGGCTACGGGCTCACCGAGTCGTGCGCGGCGACCACGTTCAACCCCTGGGACCGGCAGAAGATCGGCACGGTCGGGCAGCCGCTGCCCGGCTCGGTGGTCCGCATCGCCGACGACGGCGAGGTGCTGCTGCACGGCGAGCACCTGTTCAAGGAGTACTGGAACAACCCGGCCGCGACCGCGGAGGCGCTCGCCGACGGCTGGTTCCACACCGGCGACATCGGCACCCTCGACGAGGACGGGTATCTGCGGATCACCGGCCGCAAGAAGGAGATACTCGTCACGGCGGGCGGCAAGAACGTCGCCCCGGCGGTGATCGAGGACCGGATCCGCGCGCACGCGCTGGTCGCGGAGTGCATGGTCGTCGGCGACGGACGGCCGTTCGTGGGCGCGCTGATCACGCTCGACGACGAGTTCCTGGGGCGCTGGGCGGCGGAGCACGGGAAGCCGGAGGGATCGACGGCGGCGTCGCTGAGCGAGGACCCCGAACTGCTGGCGGCGATCCAGGATGCCGTCGACGACGGGAACGCGGCGGTCTCCAAGGCGGAGTCGGTGCGGAAGTTCCGGGTGCTGCCTTCTCAGTTCACGGAGGAGTCGGGGCATCTGACCCCGTCGCTGAAGCTGAAGCGGAACGTGGTGGTGAAGGACTTCGCCCACGAGGTCGAGGCGATCTACGCGAAGTAGGGCCTTTCCGCCCCCGCCGGCCCTCCCCTTCCCGGCCCCGGGGGCGCTGCCCCCGGACCCCTGCTCCTCCCTCGTGCCTCCCCCTCTCTCCTCCCTCGCTCCTCCCTCGCTCCTCAAACGCCGAAGGGGCCGGTTCTGGACCGGAGCAGGGTTTTCAGGGTTTCCGCCAGAAGGTCCCAGCGCCATTTCTCCTCGACCCAGGCCCGGCCCCGTTCGCCCATGCGGTGGCGGAGCCCGGGGTCGGCGAGGAGGGTGATGATGCGGTCGGCGGACTCGCCGGGGGTGTCGCCGCGGACGACCCAGCCGGTCTCGCCGTCGAGGACCGCGTCCGGGGCGCCGCCCGAGTCGCCGGCGACGACGGGCAGGCCGGTCGCCGAGGCCTCCAGGTAGACGATCCCGAGCCCTTCGACGTCCAGTCCCCCGCGCCGGGTCCTGCACGGCATCGCGAAGACGTCGCCGGCCCCGTAGTGGGCGGGCAGCTCGGACCAGGGCACGGCGCCGGTGAAGCGTACGGAGCCGGCCACCCCGGTGTCGTGCGCGAGCCGGCGCAGGTCCTTCTCGTAGGGCCCGCCGCCGACGATCAGCAGCACGGCGTCCGGCTCGGCGGCGAGGATCGCGGGCATCGCGCGGATCAGCGTGTCCTGTCCCTTGCGCGGCACCAGCCGGGAGACGCAGACGACCACCGGACGGTCCGTCAGGCCGAGCCGGGCCCGGACCTCGTCGCCGCCGGAGCCGGGGTGGAAGGTCTTCTCGTCGACCCCGGGCGGCAGTTGCGCCATCCGCGCGGCGGCCTCGGGCGTGAGCGCGCCGGCGATCCGCGAGCGCGTGTACTCGCCGAGGTAGGTGATCGTGTCCGTGGACTCCCCGATCCGGCGCAGCAGTTGCCGGGCCGCGGGCAGCTGCGCCCAGCCCGCCTCGTGGCCGTGGGTGGTGGCCACGATCCGCTCGGCGCCCGCCCGGCGCAGCGCCGGTGCCATCAGCCCGAGCGGCGCGGCCGCCCCGAACCAGACCGAGGTGCACCCGTGTTCGCGCAGCAGCCCGACGGCCTGCCGGGTCGCCTGCGGGGTCGGCAGCAGCATCGGCGTACGGGCGCGTACGACGGTGAAGGGCTGCTCGGCGTCGAAGGCGGCCGTCGCCCGGACGCCTTCCCGGGAGCGTTTCCAGGTCGAGGCGTACACGACGAGCTGTGCGGGATCCAGGCGCAGCGCCATGTTGTGCAGGAACGCCTGGATACCGCCCGGCCTGGGCGGGAAGTCGTTGGTCACGATCAACGTCTTGTGCATCGAGGCAGACCCTACCGAACCGGTGCCTCCGGTCCGCGGGCGCGGCGGTCCGCTGTGGCACTCTCACAGGGGCGCGGGACATCATGGCCCCTCGAGGACCGCACACAGACGCGCGGGGACGCGCGGGGACGGGCAGGGATCACGTGGACACGACAGGCTGGCGCGGGTCTTTGGCCCGGCCGCCGGTGCGCCGGCAGGCTCTCCTCTGGCCTCTGCTGGTGTGGGGCGCGACGAGAGCGCTGCTGCTGCTGTTCGTCCTGAAGGTGCTCGTCTTCCCCGGCCCGGACGTCACCAGCGACGTGTCCGTGATCTACCAGGAGTGGTACGGCGTCCTGCGCGCCGGAACGTTCCCGCTGGACGACGTCACCTGGCAGTACCCGCCCGCGGCGGCCCTGGCGATCCTCTCTCCCGGTCTGCTGCCGTTCCTGGAGTACGCGACCGCGTTCTTCGTCCTGGTGTTCCTCGCCGACCTGGCCACCCTGGCCCTGCTGCTGTACGCGGGCGCACGGCCGGGCCGGACCCGGCTCGGTGCCTGGGTGTGGGTGGCGGGTGTGCCACTGCTCGGACCGACGGTGTACGCCCGCTACGACGTGATGGTGACCGCGGTGGCGGTGGCCGCGCTGCTGGCCGGGACCCGGCGCCCCCGGCTGCTGGGGGCGCTGGTGGCGTTCGGCGCGCTGCTGAAGGTGTGGCCGGCGATGCTGCTGCTCGGTGTCCGCCGGCGTTCCGCGTGGGTGTCGGCCGTGGTGACCGGAGCCGGTGTGGCGGCCGTGTTCGCGGCGCTGATGCCGGGCGCGTTCGCGTTCCTGGGGTTCCAGCGCGACCGGGGTACGGAGGTGGAGTCGCTGGGCGCGCTGGTCTTCCACGTCGCCCGGCACCACGGCTGGGAGGGTGAGGTGCTGCTGAACTACGGCTCGGTGGAGTTCCTCGGCCCGTACGTGGAGTGGGTCAGCGCGGGCGCGATGTTCCTGAGCGGGGCGGCGCTGGCCTGGCTGCTGCTGTGGCGGCTGCAGGCCCGCCGTTTCGAGGCGCACACCTTCGTCGACGCCGCGTTCGTGGCGGTGCTGATGTTCACCACCACCAGCCGGGTGATCAGCCCGCAGTACATGGTGTGGCTGGTCGGGCTCGCCGCGGTCTGCCTGTGCCGTCGTGAGAGCCGGATGCGGCCGCCGGTGGCCCTGGTGCTGGTCGCGTCGTTCGTGACGGTGCTCGAGTTCCCGTTGTGGTTCGCGCACGTCGTGGCCAGTGACGCGCTCGGCGTCACCCTGCTGTTCGTGCGCAACGGCCTGCTGGTGGCGGCCACCTTCCTCGCCGCCCGCACACTGTGGCGCTCGACGGTCACCCACGGCATCCCGGCCGTCCCGGCCCCCGCTCCGACGGCGGCGACCCGCACCGCGAAGGCCCCCGTCTCCCCCTGACCCCGCCCCCGGGCCTGTGCCTCAGTCGAACTGCTCGCGCAGGTAGGCCTGCCACTGCACGGTGAACTCCTCCGGGGCGGTGCCGAGGACCCGCTGCATCGCCTCCTGAACAGCGCCGTCCCGCTGCCCGTGTGCGCCCACCGCCCGGTAGAACGCGCCGAGGCGTTCCTCGCCCCAGCGCTCGGCGATGAGGCGGCAGGCCATCCAGCCGCTCTCGTAGGCGCGGGCGAGGCCGTCGGCGTCGCCGGTGAAGCCGAAGTCGTCGTCGGTCGGCAGCCCGGCGGGCACCTCGCCGTGGCTCACCGCGCGGGCGAGTTCCGGCGCCGCCTCGGCAGGGGGGCGGTCGCCGCCCCGGTAGCCGACCCAGTCGGCGAAACCCTCCGACAGCCACAGCGGGGTCGCGGCGGTGGTGTGCGCGCGGGTGGCGACATGGGTGGTCTCGTGGGTGACGACGACCTGCCGGCCCGGCTCGCCGAGCGTCCCGAAGGCGTCCGGATTGACGATGACGCGGTCCGCGGGCGTCTGCGCGTCGGCGCCGGTCTCGCCGGTGGTGACGGCGGCGATCCCCCGGTAGGAGGAGGCGGGCGAGCCCAGCAGTCCCGCCATGTCCTCCAGGGACCCCGGGACCAGGACGACGACGCGCCGCGCCCAGTCGGATCCCCACGCGTCCGACACCGCGGGCACCGCGCGGTCGGCCAGTGCGGCGTAGTCGCGCAGCTTCGCGTGGGGCCGGCCGACGCCGAGCACCAGGCTCCGTTCGCCGTGCACGGCACGCACCGCGCCCTGGTCCCACAGCTGGCGGCCGGACTTCCCGGCGGGCCGGTCGGAGTCGACGGACCACCGGCCGTCCTCGTCCCGGCTCAGACGCAGGGTGCGGGCGGTGGTGACGGGGGCCCGGTCGTAGCCTTCGACACGGTATCCGAGGTCGGCGTCGGCGGTGGCGGTGTCGCCGGTGCGGTGCACGTCGGTGACCCGGTAGCTCCAGTCGGCCAGGGGCACCTCGCTCAGGTTGTCGTATCCGGCCCGGGTGCCGGTACGGGCGTAGGCCGCGGCGTCATGACCGAGCACGGCGTCGGCCCGCCGGTCGAGCAGCGCCTGCACCTCGGCGCGGACACTGTCGACGGCCGGCCCCTGGCCGCACGCGACCAGGGCGACGAGCAGGGAGACGAGCGGCAGACACCGCGCCGCCACCGGCACCCCGGGCACCCGCCTTCGACCAGCCACCCTTGTGAGGGTACGGCCACCGGCCCCCTGAGGTCGGTCCGCCTCGGCCCCTGCCCGTCCCGCTTCAGACCCTCGTGACCGACGAGACGGGCATCATGCCGACCGGGTCGTAGCGCACGGGGGCGCCGGGGTAGGGGGCGTGGATCACTTGGCCGTTGCCCGTGTACATGCCCACGTGGCTGCCGTCGGGCCGGTAGACGACCAGGTCTCCGGGCCGGGCCTGGGCGAGCGGGACCTGTGTGCCCGCGTGGCGCTGCGCCTGCGAGGTGCGCGGGAGGGCGATCCCCGCCTGCGCGTACGACCACTGCATCAGGCCGGAGCAGTCGAAGCCAAAGGGCCCGTTGGCGCCCCAGACGTAGGGCTTGCCGAGGGCGGAACGGGCGGCGGCGACGGCGGCTGCCGCACGGCCGGAGACGGCGGTGACGCCGTCCGGGACGAGCGGGCCGCCGCGGCCGGAGCGGGCACTGCGCTCGCGCGCGGCGCGCTCGTCGTCGGGGAGGGCGTTGAGCAGCCGCCGGGCCTGGGCGAGTTTGCGCTCGACGGTCTTCTTGTGGGCGGCGACCGCCTTGCGGCTGCGGTCCAGCTCGCCCAGCTTGCGGGAGGCCTCCGCGCGGTCCTGGTCCAGACAGCGCACCGCCTCCTGGAGTTCCCTCAGCTCACCGGCCTGGCGGGCGGTGAGGCGGTCGAGCACCGAGGCCCGCTCGAGGTAGTCCTCGGGGTCGTCGGAGAACAGCAGCGCCAGGGACGGGTCGAGCCCGCCGGAGCGGTACTGCGCGCCGGCCAGCGAGCCGAGCGACTCCCGCATGGTGTTGACGCGCTCCTGCTGCCGGGCGATCTCGTCCCGGGCCGCGTCGACCTGGCCCCGCAGGGTGTCCGCGCGCTCGTCGGCCTTGTTGTACGCCTCGGTCGCCCGCTCGGCCTCCTCGTAGAGGCGCTCCACCGCGGCCCCGGGGTCCTCGTGCGGGGTGGCCGTGGCCGGTACGGCTGAGAGGGCGGCTGCCGCCGCGGACAGGAGACCGACGGTGACGGTGGTGCCCCGGCCAGGGCCGGGGGACGGTTCAAGGCGGCGATGGGACCCCACGGGGAACCGCGCTCCTTCCGCTGACGGACAAGAAACGCGGGAGACAGTAGCCGTGGGAGGGGCGGGCGACCAACGGCCGCGACGGCCCCACACGGTGACACCCCGCCTCCGACGCAGGTCACAGGCGGGGTGTGGGGTCGGCCGGGGCTCCACGATTCCCCCGAACGGGGGCACGCGGCACGCCGTCAGACGCGGACGCCGAACATGAACGGACCGCCGATGGTGTTCATCGACTCGTAGCGGACGACGGTGCCGCTGCGCGGAGCGTGGATGATCTGGCCGTTGCCCGCGTAGAGACCCACGTGGTGCAGGTCATTGAAGAAGAAGACCAGGTCGCCGACCTGGAGCTGGCTCGCCGAGTAGATCTTGGTGCCCGCGCCGGTCTGCGCCTCGGAGGTGCGCGGGATGCCGACGCCGGCCTGGGCGTAGGCCCAGGAGGTGAGGCCCGAGCAGTCGTAGGAGGACGGGCCGGTGGCACCGTAGACGTACGGGGAGCCGAGCTTGCTCTGGGCGGCGGCGAAGGCGGCGCCGGCGCGGCCGGAACCGCTGCCGACCGAGGCGGAGCTGCCGGTGCCGGTGTCGGTGCCGGTGTCGGTGGCCTTGAGGACCTCACGCTCGCTGGCGCGGGTGGCGCGCTCCTCCTCCTCGGCGAGCTGTGCCTTCTCCTCGGCGGTGAGGGTGTTGAGCAGCTTCTGCGCGGCGCCGAGCTTGCTCTGGACTTCCGTCTTCTTCTTGCCCAGTTCGGTGCGGGTGGAGGCGAGGTCCTCGAGCTTCCCGGAGGCCTCGGAGCGCTGCTGGGCGAGCTCGCGCTGCTTCTCCTGGATCTCCTTCAGCGCGTCGACCTGCTGGGTGCTCAGCTGGTCGAGGGCGGACGCCTTGTCGAGGTAGTCGTCCGGGTCGGCGGAGAGGAAGAGCTGGACCGAGGGGTCCATGCCGCCGCTGCGGTACTGGGCGCTGGCCATCGAACCGAGGCCGTCACGCAGTTCGTTGAGCTCCTGCTGGCCCTTGGCGACGTTGTCCTGGATCGTGGAGATCTCCTTCTGGAGCTTCTCCTGCTTCTCCTTGGCGCCGTTGTACTTCTCGGTGGCCTGCTCCGCCTGCTCGTAGAGCTTGTCGACCTTGGCCTTCACCTCGTCCTTGCTCGGCTTCTCGCTGGGGGCCGCGTTGGCGGCCTGCGAACTCAGGACGACGGCAGCTGCGGCAGCGGTGGTGAGCACAGTGACACGTGCCCGGTTCGGCTGCTTGGGACGACGGTGGGACGCCACGGAGGCGAGCTCCTTCTTCCTCCAGCCGCCTACCGACACGCCGGTGGGCGGGGCCTCCGCCGTCGCCACCCCATGTGAACGATCAACCGAGCGGAGGTTCGAGGCCTGACCCTAGTGATTCTCTTGTGATCAGTTCAAATCCCCGGACGTGATTTCTCAGCCACATCGGGTTTCTTTGCCGTCAACTCACCTGCAGTGACGTCGCACTGACGCTGCGCTGCGCCATTATCGCGCCAATTCGGGCAATCGACAGGTACGTTGCGGTTGGGGTATACGTTCCTGATGGGGCGTACCGCGCTTTGTGTCCTACGCCCGGGAGAAGCGCCTCAGCAGGACCGCGGACGCGACCGGGCGGGCGCCCGCGCGGGCGACTCCGTCGGCGACCTCACGGTCGGTGGAGACGACGATGACGGGCCGCCCCGGCGGCTCGGCGCGGACCAGCTGGCGGATCAGCTCGTCGGCGGTGACACCCGGCTTGGAGAACAGCACGCGCACCCCGCGCGGCGGCGCGAGCAGGACGGGGGCGGCCAGTTCGGCCCCGTCGAAGACGCAGGTGGCCTCGGCGCCGGTCTGCGCGGCGAGCTGGGCGAGCTGGCCCAGGAGCCGCAGGCGCTGCTTCTCCAGGGGCATCTGGGGATAGCCGGTCTTGGTGACGTTGTAGCCGTCGACGACGAGATGCGCCTGCGGCAGCGCCAGCAGCTGGTCGAGGATGGCGGGGTCGTTCTCGGACAGCGCGCGGGCGGCGATGTCCTTGGGGGTCATGCTGCCGGGCTCGACGGCGTCCACGGTCTCGGCGGGCCGGACGGACACGGGAGGCAGTGCGAGCTCTCGGCGGAGCCCCTGGGCGGCGTCCAGCACGGTGTCCAGGAGCAGGCGCACCCGCATGTCCTCGACGCTGCGGCCCTCGCGGGCGGCCCGGCGGGCGGCCTCGAGGGCCGCCTCGGACTCGCCGAGGCGTGCCTTGAGCCGCCGGGACTCGCTCTCGGCGGCGGACACCTGGGCCTGCCCGTCGGCACGGACGGCGTCCATCTCGCCCTGCAGTCTGCGCAGCGCCGCCGCACCGCGCTTGACGTCGCTGAGCGCGGACCGCAGCTTGCGGTGCACGGAGTCCGCTTCCTTCCTGGCCGCTTCCAGGTCGGCGCGCAGCCGCTCGGTCTCGGCCTTGGTGTGCTCGCGGGCGCGGGCGAGTTCGCCGCGCAGCCGCTCCAGCTCGGCGCGGGTCTCGTCGTCGGCGCGCTCGGCGTCGGCCCGCTGGGCCTCCTCACCGGCGGCGGTCACCAGTTTCACCCAGCCGGGCGGCCGCATGACGTAGGCCGCGGCCGCCACGTCCAGCGGGTCCGCGGCCGGGGGCGGGGAGCCTGATTCGAGGACGCCGGCCAGTTCCGGCTGGGCCTCTCTCAGCCGTTCCCCGATGCGCTGGCGGAACAGCGGATCGGTCTCCAGGGCGGCGGCCATCGCGTTGCCGGCGAACTTGGCGCGGCGGCTCGGGGTGAACCGGGCGTACTGCCTGAGCTGGGTGGGCAGCTCGGAGACGGTCAGCCCGCCGAAGCCGTCGGAGACGATCTGGACGACCCGGCGGCGCACGCCGTCGGGCAGCGGACGGTCGAACACCTCGGCGGCGGCGCCGTCCTCCTGCCCTCCGCCCGCGGTCTCCACCATCCGTCACACCCCAATGCCTGTGTCCGACCCCGCGTACGGGGTCCCCTGGGCGGGGCCCGCTCCACTCAGGAGCCGGCGCCCGGCCTGTCGACGAGTTCCACCTGGTCCACGGCGTTGCACCAGCGGCAGCGCACCGACTCGATCGTCTCACCGAGGACCTCGCGCTCCTCGACCTTCGGCTCCCCGGCCAGATCGAGGTGGACGTACTCCACGACCTTGGACGAGCGGGTCACGTCGAACCGGGTGAGGTTGCCGCAGAGGGTGCAGCGCCACCGCGTCGAGGCAGTCGGCAGGGGAACCGTCATCGTGGCTGTTCGCCTTCCTTCCAGTGTCCGTGACGCGCCGGGCACCCGGCGCGTGTGGCACGTAACCCTACGGCCTGGCGGGTCTTCGCCGCCCGCCCGTCCACGGCGGCGAGGCGGTCCGTGCGGTTGCGTCCGCTTACGTCATGCTCTGTGTTCATGATCCGCAACTGGGGCGCGACGGCTGCCGGGGCGCTGAAACGCCCGTCGGCGCCGGTGACCCACGCCCTCATCGCCGCGTGCTGCCTGGTCTTCCTCATCGGGCCGGCGTCGGGGCTCGATCCGGGGTACGGGAGCGGGGAGGAACTGCTCGCCGCGCAGCGCGGCTATTTCCGCCACTGGGGCGTGATCCCCGCAGACGTGTTCGAAGGATCCCTCTGGAGCGCCCTCACCCCCGCCACGGCCCTGTTCGTCCACGGCAGCTGGGTGCATCTGCTCGGCAACATGCTCTTCCTCCATGTCTTCGGGACGATGACCGAGGCACGGATGGGCCCTCTGCGGTTCTTCCTGTTCTACGTCGGCTGCGGCTACCTCGCCCTGCTCGGGTACGCCGTCGCCAACGCGGACGCGACCCAGTCCCTGGTCGGCGCCTCGGGGGCGATCTCGGGGGTCCTCGGCGCGTTCCTCTTCCTGTTTCCCCGGGCGCGGGTGACCAGTCTGCTGCCGTTCCTGTTCTTCCTGCCGGTGCGCTTCCCGGCCTGGGTGGTGCTGCCGTTCTGGGCGGCGCTGCAGTGGCTGGCGGCGGGACGGGCCTCCGAGGGGCCGGGAGTGGCGTACCTGGCCCACCTGGTGGGCTTCGTGCTGGGCTTCTGCTGGGCGTGGGTGCGGTTCGCGGCGACGACTACAGTGAGAACAGCCCCAGCTCCGGCCCCCGAGGGAGAGAACCAGCAGTGATCACCGCGATCGTCCTCATCAAGACCAGCGTGGACCGGATCCCCGAGATCGCGGAGCGGATCGCCGCGCTGGACAGCGTCAGCGAGGTCTTCTCCGTCACCGGCACCTACGACCTGATCGCCATGGTCCGGGTCAGGGAGCACGAGGACCTGGCGGAGGTCATCCCGGGCCGGATCAACAAGATCCCGGGCGTGGAGGGCACCGACACGCACGTGGCGTTCCGCACGTACTCGCAGCACGACCTGGAGGCCGCGTTCGCGATCGGCCTGGACAGCTGAGCGGTCCGGCCCGGGGCGCCAGGGCTGCCCGGTACGGCGGAGGGGGCCGGGGCGGACCCGCGTACCGGGGCGGGTGACCGGGGCTCAGGCGGAGGTGTCCGGCACGCAACGGCCGTCGACCGTGCGGTAGCGCCGGCGGGCACCGTCGCGCACGAGCTCGCGGACCGCGCGGACGAAGCGCTCCACGTGTTCGTCCGGTGTGCCCGCGCCGAAGCTGACGCGGATCGCGTTGAGGGACGTCTCGCCGGGCACCGTCCCGGGGGCGCCGCACTCGCCCCGGTCCTGCGGTCCGCCGCCGCGCAGGGCGCGCAGCAGCGGGTGGGCGCAGAACAGTCCGTCCCGTACGCCGATGCCGTACTCGGCGGAGAGGGCCGCGGCGAAGTGGGAGCTGTTCCAGCCGTCGACGACGAAGGAGAGCACGCCGACGCGCGGCGCGCCGTCCCCGAACAGGGACAGGAACCGCACCTCGGGCACGTCCGCGAGCCCGTCCCGTACGGTGCGGATCAGCCGCTCCTCGTGGGCGGCCAGCGCGCCGAACCCGGCCGTGCCGAGCGCTTTACAGGCCGAGGCGACGGCGTGGGCGCCGATGACGTTGGGCGAGCCGGCCTCGTGGCGGGCGGCGCCCTCGTGCCACTGGACGTCCACTCCCCCGTCCGCCCGCCGGGCGACCCTGCGACTGGCGCCGCCGCCCGCGAGGTAGGGCTCGGCCCGGCGCAGCCAGTCCGAGCGGCCGGCCAGGACACCGGTGCCGAACGGGGCGTACAGCTTGTGCCCGGAGAAGGCGACCCAGTCGACGTCCAGCTCGCGCAGGCTCACCGCGCGGTGCGGGGCGAGCTGGGCGGCGTCCAGGACGATCCGGGCGCCGTGCGCGTGGGCGGCGGCGGCCAGCTCCCGTACGGGCCACAGCTCTCCGGTGACGTTGGAGGCGCCGGTGACGCAGACCAGGGCGGGGCCGTGGGGGTCGCGGGCGGCGAGGGCGTGCTCCAGGGCCCGTACGGCCTGCTCCGGGCTGCCCGGGGCGTCGAGGAAGGTGACGCGGGCGCCGCGCCAGGGCAGCAGGGCGGCGTGGTGCTCGGTCTCGAAGACGAAGACCTGGCAGTCGTCCGGGAGCGCGGCGGCGAGCAGGTTGAGCGAGTCGGTGGTGGACCGGGTGAAGACCACCTGGTCCCGCTCGCGGCAGTCGAGGAACTCGGCGACGGTCCCGCGGGCGTTCTCGAACAGCTCGGTGGAGAGCTGGGAGAGGTGGCCGGCGCCGCGGTGGACGCTGCCGTAGTACGGCGCGTACGCGGCCACGTCGTCCCACACGCGCTGGAGCGCCGGGGCGCTGGCGGCGTAGTCGAGCGCGGCGTAGGTGACCTCCCCGCCGGTGACGAGCGGAACGGTGACGTCCCGGCCGAGCACGGGCAGCGGGGCACAGCCGGACGGGGCGACGGCATCGGCGGTGGGAACAGCGGAAGGAGCGGAAGGAGCGGAAGGAGCGGAAAGAGGGGAAAGGGTGGAAACGGACATGGCTGGACTCCCGTGACAGCAGGCGGAATCACCACGCGAGCGCGCACGGCTCGAGCGTGGGAGAGGGTGGAGAGGAATCTGCAAAGGCGGGGCTCTGCGGCCTGGAAAGGCCCGTCAGAAGCGCCCTAACGCATTCGCTTGCTCAACGGAAGGCTCCCTCGAACGACCAGGACCCCTGGTGTCTCACTCGATCGAGTGCGAGGGGTCCGCGCTTGCCGCGAGCCCTGCTGCTCACGGCCTGGTCCTCACCCGGGGCACCCCGCCACGGACGGAGGGTTGCCGGACAGCCGGCCGGGGCCTGATGGCTGTCGCTCATGACCTGGTCCCACATCCTGCCACACGGGCCCGCACCACGCGCAAGGCGCGGTCCGGATCCTGGACGGACCGGACCGCGCCCTCACACCTGCCGTACCGCTCGCACGCGGCTCACGCGTTGCTGACCAGCACCCAGCGCTCCAGAACCCGCCGGGCGCTGCCCGAGTCGATCGACTCGGCGGCCTTGGCCATCCCGGCCCGGATCTGCTCCGCCAGCGTCCCCGTGCCCGGCTCGAGCGCCACCAGCGCCGCCGCCGAGTTCAGCAGCACCGCGTCCCGCACCGGGCCGCGCTCGCCGTCCAGCACCCGCCGGGCGACCTCCGCGTTGTACGAGGCGTCGGCGCCGCGCAGGGCCTCCAGGGGCACGGGCTCGATGCCGACGTCCCGCGGGTCGAAGCGTTCCTCGGTCACCTTGCCGTCCCGGACCACCCACACGGTCGAGGGTCCGGTGGTGGTCAGCTCGTCGAGACCGTCGTCGCCGCGGAACACCAGCGAGGAGTGGCCGCGTCCGGCGAACACGCCGGCCATGATCGGAGCCATCCTCGGGTCGGCGACCCCGACGGCCTGGGACCGGACCCGGGCCGGGTTGGCCAGCGGGCCCAGGAAGTTGAACACCGTCCGGATGCCGAGCTGTCCTCGCGCGGCCGCCACATGGCGCAGCGCCGGGTGGAACCTCACCGCGAAGCAGAAGGTGATCCCGGCTTCCTCGGCGACCTCGGCGACCCGCTGCGGGGTCAGTTCCAGGTTGACTCCGAGCTTCTCGAGGACGTCGGAGGCACCGGACGCGGAGGAGGCGGCCCGGTTGCCGTGCTTGACGACCTTCGCCCCGGTGCCGGCGATGACGATGGAGGACATCGTGGAGATGTTCACCGTCCTGGCGCCGTCGCCGCCGGTGCCGACGATGTCGACGGTCGCGCCGGGCACCTCGATGCCGATGGCGTGGTCGTACATCGCCCGGACGCAGCCGGTGATCTCCTCGACGGTCTCGCCCTTGGCCCGCAGGGACACGGCGAACCCGGCGATCTGCGCGTCGGTGGCCTCGCCGCGCATGATCAGGTCCATCGCCCAGGCGGTGTCGTCGGCGGACAGGTCGCGGCCGTCGAGCAGGCCGTTCAGCAGGGCGGGCCAGGAGCGGCCCGCCGCGGTGTCGCCTCCTGCGGGGGTCACAGCGCTCATCGGCCGCTCCTGGGTCCTCGACGTCCTCGGCAGACGGATGGGTCTTCGACGGACGGATGGCTGGGGGTTTCGTCACCACCCTATCGATTCCGGGGCACGACGAAGGGCCCCCGTCCGGTCCTCGGACGGGGGCCCTTCGCAGTCGTGTGGCGACTTGGCCGCCTGGGAAGGCGGTGGAGGCGGTGAGGGGATCAGTGGTGGCCGTGGCCGCTCGTGATCTCCTTGTACTCCTCGGCGGTCGGCTTCGGGATCTGGGACTCCTCGCCGTAGTAGCCCTTGCTGAGCTTGGCGCGCAGCTTCTCCAGCGGCTTCACCTTGCGCTCGACACCGTTCTCGTCGACGAGCGGGCCGATCTCGGCCGGCTTGTACTGCTCGTGCGCCGTGAGGGTGTGCAGCTGCTCCTGGCTGAGCGGCTCGTGGACCTCGATGAACTCACCGTGCGGCAGGCGCTTGATGATGCCCGACTCGCGGCCGTGCAGCACCTTGTCCCGGTCCCGGCGCTGGAGGCCGAGACAGATCCGCTTGGTGACGATGAACGCGATGACCGGTCCGACGAAGAACCCGATCCGGACGAACCAGGTGACCGCGTTGATCGAGAGGTTGAAGTGCGTGGCGATGATGTCGTTGCCGCCGCCGATCAGCGTGATCATGTAGCCGGTGACCCAGGCGACACCCAGCCCCGTCCGGGTCGGGGCGTTGCGCGGCCGGTCCAGGATGTGGTGCTCGCGCTTGTCCCCGGTCACCCAGGATTCGATGAACGGGTAGACCGCGATCGCCCCGAGGAAGACTCCGAAGATCACGAGTGGGATGAAGACGCCCAGGGCCAGCGTGTAACCCCAGAAGTTGATCTCCCAGCCGGGCATGGCACGGACCAGGCCCTCGGCGAAGCCCATGTACCAGTCGGGCTGGGCTCCGGTGGAGACCATGTCCGGCCGGTAGGGGCCGATGTTCCAGATCGGGTTGATCGTCGCGATCGCCGAGACGGCGGCCAGCACGCCGAAGACCAGGAAGAAGAAGCCTCCGGCCTTCGCCATGTACACCGGCAGCAGCGGCATGCCCACGACGTTGTTGTTGGTCTTGCCGGGGCCCGCGAACTGCGTGTGCTTGTGGTAGAAGACCAGGATCAGGTGCGCCACCACGAGGCCGAGCATGATGCCCGGCAACAGCAGGATGTGGATCGAGTAGAACCGGGCGACGAAGTCGTCCCCCGGGAACTCCCCGCCGAACAGGAACATCGAGATGTACGTGCCGACGATCGGCACGGACAGGATCGCGCCCTGCGTGAAGCGGACACCGGTGCCGGAGAGCAGGTCGTCCGGGAGCGAGTAACCGGTGAAGCCGGTGAACATGCCGAGGACGAGCAGCAGGAAGCCGAACAGCCAGTTGATCTCACGCGGCTTGCGGAACGCGCCGGTGAAGAAGACGCGCATCATGTGCACGAACATGCCGGCGATGAAGACGATCGCGGCCCAGTGGTGGATCTGCCGGATCAGCAGACCGCCGCGGACGTCGAAGCTGATGTCGAGCGTCGACTTGTACGCCTCGCTCATCAGCTGGCCCTGCATCGGGATGTAGCTGCCGTGGTACTCCACCTCGTTCATCGACGGGTGGAAGAACAGCGTCAGGTACACACCCGTGAGGATGATGATGAGGAAGCTGTAGAGGCAGATCTCACCCAGCATGAACGACCAGTGGTCGGGGAAGATCTTGCGCATGTTGGCCTTGGCCAGGGAGTAGATCCCCAGCCGGCCGTCGGCCCAGTCGGCGACGCGTTCGCCGGCCGGGGCCTTTCCGCGCGAGCGACCCGGGCGGTCGGCGCCCGACGGATTCGTGGTGCTGGTCGTAGTACTCATCCGCGCTCCCAGAACGAAGGACCGACGGGCTCTTCGAAGTCGCCGAGCGCCTCGAGATAGCCCTCGTCGTTCACACCGATGCGCAGCTGCGGCAGGGCGTGACCCGCGGGACCGAAGATGACCCGGGCCCCGTCGGCAAGGTCGAAGGTGGACTGGTGGCAGGGGCACAGCACGTGGTGCGTCTGCTGCTCGTACAGGGAGATCGGGCAGCCGACGTGGGTGCAGATCTTCGAGTACGCGACGATGCCCTCGTGCGACCACTCGAGCTCGCGCTTGTCCTTGATGTCCTCCGGCTCGATGCGGACGAGCATCAGGGCGGCCTTGGCGATCTCGTTCAAGAACCCGTGCTCGTGCTCGTCCAGGCCCTCGGGCTTGGCGAAGGTCAGCGAGCCCACGAGGATGTCGGACGGCCGCATGGGCTCGTCCGTGTTCATGTTGATGAGCAGCTTGCCCTTGGCCCACAGGGTGTGGCGGAGCTTGTCCTCGGGCAGCGGCCCGAGGTCGCGCAGGAGGACCACGCCGGAGAGCGGGAACAGGGCCAGCGCACCGAACATCGTGTTGCGGATCAGCTTGCGCCGACCGATCACGGACTCCTTCGCGCCCTGGCGGAAGTCGTCCATGACCTGCTCACGGACCTCCGGCGACGCGGAGACCGGGTGCCGCTCGTCGGCGAGCTCGTGGTCCGACATCAGCGTGCGGGCCCAGTGGACCGCGCCGGCGCCGATGGTGAACAGGGCCACGCCCAGGGTCAGGCCCAGCGCGAAGTTCAACGCGTTGATGTGCCCGATCGTGAAAACGTAGATCGACTCGTCGTGCGGGATCGTCACGAACGAGACGATGAAACCGACGGTGGCCAGCATCGACAGCGTGAACAGGAGGGCGACCGTACGCTCGGACCGCTTGGCGGCCCGTTCGTCGATGTCCTGGATCCTGTGCTCGTGGGGCGGCAGGCCCGGGTCCGCGAGCGGGTTCTCCTCGTCCGCGACGCGTACCGCGCCGTGCGGGGTGTCCTGCGCGGCAGGCATCTTCTCTTCGGGGGTCTCTTGGCTACTCATGACTTCTTGGCCTTTGCGGTCCGGGCTGCGACCCACACGGCGACGGCGATGCAGGTGCCGAGGCCGAAGATCCAGCCGAAGAGGCCTTCGCTGACCGGGCCGAGCCCGCCCAGCGACATACCGCCGGGGCTCACGCTGTCACTGCTGTTGACCGTCTTGACGTAGGCGATGATGTCCTTCTTGTTCTGCTCCGACAGCGAACCGTCGGGGAAGGAAGGCATGCTCTGCGGGCCGGTCAGCATGGCCTGGTAGATGTGCTTGGGGTCCACGTCCTCCAGGTTCGGGGCGTACTTGCCGTGCGTGAGCGCACCGCCCTTGCCGGTGAAGTTGTGGCACTGCGCGCAGTTGTTGCGGAACAGCTCACCGCCCTTGGCGATGTCGGCGCCCTCGGGGCCGTACTGCTCCTCGGTGGGAACGGCCGGGCCGGCGCCCAGGGAGGCGATGTACGCCGCCAGCTGGTCGATCTCGGCCTGGGTGTAGACGACCTTCTTCTGCGGAATCTGCGCGGCCTGCGAGGTGGCGGCCGGCATACGGCCGGTGCCCACCTGGAAGTCGACGGCCGCCGCACCCACGCCGACCAGGGTCGGGCCGTCGGTGGTGCCCTGCCCACCGGTGCCGTGGCAGCTGGCACAGCCGACCGCGTAGAGCTTCTTGCCCTCCTCGATGGTGAGGGATTGGGCGGTTTCGTCGGCCTGCGCCTTGCTCGCGGGTGCGAACACGGCGTACAGCCCCCCGGTGCATGCCAGCGCGAGGAGCAGGACGACGAGCGCTGCCAACGGGTGGCGTCGTCGTGCGGAGAGCTTTTTCACGGATTACCCCGGTGTCAGGATCTTCTGCGTCGATGCTTCTGGTGGGTGCGCTTCTTCGAGCGCGCGGATTCGGGTCCGCCTACTTGATCATGTAGATCGTGGCGAAGAGACCGATCCAGACGACATCGACGAAATGCCAGTAATAGGACACGACGATGGCCGCCGTCGCCTGGTCATGGGTGAACCTCCGAGCCGCGTAGGTCCGGCCCAGGACGAGCAGGAAGGCGAAGAGACCGCCCAGCACGTGCAGGCCGTGGAAACCGGTGGTCAGGTAGAAGACCGAGCCGTAGGGGTCGGAGGAGAGGGACAGGCCCTCGTGCTTGACCAGCTCGGTGTACTCGAGGACCTGACCGCCGATGAAGACCGCACCCATGATGAACGTGACGATGAACCACGCCCGGAGCTTCTTCACGTCACCGCGCTCGGCGGCGAAGACGCCGAGCTGGCAGGTGAGGGAGGAGAGCACCAGGATCGTGGTGTTCGCCAACGCGAACGGGAAGTTCAGCGTGTCGGCCTTCTCCGACCAGAAGTCGGGGCCGGTCACCGATCGCAGGGTGAAGTACATTGCGAAGAGGGCCGCGAAGAACATCAGCTCGGAACTCAGCCAGATGATGGTTCCGACGCTGGTGAGGTTCGGTCGATTGACCGACGGGTGCGCGTGCCCGGTGTCTACTGTCGTTGCTGTCGCCACGCCGACATTATGTCGGTCGCTTATCCCGCCCTCACCCCGGGGGGTGCTGTTCGGAGTGTCCGCCCCTCCTGTACTGCCCGGATGGCCCATCGAAGCGGTGTCCGAACCGGTGTCGACGGGCTGCCGGAAGGAGTAGCATCCGCGCCATCGGCACCACTGGTGCCCGATGATGCCGTGCCCCCTCACAAGCGTGGAGGAACAATGCAGGCGACCGCCACGGTGCTGGTCTACAGCGACAATTCCGGCACCCGGGAGCAGGTGCGGCTCGCCACCGGCCGGCGGCCCGCCCCGGACGTGCCCGTCGTGGAGTTCGTGGAGTGCGCGACCCTCCCGGCCGTCCTCAAGGAGCTGGAGCGGGGCGGGATCGACGTCTGCGTCCTGGACGGCGAGGCGACCCCCGTGGGCGGCATGGGCGTGTGCCGGCAGATCAAGGACGAGATCTTCCGGTGCCCGCCGGTGCTGCTGCTCATCGGCCGGCCCCAGGACGCCTGGCTGGCCACCTGGAGCCGCGCGGAGGCCGCTGTGACGCTGCCGGTGGAGCCGGTGGAGTTCGCCTCGGCCCTCGCCTCCCTGCTGCGCGAGAAGCACGCCCTGAACGCTTAGGGGCCCTTGCACTATGAGCGCCCGTCCGGCGGATCATGCCGGAGACGCGGGGGCCGGCACACCCTCCCCCGAGCTCTCGGCTCCTCCCTCCGTGAGCGGGGAGGGACCCCCGTCGCGTCGACGCCCTCCTCCGCCTTGCGGCTGGACGCACCAGCCCCCGCCTGCCCCAGCCGGACAGCTGCCGTCGGTCGCCTCCGGCTTGATCCGCCGGACGGGCCCCAGGGCCCTGTCCCGGAGCCCGCCGGCCGGCGCTCAGGCCGACTGGGGGCGCAGGCGTGCCTTCTCCTCGGCGACGGGGCCGGCCTTGGTGCCGCCCGTCAGGGCGCTGCCCTCGCGCCATTGGTCCCAGCTGAGGTTCCAGTCTCCGAAGCCGTTGCCGAACGGCTCCATGGTGTCGCCGTCCGAGTTGACGACCTCGACGAGGTCGCCCTGGCCGAACGTGTCGAAGAACCACTCGGCGTCACCGGTGCTCATGCCGACGCAGCCGTGGCTGACGTTGGCGTAGCCCTGGGAGCCGACGGACCAGGGGGCGGCGTGCACGTACTCACCGCTCCAGGTCACCCTGGTGGCGAAGTGGACCGGCATGTCGTACGACTCGGAGGAGCCTTCGGCGATGCCGATGCTGGTGCTGCGCATACGTACGAGGCGTTCCTTGCCGAGGACGACCTTGACGCCGTTGCGGGTCTCGAAGCCGGGCTTGCCGGCGGTGACGGGGATCGTCCTGATCTCCTCGCCGCTCTTGTAGACCTTCATCCGGTGTGCGGCGGCGTCGGCGACGGCTATGACCCGGTCGCCGGTGCTGAGGGTCAGTGACGCGGCCTTGGTACCCCTCAGCCGGTCGCCGATCCGGATGCCCTCCAGGTTGCTGCGCATCCTGACGGTGGCGTTCTCGGGCCAGTAGTCCTTCGGGCGGAAGTGGAGCAGCTTGTCGTCCACCCAGTGCCAGGCGCCGTCCGCCGCGGGTGCGGAGGACACCTTCAGACCGCGTTCCACGACGGCGCGCTGGGCGGGGTCCCGGACCGGCGCGGTCAGCTCGGCGGTGAGCGGCTGGCCGACGCCGTAGGTGCCCGTTCCGGGGCCGAAGGTGACACCGAGGCTCTTGGCGGCGGTGGGCCTGCCGGTGGTGAAGGTGAGGACCTTGCGGCCCCGCGTCCCGTCCTCGTCCTCGGTGCTGACCCGGACCGTGTAGTCGGCGTCGGCGACGAGCGGGGAGGTGCTGTGCCAGCGGCTGCCGTCGGCGGCGAGTTCGCCCGTCAGGTGACGGCCGGCGGCGTCCGCGGCCGTGACGTCGGTGATGCGCCCGTCGGAGTCCTCGGTGACGATCTCCAGGGGCTTGTCGGGGTCGGCCTTCCTCCCTTCCAGAAGGCCGCTGAAGCTGATCCGGTCCGCCGCGTCGTAGGGCTCGGCGGACAGCGGGTCGCCGCCCGAGGAGCAGCCGGTGACGCCCGCGCCGAGGGCGATCACCAGCAGCGCGCAGCCGGCGGCGGTGCGGTTTCGTGGATCACGTCTCATGACCTCACGCTAGAAAGACTCGTCAACTGCGGCGCGCTGGAGGACTCGAACGAGTGACACACATTGCGGCAGACGCGGCGCAGGGCCCGGACGCCCCCGAGGGGGTGTCCGGGCCCTGCGCGTGTCGCCCGTCCTACGGGGCGTACCGCCGGCGCGTACTACTGGGTGCGGTTCTCACCGCGGTAGTACTCGAAGACCCAGCCCCAGAGGCCGAGCAGGAGCAGCGGTGCCGCGAAGTACATCAGCCACCAGCCGACGGCGACGGACAGGAAGGCGATCGCGCCACCGAGGCCGAGACCGAGCGGCTGCCAGCTGTGCGGGCTGAAGAACCCGACCTCGCCGGCGTCGTCGGCGACGTCCGCCTCCTTGTCGTCCTGAGGGCCCACGTCGACCCGCCGGGCGGTGAAGCCCAGGTAGAAGCCGATCATGATGCTCAGGCCGAAGGCCAGGAAGAGGCCCGTGGTGCCGACCGGCTCCTTCGCCCACACGCCGTAGACGATCGCCACGGCGAGCAGGAAGGCGCTCAGCCAGATGAACATCTTGCCCTGGATCTTCACTTGCCGGCCTCCTTGCCACCGGAGAGGACCTTCTCACCGTGACCGGTGTTCTCGAGCTGGTCGAGCGCGGCGATCTCCGGGTGGTGCAGGTCGAACGCCGGGGATTCGCTGCGGATCCGCGGCAGGGAGGTGAAGTTGTGCCGCGGCGGCGGGCAGGACGTCGCCCATTCGAGCGAACGGCCGTAGCCCCACGGGTCGTCGACCTCGATTTTCCTGCCGTACTTGGCCGTCTTCCAGACGTTGTAGAAGAACGGCAGCATCGACATGCCGAGCAGGAACGACGCGATGGTCGAGACCGTGTTCAACGCGGTGAAGCCGTCGGCGGCCAGGTAGTCCGAGTAACGGCGCGGCATGCCCTCGGCACCCAGCCAGTGCTGGACCAGGAACGTGCCGTGGAAGCCGGCGAACAGCGTCCAGAAGGTGATCTTCCCGAGGCGTTCGTCGAGCATCTTGCCGGTGAACTTCGGCCACCAGAAGTGGAAGCCGGCGAACATCGCGAAGACGACCGTGCCGAACACCACGTAGTGGAAGTGCGCCACCACGAAGTACGAGTCCGAGACGTGGAAGTCCAGCGGCGGCGAGGCCAGGATGACACCCGTCAGACCACCGAAGAGGAAGGTCACCAGGAAGCCCGCCGACCAGAGCATCGGTGTCTCGAAGCTCAGTGACCCCTTCCACATGGTACCCAGCCAGTTGAAGAACTTCACACCGGTGGGGACCGCGATCAGGAAGGTCATGAAGGAGAAGAACGGCAGCAGCACACCGCCCGTGACGTACATGTGGTGCGCCCACACCGTCACCGACAGACCCGCGATCGCGATGGTCGCGCCGATCAGTCCCATGTAGCCGAAGATCGGCTTGCGGGAGAAGACCGGGATGATCTCGGAGACGATGCCGAAGAACGGCAGCGCGATGATGTACACCTCCGGGTGGCCGAAGAACCAGAACAGGTGCTGCCAGAGCAGCGCCCCGCCGTTGGCCGGGTCGAAGATGTGCGCCCCGAACTTCCGGTCCACCTCCAGCGCGAACAGCGCCGCCGCGAGCACCGGGAAGGCGAGCAGGACCAGCACACCGGTCAGCAGCACGTTCCAGGTGAAGATCGGCATGCGGAACATCGTCATGCCGGGAGCGCGCATGCAGATGATCGTGGTGATGAAGTTGACCGCGCCGAGGATCGTGCCGAAGCCGGAGAGCGCCAGACCCATGATCCACATGTCGGCGCCGACACCCGGCGAGCGGATGGCGTCCGACAGCGGGGAGTAGGCGAACCAGCCGAAGCTGGCGGCCCCGTCCGGGGTGAGGAAGCCGCCGACCGCGATGAGCGAGCCGAACAGGTAGAGCCAGTAGGCGAACATGTTCAGCCGCGGGAAGGCGACGTCGGGCGCGCCGATCTGGAGCGGCATGATCCAGTTCGCGAAACCGGCGAACAGCGGCGTCGCGAACATCAGCAGCATGATCGTGCCGTGCATCGTGAACGCCTGGTTGAACTGCTCGTTCGACATGACCTGCAGGCCCGGCCGGGCCAGCTCGGCGCGCATGACGAGCGCCATCACGCCACCGATGCAGAAGAACACGAACGACGTCACCAGGTAGAGCGTGCCGATCGTCTTGTGGTCGGTGGTGGTGAGCCACTTGACGATCACGTTGCCGGGCTGCTTGCGCCGGACCGGCTGCTCGCTCTCGTAGGAGCCCACAGACGCTGCGGCACCCTGGGGTTCATTGAGGATGCTCACAGGATGTTCGCCTCCCGGTTCTTCTCGTGGCTCGTCTGCTCGATGCCGGCGGGGGCGTAACCGGTCTGCCCCTTCTCCGCGAGTTCCCGGAGGTGCTGCTCGTAGCGCTCGGGAGAGACGACCTTCACGTTGAACAGCATCCGGGCGTGGTCCACGCCGCAGAGCTCGGCGCACTTGCCGAGGAAGGTGCCCTCACGGTTGGGGGTCACCTCGAAGGCGTTGGGGTGCCCCGGGATGACGTCCTGCTTCATCAGGAACGGCACCACCCAGAAGGAGTGGATGACGTCCCGCGAGGTCAGGACGAAGCGGACCCGCTGGCCCTCGGGCAGCCACAGGGTGGGGCCCGGGTTGTTGGTCTGCGGGTTCCGCGTGGAGGGGAACCCGCAGTCGTTGACACCGCCGGCGTCGGCCGGGAAGGCCTCCTTGTAGCGGTCCGGGACTCCGTCGAGCTCCTTGGCGGTCTTGGCGTCGCCGGTGGAGCCCTCGACGTTCTCGATGTAGTTGAAGCACCAGCCCCACTGGAAGCCGACGACGTTCACGGTGACGTCCGGCTTCGCCTCGAGCCTCATGAGCTCGGATTCGTCACGGGCCGTGAAGAAGAAGAAGACCGAGACGATGATGAGCGGAACCACGGTGTACAGCGCCTCGATGGGCATGTTGTACCGGGTCTGCGGAGGTACCTCGACCTTGGTGCGGCTGCGCCGGTGGAAGAAAGCACTCCACAGGATCAGACCCCACACCAGCACGCCGATGGCGAGCGCGGCGGCCCAGGACCCCTGCCAGAGGGAGAGGATCCGGGGAGCCTCTTCCGTGGTGGGGGTGGGCATACCGAGGCGAGGGAAGTCCTCCCATGTGCAACCGGTGGCGGTTGCCAGGACCAGGCCCGCGGTCAGTGCCTGCAGCAGCTTCCGCTGCATCGGGCGCCGCGGCTTGGGGGTACCTCCCACGCCCTTCAGGCAGTGGGGGAGGTCGGAGCCGTTGGGACTCACGTAGCGCCTTCCCGAGAGTCTCGCCCGCGCTGTACGGCTGCGGCCTGGCCTTCTCGCTGGTCGGTCGCCGCCCTGCGTCGGGCAGGGGTTTGGATGTTTATGCGGACCAAACCCTAGCCGACGCCTTTCGGGGGCTCGCGGGGAGGGGGGCATACGCGCCGCCCGTCACCCCGAAGGGGTGGGGAGGCGCACCCAATGGCCGGGAGTGCGGCTTGTGCGGTGCCGGCGACCGAGCCCGGCAGGCACGGAGGGCCAGGGGTGCGCACTTGCCTGGTCCTCCACCTTCCCTGCCCTCCCTCACTCTTCTCGGCCGGGTCCGCGGCCTACCGTTGCCGTATGCCCTACTTCGACGCCGCGTCCGCCGCCCCGCTCCATCCCGTCGCCCGTCAGGCCCTGTTGGCCGCGCTGGACGAGGGGTGGGCCGATCCGGCGCGGCTGTACCGGGAGGGCAGGCGGGCCCGGCTGCTGCTGGACGCGGCGCGCGAGGCGGCGGCGGAGGCGGTGGAATGCCGCCCGGACGAGTTGGTGTTCACGCCGTCCGGCACGCGGGCGGTGCACGCCGGGATCGAGGGGGCGCTGGCCGGGCGCCGGCGCGTGGGGCGCCACCTGATCGTGTCGGCGGTCGAACATTCTTCTGTACTCCATGCGGCCGAAGTCCACGAGGCGCGGGGCGGTTCGGTCACCGAGGTCGGGGTGGACCGGACGGGTGCCGTGGCCCCGGACGCGTTCGCCGGGGCGCTGCGGCCGGACACCGCGCTGGCCTGTCTCCAGTCGGCCAACCACGAGGTGGGGACGGTGCAGCCGGTGGCCGAGGTGGCCGGGGCGTGCCGGGCGGCGGGTGTGCCGCTGCTGGTGGACGCGGCCCAGTCGCTGGGCTGGGGGCCGGTGGCGGGCGACTGGTCGCTGCTCACGGCGAGCGCCCACAAGTGGGGCGGCCCGTCGGGTGTCGGACTGCTCGTGGTGCGCAAGGGGACGCGGTTCGCTCCCCAGGGGCCGCTGGACGAACGGGAGTCGGGGCGGGCGGCCGGATTCGAGAACATCCCGGCGGTGGTGGCCGCGGCGGCCTCGCTGCGGGCGGTGCGCGCCGAGGCGGCCGAGGAGGCGGCCCGTCTGCGGGAACTGACGGAGCGGATCCGCGCGCGGGTGCCGGAGGTGGTGCCGGAGGTGGAGGTGACCGGCGATCCGCGGCGGCGGCTGCCGGGGATCGTCACCTTCTCCTGTCTCTATGTCGACGGGGAGACGGTGCTGCACGAGCTGGACGCCGCCGGCTTCTCCGTGTCGTCGGGTTCGTCGTGCACGAGCAGCACGCTCACCCCGAGCCATGTGCTGAGGGCGATGGGGGTGCTGAGCGAGGGCAACGTCCGCGTCTCGCTGCCGCCGGGGACACCGGCCGGGGACGTCGAGCGGTTCCTGGCGGTCCTGCCGGGGGTGGTGGCGGGGGTACGGGAGAAGCTGGGGGCGCCGGTGACGGCCGGGGGCGTACGGGGCGCGGAGCAGAACGACGAGCTGGGCGGCGCCCCGCTCGTGGACGCGCCGGCCGGCGGTGCCGCGGCAGGCGATGCGCTGGTCGTGGACGCGCTGGGCCGGCGGTGCCCGGTCCCGGTGATCGAGCTGGCCCGGGTGATCGGCGACGTGCCCGTGGGCGGCACGGTACGGGTCCTCGCGGACGACGAGGCCGCCCGGCTGGACATCCCGGCGTGGTGCGAGATGCGCGGGCAGGAGTACGTGGGTGAGGAACCGGCGGACCGGGGCTCGGTCTACGTGGTCCGCCGGATCTCGTGAACGACGGGGGTCCGGGACCGCGAGGGTCCGGTGACCTCGGGGTCCACGACGCCGCCGTCGGCAGATCCGGGGGCCCGCGCCTTCCGTCCCCGCGGCGCCCAGCCCTTCGACGACCGGATGCTCTCGTGGCAGGTCACCGGGCGGACGGTGCCGGTGTGGACCACCGGCGGGCGGATGAAGGGCGTGGCGTTCACCGCGTCGGCCGAACGGCCGGCCACGCTCGCCCGGTACCGCGAGGGCGGGTCCGACCTCATCTGCCGGGACGGCAGGTGGTTCCTGAACGCCACCTGCGAGGTCCCCGAAACGCCGCCGCACACGGACCCGGCCGGCTTCCCCGGCATCGGCCTCGGCGTCGTGGACACCGCCACCACGTCGGACGGCGAGATCACGGCCGGGTGGGAACTCAACCGTGTCCGGGCCCGGTTCGCGTGCCGGTCCTGCGGATTCGTTGATCACGCGGACCGGAACGGCTCCCGCGACATCCGCGCCAGAGCGTGGGAGTTGTGGCGACGCGGGGCCCGGCCAACGGCCCCTGCCCCGCCCCCGCGCCGGCGGGACGGGGCTTGGACGCAAACGCAGCACCACAGCCAGTGATGCCCGTTGTGCAAGCCCGGGACTTTCAGTCCCGGGTCGTTGACACCAGGTGCTTCTTCACCTCGGTCGCGGGCTCGTCGCCGTAGGCCCGGGCGAAGCGCTCCATGAAGTGGGCGCGGCTCAGCTGGTACTCCTGGGTGCCGACGGTCTCGATGACCAGGGTGGCGAGCATGCAGCCGACCTGCGCGGCACGCTCCAGCGAGACGCCCCAGGCCAGTCCGGACAGGAACCCGGCGCGGAAGGCGTCGCCCACCCCGGTCGGGTCCGCCTTGCGCTCCTCCTGGGCGCAGCCGACCTCGATGGGATCCTCGCCCGCACGCTCGATGCGCACCCCGCGGGAGCCGAGGGTGGTGACGCGGTGGCCGACCTTGCCGAGGATCTCGGCGTCGGACCAGCCGGTCTTGTTCTCGATGAGCCCCTTCTCGTACTCGTTGGAGAAGAGGTAGGTCGCCCCGTCCAGCAGTATCCGGATCTCCTCCCCGTCCATCCGGGCGATCTGCTGGGAGAAGTCGGCGGCGAACGGGATGTTCCGGGCCCGGCACTCCTCGGTGTGCCGGAGCATGCCCTCCGGGTCGTCGGCGCCGATGAGGACCAGGTCGAGACCCCCCACACGGTCGGCGACGGTCTTCAGCTCGATCAGCCGGGCCTCGCTCATCGCGCCGGTGTAGAAGGAGCCGATCTGGTTGTGGTCGGCGTCCGTGGTGACCACGAAGCGGGCGGTGTGCAGCGTCTCGGAGATGCGGACGGAGCCGGTGTCGACGCCGTGCCGCTCCAGCCAGGCCCGGTACTCGTCGAAGTCGAAGCCCGCGGCTCCGGCCAGGATCGGCCGGGTGCCGAGCTGGCCCATGCCGAAGGCGATGTTCGCGCCCACGCCGCCCCGGCGTACGTCGAGGTTGTCGACCAGGAAGGACAGCGAGACCGTGTGCAGCTGGTCCGCGACGAGCTGGTCGGCGAAGCGGCCGGGGAAGGTCATGAGGTGGTCGGTGGCGATGGAGCCGGTGACTGCGATGCGCACGGCGTGGACTCTCCTGAGGGAGGGGGATTGACGGTCCACGCTATCTGGTGGGCGCCATCCGTTGAAGACCGACAAAACTACCCGATAGTAGATCTTTCGTCGTGACCTGCGGCATGCATACGGTGCCGATATGACGAACCTCAAGGTCCACGCCCCCACTCAGGCCGACCTCGACGGCGACCTGGCGTCGCTGCGCGGCGACTGCGCCCGGATGGCTCCCCGCTGGACGGCACCGGACCGGGGCGCCGCCCGTCCGGTCTCCCCGTCCCTGATCCACGGTGTGTCCGTGCCCTCGTCCTCGGCCCGGCTGCTGGACGCGATGTCCGAGTACGGCGACTGAGCCGGGTTCTCCCGCGGCCGGATCGGCGTCCGGGGAACCGTGCGCTCCCCCGCTGCGTCCCATCGCTGTCCCCCGTGAAGGGGATACGGGATACGACCCCCCAGCAGTCCGGGTGCGACCGGGCAGGGTCTTCAGGGACAGCTGTGCAGCCGAAGGAGCGATGCGGTGAACACCGAGCGACCCGACAACGACGACGCCGAGGCACGGGCCTCCGGCAGCGCAGGCGGCACCGGGGGCGCTTCGGCCGACGGCACGGACGCCCCGCAGGGCGCGCGGCCCCGGGAGGACGCCGCCGCGCCCGGCTCCGCCCACCAAGCTCCCGCTGCCGGGGCCGGGGAGCAGGGGGAGGGCATCGGGGACACCGGGGCGGAGGGCGGCGGGTCGCCGGGGGGCGAGCGTGAAAAGCCCCCGGAGGCGGCGGAACCCCGTACCGCTCCCGGGCAGGCCGAGGACACGACAACCCGCACGACAGTCGGCGCGGTGACGCGGGACGCCGGAGGCGGGGGCCAGGAGAGCGGACCCGCGGCGGCCCCCCGGGGCCGGGGTGAGCGACCGGCACCCGAAGACCCCGCGTCCGAAGCTCCGCCCGCCGGGGACGCGCAGGCCGGCTCCTCGTCCGCCGACACGTCCGCGGCGTCTACGCGGTCCGCGCCGTCCGCGCCGAAACCCGAGGACATGGACGCGGGCGTCCCCCGCGCGGAATCCGGGGCACCGCGGGCGGACGTCTCCGGAACCCGGGCCGGGGAGTCCGGTTCCGTACGCGCCGACGCCCCCGGGTCGTCGGCCTCGGAGGGCACGGACGTGACCGCGCCCGAGGCGCCGAGAGCCGACGACACCGGGGTCCCGACGCCGGACTCCGCAGCCGCCACGAGCGATGCCGCACAGGCCGGCGAAGCCGGGGACCAGGCACCGAGGAGCAGGCCCGGGAGGGCGCACGGCGGTGAGGCCGAGAGCCCAAAGGCCGGGGCTCCGGCCACCGGAGGCGCACAGACCGACGCCGCGAAGACGGACGGCGACGCGGACCGGGCCGCCGGGAGCGAATCCGTGGAGGATGCCCCTCGGGGCAGGGGCGGAGCTGCGGCGGCCGGGGATCCGGAGGCCGGGTCCTCGGCCACCGGGGTTTTTGGGCCCGACGCGCCCGCGGCCGCGGGGGCGGCGGCCACGGAGCGGGAGACCGGCACGGCCGGGGCCGGGTCCCCACCCGTACGGGCAGCCGCCGGCGAAGCTCCGGTGCCGGACGCGGACGAGGGACGTACCGGCGTGGGCCACGGCGACGGCACGGCCCCCGCCGACGTGCGCGGCGGCGGTGACGGGCACGGGGCCGGGCGGCGGCGGTCGCCGGGGCTGGTGGCGGCGGTGGCCGCGGCGGTGCTGCTGGTCGGGGGCGGCGGGGCTTACCTCGCCGCCAGTGCCTCCGGCGGGTCGGGCGGCGGTACGACGCCGGGGGCGAACGGCGACGGCACTCCCCCGCCGCTCACCCTCGACGCCTACGCCGAGGGCGGCACGCACGGCATCGCGCCGGGTGAGCCCAACCCGTACGGCGCCGCCTACCGCGCCGACGGCGCCCTCCCCGAGGGCCCCGACGCGGCGCCCGTGTACCGCGCCCAGGGGCAGATCACCGAGGCGCAGGTGGCCGGGCTGGCGAAGGCGCTCGGGGTCGGTGGGAAGCCGGTGGCGGAGGGCGAGGCCTGGCGGATCGGCGGCAAGGACGGCAGCGGGCCCACGCTGCGGGTGGACCGCGGCGCCCCCGGCACCTGGACGTTCAGCCGCTACACGCCGGGCCCCGACGCCTGTACGGGCAAGGACGAGGCGTGCAAGGCGCCTTCGGCCGACGACGCGCCCGCGGTGAGCGAGGAGGCCGCGAGGAAGGCCGCCACGCCCGTGCTGAAGGCGCTGGGCCAGGACGACGCGAAACTCGACGCCGGCCAGGTCATGGGCGTCAAGCGGGTGGTGAACGCGGAGCCGGAGGTCGGCGGGCTGCCGACGTACGGCTGGACGACCGGGGTGGTCGTCGGCGCCGGCGGTGAGGTGGTCGGCGGCAGCGGCCGGCTGTCGACGCCGGTGAAGGCGGACACGTACCCGGTGGTGGGCGCCGAGGAGGCGCTGGAGCTGCTGAACACGGCGCCCGGCGTCGGCGGGCGCGCGGAGATCGGCGGCTGTGCCACTCCCGTACCGCTGGAGGACGGTGACCGGCAGGAGCCGTGTGCCACGGCGTCGACCCTGCCCGCCAAGGACACCGTCGTCGTCGAGAAGGCGGTGTTCGGGCTGGCCGCGCACGCGGTGGACGGGCAGCAGGCGCTCGTGCCGTCCTGGCTGTTCGAGGTGCGGCCGACAAACGCGCAGGACGGCGGCACGGTGACGTATCCGGCGGTCGAGCCGGAGTACCTCGCCCCGCGGGCACGGTCCGGGGAGTCGAGCACAAAACCGGAGAAGCCGGGGGACGGTGACCGGCCGACCTCGTCGCCGGCGGCGCGCGAGGTGGCCGTCGAGGGCTACACCGCCGAGGGCGACGAGCTGACGGTGACCTTCACCGGCGGGGTGTGCGCCGACTACGAGGCGGCGGCGGGCGAGAGCGGCGGCCGGGTCACGGTCACCGTGACCGAGACGCCCTGGCCGGACAAGGTGTGCATCCTGATCGCCAAGCAGTACCAGCAGACGGTACGGCTGGACGCGCCGCTGGGAGCCCGCGAGGTGGTGGACGCCGACGGTGAGCCGGTGCCGCTGCGCAAGGACGGCGCGCGGCTGCCCGCGCCGCCTTCGAAGGGCTGACGAGGGACGTAAAAGCCCGAAGGCGGCGGCCCCGTTCTAACGGGGCCGCCGCCTTCGTGGTGCGCCGTGCCGCCCGGGAACGGGTCCCGGAGCGGCGCCGGAGCCTGCTCAGCTGAAGGAGTCGCCGCAGGCGCAGGAGCCCGTGGCGTTCGGGTTGTCGATGGTGAAGCCCTGCTTCTCGATGGTGTCGACGAAGTCGATGGTGGCACCGCCCAGGTACGGGGCGCTCATCCGGTCGGTGACGACCTTCACGCCGCCGAAGTCCTTCTCCACGTCGCCGTCGAGGGAACGCTCGTCGAAGAAGAGCTGGTAGCGCAGGCCGGAGCAGCCGCCGGGCTGGACGGCGACGCGCAGGGCGAGGTCGTCACGGCCTTCCTGGTCGAGCAGCGCCTTGACCTTGGCCGCGGCGGCTTCGGTCACGAGGATGCCGTCGGTGACGGTGGTGGTCTCGTCCGATACGGACATCTACATCTCTCCCGGGTTGTACGGAGACTGCTTGCCGACGGTTGCAACCGACGGGGCCGCGGATTCATTCCGGGCCGGGAACGTGTTCTCTCGGCTCCGTCCTCATGCTCGCACACGCCCCGGCGAGCGGAAAACGGCCCGTGCGGCCCCCTCGCGGACACCGCTCCGCAAGGAGGCCGCGACCGTTCGGCCCCGGCCGGGGGAATGAACGGACTGCCACGGGGATTCACGTCACATGGACGCTATGGCCGTCGTCAAACTGACGTGAAGCGGATATGATAATAGCGTCAATCCGACGAGAAGTCGTCGAACCGGTGTCCCGTTTGTCCCGCCGGTCCGGTCCTCACGGGCCCGGCCGACCGCAGAACAGAAAGGGTGCGTGTCGTGACCACCGCCCAGACCCAGGAGCTCGACGTACAGCCGACGCCCCTCGCCCTGTTGCTCCTCGGCCGGGAGGCCGACCCGAGGAGCGAGCGCGGTGTGGAGTGTCCCGGTGACCTCCCCTCGCCGTCAGATCCGGACCTGGTGGAGCGCGCCCGCGCCGCCAAGGAGAAGCTCGGGGACAAGGTCTTCGTGCTCGGCCACCACTACCAGCGCGACGAGGTCATCCAGTTCGCCGACGTCACGGGCGACTCGTTCAAGCTGGCCAGGGACGCCGCCGCGCGCCCGCAGGCCGAGTACATCGTGTTCTGCGGTGTGCACTTCATGGCCGAGTCCGCGGACATCCTCACCGGCGACGACCAGAAGGTGGTCCTGCCGGACCTCGCGGCCGGCTGCTCCATGGCGGACATGGCCACCGCCGAGCAGGTCGCGGAGTGCTGGGACGTGCTGACCGAGGCCGGGATATCCGACCGGGTCGTGCCCGTCTCGTACATGAACTCCTCCGCCGACATCAAGGCCTTCACCGGCAAGCACGGCGGCACTATCTGCACCTCGTCCAACGCGAAGCGGGCCCTGGAGTGGGCCTTCCAGCAGGGCGAGCAGGTCCTGTTCCTGCCCGACCAGCACCTCGGCCGCAACACCGCGGTGCGGGACCTGGGGATGTCCCTGGAGGACTGCGTCGTCTACAACCCGCACAAGCCGAACGGCGGGCTGACGGCGCAGGAGCTGCGGGACGCGAAGATGATCCTGTGGCGGGGCCACTGCTCGGTGCACGGCCGCTTCAGCCTGGACTCGGTCAACGACGTGCGCGAGCGCGTCCCGGGCGTCAACGTCCTGGTCCACCCCGAGTGCCGGCACGAGGTCGTGGCCGCGGCGGACCACGTCGGGTCGACCGAGTACATCATCAAGGCGCTGGAGGCGGCCCCGGCCGGTTCCAAGTGGGCCATCGGCACGGAACTGAACCTGGTGCGCCGGCTGGCGAACCGTTTCGCTCCCGAGGACAAGGAGATCGTGTTCCTGGACAGGACGGTCTGCTTCTGCTCCACGATGAACCGCATCGACCTCCCCCACCTGGTCTGGGCCCTGGAGTCGCTGGCGGAGGGCAACCTGGTCAACCGCATCGAGGTGGACCGGGAGACCGAGCAGTTCGCCAAGCTGGCCCTGGAGCGGATGCTGGCACTGCCGTAACGCGTGGTGCCGCAACGCGCACCGCCGCAACGGCGACGGCCCGCCCGGAACCGAGGTTCCGGGCGGGCCGTCGCCGTTGTGCGGGGCGGGAACAGGTCAGACCTGCGCCGGCTCCGGGTCGCCCGCGGGCCCGGCGGGCCCACCGGATCCCCCGGACGTCTCCGGCGTCTTCGGTTCCTCGTCCGCCGTGCCCCTCTTCAGGGCCTTCTTCTTCGCGCGCCGCTCCTTGCGGAGCTCCAGCATCGCGTAGAGCGTCGGCACCAGCAGCAGGGTCAGCACCGTCGACGTGATCAGACCGCCGATCACCACCACGGCCAGCGGCTGGGCGATGAAGCCGCCCTCACCGGTGACGCCGAGCGCCATCGGGAGCAGGGCGAAGATCGTCGCCAGGGCCGTCATGAGGATCGGACGCAGCCGGTGCCGGCCGCCCTCGATCACGGCCTCGACGACACCGTACCCCTGGGCGCGGTACTGGTTGATCAGGTCGATCAGCACGATCGCGTTGGTGACCACGATGCCGGTCAGCATCAGCATGCCGATCATCGCCGGGACGCCCATCGGGGTGCCCGTGACGATCAGCAGGCCGATCGCGCCCGTCGCCGCGAACGGGATGGACACCAGCAGGATCAGCGGCTGGGCGAGCGACCGGAAGGTGCCGACGAGCAGCATGAAGATGATCGCGATCGCCGCGAGCATCGCCAGGCCCAGGTTGGCGAACGCCTCGTCCTGGTCCTCGGACACGCCGCCGATCTCGGCCGTCGCGCCCGCCGGGAGGGTGAGGGCGTCGATCTCGGCCTGGAGCTCGGTGCTGACCGCGCCGGTGTTGTCACCGGTCGGGCGGGCGGTGACGGTGGCGGAGCGCTGGCCGTCGATCCGGGTCATGGACACCGGGCCGTCCTTCAGCTCGACGGTGGCGATGTCACCCAGCTCCACCGGGCCCAGGCGCAGCTTCTTCAGCTCGGCCAGGGTGGTGGCCGGCTCGGCCGAGCGGATGACGACGTCGCGCTCGGTGTCGTCGAGGACCACCTTGGCGGCGGGGGTGCCCCGGACCGCCTGGGCGACGGCCGCGCCGAGCGTCTGGCTGTTGAACCCGGCCGCGGCGGCACGGGAGTTGGCCTCCACGGAGATCCGCGGGACGCTCTGCGACAGGTCGCTGGTGACGTCCGTGACGTCGTCCAGCGAGGCCACGGTCTCCTGTACCTGGTCGGCCGCCCTGCGCAGCACCTGCGCGTCGGCCGCCTTGACGACGACACTCAGGTCCTGGCTGGCGAACCCGTCCCCGCCCGCGATGGTGGTGGTGCCGATGCCGTCGAGTCCGGCGAGGCCCTTCTCGATGCGCTCCTGCACGTCCTCAGAGGACGCGGAGTCCTCCAGCATCACCTGGTAGCTGGCCTGGTTGGTGTCCGTGCCGCCGCCGAAGGCCGCCATGAAGCCGGACGAGCCGATGGTGACCTGGTGGTCCTTGACGCCCTCGGTGTCGCCGAGCAGCTTCTCGACCTTCTTCGCCTGCGCGTCGGTGGCCTCGAGGCTGGTGCCGGGCTCCAGCTCCTGACGGACCGTGAGGACCTGCTGCTCGCCCTGGTCGAAGAAGTTGGTCTTGAGCAGCGGGGTCATGCCGAACGTGCCGATCAGGACGACGACCGCGATGGCGATGCTGGCCAGCCTGCGCCGGGTGGCGAAGCGCAGGACGGAGACGTAGAAGGTCTGGAGACGGCTCTTCGCCTCCTTCTCCTCGGCCAGCCTGCGTGCTTCGTCGGCGTCCTCGGGGGTGCCCTTCGGGGGACGCAGGAACCAGTACGACAGGACGGGGACGACCGTCAGCGACACCAGCAGGGAGGCGAGCAGCGCCGCCGTGACGGTGATGCTGAAGGAGCCGAACAGCTCGCCCACCATGCCGCCGACCAGGCCGATCGGCAGGAAGACGGCGACGGTGGTGAGCGTCGCGGACGTCACCGCGCCGGCCACCTCGCGGACGGCGCCCAGGATCGCCTCGCGGCGCTCCTCGCCGTAGCCGAGGTGCCGCTTGATGTTCTCCAGGACGACGATGGAGTCGTCCACGACCCGGCCGATCGCGATGGTGAGCGCGCCGAGGGTCAGCATGTTCAGCGACAGGTCGCGCGTCCACAGCACGATCAGCGCGAGGACGACGGACAGCGGGATGGACACCGCGGTGACGAGGGTCGAGCGGATCGAGGCGAGGAAGACCAGGATCACCAGGACCGCGAAGACCAGGCCGAGGGCGCCCTCGGTGGTCAGGCCCTCGATGGCCTTGGCGACGGCCGGGCCCTGGTCGCTGACGACGGTGAGTTCGGCGCCCGAGCCGAGGGACTCGCGCAGGTCGGGCAGCTTCTCGTCGACGGCGTCCGAGATCGCGACGGCGCTGCCGTCGTGGTCCATGGTGAGGACCACGGCGAGGCTGGGCTCGCCGTTGGTGCGGGTCAGGGAGTCGGCCCTGGCCTCCTGCTGCTCGACCTCGGCCACGGAGCCGAGGCGCACCGGCTTGCCCTCGCCGGGCTGTCCGGCGACCATCAGGTCCTCGATCTGCTCGATCGAGGTGTAGCCGCCGCCGACCTGGACGGTGCGGTTGGCGCCGCCCTCGTCGAAGGAGCCGGCCGGGACACTCGCGCCGCCCGCCTGGAGGGCCTGCGTGAGGGCCTGCGCCGTGAGGCCGGCGTCGGCGAGCTTCGCGTCGTCGGGGGTGACGGTGACCTGGAGGTCCCGGACGCCGTCCACGGTGACCTGGCCGACGCCCTCGATGCCCTCGAGTTCGGTGACCACGCTCCGGTCGAGCCGGTCGGCGAGGGCCTGCTGGTCCTCGTCGGAGGTGACGGCGAGGACCACGGCCGGGATGTCGTCGGTGCTGCCTGCGACGACCTGCGGGTCCACGTCGTCGGGAAGCAGGGCACGGGCCCGGTTGACGGCCTGCTGGACATCGGCGACGAGCTGCTCGGTCCCGTTGCCGAAGTCGAAGGACGCCATGATCACGGCGTTGCCCTCGCCGGCCGTCGAGGTGACGCCGGAGATGCCGTCGACGGCCTCCAGGCTGTTCTCGATGGGCTCGACGACCTGCTTCTCCACCACGTCCGGGGACGCGCCCTGGTAGGGGGCGATCACGGAGACCATGGGCAGTTCGATGGTGGGCAGCAGCTGCTGCTTGAGCTGAGGTATCGCGATCGCCCCGAACACGAGCGCGACGATCGACATGAGTCCGATCAGCGCGCGTTGCGCGAGGCTGAATCCGGCCAGCCAGGACATGGGTTACGGGTCTCTCTTCTGTGAGCGTCTTGAGCGTCTGCGAACGGTCGAAAGCGCGGTCGGAGGTGCGGTCACCGGCACCGTCCGACGCACGGTCACGGGCACGGGCGGGGGCACGGCCGGGCTGAGCCGGGTGCGCGCTCTACACAGTGGCGCATCGGGAGGGTCGATCCGTAGGCCCGAGGTCCCGTTCCTCGGGGCGTCGGCTACTCCCCCCGCAGTACACGCGGTCTCCCTCAGTCCGTCCTCGGGCGGACCAGACCGGATTCGTAGGCGGTCACGACCAACTGGGCCCGGTCGCGGGCGCCGAGCTTGGCCATGGCCCGGTTGACGTGTGTCTTGACGGTCAGCGGGCTGACCTCCAGGCGCTGGGCGATCTCGTCGTTGGAGTGGCCGCCGGCGACCTGGACCAGTACTTCGCGCTCCCGCACGGTCAGCGAGTCGAGCCGCTGCGCGCGGGCCGGGTCGCGGTCGGCGCCGTCGGTCGTGCCCTCCTGGGCGAGGAAACGGGCGATCAGGCCCTTGGTGGCGGCCGGGGACAGCAGCGCCTCGCCCTCGGCGGCGATCCGGATGGCGCTGAGCAGTTCGTCGGGTTCGGAGCCCTTGCCGAGGAAGCCGGAGGCGCCGGCCCGCAGCGACTGCACCACGTAGTCGTCGACCTCGAAGGTCGTCAGGATCACCACGCGGACCCCGTCGAGTTCGGGGTCCGCGCTGATCAGGCGGGTGGCCGCGAGGCCGTCGGTGCCGGGCATCCGGATGTCCATGAGGACGATGTCCGCGCGCTGTTCGCGGGCCAGGCGGACCGCCTCGGCGCCGTCGGACGCCTCGCCCACCACCTCCATGTCCGGCTCGGAGTCGACGAGCACGCGGAAGGCGCTGCGCAGCAGGGCCTGGTCGTCGGCGAGCAGGACGCGGATGGTCACGGGTTCCCCCAGGAGCGCTGGTCACGGGCCGCCGTCCCGGGTCGCGGACGGGTCACGGACCGTCCTGGGCCGCGGACGCGCGGGTCTCGACGGGCAGGATCGCATGGACGCGGAAGCCGCCGCCGTAGCGGGGGCCGGTGGTGAGGGTGCCGCGCAGGGCGGTGACACGTTCCCGCATCCCGAGCAGGCCGTGGCCGCCTCCGTCGCCGTGGGCGGCGGGAGCGTCGTGGTGGGCCGCGCCGGTGCCGTCGTCGAGGACGGTGACCTCGAGGTGCGGGCCCACCCGGACGACGCTGACCTCCGCCTTCGCCTCGGTGCCGGCGTGCTTCTGGACGTTGGTGAGAGCCTCCTGGACGACCCGGTAGGCGGCCAGGTCGACGGCGGCGGGCAGCGCGGGGGCGTGGTCCGGGCGCCGGTCCTCACGGGCGACCAGGACGCGCAGGCCGGCGCTGCGGAAGGTGCCGGCGAGTTCGTCGAGGCGGTCCAGGCCGGGGGCGGGCTCGGTGGGGGCCTCGGGGTCGCCGGACTGGCGCAGCAGGCCGACGGTGGCGCGCAGTTCGCCGAGGGCCGAGCGGCTGGCCTCGCGTACGTGGGCGAGGGCCTCCTTGGCCTGGTCGGGCCGCTTGTCCATGACGTGGGCGGCGACCCCGGCCTGGACGTTGACCAGCGCGATGTGGTGGGCGACGACGTCGTGCAGGTCGCGGGCGATGCGCAGGCGTTCCTCGGCGACGCGGCGGCGGGCCTCCTCCTCGCGGGTGCGTTCGGCCCGCTCGGCACGTTCCCTGATGGCCTGGACGAAGGCGCGGCGGCTGCGGACGGCGTCCCCCGCGGTGGCGCCGATCCCGGTCCAGGCGAGGATCCCCAGGTTCTCCTGGGCGTACCAGGGCAACGGGCCGGCGATCATGGCGGCGCCGGTGAGGACGGTCATGGTGAGCAGGCCGGCCCGCCAGGTGGTGGGGCGGTCGGTGGTGGAGGCGACGGTGTAGAGCGCGACGACCACGCACATCGCGACCGGGGCGCGGGGGTCCCCGGTGACGGACTCCAGCAGGGAGGCACCGCCGGTGAAACCGAGGACCGCGCGGGGCGCGCGGCGCCGGAAGGGGAGCGCGGCGGCGGCGAGCACCATGAGGACCAGGCTGAGCGGATCCGGGGCACGCAGCGTCCAGGTGACGCCGTCGGGTCCGTGCGGGTCGACGAGGGAACCGGCCAGCATGCAGGTCAGTACGCCCGCGGCCAGGGCCGCGTCCAGGGCGAAGGGGTGCGCGCGCAGCCGACGCCGGGCCCGCTGGAAGGTGCTCACGACCGTTCACCGTACGGCCTCGCGGGGGCGTGCGGGGGGCGTACGGACGCGGGCGGCCCTGCGGGCCGGGGTCTCATGTACCCGGGATCAGTCCGTCGCCGTCGTCGCCGAGTAGCTCCCGGACCTCCTCGATGGTCGCGTCCGGAGAGGGGAGGATGAGGTCGGAGGGTTCCAGCGCGTCGTCCGGCAGTGGCTCGCCGAGCTCGTGGACCCTGTTCAGCAGGGCGGTGAGGGTCCGGCGGAAGCCGGGGCCGTCGCCGCCCTCCATCTCGGCGAGGAGTTCCTCGTCCAGTTTGTCCAGCTCGGCGAGGTGGCTCTCGGCCAGAGCCACCTGCCCCTCCCCCATGATCCGTACGATCATGTCGGCCTCCTGGGCACCCGCGCGGGGGCCTCGGTCGTCATCGGCACGGGCCGGTGTCCCGTGCGGCGGTCACTGCTTGTCGAACCTCGGGGTGTCCTGCGGCTGCTGCTGCGACCGGGGCTGCTCGCCGCCGCCCTCGATGGCCTGCTTCTCCGTGGAGGAGCCGCCCGCCAGTTCGGCCTTCATGCGCTGCAGTTCCAGCTCCACATCCGTACCACCGGAGAGCCGGTCCAGCTCGGCCTGGATGTCGTCCTTGCGCGTGCCGGACTGGTCGTCGAGGGCTCCGGAGGCGAGCAGCTCGTCGATGGCACCGGCCCGCGCCTGGAGCTGGGCGGTCTTGTCCTCGGCCCGCTGGACCGCCAGCCCGACGTCGCCCATCTCCTCGGAGATGCCGGAGAAGGCCTCGCCGATCCTGGTCTGCGCCTGCGCCGCCGTGTACGTGGCCTTGATGGTCTCCTTCTTCGTGCGGAAGGCGTCGACCTTGGCCTGGAGCCGCTGGGCCGCGAGGGTGAGCTTCTCCTCCTCGCCCTGGAGCGTCGCGTGCTGCGTCTCCAGGTCCGTCACCTGCTGCTGGAGGGCGGCGCGGCGGGAGAGGGCCTCGCGGGCGAGGTCCTCACGGCCCAGCGCCAGCGCCTTGCGGCCCTGGTCCTCCAGCTTGGAGGACTGGGACTGCAGCTGGTTGAGCTGGAGCTCCAGGCGCTTGCGGCTGGTCGCCACGTCGGCGACACCCCGGCGGACCTTCTGGAGCAGCTCCAGCTGTTTCTGGTACGAGTAATCGAGGGTCTCGCGCGGATCCTCGGCCCGGTCCAGGGCCTTGTTCGCCTTCGCGCGGAAGATCATCCCCATACGCTTCATGACACCGCTCATGGGCTTCGCGCGCCCCCTTCTGACGGACTCGGCTCACATTTCTGCGACAGAACCCACAGTACGGGCCCTGCATCCATTACCGCACTGTCCGGGGGTGGATGCGCTCATCCCCAAGGACGACTGCGTCTCCTCCCGATCCGGCGCAGGGAGTAGGTGGTCCCCGGGTGCCGGCGGACAACGCACCCCAAGTCGCACACAACGCCCCTCTCGTGCCTCTACAGACGCGCGGTGTTGCCGGATCGTTCCCCCCGGGACTGGGGTCCAACCCCGTACACCCCGTACCCTTGGGTTTTGTGTTCCGTAGCCGTGCGAAGGAAGAGAAGGCCCACGCCGACAAGGCGACGGTGACCGACTCCACTCAGATCCGCCACCCGGAGGCCCCGAAGGGCCGCCCCACGCCCAAGCGCAGCCAGGCCCAGACCCAGCGGCGCAGCGTGGCCAATACGTCGATGACGCGCAAGGAGGCCGCCAAGCGGCAGCGTGACGAGCGCCGGGCCGCGATGGAGCGCCAGCGCCAGGCGCTGGCCAGCGGCGACGAGCGCTACCTGCCCGCCCGTGACAAGGGACCGGTGCGCCGGTTCGCGCGCGACTACGTCGACTCGCGGTTCAACATCGCGGAGTACTTCCTGCCGATGGCGGTGATCATCCTGGTGCTGAGCATGATCCAGGTGCCCCAGCTGCAGAACGTGGCGCTGCTGCTGTGGCTCGTCGTGATCGTGATGATCGTGCTCGACTCCGTCGTGACCGGCCTCCGGCTGAAGAAGCGGCTGGCCGAGCGCTTCCCCGACGACAGGCGCCGTGGCGCCGTGGCCTACGCGCTGATGCGTTCGCTGCAGATGCGCCGGCTCCGCCTGCCCAAGCCCCAGGTCAAGCGCGGGGAACGGCCCTGAGCACCACGCCGTTCGCCGACGGCGCGGCACCCGTCGCGGTGCCCGCGCAGGCCCCTCACTCCACGCCGAAGGCGGATGGGACGGCCGGGCCGCCCGGAAGCCTGCGGGAGGTCGTACAGCAGGAGTTGGTGGCCCGGCAGCTCGACGAACAGATAGTGGGGCGGTTTCCGGTCGGGCGGCGGCTGCGTGTGCTGGACGTCGGCATGGGCCGGGCCACGCAGGCGTTGCGCCTGGCGCGGGCCGGCCACCAGGTGACCGGTCTGGAGCGGGACGCGGAGATGATCTCCGCCGCGCGCGCGGTGCTCGCCGGGGAGCCCGAGGGCATCCGCGAGCGGATGCGGGTCGTCGAGGGGGACGGCCGCGACACCGGGGTGCACTTCCTGCCGGGCAGTTTCGACGTGGTGCTCTGCCACGGCGTGCTGATGTACGTGGCGGATCCGGACCCGCTGGTGGCGGGGCTGGCCCGGATGCTCGCTCCCGGCGGTCTGCTGTCGCTCCTGGTGCGCAACGGCGACGCGCCGGCGATGCGGGTGGGCCTGCGCGGCGACTGGGCCGGGGCGCTGTCCGCGTTCGACTCGGCGTGCCACAGGGACGGCTCGGGGCTCGAGGTGCGGGCCGACCGGCTGACGGACCTGACGGCGACCCTCGCGGGGCTCGGTGCGCCACTGCACACCTGGTACGGAGTAGGGGTCTTCACGGACACGGCGGTGGACGGAGCGCGGGTCGCGCACGCCCCCGGCCGCCCCGACGGCCTGGCGGCACTCCTCGCGGTCGAGGAGCGGGCCGGCCGGACGGACCCCTACCGCGGGGTGGCGTCGCTGCTCCACCTGTGCGGCGTACGGGGCTGAGCGGACGCGGGACGGGCGAGGGCGCGAGCCCCCGCCCGAACACTCACGCCCGAACACTCACGCCCGAACGCTCACGCCTCGTCCGCGTGGAGGCTCATCGGCCCGTAGATCTCCGTGGCGTCCTCCAGCAGCCGTACCTGGTCGGCGCCGCCCTCCACCAGTGCCTTCCAGTTCTCCCCGATCCAGGACTCGGCGTCCCCCTGTGTGGTGAAGTCCTCCGGCGTCACCGCGGGCTCGACCTGCGTCCCGTCGGCCTTCTCGAACCGCCACGTCCATGCCGCCATGTACGCCTCCCGTGGGTATGAGCACCTGTGCACAACAGGAGCCGGATCGCGGTCCGGCCCCGACCAGAGACTAGAGCCTGTCCGGCGGATGATCCGGTGGATCATCGGGAACAGGGCCCGGTCGGGCGCGCAGGAGGCGGGGGGAGGGGCGAAAATCGGGTCCGTGGAACTCACTCTGCTCGGCACCGGTGCCCCCGCGGGCCTGCCCCGCCCCGACTGTCCCTGCGCCGCCTGCGCGTTGGCCGCCGGTCCGTACGCGCGTGCGGCGACCTCGCTGCTCGTGGACGGCTCGCTGCTGCTCGACCTGATGCCGGGCGTGGCGTTCGCGGCCGCCCGCGCGGGGCATTCACTGGGCGGTGTGCGCCAGGTGCTGCTCTCCCATCCGCACGACGGCCCCGCGGTCGAGGTCCCCGCCGGGCTGCCGCAGCCGGGCCGGGTGCCGGACGGGCGGGAGCTGGCGCTGCTGACGGGTCACCGGGTGCGGGCGGTGGCGCTGGACGCGCCGGGCACCGGGTACGCGGTGACGGGCCCGGGCGGGCAGCGGCTGCTCTATCTGCCGCCGGGGGCCGCGCCGGCCGGGCTGGAGGAGCCGGCCGAGACGTACGCCATGGTGCTGCTGGACGTCGTGGGGCGTCCGGACGCGCTGGCGCGGCTGCGGGCGGTGGGCGCGGTGGGGCCGACGACGGACGTGATCGCCGTGCACCTCGACCACGACGTGCCGCCGGGCGCGGAGGAGCGGCGCCGGCTCGCGGCGGCCGGGGCGCGCGCCGTGCCGGACGGGACCACGCTGGAGGTGGGCGCCTACGAGGACGTGCCCGACCTGCCGCGCCGGACGCTGGTCCTGGGCGGGGCGCGGTCCGGCAAGTCGGTGGAGGCCGAGCGCCGGCTGGAGTCCCTGCCCCAGGTGCTGTACGTGGCGACCGGCGGGTCCCGCAACGGGGACACCGAGTGGGCGGCCCGGGTGTCGGCGCATCAGAAGCGGCGGCCGGGGGCGTGGCGGACCGTGGAGACCTGCGATCTGGTGCCGCTGCTGGGGGTCGACGGGCCGCCGCTGCTGGTGGACTGTCTGTCGCTGTGGCTGACGGACGCCATGGACTCCGTCGGGGCGTGGGACAACGCTCAGTGGGCCGACGGCGGGGAACGGGCGCTCAGGGAACGGGTGCGTGAACTGACGGACGCGGTGCGTGCGACCCGGCGGACCGTGGTCGCCGTGTCCAACGAGGTGGGCTCGGGCATCGTCCCCGTCACCGCGTCCGGCCGCCGGTACCGGGACGAACTCGGGCGGCTGAACGCGGCGTTCGCGCAGGAGTGCGAGCAGGTGCTGCTGGTGGTGGCGGGCCAGGCGCTGGTGCTCCGCGGGTGAGCCACGAGGGCCGGCATCCGGACGGGGCCGGGAGCGGGGTCAGTTCGGCCGGTTCGCCGGCTTGCGCGCGATGATCCGGTACGCGTTGGCGAACGGGGTGTGCCGCAGGACGGGCGCCAGCGTCAGGTCCGTCAGCGCCGCGACGACGACCAACGGGGCGCCCGCACGCAGCAGTACGGCGCGCGTGTGCTGCTGGAACGGGGTCGGCGGGATCGCGCGCCAGGGGGCGTCCGGGGCGGGCAGGGCGTGGGAGAGCGCCAGCGCGGCGGCGCCGGCCAGGTCGTACGGAACGTACACGGGACGGTGCCCGGCCCCGGCTCCGGTGAGCCCGGACCGGGTGGTGACGATCGTGCAGCCGAGTGACTCCAGTTCGGCCCGGAGGTTGCGCGGCGGCAGCAGATGCAGCCGCCGGGGCTGGTCGTAGGACAGCCATCGGCTGCCGAACAGGACGGCGAACGCGCTGCCGGGGTCCAGGGTCTCGACGAGCAGATGGCCGCCGGGGCGCAGGGCGTCCAGGGCGGCGTGGAGTTCGGCCCGCGGGTCGGTGGTGTGTTCGAGGTGGTGCAGCAGGCTGACGACGTCGTAGCGGGCCGCCACCCGGGCCCGCACCTTCGGGTCCGTCAGCGCGCCGATGTGGGCCTCCTCCACGCGGCCGAGGACGCGGGCGCGTTCGACGCGCGCGGTGAGGTCGGTGCCGTCGAAGGCGGTGTACGGGAAGAACTCCCGCGCGGTGTCCGGGAAGCGGGCGTGTCCGGTACCGACGTCCAGCCAGCTCTCCGGTTCGCCGAAGCGCAGCATCGCGCGGGCCGTGGCCCGGCGGCGGCGCGGGGCGTCGCGCAGCGCGAGGACGGCGTCGGTGACGGCGTCCCGGGGGGCTCCGCGCATCGCCCGCCGGTGGAAGGCCAGGCCCTCTGCGGTGAGGCGGGGGTTCTGGAAGGTGTGCCCGCAGTCCCGGCACGCGTCGACGGTGAACCGGCCCGGCCGGTGCCGCCGCAGGTCGCCGGTGCGCAGCCGGTTGCGCAGCCGCGCCGAGCCGCACCAGGGGCAGTCCGCGCGACGCGGCTCGTGCACCCGCACGGAGGCGGCCTGCTGTGCGGGGACGACCGGGGCGCCGGGGACGTCGGGCGACAGGACGGCGGGGGCGTCGGGTGCGTCGGGCACGGACATGGCGGCTCCGGGTGGGTGAGCGGGGGCGCGGGCGGGCGGCGGGCGGGCGCGGGGTGCCGGTGACGACATTCCCTTGTAAAACGTTACGGATCGGATGGCGCTCCGGGGCGCAATGACGTCGGGGTGGCGTCGTCCGGCGGGCGGGACGCCGTCGGCGCGGCCCGGGTGATGCCGACGACGGGCCCCGGGGCTCCGGCGTGTTCGATCCGGGCCGGTACTGTTCGGCGAATGAGCGTGCTGAATCTCGACGACTTCACCGATCTGATCGAGCGTCCGGACGGCGGGGTACGCCGTGACGCGGAGGCTCGCCGTGAGCGCCAGATCGTGCCGCCCGGGGCGCTGGGCCGCCTCGACGAGCTGGGTGAGTGGCTGGCCGCCGCGCAGTCCGCGGTGCCGGTGCGGCCGGTCGAACGGCCACGGGTCGTCCTTTTCGCCGGAGATCACGGGGTCGCCCGGCTGGGTGTCTCGGCGCGTCCCGCGGGCGGCGCCGGGGAGTTGGTGCGCGAGGTGCTGGAGGGAGGCCGCCCGGTGTCCGTGCTGGCCCGGCGGCTCGGGGTGCCGGTTCGGGTGGTCGACATGGCTCTGGACTGCGACCCGGACACCCTGCCCGAGGACGTCGTACGGCACCGGGTGCGGCGCGGCAGCGGACGGATCGACGTCGAGGACGCGCTGACGCCACAGGAGGCCGAGGCGGCTTTCCGGGCCGGGGTCGCGGTGGCCGACGAGGAGGCCGACTCCGGTACGGATCTGGTGGTGCTCGGTGATGTGAGCGTGGGCGGGACCACGGCGGCGGGCGTACTGGTGGGCGCGCTGTGCGGGACGGACGCGTCCGTGGTCACCGGGCGCGGCGGCGTGGCGATCGACGACCTGGCCTGGATGCGCAAGTGCGCGGCGATCCGTGACGCGCTGCGGCGGGCCCGGCCGGTGCTCGGCGACCAGCTGCGGCTGCTGGCGACGGTGGGCGGGGCCGACCTCACCGCGATGACGGGCTTCCTGCTGCAGGCCGCGGTACGGAAGATGCCTGTCGTGCTCGACGGGGTCGTGACGGCGTCGTGCGCGCTGGTGGCACAGCGGATCGCGTTCCGGGCGCCGGACTGGTGGCTGGCCTCGCACGACAGCGGTGAGCCGGGCCAGGCGAAGGCGCTGGACCGGATGGCGATGGAACCGCTCCTCGCCCACGGCGTCACCGTGGGCGAGGCCACGGGCGGCCTCCTGGCCCTCCCCCTGGTCCAGGCGGCGGCCGCCCTGGCCGCGGAACTCCCGGAACACCCCGAGGAGTCGAAGGCCTCACGGGCCCCGGACGCCTCGGCGCCCCCGGACCCTCCGGCCGAAGCGGGCCGGTCCGAGGAGCCGGAGACCTCGGGACCGCCGGCGCCCCCACAGCCGGCGGCGACCGACGGGCGGCCGGAGCCGCTGCCGAAGCCCGAGTAGCCACCGTTCCTCCGGACCGGGCAGGAGCGAGTCCGCTCGGCCGCACGCCCCGAACGGTCCTGGGCGCTCCCCCACCGCCTCAAAGGCGTGGGAGGTGCCCCCGGATCCCCGGCGTGCTCGGTGTGCTCGGCCCCCGGGGCGGGGCGGCGGCGCGCGTCCTGTGCGTGGTCCGGGTCCGAAAGACCCTGAACCATCACTCCGGTGGAGCAGGCGCCCCGCTCACCGGCGCCGTACCCGGCGCCCCGGACCCACGCCCCGTGCACCCGGACGGCCCACGACACCGCAAGCACGGGAACCGGTCACCACACGACCGGGTCGAACCCACCCTCGCGCGCACCCCCGGCAGGCGTCTGACGTCCCTTCCGCGGGGCACTCGCCGCCATCGGCGACAGCCCCGGACCCGGACTCCGTACCGGCGGCGAAAGTGCAGCCGGGGACACGCCCCGGGCAGCCCGCCCCGGCCGGCCGAGGCGCCGCGCCCCGGAGCGGGTCCCGTCCCGTCAGCCGCGTTCGAGCGGCCGGGGCGGGTCCGGGTCGGGTTTGCCGCCGATCCAGTCCTGGAGGGCGCGGCGGGGTCCCGACCAGCGCAGGTCGTGGCGGTAGGCGCGGAGGACGGCCCTGGCGCGGGCACGGTGCCTGCGCCGGTAGAAGCGTCTCGCCCAGGGCGAGCCGGGGCGGGCCAGACGCAGCGCGCCGATCACGGCGACGAGGGGCACGATCACGCCGAACACGGCGATCCTCGCCTTGCCCTTGCTCAGGGCGACGAGCGAGAAGAGGAAGTTGACCGCGACGTTCAGGGCGACGCCCGCGCGGTTCTGGAGTTCGTCCTCGCTCAGGTCGTCGACGCCGAACGGCGAGAACCCGGACAGCACCAGCCCGACCGTCGCGGCGGTGAGGACGACCACCTCGACGCTCTGCCGGCCCGCCTCGGTCCAGTAGACGTCGTCGAGGTGCAGGATCAGTGCGAACTCGTCCAGGACGAGACCGGCGCCGATGCCGAAGACGACCGCGCTGAACGCCGACCCGAAGCCGTGCCGGCCGCCCGCCACCGCGCCGAAGCCGCCGACGACGGTGAGGATCACGCCGGGCACGACGTGGTGGATGTGCAGGCCGCCCGCCTTCACGTTGCCGAAGGGGCCCCTGCCGGCCCGGATCAGCCGGGTGACGACCCGGGTGATCGCGAAGGTGAGGACGAAGGCGGTGAGGGCGAGGAGCAGCGGCAGCTTCCCCGGCTCGACGATGTTCCGCTGCAACCAATGTCCCATAGGCGCACTTTATCCATGGCGGCCCGGGGCGCCCTGCCGATCACCGGGTAATCTGCGCCGGTGCCCGCCCTCTTCCCGGCCCCGCTGTCCGACGGTCTCCGCTTCGCCTTCGGCACTCTGACCGTGCTCCCGGTCCGGGTGGCCCGCTGGGACCGCCCGGCCGCGCGCGGCGGCATGCTGTGCGCCCCGCTCGCCGGGCTGGTGGTGGGCGCCGTGGCCGCCGCCGTCGGACTTCTGCTGCTGCTTCTCGGCGCGGGCGCGCTCCTCGCCGCCGTCGCCACCGTCGCCGTACCCGCCGTGCTCACGCGGGGGCTGCACCTCGACGGGCTGGCCGATGTCGCGGACGGGCTCGGCAGCGGCAGGCCGGCCGAGGACGCGCTGCGGATCATGAAGCAGTCGGACATCGGCCCGTTCGGCGTGCTCACCCTCGTCCTCGTGCTGCTGGCCCAGGTGGCCGCGCTGGCCCAGGCGTACGCCGACTCCTGGACCCGGGGTGCGCTCGCCGCCGTGGTCGCCGCTCTCGCGGCCCGCCTCGTCCTCACCCTCGCCGCCCGGGCCGGGGTGCCGCCCGCCCGCCCGGAAGGACTGGGCGCCGCGGTCGCCGGGGTCGTGCCGCGGCCGGGGGCGGCGGCCGTCGCGCTCGCGGTGACCGGCGCGGCGGCGGCCGGGGGCGCCCTCCTCGGCGCGGACGGCGTCGTCCGTACCGTCCTCGCGGTGCTGCTGTCGGCCGCGGCCGCGGAACTCCTCCTGCGGCACTGCGTCCGCCGCTTCGGCGGGGTCACCGGCGATGTGTTCGGCGCGCTGACGGAGACCGCGGCGACGACCGCCCTCGTCGTCGCGGCGCTGGGCTGAACGGTCCCCGCCGGGCACCCGGCGTGCCCGGGTGCCGGTCTCAGCAGGCCCGCCTCCAGACCCCCAGTTCGTACTTCTTCAGCAGGGAACTCAGCTTCAGCCGCCGGGAGTCGGCGCAGAAGCGGTCGGTGGGCAGTTCGTACTCGGCGTGGAAGACGGCCTTGCCGGCCTCGACGAACGGGGTGAGCCGCGCGCACTCGCCGTACTGGGCGCACTGCTCGTTGACCGCGAAGTCGTAGTCGCCGACCAGCTGCGGGATCTGGTCCAGGTCGTTCTTCAGGCCGACGGCCAGGCCGCGTTCGTGGGCGAGCCGGGCGATCAGGCGGTTGTAGCGGAGCTGGTCGGCGGCGGTGAGCGGGAACCCGGTGCGGTTGCGGTAGCCGTCCATGTTGTCCGGCTCCACCGCGTCGAAGCCCTTGTCGCGGCACATGTCGAACCGCTCGGCCATGATCGGTTCCAGGACGTCGGTACGCCGGATGTCGAGCCAGCGCTCTCCCTCCCAGCCGTTGCCGCGGCCGATCACCTCGTCGGGGAAGTCCCCGGCGTCCGGGCGGAAGTCCTCCCAGGCGCCCGTGGACAGGTAGCAGATGACCTTCCGGCCGTCGCGGTGCAGCCGCGCGACCGTGTCCCCGGAGTGGTCGAACCCGTCGATGTCGTAGACCGGTACGTCGACCGAGGTGTCGAGGCGCCCGCTGAGCTGCCACTGCCAGTCGGTACCGGGACTCGGCTGCCAGCGGGAGCCGGGGTCCCCGGCCCGTCCGGAGCCCTCGCCGGACCCGGAACCGGAAGGGCTTTCGGATCCGGTGCAGCCCGCGAGCAGCAGCGCGCACAGAGCGAGAGCGAGAGCCAATGGCGCGCCGGGCAGTCCTGCGTGTCGTCTCATGGGTCTCGTCTCAGAGGTGGTGTCCCGGGGGCGCGTCTCGGGGTGGCCCGCCACCCCCGCCGTCCGGCGGTCCGCGGCCGGGCCCCGGAGACGGCCGCCACATCACCGATCGGTGAAGACCCGCGTGAGGGGGTGGACACGCAGACGCGCGTAGTCTCGTCCGGAGTGTCGCCGTACCGGGGAAGGCCCCGCCGAGACCGTACCGTCAGGTGCCGTTAGGGTCGGCGCCGGGCCCGGTCGACCCACACCTTTCGGCCACAGCAACTTCACATCGGAAGCGAGAATTCACCACCGTGACTGCTCTCACTCTCAGCACCGCCGCGTTGCCCGGCCTGCGGGCCGACGCGATCGTGATCGGTGTCGCCAAGGGCACCGCGTCCGCGGCCGGGGGCCCGGTCGTCGTACCGGGCGCCGAAGCCGTGGACAAGGCCTACGACGGCAGACTCGCCGACGTCCTGGAGACCCTCGGCGCGTCCGGCGCCGAGGGTGAGGTGACGAAGCTCCCCGCGCCCACCGGCTTCAAGACGCCGCTCGTGGTCGCGGTGGGCCTGGGGTCCCCGCCCGAGAAGGACGCCGCCCCCGACACCGAGGCACTGCGCCGGGCGGCCGGCGTGGCCGCCCGTGCCCTGTCCGGTTCCAAGAAGGCCGTCTTCGCCCTCCCGATGACGGACGCCGCCGACGCCGGCGCGGTCGCCGAGGGCGCGCTGCTCGGCGCGTACTCCTTCGACGCCTACAAGAACACCGCCGACAACGGCGGCAAGGACAGGAAGAAGGCCCGCAAGGCGCCGCTCGCCGAGGCCGTGCTGGCCGGCGTGCCGTCCCGCGACAAGGCGTTCAAGGCGGCCGTCGCGCGTGCCGCCGCGGTGGCCGAGGAGCTCAACCGGGCCCGCGACCTGGTCAACACCCCGCCCAACGACCTCGACCCCGAGGCCTTCGCCGCCGTCGCCCAGACCGCGGCCAAGGAGCACGGCATCAAGGTGCAGGTGCTCGACGAGAAGGCGCTGGCCAAGGCCGGTCACGGCGGCATCCTCGGCGTGGGCGCCGGCTCGGCGTCGGGCCCGCGGCTGGTGAAGCTGTCGTACACCTCCGCGAAGGCGAAGAAGCACCTCGCCTTCGTCGGCAAGGGCATCACGTACGACTCGGGCGGCATCTCGCTGAAGCCGGCCGGGCACAACGAGACGATGAAGTGCGACATGAGCGGTGCCGCCGCCGTGTTCGCGGCGGTCGTCGCCGCCGCCCGCCTCGGTCTCGCGGTCAACGTCACCGGCTGGCTGGCACTGGCCGAGAACATGCCCTCGGGTTCCGCCACCCGCCCGGGTGACGTGCTGCGCATGTACAGCGGCAAGACGGTCGAGGTGCTCAACACCGACGCCGAGGGCCGTCTGGTCCTCGCGGACGCGCTGTGGGCCGCCTCGGAGGACAAGCCGGACGCGATCGTGGACGTCGCGACGCTGACCGGCGCGATGGTCCTGGCGCTGGGCAACCGCACCTTCGGCATCATGGCGAACGACGACACCTTCCGCGCCGCGGTGCTGGAGGCCGCCGAGGAGGTCGGCGAGCCCGCCTGGCCGATGCCGCTGCCGGAGCACCTGCGCAAGGGGATGGACTCGGCCGTCGCCGACATCGCGAACATGGGCGAGCGGATGGGCGGCGGACTCGTCGCCGGTCTCTTCCTGCGCGAGTTCGTCGGCGAGGGCATCACCTGGGCCCACCTCGACATCGCGGGACCGGCCTTCAACGAGGGCGGCCCCTTCGGGTACACGCCCAAGGGCGGTACGGGCTCGGCGGTACGGACGCTGGTCCGCCTCGCGGAGCAGACGGCGGCCGGCGAACTGGGCTGAGCCGGCCGGTCCGGCCGGCGGGGCCCCGTGCACGAGCGGGACGGGGCCCCGCCTCCGCGCGCGGGTCCACCCGGCCCGCGTCCGGCCGCCCCGCGCCGGCCGGCCCGGCGCTTTGACGCGTGGCGGGCTCTTCCGGGTCGCCGGTTCCGCTCCCCGGGGCGGCCCGGTCCCGCCGCCGCGCCCCTGCCTCCGGGGGCGTGTCGTGCCGGGCGTCGCACGTTCTCACCACGCCTGTCGCGGCCCGGCGTTCGGACGTGGGACGTCTCACACCGCCGCCCCGCGTCCCGTTCCGCGCCGACAAGTGCGAGGATAGGGCTCGGCAGGACAGGGCCCCACCGAAGGGCCGAAGGCAAAAGAGCGGCCGGACACCAGCCGCCGACCGGTCACTGGAGACCGGCGTGGCGCACATGCATGGAGGACGTGACGTGGCGAACGACGCCAGCACTGTTTTCGACCTAGTGATCCTCGGCGGTGGCAGCGGTGGTTATGCCGCGGCCCTGCGCGGGGCGCAGCTGGGCCTGGACGTCGCCCTGATCGAGAAGGACAAGGTCGGCGGTACCTGCCTGCACAACGGGTGCATTCCCACCAAGGCCCTGCTGCACGCGGGCGAGATCGCCGACCAGGCCCGCGAGAGCGAGCAGTTCGGTGTGAAGGCCACCTTCGAGGGCATCGACATGGCGGCCGTCAACAAGTACAAGGACGACGTGATCTCGGGCCTGTACAAGGGCCTGCAGGGTCTCATCGCCTCCCGCAAGGTGACCTACATCGAGGGTGAGGGCCGGCTTTCGTCGCCGACCTCCGTCGACGTGAACGGTCAGCGGGTCCAGGGCCGCCACGTCCTGCTGGCGACCGGCTCCGTGCCGAAGTCGCTGCCGGGCCTGGAGATCGACGGCAACCGGATCATCTCCTCCGACCACGCCCTCGTCCTGGACCGTGTGCCGAAGTCCGCGATCGTGCTGGGCGGCGGCGTCATCGGCGTCGAGTTCGCCTCCGCGTGGAAGTCCTTCGGCACCGACGTGACCATCGTCGAGGGCCTCAAGCACCTCGTCCCGGTCGAGGACGAGAACAGCTCGAAGCTGCTGGAGCGGGCGTTCCGCAAGCGGGGCATCAAGTTCAACCTGGGCACCTTCTTCCAGAAGGCCGAGTACACCCAGGACGGCGTGAAGGTCACCCTCGCCGACGGCAAGGAGTTCGAGGCCGAGGTCCTGCTCGTCGCCATCGGCCGCGGTCCGGTCTCGCAGGGCCTCGGCTACGAGGAGGCCGGGGTCGCCATGGACCGCGGTTACGTCCTGGTCGACGAGTACATGCGGACCAACGTCCCGACCGTTTCCGCCGTCGGTGACCTCGTCCCGACGCTCCAGCTCGCGCACGTCGGCTTCGCCGAGGGCATGCTGGTGGCGGAGCGGCTGGCCGGTCTGAAGACCGTCCCGGTCGACTACGACGGCGTGCCCCGGGTGACCTACTGCCACCCCGAGGTCGCCTCCGTCGGCATCACCGAGGCCAGGGCCAAGGAGATCTACGGTGCGGACAAGGTCGTCGCCCTGAAGTACAACCTGGCGGGCAACGGCAAGAGCAAGATCCTCAAGACCACGGGCGAGATCAAGCTCGTCCAGGTCAAGGACGGTGCGGTGGTCGGCGTCCACATGGTCGGCGACCGTATGGGCGAGCAGGTCGGCGAAGCACAGCTGATCTACAACTGGGAGGCGCTGCCTGCCGAGGTCGCCCAGCTGGTCCACGCCCACCCGACGCAGAACGAGGCGCTCGGCGAGGCCCACCTTGCCCTCGCGGGCAAGCCCCTCCACTCCCACGACTGACCTCTTCGGTCACGGGCGCGACGACACAGACTTCCGCACTTCTAAGGAGCAACCGAAACCATGGCGGTTTCCGTAACCCTTCCGGCGCTCGGCGAGAGCGTCACCGAGGGCACTGTCACCCGCTGGCTGAAGGCCGAGGGTGAGCGCGTCGAGGCCGACGAGCCGCTGCTCGAGGTCTCCACCGACAAGGTCGACACCGAGATCCCCTCTCCGGCCGCCGGCGTGCTGTCCTCCATCAAGGTCGCCGAGGACGAGACCGTCGAGGTCGGTGCCGAGCTGGCCCTGATCGACGACGGGACCGGCGCCCCGGCGGCCGAGCAGGCCCCGCAGGCCGAACAGCCCGCCGAGCCCGCCCCGCAGGCCGAACAGCCCGCCGCACCGGCTCCCGAGCCGGCCAAGGCCGCCCCGTCCACCGAGCAGGCCGCCCCGGCGCCCGCTCCCACCGCCGAGGCCTCCACCGGCGGCGGCTCCGCCGAGGGCACCGACGTGGTCCTGCCCGCGCTCGGCGAGTCCGTCACCGAGGGCACCGTCACCCGCTGGCTGAAGTCGGTCGGTGACAGCGTCGAGGCCGACGAGCCGCTGCTCGAGGTCTCCACCGACAAGGTCGACACCGAGATCCCGGCGCCCACCTCGGGTGTGCTGCTGGAGATCACGGTCGGCGAGGACGAGACCGCCGAGGTGGGCGCCAAGCTCGCCGTCATCGGCGCTCCGGGGGCCGCTCCGGCGGCTGCCGAGCAGGCTCCGGCCGCCCCGGCGCAGCCGGAGCCCGAGCCCACCCCGGCGCAGCCCGAGCCCGCCCCGGCTCCGGCTCCGGCTCCGGCTCCGGCTCCGCAGCAGGCCGCTCCGGCACCCGCTCCGGCCCCGGCTCCCGCCGCTCCCGCCCCGCAGGCCGCCCCGGCGCAGCCGGCCTCCCCGGCCCCCGCGCCGGCGGCTCCGGCCGCAGCCGCTCCGGCCGCCGCCCAGCCGACCGACGAGGGCGCCTACGTGACCCCGCTGGTGCGCAAGCTCGCCGCCGAGCACGGCGTCGACCTGTCCACCGTCAAGGGCACCGGCGTCGGCGGCCGGATCCGCAAGCAGGACGTGGTCGCCGCGGCCGAGGCCGCGAAGGCCGCTCCGGCCCAGGCTCCCGCGCAGCAGGCCGCCCCGGCCGCCAAGCGGGCCCCGGCCCTCGAGGCGTCGCCGCTGCGCGGTCAGACCGTGAAGATGCCGCGGATCCGCAAGGTCATCGGCGACAACATGGTCAAGGCCCTGCGTGAGCAGGCGCAGCTGTCCTCGGTCGTCGAGGTCGACGTCACGCGGCTGATGAAGCTGCGTACGCGGGCCAAGGACGCGTTCGCGGCCCGTGAGGGCGTCAAGCTCTCCCCGATGCCGTTCTTCGTCAAGGCCGCGGCCCAGGCGCTGAAGGCCCACCCGGCCGTCAACGCCCGGATCAACGAGGCCGAGGGGACCATCACCTACTTCGACACCGAGCACATCGGTATCGCGGTGGACTCCGAGAAGGGCCTGATGACCCCGGTCATCAAGAACGCCGGTGACCTCAACATCGCCGGTATCTCCAAGGCCACGGCCGACCTGGCGGGCAAGGTCCGGGCGAGCAAGATCACTCCGGACGAGCTGTCCGGCGGGACCTTCACCATCAGCAACACCGGTTCGCGCGGCGCGCTGTTCGACACGATCATCGTGCCTCCGGGCCAGGTCGCGATCCTCGGCATCGGTGCCACGGTCAAGCGTCCGGCCGTCATCGAGACGGAGGAGGGAACGGTCATCGGCGTCCGCGACATGACGTACCTGACCCTCTCCTACGACCACCGTCTGGTGGACGGCGCCGACGCGGCCCGTTACCTGAGCTCGGTCAAGGCGATCCTGGAGGCGGGCGAGTTCGAGGTCGAGCTCGGCCTGTGATCCACGGCCGCTGAACCGGGTCGCCGACCCCGGTCACCGGTGCCCCCGTCCGGAAGTCTCCGGGCGGGGGCACCGTCGTGTGCGGGGCCGGCGCCCGGTACCCGGTACGCAGCTTCGCACCAGGGCGGCTCGAGCCGCCCTGGCACACGGGGCCGGTGTTCACGCGGACCCCGCGGGGCGGGCTCGGCGGGCCCCGTCGCGCGGGCCGGGCGGGTCCGGGCGCATCCGTCGCGGGCCGGGCCGTACACGCTGTGTAAGCCTCGTCTCACCTGGTCGAAAGCGCCCTGTGCGCCCCTCCCGGGCGGTGTCACAGCCGTATTGTCTAAGGGTCAATCGCCCTCAAGGGTCTGTCCGTCGCCCGTCCGCCGCCCCTCGACGGGGCCCGCCGGGCGGCTGTCTCGGATTCACGAGTCCTGTTCAAGGAGCCCTCATGACCGCGCCCGTCGTCCACTCGCTGCGCGAGCAGATCCGCGAGCACATCCTGGAAGGGATCATCAGCGGGCGCTGGCAGCCGGGCGAGCGGATCGTGGAGCGACGGATCGCGACGGAGCTCGAGGTCAGTCAGACGCCGGTGCGGGAGGCGCTGCGCGAGCTGGAGTCGCTGCGGCTGATCGAGTCGGCGCCCAACAAGGGCGTCCGGGTGCGGAACCTCTCGGCCACCGACCTGGAGGAGAGCTACCCGGTGCGGGCCGGTCTCGAGGCGATCGCCGCGGAACTGGCGGCGGAGCGGCTGGCGGAGGACTGCTCGGCGCTGGAGCCGCACGTCGCCGCGCTGTACGAGGCCGACCGGGTCGCCGACGGCACGGGCCAGGTGCGGCACACGGTCGCCTTCCACCGCGAGCTGGTCCGCGCGGCCGGCAACTCCGTGCTGCTGCACACCTGGGAGGGCCTGGGCATCGAGGTCTTCACCGCCCTGTCCATCCGCTGGCTGGGCACGGTCCAGCAGTCGTACGCGGAGGAGCACCAGGACCTGGTGGCCGCGTTCCGCCGCCGTGACCCCCGGATCGCGGAGATCGTGAAGGCCCATGTGCTGGGGTGCGCGCCCCGGGCGTGAGCCCGGCACGGGATCCGCGAAGACCCTTGCTCACCTGCGAAAACACCCCTTTCCGCGTCACTCGGTGCCACTTGCCCGGGCACCGCGTGCCGACTTTCTTGAAATCAAGAGATTTTCACCTGAACCCTTTGATCGATCATCGATCAGCGGGTTATGGTCACCTGCGGGGTCTCCACCAGAGCCCCAGCCCTGTCCTGCCAAAGACCAAGGGCACCCCGAACCCTTACCGATGAGGGAACCCCCTTCGACTGAGGAAGGCGGCGACATGACCGACCCCAAGGCCATCCAGCCGAGCGAGCTGGACCAGCTCCCGGACCGCGACCCCGAGGAGACCGCCGAATGGCAGGCCTCCCTCGACGCCGTCGCCCAGGCCGCCGGACCGCACCGGGCCGCGTACCTGATGCGCCGTACGCTGGAGCGCGCCGAGGGCGCCGGCGTGGCGCTGCCGCAGCTCCTCGAGACCGACTACGTCAACACCATCCCCACCGCCGCCGAGCCCGCCGTGGACGGCGACGAGGCGATGGAGTCCCGCATCACCGCGTGGAACCGCTGGAACGCGGCGGCGATGGTGACCCGCGGCAGCAAGTACGGCGTCGGCGGCCACATCGCCACCTTCGCCTCCGCGGCCTGGCTCTACGAGACCGGCTTCAACCACTTCTTCCGCGGCAAGGAGGGTGACGGCTCCGGCGACCAGCTCTACATCCAGGGCCACGCCTCCCCCGGCATCTACGCCCGTGCCTTCCTCGACGGCAGGCTGACCGAGGCGCACCTCGACAACTTCCGCCGCGAGGCCGGCGGTGACGGACTGCCGTCCTACCCGCACCCGCGACGCCTGCCGTGGCTGTGGGAGTTCCCCACGGTCTCGATGGGCCTCGGTCCGATCTCCGCGGTCTACCAGGCGCGCTTCAACCGCTATCTGACCAGCCGCGGCATCAAGGACCTGTCGAACTCCCACGTGTGGGCGTTCCTCGGCGACGGCGAGATGGACGAGCCGGAGTCCACCACCGCGCTCACCCTCGCCTCCCGCGAGGGCCTGGACAACCTGACCTTCGTCATCAACTGCAACCTGCAGCGGCTCGACGGCCCGGTCCGCGCCAACTTCAAGATCGTGCAGGAGCTGGAGGCCCAGTTCCGCGGCGCCGGCTGGAACGTGGTCAAGAGCCTGTGGGGCACCGCCTGGGACGAGCTGTTCCGGCTGGACACCACCGGCGCGCTGGTCCGCCGCCTGCGCGAGGTGCCCGACGCGCAGGTCCAGACGTACCAGACCCGCGACGCCGCCTACATCCGCGAGGACTTCTTCGGCAAGGACCCGGCGCTCGTCGAGATGGCGAAGCTGCTGAGCGACGACAAGATCCTCGAGTGCTTCCACCTCTCGCGCGGCGGCCACGAGGCCCGCAAGGTCTACGCCGCCTACCGCGCCGCGCTCTCCCACACGGGCGCGCCGACCGTGATCCTGGCCCAGACGGTCAAGGGCCACACGCTCGGCGAGGGCTTCGCGTCGAAGAACGCCAACCACCAGATGAAGAAGCTGTCGGTGGACGAGTTCAAGGCGATGCGCGACCGCCTCGAACTGCCGATCAAGGACAGCGACTTCGTCGACGGCGTGGTCCCCTACGGCCACCCGGGCGCCGACTCCCCCGAGGTCCGTTACCTCCAGGAGCGGCGCGCGGCCCTCGGCGGTCCGGCCCCGGCCCGCCGCGTGCACCCCGTCGCCCCGCTGCCGGCCCCGGCGGACAAGGCGTTCGCCGCCTTCGACAAGGGCTCCGGCTCGCAGAACGTGGCCACCACCATGGCGTTCGTCCGCCTGGTCAAGGACCTGGTCCGCGACAAGGAGACCGGCAAGCGCTGGGTGCCGATCGTCCCCGACGAGGCGCGCACCTTCGGCATGGAGTCGCTCTTCCCGTCACTGGGCATCTACTCGCCCAAGGGCCAGACGTACGAGCCGGTCGACCGCGACCAGCTGATGTACTACAAGGAGGCCGAGAACGGCCAGATCCTCAACGAGGGGATCACCGAGGCCGGTTCCATGGCCGACTTCATCGCCGCCTCCACGTCGTACGCGACGCACGGCGAGGCGATGATCCCGTTCTACATCTTCTACTCGATGTTCGGCTGGCAGCGCACGGCCGACCAGATGTGGCAGCTCGGCGACCAGCTCGGCCGCGGTTTCCTCGTCGGCGCCACCGCCGGCCGCACCACGCTCACCGGTGAGGGCCTCCAGCACGCCGACGGCCACTCGCCGGTCATCGCGGCGACCAACCCGGCCGCGCTGAGCTACGACCCGGCCTTCGCGTACGAGATCGCCACCATCGTCAAGGACGGTCTGCGCCGGATGTACGGCGAGGCGGCCCCGGACGAGGACCAGAACGTCTTCTACTACCTGACGGTCTACAACGAGCCGCTCCCGCAGCCGGCCAAGCCGTCGGCCGACGGGATCGACGAGGGCATCCTCAAGGGCCTGTACCGCTTCAACACGGCGGAGTCGGCCGGGCTCACCCCCGCGGCCGACGCGGCGCGGATCCAGCTGCTCGGTTCCGGTACGGCGATCCACTGGGCGCTGAAGGCGCAGCGGATGCTCGCCGAGGAGTGGGGTGTGGCGGCCGACGTGTGGTCGGCGACGTCGTGGACCGAGCTGCGCCGGGACGCCATGGAGGCGGACGAGGCGCTGCTGCGCGGCGAGGAGCGGGTGCCGTACGTCCGGCAGGCGCTCCAGGGCGCCGAGGGTCCGGTGCTGGCGGTCTCCGACTACATGCGCCAGGTCCCCGACCAGATCGCGCAGTGGGTCGAGCAGGACTACACCTCGCTGGGTGCCGACGGCTTCGGCCTCTCCGAGACCCGTGAGGCGGCCCGCCGTCACTTCGGGGTCGACGCCGAGTCCGTCGTCGTCGCGGCGCTGGCGCAGCTCGCCCGGCGCGGCGAGGTACAGGTGACGGCCGTGAAGGAAGCGCGCGAGAGGTACGGCCTGTAGGACCTGTAGGACCTGTAGGACCTGTAGGACCTGGGGTCTTCGGGCCCGACGGCAGGAGGCCCCCGCTGCGGCGGGGGCCTCCTGCTGCATCATGGGCGCCATGCGTGCTGCCCGGCTGATCAAGATGGTGCTGCTGCTCCAGTCCCGGCCCTCCATGACCGCCGCCGAGCTGGCGCGCGAGCTGGAGGTGTCGGAGCGGACCGTCACCCGGGACGCGCAGGCCCTGTCCGAGGCCGGGGTGCCGGTGTACGCGGACCGGGGGCGGACCGGCGGGTACAGGCTGGTCGGCGGTTACCGGACCAGGCTGACGGGGCTGGCCCGCGGTGAGGCGGAGGCGCTGTTCCTGTCCGGGGTGCCGGGCGCGCTGCGCGAGATGGGGCTGGAGGACACGGCCTCCGCGGCCCGGCTGAAGGTGTCGGCGGCGCTGCTGCCGTCCCTGCGGGACGCGCCGCGGACGGCGGCCCAGCGCTTCCACCTGGACGCCCCGAACTGGTTCCGCGAGGTGCCGGCGCCCGAGCTGCTGCCGGCCGTGGCGGACGCGGTGTGGGACGACCGCCGGGTCGTCGCGCGCTACCGGCGCGGGGACGCCGAGGTGGAGCGGGAGCTGGAGCCGTACGGGCTCGTGCTCAAGGCGGGTGTCTGGTACCTGTGCGCGCGGGTGCCGTCGCAGGAGGGGCCGGGGCGGACAGCGGTGGGGCCCGGGCTCCGCCGGGTGTACCGGGTGTACCGGGTGTACCGGATCGACCGGTTCACCGCGGTGGAACCGGTCCGGGAAGTGGACGCGGCGGGGGCGGTGCGCGGGGCGGGCGCGGAACGCTTCGAGCGAGACCCGGAGTTCGGCCTGCCCGCGTTCTGGGAGGAGCGGGCGGAGCAGTTCGCGCGCTCGATCCTGCGGGCGGAGGTGGTGGTACGGCTGTCGCCCGAGGGGATGCGCGCGCTGCCGCACGCCGTGGATCCGGCGGCCGCGCGGGAGGCGCTGGCCGAGGCGGCCGGGACCGGGGCCGACGGCGACGGATGGGTGACGGTGACCCTGCCGGTGGAGTCCGAGGAGGTCGCCCGCGCCCAGCTGACGGCGCTGGGCCCCGAGGTGGAGGTCCTGGCGCCGGCGTCGCTGCGGAAGCGGTTCGCCGCTCAGGCCCTGCGGCTGGCCCTGCTGTACGGGCCGGAGTGATCCGCGTGATCCGGGGTGCGTCCGAAGGTTCCAGGGCCGATGCTTGACGCGTGATGGACGAGACGGAGTTCTGGGAGCTGGTCGACACCGCCCGCGAGGACGCCGAGGGCGACCCGGAGGAGCAGGCCGACCTGCTCGTGGAGCGGCTCGCGCGGCTGGACCCGGAGGCGGTCCTCGACTTCGCCCGGCACTTCGAGTCCCGCTACCACCGCGCCTACCGCTGGGACCTGTGGGGCGCCGCCTGGGTGCTCCTCGACGGGGCGAGCGACGACGCCTTCGACTTCTTCCGGTGCTGGCTGATCGGCCAGGGCCGTGAGGTCTTCGAGGGCGCGCTGCACGACCCGGACTCCCTGGCCGAGCTGCTGGACGACTTCGACGAGGAGATCGACGGCGACGGCGAGGAGCTCGGCTACGCGGCGGACGAGGCGTACGAGCAGCTCACCGGCACCGTGGCCCCCGGCCTGGAGCTCCCCGCGGGCCCGGCCGAACCCGAGGGCACGCCCGTCGACTTCGAGAACGACTCCCGGCTCGCCGAACGCTATCCCCGGCTCTGGGACCGGTTCAGGCCCTGAGCCCGGTCCTGTGCCTTCTCCTGTGCCTCTTCCTGCTGCTTCTCCTGCCGGTGTCCGGCGTCCGGCCAGCGGCCCTGGAGCTCCGCCGCCATCTCCCTGATCCTCGGCAGGCGGGCGTGCAGGGCGGCGCCCGGGCAGCTGGTCATGAAGCCGTCGCTGTGACCCGCGAGGGCGGGCAGCATGGCGGTGGTGCCGGCCGCGTACCTGCTGCGGCCGTTGCTGGAGACCAGCCGGACGTCGGATCGCGGGTCGGTGCCGGACAGGCCGAGCTTCCAGGCGGCCAGCTCGGCGATCGCGCGCTCCATCGCGGGCGGCACGGGCACCCCGGCGGTGAAGGTGCCGAGCGCGGCGACGCCCGTGCTGCGGTGGTTGAAGCCCTGGGTGTGGGCGCCGGTGACGGGACGGTCGGTGCCGCCGGCACGGCCTTCGTAGATGGTGCCGCACCGGTCGACGACGAAGTTGTAGCCGATGTCGTCCCACTCCCGGGCGTTGGTCTGGCCCTCGTAGACGTTGCGGATGTTGGTGGGAGCCTCGGCGCAGTCGTAGTCGTTGGGCGAGTCGGTGTGGTGGACGAAGACGGCGACGACCTCGTCGTCGTAGCGCGGGGGCGGCTGTTCGCGGCCGGCGTCGCCCACCCAGGCCGTTCTCGACACGATGGGCGGCCTGGGTGCCGTGTGGGCGGCCGCCTTGCGGGCGGTGACGGGGGCGGCGGACGAGGGCTCCGCGGCCCGTTCGACACCGTACGCGCACAGCACCAGGGCGACCGCCGCGGCGACGCCCGGCAGACAGCCGAGCAGTACTTTGACGGCTCTGGGCAGGCCCGCGAGGCCGGGGCCGCCGGGTATCCGGGGAGCACGGCGCAGCCGCGCTCCCCCTGGTCTCGTGAGGGCACGCATGCCTTCACTGTGGGTCGGGTCGGGCCGCCCCGCGACGTGGCCGCGCCGACCGGTGGAACCATCGTCCGGGTCCCCGGCGTTCTTCCGGGTACACACGCGTACGGCCGCTTCCCGGTGGTCACCCGCGTGTGGCTGATCACCGGGCCCCTCCCCCACGTATGAGAGGGCCCGAGAGGAAGGCGGCGTGCGTGGACCTGCTCGACATCCTGCTGTTGCTGGTCGTCATGGCCTACGCGGCGTCCGGCTACCGGCGCGGCCTGCTGGCCGGCTGCGTGTCGCTGGCCGGTTTCGTGGGCGGTGCGGTCGTCGGCGTGTGGATTCTGCCCTGGGTCATGGACCTGGTGACCCCGGGGACGACCGGGGCGACGGTGACGGCCCTGCTCACGGTGCTGCTGCCGGCGGCCGTGGGTCATGAAGTGGCGGGCCGGCTGGCGCTCAGGCTGCGGCGGGAGCTGGACCGGGGGCCGCTGCGGGTGGCGGACGGGGTCGGCGGGGCGGTGGCCAACTCGGTGGCCGTGCTGGTCGTGGCCTGGGTGCTCGCGTCCGTCCTCGGCGCCTCCTCGTCCCCGCTGATCACCTCCGCGATCCGGGACTCGCGGCTGCTCGGCGCGGTCCACGAGGTGATGCCGGACACCACCCCCGCGTGGTTCTCGCGGGCCACCTCGGCGCTGACCGAGGCGGGCTTCCCACAGGTCTTCAACCCGTTCGAGAACGAGTCGACGGCCGAGGTCGCCGAGCCCTCCGGCGACAGCGTCACCGCGGCCGCCACCCGGGCCGCCCAGCGGAGCACCGTGAAGGTCGAGGGGGTCGCGGGTCTCCAGGGCCGCGAGGGCAGCGGCTTCGTGTACGCGACGGAGCGCGTGATGACCAACGCCCACGTGGTCGCGGGCATCGACGAGCCGACCGTGCGGGTCGGCGGCGTCGGGCGGGCCTACGAGGCCCGGGTGGTGCTGTTCGACCCGCAGAAGGACGTGGCCGTGCTGTACGTGCCCGGACTGCGGGCACCCGTCCTGCGGTTCGTCGAGGACGCCGACCGCGGCGACTCGGCGGTCGTCGCGGGCTATCCGCAGGACGGCGACCTGAACCTCCAGGCGGCGACGGTCGCTAACCGGGTGCAGGCGAGGGGGCAGAACATCTACGGCGACCGGGTCGTCACCCGCGAGATCTACTCCGTCCGCTCCACCGTGCGCCCCGGCAACTCCGGCGGACCGCTGCTGACCACCGACGGGCGGGTGTTCGGCGTGGTGTTCGCCCGGTCCACCTCGGACACGGAGACCGGCTACGTCCTGACCGCGGCCGAGGTCTCCGAGGACGCGGAGCGCGCGGCCGGCGCGACGGCGCCGGTCGGCACCGGGGAGCTCGTGACGTCGTAGGGCGGCGGGTCCGCCGTGACGTCCGGGCCGCGGGGCAGGATGGGACCATGGAATCTTCCCGAATCGCGGTGGCCGGTGCGTCCGGCCTCATCGGCGGCGCGCTCGTACGGTCCCTGACCACCGACGGGCACACGGTGGTGCGCCTGGTGCGCAGGACGCCCCGCACGGAGGACGAGGTGCGGTGGGACCCGGAGCGGGGGTCCGTGGACGCGGCCGGGCTCGCCGGGTGCGACGCCGTGGTCAATCTCGCCGGTGCCGGGGTGGGCGACCGCCGCTGGACACCCGAGTACAAGGAGCGGATCCGCACCGGCCGGGTGCGGGGCACCGCGGCGCTCGCCGAGGCGGTCGCCGGGCTGGAGCAGGACGTACGGCCGCGGGTGTTCGTGAACGGCAGCGCGATCGGCTACTACGGCGAGACCGGTGACCGGACGGTCGACGAGAGCGCGCCGGCGGGCTCGGGTTTCCTGCCGGAGCTGTGCGTCGAGTGGGAGGCCGCCGCGGCACCGGTCCGGGAGGCGGGGGTGCGGACGGCGTTCGCCCGGACCGGGCTCGTGGTGGCCCGCGGGGGCGGGGCGTGGGGCAGGCTCTTCCCGCTGTTCCGGGCCGGGCTGGGCGGGCGGCTGGGTGACGGGCGCCAGTACTGGTCGTACATCGCCCTGCACGACGAGGTGGCCGCCCTGCGCCACCTGCTCGACACCGAGGGGCTGTCCGGGCCGTTCAACCTGACCGCGCCGCACCCGGCGACCAACCGTGAGATCACCGAGGCGATGGGGCGCGTGCTGCGCCGGCCGGCGGTGTTCGCGGTACCGGCGCCGGTGCTGCGGACGGTGCTCGGCGAGATGGCCCAGGACGTGCTGGGCAGCGCCCGGGTGCTGCCGACGCGGCTGCTGGAGTCGGGGTTCCGGTTCGCGTTCCCGGACATCGAGGGGTCGATCCGCGCGGCACTGTGACGGGGCGGGGCGGCGGCCGGCGCGCGGGGCACCCTCGGTGACCGTGAGGGGCACGCCCAAAGGGCGCATGCGACCGCCGTGCGCCCGTGCCCCTGTCGATGCGCGACTCCCCACACGCCTTCCCGGACCTAACCTCGAGCAGAACTCGGGTATTCCTGGGGCCTGTTGGGGGCATGACGTCTCCAGCGTCCGCGCAACCTCGAGGAGGGGCACGTGCTTGAGCCCACGTACCGGGCGGACGTCGTCGTCGTGGGGGCCGGAACCGCCGGACTCTCCGCGGCGCGACGACTGACCAGCGCAGGAGTCACCACCGTGGTCCTGGAGGCCGCCCCCACGGTGGGCGGCCGGATGGCCACGGAGAAGGTCGACGGCTTCCGGCTCGACAGAACCGGGCGGTTGCTGTCCACGGCGTATCCCGAACTGCGGCCGGCCGCGGGCCTGGACGGGCTCGTGCTGCGCCCGTTCGCGCCCGGGGTCCTGCTGCACAGCGACGGACGGCACCACCGCGCGGGCATACCCACCGGCGCGAGGGGGGCGAGGGGCGCACTCCATGCGGTACGCGCCCTCGCGAGCGCCCCCCGGGTGGGGGCGGCGCCCAGGAGGCCGGCGGCCGTCCCCGGACGGCAGGTGTCCGCTCCCCGGAGCCGGACCGGTGCCCCGCTGGGCACCGCCGTCGACCAGGCCCGGCTGGGTGCCGCGTTCACCCGGCTCGCGGGCACACCGGTGGAACGGCTTCTGGCCCGGCCGGAGTCGACCGCCGCCGAGGCGCTGGTGGCCCGCGGCCTGCCGACCCGTACCGTCGACGGCTTCCTCCGTCCGCTGCTCACCGCGCTGTTGTGCGACCCGGACCTCACCACCTCCAGCCGGTGCGCGGATCTCGCGCTGCGCGCCTTCGCGGCCGGGCGGCTGTGTCTGCCGGAGGGCGGCGCGGAGGCACTCCCGGAACTGCTGGCCCGGGGCCTGCCACCGGGCACGCTGCACACCGGCGTCCGGGTCACCTCCGTCTCGACGACGTCGGTGACCACCGCCGAGCACGGCGAGTTCCGCTGCCGCGCGGTGCTGATCGCGACGGACGCGCGCGCCGCCGCGCAGCTGCTGCCGGGCCTGCGGGTGCCGGACTTCCACCCGGTGACCGTGGTGCACCACGCGACCGACGAGCCGCCGCAGACCGGGGCCTCGCTGCTCCTGGACGCCGACCGGGGCGGCCCGGTGGCGCACACGGCGGTGATCAGCCGGGTCGACCCGTCCCGGGCCCCGGCCGGCCGCGCGCTGGTGTCGTCCACGGTCCTGGGCCCGCCCGGGGCGCAGGTCGACACGGGCGTGCGCGTGCACCTGTCCAGGCTGTACGGCGTGTCGACGGCCCGCTGGCAGACCCTGGCGGTCCACCACACCGCCGACGCCGTGCCGGCGACGCCTCCACCGCACGATCTGCGCCGCCCGGTACGGCTGCTGGCGGGCCTGTACGTGTGCGGCGACCACCGCGACACCAGCACCGTGCAGGGCGCCCTGCACTCGGGCCGCCGCGCCTCGGCCGCGATCCTGGCGGACCTGGGCGCGGACCGCCCCCTGCACACGGCCGACCCCCTCCCCACGGCCCGAGCGGCCTGACCGTCCCGGCGGGCGGTGCCCGGCACACCGCCCGCCGGCGCCCCCGGCTCAGCCGTACGCCGCGATCCTGTCGCGGTAGACGCGGACCGGGGCCGCGTCGCGGTAGGGCTCCAGGCGGCGTTCGAAGTCACGGACGTACTCCACCGCCCGTACCGAGCGCATCTCGGCGGCCTGGCCGGCCGCCTCGGCGGCGAGGAGACATGCCTGGTCGAGTTCGCCGAGGCCGAGGCGGGCGGTGGCGAGGACGACCCGGCAGAACAGGCGGCTGCGGGCGTAACCGGGGGCGCGCAGTTGCAGCGAGCGCTCCGCGTGCTGGGCGGCGGCCCGGAACTGCTGGAGGTCCCGGTGGCAGTGACCGAACTCGTCGGCGAGCTGGGCCTCGTCGAAGAAGCGCACCCAGTGCGGGACCTCGTCGCCGGGCCGGGCGCTCTCCAGGGCGCGTTCGGCGCGTACCAGGGCGGCGGTGCAGGCCCGGACCTCGCCGAGCACCCCGTGCCCGCGCGCCTCGACGGCGTGCAGCAGGGCCTGCACCAGGGGCGGGGTGGAGCCGCCCGCGCCCTGCTGGGCCACTCGCGCCAGCTGTACGGCCTCCCGGCCGTGGCCGAGGTAGACGGCCTGCCGGCTCATGGTGACCAGGACGTACGCGCCGTAGGCCCGGTCGGCGGCCGCCTGGGAGAGGCGGAGTGCCTGGACGAAGTAGCGTTGGGCGAGCCCGTGCGCGCCGATGTCGTACGACGTCCAGCCGGCCAGCCGGGTCAGGTCGGCGACGGCGGCGAACAGGCGGCGGCCGGTCTGTTCGCCGTAGCTGCCGCGCAGCATCGGCTCGCACTCGTGCTCCAGGTAGCGCACCAGCGCCTGGCGGGCGTGGCCGCCGCCGTAGGCGTCGTCGAGGGTGCGGAACAGCTCGCCGACCGAGCGCAGGGCGGCGATGTCGCCGCCGGTGACCCGCTGGCCGGGGCCGCGTTCGGCGGCGTGCCGGCGGCGGACGCCGAACGCGGCCTGCCGCCCCGCCGGTCCGCCCGCCGGGCGGATCTGGGCGGGGAGGCGGACCGGCGGCTCGGCACGGGCCACCTTCTCGTCCGCCCGGCCGATGAGCCAGTCCCGGCTCGGTACGACGAGCCCCGCCGAGGTGAAGGCGATCTTGCGCAGCTCGGCGTGGCTGCCGGAGTCCTTGCGCCACAGGCCGCTGACGATGTCGACGGCCTCGTCGGGGGAGGCCGCGAACTCCAGCCCCGCGTAGACGGGGGCGCAGGCGTCCAGGCCGAGGTCCTGGGCGGTGAGCCGGCGGCCGAGGCGCCGGGTGAAGACCTCGGCGATGAGCGCGGGCGTGGTGCCCCTGGGCTGCTGCCCACGCAGCCAGCGGGTGACGGAGGTCTTGTCGTATCTCAGGTCGAGCCCGTGTTCGAGACCGAGCTGGTCCACGCGACGGGCGAGTCCCGCGTTGGAGAACCCCGCTTCTGCGATGAGCGCGGCGAGCTGGCGGTTGGGGGTGCGCTGCGCGGGTCGTTCCGACATCTGCGGTGCGGTCTCCTGCCTTCCGGCGGACGTGGTGGTGCCCGGATTGCCCATGAGCAGCCCGTGAGCAGCTCTTATGACCTGCCGGACGGCGCGAATGTAGCGGAGGGTGAACATCCGATCACAGTCTTCGACCGGCATTCATCCGATCGTGTGAGGATTGGCGTCGCGGCTGACGGCTGACGGCTGACGACTGCCGGCGGATGGCGGATGGCGGATGGCGGGCAGCGACCGGAGACCGGGACCGGGACCGGGCGGAACCGGCGCCCCGTGGGCGCCGGAACGGTGACCGGTCGTACGGTCGTACAGTGGCTTGGGTGCGTTTCGTGCCTTACGGCATCTCACGCCCCACCGCCTTACCGTTTTTGTCCTGCTCCTTCTCCTTACTACCGTCCGGGAGGCGCTCGCCCGTGAGTGAGTTGCGGTTCGTCCGAATGGGTTTCGGGACCGAGGCCGTCGACTACCAGGTGGCCTGGGACGAACAGCGCCGGGTGCACGCGGCGCGGTTCACAGACGAGGTGCCCGACACCGTGATCCTGCTGGAGCACCCCCCGGTCTACACGGCCGGACGGCGCACCCAGGACAGCGAGCGCCCTCTGGACGGGACCCCGGTCGTCGACGTGGACCGCGGCGGCAAGATCACCTGGCACGGTCCCGGCCAGCTGGTGGGCTACCCGATCCAGAAGCTGCCCCGCCCGGTGGACGTGGTGGCGCACGTACGGCGCCTGGAGGAGGCGCTGATCCGCACCTCCGCGGAGTTCGGCGTGACGACCACCCGCATCGAGGGCCGCAGCGGAGTGTGGGTGCTGGGCGACCCGGTGGAACAGCGCCCGGCGCTCGGCGGCCTCTCCCTGGACTTCGACCCCCGCCTGACCGACGAGGAGTTCGACCCGCGGCTGAACGGCCCCGAGTACGCGCCCTCCAACGCCGGCCAGCGCCGCGAGGACCGCAAGCTCGCGGCCATCGGGATCCGGGTGGCCAAGGGCGTCACCATGCACGGCTTCGCGTACAACGTGCAGCCGGACAACAAGTGGTTCGACCGGATCATCCCGTGCGGCATCCGCGACGCGGGCGTCACCTCCCTCGCGGCCGAACTGGGCCGCGACATCACGATCGACGAGGTGCTCCCGGTCCTCGAGCACCACCTGCGGGACATCCTGGAGCACGCCGACCTCAAGCCCCGGGAGATCGTCCGCGCGAGCACCTGATCCGGCCCGGCCCGGACGCGGGGCCCCGGCCTCGCGCCCGGGAATGGGCCCCGCGTCTTTGAGGTTGGCCTGACCGGCAGGCCCGACAAACACGGGCGTACCCTGGTGTACGCCGAAGAATCGAAGCTAGGGAGCCGATGTGTCCGCAGTCGCACCCGACGGACGCAAGATGCTGCGCCTGGAGGTCCGTAACAGCCAGACCCCCATCGAGCGCAAGCCCGAGTGGATCAAGACACGGGCGAAAATGGGGCCCGAGTACACGAAGATGCAGAACCTCGTGAAGAGCGAGGGCCTGCACACGGTCTGCCAGGAAGCCGGCTGCCCGAACATCTACGAGTGCTGGGAGGACCGCGAGGCGACCTTCCTCATCGGCGGCGACCAGTGCACCCGGCGCTGCGACTTCTGCCAGATCGACACCGGCAGGCCCGAGGCCCTCGACCGCGACGAGCCGCGCCGCGTGGGCGAGTCCGTGGTCACCATGGACCTGAACTACGCCACCATCACCGGCGTCGCCCGCGACGACCTGGAGGACGGCGGCGCCTGGCTGTACGCCGAGACGGTGCGCCAGATCCACGCGCAGACCGCCGCGCGCGAGACCGGCCGCACCAAGGTCGAGCTGCTGGCCCCCGACTTCAACGCCGTCCCGGAGCAGCTGGAGGAGGTCTTCTCCTCCCGCCCCGAGGTGTTCGCGCACAACGTCGAGACCGTGCCCCGCATCTTCAAGCGGATCCGCCCCGGCTTCCGCTACGACCGCTCCCTGAAGGTCATCACCGCCGCCCGGGACTACGGCCTGGTCACCAAGTCGAACCTGATCCTCGGCATGGGCGAGACCCGTGAGGAGGTCGGCGACGCGCTGAGGCAGCTGCACGACGCCGGCTGCGAGCTCGTCACCATCACGCAGTACCTGCGCCCGTCGGTGCGCCACCACCCCGTCGACCGCTGGGTGAAGCCGCACGAGTTCGTGGAGCTGAAGGAGGAGGCCGAGCAGATCGGCTTCTCCGGTGTGATGTCCGGCCCGCTGGTCCGCTCCTCGTACCGGGCCGGCCGCCTGTACCGGATGGCGGTCGAGAAGCGCGGGACGTACGTCGCGACGCAGGCCGTCTGACACGGCGTCACCCCGTCCGCTCCGGGACGGGGCCGGGCACGCATGAGGCATGCGTGTGAATCTGAGCACAAGATACTACCGATAAGTAATGGCCGAGAGAACGCGGTCCCTGCCGTCCTCGCAGATGAGGACGTACGCCGGGGCCGCGTCGGCTTTCACGGGGCCCGAATCTCGGCTTCATGTCCGTTTGACCGGCGGGTCACGCCCTGGTAACACCAATCAGTGACCCTGGAATCACACCACGTACTTCCCGTACCCGAAGATGTTTCGAGGGAGACCTCCACCATGCAGGCCGCGCCCGTCCGTGCCACCGCCATCCCGTCCTTCGGCACCGCCCTGCGCGCCGTCGAGTCGCTCCTGATGAGCGGCGGCCAGCGCACCGCCCGCCGTAACGCCTGGACCTCCGTGCTGGAGGACCGCCGTCGCGCCAAGGACCGGGTCGAGGCGCAGCGCGTGCTCGACCAGTCCCCGACCGTCATCAGCCTCTGACCCCTCTGCCGTCGCACGGCACCGGCCGGCACCCGCCTGCCGCCTTCCCGTCCCCCGCCCGGCCCCTCACGGACACTGCCGTCGTCCTCGCCCCTGGGGACACGTAGACTTCACCGCATGGCGAGGAAGGAAACCGCAGCGGACGCTGCGAACCCCGGGCGGCTGAAGCAGATCGCCCTGACCTACAAGATGACCCGCAGGGCCGACAAAAAGATCGGTCTTGTACTCGCGGCTGTCGGAATCGTCACCTTCGGTGTCTTCCTCGCGATCGGTTTCTTGATCGGTCACCCCATCTATCTCGGCATCCTGGGCTTCCTGCTCGCCTTCCTCGCGATGGCGATCGTTTTCGGGCGCAGGGCCGAGCGGGCGGCCTTCGGGCAGATGGAGGGACAGCCGGGCGCTGCCGCGGCCGTACTGGACAACGTCGGCCGAGGCTGGAGCACGACTCCCGCCGTGGCGATGAACCGCAACCAGGACGTGGTGCACCGCGCGGTCGGCAAGGCCGGCATCGTGCTGATCGCCGAGGGCAACCCGAACCGGGTGAAGAGCCTGCTCGCCGCCGAGAAGCGGCGGATGAACCGCATCGTCGCGGACGTCCCGGTGCACGACATGGTCGTGGGCACGGGTGAGGGCCAGGTCGAGCTGAAGAAGCTGCGCACGACCATGCTCAAGCTGCCCCGCGTGCTCACGGGCCCGCAGGTCACCGCGACCAACGACCGACTGCGCGCCCTCGGCGATCTGATGAGCAACATGCCCCTCCCCAAGGGCCCGATGCCCAAGGGCATGAAGCTCCCGAAGGGCGGCCCGAAGACCCGCTGAGGCGGGCCCCGTATACGGCGCTCGTACGACGGAGGAGGGGCACCCGGAATGATTCCGGGTGCCCCTCCTCCGTCGTACGAGCGCCGTGGTGGCCGGTGTCTCAGACACGTACCTCGACCGTGCGGGCGAGCCGGTCGTGCAGGCCTCGGCCGTCGCGGTCCCAGATCAGGGCGGGGACGGCCAGGCAGAGCAGCGCCGAGCGGACCAGGCCGCGCACCGGCTGGACCCGGCCGCTGCCGACGGCGACGACGCGCAGGCCGAAGAGCCGCTTCCCGGGGGTGAACCCGACCGTGCCGACGGTGAGGACGCTCAGGACGAGGAACACCAGGAGCGCCCAGTTGCTGGTCGTCTGCCCGTCGTAGCCGTCGGTGATGAGGCCGTATGCGATCAGGACGCACAGTGCCCAGTCGACGGCCAGGGCGCCGATCCTGCGCCCCGGACGGGCGATGGAGCCCGGTCCGTCCTCCGGCAGCCCCAGCTGCTCGCCCCGGTACCCGAAGTCGGCGCCGGCGTCTTCCATGGCCGCGCGCGGCCCGGAGAGCCACGATCCGATTGCCTGCCTGTTGTCCACCCGACCACGGTACTGCGCTCCCGCACGGCCGGCGGAGGGCGGGGTGGACCGGGGAGGAACCGGGGAGGGACCGGGGCCGGCCGAGGAGGACGACGATGCGACGGCGGAACGTCACCGGGCTACCGTGAGAGATGGGCCGGTTAACTTGTGCGAAACAAATGGGTCACGCCCGAGAAACCACCCGTCCCTAGGGTCGAGGGCAGCGTGGGCCGCCCGCACTGGCCGCACGAACGATCTACCACCCCGGCGGGACGGCCGGGGGTAGGAGGAGCTGGATGTTCCAGAACGCCGACGAGGCCAAGAAGTTCATCGCGGACGAGGACGTCAAGTTCGTCGACGTCCGCTTCTGCGACCTCCCGGGCGTGATGCAGCACTTCACGGTGCCTGTTGAGGCGTTCGACCCCGATGAGGAACTGGCCTTCGACGGATCCTCGATCCGCGGTTTCCAGGCCATCCACGAGTCCGACATGGCGCTGCGCGCGGACCTGACGACCGCCAGGGTCGACCCGTTCCGCCGTGACAAGACGCTGAACGTCAACTTCTTCATCCACGACCCGATCACGGGCGAGCAGTACTCCCGCGACCCGCGCAACGTCGCCAAGAAGGCCGAGGCCTACCTCGCCTCCACCGGCATCGCGGACACCGCCTTCTTCGGTCCCGAGGCCGAGTTCTACGTGTTCGACAGCGTGCGCTTCAGCACCTCGGCGAACGAGTCCTTCTACCACATCGACTCCGAGGCGGGCGCCTGGAACACCGGTGCGCTGGAGGACAACCGCGGCTACAAGGTCCGCTACAAGGGCGGCTACTTCCCGGTCCCGCCGGTCGACCACTTCGCCGACCTGCGCGCCGAGATCTCCCTGGAGCTGGACCGGGCCGGCCTGAAGGTCGAGCGCCAGCACCACGAGGTGGGCACGGCCGGCCAGGCCGAGATCAACTACAAGTTCAACACCCTGCTCGCGGCCGCCGACGACCTGCAGCTCTTCAAGTACATCGTGAAGAACGTCGCCTGGCGCAACGGCAAGACCGCGACCTTCATGCCGAAGCCGATCTTCGGTGACAACGGCTCGGGCATGCACGTCCACCAGTCGCTGTGGACGGGCGGCTCCCCGCTGTTCTACGACGAGCAGGGCTACGCCGGCCTGTCGGACATGGCCCGCTACTACATCGGCGGCATCCTCAAGCACGCCCCGTCGCTGCTGGCCTTCACCAACCCGACGGTGAACTCGTACCACCGCCTGGTACCGGGCTTCGAGGCCCCGGTGAACCTGGTGTACTCGCAGCGCAACCGTTCCGCCGCGATGCGCATCCCGATCACCGGCTCGAACCCGAAGGCCAAGCGCGTCGAGTTCCGTGCCCCGGACGCCTCCGGCAACCCGTACCTGGCGTTCTCGGCGCTGCTGCTCGCGGGCCTGGACGGCATCAAGAACAAGATCGAGCCGGCCGAGCCGATCGACAAGGACCTCTACGAGCTGGCCCCCGAGGAGCACGCGGGCGTGGCGCAGGTCCCGACCTCGCTCGGCGCCGTCCTCGACCGCCTCGAGGCCGACCACGAGTTCCTCCTCCAGGGCGACGTCTTCACGCCTGACCTGATCGAGACGTGGATCGACCTGAAGCGCACGACCGAGATCGCCCCGCTGGCCCTGCGCCCGCACCCGCACGAGTTCGAGCTCTACTTCGACGTGTAAACGGCGGCGGCCGGGCGCCCACCGCCCGGCCGCTTCTCCGCCCGCACGCCGGAAACACTACGAGGGCCGCTCCCCGCCTGCCGGGGTGGCGGCCCTCGTTGTCCCGTCCGGGCTCAGTGCGCCCGCCGCGAGAAGAAGTGCGGCCGTCTCCGTGTGGTGTCCGTTCCTGGCCCACTCGAGGGGCGAGCGGCCCTCGCCGTCGTCCTCGCGGAGACCGGGGTCGGCGCCATGGGCGAGGAGGTGGCGTACCACGTCGGCATGGCCCCATGCGGCGGCCGCGCACAGAGGGGTGCCGTCCGTCTCGTCACGGCTTTCCGCGTTCGGAAGAGCCCCTGCGTCCAGCAGGCAGGCGACGATCTCCGTGGCCCCGCGGACGGCGGCCGCGTACAGCGGGACGGTGCCGTCGGCGTTGGCTCCACCGGGGTCGGCGCCTGCTCGCACGAGGGCTCGCACCGTGTCGGCCTCTGCGAACATCGCCGCCTCGACCAGCCGCCCGGAGAGCTTCTTCCGCTTTCGTCTGTTCACCGGGGCGAGCGTATGCGTCCGCGGCCGTGCACGGCGGCGACCGGAGGTGCCGGAGTGTGTCCGGAAGGCACTTTCCCCTGCGGGCCCCGCGAGGGATGATTGAAGCTGACACTGTTGTTCGAGAGAGGTCACGGGGATGCCCGAGAGGAACGACGAGGAGCGGGAGTTCGACATCAAGTGGGCGGACACGGCCGAGCTCAAGGAGCCGTCGGCCCGCGCCCGCATGCTCGCCGCGCGCTGGAAGGACAACCCTCCCGGCCCGGTCCCGTTCCGCGGTGAACCCGAGCACAGGGCGTCCCGCCGCTCGTCGTCGTCCTGGGTCTCCACCGTCGTGGTCCTCGGCTGCGTCGCCGCAGTGATCGTTTTCCTCGGCTACATCGACTTCCGCCCGTACTGATCGCAGAGCGGCCGGGCGCCCCCGGGAATCGGGAGCGCCCGGCGCCTTTCGGGGACCGGCTCAGCGGTTGTAGCGCATGAAGGCCCGGACCATGCGGCAGGTCGTCTCCGACGGGGGGTGCACACCGATCAGGTGGGCCGCGCCGCGGATCGTCTCGTCGCGGGCCTGGTCGGGAAGGTAGACGCCGGAGTCGAGCAGGGCGATGGCGAGCCTCATCGCCTTGAGGCGGCGGTTGTGCGTCACGTACCACTCCCGCGGGCGGCCCGGCGGCAGCGGTCGCTTCGCCACGGGCGCGCAGGGCGTTTCGAGCGGTACGGCACGCTTCGCTGTGGACTGGGTGGGCATCGGCTTGAGTGCGGCAGCGGGCACAGGCATCCTCCTGTCGCGGTCAGGGTGCCCACCGGGATCCACGCCGGCCCCGGCAACACCCTCGAACACTGCTCCTAGTTTACCGCCCGGCACCGACATTCGGGGAACCTGAAGCAGCCATCGAACGCCCAGGTGAGGCGGTGGATCACGACCGTGGAGCATCTGGTTCGAAGGGGGTGCGTGAGGGCGGTGAGAAATCGAACAGAACCGGGCCGGGCGTACCGTGGGCGGATGGAGATCTGGATCAATCCGGCCTGTTCCAAGTGCCGCAGCGCCGTCAGCCTGCTGGACGCCGAGGGTGCCGACTACACCGTCCGCCGTTATCTGGAGGACGTACCGGGCCCGGACGAGATCAGAGAGGTGCTGGAGCGGCTCGGTCTTGAGCCGTGGGACATCACCCGCACCCGGGAGGCCGCCGCCGAGGAGCTCGGGCTCGAGCAGTGGCCCCGGGACGACGGGTCGCGCGAGCGCTGGATCGCGGCGCTCTCCGAACATCCCCGGCTGATCCAGCGTCCGATCATCACCGCCGAGGACGGTACGGCGGTCGTGGCCCGCACCGACGAGGCGGTACGGGACGCCCTGTCCCGCTGAACACCGGCCCCTTGTGACGCAGGCCACTTCGGAGAGTCGGCCGGACCGCTGAGCAACTCCGTTCGGGATCTCGTACATAGCGGCGTACGCTCCCCTACCGCTCAGGAGGCGCGCATGTCGCGCAGGAGAACGCTCGGTCCCAAGAAGAAGCTCGCGCTGCTGGTGAGCGCGGTGACGGTGGCCGGTGGCGGTGCCTTCGTCATGGCGAGTACGTCGAACGCCTCCCAGACGCCCACCACCAAGTCGGCGGCCGGTTCGACCGTCTGCCAGGGCCTCGCCACCGCGCTCGGCAACAACCAGAAGTTCATCGAGGGCCAGCGGGCCAGTCCCGACGCCCAGTCCGGGGCGCGGATCGCCAACCGCGAGGCGGTCATCGCCGAGATCGAGCTCAAGCAGGAGGCGTCCGGGTGCACGGTTGGGGAGTCGGCTCAGGACTCCCAGCCCGCACAGCCCGAGGAGCCCGCACAGCCCGCCCCGGACGAGCAGGCCGGCGGGGACGACGCCGTTCAGAGTCCGGGCGGTGACGGCGCCGCCGCCTCCGGTGAGCAGGTGTGCAACGGCTCCACGGTCACCCTCTCCGGCGAGGACGGGGCCCCGGCGGCGTCCAGCAACCTGTTCCCGGCCGGGACGCGGCTCAAGGTCACCAACCTGGACAACGACAAGTCCACGACCGTCGAGGTCACCGGGGTGTCCGGCAGCTGCGTCCTGCTCAACGACGCGGCCTTCGAACAGGTCCGGGAGCCCGGCAAGTTCCTGATCCGCCGGGCACTCATAGAGAAGGTGGGCTGACACCCGCGGAAACGCCCACAGGAGCCCCCTGCGGTGCGGACCATGTTCGGGGGGCGGGGCGTGCCACGGCGCGCCCCGGCCCGGTCGCACCCGGGGTGGGAGCCCTCCCCTGCTCGACCGCCGTCGGGAGCGGGGGAGGGCTCCCTGTCGTGTACGGCCCCGTCGCGTGGTCCCGTCGGCCACGAGTCGCGCCCGCCACGCCGTGCTCACAGCGCGGTCCGGGACACAACGGTCGCCGGTAACACGAGGTTCACATTCGGGCAATGGCCGGGAAACCGCCTGTTGACAGGCTGCGTGTCATCGCGAGCGGGGCGCCCCGGCACCCCGCTGCCGGCGTGGCGCAACGCCGCAGCGTGCAGCACCCGCACATGCGCCCCGACCCGCCCCGAAGGAAGTGGACCGTGAGCTTCAAGGCTGAGTACATCTGGATCGACGGCACGGAACCGACGGCCAAGCTGCGTTCCAAGACCAAGATCCTGGCGGACTCCGAGAAGACGACCGCGGTCGCCGGGCTGCCCGTCTGGGGTTTCGACGGGTCGTCCACCAACCAGGCCGAGGGCCACGCCTCGGACCGCGTGCTGAAGCCGGTCTTCGTCTGCCCCGACCCCATCCGCGGCGGTGACGACGTCCTGGTCCTGTGCGAGGTCCTGAACACGGACATGACGCCGCACGAGTCCAACACCCGGGCCGCGCTGACCGAGGTGGCCGAGCGGTTCGCCGCGCAGGAGCCGGTCTTCGGCATCGAGCAGGAGTACACCTTCTTCAAGGGCGCCCGCCCGCTCGGCTTCCCCGAGGGCGGCTTCCCGGCCGCGCAGGGCGGCTACTATTGCGGTGTCGGCTCGGACGAGATCTTCGGCCGTGACGTCGTCGAGGCGCACCTGGAGAACTGCCTGAAGGCGGGCCTGGGCATCTCCGGCATCAACGCCGAGGTCATGCCGGGCCAGTGGGAGTTCCAGGTCGGCCCGCTGGCGCCGCTGGAGGTCTCCGACCAGCTGTGGGTGGCCCGCTGGCTGCTCTACCGCACCGCCGAGGACTTCGGCGTCTCCGCCACCCTGGACCCCAAGCCGGTCAAGGGCGACTGGAACGGCGCGGGCGCGCACACCAACTTCTCCACCAAGGCGATGCGCGAGGGCTATGCCGCGATCATCACCGCGTGCGAGTCGCTCGGTGAGGGCTCCAAGCCGCTCGACCACGTCAAGAACTACGGCGCCGGCATCGACGACCGTCTCACCGGCCTGCACGAGACCGCGCCGTGGAACGAGTACTCCTACGGTGTCTCCGACCGCGGCGCCTCGGTGCGCATCCCGTGGCAGGTCGAGAGGGACGGCAGGGGCTACATCGAGGACCGCCGTCCGAACGCCAACGTCGACCCGTACCTGGTGACGCGTCTGATGGTCGACACGTGCTGCACCGCGCTGGAGAAGGCCGGCCAGGTCTGAGCCGTCCCACGGCTCGGCATCCGCCTGTGGAGCGAGGGGCACCCGTCGAACGGGTGCCCCTCGCTTCGTCGCCGAACCCCGGTCCTCTGCCCTCGGCAGATCCCTGTTCCCTCGCCCCGCCCGCTCCGGCAGAGTCCGGCGTATGAGACTTCTGGTGCTGGGTGGTACGGAGTTCGCGGGACGGGCCGTCGTCGAGGCGGCGCTGGGGCGGGGCTGGGAGGTGACCGTCTTCCACCGGGGGCGGCACGCGGCCGCGGTGGGCGTGCGGTCGCTGCTGGGCGACCGCACGGCCGTCGGCGGTCTGGCCGCCCTGGACGAGTCGGACGACACGTGGGACGTCGTCGTCGACACCTGGTCGGCCGCCCCGCGTGCCGTTTGGGACACGGCGCGGCTGTTGCGGGGCCGCGCCGGACGGTACGTGTACGTGTCGAGCCGTTCGGTGTACGCGTGGCCCGCGCCCGCCGGAGCCACCGAGGCGGCCCCGGTCGTGGCCGACGCCCACGCCCACGCCGGTCACACCGACTACGCGCGGGACAAGCGGGGCGGCGAACTGGCCGTCGTGGACGCCTTCGGCGCGGACCGGTCGGTGCTGGCGCGGGCGGGGCTGATCCTCGGCCCGTACGAGAACGTCGGCCGGCTGCCCTGGTGGCTGAACCGGATGGCACGCGGCGGCCCGGTCCTCGCGCCGGGGCCGCGTGACCTGCCCCTCCAGTACGTCGACGTCCGCGACCTCGCCGAGTGGATCCTCGGGGCGGCCGAACAGGGGATCAGCGGACCCTACAACCTGACCGGCCCGCAGGGGCACGCCACGATGGGCACGCTGCTGGAGGCCTGCGCGGAGGCGACCGGGGGCACGGCCGAGCTGCGGTGGACCGGGCCGGAGGTGATCCTCGAGGCCGGCATCGAACCGTGGACGCAGCTGCCGGTCTGGGTGCCGCCGGGCGGCGAGATGCACGACGCCCTGCACGCCGGTGACGTCTCCCGGGCGCTCGCGGCGGGGCTGCGTTGCCGTCCCGTCGGCGAGACCGTCGCCGACACCTGGCGCTGGCTGCGGGGTCTCGACGGGAGCGCGCCCCAGCGCAGGGACCGGACGGCCAAGGGGCTCGACCCGAGGACGGAGGCGAAGGTACTCGCCGCGGCCGACGGGGCGTGACGGGACGGAGGCCGCGGAGCCGGGGAAGGGACGCCGAGGTGTAGGTAACACCACCCCCCGACCGGGGGGTTCGGCCCCGTGACCCGGATGCGGCGCTCGGCCAGACTGACGTCATGACCACTGACCCCGTGCCCACGGACCACACGAGCGGTGACGCGACGCCCCCGGACCCCGCGCGTACGGACCCCGCGCGTACGGACCCCGCGCGTACGGGCGGCACGAGCGCGAACACGCGTACCGGCAGCGGGCGCGCCAGGCACACCAAAGGCCTTCTGAGGGGGGCGTCGCGAGGGCTGGTGCTGGCGCTGGTGTCGCTCCCGCTGTCGGTGACGGCCTTCACCCTGACCCTGATGTCGCTCGCGCTGATCCCGGCCGGCGTCGGCGTCGTCACCACGCCGTACGTGCTGAACCGGGCCCGGACCTACGCGAACTGGCGACGGGTGCTGGCCGCCGAGTGGGGCGGGGTGCGCATTCCGCCCGCGTACCGGCCGGTGCCGAGGGGCGCCGGCCCGTGGGAGCGCACCTCCGTGATGCTGCGCGACCCGGCGACCTGGCGGGAGCTTCTGTGGCTCCCGGTCGACATGAGCGCGGGGTTCGCCACCGCGGTGATGCCGGCCGCGCTGTTGCTGTACCCGCTGGAGGGCATCGCGCTCGCCCTCGGACTGTGGCGGATCATGCCGGACCCGTACTGGTACGGCTTCGTCCCCGTCGGCGACCAGGCGTCCGCGCTCGGCGCCGGGGTGCTGGCCCTCGGTCTGGTCTTCGTCGCCCATTTCCTCGCCCCGTCGGTGCTGAACGCCCATTACCGGCTCACCCGCGCCGTCCTCTCCCCCGGAGCGGGTCGACTGGAGGAGCGGGTACGGGTGCTGACCGAGACGCGACGCGACGCGGTGGACACCTCCGCGGCCGAACTGCGGCGCATCGAGCGGGATCTGCACGACGGGGCGCAGGCCCGGCTGGTCGCGATGGGCATGGATCTGGGGACCATCGAGGTACTGCTCGACAAGGACCCGGACAAGGCACGGGAGCTGATCGCGCAGGCCCGCAAGTCGTCGGTGGAGGCGCTGTCGGAGCTGCGTGAGCTGGTGCGCGGCATCCATCCGCCGGTGCTGGCCGAACGCGGTCTGGGCGACGCGGTGCGGGCGTTGGCGCTGCGGCTCCCGGTGGCGACCGAGGTGAGCGTGGACCTGCCGGGGCGGGCCGGGGCGCCGGTGGAGTCTGCCGCGTACTTCGCCGTCAGCGAGGTGCTCACCAACGCGGTGAAGTACGCGGAGGCCGACCGGATCTGGGTGGACCTCCACCATGCGGACGGGTGTCTGCGGGCGAGCGTCACCGACAACGGCAGGGGCGGCGCGGCGATCGGGGCCGGCTCGGGGCTGACCGGGGTGGAGCGGCGGCTGGGTACATTCGACGGCGTCCTGGCCGTCAGCTCTCCCGTGGGCGGCCCCACCATGGTCACCATGGAGATCCCTTGCGAGTTGTCCTAGCCGAAGACCTGTTCCTGCTGCGCGACGGACTGGTCCGGCTCCTTGAGGCCCATGACTTCGAGATCGCCGCGGCCGTGGAGTCCGGGCCCGAACTGGCCAGGGCCTTAGCCGAGTTGAAACCGGACGTCGCCGTGGTCGACGTACGCCTGCCGCCGACGCACACCGACGAGGGGCTGCAGTGCGCGCTGGAGGCGCGGCGCCGGCGGCCCGGGCTGCCGGTGCTGGTGCTGTCGCAGCACGTCGAGCAGTTGTACGCGCGGGAGTTGCTGGCCGACGGCAGCGGTGCGGTGGGCTATCTGCTCAAGGACCGGGTCTTCGACGCGGAGCAGTTCGTGGACGCCGTACGGCGGGTGGCCGGCGGCGGTACGGCCATGGATCCGCAGGTGATCCAGCAGCTGCTGGCGCGGAGATCGGGCGACGACCGGCCGCTGGCGCGGCTGACGCCCAGGGAGCGGGAGGTGCTGGAGCAGATGGCGCAGGGCCGGTCCAACGCGGCGATCGCCGGCAAGCTGGTGGTGACGGAACGGGCCGTCGCCAAGCACACCGCCAACATCTTCGCCAAACTGGGCCTGGAGGTATCGGACGACGACAACCGGCGCGTGCTGGCGGTTCTCGCCCATCTCGACCGTGGCCGGTGAAAGCCGACTCGCCGCACCTCGCCGGGAACTCCCTCCCACCCGTCGCGGTCGATCCGCAACTCCTCGTGTGCCAGGGACTGTTGAAACCAGAGTGGCGTACGAACTTCTCATCAATTTCCGAGACGGGTGAACACCCCCGGGGCGGCTCCCGTACTCAAGGGAGCCGCTCCGCTTCTGTTGGGCGATTCGACACCCGCAAGGAGGTACTCCCCAACGAAGTCAGAGGAGTTCCGTGACTCCACCCACCGCTGAGGCGGCGGGCTTCCAACCCGAGGGTTGCGGTCCAGCCCGAACCGACCCCTTTTGCGGGGCAAAGGAAAATTACCAGAGCACAGGGAAGCGATTCCCCCCTTGGCCGAGGCCGAGGACCCCTTGCTAGGAGACTGATGGGACGCAATACAAGAAAACGCCGTATGCCGTTGGCCACCAAGGCCGTGGCCGCATCGGCGGCCCTGGCGCTCGGTGGGGGCGGGCTGGTCTGGGCCAACTTCTACGCCTCGGCACATGAGAAGCAGCCTGGAAGGGACCGGACGAAGTCCACGGCCGCCCAGGTCGCGACGATCAAGTGCCCGGACGTCGGTCAGCAGCTGACGGATGTGCCGAGGAACGCGCGCAAGAGGGTCGCCAAGGAGCTGGCGCTGCTCGACCGGCAGATCACGGATGCCTACACGCGTCTCGCGGAGACGCGTCAGGCCCAGGCGGGAGACACCAGGTACGTCGACAACGCCATCCTGGGACCGCTGAAGTCCAAGCGGGTGGCCACCCTGGACCGGATCAACATCAACATCAACCGCTCGGGCGGAAAGGCGCCGCAGGGCCTCGACGGGTTGGCCGGGTGCGAGGGCGTGCCTGCCGACCAGCCGGACGCCGGCAACGGCGGCGGCCAGGGCGACGGCGGCCAGGACCAGGGTCAGGACGGCGGCGGCCAGGACGACGGGCAGGACCAGGGCAACGGCGGTCAGGCCGACAACGGCCCCGTCGCCGACGACTTCATCGACATCGAGGACGTCCAGCCGAACTCCCGCAACCTGCCGAACGGTCTGGCCGCGAACGGCGACGGCGGTTCCACGGGCAGCTTCACCACCGAGTGCGGCACCAACGAGAACGAGCTCCGCAACTCGGACAACGTGATCGTCGCTCCCGGTGTCAGCAACGGTGCGCAGCACCAGCACGACTACGTCGGCAACCAGGCCAACACCGCCTTCGCGAGCGACGAGGACCTGGCAGGCGGCGAGACGACCTGCCAGAACCAGGGTGACCGGTCGTCGTACTTCTGGCCGGTCCTGCGGATCCAGGACGGCACGCAGGACATCGACCAGGGCCAGCCCGGCGGCGGTCAGGACGGCAACGTCGGCAAGATCGTCGAACCCAGCCAGGCGGAGCTGAAGTTCGTCGGCAACCGCACGAGCGACGTCGTCGCGATGCCGACGGCCCTGCGCATCATCACCGGTGACGCCAAGGCCTTCACCAACGGCCTGAACAACGCCAACACCGCCTGGAGCTGCACCGGCTTCGAGGACCGGCAGGTGACGGACAAGTACCCGATCTGCCCCGAGGGCAGCAGCGTGGTCCGGACGTCCGCCTTCCAGAGCTGCTGGGACGGCCAGAACATCGACAGCGCCAACCACCGCACGCACGTCGACTTCGTCGAGGCGGACGGCAGCTGCTCGAACGGCTTCCAGGCCATCCCCCAGCTCCAGGTCCGTCTGGTCTACGACCTCCCGGCCGTGCAGATCGACAACGGCCAGGTCGTGAACCCGTTCGCGGTGGACTCCTTCCCGGACCAGCTGCACAAGCCGATCACCGACCACAACGACTTCATCAACTTCTTCGACGAGAACCTGATGAACGAGATGGTCGGCTGCATCAACAGCGGCCAGGACTGCCAGTAGTCCCGGACAGCAGTCCCGGAGCGACGGGAAGCCGGCGGTGGGAGAGATCCCACCGCCGGCTTCCCGCTCTGCCGGGAGCCTCGAGGTCAGCCGTGGTGACCGCTGTTGTGACTGCCACCGGGGTTCATGTGCTCGGACCCTTCCTCCATGGTCCCGCCGAGCGTGGTCTGCAGCGCCGTGACCGTCTTCTCCTCGCCCACGGCGACCCACTTGCGGCCGACCAGGTAGTAGCCGCCGTAGTCCTTCGCCCCGTTCAGCCACTCGCGCTGGCCGCGGTCGGTGGCGAAGGTGGCGAGGACGTACTTCTCCTCGCCCGTCCTGCAGATGGCCTGGCGGATGGTGTCGGCGTCGGTCTGCATGTCCGGCTCGCACTTCGCCTCGGCGGCCAGGTGTTCCAGGCTGCCGGTGGCCGTGACGGGCGCCCCGCTCTTCCCGTCGCCGTCGTTCCCCCCGCCACCGGACCCGCAGCCCGCCAGTGCCAGTACCGCCACCGCGCCGGTCAGCGCGAGCCTCGGTCGGGTCAGCCTCATGAGTTCCTCCGGTCCTTCCGGCGACATGCCGCACGGAGCCCCGGCGAGGGGCTCTTCGCCTTCGATACGGCTCCGGGAGCCGGAGTGCTCAACCGGTGACCTACGGAGGCATCGCTCGTTCTGACTGACGTGCAGTCACAGCATGCCGCCAAGCGGCCCCCGGCCCGCTCCCCCGACGGCCCGCTCGTCGACGTCCGTCAGGCCGAGGCCGCTCTCGTCGAGCACTATCCGCGGCTCGTGCGGCTCGCGTACCTGATGCTGCCGCCGGAGCCGGGCGCCGGGGGCAGGCGGGTGCTGACCGCGCACGCCCTGGTCCAGCGCGCGCTGCCCCGCGGCCGCACCGCGGCACCCGCGATCCCCGCCCAGGCCGTCCGGGCCACCCGGCCCGCGCGGGCCGTCGGCCCGGACGGTGACCCCGGGTACGCGCTGGTCCGGCTCCAGGTGGTGCGTACGGCGCTGCGGGCGAGCCCGTCGCACCGTACGGCCGTGCGGCGGCGCGGGGCCCGGCGCAAGCGGGCCGGGCTGCCCGCCCTGCCGCCGCCGCTGCCCCAGGTGTGGGGGCTGCGCCTGCTCCCGCGGTCCGGCGGCGCCGACGAACTCGCCCTGGAGCAGCGGCTGTCCGCCCTGCCCGGCCCCGTCCGCGCCGCCCATGTGCTGCGTGCTCTGGAGCGGCTTGCGGACGCCGACGTCCGTACGCTGCTCACGGAGGCGGGCGTGGCCGACGCGGCGGGGGCGCTGCGCGAGGCCGACCGGGTGCCGGCCGAGTACCGGCTGCTCGGCTCCCCCGCGTTCGACCCCTGCTCCCTCCAGGCCCGGCCCACCGATCTGGTGCGCCGCCGCCGGCGGCTGAAGGCCGTACTGGCCGCCGGGGCCGCGCTCGTCGTCTGCGGCGCGCTGTTCGGGCTGCCGGAGGACGGCTGGGGCCCCGACGGTGCCGCCGCGCCGCCGTACGCGCTGAACCGGGCCGCGCGGGCCGCCCTGGACCCGGGGAAGCTGACCCGGGTCTCCCCCGCCGCCTGGAAGACCTCCGCGCGCACCGACTTCTCCGTGTGGCCGGCCCGCGGCCACCTGGCCGGTGACGCGGGCCTGCTGCGCCGGGCCCTCGCCGTGTGGGCCCGGCCCGGCGAGCGGGTGCGGGTGTCGGCGACGCCGGACACCCCGTCCGGGGGTCCGGCCGGTCCGCCCCAACTGCTCTACGCCGGGACGGTCGACAACGCGCGCGTGGTGATCCTCCACGACGGTCTGCGCATCGCCAGGTACGCCGAGCCCGTGGACGGCACCGAGGGCGCCGCCCTCGACCTCGCCCGGGCCGACGGCGCGGACCGGGCCGGGGCGGGTGCGCTGGTGCTGGGCCGGACCGACAACAACGTCCGCTACCTGACGGCACCCTGGGTGCGTGCGGCCGGTGCGCGGGACCTGCGCGAGCCCGGCGCGGACACGGCGGACCTCGCGCTCACCGACGGCGTGACCTCTCCGCTGGCCGGTGCGGCCCCGAAGCCCGGTTCGTGCACCTCGTGGAACGTGCTGGAGCTGACCGACGACACCGGCACCCGGCTGGTGACCGACCTCGGCGAGCTGGTCCCGGCCGCGCTGACCGCGGGGCGGCCCGGGAGGACCGGTGAGGTGGCCGGCGAGAAGGCGCTGCGCACCTGGGCGCCGTTCGCCTGCTCGCTGGCCTCGATGCGCTCGGCGGGCGTACGGAGCGTGAACGCGTGGGCGTTCGCCGAGCAGCCGCTGCCGGACGCGAGCGGGGCCGCGGCCTGGGTGTGCACGCGGGCCGAGACCTGGCGGGGCGGCGGCACCCGGACGCAGGCGCAGTTCCACACGCCGGGCGGGCCGTCCGGGGCGGTGGCGGCCCAGGCCGAGGACGTGCCGCAGTGCGGGGAGCGCGAGCCGCGGGTGCTGGCCGGGGTGCTGTGGAAGTCCGGTGCGGGCACCTGGTACCTGCTGGCCGCCGGCAGCCGCGGCACGACGTCGGTCACCGCGACGGGCGGTGTCGAGGGCACCGCGCAGGGAAACCTGCTGACCGTCGAGGCCGAACAGGGCGCCCGGGCCGACCTCGAGGGAACCCTGGAGAACGGGGACCGGGTCACCGGGCTCCGCTGACCGGATGCGGGCCGGCCGGCAGCCCGGATGACCACCGCGGTCCGGTGCGGACCGGTCACGGCCGGATTCGATCGGTAGGCTGTGTGTATGACTACCGGGGTGCGCCGCAGAATGGGAGTCGAGGAACGACGGCAGCAGTTGATCGGCGTCGCCCTCGAACTGTTCAGCCGTCGCTCGCCCGACGACGTCTCCATCGACGAGATCGCGGCGGCGGCCGGCATCTCGCGACCCCTGGTGTACCACTACTTCCCCGGCAAACTCAGCCTCTACGAAGCCGCGTTGAGGCGAGCGGCGGACGATCTGGCGTCACGGTTCGTGGAGCCGCGCGAGGGCCCGCTGGGGGCGCGGCTGCTGCGGGTCATGGGCCGGTACTTCGACTTCGTCGACGAGCACGGGCCCGGTTTCTCCGCCCTGATGCGTGGTGGCCCGGCGGTTGGTTCCTCAACCACCAACGCGCTGATCGACTCCGTACGGCAGGCGGCGTACGAACAGATTCTGTCGCACATGGGCGCGGTCGACCCGTCCCCGCGGCTGGAGCTGGTGGTGCGGTCCTGGATCTCGCTCGCCGAGTCGACGGCTCTGATCTGGCTGGACGGCCGCCGCATACCGCGGGACGAGCTGGAGGCCCAGCTGGTGCACGACTTCGCCGCGCTCTGTGCCGTCGCCGCGGCCCACGACGAGGAGTTGGGCGGGCTGCTGCGCGACCTGCTGGGGGACGAGCCGGGCGACGGGCCGTTCGCCGACCTGGCCGCCCGGCTCATCGCGCTGGCCCGCTGAGGCGGACCTCCACCTGCTGTGCCGGCTCCGTCTACTGCGCCGGCTCCACGAACTTGCGGTACGACGCGTCGAGGTCGCCTACCTCGGCGGAGGCGTGCAGGGTCAGGCCGCCGACCGGCCGCACATGCCGGCGCACCAGTTCCAGGACGGCCTCGGTGAGCCGCGCCTTGGTCTCCTCGGTCCGTCCGGGGAGCAGGCCGATGTGGACGTGTACGAGGGCGTGGTCCTCTGCCTGCTCGTGGCCGATGAAGACGTCGTCGGTCGGACGGAACCGGGTCTTGCACGCCGGGAGCTTCGCCGCCGCGATCTCCACCACGGTGCTGTGCAGGTCCCGGACGAAGGCGGGCCAGTCGTACGCGAAGCCGTGCTTCAGCTGTGCGGAGTGGTCGACGGTGATCTGCGGCATGGGTGAGCCCTCCGGTTCCGGGTCGGAGGGCTCACCCTAGCTTCTGCGCCGGCGCGCCCGGGGCGTCAGCCGGCCGCGGTGAACACCGCGACCGAGCGGGCCGGGACGGTGAAGGTGCCGGTGTCCGCCGCGTAGGACGAGGTCTTCACCACCGCGTCCGAGCCCGCCGCCTGCACCGGGTGCAGCCGGTGGTCCGTGCCGGCGAGGGCGGCGACGCGCTGCTCCCGCTTCTGCGGCGTCGCGTTGAAGACGACGACCAGGTCACCGAGGCGCATGGTGATCACGCCGGGTGTCTCGTCCTTCCCGGACAGTGGGAAGGACAGCGCGGACTGCACCTGCCCCGCGGTGTCGAGGGAGAAGGCCTTCTCCGTCGTACGGATCTTCAGCAGGTCCCGGTAGGCGGCCGAGGCGCCGTCGATCTGCGGGCAGCCGACCCGCACCGCGCCCAGCAGGGGCTTCGCGTGGGGCCACTTGTCGGCGTTGTCGGCGGCCGGCGGCAGACCGCGGCCGAAGCCGTTGCCGTCGGCGCAGTTCCAGTGGATGGCGTTGAACCAGTCGCCGCTGTCGTAGGAGTTGCGGTCCAGGGACTTGGAGCGCAGCAGGTCGGTGCCGGCCTGGGAGAGCGCCGGGCCCTGGGAGAGGGCGGCGGTCGCCATGGCGAGGACCTGCATGCGGGCCCGGTCGTCGGCGCCGGCGGTCGTCGGCAGCTTGAAAGCGAGCGCGTCGAACAGGGACTCGTTGTCGTGGGCGTCGGCGTAGGCGAGGGCGTCGCCGGGGGCGTGGGCGTATCCGGCCGGTGCGCCGTTGTAGTCGACCTGGGAACCCTTGACCTCCTTGCCGTCGGTGTCGGTGAAGCGGTACTCGGCGAGGTTTCCGCTCAGACCGACCTTGATCAGGTCCTGGTAGTGCAGGAGCCGGGCCTTCTGTTCGGCCTCGGTGCCGTTGCCGTCCGAGGAGTTGGGGTCGGTGTACAGGCCGGAGGCGAAGCCCTGGACGCCGGGGTCCTCGTCGAAGGGGCCGCCGCCGCGGACGGCGTCACGGGCCCGGTCGGAGAAGGTGGCGATGCCGGTGCCGGCCATGTTCTTCTGCGTGGCCTGTTCGAAGCGGGCGTCGTCGGCGATTTCGCCGAAGTTCCAGCCCTCGCCGTACAGGATGATCTTCTTGCCGTCGACGCCGTCCTTCGCGGGGGTGAGCGCGTCGAGGGCCTTGCGGACGGCGAGGATGTTGGCCTTCGGGTGGTGGCCCATGAGGTCGAAGCGGAAGCCGTCGACCTTGTACTCCCTGGCCCAGGTGACGACCGAGTCGACGACGAGCTTGCCCATCATGGCGTTCTCGGGCGCCGTGTTCGCGCAGCAGGTGCTGTCGGCGACCGAACCGTCGGCGAGGAGCCGCTGGTAGTAGCCGGGCACGATCCGGTCCAGGACACTGGTGCCCGCCTGGCCACTGGCCGCGGTGTGGTTGTAGACGACGTCCATGACGACGCGCAGGCCGTCCTCGTTGAGCGCCCTGACCATCTTCCGGAACTCGACCGTGCGGGCCGTGCCGTCCGGGTCACTGGCGTAGGAGCCCTCGGGGACCGTGTAGTGGTACGGGTCGTAGCCCCAGTTGTAGGCGTCCTTCGCGGCGGCCTTCGCCACGCACTCCTGCTGCTTCTCGGAGTCGGCCGGGTAGGAGGCGAGATCGCAGTCGACGGTCGCCCGGTCGGACTTCTTCTCGGGGATGGTCGCGATGTCGAAGGCGGGCAGCAGGTGCACGTACGAGGTGCCGGCCTTCGCCAGCTTCCGCAGGTGCTTCGAGCCGTCGCTGTCCTTGTCGGTGAAGGCGAGGTAGGTGCCGGGCTGCTTCGCCGTGCGGTCCTCGACGGAGAAGTCGCGGATGTGCAGCTCCTGGATCTGGGCGTCCTTGAGGGGGACGGCCTTCGGCTTGTCCAGGCCGGACCAGCCCCTGGGGGCGAGGTCGCGGTCGCCGAGGTCGACGACGAGGCTGCGCGCGGAGTCGGTGGTCAGGGCGACGGAGTAGGGGTCGGTGACCTTGTTGGTGACGAGCCGGCGGGTGCTGGGCGCCCACACCTTCACGGCGTACCGGTAGGGCTTGCCCTTCCAGGACTTCGGGCCGGTGACGGACCAGACGCCGGTGGCGTCGTCGCGCTTCATGCGGGCGGTGGAGCCGCCGATCTCCAGCGAGACGTTCTGCGCGGTCGGCGCCCACACGGACAGCGTGGGCCGGCCGTGCCAAAACGTCGGACCGAGCTCCGCCTTCGTCGCGCCGGCCGCGTACAGGTCGTCGAGGACGCCAGCGATCTGCACGCCGGTCGCCGCGAGGACCGCTCCGTTGGTTGCGCGCCGGGAGGCGACGACCTGGCCGCGCAGGGCCTCGCGCACGCGGTCCCGGTCGCGCGGGTCGACCGTGTGGGCGGTGCCGTCCCTGAGATGCGGGAACTTCGCCTTCTGCGCGTCGGTCAGGTCGGCCGGGAGCAGCCGGATCACGCGCGTGTCGTCACCGAGGACGAGCGTGCCGTCCCGCGCCTCGATCGAGCCGCTGCGGGAGGCGAGCAGCTGGGTGGAGGCGGCGCCCGCGGAGCCGTCCCAGACGACGGTGTCCCGGTCGATCCAGACCGCCTTCGAGGTGGCCGGGTCGACGGCGGCGGCCGAGCCGGGCGGCTGCGGCAGCAGGTACTTCTCCTCGCCGCTCAACAGCCACACCTCGTGGCCGTTCGCCTTGAGGTCGAGCGACCGGTCGGAGGGGAGGTCCTTCTCGTCGCCCTTGTGGATGATGTAGCTGAGGCTGGTGGCACCCTCGGTGAGCGGTACCTCGAAGACCGCGCCATAGGAATCAGTCTTCACCGGCTCCAGGGGGTTCGACCAGTCGGTGGGCTCGGCGGCGCCGGTCCACACGTGCAGGCCCCAGCCGTCGTAGTCGCCGTCCGCGCGCTGGTAGTGCAGCACCGCCTTGCTCTTGTCCTGCGCCGGGTACTCGGGGCGTTCGGTGGTGACGGTCTCCTCGCCCTGCTCGATCCAGATCTCGCCGTTCTCCGTGACGTCGATCGTGCGGTCGGTGGAGACGTCCTTGTTGCCGTCCTTGTCGACGACGAGGAATTCGACGGTGGAGGCGCCGGGCTTGAGCTTGACGTACGCGAAGGCGCCGTAGGCGTCACGGCCGGTGAACGGGTGGCTCCCCGGCCACTCGGTGGCCTCGCCCTCGGCGAGGTCGCCCCAGGCGTACAGGCCCCAGTCGTCGTAGTCGCCGTCGGCGCGCTTGTAGTGGACGATCGCGTGGTCGCGGGAGCCCGCGGTGGGCGGTTCCTCGACGGGCGGAGTGCCGGTGGAGGAGGCCGCCAGGGCGCTCGCGGTGCGGCCGGCGGAGTCGATCGCGACGGCCTTGTAGCGCAGGGCGGTGCCGGCGCGGACGTCGTCGCCGATGGTGTGGGTGACCTTGTGGGGGGCGTGGTCGGAGGAGCCGAGGGTGCGCCACTTGCCGTTGCCGGTCTGGGCGGCGAAGACGACGCGGTTGAGCTGTCCGCCCTCGACGTCGGCGGTGAGCTCGACGGTGCCGGTGGCTCCGGCCTCCGGGGCCTTGAGGGTGACCGTGGGCTTCGCGGCGGGCTTGGCGAGCCTGCCCGCCGCCTTGAGGACGATCGCCGAGCCGGCCGGGACGGTGACGGTGATCTTCCGGTCGGCGCCGCTGGTGACGGAGGCGTCGGTGCCGTGGATGCCGCGGAAGGTCATCCTGGCCGAGTTCGTGGCGAAGGTCGCCTTCTTGGCCTCGTCGGTGTTGTTGAAGGCGACCACGTACTCGGTGGTGTCCTGGCCGGTGCGGGTGCCGGTCCCGGTGCGGGAGAAGGCGTGGACGCCGGGGCCGTCGGCCGCGTACCGCTCCTGCTGCACACCGTCGGTGAGGGCGGGGTGCGCCTTGCGGAGCTTGGCGAGGGCGCTGATCTGCCGGTAGAGGGGGGCCTTCGTGTCGTAGGTGTCCTCGGCGTGGGTGCGGTCGGTGCCGATGAGGTCGTCGTCGAGGTAGTCGGCGGTGCGGGAGGCGAACAGGGTCTGGCGGGCGTCCTTGTCGCCGCCGGCGCCGGTGAAGCCCTGCTCGTCGCCGTAGTAGACGACGGGGTTGCCGCGGCTGAGGAACATCAGCTCGTTGGCGAGCATGTCCTTCTTCAACAGGTCGGCGTCGGACGCCCCGGGGTTGTCCTGCTTCAGGAACGTTCCGACGCGGCCCATGTCGTGGTTGCCGAGGAAGGTGACCTGTTCGTAGGCGTTGGCCCGGTCGGTCGTGTACTTGTGGTCGTCGCCGAAGACGGACGCGAGCCGCTGCGCGCTGCCGCCCTGGGAGGCGTACTGGCGGGCCGCCTCCTGGAAGGGGAAGTCGAGGGTGGCGTCGAGGCGGCCCTCGGTCACGTAGGGGGCGGTGACGTCGGTGTCGGCGGAGTAGACCTCACCGAACATGAAGAAGTCGTCGCGCCCCTTCTTCGCCGCGTAGGCGTCCAGGGCGGTGGCCCACTGGGTCCAGAACTCCATGTTGACGTGCTTCACGGTGTCGATCCGGAAGCCGTCGATGTCGAAGTCCTTCACCCACCGCTGGTAGATCTTCTCCATGCCGTCGACGACCTCGGGACGCTCGGTCCACAGGTCGTCGAGCCCGGAGAAGTCGCCGTACTCGCCGGACTCGCCGGCGAAGGTGGAGTCGCCCCGGTTGTGGTACATCGTCGGGTCGTTGAGCCACGACGGGACCTTGACGTCCTTCTTCGCGGCGGGGACGACCGGGGTGCGGGGGAAGGAACCGGCGTCGACGCGCGGGAACTTCCGGGAGCCGTCGGCGTAGTCGGCGTCGTCGAAGGGCTTCCCGTCCTTGGTCAGGTAGGGGAAGGCGCCCTTGGAGAGGTAGTCGTAGGACTTCTCCTCGTAGTCGACGACGTCGGCGGTGTGGTTGGTGATGACGTCGAAGAAGACCTTCATGCCCTTGTCGTGGGCCTTGTCGATGAGGGTCTCGAGGTCCTTGTTGGTGCCGAAGTGCGGGTCGACCCGGGTGAAGTCGGTGATCCAGTAACCGTGGTAGCCGGCCGAGGCGTTCTCCCCCGTCCCCTGCACGGGCTGGTTCTCGAAGATGGGCGCCATCCAGAGGGCGGTGGTGCCGAGCCCCTTGATGTAGTCGAGCTTCTCGGTGAGGCCCTTGAGGTCGCCGCCCTGGTAGAAGCCCTTGTCGGTGGGGTCGTAGCCGGTGCTGAGCCGCGAACCGGTGAGCCCGCCCCGGTCGTTCTCCGCGTCCCCGTTGGCGAACCGGTCCGGCAGGACGAAGTAGAACTGCTCCCGGGTGAGATCGTGCCGCGCGGGGGCCTTCGCCAGCGTGGCGTCGGACGGGGGCTCGGGGGGTGCGGCGGCCTGAGCCGCCAGGGGCTGCACGAGGGTGGCGGCAAGGGCGGCGGCGAGTGCGGCCGCCGTCACGGCGGCCACCCGCCCGCCCTGCGCGGTGCGGCGCGCCGGGGGCGCGGGCCATCTGGGTATCACAGGCGTGAACTCCTTGCGACTACGGCTCATTGAGGGTCCGACCCCGCACCACGGCACGACCTGTTCCGGCCACGTCACCGGGGCGCCGGCGTGACCGTATCGCCGTTGAAAGCTTTACAGCAAGGGTTGTGAAAGTAACGGTAAGGACTTTCATGCGGACGCCGGTCGCGCCGCCCCCGTGAGCGGCGGCGCGACCGGCGCGCGTTCAGCAGGAGGACTTGCCCGCGTACACCGCGAGGGCCGTGTCGGCGCCCAGGGTGGCGGCGAGCCGGCCCGAACCGTCCACCGTCACCTGCGTGTTGTTCTGTACGTTGCAGTACGTACCTGCCGCGAGGGACGTCTGGTAGGTACGGGTCAGCGAGCCGGACTCGTGGTTGACGGCCACGAAGCCCTTGTTGCCCCGGCCGAAGGCGATCGCGTCACCGCCGTTGTCCCACCAGTTGGTCACCGCCTGGCCGCGCGTGGCGTTGCGGAAGGCGACCATGGACTTGATCTCCGGCCAGGCGTGCTGGCACTTCCAGCCGTTCTGCCAGCAGGCGTTCACCTGACCGCCGTTGGGCGGGCCGGCGTCGTGGTCGGAGAACTCGTACCCGGAGTTGATGTCGGGGGCACCGTAGGGCCAGGCCAGCATGAAGACGTTGGCCAGGGTGTAGGTGGCGCCGTCCTTGTAGCTGAGCGTGGAGCCGTTGCGCTCGGTGTCGTGGTTGTCGACGAAGACGCCGGAGACACCGCCGTTCATGTAGCCCCAGCCCTCGCCGTAGTTCTTCAGGTAGGCGAGGTTCTCGTTGTTGAAGACCCGCTTGAGGTCGAAGGCGTAGCGGAACTCCTGGACGTCGCCGGTGCCGGTGTACTCGCTGGGCTGGACGGCCTCGCCGGCGCCGTGGATGGCCTCCTGCTTCCAGTAGACGCCGGGATTGGAGAGCCGGGACTTGATGTTCGCCAGGTCGGCGGCCGGCATGTGCTTGGCCGCGTCGACGCGGAAGCCGTCCACCCCGAGGGAGAGCAGGTCGTTCAGGTACCCGGCGATGGCTCCGCGGACGTAGTTCTCGCCGGTGTCGAGGTCGGCGAGGCCGACCAGTTCGCAGTTCTGGACGTTCCAGCGGTCCTGGTAGTTGTTGATCTGCGAGGTGCAGTTGTCGAAGTCGGGCGACGAGTACAGGCCGGGGTAGTTGTACTTGGTGTACGCCGAGCCGCCGGTTCCGGTGCCGTTGCCCGCGGACATGTGGTTGATGACGGCGTCGACGACGACCTTCACGCCGGCCGAGTGACACGTGTTCACCATGTTCCGGAAGGCGGTGCGGTCGCCGAGCCGCCCGGCGATCTTGTAGCTGACCGGCTGGTACGACGTCCACCACTGCGAGCCCTGTATGTGCTCGGCGGGCGGGGAGACCTGGACGGAGCCGTACCCGGCGGGGCCGAGGGTGGTGGTGCACTCGCGGGCGACCGAGTTGAAGTTCCACTCGAAGAGGACGGCGGTGACGTCCTTGTTCCCGGGCGGCGCGGCCTGCGCGACAGTCGGGGTCATGACAACCGAGGCGACCGCGAGTGCGGCGGCCCCGGCGAGGGTCCTGCGTGCCATGTGGGGTTCCTTCTCCATCGAAGGGTGCGGGGAGTGCGCAGAGCGACTGAAGCTTCTTGCTGAAATCTTCAGAAACCTTGCGGCAACGCAGATGTTAAAACGTTCACCGAACAAAGGGCAGTAGTCGGTCCGCAGTTGCGGCAAGAACTTCAAAGGGCTGACGGGTTGCCCGAGGCCGGGCGAGCAGGAACCCCCGTCGGAAGCGAACCGGAGCGCGTCAGCCGCACGGCACAGGCCCGGACACGGCGGAGGGCTCGCGGCGGGGCCTGATGCCGAGAACGGTGCGAGCGTTGTCTATCGTCTTCCGGTGCGAACAATCGTGGTGCCTGTCCGCAGGGCGGAGGGCTTGGTGTGGTGACGCTTCGGTGGCCGCGTCTTCGGCATCCGGCGCAGGTGGTCGTGGCGGGCTTCGCCACGGCGATCGCGGCCGGGACCGGCCTGCTGATGCTGCCCGCGGCCAAGGCCGGGCCCGGCGGGGCCGGTGCGGTGGAGGCGTTGTTCACCTCCACTTCCGCCGTGTGTGTGACCGGTCTGATCGTGGTGGACACTCCCGCCTACTGGAGCGGGTTCGGGCAGGCGGTGATCCTGGCGCTCATCCAGGTGGGCGGCTTCGGCATCATGACCTTCGCCTCCCTGCTGGTCCTGCTGGTCTCGCACCGCATCGGCCTGAAAGCGCGTCTGACGGCCGCCGCGGAGACCAAGACCCTGGGGCTGGGCGACGTCCGCTCGGTGGTGACCGGTGTGGTCAAGGTCAGCCTGCTGCTGGAGGCCATCACCGCCCTGGTGCTGGCCCTGCGGTTCGCCGCCGCCTACGACGAGTCCTGGCCGCGGGCGGTGTGGCTGGGCGTTTTCCACTCCGTCTCGGCGTTCAACAACGCCGGATTCGCCCTGTACTCGGACAGCCTGATGGGCTTCGTCACCGATCCGTGGATCTGTCTGCCCATCGCGCTGGCGGTCATCGCCGGCGGACTGGGTTTCCCCGTGCTGTTCGAGCTGCGCCGCCGGTTCCGCAAGCCGCGCGGCTGGTCCCTGCACACCAAGATCGTGCTGTGGGCCTCCGGTGTCTTCCTGGCCGGGGGCAGCGCCTTCGTCACCGCGATCGAATGGTCCAACCCCGCCACCCTGGGCCCCCTGGACGCCCCCGGGAAACTGCTGGCCGGGTTCTTCCAGAGCGTCATGGCGCGCACCGCCGGGTTCAACAGCATCGACACCTCCCAGATGAACCCGGCGAGCTGGCTGGGCACGGACGTGCTGATGTTCATCGGCGGCGCCAGCGCCGGCACCGCCGGCGGGATCAAGGTCACCACCTTCGCCGTGCTGTTCTTCGTCATATACGCCGAGATCCGTGGCGAGGGCGCGGTCAACATCTTCCACCGCCGCCTGCACGGTGACCTCCAGCGCCAGGCCCTGACCGTGGTGCTGCTGTCCGTGGCCGCCGTCGCCACCTCCACCGTGATCTTCATGGTCTTCAGCGATTACAGCCTGGACCAGTCACTGTTCGAAGTCACCTCCGCCTTCGCCACCGTCGGCCTGTCCACCGGCATCACCGCCGACCTGCACCCCGGCCTGCAACTGCTGCTGATCGCGTTGATGTTCATCGGCCGGCTCGGCCCCATCACCGTCGCCTCCGCACTCGCCCTGCGCAGCCGTGTCCGCCTGTACGACCTTCCCGAGGAGCGACCCGTCATTGGCTAGGAAGACCACCCCCAGGAAGCGGCGTACCGGGCCCCAGGGCTCCGTCGTCGTCATCGGCCTGGGCCGCTTCGGCCGCGCCCTGGCCCTGGAACTCGTCGACGAGGACACCGAGGTCCTCGGCATCGACGAGAGCGCCGAAGCCGTCCAGGCCCTCTCCGGCTCCCTCACCCACGTCGTGCGCGCCGACTCCACCAAGGAGGACGCCCTGCGCCAGCTGGGGGTGCACGAGTTCGACCGCGCCGTCGTCGCCATCGGCAGCGATCTCGAAGCCAGCATCCTCACCGCCTCGCTGCTGATCTCCTTCGGCATCGAGAACGTCTGGGCCAAGGCCATCAGCGAGGCCCACGGCCGCATCCTCACCCAGCTCGGCGTCCACCACGTCGTCTATCCCGAACACGACATGGGCCAGCGCGTCGCCCACCTCGTACGGGGCCGCATGCTCGACTACATCGAGTTCGAGGACGACTTCGCCATGGTCAAGACCAACCCGCCCGCCGACATCATCGGCCTCACCCTGTCCAACAGCGCCGTCCGCACCCGCCACGGCATCACCGTCGTCGCCATCAAACGTCCCGGCGAGGGCTTCACCTACGCCACCCCCGAGACCGTCGTGGAAGCGGACGACACCATCATCGTCGCCGGACGCACCCGAGCCACCGAACACTTCAGCGAACTCCAGTAGGACCGGCTCCGGCAGACAGCGGCACGCGGATCCCTGGTGCCCGTACCTCGACCGCTCGCGTCGCGACGGGCGGCGCGAGTCGGTGGAACCGATGCCCGCCCGGCTGGGCAAGGACGGCAACCGGCAGGCCGGGGTGCCGCTGCACCTGGCCTCCGACGGCGCGTCGGCGGCCGTCGACCGGCGGCTGTTCCTGCCGGAGAGCCGGGATCCCGCCTCACCGAAGTTCTGCAGCGCCTCGTCGATCGTTTTCGATCCGGCGCGACGAAAACCGTCACCCCTGGTGAGCGTAGCGTCACGCACCGACTGTCGCGTGGACGACCGCCTGGCGAGAATCCGGCAGGTCGCATCCCGCCGCCCATGACCTGCCGCCACCCGTACGAGGGACCGGCCGTGCTCGCCGGCCACGTACCGGCCTGTCGGCCGCGCTGGAGCGCGCGATGGCGGCCGGCTACACCCACCTCAACTTGGACGGCACGGTGATCCGCACCGACAGGGTGGCCGCCACCGACTCCGACAAGGCCGACCCGTGGTGGTCCGGGAAGCACCGGCACCACGGCGGGAACGTGCAGGCCGTCGCCGCGCCGACGCCCTGCTCAAGGTCACCTTCAAGCCCTGCGCCGGGCCGGCCTCGACCCGTCTGCCATCACCCGCATCGTCCGAGCCACTCTCTTCCCGCTCCAGCTGGAACACAGCCGCACCACCTGACAGAAGATCACAGGACATCACGAAAAACTACAGAAAAGGGCTCATTGGGCCCGCTCCGGCCATTAACAAGCCACTCAACAATCAAGTTCAGCCGTTGAATTGACACACCCTGGGCACGGCATCCTCCTGCGTGTGAAGATCCATTTCGCACAAATGATCTATCGATGGAGATGCGATGCGGAGTATCCGCTTCAAGAAGAAGATGGCCGCCTGCGCCACGTCCTTCGCGGCCGTAGCGGCTGTGATGGCGACCGCCGGTCCGGCACATGCGGCGGAGTACACCGTCACGGACAACTGTGACGTTCCTTGGATCAACTGCTCGTATGGTGATTTGCGACTGTTCTACAACTCGAAGGACATTGCCATCCAGGATGGCTATTACAGGTCGGCCTTCACGCTGTACTACAGCAACGTGTCCGACCATTGGGGTACGAGCCAGTACCAGGGATCGTCGCTGACGACCTACCGGTACGTCTTCGGTAACGGCGGCAACGGAAACGGCCAGTACATGAAGAACAACGCGGCGTCCGTGGAGAACTGCGCCCGGGACGACAACTACCGCGTGTACTACAACTCCGGCTACGGCGGCACATCTCAGTACTTCGCGAAGAACGGGCCCTACGGAGACTGCAACATCACCAACCTCATCTCCGCCCTGAAGAACAACAACGCGTCCTCCCACTTCGCATAAGAAGGAACCCCCGTGAAGCACATCAAGCGGACCGCCACCGCAGTGGCCCTCACCGCTTCAGCTCTCCTGGTCAGTGCCTGCTCCTCCGGCACGACTCCGGACACCACGCAGAACGCGGCCGACGGCAAACCGATCGTGAACAAGGAAAACTGGCCCAAGAAGATCCCCACCAGTGGCCTGACCAAGAACCTGACCCTTCCACTGGAGGCGTACATGGCCTCCTACGAGGACCAGGTCACCATCGAGCAGGCCGCCAACGATCTGCAGCAGTCCTGCATGAAGGACTACGGCATCGACCTGACGCTGCCGCGAGCGGGTGCCAACCCGCCTCCCAGCGACAACGACGCCAACATCGAACGCCGTTACGGCATCACCGACCGGGCCGAGGCCGAGAAGTACGGCTACGAGCTCCCCCCGGCGCTGCAGGAGCACACCAGGCAGACCCTGCGTGATCTGTCCGGTGTCGAGGTCGAGGTCCTGACCGGCCACACCAAGCCCGAACTTCCCAAGGCCCCTGAGGGAGTCAAGGCGGGAGAGCCGTTCGCCAACCCCGGCCAGGGCACGAAGCCCGCCCGGGCGGAACACAACGGAAAGAAGTTGAAGACGGGCGGCTGCATCGGCTGGTCCAAGGATCAACTCGGCGTGGGGGAAGCCGACCCGATCGTCGTGGCGCAGCTCGCCGGCGACAGCCTGATGCAGTCGATGGAGGACGACAAGGTCACCAAGGCCATCGCCGCGTGGTCTTCGTGCATGGACGGCAAGGGACACACGGGACTCGCCGATCCGTACAAGGCGATGGACCGGGGTGTCACCATCGACGGGGTGCCGTCGCAGGAATCCATCGCGCTGGCGGTCGACGACATCGACTGCAAGAAGCAGACGGATCTGGTGAAGATCTGGTTCGGTGTGGAGTCGGCGATCCAGGACAAGCAGATAACCGACAACAAGAGCCCGTTGACCAGCATCGATGAGCAGCACGGCAAGGAAGTCGCTGCTGCGAGCAAGCAGGTGGCGGCTTCTGCCCGGTGAAAGGTGGTGCGGTAACACCCGGTCCGGGCACTGTGCCCGGTAACGGCGTGTGTGCTGACCGCCTGGTGTACGGACGGCGCCGCTGACAGGGATCCCCGCGTCGCGGCCGGCGACCCCGAGCGCGGGGCAGAGCAGTCCGCAAGCGCGTCCACCGCCTGTGGCTTCGGTGCGCTCCGAAGGCCGTACGCGTGCCCTGCAGTACGGAGACCTGGTCGTGCGTGCCACGCCGGAAAGCAGCGGCGTGCGTACCGAGACCGAGGTGGCCGACGCCTACGAGCGGGATGCGACCCACTCGGTCCGTATCGCCGTCGCTGACGGTGAGGGCTGGACCGCGCACGACCGGTTCTGGCTCCAGGATGTCCCTCCGGGCGAAACCGGACGGGATGATGCGGCGACCGGCTCAAAAGGCATGGGGCCGGTTCCGCAGATTCCGAAGATTCACGTCGAAGAGTTCACTCCCGCCGTCGGCCGAAAACGGAAAAGGGAATATTTTTACGCAACCGTTCAGGAGCGCTTCCGAGTTTTTCGCCCCGAATGGCGTGCAGGACTGACACACCGTGGGAACGGCGGGCTTTTCCGCAGATGAGCGGGGCGTGACCAAAGGACCGAAGCTCCGTCGGCGCGAATGACCGGGCAAGTCGCCCTGAGCCGAAGGAGCTTCGACGAACCGTCATTCACGTCTGCTGTCGTGGTGAAGTGTGTGTCCGGCGTGTCGGAGCCGGGCATGCTGCCTCACCGCACCCGGCTACCACGCCGAGACGAACCAGCGCTTTACCACCTCGAAGCAGGCCGCCGACACGGCCACGCCGGTCTGACAACGGCCCGACCACTAGGACGACATGAGGCGATACCTGACCTGACGATCTGTCGTAACTGCCTGACTTCAATAATGTGACAGCGCCTTCTCGGCTCCACTCACTTTCACTCTCAGTAAGGATGTGCGGCATGGCCGACGAAATGGTGCTCCGAGCGCAGCGGTTCGTGAATGAAACCTACGGCAGTGTCATCGGCATGAGGGTGGAGGAAAACGGACAGACAGGCTGGAACACCATGTACGCCCTCACCCGGGCACTCCAATACGAGCTGGGAATCGGCTCCCTCTCCAACAGTTTCGGCCCGACCACCCTGTCCACGCTCCAGGCGAAGTACCCGGCGATCAACGCGTCGACGGTCCCCTCGGGGGACTTCTGCCGGATCATCCAGGCGGGCCTGTACTGCAAGGGCTACGACGGCGACGGCATCGACGGGACCTTCAGCTCCCGCGTCGAGGCCTCCCTGAGCCAGCTCAAGGCCGACATGGGCGTCGACCAGACCCACCCGGGCGGCGATCTGACACCGAAGGTGTTCAAGGGCCTGCTCAACATGGACGCCTACGTCACCGTCAACGGCGGCTCGGGTGCCATCCGGAGCGTGCAGCAGTGGCTCAACGGCCGGTTCGTGGGCCGGCGGGACTACTACCTCATCCCCTGCGACGGCCACCACTCGCGCGATGTCGCCAAGTCCATGCTGTTCGCCGTCCAGTACACCCTGGGCATGGCCGACGGCGTGGCGAACGGCGTGTTCGGGCCGGGGACGCGGGCGGGACTGCGGGAGCACAAGGTGTCCCCCGGCTCCACCGGCGTGTGGGTGCAGCTGTTCTCCGCCGGGATGGTCCTCAACCAGCGCCCGGTCTCCTTCACCAGTACCTTCACCTCGGCGCTGGCAGCCGCCGTCAGCGACTTCCAGGCGTTCGTCAAGCTGCCCGTGACGGGCAGCGGAGACTTCTCCACCTGGGCCTCTCTCCTGGTCTCCTACGGGGACCAGGACCGCGACGGCGAGGCCTGCGACGGCGTCACCAGGATCACCCCGGACCGGGCCCAAACGTTGAAGGCGGCGGGCATCAAGTACGTCGGGCGCTACCTGACCAACCCCAGCACCACCAGCCTGCCCGAGAAGGCGATCCAGCCGGGTGAGTTGCAGACCATCGCCGACAACGGACTGCGTTGCTTCCCGATCTACCAGACCTATGGCCGGGACGCCGACGGGTTCACCTATCCCCTGGGACGTGCCGCGGGGCAGGCGGCCGTGAACGCGGCCCTCGACCACGGGTTCAAGCGGGGGACCCGGATCTTTTTCGCGGTCGACTTCGACGCCCTTGACTACGAGGTCACCGGCAATGTGCTCCCGTACTTCAAGGGCATAGAGGACGCGATGGCGGGCAACGGGAACGCCTTCGAGGTCGGTGTCTACGGGCCGCGCAACGTGTGCACCCGGGTCGGGGAGGCCGGACACGCGACGGCCTCGTTCGTCTCCGACATGTCGTCGGGATTCTCGGGCAACTTCGGCTACCCGCTGCCTGCCGACTGGGCCTACGACCAGATCGTCACCCGGACCGTCGGTTCCGGGTCCGGTGCCATCAACATCGACGTCAACATAGCCTCCGGTCGCGACACGGGCCAGGGCTCTTTCGACCCGCCCGCCTCGAAGAGCCAGGACGTCCTGTTCAACACGGCGTACTGGCCCGGGCTGCTCACCGACATCCGCAACTACATGGAGTCCATCGGCTTCCCCGAGTCGGACGGACGCTTCTACACCACCACCGAGTGCCTGGAGACCATCATCGCGGGCGACATCGCGGTGACCAACACGGCACGGGCGTACAGCATGCGCAAGGCGCTCATCCAGACCACGGCGTTCTGGGAATTCCGGCACTACGGCAACGAGGACCTCGGCAAGGACGTCGCGGTGTGGTTCTACCACACCGGCGTCGTACCGGACTGGGCGAAGGACCTGCCCAAGGTCGAAGAACTGCGGGACAGCAGCACCGGCGTGGCCCAGATGTTCGGCGCCACCGGCATCCACGCCTGGAACAACTCCATCCGCCGAGGGCTGGTCACCGGCACGCCGAAGGACGCGGCAAAGGACGCAGACGTCTTCAGCGTGTGGGACATGCTCCGCACCGACAACGACTTCGCCCTCACCAGTGTCGGCCACGCCCACATCTGGGCGGCCGACGGCAAGCCGGACGGTGACGAGGAGGAGCCCATGGACCGGATCCCCACGCTCGACTACACGGACTCGGAGATCTACGAGGTTCTGCGCCGGTACCAGGGGCCGGACGAGCCCGCCTTCACCCACGCCCACCAGCGCATGCCGCTCTACTACATCTTCGAGAAGTACAACAGGATGATGCGGTGACCCCCGCCGTGCGTCCGGTCGCACGGGCCTCCGGCGAGAGCGTGGGTGCGGGTGGCGGCATCGGCACGATCGCGTTCGTCTTCGTCCTGCTGATCGGACTCGTGGTCATCGTCAGCCTGGTCGGCTACCTGTGCTCGTCCGTGGCACTCCGCAAGCAGCTGCCGGGCACCGGCAGACTCTGGTTCAGGGCCTGCATCGTCCTGAGTATCTGCGCGGCCGTCTGCGTGTATCTGTGGGGCATGCTCCACATGCCCTCCGACGAGGGCGTGTACCTGCGCAAGGCATGTGTGAAGGCGGGCGGGGAGGCGAAGGCCGCCCGGGTCGACGGCTACGACACGAGCTTCGTCCCGCTTCGCTTCGTCTGCCGCGTCGACGAAGGCGGCAGCTACTCCACCATCCCGCCCTGGATCAACCCTGCCGTGGGAGCGCTGGCCTCGCTGGCCCTGATCACCGGGGCGGCGGCCGGTGCGACCCGCGAGGGAACCGGACGCCGCACAGAGCAGACCATTCCGAAAGGGAACCCATGACCAAGTCCGATCTGTCCCGTCGCAGCCTGCTCGCCCGGTCGGGCGCGGTGGCCGGCGTGGCACTCCTGGCCTCCGTGGCCGGGTCGGTAGTGCTCTCCACACCGGCGTACGCCGACTCCTCGGCCACCACACCCACCGGTGAGGACATCCGCAAGGCCCTGAGCCGTTACCAGCGCAACCGCAGCCGGGTGCGCAGCGGTCGGCCGAGCCCCAACGGCTGGGAGATGGAGAAGACCACGGACGGCGGCGGGAGCATCTGGACCCGCCCCGTCCCCGGCACCCCGCTCAGCGGTGTCGCCGTCCGCATCGGAGAAGTGGAGCTCGTGCTGGTCCATGTGATCCGCCGCTTCCACTACGAGGTCGACCAGCTCCGCAAGGGCGAGGTGACCGGCTGGCGCAGTCCGGGCAAGGTCCACAAGGGGCTGCCCGAGGGCAACCAGGCCTCCGGCACGGCCGTGCGGATCCGTCCGGAGTTCTATCCCGCGGGGGCCAAGGGCGGGTTCTTCCCGCCGCAGCTCGTGGTGATCCACGACATCCTCGCCGAGCTCGACGGCGTGGTGCGCTGGGGCGGCGACGACCACAGTACCGACGAGTCCCTCTTCTACATCGACGTCAAGCCCGGTGACCCGCGGCTGACCGCGCTGGTGGAGAAGCTCCGCGCCTGGCAGGACACCCCGAGCGAGGGCGCCGGGACACCGGTCGACGTCCTGGCCGACGACCGGCGCGCGGCCGCGAAGGCTCTGCAGCGCAGCCAGCGGGGATCTTGACGTGCTCCCTGGCCTGAAGTCCAGGGATTCCGGCCTGGTAATCCGGTCGCCCTTCGTGATCTGACGGGGCGACGGGCGGGGTGGAGGCGCCGGGACATGGGCATGGGCGAGGCCACCTGTTGGTCATGGTGTCGTGACGCGACATGAAGACCGGGTGGCCTCTGCCGTCAGCTGATCCGAATCCGTCGTGATCGAGGCTCATTCCTGGTCACGGTGGTGTGACGAGCGGGATGGTGCCCGCGGCGGACGCGTCGAAGCTCCGGCTGAAGACGGACAGCTCCCCCAAGTCGTCGTCCCCGGCCAGAGCTTCGACGTGTCGTCGGTTCGCCACTGTCCGCCTGGTCGAACCGGGCACCCCGCGAGAACGACGCGGCCCCGGGGCCACTGCGGTGACCCGCGTCAGCGCCCGCTGGTTCGTATGCCGTCGACGAAGGCGGCCCAGGCGCAGGTGCCGATGAGCAGGATCGTGCCGGTGGGGGTCCCCGTAGTATTCGCCGAAAAACAACGGATATCTCTGGCCTGCGGGAACGTACCTCGGCGCTGATCTTCTGAGCCGAGGGAGCCTCGATGTAGACGGGGCACTTCGGTGAACTTCCTGACCGTGCCCCGCCCTGGCTTCTACGGTGTGGCGCACGGTGCCCATGAGGCGTGGGCGGTTGCGGTGGAGGTTCCGGGTGGCGACCCGTGTGTTCGCGGATGACGAGCTGGAACGGCTGCGGGGCTTCCCGGAGATCAACAAGGAAGAGCTGATCCGGTTCTTCACGCTGACCCCGGCGGACGTGGGATTCATCGACCCGGGACGCGGCCGTAGCCCCAAGGACCGGATCGGGCTGGCCGTCCAGCTGTGCACGCTGCCCTGGCTCGGGTTCGTACCGGATGACGTCGCCTCGGCCCCGCCGGCGGCGGTCGCCCGGCTCTCGGAACGCCTGCGGATACCCGTCGGCGAACTGCGGCTCTACGGCGAGCGCAAACAGACCCGGACCGATCACCTGCGGGAGGTGACCGGGTACCTGAACTGGAAGAGTGCCAAGGCGATACAGCTGAAGGAGCTGGACGAGTTCCTGCTCGCACGAGCGATGGAACACGACTCGCCCTCGCTGCTGTTCCGCCTGGCGTGCGAGCATCTGGCGGCCTCGCGGGTGGTACGGCCCGGGGTGGTCAGTTTGCTGGAGCGGGTGGCCACCGCGCGGGCGGAGGCGGGCCGGGAAACCTACCAGCGGGTCAGGCACCTGCTCACCCCCAAGCTGATGGGTGAGCTCGACGGCCTGCTGAGCGTGGATCCGTTGATCGGGGCGACACGGCTGAACTGGCTGTCCACCGGTGCGACCGGGGACTCGGCGAACGCGGTCAAGGGGGAACTGGAGAAGCTGGGGTTCCTGCGCGGTCTGGACGCTCACGCTCTGGATCTGACCGGGCTGCCCGCCGAGCGGCGCCGGTTTCTGGCACAGGTGGGGCGCCGGCTGACCCCGCAGTCGCTGGACCGGCGCGAACCCCAGCGCCGCCACCCGATCCTGTTGACAGTCCTGGCGCAGTCGGCTGCCGATGTGCTGGACGAGGTCATCGGCCTGTTCGACCAGGCCGTCTCCGCCCGGGGGAGCCGGGCCCGGACCAAGATGCGCGACGCGCTGGCAGCGCGGGCCGCGGCCGGTGAGGGACGTCAGGCGCTGCTGGACGAGATCCTGCCGGTGCTCCTGGACCCGGGAATCGAGGACGAGCAGGTCGGGGGACGGCTGCGGAACACCATCGGCATGGAGCGGCTGCGGGCCGCGGCGGCAGGGTCCTCACCCCGGCTGCCGCGCGATCACGGCCACCTGGCGATGCTGGACGACTCCTACACCTACCTGCGGCAGTTCACCCCGGACGTGCTGCGGGCCATCTCCTTCCAGGGAGGCACGGTTGCGGAGTCGCTGATGGAGGCCGTGAAGATCCTCAAGGAGCTGAACGCGACCGGAGCGCGGAAGGTCCCCGGCCACTCGCCGGCGGACTTCGTGCCGGTGCGCTGGGCGGGTTACCTGGAGCAGGCCGCGAAGTCCAGGGATGTCACGGCGTACCGGCACTTCTGGGAGCTGACGGTGCTGCTCGGTCTGCGCGACGGGCTGCGCTCGGGCGATGTGTACGTGCCTTCGTCGCGCCGGTACGCCGATCCGGCCTCGTATCTGTTCACGCCCGAGCAGTGGACGGTGCAGCGCGACCAGTTCTGCCAGCTGGTCGGAAAGCCCGCGTCGGCCGGGGCCGCGCTGGACGGGTGCAAGGAAGAGCTTCAGGCGGCGATGGGGGACCTGGAGAAGGTCCTGGGCAACCGCAAGGCGAGCACTGGGGAAGTACGGCTGTCGGACAAGGGGGAGCTGATCATCCCTCCGCTGTCGGCCGAGGACGTGCCCGCCGAGGCCGCCTCGTTGCGCGACGAGTTGTCCGAGCTGTTGCCGCTGGCCCCGATCGCCTCGCTGCTGGTGGAGCTGGATCGCCGTACCGGGTTCCTGGACTGCATCACCCATGCCGGCGGGAAGCAGTCGCGTTCCCCCGAGCTCAAGCGCAACCTGCTGGCCGTGCTCGTAGCCAATGCCACGAATCTGGGGCTGGTGCGGATGGCGGAGGCGTGCGGGATCTCCTACGACATTCTGGCCTGGACCCAGGAGTGGTACATCCGGGAGGAGACCCTGGCCGCGGCGAACGCCGCGATCGTGAATTATCACCACCGGCTGCCGATGACTCAGGTGTTCGGCGGCGGCACGCTGTCCTCCTCGGACGGGCAGCGGTTCCCGGTGCAGGGCAAGTCGACCACCGCGCGGAGGATGAAGAAGTACTTCGCCGGGCAGGGCCTGTCCACCTACACTCATGTCTCGGACCAGCACTCGACGTTCGGTACGAAGGTCATCGTGGTCACGCGGCGCGAGGCCCAGTACGTGCTGGACGAGATCATGGGGAACAAGACCGATCTGCCGATCACCGAGCATGCCACCGACACGCACGGGGTGACGCTGGTCAACTTCGCGCTGTTCGACCTGGTGGGGATGCAGCTCTCGCCGCGGATCCGGGACCTGGGGAAGATCACCCTGTACCGGATGGACCCGCAGCGCGATGTCGCCGCGCTCTGGCCGGTCGCGGGACCGCTGCTGACCCAGAAGATCAACATGGGGTTGATCGAGGAGAACTGGGACGATCTGCTGCGCCTGGCAGCGTCGATCAAGTTCGGGCATGCCACCGCCTCTCTGATCGTCGGCAAGCTCTCCGCGTCCTCGCGGCAGAACACCCTGGCTGCCGCCCTTAAGGAGTACGGGGCGCTTCGGCGCACCGTCTACGCCGCCCGCCATCTGGCGGACGAGACCTACCGCCGCAAGATCGCCCGGCAGCTCAACAAGGGCGAGTCCCTGCACTCCCTGCGCCGGGACCTGCACTACGCCCACCAGGGCAAGATCCGCGAGCGGTTCCTGGCCGGGCAGACCGAACAGGCCTGGTGCCTGACCGTGCTGACCAACTCCGTGGTGACCTGGACGAGCGAGCACTACGGCCTGGCCGTCGCGGCTATGCGGGCCGAGGGCCGGGCGGTGGACGACGAACTCCTCGCGCACATCTCCCCCGCGCACAGCGAGAACGTCAACTACCACGGCACGATCAACGTCGAGGTCGACACCGAACTCGCCAAGCTGGACCCGGCCGGCTACCGGCCGCTGCGGGCCCGCCGCCGCGAGCGGCCCTGAACGCCACGGGCTTTCCTTCGTCCGGATCCACATCACGGGGATCACGTCAGCTTAGGGCGTCTCCTCCAGGGCGTTCGGCGAGGCGGTCTGGGCGTCCATCGCTGCGGTAGCTGTCTGCACAGCAGTTGCAGCAGTTGCAAGGGTGTCTCCTGAGTCAGAAATCGATTCCCGGGTGTCGATCTTCAGTCACTTCGCACACATGTGCCACAACCGTCCGTAGCGTCCCTCGCGAATCCCGCATATCCGTGTGGGTGTCCTGAGTGTGTGCGAGGGAGAAAAGTTGATGCGTCGTCACACCCGGCGGCTGCTCTCAGTAGCAGCCTCGCTGGCAGCAGTGGCCTCTTTTGCCGTGGCAGGTAGTGCCACGGCTGCCGACGAGGCTCAGCAGTCAAAGAACAGACAGCAGGCGCTCGGTGTCGCCAAGACCGTTGACCTGCCGACGGAGCCTGAGCAGGGCCAGGCGAAGATCAGCATCGAGGAGTCGTGTTCTCCCGTCCCTGCCTCCGAACGTGCAGCCCTGGGCGGCGCGGTCAAGACGTGCGTCGAGACAAGGCCGATGGAGATATCCGGCACCGTCGCAGCGCGGACTGCTGAGGATGCCGACGCCGTCGAGGCCTGCGACATCACCAAGCCGGGCAAGTGGACCTGGACCCGGACTGGCGGCATATGCCTGAACGGCACGGAGGTGACCTTCACGCTGTCCAGCGATACGGGCGCAGTCCTGGGCACCGCTCTGATAGATGTCAAGAGCAGCATGGACCTCAAGTACAACAGTCTCACCTGGAACGAACTGATCACCGTCAAGGTGACCAAGGTGACCGGCCAGGTTAAGAACGTCAACATCGCCTTCGACGTGGGCTGCACCTCGAGTTGCTCTCCGACCAGCAACCGCCCATGGGCTGGGACGAAGACTCTCGGCCAAGGCGCAGAGGCATCCGGATCGGTCACCTACACCAGCAACGTAGCTTCCGGTACGCGGGACAACATTCGCACCAATTACCACATGTATATCACCGCGACGGGAACCATCCCCACCAAGCCGAACGTCAACTGGGACAGTCCGTCCACGGCTAATCTTCGCTGCGACGCCGAGCTCACCGCACCCGGCTGCGTCTTCTCCGATGTGCGCGCCAGGCTCGATTACTCGCTGTCCGACCCGAAGCACGCTGCAGCTTCGGCGGCCTACAGCTTCGCTCAGGGCCGCCTGCGCAACTGGGCCCCGCTGACTCGGGCGGACGGCCTCAACGAAGCCAACCGGAAGCGCACCTGCGAGGAGGGAAGCAGCGACCCGTTCGTGAAGATGTACGACGAAATCCCGACGGACTCGTGCGACGAGTTCCCCTTCGCCGGCTCCTTCGAGGGAGGGACCGACGGTGCTCAGTGCGCCGACATCATCCCGCGGTACGAAGACGGGCAGTGGTGGACCTATGCGGCTCGCGCTGACAAGCCGATCACCTACGACGAACCGTGTGTGCGTGCCCATGTCGCCCTGGAGGCCAACACGTCTGCCGGCGGCAAGTACGGTTCGCTCGTGAAGAACGCGCGCATCCTCGACACGGAGAAGTACAACGTCTCCGTCGTCGACTGACAAAGGACACAGAAGCACCACGCCGGGGCCCCGAAGATGATGCTCGGGGCCCCGTCTGACAGAACCCGAAGGGGCACCAGTGAATGACTCCACGACCGGGCCATGGGCATGGGCCGGGGATCCGCGTGCCGTTATGTGGTGCGTGACCATCACCCACGGCATCACTCCGTTAGAGGTGCTCGCCCGCTACGGGGCCGACGCTGGCACCGCCCGGCTTCTCACCCGGCAGCAGGCCGCCCAACTGACCGACGGCGACCTGCCGGTGGGGTCCGTACTGCAGGCAGGGCAGCTGGGCGACTGGTCGTTCTGCTTCGAGGACTACGGGGTCATGGGGCAGATGCCCGGCCCGTTGTCCGCACTGTCCCGTGGCACGGAGACCTTCAGCGTCCTGCGGGGCGGGGACGGTATGAACGGCTTCGCGTACTGGCGGGACGGACAGTGTGCCGAGCGGTTCGAGCCGGGCGCCCCCAGCACCAAACCGCACCCCCCGCACCTCTGGTGGGATGCGGTGCAGGAGCGGCTCGACGCATCGAGGGAGGAGTACCCCGGCCTGGTCCCGGTGCTGGAAGCGACAGCGCACTACACCGGGGCCATACTCGACACGGACACCCTCGACGGCCCGCTGCTCACCCTGCGGCTCAAGGACAGCGACCAGACCCCTGACCCCCCTGACCCTCAAACTCGCCTTCAAGCACCCCGGCCTCCAGACGGCGGGCGGAGCGTCCGCGTCCCCGCCCGACCTGAGCCACCCCGGACACCCGCCATAGGGCAAGCCGTCAACGCCCCCACCACCCGACGCACCCACGGTGTCAGAGTCGAGGAGTAGAGAAGCAGGCCCGTAGCCACAGACCCTCACCGACACTGTGCGGGTGCTGGGCGAGAACAACCCAATGACGGGAATCGTCCGAAGCAATCCCGCTCATGCCCTCCGGGAACGTGACGGTGGCGAAACCGGGCAGTTCTGACCCTGTGCCACAAGCATGGATGTGACACAGGCCATCCGCGGCCGCGCAGTGATCACGTCCCCGCAGGTCGGACTGTGTCAAAAGCTGGTGTCACAACGATGTGTCAGAAGCTGTGTCACGGCGTCGAGTTATGGGACAGTGGGCCCCGTGGATCTCGCGTATTGCAGAGTCAGTACGACCGCGCAGGACCTCGCCCGGCAGATCGACGCAATGCGCGCCGCTGGTGTCACCGAGGAGCACATCTACGTCGACAAGCGCACCGGCGCGAACATAGACCGCGAGGGCCTGACCGCGTTGCTCGGCTCCGCCCGGCCCGGTGACCGGATCAACGTGCTCACCCTGGACCGGCTGGGCCGCAACATGCGCGAGACCCTGAACCTTGTGCACGATCTCACCGAGCGCGGCGTCTTCCTGCGCACGCTCGGCGACAAGCTCGCCGTGGACACCAGCGAGCCGGGCCCCGGCACCGACATGGCCATCGCGCTGCTGGCGATGTTCGCTCAGATGGAGCGGATCTACATGCTGGAGCGCGCCGCCGGGGCCCGCTCGGCCAAGGAGGCACGCGGGCTGCCCACCGGGCGGCCGGCGAAGCTCAACGCGACCACCCGCGCCGGAGCCGCCCAGCGGATCAGGGACGGTGCGATTCCCGAGCAGGTCGCCGCCGAACTCGGGGTGAGCCGCTCCACGCTGTACCGGGAACTACGCAAACACCGCGAAGACGCCGCTGCCGAACCCGTCGGGCAGGAAGGCTGATCGGCGAGACAGGCCGTATCACTGCTGGTCAGAGATATCCGTTGTTTTTTCGGCGATTACTACGGGGACCCCGGACAAGGACGTCCCTGTCCCGGAGATCGCGAAGAAGCTCACCATCAAGGTCGGGAAGAACGCGGGCAAGTCCCCCTCGGTCGCCTCGCTGTACCGGGCGCTCGCCGAGGCCGAGGCCGCCGCGGACGATGGCCTGCCGCTGCGGCCCAAGCCCGTCCGCATCCGCCGGTCCGGGGACCCGCTCACCCCCGAAGAGATCGATCTGCGCGAACGGCTCCAGGCCCAGCCCCACCCGAACGCCGCAGGCACCCGACGTGGATGACCTCGCCACCGTTCGCGCGCAGGAATACGCGAAGGTGTACGACGAACTCCTCGCCGCCGCCGCCCGGCTCGACATGCTGCGGCGCCTGGAAGGCGGGAGCATCGACGCTCACGCGACCGCCGCCATGCACGGGCTCCGGTTCGCCGCCACCATCCTCTGGCCGGCCGTCCCGAACACCCCGCCGCCCGGCTACCGCCACGACAGCGAACGGCTGCTCCAGCTCGCCGCGAACTGGCGCGAGGCAGCACTGGAACTCGGCGAGTTCGCCCCGCCGCGCCCCGCCCTCCGGCTCGTCAGCGAGACGACAGCGGGGGATGAGGACTGAGAGCGGTGACGCGCGGGCGACGGCCCAGGGACCAAGATCACCGGCTTAGCGCTAATGGCTGTTCCGATGGTCCCCAAGGCCGGTGTACGCGAACGACGGCGCGACCCCGTCGGCGTCGAACACCCACAGCACGTCGTGGCTGTAGCCGGGAGCGAAGGTGCGGGCGTCGTCGGGGCGGGGGTCGACGGGTCGTCGACGGGGCGCAGCTTGGCCGTGCAGCCCTGGACGTCGACGAGGATCATGTCCGGCTGCAGCCAGGCCCCGGGCACGGACCACAGCCGGTCTGTGACGTCGTTGAGGACCCGGGCCGCCGCGCGAGGCGGCATGCCTGTGATGGCCAACTCCCGCCCTCCGGAGCGCTCCTTGACGTGGAAGCCGACGGTGTACGTGGTCGTCGGCTCGATCATCTGCGGGTCGTCGTCCGCGTAGATGGCGTGACCGCACCGGTGAATCGTGTCGGCCGGTGTACGCGTAGAACGGTTCGTTGCCGTCCATGTCGTGCACGGCGACGACGTTGAAGTCCGGGGCGGGCGTGTGGGCGCGCCCGTCGACGTTGCGCGTCAGCGCCGTCCCCGCCGTGCACCGAGGGCTCCTCGCCCGCTGTCAGCCGCTCGACGGCAGCCACGACCTTTCCGCGGTCCCGGCCCAGCGCAAGGCCCGCCGCGAGTACGAGAACAGGGTCAGCGCCCTCGCGCCCTGAACAAGATCGTTCTCACCGATAACCGCTGTACCGATGTTCCCCGAGGCCGACCTCCAAATGGAACGGGTCGACCACCTCCGCCAGCGGCATGCCCGGACGCATCCGCTCCAGCACCGCCCGGCCATGCCCGGCCTCGACCGCGGTACGCGTGCCGTCCGCACGCCGGCGGGCCTCGGCCTGGTAGGCGCGCCGCCACTTCTGCCCGTCCAGCACCGCGGCCGCCGCCGGATCACCGGCCAGCCTGGCACGCTCGGCCTGTGCCCGCACGGCCCGCACCAGGTTCAGCAGCTGATCGCTCTGCTGGGGGAACCGGTCGGCGCGCAGCCAATCCCCGATCGTGGTCGGGCTGACCCCGACGGCACCAGCTAGAGCGCGGTCCGACGGCTGACGCCGCAGACGCTCGTTGCGGAACGCAGCCAGCTCGGCGATCAACTCGCCGTACTCCGGTTCCTGCGCCGCCGGTCCCGTCATCACGACGCCTTTCCCTCCCGCGCGACCCGGGCACGGATGTCTACCCCGCCCCTGGACACCCCGGTGGACACACACCCCGGCCGTGACGTGAACCCTAACGCCCACCAGCCCGCTTCGCCGCGATGTGTCCAATCCGCACCGGGACTCCTGTGGGACGGCCCCCTGGACAGCCAGCGTCGAACGCATCCCGCACGGCCCGCCCCGGGCCGTCACCACCACCACGGGGAGTTCACGCGATGAGCCCGCTGCAGGTCCCGGGCCACGACCGCGGCCTTGTCGGGCTTCCCGCCACCGCACTCGGGGCCGCGGGTCTCGCGGTCCCGGCGACGCTTATCGTCCATGACCCGCTTCAGAGCGTCGTGCACCTCCGCCTTCTTCTCCACCAGGTCCCGAAGAGCCTGATCACGCTCCTGGGGCGCAAGGGAGGCGAGATAGTCCGCCAAGGATGTGCTGTTGGAGGGGTCCAACAGGTCCTGCAGGGCCGGACCGATGCCCAGGGCCTGGCGGTACTGAGGAGCACTGATGCGGCCGGTCCCGGCCTCGCACGCTTCGTGCAGCAGCGTGCGCAGGATGCTGTAGCCCTCGTCGTACGGCTTGCCGGAGGGGGCCAGGCGGGCCCCTTCGCGAAGCGCGCTGTAGCTGACGTGGACGCCGCTGTCGGCCACGAGCTGCCGCACGGGCGGGGTGCACATGCGGGCGGTGTGCCGGACTGCCGGGCGGTCTTGGGGCTCAGGCCGATCTCGTCGCAGTACTGGTCGAAGGCGCTGTCCTCGCCGCCCGGGGCCGCGACGGTCAGCAGCTTGTCGCCGATGACGAGGCGGTTCTCGCAGCCCTCGTTCATCAGCCGGCGGCCCTCGCGCACGTCCTGGTCTGTGTAGCTCATACGGATTCCTCAATGAACCGATGGAATGAGCGCACAGAGTAATCGGGTGAATGCGAACCGTCTGATTCTCCAAGGTGCCTTCAGACATGCCGTGTTGACGCTCACCCGCGCTGATCAGCACGGTTGTGGCGTCAGGTTCAGTCGGAGCTGCACCCGTGCCGGTGACGTCGAGGAACCTGCAGCTCTGCCTCAACGGGCCATGGAGGAGACTGTCGCGAGCACGTCCGGGTCTCCGGCACGGACGATCACTGCCCCACCGGCCGCAGAGACGGAGGCCTCCTCGTGCCCGTACATTCACACGCAGGCGCGGTCACTGTAGGCGGCTGGTCTCGTCCCTGACGGCGGCGTCGGTTCGGGCCGGGTGTCGACTGAGAAGCTGGCCCCGGCGGACGAGGTTGTCGAGGGAACCAGATCGCCATTTGAACGCGGATTGCGTCTGCATTCGGCCGGTGGCGGGGGCAAGCGAGGTTCAGCCGCCTTCATGCCTTCAAGCAGCCGAACCTCCGGTCGTGGCGCTGCAGCCGCAGAGAATTCCCCTTGCCGCCTATTGATCAGTGTCGCGGCCGCACAAGAAGTTGCCAAGCAGCTGTCCGCCGAAGGTAACTCGGCGTGTTTACTGTTCTCGCCGCGGCTGTCCGTCTGCCCGCCGCCTTCTCCGGCCATCCCGGATTTCTCTGGCAGCGCCCACTGAGATGGCCAGTCCCAGGATGATCTCAAGCACTCCCCAGACCGGCCGCCATCCTGTCTGCTGAAAGCGGTCTATCCCGCTGGTAATCATGAAGGGGACGAAGATGAGAAGGGACGTCAGTTTGTACTTCATATGCCTTCCTTGCTCTATTGAACATGTGCCGGAGTTGCCGGCAGGGGGTCTGCGTGCGCCTGCGACGCAGGCCCCCTGCCAGCAGAACGTTAGCTACCTACAGCTGTTTCTGCCCGTGTACTTCCGGCAGACCGAGCGCCGACCCGAGTGGGTCAACGAGTCGTTCCAGGCGTTACGGAAGCGGCGGTTCTTGTTCCAGTTCCTGAAATCGCCGACTGCCGTTTGAGCTCCCCATCCGGCACCGGCGCAGTGAATGAACCTGCCTGCGGACTTGCCGCATCGCTTGACCGTCTTACGGGGACTCTTCGCGGCCCTCCACACGTTCCTGGCGGTCTTCGCACGGCCGAACGGTGAGAACAGCGCTGCCGTGCTGACGGCGAACTTGCCAGACCAGTAGATCGAACGCCAGTTGGGGTTGCGTCCGACGCGGTGCCTCTTGTTGTTGAAGCGATTCCACTGCTTCTTGCCCCAGCTCCACCTGCCGTCGAGGTCGAAGCGGTTGAGGGGGTCGGCATGCGCGTACTCGTAGGCGTTCAGGTTGCCGCCGTAGACCGGGTCCATGGACAGGAACCGTCCGGTGGCGGGGTTGTAGAGGCGCACACCCATGAGGGTCAGACCGGTGAGGGTCTCGGCGGAACGCTGCTTGCCGCCCAGCCAGTTGTAGCGGGTGGCCGCCTGGCCGACACGGGGGTTGCCGTACTCGTCGCCGTCCAGGGCGACGGGGGCCTTGGACGTGTCCAGCGGGAGCTGGAGGGCGACATCACCGTGGATGGTGGTGAGCTGGAGAATGGTGTTGCCGGTCTTGCTGGTGGTGGCGACGAGGTCTCCGGAGGCGGAGTCGACGTTTCGCGTCAGAGCTCCGCTGGTGGTGTCCTCGGTGATCCAGCGGGGGTTGTCGCCGTCGCTGTCGTAGTGGTTGATCTTGGACTGTTCCTGCGTCCAGGTGGTGCCGCTGCCGGTCTCGACCTTCCAGGAGCGGAAGCGCAGGTTGGCGTCGAGCTGCCAGGTCTGGCGCTTGCCGCCCGCGGTCTGCTGGTAGGCGAGGTCGTTGGCGTAGTAGCCGATCGTGCCGTTGCCCGGGACCGTGGTGGTGCGGCCGAATGCGTCGTAGGTGTAGCCGGTGTCGACGATGCGGTCAGCGCTGTCGTAGGTGTGGCTGGTGGTCGTGCCTCCTGTCGTGGGGCAGTCAGCGCCGGGGGCGCTCTTGGCTGAGGTGAGGGACTTGCGGTTGGTGCGTGCGTCGAAGGTGTAGCCGCGGCGCGTGCACTCGGTGTTCCACGTGTCCTCGACCGTGGTGAGCCGGCCGGTGTTGTCGTAGCGGTAGTTCTGGTCGGACCAGCCCGCGTGGGAGGCGACCTGGCCGTGGATGGACTCGGTCACGGTGTCGGAGTAGACGATCGTGCCGTCGCTGTCGCGGGTGTAGGTCCGGTCGACGGCCGCGCCGGTGGTGTCCTCGGTCTGCTTGAGGGTGTAGCCGCCGGGCAGCTTCTCACTGGATACGGAGCCGTCGGCATCGTAGGTGGCCTGGAAGACACCGGCGATGGAGTCGGTGGTCTTCGTGGTCAGGCCGCGCGGTTCGATGGCCGTGTCGTAGGTGAACGTGACGGTGGAGGGGACGTTGTCGGAGGCCTTGGCGGGACGTCCGAGCAGATCGTACTGAGTCGTGGTGGTGCCGCTGTCGGCGTCTGTGTAGGAGATCTGGCGGCCGAGCTTGTCGTACGCCTTGGTGATGGTGCCGCCGGTCGGCGAGGTGGTTTTGACGGCCTTGCCGGTGGCCGGGTCGTACTCGGTGGTGGATTCCGGGACCGCTTGGCCGATGCCGCCGGTGATGGCGACCTTGGTCTCCCGGCCCGCACCGTCGTATGTCGTCGTGGCGGTGCGGGTGGAGCCGCCTGCGGACTCGGTGACCTTGGCCGGGCTGCCCCACCAGCTGTATTCGGTGGTGGTGGTCGGCAGTCCGGTCGGGTTGGTGCCGCCGCCGGTGATCGCACCGGCCGGGCCGGTGGAGCAGACCAGGTCGGCCCACTCCGGGCGCCCGGCACACGCGCCGGTTCCGGTCGCGGACCAGTATGTGGTGACCCGTGTGGCGGCGTCCGTGCCGCTCCCACCCGGCAGGAGCTGCTTGACCGTACGGCCCTGAGCGTCGTACTCGGTCTTGGTGGTGATGGCCAGCCCGCCCGGGTCCTGAATGCTCTGGGTGGGCAGGCCCTTGGCCCAGTCGTAGACCGTCTGGGACACACGGGGCTCACCTTGCACGCCGGGGTGCTCACGCACCTGCGCCCCGGTGGTGACCTTGGTGACCTGGTCCTTGACCTTGGCGGTGCCGTCGGTCGGACGTCCGGCGTCGTACTCGTTGAGCGTCCAGGTCCGGGCGGTCACCGAGGTGCCTGCCGGGACGAGGGTGGTGGTGCCGGACTTCAGGTCGGCGGTGAGGTCGATCCGGCGCAGCGGTCCGAACTCTTCGAGCTCCCGTGTACCGGCCGCGTTGTAGAGGGAGCGGGTGGCCAGCAGGTCGGCGCGTTCGCCGGCGGTGAGCTGGGCGATGCCCAGGTCGGCCTGGACGGCCTTGTCGTCCGCGGTGAGCCCGAGGGCGACGGCCCGGTTGGAGGCCGACAGTTCACGGACGGTGTTGCCGAACTGGTCGTACTCGGTGGTGGAGATGTGTCCGCCGGGTGTGGCGGAGTTGATCTCGCGTCCGGACACGCCGAGGTAGTGCACGTCGGCCCGCTTGTAGTCACCGGAGGTGAGTGTGCTGCCGGTGTGGGACGCGGGGACGGCGTCGGCCGGGAAGACCGCTGCCGCGTCCGTAGGAGCGTCCAGCTGGCCCCATGCCTTCACATCGGAGGCACCCATCTTGTACGGGGCCGCCGTGCCGGTCAGCGGCACGTCGTAGACGACGCTGGAGTGCGCCTCGCCCTCGACGGTGTCGACGGTGCCCTGCTTCAGCCCGGGGCGGGATGCCTTGAGGAGCATGCCCTCACCGGCGGTGGCGGCGTTGCCGGCCTTGCCGTAGGTGAACGTCCAGGGCAGCTCGCCGGGCGGCGTGAACGTCGTTACCCGTCCGGCACTGTCGTAGGCGTACTCGGACTTCAGCGAAGGGCTGATCTGCGGGTCCCACGCCTGACGCAGGCGGCCCGTGCTGTCGTACACATACGCCTGCACGGACTTGGAGGTTGCTGCGGCCGCGCCGGGGGCGGTGGACCACAGGCGGATCTCCTTGACCTGTCCGCTGTAGTCGCCGAACACCGAATCCGTGGCGGTGGTGGCGGTGGCGTAGACGAATTCCACCACGCGGCAGCCCTTGGTCGCCGGGTCGGCGGTGCAGGCGGCGGCGGTCGTGGCCGAGGTGGCGCCGATGATCCGCTTGGGGCGGGCCAGCTTCTTGCCGTCGACGGTCACCGTCTCGGAGATGACGGTGGTGGTGGAGTTGGACAGGCCGTCCAGCAGGGTGCTGGAGACCTGCCAGGTGGTGGTCGCCGCGTCGGGCTTGGTGAACTCGGTCACCGTGCCCTCGGTGTCCGTGAGCGTGAACGCTCCGGTCACACTGCCCTTGAGGGTCAGATCTTCCGAGCCGGGCTCGGGGATCCACCCGGTCTTGGCCGCGTTAGCGGCGAAGTGGGTCTCCTCACCATCGGAATCGACGACGGCCACGGCGGTGTCGGAGACCTTCAGGATGTGGGAGAAGTCCGAGTCCGTCATCTCCGCGACGGTGCCGGTCACCCACTCCTTGCCGAAGATCGGCGCCTGGCCCTCCTGCGTCGCACCCTTGTGCGGGGTACGCGATGAGGCTGTGCGAGCCACCGAGAGGTCGAATCCGGAGACGTCGGTGGACGAGAGGGTGTAGTCACCGGTCAGCAGATTCACAGATCCGGGGCCGACGTCCTCTGCCGAAGCTCCCGAGGCGTTGCGGTCCACGACGGCGGTCAGCGGCTCGGTGCTGCCCGAGGCGGAGCTGGGGCCGGTGAAGTCGGCTTTGATCTGCACACTGCCGTCGGGGTCGACTGTGCTGGTCGCATTCCACACGAGAGGCGCGTTCTTGCCGCTCGTCACAGGGACCGGCCAGGCGGTCAGCGGGGTTCCGCCGGAGGTGACGTCGCCTGCCGGGATCTTCACCCACGGGTCGGCCTCGGAGCGGCGCCAGGAGAAGGACACGGCGTTGTACTTGCCGGCGTCGGCTTCGGCGACCAGGGGCAGTCGGCGGGCGGTGCGCTCGCCTTCACCGGGCTGGATGAACCCGCCGGGTCCGGCGTGGAAGGTGTACTCGATCGCCTCGGACTTGTTGTCCGCCTTGTCGACAGCCCGCACCTGGAGCGTGTGGGTGCCGTCACGTGCGGGCGCGAGTGAGATCGGCTTGTCCGTGGTGGCACCGTTCGTGGCGACCTTGGTCCAGGTAACGCCGTCCAGGGACCATTCGAGCCAGTTGTGGTCCGCACTCGGCGGGGTGACGGTGAACGTGCCGGCCTGTCCGGTGCCCTTGACCCACTTGTCCGACGGGTAGTCCGTCGAGACGATCTTCGAGGGTGCGGAAGGGGCCTGCGTGTCGACGGTGAAGGTCTTCCACGCGGACCAGCCCACGTTGTAGTGCGCTCCGTCGTACGGGGACGTGCGGAACTTGTACGTCTTGCCGTTCGTCAGCACGCCCGCCGGAACGGCTACGGAGGTGACCTGTCCGGAAGGCACATACTTCGACACGATGACATCGCCGACCTGGGCGTTGGTGGCGTTGTCGAAGATCTGGAAGGTGCCGTTGACCTTGTCACCGTCCGCGTCGACGAACGTGTCGCGCAGCGTCGGGGTGAGGGTGTTGACGGTGTAGGCGCCGCCGTAGGAGAAGTACGGCGGACCGGCCTCCTGCTTGGTCCCGGTACGCGGCCGGTAGTTGTAGTTCACGACCAGCTTCGGCGGATTCGCCGTCGCGTTGGCGGAGTTGACCCGCTTCCACTGCGCGATCACGCTCTCGCTGGTGGCGCGCAGGCCCATGTGCCCGCGGGTGGCCTTGGCCGAGGCCCACTCCTGCACCAGGGTGGACACGTCTGCGTTGATCCACCCGTCGGGAGCCGCTGTGCAGGACGCATTGCCCTTGGTCTCGGTGGAGGTGGCCTTCTTCGCCGTCCACGCCGGCTGCGCGGTCCACCGCGAGGAGGTCGAGGCGGCTCCGGTGGACCAGACCTCCCACGGATACGCCTTGCAGTCCACGTTGTTGCCGGAGTGGAAGTTCCACAGCGACAGCTTCGCGTTCAGGACCAGGGCGTCCTGGATCGGAGAGGTGTTCCAGGAGATGAAGGAACGCGCGGTACGCGGGGTGCCGTCCGCGTTGGTGGTGCCCGGGTTGCCCAGGTCCAGTTCGGTGTCGGTGGACCAGTCGCGGGTCTCACCCTGCTGGACGTAGGTGTCGAACACGTTCGACAGGGCCGAGGTGGACGGGTCCACCGTGACGGGGTACTTCGTCTCCGGGTCCGCGAGGAACTTCGCGTCCGGGGTGATGACGAGGTCGACCGAGGAGCCCTTGGTCACGACCTTCATCGCCACCGGCACCCGGCGGGTGTGTTCACCGGAGCGCTCGTCGACAGTGGCGTCCCACATCACCGGAGCAGGCATCACGGCCTGCTTCTTGTTCTTCTTGTCGGCGAACAGCACGCTGCCGTCGGCCTGCTGCTGCACCTTGAGGCCCTTGGCCTTGAGCGGCAGCGTGTAGGTGTACCCATCCGTAGCGGGACGCTGCTTGATCTCGACGTACTGCTCGAAGCCGGTACGGGTCGCCTCGACCACGACGTCCGCGCCGGGCACGGCGTTGACGTACTCGGCGCGGGCGCCCTCCAGCTTGGGGGCCGGCAGGCCGCCCTTCCACTGCAGCGTGATCTGCTCGTCGCCCTCGCCGAGCGTCACAAGGTCGGTGGCCTTGGCCTGCTGACCAGCACGCAGCGAGGAGGGCGGTGTGCCGGTCTTGCCCGCGAGCTTCAGACCACGGGGGTGGGCCTTCGGCTCCACGTCACCACCGGAGACGCCGACGAGGTCCAGGTCGACATCGCGCCAGTCGCCGGTGGACTCGTCCTCGAACCGAACGGGACCGGCAGACAGTTCGGTGGTGAGGGAACCGTTCTTGTTCGCCCAGGTGGTGGAGGTCTCCGTGCGCTCCGACAGAGCCTCGACACGCTTGCCGGAGAGACGCGCCGCCACCCGCGCGGAGGTGATGTCCGCAGCCTGTGTGACTACGGGCTTCTCCTGCGCTGTCCGAGCCTGGGGCTTCGTGGCTGCTGTAGCGGTGCCGTCGATCAATCCGATGGCAAGGGCCAGGGTGAGGCTGCCCGCTACATAGCGCGGACCTCTCCCAGACCAAAGCCGCCCGCGCTCTTCTGGCGCGGGTATGTGAACCGTCATCATTCCCCGGTTTCTTACGTTTCATCAGCACCACTTATGCGATGCAGATGTGAACATATCGAGGAGGAAAGTAATTAGAACTGTGGCAAGTTGTCTTAAAAGTTACGGTGCTTGGCGGTTGACGGTGAAGTGATGTGCACCACATCGCGCAACGGTGAGCGCTCGGACTGCATCATGTTGCCTGCCGGCTCCATCGGGTGCACACGGGGGCTGGGTGCCATTTCTCCCGCCGCGCGCCCAGGAGAAAGGGGGCGTGTTCTCCTTGCCCTTGCCAACGCCATCGAACGGATAGGCGCACCCCGGCCGAGGTGGCCTGAGATGTATCGGCGCCGGACCCAGTCCTGGCTTTTCGGCGCGGCTCGCCAGGCTCGCCCGCTCATTCATCAGCGGCTCCGGAAGCCAGAAGGCAGCAAGTCGTCGCAATATGCGCGGTGTTGACACTGAACGGCATTGATCAGCACGGTTGGGGCGTCAGCCGGGGCAGACCGCGTCCGTGCCGGTGAGCGCTTCTCCCCCTCGCGGGGCGGGTTAGAGCTTGGCGGTGCAGACGAAGCCGAGGGAGTGGAGTCCTTCGGCTCGGCAGAGGCGGTCGGAGGCTGCTCCGCCGATTTCGGTCTGCAGGAGCTGGTAGTCGGCGCCGTGGCCTCCATGGGCCCGATCGCCCCGGACACCCGGCCGCCCTCGGTGACGGGGAGGACGGGGCCGACAGTGCCCTCCTGCATCTGGCGGTGGAGGAACGCGAAGCATGCGTATCGCATCGAGTTCCAGGGTGGTCCTTCACCAACTTGCCTGACTTGCCTTACTTCAAGTCAGCACGCTGATCTGCAGCAGAGGTTGACAGCCCTAGATAATCGTGGCAGCGCAGCAGGTAACACCGGCACAGGGCACAGGGTCCGCCGCTCCCCGGCCGGGGAGCGGCGGACCCTGTGCCCGGCCCGTGAGGCCTCAGCCCGTGGTGAACCACACCGTCGTGTCTCCCGGCACCTTCACCTGGCCGTCCGCCCCCTCCACGTCACCGCTGGCGAGCAGCGCTCGCCCGTACGCCGGGGTGGTCACCGCCTGGCCCGTGGTGTTCGCGACGCACACGAACTCCCCGCGGCGGAAGGCGAGTACGCCCTCGGGGGCCGCCAGCCACTCCACCGCGTCGCCCGCGCCCAGGCCGGCCTGGTCCCGGCGCACGGCGAGCGCACTCCGGTACAGCTCCAGGGTCGAACCGGCCTTTCCGGTCTGCGCCTCGACGCTCAGCTCGCCCCAGCCCTCCGGCTGCGGCAGCCAGCTGCCGCCGCCCCCGAAGCCGTACGAGGAACCGTCGCGGGTCCACGGGATCGGCACCCGGCACCCGTCGCGGAAGCCGTCCTGGCCCGCGCCCCGGAAGTACGCCGGGTCCTGGCGCACCTCGTCCGGCAGGTCCACGACGTCCGGCAGGCCCAGCTCCTCGCCCTGGTAGACGTACGCGGAGCCGGGCAGCGCCAGCATCAGCAGCGTCGCCGCGCGGGCCCGGCGCAGGCCCAGTTCCCGGTCGCCGGGCAGCCGGATCTGGGTGCCGAGGCCGGGCGGGTTGGCGAAGCGGGTGGCGTGCCGGGTGACGTCGTGGTTGGACAGCACCCAGGTGGCGGGGGCGCCCACCGGGCGCATCGCGTCCAGGGTGCGGTCGATGACCTCGCGCAGTTCTTCGGCGTCCCAGTGGGTGCCCAGGTACTGGAAGTTGAAGGCCTGGTGCAGTTCGTCGGGGCGGACGTAGTTCGCGGTGCGCTCGACGGTCGGGGTCCAGGCCTCGGCGACGAAGATGCGCTCGCCGGAGTACTCGTCGAGGATGAGCCGCCACTGGCGGTAGATGTCGTGGACGCCGTCCTGGTCGAAGAACGGCATGACATCGTTGCCCAGCAGCTTCAGCTGCTCGTGGGATCCCAGGTCCGGCAGGCCCTCGGCCTTCACCATGCCGTGCGCGACGTCGATGCGGAAGCCGTCCACGCCCATGTCCAGCCAGAACCGCAGGATGGAGCGGAACTCGTCGCCGACGGCCGGGTGGTCCCAGTTGAAGTCGGGCTGCTCGGGCGCGAAGAGGTGCAGGTACCACTCGCCGGGGGTGCCGTCGGGCTCGGTGACCCGGGTCCAGGCGGGGCCGCCGAAGATCGACTCCCAGTCGTTGGGCGGGAGTTCGCCGCCGGCGCCCTTGCCGGGCCGGAAGTGGTAGCGGTCGCGCGAGGCCGAGCCGGGGCCCTCGGCGAGGGCCCGCTTGAACCACTCGTGCTGGTCGGAGGAGTGGTTGGGCACGATGTCGACGATGATCCGCAGGCCCAGGTCGTGGGCGTCCCGGATCAGCGCGTCCGCGTCGAGCAGGGTGCCGAACATGGGGTCGACGGCGCGGTAGTCGGCGACGTCGTAGCCGGCGTCGGCCTGCGGGGAGGCGTAGAAGGGGCTGAGCCACACGGCGTCCACCCCGAGGTCGCGCAGGTACGGCAGGCGGGAGCGGATGCCCTCGACGTCGCCCATGCCGTCGCCGTTGCTGTCGGCGAAGCTGCGCGGGTACACCTGGTAGATCACCGCGTCCCGCCACCAGTCGTGGCGCCTGGCGACGGTGGCGACGGCAGCGTCGGTCGTGGAGGTCGGGGCCTGGGCGGCGGCGTGCTGCTGGCTCATGTCGTCCTTGAGTACGTGGGGTCGGTCAGGGAGGCGAGTGGGGCCGAGGGCGCGGGGGCGGGAGACGAGGCGGCCGCGGTGCCGGCGGGGTCGGATGTTCGTGCACCGCGACCGCCTCCCCGCGCGCCGCGGCGCGCGGGAGTCCTCGTACGGAGGGCGTCAGCCCTTCGTGCCGCCCGCGGTGAGGCCGGCCACCAGGTTCTTCTGCACGAGGTAGAAGAACGCGGAGACGGGTATCGCGATCAGGACCGCGGTGGCGGCCATGAGGTGGCGCTGGGCGTCGTGCTCGCTGACGAAGCTCTGCAGACCGACGGCGAGCGTGTACTTCTCGTCGTCCAGCATGAACGTCGTGGCGAAGGCGACCTCGCCGAACGCGGTGATGAAGCTGTAGAAGGCGGCGACCGCCAGGCCCGGCTTGGCGAGCGGCAGGATCAGCCGCACGAACGTGCCGAACGGGGACAGCCCGTCGACCCGGCCCGCCTCGTCGATCTCGAACGGAATGGTGTCGAAATAGCCCTTCATCAGCCACGCACAGTACGGCACCGCGGTCGAGCAGTAGACGAGGATGAGGCCGAAGTAGGTGTCGATCAGCTGAAGGTCGGACAGGATCTGGTACATCGGGACCATCAGGACGGCCACCGGGAACATCTGGGTGACCAGCAGGACCCACATGAACTTCTTGTACCCGGGGAACCGCATCCGGGAGACCGCGTACCCGGTGGTGGCGGCGACCAGGACGCCGATGACGGTCGTGCCGAGCGAGACGATCAGCGAACTCTTCAGCCAGTCGAAGAAGTTCGTTTCCTGCAGCACGAACGCGTAGTTGTCCAGCGTCATCTTGCCCCAGATGCCGCCGGGGCGCAGATAGTCGTCCTTGTCCGGGCCGAGGGACAGGAAGACCAGCCAGGCGACCGGGAACAGGGCGACGACGCTCGCCACGATCAGGATGCCGTGCGAACCGAGGGCTCCGCCGCGGCTGACCTCACCGCGCCGCCGTGTCCCGGGCCGGCGGGGCGCGCTCCTCCCGGCCGGCGTGCCCGTCACCACTGCTGACGGTGGGGTGTCGAGGGTGCTCATGGGGGCTCCTGCCTCAGATCGCGAGCTGCTGCTCATTGCGGTTCAGCCAGCGGCGGTAGAAGGAGGTGAAGACGATCAGGATGGCCAGCAGCAGCATGCCGTAGGCCGCGGACTGTGCGAAGTCGCGCGGCTGCTGCCCGAAGCCGAGCTGGTACGCCCAGGTGACGAGGATCTGCGCGTCCGGCGCGGTGTTGCCGAACAGCAGGAAGATGACGGCGAACTGGTTGAAGGTCCAGATGATGCCGAGCAGCACGACGGTGGAGCTGACCGAGCGCAGGCCGGGCAGGGTGACGTGGCGGAACCGCTGCCAGGCGCTCGCGCCGTCCATCTCGGCCGCCTCGTACAGGGTCCCGTCGATCGACTGGAGCCCGCCGAGCAGGGAGACCATCATGAACGGCACGCCGCACCAGGTGTTGACCATGATCGCGGCGAACCGCTGCCAGAAGGTGTCCTCGAGCCACAGCGGTGTCGGCAGGCCCAGGGACTCCAGGCCCGAGTTGATGATGCCGCTGTCGGCGAGCATGAAACGCCAGCCGAAGACGGTGACGAAGGTCGGCACGGCCCACGGCAGGATGAGGATCAGCCGGTAGAAGGTGCGGCCGCGCAGCTTCTGGTTGAGCAGCAGGGCGAGGCCCAGACCGATGGTGTAGTGCAGGCCGACGCAGGCCGCCGTCCAGACGATCGTCCAGACGAAGTGCGACCAGAAGCGGTCGTACGCCGTCTCGCCCCAGAGGATGTCGGCGTAGTTGTCCAGACCGATGAACTTGTACGTGGCCTCGATCTCGTTGACGCCGATGGTGCGGGCCGAGTTGAGGCTGTTGGCGTCGGTGAGGGTGAGGTAGAAGCCGTACGCCAGGGGATACAGCACGAGGACGCCGAGCACGACGACCACGGGCACGATCATGGCGAACGCGTACCAGTGCTTCTGGTAGGCCTGCTTCAGGCGGCCGGTCCGGCCGGCGCGGGGCGGGCGGTCACCGCTGCGCTTGCCGGTCGCACGGTCGATGGCGACTGTCATGGTTCGGCACCTTCTGGATGTTCAAGGGGTTCGGCACACAGGCCGGTGGCCGCCGGGTCCTCCCCTCCCGGAGAGGGGCCCGGCGGCCACGCGGGCTCTACTTGCTGAAGTCCGGCACCAGCTTGGCGATGGCGGTCTCGGCGTCGCCCAGACCCTTGTCCAGGGACTCCTTGCCGCCCGCGATCTGGGGCAGTTCGTCGTCCATCGGAACCCACAGCGAGCTGTACTCGGGCAGGGCCGGGCGCGGCTGGGCGGCCTCGAGGACCGTCTGGTAGCCGGCGATGCCCGGGTCGGCCTTGACCTTGCCGGTGTAGGCGTCGTCACGCGTGGGCAGCGTGGAGTTCTTCAGGGCGATGGTCTCCTGGGAGGCGGCCGAGGTCATGAAGTTCACGAACTTCAGCGCGGCCTCCTGCTTCGCGGCGTCGGAGCCGGCGTAGACGGAGAGGTTGTGACCGCCGGTCGGGGCGCCCGCCGTGCCGGTGGAGCCGGCCGGGACGGTGGTGATGCCCAGGTTGTCCTTGTCCTTGAAGGCCGAGCCCTTGTAGAAGTTGGTGATCTCCCACGGGCCCTGGATGATCGCGGCGACCTCGCCGTTGACGAACGCGTCCTGGATGTGGGTGTAGGCGTCGGCGGTGGTGTCGGCCTTGTGCAGGCCCTTGCCGTCGAAGAGGTCCAGCCAGGTGCCGTAGGCCTTCTCGGCCTCGGGCGACCTGACGGTGATCTTCTTGGCGTCGGCGTCGACCATGTCGGTGCCCTCGCCGTAGAGGAACGGCTGCGCGTAGTAACCCGCGGTGGAGCCCCAGTAGCCGTCGACGCCGGTCTCGTCCTTGATGGTGGCGGCGGCCTTCTTCAGGTCGTCCCAGGTCTTGGGGGCCTCGACGCCGGCCTTCTCGAAGAGTTCCTTGTTGTAGACCAGCGCGAGCGTGTCCGTGACGAACGGGACGCCGTAGACCTTGTCCTCGTAGGTGGCCTGCTCGATCAGGTTGGACTTGAACTCCGCCTGGTCCTTCAGCGCCTCGGTGCCGTCCAGCGGCAGGAAGAAGCCCTTCTTGGCGAAGGCGGGGGTCCAGCCGACCTCGGAGCGCAGCACGTCGGGGGCGCCTTTGGAACCGGCGGCGGTGTCGAACTTGTTCTGCGCCTGGTCGAAGGGGACGTTGACGTACTTGACCTTGACGTCCTTGTTGGCGGCCTCGAACTCCTCGACCAGGGCCTGGTACGTCGGCGCCTCGTTGGTCGCGTTGGAGGTGTCCCACCAGGTGATGGTGACCGGGCCGTCCGCCGAGTCGCCGCTGTCGCTGTCTCCGCCGCAGGCCGTCGCCGTGAGGGCGAGGGACGCCACCAGCGCGGTGGCCGCTATGCCACGCCGCATGAGTTCTCCTTGAGGGTGAAAGCCCGTGTCACGCAGGTCGGCCCCGTCTGCCGTCCTGCCTACGTGCCGACCGCGCCGATGGGGCCGCCGGGCGACGTGAACGTAACAGCGATGCAACCGATTCGAAAGACCTTGCTGAAAAATTTTGCAAGAAAGCCCGACGGTTACCCCGTCGTGACCGCTCCACGCCCCCTCCCCGCGGCGCCCCGATCACCGTGCCACCGCCGGGTTTCCGGCGCCAGGACGGAGGTTCGGACAGTTGTGCAAGACTCTGCAAGTACTTGCCATCCGTTTCCGTCGGGGGAATCATCCGTTGCGGTACGGACGCCGAGCACGACGTGTCGAGTACGACATGCCGACCACGACATGAGGGACCGCGATGACGCAGCAGCCCACGACGGGCCGTTCGACGGCACGCACCAGGCGTCCGGCCGGTGTGCAAGGAGTGGGGCGGCCGATAGGGTCCGGTGCTGTGACCACACGTCTTGCCGACATCGCTGCTCAGGCCGGGGTGAGCGAGGCGACCGTCAGCCGCGTGCTCAACGGCAAGCCGGGCGTCGCCGCCACCACCCGCCAGTCCGTCCTCGCCGCCCTCGACGTCCTGGGTTACGAACGCCCGGTGCGGCTGCGGCAGCGCAGCGCGGGCCTGGTGGGGCTGATCACTCCCGAGCTGGAGAACCCGATCTTCCCGGCCCTGGCCCAGGTCATCGGGCAGGCGCTGACCCGCCAGGGCTACACACCGGTCCTGGCCACCCAGACCCCGGGCGGGTCGACGGAGGACGAGCTGACGGAGATGCTCGTCGACCGCGGGGTGGCCGGCATCATCTACGTCTCCGGCCTGCACGCGGACACCACGGCCGACATGCAGCGCTACGAGCGACTGCGCGCCCAGGGCGTGCCGTTCGTACTGGTCGACGGCTTCTCGCCGCAGGTGCAGGCGCCGTTCATCTCCCCCGACGACCGGGCGGCGATGGCACTCGCGGTCACCCACCTCGCCTCCCTCGGGCACACCCGGATCGGGCTGGCGCTCGGACCGAAGCGGTTCGTGCCCGTGCAGCGCAAGATCGAGGGCTTCGCACGCGCCATGCAGGACCAACTGGGCCTGGACGCCCGGGCCGTGGAGACCGAGCTGGTCCAGCACTCCCTGTACACCCTGGAGGGCGGTCAGGCCGCCGCCGACGCGCTCATGGACCGCGGGTGCACGGCGGTGGTGTGCGCCAGCGACATGATGGCGCTGGGTGCGATACGGGCGGCCCGGCAGCGCGGTCTCGAGGTGCCGACGGACATCTCCGTGGTCGGCTTCGACGACTCCCCGCTGATCGCCTTCACCGACCCGCCGCTGACCACGGTCCGCAAGCCGGTCCCGGCGATGGGCCAGGCCGCGGTGCGCACCCTGCTGGAGGAGATCGGCGGGACGCCCGCCCCGCACAGCGAGTTCGTGTTCATGCCGGAGCTGGTGGTCCGCGGCTCGACGGCCTCGGCCCCCGGGGACCGGAGCCGTTCCTAGAGCCGCCCGGCGGGGCACACCGAAGAGGCGGGGACCGCGGCGCGCACTTCCCCGGGCCCTTCGGCCGGGGGCGCCCCCGACCGCGCGGTACCGTCGCCCTCCCGCGTCTTGCACCCGCACGCACCGGCCCCGCTCGCCCCGGCGGGAGAGCCGCCGCTGCCCACCCCGGCCCCGATCCGCCGGGCAGGCCCGGTCGGAGCGCGGCGCCGACAGCCGCCGGACCGCTCGTGCCGCCCGTCCCGCGGACGGCGTCGCGGCCGCCGGGCCGCTGCCGGCGCACGGGGCCCTCAGCGGTCGGCGGGCAGGTCGCCCCAGTCGAGGCGGAGCACGGCCAGGTCGTCGGAGTGCCGGCCGGCGTTCAGGGCGTGGGTTTCCTTGATGAGGAGGTCGACGTGGTCCTCCGGATCCGCCGGGGGCAGGTTCCCGATCAGCGCGAGCAGCCCTTCGACGCCGAGCCGCTCGCCCTTCGTCCCGTTGTGCCCTTCGATGAGGCCGTCGGTGTAGACGGTCAGGGCCCCGGCGGCCGGGAGCGGAACGACGGTGGAGGGCCAGCTGCCGTCTCCGGGGACGATGCCCAGGGCGATGCCGTGTTCGGCGCTCACCTCCCGGGTTCCCCCGGCCGTGGTGAGGAGGGGCTCGTGGTGGCCGGCCAGGTGGAGGACGGCGGTGCCGGAGCGCTGGTCGAGGGTGAGGAGAGTGCAGGTGGCGAACAGGTGCTGGCTGTCGCGTTCGGCGATCAGGATGCGTTCCATCAGGTGCAGCAGGTCGTCTCCGCGGTACCCGCCGAGTACCAGGGAGCGCCACGCGATCCGCAGACAGACACCCAGCGCCGCGGCGTCGGGACCGTGCCCGCTGACGTCGCCCACGACGGCGTGCAGCAGCCCGTCGTCCCCCTCCACCACGTCGAGGAAGTCCCCGCCGAGCAGGGCCATCTCGGCACCGGGCAGGTAGCGGGACGTCACCCTCACCGTGGAGGTGTCGAGCATCGGCTGGGGCAGCAGGCCGCGTTCCAGACGGGCGTTCTCCTCCGCCCGCAGCCGGGTGGCCTGGGCCTCGGCACTCGCGCGTTCCGTCCGGCTCCGGTAGACGGCGTAGCGCAGCGCCCTTCGCAGCAGGTCCGCCTCGACCTTGCCCTTGACGAGGTAGTCCTGTGCTCCGGCGGCCATGGCCTCGGTGCCCGCCCGGTCCTCGGACAGCCCGGTCAGGACGATCACCGCGGTGTGCGGGGCCAGCCCCCGCACGGCCGTGACCGCGTCGACGCCCGCCACGTCGGGCAGGTGCAGGTCGAGGAGAACGCAGTCGATCGGACTGCCGGCCAGCTCGGCGCGCGCCTCGGCCAGAGTGGTCCGGGTGGTCAGCGCGAACCGCATCCCCGTGTCGTGGAGGAGTTCCTCCACGAGCAGGGCGTCGCCCGCGTCGTCCTCGATCAGCAGGATGCGGTACACCGACCCCTCGGAGGGCGCCTCCGGCACGGCCGGCGTGTCCGTCGTCATCGCACGGGTTCCGCGTCGGCGGGGACGGCCTCCGGCACGGTGGGCGGGACGGGGCTCTCCGGCGGCCGGGGCGCGAGGGTGAAGACGATGCGTGCGCCGTCGTCGTACTCCGGATCGACCTGGATGGTGCCCCCGTGGAACTCGACGATCTTCTTGCACATCGCGAGGCCGATTCCGCTCCCGGTGTAGGTGTCCTTGGTGTGCAGCCGCTGGAAGATCACGAACACCTTGTCGGCGTACTCCGGTGCGATGCCGATGCCGTTGTCGGTGACGGTGAACCGCCACAGTTCGCCTTCCGGGGCCGCCGTGATGTGGATCTTCGGCGTTTCGCCCGGGCGGCGGAACTTGACGGCGTTGCCCACCAGGTTCTGCCAGAGCATGCCCAGCTGGGTGGGGTCGGCGACCAGGGTCGGCAGCGGGTCGTGGGTGATCTCCGCTCCGGCCTCCTCGATGCCGACGCTCAGCGCGGACAGGGTCCGTTCCAGCACCTCGCCCAGATCGACGCTCTCGTGGGCGTTGTGCAGCCGCCCGACCCGGGAGAAGTCGAGCAGGTCGTTGATGAGGGTCTGCATGCGGTTCGCCCCGTCGACCGCGAAGTCGATGTACTGGTCGGCCCGGCTGTCGAGCTGCCCTCCGTAGCGCCGCTGGAGGAGCTGGGTGAAGCTGGAGACCTTGCGCAGCGGCTCCTGCAGGTCGTGGGAGGCCACGTACGCGAACTGCTCCAGCTCGGCGTTGGAGCGCTGGAGGTCCGCGGCCTGCGCGTCCAGACGCTGCCGTGTGTCCTCGCTGAGGGCCAGTTCCCGTACGAGACGCTTTCGCATGAAGTCGATCTCACGGCTGAGGCGCCGCAGGTCGGCGGGACCGGTCGGGCTGATGGGATGCTCGAAGTCGCCGCCGGTGACGGCGCGGGCGTCCGCGCCGAGCCGCTCCAGCGGCGTGTTGATGCCCCTGCGCAGTCCCTCGAAGATCAGAGCCGTGAGGACGACGATGAGCACCGCGATGGCGCTGAACACCCCGTTCCTCAGGGCCATCGTCCTCACCAGGTCGTCCCTCACCCGTGCGAGGTCCGCGCGCAGCTGTTCCTGCTGGCCGCTCAGGGCGGCACGTACGTCGTCGAAGGCCGCCTTGCCCTCCGTCGCCCGCTGGGTGGCCGTCGGCGAGGGTGAGCCGGCGGGCGCGGTGGCGACGGGCCGGGCGACTTTCTCCTGCCACGTCGCCACGGTGTCCTGCACGGTCCTCAGGTCGTCCAGGCCCGTGGGATCGTCCTCGAGCAGCTCGGTGAGTTGCGCGACGGTCGCCTCCTGCTCGGTGAGACCCTCCTCATAGGGAGTGAGGAACTCCGGTATGCCGGTGAGCCCGTAGCCGCGGATTCCGGTCTCCTGGTTGAGCACGGCCGATTCCAGACGGATCGCGACGGTCAGCGCGGAGGCGCGCACGTCCACCAGTTCGTCACTGATCGACTCGGTCCGCCCCAGGACCCATGCGCCCGCTGCTCCGAGCAGGGTGAGGACCACGAGGGAAAGGGCCGTCCCCACGCGAAGCCACCGCTTGGTCGTCCACGTGGAAAAGCCTCGCGTGTGCGATCGCCTCTCGTCGACGGTCATCGTGGGGGGCTCCTCGGTGTGGCAGTCGTGTGAAAGTTGGGCCAGCACACTTTAGAGGGTGACAACCCTTGTTGTCGCGGAGCGGCTCCGGGTCCTAGAGTTCCGGACATGCCTGGCAAGGACTTCGTACCGTGGATCACCCCGCAGGAGGCCGCCTCCCTCACGGACGCGGCCGTCGGTGATCTCGCGCAGCGCCTCGCCCGCCGGTTTCTGGGAGCCCCCTCGCACCCGGCGCCGGACGACCCGGCACAGGCCCTGGCTCTGCTCCACGTGCTGGATCACCTCAAGCAGGCCGCTGAACGGCTCCAGCAGGAAGCGGCCGTGGCTGCCGCCCGCGCCGGTGCCGGTTACCCGCAGATCGGTGCCGCCTGCGGTATGACCCGGCAGGGCGCCCGGCGCCGCTGGCCGGGGCTTTTCCACCATTCCCCCGAGAAACCCACGGAGCATCCGACAATGACCACCCCCGCCCGCCCCTTCGACGTCCTGCTGGTCGAAGACGACATTGCCGACGCCATGCTCATCGAGGAAGCCCTCTCCGAGCGCGGAGCCCGCAACCTCGTCCAGGTCACCGACGGGGTCGCCGCGCTGGAACACCTGCGGGCCCCGGACAGCCCGCGACCCGACCTCATCGTCCTCGACCTGAACATGCCCCGGATGAACGGCCGCGATCTGCTCAAGGTCCTGAAGAACGACGACGACCTGCAGACGATCCCGGTGGTCGTCCTGACCACGTCCACCGCACCGGACGACGTCACGGGCGCGTACAGCAGTCACGCCAACGCCTACGTGACCAAGCCCGTCAACCTGGAGGAGTTCGAGCAGGCCGTCCAGAGCATCGACGCCTTCTACCTCGACACCGCCACCCGTCCCCGCCCCTGAACCGGTCCGGCGCCACGGCTTCCCCGGGAGCAGGCTCCGGCCGCGCCCGGGGAGCCGTGACGCCGCGCATCCGCCCGGAGCCCGTCCGGGGCGCCGTGTCCTTCCCAGGTCGCAGGCGGCCGGTCCTCGCACCCTGCTCCAGGATGAGGCGGCGGTGCTCCTTCCCGGAGAGAACGTGCGGGGCCGCCCCGACCGTAGGATGATCTGCGGGTGGGGCTTTTCTGGCAGACTCTGTGCCCATGGGGAAAACGAGGGTGACCACGCTGGATGGCCGGGACCAGGCCGCAGCGCACCCCGTCGAGGACGGGACGGGGCAAGGACTCCTGCGTCGTCTGCGCACCCCCCGCCGTCCGCGGCTGTGGTTCGAGATCCTGCTGATCGCGGTGAGTTACTGGACGTACTCGCTCGTCCGCAACGCGGTGCCGGAGCAGAGGTCGAAGGCGCTGCGCAACGCGGACTGGCTCTGGGACCTGGAGCGGCAACTCGGTCTCGCCTTCGAGCAGTCGGTCAACCACGCGGTGAACTCGGTGACCTGGCTGGTCGTCGGCATGAACTACTACTACGCCACCCTGCACTTCGTGGTCACGCTGGGTGTCCTGGTGTGGCTCTACCGTCGTCATCCCGGGCGTTACGCGGCGACCAGGCTGGTGCTGTTCTCGACCACCGCCGTCGCCCTGGCCGGTTACTACCTGTTCCCGCTCGCCCCGCCGCGCCTGATGCCCGGGGGCGGCTTCGTCGACACCGTGGTGGTCCACGAGACCTGGGGCTCGATGGCCTCCGGCGATCTGAAGAACATGTCCAACCAGTACGCCGCGATGCCCTCGATGCACATCGGCTGGTCGATGTGGTGCGGGCTGACCGTGTTCGCGCTGGCGACGGTCCCGTGGGCGAGGGTCCTGGGTCTGCTCTACCCGGCGGGCACGCTGGTGGTCATCGTCGCCACCGCCAACCACTTCTGGCTGGACGCGGTGGGCGGCCTGCTCTGCCTCGCCTTCGGCTACGCGCTGGCGACCCTCTGGTACGGGAGCAGGCCGTACGCGCTGCCGCGAGGGGTACCGGACGGCCGGGACGGGGGCGGCCGGCTCAGTGGTTTCCCGGGCCGGCCCGGCACGGGCGGGGCCGTCGTGGTGGCGGACGGCGGCAGCCGGGGCACGGGCGGCGGGAGCACGGGCGTGGTGGGCCCTCGTACCCCTAAGGCACCGGACGGTCCCCCCACCGCGGGCGCGTCCGCCCGCACGCAGGCGCCAAAGGCGGCCCCGCGCCACTGAGGCGTCCCGCACCGCGGGGTCTACGACCCGCTGTAGAACAGCTCCTCCATCACGCCCCGTGCCCTGCGGGCCGTGCGCCGGTACGCGTCGAGCATGTCGCCCACATGGCCGGGACCGTGACCGAGGTAGCGGCCGACGGCGGCCAGTTCCCGCGGGTCGGTGGGGAAGGTGTCCCCGGCCCGGCCCCGGACCAGCATGACCGCGTTGCGCACGCCGGTGGCCAGCACCCAGGCCTCGTCGAGGACGGCCGCCTCGTCCGCGGGGATCAGCCCGGCCGCCTGGGCGGCCGCCAGCGCCTCACGGGTGCGGGTGGTACGCAGCCCCGGCTCGTGCGCGGCGTGCCGCAGCTGGGTCAGCTGCACGGTCCACTCCACGTCGGACAGGCCGCCGGGACCGAGCTTGGCGTTCAGCTTGGGGTCGGTGCCCCGCGGCAGCCGCTCGGACTCCATGCGGGCCTTCAGACGCCGGATCTCGCGCGCGTCGTCCTCGCCGATTCCGGCGGGCGGGTAGCGCAGCGGGTCGATCAGCTCGACGAAGCGACGGCCGAGGTCCTCGTCACCGGCGACCGGATCGGCGCGCAGCAGCGCGTGCCGCTCCCACACCAGGGACCAGCGCCGGTAGTACGCCTCGTACGACTTCAGGGTGCGGACCATCGGCCCGGACCGGCCCTCGGGGCGCAGGTCGGCGTCGATGAGCAGGGGCGGGTCGGCGCTGGGGATCTGGAGCAGGCGGCGCATCTCGGAGACGACCTTGCCGGCGGCGTCGGCCGCTTCCCGTTCGTCCACGCCGTCGCGCGGTTCGTGGACGAACAGAACGTCCGCGTCGGAGCCGTAGCCCAGCTCGTGGCCGCCGAAGCGGCCCATGCCGATGATCGCGAAGCGGGTGGGGAGGGTGTCCCCCCACCCCTCCCGGACGACCGCGCGCAGCGTACCGGCGAGGGTGGCCGCGGTCAGGTCCGACACGGCGCCGCCGACCAGGTCGACCAGGGCGCCCTGGTCGGCCTCGGCGGGCTGGGACTCGGTGCCGTAGGAGCCGACGATGTCGGCGGCGGCGGTGCGGAACAGCTCGCGGCGGCGGACCCCGCGGGCGGCGGTGACCGCCTGGACGGCGCCGTCGGCGCGGCGGACGGCGGCGAGGATCTCCTGTTCCAGGTGGGCACGGGAGCGGGGACTGAGGCCGCCGGCCTCACCGTCGCCGAGCAGGGCCACCGCCTCGGGGGCGCGCATCAGCAGGTCGGGGGCGAGCCGTCCGGCGGACAGGACCCGGGCGAGGTTCTCGGCGGCGGCGCCCTCGTCGCGCAGCAGCCTCAGGTACCAGGGGGTCTTGCCGAGCGCGTCGGAGACCTTGCGGAAGTTCAGCAGGCCGGCGTCCGGGTCGGCGGAGTCGGCGAACCAGCCGAGCAGTACGGGCAGCAGGGTCCGCTGGATGGCCGCCTTGCGGGTCACGCCGGACGCCAGCGCCTCCAGGTGGCGCAGGGCGGCGCCCGGGTCGGCGTAGCCGAGGGCGACCAGCCGTTCGCGGGCGGCCACGGCGCTGAGCCGGGCCTCGCCGGGGGCGAGCTGGGCGACCGCGTCGAGCAGCGGCCGGTAGAACAGCTTCTCGTGCAGCCGCCGTACGGCGGAGGCGTGCCGCCGCCACTCGCGGACCAGGCTCGTCACCGGGTCGGTGCGCAGGCCCAGGGAGCGGCCGATGCGGCGCAGGTCCGCGTCGTCCTCCGGGACCAGATGGGTGCGGCGCAGCTTGAAGAGCTGGATGCGGTGTTCCAGGGAGCGCAGGAAGCGGTAGGCGCCGTCGAGCTGGGCGGCGTCGGCGCGGCCGACGTAACCGCCGGCGGCGAGGGCCCCCAGCGCGTCGAGCGTGGTGCCGCTGCGCAGGGAGCTGTCGGTGCGGCCGTGCACCAGCTGGAGCAGCTGTACGGCGAACTCGACGTCGCGCAGCCCGCCGGGGCCGAGCTTGAGCTGGCGGTCGACCTCGGCGGTGGGGATGGTGTCGATGACCCGGCGGCGCATCTTCTGCACGTCGGCGACGAAGTTCTCCCGTTCGGCGACCTGCCACACCAGGGGGCGGAGGGCTGCGACGTACTCCTCGCCGAGGGCGGGGTCGCCGGCCACCGGGCGGGCCTTGAGCAACGCCTGGAACTCCCAGGTCTTGGCCCAGCGCTGGTAGTACGCGCGGTGCGAGGCGAGGGTGCGGACGAGGGGGCCGTTGCGGCCCTCGGGCCGCAGGTTGGCGTCGACGGGCCAGATGGTGCCCTCGACGTTGTTCTCGGAGCAGATCCGCATCATGTGGGAGGCCAGCCGGGTGGCGGCGCGCAGTGCCTTGTCCTCGTCGGCGCCGTTCACCGCCTCGCCGACGAAGATGACGTCGACGTCCGACACGTAGTTCAGCTCGTGTCCGCCGCACTTGCCCATCGCGATCACCGCGAGCCGGCACAGGGCGGTGTCCTCGGGCGCGGCGGCCTCGGCGAGCGCGAGGGCGGCGCGCAGGGTGGCGGTGGCGAGGTCGGCGAGTTCGGCGGCGGACTCGGACACCTCGGTGGTGCCGCAGACGTCGCGGGCGGCGATGGACAGCAGGCACCGCCGGTAGGCGACGCGCAGCGACACGGCGTCGGTGGCGGCGGCGAGACCGTGCTCGAACTCGGTCACGCCGGGGTGCAGGTCCCGCGCCTCGTACGTGACGAGCGCCTGCCAGTCGTCGGCGTGCCGGGCGAGATGGTCGGCCAGGGCCTCGGAGGCGCCGAGCACGCCGAGCAGCCGGTCGCGCAGCGGCTTGGCGGCGATCAGCGTGTCCAGCAGCTCCTGCCGGCCGGTGGCGCCGGTCTGCGCCTCCAGCAGCCGGACCAGTCCCAGCAGCGCGAGGTCGGGGTCGGCGGTGCCGCCGAGCGCCTCGAGGAGTACCGGGTCGTTGCGCACCGCGGCCAGCTCGGGGCCCTCCAGCAGCCGCTCGGCCGCCGACGGGTCGGTGAAGCCGTGCCGCAGCAGCCGTGTGAAGGTACTGCTCCTGCGCCCCGGCACCGACGTCATCCCGGTCTCCCTCGGTCCTCGGCCCGCCTCGGGCCCATCACCGGCCCGTCACCGGCCCGTACAGGCGACGAGCCTATCCGCCCCGCCACGACCCGGCCCGGGACGGTGGGCGCGACGGCCGTGCGGTGCGCGATGAGTTCCGGGGGCGGGCGGGGTCAAACCCTCCGGGGAGGAACTCCCCCGTCACCCCGACCCCGACCGGTGAGGCCGTCATGACCGACACACCACCACCCCCGACGAACGGGACTTCCGACTCTCCCGCCTCCCCCGAGGCCCGTCTCGACCCGCGCTACAGCGACCCGGAGGCGACCGCGCTCCCCTGGGCCGAGGCGCAGGGGCGGCTCGCCGCGGCGGAGCTCTTCTGGATCTCGACGGTCCGCCCCGACGGCCGTCCCCACGTCACCCCGCTCCCCGCCGTCTGGTCGGACGGCGCGCTGCACTTCTGCACCGGGCCACAGGAGCGCAAGGCCCGCAACCTGGAGGCGAACCCGCACGTCGTCCTGACCACCGGCACCAACACGTGGAACGAGGGCTACGACCTGACGGTGGAGGGCGAGGCCGTACGGGTCGCCGACGACGGCCGGCTGCGCGAACTGGCGGCGGCCTGGGAGGCGAAGTACGGCAGCTTCTGGCACTTCGAAGTGCGGGACGGCCTCTTCCACCACGGGCCGGGACACGCCGTCGTGTTCTCGGTGGCGCCGCGCACGGTTTTCGGCTTCGGTAAGGGCGAGCCGTTCAGCCAGACCAGATGGCGGTTCGCGTGACGCCGGGAGCCCGAACCGAACGCACCGAACGCACCGAACGCACCGACTCAGCCGGAGGAACCCCGATGAACATGGCCATGACCCTCGAAGTGCTTCCGCTGCCCGTCAGCGACATCGACCGGGCCAGGGACTTCTACCGGGACAAGGTCGGCTTCCACGTCGACATCGACCAGGAGGTCATGCCGGGCATGCGCATCGTCCAGCTGACGCCTCCGGGCTCCGGCTGTTCGATCGCACTGGGCGACGGCATCTGGGAGATGGCGGGCGACGCCCGCCCGGCCCCGGGCTCGTACCAGGGCCTGCAGCTGTGCGTCGCCGACATCAAGGCGGCCCACGCGGAGCTGACCGCCCGCGGCCTGGAGATCTCCGAACCGGTCGTGTACACCCCGGACGACGGCGCGACGTTCATGTACTTCAAGGACCCGGACGGCAACGGCTGGGCGGTCCAGGAGTACCGCCGCCGCGCGACGGAGCCCCTGCACAAGCTGCTGGCGGAGGCGGCGGGACGTCAGGAGTAGGGCACGGCGGGGGCACCCGCCGGCGCCGGTGACACGATCGGGGATCGTCGGAAAGGATGCGCGAGCAGCCGTACCGCCCGCCTGCCGGACGCGCAGCCCGCAAGTCCCGAACGACTGCGTCGGGGCGGCCGTCCCCCCGCCGTCGTCCTCGCCCCGGCCGCGTGGGCGGACGTCCTCGGAGGGCGGGCCGGGGGTGGGAGCCGGTGCTCCCACCCCCGGGCGCCGCGGCGGAGCGGCACAGCACCGGCAGGTTCTTCCACGGTGCGAAGGCCGTGGCCTCGCTGCGGTACTCCTCCCACTCCTGGCGCTTGTCGCGCGGGAGGAGGTCGAGGACGTGCTCGCCGAGGTTCCGCGGGAGGGGTTCCATGCCGGGGGCACGTCGTTCGGAGTCGGCGTCGGAGCGGGTCCGGACGTCGTCCTCGGCGCCGGGCGGGAGGCCGTGGCCCTCCTCCACGCGGGCCGAGCCGCCCCGGACGAGCTGGTAGGGGTCGCCCCTTCCCGGTCGGTGACCGCGGAGACCTCCGCCGCGTGCCGAGGCGGGCCCGCGATGGAGTCATCGCGCCGTCGTCCGCCCGGGCGGACGTCCTCGAGGCCGACCGGCCGGGGTCGGCCCGGCGGCCTCCAGCCGAAATTCCATACGGGCGAAACGTGTCAAATGCCCACGAATGGCCACTCGTGACGGGACGGACGGTCACGTGGGATGCCCGGTGTACGACTTCCGGCAGGCGCCGGGGCGTCCGGGACACGGGACCTCACGCAGGACATCCGATGAGGAGAAGCCGCCGATGAGTGAGTCCGTACACACCGGAACCAGGGATACCGGAGAAAAGGTCAGGACAGAGGCCTCCGCGACGGCCGGTCAGGCCAAGCAGGCCGCGGGCCAGGTCGCGGACACCGCGGCGGAGCAGGCCCGGACTGTGGCGGGCGAGGCCCGGCAGCAGGCCGGGAGCGCCGTCCACGACCTGCGGAGCCGGGCGATGGAGGAGGCCGAGGGGCAGAGCAGGCGCGCGGCCGAAACACTGCGGGGATGGGCGGGCGACCTCGCCGACCTCGCCGACCACGCCGAGAACGACTCCGCCGCCCGTGGTTTCGCGGCCCAGGCGGCCGACCGGGGCCGCCGTGCCGCCGACTACCTGGAGGAGCAGGGCGCCCAGGGTCTCGTCTCCGACCTCCAGAGCTTCGCCCGCCGGCGCCCCGGGGCCTTCCTCGGCGGCGCGCTGCTGGCCGGACTGGCCGTCGGGCGGCTGGCGAAGGCGTCGGGCGCCGCCTCCCGGACCCCGTCGCAATCCGACGGGTCCGGGCAGGAGCAGACCTCCGGGTCGCAGGGGTGGGACGGGCGGGGCGCGCCCCCCACCCAGCCGCTGCCCCCGGGTCCCCCGCCGGCCGGTGCACCGGGTCGCGCGTACCCGGAGGTGTGAGATGTCCTCCATGTCACCCGTGCCCGGCTCGACCGAGCCGCAGGAGCCGGAGCAGGAGCAGTCCGTGGGCGAGCTTCTCGCCGGCGTGACCTCCGACCTCCAGACCCTGTTCCGGCAGGAGGTCGAGCTGGCGAAGGCCGAGATCAAGGAGGAGGGGGCCAGGGCGGGCAAGGCCGCCGGGATGTACGGCGGCGCCGGCTTCGCCGGTTACCTGGTGCTGCTGTTCCTGTCGCTGGCCGCCGTACTGGGGCTGGCCAATGTGATGGACGGGGGCTGGGCCGCACTGATCGTCGCCGCGGTGTGGGCCGTCGTCGCGGCCGTGCTGTACCAGAAGGGCCGCGCGCGGATGCGCACCGTCTCCCCGAAGCCCGAGCAGACCGTCGAGACCATGAAGGAGAACGCGGAATGGGCACGTCACCCGACCAGGTGAGGGCCGAGATAGAGGCCACTCGCGAACAACTCTCCACGAACGTGGACCAGCTGGCCGATCGGACCAGCCCCGGCCGGGTGGTGCGCCGCCGCGCGGACCGGATGCGCGACAGGGTGTCGGGCGTCCGCGACCGGGTCATGGGCACCGCGTCGCAGTCCGCGCACGGTGTGACGAGCACCGCGCAGTCGGCGGCCGGCTCGGTGCAGGAAGGCGCCGGGAAGGCGACCGATTCGGCTCGCGCCGCGGCCGGACAGGCGGGAGACGCCGTGCAGCAGGCGCCCGACATGGCCCGCCGGCAGACCCGGGGCAACCCGCTGGCCGCCGGCCTGGTCGCCTTCGGCGTCGGTCTGCTGGCGTCCTCGATGGTGCCCGCGTCCCGGACCGAGCAGCAGAAGGCCACCGAGCTGATGGAGCGCGGCGGCGAGGCCCTGCAGCCGGTGAAGGAGGCCGCCGCGGAGTCCGCGCAGCACCTCAAGGAAGGCGCCCGGGAGGTGACGCAGAGCGCGGCCGCGGAGGTGAAGGACACCGCGGCGCAGGCCGCACGCACCACCCAGGACGAGGCACGCGGCCGGACCGGTGAGGTCACCGAGCAGGCACGTGACTCCGGCCGGAACCTCAAGGGGTAGGACCGGCAACGCCCCGGCCCCGCCAAAGGCCGCAGGGAGCCCTGTTCCGCGGACCGCGTACGGGCCGGGACCAGGGCTCCCTGCGCGCGTTACAGCACCGGCAGGTTCTTGCGCAGTTCGAAGGCCGTGACCTCGGAGCGGTACTCCTCCCACTCCTGGCGCTTGTTGCGCAGGAAGAAGTCGAAGACGTGTTCGCCGAGGGTCTCGGCGACCAGGTCGCTGCGTTCCATCAGGGTGAGGGACTCGCCGAGGTTCTGCGGGAGGGGCTCGATGCCGAGGGCGCGGCGTTCGGCGTCGGAGAGCGCCCAGACGTCGTCCTCGGCGCCGGGCGGGAGTTCGTAGCCCTCCTCCACACCCTTCAGGCCGGCGGCCAGGAGGAGCGCGTACGTCAGGTACGGGTTGGCGCCGGAGTCGATCGAGCGGACCTCGACGCGGGCCGAGCCGGTCTTGCCGGGCTTGTACATCGGGACGCGGACCAGGGCCGAGCGGTTGTTGTGGCCCCAGCAGATGTACGAGGGGGCCTCGCCGCCGGCGCCGGCGGTGCGCTCGGAGCCGCCCCAGATGCGCTTGTAGGAGTTGACCCACTGGTTGGTGACGGCGGAGACCTCCGCCGCGTGCCGCAGCAGGCCCGCGATGAAGGAGCGGCCGACCTTGGAGAGCTGGTACTCGGCGCCCGACTCGTAGAACGCGTTGCGGTCGCCCTCGAAGAGGGACAGGTGCGTGTGCATGCCGCTGCCCGGGTATTCCGAGAACGGCTTCGGCATGAACGTGGCCTGCACGCCCTGCTCCAGCGCCACCTGCTTCATGACCAGACGGAACGTCATGATGTTGTCGGCCGTGGACAGCGCGTCCGCGTAGCGGAGGTCGATCTCCTGCTGGCCGGGGGCGCCCTCGTGGTGGGAGAACTCCACCGAGATGCCCATCGACTCCAGCATGGTGATCGCCTGCCGGCGGAAGTCCATGCCCACGTTGTGCGGGGTGTGGTCGAAGTAGCCGGAGCTGTCCGCCGGGGTCGGGCGGCTGCCGTCGACCGGCTTGTCCTTCAGCAGGAAGAACTCGATCTCCGGGTGGGTGTAGAAGGTGAAACCCTGGTCGGAGGCGCGGGCCAGCGCGCGCTTGAGGACGTAGCGCGGGTCGGCGAAGGACGGGGAGCCGTCCGGCATCAGGATGTCGCAGAACATGCGGGCCGTGCCGGGGGCCTCGGCGCGCCACGGCAGGACCTGGAACGTCGACGGGTCGGGCTTGGCGATCATGTCGGACTCGTACACCCGGGCGAAGCCCTCGATGGCGGAGCCGTCGAAGCCGATGCCCTCGTCGAACGCCTGCTCCAGCTCGGCCGGGGCCACGGCCACGGACTTCAGGAAGCCCAGCACGTCCGTGAACCACAGCCGTACGAACCGGATGTCGCGCTCCTCCAACGTCCGGAGCACGAACTCCTGCTGCTTGTCCATCTTCCGCTTCCCCATCCTCGCCGGTCAGGCCGCCAGTCTCTCCCGCACCGGGTGGCCTCCTCGGGCGGCGGTCGGGCACTTCGGCCATCCCACCACATCCGGGTTTCGCGCGTGTTGCCGACCTTGATCGTCCCACGGGCTTCCACAGCGGTGCGAAGGGCCCGTCCGCGCCAGGCGTATCACCCTGCGGCCCATCCTGCCCGCTCGGGCCCGGGTTCGTCACGGAGGGGCCCGTATGCGATCCGCGACCACGGCTACGACGCCCCGGTCACCGTCGTGCACGGCGACCGCTCCCCCGCCGACCACGCCCTGCGCGCCGACCACGAGGCGTACGCGGCGAAGCTGCCGGACGCGGCGGTGCACCTCTGGTACGAGCAGGACGTCCCGGCCGGCGCCTCCACCGGCTACGTCGACCTCACCGGCGTACCGGTCGCGGCGGGTACGCGGGCGTACCTGTGCGGTCCGCTGCCGTTCACGCGGACGGTGCGGGAGCAGCTGATCGGCAAGGGCGTCGCGCCGGCCGACATCCACTACGAGGTGTTCGGCCCGGACCTCTGGCTGGCCGAGCAGGGCCGAGCTCGCCCCGCACGGCCGCGGACTACGGCCGAGGGGCGCGGGAGATCTCCAGCAGCAGCGGGCCCGTCGGGCTCGCGGCGATGTCCGACACGGTGAGCGGGTCCAGCGAGGCGAAGAACGCCTCCTGGGCCCGCCGCAGCGCGCCGCGCAGCCGGCAGGCGGACCGGAGCGGGCAGGGCGTGCCCGTGCCGGACGCGGCCGCGCCCTCGCAGTCGACGACGTCACCCTCGCCCTCGAAGGCCCGCACCAGGGCGCCGACCGAGGCGGTACGGCCCCGCTCGGTGAGGGTGAGGCCGCCGCCCCGGCCGCGCCGGGCGGTGAGCAGGTCCATGTGCTGGAGTTCGGCGACGACCTTCGCGGCATGGGTGTACGGCACGCCCATGGCCCCGGCGACATCACGCGTCGTCGGCTGGGAGTCCTTTGCGGCCACGGCGAGGCGCATCAGGACCCGCAGGGCCAGGTCGGTGGAGCGCAGCAGCCTCATACCGGGGAGGGTAGGTAATGCGCATCTCGTCTTCAAATTATCCGCCGTAAGCCGTAAGCCGCCCCGTGCGACGGCCCGGCGGCCCGGCGGCCCGGCTCAGGGTGATCCACGGCTCACCCCCCGCCCGCCCCACCCCATAGCGTCGAGTTGACGATTACACTGGGCCGCGTGCCTCAACTTCGTCTCGCTCTGAATCAGATCGACTCGCGTGTCGGCGACCTCGCCGGCAACGCCGACACGATCGTCCGCCGGACCCGGCAGTGTGCCGAACAGGGAGCCCACCTCGTGGCGTTCCCGGAGATGGCGCTGACCGGGTATCCCGTCGAGGACCTCGCGCTGAGATCGTCCTTCGTGGAGGCCTCCCGCGAGGCCCTGCGTTCCCTCGCCGCGCGCCTCGCCGAGGAGGGCTTCGGGGAGCTGCCCGTGCTCGTCGGTTACCTCGACCGCAGCGCCGCCGCCCAGCCGAAGTACGGCCAGCCGGCCGGTGCGCCGCGCAACGCCGCGGCCGTGCTGTACGGCGGCGAGGTCGTACTGAGCTTCGCCAAGCACCATCTGCCGAACTACGGGGTCTTCGACGAGTTCCGGTACTTCGTGCCGGGCGAGACCCTGCCCGTCCTGCGGCTGCACGGCGTGGACGTCGCCCTCGCCATCTGCGAGGACCTGTGGCAGGACGGCGGCCGGGTCCCGGCCGCGCGGTCGGCGAAGGCCGGGCTGCTGCTCTCCGTCAACGCCTCGCCGTACGAGCGGGAGAAGGACGACACCCGGCTCGAACTGGTCCGCAAGCGGGCCCAGGAGGCCGGTTGCACGACCGCCTACCTCGCGATGACCGGCGGGCAGGACGAACTGGTCTTCGACGGGGACTCGATCGTCGTCGGCCGTGACGGCGACGTCGTGGCGCGCGCGCCGCAGTTCACCGAGGCGTGCATGGTGCTCGACCTCGACCTCCCGCGGGCGGCCGCGGACGCGCCGCCGGCCGGTGAGGTCGTCGACGACGGGCTGCGGATCGACCGCGTCGTCCTGTCCGAGGCACCGCTGCCCGCGTACGCGCCCGAGCTGCACGGGTCGTCCGCGCAGCCGCTCGACGACGACGAGGAGGTGTACTCGGCGCTGGTCGTGGGGCTCCGGGCGTACGTCGTGAAGAACGGCTTCGAGTCGGTGCTGATCGGTCTGTCCGGCGGGATCGACTCGGCGCTCGTCGCCGCGATCGCCTGCGACGCGGTGGGCGCGGAGAACGTCTACGGCGTGTCCATGCCCTCGAAGTACTCCTCGGACCACTCCCGGGGCGACGCGGCGGAACTGGCGCGGCGGACGGGGCTGAACCTCCGGACCGTCTCCATCGAGCCGATGTTCGACGCGTACATGGGGGCGTTGGGACTCTCCGGGCTGGCGGAGGAGAACCTGCAGTCCCGGCTTCGCGGCACGATGCTCATGGCGATCTCCAACCAGGAGGGCCACCTCGTCCTGGCGCCGGGCAACAAGTCGGAGCTGGCGGTCGGGTATTCGACGCTGTACGGCGACTCGGTGGGGGCGTACGGGCCCATCAAGGACGTCTACAAGACGTCGGTGTTCCGGCTCGCCCAATGGCGCAACCGGTCGGCGGCGGCGCGCGGCGAGACCCCGCCCGTCCCGGAGAACTCGATCGTGAAGCCGCCGAGTGCGGAACTGCGGCCGGGCCAGGTCGACACGGACTCGCTGCCGGACTATCCCGTCCTCGACGCGATCCTCGACCTGTACGTGGACCGGGACCGGGGCGCGGACGAGATCGTCGCGGCCGGGTTCGACGTGGAACTGGTGAAGAGGACACTGCGGATGGTCGACCGGGCCGAGTACAAGCGGCAGCAGTACCCGCCGGGGACGAAGATCTCCCCGAAGGGCTTCGGCAAGGACCGCCGGCTGCCGATCACGAGCGGCTGGCGGGAGTAGACGGCCCCACGCACGGGGCGGCCCCACGGACTCGCGCCCCGGGGCCGCCCGGGGCCGCCCCGCGGTCTCAGCCGTCCGGCGTCGCGATCCTCACCCGGGCCGCGACGGGGAGGTGGTCGCTCGCCGTTTCGGGAAGCGACCACGAGCTCTCCGGTTCGGCCCCCTTGACCATGATCTGGTCGATCCGCGCCATCGGGAACGCCGCCGGCCAGCTGAAGCCGAAACCGCTGCCCGCCGCTCCCTGGGTGGAACGCATCTGTGAGGTCACGGCGTTCAGGGCGCGGTCGTTCATCGTGCCGTTCAGGTCGCCGAGCAGGACGACGTTCTCCAGGGGCTCCCTCGCGATGGCCGTGCCCAGGGCGTCGGCGCTCTTGTCGCGCTGGCGGGCGGTGAAGCCGGCCTCCAGCTTCACGCGTACGGACGGGAGATGGGCGACGTACACGGCGACCTGCGCCTCGGGAGTCGTCACCGTGGCCCGCATCGCGCGCTTCCAGCCGAGGCGGATGTCGACGGCCGCCACGTCGCTCAGCGGGTACTTGCTCCACAGCCCGACGGTGCCGACCACCGCGTGGTACTCGTACGTCGAGGCCAGCGCCGTCTCGTACGTCGGGACCGCCGACGCCTTCAGTTCCTCCAGGGCCAGCACGTCCGCCCCCGAGGCGGCGACGTCACGGGCGGTGCCGGACGGGTCGGGGTTCTGGGCGTTGACGTTGTGCGTGACCACCGTGAGGTCGCCGCCGGGACCGGTCCGGTCGACGAGCAGGCCGCCGAAGAGGTTCAGCCAGACGACGGCCGGCAGCAGCACCGCGATCAGCGCCGTGGCGGACCTGCGGACCAGGGCCAGTACCAGGAGCACCGGGATGGCCAGCCCCAGCCACGGCAGGAACGTCTCGAGCAGACTGCCCAGGTTGCCGACCACGTTGGGGATCCGGGCGTGGGCCGCCATGACGAGGGCGAGCAGCACCGCGCAGACGGCGAGGACCACGCCCCGGCGCCAGATGCGGGGGTCCCCGCGCCAGCCTCTGGTCAGGCGGTCCCACAGGCGCCGAAGCCCGGTTGTCCGGCGCTGCTCGGGCCCCGAGCCACCGTCGTCCGTCTCCGTCACGTACGCCTGCTGCGCCATACCGTCGCCTCACACCTTGCCGTGCACACCGACTCCCCCTGTGTGCGTAGACCCTAGGGGATGATCGGCGTCCTTCCCGCCGTCTGTCGACGGCCGTACGGAGGCGAGGACGAGCGGAACCGTCCCGGGAGTTCCGGGTGGGATCGGGGAAAGCGCGCTCTGTGACGGAACGCGCACATTGCGGCGGGCGGGGCGTACGGGGCGGGCCTGTCGAGGGGGAGCTGCCCGTGACCGTTCCGGCGGCGGCCCTTCCGCCGGAGACCACCCCTGGCACCGGCTCTCACGAAGTGCCACCATGGAGAGGATCCGGGGACGCCGTCAGGGCGCCTCGAGATGACGTGTTAGGAGCCGTGCCATGACGCAGCTTTCGGCTGCCCCGACCTCAGGGTCACGCCCCTCCGACGGCGGCAAGGCGCTGTACGGGGGGAAGGGCACACGCCGTATCACCGTTCGTGACATCACCCTCGCCAAGGAACGCGGCGAGAAGTGGCCCATGCTCACCGCCTACGACGCGATGACCGCGTCCGTCTTCGACGAGGCCGGCATCCCGGTCATGCTCGTCGGCGACTCCGCGGGCAACTGCCACCTCGGGTACGAGACGACCGTCCCCGTCACCCTCGACGAGATGACCATGCTGTCCGCGGCCGTGGTGCGCGGCACGAGCCGCGCCCTGATCGTCGCCGACCTGCCCTTCGGCTCGTACCAGGAGGGCCCGGTGCAGGCGCTGCGCTCGGCGACCCGGCTGATCAAGGAGGCCGGGGCCGGCGCCGTGAAGCTGGAGGGCGGCGAGCGCTCGCACCGGCAGATCGAGCTGCTGGTCGAGTCCGGCATCCCGGTCATGGCGCACATCGGCCTCACCCCCCAGTCCGTGAACGCCATGGGCTACCGCGTCCAGGGGCGCGGCGAGGAGGCCGCGCAGCGGCTGCTGCGGGACGCCAAGGCCGTGCAGGACGCGGGCGCCTTCGCCGTCGTCCTGGAGCTGGTGCCGGCCGAGCTGGCCACCGAGGTGACCCGGACGCTGCACATCCCCACGGTCGGGATCGGCGCGGGGTCCGGGACGGACGCGCAGGTGCTGGTGTGGACCGACATGCTCGGGCTGACCGGGGGCAGGGTGCCGAAGTTCGTGAAGCAGTACGCGAACCTGCGTGAGGTCATGGGCGGCGCGGCGAAGGCGTTCGCCGAGGACGTCGTGGGCGGAACGTTCCCGCAGGAGGAGCACTCCGTTCACTGAACCACGCTGCCGTGGCGCTGCCGCTGAGCCATCGCCGCACACCGACGGGCCCGCCGGTCTTCCCCCAATCGGCGGGCCCGTCCCCTTTCTGCGCCTGAACCGGCGCCGCTTTCGCGGAAGTGGTACTCACCGTCGTGGTTGCTCAATCGATGGTTGCGGTGGCCGTCGCGGGGTTGTTGGAGGTGTCGGTTGCCCGACAGCCCTCTGTCGGACGGCTGTCGGGGGTTTGTCGGTGGGGGGTGACAGGGTCGGGGCATGACGCGAAACGACAACGACTCCGGTGGCGCGGGCAACGCCGTCACCGTGCGGGGGCTGGTCAAGCACTACGGCGAGACCAGGGCACTGGACGGTGTCGACCTGGATGTGCGCGAGGGCACCGTGATGGGGGTCCTCGGGCCGAACGGCGCCGGCAAGACCACCCTCGTGCGCGTTCTTTCCACCCTGCTCGCCCCGACCTCCGGCGGGGCCACCGTTGCCGGGTACGACGTGCTCCGCCAGCCCCGGCAGCTGCGCAGGGTGATCGGGCTGACCGGGCAGTACGCCTCCGTGGACGAGAAGCTCGCCGGCTGGGAGAACCTGTATCTGATCGGCCGGCTGCTCGACCTGTCCCGCAAGGAGGCCCGTGGCCGCGCCGACGAGCTGCTGGAGCGGTTCTCGCTCACCGAGGCGGCCCGGCGTCCGGCGGCCACGTACTCCGGCGGCATGCGGCGCCGGCTGGACCTGGCCGCGTCGATGATCGGCCGGCCCGCGGTGCTGTTCCTCGACGAGCCGACCACGGGCCTGGACCCGCGCACCCGCAACGAGGTGTGGGTGGAGGTCAGGCGGCTGGTCGGGGACGGGGTGACCGTGCTGCTGACCACCCAGTACATGGAGGAGGCCGAGCAGCTCGCCTCCGAGCTGACCGTCGTGGACCGCGGCAAGGTCATCGCGAACGGCGGCATCGAGGAGCTGAAGGCCAAGGTCGGCGGCCGTACCCTGCGGATCCGCCCGGCCGATCCGCTCCAGCTGCGTCCGCTCGCCGCCGCGCTCGACGAGCTGGGCATCACCGGGCTCGCCACCACCACCGTGGACTCCGAGCGGGGTGCCGTCCTGGTCCCGATCCTCAGCGACGAGCAGCTGACCGCGGTGGTCGGCGCCGTCACCGCGCGGGGTCTGACCCTCGCCTCCATCACCACCGAACTGCCCAGCCTGGACGAGGTGTTCCTCTCGCTCACCGGCCACCGTGCCAGTGCCCCGCAGGACACCGTGCCCGCCGAGACCCACGAGGAGGCCGCCGCATGAGCTCCGCGACGTCCCCGAAGACCGCGCCGGCCGCGACGACTCCGAAGACCGACGTCACCCCGGCCGGCGGGACCGCGGCGGCCGGTGCCGCCGGTGCCGCCCATGGGGCCGGTACGGCTCGGGTGGCCGCCGGGGACGGCCGGATCCCGCTGCGTTCCCATCTGCGGCACACCAGCGCGCTGGTCCGCCGCAATCTGCTGTGGATCCGGCAGGACCCGGAGTCGATGTTCGACGCCGTGCTGTTCCCGATCGTGTTCACCCTGCTGTTCGTGTACGTCTTCGGCGGCTCGATCGGGCAGTCGCTGGGCGGCGGGCAGGAGGCGTACGTGCAGTACATCGTGCCCGGCCTGATGGCCATGATGGGCATGAACATGGCCATGGGGGTGGGTACCGGCTTCAACCAGGACTTCAACACGGGTGTCATGGACCGTTTCCGGTCGCTGCCCATCGGCCGGGGCTCGGTGCTGTTCGCCAAGATCGTGGTCGAGATACTGCGCATGCTGATCGCCACCGCGATCCTCATGGTCGTCGGTGTCCTGGTCGGCTTCGACATCACCCACTGGCCGGGGCTGTTCGCCGCCGTGGGGCTGTCCGTGCTGTTCGGCTCGGCCCTCATGTGGATCTTCATCACGCTGGGTGTGACGATGAAGAGCGCGCAGTCGGTGCAGGCGATGGGCTTCCTGGTGCTGATGCCGCTGCAGTTCGGTTCGTCGATCTTCGCGCCGACCCAGTCGATGCCGGGCTGGCTGCAGACCTTCACCGACGTCAACCCGCTGTCCTCGCTGGCCGACGCCGCGCGCGGCCTGATGGTGGGCGGCCCGGTCTCGCACGACCTGTGGCTGACGGTGGCCTGGTCGGTGGGGATCACGGCGGTGATGGCACCGGTCGCGATCCACAAGTTCCGTACGAAGAGCTGACCGGGAAGCCGGTCTTCCGGCTCCGTGTGCCGGGTCAGACCAGGGCGGCGGCCTCCTCCGGGGAGAGGCGGCCGCCCTCCGCGTACGCGGCGGCGTACGCGGCGGCGCCGAGGACCTCCCGGATCCGCCGCTCGGCCCGTTCACGTACCTCGCGCTCCATGCGCCCGGCGATGTGACGGGGCGGCAGGGAGGCGTCGGCGGCACCGAGGCAACGGGCCGCGTCGCGGGCGTGCCGTCCGCCGTCCACGCCGGCCAGGGCCATGGCGGCCATGGTCAGGTGCGAGGCCCGCATATGGACGGCGATCGCCAGGGTCAGCGGGTTGTTGGACTGTGCGAGCGCCGCGCGGATCGTGCCCAGCGCCCGTTCGTCGTGTCCGTCGGCGATGTCGAGCCAGCCCTCGGCGCCGAGGATGAAGGCGTCGAAGACGGCATAGTGCGCGATACGGAACTCCTCACGCAGCGCGCGCAGTTGCTCGCGCGCCTCGGCGACGCGCCCGGTCATGCCGAGGCATCCGGTCAAAAAGAGCCGGGCGGCGGGCAGCGCCGGTTCGTGTCCGTCGCCGCCACGCCGGTCGATGATGCCGCGCAGCAGCCGCTCCCCGCGCTCCTCCTGGCCCGCCTCCAGCAGCACGCCGCCCAGCCGGGCGGTGAGCACCGTGGTCTGGGCGTGGGCGCCGAGGCGTTCTGCGTACCGGATCGCCTCCTCGTAGTCGGCGGCGGCGAGCGCGTACTCGCCGCGGCGTTCGCGTGCCTCGGCGCGGGCGGCAAGGCCCTCGGCGGCACCCCAGGCGTCGCCGATCCGCCGGTAGATCTCCAGGGCCTCGTCGGCGTCGCGCAGCGCGTCGCCGGCCCAGTCGCTGCGGTTGGCGAGGAAGTTGGCCCTCATATGCAGATTGGAGGCCAGTTCCCAGTCGAAGCCGGGTGTCTGCCGGCAGGTGCGGACGGCCGCGTCGACGACCTTGTGCAGGGTGTTCATCTCGCCGTTCAGCAGCAGGGCGAACGCCCAGAAGGCGCCGGGCGGGCGGCAGATCTGCGGCTGACCGGGTTCGTAGGCCGCGGCGATGACCCGCAGCCTGTGTTGCGCCTGCGGTGTCATCCAGTCGTCGAGCTCGGTGTCTATGCAGGCCATGTGGGCCAGATGCACTCCGCGCCGGGCCTCGGCGAGCACCTCGTCGGTCATCGGCGGCGGGGCGGCGATGCAGCTCTGCCACAACGACGGGACGGGCCGGGCCGGTTCGGCGAACGGGTCCGGCCCCAGCGCCATCACCTCACGGCACCAGGTGCGGGCCTCGGTCCGCTGGTCGCGCATCTGCCAGTACCAGGCCAGCGACAGCGTCAGGCACAGCGCCTCCTGCTCGTCGCGGGCGGCGAGGGCGTGGCGCAGCGCGGTACGCAGGTTCTCGTACTCCCGCTCCAGCCGCTCGATGGCCACCAACTGGTCCGGGCCGCGCAGCAAGGGGTCGGTGGTGCGGGCGAGTTCGCGGAAGTACGTGAGGTGGGCGCGTTCGGCGCCGGGCCGCGCTCCGGCCTCGTCGAGCCGTTCGGACGCGTACTCGGCGACCGTCTCCAGCAGCCGGTAGCGCATCTCGTCACCGCCCCTGCCGGCGCCTGCCCCCGAAGGGGCCGCCACCACCAGGGACTTGTCCACGAGCGAGCCGAGCACGTCCAGTACGGCGGGCCCGCACACGGCCTCGGCGGCGGCCAGGTCGCAGCCGCCCGCGAAGACGGACAGCCGCCGCAGGACGTCCCGTTCACCGGCGTCGAGCAGGTCCCAGGACCAGTCGACGACGGCCCGCAGGGTCTGCTGGCGGGGCCGGACGGTGCGGCTGCCGGAGGTGAGCAGCCGGAAGCGGTCGTCGAGCCGGTCGGCGATCTGGCGCGGGGTCAGCATCCGCAGCCGGGCTGCGGCGAGTTCGATGGCCAGGGGCAGCCCGTCGAGCCGGCGGCAGATCTCCGCACACGCCTTCGGGTCGTCGTCGACGCGGAAGCCGGGGCGGGCGGCGGCCCCGCGGTCGGCGAGCAGCCGCAGCGCGACCGGTTCCGGCAGCGGTTCCACCGGACGCAGCAACTCCCCCGGGACACCGAGGGGTTCACGGCTGGTGGCGAGCACGGTGAGTCCGGGGCAGCGTTCGAGGAGCGTCTCGACCAGCCGGGCGGCGGCATCCACGACGTGCTCGCAGTTGTCCAGGACGAGCAGCATGCGGCGCCTGCCGCAGTGTTCGGCGAGCCGGTCCACGGGGTCGTCGCCGCGTTCGGTGGCGGCCCGCATGCCCTCGGCGCCGGCGCCGTACAGCACGGTCTCGCGGGCGCCGACGGCGGTGACGACCGCTTCGGGGACACCGGCGGGGTCGTCGACCGGAGCGAGTTCGGCGACCCGGACGCCGTCCCGTACGCGGTCCAGGAGCCCGCCCCGGGCCGCGCCCTCCCCTGTGCCGTCGTGCTCGGCGGGCGCCGCGTCGTGCGCGGCGGACGCCCGCAGGAGGGCGTCGGCGACCTCCTGCGACAGCCGGGTCTTCCCGGCACCGCCGGGCCCGAGCAGGGTGACCAGCCGGGCCGAGGCGAGATCGTCCCGGATGGCCTCGATGTCGGCCTCCCGGCCGACGAAGGAGGTCAGCCGGGCCCGCAGGCTGCCGGGCCTGCGCGGGGGCGGTGGCGGTGGCGGTGGCGCCGATGCGGCCGTCGGCATCTCTTTCGGTCTCAGCAACTCTGCGTGCAGACAACGCAGTTCGGTACCGGGGTCGGAGCCGAGCCGGTCGGCGAGCAGTCGGCGCACGTCCTCGTAGGCGGCCAGTGCCTCGGCGGTGCGGCCGGCGTCCCGCAGGGCGCGCAGCCGCAGCACCTGGAGGGGCTCGTCGAGGGGGTGGCTGTCGCACAGGGCGGTCAGCTCGGGCAGCGACCGCTCGCCCTCGCCGAGGGCCAGGGCCGCGCCGTGCCGGGCGCGCAGGGCGTCCAGGCGCCGGGCGCCGGCCCGGGCCGCCCCACCGGTGCGGTCGGGCAGATCGGCGAGGGCGGGGCCGCGCCACAGGGCGAGGGCGTCGTCCAGCACGAGGCACGCCTTGGCCGGGTCCCCGTCGGCCAGGGCGCGCAGGCCCTCGCCGGCCAGCCGCTCGAACCGGTGCAGGTCGACGTCGTCGGGCGTGGCGGTGAGACGGTAGCCGCCGTCCTCGGAGGCCACCGCGTCCGCGCCGAGCGCCCGGCGCAGCCGCCCCACCAGCGCCTGCAGCGCGCCCGTCGCGTCGGCCGGCGGTTCGCCGTCCCACACCTCGTCGACGAGGTGACGCACCGGCACCGTACGGCCGGCCCGCAGCGCGAGCACGGTGAGCAGCGCACGCAGCCGCGCCCCGCCGAGGGGGACGGCGGTGCCGTCGGGGCGGAGTACCTGGGTGGTGCCGAGGATGCGATAGCGCACGGGGTCCATTGTCTCCGGTGGTCCGGGGGCGGTCACGAGTCGGGGTCGGGCGGGCGGGCCGGCGGCCCCGTTCGTCCGCCGCCCCACTCCTCCCCGTGCCCCATGGCCCCCCACCCTCTCCGGAACCGGTGGCCGGCGCGAGACGTTTTCCGGGTGCGCCCGGTACTGTCGGGCAGTCCGTACCGGGCGTGCCGCTCGTTTCGCCTCGTGCCCGGCGGGCGTGTGCCCGACGGGCCGTGGCCCGACAGTCAGCCCAGGGAGCCCCATGACCACCGCCACCACCCGCGCCGGCGACCGGCGGATCAGCCCGGTGTTCCTGGGCATCCTGGCCGTCACGGCGGTCACGGGATGGGCCACCTGGACCGGGTTCGCGAACCAGCCCGGTGTGGCCGTGTTCCTGTTCGTGACGGCCGCCTGGATCGTCTCGCTGTGCCTGCACGAGTACGCGCACGCCCGCACGGCGCTGCACAGCGGCGACATCTCGATCGGCGCGAAGGGCTACCTCACGCTGAATCCCGCGAAGTACACCCACGCCCTGCTCAGCATCGTGCTCCCGGTGCTGTTCGTCATCATGGGCGGGATCGGCCTCCCGGGCGGGGCGGTGTTCATCGAGCGGCACCGGATCCGGGGGCGCTGGCGGCACAGCCTGATCTCGGCGGCGGGCCCGCTGACGAACGTCCTGTTCGCGCTCGTGTGCACGGCACCGTTCTGGCTGGGCGCGCTGGACGGGGTGCCGGTCCACTTCCGGTTCGCTCTGGCGTTCCTGGCGCTGCTCCAGGTGACGGCGGCGATCCTGAACTTCCTGCCGGTGCCCGGCCTGGACGGCTACGGCGTGCTCGAGCCCTGGCTGTCCCCGGGCCTGCGGCGGCAGGTGGAGCCGTTCGCGCCGTTCGGCCTGCTGTTCGTGTTCGCCCTGCTCTGGGTGCCGGCGGTCAACGGCGTGTTCTTCGAGGTGGTCGACTCGGTCCTGTCGGCCCTGGGCATCCACGAGGTGGAGACGTACTGCGGCCTGGAGCTGTTCCGCTTCTGGCAGGGGGAGAACGAGTTCTGCGCGGTCGCCGCGTGACGGGGCCGGACGGCGACGTGTGACTCAGCCCGTGGCGGGGCCGTCGGCCCGAGGTGCCCGCGCCGCCCTCTCGGCCTCCCGCTCGATCTTCCCCCGCCGCACGTAGTACCAGGTCATGTTGGACGACAGCCCCACGAGCAGGATCCAGACGACGCCCAGCCAACTGCCCTGCACGAAGGAGACGACGGCCGCGGCGACGGCGAGGAGGCAGACGGTGAGGGCGTAGAGAGCGAGGCGGGGCATGGCGGCTGGGCTCCTGTCGGGGGACACTGCTTCGCCGACCAGTGTCCCCCATGGGGTCACACGTCCGTGACGCGGAGCCCTGCGTGTGCCTTGTAGCGGCGGTTGACGGAGATCAGGTTGGCGACCAGGGACTCCACCTGGTGGGCGTTGCGCAGCCGCCCGGCGAAGATGCCGCGCATGCCCGGAATGCGTCCGGCGAGGGCCTGCACGATCTCCACGTCGGCGCGGACCTCGCCGAGCACCATCACGTCGGTGTCGATCATGTCGGTCTCCGGGTCCTGGAGCAGGACCGCGGACAGGTGGTGGAAGGCGGCGGTGACCCGGGAGTCCGGAAGGAGGGCGGCGGCCTGCTGGGCGGCGCTGCCCTCCTCGGGCTTGAGCGCGTAGGCGCCCTGCTTGTCGAAGCCGAGCGGGTTGACGCAGTCGACGACGAGCTTGCCGGCCAGTTCCTCGCGCAGGCTTTCGAGCGTCTTGCCGTGGCCGTCCCAGGGCACGGCGACGATCACGATGTCGCTGCGGCGGGCGGTCCCGGCGTTGTCGGCGCCCTCGACGCCGTGGCCGAGCTCCTCGGCGGCGGCCTGCGCGCGTTCGGCGGCGCGCGAGCCGATGATCACCTTCTGGCCGGCCCTGGCGAGCCGGAAGGCGAGGCCCTTGCCCTGCGGTCCGGTGCCGCCGAGCACGCCGACGACGAGCCCGGAGACGTCGGGCAGGTCCCAGGGGTCCTTGGCGGGCGCCTTCGCGGGGGCGTTCCGGGGCTGCTGTGCGCTGTCGCTGGGAGTACTGGAGGTCATGGCCCGACTCTACGGGCGCGGGGAAGCAGTTTCCGGCTCGGCGGGTCCACGTGGGTCCCGTCACCGCACCGCCCGCCATCCCCTCGGTCGGGTGATCCGGAGGCGAACACCGGATGCCCGGGGCCCGGCCGGGGCAGGGTGGGGCCCATGGATGCCGTACGGGTCGCGCTGCTGCGGGACGTGCTCGCCGGGACCGAGTGGCTGGGGGCCACCCGGCGGTTCGCGGGGGCGCTGCGGGGATCGGTGGTGTCGCACGGGGGCGGGCTGCTGCTCGTGGGCACGCGGGAGTACGAGCCGTGGCACCTGGCGGCACATCTGGTGGACGAGGCCGCCTGGTCGGGCACACCGGAGCTGGCCCCGACGCTCGTACGGCACGACGCGCGCCCTTCGGATCCCGCGCACCTGGCGGTGGGGCTCGGACGGCTGGAGGCGGCGCGACGGGGCGAGACGCTGCTGGTGGTGGCGCCCGGGGAGCCCGCGGCCCCGCTGCTGGAGCGGGTGTCGGACGCCCGCCGGGCCGGCGCGACGCTGCTGTCCCTGGGCCCCGGCGACGGCGACCTGCCCGCGCTGGCCCACGAGACGCTGGCCGTCCCGGACGGCGCCGAGCTGGACCTGGACACCGTGCAGCACCTGGTCGGCGCGGCGGCCGGGGAGAACACCCTGCCGCCGTCGCGGGGCCGCCGCCCCTTCCGGGACCGCGTGTCACGCCTGGCCGACCTCCTGACGGCCCCGCCCCCGGCCCGCTGGTAGCCAAAGCGGGCCCGCCCGCGGGGTCGGCCGGTCAGGCGTCGCCGCGTCCGCCGTCCCCCTCGGCGGCGTCGTGCCACTTGGGGTCGTTCTCCCACTGGAGGTTGCGCTCGCGGGCCGTCGCCATGGCGTGCTCGGCCTCGGTGCGGCTCGTGTAGGGCCCGAAGCGGTCCTTGTTGGGACAGTCCGGACCCTCCTCGACCTTCTGGTGTTCCAGGCAGTAGTACCACTCGCCCGGCTTTCCGACCGTCCGCTTCTTGAACAGGGGCATGACCGGCTCCTCTCGCCACGGAAGACGGTGCCCCGTGGACACTGAATTAGACTCGCCGCCATGTCTGGCCAGTCGCTGCTCATCCCAGGGGAACTGTCTCCCACCCGTTCCGTACCCGGAAACATCCGCCGACCCGAGTACGTCGGGAAGCCCGCTCCCACGCCGTACACCGGGCCGGAGGTGCAGACCCCCGAGACCGTGGAGGCGATGCGGACCGCCGGGCGGATCGCGGCGCGGGCGATGGCGGAGGCCGCCAAGCTCATCGCACCCGGCGTGACCACCGACGAGCTGGACCGGGTGGCGCACGCGTACATGTGCGACCACGGCGCGTACCCGTCGACGCTCGGTTACCGCGGCTTCCCCAAGTCGCTGTGCACGTCGGTCAACGAGGTGATCTGCCACGGCATCCCGGACTCGACGGTGCTGCGCGACGGCGACATCGTCAACCTGGACGTGACGGCGTACATCGGCGGGGTGCACGGCGACAACAACGCCACGTACCTGGTGGGCGACGTGGACGAGGAGAGCCGGCTCCTGGTGGAACGCACCCGGGAGTCGCTGAACCGGGCGATCAGGGCCGTCAGGCCGGGCCGGCAGATCAACATCATCGGCCGGGTCATCGAGTCGTACGCCAAGCGCTTCGGCTACGGCGTGGTCCGGGACTTCACCGGGCACGGCATCAGCACCGCGTTCCACTCCGGGCTGATCGTCCCGCACTACGACAGTCCGCACGCGACGACGGTCATCCAGCCGGGCATGACGTTCACGATCGAGCCGATGCTGACGCTGGGCACGCACGAGTACGACATGTGGGACGACGGCTGGACGGTCGTGACGAAGGACCGCAGGCGGACGGCCCAGTTCGAGCACACCCTGGTGGTGACGGACACCGGCGCGGACATCCTGACCCTGCCGTAGCCGGACCCGAAGCCCCTCCCCCTTGGGCCCGCCCTCTTTCGGAGGGCGGGCTTTCGTCGTTCCACAACGGGGTAGGGAGTCACCGACGGGATACCGACGAGCCGTCGGCAAGGTATTGACTTAGGCAAGCCTAACCGTAAAAGATCTGGACTCATGGACTCCTTCTCGACCCTCATCCGCACCGCCTCGCACGAGCAGCACGTGGAGGCGGAGACCTCGACGTTCATGAGCGACCTGCTCGGCGGCCGGCTGGGCATGGACGCGTACGCGCGCTACACCGAGCAGCTGTGGTTCGTCTACGAGGCGCTGGAGTCCAGCACGCGGCGACTGGCGTCGGACCCGGTGGCCGGCCCGTTCGTCCGCCCGGAGTTGCTGCGCCTGCCCTCCCTGGAGCGGGACCTGGCCCACCTGCGCGGCCCCGACTGGCGCGCGACGCTGACGGCGCTGTCCGCCACGCGGGCGTACGCGGAGCGCGTCGCGCACTGCGCGGCCGAGTGGCCGGCCGGCTACATCGCCCACCACTACACCCGCTACCTCGGCGACCTCTCCGGCGGCCAGATCATCCGCGACAGGGCGGAGCGCACCTGGGGCTTCCCGAAGAAGGGCGACGGCGTCCGCTTCTACGTCTTCGAGGGGATATCCAACCCGGCCGCGTTCAAGCGCGAGTACCGCGAACTGCTCGACGGCGTCCGGGCGGACGACCTGGAGAAGCAGCGCGTCATCACCGAGTGCAAGCGGGCCTTCGCCCTGAACACCGCCGTCTTCCGCGCCCTGGGCGAGGAGTTCCCGCTGTCGGCGTGACGCCCGCTCCGCGGCTCACAGAAACCGCAGCCGTTCCATCGCCCTGCGCGACTCCTCGCTCCAGGCCCGGTACGCGGGAACCTTGCGCAGGGCATCGAGCGCGACCGTCTGCCCCAGCCGTCCGAAGTCCCGCTCCGCATCGCGCCGGCCGCCGAGAGCCGCCTTCGGCACGGCCTTCGGGTCTGCGGCCTTCTCCACGTCGTGCGGCACCTCCCACGCGGCGCCACGCGTGGGGGCCGCTTCTTTCGGGGCCGCGGGGTCTGCCGGCATCCACGCCTCGGTCTCCCGTACGGGCACCAGGGCCACAATCCGGTGCGCGCCGTCGGAAGAACGGTCACGGACGGCATCCGCCTTGCCCCGCTCGCTGTGGTCGTGGTGGATCATCACAATGTCGTAGTGGCGGAGCAGATCGGCGCTTCAGGGGCGGGTCCGGTGATCCGCCGGTCGATGAGTGGAACGAGGAACCACTGGTCACTCGCTCCCTCGGTGCTCGCGCCAGTCGTGGGCGGGAGGCTACGGAGAAGATCGCCTGACAGAGGCCGGCATTGCCTCCGAAACGGAGGTCAGTCCGGGGCGGCGCCTTGGCCTGTGCACCTGGGAGGGACCCGGCCGGCCCGGTGATCATGTTCGGGTGCGACGCCTGGCGTGCTCTCCTCGCAAGCCTGAGCCGACCTCAGCGTTCCAGGAACACCCGCCCCCCGATCTCGGTCCATCCGTACGGCTGGGGTGCCGTGAGGATCTGGGAGCCCGTGCCCTGGGTGATGTTGAGGGCGCGTCCGAGCCGGTCGGTGAGGAGGAGGGCGGCGGCGCCGGTCGCCTCGTCCTCGTCGATGCCGTCGTCGCGGCCGGGGAAGGCGCGGGCGCGGACCCGTCCGGCGGGCTCGTCCTCCCAGGCCCAGGCGTAGGTCCACTCCCCTTTCGGCGGCACGGCCAGGTCGTCGACCTCGGCGGCGGTGGCGTACTGGCGCAGGGTGCGTGGCGGCACCCACTCCGCGCGCGCCTCGATCCAGCAGAACTCCCCGTCCTGCCGGGCGCCCACCACCCCGGCGTGCGTGACCAGCTCGGGCACGTCGAGCAGCCAGGCCGCACCGACGCAGGGGTGGCCGGCGAAGGGCAGGCGCAGGGTGGGGGTGTAGATGTCGATCACCCCGCGCTCGGGGTCGTCGACGAACACGGTCTCGCTGAAGCCGAGCTTCTCCGCGAACAGCTGCCGCTCGCTCCGCCCGGGCATGACGGAACCCTCGCGGACGACACCGAGTTCGTTGCCGTACCCGCCCCGGGGGCCGCAGAAGACGCGCACCACGTCGTAGTCACTCACGGGGGCATTGAAGCATCGCGCAGCGGCCGAGGTCGCCCCAGCTCACGGTGGCGCCGGTGTGGAGCCGACCACTCCCGGGAGAACGTGAGCAGCCGCGCCCACGTGGACGATCGGAGGACTCCGGCAACGAGGAGGAACGACTGTCCCCCTTCCGGTGAGGCGCCGGCGCTACGGTGACTAAGACATACGCGGACAAGCTGCCGGCCCGACACGGACAACCGTGCACGGGGTCGTGGCACGTACAACGACTGCCGAGCCGAAGAACGAGCGGTGGTGACGGAATCCGCACCGGCCGGCTGTGCGCCCCGGGACCACTTCGGCATCGCATGTGTGCGAGGGCTTTCGTCCGACGAGGTGCTGTCCCGCCTGGGTGTCTCCAACCAGGCGCCGTACCCGCTGTGCACGCCCGACGAGGCGTTGCGGCGTTTCGGGCGGAGCGGCCACGAGACGCCTGCGGCGCGGGTGTGGGGTGTGCCGCAGCGGGGAATGGACCTTCCTCCTGGACGTTGCCGCGCACGGCGGACTGCTGCAGACCCCGGTGCTCACCCACCTGTCCATGAGCACCGAGGTTGTCGCGATCCGGGCACTCCTCGACAGCACGACCCGGATCGCGCATGTGCGATCCGGGAAACTCCTGGTCTCTTACGACGCGTGGCATTTCCAGCCGCCGGAGGGCGCCGATGCTTCGGGCCGCGGACCCAGGGGATCAAGCCCGAAGTGATCCTCCGGTTCGCGCCGCAGGAACTCACCGATCTCCGTCCGGCTCGCACCGCCACAAAGCCGCTGGAGCAAGGGGGCCAGCACGCAGTCGTACTCGCCCTGGACGAGGTCGGCGACGCCGATCGGATCCCATTCGTTGAGCAGGTGCCGAAGATCGCTCTCGGTGGAGAGTGTCCGGGGTCGCATGGCCCCAGAATGCCACCCGGAAACGACCGCCATGGACGGGGGTGGAGCACTTTCCGGAACTCCCGTGCGGGGATGAGTACGTGTACTCATCCCCGCACGGGAGTTCCGGTCCATCGTTGAGAGCGCCAAGCTTGGGCCGACCTGAAGGAACCCGCGATGCCGAACGACTCCCGCCCGCGCAGCCTCCCGCACCGGCTCCTTGCGCTTGCCACGGGCAACTGGCTTGCCAGGAGCTACCTGGCTGCCCTCGCTCTCTCCGTCCCGGCCGTGTTCCTCTTCCCGGAGAGCGGCTTCGCCTCGATCCCTCTGCTGCTCACGGCGCCTCTTTCCCTCCTGGCCGCGGTTCTGCCCTTCGGTCCGGGCACGGAGGGTGGCGAGGCGGTCGAGGCGCTGGCCATCACCTTCTGGGTCGCATGGCTCCTTCTGTGTGCCTTCGTGAACGCCGCCGTGCTCGGCGCTCTCCTCGCGGGATCCGCGACCGCCGTGTCACCCGGCTCGCGTGAGCCCCACCCGCGTGTCTCGGGCCCCTCGGAGCGGGAGGGAACGGACACTGCTCGCCGTGCAAGCCCTGGTGTGCGCAGGACTCGGGCCCTGCTGGCCCCCGCGATGGACAACTGGCTCGCGCGCGGGTATCTCGTCGTGGTCGCGTCGTCGCTGGGGTTCTTCCTCGTCGCCGCGTACCTGCTGCCGGACCCGGGGTTCGCCGGGATCTGGCCGCTCATGACCACGGCACCGCTCAGCATCGTCGCCCTCCTGGTGGCGTCCCCCGCTGAGTGGAGCTCCTCGCTCGCCTGGCTGGGCCCGTTGCTCTTCTCCGTCGGTGCGGCTCTGTCCGGACTGTTCAACGCCGTGCTGCTCGGTCGGCTCGCACGCACGCTGCGGACACGGGAAGCGCGCCCGGTCGCCTGATACCTCCGCTCCTGCCTTCGCGGTGGTGCGCTAACGTCCTTCGGCATGGGGAAAATGGGGGCGGGATCCAAACTGACTGCCGCCGTGGCCGCTTCGGGGCTGCTGCTGGTGGGCCTGCCCGCGGTGTACTTCCTGACCGCCTACGGCTGCGGCGAGGAAGAGGACCGGCTCGCCGAGGCGATGGCCCACGAGACGGTACTGGGCACATCGCCGGACGGGGCGGACCGGGCGAGCCGCTACCGGGAGTGCGATGACGACGATCGTTTCGTGGTCGTCGGGACGCGGTACCGGTACGACGGTTCGCCGAAGACGGCCCTGCGGCACTACCGGGAGGCTGCCCGGGCCGACAACTGGCGGCCCCGGACCACGGACGGCGGCGAGACCGTGCCCGGCTGCTTCACCAAGTCGGTGGACGGGACGACCGCATACCTGGGTGTGGAGAGCCCGGAGAAAGACGTTCTCCACGTGGAGATCGTCGCGGATCACGCGGAGTCGCAGTGGTGCTGAGTCCACGACGACCGCCTGATCGAGTTCCTTGAAGCGCGAGGTGCGCAAAGGCGTGGGGCGGGCCCTCCTACTCGGGGCCTTCCTCGGTGGCCGCCGTCCGGCCGGCCAGGCGTTCGTAACGCTGTCTGGCTGCCTGGGGGGTGCCGAGGCCGAGACCGAAGGCGATGTCCTGCCAGGTCATGCCGCGGCCCCGGGCCATCTGGAGGAGGCCGGTTTCCAGTTCGTCCAGCTCCCCACGGGCCAGTGGCACGAGGCTCAGCGCGGCCGTGACGTCGGCCCGGTCCACCTCCGGTTCACCGTCGTCCGACTGCGCGGCTCCGCTGAGCAGGAACGACACGAGCCTGACGGCTTCGTGCGGGCCGAGGACCGAGGGGTGGACCTGTCGGCGGCGCTGCTCGTCGGTGGACGCGTGCCGCTCGGCGATGCGGAAGAGGGACGCGTGGACGCGCTGCGCCCGCGCCTGCTCCGGATGCGGGGGCGTGAAGGGGTCGGGGTCGGACTCGGGGCACTGTTCGGGAGTCGACGGCATGGGACAAGGGTGAGACGTCGCACAGATGCTTGTCAATGGATTGCTTTAAACAATCCGTTCAAGCCGCCTGTGCGACCTAGGGGTCACCCCGAGAACTGAGCCCCGGACATGCGGGGTCGGGCTCCTCTTCGCGCAGGATCACGGTGGCGTGCGCGATCACCAGGATGGAGTCCGTCCGAAGCGCTGCCCCCTGGGAAGCAGGAGAACCCGTACATGAATGCCCATCGCCATGTCCGTATCGCCGTTGCCTCCGCCTTGTTGGCCGGGGCGGCTCTCGGCCCCCTGGCCAAAGTGGCCGCCGCCCATCCCCCCGGAACCACTTCCGCGGCGGCCGTGTCGCCCGTCGGAGTCGCCCCTGACCCCGACGGTCCTGACGTCGCCGCCCTGGAACAGGCCCTCACCGGACTCCCCGACGGGGACATCTCGGCCGCTCTCGTCCGGGTCGGGGGCGAGGGGAGCTGGGCGGGGGCCGCCGGGGTGCGGGATCTGCGGACCGGGGCCCCTGCTCTGGAGAACGCGCGGTTCCGGGCCGGGTCGACGACCAAGGTGGTCACCGCGGCGCTGGTGCTTCAGCTGGTCGCGGAGGGGCGGGTCGAGCTCGACGCGCCCCTCACCCGCTATCTGCCCGGCCTGCTGCCGGGCTCCTTCACCGAGCCGCCGACCGTACGGCATCTGCTCACCTACACCAGCGGTCTGCGGCCCGGTGCGAACCTCGGCTCGACCACCGAGGAGATGTACCCCCACCGGTTTTGGACCCTCAGCGCCGAGCGGGTGGTGGCCACGGCGGTCGCGAAGGGGCCGGCCTTCGCGCCCGGGGAGCGGCAGGTCTACCAGAACATCGACTACACCGTGCTCGGCCTGCTGATCGAGAGGGTGACGGGCGACCGTTACGAACACCGCGCCGACGTACGGATCTTCCGTCCGCTGGGCATGCGGCACACCGGCTTCCCCGCCGGACCCGACCCGCGCGTCCACGGCCCGCACCACCGGGCCTACACGGACATCGGCGGCCGGACCACCGACGTCACGGAGTGGAACATGTCCGACCGCTGGGCGGTCGGCAACATGATCTCCACCACCGCCGACCTGGAACGGCTCCTGGTGGCCCTGTTCCGGGGCCGGGTGGTGCCGCAGCCGCTCCTGGACCAGATGTTCGTCGTCCCCGACGTCGAGGGCGCGTCCTACGGCATGGCGCTTCAGCGCTTCGTCCACAACGGGACGGAGCTCTGGGGCAAGACGGGGTCCCGGCCCGGCTACCACACGGTGCTGGCCGCGACCCGGGACCTGTCCCGGACGGTGGTGTACTCGGTGAACGCCAAGAGCGCCCGGGAGGACGGCTTCCCGCTCGTCGCCCGGTTCGCCCTGCCCGCCTTCAACCGGTAGGACGTGAGGACCGGGAAGGACACCTCCTCCGCCGAGGGTCGCCCTTCCTGATCACGCCGTCATGCCCCTCCCTCCGGCCCCCTCACCCGGGCGGGTTCCGCGCCGGGTCACGGTGTGGCCGCTGTATCCGGTCCCGGCGTTCGCGCCGCACCCCGCCCCGGTAGGGTTCGGCTCCGGGAAGGGGAAGGTGAAGGATCCGGATGAGCAGGTATCTCGGCCTTCGAAGGCTCCGCGGGTTCCACGGGCCCCACGGGTTCCGCGGGTTCGACCGGAGCGTGCTGATCGCGGCCGCCTCGGTGACCGCTCTGTCGCTGACGGCGAGCGGCTGCGTAGTCGTGCACGGTGAGCGGGAGGTGCTTCCGGCCACCACCCGCGCCGAAGCGGCCACGGCGCTCCAGGAGTTCACGGCCGCCTACAACAAGGCCGACAAGGCGTACGACCGTTCCCTGGACGCCGACCACACCACCGGCGCGCTCGCCGACATCGACGCGGCGCGGCTGACGGCCGGGAAGGCCAACAACCCGGACGGCAACCCCCGGCACGCGCCGCTGAGGCTGACCGACGCGAAGTTCACCATCCCCAAGAAGGCCGGCTGGCCCCGCTGGTTCCTCGCGGACGCGGCCGGCAACAAGGGCGGCGACTCCCGCTGGCTGCTGGTGTTCACGCGCGGCGGCCTGGACGAGACCTGGGAGGCTGCGTATCTGACGCTGGTCGCCCCGGACGTCATGCCCGGGTTCGCGGTGGACAAGGACGGCTGGGCCGAGGCGGTGCCCGCGAACGCGACCGGTCTGGCCGTACCGCCCGGCGAGTTGAGCGCGACGTACGCGTCGTACCTGAAGAACGGCGAGGACGGTGGCGACGCCGCCTTCGCCGAGGGGCCGCACACCAGCGCGTGGCGGGCGCTGCGGACGAAGCAGTCGGCCCGGCCGGGTCTGGCCACGCAGTACATCGACGAGCCGATGACGAACGGCGACTACGCGCCGCTGGCGCTGCGTACCGAGGACGGCGGGGCGCTGGTCTTCTTCACCACGCGCCACTTCGAGAAGCAGACGGCCGCCGCCGGGACGTCCGTACCGACGCCGAACAAGGACGTACTGGCGCTGACCACCGGCGAGATACAGCAGAACCTGACGATGGAGTTCGTGTCCAACGAGGTGGCTCTGGACCCGGGCGCCGACGGCGGTGGCGACGGCGAGGTGAAGATCCTGGGCCGGATCCAGGGGCTGACGTCGGCCAAGGGCGATTAGCGCGTCCGCCGTCGTCGCCGCCCTGCGGCGGGACCGGACCGCATGGGGCCGGGTTCCGCGGCGGGTCAGCGGCGCGAGGGCCAGGCCGCGGCGGCCGCCTGGTCGGGGTGCTCGCCGGCGTGGCGGGCGCAGGCGTCGGTGAGGTATTCCAGCAGGCTCAGCGGGTCGGGCAGCGGGTGCTCGGGGCCGCGGAGCCAGTGCACCGACCGGTTGTCCTCGCCGGGCAGCCGCGCGGGCGGCACCAGGACGTACGAACCGCGGCAGTGCCAGCGCAGGCCCGGATGCTCGTCCATCGTCTCGGGATGGCAGTCCAGCTCGCACGGCCACCATTCGTCCTCGTCCTCGGGGGTGCCCCGGGTGAGGGTGAAGAACAGCATGCGGCCGTCGTCGCTCTGCGCGACGGGACCGACCTCGACCCCCGCCTCCTGCAGGCGCTCCCACGCCTCGTGGCCGGCTTCGAGGGGCACGTCGAGTACGTCGTGCACCATGCCGGTCGCGGTGATGAAGTTGGCCTGGGGCTGGTGGCGGGCCCAGCGCTCGATCTGGGCGCGGTCGGTGGTGGACTGCGTCTGCCAGGCGAACGAGACGGGGTGCCGGGCGGGAGTGGGACAGCCGACGCGGTCGCAGGAACAGCCGTATCCGGCCGGGTGGGCGGCGGGCGAGAGCGGGAGTCCCGCACCGGCGGCGGCGAGCAGCAGAGCCTCACGGCCGCCTTCGTCGACGGCTGGTTCCGGGCGGCGTCCGCGCAGCCACCGGGAGAGTTTGCCCTGCCTGCCGGTCCTACCGCCGAACTCCGCGCTCATCTAGCTCCTCGCCTCGCCGTCGTGCTCCACAGCATGCCCCATGGTCCCACCATCCTGCGCCTCGGGGGGCCGGAGCCCACAATCGGCGCAGCCGGGACAAGCGGGGCCCGGACGTGACGATGGGTGCCCCACGGGGCGAAGGGTATGCGCGCGGGGTTCGCCCGCCCCAGGGTTTTGGACCTGGTCAGCGGGGTGCGATGCCGCCCAGGGCGTAGTCGACGAGGGTGTCGGTGTACTCGTGGGAGATCGGCCCGGTGTACTGCAGCCAGCGCTGGGCGAGTGGCGAGACGAACAGTTCCAGGGCGATGCGCGGGTCGATCTCGGGGCGGACGTCTCCCGCCTCCTGCGCGGAGCGCAGCCGGTCGACGTAGAGCTGGAGCGAGGGTTCCAGCAGCTTGGCGACGAACCTCCGGCCGAGTTCCTCGTTGACGACGCCCTCGGCGGCCAGGGCGCGGGTGGGCGCCTCGAACGCCGGGTCGCGCAGCTCGTCGACCGTGGCGCGCAGGACGAGCTTGAGGTCGGCTGCGAGGTCCCCGGTGTCGGGGATGCCCCTGCCCTGTGGCCCCCCTCGCCCGTCGTCGACGGTCCCGTACTCCTCCGCGGCGGTACGGGCGGCCTGCTCGCCGAGGTCGAGGAAGGCCTCCAGCAGGACGTCCGCCTTCGACGGCCACCACCGGTAGATCGTCTGCTTGCCGACGCCGGCACGGGCGGCGATGCCCTCGATCGTGGTCTTCGGGTAGCCGATCTCCACGACCAGGGCGATGGCCGCGTCGTAGATGGAGCGGCGGGAGCGCTCGCTGCGGCGGGTGGAGTCGGGGGACGAGGAGCTGTTCGAGGCCATGGCTTGAATTTACCAGGTTGACAAGACGGTACGTCTCGCCTGAGAGTGGTGAGGAATTGAACGAGACGATACGTCTCGTCACGGGTCGGAGAAATGGAGGTCACCATGTCCCGAGGCGGATCCGGAAACATGCTGGGCGTCGGCGGCACCCGACAGCACCTCGGCCGCGAGGCCCTGCGCGGCGGCGGACGCGACGGCCGCGTCGGCGGCGGACGCGACGCCCGGGCCCGGAAGCGCGAACTGCTGCGCGGGCTCCAGGAGCGACGCGAGCAGGAACACCAGCGAGTACAGCAGCGGGAAGGAAGCGAAGGAGAGCCCGGGAACCGGGCCTGGTAGGGCCTGTCGCGAAAGTGGCGTCGTCGCCCGAAGGGCGGCCGCGCGGCGTCCGGTGCGTGCTCTCGGCGTGCCGTCCAAAAGCCCTCGTACCGGGCGTACCCGGGCTCTCGGGCGGTGCGACGAGAGCGCGTGCCGGGCGCCGCGCGGCAGGCGTCACTCTCGCGACAGGCCCTACTGCCCCTCGTCATCGGCCGGCGGCGGCCAGGGGTCGCCCCAGTCGGTGTCCCGGGCCGCCCGGTACAGGTCTCCGTGGCGTTTGGTGACGGTGGTGCGGCGCAGGGCCGGGTCCGTCTCGCAGAGGTCGAGGAGGACCTGGCCCTTGCGGATCTGCGGCTTGCGGACGACGCGGGCGGGGGCGGGGCTCACCGGGAGGCGGGTGGCGGCGACGTAGCTGAACTTCTCGTCCTCGTAGGCGAGGGAGCCGCCCTTGACCTGGCGGTGCAGCGAGGAACGGCTGACCCGCGCCGAGAAGTGGCACCAGTCCGTGCCGGGGACGATCGGGCAGTCGGCGCTGTGCGGGCAGGGGGCGGCCACCCGGAAACCGGCCCGGACCAGCCGGTCGCGGGCCTCGATGACGCGGGCGTAGCCGTCGGGGGTGCCCGGTTCGACGATCACGACGGCCCGGGCCGCACCGGCGGCGGCGTCGACGAGGGCGGCGCGGTCGGCGTCGGTCAGTTCGTTGAGGACGTAGGAGACGGTGACGAGGTCGGCGGGCTCGAGGGCGAGCGCGCTGCCGATCCGGGAGCGCTGCCAGCGGGTCTCCGCGAGGGCGGGGTGGGCGGCGGCGAGTTCCCGGCCGAGGGCGAGGGCGGGCTCGGCCCAGTCGAGGACGGTCACCGGTCGCTTCCCTTCCCAGGTGGCGCTCGCCGCCCAGACCGCGGCGCCGGTCCCGCCGCCGATGTCGAGGTGGTCGCCGGGCGTCCAGCCGGGCACCGCGTCGGCGAACGCCGTCAGCGCGGACCGTACGGCCCCGAAGGTGGCGGGCATCCGGTACGCGGCGTACGCGGCGACGTCCGCGCGGTCGCGCAGGATGGGCGCCGCGGTCGGGGTGGCGCCCCGGTAGGTGGCGATCAGCCGCTCGACGGCCTGTGCCGCCTGCCGCGGCGGAAGCCCGTCGAGCAGCCCGGCGAGCGCGCCGCGCAGGGTGTCGGCGGGAGAGCCGGGCGAGGCGGGAGCGGGGGCGTTCACCTCGCGATTCTACGGCGCGGGCGGACGGCCCCCGTCACCGGCCGCGACGCCGCGCCCGCTCCACCGCGGCGGCCGTCGTCGGGAAGAGTCCCAGGAGCGGGAGCGACGCCCGCGGAAGGACGGGGCCCACTCCGGGACCGGACTCGAGCGCGCCGGCGGTTCCGGCGCGACGGTGCCGCCCGCCGCGCCGGCCGCCCCGGCCCGCCCCGGCAAGCGCCGCCCGTCCATGGGGTGCCCCTCACTTCCCCCGGACCGCGCGGGCCACACGCGTGGCCGCCATCGCGCGGGGGCCGTTGGACGGGGCCGGCGGGCGGCGGGGGTGGACGGTGTTGGCGAGGAGGACGAGGTAGGTGTCGGTGGCACGGTCCAGGACCAGGGAGGTGCCGGTGAAGCCGGTGTGGCCGGCCGCGCCCCGCCCGGCCAGCTCCCCCATGAACCACGGCTGGTCCACGGCGAAGCCCAGGCCCGGCGGGGCGAGGAGCAGGTCCACGAGGTCGGGGCCGAGGATGCGGGCGGGGCCGTACGAGCCGCCCGCCAGCAGGGTGCGGCAGAAGACCGCCAGGTCGGGGCCGGTGGAGAAGAGACCGGCGTGGCCCGCGACACCGCCGAGCGCCCAGGCGTTCTCGTCGTGCACCTCGCCGCGCAGCATGCCCCGGTCCGCCCTGGCCCAGGGCCGCCGCTGGTCCTCGGTGGCCGCCGCGCCCGGACACGGGCCGAAGCCGGTCGCGGTCATGCCGAGCGGCCGGGTGATGCCGTCACGGACGAGCGTGTCGAGGGTGCGGCCGGTGAGGCGCTCCAGGAGGTGCTGGAGCAGCAGCATGTTCAGGTCGGAGTAGCGGTACGTGCCGGGCACCGCGACCGGCCGCTCCGCGCGGAGCCGGGCCAGGCGCTCCGCGTCGTCGGCGCAGTCGTACAGCGGGAGTTCGGGGCGCAGCCCGGAGGTGTGGGTGAGCAGATGACGGACGGTGATGCCGTACCGTACGGCCGCCGGGAAGTCCGGCAGGTACGAGCCCACGCGGGCGTCGGCGCCCAGGGTGCCGCGCTCGATCTGCTGCACGGCGGCCACCGAGGTGAACAGTTTGGTCAGGGACGCCAGGTCGAAGGGGGTGTCCACGGTCATCGGCACGCGGTCGCCGGACGGCAGCTCCACCGCGGCCCCGGTCCGCTCGTCGCATCCCGCGTACCGTACGGCCCAGCCCGCCGCCTCCTGCACGGCGAGCACCGGGCCGCGGCCGGCGACCACGACGGCGCCCGCGGCCCAGGGGTGTTCCCCGTCGGTGCGGGCGCGGACCTCCTGGACGAGGGCGGCGAGTTCGCGGGGGTCGAGCCCGGCCCGTTCCGGTGTGCCACGGCGCAGTCTCGGTGCGCTCAGCTGTCCGCCTCCGCTCTCCCGGTGCCGCCGGTTCCGTTGGTTTTGCCGGCTGTACCGCTTCCGGCGGGCCCGCCGGCCGCGCGGGGCCGCAGGGTGATCCCGTCGTCCGTGGCCGCGCGCCCGCGCCCGGGGCGGCACATTCCCAGGAAGCAGGCCGATGCCGCCAGGGCGGCGGTCAGCTGGACGACGCCCATCGGAACGGCGGTGTCCTCGCCCGCGATCCCGACCAGCGGGGAGGCGATGGCGCCGATGAGGAAGGACGACGTGCCGAGCAGGGCGGACGCGGAGCCGGCGGAGTGCTTGATCCGCATCAGGGCGAGCGCCTGGGTGTTGGGCATGGTGATGCCCATGGCGGACATCAGCACGAACAGCGCGACGGCCATCGGCGCCAGCCCGACGTCCCCGAACACGCCCAGCGCCATCAGCAGCACCGCGGTCGAGGCGGCCACGACGACGGCCAGGCCGAGGCCGAGCACCCGGTTCAGCCGGACCCTGCCGACCAGCACCTTGCCGTTGATCTGGCCCATGATCACCAGGCCCACCGAGTTGATCCCGAACAGCAGGCTGAACGTCTGCGGGGAGGCCCCGTAGATCTCCTGGACGACGAACGGGGAGGCGGCGACATAGGCGAAGAGGCAGGCGAAGGCGAAGCCGCCGGTGAGGACGTAGCCGGTGAAGGCCCGGTCGGCGAGCAGCCTGCGCATCGAGCCCAGCGTCTCGCCGATCCCGCCGCGGTGACGGTCTGCGGGCTCCAGCGTCTCCGGCAGCTTCACCCACACCACGGCCGCCATCAGGACGCCGAGGGCGGTGAGGACGACGAAGACGCCCCGCCAGTCCGTCACCCGCAGCACCTGCCCGCCGATCAGCGGGGCGACGATCGGGGCGACGCCGGAGACCAGCATCAGGGTGGAGAAGAAGCGGGCCATGGCCACGCCGTCGTACAGGTCACGGGCCACCGCCCGCGCGATGACGATGCCGGCCGCGCCCGAGAGGCCCTGGGCCAGCCGGAAGGCGATGAGGAGTTCCACGCTGGGCGCGATCGCGCACAGCGCGGTGGCGACGACGTAGGCGGCGAGACCGACGAGCAGCGGCCGACGGCGCCCCCACCGGTCGCTCATCGGCCCCACCACCAGCTGCCCGAGCGCCATACCGGCCAGGCAGGCGGTGAGGGTGAGCTGGACGGTGGACGCGGTCGACCCCAGCGACCGGGTGACCTCGGGGAGCGCGGGGAGGTACATGTCCATCGCCAGCGGGGCGGTGGCGGTCAGGCTGCCCAGGATGAGCGTGAGCAGGAGGGTCGCCCGGGTCGCCCCGGTCACCCGTACCGGGGTCCCCGGACTCCCGCGGCGGCTCCCCTTGCCCGCGGTGGCTGTCGAAGTGGCCGTGCCCGGCGCCGTCCTCGATGTCGTGGTGGATGTGGACGCCCCGCCCTCGGGCATGTGGCCCCTCCCTTTTTGATACGTAGGCTCCCTATGCTCTCAGCCCGTACGGGGTGCTCGCCCGGAGCGGCGGTCTCGGGTGAAGATGTTCGCGAGGATGTCATGGGAGCGCTTCCACGGAAGAGTGACCGGGATCACGGGCAACGAGCGAACCACGAACCACGAACGAGCAAGGGCGGAACGGATGACAGGGCAGAACGTGCGCTGGGGAATTCTGGCGACGGGCGGCATGGCCGCGACGTTCACGGCGGATCTGGTGGACATGCCGGACGCGGAGATCGTGGCGGTGGCCTCGCGGTCGCCCGAGCCGGCGAAGGCGTTCGCCGAGCGGTTCGGGATACCGCGGGCGTACGGCGACTGGGAGTCGCTCGCGCGGGACGAGGAGATCGACATCGTCTACGTCGCCACCCCGCACTCGGCGCACCGGGCCGCGGCCGGGCTGTGCCTGGAGGCGGGGCGGAACGTGCTGTGCGAGAAGCCGTTCACCCTCAACGCGCGCGAGGCGACGGAACTGGTCGGCCTGGCACGCGACCGGGGGCGCTTCCTGATGGAGGCCATGTGGATGTACTGCCACCCCATGGTGCGGCGGCTGAAGGCGCTGATCGACGACGGCGCGATCGGTGAAGTGCGCACGGTGCAGGCCGACTTCGGGCTGGCGGCGAACGTCCCCGCGTCGCACCGGCTGCGGGACCCGGCACTGGGCGGCGGCGCGCTCCTGGACCTCGGCGTGTATCCGGTGTCGTTCACGCAGCTGCTGCTCGGGGAGCCGGCGGACGTCGTGGCGAAGGCCACGCTCTCGGAGGAGAAGGTCGACCTCCAGACGGGCGCACTGCTCTCCTGGGAGAACGGGGCCGTCGCGTCGGTGCACTGCTCCATCGTCGGCGGTACCGCGACCTCCGCTTCGGTCACCGGTTCCGAGGGCCGGATCGACATCCCGTACGGCTTCTTCTTCCCGGACCGGTTCGTGCTGCACCGGGAGGGCCGGGACGCCGAGGAGTTCACCGCGGACCCGGCGGACGGGTCCCGCAACACCCTCAAGCACGAGGCGGCCGAGGCGATGCGCGCCCTGCGGGCCGGTGAGACCGAGTCCCCGCTCGTCCCGCTGGACGGCACGCTCTCGGTGATGCGGACGCTCGACGCGATCCGGGAGCGCATCGGCGTCCGCTACCCCGGGGAAGCCGGCTGAGCCGATCCGGAGCCAAAACCTCCGGACTTCACAAGCTGCACAAACGGAATGCGACAGTCCGCAGCATTGCGGCCGGTGACGGTCATATGCTCATCCCTCCCGCACCAGAGCTTCACATGTGAGGCCGATGGCTTCCGCGGGCTGCGCAGACCACATCGAGGGGGAGGACGCGGCAGTCGTTCCACCGCACCGGCAGGGGGCGGACCCGCGTGGGACCGCGGGGTACGCGCCGGTGGGTGGAACGGCTGCCGCGTCGGGCTGCCGCGCGGCCGCCCCACGGCGCCGGCCGCGCCACCCGAACGGCGGACGGCCGCAGGCCGGACCGGGTGCCGGAGTGCGACGGTGGTCACGCCAGGCGACTGCGACTTCGGCTGCGGCTGCCACTGGGACTGCTCGGGACCGGGAGACGACGTGACCTGTTACGACCGACGTGATCTGGGCCTGCTGCTGCTCCGGGTGGGGACGGGCGGCGCCCTGGCGGCACACGGCGCGCAGAAGCTGTTCGGCTGGTTCGGCGGGGGCGGGATCGAGGGAACCGGCCAGTTCATGGAGACCATCGGCTACTCACCGGGCAGGATCAGCGCGACGACGGCGGGCCTCGCGGAGGCGGGCGGCGGCGCGTTGCTCGCGCTCGGTCTCGCCACTCCGGCGGCGGGTGCGGCGGCGGCCGGGGCGATGGCGGGCGCGGCCGCCGTGCACGCGCCCAACGGCTTCTTCAACCAGGAGGGCGGCTACGAGCATGCCGCGACCCTGGGGCTGACGGCGGCCGGCCTCGCCGTCACCGGTCCGGGCCGCCTCTCGCTGGACCACGCCCTCGGTCACTCGGCCGACCGGGACTGGATGGTCGTCGTGGCCTTCGCCGCGACCGCGGCGGCCACGGCGGTGGTCGTGGGCGCACGCAGCCGGCGCCTGCGCAGGGCGCGGGAGGGCGAGCAGGAGGTTCTGTTCGCCTGACGGCCGGCCACCTGTCGGCCGGCCGTCAGGTGGCCGGCGGCCGGCGACCCGCGGGTCGGGTGGTTGGCCGGGTGTGGTCGGCGCCCTGTGCCAGGGTCTGCCGTATGAGCGACCCGAATCCGATCCCGATGCCCAGCCCGCCCGTGTCCCCCTCCCCCTCCCCTTCCTTCCCCTTCTCCCCCTCGGCGGCCTCCTCCCCGTCCCCCGCCTCTTCCCCGTCGCCGGACGGTCTCTGGGATTTCGTCGACGGCCTGCACGCCTGGCTGGACGCCCACCGCCCGGTCGACGGCCGGGAGGCGCTGCTGCTGCGTGTGCTGAAGCTGTCCGAGGAGGTCGGCGAGGTCGCCGAGGCGGTGATCGGCACGACCGGGCAGAACCCGCGCAAGGGCGTCACGCACTCCTGGGACGACGTCGGTTCGGAGTTGTGCGACGTCGCCCTCACGGCGCTCGTCGCCCTGCGCTCCCTCACCCCCGACGCCGGTGGGGTGTTCACCCGGCATGTGGCGCAGGTCGCCGCACGCTCGCTCGGCCAGGACGCCCCTGCCGCTGGTCAGGAGCGCCGGGCGGCGCCGCCCTCCAGGTAGTGGAGGACGGCGGCGACCCTGCGGTCGGTGCGGTCGGTGGGGGCCAGGTCGAGCTTGGCGAAGATGCTGCGGATGTGCTTGTGGACGGCGCCGTCGGAGACGACGAGCCGTTCGGCGACAGCGGCGTTGCCGAGCCCTTCGGCCATCAGGGCCAGGACCTCGCGTTCCCGGGGGGTGAGCCGTTGCAGCCGCTCGTCGGGGCGGCTGCGGGTGAGGAGTTGGGCGACCACCTCGGGGTCGATGGCGGTGCCCCCCTCCGCCACCCGGTGCAGGGCGCCGAGGAACTCCTCGACGCGGCCGACGCGTTCCTTCAGCAGATAGCCGAGCCGGGCGCTGCCCCGGACCAGGAGGCTGGTGGCGAAGGCCTGCTCGACGTAGGCGGACAGGACCAGGACGGCCAGGTCGGGGCGGCGCCGCCGGGCCTCCACGGCGGCGACGATGCCCTCGTCGGTGTGGGTGGGCGGCATCCGGACGTCGACGATGGCCACGTCGGGCCGTTCGGCGTCCACGGCCTCGAGGAAGGCCTCGGGGTCCCCCGCCGTGGCCACGACGTCCAGGGACTCCGCGCGCAGCAGCAGCGCGAGCCCTTCGCGCAGCAGGGGGTCGTCCTCGGCGATCACAATCCGCATGGCAGGGTCACTTCCAGGGTGGTGGGGCCGCCGGTGGGGCTGGCCAACTCCATGGTTCCGTCGTGTGCTTCGGTGCGCCGCCGGATGCCGGTGAGGCCGGATCCGCCGCTCTCCTCCGCGCCGCCGCGGCCGTCGTCGTGGACCGTCAGGCAGAGCCGGTCGTCGCGGCGCCGGACGGTGACGGTGGCCCGGCTCGCGCCGCTGTGCTTGGCGATGTTGGTGAGGGCCTCGGCGACCACGAAGTACGCGGTCGCCTCCACCGACGCGGCGCACCGGCCGGGCACGTCCGCGTCGATGGCGCAGGGGACGGGGCAGTCGGCGGCGAGCGCGGTGAGCGCGTCGGGCAGGCTGCGGTCGGCCAGCACCGGCGGGAGGATGCTGCGCACCACCGCGCGGAGTTCGGCGAGCGCCTGCTCGGCGGCGTCCTGGGCGCGGTCGAGGGCGGCCTCGGCGTCGGCGGGGTTACGGGTCAGGGCCCGGCGGGCCGCGCCGATCAGGACGGTGACGGCGACCAGACGGTTCTGCGTGCCGTCGTGCAACGAGCGTTCGATGCGCCGCAGTTCGACGGCGTGGGCGTCGAGGGCCGCGGCGCGGGTGGCGGTGAGTTCGGCGACCCGCAGGACCAGGTCGGTGTCGCCGTCGGGGCGCAGCAGCCGGCGGCCGGGCCACGCCTGGAGCCGGGCGAGGGCGGGCATCCACAGCAGGATGACGGCGAGCCACAGGACACCGATCAGCAGGACGAAGAAGGCGCCGGGCCAGTCGCGTACGGTCCACCAGCCCGCGGCGGCGGTGGCCGCGCTCTCCGGTACGAGGTGCCACCACAGCGGGAAGCTGATGTCACGGGCCGCGTTCAGCGGCAGCGTCAGCCCGACCGCGCCGAGGAACATGCCGAGGACGCCGTGCGTGGCCACCCAGCACACCTCACGCCGGACCGTGCGGTCGGTGACGGCGGCGCGCAGCCCGGACGGGAGCGGCGCCGGACCGATGATCTCCGGGCCCCAGCGGGACAGCCGGGCCCGCTCCCGGTCGGCGACGGCGCGCACCGCGTGCAGCGCGGAGGGCAGCAGCACCAGGCCCACCCCGACGAGGCAGGAGACGGCGGTCACGGCCAGCCACAGCAGGACGACCAGGGCGAGGATGCCGGTACCGAATCCGCTGACCAGGTGTTCGAGGGCGTCCAGGGCGACGCGGGTGCGGACGGAGACGGAGACGGAGGTGGAGGTGGAGACGGAGGTGGACGACGGCGTGGGGGCGGGCGTCGGGCGCGCCGGGACGTCGGTCGTCTTCGCCGACCGGTCGTGCGTCCTCATGTGTACCGCCTGCCCTTGCCCTGCCCCGCCCTGCGCTGCGCACAGCTTCCAGGGCAGTGAGGATAGAGGGCGCGGGCGGTCCCGTGCGCACCGCTCCGGCGGTCGGACGCGGGGATGCCGCGACCGGTGCGCGGGGACACGGTGCTGCGCGGCGGTACGGAACCCGTGACCGGGCCCCGCCGCTCCTGCGACGGAGCCCGGTCACGGGTTCCGGCTCAACCTGCCGTGCCTGCCGTCCCCTCCCTCCCCGTCCTCACTCGCGGATGCCGATGCCCTGGACCGGCGGGGTGCGCAGGAGCCGGCCGACGGGCAGCATCGTGGCGATCAGCGCGAGCGCGACGGTGCCGCCGACGACGGCGATCCAGCCGCCGGCCGGGACGTACGGGATGCGCTGTCCGGCGACGGCGTTGACGACCGAGGTGAGGGTGACGGCGGCGATCGTCCCGCCGATGAGGAGCGCCACGCCGAGCAGGCCGGCCTGTTCGGCGTGGACCATCCGCTTGACCTGGCCGCGGGTGACGCCGACCAGGCGCAGCAGGGACAGTTCCCTGGCCCGGGCGAGGGCCGCCATGATCAGGGTGTTGGCGGCGGCGAGCGCCGCGTAGCCGACGAGGACGGCGATGAGCAGTTTGTTGAGCCAGCCGCTGACGGCCAGGTCCTGGGCGAGTTCGCCGGTGAGGGTGTCCGTGCCGACGACGGAGGCGGCCGGGTGGCGGCCGGCGAGGTCGGCCAGGGCCTCGCGGGTGTCGGCGCCGGCGTGTGGGGCGGTGCGGACGAGGACCTGGTCGTCGAGTCCGGTGACGGTGTGCCCGGTGAGGGTCCGGGTGTGGAGGGTGACGTCGCCGAAGCCCCAGCCGCGCTCGTACAGGGCGACGACCTCCAGGGTGACGGGGGTGCCGTCGCCGAGCCACAGCCGGGCCGCGGTGCCGAGTTCCCAGCCGGCCGCGTCCGCCTGGGCGGTGGACACCGCGACGGTGTCCTTCGCGAGGCCGGCGAGGCTGCCCGACCGTACCCTCAGGTCCAGGGTGCGTTCGGCGCCCCGCGGGTCGATGCCCTGCGCGACGACGGCCTGGGCTCCCAGGTCGTTCGGCACGACGACCGAGGTACGGCGCACGCCCGTCGCGGCGACCACGCCGGGGATGCGGCGGGCCTTCGCGGTGGCGGACGCGGGCAGGCCGGTGCCGGCGACCAGCGCGTGCTGGGCGAGGGTGCCGTCGCGGCTCTGGACGACGGTCTGGCGCTGGAGGTTGTCCTGGAGGAACCAGACGGAGCCGCCGAAGCCGACGGAGAGCACGAGCGCGGTGAGGACGGCGACCGTGCCCCGGGCGTTGGCGCGCAGGTTCGCGGCGGCGAGGTAGCCGCTGTTGCCCCAGACGACCCGCAGTACGGGGCCGAGGAGCCGGGCGGCGGCCTGGTTGATCCAGGGGGCCAGCAGGGCGATGGCCAGGACGAACGTGTAGAGCATGCCGACCGCTGCGGTGAGGGCGGTCTGGCCGTCGGTGGCGCCGGTGAAGCCGATCAGGGACACGGCCCCGGCGAGGAACACCAGGCCGGTGACCACCCGTGCCCTGCTGCCGGGGCCGGCTTCGACGGCGGCCTCGCCGAGCGCTTCGGTGGGCCGGATGCGGGTGGTGCGCAGTGCGGCGATCCAGGCGGAGGCCAGTGCCACGGCGGCGACGGCGACGGTGACCGCCGCGCCGGACAGCAGGCCGCCCTGCACGGTGAAGCCGTCGGGGACGAAGGCGCGGGCGACGAGTTCGTCGCGGATCCGTCCGGTGGCGACGAGCCCGAGGGGAACGCCGACGACCGCGGCGAGGATCGCGAGCAGGCCGACCTCGCCGAGGATCATCCGCCGTACCTGGCCGGGGGTCGCGGCGACGGCGCGGAGCAGGGCGAGGTCGCGGCGGCGGTGCCGTACGGAGAGGCCGACGGTGCCGGCGACGACGAAGCCGATGATCATCGCGGCGTAGCCGCCGAAGGCACCGCCGGCCTGCAGGGTGAAGTCCCGCGCGGCCCTGGCGTCGGGCTGTTCGGCCAGGCCCCGGTCGTCGCCGGTGTAGGTCGTCGCCCCGGCCTCGGCGGTCACCTCGCGGACGCCGGCGAGGAGGGCGTCGCGGTCGGCGCCGGGTGCGGCGAGGACTCCGACGGCGTCGAAGCGTTCGGGGTGCGGGTCGAGACGGGCGGCGTGCGCGTCGGTGAAGAAGAGCGCCGCGCTGCCCGTGGCGTCCGGATCACCCTCCGCCTCCACGATCCCGCTGATCCGGTACGCACGGCTCGCTCCCCCGGTGATGATCCGCGTGGAGTCGCCGGGGCCGAGCCCGGTGCCGGCGAGGAGGCGGGCGTCGACGGCGATCTCCCCGTCGGAGCGGGGCGGGCTTCCCTCGACCGTCCGGTACGGGGCGAGGGCTGCGCTCGCCCAGCCGTGGCCGGTGGCCGGCACGTTTGGGGCGCTCACGGCGGTGACGGCGAGAAAGCGGTCGCCGACGGCGCGGTCCACGCCGGGCACGGCGGCGATCCTGTCGGCCAACGACGCGGGTACGCTGCCGCGTTCGGGCAGCGTGACGGTGGTGTACTCGGTCTCGCCGAACATCTCGGCGGACACGGTCAGGTCCCGGTCGGCGACGACGGCGACCGTCCCCGCGTACCGCTGCGGCTGGCCGTGGTAGCGCCGGCCGGACTCCACGAGCAGCGCGCACGCCATGAGGACGGCGACGCCGGCGGCGAGGGCGACGAACGTCGCCACGAAGCTTCCCTTGCGGTGGCGCAGCATCTGCGCGGCCAGAGTGAGCACGGGTCAGCCCTCCCGGCGCACGGCGGGCCGGGCGGCGGCCTGCGCGAAGGCCTGCGCGGCGAACGGCTCGGCAGACGGCACGACGGACGACGCGGCGGACTGGGGGCGGCCGAGGTGGGCCAGTTGCTCGGCGATCCGCTCGGCTCCGGGCTGCGGCATGTCCCGCACGACCCGCCCGTCGGCGAGAACGACGACCCGGTCCGCGTAGGACGCGGCGACCGGGTCGTGGGTCACCATGACGACGGTCTGCCCGGTCTGGTCGACCACCGACCGCAGCAGCGACAGGACTTCGGCCGCGGTACGGGTGTCGAGGGCGCCGGTGGGCTCGTCGCAGAAGATCACCTCGGGGCGGGTGACCAGCGCCCGCGCGATCGCGACCCGCTGCTGCTGGCCGCCGGACAGTTGCGAGGGCCGGTGCCGCAGCCGGTCGCCGAGGCCGACCCGGGCGACGACCTCGGCGACCCACGCCGGGTCCGGCCGCTGCCCGGACAGCCGCGAGGGCAGCAGGATGTTCTGCTCCACGTTCAGGGCGCCGACGAGGTTGAACGCCTGGAACACGAAGCCGATCCGGCTGCGGCGCAGTTCGGTCAGCCGCTTCTCCGACATCGACGCGAGATCGGTGGCCCCGATCCGGACCGTCCCCGCGTCGGGCCGGTCCAGCCCGGCCGCGCAGTGCAGCAGCGTGCTCTTCCCGGAGCCGGACGGCCCCATCACCGCGGTCGCCGTGCCCCGGGCGAAGCGGACGTCGACGTCGTCCAACGCCACCACCGGCTGATCACCGCCGTACGTCTTCCGTACACGGTCGAGGCTGACGGCGAAGTCGGCCGAGGTCACTGACATGGTGAAACGCCTTCCGGGCAGGGCACGAAGCGGAACACCACGACGCTAGAACCCACGCCCGCGCCAACCCATCCCGCCAGTGACCCGTCCGGTGGTGGCGCAGGCACCACCACCGGACCGGACCCCCTTCCACAAGCGGCCCGGGAGACGGAAGACCCGGAACCGGCGTCATCGGACCTGCGCGTGAGCTTGATCTCATGGACCGTCCCTCCGTGAAGCGCAGGCCCGGGAACGAACCCGGGAGCGCCATGACGGAAGTGCAGGAACCTCATACCTGTGTGCCGAACAGGCCGACGCCCCACGGCGAGGAATCCGACAGGGCCACCACACCGGATCCGCGGACAGCCCCGCGACTCTCCACAGGCCCGTCTCCGCCGTCTGGGCACCGCCTTCACAGCAAGCCGGTCACGAGTCCCAGCCGGGATGCGCATACGACATCGACGGGCCCCAGCCCCGAAAACAGCACCTTGACAATCGGCGAGGCCTTGGCCTGTCGTTCATCGCCCGGCGTCGGCTGACGCGAGGAAGACGCCGGTGAGTGGTGCGTGTGCGACCCAGCCGAGCGACTTGTAAAGGCCCTGCCCCTCAATCGTTGCGGCGAGCACCCCGGTCCGGGCGCCCGCCGTGATCGCCGCGTTGGCCAGGGTGTGCATGACCGCCCGTCCCAGGCCTTGGCGACGGTGAGCAGGCGCGGTCTCTATCTGGTCGAACACGACGGAGCCGGCGCGGGAAGGGCCGGCGACCTGGCCGTGGGCGGCATAGGCCCCGTCCAGGTCGCGGATGAGGGCGCGGGTGACATCACCTCGGCTCCAGGTGCGCAGTTGGTAGCCGGCGGGGAGGTGCGTCGCGGAGGGGTGCAGGGTGGTCGACATCAGGAAGCCGGGGGCGTCAAAAGTCCATGCGGGTGTGAGCCAGGGGGACACGGTCTCCGGGGCTGCGAGTACCTTGAGCCAGGTGCCGGACGCCGTGGTCGTCTCCATGAGCCCGCGGACGAGCGTCTCGTCGGCGTTGGGTAAGACGTGTCGGGTCACCTGCCTGGGGAGTCCGACGTCGACTGTGAATCCCCAGGGCTCTTCCACCGGAGGGGCGGCCCCGCGCGAAGTGGCCCAGCCTTCGACCCAGGCCCGCACGATCCCGGTATCCATATGCCCTCCACGGGTAATAGGTGCCAACGGTTAAGGCACATTACGCGTTGGGAGGCGCGAACCGATCTGCGGGGCCGTTTGAGTTCGGTCCTCGGTCGGTTGCTCCAGCCAGGGGCCCCGGTGGGTGATCCGTGGGTGCATCCGGTACCGGGTCATTGCCTCGGCTGTGCCGTAGAGGGCCGGACTCGGGGTGGGCACGTACCTCAAGCGCTGGGGGCCGGCCCTCCGGCGTCCGGACAAGCGGTCCGCCGAGCAGGGCACGGAAGCAGTCCGTGTCCGGCGTGAGGAGACCTGGCCGGCGAGCCGGGCCAGGGTGAAAGCGCAGAACGGTGAAGGCCTGTTCGCCGATCAGGCAGGGTTCGGCTCCGCCCCGGCCCCGGACGTGACGGAGCCCGGGAGTCGTATCCAGCTCCCGGGCTCCTGGGGATGCCACCTGAGTGCGCACGCCGGCGCGTTTAAGAGGGAGGATCAGTCATCAGGCCGTCGTGTTCTGCCTTTGAACTACCGCACCGGGCAAGAGGTGCAGGCGAGAATTGAACTCGCATCCGACGGCAGTCGTCCTTCCTCGGTCGTTCCGGCGATCGGCGGCGATGCTGAGACTGGAGCGAGAGTCTGAGATTGACCGCGGCCTCCACGCCTTCGCGTCGGAGAGCCGCTTCTTCAGGCTGAACGTCAGTTTCAGCTTGCGCTCGTCGCGCGAACCGGTCCTCAAGTCCGGCCCGCGCCGTCGCGCACCCCCGCGCTCGCACGCGGGGGCGATCATGGAGGCTACACAGGCCCGGCGTCAGCCGAACAGGTAGCCGAACACCGCGTCGCCGGCCCGCTGGTCGGTGACCTCGGTGGCGTTGGCCTCCTCGCGGGCGAACTTGACCGCCTGCTGGAGCTTCTCGACCCGCTCCACCAGCTCGTTCACCCGCCGCGCCGGAAGCGCCCCGGAGAACTTCACGGTCGTCCAGTACCCGATGGGCACGTCCTCGTAGTACACCTCGACCTGCGCCGGGTGCTTCTCGGTCGCCTCGGCCTTGACGTGGTTGCGGGGGACCTTCTTCGTACGGATCGTGCGGACCGGGTCCGTCTTCCACCAGTCCGTGGACGGGTCGTGGGACCAGGACTCGGCCGCGTCGAGTGTCGGGAGCTTCCGGACGAAGGCGTGCAGCTCGGTGAGCTGCTTCTCCAGGAAGAGGAGGTAGCCGACCGGGACTTCGGCGAGGACGGTCCGCCCCTCGACGGTGACGTCCGCGCGGGCCGCGCAGTTCGCCCAGTCCTTGGTCGCCGTCACGTCGAACAGCCGGGTCAGCGAGGCCGCCATCTCGCGCAGCACGTCCTCACCCTGCACCTGCACCCGCGTGGACTCGGGCGGCAACTGCTCGCCCTCCTCGTCCTTGGGCTGGTACGTACGCGAGATCCCGGCGAGCAGCGCCGGCTTCTGCACCTTCTGGTGCGCCCCGTTGACGTCCTGGACGGCCTTGCTCTTGACGCCTTTTTCGACGGCGATGATCTGGTTCAGCCTGGTCATGTGATCCCCCTGAGAACACTCAGGAACCTAGCCGGTCCTCCCCGCTCCCGTCGCCGCATTTTCCGGCGACCCGGACGGCGGTCCCCCGGGAACCCGGGGAAACGAGGGCGGGGCCAGGACACGGCCCCGGCGGTCACGGAGCCGCTGTCGAGGACCTGAGCGCCGTGGGCTTCGCCCATGGGTCCGTGGGGGCGGGGCGGGATGGGCTCCGCGCGGTGTGGAGGTGAAGCGCGTCGCGAAGGGTCGGTCCGTGAGCGGGGTCGTGTGCTGAGGGGTGGTCGAGCGAGGTGTGCGGGTGGTGAGTCGGGCCATGCCGATGGGGCCGAGGGGATTTCCATTCATACAGGTCATGACACCTTTGGTGACGCAGCATGACCAGCGGTGACGCACCGACGCGAACCGTCTGTACGCGCGGTGCCTCCACGAGTACCAAGCGCGCTGCGTGACGATGCCCCCGGGCGGGCGTTGTCGCGGAGGAGGCGGTGATCCATGACGGAACGCACGGGTGCGGACGGCACGCCGGGGACGAGGGCGGCCCCCGGCGGCGATGACGGGGCGGCGACCACGACAGCGGTCGTGAGTCCCGGAAACGGAGGGGAGAACGGCGACGGGGACGGCAGCGGTGGCGGATGAACTCCTTGCGGGAGGATCTTCCGAGCGGGGGGCGGCGGGCCGCGGTCCTTCCGGCCTCGCGCCGCCGGAACCGGCTCCGCCCCGTAGGAGAACGCCCACACCCGTCGTCCAGCTCCACCGAGCCGGAATTCCCCGCGGTCACTCAGCCCGCCCCGCCGTCGAGCAGCCGGCTGTGGCGCAGCCGCAGCGCCCGCTCCATGCTGGCCACCGCAGCACCGGCCCCGATCGTGACGTTGAGCCATGCCGGCAGATCAATGGGCGAGGTGAACGTCCCGATGCGCTCGGCGACGGGCGGCACCTGGGTGACCGGTTCGATGAGCTGTGAGACGAGGAGTGCCAGGGAGATGACGAGCACGATCGCCGAGAGGGAACCGATCCAGCGGCTCAGTGCGGGGTGCGCGCGGTCGAGGTGCGCGCGGCGCCCTTCGGCGGAGTGGGGGTCCGGGACGAGTTGGTGCTCGGTTCCCTGGGCGGTGACGTAGTGGCAGCGCTTGAGCCCGAAGGCGCTCATCCTTACTTCGACGATGCCGCCTTGGACGGGGAAGACGGCAGGCAGTCTGGACTGGGCGTGTTGCCTGCCGTCGAGGTACAGGTGGGCTTTGACCCCGCCGGACGACTGGTTCTGCCCATGCCGGACGTCGACGGCGTAGACCGTCTGCCGGCCGTCGTCGTTCGTCAGCCGAAGGTAGAACAGTGCGCGGAAAGTCGACTGCCACCAGCGGAAACGCTTCAGCGCTCGCCCGTCCCCGGACCTGACCCGCTGCACGGCCCGACGCCGCCGCCACTCCTTGAACATGACTCCGCTCCCCTACTCGCTCGGTTCCGTCGCGCGGGCGAGGTCCTGCGCCGGGCACTGCCCGGTGGTCAGGAATTCCGTCACCGCGTCGTTCTGCCTGCCGTCCGGATCCCGGTAGTCCAATGGGACCTCCAGCGTCGAGCACTCCGGACGGGGCGAGGCGACCTCCTCCGGGCACGGGCCCCACCGCACGGTGTCCGGCGCCGTCGCCACCGGCACGCCCGGAATCATGGTCGCCGCCAGTGCGGTGGCGGCGAGAGCGGGGGACAGGGACGTGTGCATCTGGTGTCCTCCTGAAAGGGCGCACGGGGGCACCGGAACGCGGGTTCGAAACGCCCACCGCTGGTTGCGTGCCGTGGTCGGACAGGCCACCACCACCGTCTGGCCGCGTCCCGCCATGACGACCGGTCCCAGACCGTGCGTCAGGGGCCGTCCGCCCTTGCCCGTGGCTGTCTCTCGGCGTTCTTCCGGTGGTGTCGTAGGAGCGAGGCCGTCGTCCCGGATGGCGTCAGGCCGTTTCCCGGCTGCGGATTCCCCCGGAACCACCGGCCCGCTCGGTGTCCGGTGCCCGGCGGGTGTGTGCCCAGCCACCGGACACCAGTGCGACGAGCGCGATGAATCCGAGGAGGACCATCCGGCCGGTGGGGCCGCCGGGGACCCGGTTGAGGATGCCCCACAGCGGCTCGGAGCCCTGGTTGAGCAGAGCGCGGATCATCCCTTGGGCGGCCAGGGCTGTGATCACCATGCCGACCGCCTCAAGGGCCGTATAGCCGCCCTTGCGCATCGCGTTTCTCCGTCTGGTGTTCGCTTGTCTCGGCACGTGAACGAGTCTGTCCGTGCGGTGCGGCAGACACATCAGCCCGGCGGCTCGCAACGCCTTCGACTAAAGGCGGGGCGGTGATCCGACTCTGGTCGGGGGCGCATCATCCCGCGGTCCGACTCACCGGCCGCACGGCTTCGCGACAATGGCCGGGTGAACACGGACGCAGCGCCTCGGCTCGGGTGGTGGCAGCAGACATGGCGGCTGGGTGCGGCCGCGGCAGTGGGGATACCGCTCTGGCTGTCCATCGGTGTGTTGCTGCGGGGGCGGACGGACGAAGCGGGTTCGTGGTTCGTCATCGGTGATCCGCTGGTGGCTCTCGGCTGCCTGACGGCGCTTCTGTGGCGGCGGCGGTTCCCGCTCGCCGTCGCCATGACGGTCGTGATCGCCTCGACCGCGTCAGCACTCGCTTCCGGCGCCGCGTTCCTGGCGCTGGTTTCGATCTCCACGCGTCGTCGTCCGGTGGAGATCGGGGTCGTCGCTCTGGCCTTCGTGACCGCGTCGCAGTTCGCCGGCGGATTCTACCCGGTCCAGAGCTCGCCCGGCCTGTTGTGGTACCAGCTCGCGTTCCCGGCACTGATCGCGGGCATCGCGGTGGCCATGGGCATGGCCATCGGGGCACGGCGCGTCGAAGTGCGGTCCTTGCGGGACCGGGCGGAGAGCGCGGAACGTGAACAGACCGCACGAGCGGCGCAGGCACGGGCCCTGGAACGCAACCGGATCGCCCGCGAGATGCACGACGTGCTCGCGCACCGGATCTCCCTGGTCGCCATGCAGGCCGGAGTGCTGGATCACCGCAGCGACCTCAGAGCCGAGGAGAACCGCATGCTGGTCCGCGGCATTGCCGAGGGCTCCCACCAGGCCCTGGAAGAACTACGGGATGTCCTCGGTGTACTCCGGGCCGACCCGGGCCGCCCGGAACCACCACAACCCTCCCTCGATCACATCCCCGACCTGGTGGCCGACGCCCGCACATCCGGAGTGGACATCACGCTCACCACCACCGTGACGGGAACACCGCCCGACGCCGTCGGACGGACCTGCTACCGGATCGTCCAGGAAGGACTGACCAACGCCGCCAAACACGCACCGGGCGCACGCGTACACGTCGTCCTCGAGGGGACAACGGGCGGCGGACTCCACGTCAGCGTCCACAATTCCCCGGCCACCACGAGAACCGCGCGACCACCGGCATCGGGATTCGGCCTGCTCGGCCTCACCGAACGGGTCGACCTCGCCGGCGGAAAACTCGACCACCACCCCACACCCGGCAACGGGTACGTCCTCACCGCGCAACTACCCTGGCCGAATCCCACCCACGAAAAGAGAACCTGAGTGGACAGCGAGCGGGAGCCGGTGGAGCCGGTGCGTGTCGTCATCGTCGACGACGAACAGCTGGTGCGCATGGCGCTGCGGCTCGTCGTCGACGGCGAACCGGACCTGACCGTCGTCGCGGAGGCGGCCGACGGGGACGCCGCGATCACCGTGGTGGACGAGCAGCGGCCGGACGTCGTGCTGATGGACGTGCGGATGCCCGGCCGTGACGGTCTCAGTGCGACCCGGGAGCTCCTCACCCGTCCGGCGCCGCCCCGGGTGCTCATGCTGACCACGTTCGACTCCGACGATCTGGTGCTCGGCGCACTGCGCGCCGGAGCACTCGGGTTCGTCCTCAAGGACACCCAGCCGTCGCGGATCCTCGACGCGGTGCGGTCGGTCGCGGACGGCAACCCCGTACTGTCCCCGGCGGCCACGGCACGGGTGATCGCCGCTGCCACCGGCCCGCGCTCCTCTCACGTCCGCAGCTCGTCCCGCGAAGCCGCGCGGAAGCAGCTGTCCACACTGACCGAACGAGAACTCGATACCGCTCGGGCCATCGCGGACGGGCTGGGCAACCCGGAGATCGCCGAGCGGCTGCACATCGGCGTCGCGACCGTCAAAGCGCACACAGGCAACCTGTTCGCCAAGCTGGCGGTCGAGAACCGGGTGCAGATCGCACTCCTGGTCCGCGACGCGGAGGAATGACCGGCCCGGCGCAGAGGGCGCCGGCGCCTGCACCACCGCCATGAACGCGAAGCCGGCCACTTCCCGGCCCTCACCGGCATCGCCCGCCCCTCGTCCGCTCCCGGCGACTCGCCAAAAGAGGTGAGCTCATACAGCCGTCCGGCACCTTGCGCTCCTCCGGGAAGGCTTCCGGCGAACTCAGTCGCCTCCAGGCCTCCTTGGGCTGCCCGTACCCATGCTCCTGGTACGGCTTCGCGCTACGCCGCCCCGCGCGGACGCCCGCCCGGGAGAACGGGGCCGCCCTGGGGTGGGGCAGGTTCGTGCGGCCGGCGACAACTGGCGACGGACGAGCGTGTTCGTATCCACGTTCGACACAACGGACACGGCTGCGGCTTCGGCCGCGGCCGCGGTCCCATCCAGATTTCATGGACAGATGTCCATGTATGGTGGACACCTGTCCATGATGCCTGGAGATGGGGATACCCGATGGAGACGACCGCGAACGTGTTGGTGGGGCTGGTGGCCGCGCTGCACGCGTACTTCCTGGTTCTGGAGATGTTCCTGTGGGAGAGGGGGCCGGGCCGCAAGCTCTCCGGCTTCGACGCGGCCATGGCCCGTGCCACTGCCCCGCTCGCCGCGAACCAGGGCCTCTACAACGGGTTCCTGGCCGCCGGGCTGATCTGGGCTCTGATCGCGGAGGATCCGACCGGGTTCCGGGTCCAGGTCTTCTTCCTCGTCTGCGTGCTCGTCGCCGGACTGTACGGCGGCCTGACCACCAACCGGCGGATCCTCATGGCCCAGGCAGTGCCCGGGGCCCTGGCGCTCGCCGCCGTTCTGCTCGCCCGGTGACTGACGTGCAAGCGGACCCCCGTACGGCACGGACGCGGGCCAAGCTGGGCCGGGCACTGCTCGAGGAGTGCGCCCACCGGCCGTTGGCGGAGGTCAGCGTCGCCGCCCTGGTGCGCCGGGCGGGAGTCGGCCGCGCCACCTTCTACCTCCACTACGCCGACCTGGAGGCGCTCGCCGTCGACGTGTGCGCCGATATCGTCCGCGAAGCCGTGGACGCCCTGCACGCGTGGCGCGGCACACCCGATCCCGAGAGCCCTCCGCCCGCCCTGCTTGCCTTCTTCGACCGTCTCGCCCCGCACGCCGGGCTCTACCGGGAGCTGCTGCGCCCGGGCGGCAGCGGCCCCCTCGGCCGTGTACTCCACCAGGATCTGCGCGCCCGTAGCCGCACCGAGCGCGCCCTGGCCGGTGCGCCGGAGCCGGACCTGGTCGCCTCGGCCGTGGCCGCGACCTTCGCCGGAGTTCTCGCCGACTGGCTGCACGGCTCCATCGAGGCCACGCCCACCGAGATCGCGCAGCGGGTCTGGCGTCTGCTCATCAACCTGCACCGCACTCCCCTGCCCTGATCGGACATGACGTGCGTGCTGCTGTCGTGCTGCCCTGAGGTCGCGGCACGCGCGACCGGTCGGCCGCAGGGGTCGCACGTGCCGCGCACTCCCTTCGGGTGACCGGCCCCCGGGCGCGGGGCTGACGGACGGGAGCGGACGGCGGGGCCCCGTCACGGGGTGCGGGTGACCTCCACGGACACGGTCAGCTCGCCCTGGTTGTCCTGGAGGCAGCCTTCGTCGTCGTTGACGCGCAGTTCGACCATGCCGTCGCCGGCCGCCTGGAAGGTGACGGCGTCCCCGACGGGACGGACCTGCGCGTCCTGGGCACCGGACAGGCGCGTCAGCAGGGTGCCGAACGGCGCCTCGGGGTCGACCTTGCAGTGCTCCGCGAACTCCAGCTTCCGGTCGTTCTCCGCGTCGTAGCCGGTGGGCCCGGTCATGGGCATGGAGTTGCTGTCGACCGTCCACTCGCCCTCCCGGAACCGCACGGTGACGCTGTCGCCCTCCCGGACCACCGCCGCCTTCACCGGCTGCCAGCCCACGTCGGCCCCCACGACCTGCTCGGCGGAGGTCACCGCGGGAAGTTTCGCGCCCTTCTCCTGCTCCTTGTCCTGCTCCTGCTCCCGGGCGTTCGCCTGGTCGTTCGCCTTCTCCTGCCCCTGGGCGACCGCCTTCTCCTCCCGCCCCTGCTCCTTGTCCTGGAACGGCGGCGCGCCCACGAGGAACAGCCCGCCGCCCACCCCCACGACGAGCACGGCGGCACCGGCGAGTACCGGTCCCAGCCACTTCCGGCGGCGCCCCGGCCGACGGCGCCCCAGCCGGCGCCGCGCGGACACCGGCATGGCGGTGTGGACCGCGGTGCTCCCGGCCCCGTCCCCGGCTCCGTCCCCGGCTCCGCCCGCGGGCACGAGCAGGGTGTCTCCCGCCCGGACGGGCTGCCGGTGCGGGCTGGGGACGGTGTCCGCGCCGTTCACGGCACCGCCCGCGGACCCGGCCGTGCCGATGGATCCCACCGTGGATTGGGCCGCACCGGGATCGGCCGCGGGCAGCGGACCGATGTCCGTCTCCCCCGCCGCGACCCGCCTCAGGGCGGCCGCCACGTCCCCGGCGGCAGGACGCGCGCCCGGCGCCTTGCGCAGCAGTGCCTCGACGACGGGGCGGAGCGGGCCGAGCCGCTCGGGGAGCACGGGCTCGTCGTACACGACCGCGTGCAGCGTCGCGGGGTACGCGGGCCGGCGGAAGGGGGACTGCCCGCCGCAGACCGTGACCAGGGTCGCGCCCAGCGACCACAGGTCGGACTCGGGCCCGGACTCCTGCGCCAGCGCCCGCTCCGGAGCCATGTACTCGATGGAGCCGACGAGTTGGCCGGTCGAGGTGAGGAACTCGCCGTCGTCCAGGGCGGCGATGCCGAAGTCGGTGAGCACGGCACCGCCGTCCGGACGGAGCAGCACGTTGCCCGGCTTGACGTCACGGTGCAGTGTCCCTGCGACGTGAACGGCCCCGAGCGCGTCGAGCAGCTGGAGGCCGAGGGCCGCGGTGTACTGCGGGGTGAGGGGCCCGGACCCGGCGACGTGGTCGGCGAGCGAGGGCCCCTGCACGAGCTCCATGACGATCCAGAGCCGGTCCTCGTACTCGACCAGGTCGTGGACACCGATCACATGGGGGTGCGGCACCCGGGCGACGGCACGCGCCTCACGGACCGCGCGGCGCATGCGCACCCGGTACTCCTCGTCGCCGTCGGCGGCGATGTGCAGCTCCTTGGCGGCGACCTGACGGTCCAGCAGCTGGTCGTGCGCCCGCCAGACGGTGCCCATGCCGCCCCTGCCGAGCATGTCGTGCAGCAGATAACGGCCGGCGATCAGACGTCCGGAGCCCTGGTCCGCCCGCCGATCAGGAATACCGGACAGCACCGGTCCCTCACATCCCCTTCGCTACTACGCCCGGCCCTTGACGACCGTCGCGGCCTCCATAGCGCCACAAACGGACAGGCCCGCGCCAGATCCGGGCAGAAAGAGAGGCGATGTCAACATCACCGACACCCTACTCGAATCCATTCCCCAACAACCCACAGCGTCAAGGCCCTTGGTGCTGGACAAACGCGGCACGGGTCCGAGTCCGCCGGGTTCGGCGTGGACGATCACCACCACGTCCGCCGGCTGCCCCGGTGCGGCTGCCCGGAACGAGGACGGGCATGGCGCGCCAGCAGCTACAGCGGCGGGCAGGGCAACTGCGTCGAGATCGCCGACGGCATCCCCACCCTCATCCCCGTCCGCGACAGCAAGCGCCCCACCGGACCCGTGATCACCTTCACCCCCCACGCCTGGTATGCGTTCGTCACCCACCTCGGCTGAGCAGGCCACCACCGCAGCGCGCGCCCCACTGGCGGCCCTACCGACGCCCTCCTCCTTCACTCCTTCGTGCCCAGTCGGCCACAGCCGGCTCGACACGACCCCCAGATGTGCGAAAATTGCACACATGGAGACCGTGCAGAGCTGGGCAGAGATCGGCAGCCGTATCGCCCAGACCCGGGAGTCCGCCGGGTTGAGCCAGGGCGAGCTGGCCTCACGCATAGGGGTCGACCGCACTGCGGTGGTGCGCATGGAACAGGGCGAGCGCAAGGTGTCCGCGCTCGAGCTCTTCCGGATCGCCGAAACTCTGGACGCACCGCCCGCACACTTCCTCACCCAGCCACCCGCAGCGCTCGTCTCCCGCCGTAAGACGCTCGACTCCCCCGCCGACGCGGCCACACGTGCCGGCTATCGGCTGGACATCCGGCTGGAGGAACACGCACGCAACGCGAAGTGGCTGGTGGCGGAGGGTTTCCTCATCCCGCCCCACCTGGACGATCTGCTCGGCTGCACCGAGGCCGATCCGACCGCGCTGGCATGTGAAGCGCGACGAGTGGCCGGCATTCCTCCAGGGCCACTGGGGCCGATGGCCTCAGTGGCCGAACGCTTCGGCCTCTATCTGACCGTCGCTCCGGTACCCGCCGAGGGCGCTTCGCTCCTGCTGGACACCTACGGGGTCAGCGTGATCAGCGGCCACTCAGCCCCGGGCCGCCGACGCTGGACCGCCGCCCACGAGCTCGGCCACCATCTCCTGCGGGACGAATACCACAGCGATGCGGAGGTGTCCGCGAGCCGGGACGAGCGGGAACAGGCCATCGACGACTTCGCCGGGGAGTTCCTGCTACCCGAGGACGAATTCGACTCCGTCTACAAGCAAGCAGTCAGCCTGGGTGTGTCCCCCAGGGAAACCCTGATCGGTATCGCCGCCGATTACCGGATCTCCTGGTCGGCCACCGTGGCGAGGGCACGGGGGCTCGGGCTGGTGGGCACGCGCGACGCTCGCCATCTCAAGGCCGATACGCCGGTACGCGGCGACTTCCTGGCAGTCCGTGGTGCCGAGCCCGTCCCGGATCTCGAAACGGGCGCCACCGGAACGGCTTGGCGACAGGCGGTCCTGGCCGCCTGGAAGGCCGGGGCGGTGTCGGCGGCGCGCACGGTCGAGTTGCTGTACGGCGCCCTGCGGGAAAACGAGTTGCCGGAGCAGAACCTGGAGGACGTCGGGCCGTGAGCGTGCAGGGGGAGGGAACGAGTACGGCCGGACAGCTCCTCGTATGGGACACGTCGCCGCTGCACCACGCCATCAAAGCCGGACGCATGGACACCTTGACGGACCTCGCCGCCGGATGCCGGGGGTTACCCCGCCGCAATGTCACCACGACCGCGGTCATCGAGGAACTGCGCCACTACGACCTGGACATCTCGGGCCTGGGCTGGCTCGAGGTCCAGCACGTGGACGGTCTCGCCGAGCTCACCGCACTGGTGCGGTGGATGGAACGCGTCTCCGGGCAGAAGTCCAACCACGGTGAGGCAACCGTGCTCGCCTGGGCCGACGTGCACGGCGCGGTCCCGGTGGTCGACGACCTGGACGCGCGCAAGGCGGCGCGCGCCGGGGGCCTCACCGCGTGGGGTGTGCTCCGGGTGATCGCGGAGGGGGTGCGGGACGGCCGCGCAACGGAATACGTGGCGTCCACCCTGGTCGACGCGCTGCTCGCGTCAGGTGCACGCTACCCGTGCACTCACGGCGGTTTCCTCGAGTGGGCAAGGAAGAACGGATTGCTGTGAGCCTCTTACTCACATTCTTCTTACTATGACTCACTTGAGTATCCGGAGGCCGGACCGTTCCCCTCCCTCGTCCTCTGCACGCACATGACCCGTGCCGGACCCGCCCGATACGGGCGAAGGCCGTTCCCACGTGTGCACAGTGGCGGACGGTGCTTCCGGGCAGCGTGCGGTGCCGGTCATCGCCCGCCCTCCCGGTCGACGGGGGACGCGCCGCGCTGCCCGGTGGACGTAGACGCAGTACACGAAAAGCAGGAGACGCGCGAGACACAGATGGCATCCACCGCCGCCACAGCCCCCTCCTCCGCGATGTCATCGACATCAAGACGTCCGTCTCCACGTCCGACTTCGTCCTGAAGCCGGCCGAGGCCGTCACGAAGGAGGGCGCCGAGCGGGCGCTGCGGGACTACGTCGTCACCGAACGCCTCCTCGAGAACTTCGACGAGGCGCTGAGTCTGATCAGGACCGCGCTGGACGGGCGGACATCGAAGGCCGCGTACCTGCACGGCTCGTTCGGTTCCGGTAAGTCGCACTTCATGGCCGTGCTGCACGCCCTGCTCCGGGGCGACGAGGCCGCACGCGCCCGGACCGACTTCGATCCGGTGCTGGCCAAGCACGAGTGGCTGAGCACCGACGCGAAGTAGTTCCTGCTCGTGCCGTACCACATGCTCGGGGCCAAGTACCTGGAGCAGCGGGTGCTCGGTGGGTACGTCAGCCACGTCAAGGCGCCCACTCCGCAGGTCTACCGGACCGACTCCCTCTTCGCGGACATCCGCGCGCTGCGGGACCGCATGGGCGACGAGCAGTTCGTCGAAGGGCTCGCCGGAGCCGCGTCCGGCGGGGACGCCGTCGACGCCGACGACGAGTGGGGTGACTCCTTCGCCTGGACCCCGGCGCTCCTCGACACCGCCCTCGCCGCCGAGGAACTGGACGGCGCCGAGGCCGGCCTGAACCTGGTCAACCCGACCACCCCGGCCGAGCTGCGGGCCAAGCTGGTGCACGACGCGAGCACCGGCTGGTTCCCCGGCTTCGCGCAGAACGCCGCCAAGGACGAGCACGGCTTCATCTCGCTCGACGCCGGCCTCGCCGTCATCGCCGAGCACGCGAAGTCGCTGGGGTACGACGGGCTGATCCTCTTCATGGACGAGCTGATCCTCTGGCTCGCCAACCACATCCACGACCAGAAGTTCGTCTCCCGCGAAGCCGACAGGATCACCAACTTCATCGAGGGTGCCGACTCGCGCCGAGCCGTCCCGATCGTGTCGTTCATCGCACGGCAGCGGGATCTGCGGGAACTGGTCGGCCAGGAGGTCTCCGGGGGCCGCCGAGACCGCCATCCAGGACAGTCTGAACCTGGCTTCCGGGCGCTTCGACAAGATCACGCTGGAGGACCGCAACCTCCCGCAGCTCGCCCACGCCCGTCTCCTGAGGCCCAAGGACGCGGAGGCCGCCGCCCGGCCCTCCGTGCCGCAGTGCGCAACGACTGCGCCCCTCCGCGGGCAGCTCCCGCGAACTCGCAGGTGGAAGCCTGGCGTGTCCAGGCCCGCAAAGAGGCCCCGACCAGGCAACAAAAGCAGGTCGGGGCCCCGATGGCAGACGAGTCGGGCTGTACGCCGGGTTCTGTCGCCCGGTCGCCTCGCGGCGGCCGGGGAGACGGCCATCCATCTAGGGCCGGCGTTGCCGCCGGCCTCGTGCGGTCCACCCGCGGACTCGGGCGGGCAGCCCTCGAACATCCGCGCAGAAACACCGGGGTGTTTCCTTTTGACCTTGCTCCGGGTGGGGTTTACCTAGCCGCCTGAGTCGCCTCAGGCGCTGGTGGTCTCTTACACCACCGTTTCACCCTTACCGGGGGCCGGAGCCCTCGGCGGTCTGTTTTCTGTGGCACTGTCCCGCGGGTCACCCCGGGTGGCCGTTAGCCATCACCCTGCCCTGTGGAGCCCGGACGTTCCTCGGGAAGTCCCGCAAGGGACTCCACGCGGCCGTCCGCCCGGCTCGTCTGCCGTGCCGACCATGGTACCGGGCGCGGGCGGGGCTTCGGCGCGGCGGCCGTGGCCGGGACCGGGACCGGGACCGGGCCGGTGAGGATCAGGGCGAACGCGGCCGGCACCCGTCGCCGTCAGGGGCTCGCCCGCACATCATGAACGCCCTCCAGACGTTCGCCTTCGGCACCGACGTGCTGCCGGAACTGCCGGAGAAGGCGCTGAGGGCAGGCCGCTTCCCCCGCGTCCCGCTGATGACGGGGGCCACCAGGGACGAGCACCGGCTGTTCGTCGGGATGGCCCACGACGCGATCGGTTCCCCCTTCACCGCCGGCCAGTACGAACGGGCCCTCGTCACGGCCTTCGGCCGCCGGGCGGACAGGCTCTCGGCGCCGCGGCCAGGACCACCGCGGTCACCCTGCGCACCACGCCCGGCCGCAGGGGATCAGAGGAAGTCGGCGGTGTCCAGGTCGAATGCGAAGGGGGCGGGGAGGGACAGGGTCTTCCCCAGAGGGCGGGTGCAGACCTCCCGGTAGTCATCGCGGTAGTCGTCGCGTTCCGGGGCGCTGAACAGGGTGATCGAGGAGGCTTCGCGGTCGACGAGGAGGTAGAGGGGGATGCCGCCCCGTGCGTAGCAGCGGCGTTTGGTCTCGCGGTCGGCCTTCGGCTTGGAGGAGGTCACCTCAAGGACCAGGGCGACCCCGTCACAGGGCATCCAGGAATCGGCTCCCCGGTAGAGCCGTAGCTCCCTTGGGGCGAAAGTGCCGTCCGGGATCAGGCGGTCCTTCGGGCAGCCACCACCGCTCCGCAGCTTCAGCCCCTTGTTCCCGGAGAACTGCATCCTGATCCGGGAACGCTCGAGCACCTGCTCCACGATCAGTCCGATGTAATCCTCGTGATCCCCGTCCGGCGGCGGCGTCACAACGATCTCTCCCTCGATCAGCTCCGCCCGGAAACCTTCCGGGGTGTCCAGGGCGAGAAAGCCCTCCAGCAGGACGTCTTCCTGCGTGAGCGGCTCGTGGGCCATGGCAGTCATGTCACGCCCCTCCTTCTGTCGCCCGTCAGACTGGGACATCGGCTGATCACCTGTCCGTGATATCGGGAATCGTCCACTCGATCGTGGCACAGGATCACGGCCCTCGTCAGATGCCACGGCCGCCGGCTTGACCCTGCCGCGACGTCAACGTCTCTACTGGGGACATGCGGATCGGAGAACTCGCCGCGGCCGTCGGTGTCACCACGCGGGCCGTGCGGCACTACCACCATCTGGGGCTGCTGCCGGAGCCGGAGCGGCGGGCCAACGGGTACCGGGACTACACGCTGCGGCACGCCGTCGTGCTGGCGCGGATCAGACGGCTGACCGAGCTGGGGCTCGGGCTGGCCGAGGTGCGGGACGTGCTCGCGGACGACGCCGGCAAGGACCTCGTCGAGGTCCTGACCGAGCTGGACGAGGACCTGGCACGGCAGGAGGCGGCGATCCGGGACCGCCGGGCGCGGCTGCGGGCGTTGCTGGAGACCAAGGGCGGGCCGACCACCGAGGGGCCCGTCTCCCCCGAGCTGGCCGCGCTGTTCCGGGAGGTGGCGGGTCTGTCCGACTCCCCCATGGCCGCCAGGGACCGCGAGATGCTCGCCCTCGTCGAGACCGCGGCACCCCCGGAGCAGCGGGAGCGGCTGATGGGCCTGCTCACCGGGTTCATGAAGGTGCCGGGCGGGGTGGAGCGCGTGCTCGCCGCCTACGCGCTGCTCGACGAACTCGCCGACGCCGAACCGGACGACCCCCGCGTGGACGAGGCGGCCCGCGTCCTCGCCGAGTGCCTGCCCGCCGGCCTGCTCCCGGAGGGGGCACCCTCGCTCGACCAGGACAACGGTTTCCTGCGCGCCATGTACGCGGACTTTCCCCCGGCCCAGGCGGAGGCGATCCGCCGGACCCTGCGGATCATCACGGAGGAGCGGACGGAACGGACGGAGCTGACGGAACGGACGGAGCTGACGACATGACCGGCGGCGTGCGGGTGGGCCGGGCCCTTGTCCGGCATGAGCTGCGGTTGATGGTGAGCCTCGCGCTGTGGCTGGCGCGGCGGACGCATGGCGTCGGGGGCGGGACGGCCTTCGGGTACGCGCGGGGGCAGGGCGCGGTCATGTTCGGGTTCGCGTTCGTGTGCGTCGTCGAGACGGTGGCGTTGTCGGTACTGCTGCTCGACTGGCCGGCCGTCCACGCGGTGGTGCTGTTCCTGGACGTGTACACCGTCGTGTTCGTCGTCGCGCTGCACGCCGCGAACGTCGTACGGCCCCACGTGCTGGACCCGGACTCCGGCACGCTGCGGATCCGCCGGGCCGTCCACGTCGACCTGCGGATACCTCTGGAGCGGATCGCCTCCGTACGGCGTGAGCTGCGGATGAGCCATGAGCGGGCCGACGGGGAACTGAACCTCGAGGTCGGCTCGCAGACCACGGTCACGCTGGAACTCACGGAGCCGGTCACCCACGTCACCTTCCTCGGGCGGCGCCGGGACGTGCGCCTCGTGCGGTTCCACGCCGACGCGTCCGACGTGCTGGTCCGGGCGCTGGCCACGGGGCGGTGGGCCGATCGGGCGCAGGACCCGGCCCCGTACCCTGGCGGCTGAGCTCTACCGTGAGGAGTACCGCGTGCTTGTCCTGCTGCCGCCGTCCGAAGGCAAGGCCCCTTCCGGCCGCGGCGCCCCGCTGAAGCCCGAGTCCCTGTCGCTGCCGGGGCTGGCCGGCGCCCGGGAGGCCGTCCTCGCCGAGCTGGTGGAGCTGTGCGCCGCCGACGAGGACAAGGCGCGCGAGGTGCTGGGGCTGAGCGAGGGGCTGCGGGGCGAGGTCGCGAAGAACCTGGAGCTGCGGACCGCCGGGGCCCGGCCCGCCGGGGAGATCTACACCGGGGTGCTCTACGACGCCCTGGACCTGGCCTCCCTCGACGCGGCCGCCAGGCGCGGGGCCGCCCGCTCGCTGCTGGTGTTCTCGGGGCTGTGGGGTGCGGTCCGGGTCACCGACCGGATTCCCTCCTACCGTTGCTCGATGGGCGTACGGCTGCCGGGGCTCGGGGCGCTGGGCGCGTACTGGCGTACGCCGATGGCCTCGGTGCTGCCAAAGGCGGCCGGCGGCGGCCTGGTGCTGGACCTGCGGTCGGCGGCGTACGCGACGGCGTGGAAGCCGAAGGGCGAGGTGGCCGCCCGGACGGCGACCGTGCGGGTGCTGCACGCGCCGACCCGGAAGGTGGTCAGCCATTTCAACAAGGCGACCAAGGGGCGGATCGTGCGCGCTCTTCTGACGGACGGGGCCGCGCCGAAGGATCCCGCCGGGCTGGTCGAGGCGTTGCGGGACCTCGGGTACGTGGTGGAGGCGCGGGCGCCGGGCCGTGCGGGGACGCCGTGGGCGCTGGACGTGCTGGTGGACGAGGTGCACTGACGACCACCAGAACCCCGGGTGTTGCATTATGCGCAACGCCCTTTGCGCATAATGCTTCGCCGCGGGCAGGATGACGCCATGAGCTCACCCCTGCCCCCGCCGGCTCCCGCTCCCGCCGTCACCGCCTCCGTACTGGATCTCGCGCCCGTCGTGCCGGTCGTCGTGGTCGAGGACGCCGCCGACGCCGTACCGCTGGCGCGGGCGCTGGTCGCCGGCGGGCTGCCCGCGATCGAGGTGACCCTGCGGACACCCGCCGCCCTGGACGCCGTCCGCGCGATCGCCGCCGAGGTGCCGGACGCGGTGGTCGGGGCCGGCACGGTGATCACGCCGGGGCAGGTGCGCGAGATGGTGGCGGCCGGGGCGCGGTTCCTGGTCAGTCCGGGCTGGACGGACGTCCTGCTGGAGTCGATGCGGGCGTCCGGGGTGCCGTTCCTGCCGGGGGTGTCGACGGTGTCGGAGGTCGTGGCACTGCTGGAGCGCGGGGTGCGGGAGATGAAGTTCTTCCCGGCGCGGGCCGCGGGCGGCACGGCGTATCTGAAGGCGATCGCCGGGCCGCTTCCGCAGGCCCGTTTCTGCCCGACCGGAGGGATCGGTCCTGACTCCGCGCCGGACTATCTCGCGCTGCCCAACGTCGCCTGTGTCGGAGGGAGTTGGATGCTCCCGGCGGACGCGGTGGCGGCGCGCGACTGGTCCCGGGTCGAGCGGCTGGCCCGCGCGGCGGCGGACCTCACCGCAGGTGGGACGTCTCGTTGAAGAGGCGGACGCTGGCGTTGCCGTCGGCGTAGTACGCCACCGTCGAGAGCGAGGCCGCCGACAGTTCCATCCGGAACAGGGCCTCGGGCGGGGCGCCCAGGGCGAGCCGGATCAGGGTCTTGATCGGGGTCACGTGGGTGACGAGCAGGACCGTGCGGCCCGCGTACGCGGCGACCAGCCGGTCCCGGGCGGCCGTGATCCGGGTCGCGGTGGCCGCGAAGCTCTCGCCGCCGCCGGTGGGTTCGGCGTCCGGGGAGGAGAGCCAGGCGTTCAGGTCGTCGGGGTGGCGCTCGCGCACCTCGGCGAAGGTCAGGCCCTCCCACGCACCGAAGTCGGTCTCGCGCAGCCCGTCGTCGACGGCGACCTCGAGCCCCAGGCGGGCGGCGACGACGCCCGCGGTCTCGCGGGTGCGGGCGAGGGGGGAGGCGACGACCGCCTGGATCGTGCCGCGCCGGGCGAGCGCCGCGGCGGTCCGCTCGGCCTGCTCTCGGCCGACGTCGGAGAGGGAGGGGTCGCTGCCGCCACTGCCGGAGAACCGTTTCCGGGGGGTGAGCGGGGTCTCGCCGTGCCGCAGGAGCACGAAGGTGGCCGGCGGCCCCATGTCCGCGGGCGCCCACCCCGAGGAGGGAGTGGCAGCCGTTGCCGGCCCGGTACCGCGGGCGGTGTCCGGCTCCGTACCGGGGGCGGCCACGGCCTGCGCGGCCCGCACGTCAGCGGCGGCCCTTCCGGCAGGGGCACCGCTCTCCTCCCCACCGGCGGCATCCGCCCCCCGGGCTCCGGCCTCCCCGGGCGATCCGGACGGCGCGGGCGGCTCGGGTGTGGCCGGTCGCGCGGTCGGTGTGTCCAGCGCGGCCCGCGAGGCCGACGCGTTCCACGGCTCGCCCCGCTGCCCCGCGTCCATCGCCTCGTTCGCCAGGCGGTCCGCGTGTTTGTTCCGCTCACGCGGGATCCACTCGTACGTGACCCGGCCCGGCGGGAAGACGCGGGCCGCCTCGGCCGCCAGCGGCTTCATGGCGGGGTGTCTGATCTTCCAGCGGCCCGACATCTGCTCGACGACGAGCTTGGAGTCCATCCGGACGTGGACCACGGCCTTCGGGTCCAGCTCACGCGCGGCCCGCAGGCCGGCCAGCAGGCCCGAGTACTCGGCGACGTTGTTCGTGGTGGCGCCGAGGTACTCGGCCGCCTCCGCCAGCGTCTCCCCCGTCGCCGCGTCGCTGACCACGGCCCCGTAGCCGGCGGGTCCCGGGTTGCCCCGCGATCCGCCGTCCGCCTCGACGATGAACTCCCGCACCGGGAAAATCTCCTCAGGTCTCCTCGGGTCTTCTCAGATCTCCTCGGATCCCCCTACAGGCCCGACTCCGACGTGCGGACCAGGATGCGGCGGCAGTTCTCGCAGCGCACCACGGTGTCGGGCGCGGCCTGGCGGATCTCGCTCAGCTCGGTGATGGCGAGTTCCTGGCGGCAGCCCTGGCAGCTGCGGGCGTACAGCTTCGCCGCGCCGACGCCGCCCTGCTGCTCGCGCAGCTTCTCGTACAGCTTGAGCAGGTCCGCGGGGACCGACCCGGCGACGACCGCGCGCTCCTTGGTGACCGTGGCGGCCTCGCCGTCGATCTCCGCGCAGGCCGCGTCCCGGCGGGCGGTCGCGTCGTCGATCCGCGACTGGACGGAGGTGACCCGCTCGGACAGTTCACCGGCCCGCTCCTGCGCGGACTCGCGGCGCTCCATGATCTCCAGGACGACGTCCTCGAGGTTGCCCTGGCGCTTGGCGAGGGAGACGATCTCGCGCTGGAGGTTCTCCAGGTCCTTGGACGAGGAGACGGAGCCGGAGTCGAGGCGCTTCTGGTCGCGGGCGGCGCGCTGGCGCACCTGGTCCACGTCCTGTTCGGCCTTGGTCTGCTCGCGGGCGCAGTCGCTCTCCTCGGTCTGCGCGGCCACGTGCAGGTCGCGCAGCTGGGCGAGGTCCCGGGTCAGCGACTCGATCTCGGCGTGCTCGGGGAGCGACCTCCGCTTGTGCGCGAGCTGCTGGAGGCGGACGTCGAAGTCCTGGACGTCGAGGAGTCTGATCTGGTCGGCGGGCTCGGCGTTCAGTTGGGGGCTCCAGATGTATCGGGTTCGAAGGACGCCGCCGCATGGGCGGTCCAGGGGTCGGTGACCGTGGCGGAGACATGGACCCGCAGGCCCCATCCGTGACGGTCGGAGATCGCGTCGAGCTGGGCCGCGGCCAGCTCGCACCAGGGCCACTCGGTGGCCCAGTGCGCCGCGTCGAGCAGCGCGGGCGAACGGCCTGCCGCGTGCTCCGCCGCGAACTCCGACGCCGGGTGGTGGCGCAGGTCCGCGGTGAGGTAGGCGTCCACGCCGGCCGACCGGACGTGGGCGAAGAGGCTGTCGCCGGAACCGCCGCTGACGGCGACCCTCCGCACGAGCGCCTCGGGGTCGCCGGCGACGCGGATGCCCTGCGCGGTGCGGGGCAGGCGCTCGGCGGCGCGGGCGGCGAGCTCGCGGACGGTCAGCGGGTGGTCCAGTTCGCAGACGCGGCCGAGCCCGCGGCGGCCCTCGGGGTCCGTGGTGTCCGGCACCAGGGGCCGTACGACGCGCAGGTCCAGGGCGCCGGCCAGGGCGTCGCTCACGCCGGGGTCGGCCGTGTCGGCGTTGGTGTGGGCGACGTGCAGCGCGATGTCGTTCTTGATGAGCCTGTGCACCACGCGGCCCTTGGCGGTGGAGGCCGCGACGGTGGTCGTGCCGCGCAGGTAGAGCGGGTGGTGGGTGACGAGCAGGTCGGCGCCCAGCCTCACCGCCTCGTCGACGATCTCCCGGACGGGGTCCACCGCGAACAGGACCCGGCCGACCTCTTGGTCGGGGTCGCCCGTGACGGTGCCGACCGCGTCCCAGGACTCGGCCCGCTCGGGGGGCCACAGGTTCTCCAGCGCGGTGATGACTTCAGACAGACGGGGCACAACGCAAGGCTACCTGCCCCTATGCCGCAGGAGTACCGGTGCGGGTGGGGGAACGGCGCCCGCCCCGGCCAGCACATACGCCTCCGTTTCCTCAGGCGAATCGTTCCTGGGACACCCTTATGTGTGAAGCGGGTGCCGGTGGGTCTCCCGGCCGCGCGTACGAAAACTACGTTCGTCGCCGGAGGTGACCGAACGATGACGGTGTGTGCGATCGAGCCATCGACGGAGCACGGGGGCGCCGGGCACGAGGAGGGGGTGACGGCGCCGCCGGGCTGCGTCCTCAGTGCCGACGGTTCCTACGGCGCGCGCCTCGCCCGCGTCGGCGACCGCCTGTTCCCGGAGCGCTGGACCCTGGACGGGCCCGAGCCCTACGCGGTGCCGCTGCCCGGCGGCCGGCCCGAGGAGCCCGGGACCGCGGTGCAGCCCATGGGCGACGGGCGGGTCCTCGTGCACCGGCGGGTGGCGGGCGGGAGGCACGTGTTCTCCCTGCTGTACCCGACGGGTCCCGGCACCGGCGAGGTGGCACTCGGCGCGGTCGCCTGCCCGGACGAGGAGACCCGGCTGCGGCTCCTGCCGCCCGCGCCGTGCGGGCGGCGGGCGTACGCCGTCGCCGTGGGCCCGCGGTCGACGGCCCTGTGGCTGGTGGCGGGCGGCGCCTCGGGGCCCGGGCGCGTCGCCGAGATCCCGGGCCGCTGCTCGGGCGGGGCGTGGCTGGACCGCACCGGCCGGATGCTCGCCCTGGACCGGGAGGCCGGCGGACGCACCAAGGCGGTCGTCGTGGACCTGGGGCGCGGGGGCGAGGTGTCGCCACTGCTGCAGATCACCGAGGAGAGCGACGACAGGGTCCTGCTCGCCGACCCGGACAGCGGCCTGCTGCTGATCCGCTCGGACGCGCCCTCGCCGGGGCAGGGCCGGCTGGGCTGGGGCGTGCTGGGCAGCACGCTGCCGGTGCGCTTCCCCCAGTGCCTGCGGCTGCCGGACTGCGCGGTCACGCCGTTCGCGATCCAGCCCGGTCAGGCGCTGACGCCGGAGGGCTGCGCGGTGGCGCTGCGCGTCGACGGGGCGCTCGGCAGCTGGGTCGGGGTGTGGCGGCCCGCCCGGCGGCGGATCGATCACCTCCCGGCGCCCGAAGGGTGGCTGGCCGGGACCGGACGGTGGACGGCGGACGGGGAACTGCGCCTGCCGTGCGCCACCCCGGCCATGCCCTGCGCGGTGGCCGTGCTGCACCCGCCCGGGCCGCGACGGCGGTCGGAGCAAGCGCGGAGGGAGACCGGAGAGGGGTTCTCCGCGAAGCCTGAACAGCCCTTCCCGGAAGGGGAGCCCCTGCCTCCGGCCGCACCGGCCGCACCGGCCGCACACCGCCCCGTACCCCTTCAACAGGCGCCCCTGGGACGGCTTGTAACGAAGTAGCGGCGGTCCGCGCGGCCGCCTGGATCCACCCCCCGGCCCGCCGGTTAAGATCGCCCGGCTGCAGGAAAGATCATGTTTACGGGGTGAGTTCCTTCCGATGAACGACGCGAGCACGAACCGGCCGCAGTCCGCCGAGGGCGGGCAGACCGCCACCGGGCACGGCAGGCACCGCGGACCGGTGTCCCAGCAGGACGCCATGGCGGCCCCTCGCGGCCGCCACCGCAGGCCGGCCAAGGAGAACGAGCCTGTGGAGGCAGCTTTCTGACGTCACGTCAGAAAGCTCCACGGGCGCCGGCGGACAGGTGAGCGGCCCCGCTCGTCGTGTGACGAGCGGGGCCGCTCACCTGTCCGTGCCCCACGCGCCTCCGGGTCCCGGCACCTCCGCCGGCGAACTCAGTGGACCGCCGCGGCCTTCCGGGGCAGCCACAGCCACATCAGGACCACGCCGACCGCCAGGATCGCCGTTCCGGTGCGGAAGGCGAGGGCGTAGCCCTCGGTCAGGGCCTGAGGGGTGGCGCTGTCTCCCGTACGGGCCGCCGCGATCGTCGAGAGGACCGCGAGGCCGAGCGAACCGCCCATCGTGCGCGAGGTGTTGATCAGGCCGGAGACCAGGCCGGCCTCCTCCGGCGCGGCGCCGGAGGTCGCGAGCGCGGCGAGCGGGGTCCCGGCGAGGCCCGCGCCCAGCATCATCAGGATGCCGGGGAACAGGATCGCCGTCGGATACGCGCCGTCGGCCGTCATCGTCGACTGCCAGGCGAAGCCGGACAGAGCGACGAGCGTGCCGAGCACGGCCACGGCCCGTGCCCCGGCGGCACGCATCAGCCGCGGCGCGGTCTTGGAACCGACGATCACCGCGAGCGAGCTGGGCACCAGGGCGAAGCCTGCCTCGAGCGGGGTGTAGCCGAGGACGTTCTGGGCGTAGAGGGTCATGAAGAACCACATGCAGAACATGGCGGCGCCGCTCAGGAACATCGCCACGTTCGCCGACGACACCGACCGCACCCGGAACAGTCCCAGCGGCATCAGCGGGGCCCTGGCCCGCGTCTCGGCGAGGAGGAACAGGGCGATGAGGGCGAGTCCGGCGCCGAGCGGCACCAGGGTGGGCGGCGCCGTCCATCCCTCGGCCTCGGTCTGGGAGATGCCGAAGGCCAGGGTGGCGAGGCCGGCCGTCACGAGCAGCGCGCCGGGCAGGTCGAGCCGCCGTCCGTCACCGGCCCGGCTCTCCGCCAGCCACCAGGCGGCACCGGCCAGCACCAGCACCCCGATCGGCACGTTGATCAGCAGCACCCACCGCCACGACAGGGTGTCCACGAGGACCCCGCCGACGAAACCGCCGGCCGCGCCGCCGCCTGCGCCGACGGCGGTCCAGGTCGCGATGGCGCGGGCCCGCGCGGGGCCCTCCGGGACCGCCGAGGTCACGAGGGTGAGGGTGGACGGCGCCAGGACCGCGGCCCCGAGCCCCTGCACGGCCCGCGCCAGCAGCAGCTGCCAGTCGTCCTGGGCCAGCCCGCCCGCCAGGCTGGCCAGCGTGAACAGGCCGAGGCCGACGAGGAACATCCGCTTGCGCCCGTAGAGGTCACCGGCGCGTCCGCCGAGCAGCATGAACCCGGCGAAGGCGATGGTGTACGCGTTCACCACCCACTGCAGGCCCTGCTCGCCGAGCCCGAGGCCGGCCCGCATCGACGGCAGCGCGACATTGACCACGGAGATGTCGAGCACGACGAGGAACTGCCCGACGCACGCGAGCGCCACCGCCAGCCACGGGGGCGGCGTACGGCGGCGGGGCGCGCGGGCGGTGGCGGCGTCCGGAACTCTGAGCATGCGTGTCATGGTCTCAATCACCCGGCACCTCTCGCACCGGGGTTTCGCCGGGCGGACCCAAGGGTTGGTCAAGAAATCGTTAGTATGCCAAAGCATCGGAATAGTTGCCCCGGCACACAGGTTTCGTACCCACGTATCCGGCACGCCCTGTCCCGTGCCGGCCTCACGTTCCCGGCCTGGAGGCCCCTTCACATGACGCAGTCGACGAACGGCCGCCCCGCGGGCGGAGCGGGGAGGGCCGTGGTCCCGGTGCTCGCCTTCGCGGGCATCGTGGTCGCGGTGATGCAGACCCTGCTCGTCCCGGTGATCAAGGATCTGCCGCGCCTGCTGGACACCACACCCGGCGACGCCACGTGGGTCCTGACCTCGACGCTGCTGTCCGGTGCCGTCGCCACCCCCATCATGGGCCGCCTCGGCGACCTCTACGGCAAGCGGCGCATGCTGGTCGTCAGCCTCTCGGTCATGGTGGCCGGCGCGCTCGTCAGCGCGCTCACCAGCGACCTGCTGCTGATGATCGCCGGCCGTACGCTCCAGGGCGTCGCGATGGGCGCGATCCCCCTGGGCATCGGGCTGATGCGCGACATGCTGCCGCCGGAGCGGCTGGGCTCCGCGATGGCGCTGATGAGTTCCTCGATAGGCGTCGGCGGCGGTCTCGCGCTGCCCGCCGCCGCGCTGGTGGCCCAGAACTCCGACTGGCACGCCCTCTACTTCGGCGCCGCCGGCCTCGGCGTCCTCGCCGTCACCCTCACCCTGACCCTCGTACCGGAGTCCCCGGCCCGCGCGCCCGGCACCTTCGACCTGCCGGGCGCGCTGGGCCTGTCCGCCGGTCTCCTCCTCTTCCTCCTGCCCCTCACCAAGGGCAGCGACTGGGGCTGGACGTCCGGGACCACGCTCGGCCTGCTCGGGGCGGCGGTCGTGGTGCTCCTGCTCTGGGGCCTGATGGAACTGCGGGTGCCCGCGCCCCTGGTGGACCTGCGCACCACCGCCCGCCGCGAGGTCCTCCTCACCAACCTCGCGTCGATCATGATCGGCGTCTCCTTCTTCGTCATCTCCCTGGTGCTGCCCCAGCTGCTCCAGCTCCCCGCCTCCACCGGGTACGGCCTCGGCCAGTCGATGGTGGTGGCGGGACTGTGCGTGGCACCGCTGGGCGTGACGATGATGTTCACGGCGCCCGTCTACGCCCGTCTGTCCGCCCGCTACGGTCCCAAGGTCACCCTCGTCCTGGGCCTGCTGATCATCGGCGCCGGTTACGCCGGCGGCCTGGGACTGCTGCACGCGGTCTGGGGGCCCGTGGTCATCTCGGTCGTCGTCGGCGCGGGCATCGGGCTCGCCTACTCCTCCCTGCCCGCGCTGATCGTCGGAGCGGTCCCGGCCTCGGAGACGGGCGCGGCCAACGGCCTCAACACCCTGATGCGCTCGATCGGTACGTCGGTCTCGAGCGCGGTCGTCGGGATGGTGCTGGCCAGTACGGCCAACACGGTGGGCGGGACGGAGATCCCGAGCATGCACGGCTTCCGCCTCTCCTTCCTGATCGCGACGGCGGCGGTGACCGTGGGCCTGGTCCTGGCCCTGCTCATCCCCGGCCGGCGCCCGTCGAGCACCCTGCGGCTGCGCGCGAGCGGCGAGAAGGACGCGGGCCCGGAGCGCGCGGAGCGGACTCTGCGCGGACCGGTCACGGCCTGACCACCGGGCCGGTGCCGGGGCCGGGGTCACTCCGCGGTGGCCGCCGCCCCCTCTGCCGTACCCCCTGCCGGGCCGCACGGCAGGGGGTACGGCACCATGGACACCCGACACGTGTCCCCGAGGCGCGTTCGACCGAGAGGACGCCGGAACCGATGCCGACGCCGAACTCCCCGGCCCCCGAGCCCGAGGTCCTGGCCGCGTTCCAGGCGGCGAAGGGCTTCATGCCCGTCGGCGAGGGTCTGGCCCTGTACGCGGCGGCGGCCGACGCGGGACGGCTGGGTCTCCCCCTGCTGGAGGTCGGCACCTACTGCGGCCGCTCCACGGTCCTGCTCGCCGGTGCCGCCCGCGAGGCCGGGGTCACCGCGCTCACCGTGGACCACCACCGGGGCAGCGAGGAGCAGCAGCCGGGCTGGGAGTACCACGACCCGGAGACGGTCGACCCCGAGCTGGGCGTGATGGACACCCTCCCCGCCTTCCGCCGCACGCTCCACCGGGCGGGCCTGGAGGACCACGTGGTCGCCCTGGTCGGCCGCTCCCCCAGGGTCGCGGCCCTGTGGAACTCCCCCCTCGCCCTGGTCTTCATCGACGGCGGCCACACGGACGAGCACGCCACGGCCGACTACGAGGGCTGGGCCCCGCACGTCGCCGAGGGCGGTCTCCTCCTCGTCCACGACGTCTTCCCCGACCCGGCCGACGAGTTCACCGGCCAGGCCCCGTACCGCGTCTACCTGCGTGCCCTGGCCTCCGGCGCCTTCACCGAACTCCCGGCGACGGACTCGCTGCGCGTCCTGCGCCGCACGGGAGACGGGATCTGAGGCGGGTGCCGCCCGGCCGTGAACGCCGCCGGGGGTGAACGCCTCCCGATCGGGACGTTGGCGGTGCGGGTGGCCGCTAGGGTGGCTGCGTGTCGTACACAGGGCCCGACTTCGATCCGCCCCGGTCCCGCCGCTCTTGGCGTGGACCGCTGACCGTGGCGCTCGCCGCGCTCGTACCGGGCGCGCTGCTCGGCTGGGCCGTCTACGCGGCCGTGGGCGGGTCGGGCGACGACGGGGACGACGCGAGTGCGTCCGCCGGGGCCTTTGCCCCGGCGACATCCGGTGCACCCTCCGCCGGCGCCTCGCCGTCGGGTGAGCCGGGCGGGACCGGTGGCACGGACGACAGGAAGCCGAGCCCTTCCCCCGACTCCGGCTCCCCGTCCGCGCCCTCCTCCGCGTCCGCGTCCGCGCCTGCCGGGACCGGGCCGCTCAAGGGGAAGGTCGTGGTCATCGACCCCGGGCACAATCCGGGCAATTTCCAGCACACCGCCGAGATCAACCGCCAGGTGCACATCGGGACGAACTCCAAGGAGTGCGACACCACCGGCACGTCGACCGACGACGGTTTCACCGAGGCGAAGTTCAACCTGGACGTCGCCCACCGGATGCGCGCGCTCCTCGAGGAGCAGGGCGCCACGGTGAAGCTGACGCAGGACGACGACCGGCCGTTCGGGCCGTGCATCGACGAGCGGGCGCGGATCGGGAACGAGGCGGGGGCGGATGCCGTCGTGTCGGTCCACGCGGACGGCTCGGGCGCCGGGAACCGCGGTTTCCACGTGATCCTGCCCGGCTCCGTGCACTCCGGCGCCGCCGACACCCGGGCCATCGTCGGGCCGTCCCGCGACCTCGGTGAGCGCATCGCGGGCAACTTCGTACGCGTCACCGGTGACGCTCCGTCCAACTACGTGGGCGGCGGTACCGGTCTCGTCACACGTAAGGACCTGGGCGGTCTCAATCTGTCAACGGTTCCCAAGGTGTTCGTCGAGTGCGGCAACATGCGCGATAGCAAGGACGCGGCACTTCTGACCAGCGGTGCCTGGCGGCAGAAAGCGGCGCAGGGAATCTCCGAGGGAATCGTGAGTTTCCTGCGCGGGTAGGGGGCGGCGCTTTGATCCGGGCGGACAGCCCGATCGTGCGGACGATAGTGTCGTCCTCACGACGAGGGGTCATCCCCGCGCTTCACACCGGGCCCCGAGGGCGACGTGGTGACAGCGACGCCTCTGCTGACGACGAGACGACCGAGAAGGACCTGAAGTGAATATCCGCTCCCTCACTCGAGGCGACGGCGTGGTGATCGGAGCAGCGGTATTGCTGTTCATCGCGTCGTTCCTCGACCTCTACTCGATCGACGGCGCTCCCGACGACATCATCCCGAGCCTGTGGGGCAGTGGCCCGGTCGTGCTCGGTGTCGTGCTGGCGGGCATCATCGGCGCGGCGCTCGTCGTCGTCTCCCGCGGGCTGCCGCAGCCGCCGAAGGCCGCGGGGCTGGACCTCGGCCAGTTCGGGGTCGCGTTCACGGTCTTCGCCGCCTGGAGCGCGCTCGGCAACATCTTCGACCCGGCCGGCGGCGCGAACAACGTCACCACCGGTTCGTCCTCCGACGGGCCCGACTCCGGTATCGGCCTCATCCTGGCCCTCATCGCCACGCTGGTCATGGCCGCCGCCGCGGTGGCCACCCCGCTGGTTCCGGCGCTCAAGGGCGCCCTCGTGCCGGCGGCCCGTCCCGCCGCCCCGCAGCCCTACGGCGCCCAGCCGCCCGGTGGTTACGGCTACCCGGGCGCACAGCAGGCCGGCTTCGGCGGTCAGCCGCAGCCGGGCCAGCCCGGCCCCGGCCAGCCCGGTCAGTCGTTCCCCGGTCAGCAGCCCGGTCAGCCGGCCGCGCCGCCCGCCGGTGACTTCTCGCCGTTCTGGTTCGCGGTGCCGGTGCCCCGGCCGCTGTTCCCGGAGGACGGTTCCCAGACGCCGATCGCCGAACTGGCCCCCGGTACCTGGTACCTGGCCGTCGAGCAGCGCGGCCCGGCCCTCGTCGCCCAGACGCAGGACGGCCGTCGCGGTGTCCTCCAGGACACCTCGGGCATCCAGCGCGGCTGACCCACAGCCCCGCATCCGCGGTACGCGCGGCCCCTCGCCCTTCCGGCGGGGGGCCGTCGTCGTACGACAGGCGCCCGGCCGGTCGTGCGGTCGTGCGGTCGTGCGGTCGTGCGGGTTTCAATCGCGGTTTCGGGGTCAGACGGACACCATGTCCCCACGAAATCGCAGTGGCTCCAACTCCGCAGGAACGGTCGTCGCGGTGATCGCGGACATCATGGCCGGCATTCTCGGACTCTGGATCCTGATGTACCTGTTGGACGCCAACAGGGCCAACGATCTGGTCCAGTTCGTCCATGACGCGGCCAACTGGCTGGCCGGCTGGTCACGCGACCTGTTCACGTTCGACGAGGCGTGGGCCCGGGTCGTCGCCGGTTACGGCCTGGCCGCCGTGGTCTACCTCTTCGTCGGCCACGCCATCGCCAACAGCCTCCGCCGACGCTGACCGGCGCCTCCCGGACCCTCCACCCACGGCCTGCCCGGCCAACGGACGCGTGACCGGGGGGCCCGGGGGCACGCCCCCCGGAGAACACAGCACGTTCGACGAGGCGTGGGCCCGTGCCGTCGCCGGTCACGGCCCGGCCGCCGTGGTCCACCCCTTCGTCGGCCACGCCATCGCCAACAGCCTCCACCGACGCCGAGGGTGGGGGTCTTCACCCGCGGCCGCCGGACCGAGGGCGGCCGCGCCCCGGTCACGCCCGGGTGCAGCAGTCGGGGTCGAGGCCCCTGGGGAGGCGGTCGCCACCGAAGACCGCGCAGGTGGCCTCGTGACCGCCGAGCGCGGCGACGGCCAGCAGCAGTGAGCCGGCCGTCCAGGACGTCAGCTCGACCGGCCAGACCGCCTCGTCGTCGAAGACGTACCCCGTCCAGTACAGGCCGGTCTTTGGATCGCGCAGGTGCTGGATGGACTGGAGTACCTCCAGCGCGCGGTCGGACTCGCCCATCACCCAGAGGGCCAGGGCGAGTTCTGCCGACTCACCGCCGGTCACCCACGGGTTGGGGGCCACGCAGCGCACCCCGAGGCCGGGGACGACGAAGCGGTCCCAGCCCTCCTCGATCCGCTCCTTGGCCTCGGCGTCGGTGAGGGCGCCGCCCAGCACGGGGTAGTACCAGTCCATCGAGTAGCGGCCCTTGTCGAGGAACCGCTCCGGGTGGTGCCGGATCGCGTGACGGAGCGCGCCGGCCGCCAGCTCCCAGTCCGGCTGCGGCTCCTCCCGCTGCTCGGCGATGGCGAGGGCGCAGCGCAGCGCGTGGTGGACGGAGGAGCAGCCGGTGAGCAGCGCGTCCGTGGTGGGCGTGCCGTCGTCGTCGCGCCGCCAGCCGATCTGTCCGCCGGGCCGCTGGAGCCGCAGCACCCATTCCACGGCCGCGTACACGGTGGGCCACAGGCGGTCCAGGAAGGGGTCGTCGCCGGTGGAGAGGTAGTGGTGCCAGACGCCGACGGCGATGTAGGCGACGAAGTTGGTCTCCCGCCCCCGGTCGGTGACGTCGTCCGGGTCCCCGTCGGCGTACGCCGCGTACCAGGATCCGTCCGGCAGCTGGTGCCTGGCCAGCCACAGATAGGCCTGCTCGGCGGCCTCGTGGGCGCCTGCGGCGTCCAGTGCCATCGCGGCCTCGACGTGGTCCCACGGGTCGAGGTGGTGGCCCCTGAACCACGGGACGGCCCCGTCCTCACGCTGCACGGCGAGGATGCCGGCGACGGTCTCGGCGGCCTGCTCGGCGGTGAGGACCCCGGGCAGGACGAGGTGTTCTGTCCGGGGGATCGTCACGAGGCGGCCGTTCCGGCGTCGGCGGCCGTCGTGACGCCGGCGGTGGCGCCGGCGCGCGGCAGGTGCGGCTTGGTCGCGTACACCACGAAGCTCTTGCCCATCACCGGGTTCAGGGTCCGCTCCGCGAGACGGGTCGCCAGCGGCTTCTTCATGATGTCCCAGACCAGCAGCTTGTGGTACGCGCGTACCGGCAGCGCCTTGTCGTTGTCCACGCCGAAGGCGCACTTGAGCCACCAGTACGGCGAGTGCAGCGCGTGCGCGTGGTGGGTGCCGTAGGGGCGCAGGCCGGCCTCGCGCATCCTGGCCAGCAGCTGGTCGGCCCGGTAGATGCGGATGTGGCCGCCCTCGACCTCGTGGTAGGCGTCGGACAGGGCCCAGCACACCTTCTCGGGCCCGTGGCGCGGCACGGTGACCGCGATGCGGCCGCCGGGCCTGAGCACGCGGACCATCTCGGCGAGGACGCCCTTGTCGTCGGGGATGTGCTCCATGACCTCGGAGATGACCACGACGTCGAAGGAGTCGTCGGGGAAGGGCAGGGCGAGGGCGTCGCCCTGCATCGCCGTGGCGGTGGCCCCGGCGGGCGCCTCCCCGGCCTCCTTCATCGCGGCGAACCACTTGGCGACCTCGCGGATCTCCTCGCCGTTTTGGTCCAGCGCCACGACCTGTGCCCCGCGCCGGTAGCACTCGAACGCGTGCCGGCCGGCACCGCATCCGAGGTCCAGGACACGGTCGCCCGGGGCGAGCGGGAACCGGGAGAAGTCGACGGTCAGCACGTGGCCCTGCTTTCACGGTCGGAGGTGACGGATTCTTCTGCGACGGGCGTCCGAGCGGCCCCGGGTGCCGGGCCGGCGGCGGGACCGGCGGCGGCAGGACCGGCCCCGGCGCCCCCGCCCCCGGCACGGGCCATCGCCTCGCGGTAGCGGGCCACCGTGCCTTCGGCCGCGCGGGCCCAGGTGAAGTGCCGCAGCACCCGTTCCCGTCCGGCCGCGCCCAGGCGGGCGCGCAGCTCCGGGTCGCCGAGCAGCCGGTTCAGTCCGACGGCCAGCGCATCTGGGTCGCCGGGCGGGACGGCCAGGCAGGTCTCGCCGTCGCGGCCGGCGACCTCCGGGATCGCGCCGCCGGTCGTGGCGAGCAGCGGGGTGCCGGTGGCCATGGCCTCGGCGGCGGGCAGCGAGAAGCCCTCGTACAGCGACGGTACGCAGGCGACCTGGGCGGAGCGCACGAGGTCGACCAGTTCCGCGTCCGAGATGCCCTTGACGAACTCGACGGCGTCGCCGAGCCCGTGCCGCTCCACGGCCTGCGCGACGGGCCCCTTGGAGGGACGCTTGCCGACGACGACCAGGTGCGCCCCGGGCTGTTCGGCACGGACCTCCGCCAGCGCCTCGACGAGGAAGACCAGGCCCTTGAGCGGCACGTCCGCGCTGGACGTCGTCACGATCCGGCCCGGTACGACGGGCACCGACGCGTCCGGCGAGAACAGGTCGGTGTCGGCACCGATGTGGACGACGTGGATGCGGTCCCGCCGTACGCCCAGATGGTCGACGATCTCGTCGCGGGAGGTGCCGGAGACGGTGAGCACGGAGGGCAGACGGCGGGCGACCCGCTTCTGCATGGTGGTGAACGCGTACCAGCGGCGCACCGACGCACGCCGGCGCATGCTTCCCGCCGCGTCCAGTTCCAGCCGCCGGTCGACGGTGATGGGGTGGTGGATCGTGGTCACCAGGGGCGCGCCGACGTCGCCGAGCAGGCCGTAGCCGAGTGTCTGGTTGTCGTGGACGACGTCGAAGTCGCCGCGCCGGGCCCGCAGGTGGCGGCGGGCGCGCAGCGAGAAGGTCAGCGGTTCGGGGAAGCCGCCGGTCCACATCGTGGAGACCTCGAGCGCGTCGATCCAGTCGCGGTACTCGCCGCGGCCGGGGGTGCGGAAGGGGTCCGGCTGGCGGTAGAGGTCGAGGCTGGGCAGCTCGGTCAGGCTCAGCCCGTCGTAGCCCTCGTCGAGGACGGGGTAGGGCTGGGCGCCGATGACCTCGACCCGGTGTCCGAGGCGGGCGAGCTCACGGGAGAGGTGACGGACGTAGACGCCCTGCCCGCCGCAGAACGGGTTCCCCTTGTAGGTGAGGAGCGCGATGCGGAGCGGTCGCAAGTCATCGGAGGCCGGGCCCTGCGAGAGCCCGGTCCGACTGGCCTCAGCGGTCACTCTGGGCCCCCTTCTCCCTGCATGGTCCCGCGACTGTACGTCGGGACGCTAACCTAGAACAAGTTACAGAGTTGATCGTTCCAAGGCTCCGAATCTACCGGCAGGTAAGGACGCGGCGAGCAGTGGATCAGGTGATTCACGCCACGGCGGGATGCGTGCCATGCTGTCCGATCATCAACCCTCACCGACAGTCACGGAACGGGGCCCATGCCTGCGGAAGCCCTCAGGGACAAGGCGGCCGAGGCGGCGGAGCCGGATGAACCGGCCGGGACCCACAAGGCGAACAAGGCGGCGAAGATGGAAGCCGGCACCACTCGAACCTCCCCTGCCTCACCCCTGACCGAGCAGCAGGAGGCGCGCAGGCGCCGCATCCTGCGCGCGAGCGCCCAGCTGGCCGGCCGGGGCGGTTTCGACGCGGTGCAGATGCGCGAGGTCGCGGAGTCCTCGCAGGTGGCGCTGGGCACGCTGTACCGGTACTTCCCGTCCAAGATCCATCTGCTGGTGGCCACGATGCAGGACCAGCTGGAGCACATGCACGGCACCCTGCGGAAGAGGCCGCCGGCGGGCGAGACGGCCGCCGAACGGGTCGCCGAGACCCTGATGCGGGCCTTTCGCGCGCTCCAGCGCGAGCCGCAGCTGGCCGACGCGATGGTGCGCGCCCTGACCTTCGCGGACCGCAGCGTGAGTCCGGAGGTCGACCAGGTCTCCCGTCAGACGACGATGATCATCCTGGACTCCATGGGCCTCGAGGACCCCACGCCCGAGCAGCTCTCGGCGGTCCGCGTCATCGAGCACACCTGGCACTCGGCACTCATCACCTGGCTGTCGGGGCGGGCCTCCATCGCCCAGGTCAAGATCGACATAGAGACGGTGTGCCGTCTGATCGACCTGACGGCAGCGAAGGACTCCCACTGAGGGCGTCGAAACTTTCGACGCCGGACCGACGCGCCCGCCTTCGCACCACACCCGTCATCCTTCGGCCATACGCACTCCAGTTGCGCGCGAACGGTTGACCGCCCCTCCGTTCGTTCATATCGTCTGCGCTGCCATTCGGAATTCATTCCGAAACATTCGAACGTCCAGCGCGGACTTCGGACGCCTGGGCACGCAGAGCGAGCACGGCAGCGGACGAACCCCGCACGCCCGCACATCCGCACCACTACGGCACCCCCACCGGAGAAGGGATGACATGCGCATGATCAGAATCGGAGTCCGAGGCGCGAGGGCCGGGGCGGCCAGAGGCCCCCTGGCCGTCGCCGCGACCGCGCTGCTCACCGTGACCGCGCTCGTGGCGCTCCCCCAGAGCACCGCGCACGCCGCCGACACCCTGGGCGCGGCGGCGGCCGAGAAGGGCCGCTACTTCGGTGCCGCGGTCGCCGCGAACCACCTGGGCGAGGCGCAGTACGTCAACACGCTCAACACCGAGTTCAACTCGGTGACGGCCGAGAACGAGATGAAGTGGGACGCCCTCGAGCCCAGCCGCGGCTCGTTCAGCTTCGGCAACGCCGACCGCATCGTGAACCACGCCCAGAGCCGGGGCATGGCGGTCCGCGGGCACACCCTGGTGTGGCACTCCCAGCTGCCCGGCTGGGTCTCCGGCCTCGGCGCCTCCGAGCTGCGCTCGGCGATGAACAACCACATCAACCAGGTCATGGCGCACTACCGGGGCAAGATCCACTCCTGGGACGTGGTCAACGAGGCCTTCCAGGACGGAAACAGCGGCGCCCGGCGCAGCTCGCCCTTCCAGGACAGGCTCGGCAACGGCTTCATCGAGGAGGCCTTCCGCACCGCCCGCGCGGCCGACCCGAACGCCAAGCTCTGCTACAACGACTACAACACCGACGGCATCAACGCGAAGAGCAACGCGGTCTACAACATGGTCCGGGACTTCAAGTCCCGCGGCGTGCCCATCGACTGCGTCGGTTTCCAGTCCCACTTCAACAGCGCCTCCCCGGTCCCGTCCGACTACCGGGCCAACCTCCAGCGCTTCGCCGACCTCGGCGTGGACGTGCAGATCACCGAGCTGGACATCGAGGGCTCGGGCGCGGCCCAGGCCACCAGTTACGGCAACGCCGTCACGGCCTGCCTCGCGGTGGCACGGTGCACCGGCATCACGGTGTGGGGCATCCCGGACAAGTACTCCTGGAGGTCGGGCGGAACACCCCTGCTGTTCGACGACAACTACAACAAGAAGCCCGCCTACCACGCGGTGCTGAGCGCCCTCGGCGGCTCCGACGGCGGGGGCGGCGACCCCGGCAACCCGGGTGCGGGCTGCACCGCCGTCTACAGCAGGGCGGAGGCGTGGGGTGACCGCTTCAACGGCAGGGTGACCATCACCGCGGGCAGTTCGGCGATCCGCGACTGGTCGGTGAACGTCACGGTGACGTCCCCGCAGAAGGTCTCCGCCACCTGGAACGGCTCACCCAGCTGGGACAGCAGCGGCAACGTGATGACGATGCGGCCCAACGGCAACGGTTCGCTGGCGGCCGGGGCGTCGACCAGCTTCGGGTTCACCGTCATGACGAACGGCAACACGGCACCACCGAGCGTCGGCGCCTGCACCGCGTCCTGACCGCCCCCTCCCGGCACCACAGGCACCACAGGCACCACGGAGGGACCCACCGGCCCGCCCCGCGACCCACGGGGCGGGCCGGTGGCGTACGCGGCGGTGTGAGCGGTGACCTACGCCGCCGGTGATCTCGGCCGCCTCCTTCAGGCCACCCCTGACCGCTTTCCTACGGGCGGGTACAGTGGCGACGTCGTCATCACACCCGTACGGGGGGAAGCCGGTGCAATTCCGGCGCTGACCCTTCCCCAAGTCTCGGCTTCGCTCGACCCGGGGAGACCCCTGTCGTGAGCCGTCCCCCGAGGCGGTGAGCCGGAATGCCCCGGGCGGAACGTGACCGGCTCACGCGTCCGGCGGTCCGCCGGTGCGCGGCACCGTCGAGGTATACGGAGCCGAGCCGCCGGGGTGTCCCGTGCTGCCCGGCTCCCCCACAGGGAGAGGCACCCGCCGATCATGAACGTCCGCAGCAGCGCAGCGGCCCTGGCCGCCGTCGCCGTGATCGGCGCCGCCGCACCGGCCTCCGCCGACTCGTCCCCGTCCCCCTCGCCGTCCCGGCAGGCCCTGCCCTCCGCCCTGTACGGGCAGGGCGACCCGCAGTACGACGGCGTGTGGCGCCAGTCGCTGGCCCTGCTCGCCCAGGACACGGTGGGCGTCGAGCCGCCGAAGGCGGCCGTCGACTGGCTGACCGGCCAGCAGTGCGCCGACGGCTCCTTCGCCCCGTTCCGCGCCGACCCCGGCACGGCGTGCGACGCCAGGACCATGGTCGACACCAACCAGACCGCCGCCGCCGTACAGGCCCTCGCCGCGCTCGGCGGGCACGACGCCGTCACCGGCAGGGCCGTCGGCTGGCTGAGGTCCGTGCAGAACGAGGACGGCGGCTGGGGCTACACGGCGGGCGGGGCCAGCGACGCCAACTCCACGTCCGTCGTGATCGGCGCGCTCGCCGCGTCGGGCGAGAAGCCGGCCGAGGTGGTCAAGGACGGCAAGTCCCCCTACGACGCGCTGCTGAAGCTGGCCATACCGTGCGGCACCAAGGGAGCGGGCAAGGACGACGGCGCGGGTGCCTTCGCCTTCCAGCCGGACAAGAAGGGCGGTCTGATCGCCAACGCCGACGCCACCGCGGCGGGCGTGACCGGCTCCCTCGGCGCGGGCCTCGTGGTCGGGCCCGACGCGGACAAGGCGTCGGACGAGGCGGACGAGACCGCGTGCGAGAAGGCCGGGACGCCCGAACAGGCCGCCGCCAACGGTGCCGCGTACCTCACGGAGGCGCTCGCCGCGGACGGTCACCTCGTCTCCGCGCTCCCCGGCGCCGAGGACCAGCCGGACTACGGCAACACCGCCGACGCGGTGGTCGCGCTCGCGGCGCAGGGCGCCACCGGGCCCGCCGCGAAGTCCGCGGCCTGGCTGGAGGAGAACGCCGCCGACTGGGCCGCCGGGAGCGGCCCCGCCGCCTACGCCCAGCTGATCTTCGCCGCCCACGCGACCGGCACCGACCCGCGCGCCTTCGGCGGCACGGACCTGGTGAAGCAGCTGACCGCCACCGGGCCCGCCGCGCAGGCGGCCGACACCTCCGGCACGCAGGGCGAAAAGGACGCGAAGGACGAGCAGGAGAAGGACGACTCGGGTTCCGGGTCCGGCGTCTGGTGGGTTCTCGGCGCCCTCCTGGCCGCCGGTGCCGTCGTGGCCTTCCTGGTGAACGGCCGGAAGAAGAGGCAGCAGCCGTGATCCGCCGGTCCCGCCGGGCCGGCGCGGCCGGCGTCCTGCTCCTGGCCGCGCTCCCGCTCCTGCCGGCGGGCGCGGGCCAGGCGCACGCCGCCGGGTACCGGTACTGGTCGTTCTGGGACCTCGACGGCGGCACCTGGACGTACGCCACCCAGGGGCCGTCCGTCGCCCGCCCCGCCGACGGCGACGTCCAGGGCTTGCGCTTCGCGGTCAGCGAGGAGTCCGGCGACTCGGCGCAGCCCCGGGGCGCCGCCGACTTCGCCGGCATCTGCGCGCAGACCCCGGCCAAGGAGGGCAGCAAGCGGGTGGCCCTCGTCATCGACTTCGGTACGGCCGACGACGCCCCGTCCGGCGAGACCCCGCCCGCGCACCGCACCGCCTGCGCACGCGTCGCCCCGGACGCCAGTACGGCCGAGGCCCTGGCCTCCGTCGCCGAGCCCCTGCGCTACGACGCCGGCGCCCTGTTGTGCGCCATCGCCGGATACCCGCGGCGGGGGTGCGGGGAGCAGGTGTCGGGCACGGACGGGCCGGCGACCGGCAAGGAGACCGAGGACGGGCCCAAGGGCGAGTCCGGGAAGACCGGCTCCCCGGACTCCTCCGCCTCCGAGGACGGCGGTGGCCCGTCCCTCGGTCTCGTCGCCGGAACCGCCGTGGTGGCGCTGCTCGGGGCGGCGGCCTTCCGGCAGGTACGCCGCCGTGGCTGAGCCCGGCGGCAGCCTGCCACGGGAACACACTGCCTTTGCCCCCGCCCCCCGCCGCCGGCAGGGCACCCCCCTGCACCCCGGGGCGTGGTGGCTGTGGGCGCTGGCCCTCGGGGTCGCCGCGACCCGCACCACCAACCCGCTGCTGCTCGCCCTGCTGGTCACGGTCTCCGCGTACGTCGTGGCCGTCCGCCGGCCGAACGCCCCCTGGGCCCGTTCGTACGGCGCGTTCGTCAAGCTGGCGCTGGCCGTGATCGTCGTCCGGCTGCTCTTCGCGATCGTCCTCGGCTCCCCCGTCCCCGGTACGCACGTCCTCGTCGATCTGCCCGAAGTCCCGCTCCCCGACTGGGCGCAGGGCATCCGCCTGGGCGGCCGGGTCACGGCCGAGGCGCTGGCGTTCGCCCTGTACGACGGCCTGAAGCTGGCCACGCTGCTCATCTGCGTCGGCGCCGCGAACGCCCTCGCCAACCCGTCGCGCCTGCTGAAGTCCCTGCCCGGCGCGCTGTACGAGATGGGCGTGGCCGTGGTCGTGGCACTGACCTTCGCGCCGAGTCTGATCACGGACGTCCAGCGGCTGCGCGCCGCCCGTCGGCTGCGGGGCCGTCCCGACCGCGGGGTCCGGGGCCTGCTCCAGGTCGGACTCCCGGTGCTGGAGGGCGCGTTGGAGCGTTCGGTCGCGCTCGCCGCCGCGATGGACGCCCGCGGCTACGGCCGTACGGCACAGGTCCCGGCCGGGGTCCGGCGCACCACCGCCGCCCTCACCCTCGGCGGGCTGCTCGGCGTCTGCGCGGGTACGTACGGGCTGCTCACCGCCGAAGGCGCCGCGTACGGAGTCCCCGTGCTGCTCGCCGGTCTGGCGGCCGCGCTCGCGGGGCTGTGGCTGGGCGGCCGGCGTTGTGTGCGCACCCGGTACCGTCCTGACCGCTGGGACACCCGCGCGTGGCTGGTCGCCGGCTGCGGTACGGCGGTCGCGGCGCTGCTGGCCCTCGCCGCCGTACGCGATCCGGCGGCCCTGCACCCCGGCGTGGTGCCGCTGGTCGCGCCCACGCTGCCCCTGTGGCCGGCGGCGGCCGTGCTCGTCGGCCTGCTCCCCGCCTTCGTCACCCCCGCCCCCGAGGACACCACCGGCAAGGAGCCGTCGTGATCCGCTTCGAGAACGTCTCCGTGACGTACGACGGCTCCCCCGAACCCTCCGTGCGGGGCGTCGACTTCGAGATCCCGGAGGGCGAACTCGTCCTGCTCGCCGGGCCGTCCGGGGTCGGCAAGTCCACGGTTCTGGGCGCGGTCAGCGGCCTCGTCCCGCACTTCACGGGCGGCACCCTGCGCGGCAGGGTCACGGTGGCCGGCCGCGACACCCGTACGCACAAGCCGCGCGAACTCGCCGACGTGGTGGGGACCGTGGGCCAGGATCCGTTGTCGCACTTCGTGACGGACCTCGTCGAGGACGAACTCGCCTACGGCATGGAGTCGTTGGGCCTGCCCCCGGACGTGATGCGCCGTCGCGTCGAGGAGACGCTGGACCTGCTGGGGCTGGCCGGCCTGCGCGAGAGCCCCATCTCCACGCTCTCCGGCGGCCAGCAGCAGCGCGTCGCCATCGGCTCGGTCCTCACCCCGCACCCCCGGGTGCTGGTCCTCGACGAGCCGACGTCCGCGCTGGATCCGGCGGCGGCCGAGGAGGTCCTCGCGGTGCTCCAGCGTCTGGTCCACGATCTCGGCACCACCGTCCTCATGGCCGAGCACCGTCTGGAACGCGTCGTCCAGTACGCCGACCGCCTCGTGCTGCTGCCGGGACCGGGCGAGCCCCCGCTGCTCGGTACCCCGGCGGAGGTGATGGCGGTGTCGTCGGTGTTCCCGCCGGTGGTGGCCCTGGGCCGGCTCGCCGGCTGGTCCCCGCTCCCGCTGACCGTACGCGACGCCCGCCGCCGCGCGACCCCGCTGCGCGAGCGCCTCGCGGAGGCGGAGGCGGTGGCGGTGGCGGAAGCGGAGGCCGCGACGGCACCGGCAGCGGCACCGGCCACCGTCCGGGAATCCCCGGCAGCCCCCACCGCCTCCACCGCACCCTCCGCCACCCGCAGGACCTCCCTCTCCCTGTTCACCCGGAAGCGGTCGGGTACAGCAGCCCCGGTCGCCCCCGCCCCCACCCACGTGGCCGAGGTCCGCGCCCTGGCCGTTCGCCGGGGCGGCGTCCGGGCGCTGCGCCACGTCGATCTGACGGTCGCCCCCGGCGAGACGATCGCGCTCATGGGCCGCAACGGGGCAGGCAAGTCCACGCTGCTCGGCGCGCTGGTCGGGCTCGTGGAACCGTCCGCCGGTTCGGTCCGCACCGGTGACGCCGTGCCGCACCGCACCCGCCCCCGCGACCTGGTGCGCCGGGTGGGACTCGTCCCGCAGGAGCCGCGGGACCTGCTGTACGCGGACACGGTGGCCGCGGAGTGCGCCGCCGCCGACCGGGACGCGGAGGCGGAGGCGGGCACCTGCCGCGCCCTGCTGTCCGAACTGCTGCCCGGCGTCGCGGACGACAGCCACCCGCGCGACCTGTCCGAGGGCCAGCGACTGACCCTCGCCCTGGCGGTCGTCCTCACCGCCCGTCCACCGCTGCTCCTCCTCGACGAGCCGACCCGCGGCCTGGACTACGCGGCGAAGGCCCGCCTGGTGTCCGTCCTGCGCGGGCTGGCCGCCGAGGGGCACGCGATCGTCCTGGCCACGCACGACGTGGAGCTGGCGGCGGAACTCGCCCACCGGGTCGTCCTCCTCGCCGAGGGCGAGGTCATCGCCGACGGTCCGGCGGCCGAGGTGGTCGTCGCGTCACCGTCCTTCGCCCCGCAGGTGGCGAAGATCCTGGCCCCGCAGCACTGGCTCACGGTCTCCCAGGTCCGGGAGGCCCTGTCATGACACCCGCACCCACCCCGGCCACGGGCGAGACCGCCCCGGCCACCGGGACCGCCACCGGCACCTCCACCGGCGCCCAGCGCCAGGCGCGGGCCGTCCGCCTGGGCCCACGTTCGCTGGCGGCGCTGGCCCTGGTGAGCGCGGTGGGCGTGGCGGCGTTCGGCTGGCCCTTCCTGGCCCCGCCCGCCTCCACCCTCAACGCCCACGCGCAGGACGCGCCGTGGCTTTTCGCGGGGCTGCTCGTACTGCTGGTCGGGGTGGTGGCGGCGACGATCTCGGAGTCGGGCCTGGGTCCGAAGGCGGTGGCGATGCTGGGCGTCCTGGCGGCGACGGGCGCGGCGTTGCGCCCCATCGGCGCGGGAACCGCGGGCCTGGAACCCATGTTCTTCCTGATGGTCCTCAGTGGCCGGGTCCTCGGGCCGGGCTTCGGCTTCGTGCTCGGTTCGGTGACGATGTTCGCGTCCGCGCTGCTCACGGGCGGGGTGGGCCCGTGGCTCCCGTTCCAGATGCTGGCGATGGGGTGGTTCACGATGGGCGCGGGCCTGCTCCCGGGCCCGGACCGGCTGCGGGGCCGGGCGGAGCTGTGCGTACTCGCCGTCTACGGCTTCCTGGCGGCCTTCGCCTACGGCACGGTGATGAACATGGCGGGCTGGCCCTTCATGGCCGCCCTCGCCTCGGACATCTCCTTCGACCCGGACGCGTCGGTCCCCGCCAACCTGGCCCGTTTCCTGGCGTACTGCCTGGCCACGTCGCTGGGCTGGGACCTGGGCCGGGCCCTGCTCACCGTCGTCCTGGCCCTGACCCTGGGCGCCCCGGTCCTCCGCGCCCTGCGCCGCGCCACCCGCAGAGCGGCTTTCGAGACGCCGGTCACCTTCACCACCCACCCCTGAGTGGCCCCGCGCACGCCGACAGTGACGCAGCTGACGGCCCGTCGTGAGGCGCCCCACATGACCCGGGTCACATACGAAGCGGGGTCGTAGCCCCCGCATCCTCCCCGGCCCCTCGCCCGTCGCCCCCGACCTGCGCGGATGGCCGCCGACCGCGGAACCGCGTTTCCCTTGAATGCGACCAGGAGTAGTAAAAGGGACCTTTGCGGACAAACACCGGAAGCTGTTTCTGTGGAGCAGTCGCCAGGCGCCGACGTGCCCCCCACGGGCCGCGGCGCCGCCGTGTGCCCCGCCCCACGCACCCCAGGTGTTCGGGCACCGGGTCCACGACGACGCCCTGTACCCGAAGAAAGGCTCCACGTGTCCGCCGTTTCCATCCTCCGCACCGTCGCCGCCCCGAAGAAGGCCGCCGCCGGCGCCGCCCTCGCCGCCGCCGCCTGCGGCACGCTGATCGCCGCCGCCCCCGCGCAGGCAGCCACCACGGGCTCGGCCCAGGCGACCGCGCAGTCGATGATCGGTGACTCCGCGCAGTACCAGTGCTTCTCGAACATCGTCCAGCACGAGAGCGGCTGGAACCCGACCGCCACCAACGCCTCCAGCGGCGCCTACGGCCTGGTCCAGGCCCTGCCCGCCTCGAAGATGGCGTCGGCCGGCTCGGACTGGAAGACCAACCCCGCCACCCAGATCTCCTGGGGCCTCGGCTACATGAACGAGCGCTACGGCAGCCCGTGCGCCGCCTGGGACTTCTGGCAGGCCAACAACTGGTACTGACCGACCCGGGCACCACCCCGGCACCACCCGCATGACCCCGGCACCACCCCACAGACCGAAAGCGGCGGCCCCCAGATCCCCGGGACCGCCGCTTTCGCCATGCCCGGGGCCGAAGCCGCGCCCGCGCATGCAGCGCCGTGCCACTACTTCCGGGCCGGCTCCTCCTGTACGGGTGGCGTGGGGGCGGGGCCCGGTGGCTTCGCGTCCGTGGCGTCCGCGGACCTCGGCGCAGGCGGAGTCCCGGTGACTGCGGTGGCGGCCGTCACCACCCGTGCCCGCGGCCCCTGCAGGAGGTACGTCAGGCCGAAGCCGGCCACGACGACGAGGGCGCCGCCCACCGCGTCCAGGACCCAGTGGTTGCCGGTGGCGACGATCGCGGCGACGGTGAACAGGGGGTGGAGCAGGCCGAGCGCCTTCATCCACATCCTGGGAGCGATGACCGCGATGACCAGGCCGCACCACAGGGACCAGCCGAAGTGCAGGGACGGCATCGCCGCGTACTGGTTGGTGAGGGCGGTGAGGGTGCCGTAGTCCGGCTTGGAGAAGTCCTGCACGCCGTGCACGGTGTCGATGATCCCGAGGTTCGGCATCAGGCGCGGCGGGGCCAGCGGGTAGAGCCAGAAGCCGAGCAGGGCCAGCAGCGTGGTGAAGCCCAGGCTCGCGCGCGCCCAGCGGTAGTCGACGGGGCGCCGCCAGTACAGCAGGCCGAGGACGGTGAGCGGGACGGCGAAGTGGAACGACGTGTAGTAGAAGTCGAAGAAGTCCCGCAGCCAGCCGATCTGCACGACGGCGTGGTTGACCGCGTACTCGATGTCCAGGTGGAGCACACGCTCGAGGTCGAGGATCTGCCCGGCGTGCTCCTCCGCGCGCTCCCGGCCGCCGGTCGCCGCGAGCCGCACCTTGGAGTAGGCGGCGTAGGTGACCCGGATCAGCAGCAGTTCCAGCAGGAGGTTGGGGCGGGTCAGGACCCGGCGCAGGAACGGCAGCAGCGGAACGTACCGCAAGCGGGTGGGGACGGGGTCGGCGTACCGGGTCGGGACGGGCTCCCGGAAGTGCGGCGAGGTGCGCGACAGGAACGGGATCACCGTGGCGGCGGCGAGCGCGGCGAGCAGGACGATGTTGTCGCGGACGGGGTGGAGGGCCGCCATGTTCGGCAGGATCATGGGGGCGGGCAGCGTCATCACCAGGACGACGGCGACGGGCCACACCAGCCGGTCGGAGGCACGTCTGCCGACCGTGCCGACGACGGTGAGCAGCACCCACAGCAACTGGTGCTGCCACGCGGTCGGGGAGACGGCGATGGCGGCGCATCCGGTGATCGCGACGGCCAGCAGCAGCTGGCCGTCGCGGGCGTGGCGCACCGCGCGGCGCAGGCCGAGGGTGGCGACGGCCGCGCCGATCAGCAGGAAGAGGCCGATCTCCAGGGGGCCCTCGACGCCCAGGCGGAGCAGGGCGCCGTGCAGGGACTGGTTGGCGAGGTCGTCGGCCCGGCCTCCGAGTCCGACGCCCGCCATGTGGTGCACCCAGTAGGTGTACGAGTCCCGGGGCAGCGCGGCCCAGGCGAGCACGGTGCCCGTGGCGAAGGTGATGCCGGACGCGGCGGCGGCCCGGCGGCGGCCGGTGAACCACAGCAGCGGGGCGAAGAGCAGCAGGGTCGGCTGGAGGGCGGCGGCGACACCGATCAGGATGCCGCCGGCCCGCTGTCCGCGGGCGACGAAGCAGCCCAGCAGGACGAGGAGGACCGGGATGATGCTGGTCTGCCCGAGCCACAGGGTGTTGCGCACCGGCAGGGACAGTATGAGCAGGCTGACCGCGACCGGCGCGGCCAGCAGCGCGGTGCGGCGGCCGACCGGCTGGGGCAGGGCGCGGGCGGCGATCAGGCCCAGCGCGACGACCAGCAGCAGCGTGCCGAAGGTCCAGCCCCAGCCGAGCGCTTGTTCAGCCGATCGGGTGAGGGGTTTGAGGACGAGCCCACCGAACGGCGTGCCGGTGAAACGGGTCGATTCGTAGAGCGAGCCGCTGACCTGCAGCACGCCGTCGTCTCCGAACCAGGTCTCGAGGTCCGTGAGCCGCTCCCCGCGCGGGGTGGTCAGGACGGCGGCGACCTGGCGCACGGCGAGGACGGCGGCGAGCAGCCACAGTCCGAGTCGTACCGTGTGCAGGCGTGTTCCGGTGTCGCCGACGGCCGTGGCCGGGAAGGCCTCCGCCGGTCGCCCCCTGTGTTCCGCGTTTGCCACGCCTCGTCGGCCTCCCGCCCCATTGGTCCCCCGCGTCCGCGCGTGAGGATCCCCCTGCGAACCCTATGAGGCTCGCACCGCCCCCGGAAGAGACGCAGGCAACCCCCGATTCACCTGACGTCCGTCCCTCTTTGGTCCGGCTTTAGTCCGGATGACGATAGACGGAGGGGTTCGGGTTACTCCCCGGGGTGCGAGATGGATCACATGACGGGCCGAAGACGTACCGTCACCCGCATGACCGGTCGGACGAACCGGCTGGTCCGGCCGGCCGGCCGGCCAAAGAACGAGACGAAGGACGAAGGTGTGGGCACATGAGCGAGTCACAGCTCTGGCACCAGGTGGACGACTACTTCGCCGCCCTCCTCCCGCCTGAGGACGAAGCCCTGACGGCCGCCCTGCGGGACAGCGAGGCCGCCGGCCTCCCGCCCATCGCCGTCACCCCCGCCCTGGGCAGGTTCCTCCAGCTCCTCGCCCAGGTGCAGGGCGCCCGGCGCATCCTGGAGATCGGCACCCTCGGCGGCTACAGCACTCTCTGGATGGCCCGTGCCCTGCCGGCCGACGGGCGGCTGATCTCCCTGGAGTACGACCCGCTCCACGCCGAGGTCGCCACCCGCAGCATCGCGCGCGCGGGCCTGGACGGGCTCGTCGAGGTACGCGTCGGCCCGGCGCTGGAGTCACTGCCCCGGCTGGCCGACGAGCACCCGCCCCCGTTCGACCTGGTCTTCGTCGACGCCGACAAGGCCAACAACCCGCACTACCTGGAGTGGGCCCTGAAACTCACCCGCGCGGGCAGCCTGATCGTCCTCGACAACGTCGTCCGGGGCGGCCGGGTGATCGACCGGGACAGCACCGACCCGGACGTGCTGGGCATCCGCGCCGCCCTCGACCTGATCGCCGGCCACCCGAGGCTGAGCGGTACGGCGATCCAGACGGTCGGCGCCAAGGGGTACGACGGCTTCGCCCTGGCGCGGGTTCTGGAGTGAGCCGTCCCGAGGCGGTCCCTCGCAGAACCCTCGCGGAGCCGGCCGGCCTCACACCTCGTGGTAGAAGCCCACGTTGACGCTGCGCGGGGCCGCGCGGTCCAGGATGACGACCTCGCCGTCGCCTCCCCTGGGCAGCGCGACGCTGCCGCCGTAGGCGACCGGGTGGACCTGGCCCCCGATGGTCAGCCGGACCTCGCAGGACGGCTCGGGGAGCGAACCGCGCAGCCAGCTCAGGTACCAGGTGCCGTCCTGGGCGCACTGGAACTCCAGGTGGACCCTGGAGACGAACAGCCAGTCGTCCGGCGTGGAGAGACGGCACACCGACCTGTCCCGGCCCACCCTCAGCACGGCACCCGGCTCGGTCGGCGCGTCGGCCATGAGCATGCCGGCCGTGGCCCCCGAGTCAGCCGACGACACCGTGGCCATGGTGAGTTCGAGCACGTGCGCTCCTCCTGAGACGTTCCGGCGGGCCGGCGGTAGCCCCGCAACGGCCGAAACGGCCTGGCGCGGTGGCCAAAGGACCCGCTGTCGCCGCATGATAAAACGCCCGGCTCCCTCCCGTCCGTCCGTTCGGCGGGCACAACGGCCTCATGACCGGGCGGAAGCCGCCGGACGTCGATTTCGAGGGAGGCCGAGGACGCCCTGGAGGCGGCCTTCGCGGCCCCCTCGGAGCGGATCGTGCGGAAGGTCCTCACGGAGGTCGACACCAGGATCCGCGACATGACGTACAAGCCGCCGCCCGGCGCTCCCGCCACTGCCGTACGACGTCGAGGACGTCGTACGGCAGTGGCGGGAGCGCCGGGCGGGTGCGGACGGGCCGGAGCCCGGGGATGCCTGACGGCGGCCCCGGGCGCTGAGCCGTTCAGGCGCGCAGGAGCCGGTCCGCCAGTTCGCGGTAGTCCCGCAGGGCCAGGCGCAGTTGCTCGGTGCCGGTCTCCGCGGCGTTCGGGCCCTCGCCGATCTCCTCGGTCTGCCAGGACCGGCGCAGGGTACGGCGCCGCTCGGTGACCGCGTCCGTGAAGCGGGCGGCGAGTTCCTCCAGCAGGCGGTCGGCCTCCTCGACGGAGTCCCTCGGGGCGTCCACGAAACCGGCCACGGCGTGCTGCAGTTGCGCGGAGAGCTCGTCGCCCTCGTCGAGCGGGAGCAGACCGGGGCCGTGCGCCGCGCCGGGGGCGCGGTCGCCGTCGTGACGGCCGGCCGGCGACGTGTGCGTGTCCGGCGTGCCGCCGGTCCGCGGGCGGTCGGCGGCCGGAGAGTCCGCGCCCTCCCGGGCGGGCGGCACTGTGCCGGTGTCCTCGCGGAGGCCCGGGGTGTCGGCTCGGGCGCCCTTCTCGTAGGCGTCACGGCGGGGGTCGCCGTGGAGGTCCTGACCGTGGAGGTCCTGGGGGAGGTCCCCGTGGACGCCGTCACGGGTCCCGTGGGCGGGCGTGGGGGCGGTGGGGGTGGTGGGGGTGGTGGTGCGGGGCGTTCCGGTCAGCGGGTCGCCGCCGGGGCGCCGGGTCCTGTCGGTCATCTCGTTCAGCTCTCCTTCGCCTGTCGCCGGTGGAGCAATGAGGGCGTGTGGGGGCGGCCGCGTTCGGCCGTTCCGGCGCGGTGGCCGTCCGGGCCGCCATGGTGGTCTCCGCCGTCGTGGCGGGAGGGCCGCACCAGGTCGTCGAAGAGGGCGCGGGCCTCGACCATGGCCTCGCGCATCTCCTCGGTGCCCGCGCCGCCTTCGTGTGCGCCGTTCACGCGGGCCTGCGCGACCCGGTGCACGCGCCGGTAGCCGTCGACGTGGTGGGCGTGGTGCACGGACAGCGCGGCGAGCTGCTCCTCGTACTGTCCGCCGCCGGGGAAGCCCCGGGCGGCGGCGAGGTCGGCGAGCAGGCGGTCCGCCTCGGCGACCGCCTCCCGCGGCGACTCGACGAACTGCTCCTGCGCGGCCGTCCAGCCCGCCTCGTACCGCTCCCGTTCGGCGGGCTCCAGCGGTCGTGTCCGCAGGTCGCCGTGGAGCTGTACGCGCTGGGCCAGTTCACGTTCGGCGGCCTCGGCGTCCCCGTCGTGCCGGGCGACGGCCCGGTCGTACTCGGGGCCGAAGCGCCGCTTCAGGTTCGCGCCGTGACGTGGGCCACGGGCGCGCAGAATCAGTACGGCCGCCGCGACGACAACGACCGCCACAATCACGATCAACGCAATGATCAGGCCAGTGGACATGGATGCCTTCCGGTATGTCGGCCAACCGGCACTCCTGGCGCGCCGGTTCTCCGTTCGTGTTGCCCGAGGAGCCGCCCGCAAACAGGGGTTGCGGGCCCGGTGCCGGAGGAGCGGAGAATGCGGTCATGGTCTGGACCGTCGCCCCCGAGCTCCCCGGCTCCCCCGTCGCCGCCGCGCTCTGGCGGGCGTACTACACCGAGGTGAGCGACCGCTGGTACCTGCTGCACGAGGGGCGCCGGACCGACCCGGCGGAGCTGGAGCGCGAGATCGCCGCGGAGTCGGGCGCCGACCTGGCTTTGCCGCGCGGGCGTCTGCTGGTCGCGCGGTACGGGGGCGAGGCGGCGGGCAGCGCGGGGGTCCGGCTGCTGGACGGTGCGACCGCCGAACTCACCCGGGTCTTCCTGTACCGGGAGATGCGGGGCAAGGGTGGTGCGGCGCTCCTGGTGCGGGCCGCCGAGGACGCGGCCCGCACGTCGGGGGCCGCCCGGCTGGTCCTGGACACGCGCGGCGACCTGGTGGAGGCCCGCGCCCTGTACACCCGGCTCGGCTTCACCGAGACGCGACCGCACAACAGCGAACCGACCGCGGAGCACTGGTTCACCAAGCAACTCGGCTGAACGGGCGGCCGGGTGAACGGGCGGCCGGGTGAACGGGCGGTCCGGGTGTCCCCGCTCCGGCTCAGCCGACCGGCGCACCCGGGTGCCCGCCGCGCGTACCGCCCGGACGCTCGCCGTCGCCGTGCGGGCGTTCCCCGCGCGATCCGCCCAGCTCCCCCGACAACTCGTGCACCAGCTGGACCAGATCGGTCGGCCGCTCCGGCCCCCACCAGTCGCCGAGCAGTTCGGCCAGGGACTCCTCCCGGGCCCGCGCCAGCTTCTCGACGACCTCGAAACCTTCGTCGGTCAGGACGAGGCCGAGGCCCTCGCGCCGGGCGAGGTGCCGCACCTCGGCCTGGCGGGCGGCCTCCAGGACGACGCCGAGCGGGACGGGGCTGCGCTCGGCGAGCAGGGCCGGTTCCACCGAGCCGTGCCTCCTGATCCGCAGCAGCAGCCAGCTCGTGGCGGGCAGCAGGTCGTAGCCCGCGCGGACGGTGGTCCTGCGGTAGATGTCGCGCCGGCCCTCGCGGGTGCCGAGCAGGGACAGCGCGCGGCACACCTCGTCGTACGAGGAGCGCTCCACCGGGTTGCTGGCCAGTGTCTCGGTGCCGTCGGGCGCGGTGACCGAGGCGCGCAGCTTGTCCTCCTTGAGGAACCAGGCCAGGACGAACCCGGCGAGGACGACGGGAACGGCGTACAGGAAGACGTCGGTGATGGAGGAGGCGTACGCGTGGACGGCCTCCGGGCGCAGGGCGGCCGGCAGGTCCGCGATGCCCCGCGGGTCGGACTCCAGCGCGTCGGCGGAGACGCCGGGCGGGAGCTGGGCGCCGCGGAAGGCGGCGGTGAGTCTGTCGTCGAGACCGTTCGTGAAGATCATGCCGAAGACGGCGACGCCGAAGGAGGCGCCGATGGAGCGGAAGAAGGTCGCGCCGGAGGTGGCGACGCCGAGGTCCTGGTAGGAGACGGCGTTCTGCACGATCAGTACCAGGACCTGGATCACCAGGCCGAGCCCCAGGCCGAAGACGAAGAAGAAGGCGCTCATCACGAGGGTGGGGCTGTTCTCGTCGAGCTGGTGGAGCAGCAGCAGGCCGACGGTGATGAGACCGGTGCCGGCGATCGGGAACACCTTCCAGCGGCCGGTACGGCTGACGACCTGTCCGGAGGCGGTCGAGGCCAGCAGCGTTCCGGCCACCATCGGCAGCATGTGCACACCGGACATGGTCGGGCTGGTGCCTTGGACCACTTGGAGGAACGTCGGCAGATAGACGCTCGTGCCGAACATGGCGAAGCCGACGATGAAGCTGATCACGGCGGTGAGCGTGAAGGTGCGGATCCGGAACAGCCCCAGCGGCAGCACCGGTTCGACGGCCCGGCGTTCCACGGCCACGAACGCGACGGTGAGGACGGCGCCCAGTACCGCGAGGCCGATGATCTGCGGCGAGCCCCAGGCCCAGGTGGTGCCGCCGAGGGAGGCGACCAGCACCAGGCAGGTCGCGACGGAGGCGATGAGGAAGGTGCCGAGGTAGTCGATGACGTGCCGGGTCGACCTGCGCGGGATGTGCAGCACGGTGGCGATGACGGCGAGGGCCACGATCCCGAGGGGCAGGTTGATGTAGAACACCCAGCGCCAGCTCAGGTGCTCGGTGAACAGTCCGCCGAGCAGCGGCCCGAGGACGCTCGTCGTGCCGAAGACCGCGCCGAACATGCCCTGGTACCTGCCCCGTTCACGGGGCGGGACGAGGTCGCCGACGATCGCCATGGACAGCACGATCAGTCCGCCGCCGCCCAGCCCCTGGAGCGCGCGGAAGCCGATCAGCTGGGCCATGTCCTGCGCCGTGCCGCACAGCGCGGACCCCACCAGGAAGATGACGATGGCGGCCTGGAACAGCCGCTTGCGGCCGTACTGGTCGCCGAGCTTGCCCCACAGCGGGGTCACGGCGGTGGAGGCCAGCAGGTACGCGGTGACCACCCAGGACAGATGCTCCAGGCCGCCCAGTTCACTGACGATGGTGGGCAGCGCGGTGGCCACGATGGTCTGGTCGAGGGCGGCGAGCAGCAGGCCGAGGAGCAGGGCGCTCATCGAGACGACGACGTTGCGGGACACCTGCTCGGGGGGGCCGCCGGAACCACCCGGACCTCCTGGCCCCCCCGGGCCGCCGGGGCCGCCGGGGCCTTTCGGACCGATGCCAAAGGCCGGTGGTCCGGAACCGGCGTCGGGCGAGGGCCGCGTGCTGCCCGCCCTCTCCGCCCCGCCGTGCGCGTGCCCGGACATGACCACCTCCACAGGTTCTCGATTCCACGGTCCATCGTGATCGGTGTGACCGGTTATGGCCTGTTGAGTCCCTCCGGAAGACAGCGTTCCGGGGGCGTGCGCGTCGGAGTGTGGAGAAGATCTGCATAATCTCTGGAGATCGCGAGGGGAGGGATTACGCGTGAACGATTCGACGGGCACCCCGTGCCCGGAATGCGGTACGCCCAGGAAGAGGGACAACACCCCTTCCTGCGCCTGTACGCTGCGCGTGTCCGACGCCCTCCGCGACGCCCGTACGGCGCAGGCGGCTCAGGCCGAGGACTTCTCCCCGCTGCGCATCCGCCCGTACGTCGAACTCGACGACGGCACCACGGCGGCAGGAGCGGAGGCGGAAACCGGAGCAGTGGCGGCGAGTACGCCGAACGCGGCACCGGAGCCCGGCTCCGCACCGGCCGACGGGACCCCCGGCATGCCGAAGGACGGTGACGCCCCGGCAGACGGCGGCGCGCCGGACAGCGGCCGCGCTTTGGAACCGGAGGCCGGACAGGGAGCCGAGGAGGCCCGCCGAGCGGCGCGGGGCGAGCGCACCACGGACGGCGAGCAGGCCGCGGACGGCGGGCGGACGGCTCCCGGTGGACAGACCGCCCGGGCCGAGCGGACGGCACCCGGCGCGCCGCGGCCGGCCGCGGACGCCACCATGCAGCTGCGCGCCGTCACCCCCGACGCACTCGCCGCGCCCGGCACCGCCGAAGCCCCTGCGGGTCCGGTCTCCCGGTCCGCGCCCCTCGTCACGCCTCTCGCGCCGCCCACGACCGAGCCGAGCGCCACCGACCTGCACCTGTTCGACTCCACCCGCCCCCTCAGGACGGTGTCCGCCGCCGCGGGTTCACCCGCAGGCCCTGCCACGCCCCCGCTCCCGGCCGACGGCGACCCCGCTCCCCCCGGCGGTGGCCGCCGTCGCCGTACCACGCTGCTCGTGGCCGCCGGGGCCGTGGTGGCGGTGATCGGGGCCGCCGGGTGGGCGAGCGGGCTGTTCGCCTATGAGACGCCGTCCCGGGACGGCGCGCTGCCGGACGACGTACGGGCGAGCGTGCCGGACGCGCCGTCCGGCACGCCCTCGGCGGCGCCGGCCACGAGCGTGTCCGGCTCACCGGAGGCGTCCGCCCCGGCGTCGGCCTCGGCCCCGCCGTCCGGGAGCACGAGCCCGTCGGCGTCGCCGTCAAGCTCCGAGTCGGCCAAGGCCGGCGCTTCGGCGGCCCCGTCGGACGAGCCGGAACCGTCCGCGACCCCGACCACCGGCCCCCCGGCCGACGCCCCCGAGGATGTGCGGGAGCTGGACGGCGGCGACGCCACCGGCCCCACGCTGAGGCGCGGCGACCGGGGCCCGGAGGTCGCCGGGCTCCAGGAGCGCCTGAGCAAGGTGTACCTGTACAACGACGAGGTCGACGGCCGGTTCGACCGTCGCACGGAGGGCGCCCTCCGCAACTACCAGTGGTCACGGGGCATCCGCGGCGACGAGCTGGGCGTGTACGGACCGGAGACCCGCAGCCGGCTGGAGTCCGAGACCCAGGGCCTCTGAGCCGACGGTGCCGGCCCCGGGCAGGCCCGGCCCTACCGGCCCGCCGCGTGTCCGGCTTCCGTGATGTGCAGCAGGACCGTCCCGTCCGCGCCGCGCTCCACCCGTACCCGGGTCAGGTCTCGTACGACCACGTCCGGATCGTGGAATCCGGCGCGCGGGCCGATGCCGACGACGCGCATGCCGGCCGCGCGCCCCGCGGTGATGCCCGCCCCGGAGTCCTCGAAGACCACGCAGTCGGCCGGGGCGATGCCCAGTTCCGCCGCGCCCTTGAGGAAGCCCTCGGGGTCGGGCTTGCTCGCGCCCACCGACTCGGCGGTCACCCGCACCCGGGGCTGCTCCAGTCCGGCGGCGGCCATCCGTGCCGTGGACAGGGCGACGTCGGCGGAGGTCACCAGGGCGTGCGGCACGCCGTCGAGGGAGGCGAGGAAGTCGCGGGCGCCCGGCACCTCGACGACGCCCTCGGTGTCCGCGGTCTCCTCGGCGAGCATGCGCGCGTTGTCGGCGTAATTCTGCTCCATGGGCCGGTTCGGCAGCAGCAGCGCCATCGAGGCGTATCCCTGCCGCCCGTGCACGACCTTCATGACCTCGTCCCCGTCGAGCCCGTTCCGCTCGGCCCAGCGCCGCCAGACGCGCTCGACCGAGGCGTCCGAATTGACGAGGGTGCCGTCCATGTCCAGCAGGAGGGCACGGGCGGCGAGTACGGCGGTGGCTGTCATCGGCAGCTCCAAAGCACGGGAAGGGGAAACAAGGCGGCCCCGCCCGCCGGTCAGGGAAAACGGGCGGGAGCCACTTTGTTTATCAACGATACAAAATAAACCCGGCCCCCCGCCAGCCTCTCCGTCAACCGTTCACGGATCGTTGGCCTCGCCGTCGCCGCCGTCCGCGCCCTCGCAGCCGCCCCCGCAGTCGGACCCGGCGGGGCGGCCGGCCCGCCGTTCGCCCCGCCGCCCGCCACCGGCCCGCCCCGCTCAGCCGGTCACCGCCTCCCACAGGCTCCACACGCCGAGCCCCAGCATCAGCAGCGCCGCGATCCGGGTGATCAGCCTCAGCGGCACCCGCTTCATCAGGGCCTTTCCGCCGACGATGCCCAGCCCGGCCACCGCCCACAACGCCAGCACCGCACCCAGGCCGACCGAGAGCGGGTCGTCGTAACGGGCGGCGAGGTTGGCCGTCATGATCTGGGTGAGATCGCCGAACTCGGCGACCAGGATGAGCATGAAGCCCGCTCCGGACACCTTCCAGAAGGACTGGTTCTCCGGCTTGCGGATCTCCTCGTCACCCTCGTCCTTCTTGAACAGCAGCATCGCCGCGCCGCCCAGGAAGAGCACACCCGTGATCGCGTGCACGAGCTGCTGCGGCAGCAGGGTGAGCACGCTGCCGGCCGCCACCGCGAGCGCGACGTGCACGGCGAAGGCGGCGGCGACGCCGGCGAAGACGTAGGAGGCCCGGTAGCGGGTGCCGAGGACGAGACCGGCGAGCGCGGTCTTGTCCGGCAGTTCGGCGAGGAGGACGACGCCGAACACGACGGCCGTCACGGTCAGGTTGATCAAGGTTCCTCGATCGGTCGGGGCTGCCCCGCCGAGAGTCTGTGCGTGTCCTGCGTGTCCACGGGACGCCTCGGCACGGCAGCACACATGGCACCCGTGCCGAGGGGCACGGGCGGTGCACTGCTTGCCGAAGGTCTCGCCGGCCGGTCCCTGTACGGGACCTGCCTCCGGGCGCCGGCTCAGACGGGCTGAGCAGTATGTCGACGGTCCGGCGAAGGGCTACTCCCCCTCTGCGCCGTCCATCGTACGCGAGGCCGGTCCGAGCCCCCGCACACACGCCTCCGCACGGACCCGCACCCCCTCCGCACCCCGTCCGCCCCTGCGGGGCTCCCGCGGAAACGTCACGCCCGCACGACATCCGCGCCACATCGACACCGCAGCGCGTCTAGACACGCCATGCACACGTCATTAATTTCTCACCGGGTCCACTCCTCCCCGTAACGCCACGAGGCGAGCATCCCCCTTGCTCGTACTTCAACGGCCCCACCCCACAAGGGAGTTCGCATGCCGAAGTTCTACGCGCGTCGACGTCTGGGCATAGTCGCGGCGCTCACCGGGCTCATCGCCTCCGCCGGGATACTCAACGGCCCGAGCGCCTCCGCCGCCCTCCCCACCCCGGTCAGCGCCTCCACCGCCCGCACCTACCTCGCCTCTCTCACCGTGTCCACGGAAAGCCGCACCGGCTACAACCGCGACCTCTTCCCCCACTGGATCACCATCAGCGGCACCTGCAACACCCGCGAGACGGTCCTCAAGCGCGACGGCACGAACGTCGTCACCAACTCCTCCTGCGCGGCCACCAGCGGCAGCTGGTACTCCCCGTTCGACGGCGCCACCTGGTCCGCCGCCTCCGACGTCGACATCGACCACCTCGTCCCGCTCGCCGAGGCCTGGGACTCCGGCGCCGGTTCCTGGACCACGTCGCGGCGCCAGGCCTTCGCCAACGACCTGACCCGCCCGCAGCTGCTCGCGGTCACCGACAACGTCAACCAGTCCAAGGGCGACAAGGACCCCGCCGAGTGGATGCCGTCCCGCACGGCCTACCGCTGCACCTACGTCCGCGCCTGGGTGCAGGTGAAGTACTACTACGGCCTGTCGGTCGACCCGGCCGAGAAGTCCGCCCTGCAGGGTCACCTCGCGAGCTGCTGAGGCCGCCGACCGCGCGGAACGCCGCAACCGGCTCAAGATCCCCCGGACCCCTCCGTCGTTCCGTACCGTACGGGGCGACGGAAGGAAGGGATCACCACCATGACCGGACTGCGCCTCGGACCGCTGCTGAGGTACATCGACGGCTCGTCCGCGACCGTCTGGGCCGAGACCTGCCGGCCGGGCACCGCCGAGGTGCGCTGCGCGGACGGGTCCGGCGGGACGGCCCGCACCTTCCAGGTCGCGGGGCACCACTACGCGCTCGTCGAGGTGACCGGCCTGACCCCGGGCACGGCGACGCCGTACGAGGTGTTCCTCGACCGGACCCGGGTGTGGCCGCCGGCCGGTGACGCCGAGGACGGGGCCTTCGCGTCGCTGCCGCCCTCCGTCATCGCCACTCCCGGCGCCGGGGACGCCGTGCGGGTCGCCTTCGGCTCCTGCCGCTGGGCGTCCCCGCCGGCCGGCGAGCACGATCCCGTCGGCCCCGACGCGCTGCACGGCCTGGCCGCGCGCATCGCCGCCGACCCGGGCGGCGAGCGGCCCGACGTGCTGCTCCTCCTGGGCGACCAGGTGTACGCCGACGAGACCTCCGACGCCACCCGCGCGTATCTCGCCGCCCGCCGCGACCTCGACGCCGCGCCGGGCGACCAGGTGGCGGACTACGAGGAGTACACCCACCTCTACTACGAGTCCTGGCTCGACCCGCAGGTGCGCTGGCTGCTGTCCACGGTCCCCACGTGCATGGTCTTCGACGACCACGACGTGATCGACGACTGGAACACCTCAGCCTCGTGGGTCGCCGACATGCGGGCCACGCCGTGGTGGGGCGAGCGGGTGCGCAGCGGCCTGATGTCGTACTGGGTGTACCAGCACCTCGGCAATCTCTCCCCGCGCGAACTGGCCACGGACCCGCTGTACGCGTCCGTGCGGGAACTGCCCGACGGCACGGACGCGTTGCGGGCCTTCGCCGCCGGCGCCGAGGCGGACACGGCCTCGGTGCGCTGGAGTTACCGGCGCGACTTCGGCCGGGTGCGGCTGCTGATGGTGGACACCCGGGCGGCCCGGGTCCTGACGGAGGGCGAGCGGGCGATGCTCGACCCCGCCGAGGCGGCCTGGCTGCGCGAACAGGCGCTGGACGGGCGCGGCGGGTACGACCACCTCCTCATCGGCACGTCCCTGCCCTGGCTGCTCCCGCATCTGGTGCACGACGTCGAGGGGTGGAGTTCCGTGCTGGCCCGGGGTGACAAGGGGCCCCGCTGGGCGCGGTTCGGGGAGTGGCTGCGGCGGGCGGCGGATCTGGAGCACTGGGCGGCGTTCCCGGAGTCCTTCGGGGAGTTGGCGGAGCTGATCGCCGAGGCCGGTACGGGTCCGGATGCGCCGGCGACGGTGTGCGTGCTCTCCGGGGACGTCCATCACGCGTATGCGGCGGAGCCGCGCTGGGGCCCGGGCGGACAGGGGCGCGGACCCGACGCCCGGGTGGTGCAGCTGACCTGCTCGCCCGTGCACAACTCCATTCCCCTGTCGATCCGGCTCGGCTTCCGCTTCGGCTGGAGCGCCGTCGCCCGGGGCGTCGGACGCGTCTTCGCCCGGCACGGGCGCGCGGGGCAGCCTCCGGTCAGGTGGCGCAAGACGGGCGGCCCCTGGTTCGGCAACCAGCTCATGACGCTGACGATGCGCGGGCGTTCGGCGGTGCTGAGGCTGGAGCACGCGCGCGCGGCGCAGGGCCCCGCACCGGGGACGGACGTGGTGCGGCCGGGCGCGGGTCCGGGTGTCCGGCTGGGAACGGTGACGGAGACCGAACTCAGCAGGTGACACGGGGTCGAATCCGTGAACCCACTGCGGCGTTGGGGGTGCACCCGGTCGCGCCTTCGAGCGTGGGGGTGGGAAACGGGGCGCGTTCACGTGCGGCAGCAGACGGTCGCCCCCTCCCGGTTTCCCACGGCACCCATGGTCGAATGTTGAACTTGAAAGTATCAATCAGGGGCACCCGACGTGGGTTCTCGACCCGGCTCCGGTCCCGGACCGGGCACCCGTGCCGCCGCGTTCATGCCGTCGGGCGCCATGGCCCACGCCTGCTCCGACGTGCACCGGCCCCAGGCCCTGCGGCCGATCCGGAACGAGGGCGAGGGCGCGGCCATGCACTGCCGGGCCGTGCTCCCGCCGCTCCCGCCGCTGTCCACCGGCTCCGGCGCCTTCCGTCCGGACCGCATGTTCATCCGCCGCACCCGGACACGGACCGTGGAGCAGCGGGCGGCCGAACGGACCCCGGTCACGGCCCGACCTTCCTCGGGGCCACCCCCGCCCCCGCGGCGCTCTCCCCCCGCCCTCACGCCTCGGGGAGAGCACCGTCCGTCGCCGGAGGGGGAGTTCGCGAACGGAGGCCTCGAGGGAACGCGAACTCCCGGTGCCGCGCGCACGAATCCTTCGTGACCTTTCCGTCATCTGCCCGGCGTACTCTCAGTGACTGTCAACGGTCATTCTCCTGCCGCTCCCCCCGCGACACCGCGGCACGGTCTGGCCGACGGGGGAGCAACGGGGAGTTTCGGGTGGAGAGTTTCGGGTCGCTGATCGGCAGCCCATGGGTCTATGCGGTGGTGGCCCTCTCGGTCCTGCTCGACGTGTTCCTGCCGGTGCTGCCGAGCGGGGTCCTCGTGATCGCCGCGGCCACGGCCGCCGCCGCGGGCACCGCGACCGACGTGCCCGACATCCTGCTCCTGACGCTGTGCGCCGCCACCGCCTCCGTCCTGGGCGACCTGGTCGCCTACCGTCTCGCCTGGCGCGGTGGCGACCGCCTGGACCGGGCGCTCGCCCGGTCCCGCCGGCTGACCGGCGGGCAGGAACGTCTCGGCGCCGCGCTGGCCCGGGGCGGCGGAGGTCTGGTCGTCCTCGCCCGTTTCGCCCCGGCCGGCCGCTCGCTGGTCTCGCTCGGCGCGGGAGCCGCCCGGCGCCGGGCCCGCGACTTCCTGCCCTGGTCGGCGCTGGCCGGCCTGTCCTGGGCCGCCTACAGCGTGGCCCTCGGCTACCTCGGTGCCCACTGGCTGGGCGCGACCTGGCTCGCCACCGCGGTGTCGGTCGCCGCGCTGTTCGGGGCGGGGGCGGGGGCGGCCTACCTGATGCGCAGGCGGCCGGCGCCCGGCGCGGGCGTCGTCGCGCAGCCGGCGGAGGCGTCGTAACGCGGGACCGGCCCGCACCCTCCCCACCGCCCGCCACGTCGTCGTCCGCCCCGCCTATCCCGCCTGCCGCGCCACGCCCGTGCTCGCGCCGCGCACCTCCAGGCCGTCCAGCAGGTCGGCCGTGGCCCCGGCGATCGCGTCCACGGCCCGGTCGAAGACCTCACGGTTGTGGGCGGCCGGCGCCCGGAAGCCGGACACCTTCCTCACGTACTGCAGGGCCGCGGCCCTGATCTCGTCTTCGGTGGCCTCCTCGGACAACGCGGGCGGACGCAGGGTCTTGATACTCCGGCACATGCCCCCAGTCTCACCCCGAGGGGCCCCTGAAAGCCATGCCGGACGACGACGTTCCGGGACTTGCCCGATCGGGTGAACCGGGCGAGGAGACCCCCTGGTTGACTCGCCACCCAAAATCGAACAGGCGTATCATTGGCGCGTGGCTGCGACCTATGACTTTCCAAGTGACCTCCTCGCCGGTCAGGAGGAACTGCGTCAGGTCCAGGCAGAGTTGTCGGCCCTGTTGAGACGGCTTCCCTGGTCGGTGGAACCGCTCGACGGGTTCAGCGACGACACCGGCTGGCGCCTGGTGGAGCGCCCCGCCTCACCCGGCTGGACGGACGACGAGCAGGCCGAGGTGGAGAAGCTCCGGCGCCGGGAGCACGAGCTGGTGGTGTTCGTCAGCACCCATCGGTACTGGGCGGGCCTGGCCGGCGCCGACCGCGTCCAGGCCCGCTCCCGGCTGAAGCACGCGCACGGGACACCGCCGCCGGGCGGGAGGAAGCCGTCCCCGTAGGGACACCCCCGGCACGAACGGCACAGGGCCCTTTGGAGGACTTCCAAAGGGCCCTGTCGCCGGTGGGCGCGGACGGTTTCGAACCGCCGACATCCTGCTTGTAAGGCAGGCGCTCTACCCCTGAGCTACGCACCCGGGCCCCGGGCGCACCGCCCGGGCCGAGTCGACAGCCTACATGGCCCGGGGAACGATCCGGGCTCCCGGGTCCTGCCGCGATCCGTCCGGGCGGGATTCCTCCCGGGTCGCCTCCGGGTTCTTCCCTGGACTCCGCGCGGGGCCCGTACTGGGGGTAGCCCCACCTCGGTTCCGGTAGTGGCCCGGATCCCCCGGCGGGGCCCGTTTCCGTACGGTCGAAGAGCGCCGGAAAGCGCGACCGTCCGTCCCAGGGGGAGACCGTCATGACCCGCACGACCCGCACGTCCGGCACCGCCGGCACGACCCGCACCACCACCGGCTCCTCCCGTGGCGTGCGGCTGCGCGCGGCCGCCCTCGGCGGGGCCGCCGTCGTGCTCGTCGGCGGGCTGACGGCCTGCGCGACGGCCGCGGACGACACCGACCCCGACCGCCGGTCCTTCGGCCTGCCCGGCAGCACCCTCACCGTCGACTCCGACGACTCCGCGCTCGAGATCGTCGCCGCGGACCGCGGACCGTCGAGGAGCATCGAGGTCACCCGGTGGTTCCAGGGCACCGTCGCCCTCGGCACGGACCCGAAGGCCACCTGGTCGCTGGAGGGCGACCGGCTGAAGCTGCGGATCGAGTGCTCCGGCGTCGTCGCCGACTGCTCGGCCAAGCACCGTATCGAGGTGCCCCGCGGAGTCGCCGTGAAGGTCGAGGAGGGCGACGGCAGTGTGCGCGCCCGGGGCTTCCGTGACGCGCTGGACATCCGTACCGGGGACGGCTCCGTGCACGTCACCGACACCACCGGTCCCCTGGGCGTGCGGACCGGCGACGGATCGGTGCGGGCCGAGGTCGCGTCCCGCACGGTGCGCGCCCGGACCGGCGACGGCTCGGTCCGCCTGGAACTGAGCGCCGTACCCGACCTGGTGGAGTCCCGCACCGGCGACGGTTCCGCCACCGTCGAACTGCCCCGGGCCACCTACCGGGTGACGACCGGGACCGGCGACGGCTCGGAGGAGGTGTCGGTGCCGCGCGACGACGCCAGCTCCCATCTGGTCGACGTCCGCACCGGCGACGGGAGCATCACGGTCCGTACGGCGAACTGAACGACCCGTGTGTTCGTCCTTCACCGGTGGGACAATGGCCATCGGGCAGGCGAACGACAGTACGGGAGAGGGATGTGACGGCGACACCAGAGCAGCCGTACTCGCCGTCGGGACCACGCGTGCGCCGCATGCGTGGTCTTCCGTCCCGGGGCCCCGTCCCCCGGGGCCCCGTCCCCCCGAGCCGGGCCGCCGGTCCGTTCCGTGACACGTTCGCGCTGACGGTCCTGCCGCTGGTGGCGGCGCTGGTCCTGCCCGTCGCGTTCGCCGGCGGCGGCACCCGGCGCTGGTTCGGCGGACGGGCCGAGAACCAGCGGGCCGAGGCGCAGGACGCCAAGGACGCGGCGGCGGCCGCGTTCTACGAGCTGGACACCGCCCAGCGGGACCTGCGGATCTCCATAGAGACGATCACCGCCGTCGACAGCTCCCCCGCCGCCCGTCGCGCCGTCGCCGACTTCGAGGCACTCGGCCGCCGGATCGACGAGGCCAGCCACACGTACATCGCCGCCGTCGACGCCCATGATCTCGACCGCGACGACCTGGAGGCCTCCGTCGCCTCCCGGGCCCGCACCGAACTGACCGCGGCCAAGGGCGAGCTGGACCGGGTCAAGCGGGAACTGGACCGCTTCACCGACGGGCTCGGCCCTCTCCTCGGCAAGGCCGAGACCCAGCTGGCCCGGCTCGCCCCCGCCGTCGAACGGGCCCGCCAGGCGCTGCTCGCCGCGTCGAACGCGCTGGACGCCGCCCGCGCGTCGGGGCTGCGGGCCGACGACCTCGCCGCCCGGCTCGCCGCGCTCTCCCCGGAGCTGACCAAGCTGAACCAGGGCGCCGGGCAGCACGGCGTGCCGCAGACCCTGGAGCGGGCCGAGCAGGTCATCCGTCAGGCCGAGGCCATCCGCGCGGAGGCCGACCGGCTGCCGGAACTGGCCGCCGAGACCGGCCGTCGGCTGGTCTCCCTGCGCACCCGCGCCCAGGCCCTCACCACCCGCAGCGAGCAGGTGGAACCGGTGCTCAGCGAGCTGCGCCGGCGCTTCACCGCCACCTGCTGGCAGGACCTCCAGGGCGTCCCCGACCTGGCCGCCGAGAACGTGCGGCAGGCCGAGAGCAGGCTCGCCGAGGCGAGCACCGCACGCGACGAGCAGCGCTGGGCGGACACCACCGCCCTGCTGTCGACCGTACGGGCGCTGCTGAACACGACCGACGAGGCCGTGTCCGCCGCCGGGGACCGGCTGGGCCGGCTGAACGCCGTGCAGAAGGACCCGGAGCAGGAGATCGAGCGCACCCGCTTCGCCATCCGGGACGCCCAGCGCCTGGCCATGGCCGGCCGTCACACCCCCGACCCGCGCCACGCCCACCCGCTGGACAGCGCCGTGGCCCGGCTGGAGCGGGCCGTCGCCGGGCTGGAGGGACGCCATCCCGACTACTGGCACTTCCTGACGGAGACGGAAGCGGTCCGCGAGTCGGTGGCGCAGGTGGTGGCCCTGATCCGCGAGGACCGGGGCGGCTCCGCCGGCTGAGCGGTACGCATCCGGCCGCCCCGCTCCCCCGTCACCGGCCCCAACCCGCCGTCGGCCGGTTGGGGCCTGTCCGGCGGATCATGCCGAAGACGCGGGGTCCGGCACGCCCGTCCGCGGCGTTGCCGTCGGTCGCCGGCTCCCCCGGGCTCCCGGCTCCGCTCGGGCAGGGAGGACCCTCCCCCATCGCGTCGGCGCCCTCCTCCGCCTCGCGGCCGAACGCACCGGACCCCACCCGCCCCGGCCGGACGGACACCGCCGGTCGCCCCCGACGTGATCCGACCGTGATCCGCCGGACAGGCCTTAGGGGGCCTTGCACCATGCCCGCCCGGGTCGCGCGGCCCGGCACCGCACCTCGCCGCGTTGCCGGAAAGTCCCGGTGGCTCGGCTACGAGGGCTCTGTGGCGCCTTGCGACGCACGGCACCGGACCACGCGACCTCATCGGGCGCTCATGGTGCAAGGACCCCTTAGCCTGTATGCATGCCTCGCTACGAGTACCGCTGCCGGACCTGCGGCGACACCTTCGAACTGAGCCGTCCCATGGCGGAGTCCTCCGCCCCGGCCGCCTGCCCGGCAGGACACGACGACACCGTGAAGCTGCTGTCCACGGTCGCCGTGGGCGGTGCCGCCTCCGCCCCGGCCGCCGCTCCCCGCGCGGGCGGCGGAGGCGGTGGCGGCGGCTGCTGCGGCGGAGGCTGCTGCGGCTGACGGCCCCCGCGCCGGACCGGCCCGGCGACCCCTGGATCTTCCTCAGGTTCTCTTCAGCTACGCGTTTGTACGGTGGCCCGCATGACAGCCATCGCAGCGCACAGCGTGTCCGTCGCGGCGGGCGGGGAAGCCGGGCCCCAGTGGGTCAACGACCTCATGGACGCCATGGGCGCGCCGGGGGCGGGACTCGCCATCGCGCTGGAGAACCTCTTCCCGCCGCTGCCGAGCGAGGTGATCCTGCCGATGGCCGGGTTCGCCGCGAGCGGTGGGCGGATGGGTCTGCTCGCGGTGCTGCTGTGGACGACGGCCGGTTCGGTGATCGGCGCGCTCGCCCTGTACGGCGTGGGCGCGCTGCTCGGCCGGGAGCGGACGGTGGCGATCGCGGGGCGGCTCCCGCTGGTGAAGGTCTCGGACATCGAGAGGACCGAGGCGTGGTTCCTGCGGCACGGGACCAAGGCGGTGTTCTTCGGCCGGATGGTCCCGGTCTTCCGCTCGCTGATCTCGGTGCCGGCCGGTGTGGAGCGCATGCGGCTGTCCGTGTTCCTCGGCCTGACCGCACTGGGCAGTGCCATCTGGAACACCGTCTTCGTCCTCGCGGGCTACGCGCTGGGCGAGAACTGGCAGCAGGCCACCACCATCGTGTCGGGCTACTCCAAGGTGGTCCTCGGCCTGGCCCTGCTGGCGGTGCTCGCGTTCTTCGGCACGCGGATGCTGCGGCCGGGCGCCGGCCGCAGGCGGCGCGACCGGCAGGCGGGCCCGCAAGAGGCGCGGACGTCGGACTCCCCCGGCGGGGGCGACACCGCAGGCCGGTACGAACCCGCCGCCGGGCACGGGCCGGCCGGCGGACACGGATACGCGCCCGCCGACCGGTAGGACCCGGCCGGGGGCACTCCGGCCGGGCCCGGGCAGCCCGGCGCTCCGGCGCGGCCTCGCCGAAGCCGCCTCACCGGGCTCCGCAGCCGCCTCAGCCGGCCGACCGCGCCGCCCCGAGGAACTCCCGCAGGATCCGCTCCCCGGCCGTGACCCCGCGCTCGGGGAGCGCGGTGACGCCGGGGGCCGTCCAGTCGGCGTCGGCCAGTTCGCCGTGCCCGGGGCGCCAGCCCCGGTCGGCGGCGAGCAGCAGGTCGGCGTCGAGGAGCGAGTCGCCGGCGGCGAGGGCGAGGCCGGCGCCGGTGCGTCGGGCGACCTCGCGCATGGCCGCGCTCTTGGTGAGCGGCCGCGGTACGGCGTAGATCTTGCGGCCCTGCAGGGAGACCGTCCAGCCGCGGTTCTCCGCCCAGACGGCGAGTTCCTTCACCCACTCCTCGGGCAGCAGTTCGCGCTCGACGACGAGGTAGGCGAAGAGGTCCTCGGCGACGCGGTGCTTGCGTGTCCAGGCCGGGTCGGCGGTCCGCTCCAGGTGGGCCCGCACCTCGGCGAGCGGGGCGCACTCGGCGGCGAGGCGGGCACTCACCCGGGCGTGCCAGTCGTGGTCGGTCCCGCCGTCGACCAGGAGGTGGCCGCCGTTGGCGCAGATCGCGTACGCCGGGGCGGGGCCGGGGAGGCTGATGCGCCGGTACTGCTCGCGGGTGCGGGTGGTGGTCGGTACGAACACGGTGGCGTCGCCGAGTTCGGCCAGGAGCCGGGCGGCGGTCTCCGTCATGTAGGACAGCGGGCGGCTCTCGTAGACCTCCACGCACAGCAGGCGCGGGGCCTCGGCGTCGGGCCCGGTCAGGGCGAGGGCGTTCGCGGAGTAGATGAGGGTGCGGTCGAGGTCGCTGGCGACGAGGACGGTCATCAGGCCGTCACCGCGTGGCCGTCGGCGCCGGTCGCCCCGCGCGTGTAGCGGGGGTGGATCAGACCGACGCAGGTGTACGGGAGGCCGGCGACCTCCTCGACGGGGACGCCCCGCTGGTCGGCCAGCAGCCGTACGTGGTCGAGGTCGTGGCCCGCTCCGGCGCGCGCGAGGATCTTCCACGGCACCCGGCGCAGCAGGACGCGGGTGGTCTCGCCGACGCCGGGCTTGACGAGGTTCACGTCGTGGATGCCGTACTCCTCACTGATGCGTTCGACCGCGGCCCAGCCCTCCCAGGTGGGGGTGCGGTCGGCGGCGAGCAGTTCCTCGGCCCGGGCGCAGGCGGCGTCCGTGACCTCGGGGAAGCGGGCGCGGACGGCGTCCAGGAAGGCCACCGAGGCGTCCGCCGAGGCGAGTTCGCGGTAGAACTTGGCGCCGTGGAAGTCGTCGGGACCGACCAGGTCGGCGCGCAGCACGGTGCGTGAGATGAGGCCGGAGACGGTCGAGTTGAGGCAGGCGGACGGGATCAGGTAGTCCTCACGGGTGCCGTACGTCCGTACGCAGGAGCCGGGGTCGGCCAGGACCGCGATCTCCGGGTCGAAGCCGGTGACCCCGTGATTCTTCTCGAACTCCTGTACGGCCTGGGCGAGTTCGCGGGTGATGGCGCCCTTGCCGGTCCAGCCGTCGACGAAGACGACGTCCCGGGGGTCGTGGTGCTCCGCCAGCCAGCGCAGCGCGTTGGCGTCGATGCCCCGGCCGCGCACGATGGAGACGGCGTAGTGCGGAAGGTCGAGCCCGTGGCGGTACTGGGCCCAGCGGCGCATCAGGATGCCGACGGGGGTGCCGGCGCGGGCCAGGGAGACCAGGACCGGTCGCGGTGACCGTTCGGCGAGGACGGTCTCGGTGACCACGCCGACCGCGTGGGCGAGGCGGGCCGCCGAGGTCTCGAGGGCCGCCCGGAACAGCTCCTGGTACTGCTCGCTCGGCTGGTACTCGACGGGCAGCGACTCGGCGTAGTGCGCGCCGCCGCTCTGGATGGCCTCCTCGCGCTCCTCGGTGGGCGCCTCCAGCGTGACGTCGGAGAGGTCCTGGAGCAGCCAGCCGACCTCCTCGGGCGCGTACGAGGAGAAGGCGGGGCCGCGGAGGGGCTCGGGCAGCATGGAGGCGGGCCTTTCGGGGGCGTCCGGTCCGCCCGGACGGTGGCGGTCCGGGGCGGCGGGCACGTAGGACGGTACGACGGCGAGGAGGACCTGCGGGGTGTGTGCGGCGAGCTCGGCCAGCAGCCCGCCGGGCGCGTGCAGCGCGGGGGTGTCGGCGGCCGAGTCGACGACGGCGACGACGGCGTCGAAGCCGGCGCCGGCGACGTTGTAGGCGTAGCGCTCGCCGGGTCCGTCGGCGGGGTCGTCGTGGGCGGGGAAGGCCAGCCGGGTGCGTATCGCGTAGCCGGGGTCGTCCACGGCGAGGACGGGCGAGCGGGTGGTGGTCGAGAAGCGGACCTCGGTGCCGCCCGCGCGGGCGGCCGGTGCCCGGTGCGGCGTCCGGTGCTGCCGGTCCTGCTCCAGTTGCTGTTCCAGCGCGTGGGCGAGGCGGAGCGGGGCGTACATCAGCTCCTCGAAGCCGAGGACGAGGACGCGTCGGGCGCCGTCGGGCAGCGCGTCGGCGATCCGGCCGGCCATGGCGGGCAGGGCGTCGTCCAGGCGGGCGCGGTGCGCGGGCGTGAACCCGTGCCGCCCGCCGTCGGGCAGCCTCTTCGGCCAGCCCAGCTCGATGCGCGCGACCCGGCCGGTCCGCGTCCGCGTCCCCGTTTCCGTCCCCGCCCCGGCCGCCGGCCGGGAGGCCGTCCGTGCCTCCTGCCGGGCGACGAGCTCCCTGCCCTTCTCCAGCACGCCCTCCGGGAGCCGCACCGTGCCCGAGACGGTCGTCACCAGGTCGACACGGGCGCCGATCCCGCGGGCGAGGTCGTCCAGCCGGCCGGCGTCGGCGGGCGAGCGCATGTCGACCAGGGCGACCACCACGTACCGGCGCCGGGGGTGGCGTGCGTGCAGGTCGCGGATGGTGTTCAGGATCGTGTTGCCGGTGGAGAACTCGTCGTCGACCAGGACCAGCGGCCCGTCCCCGGCGAGCAGCCCGGGGTCCTCGGGGAGCAGCAGGTGCGAGGTGGCGTGGGAGTGGGACTCCTCGAAGCCGCCCGCCGTGGCGACCCCGGGGACCGGGCGGCGGGTGGAGTGCAGGCAGGGGGCGACGCCCACGCCGTCGGCGACCGCGTGGCCGAGGCCGGTGGCGGTCTCGGCGTACCCGAGGACCACCGCCCGGTGCGCCTGGTCGCCGAGCAGTTCGCGGACCCGGCGGCCGAGCGCGACGCCGTGGCCGTACACGACGGCGGGCGACTGCGGTACGTGCTTGCCGAGGACGTTGGACACCAGCAGGTGCGCCCGCTTGGGGTTGCGGCGCAGCGCCAGCCCCAGCAGCCCGGTCAGCCGGTCGTCGCCGGCCAGCTCGACGCCCAGCCGCTCGGCGACCCAGCTGCCGGACCAGACGTCCCCGGCGGGTATGTCCCCGCCGGCCCGCGATCCGTCGCGCGCCTCGCGGCGCACTCCCTCGTTCACTGCCTTCTCCATGAATCCCTTGCCGTCGATCCGGTCATGTCAGGTCGGTTCAGGTCGGTCACTTGACCAGGCCGGCCGCGAGCAGTTCCACGAACCCGATGTCCTCGTTCGCGACGCCGAACACCTCGGCGCGCAGCACGGTCCGCTCGGCCCACGCGCGGTGCGGCTTCACCTCGTTCATTTTGTTGGTGTACGCCGACCTCATGACACCACCGCCGCCGCGTTCCGGCCGCAGGATGTCCTGGGCGTCGCTGTACTCCTCGTGGCTGACGACGGACAGCGCGTGCACGGGCAGGACGTGCGAGGGGTGGATGCAGGTCTTGCCCTGCAGGCCGTTGGCCCGGTCCAGGGAGATCTCCCGCAGCAGGCCGTCCATGGCGTGCTCGATCAGCGACTGGCGCAGCTCCGTGGCCTTCACCTCGAGGAACGGGCTCTGCCGCAGTTGCGGCTTGAACATGCGTTCCTGGACCCGGAAGTACTCCCAGACCGGCCCGGTCACGGTGAATCCGGTGCCGTCGACGCGGGCCAGCATGTTCACCACGTCGGCGATCACGGAGGCGACGATCTGGAGGTCGTAGGCCGTCATGTCGGGGCCGCGGCGCAGCCCGTACGGGGAGCAGAAGTCGGTCACGCCGAGACGCAGCGCGAGGACCCGGTCACGGTACTTGTCGACCGCGCGGAGGATGCCTTCGAGGGTCTCCACCCGGGTCTCGCGGTAGAGCAGCTCGGGCGACTCCAGCACCGGCATCGCGAAGAGGCGGTGACCGTAGGAGGCCTCGGCGACGGTGAGGGCCTCGAGGAAGGGCATGCCGCGTTCCTCGGTGAACTTCGGCAGGACGAACCCGGACAGCAGGGGGGCGGTGGCGCCGAGGCGCCGGACGAGGTCGGGGATCTGCTCGGGGGTGCGGACCCGGATGAACAGCAGCGGCAGGCCGGCCCCGGGCCGGCCGGCCAGGTCGGCGAACTGGGCCACGAGGTTCGCCTCGCCGGCGCTCACCTCGTCGTCCCCGATGGAGTCCTCGAGGCACAGCACCATCGAGACCACGCCGTTCCCGGCCTGCTTGACGATGTCGTCGGCGAGCCGGGGCCGGGTCGCGGGGCTGTACAGCGTGGCACCGAGGGCCATGGAGAGCAGACGGGCCGGGGACCGGGCCGTGAACAGGCCGGGCTCCCGGTGGAAGAGACGTTTCCGCACCGCAGGGGCGATCTGTCCGAAGTGACGCATTGAACTCCCCCGTGACCGTTCGGCATGGCGTGAAATGGCTGTGGAATGTCGGAAGGTGGCCGGTAATAGTACGTAGGTATCGATGTCGGCGGTTCCCGCCGGGCGTGAACTTCAGGTGTCCCGGTCGTGTCGGTGCCAAACGACGCCGGCGCGCGTCCGCACCCCGCGTTGTCGTGACCAGGACGGAGAGGGCAGGATGACCGCATGACGCACGCCATGCTGAAGGGATCGAACGTCCCGCTCCGAGCCACCACGGTACGCGCCGTCCTGCGGTGGTCGCCCGGCCAGGGCGTTCCCGACGTGGACGCGTCCGCTCTGCTCCTCGGGCTCGACGGCCGGGTCCGCTCGGACGAGGACTTCGTCTTCTACAACCAGCCGCGGCACCCGTCCGGCAAGGTGTGGCGGCTCGGCAAGAAGCGCGTCGCCGAGGTCCTGACCGACGCGATCCAGACGGATCTCGGCGGGATCGAGGAGGGCGTAGGGCGGATCCTGCTGGTGGCGTCGGCGGACGGTGTCACCTTCGACACCGTGGACACGCTGCGCATCCTGCTGTACGACGCGCAGACCCCGGACGCGGAGGCGCTGGCGTACTTCGACGTCACACCGGAGACGGGCCAGGAGACTGCGCTGATCTGCGGTGAGCTGTACCGGCGCGGGGACGGCTGGAAGTTCCGGGCGCTCGGCGAGGGCTATTCGAACGGGCTGAAGGGCCTGGCGACGGACTTCGGGATCTCGGTGGACGAGTCGGAGGCCGCGCAGGAGCCGCCGGCCGCCGACCCCGCCACGTCCTCGTCCTCCTCGTCCCCGGTTTCCCCCGAGGCCCTGACCCAGGTGCACGCCCCCGCCGCGGCCGACCGGTCCGTCCCGCTGCCGCCCGAACAGCCGCCGGGCGTTCCGGCTCAGCCCGCGTACGGCTACCCGCCCCAGCAGCCGCCGGCCACGCAGTCGGCCTACGGCTATCCGCAGCCGGCCGGCCGGCCCGCCTACGGCTACCCGCAGACGTCCCCCGTGCCCGCCCCCGCGGCGGCCCCGTCCGGCTACGGCTACCCGCCCCCGGCCCCCCACACCCCCGACCCCGACTTCCGCCTGCCCCCGCAGGGGCCGCAGTTCATCGGGCGGTAGGGCCCGACCGGGCCCGTCCGCCCGACCGGCTAGCGGCCCGTCTTCGACTTGAAGCCGCGCCCCCACTGCAGGCCCCAGCCGTAGAGGCGGTCCAGTTCCCCCTGGAAGCCGTAGACGAACTTCACCTCGCGGTGGACGACGAGTTCGCCCTTGACGTTCTCGATCATCACCACCGCGCAGGAGCGGGCCTGCGGATGGCGTTCGTCCAGGCTTATCTCGATCCGCGGGCCGTTGCTGGGGTAGAGCGTGACCATGGCCTGGGTCCGGTCGAAGGCGGGCGTCTGGTCGTAGATGTACACGAAGACCAGCAGGCGTTTGATGTTCTCGCGGTGGTCCAGGTTGACGTAGATCGTCTCCCCGGAGCCCGAGCCGAACCGGTCGTCGCCACTGAGCTTGACGTACGGCGGCCCGTTGACGTCGCCGAGGAGGCCGCCGAGCGGCTGGACCACGCCCTTGGTGCCGTCCTGGAGCTCGTACAGGCAGCCCAGGTCCAGGTCGACGTTGACCATGCTCTGGCTGTGGGCGATGACCTCCGGGGGCTTGAGCGCCTTGAAGGGGTGGCGCAGCAGGCTCTCCCGCTGGGAGCCACTCAGGTCGGAGGTGCGCATACGCCAGCTCAGGTTGATCCGGAGGTTGCCGGTGGCCGCGCCCTGTTTGGTCAGGGACACCTGCGCATTCCGCTTCGTCAGCTCGATGGCGTTGGTGGCCGCGTTGCCCGAGTCGAAGGCGCTGTCGTTTCCGCGCCGCAGTCCGTCCAGGAAGCCCATTCCCGCCCCAAGTCCACTCGTCGAACCCCGCTCTGTCCCGCTGGTCCTGCTGTCCCGCCGGCCCTGCCGTCCCGCTGCCCGCACGCGCCGGCCGTCGGCGCCCGGGCGGGCTCCTGACGGCCGTCGGGGCGGCCGTCGAGGACTGGTCCTCGACGGCCGCCCCGAACAGAGCGTTCCTCACCCGGAGGGCTGTCACACCCCGGAGGAGACCTCGGTCTTCTCTCCCGCGCCGCCCTCGGCCGCCGCGAGGGCCCTGTTGCGGCGCACGGAGGACCAGAAGGACAGGCCGATCAGGACGACACCGATGAGACCGGTGATGATCTCGTTGATCTCGTACTGGATCGTGATGAGCAGGAGCGCGGCGAGGGCGCCGATCGCGTAGTGCGCGCCGTGCTCCAGGTAGACGTACTCGTCGAGGGTGCCCTGGCGCACCAGGTAGACCGTCAGCGAACGGACGTACATGGCGCCGATACCGAGGCCCAGGGCCATCAGCACGATGTCGTTGGTGATGGCGAAGGCGCCGATCACGCCGTCGAAGGAGAAGGAGGCGTCCAGGACCTCGAGGTAGAGGAACATGAAGAACGCGGCCTGGCCGCCGATTGCGAGGGCCGTCTTGGGCCTGCCGACCCGCTCGGCCTTCTCCTCGGCCTCGTGCTCACGTTCCTCCTGCTCCTCGAGCCTGTTCTCGAAGAAGCCGGAGAGACCGCCCACGATCATGTAGGTGATCAGACCGCCGATACCGGCGAGGAGGACCGTTTCCGCCTTGTCGACATGGGTGCCGCCGTGCTGGTGGGCGTTGGCCCCGACCGTCAGGGAGGCGGTCAGCAGGACGATCAGCGCGATGCAGACCGACAGCATGTCGACCTTGCCGAGCTTGGCCAGCGGACGCTCGATCCAGGTCAGCCACTTGATGTCCCGGTCCTCGAAGACGAAGTCCAGGAAGATCATCAGCAGGAACATGCCGCCGAAGGCGGCGATCGACGGGTGCGCGTCGGTGACCAGCTCCTGGTAGCGGTCCTTGTCACTGAGGGCGAGGTCGACCGCCTCGATCGGACCGAGCGAGGCGCTGACGGCGACGATCACGACGGGGAAGACCAGCCGCATGCCGAAGACGGCGATCAGGATGCCGATGGTGAGGAAGATCTTCTGCCAGAAGGCATTCATCTTCTTCAGGATCCCGGCGTTGACCACCGCGTTGTCGAAGGACAGCGAGATTTCGAGGATCGAGAGGATCGCCACGATGCCGAAGGCGGTCCACCCCCCGAAGAGGATCGCTGCGACCAGGCCGAGCGCGGTGACCGCGAACGACCAGCCGAAGGTTTTCAGAACCACTGGCTACCCCATCATGTGTGGGGGGTCCCCCCGGACGATCTCCGGAGGAGACTCTCCCCGTCGCCATAGTCGGCTTTACGAAACATTGACTCCGAAGTCTAGGGCGATACCCCGAAGCCCCGACGCGTACCCCTGCCCCACCGCTCTGAACTTCCACTCGCCCCGATAGCGGTAGAGCTCGCCGAAGATCATCGCGGTTTCCGTGGAGGCGTCCTCCGAGAGGTCGTAGCGGGCGAGTTCCTGACCGTCCGCCTGATTCACCACTCGGATGAAAGCATTGCTGACCTGGCCGAAAGCCTGGCCGCGGTCGTCGGCCAGGTGGATGGAGACCGGGAAAACGATCTTGTCGCACCGGACGGGCACCTTGGAGAGGTCGACCAGCAGGGACTCGTCGTCGCCGTCGCCCTCGCCGGTGAGGTTGTCACCGGTGTGCTGGACCGAGCCGTCCGGGCTCGTGAGCTGGTTGTAGAAGATGAACCACTCGTCCCCCATGACCCGGCCGTCGCTGCACACCAGTGCGCTGGCGTCGAGGTCGAAGGGGGCTCCCGTGGTGGAGCGTGCGTCCCAGCCGAGCCCGATCATCACCTGCGTGAGGTTCGGTGCGGCCTTGGACAGGGAGACATTGCCTCCCTTGGCGAGCGTGACGCCCATGTTGCTGGTCCCTCCCCGGGTGATGTTTCTCAGGTGGTCTCCTGCGCGTCCGGCGCCGCACGTAAACCGTGCGGCGCCGGACGGAACAGCCGTGCGAGACGGCCGGGCCCGGGCAGCGGCGCCCGGACGCGAGCGTGTCAGACGTTCACGCCGAAGTCCTGCGCGATGCCGCGCAGACCGGAGGCGTAGCCCTGGCCGATGGCGCGGAACTTCCACTCGGCTCCGTGCCGGTACAGCTCGCCGAAGACCATCGCGGTCTCGGTGGAGGCGTCCTCCGACAGGTCGTAGCGGGCGATCTCGGCGCCGCCGGCCTGGTTGACGACGCGGATGAACGCGTTGCGCACCTGGCCGAAGGACTGCTGGCGGTTCTCGGCGTCGTAGATGGACACCGGGAAGACGATCTTCTCGATCTCCGCGGGCACGCCCGCGAGGTTGACCTTGATCTGCTCGTCGTCGCCCTCGCCCTCACCGGTGAGGTTGTCGCCGGTGTGCTCGACCGAGCCGTCGGGGCTCTTGAGGTTGTTGAAGAAGACGAAGTTGGCGTCGTTGGTGACCTTGCCCGTGTTGTTCACCAGCAGCGCACTGGCGTCCAGGTCGAAGTCGGTGCCGGTCGTGGTGCGGACGTCCCACCCCAGTCCGACGATGACCGCGGTCAGGCCCGGCGCTTCCTTGGTCAGCGATACGTTGCCGCCCTTGCTGAGGCTGACTCCCACGAGTCCTCCATTGATGTCCGGGGGCGGGAAGCCCCGTCGTGCGTTGGATGTCGGATCAACGAGTCGATCCTAGTAACGGGTTCCCGGCCACCGCAGGACCGGGCGCCGGGGAATCACCGCTGTCGGGCGTGCTCACAGCGCGTCGAGCGCCTCGACGTAGTCGTCCAGGTCGCGTGCGTCGGGCAGCGCGTTGACGACCGTCCACCGGACGAGACCCTCGCGGTCGATGACGAAGGTCCCCCGAACGGCGCAGCCCTTGCCCTCGTCGAAGACGCCGTAGGCACGCGAGACGTTCCCGTGCGGCCAGAAGTCCGACAGCAGGGGGTACTCCAGGTTCTCCTGCTCGGCGAAGACGCGCAGGGTGTGGACGGAGTCGGTGGAGACGGCGAGCAGCTGGGTGTCGCGGCCGTCGAGGAGGTCCAGGCCGTCGCGCAGGGCGCGCAGCTCGTCGGTGCACACGCTGGTGAAGGCGAAGGGATAGAAGACGAGCACCACGTTCCGGCGGCCGCGGTGGTCGGACAACCGCACGGGCGCGCCGTGGTTGTCCCTGAGCTCGAAGTCGGGGGCGTGATCGCCGACCTGGAGCGCCGTCGCCTGGATCGCCATCGCCTGGTTCGTCCCTTCGGGGGGTGCTGTGCCCGGCCTGTTCCCTGGGAACACCCTACGCAGGGGGTACGACAACGGTCCGGACGGGCTGAACCTGTCAGCCCGTCCGGTGGAAAGGCGGGATACGGCTGCGCGCCGGGGCGGGGCCGTCGTGGCTACCTCCGGGACGCGGCTACCTCCGCGACTTGGCCGCCTTCGGCGTCGCCAGCCGGCTGCCGCTCCAGTCCTTGCCGACGCTGACGCTCTTGGCGGCGGTCAGGCCGGCCGTGGTGGCGGCTTCCGAGATGTCGCTCGGCTCCACGTACCCCGAACGGCCGGTCTTCGGCGTGAGGAGCAGGATCGTCCCGCCCTCCTCGATGTACGTGCCGGCGTCCACCAGCGCATCCGTCAGGTCGCCGTCGTCGTCGCGGAACCACAGCACAACGGCGTCAGCCACGTCGTCGTAGTCCTCGTCGACAAGGTCGCTCTCGATGACGCCCTCGATGGCCTCGCGGAGCTCCTGGTCGACGTCGTCGTCGTAGCCGATCTCCTGGACCACCTGCCCGGGCTGGAACCCCAGCCTGGCGGCAGGGTTCGTCCGCTCCTCCGCGTGGTCCGCGGTCGCGCTCACGGGGTGCCTCCTGATCATGGTTTGGGAATATCTCAGCCACGCGCGGGCGCGCGGCGTTGGCCGTAGTCCACACGGGCAGGGCGGATCGCGCAAGTACCCGGCCGTTTGGACCGCCTAAACGGTGACGATCCTGACCGGGTCACCGCAACTCCAGGCACATCATCCTGGCCCACGGTGACTCACACCACACCCTTGTGCCCCGAATGGGCGTTTGGGAACTGTATACGGGTACGAGACTCGCATGAACGCGAGATTCGCTCCGTACGCCACCGTACCGGTCTCGCGTGCCGGTTACCTATCGGTAGAGATGACGTGTGCGGCCCCGGGGTGGACCATGGGGAGCGCGCAGACCCGGCTACGTCAGTGAAGCAGCGGCCTCCTCACGGCCCTTCGACAGGTAAGGAACAGCGTGGCTTCCGCATCCGATCGCAACCCGATCATCATTGGTGGCCTTCCGAGTCAGGTGCCTGACTTCGATCCCGAGGAAACCCAGGAGTGGCTCGACTCCCTCGACGCCGCCGTCGACGAGCGCGGCCGGGAACGGGCCCGCTATCTGATGCTGCGGCTGATCGAGCGGGCCCGTGAGCGGCGCGTGGCCGTGCCCGAGATGCGCAGCACCGACTACGTGAACACGATCCCCACCCGCGCGGAGCCGTTCTTCCCGGGCAACGAGGAGATCGAGCGCAAGGTCCTCAACGCGACCCGCTGGAACGCGGCGGTGATGGTCTCGCGCGCCCAGCGGCCCGGGATCGGCGTCGGCGGCCACATCGCCACCTTCGCCTCCTCGGCGTCGCTGTACGACGTGGGCTTCAACCACTTCTTCCGCGGCAAGGACGAGGGCGACGGCGGCGACCAGGTCTTCTTCCAGGGCCACGCCTCGCCGGGCATCTACGCCCGCGCGTTCCTGCTGGACCGGCTGAGCGAGCGGCAGCTGGACGGGTTCCGGCAGGAGAAGTCGAAGGCCCCCGAGGGCCTGGCCTCGTATCCGCACCCGCGTTCGATGCCGGAGTTCTGGGAGTTCCCGACCGTCTCGATGGGCCTCGGTCCGATCAGCGCGATCTACCAGGCCCGGATGAACCGCTACATGCAGGCGCGCGACATCGCCGACACCTCGAAGTCGCACGTGTGGGCGTTCCTCGGCGACGGCGAGATGGACGAACCGGAGTCGCTGGGCCAGCTGACGCTCGCGGCCCGCGAGAACCTCGACAACCTGACCTTCGTCGTCAACTGCAACCTGCAGCGCCTCGACGGGCCGGTGCGCGGCAACGGCAAGATCATCCAGGAGCTGGAGTCGGTCTTCCGGGGCGCCGGCTGGAACGTGATCAAGCTGGTCTGGGACCGCTCCTGGGACCCGCTGCTCGCCCAGGACCGGGACGGTGTGCTGGTCAACCGGATGAACACCACGCCGGACGGCCAGTTCCAGACGTACGCCACCGAGTCCGGGGCGTACATCCGCGACCACTTCTTCGGTGACGACCACCGGCTGCGCGCCATGGTCGAGAGCATGACCGACGACCAGGTGCTGCACCTGGGGCGCGGCGGCCACGACCACAAGAAGATCTTCGCGGCGTACCAGGCGGCCATGGACCACAAGGGCCAGCCGACGGTGATCCTCGCCAAGACGGTCAAGGGCTGGACGCTCGGCCCGAACTTCGAGGGCCGCAACGCCACGCACCAGATGAAGAAGCTGACGGTCGACGACCTCAAGGGCTTCCGCGACCGGCTGCACCTGCCGATCCCCGACAAGGACCTGGAGTCCGGCCTGCCGCCGTACTACCACCCGGGCCGCGACTCGGAGGAGATCCAGTACATGCACGACCGCCGCAGGTCGCTCGGCGGGTACGTGCCGACGCGCGTGGTGCGCTCGAAGCCGCTCGCACTGCCCGAGGACAAGACGTACGCGAACGTGAAGAAGGGCTCGGGCCAGCAGTCCATCGCGACGACCATGGCGTTCGTCCGGCTCCTCAAGGACCTCATGCGGGACAAGGAGATCGGCAAGCGGTTCGTACTGATCGCACCGGACGAGTACCGCACGTTCGGCATGGACTCCTTCTTCCCGAGCGCGAAGATCTACAACCCGCTCGGGCAGCAGTACGAGTCCGTGGACCGCGAGCTGCTGCTCGCGTACAAGGAGGCGCCGAACGGGCAGATGCTGCACGACGGCATCTCCGAGGCGGGCTGCACGGCCTCGCTGATCGCGGCCGGCTCGGCGTACGCCACGCACGGCGAGCCGCTGATCCCGGTGTACGTCTTCTACTCGATGTTCGGTTTCCAGCGCACCGGCGACCAGTTCTGGCAGATGGGCGACCAGCTGGCGCGCGGTTTCGTTCTCGGCGCGACCGCGGGGCGTACGACCCTGACCGGTGAGGGGCTGCAGCACGCGGACGGCCAGTCGCAGCTGCTGGCGTCCACGAACCCGGCGTGCGTCGCCTACGACCCGGCCTTCGGGTTCGAGATCGCGCACATCGTGCAGGACGGTCTGCGCCGGATGTACGGCGGCGACGAGCAGCACCCGCACGGCGAGGACGTCTTCTACTACCTGACCGTCTACAACGAGCCCGTCCAGCACCCGGCCGAGCCCCAGGACGTGGACGTGGACGGCATCCTCAAGGGCCTGTACCGCTTCCGTGAGGGCACGGCGGGCTCGAAGCCGGCGCAGATCCTCGCCTCCGGTGTCGCGGTGCCCTGGGCCCTTCAGGCGCAGCGGATCCTCGCCGAGGAGTGGGACGTGCGGGCCGACGTCTGGTCGGCGACCTCCTGGAACGAACTGCGGCGCGAGGCCGTGGAGTGCGAGCGGCACAACCTGCTGGGCCCGGAGGAGGAGCAGCGGGTGCCGTACGTGACGCGGAAGCTGGCCTCGGCGCAGGGGCCGGTCGTGGCGGTGTCGGACTGGATGCGGTCGGTGCCGGACCAGATCGCCCGCTGGGTGCCGGGGACGTACCAGTCGCTGGGCGCGGACGGCTTCGGCTTCGCCGACACGCGCGGGGCGGCCCGCCGGTTCTTCCACATCGACGCGGAGTCGATCGTCGTGGGGGTGCTGACGGAGCTGGCCCGGGAGGGGCACGTCGACCGGTCCGTGCTGAAGCAGGCCATCGACCGCTACCGGCTGCTCGACGTGACCGCGGCCGACCCGGGTGCGGCGGGCGGCGACGCCTGACACACCGGCGGGCGGTGCGCGCGAAAGGGCCTCCGGCGTTTCGCCGGAGGCCCTTTCGCCGTTCCGCGGCGGAGACTTCCGTCCGGATCCGGGTCAGAACCGGGTCGTCAGAACATTCCGTAGCCCGGGCCGGTGGCCGAGGCCAGCCAGATGATCGCCAGCAGCGTGTCGATGGCGCCCAGAACCAGGGCGACCACCGCCGGGACCGGGCGGGACCCGGCCCAGCTGCGGCCCATGGCAAGCCAGCCGCAGACCATCGCCACCGGGCCGAGGACGATCCCCAGCACGAAGAATCCGACGACCGCGCAGATGACTCCGATGATTCCGAGCGTCGCGCGATCCGGCCCGGTCCGTGACCCCGTCAGGCCACGTGAGCGGGGGTGCCTGCGCGTGCTGCCTCCGAAGCTCGCCATCATCAACTCCCTGTACCCCGTAGTCGGTTGAGGTTGTAGTGGGGTGCAACACGCGAGTACCCCCACTCAGGGCGTGAATGCCTTCGAAGCGAGAACGGGTGAGCCGCCGCCGACGCGCTGCCCCCCTCCGGCAGCGCGCCGCAGCCGGCACCCTCCAGGCCCTGCGGAGGACCTGACCCACTGTGACCTGCGGTGCCCTCCGAACGGGAGGGATCACCGCAGCGGTTCACCCTGATGGGCGAACTCGGCCACCGGAGCCGTCAGATGTGGCCCACGCCCGCTCCGGCCTCCGCGTTCTCACCGCGCTTGGCGAGGAAGGCGACGCCCACCGCCACGACGGCGACCGCGGTGGCGACCAGGGAAGCCGCGCTCATGCCGGAGAGGAAGGTGTCGTGCGCCACCTCGGTGACCGTCGCGACCATCTCCGGGGGCATCTGCTCGCTCACCGGGGGCACACCCACCTGGACGGCCTCGGCGGCCTGCGCGCCCTGCTCCGGGGTGAGCGGCGGGAGCCCCGCGTCCGCCCAGTTGTCCGCGAGGTCGCTGTCGACCTTGGAGGCCATCACCGCGCCCAGCACGGCCGTACCGAGGCTGCCGCCGACCTGCATGGCGGCCTGCTGGAGGCCGCCTGCGACACCGGAGAGCTCCAGCGGCGCGTTGCCCACGATGACCTCGGTGGCGCCGACCATGACGGGGGCCAGTCCGAGACCCAGCAGGGCGAACCAGAGGGACATCACGGCGCTGCCGGTGTCCTTCTCGAGCGTGGAGATGCCGAACATGGCGAGCGCGGTGAAGGCCATGCCGCCCGCCAGCGGGAGGCGCGGACCGGCCTTGGTGATGACCACGCCGGCCAGCGGCGATCCGACGATCATCATGCCGGTGAGCGGCAGCAGGTGCAGACCGGCGTCGACCGGGCTCAGGCCGTGCACGTTCTGCAGGTAGAAGGTGACGAAGAACAGGCCGCCCATGAAGGCGATGGCCATGAGGACCATCAGCACGACACCCGCGGACAGCGGGACGGAGCGGAACATCGCCAGCGGGATCAGCGGCTCCTTCACCCGCTTCTCCCAGAGGGCGAAGACGACGAAGAGCACCACCGCGGCGGCGATGAACCCCCAGGTCTTGAGGTCTCCCCAGCCCCACTCGGGGGCCTTGATCAGCGCCCAGACGAGGCAGAACATCGCGCCGGACAGCAGGCCGATGCCGGGGATGTCGAAGGAGTGCGGGCGGTTCTCCGCGCGGTGGTCGAGCAGGATCCACACGCCGAGGGCGAGCGCGACGACGCCGACCGGGACGTTGATCCAGAAGACCGACTGCCAGCTGACGTGCTCGACGAGGACACCGCCGAGGATCGGGCCGCCGGCGGTGGAGGCACCGATGACCATGCCCCAGATGCCGATGGCCATGTTGAGCTTCTCGGCCGGGAAGGTCGCCCGCAGCAGACCCAGCGCGGCCGGCATCAGCAGCGCGCCGAACAGACCCTGCAGGACACGGAAGACGATGACCGACGCGATGCTGTCGGACAGGCCGATCGCGCCCGAGGCGGCGGCGAAGCCGACGACGCCGATGAGGAAGGTCTGCCGGTGGCCGAACCGGTCACCGAGCTTGCCGGCGGTGATCAGGGAGACCGCGAGGGCGAGGAAGTACGCGTTGGTGATCCACTGGACCTCGGCGAAACTGGCTCCCAGGTCACGGGCGATGACGGGGTTGGCGATGGCGACGATGGTGCCGTCGAGGGCCACCATCATGACGCCGACGGCGACGGTGAAGAGGGTGAGCCAGGGGTGGCCGCGCAGCCCTCTGCCGGGTGCCGCGTCCGACGGGGTGCCCACGGGTGTCTCGTCCCCGGGTCCCGTCGCGTCGATGGTGGTCTGACTAGTCATACCTTCGAGGCTAATGACAGCCACTGACAGTTGACAAACCAATTCACCGACCAGTAACTGAGCCGACATGTCCGTATAGCGTGAACTGGGGGAACAGTTACAGAAGGCCCTCAGGGGGCCCTGGAGGAGCCACGGGAACCGACCCGGGGAACAGGTCCGGAAAACCGCGGGAGGAACGATGGAGACGACCGGGACCGTCGTCGGCGCGATGCCGGCGCCGGGTACGGGTCTGCGGGAGCGCAAGAAGCGCCTCACCCGCGACGCGCTGGTCCGGGCCTCCCTGGAGCTGTTCGCGACCCGCGGTTACGAGGGGACGACGGTCGACGACATCGCGGCGGCTGTCCACGTCTCGCAGCGCACCTTCTTCCGCTACTTCGCCAGCAAGGAGGAGGTCGCGTTCCACGTCCCGCACCTCGTGGAGTCCCTCGTCGTCGACGCCGTGCGGGGACGTCCGCCCGGCGAGCCGCCGCTGGACGCGCTGCGCGGCGCCCTGCGGGAGGGCTGGGACGGCGTCAACCAGGTCGTCGAGCAGGTCGTGCCCCTGGAACTGCATCTGCGGGTGTACCGGGTGATCGAGTCGACGCCCGCGCTGCTCGCCGCCCATCTGCGGCGCTCGAGCGAACTGGAGGAGCGGCTGGCCCGCGTGATCGCCGACCGCGAGGGCGTCGACCTGGACACCGACCCCCGGCCGCGCGTGCTGGTGGCCGCCGTCTGCAGCGTGGTCCGGGTGGCGGAGCGCTCCTGGTCCGCCGGGGACGACGCCGGCCTCGCCGCCCTGCGTGAGCTGATGACGGCTCACCTGGACCAGCTGGGGTCCGCCCTGGCGGGGCCCTGGGACGCCACCTGAGCGGCGTCCCGAGTGGCACCTGATCCGCTGTCAGCCGACCACTGCCCCCCGACGACGCACCGAAACGTGACACCGGTCACTTGATTGACGCGAGACCCTCTCGTTCTCCTAGTGTGTCCTGACAGTGACTTCCTTCGACGCCTCCCCGCAACTGAACGTGTGGCGCGCGCTCCTCGCACTCGCCGTCGTCTTCGTGATGCTGGCGACCACCGGCTGGACGGCACTGCGCCGGCAGCAGGACGCGGCTCCGCTCCCGGCCTCGCTCAGCGCCTGGGAGCACGGCCGCACAGGAGGCCACCGGCTGCCGGACCCCCGGTCCGCGCCCGCCGCACTGGCCCGCTTCTTCGCCTCCCTCACCAAGGTGCAGCGGGTGAGCCTCGCCCACCGCTTCCCGCTCGCGGTCGGCAACATGAACGGCGCCCCGGTCGAGTTGCGCTACCGCGCCAACCGCCTCGCGCTGGGGGAGGCCCGTGAGGTCGAGCGACAACGGATGCGCGACGAGCGGCTCACGCCCGCCGGACAGCATCAGGCGGGCCGCCGGATGAACCGCTTCGGAGCGCTGCTGAGCCCCGGCCGCCAGATCCTCGCCTTCGACCCGTCGGGGTCCGGCCGGGCCGCCGAGGTCTTCGGCGACCTGCGCGGGGCCGAGCGGGTCTCGGTCGTCGTCCCCGGCGCCGACACCGATCTGCTGACCTTCCAGCGCACCTACCGCCGCTGGTCGGCGCCCGTCGGTATGGCCGAGTCGCTGTACGCGGCCGAGCGCGCGGCGGCCCCCTCGACCCGTACCGCCGTGATCGCCTGGGCCGACTACACCGCGCCCGGCGGGCTGGGCATGGAGGCGGCGACGGCGATGCGCGCCGAGGACGGTGCGGTACGCCTCGACTCGCTGCTGCGCGCCCTGCCCGGCGAGTCCCGCGTCTCCCTGTTCTGCCACAGCTACGGCTCCGTGGTGTGCGGGCTCGCCGCACCCACGCTGCCCGGCCGGGTGACCGACATAGCGGTGGCCGGCAGTCCCGGCATGCGGGCCGGGACCGTCTTTGAACTGCGCACCCGCGCACGGGTGTGGGCGATGCGGGACGCCGACGACTGGATCCAGGACGTTCCCTATCTGGAGGTCGGCGGACTGGGACACGGCGCCGATCCGGTGTCCCCGGGTTTCGGGGCGCGCGTGCTGTCGGCGCGTGAGGCCCGGGGACACGGCGGGTACTTCGTGCCGGGCACCGACAGCCTGCGCAACTTCGCCGAGATCGGCGTTGGCGCATACCGCGCGGTGGACTGCGCGCACGGGGGCGGCGTATGCCGGGCGGGTTTGTCCGACGCCGCGGCATCGGGACGCGCGTAGAGAACGGAGGAACCGCGGTGTGCACGGGGAGGGGACGAAAAAGCTCGTGCCGCATACGATGAGCCGCATGGGTGACGTACTGGCCGGATTTCACGCCGCCTGGGAGTTCGAGTCCGACTCCGTGCTCATCCGGTACGAAAGGGGGATTCGAACACCCAAGCTGTTTCAGGCACTCGGGGAACGTCGTGTCCCCCTGGAGGCCGTCGCCGGAGTGACGCTGACCCCCGGCAGACGCGACACCGTCGTGCTGCGCATCGAGCCGCGGCCCGGCGCCGACCCGCTGATGGAGGCGGCGGCCGGGCAGTTGAAGGAAAGCAGCGACCCCTACCGGCTCGTGCTGCCCGCCGAACGCGAGACGCTCGCCGAGTACTACGCCGACGAACTCCTCGCCCTGCTCACCGGGTCGGGTCCCGCCGAGCGCCATCTGGTGGCCGCCCCCGAGGGGCCGCTGCGCTTCAAGGCGTACGACGGACGGGCCACCTTCGACGGGAGGACGGTCTCCTTCCGCTGGTCCTGGACGGGCGCCTCCTCGACGAAGTGGAAGGCGGGTGACCAGCGCTTCCCCGTGGGCGGGTTGAGCGGCGTGGAGTGGCGGTCGCCGGAGGTGTTCGAGGGACACCTGCGCCTGCTGCGCCGCGACGAACCGGACCGGCCGCCGCACCCCGACCAGGACCCGGCGGCCGTGGTGTTCGGGCTGGGCTACGGCCCGGTGCACGAGTCACTGCCGTTCGCGGCGGCCGTGCTGGCGGCGGCGCGGACGTCCGCGCCGGTACCCGCGGTCGCCGCGGCCGCCGTACGCCGCGACCCCGCGGACATCGCCGAGCGCATCCGCCACCTGGGTGAACTGCACCAGGCGGGACTGGTGACGGACGAGGAGTTCTCCTCCAAGAAGGCGGAGTTGCTGGCGGAACTGTAGGGCTCCGCCGGCCGTGGTGGCGGTCCGCCGCGCTCCGCCGGTCGGTGCGCACCCGAGAGGCTCGCCGTGGCCGGGCCGGCACTCTCGGCGGTCGGTGTCGTGGGCCGTCCCTCCCCCTCGCCCCGGCCGGTGGAGTCCGAGCGCCGCCGCGCGCGTCAGGACGCCGCACACCGGCCGTCCCTTCGGCACCGCATGGCGTCGCGGCTTCCTGTGGCGTTCCCGCGAACCCACCGCATGAGCGGTGGTCCGGCCCCGGCACGCCATCACGACTCGCCCCGAAGGGGAGGGCCCCGGAGCTCGCGCCGTCCCTGGGCAAACGCCTCCGGTCCCGGGCCGCACCGCCGTCCTCGTGAACTCCCCCGAGGTGGGACACGTGCTGCGCCGGCGGCGACTGCGGCCGCTTCCCCGGGGCGCGCCCGTGCCGCGAACCCTTGCCGCGGGTGGCGCCCCGTCCCTGGGACGAGCGGGAAAGCCCAGGTCAGGACGGCCTGCTTCCCTGGATTTCCCGTCGTGGGCGGCAGATCTGGCCGGGACGGCGGGTGAGCGGCAAGCCTTGAGGCCGGTGTCCCGCCACGGCGCGGCCGGGGCCGGACGGGGAACAGAGTGGGATCGCGTGGAAAGGCCTGATGTTCATGCTGACCGAAACGGTGTTCCGGACCTCGGACCTGCGACGCCAGGAACGGTTCGACGCCTGGCGGGAATGCGTACGCCGCACCATCGCGCCGATGGAGGTCCTCTGCGACCGGCCCGCCGACTTCACCGCCTCCCAGCGCCTGCTGCGCCTCGGCCCGCTGGCCGTGTGGTGGAGCGACTTCCAACCGTGCCACTACCGGCGCGGCCCCGTGGACGTCCGGAGCTTCGACCCGGAGCTGTACCACCTCACGCTGGTCCTGCCCGGCAGCGCTCCCCTGGCCACCGCGCAGGCGGGCAACAGCGACACGCATCACACCCACGACATCTACGTGATCGACATGTCGCGGCCCTGCGAGGTCCGGTCGCCGTTCGGCGGCTCGCCGATCGTGGGCTTCGGTCTGGAGATTCCCAAGGCGCTGGTACCGCTGTCACCGGCCCTCCGCGGGCGTACCGACCGGCTGCTCGGGCGGCGCATCTCCGGTCGGCACGGCTTCGGGCTGCTGCTCACGCAGGCCGTGACCCAGCTCTTCGGCCGGGAGTGCGGCTACCGCCCGTCGGACGGCCGAAGGCTCAGCACGCTGCTGGTCGACCTGGTGGCCGGGATGATGGCCCACGAGACCGAGACCCTGGCCGGGCTCCCGGCCGGGACCCGCGACCGCGCCCTGGTGTTCCACGTCCGCGAGCACATCAGGCGCAACCTGCACGATCCCGGACTGTCCCCGGTCACAGTCGCCGCCGCCCACCATCTCTCCACCCGCCAGCTCCACCGCCTCTTCGAGGCCGAGGAGGAGACGGTGGCGGGCCTGATCCGCGCCGGCCGCCTCGAAGCCGCCCGCCGGGACCTCACCGACCCGGCACTGCACGCGTCCCCTGTCCACGCCGTCGCCGCCCGCTGGGGCTTCACCTCCCCGGCCCACTTCAGCAGGGCCTTTCGCGACGTCTACGGCGCCCCGCCGGGCGACTACCGGCGGGGCGCGCTCGCCCCGCCGGGGTGAGCCCGCCCGAGCGGGCGTCGCGCAGCGGTCGGGCTTCAGGCCCGGCCCGAAACGGACCGGATGTGGTCCGTGCCATTGCCGTCGTACAGCCGGACCGTCACCCCCTTGTTCTCGGCGATGTCCAGGTCGACGGTCCGGACATCGATCGCCTTCGTGGTGCCGGGGGCCTTGTACGGGCCCTTGGTCACCGTGCTGCCGTTGACGACGTACTCCACGACGGCGTAGAGGGCGTCGCCGTCGTTCTTCGTGTCGTAGATCCAGAGCTTCTCGCCCAGAGGGTGGAACTCGACCTTGCCCACGATGTTGGAGGGCTGGCCCACCGTCGCCAGGATCTTGACGCCCTTGCCCCCGACGTCCTTCTGGAAGTACGTCCCGTCGATCAGGTCGCCGTGCGTGCACGGGCAGTTGTCCGTCGCCCGCGTGGTGACGTAGGTCGTCGGGTTGGGGCTGTACGCCTGGGCGGGGGCCGTGGCGACAGTGGCGAGCAGCACTCCGGCCGCGAGAGTCGTTCCGGACGTGAGCGCTGCCGCCCTGTTTCGGATACGCATGCGTGTGGCCTCCGTGTCATCGGTGTATCGGTGATGTCGGTGTGCTCGGCCGCCCCCGGCGGATGCGGTGGGCCCGTGACCGGGCGCCGAGGACCGACGACACGACGATGGCACCGCGGCGGACCGTGCGGTGCGACGACGGGGCCCCCTGGCGCGGATCGTCAATGTCCGGCGGTTCCCTGTCGCTGATCCTCAACGGGGAGGGCGGCGAAGGCGGCGTGCCGTCGTGTCGGGACACGCCTCCTCGAAGGGCGTGCGGCGCAGTACACCGGTACGGAACGACCACCGCCGCCTGCCGGCCGGCCGTAGGGCCTGTCCGGCGGATCACGTCGGGGGCGACCGGCGGTGTCCGTCCGGCCGGGGCGGGTGGGGTCCGGTGCGTTCGGCCGCGAGGCGGAGGAGGGCGCCGACGCGATGGAGGTCCCTCCCTGCCCGAGCGGAGCCGGGAGCCCGGGGGAGCCGGCGACCGACGGCAACGCCGCGGACGGGCGTGCCGGACCCCGCGTCTTCGGCATGATCCGCCGGACAGGACCCGACCGGCCGACGGCCGAACCCGCCTTCCGGGTTCGGCCCCAGGTCCGCGCTCTACTCCCGTCCGGCGGACGTGAAGGCCATGTCCGCGTAGCGGGTGCCCGCCACCTTGGCGGCGATCGGGTCCAGTCGGGCCAGTTCCTCGTCCGTGAGGGCGATCCGGGTGGCCGCCGTGTTCTCCTCCACCCGGGACGGCTTGCGCGTGCCCGGGATCGGGACGACCGGGAGGCCGTGCACGGCCGCCCGCTGCTGGACCCAGGCCAGGGCGATCTGGCCGGGCGTGGCGCCGTGCGCGTCGGCGACCGCGCGGACCGGGGCGAGCAGGGCCGTGTTGGCCGCCGCGTTCTCGCCGGTGAACCGGGGCATGAGGCGGCGGAAGTCGTCCGGTGTGAGGTCCTGGCCGGCGTCGGCGAAGGAACCGGTCAAAAAGCCCCGCCCGAGCGGCGAGTACGGCACCAGGGTCACGCCCAGGTCCCGGGCGGCCGGTACGACGTTCGCCTCGATGTCTCGGCTGAACAGCGACCACTCCGACTGCACCGCGGCGATCGGGTGCACGGCGTGCGCGGCCCGCAGTTCGCCGGCGGTGACCTCGCTCAGCCCGAGCTGCTTGACCTTGCCCTCGCGCACCAGCTCCGCCATGACGCCGGCGGTCTCCTCGATCGGCACGTTCACGTCGCGCCGGTGCATGTAGTAGAGGTCGATGGTGTCGATGTCCAGGCGCTTCAGGCTCGCCTCGACGGCCTGCCGGATGTACGGGGCGTCGTTGCGGACGATCCGCCGGGTCGGCTCGTCGGGCGGGATCGACAGCGCGAACTTGGTCGCGATCACGATCTCGTCCCGGTGCGCCTTGAAGAACGGGGACAGGAACCGCTCGTTCTCCCCCGCCGCGTACGAGTCGGCCGTGTCGTAGAGCGTGACGCCCAGTTCCAGGGCCCGCTCCAGGGTCGCCCGGGAGGCCTCCGCGTCCGCGGGTCCGTAGGCGAAACTCATGCCCATGCAGCCCAGGCCCTGCACGCCCACTTCGGGGCCGCCCGCACCCAGTACCGCCGTCGTGATCCTGCCGCTCGCGCTGTTCGTGCCGTTCGTGCCGTTCGTGCCGTTCGTGCCGTTGGTCATCGGGACCTCTCCGACGCCAGGGCGCGCCCGGCGTCCGCGTAGAAGCTGATCTTCCGGTCGAGCACGGCGAGGGTGCCCTGCAGTTCCGCGATCCGGGCCACCACGTCCTCGCGGGTCGCCTTGAGGAGGTCGAAGCGGTCGGCGTAGGTGTGGTCGCCCTCCCGCACCATCTCCGCGTACCGGACCATGTCCGCGACCGGCATCCCGGTCAGACGGAGCTTGCCGACGAGGGCGAGCCAGTCGAGGTCGCGGTTGCTGTAGCGGCGCTGCCCGGTGTGCGACCGGTCGATGTGCGGCATCAGCCCGATGCGCTCGTACCAGCGCAGGGTGTGGGCGCTGAGCCCGGTGAGGGCGGCCACCTCGCTGATCGTGTACTTGTCCGCGCCGTCCGGCCGCCGGTCGCCCTGCGGCGGACCTGCGCAGGTGTCGGTCGTGGCACCCGTGCTCTCACCCGTGGTCTCCGTCACCGTCATGCACCCACGCTAAATCCCTGGAGTGCACTCCAGGCAAGCACGACCGGCGGGAAAACGGCAGGAGGACGGACGTCCTGCCCGATTACGATGCCGGCCATGACACTCGTACGCCGTGCGGTGCCCGGGGACGCGGAGGAAGTACTGCGCCTGCGCCAGGTGATGATCGACTCGATGGCCCGCTCCTCCCCCGCCACGGACTGGCACGCCGACGCACTGCCGGTACTGCGCGCGAAGCTGGCGGAGCCGGAGGGCCCGTTCGCGGCGTTCGTGGTGGACCGGCCGGGCCTCCCGGAGCGGGGCGGGCTGTCGGCGCTGGTGGCCGGCACGATCGAGTACCGCATCGGCGGCGCGCACAGCCCGCACGGCACCGACGGCTACGTCTTCAGCGTCGCCACCGACCCGGACGCCCGGCGCCGGGGCTACGCGCGCGCCTGCATGGAGGAACTGCTGGCGTGGTTCCGCGAGCGGGGCGCCCGCCGCATCCGCCTCACGGCGTCCGCGCAGGCCGAGCCGCTGTACGCCTCGATGGGCTTCACGCGGAAGCCGGACCCCTTGCTGGAACTGACCCTGTGAACGCTTAGGCTCGAAGGCATGTCGCTCAAGAGCCTCGCACTGATCGAGAACTGGCCGGTTCCCACCGCGGCGGCGGGCGTCGTCCGGGCGGACGGCACCGTCCTGGGCACCCACGGCCCCACCGGCCACCGCCTCCCGCTGGCCTCGGTCACCAAGCCGCTCGCGGCGTACGCGGCGCTCGTGGCGTACGAGGAGGGCGCGATCGAGCTGGACGAACCGGCGGGCCCCGAGGGCTCCACGGTCCGCCACCTCCTCGCCCACACCTCCGGCCTCGCCTTCGACGAGCACCGGGTGACCTCCGCCCCCGGCGAGCGCCGCCTGTACTCCAACGCCGGGTTCGAACAGCTCGGGGACCACATCGCGAAGGCGACGGAGATCCCGTTCGCCGAGTACCTGCGGCAGGCGGTGCTGGAGCCGCTGGGGATGACGTCGACCTCCCTGGAGGGAACCGGCTCCCCCGCGAAGGACGGCACCTCCACCCTCGACGACCTGCTGCGCTTCGCCGCCGAGGTGCAGGCCCCGCGCCTGCTGGACGCCCGTACCGTCGCCGAGGCGATGACGGTCCAGTACCCGGGCACGAAGGGCGTCCTGCCGGGCTACGGCCACCAGAACCCCAACGACTGGGGCCTGGGCTTCGAGATCCGCGACGCCAAGTCCCCGCACTGGACGGGCGGTTCCTCCTCTCCCCGCACGTTCGGCCACTTCGGCCAGTCGGGCACGTTCCTGTGGATCGACCCGGCGGCGGACGTCGCCTGCGTGGCCCTGGCCGACCGCGCCTTCGGCCCCTGGGCGGTCGAGGCCTGGCCGCCCTTCACGGACGCGGTGCTGGCGGAGCTCCGCGGAAGCACCGGCGCGGCTGCCTGACCGCCGACGACGGCGGCGCCCGCCGGCGTGCCCGTGTGGTCCGCCGGAGGGCAGAGCGGCCGACGGCACGGTCTCCGGCCATGGCGCCACCCTCTGGCCGGCCGTAGAACCCAAGGTTTGTTCTGGTTTCGCGCAGCACCCCGCGCGAAACCAGAACCCTCGTCGTACTGCACGACCATCAGCAGCCCGGCCGTTCACCGAGGTGGTGCCGACCGAGGCACGGAGCCGAGGGCACACTCGAACCACACGGTCTTTCCACCCCCCGTGGGACACGGCGCGACACCCCACCGGTCGGTCACCGCCTCCACGAGAAGCAGGGCCCGCCTCGCCCCCGTCGCGCACGGGTGCGTACACGGTCACGCTGCCGTCGGGGGCGGCTGCCGACGCGTGCACCGTCCCGCTCCCTCTCCCCGACGGTGAGCGTCCCCTTCACGCCCTCGGGCGACGGGGAGCCCTCGGCCCGCCGAGAGGGAAGACCGCGGGTAGGGCCGTCGTTCGCGCTCTCCGCGAAGGCCCGGCCGCCGAACACGGCGGCCCCGACGGGGACGGCGCCCGCCATCCCGACGGCCGCGATGCGTCCCGTACCCGCTCTCACCGGGCCCGGCCCGCGTTCGCGGCGGACGGCGCACTGCGCCCGCGTGAGCGAACGTCCTCCCTTTTCCCTGCTCCCTGAATACCGAGATCCGCCCGGTGCAACTCACCGGCTGCCAGAACGACATACGCGGCGCCGACGAAGAGCAGCCCCGGGACGGCGAGCAGGCTCCGCTGATCGGCCTCATGGACGGCCCGGTACTGTTCCTGGGAGATCTCGACGGTGCCGCGCGCGTGCGGCGTCGTGTCGAAGGCGAAGTACCGCCCGTCCCTCACCTCGGCGGACTGCAGGTTCCCTTCCGGCTCGTAGCCGAAGGCCGTCATGGCAAAGCCCGACAGAGCCAACGCCAGGAGCCCGACCTGAACCTTGCCGGGAAGGCAGCGGAAGGCCTGCCACACCAGGCCTTTGTCCGCGCGCCGCAGCAGAAGACGCGCCACCGCGGCCACGAAGACCGGGAAGAGCACCACCACAAGCACCATCGGCAGCCACCTCACCCCGGCCAGAGGCAAAGCCCCCGGCAGCCAGGTGAGCCCGGCCAGCACCAGCAGCACGGCTCCCAGTCCAGCCGCGACACCACCGTGCACCCTGAACGACCAGCCCATGATCCGCAGCCTGTCACAGGCATCGCACCAGGTCACTGCCGGTTCCCGGCAGCAATGACCGCCTCAGCCCGCCACTTCCTGCCCTGCCGGGCACAACTCCACGCCAAGTAAATTTCATTGCAGGCTCATTGAGACTGAACAGGTCTCTTCGGCCTCATGGAACGGCGGCTGCGTCACAGGGCCTGTGACGCACCATCGGAATCAGATTAACGGTGCCGAGTCGGCCACCTACGGCTGAAGGACTCAACTTTCCGTTCGAAAGAACGCGCCCGGACCAACCATCGGCGTGATGAAAGAACACTATTGATCAGAAACTCATGGGGTTCACTCGTCGGTGACGTAGCGGACGTGTCGACCGCGGAAGTATCCGAGCACGATGAGAGGTCGGCGTTATCGGCGGTGGAAGAACCGCCGGTTTCGGCGGCGAGTAAGGGCCTGTGGGAATAGTTCCAGCGGCTGGACTGACCGCGTCGGCCCGGCAGCCGTAACGGCCCGCGAGGCTCGAACCACCGGTCAGGAGCCGAGGGCTTCGAATTCCGGGCGGGCACGGCCCCGGGGTCCCCGGCGGGGTCATGGCGAACGGCCGCCCCGCGGCGGTCGGGGAGTTCCTCCTGTGCGGATCTCGGGAAACGACGACCGCCGCCGGGAGGACGGGCGAATCAGCGGCGGGGGGTGTGCAGCTTGTCGACGCCGATGGTCAGAATGACGCGCTGTTGCGTGCCGCCGTCGAACCCCGGGTAAGGGCGGCCCAGGTACTTGTGGGACAGCTTGTCGATGTGCTCCCGGGCGCCCTCCGTCCCGGAAGCCGTGACACGCCCCCGGACCGCCCAGTAACGCGACGGAGTGGACGGGTCCGCCACAGCCACGGCAACGCGAGGATCACGCTCGACGTTGCGCACCTTCTGGTGGGTGCTCACCGTGTTGATGACGATGTTCTCTCCGTCCGTGTCCACCCAGGTCTGCGTGATCTGAGGGGAACCGTCCGGCATGAGGGTGGTCAGGAAACACTGGGCCGGGGACTGCAGCACCTCGAGCAGGCCGTTCGACAGGGGCACGATAAAGACACCTTCTCCTTCATGGGTGTTCGGGGAGCTGCACTGCTGATCAACGGCTCGCGATCGGCCGGTCGGAACGACTTGCCGAAATCCGGCGAGTGCCGCAGCCGGCTGCCGTTGCCGTTGCCGTCGGCCCGCCCTACAGCATTGTTTTCACGCGAAAGAGCGACGGACTTTCTTCACCGGATCCGCAGGACCCCGACCGCGCGGGGGCTGCCAGTCGCGGTGGCCCGGACCGGAGTACGGGCGGAGCGGCCGGGACGCGGCCGGGACGCCGCGTGCCTCGCGAAAGGCAGGGGCCGGGCTGGTTCATCCGCGGCGCAGTGACCGGAAGGTGGTGCGGATCTCGTCGGTCAGGACGGCGGGCTGTTCAAGAGCCGCGAAGTGTCCTCCGTGATCGAGCCGGCGGTAGTGCAGGACGTTGGAGTAACGCCGCTCGATCCAACGGCGCGATGCCTGCACGGCCTCGCCGGGGAAGATGCTGAACCCGGCCGGCGTGGGGTTCGGCCCGGGTACGCCTCCCGGTTCCTGGCGTGCCTCCCAGTACAGCCGTGCGGAGGAGGCGCCCGCGTTGGGCAGCCAGTACATCATGATGTCGTCCAGGATCTCGTCGCGCGGGACGACCGCCTCGGGGTTGCCGTCGCTGTCGGTGACGTCCTGGAAGAGGGTGTAGATCCAGGCGGCCAGTCCGGCGGGTGAGTCGGCCAGGGAATAGCCGATGGTCTGCGGCCGGGTGGCCTGCTCCCGGGAGTAGCCGTCGAGCACGCTCCGGTAGCGCTCCGCCTTGTCCAGCATGCGCCGCTCGTCGGGTGTCGCCTCCTCGATCTCCTGGGCGGTGGGGAACACCAGCGGCAGGTTGACGTGCATGCCGAGAAGTCCCCCGGGCGCCTTGCGGCTGATCGCCTCGACGACGGCCGATCCCCAGTCGCCGCCCTGTGCGACCCACTCGCGGTAGCCGAGGCGGTCCATGAGCTCGATCCAGGCGACGGCGGTACGGGAAACACCCCACCCGGGGGCGGTGGGCTTGTCGGAGAAACCGAAGCCGGGCATTGAGGGGATCACGACGTGGAAGGCGTCCTCGGCCCGGCCGCCGTGCGCGACGGGATCGGTCAGCGGCCCGACCAGGTGCCGGAACTCCAGGACGGACCCGGGCCAGCCGTGGCACAGCAGGAGGGGCATCGCCGACGGCTCGGGCGAGCGGGCGTGCAGGAAGTGCACGCCGACGCCGTCCAGGACGGTACGGAACGACCCGATGCCGTTGATGTCCTTCTCGCAGCGGCGCCAGTCGTAATCGGTGGCCCAGTGTGCGCACAGCGCGCGGATGCGCTCCAGTTCCGGTCCCTGGTCGGGGCCGGTCTCCCGGTCCGGCCAGCGGGTATCGGCCAGCCGACGGGCGAGCCGGTCGAGTTCCCGCTCGTCGACCGCAATCGGGAAGGCTTCGACTGTCGTGGGCAGTGAGGGCATGACCGCCTCCTCGTAGTGGTGTGGTCGGTGCCACCAAACCACGAAGTGGAAAGATTCTTCAACTTAGGAGAGTGGTCTCCACTTGGTAGGGTCGCCCGCATGACCGAACGTCCCTTGCGCCGTGACGCCGAGCGCAACCGGCAGCGCCTGCTGGAGGCGGCACGGGAACTCATGGCCCGCGACGGGTTGCGGGTGCCGTACGAGGAGATCGCCCGCACGGCCGGAAGCGGCATGGGCACCCTGTACCGCCGCTTCCCCGACCGCCAGGATCTCGTGGACGCCCTGTTCGCCGAACACGTCGACGCCGTGGTCGCCCTTGCCCAGCAGGCATGCCGGACCGACGACCCCTGGAGCGGCCTCACCTGGTTCATGGAGCGGCAGTTCGAACTCGAAGCCGACAACCGCGCCCTGGGGGAACTGCTGCGCGGCGGACAGCAGGGGACCGCCCACCTGGCGCAGGGCTGCGCCCGCATCGCGGAACTGGTCGCACAGCTCGTCGAACGCGCGGTCCGCGCCGGCCGGTTGCCGCCCGGAGTGACCGCCGACGACCTCGAGACCGTCCACCTCATGGTGGGCGCCGTGATGGACGCCTCACGGCAACACGACCCCCACCGGTGGCGGCGCGCCCTGGCTGTGGCACTCGCCGGACTCCGCCACGCCGACCTGCGGCCAGACGGAGAAACCATGCGCCCTGCCCGGCCGGCCCCGCGGTGCGGCCCGTAGCACCGCCCAGCATGCGGACCGGTCCCCACCGACGAGGGTGGCCCCGCGTTCGGCCGGATCGGGGTGGATGCCGAGCAGGCCGGCGACGACCATGGGCGGCGGGCCCACCAGGGTGTCCGTCATGACTGTGTCACCAGGGCGTCCGTCATGACGGTGTTCCGTGCCGCGAGGGCGGGCGGACCGTGGCGTCTCAGAGTGCCCGCGTGGCCGAGGGGGTTGCGCGGGCGTCCAGGGCCGTGACCGGGCAAGAGGCATCTGCGCCCGGCCGTGCTGCCGCGCCGGGCGGGGGCCGCGCTGAAGCTGACCGTCCATGAGGCGGGCGAGCTTCGGCGGGGGCACGGAGGGGCGGTGGTTGACCGTCAGGCAGGTACGCCCCTGGTCGTGGCGCATGCGGTCGTCGGCGAGTTCGGCACCCCCTCGGGCACGTGGGCGCCTCCCCGTACCGCCCGCCCACCCTGGCACACCGCCACGTCAGACACGGACGCGAAGCCATGGACACGGCTGCGGTCGCCCACCGCCCCGGCCAGGCCGCTACCGGTGCCGGGGGCGACGATGTCGGCAATCTGGCTCACGGTAGCGACTCACTCGCTTAAAGTGATCGGGTCCGGTGCTGCCGCGCCGGGGCGATGGGGAGTGGGAGTGGGTTCTACGGCTGCAGCCGGTTCGCGGGCGGAGGCGGCGTCGACCGGTCGGGACGTGAGGTCGCCGGACGCCGACCCGTGGCACGAGGCGCTCAGGAGACTCGTCGGGTCGACGGTGGACGGCCCCGCGGTGGCCGACGAGGCGCTGCGGCGCCTTCACGCCGGGCTGTTGACGGTGCGCGACATGCGGTTGGTGCTCCTGGGGACGGCGCACCTGCCGGGTTGGCAGCCGGTGCGCCGAGCCGTGATCGACGTCCTGGCCCACGACGTGGAGTCGGCGCGGCACGTTCTTCTCACCCACACCCAGGTCGAGGTGCTGCCGCCCCCTCGGTACGAAGAGGTCCCACCGGAACACGGCGGCACCGGTGCCGCGTTCGCGGCCGTGGTCGGTGCCGCGGGCGCACAGGTCACCGGACCCGCCCGGCAGGCCCGTACCGGCCGGGAGGCGAAGGACCGGGCGGCGCTCGCCCTGCTGGCAGCTCTGGCCGGCGTCGAACCGCCGGGCCGGGAACCGGGCCGGGGCGGAGCGGCCGGGCGCCTCGTCCTGCCGGGCATGCTGACGGAGGTCTTCGAACACCGCCTGCTGCGCGCCCTGTCGGCGGGGCGGGGGCCCGGTCCGGAGCTGGAGGAGGAGGCACTGCGCCGGGCCGGCACGGGACGGCTGCGCCACCGCGACCTGTACCTGCTGCTCCTCACCGCCCGGGGCAGGGAGTGGACCAGGACGCGCACGGCGGCACTCCGGCGGGCCGCGGCGATGCCCCCGGCTCCGGCCAGGCTGCTGCACTGGTACGCCGAACAGCACGGCGAGGGTGAGGGGCACGGCCTGTCCTACGAGGAGGAGCCGGACACCGCCGGAGGCCGCCACCGCGTGCGGGCCCGGCTGCGGGCGGAACGCACGTGGAGCGGGCCGGAACGGACCGCCTGGTCACGCGGGACGGCCAGGCACTACGCCTGCTGCGCGCTGCTCGCCGAACTGGCCGGCCTGCCGGAGCCCGCCCCGCAGGTCGAGGACAAGCGGGCCGGGACCGCACGCATCACGGTCCCCGCGCAGGGCCAGGACCCGGTCAGGACGCTCAACAAGCACTGTCAGCGGGAGGCGATCACCAAGCCCGAGTCGACGCTGCGGGTCCTGGGATCGCGCGTGGAGTGCACCTACCGCTGCCGCCACCGGACCAGTGACCTGCAGGTCCAGGCCACCGCGGTCGGCCCGGACAAGAACGCGGCACGCGGCGCGGCGGCGCTGAAACTGCTGCGCAAGCTCGCCTCCATCGACGCCGCCGACACCGCCGCCACTCTCGGCGACCCCGAGGGCGCGGACGACCGGCGTTCCCCGGGGCCGGGCCCCGCGGCCACGCCGTCCGTCCCTTCCCCGGCCCGGCTGCACGAAGCGGTTGCCGCGGGCTGCCCGGTGTCGTTCGTGCCCGCCCGGGGCGCGGACCCGGCGGTGTGGTGGGTGCGGGACGGCGGCTCCCGTTCCCGTTCCCGTTCCCGTTCCCGTGCGCTGCCGGTGACCGGCCTGTCCGCCCCGCCCGCCGCCGGGTGGCGGGCCGGGCTCGCGGACGGCCTGCCCGCGGTGCACCGGGCCGGTGCCGGCGCGGACCCGACCGCGGTGTTCTGGCAGCGGGCGGTGCACATCGCCCTGCAACTCGTCCGGGCCCGGCTCGTCCGTCCCGCGCTCGACGAGCGCGGGCACGCGGTATGGCGCGTGGGCCCGGTCCCGGCGGACGCCGAGGAAGCGTTGACGGCGCTCGCCGCGGCGGCACCTCCCGGCGCCGTCCTGTCGTCCGGGCCCGGTCCCGGTCCCGGTATGAGCGCGCGCCGGGCGCTCCTCGCCTGCTGCGACGCGGTGGCCGACGCGCTGGTGCGTACCCCGGCCGCCGTCCTGTGCGGTGCCGGGCCCTGGACGGCGCCCGTACCGGGCCCGGTCACCACCGGGACGCAGGGGGCGGTGCGCGGCTGGCTGGACGGTGTGGAGGACCTGGTCGACGGCGGCCCGGCCCCGCGGCTGGTCCTGCGGGTCCGGCCGCCCGACGACGAGCAGGCCGCCGCCGGCCGGCTCACCGCCGACCTGCACCTGGCCCCGGCGGACTCCGCCCCCGCGGACTCCGTGCCGGGCGAACCGGATGAACCGGAAGAGGTGGCCGCCGCCCAGGTGTGGGCCGGTGGCGCGCGCGTCGGCGGAGAAGGCGCCGATACGGTCCGGCCGCGGGTACGGCGGCTCCTGCGCCGGGCCGTGCGGCTGAATCCGGCCCTGACCGCGCTGGCCGTACTGGCCGGTGCGGAGAACCCGCGGCAGTGCGTCCTGCGCTCCGCCGACATCGCCGCGCTGCTGGAGCAGGAGGCCGAACTCGCCGGAGCGGGAGTACGGGTGGTGTGGCCCGAGCGGCTGCGCACCGCCCTGTCGGCGGCCGCGGTCGTCGGCACACCGGACGGGGAGGAGGAAGACGGCCCGGGCGGGCCCGGCCGGGCGGCCGGGGAACGGTCGCGGTTCAGCGTGACGGCGCTGCTCGACTTCCGCTGGCAGGTCGCTCTCGACGGCGCCGACCTCAGCGAGGAGGAGATGGATGCCCTCGCCGAAGCGGCCCGGCCGCTGGTGCGCGTCCGCGGACAGTGGGTGCTGGCCGACCCTGCCCTCCGGCGCCGTGCCCGACACCGGCTCCTGGGCCGGCTGCCCGGGACGCAGGCGCTGACCGCCGCCCTGACGGGCACCGTCACCGTCGCCGACGACACGGTGGCCTGCCGACCCGCCGGACCGCTCGCCGACCTGATCGGTGTGCTGCGCCGGGGCGAGCACCATCCCGAGGCGGTGCCCGCCCCCGCCGGGCTGACGGCCGCCCTGCGCGGCTACCAGCAACGGGCCCTGACCTGGCTCGCGCACACCACACGCCTCGGGTTCGGCGCCGTCCTCGCCGACGACATGGGACTGGGCAAGACCCTCACCGCGCTCGCCTTCACCCTGCACCACCAGCGGTACGGTCCCGGCCCGGCGCTGGTGGTCTGCCCGGCGTCCCTGGTGGCCACCTGGTGCCGCGAGGCCGCCCGCTTCGCCCCCCGCCTGCCGGTCGTCGCCTACCACGGCGCCGAACGCACGCTGGAGGCGGTCACCGACACCACGCTGGTGGTCACCACCTACGACCTGCTGCGCCGCGACGCCGTCCGTCTCGCCGAGCGGCACTGGGGCCTGGTCGTCGCCGACGAGGCCCAGCACGCGAAGAACCCCGCCTCCGCCACCGCCCGTCGGCTGCGCGCCCTGCCCTCCACCACCCGCCTGGCACTGACCGGCACCCCGGTGGAGAACAACCTGTCCGAGCTGTGGTCGCTGCTCGACTGGACCAACCCGGGCCTGTTCGGGCCGCTGACGGCGTTCCGGTCCCGGTGGGCGAACGCCGCGGAGAAGAACCCCGGCGGTGTGGAGGCCGCCGAACTGGGCCGGGTCGTCGCCCCGTTCCTGCTCCGGCGCCGCAAGACCGACCCCGGCATCGCCCCCGAGCTCCCGGCGAAGATCGACCGGCCGCGCCCGGTGCAGCTGACCACCGAGCAGGCCGGTCTGTACGAGGCGGTCGTCCGCGAGACCCTGCAGCAGATCGAGGACGCCCGCGGCATCGAACGCAACGGCCTGGTCTTCAAGCTCCTGACCGCGCTGAAGCAGATCACCAACCACCCCGCCCACTACCTGCGTGAACAGCCGCCCGCCGACGGCGAGTCACCCGCGTTCACGGCACGCTCGGCCAAGACCGCGGCCCTCGTCGACCTGCTGGAGACGATCCGGGCGAGCGGCGAGGCCGCACTGGTCTTCACCAGCTACGTCGCCATGGGCCACCTGCTCACCGCCCACCTCACCCACCTCGGCCACGACCCGCTCTTCCTGCACGGGGCGACGCCCCTGGCCGAGCGGACGCGCATGGTCGACGCCTTCCAGGCCGGCCTGCACCCGGTGATGGTCCTGTCCCTCAGAGCGGCCGGGACCGGCCTGACCCTCACCCGCGCCGCCCACGTCGTCCACTACGACCGCAGCTGGAACGCCGCCGTCGAGGACCAGGCCACCGACCGCGCCCACCGCATCGGCCAGCACCGGACCGTCACCGTGCACCGTCTGATCACCCGGCACACCGTCGAGGACCGCATCGACGAACTCCTCGCCCGTAAGCGCACCCTGGCCTCCGCCGTCCTGACCGGCGGGGACCGGGCGCTCACCCGGCTCACCGACCGGGAACTGGCCGGCCTCGTGGCCCTGGGAGAACGCCGATGAGCGTGCCGCACACCACCGCCGGATGGGCCCACGCCCTGACCTCCGCCCTCACCGCCGCCCTCGCCCGGGACGCCGGGGACGCCGCGCTCCTGGACGCGGCGCGGCGCCTGCTCCTCACCGACGAGGCGGGCCCCCTCAACGTCAACCGGGGCTTCGCCACGAGCAAGTTCCCCCTGCCCGGCGGTCGCGTCGCCCGGCCCCGGCTGCTCGTCGCCGAGCTCACGGACGCCGACTGGGACCGTCTCGAGGCCGCGATCCGCGCACGCCCCGACGCCGCGGCCGTCGCCGGAACCGCCGCCGTCAGCGACCGGCTCACCGACCCGGCACACACCGGCGGCGTCGCCCTCGTCCCCGGCCCGGAGGACATCTCCCACACCTGCACCTGCGACCCTGAGGCCGCCGGCGCCGCGTGCCCGCACTCCGTCGCCCTCGGCATGCTCCTCGCCGAGCGGCTGCGCACCACGCCCGCCGCGCTGTTCACACTGCGCGGCCGCCCCCACCAGCACCTGAAGAAGCGCCTGCGCGTGAGCGGCGCGGCCCCCGGGGGAACCGGGCCCCCGGTGTCCGGGTCCCCACCCGCCGCCACCGTCCCGGCCCAAACCCCTGGCCCTGCCCCGGCCCCGGCCCCGGCCGCAGAACCGACCCCACCGAACCCGCCCGCCCCGCCGGTCCCCGGCCCGGTCGACCTCGATCTCACCGGGGCACGCCCGGTGCCGACCGGTTCACTCGCCGAGCCCCCTGCCCCGCTGCCCGCGGCCGAGGCCCTGGACGCGTTGGCGGCGGACGCCGCCCACCGCGCCAAAACCCTTCTCGAGGGGCAGGAGCCACCGGCCTGCCCCGGCCCCGGCAGCGACATCGCGCGCTTCCTGGCCCTGCCGCACGGGGCGCCGTTCCGGCAGGCCGCCATGGACCGTCTCGGCCTGGACATCGTCGGCATGGGCCACTACCGGCTCGCCCACACCCACGGCGGACCGGGCGGAGCAGCCGCCTACCTCGAGCCGTTCACCGTCGGCCACGACGTCCTCGCCGACGCCCGGGCCCGCATCCAGCCGCTGCGCCCCGCCGCCACGGCCCCCGTCACGTGCGAGCACAACCGGCTCACCGACGACGCCGCCGGCATCCAGCTCAGGTACGGACCGGACGGGCGCTGGCACCCCTACCGCGCCCCGTACGGCGTCTGGCAGCCCGTCCCCGGCCCGTCCGCCGACCCGGCCGGCGCCTATCGCGCCGCCCGCACCGCGGGGCGCGCGAACCGGCGCACTTCATAGCGTCCCCCTCCCCCGTCGGCTCACCGGTCCTGGAGCGGTGTCCTCGGCCGGAGGATGTCCTCGAGGGAGTCCTCGCGCCACTGCTTGAGAAGTCGGTGGAAGGTATGGGCGCCGTGGGGGTAGGCGGTGGGGCCGTTGGGGCGGCCCCGGCCTTCCCTGTTGTAGTAGCCGGGAGTGCAGCCGGCGTGGAACCACTCGTGGTCGGGGGCGTCCTTCGCCAGGGTGGCGAGCCAGGCGTCCTCGAGCTCGCGGGACGGTTCGAGGAGGGCGCCCCCGGCTTCGGCGGCGGCGACGAGAGCGGCGGCGTGGACGGCCTGTTCGTCCAGGATGTGGGTGAAGTTGACGCTGCTGGCGTTCTGCAGGGTCCCCATCTGGATCAGGTTCGGGAAGCCGTTGCTGGTGAAGCCGTGCAGGGTGCGCGGGCCCTGCTGCGCCCACGCGTGCAGGAGCTGGGTGCCGCCGCGGCCGTACACCGGCAGCTTCCCGGAGAGGACGCCGGAGGTCCCGACGTCGAATCCGGTCGCGAAGATCAGGCAGTCGAGTTCGTACGTGACGTCGCCGACCACGACGCCGTTCCCGGTGACGCGCTCGATGCCATGGGTGTCCGCGGTGTCCACCAGGGTGACGTTGTCGCGGTTGAACGCCTGGTAGTACCGGTCGGAGAAGGTGGGGCGCTTGCAGGCGTACCGGTACCAGGGCTTGAGCTTCTCCGCCGTGTCCGGGTCGGTGACCGTCTCCTCCACGCGGGCACGGAGTTCGTTCATCTTCGCGGCGTCGGCGGCCTCGTAGGCGGCTTCGAAGGCCGCCCGGTCGCCCTGGCGGCGAAAGCTCGGCAGGAGCTTCTCCAGGAGGCCGGCCGACTCGGTCCAGCGGTCGGCGACGAGGTCCTCGTCGGCCGGTTCGCCGGAGACGATGCGGAGGTAGTTGTCGCGGCGCTCGGCCGCCCAGCCCTCGCGGTCGGCGCCGACGTCCCGGGCGGTGGTGCGGCGGTTGGCACGTACGTCCACGGTGGACGGGGTGCGCTGGAAGACGTGGACGTGCGCGGCGTCCTCGGCCAGCATCGGGATGACCTGGATGCCGGTGGCGCCGGTGCCGACGACGCCCACCCGCTTGTCCGCGAGGCCGGTCATGCCTCCGTCGGGGGTGCCGCCGGTGTAGGCGTAGTCCCACCGCGAGGTGTGGAAGGTGTGTCCCTCGAAGTCCTGGATGCCGGGGATCCCGGGAAGCTTGGGTGTGGACAGGGTGCCGGTGGAGGTGACGACGTACGTGGCGTGGAACGCGTCACCGCGGTCGGTGGCCACGATCCACGTCCCGGATGTCTCCTCCCAGGTCAGCGAGGTGACCGAGGTCGAGAACAGGGCGTTCCCGTAGAGGTCGAACTGCCGGGCGACGCGCATCGCGTGGCGGCGGATCTCCTCTCCCGGGGCGTACTTCCACTCCGGGACGTACCCGGTCTCGTCGAGCATCGGCAGGTACACGTGCGCCTCGATGTCGCAGTGGATGCCCGGGTACCGGTTCCAGTACCAGGTGCCCCCGAAGTCGCCGCCCGTCTCGACGACGCGGACGGACCGCACACCCCGCTGCCGCAGCCGCGCCCCGGCGAGGACGCCGCCGAACCCGCCGCCGACCACGGCGACGTCGACGGTGTCGTGCAGCGGCTCGCGCTCGGCGGCCTCACCGACGTACGGATCGGCGGCGTAGTAGCCGAACTCGGCTTCGGTGGCCCGGTACTGGGCGGCGCCGTCCGGGCGTACGCGTCGCTCGCGCTCCGCGCGGTAGCGCAGCCTCAGCGCCTCCAGCTCTTCGAAGGACGGCACTTGGCGGGTCGTCGTGCGAGGGATCGTCATGTGGGGGGACCTGCCTCAATCCTCTGTTGTTCCGGCCGCGTCGGCCTGTGCGGCCGTCGACTCCGCTACGGTAACAACTACCGGACAACGCTGTCCGGTTGAGAATCGGACGCGCTGTGGCGCGTACTGGTCCGTCTCGGCCCCACCGCCGCCGGCACCCCCACCCCCGCGGCCGACAGGAAGAGTGACCCTCATGCGACGACTCCCCCTCCGTTCCCTCGCCGTGCTCGCCACCGTCGGCTCGCTCGCCCTCACCGGATGCGGTACGCAGACGGATGACACCGGCGGGCAGACGGCCGGAGCGCCCGGTGCGGGCGGCCGGACCCTCCGCGCGCAGCAGGTGATGCAGCTGACCGAGGTGCACGAGCAGACCGGGATGACGCTGCTGGAGGGGCCGGTCTTCGGCGCGGACGGCGGTCTGTTCGTCGTCGACGTCACCGCGCCCGAGGGCGAGCCGAAGGTGATGCGGGTCGATGTCCGCAGGAAGACGAAGCGGGCCGTCCACACCGACGGGCGCGGGGCCTACACCTCCGCGCAGTTCAGCCCGTACGACGGGCGGCTCTACCTGACCGACTTCGCGCACGGAGAGGTGGTCAGCCTGAACCCGGACGGCAGCGGCCTGCGGACCTTCTTCTCCGGCGAGGTCGACGGAGCCCCGATGAACCCCGACGACCTCGCCTTCGACGAGGACGGCCACCTGTACGTCAGCGACTCGCGCGGCCTGACCGAGGGCAGGGCGCTCGGCCGTGTGGTGCGGATCGACCGCGACGGCGGGCGGGCCACCGTCCTGGCCGACGGACTGGCCGCGACGAACGGGATCTCCTTCGACGCGGAGTACCGCGGGCTGTGGTTCAGCGAGCTGACGGAGAACCGGATCTCCTACCTCCCCGTCGGTGGCAGGGGCGGGGTCACCGCCCGGCACACCGCGATCCGGGTCGACGGCGGGATCGCGCAGACCGACTCGATCGCCGTGGACGCGGACGGCAACCTCTACCAGGGGCTGCACGGCCGGCCCGCGATGGCCGTGTACGACCGGCACGGTGAGCGTCTGGCGACGGTCGAGGTGCCCGCGCGTGCCGCCGAGGGCCTCGAGTCGGCGACGAACGTGGCGATCACGCCCGGCGGGACCAGGGCCTACATGACCGTCAGCGGGCCCGCGGGCGGGTACCTGTACGCCTTCGACGCGCTGGCGGAAGGCACCCGGCAGTCCAACGGCGGCTGACGTCCCGCCCGGGGAGACCCCTACCCGTAGAAGGGCCGCACCGGTCCCACCTCGACGCCGAGGAGCCGCCAGGCCGCCAGCGCCCTGCGCTCCCGCTCCTCGTGGGAGGGGCCGGTGGCGGCGCCGGAGACCATGGCGACGGCGAGCATGAGCTCGTCCGCCGTGGCCAGCCGGTGGCCGGCGTCCGGCAGGTGCGCGCGCAGGGCGTGTTCGACCCGCCGGGACAGGGCCAGGGCGTGGGCGCGGACGGCGGAGCGGCGGTCCGATCCGTCGGCGTGCAGGAGGCCGATGAACGCCGCCGACTCCTTCAGGTGCCAGGTCAGCACCCCGAGCACGCCGGCGAGGGTCGCGTCCTCGGCCGCGGCCGCCTGTTCGACCTCCCGGACGTTCTCCTCCAGTACGGCGGTCGTCACCGCGGCCCGGTCGGGGAAGTGCCGGTACAGGACGCCCTGCCCGACCCCGGCGCGGCGCGCGATCGCGGACAGCGGGGCGCCCAGACCGTGCTCCGCGTAGATCTCCCGGGCGGCGGCGACCAGCGCGGCACGGTTGCGGGCGGCGGCCTTCGGCCCGTCGTTCGCGGGCCGCCGCTGGTCCGGCACGGGGTGCTGCGTCATCCCGGCAGGGTACGGCAGTGCCCGCCCCGCACCACGGAGCCGGTGAGCCGGTTCACGCGCCGCGCATCTCCCACAGCAGCAGCTCGGCCCCGGTCACCGCGACCGCCTCGGTGTCCTTCGGGTCCGTGAGGCGGGCCGCGTCGCCCGGTCCCAGCCCGGCACCGTCCAGCAGGACCTCGCCGCGCACCACATGGACGTACACGTACGCGGCGTCCGGCAGAGCGGTCCGCTCCCCCGCCGCCGGCCGGCGGACGTGGAGCATGGCGCCCGCCTCGGGAAGGGCGTACGGGGTGGAGTCGGCGATGCCGTGGACGACCTCGTAGAAGGGGTCGCCGCCTGCTTCCAGCGGGGCCAGCCACATCTGGAGGAAGGTCAGGGGCTCGGGCCCGCCGTTGCGTTCCACGTGCCGCACGCCGGACGCGGCGCTCAGCCGCTGCACGTCCCCGGGGCGGACGACGGTCTCGTGGCCGGTGGAGTCGCGGTGGGTCAGCTCGCCGGCCACCACCCAGGTGACGATCTCGGTGTGGCTGTGCGGATGCTCGCCGAAGCCGGCGCCGGGGGCGAGCCGCTCCTCGTTGCAGGCGATCACCGCGCCGAAGCGGAGGTTGCCGGGGTCGTAGTGCGGGCCGAAGGAGAAGGCGTGCCGGCTCTCGATGCCGGCCGCCGGATCGCCGCCCTGGAAGCGCTCGTGCGCGCGCCGTACGTCCGTCACGCCGTCCACGGTAGTCCCGGCGCGAGCCCCGCGGCCCCGGCGGGAGACCCCGTGGCAGACCCCGGGGCAGACCCGGCGACGTGTCCCGGCGTCCGGATGAGGCAGTCTTGTCCCCGTGCCCGAACCCGAAACCGGCAAGCCCGAGACCCCGGCAGGCCCCGCCCACCCGCATCCCGCGACGCTGAAGCGGCTGGAGAGATCGTCCGGCCACCTCGCCGCGCAGGCGATCCTGCGGATGGACGAGACACTGCCCTGGTACCGGGCGATGCCCCCGGAGAATCGTTCCTGGATCGGGTTGGTCGCCCAGGCGGGCATCGCCGCCTTCACCGAGTGGTTCCGGCGCCCGGACGCGCCGCAGGCCATCTCCACCGACGTCTTCGGGACCGCGCCGCGCGAGCTGACCCGGGCCATCACGCTGCGGCAGACCGTGGAGATGGTGCGCACCACCATCGAGGTCATGGAGAGCGCCATCGACGAGGTGGCCGCGCCGGGCGACGAGTCGGTGCTGCGCGAGGCGCTGCTGGTGTACGCGCGGGAGATCGCGTTCGCCACCGCGCAGGTGTACGCGCAGGCCGCCGAGGCACGGGGTGCCTGGGACGCGCGGCTGGAGTCGCTGGTCGTGAACGCGGTGCTCAGCGGCGAGGCCGACGAGGGTGCCGTGTCCCGGGCCGCCGCCCTGGGGTGGAACTCGCCGGAGCACGTGTGCGTGTTGCTCGGCACCGCGCCCAACGGCGACTCCGAACTGACCGTGGAGGCGATCCGGCGGGCCGCCCGGCACGCCAAGCTCCAGGTGCTGACGGGGGTGCTCGGGGACCGGCTGGTGGTGATCGCGGGCGGCAGCGACAATCCGCTGGCCGTCGCCAAGTCGCTGATCGGACCGTATGCGCAGGGGCCGGTGGTGGCGGGGCCGGTGGTGCCGGACCTCCAGGCGGCGACCCGGTCCGCGCAGGCCGCCGCGGCGGGCCTGAAGGCGTGCTCCGCCTGGGAGGACGCACCGCGTCCGGTGCTGGCCGACGATCTGCTGCCGGAGCGGGCGATCGCCGGTGATCCCGCGGCCCGGGAACAACTGGTGGAGGAGATCTACAGACCGCTGGAGGAGGCCGGGGCCGCGCTGCTGGAGACGCTCAGCGTCTATCTGGAGCAGGCGAGCAGCCTCGAGGGGGCCGCACGGATGCTGTTCGTGCACCCCAATACCGTGCGTTACCGGCTCCGACGTGTGACAGACGTCACCGGATGGTCACCCTCCGATGTACGCTCTGCGTTCACACTGCGGATCGCGCTGATCCTGGGGCGTCTGGTCGACGGCGATCTTCAGCTCTAGCCTCTTGTCGGGGTTCCACAAAACCCCCTCGTGTTCTTCGTCCCTGTCCCCACGGGCGGCTTCGGCCGTCGTCAAGAGAGAGTGTGAGAGTGCTCGTACTCGTCGCTCCCGGCCAGGGCGCTCAGACGCCCGGCTTCCTGACTGAATGGCTCGACCTTCCCGGTGCCGCGGACCGCGTCGCCGCCTGGTCCGACGCCATCGGACTCGACCTCGCCCACTACGGCAGCGAGGCCGACGCGGACGCGATCCGCGACACGGCCGTCGCCCAGCCGCTGCTGGTCGCGGCCGGGCTGCTGTCCGTCTCGGCACTGGGTGCCGGTGCGGCCGACGCCGCCTCGGCGGTGGCGGGGATCGCGCCCGGCGCGGTCGCCGGTCACAGCGTCGGTGAGTTCACCGCGGCCGCCTTCGCGGGGGTCCTCGACGACACGGCCGCGCTGGGCCTGGTCCGCGAGCGGGGCCTGGCCATGGCCGACGCCGCCGCGGTCACCGAGACCGGCATGGCGGCACTGCTCGGCGGCGACCCGGACGTCACCGTGGCGCACCTGGAGAGGCTGGGGCTGACCCCGGCGAACGTCAACGGCGCGGGCCAGATCGTGGCGGCCGGCACCAAGGAGCAGCTGGCGGCGCTGGCGGCGGACAAGCCCGAGGGCGTGCGCAAGGTCGTCGCGCTCAAGGTGGCCGGCGCCTTCCACACCCACCACATGTCTCCCGCGGTCGACGCGCTGGCGAAGGCGGCCGAGGACCTGACGCCGGGCGACCCGAAGGCCGTGTACGTGTCGAACAAGGACGGCGCGACGGTCGCGACCGGTGCCGGGGTGCTGGAGCGCCTGGTCGGCCAGGTGGCGAACCCGGTGCGCTGGGACCTGTGCATGGAGACGTTCAGGGAGCTCGGGGTGACCGCGCTGATCGAGGTGTGCCCCGGGGGAACCCTGACCGGCCTCGCCAAGCGTGCGCTGCCCGGTGTGAAGACGCTGGCCCTGAAGAGCCCCGCCGACCTCGACGCCGCCCGCGAGCTCGTCTCCGAGCACGTCTGACGCCCCAAGGAGCAGAATCCGCATGGCGAAGATCAAGCCCGCGAAGGGCGCCCCGTACGCCCGCATCCTGGGCGTGGGCGGGTACCGGCCCACCCGGGTCGTGCCGAACGAGGTGATCCTGGAGACGATCGACTCGTCCGACGAGTGGATCCGCTCGCGTTCCGGCATCGAGACCCGGCACTGGGCGTCGCCCGAGGAGACCGTCGCGGCGATGTCGCTCGAGGCGTCGGGCAAGGCGATCGCGAACGCGGGCATCGACGCCGGGCGGATCGGCGCCGTGGTCGTCTCGACCGTGTCGCACTTCAAGCAGACCCCGGCCGTGGCCACCGAGATCGCCGACCTGCTGGGCACGGACAAGGCCGCCGCCTTCGACATCTCGGCCGGCTGCGCGGGCTTCGGCTACGGCCTCACCCTCGCCAAGGGCATGGTGGTGGAGGGGTCCGCCGAGTACGTGCTCGTCATCGGCGTGGAGCGGCTGAGCGACCTGACCGACCTGGAGGACCGGGCAACCGCCTTCCTGTTCGGTGACGGCGCGGGCGCGGTCGTCGTCGGCCCGTCCAAGGAGCCCGCGATCGGCCCGACCGTGTGGGGCTCGGAGGGCGACAAGTCCGAGACGATCAAGCAGACGGTGGCGTGGGACCGGTTCAGGACCGGCGACGTCTTTGAACTGCCCCTCGACAGCGCGGGCAACGTGAAGTTCCCCGCGATCACCCAGGAGGGCCAGGCGGTGTTCCGCTGGGCCGTGTTCGAGATGGCGAAGGTCGCCCAGCAGGCGCTGGACGCGGCCGGGATCACCTCGGACGAGCTGGACGTCTTCATCCCGCACCAGGCCAACGTGCGGATCATCGACTCGATGGTGAAGACCCTCAAACTGCCGGAGCACGTCACGGTCGCCCGTGACGTCCGTACCACCGGCAACACCTCGGCCGCCTCGATCCCGCTCGCGATGGAGCGGCTCCTGGCGACCGGCGAGGCGAAGAGCGGCGACACCGCGCTCGTCATCGGCTTCGGGGCGGGTCTCGCTTACGCCGCATCGGTCGTTACTCTCCCCTAGGCACTCCGTGCCGGATCATCCCGGTCCGGCACGGGAACCGCACCACCTGCCGCTGTCGCGGCAGGCGCCACACCCTCAGGAACCACAGCGAAGGAGCCATCATGGCCGCCACTCAGGAAGAGATCGTCGCCGGTCTCGCGGAGATCGTGAACGAGATCGCCGGCATCCCGGTTGAGGACGTCCAGCTGGACAAGTCCTTCACCGACGACCTGGACGTCGACTCCCTGTCCATGGTCGAGGTCGTCGTCGCCGCCGAAGAGCGCTTCGACGTCAAGATCCCGGACGACGACGTCAAGAACCTCAAGACGGTCGGCGACGCGACCGAGTACATCCTCAAGCACCAGGCCTGAGCAACGCTCGGGCCGGGAGCCCCGGCCCCGCCACCCGGCGGTGGCGCCGTACGAATCCTCGTAATCCGTTGGAGAAAGAATTCCGATGAGCCCGACCAATCGCACCGTGGTCGTCACCGGTATCGGCGCAACCACACCGCTGGGTGGCGACGCGGCCTCGACCTGGGAGGGTCTGGTCGCCGGACGTTCCGGCGTCAAGGCCCTGACCGAGGAGTGGGCCGCCGACCAGGCGGTCCGTATCGCGGCCCGCGTGGCCGTGGAGCCCACCGAGACCATCCCGAGGCCGCAGGCCCGCCGTCTGGACCGTTCGGCGCAGTTCGCGCTGGTCGCGGCCAAGGAGGCGTGGGCCGACGCCGGCTTCGAAGGCAAGGCCGGCGAGGACCCGAACGTCGCCCCGGACCGGCTCGGCACCGTCATCGCCTCCGGCATCGGTGGCGTGACGACCCTGCTGGACCAGTACGACGTGCTGAAGGAGAAGGGCGTCCGGCGCGTCTCCCCGCACACCGTCCCCATGCTGATGCCGAACGGCCCGTCGGCCAACGTCGGCCTGCTCGTGGGCGCCCAGGCGGGCGTGCACACGCCCGTCTCGGCCTGCGCGTCGGGCGCGGAGGCCATCGGCTACGGCATCGAGATGATCCGTTCCGGCCGCGCCGACGTCGTCGTCGCGGGGGGCACGGAGGCGGCGATCCACCCTCTGCCGATCGCCGCGTTCGGCAACATGATGGCGATGTCCAAGAACAACGACGACCCGCAGGGCGCCTCGCGTCCCTACGACGTCGGCCGGGACGGCTTCGTCCTCGGCGAGGGCGCGGGCGTGATCGTCCTGGAGTCCGCCGAGCACGCCGCCGCGCGCGGCGCCCGCGTCTACGCGGAGGCGGTCGGCCAGGGCGTCTCGGCCGACGGCCACGACATCGTGCAGCCGGAGCCGGAGGGCCGCGGCATCTCGCACGCCCTGCAGAACCTGCTGGACGCCACCGACCTGGCGCCGTCCGAGATCGTGCACGTCAACGCGCACGCCACCTCGACGCCGGCCGGTGACGTCGCCGAACTCAAGGCGCTGCGCAAGGTGTTCGGCGACGACGTCGACCACATGGCGGTCTCCGCGACCAAGTCGATGACCGGGCACCTGCTCGGCGGTGCCGGCGGCGTGGAGTCGGTGTCGACGGTGCTCGCGCTGTACCACCGGGTGGCTCCGCCGACCATCAACGTCGACACCATCGACCCCGAGGCCGAGGCGAACGCGGACGTGGTCCGCGGCGAGGCGCGCAAGCTGCCCGTCGAGGGCCGCATCGCCGCCCTCAACGACTCGTTCGGGTTCGGCGGGCACAACGTGGTGCTGGCGTTCCGGTCGGTCTGACCGGCGCCGGTACACCGGTGCGCCACGTGCGTACGTGGAAAGGGCCCCACCTCACGAGGTGGGGCCCTTCCGCGTGCCGGGGGGCCACGCGGTACGGGACGCGCGGTACGGCTGCGGTCAGACGACCTGGTGGAGCCAGCGGACCGGGGCGCCCTCGCCCGCGTGGCGGAAGGGTTCCAGTTCGTCGTCCCAGGGCTTGCCGAGGAGCTTGGCGATCTCGGCCTCCAGGTCGGTCCCCTCGTGCTGGGACCTGCCCAGGGCGGCGCGCAGCCGGTCCTCGGGGATCATGATGTCACCGTGGATTCCGGTGACGGCGTGGAAGATGCCGAGGTCGGGAGTGCAGCTGTAGCGCTCGCCCTCGGCGGTGGGGCAGGGCTCCGAGGTGACCTCGAAGCGCAGCAACTGCCAGCCGCGCAGCGCGGAGGCGAGCTTGGACGCGGTGCCGGCCTGGCCCTTCCAGGAGAACTCCGAGCGCCAGGTGCCGGGGACGACGGGCTGCCGGATCCAGTCCAGGCCGACGCGCACGCCGAGCACCCCCGCGACGGCCCACTCGACGTGTGGGCACAGCGCGCGCGGCGCGGAGTGCACGTACAGGACTCCACGTGTCGTCACCGGAACCTCCGGGCAGAGCGGGACAGGTCGGAAAGGGCCGATCAGCGGGGGCCGGGAGGGCCCGTTGTGGCGAGGCTACCGCGTGGTGGGGGAAGGAGTGTGACGTACCGTCCGTCCAGGTGCCCGGAAACCTCCGTCATTCACCCGGCAGGCCGACAGCCCCGGGGTGCGGCTCCGGATCGTGTGAGCCGTTCCATGGGCGTCGTTCCGTCCGGGCGGTTCCGTATGGGCCGTTCGGGGCGGACGGCCTGACGGGCGGCCGGGCAGGCGGGCAGGCGGGAACTCCCGTGCGTTGTCATGCATGGGGGACGGTGACGACGATGTGCGGGGAGGCTGCGGGATGGACCAGGGGACGCGGTGGAGGGGGCCGAAACGGGGCGGCCGTTCGCGGGCCGTGCTCGCCGCGGTGACGGCCGCCGCCGTGCTGGGGACAGCCGGCTGCGACGCCGTCGGCGGTGACGGGGCCGCTCCGTCCGGCGCCGGGGAGAAGAAGGCCGCGCCGGCCCCGTCGCCCACACCGGTCTGGGACACCAGCCCCGCCTCCGTGGCCGCCGTGGGCGATTCGATCACGACCGGTTTCGACGCGTGCTCGGTGCTGACGGACTGTCCCGAGGTGTCGTGGGCGACGGGCAGCAGCGAGAAGGTCGACAGTCTGGCGGTGCGGCTGCTGGGTCCGGCGGGGGCGGCCGAGCGGAGCTGGAACTACGCGGTCACCGGGGCGCGGATGGCGGACCTGCCCGGTCAGATGGCCCGGGCGGTGAGCCGCGCACCGGAGTTGGTGGCGGTGATGGCCGGGGCGAACGACGCCTGCCGGGCCACGGTGTCGGCGATGACGCCGGTGGCCGACTTCCGCGCGGACTTCGAGGACGCGATGGGCACCCTGCGCAAGGCGCTGCCCGAGGCCCAGGTGTACGTGGCGAGCGTGCCGGACCTGAAGCGGCTGTGGTCGCAGGGGCGGACCAGCGCGCTGGGCAAGCAGGTGTGGGAGCTCGGCGTCTGCCCCTCGATGCTGGGCGATCCGGACGCCCTGGACGCGGCGGCGAACGAGCGGCGCGAGACGGTGCGGGGCCGGGTGGAGGAGTACAACAAGGCGCTGGAGGAGGTCTGCGCCGAGGACGAGCGGTGCCGTTACGACGGCGGGGCGGTGTACGAGCACAGGTTCGGCACCGCGCAGTTGAGCCGCTGGGACTGGTTCCACCCCAGCGTCGACGGTCAGGCCAGGCTGGCGGAGATCGCCCACCGTACGGTCACGGCGGTGAACCCGTGACTTATTGTTTCGCACATGAACGAACTCTTCGGCACACTTTCCGACGGCACCCTGGTGCACCGCTGGACCCTGGAACGGGCCGGCGTACGGGTACGGGTGCTGTCGTACGGCGGGATCGTGCAGGCCGTCGAGGTGCCGGACCGAAAGGGGCGGTCCGGGAACGTGGTGCTGGGCTTCCCCGGCCTGGACGGCTATCTCGCCCGTCCGGAGCCGTACCTGGGCGCCCTGGTCGGGCGGTACGCCAACCGCATCGCGGGCGCCCGCTTCACGCTGGACGGCCGGGTCCACACCCTCGCGGCGAACAACGGGCCGAACTCGCTGCACGGCGGTGAGCGCGGCTTCGACAAGCGCGTGTGGGACGTGACGCCGGTCTCGCACGGTCTGCGCCTGACCCTGGTCTCCGCGCACGGCGAGGAGGGCTTCCCGGGCCGCCTGGAGATGTCGGTGACGTACACGCTGGACGAGCGGGGCGCCCTGGGGATCGCGTACGAGGCGGTGACGGACGCGCCGACGGTCGTGAACCCGACGAACCACTCGTACTGGAACCTGGCCGGCTCCGGCAGTGCGGCCGGGCACGTACTGCGGCTCGCCGCCTCCCGGTTCACGCCCGTCGACGCGGATCTGATCCCGGCCGGCGGTCACCAGGGCGTGACCGGCACCCGCTTCGACTTCCGCGAGGCGCGCGTGACGGGCACCGGGTACGACCACAATCTCGTGCTCGACAAGGGCGTGACGCCGGCTCCGGTGGAGGTCGCCGAGCTGTACGACCCGGCGTCCGGACGGGTCCTCACGGTGGCGACCACCGAACCCGGGGTGCAGCTCTACACCGCCGACCACATCGGGGAGCCCTTCGCTCCCGGCGCCGGCATCGCGCTGGAGACGCAGCACTTCCCCGACTCCCCGAACCGGCCCGACTTCCCGAGCACGGTCCTGCGGCCGGGCGGGACGTTCCGCTCGGAGACGGTGTACGGCTTCGCGGTGCGGTCGTAGGCCCCGGCGGGGCGCCCGGGGGTGACGCACATGAGCCCCGGTCCGGGGTCAGGGTCCCGGACCGGGGCTGCTCATGCAGAGGAATACCCCAACCTGCGGGAACTACCCCGGTCCAGACGTTAATCGTCGCGGTGATCCCGCGGTCCGCGATCGGGTATTCGGTCAGGAGTTCGTACGAACCCTTCACAAAGGACCACGATGCGGTCACCTCATGGCACGCTCAGTGCCCGTCCCCGCGGGTCGCCGGGGGCGGCTGCGACGGTGCCAGGGGCTCCTTGGCGCCGTCGTCGTCCCTGGTCTCCTCGCCGAGCAGGTCCCGCGCCATGAGAGTGGCGCCCGCGACGGCGCCCGGCATCAGGAAGACGGCGACGAACGGGACGAGGAAGGCCAGCGCCAGCGGCGTGCCGAAGCCCCAGACGAGGGTCTTGCGGCCCCGCAGCAGGGCCAGCCGCGCCCGCAGCTCGACCCCGCGCCGCTGCAGGGCCACCGCCGCCAGCTCCTCGGTGAGGAAGAACCCGGTGACCATGAGCCCGATCACCGGTACGACGGTCTGCCCGGCGAGCGGGACGAATCCGAGCGCGAAGAGCAGCACCGCCCAGAGCAGGGCCCGTGCGACGATGCGGAGGCTGTCCCGGCCGGAGATCCACAGCTCCCGCCACAGCGGCAGGTCGGACTCGGGGGCGGTGCCGTCGGGCGAGACGTCCCGGTCGACCTTCTCGGAGAGGCTGTCGTAGAAGGGCTGGCCGATGAGCAGCGTCACCGCGGTGAAGGTGATGACGGAGAGCAGCAGGCCGAGCGCGAAGAGGAGGACGGTGAGCAGGCCGCGGAACAGGCCGGGCCAGGGGCTGGACCAGTCGTCCGCGAACGGTGTCGCCCAGCCGACGAAGTCCGTTCCCCACACGGCCAGCGCGATCAGCGCCGCCGCGTAGAGCACCAGCGTGATCAGCCCCGGCAGCAGGCCGAAACCGTACTGCTTGCCGTGCCGGGCCACCCACCGCTGGCCCTTCAGGAGATACCGGAAACCCACCCCAAGATCGCGCATGGGGGAACTATAGGGGCCCCGGCGCCGGCGTGTCGCCGGCCGGTGGTCCGGTCTCCGGACCGCCTGCCGACCGGCGGCGTCAGAGCTTGACGACCATCTTCCCGGTGTTGTCGCCGCGCAGGACACCGAGGAACGCCTCGAGGGTGTTCTCGATGCCCTCGGCGACGGTCTCCCGGTACTTGAGCTCGCCGGAGGCGACCCAGGGCCCGACCTCCCGCACGAACTCCGGCTGGAGGTCGTAGTGGTCACCCACCAGGAAGCCCTCGATGCGGCCCCGGGTCTGGATGAGACGGGCGAGGTTGCGCGGGCCCGGCGCCGGCTCCGTGTTGTTGTAGACGGAGATCATCCCGCACACGGCGATCCGCCCGCCCCGGTTCAACGAGCCGATCGCGGCCTCCAGGTGCTCCCCGCCGACGTTGTCGAAGTAGACGTCGATGCCGTCCGGCGCGGCCTCACGCAGCCGGCGGCTCACCGGGCCGCTCTTGTAGTTGAAGGCCGCGTCGAATCCGTACTCCTCGAGGAGCAGGGCGACCTTCTCGTCCGAGCCGGCGGAGCCGATCACGCGCGAGGCCCCCTTGAGCTTCGCGAGCTGCCCCACCTGGCTGCCGACGGCACCGGCGGCCCCGGACACGAAGACGGTGTCGCCCTCCTTGAAGGCGGCGGTGCGCAGCAGTCCCGCGTAGGCGGTGAGTCCGGTCATGCCCAGCACGCCCAGGTAGGCGGAGAGCGGCGCGGCCTGCGCGTCCACCTTGACGACGCCCTTGGCCTCCACCAGCGCGTACTCGCGCCAGCCGAGACCGTGCAGCACGCGGTCGCCGACGGCCAGCCCTTCCGCGCGGGAGGCGACGACCTCGCCGACGGCACCGCCCTGCATGACCTCTCCCACCCCGTACGGCGCCGCGTAGGACTTGGCGTCACTCATCCGGCCGCGCATGTAGGGGTCGACGGAGAGGTACGTGTTCCGCACCAGCACCTGCCCCTCCCCCGGGGTGGGGACCTCTGCCTCGACCAGGGCGAAGTCCTCGGGCGTCGGCCAGCCGACGGGCCGGCTCGACAGGTGCCATTCGCGGCCGGTGGCGGGGAGTGCGGGGGTGTCGGACATGGGGTGGAGCCTCTCCTCGAAGTGTTTCATCACCTGAAACAACCATGCAGCTGAATATTTCAGGATGTCAAGCATGTGGGTACCCTGGAGGCATGGCCGCCACACCCGGTTCACCCCACCGCCCCGACGACCTGACACTGGAGGTCGTCGGCCTCATCGGCTCGGTGGTGGCCCGCTACCACGAGGAGTACGAGGAGGCGGCGGCCGGGCACGCGCTCACCGGCGCGCAGGCCCGGCTCCTGAGCCTGCTCTGCCTGGAGCCCCTGCCGATGCGGAAGCTCGCCCACCGCCTGAAGTGCGAGCCGTCGAACGTCACCGGCATCGTCGACCGCCTGGAGTCCCGCGGCCTGGTCGAGCGCCGCCCGGACCCGGCGGACCGCCGCGTGAAGGTGGCGGCGGCGACGGAGGAGGGCCGCAGGGTGGCCCGCGGCCTGCGTGAGTCGCTGCGCTTCGCCCGCGAGCCGCTGGCGGCCCTCACCGACGAACAACGCCGTTCGCTGCGCGACACGCTGCGGGCGATGCTGGACACCGAAGGGGCGGCATCCGAAGGCCGGAAGTGAGCGGCCGTCAGGTGCACCACCACAGGAAGCGGTCGCAGGTCTGGGAGGGCTCCGGCTCCGGCTCCGGTTCCGGTGCGGGCTCCGTGGCGGTCGGAGCCGGGTCGTCCGGGGTGTCCGGCCGGGCCGGGGACTCCTGCGGCCGGGCCGTCGTCGGGTCGGCCGGGGCGGTGTCCGCGGACGCCGACCGCGTCACCTCGTCGGGCTTCTCCTCCTCCGCCGCCTCCTCGGATTCCTCCTCCGCCGCCTCCTCGGATTCCTCCTCGGCCGGCGACTCCGAGGCCGACGGCGAGCCGGACTCCTCCGGGGAGGGGGACGTCACGGACGTCTCCCCGCCCGCGCCCGGAGCGGCGCTCGACCGCGGCGCCGGCTCGGCCTCGGACGCCCCGCCGTCCGGTGTCTCGTCCCCGGCCACCGCCGGCTCGGACTTCGTCCCGGGCATCTCCAGCCCCAGCTCCGCGAGGCTCAACGCGCCCGCGGCCAGGACGAGTCCCGCCACGATCAGCAGCGACCGACGCCGTCGCCTGCGGTGCGCCGCGGCCTTGCGGTCCCGGCGGCTCGCACCCGCGCCCGCCCCCGGCCCCTCGTCCACGGCCGGGGTGGCGTCGTCCGCGGGCAAAGCGGCCCCGAGGTGCTCACCCCGCCGCCTCCCGGGCCCTGCGGCCCCACCGACGCCACCGGCCTCGCCGGGCCCCGCGGCCTGCTCCGGGTCCGGCCCGGGTCCGCGGTCCGGCCCGGGTCCGCGGTCCGGCCCGGGTCCGGGTTCCGGCCCCGCCTCCCGCCCCGGTTCCGGCGGGCCGCTCCCGTAGGCCGCCGCCCGGGAGTCACCCGAAGCCTCCGGATCGACAGGGAGGCTCTCGGCGGGGGTGCCGCACCCAGGGCATGCGAGGGCGCCGTTGAGGTGCCGTCGGCACGGGTGGCAGTAATCCATGACGCGGGAAGACTAGGTTCCGCTCACGCCCGGTTCCTAGAGCGGGGTGTAAAGGTTTGGTAGAGACCAATACCCAATGGTTTCGAAACTGTCGAAACCGTTATGCGCGCGACCCATTGACACGTCCACCGCACCGTCCTTACTGTCACGCCAGCATTTCGAACGTGTGACGAAATATCGAACACATCGCACCGCAACACCGACCGGTCACAGGGTCCACCAACTCAGCGAGGGGCAACGTCCGTGCGTATCACCAAAATCAGCACACACGTGGTCGGGACGCCGTGGCGCAACCTGACGTACGTCCAGGTGCACACCGACGAGGGAATCACGGGAGTCGGCGAGACCCGGATGCTGGGGCACACCGACGCCCTCGTGGGTTATCTGAAGGAAGCCCAGGCCAACCACATTCTCGGCTCGGACCCGTTCGCCGTCGAGGACCTGGTCCGCCGGATGAAGTACGGCGACTACGGCCGCGCCGGGGAGATCGTGATGTCCGGTATCGCCGTCGTCGAGATGGCCTGCTGGGACATCAAGGGCAAGGCCCTCGGCGTCCCCGTCTGGCAGCTGCTCGGCGGCAGGGTGACCGACAAGGTCAAGGCGTACGCCAACGGCTGGTACACCACGGAGCGCACCCCGGAGGCGTACCACAAGGCCGCGCAGGCGGTGGTGGAGCGCGGCTACCGGGCCCTGAAGATCGACCCGTTCGGCACCGGGCACTTCGAGCTCGACCACAAGGAGAGCCTGTACGCCGTCTCCCTGATCGAGGCGGTGCGCGACGCCATCGGCCCCGAGGCCGAGCTGATGCTGGAGATGCACGGCCGTTTCTCCCCCGCCACCGCCGTCCGCCTGGCCAAGGACCTCGCCCCCTTCAAGCCGGCCTGGCTGGAGGAGCCGGTCCCGCCGGAGAACCTCAAGGCGCTGGAGAAGGTCGCCGCCAAGGTCGACATCCCTCTCGCCACCGGTGAGCGCATCCACGACCGCATCGAGTTCCGTGAGCTGTTCGAGAGCCAGGCCGTCGACATCCTGCAGCCGGACGTCGGCCACATCGGCGGCATCTGGGAGACGCGCAAGCTCGCCGCGACCGCCGAGACCCACTACATGCTGGTCGCGCCGCACAACGTCGGCGGCCCGGTGCTCACCGCCGCGTCCCTCCAGGTCGGCTTCACCTCGCCGAACTTCAAGATCCTGGAGCACTTCAACGACTTCGCCGACGCGGAGATCAAGAAGGTCGTCAAGGGCGCCCCGCAGGTGAACCCTCAGGACGGCTGCTTCCACCTCTCCGACGCCCCCGGCCTCGGCGTGGAGCTGGACGTCGACGCGGCGGCCGAGTTCCCGCAGCAGCAGGCCCGGTTCGACCTGTGGGCCGAGGGCTGGGAGCAGCGCAAGCCCAAGGGCACGCAGTGACCGGCCCCACGGGCGGCGCCGCGGGTGCCTCCTTCGTGGCCGTCGTCGTCGAAGGCCCCGGCGCGCACCGCCTCGTCGCCCACGAGCCGCGCGATCCCGGCCCCGGCGAGGCGCTGGTCCGGGTGCACGCGACCGGCATCTGCGGCAGTGACCGCGAGGTGTACCAGGGCAACCGCCCCGAGGGATACGTGCGCTACCCGCTCACCCCGGGCCACGAGTGGTCCGGGACCGTGGAGCGGGTGGGCGCCGGAGTACCCGCGTCGCTCACCGGCCGCAAGGTCGTCGGTGAGGGCTTCCGGAACTGCCAGGTGTGCGACCGCTGTCACGCCGGGGAGACGACGCTGTGCTCGGCCGGCTACGAGGAGACCGGGTTCACCCTGCCGGGGGCGATGGCCGCCACGCTGACCCTCCCGGCCCGTCTGCTGCACGTCCTGCCGGACGACGCCGACCTCACCGCGGCGGCGCTGCTGGAGCCGGCGGCCTGCGTCGCCGCCGCCGCGCTCAGGGCGAACACCGTGCCCGGCGAGCGGGTCGCCGTGGTCGGTACGGGCACCCTCGGCATGTTCGCGGTGCAGTTCCTGCGCGCGAACTCCCCGGCCGAACTCCTGGTCGTCGGCACCCGCAACGACCGTGAGGAGCTGTCCCGCCGGTACGGCGCCACCGCCTTCCGCACCAAGGACCAGCCGCTCCCGGACGACTTCGACGTGGTGATCGAGACCGCCGGGGCCGCCGACGCGGCCCGCACGGCCGCCGCGCTGTCAAGGCGCGGCGGGCGGCTCGTCCTGACGGGCATCCCGGCGCCGGGCGCGGACGGTCTCGACCCGACGGACCTGGTCGTACGGCAGCTGGAGGTGCACACCGTCTTCGGGGCGCCGCCGGACGCCTGGGCGCACACGGTGCGGGTGTTCGCCGCCGGGCTGCTCGATCCGCTGCCGCTGGTCACGCACGAGCTGCCGCTGGCCGGGTTCTCGGAGGCCATCGAGCTGGTGGGGTCCGGCGACCCGAAGGTGGGCAAGGTCCTGCTGCGTCCGTAGGGCCCCGCCGGCAGGCGCGCGGGCGGGGACCGTTCACCGGCCCCGTACCGGCGCGCACAGCGCCCCCTCGGCTCCCCGCCCCGCCCGGCTCCTCCCCCGGACCGCGAACCTCGTCCGACATACCGAACAGAAGGACATCTTGTGACCGACGCTTCCGCCAAGGCAGCCCGCAGGCCCGGTGAGCAGGCGCTCACCGCGCTCGGCCTGGGCGCTCCCGCCCCCGACCCCGCCGACGCCTCGCCGCACTCCTTTCCCGACGGCGGCCGCTGGCGCACCGAGGTTCCCTCCTGCGAGGGACCCGAGGCGCTGGCGGTGGTCCTGAAGGAAGCCTCCCGGCTGGACGTGCCGATCCACCGGATCAGTCAGGGCAGCGGCGTCTGGATGCTGACCGACGCCGAGATCACCGAGATGGTCGAGGCCACCGCCGAACGGGACATCGAGCTCTGCCTGTTCACCGGCCCGCGCGGCACCTGGGACATCGGCGGCTCCACCCGCAGCGACTCGCGCGGCGCCGGACTGCGCGCCCGGGGCCACGACGCGGTCGCCGGCTGCGTCGAGGACGCCGTGCGGGCGACGGAACTGGGTGTCAAGTGCCTGCTCGTCGCCGACGAGGGGGTGCTGTGGACGCTGCACCGGGCACGGGTGGCCGGGATCATTCCGCAGGACACCACGCTGAAGCTCTCGGCCCTCGTCGGACCGGTCAACCCGGCCTCGTACGCGGTCTACGAGCAGCTCGGCGCCGACTCGATCAACGTGCCGAGCGACCTGACGCTCGATCACCTCACCGAGATCAGACGGGTCTCGGCCGCTCCGATGGACATGTACATCGAGGCCCCCGACGACCTGGGCGGCTACGTCCGGATGTACGAGGTGGCCGAACTGATCCGGCGCGGCGCGCCGTTGTACCTGAAGTTCGGCCTGTCCAAGGCGCCCGGGATCTACCCCTACGGACACCACATGCGGGAGGTCATGCTGACGAGCGCCAAGGAGCGGGTGCGGCGCGGCCGGCTCGCCCTGGACCTGCTCGCCCGCCACGGCGCGGACCGCGACATGGACCCGGTCGGTTCACGGCTCCCGGGGAAGCTGCGCAGGTTCGACATCTCGTCATAACGTTCCGGAAACTCGGCTTCACAGAAGCAGACACAGCCGCGCACAATCCCACACACCCCTGTCGGTTCCACCCGGCACCCTCTTCGCACCGCGCCACCCCCTGGATCCACCCTTCGTGATCAAGCACCTCGTCCCACAAGCGAGTTCGCACCTTTGGACCGTCACCGCACCCACATCAAGGATGATGATCATGCGTAACCGCAGAGCCGCCCTCGCCGCCGTGGCCACCGCCGCCTCCCTCGCCCTCACCCTGTCCGCCTGCGGCCAGAGCGGTGAGGGCGGCAGCGAGGAGGACAAGTCGGGCTCCGAGGGAGCGACCGTCGGCATCGCGATGCCGACCAAGTCCTCCGAGCGCTGGATAGCCGACGGTGACAACGTCGTCGAGAACCTGGAGTCCAAGGGCTACAAGACCAAGCTGGTCTTCGGCGAGGACGACCCGGACCAGCAGGTCGCCCAGGTCGAGAACCTGATCACGCAGGGCGTCGAGGCGCTCATCGTCGCGGCCATCGACAACAAGTCGCTGAACAACGTCCTGCAGCAGGCCAAGGACGCCGACATCCCGGTGATCTCCTACGACCGCCTGATCCTCGGCACGGAGAACGTCGACTACTACGCCTCGTTCGACAACGAGAAGGTCGGCGAGCTCCAGGGCGACTACATCGTCGACAAGCTCGGCCTGAAGGACGGCAGCGAGAAGGGCCCCTTCAACATCGAGCTGTTCGCCGGCTCCAACGACGACAACAACACCCGTTACTTCTTCCAGGGCGCGATGAACGTCCTGCAGCCGTACATCGACAAGAAGGAGCTCGTCGTCCGGTCCGGCCAGACCGAGCTGAACCAGGTCACCACCCTGCGCTGGGACGGTGGCACCGCCCAGAAGCGCATGGACGACATCCTGACCTCGTCCTACAAGAGCGAGGCCCTCGACGCGGTCCTCTCCCCGTACGACGGCATCTCCATCGGCATCCTGTCGGCGCTGAAGTCGGACGACTACGGCTCCAAGAACAAGCCGCTGCCGATCGTCACCGGCCAGGACGCCGAGGTCGCCTCGGTGAAGTCGATCATCTCCGACCAGCAGTCCATGACCGTCTACAAGGACACCCGTGAGCTCGCCAAGGTCGCCACGAACATGGTCGACGCGCTCCTGACGGACAAGGAGCCCGAGGTCAACGACACCGAGACCTACGACAACGGGGCGAAGGTCGTGCCGGCCTACCTGCTGGAGCCGGTCGCCGTGGACAAGGCCAACTACCAGGAGACCGTGGTCGACTCCGGCTACGTCAAGGAGAGCGACCTCAAGTAGGCAGCCTCGGCAGACGACCCAACCACCGCCGTACCCCTACGGATTGGAAGGCACGACCATGGCGGGACCCGTCCTGGAAATGCGCTCGATCGTCAAGACCTTTCCCGGCGTCAAGGCGCTGTCGGACGTCACTCTGACCGTCCAGCAGGGCGAGGTCCACGCCATCTGCGGCGAGAACGGCGCCGGCAAGTCGACCCTCATGAAGGTCCTCTCCGGCGTCCACCCGCACGGCACCTACGAGGGGGAGGTCCTCTTCGAGGAGGGCCCCTGCCGGTTCAAGGACATCAGGGCCAGCGAGCAGCAGGGCATCGTCATCATCCACCAGGAGCTCGCCCTGGTGCCCTACCTCTCCCTCGCGGAGAACATCTTCCTCGGCAACGAGCACACCAGCGGCGGCTTCATCGACTGGCACGAGACGCTGCGGCACGCCACCGAACTGCTGCGCCGGGTGGGGCTCGACGACCACCCGGAGACCCGGGTCGCCGACATCGGCGTGGGCAAGCAACAGCTGGTGGAGATCGCCAAGGCGCTGTCGAAGAAGGTGAAGCTGCTCATCCTCGACGAGCCGACCGCGGCGCTGAACGACGAGGACAGCGGCAAGCTGCTCGACCTGATCCTCCAGCTGAAGGAACAGGGCATCACCTCGATCATCATCTCGCACAAGCTGAACGAGATCCGCAGGGTCGCCGACTCGGTGACGATCCTGCGGGACGGGCGGACCATCGAGACGCTCGACGTGAAGGCCGCGGAGACCACCGAGGACCGGATCATCAGCGGCATGGTCGGCCGCGACCTGGAACACCGTTTCCCCGCGCGGACCCCGCACCAGCCGGAGGAGGGCACGGCCCCGGCCCTCGAGGTGCGCAACTGGACCGTGCACCACCCGATCGACCAGCAGCGCAAGGTCGTCGACGACGTGTCGCTGGAGGCCCGGCGCGGCGAGATCGTCGGCATCGCCGGTCTGATGGGTGCCGGCCGCACCGAGCTGGCGATGAGCCTGTTCGGCCGCACCTACGGCCGGTACGCGGGCGGCACCGTCCTGCGGGACGGCAAGGAGATCCGCACCAAGACCGTCCCCGAGGCGGTCGGGCACGGCATCGCGTACGTCACCGAGGACCGCAAGCACTACGGCCTGAACCTCATCGACACCATCAACCGCAACATCTCGCTCAGCGCGCTGGGCAAGGTCGCCAAGCGGGGGATCGTGGACGAGCACGAGGAGCGCCAGGTCGCCGAGGGCTTCCGCAAGTCCATGAACATCAAGGCACCGACGGTCTTCGAGCCGGTGGGCAAGCTGTCCGGCGGCAACCAGCAGAAGGTCGTCCTCAGCAAGTGGATCTTCGCCGGTCCCGAGGTGCTGATCCTGGACGAGCCGACGCGCGGTATCGACGTCGGCGCCAAGTACGAGATCTACACGGTCATCGACCAACTGGCCGCCCAGGGCAAGGCGGTCGTCTTCATCTCCTCCGAGCTGCCCGAACTGCTCGGCATGTGCGACCGCATCTACACGATGGCCGCCGGACGGCTGACCGGGGAGTTCTCGCGGGCCGAGGCATCCCAGGAATCGCTGATGCGTCAGATGACGAAGGACAAAGAGGTAACCCGATGAGCACGGATGTCACCGACAAGACCCCGGCCGCCGCGCCGCCGGGCAAGAACGGGGCGGGCACCGGTGACGGCCTGCTCCAGCTGATGCTGGACGGCATGCGCCGCAACATGCGCCAGTACGGCATGCTGATCGCCCTGGGCCTGATCGTGGTGCTGTTCGCGGTGTGGACCGAGGGCGACCTGCTGCTGCCGCGCAACGTGTCCAACCTGGTGCTGCAGAACAGCTACATCCTGATCCTGGCGATCGGCATGATGCTGGTCATCATCGCCGGCCACATCGACCTGTCGGTCGGCTCACTGACGGCGTTCGTCGGCTCGATGGCCGCCGTGTTCATGGTCCGCAACGACCTGCCCTGGCCCGTCGCGGTGCTGCTGTGCCTGGCCGTGGGCGCGATCGCGGGCGCGGTACAGGGGTGGTTCATCGCGTACGGCGGGCTGCCGTCGTTCATCGTGACCCTGGCGGGCATGCTCACCTTCCGCGGTCTGACCGAGATCTTCCTCGACGGCCAGACCCTCGGCCCGTTCCCGAAGGGGCTGCAGACGACGGCCAACGGCTTCCTGCCGGAGGTCGGCCCGAACACGAACTACCACAACCTCACCCTGTTGCTCGGCTTCGGACTGATAGCCCTCGTGGTGCTCCAGGAGCTCCGCGACCGGCGCCGCCAGCAGGAGTTCGCCCTCGACGTCCTGCCCGTCAAGCTGTTCCTGCTGAAGCTGGTGGCGCTCACCGCCGCCATCCTCACCGTCACGCTGCTGCTGGCCAGCTACAAGGGCGCCCCGATCGTGCTGCTGATCCTCGGCGCGCTGCTCGTCGGCTTCGGCTACGTGATGCGCAACGCCGTCATCGGCCGTCACATCTACGCCATCGGCGGCAACCTGCCCGCGGCCAAGCTGTCGGGTGTGCGGGACAAGAAGGTCACCTTCCTGGTCTTCCTGAACATGGGCATGCTCGCGGCCCTGGCGGGTCTGGTCTTCGCCGCCCGCTTCAACGCGGCCTCGCCCAAGGCCGGCCTCAACTTCGAGCTCGAGGCGATCGCGGCCGCGTTCATCGGCGGCGCGTCGATGAGCGGCGGTGTCGGCACCGTGCTCGGCGCGATCATCGGCGGCCTGGTCCTGGGTGTGCTGAACAACGGTATGAACCTCGTCGGCGTCGGCACCGACTGGCAGCAGGTCATCAAGGGCCTGGTGCTCCTGGCGGCGGTCGGCTTCGACGTGTGGAACAAGCGCAAGGTCGGTTCGTAAGTCAGCCTGGGCCCCGCCGGAAGGCGGGGCCCTTTCCTCGAGGGAGCCTGATAGTGGAACTGAACAGACGCACGGTCGTCGCAGGAGCCGCGGCCGCGGCCGCCGGAGTCGCCGCCGCCACGACCGGTGGGACGGCACACGCCTCGGGCGGCGGCAGCGGCCGGGGTGCGGGCGGCGGCAGGAAGCCCGTACGGAAGCTCTTCGGCACGCTCGCGGACGGCACGAAGGTGCACAGCTGGTCCCTGGCCAACGGCGGGACACGGCTGAAGGTCCTGTCCTACGGCGGCATCGTCCAGTCCCTGGAGATCCCCGACCGCCGGGGCCGCTACGCCAACGTCTCGCTCGGCTTCGACACCGTCGAGGAGTACGTCGCCTCCAGCCCGTACTTCGGCGCCCTGGTCGGCCGCTACGGCAACCGGATCGCCGAGGGCCGCTTCACCCTCGACGGCACCGCCCACCAGCTCTCCGTCAACGACGGCGCCAACAGCCTGCACGGGGGCGCCCAGGGCTTCGACAAGCGGGTCTGGGACGTCGAGCCGTTCGCCGAGGGCTCCGACGTCGGACTGCGCCTGTCCTACGTCAGCGCCGACGGCGAGATGGGCTACCCGGGCACCCTGCGGACGAGGGTGACGTACACCCTCACCCGGCACGGCGACTGGCGCGTCGACTACGCGGCCACCACCGACCGGGCCACCGTCGTCAACCTCACCAGCCACGTCTACTGGAACCTCGCCGGCGAGAGCAGCGGTTCGATCAACGACCACGAGCTGACCATCGCCGCCAACCGTTACACACCGGTCGACGCCGGGCTGATCCCCACCGGCGAACTGGCCCGGGTCGGCGGCACCCCGTTCGACTTCCGCAGCGCCAAGCCGGTCGGCAGGGACCTCCGCGTCGCACACCAGCAGGTGCTGTACGGGCAGGGGTTCGACCACAACTGGGTGCTCGACAAGGGCATCACCGCGCGCCCCGGGCACGCCGCGACCCTGCGCGACCCCTCCTCCGGCCGCACCCTGCGGATCGCCACCAACGAGCCGGGACTGCAGTTCTACTCCGGCAACTTCCTCGACGGCACCCTCGTCGGCACCGGTGGGCGGGTCTACCGCCAGGGCGACGGGCTGTGCCTGGAGACCCAGCACTTCCCGGACGCGCCGAACCAGCCGTCGTTCCCGTCGACCGTGCTGCGTCCGGGCGAGACGTACCGGACGACGACGGTGCACTCGTTCGACGCCTGAGCCACGGGCACCGTCCGTGGTGGGCCCCGCGGGGGCGCGTGACGCGTAAACCGCGCCGGGGGTTCACGTCGTCACAGTTTTTTCACACCGGTTGAACAGCGCCACACCCCCCTCCGTATGTACGGGTGGCCCGTGCTCCCCCGCGCGGGCCACCCACGCATGACGGGCCCGGTACGTCCCCGGCGGGCCCGCCGTACACGGAGGTTCCATGGCCGACAACGTCACCTCGTTGTTCCGCAGCACCGCGGCGCACAGCCCCTCGATGGCTGCGCTGGCACGGGAGAGCGACGGGGCCGGCCCGGTGGACTTCTGCATTCCGTGCAATCCGTACTTCCCCACCCCGGCCATGTTCGAGGACATGGCGGCGCGGCTGCGCGACATCATCACGTACTACCCGAGCAGCGCCGACACCATCACGGCCGAGCTGTGCAGTCTGCTCCGGCTCCCGCCGCAGTGCGTGGCGATGGGCAACGGCTCGACGGAACTCATCACCTGGATCGACCACCTGCTGGTCCGCGAGTCCCTCGCCGTCCCCGTCCCCACCTTCGGCCGCTGGACCGACCAGCCCATGGAGACCGGCAAGCGGGTCGACATGTTCCCGCTCCAGGAGTCCAGCGGCTTCGCCCTCGACCTCGCCCAGTACGGCGAGTTCATCCGGGCACGGGGCACCAGGGTCGCGGTGATCTGCAACCCCAACAACCCCGACGGCGGGTTCCTGCACAAGCACGCGATCGTGCAGTTCATGGACGCGATGGCCGACCTCGACCTGGTGGTGATCGACGAGTCGTTCCTGGAGTTCGCCGACGCCGAGGTGGAACCGTCGGTGGTGCAGGAGGCGATGCTGCGCCCCAACGTCATCGTCCTGCGCAGCCTCGGCAAGAACTTCGGGCTGCACGGCATCCGCTTCGGCTACCTCGTCGCCAACCCCGCGCTCGCGGGCCGCGTCCGCTCGATGCTGCCGAAGTGGAACCTCAACTCCTTCGCCGAGCACGTGGTGTTCATGCTGAAGGAGCACGGCACCGAGTACCAGCAGAGCCTGCACCAGGTGCGCCGCGACCGGCTGGACATGTCCGGCCAGCTCTCCTCACTGCCCGGTCTGACGGTCTACCCGTCCCAGGGCAACTTCCTCTTCGTGCGCCTCCCCGTGGGCGCCGAGGGCACCGTGGTCCGGGACCGCATGCTCACCGAGCACCGGCTCCTGGTCCGCGAGTGCGGCAACAAGATCGGCTCGTCCAGCCGCTTCCTGCGTCTCGTGGTACGTCCGCAGGTGGACGTGCGCCGCCTGGTGTCCGGCCTGGAACAGGTGCTCTACGGGACGTCCAGGAGGGGGGCCGCCGTTCCCGAGCAGGCCACGGGGAGCGGCTACAGCTCGGGTACGGCGGCGGTGGACCGCCTGGTCAGCGAGACCAACGGCGCCGGCACCCAGGGCCTCGCCGCGCAGGCCCTCGGGGCCGGTGCGGGTGTCCCGGGCCTCCCCGCCGCTCCGGCCGCCGGCATCGGCATGCCGCTCTCCGCCGCTCCGCCCCCGGTCGCGGTGGGCACGGGCGGCGGGATGCCGATGCCGGCGGCAGCCTCAGCCTCGTCGGGGCCGCAGCAGATGCCGCAGCAGGTTTCCTCGCCGGTGCCACCGCCCCTGCAGCCGCAGCCCGTGCAGTCGCAGCCCGTGCGACAACCGGTGCCTCAGCCCGTACCGCAGCAGGTGCCGCAGCACATTCCTCAGCCGCCGGTCCCCCAGCAGATGCCGCAGCAGATGCCTCAGCAGCCCATGGCGGCTCCGGTGCCGGCACCCGCGCCGGCCCCGATGCCCGCCGCGGCGTCCTTCGCCCCGTCGCCGATGCCCACCGGACCCACCCCGCCCGGTGTCCCTGCCCGCGGGGGCCTGACGGCGGCGCAGGTCAGGGGCACCGACGGCCTCTCCCCGGCCCCGGCGTCCGGCTGGCCGACCGGGGCGCAGAGCTGGCCGGAGGCGGCGGGCGTGGGCCAGGTGGTCTGACCACCCGGGCCTTGCCGATCAGGCCGGATTTTGCTGGTCAGGCCGGGTTGAGCCGCCACTGCTGGCAGTGGTTGTTCAGCCAGGTCCACTGCCGCACGTCGGCCGAGTCGGCGGTGGAGCAGTCGGCGACGTCGGCGACCTTGCCGGTGGCCCGGTTGACGATCCGGACGTGACCGCCGTCGGTGGCGACGAACCGGAACCGCTGGCAGGTGTTGTTCAGCCACGACCACTGGCGCAGACCGGCCCCGTCGGCGGCGGAGCAGTTCTCGGTGTCCAGCACCTTGCCGGTGGAGACGTTCACCAGCCGGTGCGTGTCGTCGCCGAGATCCTCCAGCCGCCAGCGCTGGTTGGCGCCGCCGTTGCAGGTGTACTGCTGCACGTCGGCTCCGTCGGCGGACGAACTCCCGGCGACGTCGAGACACTTGCCGCTGTTGCGGTTGGTGAGGGTGTAGGTGGTGGAGACGGCCGACGGCTCGCCCGAGGGCCCGGCCCAACTCGCCCCGAGCCGTACGGGCGTACCGAGGTTCGGTGAACCGTCGGAGTTCCAGGTGAACTTCTGCGCCCGCGCGGTGCGCCCGTTGTCACAGCCGTCCGCCGCCGAGTCGTTGGCGTGGTAGACGATCCAGCTCTCGCTCCCGTCCGGGGAGGTGAAGAACCCGTTGTGCCCCGGCCCGTACACGCCGTTGCCGTCGCTGCGTTGGAAGACGGGCGTGGACTCCTTGGTCCAGGACGACGCGGAGGTGGGGTCGGAGCCGGTGAGGGAGAGCCGGCCGAGCTTGTAGTCGGGGGTCCAGCAGCCGCTGGCGGAGTAGACGAGGAAGGTCCGCCCGCCCCGCTGCAGGACCTCCGGCCCCTCGTTGACGGCCGCGCCCTGCCGCTCCCAGTCGTAGGTGGGCGTGGACACGGTGGAGAAGGAGGAACTCACCGTGTAGGGGTTGGACATCCGGGCGGCGACCACGTTCTGTGTGCCGTTGTGCGTGCTGCCGAAGAGGTGGAGCTGCCCGTTGATGGTGGCGACGGTCGGGTCCAGCATCCAGGAGGAGTTGAGCTGCCCCCGGTAGGTGTACGGCCCCAGGGGGTCGGACCCGGCGCTCTCCAGGACGTGGCTGCGCTGGGTCGGGTTGTAGTCGGAGACGTTCTGCCCGGCGACGTAGTACAGGTACCAGCGCCCGTTGATGAAGTGCAGTTCGGGCGCCCAGATGTTGCAGCACCGGGAGGCCGCGTCGCCCTGCCACACCTGCACGCTGGGGGCGGTGGCGAGCCCGGCGAGGGTGGCGGACTTGCGGATGGTGATGACGTCGGTCCAGGAGGTGCTGATGAGGTGGTAGTTGCCGTCGTGGCGGACGATCCAGGGGTCGGCGCCCTTCTGGGCCTTGACGGGATTGCCGAACGAGGCCGCCTGCGCGCAGGACTGCCCGAGCGAGAGGGCGAGCAGCAGCGCGGCCAGCAGGGTCAGTACGCGACGGGCCATCCGCTGCTCCAGTTCAGGAGGTTGATGCCGAGTTTGGGGGTGCCGTTGTCGCCTGCGTCGTAGTAGTGGTAGACGATCAGGTCCCCGTCGACGTCGTTCATGATCGACTGTCCGCCGGGCCCGACGATGTTCCCGTGCGACTCCAGTACGGGCGTCCCGCCGTTGTTCATCATCGAGACGCCGTTCCTGTCGCGGTACGGCCCGGTGACGGTGGTGGCGCGGCCGACCTTGACCTTGTAGGTGGAGTTGGTGCCGGCGCAGCAGGTGTCGTAGGACGCGAAGAGGTAGTAGTACCCGCCCCGCTTGACGACGAAGGGCGCCTCGACGGCCTTGGTCCCGGTGGGCCGGGACGCGAGGGAGTAGCGGGTGGTGTTGCCCGAGAGCTGCTTCCCGCTGGACGGGTTGATCTGGATCATCTTGATCCCGGTCCACCAACTGCCGAAGGAGAGCCACCACCTGCCGTCGTCGTCGACGAAGAGGTTGGGGTCGATGGCGTTGTGGTCGCTGGAGGAGCCGGACGTGTGGACGGTGCCCTGGTCGGTCCAGCTCCCCGGCTGCCCGGTGCCGGAGGTGGCGAGCCCGATGGCGGAGGTGTTGGAGCCGAACGACGAGACGGAGTAGTACATCAGGTACCTGCCGCCGTGGTACGAGATGTCGGGCGCCCACGCCTCCGGCACGGAGGAGTAGTTCCGCCACCAGCCCGGCCGGGAGGTGAAGGCGTCCGCCCCGGCGTTGAAGGCGGTGCGGTCGCCCGACGTCTTGTTGCTGATGCCGCCGCCGGTCGCGTACAGCAGGTACTGCCCCGACGACGTCCGCATCATCGACGGATCGTGCGTGACGACGGAGCCGGTGACCCGGCCGGGGTGGGGGTACGCCGACGCGGTGGTCGGCATGAGCGCGAGCAGGGCGGCGGTGGGCAGAGCGAGGAGGACGGTGCGTTTGCGGAGGGAGCTGCGGCGCATGCGGGTCTCCTTGCGGTGGGGGTCGAAGCATGTCCGTCATACCGAACAGCGATCGCAAGTTCGAACGACCGGACCGTAGAATCGAACCTCTTGCGCGTCAATGGCCCTCGCAGCCCCCATCGACGCGGACCCCGGCGCGGACGGTCTTCGCCGGCGGCTCACGGTCCACCACCTCCCACCGCTCGGCGAGCGCCTCGACCAGCAGGAGCCCGCGACCGCACTCGTCGAGAGGCAGCGAGGCGCCCACGCCACCGGGATCAGGCGGACACGGCGGCCCGGTACGCGTGTCGGTCACCTCCACGAGGTCCCACGGCCCCATGCAGTTGCTCGAGAGCGCGGAGAACCAATGGTTCGCCTGCGTCGAGGGACAGCAAAGCGGTCAGTTGATCGACGACCGCAAGGTGGTCAGCGTGCTCCAGAGGAGGTGTGCCAGGATGCGTGCACAGGCTCTGTCCCTCACAGAATCAGTGAGCCTGTTGCGGCGGATGCGGGGAGACCCATGAGCACCGGTGAGTCGGCCTGGCACAAGTCAGCCTGCAGCAGCAGTGGTTCCGGCGACTGCGTAGAGGTGGCGGCCTGCCCCGCCACCATCCACGTCCGCGATTCCAAGAACCACCAGGGCCCGCAGCTGCCCCTCTCCCCCAGCGCTTGGACCGGCTTCCTCACGCACCTCACGAACTGACCGGCGGCTTCCCTCAACTCCGGTCTGTGGATGAGCCGCATGCGAGGATGTCACCCGTGACCGAATTGTCTTCCCCGCCCACCGCCGAGGGCACGCCTCGCGACTCCGGACCGGGTCCCCGTACCGCCGCCGTGCTCGTGTTCGGGTCCTCGGCCGCGGTCCTGGTGGTCGAGATCGTCGCTCTGCGGCTGCTGGCTCCCTACCTCGGCCTCACCCTCGAGACCAGCACCACGGTGATCGGCATCGCCCTCACCGCGATCGCCCTCGGTTCGTGGCTGGGCGGGCGCATCGCCGACCAGGTCGATCCACGCCGGCTCATCGGCCCCTCGCTCGGGGTGTCGGGAGTGGTCGTGGCGCTCACCCCCGCCGTGCTGCGCACCACCGCGGAGTGGACACCGGCGTTGCTCCTGCTGATCGCGTCGCTGACCATCCTCGTGCCGGGCGCGCTGCTCTCCGCGGTGACGCCGATCGTGACCAAGCTGCGTCTCACCAGCCTCGCCGAGACAGGAACGGTCGTCGGCCGGCTGTCCGGCGTCGGCACCGTCGGCGCCATCGTCGGCACCGTCCTGACCGGTTTCGTCCTCGTGTCGCGGTTGCCGGTCAGCGGCATCCTGATCGGCCTCGGAGCGCTGCTGGTGGTCGGCTCGGCGCTGGTCGAGTGGCGAACGCGCCGGTGGAGCACCACCCCTGTCCTCGCACTCGTGGTCGTGGCCGGCGGCCTCGCCACCACGGTCGCGCCCGGCGCCTGCGACGCGGAGACCAGGTACCACTGCGCACGGGTCGTCGCGGACCCCGACCGGGACAGCGGCCGCACACTGGTTCTGGACGGCCTGCGGCACTCCTACGTCGACCTCGACGACCCGACCTTCCTGGAGTTCACGTACGTGCGCGCCATCGCGTCGGTGGTCGACGCCGCCTTCCCCGAGGACGAGCCACTCGCCGCCCACCACCTGGGCGGCGGCGGGCTCACCTTCCCCCGTTACCTCGCGGCCACCCGGCCCGGCACGCGCAGCCTCGTGTCCGAGATCGACGGCGGGGTCGTGCGCATCGACCGCGACGAACTCGGTCTGGGGCCGGAAGCCGGTATCGACGTACGCGTCGAGGACGGCAGGCTCGGCCTGCGGCGACTGGACGCCGGCAGCCGTGACCTCGTCGTCGGCGACGCCTTCGGGGGCGTCAGCGTGCCGTGGCACCTCACCACGGTGGAGGCGATGAGCGACGTACGGCGGGTGCTCGACGAGGACGGCCTGTACGTCGCCAACCTCATCGATCACGGTGTCCAGGCCTTCGCACGCGCCGAAGCGGCCACCCTCGGCGAGATCTTCGAGCACGTCGCCCTCGTCGGCGAACCCGCCGACATCGGCCTCGACCCGACCGCCACCCCCGGGGGCGGCAATCTGGTGGTGCTCGCCTCCGACCGGCCGGTCGACCTCCGCGCGGCCCAGGAAGCGCTGGACGCCCGGCAGACCGGCTGGAAGATCGCCGCCGGCGACGACCTCACCTCCTGGATCGGCGACGCCCGACCCCTCACCGACGACTACGCACCCGTCGACCAGCTCCTCCAGCCCTCCGGCCCACGAAGCGGCCGCTGACGTCCTCTCAGCGACGATCACTTCCAGCAGGGCTTTCACCCCGCCCTCGCGCCTTCGCGTTCGGTCCCGTAGGACTCCGGGGCGGTGCGGAACTCCTTCTTCCCGGGAACACTCGGGGGCGGCACTCGGTGAACGATCGGGTGCCGCCCCGCACACTACGGCCGGCGTCAGTCCGTGGCGGCGACCACCTGCGCCGACGAGTCGCGGATCTTGCAGTAGTACGCCGTCATGTCGGCGCCGCTGCCCCGATAGCGCCAGGGCAGCGCGTTCACATAACCGTCCACGAGCCGGAACTGCTCGATCGCCATCTCGTCCCGGTCCTGGAGCGAGAGGTAGTACGCCAGCAGGTGGCGCAGCTCCGGCAGCCGCGGATGGGCCGGGTCGGCCGCGGCGGCGTCCGCCAGGCCCGCGTCCACCCGCGCCACCATCTCGGGCGTGCGGTCGTCCTCGGCGTCGTCCGAGTCGTCGTGCTCGAAGTGGGCGACCAGCGGGAGCACGGTCAGCAGGCTGCCCAGCGGTGCCTTCGCCACGGCCCGCTCGGCGAACTCCACTGCCAGCTGCTCGGAGCCGCGCCACTTCTTGCACCAGTACTGGAGTGCCCGCCAGTGTCCCTCGTAATGGTGCGGGGCGCGCGCGGTGATCTCCGCCCACAGCTTGTCCATCTCGGAGTGCGGGTAGCCCAGGCCGAGCGCCACCGAGATCTCCGTGACGTACGGCGTGGGGTCGTCGGGGTTGAGCGCCGCCGCCCGGGTTATCTCGTCGCGGGAGCGGTGCAGCATCCGGTGGAAGCCGGCGAACTGCTCCTCCGTCGTGTACTCGGCCCGCTTGGCGCCGCGGATCCGCGCGGCGAGGGTGATCGTGCTGCTGGCCCGGACCACGGCGGCGTCCGGGTCGTCGGGGCGGGCGGCCTCCCAGGCGAGCAGCCAGGTGTCGTCCTCCGCCGCCAGCCCGCCCAGCTCCCCGACGGCCATCGACCGCCGGTCCCAGTTCCGCCCGATGCCCCGCAGCAGCTCGGCCGCAGCGTGCCAGTCGCCGCCGCCCACGCGGCTCAGCGCCGCTTCCCAGCCCGCGGGCAGCGGGCCGGCGTACTCGGTGTTCTGCCGGCCGGCGGGCAGCAGGCCGAGTTTCCCGGCCGCCTCGGCGGCGGCGTCCTCGTCATGGGCCGGGGAGAAGAACTCCTTGAGGAACACCCAGGCCAGCCACCCGAAGAAGATCAGCGTGGGTATGGCCAGGATCGCCAGGATCCACAACACTACGGTCATCGGGGACTGTCCGTTTCTCGGTTAGCAGGGTCGGTCGGAGCAGAGGGCAGCAAGGCGCGCAGCGGGCCGGTGTCCGGATGGTCGGCGACGGCAAAACCCACGGCGGGGCCGATCAGATCGTCCATGTCCGGGCCGTCCAGGTCGCTCAGGGCCGTGTCGGACGGCGGCGCCGGTTCTCCCGGCGCGGGCAGCAGCCGCGCGGTCGCCCCCCGCTCCCAGGAGAACTCCCAGTGCAGCCGGGCGCGTGCGCTGAACTCGGCCAGCACCATGCGGTGCAGTGACTCGGCCAGGGCCGGCCGCACGAACTCCCAGAAGACGCGCCCCTTCGCGGCCACCGCCTCGTCGGACAGCGGCAACCGCCGCGCCAGCTGCCACAACCGGCCGTCGTCGATCAGGTCGAGCAGCGCGGGCAGGGTCGGGGGCGCCTTGGTGTACAGGGCCAGGGCCCGGTGCAGGGGGGTGTCGAGGCCCGCGAACTGGGTGGTCATCGAACCGTTGAGCAGCTCCGGCCAGTCGGCCGTACGCCGGAACCGCCGCGCCTCCTCCGTGAGGACCGCGTCCTCCAGGGCCGCCAGGGTCCGTTCGGGGTCGGACAGCAGGCCGAGGGCGGCTCCTCTGCCCTCGTCGGTGCGGTGGTCGGCGGGCAGCGCCTCGATGCGGCGGACGCGGTCGGCGATCGGCGGGTGGGAGTCGTACGGTGAGGCGGGCTCGGTCGGCAGCTCGGTGCGCAGCCCGGCCAGTTCCAGCTGGCGGGCGCTCAGCATCCGGCCGAAACCGCCGAACACCTCACCGCGCGGCGGCAGCAGCCCGGCGTCCTCGCCCAGGGTGACGTAGTGGTGCATGTAGAAGCCGAACGTGGCGTCCAGCACCGGGATCTCGCGCAGAGCCGAGGCGGTGGCGTCCCTGCCGGCGATCCGGGCGGCCGCGGCGTCGGCGGCGTACTCCTGGCCGCGGGCGCCGGCCAGCGTGACGCGCAAGTAGAGCTTGGCGTACGCGGTGTAGATCCGGGCCATCGCGCGGTAGGTGACGCCCGAATGCCGGGTGCCGGCCTCGCTCGACTTCCTGCCCTTGGCCGCGGCCTTGGCGTTCTTCTTCTCCTGCCGGGCCTGTTCGCGTGCCGCGGTCCTCCCGGCGAGCTCCTCGAAGTGCCCGATGGTGCGCAGGATCTGGGCGCGGCCGCGCACGGTGAGGGCCGCGAGGCGGGTGTCGGCGTTTGAATAGTGGCCCAGTTCGTGCGCAAGGACCGACCTCAGCTGGGCCTCCGTCAGCCCTTGGAGGAGGGGCACGCCGAGGTGGAGGCGGCGCGGGCCGGGCAGCAGGCCGAGCAGGCGGGCGTCCTCGGCGACGGCCGCGTCGACGTCCGGCGTCAACAGGACGCGAGACGGTACTCGGGTGCCGATCCGGTCGGCCAGCTCCCGTACCGTGCGCCACAGTTCGGGCTCGTCGGCCTCCGTGACGGGCAGGCCGGGGGCCTCCTCCGCCTTCGGTGTACGCAGCATGAACAGGCCGCGGACCAGCGGAATCGCCAGCAGCACGGAGACCAGATACAGCTTCACCGCGAGGCCCGACGGGACGTGCAGATACAGCAGGTAGTCGATGCCGGCGAGCACCGCCAGCAGCAGGACGCCGAGCAGATGGAAGCCGGCGAACAGCAGGAGAGCGCGCAGCGCGCGCAAGGTTGCGCCCATCGGGCAGGGTCCCCCACGGGATGTCCGGTTGACGGAATCGGGTGCGGCGGCACAGGTGCCGCGGCTGATCGCGGCCGGTGCGAGGCAAGCTCACGGACGGTCGTGATCAGTGGTTGTGGGGGAAGTGGAGTATCACCTACCGGGGGGTTGACGTGCAAGACGCGCCCATGGCAGGCCGGTCGGTGCCGGTCTGCCATGGGCGGCGTGGCCGGCGCGTGGCAGACCGACGGGCGGGACCTTCAGGGGCATCCGCGCACTCGGCGAACGCGCCACAGCCGAACTCAGCGGCTTTGGCACACGTCGCAACACATCGCCCTCAGCCCCGGCAGGACCGGCGACATCGCCCGCACAGCCCTCTCTCAACAGAACCTGGAAGTGGTCATCGCTGAGAAAACGTCACTGAGCCGTTCCGTAGTGGACGCGCCGGGCGTGGCCGGACACGTGGGGAGTTTTCCCGCGATCTCGGGATGCCGGTCGGATGCGGGAACCGGCGGGGCATGCGTGCGGGGTGGTACCGGAGAACAAGTCCGGTACCACCCCGCACGCATGCCGGTACGGCTGGTCTACCAGCGGTACCAACGGCCCTTGTTGCCGCCTGCGCTTGTGGAGCGCATGACGAAACCGAGCAGCCACACGGCGAGCACGATCACCGCCACGATCCACAGTGCCTTCAGAGCGAATCCGGCACCGAAGAGGACGAGGGCCAAAAGAAGAACAAGAAGCAGGGGAACCATGATTATCAACCTCCGATGGACCGAATTCCCCGGAGTTCTCACACCACGCACATGACCTGATGTTTCTTTCATTCCGCAGGGGGAATGCGCGCGCCCGCATCTCTACGGCGGCGTGACCTGTCCCGCACCGATGGCTCCGCTCAAGATGCGCGTCCGACGGGAATGGCGAAACTGGCCATATGGCACAACCACGTCGCACACCCGCCGGGAATACCAAAACGGCGTCCGCTCGCCGTACCGGATCCGCGCGAGGGCCCGATCACGCGGCCCGTACCGCTCTCCAGACCCTGGAAGGGCTGATCGACCACCCGGCGGAAGGCGTGTCCGCCGTCCGGCGTTCCGACGACGGCTGGTGTGTGGTGGTGGACGTTCTGGAAGTTCCGCGGATTCCCGACACCACGAGCCTCCTGGCCTCCTACGAGGTGCAACTCGACCAGGCCGGCGAACTCCTCGAGTACCGCAGGGTCCGCCGCTACCGCCGGGGTGCGGCCGACGAGTGATCCGTGTTCGCTCCCTCTGCTGGAAGGATCTTCCATGCCCGTGACCACCTACTCCGACGAAGTAGTGGCCTGCCCGCCTCGCTCCGGCACGTTGTACGACGTGCTGGAACTGATTCTCGACCGCGGCATGGTCATCGATGTGTTCATACGGGTCTCGCTGGTCGGGATCGAAATCCTCAAGATCGACGCGCGCATCGTCGTCGCGAGTGTGGACACCTATCTGCGGTTCGCCGAAGCGTGCAACCGGCTGGACCTCGAGCGCGATTCCGGCAGCACCACGGTCCCCGAACTGTTCGGCGGCGGTGCGGCCAAGGCCGTCGGCAAGCGCAAGGTACGCAAGGCGGCCGACACCGTGGGCGACACCATGCGCAAGGCGGTCGGCGGCGGCGACTCGTCCGACGACGAGGAGGACGAGGACGAGGGCGAGGAGCAGGAACGCCCGAAGAAGCGTGCCCCCGCGCGCAAGAGCAGCCGACGCCGCGTGGAGGCATGACCGCGATGACCGACGGTGTGTACGTCTACGCGGTCCTGCGGGCGGGAACGGCGCTCCCGAAAGGGCTCGGCGGTGTGGGCTCCCCTCCCGCCCGGGTCCGGACGATCAGGCAGGGCCCGCTCGAGGTGGTCGTCAGCGACGCGCCGCCCGAGCTGCGCGCGCGACGTCGCGACCTGCTGGCGCACCAGGAACTCCTGATGCGCCTGGCGGACGAGGGGCCGGTGCTGCCCATGCGGTTCGGCATGGTCGCACCGGACGAGGAAACGGTCCTCCAGCAGTTGGCCGCCTCCGGGTCCCGCCATGCGGCCACCCTGGAACAGCTGGCCGGCCGCTTCGAGATCAACGTCAAGGCGCTTCCGGCGCAGAACGCGCTGGCGGCCCTCGTCGCCGAGGAGAAGGACGTACGGCGGCTTCGCGATGCCGCACGGCGGCGCCCCGGCTACGAGGCCAGCATCAGACTGGGCGAGGCCGTCACCACCGCGCTCACCCGCAGAGCGGCGGCGGCGGGGCAGCGCCTGCTGCGCGACCTCACGCCCATGGCCCGCGCCGTGGCAGCGGGTCCCGCCGTCCCGGGCTGTGCCCTCAACGTGTCCTTCCTCGTGGACCGCGGCGACAGCGACACCTTCCTCACCAGGGCCCAAAACGTCGCGGACGCGCATCGGGAGCACATGGAGGTCCGGCTCGCCGGCCCGCTCCCCTGCTACAGCTTCGTCTCGTCGGAGGCCCGCCCCGTGCCCGTGGGCGGGGCGTGACATGGGACTGGTCACCGGCCTGCTCACGCTGCCCATCGCACCGGTCCGCGGCGTGATCTGGGTGGCCGAGAAGCTCCACGACGCCGCCGAGCGCGAGTTGCACGACCCCGCCGTTCTGCGTACGCAGCTGGCGGTGCTCAACCAGGAGCTCGAGGCGGGCGACATCACTCTGGAGGAGTTCGAACGGGAAGAGGAACGGCTGCTCGACCGGCTGCACGCCGTGCGGGTCGGCCCGGCGAAGAGCGATCGCGATCGAAGGTGACGTGCTGATGGAAGACCAGTCAAAGGTTGTCGTGGGGGCCGCGCTGCTCGGCGGCTACGTGCTGGGCCGGAGCAAGAAGGGACGGGTGGCCCTCAGCGTCGCCACGTACCTGGCCGGCAGGCGATTCGGCCTGGAGCCCCGCCAACTCGCCGCGGAGGGAATGCGCAGGCTCGGTGAGGTTCCCCAGTTCGCCGAACTCCAGAACCAGTTCAAGGGCGAGGTCCTCGACGCGAGCCGCAAGGCCGCGACCGCCGCCGCCAACCGCCGCATGAGCTCGCTGGCCGACGCGGTCAGCGCCCGCACGGCCCGTCTTCTCGAAACTCCGCAGGACAAGGACAAGGACAAGGACAAGGACAAGGACAAGGACGAAGACGTCGGCGAGGGGCGCGAGGACGAGTACGCGGACGAAGAGGCACCGGAGGACGAGGGCGCGGAGTACGGGGACGAAGAGTACGACGAGGGCGAGGGCGAGGGCGAGGAGGAAGAGGAAGAGGAGGAAGAGGAGGGACCCAGCGCAGAGGACGAGGAAGAGGACGAGGAGGAGGAAGAGGAAGAACCCAGCGCGGAGGAAGAGGAGGAAGAGGAACCCGGCGCAGAGGAGGAGGAAGAGGAGGAGAGCCCCGAGCGTAAGCCGGAGAAACGGCCGTCGGGGAAGCGTGCCCCCAGGAAGCCCCCGGCCAAGAAGTCCGCCCCGGCCAAGAAGACGGCTCCCGCGAAGAAGGCGACCGCGAAGAAGTCCGCCCCGGCCAAGAAATCGGCCCCGGCCAAGAAATCGGCCTCCAAGAAGACCTCTCCCGCGAAGAAGACGGCGGCAGGCACATCGTCGGCGGCGAAGGGGACCGCATCCAAGCGCACGAAGCGTCGGAGGTAACGAGTCATGGCCAAGACGAAGAACGAAGAGCCCGAGGCGGAGGAGTCCGGACTGAGCAGGCTCCGGCAGGAGATGTCCGGCTTCCTCGGTGCACAGACGGAGAAGCTCGCCGGGAAGGCGAAGGACAAGCTGACCGACGTCACAGGCCGGCTGACCGACGTCGCGGAGAACGGTGGGTCCCTGCCCGCGATCGGCTCACGTGTCCTCAAGGGTGAATCGCCGGTGAAGGCGTTCGCCTCGGAAAAGGCCAAGGGGGTCAAGGACAGTGTCGTGGGCAAGGTCAAGGAGACCTTCGGCGGCGGGGGGAAGGGCAAGCGCAAGTCGGGCGGCGGCAAGCTCATGAACATCATCGAGGTACTCGATGTGGGAGTGCCTCTGCGGACCGCTTACGACCACTGGACCCAGTACGACAAATTCAGCGGTTTCGCCAAGGGTGTTCAGGACGTCTCGTTGGACGACGAGACGGGCAGCAACTGGAAGGTCAAGATCGGACCGTCTTCGCGCAGCTTCAAGGCGACGGTCCAGGAGCAGGTGCCCGACGAGCGCATCGTGTGGACGTCGGAAGGCGCCAAGGGCACCACGCGGGGTGCCGTGAGCTTCCACGAACTGGCTCCGTCCCTCACCCGCATCGTCCTGGTCCTCGAGTACTACCCGGCCGGGTTCTTCGAGAAGACGGGCAACCTCTGGCGTGTCCAGGGGCGCCGTGTGCGCCTGGACTTCAAGCACTTCCAGCGGTACGTCACGCTCACCGACGAGGAGCCCGAGAGCTGGCGTGGCGAGATCCGGGACGGAGAAGTCGTCAAGTCCCACGAAGAGGCCATGGAGGAGGAGGAACAAGAGCGCGAGGAAGGCGAAGACGGCGAAGAAGGCGAGGAGGGCGAGGAGGGCCCGGAGGCGGAGGCTTCCGAGGACGAGGAAGCAGACGAGGAAGAGGAGGGAGAGGAAGAGGAAGAGGACGGCGAGGCCGAGGACGACGAACTGACGGGCGAGGACGAGGACGAGGAGGACGAGGAGGAGGAACCGGAAGAGGAGGAACCGGAAGAGGACGAGGAAGAAGAGGAAGAGGAAGAGAACCCGCCCAAGAAGCGTGCGGCCCCCGCCAAGCGGCGCTCCAGGAGTGCCCGGTGACCGACCTCGACTTCAGGCAGGACGCTTGCTCCCCTGTCCCCGGGCCGCGGAACACCGACCTCGCCGACATCCTCGAGCGCGTCCTCGACAAGGGCATCGTGATCGCCGGCGACATCAAGATCGACCTTCTCGACATCGAGTTGCTGACCATCCGGTTGCGTCTCTTCGTGGCGTCCGTGGACACCGCGAAGAAGGCCGGCATCGACTGGTGGGAGACCGACCCGGCACTCAGCTCCCGAGCGGCACGAAGCTCTCTGCAGGCCGAGAACCGCGAACTGCGTGCCCGCCTGGAGGCACTCGAATCCACCTCCGCATCCGCATCATTGAGCCGGGGGGAACCAGAGGAATGACGGAGCGCAGTCCCAAGGCGTCGGAAACGTCGGAACCGAGCGCCCTCTACGTGTACGCGGTCTGCCGCGCCGACGGAGGCCCGGTCCTCGACGGGGTGTCCGGGGTCGCCCGGGACGAACCCCTGCGTTCGCTGTCCTTCGGTTCCCTCACCGCGATCGTGCAGACGGTTCGTGCGGCCGAGTTCACGGACGAGGCCTGGCAGGAGCGTCTGGCGGACGAGCCCGAGCTCGAACGGTACGCGCGCGCCCACCACGAGGTCGTGTCGGCGGTCGCCGCCCAGGCGCCCACGGTCCCCCTGCCGCTGGCGACGCTGTACAACGGCGAGGACAGGGCCAGGCGCGTGCTGGGCAACGAGTCGGCGCGCTTCCACACCGCCCTGAAACGCATCGCGCACCACGCCGAATGGGGCGTGAAGGTCTACGCGGCCGCCGCTTCGGGCGGGGGCGCTCCGGGCGACGACGCTCCGGGCGACGACGGCGAGAGACCGGCGCAGCGGCCGGGCCCGCCGGGCGATCGGGGCGGCCGTCCGGCGCCGGGAGCGGGGCGGGCGTACCTGGAGCGCAAACGGAACCTGCGGGCGCGGCGCGAGCAGCACAGGGAGGACTCCCTGCGCGTCGCCGAGACGGTGGACGCGCAGGTGTCCCGCATCGCCACGGCGTCCCGCCGGCTCCGGCCGCACGGTCCCCGGACGGCCGGCGGCGACCACCGGGTCCAGGTCCTCAACGCCACCTACCTGGTCGCCGAGCACCGGTCGGCCGAACTGAACCTGCTGGCGCGGGACCTGCGGGAACGTACCGGCGCGCGGATCGAACTCTCGGGCCCGTGGGTGCCCTACTCCTTCGTGGGCGAGGTGTGAGGGATGACACACGAAGCGGTTCCCTGGGACACCCCCGGCCCTTTGAGCGGCCCTATCGGGGTGCCGCTGGTCGATCTCCTGGACCGGGTCCTGGCGACCGGGGTCGTCGTCAGCGGGGACCTGGTCATCGCGATCGCCGATGTCCCGCTCGTACGGGTCTCGTTGCACGCCCTGCTGTCGTCGGTCAGCGAACGCGTACCGGCTCCGTGGGCCGACAGCGGGCCGCTGTGACGGCCTCGAGGGTGGACCTGGACTCCGAGCAGGTGGGACGCGATCTCGTCACCCTGGTCCTCACCGTGGTCGAGCTCCTCCGTCAGCTGATGGAACGGCAGGCCCTGCGGCGCATCGACCAGGGCGACCTCACCGACGACCAGACCGACGAGATCGGTACCACACTCATGCTGCTCGACCAGCGCATGACGGAGCTCTGCGAGCAGCACGGCGTACGCCCGGAGGATCTCAACCTCGACCTGGGACCGCTCGGCACCCTGCTGCCCCGGGACTGACGGGGCGGCGGTGCGGGCGGAGCAGAGCAGGCGAAGCCGCCGGTCACCACCCGAATGGCGGATGACCGGCTTCCGGAGCACAGTGGAAACGAGGGCGCAAAGCGGCAAAGGACATCTGCCGGCTCCGGACCGCCCTCTCACCGGACGAGGCTGTGCGAGGGAACTCATGACGACGACGACCGGCAGTCGGAGCGGTACCGCACTGGACACGAGCGGCGCCGAGGGTGCGACCCGTGGAACGACCACCATCGCGGACACCGTGGTCGCGACGATCGCGGGCATAGCCGTGCGTGAGACCGAGGGGATCCACGCCCTCGGCGGCGGCGCCTCGCGAGCGCTGGGAGCGGTCAAGGAGAAGGTGTCCCGCTCCAGTGATCCGAGGCGCGGCGTGAAGGTGGAGGTGGGCGAGAAACAGACCGCCATCGACGTCGACGTCGTGGTGGAGTACGGAGCCCGGATCCGGGACACCGCGAAGGATCTCCGTGACCATGTCACGGACGCGGTCGAGACGATGACCGGGCTGGAGGTCGTCGAGATCAACATCAGGGTGCTCGACGTCCATGTCCCGGGCTCCGACGAGGACGACGAGGACACGGAGGGCTCTTCCTCGTCGTCCCGCGTCCAGTGACACGGCGGCCTTCGTGACGTGCGGCAGGCTCCGCGGTACCCCCACAAGACCTCTTTGTTGACGGGGCTCGAAGCCCTCCGGCACCCGCGGTACGGAAAGTACTCACACGCCCGGCTCACCCGTTCGGTCCTCCGCGCCCACCGCGTCGGTGGTGGGAGTGGTGGTGGGAGTGGCCGGGGCTGTGGGGCAGGGGGTGGTGGGGGAAGCGGTGGGGTCGGGGGACGGGGGTTCGGGGGCCGGGGTGCAGTCGTCCGGGTCGGTGGGGGAAGGGCCCGGGTCGGAGGGGTCCGGGGTCGGGTCGGAGGGGTCCGGGGTCGGGTCGGAGGGGTCCGGGGTCGGGTCGGAGGGGTCCGGGGCCGGGGTGTCCGTCGGGGATTCGTCGGGGGGATCGGGGGTCCCGCTCGTCGGGGGGTCCGTCGGGGGCGAGGGGTCCGGTGACGGGGACGTGGTGGGGGATGTGGACGGGGACCGGGTGGGGGTTGACGGGGTGGTCGGGTCCGGGCCGATGATGATGCCGTCGTCCTTGCCGCCGTTGCCGCCGGTTCCGTTCTCCTGGTCGGCGGGTTCCGTGGCCGGGGTGTCGCCGCCGGCTCCGGGGCTCTTCGGGATGACGCCCCTGCCGTCGGGGACGGTGTGGACTCCCCTGCCGTAGAACTCCAGCCAGTGCCTGACCAGGTTCAGGTAGGCGCGTGAGTGGTTGTAGCTGAGGATCGCCCGGTCCAGGTCCGCGGCCCGTGCCAGGTTCCGGTCGCCCGCGCACAGGTAGTGGCCGGCGGCCAGGGCCGCGTCGAAGATGTTGTTCGGGTCGGCGCGGCCGTCGCCGTTGCCGTCCACTCCCCAGCGGGCCCAGGTGGACGGCAGGAACTGCATCGGGCCCACCGCGCGGTCGTAGACCGTGTCACCGTCGTGGGCGCCCCTGTCCGAGTCCCTGATCAGGGCGAAACCCCGGCCGTTGAGCGGCGGTCCGGTGATACGGCCCAGCGTGGTGCCGTTTTGGTCGACCGCTCCGCCGCGCGCCTGGCCCGACTCGACCTTGCCGATTGCCGCGAGCAGTTCCCAGGGCAGCCGGCAGCCGGGGTCCGTCCTGCCGACGGAGGTCTCGGCGGCACGGTAGGCGCGCAGCACGGTGGCCGGGATGCCGGACTGGGAGCGCAGGTTCCGGGTGGTCACCGGGGCGGCCGACGCGACGTCCGAGTCCTTCAGGGGCGGGAGTTCGGTGTGGTAGGAGCCGTCGCCCGGAGGGGCCGGTTCGGCGTACGGGCCGCTCCCCGCCGTCGATGCGTGGTCGTCGTCGGTGGAGGGGGTGGCGCGGGCGCCCTTCACGTCCGGGGTGAGGCCGGGCGCCTGGGAGGCGGTGAGGGCCGCCACGGCCGTCACGGCGAGGGCGGTCGTCCGCAGTCTCCTGCGGGCCCCGCCGGAGCGCCGGTGTCGTGGGCGTGCACGGTGTACGGACATGGCGGTCACTCCTGTCGGGTACGGGGCTCGGGTGCGGGGCTCGGGTGCGGGGCGGGGACAGAGGGAGGGTGCGGCTCGGGCAGGGGTGGGCCGCGGGCGTACCGGGGCCGGTCTCAGCGGCCGAAGGTGTCCAGGGCGAAGACGCGCCAGCGGCCGTCGCGGTGGACCATGTCGACGGCGAGCATGGCGCCGGCGTACACGCCCTCGTCCTGCTCCTTCCTCGTGGCCTTTCCGTCCTCGTCCGTGGCCGGCCCGGTTCCCGCGGTGGCCACGCTGCTCTGGTCGGCGTAGACGAGGACCCGGGCGCGGTCGCCGTCGACGCGTTCGACCGCGCTCTCGGTGACCGTCGTGGTGATCACCGCCTTCTGCTCGTCGGCCCGCTTGCGGACGTCGGTGAGCAGCGTGTCGTGCTGGTCGACGGCCTTCTCCGTGAGGAGGTCCCTCGCGGCCTTCTCCAGGGCGCCGGGGTCCGTGTGGTCGTAGGAGAAGAGCGCCTCGACGGCCTGGGACGTCTGTCCTTTGATCTCACTGGTGCGGGCGAGGTCGGTCAGGGCCGTGTTGCTGCGCGCGGGGTCGTCCCGGAGTGTCCCGGCCCTCGCGTGGGCCCAGCCGGCGAAGCCGCCGAGGAGGAGGGTGAGGGCGCAGAGCAGCGCGAGGGGGAGGGCAGGGCGGCGGCGGGAACGGAGGCGGGATCCGGGGACGAGGTCCTGGGGGGCGCTCCTGGTGCTCCTGGTGCTCCTGGTGCTCCTGGTGCTCCTGTCGGTTGTGGTGCCGGTCTCCTGACGGGATGCCGGCCCGTCCGTGGTCGGGTCGGCGGCCGGAGCGGGGAGGAGGGCCGTGCCGCCCGTGCGGGGTCCGGGGCGGGTTTCGCGGGCCCGGCGACGGCGCTGGCGGTTGATGTGGTGGCGGGTCGTCGACATCGTGCGGTTGTCCTCCTCGGTGCGGCGGCTCGGCGTCTCGGTGGCCTGGGCGGTACGGGGCCGGGTCAGCCGGCCGACGCACCGCCCACGGGTGCCTGACCCAGCGCGCTCAGCTTCCAGCGGCCCTCGGTCCGGGTGAGTTCGCCGAGCATCCGGCTGTCCTTGTCGGTCTTCGCGCCGTCGGCCGCCCTGACGGAGACGCGCAGGGCGATCAGCACGCGGGCGCGGCCGGCCCGGTCGTCGAGCTCGGCGACGGCGCCCGACAGCACCCGGGCCGTGGTGACCGTCTCCGCCGCCTTCACCTGTTCGGCGAAGTCCGTGCGGCCGGAGGCCAGTTGTTCGTGCAGTTCTCCGGTGGTCGACGACTCCCACAGGTCGAGTCCCCGGTCCAGGTTCCGGTGGTCGAGCGTGTTGAGGTTCTGCACGGCCTGTTCCCCGGCGGCGAGTGCCTCGTCCCGCTGGACGGCGTACGCGGCCCGGTCGTCGTGGGCCGCGTCGTACCAGTCCTGGCCCGCCCGTGCCGCGAAGCCGCCGGCCAGGAGGGTCAGGGCGAGGAGCAGGGCCGGCAGCGGCCGGGTACGGGCGCCGGTGAGGGCGGCGCGGACCGCGCGTTTCATGGGGTCCTCCAGTCTCCCGCACACGGTCAGCGGGCCTTGATGTCGGTGATCCGCCACTGGTCGTTCTCGAGCCGTGCCGTGACGGTGAGTTGGGCCGCCGCGGTGGAGACCGCGTCCGCGTCCGCCGCCTCCTCGCCGCGGTGGGAGGTCTGGTCGAGGAAGACCAGCAGGCGGGCCGTGTCTCCGTCGAGTTCGATCACTCCGGTGCGGGCGACCCGGGTGCTCAGGGAGACGCGCTGCTCGGTGAGGTCGTCGCGGACCCGGTCGAGGAGCGCCTGGTACTGGCGGGCGGCGCGGCCGCCGAGAACGGTGCGGGCGGAGCGTTCGACGGCCTCGGTGCCGCCCGGTGTGTAGGAGAAGGCTCGGGCCAGGGCGTTGCCGACCTCGCCGGCCACGCGGTCGGTGGCCTCGGTGTCGGTGAGCGCCCGGTTCTGGGCGTGCGGGGCCGAACGCAGCTGGTGGGCGCCGTGGAAGAAGCCGCCGCCGGTCAGGAGGAGCAGGACGGCGGATACGGCGAGGACGACTCGTCGGCGGCGTTCGGCGGGAAGAGGGCGGGCGTCGTCCGGGAGCGTGGCCTCCGGGTCCGGGGCGTCGTCCGGCTCCCTCGCGGTTTCCGGTTCCGTGACCTCCTCGCCCGCGCCCGGGGCGGGCTCCCGGGGGCCGCGTGCGGTCCTGCGCAGCAGCCGCGTCAGCGTCGGTGTCATCGGCCGCCGTCCTCCTTCTTTTCCGCCGTCGCCGCCCTCTCCGCCGTGACCGGGACCGCGCTCAGGGCCTTCACCTTCCACTCCCCCTCGTCCGTGCGGGCCAGGACCGCCTCCAGGCGTTTGCGGTCGATGGCCGGCTGCTTCGTGCCGGCGGGGGTGACCTCGACGCGGACGGTGGCGATGAGCCTGGCCGCGCCGGTGCGGGTGTCGAGCGTGATGAGGGCGGCCTCGGTGACCGTGCCGCGCGCCGACGCTCCCGCCCTGGCCCCGGTGCGGCCCAGTTCGTCGCGCAGCGGCCCGGTGGAGGCGGCGCTCCAGGCCCGGATGCCCTGCTCGGCCCGCTGCCGGGTGGAGGCGTCGAGCGTGGTGAGGACGGTGATGCCCTCGCGTCCGTCGGCGAGCACCCGGTCGCGTTCCTCGCTGTGGGCGAGCGCGTCGTCGGTGCGGGCCTGCGCGTACGTCCACGCGCCGGTGCCGCAGAAGCCGAGCGCCAGGGCGAGCCCCGCGCCGGTGAGGATGCGGGACCTGTTCGTCTTCATCGGGTGCTCCCGGTGGCCGGAGTGAGGAGGCCCGTCAGGCCCGTCGGACCCTTCGGTGCCTCTCCGCCCTGGCCCGGCAGGGCGAGAGCGCCGGGGAGCGCGGCCGGTCCGCCCGCCCTCGCCCCGTCACCACCCTCACCGCTGCTGCCGGAGGGCAGGGTGCCGGGCTTGGCCGGGTCGGGCACCGGGCCGCCCTTCGGAGCGTTCGCCGAGCCTCGTACGTTGACCCCGTCCGCGGCGGAGGCCGTGCAGGCCGCCCCGGTGTTGAGGGCGGGCGTGGTGCCGAGGTCGAGGCCGTTGCGGTAGCGGGTGGCGCCGTATCCGTCGGTGCAGGGCAGGGGGTTGAAGAAGGTGACGGCCATGCCGAGGTTCAGCTTTCCTCCCTCGACGGCGGTGGCGCCGGCGGCGACGGCCGCCGGGACCTTCACCAGGAACTCCTCCGTGCCGCGCTGCCGGGTGACGGCGATCTCGGAGGTGGTGAGCAGGTTGGCGAGGACGACGCCGAGGCTCGGGTCGAGGTCCCGCAGGACGCCGCTGACCTGGGTGGCGGCCCCGGGGGTGACGGCGAGCAGGCGGCGCAGATCGGCGTCGGAGCCCTTGAGGGCGCGGGCCAGTTCCGCCGCCCCGGTGGCGAAGTCGCGGATGGCCCGCCCCTCCTCGGCCTGGGTGCGCAGAACCGTCTCGCCGTCGGTGATGAGCCGGGTGGTGGCCGGCAGGTTGCGGTCGGCGGCCACCACGAAGTCGCTGCCGCTGTCCAGCAGGACCTCGAGGTCGTCGCCGTGTCCTTCGAAGGCCTTGCCGAACTCGTCCACGACCGTGCGCAGATCCTCGAGCGGTACGGACCCGGCGAGGTCGTTCACACTGGTGAGGACGTCGGTGACGGGGGCGGGCACCTGGGTGTCGGTCCGTTCGATGCGGGTGCCCTCGGTGAGGTGGGGGCCGCCGTCGCTCTCGGGGCGCAGATCGATGTACTGCTCGCCCACGGCGGAGAGTCCGGCGACCACGGCCCGGGTGTCGGCGGGGATCCTCGGGGCGGACTTCTTGATGCGGAGCTCGGCGACGACACCGTCGGCGGTGAGTCCGATCGGGCCGACGCGTCCCACGGACACACCTCGGTAGGTGACGTCGGAGTGGGTGAACAGGCCGCCGGTGTGCGGAAGTCGCACGTCGACGGTGTAGTGGTCGGCGACGCCTGCGTACCGGCCGAGATCGGCGTAGCGGATGCCGAGGTAGGAGAGGGCGAGGACGGCGACGAGGAGGAAGGCCAGGTTCTTCAGCCGTACGGCGGGGGTGATCAACCGAGGTCACCTCCCGGTGTGGCCGTCGGGTCCGCCGTCGTCCCGGAGGCGGAGGGGGGAGCCGTGCCGGGGACCGAGGGCAGGGGCAGGGGGGACGGGTTCTTCCGGGAGGGCCCGCCCGACGGGGTTCCCGGCGGGGTTCCCGACGGGGTTCCCGGCCCGGCCCCCGGTGGACTGCCCGCCGGACCGCCTTCCGACGGGGCGGACTCCTGCCCCTTTCCGGGGCCCTGTCCGCCGGCGGCCCTCCCGGGGGAGCGCCTCTCCCCCGCCGCTGCCGGGGAGTCCGGGTCCCGGGGCACCAGGGGCGGGATCACCCGGGTGCCCGGCACGGCGGCCATGTCCAGGTACACGTTGAGGTAGTCGCCCTTCACGCCTCGCATCACCTCGTCGGTGAACGGGTAGGTCAGCAGCACTTCGAGCGAGTCGGGCAGGTCCGCGCCGGCGTCCGCGAGGGCCTTCAGGGTCGGCGCGAGGGCCTTGAGGTCGGCGATCATGTCGTCCTTGCTCGCGTCGACGGTGGAGACGGCGACGCCGGAGAGGGTGTCGAGGGAGCGCAGCATGGTCAGCAGGGAGCCGCGTTGCTTCTCGAGCGTCCTCAGTCCCGGCGAGAGGTCGGTGAGGACGGTGCCGACGTCGTCCTTGCGGGTGGCGAGGGTCGTGGAGAGGCGGTTGACGGCGTCGAGGGCGTCGGTGATGTCGCCCCGGTTGTCGTCGAGGTCGGTCACCAGGGTGTTGACCCGCTTCAGTACCGAGCGGACCTCGGGTTCACGGCCGCCGAGCGCCGCGTTGAGTTCCCGGGTGATGGTCTTGAGCTGGTTGACGCCGCCACCGTTGAGGAGCAGGGACAGGGCGCCGAACACCTCCTCGACCTCGGTGTCGCGGCTGGTGCGGGAAAGCGGGATGACGGCTCCGTCCTCCAGCGTTCCGTCTCCGCCCCCGGTCACGGCCGGGTGCTCGGCACCGGCCCCGACCGAGGTCTCGGCACCGGCTCCCGGCTCGGCACCGGTCCCGGGGTCGCCGTCGGCCCCGGCTCCGGACTTCTGGGCGGGTGCGGCGAGCTGGACGTACTTCTCGCCCAGCAGGCCGGACTGTTCGAGCCGGGCGGTGGAGTCGGCGGGCAGCCGCACATCGCCGTTGATCCGCATGGTGACGCGGGCCGACCAGTCGTCGTGGCCGAGGTCGATGGCGGTGACCCGGCCGACGGCGACGTCGTTGACCTTCACCGCGGACTGCGGGACCAGACTGAGTACGTCGTGGAGCTCCGCGGTGACGGTGTACGGGTGGTCGCCGAGGTCGGCGCCGCCGGGCAGCGGCAGGTCCTCGATGCCGTCGAAGCGCGGGATGCCGGTGGTGACCGCGCCGAGGGCCAGGGCGAAGCCGAGGCCGAGGGCGATCAGTCCGCCCAGGGTCAGGCCGACGGCGCCGCCCGTGGTGCGCACGCCGCGTCTCATCGCTCCCCCCATCACTCCCCCTCCCCGGAGTTCGCGGCCCCGTCGCCGCTCGCGGACGAGCCGCCCGTCTCGGGCAGGGGCAGCAGCGGGCCGCCCATGCTGATCTCGTTGAGGTTGGCGCGGCCGTCGAGGGTGCGGGTGTCGGGGTTGTAGGCGTCCACGAGGTTGCCCGCGGCCAGAGGTGCCACGTCCAGCGCCTCGGCCAGCGAGGCCCGCTGCTCGACGAGGGTCCGGGTGAGGGGGACGAGCCGGTCGACGTTCTTCTTCAGCTCACCCCGGTTGTCCTCGACGAAGGTCTTGACCTGGCCGAGTGCGGTGCCGAGTTCCTCGAGCGCGCCGGTGAGGTCGTCCTTGTTGTCGGCGAAGAAGCCGACGACGACGTCCAGGCGTTCCTGCGCGGTGCGCACGTCGGTGTCCTTGTTCTTGAGCATGGTGGTGAACGTCTGGAGCCGGCCGAGCGTGCGGAACAGGTCGCCGCTGCTGCCGTCGAGGGTCCTGGCCGCCTTGCCGAACTCCTCGATGGTGGTGCCGATGGCCTCGCCGTTGCCGTCGAGGTTGGCGGCGCCGGTCGTCAGCAGCTCGGCCAGGGCGCCGGAGGAGTTGGCGCCGTCCGGGCCGAGTGCCTCGGACAGATCCGTGATCGACTCGTAGAGCTGGTCGATCTCGACGGGGGTGAGGTTGCGGGAGGCGGGCAGTACGGCGCCGTCGGCGAGGGCGGGACCGGTGCTGTGGGCGGGGGTGAGCTGTACGTAGCGGTCGGCGACGACGCTCGGTGCGACGACGACGGCCCTCGCGCCCTCGGGAACCCTCACCCCCTCGTCGACACGGAGGCCGACCCGTACCGTGGTCCCCTGCGGGGTCACCGACTCCACCTCGCCGACCCGTACGCCGAGGATGCGCAGGTCGGACCCGGCGTAGATGCCGACGGCGCGGTCGAAGTAGGCGGTGACGCGGGTGCCGCCGGAGTCGAGGACGCGGGCGGTGACCAGACCGCCGGCGACGAGCACCGCGAGGGCGAGCACGCCGGTGAGGAGTTTTCCGCGTCTGCTCATCGTTCACTCACCGTTCCCCGGGCTGCCGCCGCCCGCTGTTTCGGCGGCCGGCATCCGGTCTCGGGCAGGGACGTCTCGGGCAGGTAGGAGCGGGGGACGACGCCGCACAGGTAGCTGTCGAACCAGCGGCCGCTGCCCAGGGTGTTGCCGACGAGGCGGTAGTACGGCCCGACCAGCGCGAGGGTCCTGCCGAGCTGGTCGTTGTTCCTCTCCAGGACGCCGGTGACCCGGCCGAGGGCCTTGAGGGTGGGGCCGAGCTGCTTCTCGTTGTCGTCGACGAGGCCGCCGAGTTCGGTACCGAGCTTCCTGCTGCCCTTGAGGAGGGCGCGTATCGCGGCGCGGCGGTCCTTGAGTTCGCCGAGCAGGGAGCCGCCGTCCTCGATGAGGGTCTCGAAGCTGGACTGCTTGTCCTGCAGGGTCTTGGTGAACGTGGCGCTGCCCTTGAGGAGCTCGGCGAGTTCCGCGTCGCGCTTGGAGACGGACTTCGACAGTGCGGACAGGCCGACGGCGGCGTTGCGCACATGCGGCGGGGAGTCCTCGAAGGTGTCGGAGATGGTCTCGAAGCTCTCCGCGAGCTTCTTTGTGTCGATGGCGTCGACGGTGCCGCCGAGGTCCTGGAAGGCCTGCGTCACGTCGTAGGGGGAGGTGGTGCGGGACAGCGGGATGCGGCTGCCGGGGTCCTGGCGGGCGGAGCCGAGCGGGTCGAGTGCCAGATACTTGTCGCCGAGGAGGGTCTTGATGGCGATGGCGGCGGTCGTCCGGTCGCCGATCCAGGCGTCCTCGACCTCGAAGGTGACCTTCACCCGGTCGCCGTCGAGCCCGACGCCGGTGACCCGGCCGGCCTTGACGCCGGCGATGCGCACCTCGTCGCCCGTGTCGAGACCGGCCGCCTCGGAGAAGTCGGCGCTGTAGGAGGTGCCGCCGCCGAGCGGCAGCCGCTCCGCGTTGAGGACGAGGGCCGCGAACAGGGCGAGTCCGAGCAGCCCGGCGACGGCCACGGCGACGGGGTCGCGTTCCTTGACCGGCCTGATGCGCGGCCGCCGGGGTCCGGCGGCCGCCGGACCCGCCCTGTCGGCCGGGCCGGGCCCGCCCTTCCTCTCACCGCGCGCGAAGAGCCTCATCCCCGGCACCTCGGTTCGGTGATCGCGATCCCGGTCGGCGGCTCGGAGCCGTCGGAGGTGGTGACTCCGCTCACGCGTGCCTCGCAGAGGTAGAGGTTGAACCACGATCCGTAGGAGGACAGGCGGGCCAGGGCGGTCATCTTGGCGGGGGTGCGGTCGAGGAAGTCCTCGATCCGCGGGGTGTGTTCGCCCAGGCCCGTCGAGAGCCGGCCCAGTTCGCGGATGTCCCGCTTCAGGGGCTCGCGTCCGTCCTCGAGGAGGTCGGCGGTGACGGTGGTCAGGTCGCCCATGGCCCCGACGGCCCTGCCGAGTGGTTCACGGTCGTCGTCGAAGCCGGTGACGAGTTCCTGCAGGGTGACGACGAGGTCGTCGAAGTCGGCCTCCCGGTCGTTGAGGGTGTCCAGGACGGTGGTGAGGTTGCCGACGACCTGGCCGATCACCTCGTCCTTGGCGGCGACGGTCGTGCTGAGCGAGCCGATGTGACGGATCAGGCTGTCGACGGTGGCGCCCTCGCCCTGGAGGACCCGCACGATCGATCCGGCGAGTTCGTTGACGTCCTTCGGGGAGAGTCCTTCGAACAGCGGCTTGAACCCGTTGAAGAGCAGGGTCAGGTCGAGGGCGGGGGTGGTGCGGTCGAGCGGGATGGTGGAGCCCGGTTCGAGGGTGCCGGTGAGGTCGCCGCTGCCCCGGTCGAGGGCGACGTAGCGCTGGCCGACCATGTTGAGGTACTTCACGGCGGCGGTGGCCGACCGGGGCAGCCGGCGGTCGTCGCGGACGGTGAACGTGACCTGCGCGGTGCGTCGTCGGACGACGCGGACGTCGGTCACCTCGCCGACCTTCACCCCGGAGATCCGCACGCTGTCGCCGTCGAGGAGCCCGGTGACGTCGGTGAACAGGGCCTTGTAGGTGCGGGTGCCGGAGCCCACGCCGGTGTCGGCGACGCTCAGGCCGAGCACGGCCGTGGCGAGGGCGGTGACCAGGACGAAGACGAGGGACTTGAGCAGCGGCCCGGTCAGCGGGCGGCGCCGGGTGTGCGCGTGGTCCGGGGCGGCCGGGGTGGTCATCCGAGGGTCACCTCCGTACCGCGGTAGACGGGGCCGACGAGCAGACTGCTCCAGTCGGGCAGGTCCGCGGGGCTCCTGCCCGCGGCGGGGGCGAGGAGTTCGTTGACCAGGGCGTTCTCCTGCGGGGAGTTGGCGGGCCCGAGATCGCCGTCCGCCCCGGCCCGCGTCCCCGCGCCCGTCCCCGCCGGTGCCTGTACGGCCGGCCGGGCGGACGCGCCGGGGTAGGGCACCCGGGGGCAGCGGGGGCCGCCGCCGGAGTCGTACGACGGGGTGTCGCGGCCGGGGACGTAGGCGCCGCGCGAGGCGACGGTGGTGACGTCGACGTGGATGCCGGGCCGGTCGGTGCCCTTGCCGAGCGCCTTGTCCATGGCGGGCACGAACTCGGCGAGGGTGCGCAGCGTGCACGGGAAGGAGGGGGAGTACTCGGCGAGCAGTTCCAGGGTGGGCCTGCCGCTCGCGGCGAGCCGGATGATGTTGTTCTCGTTCTTGCGCAGGAAGGCCGTCATGTCCTCGGCGGCCCGGGTGGTGGCGCCGAGGGTGCCGGCGAGTTCGGCCTCCTGCTCGGCGAGGGTGCCGCTGGTGGTGGTGAAGTCGGTGAGCGCCGTGATGATGTCGGGCGCGGCGTCCGCGTAGACATGGCCGACCTTCACGAGCTCCTTGAGGTCGCGGTTGAGGGTGGGCAGGTGGGGATTGAACTCCCGCAGGTGGTCGTCGAGTACGCCGAGGGTGTCGCCGAGCCGGTCGCCGCGTCCCTCCAGGGCCTGCGAGACGGCCGACAGGGTGGCGGAGAGCTTCTGCGGCCGGACCGCGGTGAGCACCGGCAGGACGTTGTCGAGGACCTGCTGGAGTTCGACGGCGTTCGCGGAGCGGTCCTGGGGGATGACCGCTCCGGCGGCCAGTGTCCGGCCGTCCGAAGGGTTCTCGGGCGGTACGAGGGCGACGAAGCGTTCTCCGAACAGGGTGGTCGGCAGCATCTGGGCGCGTACGCCGGCCGGGACGTCGTCCAGGGCGCCGGGTTTCATCGCAAGGGTGAGCCGGGCGCCGTCGCCGGTGGCGTCGATGGCGCGGACCTCGCCGACGACGACCCCGCGCAGTTTGACCTCGGCGCCGGGGTGCATCTCGTTGCCGACGCTGCCGGTCTCGACGACGACCGGGTCGAAGGCGGTGAACCGCTTGTCGTAGACGGCGACGGCCAGCCAGATCAGCAGGGCGCCCACCAGCAGGAACACCACCCCGGCGCTCCGGCGGCGCAGCGTTTCGCCTCGTGGGCGTCGTGGCCGGCTCATGTCACCCCGCCACCTTCACGGTCGTGGTCGCGCCCCACAGGGCGAGCGACAGGAAGAAGTCGGTGACGCTGATCAGCACGATGGCGTTGCGCACGGACCGGCCGACGGCGACGCCGACACCGGCGGGGCCGCCCGAGGCGTGGAAGCCGTGGTAGCAGTGGGCGAGGATCACCATCACGCTGAAGATCAGCACCTTCAGGACGGAGAGCAGGACGTCCGTCGGGGAGAGGAAGAGGTTGAAGTAGTGGTCGTAGGTGCCCCGGGACTGGCCGTTGAACAGGACGGTCACGTAGCGGGAGGCCAGATAGGAGGAGAGCAGCCCGATCGCGTAGAGCGGGACGATGGCGACGACGCCGGCGATGATGCGCGTGGTGACCAGGTAGGGCATGGAGCGGATGCCCATGCCCTCGAGGGCGTCGACCTCCTCGTTGATGCGCATGGCGCCGAGCTGGGCGGTGAAGCCGGCGCCGACGGTCGCGGAGAGGGCGAGTCCGGCGACGAGCGGGGCGATCTCGCGGGTGTTGAAGTAGGCGGAGACGAATCCGGTGAACGCGGCCGTGCCGATCTGGTCGAGGGCCGCGTAGCCCTGGAGTCCGACGACGGTTCCGGTGAAGAGCGTCATCGCGATCATCACGCCGACGGTGCCGCCGATGACGCCGAGGCCCCCGGTGCCGAAGGCCACCTCGGCGAGGAGGCGCTGCACCTCCCTGAGGTAGCGGTGCAGGGTCCGCGGGATCCACAGCAGGGACCGGGTGTAGAAGAGCAGTTGGTCGCCGGTGCGGTCGAGCAGGGCGAGCGGGGAGGCCATCGCGCTCAGCCTCCCTTCGGCGGGACGATCTGGAGGTAGCCGGCCGTCATCACCATGTTGACGAAGAAGAGCAGCAGGAAGGTGATGACGACGGACTGGTTGACGGCGTCGCCGACACCCTTGGGGCCGCCGCGCGGGTTGAGGCCCCGGTGGGCGGCGACGATGCCGGCGATGAACCCGAAGACCAGCGCCTTGAGTTCGCTGATGTACAGGTCGGACAGCTGGGCGAGGGCGGAGAAGCTGGACAGGTAGGCGCCGGGGGTACCGCCCTGCAGGACGACGTTGAAGAAGAAGCCGCCCAGGGTGCCGACGACGGAGACCAGACCGTTGAGCAGGACCGCCACGCCCATGGTGGCCAGCACCCGGGGCACGACCAGACGTTGTACGGGCGAGACGCCCATGACCTCCATGGCGTCGAGTTCCTCGCGGATCCTGCGGGAGCCGAGGTCGGCGCAGATGGCGGAGCCGCCGGCGCCGGCGATGAGCAGGGCGACGATGAGCGGGCTCGCCTGCTGGACGACGGCGAGGACGCTGGCGCCTCCGGTGAACGACTGGGCTCCCAGCTGCTGGGTCAGGGAGCCGACCTGGAGGGCGATGACGGCGCCGAAGGGGATCGAGACGAGAGCGGCGGGCAGGATGGTGACGCCCGCGATGAACCAGAACTGCTCGACGAACTCGCGGAACTGGAAGGGTCTTCGGAAGACGGCGCGGCTCACTTCGGCGGCGAGCGCGAAGAGCCGGCCGGTCTGCCGCAGCGCGCCGGTGATCATGCGCCGCTCCCGGTGGCGGGCATCGGCAGGGTCGGTGCCTGGGCGCTTCGCGCGTAGGTCTCCCGGATGGCGGAGCGCGCGGCGGGCGGCAACCGGTCGAGCATGCCCATGACTCGTTCGCGCCGTCGGGCGACGGCCCGGCGCGGCGGGAGGCCCGGCGACGGCTCCAGCTGCGGGACGATCCGCCGGGGCCGGGCCGCGTCGGTGACGGCGGTGTTCGCCTCGGCGGCGAGGGTGGCCGCGTCCTTCTCCTCGGACATCCCGATGGGGCCCTCGCGCCGGCCGCCGAGGAACTGGGCCACGACCGGCTCCTCGCTGGTGAGCAGCACCTCGCGCGGGCCGAAGGCGACCAGCTCGCGCCTGAAGAGCATTCCCATGTTGTCGGGCACGGTGGCGGCGATGTCGAGGTTGTGGGTGACGATCAGCATCGTCGCGTCGATCTGCGCGTTCAGGTCGATCAGCAGTTGGGAGAGGTAGGCGGTGCGGACGGGGTCGAGCCCGGAGTCCGGTTCGTCGCAGAGGACGATCTGCGGGTCCAGTACGAGCGCGCGGGCCAGGCCGGCCCGCTTGCGCATGCCTCCGCTGATCTCTCCCGGGAGCTTGCCCTCCGCGCCCAGCAGCCCGACGGTCTCGATCCGCTCCATGACGATGCGGCGGATCTCCGACTCCTTCCTGCGGGTGTGCTCGCGCAGGGGAAAGGCGATGTTGTCGAAGAGGGACATCGATCCGAAGAGGGCCCCGTCCTGAAACATGAGGCCGAACAGTTTACGGGTCTCGTAGATGTCCCTTTCGGGACTGCTCACCATGTCCACCCCATTGATGAGGACACGGCCCTCCTCGGGCTTGAGCAGCCCTATGAGCGACTTCAGGAAAACGGTCTTCCCGGTGCCGGACGGTCCCAGCATCACGCTCACCTCTCCGGCGGGAAGGGTGAGTGTCACGTCCCGCCAGATGCTCTGCCCACCGAAGGACTTGGTCAGGCCCTCGACCACCACTTCGATTCCCATATCACCTCCAACGGTCGCGGATCCGGATTCCCGCCCTCTTTCCAGAACGTGTCACCGCGCAGACAACACACCGGCCGTACTTGTCTTCGAGGAGACAGGGCAGGGTCTCGCGGCGCCGGGGGGTACGGACCGCGAGACCCTGCCCACGGACGTCCGGGCCCGCTGGGAGGGTGAGGCCGGAAAGCATCCGTCGCGACTCCGGCCGACGGGGGCCACCGACCTGGAGCCGAGCACCACACCGGCACGTTACGGTCGAGTAACCTCGGCGGGCAATACCAAAATCCGAGTTTTCCGCGACACCCGCTTCAGCCATCCGGAACTTGTCAGGGCGCAGATAAGAAACGTCTCGGAAACTGTCATCCGGTGAGCAGATCGACCCGGCGGCGAACGGCGAACGGCGAGACCCCGCACCACCGGACGAGACGTCGACATTGACAGTCGATGACTAAGACGACCCGCGGACCCCTCACCCCGGAAACAGATGTTTCCACTTTCAAAAGAATCATGAACAGTGGCATTGTTCGGCCAAGTTTCCCGCAAGTAACGTCATTTCTCGCGGCCGGGGAACACCGAGCCGCGGGCCGCACGGCCTTCCCTCGATCTCCCGGCCACGGCCCACCTCTGCCGGCCAATCCACGAGGAGTTCTGACGTCATGAAGAAGAACACGAGAAGGTTCGCAGTCGTGGCGGGTGCGGCCGCGGCCGCCTTCGGTCTCACCGTCGCGCCCGCCTCGGCGGTGCCCTCCACGGTGTGGACCGTCACCCCGTCGGGCGGCTACACGGCGACGAACAGCAGCAACATCGTGCTGACCGCCACCATCCCGATGACGTGCACGACCTCGGGTGCGTCGGGCACCATGGCGAGCACGACGGGCAACCCGGCGACGGTCGCCACCATCGGCGCCATCAACTTCGGCACCCCGTCCTCGCCGTGCACCAGCGTCCTGGGCAACGTCACCACCGTGGCGGTCACCCCCTGGACCGTCGTCGCGCAGGACTACACCGCCTCGACCGGCGTCACCAAGGGCTACGTCGGCAACGTCACGGCCAACGTGACCGCCGGCGCCTGCAAGTTCAAGGTGACGGGCAAGGCCTCGGCCACCTACACCAACTCCACCGGCGTCCTGGCCGTCAGCAGCGTCGCCGGTGACCTGGCCGTCAGCTCCAGCCCCGCCCCCGTCAACTGCGGCTCGGTGGTCACGACCGCCACCAGGCCCATCTTCAAGGGCAACTACGCCATCAAGGCGTCGAACGGCTCCATTCCGAAGATCGTCGGCTCCAACCCGTAAGGAGCCACCCGCTCATGTCCGCCCGGCCGGTGTCCTCGGCCGGGCGTTCGCGGGCTCCGTGCCGCGTTCCACCGACACCGGTTCTTACCCGAGCGGAGTTGTATGAGAGGCCACCGAGCCGCCGTTCCACGGCCGCACCGTGTCCGCGCCAGGAGCGCGTCGATCGCCGCGTTCGTCGTGCTCGCCGCCCTGGTCCCGGCCACGGCCACCGCCGCGGGCACCCAGGAGACGGACGTCGAACTCCCCTACGTCTGCGCGCTCCCCTCGGGAGACCGGCCCGCGACGGTACGGATCTCGGCACACTTCCCGGGCCGGGCGAAGGCGGGCGAGGCGTTCTCACCCACCGACGTCACCACCACCGTGGAACTGCCCGCCGAGGCGGTCGCGGACCTCACCGCGGCCGGGGCCGCCACCGCGCGGGCCTCGACCCGTCTCGGCGTCGGCGTCACCCAGAACGAAGCGGCGGCGGAGGCGACCTGGCGCGGGACCGCGGAGCCGGTCCCCCTGCCCGGGTCCGGGCCGCTGACACTGACCACGACGGGCGACGTCCCCTCGGTGACCGGCCGGAGCGACGGCGACCTGACGTTTTGGGCCGGCGCCCTCGCCGTCGACCTGGCGCTCGGTGCCGCGGACGGCACCGCCACCGAGCCCGGTCCGCCGACCGTCGACTGCTCCCTCTCCGGGGACGCGCCGGGCAAGGGACTGCTGGCCACCGTGCCGGTCGGAGCGCGGACGCCGGACCCGGACGGCACGCCGGCCCCGTCGGATCCCTCTCCCGGGTCCTCCGGTCCGTCCTTTGGTCCGTCCTTTGGGCCGCAGGACGGACCAAAGGACCGGCAGGGGGACCGCGCGCCGGAGGTGGCCGAGGACACGCCCGGCGGCAGCGCCGCGGACCGCGACGCGCCCCCGTGCCTCTACGACGACGGGCACCCGTCCACGTCGGCGTCGCTGAACGCCTACGTCACCGGCTACACGAACGTGAGAAAGCTGAGAGGAGCCTCGCTCGTCCCCCTGTCCTGCGTGCTGATCGAGCAGGGACCCACGGACATCGAGTTCTTCCCGGACTTCAGCGGGGGCCGCCTGACCCAGCACTCGCAGGGAACGCTCCGCCACCAGGGGCGTCCGCGGACTCCACCGTTCCAGGCCACCTTCCTGACCTTCGGCTTCACTCCGACGAAGGCCACCATGGTGCTGGAGCAGACGGGCCCCATGACCATGGACGCCGCCGGCGAGACCTCGTTCGTCACTCTGTTCACCAGGCTGGACACCCGCGTACGGATCCCGCTGGTCCTGCGGGTGACCGCTCTCGAGGTCAACGGAACCCCCCTGGAGGTCGGGTCCGGCTGCAGGACGAGGACGCCCCTCCGCTCCCCCGAGCCCGACCCCTCGGCCCATCCCGGCGACCATCTGGTGCTGTCCGGGAGCAGCACCCACCAGCCTCCCGACCAGCCCACCGGCTACCTGCTCAGTTCCGGCGGCCCGCTGACCGGCGAGGTGAGCATCCCGGCCTTCACCGGCTGCGGCACCGGCGGCGAGAACCTCGACCGCCTCCTCACCGCCTCCGTCTCCGGCCCCGGCAACTACGTCAAGCAGATCCAGGGCCAGACGTGCGCGGTGCAGGTCTTCAATCCCGCCGAGTGCACCGAGGACCTGCAGCCCCTCAAGATCCCCGTCCCCGAGCGCTGAGCCGTACCGTCCGCGCTCCCTCCCACGGAAGGTCATCACCATGCCCCTGCTCTCCCACCGCACCAGGCTCGCGACCGTCTCCGCGCTGACCGCGCTCGGCGCCCTCGCCACCGTGGGCACCGCCACCGCCGCCGACCCCGCGCTGAACGGCGAGTGGGCGCCCTTCACCCGCTGCCCCGTCGACGCGGGGGCGATGCTGGCCGCCGACGGCCTCGAGAAGACCCCGCAGTGCGTGGTCTCCACCTCCGCCGGCGGCTCCATCAAACTGGGCAAGACCACCGTGGTCACGGGGAGGACCAACCTCCAGATCGGCGTCGTGCAGAACGCGGACGGCACGAGCGGCGTCGTCGCCCCGCCCTCCGGCGCGCTCGTCGCCGACCCCGCCACCGTCCCCGGCGGCCTGCTCGGCCTGATGTGCCCGAGCGAGGTTCCGGTGATCACGGCCATCTGCAGGACGCTCGAGAACTCCAGCCTCAACAGGATCACCGCCACCATGGAGTCCGTCGGCGCCCCCTACGCCTTCGACCAGACCGCGGGCATCCTCACGGACATGCCGATCGTCGCCCTCCCGGTCCGCGTCCACCTGGAGAACCCTCTCCTGGGCGGCAAGTGCTACATCGGAACGGCCTCGAACCCCATCGTGCTGCGCCCGCGGAACCTCGACTACCCCGAGTTCGGGATGAGCTTCTTCAAGGGCGACGGCACCCCTGACGAGGCCGGCGACATGAGCCGGATCAACCTCACCGGTGCCACCCAGAACGACAGCACCTTCGCGGTCCCCGCAGCCACCGGCTGCGGTCTGAACGTCGGCCTGATCAACGCCGCGGTCAACGCGAAGACCGGGCTGCCCTCCGCCGCCGGGAACAACAGCCTCACCCTCGACAACACCCGGACGCACCTCACCGGACTCAACGCGCCCGGCACCGTCGCCCCCGACGCCGGCAGGGTACTCGCGGAGAACTGGCACTCCGCCGCCAGGTAACGGCCACGGAACGGCGGTTCCCGGCCGTCTCACCGGCCGGCCGGTGCACCCGTACGTCACTTCCGCTCAAAGCGTGTACAAGGCAACCGAGTTGATTTAGCTTCAGCGTGCCAGAACGGCGTGACCCCACGGACCCGGCCGGACGTCATCCGCCCTCCGGCGGAGCGGCGTCCGGCCGGCCGCCCCGCCGCCGGACACATCTGAGAGCAAAGGGTGACTCATGCCCGCGATCACACGGTCACCGGAGGCCGGGGAACCGCTCGGCCCCCTCCCCCGGCAGTTCGCGGCCTTCATCCGGCCGGAACTACCGGGACTGCTGAACGAGATACGGATGGAGGTCGCCCGCGCCTACCCGGTGTACGGCCGGCTGTTCAACGGCCCCGACGGGGACGCGATCCGCCGGGGCGTGGAGCACACGCTGACCGCCTTCGTGGACCGGGTGGCCAACCCCGGCCAGAGCTCGGGACCACGGGACGAGCTGCTGCGCCGGTTCGGCCGGGTGGAGGCCTACGAGGGCCGCGACCTGGAGACCCTGCAGAGCGCCTACCGGCTCGGCGCCCGCATCGCGCTGCGCCGGGCCAGGACGGTGGGGCGCCAGTACAACCTCTCCCCCTCTCTCGTCCTCACCTTCGCGGACGCCCTCTTCGCGTACGTCGAGGAGCTGGAGGCGATCACCCGCGAGGGGTACGTGGAGGTGCGGGAACGGACCGCGTCCGAGGTGTCCGCGTTACGAAGACAGCTGTTGCACCTGCTCCTGGCCGCACCGCCGCTGCCCCGGACGACCGTCTCCGAACTGTGCGAGGCCGCAGCCTGGGAACTGCCCCGGGAGTGCACCCTCGTCGCCCTCCGTCCCCCGGTGCCCCACCACATCCAGGCCGGTCTCGACGACGACGTCCTCGCCGGCCTCGACATCCCGCAGCCGTGTCTGCTCCTCCCCGGGGACCTCACCCAGGGGCGCCTCACCATGCTCACCGCGGCGCTGGCCGGCACCCGCGCCGCGGTGGGCCTGACCGTACCGCTCGCGCAGACCGCCGACTCCGTCCGCTGGGCCCGCCGTGTGCTCCAGCTCGTCGACGACGGTGTCGTGCCCGACGCCCCGCTGATCCACTGCGCGGACCATCTGACGACCCTGTGGCTGTTGTCCGACCCCGCCCTCGTGGACCACCTGGCGGCCCGCGAACTGGCCCCCCTCGGCGGGCTGTCCCCCGGCCGGCGCGAACGGCTCGTCGAGACCCTCCGGGTCCACGTCTCCACCCGGGCACCGGCCGAGCGGGTGGGCGAGATACTGGGCGTCCACGCCCAGACCGTCCGCTACCGCCTGCGGAACCTGGACGGCTACCTGGGTGACAACCTCAGCGACCCCGACCACCGCTTCGCTCTCGAAGCAGCCCTGCGCGCCCTCCACCTGCGCGGCCTCGACAGCCGGGAGTGACTCCCCGCAGCCGGCCCTCTCCCCCGCGGCCCGGGCCGGCTCGCCCACGCACCCGCCGTGCGGTGGCGCGACGGGGGCGCGTCCGGGGGACGCCGACGGCAAGGACCGGTGGTGTGCGACCCGTGCGGCCGGGGGCCGGCGCGCGGACCGCGTGCCTGTCGCCCCGTCAGGCGCCGGGGCACTCCTTCCAGGCCATGTGGTAGGTCGTGCTGATGTCTCCGTCGGTGGAGTCCATGGTCATGAAGCTGACCTTGTCGGGGGACGAGGTGCCGGCGCTGACGCGCAGCTCGGTGTTGATGTTGAAGTTGCGCTGGACGCCGCAGGGGGCGTAGACGAGCTGGGCCCAGTCGGTGGTGTCCGTGGCCTGCCAGTTGTCGTCGTAGGGGCCGGCGAACGGGTGGCTGCGGTACTCCGTGTTCGGGGAACCCTGGAAGTAGTACGAGGCCCGCTGCGTGCCGCTCGCGCCGGGCTGGAGGGCGGCGAAGCCGCGGTAGTCGGCGCCGGCGATGGCGTAGGTGAAGCCCTGGGGGACGTGGACGATGAGGCTGAGCTGGCAGTTCCTGCGGAATGCCGTGGGGTCGGAGGCACCGCCCGCCTGGGCGAGGTAGTCGCTGTACGTCACCGTGAACGCGGTGTTGTCCTCGGAGACGGCGACCGCGGTGGTGCCCTGGGGGCAGCCGGAGCCGTTCACCGTGGCGACCTTGATGACGATCTTGTCCGGGGGCGGGTCGACGAACCCGGCGGACGGGTCGTGTGCGGGTGTCGCGGCGGTGAACAGCGCGGCCACCGCGGTGCTCAGAAGCAGGCCACCAGCCATGGTTCTCCCTCTTCGTCCGGTGGGGGGTGAGTGGGACGTGATGATTGAAAGGTCATGTACCTGACAATAAGCGGGCGGACTCCCGGCCCTCGCGCAGGAGGCATGGAGATGATGTGAAGACCGGGAGCGCTCGCATCGTAGGCGGCTCGACGGAGGGCGGACAGGACGAACTTCGGCCATTCGGCCTCGCCGCGCCGGCCGGGCGTTCACAGGGAACGGGAGAGGGGAACAGTCCGCGCCGGGAGAGGGGAACAACCCGCACGTGTGTCACTCGTACCGGGTGAAACGGACGTACCGGGAACCTGGCGTGAACACAGTGGTGCCCCGGCGTAGACAATGGCCCACCAGGACCACCCGTCCCGGGGGGACCGGGACCATTCGACGGCACCACCCGCGGCCCCATGCGGCCGCATCAGCGGCACAACAGGAGGCGGCTCCCTTGGAGCTCAGCAGGCGTACCTTCACCGCGCTGGCCGGCACGGCGGCGCTCGGCCTCGCGCTGGCCGGCAGCGGGGCGGCAACCGGCTCGCGCGGGGCGCGTGCCGTGCCGACGGGGCCGCCGCCCGCGCCGCCGCGCGCGGACGGCAGACGGCACGAGGTCGGCTTCGACCGGTACTCGCTCCTGGTCGACGGCCGGCGGCTGGTGCTCTGGTCGGGCGAGACGCACCCCTTCCGGCTGCCGAGCCCGTCCCTGTGGCGGGACGTGCTGCAGAAGCTGCGCGCCCACGGCCACAACGCCGTCGCCGTCCCCGTCCCCTGGAATTTCCACTCCCCCGCGCCCGGCACGCACGACTTCACCGGCGTCCGCGACCTCGACCTGTTCCTCACCATGGCCGCCGAGGAGCGGCTGTACGTCGTCCTGCGCCCGGGGCCGTACCTCGGGACCGCCGATCTCGACGCCGGGGGCTTCCCCGGATGGCTGACGGTCGCCGAGGGCGCGGCCGGCACCGCCGACCCCGCGTATCTGCGGCACGTGGACGCCTGGCTGGGGGCCGTGAACGCCATCGCCGTCCGGCACCTGTTCACCGGGGGCGGCGGCACCGTACTCCTGTACCAGGTCGAGGACCGGTACGAAGGAACACGCCCCGGGGACGGCACGGGGGCCTACCTGTCCCACCTCTGCAAGAAGGTGCGCGCCGACGGGATCGACGTACCGCTGTTCCACAACGACGGCGGCGCGGACGGGCTGTGGGCACCCGGGTCCTCCCCCACCGGCGCGAAGAAGGGCGAGGCGAACCGGCTGTACGGATTCGAGTCCTCGCCCGCGCCCGGTGAGGTGCCGGCCGATCTCGGGTACTTCCGCAGGCGCGGGGCGGGGGCCGGGGCGAGTGCGCGCACGCCCGGGTTCGTGGCCGGGGCCGCCGTCGGCGCGTCCGATCCCTGGGGCGGGGCCACCTCCGCGGGCAGGGGGTACGTGCAGGTGCGCGAGGAGTGGGACCCGGCGCACGAGCGGAGCGCCCTCCTCACCAGCCTCGCCAACGGGATCACCGCGCACAACGCGCGCGTGGTGGCGGGCGGGACCTCGTGGGGGTGGCTGGCCTCGCCGGACGTCTACACCTCGTACGACTACGGGGCCCCGCTCGACCAGGCCCGCCGGCCCACCGTCAAACTGGGCCCGCTCCACCAGCTCGGGCATCTGCTGCGGACCGTGCCGGACCTCGCCCGCCTCGAACCGGCGTCCGCGGTGCGGCCGCAGGACGACCGGCTGAAGGTCTACCACCTGGCCAACCCCGACACCGACGCCCAGGTCTACGTCCTGCGCAACGACTCCGACGACGAGGTCGGGTCGGTGCTGCCGGGCACCGGCGTCGACGTGCCGGTCACGGTCGGCGCGCGGGACGCCAAGCTGCTCGCCACCGGGCTCGGACTGGGGCGGCGGAAGCTGGCGTTCTCCACCGCGCAGCCCCTGTTCGGCGTGACCGTCGGGCGCCAGGACATCGCCGCGTTCGTGGGCCGGACCGGGGAGACGGCGCACATCGCCCTCGACTGCGACGTCCAGCCGCTCACCAACCGGCTGGACGTCGAGCCCGCCTGGTCCTACGACCGGGGCAGGCTGAACGTGGTCACGCCGCTCGGCGTGGGCGGGCTGAGCCGGGTCCTGCTCGAGGGCGGCGACTCCGACACACCGATGCTGCTGCTGTTCGCCGACGACGCGACCGCCCAGCGGCTGTGGCCCTACGAGACCCCGTCCGGTCCGCTGCTGGTCTACGGTCCGCCGCTGCTGCGGTCGGCCACGCTGCGCGGCTCCACCGTCCATCTCACCGGCGACATCACGGGCGAGACCGGCCTGGAGGTGTGGGCGCCGCGCGGGATCACCGCCGTGACCTGGAACGGGCAGCCGGTGCGCACCATGGTCAGCCGGTCCGGGTCCCTGCTGATGGAGGGGCTGGTGCCGGCCGTGCCCGCCCCCTCCCTGCCCGCCCTCACCGGCTGGCGGCGGCGGGCGGAGAACCCGGAGTCCGAGCCGGACTTCGACGACGCGGGGTGGACGGCCGCCGACCGCACCGCCTCCGTCGGCACCACGCCCGTGCCCGAGGGGCAGCCCGTGCTGTTCGCGGACGACTACGGCTTCCACTACGGCGACGTCTGGTACCGGGGGCGCTTCGAGGACGCGCGCGGCGCCGAGTCGGTGTCCCTGTCCTACAGCACCGGTACGCAGGGGCTGTTGATGGCCTGGCTGGACGGACGGCCACTGGGTACGCACCGGATGCCGGTGCCGGACGAGGACACGGCGGGCCGTGGCACCTGGACCGCGACCGCGACCTTCCCCGTGCCCGGAAAGCTGCGCGGGCGCGGTGAACACGTCCTGTCCGTGCTCGTACGGCGGATGCAGCAGGAGGGGGACGCGGGAGGCGCGGGGGAGCCGGCGGCCGGCCGTGGCACGCGGCGGGCGGCTCGTGGACTGACCGGCGTCGGCTTCGAGGGGGCCTCCCCCGGGGTGAGCTGGCGGATCCAGGGGGCCGGGGCGCCGGACCGGGTGCGCGGGGCGCTGAACAACGGCGGGCTGTACGGGGAGCGCGAGGGCTGGCACCTGCCGGGGTACGGCGACGACCGGGACCAAAGCGCCTGGGAGGCCGTGGACCGTCCGCGCGAGGACCGGCGGCGGCAGGGGGTCACCTGGTACCGGACGGAGTTTTGGCTGGACGTCGACCCGGATGTGGACGCCGCGGTCGGACTCGTCCTCGAGGACGATCCGGAGCGTGCCTACCGCGTCCAGATCTTCCTCAACGGCTGGAACATGGGCCAGTACGTCAACGACGTGGGCCCGCAGCACACCTTCATGCTGCCGAACGGGATCCTCCGCACCCGTGGGGCCAACACACTGGCCCTGGCCGTGCTGTCCGACGGGACCACACCCTCGGGGCCGGACCGGACGCGGCTGACCCTGGTGGGCGCGGCGCGCGGCGGGGTGCCGGTGGAGGCGGTGGAGTCACCGGGACGGTGACCCTCGCGCCTCCGCCGGCCCTTGCTCTCCGCCGGGCTCACGCCAGCCGGATCACGTTCCACGACAGCGGTTCCAGCACGGCTTCGAGCCCGCCGTCGGTCAGGGTCGTGCCGTCGACCGGGTGCGGGGCGACCCGCTCCGGTTCGGCGAGGGTGTTGCGGGCGTCGGGGTCGGCGTCCGCGAGGGCGGTGTGCTCGACGACCGAGGTGAGGCCGAGGCCGCCGAGGGCGATCTCCAGCGGCAGCGCCCCGGTGCGGCTCCGGTTGACGGCGAAGACGGTGACCGTGCCGTCGTCGGCCCGTACGGCGGTGGCGTGCAGCAGGTCGGCCGTGCCGTACTTGGCGGTCTCGTACGTCGGTGAGTCCGCGCGGACGTCGAGGACCTCGCCGCGCCCGTACCGGGACGCCTGCGCGAACGGGAAGAAGGTCGTCTGCCGCCAGGCGGGGCCGCCCGGCTCGGTCAGGATCGGGGCGATGACGTTGACGAGCTGCGCGAGGCAGGCGACCTTGACCCGGTCGGCGTGCCGGAGCAGCGCGATGAGGAGCGAGCCGAGGACGACGGCGTCGGTGACGCTGTAGTTGTCCTCGAGGAGGCGCGGCGCCTCGGGCCAGTCGTCCTGCGCGAAGGTCGCCGCCTGCTCCTGCCAGCGGGACATGTACCAGACGTTCCACTCGTCGAAGGAGAGGTTGATCTTCTTCGCGGACTTGAGCTTCGCGCCGACGTGGTCGCAGGTGGCGACGACGTTCTCGATGAAGGACTCCATGTCGACGGCGGAGGCGAGGAAGGAGTCGAGGTCGCCGTCGTGCGGCTCGTAGTAGGCGTGCAGGGAGATGTGGTCGACCAGGTCGTACGTCTCGGTGAGGACCGTCGACTCCCAGGCGGCGAAGGTGGGCATGGCCTGGCTCGAGGAGCCGCAGGCGACCAGTTCGACGCCGGGGTCCTGCTGGCGCATCGCGCGGGCGGTCTCGGCGGCGAGGCGGCCGTACTCCTCGGCGGTCCTGTGGCCGGTCTGCCAGGGGCCGTCCATCTCGTTGCCGAGGCACCACAGGCGGATTCCGAAGGGGTCCTTGTCGCCGTGCGCGACGCGCAGGTCGGACAGGGCGGTGCCGGCGGGGTGGTTGGCGTACTCCTGGAGTTCGAGCGCCTCGGCGACGCCGCGGGTGCCGAGGTTGACGGCCATCATGGGCTCGGCCTGCGGACCGATCTTCCGCAGGAAGGCGACGTACTCGGACAGGCCGAAGCGGTTGGTCTCGGTGGAGTGCCAGGCCAGGTCGAGGCGGCGCGGACGGCCCTCGGCGGGGCCTACGGAGTCCTCCCACCTGTAGCCGGAGACGAAGTTGCCGCCGGGGTAGCGGATCACGGTGACGCCGAGTTCCCGGACCAGGTCCAGGACGTCGGTGCGCAGTCCGTCGGCGTCGGCGGTGGGGTGGCCGGGTTCGTGGATGCCTGTGTAGACGCAGCGGCCGAGGTGTTCGACGAAGGAGCCGAAGAGACGGGGGTCGACCGGGCCGACGGTGAAGGCGGGGTCGAGGGTGAAGCGGGCGGTACGCATGTGGTCCTTTCAGGGGTTCGCGGGTGTCCACGAGGCCGGTACGGGTGCCGGTGCGGCGGTGGGCGTCACTGGCCGGCCAGGCCCGTGTGGGCGACGCCCGCCACGATCTGGCGCTGGAAGAAGACGAAGACGACGATCAGCGGCAGGCCGGCCAGGAGACCGCCGGCCATCAGCTGGGCCCACTGGATGCCGTAGGAGTTCATGACGGTCGCGATGCCGTTCGGCATGGTCATCAGGTCGGGGTTGTTGGTCACCATGTACGGCCACAGGAAGTTGTTCCACGAACTGATGAAGGTGAAGATGCCGACCGCCGCGAGCGAGGGGCGCGACAGCGGCAGGATGATCGTGAAGAAGACGCGCCAGCGGCCCGCGCCGTCGATGAAGGCGGCCTCCTCCAGTTCGCGCGGGACGCCCTGGAAGAACTTGTAGAGGATGTAGACCATCGCGGCGGGTGCGCACTGCGGCAGGATCATGCCCCAGTACGTGTCGACCATCCCCATCTGCTGAACGGTGGTGAACAGCGGTACGCCGAGGACGGCGGGCGAGACCATCAGGCCGGTCATGACCAGGCCCAGCAGGGCGTTCCTGCCGCGGAACTCCGTGCGGGCGAAGCCGTATCCGGCGAGCGCGCTCACGCTCAGCACCACGGCCGTCACGCACACCGAGACCACCAGCGAGTTCACGAGCCAGTTGGTGATGTCGCCGGACTTCAGGACGGCCGACCAGGCCTGGCCGGTCCACTCCTCGGGCAGCCAGTGCGGCGGCACCTCGACGGCCTCGGCCTCCGGCTTGAGCGAGGTGAACAGCGCCCAGGCGAGCGGTGCCAGGAACACCGCCGAGACGGCCGCGCCGAGGAGGGTGAGCACGATCTGGCTGGGCGTCCAGGGTTTACGGGGCCTGGCGCGTACCTGTGCGGCGGTGCTCATCGGCCGCCCTCCTCACGGTTGCGCAGCAGCCACATCCGCGTAAGGGCGACGGCCGCGATGATCACGAAGAAGACGATGGAGATGGCGGAGGCGTAGCCGACGCGGTAGCCGGTGAAGCCCTCTTCGAGGGTGTACTGCACGAACGTCCTGGTGGAGCCCTCGGGGCCGGGCAGGAAGTCCATCATCACCACGGCCTGGTCGAAGACCTGGAGCGAGGCGAGGATCTGGAGGGCGATGACGAGGCCGGTGATGTGCCGCATCATCGGCAGGGTGATGTGGACCGTGCGGTGCCACGCGTTCGCGCCGTCCAGCCTGGCGGCCTCGTAGAGGTGCGCGGGGACGCCCTGGAGGGCGGCGAGGTAGAGCAGGAAGCTGAAGCCGACCGTCCACCACAGCGTGCAGATGACGACGGCGAGCATGGCGTAGGACTTGTCGGTCAGCCACGCCGTCTCGATGCCGAAGACGTGGTTGATCATTCCGGTGCCGGGGTTGAACAGCCACTGCCACAGGTTGGCGGCGACGGTGGACGGCAGCAGGAACGGGGCGAAGAAGCACAGCCGCCACAGCCAGGTGCCGCGCTCTATGTGGTGGGCGAGCATCGCGAGGAAAAAGGCGAGGACCGTGATGCACGGTACGACCAGCAGCGTGAAGTACGCGCTGTGGCCGAGCGATTCCCACACCAGCGGGTCGTCCAGGGCCTCGCGGTAGTTGTCGAGGCCGACGAAGTCCGCGTTGTCGCCGGAGATGTTGGCGTCCGTGAGACTGAGCCACAGGCCGCGCAGCAGTGGCCAGACCACGAACAGCGCGAACAGCACGAGGAACGGGGCGACGAACCAGGCGCCGTGCTGGAAGCCCTGCTTGCGGCGGACGGTGGCGCCGTCCGCGGCGGTCCTCGCGCGCGCCGCGGTGATGACGGTCTCCGCACTGGTCGCCGTCATGCGGCCGCACCTCCCTCGGCGGCGGTCCTGCCGTCCATCGGGTTCTTCGCGGCGAGCAGTTCGGTGAGCATGCCCTTCATCCGGCGGGCGGCCGCGTCGGGCTTGGCGGAGCCCGTCGTCGAGGAGACGACGATCGGGCCGACGCGCTGGGCGAGGATGCCGGTGGAGCCGGCGAACCACACCTTCGGTTCGGTGGCCTGGTGGTCCATGGCCGAGGCGTACTCGCTCTGCGGGTTCAGCTTCCGGTACGCGGCCGAGGACAGGGTCGGCGTGTGGGCGGGGATGTGTCCGCCGCCCGCCCACTGCCGGGCGTGCCGGACGATGTGGGCGGCGAGCCGGTGTGCGCCCTCGTTGGTGGCTCCGCCGCGGCCGGACTGGTGCGGCAGGACGAAGGCGTGCGACTCGGCGTGGGTGGCCCGCCTGCCGAAGACGGGCGGCAGCGGGGTCGCGCCGTAGTCGACTTCCGCGGTGTCGAAGACCGGCACCGACCAGTTGCCCTCCCAGACGAACGGGGAGCCGTTGACGAACTGTTCGGCGCCCGCGCCGCCCCCGAAGCCCGGGTCGGCGTACCCGTCGGTGATGTGCCGGCGCAGGAACTCCAGGACCCGGGTGGCCCTGTCGGTGTCGAAGGTGACCCCGGTGTTGGCGTCGTCGAACCAGGTGCCGCCGAGCTGGGTGTAGAAGGCGACGAAGAACCACCACTGGAAGTTCTGGTCGTTGTGCCACAGGCCGATGGTCTGCAGCCCTTTCCCGGTGGCCTGCTTGGCCTCCTTCAGCATGGCGAACCACTCGTCGGTCGACGTCGGCGACACCATCCGCCCGTCGGCGTCGAGCAGGCCCGCCTTCCTCAGCACGTCCCTGCGGTAGAAGCAGAGCTGGACGTGGATGTCGAGCGGGAGGGCGTAGAGCCTGCCGTCGATGACGGCGCGCTTCCACAGCTCGGGGTCGAAGTCCGCTTCCCTCACGCCGTACTCGGCGAGCAGGCCGGTGTCCCAGGGGTCCAGGAGACGGCCCGGCGAGAAGCCGGTGACGCGGCCCAGGTGCATGACGCCGAGGTCCGGCGCCCTGTCGCCCGCCGCGGCCATGGCGAGCTTGGTGTAGAAAGGGCTGCCCCACTGGAGGGTGGAGTCCTTCACGTCGATGCCGGGGTTGTCCTTACGGAAGGAGTCCAGCATCGCGATCATGTTGTAGCCGTCGCCGCCGCTGAAGAGGTTCCAGTACCGCACCCGCGTCCCGGCGTCGGAGGCCAGGGCGTCCGCGCCGGTGCCGAGGGCCGCGAAGCCGAAGCCGCCCGCGACCGTCAGGCCGCCCGCCGCGGCCAGGAAGTGCCTGCGATTCAGGCCAGGTCGTCCCATTCCCTGCCCCATCTGTCGAGGTGTCGTGTCGAGGAGATGCGCTCGGAGGAGGTGTGTGCACGGCGTCCGGAAAAGGTGCGGCCGGGACACCGGGATCGGTTGTTCGTGATTTCGAATGGTGCCCGTAACTTCGAACGGACCGTAAGGGGCGGGCGCGGGCGCGTCAATGCTTCGGACAGGATCTCGGGGCCTGTCCGAAGGGAGACCTGTTCGCATGACGTGGCCCCTCACGGCGCGTAGTCTCGAACGGCCTTGAGATCACCCCGGGGGAACAGGGAACAAGGGAGTAAGCGGTGCGTACCAGGAAGGAGATGCGTCGTCTCGCCGACGCGCTCATCGAGCCCATCCGGGTGCCGGTGCCCGCCGAGCCCGAGGTCCTGTTCAACGCGCTCGTCGACTCCGTCGCTGCCTGGCGGGGACGTGAAGTCCTCGTCCACCGGGCGGCGTTCCCGCCGCACACCGCGAGCGGGCTGTGGCTGGAGCGGGAGAGCCACGACGACGTGGTGGTGGACGAACGGGCCGCCGTGTGGCACCAGATCGTGATCTTCTGTCACGAGGTGTGGCACATGAACCGGCGGCGGACGGAGGCGGGGGCCGGAGCGGTGGCGGGAGCGGGATCCGGCGGGCGCCCGGGCGATCCCACGGGACGTCGGCCCGTCGCCGCCCGGACCGACTTCAGCCTCGCCGAGGAGCAGGAGGCCGACCTTTTCGGCATGCTGATGGGCCGTCGGCTGAGGGCCTGGCTGGACGCCTCCACCGACTCCGTGTTCGCCGCGGAGGGCGGCGGCTCCGGCGAACCGCAGGACCTCGCCGGACGCATCGGGGCCGCGCTCAACCACCGCGGGACGAGACGATGAACGGCCTGATCAACTACGTGAGTTGCGGGGCGCTGTGGCTCGGTCTGCTGGTGCGGGCCCCGGATCTGCTGCGGCACCGGCACGATCCGTATCTGCGGGCCATCTGCGCCGTGCTGGGGCTGGCCGGGCTCTGTTTCTTCCTCGGGGCACCACCGACGGTCGGCGCGGTCAACCGGCTCGGCGGGGTGCCGAACCTGGCGGCGCCGCTGACGTACGCGGCGATCATCGCCTACTGCGCCGCCTCCCAGGTCCTCGTCGTCCACTGGCGCGGCGGGCCCGGGGTGCGCCGTACCGCCCGCCGCTGGATCCTCGCCTGCACCGGCGTCATCGTCGTCGTCACGGTGGCCTTCGCCCTCGGGGACGCCCCGGTGGAGCGCCGCACCGACCTGGACACCTACTACGCGACGACCCCGTTCCTCGCCCAGATGATCGTGCTGTACCTGGTCACGCACCTCACCGCGGTCACCGTGACCGCGGTGACGTCGCTTCGCTGGGCGCGCCGGGTGCGGGGCGGGCTGCGGGCGGGCCTGACGCTGATGGGGGCGGGCGCGCTGTGCGGCGCCGGCTACAGCGTGGCCAAGCTCGTCGCGGTGGCCGCCCGCTGGTCCGGCCGCGACTGGTCGGCGCTCGGCACCGCCGTCTCGCCGGCCGCCGCGGGGCTGGGCGCGCTGCTGACGGTCGTCGGGGTGCTGGTGCCGCTGGTGACGCCCCGGGTGGCCCGGTGGATGCGGGCCCGGCGGACGTACGCCCGGCTCGAACCGCTGGAGCGGGCACTCGACGACCTGCTCGTCCGCCGCACGCTGCGGCTGCCCCGGCCCCGCCCCGCCTCCCCCGCCGCCCTCCTCGTGTGGCGCCAGACCAGCATCCACAACGCGCTGAGCCACCTGGACGCCTACTTCGACCGGGACCTGTTCGACCGGACCCGCGCGTCCGCGCTCGGGACGACGGCCGATCCCGAGTGGGCCGAGGCCGCCGCCTGGGCCGCCGTGATCGTCACCGCGGTACGGGACGAGGCCGTTCCCGGACACCGCCTGCCGCCGGCCCGCGGCGCCGGGCGGCGCCTCGACCGGATACCGGGACCGGCCGGACTGGCCCGCGTCGCCGACGCCCTGACCGGCACGGCACCGGCCGCCCCGGCGACGCGGGCCGGGGCGGTGCCGCAGGCAGCCCCGGCACCGGCGTCCACCGCACCGACGGGGGCCGCATGAACCGCGACGGACGAACCGCCCGCGGCCGGCGGACCCGCCGGACCGGCCCGGACCACCGGCACCCCGCCCCGCACGGCACCGGCCGCACCGGCGACACGGACCACGCCCATGACGCCGACCGCGCCCGTGACACCGGCGGCACCGACAGCCCCCGCACCGACGGGGGCCGCACGAACCGCGGCGGACGCATCGGCCGTGGCGGGCGCGCCGCGTCGCGAGGGGGGCGTACGGGATGAGTCTCGTCGTGTACGTGGCGGCCGTCATGCTGGGGATCTCCTCCGTCCTGGTACGGCGCCGCCCGCGCACCGCCCTGCGCGACCCGCTGACGCTGTCCACCTGCGTGGCGATCGCGCTCGCCGCCCTGGTCTTCGTCTGTGCCGCCCCGGCGACCCTGGCCGCCGTCAACGAACTCACCGGCATCCCCAACTTCGGTGCCCCGCTGACCTACGGGATGCTCTCCGCGTACAGCTGCGCCGCACTCGTCCTGCTGATCAACTGGCGGGGCGGGCCCCGTGAGCTGGTGCGGCGCCTGGTGCTGCGCGGCGTCGCCGCGTACGGGCTGCTGGTGCTCGCCATCGTCGTCCTGTTCGCGCTCGCCGACGCGGACACCGAGCGGCTGACCGACCTCGACACGTACTACGCCAACACCCCGTTCATGCGGGAGATGATCCTGCTGTATCTGCTCGGGCACAGCGCGGCCATGCTGGTCATGTGCGCCATGTGCCTGAAGTGGGCCCGCGAGGTCACCGGGCTGCTGCGCACCGGGCTGCGGCTGATCCTGCTGGGCACCCTGCTGGACGTGGTGGGCTTCCAGCTGACCAAGTACACGGCGATCGTGGCCCGTTGGCACGGGCACGACCTCGACTTCCTGTCCACCGACGTCGCCCCGCCGATGGCCTCGCTGGGCGCGGTGCTGTGCTCGGCGGGGTTCGTGCTGCCGAGGCTGCTGCCGTCGGCGCTCGCCCAGTGGCGGGGACTGCTCGACCACCGGCGGCTGGCATCCCTGTGGTGCCTCGTGCGGTCGGCGTCCACCGCTCCCAGGCCGCCCACCGCCTGGTGGCAGCTCCCCCAGGTCCGGCTGCAGTGGCGCGAGGTGTCCATCCACGACGCCCTGCTCGCCCTGGCGCCGTACTTCGACCACCGCGTCCGGGAGCGGGCACGGGAGGACGCCCTGGCCGCCGGGTGCTCCCCCCACGAGGCCCGGCTGGCGGCGGAGGCCGCCATGCTCGACGATGCCGCGCGCCGGGCCGCCGCCCGCGAGGAACCGCCCGAGACCGACGGCAGCTACCGGTTGCACGCCACCGAGGTCTCCGGCACGAGCGGTCTGGTGGAACTCGCCCAGGCGCTGGAACGCGTGCGGAACCGCCCTCCCGCCGGCGCCGTCGCCTCACCCCCCGTGCCCCCCACGCCCCCCGCACCCGACGGCGCGGGGCCGAACTCCATGGCCGGACCCATGGCAGAACCCGAGGAGCCCCATGTCGCGTAGAGCTGTCGTCATCGGTGCCGGGCTGGCCGGCATGCTGGCCGCGGCCGCCCTGTCCGACGCCGGAGCGGACGAGGTGACCGTGCTGGAGCGCGACGATCTGCCCGAGGACCCCGGGCACCGCCGGGGCCTGCCGCAGGGGCACCACGCGCATCTGCTGATGCCGGGCGGGCTGGACGCGATGGAGGAGCTGCTGCCGGGCGTGGATCCGCGCGGGCGGCTGCTCGCCGCCGGTGCGCACGAGGTCTCCCTCAGCTCGGGCATGCTGGCCCTCACCTCCGAGGGCTGGCTGCGGCGGTGGCGGCGCGCGGGACCGGTGATGCTGACCTGCACCCGGCCGCTGCTGGACTGGGTGATACGGACCGCGGTGCTGGAACACGCGCCGGTCGAGATCCGCAAGGCGGCGGTGACCGGGCTGACCGGCTCCGCCGGGCGGGTGAACGGGGTGCGGGTGGCGGTGGCCGACGACGGCGGGCACCGTGACGAGGAACTCGACGCGGACGTCGTCGTCGACGCGAGCGGGCGCGGTACGCGGGTCGTGACCTGGCTGGACGAGCTCGGCCTGTCCGGCGTCCGGGAGCGGACCGTGGACTCCGGGCTGGTCAACGCGTCGCGCCTGTACCGGGTTCCGGAGGGTGCGGAAAGGTTCCCGCTGACGATCGTGCAGGCGAACCCGTTCGTCTCCCGGCCGGCGCGGAGCGCGATGGTGATGCCCGTCGAGGGCGGCCGGTGGCTGGTGAGCTGCGGCGGCTCGCGCGGCGGTGAGCCGCCCGCGGAACCGGAGGGTTTCCTGCGGTACATGCTCGACCTGCCGGACCCGATCGTGGGCCGGCTGGTCTCCGGCGCGCAGCCGCTCACCGACGTCCATCTGAGCCGGTCGACGAGCAACGTGCGGCGGTATCTGGAGAAGGCACCCCGGTGGCCGGACGGCTTCGTGGTGCTCGGGGACGCGCTGGCCACCTTCAACCCGGCGTACGGGCACGGCATGTCGGTGGCCGCGTTCGGCGCGCAGGTCCTTCGCCGGGAGCTGAACGGGGTGGCGGGCGACCTCGGCGCGCCCGGTCTCGCCCGGCGGGTGCAGCGGGGTGCGGCACGGGTGGCGGAGGGGGCCTGGTCCATGGCGGTCAGCCAGGACGTGCTGTACCCGGGGGTACGCGGTGGTACGCCGACCGCCGCCGACCGCGCCGTCTCCGCGTACACCCGGCGCGTCACGCGGGCGGCCACCGGTTCCTACCCTGCCGCCTCCGCGCTCTGGGGCGTCACCGGTCTGCGTACGCCCCCGGCCCGGATGTTCCACCCGGCCACGGTGCTCGCCGCCCTCGCGGGCTCCCCGCTGCCCCCGTCGACCCTGCCGCCGATGACTCCGGGCGAGCGGAAGGTCCTCGAGCGGCTGGATCGCACGGGGGTCTGAGCAGGAGGGTTGCCGCGGCGGGGAGCCGGGCCCTGCTTCAGCCCGCGAAGGCGGGCTGGGCCACTCCCTCGCCCGCGCCCGGGACGACCAGGAGCGAGCCGGCCAGCGGGGGCGCGGGGTCCAGGCCCACCCGGGCCGTGGTGATGTACAGGTCGGTCAGGTCCCGGCCGCCGAAGGCGCAGGCCGTGACGCGCGGGACCGGGAGGCCGATCACCCGGTCCAGGGCGCCGGCCGGGGTGTAGCGGCGTACCGCCGCGCCGTCCCACAGCGCCACCCACACACAGCCCTCGGCGTCGACGGTGAGGCCGTCGGGGAAGCCCGCGCCGTCCTCGACCTCGGCCAGCGGGCGCCGGCCGGTGACCGTGCCGGTGTCCGGGTCGTGGTCGAACACGTCGATGCGGCGGGTGGGGGTGTCGATGTAGTACATCAGGCGCCCGTCGGGACTCCAGCCGGTGCCGTTGCTCACCGTCACGTCGTCGAGGACGGGTTCGGCGGTGCCGTCGCCGGTGACGCGCGCGAGCGTGCCGCCGCCGGTGGCCTCGTCGTAGCGCATGGTGCCGGTCCACAGGGCGCCGTCGGGGGCTACGGCGGCGTCGTTGCCGCGGCGGCCGGGTACGGGCTCGTGGCGCAGCCAGCGGAAGGTGTCGTCGGGGTCGAGCAGGCCGACGCCGTCCCGCAGGTTGAGGACCAGGCCGCCGCCCGCACGCGGCTTGACCGCGCCCACGTGCTGTTCGCTGCGGCGCAGGGTGCGCCGGCCGGTGGCCGGGTCGTAGGTGTGGATCCGGGAGCCCAGGATGTCGATCCACAGGAGGCGGCCGGCCGCCGCGTCCCAGGTGGGGCCCTCGCCCAGGGCGGACTCCGCCCGGACCGCGACCTCGTACGGGGCGGCATCGCTCTTCGTCGTCATGACACCCTCCGGTGGCCGAGGCGCTCGGACAGGTCGTCGGCGCCCTTGGCGGCGAGCTGTTCCAGCTCGGCGAGACGGTCGTCGCTCCAGCGGATCATCGGCACGGAGATGGACAGCGCGGCGACCACCTGGCCGGTGCGGTCGCGGACCGGGGCGGCCACGCAGCTGACGTCCGGGTTGGACTCGCGGCTCTCCACGGCGACGCCCCGGGCGCGGATCTCCGCGAGGGCCTCGCGCAGGGCGGCCGGGTCGGTGATGCTGTTGGGGGTCATCGCGGCCAGCCCGGCGTCGTCGGGCAGGCGCGCGGCGAGTTCCCTCTCGGGCAGGGAGGCCAGCAGCATCTTGCCCACGGAGGTGCAGTGCGCGGGCAGCCGGCGGCCGGCCGCGGACACCATCCGTACCGCGTGGGTGGAGTCCACCTTGGCGATGTAGATGACGTCGGTGTCCTCCAGGATCGCCACGTGCACCGTCTCGTCGCAGGTCTCGGCGACGGACCGGGCGACCTGCTGGCCCTCGGCGGCGAGGTCGAGATACTCGGCGTAGCGGGCGCCGAGCTGGTACGGGCGGACACCGAGCCGGTAGCGGCCGGGCTGGCCGGTCACCGGGACGATGTACTTCCGGGCGGCGAGCGTGGTCACCAGTTCGTGCACGGTGGTGCGCGGCAGCTGGAGCCTGCGCACGATGTCGGGGGCGGAGAGTGTCCCGTCCCCGTCGAGGAAGAGCTCGAGAATGTCGAGAGCCCGGGTCACGGCTGGTACTAGGCGTCCCACGACCGGCCCCCTCCCTGTATGTCTGAGCCCGTTCGAGATACCAACAGGCGATCGGAATGACGAACACACAGGCTAACCATCCGGCCCCACCCGGGCAATGGCCTGCCGGAGAGCCGATACGGCTCCCGCCACACCCGCGAGTCCCGCCGGCCCCGTCGCACCCGCCGGACCGACCGCCGCTCCACTCGACGCCGAACCCCGTCGCGACCCTCACGTCCCGCAGCTCCCGCGGCCTCTGCCGGCCCCGCCGGGCCGGGGAGTTGTACCGGGGCGGGTACCTCCGTTCAGCGGTGGGGGCCGGGGGCTCCCAGTTCGCCGCGGAGGCGTTGGGAGCGGAGGACCAGTTCGAGTTCGAAGCGGCGGTCCGGGTCGTCGATCTCGTCGCCCCACAGTTCGCGGATCTGCCGCAGCCGGTAGCGGACGGTCTGCGGGTGCACGCCGAGCCGTGCCGCCACCTCGGGCGCGCCGCCCCGGGTCTCCAGCCACGCCAGCAGCGTTTCCGCGAGCCGCCGCGCGTTCGTGGGGGCGCAGTGGGCCAGCGGGGCGAGGCACTTGAGCGCGAGGTCGTCGATGAGTTCCTCGGGCTGGAGCAGCACCAGCGCCTCGGTGTGCTGGGTGCAGTGCAGCATCTCGCCGTCGGGCAGCAGTCCGCGTTCCATCAGGCGCAGGGCCGCCTCGGCCCAGCGCAGCGACTTCGCCGCGTCGGCCGGCGGCACCGGCGGGCCGATCGCGCCGGACCAGCCGGTGAGCGCGCGGTGCAGCAGTTCGGGGCGGCCGGCGGCGTCCGGCTCCGGGACGATCATGCGGGGCTGCTCGGACTCCATGTCGAGCAGCACCTCCTGGCCCACGGCGGGCGCGACCGCCTCGCGCGCGGGGCGCCGCAGCACGCCCACCGCGACCTTCCCGGGCAGCGGCCAGCCGATGCGGGCGGCCCGCTCGGCGAGCGCGTCGGCGGGATCGCCCCGGTGGTGTTCGGTGAGCAGGAGTTCCATCAGCCGGCGCTGCAGCCGCAGCCGCTCCCCGGCCTGGCGGGCGGCCGCCTCGGCGTAGCCGCGGACGGACTGGTCGACCAGTCCGTCCAGGTATTCGTAGCCCGCGTCGACGAGTTCGTACATCGCGGGCGGCGGGATGTCGATGCGCTGGCCGATCTCGGCGAGCCGGCGCCAGGCCAGCCGGACACCGAGCCGGTAGATCGCCTGGAGCGAGTCGAGCGACCGTCCGTGCAGGCCCTCACCGCGCCCGAAGTCGTGGAACATGCCGGGCGGAACGGTGGGGCGGCCGGCCGAGTAGTCGGCATGCTCGAGGTGCTGCACGAACACCTCGATGGCACGGCGGATGCCGACGAGTGCCATCGGTTCGCCCGAGTCGTCGAGGACGACGGGGAGTTCCGGGTACTCGCGCTGGATCTCGCTCATGATCTCTTCGGCGAGTCCGGGGATCTCGGCCATGGCGGTCTCGGCGAACCGGTGCACCTGGGTGCGCGGTACGTCGTGCCAGGCGGAGCGGGCCGTGACGGTTCTGGACGCCGTCACCGGTCAGCTCCCCTGGCCCGCTTGTTCGTAGGTGATCAACGGCGTGTTCGGCTGGTCGGGCCGGGCATCGAGCAGCGCGACCACGCCGAGCGCGGCGCCCACGGCGAGGACCGCGGCGAGCGCGACCGTCAGGGCGGCGGCAAGCAGTCTGGACATCTTCAGGGACAGCCTCTCTGTCGGAGGTTTCCCCACCCCCGCACACTCGTCCGGCCACCCCTGCCCGTCGCCCCCCAGTGTCGAGTGCACATTGACACTGAGTCAAGGGGCGCCTACGGTTCCCGGCCCAGAGGGAGTACGGTCCCGGCCCGCAGGGGGTGCCGGATGGCTCCGCCCCTCCCGCACGCGCGTTTTCCTCCACGGAGTCGGCCTGTCCGAGCCGATCCGTCCCGAGCCTCTGGAGTGCCCGGATGCGCCGTACAGCCTCCCCTTTCTCCCTGGTCCTGCTGGGCCTCGGCACGTTTCTGCTGGTGCTGGCACCCCTGCTGGCCTGGTACGTGCAGCCGCGTGCCGCGGTGAACCCGATCGACATCGACACCACCGCCGTCTACAAGGGCCGGGGCAGCGTGATCGACCTCGAGAAGGTCGAGACCGTGCCGGGTCAGACGATCACCGTCACCCAGAAGGTGCGCGGGAACGTCGAGGACAGCGAACGCAGCGGGAACGCCGTGTGGGACGTGACGACCACGGTCGACACCGACAAGTCGCTGCCGGCCGCCGATCCGCACGACGCGCTGGACTTCACCCCGCACCGCTGGGTGCTGGACCGCAGGACCACCGAGCCGGTGCACTGCTGCGAGGAGACGCCGTACATCGAGGGCGAGGCGTACCTCAAGTTCCCCTTCGACGTGCAGAAACGCTCCTACCAGTGGTGGGACAACACCCTCGGCGACACGGTCGTGATGCGCTACCGGGGCACCGAGAAGGTGCAGGGGCACACGGGCTACCGGTTCACCGCCTCGGTGCCGGCGACGAAGACCGGCACCCGGCTGGTGCCGGGCGTCCTCGTGGACGAGCCGGACCGGCCGCAGGTACTGGCCGAGGAGTGGTACTCCAACCACGGCCTCGAGCTGGTCGTGGACCAGGCCACCGGCCGGGTGATCTACGCGCAGACCGGTCCGCGGCGCACGCTGCGGGCGCCGGGCGGGGACGAGGACGCGGCGGTGCTGCTGGACGCGGAGAAGCTCTCGTTCACGACCGGCACGCAGAAGGAGGCCGTGCGGCAGGCCGAGCGCGACAGCGGGCAGCTGCGTCTGGTGGGCGTGACCGCTCCGGTCGGCGCGGCCGTGGCGGGATTCGTACTCGCGGTGACCGGTGGGGTTCTGGTGGCACGTGGCAGGAAGGAAGAAGAGCGCCCCGATTTGCCCCGTACTGCTCAGTAGATGCTCACGGAACTACGTGACTCCGGGGCCAACGGGGCCGGAAATTGTCACCCCGGTGAGTAGCACTGGGAAACGTCTGGGCGAAAACTGTCCAACCCCACCCCAGCACAAGCCGTGCACAGCCCACGCCCAGGAAGGGCCCGAACGCTCCTCCGAAGCACGTGGGTTCCGATCGACGTCACCCCGCCCGTCCGAAATCCGTACCCGCCCGCCCACCCCGTTCCGCACCCCCTGCACCACCTCGCACACCCCCTGCACCACCGCACCGCTTCCCGGCCTTCGAACGCCCCGGCCCCACCCGCACATGCCCCGCGTACCCCACGCATGGTTCCGCACCCCGAGACGAGTTGGAGCACCGATGCCCCAGCACGTGCCCTCCCGGCTGCGCACGCCGCTCCCCGGCGTGCCGCAGCACCCTCCGGCACTCCCCGCGCATCCCCGCCGGATCGTCTTCCTCGCCCACCGCGATCTGGACAACCCCTCCGCCGGCGGCTCCGAGCTGCTGGTCGACCGGCTGGCCGACGGCCTGACCCGCATGGGCCACCAGGTCACCCTGTTGTGCGGGGGGCCCACGGCGTTCCGCGACTACCGCGTGGTGTCGGCGGGCGGCACCTACGGTCACTACCTGCGTGCCCGTTCCGCCTTCACCCGTCAGGTCGGCGACTGCGATCTGCTGGTCGAGGTGTGCAACGGCATGCCGTACCTGGCGCCGCTGTGGCATCGCGGGCCGACGCTGTGCCTGGTCAACCATGTGCACACCGACCTGTGGGGGATGCGCTTCAACGGTCCGCTGGCTCCGGCCGCGCGGATCGGGCGCAGGCTCGAGCACTGGGCGCTGACCGGCGCCCGGCAGCACGGGCTGCTGGTCGCCGTCTCCCCGTCGACCGCGAACGCGCTGCACGGCATCGGCGTGCCGCGCGAGCGGATCAGGGTCGTGCACAACGGTGTGGAGGAGCCCGGTCCGGGCACCGGACGTTCCCCTCAGCCACTGTTCGTGGCGGTGGGCCGGCTCGTCGAGTACAAGCGGATCGATCTGCTGCTCAGGCTGTGGGAACGGGTGCGGCCGGTCACCGGCGGCCGGCTGGTGATCGTCGGCGACGGCCCGGAGCGGGAACGTCTCGAACGCCTCGCCGGTCCCGGTGTCGAGTTCACCGGCCACGTCTGTGAGGCGGAGAAGCACCGTCTGCTGTGCGCGGCCTGGCTGCTGCTGCATCCCTCCGCGGTGGAGGGCTGGGGCCTGGTCGTCACCGAGGCGGCCACGCGCCGGACCCCGACCGTCGCCTTCGACGTGCCCGGCCTCAGGGACTCCGTGGTGGACGGCGAGACCGGTGTGCTGGCGCGCGGCGAGTCCTCGTTCGCGGCGGCCTGGTGCACCCTCGCCCTGTCCGGGCCCCGGCGGGAGCTGATGGGCGAGGCGGCCAGGGAGCACGCGGCCCGTTACCGCTGGGACCGTACCGTGCGGCAGTTCCGCGCGGTGGCGGCGGAGGCGGTGCGGGGCCATCGGCCATGAGCGACGGAACCATGGGTGACAGGGACATGACCCACAGCGGATCGGGTGACGGAGAGCCGGGCGGCAGAGGCACGGCCGTCGGCACACTGGCCGGCGGCCGGCTGAAGGACCCCTCACCTCGCCGCTCCCTCGCCCTCTTCCGCGCCTTCCTGCGCGAGCGGGAGGACCCCGACGCCTGCTACACGCTGCTCGCCCGGGACGCCGCCGACCAGGTCGAGGCGTACGGCGGTCCCGTGGCGGGCCGGGTCGTGGTCGACGTCGGCGGCGGCAGCGGGTACTTCACCGAGGAGTTCCGCCGCCGCGGCGCGGACGCCTTCCTGTTCGAACCCGACGTGCGGGAGCTCGCCGGGAAGCCGCCCGAGGGGACCGTGATCGCGGACGGCTATCTGCTGCCTCTGTGCGACGGCGCCGCGGACGTGACGTTCTCGTCCAACGTCCTGGAGCACGTGGCCGATCCGCAGACCTTCCTCAGCGAGCTGGCCCGGGTGACCCGGCCGGGCGGGCTCATCTATGTGTCGTTCACCAACTGGCTGTCGCCGTGGGGCGGGCACGAATGGACCCCGTGGCACTATCTCGGCGCCGAGCGGGCCCGCGCCCGCTACCGGCGCCGTACCGGCGGGCCCGCCAAGCACACGCTCGGCGAGAACCTCTTCCCGGTGCACATCGGTACCACCCTGCGGCAGGTACGGGGCCGCGCCGACGTACGCATCGTCTCGGCGCGCTCCCGCTACTGGCCGTTCCTCACCGAGACCGTGGTCAAGGTGCCCGGTCTGCGTGAGTTCGCTACGTGGAACCTCCTCCTCATCCTCCGGCGGTGTCCCGAATGACGACCACGGTCCAGGCTCCCCCTCCGGCAGCCGTCCCTCGTACCGCGACCGCCGCGGGCCCGCCCCGGGGCCCGCGGTCGCGGCGCTGGCTGCTGGGCTTCTGGGCGGTGATGTTCGTCCTGCTCCTGGCGGTGCAACCGGGGCGGCAGACCTTCGACACCAAGCTGGGTGTCACCGTCGACCCGGGGCGGTTCCTCGCCGACCTCGGCCAACTGTGGCAGGACCAGGGGTCGTTCGGCGGGGTCAACAACCAGTACATCGGCTACCTGTGGCCGATGCTGCCGTTCTACTGGCTGTGCGACCTGGTGCGGCTGCCGGTGTGGCTGGCCGAGCGGCTGTGGCTGTCGCTGATCGTGTCCGTCGCGTTCTGGGGCGCCCTGCGTCTCGCCGAGCGGCTGCGGGTGGGCAGCGGGGCGTCCCGGCTGCTCGCGGCGGCGGCGTACGCGCTGTGGCCGCTGTTCACCACGGTGATCGGCTCCACGTCGGCCGCCGCCCTGCCGGGCGCGTTGCTGCCGTGGGTGCTGCTGCCGCTGACGGACGAGCGCCGCACGGCCCGGGTCGCGGCACTGCGTTCGGCCCTGCTCGTCCCGTTCATGGGCGGGGTCAACGCGGCCTCGACGCTGGCGTCGCTGCTGCCCGTGGGCCTGTACCTGCTGTCCCGGCCGCCGGGACCGCGCCGGCGCAGGCTGATCGCCTGGTGGGCTCCCGCCGTGGCGGTGGCGACGGCCTGGTGGTGGATCCCGCTGCTGCTGCTCGGCGTGTACGGCGAGAACTTCCTGCCCTACGTCGAGACCGCGCAGACCACGACGGACACCATGGCGGCCACCGAGGCGCTGCGCGGGGCCGGGAACTGGGTGGCGTACCTGCACTTCGGTGAGGCGTGGCTGCCCGCCGGCTGGACCGTCGCCTCCTCGGCGCTGGTGATCGTCAGTTCGGCGCTCGCGGCCGGTCTGGGCCTGGCGGGGCTGGCGCGGCGGGACCTGCCGGAGCGCCGCTGGCTGGTGCTGACGGTGCTGGTGACGGTACTGGTGCTGCTCGCCGGGTACGGCGGCGCGTTCGGCGCCCCGTTCCACGGGGTCGTGCAGGACTGGCTGGACGGGTGGCTGTCGCCGTTCCGCAACGTCTACAAGTTCCAGACGGGCCTGGCGCTCGCCCTGGTCCTGGGCCTGGCCCATCTGGTGGGCACGGCCGCCCGGTCACACGGCGCCGAGGGGGCCGGCCGGCCGAGCGGGCCGCACGAAACGGACGGGGCGGGCCGGATCCGGCGGCGGGCGCGGGGCGGGCGCTTCGCGCCGCTGGCCGCCGCGGTGCTGATCCTGCCGGGGCTGATGTGGCCGTACCTCAACGGGTCGATCCTCGGCCCGGGTTCGTTCCAGGAGATCCCCACGTACTGGCGGGCCACGGCCGACTGGCTGGAGGAGAACTCCCCGGACTCGCGGGCGCTCGTCGTGCCGGCGACCGCGCACGGCATCCACACCTGGGGCTCGACCATCGACCAGCCGCTCGACGTGGTCGCCGGCTCCCGCTGGGCACAGCGCGACTACGTCCCGTTCGGCACCCCGGGCAACCGGCGGGCCATGGACGCGGTCGAACAGGCCCTGCTGACCGGCGCCGAAGTGCCGGGCCTCGCCGACTACCTGAGCCGCGCCGGCCTCTACTACGTCGTCGTCCGCAACGACCTCGACCCGGACCAGGTCGGGCACGTGCCGACCACGACGGTCAAGCGCACCCTCACGCAGTCCGGGTACGAGCGGGTCACCGGGCTCGGTCCGGTGAGGACCGGCGGAGTCATCGCCGACGACACCCCGCTCCAGGTCGAGGGGCTGTACCCGCAGCAGCGGGCGGTGGAGATCTACCGTCCGACCGGGGCGGACGTCCGGCGTCCGGGGCAGGCCTCGCTGGCCCCGATCGCCGACACCGCCGTGGTCTCCGGCGGCCCGGAGGCGCTGCTGCCGCTGGCCGGCGAGCTGCGCGGCCGGCCGGCCGTGCTGACCGGCGACGCCCATCCCGGGCTCGGCACCGCGCCGTTGCAGGTGACCGGCGACGGGATGCGGTACGCCGACACCCGGTTCGGCCTGGTCAACTCCAACACGTCGTACACGTACACCCCCGACGAGCGCAACGCGCCCGACGCCACGCAGGGCGCGGGTGAGAAGCCGCACCAGATCCTGCCGACGGAGGGCCTGGACCACCAGACGGTGGCCGAACTGCGCGGCGCCCGCGCGGTGTCGGCGTCCTCGTACGGCAACTGGCTGTTCCACCTGCCGCAGTACGACCCGGTGAACGCCTTCGACGGCAACCCGGAGACGGCCTGGGCGGAGGGTTCGGCCGGCTCGCCGGACGGGCAGTGGCTGCGGATCGCCTTCGACGACAGCTACGAGATGCCGGACTCCATCGGCATCGTCCCGCTGCCGCAGGACGGTGTGCGGGCCGCGGCGACCAGGGTGCGGGTGGAGACCGAGCGCGGCTCCGAGACCAGCTTCCTCCAGGCGAACGGCACCAAGCAGGACGTCAAGGCGCCCGAGGGCGCGACGGGTTGGATGAAACTGACGATCGTCGACTCGGTGGCCCGGCACTCCGGTCTGGGCGGCGCGGGCTTCTCCGAGATCGACCTGCCGGACGTGCGGGTGACCCGGCTGCTGCGGCTGCCCACGGACGCGGAGAACTCGACCGCCGGCGCGCAGGTCGTCTCGCTGCACCGCTTCGCCGACCCGACCGGCCTGTCCCCGACGGGCACCGAGAACGGGCTGCACCGCGTGTTCACCACGGGCACGGCGGGCACGTACGAGGTCGGGGCGAGCGCGGTGGCCGTGCCGGGCGAGGCGCTGGACCGGCTGCTGTACGACGTGGCGCCCGAGCAGCAGGCCCGGATCACCGCCACCGCCGACTCCACCGCCCGCCTCGGCGCGGGCCTGACCGCGCGCAACCTCACCGACGGCGACCTGACCACGGCCTGGATCGCGGGCGACAGGCCCGTCGTCCGTCTGAGCTGGGACGGCAAGCAGCCGGTGGGCGAGATCGTGCTGGCCGCCGCGGGCGGCCTGTCCACCCGGCCGACCGAGGTGCACGTCAGCTCCCCGGACGGCGCGGCGATCGCGAACGTCGACGACAACGGCATGGTCCGCTTCCCGCCGATCACCACGGACCGGCTCGACATCACCGTCACCCGGACCGCCCCGCTCACCCTGCACAACCCCGTCGTCGGTGACGACCTGAGCCTGCCGGTGGGGCTGACGGAGGTCTACATACCGGCGCTCGACGAGTACCGCACCCCGCAGCCGTCCGCCGACCGGGAGTTCACCCTGGAGTGCGGCAGGGGACCGGTCCTCGCCGTCGACGGCGAGCTGTACGGGACCCGCGTGAAGGGCACGGTCGGGGACCTGGTCGAGCGGCGTCCGGTGGAAGTGACGCTCTGCCGGGAGGGGGACGAGGAGACGGCCTTGGAGTTGTCCACCGGCAAGCACCGGGTCGAGGCCGGTGACGCGGGACCGCTCACCGTGACCTCCGTGACCCTGACCCGCGGCGCCGTCCCGGAGGCCTCGGCGGCCGGGCGCGAGCTGACGGTCCGGGACTGGCTGGGCGACCAACGCGAGGTGTCGGTCGGCCCCGGAGCCGCCTCGTACCTCACGACGTACGAGAACCACAACGACGGCTGGACGGCCACCCTGAACGGCGAGGAACTGACACCGCTGCGGCTGGACGGCTGGCAGCAGGGCTGGCGGATCCCGGCGGGCGAGAGCGGCACCGTGAAGCTGTCCTACGGTCCCGCCACGACGTACGACGCCGCACTGATCGGCAGCGGGGCCGGGATCGCGGTGCTGATCGGGCTGGCGCTGTGGCGCCGGAAGGCCGAGAACCCCGACGCCCCGCAGCCCGAGCCGGCGGCGCCCGGACCGTGGCTGGGCACGGTGGCGCTGACGCTGGTCGGCGTGGTCGTCGCGGGCTGGTGGGCACTGCTGGTCCCGGCGCTGGCGCTGCTCGCGTGGCGCAGGGCCGCCCTGCTGGTGCCGGTGGCGCTCGCCGCCCTCGCGGGAGCGGGGACCGCGGCGGCCCTCAGGGCCGGGGAGCCCCCGGGCACGGGCGAGGGCGCCTTCGGGCACCTTGCCCAACTGCTGGCGCTGACCGGGCTGTTCGCGGCGCTGGTGACCCTGGGCGGCCCGGGGTCCGGGCGAGCGGTGCGGGAGGACGGCTGGGCCTTTGGCCGGACGGACGACGGGTCCGGGACGGCCGCAGGCGGGCCCGCGGCGGCCGGATCCGGTTCCGCCGGGGGGAAGCGGCCCTCCGACGGGCCGGATCACCGTACGGTCGAGCTGCCTCCGGTGCCCCCGCGCGTTCCGGCGCACCGGCCGCCGCCCGGCCTGGAGACGTCCACCCGGCAGCCTCCCCGCGCCCACGGCACGGGAGGCCCGGACGACCCGAACAACTCGAACGGTTCGAACGGTTCAGCGGGAAGGGGCGGCACCGGATGACCGCACCCCTTCGCATCCCGTTCCCCGTGGTGGACGAGGTGTCCCGGCACTGCCTTCAGGAGGAGGAACCGGAGACGGTGCACATCGAGGTGCACCTCCCCGGGGAACTGGACCCCGGCCGCCTGCGCAAGGCGTTCCTCGAGGCCCTGCGCCGGCACCCGCGCATCCTCATGCGGGAGGCCCCGGGTCCCTGGTACCGGCGCCGCTACGAGTGGGAGCTGACCGACGAGCCCGACGTGGAGGTGGTGCGCTTCGCGCCGCCGGGTCCGGGCGCCCTGCGGGACGCCCGCACCCGGACCCTGACCCAGGCACCCCCGCTCACCGCCTCCCCGCCGGTCCGCCTGGAGCTGGTGAACGCCCCGGGTGCCACCGGGGCCGGCGAGGGCGGACCGGCCGTCGGCACGGACGCGGGAACGGACGAGGCGAGGGCCGTCGCAGCGGGCGACGGTGCGGGCCGCAGGACGGGCGACGGAACGGTCGGCAGGCCGGTCGCCCCGACAGGCAGCGCGCTGCTCCTCACCGTCAACCACACCGCGCTCGACGGTCCCGCCTGCCTGCGCGTCCTGGCCACCGCCGCCGAGATCTACGGCGGCAGGGACAACTCCGCCGCCGCCCCGCCGGTACGGCGGTCCGAGCCCGTGCGGGCCGACGCGCCGGACACACCCTCCCCCTGGTCGCCGCCCGCCCGGGTGGCCCCCGGCACCCCGGACCCGGGCCACCGCACCGGCAACGGGCTGATCGTCTCCGAACTGCCCCTGCCGCACCGGCCCAAGGGGGCCCCGTACACCGTCAACGACCAGCTCATGGTCGCCACCGCCCTGACCCTCGCCCACTGGAACCGCGAACGCGGCGCCCGTCCGCGCCCGTTGCGCATCACCATGCCGGTGGACGACCGTCCCAGGGATGCCACGATGCCCATCGGCAACGGCACCCGGCTGGTCGAAGTCCCCTTCGCCCTCGCGGAACTGGACACCTTCGACCTGCCCGGCCTGCTCCACCGCACCGCTCTGCGCACCCGCGCCCTGAAGTCCCTCTCCCGCCCCCAACTGGGCCACGGGGCGAATCTGCTGACCGCGCCCTGGGCCCCGGTCGCCGCCCGCCGGGCCCTCGCCCGCGCCCTGCGCAGGGCCGCGGCGCCCCTGCTGTCGACCACGCTGCTCAGCAACATCGGCCGCATCCCGTACCCGCTGGACTTCGGCGAGGAGGCGGGCAGCGCGCACGCGGTGTGGTTCTCGGCGCCGTCCCGGATGCCGCGCGGCCTCACCTTCACCACCGCCTCCACCGCGGGCCGGCTCCATCTGTCCGTGCGCTGGTCCCGGGCGCTGCTGGGGCAGGCGGACGGCGCCCGCCTCCACGACCTCTTCGCACACCATCTGCACTCCACGGAGGCGACCCCGTGACGACCACCGCGACCACCGCCTCCCCGCCCCGCGATCTGCGCGACTTCTACGAGAACCCCGCCGTCCCGGTGGCCTCGGGCCCCTCCCGCAGCCTCCGCCAGGCCCGGATGCTCGCCGGGGCGCTCGGCCCGGCCGGTGCCCGGGGCGCGCGGACGATCCTCGACATCGGCTGCGGCGACGGCTCCGCCGCGGCCACGGCCGCGCCCCTCCTGCACGGCCACCGCCTCGTCGGCGTCGACTGGTCCCAGGACGCCCTGACCCGGGCCCGCACCCGGATGCCGTACGCGGTGCGCGGCGAACTCACCGACGGTGGGCTGCCGTTCGCGTCCGGGTCGGCCGACGCGGTGCTGTTCAGCGAGGTGCTCGAGCATCTCGTCGACCCGGACGCGGCCCTGGAGGAGATCCACCGGGTGCTGCGCCCCGGGGGCCATCTGATGCTGTCCACCCCCAATCTGGCCGCCTGGTACAACCGTGCGCTGCTGCTGGCCGGGGTGCAGCCGGTGTTCTCCGAGGTCAGCCTGCGCGGCATCCACGGCAGGCCGGGCTCGGAGGTGGTGGGACACCTGCGGCTGTACACCGCCCGCGCGCTGCGGGAGTTCGTCGCCGCGTCCGGTTTCACCGTCGTACGCCTCGAAGGCGCCCCGTTCCACGGGGTGCCGCGCCCGCTGCGGATGCTGGACCGGCTGGCCTGTGCCCGGCCGCCGCTCGCCTCGATCCTGCTCCTGCACGCCCGCCGGACGTAAGGGGGACCGGGGACGATGTGGTGGGGAGTGGCCGCTGCCCTGGTGTCGAACGTCCTGTACAGCGGCGGGTTCGTCCTGGAGAAGCGGGCGCTGTCCACCCTGCCCGAGGTATCGGTTCACCGGCCGGCGCGGCTGCTGCGGCTGGTGCTCGGCAACCCGCTGTGGATCGCCGGAGCCCTGTCCCTCGCCGCCGGTTTCGCCGCGCAGCTCGCGGTGTACCGGACCCTGCCGATCGCCGCCGCCCAGGGCCTGTTCGTCTCCGGCCTGGTACTGCTCGTGATGCTGTCGGCACGGCTCCTGGGTGAGGAGACCACCGGCCGGGAACGGTACGCGCTGGGCGCCATCCTGCTCGCGCTGCTGATGGTGGTGCTGTCCCTGAAGGGGGGCGGCGAGGGCGCCGACACCGTCGGCCGGGATGCGCCGTACCGGCTGATCCTGCTGGTGTGCGTGCCGTCGCTGGCGGCCGGGGTGTGGCTCTACCGCTCCGCCGAGCGCCGGGCCCGGCGCCGGCACCGGATGCCGACCACCGGCGTCGAGTACGGGGTCGCCGTCGGCCTGCTCTACGGTGTCAGCTCGCTCGCCGTCAAGGGCGTGTCGAGCCATCTGACGACCAGCGGCGTCGGCGACGCGGTGCTCGGCCTGCTGCGCTCCCCGTATCCGTATCTGCTGCTGTTCACCGGCGCGTTCGGCCTGGTGCTGTCGCAGGCGGCGCTCCAGCGCTGCCGGGCCTCGCTGATCGTGCCGGTCTGCACGACCGTGACCTGCCTGTACACGGCGGTGCTCGGCACGCTGTCGTTCGGCGAGGAACTCCCCGACGAACCCCTGCGGCTGGGTCTGCGCGTGGCGGGCACGGTGCTCGCGGTCACCGTGCTGCTGGCCATGCCGAAGCACGACACCGCCTCGCGACAAAGTACCTCTACCAAGGAGTTGACTCCGCCGTGAAGCCCGACGACCCGCTGCTGAGGATTCTGGCCTGCCCGCTCGACAAGGGTCCGCTGCACCTGCTCCCCGCCGCTGCGGACGCCGACGGTCACGGGGACGGCCGTCACGAGGAGGCGCTGTACAACCCCCGCCTGCGCCGCCGCTATCCGATCGTCGACGGCATCCCGCAACTGCTCCCGTCCTCCGGCGAGCAGGTCTCGGACGAGGAGCACGAAAGACTGCTGGCGCGCGTGTCCGGAGGCCCCACGCCCGGAGGCCCCACGCCCGGGGGCCGTAGGCCCGCGGACCCCGCCGGGCGTCCCGGGGCCCCGGGGGCGACCCCATGACGGAGGGCCGCCCCCGGGTCACGCTCGCCGCCCGTGCGGCGTCCGTCCTGCCCACCCGGGCCGTGGCCGCCGTCGCCCGCGCGGTCTACCCCCGCTTCGAGCCCGAGCTGGCCCGGCTCGCCGACCTGTGCCCGCCGGACTGCGGTACGGCGGTCGACGTCGGTGGCTGGTACGGCCCCTGGACGCACCGGCTGGCCCGGCGCGCCCGCCAGGTGGTGACCGTCGAACCGGTCCCCCACCTGGCGCGACTGCTCGCCTCCGGCGCTCCGCCGAACGTCCGTGTGATCCGCGCGGCGGCCTCGGACCGCACCGGGGTCGCCCGGCTGTGGCTGCCGCCGGACGACGGCGGCGACCGGGGCGTGTCCTCCCTGGTCCGCCGGGACATCCACGGCCACGCCCTGGACGTCACCTGCGTCACGCTGGACGAGCTGGGCCTGAAGGACGTCGGTTTCATCAAGATCGACGTGGACGGCAACGAGTCGGCGGTGCTGCGCGGCGCCGCCGGCATCCTCGCCCGCGACCGCCCGGCGCTCTTCGTGGAGCTGGAGTCCCGCATCCAGCCGATCGCGCCCGTGGTCGACCAGCTGTCCCTGCTGGGCTACCACGGCTGGGTGCTGCCCGACGACGCCTGGGTCCCGCTGGCCCGTTTCCCGCTGGAGGCCCACCAGGCCAGGGCCTCCTACGTCGCCTCGCACGGACTGCTCCGCCGCGTCCTGCCGTACGGCGCGCTCAGGGGTCCGCGCTACGTGAACTCGGTGCTGTTCCTCCCGGACGGCCGCCGCCCCGGAGCGCCCGCGGTGAGCGACGATGGTCCCCGTGCCTTCCGCGAGAACCCCCGGTAGCCCGTCCGGCCCGTCCGGCCCCTTCACCCCGCTCGACTTCCAGCTCGTCCTGCTGCGCCGCATGGCGGACCACAATCCCGGCCTGGTCGAGGACGCCCGTCACGAACTGGGCGTCTCCCTCGCCAAGATGCGCGAGGCCAACAAGCGCTGGCAGGCCACGGTCCGCTCGCCGCGCTCCCGTCCTGCCCGTTCCAGGTACCGGTCCGTGCTCGGCGAGCCGGAGTCCCGGGTCCGGCGCCGGATCGGCGACCTCGACTGCGAGGCGTCGCGGTGGCGGCTCCCGCTCTGGCCGGACCTCCGCTTCGAGGTCCTCACCGCGCCCGACGGCACCGTCTGGAACGAGTGGCTGGTCCGCGCGCCCGGCGCCGGCCCGCCCGTGCTGCGCACCGTCGAGGACCTGACACCCTGGTCCTGCACGGTCGACGAGGCCGCCCGCGCCTTCGCCCCGGCCCGCCCGCTCGAAGGCACCGCCCCCACCCGGTGGGCTCTCGCCCTCGTCGCACCGGACGTGCGGGGCGTGCGGCACGAGGTGGTCGCGGAGTTCACCTGGGGCCTGCTGCAACGGACCGCGCCCGGCCCACGGACCGAAGCCGGTGAGCCGCCGCCCTGATGGTCGCGTCCGCCACCCGGGGGGTCACGAGGGCCGTGCGGAACACGGCGGGCTCCCTCCACGACCTACGGACGACTGGTCGAGCGCGAGGCCGACGGGGCGCACCGCCGAGCCCGCCTGCCGTTCGCGCCGCACATCGGCGACCATGAAGGCCGGCCCCACGCCCCACAGCCGACCCGCCCCACACCAGTGCACCGCACCACCCAACGGTCAAGGAGTACGACGCGTGTCCTCTCTCTTCCCGGCCCTGACCGACAGCCGGACCGGCGGCCCCGCCTCCGGCCGGCCCGCCCTCCGGTTCGGCGAGCGCTCACTGACGTACGGGGAGCTCGCGGCCGCGGCCGGCCCGGTCGCCGGGGCCGTCCGGGAGGCGCGGCGGGTCGCCGTCTGGGCGACGCCGACGCTGGAGACGGCGGTCGCGGTCACCGCGGCGCTGCTCGCCGGGGTGACCGTGGTGCCCCTGAACCCGAAGTCGGGCGGGAAGGAACTCGGCCACATCCTGTCCGACAGCACCCCGGACCTGGTGCTCACCGCGCCCGGCCAGGAACTCCCGGAGGCACTGGCCGGCCTGGCCCGCCTGGACGTCGACCCCGCCGACCGCGCCCCGGGCACGCTCCCCAAGGACAGCGCGGGCGACGAGGACCCGGCCCTGGTCGTCTACACCTCCGGCACCACCGGCCCGCCCAAGGGCGCCGTCATCCCCCGCCGCGCGATCGCCACCACCCTGGACGCGCTCGCCGACGCCTGGCAGTGGACCGGTGACGACGTCCTCGTCCACGGGCTCCCGCTGTTCCATGTGCACGGTCTGGTCCTGGGTGTCCTGGGCCCGCTGCGCCGCGGCGGCTCGGTGCGTCACCTGGGCGGGTTCACCACCCGGGGGGTGACCCGGGAGCTGAGCACCGGCGCGACCATGCTGTTCGGCGTGCCGACGATGTACCACCGCGTCGCGGAGTCGCTGCCCACCGAGCCGGAGCTGGCCGGGGCGCTGGCCGGGGCACGGCTGCTGGTGTCGGGGTCGGCGGCGCTGCCCGTGCACGACCACGAACGGATCGCCGCGGCCACCGGACGCCGGGTCGTCGAGCGGTACGGCATGACGGAGACGCTGATGAACACCAGCGTCCGCGCGGACGGCGAGGCCCGCCCCGGCACCGTGGGCGTGCCGCTGCCGGGAGTGGAGCTGCGGCTGGTGGAGGAGGACGGGTCCCCGGTGGCGGCGTACGACGGTGAGACCGTGGGCGAGATCCAGGTGCGCGGCCCGAACCTGTTCACCGGGTACCTGAACCGGCCGGACGCCACCGCGGGCGCCTTCACCGCCGACGGCTGGTTCCGTACCGGTGACATGGCGGTGCGCGATGCCGACGGCTACGTCCGGATCGTCGGCCGCAAGGCCACCGACCTGATCAAGAGCGGGGGTTACAAGATCGGCGCCGGGGAGATCGAGAACGCGCTGCTGGAGCACCCCGGCGTCCGGGAGGCCGCGGTGACCGGGGAGCCGGACGCCGACCTGGGTGAGCGGATCGTGGCGTGGATCGTTCCGGCCGACCCTCACTCGCCTCCTGGTCTGGAGGAGTTGGCGGACCACGTCGCCCGCCGCCTGGCCCCGCACAAGCGTCCGCGGGTGCTCCACCACCTCACCTCGCTCCCCCGCAACGACATGGGGAAGATCATGAAGCGGGCGCTGCGGCATGACTGACCGGCTCTCCGCACGCGAGACCGTCGCGCGCGTCGCCGACGATTCCACGTTCACCGAACTCCCGTACCCCGTCCGGGAGTGCGCCCCCGACGGCCCGCTCGGCTGGCCGGGTTACGACGCCTCGCGCGCCCGTGCGGCCGAGCGCACCGGTGAGCAGGAGTCGGTGGTCTGCGGCACCGCCCTGGTCGAGGGCGTCCGGGCCGTGCTGATCGCCTTCGAGTTCGGCTTCCTCGGCGGTTCGCTGGGCGAACGCACCGGTGACCGGCTGGTGTCGGCGTACGCGCATGCCCGCGAGCACCGGCTGCCGGTCGTCCCGCTGGTCGCCACCGGCGGCAGCCGGATGCAGGAGGGCATGCTCGCCCTCACCCAACTCCAGCGGGTGGCCCGCGAGTCGACGCTCACCAGGGAAGCCGGGCCGGCGCAGATCGCGGTGGTCCGGGACCCGACGACGGGTGGCGGCTGGGCCACCCTGGGCGCGGGCGCCGACGTGGTCCTCGCACTGCCCGGCGCACAGATCGGTTTCGCCGGCTCACGGGTCCGCCCGGCGGACGCCGACCCGGCGGCGTACACGGCCGAGGCGCAGGTGGCGGCGGGCGCGGTGGACGCCGTGGTCCCGCCGGAGGACCTGCGCGGCACGCTGGGCCGGTGGCTGCGGCTGCTGACCCGCCCGTCCACCACCCCGGCCGCTCCACCGAAGCCGCTGGGCATGGGCCCGGGTGATCTTCCGGCCACCGGCTGGGACGCCGTACAGCGCGCCCGGTCTTTTGAACGACCCCGCGCACAGGCCTACCTGGACGCGTACTTCACCCACCGCGTCGCGATCAACGGCGACCGCTGCGGCGGCACCGATCCGCAGGGCGTGCTCTGCGGCTTCGGCGAGCACGAGGGCCGTACGGTCGCCTACGCCGCACAGACCGGGACGGCGACCCGTCCCGCCGGTTACCGCACCGCCGCCCGGCTGATCCGGCTCGCGGACCGGCTCGGCATCCCGGTGCTGACCCTGGTGGACACCCCGGGCGCGGCCAACGACGCGGAGGCGGAACGGCAGGGCGCGGGGGCGGCCGTCGCCGACCTGTTCGCCGCGGTGGCCGCCTCCCGCACCCCGGTCACCACGCTCGTCGTCGGCGAGGGCGGCTCCGGCGGCGCGCTGGCCCTGGCGGCACCGGGCAACACCTGGGCCACACCCGACAGCTACTTCTCGGTGATCGCCCCGGAACTCGCGGCGGCGATCCTCAAACGCCCCCCTCAGGAGGCGAGGGCCACGGCGGACCGGCTCCGCGTCCGCCCCCAGGACCTGGTGGACCTGGGCGTCGTACGGGGCATCGTCGGCCGCCCCGACCCGGATCACGATCACGACGGCAGGTGAACCGGGTTCCGCCCGCGGCCCACGCGTCCGCCGCCTGACCCGGGCGTCGTCCCGCGTGCGGCGGACGGGGCGCGGGGCGGCACTCGGGTCCGGCTGTCCGCGTCGGTGACGACGCCGGCGGAAAGGCGGCCGCCGCCTTCCTCCCGCAGCACCCCGGCCGGGCCCTCGACAGCCAGGGAACCGGCAAAGGGCCCGGGCCCGCTCCCCCGCCCCGCGGCCCCCGCCCGGCCCTCCACAAGAGGCGGCGGCTCCCGCCCGCGCGCACGATGGTCCTGAGGTTCGCCGCCCGGCGGCCCGCAGAACCGCGCACTCGGGAGGATCTGCCGTGACCGCCAGTCTGGAGCAGTTGCGCCGCTGCCACTTCGCCGTCGACCTGGGAGCGGCCCGTACCCGGGTCTACGTCAAGGGTGCCGGGCTCGTCGTCGACCAGCCGTCCGCCGCCGCCGTGAACACCCGTACCGGTGCGCTGATCGCGGTCGGCGAGCTCGCCGAGCGGATGACCGGACGCACGCCGGGCTACATCCGTGTCGTACGGCCCGTCTCGGGCGGCACCGTCGTCGACATCGAGATGGCGCAGCGCATGCTGCGCCATCTGCTCGGCGAACGGATCCGCCGCACCCTGCGCCGCAGGCCCCGGCTGCGCGCCGCGGCGTCCACCCCGCACGACGCCGACCCGCTGGCCCAGCGCGCCACGATCGAGACGCTGGTCGGGCTGGGCGCCCGCCGGGTGGAGCTGGTCGACACGCTCATCGCGGCCGCCGTCGGCTGCGGACTGCCCGTGGAGCGTCCCGAGGCGACCATGATCCTGGTGTGCGGGGCGGCGACCACGCAGGTGGCCGTGCTCTCGCTCGGATCGATCGTGACGGCCGAGCGCATGTCCGTGGGCGGGGACGCCGTGGACCACGCCATCGTCCAGCACCTGCGCCACCAGCACGAGCTGATGCTGCCGAGCCAGTCCGTACGGCCGCTGCAGGTGGCCCTGTCCGGCAACGGGCTCACCCCGCACGGCCCGGAGTCGACGGAGATCCACGGCCGGGACGTCGCCACCGGCCTCGCCCGCTCGGTCAAGGTCGACACGGCGGCCGTGCGGCACGCCATCCAGACCCCGCTGACGGCCGTGCTGGACGGGATCGGCAAGGTGCTGCGGGGCTGCCCGCCCGACCTGGTCGCCGACCTCGCCGACCGCGGGATCATGATGGTCGGCGGCAGCGCCCTGCTGCCGGGCCTCGACCAGATGCTGCGGCAGGCGACGGGCATGCCGGTCCACATCGCCGAGCGGCCGGACGTGTGCGCCGTCCAGGGCCTGGGCGCCATGCTGGAGGGCAAGATCGCCCCCCTGGTGCTGAACCCGCTGGCGACCTGAGCCGCCGGCCCGCCGTAACCGGCCGGAATTCCGGCCGGTGCACGAGCAAGGGGTGTAGCGCGCGGCAAACCGGGCAGGCGCCTTCGCGGGCACTGCACGGACCGTATACACCCCGCACCACCCCGCCCCGCGATCCCGCACCTCCCGCCGCCCGGTCCACGGCGCCCGATCCGCACGCCCGACGGCCCGCACCCATACCGAACCAGGCGGTGACATGACCTTCGCGGCTCCACCCCCTTTCTCGGGAAGACGAAACACGCTGGTCATCGGTGGGCGCATGGACGGGGACCGGGCCCTGCTCACCCCGCGCGGCGAACTGGTCCACGGCAGCGCCGACACCCTCGCCCGGAAGCTGGCCCGGCTGCCCGCCCGCACGGCCCGGGTCGACCTGGACATGAGCGGCGTGCGCTTCATGGACACGGCGGGACTGCGGTTCCTGGACGTCCTGCGCGACCACGGCAGCCGGCGGTCGGTGCCGGTCACGGCCACCCGCTGGAGCGGTCAGCCGCGCCGCATCCTGGCGCTCGTCGGCCTGGACCCCACCGACCCCCTGCGCGCCCGGGGCCGGGGTGACGCCCCCGCCCCGGGGACGGCCCCGGGACCGGCGCGGCGGCCGCCCGTGCGGGTACGGGAGGACGAGGTCGAACAGCTCCGGCGGGAGATCGCCGCCCGCCCGGCCGTCGACCGGGCCCGCGGCATCCTCATGGCCGCCCACGGCTGCGACTCGGACACCGCCTGGCACATCCTGCGCGAGACCTCCCGTCTGTCCGGCGCCCCGCTCCGCACGGTCGCCGCGGCCGTCACCGCCGACACCGACCGGGCGGGCCCCCGCCCGCCGCAGGAGGTGCGGGAGGCCCTGGCCACGGCTCTCGCCCGCCGCCTGCTCTGAACGGCGTCACCAGGTCCGGAACGCCAGCACCACGTTGTGGCCGCCGAAGCCGAACGAGTTGTTCAGCGCGGCGATCCGCCCTTCGGGCAGACGACGGGGCTCGTCGCGGACGATGTCCGCGCTCACCCCGGGGTCGAGGGTGTCGAGGTTGACGGTCGGGGGCGCGAGCCGGTCCCGGAGCGCGAGGACCACGGCGACGGACTCGACCCCGCCGGCCCCGCCCGTCAGGTGGCCCGTCATGGACTTGGTGGCGGAGACCGCGAAGTGGTCGGTGTCGTCGCCGAACACCGTGCGCAGCGCGGTGATCTCGGCGACGTCCCCCATCGGGGTCGAGGACGTCCGCGCCTTGGAGACGTTCCTCGACGTCCAGTTGGGGCGGGTGTACGAGGATGTCGGGGAGGCCGGTGAGACGTCCTTCGCGATGCGGTCTCTGCTCATCCTGGTCTGCGACTCGGCCGAGCTCCTGCACACGCTCCTCGCGGTGGAGCGGCCACAGATGTGGCAGCAGGCCGCGATCGTGCGGGAGTGGCAGTGGCTACGCAGTACGGCCCATGAGTTCAACCACTGCGAGGGCTACGACCATGACCGCTGGTGGAACCAGGTACGGCACTTCGGCCCCTCCGACGAGACCGCCGAGCAGGACTGGATCCGCCGGTTTGCCGATGTCGGGCCGTACCCCGAAACCGGACATCAACCGCGTGGAGCGGGGATGCCCCGGCGAAGGTCGCGGGCATCGGGCAGATGGTCGTCCCGGGCACCCCGCGCGGCTCCCTGCACATCCTGGACGCGCTGCTGAACCTGGACAGCGGGCGCAAGCCGGAGACGGTGGCCACCGACAACGCCTCCTGCTCCGACATGGTGTTCGGCCTGTTCAAGATCCTCGGCTGCAACTTCTCACCCCGGTTCCACGACCTGGACGACCAGCGGTTCTGGCGGGCCACGATGCCCGGCGTCGAGACGGGCACGTACGGCGCGGTGGAGGACCCGGCCCGCAACCGCGTGAACCTGAACAAGGTGATCACGCACTGGCCGGACATGCTGAAAGTCGCCGGTTCCCTGGTCACCAACCAGGTCCGCGCCTACGACCTGCTGCGCATGTTCGGACGCGAGGGGCGCCCCACCCCGCTGGGTGCGGCGTTCGCGGAGTACGGGCGGATCGCGAGGACCGAACACCTGCTGCGCGTGGTCGACCCGGTCGACGACACCTACCGCCGTCAGATGAACCGGCAGCTCACCGTGCAGGAGTCCCGCCACAGGCTGGCGAGGGACGTGTGCCATGGAAAGCGCGGCACCATCCACCAGGCGCACCGGGACGGGATGGAGGACCAGCTCGGCGCCGAGGCCCACGAGATCCGCGATGAGGACGTCGCCCGGCTCTCCCCGCTCAAGCACAAGAACCCGAACCTGCTCGGCCGCTACAGCTTCACCGCCCGGATCCCGGCCACCGGCGCCCTGCGCCCGCTGCGTGACCCGGACGCGCCCGAGCTGGACGAGGACGACGACGCCGAGTGAGGCGAGAGGTCAGCCGACGGGTACCAGAGCGGCGTCGTACTGCTCGGCGGCCCAGACAGCAGCACGCACGAGAGCAGGTACCAGTCGCTCCAGTGGTACGGGTCCCGCCGCGCACCGGGAAGCGGAACTCGGAGGCCTGGAACTCCTCCAGGGAAGCGCCGACGGGCCGGGCGGCGTCAACGCGCGCCTCGAACCGGCCCAGCGTGCGCGTCGGCGCCGCCCCGGTGCCGAACTCCGCCCCGCTCGCTGCTGACCGCCGGGTGTGCCCCGGCGGTCAGGCTGAGCTCACTTGCTGACGAGGCTCCACGTACCGTCGCTGCCTTCGGCGGTGCTGTTGAGGGCGGTCCACTCGGCGTCGTCGAGGTCGAGGGCTGCGCGGAGGTAGGCGGAGATCGCATCGGCTGTGAGGACGACACGGGCGGGGTCCTCGTCGGTGGTCTCGGCGACCTTCTCGCCGGCGATTCCGCCCATGGTGTGCTCGGCCTCGGTGATGCTGAGCAGGCTCTTGGGCGCCGGGCTGAGGTGGTAGGCGTCGGTGAACCACTCCGGCCCGCGGGTGGAGAGCTGCGAGTCGTCCTTGCCGCCCGCGACGACCAGGGTCGGAGCGGTCATGGTGGAGAAGTCCGGCTTCATGAACGGAAGGTTCTCGGCGGCGAACGGGGTGAGGGTGTCGCCGGTTCCCGTCGCCCCGATCAGCGCGCCGGCCGAAACCGCGGAGTGGGAGAAGTCCTCTCCCGCAACACCCTCGGCGTCCAGCACGCGCGCACCGAGGAGGGCGCCCGCGGTCTGGGCGCCCCAGGAGTGGCCGACCACGGCAGTGCGCCCACGGTCGGCGCGGGCCTCCAGGCCGGCCTGGGCCAGGACGTCTGCGAGGTGGTCGAGGATTGCGTGCAGGTCGGTGATCCGCACGCGCCAGATGGTGGCGAAGCGCGGGTCGTCCCAGGCGATGGCGTTGCGCCGGGAGTCCAGGTGGGTGGGCTGCACCACGACGAATCCGGCGGCGGCCCACCGGTCGACGAGGGGCTCGTACCCGTCCAGTGACCACGCGTTCCCGTGGGAGAAAACGATCACAGGCAGGTTCTGGCCCGACCGGGGTGCGGTGACCTTTACCTGAAGGTCGATGCCGCGCCCGGGCGAGGGAACAACGATGGGCTTGACCGAGACGATCTGCTGGCTGAGGGAGTGGGACGAGGACATGAGGGTCCTGCACTTTCCATGAGTACCGGGATGCCATAATTTGGCGGAGCGCCGTTCCGCCAAACTAGCGGAACATTGTTCCGCGAGCAATGGGAGGCATCCGTGCCGGAGTCGGTCGGGGTACGCCAGGCACAGGCTCAGCGCACCCGCAGTGGCGTGCTGGAGGCCGCTGCGGCAGTCTTCGTTGACCGGGGCATCCAGGCACCCGTCCGCGACATCGCCGAACGTGCCGGCGTCGGTGTCGGCACGGTCTACCGAAACTTCCCGACCCGCGCGGATCTCGTCACTGCCGTCTACCGACACCAGATCGACGCCTGCACCGCTCTCGCGCCCCGACTTCTTGAGGAATCCGCCTCGCCGTTCACCGCTCTGGCCCTGTGGACGGACGCGTTCGTGGACTTCCTGGTGACCAAGCACGGCCTCGGCGCGGCGCTGGGGTCCGGTGACCCAGGACTGGAGAACCTCCACACCCTCATGCTCGACACCCTGGTCCCGGCCTGCGCGTCATTGCTGGACGCCTGCGCCGCCACCGGGGAACTTCGCCCCGGTGTCACCGCCTACACGCTCCTGCGCGCCATCGGAAACCTCTGCATCACCGGCCCCGACTACGGCCAGGCTGATGCCAAGGACATGGTCGCCCTCCTCCTCGCCGGATGCCGCGGCAAGGTATGACGGCTGCCTCAGGGGACCGTGACAAGCGACGTCACCGCTGCTCGATTCGGTCCGGCCAGGGGCCAGCCTCGAATGAGACCTGAGAGGCGATGCGCTGACCGCTTGAGCCCGCCATCGTTTGCCGACAGGAGGGCGACGGGTCCAATGAACCCGTGCAATCCGGGGGTTCACGGCGGCGCGAATCCAATCAGATCCGATGGTGATTGCTGACAGGGTTTGACGACAGATAGGGTCCGATCCTCCGTCCGGAAGGGGCCCTCAGTGGCGAACCTGGTCTACAAGCGGGTCTCGACCGACCAACAGTCGACCGCCAGACAGAACCTCGTCCTGGACGAGGCCGGGATCGAGGACCCGGTCGTCTTCGAGGAGGACCCGGGCACCTCCAGCCGCCTCCACCCCCTCCAGCGCCCGAAGTTCAGCGAGCTGCTGGCGTACGGGCGGCCGGGCGACACCGTGCACATCTCCGAGATGTTCCGCCTCGTACGCGGCACCGGCCACATCCTCGACGTGCTCGACGTCCTCCACCGCGACCGCCTCGCCCTGTGCATCCACGACGGCGCGTTCTCCGCGATGGACCTCACCGCCCGCCACCCGCGCACCGGAGAGCTGCTGTCCACCGTGAAGTTCATGGTGCAGACCCTCGCCGCCGCCGGCGAACTCCAGCGCGACCTCCAACGCGAGCTGACCTACGACGGACTGCGCGCCGCCGAGGCCAAGGGCAGCAAGGGCGGGCGCCGCCCCGCCGTCCCGGCCGGGGAGACCGAAGCCGTACGCACCGCCTACTTGGAAGGCCGCTCCATCGCGGCCCTCGCCCGCGACCACACTGTCAGCCGCGGTGCGATCCGCACGGCTGTCGCCGACCTCATGCCTGACCACACCGCCATTGAGGAGGACATCCCCGCCCCGGAACTGCCGGTCACCCTCGACATGCCGGGCAAGGTCGCCGACTTCCTCCGCTCGGCCGAGCTGGAGCCCGCCGAGCGGGCCGCGCTCGACCAAGGGGTGACCGTACGGCGAGGCCAGGGCTACACCCTGCGCGTCAGCGCCGTCCCCGCCGTGCACCGTCAGTTCCTCGACCGCTGCCGGCCACTCGACGGGGGCGACGGCGTCCCGGCTGTTCCGGCCCAGCGCAAGGCCCGCCGCGAGTACGAGAACCGGGTCAGCGCCCTCACGCCCTGACCATGATCGTTCTCAGCGCCAACCGCTGTACCGATGTTCCCCGAGGCCGTAGGAACGTACTTCTGATCTGCGCTCGGTGGGGCGGGTGGGACTCGAACCCACGGCCGACGGATTATGAGTCCGCTGCTCTAACCGGCTGAGCTACCGCCCCAAGCGGCGTGTCGCGCACAAGTGTGCGTGCCGTCTGCCGCAGCATAGCCGCTCATACGATCTCCTGCCTCGATGATCGACTAGGCACGGCCCCCCTCGCGACCCCGAGGACCGCCCCGGGGCCCGCACGGCTGCTCCGGGCGGTGGACCAGGACGCGAACCGGGCATGAAAAAGGACCCCCACGGGGTCCTCGTTCAGCATGCTCCCCCGACTGGACTCGAACCAGTAACCTGCCGGTTAACAGCCGGCTGCTCTGCCAATTGAGCTACGGAGGACCGAGCTCCCCCGACTGGACTCGAACCAGTAACCTGCCGGTTAACAGCCGGCTGCTCTGCCAATTGAGCTACGGAGGAATGCCTCGTCTGCATCGAACGCACCTACCTGGGTATTCGCCAGAGGGCGCGCGTTCGCTGCGACACATACATTAGCGCAAGCAGGGGGGTGCTTCGCCAATCGGTACTCCCCGGCGCTGTCGCCGCACCGCGGAGCCGTGCAGACCTGCACGCAGTCCTACACAAGGGAAGGGTGGCCACCATGCGTTACCGGCTCACGTTCGTCGCCGGAGTCGTCCTGGGTTACGTGCTGGGCACGAGGGCCGGACGCGAGCGCTACGAGCAGTTGAAGAAGTCAGCGCAGCAGTTCGCGCAGAACCCCGCCGTGCGCAACACCGCGGAGACCGCGGCCCAGCAGGGCCGGGAGATCGCGGGCCGGGCGTACCACGTGGTGAGTGACAAGGTGGGCGACCGGATGCCCGAGTCGGTCTCGCAGCGGGTGCGCACCCTGCGCGAGCGCAGCGCGCAGGGCGCCGGCGAGGACGACTGGGGCACGAGCAACACCTGACCGGGGTCCCGGTGACACCCGGCGGGAAGCCCGCGGCGGACCGGCCCGGCGTCGTGACGCCGCCGGGTACGGCAGAATTTTGGCCATGGGGATAGTCGCCGGGTTGGACAGTGCGCCCGATTTCACTCGCATCGTCGTCTGTGACGCGGACAGCGGGACCGTGCTCAAACAGGGGTATGCGCCGCATCCGGTGGACAACCCCCAGGGCACGGGCCGCCCGTCCGACGTCGATCCGCAGAACTGGCTGTACTCGCTGGGCGAGGCGGCGGGCGGCGGACTGCTCGAGGGCGTCCAGGCCATCGGGGTGTCCGCGCAGGCGAACGCCCTGGTGCCGCTGGACTCCCACGGCAACACCGTGCGGCCCGCCATGGTCGGTGCCGACAAGCGGACCCAGGTGGCCGCGGCCGATCTGGTCGACGCGCTCGGCGGCCGTGAGGCGTGGGCGCAGGCGGTGGGCAGCGTGCCGCAGGCCGCGCACCCGGTGACGAAACTGCGCTGGCTGGCCCGTACGGAGCCCGAGAACGCGGCGCACACCGCCGTGCTGCTCCAGGCGCACGACTGGCTGGTGTGGCAGCTCCTGGGCCGTCCGGTGCGCCGGACCACCGACCGGGGCGGCGCGTCCGGCACCGGCTACTGGGCGGCGGCGACCGGGAACTACCGGACCGACCTGGTGGAGCTGGCGCTCGGACACCAGACCATGCTGCCGGAGGTGATCGGCCCCGCCGAGGCGGCCGGGGCCACCCCGGAGGGGCTGCTGATCTCGGCCGGCACCGGGGAGACGATGGCGGCGGCGTTCGGGCTCGGGATCGGTCTGGGCGACGCGGTGGTGTCGCTGGGCGCGTCCGGCTCGGTCATGGCCGTCCACCCCGAGGCGCTCTACGACCCGAACGGCATGATCACCGCGCTGGCGGACGCCACCGGGATGCACCTGCCCGTCGTCACCACGCTGAACGCGGTACGGACCCTGCGCGGGACCGCGGAACTGCTCGGGCTGCCCGATCTGGAGAGCCTGTCCGACCTGGCGATGAAGTCGACGCCTGGCTCGCACGGGCTGGTGCTGCTCCCCTACCTGGAGGGTGAGCGGACGCCGAACCTGCCGCACACCGCCGGGACCCTCTCGGGGATGCGGCGCGAGTCCATGAAGCCGGAGCACCTGGCCCGGGCCGCGTTCGAGGGCATGCTGTGCGGGCTCGCGGACGCGCTGGACGTGATGCGCGGCCGGGGCGTGGAGGTCCGGCGGGTGTTCCTGCTGGGACAGGCCGCGGAGCTGCCCGCCGTCCAGGCGGCGGCCCCCTCGCTGTTCGGGGCGCAGGTGATGGTGCCGCAGCCCGCGGACTACGCGGCGATCGGCGCGGCCCGGCAGGCGGCGTGGGCGCTCGGGGCGTCCCAGGGCACCCTCGACCCGCGGACACCGCCCGTCTGGCAGGGCGCGGCGGCGCAGGTGCTGGAACCGGGCGACGACCTGGCGGTGGGGCAGGCGGTGCGCCAGCAGTTCGTGTCGGTGCGCGAGCAGACCCACCCGGGGGCGTTCCGGATGTGACCGGACGGGCTGTGGGGACGTCACCGACGGCGCGCGGAACCGGATTTAATCGGTTGGGGTAACACGGGTGGAGTGTCCGACGATAGGGGCCAGGGGCAACCACTGGCCCCTGCCGACCACCCGAGAGACTCAGCGTGCTGATACGACTACTGCGGACTCATCTGCGGCCGTACAAAAGACCCATCGTCCTTCTGGTGCTGCTGCAGTTCCTGCAGACCTGCGCCACGCTCTACCTGCCCACCCTCAACGCCGACATCATCGACGACGGTGTCGTCAAGGGGGACACCGGCTACATCCTGTCCTACGGTGCCCTGATGATCGGCGTCTCGCTGGCGCAGGTCGTGTGCAACGTCGCTGCCGTGTACTACGGCGCCCGGACCGCGGCGGCGCTGGGGCGGGACGTGCGCGGGGCCGTCTTCGACCAGGTGCAGTCGTTCTCCGCGCGGGAGGTCGGCCACTTCGGCGCACCCTCGCTGATCACCCGTACGACGAACGACGTCCAGCAGATCCAGATGCTGGCCCTGATGACGTTCACACTGATGGTGTCCGCGCCGATCATGTGTCTGGGCGGCATCGTGATGGCGCTCGGTCTGGACGTCTTGCTGTCCGGGGTGCTGGTCGCGGTGGTGCCGGTGCTGGGCGTCTCGGTGACGCTGATCGTGCGGCGGCTGCGCCCGCTGTTCCGGACCATGCAGGAGCGGCTCGACACGGTGAACCGGGTGCTGCGCGAGCAGATCACCGGCAACCGGGTGATCCGGGCGTTCGTCCGGGACGCGTACGAGCAGCGGCGGTTCAAGAAGGCCAACGCCGACCTGACCGAGGTGTCGCTCGGCACCGGCAATCTGCTGGCGCTGATGTTCCCCGTGGTGATGACGGTGGTGAACCTGTCGTCGATCGCGGTGGTGTGGTTCGGCGCGCACCGGATCGACAGCGGGGGCATGCAGATCGGTGACCTGACCGCGTTCCTCGCCTATCTGATGCAGATCGTCATGGCCGTGATGATGGCCACCTTCATGTTCATGATGGTGCCGCGGGCCGAGGTGTGCGCCGAGCGCGTCCAGGAGGTGCTGGACACCTCCTCCAGCGTCGTACCGCCCGCCGCGCCCGTCACCGAGCTGCCCCGGCACGGCCATCTGGAGATCCGGGGCGGCGGCTTCCGCTTCCCGGGTGCCGAGGAGCCGGTGCTGAAGTCGGTGGACCTGGTGGCCCGGCCGGGCGAGGTCACCGCCGTCATCGGCTCGACCGGCAGCGGCAAGTCGACGCTGCTCGGACTGGTCCCCCGGCTGTTCGACGCGACCGACGGCGAGGTCCTGGTGGACGGCGTACCCGTCGCGGACCTCGATCCGGCGCTGCTCGCGAGGACGGTCGGGATGGTGCCGCAGAGGCCGTACCTGTTCGCGGGGACGGTGGCGACGAATCTGCGGTACGGCCATCCGGACGCCACGGACGCCGAGTTGTGGCACGCGCTGGAGGTGGCGCAGGCCAGGGAGTTCGTGGAGCGGCTGGAGGGCGGGCTCGACGCGCCGATCGCTCAGGGCGGGACGAACGTCTCCGGCGGCCAGCGCCAGCGGCTCGCGATCGCGCGGACGCTGGTGCAGCGGCCCGAGATCTATCTCTTCGACGACTCCTTCTCCGCGCTCGACTACGCGACCGACGCGGCGCTGCGGGCGGCGCTGGCCGAGGAGACCGCCGAGGCGACGGTGGTGATCGTCGCCCAGCGGGTGGCGACCATCCGGGACGCCGACCGGATCGTGGTCCTGGACGAGGGCCGGGTCGCCGGCACCGGCCGGCATCACGAACTGATGGCGGACAACGAGACCTACCGGGAGATCGTGCTCTCCCAGCTGACGGAAGCGGAGGCCGCCTGATGGCCGGGGCCATGGCGCGGGCCGGAGCCGGAACGGGCCCCGACCACCAGTCGCTGCATTTCAAGGAGTCGGGCAAACGGCTCGTCAAGCGGTTCGGGCCGGAACGCCTGACCATCTACGGGCTGCTGGCCTGCGTGGTGCTGAGCGTGGGGCTCAGCGTGATCGGGCCGAAGATCCTCGGCCGGGCGACCGACCTGGTCTTCGCGGGCATCGTCGGACGGGACATGCCGGCCGGGGCCACCAAGGAGCAGGTGCTGGAGTCGATGCGGGAGCGCGGCGAGGGCGGTGTCGCGGACATGCTCCGCGGCACCGACTTCACGCCGGGCGAGGGCATCGACTTCACGGCCGTGGGCAACGTCCTGCTGGTCGCGCTCGCGGTGTTCGTGGTCGCCGGTCTGCTGATGGCGGTGGCGACGCGGCTGGTCAACGGCGCCGTGAACCGCACCATGTACCGGATGCGCGAGGACGTGCAGACGAAGCTGTCGCGGCTGCCGCTGTCGTACTTCGACAGGCGGCAGCGCGGTGAGGTGCTGAGCCGGGCGACCAACGACATCGACAACCTCGGGCAGACGCTCCAGCAGACGATGGGCCAGCTGATCAACTCGCTGCTGACCGTCATCGGGGTGCTGGCGATGATGTTCTACGTGTCGTGGATCCTCGCGCTGGTCGCGCTGGTGACCGTGCCGCTGTCGTTCGTGGTCGCCACCCGCGTGGCCAAGCGGTCGCAGCCGCACTTCGTGCAGCAGTGGCGTACGACGGGCGAGCTCAACGCGCACATCGAGGAGATGTACACCGGGCACACCCTGGTGAAGGTGTTCGGGCGCCAGGAGGAGTCGGCGAAGCGGTTCGCCGAGGAGAACGAGGCGCTGTACGAGGCCGGTTTCAAGGCGCAGTTCAACAGCGGCATCATGCAGCCGCTGATGTTCTTCGTGTCGAACCTCAACTACGTGCTGGTGGCGGTCGTCGGCGGACTGCGGGTCGCGTCGGGCGCGCTGTCCATCGGCGACGTGCAGGCGTTCATCCAGTACTCGCGGCAGTTCTCGATGCCGCTGACGCAGGTCGCCTCGATGGCGAACCTGGTGCAGTCGGGTGTCGCGTCGGCGGAGCGGGTCTTCGAACTGCTCGACGCCGAGGAGCAGGGGGCCGACCTCTCGCCGGCCGAGAAGCCCGCCGAGCTGCGCGGGCGGGTGGCGCTGGAGCACGTCTCGTTCCGGTACGAGCCGGGGAAACCGCTGATCGAGGACCTCTCGCTCACGGTGGAGCCGGGGCAGACGGTCGCGATCGTCGGCCCGACCGGCGCGGGCAAGACGACGCTGGTGAACCTGCTGATGCGGTTCTACGAGGTGTCCGGCGGGCGCATCACGCTCGACGGCGTCGACATAGCGCGCATGTCCCGGGACGAGCTGCGGGCCGGGGTCGGCATGGTGCTCCAGGACACCTGGCTGTTCGGCGGCACCATCGCGGAGAACATCGCGTACGGCGCCTCGCGGAAGGTCACCCACGAGGAGATCGAGGAGGCGGCGCGGGCTGCCCACGCCGACCGGTTCGTCCGCACACTGCCAAACGGGTACGACACGGTGATCGACGACGAGGGCAGCGGGGTCAGTGCCGGTGAGAAGCAGCTGATCACCATCGCGCGGGCGTTCCTGTCCGATCCGGTGATCCTGGTGCTGGACGAGGCGACGAGTTCCGTGGACACCCGGACCGAGGTGCTGATCCAGAAGGGGATGGCCGAACTGGCGCACGGACGGACGTCGTTCGTCATCGCGCACCGGCTCTCCACGGTCCGGGACGCGGACACGATCCTCGTCATGGAGAACGGCTCGATCGTCGAACAGGGCGCCCACGAGAAGCTGCTGGCGGCCGGCGGAGCCTACGCCCGGTTGTACCGGGCGCAGTTCGCGCAGGCGGCGGTGGAGGTGGACTGACGGGCCCGTGCCCGGCCGGCGGCGGTCACGGCATCGTGACCGCCGCCGGGCTCAGCCCGTCCCGGCCGTCTCCGTCAGCTTCCTCAGCTGGACGGTGATCACCTCGTCCGGTACGACGCCCGCGCTCTTGTGCGCGGCCAGGCCCTGCCAGCCGAAGACGGCGACGTGGGAGCCGCTGCGCACCACCTGGTACCAGAACGCCGTGCCCGACGACTCCCGCTTGTAGGCGACCGCCTCGTCGCCCGGACCGGGGTCGGGGTCGGGGAGGGCGGTGACGGTCGGCCGCAGGCCCAGTTCGTCCTTGTACCCGGTACAGGATCTCGTCGCCTCGCGGACGCGGGTGAGGAGCTCCCCGGCGTCGGCGGCCTTGTCGTAGGCGTACAGCTCGATCGTGGTGGCCTTCGTGTCCGTCTTCGGGTGGACGGAGCGGGCCGCCGCGGCGGCCGGCTCCGGTTCGGGGGAGCGCAGCCGGATGTCCTCCATGGGCTGGCAGACCGCCGGGTCGGCCGGTTCGCCCTTGCTGCCGAGGACGGTGCCCTGTTTGAAGACGGTGAAGGTGTAGTCGGGCAGGTCCGCTTCCGCGACCGCCGCGCTCTCCAGACCGGCCGCGTCCAGCGGGCCGCCCGCCTTCTTCTGTGTCCCCTTCCCCGAGCCCTCGGCCGCGGCACCGGCCCCGCCGTCCGCGGACCCCTCGTCGCCGCCTCCGCAGCCGGCCAGCAGCGCAGCCGTCGCCAGCACCGCCACGACCGCCGGAACCCGCCGTAATCCGTTCACGCGCATTCCCACTCCTCGAAGACCTGTCCCCGGCACATCGGTACCAAGGTCACATGGGAAGGACGATGGCAGAATGCGGCGGGTTCGGCGTCGGTGAAAATGCGTACTCCCTCTACGCCCGTGGTCCGTGGTGCGCGTGGACCCGGGCCACGAGCGGACGGTCGCCGCCATGGCCGCGACCTCACTCCAGGTAACCCCGCAGCTGGTCGGCGAAGGTGTGGTCGCGGAGTTTGCCGAGGGTCTTGGACTCGATCTGGCGTATGCGCTCGCGGGTGACGCCGAAGATGCGGCCTATCTCCTCCAGGGTGCGGGGCCGTCCGTCGACCAGGCCGTAGCGGAGCTGGACGACCTTGCGCTCACGCTCCCCCAGCGTCGACAGGACCGCCTCCAGGTGCTCCCTCAGCAGCAGGAACGCGGCCGACTCGACGGGGCTCGCGGCGTCGCCGTCCTCGATGAGGTCGCCGAGGGCGACGTCGTCCTCCTCGCCCACCGGGGCGTGCAGGGAGACGGGTTCCCGGGCGAGCCGCAGCACCTCGCCGACCCGCTCGGGGGTCAGGCCGAGGTGGGCGGCGACCTCCTCCGCGGTCGGCTCACAGCCGCGTTCCTGGAGCATGCGGCGCTGGACGCGGACGACGCGGTTGATGAGTTCGACCACGTGCACGGGGACACGGATGGTGCGGGCCTGGTCGGCGAGCGCGCGGGACATGGCCTGGCGGATCCACCAGGTGGCGTAGGTGGAGAACTTGTAGCCGCGCGCGTAGTCGAACTTCTCCACGGCCCGGATCAGGCCGAGGTTGCCCTCCTGCACCAGGTCCAGCATGGTCAGCCCGCGGCCCACGTACCGTTTGGCGACGGAGACGACGAGCCGCAGGTTGGCCTCGATCAGCCGCCGCTTGGCCATCCGGCCCATGACGACGAGCCGGTCCAGGTCGAGGGCGAGTCCGCTGTCCAGGTCGGAGGCGAGCCGCAGCTTCTCCTCGGCGAACAGTCCGGCCTCGACACGGCAGGCGAGCTCGACCTCCTCGGCCGCGGTGAGCAGCGGGATGCGGCCGATCTCCCGCAGGTACTGGCGGAACAGGTCCGACGAGGGGCTGCCGGATTCGGCACGCACCGGCGGCGGGACCGCCTCCACCGCGTCCACCGCCTCCACGGGGTCCACGGGGTCCACCGCCTCCACGGGGTCCACGGGGTCCACGAGGTCTACGGGGTCCGCAGGGTCCGCGGCCGCCGCCGGATTCCCCGGTTCAAGAGCCTCGGACGGGGGTTCGCCCTCCGTCTCGGGGTGATGTGCGGCCCGGCTCTGCGCGGGCACTGCCACCAGGACGTCCGCGTCGGGCCGCGCACCGGCCGTACGCGCGGCGGACTGGGCGAGGGTCTGGATCTGGGTCTGCACCGGGGCGACCTCCAGGATGATCGCTGCCGAGGAGGGCGGCAGCGGTACTTCGGGACGGAGTCGGCGACCTCGCCGCTGTCCGTCCCGTACGCGATGAGCGGGGCCAGGGGGGTCTGGGACCCGCCGGAACGGGTCGGCCGCGCTCCGAGGACTCGGGCACCGCACCCCAGTGTGGGGTACGACACATCCTCCCCACGAGGGGCGTGCGTCGACTTTTTGCTTCCGCGCGGTGACCCGGCGGTTACGGGCTGCCTACAGCGCCGCCGCGCCGTGTTCGCGCAGGGCCTGGTCGTACTGCTGGAGAACCCACAGTTCGTTCTGCACGGAGGCCAGTTCGGCCGGGTCGCCCTGGGAGGCGACGCGGGTCAGCCGGCCCGTGATCTCACGGATGCGGCGCTCGACGGCGCGGCGGCGGACGGTGACCAGCTGGGCGCCCGCGTACGTCCCGTCGACCTCCTTGACGCCCCGGTGCAGCATGATCGCCTCGACGGCGAGTTCGGTGACCATGGCGCGGACGGCGTCGTCGGGGGCGGCCTCGCGGACGCGGACCAGATAGCCCTGCGGGTCGGGGACGCCGGACTCGGCGCCGCCCGCGTCCAGGACGGCCTGGCGCACCGCCGCGTACACCGGGGCGGTGAACTCGTCGAGGCCGTACGCGTCGAAGGCCGGGGAGACCAGTTCGGGGCGCTGGAGGGCGAGCTTGAGCAGTTCGCGTTCGGTGGCGAAGACGGGGTTGCGCAGGTTGAGCGCGGGGCCGCGCGGGAAGGCCGGGGCGGAGCCGTACTGCTGCGGGCCACCGCCGCCGCGGTCGCCGCGCTGCTGCCGGTCGGGGGCGGGACCCTTGCCGCCGCGGTCGCGGGCCCAGCGGGCGAGCTGCGCCACCCGCTTGACCACGAACTGGGTGTCGAGGATGCCGAGCATGCCCGCGAGCTGGACGGCGACCTCGTGCTGGGCGCCGCTGTTCTTGATGCGGGCGACGACGGGGGCGGCCTCGTCGAGGGCGGCGGCGCGGCCGGCCGGGGTGTCCAGGTCGTAGCGGCCCACGATGTGGCGCAGCGCGAACTCGAAGAGCGGGGTGCGCGGTTCGGCGAGGTCGGCGACCGCTTCGTCGCCCTTGGCGAGGCGCAGGTCGCAGGGGTCCATGCCGTCGGGCGCGACGGCGATGTAGGTCTCGGCGGCGAACTTCTGGTCGTCCTCGAAGGCGCGCAGGGCCGCCTTCTGACCGGCCGAGTCACCGTCGAAGGTGAAGATCACCCGGGCCGATCCGTTGTCCATCAGCAGCCGGCGCAGGATCTTGATGTGGTCGGTGCCGAACGCGGTGCCACAGGTCGCGATGGCGGTGGTGACCCCGGCCAGGTGGCAGGCCATGACGTCGGTGTACCCCTCGACGACGACCGCGCGGGACGACTTCGCGATGTCCTTCTTCGCCAGGTCGATGCCGTAGAGGACGTGGGACTTCTTGTAGATCGCCGTGTCGGGGGTGTTGAGGTACTTCGGTCCGTTGTCCGACTCGTACAGCTTGCGGGCGCCGAAGCCGACGACGTCGCCGCCGATGTCGCGGATGGGCCACATCAGGCGGCCGCGGAAGCGGTCGATGGGACCGCGGCGGCCGTCCTGGGAGAGGCCGGAGAGGATCAGCTCCTTGTCGGTGAAGCCCTTGCCGCGCAGGAAGCGGGTGAGGTGGTCCCAGCCCTGGGGGCTGTAGCCGACGGAGAAGTGCTGGGCGGCGCCCTGGTCGAAGCCGCGCTCGGCGAGGAAGGTGCGGCCGGCGTCCGCCTCGGCGGAGGTCGCGAGCTGCTCCGTGTACCACTCGGCGGCGATCTGGTGGGCCTCGACCAGGCGGATGCGCTCGCCGCGCTGGTGGGCGGGGTTGTACCCGCCCTCCTCGTAGCGCAGGGTGATGCCGGCCTGGGCGGCGAGGCGCTCGACCGCCTCGGAGAAGGAGAGGTGGTCGATCTTCATCACGAACGTGATGGTGTCGCCGCCCTCCTGGCAGCCGAAGCAGTGGAAGAACCCCTTGCTCGGACTCACCTGGAAGGAGGGCGACTTCTCGTCGTGGAACGGGCACAGACCCTTGAGGTTGCCGCCGCCCGCGCCCTTGAGCTGGAGGTACTCGGACACCACGGCGTCGATCGGGACCGCGTCCCGTACCGCCTTCACGTCCTCGTCGTTGATCCGTCCAGCCACGCGTGAAGTCTACGGCGGTCCGCCGGCGGCCGGTCCCGGGGCACCCGGCCCACCGGTGCCCGGTTCCCCGCCGGCGGAGTGCGGATGCCCGTGGGGCGCGTGCGTCCCGGCCGGCCGACGGGAGTGCCGAAGTCCCCGCCGGCCCACAGGAGCACGGGCGTTCCGGCCGGCCGTCGGGGCACTCGGCCTCCGCAGGCCGTCAGGGGGCGAGGCTTTCCAGTGGGACGCGCGGGTTCGCCAGGGAGTCCGTGTCCACCTGGGTCCGGGAGGTGATCAGGCGCTGGATCGGGGCGGTGACGTCCCACACGTTGACGTTCATGCCGGCCAGCACCCTGCCCTCCCTCACCCAGAAGGCGACGAACTCCCGCTTGCCCGCGTCGCCCCGGATCACGACCTGGTCGTAGGAGCCCGGCGGGGCCCAGCCGGAGTACTCCATGCCCAGGTCGTACTGGTCGCTGAAGAAGTACGGGACCCGGTCGTGGGCGACCTCTTGGCCGAGCATCGCGCGGGCCGCGGCCGGGCCGCCGTTGAGGGCGTTGGCCCAGTGCTCGACGCGCAGCCGGGTGCCGAAGAGGGCGTGCGGGAAGGAGGCGACGTCACCGGCGGCGTGGATGTCGGGGTCGGAGGTGCGCAGCCGCTCGTCGACCCGGATGCCGCCGCCGTCCACGGGGTCGGCGAGGTCCAGGCCCGCCGCCCGGGCGAGGCCGGTGCGCGGGGCGGCGCCGATCGCCGCGAGGACCGCGTGCGCCGGGTGTTCCTCGCCGTCGTCGGTGCGGGCGGCGAGGACGACACCGTCCTGGCCGGTGATCCCGGTGAGGGTGGCGCCGAAGTGGAAGCGGACGCCGTGCTCGCTGTGCAGGTCGGCGAAGAGCTGGCCGAGCTCGGGGCCGAGGACGGAGTGCAGCGGGGTGGGCCCGCGGTGCACGACGGTGACCTCCGCGCCGTACTCGCGGGCCGCCGCGGCGACCTCCAGGCCGATCCAGCCGGCGCCGGCGATCACCAGGTGGCCGTTGTCCCGGCCGAGGGAGGCCAGGACGCCCTTGAGTCGCTCGGCGTGCGCGAGGCGGCGCAGGTGGTGGACGCCGACGAGGTCCGTGCCCGGGATGTCCAGGCGGCGGGGCTCGGAGCCGTTGGCCAGCAGCAGTTTGTCGTAGTGGACGGTGGTGCCGTCCTCGCCGAAGCGGACGGTCTTCGCGACGCGGTCGACGGCGTCGACGGTCTGGCCGAGGTGCAGCTCGATGTCGTGGCGCGCGTACCAGGCGGGCTCGTGCACGAAGACGCCGTCGCGCTCCTCCTTGCCGAGCAGGAAGCCCTTGGACAGCGGCGGCCGCTCGTACGGGTGGTCCCGTTCGTCGCAGATCAGCAGGACCCGGCCGGTGAATCCCTCCGCCCGCAGCGTCTCGGCCGCCTTCGCGCCCGCCAGGCCGCCTCCGACGATGACGAATGTCTGATCCGCGTCGACCACGTGATGCCTCCTCTTGAGTGCCGCCATGTGCGAGCGTCCCGCACACAGGGTGATGCCGGAAGGGGGAGTGACCCGATCAGGCCACGGAGGGTCACCTTCGGGCAGGCGCCCGTCTCCGGGGCCCCGCGGGTCCCCCCGGTGCCGTACTCCTTCGTGCCGGCCTCACGCCTGCCTCACGCCTGCCCGGTGAGGCGGGCGTGAAGCGAGCGGGCCGAGGCGTCGGTGAGGGAAGCGATCTGGTCGACGATCACCCGCTTGCGGGCGCGGTCGTCCGGAGCCTGTGCGAACAGGGTGCGGAACTGCGGGTCCAGGCCTTCGGGGGCACGGGCGGTGAGCGCCTCGGCCAGTTCCAGGACGACGATCTGCTGGTCGGCGCGGAGCTGCTCCTGCTCGGCGCGCTGCATGACGTACCGGTCGGCGACCGCCTTGAGGACGGCGCACTCCATACGGGTGCCCCTGGGTACGACCAGTTCGGCTCCGTAGCGGGTGAGACGGCCACTGCCGAATTCCTCCCGGGTGGCGCCCTCGGCGGCGAGGCAGAAGCGGCCGATGAGCTGGCTGGTGGCGTCCTTGAGGCGGGCCTGGGCGACCGCTGTGCCGTCGTAGCCGTGCGGCCACCACTCCTGGGCGAGGAGGCGGTCGAGCGCCTCGGCGAGTTCCGCCGGGTCGGTGTCCGCGCCGACGTACCGGCCGACGGCGACGGCGAAGATCTCCTGCCGTTCGGGCTCGGCGTGCAGGCAGTTGGGGTCGATGTGGCCGGCGTGCAGGCCGTCCTCCACGTCGTGCACCGAGTAGGCGACGTCGTCGGCCCAGTCCATGACCTGGGCCTCGAAACAGACACGGCCCTCGGGGGCGCCCTCGCGGACCCAGTCGAAGACGGGGCGGTCGTCCCCGTAGACACCGAACTTCGGGGAGGCCGGGTCGGTGGGGTGGGCGCCTCGCGCCCAGGGGTACTTGGTGGCGGCGTCGAGGGTGGCGCGGGTGAGGTTGAGGCCGACGCTGACGGCGTCTCCGCTCTCCGGGTCCGGGACGAACCGCTTGGGTTCGATGCGGGTGAGCAGGCGCAGCGACTGGGCGTTGCCCTCGAAGCCGCCGCAGTCCTCGGCGAACTCGTTCAGCGCCTGTTCGCCGTTGTGGCCGAAGGCCGGGTGGCCCAGGTCGTGGGAGAGGCAGGCGGCCTCCACGAGGTCCGCATCGCAGCCGAGGGCGGCGCCGAGCTCCCGGCCCACCTGGGCGCATTCGAGGGAGTGGGTGAGGCGGGTGCGAGGGCTGGCGTCCCAGACCGGGCTGGCCGCTCCGGGGGTGACGACCTGCGTCTTGCCGGCCAGGCGGCGCAGGGCCGAGGAGTGCAGCACGCGCGCGCGGTCGCGCTGGAAGGCCGTACGCCCGGGACGCTTGTCGGGCTCGGCGGCCCAGCGGGCGGCCGAGCCCGGGTCGTAGCCGGGGGACGGGGCGGGGTGCTGCCGCGGGTGTGCCTGCGCCTGAGCCGGGGGGCCGGTGGGGGCGGGGGTGCTGGTGCCTGCCATGTCTCGACACTACGTGTACGCGGTGACAGTCGAGGGACGCGCGGAGGGCTGCCGCACCGGGCCGCGCGGGTCACCGGGCGGGGCCGGACGGGCGGCCGGCGGCCACGGGGCTGTCCTGGTCCCGGACCGGGCCCCCCGCCGCGCCCTGAACGGGCGCCGTCGTGGACCTCCGTGTCACGCGGCGGTCAGGGCGGGCGCCGTGCGGGCCCGGGTGTAGCGGTGGAGGAGGAGGTGGGCCATGGCGGGATGGGTGCCGAGGGGGGCCGCGGTGACCCAGGGGGAGGCCGCCGCGCACTCCGTGGCGAAGCGGCCGGGGGCGGTGAAGCAGGAGGCGACGGCCACCCGGTGGCGGCCCTCGGCCTCGAGGGCACGCAGGGCCTCGGAGACGGTGGGGGCGGCCGTGGAGGCGTAGGCGGGGACGACGGGGACGCCGAGGCGCCGGGCCAGCAGGTCGGCGGTGCGGGCGGTGTCGGCCCGCGACTCGGGGTCGCGGGACCCGGCGGCAGCCAGCACGACCGCGCTCGCCCGGCGGGTCGCCCCGTCGGCCGGGGCCCGCCAGCCGGCCTCCGTCAGGCGGGCGTGCAGCGCGTCGACGAGCAGCGGGTGCGAGCCGAGCGGGGCGGCCACGCGCGTGGGCAGCGGCGAGGCGGCGGCCATCTCGGGGATGTCCCGCTTGACGTGGTAGCCGCGGCCGAACAGCAGCGGCACCAGTACGGCGGAGCCGGTCCCCCGCGCGTGCAGACCGGCGAGGGTGTCGGGAAGGAGCGGCTCGTTCAGCTCGATGTGTCCGAGGTGCACCGGCAGACCGGGGCGGAGCGCGCGTACGCGGTCCAGGAGCGCCCGTACGGTGCTCAGCGCGCGCGGATCACGGCTGCCGTGGGCCACCACGACGAGGGCCGGGGGCGGCGGCGGGAGCGGGCGGCGCCGGCCGCTCCCGCCGGCCGCCCCGTGCCCGGGCGGCCGGCTGCTGAGCGGGGTCGGGATCGGGGTCGGGGTCGTGAGGTGCACCGTCATGTCTCCGATCGTCGCCGGGGGACGTTGCCTGCCCGTTGCACGGGCGTGACGGGTGTTTTCCGGCGGTTCACGGCACGGCCCCCGCCCGGTGTGAGCCCGTTCGAGCTGCGGCTTCACCCCCGGGTACCCCCGTACCGTGCCGCTGATCACAGGAAACGGCTGAACCGTGGGGCGCGCGAGGGCGTCTTCGACGGCGAGGACCGACCGGGGAGGGCGTCCGTTTCATGCTTCATCCGTTGCGCCGTGTGAGGGCGGGCGCTGCCCGATGGCTCCGCCGACCGCGCCCGCCCCGCCTGCCGCGCACCCGGGCCGGCCGGCGGCGGCTGGTGCGGGCGGGAATGGTGGCGTGCGTACTGGCGCTGCTGCCCGCGACGTGGATGCGTCTGGCGGCGGAGGGCCGGCTGCACACCATCGCCGACGTGCCCCGCACCGACGTCGCCGTGGTCTTCGGCGCGGGCCTGTGGGACGGGGAGCCGTCGCCGTACCTCGCGCACCGGCTGGACGCGGCGGCCGAGCTGTACCGGGCGGGCCGGATCGAGGTGGTCCTGGTCACCGGCGACAACAGCCGTGAGGAGTACGACGAACCGGACGCGATGCGCGCCTATCTGACCCGGCACGGCGTGCCCGGCGCGCGGATCGTCAGCGACTACGCGGGCTTCGACACCTGGGACTCGTGCGTGCGCGCGAAGAAGATCTTCGGCGTGGACCGGGCCGTACTGATCAGCCAGGGCTTCCACATCCGGCGCGCGGTCACCCTGTGCCGGGCGGCCGGCGTCTCCTCGTACGGCGTCGGCGTCGACGACCGGCACGACGTCACCTGGTACTACGGGGGCGCCCGGGAGATCCTCGCCGCGGGCAAGGCGGCGGCGGACGCGGCCTTCCGCCCGGACCCGCACTTCCTCGGGCCGAGGGAGGCGGGGGTGGAGCAGGCGCTCGACGACGTCCGTGCCCCGTCGGCCGCACGGCGGCCGTAACGCGCATACCGCAGTGGGCCCGCACCATGGCGGACACCGCACGCATCAAGGTCGCCCCCTCCCGGCCGAGCAGGTCGCCGAGCTGGGAAAGCTCACCGACAACGTCTTTGGCTACGTCGCCGAAGCAGTGGCTCGTCAGCTGCGGCACCAGTTGCCCGGCGCCGGCCTGACGCGTTACCAGGAAGAACAGGAGCCTTCACCGAGGAGGAGCCGGCCGGGGCACGGTCCCGGATCTTCGGGACGACGCGTGACGCCGACGGGTCGGCGACGGCGGCGTGAAAGGCCGGTCCAGGACTGTCGTGCCGGACTCCCAAAGGCTCTCCGCCTGGATCGCGCAGGACCGCAGGATCCTCGCGATGCTCCACGAGTTCCATGCCCTGGGGGCCGATGTCGTCGTCGGGGCCGACACCATCGTGGAGGTCGGTCACGCGCGCGTGAACCTGCCCCGGGTTCGGTGGGTGCTGTCCCGCGTGAAGGTGGAGCCGGTGACCGGGGCGGCAGCGCACAGAGCCGCGGAACTGCTCGAGGCGGCAGACCTGCACGGCCACAAGTACGCGATCGACGCGACCGTCGCGGAGATGGCGCTGCGCCGACCCGGGCCGGTGGCCGTACTGTGCAACGGCCGACCTCGACGACATGTCCCGCCTGTGCGGCGGCCGTGTCCGCCTCGTGGGCGTCCGAGCGGAGGAAGCCCCGCACGGCCGTGCCCTCACCGCGCTCCCCCGCCCCCGGGGAGGTCGCCGTACCGGGCGTGTAACAGGGGCCGGTGCGGTGTGTAACACGTGCGGCGCACGCTGGGCGGTATGCAGAACACCGTGACGTCCACGCACTGCCCGTACTGCGCCCTGCAGTGCGGGATGAATCTGACGCCCGCGCCGGACGGGACCGTCGAGGTGAGCGAGCGCGCGGACTTCCCGGTGAACCGGGGCGCGCTGTGCGGCAAGGGGCGTACGGCGCCGGCGGTGCTGTCCTCCGCCGTGCGGCTGACCTCGCCGTTGGTGCGGTCACGGGAGAGTGGCGAGCTGGTGCCCGCCGGCTGGGACGAGGCGCTGGACCGGATCGCCGAGGGGCTGGGCCGTACGCGCGGTGAGCACGGGGCGGACGCGGTCGGGGTGTTCGGCGGCGGCGGGCTGACGAACGAGAAGGCGTACTCGCTGGGGAAGTTCGCGCGGGTGGTGCTGGGCACCTCCCAGATCGACTACAACGGCCGCTTCTGCATGTCGTCCGCGGCGGCCGCCGGCATCAAGGCGTTCGGGCTGGACCGGGGGCTGCCGTTCCCGCTGGAGGACGTCCCGAGGACCGGCTGCGTGATCCTCGTCGGCTCGAACCCGGCGGAGACCATGCCGCCGGCGCTGCGCTACTTCGCCGAACTGAAGGAGAACGGCGGCACGCTGATCGTCGTCGACCCGCGCCGTACGAAGACCGCCGAGCTGGCCGATCTGCATCTGGCGCCCCGCCCCGGCACCGACCTCGCGCTGGCGCTGGGTCTGCTGCACCTGGTCGTCGCCGAGGGCCGCAGCGACGAGGCGTACATCCAAGAACGCACCACCGGCTGGGAGGAGACCCGGGCCGCGGCGATGGCGCACTGGCCGGAGTACGTGGAGCGGATCACCGGCGTGCCGGTGCCCCGGCTGCGCGAGACCGTACGGCTGTTCTGCGAGCCAGAGGCGGCGATGGTGCTCACCGCCCGCGGGCCCGAACAGCAGGCCAAGGGCACCGACACCGTGGGCGCCTGGATCAACCTGTGCCTGGCGACCGGCCGGGCGGGCCGCCCGCTGTCCGGGTACGGCTGCCTGACCGGGCAGGGCAACGGGCAGGGCGGGCGCGAACACGGCCAGAAGGCCGACCAGCTGCCCGGCTACCGCAAGCTGACCGACCCCGCGGCGCGCGCACATGTCGCCGGCGTCTGGGGTGTGGACCCCGACTCGCTGCCCGGCCCGGGGCGCAGCGCGTACGAGCTGCTGGACGCGCTGGGCGGGGACATCCGCTCGCTGCTGCTGATGGGCTCCAACCCGGTGGTGTCGGCGCCCCGCGCCGCGCACGTCGAGGAGCGCATCCGGTCGCTGGACTTCCTCGCGGTGTGCGACGTCGTGCTGTCGGAGACGGCCGCGCTCGCCGACGTCGTCCTGCCGGTGACGCAGTGGGCGGAGGAGACGGGCACGACGACCAGCCTGGAGGGCAGGGTCCTGCTGCGGCGGCGCGCGCTGTCCGCGCCGGACGGCGTGCGCAGCGACCTCGAGGTGCTGCACGGGCTGGCCGCCCGGCTCGGCACCGGGCCGAGTCCGCAGAAGAGGTTCCCGACCGATCCCGAGGAGGTCTTCGAGGAGCTGCGCCGCGCGAGCGCGGGCGGGCCCGCCGACTACTCCGGGATCAGTTACCGGCGGCTCGCGGAGGACAACGGCGTGTTCTGGCCGTGCCCGGCCCCCGGCCCCGCGCCGGTGGAGGAACCTGCGCCGGCGGACGGTGCCGTGCACCCCGGCACTCCCCGGCTGTTCCTCGACCGGTTCGCCACCGAGGACGGGCGGGCCCGGTTCGTGCCCGTCGCGCACCGCGCGAACGCCGAGGAGCCCGACGACGAGTACCCCGTGCTGCTGACCACCGGCCGGGTCGTGGCGCAGTACCAGTCCGGCGCGCAGACCCGGCGCGTCGACGAGCTGAACGCGGCCGCGCCCGGCCCGTTCGTGCAGTTGCACCCGCGGCTCGCGGAGCGGCTCGGCGCGGCCGAGGGCGACCCGCTGGCCGTGGTGTCCCGGCGGGGCCGGGCGGTGGCGCCGGCCCGGATCACCACCGCGATCCGCCCCGACACCGTGTTCATGCCGTTCCACTGGGCGGGCGAGGGCCGCGCGAACACCCTCACCAACCCCGCCCTGGACCCGACGTCGCGGATGCCGGAGTTCAAGGTGTGCGCGGTACGGGTGGAAGTGGAGACGGTGCGGTCCTGAGTCCCGGCCGCTCCGCTCGTACGCCGCTGCCTCACCCGTTCACCGCCGTGTGGCACACCCTTCGGGTTCTTTCCCCCGGCCGGGCCCCCGGCACTGCGGTGACCTGCCGAAACGGGTGCGGGCAGGGCTCCGGCGGAGACTGTCTGACACCCATTCACCTCATTTTTGACGTTCTCTCAGGGAGCGGGCCGCGCCCGCCGGCCTTTACCTCGGACTAGCGGGGACGCGACCGACGGCGGCACAAGGGGGTGCCGCGGGCGCGGCCCCTCCGTGAGCCCGAGGGAGCATCGATGCGAGGTACCGCCCGGCGGCTGACCGACTTGACCGGACCCGCGCTCGCCGTCGCCATGGCCGCCGCGGGGCTGCTCGTGGTGCCCGCCGCGTACGCCGAGGAGTCCGCCGCCCCCGCGGGACCTCCCCACGGCAACGGCAGGCCGGCCGGAAAACCGGCCGGGAGCCTGGAACTGCGCCCGTCCGTGGTCGTGGCGGGCACACAGGTGACGGTGGACACCGCGGCGTGCGGCGACGGTGACACGGTCACGGGCGATGCCACCGCCGTGGGCGCCGGCCGTTTCACGCTGGCACCGCGCGACGACGGTCCCGACACGGCCGGACGGGACTCGACCGGACGGTTCCGGGTGCCACCGGGCGCGCAGCCGGGGACGTACGAGATCGTCGCGACGTGCGAGGCGGGCGGGCAGCGGGTGACCGGTGACCTGGTGGTCAGGCTGACGCCCGCGGCGCAGCAGGTGTATCCCCGGGGCAGTGTGAGGACGGGGGTCGGCGGCGCTCTGGGCCCCGGTCCCGCGCAGACCGCGGCCGGCGTGACGGCTCTCGCCGTCGCCGCCGCGGGCGGTACCTGGCTCCTGCATCGCCGGGCGAGAGGCGAGAGGATCTGACGGGCGCCCCTCCGCCGCCCGTCCGCCGGTACCGCATGTCCCTCCCCCTCCGGGCCCGACGCCCCTCGCGGCCCGGAGGGGCACGGGGCCGACACGGGAGAGGTCGGTGAGAGATGCACCGCATACGTCACATACACCGCACACGCCGCACACGCCGCAGGTCCGGGCGGGTGGCCGGGGCACCGGGCAACACGGTCATAGCGTCGGTGAGCACGCTCGCCCTGTGCTGCGGCCTGTGGCTGCTGCACGCCGGAACCGGCACGGGCGCCCCGCCGCAGCCGTCGGCCACCCAGGCCCACTCCACGGGCTCGGGGCACGGTGCCGGGCAGGTCCCGGCGTCCGCCGCGCTGCCGCCCTCCCCGCCCGACCGGATCCGCATCCCCGCGATCGGCGTGGACGCGCCCCTGACGGGCCTCGGCCTGACCGGCACCGGCAGCCTCGAGGTGCCGCCGCCCGAGCGGCCGGGCCTGGCCGGCTGGTACGAGGCCGGTACCACGCCCGGTGAGAGCGGCACCGCGGTCGTCGCGGGCCATGTCGACAACGCCGAGGGTCCCGCCGTCTTCTACTCCCTGGGCGCCCTGCGCAAGGGCGGCACCGTCGAGGTGGACCGGCGCGACGGCACCACCGCCGTGTTCACCGTGCACGCCGTCGAGGTGTACGACGCCCGGGACTTCCCCGACGGGAAGGTGTACGGCGCGGCGAACCGCCCGGAGCTGCGGATCATCACCTGCGGCGGAGGCTACTCACGCACCACCGGCTACCGGGGCAACGTCGTCGTCTACGCCCACCTCACCGGCAGCCGCTGACCCTTCGAGCGGCCCCAGCACGTTCGCCCTCCCCCACGCGCCCAGCGGTTCCAGCGCCTCGTTGAGCGCCGTGCCCCTGGGCGTCAGGGAGTACTCGACCCGCGGCGGGGTCTCGTCGTACTCCTCGCGGTGCACGATGCCGTCGGACTCCAGCTCCCGCAGATGCGAGGCGAGCACCTTCTCGGTGATCCCGGGCAGCTCCCGGCGCAGGGCGCCGAAGCGGTACGGCCGTTCGTGCAGCGCCCAGAGGACCAGCACCTTCCACTTGCCGCCGATCACGTCCATCGCCGCGTCGATCCCGCACAGATACGCCCCCGGCCGCCGTACCGTCCCCATGCCCGTCACCTCGTCCGCTTCCGCTGCCTGCGCCCTTTCCCCGGGGTGAGCACCCACTTCGAAGTGCGTACTTGAGCAGCTCCTTCCCCGCGGCGAGCCTGGTCTCCATGACCCACAACACCCCCTCCCCCGTTCCTGCTTCCCTGACCCTCCTCGGCGCCGGCGCCATGGGCACCGCCCTCGGCCGCGCCTGGCTCGCCGCCGGTCATCCGGTGACCGTCTGGAACCGCACCGCCGCCCGCACCGCGGCCCTCGCCGCCGAGGGCGCCGTGGTCGCCTCGACCGCCGCCGAGGCGGTGGCCGCGAACCGTCTGGTGGTCGCCTGCCTGCTCGACGACGACTCCGTCGGCGAGGCGCTCGGGGACACCGTCCTCACCGGGCGGGACCTGGTGAACCTCACCACCGGAACGCCGGCCCAGGGCCGTGCCCGCGCAGCCTGGGCCACGGCACGCGGCGCCCGTTTCCTGGACGCCGGGATCATGGCGGTACCGCCGATGATCGGGGCCCCGGAGTCCGGGGCGTACGTCTTCTACAGCGGCTCGCGCCCCCTGTTCGAGGAGCACCGGGACACGCTCACCGTCCCGGCCGGCACCCGGTACGTGGGTGAGGACCCCGGGTTCGCCGCGCTGCACGACGTGGCGTTGCTGAGTGCGATGAGCGGGCTGTTCGCCGGCGTCACCCACGCCTTCGCGCTGATCCGCCGGGAGGACATCGATCCCGGGGACTTCGCGCCCCTGCTCGCCTCCTGGCTCACCGCGATGACGCCGGCCGTGCACGAGACCGCCGGGCGACTGCGCAGCGGGGACTACACCTCGGACGTGGTGTCCGAGCTCGCGATGCAGGCCGTGGGCAACGCGACCCTGCTGCGCACGGCCGGGGAGCAGGGCGTCAGCGCGGAGCTGCTGACGCCGTACATGGACCTGATGGCCCGCCACGTCGCCGAGGGACACGGCCACGAGGACGGGACGGGGATGATCGACCTGCTGGCGCCGGCGGCCCGTGCGGACTGACCGCGAGGGTGGGGGGACATCCGTCGGCGTGGGCGGACCGCGACCGCGGGCACCGCCCGGTCTTCTCCGCCTCCCGCGCCCACCGGGCGATGACCCACGTCATGGTCCGCCGGCCCACCGGCGCGGACGCTCCCCCTGGCACGATGCGCGGGCGGTGAGTGCGCGGGCGTGCGGCCCCCGCCCGACGCGCTCGACGTCCAGGAGGGCGCCGCCCGGTCAGTGTCCCGGGTCGAGTGCCGTACGGGCGTGGCGGACCGCCTCCTCGGCGGTCAGCCGGGTGCCACGGTCATACGCCTTTGTGAACGCGTCCTCGCCCAGCGCGGCCCGCGCCGACGCGGTGACGCGGTCGACGTCGGCGCGTTCGGCGGGCGGCAGCGGGGCTCCGGCCCGGCGACGGGCGGCCGCCGCCGCGCCCAGGAGGACGGCCGCGCGGGTGGCGGCGGGGCCGTGACCGGGCAGCGCGGCCGCACCGGCGAGGCCCTCCAGGGAGAGGGCCAGGGCACGGGGCTCCGCGAGGGCGCGGGCGATCTCCAGGCCCTCCAGGTGGTGGGCCGCCGCCCCGCGCGCGTCGCCGCGCAGCTCGGCGACGAAGCCGAGCTCGGCCAGGAGCAGGTGGTCGCCCGCCTGGGAGGAGACATCGGCGTAGCCGTCGCGGATGTGCAGCAGGTGCGCCTCGGCTCCGTCGAGGTCGCCGGAGCGGCGTGCGCCGAGGGCGAGGCCCATCTCGGAGTGGATCTCGCCGTACTTGTAACCCTGTTCGGCGGCGATCCGGCGCGCCTGTTCGTGCAGGCCGCGGGCACGGTCCCAGTCGCGGGCGAGCAGCGCGAGCCGACCGAGCCCGGAGAGCCGCGCGGACACCTCCGCCTCCAGACCCAGCTCCCGGGCCATCCGCAGGCCTTCGTACTGGCGACGCTCCGCGTCCTCGTACGCACCCTTGATCTCGGCGAGTGCGGCGAGCGGAGACACGGTCTGCAACTCACCCCAGCGGTCGCCCAGTTCACAGAAGATCAGGGAGCTGCGCAGCCCGTCACGGCCGAGCCCGACGAGGTCGCCGCGGACCAGCGCGAGCGTCGCGCGCAGGCCGAGCGCGGCGGCGGTGCCCCACTGGTCCTCCGCGGCGGTGAACAGGGTGAGGGCGCGGGTGTTCAGCTCGCTGCCCTCGGCATCGTCACCCGCGCTGAACAGGCCGTACGCACAGAGCCACAGGGCACGGGCCCGGCGCACGGGGTCGGCAACGGCGTCACCGGTCGCGATGAGGCCGCGGCTGTCCGCTGTCGTGGTGCGGCCGCCCTCCGGGGTGGCGGCTGCGGTGTGATCCCCGGTGAGCAGTGCGAAGGCGGCGTGGAGGAGGGCGAGTTCGGCGGGGGCGGCGGGGGCGGCGGGGCCGGGATCGGCAGGGTCGAAGGAAGCGGACGTCACGGCCAGCACCGCTCCCAGGCTGCTGCGGGCCTCGGTGAGACGGCCGCGCAGCAGCCACCACCAGGCCAGGGCGGTGGCCAGCCGGACCGCCTCGTCCGGCTCTCCCGCGCCCGCACGGCGCACCGCCTCGTCGAGCGCCGTACGCAGGTTCCCGGCCTCGGCGTCCAGCCGGGCCAGCCAGGGCCGCTGCCCGGCGCCGCGCAACTGCGGCTCGGCATGTTCGGCCAGGGCCCGGTAGTGGCGCAGATGACGGTCCCGTACGGCGGTGAGGTCCTCCATGTCGTGGAGCCGCTCGGTCGCGTACGCGGCGACGGACTCCAGGAGCCGGTAGCGGGGCCCGGTGGGCCCGTCCACCACGACCACCAGGGACCGGTCGACCAACCGGGTGACGAGGTCGAGCACCTCTTCCCGGGCGACGCCGTCACCCGCGCAGACCGCTTCGGCGGCGGCCAGGTCGCAGCCGTCGCTGTGGGCGGCGAGGCGGCGCAGGACGATGCGCTCGGGCGCGCTGAGCAGCTCCCAACTCCAGTCGATCACCGCCCGCAGCGTCTGCTGCCGGGCCGGTGCGCCGCGCTGCCCGAAAGTCAGCACCCGGAAGCGGTCGTTGAGCCGGGCCGCCAGCTCCCTCACTCCCAGGGCCCGTACCCGGGTGGCGGCGAGCTCCAACGCGAGTGGGATGCCGTCGAGCCGGCGGCAGATCTCGGCCACGGCCCGGCGCTCGGGCTCGTCCGGCGCCTGTGGGTCGCGCGGGAAGCCGGGGGTCGCGGCGGCGGCACGCTCCATGAACATCCGGACCGCGTCGGCGGGCGGCAGGGGCTCGACGAGGAACATCGCCTCGCCCGCCAGGCCGAGCGGCTCCTGCCCGGTGGCCAGGACCCGCAGCCCTGGGGCGGTGCGCAGGAGCAGTTCGGTGAGTTCGGCGGCGGCGTCGACGACGTGCTCGCAGTTGTCCAGGACCAGCAGGGTGCGGCGGTCGCGCAGGGCTGCGGCGAGGCGGTGCGGCAGGGAGGGCGTGGGAGGGCCGGTGCCCGGCAGTGAGCGGGGGGCGTCGTCCCGGATGCCGAGGGTGGCGGCGACGACCTGGGCCAGGTCGGCGGGGGTGCCGGCGCGGATGCCGGAGAACTCGACGAGCCATGTTCCGTCGGCCGGTTCACCTGCCTGAGCGCCGTCCCGCTCGGCGGTGGCCGCCGCCACGGCCAGCCGGGTCTTGCCTACGCCGCCGGGACCGGTGAGGGTCACCAGCCGTTTTTCCGCGAGGAGTTGCGAGAGGTCGGCCAGTGCCTGACAGCGGCCGACGAGGGGGGTGAGGGGGACGGGGAGGTTCGTGTGCGGGGCCGGGGCGGTGGCCGCTGCGGTGCTCGCCGTCTCCGCCGCGGGTGCGAGGTCCGCCACCGCCGCCCCGGACCCGCCTGCCGAAGCCCCGTACGCCCCCGCGCTCAGCCCCGGCTCCTGTCGCAGCACCGCCCCGTGCAGGGCGGTCAGTTCGGGGCTCGGATCGACCCCCAGCTCTCCCACGAGCCGGGTGCGCAGGTCGTCGTACGACGCGAGTGCCTCGCTCTGGCGCCCCGCCGCGTACAGGGCCTTCATCTGGACGGCACGCAGGCGTTCCCGCAGCGGGTGGAGCGCCACGAGGCCGGTCAGTTCCCCGACGAGGAGCGCGTGGTCCCCCGCCTCGAGGCGTGCCTGTGCCTGCTCCTCCAGTACGGACAGCCGCTGTTCCGTGAGCCGCTGGGCGGCCCCCCGTACGAAAGGACCGTCCGCGAAGTCCGCGTACGCCGGCCCCCGCCACAGCTCCAGGGCCTCGGTGAGCAGCGCGGCCCGGGCGCGGGGGTCCTGGACGGGGCGTGCCTCGGTCACCAGGGCGCGAAAGCGTGCGGCGTCCACCTCGTCGCCGTCGAGCCGCAGCCGGTAGCCGGGGGGCTGGCGCACCACCCGGTCCCGGCCGATGACCCGGCGCAGCTGGGAGATCTTGGCCTGGAGGGCGCCCGCGGGCTTGCCCGGAGGAGTGTCGCCCCACAGGTCGTGGATGAGACGGTCGGCGGAGACCGGCCCCCCGTCGTTCGCGAGCAGGTCCGCCAGCAGGGCCCGGACCTTGGCTTCGGGGACTCTGACTTCCCGTCCCTCGCCGTCCCACACCACCAGTGGCCCGAGTACCCCAAACCGCATGGGCGCCACCGTACATGTCCGGGGGACCGGCCCCCGGGCCTCTGGGCACCACCGGCCCGTCCGTCAGCCGTTCCGAAGGTTTCCCGAAGGTTCCCCGAAGCGCCCGGGCACAGAGTCGTCCACGCGGGTGGCACCGCGGCACCGGCGAGGAACGGGCACCCCCTGGAGGGAGCGGCAACCATGACCAAGTACGCGCGCAGAGAGGCCCTGGTCGTCGGTGGGGCCACCGGCATCGGCCTGGCCATCGCCAAGCGTCTCGTGGAGGGCGGGGCGACGGTCCTGCTGACCGCCCGCACCGACGAGGAGCGCGCCCACGCGGTCGCCGAACTCGGCTCCGCCGCCCGCGTCGTCGCCCCGTCCGCCGTCGAGACCGCTCTCACCGCACAGGCCCTCACCGCACGAACCGGCACCGGACCCGGGAGCACCGCAAGGAGCGCCGCCGGGGGCGGCGTCGATCTCCTCTTCGCCGATGCCGTCCCCACCGCCCGGCCCCTGCTGCCGCACCTCAAGGACGGCGGTGCGATCGTGCTCACCGCCCCCACCCCGTGCCCCGACGCCGTGACCGCGCTCGCCGCCGAACTCGTCTCCCGGGGCATCCGCGTCAACGCGGTGGCCCCGGGCTGTATCGAGGCGCCGGGCTCCGGTGCCGTGCCCCTGCCGCCGCTCGGCCGCCTCGGCGCCGCCGAAGAGGTGGCCCGGGCCGCGCTGTTCCTGGCCACGGAGGCGACGTTCACCACGGGGGCCAGGCTCCCCGTCGACGGCGGGCTCGGCCACCCGTGAACCAGCCGCCCCGCACCACCGCCTTCGCCGCCCGGCCTCCACCGTCCTCGCGAGACCCCGACGTCCGTCCCACATCCCGCACCTCCCTTACGGAAAACCTGGAGCGCACCCCATGAGCACCGCACCCGACACGGCGCCCGCCGCCGCTGCGGCCCCGGACCCGAAGAGCGGAGGCGACGAACAGCAGAAGCTTCCGCTGTTCGCCCTGCTCGCCCTCGCCACCGCCGTCTTCATCACCAGTCTCACCGAGACCCTCCCCGCCGGCCTGCTGCCCGCGATGAGCCAGGACCTGCGGGTCAGCGAGTCCGCGACCGGCCAGACGGTCACGATCTACGCGATCGGCACCGCCCTGACCGCGATCCCGCTCACCGCGGCCACCGCGGGCTGGCGGCGCAAGAGGCTGCTCCTCACGGCCATGGGCGGCTTCGCCCTCGCCAACACCGTGACGGCCGTGTCGTCCGTCTACGAGCTGACGATGGTGGCGCGTTTCGTCGCCGGTGTGGCCGCCGGTCTCGCCTGGGCCCTGCTCGCCGGATACGCCCGCCGTATGGCCCCCGTGCACCTCCAGGGCAAGGCGATGGCCATCGCCATGGCCGGTATCCCCGTCGCGCTCTCCCTCGGCGTGCCCGCCGGTACCTTCCTCGGTGACTGGCTCGGCTGGCGGGTGGCGTTCCTGTCGATGACCGCCCTCACGTTCGTGCTCCTGGTGTGGATCTTCGCGGCCGTACCGGACTTCGCCGGCCAGGGGCGCGGCGAGCGGCCGAAGATGCTGCGTACCCTGCGCATCCCGGGTGTGTCCCCGGTCCTCTTCGTCACGCTGGTCTTCGTGCTGGCCCACACCATCCTGTACGCGTACATCGCCACGTATCTCGAGGACCTGGGACTGGGCGGCTCCACCGGCCTGATCCTCCTGGTCTTCGGCGCCGCCTCGCTGGCGAGCATCTGGATCGTCGGCGCGCAGATCAACCGGCGGCTGCGTGGCCTCACCGTCGGCGGCGCCCTGCTCGTCGCCGTCGCCTCGCTGCTCCTGGCCGTCCTCTCCGACACCACCGCCCTCGTCTACGTCGCCGCGGTGCTGTGGGGTCTGGGCTGGGGCGGCGTGCCCACCCTGCTGCAGACCGCCGTCGGTGACGCGGGCGGCGAGTCCGCCGACGCGGCGCAGGCGATGCTCGTCACGCTCTGGAACGTCGCGATGGCGGGCGGCGGCATCGTCGGCGGCATCCTGCTCGACGTGGTCGGCAGCGAGTCCTTCCCCTGGACGGTTCTGCTGCTTCTGCTGCCGGTGATCGCGGTCGTGCTGTACGCCCGGCAGGCGGGCTTCCCCGCCCAGCGGCCGGTGGCCCCGGCCCACGGCGCGGCACCTGACCCGGCCTGACCGCAGCCACAGTTCCGCGCGGGCCCGATGCCGAGCATCGGGCCCGCGCGGCGTTCCCCGCCCGATCGTGCCCGCCGGGCCCGCGCCCCGACGCGACGGTCGTAGACCAACTTCAGCCATCTCGACCGGATCCGCGTCATGTTCATATCCTGTTGACACTTCCTCGGTCGGGTTCGGTAACGGTTTACTGCCTGGTCGAACCCCTACCTCCCTCGGCACGCGCCTCGCTCCCCCACCCCGTGGCGCCCCGTTTCCCCAGCTCAGCCCGCAAAGTTGCAAAATTGCCGATCAAGTCAGGGAATCGTCGCCCCAGACGGTATTTTCAACTCGCACTTATGTGCCGTGTATCCGCTTGGGTTCGAGTAAAGACGAATATCGAGGGGGCGTAGCGTTACATGTCGTCAAGTGAGGTACGCACGGTCGTGTCGGGCGATGGCACGCGCATGCAACAATTCATGGACGAGATCTTCCAGGCCTTCCAACGCGCGGAGCAGCGCCGGTGGGCCCAGGCGTACCTGTGGGGGCTGATCCACGCACCCGGCAAGAAGACTCCGCGCAGGCTGGCGCTGGCCAAACCCCTGCCGTCGGCTGCCGCACATGGACTGCACCAGTTCATCAACGCCAGTCCGTGGGACTGGCAGCCGGTGCGTAACCGGCTGGCCCTGCGCGCGGCCGCGAGCACGACCCCGCGCGCCTGGACCGTTACCGAACTCATCATTCCCAAGCGTGGCGAGCACTCCGTGGGGGTGCACCGGCGGATCGACCGGAACACCGGACGCGCCGTCAACTGCCAGCGTGCCCTGGGCCTGTTACTCGTAACGGATGCACACTGCTTACCGGTGGACTGGAGCCTGGTGCTCGACAGGGCGTGGAACCTGGACGCCGAACGCAGGCGTCGCGCGCGTGTCCCCCCGTCCCAGGCCGGGCGGACCGCCGGCTCCTACGTGATCGACTACGCGGGCGGGATCGCCGCTCAGCCTCCGCTCCGCAGAATCCCCTGGGTACTCGACCTGACGAGATGCGACGAGTCGGCCAGCGTGCTCGTGGGGCTCGCGCGCCAGCGCGTCGAGGTGGTGTGCGAGGTCTCGCCGGAACAGGTGGTGCTCACCGGACGTCGCACACCTGCCGCAAGCACGGTGAGTGCGCTGGGAGAGGACCGGTGCGCCCGCCAGACATACGTCACGTTCCGGCAGACGACGGCGGCCCGTACCAGGACCGTCCCCATACACATGTACACCAATACGGTACGCCTACCGAGCCTCGGCAACGACGGGGAGGCCCGTCCCTATCGCGTCCTGGAGCGGCCCGACCCGGACGGCCGGCAGCCGGCCCGGTACTGGATCACCTCGCTCACCGACCGCCGCGTGGTGGAGATCCTCAGGTTGGCGCGCAGCCGTGTGGCGGCCCTTTCGACCGTCAGCACGCTGCAAAAGCGTTTCGGGGTACTCGACTTCGAGGGCCGTTCCTATCCCGGCTGGCACCGGCACATGACCATGGCCTCCGCCGCCTACGCATACGAGTGCCTCTACCGCAGCCCCGGCGCGACCCCGCCACCACCGGCCACCTCACCGCTCACACCCCCGGCCCGGCTCACCGGCGCCCTGAACTGACGTGAGGCCGAGGAGAAAAGGTGGGGCACGTGAGACAGGTACTCGTGGTGGAGCAGAACACCGCCGCCGCATCAACCATGGTGAGCGATCTCCGGCGGCAGGGTTTCACCGCCCGCAGTGTCTCCACCGGAGAGCAGGCCCTGCGGGCGCACGGCGACGCGGATCTGGTGCTGTTCTCCCTGAAACTGCCCGATATCGACGGACTGGAATTGTGCCGTTCCCTGCGGAACAGCGGTGACACCGCACTGATAGCCGTCACCGACGCCGAGGACGAACTGGGGCGGGTTCTTGTCCTGAAAGCAGGCGCGGACGACTGCGTGGTGAAAACCTGGGGATTTTGGGAGGTCGGGGCCCGTATCGAGGCGGTACTCCGCCGCGCCCAGCCCCGGCAGGCCCTCCCGGCCGCCATCTCCCTGCACCATCTCCATATCGATCCGCGTCTGCGGGAGGTGCGGCTGCACAACCGGCTCGTCGGCGTCACATCGAAGGAGTTCGAGCTGCTCTACACCCTGGCCGCCACCCCCGAAACGGTCGTGACACGGAAAGAGCTGATGTCCCGGGTCTGGGGAAGCAACTGGGGGCACACCAGCCGCACCATCGACACCCATGTGAGCAGCCTCCGGGCGAAACTCGGCTCCAGCGGCTGGATCATCACGGTCCGGGGTGTCGGCTATCGCATGGGGTATGCCTGGCGCATGCCGGAGACGTTCGCCGGCTGAGCAAACGGGCGGCGCGAGGGCCCCGGGGAGCGTACGACCACGCTCCCCGGGGCCCTCGCCGTCACACCGCCGCCCCCTCCAGCCGCCGCAGCAACGGGTGGTGCGCCTCTCCGGTCTCCCCCACCGCCCGTCGCGCCCACCAGGCCGACGCCAGATTCGAGGTCAGCAGTGTGCGCCGCGGCTCGCTCCGGGCCAGCTCGGCGAGGGCGGCGAGCGTGCTCATGCCCGTACCCGTGAAGAGCAGGGCCGTGCCGGCGGGCAGTTCCCGCTCCCGTACGCGCCGCAGGATCGCCCCGGTCGTCACCTCGTACGGGTCGTAGTGCGCGTCCTCACCCGGGCTCGTGGCCCCCGGCTCCGCCGTGCCCGGGTCCGCCGGTACGAGTACCACCCCGTCGACCGTGAGCCCGGCCCGCTCCCAGAAGGCGCGCGAGGTGTCGGTGAGCCACGGTTGGTACGGGGAGACGAGCGTCAGACGGGTCACCCCGAGCGCCTCGCAGGCCGCGAGTATCGCCTGCGTGGAGGACTGCACGGGAGAGCCGGCGCGCTCGGACAACTCGTCGCAGAAGGCCCGGTCGCCCTCCGGGTCCAGCAGGTAGTGCGAGGCGCTGCACGCCACCACGGTGGCGTCCAGGCGCAGCGCGCCGAAGCTGCCGAGCAGATCGGGAAGCACGTCGTTGTACGTCTCCAGCATGGCCCTGAGTCCGACCCCCGGAGTCACGGGGAAACGGGAGGTGTACACATTCATTCCGGCACCGAGCAGACGGTTGAACTCGGGTTCCGCCGTGGGGTTTTCCGGCGGCACGACGACCCCTAGCCGGGGCAGCGAGAAGAGATCCATGTCCGCACAGTAGACGCGCGTCACATCGACCGGGTCTCTCCGTAAGCCATTTGGCAACCCCGCACACCATCCTTGCACTCCCTTTCCTTCTTGACATTCCTTGACACTCCACCACACAGCTCTGACGCGGCGGATGTTGCCCTTCCCCGCCGGGCGGCGAAGGATATGGATCAGCGATCAGCGCCTGCGCACCCCAGGATTTCGATTCACAGCCCCTTTCGGGAATTCAACCCATTCCAGGACGGCCCTTCCGGAAATAAGGAGTGAAGGAAATGGCAGTGCCAAGCACCGAGGAACCGGGGAGACCGCCCCGCATATCCGACGCGACGCTGCGGGACTCCGCGCACATGGCAGGCGTCGAGTTCGGCCCCGAGGACGCCGCCGCCATCGCGGACCTGCTGGTGCGTACGGGCGTCGAACTCGTCGAGGTGGGCATGGTCTCCGGCCCGGACTCCAAGGACGCCGACCTCGTCCTCGCCACCCACGAGGCCATCGGCCCCGAGCGCAGCATGACGCTCCTCGTCGTACGCGACCGCCGCCAGGTCTCCCGCGCCCTGGACGAGGCCGAGCGCCTGGGTGTGCGCCACATCATGTACTCCATCCCCACCTCCGAGCAGCACGCGCAGCTGAAGATCGACTCGGCCAGCCCCAAGTTCCTCCAGGTATTGGCGCGTTCGGCGATTACGCAGGCCAAGGAGCGCGGCTTCCACGTCACGTTCAGCGGTGAGGACGGCGCCCGTACGCCCAAGGAACGGCTCGTCCCCTATGTCGAGGCGGGTTTCGCGGCGGGGGCGGACCGGTTCCGGCTCGCGGAGACCGTCGCCTGTCTGTCCCCCTGGCAGATGGAGGAGGTGATCGGGGACATCACCGCGATCGACGGCTCCGAGATCGAGATCCACTCGCACAACATGCTGGGCATGGCCGTCGCCAACTCCCTGGCCGCCGTGCGTGCGGGCGCCCAGTGGATCTCCGCGACCGTCGGCGGCATCGGTGAGCGCGGCGGCAACGCCCCGCTGGCCGAGCTGCTCACCTCGCTGCGCGTCATCCACGGCGACACCCGCTTCGACCTGACCCACCTCACCGAGCTGTCCCGGATCGCCCTCAGGGGCGCCGGCCTCGGGGACGCCTTCCAGTCCGGGCCGACCACGCCGCACGCCTTCGCGTACGAGCTGCCGGGCCAGCTGACCCACCCGGAGGCGTACGAGACGTTGCCCGCCGAACTTGTCGGCAACAGACGCGAGTTGCGGGTCCGCAGCCGCCTCACCACCGCGCTGGTCCGCTGGGCCCTGGCCGACTCGGGCCTGGAGATCGACATCGACGCCTTCACCCCCTGGCTGGCCGAGCGGCAGGAGCGGGACGGCCGCCCGCTGCTGGACCGGGACACGATCCGCAAGGCCGCCATCGACTTCCGCCCCGTCCCCGCCTGAACCACCGCTTTCCCACATCCCTCCCTCACCGACGGAGTCGCCCCATGTCCACCGCCACCCTGACCGGCGTATGCCCCGAGTGCGAGACCGACCTGACCGTGCCCCCGGTCACCCAGGGCGAGACCCTCTCCTGCCCCGAGTGCATCCTGACCCTCCGCGTCGAGGCCGTCGAGGACGGCCGGCTGACGCTGGAGATGGTCGAGGTGCAGCTGCGCGACTGGGGCCAGTGACATGGGCGCTCCCCGCCCCGTCGCGGTCGTCGCGGACCGAATCGCCTGGGAGGAACGCCTGCTGATCGAGGCGGCCCCGGCGTTCGGCCTCCGTCTCGGCTGGGTCAACGACGAGTCCCTCTCCCTCGGTCACCCGGACGCCCCGGCCATCAGGGGGTACGACACCCTGTTGATCCGCAGTCGCAGCTACACCCGCGGCGGGCTGATCGCCACCCTCGCCGAGGCGGCCGGCGTCCCCACGCTGAACACCGCCCGGGCCATCCACGCCTGCGAGAACAAGGCCGCCCTGCGCGCCCTGCTGCAGACCGCGGGCGTGCCGGTGCCGGACCACCGGCTCGTGCTCTCCCGCAAGGACTTCGACAAGGCCCTCGCCGACCTGCCGCTGCCCCTCGTCCTCAAGCCCGTCTTCGGCGGCATGGGCAAGCGGGTCACGCTGATCCGGCACGCCGACACCGCCCACTCCGTGTACGACTACATCGAGGACCTGGCCCACGCCTTCGAGCAGGCCGGCGTGGTGGAGCCGTACCTCGGCGGCCGCTCGGTGCGCTGCCTCGTCGTCGGGCGCGAGCTGATCGGCGCGGCGGAGTTCGAGAGCGGCGGCAGCGACTGGCGCAACAACGCGGCCCTGGGCAACAAGAACCGCGCGGTCGCCCACGACCCCGACGTGCTCAAGATCATCGACGGCGTGGTGGACGTGCTCGGACCCGGAATCTACGGGGTCGACCTCTTCAGCACCCCGGACGGCTACGTCGTCAACGAGGTCAACCACGCACCCGGCTTCCGGGCCGTGGCCTCCGCCACCGGAGTGGACATCCCCTCGGCCATCGGCCGTTATGTGCAGGAGCTACTCGCATGATCCGTGCAGGAGTCGTCGGCGCCTCCGGGCTCGCCGGCGGCGAACTCATCCGACTCATCACCCAGCACCCCGACCTGGAGCTGGCCTTCCTCGGCGGTTCCTCCAACATCGGCCGCCGGCCCTCCGAGCTCCACCCGGGCCTCCGCATCCACCAGGGCCTGACCGTGCAGCCCGTCACCGAGGAGGTCGCGGAGAAGGTCGACGTCCTTTTCCTGGCCACCCCGGCGCCGGTCTCGGCCGAGCTGGCCTCGCTGCTCGCGGACCGCGTCCCGGCCATCGTCGATCTCAGCGGCGCCTTCCGCATCCGTACGCCGGAACTGCACGACCGCTGGTACCCGAAGGTCAAGCGGCGCACCGATCTGGCGGACCGCTTCGTGTACGGCGTACCGGAGCTGATCGGCGACCGGTTGAAGGGCGCCGCGCTGATCTCGCTGCCCGGCTGCTACGCCACCGCGATCACCCTGGGGCTGGCCCCGCTCACCCTCGGCCTCGGGCTCGACCTGAAGACGGTGGTGGTGGACGGCAAGAGCGGGTCCAGCGGCGGCGGCATCCAGCTGCGCACCTCCGACCTGCACCCGTTCCGGGCCGGGGCCATCGCCCCGTACTCCCCGACCGGGCACCGGCACGCCGCGGAGGTCGGTGACTTCCTGGAGCGGAGCAAGCCCGGCGCGGTCGGCAACCTGACCATGTCGGCGTACGGCGTCCCCAACGTACGGGGGCTGCTGACCAGTTCGTACGTCTTCACCGACGAGCAGGTGGACCAGCGCGAGCTGAACCGGGCCTACCTGCGCTTCTACAAGGGGTGCCCGTTCGTCCGGGTGCGCCGGCCCGACGAGACGCTGATCCCGGTGCCCGACCCGCAGGTCGTCCTCGGCTCCAACTTCGCCGATGTGACGATCCTGCACGACGAGGAGGGCGGCCGGATCGTCGTGCTCGCCGCGCTCGACAACCTCGTCAAGGGAGCCGCGGGCCAGGCCGTGCAGGTGACGAACCTGCGGTTCGGCCTGCCGGAGGAGACGGGGCTGACCCAGCAGCCGGTGATGCCGGCATGAGCGCACAGCGTTCCGTCCCCACGGTGGTCAAGCTCGGCGGCAGCTGCCTGGACGATCTCGACGGTGGCTGGTGGGACGACCTGGCCCGCCACGGCCGGGGCCGTCCGCTGGTCCTCGTGCACGGCTGGTCCAAGCCGCTCAAGAAGCTCAGCCCCCGCTACAGCGAACCGTCGGCGATCCTGCACGACCGGTACGGCAACCAGAGCCGGTGGACCACGCCGGAGGTCATCGACGACATCAAGACCGTCAGCGCCGAGCTGGCCGAGGACGTTCTCGGGCGGCTGGAGAGCCGGGGCATCACCGCCGAGCGGCTGCTCGGCAGCGAAGGACTGGTGAGTGCGGGCGAGGGCGAGCGCTGGTGGTGGCAGGAGAAGCAGCTCGTCGAGCTGGAGAACCTCGTCGGCCCGGTCGCCGGCGTCGACCCGGCCCCGCTGAAGAACCTCCGGCCCGGACACGCCTGCCTCGTCACCCCGCTCGCCCGGAACGCGGCGGGCCAGGAGGTCAACACCGACGCCGACCGGGCTGCCGCCGCGATCGCCGGAGCCACCGGCGCCACCGACCTGGTCCTGGTCACCGACGTCAGCCACCTGCTGATCGGCGGGGAACCGGTACGCCGGATCAGCGCCCGGGACGCGGCCGCCTTCCGCGACAAGGGCGCCAAGGGCGGCATGCGCAAGAAGCTGCGGGCCGCGGGCGAGGCCCTGGAGCGCGGCGTCGAGCGGGTCGTCATCGGCAGCGCCGCCGTCACAGAGCTGCTGGACGGCTCCACCGGCACGGTCGTCACCGATGCCCGGACCCACACGTCAGGAGCGGGCGCATGACGCGGTCCCGTGTGCTGGTCGTCAACAACGGAACGCTCTCCCTCAAACAACTCCGTTCCCGATTTGAGGAGTTGGGGTCGCAGACCGAGGCGGTCGACGCCTTGTCCGTACCCGCCCGGGTGAACGGCCGCTACCAGGCGATCGTGCTGAGCGGCACCAAGGTGCGCGCGTACGACAGCGAGTACTACAAGCCCCTGATCGACCTCGTCACCAACACGGACGTGCCGGTCTTCGGCATCTGCGGCGGCATGCAGATCCTCGCCGTCGCGGCCGGCGGACGCCTCGCGGAGGGGCCGCAGCGGGTCGGCGGCTACGAGGTGCAGGTCGATACGGAGGAACCGCTCTTCACCTACGTGAAGCCGACGGTCACCGTCTTCCACCGGCACACCCTCTACCTCCAGGAGGCCCCGGCCGGCTACCGCTCGATCGGTCGTTCCGAGCACGCGCCCGTGGAGTTCCTGCGCTCCGACGACGGCCGGATCTTCGGCGCCCAGGCCCACCTGGAGTTCCGCAAGGACGGCCTGGAGATCCTGCGCGGCTTCGCCCGGCTCTACCAGTGACCCGTGCCCGTCGAGCCTGACCCGGAGCCGGCCCGACTCCTCTCATCTCCGCTCTCCCCACACCTGACTCCCGTTACTCACAAACGACAAGGATTTCGCCATGAGTGCTCTGGAAGACCCGCAGGACCCCGCCCTCACCGTCCACCTCAACGGCAGCGGCGGCGCCATCAAGGGCTGGGTGGTGGTCGACACGCTCGTCGACGGCCTGGCGATGGGCGGCACCCGGATGACCACCGGGGTGACCGAGGAGGAAGTCGCGGGCCTGGCCCGGGACATGACCGAGAAGTTCACCCTGGCGGGACTGCGCATCGGCGGCGCCAAGGCCGGGATCGTCTCCGACGGCTCCCACCGCGAGGAGACCTTCCGCACCTTCGGCCGCACGGTGAAGCCGCTGCTGCACGGCGGCATCCACCTCGGCATCGACATGGGCGTCACCCCCGCCGACCGGGCCGTCTTCTTCGCCGAGGCGAACTACGACCCCCGCTACCGGCCCGGCGCCCCGGACATGCCGATCGACTGGCGTACGTACTACGAGCCCCTGATCGACGCCACCGGTCACGGCGTCGGGGTCGCCGCGATCACCGCCCTGGAGGCGACCGGCCGTACCGGGCCCGCCCGGGTCGTGGTGCAGGGCTTCGGCGCGGTGGGCCGGGCGGTGGCCCGCTTCCTGGAGGACCGCGGGCACATCATCGTGGGCATAGCCGACGTCCGGGGCACGATCAGCGCGGACCGGCTGCCGGTGAAAGAACTGGTCGCTGTCACCGACGAGTTCGGGCGGATCGACCGCACCCGCCTGCCGCAGGACGTCAAGCTCTCCGGCGAGCCGGACGCCTGGCTCGATGTCGACGCGGACATCCTGGTCCTGGCGGCGCAGAAGTACGCGCTCACCGCCGAGAACACCCACCGCCTGCGGGCCGGTCTGGTGGTGGAGGGTGCCAACCTCGCCTCCAGCGCGGCGGCGAAGGAGAAGGTCGCCGCCTCCGGGGCCGCCCTGGTGCCCGGCGTGATCGCCAATATCGGCGGCGCGGCCTCGGCGGCCCTGGCCGTCACCCGGGTGGTCCCGTTCGACCTGCCGGCCGAGGCGCGCAAGGCATGGGTCTTCGACTGGGTGGGCGACCGGGTACGGCAGAACACCCGGGACCTGCTGGAGATCGCGGCCGCCCGGGCGGGAAACCCGCTGCCCGAGCTGCTCGCGGCCCGCCGGAAGGACCGCTGATGGGTACGGCGGCCACGGAGGCGGCGGTGCCGGCCACGGAACGGCCCGTCCCGGCCGCTGTTCCCGGACAACGGGCGACCGGGGGCGAAACGCCCGAGGAGCGCGCTGCCGAGTACCGCCGCCGGGGCTGGTGGCGGAAGGAGACCTTCCTCGACGACCTGCACCGCCAGGCCCGCCTGCGTCCACGCCGGCCGGCCATCGCGGGCCGGCGCGTCGCGGAGTCCCGTACCGACACGCTCGACTACGCCGAACTGGACCGTCTGACCGACCGGTTCGCGCTGGCCCTGCTCGAACTGGGTGTACGGCGGGGCGACTTCGTCGCCGTACAACTGCCCAACCGATGGGAGATGGTGCCGCTGATCTTCGCTTCCATCCGGGTCGGCGCCGTCATCGTCCCGATCTCGCCCATCTGCACGGAGGAGGAGCTGCGCCACCGCCTCGGCCTCACCGGGGCCCGGGTGTGCGTCACCCTCCCCGAGTGGTCGGGCACGCCACTGGCGGAGATCGTCACCCGCCTCAAGGACGGACTCCGCACCCTTGAGCATGTGGTGGTGGTCGACGGGCCGCGGCCCGAGGGCGCGCTCCCCTTCCACGAGCACTTCGTGGCCCAGGAGCGGGAGAAGCAGGAGGGCGCCATCGCCCGTCTGGACGGCCTGGCGCTCGGTGCGGACGACCCGTTCGTGGTGCTGTTCACCTCCGGCACCACCGGTCCGTCCAAGGGCGTCCTGCACAGCCAGAACACGGTCCACTCGGCCGTACGCGGGTACGTCGACGCATTCGGGGCGGGCGACGACTGGGTGGCGGCGGTCTCCACGCCGCTCGTCCACTACTCGGGGTTCGCGCAGGGCCTCCTCGCGGGCGTCATGCTGGGCGGCACTGTCGCTTTCCAGGACGTACGCCGCAACGAGGCGCTGCTGGACCTGGTGGAGCGGTACGGCGCCACCCTCTTGTACGGGCCGCCCGCCACCCTCGCCGATGTGGTCGTCTCGCAGCGGGCCGAGCGGCGGGACACCAGCACGCTGCGACATGTGGTGATCGGCTCGGCCCCGGTCCTGAAAGAGCTGGCCGACGAGGTCCACGAGACGCTCGGCGCCCGCGCCCACTCGCTGTGGGGCATGTCCGAGAACGGCCCCGTGACCACCACCCGGCCCGAGGACCCCGAGGGCTGGGCGGCGCGGAGCAACGGCAGCGCCATCGACGCCATGGAGACCCGCATCGAGACGTCCGGGGCGTTCGGGACCCCGGAGGCCCCGGCCCTCTCCGGGGCCTGCGGCACGGCCGGCTCCGTGGGGCGGCTCAAGGTGCGCGGGGCGTCGCTCGCGCTCGGATACCACAAGCGTCCCGAGGCGTTCGCGGCCGAGCTGAGCGAGGACGGCTGGTTCGACACCGGCGACCTCGCCCGGGACGACGGCCGGGGCGGCATCCGCATCATCGGCCGGGCCCGGGACGCGGTCCTGCGGGACGGGCAGGTGGCTCCGATGACGGAACTGGAGGCGGTGATCGGCAGCCACCCGAAGGCGGTCGAGGCCGCGCTGGTCGGCCTGGAGCCGGCGGGGGGCGGCGCCCAGGAGGGTTCGGGGCCCGGGAACGTGATCGTCGCCGTCGTGGTCCCGCGCGGCGGCCAGGGCCCGACGCTCGACGAGGTCCGGGCCCGGGTCACGGAGGCGGGCCACGACACCCGCTTCCTGCCGGACCGGGTGGAGCACGTCCCCGCCCTCCCGAAGACGCTGACCGGCAAGGTCCGCAAGGCGGAGCTGCGCGAGCGGTACGCCACGAGCACCACCGCCTCCTGACCCGGAGCCGCCCCCTGTTCACCTCCACCCTCACCCCGACCGTTGGAGCTGTCATGCCCGAACCCACGCCGGTCTCCATGTCGGCGACCCTCGCCGCCGACGAGGCCCTGGCCCGACGGCGTCGGGCCGGGGAACGGGTCCTGTCGATGGCCAGCGGGGAGATCGGCCTGCCCGTCCTCCCCGCGCTCAGGGACCGGCTCGCCGCCGCGGCCGCCGAGAACGCGTACGGCTCCGTCGCCGGAAACCCCGCCCTGCGCACCGCCGTCGCCGGGTACTGGGAGCGGCGCGGCCTGGCCATCGACCCAGGGCTCGTCGTGGCGGGTCCTGGCAGCAAGTCGTTGCTCTTCGCGCTGCTCCTCGCCATCGGCGGGGACGTGATCGTGCCTGTCCCGGGCTGGGTCAGCTACGCGGCCCAGGCCCGTCTCGCCGGGGCCCGGCCCATCCCCGTACCGATCCCGCCGGGGCAGGGCGGGGTGCCCGACCCGGACCGGCTGCGCGGCGCGGTCGCCGATGCCCGGGCCGCCGGGCAGAACCCCCGGGCCGTGGTCGTGACCGTGCCGGACAACCCGACCGGCACGATCGCCTCGGCCGCCACCGTACGGCGGCTGGCGGAGGCGGCCCGTGAACTGGACCTCGTCATCGTCTCCGACGAGATCTACTGCGACCTGGTGTACGACACCTCCGAGCCGGCCGTCTCCCCGGCCCTGCAGGCGCCCGAGCTGACCGTTGTCACCACCGGCCTCACCAAGAACCTGGCGCTCGGTGGCTGGCGTACAGGGGCGGCCCGGCTGCCCGACAGCGAACCGGGGCGCGCCTTGCACACCCGGCTCGTCGCGGTCGCCAGCCAGATCTGGTCCAGCCCGCCCGCGCCGGTGCAGACGGCGGCCGCGTACGCGTTCGGGGAGCCGCCGGAGGTCACCGAGCGCATCGCGGCGAGCCGGCGGCTGCACGAGAAGGTGGTGCGCGCAGTCGCCGCCCGCTTCACCGCCGTGGGCGCGGAGCTGGCCCCCGTCGCCGCGACCTGCTACCTCTACCCGGACTTCGAACCCCTGCGGGAGCACCTGGCCGTCACGCACGGCGTGCACGACGGCGACGCCCTGGCCGGGCTGCTCTCGGAGCGTTACGGGGTCGGCGTACTGCCCGCGAGCGCGTTCGGGGAGTCCGGCCGCCCTCTGCGGATCCGGGCGGCCACCAGCCACTTCTACGGCGACACCGACGAACGGCGCACGGCCGCGCTGGAGGCGGCGGACCCGCTCACCCTGCCGTGGATACGGGAGGCGGTCGACCGGGTCGGCGAGATCCTGGCCGACCTCACGGGCGCGGACGTGCCCACCACCCTCGCCCCTCACTCCTGATTCACCCCAACTCACCTACGCAATCGAGGAGTCATTCATGTCCCACCCTCACCTCCCCGTCCTCTTCGAGGCCATGTACGACGGCGAACGCCACGTCGGCTTCGGCCGCCCCGAGGACGGCGCGCAGCAGACCCTGTACCGGGTGCAGGACGGCCAGGTCGCGGCCGCCTTCATCGCCACGGACGGCTCGGAGGAGGCCTTGCGGGCCGCCCTCACCGAGGGTGCGGAGACCGTCGTCGTCACCGCCGGGGAACCGGAGACACGGCTGCTGCCTCCGTTGCTGCCGACGGCCACGGGCCATGCGCTGCTGAGCGGTTTCATGGGCACGCACAAGAAGAAGTGGGGCGGTGAAACCGCCCCGGAGGACGGGGTGTTCACCCCGCCCAAGTGGTTCTTCAAGGGGTTCGGCGACTGGGTGCGGCTGCCGGGCGAGGCTTTGAGCGTGCCCGCGCGGCCGGTCGCCCTCATCGAGGAACCGGAGGTCGCCCTCGTCTACGTCAACGACGCCGACGGCACGCCCCACTACGCCGGTTACACCTTCGGCAACGACCTGTGCGACATCGGTCTGCACCGCCAGGACCCGGGCTACAACCCGTACTGCAAGCTGTGCGACACGGCGCTCACCCCCTGGCTGTTCCTCGGACCGCCGCCGCGCACGGTGACCGGCCGGGTCACCATCGTCCGGGACGGCGCGACGGCGTGGGAGGGCGGTTTCGACTGCGGTGACGACGCCCTCTACTACCGGGTGCAGGACATGGCGGCCCACCTGTTCACGTTCCCGGCGGTGCGGCGGCCCGGGCTGGTCAACTACGTACTCCTGGGTGCCGACGAGGCCAGCTTCCACGACGGGTTCCGGATCGCCGACGGCGACCGTATCGCCATCGACGTGAAGAGCCACGGCGTCGCCTTCGAGAACCAGGTGCGGTACGTCTCCCCGACCCCCTCCACCACTCCGGCCGCAGCCCCGGCGTCCGTCGCCACGGAAGCCGCGGAGCCTGTCGTCACGGCATGAACACCTTGAGAAGCAAAACCGGTCGACCTGTCCGGACGCCGACCGGCCCGGGCACGCTGTGAGAGGACGCCGAGTTCGACGAGGCGTTTCAGTTTGGCGCGGGTGCCTTCGATGTCCTTCGGCATCAGTTCGTGGTCGGGGGCTTCGCAGATGTCGCGGGCCCGAAGGGGGCCGGCGGCCCCGTTGAGGAAGGCGAGGACGCGGGGGTCCGGGTGCTCGGGCGGGTCGGGCGCGGAGGCCCGGCCGGAAGGCGGTCAGCGAGTGCGGTGATGGTCCTCTGGACGGTCGCGAGGTGTTCGAGGCGGGTCCCGGCCTCCCGCAGCCGGCCCTGCATGTCGACGATCTGCGTGCGGAGGTCGTCGGCCGGGGCCCGGGCGGCGTCGTCCTGTTCCGCGGCGCTCCCCGGTACCGGCCGCTCGCGTCACGGAGCGGCGCTGGAGCCCGGCCCGTCCGAAGGGATCACGTCAGCCGGGCTGGTCACCGGGTGCGGCGCTCAGGCCAGCCACTGCTCGTACGCCATGTTCGCCACCAGCGCGAAGACGACCACCAGCAGGACGACACGGACGAAGCCGCTGCCCTTCCTCAGGGCCGTGTGGGCACCGAGGGTGCCGCCCGCCAGGTTGAACACGGCCATCAGGCCCGCCAGCTGCCACAGCACCGCGCCCTGCCAGGCGAACATCGCCAGCGCGCCGGCGTTGGTGCAGCAGTTGACGATCTTCGCGGTGGCGGACGCGGTGACGAGGTCGAGGTGGAGCAGGGCGGTGAGGGCCAGGACGAGGAACGTACCGGTGCCGGGGCCGATGAGGCCGTCGTAGAAGCCGATGCCCAGGCCGCCGAAACCGATCGCGGCGAGGACGCGGCGGCGGGAGACCGGGCCGGGCTTCGGCGTGGTGCCGAAACCGGGCCGGAGGATGACGAAGGCGGCCACGGCGAGCAGCACCACCATGATCACCGGTTCGAGGACCTCGGTGCTCATCCCGGCGGCGAGGAAGGCCCCGCCCGACGATCCGGCGAGGGCGGCGAGACCGATGCGTACGGCGGTCCGTACGTCGACGGGTGCCTTGCGGGCGAAGGTCACCGCCGCGCCGGTGGTGCCGACGATGGCGACCGCCTTGTTGGTGCCGAGCGCGTGCGCGGCGGGCGTGCCGGCGGGCAGGCCGAGCAGCAGCGCGGGCAGGAGCAGGAGCCCGCCGCCGCCGACCACGGCGTCGATCCAGCCGGCGGCGAGCGCCGCGAGGCAGAGGAGAACGACCGTGGTCAGCGAAATGTCGGGCATGAGCGTGACCCTATGGAGCGGGTAGTTGTGCCGTCCATCAAGATGAGCTTTTCCTGAGGTTGGGCGTCGTCACAGTGCCGCCCCGCATCACCCCGGCATCACCCCCGCCTCCCCGTCGGCGCCTCCTCACAGCCGCCCCGGCCCGGTGCTCCGAACCCTCACACCCACCCCCCGTCCCCGCTGAGGGCAGCGTTCCGCGCGGGAAACAGACGCGATGCCGCCGGGTAACACCCGCACCGCACGCTCAGGGACATGACCTCGAACGAGCGTGTGGTGGTGATCGGCACCGGCCTGGCGGGCGTGACACTCGCCCGGCGGCTCGGCGGGCTCGGCACACCGGTGACGCTGGTCGGCGAGGAGGAGCACCGCCCGTACAACAGGGTGCTGCTCGCCGAGGTGCTGGCCGGACGCTACAGCCCCGAGCTGATCGCCCTCCCCGCCCCGGCGGCGCCGACGGTGCTGACCCGCGGCCGGGTCACCGGCATCGACCGCGCGGCACGCACCGTCGCCTGTGCGGACGGTACCGGGATCGGCTACGACCGGCTCGTCCTGGCCACCGGCTCCAACCCGGTGCTGCCGCCGCTGCGCGGGCTGTTCACCGAGGACCACACGCTGCCCGAGGGCGTGCACGCGTTCCGCACCATGGACGACTGCCTGGGCCTGGCCAAGGCGGTACGTCCGGGGACGCGGGCCGTCGTCATCGGCGGCGGGCTGCTCGGCGTGTCCGCGGCCCGCGCACTCGCCGTGCGCGGCGCGCAGGTCGTCCTCGCCCAGCAGTCCGAGCGGCTCATGGAACGCCAGCTCGACCCGGCGGCCTCCCGGCTCGTCCGGCGGCATCTGAGCGACCTCGGCGTGGAGGTGCACACCGAGTGCCGGGTGCGGGACGTGCGCTGCGTCGCCGGCGCGGTCCGCTCGGTCGAGATGGCCGACGGGTACGCGCTCGACGCCGACCTGGTGGTCCTGGCCTGCGGGGTGCACCCGCGGGTGGGGCTCGCCCAGGCGGCCGGCCTGGAGGTCCGCAAGGGCATCGTCGTCGACGACGAGCTGCGCACCAGTGACCCCCGCATCCACGCCGTCGGCGACTGCGTCCAGCACGCCGGCACGGTGTACGGACTGGCCGCCCCCGCGCTGGAACAGGCCGAGGCACTGGCCGCCCTGCTCGCCGGGGACGCGGGCGCCCGCTACACCGGCACCCGCTCCCTGACCCGGCTCACCCTCACGGGGCCCGACAGCCCGTTCGACCTCGCCGCGTTCGGCGAGACCGAGGCACGGCCCGGCGACGACGTCGTCCAGCTCACCGACGCCACCCGGGGCACCTACCGCAAGGTCGTCGTCCGCGACGACCGGCTGATCGGCGGGGTCCTGGTCGGCGAACTCGGCACGGTCGGCGCGCTCGCCCGCGCGTGGGAGGGAGCAGAGCCGCTCCCGTCCGACGGCGGCCCCCTGCTCCACCTGCTCACCAACGACGGAGGCTCCTGATGACCGCCACCCCGGGGCCCACCCCCACGATCGTGCTCGTCGGCCACGGCATGGTCGGCCAGCGTTTCCTGGAGGCGCTCGCCGAGCGCGGCCTGACCGCCACGCACCGCGTGGTCGTGCTGTGCGAGGAACCGCGTCCGGCGTACGACCGCGTCCAGCTCACCTCGTACTTCTCGGGGCGCACCGCCGAGGACCTGTCCGTGACGGACCTGGCGTTCATCGGGGAACACGGCATCGAGCTGCACGTCGGCGACCCGGCCGAGACGGTCGACCGCAAGGCCCGCAGGGTCACCGCCCGCTCGGGACTGACCGTCGACTACGACGTCCTGGTGCTGGCCACCGGCTCCTACCCGTTCGTGCCGCCGGTGCCGAACAAGGACGCGGCCGGCTGCTTCGTCTACCGCACCATCGAGGACCTGCTCGCGATCGAGGAGTACGCGAAGAAGGCGACGACCGGCGCGGTGGTCGGCGGCGGGCTGCTCGGCCTGGAGGCGGCCGGCGCGCTCAAGGGGCTCGGACTGACCACGCACATCGTGGAGTTCGCGCCGCGCCTGATGCCGGTGCAGGTCGACGACGGCGGCGGCGGCGCGCTGCTGCGCACCATCGAGAACATGGGCCTGGCCGTGCACACCGGCACCGGTACGCAGGAGATCGTGGTCGGCGAGGACGGCGCGGTCACCGGCATGAAGCTGTCCGACGGCTCCGAACTCGCCACCGACATGGTGGTGTTCTCCGCCGGTGTCCGCCCCCGCGACCAGCTCGCCCGTGCGTCGGGCCTGGAGGTCGGCGAGCGCGGCGGCATCGCCGTGGACGAGCAGTGCCGCACGGTCACCGACCCGCACGTCTTCGCGATCGGCGAGTGCGCGCTGGCCGCCGACGGCCGGGTGTACGGCCTGGTCGCCCCCGGCTACGAACAGGCGCAGACCGCCGCCGCGACGATCGCCGACGACGAGGCGTCGTTCACCGGCGCCGACCTGTCGACCAAGCTGAAGCTGCTCGGCGTGGACGTGGCGTCCTTCGGCGACGCGCACGGCGCCACCGCCGACTGCCTGGACGTCGTCTACTCCGACTCCCGCGCCGGCCTGTACAAGAAGCTGGTCATCGGCAGCGACGGCACCCTGCTCGGCGGCATCCTGGTCGGCGACGCGGAGGCGTACGGCACGCTGCGCGCCTTCACCGGGTCGGTCCCGCCCGTCTCGCCCGAGTCCCTGGTCCTGCCCGCCGGAGCCGGCGCCCCCGCCCAGCTCGGCCCGTCCGCGCTGCCGGACGAGGCGGTCATCTGCTCCTGCCACAACGTCACCAAGGGCGCCGTCCGCGGCGCGGTCACCGAGCACAGCTGCACCACCGTGCCCGAGGTGAAGAAGTGCACCAGGGCCGGTACCGGCTGCGGCAGTTGCGTGAAGGTGCTCGGCCAGCTGGTCAACGCCGAACTGGAGGCGAGCGGCGTCGAGGTCGACAAGGGCCTGTGCGGCTGCTTCTCGCAGACCCGCGAGGAGCTGTACGAGATCGTCCACGCCCTGCGCGTCACCTCCCACCGGGACCTGCTGGACCGGCACGGCCGCGAGGGCGCCCGGGGCGGCGACGGCTGCGAGATCTGCAAGCCGACGGTCGGCTCGGTCATCGCCTCGCTCGCCCCGGCCATCGGCGCGAGCACGTACGTCCTGGACGGTGAACAGGCCGCCCTCCAGGACACCAACGACCACTTCCTCGCCAACCTGCAGAGGAACGGCTCGTATTCGGTCGTCCCCCGCATCCCCGGCGGCGAGATCGCCCCGGAGAAGCTGATCGTGATCGGCGAGATCGCCCGCGACTTCGGCCTCTACACGAAGATCACCGGAGGTCAGCGCATCGACATGTTCGGCGCCCGCGTCGAACAGCTCCCGGTGATCTGGGCCCGTCTGGTGGACGCCGGTTTCGAGTCCGGCCACGCGTACGGCAAGTCGCTGCGCACGGTGAAGTCCTGCGTCGGGCAGACCTGGTGCCGCTACGGCGTCCAGGACTCGGTGCGCATGGCGATCGACCTGGAGCTGCGCTACCGGGGACTCAGGTCGCCCCACAAGCTGAAGTCGGCGGTCTCCGGCTGCCAGCGCGAGTGCGCCGAGGCCCAGTCGAAGGACTTCGGCGTCATCGCCACCGTGGGCGGCTGGAACCTGTACGTCGGCGGCAACGGCGGTGCCACCCCGCGCCACGCCGACCTGCTCGCGCAGGACCTCTCGGACGCCGAACTGGTGCGCCTCATCGACCGGTTCCTGATGTTCTACATCCGCACCGCAGACCGTCTGGAGCGCACCTCGACCTGGCTGGACCGGATCCCGGGCGGCCTGGACCACGTACGGGACGTCGTCGTGCACGACTCGCTCGGCATCTGCGACGAGCTGGAGTCCCTGATGTCCGCCCACGTCTCGCACTACCGCGACGAGTGGGCCGAGACCATCAACGACCCCGAGAAGCTCTCCCGGTTCGTGTCCTTCGTCAACGCCCCCGACACCCCGGACCCGGTCGTCGGCTTCGTCCCCGAACGCGACCAGATGAAGCCCGACCTGCCCCTGCTGAACATCGGCATGCGACCCGCGCAGTCCGAGGAAGCCGCCCTGGAAGGGAGCGCCCAGCGATGACCCTGGCACTCGAGACCACCGACCTGAAGGTCCGACTCCAGCTGACCGACGCCTGGTTCGCGGTCTGCGACCTGAGCGCACTGGTCCCGGGCCGCGGCGTGGCGGCCCTGCTGCCCGACGGCCGGCAGGCCGCCGTCTTCACCGACCGCAACGGCGGCCTGTACGCCGTCGACAACCGCGACCCCTTCACCGGCGCGGCGGTCCTCTCCCGCGGCCTGACCGGCACCCACCGGGGCCGCCCGTTCGTCGCCTCCCCGCTGCTCAAGCAGCGCTTCGACCTGGGGACGGGCCAGTGCCTGGACGACGACACGGTCCGTCTGACGACGTACGAGGTCAAGGCGGCGTGAGCGGATAAGGGGCGGTACCCGGGACGGCCGTCCGGCCGTCCCGGGTACCGCCGTCCCGGTTACCGCCCGTCCGTCCGACTGTCGAATTCCTGTCGGATCCGTGTGTTTCCGTTCGGTGGGCGGGGTTCCTGGAGTTTCATCGACTCCGAGAACCCCGCCCACTCGTCTCGCGCACTCCCCACCCGCCCCGGAGGCCCGAACCATGAACCGGAAGCACTCCCCTCACTCCCGGCCGTCCCGCCGCGCCGTGCTCGGCGGTGCCGCGGCCGCCGCCCTCGCGGCGACCGCCGGCACCGGTACCGCGCAGGCGGCCGGACACCGCCCCGCCTGGCCGACCGGGTTCCCGCTGCCCGACGGCTGGCTCCCCGAGGGCATCACCATCGGCAGCAGGCCGTACGCGTACATGGGCTCCCGCGCGAACGGCGCGATCTACCGCACCGACCTGCGCACCGGACAGGGCGCGGTGTTCCACGAGGGCGCCCCGGGCCTGGCGTCCATCGGCCTGAAGCTGGACGACCACGGCGGCCTGCTGTACGTCGCGGGCGGCGGTGGCGGCACCGCGCGCCTCGTGGACGCCCGCACCGGCACCCTCCGCACCACCCACCGGCTCACGGCCGCGACAGGCCATTTCATCAACGACGTCGCCCTGCTCGGCGACCGCGCCTGGTTCACCGACTCGCGCGACGCGGTGCTCTACGGCGTCCCGCGCGGGCGGCGCGGCGCCGTCCGGGTGCTGCCGCTGAGCGGCGACTGGGAGCAGCTGCCGGACGTCAACAACGCGAACGGCATCGTGAGCACACCCGACGGCCGCGACGTCATCGTGGTCAAGAGCACCCCGGGTGAGCTGTACCGGGTCGGCCTGCGCACCGGACGCGCCACCCGCATCACCCTGTCCGGCGCGGACGACGTCGTCAACGGCGACGGCCTGGTGCGCGTCGGCCGCACGCTGTACGTGGTCCAGAACCGGCTGAACGTCGTCACCGTGTTCCACCTCGACGCCGGCGCGACGACGGCGACCCTGCGCCGTTCGATCACCGACCCGCGCTTCGACGTCCCGGCCACCGCGGCCCGTTACCGCGACCGCCTGTACCTGGTCAACGCCCGCTTCACCAGCCCGCAGACACCCGGGACGACGTTCACGGCGGTGGGCGTGCCGCTGTAGGACTCCCGCCGGGCGCCCGCCGGGAGAACGCGGGCGCCCGGCGGCACTCGGGATGGTCACCCCCCGGCACACCTGTGGTCATGATGTGTCCATGGCACACCCGTAGGTTCCGTGTCCGCACGTCCCCGTCACCGGCCGGTGGCGGGACGGTTCACGGCACCTCTAGGAGCGGCAGTGGAACGTCGTACCTTCCTTCGTGCGAGCGCCATGGGCGGCACCGGCGCGGTCCTCGGCGGCGCGCTCTGGCACAGCGCCGCGTACGCGGCGCCCGCCCGGCCCGGCCCGGGCCCCTACGGCGCGCTCGGCGCCGCGGACGCCAACGGGATCAGGCTGCCGGCCGGGTTCACCAGCAGGGTGATCGCCCGTTCCGGCCGGCAGGTCCCGGGCACGTCGTACACCTGGCACAACGCCCCCGACGGCGGCGCCTGTTACGCGGACGGCAGCGGCTGGATCTACGTCTCCAACTCGGAGATCAACCCGTCCGGCGGCGCGGGCGCGGTGCGTTTCTCGGCCACCGGCGCCGTCACGGGCGCGTACCGCATCCTGTCCGGCACCCGGCAGAACTGCGCGGGCGGCAGCACGCCGTGGAACACCTGGCTGTCCTGCGAGGAGGTGGACCGCGGTTACGTCTACGAGACCGATCCGTGGGGGACGAGGGCGGCGGTACGCCGGGACGCGATGGGCCGCTTCAAGCACGAGGCGGCGGCCGCCGACCCGGTCCGCAGGGTGGTCTACCTGACCGAGGACGTCTCGGACGGCTGCTTCTACCGCTTCCGGCCGACGACGTGGGGCGACCTGTCCTCCGGCACGCTGGAGGTACTGGTGGCGGGCAGCGGCACGAGCGGCCCGGTGAGCTGGGCGAGGGTCCCGGACCCGTCCGGGGTCACCGCGACCCGCAACCAGGTCTCCGGCGCCAAGCGCTTCAACGGCGGCGAGGGCTGCCACTACGCGAACGACACCTGCTGGTTCACGACCAAGGGCGACAACCGCGTCTGGCAGTACAACGCCGCCGCCCAGACCATCGAACTCGCCTACGACGACTCCCTGGTGACGGGCGGCTCCGCTCCCCTGACCGGCGTGGACAACGTCACCGGCTCCTCCTCGGGCGACCTCTTCGTGGCCGAGGACGGCGGAAACATGGAGATCTGCGTCATCACGCCCGACGACGTCGTGGCCCCCTTCCTCCGGGTGAGCGGCCAGTCCGGCTCCGAGATCACCGGCCCGGCCTTCTCCCCGGACGGCACCCGCCTGTACTTCTCCAGCCAGCGCGGCACGAGCGGGAGTTCGTCGGGCGGCATCACGTACGAGGTGAAGGGCCCGTTCCGCAGGTAAACGCTCCCGGCTTCCGGCTCACGCCGGTGCACAGAACGCACCGGCGTGAGCGGAGAGCTACCGTCCGGTCACGTCACGTTCGCATCACAGGTCCACGAAACCTCCCCACCCTCCCCCCGCCCCTCCCCTACCGTCGGCAGCTCACACCCGGCAGACCTCCCCGGACAGGGGCACGCTGCCGGATATCCGCACATAGCTGGGGGAACCCCTGTGAACCTGTCCTGCAAGTCCGCCGCCGTGACCGTCGCCGCGCTCGCACTGGCCACGCTGCCCGTCACCACCGCCACCGCCCACGAGGGCGTGTTCAAGAACTGCCCCGAGGCGTACGCCGCCGGGTACGCCAACATCCCGGCGAGCAGCGAGCACTACGGCAAGCACCTGGACCGCGACGGCGACGGCATCGGCTGCGACAACCCGCCGGCGGGCTTCGTCCCCGCCGCCGACGAGGAAAAGGACAAGGACACCGGCTCGGACGACGGCACCACCAAAACCGGCTCCGGCGAAAAGGGCGCCACCGAAAAGGGCAGCGGCACCGACCTCGCCGAGACCGGTGGCAACAGCGCGACCCCGTACATCGCGGCCGGCGGTGCGGCCGTCGTCCTCGCGGGCGGCGGCGTCCTCCTCGCAGCCCGCAGGCGCCGCAGCACCGACTGAGGCACTCCGAAACGGCGACGTGGCGGCGCCCCCGTACGGGGGCGCCGCCACGTCGAACGCTCGACGGCCGCAGGGACGCCGCCCTTCCGCGCGGCGCTCACCCCAGGGGCCGGAGCCCGCGCCGCCGCACAAGGGCAACCGTTCTGGCCGCGGCCTGATCAGCGGACGGGCAGGGGAGAGGCGGGGAGGAGAACACTCCCCGCCACCTTGGTTCCGTCCCGCGTGGGGGTGGTCACACCTGCCGAAAGGGCCACGTCGAGCGCCTCGGCAAGCATGCCGTTGGCTCCGGCTTCCGGAAACGGAATGATCTCGCGGAACGCACCACGCGCATACGGTTCCCACCAGTCCTTGTCAGCGGTCACGGCCGGCCACTCACCGTCCGACCGGATCCGGACCCCCTCCGCGCCCAGGGCCGGCGCCTCGGTGGCAATCGCGTCGGCCGGTTCGGTCCCCTCGAAGGCACCCGATCGGAAGGATTGGCTCTCGTTCCCCTGCGGGTGCCCCAGCACATCGGGGCGGGCGATGCCGTCAGGGTGATGTCCGCAAACGGGGCGAAGCCCCGCCGGAAACAAATCCGGCGGGGCTTCCGTGGTTCCCCGGCAAGCAGGCAGTCCCGCCCGGCAGGAGACCGCGCGGAGTGGCGGACAAGGGATCCACCGCATACGCAGCCACGCTGCGACCGAAGAGCCGCCCACCGGGGTTCAGCAGCCGGCCGTCACGTTCCCGCAGTGGATCCACCCGCGTGTGAAACCGTTGTCGACGTAGTACCACAGGTTTCCGTACTCGTTGTAGGCGTTATGACTCCACAGCAGATCGTCCCCGGGAGACGTCTTGTAGTACCAGTCACAACTGGCCTTGAAGCAGGCCCTGATCGGCCCGCCCAGCGACGTGGTGGAATACCAGGCCACCGCTCCGGCGGTCTGGGAAGCCGTCTGCTCCGACTCTGTCGCAGCCGCAGGAAGATCGGAAGTGGCGGGCGCAGCCCGTGTCGGGGCCGCCGTGGTGGCGATCAGCGTAGCCGCGAGGAGCGCGCCGGTCGTCAGAGACGAAAGTCTTGCGCGGATGGTCATGACACCTCCTGTTTCGAGGGCACCCCGCGCCGATGGTGGCGGGGCACCCGTCGTCGGGTGACGGCGCGACCGGGGCGCCCGGGCAACTCACCGCCGGGCGGCCCGGCCGCTTCGAGGCCGAGGCCTGTGGGGTCGGCTCGTCAGCGCCAGCTGCCGCAGCGCCGGGAGGCCCCGGCGTCACTGGTGCACACTCTGAACTTGGCCTGGTCACCGGTGTAGGGGTAGGCGGCCCATCCCCACAGCCCGCCTGCGTCAGGCGCGCATCCGACGCCGCATGTGGCCTCGAGAACGAGCTCGCTGTCGTAGCCGCTCGACGTGTAGCCGACCCACAACTCGGCCCGTCGGCCGTCCTTGGCGGTGTCCTCCAGGTAGGTGGGCAGCTCGTTGTATTCCGGGGACATCCACCAGAGGTCCGGGTCCGAGCACACTGTGCCTTGGAAGTAGGCACCGGTAACGGACGTGTGGATGTCGCGGCAGCCGTCAGCCGCCTCAGCTGCTGCGGAGGCCGTGCCGGGCAGGCCGGTGAAGGCGAGACCGGCGGTGATGGCGGCAGCGGTCAGGGCACGACCGAGGGTCCTGCCAATCCTGGCCTTGTCCAATGTTCCCCTCCTGGGAGGAAGCCGACGTCCGGCGCGACAGAAGGCGCCGCGTGATGGGCGGACCGCTCTGTCGCGTCGAAGAGGAGGCTGATGAGTCGGCGACGGCTGCCGCACGACGGTTCGATCGCCGACGAGCATGTCCGCACGGCCACCGGGCCGACAAGGGAAGTCACTGTTCGCACCCGTTCGGAACGATGCTCACTGCGCTCCGAACGCACTCGAACAAGGCCGATTTCAAGGGTGCCCCATCACCGTCTGCGGGGCGCATGCTGAGGTAATGAGCCAGAGAGGGAGCGGCTTCACCGAGCCACCGGAGGAACCACCACAGCCGGCGCAGGCCAGCACCCCTGCCGAGTTCACCGCGGCGCTGCGCACGCTGCGGCTCTGGTCCGGGCTGACCTACCGCCAGCTCGAGGGCAAGGCCATCGCGCACACCGACACGCTCCCGGTCAGCACGATCGCCACCACTCTCGGCCGCGCCACCCTGCCCCGGGAACGGTTTGTCGCCGCCTTCACCCGCGCGTGCGGCCTGGGTGAGGAAGAAGTACGTCAGTGGCTCGACGCACGTCGCCGCATCGCCACCGACAGGCCCGCACCGATCGGCGACGAGGGGGGCGACGATCGCGGCGCTTCAGCCATCGGTGTGCCTGTCCCCGCGCGCGTCCCGCGGTGGCGCCGGGCGGCCGGCCTGTTCGGCGCCGCGGGCATCGCGGTCGCGGGCACGCTTGGTGTCGGCAGCCTGTTCCACGACTCGTCGGCACCGGCCGCCCCGCCCGCAATGCCGGTGACCGAACTGCGCATGCTGGCCGTGGGCAGCTGGGCACGCATCCACCCCGCTCGCACACCCGAGCTGTGCCTCACCGAAGGCAGGGATCGCACCGGCCGGTACCAGACCGCCGTCGCCGCTCAACGACCCTGCACGAAGGCCGTCCTGCCGCTGGTGTTCCTCGAACCGCTGGGCAAGGACACCGTGCAGATCCAGTGGCACCATCCGAAGTACGGCATCGGCTGTCTCACCGTTCTGTTGAAGGGGCCGGGGCGCGACCTGCTCGAGCCCCGCGACGACTGTGCCGACGACAACCGGACCCAACAGTTCCGAATCGAGCCCTTCGGCCCGCCTGCTACGGCCCACTTCCGCGTCCGCCCGGTCGTCACCGGCCGGTGCCTGAGCCTGCGCGACCAAGACACCGAGGACGGAGCGGAGATCGTCCAGGGCCGCTGCTCCGGCGCCGCCGACCAGGACTTCCTGATAGAACTGATCCCACCCCCGCAAGTCGCTGCCGGACTCACCCGATCGTCCCGGTGACCAATGCCGTGCCACGGCCGCGACATCTTGGGACATCCCGCAGCCTGCGGGGCGCGAAGGTCCGTCGACGGTGGCTCTGCTGCACTGGTCGCGGCGCCCGCCGATGCCCGACCGGCGTTCCGGTTGTCCGCACAGACGCAAGGCGCCGATCCCGGCACCGGGTTCCGCCACCCGGCCCTCCCGGCCCGACGGGCCGGGCTCCGCCCGCAGAGCCCGGGGTCTACGGGCGACGTACCCGGAACCGGACCGCCGAGCCGGCTGCAACGTCCCATCGGTGAAGGTCACGGCCTGATCGGCGGCCCTGCGCTTCGCTCCGATCAGGGCGAGGTCGGGCAGGACGGCGGCACGGCGCCGGAACGACACACCTTTGGACAGCGCATCACACTCGAGAGCCCGCTCGAGGGCTGGTTCCGCCAGGTCCAGCCGCCCGAGCCGCACATGTCCGGCGCCGCGCTCCCCCACCAGCCGTGCGCCGTCGAGCCGCGGCCGTTCCCTGTCGTGCGGGGCCCGGCAGGTGAGTCACCCGGTCGGCCTCGTCGAGTGCCCGTTCACAGGCATCGACGTCCCCCGGGCAGGCATACGTCTCGGCCCGGAGCGGGGCTGCACCAGTAGCGCGTGGGGAGGTGGCTGTCACCGCGTACGGCGGCCTTCCGAGCCGCGCCGAGGATCGAGACCGGCACCGGGTCCCACCGGCCGGCCGGCATCCGGGCAGCCCGGGTACAGGACATCGCCACGGGCCGAGTGCCCGTTTTCGCCATGCGAGGCGTCCCGACGCAGGCCGTGCTCTGCACACGATCAGCCCTGCGCCGTTTGCCCTGGATCATGGGGGTGGTCAAGATGGAACCAGTGGGTCGGTGAGAGGAGCAACCATGGCAGCCCTCCTCGCACGCCGTGGCCGGTGCACCCTCGCGGCGGCCGCGCTTGCCCTGGTTGTGACCGCGGGCGGATGCGGCGGGGACGACGACTTCTCCCTGCCGGACTGGGAAGCGCCGGGCCAGAACGCCCGCATCGGCGACATCATGATCCGGTACGCGCACGTGGCGGAACCGCGAGGCGAGCCGTGGCAGCCGGGAGACGACGTCCCCGCGTACGTGTGGCTCTACAACAAGGGCAGCGAGGCCGACAAGCTCGTGGGCGCCGGCACGCCGAATGCGGCCTCGGTGGACATCGTCGACTCCGACGGCCGGCCGTCTCCCGACGGGGTGGATCTCCCGGTGAACCAGCTCGTGGAGCTGGAGCCGGGCAAGGCCCATCTGGTGCTGCGGGACGTGCGCGAACTGATCAGGGGCGGCGACTTCATGAAGTTCACCATGCGGTTCGAGGACGCGGGGCCGATCACCTTCAACATTCAGTCGCAGATCCCCGCCTACGACGAAAGCCCCTCCCCCACTCGGTGAGTCCTTCCCCGATGGACGCCGCGTTCGCCGGCCGCGGGGCCGCGTCGAGGCGGAGACGCCCGCAGGCGAAGCCGAGGACGAACGGCCTTGACACGGTCCTGCGGCCGGCCACCGTCACGGGCATCGGGGAACGGCCTCCGTCCTCCGGTGTCGTCAGTTCTCATCGACGTCTTCGGGCTGTCCGACTGCCAAGTGCTGCCCGGAACCGTCGACAGACGTTGCTCGCCCTCGCCTACGAGACCACGAGGGCGAGGGCTGGGGTGGCGCCGGCCGCGGGTGCCGCTCCCGGTCACGGCGTTCCGGGCCGGGGCGGCCCGTCGGTCCGCCTCTCTTCTCCCCGGATGATGCTGATCATGCCGTTGGGCTCGAGGTAGGCGCGGGTGACGTCCGACAGATCGCTCACGCCGTGCAGGCGCAGCTGCGCCATGACCTCCTCCTCGGTCATCAGTTCCCGGCGCATGGCCCTGTGGTTGAGCCGTCCGTCCTCGACCAGGGGCCGGGGCCGGGCCTTGACGACGCCGGCGAGGCGGGGCATCCGGTAGGCGAGGGCGTCGATCACCAGGCTCCAGAAGATGAGCGTGACCGCCACCAGCAGGCCGTCGGGAAGGGCGCTGCTGTGGCCCACCAGGCTCGGGCCCACGGCCTGGGCGACCAGCACGACCAGGAGGATGTCGCTGACCCCCAGCCCGCCGGACTCGCGCTGGCCGATGACGCGCATCACGGCCAGCAGCACCAGGTAGGTGACCGTGCCCCGCAGGAAGAGCTCCAGGGGCGGCACGCTGGGGAGGAAAAGAACGTTCCAGTCGGGCATGCCCCACGGTAGGGCCGCCCTTCGGGAGGGTTGCCCGATCCGCTCCCGGGCGTCCTCCGTTCGGCCCACGGAGTCGCGGCCCGACGGCCGCCGGGGCGCGCGCCGGCACAGGAGGGGGCGGCACCCCCGCACGGGTGCCGCCCTCTCTGCGTCTACCTGCGAACTCTCCGAATTCCGCACCCATCAGGGCACTTTCAGGGCACTTCCGCCAGGGCCTCATCGATGAGAGCGGCCGTCGTGTCCTCGTCGTCCTCGTACAAATGCACGTAGAGGTCGAGCGTGATCGATGGCTTAGCGTGACCGAGGCGCCGCTGTACCTTCTTCACGCTCGCCCCGTGCTTGATCAGCACCGAGGCATAGAAGTGGCGGCAGTCGTGCGTCGTCGTCCCCTCCGGCACGCGCAGCGGCGACCCGGCGTCGATCAGCTGCTTGTCTGCCCGCTTCACCATGCGCGCCCACGACTTGGCCCACGACCCGCGCCGGATCGGGTCGCCCGTCCGGCTCACGAACAGCAGGCGGGCCTTCCTGGTACGCGGCTTGCGCGGGTCCGTGCGGTCCTCGATCTCCACCTCGGCCGGCGGGAACGCCTTCAGGTGCTCCTCGACGGCCGCCACCGCGGACGCCGACAACGGCACCGTGCGGTAACTCTTCTCCGTCTTCGGCTGGCCCAGGTACGGCACGCCCTTGTCGGGGCCGATGAGTTGCTGCTCTACCTCGAGCGTCCCGGCCTGCAGGTCGATGTGCTCGACCTCGAGGCCGAACAGCTCGCCCTGGCGTAGCCCGGTCGTGGCCGCCAGGCGCACCAGCGCCCGGTAGCTGGGCGAGGCCGCGGCCAGCAGCGCGCGAACGACCACCGGATCCAGCGGCACCACCTCAGGCTTACGGATCTCCGGCAGGTCAATCCCGTGACAGGGATTCGACCGGATGATCCCGTCGTAGTGGGCCGCAGCCAGCACGCCGAACAGGGCGTTCCACGGGGTACGGAGGCTGGACGGCGCGAGGGCGGCAGACCGATCCTTCAGCCAGGCCCGGATGTCCGCGCGCTTGATGCCGGCCATCTGGTGGTTGCCCAGCAGCGGGTAGACGTGCAGCCGTAGGGCCCGCTCGACGTTCGACTCGGTCCGCTCCCGGTGCGTCGCCGAGGCGCGCCACTCCTCCGCGTACTCCCGGAACGTCTGGCGGCGCGTGGTGCGGTCGACGAACTCGCCCTTGTCCAGCTCGGTCTTCACCTCGGCCGCACGCGCGTCGGCCGCGGTGCGCTTGGCGAAGTTCTCCTTCTTCTGCTCACCGGCCGGATCCCGGTAGCGGACCTGCCAGCGCTTCCCGACGCCATGGTCCGCGCTCGCGTACACCGGCTTCGTCTTCGTGCTGTGGTCCTCGCACGGGTCCGCCCCGGCGGGCGGCCGGCTCAAGTGCCAGCGGTCATAGACCCTCGCCATCTGCACTCCCCCATGTGCCAGGGTCGCGCCGCTTCTCGGCCTCGACGTCGACCGCGCCCCACTCACCCATGCGCTCGAAGAGCTCCCGCTTAGCCTCCCGCCTCCGCACCTCGTTCAACGGCACTTCCGTGTAGAAGATCCGCTGATCCGTCCCGGGCAGCGGCTCAACACCCCTCACCCAAGCCCGCACTCGGGCGGCCGGCGCCGCGGTCTCGGGAGTCACGTTGTACTCGACCTCTTCGAGCGGCACGAGAAGGTGAAGGGGAGACACGTCGAGGACGTGAGCGAGCCCTAGCCACTCCGTCAGGCTCACGTTCTGCCGCTTCCCCTTCTCCAGATTGGAGACGGTGAACCGATCCCATTTGAAGCCTTCTGCCTGCATTCGCTGGCCAACTTCGGCCGCTGTGAGGCCCTTTCGTTTACGCAGCTCACCGACCCTGAAGGCCACAGTCTGCACGGGGCCGATTCCTCGATCCGACAAGTCCACTCCACTCCTAGGTGATCTAGTTTCACCCTACAGAGCACTTGCATCACCGGCAACGGTGAGGCACGATTGGCCGCACCTGATGCCCGGTTACACCTGAACGTGTAACCATTTCACCTAAAGGAGAAGCATGGGACGGGCCACCCTCCCCCGCGTGACGCTCCCCAAGTCGGCAGGCGCAAATCGGCGCCCCCTCGCCACCGTGCCCGACATCGCCGAGCACTACGGCGTCCCCCTGAAGACCGTCCGGTACTGGCACCAGACCCAGACGGGTCCCGGCTGCCTGATGTTCCGGGTCGGCAAGTACCTCCGCGCCCGCTGGGACGACATCGACCAGTACGACGCCGAACAGGTCGGAGGTCAGCGAGCGGCATGACCCGAAACAGCAACGAGACCCGGCACGGGCTAGGTGCCAGGTCTCGTAGAAGCGAATCGGTCGCTGGCCCCAAGGTAGCGCACGGCAAGCCGGAGACGCAGCAGGGCCCCCGGCAGGTGGGTGAAATTCACCCACCTGAGACGGAACCGGAGGCGATCCTCCGCGACTACTGGGCCGCGGCGAAGGCCCGCTACCAGCGAGGCGACTACGTCGACTACGGCAGCGCCGACTGGTGCGCGCTCCCCCTCGAGGACCCCCGCAAGATGGCCGGCCTGGTCGCCTTCGCCCAGATGTGGCTGAAGTACGGCGACGAGATCGCCTCCGACCTCAACCGGCAGCTCGCCACCCCCGAAGCCCTCTGGATGCGGCCCACCCTCGCCGAACGCGACCAGGCCTACGCCGACATCGTCACCCGCAACCGCAGCAAGAAGGAGGCGGCGTGACCCATCAGGAGCCGGGCATGTGGGACGACTGGGAGGAGCAGGCCGGGGGCGTGGTCGCCCCCGAGCCTGCCCGCCTCGCCGTCGTCCCGCAGCCGGCCGGTCCCTTGCCAACGTGGCGCCCTCGCGACCTCGAGGACGTCCTCGACGGCACGTACAAGCCCCCGGTGCCCACCGTGGGCAGCCGGGACGACGGCGTCGGCCTCTTCTACGCCGGGCGCATGCACTCGATCGTCGGCGAATCCGAAGGCGGCAAGACGTGGTTCGCCCTCATGGCCGTCGCCTCCGAACTGGCCGCAGGCAACGCGGTCGTGTTCATCGACTTCGAGGACGACGCACCCGGAGTCGTCGGCCGGCTCCTCGCCCTCGGCACCGACCGGCAGCACATCCGCGACCGGTTCGCCTACATCCGGCCCGAGGACCCGCTCACCATGGGGTTCAACCGGCAGGAGATCGGCCAGGCCATGCACGACCTGCGGCCCACGTTCGTCCCCGTCGACGGCGTCACCGAAGGCATGGCCATGCACGGCATGGAACTCAAGGACAACACCGACGTCGCCAAGTTCGGCCGGATGCTCCTGCGGCCCATCGCCGAATTCGGCGCCGCGGTCGCCACCCTCGACCACGTCGTCAAGGACAAGGAAGGCCGCGGCCGGTACGCCATCGGAGGCGTCCACAAGCTCAACGGCATCAACGGCGCGATGTACATCCTCGAGAACCGGAGCCCGTTCGGCGTCGGCCTCACCGGCAGAACCACGGTGCGCATCGCCAAGGACCGGCCCGGACAGTTGCGCAGGCACGCCCTGCCGCACAGCAGCGGCCTCCACTGGTTCGCCGACTTCGTCCTGAAGTCCCATGACGAGACGTTCGCCGAAGCGGCCCTGTACAAGCCCGTCGAGGACGACGGACCCTTCCGCCCGACGTCGGTCATGAAGAAGATCAGCGACGCCATCGCCGACCCCAAAGAGCCGATGACCGTCCGCGCCATCGAAGCGCGGGTCGGCGGCAACAAGGGCGTACTCGCCGCAGCCATTGCCCGGCTGGTCGACGAAGGCTTCGTCGAGGTCGCTCCGGGGCCGAACCGATCCAAGGTTCACACCCTCGTGAAGCCCTTCGAGGAGGCCCCGGAATGACCGGTGTCCCCGTGTCCCCCGAGTGTCCCCGAGTGTCCCCCAGGGACGCACGTCCGCCGGTGTCCCCGTGTCCCCCGTCCCCCTATAGGGGGGACACGGGTCCGGGGGACACCCAGCAACAGACCGAAGCGCCCCCCGTCCCCTTGCTGCTGCCGCTTTTCGGCCGCCACCACAGATCAGGAGTCACCCGCATGACGAGTCACGTCGATGAGGCCGTGGCCGCCCGGATAGCGGCTGTCGCAGCAAAGAAGCAGCAGCAGCGGGAGGAGCGTGCCGCGTTCGCCCGGCGGCGTGCTGCGGGTCTCGTGGCGCGGAAGCGCTCGAAGCTGCGTCGGGTGTTCTGCGGGACGTGCGCCCGACTCCAGCGGCGCGGTAGCTACCTGCGTTGCCCGCTCGGCTGCGGGACGGCTCTCTGCCGGAAGCGGGCCGGCTGCGGCAACGTCCACTTGCCGCAGTGCCCCAACCGTTGCGGTAAGGCAACGACTGGGGAGGCGTCGTGAACGAAGCGCAGGTGTTGCGCACGGGGTCGCTCATCACGGCGGCGGCCCTGCGCGGCGACGACATGGCCGTGGAACTCCTGATCGGCACGCTGCCGCCGGACCACGTCCGCGTCGTCGCCGTCGCCGCCATCGGCGCCATGGCCGGCCTGGTCCGCGAAGCCATCACCCCCGAAGCCGTACAGCAAGCCGTCCGCGACGCCCAGCAGCTCGCACACGACGCAGTCCAGGAAGGAACCCAGTCATGACCCCCGACCAGATCCGCGAGGCGTTCAACCGGAAGATCGAGAAGATCCGGGCCCGCGAGGACATCACGGTGCAGGCGAAGCAAGTCGCCATGGCCCGCGCCCACCAGGACGCCGTAACCAAGCTCAACGCCATCCGGGACGCCGACCGGCAGCAGTACCAGGAGCGGCGCACCACCCTGGAGAAGCGGCTGTTCGGCAACCGCGAACTGTCCGGCACCGACGCCCTGTCCGCCCGTGACGCACGCGAGCGGGCTGCCGGCTACACGCACCCCGACGACGCTCTCGCCGCGTACAGGCGGGCCCAGCGCGACGGCGACCGCGACATGATGCGCGCCCTCGGCTCGTGGGCCGCGGACCAGGCCGCCATGCCGATCCTCGGCGACGCGTGGCGGCCCCTGGTCGAGACGCACGCCGAGAACACCCCCGGCTACACGGCCAACCTCGAGGAGCTGCGCACCCTGCGCGAGCCCGGCACCTACGACGACACCAGCTACATGACGCCGGCCGTGCCGCAGGAACTCGGCAGGATGAGCCCGCAGCAGGTCGTCTCGCTCGCCGAGAGCCCCATGACCGTGTACGGCAACGACGGACCGGAGGCAGCGTGATGCTCGGATTCGACTACGACACCGGCAAGGCGCAGAAGGCGGTGAAGTCCGCCCAGCGGCGCGCCCTGCCCGTACCGCAGGAGATCGCCGACACCGCGGCGATGGTCGACGTCGTCCTCAAGGCCGCCCACATGAAGGCCCCGGAGCGGCCCACCATCGCCGACATCCCCGCCACCCCGGAGGAACTCGCGGCGCTCATCGAGGAACGCGCCCACGCCCACCGGATCGCCAAGGCGCACAACGCGATCGGCACCGACTTCCTGGAGCCGATCGCCCGCAAGTTCAACGCCCTCGTCCGCGCCCAGGTCCCCGGCTGGATTCGCGCCCTGCAGCCCGAGTTCGACGGGCTGGTCAAGCAGCTGCGCACCCAGGCGAGGAAGCTGCCCGCCCACCTGGACAAGCACCTCCTCGACTGGAACGACCCAGCTGTCACCACACCGTGGGAGAAGGCGGAAGGGATCGCGTTCCAACTCGACCAGATCGTCACCGACCGTAAGACGATGGCGATGGCCGGCGACCTGGCGGGCGAGGGCGGCAGAGACGCCGAGCTGTACGCCGTCGCCAAGCTGCCCGCACCGACCGCAACCGGTGTGGTGCAGCACCTGATGCGCACGCACATCTCACCCGAGATGCAGCAGTGGCGAGACCTCAAGCACCAGCCCGTCTCGCGCTGGCTGCAGCTCGCAAGGTCAGAGCATCTGACGATCGAGCTCGCCACACCCGATGAGGTGAGGCAGCGCGCCGCAGTCAGGCAGCAGTGGGTCGACGCCATCGGCGCGCGAGGCGTCGCACCAGTACCGACACCGAAGGCCATCAAGGCCATCGAGTCAGCGCTGCGAGGCTGACATGAAGACGTCGACGCTCCGCGAGTGGGTCACGGGCATGACGAGCTCGCGTTGCAGCGTCGACACGCGGTCCGGCCGGCTGCTTGGGACGCCGAGCCGGCCGGACCGCACCCAAACCAGGACGGATCACCCGGGGCCGGATCCCCTCCGGATGATCTCCACGGATCGGGGTCGTATACCTGCTGACCCTGGCTGACCCCTGAAACGATCCCTAGGGGCCCGCTGACCTGCGGGTTTACCCGTTTGACTGACAGGCCGTCAGGTCTGGGAGAGGAGACGACGTGAGTCGTCTGAGCATTGCCGCAGGTCAGAGCCCTGTAGCCGTGACACCCGGGGAGCTGGGTGAGTCGGGGGCTCGGCTGTGGGAGTCGGTGTTCGAGCACTTCGACCTGGACGTGCACGAGGAACTGGTGCTGTTGCAGGCGTGCCGCACGGCGGATCTGCTGGATCGGCTGGCCCGTCGGGCGGACGGTGCGGAGCTGACCGTGGTGAACGCCAAGGGTGAGCAGGTGACGGCTCCTTGGATCACGGAGCATCGTCAGCAGTCGCTTGTCCTGGCCCGTCTGCTGGCCAGTCTGCGGATGCCGTCGGGCGAGGAGGACAGCCGGCCGCAGCGTCGGGGGGCGGCCCGCGGCTCGTATGGCGTGCGGGGTGCGGTGTGAAGCGGCGCCCGGGGCCCCCGGAGGTGCCGGCGCACGTCTCGGAGTTGCAGCCGGACCGCTACCGGTCCGCGGCGGCGGCCTACCTCGAGCGGCATCCGGATGACACGTTCTGGGCTGCGATGGCTGTGTGGCGGGCGTTCCTTGCGGAGCGGCACGTGTGGATGCGGAGCCGCGGCATGCCGTCCCGCGTCAACGGCCGCCCTCGGTTCGGTACGCCTCTGCCGCCGGTGGCGTGGGTGCGGGAGACGTTCGGTACGCCTGAGGCGAGGTGGCCGTCGTGAGGCGCCGGACCCGGGATCCGGACCGGATGCCGGAGTGTCTGCGCCGATTCGACTGGCGGGAGTGGAGGCCGCCCGCTCTGGAGGATGATCCGTTCCCGCACTACGTGGAGTGGATTCTCGGCTATCGCGACTTCGACGAGGCCCGGCAAGCGTGGCTGGCTGGGCAGCCGGTGTTGCTGCCGCCGGAGCGGCCGTTGCCGGACCCGATCCCGTACACGGGCCTCCTGCCGTCGATTGATCGGACGACGCAGCCGTCCCGGAACGAGGGGCGGGGCGAGCCGCAGGCCAAGTTCATCGCTACGTACTACAAGCGGGGCAGGCCTCGCCGCTCCTGAACAACTGATCCAGACTTGTCCTCTAGGCCCGCGCCACGTCGCCTGAGGAGGGCGCGGTGCCTGCTATCTCTGTCGGCTCAGTTGAAGTCGATGTACTCCCCGACGCCCGGGGTTTCCAGGGGCGTTTGCGTGCGGCGGTCTTGCCGGCTGCTTCTCCGATCGGTGATGAGCTGGGTCGGATCATGGGCCGTCAGATGGCCGCTCAGCTCGCGTCGGCGGTCCGTGATGGTGTGACGACGGGTGGCCGTACTGCGAGGGCGCCGGCGACGACGCAGGGCGCGCAGACCGGTAGCGCGTTCGGCCGGGGCATGCGGACGGCGGTCGCCGCGGCGTTGCGGGATCTGCCGGAGATCGAGATCAACGCGGACAGCACGGATGCGCAGCGGGAGATTGCGCAGATCCGGGCGCAGATGCGCACGCTGATGGATGTCGAGGTGGGTGTCGACATCGATGCGGGTGAGGCGATGGCCCGCCTGGCGCAGTTGACGGCCCGCCTGCAGCGCCTGGAGGCGTCCGATGTGGACGTCGATGTGCGGCTGGACACGGGGGCCGCGTCGGCTTCGCTGGCGCGTTTTCAGGCGCAGGTGAATCGGCTGGATGGGCAGACGGCGAACGTCGACGTGGACACGCGGTCGGCGGCGGCGAACCTGAACCTGCTGGCGACGGCCGGCTTGGCGTTCGGTCCTGCCCTGCTGCCGGTGCTTCCCGTTGTCGCCGCCGGTTTGGGTGCGGTGGCTGCTGCGGCGACGGCCGCCGCCGTGGGTGTCGGCGGTATCGCTCTGGTCGCCGTGCCGGCGTTCAAGCAGATCGGGACGACGCTGCAGGCTCAGAAGGCTGCGCAGGAGGCGGCGACTCAGGCCACCAGCCAGGGCGGGCAGGCGGCGGCGCAGGCTGCTTCGAGGGCGAGTCAGCTTGCGTCGGCTCAGGCTGCGGTGGCGTCGGCGGAGCGGAACGGGGCGCGGCAGATTGCGTCGGCGCAGCGGCAGGTGTCGGATGCTCGCCGTAGCGCGGCTCAGACGGCCGCTCAGGCGTCCCTGAGGGCGCAGCAGGCGGCTCAGGCCGTCCAGGACGCGGAAGGCGACCTCGCGGACGCTCAGAGGGACGCACGGCGCGCCCAGGAGGATTTGACGGACGCCCGTCGCACGGCGGTCCGCGAGCTCGAGGACATGAACCGGCAACTCGCCGGCGCGCAGCTGGATCAGCGTCAGGCGGTCCTCGACGTGCAGGATGCCGAGAAGGAGCTGCGGGAGGTCCGTAAGAAGGGTGCCGCGGCCGGTCAGGGGGAGTTGGCGCGGGCCCAGCTCAACTATGACAGGGCGAAGCAGCAGCTCGCCGACCAGACGTCGGAGACAAAGCGGCTCGAGGTTGAGACGAAGGCCGCGAATAAGGCCGGCGTGGACGGTTCGGAGACGATGCGCACGGCGCACGAGAGGGTGGCCGCGGCTCAGGAGACAGTGGCGGACCGGACGCGGTCGCTGAAGGACGCGCAGGCCGACCAGGCGCGCACGGCGACGGAGAACGCGCAGCAGCTCGCGGACGCGCAGCGGAAGATCGCCGACGCGCAGCGGGGCGTGAGTGAGGCTCAGGTGCAGGCCGCGGAGCAGGCGGCTTCGGCGCAGCGTTCCCTGCAGCAGGCGCAGCAGCCGGTGACCGCGGGCGTGAACCAGGCGGCGATCGCGCAGGCCAAGTATCAGGCTGAGCTGGCGAAGCTGACGCCGGCCGCCCGGGACACGATGGCCGCGTATACGGGTCTGCGGGACGCGTTCGGCGCCTGGTCGAAGTCGCTGCAGCCGGCCGTGATGCCCATCTTCACGCGGGCCCTCAACGGCATGAAGAACGCGCTCCCCGGTCTGACGCCGTTCGTCCTGGAGGCGGCGGACGCGATCAAGGGGTTGCAGGACCGGGCGTCGGCCGGGTTCAAGTCGCCTTGGTGGAAGACGTTCAAGAAGGATCTCGAGACGTCCGTCGGCCCTGCCATCACTGGCCTGGGTGTGGCGTTCGGGAACATCTTCAAGGGCATGGCGGGGGTGATCGGCGCGTTCCTGCCGCACATGGACGACATTTCTGGGCGCATGGAGTCGGTGACCAAGAGGTTCGCCGACTGGGGTGCCGGCCTCAGAGGGTCGCCGGAGTTCCAGCGGTTCCTGTCGTACTCCTCGGAGATGGGCCCGAAGGTGTGGGAGACGCTGCGGAACATTGCGGGCGCCTTCCTGTCGGTGGGGCAGGCGCTCGGGCCGATCGGCGGTATCTCTCTGCAGGCGCTCGGTCTCCTCGCGCAGGGCATCCAGTGGGTTGCCGACCATGCGCCGTGGGCGATCCAAGGGATTTACGGGATTGTCACGGCCATGTATGCGTGGCGTCTGGCCATGCTGGTGTGGACGGGCGTTCAGTGGCTGCTCACGGCGGCGGTGGCCGCGTACAACGCGGTGATGATGGCGGGCCCGTGGGGTTGGATTCTCCTCGCCGTGGTGGCCGTGATCGGGGTTGTGGTCCTGCTGTACAACCGCTTCTCGTGGTTCCGCGCGGGCGTCCAGGTGGTATGGGACTGGCTGCGGACGGCGTCGCTGGACTTGTGGAACGCGGTGCTGAAGCCGGTGTTCACGTGGATCGGCGAGATCGTCGTCTGGCTTTGGCAGAAGATCATCAAGCCGTACATCGGGTTCATCATCAGCTACTGGAAGACGGTTGCCAGCGTCGCCATGTGGCTGTGGCAAAAGGTGCTCGCCCCGGTGTTCCGCGGCATCGGAGAGGTCATCGCTTGGTGGTGGAAGAACATCGTTCAGCGGTACTTCAACATGGTCAAGGCTGCCGCGAAGACGCTGGGCGAGGCGTTCCAGAAGGCGTACAGCAAGGCGATCAAACCGGCTTGGGATGCTGTCTCGTCGACGATCAGCCGGGTGTGGGAGAAGGGCATCAAGCCCGCTTTCAGTTCGGTGAAGACGGGGGCCCGCCTCGTCGGGGAGGCGTTCGAGGCTGCCCGGAAGGCCATCAAGAAGGCTTGGGACAAGATCTCGGGGATTGCGAAGAAGCCCGTCGAGTACGTCGTGAACACGGTGTACAACAACGGCATCCGGAAGGTGTGGGGGTTCGTCACCAAGGCGTTCGGCGGTGACCCGCTCCCGGAGTTCACCGGCTTCGCGTCCGGTGGCGTACTGCCCGGGTACACGCCGGGCCGTGACGTTCACCGGTTCGTGTCGCCGACGGGCGGCGGCCTCGAACTGTCGGGCGGTGAAGCGATCATGCGGCCGGAGTTCACGCGGGCGGTCGGCTCGGGGTTCGTCCACTCGGTGAACGCCATCGCCCGCTCTCAGGGCGCGCAGGGCGTGAAGGCCGCGCTCGCCCCGATGTTGGGCGGGAACCCGTCGATGCCAACGGATCGCAGCCTGCCCTACGCGTCGGGCGGGGTGGTGCAGTCGTTCGCCGATGGGGGCATCTTCGGCTGGATCAAGTCCGCGGCGAAGGCCGGCCTGGGTGCCGGTTCGGCGGCATGGAACAAGATCAAGGAGTCTGCATCCTGGCTGAAGGACGGCCTTGAGGCGTCCGCGCGGGCGGGCATGAAGAACGTGGTCGATCCGCTGATGAAGTCGTTCCCGGGCATGGACACCGGCTTCGGGAAGGTCATCCGCCGCATCCCCAACAAGGTCATTGACCGGCTGTTCGGGTACAGCAAGGAGGCGGACAAGCGGGGCGCCGGCGGTATCGGCGGCCCGCGGATCCAGGCGGCGGTGAAATGGGCGAAGACCCAGCACGGCAAGCCCTACCAGTGGGGCGGCAACGGCAATCCCTCGTGGGACTGCTCCGGGTTCGTGTCGGCGATCGAGTCCGTGATCCGCGGGCAGAAGCCACACCGCCGCTGGGCGACGGGCGCCTTCTCCGGGCGGACGGCTCCCCCCGGCTGGGTGAAGAACGGGGCCAGCGCGTTCCGTATCGGCATCACGAACGCGGGCGTGGGCCACACGTCGGGAACGATCGGCAAGACGAACGTCGAGTCGCGCGGCGGTGACGGCGTGGTCGTCGGCTCCCGCGCCCGCTCCTACAAGTCGCCCCTGTACACCGACTGGTACGGCTTCGAGCCGGGCAAGTACGACAACGGCGGGATGCTGCAGCCGGGCTTCAATCTGGCGTACAACGGGACGGGCCGGCCCGAGCCGGTGCTGACCGGCTCCCAGTTCAACGCGCTCGCCCGCGGTGGCCAGCAGCAGCCGGTTGTCGTGGAGCTCCACGCCCGTGAGGGCACCCTGTCCGACATCATCGACGTGCGGATCCGGGACCACGACCAGGCCCTCGTGCAGGTACTCAACGCGATCTGAAACGGCAAGGCCCCCGCCCTCGAGGACCGAGGGCGGGGGCCCGTTCCCGTGGGGGGCGAGCTAGTCCGCATCCTTTGGCGTGTCCGGTAGGGCGATGACGTACACGCCCTTGCCTCGCACGGTGACGACCAAGCCGCGTTTGATGAGCAGCTGCACGGCCGCCCGCGCCGTCGGTCGGGACACGCCGAACTCGTCCACGATGCCCGCCTCGGACGGGATGCGCCGGCGCGGCGAATAGGTGCCGTCGGCGATCCGGGCAGCGAGGACCGCGGCGATCTGCTCATACAGGGGTTCGGGCCCGTCGAGATCTACGGTCATGTATCGACCGTAGGAGTCATACGTCGGTGCTTCTCGTTGGGTGACGCCACCTGACAACACCTGACAAGTGGGCCTACGCTGCGGGAATGGAAAGCCCCCGCAGCCTGGCTGGGCCCGGGGGTGTGGACGACTGGTGAGGAGTCGACATGGACGAGAGTACGCAGACCGAGGACGCCGCGGGCACCCCCACGAGCTACGGCTTCTGCAGCTGGCACAACCGCTTCGCCGCCGGCGTCCGGCTCATCGACGTCATCGAGCAAGGCTCCGGCCCGGGGCACGTGCACTACGCCTGCCCGCCCTGCCGTGAGGTGCACGGCCTGGTCCCGTATGCCGACAGGCCGTAGACCCCAGCGCGAAGCCCCCCGAGGCGATGCCGTCTCGGGGGGCTCCGTCATGCCGGGCTCACTGCTGATGGGGGCAGTTCTCTACCCACCATCCGCACTGCCCGCAGTACTCGTGCACGAGGGCGAGGAGTCGACGGATCATGTCTGGTTCACCTCCCCCTCGACGATGTGGATGTGGGTGTGGTTGGGCCGGTCGGGCGGGGCGCTGGTGTAGATCAACATCCCCTTCTGAGTTCGAGAAGGGGTCACGCCCACAAACTCGTGACCTGCGCATTCACTGCAAGAGGGGCGGTCCTCCCCCGGTGGGGGAGGGGCGGACGAATCGGACACCGGGCGGCGGGCCGCCCGCCAGAGGGCAGCCACGCCGGCCGCCCACACGGTGAGCACTCCGGCTTCCTCGGAGGCGGCGAACACCGCGGCGACCGCTGCACCGCCGAGGACGACCAGGACGCACCCGCCGGCCGCCCGGGACGGCTCCTCGGACTCCGCCATCACAGGGCTCCGTACACCGCGTTGCCGAGCCAGTTCACGGCCTGCGCCAGGGGCACCGCGGCGAACCCCGCGACACCCGCGCTGGTGCCGAGGCAGATGCCGCACCAGGCGCCGGCCTTCAGGTCCCGGCCGTACCTCGACTTCTTCGCCGCGGCGACCATGCCCACGGTGAGGATCAGAACGACGGCGCCGCCGGTCTGGGTGAGCGGCAGGTAGGCGCTGCCCGTGGCGGACTGGCCGGTCTGCCCGCCCACGCCCCACACGAGGGCGACGTCGCCGAGCCAGTTAGTGATCCAGAGAGCGGTGTCGGCGATCCAGCCGACCAGGCCGCCGACGGTGAGGATCGCGAGGACGCCGTAGGCCCAGGCGAGGACGAACGGCAGGAGGCTGCCAACGAGCTGGGGCTTCTTCTGCAGGGCCTTGTGGCCCGGGTACCACTGGACGAGGGTGGCGACGAGGATGCACACGCCGATGGTGACGCCGCCGATGGTGACGATCTGCATGAGCTGGGTTCCTTCAGCGGTACAGGGCCGCGGCGAGCGCGGCGAGGGTGAGCATGAGGGCGCACGTCCCGGTGACCGGGGGGACGGTGCGGACGTCGACCAGGGCGAGGCCGAGGAGGGCCGCGAGGGCGGCGAGCGCGAAGACGGCGGCGAGGATCATGCGCCGTCCCGGGCGGTGCGCAGGAGGCGCCGGCCGTAGCCGTCGCTCACGCCGAGGCGGGTTCCGATCTCGGTTCCGGTGAGTTCCGGTTCCGTCTGCAGCCACGTCCGGACGGTGGCGACGCGGGCCTCGAAGGTGGTGTTGCCGCTGTCCTCGGAGGCGATGTCGTCGGCGCCGGTCCCGGTCGCCGGAACCGTGGGCGGAACCGGTTCCGGGGCCGGTTCCGCTCTGGTTCCGCCAGGGGTCCTCACTAGTGAGGACCCTTCGGAAAGTCGCAGGTCGAAGCCGGTTCCGCTGGTTCCGCCCGCGAGTTCCGCCAGGGGCTGCCAGGGGCCGAGGACGGGGGCAGGTGTCTGAATTTCAGACACCTCGGGGGCCCGCTCCACGGTGATCGGTTCCGCCAGTTCCGCCGCCGGTTCCGCCGGGGCGGAACTCGGTTCCGGCAGGCTTTCAGTTTTGAAAGCCTGGGTCCCTTCGGAGAGGCGGTGAACACGCCACAGGACGAGCGGAGCAATCGCCGACACGGCCACCACCAAGGGCGCGCTCACCGGCAGCAGCTTCACCGCCACGAGGTGCGAGGCAGCGTTCACCACGATCAGGGCGCAGACGACCGCGAACACGTCACGGCGGGCCCGCAGCGCGGCGATGGCGTACACGTCCAGGGCGGCCGGGACTCCGGCCGCAACGTAGGTGCCGAAGCCGCACGCGACGGCCAGCTCGTACTCCGCGGAGGCGAGGACGGCGAGGACCGCGGCGAGCGCAGCCCAGAGCAGTGGGTCGCGCTTCACAGGACCTCACCCCGCAGTCGGAGTGCTTCGGCGGCGACCTTCTCGAGCCGGGCGGCGGCCGTGCGCAGTGCGCCGGCCACCCGCCCGATCTCCTCGGCCTCGAAGTCGCCCACGAGGTCGACCTCGACGGCCACCCGCGGCACCAGCTCGGCGAACGGCGCCCACGAAATCCGCGCGTTCAGCACCGGCATCAGCCCGTAGGACTCCGTGACGACCGACGCCTTCACCCGAACCGAGTTGCAGGTGATGTCGTTGCGGCCGATGACCGCACCCGCCTGCCAGTGATGCCCGATGCACCAGGCCGGGCAGTCGAACGTGACCGGCCCGCAGTCGAGCGTGTCCAGGGTGACCGTGCGGACCGCCGGAAACGGCGGAGGCGCCCCGTTCACTGGTCTTCACTCCGCTCGGCGTCCAGCGCGGCAAGCAGGTCGCGCAGGACGTAGTGGAGGCCGTAGGCGGCGCGGATCATCTCGTCCCGGTCGTGGATGTTCGCCTGGGCCTTCTCGGCGAGGACCTTCCGGGCCTGGCCGATGGCGCGCTCCAGCGGCGGGACAACGACGTGCGCGTCCTTCTGCGGGTCGTACAGCGGGTTGTAGGAGGTGCTCACCGGTTGCCCCCGCCCTGACGGACGCGACGCAGCGCCTCGTCGGCCTGGCCGGAGTCGCCGTCGTCGTCGCTGCGGGAGGTGACCAGCGGCGCCGGCATCGGCGCCACGTCCACCCCGAGCGCCTGGGCGAGCAAGTAGCGGGCGACCGTGTCCCGCTCGAACTCGGACCGGCCGGCGGGCATCGTGAGCAGCAGCTCACCGGTCTTCCGCTCGACCACCGCACCGAAGAACTCCCGGTCGGTGATCTCGGAGTCGAAGAGGGTCACGCCCAGCTCGTTGATGAGCACGGGCAGAGGGGTGTCCATCAAGTGATCGACGGACAGGATGGGCATGGCACGCGACTTGTCGGCGGCCGTCGGCTGCTTCGGGATCGACGGCAGGTTGACGATGAGGGATACGCTTTCGCGCATGGTTCGGTCCCTTCGAGAGAGGGTCGATACCTAGGCCCCGTTCCGGTGGTGACACACCGGGCGGGGCCGCCGCCGTTTATGGCGACATGGACCACCGTAGGGAACATCATGTTCCCTGTCAACGCGTCGGGACCTAGTTATTCGTTGCCGATCTAGGTAACGTCATGTTCCATGATGACGAGTGGAACACTATGTACCATGGACAAGCGATCATTGGCCCAGCTCGCAGGCCGGTTCAGAGACGCCGAAGCGCGGACCGAAATCCTGCGGCAAGAGCTGGCCGTCGCCATCGCCCAGGCGGACACCGACGGCGTCGCACAGAAGGAGATCTGCGAGGCGACCGGCTACACCCGCCAGCAGGTGCGCCGCATCGTGAAGGCGGTCACGGAAAGCAACGAGCCCCCGTCGGCCGTTACAGGGCACAACGAGGGCACAGCATGACTGGGCCTAACCGGGTCCGTCCGGGCGCGGCTAGACGTATACCCGCAGGTCAGAGCGTGATTTGACGCAACAGGGCAGATCATGCAGGAGAGGGCGGCACCCCCGCACGGGTGCCGCCCCCTCCTTCGTGATCCGGAGCCGTTGCCGATCGGTGAGGGTGGTCGGGTGACAGGCAACGGCTCCGGGGCTTGTGGGTCGGGTCCGCTTCGCCCCGGAGGGGTCAGCGGTGGTCGCTGCCCTTCGAGGTGACCGCCGCGCGGCCGGCCTCCAGGCGGGCGACCGGGATGCGGAACGGGGAGCAGGAGACGTAGTCCAGGCCCACCTCGTGGAAGAAGTGGACGGACTCCGGATCGCCGCCGTGCTCGCCGCAGACGCCGAGCTTGAGGTCGGGGCGGGTGGCGCGGCCGGCCTCGGCGGCGAGCTTCACCAGGGAGCCGACGCCGTCCCGGTCGATCGTCTCGAACGGGGAGACGCCGAAGATGCCCTTCTCCAGGTAGGCCGTGAAGAAGCTGGCCTCCACGTCGTCCCGGCTGAAGCCCCACACCGTCTGGGTGAGGTCGTTCGTGCCGAAGGAGAAGAACTCGGCGGCCTCCGCGATCTGACCTGCGGTCAGGGCGGCGCGCGGCAGCTCGATCATCGTGCCGATGGCGAGCTTCAGCTTCGTTCCGGTGGCCTCCTCGACCTCCGCGATGACCTGGTCGGCCTCCTCGCGGACGATCTCCAGCTCCTGGACCGTGCCGACCAGCGGGATCATGATCTCGGCGCGCGGGTCGCCCTTGGCCGCCCGTCGCTCGGCCACCGCCTCGGCGATGGCCCGTACCTGCATGGTGAACAGGCCGGGGATGACCAGACCGAGCCGCACGCCGCGCAGGCCCAGCATCGGGTTCTGCTCGTGCAGCCGGTGGACGGCCTGGAGGAGGCGCAGTTCGTTCTCGTGCGGCTCCTGGCGGGACTCGGCGAGGGCCACGCGGACCGACAGTTCGGTGATGTCGGGCAGGAACTCGTGCAGCGGCGGGTCGAGGAGGCGGACGGTGACCGGGAGGCCGTCCATGCCCTCGAACAGCTCGACGAAGTCCTTCTTCTGCAGCGGCAGCAGCGCCTTGAGGGACTCCTCGCGCTCGTCCTGGGTGTCGGCCAGGATCAGCCGCTCCACCAGCTCGCGCCGGTCACCGAGGAACATGTGCTCGGTGCGGCACAAACCGATGCCCTGGGCGCCGAAGCGACGGGCGCGCAGCGCGTCCTCGGCGTTGTCGGCGTTGGCGCGTACGCGCAGCCGGCGCTTGCGGTCGGCGAAGGCCATCATCCGGTGGACCGCCTCGACGAGCTCGTCGGCGTCGTCGGCGCCCGGGTGCATCCGGCCCTCGAAGTACTCCACGACCGGCGACGGCACGACCGGGACCTCACCGAGGTAGACCTTGCCGGTCGAGCCGTCGATGGAGATCAGGTCGCCCTCCTCGACTACGTGCCCGCCGGGGACGGTCATCCGGCGGCGCTTGGTGTCGACCTCGAGCTCCTCGGCGCCGCAGACACAGGTCTTGCCCATGCCGCGCGCGACGACGGCGGCGTGCGAGGTCTTGCCGCCGCGGGAGGTGAGGATGCCCTCGGCGGCGATCATGCCGTCCAGGTCGTCGGGGTTGGTCTCGCGGCGGACCAGGATGACCTTCTCGCCGGAGCGGGACCACTTGACGGCGGTGTACGAGTCGAAGACCGCCTTGCCGACCGCGGCGCCCGGCGAGGCCGCGATGCCGCGCCCGACCTTCTCGACCTTCGTGTCCTCGTCGAAGCGCGGGAACATCAGCTGGGCGAGCTGTGCGCCGGTGACGCGGGTGAGCGCCTCGGCCTCGTCGATCAGGCCCTGGTCGACGAGCTGGGTGGCGATGCGGAAGGCCGCGCCCGCGGTGCGCTTGCCGACACGGGTCTGGAGCATCCACAGCTGGCCGCGCTCGATGGTGAACTCGATGTCGCAGAGATCCTTGTAGTGGTTCTCCAGCGTCTCCATGATCTGCATCAGCTGGTCGTACGACTTCTTGTCGATCCGCTCCAGCTCCGCGAGCGGCACGGTGTTGCGGATGCCCGCGACCACGTCCTCGCCCTGGGCGTTCTCCAGGTAGTCGCCGTAGACGCCCTGGTGGCCGGATGCGGGGTCGCGGGTGAAGGCCACGCCGGTGCCGCCGCCCCTGGACGTCGCAGTCGGGCCGAGGTTGCCGAAGACCATGGAGCAGACGTTGACGGCGGTGCCCAGGTCGTGCGGGATGCGCTCCTGGCGGCGGTAGAGCTTGGCCCGGTCGGTGTTCCACGAGTCGAAGACCGCGTGGATGGCGAGGTCCATCTGCTCGCGCGGGTCCTGCGGGAAGTCCCGGCCCGCCTCGGTCCTGACGATCTTCTTGAACCTGGCGACCAGCTTCTTGAGGTCGGCGGCCTCCAGCTCGGTGTCGACCTCGACCTTCTTGGCGGCCTTCGCCGCCTCCAGCGCGTCCTCGAACAGCTCACCGTCGACGCCGAGGACGGTCTTGCCGAACATCTGGATGAGGCGCCGGTAGGAGTCCCAGGCGAAGCGGTCGTCGCCGGCCTGCTTGGCGAGCCCCTGCACGGACTTGTCGGACAGGCCGATGTTCAGGACGGTGTCCATCATGCCCGGCATGGAGAACTTGGCTCCGGAGCGGACCGACACGAGGAGAGGGTCGTCGCTCTGGCCGAGCTTCTTGCCCATCGCCGCTTCGAGGGCGTCGAGGTGCGCACTCACCTCGTCACGCAGTGCCGCCGGCTCCGTGCCGCTCTCCAGGTAGACCTTGCAGGCCTCCGTGGTGATGGTGAAGCCGGGAGGGACGGGAAGACCCAGATTGGTCATCTCGGCGAGGTTCGCACCCTTGCCGCCGAGAAGGTCCTTGAGGTCCCTGTTGCCCTCGGTGAAGCCGTAGACGAACTTCACGCCCTCAACGCCGTGAGCCTGCTGGCCTACGTGGGGATCTTTGTTTTCCGACACGGGTCTCGACTCCTCGAGGACGCGGTGGCTGCCCTGACGGGCAGGAACATACCCAGATCAAAGGCATCTGGGTACGTCCACACGTGCGTCATGCGCCTGCGACCACTCCGCCGCCACGGGATCGAAAGTCACAGCTCGGCAAGCTCTCGCAGCCGCATGTGTTCATTTCTTGAACGCATTGATTCCGGATTGAGCGATCCGGTCGCTCATGTGAGCGACAATCGGCACGTCTGATTTCGCTCGATGAACGATCAAAGGATGGCACCGAGTGCCATCCTTTGAGAAGTGCAGTCGCTCGTGATCCGCTCATCTGAGCGCAACCCTTATCAGGGGTGGCGAGAATCACGCTGCCACAGTCGCCGGGATTTCACCATGCGGACGCACCCCGTACGCCTTCCCCGGCCGCCGCGCCCGGGCGGCTGTACAGGCACCTCACCGAGGCTCCACGGACGGCATGCCCGGCCTTTGCCCCCTGTTCGCCGAACGTACCTCCCGCCGCGCTGAACACGCCGGTCAGCACGCCCGTACGGAACTACGGCGGATCCGGACCCCCACGCCGGGTCCGCCACCTCACCGGGTTTTGCACGGAAGGACCTCCGGGTGCCTGTCTTCACACGCCTGCGCCGACCGACACGGACGACCGAGGAGAACCGACAGGGGGAAGAGCGCCCGCACCCGGCGGAAGAGACAGGGAAGGCAGAAAAGGCAGGGAAGACAGGGAAGGCAGGGAAGGCCGAGGGCACGGAAGGGGCGGAGGAACAGCGTGGGGAAGCGGCCTCGAAGGGGCTCATCCCCCGCGTCCCGCACCCCCTGCGTGCCCTGCGTGCCCACTGCGCCCGCCTGCGCGCGCGGCACCCCCGTGCCGCGCGCGCCACCCGCTGGGCCCTGCACGGACTCGCCGCCGCGCTGATCGTCGGCGCGCTCCTGCTGCCGAACACCGCCGGCGCCCTGCGCCCCAGCCGGTTCACCCGGATCCCGGCCGAGGCGATCATCGGGGCCGTACTGCTGCTCGCGCTGCCGCGCCGGCCGCGGATCGTCGCGGCCGCGCTGTACGGGGCCGCCATCGCCGTACTGACCGTGCTGAACCTGCTGGACATCGGGTTCAACGAGTATCTGGGCCGGGGCTTCAACGTGGTGCTCGACTGGGGGCTGCTCGACGACGCGCAGCACTACGTCGAGGACTCGATGGGCGGTGCCGTCGCCACGGCCGCCGCCGTCGGCGCGGTCGTCCTGGTCCTGCTCCTGGTGGGCGTGATGGCGCTCGCCGCGGTCCGGCTGGGCGACCTGCTGGCCCGGCACCGTACGCGGGCCACCCAAGGCGCGCTGATCGCGGGGACGGTGTGGATCACCTGCACCGCCCTCGGCCTGCAGATATCCGGTGTGCCGGTCGCCTCCGACCGGGCCGCGGCCGCGCTGAAGGTGCAGGGCAAGCGGGTGCGGGACACACTGCGCGACGAGGCGGCGTTCGAGAAGGTGGCGCGCTCGGACCCGTTCGCGGGCACGCCCTCCGACCAGCTCCTGCCCGGCCTGCGCGGCAAGGACGTCCTCATCGCGTTCATCGAGAGCTACGGCCGCACCGCCCTGGAGGACCCGGTGACCGCCCCCGGCGTCACCGGCACCCTGGACGCCGGCACCGAGTCGCTCGCGAAGGCGGGGTTCGGGGCGCGCAGCGGCTGGCTGACGTCGTCGACGTTCGGCGGCAGCAGTTGGCTGGGCCACTCGACGGCGCTGTCCGGCCTGTGGATCGACAACCAGCAGCGCTACCGCACCGCCACCGCGAGCGACCGCCTCACCCTCACCAAGGCGTTCGGCAAGTCCGGCGCCTGGGACACCGTCGGCATCGTGCCGGGCGTCCAGAAGGGCTGGCCCGAGGCCGAGTGGTTCGGTCTCGACAAGGTCTACAACGCCTTTCAGCTGGGCTACCGGGGACCCAAGTTCAGCTGGTCGACGATGCCCGACCAGTACACGCTCGAGGCGTTCCAGCGCCTGGAGCACGGCAGGGAACGCGACGAGGGCAAGAACCTGATGGCGGAGATCATCCTGACCTCCAGCCACCAGCCCTGGGCGCCCCTGCCCGAGATGGTCGGCTGGGACGAACTCGGCGACGGCTCCGTCTTCGCTCCCATCCAGAGGGCGGGGAAGGACCCCGGCAGCCTCATGACGGACGCCACCAGGTCCCGTCGGGAGTACGGCAGGTCGGTCGAGTACTCGGTGACCGCCCTCACCCGGTGGCTGGAGCGCTACGGCACCGACGACACCGTCCTCGTCTTCCTCGGCGACCATCAGCCCATCGCCCGGGTCAGCGGTCCGAGGGCGAGCCGGGACGTACCGGTGACGATCGTCGCCAAGGACCCCAAGGCGCTGGAGGACATCGCCGACTGGAACTGGACCGAAGGGCTGAGGCCGGACCGGGACGCACCCGTGTGGCGGATGGACGCGTTCCGCGACCGCTTCCTGAAGGCCTACGGCTCCGTCCCGCACCCCACGAAGGGCTGACCCGCCGGCACCCGCCGCCGACGCGCGACTCGGCCCGGCTCAGCCGCCCGACGTGTCCAGTTCGGCGTCCTCACCGACGCCCGCGCACTCGTACGGGTCCTTCAGCCAGCCGTCCGGCAGCGCCACCCGGTTGTTGCCGGACGTGCGGCCGCGGGGGCCGTCCGCGCCGGCCGGCCAGGGCTGGTCCAGGTCCAGCTCGTCCAGGCCGGCCCGCAGGGCCTCCAGGGAGGACGTGACCGCGAGCCGCCTCCGCATCTCGGAGCCGACCGCGAAGCCCTTCAGGTACCAGGCGACGTGCTTGCGGAAGTCGATCACCCCGCGGGCCTCGTCGCCGATCCACTCGCCGAGCAGGGTGGCGTGGCGGACCATGACGTCGGCGACCTCGCGCAGCGTGGGCCGGTACAGGTCGCGGCGGCCCTCGAAGGACGCGACCAGGTCGGCGAACAGCCACGGCCGCCCCAGGCAGCCGCGTCCCACCACGACCCCGTCGCAGCCGGTCTCGCGCACCATCCGCAGGGCGTCGTCGGCGGACCAGATGTCGCCGTTGCCGAGCACGGGGATCTCCGGCACGTGCTCCTTGAGCCGGGCGACGGCCTCCCAGTCGGCGGTGCCGCCGTAGTGCTGGGCGGTGGTGCGGCCGTGCAGGGCGACGGCGCTCACGCCCTCCTCGACGGCGATGCGGCCGGCGTCCAGGTAGGTCAGGTGGTCGTCGTCGATGCCCTTGCGCATCTTGATCGTGACCGGCAGGTCCCCGGCTCCGGCGACCGCCTCGCGCAGGATGGAACGCAGCAGGTTCCGCTTGTAGGGCAGGGCCGAGCCGCCGCCCTTGCGGGTCACCTTCGGTACCGGGCAGCCGAAGTTGAGGTCGATGTGGTCGGCGAGGTCCTCCTCGACGATCATGCGGACGGCCTTGCCGACGGTCACCGGGTCGACGCCGTACAGCTGGATCGAGCGCGGCGTCTCGCTCGCGTCGAACGTGATCAGCTGCATGGTCTTCTCGTTGCGTTCCACCAGCGCCCGGGTGGTGATCATCTCGCTGACGAACAGCCCCTTGCCCCCACTGAATTCCCTGCAGAGGGTACGGAAGGGCGCGTTGGTGATCCCGGCCATGGGGGCCAGCACGACGGGCGGCCGGACCGCGTACGGGCCGATCGCCAGGTCGCGCGCGTCCGGGGCCGGGTTCGGGGTGGAGGGGGGCGTGGACATTCCCCCATTGTCCCGCATGCCGAGCACTGCCCGGGGCGCCGCCCGTGGATCTCCGGGCGACACCGTGTAACGACCATTAGTTAGCCGCACTATCGAAGCGCGCGTACGATGGTGGCCATGTCCGAGCTCAATCCGCGCCGACGTCTCCTCGTGCTCGCGATCTGCTGCATGAGCCTGCTCCTCGTGAGCCTGGACAACACGGTCCTGAACGTCGCCCTGCCGTCGCTCCAGAGAGACCTGGACGCCGGCACCTCGGGTCTGCAGTGGACCATCGACGCGTACACGCTCGTCCTGGCGTCCCTGCTGATGCTCGCCGGCTCCACGGCGGACCGGATCGGCCGCAGACGGGTCTTCCTGGCGGGCCTGGTCGTCTTCACCCTCGGCTCACTGCTGTGCTCGCTCGCCCCGGACCTCGAGACGCTGATCGCCTTCCGCATGGTGCAGGCGGTGGGCGGTTCGATGCTCAACCCGGTCGCCATGTCGATCATCACCAACACCTTCACCGACCCTCGCGAACGCGCCCGCGCGATCGGCGCGTGGGGCGCGGTCGTCGGCCTCTCGATGGCGGCGGGACCCCTGGTCGGGGGTCTGCTGGTGGACTCCGTCGGCTGGCGCTCCATCTTCTGGATCAACCTGCCGGTGGGTCTCGCCGCCCTGCTCCTCACCCTGCGCTTCGTCCCCGAGTCGCGGGCCCCCAAGGCCCGCCGCGCCGACCCGGTGGGCCAGCTGCTGGTCATCGTCCTGTTCGGCTCGCTGACGTACGCGATCATCGAGGCGCCGCACGCGCCGCTCTCCACCACGGTCCCCTTCGCCGCCGTCGCGCTCGTGTCCCTGACCGCCCTGCTGGTCCACGAGTCACGGCGCCACGAACCGCTCATCGATCTGCGCTTCTTCCGCTCGGCGCCGTTCAGCGGGGCCACGGTGATCGCGGTGAGCGCGTTCGCCGCCCTCGGCGGGTTCCTGTTCCTGTCGACGCTCTACCTGCAGAACGTACGGGGCCTGAGCGCCCTGGAGGCCGGGCTGTGGATGCTCCCCATGGCTCTCCCGACGTTCCTGTGCGCCCCGCTCTCCGGCCGGCTGGTCGGCAGCCGGGGACCCCGGCTGCCGCTGCTGGTCGCGGGCGGCACGATGACGGCGGCCGGGCTCCTCTTCGCCCTCTTCGAGGCCGAGACGTCCAACGCCACGCTGGCCGTCGGGTACGTCCTGTTCGGCGTCGGCTTCGGCTTCGTCAACGCGCCCATCACCAACACCGCCGTCTCCGGCATGCCCCGTGCCCAGGCCGGGGTGGCCTCGGCGGTGGCCTCCACCAGCCGGCAGCTGGGCCAGGCGCTCGGCGTCGCGGTGATCGGCGCGGTGCTGGCAGCCGGGGTGGGATCCTCGTCGTACGCGGAAAGTTTCGTGACGGCCTCGCGGCCCGGCTGGTGGATCCTCACCGCGTGCGGGCTCGCGGTACTGGTGGTGGGCGCGGTGACCTCGGGCCCCTGGGCACGGGCGACCGCTCGGCGGACGGCCGAGCGGCTGGAGTCGAAGGAGATCCGCGAGGCGGCCGGAGCTGACGCGTAGCCCCGCACGGGGTGGCCACGCGCGAGGTTCGCGCACGACCTCCCCGCCCCCCTCTCCCGCACGGGCCGGACCTCCACCGAATTCCCCCGCGCCGGGCTCCCGTTGATGTTGCTCTTGCTGCACACTCTGCGTCATGCCCCAGATCGACACGAGCAAGGTCAGCCGCTGGGACCAGCACGGGCGGGAACACGTCGTGCGGGTCCGGCGCACCGGTGTGCAGCGCACGATCAGCTGCGGGACCTGCGACTGGCGCAGACGCGCCCAGTTCCTGCCCTGGCTGAAGGCACAGGAACATCTGGCCGAGGCCCACCAGGCGACGGTGGACCCCGCGGGAACGTGAACCGCCCCGGGCGGCGCACAAGGCGCCGCCCGGGGCGGTTCGAGGGAGCCGGCGGCTCAAGGGAGTTACGGCGTCAGCAGCCGACCAGGCGGCTCGCCAGGTAGCCCTCGATCTGGTCGAGGGAGATCCGCTCCTGCTTCATGGTGTCGCGCTCGCGCACCGTCACCGCGTTGTCCTCGAGCGTGTCGAAGTCGACCGTGACGCAGAACGGCGTACCGATCTCGTCCTGGCGGCGGTAGCGGCGGCCGATGGCGCCGGCGTCGTCGAACTCGATGTTCCAGTTCTGCCGCAGCGCCTGGGCGAGGCCCTTGGCCTTCGGCGACAGCTCCGGGTTGCGGGAGAGCGGGAGCACCGCGACCTTCACCGGGGCCAGGCGCGGGTCGAGGCGCAGCACGGTGCGCTTCTCCAGCTTGCCCTTGGCGTTGGGCGCCTCGTCCTCGATGTACGCGTCGAGCAGGAAGGCGAGCATCGCCCGGCCGACACCGGCCGCCGGCTCGATGACGTACGGCGTCCAGCGCTCGCCGGCCTCCTGGTCGAAGTAGGAGAGGTCCTGGCCGGAGGCCTTGGAGTGGGCGCCGAGGTCGTAGTCGGTGCGGTTGGCGACGCCCTCGAGCTCACCCCACTCGCTGCCGCCGAACTGGAAGCGGTACTCGATGTCGGCGGTGCGCTTGGAGTAGTGGGAGAGCTTCTCCTTCGGGTGCTCGTACCACCGCATGTTCTCCTCGCGCATGCCGAGGCCGGTGTACCAGTTCCAGCGCTGCTGCATCCAGTACTCCTGCCACGTCTCGTCCTCGCCCGGCTTGACGAAGAACTCCATCTCCATCTGCTCGAACTCGCGGGTCCGGAAGATGAAGTTGCCGGGCGTGATCTCGTTGCGGAAGGACTTGCCCATCTGGGCGATGCCGAAGGGCGGCTTGCGACGCGAAGTGGTCTGCACCTGGCCGAAGTTGGTGAAGATGCCCTGGGCGGTCTCGGGGCGCAGGTAGGCGACGGAGCCGGAGTCCTGCGTGGGGCCGAGGTGGGTGGAGAGCAGGCCCGAGAACTGCTTGGGCTCGGTGAACTGGCCCTTGTTGCCGCAGTTGGGGCAGTTGATGTCGACGAGGCCGTTCTCCGGGGCGCGGCCCTTCTTCTCCTCGTACGCCTCTTCCAGGTGGTCCGCGCGGAACCGCTTGTGGCAGGCGGTGCATTCGGTGAGCGGGTCCGAGAAGGTGGCGACGTGACCGGAGGCGACCCACACCTCGGGGGCCAGGATCACCGACGAGTCGATACCCACGACGTCCTCACGCGACGTCACCATGTAGCGCCACCACTGGCGCTTGAGGTTCTCCTTGAGCTCGACACCCAACGGCCCGTAGTCCCAGGCGGCACGCTGGCCGCCGTAGATCTCACTGCAGGGGAATACGAAGCCTCGGCGCTTGCTCAGGCTGACGATGGTGTCGATCTTGTCGGCGGCCACGGTGCTCTCTTCATTACGACGACGGGCGACGAAGCGAGATTGCTTCCAGCGAAGCACTCAGGCTACCGGCGGGGCCCGCCCCCCGACCAATTCGGGGCCCTGCCCACTGTGCTCAACGCCTCTCGTCCAGTTTGTTGACAACGGTTTCCATATTTGTTGAAAATGGGAGTCATGAACGTACGACGACGCCTCATACCCGCCGCAGCGGCGACCGCGGTCACCGCGCTGGCCCTGGGCACGCTGTCCGCCTGCTCCTCCGACGACGCCGGCGCCAGCGCCGGCGCGGGCGGGACCGGGGAGTTCGACGTCGTCGCCTCCTTCTACCCGATGGCGTTCCTCGCCGAGCAGATCGGCGGCGACCATGTGAACGTCACGAGCCTGACCCAGCCCGGCCAGGAGCCGCACGACCTGGAGATCAGCGCCAAGCAGACCGCGCAGCTCGAGGAGTCCGACGCGGCGCTCTATCTCAAGGGCCTGCAGCCCACCGTGGACGAGGCCATCGGCCAGTCCGGTGTGAAGACGAAGATCGACGCGGCCACCCTGACCACCCTGGAGACGCACGGCGCCGAGGACGAGCACGCCCACGAGGACGAGCACGCCGACGAACACGCCGACGAACACGGTCACGAGGACGAGCACGCCGACGAACACGCCGACGAGGGCGGGGACGAAGGCCACAGCCACGAGACCGAGGGCGGCGAGGACCCCCACGTCTGGCTCGACCCGGTCAAGTACGCCGAGCTCGCCGAGGGCGTCGGCAAGGCCTTCGAGAAGGCCGACCCCGACCACGCCGCCGACTACAGGAAGAACACCGAGGCCCTGGTCGGCAAGCTGAACGAGCTGGACACCACGTTCGAGACGGGCCTGGAGAACCGCGAGTCCGACGTCTTCATCACCACCCACTCCGCCTTCGGCTACCTCGCCGAGCGCTACGGCCTGACCCAGGAGGCCATCAACGGCCTCAGCCCCGAGGCCGAGCCCAGCGCCGCCCGCGTGAAGGAACTCTCCGAGACGGCCAAGGCCGACGGCGTGACCACCGTGTTCTACGAGACACTGGTGAGCGACGACACCGCGAAGACCGTCGCGGGCGACGCCGGACTGAAGACGGACGTCCTCGACCCGCTCGAGGGCATCACCGACACCTCCCGCGGCGACGACTACTTCGAGGTCATGGAGTCCAACCTGAAGGCCCTGCGGACGGCTCTGGGAGCCGCATGACCGGCCGCCCGGCCGCGTACCACCGACCGACCCACCGGAGGGCGGCAGCATGACGACGAAGACCGACCCCGTCATATCCCTGCGGGGCGTCCACGCCGAGCTGGGCTCGCGTCCCGTCCTCCGCGGCATCGACCTCACCGTGCACCGCGGTGAGGTCGTCGCCCTGCTCGGCGCGAACGGCTCCGGGAAGTCGACGGCCGTGCGCGGCATTATCGGCCAGGTGCCGGTCGCCTCCGGCTCGGTCGAGCTGTTCGGCGCCCCGCAGCGCCGCTTCCGTGACTGGGCGCGGGTGGGGTACGTCCCGCAGCGCACCACGGCCGCGGGCGGCGTGCCCGCCACGCTGACCGAGGTGGTCTCCTCCGGCCGGCTCTCCCGTACCCGCTTCGGCGTGTTCCGGGGGGTCGACCGCGAGGCCGTACGGCACGCGCTGGACCTGGTCGGCATGGCGGACCGGGCGAAGGACTCCGTGGACGCGCTCTCCGGCGGCCAGCACCAGCGGGTGCTGATCGCCCGCGCGCTCGCCGCCGAACCCGAGCTGCTGATCCTGGACGAGCCGATGGCGGGCGTCGACCTGGCCAGCCAGGAGGTGCTCGCGACGATCCTGCGCCACCAGGTCGCCCAGGGTGCCACCGTCCTGTTGGTCCTGCACGAGCTGGGCCCGCTGGAGCCCTTGATCGACCGGGCGGTCGTCCTGCGCGACGGCTGCGTGACGCACGACGGCCCGCCCCCGAAGGCGGTCGGCCAGCACGCCCTGCCCGGCCACGACCACGTACACCCGCACGCACCGGCGGGCACCGAACCGATCCGCACGGGACTGCTGAGCTGATTGCCGATGGACCTCCTGAACTACGCCTTCATGCAGCGGGCCCTGCTGGCGGCCGTCCTGGTCGGCATCACCGCCCCCGCGGTCGGCATCTACCTCGTCCAGCGCCGCCAGGCCCTCATGGGCGACGGCATCGGGCACGTCGCGATGACCGGCGTCGGCCTCGGCTTCCTGCTCTCCTGGTCGCCGGTGTGGATGGCGACCCTGGTCTCCGTCGTCGGCGCCGTCCTGATGGAACTGATCCGCTGGTACGGCAAGGCCCGCGGTGACATCGCCCTCGCGATGCTGTTCTACGGCGGTATGGCGGGCGGCGTGATGTTCATCAACCTCGCCCCGACCGGCTCCAACGCGAACCTCACCTCGTACCTGTTCGGCTCCCTGTCGACGGTCTCCGAGTCCGACGTGACCGCGATCTGCCTCCTGGCCTCGTTCGTGGTGCTGGTCACCCTCGGTCTGCGCCGCCAGCTGTTCGCGGTCAGCCAGGACGAGGAGTTCGCCCGGGTCACGGGCCTGCCGGTGCGCTTTTTGAACCTGCTCACCGCGATCACGGCGGCGGTCACCGTCACCGTCGCGATGCGCGTGGTCGGCCTGCTCCTGGTGAGCGCGCTCATGGTGGTGCCCGTCGCCGCCGCCCAGGCACTCAGCCGCAGCTTCGCCGCCACCTTCGCCATCGCCGTCGCGATCGGCGTGAGCGTGACCATCGGCGGCACGGTCGCCTCGTACTACCAGGACGTGCCGCCCGGGGCGACGATCGTGCTGCTGACGATCGCCGCGTTCATCGTGCTGACCGTGCTGGCCACACCGCTGGCCCGCCGCCGCGCCCGTGCTCCGGGCGCCGCGCGGCCCACCCCGGACCCCGCGGAGTGCGCCGTTTCGGCCGGCCGGAAACCGCCCGGCGACGGCGGCGCCTGACCCGCCTCCGCCCGGCCTGGCACAATGGCCGCGGCAGGGCAGAGGCAGACGTGAGGAGGAAACCGGTGACCACCGCTGGACCGCCCGTGAAGGGCCGCGCCACCAGGCAGCGGGCCGCTGTGGCGGCTGCGCTCCAGGACGTCGACGAGTTCCGCAGCGCACAGGAGCTGCACGACATGCTCAAGCACAAGGGCGACTCGGTCGGGCTCACCACGGTCTACCGCACCCTGCAGTCCCTCGCCGACGCCGGCGAGGTGGATGTACTGCGCACCGCCGACGGCGAGTCCGTCTACCGCCGCTGCTCCACCGGGGACCATCACCACCACCTGGTCTGCCGCAACTGCGGCAAGGCGGTCGAGGTCGAGGGCCCGGCCGTGGAGACCTGGGCGGAGGCCGTCGCCGCCGAGCACGGCTACGTCAACGTGGCCCACACCGTGGAGATCTTCGGCACGTGCGCGGAGTGCGCGGCGGCGTCGAGCGGCGCCTGAGGACCCGGACGCGGGAAGGGGCGCGGAGGTGATCTCCGCGCCCCTTCGCCGTACCCACGCCGTCCCCTACTGCTCCTGCCTGCCCTCCATGGCGAGCAGCTCCTCGTTCGGGATCGCCCCGCCGAAGCGGCGGTCGCGGGAGGCGAACTCCAGACAGGCGCGCCACAGGTCCCGGCGGTCGAAGTCCGGCCACAGGACGTCCTGGAAGACCATCTCGGCGTAGGCGCTCTGCCACAGCAGGTAGTTGGACGTACGCTGCTCACCGCTCGGCCGCAGGAACAGGTCCACGTCCGGCATGTCCGGGTAGTACATGTAGCTCTGCAGCGTCTTCTCGTTGACCTTCGCCGGGTCGAGACGCCCCGCCCTCACGTCCTCGGCCAGCGCCTGCGCCGCGTCGGCGATCTCCGCCCGCCCGCCGTAGTTCATGCAGAAGTACAGCGTCAGCCGGTCGTTGTCCTTGGTCTGCTCCTGGGCGATCTGGAGTTCCCTGGCGACCGACTTCCACAGCTTGGGCATCCGGCCCACCCAGCGCACCCGCACACCCAGCTCGTCGAGCTCGTCACGGGACTTGCGGATGAAGTCGCGGTTGAAGTTCATCAGGAAGCGCACCTCGTCCGGCGAGCGCTTCCAGTTCTCGGTGGAGAAGGCGTACAGCGAGATGGCGCCGACACCCATCTCGATCCCGCCCTGGAGCACGTCCAGCACCCGCTCGGCGCCGACCTTGTGCCCCTCGGTGCGCGGCAGGCCCCGCTCCTTGGCCCAGCGGCCGTTGCCGTCCATCACGATCGCCACGTGCTTGGGGACCAGCTCACCGGGAAACTTCGGGGGCCGCGCGCCGGAGGGGTGCGGTTCCGGCGTCCTGTACTCCCGGCGCTGACGCCCCAGGAATCCGCGTACGGCCATGTGCTTCTCGTCTCCTCGTACCGACGTGTCGTGCTTACTTTTCGACGTACCGCAGGGAGCGCAGCCCGCGCTCCAGGTGCCAGTGAAGGTACGCGGACACCAGCCCGCTGCCCTCCCGGACGTACCGCCCCTCGGACGCGTCCGCCGCCTCCCAGTCTCCCGTGAGCAGCGCTCCGAGGTGTTCCAGGGCCTGCGGCGAGGGTACGACGCTGCCGGGCACCCGGCAGTCGGCGCAGACGGAGCCGCCGGAGGCGACCGAGAAGAACCGGTTCGGCCCGGGCATCCCGCACTTCGCGCAGTCGCCGAAGCTCGGGGCGTAGCCGTTGACGGCGAGGGAGCGCAGCAGGAACGCGTCGAGGACGAGATGCGGTGCGTGCTCGCCGCGGGCGAGGGTCCGCAGGGCGCCGACGAGCAGCAGGTACTGCTGGACGGCCGGCTCGCCCTCGTGGTCGGTGAACCGCTCGGCGGTCTCCAGCATGGCCGTGCCGGCGGTGTAGCGGGCGTAGTCGGTGACGATCCCGCCACCGTACGGCGCGATGGTCTCGCTCTGCGTGCACAGCGGGAGGCCGCGCCCGATCAGCTCGCTCCCCTTGGAGAAGAACTGCACGTCCACATGGGAGAACGGTTCGAGGCGTGCGCCGAACTTGGACTTCGTCCGGCGCACGCCCCTCGCCACGGCACGTACGCGTCCGTGACCGCGGGTGAGCAGCGTGATGATCCGGTCCGCTTCACCCAGCTTCTGGGTGCGCAGCACGATGCCGTCGTCGCGGAACAGGCTCATGCGCCCATTCTCGCGTACGCGCGGAGCCGCCGGGCCCCGGGCCCGGCGTCAAGGCAGCTCCCCCCGGCTGCGCGCGTTGGCGTACGCGGTCGCCGCGCGCAGCCGCTCGGCGGGCGTCGCCTGCCGCACCGCGACCGGCTCGGCGTCCCACTCCCGGCCGCCGCCGTACGGTCTCAGCTGAATGTAGGGCCCCTCATGTCCCATCACGATGCCGATCCGCTCGGTCCGGGTGTCCACGACGTACACCCCGACCGGCGGTTTCACTTCGCCACCGCGGCCGCGAGCCGCTGTGCGGTCTCCACGGAACACCGCCCCAGCTCGACGAGCGGGCAGGGCGCCTCCCGCGCAAGACTCACCGGGTCCAGCCCCAGTGACGGCAGAACAATTCCGGCCTTCGCGAGTAACGCCCGCAATTCTTTCACCACGTCCTCCGCTTCTTCGACGCAGAGCGCCGAGTGCTGTTCCTTCACCCTGGTCCCCTTCTATTCGGCTTTCACGCTTCCGCCCCTTAAGGTGCCCGCCGGAACCTACACTCGGAAGAGGTTTGCGCTCTACAGGCAAAGGGCTGCACAAAGGGGTTGGGAAAGGGGGTAGCAATGGCCAATGGTTCACGCCAGGCGGCATGGGAGTTCTTCGGCGCGGAACTGAGGCGACGCCGGGAGGAGTCGGGGTTCACCCAGGTGGAACTGGGGGCGCGGGTGTTCGTGTCGGGTGGCTACATCGGCCAATTCGAACAGGCTATTCGGAAACCTCAATTGGACGTGGCCCAGCGGATCGACAGCACGCTGCAAACCGACGGTATTTTCGAGCGGCTGTGCAGGAAGCTGGTCGACGATCGACGGTACGCGGATTATTTCGCCAAGGCGGCGGAGCTGGAGACACTGGCGACGAAGATCTGCGAGTTCGCGCCGACGCTGGTTCCCGGACTGCTGCAGACACCGGCCTATGCGCGGGCGGTCACGCTGGCAATGAACCCGTTCGCGCCGGAAGAGTCGGTCGACCAGAAGGTATCGGGACGCGTCGAACGAGGGCGCATCCTCAAGGACGCCACGAGGCCGGTCTATTGGGCGATCCTGCACGAGAACGTGCTGCGCATCCCGGTGGGCGGACCGGCGGTCATGGCGGAGCAGCTGGAGCACGTTGCGGGGCTCACACAGGATCGGGCGGTGCTGGTCCAGGTACTGCCCTATACGGCCGGCGCGTATCCCGTGATGACGGGAGACCTTCGGCTCATGGAGTTCGAGGACGCCCCACCAACCGCCTATACAGAAGCCGTGTATTCGGGGAACCTGCTGGACGATCCGGCCGTGGTGCATCGAGCGCAATCGGCATACGATCTGCTCAGGGCAGAGGCGCTGTCACCAGAGCTGTCCCTGACCTTGGTCCAATCGGCGGCGGAGGACTTCAGAGGATGCGCGAGTACGACCTGAGCGAAGCGCGCTGGCGCAAGAGCACGTACAGCGATGGCAACGGCGGCAACTGCGTCGAAGTCGCCGACGGAGTCCCCGGCGCCGTCCCCGTCCGGGACAGCAAGGTGGCCGCCGGCCCCGTGCTGGTGATCGGGGCGGCGGCCTGGACGGAGTTCACGGGCACCGTGCGTCGCGGCTCCAGCCGGGGGTAATCCCCCGCATGAACACGCCCGTTGCCCGGATGTGGGCGGCGACGGGAGTCCGGGACGCTCGGACGCATGCCGTACACCACGCGTCACACCGCAGTCCTCACTGCCGTACCGGCAGCCGTCCTGGTCGCCCTGGCGCCCTCCTTCACCGCCTCCGCCGAACCCGTGCCGTCGTCGTCCGCCTCCTCCCGCTCCGCCCTCTCCTGGGAGCCCTGTGGGGGCGCCGGTGACACACAGCCGGTCCCCGAGTGCGCCACGCTCCGAGTCCCCCTGGACCACGCCGACCCGGACGGCCCGGCCGTCTCCCTCGCGCTGTCGCGCCTCCCGGCCGAGAACGACCGTGCCCGGCGGGGCGCGCTGTTCCTGATCCCCGCAGGACCGGGCGGCTCGAGTCTGGACGACCCGGCCGGGAAGGGGCAGAAGCTCCCGCAGAAGGTGCGCGACCAGTACGACCTCATCGGCTTCGCACCCCGTGGCCTCGCCCCCTCCACCACCGTGGACTGCGGCCTGGAACACGGTGACCTGGCGCTGTCGAAACTGCGCCCGTGGCCGGCCCCCGACGGCTCGGTCGACGGGAACACGGCCACCGCACAGCGCGTCGCGGACGCCTGCGCGCGCAACGGCGGTGAGCTGCTCCGGCACCTCGGCACGGCGGACAACGCCCGGGACCTGGACCGCGTCCGGGCGGCGCTCGGGGAGCGGAGGATCTCCGCCTGGGGCGTGTCGTACGGGACGTACGTCGGGGCGGTCTACAGCGAGATGTTCCCGCACCGGACGGACCGGATCGTGCTGGACAGCAACGACGACCCCGACCCCGAGCGGGTGGCCCGCGCCTGGCTGGCGGGGCACGAGCAGGGGGTCGAGGACGTGTTCCCGCACTTCGCCGCGTGGGCGTCGAAGCCGGGGAACCCGGGCCGGGTGGCGAAGACGGCCGCGGAGGTGCGTCCGCTGTTCCTGCGGCTCGCCGCCCGTCTGGACCGCGAGCCGATCCCCTGGCCGGGCGCCAGTCCAAAGGAGCTGAACGGCAACGTCCTGCGCCAGACCATGCTGGACAGCCTGTACCGGCCCTCCCGCTATCCGGCCCTGGCGAAGCTGATGCGGGCGGCACGGAAGGGCACGGTGCCGCCCGCGCCGCCCGCCCCGCCGAAGGAGGTGCTCCAGAACGTCGCCGCCGTGGGCGCCGGGACCCTCTGCAACGACGTGGCCTGGCCCACGTCCCCTGCCGTGTACGAGAAGGACGTCGCCGGGAGCCGCACCGCGTTCCCGCTGACGGCCGGGATGCCGCGCAACGCGATGCCGTGCGCGGCCTGGCCGTACCCGCCCCGCCGGGCGCCGGTGAGGATCACGGACCGGGGGCCGTCCAACGTGCTGCTCGTGCAGAACGAACGGGACGTCGCCACCCCGCTCACCGGCGCCAGGAAGCTCCGCGAGGCGCTGGGCCGGCGCGCGGTGATGGTGACCGTGAACTCCACGGGCCACAACGCCTACCTCGCCGAGGGCAACGCCTGCGGCGACGCCCGGGTCTCCCACTTCCTGGCCACCGGCGAACGCCCCGCCCGGGACACGTACTGCCGTTGAACGGCGGAACGGGATCATTCACGCGGTGCGGGTGTACAACCTGTGAGGGCTCCGGGTGGTTGTGCGCCGCGGATTGATTCACGCCTTGGTGGGCATACAGGTTGAAGCGTACGAATACGTGGTGGCCGTTCGTGCCGCGGGGCGCTTTCACCCCCTCCCCGTCTCCTCCCAACTTCCGCTTTTCCGCTGGGCGGTTGGTCCGATCGGAGGATGACCCGGCTATGACGCCGATGGCGTGACGTTTCGGCGGGGCGGCGCCTGTGGCGGGCTCCGGGGCGGTCTCCTGTGAGGTAGGACCGCGATTCTTTGGAGACCGACGTGACCGCCACCTCGTACGAGTACGGCCCCCACCACACCTACGTCGACCCGTACGCCTTCGACGGGGGCACCTACGGCGACTTCCCGATCGCGCCGCCGCACCCGCCGGCCCGGCTGGACGTCGCCATCGACCCGCAGGACCGGCGGCGGCTGGAGCTCCACGCGGCCCTGACCGCCGCCGGTATCCCGCCGCTCCCCGAGGACCGCGAGGCCATCGACCGGCTCAGCGCCCTGCCCGGCAACATCAACAACACGATCCAGCGCTGGCTGCAGCACGCCCTCTGACGCGGGGCGGGGCGTACGGGAGGGGCGTCACGGCGTCCCCGGCGCGACCAGCCCCGACTCGTGGGCCACGATGACCGGCTGGGCCCGGTCGCGGGCGGCGGGCTTGCCCGTGATCCGGCTGACACGGGTCTTCGCCGCGAGCGTGCCCAGCCCCGACGCCTCGGCGATCTCGGTGTTGTTGAGCCCGCGCGACCGGCGCGAGCACCTACCGCTCGCGGTCCGACAGGCACTCGGGACCGGCCGTCACCGGCATCCCGGGACTGCGCGGGAACCGCGCGATCAGCCGTGCAGCGCCTCCAGGGCCGTACGGAGTCCACCGCGGGCCGTACGGCAGGTCCCGGCGATGTCGTCGAGGGACATGGCGGCCGTCTCCCGGTGAACCGCTTCGGGGCGGCGGCCAGGACGTGCGCGGCGACGGAGGTCCGCACGCCGATGGGGGTGATGCTGTGGGCCGGCAGGTCGTGCAGGTCGTGCGGGTCACGGTCGATGCGCAGGCGTTCCTCGGCGACCCGCCGGCGGGCCTCCTCCTCGCGGGTGCGTCCGGCCCGTTCGACGAGCCCGGTGACGTGCCGCCGGCAGCAGCGGACGTCGACGCCGAGGAAGGGCACGGCGATGGCCCGGCCGATGATGCGGACCAGTTCCATGACACCGTCTCCCTCCACTCGGACCCGGCCGGCCCAGCCTGATTCGCTCACCGGACTCCCGGCACGGGAGGGCCGATGCGTCGGACGCGAGGGCGAGTCGGCGGGTACTGCCGAGGGTGGCGCGGAGGGCTGGTCACTCCCCGGGGAGTAACGGGGGCGTGGGCCGGGCGAGGGCGGGGCAAAGCCGTGGAGAGGGCGCCGGGCAGAACGGCCTCAGGCGCGGTCGACCATCCAGGTGCCGTCCTCCTCGTCGTCGACCCGCACCTCCAGTTCGCGGACGCTCATACCCGCCTCCCAGAGTTTCCAGAAGCGCTTCATCTGCTCCTGGACATGGTCCGGACGCGCGATGAGCCGGGTTCTGACGTTGACGTCGCGCAGGTCCTGCTCGATCTCGAAGGACACTTCCTCGTCATAGACGATGAAGTCGTTGGCGGTGCCGCGCTGGATGTGCGGCGGCAGTTCCGGCAGCACCGCCACCCGCACCTCGATGCGCAGCGCCTCCTGCTCGTCGCACAGCCGCAGCAGTCGGTCGTCGAGTTCGCGGGCGCTCTCCAGCAGGAACAGGCGCCGTACGGGCACCCCGTGCTCCTCGATCGCCTGCTTCTGCGCGTCGAGGTAGCGGCCGGCGGGCTCGCTGTTCCAGAACTCCCGGTCGACGGACGTACTGATGGCGCAGATCGACTGCTCCGCGACGTGGGCGAGGCCGAGCATCCAGTCGTGGTTCTCCCCGTGGCTCTCCACGCTCAGCCGGGTGAGCGCCGACATGTGCTCGATCACCCGCTGCATCTCCAGCCGGACGAAGGAGTAGAGGAGCGGGGATCCGGGCGCCAGGAAGTCGGCGAAGCGCTGGGCCAGTTCGGGTACGCCGTCCATGCGGACCCGGTCCAGCGGCGGGTAGGGCTGCGAGGGCCGGTCCAGCTGGGCGAAGCGGTTCTCGACCAGCTGCTTCATGTCCTCGGTGTGCCGGCTCAAAGCGGTCCGCGTCTCCTCGGCGTGCCGGGTGAGACCGGTCTTCAGGGCGTCGTCGTACCGCTGGAGACCGTCCCGCACGGTGTTCCCCACCTCGGTGGCGGTCCCGGCCAGGACGCGCTCCGCCCGCCTCTCCCGCTCCCGCCCGTAGCTGTCCTGCCGCTCCCGCATCCGCCGCTCCCGCGTCTCGCGGTCCGGGCCGAGGAGGTACTGGACGGCCACGACGGCACCGGCGCAGAGCGCGGCGGCGGCGAGCTGCCGCCCCGTACCGGCGTCCGGGGCCAGCAGCGCGGCGACGCCCCAGGCGGGGAGGCCGAGGGCCAAGCCGACCAGCAGCCGGCGCTGCCACGCGAATGCGGCCGGACCCGGCCGCCTGCCCGGCTTGTCGGGCGTGTCGCGTGCGTCCGCCGAAGGCGGTAACACTGTGCTGCCCGGGTCGTCCGGCGGCCCCGCCTGTGCGGGAATCGCCGTGCCGGGTTCGGGCCGGGTGCCCTCGGGCTCAGGTGATGGTGCCGTGCTCATCTCGCTCTTCCCCCCGTTGGGATACGCGTCGGATCGGGATGCGGAAATGTGCTTGGGGCCGGGTCCGGCGGTTGCCCGGTGTCCGGTCAGGGACCCATGTCCGCCTCCCGGTGGGGGGACGGGATCGCGTGCAGGGTGAGCTGGTCGCGGATGCGTTGCACGAGGGTCTGCCACTGCCGGGTGAAGCCGGGCCGTTCCTCCAGCGCGTCCCAGAGCGGCGCCAGGTCCTGCGCCACCCGGGCCCGCGGCATCCACAGGTGCAGCAGATGGTCGACGGTGGGCCGCAGCGCCCCGACCACGGCGGGAAGCTCCCCGCCCGCTCCCGGACGCTGCCGGGCCGGCGGTGCTCCGGCCGCCCCGGCGCCGGCGCCCAGCCGGATGCCGTCGAGGATGCGGACCACGGTGGTGAGCAGCCAGTCGTGCAGGGCGAGGTCGTCGCAGAGCCCGGCGAGCCCCTCGCTGGGGGTGCCCTCGGGCACCCGGAGCCGGACGGTGCGCAGCTCGTCCTCGGCTAGGGTGAACCGCTCGATCGACGGGCCGGCGCCCGGGTCCGCGGGCAGGGCCACCCAGCGGAGCCGGGTGGGGCGGGACCTGAGGGGCGGCCGGTGGTCGAGCAGGGGGTGGCGCAGCAGTCTGGTGTGCAGTCCGTCCGCGATCAGGCCGACGTCGAGATCGCCGTGCCGCCCGCCGTTCAGCACGCCCTCGGCCACCGCCTCGTGCGGCAGTTTCCCGAACGGCTCGACCACACCGGGCCGTACCAGGTAGTGACCCCACGGCCGCCGGTGGTCGGGGCCGGTGGCGGGCACCCTGAAGTACGCGGAGGCCTGGAGCAGGCGTCCCTCGGTGAGCGCGGCCCGTGCGGCGACCGTGCCGACGGCGCGGACCCGGGCGCCGTTGGCGCTGGGCAGGGGGCAGTCGACGCCGGTGAGCGTGTCCGGCGAGCGCCCGTAGAGGTTGGGGCGCTCGGAGAGCAGGACGCGTTCGTCGGCACGCAGTCCGAGGAGCTGGGCGGCGGCCCGGCTGTCGAGGGCCTGCAGGGCCGGCAGCAGCGAGGTGCGGACCTCTCCGCAGGCGAGCACGACACGCGGCGCGGTCTTCGCCGGCCCCATGTCACGGCCCCGCGTAGAAGACGTAGGAGACGCGGTCGGCGACCGAGTCGGGGACGGGCACCTTCTCGCCGGCGGACCGGCGGGCGGTCTGGCCCAGCGCTTCGGGGTCCACCTCGGTCTGGTCGAGGATGACGCGGACGGCGTGCTCGACGGGCAGGAACCGGTTGGGCACCACCGAGCAGGTGCGGTACGCGGCGAACGGATCCGCCCGGGGGTTGAGCCGGAGCAGCGGGGGCAGTTCGTCCCAGTCCTCGGGGAAGCCGTCGGCGGTGTGCGGCTGGGGTTCGAGGACGGCCTCGCCCTCGGTGCGCAGCAGCCCGAGGCGGGAGAGCTGCCACACCGCGGCGAGGAAGGGGCAGGACCAGGTGCGCTGCCCGTCGGGTGCGTCGCTCCAGAGTTCGACGTCCAGGAAGACGGAGTGGCGGCGGGACGCGGTCTCCTTGGGCGGCTGCCAGACGACGGCCTTCTTCATCGCTTGCGGGGCGCGCGCGACGGGGCTGCGCTCACCGTTGGCCAGCCAGCCGGTCTGCGCGGCCGGCGGACGCAGGCCGTAACTGCCGGGTGGTGGTTCCTCCACGAGCCGGCCGGCCACCGCCTCCGCGACCGGCACCTTGCCGGCGACCGCGCAGCCGGACTCGCGTGCCAGGTAGTCGACGGCCAGCCCGGCCCGTTCCGCCTCCGTCAGCAGCAGCGGGACGAGTTCGGCGGGGCTGGAGAAGCGGGTGAAGTAGTCGTCGATCAGGAAGCAGGTGCTGATCCGGGGGCGTTTGCCGCCGGTCTGGGCGGACGCCGCGGCCCGCGCCGCGTCCGCCCAGGGCCGTACCTGCGCGAAGTGCCGCCGCAGGTGCTGCGGACCGGCCTCGAAGTCCTCCATGTAGAGGTGGCCCAGCTCCAGGGAGAGGTGGGACAGCGGCACCGCCTGGGTGCGCGGTTCGGCGGTGGTCTCGCGGAACACTGCGTCCGTCATGGCCGTCCCCAGCAGGAGTCGTCGGTCAGGCGTCGTGCGATCTCCTCCAGCGCCTCGAGCGTCTCCTTGTTGGCGATCTGGGTGGAGAGCACGTCCTCTTCGGTGATCAGCTGCTCACGCCACTGCAGGACGGGTTCCAGCGGTACGGCGCCGAGCACCACGCTGTCGCCGATGCGGTGCTCCGCGGCGAGCCGGCGCAGGGCGTCGTCGCAGGACTGCATCCAGGCCGCCTGGGCGGGTGAACCCTGGGCCCACAGCGGTGAGTCGGGGTCGGGCACGGCGGCCCGGACGAACCGGACGGCGCCGCGCAGGGCCTCCTCGTCGTGTCCGCGCTCGACGCCGCCCCTGATGATCCCGTGTTCCTTGTGGACCAGCCCGGCGGCGGCGATCACGTGCTGCCGGGTCCAGCGGTGGAAGACGAGCCAGCGGAAGGGGACGTAGCGCATCCGGGGGTGGGCGGTCGCCGCCAGGACCATGTCCACGGCGTAGCTGCGCCCGGCGCTGAGGTCCACCACGGTCAGGTCGAACTCGCCGTGCAGCCTGAGCAGGAGGTCGACGCAGCGGTCGAGGGTGTCCTCGCCGGTGACGAACTCGCCGCCGCCGGCGTCGCCGGGCAGCAGGGCCAGGCGGCCGGACTGGTTCGGCCGGGCGTGCAGCAGGGGGTGCTCGGTCTGCCGCCAGATGTCGATCCTGGCCGGTTCCGCGACCTCGCCCTCCAGGTAGGAGTGCAGGCCCCGCTCCGCGACGCCGCGCATCGCGCCCGGCACGTCGAAGACGGCGGCGGCCGTGGGCGAGCCGAAGTCGAAGTCCACGTAGGCCACGTGGTCACCGGTGAGGGCGCGCTGGTAGGCCAGGTTGGCGCTGGTGACCGAGCGACCCGTGCCTCCCTTGTCGGAGGCGGCGAAGACGAGCACGGCTCACATCTCCTCTGCGGCGGCACCGCGGGCCTGGGCCAGGGTGTCGAGTTCCTGGAGCACGGGCAGGGCGAGTGCGAACGCGGTGGCGGGCCGCTCGTCGACCAGGTCACGGGCGTGGTCCAGGCGGTTCTCGATGCTCCGCATGGCCCGTCCCCGGCTGCCGTCGGCGGTGGCGGAGGCCTCCAGCTGTTCCTTGCCGAACAGATGGGCGGCCTCGCTGAGCAGTTCACGGGCCAGCTCGGCGAGTTCAGGGCTGCGGATGGGCTGCTGCTCGTACAGGCCGCGGGCGGCGACCAGGCACTCGGTGATGCGCTCGGTGATGCTCCAGGAGAGGCGCCGGCCGAGGGCCGCGTCCGGGAAGACGGATGCCGCGTTGTCCCAGAGGCCGGCTCCGTCGCCGTCCTCGATCCGCCGGTCCCACAGGTGCTCGAACGTCTGCTCGCCCAGGCGGATCAGGCGGTCCTGCGCCTCGATGTTCCGGGAGAGTGCCGCGAGCTGGATGATCCGCTTGAGCAGTTGTGCGGAGAAGTCGGTCATCCGCCACTCCAGCGGCGCGCCGGACCGCTCGGACCCGGCGAGCGGCATGGTGACCCCCGGGTGGTGCAGCCGGACGGCGGGGTCGTTCCTGGTCATCCGGCTGGTGACGCGGCCCCGGTCGGCGAGGCGTTCCATGATGGCGACGGTACGGGTGAGGTCGTCGTCGGTCGCTTTCCGGCGGATCAGGTCGTGGACGAGGATGGCCGCCACGGTGAGGGAGAAGTACTCCGACTCCAGCCGCAGACCGGTGGTCTGCCAGGGAAGGTCCTCCAGGGGCCAGCGCTCGGCACCGAAGCGGGCGATGGCCGACCAGTACTGCTGGCTGAGTTCCCAGCGCAGACGTAACGCCTCGGCGAGCTTCTGCTGGTCGGCGTCGAGCAGCCCCAGGGTGAGGGTGCGGTCGGAGAACAGGTCCTGGATGCCGTCCAGGGCGACGACGGTGAAGTACACGTAGGGCAGCCGGTCGGCGATGCCGTCGGGCTGGCCCTCGACCGGGTCGTCCAGGTCGGTGATGGTCGGCGCGTCCTTCACCACGCCCCAGGCCCAGCCGCACTCGAAGAGCTGGCTCTCGTCCCGGATGCTCTCGTCGACCTCGATGCCACGGCTGAGGCTTTCGATGATCGTGGCGCGCAGCGGGCGGAATTTGCGGGAGAACTGCTGGAGCACGGCCCGGTCGGACTGCTTGTCCTGCCCGATGACCTGGATGAGCCGCCGGCCCTGCTCGGACTCGGCGTCGAAGACGTTGACGGTGAAGGAGCGCAGCAGGCTGACCATCGCGGCGGTCAGCCGGGCGTTGGTGGCGTCTCTCAGTTCACCGAGCGACCTGCGCACCTCGGGCCGGGTGGTGTTCTCCTCGTAGACCTTGAGGAACCCCAGGGTGGCCAGGCACAGCGTGACGGACATGGAGTAGGCGTCGACGACGCCCAGCTGGGTTTGTCCGTGGGTGAGTTCCTGCTTCGGGTCGGTCGGCCTGAAGTAGTGCCCGCCGGAGAAGGTGGGGCTGTCGTCCGGCCCGGTGTGGGTGCGCATGAACTGGGACAGGACGGTGATCATGTTGGGCGGGATCTCGAGCCGGCTGCCGACCCGCTCCAGCGCGCGCAGGACATCCCGCTCGGTGGTGTCCGGTTGGTCGAGACGGAACGCGGGGACCTCGGTGGCGGGGTACAGCAGGCAGAGCAGCCGCTCCGCGTCCGCGACGGCACTCAGCCCGTCGGTCTCCCCCCAGACGAGCTTTCCGTCGTCGAACGAATGGCGGGCTGCGGCCCGCCAGATGTCCAGCAGATGCTGCCGTGGCTTGATCTGCATTCCCGCACCCCTCGTACAGATCTGGTTACCCTGTGTTCGGAGATGGTCCCCGTTCCTAGGGGACGGCAATCTCCGAATTGCGCCGTCCCAGGGCGAGGATGATTCCCTCGTGCCCCGGCCGCACCATGTGGTGCAGATCGTGGAGCTCCAGCTCGGAGGTGAAGGGCTCCAGGCTCTCGCGGACCCGGTCCTCGTTCACCCGGTAGGCCGGGTACCGGTGCTCGCCGACCTGGTAGCCGACCGACTCCTTCATGAACGCGGCGGCGAAGGGGGCCCCTTCGGTCAGCACGTCCATGAAGCACCGTACGCCCCGCAGGAATTCGTCGGGGCATTCGGACATCGAGTCCGCGACGAAGAACATCGTCCCGATGTCCCAGCGCCGCTGTCCGTCGAGGTCGAGCAGGTTGGCCCGCTCCACGCGGACGATCTCGCCGAACCGGGCCCTCGGTTCGACGGCGGCGTAGGCGGGGGCCTCGCCCAGTTCGTTCCAGAAGGCGTCCCAGGCCTCGTCGTAGCCATCGGGTGACGTCTGCCGCTCCAGGTACTCGACGTTCGGCTGCGCGTACTCGAGCAGGACGATCTTCTCGCACCACGGGAGCATGGCCAGGCCCGGATAGAGGTTCGCGCCGGCCCCGACGTCGACACCGCGCACCGCTTCCGGGACGCCCCGGCCGAAGCAGCCGCTGAAGTAGTCGCGCATCAACCGCACGATCAGCAGGTCGACTTCGAGCGGCGTGCGGTAGTTGAGGTCGACATACACCTCAGGATCGAAATGCGACCACGGCGCGTCGGCGTTGCGATCCATCATCACCCTGTCGTTTCCCATCGGTGTCGGACAAGCCCCTGTGCTCCGGGCGCATGTCCTCGCGGACACCGGCGGACGGAACAGCGTCTGCCGGTACTCGCACGGTAAACCGACGCGAAACGCCCAGAGAGCCGGGAATGAGCCAGTCCCCAACGAACAGGCGCACAACAGGCGCACGTCAGCACTTCGCCGACAAAGCTGAACTCGCCCTTGCACGCAGTGAGTTGGACGCTCACTGTAGCGAGGTGAAACCGTCGGCCGCCACCGGGACGCCCACTTCCCTCCTTGGGGTGAACCGCGCCGGGCTGCCGCGTTGACGCCCACACATCCCGCACGTCCCGACTGGGGGTGGCATGACCGCCGAACCGCTGGAGCACGCCCTGGACCGCCGCGGGTTCCTCAGGGAACCGGACCCGTTCCCCGACCCGCGGTCCCTGGTCCTGCGGACGGCACAGGAGTCCGACCTGCCCGAGCTCCGGCGGCTCGACGAGGCGGTCTTCCAGGAGGTCTCGTACCCCGCGTTCCTGTTCCGCCAGCTCTACGACATGTACGCCGAGCATCTCCTGGTCCTCGACGACGGCGGGGGACGCCTGTGCGGCTACGTCCTGGCCGCGACCACGGCGCTCAACCGGGAGAGCTGGATCCTCGGCCTGTGCGTGGACGAGGAGCGCCGCCGTCACGGACTGGGCCGGGAGCTGATGGTGGAGGTCCTGGCGCGGCTGCGCGGGAGCGGCATCGAACAGGTCCGTCTGACGGTGGAACCCGCCAACCGCGCGGCCATCCTGCTCTACCGGTCCCTGGGCTTTCGCCTCGAGCAACCCGACGCGGGGCTGCGCCGGGACTACTTCGGCCCCGGCCAGGACCGCCTGATCATGCACCTCGGACTCACCGGCTTCCACTGAGCCGGGCCCGGCCCGGGCGGTCAGGACGGCGTCCGGGCCACCGCCAGCAGGCGGGTCACGTCCGTCGCGCAGATGGTGAGGGCGGCGCCGATGACGGACAGGGTGTCGCGTTCGGCGGGTGTGTAGGGGCCGTCGGCGAGGGCGATGCGGGCACCCTGGAGGAAGATCGCTTCGCGGCCGGTGGCGGCGAGGTGCGGAGCCAGCGGGTCGAGGGCCTCGTGCAGTTCGATGGCGAGGCCCGCCGCGCAGGGCTCGCCGGTGAATCGGCCGGTGTCGGCGGCCAGCGCCTCGACGAGGGCCGCCAGCCGGTCCTGGGTGCAGTCGTCGATGCCGGCCGCGCGGACGACGGTCGCGGCGGTCTCCAGGGAGGCGCGCGCACAGGTGCCGCCCGCGGCCAGTACCGCGAGGGCGACGGTGTGCACGGCGTCGCGGAGCATCGCGGAGAAGCGGGTGGTGGTGGGGTGGTCCAGGACGTCGGTGCCGAAGTGGTGGCGGCAGGCGGCGCATTCGACGACCGGGCCGGTCGTGCCGCGGGGCATGACGGGCACGCCGAGGAGCGCGAAGCGGCGCTGTCCGGTCAGCCGCTGGTAGTTGCGGTCACCGCCGCAGCCGGGGCAGAAGAACTCGCCGTCACCGACGGCCGTCCACGCGGTCCGGGTGCCCAGCAGGCGCGAAAGTCTGGCGACAGCGGCACGGCCGTCGGGTCCCCGTCCTGGCAGCACGTCGCACCTCCACATCGCCCCGGCTCCGTCGCCGCGCCCCGTGATGTTAGCCACATCGGTGAGGCCGAGTCAGCACCCCGGACGAGACCTTTCCGTGATCTCCACCGGATTTGGCCGGTAAACGACGGAGCCCCGCCCGCCGGACATGGCGGGCGGGGCCGTCGAACCCCTCGAAGCGGCTGTTCAGCGGGCCGCCCGGTTGACGGCCGAGACGACCGCCTTCAGCGAGGCGCGGGTGGTGTTGGCGTCGATTCCGATGCCCCACAGAACCTTGTCGCCGACGGCGCACTCGATGTACGAGGCGGCCTGCGCCGAGGCGCCCTCGCTCATCGTGTGCTCCTGGTAGTCGAGCAGGCGTACGTCGATGCCGATGGACTGCAGCGCCTCGAAGAACGCCGAGATCGGGCCGTTGCCGGTGCCGGTCAGCACGGTGTCGACGCCGTCGACGGCGGCCTCGACGGTGAGCGTGTCGACGCCGTCCCGGTCGGTGGTGGACTGGCCGTTCTTGACCTGGACCCGGCCCCAGGGGTTGTCCGGGTTGGGCAGGTACTCGTCCTGGAACACCGACCAGATGTCGGCCGGCGTGACCTCGCCGCCCTCGGCGTCCGTCTTGGCCTGGATGATCCTCGAGAACTCGATCTGCATCCGGCGGGGCAGGTCCAGCTTGTGGTCGTTCTTCAGGACGTAGGCGATGCCGCCCTTGCCGGACTGCGAGTTGACGCGGATGACGGCCTCGTAGGAGCGGCCGACGTCCTTGGGGTCGATGGGCAGGTACGGCACCGCCCACTCGATGTCGTCGACGGTGACGCCCCTGGCCTTCGCGTCGGCCTCCATGGCGTCGAAGCCCTTCTTGATGGCGTCCTGGTGGGAGCCGGAGAAGGACGTGTAGACCAGGTCGCCCACGTACGGGTGGCGCGGGTGGACCTTCATCTGGTTGCAGTACTCCCACGTGCGACGGATCTCGTCGATGTCGGAGAAGTCGATCTGCGGGTCGACGCCCTGGGAGAACAGGTTCATGCCCAGGGTGACCAGGTCGACGTTGCCGGTGCGCTCGCCCTGTCCGAACAGACAGCCCTCGACGCGGTCGGCGCCGGCCATCAGGGACAGCTCGGCGGCGGCCACGGCCGTACCACGGTCGTTGTGCGGGTGGACGGAGAGGCAGACGTGCTCGCGGCGGGACAGGTTGCGGCCCATCCACTCGAAGCGGTCGGCGTGCGTGGACGGCGTGGAACGCTCCACCGTGGCGGGCAGGTTGAGGATGATCTCGCGGCCCGGACCCGGCTGGTAGACGTCCATCACCGCCTCGCAGACCTCCAGCGCGAAGTCCAGCTCGGTGTCGGTGAAGATCTCGGGGCTGTACTGGTAGCCGAAGTGCGTCTCGGGGCCCAGCAGCTTCTCCGCGTACTCCACCACCAGCCGGGTGCCGTCGACGGCGATCTGCTTGATCTCGTCCTTGGAGCCGCGGAAGACGACCCGGCGGAAGACCGGCGCGGTCGCGTTGTACAGGTGCACGGTGGCGCGGTGGGCGCCCTTCAGGGACTCGACCGTCCGCTCGATCAGGTCCTCGCGGGCCTGGGTCAGCACGGAGATCGTGACGTCCTCGGGGATGGCGTCCGGGTCCTCGATGATGGAGCGCACGAAGTCGAAGTCGGTCTGGCCGGAGGCCGGGAAGCCGACCTCGATCTCCTTGTAGCCCATGGTGACCAGCAGGTCGAACATCGCGCGCTTGCGGGCGGGCGACATGGGGTCGATCAGGGACTGGTTGCCGTCGCGCAGATCGGTGGAGAGCCAGCGGGGGGCGGCGGTGATCCGCTTCTGGGGCCAGGTGCGGTCGGGGATGTCGACCTGCTCGTAACGGCCGTACTTGTGGATCGGCATGGGGCTGGGCTGCTGGCGGTTCGCCATGATGCGTGGGCTCCTCGATGGTCCGCGGTCATCGGGTGGGATCCGGAAGGGACGGCCGACGGCGCAGCACCGAACTCCGCGGGGAGGGGGTCGGCCTCGACTACAGGCCCTCGCCGCGGCAGCTAAGGAGAAGCAGCCCGAAACGCATGATGCTCCGCAGCTTAACCGAGACGCACTCCCGCGCGAGGTTCCGTATCAGTATGCGGGACCAGAGGGAGGAAGGGGACAAAAAGTGCCGTATACCACTCGAAGGCGTCCCGACGCGGGGGTTGGCGGCACATTTCATCCATCGCGGTCGAGGATCCGGTTGCCGATAGTGACATTCCCGTGACGCAGTGCAAGGGTGCGGACATGACGACCCACGGTGGCTTCGAGCCCGTCTTCTGCACCATCGTCCCGCCGCACGTCCTGGACCGGCTCGCGCGGGCCGACGACCCCGCGCTGGCCGGCCCCGCCCGCCGCACCCTCCAGCGCGACGCCTACGAGCGCACCCAGCGCCGCCTGACCACGGTGATCGGCGCCGCGGCCGTCGCGCCCCTCGCCGGGGCCGAACCGGGCAGGCCGCACCGGACGATCCACGACGCCCGGCACCGCACCGCGCTGCCGGGGGCGAAGGTCCGCGAGGAGGGCGACGGGCCCGGCAAGGACGCCACCGTCAACCGCGCCTACGCGGGCCTCGGCGCCACCTTCGAGCTGTTCCTCGAGGCCTTCTCCCGCGACTCGATCGACGGCTGTGGCCTGCCGCTGGTCGCGACCGTGCACTACGACCGCGACTACAACAACGCGTTCTGGAACGGCGACCAGATGGTGTTCGGCGACGGGGACGGGGAGATCTTCCTCGACTTCACGATCCCCGTCGACGTCATCGGTCACGAGCTCGCGCACGGCGTCACGCAGCACACCGCCAACCTCGACTACTTCGGCCAGTCCGGCGCGCTCAACGAGTCGGTGTCGGACGTCTTCGGCGCCCTCATCAAGCAGTACACGCTGGGCCAGACCGCCACCGAGGCCGACTGGCTGATCGGCGCCGGGCTGCTCGCCCCGCGGGTGACGGGGGTGGCGCTGCGTTCGATGAAGGCGCCGGGCACGGCGTACGACGACGACGTCCTCGGCAGGGACCCGCAGCCCGCGACGATGGACGACTACGTGCGCACCGGCCGGGACAACGGCGGCGTCCACATCAACTCCGGCATCCCCAACCACGCCTTCTACCGGGCGGCCACCGCCCTCGGGGGCAACGCGTGGGAGCGGGCGGGGCAGGTCTGGTACGACGTGCTGACCGGCGGCGAGCTGGAGCAGCACGCGCAGTTCACGGACTTCGCGACGCTCACGGTGAAGGCGGCGCGGGAGCGGTTCGGCGAGGGCGAGGAACTGCTGGCGGTGTCGAAGGCGTGGGAGCGGGTGGGGGTGCCGACGCGGTAGCGGCGGTGGCAGCGGTGTGGGCGTCACGTCCGTTCTCGTACTAGACAGGACCCATGCGTATTCAGGTGCGGCGTACGGGCGGCTTCGCGGGGATCGAGCGGCAGGCCGAGGTGAACACCTCGGGCCGGGCCGACGCCGCCGACTGGCACGCCCTGGCCGAGCGGGCCCTGACCGCCGGCCGGGGCACACCTTCGGCCGGGGTCCCGGACGGCTTCAGTTACCGGATCACGGTGGACGGGCGGTCCGTGTACTGCGCCGACCCCCGGCTGACCGAGGAACAGCGCGCGCTGATCAGCAGAGTGCTCAAGGAGGGCGCGTAATCGGCGTACTGCGTAACCTTCTTCGGCCGCAAGGGCGTTGACTTCTCTCGCGGCCGGTGCGGATGATCCACCCCATGGCGACGACGAACCCGGTCCCCCGCTTCCCGGACGGCTTCCTGTGGGGCGTGTCGACCTCGGCGCACCAGATCGAGGGCGCGGTGGACTCACGCGAGCCGTCCGTGTGGGACGTGTTCACGTCCGAGCCGGGCCGGGTGCGGGACGGTTCCACGGCGGCGGTGGCCTGCGACCACGTCCACCGGCACCGCGAGGACGTGGCACTGCTGTCCGGCCTGGACGTGGACGCGTACCGCTTCTCCGTCTCCTGGCCCCGGGTGCGTGCGCAGGGCGGCCTGGATTTCTACGACCGTCTGGTCGACGACCTGTGCGCTGTGGGCGTACGGCCGGTGCCGACGCTGTTCCACTGGGACCTGCCGGCCGGTCTGGACTGGCTGGATCGGAGCACCGCGGAGCGGTTCGCGGAGTACGTGTCCGAGGTCGCCGGGCGTCTCGGCGACCGCGTGAAGCGCTGGATCACCCTCAACGAGCCCGCCGAACACACCCTGCTCGGACACGCGTTGGGTGTCCACGCGCCCGGCCGGAAGCTGCTCCTCGACGCGTTGCCGGTGGCGCACCACCAACTCCTCGCGCACGGACTGGCGGTACGCGCCCTGCGCGCGGCCGGAGCCGGTGACATCGGCATCGCCAACTCCCACGGTCCGACCTGGCCGGCCTCTCCCGACCCGGCGGACGTGGCGGCGGCGGACTTCTACGACACGCTCCTGAACCGCCTGTTCGCCGACCCCGTGCTGCTCGGCCGCTACCCGGACGGCGTCGGCGACCTGATGCCGGGCGACGTCGGGGCGGACCTGCGGATCATCGCCGAGCCGGTCGACTGGTACGGCGTCAACTACTACGCGCCGACCCGGGTGGGCGCCCCGCAGGGCACGGAGATCGACTTCGGTGGTGTCCGGATGCCGGCCGGACTCCCCTTCTCCGTAAGGGATATCGAGGGGTATCCGGTGACCGATTTCGGCTGGCCGGTGGTTCCCGAGGCCCTGACCGAGCTCCTCACCGGCTTCCGCGACCGCTACGGCGACCGGCTCCCCCCGGTCGTCATCACCGAGAACGGCTGTTCCTACGAGGGCATCGACGACCAGGCCCGCATCGCGTACCTCGACGGCCACCTCCGTGCCCTGCACCGGGCGCTGGAGGCGGGCGTGGACGTACGCGGCTACTTCGTGTGGTCCCTGATGGACAACTTCGAGTGGGCGGAGGGCTACGCCCGCCGCTTCGGCCTGGTCCACGTGGACTTCGAGACCCAGCGGCGCACACCGAAGGCGTCGTACGGCTGGCTGCGCGAGGTGCTGCGCGAGCAGCACCGGGGCCGGCCGGCCCGCACCTGAGACACCGGCGGTCTCGGAGGTACCCCGCCCCGCGTCAGAACCCCAGGCGGCGCGACTGCTTCGGAACGCGCTGCCAGTCCTTGGCGACCTTGACGTGGAGATCGAGGCCGCATCGACATGCGGCTACCGCCGCGCGGCAGGAGTCCCGAACACCACCCCGCCCCACCCACCGAACCCGACGCCCCAGGAACGCCCCCACACCCACCCCGCGTCAGAACCCCAGGCGGCGCAACTGCTTCGGATCGCGCTGCCAGTCCTTGGCGACCTTGACGTGGAGATCGAGGAAGACGGGAGTGCCGAGCAGTGCCTCGATCTGCTTGCGGGACTTGATGCCGACGTCCTTCAGGCGCTTGCCCTTGGGGCCGATGACGATGCCCTTCTGGCTGGTGCGCTCGATGTAGAGGTTGGCGTGGATGTCGAGGAGGGGCTTGTCCGCGGGGCGGTCCTCGCGGGGCAGCATCTCCTCCACGACCACGGCGATGGAGTGCGGCAGCTCGTCGCGGACGCCCTCCAGGGCGGCCTCGCGGATCAGCTCGGCCACCATGACCATCTCGGGTTCGTCGGTCAGGTCGCCCTCGGGGTAGAGGGCGGGGCCCTCGGGCATCAGCGGGATGAGGAGGTCGGCCAGCAGGCCGACCTGCTGGTTCGCGGTCGCCGACACCGGGACGATCTCCGCCCATTCGATCCCGAGTTCCTTGCCGAGCTGGTCTACGGCGATCAGCTGCTCGGCCAGCGCCCTGCCGTCCACCAGGTCGGTCTTGGTGACGATGGCGATCTTCGGAGTCTTCCTGATCCCGGCCAGTTCCTTGGCGATGAAGCGGTCGCCGGGGCCGAGCTTCTGGTCCGCGGGAATGCAGAAGCCCACCGCGTCGACCTCGGCCCAGGTGGTGCGGACCACGTCGTTCAGCCGCTCGCCGAGCAGGGTGCGCGGCTTGTGCAGACCGGGGGTGTCGACGAGGATCAGCTGCGCGTCGGGGCGGTGGACGATGCCGCGCACGGTGTGCCGGGTCGTCTGCGGCCGGTTGGAGGTGATCGCCACCTTCTGCCCGACCAGAGCGTTCGTGAGGGTGGACTTGCCCGCGTTGGGGCGGCCCACGAAGCAGGCGAAGCCGGCCCGGTGGACTGCTTCGGCGGGCTGCTCGGATGACTGGGTACGAACACTCATGCCGCCCATTCTCCCTGATCCCCGGAGCCCCGCCGTACCACCCGCCGGCGACGGGCCCCAGGGGCCGGGCACCCCGTGAGATGTCCGGCCCGGGGAACGGGAGGGAGCAGACAGCGGTCGAGCAGCGGTCGAGTGGGGCTCGCCCGGGATCAGTCGAAGACGAACGGGCCCGGTGACTGCGGTCCCTCCGCCGTGCACGTGATGGTGATGAAGCCGAACACGGTCATCCGCAGCGAGCCCCCGTACGCCTCCAGACTGTCGCCGGAGGCCACGGTGCCGCTGAGCGGGCCGACGGAGAGGGAGTCGCCGGCCGCCATGGCCGGGTTCTTCGTGCCGGCGAACCTCACGGTTCCCCCGTTGTCGTTCACCAGCGTGAGAGTGGAGTTGATGGAGTCCTGGCCGAGGGCGACGGGCGCGGTGAACGCGGAGGTGCTGAGGGTGAGGGTGGCGGCCGAGCCGTTCTGGGTCGCCGTGAGGGTGGCCTCACCGCCGCCGAAGCTTCCGCAGTCGGCGGTGATCGTCGCCGACCCGGGGGCGACTGCGGCGGCGGACGGGGCGAGGGCGAGCCCGCAGACCGCGAGCGCCCCCGCGGCCAGTGCCGCGCCTGTTCCGATTCGTGTGCCTCTCATGGAATCCGGTTCCCTTTCCGTGGGGGGAAACGCCCGGCAGGTGAGAGCGGTCGTCACGCTGCGCGAGCCGGGGGACCGACGGACCGCTCCTGACGGCCCGTCGGAGCAACGGTTCCATTGACGCGTGGGAGGCAGGGGACGGCAAGGTTGGATTCCGGCCCATTTACCGTCGGTAACACCCAGGGGGCCGGGACCGTCCCGGGAGTCCTGGATCAGGTCATCCCGCGGTCGACGTCTCCCGGACCGTCCCGTCCGGGCCGGCCAGGAACACCGGGGTCGCGGGGCCGCCGAGGTCCCGTACCGCCGCGCGGTCCGCCTCCGGCACCGAACCGGCGTCCGTCACCACGGCCGCCGCCTCCAGCGACTTCGCCCCGGACGCCACCGCCATCGCCACCGCCGTCTGCAGGGCGGTCAGCTTCAGGGAGTCCAGGTCCACGGTCCCGGCGACATAGGTCCGGCCGTTCTCGTCCCGTACGGCGGCCCCCTCGGGCACACCGTTGCGGGCCCGCGCGGAACGGGCCAGGGTGACGATCTTGAGGTCCTCGGGGTCGAGCGCGCTGCTGTCGGTCATGGCCCCGAGCATACGGAGCGCGGCCCCGGGGACGTGCCCCAGGGCCGCTTGCGTCGCCGTGTCCCGGGACCGCCGGGGCTCCCCCGGCACGGGGCCGCGCCTCAGCGCCTCACGCGCGGTCGAGGCGGAGGCGTTCGGCGCGTGGGAGGCCGGCGACGACCAGGTCGTAGGAGTCCTCGACCAGTTCCCGGACCAGTCGGTCCGGGAGGCCGCCGTCGACGGTCACCGTGTTCCAGTGCCGTCCGGGGGGTCTGGGGGGTGTCCCACCAGAGAACACGGCATGTGCCAGCCGGGGACGATCAGCCCGGGGTACCCGGCGCGGAGCCGGACCGCGTCGTCCGGGCCGCACTTGAGGTTGGCCGTCAGGGGCCGCGCGTCCAGGTTCGTCAGGGCGAGGAGCTTGCCTCAACCTTGAAGACCGAGGTCTCCGGGTCGACCGGGAACTCCTCCACGGCCGCGTCGAAGGAGAGGCAGAGGGCGCGCAGCCGTGCCGGAGTCATGCCGACGGCTCCCCCGCCCGCTCGTCCCTCTCCTGCGCCTCTTCCGCCTCGTCCCGGGACGGGTCGGTCGGCTCCCCCGGGTCTCCGGGGGCGACCGGCTCCACCAGCACGGTGACGATCTTGTTCCGGCGGCCGGCCGCCGCCTCCGCCGTCAGCCGCAGCCGGCGCTCGTCGGGGAGTTCGACCACGGCGGACGCGCCCGCGATCGGCACCCGGCCGAGCATCTTGGCGAGCAGCCCTCCGACGGTCTCCACGTCCTCGTCGTCGTACTCCTCCAGGCCGTACAGCTCGCCGAGGTCGGTGATGTCGAGGCGGGCGGTGACCCGGTGGCGCTCCTCGCCCAGTTCCTCGACCGGCGCGATCTCACGGTCGTACTCGTCGGTGATCTCGCCGACGATCTCCTCGAGGATGTCCTCGATGGTGACGATGCCGGCGGTGCCGCCGTACTCGTCGATGACGACGGCGACGTGGTTGCGTTCCTTCTGCATCTCACGCAGCAGGTCACCGGCGTTCTTGGTGTCGGGCACGAAGTACGCGGGCCGCATCGCAGTGGACACCAGCTCGCTCTCCGCGTCCCGGCTGATGTGTGTCTTGCGGGCCAGGTCCTTCAGGTAGACGACGCCGACGACGTCGTCCTCGCTCTCGCCGGTCACCGGCATCCGGGAGAAACCGGAGCGCAGGGCGAGGGTGAGGGCCTGCCGGACGGTCTTGTAGCGCTCGATCATCACCAGGTCGGTGCGCGGGACCATGACCTCGCGGACCAGGGTGTCGCCCAGTTCGAAGACGGAGTGCACCATGCGGCGCTCCTCGTCCTCGATCAGCGACTCCTGCTCGGCGAGGTCGACCAGTGCGCGCAGCTCCGCCTCGGAGGCGAAGGGGCCGCGCCTGAAGCCCTTGCCGGGGGTGAACGCGTTGCCGATGAGGATCAGCAGGTTCGGGATCGGGCCCATGATCCTGGCCAGCGGCAGCAGGACGTACGCCGCCGCCGTGGCCGTGTTCATGGGGTGCTGGCGGCCGATGGTGCGCGGGGAGACACCGACGGCGACGTAGGAGACGAGGACCATGACCGCGATGGCGATCAGCAGGGCCTCGGCGGTGCCGTCGAACTCGCGCAGGCAGGCGTAGGTGACCAGCGCGGCGGCGGCCATCTCGCAGCCGACGCGGACCAGCAGGGCCACGTTGAGGTAGCGGGTCGGGTCGGCGGCGAGCTTGGCGAGTCCGGCGCTGCCCCGTCGGCCGGAGCGTGCGGCCTCCTCGGCGCGGAAGGTGGAGATCCGGGCGATGCCCGCCTCCGCGCAGGCGAACAGCCAGGCGACGACGGTCAGGGCGATCGCGCCCAGCACGAGTTGCGGGCTCATGACACGGTCGGGGCGGGGGACGGGCCGGTGATGCCCTTCTCCGCGCGCCAGCCGTCGACGATGGCGGCCTGCAGGCCGAACATCTCGGCCTTCTCGTCGGGCTCCTCGTGGTCGTAGCCCAGCAGGTGCAGCACACCGTGGACGGTGAGCAGCTGGAGCTCCTCGTCCATGGTGTGCTGCGTCGGCGCCTCGGCGCCCTGCCTGGCGGCGACCTCGGGGCACAGCACGATGTCGCCGAGCAGCCCCTGCGGGGGCTCGGCCTCGTCCTTCGTGGGCGGCCGCAGCTCGTCCATCGGGAACGACATGACGTCCGTCGGTCCCGGCAGGTCCATCCACTGGATGTGGAGCTCTTCCATCGCGGCGGCGTCCACCACGATCACCGAGAGTTCGGAGAGCGGGTGGATGCGCATCCGCGCGAGCGCGTAGCGGGCGATGTCGAGAACCGCCTGCTCGTCGACCTCGGTTCCGGACTCGTTGTTGACGTCGATCGACATCTGCTGCTCGGTCTACTTCCCCTTGGGCCCGGACCTGCCCCGGCCGCTCTTGTGTGTGCCGTTCTCGGTGCCGTGCTCGTTGTCGTACTGCTCGTACGCGTCGACGATACGGCCCACCAGCCGGTGGCGTACGACGTCGTGCGACGACAGCCGGGAGAAGTGGACGTCCTCGACGCCCTCCAGGATGTCCTGCACCTGCCGCAGCCCGGACTTGGTGCCGCTCGGCAGGTCGACCTGGGTGACGTCACCCGTGATGACGATCTTCGAGTCGAACCCGAGCCGGGTGAGGAACATCTTCATCTGCTCGGCGCTGGTGTTCTGCGCCTCGTCCAGGATGATGAAGGCGTCATTGAGCGTCCGGCCCCGCATGTACGCCAGCGGCGCGACCTCGATGGTCCCGGCCGCCATCAGACGGGGGATGGAGTCGGGGTCGAGCATGTCGTGCAGGGCGTCGTAGAGCGGGCGCAGGTACGGGTCGATCTTCTCGTAGAGGGTGCCGGGCAGGAAGCCCAGGCGCTCTCCGGCCTCGACCGCGGGGCGGGTCAGGATGATGCGGTTGACCTGCTTGGACTGCAGGGCCTGCACCGCCTTGGCCATGGCGAGATAGGTCTTGCCGGTACCGGCGGGGCCTATGCCGAAGACGATGGTGTGCTTGTCGATCGCGTCCACATAGCGCTTCTGGTTGAGCGTCTTGGGGCGGATCGTGCGCCCGCGCGAGGACAGGATGTTCTGCGTGAGCACCTGGGCCGGGGTCTCCTGGCCGTCGCTCTCCCCGTCCTCGGTCGTCCTGAGCATCGCGATCGAGCGTTCCACCGCGTCCTCCGTCATCGGCTGTCCGGTGCGGAGCACCAGCATCATCTCGTCGAACAGGCGCGAGACGAGGGCTACCTCCGTGGCGTCGCCGGCCGCGCTGATCTCATTGCCCCGGACGTGGATGTCGGCCCCCGGGAAGGCCTTCTCGATCACGCGGAGGAGGGAGTCACCGGACCCCAGCACGGTCACCATGGGGTGCTTGGCCGGGACGGTGAACTGAACTCTCGCCTGCTCCTGCGCGGGGATGCGATCTGTGGGTGTCTGAGTCATGGGCCGGCTCTGAAGGCCTGCGGTTCCTCCTCGTCAGGGCCGCGCAGCTGAGGGCGGCCTCGCGTCTCCCAGGGTACGACGCGGGAGCGAGAACCCCGTAGGTCTTTTCACAGCGGGGTGGTTGCGGGCGGGTGGGGACGGGGTGACGGCCGCCCCCCGCCGGCGGACCGGGGAGCGGGCGGGTCAGGCCGACCGGCCGAAGCCGATGGTCGGGACCGCCCGGCGCAGGGGCCAGGGACGGATCACGTCGTCGGGGACCAGGTCCGCGAGGAACGCGTAGCGCCTCAGCGCGGCCGGGTCCTGGGCCCGTACGGACTGGACCTCGCGCCACCAGGCGGCGATCTCCGACCAGCCGGGCGCCGACAGGGAGCCGCCGAACTCCTGGACGGACAGGGCCGCGGTCAGACCGGCGAAGGCGAGGCGGTCGGCGAGCGGCCAGCCGGCCAGGCTGCCGGTGACGAAGCCCGCGACGAAGACGTCCCCGGCGCCGGTCGGGTCGAGGGCCTCGACGGCGATGGCCGGCACCTCGGCACTCTCACCGGTCCGCCGGTCCACCGCGTACGCCCCGTCCGCGCCGAGGGTGACGACGGCGACCGGCACCTGGTCGGTGAGGGCGTGCGCGGCGGCGCGGGGGCAGTCGGTGCCGGTGTAGCGCATGGCCTCCTGCGCGTTCGGCAGGAAGGCCTCGCAGTGCCGCAGGTCGGGCAGCGCGGCCAGGTCCCAGGCGCCGGTGTCGTCCCACCCGACGTCGCCGAAGACACGGGTGCCCTGCGCCGCGGCGCGGGCGATCCAGGAGTCGCTGCGGCCCGGGGCGAGGGAGGCGACGGCGGCCCGCGCGCGGGGCGGGCAGGGCGGCAGGTCCGCGCCGGGCGGGAGCCGCCTGCGGGCGGCGGGGCCGGACGGGCGGGAGGGCTGCTCCGGGGGCGGCTCGTGACCGTGGGAGATCATCGTGCGCTCCCCCTCGTACGCCATGGAGACCGTGACCGGGGAGTGCCAGCCGGGCACGGTGCGCGACGGGGAGAGGTCGATGGCCTCGCCCTTCTCCAGGGCGTCCCAGCAGTAGTCCCCGTAGTGGTCGTCGCCGAAGGCGGCCGCGAGGCAGGTGCGCAGGCCGAGGCGGGCCAGGGCGGTGGCCATGTTGGCGACGCCGCCGGGGCTCGACCCCATCCCGCGCGCCCAGGACTCGGTCCCGCGCACCGGGGCGGAGTCGAGCCCGGTGAAGATGATGTCGAGGAAGACGGTGCCGGTGAGGTAGACGTCCCAGGGCGGGTCGTCGGGTGCGCGCAGCGCGGCGAGCGGGTCGACGTGGGGCATGCAGGACGACCCCGAGCGGACGGCGGCGGCCCGGGGCGCGCTGTCCGGGGCACCCCTGTCGGCACTCCCGGTGTTGTCCTCGGTGGTTCCCTCTCCGGCCGGCGCGGCCGGCGCGGTGGACGCTCTCACGTTGCGCTCCCTGGCCTGGTGCGGTTCTGGCCAGTGTGCACCACGTCGCCGACAACGCGCGGCCCCTCGCGCCGGAGCCGCCCCGACCGGGGGCCGGTGTGCCGCCGGCCTCTCACCAGCGGGGCACCTTCGGGGTGGCCCAGTCGGGATCGGCGGTCCGCATGGCCGCCGCGTCGTCGCGGTCGCGGAGCGCGCCGTCGTCCTCCAGCCACCGCCGGTGCAGCGCGGCGAGCCGGTCGTGGTCGAGGGTGACGCCGAGACCGGGCTCGTCGGACACGCGCACGGCGCCGTCCTCGAAGGTGAGGCGCTCGGTGAGGACGTCCTCGGACTGCCACGGGTAGTGGGAGTCGCAGGCGTGGTGCAGGCCGGGGACGGTGGACGCGACGTGGGTCATCGCGGCGAGGCTGATCCCGAGGTGGGTGTTGGAGTGCATGGAGACGCCCACGCCGAAGGTGCGGCAGACGGCGGCGAGGTGCAGGGTGTTGCGCAGTCCGCCCCAGTAGTGGTGGTCGGAGAGGACGACCTGGACGGCGTTCGTGGTGAACGCCTCCTTGATCTCGGCGAACGTCGTCACGCACATGTTGGTCGCCAGCGGCACGCCGGTGCGGGCGGCGACCTCGGCCATGGCCGGGGTGCCGAGCGTCGGGTCCTCCAGGTACTCCAGGAGTCCGCCGACCTCCTCGGCCACCTCGACCGAGGTCTCGACGGACCAGGCGCCGTTGGGGTCGAGCCGCAGCGGGTGGCCGGGGAAGGCCCCGGCGAGGGCACGGACGGCGGCTACCTCCTCCTCGGGCGGGAAGACGCCGCCCTTGAGCTTGAAGGAGCCGAAGCCGTACCGCTCCTTGAAGGCGCGGGCCTGCGCGACGACGCCGGCCGGGTCCAGGGCGGCGCCCCAGTCGTCCTTCTCGGCCGGGACGCCCTCGGGGTGGCCGGCCCATTTGTAGAAGAGGTACGCGCTGTACTCCACGGTGTCGCGGAGCTTGCCGCCGAGCAGTGCGTGCACGGGCAGGCCGAGGGTCTTGCCGAGGGCGTCGAGGCAGGCGACCTCGAAGGCGGAGGCGATGGACAGCCGCAGCTTGTCGGCGGTCTGCACGCCGCGCAGCCCGCCGACGTCGACGGCGTTCCCGACCCGGGCGGCCGCGACGGTGACGTCGTCCAGGAGCGCGAACAGCCCGTTCACATCCGTGATCTTGCGGCCTTTGAGCTGTTCGGCGAAGGGCCGGGCCGGTTCGAGGTACCTGGTGTCGCCGTAGGTCTCCCCCACCCCGGTGGTCCCGTCCGTCGTGACGACCTCGACGATCAGCCGGGGCGTGTACGGCTGGTGGACGCCCTGCGTGTTCAGCAGCGGCGGGTCGGCGACCAGGATCGGCGTGAGCCGTACCTCGGTGACGGTCAGGTCGCGGGCGGTCGGCGCGACGGGCACGGTCTGCGCGGTCACGGGGCGGCTCCTACGGGGTCCGGGCCGGCGGCGAGCGGACCCTGGGATCGGTGAGGTCCAGGGGCGGGGGTCGGCGAGCGGGCGCGTACGGGGCCACGGGCGGCGCCCGCGCAGCCGGACCACGGGACAGTCATCCACGTATGAGAACAGAGGTTAGATAGACGAACAGGGGTCGTCAATGGGCAGGCGCAACCGGTCCCGGACCGTGAGCCGGCGGCCTGCGCGGTGACGTCCCGTCCGGCGGCACCACGGGGGCCGTGGACGGCCGTTGCGGCGACCGACGGGGCCGCGACCCGTGTGCACAGGGGAGTCGGCGCCACCATCGGTCCGTGCGCCGGACGCACTGAACGGCTGACGGCTGACGGCTGACGGCGAGGACCGCGTGGGGACTACGGGAAGACGTACGCCTCCACCTCGGCGAGGTACCGGCCCCGCAGGTCCTCGTCGTCGTCCAGGAAGGCGGCGAGGAAGGAGTTGCGGGCCAGCTCGCGCAGCCGCTCCGGGCCGAGGCCGAGCGTGTCGCGCACCGCGTCGAAGTTGTCGCCCGCGTAGCCGCCGAAGTAGGCCGGGTCGTCGGAGTTCACCGTGCACAGCAGGCCGGCGTCGAGCATCGCGGGCAGCGGATGGCCGGCGAGGGTGTCCACGGCGCGCAGCCGGACGTTCGACAGCGGGCACACGGTCAGCGGGATCCGGTCCCGCACCAGCCGTTCCACCAGCGCCGGGTCCTCCACGCAGCGCAGCCCGTGGTCGACCCGCTCGACGCCGAGGACGTCCAGCGCCTCGGTGATGTACTCCGGCGGCCCCTCCTCACCGGCGTGCGCCACGCGCCGCAGCCCGAGCGCGGCGGCCGCCTCGTACACCGCACGGAACTTCACGGGCGGGTGCCCGACCTCGGCCGAGTCCAGGCCGACACCGGTGATCCGGTCCAGGTGGGGCTCGGCCGCGTCCAGCGTCGCCAGGGCCGACCCGGCGGACTCGTCCCGCAGGAAGCACATGATCAGCCGGGTCGAGACGCCGTGCGTCTCCCGGCTGCGCCCGAGCGACCGCCACAGTCCGTCGACCACGGTTTCCATGCCGACGCCACGCGCCATGTGGGCCTGCGGGTCGAAGAAGATCTCCGCGTGCCGCACGCCCTGCGCCGCGGCGCGGGCCAGGTAGGCGTCGGCGAGGTCCTCGAAGTCCCGCTCGGTGCGCAGCACGGCCATGAGTGCGTAGTACAGGTTCAGGAACGACTGGAGGTCCTGGAACCGGTACGCCTCGCGCAGGGCGTCGGTGTCGGCCCAGGGCAGGTCGACGCCGTTGCGGGCGGCCAGGGCGAAGGCGAGCTCGGGTTCGAGGGTGCCTTCGATGTGAAGGTGCAGTTCGGCTTTCGGTACGGGCATCGAAGCATCGTACGGGCGGCCTCAGCGGCGCTTGGGGAGCGGCACCCGCAGCAGATCGCGTGCCACGGTCAGCTCGCCCTCGTACCCGGCGGCCCGCGCCTGCCGCTCGAACTCCTCCGGGTCGCTGTAGCGCTGGCTGAAGTGGGTGAGCACCAGGTGCCGTACGCCTGCGTCCCGCGCCGCCCGGGCCGCCTGGCCGGCCGTCAGGTGACCGTGCTCGACGGCGAGTTCTTCGTCCTCGTCGAGGAACGTGGACTCGATGACGAGCAGGTCGCAGCCCTCGGCGAGCGCGTGCACCCCCTCGCAGAGCCGGGTGTCCATGACGAAGGCGAACCGCTGGCCGCGCCGCACCTCACTGACGTCCTCCAGCGCGATCCCGTCGAGCGTGCCCGCACGCTGGATGCGGCCGACGTCCGGGCCCTTGATGCCGTGCGCGGCGAGCCGGTCGGGCAGCATCCGCCGGCCGTCGGGTTCGACCAGCCGGTAGCCGTACGACTCGACGGGGTGCGACAGCTTCCGCGCCTCCAGGGTGTATCCGGCGGTGCGGGCGAGCGGGCCGTCGGCGGCGACGGGTTCCTCGGTGATGCCGACCGTCTCGCGGTAGGCGGTGGCGTACCGCAGCCGGTCGAAGAAGCGCTGCCCGGAGCCCGGGTAGTGCGCGGTGACGGGGTGCGGGACCCGGTCGAGGTTGATGCGCTGGATCACTCCGGCGAGGCCGAGTGAGTGGTCGCCGTGGAAGTGGGTGACGCAGATCCGGTTCAGGTCGTGCGCGGCGACCCCGGCGCGCAGCATCTGGCGCTGGGTGCCCTCGCCGGGATCGAACAGGATGCCCTCGCCGTCCCAGCGCAGCAGATAACCGTTGTGGTTGCGGTGGCGGGTGGGAACCTGGCTGGCGGTGCCGAGCACCACCAGTTCGCGTACGGACAAGGAAGCCGCCGCCTATCCGGGGGGCCAGTGGAGACCGCGGCCGCCGAGGACGTGGGCGTGCGCGTGCCAGACGGTCTGACCGGCGCCGCTGCCGGTGTTGAAGATGATGCGGTAGCTCTCCAACTGCTCCTGGTCCGCGACGGTCCGTGTCTCGCGCAGGACGTCCGCCGCGAGCTCGGGGGCGGCCGCGGCGAGGGCCGCCGCGTCCTTGTGGTGCGCCTTCGGGATCACCAGGATGTGCGTGGGCGCCTGCGGATTGATGTCGCGGAACGCGACGGTGGTGTCCGTCTCCCGGACGATCGTCGCCGGGGTCTGCCCTGCGGCGATCTTGCAGAACAGGCAGTCGTCCTGCGGTTCCCCTGCCATGGCAGGCCCTCCTCGGTGCGTGGTGATCGCGTACGAAGGCATCGTAGTCGCCCCCGCCGCGGCGGGCAGGCGTCCGGGGACAGTCCGGAGGGACACGCGGACGCGCGGGACCGGGCGGACCCGGGCGGACCCGGGGACGGGCGGGGACGGGCCGGACACCGGGGGCACACGGATGCACCGACGCGGAGGGACAGGGCCGACACCAGGACACGGACGGGCACCCCCGGACGCCGGCCGACGCCGGGACACGGACGGGCACCCCCGGACGCCGGCCGACGCCGGGACACGGACGGGCACCCCGGCACATCGACGGACACCGGGTCTCGCGGATACGCGAGGACACGAGCGACGCCAAAACGCGGACGGGCACCCGGACGCGGGCGGGCGTGGGAAGCCGTCGTCCACCCGGCCGCGCCCCGGCGCCGGGCCGCCTACTCCACCGTCGGCGGCGTCTTGGCCGGGGTCTCCTCGAGCGCGGCCAGCGCCAGCCGTACCGCCTCGTCCAGCTGGACGTCCCGGCCCGCCGCGTGGTCCTGCGGGCGCTGGACGACCTCCACGTCCGGGTCCACGCCGTGGTTCTCCACACCCCAGCCGTAACCCTCCAGCCAGAAGGCGTACTTGGGCTGGGTGACGAGGGTGTTGTCGACCAGCCGGTAGCGGCTGTCGATGCCGACGACGCCGCCCCAGGTGCGGGTGCCGACGACCGGGCCGATGCCGAGCGCCTTGATCGCCGCGTTGACGATGTCGCCGTCGGAGCCGGAGAACTCGTTGGCGACGGCGACGACCGGACCGCGGGGCGCGTCCTGCGGGTAGCTCTCCGGACGCATACCGCGCGGCAGGTCCCAGCCGACGATCCGCCGGGCCAGCTTCTCCACGACGAGCTGGGAGGTGTGGCCGCCGCGGTTCTCCCGGACGTCCACGACCAGGCCCTCACGGACCACCTCGACCCGCAGGTCCCGGTGGATCTGGGCCCAGCCGGGAGCCTGCATGTCGGGGACGTGGATGTAGCCGAGCCGGCCGCCGGACAACTCGTGGACACGGGCCCGCCGGTCGGCGACCCACGCGTGGTAGCGCAGCGGCTCCTCGTCGGCGACGGGGACGACGACCGCGTGCCGCGCCTCGCCTCCGCCGGCCGGGGAGACGGTCAGCTCGACGGGCTTGCCCGCGGTGCCGACCAGCAGCGGGGCCGGTCCGCCCACCGGGTCGACGGGCTGCCCGGCCACGGCGACGATCGCGTCACCGGTGCGGATCGCGACGCCGGGCGCGGCCAGCGGGGAACGGCCCTGGGGGTCGGACGTCTCCGCGGGCAGGATGCGGTCGACGCGCCAGCTGCCGTCCTCGTGGCGGGAGATGTCCGCGCCGAGCAGGCCCTGCCGGGCGCCGCCGCCGAAGCCGCCGCGCGGGGTGACGTAGGCGTGCGAGGTGCCGAGTTCGCCCTGTACCTCCCACAGGAGGTCGACCAGGTCGTCGTGGGTGGCGAGCCGGTCGAGGACGGGCCGGTAGCGGTCGAGGACGGCGTCCCAGTCGACGCCGTTCATGTCCGGCCGCCAGTAGTTGTCCCGCATGATGCGGCCGGCCTCGTCGAACATCTGCCGCCACTCGGCGGCCGGGTCGATGAACTGGCGGACCCGGTCGAGGTCGACGGTGATGTTGCCGTCGCTGTCGTCGTCGCCCGAGGCGCGCCGGTCGCTGGGGACGACCTTGAGCCGGCCGTCGGTCCACAGCAGCACCCGCTTGCCGTCGCCGCTGACCTCGAAGTGGTCGGCGTCCGAGGCCAGCTGCTCGATGCGCGACTGGGCGAGGTCGTAGCGCTCCAGCTCGGTCTTCGGGTCGGGGTCGTCGGGGGTGGCCCGGGAGGCGCCGAGCACACCGCGCACCGGGTGCCGCAGCCACAGCACCCCGTCCTTGGCGGCGCGCAGGTTGGAGTAGCGGGCGGCCTCGACCGGGAACGGCACGATCCGGTCGGCGAGCCCCTCCAGGTCGATCCGGGTGGCGGGGGTGCCCTCGCTGTCGGGGGTCTCGTCCCGGTCCGGCGTCTCGAAGGGGCGGCCGTGCCGCTGCGGGCCGAACGGCGACGGGGTCGTCGCGGCGAGGGGGATCAGGTGCGGCCGGGCGCCCTCGACGAAGGCGAGGTCGAAGACGTGCTCGTCGTAGACCGGGTCGAAGGAACGGGTCGACAGGAACGCGAGGTGCTTGCCGTCGAGGGTGAAGGCGGGCGCGTAGTCCTGGAAGCGCAGCGGGGTCGCCTCGGTGACCTGGAGGTCGGTGGTACTGGCGATCCTCAGCTGGCTCAGCGGGCGGGGGCCGGGGTGGGACCAGGCGAGCCAGGCGGAGTCGGGCGAGAAGGTCAGCCCACAGACGTCGCCGTCGGCGCTGCGGTCGACCTCGCGGACCTCGCCGGTCTCCCGCTCGACGAGCAGGACGCGGCCGTCGTGCGAGGCGATCGCGGCGCGGCTGCCGTCCGGCGACATCGCGAGCCCCAGGACCCGGCCGAGCTGTCCGGCGGCGATCCGGCGCGGGGTCGCGCCGGGGGCGAGGCCGGTGGCCGGGGCGAACTCCAGGGCGTCGTCGCCCTCGGCGTCGGTCACCCACACCACCCACTCCTCGCCGTCCGCACGGAAGGTGTGCGGACTCCGGGCGCGGACGCCGGGAGTGGCGGCGAGGGCGCGGGCGGGTCCCGACCGGTGGGTGACCCAGTGGACGGTGCCGCGCACGCAGACGGCGCTGCCGCGCGCGGTGTGGTCGGGGGAGGCGGAGCCGAACCAGCGGGCGGCGTTCACCGGGAAGGGCGTCAGGTCGACGCGCTGGCCGCCGAGCCGGACGTCGAGCGGGCGGGGCTCGGCCCCGTCCAGGTCGTCGAGGATCCACAGCCGGCCGGCGCTGGAGTAGACGACGCGGGTGCCGTCGGTGGCGGCGTGCCGGGCGTAGAAGCCCTCGAGGGGCGTGTGCCGGCGCAGGTCGGACCCGTCGGCGAGGGAGGAGTACAGCGCGCCGGTGCCCTCGTGGTCGGAGAGGAAGGCGATCCTCGTACCCACCCAGATCGGATACTCGATGTTCCCGTCGAGGTCGGCGTGCAGGCGGACGAACTCGCCGGGGCCGTCGGCCGTGTTCTCGGCGCCGTCGCCGTCGCCGTCGCCGGGCTCCTGCTCGATCCACAACTTGCCCGCCGTACCGCCCCGGTAGCGCTTCCACGCGGCGGCCTCGCGGCCCATCGTCGCGGAGAGCAGTACGGTGCGCGGCCCGTGGGCGACGTCGCCGACGGGGCCGTGGGGCAGCGTGGTGGCGGGTCCGCCGTCGAGGGGGACCGCACGGGCCCAGGTACGGCGCAGGCTGGCCTGACCGTGGGTGCTGAGCGCCAGGACCTTCCCGTCCGGGGTCCAGCCGCGCACCTGGGTCCTGGCACTCCCCCAGTACGTCAGGCGCCGGCCGGGGCCGCCCTCGACGGGGGCGATGTGCACCTCGGGGGCGCCGTCACGGGTGGAGGTCCAGGCGACGGTGGTGCCGTCGGGCGAGATGCGGGGCATCGTCACCGGCACGTTGTCCGCGCTGGCCCGCCAGGCGCGGCCGCCGTCGAGCGGGGCGAGCCACACGTCGTCCTCGGCGGTGAAGGCGACCAACTCGCCGTGCGGATGCGGGAACCGGAGATACGCGGCGGAGGCTACCGAAGCAGAGTGCGTCACCCGGTCACCCTACGCAGGCGCGGTCGGCGTGGACAGGGGTTTGGATCACTTGCCCTCGACAGGGCGGCAGGACGGGTACTGGTCGCACCACACGGTCGTCGTGACCGTCACCGTGACGGTGGGCCGCGGGCCGCGGCTCGCGGGCTCGCCCACCGGAGGCGGGCTGGTGGCGTCGCAGTCGCCCAGGCCGTCGACCCGGAACACCTGCTTGCCGTCCACCTTCGCGGTGATGTCCCCGCGCACACAGGCGCCGTTGACGGCGTGGGTGATCTTCCCGGTGACGGTGATCTCCTTGCCGTCCTCGGTCTCCCCGTCGCAGTCCACGGTGGCCACCGTGTTCTCGCTCGCACTCGCGGACCGCGGCGACGCGCTCGCGTCGTCCCCGTAGGAGGCGGTGCAGCTGAGCCACCGCACCCCGTTCTTCTGCCTGTTGAGCTCCTGGGTGACCGTCTCGTCGGTCGTGAGCGCCACCGCGGCCGAGCCGACCGAGCCCGGCTCGCACGCCACGGCCCCGCCCACGGCGACCACGGCGAACCCCACGGCCAGGGCCGGCCGCCGCCACCGTGTCCCGCGCCGAACCCTCGGCCAGGACCTCGGCCAACTCCTTGTCAGTGCCCCCTTGGACGCCATGGGCAGCAGCCTGCCACCGGCACAGGCGTGGCGGTAGGGCGCATACGGCCACCGCGCACCACCCCGGGCGGACGCGTGGCGGACGCCGGCTCGGGAGACTCGCCGTGGACGGTTCCGTCGCGGGCGGAACGGCCGTCCACCTGTGGTCGGTGCGCCATCGGCACAGTTCCGGGGAGCCCTGCCGGGAAGTCCTCCCGCCGCACCCGGGCGAAAGGACGACGCGCCTCGTGTTCCGGGTCGGTGAGGGTCGTTCCGTCCCCGACGGCTTCCCTCACCCGGGGTGCGTGGCCCTCGGGGGACAGGCGGGGTCGACCTGCGCGAGCCGGGTGCCGTACGGGTCCTCGTCGACGAGGCGGCCCGGCACGGGCCGCTCACCGGCTCCGGCTCCGGGCCCGGGTTCGCAAAGCTCGACGGCCGGGAGCTGTTCCCGGCGGTCGCCGCCCTCGCGGCGGACGGCCGGCCTGCGCCGTCAGGACCAGCGGCCCGTGCGGGTCAGGAGTACGGCCGTCGCCGCGGTGCCGGCGGTGGAGGTGCGCAGGACACTGCGGCCCAGGCGGTAGGGCTTGGCGCCGGCCTGCGCGAAGAGCTCCAGCTCCTCCGGCGAGATCCCGCCCTCGGGGCCGACGACCAGCACGATGGTGCCGAAGGAGGGGAGTGCGGCGGTCGCGAGGGGTTCGGTGCCGCTCTCGTGGAGGACGGCGGCGAAGTCGGCTTCGGCGAGAAGTGAGGCAACCTGCCGGGTCGTGGCCGCGTCCGCGATCTTTGGGAAGCGTGTCCGGCGGGACTGCTTGCCCGCCTCGCGGGCCGTCGCCCGCCATTTGCCGAGGGACTTCAGCCCGCGCTCGCCCCGCCACTGGGTGACACAGCGCGCCGCCGACCACGGCACGACCGCGTCGACGCCGACCTCGGTCATCGTCTCCACGGCCAGCTCGCCCCTGTCCCCCTTGGGCAGGGCCTGGACGACGGTGAGCCGGGGCGACTCCACGGGCTCCTCGACGACGTCGCCGAGGCGCACGATCAGCCGGTCCTTGCCCTCGGTGCCGGTCACCTCGCCCTCGGCCCGGCGGCCGGCGCCGTCGGTGAGGACGACCCTCTCCCCTGCCCGCAGCCGCTTCACGGAGACGGCGTGCCGTCCCTCGGGGCCGTCGAGCACGTGGTGGCCAAAGCCGTCCGTACCGAAGTCGTCCACGACGAAGACCGGGGCGGTCATCGGGTACCTCCCGCCGACAACGCGGTCCGGGTGGCGGTGAGTTCGGCGGCCAGCACCTCCACCAGCTGCCCGGCGGGCAGCTCGCGGGCCATCCGGTGGCCCTGTCCCGCCCACAGCGCCATGCCCTGCGGGTCCCCGGCGGTGGCGGCGGCCTTGCGCAGCGGGGCGGTCAGATGGTGGACGTCCGGGTAGGCGGCGGGCGCGTACCGGCCGTGCTCCCGCAGGAAGCGGTTGACCAGGGCGCGGGCCGGGCGTCCGGAGAAGGCGCGGGTCAGTTCGGTGCGGGTGTACAGGGGGTTGGTCAGCGCCTGCTTGTGCAGGCCGTGCGCACCGGACTCGTGCGTGGCGAGGAACGCCGTGCCGAGCTGGGCCGCCGAGGCGCCTGCCGCGAGGACGGCGGCGATCTGGCTGCCGTGCATGATGCCGCCGGCCGCGACGATCGGAATGTCCACGGCCTCCCGCACCTGGCTGATCAGGGGCAGCAGCCCGAGGCCGGAGCAGTCCGTCTCCGGGCAGTCCCGGTGGGTGCCCTGGTGGCCGCCGGCCTCGGCGCCCTGCGCTATCACCGCGTCGGCGCCCGCGTCCTGAACGGCCCGCGCCTCGTCGGGGGTGGTGGCGGTGGCCAGTGTGAACGTGCCGGCGCGGCGCAGGGTGTCCAGGACCTCACGGGCGGGCACGCCGAAGTGGAACGACACCACCGGCACCGGGTTGTCGAGCAGGACGGCGAGTTTGGCGTCGTAGCCGTCGTCGCGGCCGCTGTCGGGGTCACCCAGTTCGGTGTCGTACCAGGGGGCCTCACCGGCCAGCTGGTGGGCGTAGACGCCGACGGCGGCGGGGTCGGGGGTCTCGGGCTGGGGCATGAAGACGTTGACGCCGAAGGGGGCCCCGGTCAGCCCGCGCAGCTGCTTGATCTCCTGGTACATCCCGTCCGCGGTCTTGTACCCGGCGGCCAGGAACCCGAGCCCTCCCGCCTCGGACACGGCCGCGACGAGCTGCGGCACGGCGACTCCGCCCGCCATCGGGGCCTGCACCACGGGGTGCCGGAGGAGGTCGGTGAGGGCCAAGGACATGACGGCATGTTGCCACGTCCTTCGGGCATCTCCGAATTGGATCGAGGACGGACCGGAACCGGATCGAAAGCGGGTCCGAAACGACCCCGAAGCCGACCGTGCCCTTGGCGCGGCCCGCCTCGGGGGCACCCGCGGGGACCTCGTCCGGTCCCCGCGGGAAAGGCCCGTCAGCGCCCGTTGAAGGCGTCCTTCAGCCGGGAGAACAGGCCCTGCTGGCCCGGCTGGAACTGGCCCAGCGGGCGCTCCTCGCCGCGGAGCTTGGCGAATTCGCGCAGCAGGCGCTCCTGTTCGGGGTCGAGCTTGCCCGGGGTCTGCACCTCGACGTGGACGACGAGGTCGCCCCGGCCGCCGCCCCGCAGATGCGTGACACCCCGGCCGTGCAGCGGGATCGACTGGCCGGACTGCGTGCCGGGCCGGATGTCGACCTCCTCCATGCCGTCCAGCGTCTCCAGCGGCACCTTGGTGCCGAGGGCGGCCGCCGTCATCGGGAGGGTGACCGTGCAGTGCAGGTCGTCGCCGCGCCGCTGGAACATGTTGTGCGGCAGCTCGTGGATCTCGACGTACAGGTCGCCGGCGGGGCCGCCGCCGGGGCCGACCTCGCCCTCTCCGGCCAGCTGGATCCGGGTGCCGTTGTCCACACCGGCCGGGATCTTCACCGTCAGGGTGCGGCGGGAGCGGATCCGTCCGTCGCCCGCGCACTCGGGGCACGGGGTCGGGACGACGGTGCCGAAGCCCTGGCACTGCGGGCAGGGGCGCGAGGTCATGACCTGGCCCAGGAAGGACCGGGTGACCTGCGAGACCTCGCCCCGGCCGCGGCACATGTCACAGGTCTGCGCCGTGGTGCCCGGCGCCGCGCCCTCACCGCTGCACGTGGTGCAGACGACCGCCGTGTCGACCTGGATGTCCTTGGTCGTGCCGAACGCGGCCTCGTCCAGTTCGACCTCGAGGCGGATCATCGCGTCCTGGCCCCGGCGGGTGCGCGAGCGCGGACCGCGCTGCGACGCCGTGCCGAAGAACGCGTCCATGATGTCGGAGAAGTTCCCGAAGCCGCCCGCCCCGAAGCCGCCCGCGCCACCGCCTGCTCCGGCCTGCTGGAGCGGGTCGCCGCCGAGATCGTAGACCTGCTTCTTCTGCGGGTCCGACAGCACCTCGTAGGCGGCGTTGATCTCCTTGAACCGCTCCTGCGTCTTCGGATCCGGGTTGACGTCCGGATGCAGCTCGCGGGCGAGTCGCCGGAAGGCCTTCTTGATCTCTTCCTGCGACGCGTCCCGGCGCACGCCGAGTACGGCGTAATAGTCGGTGGCCACTTACGACTCCGCCAGGATCTGTCCGACGTACCGTGCCACTGCGCGTACCGCTCCCATCGTTCCCGGGTAATCCATGCGGGTCGGTCCGACCACGCCGAGCTTGGCAACCGCCTCGCCGCCCGAACCGTAGCCCACCGACACGACGGACGTGGAGTTGAGTCCCTCATGGGCGTTCTCATGACCGATACGGACGGTCACGCCCGGATCCTTCGCCTCGCCGAGCAGCTTGAGAAGCACGACCTGCTCCTCGAGTGCCTCCAGGACAGGCCGGATCACCAAGGGGAAATCATGCCCGAAGCGGGTCAGATTGGCGGTGCCGCCGATCATCAGCCGCTCCTCGTTCTCCTCGACCAGCGTCTCCAGGAGGGTGGAGAGCACGGTCGAGACCGTACCGCGTTCCTCGGGGTCGAAGGCCTCCGGGAGGTCCTCGACGAGGGACGGTACATCGGTGAAACGGCGGCCCGCGACACGGCTGTTGAGCCGGGCCCGCAGATCCGCCAGGGACGCCTCGCCGACCGGCGCCGGGCAGTCGACCATGCGCTGCTCGACCCGTCCGGTGTCCGTGATCAGCACCAGCATGGCGCGCGCGGGCGCCAGCGGGAGCAGCTCCACGTGCCGCACGGTCGAGCGGGTCAGCGACGGGTACTGCACGACGGCGACCTGCCGGGTGAGCTGCGCGAGCAGCCGCACCGTGCGGGCCACGACGTCGTCCAGGTCGACGGCGCCCTCGAGGAAGTTCTGGATGGCGCGCCGCTCGGGCGCGGTCATCGGTTTGACACCGGCGAGCTTGTCCACGAAGAGCCGGTAGCCCTTGTCGGTGGGGATGCGCCCGGCGCTGGTGTGCGGCTGGGCGATGAAGCCCTCGTCCTCCAGGGCCGCCATGTCGTTGCGCACGGTGGCCGGGGAGACGCCCAGGTTGTGCCGCTCGGTGAGGGCCTTGGAGCCGACGGGCTCCTCGGTGCCGACGTAGTCCTGGACGATGGCGCGCAGCACCTGGAGCCTGCGTTCACTGAGCATCACGCACACCTCCAAAAGCCGTCCGCCCGGTCCGTTTCCTGGATGCCCTGGCACTCTTCGCACGCGAGTGCCAGACTCCCCGCCCAGTGTACGGCCGGGGGGTACTCCCCGGGCAAGGCCGGTCCCGCGCGGACGCGCCGCGAAAGCCGTAGGCCGTTAGCGTCGCGGTATGACGGTGGCTTGGGAAGGGTCGGGATGGGAGAGGCTGGCGCCAAAGGTGGGGCGGTGCCGGCTTCCGGTGTGGGACTGCACGGCGGGACTCGTGGTCGGTACCGGCGCGGTACTGCTCGTGGACGCCGGTTCGTCCCTGCGCGAGGGCGCGCGGTTGCGGGCCGAGGCGCAGTCGCTCGCCGGGCGGCGTGTGACGCATCTCGCGCTCACCCACCCCCACTTCGACCATGTGCTGGGGGCGGCGGTGTTCGCGGGCGCGGAGGTGTTCGGCGCGGTGGGGCTGGACACGGTGCTGGCGCGGGGGCGCGAGGAACTGCTCACGGACGCGGAGCGCCACGGTCTGGACGCGCGGGAGGCCCGGGAGGCGGTGGACGCGCTGGTCCGCCCCCGGCACACGGTGTCCGGCGAGTGGACGCTCGACCTGGGCGGCGGACGGCGGGCACTCCTCGCGAACGTGGGCCCGGGGCACACGGCGCACGATCTCGCGGTGCTGGTGCCCGGTACCCCGGACGTGGTGTTCTGCGGCGACCTGGTGGAGGAGTCCGGCGAGCCGCAGGCGGGGCCCGACGCCGTGCCGTCGCAGTGGCCGGGCGCCCTGGACCGGCTGCTGGCCCTGGGCGGCGAGGACGCGGTGTACGTTCCCGGCCACGGCGCGGCGGTGGACGCGGCGTTCCTACGGGCCCAGCGCGACGTCCTCACGGCCCGCTTCGGCGTGTCGCGCTGAATCCTCGGCCGAACGGGAGCCGGATTCTCCTATCGTCATCAGAATGCGCCAGTACTCTCCTGACCTGACCCCTGGGTGGAAGAAGTCCCGGCCCGTCCCCGAGGTGCCGGCCGAGCCCGGTCTGGTGGTGGAGGAGCCCGGCAGCGGATTCTGCGGTGCGGTGATCCGCTGCGAGGCGGGCACGGTGACCCTGGAGGACCGCTTCGGCAAGCACCGGGTGTTCCCGCTGGAGCCGCGCGGGTTCCTCCTGGAGGGGCGCGTGGTGACGCTGGTGCGGCCGGCCGCCGGTCCGTCGCGTCCGACCCGTACGGCGTCCGGTTCGGTGGCCGTCCCGGGCGCACGCGCGCGCGTGGCACGCGCCGGGCGCATCTACGTCGAGGGGCGCCACGACGCCGAACTGGTCGAGCGGGTGTGGGGCGACGACCTGCGCATCGAGGGCGTGGTCGTGGAGTACCTGGAGGGCGTCGACGACCTCCCGGCGATCGTCGAGGAGTTCGGTCCGGGCCCGGACGCGCGGTTGGGGGTCCTGGTGGACCACCTGGTGCCGGGTTCGAAGGAGTCGCGCATCGCCGAGGCGGTCACCAGCGAGCACGCCCTGGTGGTGGGCCACCCCTACATCGACATCTGGGAGGCGGTGAAACCGTCGTCCCTGGGCATCGAGTCCTGGCCGCGCGTCCCGCGCGGCCAGGACTGGAAGACGGGGGTGTGCCGGGCGCTGGGGTGGCCGGAGAACACGGGTGCGGCCTGGCAGCACATTCTGGGACGCGTGCGGTCCTACCGGGATCTGGAGCCGGAGCTCCTGGGCAGGGTCGAGGAGCTGATCGACTTCGTCACGGCTCCGGCCTGAATCAACGGTTTTCCGCCCCCTCCCCGGGACCCCCTTCAGTCCACCAGGTCCCGCACCACCGCATCCGCCAGCAACCGCCCCCGCAGGGTGAGGGCCGCGCGGCCCTCGTCGTACGAACCCTGCCGGAGCAGGCCGTCCGTCAGGGCGCGGCGGGCGGCCGCGAGGCCCTCCGCGCGGAGCAGCGACAGCGGAACGCCCTCCTTGAGTCGCAGCTCCAGCAGGACGCGCTCCACCCGGCGGTCCTCCTCGGAGAGGATCTCGCGCCCGGCCCCCGGCGAGCGCCCTTCGGCCAGGGCGGCCGCGTACGCGCCGGGGTGCTTGACGTTCCACCAGCGCACCCCGCCCACGTGCGAGTGCGCCCCCGGGCCGGCGCCCCACCAGTCGGCGCCCCTCCAGTACAGCTCGTTGTGCAGGCAGCGGCCGGCGTCGGAGGTGGCCCAGTTGGACACCTCGTACCAGTCGAATCCGGCCGCCGACAGGGCCTCCTCGGCGATCAGGTACCGGTCGGCGTGGACGTCGTCGTCGGTCATCGGGACCTCGCCGCGCCGGATGCGCCGGGCCAGTTGGGTGCCCTCCTCGACGATCAGCGCGTACGCCGAGACATGGTCCGGCCCGGCACCGATCGCGGCGTCGAGCGAGGCCCGCCAGTCGTCGTCGGACTCGCCGGGGGTGCCGTAGATCAGGTCGAGGTTGACGTGCTCGAAGCCCGCCGCGCGCGCCTCGGCGACGCAGGCCTCCGGGCGGCCGGGGGTGTGCGTGCGGTCGAGGACCCTCAGCACGTGCTGCCGGGCGCTCTGCATGCCGAAGGAGATCCGGTTGAAGCCGCCCGCGCGGAGGGTCTCCAGGTAGGCCGGGTCGACCGACTCCGGGTTCGCCTCCGTCGTCACCTCGGCGTCCGCCGCGAGCCCGAACTCCTCGCGGATCGCGGCCAGCATCCGTACGAGGTCGTCGGCGGCCAGCAGGGTGGGCGTGCCGCCGCCGACGAACACGGTGCGCACCTCGCGCGGGTCGTCGCCGAGCACCTTGCGGGCCAGGCGGACCTCGTCGGTCAGGGTCTCGGCGTAGTTGTCCCGGGAGGCGAGCACTCCTCCGCTGCCGCGCAGCTCGGTGGCGGTGTAGGTGTTGAAGTCGCAGTAGCCGCAGCGGGTCGCGCAGTACGGCACGTGCAGATAGAACCCGAGGGGGCGGCCTGCGGCCCCGGCGAGCGCGGACGCGGGCAGCGCGCCGTCGGCGGGGACGGGCTCGCCGTCGGGGAGTGCGGAAGGCATGTGCTCCATTGTCCCGCACTCGTCCCGGTCCTCTCCCGCCTCGCGGGATCAGTCCGCCTGGAGCACGAGCAGCGCGAGGTCGTCGGCCGGCGGCCGTGCCCCGAACTCGTGGACGAGCCGGTGGATCCTTTCCGCCGTCAGCTCGGCGTCCAGCCCCGCACAGCCGGCCAGCGCCGTGGCGAGCCCGTCCCCGTCGTCGAACTGGCGGGAGCCGGAGCGCCGCTCGGTGACGCCGTCGGTGACGCAGAGCAGGGTGTCGCCGGAGCGCAGCTCGAAGGTCTCACTGCTGTAGGTGGCGTCCTCGACGACCCCGAGCAGGGTCTGCGGCTGGGCGACGGTACGGACCGTCCCGTCGGGGGCGAGCAGCAGCGGCAGGGGATGCCCGGCGGAGCCGAGGGTGACGCGGGCGCCGCCGTCGCCCTCGTCGCGGAGGGTGAGCTCACCGTAGAGCAGGGACAGGAAACGGGTCTGGGGGCCGTCGCCCGGGGCGGAGGGGCGGGCACCGGCGGCGACGAGGGCACGGGCGGCGGCGTCGGCGGCTTCGGTGGCGTCGTCGAGGAGCAGCCGGTTGAGGCGGTCGAGGACGTCGGCGACGCGGTAGCCCTCGCGGGCGAGCAGCCGCAGCCAGGGCCGGGCGAGACCGATGACGACGGCCGCCTCGGGCCCTTTGCCCTGGACGTCGCCGACGGCGAAGCACCAGCGGCCCTCGCCCGCCTGGAACAGGTCGTAGAAGTCGCCGCTCGGCCCGCCCTTGTCGAGGGGCTCGTGGACGAACGCGGAGCGCACACCGGGGATCTCGGCGACGGCGCCGGGCAGCAGTCCGCGCTGGAGCACGGCGGAGATGGTGGCCTGGCGGGCGTACTGCCGGGCGGCGCCGATGGCGAGCGCCACGCGCCGCCCGAGATCCTCCACCAGCCCGGTGATCTCGTCCGGGAACCGCCCGATCCCGGCCCGCCCGATCACCAGCGTCCCGAGCGGCCGCCCGCCGACGACGAGCCGGTAGGCGAGGGCCGCGCCGGGCGCGGGGACGGAGACCGGAGGCGGGAGAGGCACGGGGAGGGAGACGGAGACGACGCAGTCGTACGCCGGTCCGCCGTCCGCGACCCCGGGCATGCCGAGGCTCCCCGGCATGCGGAAGCCCTCCGCCCCGCCGAGGCTCTCCGGCAGGCCGAGAGCGGCTTCCGGCAGGCCGAGGCCGGCTTCCGGCATCCGGAACGCCTTCTCGGGCCAGGGGTAGTCGAGCGGGCCGGGGGACAACGGGTCGGAGGGCGGCGGCGGATTCTGCTCGAGCACCCGGCTCAGTTCCTCGACGCGGCTCTCGTCGGCGTGCCAGACCCGGGCGAGACGGGACCCGTCGGCCGACGCGCTTCCGCCCCAGCCGCCGTGACCGCTGCTCTCGTCCTCCAGCCACACGGCACACCAGTCCGCGAGCCGCGGAACGATCAGCTGCCCGGTGAGGGCGGCGACGAGATCCTCGTCGAGCTGCCCGGCGAGCAGATCGGACGCCTCGGCCAGGAACGACAGCGCTCCGCGCCCCAGCCAGGCCCCGTCCCGTCGGTACGGCCGCGAGGCACGCCACACCTCCCGGCCCCCGCCGGGCGCTGGAACCTCATACGCCCCGTCCGGCTCCGTCTCCCCCGCGTACACGCACACGTCGTCGCCCCAGGCTCCCCCGCCGTCCGGGTCGCCCACGCCGTCCGCCGTGTCACCCGGGCCGTCCGGCGCGAGGCCCCCTGCGGGGACGCGGGCCCAGATCGTCTTCGTGTGGGCGCCGGGCCGGTACGTGATCCCCCAGGTCTCGGAGAGAGCGGCGACGAGCCGCAGCCCCCGCCCGTGCTCGGGGCCCTCGGAACTCCCGGAGGGCACCGCGTCCGGCCCGCCGTCGCACGGGGCGCGGGAGGGATGCCGGTCGGCGACCTCGATGACGAGCGCGCCGGTGTCCTCCTCCAGCGTGCAGGTGAGCCGTACCTCGGTCCCGGCGTGGACGACGGCGTTGGTGACCAGCTCGCTGGCGATCAGCGTGGCGTCGTCACCGGCACGGATGGTGAGGTGCTCGACGCCGGGCAGGGCGCGTTCCGTCCACTCGGCGAGCGCCGCCCGCACCAGGGCGCGCGCGGACCCCGGGGCGAGGGAACCGCCGGGCAGGGTCGCGTCCGCCCGCGCACCCGCCCGCGCGAACGCCTCGGATGCGGCAGGCGAGGCCTCCCGTTGCGTCGGAATGGCCCCCATGGGCAGCTCCCCGGGCAGTTCGTACGAATACACCTCGATCAATGCCGACAGAGTGACAGACCGACCCCACCCATAAGCAACCAGTTACCGAAGTGGACCACCGAAAGCAGGAACGGCACCCCACACCCGGTCGGGAACTGGCCGAAAACCGATCAGCTTCGCGCAATACCGGAGAGGGAGAAACCCGTGACCCTCGACGGGCGCCGGCAGCACGGGCCCCGGGCAGCCGGTCCGGAGGCCCGCCCCTGCGGACCACCCAGACGAATCAAGGCGGTGCACGCCACATCGCCGCAGTGGACGGCGCGCCAGGAGTGGGACGGACACGCACCCTCCAGCGCCACCTCGAAGCCTTCGCGGGTGACCACGGCGACGGAGCGTCCCCAAATTCACCCGGCGCGTCCTGAGCCGATGTGGGCGAGCACCGCGGCGGCGCCGTCCTCCGCGGCGATGCCGTGGGCGAGTTCGGCCGCGCGGCGGCGGTGGGCCGGATCGGACAGGCAGGCAGTGATCCCGGCGCCGAGGGCTTCGACGGTGAGATCCTGGAACGGCAGGGGCCGGGGAGCGACTCCCAGCCGGTACAGCCGGGACGCCCAGAACGGCTGGTCGGCCATGACCGGTACGGGCAGGGCGGGTACTCCGGCCCGCAGTCCGGCCGCGGTGGTACCCGCCCCGGCGTGGTGGACCACGGCGGCGGTGCGGGGGAACAACCAGTCGTGCGGAAGGTCGCCGACGACCAGGACGTCGGCGCCGCGGCCGCCCAGTTCGGCCCACCCCGCCTGCACCACCGCGCGTACGCCTGCCCGCTCCACCGCCGCGGCCACCAGCTCGCTGAGCCGTTCCCCCTGCCCCGGTGCCATGCTGCCGAACCCGATGAACACCGGGGGCGGACCGGCCTGGAGGAAGTCGACCAGTTCGGCCGGAGGCTGCCAGCGGTCCGGCCGGGCGGGCCACCAGTAGCCCGCCACGCCCACCCCCGACGGCCAGTCCCCGGGACGCGGCACGACCAGCGGGCTGAAGCCGTGGAGGACCGGCCGGATCTCCTCCGGTGCCGATGGTGCGTCGGCGGGCAGCCCGAGGCGGTCGCGCAGCCTGGCCACGGCGCCCGCGAAGACCCCTTTCGCGCGTTCCAGCACGGCCCGGCCGGCCGCGAGGTTCCCCTCCGGGCCCGGGCCGTCGATGTCTCGTGCCCCGGGCAGCGGGAACTCCGCGGTGGCGAACGCCGGTGTGAGGTAGGTGCCGATGACGGGGACGCCGAACGCTTCGCCGGCCGTCCGGCTGAGCGGTGCGGGACCGAAGGGGGTGAGCACCAGGTCGGCTCCGGCGGCCACGGCGTCCGCCACTCCATCGGCGAGGCCGTCCGCGTACGCCCTGGTCATCGCCCGGGCTTCCTCCCGCGAAGCCGCCTGGGACCAGGCTCGGACCAGCCCCTGCGGGTCTCCCGGCACAGGCCGGTGGTCGAGACCGCACCCGCCGACGAGTGCGCCGAAGGACGGATGAGCGGCCACGGCGACCTGATGGCCCGCATCCAGCAGGCGCCGCCCCAGACCTGTGAAGGGCGCGACATCTCCCCGTGAGCCGGCGGTGACGATCAGAATCCGCATGCGGCGATTCTCCTCGGCGCGCGCCGCCCGGTCACCGTGGCCCGCCGAGGCTCCTCGTCCGCGCCGGAACCCCGTCCGGAAACGGCCACCTTGTCCGACACCTCGGGGATGCAACGGCGTGGTCGACCACAATCAGCTTGCGAATCATGCGAGTTGATAGGTTCAGCTCGACTTGAGCGATCACGACCGAGGGAGCAGAACGTGACCGGTGCGGCCGACCTGCGTCAGACGCTGCGGGACATCGAGGTCTTCGCCGGCGAGCTTCCCGGGTTCGACCCGTCCACTGCGCCGGACACGCCGTTCGAGCTGTTCACCGAGTGGTTGCTCAAGGCGTTGAGCGCCGGGGTGCAGGAGCCGCATGCCATGACGCTGGCCACGGCGGACGCCAAGGGTGATCCGACCGCCCGCGTACTCATCCTCAAGGACGTGAGCCCTGAGGGCTGGCAATTCGCCTCGGACGCGAGCAGCCTCAAGGGCCGGGACCTCGCCGCCCGCCCTTGTGCGGCGCTGACCTTCTACTGGGCACCGCTCGCCCGCCAGGTCCGGGTGCGCGGACCGGTCGTGCGAGAGACCCCAGAACTGTGCGCTGCGGACTTCCTCGCCCGCAGCGCGGGGGCACGGGCGGAAGCCCTGCTCGGTCGGCAATCGCAACCGCTCGCGGATCTGGCCGAAAGGGACGCGCAGGTGGAGGCATCACTCACGCGGATCAAGAGCGAGCCGGACCTCGTGGCGCCCCATTGGACGCTGTACTCAGTGCGCCCGGAGTCGGTGGAGTTCTGGCAGGGCGACAAGCAGCGCCGCCACACCAGGCTCGCCTACCTGTCCTCACCCGACGGGTGGACCAAGCAACTGCTGTGGCCCTGACACCTGTCCGATCCGCAAGTGTTGAAAAGCGGGCGAAGGCCCGTACGCGGGTCCGGCATCCGGCTTGGTTCCGTGACTGCGCACGGCTGGAGGCCCAGGCGGTCGAGGTCAGCTTCTACAACAACCGGGACGCCCCTGGGCTGTTCCAGTCCGAGGGACGCACCAGCGCCTTGTACGAGATGCGCAAGCCGCTGCTCGACGAGGAGATGATCGGACAACGTGTGGCCTCACGCACGAGCCGCCGGGAAATTCTGACCCGACGTCCCCCTCCCACATGACTGTGGTGATCGCCGAGGTGGTACTTCGTCGACCGCTGGGAGGACTCGAGGTCCACAAGGGGCAACTGGACCGACTGCTCGACCTCGGGCGGCTGCGTACCGTCGAGTTGCGGGTCATGCCTACGGGCCGGACCGAGCCCTCGGGCATGGGAGGCTCGTTCACCCTGCTGACGCCGCGGGAAAACCGCAGGTGGCGTATACGGAAGTGCGGACCTCCGCACGACTGGCCGCGGACCTGGACGAGGTCCGTATCCTGGCCGCACGCTACGGCAGCCTCGGGGCCCGGGCGCTCGCTCCGCGAGAGTCTCCGACCCTGATCGAGAGGATGCGGACGGAAGACGAGCGCTGAGAGCCGTCGACGACTCGTCTGGCACAGGAGCAGTCACAGCGGCGACGAGGGCGGCGAGTGCGTCGAAATAGCCGTCGCCCCGGGGACCGTCCACGTCCGCGACTCCAAGGACGTGAGCCGACCGCACCTCTCCGTCCACACGGCCGGCTGGGCCGCGTTCGTGAACTTCGCGACGGACCGCTGAGCCTCCCACCCGGACGTGTCCCCGGGAGGTATGCCGCTGGGGCGCTGTCCGTGGTGTGTGAAGACCGGAACCCACCGGCCGACCGGAAAGGGCGGGTCACCCCCTGCGCGTCACACCTCCCGGGCGCCCGCGTACATCTCGTCGATCAGGTGCTTGTACTCGCGTTCCACCACCGGGCGCTTCAGCTTCAGGCTCGGGGTGATCTCGCCGTGCTCGATGTCGAGGTCGCGGGGCAGGATGCGGAACTTCTTGATGGTCTGCCAGCGCTGGAGGCCCTCGTTGAGCTCCTTGACGTAGCCGTCGACCATCTCGACCGTGGCGGGCGCGGCGACGATCTCCGCGTACGGCTTGCCCCCCAGACCGTTCTCCTGGGCCCAGGCCGCGAGGGCGACCTCGTCGAGGGCGATGAGGGCGGTGCAGTAGTTGCGGTCGGCGCCGTGCACCAGGATGTTGGAGACGTACGGGCACACCGCCTTGAACTGGCCCTCGACCTCGGCCGGCGAGATGTACTTGCCGCCGGAGGTCTTGATGAGGTCCTTCTTGCGGTCGGTGATCCGCAGGTAGCCGTCGGGCGACAGCTCGCCGATGTCACCGGTGTGGAACCAGCCGTCGGACTCCAGGACCTCGGCGGTCTTCTCGGGCAGCCCGTGGTAGCCCTCCATGACGCCGGGGCCCCGCAGCAGGATCTCGCCGTCGTCGGCGACGCGCACCTCGGTGCCGGGCAGCGGCTTGCCGACGGTGCCGGTGCGGTAGGCCTCGCCGGGGTTCACGAAGGAGGCCGCGGAGGACTCGGTGAGTCCGTAGCCCTCCAGGATGTGGATCCCGGCGCCGGCGAAGAAGTAGCCGATGTCGGGCGCGAGGGCCGCCGAACCGGAGATGCAGGCGCGCAGGTTGCCGCCGAACGCGTCGCGGATCTTGGCGTAGACCAGCTTGTCGGCGACGTTGTGCTTGGCGGTGAGGCCGAAGGGGGCACTGGCGGTGCCGGTGCGGCGGAAGTTGTCCTGGGTGACCTTGGCGTACTCGCGGGCCACGCCCGCGGACCACTGGAAGATCTTGTACTTGGCTCCGCCGCCGGCCCGCGCCTTGGCGGCGACCCCGTTGTAGACCTTCTCGAAGATGCGCGGGACGGCCGCCATGTAGGTCGGCCGCACCACCGGCAGGTTCTCGATGATCTTGTCGACGCGGCCGTCGACGGCGGTGACGTGGCCGACCTCGATCTGGCCCGAGGTGAGGACCTTGCCGAAGACGTGTGCGAGCGGCAGCCACAGGTACTGCACGTCGTCCGTGTGGACGAGGCCCGTCGCGGCGATCGCCTTCGCCATGTACGCCCAGTTGTCGTGCGGCAGGCGGACGCCCTTGGGGCGGCCCGTGGTGCCCGACGTGTAGATGAGGGTGGCCAGCTGGTCCTTGGTGATCGCGGCGACCCGCTCCTTGACCAGCCCGGCGTCCTTCTCCAGCCGGGCCGTGCCGCGGCGCTCCAGCTCGGCGAGGCTGATCACCCAGTCGTCCGTCTCGACGCCGGCCGCGTCGATGACCACGACGTGGCCGATGTGGGGCAGCTCGGCGCGCTTCGCCGCGACCTTGTCGACCTGCTCGGCGTTCTCCGCGATCAGCACCCGGCTGTCGGAGTCCGACAGGATGTACGCGGACTCCTCGATGTTCGTCTGCGGGTAGACCGTGGTGGTGGCGGCGCCCGCGCACATGATGCCGAGGTCGGCGAGGACCCATTCGACCCGGGTGGCGGACGCGAGCGCCACCCGCTCCTCCGGGTTCACGCCCAGCTCGATCAGGCCGGCCGCGATGGCGTTGACCCGTTCGGCGGCCTCGGCCCAGGTGAGCGACTTCCAGTCGTCGGGACCCTCGCCCGAGGCGGGCGGGACGGGATAGCGGTACGCCTCGGCGTCCGGTGTGGCGGCGACACGCTCCAGGAAGAGGGTCGCCACGCTCGGCGGCCGGTTCTCGATCAAAGTCTGTGTGTCGCTCAAGACATCCTCCGGGACCCGCGACGGTGCGGCTGGCTCAGATGCGGCTGGTGTACGGCTGACATGCGGGTGGTGTTCGGCCGGTTACGCTGTCGTACCCTTGTTTAACTCGCGAGTAACCGTCGAGCAGGGACAGAGTAAAGGCCCACCGGCGGCTGCGTAAGGGGCCACGGCCTGTCACTTTGCACAGAGAATCCCCTGACGGGCGGACGACGAACCCGCCGGGGAGCCGCCGGGGAGCCCGCTGCGGACCCGGCGCGGACGCGCGGAGGCCCGTCGTGCGCGCGCACGACGGGCCTCGCTCCACCCCGGGCGTCCGGCGGGCGCTCCCCCGGCAACCCCCGGTAACCCGCGGTTACTTCTTGGCCTTGCCCGAGCCCGCGTTCTCGTCGCTGGAGAGGACCGCGATGAAGGCCTCCTGCGGGACCTCCACGGAGCCCACCATCTTCATCCGCTTCTTGCCCTCCTTCTGCTTCTCCAGCAGCTTGCGCTTGCGGGAGATGTCACCGCCGTAGCACTTGGCGAGGACGTCCTTGCGGATGGCGCGGATGGTCTCGCGGGCGATCACCCGGGAGCCGATGGCGGCCTGCACCGGCACCTCGAAGGCCTGCCGCGGGATCAGCTCCTTGAGCCTGGCGACGAGCCGCACACCGTAGGCGTACGCCTGGTCCTTGTGGGTGATCGCGGAGAACGCGTCCACCTTGTCGCCGTGCAGCAGGATGTCGACCTTCACCAGGCTGGAGGTCTGCTCGCCGGTGGGCTCGTAGTCGAGGGAGGCGTAGCCGCGGGTCTTGGACTTCAGCTGGTCGAAGAAGTCGAAGACGATCTCGGCGAGCGGGAGGGTGTAGCGGATCTCCACCCGGTCCTCGGAGAGGTAGTCCATCCCGAGCAGGACGCCGCGCCGGGTCTGGCACAGCTCCATGATCGAGCCGATGAACTCGCTGGGCGCCAGGAGGGTGGCGCGCACGACCGGCTCGTACACCTCGGCGATCTTCCCCTCGGGGAACTCGCTCGGGTTGGTGACGATGTGCTCGGTGCCGTCCTCCATGCCCACGCGGTAGACGACGTTCGGCGCGGTGGCGATCAGGTCGAGCCCGAACTCGCGCTCGAGGCGCTCGCGGATCACGTCGAGGTGCAGCAGGCCGAGGAAGCCGACGCGGAAACCGAAGCCGAGGGCGGCCGAGGTCTCCGGCTCGTAGACCAGGGCGGCGTCGTTGAGCTGGAGCTTGTCCAGCGCCTCGCGCAGCTCGGGGTAGTCGGAACCGTCCAGCGGGTACAGGCCCGAGAACACCATGGGCTTGGGGTCCTTGTAGCCGCCGAGCGCCTCCTCGGCCCCCTTGTGCTGGCTGGTGACGGTGTCACCGACCTTCGACTGGCGGACGTCCTTCACACCGGTGATGAGGTAGCCCACCTCGCCGACGCCGAGGCCGTCGGCGGGCAGCATCTCCGGCGAGTTGGTGCCGATCTCCAGCAGCTCGTGCGTCGCGCCCGTGGACATCATCCGGATGCGCTCGCGCTTGTTGAGCTGGCCGTCGATGACCCTGACGTACGTCACGACACCGCGGTACGAGTCGTACACCGAGTCGAAGATCATGGCGCGGGCCGGGGCGTCCTCGACGCCGACCGGGGCGGGGACGTCGGCGACCACCCTGTCCAGCAGCGCCTCGACCCCGAGACCGGTCTTCGCGGACACCTTCAGCACGTCGTCGGGCTCGCAGCCGACCAGGTTGGCGAGTTCCTCGGCGAACTTCTCGGGCTGCGCGGCCGGCAGGTCGATCTTGTTGAGCACCGGGATGATCGTGAGGTCGTTCTCCATCGCCAGGTACAGGTTGGCGAGGGTCTGGGCCTCGATGCCCTGCGCGGCGTCCACCAGGAGGACCGTGCCCTCGCAGGCGGCGAGCGACCGCGACACCTCGTAGGTGAAGTCGACGTGCCCCGGCGTGTCGATCATGTTGAGGATGCGCGTGCTGCCCTTGTCGTCCGTGGGCGCCCACGGCAGCCTCACCGCCTGGGACTTGATCGTGATGCCGCGTTCGCGCTCGATGTCCATGCGGTCGAGGTACTGGGCGCGCATCTGCCGCTGATCGACCACACCGGTCAGCTGGAGCATCCGGTCGGCGAGCGTGGACTTGCCGTGGTCGATGTGCGCGATGATGCAGAAGTTGCGGATCAGAGCCGGGTCGGTACGGCTCGGCTCGGGCACGTGGCTGGGGGTCGCGGGCACGCAGGGTCCTGATTCTTGAGGCGTCCGCAGTGTCTGCGGTCTCGGGTCGGATCGGGTCGATACGTAGCTTCCATGGTCCCACGGGCGGGGGGCGTGGCGCCCCGGGTGGGGGCCGGAGGTCCGGCGGGGGCCGGGTTCGGGCCCGTACCGGCGCCCGGCCGGGGCCTGGTTTGGGCCGTCCGCCGGGCCGCTGGTAACGTGGGGGGTTGTGCCTCTTGCCCTCTCGGCGCGGGGCACGTCTCAAGAAATTCACCGGTACGGGACCCGTGCGGCCCCGTGCCAGAACCTGTAGAGGCTCATTCGTGGCGAACATCAAGTCCCAGATCAAGCGGAACAAGACCAACGAGAAGGCCCGGCTGCGCAACAAGGCCGTCAAGTCCTCCCTGAAGACCGCGATCCGCAAGGCTCGTGAGGCCGCCGCCGCAGGCGACGCCGAGAAGGCCACCGAGTACCAGCGCGCTGCCGCGCGTCAGCTCGACAAGGCCGTCTCCAAGGGAGTCATCCACAAGAACCAGGCCGCCAACAAGAAGTCGGCGCTGGCTGTGAAGGTCGCGTCCCTCAAGGGCTGAACCGCTCGCTGATCTGACCGGATCTGATCCGACCGCCGGAAGGACCCCGGGCGGGCCCTCTCTCTCCGCCCCCGACCGGCATCCCGAGCCTGTACGCGGCCTGCGTTCGCCACGCGGGTACGGGCTCCGAGCGTCACCGAGGACCCCGCTCCACCGCCCTTCCCCGGGCGGTGGAGCGGGGTCCTCGGCCTGTCACCGGACAGGACGTCCGAAGGCGGCGGCAGGCCCTACGCCCGGCCCCTCGACCTGGCCGCGCGTGCGATGGTGACGACCGCCTTCTCCAGGGCGTACCCCGGGTCCTCCCCGCCGCCCTTGACGCCGGCGTCCGCCTCGGCCACCGCCCGCAGGGCGACGGACACGCCGTCGGGGGTCCAGCCCCGCATCTGCTGACGCACCCGGTCGATCTTCCACGGCGGCATGCCCAGCTCCCGAGCCAGATCGGCCGGTCTGCCGCCGCGCGCCGACGACAGCTTCCCGATCGCCCGGACACCCTGGGCCAGCGCGCTGGTGATCAGCACCGGCGCCACCCCCGTCGACAGCGACCAGCGCAACGCCTCCAGCGCCTCCGCCGCCCGTCCCTCGACCGCGCGGTCGGCGACCGTGAAGCTCGACGCCTCGGCCCGCCCGGTGTAGTAACGGCCGACGACCGCCTCGTCGATCGTGCCCTCGATGTCGGCCGCCAGCTGGGACACCGCCGCCGCCAGCTCCCGCAGATCACTGCCGATGGCGTCGACCAGCGCCTGGCACGCCTCCGGTGTGGCCGATCTCCCGGTGGTCCGGAACTCGCTCCGTACGAAGGCCAGCCGGTCCGCCGGCTTCGTCATCTTCGGACAGGCCACCTCCCGCGCCCCGGCCTTGCGCGCCGCGTCGAGCAGGCCCTTGCCCTTGGCGCCGCCCGCGTGCAGCAGGACGAGCGTGATCTCCTCGGCGGGCGCCCCGAGATACGCCTTCACGTCCTTGACGGTGTCGGCCGACAGGTCCTGCGCGTTGCGCACGACCACGACTTTGCGCTCGGCGAAGAGCGAGGGACTGGTCAGCTCGGCGAGGGTGCCGGGCTGGAGCTGGTCCGGGGTGAGGTCGCGTACGTCCGTGTCGGCGTCGGAGGCCTTCGCCGCGGCCACCACCTCCCGCACGGCACGGTCGAGCAGGAGGTCCTCCTGGCCCACGGCGAGCGTCAGCGGGGCGAGAGGGTCGTCTTGAGCTGTCTTCCTGGCCATCGCGACAAGCATCGCACGCACCACTGACGGCGGTGGCTCCTCACGTCACGGTGCCGGCTCAGGGTTCCTCCCGCCAGCCGTCCCACTGGGCCGCGAACTCGTCCAGGACTCCGGGGTCCAGCCGTTGCCTCTCGTCGCGCAGGACGACGAGCCACTGGGCGTCCTCCGCGTCGTCCTCACCGGCCAGGGCATCCCGTACGAGCTGCGGCTCCTCGTCGACGCCGAACCGCTCACCCAGCTCCTCCGCCACCGCTTCCGCGGCATCCCGGTCGGGCAGCACCAGCACATGTCTCACATCGCTCACGTCGGCCATTAAAGACCCGGCCGGCCGCGATCAGCCGGCCCGGTGGGGATTTCTCACAGTGGGCACCTGGGCGAGGCGTATCCCGAACCGGTCCCGGTAGAACGCGAGCACCTCCTCGTCCGTCTCCAACTCCCGCTCCTCACGCGTGCCGTTGGCCGCCGTCGTGGTGACCCGGCGGCCGCTGAGCGTGATCCTCCCTCCCTCCTCGGTGACCCGTGAGCAGACGAGTGACCGGGTGAAATGCGACTGCGGCGAGGTGCTGTGCCACCACGCCCCGGCCACGAAGTCGCCGAGCGCCCTCGGGCGCTGCTCCAGCCGGTACACCCGCTTCCCGTCCCGCAGCACGTCCAGGTCCGCGCCCGGGGCGTCGTCATGACCGCCGCGCGCCCCGGCCGCGTCCGGCGCCGCCCCGGTGATGCGGAACGTGCCCCCGGGGTCCTCCTGGTCCCCCCGCTCCCCGAACGCCGGCGGCAGCAGGAAGTGCGCCCCGAACCCGACATCGGCGAGCAGGTCGCCGCCGTCCGAGGTCCGTACCCGCAGGGCGAGATGGTCGTACGGGATGCCGAGCCGTCCTCCGTCGCCGTGCACCCGCGCGGCGAGCAGGGTGACCTCGTACCCGAGGACGGTGAGCAAGGTGGCGAAGGCCCCGTTGAGTTCGTAGCAGAAGCCGCCCCGGTGGCCGCTCACCACCTTGTCCATCAGCCGTTTCCCGTCGAGCACGATCTCCTCACCGAGGTGGACCGAGAGGTTCTCGAAGGGCACGGTCCGCAGGTGGCGCAGGTGCAGTTCGCGCAGCGCGTCGGTGGTGGGCCGGGCCGGCCGCCCGACACCCAGCCGCCGCAGATAGGCACCGACCGCCGTCGCGTCCGGACCGGCGCCGGCTTGCGTACCCGCGTCCGGGCCCTCGCTCGCCCCCTCGCTCGCCCCCTCGCTCGCTCCCTCGTCCGTGTCCACGTGCGTACGGTCGTGCGTGTGGTCGTGCGCGGCTTCCCTCATGCCCTCAGTGTCGCGCCACCCGCGGCTCTCCGTCCCCGTCCTTCCCACCGAGCACGGCGATCGACCCGCCCCGGTCCGTCCGCAGCACCGCGGCGCCGGCGTCCCGCAGCGCGGCGACCGTGCCCGGGGCCGGATGTCCGTACGAGTTGTCGCGCCCCGCGGAGATCAGCGCCAGCCGGGGCGCCAACCGGCGTACGAGACCCGGATCCTGATACGCCGAGCCGTGGTGGGCGACCTTGAGGACGTCGACGTCCGCCAGCCGGCCCGCCGCGGGCGACCTCGCCAGGGCCCGCTGGGCCGGTGGTTCCATGTCCCCGAGCAGCAGCAGGCGCAGCCCCGCCGTCCGGACGAGCATGGCCACACTGGCGTCGTTCGGCCCCTCCGGGGCCGGGGCCGGCCAAGTGCCGGCCGTGTGGCCGGTGTTCGGCGGCGGTGGCCACACCACCTCCCAGGACAGCTCCCCCGTGCGCCGCCGCTCCCCCGCGACGGCCCGCGTCACCGGCAGGTGCCGGTCCGCCGCGAGTCCTCGGACGAACCGGGCCTGCTCGGCGGGTTCTTCCAGTCCCGTGGCCGCGATGCCGCCCACCGACCGTCCGCGCAGGACGCCGGGCAGGCCCGCCACGTGGTCGGCGTGGAAGTGGGTCAGCACGACCAGCGGGATCCGGGTGATGCCCAGGGAGCGCAGACAGCGGTCCACCGGGGCCGGGTCCGGCCCGGCGTCCACGACCACGCCGGTGTCCTCGCCCGCCGCCAGCACCATCGCGTCGCCCTGCCCCACGTCGCACATCACCATCCGCCAGTCCGGTGGCGGCCAGCCCGTGACCGCACGGGTCAGTGGTGGCGGCTGCACCACCAGCAGCACCAGGAGCAGGGCGCAGGCCCCGCACCACCAGGGGTGCCGCAGCAGTCTCCGGCCGACCGGCAGGAGGACCAGGGTGCACGCCCCGAGCAGCGCCGCCCCGGCCCAGCCGCCCGGCCAGTCGACCCCGGCGCCGGGCAGCGCCGCCCCGGTCCGGGCGATCTGCGCGATCCACTCCACGGGCCAGCTCGCGCACCAGGCGAGCGCCTTCGCCACTGACAGGGCCGGCAGGGCGGTGGCCAGGGCCAGGAAGCCCAGCACGGTGGCCGGCGCGAGCGCGAACTCGGCGAGGAGGTTGCACGGCACCGCCACCAGGCTCACCCGCGCCGACAGCACGACGACCACCGGCGCGCACACCGCCTGCGCGGCGCCCGCAGCGGCCAGCGCCTCCGCCGGCCGTGGCGGCACTCCGCGCCGTCGCAGCCCGGCGCTCCAGCGCGGCGCGAGCGTGAGCAGGGCGCCGGTGGCCAGCACGGAGAGCAGGAAGCCGTAACTGCGGGCCAGCCACGGGTCGTAGAGCACCAGCAGCAGGACGGCGGTCGCCAGTGCCGGGATCAGGGACCGGCGGCGGCCGGTGGCGAGCGCGAGCAGCGCCACGGATCCGCAGGCGGCGGCCCGCAGCACGCTCGGATCGGGCCGGCACACGACGACGAAGGCGAGCGAGACCGCCCCGCCGAGCAGCGCGGTCGTGCGCAGCGGGAGGCCGAGGCGGGACGCGAGACCGCGGCGTTCGGCGTACTGCGCCAGCCCCGGTGGGCCGAGGAGCAGGGCGAGGAGGATCGTGAAGTTCGCACCGGACACCGCCAAGGTGTGCGTCAGGTCGGTCTCTTTGAACGCCTCTTCCAGTTCCGGGGTGACGCGGGAGGTGTCGCCCACGACCAGCCCCGGCAGCAGGGCTCGCGCGTCCGCCGGCAGGCCGTCGGTCGCCGCCCGCAGTCCGGCGCGCAGCCGTCCGGCCAGTTGTTGCGGCGCCGACGGCTCCTCCACCGTCTGCGGCCCGGTCTCGTCGTCCCTGACCCGCAGCACGGCCGCGAACCGGTCACCGCCCGCCGTCGCCGGCGCGAGCCGGCCCTCGACCCGCAGCCGGGTGGACGGCAGCAGCCCGAGCCACGGCGCGTGCTCCCGCGCACCCCCCGCCCGCGCCGGTCCGTCGCCCCGCGGGCCCGGCCGGGCCGAACGCGCGTCGACCATCATCAGCACCGGGGCCCGGGTCGCGGCCGCCGCACCGTTCCCCTCCCGCTCCACCCGTCGCACGTCTCCCTCGAGCAGTACGGCTGTCGGAGCCGTGTGGCCGGCGCCGGCCCGGGGGCGGGTGAGCCGGGGATCGGCGGTGACCTCGACCTCGGCCGTGACCGAGGCGTACTCCCGCGCCAGCTCCGGCACCGGGCCCCGCCGCAGATCGGCGCCGTGCAGGCCCGCCGATCCGGCGGCGGCGGCGACGCAGAGGAGCACCGCGGCTCCGGAAACCCGCGACCGGCCCCGTCCGCTTGGGTGTCCGGCTCCCGCGGGTTCCTGCCCCGCAGGCCGTGGCTCCGTCCGGCGGTTTCGCCCGGTGAGGAGGACTGCGGCCAGGAGCAAGGAGGTGATCACCGTGCCCGTCGCCAGGCCGGGCGGGGCGTGCAGCATCACCGCCGCCGTCGCCCAGGCCGCCAGCGCGGGTGGTACGAGCCGCAGGTCGGCAGGCCCCTCCTGTCGGGGGTGGGACGCCCCGAGCCGCTTCCCCGAGGCGGCGTGCACGGACAGCCGGGCGGGCGGGTCGGTGGGGGCGGGGTGCGCCGGGTCCGCCGGCCCGGGGTGCACCAGGTCCTCCCGGCTGTTCACGGCCGTACGAGATTCTTCAGGTCCGCGAAGCGGCGGTCGCCGATGCCGTTCACTTCCCGCAGTTCGTCCACCGAGCGGAAACCGCCGTTGCGGGTGCGGTAGTCCAGGATGTGCCGGGCCAGTACGGGACCGACCCCCGGGAGGCTGTCCAGCTGATCCAGCGTCGCGGTGTTGAGGGACACGGGTGTCGCGGGCCCGGCGCCCGGCGCCGCTCCGGCCGGACCGCCCGCCGCCGGTGCCGGGCCGGCCCCCGCCACTGGTGCCGGGCCGCCGACGATCACCTGCTCCCCGTCCACGAGGAACCGGGCCCGGTTGAGCCCGTCGGTCCTGGTTCCGGGCCGTACTCCGCCCGCCGCCCGCAGCGCGTCCGCGACCCGTGAGCCGGCCGGGAGACGGTGGACGCCCGGGTCACGGACCTTGCCGCCGACGTCGACCACGATCTCGGGCAGCGCCGTGCCCGCCGCACCCGTGCCCGCCGTGCCCGTGCCGGAGCCCGCACTCGTGCCGCCGGCTCCCGCCGGGGCGATTGGCGTGCTCCCCGCTCCGTCCCCGGCCCGGGGCACGGCCGCTCCCACCACCTCCGGTGCCCGCACGGGCTGGGTCCGCCCGGCCCAGAAGTGCTGCGCGGCGAACCCCACCGCCAGCACGAGCACCACCGACAGCGCGGCCACGCTCCGCCGTTCCAGCCCGCACCGCGTCCGCACCCACAACGGCAACCGATCCCGCAGCGCGAGCACCGTCCGGCCGACCGGCCGCCGCTCCCCCGGCGGCACCGGGTCCGGGGCGGCCGGCCCGGGGACCTCCTCCCACGTCCCCACCTCCCCGACGTCCACATCGCCACGGGCTGCGGCCGGCCCCCTCCCGGACCGCGCCACCGGCTCGTCCTCACCACCCACGGCCCAGCTCGGCACACGCCGGGTCCGCCCGGCGCCTCCGACGCCCCGGGTGCCTCGCCCTGATCCCTCCCCGAACAGCACCTCCGCCCGGCGCCGGAGCTCCTCCACCGAGGCGTCCCGGTCCCGGCCGCCCCGGAGCCGCTGTCCGCGCCGGGCCTCCCGGCCGCCGGGCCCCAGCCCCGGCACCGTCCCCCTTGCGGTACCGGCAGTGGTCGGCCGGCGGTGCCGGGCACGTCCGTCGGACGCGGGTGCACGCCCCGGGCCGCTGGTCGCCGCGGCTGACCGTGAAGGTGAGTGTGAACGTGATCGAAATGCCATGCGAGGAGGATCGGGCACGTCACCGCATCCGCGATGATCTTGCTCGATTCCCGTGGATCACTTCCCGGTTGTGGACAACCCCGTCACCCGTACGGCCCTGGCGCGGTCCCGCCGTCGCCTCATCGGGCCGAGACCACGACCCCCAGCAGGCCCGGCCCCGTGTGCGCCCCGATCACCGCGCCGACCTCGCTGACGTGCAGCTCGGTCAGTCCGGGCACCCGCACCCTCAGCCGGTCCGCGAGGGCCGAGGCACGCTCCGGGGCGGCGAGATGGTGGACGGCGATGTCGACCTCGGCGCCGCCCGCCCGTTCGGCCGCGATCTCCTCCAGGCGGGCGATGGCCTTCGACGCCGTGCGCACCTTCTCCAGGGATTCGATGCGGCCGTCGGTCAGCTGGAGCAGTGGCTTGACGGCGAGCGCCGACCCCAGCAGGGCCTGCGCGGCCCCGATGCGTCCACCCCTGCGCAGGTAGTCCAGGGTGTCGACGTAGAAGTAGGCGGCGGTGCCCGCCGCCCGTTTCTCCGCGGCCGTGACGGCGTCGTCCACGGTGCCGCCCGCCTCCGCGGCCTCCGCCGCCGCGAGCGCGCAGAATCCGAGCGCCATGGCGATCATGCCGGTGTCCACCACCCGTACCGGCACCGGCGCCTCGCGGGCCGCGACGACCGCCGCGTCGTAGGTGCCGGAGAGTTCGGCGGAAAGGTGGAGGGAGACGATGCCGGTGGCGCCGGCCTCGGCGGCCCGGCCGTAGGCCGCGGCGAAGACCTCGGGGCCGGGACGGGACGTCGTCACCGGCCGCCGCTTCTGGAGCGCCTGGGCGAGGGAACGGGTGGAGATCTCGGTGCCCTCTTCGAGCGCGCGGTCGCCGAGGACCACGGTCAGGGGGACCGCTGTGATGCCGTGCCGCTCCATCGTCCGGGCCGGAAGGTAGGCCGTTGAATCGGTGACGATGGCGACATGGCGGGACATGAGCTGGAGGTTACCTGGCGTACCGCCCCCTGGGCAGCCCGGCCTCGCGGGCCGGGCGCAGCCGTGGCCGGATCACTGCGTCAGGACGGTGCGCCCGATCAAGTGGTGCTCTCGGGGCGGGGCTTCTTCTGCCAGGGGTACGTGGGAGGGGGCGCGGCCGGTGCGATCGAGGGCTGCGCCGGCTCGGGCGCGGGCTCCCGCACGGTCTCGGACCGCGACGGTTCCGGCCGGGTCCGACCGGTCGCCGGGGCATCGTGGGCGGACTCGGACTCGGACTCGGAGACGGAGGCGGGCGCGGGCTGCGGGTCGGTGGCCGTCCAGTGCCGCAGGGCTCCGGCCTCCATGTCGATCTGGGTGCTGAGCGAGTCGAGGTCGTCCTGCGCGAAGTGGCGGGCGCGGTCACGGGCCGCCCAGCGCAGGGAGTCGGCCGACCGTGCGATGCGATGGGTGCGCTCGCGCAGCTCGGGCAGCCGCTTGGCGAGGGTGCCGCGGTCCGGTTCGGACTCCAGGCGCCTCAGTTCGGCGTCCAGTTCGTGCCCGTGTGCGCTGAGCCGCTCGAAGAGGCCGAGGGACTCCTTGAGGGACTGGTCCTCCGGCGCGCCGGACTGCAGCGCGTCCTGGGTGGCGCGCATGGACGTCCGCAGCTTCAGCCTGAGCTGGGCGATCTCGCCGGCCGGGCCGGACTGGGCGAAGGACTTGACCTTCAGGGTGTGGTCCTCGACCGTGCGGCGGGCCTGGGTGATGTGCCGGTCCGCGCCGCGCCTGGCGGCGCCGACGACCTTCACCGTGGCGTACACGCCCAGCGTGACGAAGAGCACGAAGAGCAGGGCCAGTACTGCGATCACTGCTTCCACGGGACTCCTCCTCCAAGGCCCTGGGGCCAACCGTCACACGCACCGCGCCGTTCTTCAACGGTAAACGCAACAGGCAGGCCCTGAGTTCCGGAAGAACCCCGAACCTGCCCGTAGGGGACTACCCCGGACCGGCGGCCCACAAGCCCGCAGCCCGAACGGCACCGGCCCTGCACCGTCACGCCGTCACGCCGTCACGCCGTCACGCCGTCACGCCGTCACGCCGGAACGATGTTCACCAGCTTCGGCGCCCGCACGATCACCTTGCGGATCCCGGCCCCGCCCAGCGCGGCGACGACCTTCTCGTCGGCCAGCGCGACCTTCTCCAGTTCCTCCCCGGAGATGGACGGCGAGACCTCCAGCCGGGCCTTCACCTTGCCCTTGACCTGGACCACGCAGGTGACGGTCTCGTCGACGACGTACGCCGGATCGGCGACCGGGAAGTCCCGGTGGACGACCGAGTCGGTGTGGCCCAGCGTGCGCCACAGCTCCTCGGCGATGTGCGGGGCCAGCGGCGCCACCAGCAGCACCAGACGCTCGGCGACCGAGCGCGGGACCGGTCCCCCCGCCTTCGTCAGGTGGTTGTTCAGCTCGGTGACCTTGGCGATGGCGGTGTTGAAGCGCATCCCCTCCAGGTCCTGGCGCACCCCGTCGATCGCCTTGTGCAGGGCGCGCAGGGTGGCCACGTCGACGTCGGCGTCCGGGGTGTCGGCCACGGTCACCTCGCCGGTGTTCTCGTCGACGATGTTGCGCCACAGCCGCTGCAGCAGCCGGAACTGGCCGACCACCGCGCGGGTGTCCCACGGCCGCGACACGTCCAGGGGGCCCATCGCCATCTCGTACAGGCGCAGCGTGTCGGCCCCGTACTCGGCGCAGATCTCGTCGGGAGTGACCGCGTTCTTCAGGGACTTGCCCATCTTGCCCAGCAGCCGGGAGACCTTCTCCCCCTGGTAGTGGTAGGCGCCCTCGTGCTCCTCCACCTCGGCGGCCGGCACCGCGATGCCCCGGCTGTCACGGTAGACGTAGGCCTGGATCATGCCCTGATTGAACAGCTTGTGGAACGGCTCCGACGACGACACGTGCCCCAGGTCGTACAGCACCTTGGACCAGAAGCGCGCGTACAGCAGGTGCAGTACCGCGTGCTCGGCGCCGCCGACGTACAGGTCGACGCCGCCGTGCGGCATGCCCTCGCGCGGGCCCATCCAGTACTGCTCGATCCGTGGGTCGACCAGCTTCTCGCTGTTGTGCGGGTCCAGATAGCGCAGCTCGTACCAGCAGGAGCCGGCCCAGTTGGGCATGGTGTTGGTCTCGCGGCGGTACGCGCGCGGGCCGCGGCCGTCGCCCAGGTCCAGGGTGACGTTGACCCAGTCCTCGTTGCGTGACAGCGGCGTCTCGGGCCGGGTGTCGGCGTCGTCCGGGTCGAAGGTGCGGGGGGAGTAGTCGTCGACCTCGGGCAGTTCCAGCGGCAGCATCGACTCGGGCAGGGCGTGGGCGGTGCCGTCCTCGTCGTAGACGATCGGGAAGGGCTCGCCCCAGTAGCGCTGCCGGCTGAACAGCCAGTCGCGCAGCCGGAAGTTGACGGTGCCCTCGCCGATGCCCCGGCGCTCCAGCCACTCGGTGATGCGCGCCTTGGCCTCGACGACGCCCAGGCCGTCCAGGTCCACCTCGTCGTTCGACGAGTTGATGATCCTCGCCTCGTAGGAGGAGAAGGCGTCCTGCCAGGTGGAGGTGTCGGTGCCGCGTCCGTCGGTCGGCTCGACGATGCAGTGGACCGGCAGTTCGAAGGCACGCGCGAACTCGAAGTCGCGCTGGTCACCGGCCGGTACGGCCATGATCGCGCCGGTGCCGTAGCCCATCAGGACGTAGTCGGCGATGAAGACGGGCACCTGCTCGCCGTTGACCGGGTTGGTCGCGTACGTGCCGATGAAGACACCGGTCTTGTCCTTGGCCTCGGCCTGCCGCTCCACGTCGGACTTGGACGCGGCCTGCGCGCGGTACGCGGCGACGGCCTCGGCCGGGGTGGCGTGGCCGCCGGTCCAGACGTCGTGGGTGCCCTCGGGCCAGGCGGCCGGGGTGAACTTCTCGACCAGCGGGTGCTCGGGCGCCAGCACCATGTAGGTCGCGCCGAACAGGGTGTCGGGGCGGGTGGTGAAGACGGTGATCCGCTCGCCGTCGACGGGGAAGTCGACGCGGGCGCCCTCGGAGCGGCCGATCCAGTTGCGCTGCTGCAGCTTGATGGCCTCGGGCCAGTCCAGTGCGTCCAGGTCCGACAGCAGCCGGTCGGCGTAGGCGGTGATGCGCATGTTCCACTGGCGCAGCTTCGCCTTGAAGACCGGGAAGTTGCCGCGCTCGGAGCGGCCGTCGGCGGTGACCTCCTCGTTGGCCAGTACGGTGCCCAGCCCGGGGCACCAGTTGACCGGCGCGTCGGAGGCGTAGGCCAGCCGGAAGCCGCCCAGGACGTCGGCGCGCTCGGTCCCGCTCAGCTCGCTCCACGCGCGCGCGTGGCCCGGTACGGGGCGCTCACCGGACTCGAACTCGGCGATCAGCTCGGCGACGGGCCGGGCCCGGCCGGCCTCGTCGTCGTACCAGGAGTTGAAGATCTGCAGGAAGATCCACTGGGTCCACTTGTAGTAGTCCGGGTCGATCGTGGCGAACGACCGGCGCCGGTCGTGGCCCAGACCCAGCCGGCGCAGCTGGGCCTTCATGTTCTCGATGTTGGCCTCGGTGGACACGCGCGGGTGCGTGCCGGTCTGCACGGCGTACTGCTCGGCGGGCAGGCCGAAGGCGTCGAAGCCCAGGGTGTGCAGGACGTTGTGGCCGGTCATGCGCTGGAACCGGGCGGAGACGTCGGTGGCGATGTACCCCAGGGGGTGCCCGACGTGCAGTCCCGCACCCGACGGATAGGGGAACATGTCCATGATGAACTTCTTGGGCCGGGCCACCGTCTCCGGGTCGCCCGCCAGGTCGCCCTTGGGGTTGGGCGCCTCGTACGTGCCCTCGGCGTCCCAGAAGTCCTGCCAGCGTGCCTCGATCTCGGCCGCCAGGGCGGCCGTGTAGCGGTGCGGCGCGGCCACTTCGGGGGTGGCCGCGGGGTTCGTCTCGCTCATGATCCTCAAAGCTCCATCGATCGTCTGCGCCCACGGCTGCTGCGACATTCGGAAATGAAAAATCCCCTCGCACAGGAGGGGACGCCGCGCCGATTCCGGCCACCCGGTTCGCTCTTCGACCGTGGTCGGGACTGATCAGCGCGGCTCGCTAAGCAGAAGGCGTACGGCACGCATGGCGCCAGGATACCGCAGGCCCGGCGCGCGCCGCGACGCACCGTGCCCCGCCGCGGCGGGGCACCATCCCTGAATCCCGGTCAAAAGTTACTTCGCGTAACAACCCCTAAGGGGCATCACGGCAGCCAGATCGTCTTTTGATAACAGCGCAATAACTCAAACCTCGTACTACCCGGTACGGCGAGGTTTAGAGTGCGGCGCGGGACCGCTTCTCCCGAACGTTCGGAGTTCCCCCATGAACCCTCGTCCAGACAGCAGCCCGCCTCCCGTTCAGGGCCGGTCGGCTGCCGGTCGGCCGTACCCGCATTCCGCCGTGACACGGGGAGGCGGGGCGTGAGGCCGGACGACAGCACGGCGGACGACTGGTTCGCCGAGTTCCTCAACTTCGGTGTGGGCGTTCTCTCGCTCGTCTGCCTGAGCTGCTCGGTGATCTGGGGACTCGTCGCCCAGGACCGGGTCCTGCTCGGTCCGCGCCAGCGCATCCTGGCGCAGGCGGTGCACCGGACGACCGCGGTCGCCTCGATCGCCTTCCTGCTGGTGCACATCGGCATCAAGCTGGCCCTGGACCACACCACCTGGATCGCCGCGGTGATCCCCTTCGGGCTGGCCCTCACCGACGACGAGGCGGCCCTCGGCAGGTCCTTCCTGATCGGTCTGGGCACCCTGGCCGGAATGCTGATGATCTTCGTCGGCATCACCGGCGTCCTGCGCAACCGCTTCGCCTCGCCGGCCCCCGTCGCGGCCCGCTGGCGCGCCATGCACATGCTGGCCTACCCGGCCTGGTGCGCGGCGCTCGTGCACGGGCTCTACGCGGGTCGAGCGGCGAAGCCGGTCTTCCTGATCCTGTACGGCCTGTCCCTGCTCGGCGTCATGGCAGCCCTTGCCCTGCGCGCCTCCCCGCCGCGGGTCAAGCGCAAGGTCGCCGACCGGGTCACCGCCCTGCTCGGCACCGCCGAGCAGCCGGGCCGCGACAGGCTGGACGAGAGCCGGGCCCGCGCCGCCGAGGCGTCGCTCCCCGGGTACGGGGGTGGCGGCAGACGGGACTCCCGGTCCCGTTCCGAGCGCCCCGAACCGGCCTCCCGGCCGCTGTACGAGACCGCCGAACGCGTCGCGCCGCCGGCCCCGGACCCGGCGAACGGCTTCGCGGCCGCCTACCGCGCGGTCTCCGCTCCGTCCCAGCCGCAACAGCCCCTCTACGCCGACCGGACCGCCCGCATGGAGCTGCCCCCGGACATGCAGCCCACCCAGGCCGTCCCCACCATGGACGGCCGGATCGTGGACGGCCCCTCCAGCACCTCGGGCAGCTGGCCCGTCCCGTCCCCGCCACCGGTCGGCGAGGCCCCGCCGTCGGCCTACGACCCGCTCCAGGACACCGGATACAACATCCCGACCTACGACAATCCGGCCGCCTCCGGCTACGGCTCGAGTGATGTGTACGACACCGGTGAGTCGAACAGCCTCTACAACACGTACAACCCGAGTGACACGTACAACAGCGGTCCCGCCACTGATCCATCCCCCGGTGCGTCGTACGACTTCGACGCACCGGGATCGGGCGAACCTTGGAACACGCCTTCCGGAGGCTTCAAGTGAACGAGGCTCTGCCCGACGTACCCGAAGTCCGCGTCGTCGGGCTTCCCCAGCTCACGTCGGGCTTCGACCTTGTCGACCGGCTCGATCTGCCCATGCACCTCAAGGTGCACGGGCCGCTCGAACCCATGGGCGGCGAACAGCTCGCCCAGCTCGCTGAACGCATCAACCTCAGGGGACGCGGCGGCGCCGGCTTCCCCTTCCACAAGAAGCTGCGTTCGGTCGCCGAGACGGCGATCAAACGCGGCGTCCGGCCGGTCGTCGTCGTCAACGGCAGCGAGGACGAACCGGCCTGCCGCAAGGACACGGTGATGATCAACCGTGCCCCGCACCTCATCCTGGACGGCGCGCTGCTGTGCGCCGAGGCCATGGGTGCCCGCACGCTCGTGGTGGGGGTCACCCGGGAGTCCACCAAGCGCTCCATGGAGGCCGCGCTCGCCGAACGCGGCCTGAACAACGGGCGCCGGTCCGTGCTGCGCGCCCGCGTGCAGCTCAACCCGGTGCGCATGGTCACGGGCGCCGCGGCCTCGCTGATCCGCTCCATCGACGGCGGTCCCGCGGTGCCACCCGGCCGCAAGGTCAGCGCCTCGAAGAACGGCGTGGGCGGCGCCCCCACCCTGCTCTCCAACGCCGAGACCTTCGCGCAGCTCGCCATCGCCGCCCGCATCGGCCCGGAGCGCTACTGCAACACCGGCCTGTACGACGAGCCGGGCACCGTCATGCTCACGGTCTCCGGGGCGGTCGCCCGCCCCATGGTGATCGAGGTCCCGACGGGTGTACCGCTGCGTTACGTCCTGCAGCTCGCCGGTGCTCCGCCGATGCCGCAGGGGGTGCTCACCGGCGGCTACCACGGCAAGTGGATCGACGCGGCGACCGTCAACGAGGCGATCGTCTCCCGCAACTCCCTGGACGCGGTGGGCGGCACGCTCGGCGCGGGCGCGATCCTGCCGATCAGTCAGGACACCTGCCCGCTGGGTGAGTCCCTGATGGTCGCGAAATGGCTGGCCGAGGAGAGCGCCGGCCAGTGCGGCCCCTGCTACCTCGGCCTGCCGGCCGCCGCGCGCGGTCTGGAGGACATCCTGGGCGGCGGCGGCCCGGCCGCTCTGGAGGCGGTCAAGCAGGTCGCCAGGAACGTGAAGCGGCGGGGCGCGTGTTCACACCCGGACGGCTCCGCGATGTTCCTGGAATCGACCGTCAAGGCGTTCACCGACGATCTCGCCGCCCATGTCCTGGGCAACGGCTGCGGGCGCCCCGTGGAGGGCGTGCTGCCGCTCTTCGAGGGCGGCAGGACCCCTACGGGCATCCCGGGCGGCGGCGGGGAGGAGAACGGCCCCAGCCGCCAGAAGATCTTCGTCGACTGGACGCTGTGCCGGGGCCACGGCCTGTGCGCGGACATCCTTCCGGAGGTCTTCCAGCTCGGCGCGGACGGCTTCCCCACCGTCGCCCAGGCCCAGGTGCCGCGCTACGCGGAGGCCAAGGCGATCCGCGCGGTGCGCCGCTGCCCGGCGCTGGCCCTGCGCGTCGAGGAGGGGACGCAGCCCAAGGCGCCCTCCCGCAATCTGCCGGTCCTCTCCCAGGGCCGCGGCCGGCGCGCGCTGGGCCGCTGACACGGGTTCGTGCGGGCCGCCCTCCGGGCCGGCCCGCACGGCCGCATGAACCCACGCAGCCGCACACCCCGACACACACAGAGGGCGGATCATCCGATCGGATGATCCGCCCTCTACTGCTGTGGAGCTAAGGAGAATTGAACTCCTGACCTCCTGCATGCCATGCAGGCGCTCTACCAACTGAGCTATAGCCCCAGGTCACATCCCGCCCGGTTGCCCCGGCGGCGACGCCAACTTTACACGGTCATCCGGGCCCAACACCAAATCGATTCCGTTCCGCCCGGTTCTGCCCGCATTTTCACGCGGTCACGAACGAATAGAAACGCTTGAGCGTGCAGTGCTCCTCGAGAAGCCGGCCGTAGATCGGTTCGCCTTCGAGTTCGCGGTACGTCTCGATCGGGTCGCCTTTTATGATCAGCGCCTGCGCGCACTCCGCGCACCAGTACTGGTAGTCGGGATTGACCGGCTCCATGTCCCGCACGATCGGAGTCCCGCTGCCGCACCAGTCGCACCTTCGCCTGTGTGCACCCATCGCTCAGCTCCAGCTGTGGCCGCACGCCGTACGCGCGGAGGAGCGGAAGCGGGCAGAGGTCCGTCGTGTCAACACCCCGCCGAAGAGGTGGTCGACCTCCTCGTGGATGCTCGCAGGCATCAACAACTCCCTCCCGTCGGGCCGCGCCCCCTTCCGGTCGTTTGATTCTGCCACGGCCGGACCAGTACGGTCAGCGACGCCGGGGTACCGGTCGGGACACGGCCGGCCGTCTCGTGGGGGTATACGCCCGCCGGCCGCCTCCTGCTCAACCGGGAACAACGAAAAAACCCGCCCTCGTGGCGAGGACGGGATCTTCGTCATATGACCTGTGGAGCTTCTGTGGAGCTAAGGAGAATTGAACTCCTGACCTCCTGCATGCCATGCAGGCGCTCTACCAACTGAGCTATAGCCCCGAGTGTTCTTCCCGCTCGGCGGGCGAACAAGAAGAACTTTAGCCTGCGTCCTGCCGGAAAGTGAAATCCGGCCCCGGACCGGGTCCCGGGCCGCGGCCGAGGGGGTCAGTCGTCGTCGCCGAGCACCGGTTCCGGCAGGGTGCCGGCGTTGTGCTCGAGCAGCCGCCAGCCTCGGGCGCCCCCGCCGAGGACGGACCAGCAGCAGTTGGTGAGCCCGCCGAGGCTCTCCCAGCTGCGCGGGTCGAGCCCGATCAGCCGGCCGATGGTGGTGCGGATCGTGCCGCCGTGGCTGACCACCACGAGCGTGCCGTCGTCCGGGAGTTTGTCGACGTGCCGGAGCACCACCGGAGCGGCGCGGTCGGCGACCTCGGTCTCCAGCTCGCCACCGCCCCTGCGGACCGGCTCGCCGCGCTTCCAGGCGGTGTACTCGTCGCCGTATCTGGCGATGATCTCGTCGTGTGTCAGGCCCTGCCAGACGCCCGCGTAGGTCTCCCGCAGGGCCTCGTCGTGGACCGGCTCCAGACCGGTGAGCGCGGCGAGTTCCGCGGCGGTGCGCGCGGCCCGCTTCAGGTCGGAGGCGATGATCGCGTCGGGCTCGAGACCGGCGAGGAGGCGGGCGGCCCGGCGTGCCTGGGCGACGCCGGTGTCGGTCAGCTCCACGTCGGTGCTGCCCTGGAAGCGGCGCTCCACGTTCCAGGAGGTCTGGCCGTGCCGCCACAGGATGACGCGGCGGCCCCGGCCCACGCCGGAACCGGACACCTCGCCGGCGGGGCTCACCGCCACTCACCACCCGGCGCCGCGGCCTCCTCGGCCTCCTTCTGCCGGGCGTGCTCGGCGGCCTTGCCGCGGGTGGCCACGGCGTCCTCGGGCAGCTCCAGCTCGGGGCAGTCCTTCCACAGCCGCTCGAGGGCGTAGAAGACGCGCTCCTCGCTGTGCTGGACGTGGACGACGATGTCGACGTAGTCGAGCAGCACCCAGCGGGCCTCGCGGTCGCCCTCGCGGCGGACCGGCTTGGCGTCGAGCTCCTTGCTGAGCCGCTCCTCGATCTCGTCGACGATCGACTTGACCTGACGGTCGTTGGGCGCGGAGGCCAGCAGGAAGGCGTCGGTGATGGACAGCACGTCACTGACGTCGTAGGCGATGATGTCGTGCGCGAGCTTGTCGGCCGCGGCCTGGGCGGCGGCCTGGACGAGCTCGATGGAACGGTCGGTTGCGGTCACTACAAGGCTTTCGCTCGGCGGTCGTTTGCCCTCAAGGGTCTCACGGACCGCCGGGCGCGCCCCACGCGTTTCGGAGTGCCCCGGCCGGAACGCCCCGCAGGGGGCGTTCCGGCCGGGGCACTCCGCGGTCCGGTCAGGTGCCCGGCTCGTAGTCCTGGCCCAGGACCACCGAGACCCTGGCGTTGCCGGAGACCTCGCCCTTGGTGACGGACCCGGTGGGCAGTCCGAGGGTCTTGGCGACCTCGGAGGCGTTCTCCTTGTCGGCGTCGTCCGCGTAGACGACCTCGGAGGACGCCGCCGCGGTGGCCGTGCCGCCCCCCAGGAAGGTGAAGCCGCCGTTGAGGAGGACCACCCGGGCCTTCTCGGTGTTGTCCTCGACGCCGGTGGCGTTGCGCACCGAGACGCTGACGGCGGCGTCCTTGTCGGGGCTCTTCGCGGTGCCGCCGAGCACCTCCTCGACCACGCTGTCGCTCGTCCGGGCGGTGAGTGTGCCGTCCTCCTCGACCGGCAGCAGCGCGGTGCTGTGGTCGCCGCCCTTGGCCAGGTCGGCGAGCCGGGCGAGGAAGGAGCCGAGGTCCTTGTCGGTCAGGGGCGGCTCGATGATCTGCCCCAGGGTCTGGATGGTGGTCGTCGCGGCGCCCGCGTCGGACGTCATCTTCCGCAGTACGCCCTGCATGACCTGTCCGAACCGCTCCAGCTGGGCGTTCTGTGCCTCGCCGGAGGCGCGGTGGGTGGCGTAGGCGACGGCCATCTTCCCGGTGAGGGTCTGGCTCTTCCCCTTCTTGACCAGGGGGGCCTCGCCCTTCTTCTTGGCGTCCGGGTCCGGCACGTCGGCGTCGGTGTCGATGTCGATGTTGCCGACCAGGTCGACGAGGTTCTGCAGATAGGGCGTGTCCAGCCGCCAGGTGCCCTCGATGTCGGTGCCGAGGACCGTGTCGAGGGCGCTCCGGGTGCCGCCGGAGCCGTCGTCCTCGACCGACTTGGCGAGCGTGGTGGTGGTGCCGTCGTCGGCGGCGAGGGCCAGGGAGTTGGGCAGCAGGACGGTGCTGCCCTGCTTGGTGGTGGTGTTGTCGACGAGCAGCGCGGTGGCGGTGCCGCCCTCCTCGGTGTCGTGCAGGTGGACGACGATGACGTCCCGCTTCTGGGTGCCCGCGGCCGTCGTGGTGCCCGTACCGTTGCCGGAGCCGGAGAGGCCGGGGAGCTTCCCGGCGTACCAGAGGTAGCCGACGCCGCCGGCCGCGACCAGGGCGAGGGCCACGACCAGGGCGACGATCCGGCTGCGGGCGCGGCGCTTGGCCTCCTCGCGGCGCTCGGTGCGGTTCTCGGTGAACTGCAGCCAGTCGATGACGTCCTCGGAGTCGTCGTCCGGTTCCTCGACGAAGGCGAACTGCTCGGTGTGGTACTCCCGTTCGGGCGCCCCGGAGTCCGCGGCCGGGCGGTCCTCACGGCCGTCGCGGTCCTCACGGCCGTCGCGGTCGTGGGGGCCGGTCGTGCCGTCGGCCGGGCCGGGCTGCTGCGGGATGTGCGCCGTCTGTCCGGTGACCCGGGGCTGCTGCCCGGTGCCGCCCTGCGCGGTCTGCCCGTAGGAATCGCCGTAGGAATCGCCGTAGGGGTCGTACGGGGCGGCCGTCCCGGCGCTCTGGGGGGTGTCGTAGCCGCCCTGGGTCCCGTAGAGGTCGTAGGAGGGCGTCTGCGGCTGCTGCCCGGTACCCGCCCCCGCCGCCCCGTAGGGGTCGTACGGCTGCGAGGGCTGCTGCGGGCCGCCGGTGGCGTACGGGTCATAGCCGTAACCACCGCCGTAACCCGGCTGGCCCTGTTGCCCGTGGCCCTGCCCGTACTGGTCCTGCTGCCCGTACTGGTCCTGCTGCCCCTGCTGCCGGTACGGGTCGTACGGCTGCTGCGGGGCCTGCGGGGCCTCCTGGGTGTGCCGGCCCGGTGCCTGGGTGTCGGCCTGGCGGTAGACGGGCCGGCCGTACTCGTCGTAGCCCACGAGCCCGTACGGGGCGCCCCCTCCGTCGCCGTGTCCCGCGTCGTATCGGTCGTTCACCGGTGCCCCTCTCCGCTCACTCGCCGCGGTACAGCTCGCGCTTGGCGATGTAGCGCACGACCCCGTCCGGCACCAGGTACCAGACGGGATCTCCCGTGGCGACTCTCGCACGGCAGTCCGTCGAGGAAATGGCCAGGGCTGGAACCTCGACGAGCGAGACGCCCCCCTCGGGCAGGCCCGCGTCGGTCAGATGATGGCCGGGCCTGGTGACACCCACGAAGTGCGCCAGGGAGAACAGTTCCTCGCTGTCCCGCCAGGTGAGGATCTGTGCGAGGGCGTCGGCGCCGGTGATGAAGAACAGGTCCGTGTCGGGGTTGAGCGCGCGCAGGTCGCGCAGGGTGTCCACGGTGTAGGTGGGCCCGCCGCGGTCGATGTCGATCCGGCTCACCGAGAACTGCGGGTTCTCGACGGTCGCGACGACCGTCATCAGGTAGCGGTCCTCGGCCGCGGAGACCGCCCGGTGGCTCTTCTGCCACGGCTGCCCGGTGGGGACGAAGACCACCTCGTCGAGGTGGAACCGCGCGGCGACCTCACTGGCCGCCACCAGGTGCCCGTGGTGGATCGGGTCGAAGGTGCCGCCCATGACGCCGAGGCGGCGCTTGCCCGACTGCGGCAGGCCGCCGCCCGGTCCGTCGGCCCGGCTCGGCGCCGGACGGCGCTCGGCGCCGCTCGCCGGCCGTCCGGCCGTGTCCTCCACCCCGGCCCCGGCCGGTTCCCCGGCCGTGCCCTTCTCCGGACCGGTAGGCATGTCCTGCTCTCCCATGCGAGCAGACCCTACCGGCCCTTCCTGAACGGTCCGGCCTCCAGGTACGCCCTACGGTCACACCCCCAACAGGCCCCGGGGGTCTACCGGTCGCGGTTGAAGCGGGTCGTGATCCACAGCAGGAGCAGCAGGGCGGCCAGGACACAGCCACCCACGAAGTAGGGGCTGAGGCTCTCGTGGTTGCCACCGTGTTCTCCGCCCTCGGCGGCGAGGGTGACCAACTGGGCAGCGGTGCTGGGGAAGCTCATCTTCGGCAGTACCTATCGCGTGTGGGCGGGACAAGGACGTCGGCTCATCGTATGCGGGCGTCTTCCCGCCGATCACTCCGACTCCGCCGTTGTGGGCCCCGGCCGCCCCGCCCCGGTCTTCCCGGGCGGGCGGGGGCCGGCCGGCTCAGGCAACCATCCCGCGGTCCTGATCGTCCTTCCCGGGGAGCCGGGCGGCTCGGGAACGGTGCTCCAGGCGCGGTCTCCCGGTCGTGCCGCTCTTCCGCCCCACCGGTCTGCCGGTCCACGCCTTCTCCGCCTAGGCTGGGCCTCGCCCGGGGCGGGTGAAGGAGCGAACAGAGGACCGCCAGGGGACCGTACTGGCAACCGCGCAGGTCACAACGGACCGCGAAGGTCACACAGACGCACATGGGGGACACATGTCCGACGGCCATCAGCACAACGGGCACGAGAAGGTGCCGAGCAGGCAGCGCAGGCGTTTCCCCGGAATCTCCTCGCGTGCGTACGAACACCCCGCCGACCGCTCCGCCCTGGTGGCACTGCGCAGGCTGACCGGTTTCGACACGGTCTTCAAGGCGCTGAGCGGTCTGCTGCCCGAGCGCAGCCTGCGGCTGCTCTTCCTGTCCGACTCCGTGCGCGTCTCGGAACGCCAGTTCGCGCACCTCAACGTCATGCTGCGGGACGCCTGCTACATCCTGGACCTGGAGAAGGTCCCGCCGATGTACGTGAACCAGGACCCGACGCCGAACGCGATGTGCATCGGCCTGGACGAGCCGATCATCGTGGTCACCACGGGTCTGGTCGAGCTGCTCGACGAGGAGGAGATGCGGGCCGTCGTCGGGCACGAGGTCGGGCACGCGCTGTCCGGGCACTCGGTGTACCGGACCATCCTGCTGTTCCTGACCTCCCTCGCGGTGCGGGTGGCCTGGATCCCGCTGGGCAGCGTCGCGATCATGGCGATCGTGACGGCGCTGCGCGAGTGGTTCCGCAAGTCGGAGCTGTCCGCGGACCGTGCGGGGCTGCTGGTCGGCCAGGACCTCCAGGCCTCGATGCGCGGTCTGATGAAGATCGCCGGTGGCAACCACCTGCACGAGATGAACGTCGACGCGTTCCTGGAGCAGGCCGAGGAGTACGACGCCGGGGGCGACCTGCGCGACTCCGTGCTGAAGATCCTCAACGTGCTGCCCCGCTCCCACCCGTTCACCACCGTCCGGGCCGCCGAGCTGAAGAAGTGGGCGGAGAGCCGCGACCACCAGCGGATCATGGACGGTCACTACCCGCGCCGCGACGAGGACAAGGACGCCTCGGTACGGGACTCCTGGCGCGACTCGGCGACCAGCTACGCCGGTGACGTGAAGAACTCCAAGGACCCGCTGATGAAGCTGGTCAGCGACATCGCGGGCGGCGCCGGGGACCTGGGCGGCCGGGTCCGCCGCGGCTTCGGCGGCTTCACGTCCCCGGGACCGAGGCCCGCGCAGGGACCGGACGGGTCCCGGGGAACCGAGGGCGGCCCGCAGGAGCCGGGTACGTCGTCGGACCCGGGCGCCGGGGACGACCGGCCGCCGCGCGACGGCGTCTGAGGCACGGGCACCGCGTAACGCCACGGGCGTCCGCGTCCGGGCGTCACACCTTGGGCTGTGCCCCCGCCGCCAGCGAGCCGCACAGGGCCCGGGTGCCGCCGGTGGCGTACGGGTCGGTGCCGGCGGGGCCGCCCTCCTTGGCCGTGCCGCCCGCCAGCAGGGGGCGCAGATGGCCCGCGGAGTCCTCGGCGCAGGACAGCGGGCCGGCCTGGACGTAGGAGGCGACGAGCTGCGCCTGGTGCAGGCGCAGGTCCTCGCGGTCGAAGCGGAAGTGCAGCTCGCGCCGGACGGTGAAGAGCGACACCCGGGCCCCCGGGTCCGCGCCGGCCGGCCGCAGCGCGTACACCGAGGTGTGGTCCGCGGTGACCTCGAGGACACCGGAGTCGGCCTCGGACGCCTGCAGGGTGCCCCGGACCCGGATCCTGCGGTCGGCCAGCTCCGCGCGGGAGGGGTCGAAGCGCACGAGCCATCCGGTGGGCGCGTGCCGCCCGTCCGGGGCCGGCCGCCTGAAGCTCCGGTCGAACTGGTCCTGCTGGCCGGCGTCGAGCAGGACGCGTACGGCGCGGGTCTCCCCTCCGGTCAGCACCTCGGGGTCGAGCGCGGACCGGACGACGTAGTCCTTCGCGGTGAGCAGCGCCGTCACGACCTGTCCGTCCGAGAAGTGCGCGGTGCTCCGGGACGCCGGGAGCGTCACTCCCTCGGCGCCGACGCGGAACCGCGCCGCCGGGCTGTTGTCGTACAACCGTTCGGGATCGGGGGTGCCGGGCACCTTGCCCCCGGGGGCGAGCGGGATCACGGTCATGCGCAGCGGCTCGGCGGCCGCCCAGGTCTCGGGCGTCCGGTAGGGATGCCGTACGCCCATGTAGATCGCGGTGCCGAAGGCCACGGCGATCAGCACCACGAGGACCAGCGCCTGCCGGGACAGACCCCGGTGCCGGGGCGGCCGGCGGCGTACGGCGGGGGTGTGGTCGGTGATGCGCTCCCGGGCGGAGAACTCCTGGAGGCGGGCAGCGCGGACGAAGGTCTCGTCGAAGACGACGGACCGGTACTCGTCCTCGCCGCCTCCGGGGGCCCCCTCGGGTGTCCCTCCGGGCGGGTCCACGGGCCCTGCCACATCTTCAGAGTAGGTCGCGTCGGGCCCGCGTAAACGCCCCGGCGCACGCCAGGTTGTGACAGGGCCCCGACCCGGCCGGGGGCCCTTGGCGGGCCTGCCGCCTGACCTGCCGGCGGCCCGTCAGGGGCTGCTCGGAATCACCGGGACGTTTGGCTGGGAGTAGTCGGCGGAGGCGGACGGAGCCGCGCTCCTGCCGCCCTGTTCCAGGCCGGTCGAGGCAGGCGGCGGCACCGGGTCCTGCCGGTTGTTGGCGGAGGACCCCCGGTATACGGCCGAGAAGGCGAGCGCGACCATGCCGATGCCCATGACGAGGGCGAGCACCCAGGCGACCGGGCGGTGCCAGCGGACCGGTCCGCCGTACGGCCGCCCGGTGAAACCGTAGTCGTCCTCGGGGGTGCCGGTGTCGTCGTCCGGGTCGTCGAAGTCGTCGCCCCGGCGGCGGTCGTACCGCCCTCGGCCTCCGTACCCGTCGTCGTACCGCCCGGTCCTCGGGCGGGTGCGGTGGGCATCGGCCTCCGAGGCCTCCGCCCTGGCCCGGGCGGCGGCAAGGAGACGTTCGACGGCGGTCGGCTCATGGACCACGGCCGCGCCGATGAAGGCCTCGTCGAAGACCACGGAGTCGAACTCTTCGTCCGACACTCCGCGGTCGTGGTCGTCGTCGGGCTCCCCGCCGTCAGGGAACGGCGTGCCCCCCACGTCCTCCGGCACCTCTCCAGAGTAGACCTGAGGGGTCGTTCTGGGCAGACGGTACGGAAATTCGTCCGTCTGCCCCGGGCGTGGGACGGCGGGCCGGCGGGGTCAGCGGCGGACGTGTCCGTCGCCGGTGACGATGTACTTGGTGCTGGTCAGCTCCGGCAGCCCCATCGGCCCCCGGGCGTGCAGCTTCTGCGTGGAGATGCCGATCTCCGCGCCGAAGCCGAACTGGCCGCCGTCGGTGAACCGGGTCGAGGCGTTGACGGCGACGGTGGTGGAGTCCACCAGCCGGGTGAACCTGCGGGCCGCCGGCTGCGAGGTGGTGACGATGGCCTCGGTGTGGCCGGAGGTCCACAGCCGGATGTGCTCCACGGCCCGGTCGAGCGAGTCGACGACGGCCGCGGCGATGTCGAGGGAGAGGTACTCGGTCTCCCAGTCCTCCGTGGTGGCCTCCACGACCGTCGCCGCGGAGCCCTTGGCGTACGCCATCACCCGTTCGTCGGCGTGCACGGTGACCCCGGCCCCGGCCAGGGCGTCCAGGGCGCGCGGCAGGAACGCGGGGGCGATGTCCTGGTGGACCAGGAGGGTCTCGGCGGCGTTGCAGACGCCGACCCGCTGGGCCTTGGAGTTGATCAGGATCTCCACGGCGGTGTCGAGGTCGGCGTGGGCGTCGACGTACACGTGGCAGTTGCCGGTGCCGGTCTCGATGACCGGGACGATCGACTCCCGGACGACCGTGTTGATCAGGGAGGCGCCGCCGCGCGGGATGAGGACGTCGACCAGGCCGCGGGCGCGCATCAGATCGCGCACGCTGTCCCTGCCCTCGCCGGGCACCATCTGCACGGCGTCGGCGGGCAGCCCGGCGCCGCCCACGGCGTCGCGCAGCACCCGGACCAGCGCGGTGTTCGACCGGTACGCGGAGGACGAGCCGCGCAGCAGGACCGCGTTGCCGGACTTCAGGCACAGGGCGGCGGCGTCGACCGTGACGTTGGGGCGGCCCTCGTAGATGATCCCGACGACGCCGAGCGGCACCCGGACCTGCCTCAGGTCGATGCCGTTGGGCAGGGTGGAGCCACGGACGACCTCGCCGACCGGGTCGGGCAGCGCGGCCACGTCCCGCACGTCGGAGGCGATCGCGCGCACCCGCTCCGGGGTGAGGGTGAGCCGGTCGATCATGCCCTCGCCGATGCCGGCCTCGCGCGCCTTGGCGACGTCCTGGGCGTTGGCCTCGACGATCTCGCTCGCCCGGACCTCCAGTGCGTCCGCGACGGCGAGCAGCGCGTCGTCCTTCGCCGCGCGCGGCAGCGGCGCGAGGGTGGCGGCGGCCCCCTTGGCGCGGTAGGCGGCCTGGTTGACCGGGGACATCGAGTCGTACGGCGAAAGCGTGGTCATGTAGGGAAGGGTAGTGCGGCCGGAGGGCCGGACCACCGTCGTCCCGCACCACGAGACACGGGGCCCGTCGTCGCCGACACGGTCGCCGGCACAGGGGGCCGCCGCCTCGCGGAGAGCCGGACGGGCCTTTTGAAGTCAGAACGGATGCACCCCCACCGGCGTCGCCGGCGCCGGGCCGTAGCCCGCGGCGATGCGCTGGTGGTAGGTGGCCCGGTCGATGACCTCCAGGCCGACGATCTCCCAGGGCGGCAGTCCCGCGGTCTGCCGGTGCTCGCCCCACAGCCGCAGCGCCACGGCGGCGGCGTCGTGCAGGTCGCGGGCCTCCTCCCAGTAGCGGATCTCCGCGTGGTCGTCGGCGTACCGGCTGGTCAGCAGGAAGGGGTGGTCGTGGGCGAGCTGTTCCAGGGCGCGGCGGACCTCGGCGATCGGGGCCCGGCCGCCGGAGACACTGAGGGTGACGTGCCACAGGCGCGGGAGGTCGTGGGGCTCGCCGCTCCGGTAGCGGTCACCCGCCGCGACGCTGGCCAGGGCGCGTTCCTCGCCGGCCGCCCGGGAGCCGGCACCACCGCGGGACGTCGCCGTCCCAGGGCGCACTCGTCTCACGACGGCCTCCTTCACGCACAGGCCGGCCCCGGTGGCCGGGCGGATGTGTCCCCGGGACAAAGTTGAGCAGGCCGCCGGGCGTCGTGGGGCGGTTTTACGGAACGTCCACCACCGGGGTCGGACGGTCCGGCGCGTTTACGGATACAGGACCACCAGATCGTCCCTGTGTACGACCTCGCGTTCGTACGCGGGTCCGAGATCGCGGGCGAGGTCGTGGGTGGAGCGGCCGATCAGCCGGGGGATCTCCTTGGCGTCGAAGTTGACCAGGCCGCGGGCCACCGGCCGCCCCTCGTGGTCCCGCAGTTCGACCGGGTCGCCCGCGCTGAACTCGCCCTCGACACCCGCGATCCCGGCCGGCAGCAGCGACTTGCGGCGCTCCACGACCGCGCGCACCGCCCCGTCGTCGAGGGTGAGCGAGCCCTGCGGGGTGGACGCGTGCTGGAGCCAGAGCAGCCGGTCGGCGGAGCGCCGGCCGGTGGGGTGGAAGTAGGTGCCGGTGTCCGCGCCGGCGAGGGCGTCGCCCGCGTGGACGGTACTGGTCAGCACGACCGGGACGCCCGCGGCGGCGGCGATCCGGGCGGCCTCGACCTTGGTGACCATGCCTCCGGTGCCGACGCCCGCCTTCCCGACGCTGCCGATCTCGATGTGGGCGAGGTCCTCCGGGCCCCGCACCTGCGCGATCCGGGCGGTGCCGGGCCGGGCGGGGTCACCGTCGTACACGCCGTCCACGTCGGACAACAGGACCAGCAGATCGGCGCGGACCAGGTGGGCGACGAGGGCGGCGAGGCGGTCGTTGTCGCCGAAGCGGATCTCGTCGGTGGCGACGGTGTCGTTCTCGTTGACGACCGGGAAGGCGCCCATCGCGAGCAGCTTGTCGAGGGTGCGGGAGGCGTTGCGGTGGTGGGCGCGGCGGCTCATGTCGTCGGAGGTGAGCAGCACCTGGCCGACGCGGACGCCGTAGCGGGCGAAGGACGCGGTGTAGCGGGCCATCAGCAGGCCCTGGCCGACACTGGCGGCGGCCTGCTGGCGGGCGAGGTCGCGCGGTCGCCGGGTGAGGCCCAGCGGGGCGAGCCCGGCGGCGATGGCACCGGAGGAGACGAGGACGAGTTCGCGCTCTCCCCCACTGCGGACTTTCGCGAGGACGTCGACGAGCGCGTCGACCCGGTCGGCGTCCAGGCCGCCCGCCGCGGTCGTCAGCGACGAGGACCCGACCTTGACGACGATCCTGCGGGCCTCGCCCACGGCCTGCCTTGCCCCTGTCACCGTGCCGCCCGTCCCCTCACGCCGATCGGTCGCCTCGCCCGGCAATCTACGCGAAGCGGGGCGGGTCGCGCCCGTCGGTCCAGCCTCCGGACACCCCGTCGCGACCGCTCGCTCACGGAGCGCGCATGTGAAAAAGATTGCATTGGTTGCCTATAGAAATAAAAGCTTCCGGAAACATATTGTGAACTGCGTGTCACCCAACGCTTCTCGCACCCAGCGCATCCTCCTCAGATCGGGCAAGAGCCCCTACGACGTCTTCGCGGTGGAGGAAGCCCTCCACCGCGACGTCATCGCCAGCAACGCGGGCAACCTGATCTTCAGCGACGCCACGCACAAGATCCTCGAGACACCGCACACCACGGTGGTGTCCAACGGCATCCGGGCCGACGGGACTCCGCCGGGGCGCATCAACGAGGAGTACGACGCCTTCGTCGTGCCGCTCGCCAACGCCTTCCGGCCGTCCTTCGAGCCGAGCCTGCGGCGGCTGACGCGGCTGATCAGCCAGTTGAAGATCCCGGTGGTCGTCGTCGGCATCGGCGCGCAGGCGGGTCTCGACTACGACCCGGCGCGGCTGAAGCCGATGGAGCCGGCGGTGCGCGAGTTCGTCTCCGCCGTGCTGGACCGCAGCGCCTCGATCGGTGTGCGCGGCGAGTTCACCGAGAAGTACCTGAACGACCTGGGCTTCAAGGACGTCGACGTCATCGGCTGCCCCTCGCTGTTCATGTACGGCAAGGAACTCGACGTACGCAAGCGGGCGCGGGAGCTGACCGCCGACTCCCGCATCGCGATCAACGGCTCGCACAACGCGGTCCGCAACCAGGGTCTGGACCGGGTCATCACCCGCACCCACGCCCGCTACCCGAACCTGCGGTTCATAGGCCAGAACCTCAGCGACGCGATGCAGCTGCACTGGCGGGACCTGTCCGACCCGAACGGGAAGGTCACCGGGATGCCGACGCACCCCGACCACCCGATGTACCGGGAGGGCAAGGCCCGCGTCTACATCGACCCGGTGACCTGGATCGACGACCTGCGGGACTTCGACTTCTCCTTCGGTTCCCGCATCCACGGCAACATCGCGGCGCTGCTGGCCGGTACGCCCGCGAACGTGCTGTGCTCGGACTCGCGCACGCTGGAGCTGTGCCGCTACTTCGAGATCCCGCACCACACCCTCGACAAGCTGCCCGAGGACGTCGACCCGGCTCGGCTGTACGAGGAGACCGACCTCGGGGCGCTCACCGGCAACCACCACGAGCGGTTCGAGCGGTTCACGTCGTTCCTCGACCGCAACGGGCTGGACAACACGTTCACGCACGGCGACGGTGGCGCGGCCTACGAGAAGAAGCTGCGCTCGCTGGACTTCCCCGGCGGTGTCCGCCCGTGGACCGACACCGACCCGGCCTCGCTCGTCGCGCGCTTCGGCTGGCTGCACACCCGGGTCAGCGAACTGGGCGCGGACAACGCCAAGCTGAAGAAGGAACTGGCCGCCGTCAAGGCGAAGAACAAGTCCGTGGCCAAGACGGGCGCCGCGAAGACCACCGCGGTCACCCCCGCCTCCGGCTCGGTGTACCGCAAGGCCCGCCGGGTCGTGGGCCGCCCGCTGCGACGAGCCCTCCAGGGCGGGCGCGGGTAGGGCTCCCCCGGCCCCCGGGACCTCCCGGGGGCCTTGAGGCCTGTCCGGCGGATCATGCCGGACAGGCCCTGGGGGGTGTTTCGAAAGTCCTGTGCGGTGCCCGCGGTGTCCGGTGCGTGCTCTCGGCGTGCCGGACGAAAGCTCTCGCACTGGACGTACTCGGGGTTTCGGCCGGTGCGGCGAGAGTGCGTGCCGGGCGCCGTGGGTGCTGTGCGGGACTTTCGGAACACCCCTAGCAGCCAACGGTCACTCCACACGTTGCGGACACGCGCGTGTCGTCCGGACGTCGGTACGCGTTAACCCGGACGTCCGCCTCAGCGACGCACCCTGGAGTGACCGCGTGCCCCTGCCCCTGTCCCGATCCGGCCGGCCGTCCCGGTCCGGCCGGCTGTCCCGGTCCCGTCGTCGGCTCACGGCGAGCGTCCGCCGGCGCCGTGCCTCGCCCCGTCCGCCCGGCCGTCCGCTCGCCGCCAAGGCGCTGATGGCGGCCGTCCTGGCCGGTGCCTTCGTGGCGCAGGCGGCCGGGGCCCTGCTCCCCGACGTCCCGCTGCTGCTCGCCGCGACCGCCGTGTCCCTGGCGGTCGAGGGCGTGCTGTACCGGTGGCAGCCCGGCATGCTGTCGCTGCTGGCCAAGTCGCACGCGGACATCACCGTCCGTCATGTACTGCGCGATCTGCTCCTGGTGGTGGGCCTGCTGCGGCTCGGGGAACACGGCCGGGAGCAGCAGTTCGCGTGGCCGGTCGCCGGTCTGCTCGCCCTCTACGCGCTGCACTGCGCGATCCAGGCGGTGTCCGTACTGGTCCGCCGCACCCGCACGCCGCCGGTGCTGACCCGGAACATCGACGCCTCGGCGCTGCGCCTGTCCCCCGCCCCCGCCGCGCCGCTGCGCCGTCCCGGCCACCGGCTGCTGCTCCTCGGCCTGCCCACGACCGCCGGACTGGCGACGGCGGCGGTGAGCGGGGAGCCCCTGCCCGCGGCGGCCGGGATCACGGTGTCGGTGGTACTCGCGGCGGCGGGCCTGGGCGCGCTGCTGGTGCGGCTGCTGCCCTCCCGGCGTCCGGCGGGAGAGCAGGAGGTGCTCGACTGGTTCGACGCCTGGCTGGCCGACTACCGGCCCACGGTCGGCCTGTACTTCTCCGGCGGGGTGTCCTCCGCCTATCAGGCCAACATGTGGCTGGAGACGATGAGCAGGCTCGACGGGCGGCCTGTCGTCATCCTGCGCGAGCGGTTCATGGTGGCGAGGATCGCGCCGACCGACATCCCCGTCGTGTGCCTGCCGAAGGTGTCCACCCTCATGCGGCTCGAACACTCCACACTGCGGGTCCTCATCCACCCGTCGAACTCCGGCAAGACCTCGCAGGTGCTGCGCATCCCCACGATCAAGCACGCCTTCGTCAACCACGGCGAGAGCGACAAGCCGTCGTCCTGCAACCCGTACGCGAAGGCGTACGACGAGGTGTGGGTGGCCGGTCCGCAGGCACGTGAGCGGTACGCGCGGGCGGCGGTCGGGGTCGAGGACAAGGACGTGGTGGAGATCGGCCGTCCCCAACTGGACGCCGTGCGGACCCGGTCGGGCCCGCCGGCCGCCGATGCCCGCACCACCGTGCTGTACGCGCCTACCTGGGAGGGCTGGGACGGAAACCCGGGAAACACCTCGGTGGTGGCGGCCGGGGAGAACCTCGTACGGGCGCTGCTCGCGGATCCGGCCGTGCGGCTGCTGTACAAGCCGCACCCGCTGACCGGTTCGGTGCAGCCGGCGGCGGGCGCCGCGGACCGGCGCGTCCGGGAGCTGATCCGGGCGGCGAACCGGGAACGGCCCGCGGCATCCGCGGGGCCCGCGCGATCCGCCCCGGAGCTGGAGCGGCTCACGGCGGAGCTGGACCGGCTCACGGCGGCCGGGGTCCGGGAGGGCGCCGACCAGGTGGAGAGGATGCTGGCCCAGTCCGCTCCGCCGCCCGGACGGGCCGAGGCGGTGGCGAGGGCCACGGCGGCCTGGGAGGAGGCGTACTGGGCGTCGCTGCCGGTGGACGAGCACCAGATCGTCACGGGCGCACGGCCCGCCCTGTATTCCTGCTTCAACGCCGCCGACCTGCTGATCAGTGACGTCTCCAGCGTCATCAGCGACTTCCTCGCCAGTGGCAAGCCGTACGCGGTGGCGAACACCGGCGGGCTGTCCGAGGAGGCCTTCCGCGCCGAGTTCCCGACGGTGGCGGCGGCGACCGTGCTGACCCCGGACGCGGGCGGGGTACCGGCGCTGCTGGAGGCGGTCCGGCACCCGGAGAAGGACGGACTGGCGCACGTCCGAGCCGAGTTGAAGCTGCGGCTGATGGGCCCCGACGAGCCGGCGTCCCAGGAGCGCTGCAACACGGCCCTGCGCGGCCTGTACAGGGCGGCCCTGAACCGCGGGGTGCCCGGTGAACAGGCCGAGGCGCGGCAGCGTCCATGCTCTCAGCGGCTCGCGGAGAACCTGCTGCCCGGTATCCCGGATCAGCCCGGCCTGCCCGGTCAGCGCAGGGATTCCGGCGCCGACGCCGGTGCGGGAGCCGGCACCGCGGCCGACGCCGAGGCGGCGGGGCCCGTCACGCCGCCGTCACGGTCGGGGCCTCCGGTGTGACCCTCTCGCCGGAGGTCAGCAGGCGGCGGGCCCGGCGGGCGGCGCGGCGCAGGACGGTGCCCGTGCCGCCCTCGCGGTACCCGGGGAAGGCGCGGGCCTCGCGGGGCGCGGCGAGGTAGACGGAGTCGGGGATGCCCGCCGCCCGGTCACGGAAGTGCGGGTAGGCGAGGTAGACGCGTCGGCCCCGCCGCTCCAGCAGGGCCGGCGCCTGCTTCTTCGACGCCGTGAACTTCACCGCTTCGGTGAGGAGTTCGAGCCGCTGCTGAGCCACCAGGTGCAGCCGCAACCGTTCCTCGACCTTCAGGTGCCGGGCGACGTCCTCGGTCCAGTGGGCGTCCGTCAGCGGCTTCGCCAGTTCCAGTTTGTGCCGCCGCACCTGGTCGCTGTCCTTGAGGAACCGGGGGCCGAACTGCGGGAGCAGGGTGACGGTGAAGGGCCGCACCATCAGCCGGTCACGCTGCGGGCCCTCGGGGACGAGGTCGGCGATCAGGTTCGCCAGGAGGCGGGCGGAGTCGAACCGCAGGGTGTAACTCCCGCTCTTGGTCACGTGCTTGCCGTCGTCGCGGCCCACCAGGTAGTAGCAGGTGTGGTCGGCGACCACGGAGACGCCGTCCGCCCTGAGGTACGCCTCCATGGTGAACAGCGCGTCCTCGCCGGTGTAGAGCGACTCGTCGAACCGTAGGCCGTGCCGGTCCAGCAGGGCGCGGCGGAACAGCTTCTGCGCGCTGAGGGTGAACATGATGTTGGAGGAGTGCACGTCGGTGCGCTCCACCGTGCGGCCCCACATCGACTTCGGGGCGTTGCGGTTGACGCCCTCGATCCGCCCCAGGACGACGTCGGTGCCGGCCCGGTCCGCCATGGCGACCATCCGCTCGAGGGCCTCGGGGCCCAGCCGGTCGTCGGCGTCCAGGAAGAACACGTAGCGCCCGGAGGCCTTGTCCAGACCGACGTTGCGCGGGCCGCTGGGGCCGCCCGAGTTCGCCTGCCGGATCACGGTGACCCGCATGGGCGCACGGTCCGCGAACTCCTCCAGGTACTCCCCCGTGCCGTCCGTCGAGCCGTCGTCGACGGCGACGACCTCGACGCGCTCCGGGTCGATGGTCTGCGCCTCCACCGAGTCCAGGCAGTCGATCAGGTACGGCATCGCTTCGTACGCCCCGATGACCACGGTGACATCAGGCTGCGCCACGGTCACGTTTCCCCCTCGTTACGGGATATTTCCCCTTGTATCGCCTCATTCTCTACCTGTTAGACGTGCGTTCGAGGCAGGAGGTTGCCTCGAGCCCTCCCTCAAGTGGCCTACGCCACACGGGTGTTGCGGGAACCTGTCGGCGGCCCCGGACGCAGAAGGGCTCGGCCCCGAGGAATCGCTCCTCGGGGGCCGAGCCCTGCCAGGTGTCCGGAGAGGGTTCCGGGGGTCCGGAGCCGGTCAGTTCGCTCCGGTGCCGTCCGGCTCGCCGGTGACGGACGCCGGCTGTGCGGGCAGCGCGTCCACCGGTTCCACGTCCGGGCCGCCGACCGTGATACGGGACTCCTGGCCGAGGTTGCGCGTCTCGGCCTTTTGGGCGAGCTGTGCGACCGCCGCGTTGAACTGGTCGATGGACGTCGGCTCGTCCGGGCCCAGCAGGTAGCGCTTGAGCTCGCCCCGCTCCCCGGCCAGGGAGTCGGCCTTTGGGGTGCGGACCGCCTCGAGCAGTTCGGCCAGCCGCGCCGCGTCGTTGGACAGGATCACCGCGGCGCGCACCGCCGTGTTCTGCCGCTTGAACTCCTCCACGCCCAGCCCGGCCGAGTCGGTGACCGCGTACGGCTTGCCGCTGGCGATGAAGTCGGAGACGACGCTGGAGATGTCGGAGACCATCGCGTCGGACACGTTGAAGCAGTCGTACAGGCGCGGCTCGGCGCCCGTGATGACGCGGTGCTCCCAGTCGGGGAAGGAATTCCAGTACGCGGTGTTCCACTCGGCGCGCAGCCGGGCGGTCTCCTCGTGCAGGGCCACGTCGATCACGCCGTCGCGGCTGGCCTCGGCCTCGTCGCCCTTGTCGGCGGAGCCGGTCAGCTCGGCCAGCCGGGCCTCGATACGGGACAGTTCGCCCCGCGCCCGGGCCTGCGCCGCCGAGTCGACGGTGAAGCGGGGGTCGGCGGCGCGCTCGGCGGCGGCCTGCTCGATCAGCGCGGTGATCCGCAGGTGGGCGGCCATGGCCTGCGCGCTGCGGGTGCCGGTGAAGGGGTGCGGCTTGTAGAGGACACGGACCGCGGGGTCGGCCGTGATCAGCCGCTTCACGATGTTCTCACCGGCCAGCAGGAGCGAGGTGTTGCCCGGGTTGTCGTCCCAGCCCTCCCAGGTGGGGGCGTACAGAACCGTCGGGCGGTGCCCCTCCCCGGAGCCCTCGGCGGCGGCCTGCCAGGCCTCGATGGGGGCCAGCTGCGGGCGGCCGACCTCGACGATGTCGTCGTCACGGACGCCGACGTCGGCGATGGCGTAGCGGTCGCGGCCCGCGCGGCCGGCCGTCCACACCTCGTCGTAGACCTTGCTGAACGGGTTGACGCTGGCGAGCTTGTCGCTGTCGCCGTGGCCGATGAAGACGTGCTTCATGGTGGGGACGCGCAGCAGGTGGATGTTCTTGCCGACGTTCGCCGCGTACAGCGCGACCCGCACCGTGGACAGGTCCAGGTTCATCAGGTGCACCCCTCCGGGCACGCAGAGGACCGGGACCGTGGTGGGTGCCAGGCTGTTCAGTATGACCCGCTCGCGCAGGATGACCAGCGGCCGCGTGTCCAGCTGCTCCATGGTCTCCAGCCACATGTTGACCTGGTACGCGGAGTCCTTGGAGCCGGAGAAGTACAGCACGGTCTGCGGCCGGTACTCGCGCAGCCAGTCGTCGACCGCCACCAGGACCTGGTCGGCCTTCGGCGGTACCCGCCGGCCGCGCACGTAGGGCACCAGGACCAGCACGTACCCGACGCCCAGGGCCACCGTGACGCCGACGCCGGCGAACCCGACGGCGGCCGAGTCGAGGGCCGCGGCGAGCAGTATGCCGCCGACCGCCGCCAGGTCGAGGTGGAGCATCTTCTCCGCGGCGCGGTTCAACAGCAGGCGCGGCGGCGCGTCCGGGATCCGGACGCGGGACGCCAGGTCCACGTTGCGGGTGGCCACCGGCATGCGCCGGCGGTTGCGGATCAGCGTGGTCAGCGCGCCGTGCGGGGCCTGCAGGCCGTAGAACGCGATGAAGCAGGCGATCGCCCCGTAGTAGATCAGGTTGTCGGCGAGGGACATCCGGGCCAGCAGCAGGATCAGCAGCAGCTGCCGGATCAGGAAGCGGATCGACAGGCCCGCGCGCACCTTGCTGAGGCGGTTGACCAGGTAGCTGCCCCTGCGGTGCAGATAGTGGTCCGCCAGGTACGTCACGGCGGCCGCTGCCGCGAAGGCGGGGACGCTCGGGACGAGCGCGGCCAGCATGAGACAGGGGAAGCCCAGCATCATGAGGACCGCCGCGGCCAGCTCGGCCGCGCTGCCCACCCGGGCGACGCGAATAGCGGTGGATATCAACGGAGAAACCTGCTCTTGGAGGGTGAGTGCCGGTTTGTGCCTGTGGGTAATTCGTGAGCGACGGATTCAGGCCCCCGCGAACACCCGCGCAGGAACTGCGTAAACGGGAGGCCGCAGAGGCCTGAATTACCGGAGTCTATTTGCCGTCGATTATTACACGCCGTCCTGACGGTCCAGCACCGACGCCAGCGCCTGCTCGAAACCGCTGGCACGGGCGGCACCCGCCGTCGGGTCCTGCTGGCGCACGTCGATGACATGGCCGGTGAGCTCGGAGAGCAGCACGTCCAGGGACGTACGGGCCACCGCCTCGGAGGACAGCAGGCTGCCCGCCGGCTCCTGGCCGAAAGCCTTGGTACGCATCGGCGTGGCGGTGCGCTCCGGGTTGACGCAGTTGACGCGGACGCCGTCGCCGGCCCACTCGTCGGCCAGGGCCTGGGTGAGGTTGACCATCGCGGCCTTGGTCGAGGAGTAGAGGCTGTACTCGGCACGTCCCCGGGTGTAGCTGCTGGAGGTGTAGAGCAGCAGCTGGCCCTTGCTCTCGGCGAGGTACTTGTACGCCGACCGGGCGATCTGCACGGGCGCCAGGTAGTTGACCTTCAGCGCCTCCTCGATGGTGGCGTTGTCGGTCTCGGCCAGCTTCCCGATGCGCAGCACACCGGCCGTGTTGACGACGTAGTCGATGCGGCCGGTCTCGGCGTACGCCTTGGACAGCGCGTCGTCCACCTCCTCCGGGTTCTCCACGTGGGTGCCGGTGGTGGAGCGGCCGAGCGCGTACACGGTGGCGCCGTAGGACTCGGCGAGCCCGCAGATGTCCTTGCCGATGCCGTACGAACCGCCGAAGACGACGACCGTCTTGCCGGTGAGCAGCTCGCGGTAGGCGTCCTCCCCCATCTGCTCGGGGGTGGCGGTGGAGGCGAGCTGGAACAGCTTGTCGGCGATGAAGACGTCGACCGGCTGGGTGACCTTCATGTTGTACTCGTCGCCCGCGACGACGTGGATCGGCACGTCGGGCAGGTACTTGAGCACGACCGAGCAGTCGTCCGTGGCCTGGAAGTTGGGGTCGTCGGCGGCGACCTCGTAGGCACGACGGATCGTGGAGAGCTTGAACGCCTGCGGGGTCTGCCCGCGGCGCAGACGGGAGCGGTCGGGGATCTCGGTGATGAACTCGCCGTCCTCGCCGTGCGTCCGCGTGACGATGATGGTGTCGGCGGAGGGGATGGCCACGTCGACGGCCTGGTAGCGCTCCAGGGCGCTCACGCAGTCCTCGATGACGCGCTGTGACAGCAGGGGGCGGACGGCGTCGTGGAAGAGGACGTTGCGGTCCTCGCCCTCGGCCAGGCCCTCGCCGAGTGCCGAGATGGCCCGCTCGGTGGTCTCGTTCCGCGTCGAGCCACCCTCGATGACCCGGGCGACCTTCTTGAACCCGGCCTTGGCGACGATCTTCTCGACGTCGGGCACGTAGCCCGGCGCCATCAGCACGATGATGTCGTCGATCGAGTCGGTGTTCTCGAAGGTGGTCAGGGTGTGCTCGATGACTGCCTTGCCGGCGATCTTCAGCAGCTGCTTGGGGATCGAGAGACCCACCCGCTGGCCGGTGCCACCGGCCAGGATCACTGCGGTGGTACGGGGCTTGGCTATGCGCTGGGACACAGGTGACCTACCTTGGGGCGACAGGGAACTTCCAAATGGTCCCACTTGCGGTTACCGCAGTGCAAGGTGAGCGACCTCCGCCGCATATGTGCACGCAACCTGTCATTCACCTGGGACTCCTGGTGCCGGGTGACGGTTCCCGGGCGCCCCGTGAATCGTTGTGAGTGACTCCACAGGAGTCACACCCTTGCCGTGCGTGACGGGCGGGACACCCCTGGTTCGTTCAGCGCTGGCGCAGTCGCTTCAGGCAGCGGTGACCGAGGACCTTCACGAGCTCCTTCGACGGTGTCCGGTGAGCGCTGCGCCCCTTGCCGGTGCCGTTCGCCCCCGTCGGTGCCGTTCGTCGCGGCGACCGTGACCGGCACCCCGGGCAGGGCCCGCGCGGCCACTTCGGGGGCGAGCCGCGGCTCACCCGCCGGCCCGCGGACTGCGGGGCACGCGGGACAGCGGTTCCAGGTCGCCGAGGACCCGCACGCCCGTGCCGCCGATCCGCGCGGCCGCCCCGGCGCCGATCCCGGCGGCGCCCTCCGGAGCCCATTGCGGGGTACGGATCCTCACGTCCTGCGGAGTGGGGCCGCACGAGTTCTTCATATGTGCGATGGCGCCGTGCCGCACGAGCCCGGAATACAGCTCCTCCGGAAGCTCATTGCCGTGGAATTCTTTATTAAGATTCCGCAGCATTTCGGTCTCGGCGAGGGTGAGGGAACGGTTCACGGTCTCCAAAACCGGCCTCAGCGGTCCCCCGGGGAGTCCGGGCAGCGCCTCGAAGGCGCGCATCAGCGCGTCCCGGTCGCGGTCGTCGACCGCCACGACGGCCACCCGGTCCGGTCCGGTCCGGCCCGGTCGCCCCGCCCCACCGCCCGACCAGTCGGTCGTGCCGGTGCCCGTGCCGGCGCCAGAAGCCGGGGGGCGGGTTTGCCGTGCGGGGGCCGGCGGAGCATGTGCTCCAGCCGAAGAACTCGCCGCTGATCACGGAGGTGCGCCGGCCGGTGGCCCGCACCCGGTCCAGCAGCCGCTGCCGGTGTCGCTCGGTGGGGGGCGGTGTCCCCCGTCATCGCGGGCCGGGCGCAGGCGGCGAGGACGGCCCCGGCCGGGGAGCGCTGTGCGCCGGGAAGTCGACGCCGTGCCGCGCCGTCTTCTCCTTCGCGGCGAACAGCGCTCCCCGGACGGCGGTGGTACCGGTCTCGTGCGGGCCCATGTGCAGCAGGCGGATGCCGGCGGGCAGCGGGGGGACGGCGGTGCCGGCGGCCGGGAGTTCTTCTCGCGTACGTTCCGTGTCCATGCCGAGGGACGGTAGAACGGTTCGCCGGGGATGCCGTGGGAGGAGCCCGGGCCCCGCGTGAGTGCCGGGCCCCTCCCGTCGGGCCGCGGGGTCAGACGAGGTGCACGCCGGGCCGGCCGGCCTCGACCCGCAGCCTGGCCAGGGTCCTCGGCGTGGCCCGCGGCTCCACCACGGTGTCCACCACCCGCACCCGCGCGTCGATGCCGTCCCGGCGGATGTCGAACAGGTGGTACCCGCGGTGGGCGTCGAGCAGTTTCCAGTGCGGGTTGTCGGCACGCCGCGGGTCCCACTGCGCGCGGAAGGCGGCCTGGTCCTGGTCGCCGTTGCTGGAGACGGACGTACCGACGAACTCGGCGCCCACGACCGCGGACCGCGGGTCGGCGAAGTCCTCCCTGAGGTCGCTGATCATCGTCAGATGGCGGTCGCCGGTGAGCACGACGGGGTTGCTCACCCGGCGGAACTCCTGGAGCAGCGCGTTGCGCTCGCTCTGGTAGCCGTCCCAGGCGTCGTAGTACCAGAGCTTGCCCTCACCGACCCGGAGGTCGGTCTCGGCCATCATGATCTGGGAGGCGATCAGGTTCCAGCGGGCGGGCGAGTGGCGCAGTCCGTCGACCAGCCACCGCTTCTGCGCGGCGCCGAGCATGGTCAGCGACGGGTCCCGGGCGCCCTCCTGGCTGGTCGCCTGGTCGCTGCGGTACTGCCGGGTGTCCAGCACGTTGAGCCGGGCGAGCCGGCCGAACTCCAGCCGGCGGTGCATCCGGATGTGCGGGCCGTTCGGGACCGCGCTCGCGCGGACCGGCATGTGCTCGTAGTACGCCTGGTAGCCCGCGGTCAGCCGGGCCGTGAACGCGTCGTGCGGCTGCTTGCCGGGGTCCTGCGGGATCTCGCCGGCGAAGTCGTTGTCGATCTCGTGGTCGTCGAAGGAGACCACGAAGGGCGCGTTCGCGTGCATCGCCGCGAGGTCCGGGTCCGAGCGGTACTGGGCGTACCGGTTGCGGTACTGGACCAGGCTGTACGGCTCCCCGCCGCCCTCGTGACGGCGTACGCCGGTCGCCGAGGGGTTGGACTCGTAGATGTAGTCGCCGACGAACACGACGACGTCCGGGTCCTGCCGCAGCATGTCGGCGTACGGCGTGAAGTAGCCGTGCTGCCAGTTCTGGCAGGAGGCGAGCGCGACCCTCAGGTGACCGCCCGTGCTCCGCGCGGGCGGCGCGGTACGGGTGCGGCCGGTGCGGGAGAGCTGTCCGTCGGCGCGGAAGCGGTACCAGTACCGGGTGTCCGGCCGCAGCCCGCGTACGTCGACGTGGACGCTGTGCCCGTGGGCGGGCCGGGCCTGTGCGGTGCCCCGGCGGACGATCCACCTGAACCGGGGGTCCCGGGCGACCTGCCACTCGACGGGTACCGTGCGGTCCGGCATGCCCCCGCCGTTCAGGGGGTCGGGGGCCAGCCGGGTCCACAGCACGATGCCGTCGGGCAGCGGGTCGCCGGAGGCTACTCCCAGGCCGAACACACCGTCGGGCAACGGTTTTTGCTCCGCCGCGCGAGCGGTGGCCGGCAGCCGCAGCTGGGTGAGGGCCGTAGCGCCGACCACGGCGGCGCCGGTCAGAACGCGGCGGCGGTCGGGCGGTACTGCTCCGGACATGGGCGAACTCCCCTGCCTCGCATGCGTCGTGGACACGGGGAAGCTCTCGCTCCGGGCGGTCCGCGCACTGAACCCGGAAGGGCGCGTGCATGACAAGGAGACGGACAAGAGAAAACCCGCCCCGGCACGGGAACATCCCGTTGCCCGGGCGGGTCCTCGAGGTGAGCGGCGGGCGACGGTCGGGAATCCCGTCGCCGGAGCGGTCCCTCGTCCCCTACCGGCCCTGCGAACCCTACGACTTGTCGCGGAACGGGTCGAAGTCGTCGTACGCCTGCTCGGCCTCGTCCCGTTCGGCCTGCCGGTCGCGGCGGCGCTGGGCGGCCGGGCGGGGCTCCTCGAAACGGTGGTCCTCGCCGCGCCGGCCGAGCATCTCCGCACCGGCGGTCACCGTGGGCTCCCAGTCGAAGACGACCGCGTTGTCCTCGGGGCCGATGGCGACACCGTCGCCGGACCGGGCGCCGGCCTTCATCAGCGCCGCTTCCACACCGACCCGGTTGAGCCGGTCGGCGAGGTAGCCGACGGCCTCGTCGTTGTTGAAGTCGGTCTGGCGGACCCATCGTTCGGGCTTCTCGCCCCGCACCCGGAACAGGCCCTCGTCCTCGCGGGTGACGGTGAACCCGGCGTCGTCCACGGCCTTCGGCCGGATGACGATGCGCGTGGACTCCTCCTTCGGGCGGGCGGCCCGCTCCTCGGCCACCAGCTGGGCCAGCGCGAACGACAGTTCCCGCAGCCCGAGGTGGGCGACGGCGGACACCGTGAAGACGCGGTAGCCGCGTGCCTCCAGATCGGGGCGCACCATCTCGGCGAGGTCCCTGCCGTCCGGCACGTCGGTCTTGTTGAGGACGACGATGCGGGGGCGGTTGTCGAGACCGCCGTACTGCCGCAGCTCCTCCTCGATGATGTCGAGGTCGGATACGGGGTCGCGGTCGGACTCCAGCGTCGCCGTGTCCAGCACGTGCACGAGCACGCTGCACCGCTCCACGTGCCGCAGGAACTCGAGCCCGAGGCCCTTGCCCTGGCTCGCGCCCGGGATGAGCCCCGGCACGTCGGCGATGGTGTAGACGGTCGAACCGGCGGTGACGACCCCCAGGTTGGGCACGAGGGTGGTGAACGGATAGTCGGCGATCTTGGGCTTGGCGGCGGAGAGCACGGAGATCAGCGAGGACTTGCCCGCGCTCGGATAGCCGACCAGGGCCACATCGGCGACGGTCTTCAGCTCCAGGCCGATGTCCCGCAGGTCCCCCGGCTCACCGAGCAGCGCGAACCCGGGCGCCTTGCGCCGCGCGGAGGCGAGGGCGGCGTTCCCGAGCCCGCCCCGGCCGCCCTGGGCGGCGATGTACGAGGTCCCGTGCCCCACCAGGTCGGCGAGCACGTTGCCCGCCTTGTCCAGGACGACGGTCCCGTCCGGCACCGGCAGGACCAGGTCCTGGCCGTCCTTGCCGCTGCGGTTGCCGCCCTCGCCGGGCTTGCCGTTGGTGGCCTTGCGGTGCGGGGAGTGGTGGTAGTCGAGCAGCGTGGTCACGGACTGGTCGACGGTGAGGATCACATCGCCGCCCCGCCCGCCGTTCCCGCCGTCGGGTCCGCCCAGCGGCTTGAACTTCTCACGGTGGACGGAGGCACAGCCGTGACCTCCGCTACCCGCGGCGACATGCAGCTCGACGCGGTCCACGAAGGTGGTCATGTGGGGTGCCTCCAGAGACAGTGAGGTGTACGTACGTACGTGTTTCCTGGTTAACACGCGAAAGGCGGACCCGCCTTCCCGCCAGGGAAGTGAGGTCCGCCTCGCGAAAGCTTCCGATCAGGCGACCGGAACGATGTTCACGACCTTGCGGCCACGGTGGGTGCCGAACTGCACCGAACCGGCCGCCAGCGCGAACAGCGTGTCGTCGCCACCACGGCCGACGCCGGCGCCCGGGTGGAAGTGGGTGCCACGCTGGCGGACGAGGATCTCACCCGCGTTGACGACCTGACCGCCGAAGCGCTTCACGCCGAGCCGCTGGGCATTGGAGTCGCGACCGTTCCGGGTGGACGATGCGCCCTTCTTGTGTGCCATCTCTCCTCAGTCCCTTACTTCGCAGCCGTGGGGATCTCAGTGACCTTGATCGCCGTGTACTGCTGGCGGTGGCCCTGACGACGGCGGTAGCCGGTCTTGTTCTTGTAGCGCAGAATGTCGATCTTCTGGCCCTTGTGGTGGTCCACGACCTCGGCCTGGACCTTGACGCCGCCCAGCACCCAGGGGTCGCTGGTCACGGCATCGCCGTCGACGAGGAGCAGGGTCGAGAGCTCGACCGTGTCACCGACCTTGGCGGTGGAAATCTTGTCAACCTCAACGATGTCGCCGACAGCAACCTTGTGCTGGCGACCACCGCTGCGCACGATGGCGTACACGCGGATCTCTCTCTCACTCGAAGAACGGCACCCCGCAGGCCAGCCGCCCGACAGTACAGACACGCGGGCAACCTCTCCCGAGCCAGTCCATGCACCCGGGAGGAAGAGGTTTACGGGAATGTGGCGGTCCCGATGGACACGCCGACGGTCAAGGTTACGGGGACATGGCCTGACCGGTCAAACCGGGTCCGGTCCGAGCGGTCACGGTGACGGACCGCGCGCGGCCCCCGGCGGATCAGCCCGCGAGCAGGTGGGCGCGGCCGAACATGGACGCCGCGGCCCGCGCGGTCGGCGTGCCGGAGTCCAGATCCGCGCCGGCCTCCCGCAGTACCCCGACCACCTCGTCCGCGCCCTTGAACAGGGCGCCGGCGAGGGGGGCCTGGTCCCGGGCGTTGCGCAGATCCGGGTCGGCGCCGAGCCGGATCAGGGCCCGCACGGTGTCGGCGTGGCCGTGATAGGCGGCGAGCATGAGCAGGGTGTTGCCGTCCGCGTCGGCCGTGTTCACCGGCAGCCCGTGCTCCACGAACCCCACCAGTTCCCCGGTGTCGCCCTCCCGGGCCAGTTCCATGGCGATGGCGATGACGCGTTCCGTCTGCTCAGCCGTCAGACCGTCCCTGCCCATGCGCATCTCTCCCGATCGAGCGGTTTTGCTGGTCGTGCCCGTGAGGGTGGTCGGGCGGTGGCTGTGCCCGCCCCGGCGCGGGGGCGCGGACGGCCCGGCGCCGGGTACGGTGCGGGGGCGCGGAGCACGCCCCCTTGAGCGGGTCTCAGAGGCTGCCGGCGGCCAGGGCCTCGATCGCCTTGCGGACGCCTTCGCCGTAGGCCGGGTCGGCCTTGGTGCAGTTGGCGATGTGCCGTGCGACGGTCTGCTCCGACGCGCCGTTGATGGCACGCGCCGTGTTCTCGAAGAGAACCTGCTGCTGCTCGGAGCTCATCAGGCGGAACAGGTTCCCGGGCTGCTCGAAGTAGTTGTCGTCGTCCTCGCGGAAGTTGAACCGGTCGGCGACGGCGCCCACGGCCTGGCTCGGCTCGCGATAGGCCGGCTGCTCCGGCCAGCGTCCGTACGAGTTGGGCTCGATGCCCGGGGTGGCTCCCTGGTTGCCGTCGACCCTCATGGCGCCGTCGCGGTGGTAGGTGTTCACCGGGTTCTTCGCGGCGTTGACGGGGATCTGGTGGTGGTTCACGCCGAGGCGGTAGCGCTGGGCGTCACCGTAGGAGAAGAGCCGGCCCTGCAGCATCTTGTCGGGCGAGTAGCTGATGCCCGGAACCACGTTCGCCGGGGTGAAGGCTGCCTGCTCGACGTCCGCGAAGTAGTTCTCGGGGTTGCGGTTGAGCTCCCACTCGCCGACCTCGATCAGCGGGTAGTCCTTCTTCGACCAGACCTTGGTCAGGTCGAAGGGGTGGAAGCGGTAGTTCTCGGCGTCGGCCTCCGGCATGACCTGGATGAACATCTTCCACTTCGGGAAGTCGCCGTCCTCGATCGCGTCGAAGAGGTCGCGCTGGTGGGACTCGCGGTCCTTGCCGACGAGGGCCTCGGCCTCGGCGTCGGTGAGGTTCTTGATGCCCTGCTGGGTGCGGTGGTGGAACTTGACCCAGAACCGCTCGCCCTCGGCGTTGATCAGGCTGTAGGTGTGCGAGCCGAAGCCGTGCATGTGCCGGTACGAGGCGGGGATGCCGCGGTCGGACATCACGATCGTGATCTGGTGCAGGGCCTCGGGGAGGTTGGTCCAGAAGTCCCAGTTGTTCTCGGCGTCGCGGAGGTTGGTGCGCGGGTCGCGCTTCACCGCGCGGTTGAGGTCCGGGAACTTCAGCGGGTCGCGGAAGAAGAAGACCGGGGTGTTGTTCCCGACCAGGTCCCAGTTGCCCTCGTCCGTGTAGAACTTCAGGGCGAAGCCGCGGATGTCGCGCTCGGCGTCGGCCGCGCCGCGCTCGCCCGCGACGGTGGAGAACCGGACGAACAGGTCGGTCTTCTTGCCGATCTCGGAGAAGATCTTCGCGCTCGTGTACTGCGTGATGTCGTGGGTCACCGTGAAGGTGCCGAACGCGCCCGAGCCCTTGGCGTGCATCCGGCGCTCCGGGATGACCTCACGGTCGAAGTGCGCGAGCTTCTCCAGGAACCAGACGTCCTGCAGGAGCATCGGACCGCGCGGGCCGGCCGTCAGGGAGTTCTGGTTGTCGGCAACCGGTGCGCCGGCAGCCGTGGTCAACGGCTTCTGGTTGTTCTCGGTCAAAGCTCGCTCCTCGGTGAGTGGTTCTTCGCTTGGGATCAAGGCCTGCGGTCCTGGTCGTCCGAGTGTCCGCGCAAGCCGCTCCGCGGCTCGCGTCGGCAACACCCTACGTTGGACATGGTCTAAGTCAAGGCGACTTTCAGAACCATACCTGTTCTTGAGATGGGTTCCACCGCTGGTTAGGGTGACGGTATGAGTGATCTCTTGAAGAGGCTTCGGGAACGCGGCTGGCGCCTGACCGCGCAGCGGCGTGTCGTGGCCGAGGTGCTCGGCGGAGACCACGTCCACCTGACCGCCGACGAGGTGCACGCGCGCGCGACGGAGCGGCTGCCCGAGATCTCCCGCGCCACGGTCTACAACACTCTGGGCGAACTGGTGGCCCTCGGCGAGCTCACCGAGGTCCCGACCGACCACCGTGCCACGCGCTACGACCCGAATGCGCACCGTCCCCATCACCACCTGCTCTGCGACCGCTGCGGAACGATCCGCGACGTGCACCCGACGGGCGACGCCCTCTCGGCCCTCCCCGAGTCGGAACGCTTCGGATACACGGTCTCCGACGTCGAGCTGACGTACCGCGGCACCTGTCCGAACTGCACGGCGTGATGCCGGGGCCGGGCCGGCGTTCGAGGTCCGGCGCCGGGGACGGCCGGGGACGGCCACAGGGACGGCCAGGGAAACGAAACGCGGAGAGGCGCGGACACCGGGTGTCACCGGTGTCCGCGCCTCTCCGCGTGCCGCCCTGCCGGGCGGGCCCTGATCAGTCCTCCGTCGACGCCGTGACCGAGGGCGACGACTGCTGAGCCGCTGCCGCGGTCTTCTTCGCCGTCGTCTTCTTCGCGGCCGACTTGGTGGTCTTGGCCGCCGCCTTCTTGGCCGTCGTCTTCTTGGCGGCGGTCTTCTTCGTAGCCGTCTTCTTGGCCGTCGCCTTCTTGGCCGTCGTCTTCTTCGTGGCGGCCTTCTTCGCCGTGGCCTTCTTGGCCGCCGCGCGGGCGGTCTTCCTGGCCGGAGCCGTCTCGTCGGCGGCCTCCCCGGCGACTTCCGCGTCAGCGGTGACCGCTGACGCCTCGTCCACCGCTGACGCCCGGTCCGCCGTGGCCGACGGGACGACCACGACGGCCGCATCCTCGGACGCGGTGGACACGGTCGGCTTGCGCACCGCGCGGCGGCGCGGGCGCGGCGGCGCGGCGGTCCCGGCCGCCGCCTCGGGCGCCTCGGCCGAGACCTGCTCCGGCGCCTTCTCGGGCTCCGACGGGACGGTTGCGGACGAGGTCTCCGCGACCGTCACCACCGCGGCCTCGGCACCCGCCGGGGAACCGGCCGGCGCGGACACCTTGCGGGTGGCCCGACGACGCGTACGGCCCTTGGGAGCGGCCTCCTCGGCCGCCGGTGCCTCGGCGGGTGCCTCGACGACCGGGTCCTCTGCGGCGACCGGCCCGGCGTGCGCCTCCGAGGCCGGCTCCGGCTGCACGGGACGCGCGGCCTCCTGGGCGGCCGTCGTGTCCTGGGCCGTCGGCACCTCCGCCACCGGCTCCTCCGCGGCGACCGGCTCCTCGACGGCGGCCGGCTCGCGACGGCGCTCCTCGCGCCTCGGCGCGCCGGCCGGGGCCGAGGCCCTCCGGCTCGCCCGGCGGCGGCCGCGTCCGCGGGTGGCCGCGGCCTCCGCCTCGGCGGCGCTGCTGTACAGCTCCTCGTCGGGGACGTACTCGGGCGCCGGTAGCGCGACCGGCTCGGCCACCTCGGCGGCGACCTCGGCCTCCGACTCCGCCTCCGCCTCCTGCTCCGCCGTCAGGGCGACGTCGGCCTCGTGCTCGTGGATGTGCTCCCCGGCCCCGGCCCGCGCCCGCTTCCTGCGCTTGCCGCCGCCTCCGCCTCCGGTGGAGGTGGGCTGGTCCAGGTGGACGATGACCCCGCGCCCGTTGCAGTGGACGCAGGTCTCGGAGAACGACTCCAGCAGACCCTGGCCGACCCGCTTGCGGGTCATCTGCACCAGGCCCAGCGAGGTCACCTCGGCGACCTGGTGCTTCGTACGGTCCCGGCCCAGGCACTCGAGCAGGCGCCGCAGCACCAGGTCCCGGTTGGACTCCAGGACCATGTCGATGAAGTCGATGACGATGATGCCGCCGAGGTCGCGCAGCCGCAGCTGGCGCACGATCTCCTCGGCCGCCTCCAGGTTGTTCCTGGTGACCGTCTCCTCGAGGTTGCCGCCCTGACCGGTGAACTTGCCGGTGTTGACGTCGATGACGACCATCGCCTCGGTCCGGTCGATCACCAGCGAACCGCCGCTGGGCAGCCAGACCTTGCGGTCCAGCGCCTTGGCGAGCTGCTCGTCGATCCGGTACGTGGCGAAGACGTCGACCTCGCTGGTCCACCTCTGCAGCCGGTCGGCCAGGTCGGGCGCGACGTGCGCGACGTACCCGTGGACGGTCTCCCACGCCTCGTCGCCACTGACGACGACCTTGGAGAAGTCCTCGTTGAAGATGTCCCGCACGACCCGGACGGTCATGTCCGGCTCGCCGTACAGCAGCGTCGGCGCGTTCGAGCTGCCGCCGCTCCTGGACTTCTTCTTGATGTCCTCCCACTGCGCCTGCAGCCGCTCGACGTCACGGCGCAGCTCGTCCTCGCTCGCGCCCTCGGCGGCGGTGCGCACGATGACGCCCGCGTCCTCGGGGACGACCTTCTTGAGGATGGTCTTCAGCCGGGCCCGTTCGGTGTCGGGCAGCTTGCGGCTGATGCCGGTCATCGAGCCCTCGGGGACGTACACGAGGTAGCGGCCCGGGAGGGAGACCTGGCTGGTCAGACGGGCGCCCTTGTGTCCGATCGGGTCCTTCGTCACCTGGGCGAGAACCGACTGGCCGGACTTCAGCGCGGCCTCGATCCGGCGCGGGCCGTTGGCCATGCCCAGCGCCTCGAAGTTGACCTCGCCGGCGTAGAGAACGGCGTTGCGGCCCTTGCCGATGTCGATGAAGGCGGCCTCCATCGACGGCAGCACGTTCTGCACCTTGCCGAGGTACACGTTGCCGACGTACGAGGTGGCCTGTTCCTTGTTGACGTAGTGCTCGACGAGCACGCCGTCCTCCAGGACGCCGATCTGCGTGCGGTCGCCGTACTGCCGGACCACCATGACGCGCTCGACGGCCTCGCGGCGGGCCAGGAACTCGGCCTCGGTGATGATCGGGACGCGCCGGCGGCCCTGCTCACGGCCTTCCCGGCGGCGCTGCTTCTTCGCCTCCAGGCGGGTGGAGCCCTTGATGGACTGCACCTCGTCCGACGGCTCAAAGGCCTTGCGCGGCTCGCGGACCTTGACGACGGTGCGCTCGGGGTCGTCGGTGGAGGCCTCGGCGGACTCACCGCCGCCGTCCCCGGCCCGGCGGCGCCGGCGACGACGGCGCCGGCTGCTGCTGGAGCCGCCCGCGGCGCCCGAGTCGTCATGGTCCTCGGCCGGCTCGTCGGTGTCCTCCGCGTCGTCGGCGGTGTCCTCGGCGTCCCGCTCGGCGTCGGCCCCGGGCTCGTCACCCTCGGCGTCGCCCTCGGCGGACTCGCCGCGCCTGCGGCGACGGCCGCCCCGGCGGCGACGGCGACGGGAACCGGCGCCCTCGTTGTCGTCCTGGTCGTCGTCCGCGTGGTCCTCGGCCTGTTCGTCGGCGTCCGCGTCCTCGTCGGCCTCCTCCTCGGTGCGGGCCTCGGGGGCGGGCTCGGTACGGGTGCTGCCGGCGCCGGCGGAATCGGCCTGGGCGTCCGGTGCCGTGTCGGTCTCCTCCACGGCGCCACGGCGACGGCGGCGACGCCGGGGGGCGGGCTGCTCCTCCGAGAGCTCCTCGGTCGCCTCGGGCTCATCGGGCTCCACCGGGCCGACGGCCTCTGCGGCCGCTTCGGCGGCGGCCCGCTCCGGGGTCTGGAACTGGGGCTCGGTGAACACCGGAGCCTGGAAGACGGCGACCGCGGGACGCGCGGGACGCTTCGACGGCTCGGCCTCGGCGGACCCTGCGGCGGGCCGGGCGGGCTCGGCGAATCCGGCGGCGGCCTTGCGGACGGCACGACGACGACGGCGCGGAGCGGCGTCGTCCGCGTCGGGCGCCCCGGGAGTCTCGGACGTCGTGGGAGTCTCGGACGTCGTGGGAGTCTCGGACGTCGTGGGGGTCCCGGGGGACGTGGGGGTCTCTCCGGTGGTCTCGGTCACGGGGGCCTGCGCCTCCTCGGCGGGGGAGGCGGCGGCCTCGGCGGACGGGCCGGCCTGCGCCGTCTCGGCGGTCGCGGGCGCGGAGGCACGACGCGAGGTGCGACGCCGGGTACGACGGGGAGCCGCGTCGTCGGCGACGGCGGCCTCGGCGGTGTCCGCGGCGGCGGTGTCCGTGAGGGGGGCGGTGTCCGAAGCGACCGCGGTGTCGGCGGCCTGCGGGCCGTCCGCGCTCACGGCGCTCTCGGCACTCGCGGTGGCTCGTGCCGCTTCGGTGGTCCCGGCGGCGGGGGCCGTCGGCGAGGTCACGCGGCGCGTGGCACGACGGCGCGCCCGCGGCGGGGCCGCGTCCGCGGCCGGAGTGGCCGGATCGGCGTCCGCGGCGGGCTCGACGGCCGGGGCGTCCGGCGCGGCCGGGGTCTCAATCGCCGGTACGACGGTCTCGGCGGCCTGCGGGCCGTCCGCGCTCACGGCGCTCTCGGCACTCGCGGTGGCTCGTGCCGCTTCGGTGGTCCCGGCGGCGGGGGCCGTCGGCGAGGTCACGCGGCGCGTGGCACGACGGCGCGCCCGCGGCGGGGCCGCGTCCGCGGCCGGAGTGGCCGGACCGGCGTCCGAGGCGGGCTCGACGGCCGGGGCGTCCGGCGCGGCCGGGGTCTCAATCGCCGGTACGACGGTCTCGGCGGCCTGCGCGGCCTCCGGCGCGCCCGCGGACGAGGCCGGGCGGCGCGCGACCCGTCGGCGCCTGCGCGGAGCGGCGTCGTCCACGTCGGCCGGGGCCTCGGCCCGGTCCGCCACCGGCTCCACGACCGGCGCGGGTGCCGCGGCCGTCTCGCTCCCGGTGCCCTCCGCCGCCTCGAGCTCGTCGTTCTCCTCGAGCGGATCGAGGGATCGGGCGGACTCGTCGGCCGGTATGGCCGGGGCGGTCGCCGGGTCCGTCGTGCCGGGGGCCGCCGCGGGCGGGCCGGCCGGCCGTGACGCGGCCCGGCGCCGACGGCGCGGCGGCAGGGTGTCGCTGGGGCTGTTCGGTTCGGAGCCCTCTGTGGGCTCGGTCGGTTCGAGCATGCGGGGGTTTCTCCCGTCAGGCTCCCGGGCGCCGCACCTGGTCCGGCGATGCCGGTGACGTCCGCGGTTCGCGCGAAGCGCGGTTACCGCCGTCCGGGGCGCGGGCGCCGCACGGGAGCTCTCTGTGTCCTGTCTCACCGGTTCCGTACACCGAATGCGCACGGCCTGGCGAAAGTCTTGTGGTGGGTGCGCTGCCCGACCCGGGTGGCTCCCGAGGTACGAGGGCGGCGCTACGACGTCCGTCCCTACGCGGGACCTTCCTTACGCCGGCACCGTCGCGGTGGCAGTGGCACCGGCCGGTTGCGGCTCGGTCGCTGCTGCCTCGCGGTCGGGCGCGAGCGGGTCGGTCACCGTGCTGGTCTCTTCATCGAGCAGCCCCTGCGCCAGCCTGGTCACCGCTGCGGGGACCGGCGGCGCCAGATCGGCCACGGCGCGGAGACCGGACAGGACGTCGTCGGGTCGAACGGCAGGCGTCACGTGCCGAACAACCAGCCGCAGTATCGCACAGGGGCGGCCGGTCGGCCTATCGGCCGGTGAAGAGGGCGTTTCCACGCTCTCCAGATCCACGACCGCACAGCGGGCGTCGAACGTACGGACGCCGTTCTTCGTCCGGCGCTGTACCTCGACGGTTCCGGCCGCGTTGAAGGCGTCCACCGCTCGGCGGGCCTCCTCTGCGTCGACACCGTCCAGCCGCAGCTCCCACACCGAGGCCGTGAGCCGGTCGGCGAGCCCCGGGGTACGGACCTCGGCCGCCTCCACGACGTCGAGGCCCGTGGGCAGCGACTCGTCGAGGAGCGTTCTGAGCAGTTCCGGGTCGCGCTCCTGGGTGAGCGCGATCTCGAGGTACTCCGCCTCACTGCCCGTGCCGGTGGGTGCGGCATTGGCGTACGACACCTTCGGGTGCGGCGTGAACCCCGCCGAGTACGCCATCGGCACCTCGGCGCGGCGCAGCGCGCGCTCGAAGGCACGCTGGAAGTCACGGTGGCTGGTGAACCGGAGGCGGCCGCGCTTGGTGTAACGCAGTCGGATGCGCTGCACCGCGGGTGCGGGCGGCGGGCCTTCGGGCTGTCGCTTGCCCAGTGTCGCTCAGTCCTTCGTGAGTGCGGTCGTACTGCTACCAAGAGTACGCGTGTCGCCGCCGATAGGTTCCCGCCGGTTCTCCACCGGTGCCGGCCGCCGTTCCCCGACGAGCACCCGGCCGAGGTCGGCGCGCGCCTGCCGCAGCGTCGCGCGGGCGGAGGCGAGGGACTGCCGTACGGCCCGCCCCGCGGCACGGCCCGCCGCGGCGGCGGGCCGCAGCACCACGTCCCGCACCACATGCCCCACCGGTGTCAGCACGCGTGCGTACACCCAGCGCGCCGGTTCCACGACGGTCCACCGGAAGAGGTCCCTCAGAAACCGCCCCACCGCGAGCGAGATGTACCCGGTGACCCGCCAGGCATGTCCGAGGGCGTCCCGGATCTCCCGCGCGACGACGGCGAGCGCCCGCCCCACCGGCGCCAGAACCCAGCGCCACACGGCGAGCAGCGGCAGCACGAACAGGATCCGGGTGATCCAGTACAGCCCCACGCCGATGCCGGTGACGAGCATGCCCACCAGTCCCGCCAGCCCCTTCGCACACCAGGCGACGGCATGCCCGACGGGCGTGAGCACCCACTTGTACAGCCAGGCACAGGGCACGACGACCAGATACCGCGTGAGCCGGGCGAGGGCCGCGAACACCCCGAGGCCGATCGCGGCACAGACGGCCACGATCCCGCGCAGCACCCACATCACGCCGTGCCCGAAGGGCGTCAGCACGCGCGCGTACAGCCACACCAGCGCGTGCCCGAGCGGCACGAGCACGTACCGGTACAGCCACCCGGCGGGCACGACGACCACCAGGTTCCCGAGCCACGCGAGCGCCCTGCCGAGCGGCACGAGGACGTACCGCCACAGCCCGACCAGCGGCCACACGAACACCGCGCGCCCGATCCACAGCAGCGCCCGCCCGAGCGGACGGAACACGGTGCGGCCCAGCCACCGCGCGGCGACGGCACACGCGTCCCACACCAGACGCACCGGCAGGACCACGAGGAACACGACGATCCGCACCGGCAGGCGGATCGCCACGACCAGGCACCCCTCACCCCCCGCCCCGGGTCCCTCACCCGCCGCCTCCGGCTGCCGCCGCGGAGGCGGCGGTACGGGCGGTGTCGGTCTCTCCGCGTCCGGCTTCTCCAGGTCCATGCAGGAGTAGACGCCCCGGCAGGCCGTTCGGATGCACCGGTGCCGGGCCGACGCGTCACCCTCCCGCATCGGGCACCCGCGAATCTACAATGCTGTAGAAATCGGCTCTGGAGTGTCACCGCCGCGCGAACCCGCCGGCCCGTCCGCACCTCGGGCATGACGCGCGGCACGAAGGAGCAGATAAAGCACGATGAACGACCACCCTGCCCCCATGGGCGCCATGCCCCGGCCGCCCCGGTCCCGGCCCCCGCGCCGCGTCCTGGCGGAGAGAGCCCGCGCCCTCACCGAAGCCCGCTGGTTCGCCCTGTCCGTCTTCACCCTGATCATCGTCAACGCGGTCCTCCTCGGAGCCGAGACCTACAGCGGACTCGCCGCGGACTGGCACCGCTGGTTACGCCTCGCCGAACACCTCTGCCTCGCCGCCTTCACCGCCGAGATAGCCGTACGCGCCTGCGCCCACGCCGACCGCCCCCGCGACTTCTTCCGCGACCCCTGGAACGTCTTCGACCTCGCCGTCGTCGCCTGCGCGTTCCTCCCCGTCGTCCGCGAGAACACCACCGTCCTGCGGCTCCTGCGCCTCGCCCGCGTCCTGCGCACCGCCCGCTTCCTGCCCCAACTGCGCATCGTCATCGTGGCGGTGGCCCGCAGCCTGCCCGGCACCATCAGCTTCCTGCTGGTGGGCGCGCTCCTGCTGTACGTCTACGCCATGGTCGGCTGGGTCTTCTTCGGCGAGGCGAACCCGGGCCAGTACGGCTCTCTCGGCCGCGCCGTCCTCACCCTCTTCCTGCTGATGACCCTGGACGGCCTCGGGGACGCGGTCCACGCGGGTCTGGAGATCTCCCGCTGGAGCATCGTCTACTACGCCTCCTACGTGCTGATCGCCTCGTTCGTCCTGGTCAACGTCCTGATCGGAGTCGTCATCAGCTCCCTGGACGAGGCCCGCGAACTGGAACACGAACAGTCCCCCGCCCCCGACGTCCTCCCGGCCCCCGCCCGGGTTCCGGTGCCCGTCGTCCCGGTGCCCGACGGGGATCTGCGCACCCGCATCGCCGTCGCCAGAAGGGCGTTGGACGACCTCGAGGCCGCCCTCCCGCCCCTCCTCACCACCCGTCCGCCCGAAACGGCACCCGTACAGCCACCGGTACCGGTACCGACGCCCGACACCGCACGGCCGTAACACCGCGTCACCACCGCGGGCCGCGAACGCCGGTGGGCCCACCCCGATGTCCGGGAGTGGGCCCACTGGACGTCTCGTGGACGACGGCTCAGGACGTCGCCCCGCTGGGAGCCGACGCCGCGTTCTTGACCGTCAGCGGCAGCAACTTCCTACCAGTTGGTCCGATTTGAATACTGGTGTCGAGCTGAGGACACACGCCGCAGTCGAAGCACGGGGTCCAGCGGCAGTCCTCGACCTCCGTCTCGTCGAGGGCGTCCTGCCAGTCCTCCCAGAGCCAGTCCTTGTCGAGGCCGGAGTCGAGGTGGTCCCAGGGGAGGACCTCCTCGTAGGTGCGTTCGCGGGTGGTGTACCAGTCGACGTCCACGCCGAACCGCGCGAGGGACTTGTCCGCGCAACGCATCCAGCGGTCGTAGGAGAAGTGCTCGCGCCAGCCGTCGAAGCGGCCGCCGTCCTCGTAGACCGCGCGGATGACCGCGCCGACGCGGCGGTCGCCGCGGGAGAGCAGGCCCTCGATGATGCCGGGCTTGCCGTCGTGGTAGCGGAAGCCGATGGAGCGGCCGTACTTCTTGTCGCCGCGGATCTTGTCGCGCAGCTTGGTCAGGCGGGCGTCCGTCTCCTCGGCCGACAGCTGCGGGGCCCACTGGAAGGGGGTGTGCGGCTTGGGGACGAAACCGCCGATGGAGACGGTGCAGCGGATGTCGCCCGAGCCGGAGACCTCGCGGCCCTTCTGGATGACGTTCATCGCCATGTCGGCGATCTGGAGGACGTCGTCGTCGGTCTCGGTGGGCAGACCGCACATGAAGTAGAGCTTCACCTGGCGCCAGCCGTTGCCGTAGGCCGTGGCGACGGTCCTGATCAGGTCGTCCTCGGAGACCATCTTGTTGATGACCTTGCGCATGCGCTCCGAGCCGCCCTCGGGGGCGAAGGTGAGGCCGGAGCGGCGGCCGTTGCGGGTCAGCTCGTTGGCCAGGTCGACGTTGAAGGCGTCGACGCGGGTGGAGGGCAGCGAGAGGCCGATCTTGTCCTCTTCGTAGCGGTCGGCGAGGCCCTTGGCGATGTCTCCGATCTCCGAGTGGTCGGCGGAGGAGAGGGACAGGAGGCCGACCTCTTCGAAGCCGGTGGCCTTGAGGCCCTTCTCGACCATGTCGCCGATGCCGGTGATGGAGCGCTCGCGGACCGGGCGGGTGATCATGCCGGCCTGGCAGAAACGGCAGCCGCGGGTGCAGCCGCGGAAGATCTCCACCGACATGCGCTCGTGGACCGTCTCGGCGAGCGGGACGAGGGGCTGCTTGGGGTAGGGCCACTCGTCGAGGTCCATCACCGTGTGCTTGGAGACGCGCCACGGCACGCCCGACCTGTTCGGTACGACGCGGGCGATCCGGCCGTCGGGGAGGTACTCGACGTCGTAGAAACCGGGGACGTACACGCCGCCGGTCCTGGCCAGGCGGAAGAGGAGTTCCTCGCGGCCGCCGGGGCGGCCCTCCTCCTTCCAGGCGCGGATGATCCGGGTGACCTCGAGGACGGCCTGCTCGCCGTCGCCGATGACGGCGCAGTCGATGAAGTCGGCGATCGGCTCGGGGTTGAACGCGGCGTGGCCGCCGGCCATGACGATCGGGTCGTCCGGGCCGCGGTCCCGGGCCTCGAGCGGGATGCCGGCGAGGTCCAGGGCGGCGAACATGTTGGTGTAGCCGAGCTCGGTGGAGAAGCTCAGGCCGAACACGTCGAAGGCCCCGACCGGGCGGTGGCTGTCGACCGTGAACTGGGGGACGTGGTGCTCGCGCATCAGTTCCTCCAGGTCCGGCCAGACGCTGTAGGTGCGCTCGGCGAGGACGCCGTCCTGCTCGTTGAGCACCTCGTAGAGGATCATGACGCCCTGGTTGGGGAGCCCGACCTCGTACGCGTCGGGGTACATGAGCGCCCAGCGGACGTCACAGCTGTCCCAAGGCTTGACCGTGGAGTTGAGCTCTCCGCCGACGTACTGGATCGGCTTCTGCACATGCGGGAGCAGAGCTTCGAGCTGCGGAAACACAGACTCAGCGGCCTCGGCGGCTTCGGCAGGCATCTCGGGAACCTTTGTGTGCGGGCGGGGGGACCATCCAGCCTAACCCGGCCGGAGAGGTCCCCCGCACGGCCCGCGGCGGGCCCGGCGTCAGAAGGCGGTGCTGTTCCTGATCCGCTTCCAGGTTTCCGGGAGGGCCGCCTCGACGATCTCCGCCCGGCGCTCCTCGTGTCCGTGGAGCAGGCCGTAGGTGAAGGCGCTCTCCCCCGCCGCGTGGGCGACGGCGGACAGTTCGCGCAGGGTCTGGCGGGCCATGACGCTGTCCTGGTGGTCGCCGAGCAGGCTCTGGAGCGTCTTCATGTCCTTGACCAGGCCCTTGGCGGGGCCCTTGAGGGCCGGGGCGGCGGCCTCGGCGGCGTAGCGGGTGCGCTTGGTCTTCTTGCGGGCTTCGTGCACGGCGACGTCGCGGTCGTGGCCGGGCGGCAGGTCCAGTGCCCGGGCGACGAGGTCGGACACCTTGGCGAGGTCCTTGCTCACGGCCTTGGTGAGCACCTTCCCGGGGTCGCGGGCGGCCTTCTTCCGCAGGGGAGGGTCGGCCAGCAGGCTGTCGAGGCTGTCGAGCAGGGAGAAGTAGCGGCGGGAGTCGAGGACGGCGTTGACCTCGCTGTGGGCTCCGCGGTGGCCGGCCTCGGACCAGGAGGCCAGTCGTTCGCGGACGGCGCCGAGGACGAGGGTGTCGGGCAGTTCGCCCAGGGCCGAGGTCAGGCGCTCGGCGAGTACTTCCTGGTCGCGGTCCAGGCCGAGCTCGGCGGCCAGCCACTTCAGGTCGGCGCCGATCGGGTCGGTGGTCTCCCGGTCCAGGACGGAGCCGAAGGAGCGGAAGGTGCTGCGCAGGCGGCGGGTGGCGACCCGCATGCGGTGCACGGAGTCGGGTACGTCCTGGCGTACGGCGGGGTCGAGTTCGACGAGCGCGTCCCGCTGGGCGCGGACGTAGGCGAGGACGTGGTCGCCGGCGTCGACGGGTTCGCCGACCGGGCGGCTGCGGTGCTTGCGCTTCGGTGCCGCGGCCGGGGCGGGTGCGGGAGCGGGCGCGGCTTTTTCGGGAAGGCCGGCCGGGGGCGCGGTCTCGGCGAGGGCGCGGGCCAGTTTGGACGCGGCCTTCGAGGGGCGTACGCCCGCCTTGCGGAGCCGTTTGCCGACCTTGTCGAGGAAGGCGGGGTCGCTGCCGTCGGCGAGTTCGACCTCGATCTCGGTCCACCGCGCGGTGCCGCCGTGGCCGGTGAGGCGTTCGGCGCGCACCGTGTCGACGCTGATCTCGGCGAGGAGCCGGCCGTCGGCGTCGAGGAGGTGGCGCAGGTCCCGGTCGGAGCGCAGCCGGACCACGGGCTTCAGTTCGGTGTCGCGGACGCGGGAGCGGACGAGCCGGGCGAGGCTCTCCGGGAGGGCGTCGGAGAGTGGGGCGTGGATCTCGTCGCGCACCCCGGGGGCGACGGGGAACTTCAGGTGCCAGCCGGCGTCGGAGCCGCCGGTGCGTCTGCGCAGGGTGAGGGAGGCGGCGGCGAGGCGCTCGTCGGCGGTGTCGTAGTAGGTGGCGTCCAGGTGGGTCACGCCCCGGTCGACGACGGACTCGACTCCCGGGACGCCGGTCAGGTCGGGGAGTCCCCGCTCACCGGACTCGTACTTGCGCTCGATTTCACGTTTTGTGTCCGCCATGACCCGCAATCTCTTCGTGGCCGGTGGTCCCACCAACCCGGTTTCCCCGGTCGGTGCCGGAGAAACCGGGTCGGCCGAAAGGGCCTGGTGGCCGGGTTACGCGGACAGCGGGCGTCGCAGTCTGATCGACTGCAGGAGGCCCACGGCCAGCCACACCGCGAACATCGACGAGCCGCCGTAGGACACGAACGGCAGGGGCAGACCCGTGACCGGCATGATGCCGAGGGTCATGCCGATGTTCTCGAAGGACTGGAAGGCGAACCAGGCGACGATGCCGGCGGCGACGACGGTGCCGTACAGGTCGGTGGTGTCGCGGGCGATGCGGCAGGCACGCCACAGGATGACGCCGAGCAGGACGATGATGAGTCCGCCGCCGACGAAGCCGAGTTCCTCCCCGGCGACGGTGAAGACGAAGTCGGTCTGCTGCTCGGGCACGAACTGGCCGGTGGTCTGCGAGCCCTCGAAGAGCCCGGAGCCGGTGAGACCGCCGGAGCCGATGGCGATGCGGGCCTGGTTGGTGTTGTAGCCGACGCCTGCGGGGTCGAGCTCGGGGTTGGCGAAGGCGGCGAAGCGGTTGATCTGGTACTCGTCGAGCACCCCGAGCTGCCAGACGGTGACCGCGCCGGCCACGCCGGCGCCGATCAGGCCGAGGACCCACCGGTTGGAGGCACCGGAGGCGAGCAGGACGCCGAGCACGATGACGGCCATGACCATGACCGACCCGAGGTCGGGCATCAGCATCACGATCACCATGGGGACGGCGGCCAGTCCGAGTGCCTGCAGGACCGTGCGGTGGTCGGGGTAGGGCTTGTCGCCCGCGTCGACCCGGGCGGCGAGGAGCATCGCCATGCCCAGGATGATCGTGAGCTTCACGAACTCGGACGGCTGGACCGAGAAGCCGCCGCCGAGCTTGATCCAGGAGTGGGCGCCGTTGATGGTGGAGCCCAGCGGGGTGAGCACCAGCAGGATCAGCAGCACCGAGGCGCCGTAGAGGACCGGCACGGCGGTGCGCAGGGTGCGGTGGCCGAGCCAGAGCATGGCGATCATCAGGGCCAGGCCGATGCCGGTGTTCAGCCAGTGCCGGACCAGGAAGTAGTACGGGTCGCCCTGGTTGATGTCGGTGCGGTTGCGGGTCGCCGAGTAGACCAGGAGGGAGCCGAGCAGCGACAGGGCGATCGCCGAGAGCAGTATCGGCCAGTCGAGGCGCCGGGCCGGGGAGTCGCGGGCGAAGAGCCGCGTCCAGCCGGCCCGCTCGGGTCCGTATCCGGAGACGTGGAAGCTGTTGACTCCGCCGGTCATGGCGCCGACCTCCGGCCTGCCGTGCGGCGTGCCCGGACGCCGCCCCGCCGAAAGCCGCCCCGTCGTGCGTCGCGGCGGCGGGTGTCGCGGTTGGCGGGCGGGGATGTGGTCGTGGTCGCGCCCTGTTCCTGGGACAGTCCGTCGGGTGCCTGCTCGCCCTCCGCGGCGGCCCGCTGTTCCTTGGCCGGGTCCTTGGAGACCTTCGGGGAGAGGATGGTGCCGTCCGTCCTGACCTTGGGCAGCGTCTTCTGCGGGGTGGGCAGCAGTGCCTTCCTCTCGTCGATGACGCCGTCCGGGGAGACCCCGTACAGCGCGTTGTAGACGTTGCGCACGGCGGGACCCGAGGCACCGGAGCCGGTACCACCCTGGGAGATCGTCATGACGATCGAGTAGTCCTCGGTGTAGGTGGCGAACCAGGAGGTGGTCTGCTTGCCGTAGACCTCCGCGGTGCCGGTCTTGGCGTGCATCGGGATCTCGTCCTGCGGCCAGCCGCCGAACCGCCAGGCGGCCGTACCGCGGGTGGCGACTCCCTCGAGGGCGCCGTCTATCTCGGCGAGGGTCTTCTTGGTGACCGGCAGCTTGCTCTGCGCCTCGGGCTCGATCTCCGTGACCTTCTTGCCGTCGGGGCTGATGACGGCCTTGCCGACGGTGGGCTGGTAGAGCGTGCCGCCGTTGGAGAGGGCCGCGTAGACGGAGGCCATCTGGATGGGGGTGACGAGGGTGTCGCCCTGGCCGATGGAGTAGTTGACGGAGTCACCGGCACGCAGGCGGTTGCCTTCGAGGCAGTTCTCGTAGGCGATCTGCTCGACGTAGCTGCCGCCCTTCTTGCCGGACTTGCACCAGGCGTCCTTGTTGGCCTCCCAGTAGTCGCGCTTCCACTGGCGGTCGGGGACACGGCCGGTGACCTCGTTGGGCAGGTCGATGCCGGTCAGCTCGCCGAGGCCGAACTGGTGGGAGGTCTTGTAGAACCAGTCCTCGGCGTTCTTCTTCGGCTTGTTGCCGCCGTCGCGCTTCCACTCCTCGTGGGCGAGGCGGTAGAAGACGGTGTCGCAGGAGACCTCGAGGGCACGGCCGAGGCTGATCCGGCCGTGGTTCTGGGACTCGAAGTTCTTGAAGACCTGGCCGCCGATGGAGTACGAGCTGGAGCATTCGTAGGGGCCGTCGAAGGAGTACCCGGCGTTGACCGCCGCGGCGGTCGGGATGACCTTGAAGATGGAGCCGGGCGCCGACACGCCCTGGATGGCGCGGTTGAGCAGCGGGTAGTTGGAGTCCTTGCCGGTCAGGCTCGCGTAGTCCTTGCCGGAGATGCCGCCGACCCAGGCGTTGGGGTCGTAGCTCGGGTTGGAGGCCATGGCGACGACCCGGCCGGTCTTGGCCTCCATGACGACGATGGCACCGGAGTCGGCCTCGTAGAGGCGGTTGGTGTTGCGGTCCATCTCCTTGCGGGCGGCCTTCATCGCCTCGTTCAGTTCGTACTCGGCGACCCGCTGGACGCGGGCGTCGATGCTGGTGACGAGGTTGGCGCCGGGTTCGGCGGGGTCGGCCTGGGCCTCGCCGATGACGCGGCCGAGGTTGTCCACCTCGTAGCGGGTGACGCCGGCCTTGCCGCGCAGCTCCTTGTCGTACTGGCGCTCGAGGCCGGAGCGGCCGACCTGGTCGGAGCGCAGGTACGGCGAGTCGGTGTCCTGCGCCTTCTGGAGTTCCTCGTCGGTGACGGGCGAGAGGTAGCCGAGGACCTGGGCGGTGTTGGCCTGTCCGGGGGCCGCGTACCGGCGTACGGCCTGGGGCTCGGCGCTGATGCCGGGGAAGTCCTCGGCGCGCTCGCGGATCTGCAGGGCCTGCTTGGCGGTGGCCTCGTCGGTGATGGGGATGGGCTGGTACGGCGAGCCGTTCCAGCAGGGCTGGGGGGTCTCGGCGTCGCACAGCCGGACCTTCTCCATGACGTCCTCGGCGGGCATGCCGAGGACACCGGCGAGCTTGGTGAGGACCGCCTCGCCGTCGTCGCGCATCTTCATCAGCTCGGTGCGGGAGGCGGAGACGACCAGCCGGGTCTCGTTGTCGGCGAGGGCCACCCCGCGGGCGTCCAGGATGGAGCCGCGGACCGCGGGCTGGACGACCTGCTGGACGTGGTTGCCGGAGGCCTCCTTGGCGTACTCGGCGCCTTCGCGGATCTGGAGGTACCACAGGCGCCCGCCGAGGGTGCCGAGGAGGGAGAGGACGAGGACCTGGATGACGACGAGCCGGATCTGCACCCGTGTACTGCGCCCGGTCTCGGGGATGTTACTCATGGGCGCAGCCCATTCCGTTGAGGGTGGTGGTGGGAGACGGGTGGGAGTTGGTCACGCGGCTTCCTCCCCCTCGGTGAGGTGGTGCGGGGTCACAGGCGCTTGACCCCCTTGATGCGGCCGGCCCGCGCCACCCGTGCCCGCGCCGCCTTCACGCGAAGGCCCCGCTGGGCGCCGATGCGCAGCCCGGTGCCGCCGGAGCTCCAGCCGGAGGCGACGTCGCCGGACTTGGCGGAGCTGGTCTCGGCGAGCGGATCGTTCTCGGCCCGGCGGGCCAGGGCCATGACGCCGGGGACGACGAACGGGGCGAGCAGCAGGTCGTACAGGGCGGCGCTGAAGAGCAGTCCGCCGAGGCCGACATGGCGGGCGGCGGTGTCACCGACGAGGGCGCCCACGCCGGCGTAGAGCAGGGTGGAGCCGACCGCGGCGGCGACCACCACGGTCATGGGGCCACTCGCCGATCTCACCTGGCCGGACTCGGGCTTGACCAGTCCGGCGAGGTAGCCGATGACGCACAGCACGAGGGCGTAGCGGCCGACGGCGTGGTCGGCGGGCGGCGCGAGGTCGGCGAGGAGTCCGGCGCCGAAGCCGATGAGGGAGCCGCCGACATGGCCGTAGACCAGGGCGAGGCCGAGGACGGTGAGGAGGAGCAGGTCGGGGACGGCACCCGGGAGGTGGAGGCGGGCGAGGACGCTCACCTGGACCACCAGGGCGACGACGATCAGTGAGCTGGAGAGCAGGATCCGGTTGACGCGCATGGGTGACAGCTCCTACTGCTCTTGCTGGTACTGGCCGTCGGCAGGGGCGGACGGGGTGACGGTCACCGTGACGGTCGGGGTGGGCGTCGGCTTCGGCTTCTCGGGCAGCACCGTGTCGCGCGGGTCCTTCTCGGGGGCCTGGACGACGACGCCGACGACGTCGAGCTTGGTGAAGCCGACGAACGGCGTGACGTAGAGGGTGCGGGTGAGGCCACCGCCGGAGGGGTCGACGCGGGAGACGGTGCCGACGGGAACGCCGGGCACGAACGGCTTGTCGGCCTGGGAGCCGAAGGTGACCAGCCGGTCGCCCTTCTTGATCTCGGCCTTGCCGTTGAGGAGTTCGACGCGCAGGGGCCGGTCGCCCTGGCCGGAGGCGAAGCCGAGTTCGTCGCCGGCCTCCATGCGGGTGCCGACGGTGAAGTCGGGGTCGTTGGCGAGCAGCACGGTGGCGGTGTGCGGGCCGACGGTGGTGACCCGGCCGACGAGTCCGTCGCCGTTGAGGACGGTCATGTCGCGCTCGATGCCGTCGTTCGCGCCGACGTCGATGGTGATGGTCCAGGAGAACCCCTGGGCCGCTCCTATGGCGATGACCTGAGCGCCCTTGATGCCGTACTGGCCCTGCCCGGCGACCTTCAGCATCGTGTCGAGCTGCTCGGCCCTGCTGCGGTTGCGGTCGTCGCTGCCGAGTTCGGCCTTGAGCGCGGCGTTCTCCCGCTCGAGTTCGGCGAGCCGGTCGTGCCGGTCGCCGGAGTCACGGACCGCGGCGACCGCGTTGCCGATCGGGTCGACCGCGCCGGAGACCCCGTTCTCGATCGGGCCGAAGACCGTGGCCGCGGCCTGTCGGGCACCGTCGACCGGGGAATCCTCTCCGCCGCGGATGTCCACCGTGATCAGTGCGAAAGCGGTGGTGATCAGCAGCACCAGGAGCAGCCGGCTCTCTCGTGTGTCCCTCACGTGCGGCGGCCGTGCCTTCCTCGTCGAAACGGGTAGCGAGAACGGAAGTCGTCAGAAGTCTTCGGAAGTCTTCGGGAACGGTCGGAAAGTATGAATGGGCTGGTGTCTCTATATCAACGATCCGCCGTACGAGAGGAGATCGTCCCGTACGGCGGAATCGAAGAGGTGTCATCTGCGCGGCTGGGCGTCCAGCACCTGCTGGAGTGCCTCGAACTCCTCGACGCACTTTCCGGAGCCGAGCGCCACGCTGTCCAGCGGGTCCTCGGCGATGTGGATGGGCATGCCCGTCTCCCGGCGCAGCCGCTCGTCCAGGCCGCGCAGCAGGGCGCCGCCACCGGTCAGCACGATGCCCCGGTCCATGATGTCGCCGGACAGTTCCGGCGGGCACTTGTCGAGGGTGGTCTTGACGGCGTCCACGATCGCGTTGACGGGCTCCTCGATCGCCTTGCGGACTTCGGCGGCGGAGATGACCACGGTCTTGGGCAGCCCGGAGACCAGGTCCCGGCCGCGGATCTCGGTGTGTTCGTCGGAGTCGAGGTCGTACGCCGAACCGATCGTGATCTTGATCTGCTCGGCCGAGCGCTCACCCAGCAGGAGGGAGTACTCCTTCTTGATGTGCTGGATGATCGCGTTGTCCAGTTCGTCGCCCGCGACCCTGATGGACTGGGCGGTGACGATGCCGCCGAGGGAGATGACCGCGACCTCCGTGGTGCCTCCGCCGATGTCCACCACCATGTTGCCCGTGGCCTCGTGGACCGGCAGGCCGGAGCCGATGGCCGCGGCCATGGGCTCCTCGATGATGTGCACCTGGCGGGCGCCGGCCTGGGACGACGCCTCGATGACGGCACGGCGCTCCACACCCGTGATGCCCGAGGGGACACAGACGACGACCCGCGGGCGGGCCAGGTACCGCCGCTTGTGGATCTTCAGGATGAAGTAGCGGAGCATCCGCTCGGTGATCTCGAAGTCGGCGATGACGCCGTCCTTCAGGGGGCGGACGGCGACGATGTTGCCGGGGGTGCGCCCGATCATCTTCTTCGCTTCGGACCCGACCGCGAGGATGCCACCGGTATTGGTGTTGATCGCCACGACGGACGGCTCGTTGAGTACGATCCCGCGGCCTCTGACGTACACCAGCGTGTTGGCGGTCCCGAGGTCGACAGCCATGTCACGGCCGATGAACGACATTGAGTTCCCCATCAGGATTCGTCTGGCCTTCCCACTGGCTTTTGAGGGCTTTTCAGGTAGGCGAGGTGGGTGCGGTGACGCGAAGGCTTCCATCGTAGACGCGCCATCGCGAACACGGCGCGAGGGTCTTCGCCATTGTCATCGGATGGCGGATCCCGTTGCTTGCGGAGACGGGCCATCGGGGGCATTCGTTCCCCCGAACGCCACTCGTTCGTGGAAAAGGTCCGGGGGCAAAGCCCCCAGACCATCGCCAGGCGGCCGAAACCGCAGCCCACGGACGCTACGTGATTGTTATGCGCGACCTTGGCGGGTGATCGTCGCGTGCGGCCCTCGCGTCCCTTGCCGTACGCGTGTTGTACACAACCGTTGTGCGCATTCCTCGCGCACGGCGGGTACGCCACGTACGGCCACGCGGGCGATCGGCACGCACGGCCCGTACCCGTGGGGCCGTCACGCGCGGCCGATGCGGACGGTGTTGCCCGTGAACGTCAGGCGCGGCCCGGGAAGAAGATCTTCACCTCGCGCTCGGCGGACTCCTCGGAGTCGGAGGCGTGGATCAGGTTCTCCCGGACGATGACGCCGAAGTCCCCGCGGATCGAGCCCGGGGCCGCGGCGACCGGGTCGGTCGGACCGGCCAGTTGGCGCACGCCCTCGATGACCCGCTCACCCTCGACGATCATCGCCACGACGGGGCCGGAGGCCATGAACTCCATCAGCGGCTCGTAGAACGGGCGGCCGACGTGCTCCGCGTAGTGCTGCTCCAGGGTGGCACGGTCCAGGGTCCGCTGCTCCAGCGCGGTGATCCGCCAGCCGGCCTTGCGCTCGATACGGCTGAGGATCTCGCCGACCAGTGAGCGGCGGACGGCGTCCGGCTTCAGGAGGACGAGGGTGCGCTGTGTCATGGTGTGCGGCTCCTTGCAGGCCAGGAAGTCGAATGGCCCGAGGCTACCCGGTGGGGCAGCGGGGTCGGCACCCGGACCTCGCCCGGTGGCCCCGCTGTCGCGGGGAGCACGGCCGGCGGTGAGCCGGGCACAGGGGGAAGCCGGGATCGTCCCCGCGCCGGCGAAGAGGGCCCGGGTGCCGGGCACGGTGAGGCACCCGGCACCGGCAACGCCCCGCTATGCCCGCTGTCGTGCCGCGAACATCGCCTTCGCCTCGTCGATCTTCCGCCCGTAGTGCACCGAGGCCCACCACAGTGCCGCGAACATCACGCCCAGGAGGAACATCATCGGGACGAAGACGCCGGAGGCGATCAGCAGGATCTGCAGGGCCCAGCCGAGGGCGACGCCGCCGGGCCGGGTGATCACCCCGCACAGTGCCACGGACAGGAACATGGCGATGCCGCAGACCGTCCACACGGTGCCGGTCGCCAGGTCCGGGTCCTTCATCGCGACCAGTCCGGCGAAACCGATGACGAAGAACTCGCCGATCAGGGTCGACGCGCAGAGTGTACGCACGGTTCCTCAGCCCTTCCCCAGAAGCAGTCGGGCCTCGCCGACGGTGATGACGGAACCGGTGACGAGCACACCGGCGCCGGTGAACTCGCCCTCCTCCTCGGCGAGCGTGATCGCCGCCTCCAGCGCGTCGGGCAGCCGGGGTTCGACCTGGACGCGGTCCTCGCCGAACACCTCGACGGCGATCCCGGCCAGTTCGTCGGCGTCCATCGCGCGGTGGCTGGAGTTCTGTGTGACGACGACCTCGGCGAAGACCGGTTCGAAGGCCTCCAGCAGCCCGCGCACGTTCTTGTCCCCGCTGGCGCCGACCACGCCGATGAGCCGGCTGAACTGGAACGCCTCCCCGACCGCCCCGGCCGCGGCCCGCGCGCCCGCCGGGTTGTGGGCGGCGTCCAGCACGACGGTGGGCGACCGGCGTACGACCTCCAGCCGGCCCGGTGAGGCGACGGCGGCGAAGGCCTTGCGGACGGTGTCGATGTCCAGCGGCTCGGCGCGCTGGGCGCCCACGCCGAAGAACGCCTCCACGGCGGCGAGCGCCACGGCGGCGTTGTGCGCCTGGTGGGCGCCGTGCAGCGGCAGATACACCTCGGAGTACTCGCCGCCGAGGCCGCGCAGGGTCAGCTGCTGGCCGCCGACGGCGACCTGCCGGGCGACGACCCCGAACTCCAGTCCTTCCCGGGCCACGGTCGCGTCGGCCTCGACGGCCTTCCTCAGCAGCACCTGGGCCGCGTCGACCGGTTGCTGGGCCATGATCACCGTCGCGTCCGGCTTGATGATGCCGGCCTTCTCGGCGGCGATCTCGGCGGGCGTGGTGCCGAGCCGGTCGGTGTGGTCGAGGTCGATCGGCATCACCACGGCGACACTGCCGTCGATCACGTTGGTGGCGTCCCAGCTGCCGCCCATGCCGACCTCGACGACGGCCGCGTCCACCGGCGCGTCGGCGAAGGCCGCGTACGCCATGCCGGTGAGCACCTCGAAGAAGGACAGCCGGTGCTCCTGCCGCTCGTCGACCATCTCGACGTACGGCGCGACGTCCCGGTACGTCTCCACGAACCGCTCGGCGGAGACCGGCGCGCCGTCGAGGCTGATCCGCTCGGTGACCGACTGGACGTGCGGCGAGGTGTAACGCCCGGTGCGCAGTTCGAAGGCACCGAGCAGGGCCTCGATCATGCGGGCGGTGGACGTCTTGCCGTTGGTGCCTGTGATGTGGATCGAGGGGTACGCGCGCTGCGGCTCGCCCAGGACGTCCATCAGCGCGGCGACCCGGGTCAGGGAGGGCTCCAGCTTGGTCTCGCCCCAGCGGGACGCCAGTTCCCCCTCGACCTCCCGCAGCGCCTTGTCGACCTCGGGGTCCGCCGGCCGCGCGGGCACGTCGGACTCGGGCGCGCCGCCCTGCGTGCGCAGGGTGCGGCTGCCGGCTTCGATCACCGCGAGGTCGGGGTCCCGGTGGGTCTCCGCCTCGATGATCTCCTCGAAGGGGTCGGGAGAGTCGAGAGGGTAGAGGGGATCCGGCCGGTCGTCGTGGTCACCGTGGTCGTCGTGGTCACCGTGGTCGTCGTGGTTGCCGTTCGGAGGGAGGTCGCTCACGGGGCCAGTCTACGTATCCGCCCGCATCCGCCCCACGGCAGCCGAGAGCCCCCGGAACCGCTCGGGCTCCGGGGGGCTCTCGAGGACGTGGGACGGCCGGGGCTACGCCTTCGGGAGCCGTTCCAGCTGGGCCCCGATGCGGGTGATGTCCTCGTCCGCCTTGGCCAGCCGGGTACGGATCTTGTCGACCACGTGGTCGGGGGCCTTCGCCAGGAACGCCTCGTTGCCCAGCTTGGCCTCGGCCTGCTGACGCTCCTTCTGCGCGGCCGCGAGGTCCTTGGTGAGGCGCTTGCGCTCGGCCTCGAAGTCGATCACCCCGGACAGGTCCAGGGCGACCTCGACGCCCGCCACCGGCAGGGTCGCCGTCGCGGTGAACGCGTCGCCCTCCGGCTGGAGACGCAGCAGCTGCCGGATCGCCGCCTCGTGCGGGGCGAGCGCCGAGCCGTCGAGGGACAGCCGGGCCGGGACCCGCTGGCCGGGCTGCAGGCCCTGGTCGGCGCGGAAGCGGCGGACCTCGGTGATGACGGACTGGAGGGTCTCGATCTCCCGCTCGGCGCCGGCGTCCCGGAAACCGCCCGGCGTGTCGGCGCCGGGGACGGACACCGCCGTCGGCCAGTCGGCGACGACGACCGACTCGCCGCCCGTGAGGGTGGTCCACAGGGTCTCGGTGACGAACGGGACCACGGGGTGCAGCAGCCGCAGCGTGACGTCGAGGACCTCGCCCAGGACGCGCTTGCCGGCCTCGGCCGGCTCGCCGCCCGCCTGGAACGTCGTCTTGGACAGCTCGACGTACCAGTCGAAGACCTCGTCCCACGCGAAGTGGAACAGCGTGTCGGACAGCTTGGCGAACTGGAAGTCGTCGTAGAACGCGTCGACCTCGGCGACGACCGAGTTCAGCCGGGAGAGGATCCAGCGGTCGGTCGACGACAGCTTCGACGCGTCCGGCAGCGGGCCGTCGACCGTGGCGCCGTTCATCAGCGCGAAGCGGGTCGCGTTCCAGATCTTGTTGGCGAAGTTGCGGGAGCCCTGGACCCAGTCCTCGCCGATCGGCACGTCGGTGCCCGGGTTGGCGCCGCGCGCGAGGGTGAAGCGGAGGGCGTCGGAGCCGTACTTGTCCATCCAGTCCAGCGGGTTGACCGCGTTGCCGAAGGACTTCGACATCTTCTTGCCGAACTGGTCGCGGACCATGCCGTGCAGGGCGATGGTGTGGAACGGCGGGGTGCCGTCCATCGCGTACAGGCCGAACATCATCATCCGGGCGACCCAGAAGAAGAGGATGTCGTAGCCGGTGACCAGGACGGAGTTCGGGTAGAACTTCGCGAGCGATTCCGTCTGTTCGGGCCAGCCCAGCGTCGAGAAGGGCCACAGGCCGGAGGAGAACCAGGTGTCGAGGACGTCGGTGTCCTGGTGCCAGCCCTCGCCGCTCGGTGCCTCGTCGTCGGGTCCGACGCAGACGACCTCGCCGTCCGGCCCGTACCAGACGGGGATCCGGTGGCCCCACCACAGCTGCCGCGAGATGCACCAGTCGTGGAGGTTGTCGACCCAGTCGAAGTACCGCTTCTCCATCTCCTGCGGGTGGATGGTGACCCGCCCGTCGCGGACGGCGTCGCCCGCCGCCTTGGCCAGCGGGCCGACCTTGACCCACCACTGCATGGACAGGCGGGGCTCGACGGTGGTCTTGCAGCGCGAGCAGTGGCCGACGCTGTGGACGTACGGCCGCTTCTCGGCGACGATCCGGCCCTCGGCGCGCAGCGCGGCGACGATGGCGGAGCGGGCCTCGAGCCGGTCCAGGCCCTGGAAGGGGCCGTGGACGGTGATGACGGCGTGCTCGTCCATCACGGTGAGGGACGGCAGGTCGTGGCGGCGGCCGATCTCGAAGTCGTTCGGGTCGTGCGCCGGGGTCACCTTGACGGCACCGGTGCCGAACTCGGGGTCGACGTGCTCGTCGGCGACGACCGGGATGGAGCGGTCGGTCAGCGGCAGCCTGATGAGCTTGCCGATCAGGTGCCTGTACCGCTCGTCCTCGGGGTGGACGGCGACGGCCGTGTCGCCGAGCATCGTCTCGGCGCGGGTGGTGGCGACGACGATGGTGTCGTCCCCGTCGCCGTACGTCATGGAGACGAGTTCGCCGTCGTCGTCCTGGTACTCGACCTCGATGTCGGAGATCGCGGTCAGACAGCGCGGGCACCAGTTGATGATGCGCTCGGCGCGGTAGATCAGCTCGTCGTCGTAGAGCCGCTTGAAGATGGTCTGGACGGCCTGGGACAGCCCCTCGTCCATGGTGAAGCGCTCGCGCGACCAGGCGACACCGTCGCCGAGGCGGCGCATCTGCCCGGAGATCTGGCCGCCGGACTCGCCCTTCCACTGCCAGACCCGCTCGACGAAGGCCTCACGGCCCAGGTCGTGCCGGGACTTGCCCTCCTTGCCGAGTTCCCGCTCGACGACGTTCTGCGTGGCGATGCCGGCGTGGTCCATGCCGGGCTGCCACAGCGTCTCGTGGCCCTGCATGCGCTTGCGGCGGGTGAGGGCGTCGATGAGGGTGTGCTCGAAGGCGTGCCCGAGGTGCAGGCTGCCCGTGACGTTCGGCGGGGGGATGACGACGGTGTACGGGGGCTTGTCGCTCTTCGCGTCGGCCTCGAAATAGCCCCGCTCCACCCAGCGCTCGTACAGCGGCCCCTCTACGTCGGCCGGCGCGTACTGGGTCGGCAGTTCGGAGGTGGGCGACTGCGGCTGCTGAGAGTTCTCGGTCACGAGCCTCAGTTTAGAGGTGTCACGGGCCAGTCCCGAAACGCGTTTCCTTTGTAACGGTGCACCCCCCGACGGCCTGATCACGCCGGAGCTGAGACAGGATGTCAGCGACACATAAGCATCTGGAGGGGAACCCAGAACATGAGCTACAACCAGCCGGGCCCGTACGGCGGGCAGCCCCAGCAGCCCGGACCGTACGGTCAGCCGGGTCCCTACGGCCAACAGCCGCAGGCTCCGCAGCCCGGCTACGGCTACCCCCAGCAGACCCCGCCGCCCGGCCAGCCCGGGTACGGCTACCCGCCCCAGCCCGGCCAGGGCGTCCCGCCGCAGCAGCCCCCCTACGGCCAGGCCCCGTACGGCGCGCCCCAGCCCCCGGCACCGGGTGGCGGCGCCAAGAAGGCCGGCTGGATCATCGGCGCGGTGGCGGTCGTGGTGGCGATCGGTGTCGGCGCGTACTTCGTGATCGGCGGGGGCGGCGGCGCGGGCGGCCTGGAGGACGACGGCCCGCACAAGCTCTCGGCGCCGGAAACGGTCATCGGCGAGTACACGCGCGTCGGTGAGGCCGGCGAGGACTCGAGCTCCAGCACCACGAAGGACCTGGCCAAGGGCGGCGTGAAGGACGGCAGGTCCGTCGGCGCCTCCTACTCGACGGCCGACTTCAGCAACTACGACCCCGCGAACCCCGACCCGGCCGACATGCCCGGCCAGGACGAACTGCTCAAGGCGAAGGGCGTCACGTTCTTCGGCGCCTACGGCGAGGTCGAGGACCCCGAGGCGGCCGTGGACAAGCTCTTCGCGAACATCGAGAAGGAGACCAGGGAGAACTCGTCCAACGGGGACTCGTCCAACGAGCTCATGACCGAGCTCGTGGGCGAGCCCGAGGCGGTCGACCTCGACGGTGCGGTGATGAAGTGCCAGGCGGGCAAGGGCAACAACAACCTCACCAAGAAAGAGACCACCAACTGGTTCTGCATCTGGGCCGACTACAGCACGGTCGTCGTCGTCTCCCCCGGTGACAACACCAAGGACATCACGAAGGACGCCGCCGCGGACATCGCCACGAAGCTCCGCGACGACGTGCGCGTGCCCGCGTAGTACGCGGAGCGTGCCCGCGCACTACGCGGGAGCGCGGAAGGGCCCCGGTCGCTCGACCGGGGCCCTTTCGCATGTGCGGGGAACGGCGGTTGCCGCCGTTCCCTACGCCGTCTTCTGCTCGCCCGGTCCGCGGCCGCGGGCGTCGCGCGGGATCAGGGTCGGGTTGACGTTGGAGAGGACCACGTCCGCGGTGATCACCACGCGGGCGACGTCCTTGCGGGACGGGACCTCGTACATGACGCCCTGGAGGACTTCCTCCATGATGGCGCGCAGGCCGCGGGCGCCGGTCTGGCGGAGGATGGCCTGGTCGGCGATGGCCTCGAGGGCCTCTCGCTCGAAGTCCAGCTCCACGCCGTCGAGTTCGAAGAGCCGCTCGTACTGCTTGACGAGCGCGTTGCGCGGCTCGATCAGGATCTGGAGCAGGGCCTCGCGGTCGAGGTTGTGGACCGAGGTGATGACCGGGAGCCGGCCGATGAACTCGGGGATCATGCCGAACTTGACCAGGTCCTCCGGCATGACCTGCTCGAACTGGTCCTTGGACTCGATCTCCCGCTTGGAGCGGATGGTGGCGCCGAAGCCGATGCCCTTGGCCCCCGCACGGCCCTCGATGATCTTCTCCAGGCCCGAGAAGGCACCGCCCACGATGAACAGCACGTTCGTCGTGTCGATCTGGATGAACTCCTGGTGCGGGTGCTTGCGGCCGCCCTGCGGCGGGACGGACGCCGTGGTCCCCTCGAGGATCTTCAGCAGGGCCTGCTGGACGCCCTCGCCGCTCACGTCGCGCGTGATCGACGGGTTCTCGCTCTTGCGCGCGACCTTGTCGATCTCGTCGATGTAGATGATGCCGGTCTCGGCCTTCTTGACGTCGTAGTCGGCGGCCTGGATCAGCTTCAGCAGGATGTTCTCGACGTCCTCGCCGACGTACCCCGCCTCGGTGAGGGCGGTGGCGTCCGCGATCGCGAACGGGACGTTCAGCATGCGGGCGAGGGTCTGGGCGAGGAGGGTCTTGCCGGAGCCGGTGGGGCCCAGCAGCAGGATGTTGGACTTCGCCAGCTCGATGGCGTCCTCGCGGCCCTGGGCGCCGCCGTTCTCCCCCGCCTGGACCCGCTTGTAGTGGTTGTACACGGCGACGGAGAGGGCCTTCTTGGCCGATTCCTGGCCGACCACGTACCCCTCGAGGAACTCGTAGATCTCCCGGGGCTTGGGCAGTTCCTCCCAGCGGACCTCACTGGTCTCGGCGAGTTCTTCCTCGATGATCTCGTTGCAGAGGTCGATGCACTCGTCGCAGATGTACACACCGGGCCCTGCGATGAGCTTCTTGACCTGCTTCTGGCTCTTGCCGCAGAACGAGCACTTGAGCAGATCGCCGCCGTCACCGATGCGTGCCACGGTGTGCTTCCCCTTCGCCTGGGAGCCGCCTGGACGTCAACGTCCAACGACTCCTGGTGCTGCCTTATGTCCGACGGTACCTTGCCGGGCCCCCCGTTCGGGCCCCCCTCGGCACGGTTCGCTTCGACGCGGACCGTCATGAACCATGCCAAGGGGCGGCAGACGATACAGCCTCCCGGGCCCCACGCGTCAGCGCAGGCTGGAGTTGTCCATCTTCCGGGTGGTGATGATCTGGTCGATCAGGCCGTAGTTCAGCGCGTCCTCGGCCGTGAGGATCTTGTCGCGCTCGATGTCCTCGCGGATCTTCTCGACCGGCGTGGTGGAGTGCTTGGCCAGCATGTCCTCGAGCTGCGCACGCATCCTGAGGATCTCGTTGGCGGCGATCTCCAGGTCGGAGACCTGGCCGCGGCCGGTCTCGCTGTACGGCTGGTGGATCAGCACGCGGGCGTTCGGCAGCGCCATGCGCTTGCCGGGCGTACCGGCGGCGAGCAGGACCGCGGCGGCGGAGGCCGCCTGGCCCATGCAGACCGTCTGCACGTCGGGCTTCACGTACTGCATGGTGTCGTAGATCGCCGTGAGGGCGGTGAAGGAGCCGCCGGGGCTGTTGATGTAGACGGAGATGTCCCGGTCGGGGTCCATCGACTCCAGGCACAGCAGCTGCGCCATGACGTCGTTGGCGGAGGCGTCGTCGATCTGCACGCCGAGGAAGATCACGCGCTCCTCGAAGAGCTTCGCGTACGGGTCGTACTCGCGGATGCCCTGGGAGGTGCGCTCGACGAAGCGCGGGATGACGTAGCGGGACTCGGCCGCGGGGCCGGTGTACTCGGCACGGGTGCGGTCGTACAGGCCGCTGCCGGGGAAGTCGTTCACAGTGTCTCCTGGAAAGGGGCTGAGGCGGTGGGCCGGGGCTGCTGGGGCTGCCACCGGGCCCTCCGAGCCGGTCCGGGCCGGCCCGAGCGGGTCTGCTCGGAGCCGGTCCCGTCCGGGTCGGGGTCCGGTGGGGGTCCTACGGGGCCGTGTGGCTCCCGTGGGCCGCTCAGGCCGCCCCGGTGCCGCCGCCGCCCGGCATGCCCGCGGCCGTGGGCATGACGTCGTCGATGAGGCCGTACTCCTTGGCCTCGAAGGCGTCGAACCAGCGGTCGCGGTCCGAGTCGCGGGTGATCTGCTCGATCGTCTGGCCGGTGTGCTGGGAGGTGAGCTCGGCCATGCGCCTCTTGGTGTGCAGCAGCCGCTCGGCGTGGATCTTGATGTCCGAGGCCGAGCCGGCCAGGCCGGCGGACGGCTGGTGGATCAGGATCTCCGCGTTCGGCAGTGCGAAGCGCTTGCCGGGCGTGCCCGCGCTGAGCAGGAACTGACCCATCGAGGCCGCGAGGCCCATGGCGATGGTCACCACGTCGTTCTTGATGTACTGCATGGTGTCGTAGATCGCCATGCCGGCGGTGATGGAGCCGCCGGGGCTGTTGATGTAGAGGAAGATGTCCTTGTCCGGTTCGGCGGCAAGGAGCAGCAGCTGTGCGGTGATCTTGTTGGCGATGTCGTCGTCGACCGGCTGGCCGAGGAAGATGATCCGCTCGCCGAGCAGCCGGTTGTAGACCTGGTCGCCGAGGCCACCACCGATAGAAGGCTCGCCGGCGGCTGAAGGCATCAGATTCGTCACGTATCCACCTGCTCGTCTTACGACGGCGCCGGGCCGTCTCACGTGTTCTGCCGGGGCGTGGGGCCGTCCGGCCGTGCTCGCGGACTCCCCTGCCCTCGTACTCATGGACCCTAACGCGCGGGCTCCTTCGGGGAATCCCGGAGCGGGGGGTGTTCGCTGTGAGCGCAGGGTGCTCCGCCGGGTGCGCCGGGTTCCCGCGTCGTGGGCGTGTCCGCCGGTGGAGGTCCGGCGGGGCGCTTCCGGTGGATCTCCGTGGAAGAAGGAGCGGCGTGTCCGGCGGGCCGGGAGCGTGTGCCGGGCGTCGCGACGCCGCAAAGGCCCGTCAAGAAGCGCCTCGGAGCGGGGCGGCCGGCCGCGCCCACGCGGCGGAGCCGCACACCGGCACGGCCCCGCGCCCCTGGGTGTACTGCCCTGCCGTACGACAGACGGGCCCCGGCGCTGAATGTCCGGGGCCCGTCGTATGTCCGTCAGAGGCGACGCGAGGGTCAGCCCTCGGTCTTCTCCCCGGCCTTGTCGGCCTTGGCGTCGTCGGCCTCGGCCTCGGCGGGGGCCTCGTCGGCGTCCGCGGCGGGGGCCTCGGCGCCCTCGCCCTCTTCTTCCTCGTCGTCGAGGTCGACGATCTCGCCGTTGGTGTCCTTGACCGTGGCCTTCTCGACCACGGCGGCCAGGGCCTTGCCGCGGGCGACCTCGCCGACCAGGAGCGGAACCTGGCCGCCCTCGACGACCGCCTGGGCGAACTGGTCGGGGGACATCCCGGAGGAGGCCGCACGCCGCATGAGGTGCTCGGTGAGCTCCTCCTGGTTGACGTTCAGCTTCTCCTGGTTGACCAGCTCGTCGAGGACGAACTGGGTCTTGATGCCCTTGACCGCGGCCTCGCGGGTCTCGGTGTCGAACTCCTCGGCGGTCTTGCCCTGGATCTCGAGGTACTTCTCGAGGTCGAGGCCCATCTGGCCGAGCTGGTGGTGCTCGAGGTTGTGCTTACGGGTGTTGATCTCGTCCTCGAGCAGCTTCTCCGGGACGGGGACCTCGACCAGCTCGAGCAGCTTGTCCAGGACGCGCTCCTGGGCCTGCGTGGCCTGGTCGTACTGCTTCATGTTCTCCAGGCGCTTGCGGCTGTCCGCGCGCAGCTCCTCGAGGGTGTCGAACTCGGAGGCGAGCTGCGCGAACTCGTCGTCCAGCTCGGGCAGCTCCCGCTTGGCCACCTGGGTGACCTTGACGGTGACCTCGGCCTCCTTGCCCGCCGCGGAACCGCCCTTCAGCTCGGAGGTGAAGGTGGCCTCCTGGTCGGCCGACAGGCCCGTCACCGCGGCGTCGACGCCGTCCAGCAGCTCGCCGGAGCCGATGGTGTAGGAGACGCCGCTGGCGATGCCGTCCTCGAGGACCTCGCCGTCGACCTTGGCCTCAAGGTCGATCGTGACGACGTCGCCGTCCTCGGCGGCGCGCTCGACCGGGGCGGTGGAGGCGAAGCGCTCACGCAGCTCCTCGACGGCCTTGTCGACGTCCTCCTCGCTGACCTCGACGGCGTCGACCTCGACCTCGATGCCGGAGTAGTCCGGGATCTCGATGGTCGGGCGGATGTCGACCTCGGCGGTGAAGTTCAGCGTCTCGCCGTCCTTCAGCTCCGTGATGTCGACCTCGGGCTGGCCCAGCGGGTTCAGCTCGGCCTCGTTGACCGCGTCGGTGTAGAACTTCGGGAGCGCGTCGTTGACCGCCTCCTCCAGCACCGCACCGCGGCCGAACCGCTGGTCGATGACCCGGGCCGGGACCTTGCCCTTGCGGAAGCCCTTCACCGTGACCTGCTGGTTGATCTTCTTGTACGCCGCGTCGAGGCTGTCCTTGAGCTCCTCGAAGGGCACCTCGACAGTGAGCCGAACCCGGGTCGGGTTCAGGGTCTCCACGGCGCTCTTCACGGTTCGGTCTCCTTGGTGGCTGACTTCTGGATTTCTGCCGGGACCAGAACGGTCCGGCCGATTCGCAGCCCGGAGACTTCAGACGCTGAGCACACGGGCGTGCAGCTTGCATAGTAACGGCAGCGGCTACAGCGGCCCAAAGCCGATCACTGGCGGTGATCGGGTGACTGGTCGGGGTGGCGGGATTTGAACCCACGGCCTTCCGCTCCCAAAGCGGACGCGCTACCAAGCTGCGCCACACCCCGTCTGGTGCGACACGTAGGGTACATGCCGGCACCCGGTCGGGACGCCGCATTTACCGGGCGTGGCGCGCTGCGCGGCGCGGCGCCGGGGCCGGGGCGGGCACGGGGTGTGCGACGAGGGCGCACCACCCGCTACGATGCCTGTCAGTACCGCGGCCCCAGGGCCCGCGATGCGTGATGTGCGGGCGTAGCTCAATGGTAGAGCCCTAGTCTTCCAAACTAGCTACGCGGGTTCGATTCCCGTCGCCCGCTTTGAACGGCTCAGGGCCAGGTCGGAGGATCATTCCTCCGGCCTGGCCCTGAGCTCTTTCCGGCGTCCGGGTCGTGCCGGCCTCCGCGCCTCGCCCCGGTCTGCTCGTCGGCCGGCCGGCATCCGTGTCCCTCATCGTGCGGAAGGTCTCCGGGGCGGGCCGGAGCATGCCTTCAGGACCGGCGCAGCGGGCTCGGCGGCGGCCGGACGGAAGCTTGCGGACACGGCCGGCGGTCGGTCCCCGGCCAGTCCTCCCCTTGGGCGTCGAGGTCCCGCAGGGCCTCGCGGGCGGCTTCGCGGGCGAGGTGGATGTCGCGGCGGATGGTGGCGGCGAGCCGGGATCCACCGGGGGTGCGGCCGTGGCCGACCCGTCGTCGGCGGCCCCGCGCCAGGCCCGGCAGCGACTGGGCCCCGGGCCGCTTGCGCTTCTGTTCGACCGGCCGCGCGGACCGCTCGGCACGCGCGGCACGATCGGGGTGTTCCGGCGGGGTCCGCTTCCGTCGGCATGCGGCCCGCACCACACGCCCGGCCGGCCACCCCCAGGTGCGGCCGACCTCCCTGGCCGGGCGCGGAACCCGCGCGCCGATCGACGCCACCCCCGGGCCGCAGCACCGCACCGAGCCGCCCCGGACCCGAGAGCCGCCGCCGTCACCGGCGCCGACCCGCCGTGGCGGGTGCAGTCCGAACGTCCGCCACCGGCGATCGAAGCGCTGCCGGACGGCACGCATCGCGGGCGTCATGACTTCGCGCACCCCTGCACCCCTGCACCCCTGCACCCCTGCACCCCGTGACCATGTGTCAGATCACCCTTACGCATCGTTACTCCACTACACGCCGAGGGGAGACCTACATCACAGTGGCCCAACGCGAAAGCCCACCGATCGCCGCTCAGGCTTCCCGGCAGGAGCGGCGATCGGCGGGCGGGCACCCAGGAGGTACTGCTATGCGTGTGACCTCGGCGAACCCACCTTCAATCCCCCGACTGCGAGACTGGACTGCCGTCCTCGTCGTCATCGTGGTCGTCTACGTCCCCGTCGCACAGATCCAGGACGTTCTGACCAGCTTGACCGCACTGTCGGCAGTCCTGGTCTGCGGCTCCGCGGTGAACGCGGTATCAGCCCGCCGGCCGCGGACGACCTCGTGACCGCCGACCGGACCCGACGACGAGGCCCCTCCCGGCCTCCCCTCCCCGGGAGGCCGGGAGAGAGCCACCCGTGCCCCCGGCGTGCCCGATCCGGCAGGAACGGACGAGGGGCAACGGGGAACACCGGCTGACGACTCGAAACCGCCCGGGTCAGCGTCTCGCCGGGTCGGGCAAGGCCCGGTCGCGCGATCTCCCGGACCAGCCACGCGGGTTCGATTCCCGTCGCCCGCTCCATACGGTGCAGGGCCGGCCGGAGGTCCATTCCTCCGGCCGGCCCTGTTCGCGTTCCCGGACACCGGCAGGACCGGACGCCGGCAGAGGGCGTCAGAAGCTGATCGAATTGATCATGTCCGCTATCGAGTTCATGAAGCGGTTGATCGACGGCGCCATGCCGGTGGAGGCGAGGAAGAAACCGAAGAGGATCGCGACGATCGCGGGGCCGGCCTTGATGGAGCCGCCTCTGATCAGCACCACAAGGATGACCGCCAACAGCACCACCACAGACAGTGAAATGGCCACAACTGATCACACCCCTGGTCGGTCCGCTCGTCCGGTCCGGGTGACGCATCCCCGCGCGCCCCGCCAGAACCATCGTGCCACCAACAGGGCCGGGCCATGCGGCCAGTGACGCATCATCCGTCTCGCATCGGCCGCCCCTCGCGTGCGCGCGCCCGCCCGCGAGGGGCCCGCCCGGGGCCAACGGTTCGATCTCGCACGGTAATTCGACTCACCACCCGCAGGCGGAATTCGACCGGGCCCCTGCCGTATCCGCACAACGCGTCCACGGCTGTTCACTTTTGCCGCCCCCGCGTCCCGACGAAGCACAGGGCAGGCCTCGAAGAAGAATGGAATGGACATCTCACGAGCTCGCACGATGAGGCATACGCGCCTTTCACCCTGGGGCAATCGGCGCACAACAGGCGCCCCGGGTGCCCTGGAACCCCGCTCGCGCGGTGCGTTGGGCGTGTGCCGGCCGTCACGGCGACAGGGCCGTCAGCACTCACCGATCGCGGGTACCCGGAATGGAGAACCGGAACGACGTGGGGATTCCACGCCTTCCACGGCGAAGGCCAGGGTGCCTCAGATGCTCCACGCCGCCTCGTCCTCCAGAAGCGCGGCGAGTGCGCCGGTCCCCTCCCCGAGTTCTTGGCGGGTGGCCCTGTGACGGACTCGTCGCGACCGGACGCCAACCGCAGGGCGTTTGGAGCGCCGGGCTCCGCCAAGCGGCGGGACGCGTTCTTCGGCAACGCCGAGTACCTGGCGATCGTGCTGGTGGCCACAGGCCGCTTCTGGAAGCCCGTCAAGGGTGACAGCCGGTCCCTGGAGGCCGCGTACACCGTCGTGTACGCGGTTTTGTATGCGCGGCGTCCGGTGCGGTGCGTCGCAGGGCGGAAGGCCGTCCGCGTGCCGGGGTACTGGGTGTACGCGGCCGGCCCCGACAACGCGGCGGGGCGCCGTGCCGGGCGCCGCGGGCCGGACGGGACTTCCGCGACACGCTCCAGCCGGTCCAGTGGGCCGGTGCGTCCGGTCAGGCCGGCCGGTCCGGCCGGTCGCCCGCCACAAGGCCGAGGAGAGTGCGCGTCCGCTTGTACTTCTCGGTCAGCCGGGTGCGGGTGGCCCCGTCGAGTACCGCCAGCCGCGCCGGATCGGCGTTGTGCGCCAGGTCCGCCTCCTTCACCAGCAGTGCGCCGGGCGTCGCGAGAATCCGGGCCGCGTACACCTCGGGCGGCTCCCCGGACCGCTTGGTGACCGCGAGGACGATGTCCTTGGTCCGCCGGGTCAGTGCCGCTTCCCGGAGCCACTCCTGCGACAGCCTGCCGTCCTCGACGGCGTCGTGCAGCCAGGCCGCCGCGATCTGCTCCTCGTCGCCGCCGCGCGCCCGGACGCCCTCGGCGACGGCCCTCAGGTGCTCGGCGTACGGCACGCCCGCCTTGTCGGTCTGGCTCTCGTGCACGGCGCGGGCGGTGGCCTCGATCTGGGCGAGGGTCAGCAGGTTGCGCGGTGTCCCGTTCACCCTTCCAGTGTCCCTCGCCCGCGACGACGGGCAGACAGGAGGACGGCAGAAGAGTGGCGGCGCCGAGCCGTACGGCGCCCGGTCAGCGGGTCGCGGCGGCCGTCGGGCCCTCGCGGCAGATCAGCAGGAGCGCCCGGTCGTCGTTGACGTCCTTGGCGACCGCTTCGATGAGGTGCCAGGCCGCTCCGTGGAAGCCGCCGGCGACATAGCGGTCGGCCTCGCCGGTGAGGCGGTCGATGCCTTCGACGATGTCCCGCTCCGACGTCTCCACCAGACCGTCGGTGAACAGCATCAGCACGTCGCCGGCGCGCAGCGCCCCCTTCACCGGGTCGAACTGGGCGCCGTCGTACACCCCGAGGAGCGGGCCGTCGGCCGTCTTCTCCTCCCATTTGCCGCTGCCCGCGCTGAGTTGGAGACCCGGCGGATGTCCGGCGGAGTACAGCTCGTAGTCGCCGGAGTCCAGGTCGAGGACGAGGTGGATGGAGGTGGCGAAGCCCTCCTCCCATTCCTGGCGGAGCAGATAGCCGTTGGCGGCCGGCAGGAAGGCGTGCGGCGGGAGGCTGCCGAGCAGGCCGCCGAAGGCGCCGGACAGCAGCAGGGCGCGCGATCCGGCGTCCATGCCCTTGCCGGAGACGTCGGTCAGGACGACCTCCAGCGTACGCCCGCCGTTGGTGCGGGCGGCGACCACGAAGTCGCCCGAGAAGGACTGGCCGCCCGCGGGGCGCAGGGACATCTCCCGGTGCCATCCGCTCGGCAGGGGCGGCAACTGGCTCTGGACGCGGATGCGTTCGCGCAGGTCGAACAGCATGGTGCCGCCCCGTCGCCAGGGCACGCCGACCCGGCTGCGGAACTGGGCGACGACCAGGCCGAAGAAGCCTCCGGCGGCCACCACGAGGACGACGCCGGGGGTGACCCGGGAGGCGCCCTCGGTGTACGGGCCGAGTCGGACGGCCTCCACGATCAGCGCGGTGGCCGCCGCCGCGTACAGGCCGAGCAGGCTCGCCGGGCGCAGCAGCAACCCGCCGGCGACGATCGGCAGGACCAGCGCGGACGGCGCGAACCACACGGAGTTGGCGAGGGTCGCCACCGCGATGAGCGGGATCGTCAGCAACAGCCCCGCGAGGGCTATCCAGTCGGAGCCGTCCCCGCGGAAGTAGTCGACGGCAGCCCGGCGCACGCCGACGCGGGCCCGGTGCCACTGCTTCTTCACCCGGGCCGTCAACGTGTCGGCTTCTGCGCGCCTCTCTCGTCCTGCTGCCATTAGTTCGGGACCCTATCCATCGGACCGGCCACTTGGCACGGGAGGTCCTGGTTGTCCCTCGTTGGGGGACCGACTTCACAGTGAACTTCACCGGGCGCCGTCGCGGGGGGTGTCCGGCGGAAAATCTCTAACGGTGTTGGCAGGCGGGGCACCAGAAGAGGTTACGGGCCGCGAGATCGGCGGTGCGGATCCCGCCGCCGCAGATGTGGCAGGGCTGATGGGCCCGGCGGTAGACGTACACCTCACCGCCGTGGTCGTCGACGCGCGGCGGGCGGCCCATCGCCTCCGGGGTGTGCTCCGGACGGACGGTGTCGATGCGGTTGTCGCGGACGCCCTCGCGCATCAGCCCGACCAGGTCGGTCCAGATCGCGTCCCACTCGGCGGGGGTGACGTCCCGGCCCGCGCGGTAGGGGTCGATGCGGTGCCGGAAGAGGACCTCGGCGCGGTAGACGTTCCCGACGCCGGCGACGACCTTCTGATCCATGAGAAGCGCGGCGATCGTCGTACGGCTGCGGCTGATCCTGCGGTACGCGGCGTCCGGTTCGGCGTCCGGGCGCAGGGGGTCGGGGCCTAGGCGGTCGTGTATCGCCCGCTTCTCGGGGCCGGTGATCAGGGCGCAGGTGGTGGGTCCGCGGAGATCGGCGTACGCCGTGGGGTGCGCGAGGCGCAGGCGGACGGTGTCCGTGGGCGGGGGCGCGGGGGCCGGGCCCAGGGCGACCTTGCCGAAGAGGCCGAGGTGGATGTGGACCCAGGCGGTGTGCTCGGGGTCGGGGTCGCAAAAGCCGAGGAAGAGGTGCTTGCCGTGGGCGTCCGCGGTGTGCAGGGAGGTGCGGTCGAGGAGGGCGGCGGCGTCGCTGAACTTGCCCTGGGGGCTGGTCACGCGCAGTGGGCCGCCGTCGGCGAAGGCCGCGGCGTAGTCCTCGGCCAGCCGGTGGATGGTGTGGCCCTCCGGCACGGGTCCGGTCCCTTCCTTCCCTGCTCTCTTCCGCTCTCGTCCGCCGTCGCCGGCCGCTGCCTCCCGGAGCCGGCGCGTCCGTGCGCCCCGCCGTAGGAACTGCCGCTCCCCCGGCGGGCCGCGCACGGGCCGGTCACGTACCGGCCGGTCACGTACCGGCCGGTCGCCGGCTACTGCTGGGGGTGGTGGGGAGGGATCGGGGGGAGGTCACCGGTGGTCTCGTAGTCCGCGAGCATGTCGATGCGGCGGCTGTGGCGCTCGTCGCCCGAGAACGGGGTGCCCAGGAAGATCTCGACGAACTTCGTCGCCTCGTCCGTGGTGTGCATGCGCGCACCCACCGCGACCACGTTGGCGTCGTTGTGCGTGCGGCCCAGCGCCGCGGTCTCCTCGCTCCACGCCAGGGCCGCCCGTACGCCCTTCACCTTGTTCGCGGCGATCTGCTCACCGTTGCCGGAGCCGCCGATCACGATGCCGAGGCTGCCGGGGTCGGCGGCGGTCCGCTCGGCCGCGCGGAGGCAGAAGGGCGGGTAGTCGTCCTGGGCGTCGTAGAGGTGGGGCCCGCAGTCGACGGGCTCGTGACCCGCGTCCTTGAGCCACGCGGCGAGGTGGTTCTTGAGTTCGTATCCGGCATGGTCGGAACCGAGGTACACGCGCATGCTCCGAGTGTGACACGGCGGATCGCGCGCGGGCGCGTCGGGGCCGGGGCACGGGCAGGGGAGCGCGGGGGCGGGGTCAAAGCGGCGTGAAGCCCTCCTTCACCTTCTCGTACGTGCTGAGCGCGGTGGCCCCGGTGCGCGGCTGGTACCAGGTGTTGGTCCGGTACGGCTTCCCGTCCGCGTCGCAGCCGAGCAGAGGTGCGGGCCGGGCGACGCCCTTGAGGGTGAACGTGTACTCCCGGACCACCGCCGGGTGGTCGCGGGAGGCCGTCTCCTCCGAGCGGATCTTCCGGTACTCCCGGCCCCGGTGGGCGCTGCGTTCCGAGGTCTGCCGGGTCTCCAGCAGGTCACCGCGGGCCGGGGAGGACTCGGCAAGGGGACCCTGGTGCCGTCCGGAAAGGCGCGGTGGACCTCCGCCCGGCCCGTACGTCCCGCCGCCGGCCCCGGGCGGGACCCGGGCGGCCTCCCGGCGGGCCCACGAAAGGCCGGCCGGGCGCTGTGCACGCGCCCGGCCGGCCTCCTTCTCCTCGTCCGTCCGCGCCCGACCGGCCCGAAGGACCCCGCTGTCAGCGCTTGTCGACGAACCGCCAGGCGGTGGGCAGTACGCCCATGGCCAGGGCCGCCTTCAGGGCGTCGCCCACGAGGAACGGGGTGAGGCCGGCCGCGACCGCGGCGGAGGCGGACATGCCGGTGGCCAGCGCCAGGTAGGGCACGCCGACGGCGTAGACGACCGCCGAGCCGAGCAGCATGGTGCCCGCCATCCGCCAGGCGGAGCGGTCGGCGCCGCGGCGGGCGAGGGAGCCCACCACGACCGCGGCCAGCAGCATGCCGAGGACGTAGCCGAACGACGGCATCCCGATGCCGGACCCGCCCTCGGCGAACCACGGCACACCGGCGGCGCCCGCCATCGCGTACAGCGCGAGGGCGAACAGACCGCGCCGGGCGCCGAGGGCGGTGCCGACGAGCAGCGCGGCGAAGGTCTGGCCGGTCACCGGGACCGGGGAGCCCGGGACGGGGACGGCGAGCTGGGCGGCGATGCCGGTGAGCGCGGCACCTCCGACGACCAGGGCGACGTCCCGTACACGGGACGCCGGGACGAGGTCGGCGAGGACCAGACCGACTCGGGTCCCGCCCTGCCGGGGCAGAGCGGATGTGGCGGCTGCGGTGCTCATGGGGACTCCGCGGAGGTGAGGGCGGTTCGGAACACCGCGACGCTATCCCAGCGCCCTCGCGCCGATCACCGTCAGCGCTCGACAAAGGCTCCGGCGCGCCCTTGGTGGGCTCCGGACAAAGAATCCCCGCCAACCGGGGGGCGGGGTGACGCCGGTCACTGCGGTGACGTGGCCTCTCCTACAGGACCCGGCCGTACGGCGTCTGTGGGGTCCCGCCAAAGCACCCGCCTCCGGCTTTCCCCTGCCGGCGGGCAAGGGCGGAGCCGGCCGGCGGGCCCGCGGCCGCCGAGTAACCGGAACAACACCCTCCGAATGGAGTGCGTCCACATGCTGGGCAGCCTCCTCCCCGCCCGGGAGGGCCGCCCAGACTGACGGGGTTTTTGCCGTCTCCCGTATTGGACGAGCCGTGTCCGTGCCCAGCCCCTCCACCGAGACACCTGAGACACCCCACGCACCCGACACGCCCCCGCGGGACGACGCTCCCCTCTCCCACGGCCTCAAGCAGCGCCATCTGTCGATGATCGCCCTGGGCGGGGTGATCGGGGCCGGGCTGTTCGTCGGCTCCGGCGCGGGCATCGCCGCCGCGGGGCCGTCGATCGTCGTCGCCTACGCCCTCTCCGGCCTGCTGGTCATGCTGGTGATGCGGATGCTCGGCGAGATGTCGGCCGCGTACCCGTCGTCCGGTTCGTTCTCTGCGCACGCCGAGCGGGCGATCGGGCCCTGGGCGGGCTTCGCCTCGGGCTGGGCGTTCTGGGTGCTGCTGTGCACCGCGGTCGGCCTGGAGGGCATCGGCGCCGCGAAGATCGTCACCGGCTGGCTCCCGGGTACGCCCGAGTGGGCGTGGGTGGCGCTGTTCATGGTGATGTTCTGCACCACGAACCTCGCGGCCGTGAAGAAGTTCGGCGAGTTCGAGTTCTGGTTCGCGGCGCTGAAGGTCGGCGCGATCTCGCTGTTCCTGGTGCTCGGTGCGCTGGCCGTCGCGGGCGTGCTGCCGGGCACCGACTCCCCCGGCGCCTCGAACCTCACCCCGCTGCTCCCGAACGGCGGCGAGGGGCTGGTGATCGGCCTGCTCGCGTCCGTCTTCGCGTACGGCGGCCTGGAGACGGTGACCATCGCCGCGGCGGAGTCGGAGAACCCGGTCAAGGGTGTCGCGAGCGCGGTCCGTACGGCGATGTGGCGGATCGCGCTGTTCTACGTCGGCTCGATGGCGGTCATCGTCGCCCTGGTCCCGTGGGACTCGCCGGCGGTCGTCGAGCAGGGCCCGTACGTCGCCGCCCTGGACCGGCTCGGCATCCCGGGCGCCGGCCAACTGATGAACGTCGTGGTGCTGGTGGCGCTGCTGTCCGCGATGAACGCCAACATCTACGGCGCCTCGCGCATCGGCTACTCCCTGGTGCGGCGCGGTCAGGGGCCGAAGGTGCTGGGCCTGGTGTCGGCCGGGGTGCCGCGGGTCGCCGTGCTGGCCTCGTCGGTCTTCGGGTTCCTGTGCGTGCTGCTCAGCTACTGGAGGCCCGACGACGTCTTCTCCTGGCTGCTGAACATGATCGGCGCGGTGATCCTCGTCGTCTGGGCCTTCATCGCCGTCTCTCAACTGCGGCTGCGCCGCGTCCTGGAGCGCGAGGCACCTCAGAAGCTGGTCGTCCGGATGTGGGCGTTCCCGTGGCTGACGTGGATCGCGCTGGCCGGGATGGCCGCCGTCTTCGTCCTGATGGCCCGGGAGCCGGACACGCGCGTGCAGCTGTACTCGACGGGCGGCATGACCCTCGTCCTGGCGGCCGCCGGCTACGCCTGGCAGCGGGCCGGGGCACGCACACGCACCGGGACGTGAAGCCTCCCTCCCCCGCTCTCCGCCTCCCTCCCCGCCGCTCCCACGGAGAAGGGCCCCGCACGGACGACGACCACACGTCCGCGCGGGGCCCTTCTCCGTGTCCGCGCGCGCACCGGCCACCCGCACCACCCCTTCTGCTGCTAGCGTGCAGTTGCAAGCTAATTGCAATAAGCGTTCCAAAGGGGGGCCATGCCCGTCTACACGTTGCCCGACCTGCCGTACGACTACGCGGAGCTCGCGCCGGTGATCAGCCCCGAGATCGTCGAGCTGCGCCACGACAAGCACCACGCGGCCCACGGGAAGGGCGCCGACGACACGCTGGAGCAGCTCGCGAAGGCCCGGGACAAGGAGTCGTGGGGCTCGGTCAACGGGCTGGAGAAGAACCTGGCGTTCCATCCCTCCGGGCACACCCTGCACTCGATCCACCGGCACAACATGAGTGGCGACGGCGGCGGCGAGCCCGCAGGGAAGGACGGCGTGGGCGAGCCGGCCGACGCGATCACGGCGCCCTTCGGCTCCTTCGCGGACTTCAAGGCGCAGCCGACCAAGGCCGCGGCGACCACGCAGGGGTCGGGCTGGGGTGTCCTGGCGTACGAGCCGCCGAGCGGACGGCCGATCGTCGAGCAGGTCTACGACCACCAGGGCGACGTCGGACAGGGCTCGACGCCGATCCCGGCCTTCGACGCCTGGGAGCACGCCTTCCACCTCCAGCACAGGAACCAGCAGGCCGACCTCATCGAGGCCATGTGGGCCGTCGTGAACCGGCAGGACGCGGCCAGGCGCCACGAGGCCGCGAAGTCCCGCACGGATGTGCTCCTGCTCGCCCCCTGAGGGCTGTTCGTGAACGTCCTGCCCCGTGATCGTCTTCTCACCGTTCACCCGGCAGGCGGAAAGACGGAAGCCCTCGCGAGGACTCGACTCGCGGGGGCTTCCGGTGTGCGGCATTCCGGGTCAAAGTGACTCATGACGACACCCAGGACCAAGAAGTACCCCTGCTCGACGTGCGACGCGGAGCAACTGCATCGTCAGCTGGACAGGGCGGAGCAGGAACAGCTCAAGGAGAGGCTGGGGCGGGCGGGGGTGAACGAGTTCTGGATCTGTGTGAACGTACTGGACCCGGACTCCGGCAGGCAGTGCCGCAACCTGCGTACGGGGTGGACGATGAAGCCGTTCCCCAAGCCCATCCGCCTGCCCGAACCGAAGTGACGGTCCCGGTGCCGCCCCTGGCCGAAGCGGCCGGCCCCGGAGCGTCCCGTCACAGGTTGCCGAAGTCCGGGCCCTTCGTCCGCGTCCGCTTGATCTCGTAGAAGCCGGGGACGGAGGCCACGGCGAGGGTGCCGTCCCAGAGGCGGGCGGCCTCCTCGCCCTTGGGGGCGGGGGTGACGACCGGGCCGAAGAAGGCGATCTGCTCGCCGTCGGCACCGGGCACGGCGATGACCGGGGTGCCGACGTCCTGGCCGACCTTGTCGATGCCCTCCTTGTGGGAGGCGCGCAGCTGGGGCTCGTAGGGGGTGGCGTCCCAGTGGTCCATGAGGGATTCGGGCAGCCCGACCTCCTTCAGGCCGGTGGCCACGGCCTCCTTCGTCGGGCCTTCGCCGTCGTTGTGGATGCGGGTGCCGATCGCGGTGTAGAGGTCGCCGAGCACCTCGTCGCCGTGCTCCTCCCGGGCCGCGGCGACGACACGGACGGGGCCCCACGCCTTGGTCGCGAGCATCTCGGCGTACTCCTCGGGCAGTTCGTCGAGCTTGTCCTCGTTGAGAACCGCGAGGCTCATCAGGTGCCAGTGGACCTTGATGTCCCGCACCTTCTCCACCTCCAGCACCCAGCGGGAGGTCATCCAGGCCCAGGGGCACAGCGGGTCGAACCAGAAGTCGACAGGAGTGGCGGTGGACGTGTCCGGCATGTCGCTCCTCGGGAGGAAATCAGGTGCGGGGAATCGTTCCCCCTGGAAACACCCGCGCCCCGCCCCTCATTCCCGTCCCTCGTTCCCGCCCTTCATTCCCGCCCCTCCCTTCCCTGCCGCCCCGCGTCAGGGGCACATGGCAGGATCGGTGCTGTACAGACCTGTCGATGTCGACGACGCACCAGACGACGCATGAGGAGTCCGCCTGTGCCCGGTGAGAACCTGACCCGCGACGAGGCCCGGGAGCGGGCCGCACTGCTGTCGGTGGACGGGTACGAGGTGTCCCTCGACCTGCGCACCGCGATCGGCACGGCCGGTGCGACCGGCAGGGCCGGCGGGGAGGGCGGGGGCGGCGTGGACGGGACGCGTACGTTCCGCTCGGTGACGACCGTCCGGTTCCGCTGTGCGGAGCCCGGCGCGAGCAGCTTCGCGGACCTGATCGCGCCGAGCGTGACGGCCGTCTCGCTCAACGGGCGCGACCTCGACCCGGGCGAGGTGTTCGACGGCTCCCGGCTGCTCCTGGACGACCTCGCCGCCGACAACGAGCTGATCGTGGACGCGCAGTGCGCGTACTCCCGTACCGGCGAGGGCCTGCACCGCTTCGTCGACCCCGAGGACGGCGAGGTGTACCTCTACACCCAGTACGAGCCGGCCGACGCCCGCCGGGTGTACGCGGGCTTCGAGCAGCCCGACCTCAAGGCGCCCCACCGTTTCGAGGTGCGGGCCCCCGAGGGCTGGACGGTGTGGAGCAACGGGGTCGGTGAACTCACCGACGGCGTATGGCGGTTCGCGGAGACCAAGCCGATCTCGACGTACATCACCTGCGTGGTCGCCGGGCCGTACCACTACGTCACCGACTCCTACGAGCGTGAACTGCCCGACGGCACACGGCTGGAGATCCCGCTCGGCGCGATGTGCCGCAAGGGTCTCGCGCCGCACTTCGACGCCGACGACATCTTCCTGGTGACCAAGCAGGGCCTGGACTTCTTCCACGACCACGTCGACTACCCGTACCCCTTCGGGAAGTACGACCAGGCGTTCGTGCCCGAGTACAACCTGGGCGCGATGGAGAACCCGGGCCTGGTGACCTTCCGGGAGGAGTACGTCTTCCGCGGCAAGGTCACCCGGGCGTCCTACGAGGGCCGCGCCAACACGATCCTGCACGAGATGGCGCACATGTGGTTCGGCGACCTGGTCACCATGGAGTGGTGGGACGACCTGTGGCTGAAGGAGTCCTTCGCCGACTTCATGGGCGCCTTCTCGCTCGTGGGCGCCACCCGGTTCACCGACGGCTGGGTCACCTTCGCCAACCGCCGCAAGGCCTGGGCGTACCGCGCGGACCAGCTGCCGTCCACGCACCCGGTCACCGCGGACATCCGCGACCTGCAGGACGCCAAGCTGAACTTCGACGGCATCACGTACGCCAAGGGCGCCTCGGTGCTCAAGCAGCTGGTGGCGTACGTCGGCCAGGACGCGTTCCTGGAGGGCACCCGGCGCTACTTCAAGCGGCACGCGTACGGCAACACCCGGCTCGGTGATCTGCTGTCGGTCCTCGAGGAGACCAGCGGGCGCGACATGACGGCGTGGTCGCGGGCCTGGCTCCAGACGGCCGGGGTCAACTCCCTCACGCCGCAGGTGCTGTTGACCGCGGAGGGCGGGATCGACGAGCTGGCGGTGGTGCAGGAGGCCGCCGAGTCGCACCCGGAGCTGCGCCCGCACCGGGTGGCGGTGGGCCTGTACCGGCGTACGGGCGAAGGGTCCCTGGAGCGGTACGCGCGCGCCGAGGTGGACGTCGACGGGGCCCGTACGGTCGTCGCGGAACTCGCCGGGGCCGAGGCGCCCGAGCTGGTGCTCGTCAACGACGACGACCTCACGTACTGCAAGATCCGCTTCGACGAGACCTCGCTGGCCACGCTCCGCGAGCACCTGGGTGCGCTGACCGACCCCCTGGCCCGCGCCCTGTGCTGGTCGGCGCTGTGGAACCTCACCCGGGACGCGCTGCTGCCCGCGCGGGAGTTCGTGGACCTGGTCCTGCGGTTCGGCGGGCGCGAGTCCGACATCGGCGTGCTCCAGATGCTGCACGCCTGGGCCGAGTCGGCGATCGTCCACTACGCGGCGCCCGCCTGGCGGGAGACCGGCGGGCGGCTGCTCGCCGAGGGAGCCCGGCGTGAGCTGGAGGCCGCCGCGCCGGGCAGCGAGCAGCAGTTGGCCTGGGCCCGCTTCTTCGCCCGGTCGGCCGGTGCGCCGGGCGACCTCCAGCTGCTCCAGGAGCTGCTGTCGGGCACGGTGACGGTCGAGGGGCTCGACGTCGACCAGGAGCTGCGCTGGGTGTTCCTGGAGCCGCTGGCCGCGCACGGGCTCGCCGACGGGAAGGCGCTGGCCGAGGAGCTGGCCCGGGACGACACCGCCTCCGGCAGGCGCCACCAGGTCCGCTGCCTGGCCGCCCGCCCGTCGGCGGAGGTCAAGGCGGCGGGCTGGGAGCTGGTCGTGGAGTCGCGGGAGCTGTCCAACGCGCTGGTGGAGGCGACCATCGCCGGTTTCGCCCAGCCCTCGCAGCGGGAGCTGCTCGCCCCGTACGCGGAGAAGTACTTCGCGGTGATCGAGCGGGTGTGGGAGGAGCGGTCGATCCAGATCGGCATGCACGTGGTGCGGGGTCTGTTCCCCGAACTGCTGGACTCGCCCGGGACGCTGGACGCGACGGACGCGTGGCTCGCGGCCCACGAGGACGCGCCCCCTGCGCTGCGCCGCCTGGTGCTGGAGGCCCGGGACGACCTGGCCCGTGCGCTGCGCGGCCAGGCGTGCGACGCGGCGGCGGGGTGACTGTTACGGAATTCGGTCAATAACAGCCGTTACCCCTGGTCTCACCCGAATGGACCAGGGGTTTTCGGCATTCGAACACGCGTCCCTTAAAGCAGGCTTGTACCGAATTGCCGACGGGCGTGTAACAGAGGTTCGGGAGCCGATCCGGCGCGGGAGATTGCCGGACATGAACCACGATTCCCCGCTTCCCCCGCTCTCCCCCCGCTCTTTGCACCATCTCGCCGCCGGGCCGCGGCGCGTGCTCACGACCGCCCGTCTCCGCGCGCACGGCGTCCCGGCCGCGGAGGCCGACGACCGGTGCCGTCCCGGCGGGCCCTGGCAGCGGCTCCTGCCCGGCGTCGTCCTGCTCCACCCCGGTCCGCCGACCAGTGAGGAGCGGCTGCACGCGGTGCTGCTGTACACGGCGCGGGAGCGGTCGTCCGTCCGGTCCGGACGCGTGCCCGTCCAGCCCGGCCCGGCGGACTCGACGGCGCCCCACTACGAGGACGCGATGATCACCGGTCTCGCCGCGCTGGCCCTGCACGGCTTCTCCTCCGCTCCCCCGCTGCCCTGCCTGGACACCTTCGACGTACTGGTCCCGCGGCTGCGCCGGCTGCGCTCCACGGGCTGTGTGCGCATCGTCCGCGCCCCGGTGCTGCCGGCCTCCGAGCGGGTGGCGGGCGTGCCGGTGGCGCCGGTCCCGCGGGCGCTGGCCGACGCGGTGGCGGGCCTGGACGACGCGGGCGCGGTGCGCGGGCTGCTCACGGAGGCGGTGGTCGGCGGCCACTGCGACGCGGCCGCGCTGGTGGGGGAACTGACCGCCGCGAAGCTGCTGAACCGGCCGCATGTGGAGCACGCGGTGAACTCCCTGGTGGCCGAGGGCCGCGCGCACGCGGAGGACCGCCTGTACCGGATGGTGCGCGAGTACGGTCTGCCCGACCCGCTGTGGAACGTCGACCTGCGCCTGCCGGGCGGCCCCCACCTGGGCGGCCTGGACGCGTACTGGCCGCAGCAGGCCGTGGCACTCGACCTGGACACCCGCCGGGAGGACCGTTTGGACGACGACGTCCTGCGGTCCGGGTACGCCCACGGGCGGGAGCACCTGGAGCGGCTCGGCATCACGGTCGTGCGGGTCGCCCCGCGCAGACTGCGGGACGCGGCGGAGCAGCAGGCGGCGGTGATCCGTACGGCCCTGATGGCGGCGGACGACCGCGAGCCCGCGGCCTACGTCGTGGTCCTGCCGCGCTGAACCGGCCCCGGGGCACGGCCCCCGGGGCCGTTCGCCGCGCCGCGCCCCGCCGCGCCCCGCCGCACCCCGCCGCACCCCGCCGTGCCTTGGCCCTACGCCTTGAGCAGGAGTTCCGTGTTGCGGTCCCGGGGAGTGCCGCCGAGGTCGGTGCGGGCGCCGGGGGCGTTGCAGGACAGCTCGCGGTAGAGGGCGGCGAGGCCGGTCTGGGTGAGGTCGTCGTAGTCCGTGCGGGCCGGGGCCGCGGACTCGACCAGGGTGGTGAACAGGGACAGGGTGCCGTCCTTGTTGTCCACCAGTTCGATGACGCGGGCGAGTTGGGGGAAGTCGACGTGGGAGGCGGTGGAGATCTCCCAGAAGGAGCCGGCCGATCCGGTGTGCGGGGTGACGGCGTTGCGGTGGATGTGGCCGTTGACCCAGGCCACCACGTTGGGGTGGCTGCCGAGGAGTTCGACGAGTTCCGCGCCGTCGTGGCGCCGCTCGTCGGGGCGGGCCGGGTCGCGGTGCGTGTTCGTCATCGACTTGCTGGTGTGGTGGCTGAAGACGATCGCGCGGGCGCCCCTGTTGGTGCGCAGCGTCCTTTCCAGCCAACGCAGCTGGGCCGTGCCGAGGGAGCCCGTGTAGTGGCCGCCGGGGTCGGTGGTGTCGAGACTGATGCCGATGACGTCCTCGGAGACGCGGAACGAGTAGTACTGGGTGCCCGCGTCGAGGTTGGCGGCGGAGTAGCCGTGCCCCACCGGCCCGAACCCGCGGTACGCGGGGTCGAGGTGGGCCTCGATGTACTCGGCGGGCGTGAAGGGGGCGCGCGCCTCGTCGGGGGTCACCGGCCGCATGGCGCGGGCCTGGGACCTGAGGAACGCGCCGTACTGGACGCCCCGCGGGTCGGTGGCCTTCTTGATGGTCCGCCGGAGCCTCTTCGCCTCGGCCGCCCCGAGCTCCATCAGCTTGCGGCCGCCGACGGCGAGTTCGGTGAGGTACGGGTCGCCGTGGGAGGCGTAGCAGCCGAGCGGCATCGTGTCGTGGTTGCCGACGGTGGAGTACCAGGGGAGGTTGAGGCCGGGGCTGTTCACCTCGCGGACGGCCGCGGCGAGGAAGCCGTCGAGGTGGGGGAAGCCGAGCCGCTTGTCGTCGTCGCGGGTGGTGGCGTCCGGCTGCCAGTACTGGCGCAGACCGCTGTTCTGGACGCCCTCGTACCGGCGCGGGTCCCCGCTGTTGGGGGTGATGCGGCCGCCGCTGAGCGCGGTCAGGTACCAGTCCAGTTCGGAGCGGGTGTTGTTGTCGGTGTTGTCGCCGGTGGTCATCGCGAAGTGCAGCGGGGAACCGGTGACGGGGGCGCCGCGCAGGGCGTTGATCCGCTCGACGAGGGAGACCGCGCCGTGCACGGTGAGCGCCTCGTGGGGCCGCCAGGCACGCACCTCGGCGGAGCGCAGGTACTCCAGGCGCAGCGGGTGCTGCGCGTCGATCACATGCAGGTCGGTGAGCTGTACGAAGGCGGCCAGCGTGGTGCGGCGGTCGTCCCGGCCGGAGCGGGCACCGGCCAGCTCGCCGCGCACCACCCGCCCCCAGCCGGGCCCCTCCTCGAGGCGCCGGTAGCCGGCGGCACTGCCGCCGCGCGGTGTGGACACCCCGGCGACGGTGGTGCCGCGCGTGTACGGGGTGAGCGGGGCGGCCGGCGCCTGCCGGGAGGAGGCCGGTACGGCCTCGTCCACGGCGGCGTCGGCACTGCCGGCGGCCACGGCCTGGCCGCCGCCGGTCCGCAGGGCGTATCCGGCACCGGCGAAGAGGCCGACCGCGCCGGTGGCGGCGAGGAGGGAACGGCGGTGGAGTGCGGTGGAGCCGGTGACTGAGCGTATGCGCGACATGGCGCCTGTCTCCCCGGGTGCGAACGCGTCGGCAGTGACCGCGGGGCGTTCGCCGGTGGTTCGCCGGGTGAACGTCCCGCTCTTACTGGATGCTTGGCAGCGGGAATGGCCTGCGTGTGAACGCGACGGCAACGCGCGACACCGATCGCCGTACGTGGATCTTGGATCACCCGGGCCGTCGGCCCCCGCTCTCGCACCGGCCCGGGACCGGTCACGCCGCGTTCACCTCACGGGGAACCCGGGTGGCGCCACACTGCGCGTCAAGAGCGTTTCGGCCCGTCGGCCCGCGGAGCCCGGAAGTTCACGCGTCGCACGCGTCAGCCCTCCACCTGTTCCACCCGTCCCGCCGCCGGGCGCTCCCGCCACAGCCGCAGCCCGGTGTCGATCAGGCCGACCCTGACCAGGTCCGCGACGGCGTCCAGGGGCTGCCAGGCCGCCAGTTCGGTGGAGCCGCCGATCTCGTTGCGCAGCTCGCCGCCGACGATCCGCCCCTCGTAGACCAGCCGTACGGCCTGGTGGTCGACGGCGCGGCGGAGCAGGAGCGGGCGGCGGGGAAAGGCGCGCCGGACACAGTCCACGCCGAGCAGCCCGGTGACCTCGACGCGGTACCCGGTCTCCTCCTCGACCTCCCGCCGCACCGTGTCGTACGGATCCTCGCCGTGCTCCATGCCACCGCCCGGCAGCACCCACTCCGGAGCACCTCCGGGGACCGGGGACCGGGCCAGCAGGAGCTGTCCGTCGCGCACCACCACGGCGTAGGCCGCCACCCTCAGGGTCTGCCGCATGCCGGGACGTTAACCCGCGAGCGCCCACGCGACCCACCGCACGGGCGACTTGCCCGCTTAGGTCCCCCGACACCCCATAAACGCATCGCGGGTTTTCCCCATACATTCATCTCGATTCAGCCAACCCTCGCCAAACACACACCCCTTGCGTAAGGCTCAACGATCGTCCGGGATCGCATTCCGGACGATCGCGGCCAGGGTCGATCGGCTCCGGTCGCTCCACGATGGTGCCTTTACTTACAAGGGATGCCGATGACCCAGTCCTCCCAGCGCGAACCGCTGTCGGGCGCGAGACGCGCGGCCCGTATCTCCCTGGCCGCCGGCCTCGTCGCCGCGCTCTGTGCGGTCGGGCCGATACCCCTGGCGGCCGCCGCCGACGCGCCGGCCGCCGCACCCGTCGACGGTGACGTCAAGTCCGCGCACGACAAGCTCGGTTCGGGCGACGCGGACCTCCTCGCCGAGGCCAAGGCCGACGGCGAGAAGAACATCACGATGATGATCGCCACCGCCCCCGGCCAGACCGAACAGGTCGCCGAGGAGCTGAACGCGGTCAAGGGCGGCTCGGTCGGCCGGACCCACGACAAGCTCGGCTACGTCCGCGCCACCGTCCCCACCGCCAGGGCGGACTCGGCCATCGCCGCCGCCGCCAAGCTCTCCACCGTGCACGGCATCGACCTGCGCGACGAGATACCGCTCGACGACCCCACCCCGGCCGCGGACACCACCGCCAAGGCCAAGGGCAAGGGCGGCAAGGGCGGCTCCGCCACCTACGCGGGCCCCGACAGGCGGACTCCCGCGAAGAACCCGTACAACCCGTCCTTCGAGACGGGCGCCGTCGACTTCGTGAAGAAGAACCGCACGGCGGACGGCCGCGGCGTCACCATCGGCATCCTCGACTCGGGCGTGGACCTGGCCCACCCGGCGCTGCAGAGGACCACCACCGGCGAGCGCAAGATCGTCGACTGGGTGACGGCGACCGACCCGATCGTCGACGGCGACCGGACCTGGCGCCCGATGACCTCCTCGGTCTCCGGCCCGACCTTCACGTACAACGGCAGGACCTGGCAGGCCCCCGCCGGTTCGTACCAGGTCAGCACCTTCCTGGAGTCGTACACCACCGGCGGCGACGCGGGCGGCGACGCCAACCGCGACGGCGACACCACCGACTCCTGGGGCGTGCTGTACGACGCCGGGGCGGGCACCGTCCGGGTCGACCTGAACAACAACCAGGACTTCTCCGACGACACCCCGATGAAGCCCTACAAGGACGGCTTCCAGATCGGGTACTTCGGCACCGACGACCCGGCCACCGACGTCGCCGAGCGCCAGCCGTTCGTCGTGGAGATCCGCGAGGACGTCCCGATGGACCCGTACGGCGGGGACTGGGTCGGCAGGACGGCCGACTTCGTCAACATCGGGGTCATCGAGGGCTCCCACGGCTCGCACGTCGCCGGCATCACCGCCGCCAACGGCCTGTTCGGCGGGAAGATGGACGGCGCCGCGCCCGGCGCGAAGCTCGTCTCCTCCCGTGCCTGCACCTGGTCCGGCGGCTGCACCAACGTGGCGCTGACCGAGGGCATGATCGACCTCGTCACCGAGCGCGGTGTCGACATCGTCAACATGTCCATCGGCGGCCTGCCCGCGCTCAACGACGGCAACAACGCCCGCGCCGAGCTGTACACCCGCCTCGTCGACACCTACGGCGTCCAGCTGGTGATCTCCGCGGGCAACTCCGGCCCCGGCGCCAACACCATCGGCGACCCGGCCCTGGCCGACAAGGTCATCTCGGTCGGCGCGTCCGTCTCCAGGGAGACCTGGGCCGCCAACTACGGCTCCGTCGTGAAGACGAAGTACGCCATGATGCCCTTCTCCTCCCGCGGTCCGCGCGAGGACGGCGGCTTCACGCCGACGCTGATCGCGCCCGGCGCGGCGATCAACACCATCCAGACCTGGGCGGCGGGCCAGCCGGTCGCCGAGGCCGGCTACAGCCTGCCGGCCGGTTACGGCATGCTCCAGGGCACCTCGATGGCGTCCCCGCAGGCCGCGGGCTCCGCCGCGCTGCTGCTGTCGGCCGCGAAGCACAAGCGCATCGACCTGACGCCCGCGAAGCTGCGCACCGCCCTCACCTCCACCGCCCAGCACGTCAAGGGCCTGCAGGCCTACGAGGAGGGTGCCGGCCTCATCGACGTCGAGGAGGCCTGGGACTCGATCCGTGACGGGGCCACCGCTCACGAGTACAGCGTGAAGGCGCCGGTCGACACCGCGATCGAGCAGTTCCTGAAGACCCCCGGCTTCGGCACCGGCCTCTACGACCGCGAGGGCGGCCTGAAGGCGGGCCAGAAGAAGACGTACGACATCACGATCACCCGTACGTCCGGTCCCGACCGCGCGATCCGGCACGAGCTGGACCTCGAGAACAACACCGACCGCGCCTTCCGCATCGTCGGCGACGACGACGTGCGGCTGCCGCTGAACGAGCCGGTGACCGTCAAGGTCCAGGCCTCGCCCCGGTCGGCGGGTCTCAAGAGCGCCATCCTCGAGGTCGACGACCCGCGCACCGAGGGCGTCGACCGGCAGATCCTGAGCACCGTGGTCGTCTCGGCCCCGCTGGCGCACACCTTCTCCGCCTCCGGCACCGCCCAGCGCAACGCCTCGACCTCCTACTTCGTCACCGTGCCCGAGGGCGCGAAGACGCTGGAGATCGCGATGAGCGGGCTGAGGGCCACGAGCCAGACCCGGTTCGTCGCCATCCACCCCTACGGCGTCCCGGCCGACCCGACGTCGACCGTCAACTGCTACCCGAACTACAGCAACCCGGCCAACACCTGCCGCCCCGACCTGCGTTCGTACGTGAACCCGCAGCCGGGCGTCTGGGAGATCGAGGTCGAGGCGCGCCGCACCTCGCCGCTGCTCGACAACCCGTACAAGCTGGACGTCGCCGTGCTCGGCGCGGTCTTCGACCCTCAGACCGTGACCGTGCCGGAGGCCAAGGTCGGTACCCCGGCCGACGTCTCCTGGGAGGTGACCAACGAGGCCGCCGACCTGGACGGCAAGCTGGTCGGCGGCCCGCTGGGCTCCGCCCTGTCGGACCGCCCGGCCATCGGCACGGGTGACGTCCGCACCACCACGGTCGAGGTGCCCGAGGGCGCCGCGTCGCTCGACGTCACCATCGGCAACGTCTCCGACGCCTCCGCCGACCTGGACCTCGCGGTCTACGACGCGGCCGGCGCCCTGGTCGGCCAGTCCGCCGACGGCGACTCGGAGGAGTCGGTGTCCGTCGCCGGCCCGGCGGCCGGCACGTACACCGTCGAGGTCGTGGGCTACTCCGTCCCGGCCGGTTCCACCGACTACGACTACCGGGACGTGTTCTTCTCCGCCACCCTCGGCGAGGTCACGGTCGACGGCTCCACGCCGGTGCGGATCGGTACGGGCGAGTCGGCCACCGTCTCCGGCACCGTCACGGCCGCCGCGGCGGCTCCCGAGGGCCGCGAGTTCTTCGGCCAGGTCCAGCTGGTCAACGCGCGCGGCACGGTCGCGGGCACGGGCAGCGTGACGATCGAGAAGGTCGTGCCGTAACCGACGGCCACCACCGGGGGCGGGCGTCCAACAGGGCGCCCGCCCCTTCGTCGTACGCACCCCGCTCCCGCGCCGGCCACTCGCAGGTCACTCGCAGGTCAGGGTGCGGGAGGCGGGCAGCGCGGCGGTGATGCGCGCCCGCTCGGGGGCGATGTCCTCCTCGCCGACGATCACCGCGTCCGGGACGGTGCCCTCGCGGGGCAGGCCGACCAGGACCCGGTCGCCGGTGTGCAGCCGGGGCAGGCCGGTGGGCCCGGTCAGGAAGGTGACCTCGTCCCGGTCCCCCGCGCTCGTGCCGGGCTCCGGCTGCGGCTTGTGGCCGCGGGTCACCTCCAGCGTGACGCGGTCCCGTCCGGCGCCCGGTACCGGCTCCACCTCCGTCACCGTGCCCTCGGCGACGAGCCGGGCGCAGGCGAGGTAGCGGGGGCTGCCGAACAGGAGACCCGCCGGATCCCCGCCGCCCGTGGACCGCTCGTCGCCCGCCGCCCCGTCGGCGGACTCGGCTGCCGAGGAGGCGGTGTCGCCCTGCCCGGACTGCGTCCAGAGCAGGCCCGTACCGAGGACCACCGAGGCGGCCGCCACCGCGGCGAGCGCGCCGAGGGCGACCCGCAGCGGGCGGCGGGCGCGGCGGGACGGCCGGGGGGCGGCAGCTGCGGGCAGGGGCCGCACCGGCGTGGGAACGGCCTGCGCTCCCCCGGCCAGCACATCCCCGATCGCCCCCAGCTGCTCCCTCAGCACGGCGACGTCGGCGGCGGCCGCGTCCCGCGCGGCCATGAACGCCGGGTCCTGCCGGGCCGCGGCGGGCAGCGGTTCGTCGAGGAGCGCGGCCATGAGGGCGTCGACGCCTTCGTACTCGACGCCTTCGTACTCGGTGCTGTCGTACTCGGTGCTGTCGTACTGGGGGCCGTCGTACTCGGTGCCGCGCTCGTCGCCGGTGTCGTTCCGGTCGTCGCCGTGGACGCTCACGTCACACCACCTCGTCCTCGTGCAGGCGGGCGCGCAGGGCCCGGACCGCCGTGTGCAGCCTGCTCTTGACCGTGCCCTCCGGCACGCCGAGCTGCTCGGCGATCGAGCGCACCGGAAGATCGGCGTAGAAGCGCAGCACGACGACCTGGCGCTGGGCGTCGGGCAACCCGTCCAGGCCCCGGGCGACGGCGAGGGAGAGCAGGCGGGTCTCCTCGTCGGCCGGGGGTCCGGCTGGGCGCAGCGCGGCCAGGCGTTCGCCGAGCCGCTCCTGGCGGCGTTTGGCCCGGTGCCAGTCCATGGCGAGGTTCGAGGCGACGACGGCGGCCCAGGCCGAGACGTCCCGGGGCGCCTCCTGCCCGCTCGCGGCACGCTCCAGCAGCCGCAGCCTGACCTGCTGCACCCCGTCCGGCAGGTCGGTCTGCGGCACCCCGCCGAGCGCGAGCACCGCCCGTACCCGGCGTTCCTGCGCCGCGTCCAGCGGGTCGTCGTCCACGGCGCCGGACGCCTGCCGGCCGTGCCGGATCCTTCCGCGCAGCACTGCCCACCCCCCTCGCACTGTTTCTCCTACGACGCCGGTGCGGCCCGGAACGTTCGCCCGCCGCGCGAATCGGTTGCGAACCGGGCGCGAACCGGGCGCGAACCGGGCAGAGGCGTACGTCACACCTCCGTGTGAGGGGAGTGGGCCGGGGCAGGGAACCTTGCGGCCGCCGACCCCCGACGACTGATTTCCTGCAGCTCAAGGGGGTGGCGACCGCAGGTCCGCGACCGGTGGGGGGCGCCGGCGCGTCCCACTGTGCGGGCAGGGGGCGCAAAGAACTGGACAGGCGGGCCGTGGTCGGCCGCATGATGGAAATGCCCCGGCCGACAGGCAAAGGGCACATGTACGCCGTATACGTCGTATGACGCAGAACGCAGTGAGGGAGACGCCGTGAGGGTCGGAATCGTCGGAGCCACCGGTCAGGTGGGCACGGTCATGCGCAGCATCCTCAAGGAGCGGAACTTCCCGGTCACGGAGCTGCGCCTGTTCGCCTCGGCCCGCTCGGCGGGGACGGAGCTGGACGGCGTGACGGTGGAGGACGCGTCCACCGCCGACTACACCGGTCTGGACATCGTGCTGTTCTCTGCGGGCGGTACGACCTCGAAGGCGCTGGCCGAGAAGGTCGCCTCGCAGGGCGCGGTCGTGATCGACAACTCGTCCGCGTGGCGCAAGGACCCCGAGGTCCCGCTGGTCGTCTCCGAGGTGAACCCGGAGGCGATCGCGAACCGCCCCAAGGGCATCATCGCCAACCCGAACTGCACCACGATGGCCGCGATGCCGGTGCTGCGTCCGCTGCACGACGAGGCGGGCCTGGACGCGCTGGTGGTCGCCACGTACCAGGCGGTGTCCGGCTCCGGTCTCGCGGGCGTGGCGGAGCTCCACGGCCAGACCCAGAAGGTCGTCGCCGACGCCGACAGGCTGACCCACGACGGCGGCGCGGTCGACTTCCCGGAGCCGGCCGTCTACAAGCGCCCCATCGCCTTCAACGTGCTGCCCCTCGCCGGCAGCATCGTGGACGACGGTCTCAACGAGACCGACGAGGAGCAGAAGCTGCGCAACGAGTCCCGCAAGATCCTGGACATCCCCGGGCTGAAGGTCTCCGGCACCTGCGTGCGCGTCCCGGTCTTCTCCGGTCACTCCCTCCAGATCAACGCCCGCTTCGCCCGCCCGATCAGCCCGGAGCGCGCGACCGAGCTGCTGGCCGACGCCCCCGGTGTCGTCGTCACCGACATCCCCACCCCGCTGCAGGCGGCGGGCCAGGACCCGTCCTACGTCGGCCGCATCCGCCGCGACGAGACGGTCGACAACGGCCTGGCCCTCTTCGTCTCCAACGACAACCTCCGCAAGGGCGCGGCCCTGAACGCCGTCCAGATCGCGGAACTGGTGGCGGCCGAGCTCAAGGGCTGACCGCTTCCGCTCGCCGCGAGGGGGTTCACCCGGCCGGGGTGAACCCCCTTCGACATGCCGGCAGCACCATGACCCCGGCCGGCCGGGCCGCGGTTCCCGCACGCGAGAGCCCCAAAACCGCGGTCACCCCACCTGCCCGGTGATCCCGTCTCCGCTCACCTGGTCCCACAAACGCGCGTCCTCGCTCCCGTCCCACTCGGCGAACGCCTCCGAGTACTCCTGCTCGAGCCGGGCCTGTCGGAGTGGCCCGGGGTTCGGCGGGCGGTCGCTGTCGTCGTACACGCCTCCCGGCTCAGGCACGGTCACCCGATCCGGATCTCGTAGCGCAGCCGCTGTCGCGAGGCCGGCACGACCATCACGTCCGCCTGGATCGGGCGGCCCTCACCGTCCAGCGTCACCCTGCTCAGTCCGATGACCGGCTCGTCCTGGCCCATCCGCAGGATTTCGCGCTCCTCGGCGCCGGGCATGCGCGCGGTCACGTCCTCGCGCACCCACACCCCGACGTGTCCCCGCTCGGCGAGGAAGGTCACCGCGCCGCCCGGAATCTTCCGCCTCTCGGCGAGACGGGTGCCCAGGGCGATGGTCGCCGGGTAGTACGTGTCGGTCAGCTCGTACGGTTCACCGTCGAGTCGGATGACTCTGCGGCGAACGACGGTCTCCTCGCCCACAGCAACGCCGAGCAGTGCGGCGATGTCGTCGGGAGCGGGCACCGCGCCGGCGTGCACGATGGTCTGGCTGCCCTTGCCGCCACGGGCTGCGGCCTCGGCTTCCCAGGCATCGGGCCGCCCCTTCTCCCGCGGCGTCAGATACGGCATCGAGGTACTGACCCACGTGCTCGCACTCACGATGTCCTCCTGCGGCGGACGCTCCGACACGGCCTCGACGCCTCACAGGGTAGGTGCCCCGGTTCCTTCCCCGCCGCCGGGTCGCTGCCCGTTTCTCCCGCCCGGCGGCGCAGGGGGCGCAGAGGAGGCGGGTCTCCGGGCCCGTGCCCGGCCGGGCACGCCACCGGCGGGAAATGGACATCGCGTTCCGCGCCGGTGGCGTGGAAGGATGACGCAACCCACACATAACGAGGAGATGACCGCGTGCCTGGCACAAACCTGACTCGCGAAGAGGCGCAGCAGCGGGCGAGACTGCTGACCGTTGACTCGTACGAGGTCGATCTCGACCTCTTTGGCGCGCAGGAGGGCGGCACCTACCGGTCCGTGACCACGGTGCGCTTCGACGTCGTCGAGGGCGGCGGGGACTCCTTCATCGACCTGGTGGCCCCCACCGTCCACGAGGTGACCCTCAACGGGGACCCCCTCGACCCCGCCGAGGTCTTCGCGGACTCCCGCATCGCCCTGCCCGGCCTGCTCCCGGGCCGCAACGTCCTGCGGGTGAGCGCCGACTGCGCGTACACCAACACCGGTGAGGGACTGCACCGGTTCGTGGACCCGGTGGACGACCAGGCCTATCTCTACACCCAGTTCGAGGTGCCGGACGCCCGCCGGGTGTTCGCGAGCTTCGAGCAGCCCGACCTCAAGGCGACCTTCCGGTTCACCGTGAAGGCGCCGGACGGCTGGACCGTCGTCTCCAACTCGCCCACCCCCGAACCCCGTGACAACGTCTGGGAGTTCGAGCCGACCCCGCGGATGTCGACGTACGTCACGGCGCTCATCGTCGGCCCGTACCACTCCGTGCACAGCGTGTACGAGAAGGACGGCCAGTCGGTGCCGCTCGGCATCTACTGCCGGCCCTCGCTCGCCGAGTACCTCGACGCGGACGCGATCTTCGAGGTCACGCGGCAGGGCTTCGAGTGGTTCCAGGAGAAGTTCGACTACCCGTACCCCTTCGGGAAGTACGACCAGCTGTTCGTGCCGGAGTTCAACGCGGGCGCGATGGAGAACGCGGGTGCGGTGACCATCCGCGACCAGTACGTCTTCCGGTCGAAGGTGACGGACGCGGCGTACGAGGGGCGGGCCGCGACGATCCTGCACGAGCTGGCCCACATGTGGTTCGGCGACCTGGTCACCATGGAGTGGTGGAACGACCTGTGGCTGAACGAGTCGTTCGCCACCTACGCCGAGGCCGCCTGCCAGGCGGAGGCGCCGGGCTCGAAGTGGCCGCACTCGTGGACGACGTTCGCGAACTCCATGAAGACCTGGGCCTACCGTCAGGACCAGCTGCCGTCCACGCACCCGATCATGGCCGACATCCGTGACCTGGACGACGTCCTGGTCAACTTCGACGGCATCACGTACGCCAAGGGCGCCTCCGTCCTCAAGCAGCTGGTGGCCTACGTCGGCAAGGACGCGTTCTTCAGCGGCGTGCAGGCGTACTTCAAGCGCCACGCGTACGGCAACACGCGCCTGCCCGACCTGCTGGGCGCCCTGGAGGAGACCTCCGGCCGCGACCTGAGCACCTGGTCGGAGAAGTGGCTTCAGACCGCCGGCATCAACGTCCTGCGCCCGGAGATCGAGACGGACGGCGCGGACGGTACGGGGACCATCACCTCCTTCGCCATCCGCCAGGAGGCGCCCGCGCTGCCCGCCGGCGCCAAGGGCGAGCCGGTCCTGCGCCCGCACCGGATCGCGGTCGGCCTGTACGACCTGGACGGGGCGAGCGGGAAGCTGGTGCGCGTGGACCGGGTCGAGCTGGACGTCGACGGCGAGCTGACGGCCGTACCGGAGCTCGTCGGCAAGGCCCGTCCGGACGTCGTGCTGCTCAACGACGACGACCTGTCGTACGCCAAGGTGCGGCTGGACGAGCGGTCGCTGGCCTTCGTCACCGGGCACCTGGGCGACTTCGAGGCGTCCCTGCCGCGCGCGCTGAGCTGGGCGTCGGCCTGGGACATGACCCGCGACGGCGAGCTGGCCACCCGCGACTACCTGTCGCTGGTGCTGTCGGGCATCGGCAAGGAGTCGGACATCGGTGTGGTGCAGTCGCTGCACCGCCAGGTGAAGCTGGCGATCGACCTGTACGCCGCCCCGTCCTCCCGCGAGGCGCTGCTCACCCACTGGACGGAGGCCACGCTGGCCCATCTGCGGGCCGCCGAGGCGGGCAGCGACCACCAGCTGGCGTGGGCGCGCGCGTTCGCCGCGACGGCGCGCAAGCCGGAGCAGCTGGACCTCCTGGAGAGCCTGCTGGACGGCACCCGGACGATCGAGGGTCTGGCCGTCGACACCGAGCTGCGCTGGGCGTTCGTGCAGCGGCTCGCGGCGGTGGGCCGGTTCGACGAGGCGGAGATCGCCTCGGAGTACGAGCGGGACCGTACGGCCGCCGGCGAGCGGCACGCCGCCACCGCGAGCGCCGCCCGGCCGACCGGGGAGGCCAAGGCGGAGGCGTGGGCGTCGGTCGTGGAGTCCGACAAGCTGCCGAACGCGGTCCAGGAGGCGGTCATCGCCGGCTTCGTCCAGACCGACCAGCGCGAGCTGCTGGCGCCGTACACGGACCGGTACTTCGAGGCGCTGGCCGGCGTCTGGGAGTCCCGCTCGCACGAGATGGCCCAGCAGATCGCGGTCGGCCTCTACCCGGCGGTCCAGGTCTCCGAGGAGACCCTGGCCAGGACGGACGCCTGGCTGGCCGCCGCCGCCCCGGCCCCGGCCCTGCGCCGCCTGGTCTCGGAGTCCCGCTCAGGCGTGGAACGCGCCCTGCGCGCCCAGGCCGCGGACGCGGCGGCCGAAGGGGCGTAACCCGTACGAGTGGCAGGGGCGCCCGGTGCCGTGCCGGGCGCCCCTGGTGTTCCTCCAGCCCTTCGAGGCGACTGGGCCGGTCTCCGACGCCGTACGCCGCACGAGGAGTCCGACGGCGCCGCGGGTGCGCCGGCCGGGTGGGCGCCGGCGCCACGCCGGTGGTTCAGCGGCCGACGGTGCAGGCGTCCCCGTTGAGCGTGAACCGTGGCGGCGGTGACGCGTCGCCGGTATGGCCGGCGAGGTAGCCGAGGGTGATGCTCGCGCCCGGAGCGATCGTGGCGTTGTGCGAGGCGTCGGTCGCCGTGATCACGTTGCTTCCCTGGGCCAGGTCCGTGTTCCAGTCGGAGACGACGGTCTGCCCGAGGGCCAGGGGGAACTCCAGCGTCCAGCCGTTCACCGGGGTGCCACCGGTGTTGGTGACGGTGAGGTCGACCGTCGTGCCGGTACCCCAGGTCGTCACCGCGCGGTCCACCCGGCAGGCGGGTTCCTCCTGCGCGAACGACACCCGGTGCAGGCCGCCGGGCAGATCGTTGACCACGTAGAACTCCCCGTCGGCGGTCGTACCGATCGACGTCACCTGGGTGGGCATCTCCCCGATCTCGGCCTGCTCGTAGCCGCCGCTGCCGTCGGGGCGCAGCGCCCAGACCGTGGACGAGCAGTAGTCGGTGGCGATGTACGTGCCGCCGACCAGGCCGGCGTACTTCTGGCCGCGGTAGACGTGGCCGCCGACGACCGAACAGCCGCCGGTGTACGGGGAGTACGTGAAGACCGGCTCGGTGTACGTCTCACCGGGCACGCAGTCGCCGCCCTCGAATCTCTCCAGCCCCTCGTAACAGGACCAGCCGAGGTTCAGCCCGCCCTGTCCCGGGGCGAGGTGGTCGATCTCCTCCCATCGGCCCTGGCCGACGTCGCCGATCCACATCGAGCCGTCGGCGTCGTCGAAGGAGAACCGCCACGGGTTGCGCAGCCCGTACAGCCAGATCTCCTCGCGGGCGCCGTCCGTGTCCACGAAGGGGTTGTCGGCGGGGACGCAGTAGGGAAGCGGGCCGCAACCACGGCTCACGTCGATCCGCACGATCTTGCCCAGCAGGGTGTCCAGCCGCTGGCCGGAGCGGAAGGGGTCCCCGGAGCCGCCGCCGTCGCCGATGCTCCAGTACAGGTTGCCGTCGGGGCCGAACGCGAGCTGGCCGCCGTTGTGGTTGCTGTACTCGGCGTGTTCCTGGGAGAGCAGGACCTCCAGGCGGGACTCGTCGAGCCGGTAACGGGCGAGAGTGACCGCGCCGTCGGGCAGCGCCGTGTACGCCAGGTACAGGTTCCGGCTGGCGGCGAAGTCGGGCGGGAGGGCGATGCCGAGCAGGCCGCGCTCGTTGCCCGTTTCGTCCACGGCCGACGTGATGTCGACGAGCGGGGTCGCGGCCAGGCCGGTGTCCGGGTGGTAGACCCGGACGGTGCCGGACTTCTCGGTGACGAACAGCCGCTCCGTGCCGTCGTCGGGGCCGACGACGGCGGTGGGCCGTCTCAGCCCGTGGGCGACCTGGGTGGTGGTCGCGCTGAGCGACGGCAGGGGCACGGCCGGGGCACCCTTTGCCGTTCCCGTCCGCAGCGGCACGGGATCCGCCGCCGCGGAAACAGCCGCCCCGGCGGACCGGGCCGCGGCGGGCAGGGGGGCGAGGACGGTCAGCAGGAGGGCCAGCAGAAGGGGCCCGGTCCAGCGGCGTCGTAGCATGTCGGCTCCAGAAACGAGGACGTGTGCACGGCGGTGGTGCTTCTGGTGCTTCTGGTGCTTCTCCGGGCAACGGGCGCGACCGGTCCCCTGCGGGGTCCGACGCATGGGAGCGCTCCCGCGGACTTCCAGGCTGCGCGTCGCGAAACAGGGGGGCAACGTCTGTTCGCGCCACTTTCGCCCCGCGTGGCGCAAACGACGCGTTACCGCTCTCGACCGGGAGGCCCGGACCGCCGCAGCTCTTCACGCCGGCCCCGGCGCGTCGTGTTCACGTCCTGTGGCGTCCGGGGCCGCCCCGTGCGCCAGGAGGCCTTCCGCCGGGGCGCCGGCGCGAGCTGGCCCGTCACCGTCGCGCCGAACGCCAGGGCCATGCCTGTCAGTTGGAGTGGGGTGAGGGTCTCGTCCAGGACTGCCCAGCCGAGCACTGCCGCGGTCAGGGGTGAGAGCGGGCCCAGGAAGGTGACCTGGGTGGCGGTGAGGTGGCCCATGCCTCGGAACCAGAGGCAGTACGCGAGGGCCGTGTTCGCGAGGGCCAGGTAGAGGTAGCCGCCGATCGCCGGGGCGTCCAGGGCCGGCGGGGCACCCTCGACCAGCAGGGCGAGCGGGGCGATGAGCAGGCCGCCCGCGGTCAGCTGCCAGCCGGTCAGGGCGAGGGGGCCCACGCCCTCCGGGCGTCCCCAGCGTTTCGTCAGTACCGTGCCGGTGGACATGGACGCCGTGGAGGCGAGCGCCGCCCCCACTCCGAGGGGGTCGAGCGCCCCCGCCGCCTTCAGGACGACCAGGCTCACCCCGAACGCGGCGACCACCCCCGTGAGCACCGTGCGTACGGTCGGGCGTTGACCCAGCAGCGGCGCCGCGAGGCCGACCACGAACAGCGGGCCCACCGAGCCGACCACCGCCGCCAGACCGCCGGGCAGACGGTACGCGGAGAGGAACAGCAGCGGGAAGAACGCCCCGATGTTCAGCGCGCCGAGCACCGCCGCCTTCCACCACCACACGCCCCTCGGCAGCACCCTGGCCAGAGCGAGCAGCAGCAGTCCGGCGGGCAGGGCGCGCGTCAGGCCGGTGAAGAGGGGGCGGTCCGGCGGGAGCAGTTCGGTGGTGACGGCGTACGTGGTGCCCCAGGAGACGGGTGCCAGGGCGGTGAGCAGGATCAGGCCCGCGGCTCGCTTCCCCGTCGGCGCGGACCGGGTCGCGGTCATGGTCGGTGCACCCCTCTCATCAGGTCGACAGAAAGTAGCTTAGCAGCAAGCTACTTACCTCCGACCTTCTTTCTTGCGGGTGACCGAGGACCGGCCGATACTCGACGCCATGAACGCACGCCCCGAGCAGCGCACGGACGGCACGGACGGCAGAGACCGCAAGGACCCCGTGGACGCGATCGTCGAGCAGTGGGCCGGTGTCCGGCCCGATCTCGACACCACCGCCATGGAGGTCTTCGGCCGCGTCCACCGGCTCTCGCGCGCCATGGGTGACCGGATGGAGGAGGCGTACGCGCGGTACGGGATCGCCCGGGGCGAGTTCGACGTCCTCGCCACGCTGCGCCGCGCCGGTGAGCCCTACACGCTCTCCCCCCGCCGGCTCTCCGGCACGCTGATGCTCACCACCGGCGGGATGACCGGCCGCCTCGACAAACTGGAGCGCGCGGGGCTGCTGCGCCGCTCCCCCGACCCCCACGACCGCCGGGGCCTGCGCGTGACCCTCACCGAGCAGGGACTCACCGTCGTCGACCAGGCGGTCGGCGCGGGTCTCGCCGTCCAGACCGAGGCCCTGGCCGCCCTCCCCCCGGACCGCGCCCGGCAGCTCAACGGCCTGCTCCGCGAACTGCTCCTCGCGACGGAGCGTTCAGAGCCGTAGGAAGACCCGCGCACGCCGAAGGCGCCACCCCTCCCCGTACCGCGGGACGCGGATACGGGCGGTGGGGCGGCGCCTTCGGGAAGGGCGTGGGACGACGGCCGGGTCAGGCCTTGGCGTCGGCCTTGATCCTGATGTTGGAGGTGGTCGTGTCCTTCTTCTTGTGCGACTTGTCGAGGACCATCACCAGGCCCGCGATGACCAGGAAGAGCACGGTCGGGGCCACGACGTACAGCCCCAGCGTCTCGATCACGCTCAGGCCCGTGCCGGGGTCGTCGCCGTCGTCGCGGGTGAGCGCGAGCGCGGGGGACGTCATGAGCAGCATCATCAGCGTCGTACCGGCTGCCAGGGCGCCGGCGCGCAGGGCGTTCGTCTTGTCCACGGTGCCAACGTAGCGAACAGCCTCGGGGACCGCGCGCCCGGGGTGGTTCACGAGACCCCGGTCAGCACGTGTATGTCCGGGTGCGAGAAGGTTCGTCCCGTGCCTCTCACCCGTCCGGCCCCATGCCTCGTCCGTCCCGTCCCAGGACTACCCGGCCCCCTCCGGCCGGTCGGTGTGGGCGCGGACCACGTCGAGCAGCGCGTGCAGTCTCGGGGACGTCGTCAGGTCCTCCAGGGACATCGGGCGGCCCTGCGCGTCGGCGATCGGCAGGCGCCAGTTCGGGTACTGGTCCCAGGTGCCGGGGAGGTTCTGCGGGCGCCGGTCGCCGACGCCGTCGGGGAGCCAGACGCCGATCATCCGGGCGGGGGTGCGCAGCAGGTAGCGGTGGACGGCCTGGACGCGCGCCTCCTCCTCGGTGGTGACGGCGCCACTCGCACCGGGGCTCTCCGGGCCGCCGGGGCTGCCGGGGCTGCCGGGGCCGTGCAGCAGGCCCAGTCCGGTCAGCAGGTCCAGCCACTCCGCCGTGTCGGCGGCGGCCTCCGCGCGCTCCTCCGCCAGGGGGCGGGTGAGCAGGCCGAGGCCGTCGCGGAGCTCGACGTGTTCGCCGGTGAGGCGGGACGCGGTGGGCGGCAGGTCGTGGGTGGTGACGGTGGCCAGGCAGTCGGCGCGCCAGCTCTCCGGCGGCAACGGCCGGCGGTCGCCCTCCCAGTCCCGTTCGAACCAGAGCACCGACGTCCCGTACACCCCGCGTTCGCGCAGTGCCTCGCGTACGCCGGGCTCGACCGTGCCCAGGTCCTCGCCGATCACCGCCGCGCCGGCGCGGGAGGCCTCCAGGACGAGGACGGCGAGCATCGCCTCGGCGTCGTAGCGGACGTACGTGCCCTCGGTGGGCGGCTGCCCCCGGGGCACCCACCAGAGCCGGAACAGGCCCATGACGTGGTCGATGCGCAGGGCGCCCGCGTACCGGAACAGGGCCTGGAGCAGGGCGCGGAACGGCGCGTAGCCACAGGCGGCGAGCCGGTCGGGGCGCCAGGGCGGCAGGCCCCAGTCCTGGCCGCGCGCGTTGAACGCGTCCGGGGGCGCGCCGACCGACATGCCGGCGGCGAGGGTGTCCTGCTGGGCCCAGGCGTCGGAGCCCTCGGGGTGTACGCCGACCGCGAGGTCGTGGACGATCCCCAGCGGCATCCCGGCCTCGCGCGCGGCCTGCTGGGCCGCCCTGAGCTGGGTGTCGGTGAGCCAGGCCAGCCGGGAGTGGAAGTCGACGCGGGCCGTCAGCTCGCGGCGGGCCCGCGCGGTCCCGGGCGAGCGCGGGTCGCGCAGTCCGGCCGGCCAGCCGTGCCAGTCGGGGCCGTGCACCTCGGCGAGCGCGCACCAGGTGGCGTGGTCCTCCAGGGCCCGTCCCTGCTCGGCGAGGAAGTCGCGGTAGGCGGCGCGGCGGCCCGGATCGAGCGGCACCTCGTCCACCACTGCTTCGAGTGCGGCCTTCTTGGCCGCCCAGACGGCGTCCCGGTCGATCAGCGCGCCCTTGTCCAGCACCGCCTCGCGCAGCTCCGCGGCCCGCCGGAGCAGGTCCGGCATCCGGTCCCCCGCCAGGGCCCCGCCCTCGGCCGCCTCCCCGGCCCTCTCGTCGACCGGCACGTACGCGAACTCCGGAACGTCCTCGATCCGCAGGTGCACCGGGTCCGGGAAGCGGCGGGAGGAGGGACGGTACGGGGACGGGTCGGTCGGAGTGCCGGGGACGGCCGCGTGCAGCGGGTTGATCTGGACGAATCCGGCGCCGAGGGCGCGTCCGGCCCAGGCGGCGAGTTCACCGAGGTCGGCGAGGTCGCCCATGCCCCAGGAGCGGCGGGAGAGGAGCGAGTAGAGCTGGACGAGGAGCCCGTACGAGCGGGCCGGGGGCGCGGGCAGCCGGGGCGGGGCGACGATCAGGTGGGCCTCGCCGGTGCGCCCGTCGGGCGCGGTGGCTCTCACCCGGTGCACGCCGGGCGGGAGGTCCGCGGCCGAGACGCGGGTCTCGCCCTGCTCGGTGCGCACGAGCAGCCGGGTGCCCTCGGGGAGCGCGCCCAGGGCGGACGGCGTGCCGGTGCCCCAGCCGACCACGGTGGGCGGCAGCAGCCGCTCGGCCAGTTCCCGCTCGCGGGCGGCGAGCGCCTCGCGGACGGCCTCCGGGGCCCCCGCGTCCACTCCGAGGGCGGCCAGGGCGAGGGTGACGGCGGTGACCGAGGCGGCGACCGCACGGTCCGGCGAGGGGTTGTAGGAGGTGGCGACGCCGTACAGGGCGGCGAGCCGGGAGAGGTCTTCCGAGGGCTCGCAGGACGGCCCGGAGAACAACCCGGACGGCGGCGCGCAGGACGGCCCGGATGGCGGCTCGGACGGCGGCCCGGGAAGCTCGAAGGGGTCAAAGGGCGACTCGGAGGGCGGCTCGGCCGGTCCGGGCGCGGCCACTAGGGCGCCGGGACGTACTGCGCCGGGAAGGAGTCGAGTCCGGTGGCGTCCATGGCGGCGTCGGACTCACTGGTCAGGGGGGCGGCGTCGGCGAGCGGGGGCTCGCTGGTGAGGGGTTCGGCGTCGAGCAGCGGGGGCTCACTGGTGAGCGGGACTCCCGCGCACGGACCCTCCGCGCTGAAGACGCAGGCCTGCAGGCCCTCGGCTTCCGCGCTGTGCAGGTCTTCGAAGGCGGCGGACGGCTCCGCCTCGGGTTTGGACATGGGCGGGGCCAGAAGGAACGCCGGTGCAGCAGCCACAGAGGGCCTCCTCGTCGTTACGGCTCGTGTACGGATGCGCCTTTCGGCGCGTTCCTCGCAGCCCCTACCCAGCGGACGCGAAGGCAGACCTCCCAATCCGTACAACGTGCTCCTGCTCACATGGTGTTCCCGTTCCCACGTCTCACATGCGGACAAACCTGTCACAACGGCCACTCCCGTTGACACGCCCGGAGCACAATGGTGGGCTCCGGGCGTGCCAATGCATGATCGGGACGGTTCTGTCTCCTCGGGAGGGGCCTTGCAGCTACGGCATGGGAAGAGCGCGGTCGCTCTCGCGTTCGCGGTCGTCGCCGGAACTCTGGGCGCCGCGCCCGCCTCCGTGGCGGCGCCGTCCGTTCCCGGGACGACCGCGTCCCCCGTTCCCGACCGGGCCGAGACGGGCCTGGCCGTCTGGCCCCGTCCCCAGTCCCTGCGGGCCAACGGTGCCCCGGTCGCGGTGACCGACGAGGTCGCGCTGACCGCCGACGCGTCGGCGGACCCGCATGCCGTCGCCGCTCTGCGGGCGCTGCTGCGGGAGGCCGGCGCGCGCCGGTTCACCGCCCCCGGCGACAAGGCGCCCGCAGGGGCGCTCATGGTGCGGATGGGCGCGGACCGGCCGGCGGGAGCCCGCCGGCCGGACCTCCACTCCCTCCCCTCCGGCGGCTACACGCTGACCGTGGGCGAAGAGGCGGTCGCCCTCACCGGGGCGGGCGAGGACGGACTGTTCCACGCCGTCCAGACGCTGCGTCAGCTCCTGCGCCCCGACGGCACCTTCACCGCCGTCGTGGTCCGCGACTGGCCGGGCACCGCCGTGCGCGGCATCACCGAGGGCTTCTACGGCACCCCGTGGACGCACCGGCAGCGGCTGGACCAGCTGGACTTCATGGGCCGCACCAAGCAGAACCGGTACCTGTACGCGCCCGGCGACGACCTCCACCGGCAGGCCCGCTGGCGCGAGACGTACCCGGACCGGCAGCGCGCCCAGTTCCGGGAGCTGGCGGAGCGGGCCCGGAGCAACCACGTCACGCTCGGCTGGGCGGTGGCGCCGGGCCAGGCGATGTGCTTCGCCTCGGACAACGACCTGCACGCGCTGACCCGCAAGCTGGACGCGATGTGGGCACTGGGCTTCCGCGCCTTCCAGCTGCAGTTCCAGGACGTCAGCTACAGCGAGTGGCACTGCGGCGCGGACGCGGACCTCTTCGGCTCCGGCCCGGACGCCGCCGCGCGCGCCCAGGCGTACGTGGCGAACGCGGTGGCCCGCCACCTGGCGCACCGTCACCCCGGCTCCGCGGCGCTCTCCTTGATGCCGACCGAGTACTACGAGCAGGGGTCGACCGAGTACCGGCGGGCCCTGTCGGACGCCCTGGCCTCCGGGGTGGAGGTGGCGTGGACCGGGGTCGGGGTGGTGCCGAGCACCATCACCGGCGGCGACCTGGCCGAGGCGCGGCAGGTGTTCGCGCGCCCGCTGGTGACCATGGACAACTACCCGGTCAACGACTTCGCCCCCGGCCGGATCTTCCTCGGCCCCTACCAGGGCCGCGAACCCGCCGTGGCCGCCGGTTCGGCCGCCCTCCTCTCGAACGCGATGGAGCAGCCCGAGGCGTCCCGCATCCCCCTGTTCACCGCGGCCGACTTCGCGTGGAACCCGCGCGACTACCGCCCCCAGGAGTCCTGGCGGGCCGCCATCGGGGATCTCGCGGGCGGCGACCCCCGGTTGGGTGAGGCGCTGTCCGCGCTGGCGGGCAACGACGCGTCCTCGGTCCTCGGCGCCGAGGAGTCGGCGTACCTGCGGCCGCTGCTGAAGGAGTTCTGGCGGACCCGCCCGGACGCCGGCGGCGACGACGGCCGCGCGGCCGAGAAGCGGCTGCGCGCGGCCTTCACGGTGCTGCGCGAACTGCCCGAGACCCTGGCCGGCCACCCGCGCACCGCTTCCCTCGCCACCGAGGTCGCCCCCTGGGCCGGCCAGCTGGCCCGGTACGGCGAGGCCGGGACCACCGCGCTGGACATGCTGCGCGCGCAGGAGTCCGACGACTCGGGCGCGGCCTGGACCGCGTACCGGAAGCTGGCCGAACAGCGGGCGGGGCTGAAGCCGGCCCGGGTGACGGTCGGCAAGGGCGTCCTGGACCCGTTCCTGGACCGGGCGCGGAACGCGTACGGGACCTGGGCGGGCATCGGCCGCGAGGCGACCGCCGGGTCCGGCGGCCGGACGGACGACGGCGTGCTCCAGCTGCCCCGGGTCCGGGACCTGAGCACGGTGACGGTACTGGCCGAGCCCGGCACCGCGGGGACCGTCGAGATCCACGCCCCGGGCGCTGGCTGGCGGCGCCTGGGCACGCTGGCCGCGTCCGGCGCCACCGAGCTGCGGGTGGACGGCCCGGCCGGCGCCGTCCGCGTCACCGGCGCGGACGCCTCCCGGGTACGGCACGTCGTGCCGTGGTTCACGGACGAGCCCGCCGCCTCGCTGAAGCTGCCGGACCTCGCGGACGGGACCCTGGACGCCGACATCGGCGGCACCCGCCGGCTGACGGCCACGCTGGGCTCGCTGCTGCCCGAGGAGGTGCGCGGCAAGGTGACGGTCGAGGCGCCGAAGGGCGTGAAGGTGGGCGTCCCGAAGGGCACCCTGACCGTTCCGCGCGGCACGCCCGTGGAGGTGCCGGTCGAGGTGACGGTGGAGCCGGGGACGCCGACCCGGTCGTACGAGGTGCGGCTCGGCTTCGGCGGGGCGACCCGGACCCTGACGGTCAACGCCGTCCCGCGCACCGCGGGCCCCGACCTGGCCCGCACCGGCACGGCGACCTCCTCGGCCGACGAGACGCCCGACTTCCCCGCCTCGGCGGCGAACGACGGGGACCCCGGGACACGTTGGTCGTCCCCGGTCGAGGACGACTCCTGGTGGCAGGTCGAGCTGGAGGGCCCGGTGCGGCTGGGCCGGGTCGCCCTGCACTGGCAGGACGCCCACCCGTCGGCGTACCGCGTCGAGGTCTCGGCGGACGGCCGCAGCTGGCGCACGGCGGCTTCGGTGACGGACAGCGCCGGCGGCCGGGAGACGGTCCGCATGGACGAACCCGACGTCCGCCACGTCCGCGTCCAGGGCGAGAGCCGCGCGACGCGGTACGGCTATTCGCTGTGGTCGGCGGAGGCGTACGCGGTCGCGGACTGACGGGCGGGGGCGGGGCGCCGGAACACCGCATCACCGAGGCACCGGGAATCTCCTCGGCGACCACTATTCACTCAGTACATGTACTCAGTACATAATGATGCTCATGAGCACCCGTCACGTCCTGCTGGGCCTGCTCGCCTCGGGGCCGAGCCACGGCTACGACCTCAAGCGACGCCACGACGAACGATTTCCCGAGGCCCGCCCGCTGGCCTACGGGCAGGTCTACACGACCCTGCAACGCCTGGTCCGCGACGGCCTCGCCGAGGTCGACGGCACCGGGTCCGACGGCGGCCCGGAGCGGACCGCGTACCGCGCGACGGACGAGGGGACGCGTGAACTGGCCCGCTGGGCCGGGGAGATCGCCCCGCCCGCGCCCTTCGTGACGAACGAGATCTTCGCCAAGGTCGTGGTGTCGATCCTGTCCGGCGGAGACCCGGCCGCGTACCTGCGCGCCCAACGCGCCGCCCACATGGCGCGGATGCGGGAGCTCACCGCGGTGAAGTCCGCGGCCGGGGCCGGTCCGGCGACCGTGCTCTCGGCGGACTACGCCCTCAACCACCTGGACGCCGACCTCCGCTGGATGACCACCACGGCGGCCCGGCTCACCACCCTGACCGCGGAGGTCGACGCAGCATGAACAACCCGAGCGGCACCACGGGCGACGGCGCCGCCCACGACAAGGACACCGCGCAACCGCTCCTCGCGGCCCGCGGCCTCGTCAAGGCGCACGGAAAGACGCTCGCCCTGCGCGGCGCCTCCGTCGAACTGCGCGCCGGGGAGATCCTCGCGGTGACCGGCGCCAGCGGCAGCGGCAAGTCGACGCTGCTGCACTGCCTGGCCGGGATCGTCCGCCCCGACGCCGGCTCGGTGACGTACGACGGACAGCGGCTGGAGGAGCTGCCGGAGAAGCGGCTGAGCGAGCTGCGCCGCACCGACTTCGGGGTGGTGTTCCAGTTCGGGCAGCTCGTTCCGGAGCTGACCGCGCTCGACAACGTGGCGCTGCCGCTGATGCTGGCGGGGTCCGGGCGGGCCGAGGCGCGGGAGCGGGCCGGGGAGTGGCTGGAGCGGTTCGGGGTGCGCGGGCAGGGGGAGTCGCGGCCGGGTGAGATGAGCGGCGGGCAGGCGCAGCGGGCCGCGCTGGCGCGGGCCCTGGTCACCGGCCCGAGGGTGGTCTTCGCGGACGAACCGACCGGCGCCCTGGACTCGCTGGCGGGCGAGCAGGTGATGACAGCCCTGACGCACACGGCCCGGGAGGCCGGCACCGCCGTACTGCTGATCACGCACGACGCCCAGGTGGCGGCGTACGCCGACCGCGAGGCGCAGTTGCGCGACGGGACGCTCGCACCGCTGGAGGTGACCGCGTGAACGCCGCCCGCTCCTCGCATCCGCGCTTCTCTCACACCCTGCGGCCCGATCTGCCGCTGGCCTGGCTGCTCACCCACGGTTCGGACCGGCGGGAGTGGTGGCGGATCACGCTCACCGCGACCGGCGCGGCGCTCGCGACCGGGTTCGCGCTCGCGGCCGGTGTCCTGCTGTCGCTGGGCGGCCGCAGCACCGGCACGTCCGTCGCCGAGGGACTGGTCGACGAGCCGGGGACGCGCGCCGGGGTGATCCTCGGTCTGCTGCTCCTGCTGGTCCCGGTGCTCGGGTTCCTCGGGCAGTGCGCCCGCGTCGGCGCCGTGCACCGGGACCGGCGGCTGGCCGGACTGCGTCTGGCCGGAGCGACGCCCTGGCAGGTGCGGCGGATCGCCGCACTGGAGACGGGTCTCGCCTGCCTGCTCGGCTCGGCGGTCGCGACCGTCTTCTCGGTACTGCTCCTGCTGAGCCTGGAGGCGCGGCCGGACGCCCTCGCCTGGGTGGCAGTCGTCCTGGTCGCCGTGACCGTGCCGGTGCTGGGCGCGGCGTCGGGCGCGCTGGCGCTGCGCCGGGTGGTGGCCTCGCCGCTCGGTCGGGTACGCCGGGTGACGGAGATCCGTTCGGCACGCGGACCCGGCCGGCTGTTCCTGGGGGGAGCGGCGCTGGTGGTGGCGGTGGGCGTGATGTCCGCGCTGGCGGGCCGCACCTCGGCCGGCGGGGCGGACCGGGGGTTCCTGGTGACGGTGTTCGCCGCGCTGCTCACGGTCGGCGCGGGCGCGGTGTGGCTGGCCGGGGCCTCCTCCCGGCTGATCGGGCGGTTCCTCGCGGGCCGGGCCCGGTCCGCGGCGGTACTGATCGCGGCGGAGCGGCTGCGCGCCGACCCGTGGGCGGCGGCCCGTACGCATGCGGCGATGCTGCTGGTGACGGTCGTCGGCACCGGCTTCATGGGCGTGCGCCACGCATTCCTCGCGGCCCTGCACCGGGACGGGCCGTCCCTGGCCGGTTCCACGTCGTACTACACGACAGGACTGAACCTGACCGCCGCCGCGATCACGGTGGCGGTACTGATCACCCTGACCGCCCTCGCCGTCGGCACCGCAGAGTCGCCGGCCACCCGTCGGCGAGGACTGGCCGCACAGACGGCCGCCGGCGTGCCGCGCCCGGTACTGCACCGGGCACTGCTCCTGGAAACCGCACTGCCCCTGGCCCCCGCCCTGCTCCTCGCGGGCATCGGCGGCCTGGCGTTCGGCACCGGCTACGGCACGATGATGGCGAACGCACCGTCCCTGCCATGGACCGCCCTGCTGGTCCCCCCGGCGGCCTACGCGGCCTGCCTCCTGGCCTCGGCAACGGCCCTCCCCCTGCTGAGCCGCTCGGCCGACCCCTCCCAACTGCGGTACGCCTGAGCGGCGGCGCGACGGCCATACCCCGGCACCGGAGGAACGGAGGTCCGCCGGGGACCGGGGCGTGGCCGCCGTGCCGTCGTGCTTGACGCAGGCCAAGACCGCTGCTGCAGTCAGCCCAGCGACACGGTGAATTCCGCCCAAGTCACCGCGGTGAGGCGGAGTATCGGGCCGTCGGGGACCTTGGAGTCCCGCACGGCCACGGCGTGGGGGCGTCGAGGGCGACCTCCACGCATTCGCCGGAGGTGTTGCTGTAGCTGGACTTCACGAAGTCGAATTCGGGCACCGGTCAGATCTCCTGTCGGATGGCTCCGATGAGCCTGGCGGAGTCACGTGGCGCAAGGCTCCGCCGGGCCGTGCGGTCGAAGAGGTCGCTGTCCTCGCTGCGACGAAACCTGATGTCAGCAGGTGAGAGCGCCCGTGTGCCGGCCGTGGAGCCGGTTTTCACCCTGCTGGGGGCCCTGATGAGTACGTCCGCACCTGAAGACTTCACTTACTCCCCGCAGCCAAGGCCACGCCTGTCGGTCGAGGAGTCGCCGGCGGCGAAGAACATCCGGTCGCTCCGTTCCCCGGACGACCTCGCCGCCGAAACGTTCGAGTCGGACGAGGAACTGGAGGAGTTCCTCGCGTTCACGTACTCCGAGCGTCACCGAGACGCAGCCTGACCACGTCTGCCCCGCCCGCGGTACCGGGACCGGCCCCCGTACCGTGTACGCGGAGCGTGTACGCGAAAGCCCGGCCCGGCCCCGTCAGGCGGAGATGCCGTCCGCTCTGGACAGGCCGTCGATGCGGGCCATCGCGTCGGCCGCGCCGTAGGGCTGGAGGTAGGGGAGCCAGCACGGGTCGCGGTGGCCGGTGCCGATGATGCGCCAGGCCAGGCCGGTGGGCGGGGCCGGTTTGTGGCGCAGGCGCCAGCCCAGCTCGAACAGGTGACGGTCGGCCTTCACGTGGTTGCAGCGGCGGCAGGACGCCACCACGTTGTCCCAGACGTGCTTGCCCCCGCGGCTGCGCGGGATGACGTGGTCGACGCTGGTTGCGACGCCACCGCAGTACATGCACCGGCCCCCGTCGCGGGCGAAGAGCGCCCGGCGGGTGAGTGGAACGGGCCCCCGGTAGGGGACCCGCACGAATCGCTTGAGCCGGACCACGCTGGGTGCGGGGACTGTGACGGTCGCGCTGTGCAGGTAGGCGCCGGACTCCTCGAGGCACACGGCCTTGTTCTCGAGGACGAGGACGAGCGCGCGGCGGAGCGGTACGACGCCGAGCGGCTCGTACGACGCGTTGAGAACCAGGACGTGCGGCACGGATGCCTCCTTGTACGCCGGCGGCGCGTGGCTCGCGCCGGGACGATCCGTAAGTCAGTCTCTCCTCATGCCTGGTCGTAGCGCCACCATGTCCCGGTAACGGGCTGGGGGTGTTTTCGACCACACCGCCCTCCGGCCCGCGGGCGCCCCGCCCCCGGCCCGCGGGATCACGGCCGGTCGCGCGTGAGGGCCGTCTCTTCTCCCCGCATCGGGCAGGTCCCCCCACAATGCCCCGTTAGTGTGGTGATTCTGCCCGGCCGGTGACCTTTTCGTAATCCAGCAGGCCTTGAAATCATGCAGGCCCCGAAGTTCGTGGCACCCCGACCGCCGCACCGGGGGCAGACCGTGCCACCTGGAGGTACCCGCCGTGTCCCTGTCCGCCGTCCCCCTCGCCGAGGAGCCGTCCCCGACCCCCTCGGATTCCGGGACCCCGATGGTGCCCACGCTCGAGGACGCCCACGAGAGCGCCACCAACGCCGCCGGCTGGGTGGAGGAGAACTGGTCCACCTGGCTCGCGATCGGGCTCAGGGTCCTGCTCATCGTGGTGATCGCGACCGTCCTGAGAGTGGTCGTGCGGCGGGCGATCACCAAGCTCATCGACCGGATGTCGCGGACCGGCGACGCCGTGGACGGCCCCGGGCTCGGCGGACTGCTGGTCAACGCCGAGCGGCGGCGCCAGCGCTCGCAGGCGATCGGTTCGGTGCTGCGCTCGGTCGCGTCCTTCATGATCGTGGGCACGGCCGCGCTGATGGTCCTGGGCACCTTCCAGATCAACCTGGCCCCGCTGCTGGCCTCGGCCGGTGTCGCCGGTGTGGCGATCGGTTTCGGCGCCCGCAACCTGGTGACGGACTTCCTCTCCGGCGTGTTCATGATCCTCGAGGACCAGTACGGCGTGGGCGACACCGTCGACGCGGGCGTCGCCACCGGCGAGGTCATCGAGGTCGGCCTGCGGGTGACCAAGCTGCGCGGCGCCGACGGCGAGATCTGGTACGTCCGCAACGGCGAGGTCAAGCGCATCGGGAACCTCTCCCAGGGCTGGGCGACCGCCAACGTCGACGTCACGGTCCGCTCGGACGAGGACCTGGACCACGTGAGGTCCACGCTCGTCGCCGTCGCCGAGAGGATGACCAAGGAGGACCCCTGGAACGAGCTGCTCTGGAGCTCCATCGAGATCCTCGGCCTCGACTCCGTCCTGCTGGACTCGATGGTGGTCCGTGTCTCGGCGAAGACGATGCCCGGCAAGTCCCTGACCGTGGAGCGCGAACTGCGGTGGCGCATCAAGCGCGCCTTCGACGCGGCCGGCATCCGCATCGTCGGCGGCGCCACGGCCCCGGTGGAGATGGAGGGTCCCGACCCGGCGGCGGCCGTCGCGCCCCCGTCCGCCTACGCGAGCAGCATCTCGCCGCAGTCCATCGCGGCGTCCCCGATCACCCCGCCGAACACCACGAAGTAGCCGGCGGCGGCACGGGGAAAGGCCGGGTCGGAGGGCGGCGTCCAAAACTTCCGGGCGCCGCCCTCCCGCGCACCGCCCGTCCCGTGGTCCTCTTGGCCCCGAAGGTGCCCGTCCGGGGCGCCGCGCTCACCGGAGCAAAGGGCCGACAGGGCTGAAGGGTCTGACGACATGAAACTCACCGTGGTCGGCGGCGGTTCGACCTACACGCCCGAACTCGTCGACGGGTTCGCCCGGTTGCGGGACACCCTGCCGGTCCAGGAGCTGGTGCTGGTCGATCCGGCCGTGGACCGGCTGGAGCTGGTGGGCGGGCTGGCCCGCCGGATCTTCGCCCGTCAGGGGCACGGCGGGCGGATCGTCACCACGTCGGACCTGGACGCGGCCGTGGACGGTGCCGACGCGGTGCTGCTCCAGCTGCGGGTGGGCGGGCAGGCGGCCAGGCAGCGGGACGAGACCTGGCCGCTGGAGTGCGGCTGCGTCGGCCAGGAGACCACCGGGGCCGGCGGCCTCGCCAAGGCGCTGCGCACCGTCCCGGTGGTGCTCGACATCGCCGAGCGGGTCCGGCGCGCCAGCCCCGACGCCTGGATCATCGACTTCACCAACCCCGTCGGCATCGTCACCCGGGCGCTGCTGGAGGCCGGTCACCGGGCGGTGGGACTGTGCAACGTCGCCATCGGGCTCCAGCGGAAGTTCGCCGCGCGTCTCGGCGTCGGTCCCGCCGAGCTGCACCTCGACCACGTGGGCCTGAACCACCTGACCTGGGAGACCGCGGTGCGCCGGGGCGGCCCCGGGGGCGAGGACGTGCTGCCCGCGCTGCTGCACGACCACGGCGACGCGATCGCCGCCGACCTCCGGCTGCCCCGGGCCGTCCTGGACCGGCTGGGCGTGGTCCCCTCGTACTACCTGCGCTACTACTACGCGCACGACGAGGTCGTACGGGAGCTGCGCACCAAGCCGTCCCGGGCCGCCGAGGTGGCCGGCATGGAGCGCCGGCTGCTCGGCCTCTACGCCGACCCGGCCCTCGACGAGAAACCGGCGCTGCTGGCCGAGCGCGGCGGCGCCTACTACTCCGAGGCGGCCGTGGACCTGGCGGCGGCCCTGCTGGGCGGCGCCGGCAGCCCGTACCAGGTGGTGAACACGCGCAACGGTTCCACGCTGCCGTTCCTCCCCGAGGACGCCGTGATCGAGGTGCAGGCGGCCGTGGGCCCGAAGGGCGCGGGCCCGCTGCCCGTCCCGCGCGTGGACCCCCTGTTCTCGGGACTGATGGCGCATGTCACCGCCTACGAGGAGCTGGCGCTCGACGCGGCCCTGCGCGGCGGCCGCGAGCGGGTGTTCCGCGCCCTGCTCGCCCACCCCCTGACCGGCCAGTACGAGTACGCCGAGCAGCTCACCGACCTGCTCGTCGCACACAACAGGGAGCACCTCTCATGGGCCTGACCGCGGGCGTCCTCGCCGTCGACGCCGGCAACAGCAAGACGGACGTCGCCGTGGTCGCCCACGACGGCGAGGTCCTGGCCACCGCCCGGGGCGGGGGGTTCCGGCCGCCCGCCGTCGGCGTGAAGGCGGCCGTGGACGCCCTGTCGAAGACCGTCGCCGCCGCGCTCGCCGCCGCCGGCGCCCATGACGTCGCACACGTCTCGGCCTGCCTGGCCAACGCGGACCTCCCCGTCGAGGAGGAGCGGCTGACGGCGGCTCTGGCGGCCCGCGGCTGGGGCGACACCCTGGAGGTCCGCAACGACACCTTCGCCGTCCTGCGCGCCGGGGTCACCGAGCCGCGCGGGGTGGCCGTCGTGTGCGGGGCGGGCATCAACTGCGTCGGCATGCGCCCGGACGGCCGCACCACGCGCTTCCCGGCGCTCGGCCGCGTCTCCGGCGACTGGGGCGGCGGCTGGACGCTGGCGGAGGAGGCCCTGTGGCACGCCGCCCGCGCCCAGGACGGCCGCGGCGCCGCCACCGCCCTGGCCGACACCCTCCCGGCGCACTTCGGGCTTCCCGACGTGCCGGCCCTCGTCGAGGCCCTGCACCTGGGGCACCTCGCGCCGGAGCGCCGTCACGAGCTGTCGCCGGTGCTCTTCGCCACGGCGGCGGGCGGCGACCCGGTCGCGGGTGCGATCGTCGACCGCCAGGCCGACGAGGTGGTGGCGATGGCCGTCGTGGCACTGACCCGCCTGGACCTGCTCGCCGAGGAGACGCCCGTCCTGCTGGGCGGCAGTGTCCTGGCCGCCCGGCACCCCCGGCTGGACGACCGGATCCGCGCCCTGCTCGCCGAGCGGGCCCCCGAGGCCGTCCCCCGGGTCGTCACCGCCGCCCCGGTCCTGGGCGCGGCCCTCCTGGGCCTGGACCACCTGACGGCCCCACCGGGCGCCCAGGACCGGCTGCGGGCCCATTACGAGCGGGGGTAGGAAAAGCCGGCCGGAGGGGAGCAGGCCGAGCCGGGGCCGGCAGCTCCCCCGCCCCGGCTTTCGGCTCCCCCTCCCCCGGCCACCCCTCCCCCGGCTTGCCCTCCCCCGGCTTCCCGTCCTCCCGCCCAGCACGGGGCGGGCACGGCCGGTTGTCCGCGCCCCGTCCACCGGGCGGGCCCCGGAAAGCGGGCCGGGCGGCCGGTCGGATCCGAGGCTCCGCCGGAACCCGCCGGAACCCGCCGAAGCCGCCGGGCCCGCCGGACAGCTCCGGAACCGACCTCCCCCGACACCCTCGAACTCCGCCCGGAACCAAGCGGATTCCCCCGGCGTGTTCGTGGGCAGGGGGTGGTGCGAGGGGGCGGTCCGGATCGCTCACGTGTGTCCGAATTGCCGGTGGCCTCCGGGCTGTCGGATCAAGATCGCGCCAAGGCCGGTGCATATGTCGGTTCCCGCGGCGATACTTGCGGGGACGAATGACCATGGGGGAGGTCAAGTGACCCACACGCCGAGAGGTGGCGCGGCGCCGCCGGGCGCCGCCGTGCCCGCGACTCCCGCCGTACCGCCGCAGTCCGGTCCTGGCGGTGCCCCGGTCCCGCGGCAGGCACCCGGCGGCGGCTCCCGACTGCCCGCTTCCCGGCGGCAGCCGGAGGCGCCGCGGCGTACGGCGTTCGCCGAGGGCGCCGTCCGTCTGCGTGAGGCCGCCACCACCGAACCCGGACGCCTCAGGGTCATCGGCGCGGTCCTGGCCGCCCTCGTCGTGGCCTTCGGCGCGGTCGCCGCCTGGCAGATGTCCGACCGGGCCGCGGCCGCCGACGACGTCCTCACCAGCAGCGAGCCGCTCGCCTCGGACGCCGCCGACATCTACCGCTCCCTCGCGGACGCCAACACCGCGGCCTCCAGCGGCTTCCTGGCCGGCGGTCAGGAGACCGCCGCCTCCCGGGACAGCTACGAGAGGGGCATTCGCACCGCCGCCGGCAAACTCGTGGGCGCCGCGGCCCATTCCGACCCGGGTTCCTCGTCCGCGGCGACGATCACCGAGCTCAACCGGCTGCTGCCCGAGTACAAAGGGCTGGTGGAGCGCGCCCGTACGTACAACCGGCAGGGCTACCCCGTGGGCGGCGCCTATCTGCGGTACGCGAACGAGAAGATGCAGGAGGAGATGCTCCCGGCGGCGGAGGATCTCTACGAGAAGGAGTCCCGGCGCCTCGAAGCCGACTACGCGGACGCGACACCCTACCCGTGGGCCGCGATCGCGCTCGGTGTCGTCGCCCTCGCCGCGCTCGCCTGGACGCAGCGCCGTATGTACCTGCGGACCCACCGGGTGTTCAACCACGGCCTGGTCGCGGCCACGGCGGCGGCGACGGTGGTGCTGCTCTGGCTGGTCGTCGGTCACAGCCTCGCCCGCTCGGGGCTGAACGGCTCCTACGACCACGGCGTCCGCTCGCTCGGCGTGCTGCACGACGCACGGATCGCGTCCCTGAGCGCCCGCGGCAACGAGAACCTGACGCTGGTGGCCCGCGGCGCCGAGACGAAGAAGGTCGGCGACGAGACGTACGACGCCTACGACCACGACTTCCGGCGCGACATGGCCGCCCTCGACAAGGGTCTGACCCGGGCCGGTGAGCTCGCGGACGACAGCGCCGGCGAGAGGCCGGTCGCCGCCGCCGTGAGCAACATGACGGAGTGGAGGAAGCGCCACGACGCCGCCCGGGAGCAGGACGAGAGCGGCAACTACCAGCAGGCACTGGACCTGGTGATCGGCGGCAGGGGCGCGACCGGCGAGTGCTTCGCCGGCGTCGACGAGAGCCTGGCCACGGCGCTGGCGCACGAGAGGCGCGAGTTCGAGGAGGCGGCCACCGGCGGCCGGGACGCCCTGACGGGCCTCCCGCAGGGCTCCGCGGGCCTCGCCGTCCTGGGCGCGGCGGGCGCGGTGCTGGGCATCGGGCGCAGGCTGTCGGAGTACCGGTGAGAGCGGAAGGGGGCGTGATGGGGAACGTACGACGTCTGCGGACCGGGCTGCGGGGCTGGGGCGGGGTGGGCGCGATGGCCACCCTCTGCGCGCTCGCGCTGGTCTTCGCGCTGGTGCTGACCAGCACCGGCTTCTCCTCCAAGGCCGGGGTCAAGGCGCCGGGGGCCGCCGGACGGGCCGTGACGGACGCCGCGGGCGCGAAGGCGGCCGGGGAGTGCGACGATCCGGAGAAGCAGACCCTGGCCCCCTCCGGCGACGACGGCCCGACGATCGACGCGATCAAGGCCCGCGAGGGCGAGAAACGCAAGCTGATGGTCGGCGTGGACCAGAACAGCTACCGCTGGGGCTACCGCGACCCCAACAGCCCGGGGAGCGCCGGGCTCGAGGGCTTCGACATCGACCTGGCGCACCGCATCGCCGAGGACATACTCGGCGACCGGAACGCGGTCCAGTTCAAGGCGATCCCCACCGACCAGCGCATCCCGGCGATCGAGAGCGGCCGGGTCGACATGGTGGTCCGCACCATGACGATCGCCTGCGACCGCATCGAGGACGTGGCGTTCTCCGCACCGTACTTCAGGACCGGACAGCAGGTGCTGGCCCAGAAGGAGTCCCCGGTCCAGGGGTACGGCCCCACGCTCGCGGACCGGAAGGTCTGCACGGCGGCGGGCTCCACCGCGTTCACGACGCTGGAGGAGGACAGGGCGAGGGGCGTCCTCCCGCAGTCCGTCGACATCCGCACCACCGTCCCCAACCAGCTCGACTGCCTGGTACGGCTGCAGCTCGGCAGGGTCGACGCGGTCGTCACCGACGCCGCGCTCGCCGCGAGCCAGGCCGCGCAGGACCCGACGGTCGAGCTCAAGGGCGACTCCTTCACGACCGAGTACTACGGCGTGGCGATGAAGGACGACGCGGACGACCTGGTCCGCCGGGTCAACCGGATCCTGGAGGACTTCCGCGAGGACACCACGGACGGATGGCAGGCCTCGTACGAGCGTTGGCTGTCACAGACTCTGGGCAAGGATCCGGGGAGTTTTGAACCACCGGCACCGGAGTACCTGCGCGTGAGCTGACCGACCGTCACTTCCCGGCCCGCGGAACCCGCGGAACCCGCGGAACGCAAAAAGCCAAACGCCAAACGCAGAACGCAGAACGCAGAACGACTCACGAACGTCAACGACCGTCCCGCAGCGAGAGGTGATCGATGGGCGACACGGATCCCACCGGGCCGGTGATGGACCGGGACGAGGTGGACCGTGCGCTCGCGCGCCTCGGCGCGGAGCACGAGGCGGTCGAGACCTCGCTCCTCGCCCTGCAGGACCACGCGGGCCGCAGACTCCTGGAGGGCGCCCGCCTCACCGGCCGTACCGAGGAGCGCTGGCAGGCCACCGAGGCGTCGATCACGCTGCTGTGGACGTACTTCGACGCGTACTCCGGCGCGCTGCGCACCGCCCGCGAGATCCGCGCCCGGCGCCGCTGGTCCAGCCACGACGACCTCGTGGAACTGACGGAGCTGCTGCGCGGCGAGTGCGTCACGCTCCCGGGCCCGGTCGCCGTCCCCGCGAACGCGCCGGCGCTCCATGGACGCGCGGGCCGCCTCGGCGAGCGCTACTCGCTGGCCACGCTGGTCGAGCTGATGAACGAGCTGTACGCGTCCTCGCTGGACATGATCGTCGCCGCGGACGCGGTGTGGTCGGCGCTGCCCGCGCGGATCGACTTACTGGCCGCCGAACTCCAGCGCACCCGCAGGCTCGCCCACCCCGTGGGCGTCCGCCCCGGGGAGCACCCGGCGGGCGACGACCTGGAGCGGATCACCCGCACCCTGACCCGGCTGCGCGAGCAGGTGATCTGTGACCCGCTGGCCTTCTGGAAGCCCCTGGAGGGCAGTTCGGCGCCGGGCGGCGGCCGGCCGGACACGACGGTGTACGACCGCGAGGCGCGCGCCCTGGAGGAGGTACGCCGCGAGATCGACGCGGTGCTCGCGGTCCGCCAGGACTCCGAGAAGCGGATCGTGCGGCTGCGGGACGTCCTCTCGCGCGCCGACCGCACGCTCGCCGAGGCGCGTACGGCGCGCGGCGAGGTGCTCGCGAAGATCGCGGCGACGGAGGTGCCGGTCGTCAGCGGCCCGCCGACCGCGCTGCAGGAGCAGCTGGCGACGGCCGCCGAGTACCGCAGGCACGCCCAGTGGCACCGGCTGTCCCCGCTCCTGGATTCCCTGGAGCAGAAGGCGGAGGACGAACTGGTGCGCGCCCGTGAGTCGTTGACCGCGGTCACCGCGCCGCTGGCGATCCGCGCCGAGCTGCGGGGCCGGCTCGACGCGTACAGGGCGAAGGTGGCCCGGCACGGCCTCGCGGAGGACACCGTGCTGGCCGAGCGGTACGAGAAGGCGCGCCGCATGCTGTGGAGCGCGCCCTGCGACCTGCGGGTCGCCGGGGAGGCGGTGCTGCGCTACCAGCACGCCGCCGCCGGACTCCTCGGCACGACGCAGCCCCGGATGCCCGGCCCGTCGGGCCGGGGCGCGCCCGAGGAGCGTGGGGGGTCCGGCGCATGAGCGACGAGGGGGGAGACGGGCGCATGAGTCGGGCGGAGAACCGGACGCACCACCAGGGCCGGCCCCAGAACCGGCCCCAGGGGACCGACGGTGGTTCCGGGGAACGGAGCGGGAACGGCGGACGGAGCGGGAACGGGGAGCGGAACGGGAACGGGGAGCAGCAGGCGCAGTCGTCGCAGCCCGCCTCCGCGGCGCCCCGTGCCTGTCAGCGTCCCGGCTGCGAGGGCGCCTACGAGGACGTCGGCGGCGGTGAGCTGTACTGCGACACCTGCGGGCTCGCCCCGGTCGTGTCGCCGACGGGCACGGTCGGTCCGGTCCCGACCGGCACCGCCGCGGGCGGCCGGGAGTCGCGCGGTTCGCGCGGCTCACGCGGCTCACGCGGCTCACGCGGCTCGCACGGCTCGGCCGGCAGTTCCCGTTCCGGCAGCCGCAGTCCGCGTACGTCGTCCGGCAGGACGTCGCAGTCGGCGAAGTCACGGCGCTCGGTGTCCGGGCGGCTCTCCCGCTCGGCTGCGGGCGGGAGAACCGAGCGCTCGGTGTCGGTGCGCGGCTCCGGGTCCGCCGGCGGTTCCTCCGGCCGGGGCCGGCTGGGCGCGGGGCTGGTCCAGGTCCCGCCGATCCCGCGGCCCGACCCGCGCGCGATGGTCCTGGACACCCCCGAGGTGCCGGAGCGCAAGCGGTTCTGCTCGCGTTCGGACTGCGGGGCCCAGGTGGGCCGTGCGCGGGCGGGCCGGCCGGGCCGCACGGAGGGGTTCTGCACCAAGTGCGGCCACCCGTACTCGTTCGTCCCGAAGCTGCGGGCCGGTGACGTGGTGCACGGCCAGTACGAGGTGGTCGGCTGTCTGGCGCACGGCGGCCTGGGCTGGATCTACCTCGCCGTGGACCGGGCGGTCTCGGACCGCTGGGTGGTCCTCAAGGGCCTGCTGGACACGGGCGACCAGGACGCGATGGAGGCGGCGATCTCCGAGCGGCGCTTCCTCGCGGAGATCGAGCACGCCAACATCGTGCGGATCTACAACTTCGTGGAGCACCTCGACCAGCGCACCGGCTCGCTGGACGGCTACATCGTCATGGAGTACGTCGGCGGCAAGGCCCTCAAGGAGATCGCCAACGGCCGCCGCACACCGGACGGCAGGCGGGACCCGCTGCCGGTGGAGCAGGCGTGCGCGTACGGTATCGAGGCGCTCGAGGCGCTGGGCCATCTGCACTCCCGCAACCTGCTGTACTGCGACTTCAAGGTCGACAACGCGATCCAGACCGAGGACGAGCTCAAGCTGATCGACATGGGCGCGGTGCGCCGGGTGGACGACGACCGGTCGGCCATCTACGGCACGGTCGGCTACCAGGCCCCGGAGGTCGCCGAGGCCGGCCCCTCGGTCGCCTCCGACCTGTACACGGTCGCCCGGACGCTCGCCGTCCTCACGTTCGACTTCCAGGGCTACACGACCGTCTACGCGGACTCACTGCCCGACCCGGACCACATCGACGTCTTCCGCCAGTACGAGTCGTTCTACCGGCTGCTGGTGCGCGCCACCGATCCCGACCCGGCCCGCCGGTTCGCCTCCGCGCAGGAGATGGCCGAGCAGCTCACCGGCGTCCTGCGCGAGGTCGTCTCGGTCCAGTCGGGCCACGCCCGCCCCGCCCTGTCGACCCTGTTCGGCCCGGAGCCGCGGGTGACGGACACCGAGCTGTTCCCCCGGGGGTACGGCGACGTGTCCCGGCTGGGGGCGCGGGCGGTACCCCGAAGAGGGCCGGGACGAGGACACTCGAAGCAGCCGGCGCGGGGCGCGCGGCCCGAGCAGTTCCCCGGAGGGCCGGGCGGGGGCTCGGCGGGCGGACGGTCCGGCACCCCGGGCGCCTCCGTGCCGCCGGGCGCCTCCTCTGACACCGCCCCGGACGGTCTCGTCAGGCCCGTCGACACCGCCGCGGCGGCGCTCGCGCTGCCCGTCCCGCACGTCGACCCGGCCGACCCCAACGCCGGTTTCCTCGCGGGCCTGCCTGCCTCCGCGCCCGCGGAGCTGGTCAACGCCCTGGCCGCGGCGCCCGCGCCGTCTGCCGAGACCCGGCTGCGGCAGGTCCGCGCCTGGCTGGAGACCGGCGAGCCGGACTCCGCGCTGGCCGCGCTGCGGGCCCTGGAGGAGCAGGACCCCGACGACTGGCGGGTGGTCTGGTACCGCGGGGTCGCCGCCCTGGCCACCGGCGACCACGAGGGCGCCGCGCTCGCCTTCGACGCGATCTACGACGCCTTCCCCGGCGAGATCGCGCCGAAGCTGGCGCTCGGCCTGTGCGCCGAGGTGCTGGGCCAGCTCGACAACGCGGCCGAGTACTACCGCCTGGTGTGGTCCACCGACCCGAGCCATGTGAGCGCGGCGTTCGGTCTGGCCCGGGTGCGGCTCGCCACCGGCGACCGGCGGGGCGCCGTACGGACGCTGGAGTCGGTGCCGGAGTCCTCGATCCACTACACGGGCGCGCGGGTGGCGGCCGTACGCGCCCGGCTGCGGGGGTCGGCCGCGACCGCGGGTGACGTACCGTTCCTTGACGACCTGAGTGCCGCGGCGGACCAGGTCGAGGCACTGGATTCGTACGGTCTGGACCCGGCGCGCCGGGAGCAGTTGGCGGTCGAGGTCCTCGGCCGCGCGCTCGACTGGGTACTCTCCGGGGGCCAGGGTTCCGTTCCGCCTCCGCTTCCGGCTCAGCCGGGACGGGGGCAGCGGACCGCCGCCGGGGGACGGACACTGCTCGGCAACGGGCTGGACGAGCGGGACCTGCGCTTCGGACTCGAGCGCTCGTACCGCGCGCTGGCCCGGCTGGCGCGGAGCGGTGAGGAAAGGATCGACCTGGTGGAACGTGCCAACCGTTACCGCCCCCGGACGTGGGTGTAGTTGATGTCGCAGATGCCCCAGCAGGCCGCCCTGTCGAAGTGCCCGAGCTGCGAGGAACCCCTCGAGCCGGGTGACCGTTTCTGCGGTGCGTGCGGATACGACCTGTCGGCCGTCCCGGCACCGCCGGTGGATCATCCGACGATCACCATGAACGCCGGGAACACCGGGAGCGGCTCGGTGCCGTCGCCGAGTCCGGCGGAGCGCGGGGCGCCCCGGCCTCCGGCGGCTCCTTCGGCAACTCCTCCGGCGCCGGTACCGGCGCCGACCGAGCCGGACTGGCCCACCGTCCGCCCTGACGGTTCCGGCGTGTCCGCTCCGACGCACCGGCCCGCGGACCTCGCGGGCACCGACTCGAGCGGCCTGCCGCTGACCGGCGGTCCCCGTCCTCACCCCCACCCCCAGCACTCCGCCCCCGTGCCTCCTCCCCCGCCCTCCCCTCCGGCGCCCCCGCCCCCCGCCGGGGCTCCCCGCCCCTCCGGCGTGCGCTTCGACCGCCCGGCCCAGCTGGTCGCCGAGCCGGCGGCCGGGCAGCCCGAGGAGTACCCGCTCCAGGCCCCGGACCCGCGCGTGGCCTCCGAGCAGGGTGTCGAAGAGGGCTCGACGGTCCCGGGCGGCACCGTGTGCGTGGCCTGTCGTGCGGGCAGGGTGGACGACGACGGCTACTGCGAGAACTGTGGCCACGCCCAGCCACGCGAACGGGACCACATGGAACAGGAATGCGGCCCGCTGGCCGCGGTCAGCGACCGCGGCCTGCGCCACCACCGCAACGAAGACGCCTTCGGCATCGGCACCACCACGCTGCCCGACGGCTCCCCCGCCTCCGTCGCGATCGTCTGCGACGGCGTCTCCTCCGCGACCCGGCCCGACGATGCCTCGCTGGCCGCGTCCCGGGCGGCGAGCGAGTCGCTGCTCGCGGCCCTGCCGCGCGGCACGCACCCCCAGCAGGCGATGCACGAGGCGATCATCGCCGCGTCGGACGCGGTCAACGCGCTGGCCGACGAGCCCGAGACGGAGCGGGAGCGCGCCCCGCACCAGAACGCCCCGGCCTGCACCTTCGTCGGCGCCGTGGTGACGGACGGTCTGCTGGTCGTCGGCTGGGTCGGCGACAGCCGCGTCTACTGGGTCCCGGTGGACCGCTCCGCGCCCCCGGCCCGGCTCACCGAGGACGACTCGTGGGCCGCGCAGATGGTCGCCGCGGGCCTGATGGGCGAGGCCGAGGCGTACGCCGACCAGCGCGCCCACGCGATCACCGGCTGGCTCGGCGCCGACGCGTACGAACTCGATCCGCACACCGCGTCGTTCAAACCGGACCGGCCCGGAGTGGTCGTGGTCTGCACGGACGGGCTGTGGAACTACGCGGAGTCGGCCGAGGAGATGGCCGGGGCCGTCCCCGCCGACGCGGCCGTCCGCCCGCTGCACGGCGCGCGGGTCCTGGTCGGTCACGCCCTCGACGGCGGGGGCCACGACAACGTAACAGTGGCCCTCGTCCCGTTCCCGGCCGTGCCGCAGGGGGCAGGATCGGCCTGAGGCCGCGTACGGCAGGCCCTCGACGGGGAAAGTACAGGGAAGCCGCAGGAAACCGCAGGAGAGCTGCGGACAAGCACAGGCGAACCGGAGGGGACCGGTCCGCCTTCTGTCGTCGCCCCGTTCGGCGGGGTTCTCCAGGGGGAGAGAAACAGGCATGGCCAATTTCGCGAAGTCGAACGTGCCGCGGTTCTCGGTGGACGTGTACCAGAACGAGTACCTGCCGGAGGGCGGTCGCGAGGTCAACGCCATCGTCACGGTGACCGCGACCGGCGGCGGCACCATCGGCAGCACGGTGGCGGCCCCCCATCTCTACGCGCCCGGTGAAGGGCCGTCGGCGGCCGTGGTGCTCATGGTCGACTGCTCCGGCTCGATGGACTGTCCGCCGACCAAGATGCGCAACGCCCGCGACGCCACGGCCGCCGCGATCGACGCCCTGCGCGACGGCGTGCACTTCGCGGTGGTCGGCGGCACGCATGTGGCGAAGGAGGTCTATCCCGGCGCCGGCCGGCTCGCGGTGGCCGACACCGCCACCCGTGAGCAGGCCAAGCGGGCGCTGCGCACGCTGAACGCGGGCGGGGGCACCGCCATCGGCACCTGGCTGAAGCTGGCCGACCGGCTGCTCGCGTCGGCGGACGTGGCGATCCGGCACGGCATCCTGCTCACCGACGGGCGCAACGAGCACGAGTCGCCCGAGGATCTGAAGGCGGCCCTTCAGGCGTGCGCCGGACGCTTCACCTGCGACGCCCGCGGCGTGGGCACCGACTGGGAAGTGAAAGAAGTCACAGCGATCTCTTCCGGTCTCCTCGGCAGCGCCGACATCGTCGCCGATCCGGCCGGACTCGCCGACGACTTCACGCGGATGATGGAGACGGCGATGGGCAAGGAGGTCGCGGACGTCGTTCTGCGGCTGTGGACCCCGCTGGGCGCGACGGTGAAGTTCGTCAAGCAGGTCGCGCCGACGGTCGAGGAGATGACCGGACGACGTACCGAGGCCGGCCTTCGCGCGGGCGACTACCCGCTGGGTTCCTGGGGCGACGAGTCCCGTGACTACCACGTCTGCGTCGAGGTCCCGGCCGCCGGCGTGGGGCAGGAGATGCTCGCCGCCCGGCTCTCGCTGGTCGTCCCGCAGCCCGCCGGCGCCCCGGCCGGCAGCGGCGCGGGCGGTGTCCACAAGCTCGGCGCGCAGGGTCTCGTACGCGCCGTGTGGACGGACGACGTGGCCGCCTCGACGTCGATCAACCCCCAGGTCGCCCACTACACCGGGCAGGCCGAACTGGCGCAAGTCATCCAACAGGGTATCGACCTGCGCAAAGCGGGTGATTTCGATGGAGCAACGTCCAAACTGGGCCGGGCCGTTCAGCTCGCGAGTGTCTCCGGCAACGCCGATACTGCGAAACTGCTTGCGAAGGTGGTGGACGTCGTCGACGCCGCGACCGGTACTGTGCGACTGAAAGCGAGGGTCGAGGAGGCCGACGAGATGACACTCGAAACCCGGTCCACCAAGACTGTTCGTGTAAAGAAGTGAAACTGAACTGAACGAGCCTGGCCTACGGGCCGGAGAACTTCGGTCGGAAGCGACCGGACAAGGAGAGGGGGAAGCGCCGACATGCCGACCTGCCCGAACGGACACCAGTCGGGTTCCGAGGACTGGTGCGAGGTGTGCGGCCACCGCATGGCGGGGTCCGTGCCTCCGCCCCCTCCCCCGCCGCCGCCCGGCGGTGGCTACGGATTCCCTCCTCCCGGCGGCCAGGGCGGTCCCGGCAGCCAGGGCGGTCCCGGCGGCCAGGGCGGCTACGGGGCGCCCGGCGGCCCCGGCCCCGGTGGCAGAGCCGAGCTGTGCCCGCAGTGCCGCACGCCGCGTGAGGGCGCCGCGCCGTTCTGCGAAGAGTGCCGGTGGAACTTCCTGACGAACACGGCGACCTCGTACACCCCGGCCGCCCCGCGCCCCGTCGGTCCGGGACCGGGCGGTCCCGGACCCGGTGGCCCCGGTGGTCACGGCGGCCAGGGCGGTCACGGCGGCCAGGGCGGCCCCGGTGGTCACGGCGGGTACCAGCAGCCGCCCCCGCCCCGTCCGTCGTACGGCGGTGGCAACGGCGGGGACTCCTACGACTACCAGGGCTCCCGTCCGTCCCAGATGAACCGGCCGGCCGAGCCGATCCCGCAGGGCCCGCCCGGTTTCGGCGGCGACCCCTCACGTCCGGTACCGCCACCGCCCGGTCCGAACGGTCCCGGTGGACCCGGTGGACCCGGTGGACCGAACGGTCCCGGTGGACCCGGTCCGCACGGTGGCCAGGGCGGTCCGGGTGGCCAGGGCGGATATGGAGGCCCCGGAGGTCCGAACGGCCCCGGAGGTCCGCAGGCGTACCGGTCCGGTCCACCTGCCCCGCCCGGATTCCCACAGGAGACCGGCCGGCCGCCGCAGCAGGGCGGTCCCGCCTTCGGCGGTGACGACGACTGGGTCATCTCCCCGCCGTCCGACGGCCCCGGTGGCGGCCAGGGCGCCCCGAACGGCCCCGGTCAGCACGGTCAGGGGCAGCACGGCGGCTACGGCTACCCGCAGCCCGGTGCGACCCAGGCGCCGCCCGGTCCCGGCGGCTTCCCGCAGCAGCCCCGGGGTCCGGTGACCTGGACCGCGACGATCGGTCCGGACCGTGACTACTTCATGGCGATGATGCACCGCTCCGGCCCCGAGGCCACGGGCCTGAACCTGCCCGCGTACTCGCCCGAGCAGCAGCGCACCCTCACCGGCAACCAGCTCACGATCGGCCGCCGGCGCCACTCCACCGGTGACACCCCCGACATCGACCTGTCGACGCCGCCGGAGGACCCGGGCGTCTCGCACCAGCACGCGGTGCTGGTGCAGCAGTCGGACGGCAGCTGGGCGGTCGTGGACCAGAACTCGACGAACGGCACGACGGTCAACGGCGGGGAGGAACCGATTCAGCCGTTCGTCCCGGTCCCGCTCCAGGACGGCGACCGCGTCCACGTGGGCGCCTGGACGACCATCACCATCCGCCGCGGCTGAGCGGACGGCACGTACGCGCGTATCAGGAGGGCAGCACCCAGCGGTGCGGCCCTCCTGGGTCGTCCAGCCACGCCCAGCAGTGCTCCTCGCCGACCGTGAGGCCGTAGCGTTCACGCTGCGGCCTCCCCTCGTGCCGCCACACGTCGTACGCCTCCCGGGCCCCGACGCTGCCCGCGGTCAGGGCCAGCAGGAACCGGAACCGGTCGTGCTCCATGGCCCGGCGCGGCACGTCGGCCAGGTCGCCCGCCTCGGCCGGCACCCCCCGCGACCGGTTCGCGCCGCGCAGCGGTACGAAGTAGGCGGGCGTGCGCAGGAACCGGCCCTCGGCGTGCGTCGGACCGTGCACGGTGAGGGCGATCAGGCCGGTGGCGAACGGGGCGAGCACACGGGCGCCGGGCCGGCACTGGGCGAGCCAGGCTCCGGGCACGGACGGCAGCGCGCAGGTCACGATGATCCGGTCGTAGGGGGCGCGTGCGGGCACCCCGCGGGCGCCGTCGCCGGTGACGACCACCGGGTGGTGACCGGCGACGTCCAGGTGCCGGCGGGCCGACTCGGTGATCTCCGGGTCGAGGTCGACGGTGGTGACCAGGTCGTCGTCCCCGAGCCGGTGCGCGAGCAGGGCGGCGTTGTAGCCGCTGCCGGTGCCGATCTCCAGGACCCTGTCGCCGTCGCGGACGCCCAGTTCGACGAGCATCACCGCCATGAGGGACGGCTGGCTGCTGGAGGAGAGCAGCTCTCCGTCGCGCATCCGGATGGCCAGCGGGACGTCCTCGTACACGCCGCGCAGCCAGGCCTCGCGCGCCCGGGGGTCGGTGCTCTCGCCCCACCGCCGCTCGTAGCCCCCGACGACGCCCACGTAGTAGGACGGCACGAACAGATGGCGCGGGACGGCCGCGAACGCCTCCCGCCACACCGGGTCGGCGTCGAACGCCCCGCTCGCGCCGATCTCACGCACCAGCGCGGCCCGCGCCGCACCGGCGAGGTCGTCGAGATCCTGCTGAACAGCGTGCCCGCCCATACCTCCACAGTACGAGCACCGGCCCGGGGGCGGGGCCCGGAGCCTGGCCGGGGGCGGGGCCCGGCCGGTATCGACCCGGGACCCAAGGGCCAAAAGGCGGGGCCTGGGCCTTGAGGCCTATGCCGCCCCGTCTGAGACGATGGAGGAGTGACAGAGATTCGGCGCGGCACGCTTCAGGAGCAGACGTTCTACGAGCAGGTCGGCGGGGAGGAGACCTTCCGCCGGCTCGTCCACCGTTTCTACGAGGGCGTGGCCGGGGACCCGTTGCTGCGTCCCATGTACCCGGAGGAGGACCTCGGCCCGGCCGAGGAGCGGTTCACGCTGTTCCTGATCCAGTACTGGGGCGGTCCGACCACGTACAGCCAGAACCGGGGTCATCCGCGGCTGCGGATGCGGCACGTGCCGTTCAAGGTCGACCGGGCCGCGCACGACGCCTGGCTGAAGCACATGCGCGTCGCCCTCGACGAACTCGGCCTGTCCGAGGAGCACGAGCAGACGCTGTGGAAGTACCTGACGTACGCGGCGGCCTCGATGATCAACTCCCCGGACTGAGACACCCTCCGGGGCTCGGACACCCCTCGGGGCTCAGCGCACGCTGAGCCCCAGCACCCCGCCCGTTCCCGCCCGCCGCAGGGCGATGGACCCGTACGGCGTCCGCAGCCGGAGCCAGGACCCCGAGGCGAGCAGCACCGGCTCGCCGGGATCGCCGGCCGTACCGGCGGACGGGCCCGCCGCCGCTGCCGCACGAAGGAATCCCAGCGACTGGGCCGCGTGCACGGCCCGCACCGGGAGGTCGGTCCCGGCGACCGTGCGGGACCAGATCTCCCGCCCGATCCGGTCGAGTTCGGTCCGGGTACGCGACTCGGGCGCCAGCTCTCCCGTACGCGCCTTGAACTCGGCGACCGCGGCGGCGACGAGCGCCCGCAGGGCCTCCGGTGCGGGCAGCCCCGGTTCGGCCGCCTGCCAGCCCTTGCGCGGGGGCAGCACCCCGGCCCACGGCGGCCCGGTCACCGCACCCGGCACGGCGGCGGTGGCAGCGGCCTCGTCCACCCATTCCAGCAACTCACCGGCGGACACGGTCACGTCCAGAGTGACCTCGAGACCGTCCTCGTACGGCTTGGCCAGCCGTACCGCGCGGATGGCCAGCACCTCGAAGGAGGGCGGCCGGCCGAACACCGCGAGGGCGGTGCCCGACGCCTGGAGGCGCACCGCGGCCCCACGGTCGTAGTGGAGCAGCCGGGAGAGGAAGGCCGCGAGGTCCGCAGCCTCCCTCTCGTCGGCGAGGTGGAGCGCCGTCATGCCGCGACGGCCTCGTCCTGTTCGGTGTCGGCGGCGTCGCCCCCGCCGCCGCCGCCGTCGTCCGTGTACTCCTGGAGGAACTCCCGTTCCTCCCGGGTGATGCGGCGCGGACGCTGCGCCTCGAAGTCGAACGGCACGATCACCGTGGACGCCCGGACGTAGACCTGGTCGCCGTCCTTCACCTCGTAGGTGAGGGTGAAGGACGCGGCCCGTATCTCCGTGACCCACAGCTCGATGTCCACGGGTGCGTGCCGGTGGACGAGCTGCCGCTTGTAATCGATCTCGTGGCGCGCCACCACGGACCCCTGCTGGAAGTCCTTGTCCGGGCGGAACAGGAAGTCGATACGGGCCTCCTCCAGATACCGGAGGAAGACCACGTTGTTGACGTGGCCGTACGCGTCCATGTCCGCCCAGCGCAGCGGGCAGCGGTAGATGTGCCGCAAGAGATCAGCCCCGGGTCAGCTTCTTGTAGGTGGCGCGGTGCGGGCGCGCGGCGTCCGGTCCGAGCCGCTCGATCTTGTTCTTCTCGTACGACTCGAAGTTGCCCTCGAACCAGAACCACTTGGACTCGCCCTCGTAGGCGAGGATGTGGGTGGCGACCCGGTCCAGGAACCACCGGTCGTGGGAGACGACCACGGCGCACCCGGGGAACTCCAGCAGCGCGTTCTCGAGGCTGCCGAGGGTCTCGACGTCGAGGTCGTTGGTGGGCTCGTCGAGGAGCAGCAGGTTGCCGCCCTGCTTGAGGGTGAGCGCGAGGTTCAGCCGGTTGCGCTCACCGCCGGAGAGGACGCCGGCGGGCTTCTGCTGGTCCGGGCCCTTGAAGCCGAAGGCGGAGACGTACGCCCGGGAGGGCATCTCGACCTGGCCGACGTTGATGTAGTCGAGCTCGTCCGACACGACGGCCCAGAGCGTCTTCTTGGGGTCGATGTTGGCGCGGCTCTGGTCGACGTAGGAGATCTTGACGGTGTCGCCGACCTTGATCGACCCGGAGTCGGGTTCCTCGAACCCCTGGATCATCTTGAACAGCGTGGTCTTGCCCGCACCGTTGGGCCCGATGACCCCGACGATCCCGTTGCGCGGCAGCGTGAAGGAGAGGTCGTCGATGAGGACCTTCTCGCCGAAGCCCTTGCTGAGGTTGTTCACCTCGACGACGATGCTGCCCAGCCGCGGACCCGGCGGGATCTGGATCTCCTCGAAGTCCAGCTTCCGCATCTTGTCGGCCTCGGCGGCCATCTCCTCGTACCGGGCGAGACGGGCCTTGGACTTGGCCTGGCGCCCCTTGGCGTTGGAGCGGACCCACTCGAGCTCGTCCTTGAGGCGCTTCTGCCGCTTCACGTCCTTGGCGCCCTCGACCTTGAGGCGGGCGGCCTTGGTCTCGAGGTACTTGGAGTAGTTGCCCTCGTAGCCGTGCAGGCGGCCGCGGTCGACCTCGCAGATCCACCCGGCGACGTTGTCCAGGAAGTACCGGTCGTGGGTGACGGCGACGACGGTGCCCTCGTACTTGGCGAGGTGCTGCTCGAGCCAGTTCACCGACTCGGCGTCGAGGTGGTTGGTGGGCTCGTCGAGGAGCAGCAGGTCGGGCGCCTCGAGCAGCAGCTTGCAGAGCGCGACGCGACGCTTCTCACCACCGGAGAGGTTGGCGACGGGCCAGTCGCCGGGCGGGCAGCCCAGAGCGTCCATGGCCTGCTCGAGCTGGGCGTCGAGGTCCCAGGCGTTGGCGTGGTCGAGCTGCTCCTGCAGCTTGCCCATCTCGTCCATGAGCGCGTCGGTGTACTCGGTCGCCATCTGCTCGGCGATCTCGTTGAACCGGTCGAGCTTGCCCTTGACCTCGGCAACACCCTCCTGGACGTTCTCCAGGACGGTCTTGTCCTCGGTCAGCGGGGGCTCCTGGAGCAGGATGCCCACGGTGTAACCGGGGGTGAGGAAGGCGTCGCCGTTGGACGGCTGTTCCAGCCCCGCCATGATCTTCAGAACGGTCGACTTACCGGCACCGTTCGGGCCGACGACACCGATCTTCGCCCCCGGATAGAAGCTCAGGGTGACATCGTCGAGGATCACCTTGTCGCCGTGCGCTTTGCGCGCCTTGCGCATGGTGTAAATGAACTCAGCCAAGAGAAACCGTCCGGCAGCTTGAAACTGGCAGTGGGCAGATACACCCCATCTTGCCGCACCGCCACCCCTGGAACGAAACGCGTTCGGCCCGGAGCCTCTGATCTGGGGTTTCTCCGGTCGCGCCGGTGGCTCGTCCGTCACTGCCGGTCGCTGCCGGCCGGCCTCGGGAAACCTTGGACGTCCCAAAGACGGCTCCAGGGACCGTGTCCCGGACGTCTCCCCTCACTCCCCGAGAAAGCGAACTGCTTGAGCACCGCGTCGACGTCTCTCTGCCGAGCCGGCGTTCACCGTCCGATCCGTAGCTCCGGAGAGATCGGACGACGAGGATCATCGGGGCCGCGTCGGCCCGGCCGTCGCACCCGGTCATCGGGTTTTGACACGGGGCTCACGGCGCGTTCACGGAGAGCACCGTGCCGGTCTCGAACGTGAGGAAGAGCGCACCGCCGGACATCATGGCAGTGCCGGGGCGGGCGGGTACCGGGCCGCCGGGTGTGTCCTCCGTGGGCCAGTCGGGGTAGGTCCGTTGGATCTCCCCCTCCCCGCTGTCGAGCTCGAAGCTCCGTACCCCGGCCTCCCCCAGAGTCAACACCCGGTCTCCGGCCACCAGTGCCAGTGGGTCACCGGCCGCCCCCACCCACCACTGCTCCCGCCCGGTCAGCAGGTCCACGGCCTGCAGGTAAGGGGTGCCCTGCCGCCGGCCGGGGCCTTGGGTGACAGCCAGACCGGCGCGGCTCACGGCGGAGGGGATGACGGTGCGGACGTCACTCACCTGCTTCAGTGTTCCGGCGTCCCGCACACCGTCCGGGCAGATGGCGTGGTTCGCGCCCCGGGCAGGCAGGCGGCAGTATTCGGGGACCCCGGCCACGGTCTTCCCGGTCGCCCGGTCCAGCGTGAGGGATTCGATGAGGCCGTCCACCCAGACGCGGTCGCCCACGACGTCCAGGGAGAGGGGGAACGCGCTGTCGAGCACGCGCTCCCACTGCTGTTGGCGGTCCCGGGCCGAGTAGGCACGGAACAACATGTTGCCGGCGGTTCCCACACCGCCGTCTCCTGTGTAGGAGACGAAGACCTGCCCCTTGTGCACCCGTGCGGTCGACGGCCTGTAGCCGGTCTCACCGGCCAGCTTGCCCACCGGTTCGCCGTCGCTAAGACGCAGGACCACGAAACCGTCCTCGTCCGCCGAGGTGACGTAGGCGTGGCGGGCGTCCAGGTCGAGGCCGCCCACGCTGTTCTTGTCGGTCATCTCGTTCTCGGCCGGGTACTGCCACAGGGCGGCGCCGTCGGACGCGTTCCTCGCCTCCAGCCACAGTCGTTGCCTGCCTTCGTCATACAGCCGGCAGACGATGACCGTGCCGCTGAGCGCACAGTCCAGGGGCCTGCCCGAGCCCTCGAAGGAGGCGACCCACGGTGACCATCCCTCGGGCAGATTCGAGCGGTCCATCGCGTCCGGGCCGAAATCCCGCATCGCACTGGTGACCACGGGCACAGCGGGTCCAGTGGCACCCGGGCTGCCGGAGGAGCTCGGAGTGGGCCGCTCGTCCGCGTTCGCGCCGGCACCGTCTTCCTCACCGAGCAGGGGCAGCAGCAGAGCGGTCAGGGTACCGGCCAGCAGTCCGGCACCTGCGCCGACGGCCCACCGCAGACGGTTGCCCCACCGTGGGGCGGTGGGAAGGACGGCGGGGGCGGGCGTGGTTCCGGGCGGGTCGTCGGGGGTGGATGGGGTGGCTGTGGGGCCCGGCGGTCTGCGCGGCGCCGGGGGCGCGATCAGGGCCCTGCCGACGGCGACCTCGTACTCGGCGATCACTCGGCGCACGTTGTCCGGCCAGGGGAAGGGTCCAAAGCGCGATGCCGAGGAGCCGGGGCGGGCGGCGGCGGCCGCGGGATCCAGCGACCGGATCAGCTCTCCCGGTGTGGGCCGCCGGGCAGGGTCGCGGTGCAGGCAGGCGGTGACCACGTCCCGCAGCACTTCCGGCAGCCGGGACAGGTCGGCGTTCCCTTGGGCGATGCGGTGCACGATCGCGGCGAGTTCCCCGTCCTGGAACGGCCCCTGCCCTGTGGCCGCGAAACAGAGGACCGCGCCGAGACAGAAGACATCGGACTTGGCCGTCACCGAGCGGTCGCCCGCGATGTGTTCCGGCGACATGAAGCCCGGCGAGCCGACCATGATGCCGGTCGCGGTGAGCGCCGTCGCGTCGTACGCCCGAGCGATGCCGAAGTCGATGAGCTGCGGGCCGCGGGCGCCCAGAACGACGTTGGCGGGCTTCAGGTCCCGGTGCATGAGTCGTGCGCCGTGCACGGCGGCCAGCCCGCGGGCAAGGTCCGCCCCGAGTTCCCGTACAACGGGTACGGGCAGCGCGCCTGCACGGGTGACCGCCTCGTCGAGCGAGGGACCGACGACGTACTCGGTGGCGAGCCACGGCCGTTCGGCGTCCGGATCGGCATCGACGAGCGCGGAGACGTACGGGCTGCGCACCGCGCGGGCGGCCTCCGCCTCCCGCCGGAACCGAAGCCGGAAGTCACCTGTCGACTCCAGATCCCGGCGGACCGTCTTCAACGCGACGAGGTCCTCGGGACCACCGTCGGGCGGAAGAGCGAGGTGGACCGTTCCCATGCCGCCGGAGCCGAGGCCGGCGAGCAGCCGGTAGGGGCCGACGTCGTACGGAGCGTGGGCGTCGAGTGGGCGCAGCACGGTGGGCGACTCCAGGTCGGGTGGTCGTCGTGACGAGGGCACAGCCTTCGGGGCGGAACGGGGCGGGTCGGGGGCGTCAGGCGGGAAGCTCGATCGAGCGGATGGTGCCGTCGTGGAAGACGAGGAAGAGCACCCCGCCCACTGAGAGCGGTTCCGGAGCCCAGACGTACTGGTCGAGCTCTCCGTTGACTCCGTCGCTCACTCGGTTGCCGGGCGCGTTCCCGATTGCGGTCCGCCTGCGCTCACCACTCTTCAGCGGCAGCGTGTAGAGGTAGCGGTTGTCGAGGAACAGCGCCGTGGAGCCGACGATCGCGGCCTCGGAGTGGACGTATCCGTACTCATCGGCACTGCCCTCCCCGCTCCCCGGGTCTTCCTGGTCCTCCAGTCGCGTCGGGAAGACCCCGACGGTGCGCGGTCCGCCTTCGGAAGCGGTCGCCCTCAGGGTGGTGAGGGCGAACTTCGTGCGGTCCCGCTCCAGCTTGTACTCACCACTGCCCGCGGAGATCACGCCCTCCGCGGGGATCACGGGCGTGCCGGGGTCCGGGGAGCCGTTGGCCACCGGCTTCAGTGTCACCGCGTCCAACGTCACGGTTCCCTTCCCCCCGATGTCGCAGAGCACTCCGCCACCGTGTGCACGGACCGCGCCGCACTCGCCGCCGTCCTCCGGCAGAGACAGCTGGGTCGGTCGGCCGGTCCGCGCCTCGAAGGCGGTCAGGCCGCCTTCGGTTCTGGCGATGAGACGCCCCGCCACGAACGAATCACCCACGAAAGCCCCGTCGACGGCCCCCGGCCTGTCGGACGACGCCAGTTGCCGTTGCCAGAGAGCCTCGCCCGTGACGGCGTCAAACGCGTGAGCCGTGGCCCGCGCTCCGTTCGCGGTGACGAAGGCGACGCCCTCACCCAGGAACACGTCACCCTCGGCCCGCCCCGCCCCCTCGTCCTCCAGGGACCGTTCCCAGCGGACGGTTCCGTCCGCAAGCGAGCGGCCCCGCACCTTTTCCCCTTCGGCGGAGACGACCGTGTCGCCGTGGATCACCGGATTGGTCGGGTTCCCGGGAAGCCGCAGACCTCGCGAGCCGGAGAGCACGGGGGACTCGTCAGGAGCAGCCGAACCGGCCTTCCACAGTGGCTTGCCGTCGGCCGCGCGCACCGCCTCCAGGCCGCCGTCCAGGGTGCGGCACACCAGGGTTTCGCTGTTCATCGCGCATCTCAGGGGCCGCTCCGTCATCGTGGCGCTCCACGGTTTCCAGCCGTCCGGGCGGGCGCTGGAATCGACGGGAAAGTACCCGGTGCGCTCGGCGCCGTAGCGATCGACTCCCGCCGTCGGCTGAACGGTTCGGGACGGTGACGCTCCCGGCTTCGCCGTGCGCTCGTCCGGCGGGCTGTCATCCTCCAACGACCGCAGTCCGACCGCTCCGAGCACCCCCACCACCATCGCTCCCGCCACCACGGCCGCGACGGTCCTGCCACGACGCGCGCCTGCGGGGACGGGCGTCCACGAGGCGGGGAGCTGCGGGGGCCGGCCGGTGACGGTCTGCGCACTGTGGACCGGCGAGGCGCCCGGCATGGTCGGGGCCGGGCGGTTCACTGGGGCGACAGCGGCGAGGGTCCGGGCGAGCTCGTCCTCGTGCTCCTTCACCAGGGCCCGTACCGCGGGTGGCCACACGAACGGGCTGTCCGGGTCGCCCACAGCCGCCCCGAAACGGACGTCCAGTTCGGCGGCGTCGGGGCGGGAGGACGGATCGGGGGCGAGGCAGTCCTCGATCAGCTCGCGCACCTCGGCCGGTACGGCGGTCAGATCGGCCTGGACCTGGGAAATCCGGTACAGCACCGCAGCCACCGGCCCGTCCCCGAAGGGGTTTTCCCCCGTGGCGGCGAAACAGAGCACGGAAGCCAGGCTGAAGATGTCGGACGCGGCGACCACATGCCGCCCGCCCAGGACGTGTTCGGGCGACATGTAGCCCGGGGAACCGACCATCGCACCGGTCACCGTCATCGTGCTGGCACCGAAGACACGGGCGATACCAAAGTCGATGACCATGGGCCCGCCGGCCCCGAGCAGGACGTTCGCCGGTTTCAGGTCGCGGTGCTGGACACGGGCGTGGTGGATGCCGCGCAGCGCGCGTGCGAGGCCGAGACCGAGGCGCCGCACTGCTTCGGCGGGCAGCGGGCCTGTCACGCGTACGGCACGCTCCAGCGTCGGGCCCGCCACGTATTCGGTGGCCATCCAGGGCTCCGCGGCGTCCGCGTCCCCGGCCAACAGGCGTGCGGTGGAGCGGCTCTCGACCTCTCTGGCCGTCGCCATCTCCCTGCGGAAGCGATCACGGAACGCCGGATCGCCGCTCAGGTCCGCCCGTATCGTCTTGACGGCGACGAGCTGCGGCTCCGCACTCGGGGGAGAGGGGCGCTCGTCGGCGCCCAGATACACCTCGCCCATGCCGCCCGCGCCCAGCCGGGCAAGGATCCGATAGGGGCCGACCTGTCGCGGAGAGCGGTCGTGGAACTCACCGGGCATGCCGCCGCACGCCTCCCGGGAAGGAGCCGACCGTGACTGTCACGGTGATGCGAACGTACATACGTCGTCCTCCTGTTGCCGGTGCGTCCGGCGATCTACCTTCGCATCTGTCCGTGGCAGCGTCCAGATCACGGATTCGAAGCACCGGGAACGCTGTCACCATGCATCTGTCGAACGTGATCGTCCGAAGGGAAGCCCTGTTCGATCACACCTGGAGGGCCTGGCCGGGCGCCGGCGAACCAGCTCGGTCACCGTCGCATCGCTGCCCCCGGCGACACCGGTTCGCGTCGATGAGGGCAGGATCGACGTGCTGCGGGGCGAGGGCCCACGACGAGCGCGGTAGCGGTGCCTCACCACGCCGAGGCCGGACCTCGTCGACGTCCCCGAGCACAAACCCGTCTCCCGCCGGCCGGTCCCGCTGCCCCCGAGCACCGGAAGGCTCCACCCACCCCTGAGTGTGGCCCGGCAGATCACCGCCGGCACACCAACCGACCGAAGCCGCAGTCCGCCCACGGCAAACCGGATCGATCCGTTCCTTGACACGCGCGTGGCGGTGAGGGACAGGCATCGTTCCGGGATGTCGGTCGAGGTCCCTACCGCAGAACCCGCCTGGAGGTTTTGTTTGGATCGGCCCATGCCTTCCGCCGGCGCACCGGACGGGACACGGGCGGGAACAGCGTTCGCGGTCCTGTTCGGCGAGGCGTTTGTCGCGTGCTGGTGCTGCTGCCCGGTCTGGACGTCGTCTGCTTCTTCGCGCCGCCCCTGGCCCTCGCCGGGCCTGTGCGGGCCTGTGCCGAGTACCGGGCATCGGCCCGCGGTCGAACGAGCAGGCCGCACGCCGTGGTCGGCGGCGTGCCGGCCCTGCCGGGAGCGACAGCGGCGATCCTTTACGTGGTCTTCCCCGCCACTCGTCCGGATCTTGGCATCCAGGAGTAACCGTCCGACGGGCGCGTCGATCGAGTGCGTCAGTTGCCGCGCCCCCTCTCGCGCTGGCGGGTGATGACCAGGGCCGTTCCGCCGAGGACGACCAGGGTGATGGCGGTGCCGACGATCCAGGGGGCCGCGCCGGTGGCGCCGGTGGCGGCGAGGTTGACGTCGTCGGGGCCGACCACCACGGGAGTGGGAGTGGGGCCGTTGAGGGTGTGGACGTCGACGCCGGTCTCGGCGGCCTTGGTCCGGCAGTCGAGCATGCCGGTGAACCGCTTCTCGAATCCGTCCGCGCCCTGGACCGTGAAGTCGTACGTCCGGTCCTCGGCCACCGGGACCGTCACCGTGCGGGTGGCGCCCGGCTCCACGCTGTACTCGCGGTCGGCGAGTTCGAAGGTGAAGGGCTCGTCGTCCTGGTTGGTGGTGATGACGTCGACGCCGCCCTCGGCGCAGTTCTTCCGGGCGGACATCGCCGGTATCGCGCCCTGCTCCGCCCAGGTCGCGCTCGCCGTCGCGGAGACCGTCGAGGTGCTGGAGCCGGCCAGGATCTGCGTCTGGCTGCGGCTCTCCGAGGCGAACGCCCGGCCGACCGGCACCGTGGTCGAGGCCTGCGCGGTCAGCTGGACCGTGTCCGCCGGCGCGTCCTCGGGTATCTCGAAGAACACCTCGGTGCCGTCCACCGCGGTGGTGACCGGCAGGCCGTCCGCGTCCAGGATCCGGACCCCGCTCGTGGTGGCGTCCGCCGGCGGCGACACCGTCACGCTGCCCGCGTCCGTACGTACCGTCACCGGGCCGAGCAGCTCGCCGGGGCGTCCGGAGACGGCCGGCGGGTCCAGGGTGAGTGACGCCTGCGGCTCCGCCCGGTTCCGCGCGTTCTTCTCCAGGTAGTCCGCGAGCTGCTCCGCCTGCGGGTCGAGGGCGTCCACGTCCACGTCGTCGGAGTAACGCCAGATCGCCACCTGCGTGCCGGCCGCCGCGTCCTGTTCGGTCAGCTCGCCCCGGACGCCCGCCCGGTCGGCGAGCGCCGCGAGGTCGTTCACCTGGGGGTAGGAGTTCCGCAGGATCCAGTGGATCCTGCCGGCGTCCTCGTTGGCGCCCAGCGAGGTACCGCCCCAGGCGGTCTCGCGGTACTCGGCGTCCGTCTGCGTGGGGGTGTGGATGTCGACGCAGTACGTCTGCAGCATGCCGCCGCCCTCGACGGACATCTCGAACAGCCCCGCCGACACCTGCTGGTCCCCGGCGGTACTGCGGATCACGGCCTCGCCGTACGTCTTCAGGCCGTCCACGGTCGCGGCAGCTCCGCCCTCACCGCGCGTCGTCCCGCCGTCTGCGGCCGCCGTCCCGGCGCCGGCCAGTACACCGGCGGCGACGGATCCGGCCACCAGCGTCCCGGCGGCGAGACGTCTCACCGGCCCGAACCCGCGTGCGGACAACGCCGAGAACCCAGAGGACGCAGCAAACACCGATTTCCCTTCCGAGCGGGGCCCGTTGACGTGGGGGGCGGGTCCCACCAGCAGAATCACCGACCCCGAGAACCCCGGAAGCCATGCCCGGCATCCTAAGTACGCCACGAACCGCACCTGCCGATGATCAGGTCGGAGGCCCGATCCGACGTGGAATCGTTATCCCTGGGGTGCGCGCGAACAGAGATTGTCGATAAAACAACTCGTGATTGTTCGACACGGATGGGCCGATAGGCCTCACTTCGGTCAGCTTCGCCGCCGGGGGCCGAACTGGTGACATCACGTCACCATGGCTGGTTCCGGCGTCTGCCGGGCTGCGGCGACAGGCTCGGCCACGTCGGACACACCTGCTGCTTCCGCCCGTTCGGCTGCCTCAACCGCTTCGGCTGCTTCGGCTGCCTCGCCCGGCTCGTCCGGTGGCCTGGTCTCCCACCTGGGCTCCGGCCGGTCCGGGGAGGCCTGTTGCCGGCCCGGGCGGCCCGCGCGGCGGAAGGCCGCCGTGCCCCGGGCCAGGTCGTGGCCGATCGCCACCGCGTCGATGTCCGCCGAGGTACGGCCCTGCTGACCCTCGCGTGTCTCCGTGCGCACCTTCAACCTCCCCTGCACGATCACGGGCTCGCCCACCGACAGCGAGGCCGTGGTGTTGGTGGCGAGCTGGCGGTTGGCCCACACCGTGAAGAAGTTGGTGTGTCCGTCCGCCCACATGGCCTTGTCCCGGTTCCAGTACCGCGACGTGACCGCCAGCCGGAACCTCGCCACCGGTCCGGACGCCGTCTCCCGGAACACCGGTTGCGTCGCCACGTTGCCCACCGCGCAGATCATCGTCTCGTTCATCGTGCCTGCCTCCCCCCGCCCGGGCACCTCCACCGGCCGCCGGACGGGTACGCGTACGGGCCCGTCCCGTACGGCTGCGCCTCAGACTGCCGCCGTCGGGCCGGGCCCGCCGAAGCCTGTGGACCACCGCCGGACTGTGGACAACTCAGCCCTCCGTACGAGTGGCCCCGCAGGTCCCTCAGGCCCTGCGGAAGTGGCCGCTCGCACGCCTCAGCCCACCCCGACGCCCGCCCCCGCCACCCGTCCGTACTCCTCCCGTACCTCCCGGTACCGCAGCAGTTCCGAGGCCACCGGGTCCAGGACCCGGGCGCGGCCGCACCCCGCGGCGGCCTCCCTCAGCCGCCTCTCGGCCTCCAGCCCGTGCCGCCGGGCCGGCCCGCGGGCCGCCATCCGGCAGCTCCACTCGACGATCGGACCGCCGACGATGCCGATCGCCATCAGCAGCACCGGAACCCCCAGGTTCGGCGACATGAACCCGATGATCTGGCCCACCAGCCACAGCCCGCCGATGAACTGGATGATCGTCATGGACGCCTGGGCGAGCACGGCCGCCGGCCACCACCCGGGCCGCGGTGGCCGCCCCGGCGGCAGCGCGGCGCGCGCGGCGAGGGCGTCCAGCGCCTCCGGCAGCCCCTGGGAGCCCCGTACGGCCGCCTCGCGCACCGCCAGGGCCCACGGCTCGGGCAGCCCGTCCGAGGCCCGGTCGGACACCGTGCGCACCGCCTGCTCCACCCGCTGCCTGGCGGCGGTCTCCTCGTCGGGCAGCGTCCGCTGCGGGAGCTTTCCGGTGGGCGGCCCGCCCCGGTCCTCGTACCAGCGCCACAGCCGCAGCCACGGGGTGCCGCACGCGCGGTTGGCGTTGCGCAGCCATGCGCGTTCGGCCGCCTCGCCCGCCGCGGTGGCGCCCACGGCGTCCGCGAGCCGGTCCGTGAACTCCTCCCGCGCCTCCTCGCTGAGCCCGGCCCAGCGGCGGTTGGCGTAGACGGGCCACAGCCGGGCCGCGGCGATGTCCACGTCCGCGGCGATACGGCGGCCGGCCGCCCCCCGCTCGGCCACGAACTGGCCGAGTGCTTCGCGGAGTTCGCCGACCCCGTCGCCGGTGAGCGCGGACAGCGCGAGGACCGTCGTACCGGGTTCGCCGTACTCGCCCAGGGCGATGCCGTCCTCGTCGAGCAGGCGCCGCAGATCGTCCAGGACCTGTTCGGCGGCCTCCCCGGGCAGCCGGTCGACCTGGTTGAGGACGACGAACATGACCTCCGCGTGGGCCGCCATGGGCCGCAGATAGCGCTCGTGCAGCATCGCGTCGGCGTACTTCTCCGGGTCGACGACCCAGATGACGGCGTCGACCACGGCCAGCACCCGGTCGACCTGTTCGCGGTGCTGCACGGCCGCCGAGTCGTGGTCCGGCAGGTCGACGAGGATGAGTCCGCGCAGCCGCTCGTCCGCGTCCGCCGTCGCCTGCAGCGGACGCCGGCGCAGCCTGGGCGGGATACCGATCCGTTCGATGAGGCCCGCGGCACCGTCGCTCCAACTGCACGCGATGGGCGCGGCGGTGGTCGGCCGTCGGACGCCGGTCTCCGAAATGGCGACTCCGGCGAGCGTGTTGAACAGCTGCGACTTGCCGCTGCCGGTCGCGCCCGCGATGGCGACGACGGTGTGCTGCCCGGAGAGCCTGCGCCGCGCGGCGGCCTCGTCGAGGACCCGGCCCGCCCCGGCCAGCGTCCGGCTGTCGAGCCGGGCCCGGGACAGCCCCACCAGCTCACGCAGGGCCTCCAGCCGGGACGCCAGGGGCGCCTCGTACACCAGAGGGGTCACCTTCTGCGGCGCGGGCGCGCGGGTCTCCGGGGGGTCGTACGGTTCGGCTCCGAACCCGAAACCGGCCCCGCCCTCTGTCCCGGTCCCTGCCCCGCCCTCTGTCCCGGCCCCGGCCCCGGCCCCGATCCCGGTCCGGGTCTTGGGCCTGGGCCTGGGCCGGGGCCGGGGCCGGGGCCCGGCTGTCTCGCTCACCCGGCGCGCGATCAGCCCGTCGGCCCACGAGGCCTGCTCGGCCGGTCCCGACTCGGGCTCCCCGTCGTCCTCCTCGTCCTCCTCGTCCTCCTCGTACGTGTCCTCCTCGTAGACGTCGTCCCCGTACTTGTCGCCCCCGTGCGGGCCCTGCCCACCCCTGCGCCGCTTCTGCTGCTCCCGTTCGTCCTCCGCGCGTCCTTCCTCGGGACGATCTGGCTCCTCTGGTTTCTCTGGTTTCTCTGGCCTCATGGCCCCTTCTGATCTCTCGGACCTCTCCGGCCGCTCACACCTCTCCGGCCCCTCCGGTCGCTCGGAGGACCGGGGGCGCTCAGGGTGCTCGGTGTGGTCCTGGTCAGTGACGGAGGTCACCGGTCACCTCTCCTTCTGCAGTACGGACAACGCGGCGATGAGTTCGGCCTGGGGCTCCGGATGGACCTCGAGCGCGTCGAGCGGTGCGAGCCGGCGTTCGCGTTCGGTGTGCATGATCCGATCCACGTGCTCGATGAGCAGCCTCCCGCCCCGGTCACGCAGCCGCACCGCCGCGTGCGCGCCGATCCGTTGGGCGAGCCTCTCCCCCGCGGTCCGTGCCCGGCGCCCGCTCAGCAGTGCCGTGGCGACCAGGGCGGCGACCGTCTCGGGATCGGCGGCGGCACCCCGGTCGAGCTCGCGGACCTCTTCCTCGGCGTACTCCTCCAGCTCGCGCCGCCATCGCCTTACGGCCAGCCCGATCCGGTGCTCGGTGCCCTCCGTCGCCCCTTCGCGGTCGGTGAACTCCGGTGCTCTCGCGGCTGGTTCGCGCCGCCAGGCGGCGTCGACCCGCTCGTCGGCGGCGGCGACGGCGCACAGCAGCAGAGCGCCCAGGCCCTCCACGAGGGTGTCGAGGAGCTCCCGGGGCGTGCAGTCGAGCGGGAAGGCGCGCCACCGCTTGAGCGCGTCACCGGCGAGCACGGTTCCGGCCTGCAGCCGGCCGCGCAGGCGCGCGTGCTCCTTGTCGTACGCCCCCTCGACGGCGGAGGTGAGCCGCAGCGCGGCGGCGTGCTGCGCGGCGGCGGCACCGGCGAGTTCCGGCATGCGGGAGTTGAGGGAGTCGAGGATGCCGTGGGCGGTGCGTGCCATGACGTGCGCGCGGGCGGCGGGGTCCTGCGTCTGGTGGACGAGCCAGGTCCGCAGCGACGCCACGGCGGAGGCCGGCAGAAGCCCGCCGCCCCAGGCCGACTCGGGAAGTTCGGGCACGGTGAAGCGCGGTACGTGGCCGAGTCCGGCCTTGGTGAGGAGGGCGCCGTACTGCCGGGACACCTCGGACACGACCTGGTGGGGCACCCGGTCCAGGACGGTCACCAGGCTGACGTCGTACTCCTTGGCGGCGCGCAGCATGTGCCAGGGCACGGCGTCGGCGTAGCGGGCGGCGGTGGTGACCATGACCCAGATGTCCGCGGCACAGATGAGTTCGGCGGCGAGAACACGGTTGTCGGCGACGAGGGAGTCGATGTCGGGGGCGTCGAGCAGGGCGAGGCCGGGCGGGACGGTCTCGGCGGTCTCGATGCGCAGGACGCGCGCGGGGTTCTCGCCCGGGAGCAGCAGGTCGTCGGTCTCCCGTCGGGGCCCCCACACGCGTGTGAGGTCGGGCAGCACGCGCATGCCGCTGAACCAGTGGTGGTCCTCGGGGTGGCAGACGAGCACCGGTGTCCGCGTCGTCGGCCGCAGCACGCCCGCCTCGCTGACGCGCCGCCCCACGAGTGAGTTCACCAGGGTGGACTTGCCGGCCCCGGTGGACCCTCCCACCACGGCGAGCAGCGGCGATTGGGGCTCCCTCAGGCGGGGCACCAGATAGTCGTCGAGTTGCGCGAGCAGTTCGTCGCGGTTGGCACGTGCGCGTGAGGCCCCCGCCACAGGCAGCGGGAAGCGCGCGGCGGCGACACGGTCGCGCAGGGCGGAAAGTGCGTCGAGCAGCTGAGGCCGTACGTCCAAGGTCACCACATGTGAAGAATGCCCAATTTCATGGGAATTCTGAAGCATATGACCATGTCTGCGCGCCGATCGAACACAAGCGGATGGAACGGACGACTGGGGCGCGCACACAGCCGAGGCATAACGAGTGCACAACACCCGGTGCGCGAGAGGCCAAAAGCGGTGCACGATTCGTACCTGCCTGCGATTATCGGGACCGCTTCACCGAACCTCCACATCGAGCCACGGAGGAGAGGCGACAGGGGCAAGGACGCGGGAGCCCTATCCTTGTCCCCGGCACGTCAGGGACCGGGGCCACCCGGGCACCACGACAGAGGCCACCACACCCGGCCCCCGTAGCTCAGTGGATAGAGCAGGCGCCTTCTAAGCGCTTGGCCGCAGGTTCGAGTCCTGCCGGGGGCGCAAGTCTCCTCCCTCCTTCTGGGGAGGGATTTTTGCTGGTCAGGGCGGGTGTCAACCGTCATGACGAAGCCCCGGACGCCCTCTTGACGATCAAGGGCGGGCTCCGGGGCTGTCCGGCTGTCACCGGGTTTTCGCGGGTGGCCGTGTCGAATACGTGTCGAAGTTCCCGGCCGGAGGATCAGCCGGCGCCGGGCGCCTCCGGCAGGTCCCCCGCGGCTTCGAGCCGCCGTTTCAGGTCCGGCAGCTGCCCGTCGACGCATCGGGCGTATGTGGCGAGCAGCACAGCCACGCTGTTTCCGGCCCACTCCGCCACCTGGGCGGGCGGGATGCCATCGTTCAGCCACTTCGTCAGGCGTGTGTGCCGGTTGTCGTACACGCGCCGCCCGGTGGGTGACTCGAACACGTGCGGCGGCAGTACGGCCTTGCGCGCACCGCGCCACGCCCGGCGGATGACCGATCCGGCGAGGATGCCGCCAGACTCACCCTGGAAGAGCAGGTCACCCGGCTTGAGATGTTCGTCGGCGATGTGCTGCCGCAGGATGCGCGTCAGAGCCGGATGCCCCGGCACGGTGCGCGTCTCGCCCTCCGCACGGCCCTTCAGGTCGCGCCGCTCGTGGATCTCACCCGTGTCGGTCCACTGCTTTCCGACCTCCGGGGTCGCCGTGTGGATCAGCAGCTCGCACCACTGGTCCTCGGCACCGGGCTCGGGCAGCGTGACGTCCTCCACCCGCATGGCCACGGCTTCCTCGGGCCGCGGGCCGCAGTAGTACAGCGTGGCGAAGAAGGCGTGGAGCCGCCTGCCACCACGCGGCCGGCGCCGTATCCAGTCGAGGATCGCCGCCGCCTGCTCGGGGTTCAGCAAGGACCGCTTGTCCACGGCGTTCGAGGTCTTCGCGACGGCCGTCGACTCCTTGCCCTTGGGAAGGGGGTTGACCCGCAGGATGCGCCGCCGGACCGCGTACTTCATGACGACGTTGAGGATCCGGCGGTTGCGCTTCCGGGACCAGGCCGCCGCCTGCCTGCCGTCGAGACGGGTGTCTATGGCCCGCAGGACCTGGTCGACCTTCTCCGGGTCCTCCCAGGCCGACACGGGCAGGGAGTTCCGCTCGACCCATCTGAGGATCGCCACCACGTCCCGGGGCGCGTCCGGGCGCCGGTTGGTGTTGAACGCCCATTCCCGCAGCGCGGTGCGCACGGCCGCGGGCGCGAACTGGGCCGGCTTGGCCCGCAACAGCGCGACGGTCGTCGCGGTCAGGGTCTTGGCGATGTTCTTCCGGCTGTTGCCGCCGAGCTGGGACCAACGGGCGTCCACGTACTCGACGGCGAACCGGTACCAGCTCATGGCAGCCGACTTCGAGCGATGGGACACCGGAAGACCGGTGGCGACGACGAACGCCTCGCCCTTGCCGGTGGCCCGGATGAGTTCGGAGCGGAAGCCCTCGGCGAGCGCGAGCGTGTCGAAGGGCTCGCGCCAGCGCTTCCCCGCGACCACCCAACGCACCGTGTACGTATTCTTCCGGGCGCCCTTGTAGGTGAGGATCTTGTAGACCTTGACGTCGTACGTCGTCTCCATCAGGCGGCGTCCTCACGGTCGTAGAGCCAGTCCTCGAGGTCGCCCGTCGGATCCGGAGGTCGCCGTTCGGGAGCTTGATGCAGCGCGGCGCACGACGCTTGGCCCGCCAGTCGTAGAAGGTCGAGCGCGAGATGGCCAGTTCCTCGCAGACCTCCGCGAGGGTGAGCATGCTGCGCGACCGGACGGCCGTGGTCATTCCGTCCCCCCTTCGCTCAGGAGGGCTTCGCGAGCGGTTTCACGGTTGAGCCGGATGTCCCGGGCGATGGTGGCGGCGAGGGCGGATTCACCGGGGGTGTGACCGTGGCCGGCATACTGCCAGTCCGCCAGGACGAGAACGGTGTCCGGCTCGCGGTCGTCCAAGCCGAGGGCCCCGGCGTCCTGTGCTGCGCGGTAGTCGGCGCGTGCCTGGCGCAGGGCACCGAGGGTGGTGGAGTAGTGGCGGGACTTCGAGGAGAAGTGCCCACGGAAGCCGAGCATGTGCGCCCAGGCCCACAGCCGCCGCTCCGGATACAGCGGGTCGAGGTCGCGGCATGCGGTGATGAGGCGGCGGGTGTGTTCCGGGACGCCGTGACGGTCGAGTTCGGAGAGTTCCCCGATGCGGCGGTCGAGAGTTCCGGTGTTCTCCGCGGCCTTGGTGGAGTACTTGGCGACGTACGAGGCGACGGCCTGTTCGGTGATGTCGGAGCCGTCCCCGAACGCCTTCACCGGCCGGACGTCGAGCTGTGTACCCCAACGGAACGACCGGGCCGGCTGGTCCCCAGCGGCCGGTACCGAGACTGACGTGTAGGAGTGCATCGCAGCTGCACGGATCGCGTCGGCGAGGACACCGACCGTGGCCCACGCGGGCGGCGGTGTTCCAGGGCCCTCTGGCCCGTCGAGCCGGATCACCGCGTGGAAGTGCAGGGCACCCCGCTTCTGGAACTCGGCGACCTTGCCGTACGAGAGGCGGACGTGGTCGGCGAGTTCCCGGCGGGGAAGGCCACCGCGGGCGGCGAGTTCGCGGCGGAGCCGGGTGGTGAAGCGCTGCCAGAGCTGCCCGGCGTGGTTGTTGAAGAGGACGGCGCCCGCGTAGTCGTACGTCGCCGGGGCGAGAGCGGTGCCCAGTTCGGGTGCGTCGGGAGCGTGACGGGTGCCGCAGCGGCAGACGCCGTGATCGGGCCGGTTGTGGACCGGGCCGAACGAGGGCGCGGTGAGCGTGGCGAAGACGCGCGGGTGATCGCGGACGGTGGCGGGAATGTCGCGGCGGTCGTCACCGGCGAGGCCGGCGCGGATGAGGTGGTAGGTGTCGCCCGCGTAGGTCCAGGCGCAGGCCGGGCAGCGGGAAGCGCGGCGGTTGCCGCAGGCGAGGCGGAGGCGCCCGCCGGGCTCGTCGGCGGTGGTGTAGTGGTGCAGGGTCTCGCCGGTGGTCTTGTCCTTGTGGAGGGTCCAGCCGGTGAGGTGGATGGGGTCGGAGCAGCCGCCGGTGCGGCGGATCTGTTCTTCCCATCGGGTGTAGTCGTCGGCCGAGGCCACTCGCAGCAAATCGCCGAGGACGACCGGGTCGAGCAGAGGCTCAGGCGCGAGAGAGGCGCGATGCGCCATGCTGGGTGCTTCCTTCCGGTTGAGAGATCGGACAGGGACGGCTCCCGGGCGGCGGATGCTTGGCGGTATCGAGGCCGCCCGGGGGCCGGTCAGCGACGCTTGGCGTCGGCGTTGACGAGCGAGCGGATCACCAGGGCGCAGACGGCGACCGAGGCGCCGGTGATGGCGACGGCCAAGAGCATGGAGACCAGGACGGCGCCGACGACCAGGACGACGGCCGTGCCGCCGCCGACGAGGGCGAGCGCGGTGCCGGGGGTGAGCTGGACCGTGGGCCGGGACGGAACCGGGACCGGGGCGCCGGGGGCCGGGGTTCCCGGGATGATCGTGGTCGGCTCGACGACGACCGCGGGCGGGGTGACCCGACCGGTGGGCTGGGGCATGGTCGGGAGCTTGGGCCGGAACATGAGCGGATCTCCTTACTTGACGGCGGTGTCGATGAGCGGGGCAAGCACGCTGTCGGCGAGGAGGAAGCCACCGATGAGGAACACGGCGATCAGCCACCAGGGCGGGCGGACCAGCTTGACGCCGAGCCAGCCGACGACGATCAGGGCGAGCCAGAGCGGGACATCCATGGCGGTGGCCTCCTAGCGGACGCGACAGCGGTGGGTACGGGCGGCGAGCTGGGCGGCGGACTGGCTGGAGTAGTCGGCGGACCAGCCGCAGCCGTCGTTGCTGCACACGGCGGCGTGCTTGGTGGTGCCGTGGCGGTCGCGGTGGGTGCCGATCTGCACCGGGCCGATCTGCATCACGGAGTGGAAGAAGTCGCGGGCGGGCATGTCAGTCGGTCTCCGTTCGGGTCAGGTTCGGGTCGGGGAAGGCGGCGCGGATCGCGGCGGCGGTGGCCGGATCGGCGGTGAGGCGGGCGGCCTCCTCGGCAAGCAGGTGGGCGAGGAAGGACCGGCCCGCGGCAGCCATCTCGCGGGCGGCGTCGAGGTGGTCGGCGGCGGTCAGGTCGGCCGGGTCGACGAGCACGAGGGGTCTCCCTTCGGGTCAGGTGAGCTAGGCGGTGATGGCGTCGGCCAGGTGCGGCGGAACGCCGAGGCGGGCGCGCAGGGTGTCGGTGTCGATCCGGACACCAGTCCGGGCGTGGTGGTCGGCGGCGACCTTGCGGGCGTGGTCCACCAGCGCGGCCGGGACCGGAACGGCCGGCGGCGTCGGAGCGGAGTGGACGGGCGGGAGGGCCGGGGCAGCGTCGGCGGAGTCGACCGGGGCCGGTTCCGGCTCAGCAGCAGGGGCCGGTTCGGGTTCCACCTCGGGTATGGGATCCGGCACCGGCGCAGGGTCCGGCGAAGCCGTGGTATGACCGGCTGACGAGTGGGCGAGGAGAGTGCCGCCCATGAAGGCCAGGGCAGGCCATGCGGCGACCAGGATGCGCAGCCAGGCCGGAACGTCGTCCAGGTCGAGGAGTCCGGCGGTGGCGACGTTGGCGCCGAGCGAGGCGACCAGGGCGATGAGGAACCAGCACCAGGCCAGCCGGGACGGCCCGTCCGTGCGCAGCCGTCGCCAGGCGGCGACCAGGAGCAGGTCTACGGAGACCGGATAGGCCCAGGCCTTCCAGCCGTCCTGTCCAGCGGCGGCGGCGAGGTCGTGGAGGTGGGCGAAGGACAGTGCCCCGGCGATGACGGCCTGAACGAGCACGGCGTCCACGCGGAGGGCGGGGCGGGTCATGACGGCTCCTCCTGTGATCAGGCATGGCGGGGGTAGGGACACGGCGCGAAGGACGGTCGCGCCGACCGTGGGGTGCGGGAGAGGTCAGGCGGTGGCGGGGGCCGTCTTGGACAGCGGCACACGGGCCGAGGGCACGGGGGCGACCGAGGGCCGGTACGCGGCCAGGGCGGGAAGATCCGGGGTGCGGTCGGCGTACTTGTTGCAGGTGTTCACGGCTTGCCGAAGTGAAGTGTGCGGGGCGCGGATGCGGTGCCAACCTCCGGTGGAGTCCCCGGCGATGGCGAGCCCGCGGGTCTCAGCAGGAATCTGGATCGCGGCCAGGACAGCATCCGGGGCGATGTCGCCGAAGGCCATATTCGCCGAGGTTTCGTCGTTGACGCGGTGGGCGGTGCGGCCGGTGAGCTGGGCACGGAGCATCGTGATGCCCTTGCCGAGTTCGGAGCCGAAACGCTGCCCGCAGATCTCCAGATAGATGCCGGCCGCGCGGCCGAGCTGGGCGAGGCGGACCAGGGCGGTGATGATCCGGTCCCGCCGCTTCTCCTCCTCCTTCTTGCTCGCGAAGAGAGCGAGTTCGGCGACCTCGTCGACCAGGACCACGACCGGTACCGGCCGCAGGTCTTCGGGCAGGTCCCAGATGTCGGCGGCGATCTCCGCATCCGGCACAGCGACACTGACGCGCTGCTCGGCCCGGATGAGCTGATACACGTCCCCCATGTGGGAGACCAGCGCCTCCAGGAGCTCCAGCGCGGTGTCAGGGTTGTCGGCGAGCGCGGAGAACCGGCGCGCCAGCGGGAACAGCTCCACCCCTTGTTTGCAGTCGATGCCGACCAGGGCGACGTGCTGCGGAGCGAGGCCGGCGACGAGGTTGCGCTGATAGACAGACTTGCCGGACTCCGTCGCACCGAGAGTCAGACCGTGCGGGACGGCACGGTAGTCGCGGTAGTGGACCGAACCGTCCTCCCGCAGTGCGACCGGGACCCGCATCGGGCAGGTGTCTGTCTTGGCAGGCATCTGCACCCGCTTGAGCACGTCGTAGCCGGTCATCCGGATCTCGACCACGCCCGAGCGCAGCTCACGGGAGGTGACGCCGTACATCCCGAAGGAGTGGCGCAGCCGGTCCGAGGCGGCGGCGACGTCGAAGGCGTCCTGTCCCGGCCGGAGCTTGAGCCGCAGGACCAATCCGGTACGGGTGGGTCGCAGCCGCAGGATGCGCGGTGCGCGGGACTCCGGCGTCGGGCGGTTGGTCATCCGGGCCAGGGTGAGACGCCAGCGGGAAGGCGGGACCGTCAGGCCGCAGGCGTCCATGACCGAGGCGTAGCGGACCAGGACCCGCAGAACGGCGAGGGTGACCCCGAAGGTCAGCCAGTACCAGGCGGGGCGCCGCCACCGCAGGAGACCCGCAGCGGCGACGACCACCAGCAGTAAGACCGTGGGCCACGTCATGGCTCAGGCCGCCTTCGAGGCCGAGTCGACGTCGACCAGCGAGGTGACGGCGACCGCGCGGAAGGCGATCCCGTGCCGCTTCTGGCCGTTGAACTCGTTCTCCCACGGTCGGGCGACCAGGCCGGTGAGCGCGACCGGGGTGCCCATGGCCAGCTCACCGGAGAAGCCGGTCTCCGGAACGGTGACGGACAGGATCTCCACCTCGTCGTTGGCCGCGAACATCACGTCGACCGTCATCAGCTTGACGCCGGTCTCGGCGTCGGTGGCGATCTCACCGGTACGGCGGTCGCGGACCTTGGGCTGCGGAGCCTTGGCGACCATCACGGTGGCACCGGACGTCTCCACGGGAATCTGACGCACAGCAGATCACTCCTCTATAGATGTCGAACTTCGTCACTCATGTACATGAGTAATGAGAAGAAGAGTGCCTGACTCCTATACATGAGTCAACCCGCCGCGGCTGCGAAGTCGCGACGGATTGCGGTGAGTTGGGCGGCTGTCAGTCGACGGCGGGGATCCGATACTCGAAAACGAACTGGTCAGCGGCCATGAGCGTGTCGCAGACCTCGACCACAAGACCGGCCGTCGTGCGAGCCTCACGGATCAGGTGAACCACCGGCGCGCCGGGACTGAGCGCCAGCTCGGATGCCTCCGCCTTGGAGGCCGGCCGGGCTTGCAGCGTCTCGACGAACTCGGCGAACTCGTGGCCATGGTCTTCGAGTCGGGCGTAGATGCCACCGCCGCCGGGGTTCTCGGCGAACAGTTCCGGGATCTCCTTGACAACGTCCCACGGGAGATATGAGGTGGCGGTCTCGACCGGGGTGCCGTTGCGGAAGTAGAGGCGCCGGCGCGCGAGCACCTGAGTGCCGGTGGGGACGCCCAGTCGCCGGGCGGCATCCTCGGGGGCCTCCATGGGGCCGATGTAGAGGACGCTCACTTTCGCCGTAGCACCGGACTGCGCCGACTCGGCGAGATACGCGGCCTTGCCCCCCTGCCGATGGGACCGTCGGAAACGATCGGAGGAGCGGTGCCGCACCGGCGGCCGGTCCTTCACGATCGAGCCCTTGCCGTGCCGAGTCTCGACAAGCCCGCTCGCCCGCACCTCGACCATGGCCTTACGGATCGTGCCGCCCGAGACGCCGTAGCGCTCCACCAGCTCCGACTCACTCGGCACCATGTCACCCGGCTTGAGCACACCCGCCCGGATCTGCCGCACGATCTCATCGGCGATCTGCACGTACCGAGGCCCCGACCTGCCCCCCTCTACCGCAGTTCCCATAGCCGTTCTCCGCCTCCTATGCTCCTGTACATGAGTCAATCACAGGAAGCAACGCCCTCACCCCTGCACTCCGTATCCGTCGCCGGAGTAGTAGTGCGCGAGGACGGGCGCCTCCTGGCGATCCGCCGAGCCGACAACGGCACGTGGGAGCTCCCCGGCGGAGTGCTCGAACTCGACGAGACACCCGAGGCCGGCGTAGCCCGCGAGGTCCTGGAAGAGACCGGCATCCACGTCGAGGTGGATGAACTCACCGGCGTGTACAAGAACACCACCCGCGGCATCGTCGCCCTGGTCTTCCGCTGCAAGCCCTCCGGCGGCACCGAGCGCACGTCGAGTGAGTCGACGGCCGTTTCCTGGCTCACACCCGACGAGGTCAGCGAACGCATGGCCGAGGTCTACGCGATCAGGCTCTTGGACGCCTTGGACGGCAACGGCCCCCACGTACGGAGCCACGACGGCAAGCAACTCATCCCAGCGGGATAAGACTTTCCCTACTTCATCAAGGCGGCTCGCTCCGCTCCCCGCGCGCGGCCCGGCCCCCGGCCGGGCCTGCGCTCCTGCCTCCGTCCCGCTCCAGCCCGGCCAGCGTCCGTGCCGCGCACTGAGCAATCAGCCACCTCATGCCAGAGAAGAGTTTGTCGTGGCTGGGGCGGTCGACTCCATGGCTTTTACGGAGCCACTTTGGCGCGAGCCTCGAAGATCATGGCCCCAACGTCGTGCTTTACCGGGCAGGTCCACAGACTGCCCGACGCGCCGGAAGCTTACGGGGCCATGATCAATCGCGCCAAAGTAGCACCATCCCAAAGCCGCTCCGCCTACTTAGCGTCAGGTTCGTCGAAATCATAAACGACATAACTTGTCCCGTCCGGACCAACTACGGCCTGCTCTGCCCTTTCGATGAGTTCAATCGTGTCAGCGTAACGATTCATGTCACCATCAGCGTGATACAGCATTCTCCGCAAGAAGGGATCCCCTCCCTGTTCAATTTCTACCCGCTTTTCCTGCACAGTTGCAGCGAGCTCGTCTCGCCATCCCAGCTCCTCCAGAGCTCGCACCTCCCACCAAAGATCCCCTCGATCTCGAGCTTCCTTCAGCGCCTCGATGAACAAATCTTGAATGATCCCCTCTTGGACCACCTCTTTAAGGTAGTAGGCCACAGAGAATGGGTTATCATCATTCAAACTCTCGATCATTCCTTGGGCGTAGTTCCGCATGGAGTCACGAGTGCGCCCTAGGATACGCAGCAGGCGGGCTAGCTGGGTGACGTCAGCATAAGGCCCCTCCGACAGCCGACGAATCTCCCTTTCGCTAACATCAGCTGGGATCAGATCCGGTCTCCCCTGCCGACTCCTTAGATAGCAATGCATCTCGTCGGAAACACCGGTCGCGATGGCCTTTTCCGTGTACTTCTCCTGCAACTCCCTGTTGCCAATGTTCGCATAATGTAGCGCAAGGTCGGCCCAATCCTCCTTTTCGATATTTATTTCAGCAATCGAGGTGGCGAGCCGCAATTCTAGATCCCTATCCTCTAGCTCTGAGATGCTCGGCGCACTGGATTTGCGAGACTCGGCTACTGAATCTATCCAATGGTTGCGATAGAGACGAACTTGATCTGCGTCAAGTTTCCTGCCAAATCCGCCTGTTATTTGCGTCAGATCATGACAGTCAAGGCACAGAACCGAGAGGTTGGAAAAGTTATTATTCGATGGATCGTCATCGATGTGATGAATCTGGATCGGTTTTCCTTTTGCTCGACATACGCAGCAAGCCCTGTCAGAAGCAAAGAGAACTTGTGCAGCAAGCTCAGACGGGATGCGAACTCTCTTTTTCTTGGCAGGCATAAGAAGATGTTAGAGCGGCGCGCGCCATGTTGTATCGCGTTTCGGGCTTCCCAAGCTGATGGCTCAGCACCGTCGTAGCGGCCCGGCCGTCGTGGCTCACTCTGGCCGACGGCATGGCATCGTGGCTGAGGCCGATGGCGGTGCAGCGAGGCACACGCGTGCGTGGTCGGTCGGCGCACCCACCGTCGTGGCTGGCTGTCGTCGGCTGAGGTTCAGGACGGGGCGCATCGAGGGCGCTGGCCGTCAAGTGAGTGTGGCGGAGCTGGGCCGCCTCTGGGCCGTCCGAGGTCGCTCAACAGTGGCCAATGACGACCAACGACGACCACCAGGCGCACGGGCCCACTACTCCTGAGCTGCAAAAACCCAGCTCACCAAGATCCCCGACAACACCCAGGGCAAGAAGAAGCCGAGGCCGCAGCGGCAATCGGCTGGCCAGGACGTCTCATCACCCCCACGATGGCCGCATGGACCGGTTGCAGCACAGCGCTTGGCAGTACGTGGCGGAGGTACTCCCTCCCGAAGAACTTCCGATGCTCGCTGCGCATGCGCTCGTTGACGGACGTGATTCCCCTTCCCTGCGCGAACTGGCCGGCCTGCCGCGCAGGAGCGACGAGACCGAAATCCGTGAACTGTACGTCCGAGCCCTGCACGAACTCGGCACACCCCTACCCGACGAGGAGACAGCCGGCCGACACCTTCTCGTGAGCCTCGCGTTCGGTCTCGTGAAAGGCGAGCTGAGCCCCAAGGACGTGGCCGACCGACTGTCGATGACGGTCGCAGCCCGCACCTGGGAGGAGACACGGTTCCTCTCCGTCGCAGCGGACTACAGCGAATGGATCAGCCCCGACGAGCTCCCTGGATGGGAGAACGACCTGAAAACCGCGGCCCACTCGTTGACCACCTCCACCGACCTCGGCCCCGGCATCGGCGTGCCGGGTCCGCGGCGCCACTGACTCACCTTCCTGAACACGCCCCCATGCCAACCCGTGCCAGACAGTGCGGGTACTACGGGGAACAGCGGTCATCCACCCAGCACGCCCTCAGGTCGTGAGGCCGCTCTGCAGCAGGTAAGCAAGCCCATCGACTCCGTGGAACCCGAGCTTCCCAAGCTGATGGCGCCACCGGAGTTGGCGGGGGCAAGTGGCTTCAGCCCTGCCCTCGCGGTGTTCGAGTGCCTACGATCGCGCGGTGAGCTACGACATCTACTTCTTGCGCCGGCGTGACGGGCAGTCCTGGGATGAGGTCCTGGAGGCGATGGAGGCAGCCGACGACAGCGAGCCGATTCCTGCTCGGCTCCTCGAAGCCTGGGGTCGAATAGTCCCGCACGCCCGGGCCCTGCTGGGTGAAGTGGACATCACGGAGTATGAGCAGGAGTCGCGGGACCTGAGCCACTCGGACACGGGCATCGACCTGTCCGTCTTCGGTGACGAGGTGAGCATCACTGTGCCTTATTGGCATGCGGGGGACAACGCTGCGGTCGTGCTTGGCAAGGTCTTCGCCCTTTCGGCCATCGTCGAGAAGGAGACCGGGCTGACTGCCTACGACCCCCAGGTGGAGCGTCCGCTGGCCGAGGCGTCACCGCAAGGCGTGATCGGGCTGATGTCTCGGACCACCGAGGACTTGCGCAGCCGATACGGTGGCTGACCACCCGGCAACGGAAGAACCGGCGAAACCCCGGGCCGCCTGTTCGCCGCGTGCCACAGCCGTGCCAGATACAGAGGTCAACCACGGTCAATAGGAGTAGCTAGCGGGCGTATCCCCACCTGTTAGCTCGGCCGGTGAAGCCGCAGGTCACCCGCAGGGCGCCCCAGCCGCTCTCCTAAGAGGGCGTTTGAAGTGGGCAACTTGCCGTTTACGTCCTAGTACGTTCCTCGCCAGGTGGGTGTCGTCTCGTCCGTTATGCGCCTGGTGAGGTTGCCGATCGAGGCGATGTGGATCATGGCCTCGGAGCTGGTGGTGAGGGTCTCGTAGTCGCGGGCGAGGCGGCGGTGCATCATGAGCCAACCGATACTCCGCTCGACCACCCAGCGCCTTTTTACGATCTGAAAGCCGCGGGTCTCCGGGTTCCTGTTGACGACTTCGACATCGATTCCGAGGCGGGCGCCGTGCTCGACGACAGCGTTCTTGAAGCCGGTGTCGACCCAGCTCTTGGAGAGGGTCGGGTACGTCTCCTTCGCCTGGTCGAGGAGACGGATTCCCAGGGCGTTCTCCGACAGGCTGGCGGCGGTGACGGTAACGGCGAGGATGAGGCCGATCGTGTCGGTGAGGATGCCGCGCTTCCGACCGACGATCTTCTTCGCGGCGTCCGTTCCCTGGCTGGTCACGGGCACGTTGGTGGAAGTCTTCACGCTCTGGGTGTCGATCACGGAGGCGGTCGGTTCAGGCTTGCGCCCTTCCTTCACGCGGGCCAGTCCGGTCAGGTCGTAATTGAGCCGGGCGAAGATTCCTTCGTCGCGCCAGGCCGCGTAGTAGGCATAGACGGTGCCGTGGTTCGGGAAGTCATGTGGAAGGTATTTCCAGGGGATTCCCGTGCGGTTCACGTAGAGGATCGCGTTGAAGACGTCGCGTAAATCGACTTTGGCCGGCTGCCCGGTTGGCCTGCGGTCGAGCCGGGCCTTTCTCCAGGCCGTCAACGTCGGCTCGATCAGGGCCCATCGGGCGTCGGACAGGTCGCTGGGGTACGGCTTGCGCTCGCTCACGACGTAGCGTGATCATGAGCGAGGCGGAATGTTCGATTCCGCTGTTCATTGGGCGATTCCACGGCAACTTCAAACCAGACGGACTTCCAGGCATGGAAGCGAACGAGACGGATGGCTGAGCATCCGCCCTGGAGACCGCCATTCGCCACCTACGGGATGAAGGCCCCCAAAGCAGGGCAGGGGCGAGAGCCGCATTTAGGGCTTAACCTGCATAAACGCCCTCTAAGTGGGCGGTTCGTGGGGTGATGTCCATTTCCGGCTGAGGTTGGAGCAAGGTTGCGTCGGCTATTGCTTCCTGGCGAAGTTGCCGGTGTCGGCCTCGGTGAGGATCCCGAGTTTGACCAGGCGTTTCAGCTTGGCGCGGGTGCCTTCGACGTTCTTTGGCAGCAGGTCGTGGCCCAGGGCTTCGCAGACGTCCTTGGCCCGTAGCGGTCCGGTTGTCTGGTTGAAGGCGGTCAGGATGCGGGGGTAGTCCGGGTGCTCGGGCAGGTCCGGTGCGACGTTCGGGAGCCGGTCGGCGAGGCCGGTGACGGTCGTGCGGGTGATCGCGAGGTGTTCGAGGTGCATCTCGGCCTCCCGCAGCCGGGTCTGCAGGCCGTCAATCTGCGTGCGGAGGTCGTCGGCCAGGGCCCGGGCGGCGTCTTCCTGGAGGTCCAGGGCGTCGAGCAGGGGCTGGAGGTTCACCCTGCCGCCGCCTTCGCCTCGTGCCAGGTGGGGGCGTTCGCGCCGGTGAGGCGGCGGGTCATGACGTGGGTCATCGCCCAGTAGACGCGCGAGGCGGAGGAGGAAGGGCGGTGCTCGTAGTCGCGGACCAGGCGGCGGTGCAGTATCAGGATGCCGTAGGTCTGCTCGACCCTCCATCGCTTCGGCTGCGGCACGAACCCCTTGACCTGCGGGTCGCGTGCGACGATCTCGACGTCGATGCCCAGGCCGGCGCCGTGCGCGACGACCTGGTTCTTGAAGCCCTGGTCGACCAGGGCTTTGCGGACGCTTCCGCCGGCGTGCTCGGCGACCTGGTCCAGCAGGAGGATGCCCGCGGCGTTGTCGTGGGTGTTCGCGGCGAGGACGACGACTGCGATGACCAGGCCGAGGACGTCCACGGCCAGTCCGCGTTTGCGGCCGGGCACCCGCTTGGCCGGATCATGGCCGGTCGTGGCGGCAGGGACCCCGGCGGCCACGTGGACACTCTGGGTGTCCAGGACCACCAGGGTCGGGTCCTCTAATCGGCGGGCGCGTTCACGGACCTGGCAGCGCAGAAGTTCATGGATGACCTGGTCGGTGCCGTCGTCCCGCCAGGCGGCGAAGTAGTAGTAGGTCGCGCTCTTGGGCGGCAGGTCGTGCGGGAGATAGGCCCACTGGCAGCCGGTTCGCCCCTGGTAGAGGATCGCGTTCACGATCTCCCGCATGTCGTAGGCGCCCTGGTGGCCGCTGACCGAGCGGTGCCGGTCCTTCCACGCGGTGATCACCGGCTCGATCAATGACCACTGCTCGTCCGATAAGTCACTCGGGTACAACTTGCGTTCACTCACCCGGTCACCTCACCAGATCAGCACCCGTGGACCGGCGGATTCCGTCCTGCCGCCACACCATCAGGCGACAGCAGAACCACTCAAAGACTCACGAACCGCCCACTCAAATTTGCTTCGGGACGAAGAGGTCAACCTCGCTTTGGGGTTGGACCTAAGGTTCAGATTGGCATGAACTTTGACGGTCCCGTCAGACCCGCTGACTAACCTGGCGGCATGGATGAGCGATGCATACACGACTTAGTTGTCCAACAGTGCGTGGACTGCGCTCCTGTCCCTGAGGGCCTGGTCAAGTTCGTCTACATCACAGCCGGGGGCGAGGTCTTCCACCGCTCTTCGGCCTGTAAGGCCCTGGAGGATGGGCAGGAGTACGCCCTGAGTGTGGGCATGGACACTCATCCTCGGCGTCGTGTCGCGCTGGCCGAAGCCACGGCGGAGGGACGTGGCGCGTGCGCCTATTGCTTCTGGGACTACCAACCCAGATGAGGAGCAAGAGGTGAAGCCTGGCTCGCTCGGATCGACATCCACGGCTGACATCAACGAGGCCGGACAGCGACGTACATCAGCGTCTCTGTCAGGCCGCCGCACCAGTCCACAACAGCAGCCGGAACGGGCTCGGATCGAACTCCTAAAGCGGTGATCAGCCCACCGTGGTCTGCCTGTGGACAGGTCTCACCTGACCAAAAGTATGTGAGCCACCATGACAAAACGGGGAGAGGAACCCGGAATCGCGGTCCGGGTTCCTCTCCCGTCGAGGTGGAACGGGGAGTACGCCGCCAGCTCGCCCCTCAGTGCCGCTGGGGCTCACTCACCGCGAGGAGGTGCCCCCGGCTGGTCGCAACGCGGAGCACGTCTCGCAGAACCCCGGTCAGCTCCTGTGCCAGCCGACACAGGTCTTCCGCGTCGGCGTCCTCGTCAGCGAGGGTTTCCGGGGCTTGGTTCAACAACTCCGCTGCCGTGCCCAGTTGTATCGCCTCGATGTTGTCCGCCAGGCGGGACATGTACCCGCCCCTGTCGTCGGTGCTCAGGTAACAGGGCTTGCCCTCCGCTCCCGACCACGGGAGGAGTCGCAGTTCGTCCGGTGCCGTCATCCTTGCGTCTGCCTCTCGTCGGTCATGTGGTGGGTCGTGAAGACGGCATCGACGCGGTCCCCCGGGAACACCAGAAGCGCCGCCTCGACGACTCGCCCGGTGGGGTCAGTCGTGACGCGTGTGATCGCGAGGACCGGCCCGGTGGAGTTGGTCCGGAGGGTTGATGCTTCGTCCGGTGTAGGTGGGCGGGCACAGACCGTCTCCCGGACAGCAGCCGGCGGCACGCCGAGGACGGCGAATCTCGTGACCGCCTCACGGCACGATGGTTCGTGGTCGAGCATCCCGGCCGGTGCCAGGTCCCGCGGGATGTAGATGCGTGCCAGTCCATGCGGTGACTCCCCCTCATGGCTGACGCAGACGTACTCTGCGAGGGGGCTGCCCGTCGGCACCTTCAGCAACGTCGTCAGACGCCCGTCCGCCTGAACCGTGTTGCTGCGCACGGTGACCCGCAGGGCTGCCTCAGCGGCCGTCCACGGGTCCAGCGTCCCCCATCCACCGACATACACGATCTTGCGGAGCGGGCGACGGACGAAGTTGCCTTTGCCGTGAATCTTCTCGACGAGGCCTTCGCCCTGGAGGACTGCGAGGGCGCTGCGCAGTGTCACCGTGCTGACCTTGTAGCGGTCGGCCAGACCGGCTTCGGACGGCAGGCGTTCACCGGGCTTGATGCGGCCGGTCGTGATCTGATGCCGGAGGTCGTCGGCGATGTCGTGATGGCGTGAGGACACGGACCGGTCACCGCCTTCTCATCATCCGCACGGCGACGAGCCGGGTACGCGTGTGCATGGTCAGCAGCTCGCCCGACTCGAAGAGCAGTTGCTTAGCGCCTTGGGGAAGTTGGAAGAGGTCCTGTACCCGGCAGGCTCGGCCGCCAAGTTGGATGATGTCGCCGCGCTGCACCGTGGTCGCGGTCACCTCGATGTTGGAGGCCAGCGCGCTCCTGGGGGTCCGGTCGATCACTGCCCTACCTCCGCGTCCGTGGTCCGGTCGGGCATCGAGTGGCACGGGCAGTCGCACGTCTCGTAGACCACCGGGAGGCCGACCGGCGCCGACGCCGGGGAGGATTCCGCGCAGGTGGAATGCGTGCCGATCCGGCATGCGGTCGATCGGTAGGGGACGGCCGCGGCGTCGGTGTTGTGAGGCTGTCGGCGAGAGGTCATCCGTGGACCCCCACGAGGGCCGACCATGCCTCAGCCGGTAGACGAGGAGCGACGACGACTGAACGCGTCCGTACGCGCCTCTCCCAGGCCAGCACGTACGGACGGACGAGCGCGACGTCCTCACCCGGGAGCGGGTGTCGCCGATTCACGATGTCGAGGGCCTGGCCCAGGGTGGCCGCCGGCTCGCCGGTGGACGCGGGGGAAGCGAGAGCGGCCGGCGGCCGGTAGGGCGTTAAGGGGCGGCGGTGCCTGCCCTTGGGGAAGTACCGCGCTCTGGTGAGCGAGGCGGCACGGCGGATACGGTTGAGCACGCTGATCGGCTCCTATCGCTGATGGCTCGGTCCCCCGACATCGCCCGTCGCGGGGACCGCTTTGCGTACGACCGCCCAGAGAGTGCGGTCGTTCAGGCTGGTGGCGAGGAGCCCGAACCGATCGGCCTCCGCCACCACTTCAAGGACCTCCCGCCATGACTCGGCGGAGAGCGATTCCGGCACCTCCGCCTTGACCGTCGTGTACCAGTCGTGCTCCTCCACGCGAGCGAAAAGCCCGACGGCGGACAGCCGAGCGGCGATGGCCACCGCGCTTACTCCCGAAGCGGGCACAGGGCAGCCTCCGTCACCGGCGATCACTTTGAGTGAAGCTAGTTAACTAGATTAGAGCTAGTGGACTAGATTTTCCATATGCCTGAGCAGCCGCCCTATCTCCGCGTCGCCGACGAACTCCGGCGGCGAATCGCGGAGCACGTATGGGAGCCGGGGGGGTCGCCTGCCGTCCCGCGCCCAGATCGGCCAGGAGTGCGGGGTCGGCGAGAACGTGGTCCGTCGGGCTCAGGAGCTGCTGATCTCCCAGGGTGTGCTGGAGGGCCGCGCCGGTTCGGGTACGTACGTCGCCGAGCCCCGGCAGCGCGTGCGCATGGTCCGGTCGTCCGCGCGCGAGCAGCCCGACGGGTCGCCGTTCCGGGCTGACATGAAGGCCTTGGGCAAGCAAGGGGACTGGGAGAGCCGGACCGACGCCAAGGTGCCGGCGCCCGCGGACATCGCAGCGCGGCTCGGTATCGCCGAGGGCGACCTGTGCGTCCGCACGACGTACGAGTTCCTGGCCGACGGCAGGCCGATGCAGTTGTCGACGAGTTGGGAGCCGTACGACCTCACCGGCGGCACGCTCGTCGTCCTCCCCGAGGGAGGGCCGCACGCCGGGGCGGGTGTGGTGAACCGCATGGCCGCGATCGGCGTGACCGTCAGCCACGCCGTGGAGCAGCCGGAACCGAGGCAGGCGACCGCCGAGGAGGCGTCACTCCTGGGCATCCAGAAGTCCGCGCTCGTCACGCACATCCGGCGGACGTACTACAGCGACCAGGGGCGGCCCGTGGAGACGGCGGACATCGTGGTGCCCGCCGCGCACTGCGAGATCGTCTACGAGATCCCGATCAACCGTCCGTAGCGGTCCGTCGGATCCCGAGAAGCAGGTCTGTGGGTGCCGTACTCACCTTCGACGCCGGATGTACCAACCCGCCACCAGCACGATGAGAATGGCGACCACGAAGGCCCATACGGTCGTTGCACCGTGGTACGAGCGGTAGGCCACTACAGCAAGCATGCTCAGGCGGATACCCCGGGCGGGCGGCTCCAGCCGACATGCATCGCCCACCCCTCTGTCGCATGTGTGTCGAAGACGCCACAGGCCCGCAGTAATCAATGGAAGAACACGAGGTCAGAGGGCGTACACCGGTGATCTCACCCAGCGCCTTCTAAGCGCTTGGCCGCAGGTTCGAGTCCTGCCGGGGGCGCATATAACCTCTCACCTGCGAAAACGCGTGAGGGGCTTTTTCGCGCCCGGATGCACATCGCTCTGGAGCAGGCACCTTCGCCTGTCCGTAATCGCGGGTAACGGTGTAGCACCGGGTAGCACACCTTCGCTATCGTGGACAGCATGACAGCGCAGCCGGAGATCACTCAGCGCGATCTGCGCACCCGCTCCAAAGAGATCATGGACGCCGTCCAGGGAGGACAGGCGTTCACCGTCACCCGCGACGGGCATCGTGTCGGCGAGCTGATCCCGCTCCGCCGCCGTCGCCGCTTCGTTGCCCGCGCCGAGTTCGCGGCCATGTCACGTACCGCCCCTGACATCTCGCTGGACGCCTTCCGCGACGACCAGGACGCCGTCGTCGAGCAGGAGTTGGGTGACCCGTATGCCCGTTGAGCACGAGCAGGGCCTGCTCGACACCAACATCATGATCCTGCGCAAGTGGATCGACGCCGACGAGCTACCTGCCGAGATGGCCATCAGCACCATCACCCTCGCGGAACTCTCCGCAGGCCCCCACCAGGTGCGTGGCGGCGAGCAGAGCGACTACGACGAACACGCCGAGCGGGCCCGCCGCATGGACGTCCTGCAGCGCGCCGAAAACGAATTCGACCCCATCCCCTTCGACGTGGAGGCGGCCCGCATCTACGGCAGAATCTGCGCCGCCGTCGTCTCCACGGGCCGCAAGCCCCGTCGCCGTGTGGCCGACCTGATGATCGCCGCCGTCGCGGCCGCCGAGGGACTCCCTCTGTTCACCACCAACCCCGACGACTTCAAGGGCCTTGACGACTTGATCACCATCGTGCCCGTCACCCGGCCCGAGATCCTGCACGACCGGTAGTACCCCGTCGGCCCCGCCCTGCGCCGGAAGCCAGGGTGGTTCCACTCCCGGTCGCGGACACCACCACCCGTCACCGAATCACGTCACCCGGTCTGCACGGAGATGGCGCCCGGAGCCTCGGTACCGGCCGGCACGCGCCCATACAGTTACCCGATGACGCCGATCAGGAAGTTCCAAGTCACCTTCGACTGCGCAGAACCCGAGCGGCTCGCTCGTTTCTGGTGCGAGGTGCTGGGGTACGTCGTACCGCCGCCACCGTCGGGGTTTGCCACTTGGGACGCCTTCAAGCGCTCGCAGCCACCTGAGCAGCGGGATTCCTGGTTCGCCTGCGTCGATCCCTCAGGGGTGGGCCCGCGGCTGTACTTCCAGCGTGTCCCCGAGGGGAAGGCCGCCAAGAACCGGGTGCATCTTGATGTGCGGGTCGGCACCGGACTCGTGGGGGAAGAACGCCTCGCCGCACTTGAGGCGGAATGCGCACGACTGGTCCCGCTCGGTGCGGTGCACGTGCGCACGCTGTACGACGGCGATGATTCGTGCATCCCGATGCTGGACATCGAGGACAACGAGTTCTGCATCGACTGAGAGGCCGCGAACGTGCCTTCGCCCCGTCCCCATGAGCCACGGCGAAGGCACGAGGGGCGGTCATCAGCCAAAGGTCACCCGGAAATGACAGCAAGCGCTTTGACGGCATTCGTGCGCGAGCGACCGGCGAAGACGCAGTTGAGCACATCGCTCAACCCCTGACACCTTCTGAGGGGTCCTTGCACTATGAGCGCCCGATGAGGTCGCGTGGTCCGGTTGGTCCGGTGCCGTGCGTCGCAAGGCGCCACAGAGCCCTCGCAGCGGAGCTACCAGGGCTCCTCGGCAACGCGGCGAGGTGCGGTGCCGGACCGTGCGACCCGGGCGGGCATAGTGCAAGGACCCCTCAGCGCTTGGCCGCAGGTTCGAGTCCTGCCGGGGCGCCACCAGCTCACTCTCAGGGCGCGGCGTCTTGCAGGCCGGATGGACTTCTGAGCCATCCGCGCGAATCCGCCCCGCCTCCTGCGACGGGCGGCAGGTCCGGCTGCCCCGGCTGAAACCGGGCCTCTACGGCCGTCTGTCCCCCGGGCGTCCCCCGGAATCCCCCTCTTCTGCGACTCCCGGTTCAGCGCCTCCGCACATGACGAAGGCGGCCAGGGGCCCACTCTCGTGGGCCCCTGGCCGCCTCACGCCGTTTCCGGGACGTACCGTACGGTTCTGATCGGCTTCAGGCAGGTGTGCGGCCGGCCGGTGCCGCACACCGTGCGCAGACGGTGTGCGGCACCGGCACGCCGTGGCCCGCCCGCGCAACGGCCCGAGCAGGCGCTATCCGCGCGGGTTCGTCCGCACCGCACACTCACTCAGCTCCGGCGGGCGCTTCCTCGGGGCAGGCATCGCCCGGGCGCTCGTGAGACCCGCCTGCCCCTGTGCCGCCTCTCCCCACGCCCCACGCCCCACGCCCCGGGGAAGCCTCACGGTTCGTGGTGCGTCGCCGCCGGGCCGGGCCGCGCCGCGGGACGACCTGTCGCGTCGCCGGGAGCGGCCTGGATGACGCGCGGGGCCGCTGCCCCGTCCAGGGCCGGCTCCGCCGGGCTGGACGGGGCCTGGTCGGACTTCATCGCCCTGGCCTCGCTCTTGAGGATGCGGGCCGACCTGCCCATGGAGCGGGCGAGTTCGGGGAGCTTCTTGGCGCCGAAGAGCGATATGACGACGATGAGGACGATGGCGAGTTCACTGATGCCGAACATGTGGGTGTTCGTCTTCTCCCCGGACAGCGGGCGGCAGGGCGGCTAGAGGTGGCCGGCGATGGCGGGCATCAGGTCCTGGAAGGTGCGGCCCTCGGCCGGTTCCCCGATGGCGGACATGTGCCAGGCGCCTCCGGAACGGTGGACCTTCGCCATGATCTGAGCGGTGTAGGGGCCGCCGCCGGAGAGGGTGTAGCGGGCCAGTTCCCGGCCGGTGTTCTCGTCGACCAGACGGCAGAAGGCGTTCTGCACCTCGGTGAAGGTCTGCCCGGTGAAGGAGTTGACGGTGAAGACGATCTGATCCACGTGGGCGGGCAGGCGCGACAGGTCCACGAGGACCGACTCGTCGTCGCCCTCGCCGGCGCCGCCGACGAGGTTGTCGCCGGTATGGCGGACCGAGCCGTCATCGCTGACCAGGTGCTGGAAGTAGACGACGTCGATCGGCTGGGTGCCGGCGAAGAGCACCGCGGAGGCGTCCAGGTCGATCTCGCGGGCGGTCAGCCTGGCGAGGAAACCCTTGCGCGGGGCGGCCTGCCAGCCAAGTCCCATGCGTACGACGCTGAGCGGTTGCCCGCCGGTCTTCTCCAGGCTGATCTGCTGGCCCTTGGTCAGCGTGATTCCCACCGGTTTCCTCCTGGCGCTTCGGGAGTTGAGTACGGAGCCCCGGCGGTGCGCCGGGGCAGCCCACGCGAATCTACAGCACTGTAGAAGTGGCGGGCGGGGGCGCGCCCGGCCTCGACGGGTACGGCACGGCCCCGCGGGACCCGTCCGGTCTGCGGGCTCGCCCGCGGGAGCGGCGTCAGTCGCGGGAGGAGTAGGTGGGGCCGGTGAAGTCCGGGCTGCTGTAGCCGGGGCGGGTGCGCCGCCGCTCAGGAGGCGGGACGGAGCGGGATCGCGGCTCGCGGGTGGGCACCCGGCGCAGCTGGCGCCGCAGGAACGGGAGCATTCCGCGCTCCAGCAGAGCCCGGCGCCATTCCGCGTGCGCCTGGGCCACGGAGGCCGTATCCGGTTGTGGGCGGTGGGGGGTGGCGCGGTGCCGCACCGCGGTGACCACGAGCCCGGCACCCGCCACCGCGGCGGCGAGCACCGCCACGGCCCCGGCGACCCAGCCGGCACTGATCAGCGTGTCGGCAAGGGGCTGCTGGACGCCGGCCAGGTGGAGCCCGTAACCGAGGAACAGGAATACGACCGCCGCCACGACGGACAGGACCGGAGTGAGCACGGCCAGTGCCGCCGGCAGCCCGTTGCCGACGGCGGCGGGGGCGGCGGGGGCGGCGGGGGCGGGGGCGGGGGCGGACCGCCGCGGCCGGCCGGGGCGGTCCGGGACGGCCGCGGTCCGCAGTCGGAGCAGGGCGGCGTACTCGGTGGCGGCTTCGGCTGCGATGGTGTCCGCCGCGGCCAGCGCCCGGGAGCGCAGCTGGCCTTCGGTGACCTGCGCGGTCGGCCGGCGCAGGGCCTCTCGTATGTCGGGGGCACCCAGCGCCTCGTGCAGCGTGTGTTCGAAGTCGGTCCTGTCGACGGTTTCGAGACAGCCCGGCTCGAGCATGAGGATCCCCCGGATCGTGTGGTGCGGGTCGGCGCCGCGGCCGTGCGGACCCGCGGCGGGCGTGCGGCAGCGGACGTGCCCGTCATGGGCGGCCGGGCGTACGGTCCGGCCTCTCCGCGGTGCGTGACGGCGGGTCAGACGCCGACGCCGAAGTCCGAGGCGATGCCCGTCAGGCCCGAGGCGTAGCCCTGGCCGACGGCGCGGAACTTCCACTCGGCGCCGTTGCGGTACAGCTCGCCGAAGACCATCGCGGTCTCGGTGGCGGCGTCCTCCGACAGGTCGTAGCGGGCGATCCCGGCACCGCCGGCCTGGTTGACGACGCGGATGTGGGCGCCGCGGACCTGGCCGAAGCTCTGACCGCGGCCCTCGGCGTCATGGATGGAGACCGGGAAGACGATGCGGTCGACCTCGGCGGGCACGGCGGTGAGATCCACCTTGACCACCTCGTCGTCGCCCTCGCCCTCGCCGGTGAGGTTGTCGCCGGTGTGCTCGACGGAGCCGTCGGGGCTCCTGAGGTTGTCGTAGAAGACGAAGTGCCGGTCGGAGGGGACCTTGCCGGCCACGTCGACGAGCAGCGCGGAGGCGTCGAGGTCGTAGTCGGTGCCGGTGGTGGTCCTGACGTCCCAGCCCAGACCGACCAGGACCGCGGTCATACCGGGGGCTTCCTTGCTGAGCGAGACGTTGCCGCCCCTGGCGAGGCTCACACCCATGCCGTACCCCTCTTCCATGTCCAGGGACCAGGCGAATTCGCCCGGTCCGCCGAGTGACCGAACCCGAAATCTACAGCACTGTAGAATTTGTTGTGCGGTGTCGGGGCCGCCCGGCCCGCGATCGGATCCGGTTCGCGGTGGTGCCGGGCCGGTCAGCCGCGCAGTCCGGGGTGGCCGGGGCCGATGGTGAGGGTCACCACGCCGGGTGCGGCCTGCGGGTCCTGCCGGGGGGTGGCGGGGGCCTTGAGGCGGGCGGTCAGGGCCTTCGCCTGCTCTTCGAGGCCGGGCGGGTAGGTCACGGTGGTCTCCTTCGCCGGAGTGGGGGCGTTCCCGGTGCCGGTGACCGTGTAGCCGGCTGCGCGCAGTTGTTCGGCGGCGGTGGCCGCCCGGCCGGACGTGCCGGTGCCGTTGAGGACCTGGACGGTGACCGTGCGGGCCGGGACCGGCCTGGCGGCGGCCAGTTCGTCCTTGTCGACTTCCCGGTCCTCGGCGAGAGCGGTGAAGAGGGTCTGCGCCTGGGGGTACTGCCAGGCGATGTTGGCCTTGTCCGAGGGGACGTCCAGTTCGCGTGGGTAGTTGGGGACGGTCAGGAAGGTGAGCCGGTCCTCGGGTATGCCCTTGAGGCTGGAGGCGAGGCCGGCCAGGGGTTTGATCCCGGCGAGGCCCTCGTCGGTGGTCAGCGACCTGGTCGCCGAGTCCAGGAAGGAGTACAGGTCGCCCGGGCTGGCCAGCCTGTCCTGGGCCCTGGCGGCCAGGGCCCGCATGAATTCCTGCTGGCGCCCGATGCGTCCGATGTCGGAGCCGTCGCCGACGCTGTAGCGGGTGCGGACGTAGCCGAGGGCCTGCTCGCCCTTGACCGTCTGGCATCCGGCTTCCAGGTCGAGGTGGGCCTTGGTGTCGCGGATCGCCTGTTCCGGACAGACCTCGATGCCGTCCAGCGCGTCGACCATGCCCTTGAAGCCCTGGAAGTCGACCGAGAGGAAGTGGTCGATGCGCAGCCCGGTGTTCTGCTCGACGGTCTTGACGGTGCAGGCGGCGGCGCCGCCGATGTCGCCCGTGGTGCCGCCGATCGCGAATGCCTCGTTGATCTTGAAGTGGTGCGGGGTGGAGGTCGTGCCGTTCCCGCGGTCGCAGGCGGGTATCCGCACCCAGGAGTCGCGGGGCAGGGAGACCACGGCGGCCCAGTTCCGGTCCGCGGCGATGTGCAGCACCATCAGGGTGTCCGACTGCATGGTGGTCGGGCCCCTGCCGTACTCGGCGTTGTCGCCGTCCCGGCTGTCCGAGCCGACCACCAGGATGTTCTTCGTGCCGGGGCTGAGGTTGGCCGGTCGGTCCCCGCCGACCTTGTCGTCGATGCCAACGGCCTGGATGTTGCCGTCGAGTCGCTGGTACAGCCAGGAGCCGGCGCCGCCCACGACGAGCAGGAGGGCGAGGACGGCGCCGGTGAGGGCCAGGACCCTCCCTCGCCGGGTCAGCCGGGTCCCGGTGCGCCGGCCGTCCCGGGAACGGGCACCCGGCCCGCCGCGTCGGCGGGCCGCGCCATGCTGTCCGTCCACGTGTCCGCCTCCCCTGCCGCCCGGTTCGACGGTCGGCTGTGCTGTGTCGTGATTCCGCCCGGCGGCCCCCTGCCTCCGGACCGGCGGAGTCAAGAATCTACAACGGCGTAGAAGATGGCGGGGCCAGGGGGCATCGTGAACGTGTGCGAGGGCATGCTTCCCTGCCTCGCGTCCGGCAGCGGCGGAGAGGAGCGACAGGTGGACGAGGAGCGTGACGAGCCGCCGCGTGGCCGTCCCCGCAGAGGGCCGGGCGAGCTGGAGGCCGGTGTGCCGGCCGCCCTGGGCGGTGCGCCGGGGCCGGTGACGGCCGGCTGGGTACGTGAGCGGGTCGATCCCGCTCTCGCCTGCACCACGGTGGTGACCACGCTCACGAGGCCGCACGGCAAGCAGGCCGTGGTACGCCACCGCGACGGACGCTCCTACGTCTGGAGCGCCGTCGCCGACGCGGCGGAGCCGGCCGCCCGGCGCACGCACCGGGTTCTCGACGAGGAGAGCGACCGGGACGCCGTACTCAGCCGTTTCGTCGCCGGCCTGTCCCCGGACGAGGAACGGTCGCTGCGACTGAGGCTCGACGCCGCCACGGACACGGGCGGCTGATGCCTGCGCCCCGCCACGGCCGCGCCCCGCCGGAGCGGGGCCTTGCCCAACGCCCGGGAGCGGGCATCGTGGGAACGGTGCCGGGCGGGCGGGGCGGGCTCAGTACGATGAACCGTCCCCGCAGCGGCGGGCGGGGCCGAGAGGCGGGAGGTTGGCGGTATGACGGACCAGAACAGGGGCGGCCCCGAGCAGTCCCCGCGCCGGCGCGGCCAGGGTGAGCTGGAGACGCAGGTGCTCGCTGCGCTGCACCAGGCTCCCGGAGCGGTCACCGCGGGCTGGGTCCAAGAACGCCTCGGCGGCACCCTCGCCTACACCACGGTGATGACCATCCTGACCCGTCTGCATGCCAAGAGCGCGGTCGCCCGCCGGCGGGCGGGCCGCTCGTTCGAGTGGACCGCCGTCGCCGACGCGGCCGGGCTGGCCGCTCTGCGGATGCGGAAGGTCCTGGACGCCGAGAGCGACCGGGAAGCGGTCCTGGCCCACTTCCTGACCAGCCTGACACCGGGCGACGGTCAGCTGCTGCGCGATCTGCTGGCCCAGGGCCCCGGTGAGGAGAAGGGCTGAACGCCATGGGGGTCTTCGTCTTCCTGCCGCTGGTGCTGCCGTTAACGGCCTGGCCGGTCGCCCGCCTCGCCGAACAGCATCTGCAGCCCAGGGCGGCGACCTGGCTGCTGTCGGCGGTCGCCGGGGTCCTCGCGGTGTGCAGCACCCTGTGCCTGGCCCTGCTGATGGTGGTCGGCACCGCGCAGCTTCCCGGCAACCCGCTGCCCGACGGCTGGTCGGACCCGGAGGTCCGCGAGGCGGTGCCCTACGACGAGATCGCGGGAAAGGCCGCCATTCCCGCCCTGATCGCGGTACTCGCCGCGTGCGTCAGGACGGCGTGGCGCCATCACCGCGTACGCCGCCGGGCCGAGAGCGCCCTCGCGGGCCTGCCGGCAAGGGCGGTGGCGGTGTTGCCCGACGAACTGCCGTACGCCTACGCGCTGCCCGGCAGGCGCAACCGGATCGTGGTCACCACCGGGATGCTCGACGGGCTCGATTCGGCCGAGCGGCGGGCGCTGTTCGCCCACGAGCGTGCCCATCTGACCCACCGCCACCACCGGTTCCTGCTCACGGTGCGGCTCGCCGCACGGGCCAACCCGTTCCTGCGGCCGTTGCGGACCGCCGTCACGTACTGCGCGGAGCGGTGGGCGGACGAGGAGGCGGCCACCGCTGTGGGCAGCCGGCGCACCGTGGCACTGGCGATCGGCAAGTCCGCCCTGATCTCCCGGGGCGCGCCCGTCGCCACGCTCGCGCACTTCGCGGCCCCGGGTCCGGTGCCGCGCCGGGTCGCCGCCCTGTTCGGGCCGGCTCCTGCCACCCGGATCTGGCCGCCGGTCTTCACCACGGTGGGCCTGGCCGCCTGGACAGCCGCCGCGGGCACCGCCGTTTCGGCGCTGTCCTCGGCGAACTCGGCCGTCACACTGTTCCTCATCCTGCACGCGGCCACCCCGCCGTAACGGAAGTCCCGCCCTGCGGTGCGAAGGGCGGGACTTCCGTTCGGCGCCGGCCCCTGGAGGGCGCCCTGCCGGCCGGCCACGGGCCTTGAGGCGTTCGAGGGCGGCCACGCCCGCGGCATCGAGGCCGATCCGGACGAACCATCCGGTCCGGCCGACGACCTTGGTGTCCGCCGCTCCCGGCCCGCGGCGACACCGGTGCCCACGAGGCTCTCGGCGATACCCGCACCGACCGTCCACGGCACGCCACGCGCTGACGGTTCGGCAGAACCAGCCGTCCCGGCGCCCCGATGGCGACGCCGGTCAGGAGGGCATCGGTGACTCCGGAGACCTCCGCGCCCGTCCCCTTTCCCGCCCCGTGCGGAAAGGCTCAGGGCTCCGGCGGAGCATGCCGCGGACGCGGGTGCCTGCACGCCCCTCCCCGGGCTGGGCAGGCACCGCCGGTTTCCCTCCGCCTCGACCCGCCGGGCGGCCCCTAGAGGTCGAACTCGTGCGGCGGCAGGTCGAGCGTGAAGCACGCCTCGCGGACGACCGCCTGCTCGGTCCTGTCGAAGTCGCCGTCGGCGCCGCCGATGACGATGCCGATCTGGATCACGGCGCGCGCCTCGGCCGGCTTCTTCTTCGCCTTGGCGATCTCCTGCAGCACGCCGACCTTGCCGAAGTCGAAGTCCGCGGTCAGCTTGTCCAGGTTGCCCTCGAAGCGTCGCTGCAGGTCCGCGGCGTCGAAGTTCTGCAGCACTTCGTTGCTCGCGATCAACTGCGCCACGCGGCGCCGCTCGGACGGGTCGATGGTGCCGTCGGCGGCGGCCACCAGCGCGCACATCGCCATGCTCGCATCGCGGAAGGCGCCGCTCTTCAGATCGTTCTTCTTCGCCATGAGCTGGGTCTGCATCGTCGATGCGGACTCCTTGATCCGGTCCCACAGGGCCATGCCCACTCCGTACGTCCCAGGGGCCACCCGGGCCGAAGGAGAGAACGGCCCGGACGACCACGACTTCTACATCGATGTAGAAACTACCAGGGGCGGCAGCGGCGCGAGGACTTCTCAGCCCTCGTCGCCCTCGTCGTCACCTTCGAAGAAGTCGCCCACCTCGTCGACGACTTCGGCCGCGACCATGCCACCGACCACACCGACGGCGAGCCCCGCCGCACCGGCCGCGATCACGGTGCCCATGCCGGGCCCGGAGCCGCCGCCGTGACCGTCACCGTGGCCGTGGTCGCCCTTGTGGGCGTGAGGGCCGTGGGAGGCGTAGGGGTCGCCGTGACCGTAGTGGTCACCGTGTCCGTAGGGGCTGCCGTGGTGCGATGCGCCATGACCGTACGAACCGTGAGCACCGTAGGAGGCACGGTGCTCGACCAGTCGGCGGATCCAGCCGTCGACCTCGGCACTCCAGTCGACCTGCTCGACGCCGTGGTGGCTGACGGTGAAACGGGTCACGGCGTCGTGGCCCCCGGAGAGGAAGCCGCCGCGCTTGTCGGCCTCCAGGACCACCTCCACGCCGCCCGGGTTCGCGAGGAAGGTCACCTCGATCTCGTTGACCTGGTGCGCGTACTGCGGCGCCGGGGCGAGCTCCACCTCCTGGTAGAAGGGCAGCTGCTGGCCGGTCCCGCCGATGTGCCCCCACTCCAGGTCCGCGGATTTGAAGCCGAAGCCGAGCTGCCCGAGCGCCTCCAGGACCGCCTCCTGGACGGGCAGCGGGCGCACCGCGAGCTGGTCGAGGTCGCCCTTGTCCTTCGCGCCCGCCACCGCCAGCTCGGTGCGCACCCCGAGCACGATGCCCAGAGGCTGCCCGTACAGCTCGGTGACGGGGGTCTCCCACGGCAGCATCACACTGAAGGGCACGCTGCGCGTCTCGCCGGCCGCGAGCCGGAAGCTCCCGCCGACGCTGAACCGGTCGAAGACGACCGCGCCCTCGGACTCCCCGTCGTCGTGCTCGGCCTCGACGCGGGCCACCAGCTCCAGGGTGATGTGCTCGATCGTGAAGTCGGCGTCGCCACCCTTCAGGTGGACCTGTCCGCTCAGGGCCCCGCCGGGCAGCACCGCGCCCGGGGCGAGGACCGTGTCCACCGTGGGCCCACCCACGCCGAGCGAACCGAGCAGCCGCTTGAACACCATCGTGGCGTTCACTCCTTCATGTGTACGTACGGTTCTTGACTCCGCCGGGCGGCAGACCCCGAAGGAAGTGGAGCCCGCCGCCCGGCGGAAGGGTTACTTGGTGGCGTCGAGCGCGGCCAGGGCCTGCGCCCAGCGCGCGTACTTCAGCTCGGCCAGATCGGCGACCGTCTTGACGCCGAACGCCTCCTGCAGGAGTTCACCGTCCCGGTCCGAGACCCCCTTCAGCGCGGCGACCGGCGCGGCGAGGATCTCCGGCAGACTCTTGTCCGCCCACGCCTTGTCCAGCATTTTGTCCAGGTCGATCGAAGCCACGACAGCCCTCCCAGGGAAAACGGTTGGATGGTCAGGGCGACGTACCGCCGGGGGTGCGACCGGCGGTACGTTCCCGCTCAAACCGGCGCGCACCCTCCCGCCCCCTTGTCCGCCGCCCGCAGGGCAACCGGAAACATCCGGGCCACCCCGCGCGTCATCTACACGCATGTAGAAGCATAAAGGCAGGCCACCGCTCACGGACGACATCCCGGCGGAACGTCCGAAAAGCACTCCTACGGAGGTGGCGGAAGCCCGCCCCTGCGCGGACGGCGCGTTGAAGGCCGCATGCGGGCCGGCCCTTCGGCTCTTCGACGCGCAGCCGGCCATCACGGTGGCCTCACCGGTGACCGGCATGCTCGTCGGGCCGTCTCTCGCCGGCCTGCCGCGCGGACCGCGGGATCTCGCAGGCGTCCGTGCCGTGCGATCCGCCCACGCGCCGCGCGTACGAGCCGGCCGTGCCCGCGGACGGGGAGAGGCGTCCGCTCGCGGAGCCGGTGGCCGGCCGCGGCGGTCCGGGCCGGGCGGTCCGGGCGGGGCCGGCGGCACCCGGACCGGGCGCCGGCCGCAGGAGGAGTAACTTGATCGCCCCGGACCACCGGCGAGGAGGAGCGGCATGCGGCTGCGGTGTGCGGCGCTGGACGACTACCAGGGTGCGGCCGTCGGGGCCGCCGGCCGGGGGCCGGTCGCGAAGGACATCGAAGTGGTCTCGTACGAGGGTCACTTCGCCGACGAGGACAGTCTGGCCGACGCGCTCACCGACGCCGACACCGTGGTGACACCGCGGGAACGGGTGTCCGCCCCCGGGTCGCTGATCGCCCGGCTGTGCCCCGGCTGAGGCTGATCGTCGCCTCCGGCATGCGCAATTCGGTCATCGACTACGCCGCCGCCGAGGCGCACGGCGTCACCGTGTGCGGTACGGCCATCTCCCGCACCCCGCCCGTCGAACCGACCTGGGCCCTGCTCCCCGGCCTGGCACGCGGCATCGTCGAGGAGAACAACGGCCTGCGCGCCGGCTGCCCCCTGGCAGCGCACCGTGGGCGCCGACCTGCGCGGACGGCGCCTCGGGCTGCTCGGCCCGGGGAAGATCGGGAGCCGGGTGGCACAGGTCGGTCTCGCCTTCGGCATGCGCGTCGGGGTCTGGAGCCCGAACCTCACCCGGGAGCGTGCCGACGAGGTGGATGTGGAGTTCGCGCCGTCCAAGGAGGACCTGCTTCGCGAGAGCGACTTCGTCTCCGTGCACCTCGCGCTCGGCGAACGCGGCCGCGGCCTGCTCGGCGCCGCCGAACTCGCCCTGCTCAAGCCGACCGCCTGCCTGGTCAACACCTCCCGCGCGGCGATCGTCGACCAGGACGCCCTGCTCGCCGCGCTGCGCGAGGGCCGCATCGCCGGTGCCGGCGTGGACGTCTTCGACGTCGAACCGCTGCCCGCCGGCCACCCGGCGCGTACCGCGCCGCGTCTGCCGGCCACCCCGCACCTCGGCCATGTCTCCCGCGCCGACTACGCCGCGTACCACGGCCGGGCGATCGAGGGCATCCGTGCCCTCCTCGACGGCGCGCCGATCCGGCGCCTGCCCTGAAGGGGCCGGTGGCCGAGGGCCGGGGCAAAAGAAATCCCCCTCGCCCTGGGTGATCCGTGGCCGACCCATGACCCGTCGTGCGTCCTCGCGTTGGACGGGGAGCACGGCCGCGCCCCCTGCGGCCGTGCTCGTCGAATCAGAAGGAGGACGTGATACCGCGCACCGCGAAGGCTGCCCGCGTCGCACTCGGCACGGGTGCCGTGGCCCTGAGCGGGGCCGGTACGGCTCTGGCGGACGCGGGCGCCCAGGGCGCCGCCGCCCACTCCCCGGGAGTCCTGTCGGGCAACCTCGCCCAGACCCCGGTCCACGTGCCGGTCAACGTGTGCGGGAACACCGTCAATCAATGTCATCGGTGCGCTGAACCCGGCGTTCGGCAACACCTGCGTGAACGAGGACGGCCAGGGCCACAAGCACCACGAGAACCACAAGAGCGCGTACGGGAACTGATCCCCCTCACGCGTCATCAGCAGTGACGTCCGGAGCCCCGGCGCCTCGAGCGCCGGGGCTCTCGGCACTCCTGGCACCCTCCCCGAAACCCCGGCCCTCGGACTCGGCGGTGGGTCCACGGCGGTTGCCGCCTTGCGGGCCACATACACCTTATCGCCAGGATCGCCCACAAATGAGTGATTACGGGAAAAACGCGTGATTACTGGTAATCATGGACTGGTTCGCCGTCATCTCCCTTGCTCCGGAGCCGTCCATGCGCACTGCCCTCCCCACCGCCCAGGGTTCACTGACCACACAGCGCCACGGGTCCGCTTCTCCGCCGTCGGAGCGGGTGGAGGAGCGGAACCTGGCTTTCGAGGGCTTCGCGTACGGGTGCCGGATCATCCATCAGAGTGCTCCGCGAACGGCCCCGCTGCTGCTGCTCGGCGGATCGTCCCAGGACCGGTACTCCTGGCAGGCGCACGAGAAATGGCTGGCACCGTTGTGCACGGTGATCACCGTGGATCTTCCCGGATACGGCAGTGCGGACTTCCTGCCCTCCCACTACGGGATCGATTTCCTCGCCGCCGCGGTCCAGCACATGCTGGTGGAGACCGGGATGCCGCCGGTGAATCTCTTCGGCGGCTGCTTCGGTGAAGTCGTCGGCCTCCGCTTCGCGCAGCTGCATCCCGACTCCGTCCGTCGCATCGTCTTCTGCGGCGCCGCGATGCGTCTCCCCGACGTCTACACCGACGCGGTACCGCGTCTGTCGCAGGCGCTGGAACGGGGTGAGATCGAAGCGGCGGCCGGCGGCCTGGTGGAACTCTTCATGTCGAACCCGGGGGCCGGTCAGGTCCGCAGGCACGCGGCCGTCGCACGTCTCCTGCGTCACCAGTTCATGAACCAGACGCCGGAGGAGCTGAAGAAGGCGGTCGAGCACAACACGAGGCTGGTGACGCACGGCTGTTACGAGCCCCTGCCCGTCCCCGATGTGCCGACCCTGGTGTTCACCGGTGAATACGACACCCTGTGCACCCCCCGGATGGGCCGGGAGCTCGCCGCGACGATTCCGGCGGCGCGGTTCACGACGGTCAAGGAGGCGGACCATCTGGTCACCGTCGAGCGCAGGCAGGAGTCGTCGGACCTGATCGGCCGCTTCTGCACCGACCTCCCCATCGACGACCTGCCGTACTGCGCCCCCGTGGAGTCACCGGGCGCCGGCCTCGCCTGCGCGACGGCACACCGGTGACGGACACGACGAGTGGCCGGGACCCGTACCGGGTCCCGGCCACTCTCCCCCGTACGGGTGGTCCGACGCGGGGATGCCGACGTGAGGAATGCCGGGAAGGGGCACTCGGCCGTCGAAGACGTCAGGACTTCTCGTCCGGGAGGACAACGCTGTTGGTGCAGGAGACCTCGGCGTCCTCGCCGGAGCAGGTCTGCTCCGACTTGTTGACGAAGTGGATCGTCCCGTACTGGTCGGTCGTGATCTTCTGCTCGCTCACCTGCACGCAGCGAACGGTGCCCTTTTCGTCCTTGACGCAGTTGTCCGGGTCCTCGGCAGCGAAGGCCTGGACGGCACCGGCACCGATCAGCGCGAGCCCACCGAGGGCTCCCACCGCCGCTGCGATCTTGTTCGACTTCACCATCTACCTTTTTCCTTGGCGGTCAGCCCGCCGCGACTGAGCGGCGGAGCCGGTCCGGGCACCCGGACCGGTCAATGTGCCGGGCGGGCCCGGGGTTCGAACGCGTGGTTCGAACCCCGGACCCACCTGGAGCACCTGGCGGTGATCAGCCGCCGATGGCGAAGCTGGAGGTGCAGGAGACCGCGTTGGTCTCCTCGTTCTCCACGTTGCCGAGGCCCAGGATGCCGATCGCGAGGTTGATGTCGTCGATGTTGATGAGGCCCTGCTTCGAGTTGTCCTGGATGCAGGTCGTGGCCTGCGAGTTGCTGACCTCGACCTCCGGGCCGTCGTTGGCGTGACCGACACCGGCGCCGAGGAAGCCGGCACTGCCGAGCATGGCCATGACGACCGCAGCCTTCTGGTACTTGCGCATTACTTCTCCTTCTGATTTGACACGGTCCGTGATGGTCCGGTCACTCACAGTCGCTAATGTAGGCGACGATTACGGCAATTGGTAGATGAAACGCCGTGTCGCGCCTTTTTTTGAAACAAAGCACCACCGCACCCGGGCGGCGGAGGCCTCAGGCCTTCCTGCCACCGAGGACGGAGCCGTCCACGCAGGAGACCTCGGCACCCGAACCGGAGCAGGCCTGCTCCTGTTCGCCGGCGAAGCGGACCTTCCCCTGCGTACCGGCCGGGAGTCGGTACTCCCTCACCTGCTCGCAGCGAATGGCGCCCCTGCCGTCCCTGACGCAACTGCCGGAGCCCTCGACGCCGACAGCCTGGACGGCACCGGCGCCGATCAGGGCCACGCCGCCCAGGACCCCCGCCGCCGCCGTGATCTTCTTCGACTTGGACATCTGCCTTTTCCTTGACGATCACCCCGCCGCGACTCGGCGGCGGAACCGGTCCGGACACCCGGACCGGCCGACCCGCCGGGCGGGCCCGGAGCCCGAACGCTCGGTTCGAGCCCCGGGACCCACCCGGATCACCTGACGGTGATCAGCCGCCGAAGGTGAAGCTGGAGGCGCAGGCCACCGCGTTGGTCTCGGTGTTCTCCGCGTTGCCGAGGCCCAGGATGGCGCCGACGCCGGCGTTGACGTCGTCGATGTTCACGAGACCCTGGACGGAGTTGTCCTGGGCGCAGTTCGTGACCTGCTCGTTGCTGAGCTTGAACGAGGGGTCGTCTCCGGCGTGGCTGACGCCGGCGCCGAGGAAGGCCACACTGCCGAGCATGGCCATGACGACCGCGGTCTTCTGGTACTTGCGCATTACTTCTCCGATTTCACGAATCGACACAACCCGTGTTGGGTTGGTTACTGACAGTGGATAACGTAAGCGACGTTTGCGGCTTTGGACAGCCAAAACGCCCATCTGCGTAATTTTCTTGTGAATCTGCAGGTCGCAGGCCTGTCACGCGCGCGCCGGGCGGCCCTGGCGGCGGGTGTCCGCCCGGCTCGGTCACCTTCGGGTGGTCCCGGGACGAACACCGTGACCGAGGCGGGGTCCTCGCGTTGAGCGGGGCGTGCGGCGGCGTGTCATGCCGCCGTGCTCACCGGATCAGTAAGGGAGAACGTGATGTCTCGCATCGCGAAGGTCGGCGCTGTCGCTCTCGGCACGGGGGCCGTGGTGCTCGGCGGTGCCGGCATGGCCGCGGCGGACGCCGGCGCCGACGCCGTGGCGGCCCACTCGCCGGGGGTCGCCTCCGGCAACGTGGTCCAGGTTCCGGTGCACGTGCCGGTCAACGTGTGCGGCAACACCGTCGACGTCGTCGGCGCGCTGAACCCGGCGTTCGGCAACACCTGCGTGAACGGCGGCCACGCGGGCTGACGTCCGTCGCGACACACCCGAGAGCCCCGGCACACCCGAGCGCCGGGGCTCTCCCCGTGTACCGGTGACCGCCCTCAGGCGTACCGGTAGATCCGGCCGACGTCCTCCAGCTCGTCCGGTGTCACGTCCCACGGCGGCAGCTTCTCGTGCCGTGCCACGACCCGGCCGTGCTGCTCGTCGCCCCGGCCCGGCGGCGTGGCGGGAAGGTAGCGGGCTCCGCCGTGCCGGCGCTGCCAGCGGTACCACTGCAGGTCGACGAAGGCGTGGTGCAGCCAGAAGGCGGGGTCGTTAACGGAGGCGGCACCGAGCATGGCCCCGCCGACCCAGCGGTGCACCCGGTTGTGGTTGCGCCAGGAGGCACTGCCCCGGCCGGTGCTCCAGCCCTCCAGCCTGTTGCGGAATCCCCGCGTGACCGTCGAGTCCCAGGGCCGCACGTCGTAGACGGGGTCCTTCAGCGCCTGCTCCAGGTCGTTCGTGGTGGGCAGGGCGATCGGGTCGTGCCGGCGGCCGAGGTCCCGGGTCAGGAACGCCCCTTCGGTCACACCCACCTCGATGGCCCAGTTGCCCTCCCCGTACGCGAACGGCCCCGTCATCACCTGTTGGTCCGAGCGGCGCCCGTTGCCGCCGAGGAGGTCCGCCGTCCACGGTGCGGACGTGGTCGTGCGGTCACGGGTCCAGTCCCAGTACGGAAGGGTCACCGCCGGGTCCACCCGGCGCAGGGCGTCCTCCAGGTCGAGCAGGAACCGGCGGTGCCAGGGCAGGAACGAGGGCGCCATATGGGCGGTGCGCAGCCCGCGTTCGCCGTCGGAGGAGTAGTACGCGAGGTGCATCCGCACGAACTCGTCGTACTCGCCCCGCCGTTTGACCTCCAGCAGCGCCTTGACGAACCGTCGCCTCTCGGCCGCCGTGAGCGTGCCGGCGTCCTTACGCACGTACGCCATGCCGGTCCTCCCCGTGCGCGTGTCCCGCGCCCGCCGGTGCCGACGCCGCAGCACGCAGCCGCTCGCCGGGACCGAGCGCGTCGACGGCGGCGCGGGCGGCCTCGAGCGGTGTCCGGTAGGAGCAGTAGTGGTCGACCGTGCTCAGCCAGCCGCCGTCGGCGCGGCGCATCAGATGCAGGGGGCGGCCGTCCACCGTGACGTGCCACCGCCCGTCCTCGGCCGCGGTGCGCCCCGGCGCCCACACCCCCCGGATGCGACGGCCGCGATGGGTCTGCTCGAAGGCGGCACGGTCCGGCGCGTCCGTTGCCGCGGGTGCCTCGGGTCCGGGGCGCGGAGACCGGAAGGCGGCGAGCACCGGAGCCAGGGCGCCGGCGAGGACGCCGGCCCGCAGACCGCGTGCCACGTCCCGCCGTGTTCTGCCCCCCGGCCCGGGCAGCGCCGGGCCCGGCGCTGCGTCCTCGGCACCCACGGGTGCCGAGCCGATGGCGACGACCATGATCCACTCCTTGTTCGAACGGTTGCCGCCGCTCTAACCGCCGGACCTGCCACGTGGTCACCGCCGCGCGGCGAACGGGTGCACATACGAAAGTCGGCCCCCGGTCCGTACCGGGGGCCGACTTCGTACGGCGTGCCTCAGGCGTGCAGCCCCAGATCGCCGTGCACCGGCTTGGCCTGGTTCACCACGTCCGCCGCCTCCTCCGCGGTGCCGAACACCGAGGTCCGGGTCTCGTCGCCGCTCGACTCGCCCTGCGGCGACATGAGCTCGAAGGGGACCGCGGTGCGCGTGTTCAGGCCGGTGTCGAGGCCGGTGGACGCCAGGTCGATCTCCTGCGCGTACGCGGGCGCGGCCATGCCGGCGGCGATCAGGGACCCGGCAATGACGGCAGCAGCCTTCAGGGACTTCATCATGTTCCTTTCTTCGGCAACGCGCGTCGCCGGAGGGGGCTTTGTGTCGTCGTGCCTAACGATCCCCGGCCGGTGCGGAAACCGGGCGACCACGGATTGGCGAGTCGTCATATGAGATCAAACGGCAGGCAGCACCACCGGCGTCGGCGCGACGGTGGGCGCGGACGCCGGGATTCCCGGCCCGCCCGAGTGGCGCGGCGGGTCTTTGGCGCCGCGTTCTCACCCGTGTGGCCCTGTCCTGCCCGACGAGTGGGCGGGCGGGGAGTGTCTGTGCATCGCCCCGCGCAGAACCGACTTCACGATTCCAACACACTTGTCGGCGTTGATTGAGTTTCGGCAAATTTGTCCGGCTGATGGCTAGAGTTGCGCCGACGCGCCCCCGGAGGCGGACGCATCGCACTCGTCGTGCTGCCTGCTCATCCCGGTGGTCCTGCTCGTCGTCGCCGTCCTCAGGCACGGCTCCGACACCGGCGGCGCTGCCGGCCGCGGACGTCGTCCTCATCCATCCGGTCACCGCCATCCGTTCCGAAAGGCTCCGACGGTCATGCGCCATTCCCTGGGCCAGTTGCTCCGCCCTGCCACGGTGGGCGTCCTCGCACTTGTCGCGATGTGGGCACCCTGCGGCTCCCCGGCCGCCTCGCCGGTCACCTCCCCTGCCGCGGCGCCCGCGCCGGAGGCGAGCAGTCTCCCGTTCGACCAGCGGTATCACGCGCTCCAGCACGGAGGCATCGTGCGCGCGGCCAACTCCTCCGCCACCTGCCGCACGAACCGGCCCCCCGCCTGCACGGACGTGCAGGCGGGCGCGCAGGCGGTGAACGGCGACTTCGACATGTTCTACGTCGACGTCGACCGCGACCCGAACACCTACAACTCCTCCCGCTCGGAGGTCCGCCTGCCCTCCGGCTCCCGGGTGACGTACGCGCGCCTGTACTGGGGCGGCAACCTGCGCGTGGGCGAACAGAAACCGGCACAGGACAACGAGCGGGTGCTGATCGCCGAACCCGGCGGGGAGTACAAGGAGCTCCTCGCCGACACCGTCGTCGGACACCACGTGGCGGACGGCGCGGACGCCTTCCAGGCCTCGGCGGACGTGACCGGGCTGGTGCGCGACAGCGGGCCGGGCCTGTACACCGTGGCACAGGTCAACGTGGCCGCCGGCCGGTCGGCGGCCGGCGCGTGGGGCGGCTGGACCCTGGTGGTGGCGTACGAGAACCCGGCGGAGCCGCTGCGGCACCTCTCGCTCTGGGACGGCTTCGCGCCGCTGAAGTCCCGCACGGGCCCCGAGGTCGGGCTCGACGGTCTGGACCTCCCCGGTGGCACGGAGGGCCTGGTGGGGCTGGTCGCGTACAACGGCGACCGCGGCACCACCGGCGACTCGCTCACCGTGACCAGCGGCTCGCCCGCCTCCACCGCGGCGCTCGCCGACTCCGCCAACCCGGCCGGCGACGTCCTGAACTCCACCATCAGCGGGCCCGCCGGGGCCGCCCCGGCGCGGGTGCCGGCGTACTCCAACACCCTCGGCTACGACTCCGACGTGTTCACCCTCGGAAGTGGCCTGCTGCGCGCCGGCGACCGGGTGAGCCTCCTGCTCTCGTCCCGGGCGGACGCGGCCTGGGCCGGCGTGCTCTTCACCGCCCTCGACGCCCGGCGATGAACACGCCACCACCCGCCCCGGACGCCGTCGCGAGCGAGGAGTCCGTGCGCATGGACCTGTCCCCCACCGGCCGTCGGCCACGGGTGCTGCACCTCACCCAGCCGGTGGACGGCGGAGTCGCACGCGTGCTCACCGATCTGGTCCGTACGCAGGTGGCGGACGGCCTGGACGTCACCGCGGTCTGCCCCGACGGCCCACTCGCACTCCACCTGCGGGGGCTCGGCGCGCAGGTACGGAACTGGCGGGCGACGCGGTCGCCCGGTCCGTCGCTCGTGCGGGAGGTGGCGCACCTCGCACGGCTGATCGACGAGGTGCGCCCCGATCTGGTGCACGCGCACAGCGCGAAGGCCGGGCTCGCCGGGCGGCTCGCGGTGCGCGGACGGATTCCGACGGTCTTCCAGCCGCACGCCTGGTCGTTCGAGGCGGTGGGCGGAGCCACCGCGGCGCTCGCGCTCACGTGGGAGCGGTGGGGGGCGCGCTGGGCCGCACGGGTGGTGTGCGTGAGCGAGGCGGAACGGGCGACCGGCGTGCGCGCCGGGATCACCGGACGGTGGACCGTCATCCCCAACGGCGTCGATCCCGAGCGCTTCTGCCCGGCCGGCACCGACACCGTGCGCGCCGGGCTCGCCCAGCTCGCCGCCCTCCACCCCACGACGCCGCTCGTGGTCTGTGTGGGGCGGCTCTGCCGGCAGAAGGGGCAGGACGTCCTGCTGCGGGCGTGGGACGCCGTCGTGCGGCGGGTGCCCGCCGCACGGCTCGTCCTGGTCGGCGACGGGCCGGACCACGACCGGCTGCGCGCACGGGCCCCGGGGTCCGTGCTGTTCGTGGGAGCCGTCCCCGACACCTCGCCCTGGTACCAGGCCGCCGATCTCGTCGTCCTGCCCTCCCGTTGGGAGGGCATGGCCCTCGCCCCGCTGGAGGCGATGGCCTGCGGGCGTCCCGTGGTGGTCACGGACGTCGACGGCGCCCGCGAGAGCCTGCCGCCGTCCTTCGCCCCCCGTTGTCTGGTACCGCCGGAGAACCCGGAGGCGCTGGCCGGGGCCCTGTCCGGGCTGCTGCTCGACCCGCCGCTGCGTGAGTCGCTCGGTGACCTGGGCCGTCGGCACGTGCTGTCCGTCCACGACGTACGGCACACCGCCGCGCAGGTCGCCGACGTCTACCGCGACCTGCTCGGCACCCGGCCCTCCAGCAGGAGGGCACGTCCGTCCCGGGCCGTCGGGCGGGGCCGGGCCCGCGGCGCCGAGCGGGCGCGGCCGCTCGGCGCCGCGGGCTGCCGTGCCGAAACGGCGGACCGGACCGCGCAGCGCGTCGAGTCCACCGAGCCCACCGAGCTCACCGAGCCCACCGAGTACAGGGAGCCCATCCGCTCGTGACCGCCGAACGCACCGTGTCCTCCCCCGGCGTACCGCCGCGGGACCACGACTCCTCACCCGTTTCCGTCATGCCACCGCGCGGCGCCGCAGACGGGTCGCGGTCGCCCGTCCCGCGGTCTGTGGCTCGGCCGGCTTCGCCCGTCCCGCTGCTCCTCGCGGACTCCGCCGCCGCCCTGTTGGGCACGCTGGCGCTGTCCGGCACCCAGCGGCACTCCCCGCTCGTCGTCCTGCTGATCGCCGCGTCACTGCTGCTGCGCCCTCGCGGCGGCCGGTGGCCGGGGCCGGGGCTGCTGGACGAACTGCCCGCCGTGTGCGGCCGTGCCGCGGTGGCCTGGCTGGCGCCCGCGGCGCTCTGGGCGGCGTACCGGCCGGAGCAGGCGTTGTCCGCCGGCACCGTGCTGACGGGCCTCGTCCTGCAGTCGGCGGCCGGCTGCGCGCTGCGCGCGGCCGTGCACGGGCGGCGGCGCGCGGCGCTGCGGCGCCACCCGCACGCGGCGCTCGTCGTCGGCCCGGCGGCGACCGCGCAGCGCGTGGCCGCCGCTCTGCTGCGGCACCCGCGGTGCGGCGTGCGGCCGGTGGGGGTGGTCGCCGAGCAGCCGGACGGCACCGAGGGCCTGCCGGTGCTGCGCACCGGTGAGGAGGTCGAGCGGGCGGTCATCCAGAACGGGGTGCGGGCCGTGCTGGCCGTCCACCCCTCGGTACGCGCCGGGCAGGGGCCGCTGCTGCGCGCACTGGCCGACTCGGGCTGCGTGCTCTGGGAGGTCGACGCCGACTCCCCCGCGTACCCGGCTCAGGAACGGCTGGCCGGGTTCCCGTGCCGTCGCCTGGACCTGTCACCGGCGCGCCGCGGCAGTGCGGGCAAGCGCGTGCTCGACATCCTCGTGTCGGGGGCGCTGCTGCTGCTGGCCGGTCCGCTGCTGCTGGTGTGCGCGCTGACGCTGCGGCTCAGTGACGGGCCGGGCGTGGTGTTCCGGCAGGAACGCATCGGCAGGAACGGCGAGCCGTTCACGCTGCTGAAGTTCCGTACGCACCGGCCGGTCGACGAACACGAGTCGGCGACCCGGTGGAGCGTGGCCGACGAGAACGAGATGCGCCGGTTCTGCCGCATGCTGCGGCGCACCTCGCTCGACGAACTGCTCCAGCTGTGGAACGTGCTCCGCGGCGACATGAGCCTGGTCGGGCCGCGTCCCGAACGCCCTTATTTCGTCTCGCAGTTCAGCCAGACCTATCCGGGTTACGCGGCCCGCCACCGGATGCGGACCGGTATCACCGGCCTCGCCCAGGTCCAGGGGCTGCGCGGTGACACCTCGATCGAGGACCGCTGCCGGTTCGACAACGCCTACATCGACGACTGGTCGCTGTGGCAGGACGTCTGCATCCTGCTGCGCACCGCGGTCACGCTGGTCCGTCCGACGGGGAGCTGACCGACGTGAGTTCCGCCCCCGCAGCACTCCCGCGCCGGGCCGCCGGGCTGGTGCCGGTGCTGCCCCTGGTGGCTCTGCCCGCCCTGCTGGCCCTGCCCCTGACCTACGACGGAGCGGGGCCCGCGGACGTGGTCTCCGCCCTGGTGGTGGTGTACTGCGTGATCCTCCTGCTGCGTGAGCGGCGGCGCCCGCTGTCGCCCGCCGCGGCCGTGGTGCTGGGCCTGCCGGTCGTGGGGCTCGCGCTCGCCGCGATGGGGGCGTCCTCGCCGGAGGCCGGGTTCACCGGTCTGGGCCGCTACCTGCAGGTCTTCGTGCTCGTCCCGGCGGCCGTGCTGGTCCTGGTCCGTGACCGCACCGGCTTCCGGGTGCTGGCCTGGTCGTTCGTGGGCCTCGCGCTGTGGCAGGGAGCCGTCGGCGTGCACCAGTACGCCACCGGGACCGGCGCCTCCTACCGGGGCGAGGACATCCGGGCGGTCGGCACCTTCGGCGCCCACGACGTGATGGGCATGGCGACCGCGGTCTCCCTCGGCCTGGTGTGCGCGGTCGGGATCGCGCTGGGCCGGACAGCCGTGTGGCAGCGGACGGCGGCCACCGGATGCGCGGTGGCGCTGCTGCTGCCGCTCGCCCTCTCCTTCAGCCGGGGCGCCTGGATCGCGACCGCCCTGACGTGCGCCGTGCAGCTGGTCCTGGCCGGGCCGCGGCGCGCGTTGAAGGTGGGCCTGGCCGTGGCCGCCGCGGGCGTAATCCTGACCGGCGGGTTCGGCATCGGCACGGCCCAGTTGCAGGAGCGGATCGACAGCATCGCGCGGGTCGGCGACGCTCCCGACCAGTCCGTCGTGGACCGGTACGCCCTGTGGGCGGCCGCCGGCGGCATGTGGCGCGAGCAGCCGCTGACGGGCGTGGGTCTCAAGGACTTCCCCGAGTACCGCGACGGGCACGCCACCCTGGCGCTGTCCTCGGGCAGTGACGTCGGGGGCGCGGGGACGGAGTACCGGAAGCAGGCGCTGCTCTCGCCGCACAGCATGTACCTGCTGGTGCTGAGCGAGCAGGGCCTGATCGGGCTGCTCGCACTCGCCGGCGGCTGGCTGACGCTGCTGGTGTGCGGGCTGCGGAGGCTGCTGCGCGTCCGCAGCGGCCGGCCGGACCCCGGCCGTGGGCCCGGACCCGGGCCCGACTGCGGGCTCGTCGCCTGCGGGCTGCTGATCTGGCTGCTGACCGACTTCGTGTACGGCGACATCGGCGGCCCCTCGACGATGCTGGTCGCCCTGGGCCTCGGGCTCGCGGCGTGGTGGGCACTGGCCCCCGGCGAGCGGGAGGACGTCGTGCCGTCGGGCGCGGTGGCGGAGCGTGTCGAGGGGGCCGCGACGCGATGACGGTGGTGCCCTCGCAGAGCCCCGTACCCGACTCGGACACCGACACCGACGGGGCGGTGACCGTGCCCGCGGCGCGGGCCGCCACGCCCGCCGGGAACGGCGCCGACCCGGGCTCGGCCCCGGCCTCCCGGAAATTCCTCGCCCGGGCCGCGCTCGTCACGGCGGCGCTGTCCATCGCCGGTTCCCTGCTCGGCCTGGTGCGCGACCAGTCGCTGGCGCGTCTTTTCGGTGCCGGCAGCGACACGGACGCGTTCCTGGTCGCGTGGACCGTGCCGGAGATCGCCGCCACGCTGCTGATCGAGGACGGGCTGGCGATCGCGCTGATCCCGGCGTTCAGCATGGCGCTGGCCCGACGTGCCCGGGGCGAACCGGGCGACCCGGTCCGCGCCCTGGTCGCCGCCACGCTGCCCCGGCTGTGCCTGGCCTTCGCCGCGACGGCCGCCCTGGTCGCCGCCGTGGCGCCGTTCCTGGTCCGGGTCCTCGCGCCGGGCCTGCCCGACCCCCGGCTGGCCGTCGACTGCACCCGGCTCACGGCGATCAGCCTGCTGGCCTTCGGGATCGCCGGCTACTGCAGTGCCGCCCTGCGCGCGCACCGCCGCTTCGCCGCGCCCGGGGCCATCTACATCGCCTACAACACCGGCATCATCGCCGCGATGTTCCTGCTCGGCCGCACGTGGGGCGTGCGCGCCGCCGCGGCCGGGGTCGCGGTGGGCGGCTGTCTGATGGTGCTGGTGCAACTGCCTTCGCTGTGGCGGCAGCTGGCGTCCCGCACGCCGGCCGCCGTGGAGGGGGCGGCGGGTGACGCGCAGGAGCGGCCGGTACGGCTCGCCCTGATCGCCGCCGTACTCCTCTTCGCGCTGTGCCGCCAGTCGCAGGTCCTGGTCGAACGCTTCCTCGCCTCCTCGCTGCCCTCCGGGGCCATCTCGCACCTGAACTACGCGCAGAAGGTCGCCCAGATCCCGATGACACTGTCGCTGATGGTGTGCACCGTCACCTTCCCCGTGGTGGCACGGGCGCTGGCGGACGGGGACACCGAACGCGCCCGCGACCGTGTGGAGCGGGATCTGGTGCTGTCCTCCTGTGTGGTGCTGACGGGCATGGGAGCGGTGATCGCCTGCGCCCCGCAGATGATCGAACTGCTTTTCCAGCGCGGCGCGTTCACCGCGGACGACACCGTGGCGACCTCGGACGTCATGCGCGTGTACGCCCTCGGACTGCTGGGGCAGACCCTGGTGGGGGCGCTGGTGCGCTCGTACTTCTCGGCGGGCCGGCCCAGCTGGTACCCCCTCGCGGTGATGGGCGCGGGCATCGCCGCCACGTCGGTGATCGGCGCCGTCGCCGTGCGCCCCTGGGGGGTCGCGGGGATCGCCGCCGCCAACGCGTTCGGCATCACCGTCACGGCCGCCCTGCTGCTGACCGGTCTGCGGGCGTCCCGGCGCGGCAGCCCTCACGGTGTCCGCCTGCGGGTCCGGCCGGTCCTGGCCGAGCTGAGCAGGCCCGTACTCGCCGCCGTCCTCGCCACCGCCGCCGGGGCGTTCGCCGCGAGCCGGTTCGCGTCCCCGGTGGCGGGGCTCGCGGCCGGCGTTCTGAGCGTGACCGGCGTCTTCGTCACTCTCTCCCTGGCCCTGGGCGTCCAGGGCTCCGCATCCGCCGTGCGCTCCGTACGCACCGTCACACGAAGGCTCACCCATGGCCGCTCCCGTTGATTCCGTCGGTTCCGCGAACCCGGCCGACTCCGTCGACTCCGTCGATTCCTTCGACACCGGCAGACGTCCCGCCGCGCCCCCGGGCCCTGTCCCATGGGTGGCGATGTACCACTCGGTGGACGACTGCTCGGACGATCCGTACCGCATCACGGTCACGCCCGAGCGGCTGGAGGGGCAGCTGGCCTGGCTGCGCCGGCGGGGGCTGCGGGGTGTGTCCGTGGCGGACCTGCTCTGCGCCCGCGCCCGGGGCGCCGGGCGGCGCCTGGTCGGGCTGACCTTCGACGACGGGTACGCCGACTTCGTCACCGACGCCCTGCCGCTGCTGCGCCGCTGGGACTGCGGCGCCACGCTCTTCGTCCTGCCCGGGCGGCTCGGCGGCGACAACGCGTGGGACCCGCTCGGCCCCCGCAAGCCGCTGCTGACCGCGGACGGCATCCGGTACGCGGCGGCCGAGGGAGTGGAGATCGGCTCGCACGGGCTGACCCACATCGATCTCACCCGGGCGGACGACCTCGCCCTCACCACCGAGGTGACCGAAAGCCGCGAGCGGCTGGCGGAGTTGACCGGCGCCCGGGTCGACGGCTTCTGCTACCCGTACGGCGCGGTCGACGCCCGCGCCGTACGGGCCGTGCGGGAGGCGGGCTACGCCTACGCCTGCGCCATCGACCCCGGCCCGCTGACCGGCCCGCACGCCCTGCCGCGTGTGCACATCGGCCAGAACGACACGGCCTGGCGCCTGCGTCTGAAGTACCGGCTGCACCGGCTGCGCCGGCGCCCGGTGGAGGGCCTGTGACATGAGGGCCCTGCACATCATCACCGGCCTCGGCGTCGGCGGGGCCGAGCAGCAGCTGCGTCTGCTGCTGCGGCACCTGCCCGTCGACTGCGACGTCGTGACGCTCACCAACCCCGGTGCGGTCGCCGAGGGTCTGACCGCCGACGGTGTCCGCGTCACGCATCTCGGCATGGGCGGCAACCGTGACGTGACCGCACTCCCGCGGCTGGTCCGGCTGATCCGCTCGGGCGGCTACGACCTGGTGCACACGCACCTGTACCGGGCCTGCGTCTACGGCCGGCTCGCCGCGCGCATCGCCGGGGTCCGCGCGGTCGTCGCCACCGAACACTCCCTGGGCGACTCGCAGATGGAGGGCCGCAGGCTGACGGCGGGGGTGCGCGCGCTGTACGTCTCCAGCGAGCGGCTCGGCTCGGCGACGGTCGCCGTGTCCCCGGCGGTGGCCGACCGCCTGAGGCGCTGGGGCGTGCCCGCTCCCCGTATCGAGGTCGTCCCGAACGGCATCGACCTGGACCGCTTCCGCTTCGAGGCGGAGCGTCGCGCGCACACCCGCCGCCGTCTCGGCCTGCCGGAGGGGGCCTTCGTCGTGGGCGGCGTCGGCCGGCTCACCCCCGGAAAGCGGTTCGACGTCCTCGTCCACGCGCTCGCCCGGCTCCCGGAGGACCACTGGCTGCTGCTGGTGGGCGGCGGCCCCGAGGAGCACGCCCTGCGCCGCACGGCCCGTGCGGCCGGCGTGGCCGACCGGGTCCTGTTCACCGGCGAACGCCCCTACGTTCCGGACGGCTCCCCGGGACCCGACCTGCCGTCGCTCACCTCGGCGATGGACGTGCTGGCGTCCCCGTCCCTGGAGGAGGCCTTCGGCCTGGCGGTCGTGGAGGCGCTGGCGTCGGGCCTGCCCGTGGCCTACGCCTCCTGCCCGGCGATCGAGGACCTGCCGCCGTCGCCCGCGGCCGGTGCCCGGCGCGTGCGGGGCGGCCCCGAGGCGTACGCGCGGGCGATCGCCGAGGTCCGGGCGGCGGGCCCGCTGCCGCGCACCGCCCCGCAGGTCGCGCACCGCTACAGCATCACCCGCAGCGCGGACCGGCTCATGGACGTGTACGCGGCGGCTGTCGCCCGTCCGTCGTCGTTCCCCTCCTCTTCCTCTTCCTCTTCCTCTTCGGGAGCAAGCTCCTCATGACCGACACTCCGACCCTCCGGCTCCGTCTGTTCCTGGCCCGTGCCAGGAGGCTGCCGGCCTGGTCCGTGATCGTGGCCGGCACTCTGGCCGGCTGCCTGTCCGGCGGCGCGTACGGCCTGTTCACCTCCACGACGTACACGGCCACCAGCTACGTCGTCGCCGTGCCGACCTCGCAGTCCACCCCGGAATCCGCCCGCGGGTTCGCACAGGCGTACGGACGGGTGGCCACGCAGCTCGCGGTGCTCGGGGACGCTCAGGTGTGGGCGGGCGTGCCGGTGCGGACCCTGCAGGACAGCGTGCGCACGGCGACCTCGCCGGACGCGCCGATGGTCGCCGTCTCGGCCACCTCCTCGCGCCCCGACCTCGCCGTCGACATGGCCAACGCGGTCTCCAGCGCACTGACCCGGCACGCGGACGCCACCAGGAGCAGTACTCAGGTCCGGCTCGTGCAGTTCTCGCGTGCGGTGAAGCCGAGCAGGCCGACATCCGCCTCACCGGCGTTGACCGCCCTGGTGGGGGCGAGCGCGGGCGGCCTGCTGGGCGGAATCGCCCTGCTGGCCCGGCCGCGGCGGACCGGCGGGGACGACGCCCCCGTCCCCGCCGCCTCGGTGCCCGGCCCCGCCCCCGCCGCCGATGCGCGCGGACAACGGTGACGACGGTGAGCCCGGCCGGGCCGGCGACGGCTGGGGCGGGCGCGCTCAGGGGCGCGTCGGCGGGGGCGCGGTCACCAGTCGAAACGGAGGCAGAACTTCCCGCCGAGCCAGAACTCCACCCTGCTGCCCAGATCCAACGGCGAGCAGTCCTCCTCGGGCAGCGGTACGGCGGGGACGGGTGGCACGGACGGGGTGGGCGGGACGGGCGGGACGGGCGGCACAGGGGCGAGTACCGGGGGCACCGAAGTGCCGCGCCCGAAGAGGACGGACCGGTAGACGCGGGACGAGGCAGGGTTTCCGTCGCACCGCCACACACCGTGCGGGCAGTAGTCGGACAGCGTGTTGTACAGCGGCTTGTGCTGGTCCATCCAGGCAAGCATGCGCCGCATGTAATCGGGATTGTCACCGTTGTGGAAAAGCCCCCATTCGGCATAGGAGACGGGTTTTCCGTGGGCTTTCGCGAAATCCACGTGCGCCTGCAGCCCGTAGGGCTCCTCGACCTGTTCGTCGAAGGGCATTCCGGCCGGCTGGTCGTAGGAATCCATACCGATGATGTCGACCGTGTCGTCCCCCGGGTAGCACTCCGTCCAGGCAACGTCGTCCCGGCCGCGGCTCGGCGTGAAGTCGAACCTGAACTTCTGGCCCGGCACCGCACGCATGGTGGTGACGATCCTGTTCCAGTACGTCTTCCAGGCCTCCGGGTCCGGCCCGCAGCGGTGGGTGTACGTGATGCCGTTCATCTCCCAGCCGAGCACGAGGATCGTGTCCGGCACCTTCAGCCGGACCAGCCGTTCGGCCAGCGCGCGGAAGTGGTGGTCGAACTCCCCGGCCGCGCCCCGCCGCAGCAGCTCCCGCACCTCGTGGTCCGGGACACCCGCCTCGTTGCGCTCCTGCAGGGGCACGTTGAGGACGAGCATCCGGTCGGCCTTCTCGTTGCGCCAGCGCGCCCACGACTCGAGGAAGCCGATGTCGCCCTCGATGTCGCTCCAGTGGTTGCCGGGCAGGTAGGTGTGGCCGACACGGAGTTCGGCGCCGCCCAGCCAGCGGCTGAACTCCCGGATCCGGGCCACACCCCGCTCGTCGGAGCCGAGGAAGGCGCCGAAGGGCGGGCCCTGCGCGCCCGGCACCGGGGCGGCCGGGGGCACGCCGCCCGGGACCGCCGGTGCGGGGAGCGACGGCCTCGGGATCAACGGGGCGGGGACCGACGGGACGGGGACCGACGGCACGGGGAGGGGCCGCTGTGCGAGGTCCGGGAAAGCGGCCGCGGACGCCGTGGGCTCCGGCGCCGGAACGCGGGGATCGCCGGCGCTCGCCGCCCCTGCCGCGGGTCCGGACGCCAGGGTGGCCGACAGGGCTATCGCCACCGCGCCCACGACCAGCCCGCGAACCCGGACACGTTCGTGCTGTGGGGCCATGCCTGCTCCTGTCTTCGCTCTCGTCTCCGGCCTTCCGGCCTTTCGCCTGTCCGTCCTTTTGACCTTCTGTCCCTGGGCTCGCTGTTGACGAACAGTCATCCGAAAGTCAGTCACAAGAATTCCCCCGGCGCCACTGCCACTGCGGCTTTCGAGTGCCATGCTCGCCCGTGCGGGTGAGCGAATTCAAAAAGAAAGAGAGAGTTCGTGCCGTTGCTCGACACACGTGTCCCCGCCGTGATTCTGCGGGTCGACCGAAATCCCTTCCATCACGGAACGCTCGGGGCCGTGCGCTCGCTGGGCAGGGCGGGAGTGGAGGTGCACGTCGTCGCCGACGAGTCCCGAAGCCCCGTGCGCAGCTCGCGCTACGTGCACCGGCTGCATCCCCCGCCGCTGCCCGGAGCGTCCCCGGACGACGTCCTCGCCGTACTGCGCCGCGTCGCCCGGCACATCGCGCGGCCCGCCGTCCTCGTCCCGATGGACGACGCGAGCGCGATCGCCGCGGGACGCCTGCGGGACGCTCTCGCCCCCTCCTACCTCCTGCCCAAGATGCCGGGCACGTTGCCCGAACGCGTCGCCGACAAGGCGGAACTGGCGGCCGTGTGCGCGTCGGCGGGCCTTCCGCACCCCACGACACTCGTCCCCGACAGCCCGCAGCGGGCCGCCGACGACGCGACGCGGCTCGGGCTGCCGGTGGTGGCGAAGTGGAGCCGGCCCTGGCTGCTGCCGGCCGGCAGCGGACTGCGCAGCACACTGCTGGTGCGCTCCGCGCAGCAGGCCCGGGAGCTGTACCTGCGCACCGAGGAGGCGGGCAGCCCGCTCCTGCTGCAGGCGTACCTGCCGCCGGGCCCGGACCGGGACTGGTTCTTCCACGGTTACGCCGACCGGTCGGGTGCCGTGCGCGCCGGCGGACCGGGCGTCAAGCGGCTGGCCTGGCCGCGCGGCGCGGGACTGACCGCGGTGGGCAGCTGGGCCCCCAATCCGCAACTGCGCGCCCTGGCCGAGCGGCTCACCGGCGAACTGGGCTACCGCGGCGTCTTCGACCTCGACTTCCGCCGCTGTCACGCGACGGGCCGCCACCACCTGCTCGACTTCAACCCCCGCCCCGGTGCCCAGTTCCGGCTCTTCGAGGACAGGGCGGGACTGGACGTCGTACGCGCCCTGCACCTGGACCTGACGGGCCGCCCGCTGCCGGACGGGGGCCCGGTGGCCGGGAGGACGTTCGTGGTGGAGAACTACGCGCCGCTCGCGGTGCTGCGTGCGGCGCCGGGTGGACGCGAACTGGCCTGGTACGCCCCGGACGACCGCGGTCCCGGACGGGCGATGTGGTCCCTGTGGGCCCGTCATGTGTCCGGCCGGCTGCGAGAGCGGCTGGGCTCCGGCGCGGCGGCACCGGCACTCCGCCGGATTCCCCGGGCGGCCTCCCCCTCCCCGACCGACAACGAGAAAGCGAGCAGTTGATGATGTACGACCTTGTGGTGGTCGGCGCCGGTCCGTACGGTCTGTCGGTCGCGTCCCACGCGGCGGCCGCCGGGCTGAACCTGCGCGTGTTCGGCCGGCCCATGGCGTCCTGGCGGGACCACATGCCCGGGGGCATGTTCCTGAAGTCGGAGCCCTGGGCGTCCAATCTCTCCGATCCGGGCGGACGCTGGGGCCTGGCCGCGTACTGCGAGGAGCAGGGACTGACGGCACGTCACGCCGAGCCGATTCCGGTGGCGGAGTTCGCGTCGTACGGCCTGTGGTTCGCGCGCCACGCCGTACCGGACGTGGACGAGCGCATGGTGACCCGGGTGTCGTCGGGCCCGCACGGCTTCACGGTGGCGACCGCGGACGGGGAGGCGCTGCAGACACGGACGGTGGCGCTGGCGGTCGGGGTGATGCCGTTCATCGAGGTCCCGTCCGCCCTGCGCGGACTGCACCCGTCGCTGGTGACGCACAGCAGCCACCACAGCGGCCTCGACCAGTTCCGCGGCAAGGACGTCACGGTGATCGGCGGCGGCCAGGCGGCCCTGGAGACGGCGGCGCTGCTCGCCGAACAGGGCACGCGCGTACGGGTGCTGGCGCGGGCGGAGCGGCTGGTGTGGAACGATGTTCCGCCGCCCTTGGAGCGCCCCTGGTGGCAGTCGGCCCGCTCCCCGCACAGCGGTCTCGGCCCCGGCTGGCGGAACTGGTTCTACGCGGAGCGTCCCGGCCTCTTCCGGAGGCTGCCGCAGCCGACCCGGGCCCGCATCGCGGCGACGGCGCTGGGGCCGGCGGGCGCGTGGTGGGTGCGGGAGCGGGTGGAACGCGCGGTGGAGGTGCTGCCGGGCCACAGGGTCACCGCGGCCTGCGCGGTGCCGGGTGGTGTACGGCTGGACACGATGAACGGTGAGGGCACCGCGGGTGCCCTGGAGACCGAGCACGTCATCGCGGCCACGGGGTTCCGGGCGCAGCGCGAGAGGCTCGGCATGCTCTCCGCCGAGCTGCGCGGGGCGCTGGCGGTCCTGCCCGACGGCTCCCCGGCGACCGGGCGCGGCTTCGAGTCGTCCCACCCCGGTCTGTTCCTCGCGGGCCTGGTGACCGCCTCCGGGTTCGGTCCGGCCATGCGCTTCGTCCACGGCGCGACGTTCACGGCGCCCGCCCTCGTCCAGGGAGTACGCCGTCGGCTCGGTGCGCCTCCGCCGCGCGGGGCGGCGGTCCCCGTTCCCGGAGGCAGCAGCCGGGCCGAGTCCCCGACACCGGTGAGCGGCTGACGGAGCAGCCCCGGGACCGGTCCGGGCCACCTCGAACGGTGGCCCGGACCGGTCCCGGGGGCGTGTGCGGCCGGACGGGCCGTCGGAGCCGGACGGGAGGAGGTCCGGCTCCTGGAACCGCTAGCCGCGGGCGGCGCGCGCGCGGCGGTACAGCAGCGCCCCGCCCACGAGCAGGCTCGCCCCGGCGGCCGAGGCCGCCAGCACGCTGTCACTGCCGGTCTCGGCCAGGTGGGGCGGCTCCTCGCCGGTGGCCGGGGGCGGCGTGTGGGTCTCGTGCGTGGGCGGGGTGTGCGTACGGTCGGGCGGGGACAGCGGCGTCTTGACCTCGGGCTCGTCGGGCTCGTCCGGCCCGTCCGGCGTGTACCCGTTGCCGCAGTCGTTGCCGTAGGCGGAGTTGAGCACCCCGATCACGTTGACGGCGTTGCCGCACGCGTTCACCGGCGCGTGGACCGGAATCTGGATGAGGTTCCCGGACAGCAGGCCGGGGGAGTTCTCGGCGACTCCCTCCGCGTACGCGCCACCGCCACCGGAGCGGTCCCGCGAGGTGCTGGAGGCCTGCTGATCGGAACTGTCGTCCTGGTGCGAACCGTTGACGCACGTGTTGTCGTAGGCGGAGTTGAGCACCCCGACCACGTCGACGGAGTTGCCGCACGCGTTCACCGGCACGTGGACCGGCGCCTGGACGTTGTTCCCGGATGCCACGCCGGGTGAGTCCTCGGCGACTCCCTCCGCGTACGCGCCGCCGCCGGAGCGGTCCTGCGGGGTGCTGGAGGCCTGCTGATCGGAACTGTCGTCCTGGTGCGAACCGTTGACGCACGTGTTGCCGGACGCCTCGTTGAGCGCGGAGGCCGCACCGATGGTGTTGCCGCACGCGTTCACCGGCACCTCGATGGGTGCCTGGACGTTGTTACCGGACAGCATGCCGGGAGAGTTCGTGGCGGCTCCCTCCGCGTGGGTGTCGGCAAGGGCGGGGGCGCCGTACAGCGAGAGAATGCCCGTGGCGGCGGCCGCCGCGAACGCTCCCCTGCTCAGGGTCTGTCGCAATGTCGTGGTCTTCCTGCTTGAAGAGGTGGAAAGCCGGCCCGGGCACGGAGATCGACGTCCGGAGCCGGCCTTGGCGGAGCCGGGAGGCCGGCGCGTCGGACGCCACAGCGTGCTACGCGTCGAGGAGAACACCCGGAGGTCCGACGGCGGCGGACCCGGCGTCGGCAGCGGCTCCCGTGTCCGGCCCTCGACTCGCAGGCGGGAGTGCCTGCGGGACAAGCCCGTGCAACCGCGGACGGAGCAGCACAGCGCGTTCCTTTCTCGTGGCGTCGCGTGCCCTACTGCTTCAGTAACCCGACACACGGGAAACGGTTTCGCAGATTCACCCGGTTGGCCCCTCGGCGGGCCGGCCCGACCCCGCCCGGCCCCCTCAGACGTACAACTTCTCGATCTCCTGTGCGTACGCCGCCTGTGCCGCCTGGCGTTTGACCTTGAGGGACGGGGTCAGCAGCCCGTTCTCCTCGGTGAACTCGCCCTCGACGAGGGTGAAGGCGCGGATCGACTCGGCGCGGGAGACGGCCTCGTTGGCGTAGTCGACGGCCTTCTGGACGTCGGCGCGCATCCGCGGGTCCTCGATCACCTCGGACAGGGGGGTGCCGGCGGGCATTCCGCGTACCGCCAGCCAGTGCGCGACCGTCTCCGGGTCGAGGGTGACGAGTGCGGCGACGTAGGGGCGGTTGTCGCCGACGACCAGGCACTGGCCGACGGGCGGGCGGCTGCGCAGGCGGTCCTCCAGGACGGCCGGGGAGACGTTCTTGCCGCCGGAGGTGACGAGGATGTCCTTCTTGCGGCCCGTGATGGTGAGATAGCCGTCCTCGTCGAGGGAGCCGAGGTCGCCGGTGGCGAACCAGCCGTCGTCGAGCACCTCGTCGGTGGCTGCCGGGTCGTTCCGGTAGGTCCCGAAGACGATGCCGCCCCGGACGAGGACCTCGCCGTCGTCGGCGATACGGACCGCGGTGCCGGGGATCGGCAGGCCGACCGTGCCGGGGCGGGGGTCGAGCGGCGGGACGAGGGTGGCGGCGGCGGTGGTCTCGGTCAGGCCGTAGCCCTCGTAGACGAGGATGCCGGCCGCGTAGAAGAAGAGGTTGAGGTCGCGTTCCAGCGGGGAGCCGCCGCTGATGGCGTAGCGCACCCGGCCGCCGAGTTCCTTGCGCACGCGCCGGTAGACCAGCAGGTCGTACAGCGCCCAGGCGGCGTACAGGCCGGGGCCGGGGCCCTTGCCGCGGCCCAGGAAGCGGTCGAGGTGGGCCGCGCCGAAGCGGACGGCGGTGCGGTGGGCGCGTTCGAAGGAGGCGCCGCGGCCGAGTTTCTCGGCGGTGGCGCGGCCGGTGTCGTGGATCTTCTCGAAGAGGTAGGGGACGCCGACGAGGAAGGTCGGGCGGAATTGCTTGAGGGCGGGCCGCAGTTCGGCGGGTTTGATGCTCGGCCAGTGGCCGGTCTCGATGCGGCCGATCAGGCAGGCGATCTGCAGGGTGCGGCCGAGGATGTGGGCGAGCGGCAGGAAGAGCAGGGTCGAGGCGGCCTGGTCGGTGACCTCCTTGAACACGGGGTGGAGGAGTTCGACGGTGTTGGCGGCCTCGGCGAGCAGGTTGGCGTGGGTGAGGACGCAGCCCTTGGGGCGGCCGGTGGTGCCGGAGGTGTAGCAGATCGTCGCGGTGGTGCCGGGGGTGAGCGCGGCGCGGCGCTCGGTGATCTCCTCGTCGGGGACGTCCCGGCCGAGGGCGGTGAGGCCGGCGAGGGCGTCCGCGTCGAGTTCCCAGGTGCGCGGCGGTTCGGGCAGGTCGGCGGTGGCGGCGGTGGCGGTGGCGGTGTTCTGCCCGGTCTCCGTGACGACGAACCGGGTGCCGGAGTCGCGGACGATCCATTCGACCTGGTCCGCGGAGGACGTGGGGTAGACCGGGACGCTCTGGCCGCCGGCGGACCAGATCGCGAAGTCCAGGACCGCCCATTCGTAGCGGGTGCGGGACATCACCGCGACCCGGTCGCCGGGTGCGAGGCCGGCCGCGACGAGGCCCTTGGCCACGGCGGTGACCTCCCGGGCGAAGGCCGCCGCCGTGACGGCGTGCCAGGTGCCGTGCCGCTCGCGGCGCAGGACGACGTCGTCGGGGGCCTCGGCCGCGTTGGTGAAGGGGATGTCGGCGGTGCTGCCGGTGGCCGGCGGCGGGGCGAGGGGCTCCGTACGGACCTCGCGCACGACGCCGTGCTCGTCCCTGGTGGTCCCGGTTCTGGTGCGGGCGGCCAGGTCGGTACGTCGTTTCGCCCGTTTCAGATCCTTGCGTACACCCATGACGGCTCCCGGTCGCGGCTGATGCGGTCGTGCTGGTGCTGCCCCGCTTACTTACTCCGAAGTAAACTTACCGGTGCGTAATGACGAGTCAATGGGGTGGGCCCGCCCGGGCGGGCCGGGCGGGCCCTGGGGATCTGTGCTCCGGTCAGTGGAGGCGGTCGGCGGTGCGGATCGCCTCGGCCAGGTCGTGGAGGTCCTCGTCCTCGGTGCGGTCGGCCAGGCCGGCCGCGTGGTCGGCGAGTTCGTCCAGGCGCGGGGCGCCGGGCAGGGCGCGGTGGCGGCGGCCGTCCGTGCGCAGGGCGTCGGCGAAGTAGGCGGCGGTCGCGGTGACCGTGAGGCCGCGGTCGCCGGTCCAGACGGAGTCGCCGAGGTCGCCGGCCTCCAGGTCGCCGCTCTCCTCGTACGGGGCGCGGGAGTCGGGGTCGAGCCAGCGGACGGTGGCCGTGGCGAGGTGGCCGTCGGGGGCGTCGGACCGGGTACGGACCGCGTACAGGGCGGTGACGGTGTGGCCGGGCCCGACCTCGCCGCCGTCGACGTCGTCGTCGCGGAAGTCCTCGTCTGCGACCCGGCGGTTGTCGTAGCCGACGAGGCGGAACTCGGCGACCGTACCGGGGTCGAAGGCGACCTGGGCCTTCGCGTCCCGGGCGGTCAGCTCGATGTTGCGGGGCAGCTGTTCGCTGAAGACCTCGCGGGCCTCCTCCTCGTCGGACACGTACACGGTGTGGCCGTCGCCCTTGTCGGCGAGGCGTTCCATGAGGGCGTCGCCGTAGTCGCTGCCGACGCCGACGCCGAAGAGGGTGATGCCGTGTTCGCGGCGGGACTCCCCGATGCGTTCGAGGATCGTGTCGGCGTCGGTGTCGCCGGTGTTGGCGAGCGCGTCGGAGACCAGGACGACCCGGTTGGTGGCGCCCTTGCGCAGTCCTTCGACGGCGGCCCCGTAGCCGGTCTCGACGCCCGCGCCGAGGTTGGTGGACCGGGCGGGCTCCAGGGCGTCGACGGCGTCGTGGATCTCGCCCCGGTTGCCGTCGAGGCGGGTCATCGGCAGGACGGTCTCGGCCTCGTCGCTGAAGGTGACGATCGCGACGGAGTCCTCGTCGCGCAGCCGGTCCGTCATGGTGGCGAGGGATTCCCGGGCGAGGTCCAGGCGGCCCGGCTCGTCCATGGAACCGGAGATGTCGATGACGAAGGTGAGGGCGGCGGGCGGGCGGTCCCCGCCCGGTCCGGCGGACCGGGTGGCGAGGCCCACGCGGACCAGGGACCAGTCGTCCTCGTCGGTGCGGGCGCCGTCGACGGTGACCGTGAAGCCGTCGCCGTCCGGGCGTTCGTAGTTCTGCCGGAAGCTGTTGACGAACTCCTCGGGCCGGACCGTCGACGGGTCGGGCAGCCTGCCCTCGGAGAGGGTGCGCCGGGCATAGCCGTAGGAGGCGGTGTCGACGTCGAGGGCGAAGGTGGACAGGTGGCCGGGGTCGGGCGCGACGTCCCGGCGCCCGTCCTGCTCCCCCTCGCGCTGCCGGTCGGTGCCCCGGGTGCCGTCGGGCGCGGGGAGCGGGGCCGCGTCACCGTCGCGGCCCCGCTCCCCGCCGCCGACGCCTCCCCCGGGCCCGCCTCCGCCTTCGTACGAGGAGTCGGAGGCCTTGCCGCCGTTCCCGCTCCCGCCGCCGCACGCGGTGAGCAGCAGACCGCTCGCCGCCGTGAGGGCGACCAGCGCGGCGCGGAGGCGGCGGGCCCCCTGGGGTGTCCGGTGGGGGGTCCGGGCTCCGTTCCGTCGTGTCACCCTCGTCCCGTCCGGTGTCCGGTCCGTCGTCCTCTTCATCGTCCGTTCCCCCTACTGCCGTTGGCGTCGACTTCTCGACTGTGACGCCGGGGCGGGGCCAAACGTGCGCTACGGGGCGTTGCGGATGGGTCTCGAAGCGGGCACGGAACGCGCCCGCCGAGACCGGTGGGTGATCCTCCGTCGACCTGAACCGGACCTACCGCTCCTACCGCTCCCACCGGAGCTAGGAGACCACGTCCTTGCGGGCGAAGCCGCGGAAGGCCAGCGCGAACAGGACGAGCGCGTACGTCACCGAGATCGCGGTGCCCTGGATCATGCCGGACCACTGCGGGGTCGGCTGGACGGCGTCGGCCCAGGCGTACTGCCAGTGCGCGGGCAGGAAGTGGCGCCAGTCGCCGAGGGCGGTCACCTGGTCCAGGACGTTGCCGACGATGGTCAGGCCGACCGCGCCGCCGACCGCGCCCAGCGGGGCGTCGGTGCGCGTCGACAGCCAGAACGCGAGCCCGGCGGTGACCAGCTGGGACACGAAGACGTACGCCACGACCACCACGAGCCGCTGGGCCGCCGTGGCGGGGTCCAGCGAGCCGCCGGTGGGGATCTGCAGCGGGCCCCAGCCGTAGGCGGCCGTGCCGACGAGCAGCGCGACCACCGGCAGCAGCACCATCGCGGCGAGGCTGAGTCCGAGGCCGACGACGAGCTTGGACCACAGCAGCCGCATCCGCGGCACCGGGGCGGCGAGCAGATAGCGCAGCGAGGACCAGCCTGCCTCCGAGGCGACCGTGTCCCCGCAGAACAGGGCGACGGGGACGACCAGGAGGAAGCCCGCGGAGACGAACAGGTTCACGGCGGCGAAGTTGGCGCCGGACGCGGTGGCCGTGTCCATCAGGGTCACCCGGCCCTCACGGCCCTCCGGCTCGCCGCCGACGGCGAAGGCGACGGCCAGCACGAACGGCAGGGCGGCGAGGATCGCGCCCATGACGATCGTGCGGCGGCGCTTGAGCTGCCGGACGAGTTCGACGCGCAGCGGCAGCGTGCGGCCCGCACGGTAGCCGTCGGCGACCTCCACCGGTTTCGCCGGGTTGCCGGCCGCCTGCCCCGTTCCGGCGGGTCCGGCGGGCCCGGTCCGTTCGTCGAGCGCGCTCATGCGGAACCTCCGATCATCGTGAGGAAGGCGTCTTCGAGGCGGCGGTTCGGTCCCACCGACGTCACCGGCACTTCCAGCCGCACCAGTTCGGCGACCAGGCGCGGGGCGGTGCCGTCGGCGTCGAGGCGGACCAGCAGCCCGTCGTCGGTGAGGACCGCCGAGGCGACGCCCGGCAGGGCGGCCACCTTTTCGGCGAGCGGCTCGTCCACGGGGGACCCGGTGCCGACGAGCAGGGTGTCGCCGGAGCCGATGATCTCCTGCACCGGCCCGGCCTGGACCAGCCGTCCGCGGTCCATGACGACGAGGTGGGTGCAGGACTGCTCGACCTCGGAGAGCAGGTGGCTGGAGACGATCACGGTGCGTCCTGCGGCCGCGTACCGGATCATCACCTCGCGCATCTCGCGGATCTGGGGCGGGTCGAGGCCGTTGGTCGGTTCGTCCAGGATGAGCAGGTCCGGCAGGCCGAGCATGGCCTGGGCGATGGCGAGTCGCTGGCGCATGCCCTGGGAGTAGGTGCGCACGGCGCGGGCGAGGGCGTCGCCGAGGCCCGCGATCTCCAGGGCCTCCTCGATGCGGGAGTCCTCCGCCGGGCGGCCGGTGGCCTGCCAGTACAGCTCCAGGTTCTCCCGGCCGGACAGGTGCGGGAGGAAGCCGGCGCCCTCGACGAAGGCGCCGACCCGGGAGAGCACCGGCGCGCCGGGCCGGATGGCGTGACCGAAGACGCGGATCTCGCCGCCGTCGGGCTTGATCAGCCCCATCAGCATGCGCAGGGTGGTGGTCTTGCCCGCGCCGTTCGGCCCGAGCAGGCCGAGGACCTGGCCCTTCTCCACCCGGAACGACAGGTCCCGTACGGCGTACCGGTCGGCGGAGCGGGCGTAGCGCTTGCCGAGGCCGGTGATCTGCAGCGGTACGCCGGCGAGTTCGGGATCGGGGGGCGTGGCCGTCGTGCGGCGGCGGCCGGTCAGCACCAGGGCGAGGGCGGCGACGGCCGAGGCGAGCGGCAGCCACCACACCCAGGAGGGCAGCGGGGCCGCCGCGGTGTCCACCTCGGGCGCGGTGGGCACGGTGAGGTCGCTCTTCAGGGAGACCGTGTACGTGGCCGGGGCGGCCGGGGAGGCGTAGCCGAGGTCGGTGGAGGCCAGGACGAGCCGCAGTCGGTGGCCCTGCCGGACCTCGTGGTCGACGGCCGGGAACGTGACGGTGACCTCCTTGCCCGCCTCGGCGCCCTCGACCCGGACCGGCGCGACCAGCTGGGAGGGCAGCACCTGCTGCCGGCCGTCCGGGCCGACGTCGTACACCTTGCCGAAGAGGACGGCGTCGTCGCTGGTCGACTTCACGTGGACGGTGGCGGTCGGCGAGCCGGTGATCCGCAGGTCTTCGGTGACCGGGGCGGACTCGAAGCGGGCGTGCTGGCCGGGGAAGTCCAGAAAGACGCCGACGCCGAGGGACGACAGCTGGGAGAGACCGCCGGCGCCGCCGAGGCCGGGCAGGGCGGAGACGGCGGGCGGACTGGCGCCGGCCGGGTTGGCGAAGCTCTGCTCGCGTCCGGTGAGCGGGAAGGCCTTCCCGCCGCCGGTCAGGCCCGGGTAGCGGTCCGCGCTCGCGCCGCTCAGTACGGCCCGCCCGTCGGTGGAGTCGACGCCCCCGGTGCGGGTGACGCGGAAGGCGGGGCCGGTGGCGGCGCCCTCGTCGTCCTTCAGGTACCGGTCGAACCAGGCCCGGGTCCGGGCGCGGAGGCGCTCCCCCTCGGAGTCGCCGCCGTCGTGCCCGCCGGCGATCCAGTCGACGACGACCGGGGCGCCGTTCGCGCGGATCGCCTGCGCGGCGGCGTCGGCGTGGCCGAGCGGGAACAGCGAGTCGGACTGACCCTGCATCAGCAGGGTCGGCACGTCGATGCGGTCGGCGACCGCGGACGGGGACCGCTCCTTCAGGAGCTCGACGGCCGCCGCGTCCGGGGCGCCGGACTCGGCGACCCGCTCGTACATCCGGCACAGCGCGGGCTCGAACTTCTCGCACCCGCCGCCGGAGTTGACGAAGATGCCCGCCCACAGCTTCTTGAACACGCCGTTCGGGAACAGCGCTTCGGCGAGGTCGAAGTAGGTGATCGCGGGGGCGATGGCATCCACCCGGTCGTCGTGCCCGGCGGTCAGCAGCGCGATGGCGCCGCCGTAGGAGCCGCCGGCCATGCCGAGGCGCGGGTCGCCGTCCTCGTCCAGCTCGACCTCGGGCTGCTCGGCGAGCCAGTCGATGAGCCGGGAGACGTCGGCGACCTCGCCGTCCGGGTCGTTCAGCCCGATCTTCCCGGTGGACTCGCCGAAGCTGCGCGCGGACCAGGTGAGCACCGCGTACCCCTCGCGCGCCAGTTCCTCGGCCTGCTGCCGTACGTCGTCCTTGCTGCCGCCGAAGCCGTGCCCGAGCAGGACGGCGGGACGGCGGCCGGCCGGGCCCGCGGTGAAGTACGAGGTGTCGATGCGCACCTCGTCGGCCGTCGTGACGACGCGGTCGGCCCGCTCCACCGGGGACGCCGGGTCCTCGGAGGCGACGGCGGTCCAGGTGCCGGCCCCGGCGAGCACGACGACGGCGGCCACGGCGGCGACGGTCCGTCGCGGACGCCATGACCTGGGCCACCGCGGTCCGGGCAGTCGAAGATCCATGCGTCAACGGTACGGGGTCGACCTGCCGGCCCGATGTCGACCGCAGACCGACCTCGCCACATCCTCCAGGCGTACGCACCCACTGCCCCGTACCGCGTCCGTGGTACGCGAACACGCCGCGAACGCCCCGGGAGCGCCCATATCGGTGGCGGACGGGAAACCTCCGGCGCGGGGCCGTAAGCGGGCGGGGAGTCGTCGCACGCACTTCGCTCCTGCCAAAGCGAAGCGGCCGCCCGCGCCGGAGGCGATCGGTGCCGGGGCCGTCAGGGGCGCCCCGGGGTACAGAGGCCGGCGGCGGCGTTCGTGACGTGTCGTTGTCGTCCCCGACGGCTCTCCCACGGTTTCTAGTCGTGGAGGCGAAGCCCTGTCAATGTTTTGTCCGGACATTCGGACGAGATCTTGACCGTACACCCCCCGGAACGGGAAAGCGGGCGGGCAGCCGGTAGGGACGGAGCGGTCGGCACGGGCGAGTGGCGGGTGAGAGGTGCGGGTGAAGCGCCGCCGCGGGGCGGGTCAATCCGCCCCGCCGATGAACGCGTACGCACCTTTGCATCACCTGTGTCACAAACATCCCGCTCGTGTCGCACATGTCCCGTGTACGCGATTCTTCCGTCACGCCCGGCGCACAACGGGGCTCCGCACCCGTAGGGCGTCGTTCACCGGGCAGAACGCCTGGTGATCGCAAGCGCAGCACCCGGCTCCCCCTGACGGCCGACCCCTGGCCGCCTCCGTGGTGCTCGCGGGGAGGTACGACGCATGACCGACCGACGCCTGTGGTCCTACAAGGACATCGCGGCGCACATCAAGGTGCAGCCGGACACCGTCCGCTCCTACCGCAAACACGGCCTGCTGCCCCCGCCCGACCACGTGGAGAGCGGCAAGCCGTACTGGTACGCGGACACGGTGCGCCGCTGGGTGGCCTCCCGGCCGGGCAACCGGCCCCGCCGCTGAACCCCGCCCCGCCCACGACGACGGCTGTGCCCCACCAGGCAGGCGGGGCACAGCCGTTCAGTCGCCCCCGTCGCACGGTCCGGTCGCACGGCCGCGCGGACCGGCCCGGTCCTGGACCGGGAGTCGGCCCCGGGTCCGGGCCGGCCCCTCCGGCCCCTCCGGCCCCTCCGGCCTTCGACGCCGACCCACCCCCACCCCCGCCCCCGCCCCCGCCGAGCCCGAACCGCTCGTGGACCCGGCGCGGCGGACCCGGACGCCCTGTTCCGCCACCTCGGTCCACCGGTCGTGGATTAATACCCCCCAGGGGTATAAACTGGTCGAGGAGACCCCGGCTCCCGCGGGCCTCCTCGATCCCGTACACCTCGACGAGGAGCAACGACATGACCGCCCAGACCGACACCCAGGGCTCCGTCACCGCCGTCTACAAGGTGAGCGGCATGAGCTGCGGCCACTGCGAAGGCGCCGTCTCCGGCGAGATCTCCGGGATCCCCGGGGTCGACTCGGTGAAGGCCGTCGCCGCCACCGGCGAGGTCACCGTCGTCTCCGCCGCCCCACTCGACGAGGAGGCCGTCCGCGCCGCCGTCGACGAGGCCGGCTTCGAGCTCGTCGGCCCCGCCTGACGCGACGACGGCGCGGCGCCACGACGGCGCGCCCCGAGCCCGCCGAAGGCGCCGCGGCGACTCCGGCAGCCCCCCGACCCCGGAGGCCCACCCGCCTCCGGGGTCGGGCCGCTCACCGGGCGCGCCGTCACGACCCCCTTCGCCTCCGTCGTCACCGACGGCCTGCGGCCACGCTCGTTTCATTGAGGTCTCAACCGACCTCACCCCCTGGAGTCCGGTACGACATTTCACATAAGCTCTTCACAAGGCTCGCGCATCTTCCTTACGCTTGGGGCGCGTCGGTAATTCAGGGCCCTTGCGTACCTAGCGGACATATGCAAGAGACGCAGATCACAGTGACGTGAACGTAACCATCGAAGGGGTTCGAAGGTCTAAGTTGGCGATGTCGGGAAGCGTCTTGGGGGGCGCGACCTGGCATCTGGGAATGTCTTGGGGGACTTTCCCGGAGCTGCGTTGCCGGGGCACGTACATCGGAGAGCTTTGAGCGGCCCTCCCGACGGTGCGCGTCCCGGCAGACCGCAACGAGTGCCGTGAGCTCCGCTCACCGTGCTCACCAGACAGCGATTCAGGCGCTGATCTTCACAGACGCCCGGCCGGATCCCGTGGGGGGAATCCGCACCGGGACATGGGAAGGCGCCCTGACGCCGGCCCGTGGGGGGACCGGCGCAGGGCGCCTTCTTCTTTTCGACGGGGCACGCGTCGGCACACCGGCCCCGGACCGGCCGGCCGGCCGAAGACGAACCGACGACGGACGGCACGCCCCTCGAGGTGAGGTGGGCGTGCTGTCCGTCGTCGTTCCCGTGTCGCGGTTCGCGCGTTCGGTCAGCGCTCCTCGACCGGGATGAAGTCGCGCTCCACCACGCCCGTGTAGATCTGGCGCGGACGGCCGATGCGGGAGCCCGGCTCCTTGATCATCTCGTGCCACTGGGCGATCCAGCCCGGCAGGCGGCCGAGGGCGAACAGGACCGTGAACATCTCGGTCGGGAAGCCCATGGCCCGGTAGATCAGACCGGTGTAGAAGTCCACGTTCGGGTAGAGGCTGCGCGAGACGAAGTAGTCGTCGGAGAGCGCGTGCTCCTCCAGCTTGAGCGCGATGTCCAGCAGCTCGTCGGACTTGCCGAGGGCGGACAGCACGTCGTGCGCGGCAGCCTTGATGATCTTGGCGCGCGGGTCGAAGTTCTTGTAGACCCGGTGGCCGAAGCCCATCAGACGGACGCCGTCCTCCTTGTTCTTCACCTTGCGGATGAAGGAGTCGACGTCGCCGCCCTCGGCCTGGATGCCCTCGAGCATCTCCAGCACCGACTGGTTGGCGCCACCGTGCAGCGGGCCCCACAGGGCGGAGATGCCGGCGGAGATCGAGGCGAACATGTTCGCCTGCGAGGAGCCCACCAGGCGCACCGTGGAGGTCGAGCAGTTCTGCTCGTGGTCCGCGTGCAGGATGAGCAGCTTGTCCAGGGCCGAGACGACGACCGGGTCGAGGTCGTACTCCTGGGCCGGCACGGAGAACGTCATGCGCAGGAAGTTCTCGACGTAGCCGAGGTCGTTGCGCGGATAGACGAACGGGTGACCGATCGACTTCTTGTACGCGTAGGCCGCGATCGTCGGAAGCTTGGCGAGCAGCCGGATCGTGGAGAGGTTGCGCTGACGCTCGTCGAACGGGTTGTGGCTGTCCTGGTAGAACGTCGACAGCGCCGAGACGACCGACGACAGCATGGCCATCGGATGGGCGTCGCGCGGGAAGCCCTTGTAGAAGTTCTTGACGTCCTCGTGCAGCAGGGTGTGCTGCGTGATCTCGGTCTGGAACGCGGTGAGCTCGTCGACGGTCGGCAGCTCGCCGTTGATCAGCAGGTAGGCGACCTCCAGGAAGGAGGAGCGCTCGGCCAGCTGCTCGATGGGGTACCCGCGGTAACGGAGGATGCCTCCCTCGCCGTCCAGGTACGTGATCGCGGATTTGTATGCGGCGGTGTTGCCGTAGCCACTGTCCAGCGTCACCAGACCGGTGTTGGCGCGGAGCTTCCCGATGTCGAAGCCCTTGTCACCGACCGTACTGTCGACCACCGGGTAGGTGTACTCGCCGTCGCCGTACCGCAGTACTACAGAGTTGTCGCTCACGTCTTCCCTCACCGACGTAGTGCCTCATCTTCGAGGTGCCCTGACTGCCTCTACCATCCCCCACTTGGCTCAGGAGAGTGCACTCGGGGTCGACCATCGGGCCTATCGACGGCACTGAGTGCCGCCAACTTGCCCATCCTGCCTCTTGCGTTCCCCTTCCGGAAGGCTCCTGTGACGTTCCCGACTCGTTTGATCGATCATTTTTCTTCCGGGGTGGGGACGAAGGGCCGCAACAACGACGGTTCAGGCGCCCGCGAGCCGGAAGTCGAGCGCCGTACAGCGCCTGCCGGCCGAGACCGTGCGCACCGCCTGCCCGATCGCCCTGCGGGAGCCGACGAGGACGACCAGCCGCTTGGCGCGGGTGACCGCCGTGTAGAGCAGGTTGCGCTGCAGCATCATCCAGGCCCCCGTGGTCACCGGGATGACGACGGCCGGGTACTCGCTGCCCTGGGAACGGTGGATGGTCACCGCGTAGGCGTGGGCCAGCTCGTCCAGCTCGTCGAACTCGTACGGCACCTCCTCGTCCTCGTCCGTCAGCACCGTCAGCCGCTGGTCGACCGGGTCGAGAGAGGTGACCACTCCGACGGTGCCGTTGAAGACCCCGTTCTCACCCTTCTCGTAATTGTTGCGGATCTGCGTGACCTTGTCGCCGACGCGGAAGACCCGGCCGCCGAACCGCTTCTCGGGCAGGTCGGGGCGGCCCGGGGTGACGGCCTGCTGGAGCAGGCCGTTCAGCGTGCCGGCGCCGGCCGGGCCGCGGTGCATGGGAGCCAGGACCTGGACGTCCCGGCGCGGGTCGAGCCCGAACTTCGCCGGGATGCGCCGGGCCGCCACGTCCACGGTGAGCCGGCCCGCCTCCTCCGTGTCGTCCTCGACGAAGAGGAAGAAGTCCTTCATGCCGTCGGTGAGCGGGTGCTGTCCGGCGTTGATCCGGTGCGCGTTGGTCACCACGCCCGACTGCTGGGCCTGGCGGAAGACGCGGGTGAGACGGACGGCGGGGACGGGGCCGCCGTCGGCCAGCAGGTCCCGGAGCACTTCGCCCGCGCCGACGCTGGGCAGCTGGTCCACGTCGCCGACGAAGAGGAGGTGGGCGCCGGGAGCCACGGCCTTGACCAGCTTGTTGGCCAGGAGCAGGTCCAGCATCGACGCCTCGTCGACCACCACCAGGTCGGCGTCCAGCGGGCGGTCCCGGTCGTAGGCCGCGTCGCCCCCGGGCCTGAGCTCCAGCAGGCGGTGGACGGTGGAGGCCTCGGCGCCGGTCAGCTCGGCCAGGCGCTTGGCGGCGCGGCCGGTCGGGGCCGCGAGCACCACCTTGGCCTTCCTGGCGCGGGCCAGCTCCACGATCGAGCGCACGGTGAAGGACTTGCCGCAGCCGGGGCCGCCGGTGAGGACCGCGACCTTCTCGGTGAGCGCCAGCTTCACGGCGGCCTCCTGCTCGGGAGCGAGATCGGCCCCGGTACGCCCCTTCAGCCAGGTCAGCGCCTTGTCCCAGGCGACGTCCCGGAAGCCCGGCATCCGGTCCTCCCCGGTGCGCAGGAGGCGCAGCAGCTGGGCGGAGAGGGCCAGTTCGGCACGGTGGAAAGGGACGAGATAGACGGCGGTGACCGGGTCGCCGCCCTCCGGATCGGGGATCTTCTCGCGTACGACTCCGGGGTCCTCGCCCTCCTGCGGTTCGGCGGCCAGCTCGGCGAGGCACTCGATGACGAGCCCGGTGTCCACCTGGAGCAGCTTCACCGCGTCGGCGATCAGCTTCTCCTCGGGCAGATAGCAGTGGCCCTGGTCGGTGGCCTGCGACAGCGCGTACTGCAGGCCTGCCTTGACCCTGTCGGGGCTGTCGTGCGGGATGCCGACGGACTGGGCGATCTTGTCTGCGGTGAGGAAGCCGATGCCCCAGACGTCGGACGCCAGCCGGTACGGCTGGTTCTTCACGACGGAGATCGAGGCGTCCCCGTACTTCTTGTAGATCCGGACCGCGATCGACGTCGACACCTCGACGGTCTGGAGGAAGAGCATGACCTCCTTGATCGCCTTCTGCTCCTCCCAGGCGTCGGCGATCTTCTTGGTCCGCTTGGGCCCGAGGCCGGGGACCTCGATGAGCCGCTTGGGCTCCTCCTCGATGACGGCCAGGGTGTCCAGGCCGAAGTGCTGCGTGATGCGGTCGGCGAAGACCGGCCCGATGCCCTTGACCAGCCCGGAGCCGAGGTAGCGCCGGATGCCCTGGACGGTGGCCGGGAGCAGCGTCGTGTAGTTCTCGACGTGGAACTGCTTCCCGTACTGCGGGTGCGACCCCCAGCGGCCCTCCATCCGCAGTGACTCGCCCACCTGCGCGCCGAGCAGCGCCCCGACGACCGTGAGCAGGTCGCCGGCGCCTCTGCCGGTGTCGACGCGGGCGACCGTGTAGCCGTTCTCCTCGTTGGAGTACGTGACGCGCTCCAGCACGCCTTCGAGGGTGGCGAGACGCCGTTCGCCCGAGGCCGCTGCGGACTGGTTGGACATGGTCCGACGGTACCGGTGGGGTGTGACAAAGGGCGGCCCGGAAGGGGGCTTGCCCATAACTCTTGGGACATGGACTGCGCCAGGATGCGCGCCATCGCCGAAGACCTCGGGGCATACGCGGAGCGGCTCGAAGGGGCCTGGAGCGTCGAGATCGGGCCGTCCGGCCCGACACTGGCCATGATGTGCCCGTCCAAGCGCCGCGAGGGCACAATCCGTCGCGTCTGCAAGCAGTTGGACACGCAACTCCTCAGCACCCGTCCCGGTCACATCTGCGCGAGCGGCCCCGAGATCGAGCATCCGGCGATCGGCCGTATGCGCCGCCCCGATGCCGTCGTGATTCCCGAGGCCACCCTCGACGAAGAAGGCCTCGCCGTCGACGCGACGCAGGCGCCGGCTGTCGTCGAAATCGTCTCGCCGTCCAATCCGAGCAACGACTACGACGAGAAGCCGGCCGACTGTCCGGCCATGGGCATCCCGCACTACAGGATCGTCGACCCACGCACCGGAACGATCCGGGTGCACTCCGACCCCTGCAAGGGCCGCTACAGCAGTAAGGAGCCGTACATCTTCGGCGACTCGGTGCCGTTCGGGCCGTGGACGGTGGAGACGTCGGAGTTCCGGCGGTACGGCAAGGACCCCTAAAGCCATGCGACCTCGAATTCTGGAACTCGTAGTCCCGGAAACCGATGAAGGCGGTGGCGGGAAACGCGAGGGCGGCTCGGGTGGGGTCCTTCGAGTCACGGACGGCGACGCGGGGGGGGAGACCGCGACTTCCACTCGGGGCATGGGACGCGGACCCCGAACCGCCAGAGCCGCCGGTTCCGGCGGTTCGGGGGAGGAGCTGAAGCCGGGGCGAGGACTCGCGCTGGTGCGGGCCTGCGCCGACGTAGGGGACGGCAGCCCCTGGCCAGGGAGGGCAACCGGGGCAGGTGCGTGGGTGCGAGCCGGCCACCCTCTTCGAAACCGCCTGGAGCCCTTCCGGATGCGGGCGGCGGCCGGCCCGCCGGTCGAGGCGGTGGCGGCAGGGGCGGCCGGGCCTCGGCCTCGGAAAGCCTGTTCGCCCGCCCCGGGAACTCTTCGCGGGCTTCACGCCGGTGATGCGGTGGCGGTCAGGAATCCGCGCATGTACCCGGCCACGGTGTCCAGGTGGCTTTCGAGCAGGAAGTGGCCGCCTCCGGGAACGAGGTGGATCTCCGCGTCCGGCAGGTCCCTGGTGAAGGCGCGTGCTCCGTCCGGGCCGAAGATCTCGTCGTTCGCGCCCCAGACCGCGAGGAGGGGAACCCGGCGTTCCCGGAAGTAGGCATGCACCTGGGGGTAGAGGGGCGGGTTGCCGGCGTAGTCGCGGAACAGGGCGAGCTGCACGAGGTCGTTGCCCGGCCGGTTGACCTCGCGGTGGTCGGCGGCCCAGGTGTCGGGGTCGACCAGCTCGGGTCGGTCCACTCCGTGCAGGTACTGCCAGCGGATGGCGTCGAGCGAGAGGGCACCGCGGACGGCGGGTTCGGTCCGGGGGCCCGGGTTCTCCGCGTACGCCCATACGGGCTTCCAGAAATCCGGTACGAAGCCGTCCTCGTAGGCGTTGCCGCTCTGCGTGATCACCGCGGTGATCGCGTCCGGGGCGCGCAGGGCCAGCCGCCAGCCGATGGGGGCGCCGTAGTCCTGGACGTACAGGGCGTAGCGGGTGACGCCGAGCTGGGCCAGAAGGGCTTCGGTGATGTCGGTCAGGGAGTCGAAGGTGTAGGTGAACTCGTCCACGGCCGGGGTGTCGGAGTTGCCGAAGCCGAGGTGGTCGGGGGCGATGACGTGGAATCGATCGGCCAGCGCCGGAACGAGGTGGCGGAACATGCGTGAACTGGAGGGGAATCCGTGCAGGAGTACGAGCGTGGGCGCCTCGCGGGGTCCTGCCTCGCGGTAGAAGACGCGATGTCCCCGCACTGTCGCGTACTGGTGGCGGACCTCAGCCATGACTAACTCCTTCAATGCCTCTTGGGGGTTACCCTTCGGTGCCCAGTAGACCGCTCCTGGAGTAACCTGTCAAACAACTTGATGGAGTTAGGTGGGAAGGTGAGGGCCGTGCTGGACGACCAAGCCCTGATGCAGGCGCTGAACAGCACCCCTGTCACAGAGGGCCGACGCCAGGACCTGTGGGACGACGACCACGAGGTGGACAGGTGGGCGCGGGAGCACGGGGGTCCCGGCGGCGACGAGGAGCGCCGGTGGCTGCGCACCGCCCGGGACGCGCTCCAGGCGGTGGCGTCGGGCACGCCGGCGGAGCCCCGGCTGCGCCGGGTCCTCGCAGGCGTTCGCAAAGTCCCGCAGCCCGGCGCGTCGGGCATCGAGTGGCACCTGGAGGTGCCGCCGGAGCGCAGGCTCGCCGTGGAACTCGTGCTCGCGTGGGCGGACGTCAAGGAGCGCATGCCCGGCCGTCTGCGGCCGTGCGAGAACCCCGAATGCCGCCTCTTCCTCCTGGACCGCAGCCGCGCCAACACCGCACGGTGGTGCTCGATGAAGACCTGCGGAAACCGGCTCAAAGCCCGCCGGCACCAGGCTCGGACGCGCGAGACCCCACGACCCGAGTAGAGCGCCGGCGAGTCGGCGCTCGCACATCGGCCCGGGCGGTCACGGCAACCGGCGCAGCCGGGGCACACTCCGCACTGCACGGAGGACAGGAGAGCGCACCGGGCCCGGTTCAGGCCCGAGGTGAGCAAAAGCCCCGGCCACGAGCTGTGCGTGCGAGCCGATCCGCTCCGCTCCGATGCCTGCTGCCCGGCACCCAGGAAGGACGGGCAGCCATCGGTTCCGTCCGATTCAGGCGCTTGTGCGCGCGGCTCTCCACTACAGCAGGACGGGCAGGATGCAGCTCGAAAACGCTCCGGCCCGGTGGCCGGACGCCCCGCCTTCGCGATCCCGGACGGCGCCATGCGCGAACAACGGGTCTCAACGATCGTTGTATAGCCGAAAACTATCGTTGAGTGCCGGGGGTGGAGTGGCTAGGCTTCCACTCGCACGCTCCCCATAAGGCCCCAGACCTCAGGAGCACATTCGGTGGAACCAGTCCCGCCTCTCCCCGAGACGCTGGAGCGCCTTGGGACACTTGCTGCAGAACAGGGCCTGGAGTGGCCGGAGTTCCTTGATCCGGCTGCACTGTCGGTCAAAACGTCCTTGCCCGAGTCCACCGTCCGCCTCCTGCTCGAAGGCGGTACGCCGCCGGTCGACACGGTCAACGACCGGGTTCGGACGCGTCTCAAGACGCTGGCCCAGGCCAATCTGGCGGCAACGGGCAGGCGCATGTCGGATCTGGCCGCGGAAGTCTCCAAACACCTGGGTGTGTCCGAGTACTGGGTCCGTCAAGTCTGCGACGGCAGGAAAGTACCCAGTATCGAGCTTCTCCACGGGCTCGTCGAGTACTTCGAGGTCGACGGAGGAGAGGGGTTCTTCACCGCGTCGGCCACCGACGCCCTCAACCGTGCCCTGCTCCCTCTCCTGCACGGTCTCGAAGACCCCGAGGGTGACCCCGTGCTCGCCCTGATGGACCGCTACGGCGTGAAGTCGACGGATCTGCGTGTGCACGGCTCCCTGACCCGCGAGCAGTTGGAGCGTCTCCTCGAAGGCGTTCTGCGGTCGGTGGTGCCTCCGGAAGGAGACCACAGACAGTGAGCACCAAGGCCATGAAGTCTCTGCTCACCGTACTGGGCCGGCACGCGGCGCGGTCCCTTCACAGACCCGCCGAACCACGGGACGTCATGGGAGCGTTCTGCAAGGCCATGACCTTACGCACCGGTCGGCCGATCCGCCTCGTCTTCCGGGCCTTCCCGCCCGACATCCCCGTCTCCGGCATGCGCCTGGACTGCGGGGATCACTCCATCATCGTCGTGGAGGAACATACGGTGCCTGAAGCCCAGTTGGTCATCCTCGGCCACGAGCTGTGGCACGAGGAGCAGGGCGACTGCGGTCACCACGTCGCAGGGATGCCGGCGGCTGCCCGCGCGCCGACCGCAGATCGGACAACTGGGGATATGCAACGGGCCGTCGAGCAGATCCTCACGGCGCACGAGGTGCCCCGCGACGCATTCCTTGCCGTTGCGGCCCGCGCCGGATCAGCCCACGACCACGAGGTGGACGCCGAGACGTTCGGATTGCTTTTCGGCCGTGAAGTCCGCACATGGATGAAGGGCCGCTACGCGCAGGGCCCGGTCAATCCGGCCACCGTGGAAGGACGCATCAACCTGTCGCTGAGTAACCGCGGCGGACGCATCCTGTCATGAATCCCTCCTTCCACGTTCCCTACATCCTGCCCACCGCACTGCTGGCACTGGCCCTCGTACTGAAGTTCCCGACGTTCCTACGGGCCTCACGCGACCCCGATGTCCGGGCCACGACCCTCCTGCTGACCTGGGCCACCGCCGTTCTCGTCGTCATTACCCCGGTCAACATCGAGCGTCTCAACGTCCTCACCGGCATACCGAACATCGCCGCCCCCTGGGCCTACTCGTTCCTCACCGCGTTCTGTGCCACCGGCCTGACCATGATCATGCGCTGGCGGGAGGAACCCTCCGACAAACGCCGGCGCAGAATGCGCCGCGTCTACTGGACCTACGCCGGCATCATCGCCGTCCTGTGGCTGACGTTCCTCCTCGCCGACGTGCCGACGGCACGCGTCTACGACCTGGACACCTACTACGCCGGCACCCCCTGGATGCGCGAACACATCTTGCTCTACATCGCCGCGCACATGGTCTCCTCCCTCGTGGCCGCCTCCATGCTCTGGAAGTGGTTTCCCGAGGTCGTCAACCGCTGGCTGAAGGCAGGAGTCGTGTTCCTGCAACTGGGTTTCGCCTCAGGGCTCATTTTCGACGCGGCAAAGCTGGCCGCGATCAGTGCCCGCTGGGCAGGGCGCGATTGGGACATGCTCAGTACTCAGGCGGCACCACCGTTCGCGCTCCTGGAGGCCGCACTCGTCGCACTCGGCTTCATCGTTCCCCAAGCCGGACCGTTCCTGCAGAAGTGGCTCCGCGACCAACGCGACTACCACCGACTGCGCCCGTTATGGCGTGCGGTCCGCGTCCTCGCCCCGTCGGCAGCCAAAGCACGCTTCGGGTTGTGGGCTCCCCTCGACCTACGGCTCGTGCAACGCCAGCAGCGCATCCACGACGCCCTGCGTGTGCTCAACCCCTACTTCGACGCGGCCCTCCACCAGAAGGCCTGTCAAGCGGCACAAGCCGCACATGGCCCCCGGAAGGCGCGGGGCATCGCAGGAGCCATAACGATCCGCGCCGCCATCGACGCCCACCGAAGAGGTGGACCACCACCCGCACACCCCCAAGCCCTGCCCCTGGGCCCGGCCGTGAGCGACCACATCGAAGACGTCGCCATCGCTCTGCACCATCCCCACACCGTCGAAGACATCCGCCAGAAGGCAACCACCACAGAAAGCACGAACAGCCATGCCTGAGATACCCACCCCCCGCCGGCCCACCGCCGTGGTCATCGGTGCCAGCGCCGCCGGCCTCTTCACCGCTGCGGCTCTCACCGACTTCGCCGATGTCACCATCGTCGAACGCGACCGCCTGCCCGACGGACCCCGACCACGCCGCGGCGTCCCCCAGGCACGCCACGCCCACCTGGTGTGGAGTGGCGGGGTCAAGGCCTTCGGCAGCCTCCTGCCGGGCTTCACCGAGGAGGTGGTCGCCCACGGCGGCCGCCTGGTGCACATCATGGGTGACATGGTCTCCCGAGCACCCAATGAGGTGTGGTTCCGCCGCTTCCTGGCCACCCACCACCGCAACCTGGTGTGCTCTCGCGACCTGTTCGACTTCGTCCTGCGCGACCGCGTCCTGGCCGACGAACGCATCACGCTCCGCCAGGAGACCACCGCACTCCGTCTTCAAGGAGACGCCACGCGCGTCACCGGCATCCACATCCGCACCGGCGAGGAGGAACTCGCTCTCTCCGCGGACCTGGTCATCGACGCCTCCGGCCGAGGCTCTCGCGCACCACAGTGGCTCATGGATCTGGGACTGCCGGCCGTCGCCGAGCGCGAGGTGAACGCCGGCGTCGCCTACGCAACCCGTCTCTACCGAGCCCCGGGCACGACCAGGGACATCAACTTCCCCCTCATCAACGTGCAGGCCAACCCGGCCAAGGCACCGGGGCGGGGCGGCATCATCCTGCCCATCGAGGCAAACCGCTGGATCGTCACCCTCTCCGGCACCCGCGGCGGCGAACCCACCGGCGACCCCGACGCCTTCGTCGACTTCGCACTCGGCCTGGACGAACCCGTCATCGGCGAGCTGATCAAAGACGCTCAGCCCCTCGGGGACGTATGCACCACCCGCGCCACAGCCAACCACCGCCGCTACTACGAGCAGGCCAAACGCTGGCCGGACGGCTTCGTCGTCCTCGGTGACGCCATCGCCGGATACAACCCCGTCTACGGCCACGGCCTCACGGTGGCCGCCCAGTGCGCTCTCGCCGTCCGCGACCTGCTCCGCACGGCCGAGCTCGAAAGCCCTGGCCTCGCACGCCGTCTCCAGCGCGCCGCCGCTCGGCCTGTTGCCGCCGCCTGGAACCTGGCCGTCGGCCAGGACGCCTTCTACCCGGGAGCGGCCGACGCCCGCCCCAACACCGTCGAACGCCTCCTGGCACGCTTCGTCGACAAAGCCGTTGAAACCGGTGCGGGCAACCCGCGCGCCATGGCAGCACTCCTGGACGTCATGAGCCTGGAGAAACCTGCCATCCGCTTGTTCTCGTCCGACATGCTCGTCCCTATGCTCTTCGGCCCGAAGAAGCCGCACCTGCAGGGCCCACCTCTTACGGAAGCGGAGCGGAAGACCGCTATTCCGTAGTCCGGTGCGCCACTGCGGCAAGGCAGGCAGGGCGACTACGGCCGGTGGCGTTCACAGACGGTCTCCACTGCCCGAACCGTTCGGGCAGGTCCCGCCACCACACGCCGATCATTAAGGATCACCGCTCCCCCGACGCCGTGGGAATCGACGCCATGAGGACGAGGTTCAGCACTGCCTCCGCCCACGTCGGTTCCTCACCCATCGTGCTCCCGCCGTGCTCCCGCCGTGCTCCATGAGCATCACGACACCGGCCGGCGGTGCTCGGTTCCGGCCCGTCGTGGGAGGGCGCCCACGGCGGCCCGCACCCCGGTCACGATTCGATTTCGGCCACCCGCACCCCCTTGTTTCCCTTCGTGTAATCGATTCCAATCCTTGGTGCACAGCAGGTGTAATCGATTCCACGAGGAGGTGGGGGCGATGGCGGGCATCAAGGACGTCGCCGCCGAGGCGGGCGTGTCCGTCGCCACGGTGTCGCGTGTCCTGAACGGCCATCCGTCGGTCAGCGCGGCCGCGCGCGAGCGGGTGCTGGCCGCCGTCGAGACGCTGGGTTACCGCCCGAACGCCGTCGCCCGGTCGCTGCGCACCGACCAGACCCGGACCCTCGGCCTGGTCATCAGCGACGTGATGAACCCGTACTTCACCGAGCTGGCCCGCTCCGTCGAGGAGGAGGCCCGCGCGCTGGGCTACAGCGTCATCATCGGCAACGCCGACGAGCGGCCCGACCTCCAGGACCACCACGTCACGACCCTGCTGGACCGCCGGATCGACGGGCTGCTGGTCTCCCCCACCGACGGCGGTTCGCCACGGATGCTGGACGCCGCCCGCGCGGGGACGCCGATGGTCTTCGTCGACCGCTGGATCCCGGGCGTGGACGTGCCCGTGGTCCGGTCGGACGGGCGGGCCGCCGTACGGGACCTCGTGGCGCACCTGTACGGGCTCGGGCACCGCCGGCTCGCGATCATCGCGGGGCCGGCCGCCACGACGACCGGACGCGAGCGCGTCGACGCCTTCCGCGAGGCGCTCGGCGCGTACGGGCTCCCCCTCCCCGAGGTCTACATCGGCCAGGGCGACTTCCAGGCCGACAGCGGGCGCCGGGTCACCGAGGGCTTCCTCGCGCTGCCCGAGCCGCCCGAGGTCGTCTTCGCCGCCGACAACCTGATGGCGCTCGGCGCGCTGGACGCCGTACGCGCGCGCGGGCTGCGGGTTCCCGAGGACATCGGGCTCGCCGCGTTCGACGACATCCCCTGGTTCGTGCACACCGATCCGCCGGTCACCGCGATCGCCCAGCCCACGGGCGACCTCGGGCGGGCCGCCGTGCGCGCGCTGGTCGACCGGATCGAGGGGCGGCCCGGCGAGTCCGTCACCCTCCCCGCCCGGCTCGTCGTCCGCCGCTCGTGCGGCGAACCTGCCCAACGACCGCCGGCCCACCGACCACCGGCACCCGAGCCGCCGGAATCCGACCCACCGGCCCCCGGACAGCAGACCCCCACCCAGTCCCCCGTACGAAGGAGTACGTCGTGAGCGACCCGGACGAGTTGCTGCGCATCGAGGGCATCCGCAAGACCTTCCCGGGCGTGGTCGCCCTCGACGGTGTCGACTTCGACCTGCGCCGGGGCGAGGTGCACGTGCTGCTCGGTGAGAACGGCGCGGGCAAGAGCACCCTCATCAAGATGCTGTCCGGCGCCTACACGCCCGACGAGGGCCGCATCCTGGTCGGCGGCGAGGAGGTGCGCATCCACGGTGCGCAGGACTCCGAGCGCCTCGGCATCGCCACCATCTACCAGGAGTTCAACCTCGTACCCGATCTGACGGTCGCCGAGAACATCTTCCTGGGGCGGCAGCCGCGCCGCTTCGGGATGATCGACCGCAAGAGGATGGAGGCCGACGCCGCCGTCCTCCTGGAGCGGGTCGGCGTGAACGTGTCGCCGTCCGCGCGGGTCCGCGAACTCGGCATCGCACGGCTGCAGATGGTCGAGATCGCGAAGGCGCTGAGCCTGGACACGCGGGTACTGATCATGGACGAGCCGACCGCCGTGCTGACCTCCGAGGAGGTCGACAAGCTCTTCTCCATCGTGCGCAGGCTGCGCGAGGACGGCGTGGGCGTCGTGTTCATCACGCACCACCTGGAGGAGATCGCCGCCCTCGGCGACCGGGTCACGGTCATCCGGGACGGCCGCAGCGTCGGCCAGGTCCCGGCCACCACGCCCGAGGACGAACTCGTCCGCCTCATGGTGGGCCGGTCCATCGAGCAGCAGTACCCGCGCCGGCGGCCCGCCACCGGTGACACCCTGCTGCGGGTCGAGGGCCTCACCCGTGACGGCGTCTTCCACGACGTGAGCTTCCAGGTGCACGCCGGTGAGGTCGTCGGCATCGCGGGCCTGGTCGGCGCGGGCCGTACCGAGGTCGTCCGCGCGGTGTTCGGCGCCGACCCGTACGACAGCGGGACCGTGCACGTCGCGGGCAGTTCCCTGCGCGGCCACGACGTCAACGCGGCGATGACGGCCGGGATGGGGCTCGTCCCCGAGGACCGCAAGGGCCAGGGCCTCGTCCTGGACGCCTCGGTGGAGGAGAACCTGGGCCTGGTCACGCTGCGTTCGGCCACCCGCGCGGGGCTCGTCGACCTCAGGGGCCAGCGCGCCGCGGCGGCCCGGATCGCCGAGCAGCTCGGGGTGCGGATGGCGGGCCTCGGCCAGCACGTGCGCACGCTCTCCGGCGGCAACCAGCAGAAGGTCGTCATCGGCAAGTGGCTGCTCGCCGACACCAGGGTGCTGATCCTCGACGAGCCGACGCGCGGGATCGACGTCGGCGCCAAGGTCGAGATCTACCAGCTGATCAACGAACTCACCGCGGCCGGCGCCGCCGTGCTGATGATCTCCAGCGACCTGCCCGAGGTGCTGGGCATGAGCGACCGGGTGCTGGTGATGGCCCAGGGCCGGATCGCGGGCGAACTCCCGGCCGAGGACGCCACGCAGGACGCGGTGATGGCCCTCGCGGTCGGCACCGGCCCCACCGACAAGAACGACCAGACCGACAAGAACGACAAGAACGACAAGAACGGCAAGGAGGCCCCCCGTGGCCACTGACACGCTCAAGAGCTCGGGGGGCAGGAGCGCCTCCTCGGGCGGCCTGCGCCGCCTCCTGCTCGACAACGGGGCGCTCACCGCGCTCATCGTCCTCGTCATCGCGATGTCGGCGCTGTCCGGCGACTTCCTGACGGCCGACAACCTGCTCAACATCGGTGTGCAGGCGGCGGTCGTCGCGATCCTCGCCTTCGGCGTCACCTTCGTGATCGTCTCCGCGGGCATCGACCTGTCGGTCGGTTCGGTCGCCGCCCTGTCGGCCACCGTCCTCGCCTGGAGCGCCACGTCCGAGGGCGTCCCGGTGCCCCTGGCGGTGCTGCTGGCCATCGCCACCGGCATCGCGTGCGGCCTGGTCAACGGCATCCTGGTGTCGTACGGCAAGCTGCCGTCGTTCATCGCGACACTCGCCATGCTGTCGGTGGCCCGCGGTCTGTCCCTGGTGATCTCCCAGGGCTCCCCGATCCCGTTCCCCGACTCCGTCTCGCACCTCGGCGACACCCTCGGCGGCTGGCTGCCAGTGCCGGTGCTCGTGATGATCGTCATGGGCCTGATCACGGCATTCATCCTCGGCCGTACGTACATCGGCCGCTCCATGTACGCCATCGGCGGCAACGAGGAGGCGGCCCGGCTGTCCGGGCTGCGGGTGAAGAAGCAGAAGCTCGCCATCTACGCGCTCTCCGGCCTGTTCGCCGCCGCCGCGGGCATCGTCCTCGCCTCCCGGCTGTCCTCCGCGCAGCCGCAGGCCGCGCAGGGCTACGAACTCGACGCGATCGCCGCCGTCGTCATCGGCGGCGCCTCCCTCGCGGGCGGCACCGGCAAGGCGTCCGGGACGCTGATCGGCGCGCTGATCCTGGCGGTGCTGCGCAACGGCCTCAACCTCCTCTCCGTGTCGGCGTTCTGGCAGCAGGTCGTGATCGGCGTGGTCATCGCGCTGGCCGTGCTCCTGGACACGCTGCGCCGCAAGGCGGGGGCGACCCCGACCGCGTCCGGTGCGACGGGCGGGGGCGACCGGAAGAAGCAGGCGGCGACCTATCTGCTCGCCGCGGTGGTCGCGGCGGCGGTCGTCGGCGCGCTGTCCTTCCTGCACAACGGCTCCTCGGAGGCGAAGGCGCAGAAGGTCGGCCTGTCCGTGTCGACCCTCAACAACCCGTTCTTCGTGCAGATCCGGGACGGTGCGGAGGCTGAGGCGAAGAAGCAGGGCCTCGACCTGACCGTCACCGACGCGCAGAACGACGCCTCCCAGCAGGCCAACCAGCTGCAGAACTTCACCAGCGGCAGCCTCGACGCGATCATCGTCAACCCGGTGGACTCGGACGCGGCGGGACCCGCGGTGCGCTCCGCCAACGAGTCGGACATCCCGGTCGTCGCCGTGGACCGCGGCGTCAACAAGGCCGAGACGTCCGCGCTGGTCGCCTCCGACAACGTGGCCGGCGGCCGGCAGGGCGCCGAGGCACTCGCCGAGAAGCTGGGCGGCAAGGGCACGATCGTGATCCTCCAGGGCCAGGCCGGCACCTCCGCCAGCCGCGAGCGCGGCTCCGGCTTCGCCGAGGGCCTCAAGGAGTACCCGGGCATCAAGGTCGTCGCCAAGCAGCCCGCGGACTTCGACCGCACCAAGGGCCTCGACGTGATGACGAACCTGCTCCAGGCCCACCCCGACATCGACGGCGTGTTCGCCGAGAACGACGAGATGGCGCTCGGCGCGATCAAGGCGCTCGGCTCCAAGGCCGGGAAGTCCGTCCGGGTCGTCGGCTTCGACGGCACGCCGGACGGCCTCAAGGCGGTCGAGCAGGGCACGCTGTACGCGTCCGTCGCGCAGCAGCCGCGCGAACTGGGCAGGATCGCGGTGGACAACGCACTGCGCGCCGCCGAGGGCAGGAAGCTCGACGAGACGGTGATGGTTCCGGTGAAGGTGGTCACGAAGGAGAACGTGGCCGAGTTCAGCGGCTGACACCGAGGATCATCAACGGGGGCGGGCGGTCGTGACGACCGCCCGCCCCCGAAGCGACCATGTGGGGAGCCATTCCATGTACGACTACGACCTGCTGGTCGTGGGGTCGGCCAACGCCGACCTGGTGATCGGCGTCGAGCGCCGGCCGGATGCCGGGGAGACGGTGCTCGGCTCCGACCTGGCCGTCCACCCGGGAGGCAAGGGCGCGAACCAGGCGGTCGCCGCCGCCCGGCTCGGCGCCCGTACGGCCCTGCTGGCCCGGGTCGGCGACGACGCGCACGGGCGGCTGCTGCTGGACTCGCAGCGGGCGGCCGGGGTGGACACGGTGGGTGTGCTGGTGGGCGGGGCGCCGACCGGCGTCGCGCTGATCACGGTGGACCCGTCCGGGGACAACAGCATCGTCGTCTCGCCGGGCGCCAACGGCCGGCTGACGCCCGGTGACGTACGGGCCGCCGGGAGCCTCTTCCACGCCGCGAGGGTGGTTTCCACGCAGCTGGAGATCCCGCTGGAGACGGTGGTGGAGGTGGTGCGCTCGCTGGCGCCGGACAGCCGGTTCGTGCTGAACCCGTCGCCGCCGCGGCCGCTGCCGGGGGAGGTGCTGGCGGCGTGCGACCCGCTGATCGTCAACGAGCACGAGGCGAAGGTGATCCTCGGCGAGGCGGCACATGCCGGTGAGGGGCCCGAGGACTGGGCGCGGCTGCTGCTCGCCAAGGGGCCCCGTTCGGTGGTGGTGACGCTGGGCGGCGAGGGCGCGCTGGTGGCCTCGTCCGACGGGGTCACCCGTATCCCCTCCGTGAAGGTGCGCGCCGTGGACACCACGGGCGCGGGCGACTCGTTCACCGCCGCGCTGGCCTGGCGGCTGGGCCTCGGCGAGTCCCTGCCCGACGCGGCGGCGTACGCGGCCCGGGTGGGGGCGGCGACGGTCACCAAGGAGGGCGCGCAGGTGTCCTTCCCGACCGCGGAGGAGGTCGCGGCGCTGTGAGGAAGGGCGGAATCCTGAACCGGCACCTCAGCGCCGCGCTGGCCGAACTGGGCCACACGGACCGGGTGCTGGTGTGCGACGCGGGCATGCCCATCCCGGACGGGCCGCGCGTGGTGGACCTGGCGTTCCGTGCCGGGGTGCCGTCCTTCGCGGAGGTGCTGGAGGGGCTGCTGGCCGAGCTGGTGATCGAGGGCGCGACGGCCGCGACCGAGATCCGGCAGGCCAACCCGGCGGCCGCGGAGCTGCTGGCGGGCCACTTCCCCGATCTCGCCCTGGTCCCGCACGAACGGCTCAAGGAACTGACCGCCGGCGCCCGGCTCGTCGTCCGCACCGGGGAGGCCCGGCCGTACGCGAACGTGCTGCTGCGGTGCGGGGTGTTCTTCTGAGGGACGGCCCGCGAGGCTCTGTCCGCGGTTCCGTGACGCCCGCAGCCTGTCGTCGCCCCCGAGGTGGGCGACGACAGGGTGCCGCGTCCCGATCGATCATCCGGTGATGGAGAAGAAGATGGTGTCCTGGGTGTACCAGTCGATGTTCTTCGTCGAGTACTCCCATTCGTCGTGCTCGAACTCGAGCTTCTCGATGAGTTCTTGGATGTCGTACCGGAGTCCCTCTTCCATGCGGTCCAGCACGGCACGGTAGGCGTCGGCAGCGGGCTTGGCCTTGGCCAACGGGAGCATGCCGATGTGCGGGCCGTCCACGGGGTGGGGGATGTGGAAGGGGATCTCCTTCGGTGGCCCCGAGAACAGGTGCTCGTGCAGCAGCAGATCAGCGCTCACCTCCAGGCGGCGCAGTTCTTCGTCGACGAGGCCGAAGAAGGTGGACGGCTTGGAGTACACGCCCAGGTCGGAGGGGTCGGACGCGTTGCAGTCGATGATGTGCTGAAGGGCACGGTAGTAGGCGCCGGCCGCGTACTCCGCGTTCGAACTCGCGTGACCGGCCAGGAGGTGTTCGAGGGCGTCAGGGATCGACAGACCCCAGTCGATGCCCTGGCGGTCGAGTTCCAGTTGGCTTCTCTGCGCCCTCTCGCGCACCCTGCCGAGGATGCGCTGCTGGTCGGACGTGAGGTTTCCGGCGGCTCCGAGAAAGCCCAGGACGTCGGCCTTGTCGGCTGTGCTGTACGAAATGATCCGGCTCATGATCGCAATGCTGTCAGCCACCACTGACATCCGACTCGGCGGACAGGGCCTCTCTCACGGATTCTCATCGGTGAGAGAGGACGCGGGTCCGGAGGAGTTCGAACGAGGCCCGGCCGTACATCGCTCGCTTGAGTGTTGTATCCGCGTTGGTGGCGGACCAGATCGGCGAACGCTCGGGCGGGGTCGCGGGCCCGGGTGATGTCCGGGCCGGCGAGACGGACCTGGAGCAGCCGGTCGGTCCGGCTCTCGGTGGGCGCTTCACGCGACCGCATGATCCACGAAGTGACCGTGCGGGGGCCCGGGATCCCGGCCCGGCCCGGTTCGGCGGTGCCGGCCCGCAGGGCGGCAAGGTGTTCGCGGACCGTCGACGACGGGGGCGGAGACGGAGGCGGAGGCCTGACGTCGTCCTGCGCGCCGGCGGCGCCTCGGGCGGGACCCGGGTCACGGGGTACAGGACCCGGGTCGCCGCTCACCTCTTACCGCTCACCGCTCACCGCTCACGGCCGGACGTTCTCCGTGAACCTCCGTGCCGTCTCCGCCAGGACCTCGCGGCCGTCCCTGGCCCACAGGACGTCGTTGAAGAGTTCGACCTCGATGGCGCCGGTGTAGCCGGCCGCCTCCACGTGGCCCTGCCACTCCCGCATGTCGATGCTCCCGTCGCCGATCTGGCCGCGGCCGTTGAGGACGCCCTCGGGCAGCGGGGTGGTCCAGTCGGCGAGCTGGAAGGTGTGGATGCGGTCCTGGGCGCCGGCGCGGGCGATCTGCGCGGGCGCCGTGTCGTCCCACCAGATGTGGTACGTGTCGACGGTGACGCCGACCTGCCGGGCCGGGAACCGTTCGGCGAGGTCGAGGGCCTGCGCGAGGGTGGAGACCACGCAGCGGTCGGAGGCGTACATGGGGTGCAGCGGCTCGATGGCGAGGCGCACCCCGTGCTCCTCGGCGTACGGGCCCAGCTCCGCCAGGGCGTCCGCGATGCGTTCGCGGGCGCCGCGCAGGTCCTTGGAGCCCGCCGGGAGGCCGCCGGAGACCAGGACCAGGGTGTCGGTGCCCAGGGTGGCGGCCTCGTCGACGGCGCGGCGGTTGTCGGCCAGGGCCGCGGCCCGCTCGGCGGGGTCGGTCGCGGTGAGGAAACCGCCGCGGCACAGGGTCGTCACCGTGAGGCCCGCGTCCCGGACCAGTTTCGCCGCCGCGTCCACGCCGTAGGCCTGGACGGGTTCGCGCCACAGGCCGACGGCCGGGATGCCCAGGTCGCGGCAGCCGTCGACGAGTTCCGGCAGGGACAGCTGCTTGACCGTCATCTGGTTGACGCTGAAACGCGCGAGAGCGTTGTCGGACTCGGTCACGGGGTCACTCCGTACAGGTGCAGCAGGGTCCGCATGCGGTCCTCGGCGAGCTTCGGGTCGGGGAACAGGCCGATTCCGTCGGCGAGTTCGTAGGCGCGGGCGAGGTGCGGCAGCGAGCGGGCCGACTGCAGGCCGCCGACCATGGCGAAGTGGCTCTGGTGGCCGGCCAGCCAGGCCAGGAACACCACGCCCGTCTTGTAGAAGCGGGTGGGTGCCTGGAAGAGGTGCCGGCTCAGCTCCACCGTCGGGTCGAGCAGGGCGCGGAAGCCCGCCGTGTCCCCGGTGTCCAGGGCGCGGACGGCCTGGGCCGCCAGCGGGCCGAGCGGGTCGAAGATGCCGAGCAGGGCGTGGCTGAAGCCCTGTTCGTCGCCCGCGATCAGCTCGGGGTAGTGGAAGTCGTCGCCGGTGTAGCAGCGCACGCCCTGCGGCAGGCGGCGGCGCAGGGCGACCTCACGGCCGGCGTCCAGCAGCGAGACCTTGATGCCGTCGACCTTGTCGGGGTGGGCGGCGATGACCTCCAGGAAGGTCTCGGTGGCCGCGTCCAGGTCCGACGAGCCCCAGTAGCCCTCCAGCGCCGGGTCGAACATCGGGCCGAGCCAGTGCAGGATCACCGGCTCGGCGGACTGGCGCAGCAGGTACCCGTACATCTCGAGGTAGTCCTCGGGGGAGCGGGCCGCGGCGGCCAGGGCGCGGGACGCCATCAGGATGGCCTGCGCGCCCGACTCCTCGACGAGCAGGAGCTGTTCCTCGTAGGCCGCCCGCACCTCCTCGAGCGTGCCCGTGGCGAGCTGGTCGGTGCCGACGCCGCAGGCGATGCGGCCGCCCACGGCCTTCGCCTCGGCGGCGGACCGGCGGATCAGCTCGGCCGCGCCCGCCCATTCCAGGCCCATGCCCCGCTGGGCGGTGTCCATCGCCTCGGCGACGCCCAGGCCGTGCGACCACAGGTGGCGGCGGAAGGCGAGGGTGGCGTCCCAGTCGACGGCGGCGGGCGAGTCGGGGGTCGTGTCGGCGTACGGGTCGGCGACGACGTGTGCCGCGGAGAAGACCGTACGGGAGGTGAAGGGGGCTCCGGTGGTGAACGCGAGGGGCTCGGCGCGGGGCTCGTAGGTCCGCAGCCGGCCCTGTGCGTCGGGCAGTTCGATGGTCACAGCGAGATCTCCGGTACGTCGAGGCGGCGGCCCTCGGCCGACGACCTCAGCCCCAGCTCGGCGAGCTGGACGCCGCGGGCCCCGGCCAGCAGGTCCCAGTGGTAGGGGGCGTCGGCGTAGACGTGCCTGAGGAACAGCTCCCACTGGGCCTTGAAGCCGTTGTCGAACTCGCCGTTGTCCGGGACCTCCTGCCACTGGTCGCGGAAGACCTCGGTGGCGGGGATGTCCGGGTTCCAGACGGGCTTGGGGGTGGCGGAGCGGTGCTGGACGCGGCAGTTGCGCAAGCCGGCCACGGCGGAGCCCTCGGTGCCGTCGACCTGGAACTCGACGAGTTCGTCGCGGTTGACGCGGACCGTCCAGGAGGAGTTGATCTGGGCGACGGTGCCGCCCTCGAGTTCGAAGACGCCGTAGGCGGCGTCGTCGGCGGTGGCGTCGTAGGGCTTGCCGTTCTCGTCCCAGCGCTGCGGGACGTGGGTGGCGGTCAGGGCCTGGACGGAGCGCACGCGGCCGAACAGCTCGTGCAGCACGTACTCCCAGTGCGGGAACATGTCGACGACGATGCCGCCGCCGTCCTCGGCGCGGTAGTTCCAGGACGGGCGCTGCGCGTCCTGCCAGTCGCCCTCGAAGACCCAGTAGCCGAACTCGCCGCGCACCGACAGGATCCGGCCGAAGAAGCCGCCGTCGATGAGCCGCTTCAGTTTGAGCAGGCCCGGCAGGAACAGCTTGTCCTGCACCACGCCGTGCTTGATTCCGGCGGCGTTCGCCAGCCGGGCCAGTTCCAGGGCGCCGTCGAGGCCGGTGGCGGTCGGCTTCTCGGTGTAGACGTGCTTGCCGGCCGCGATCGCCTTGGTGAGGGCCTCCTCGCGGGCGGAGGTGACCTGGGCGTCGAAGTAGATGTCGATGCTCTCGTCGGCGAGCACCGCGTCCAGGTCGGTGGAGACGTGCTCCAGGCCGTGCCGCTCGGCCAGCGCGCGCAGCGCGTGCTCCCGGCGGCCGACCAGGACCGGCTCCGGCCACAGCACGGTGCCGTCACCGAGGTCGAGGCCGCCCTGCTCGCGCAGGGCCAGGATGGAGCGGACGAGGTGTTGCCGGTAACCCATCCGTCCCGTCACACCGTTCATGGCGATACGCACCGTCTTGCGTGTCACGTCGTTCCCTTCGTACGCGGTCCCCGCGCGCCGCGTACGCCCCACCCGTCACGCGTCGGCCGGCGAGTGGCGGCCGACGCGCGACGGGTCCGGTGAACGTCACAGCAAGCGCTTTCTATGTATCTAGAAGCTAGCCTCTGAACGGCGGTCCGGACAAGACCATGGCGAACCCGACTTGTTCGAGGGGGCGAACAAGTGGACGCGGGGCCATAGGGTCTGGTCGGGGGCGGGACATCGGGTTCCGTGCCCGGACGCGCCCGGGCACCGCGGCCGGCGCCGATACGACGAGATGCGCGACCGGAGGACGAGAGATGACGGTGACCCTGGCGGACGTGGCGGCCCGCGCGCAGGTCTCCCCCGCGACGGTGTCGCGCGTGCTGAACGGGAACTATCCCGTGGCGGCTTCCACCCGCGAGCGGGTGCTGAAGGCCGTGGACGAACTCGACTACGTGCTCAACGGCCCCGCGAGTGCCCTGGCAGCCGCCACCTCCGACCTGGTGGGCATCCTGGTGAACGACATCGCCGACCCCTTCTTCGGGATCATGGCGAGCGCGATCCAGGGCGAGATCGGAGGGCCGGGCGGGCGGGCCGGCGGGGAGAGACTCGCGGTCGTGTGCAACACGGGCGGCTCCCCGGAGCGCGAACTGACGTATCTGACGCTGCTCCAGCGGCAGCGGGCCGCGGCGGTGGTGCTGACCGGCGGTGCCATCGAGGACGTCCCGCACCGGGCGGCGATGGACGCGAAGCTGCGCAGGCTGGCGGAGGCCGGGACCCGGGTGGTGCTGTGCGGCCGGCCGCCGGCACCGGACACCGGGGCGATCGCGCTGACCTTCGACAACCGCGGCGGCGGCCGGGAACTCACCGAGCATCTGATCGGGCTCGGTCACCGCCGCCTCGGCTACGTCGCGGGCCCGCAGGAGCGCACCACCACCCGCCACCGCCTCGAAGGGCACCGGGCCGCGCTCGCCGCGCACGGCATCGAGGAGGATCCCCGCTGGACCGTCCACGGCCGCTACGACCGCCGCTCCGGCTACGAGGCCGCCCTCGAGCTCCTGCGCAGGGACCCCGAGTTGACGGCGGTGGTCGCGGCGAACGACTCCGTCGCGCTGGGCGCGTGCGCGGCGCTGCGGGACTCCGGCCGGAAGATCCCCGACGACGTGTCGGTCGCCGGTTTCGACGACCTGCCGTTCAGCATCGACGCGGTGCCCGCCCTGACGACGGTGCGCCTGCCGCTCGCCGAGGCGGGGGCGCGGGCCGGCCGCATCGCGATGGGCCGCGAGGAGTCGCCGCCCGGGGGGATCGCCTCCGTGCGGGGCGAGTTGATGGTGCGGGGGTCCTCGGGGGCGCCTCGGGTGTGAGGCTGCGGGCCGGTGTCCGCGCCGACGCCGGTACCTGTGCCGCCCGGTCGGAGTACGCGGTTGCCGACGGCGGCGATGAGTCCCGCCGCTACCGCCGCTACCGCCGCTACTGTCGGTCCGCACTTCCGTCACCGCCTCAGCGGACGAGCGGACGAGCGGACAACAGGAGTGGCAGCCGTGCGGATCGTGATCACCGAGTCCATCGGCCTCGACGGTGTCGTGCAGGCCCCCGGCGGTCCCGAGGAGGACACCGACGGCGGTTTCGCCCACGGCGGGGCTGGTCGCACGCCCACTTCGGTCCGGAGGTCCTCGGCGGCGCCTTCGACGCGGCGCTGGAGAAACCGAGGGGCTCCTGTACGGGCGCCGCACCTGGCAGACCACGGCCGAGGCGTGGCCCCGGCAGGTTGGGGGCCCTCCCCCGCTAGCGGGGGACCCCCAGCCGACCGGATCAACGGCCTGCCGAAGCACGTCGTCTCCGGCGCCCTCGGCGAGTCCGGCCTCATCCGGAACAACAGCCGGCTCCTTCCCGCCGGGGAGGCCGTCGCCCGCATCCGGGAGCTGCGCGCGGCCGAGGGCGGCGACCTCGTGACGATGGGCAGACCCACGCTCGCCCGCACCCTGCCGGGCGAGGACCTGGTGGACGAACTCCGGCTCCTCGTCATGCCGGTGGTCCTGGGCGGCGGCAGGTCGGTCTTCCCCATGGACGGCGCGAAGCGCCCGTTCGAGCCGGCCTCGGCGAAGACCGCGAAGTCCGGCGCCCAGGTGTGCGTCTGCCGCCGCGCCACAAAGGCGCCCGCCGGAGCCTGGGGTCCCCGGACGGGGGCGCCACCGCCCGCACGACCGGACCGGCGCCCCCGAACCCTCGCGCGACACCGGAGTGGCGAGGAGCGGCGAGGGGGGAGTGACCGCGCGGGTCCCGGGTAGGGTCCGTTTTCATGAAGCTGGCGTTCTCCACCCTCGGTGTCCCCGGCCTTCCGATGGCCGACGTACTGCGTCTCGCGACCGCGCACGGCTACCACGGCGTCGAAGTGCGCGCGCACCCCGAGGAACCGGTCCATCCCGGTCTCTCCCCCGCCGAACGGGCCGATGTGGCCGCCGAGTTCAAGGCGGCCGGCATCGAGATCCTGAGCGTCGCGGGCTACACCAGGGTCGCCGCGCCGGGCGACGACGAGGCCGTCGTCGCGGAGCTCCGCGCCCTCCTCGACCTCGCCCGCGACCTCGGCGCCCCCTACATCCGGGTCTTCCCGGGCGGCTCCCCCGAGCAGACCCCCGAAGAAGCCGACGCGACGGCCGCCCGGCGGCTGGGCACGGCCGCCGAGTACGCGACCGACCTCGACGTGCGCATCCTGCTGGAGAACCACGACTCCCACCGCACCGGCGCCGACGCGATGCGGATCCTCGGCCTCGTGGGCCACCGCCAGGTGGGCGCCCTCTGGGACGTGATGCACACCTGGATGGGCGGTGAGCAGCCCGCGGAGAGCCACGCGGCCCTCTCCCCCCACCTCGGCTACGTCCAGGTCAAGGACATCGCCTCCACCGAGGACACCACCCCGCTCCCCCTCGGTGAGGGCATCCTCCCGCTGGCCGACTGCGTGGAGATCCTCTCCCGCCACGGCTGGGACGGCTGGCTCTGCTGGGAGTACGAGAAGCGCTGGTACGAGGAGGCCGCCCCGCTCCCCGACCTCCTCGGTCCCGGCCGGGCCCACCTCTCCCGCCTCCTCAACGACTCGGCGTAACCGGCTCCCGTCACGTCGGCCGACCCGGCACCCCGGCCTGCCGACGGGCCCCCGTCGGCGGGCCGGCGGCTCTGCGGCCGGGCCCGCTGCTCCCGGCCACCCGGCCACCGAACCGGACCACCCCGCCGCAAGCCCCGCACGCCCGGCCCCGGGCCCTTCCTCCCGGCCCGCCCGCCCGCCGGTTCCACCCCTCAACGACCCGGCACAGCCGGCTCCCGTCCCCCGGCCGGCCCCGCGCACCGCCCCGCCGGCACGGCCCCCCGCCCGCCGGATCCGTGCACGCCGTCGCCGGGCCCGCTCACCTCGCCGCCGGCCCCGTCCGCCCCGGCCGCGGGCTCCCCCTCCCGGCCCGCCCGCCGCTCCCGTCCCCCGAACGACGCGAGGGCCACCCCGCCCACCAGCAGGGCCGCCGCCCACCACCGCAGCGGGCTCACCGGTTCGCCCAGGAACAGGGCTGCCGACGACATCCCGAAGACCGGTACCAGAAGGGAGAACGGCGCCACCGTCGACGCGGGGTGACGGCGCAGCAGCCAGCCCCAGGCCCCGAAGCCGAACACGGTGGCGCCCCAGGCGACGAACAGCAGGGCGCCCGCCCCTGGCGGGTCCAGCGCGCCCAGTGCCTCCAGGTCCCGCGACGGGCCCTCCAGGAGCAGCGAGAGCGCCAGCAGCGGCAGGACCGGCACCGTGCTCACCCAGATCATGAAGTTCAGGGCGTCGTCGGGCGCGGCCCTGCGGGTCAGCACGTTCGACACGCCCCAGCAGGCCGCCGCGGCGATGATCAGGGCGAACGCGCCCAGAGGGCCCGAGGTGCCCTCGTCGACGGCGGCGACGCCGATTCCGGCCAGGGCCACCGCCATGCCCACCAGCCGGACGCGCGCGGGCCGTTCACCGAGGAGCAGGAACGCGAACAGGGCCGTGAAGACCGCCTGGATCTGGAGCACCAGGGAGGTCAGCCCGGCCGGCATGCCGGCGTCCATGCCGACGAAGACCAGCCCGAACTTGGCCACCCCGAGCGCGAGGCCCACCCCGACGATCCACTTCCACGCCACCTTCGGACGCCCCACCAGGAAGACCGCGGGCACCGCCGCCACGAGGAAGCGCAGCGCGGAGAACAGCAGCGGCGGGAAGTGGTCGAGGCCGATCTCGATGACGACGAAGTTCACGCCCCAGACGGCGGCGACGAGAACGGCGAGCAGGACGTGGGAAGGTCGCATACGTCGAGGATCACCGCCCGCGACCCTTCAGCACCAGCGAAGATTCCTGCATGGTGGGATGAAGCACCGCTTACCGATCGGGAGCCGTCATGCTCGACCTCCAGCGTCTGCGCGCGCTGCACGCCGTCTCCGTGCACGGCACCGTCGGGGCCGCCGCCGCGGCGCTCGGCTACACCTCCTCCGCCGTCTCCCAGCAGATCGCCAAACTGGAGCGGGAGACCAGGACCGTGCTGCTGGAGCGGGAGGGCCGGGGCGTACGCCTGACCGACGCGGCGCACCATCTCGTCACCACCGCGCAGGAACTGCTGGCGATCGTGGAGCGGGCCGAGACCGAGCTGGAGGAACGGCGCGGGGTGCCGTCCGGACGGCTGACCATCGCCGCCTTCGCGTCGGCGGCGCGCGGACTGATGCCACCCGTGCTGGCCGACCTGGCCGGGCGGCATCCCGCGCTCGACACCCGGCTGACCGAGGTCGACCCGCACCTGTCCGTGGACCTGGTAGCCAAGGGCGCGGTCGATCTCGTCGTCGCGCACGACTGGGACATCGCGCCGCTGCCCGCCCCGGCGGGCGTGGAGCAGGCGGTCGTCGGGGACGACCTGTGCGATCTGCTGGTGCCGCGCGGGCATCCGTTCGCGGAGCGCGGCACGGCGGTACGGCGCGAGGAGCTGGGCGGCGAGCGGTGGATCTGCCAGCCGCCGGGGCGGGTCTGCCACGAGTGGCTGGTGCGCACCCTGCGTACCGCCGGGCACGAGCCGGACATCGTGCACCAGGCGGACGAGAACCCGACCCTGGTCGCCCTGGTCGCGGCCGGACTCGGCATCGCGCTGATCCCCCGGCTCGGGCGCGGCCCGCTGCCTGACGGGGTGGTGGAGGTCCCGCTCGACCCGATGCCCGTACGGCACGTGTACGCGCTGTGGCGGGCCGGCGCGGCCCGCCGTCCGGCGATCGCGGAGACCGTCCGCACCCTGGGCGCCCACTGGCCCGCCGTCTCGGCACACCGGCCACCCGTGCCCCGGACACCCCGGTCATCCCAGGCGTCCCAGGACCCGGTGTCCGCCCCGAGCTGAGTTCTCCGCCCGCACCCGGGAACCCACGCCCGCGCCCTCCCGTCCCCTACGCGGACTGCCGGAAGGGTCCGCGCGGCGCGGTGTCGGCCACTCGCCACTGGCTGCGACGCCGACCCACCCTCTCCTCCGTGCCGCGGCCGGCAGCACCGCCATCGGCGCGCCCCCTCCCGAAGCGCCGATGGCGGCCCCGCCCGCACCCCCGGCCGACCGCGCCCGCCGACCGCGCCCACCACGTCCACACCCTTGACTGGCAGAAACTTCCCGGATATTGGTGACTCTTCGGCAGTTTCCTTCAGCGGGTCCCCGCGGATCATCTCCCAAAGGAGCGCACGTGCCCGACAGCAGCACGGGAAGCACAGGAAACACGGAGAGCACGGAGAGCACGCAGGGGAGCGCTGCCGCGCGTCCGTCCAGACGTGCCGTCCTCGCCGCCACGACGGCGGTCACCACCGCCCTCGCCGCCGGAGCCACCGCGCACGCGGCCGGCGCCTCCGGCGTCGCCGCGGACCCCGCCTCCCCGGACGACCGCAAGCTCCGCGCCCTCCTCTCCCGGATGACCCTGGAGGAGAAGGTCGGCCAGCTGTTCGTGGCGCGGGTCTACGGCCACTCCGCCACCGAACCCGACCAGGCGGACATCGACGCCAACCTCGAGGAGATCGGCGTGCGCACGGCCGCCGAACTGCTGGAGAGGTACCGGGTCGGCGGCATCATCTACTTCACCTGGGCGCACAACACCCGCGATCCGCACCAGATCGCGAGCCTCTCCAACGGCATCCAGAAGGCGTCCCTCGGTCTGCCGCGCGGGCTGCCGGTGCTCATCTCCACCGACCAGGAGCACGGCATCGTGGCGCGCGTCGGCGAGCCGGCGACCCTGTTCCCGGGCGCGATGGCCGTCGGTGCGGGTGCCTCCCGCTCCGACGCGCGCGACCTCGGCCGGATCGCGGGGCGCGAGCTGCGCGCCCTGGGCATTCGTCAGGACTACGCCCCGGTGGCCGACGTGAACGTCAACCCGGCCAACCCGGTCATCGGCGTACGGTCCTTCGGGTCCGAGCCCCGGGCGGTGGCGGAGCTGGTCGCGGCCGAGGTGTCCGGGTACCAGCGCTCCGGGGTCGCGGCGACCGCCAAGCACTTCCCCGGGCACGGCGACACCGGCGTCGACAGCCACACCGGTTTCCCGGTGATCACCCACAGCCGTGAGCAGTGGGAGAAGCTGGACGCGCCGCCGTTCCGGGCGGCGATCGCCGCGGGCGTCGACTCGATCATGACGGCCCATCTGATGGTCCCGGCGCTCGACGCCTCCGACGACCCGGCGACCCTCTCCCGCCCGATCCTCACCGGCATCCTCCGCGAGGAGCTGGGCTACGACGGGGTCGTGGTCACCGACTCCCTCGGCATGGAGGGGGTGCGGACGAAGTACGGTGACGACCGGGTGCCGGTGCTGGCCCTGAAGGCGGGTGTGGACCAGCTGCTCAACCCGCCGTCCCTGGACGTGGCGTGGAACGCCGTCCTGAAGGCCGTCCAGGACGGCGAACTGACCGAGGCCCGGCTCGACGAATCGATCCTGCGCGTGCTGCGGCTGAAGGCGAGACTGGGCCTGTTCAAGGACCCGTACGCCTCCCCGGACGGGGTGGACCGCACGGTCGGCACCCGGGCGCACCGGGCGGCGGCCGACCGGATCGCCGAACGGACCACCACCCTGCTGGTCAACGAGGACCGCGTGCTGCCACTGTCCCGGCGCAGGCAGCCGAGGCTGCTGGTCGTCGGCGCCGACCCGGCCTCCCCGTCCGGTACGACGGGACCGCCGACCGGCGTGCTGGCGGGCGCGCTGGGCGAACTGGGGTTCACCGCCACCGCCCTGTCCACCGGTACGGCACCGTCCGCGGCGATGATCGACCGGGCCGTGGCCGCCGCCGAGGAGGCGGACGCCGTGGTCGTCGGGACGTACAACGTGACGGCGGCGAGCAGCCAGCGGACGCTGGTCGAGCGGCTCCTGGCGACCGGCAGGCCGGTGGTCGCGGTGGCGATCCGCAACCCGTACGACGTGGCCCGTCTGCCCGCCGTACCGGCGTACCTGGCGACGTACTCCTGGACCGACGTGGAACTGCGGGCCGCGGCCCGGGTGATCGCGGGCCGGGTGGACCCGCGCGGGACGCTGCCGGTACCGGTGCAGCGGGCGGACGACCCGGCGGCGGTGCTGTACCCGGTCGGGCACGGGCTGACGTACTGACCACGGCAGGCGGCCACGGCGTCCGTGGTCTCGCCCGCCCCGGGTAGCCCGCCTGACGTAGCACCCGTACGTCACACACCCGACACATCCTCACCGACGTGCGCAAAGCATGCCGTATCCCTGGTGTGACCCGCTGTGGCGGGTCACGCTGGACGGGGGTGTTCGGGGGATGGTGACGCACGTGAGAAGTTCCCTGGGTGCGGTGTGCGCGCTCTCCGTGCTGGCCGCGGCCCTGTCGGCCGGCTGCCAGAGCGCGCCGGGCGGCGCCGAGAAGAACGGCCACCCGGACGGACGGCGGACGGTGACGGTGTCGCCGGTGCCGGCCCGGCCCTCCGGGTACGGGGCGGTGTTCCTCGCGATCGACGAGTGCAGTTCGTTCGGCCGGACCAGTTTCACCGAGGTGCCGTGCACGAGTGAGCGGGCGGCGGCCCGGGTCGTCGCCCGCCACGACGGAACCGTCCGGGACGGGCCGCGCTGCCCCGCCACCACGGACTTCGTCCTGCACATCGGCGAGCAGCGTCCCGCGTCCGACGAGGACGGCGACGGGGCGGTGCCGCGCGGCTACGCCTGCATGCGCAACCTCCAGCCCCCTCACCCGGGCGATCCCGGCGGCGGGGGCGGGCCGCGCACCATCGTCGGCGACTGCGTCCGCGACCTGGACGACGGACAGGTCCGTGAGACGGCCTGCGACGGCACGGGGGAGCACGCGCCGGAGTACGAGGTGACGAAGGCCGTGGACGCCAGGCACGAGTGCCCGGCGTCCACGACGCTCTACGTCCGGCTCGGCGGCAGTTCACCGGTGGGCTGCGCCCGCCCGGTGTGAGCCGTCACCGCCCACGCCCAGGGCCTGTTGCGAAAGTGACGCCGCGGCAGGCGTCACTTTCGCAGCAGACCCTAACGGTGCAGCGCGGGTTCCCGCTCGATGTCCCGCACGTCCAGCTTGCGGTCGAACTTCGCCAGCGGCTTCGCCTCGGCCGGGTCGTCCTTGACCGCGTCCGGCGCGACGCCCGCCCAGTCGAGGATGCGGGCCGTGGCGAGCGCCCTCTCCTCGTCGACCAGACCGGCCACGTTGGCACCGTGGTTCATGCCGGGGGCGGTCATGACGTACGAGTCGCGCGCGCCCCTGCCGAGGCGGAAGGGCTCGGCACCCCACGGGTCGTTCTCGCCGTAGACGAACAGCATCTGCCGGGCGTTGTGCCGCACCCAGGTGTCGACGTCCCGCATGGCCCGGGAGTCGAACGTCATCGGGATCGAGCGGGGCACGAAGTGGCGCGGCGGCTGGTAGCCATAGCGGACGTACTTCCTCTCGATGTGCGGGAAGTGGATCGTCGGCGCACCGAGCTGCGTACCGGCCTGGTAGTAGTACGGCGTGTACGGGGCCAGGCCCTGGTCCGTGTAGAACGAGAAGCCGGAGATCGTGTCGACCGAGTTCCAGATCTCGTCGTCGGTGGCGTTCTCGGCGTCCGCCGGGATCTGCGCGCAGTCCGCCACGCTGCCGTACTGCCAGAAGCCCCACACGTAGTCGAGGACGACCGCCTCGTACGCCTTGTCCAGGCTGCCGACGGTGTCGAAGGTGTAGCCGTTCTCGGCGGCGAGGGCCTCGTACTTCTCGCTCAGCGCCCCGCGGCGCACCAGCGCCTCGCGCTGCACGCCGTTCAGGCGGGTGCGGCACTCCTTGGTGCCGACCTTCCGGAAGAAGCGGTCGTAGGCGGAGTCCTCCTTGTTCACCACGTCGTTGGGGGCGACGTAGGCGACGACGCCGTCCATGTCGCGCGGGTAGAAACGCTCGTAGTACGTGGCGGTCATGCCGCCCTTGGAGCCGCCGGTGGAGATCCAGTTCTTCGAGTAGATCCCCTTCAGCGCCCGGTGGATGCGGTGCTGGTCGCTGGCGGCCTGCCAGATGTCCAGCTTGGACCAGTCGGCCGGGTCCGGGCGGGAGGGGGTGAAGAAGCGGTACTCCATGGAGACCTGGTTGCCGTCCACGATCTGGGCCGGCTCGCTGCGGCGGGGCGTCGTCGAGACGTTGTAGCCACCGGTGAAGAAGACGGTCGGCCGCGCCACGTCCTTGTGCAGCACGGTGATCCGCTGCTGGAAGGTGCCCCTGGAGGGCCTGCGGTGATCGACCGGCTGGGTGTAGTCGAGGACGAAGAAGCGGTACCCGGTGTACGGCTTCTCCTCGAGAAGGCTCATGCCCGGGACGGAGAGCAGTCTCTCCTTGATGTCGGTGCCGGCGGTGACGTCGGTCTCGGCGGCGGTGGCCGCACTCGCCGCGCCCACCGTGCCGATCAGCATCGTGAGCGTCAGCAGCCATCTGAGCGCCTTGCGCATGCACACTCCCCTGTCGAACAGATGTGGCCGGAAGCTAACCGACCAACTCGCCCGAGCACCAGGGGACATGGGGATAACCCTCTGCGCAGAAGAGGGCAAAGGCCTTACGCCGGACAGAAATCGCGGCTCGGGTCCGGGCGCGCGTTCAGCACAGGATCCAACCGGAGCTGACCGAACCGCCGGCCACCCTGCCCTTCGCCCAGACGCAGCGGCGCCCGGCGTGCACGGTGACCGGGCCGGCGTGCCGCTTGTAGTGGCCCTCGTCGACCACCGGACGGCCGCCGCGCGCCCGGATGCTCACCGACATCTTCCGCTTGGTGCCGGGCTTCTTGGCGAGGGTGACGGCACAGAGGTAGCCGCCGCGCTTGTAGACGACGACCGAGCCGGTGGAGAACGGCAGGGTGCGCATCTTGCGCCCGGGGCAGTGCGCGGCGGCCTGTGCGTCGGCCGGCGCGGCGACCACCAGCAGCCCCGCCGAGGTCAGCACCGCCAGGCCGAGCGCGAGCCGCCGGTGTGTCGCTCCACTTCCCACTGCCGTTCCTCCCCGTACCGCACCGCGTGTGCCGCGACCGACGACGTACGGGTGTACGGACGCACGGCGTACCCCGGATGGTTGCCCGCCCGCCTTCCCGACCGCCACCCCGGCCCCGCGCCGGCCGCCGCGAGCTCACCGTCCCGCGCCGACCGGCTCCTCCGGTTCGGCCTGCCCGACGAAGGTCCGCCACAGCGCGGCGTACTTCCCGTCGCGGGCCAGCAGTTCGCCGTGCGTGCCGTCCTCGACGACCCGGCCGTGGTCCATGACGACGACCCGGTCGGCGCGGGCCGCGGTGGTCAGCCGGTGCGCGACCACCAGCGTGGTACGCCGTCCCGCCAGCCGGTCCGTCGCCTGGTTGACCTGGGCCTCGGTGGCCAGGTCGAGCGCGGCCGTGGCCTCGTCGAGCAGCAGGACGTCGGGGTCGACGAGTTCGGCGCGGGCCAGCGCGATCAGCTGGCGCTGGCCGGCGGAGAGGTTCCGGCCGCGCTCGGCGACCTCGTGCAGGTAGCCGCCCTCCAGCGTGGCGATCATCTCGTGCGCCCCGACCGCGCGGGCCGCCGCCTCGACCTCGGCGTCGGTGGCGTCCGGACGGCCGTAGGCGATGGCGTCGCGGACCGTGCCCGGGAAGAGGTAGGCCTCCTGCGGGACCACGCCGAGCCGGTGCCGGTACGCGGTGATGTCGAGGTCCCTGAGATCGGCGCCGTCGACGGTGACCCTGCCCCCGGTCGGATCGTAGAACCGGGCCACCAGCTTGACCAGGGTGGACTTCCCCGCCCCGGTCTCGCCGACGAACGCGACGGTCTGCCCGGCGGGGATGTCCAGGTCGATGCCGCTGAGCGCCTCCTCCTCGTCCCCGTAGGCGAAGCGCACGTCCTCGAAGGCGACCCGGCCGCGCAGCGAGGGCACGCCGAGCGGCTTCGCGGCGTCCCGGGTGGACGTCGGCTCCCGCAGCAGCTCCTGGATGCGGCCCAGCGAGACGGACGCCTGCTGGTAGCCGTCGAAGACCTGGGAGAGCTGCTGCACCGGGGCGAAGAACAGGTCGATGTAGAGCAGGTACGCGACCAGCGCGCCCGTCGTCAGCGTCCCGTTGTCGACCCTGATCCCGCCCACGACGAGGACCGCCACCGCTGCCGACGACGCCAGGAACTGCACGAACGGGAAGTACACCGAGATCAGCCACTGGCCCCGGATACGGGCGGCCCGGTAGCCGTCGCTGCGCTCGGCGAAGCGCCGGTTGCCCTCCCGCTCACGCCCGAAGGCCTGCACGATCCGCAGCCCGGAGACCGACTCCTGGAGGTCGGCGTTGACCGCCGACACCCGCTCCCGGGCCAGCTCGTACGCCTTCACGCTGGCCCGGCGGAAGAAGTACGTGGCGATGATCAGCGGGGGCAGCGTGGCGAAGACGACCAGGGCGAGCTGGACGTCGATCACCAGCAGGGCCGCCATGATGCCGAAGAAGGTGACCACCGAGACGAACGCAGTGACCAGGCCCGTCTGCAGGAACGTCGACAGCGCGTCGACGTCGGTGGTCATCCGGGTCATGATCCGGCCGGTCAGCTCGCGCTCGTAGTAGTCGAGGCCGAGCCGCTGGAGCTGGGCGAAGATCTTCAGCCGCAGCGAGTACAGCACGCGTTCGCCGGTGCGTCCGGTCATCCGGATCTCGCCGGTCTGCGCCGCCCACTGGACCCCCACCACGAGCAGGCCGAGCAGGGCCGCCGCCCAGACCGCGCCGAGGGCCGCCTGGGTGACGCCGTCGTCGATGCCGTGCCGGATCAGCACCGGCAGCAGCAGGCCCGCGCCGGCGTCCACGGCGACGAAGCCGAGGCTGATGAGCAGGGGCGTGCGGAAGCCGCGCAGGAGGCGGCGCAGTCCGTAGGACTCCTCCGGCTGCACGGCCCGGCGCTCGTCGACGTCGGGGACGTCGTCGGCCGGAGGCAGTGCCGCGACCTGGGCGAGCAGCTCCGGGGTGGCCGGGCTGTCGGCCAGGGCGGTGTCCTTGGGCTCGCGGTCGCCGGTCCACAGGCGGGGGGTGACTCCGCGTTCGGCGTCGAACTCGGCGTCCAGCTCCGCGCGGACCGTGGTGTCGGCGGTGTCGTCCTCGCGCAGGACGACGGTCGGGTGGTGGCCCGGGGAGACGCCGCCCAGCTCGTCGGGGTCGGTGAGCAGCCGTCGGTAGAGGGCGGAGCGCCGCTGCAGCTCCTCGTGGGTGCCGATGTCGGCGAGCCGGCCGCCGTCGAGGACGGCGATGCGGTCGGCGAGGCCCAGGGTGGAGCGGCGGTGCGCGATCAGCAGGGTGGTGCGGCCGCGCATGACCCCGGCCAGCGCCTCGTGGATCTCGTGCTCGACACGGGCGTCCACGGCGGAGGTGGCGTCGTCGAGCACCAGCAGGCGCGGGTCGGTGAGGATGGCGCGGGCGAGCGCGACGCGCTGGCGCTGGCCCCCGGAGAGGGTCAGTCCGTGCTCGCCGACGGTGGTGTCGTAACCGTCGGGCAGCTCCGCGATGAACCGGTCGGCCTGGGCGGCGCGGGCGGCGGCCACGATCTGTTCCCCGGTCGCGTCCGGGCGGCCGTACGCGATGTTGGCCCGCACGGTGTCGGAGAAGAGGAAGGAGTCCTCCGGGACCAGCCCGATCGCGGCCCGCAGCGACTCGCTGGTCAGCTCGCGCACGTCGTGCCCACCGACGAGGACGGCGCCGCCGGTGACGTCGTAGAAGCGCGGCAGGAGCAGGGAGACGGTGGACTTACCGGAGCCGGACGCGCCGACGACGGCGAGGGTCTCGCCGGGCCGGATCTCGAAGGACAGACCGTTGAGGACCGGGCGGGCGGGGTCGTAGCCGAAGGAGACGTCGTCGAACTCGACGGTCGCCGGGGCGTCGGCGGGGAGTTCCTTGGTGCCGTCGGCGAGGGACGGCTCGGTGTCGATCAGTTCCAGGACGCGCTCGGTGGCGGCCCGCGCCTGCTGCCCGACGGTCAGTACGACGGCGAGCATCCTGACCGGGCCGACCAGCTGGGCGAGGTAGGTGGAGAAGGCGACGAACGTGCCCAGGGTGATGTTGCCGCGCACGGCGAGCCAGCCGCCGAGCGCGAGCATCGCCACCTGGCCGAGGGCCGGGACGGCCTGGAGGGCCGGGGTGTACCGGGAGTTCAGCTTGACGGTGCGCAGCCGGCCCGCGAACAGCCGGCGGCCGACCTCGCGGAGCTTGCCCGTCTCCTGTTCCTCCTGCCCGAAGCCCTTCACCACGCGGACGCCGCTGACGGAGCCGTCGACCACGCCGGCGACGGCGGCCGCCTGGGCCTGCGCGTACCAGGTGGACGGGTGCAGCCGGGTGCGGCTGCGCCTGGCGATCCACCACAGGGCGGGGGCGACGGCGACGGCGACGGCCGTGAGCGGCAGCGACAGCGACGCCATGATCCCGAGCGAGATCAGGAACAGCAGGATGTTGCCGATGGTCATCGGCAGCATGAAGAGCAGGCCCTGGATCAGCTGGAGGTCGCTGGTGGCCCGTCCGACGACCTGCCCGGTGGACAGCTCGTCCTGACGGCGGCCGTCGAGCCGGGTGATCGTCCGGTACATGTCGGTCCGCAGGTCGTGCTGGACGTGCAGGGCGAGCCGCCCGCCGTAGTAGCGGCGGATGTACGTGAGGACGTAGACGACGACCGCGGCACCGATCAGTGCGCCCGCCCAGGGGGCCATGGCGCGGGTGTGGTCGCCGATCACGTCATCGATGATCACCTTGGTGAACAGCGGGACCAGCGCCATCACGGCCATGCCGCCGAGGGACGAGCCCAGGGCCAGCACGACGTCCCCCGGATGACGCCACGCGTACGTGCCCAGTCGCCGTGCCCATCCCTGCTGCGGTGTCACGCGGGTGCCCTCCGGTCGTACTGATCCGATTGTTCTGATCTACCGGAAGACACCAACGTCCACCGCACCGGATTTCATCCCTCCGACCCCTTCGGGGCGGCCGCCTCCGGCGGGACGACCGGGCTGGGCGGACCGGCGGCCCCGGTTCGCCCGGCCGGCCTCGGACCCCGTCGCCCCCAGCTCCGTCGCCCCGGCCCCGGGCCGGGCACCTTCCGGCCCGTCGCCGGATCCCGTCGCGCCCAGGCCGGTCACCCCGGAGCGGGGCGCTCCTCCTGAAGGACGTCACGCGACCGACACGTCACGTACATTCCCTCGACCTCATGTCCATGTCACGATGCGAGCACCTTCATTCAACCCGCGTAGATCGGACGCCCCCACATGCTCGCGATACGCATGCGCACCCGGCGCCACAAGGCGGTGGCGTTCGCCACGGCCGCCGCGCTCACCGCCCTCGCCGTCCCCGCCCTGACCGCGACCCCCGCCACGGCCGCGGTCCCCGCCACGGCCACGACCACGTCCTACGACTCGACGTACTACAAGAACGCGGTCGGCAAGACGGGGACCGCTCTCAGGTCCTCGCTGCACACGATCATCAGCAGCCAGACGAAGCTGTCCTACTCGGGCGTCTGGAACGCGCTGAAGGCCACCGACCAGGACCCCCGCAACAGCAACAACGTGGTCCTGCTGTACTCGGGCCTCTCCCGCAGCAAGTCCCTCAACGGCGGGGACACCGGCGACTGGAACCGCGAGCACGTGTGGGCCAAGTCCCACGGCGACTTCGGCACCTCCACCGGCCCCGGCACCGACATCCACCACCTGCGCCCGACGGACGTCCGGGTCAACAGCGTCCGCGGCAACAAGGACTTCGACAACGGCGGCAGCGCCGTCTCCGGCGGCGGCGGCAGCCTCACCGACTCCGACTCCTTCGAGCCCCGCGACGCCGTCAAGGGCGACGTGGCCCGCATGATCTTCTACATGGCGGTCCGCTACGAGGGCGGCGACGGTTGGGCCGACCTGGAGGTCAACGGCAACGTCAACAACGGCAGCGCCCCGTACATGGGCAGGCTCTCCGTACTGAAGGCCTGGAATGAGCAGGACCCGCCGGACGCCTTCGAGGAGCGCCGCAACCAGGTCATCTACGACTCCTACCAGCACAACCGCAACCCGTTCATCGACCACCCGGAGTGGGTCGAGGCGATCTGGTAGCCCACCGTCTCCCGTGGTGCCCGGCGACACCGCCCCGGGCACCACGGCACCACCCCGGCAGCCCCGCCTGCCTGCCCGGACGCCCGCCCGCCCGGACGAAGCCCTACCCGTCGACCTCGTACCGTCCGACCTCGAGGAAGTGCCGCAGCGCCTCCGGGGTGCGTTCGTCCGGAGCCGTCTCCGCCGCTGCGCGCAGGGCGTCACTGATACCGGGGCCGGCGAGGATCCGGAAGACGGCAACACGGTCACCCTCGAACCGGGCAACGCGATAGCCCGTCCCGAGCCAGGCCCGCATCTCCTCCACGGTGCCGTTGTCGAGGAGCTGGTTCGCCTCCCGGGTCACCCGCTTACCGCTGTCGGGGGCGGACAGGATCCGGAGGATGGCGATGCGCAGGCCGTGCACGTCCATCTCGTCGTACGGGGAGCCCGTCTCCGACGCCTCGGCGACAGCGGCGGGCGCCGGCAGCCAGGGCGAGGGTCGCGCGGGACAGTCTCACAGGGGCAACCACCTTGTGTCGTAGGCATGTCGTACGGCCGAGAGGTTCTCCCCGGGCGGAACCGTCCGCATCAATGCCCGAATCAGGGAGCCTTCACCGCCCGCTCATTGCCCGCGCCCGCCCGCAACCATCCCGCGCCTGCCTGCGGTTGTCCGGACGAACTCAGACCTTCGGCCGGGTGAAGCGGATCAGGACACGGCTGAGCGTGCGGACGTACGGGGCGTTGTTCCGGTACGTCCGCACGCTCGGCGGAGGGGGCGGGTCAGACGCCGGGGGCCTCTTCAGGGGTGACGTGGGAGGCTTCGTCGTCGTGGGGCACGGGGAGACGCGCTCCCCTGCTGCGGGCGATGCGATGCACGTCATGGAGCGCCTCGGCCAAGCAAGCCGCGAGGTAACGGAGTCGAGGCGCGGTGGCCTTGCCGTCGCCCAGGAGATCGACGGCGTGGCCGAGAAGGTCGTCGGCCATGCCGAGCTGGACCGCCTCGACGTCGTCGGCGAGGCGTGCAAGACGGCCCGTGCCGGTGCCGTCGGTGACGAGGTAGCAAGGGTTGCCGTCGAGGTTGGACCAGGGGAGGAGGCGGGGCCGGCCGACCGTGGCGGCGCCGTCGTGGCTCTTGTAGATCACGAGACAGCCGCCTCGTTGCCCCGGAATCGGCGCGGGCCGACGTCGACACCGTGGATGTGCCGTGGCCCTACGTCGATGCCGTGCACGGCGAGCCAGATGGTCCGGCGACGGGCGCGCTGCTGCCTGGCCTGCGTACGCCGCTCGTGGGCGAGGAGGTAGGGGCGGACGAGCCGGGAGTCCTCGCCGTGGAGGAGGACTTCGTGCGGGGAGGGGTGGCGGCCGGGTGCGACGGGGCCGGCCGGTACGGGGGTGGGCCGCGCCACTCCCCCGGCGCGGTGCCGGTTCCGGTGCCGGTGGCGCCCGGAGGCGGGCCACAGGAGCCGCAGCAGCGGCTCAACGAGGCGGGCGATACGGTTCAACACGTCTTCAACTCCGATGCGGTTGAGGGCCATGCCCCCGGGCCGTCGGTAGCGGTCGCGGGGGTCTTCCGTGCCCGAGGGCAGGTCGACGTGCATGGACGTCGCTGTGTAGCGATCCACTCACAGAGTGAGACCGGCCGAGCTAGGCTCGCCAGGGGGTCAGGGGTGACAACGCATCCGTCACACGGGAGTTGACGATGAGCAACATCTACGGGGAGTGGTTGAAGGCGCAACGCGAGGCGGCCGGGCTGACGCAGCAGGAACTGGCCACGGCCGCCGTCATGACGCGTTCGCACATCGCGCACATCGAAGCAGGCCGGCGCACCCCGTCCAAGGAGGACGCGAGACGCCTCGACAGGGCGCTGAACACGGGCGATGTACTCAGCAGCTTCCTGCCGGACGAGGACACCGCTGTCGCGGGGTACTTCGAGGCGGCCCTTCAACTCGAACAGCAGGCAACGATGATCCGGGAGTTCGCCCTGTCGTTCATCCCTGGCATCCTCCAGACGGAAAGGTACGCGCGTGCGGTTCTGAGCACGTCGTTCCCTCCGGTGGGTGAAGTGGAATGTGACAGGCTCGTTGTCACACGCCTTGAGCGGGCGAAGATCCTGGAAGACCCGGTGACACCCGTAGTGTGGGCACTGCTTGACGAGGCTGTGCTGCGGCGAGTGGTGGGCGGGCCGGAGGCCATGGCGGAACAACTCCGCCACATCGTGAAGCTGGTGGAATCAGGACGCGTACGCGTCCACGTGTTGCCCTTCGGACTGGGGGTCCACCCCCTCATGCAGAGCATGCTCACCCTGCTCAAGTTCGAGGATCAGCCGCCGGTGGCGTACTCCGAAGGCATCCAGGTGGGCAAGATTCACGACTCCCCCGCCATGGTCGACCGCCTTGAAGGCACCTACGATCTCGCGCTAGGCGACGCAATGCCGCTCAAGGAGTCAGTAACCCTGATGAGGGCGACAGCAAAGGACTACGAACACCGTGAATGAACCCAGCATCCCCGACGCCTCCTCCCTGCACGGCTGGCGCAGGTCGACGTACAGCGGCAACGAAGGCGGCAGCTGCATCGAGGTCCTGGACGGCTGCCCGACCGGCGTCCCGGTCCGTGACTCCAAGGTCCCTCAGGGGCCTGCACTGGTCTTCCTGTCGACCGGCTGGACATCGTTCGTCACAGCAGTCAAGGACGGCCACCTGTCCGCCTGACCGCTCACCGCCACAATTCATCCGGCCCGCGTCCCTTGGGCGGGCCGGACACCGTTCCCTCAGACCGCCACGTCAGAAGCCTTGACTCGCCCCGACAACAGATCGTCCACAAGCCCTTGCTTGAGCTGACGGAGCTTGTTCAGCTCATCGTGCCGCGCAGAATGTCCGCGGCGGCCCACAGATGCCGTTCCAGCTGGGCGAGCGTGAGCTTGGCCACGTACGACTCCCTACGACCGTTCGCTCGCCCGTCCCGTCGTACGCGCCGGCCTCACGCGCCACCAGCAGCCGCCGCGCGATCTGCCCCTCCAGGAGAGCCGGAACCCCGCCGAAGGCCCCCGCGAGATAGGACCGCGTGAGGTCCTCGTCCTCGCCCGGCTCCACATCAGTGAGCGGATACAGCCCGGTCGCCCCGTCCTTGTCCTTCTCCGTCAGCCACACCTGCGCCGGGTCGAGGAGCCGCTCGCCGCCCGGGGTGGTGAGCACCGTCGCGTCGTGCGACGTGAAGACCAGCTGGGCGCCCCTGGGGTTCGCGTACAGGTCGTGGAAGAGCCGGACGACCTCGGCCGCGAAGCGGGAGTGCAGGCTGGCGTCGAGTTCGTCGACGAGGAGGACCGCGCCTTCGTCGAGGGCGAGGGGCAGAGGGCCCAGGAGGGCGAACCAGGACCGGGTGCCGTAGGACTCCTCCTGCCAGTCGAAGGACACGTCCCCGGCAGCCGAGTGGTGCGTCAGCTTCACCGTGTCCTGGCCCGGGCCGTCCTGGACGACCGTCGCTCCGGTGATGCCGAGGTCGGCGACCCTCAAAAGCCCCTGGATCCTGGTGGCCCTCGGACCGGACAGTTCCTTCGTGGTGTACCGCGCGCGCTCGTCCCGCTCGACCTCCGGGCTGATCATCCAGAAGTTGCGGCGGAACCAGTGGAACAGCGGGGAGAGCTGCGGGTGGTTGTCCGTGCCGGCCGTGGAGAGCAGCAGTGCGTTCGGCCGCGTACGCCGTACGAGCTGGGCCCGGTCCCTGACCCGTCCGCCGGGCCACTTGAAGACGTCCGGCCGGGAGGCGTCGCGGTCGAGCCATTCCTGACGGCGACCGCGCGGGTAGCTGTGCAGCCATTCGGACTCGACACGGGTGGCTCCGAGCTCGAAGCCGTACGTCCAGCGGACCCCGTCGATGACGACATCGACCTCGAAGAAGGAGGGTTCGCTCTCGCTCTTGGGGTCCAGGGAGAAGACCTGACGCGGTATGCCGTCGTAAGAGGCCCAGTGCGCGTAGGAGTTGAGGACCGCGTTGCGCATGTCGGTCATCGCGGTCAGCACGTTGGACTTGCCGGAGGCGTTGGCCCCGAAGATGCCGATCAGCGGGAGCACGGAGAGGGATCCGCCGCCCGCGAGGTCCACCGGGTTCGCCGATGCGTCCGGTCCGTCACCGGGCGCGACGAAGGACAGCTCCTGCTCGTCACGCAGGGACCGCACGTTCGCGACGCGGAATCTCAGTAGCAAGCCGTCCTCCTCTCCGCGCTCAGGGTAGTCGTCGCGTCCGACAACAGCCTGACCGGGAGGCCTGTGAACTCGGAGAACATATCGCTCACCGGATCGCCTCCGCAGCCGATCGAGTGATCAGGATTCCGCGGTCATCGGAAGGTCGACTGCTCGGAGTGGGTCGAGGCGATCCGGTAGCGGCCGGTCCCCTGATACGGGCGGCGACGGGCACCGGACATCCGCTCCGCGCAGGTGCCTCGCGGAGTGTGCGAGCCCGTCCTGGCCCGCCCGGCATCTGCCCGGAGCGCCTCAGGCCTTCGGCTGGGTGAAGCGGATGCGGTTGCCAAAGGGGTCACGCAGACCGCAGTCGATTCCGTACGGGCGCTCGGTGGGTTCCTCGGTGAACTCCACGCCCTTCTCCAGCAGCCTCTCGTAGGTCTTGCGGCAGTCGTCCGTGGTGAGGACGAGCCAACCGCCCATGGCGCCCTTGGTCAGCAGCTCGCGCACCTGCTCCGCCGTCTCCTCCGACATCGCCGGAGGGCCCGGCTTCTCCAGGAGGATCTGCCGCTCGGGGTGGCCGGGGACGCTGACGGTCAGCCAGCGCATGAAGCCCATGTCGATGTCCGCGGTGACCTCCAGACCGAGCTTGCCGGCATAGAAGTCGAGGGCCTCGTCCTGGTCGAGGACGTATATCTGTGACTGCGTGATGGCGTTGAACATGACGCCCACGCTATCCAGTCGGCGGGACAAAAACTTATCCAGAACTACTCGGTTGCCGGGTGTCCACCGACTGCCGGAAGGTCAGGTACTCGGCCGGGTCCACGCCATCGTGAAGCACGTCGGCACGCCCACGGCCGCCGCCTCCTTGCGGTACGTGCGCGGTGACCGGCCGACGATGTCGCGGAACGTGCGGCTGAAGGTTCCCGGGCTGTTGAAGCCGACCTCGAAGCCGATGTCCGTCACGCTGTGGTCGGTCTCCCGCAGCAGGAACATCGCCCGTTCCACCCGACGGCGCTGGAGGTAGCGGTGCGGTGTCTCACCGAACGCGGCCCGGAAGGTCCGCGTGAAGTGCGCCGGTGACACGTGCGCGATGCGCGCCAGGGCGGGGACGTCCATCGGCTGCGCGTAGTCGCGGTCCATCGCGTCCCGCGCCCGGAGCATACGGCGGTTGGTCTCTTCGACGGCTCGGCTCACGGTGCCATCCCAGCACGGTCCACCGGCCGCCCACCACGCGCGGACCGGCTCTGCTCGATCGCCGCCTCGGCCCGGGACTACCGGGCACGGACCACGAAGGGCCTGGAGAGGACGGTGACGGCGACGGAGAGGGCGGCCAGGGCGGTGATCGTGGGGCCGGGACCGAGGTACAGGGCGAGGCCTCCGGCGATCGCGGCTCCGATGCCCTGCCAGGTCATCCGGCCGGCGGACTCGACGCCCTGGACCTGGCCGCGGACCGGGTCCGGGGTCAGTGCGAGCAGCTGCTCCTGGAGCGGCAGGGTGGCGGCGAACCCGGCGCCGGCCACGAACACGGCGACCGCCGCCGTCCAGGTGGGCGGGCCGATGGTGAACAGCAGGTACGGCACGGCGAGCAGCAGCCGCAGGGCGAAGGCGCAGCGGCGTCGGCGGTCGGCGGTGAGCAGTCGTCCGACGGTCAGGTCTCCGAGCAGCATGCCCGCCGAACCGGCGGCCAGGAGGAGGCCGGCGTGCTCCGGGTCGTAGGAGATGAACAGGGCCTCGCAGCCGACGATCAGACCGTTGGGAACCCACAGGTTCAGCAGCAGCGCGCGCCTGCCGGGGTGGGAGAGGAGTTCGGCGTTGACCGCCCAGGTCCGGCGCGGTCCGGGACGACGGGCCGTACGGGCCGGATCGGCCGTACGGGCCGAGTGTTCCCGGACGGTGGTCGCCACGGTGACGAGCCCGAGTGCGGTCAGGGCGGCGGCGACGGCGAAGACCTCGTGCGGGCTCAGGTGGCGGAGCAGGACCGCGCCGGCGGCGAAGCCGAGGACTGCCGTGCCGCCCGAGGTGATGTTCATCAGCGACCGTGCCAACGCGTACGTGGAGGCGGGGACGACTTCGGTGAGCAGCCCCAACCGCGTTCCGGTGCCGAGGGACTGGAAGAACCCCAGCACCAGGAGCAGGCCGAACCGGGCGGTCAGGGGCAGTCCCGGGACCGCCTGCGCGGCGACGCCCGCCAGGGAGACGCACTGGAGCGTGACGAGGGTCCGGCGCGGGTGGTGCCCGTCCGCGACCGACATCAGGGTCAGCGCGCCGAGCACCGTGGCGAACGTGGCGCCGTACATGCTCACGGCTGTCAGGAACGGGGACCCGGTCCTGTCGTCGACCAGCATGGCGAGCGCGAAGCCCGACAGGGTGCTCGCGGCGACCGTCAGCGTGGAACCGACGTACAAACCGGCGAACTCACGGTTGCGGAGCAGGGTGCGGTAGCCGGTGGGGGGAGCCCCGGTGGGAGCGGGAGTGCGCGCGGAAGGGGGCGCGGAAGGGGGCGCGGAAGGGGGCGCGGAGGCGTCGTCGGAAGGCATGAAAAAGCCTCCGGATACGCCCGCTGGGCGCCGGAGGCCAACTCGCACAGTATAACAGGGTAGTTCGGCCGACGGTGCTCAGTCCAGGTGCGTCGGTGCGAACATCCGCAGGACCACGGGGAGGACGACCACGGACGGGCCCGGGGTGGCCAGGGCCGCCGCCAGGTCGCGTTCCAGTGACTCGGGGGTGGTCCGCACTCCCGGGACGCCGAAGGACTCGGCCAGAGCCACGAAGTCCGGGCGGGTCAGGTCGGTCGCCGTGGCCTCGCCGTAGGCGTCGGTCATGTACTCGCGCAGGATGCCGTAGCCGCCGTCGTCGACGATCAGCCAGGTGACGTCGAGGTCGTACTGGCGGGCCGTGGCCAGTTCGGCGACGGAGTACAGGGCGCCGCCGTCACCGGAGACCGCGAGGACCGGACGGGTGGGGTCGGCGACCGCCGCGCCGAGGGCGGCCGGGAGGCCGTAGCCGAGGCCGCCGGCACCCTGGGCGGAGTGCAGGCGGTTGGGGCCCTTGGCGTCGAAGGCGGACCAGGCCCAGTAGGCCAGGATCGTCATGTCCCAGAAGGAGGGCGCATCGTCGGGCAGGGCGCGGCGGACGGACGCCAGCACCTCCTGCTCCAGGGTGAGTTCCTGGGACGCGATGCGTTCGGCGACCTTCGACAACAGCGTGCGGACGCGTTCCGGCGCCGCCTCGTCCTCGCGCGGCTCCACCGTCTCCAGGAGGGCCTGGAGGGCGAGGCGGGCGTCCGCGTGGATGCCGAGCGCGGGGTGGTTGGACTCCAGCTTGCCGAGGTCCGCCTCGATCTGGACGACCCGGCCTCGCGGCGTGAACGTGTGGTAGTTCGAGGAGAGTTCGCCCAGTCCCGAGCCCACGACCAGGAGGACGTCGGCGTCCTGGAGGAAGTCCGTCGTGTGCCGGTCCTCCAGCCAGGACCGCAACGACAGCGGGTGCGCCCAGGGGAAGGCACCCTTGCCGCCGGGGGTGGTGACGACCGGCGCCCGGAGGCGCTCGGCGAGCTTGCGGAGCTTGCCCGAGGCGTCGGAACGGATCACTCCCCCGCCCGCGATGATCGCGGGGCGCTCCGCGTGCGTCAGCCAGTGGGCGGCCACCGCCGTCAGTTCGGGGCGCGGGGGCAGTTCGTCGGGAGTGGCGTCCATGGCCGTCACGACCGGGAGCGGCGTCGGGGCCGCCAGCACGTCCTGCGGGATCTCCACCCACACGGGACCGTGCGGCACCGTCAGCGCCGACTTCCAGGCCTCGGTGACCGCCGACGGGATCTGGGACGCGGTGCGCGCGGTGTGGACGGACTTGACCACGCCCCGGAACGAGGCGGCCTGGTCGGGCAGTTCGTGCAGATATCCGTGGCGGCCGCCGCCCAGTCCCGCCGTCGGCACCTGGCTGCAGATCGCCAGCACGGGGGCGGAGGCGGCGGCGGCCTCCTGGAGCGCGGGCAGCGCGGTCAGCGCGCCCGGCCCGGTCGACAGCAGCAGCGGGGCCGCCTCGCCGGTGACACGGCCGTACGCGTCCGCCGCGAACCCTGCGTTGTTCTCCACCCGCAGCCCGACGTACCTGAGGTCCGAGCGGCGCAGGGCGTCGAAGACGCCGAGCGCGTGCTGGCCGGGCAGGCCGAAGACGGTCGTCGCGCCGAGGCCGGCCAGGGTCTCCACGACCAGGTCGCCGCCGGTGCGGCCGCCGGGAGGGTTCAGCGCGGCCTCCGTCTGCGCGGCGGTCGGGCGGAGCACCAGGTCGTGGTCGTGGGTCACTTGCTCTCGTTCTCCTCGCGGGCCCCGGCGATCTGGCGGGACATGATCGTGGTCAGCTCGTACGCCGTGTGGGAGGCGGCGATCGAGGTGATCTCCGCGTGATCGTACGCGGGGGCCACCTCGACGAGGTCGGCCGAGACCAGGTTGCAGGAGGCCAGCCCGCGCAGGATCTCGAGCAGCTCGCGGGAGGTCAGACCGCCCGCCTCGGGGGTTCCGGTGCCGGGGGCGTGCGCCGGGTCCAGGCAGTCGATGTCGATGGAGATGTACAGCGGACGGTCGCCGACGCGCTGCCTCAGCTGGTCGGCGACCTCGTCGGCGCCCCGGCGGTAGACGTCCGCCGAGGTGACGATGCCGAAGCCCATCTTCTCGTCGTCGGTGAGGTCCTGCCGGCCGTAGAGCGGGCCCCGGATGCCGACGTGGGAGAGGGCCTCGGTGTCGAGGACGCCCTCCTCCACGGCCCGGCGGAACGGGGTGCCGTGCGTGTACTCGGCGCCGAAGTAGGTGTCCCAGGTGTCCAGGTGGGCGTCGAAGTGGAGCAGGGCGACCGGGCCGTGCTTCTTCGCGACCGAGCGCAGCAGCGGCAGCGCGATGGTGTGGTCGCCGCCGAGGGTCATCAGGCGGGCGCCGGTGCCGAGCAGGTCGTCGGCGGCGGCCTCGACGGTCTCGACGGCCTCGTTGATGTCGAACGGGTTGACGGCGATGTCTCCGCCGTCGGCGACCTGGGCGAGGGCGAAGGGGGAGGCGTCCTGCGCGGGGTTGTAGGGGCGCAGCAGCCGGGACGCCTCACGGATGGCGTTGCCGCCGAACCGGGCGCCCGGCCGGTAGGAGACGCCCGAGTCGAACGGCACGCCCACCACGGCGATGTCGGTGCGGCCGACCTCGTCGAGCCGGGGCAGCCGGGCGAAGGTCGCGGGGCCCGCGTACCGGGGGACGCGGGACGAGTCGACGGGCCCGCGGGGCGTCTCGTTGCTGCTCATGGGTACTGCCTTCTTTCCTGCGCTTCGTCGCGTGGGCACTGTCTGTCGCATGACTCCACTGACGCCGGGGGCCTGGCCCGGCCTCACTGTCAGCGACGTTAGGCGGCCGGAAAGCGGGCTGCAAAGTGTACGTTTCATCCACTTCGGACGGCGGACATGGAGGAAACGTCCACCCCGCCGGACCCCACGGTCGTCCCTTTGGGGACACGGCCACGGTGAGTACGCGTACGCAGGCCGTCCGAGTACGTGACGCACGTCCCAGGGGGTAATACGCCGGGTACGCCCGCCCCGGGCTGCTTCACAATGGGAGGCATGCCGATATCCGGGACGCCCAGCCGCGCCGAACTCCTCGTCCACCTCGCCGCCACCCGTATCGCGGGGGAAGTCGCCACCCCGCGCGAGAACAACCTCTCCCATTACCGCAAGCTGGCGAACGGCGACCGCCACTACTGGCTCGGTCTGGAGCTCGGCGACCGCTGGAGCGACGAGCAGGACGTGCTCGCGGTGATGGCGGAGCGGGTCGGTGTCAGCGACGACGCCGAGCACCGGTACGGCCAGGACACCATCGATCCCGAGCTGACCGTGGCCGGCCTGGAGCGGATGGCGGGGCGGCTGCGCAAGGCGGCCGACGGGCAGCAGCGGGTGCTGTTCGCCACCGGTCACCCCGGCGGGCTGCTCGACGTGCACCGGGCCACGGCCGCCGCGCTGCGCGCCGCCGGCTGCGAGATCGTGGTGATCCCTCAGGGGCTGGCCACGGACGAGGGCTACGTGATGCAGTTCGCGGACGTGGCGGTGCTGGAGCACGGTGCCACGCTGTGGCACACGCACTCCGGTGAGCCGATGAAGGCCGTTCTCACCGCCCTGGAGCGCGAGGGCCGCCCGCTGCCGGACCTGGTGGTCGCCGACCACGGCTGGGCGGGCTACGCGGGGCAGCACGGCGTCGACTCCGTCGGCTACGCGGACTGCAACGACCCGGCGCTGTTCCTGGCCGAGGCGGAGGGCACCGTCCAGGTGACGGTCCCCCTCGACGACCACGTGGTCAGCCCCCGCCACTACGACCCGATGACGGCGTACCTGCTGGCGGAGGCGGGACTGGACCAGGGCGTGTTCTGACAAGGGCGTCGTCCGCCCGGAGGGCGGGGCCCGCGGCGTTCGGTGCGGTGCGTCGCAGGGCGGGGGGGGGCCGTCCGCGTACCGGGCCCGCGGACGGCCCCGACAACGCGGTGAGGTGCCGTGCCGGGCGTCGCGGGCCGGACGGGACTTTCGAAACACACCTCAGGGCGCCGGTGGGGCCTCCTCGCGGGGGACGCGGACCAGGCCCTCCTGGATGACCGAGACCGCGAGGCGGCCGTCCTGGGTGTAGATGCGGGCCTGGCCCAGTCCCCGGCCGCCGTGCGCGGACGGGGACTGCTGGTCGTACAGCAGCCATTCGTCGGCGCGGAACGGGCGGTGGAACCACATGGCGTGGTCGAGGGAGGCCCCGACCACGTCCCCCACCGCCCAGCCGCCGCGGCCGTGGGCGAGGAGGACCGAGTCCAGCAGCGTCATGTCGGAGACGTACGTGGCGAGGACGACGTGCAGCAGGGGTTCGTCGACCTCACCGCCCAGCTTGCCGTTGGTGCGGAACCACACCTGGGAGTGGGGGGCGCGGGGCACGCCGAAGCGGCCGTAGGGCGGCTCGTCGACGTAGCGCAGGTCCACGGCCCTGCGGGCCTCCAGGAAGCGCTCGACGACGTCGGGGGCGAGATGCCCGTAGTCGCGCAGCCGCGCCTCGGAGGTGGGCAGGGTGGCCGGGTCGGGTGCGGACGGCATCGGCTCCTGGTGTTCCAGGCCCTCCTCGTGCGTCTGGAAGGACGCCGAGAGGTGGAAGACCGGCTTGCCGTGCTGGACCGCGACGACGCGGCGGGTGGTGAAGGAGCGGCCGTCGCGGATCCGGTCGACGGTGTAGACGATCGGCGCGCCGGCGTCGCCGGGGCGCAGGAAGTACGCGTGCAGCGAGTGGGCGGGCCGGTCCGCGGGGACGGTCCGCCCGGCGGCGACCAGCGCCTGCGCGGCGACCTGCCCGCCGAAGACGCGGGGGACGACGGCGAAGCGGGACTGGCCGCGGAAGATGTTCTCCTCGATCTGCTCGAGGTCGAGCAGATCGAGGAGTTCCTGTAGTGCCTGGCTCATGGGGTCAGTTGTACCGGTACTTGTAGAGGCCAGGGATGTCGGTGGCCTTACAGGCCCATGTCCTTGGCGATGATCGTCTTCATGATCTCGCTGGTGCCGCCGTAGATGCGGTTGACGCGGTTGTCCGCGTACAGGCGGGCGATCGGGTACTCGTTCATGTAGCCGTAGCCGCCGTGCAGCTGGAGGCAGCGGTCGATGACGCGGTGCGCGACCTCGGTGCAGAACAGCTTGGCGGAGGCGGCCTCGGCGGGGGTGAGTTCGCCCGCGTCGAGGGCCTCGGTGGCGCGGTCGGCGACGGCCTCGGCGGCGTCCACCTCGGCCTGGCAGGCGGCCAGCTCGAACTTGGTGTTCTGGAAGTGGGCGACCGGCTTGCCGAAGACGGTGCGCTCCTGCACGTAGCTCTTGGCGAACCGGACGGCGGCCTTGGCCTGCGCGTAGGCGCCGAAGGCGATGCCCCAGCGCTCGGAGGCCAGGTTGTGGCCGAGGTAGGAGAAGCCCTTGTTCTCCTCGCCGAGGAGGTCCTCGACGGGGACCTTGACGTCGACGAACGCCAGCTCGGCGGTGTCGGAGGTCTTCAGGCCGAGCTTGTCGAGCTTGCGGCCGACGGAGTAGCCCTCGGACTTGGTGTCGACGGCGAACAGGGAGATGCCGTGGCGGCGGTCCTCCGCCGTGGGCGCGTCGGTGCGGGCGCAGACGATCACCTTGTCGGCGTGGACGCCGCCGGTGATGAAGGTCTTGGCGCCGTTGAGGACGTAGTGCGTGCCGTCCGCACTCGGCTTGGCGGTGGTCTTCATGCCCGCGAGGTCGGAGCCGGTGCCCGGCTCGGTCATCGCGATGGCCCACATCTCCTCGCCGGTGGCGAACTTGGGCAGGTAGCGCTTCTTCTGCTCGTCGGTGGCGAGCATCTTGATGTAGGGCAGGGCGAGCAGCACGTGCACGCCGGAGCCGCCGAACTGCACGCCCGCGCGAGCGGTCTCCTCGTAGAGGACGGCCTCGAACTTGTGGCTGTCCAGGCCCGCGCCGCCGAACTCCTCGGGCACGTTGATCCCGAAGATGCCCAGCTCACCGAGCTTGTAGTAGAAGTCGCGGGGCGCCTGGCCCGCCGCGAACCACTCGTCGTAGACCGGGACGACCTCGGCCTCGATGAAGTCGCGGATGGTCTCCCGGAAAGCCTCGTGGTCCTCGTTGAACACCGTACGGCGCACGCCGCCACCCTTCCTCGCGCCTAAACCGGCGCCGCTCTCGCGTACGTGGTTGCTCGCCGTGGGGGTTCCTCGATCAGCGGTTGCGACCCCACGCGGCTAAGCGCTTGCTCAGGTTCTCAACCGTACCGGCGGGTAGCCGAAGTCGTCCAGACCGCCGGCCGCGTAACGCTCGTCACGTGCGCCGACGTCAGGCCGTGCCCGCCGCGGCGAAGGCGCCGCGGGCCATCCGGTGCAGGAGGGCCGCCGTCGTGGCGCGGCCGGGCAGGGAGCCGGGCCGGGTGAGGTGCGGGGTGGAGTTGAGCAGCCCGAACACGGAGTGCACGGCCGAGCGGGCGGCGGCCTCGGTCAGGTCCGGGTAGAGCGCGCGCACCACCTCGACCCACAGCTCGACGTACTGCCGCTGCAGCTGCCGCACCAGCTTGCGGTCGGTGTCCCGGAGGCGGTCCAGCTCACGGTCGTGCAGGGTGATGAGGGGCCGGTCGTCGAGCGCGAAGTCGATGTGGCCCTCGATCAGCGAGTCCAGGACCCCCTCGGGAGCCGCCCCGTCGACCTCCTTCAGCCGCTGCTTCGCGCCGGTGAGCAGCTGACCGCTGATCCCCACGAGAAGCTCCGAGAGCATCGCGTCCTTGCCCGCGAAGTGCCGGTACAGACCGGGTCCGCTGATGCCGACCGCGGCACCTATCTCATCGACCCCGACTCCGTGGAAGCCGCGCTCGGCGAACAGCCGCGCGGCCTCCTTGAGGATCTGCTCGCGGCGGGTCGGGGCGTCGGTTCTGGTGGCCATGAGAACGATTCTAGACAGCGGGGTTAGCGCTCGTTAACCTGAGCGAAACCGTTAACGCTCATTAACCAGTGAGGGGACCGGCAGATGGACGAGGCACCGGAGCTTCACAGCGCGGCCGATCCCGCGTCGGAGTCCTTTCGGGCCAACGAGGAGGCGCACCGCGCGCTCGTCGAGGAGCTGCGCGCCAAGCTGGCGGCGGCCGCCCTCGGCGGCGGTGAGCGGGCGCGGGCCCGGCACACCGCGCGGGGCAAACTGCTGCCGCGCGAGCGGGTGGACACCCTCCTCGACCCCGGTTCGCCGTTCCTGGAGCTGGCCCCGCTGGCGGCCGACGGGATGTACGAGGGGCAGGCCCCGGCGGCCGGGGTGATCGCCGGGATCGGGCGGGTGGCGGGGCGCGAGTGCGTGGTCGTCGCCAACGACGCGACCGTCAAGGGCGGCACGTACTACCCGATGACGGTGAAGAAGCACCTGCGCGCGCAGGAGGTGGCCCTGGACAACCGGCTGCCCTGCGTCTACCTGGTGGACTCCGGCGGCGCCTTCCTGCCGATGCAGGACGAGGTGTTCCCGGACCGGGACCACTTCGGGCGGATCTTCTACAACCAGGCCCGGATGTCCGGTGCCGGCATCCCGCAGATCGCGGCGGTGCTGGGCTCGTGCACGGCGGGCGGGGCCTACGTCCCGGCGATGAGCGACGAGGCGGTGATCGTCCGCGGCCAGGGCACCATCTTCCTCGGCGGCCCGCCCCTGGTGAAGGCGGCCACCGGCGAGGTGGTCACGGCGGAGGAGCTGGGCGGCGGCGAGGTCCACGCGCGGGTGTCGGGCGTCACCGACCATCTCGCCGAGGACGACGCGCACGCGCTCGGGATCGTGCGGAACATCGTCGCGACGCTCCCCTCGCGCGGTCCGCTGCCCTGGCGGGTCGAGCAGGCCGTCGAGCCCAAGGTGGACCCCCGGTCGCTGTACGGCGCGGTCCCGGTCGACTCCCGTACGCCGTACGACGTGCGGGAGGTCGTCGCGCGCGTGGTGGACGGTTCGCGGTTCGCCGAGTTCAAGGCGGAGTTCGGGCAGACCCTGGTGACCGGCTTCGCCCGGATCCACGGCCATCCGGTGGGGATCGTCGCCAACAACGGCATCCTGTTCTCCGAGTCGGCCCAGAAGGGCGCCCACTTCATCGAGCTGTGCGACCAGCGCGGGATCCCGCTGGTCTTCCTGCAGAACATCTCCGGCTTCATGGTCGGCAGGGACTACGAGGCCGGCGGCATCGCCAAGCACGGCGCCAAGATGGTGACGGCGGTCGCGTGCACGCGGGTGCCGAAGCTGACGGTGGTGGTCGGCGGTTCGTACGGTGCGGGCAACTACTCGATGTGCGGCAGGGCGTACTCGCCCCGCTTCCTGTGGATGTGGCCGGGCGCCAAGATCTCGGTCATGGGCGGCGAGCAGGCCGCCTCGGTGCTGGCGACGGTCAAGCGGGACCAGCTCCGGGCGCGCGGCGAGGAGTGGCCGGCCGAGGACGAGGACGCGTTCAAGGCGCCGGTCCGCGCCCAGTACGAGCGGCAGGGGAACGCCTACTACGCGACGGCCCGCCTGTGGGACGACGGAGTGATCGACCCGCTGGAGACCCGGCAGGTCCTGGGCCTGGCCCTGACCGCGTGCGCCAACGCGCCACTGGGCGACCCCCAGTTCGGCGTCTTCCGGATGTGAGGGACGGACGACTGTGACAGATCGAGCGATGTTCGAAACAGTTCTGGTGGCCAACCGGGGCGAGATCGCCGTCCGGATCATCCGCACCCTGCGGTCGATGGGCGTGCGCTCGGTGGCCGTCTTCTCCGACGCGGACGCCGACGCCCGGCACGTCCGCGAGGCGGACACGGCGGTACGGATCGGGCCGGCGCCCGCCGCGGAGAGCTACCTGTCGGTGGAGCGGCTGCTGGCGGCCGCCGCCCGCACCGGCGCCCAGGCGGTGCACCCCGGGTACGGCTTCCTCGCCGAGAACGCGGGGTTCGCGCGGGCGTGCGGGGAGGCGGGGCTGGTGTTCGTCGGGCCCCCGGCGGACGCGATCTCCCTGATGGGCGACAAGATCCGCGCGAAGGAGACGGTGCAGGCGGCCGGGGTCCCGGTCGTCCCCGGCTCCAGCGGCAGCGGCCTGACGGACGAGCAGCTCGCCGACGCCGCCCACGGGATCGGCGTACCGGTGCTGCTGAAGCCGTCGGCGGGCGGCGGCGGCAAGGGCATGCGGCTGGTGCGGGACGCGGCGGCGCTGCCCGACGAGATCGCCGCCGCCCGCCGCGAGGCCCGCGCCTCCTTCGGCGACGACACGCTCCTCGTCGAGCGGTGGATCGACCGCCCCCGGCACATCGAGATCCAGGTGCTGGCCGACGGCCACGGCAATGTCGTACACCTCGGTGAGCGCGAGTGCTCGCTCCAGCGCCGGCACCAGAAGATCATCGAGGAGGCGCCCAGTGTGCTCCTCGACGAGGAGACCCGGGCCGCGATGGGCGAGGCGGCGGTCCAGGCGGCCCGCTCCTGCGGCTACCGGGGTGCGGGCACGGTGGAGTTCATCGTCCCCGGCGGTGACCCGTCGTCGTACTGCTTCATGGAGATGAACACCCGCCTCCAGGTGGAGCACCCGGTCACCGAGCTGATCACGGGTCTCGACCTGGTGGAGTGGCAGCTGCGGGTGGCGGCGGGCGAGCGGCTCGGCTTCACGCAGGAGGACGTCAGGCTCACCGGCCACGCCGTCGAGGCCCGCGTCTGCGCCGAAGACCCCTCACGGGGCTTCCTCCCCTCCGGCGGCACGGTGCTGAAGCTGCGCGAACCCCGGGGCGACGGCGTCCGCACCGACTCCGGGCTGAGCGAGGGCACGGAGGTCGGCAGCCTGTACGACCCCATGCTGTCCAAGGTGATCGCGTACGGTCCCGACCGCGCGAGTGCGCTGCGCAGGCTCCGGGCGGCGCTCGCGGAGACGGTGACGCTGGGCGTGCAGACCAACGCCGGGTTCCTGCGGCGGCTGCTCGCGCACCCGGCAGTGGTGAGCGGTGACCTGGACACGGGGCTGGTGGAGCGGGAGGCACAGGGCCTGGTCGCCGCCGACGTCCCCGAAGAGGTGTACGAGGCCGCGGCGGCCGTACGCCTGGACGCACTGCGGCCGCGCGCCGAGGGCTGGACGGACCCGTTCTCGGTACCGAGCGGCTGGCGCCTGGGGGGCACGCCGAAGCCGGTCGCGTTCCACCTGCGCGTGCCGGGGCTCGAACCCGTGACCCACAGAGCCCGCGGCGCCCACACCGTCACCGACGACCTGGTGTCGGTGACGCCGGACGGCGTCCGCCACACCTTCCACCGCGCCGCCGACTGGCTCGGCCGGGACGGCGACGCCTGGCACGTGCGCGACCACGACCCGGTCGCCGCCTCCCTGACCGGCGCCGGCCGGGCGGGCGCCGACTCGCTGACCGCGCCGATGCCCGGCACGGTGACGGTGGTGAAGGTCGCCGTCGGCGACGAGGTGGGCGCGGGCCAGAGCCTGCTGGTGGTGGAGGCGATGAAGATGGAGCACGTCATCTCCGCCCCGCACGCCGGCACGGTCACCGAACTGGACGTGGCCCCAGGGACGACGGTCGCCATGGACCAGGTGCTGGCGGTCATCGCCCCCGCGGCCGCGGAGGAGGAGACGGCGTGAACGCCATGGAACCGGGCCTGCCCATGACCGTACCGGCGAAGGGCCTGCCCGCGCGGGTGCGGATCCACGAGGTCGGCGCGCGCGACGGACTGCAGAACGAGAAGGCGACCGTGCCGACGGCCGTCAAGGCGGAGTTCATCCGCCGCCTGGCCGGCACGGGCCTGACCACGATCGAGGCGACGAGCTTCGTCCACCCCGAGTGGGTCCCCCGGTTGGCGGACGCCGAGGACCTGTACCCGGCGGTGTCCGGCCTGCCGGTGTCGCTGCCGGTCCTGGTGCCCAACGAACGCGGCCTGGAGCGCGCGCTGGCGCTCGGCGCCCGGCGGGTGGCGGTCTTCGCCAGCGCCACGGAGTCCTTCGCCAAGGCCAACCTCAACCGCACGGTGGACGAGGCGCTGGCGATGTTCGAGCCGGTGGTGACCCGGGCGAAGGGCGAGGGCGTCCACGTCCGCGGCTACCTGTCGATGTGCTTCGGCGACCCCTGGGAGGGCGCGGTACCCCTCCCCCGGGTGGTGAGGGTCTGCAGGGCCCTGCTCGACATGGGCTGCGACGAGCTGAGCCTGGGCGACACCATCGGGGTGGCGACCCCGGGCCATGTGACCGCCCTGCTCACCGCGCTCACCGACGCGGGCGTGCCCGTGAGCGCGCTGGGCGTGCACTTCCACGACACCTACGGCCAGGCCCTGTCCAACACGCTGGCCGCGCTCCAGCAGGGCGTCACCACGGTCGACGCCTCCGCCGGCGGACTGGGCGGCTGCCCGTACGCGAAGTCCGCCACCGGCAACCTCGCCACCGAAGACCTCGTGTGGATGCTGCGCGGACTCGGCATCGACACCGGAGTCGACCTCGGCCGTCTCGTCGCCACAAGCGTCTGGATGGCCGCCCACCTGGGCCGACCCAGCCCGTCCCGTACCGTCCGAGCCCTCTCCCACCAGGAGCAGTGAACGACCATGGACCACAAGCTCTCCTCCGAACTGGAAGAACTCCGCCGTACGGTCGAGGAGTTCGCGCACGACGTCGTGGCGCCGAAGATCGGTGACTTCTACGAGCGGCACGAGTTCCCGTACGAGATCGTCCGCGAGATGGGCCGCATGGGCCTGTTCGGCCTGCCGTTCCCGGAGGAGTACGGCGGGATGGGCGGCGACTACTTCGCGCTGGGAGTGGCTCTGGAGGAACTGGCCCGGGTGGACTCGTCGGTGGCGATCACCCTGGAGGCCGGTGTCTCACTGGGCGCGATGCCGCTGCACCTCTTCGGCACCGAGGAGCAGAAGCGCGAGTGGCTGCCCCGTCTGTGCTCCGGCGAGATCCTGGGCGCGTTCGGTCTGACGGAGCCGGACGGGGGCAGTGACGCGGGCGCGACCCGCACCACGGCCCGGCTGGACGAGACGACGGGCGAGTGGGTGATCAACGGCACGAAGTGCTTCATCACCAACTCGGGCACGGACATCACGGGCCTGGTCACGGTGACGGCGGTCACCGGCCGGGGGCCGGAGGGCAGGCCGCTGATCTCGGCGGTCATCGTCCCGACGGGCACCCCGGGCTTCACCGTGGCGGCACCGTACTCGAAGGTCGGCTGGAACGCCTCGGACACACGGGAGCTGTCCTTCCAGGACGTCCGCGTCCCGGCGGCGAACCTGCTGGGCGAACAGGGCCGGGGCTACGCCCAGTTCCTGCGCATCCTCGACGAGGGACGGATCGCCATCGCGGCGCTGGGCACGGGGCTGGCGCAGGGCTGTGTGGACGAGTCGGTGAAGTACGCGAAGGAGCGGCACGCGTTCGGCCGGCCGATCGGCGCCAACCAGGCCATCCAGTTCAAGATCGCCGACATGGAGATGAAGGCCCACACCTCCCGCCTGGCCTGGCGCGACGCGGCGAGCCGCCTGGTGGCCGGCGAGCCCTTCAAGAAGGAGGCGGCGCTGGCCAAGCTGTACTCGTCCACGGTCGCGGTGGACAACGCCCGTGACGCCACCCAGATCCACGGCGGCTACGGCTTCATGAACGAGTACCCGGTGGCCCGCATGTGGCGCGACTCCAAGATCCTGGAGATCGGCGAGGGCACGAGCGAGGTCCAGCGCATGCTGATCGCGCGGGAGCTGGGGCTGCCGACGGGCTGACGGGCGCGGCGGACGCAACGGGCCGGCGGAGGACCGACGGCTCGGGAGGCGGGAGGCCCGTGCCCCGGCCCTCCCGCTCGCCCCACACCGCGGGCGCCGTCGCTGTTCCGGGAGGAGGGGAACACCGGGCCCCCTGGACACGCCATGAGGTTAGGCTAACCTAAACCATGCCTCGGATCCGAGGCGCCGCAAGCCTGCACCCACGGCTCCGTACGCACGAAAGCAGACCCACCCATGTCGAACGCCAGAACCGCCCGCTTCTCCCGTCGCGGCATCCTCGCCGCCGGTGGCGCCCTCGGACTCGGTGCCGTACTCGTCGCCTGCGGGGGCGAGGAGACGAAAAGCGGCGGCTCCGACTCGTCTGCGGCGGCGGACAAGGGGTCCGGCCCCTGGTCCTTCAAGGACGACCGCGGTACGACGGTGAAGCTGGACAAGGTGCCCGCGAACATCGTCGCGTTCACCGGTGTCGCCGCGGCCCTCCACGACTACGGCGTCGAGGTCAAGGGTGTCTTCGGCCCGACGAAGACCAAGGACGGCAAGGCCGACGTCCAGGCCGGCGACATGGACATCAGCAAGGTGACCATCCTCGGCAACGTCTGGGACCAGTTCAACGTCGAGAAGTACGCGACCCTCGCTCCCGACGTCCTGCTCACCACGACCTTCGACGACGCGGGCACCCTCTGGTACGTCCCCGAGACGTCCAAGGACAAGATCGCCAAGCTCGCGCCGAGCGTCGCCGTCTCCGTCTACGACCGCCAGCTGACCGCGTCGCTGGAGCGCATGTGGGAGCTGGCCGAGTCGCTGGGCGGCGACATGAAGGCCGCGAAGGCCACCGACGCGAAGAAGCGCTTCGAGGAGGCCTCGGAGCGGCTGCGCCAGGCGGCGAAGGCCAACCCCGACATCAAGGTGATGGCCGGTTCGGCCAGTGCGGAGCTGTTCTACGTCTCCGGCACGAACCTCTCGGTCGACCTGGAGTACTACAAGGCCCTCGGCGTGAACTTCGTCGAGCCGACGGAGAAGGCCAAGGAGCCCACCGGCGGCTGGTTCGAGAGCCTGAGCTGGGAGAACGTCGACAAGCACAAGGCCGACCTCATCATCATGGACGACCGCACCTCGGCCATGCAGCCCGCCGACATCACCGAGGCGACCTGGAAGAAGCTGCCCGCGGTCGAGGCCGGTCAGGTCATCGGGCGTTCCGCCGAGCCGATCCTGTCCTACGACAAGTGCGTGCCGCAGATCGAGGCCCTCGCCGAGGCCATCGAGAAGGCCAAGAAGGTCAGCTGACCCGTCACCCGGGTCCTCCCGTCCGCCCCGTCACCGGAGCCGTACGTGACCACAGCCGTAGCCGCCCCGTTCCGCTTCTTCTCCCTCCAGGTCGCCGGAACGAGGCGGCTCGGTCCGTCCCTGGTCCGGGTCACCTTCACCGGGATCGATCTGCACGCGTTCCGGTCCGACGGACTGGACCAGTCCCTGACACTGTTCCTGCCGCATCCGGGGCAGGACGAGCCGGTCGTACCGGTCGAGCTCGGTGACGGGTGGTGGCAGGGCTGGCGCGAACTCCCCGACGACGTCCGCGCGGTGATGCGCTCGTACACCCTGCGGAACCTGCGTACGGACGCCGTGGGCAGCACCACCGGGATCGACATCGACTTCGTGCTGCACGGCGTCGGCCCGGGGGCCGGCGAGGCGGTGGCCGGTCCGGCCTCCCGCTGGGCCGCCCGTGCCGCCGCCGGTGACCGGGTACTGCTGCTCGGGCCGGCGATCGCCGACAACCGGGCGATCCGTTACCGGCCGCCGAAGGACACGGATCTCGTCCTGCTGTGGGCCGACGAGACCGCGCTGCCGGCGGCCGCAGCCGTCCTCGCCTCGCTCCCCGCCGGCCTGCGGGTACGGGCCTGGCTGGAGGTGCCGCTCGCCGGCGACATCCAGGACCTGGCGACCGACGCCGACGCCTGGATCACCTGGTTCGTACGGGACGGAGGCGGCGGTGCCCGGGCCCTCCAGGGCTCCCCCATGGCCCTGGACGGCCTGCGCGACGGCAGCCTCCGCGCCCCCGGCGCCGGACTCCCGCCCGCCGAGCGGCCGTACGTGTGGCTCTCGGGCGAGTCCGGCTGCGTGAAGCAGTTGCGGCGGTACTTCGTCGGCGAGTGCGGTCTCGACCGCCGCCGTGCCACCTTCGTCGGGTACTGGCGCCGCGGCCTGACGGAGGAACAGCTGCGCGAAGAGCGTTAGGGCCTGTCCGGCCGGCCCCCGTTCCACACCTCGTGGCGCAGTGACGACGGTCACGGTGATAACAGGAATGAAACGCAGAGAGTTAGGTTAGGCTCACCTAAGTAAATCGGGCCGCACCGCGGCGCGCCCGCTCCCTCCCCGCACCGGACCGTCCCCACCGGAGGCCCCCACATGCGCTCGCACCTGCTCAACGACACCACCGCGGAGCACTATCGCCGCTCCGTGACCGAAGGAGTCGAGCGGGTGGCAGCCAAACTCGCCACCACAGACCGTCCGTTCACCGGAGTCACGGTCGATGCCCTCGCCCCCGCCATCGAGCGGATCGACCTCGACCGGCCGCTGCACGACACCACCGCGGCACTGGACGAGCTGGAGGACGTCTACCTCCGGGACGCGATCTACTTCCACCACCCCCGCTACCTCGCCCACCTCAACTGCCCGGTCGTCATCCCGGCCGTGCTCGGCGAGGCCGTGCTCTCCGCCGTCAACTCCTCCCTGGACACCTGGGACCAGTCGGCCGGCGGCACCCTCATCGAGCGGAAACTGATCGACTGGACCGCCGCCCGGATCGGCCTCGGCGCCGCCGCCGACGGGGTGTTCACCTCCGGCGGCACCCAGTCCAACCTCCAGGCGCTGCTGCTGGCCCGCGAGGAGGCGAAGACCCGTGACCTCGGGAAACTGCGCGTCTTCACCTCCGAGGTCAGCCACTTCAGCGTGCAGAAGTCCGCGAAACTGCTCGGCCTCGGACCGGACGCCGTGGTGTCGGTCCCCGTCGACCACGACAAGCGGATGCAGACCGTGGCACTCGCCCGCGAACTGGCGCGCTGCGCCGAGGACGGCCAGGTCCCCATGGCCGTCGTCGCCACCGCCGGCAGCACCGACTTCGGCTCCATCGACCCGCTGCCCGAGATCGCCGAACTGTGCGCGCAGTACGGCGTGTGGATGCACGTGGACGCCGCATACGGCTGCGGGCTGCTCGCCTCGCTGAAGCACCGGGACCGCATCGACGGCATCGAGCACGCGGACTCGGTCACCGTCGACTACCACAAGTCCTTCTTCCAGCCGGTGAGTTCGTCCGCCGTACTGGTCCGCGACGCGGCCACGCTGCGGCACGCCACCTACCACGCGGAGTACCTCAACCCGCGCCGCATGGTGACCGAGCGCATCCCCAACCAGGTCGACAAGTCCCTGCAGACCACCCGCCGCTTCGACGCGCTGAAGCTGTGGATGACACTGCGCGTGATGGGCGCCGACGGCATCGGCCGGCTCTTCGACGAGGTCTGCGACCTGGCCCGGGACGGCTGGCGGCTGCTCACCGCCGACCCGCGCTTCGACGTGGTCGTCGAGCCGTCGCTGTCCACGCTCGTCTTCCGGTACATACCGGCCGCCGTCACCGACCCCGCGGGCATCGACCGCGCCAACCTCTACGCCCGCAAGGCCCTGTTCGCCTCCGGCGACGCGGTCGTCGCGGGCACCAAGGTCGCGGGACGCCACTACCTGAAGTTCACCCTGCTGAACCCCGAGACCACGACGGCCGACATCACCGCCGTCCTCGACCTGATCGCCGGCCACGCCGAGCAGTACCTGGGAGAGTCCCTTGACCGCGTCGCATCCTGAAGCCCCGGACACCGCCCACGACTTCGTGGGAATCGGTCTCGGCCCCTTCAACCTCGGCCTCGCCTGCCTCACCGAACCCATCGGCGAACTCAGCGGCGTCTTCCTCGAGTCCAAGCCGGACTTCGAGTGGCACGCCGGGATGTTCCTCGACGGCGCCCACCTCCAGACGCCGTTCATGTCGGACCTGGTCACCCTCGCCGACCCGACGTCCCCGTACTCCTTCCTCAACTACCTGAAGGACAAGGGCCGGCTGTACCCGTTCTACATCCGCGAGAACTTCTACCCGCTGCGCGTCGAGTACGACGACTACTGCCGCTGGGCCGCCTCGCAGCTGAGCAGTATCCGCTTCTCCACCACCGTCACCGAGGTGACGTACGACGAGGCCGACGGCCTGTACGCCGTACGGACTTCGGCGGGCGACACCTACCGCGCCCGGCGGCTGGTGCTCGGCACGGGAACCGTGCCGTTCGTGCCCGAGGTGTGCCGGGGCCTGGAGGGCGACCTGTTCCACAACGCGCAGTACATGCACCGCAAGGCGGAGCTGCAGCAAAAGGAGTCGATCACGATCGTCGGCAGCGGGCAGAGCGCCGCCGAGATCTACTACGAACTCCTCTCCGAGATCGACGTCCACGGCTACCGGCTCAACTGGGTCACGCGCTCCCCGCGGTTCTTCCCGCTGGAGTACACCAAGCTGACCCTGGAGATGACGTCCCCGGACTACATCGACTACTTCCGCGCGCTGCCCGAGGAGACCCGCTACCGGCTGGAGAAGCAGCAGAAGGGGCTGTTCAAGGGCATCAACTCGGAGCTGATCGACGCGATCTTCGACCTGCTCTACCAGAAGAACGTCAGCGGCGGCGGCCGTCCCGTCCCCACCCGGCTGCTCACCAACTCCACACTGACCGGGGCGCGTCACGAGAACGGCGGGTACACGCTCGGCTTCCACCAGGACGAGCAGGACAAGGACTACGAGATCCGCACCGAGGGCCTGGTGCTGGCCACCGGCTACCACTACGAGCCGCCGGCCTTCCTCGACCCGGTCCGAAGCCGCCTCCGCTTCGACGGCCACGGCCGGTTCGACGTGGCCCGCAACTACGCCGTCGACGTCACCGGCCGGGGCGTCTTCCTGCAGAACGCGGGCGTCCACACGCACAGCGTCACCAGCCCCGACCTGGGCATGGGCCCCTACCGCAACAGCTGCATCATCCGGGAGCTGCTCGGCACCGAGTACTACCCCGTCGAGAAGTCGATCGCCTTCCAGGAGTTCACGGTATGAGCACCACCGGGACCGGCCTGCGGACCGCGCTGGGCACCTTCGGTGTCCGTCCGCTCGACCCGCTGAAGGACGCCGGACTGCTGCACGGCTGGGTCACCCACCCCAAGGCGGCCTTCTGGATGATGCAGGACGCCGAACCGGAGGACGTCGAGCGCGAGTACACGCGGATCGCGGCCGACGAGCACCACCACGCCCTGCTCGGCCTGCACGACGGCGTCCCCGCCTTCCTGATGGAGACGTACGACCCCGTCCACCGCGAACTGACCGGTCTGTACGAGCCGGAGCCCGGCGACGTCGGCATGCACTTCCTGGTCGCGCCGGCCGCCACCCCGCTGCACGGCTTCACCCGGTCCGTGATCACCGCCGTCCTCGCGCACATCTTCGACGACCCGGCGGCCCTGCGGGTCGTCGTCGAACCGGACGTGTCCAACAAGGCGGTCCAGGCCCTGAACGAGGCCGTGGGCTTCGTTCCCGTACGCGAGATCGACAAGCCGGAGAAGAAGGCGTTGCTGAGTTTCTGCACCCGTCAGCAGTTCACCGCGGCCACGGGGGTGAGCGTATGAGCCCCGCCGGCACGACCGGCCTCGCCGGCGCCGTGGACCATCTGACCCCCGAACGCTGGGAGCGGGCGAACCGCCTGCTGATCCGCAAGGCGCTCGCGGAGTTCTCCCACGAGCGGCTGCTCACCCCGGAGTCCGCAGGCCCGGATGCGGGGGCGGACGCGTACGTCGTCCGCAGCGACGACGGGCTGACCGAGTACCGCTTCACCGCCGTCCGCCGCGCCCTGGACCACTGGCAGGTCGCCGCCGGCTCGATCACCCGGCACCGCGGCGGAACCGAACTGCCCCTGGCCGCACTGGACTTCTTCGTCGAGCTGCGGAAGTCGCTGGGGCTGAGCGACGAGGTCCTGCCGGTGTACCTGGAGGAGATCTCCTCCACCCTCTCCGGCACCTGCTACAAGCTGGCCAAGCCCGCCGTCACCTCGGCCGAGCTGGTGGACGCCGGTTTCCAGGCCGTCGAGACCGGCATGACCGAGGGCCACCCCTGCTTCGTCGCCAACAACGGGCGGCTCGGCTTCGGCATCCACGAGTACCGGGCCTACGCGCCGGAGACGGCGAACCCGGTGCGGCTGGTGTGGCTGGCCGCGCACCGCTCACGGGCGGCGTTCACCGCCGGCGCCGGCATCGAGTACGAGTCGTTCCTGCGGCAGGAGCTGGGTGAGGAGACCGTCGAGCGCTTCCACCGCACGCTCACGGAACAGGGGCTCGACCCGGCCGACTACCTCCTCATCCCCGTCCACCCCTGGCAGTGGTGGAACAAGCTCACCGTCACCTTCGCCGCCGAGGTCGCCCGCCGCCACCTGGTGTGCCTGGGCGAGGGCGACGACGAGTACCTGGCCCAGCAGTCCATCCGCACCTTCTTCAACCGGTCGGACCCCCACAAGCACTATGTGAAGACGGCCCTGTCCGTCCTCAACATGGGCTTCATGCGCGGCCTCTCGGCCGCGTACATGGAGGCCACACCGGCGATCAACGACTGGCTGGCCCGGCTGATCGACGGTGACCCGGTGCTGCGGTCCACGGGCCTGTCGATCATCCGGGAGCGGGCGGCGGTCGGCTACCGGCACCTGGAGTACGAGAAGGCCACCGACCGCTACTCGCCGTACCGCAAGATGCTGGCCGCGCTGTGGCGGGAGAGCCCGGTGCCGTCGCTGCGCCAGGGCGAGTCCCTCGTCACGATGGCCTCCCTGCTCCACGTGGACCACGAGGGGACGTCCTTCGCGGGCGCGCTGATCGAGCGGTCCGGGCTCACCCCCGTCCAGTGGCTGCGGCACTACCTGCGCGCCTACTACACGCCGCTGCTGCACAGCTTCTACGCCTACGACCTGGTGTACATGCCGCACGGCGAGAACGTGATCCTCGTGCTCGAGGACGGGGTGGTGCGGCGCGCGGTCTACAAGGACATCGCCGAGGAGATCGCGGTGATGGACCCGGACGCGGTGCTGCCGCCGGAGGTCTCCCGCATCCGCGTGGAGGTGCCGGAGGACAAGAAGCTGCTGTCGATCCTCACGGACGTCTTCGACTGCTTCTTCCGCTTCCTGGCCGCCGACCTCGCCGCCGGGAACGTCCTCGCCGAGGACGACTTCTGGCGGACGGTCGCGGAGATCACCCGCGAGTACCAGGCGTCGGTGCCCGAACTCGGCGACAGGTTCGCCCAGTACGACATGTTCGCCCCCGAGTTCGCGCTGTCCTGCCTCAACCGGCTCCAACTGCGCGACAACAGGCAGATGGTGGACCTCACGGACCCGTCCGGCGCGCTCCAGCTGGTCGGCACCCTGAAGAACCCCCTCGCCGGGTTCTGACCCACGGACGGGCGGGCACCCCAAAGTACGGTCCTGCGGGGTGCCCGTCGTCGTCGGCTCCTCCTCGGCCGGCCGGCCCCCGCTCATCATGTACAGACCACCCGTCCGCGGATCCGGTGGAACAATCACCCCATGGCGGAAATCATCCAGAAGGACGGAACCTGGGTCTACGACGGCGAGACCCTGCGGCTGACGCCCGGCCGGGACAAGAGCGTCGGGCTGCTCCGCCGGACACTGGGCGAACTGACGGTCCCCCTGCAGGCGTTGGCGGGCATCTCCTTCGAGCAGGGCAGAAAGGCGGGGCGGCTCAGACTGCGGCTGCGCGAGGGCGCCGACCCGCTGCTCCAGGCGACCGGCGGCCGGCTCACCGAACCGCACGACCCGTACCAGCTGATCGTGGACTCCGACCGGTACGGCGTCGCCGAGTACTTCACGGACGAGGTCCGAGGTGCCCTGCTGCTCGACCAGGTGCCGTCCGACCCGGTCTCCGGCTATCTGCTGCCCGGCCCGTCCGTGCCGCTGTCGGTGGCCGCCGGGGACGGCTCGGCGAGCTTCGACGGGGATCAGATCCGCCTGGAGTGGAACTGGAAGACGGAGGAAGCCAAATCCGCCGCCGGCGCCCGTATCCTCGCGCTGACCGACATCACCGCCGTGGAGTGGCAGCCGTCGGTCGGGCTGGAGAACGGCTACCTGCGGTTCGTCGTACGCCATGCGCCCACCAAGACCCCGGCGAAGTACGACCCCAACGCGGTGGAGCTGTGGGGGTTCAAGAAGGACCCCCTGATGGCGCTCGTCGCCGCCGCCGTCCAGGCCCGCCTGCCGCACCCCGCCGCCTTGGCCCTCGCCTGGAGCGAATACCAGGAGGGACCGAAGGCCCCGGCCGCGGGCGCCCTTGCCGCCCGCGAGGACGACCACGACGCGCTGCTGCGCCGGCTGCGCGAACTGGGCGAACTGCACCGCGCCGGGATCCTGACGGACGAGGAGTTCGCCCAGGCCAAACAGGCGGTCCTCAAGCGCATGTAGCCCGGCGGCGCACCGGGTCGCGCGCCCGGCCGTCACACCCGGCCCCCACTCTGCCTCCCCGCCCGCCCTCGCCTCCCTGCCCGAAATCGGGCAGGATTCTTGCGTGAACCCCTCCTTTGTCCCAGGATCATCGAGTGCACGACGACCTCGTTGATCATCTGACGCGCTCCTCGCCCCTCAGCCGGGGCGAGGCGCTGCGGGTGGTCCAGGACGTGCTCGCCTACTTCGACGAGACGACCGAGGAGTTCGTCCGTCGCCGCCACCGCGAGCTCCAGGCCCAGGGCCTGGTGAACGCGACGATCTTCGAACGGATCGAGGCGGACCTCAGATACCGCGCCGTGGCCCCGCCCGAGCTCTCGCTCCGGCAGCTGCGGCGCATCGTCTACGGCTAGGAAAACACCACACATGTGCGGAATCGTCGGATACATCGGCAGGCGTGAGGTCGCCCCTCTGCTGCTCGAGGGCCTGCAGCGCCTAGAGTACCGGGGCTACGACTCGGCGGGCATCGCCGTCACGTCCCCGAAGGCGGCCGGTCTGAAGACGGTCAAGGCCAAGGGCCGGGTGCGCGACCTGGAGGCGAAGGTCCCGGCGCGCTTCAAGGGCACCACGGGCATCGCCCACACCCGCTGGGCCACCCACGGCGCCCCGTCCGACGTGAACGCGCACCCGCACCTGGACGCCGAAGGCAAGGTCGCCGTCGTCCACAACGGCATCATCGACAACGCCGGTGAGCTGCGCCGCAAACTGGAGGCGGACGGCGTCGAGTTCCTCTCCGAGACGGACACCGAGGTCCTCACCCACCTGATCGCCCGCTCGCAGGCCGTCAAGCTGGAGGACAAGGTCCGCGAGACGGTGCGGATCATCGAGGGCACCTACGGCATCGCCGTGCTGCACGCCGACTTCCCGGACCGCATCGTGGTGGCCCGCAACGGTTCTCCCGTGGTGCTCGGCATCGGCGAGAAGGAGATGTTCGTCGCCTCGGACATAGCCGCCCTGGTCGCGCACACCCGGCAGATCGTCACCCTCGACGACGGCGAGATGGCCACCCTCAAGGCCGACGACTTCCGCACGTACACCACCGAGGGCACCCGCACGACGGCCGAGCCGACCACCGTGGAGTGGGAGGCGGCCTCGTACGACATGGGCGGCCACGACACGTACATGCACAAGGAGATCCACGAGCAGGCCGAGGCCGTGGACCGGGTGCTGCGGGGCCGGATCGACGACCGCTTCTCCACCGTGCGCCTCGGCGGCCTGAACCTGGACGCGCGGGAGGCCCGTCAGATCCGCCGGGTGAAGATCCTCGGCTGCGGCACCTCGTACCACGCGGGCATGATCGGCGCCCAGATGATCGAGGAGCTGGCCCGCATCCCGGCCGACGCCGAGCCGGCCTCCGAGTTCCGCTACCGCAACGCGGTCGTCGACCCCGACACGCTGTACGTCGCGGTGTCCCAGTCCGGTGAGACGTACGACGTGCTGGCGGCGGTGCAGGAGCTGAAGCGCAAGGGCGCGCGGGTGCTGGGCGTGGTGAACGTCGTCGGTTCGGCGATCGCCCGCGAGGCGGACGGCGGCATGTACGTGCACGCCGGGCCCGAGGTGTGCGTGGTGTCCACCAAGTGCTTCACCAACACCACGGTCGCCTTCGCCCTCCTCGCCCTGCACCTGGGCCGCACCCGTGACCTGTCGGTGAGCGACGGCAAGCGGATCATCGAGGGGCTGCGCAGGCTCCCGGGGCAGATCTCCGAGATCCTGGAGCAGGAGGAGGACATCAGGAAGCTGGCCCTGCAGTACGCCGAGGCCCGCTCGATGCTCTTCATCGGCCGCGTGCGGGGCTACCCGGTGGCCCGCGAGGCGTCCCTGAAGCTGAAGGAGGTCTCCTACATCCACGCGGAGGCCTACCCGGCGTCCGAGCTCAAGCACGGCCCGCTGGCCCTGATCGAGCCCGCGCTGCCGACCGTCGCGATCGTCCCCGACGACGATCTGCTGGAGAAGAACCGCGCGGCCCTGGAGGAGATCAAGGCCCGCAGCGGCCGGATCATGGCCGTCGCCCACCGGGAGCAGGAGAAGGCCGACCACACGGTCGTCGTCCCGAAGAACGAGGACGAACTGGACCCCATCCTCATGGGCATCCCGCTCCAGCTCCTCGCCTACCACACGGCGTTGGCCCTGGGCCGGGACATCGACAAGCCCCGCAACCTCGCCAAGTCCGTCACCGTCGAGTAGGAGGTCACCGTCGGGCGGTCGCGCGGTCGGCCGGCTCCTGACGGCATCGGGCACACCCGCGTGGGCGGGGCGGGGCGTGGGCGGGCACCCCGCCCCGCCCCGCCCACGCGTCAGGGAATGACCACGACCGGGCGCTGGGCCCGCTTGGCGAGGCGGCCGGCGACGGAGCCGAAGAGCCGGCCGACGAGACCGTGGGTGGAGCCGACGACGATCGCGTCGGCCTCGTACTCCCGGCCGACCTCCTCGAGTTCGTGGCAGATGTCGCCGCCGCGCTCGACCAGGATCCAGGGCACCTCGGTGAGGTAGTCCGCGCAGGCGAGCTCGAGACCGAGGACCTCGGTGCGATGGTCGGGGACGTCGACGAAGACCGGGGGTTCGCAGCCCGCCCACACCGTGGTCGGGAGCCGGTTGGCGACATGGACGATGATCAGCGCGGAGCCGAAGCGCCGGGTCATGCCGACCGCGTACGCGAGGGCGCGCTCACTGGAGGTGGAGCCGTCGAAACCGACGACGACACCGTGCCGGAACGCCGGATCGCACGGCTGGCGCGACTGAGCCACCCCCAGGGGCTCGGCCCCCACCGGCTCGGCGGCCGTGGGGTCGGCGAGGGGTCGCTTGCGGTCCGCGGGTTCGAAGAATTCGTGACCGGCCATGGCTGTCTCGGCGTTGTGATCCTTGTCAGGAGGGACGACAGACTGCGTCGGAGCTGTGTCCGGGAATCATCTTCCCGACCCCATACCCCCAAGGGTACGGCGGCACGCCTCCTTCGCGCAGATCCCGTCCACGCTGGCCGACGGGTATCCCGGAGCATGCCCGAGCGGGCCCCCGTCACGCAATGGTTGCTGCGCTGTACAGGCGGTTTGCACAGGGCGGGCCCAGCCGCGAGAGTGGGGCGTGCCGGGGCGCCGGCCCCGGCGGCGCGGTGACCGAGGCGCCGCCCGCGCGTCGGACCCGGTGTGCCGCGCCGCACGGAGCGCCTCCGCGTCCGGCTCCGGAGCGGGCCCGCCGCACCGGCCGCCCCACCCTCTCGCCGCCCCTCCCCGCCCGGCCCGGGAGGGGCCTCACGACGGCCCCGCCGGACCGGTCCGCGACCCGGCGGGAAGACACCGGTCGCCTGACCGGTTTCCGCGCACGCGGACGCATGTTTTCAGCCAACTTCCGCAACCTGTGCATCAACCGGTGCGACCATCCCCCAACCCCCGTTCGACCTGCACGGGAAGGGCCCGGGGGACCCCGGGCACCCTATGTGGATTGGCCACCGCGACAAGGCGCACTTCCCTGCGCGGCCCACGAGTGCAACCCTTCGTGATCGAATGCTTCACGCCAAGTTGCCAAGTCGACAATCTACCGGGGGCCCAACTGGCCACCCGGGCACGACGGGACACAGTAGATTCGATCTTGACTGTCTTACGGCGGGGGACTCGTGCAGGACCGAGGGGAAACGTGCAGGTGCGACACAACCGAGGAGCCGCGACCACCGAGGGGGGCTTAGCAGTATGAGCCACGACTCCACTGCCGCGCCGGAAACCGCGGCCCGGAAACTCGCCGGGCGACGCCGCAAGGAGATCGTCGCGGTGCTGCTGTTCAGCGGCGGCCCCATCTTCGAGAGTTCCATACCGCTGTCGGTGTTCGGGATCGACCGCCAGGACGCCGGCGTACCGCGCTACCGCCTGCTGGTGAGTGCCGGTGAGGACGGCCCGCTGCGGACCACGGGGGGTCTCGAACTCACCGCGCCGCACGGCCTGGAGGCGATTGCGCGGGCGGGCACCGTTGTCGTGCCCGCCTGGCGTTCGATCACCTCGCCGCCGCCGCAGGAGGCGCTCGAGGCGCTGCGCCGGGCCCACGAGGAAGGCGCCCGCATCGTCGGGCTGTGCACCGGCGCCTTCGTGCTCGCGGCGGCCGGCCTGCTGGACGGCCGGCCGGCGACCACCCACTGGATGTACGCGCCGACGCTGGCGAAACGCTATCCGTCGGTGCACGTCGATCCGCGGGAACTCTTCGTGGACGACGGCGACGTGCTGACCTCCGCCGGTACGGCGGCCGGAATCGATCTGTGCCTGCACATCGTGCGCACGGATCACGGCAACGAGGCGGCGGGCGCGCTCGCCCGGCGTCTGGTCGTCCCGCCGCGCCGGACGGGTGGTCAGGAACGCTATCTGGACAGGTCTTTACCGGAGGAGATCGGCGCCGACCCGCTCGCCGAGGTCGTCGCCTGGGCGCTGGAGCACCTCCACGAACAGTTCGACGTGGAGACGCTGGCGGCACGCGCGTACATGAGCCGTCGTACGTTCGACCGCCGCTTCCGCTCACTGACCGGCAGCGCGCCGCTGCAGTGGCTGATCACGCAGCGGGTGCTGCAGGCCCAGCGCCTGCTGGAGACGTCGGACTACTCGGTGGACGAGGTCGCGGGCCGCTGCGGCTTCCGCTCACCGGTCGCCCTGCGGGGCCACTTCCGGCGTCAGCTGGGTTCGTCCCCGGCCGCCTACCGGGCCGCGTACCGCGCGCGGCGCCCCCAGGCGGAACGGCACCAGGGCTCCGACGGCCTCCCGAACATCCCGGGAGCCGTCCCGTCCGGGCCGGCGCACCAGCACCAGCACGGGCACGGGCACCCGGGCCCTCCCGGTCAGGCGCCCGCAGCGCTGCATCCGGACGCCCCGGTGCCGCACCAGTCGCGGCGCACGGCGGCCGCGAACGCCCTGGGCGGTCCGTCGCTGACGGCGCCGGCCTCCTCGGGCGACCCGGCCCGCGAGGCCCGCGAGGCCTACGCCCAGGCCCGGGCGAGCGTGCCGGGCCAGCGCAGCGCGCCGTGAGGCGGGCCTGAGACGAGCGCGGGGGACCGGGCGGGCCCGAAGCGGGCCCGCCCGGTCCCCCGCGCTCCTTCGCGCCGTATGGTTAGACATATGAACGATCGCATGGTGTGGATCGACTGCGAGATGACCGGCCTCTCGCTGTCCGACGACGCGCTCATCGAGGTGGCCGCCCTCGTCACCGACTCCGAGCTGAACGTGCTCGGCGACGGTGTCGACATCGTCATCCGCCCGCCGGACGGGGCTCTGGAGACGATGCCGGAGGTGGTGCGTCAGATGCACACCGCGTCCGGACTGCTCGACGAGCTGGCGGACGGCACGACGCTCGAGGACGCCGAGAAGCGCGTCCTCGCGTACGTGAGGGAGCACGTCAAGGAGCCCGGCAGGGCCCCCCTGTGCGGCAACTCCGTGGGCACGGACCGCGGGTTCCTGCTGCGGGACATGCCGACCCTCGAGGACTACCTGCACTACCGCATCGTCGACGTGTCCAGCATCAAGGAACTGTCGCGCCGCTGGTACCCGAGGGCGTACTTCAACAGCCCCGAGAAGAACGGCAACCACCGCGCGCTGGCCGACATCCGCGAGTCCATCGCGGAGCTGCGCTACTACCGCGAGGCCGTCTTCGTCCCCCAGCCGGGCCCCGACTCGGACACCGCGAAGAAGATCGCCGCGAAGCACGTCCTGCCCGCCCGGTAGGCACGCGCCGGGCGCACGGCGGGGCGTGCGGAGGCCGTCCGAGGGGCGCCGCGAAACCCTGGCGCGAGCACCCCTTCGGACCCTGTACACTTTTTCTCGGCCGGTCGGGAAAGACCCAGTCTCCACCGATGGCGGCCATGGTGGGTGTAGCTCAGCTGGTAGAGCACCTGGTTGTGGTCCAGGATGCCGCGGGTTCAAGTCCCGTCACTCACCCTGAACGAAGAAGGGCTGACCCGAGAACACGGGTCAGCCCTTCTTCGTGCCCCGACGCCCTGCCGGTCCTCGTCGGAGCCGTCCTCACCGCGTGCCGCCGTCCGCGTCTCGCACGGCGGCGGCGAGGAGGGCCCGCGCCTGTTCGCGGGCATGGCCGACGGGGTCCGCGAGGATGCCGAGGCCGTGGGCGACGAGCGCTCCTTCGTGAAGCAGCATGAGTGTCCGGCCCAGATCACCGGCTCCGTCCGGGGTGATGTCCCCCGCGAGGTCGGTGAACAGGGCGAGCATCCACTGCTTCTGCCCCGTGATGATCGCGTAGGCCGGGTGGGCCGGATCGCTGATCTCGGCGTGCGCGTTGACCATGCCGCATCCCTTGGGGCTGTTCTCCGCCACCCACGCCCGTGAGGCGTCGAAGACGGCCAGGACGCGCGCCGGCGTCGCCGGCCGTGCGGCGTCGAGGTACGGGGCGAGGAAGGCCCGCCAGCGTTCGTCGCGGGCCGCGAGGTACTCCACGACGATCTGCTCCTTGGAGCCGAACCGGTCGTAGAGGGTCTTCTTCGTCACCCCGGCCTCGGCGGCGATCAGGTCCACCCCGACGGCATGGATGCCGCGCTCGTAGAACAGCCTCGTGGCGGCCTCCAGGACGCGCCGCGCGGCAGGCGTCATCGTGATCCGTCGCGACCCCTCGGCAGTGCCCATACCCCCAACACTATACCGATCTGTATAGTGACGTGATGGGTATACCGATCTGTCTACTGGAGGGGTGAGGCGTGAACTTCCTGCTCTCGACCGCCTTCGTGCTCTGCTGGAGTTCCGGGTTCATCGGAGCCAAGCTCGGCGCGGGCAGCGCCTCCGCGGTCACGATCCTGATGTGGCGGTTCCTGCCGCTGGCCGTCGTCCTGATCGTCGTCGCCATCGTCCTCGGGGCGTCGTGGCGGGGCCTCACGGTGCGGGACGTGGCCCGGCAGGCCGTGATCGGCGTGCTGTCGCAGAGCGGCTACCTCCTGACCGTCTACTACGCGATCCAGCTCGGGGTCTCCACCGGCACCACGGCCCTGATCGACGGCGTCCAGCCCCTCGTCGCCGGAGCGCTCGCCGGACCGTTGTTGCGCCAGTACGTCTCACACAGGCAGTGGCTCGGCCTGTGCCTGGGGGCCGGCGGCGTCGCCGTCGTCACCGCGGCCGACGCCACGGCCGGCACCGGTGCGGCCTGGTGGGCCTACCTCGTCCCCTTCCTCGGCATGCTCTCCCTGGTGGCGGCCACGTTCCTCGAAAGCAGATCCCGTACGCGGGTCGCGCCCGCGGTGTCGCTGACCGTCCACTGCGCCACCAGCGCCGTCGTCTTCACGGCACTGGCCGTGGGCGCCGGAGCCGCGAAGCCGCCCGCGGAACTCTCGTTCTGGACCGCGATCACCTGGCTCGTGGCCTTGTCGACCTTCGGCGGGTACGGGCTGTACTGGCTCATCCTGAGGCGCTCCGGGGTCACCCGGGTCAACACGCTCATGTTCCTCATGGCCCCGGTCACGGCAGTCTGGGGAGCCCTCGCGTTCGGCGAACCGTTCGGCCCGCAGACCGCTCTCGGTCTGGCCGCCGGCCTCGCGGCAGTCGTCGTCGTCCATCGCGGTGGCACCTCGCCCACCGGGGTGCGCGCGCGGGACACGGAAACGGGCGGGGCCGCGAGGCCGGCCGGGTACGGCACCTGACGCCTCCGCCCGGTGAACGGAGTCGGCCGTCACCGAGGCCGATGCCGGGCCCTGGACATGCTGACGAGCGTGGCGCGTCCCCGTCGGCGCACCCTCCCCGCCGCCGCGCACACCCCGCCCCGGCGCTACGACGACGCGCGCGCCACCAGCTCCGTGGCCAGGACCACCTGACGCCGGTCCAGTTCCCGGGAGGCGGGCGGGCGGCGGTCGGCGACCTCGGCGAGGAGAAGGTCGATCATCCTGCGGCCCATCTCCTCGATGGGCTGGCGCACGCTGGTCAGCGGCGGGTCCATGTGGCGGGCGATGGCGGAGTCGTCGTAGCCGACCAGGGCCACGTCGTCGGGGATGCGGCGGCCCGCCTCCCGCAGGGCGTGCCGGGCGCCGGCGGCGGTGACGTCGGAGGCCGCGAAGACCGCGTCCAGGTCCGGACGGCGCTCCAGCAGCGCCGCCATCGCGCGCCGGCCGCCCTCCTCGGAGAAGTCGCCCGCCTCGATCAGCAGGTCGTCCTCGGGATGGCCCGCGTCGCTCAGGGCGTCGCGATAGCCGTCGGTGCGCCGCTGCGCGCCGTACACGTCGAGGCGGCCGGTGATGTGGGCGATGCGCTGCCGGCCCCGGCCGATGAGGTGCTCGACGGCCTGCCGGGCACCGCCGTAGTTGTCGGAGTCGACCGAGGTCAGCGTCTCCGCGGCGGACCTCGGGCCACTGATCACCGCCGGGATCTCCAGCTGGGCGAGCATGTCGGGCAGCGGGTCGTGGGCGTGCACGGAGACCAGCAGCACGCCGTCCACCCGGTGCGCGGCCAGGTAGTCGGCGAGGCGCTGCCGCTCCCGGTCGCTGCCCGCGAAGATCAGCAGCAGCTGCATCCGGGTGTCGGAGAGCGCCGCCCCCACCCCGCGCAGCATGTCCGAGAAGTACGGTTCGGCGAAGAACCGGGTCTCCGGCTCGGGCACGACCAGCGCTATCGCGTCGGTGCGGTTGGCGGCCAGGGCGCGGGCGGCCGTGTTCGGGACGTAACCGAGCTCCGCCACGGCGGCCTCCACGGCGGCACGGGTGGCGTCGCTCACCCGGGGCGAACCGTTGATCACCCGGGAGACGGTGCCCCGGCCGACACCGGCGCGCACCGCCACCTCTTCGAGGGTGGGGCGGCCGCCACTGCGGCTCCGCGCTCCGTGGCTTGCCATGTACGCCCCACCTTTCGTCGTATGTCACGCCGGCCTGGAATCTAACAGCCCCGTGAGCGGCGGCTACCCCGTCAGGGGTACCGTCCGGAGCCCCGGGTCCATCCGTCGGCGAGCTTCGGGCCTCCAGTTAACAGCCCGATAACTGAACGCATCTCACCGCGTTCACTCCCTTGACACCCCCGCCCGGACCCGCAACCCTTCAACACATCACTTGTGGGAGCGCTCCCACGGTACCTGACACATACACAACCCGCACGTTCCCCGCCCGAGCCGCAGCACGCAAAAACGGGTCCAACAACGCCGTTGGCCGGGGGGTCGGCACGTCAGGGCAACAGGAGGACGCAATGCGAGCACGTACCCTCCCCCTCTCTCGGCAGCGTACGAACGGGGGGAAGCTCTTCACCCGCAAGGCACTGGCCGTCGCGGCCGTGGTGTCGCTGGGCACGGGGCTACTGGCCGGCTGCGCCGACGACGGTGGGGACGGCGACTCCGACTCCTCGTCGGGCGGCGAGGGCAAGACGACGGTCACGCTGGGCCTGTTCGGCACCATGGGCTTCAAGGAAGCCGGTCTCTACGCCGAGTACGAGAAGCTGAACCCGGACATCAAGATCGCCGAGAACGTCGTCGAGCGCAACGAGAACTACTACCCGGCGCTGCTCAACCACCTCACCACCAACAGCGGCCTGCAGGACGTCCAGGCCGTCGAGGTCGGCAACATCGCCGAGATCGTGGCCACCCAGGGCGACAAGCTCGAGGACCTCTCCAAGGCCGAGGGCGTGAACAAGAGCGACTGGCTCGAGTGGAAGTGGGAGCAGGCCACCACCAAGGAGGGCCAGACCGTCGGCCTGGGCACCGACATCGGCCCGATGGCGATCTGCTACCGCAAGGACCTGTTCGAGAAGGCCGGGCTGCCGTCCGACCGCGCGGAGGTCGCCAAGCTGTGGGAGGGCGACTGGGAGAAGTTCGTCGAGGTCGGTGAGGACTACCAGAAGAAGGCCCCCAAGGGCACCACCTTCCTGGACTCCCCCGGCGGTCTGCTCAACGCGATCCTGAGCAGTGAGGAGGAGAAGTTCTACGACGCCTCCGGCGAGGTCGTCTACAAGACCAACCCGGCCGTCAAGGACGCCTTCGACCTGACCGCCGAGGCCGCCGAGAAGGGCATGATCGGCGCCCAGACGCAGTTCCAGCCGTCCTGGGACCAGACCATCTCCAACAACAAGTTCGCCGCGATGGCCTGCCCGCCGTGGATGCTCGGCTACATCAAGGGCAAGTCCCAGCCCGACGCCGCCGGCAAGTGGGACGTCGCCGTGCCCCCCAAGTCCGGCAACTGGGGCGGCTCCTTCCTGAGCGTGCCCAAGAGCGCCAAGAACGTCGACGAGGCCAAGAAGCTCGTCGCCTGGCTGACCGCTCCCGAGCAGCAGGCCAAGCTGTTCGAGGTGCAGGGCAGCTTCCCGAGCGCCCAGACCGCCTTCGACAGCCCCGAGGTGACCGGCGCCAAGAACGACATGACCGGTGACGCCCCGATCGGTGAGATCTTCTCCGAGGCCGCCCAGCAGATCCCCGTCCAGGTGATCGGTCCGAAGGACCAGATCATCCAGCAGGGTCTGACGGACAACGGCGTCATCCTCGTCACCAAGGGCAAGTCCGCCGAGGAAGCCTGGGAGACGGCCACCAAGACCATCGACAACAACCTGGACAAGTGACCCGGATGTCCACCCGCAACGACACCGCCGCGTCCCCCGTCAAGGGGGGCGCGGCCCCGGGCCGCCCGCCCGGGGGCACCGCGCCCGAGAGCCAGGAGGAGCGGCGCCGGCGAAAGCTGTCCCGCCGCTGGCAGCGCGACATGCGCTGGAGCCCGTACGCCTTCGTCTCCCCGTTCTTCCTGCTGTTCCTCGCCTTCGGCCTGTTCCCGCTGGTGTACACCGGCTGGGCCTCGCTGCACCAGGTCGAGCTGACCGCCCCGACCGACATGGAATGGGTGGGGCTGCGCAACTTCACCCGGATCTTCGACGACGAGTTCTTCTGGAACGCGGCGCAGAACACGCTGACCATCGGCGTCATCGCGACCGTCCCGCAGCTGCTGATGGCGATGGGCATCGCCCACATCCTCAACTACAAGCTGCGCGCCTCGACCTTCTACCGGGTCGCGATGCTCGCGCCGTACGCCACCTCGATCGCCGCCGCCTCCCTGGTGTTCGTGCTGCTCTTCGGGCGCGACTACGGCATGATCAACTGGACGCTGGACTTCGTCGGGATCGACCCGGTCGACTGGCAGGGCGACAAGTGGCCCTCGCAGTTCGCCGTCTCGACCATCATCATCTGGCGCTGGACCGGCTACAACGCGCTGATCTACCTGGCCGCGATGCAGGCGATCCCGCAGGACCTGTACGAGTCGGCGGCGCTGGACGGCGCCAACCGCTGGCAGCAGTTCCTGAACGTGACGCTGCCCTCGCTGCGCCCGACCATCCTGTTCACGGTCGTGGTGTCCACGATCGGGGCGAGCCAGGTCTTCGGCGAGCCGCTGCTGTTCGACGCCAACAAGGGCGCGTCCGGCGGCGCGGAGCACCAGTTCCAGACGCTCGGCCTGTACCTGTACGAACAGGGCTGGATCAACCAGCACCTGGGCCGCGCCTCGGCGATCGCGTGGATGATGTTCCTGATCCTGATCGTCATCGGCATCATCAACTACGTCATCTCGCGCCGGCTGCGCGCCAGTAGTTAAGGAGTTGTGGCCGTGACGACGACTGTGACGCCCCCGCCCCCCGAGACCACGCCCGCCAAGGAGCGCAAGCGCTCCCGTCTGCCGAAGTCCGCGCGGGCCGGCGGCACCCTGCACGGCGGTCCGATCGCGTACGCGATCCTGATCGTGTTCACGATCGTCTCGCTGTTCCCGCTGGTGTGGACCGCGATCGCCGCCTCCCGGGACAACCAGCGCCTGGCCGAGACGCCGCCGCCGTTCTGGTTCGGCTCGAACCTGTTCAAGAACCTGGAGATCGCCTGGACCGACGCCAACCTCGGTGAGGCGTTCCTCAACACCACGATCGTGTCGGGCATTTCGGCGGCCACCGTGGTGACCCTGTCGACGGTCGCCGGGTTCGCCTTCGCCAAGCTGCGCTTCAAGGGCCGCAACGCGATGATGCTCATCGTGATCGGCACGATGATGGTGCCGCCGCAGCTGAGCGTGATCCCGCTGTACATGATGGTCGCCAAGCTGGACTGGACCGACCAGCTGCAGGCGGTGATCTTCCCGTCGCTGGTGAGCGCGTTCGGTGTGTTCTTCATGCGGCAGTACCTGCTCCAGGCGCTGCCGGACGAGATCATCGAGGCCGCCCGGGTCGACGGCGCGAGCAGCTGGCGCGTGATCTGGCACGTGGTGTTCCCGGCGGCGCGGCCGGCGATGGCCGTGCTGGGCATGCTGATCTTCGTACAGACCTGGAACGACTTCCTGTGGCCGTTCCTCGTCCTGACCCAGTCCGGCAACCCGACCGTGCAGGTCGCGGTCGCGGGTCTCGGCCGCGGCTTCACCCCGGACCAGTCCCTGATCATGGCGGGCGCGCTGCTCGGCACGCTGCCGCTGCTGCTGGTCTTCGCGATCTTCGGCAAGCAGATCGTGGGTGGCATCATGCAGGGCGCGGTCAAGGGCTGACCCGCGAACCTCCCCGCACCGTAGGCCCCTTCTTCCCCCTCTCCCTCCCCCTCCCCCTCTCCCTCATTCCTCTCACCACCCCTTCCCCCCTGCTCACTCCGACTCGTAGGTCCGCCACGACCTCCTATGGGAGCGCTTCCATGTCTGACTCCGCAACGCCGGCGACCCCGGCGGCCTTTCCCCCCGCCTTCCTCTGGGGCTCCGCGACCTCCGCGTACCAGATCGAGGGCGCGGTGCGGGAGGACGGGCGTACCCCGTCCATCTGGGACACCTTCAGCCACACTCCGGGAAAGACCGCCGGCGGCGACACCGGTGACATCGCCAACGACCACTACCACCGCTACCGCGACGACGTGGCGATGATGGCGGACCTGGGCCTGGGCGCCTATCGCTTCTCCGTCTCCTGGCCCCGGGTGCAGCCGACCGGCCGCGGCCCGGCCGTGCAGCGCGGCCTGGACTTCTACCGCAAGCTGGTCGACGAGCTGCTCGAGCGCGACATCAAGCCGGCCGTCACCCTCTACCACTGGGACCTGCCGCAGGAGCTGGAGGACGCGGGCGGCTGGCCGGAGCGTGACACCGCCTACCGCTTCGCCGAGTACGCGCAGATCGTCGGCGAGGCGCTCGGCGACCGGGTGGAGCAGTGGATCACGCTCAACGAGCCGTGGTGCAGCGCCTTCCTGGGCTACGCGTCCGGCGTGCACGCCCCCGGCCGTACCGACCCGGCGGCCTCGCTGCGGGCCGCCCACCACCTGAACCTGGCGCACGGGCTGGGCACCAAGGCGCTGCGGTCGGTGATGCCGGCCCGCAACTCCGTCGCGATCAGCCTCAACTCCTCGGTGGTCCGGCCGCTTTCGCCGAGCGATCCGGCGGACCTCGCGGCGGTGCGCACCATCGACGACCTGGCGAACGGGATCTTCCACGGCCCGATCCTGAAGGGCGCCTACCCCGAGACGCTGCTGGAGGCGACCGCGTCGCTCACCGACTGGTCCTACGTCCAGGAGGGCGACCTCGAGCTGATCCACCAGCCGCTGGACGCGCTGGGCCTCAACTACTACACGCCCTCCCTGGTGTCGGCGGCCGACCCCGACGCGAAGGGCCCGCGGGCGGACGGTCACGGGGAGAGCGAGCACTCGCCGTGGCCCGCGGCGGACCACGTGGCCTTCCACCAGGCGCCGGGCGAGCGCACCGAGATGGGGTGGGCCGTCGACCCGACCGGGCTGCACGACCTGATCATGCGGTACACCCGTGAGGCGCCCGGCCTGCCGCTCTACATCACCGAGAACGGCGCCGCGTACGACGACAAGCCCGACTCCGACGGCACGGTGCAGGACCCGGAGCGGATCGCCTACCTGCACGGCCACCTCTCCGCGGTCCGCCGGGCCATCACCGACGGCGCGGACGTGCGCGGCTACTACCTGTGGTCCCTGATGGACAACTTCGAGTGGGCGTACGGCTACGAGAAGCGGTTCGGCGCGGTCTACGTCGACTACGCGACCCAGGTCCGGACCCCGAAGGCCAGCGCCCTCTGGTACGGCCGGGCGGCCCGGTCGGGCGCCCTCCCGGAGCCGGACGGCATCTGACCCTCCCGGGAACGGGGACACGGGGGAACCGGGAGCGGGGCGGGGGAACGGGGCGCGGTGCCCCAGGGGGAGCGCCGCGCCCCACACGGGTGTCCGCACCCCGCCCGGGGCGTGTCCGGGGCCGTCTTCCTGCCGGGCGGTTCCCGGACAGGCACCGGGACGGATGCCCGGACAGGCGCGCCCCGGCCGGACGGTGACCGGCCGGGGCGCGCGCCGGTGTGTTCCCCCGGTCAGCGCCGGAACGCCGGCACCGGTCGCCCCGGGCGGCGGCGTACGGTCCCGCGACGGCCGCGGCCCCGGCCGCGGGGTGCTCCCTCCCGGCCGTCCAGCTGGATCCAGATCCGTACCTCGGTCCCGCCGAGCACCGACGAGCCGATGCGGACGTCCCCGCCGGTGGCCTCCGCGAGGCGGCGCACGATGTCCAGGCCGAGTCCGGTGGAGCCGTCGCTGCCGGAACCCCGGCCGCGGGCCATCGCCCCCTCGGGGTCGGGTATGCCGGGGCCCGCGTCGGAGACGAGCACGATCACCGCGTCCTCGCCGTTGTGCACGTCGACCGCGAAGGCGGTGCCCTCGGCGGTGTGCCGGAACACGTTGCCGAGCAGGGCGTCGAGGGCGGCGGCCAGATCGGCACGGGCCACGGGGACGCGTACGGGGGTGTCGGCACCGGCCACCCGCCACTTGCGGCCCTCGTCCTCGGCGAGCGCCGACCAGAACACCATCCGCTCGCGGACCACTTCGGCGGCGTCGCAGCCGGCGCCGGGACCGGCGGCGGCCGTCTGCGGTTTGGCGTCCCGCGCGGTGCGGATGATGGTGTCGACCTCGCGCTCCAGCTGTTCCACCGCCGCGCGGGTCTGGTCGGCGGCCGGCCCGTCGCCCAGCGAGGCGGCGTTGAGCCGCAGCACGGTCAGCGGGGTACGCAGCCGGTGGGACAGATCGGCCGCCAGTTCCCGCTCGTTGGCCAGGAGTTGCACGACCTGGTCGGCCATGGAGTTGAACGCCACCGCCGCCAGCCTCAGTTCGGTGGGCCCCTTCTCGGGCACCCGCGCCCCCAGCTTGCCCTCTCCCAGCTCGTGCGCGCCCTCGACCAGGCGCTGCGCGGGCCGCACCATCCGTATGCCCAGCCGGTCGGCGACCGCGACCGAGCCGAGGATCAGGGCTGCGCCGACCGCCGCGAGGACCGCCCAGGCCGTGCCCACCCCGTTGGTGACCTCGGCCTCGGGGACGTACACCTCGACCACGGCGATCTCGCCGCTGCTGAGCGCGACCGGCTGGAGCAGTGCGGAGCCGCCGGACACCTGGGAGGTGGAGACACGGCCCAGATTCCGTACCGCCTCGATGTCCTCCGCGGTGGCACGCCGGCGGCCGATGCCGAGGGGTTCGTCGCCGTCCGCGGCGGGGATGTGCACGGCCATCCCCGCGTCGGCCCCGCCGGAGCCCGCGGAGGCGACGACGCGTTCGAGCTGGTCGCGGTCGGTGGTGATGGACAGCGCGGGGGCGACCGCGGCGGCTTCCCGTTCGGCGTTGGAGAAGGCGCGGTCGCGGGCCATCTCGCGGATGACCAGGCCGAGCGGCACCGCGAAGGCGACCACGACCATCGCGGTCACCGCCACGGACACCTTCACCAGGGCCCACCTCATCGCGGCTGCTCCGCCTGGGAGGCCCCGTCGGCGGGCGGCTCCAGTTTCACGCCGACGCCCCGCAGGGTGTGCAGATAGCGCGGCCGGGCGGCCGTCTCCCCCAGTTTCCGGCGCAGCCAGGACAGATGGACGTCGATGGTCTGGTCGTCGCCGTACGACTGCTGCCACACCTCGGCGAGGAGTTCCCTGCGGGCGACGACGACTCCGGGCCGCCCGGCGAGGAAGGCCAGGAGGTCGAACTCGCGCCGGGTCAGATCGAGCCGTGCGCCGTCGAGTTCGGCCTGGCGGCGCAGCGGGTCGACGGTCAGTCCGCCGACCCGGATCACCGGGGACGGCGCGGCCTCCCCCGCGAGGGACCGCGCCCGGCGCAGCACGGCCGCCATGCGGGCCGAGAGGTGTTCCACCGAGAAGGGCTTGGTCAGGTAGTCGTCCGCGCCTGCGTTCAACAGCCGCACGATCTCCGCCTCGTCGTCCCGCGCGGTGGCGATGATCACCGGCACGTCCGTGATGCCGCGCAGCATCTTCAGCGCCTCGGAGCCGTCGAGGTCGGGCAGCCCGAGATCCAGGACGACGACGTCGAACCGGAAATGGGCGACCTCGCGCAACGCCTCCAGCGCCGTCCCCACACTGCGCACGGTGTGCGCGGCGTCGGTCAACTGCCTGATGAGCGCCGAGCGTACGAACTGGTCGTCCTCGACCACGAGAACACTTGCCATGGGCGGCACCGTACGCCATGCGGGGCAGGCCGGTGCCGGCCTGTGGACGACTCCGGATCCCGGAGGAAGGCGACACTCCCGGGGCGGGTGAGGCAGTATGACCGGCGATGCGCAAAGGACTCGTACACCTGCTGGCCTGGCTGCTCGCCACGGGCGCGGCGGTCACGCTGTCGTGGTGGGGGGTGCACACCGTGATGGAGGGCACCGCCTACGACCCTCCGCGCGCGCTGCCCGTGACGGCCGGGGACACGACGACGCGGGAGTCGAAGCCGGTGTCGTCCTCGACCCGGCGCCCGTCCGGCGAAGAGGCGTCGAGGAACGCCGGGGACGGCCAGGGCGACGAAGGCGGTTCGAAGGACGAGGGCGACGGCGAGGGCACGCAGGACGCCGACGCGCAGGCCCCCGGGTCGTCGCGGCAGTCGGCGCGGGATCCCGGCAGGGCGCCCGCCTCGCCCGACCCAGAACCGGCCGATCCCGCGCCGGCCGGCGGCGACCCCGCCCCGGCCGCCTCCGGCGAGGTCGAGGCGTACGACACCACCGGCGGCCGGGCGGTCTTCGACCTCGGCGAGACCTCCGCGTCACTGGTGTCGGCGACTCCCGGCGCGGGCTGGTCCATGCAGGTGTGGAAGACGGAGTCGTGGATCCGGGTGGAGTTCACGGCCGGCGCGGACCGGGTGTCGGTCTTCTGCACCTGGCACGACGGCCCTCCGCGCGTGGAGATCGGCACCTACTGATCGGCGGGCGCCGGGCTCAGCGGAACACCGACGCCGGTGGCGCCGGTGAGGCGACCGCCGCCAGGTCGGTGACCGCAGTGGCGCCGCCGGTGAAGTCCCTGAGTTCCCGGCCGTGCTGGACGCGGCCGGGATGCGGGTCGCAGGCGGCGCGGCGGGTCAGTTCGGCGAGCGGGAGGGGCGCGTCGGAGGCGACCAGCACGGCGTTGCCGAAGCGCTTGCCGCGCAGGACCGCCGGATCGGCGATCAGCGCGAGCTCGGCGAACCGGGCGGCGGCGGTGGCGATCTGGCCGCGCAGATGGGCCAGCGGCGGCCCGTCGGCGATGTTGGCGGCGTAGACCCCGCCGGGGGCGAGGGCCCTGCGGACGTCGTCCAGGAACTCGGCCGAGGTCAGGTGGGCGGGGGTGCGGGCGCCGCTGAACACGTCGGCGACGACGAGGCCGGCCCATCCGTCCGGCACCTTCGCGAGCCCTTCGCGGGCGTCCACCGAGCGCACCCTGATCCGCGCTTTGGGGTCCAGCGGCAGTTCCCGGCGGACCAGTCGCACCAGCTCGGCGTCCCGCTCGACGACCTGCTGGGTGGACCGGGGCCGGGTGGCGGCGACGTACCGGGCGAGGGTGAACGCTCCGCCCCCGAGATGCACGGCCCGCAGCGGCCGGCCGGCCGGCGCGACGGTGTCGATGACGTGTCCGAGCCGCCGCTGGTACGCGAAGGAGAGGTGGGCGGGATCGTCCATGTCGACGTGCGACTGCGGGGCGTCGTCGATCAGCAGCGTCCACGCCCTCGGCCGCTCCCGGTCGGGGACGAGCCGGGCGGTCCCCCCGTCGACGCTCTCGACGACGGCGTCGGCGGCCTGCCCGCGCCCGGAGTTCCTGGACCTTCCCATGGGGCCATTGTCCCCCGGCCGGCACCCTGCGCCCGACCCCGCACGGGCCCCCGCGGCCCCCTCACCGGCGACTGTCCATCGCGTCGATCAGCCGCTGCGCCTCGCCCAGCGCCTTTCGCAGGGCGGCGGGGTCGGTGGCGAGGTCGGCGCCCTCGGGCGGCAGCAGCCAGTCCGCGCCCTCCACCGGCGGCTCGGGGACGGGCTCCCCGGGGGCCGGGGCCGGCCCGCGGCCGGCCCCGGCCCGTGTGCAGGTGCTGCCCGGCACGTCCCACTCCGCGGCCGTGCCCGAAGGCACCAGGAACCCGAGCGTGCGCCCTTTGCCGTCGTGCAGGACGGGCCCCACCGCGTCACCCGCCGCTTGGCGCCGGAGGATGTCGACCGCCTCCAGGCCCTGGCGGGCCGGAACCGTCACCACGTCGCAGCAGCCCGGCGGCCCGCCGCGCCGCCTTCGGGGTTCACCGCTTTGGCTGGTCACCATCCCGGCCTCCGCATCTCCGGCCTCCGCATCTCCGGCTCCACCACACACACTGCCGGGTTCAACGCGCCGGACGGCCAACGGCTACGCCGAAACCCAATAGCACAGAATGGCAGTTCATGGCGGATCACGGACGAGATATCCGCTTTGCGGCCAAACTTTGTGTGGCGGCCCGGTCACAGCAGGTACGTTCTTGCCCGCCGGTACCAGGACGGTGCCCGCGCGAAGCATGGACGCACCATGACGAACCGCGAGGAACCGCCCTGTCGTCCGGCATGGTTCGACGGTTCGCAGAGAGGACCCGGCCATGGCGTCGTCAACGGTGCCCTCGTCCCAGCCCGACCGGCCCCCGCGGCCGAATCCCGTCTTCCGGCAACTGCGCGGACCGCGCTCGCCGGCCGAGTTCGCCGCGGCGGTCCGCCGGGCCGCTCGCGAGATCGGCGAGCGGGTCAGCTGCGACGCACGGTACGTGCACCGGGTGGAGGCAGGCGAGATCCGCTGCCCCAACTACGCCTATGAGCGGGTGTTCCTGCACATGTTCCCCGACCGGACGCTGACCGACCTGGGCTTCGCGCCCCGTTCCTCGGTCCGCGGACGCCGGGGGCGGGGCGACGGGGACACTCCCCCGCCGCCCGTCGGGGACCCGGCACTCGTCACGAGTGGGACCGGCGGGACCCCTGGACCGTACGAGACGCGGAACCTGTACCACACGCACCACAACTACGAGGAGAGCGACGTGCTGCGTCGCGCATTCATGACCGGCGGAGGCGCCACGGTGGCCGCCGCCTCGCTGGGCCCGATCGCCCTCGCCCCGGACGCCTCGGCGGCACAGCGCGCCGTGCGCCGCCCGGGCGCGAGCGACGCCGGAGCCCTGGAAGACGCCGTCCGCCACATCCGGCTGCTCGACGACCGGCACGGGGCCGACGGCCTCTACCGGCGGGCCGCCGCACCGCTGCGCGCCGCCTACGCCCTGCTCGACGCCGGCGCGACCCGGCAGCGGACGGCGGAGCGGCTGTACGCGGGCGCCGGTGAACTCGCCATCTCGGTGGGCTGGCTCGCACACGACTCGGGCCGCTTCGACGACGCCCGCTCGCACTACGCGGAGGCGCTGGCGACCGCGCGGGTGACGGGGGACCCCGGGCTCGAGGCGCACGCCTTCTGCAACACGGCGTTCCTCGCCCGCGACGCGGGCCGGCCGCGGGAAGCGGTGCGGGCGGCGCAGGCCGCGCAGCGGGCCGCGCGCCCGCTCGGCTCTCCCCGGCTGATGTCGCTGCTGGCGCTGCGCGAGGCGGGCGGCTGGGCCGGGCTCGCCGACCGGGCGGGCTGCGAACAGGCGCTGGCCCGCGCGCAGGCCTACTTCGACCGCGGGTCCACGCCGGCCGACCCCGAGTGGATGACCTTCTACGGGGAGGCCGAGCTGGAGGGCCTGGAGGCGCAGTGCTGGTCCACCCTCGGCGACTGGCCGCGGGCTGCCCGGCACGCGCGGCGGGCGGCGGAGCTCCAGGACCCGCACTTCACCCGCAACATCGCGCTGTACACGGCGGAGCTGGCGGACGACCTGGCGCGCGGCGGCCTCCCGGACGAGGCGGCCGCGGCCGGGATGCGGGTACTGGACCTGCTGCCGGAGGTCCAGTCGTGCCGGGTCCGGACGATACTGGCGGGCACCGCCCGCGTCCTGCTCCCGCACCGTCGCGCCTCGGGCGTCTCGGCCTTCCTGGACCGCCACGCCTCCCTCCCCCGCGCGGTGTGACCGGCAGGGGCGGTGCCCCGGGGCCCGGGGTCAGCCCGCCAGGTGTCCCAGGTCGTTCCAGCTCTCGACGGCCGGTTCCCCGTACGCCCAGCCCAGGACCGACAGGGAGGTCGGGTTGAGGCGGATGCGGGCCGCGAAGTCGAGCGGCAGCCCCAGCCAGCGGGCACCGACGGAGCGCAGGATGTGCCCGTGGGCGAAGACCAGGACGTCCCGGTCGGCGGAGCGCGCCCAGGTGACCACCTCGTCCGCGCGGGCCGTCACCTCGGCGAGGCTCTCCCCCTCGGGGACGCCGTCCCGCCAGATCAGCCAGCCGGGGCGGTCCGCCTGTATCTCCGCGGGGGTCAGGCCCTCGTAGGCACCGTAGTGCCACTCCATGAGGGTGTCCCAGGGCTGCGCGCGCTCGCCGAACCCGGCGAGTTCGCAGGTCTCGCGCGCGCGGGAGAGCGGGCTGGTGCGCACCTCGACGTCCGGTATCCCGCCGTACGGCGGGCGGCGCAGGCGCTCCCCGAGCAGTTCGGCGCCCCGCCGGCCCTCCTCCAGCAGCGGCACGTCGGTCCTGCCGGTGTGCTTGCCGGACAGCGACCACGCGGTCTGTCCGTGCCGGGCCAGCAGCATGCGCGGTGCCATGGGAGACCTTCCGGGAGAAAACGCAGGCGGAACCCCTCCATCATCGCGCACCCCGGTCGCGGGCAACCCGGTGGGCGGTCGCAGCGTCTATCAGGGCCGGGGCGCCTCGGCGGGGGCGCGTGCACGCCGTAAAGTGGCCGACCACCATTTGGGCACCGCGCAGGGACGAGGGGGAGGGCATTCGGATGCCGCACAGCGAGACACCGGGTACCGAAGGGGCCCCGGCGACCCGGCTGCGCTGGTGGACCGAACTGCCGCTGATCCTTCTCGTGTACGCCTGCTACTCGGCGGGGCGGTTGTTCGTCCGGGGCGACGTCACCGACGCCGTGAACCACGGTCTGGCGATCCTGCGCATCGAGCAGGCGCTGCGTCTCAACGCCGAGCACCCGCTGAACCGGCTCTTCACGCGCGAACCGTGGCTCGGGGTTCCGGCCGACTTCTGGTACGCGTCGCTGCACTACCTGGTGACGCCCGCACTCCTGATCTGGCTGTTCCGCTCCCGCGCGGCGCACTTCCGCGCCGCCCGCACCTGGCTGATGACGTCGACGTTCATCGGGCTGATCGGCTTCACCCTGCTGCCCACCTGCCCGCCCCGGCTGCTCGACGCGAGCCACGGCTTCGTCGACACGATGGCCCAGTACAGCTCGTACGGCTGGTGGGCCGGCGAGGCCAGCGCCCCCAGGGGCCTGGGCGGCCTGACCAACCAGTACGCGGCGATGCCGAGCCTGCACGTGGGCTGGGCCCTGTGGTGCGGCGTGGTCCTGTGGCGGCACGGCGGCACGCGGTTGGCGAAGACGGCCGGTGTGCTCTACCCACTGGTGACGCTCGTTGTGGTGATGGGCACCGCCAACCACTACTTCCTCGACGCGGTCGCGGGCGCCGCGGTGATGGGCGCCGGACTGCTGCTCACGCCGGTCGTGCTGCGGAACGCGGACCGGGCGAGGGCCGGCGTACTGCCGCGTCTCGCACCGCGGTTCGCACCGCGGTTCGCACCGGTCGAAGCGGCCTCGTCCGTCCCGGGTTCCCCAATTGTCAGTGCCGGATGCCAGACTTCCGCGGGTGAGCAATTTCCACGGCAGCGGCAGCGGCAGCTCGAGCCACGGTCCGCCTCCGGAACCGAGCCGGACGTCTCCCCTCCAGCCCGGGAAGAGGACGACCGGACAGCTGCGGCACCGGCTCGCTGAGCTGCGCGGCCCCGGCGTACGGGCCAAGGCGCTGGACGCGCGCGCCCTGGCCGCCCTGGCCGCCAACCCGGGCTGCGAGCGGCGCGCGATCCTGGACGGCGCGGGGGTGGACAAGGCCACGCTCGCGGACGCGCTGGGCTCCCCGTCGGTCTTCGGCCAGTCCCAGTTCGCGTTCGTCCGGGGCAACGCCTTCGAGGCCAGGGTCAAGGCGGACGGCGGCACGGAGTTGCTGCGGCTGGTCCACGAGAAGCTGGACCGCTCCGCCGAACCGCCCGCCGCCGCGCGGGTCCCGGACCTGTCCGCGGCGGGCCACGAGGGACGCCGGGCGCGTACGGAGCTGGCGCTGGGCGAGGCCGTCCGGGCGCCGGGCGAGTGGACGCTGCTCGACCACCCGCTGCTCGCGCTGGACGTCGCGGGCTCCCCGGCGTTCCTGGAGCCGGACGCCGTGGTGGTGCACCCGGACGGCAGTTGGACGGTCGTGGAGATCAAGTCCTTCCCCCTCCTCGACGGTTCGGCCGACCCGGCGAAGGTCGGCGCGGCGGCCCGGCAGGCCGCGGTGTACGTGCTCGCGCTGGAGGAGGTCGCCGCCCGCCTCGCCGCCGCCCCGGACACCGCCCCGGACACGGCCGCGCCCCGCGTGCGGCACCGGATTCTGCTGGTGTGCCCCAAGGACTTCTCCAACCTGCCGACCGCGTCCGCCGTGGACGTGCGCAAGCAGCGCGCGGTGACCGCCCGTCAGCTCACCCGGCTCACCCGGATCGAGAACATCGCGGACGCGCTCCCCGAGGACATCTGCTTCGCCCCCGAGCTGCCCCGCGACCGGCTGGCGGCGTCGGTGGAGTCCGTTCCGGCGAGTTACGCGCCGGAGTGCCTGTCCGCGTGCGAGCTGGCCTTCCACTGCCGGGACCGCTCCCGCGCGCAGGACGCGGTGACCGCCCTGGGCCGCCCGGTCCGCGCCGAGCTGGGCGGTCTGACGACGGTCGAGGACGTCCTGGCGGCGTCCCGCGGCGAGCTCGGGGATCCCGACGATCCGACGGTCGCCGCCCTGCGCCGGGCGGCGGCCCTGCGCGCGGAGGCCCTCGCCGGCGCGGCGGGACCCGTCCCCCCGCCCGTCCGTACGGAGGTGGCCCCTTGTCGCTGATCGCCACCCTCGCCCGCCTCGAGGCCGTCAGCACCGGCCGAGCCCGGCCCGCCGCCACCGTCCGGCACCGGCATCTGTCCGAACGGCCCCTGGTGTTCGTGCCGCTGACCACCGCCGGTGAGGCGGGCGCCCCGCTCGGCGCGCTGGTGGGCACCGACCGGGACGCGCCCCGGCTGCTGGCCGTACCGCAGCCGCGCGACCGCGACCTCAGGTTCGCGTTCCTGGCCGAACTGGCCGACGTGGTCCTGCCCTACATCGACAGCTGCGCCGAGGCCGTCGAGGCCGCGGAGCGCAGCGAGACCGACCCCCAGACCGGCAAGCGGGTCAAGGTCGAGGTCGAACTGTGCGCGGACGCACCACAGTTGATCGTGCCGAGCCGGGCGGGTGTCGACCTCGTACGGCTCCTCGGCCGTTCCACCCGGTTTCGGCGCACGGCGGAGCAGGACCCGGAGGCGCCCTTCCCGGCGCCGCCCCGGGTGCCGTTGCTCGGGCGGTGGCTGACGCACTTCGGGGAGCGGGCCCGGGTGCCCGGGTCGTCGCTGCTGCCGGCCATGACCGACCTGCTGGGCCGGCACTGGGCGACCGGGCAGTCCACTCTGGAGGACCAGCACCTGGGGGCGCTGCTCGCGTGGATCGACCCGCCCGCGGGACGCTCGGGTGCCGAGGCCGCGCAGGAGGCGGAACTGGCGCGGGACGCCGACGGGCAGTTGCGGTGCCCGCCCGCGGGCCCGGCGACCGACCCGGCGTTCGACAACAAGCTGCTCGCCCCGGCGATCGAGCGGTACGACCGGGCCCGTACGGCGTTCGCCGCCGCTCAGGACGGCCTGGAGGCCGACGAGCGGCTCGGCGCGCTGACGGCGGCGGAGCGGGAGATCCGCGAGCTGGTCCGGAGCCGTACGCGGCCCACCTGGGACGCGGTGTGGCGGGGCCTGGACCTGCTGCGGGCGCTGCCCCGGGGCGCGCGGGTCGAGGAGCGGTGGACGCGCGACCGCTGGTCGTTCACCGGCCACCGGGACCGGGTGCTGGCCGGCGAGCCGCCCCAGCCGCGCCGCGACGACGCGGTGACCGCGGCCAACAAGCTCGCCACGCGCGAGCGGGAGCAGGCCCGGCTGGAAGCGCAGGAGGCCCTCGACGATCCGCTGGTGATGGCGGGCCGGCGGTTGTCCGGGGAGGCGTTCGCGGGCGAGGTCACCGATGTCGTCATGGCGTACAGCGAGAGCAAGCGGCCGAGCCCCCGCCCGCTGGTCACCGTCCGCACGGACGACCGCCCGCACCTGGGCGAGCGGGCCCGCGTGTACCGCTCCCTGGGCGGAAAGCCGCAGACGGCCGAGTTCGTCGCCGCGGAGGAGGACGGGTCCCTGCTCATTCTGCGGATCATGGACAAGATGGGCCGCGGCAGGGAGCCGGAGGAGGGCTCGGTGCCGGAGAAGGGCGACCACGTCCTCTTCACGCTGTTCGAGCACGAACCCCGCGGCGGGGCGAAGCTGCCCGACCCCGAGGAGACGCCGTGGACGCACGGCGGCCCGCCCGGTGCACAGGCCGGCGTGCAGGAGCCCGCCGACCCGGTGACCGAGGAGGACGTTCTGTGACGCACTCGCCCGTCGAGACCGTGTTCGACGCCGGCGCGGCGGCCACCCGGGCCACCGACGCGATCCTGCGCGACACCCTGCACGGCACCGCGCGCGGCGTGGTCGTCGACTCCCCGCCCGGCGCCGGCAAGTCCACGCTCGTGGTCCGCGCGGCGCTGGAACTGGCGGACGCGGGCCGCCCGCTGATGGTGGTGGCGCAGACCAACGCCCAGGTGGACGACCTGGTGCTGCGGCTCGCGGAGAAGAACCCCGGGCTGCCGGTCGGCCGGCTGCACAGCAGTGACACCGACCCGTACGACAAGGCACTGGACGGGCTGGACAACGTCCGCAAGTCGGCGAAGGCGTCCGACCTCGCGGGGCTCGACGTGGTCATCTCGACGGCCGCCAAGTGGGCGCACGTCAAGGGCGTCGAGCCGTGGGCGCACGCGATCGTCGACGAGGCGTACCAGATGCGCTCGGACGCGCTGCTCGCCGTGGCCGGACTGTTCGAGCGGGCCCTGTTCGTGGGCGATCCGGGGCAGCTGGACCCGTTCTCGATCGTGGGCAGCGAGCAGTGGGCGGGGCTGTCGTACGACCCGTCCGCGTCCGCCGTGACCACGCTGCTCGCGCACAATCCCGAGCTGCCGCAGCACCGGCTGCCGGTGTCGTGGCGGCTGCCCGCCTCGGCGGCGCCCCTGGTGTCGGACGCGTTCTACCCGTACACGCCCTTCCGCAGCGGTACCGGCCACGGCGACCGGCGGCTCGCGCTCGGGGTGCCGTCGGACGGTTCGGGACCCGACCGGGTGATCGACGAGGCCGCCGAGTCGGGCTGGGGGCTGCTGGAGCTGCCCGCCCGGCACACCCCGCGCACGGATCCGGAGGCGGTGCGGGCGGTGGCGCTGGTGGTCCGCCGGCTGCTGGACCGGGAGGGCGCGTCGGTCTCGGAGCGGTCCGATGACGCGGTGCCGCTCACCGCCGACCGGATCGCCGTCGGCACCGCGCACCGCGACCAGGCGGCGGCGGTACGGGCGGCTCTGGCCGGGCTGGGGGCGGCGGACGTCACCGTCGACACGGCGAACCGGCTCCAGGGGCGTGAGTTCGACGTCACGGTGGTGCTGCACCCGCTGTCCGGCCGCCCCGACGCCACGGCCTTCCACCTGGAGACGGGCCGGCTGTGCGTGCTGGCCTCCCGGCACCGGCACGCCTGCATCATGGTGTGCCGGGCAGGCGTCGGCGAGCTGCTGGACGCCTACCCGTCGACGGAACCGGTCCAGCTGGGCACCCTCGTGAAGTTCCCGGACGGCTGGGAGGCCAACCACGCCGTCCTGGCCCACCTCGCACAGCACCGGGTCACCTGGCAGCCCTGACCTCACCGGCCCCGAGGCCCTCTTGCGGGGCGCGCGAGAATGGAAGGTGGCCCGCTCCTCCCGGCGGGTAGAAGCGCCACCACGCACGTACGCACAAGAACGAAGGAGAAGACATGGCGGAGCCCACGCCGCGTCGGGACGAACCGCGGCTACGCCCCGCGCCCCTGCTGTTCGAGCCCACGGCAGCGGCCGCCGACCCGGAGCACTTCTTCGACCTGGAGTCGATCGACGATCCGCGCGTGCTGCTGGAGCGGGCGACGGAGCTGACGCTCGCGTTCCGTGCGGCGGCGGACCGGGCCATGGAGTTCCAGGCGGTGGCGGCGGCCCAGCTGGCCGACCCCCGGCGCTTCGACCGGCTGACGACCGCCGACATCGCCGAGCGGGCCGAGTGGACCGAGGACTACGCGAAGAAGATGGTCGAGTTCGGCCGGGACCTGCTGCGCGGGGGCGAGGGCCGGGACCACGTCGACCCCGCGTGAGGGCGCCACGCCCGCTGTGACCACCCCACCGGGCCCCGGATTCGCCCGGTCGAACAGACATGGCATATGCCAGGCGGGCAGGATACCCCCTCGCCGCCTCCCTGTCCCCGGTTTCCGCAACCCTGGGGAGCCGTTCCCTCACCGCGGGTAGACAGGCGGCATGAGCAGTACACGCAATGCCCCCGACCTCAGCGGCGTCACGGGTGCCACGGGTGTCACCCCGGACGGCGTCGCCTGGCTCGCCTCCGCAGGAACGTATCCGCGCAGCACCCTCTCCCTCTGGGAGGGGCGGCCGGACGTGCCGGTCGTGCTGCCCTGCGGCTCCGTCTTCGACGTGGTGAGCACGCCCTCGACCTTCGGGCGCCGGATGCTGGACCGGATGTGGGACGAGGGGCCGGGCTCCGGACCGGTGGCCGGGTTCCGCGGCCGCATGCTGCTGTTCGCGGCGCCCGGCACCGCCCAGCGGCTCCCCGCGCTGCTGGAGTGGGAGGAGTGGGACGCCCGCGGCAGGGGCCCCGGGGAGGCCGGCCGTACGGGCGAGGTCCCGCCGCTGCTGTGCCACGGCACCGGTGACGCGGTGACCGTTCCGGCCCCGGTTCCCGGCGCCGGGACGGCCGGCTCCGGCTCGCGCTGGCTGGTGGCCCCGGACACACGTCACCCCTGGCTGCCGGGCCCGGAGGTGCTGCTCTGGGCGGCCGTACGGGCGGCCCGCGCGGCCGTGCGGATATCGATTTTTCCTCCCGCCGACCAGGGTGCTAATGTCTACGACGTCAGCAGGCGCCGCTAGCTCAGTTGGTTAGAGCAGCTGACTCTTAATCAGCGGGTCCGGGGTTCGAGTCCCTGGCGGCGCACGACACGAAAAGGCCTCTTGCCACAGCAAGGGGCCTTTTACGCGTCCGCACCCCCACCCCTGCCGGCCCCTCCGTCGCCGCCCCCGTCCCGGTCCAGGCCGATCTGCACCGTCCAGGCCCCCGAGGCCGTACGCCCCTCCACCTCCACCCGTACGTCGTCCCCCGGCACCGTGAAGCTCTCGCCGAGGGCGACCGGGGCGTCCGCGAGGGCCGGGTAGACCGAGTCCCCCCGGCAGGCCTCCGTGTGCGGGTGGGCGTCGATCACCTGGATCGGGCCCTCACCGGACCGGGTCGTGCCACGCACCCGGTACACCAGCACCCCCGACCGGCAGGCGTCCGCGTCGTCGCCGACGGGCGCCCGCACCTCGAAGGCGAGCACGGTGTCCGGACCGGTGCGCACCACCGCGAGCTTGGTGCCCCGGCCCAGCCCGAAGGCCGGCGCCCCGGCGGCACCCGTCACCGGCACCCCCGGCCCCGCCGCCAGCGGTTCCAGCGTCAGCCGCACCGGTCCCGCGCCCTGCACGCACCGCACCTGCCGGGGCTCCAGCCAGCCCAGCTTCCACTTGTGCCAGCCGAACAGGTCGGGTGCGAGGGCGAACTGGCTGCCCATCAGGTCCCAGTCGCCGACGTGGGTGTCCCAGTCGCCCTTGCCGTCCACGGGCCGGTGGTAGAGGTCGGGGAGGTCGAAGACATGGCCGGTCTCGTGGGCGAGGACCAGCCGGTCCGGGGGGTGCTCCTCGAACACGGTGACGACCCGGCGGATGTCGGTGCCGTCCGCCCGCAGCGGGGTGTCCAGGTTGACGACCTTCGTGGCGTCGGAGTCCACACCGGGGGCGTCCGGGTCGGCGACGAAGTAGACGACGTCGTACCGCGAGAAGTCGACCCGCGGGTCGGCCGCGGCGAGCGCGTCGCGCAGATAGGCGGACCGGTGCCGCGTGGTCCAGTCGCGCTGTATGGCGTACGCGGTGGACGGGCGGGGCATGCGGATCCAGTCGCGCAGGGCGTGCGGGCGCAGGGAGAAACCGCCGTAGGAGGCCCGGTGGAAGAAGTCGCCGGTGGCGGGGAAGTGGTCGGCGGCCAGCTCCTCGGGGGTGGTCAGGGGATGCGAGTCCGGGAAGGACAGGAAGACCATGACCGCGTCCATCCGGCCGGCCGGGCGGGGGTAGGCGGCGTTCCAGGTGTCGAGGCCCTCCGAGTGGTGCGCGTCGGTGCGGATCAGGGCGCACGGCGCCGCGGAGAACGGCTCGGCGTCGGAGGGGGCGCTCATCATGGAGGTCGCGGCGAGCGCCGACATGGTGGTGCACACGGCCGCCGTGCCGCGCAGCCGGGGGCCCGCCGGCGGCCCGCCGGACCACGGCCCCGGCCGGAACCGCGGCCTGGACCCCAGCCGGTCCGGCCCCTGCGGCCCCGCCCTCAGCCGCTCCGTCACTCCCGGACGGCCCCCCGGACGGCCCAACCCCCTCAGAGCCTCACGACCGAGTCCTCTCAGGGGGAACTGACGCGGCACAAAGACCTCCGGGAGACGGTTCACGGGACACCGCACCCAGCCTGTGGGAGTTTGCAGTCATATGCCCTGTTTATCTGCACCGGACGGGTGAGGAGAGCCGGAATCCGTTCACGGACGACACCTCGAACCACTCACGGAACGTCACAACTGGTCGGAGGCCTGAAGAAGTCACCCACCTCCGAGCAGAAACGATCTGGCAGAGATGCGGGACCGTCCTGGACACTGGAGAGTGACTGGAAGGGCTTCAGGGAGACCTCTATGATCGGCACACTTTCCTGAGACATTCCTGAGGCTTTCCGGCACGGACAGCGATCGAGTGCACGGCGGGAGCGAGCGGTGAGCGGAACGTCCGACGGGCCGACGCCCACAGCAGATCCCAACCGGCCGATCGTCACGGAGAGTGAGATCGCCGCCCCACCCCGTACCGGATGCGCCGACCTCCCCCCGCCCCCGTCGTACCGCTCCGTCTTCGCGGCCGCTCCGCTCGCCATGGCCGTGGTGGGCCGTGACGGCCGGGTCATCGGCGCCAACGGCACGCTCGCCGCCCTGCTGGGCCGCGCCCCGGGCACCCTGACCGGTGCGGTCGCCGCCGACCTGGTGGACCTCTCCTCCGACGCCCGCGCCTGGCACGCCTACCGCGACCTGCTGAGCGGCGGGCAGGGCCGGCTGCGCTGCACCCGCCGGCTCAAGCACCCCGAGGGGCACTCGCTGTGGGTGCAGGTGTCGGTCGCCCCGCTCCCCCCGGACGAGGGGGCCGCCCCCCGTGAACGCGGCGAACACGGCGAGCACGGCGAGCACGGCGCATACGACACGCACGACGCCCCCGGCGTGCTGCTGTCGGTCGCCGACGTCAGCGCCCGCCACGAACTCCAGGCCCGGCTCAGGCACTTGCAGATGCACGACCCGGTGACCCGGCTGCCCAACCGCACCCTGTTCTTCGAACGGCTGACGGCCGCCCTGGAGGCGGAGTCCTACGAGGAGAGCGGCACGGGCCGGATCGGGCTGTGCTCCCTGGACCTCGACGGTTTCAAGGCCATCAACGACGCCCTGGGCCACCGCGTCGGCGACCGGCTGCTGGCCGCCGTCGCCGAGCGGCTGACGCTGTGCGCCGAGGAGGCGGGCCGGTCCAGGGGCTGCACCCCGCTGGTGGCCCGGCTCGGCGGGGACGAGTTCGCGCTGCTGGTCGAGGACTCCACGGGCACCGAACAGCTCGCCGAGCTCGCCGAGTCGGTGCTCGGCGCGATCCAGGACCCGTTCGACGTGGCCGGCCATCGGCTGTCGGTGTCGGCGTCCATCGGCGTGGTCGAACGGCACGCGGCCGGGACCACGCCCACCGCGCTGATGCAGGCCGCCGACACGACCCTGTACTGGGCGAAGGCCGACGGCAAGTCCCGCTGGACGCTGTTCGACCCGGAGCGCAACGCGCACCGCATGACCCGTCAGGCCCTCGCCTCCACGCTGCGTCCCGCCGTCGACCGGGGTGAGTTCGCGCTGGAGTACCAGCCGCTGGTCGGCATGGAGGACGACCGGGTGCACGGGGTGGAGGCCCTGGTCCGCTGGAACCATCCGCAGTTCGGCACGCTGACGCCGAATCGGTTCATCTCCATCGCCGAGGAGGACGGCTCGATCGTCAAGCTCGGCCGCTGGGTGCTGCGCACCGCCTGCCGGCAGGCCCGCAGCTGGCAGACCGAGCATCCCGACGAGCCGCCGATCTTCGTCAGCGTGAACGTGGCGGTCCGTCAGGTCTGGGACTCCGACCTGGTGGCGGACGTCGCCGAGACCCTCAAGGAGACGGGCCTGGCGCCGCAGCTGCTCCAGCTGGAACTGACCGAGTCCGCGGTGATGGGCTCCTCGGGCCGGCCGCTCCAGGCGCTGACGGCCCTCAGCGACATGGGTGTACGCATCGCCATCGACGACTTCGGCACCGGCTACTCGAACCTGGCCTACCTCAGCCGGCTCCCGGTGTCGGTGCTGAAACTGGACGGCGCCTTCGTCCGCGGCTTCCAGTACGAGGACCGGGCGGCGGCGCCCAGCCCGGCGGACGAGGCCATCGTCGAGGCGATGGTGCAGCTCGCCCACCGGCTGGGGCTGACGGTCACCGCGGAGTGCGTGGAGACCTCGGCGCAGGCCACCCGGCTGCGCCGGATCGGGTGCGACACCGGTCAGGGCTGGCTGTACTCCCGTCCGGTCCCGCCGGACCGCATCTCCGAACTGCTGGGCGCCCCGGAGGTTCAGGCGGACGTCGTCGGCGATCCGGTCGTCGGCGATCCGGTCGTCGGCAACCCGGTCGTCGGCAACCCGTAGGCGTCCGCGATGAGTTCGTAGGACCGCAGGCGTACGTCACCGCTGTGCGCGTTGGCGGTGATCATCAGCTCGTCGGCGCCGGTGCGCTTGTGCAGGTCGTCCAGGCCGGCGCGGACCTCGTCCGGGGTGCCGTGGACGACGTTGGCGTTCCACGAGTCGACGAACTCCCGCTCCGTCTGCGAGAACGGGTGCGCCTCGGCCTCCTGCGGGGTGGGGACCAGACCGGGGCGGCCGGTGCGCAGCCGGACCATGTTGAGCGCGGCGGCCAGGACCTGGCGCCGGGCGTCCTGTTCGTCCTCGGCCGCGAGCGCGGAGACACCGATCAGGGCGTAGGGCTCGTCGAGGACGTCGCCCGGGCGGAACGACTCGCGGTAGAGGTCCAGCGCGGGGATCGTGTTCTGCGCCGAGAAGTGGTGGGCGAAGGCGAAGGGCAGGCCGAGCATGCCGGCCAGCCGGGCGCTGAACCCGGAGGAGCCGAGCAGCCAGACGGGCGGGCGGTGCGGCGACTGCACCCCGCCGGGCGAGGTCGCCTGGACCGGACCGGGGACGGCGTGGATCCGGCGGTAGGGGTGGCCGTCGGGGAAGTCGTCGTCCAGGAAGCGGGTCAGTTCGGCGAGTTGCTGGGGGAAGTCGTCGGCGCCCTCGTTCAGCCGCTCGGTGCGGCGCAGGGCGGCGGCGGTGGCGCCGTCGGTGCCGGGGGCGCGGCCGAGGCCGAGGTCGATCCGGCCGGGAGCCATGGCCTCCAGCGTGCCGAACTGCTCGGCGATGACGAGCGGGGCGTGGTTGGGCAGCATCACTCCGCCCGAACCGAGCCGGATCCGCTCGGTGTACGCGGCGAGGTGGGCCAGGATCACGGCCGGGGACGAGGACGCCACACCCGGCATGGAGTGGTGCTCGGCGACCCAGTAGCGGTGGAAGCCGCGCGCCTCGGCGAGCCGGGCGAGATCCACGCTGGTGCGCAGCGCGTCAAAGGCGGTGTGCCCGGCGCCGACCGTGACCAGGTCCAGCACGGACAGCGGAACGGGCGCCGAACCGTGCGTCACGCCTCGGATCTCGGCGCCTGCGGTGTCGTCTGCGGCCACGGTGGGGTGCCTCCTGTTTCGAGTGACGTTCGCCGCACCCGTAACAGGAGGCCGTCCCCGCTTATTCCCGGGCGGAACGCGCCCCCGCCCCTCTCACGTCCGCCCGCCCGCCCCGCTCACGCCTGCACGATCGGCTCCCGCGTGAACAGGGCGCCCAGGCTCGGGGCGTTCACCCGGCGGTCCGCGAGACGCAGGGCCTCCCAGACGGTGACCTGGTTGGCGGTGAGGACCGGCTTGCCGAGCTCCTTCTCGAGGGCCGGGATGTGGGCGGCCGTGTGCAGGGCCGTGTCGGGCAGCAGGAGGGCCTGGGCGTCCGGGCGGTCGGCCGCGCGGGCGAGGGCGAACAGCTCGGCCTCGCCCCAGGTGCCGACCTCCGCCGCCGTGATGATCCCGGCGCTGGTCACCCCGGTCACCTCCACCCCGTCGGCCGCCAGGAACTCCACGAAGAGCGCGGCCACGTCGTCCGGGTAGGTCGCGCCGACGGCGACCCGCCGCGCCCCGATCTCCCGCGCCGCGTGCACGAAGGCGAAGGACGTGGAGGACGCGGGCGTGCCCGCCGTACGGGCGAGGGCGCGCACCTGCTCGTGGGCCCCGTCCCAGCCGCGCACGAAGCTGCCGCTGGTGCAGGCCCACACCACGGCGTCGGCTCCGGTGAGCCGCAGTTCCCGGACCCCGGCCGCGAGCCGGTCCGGCGCGCCCATCTCCAGCAGGGCGTCGGCCCGGTGCGCGTCCTCACCGATGTCGGTGTGCGCCAGGTCCACCCGGACGTCGCTGCCCAGCAGTTGCTCGATGCGCGGATAGTCGTCCTCGGCGGAGTGTCCGGGGTAGAGGAATCCCAGTGCGGTCATGTCCAGCCTTCCTGCTGCTTCTCGTCCGGTGCACCGGGGACGCCCTGCGCACCCGGCACACCCTGCGCGTCCGGCACGCCGTGCACGCCCCGCACGTCCGACGGCTCCTGGCCTTCCGGCAGTACGGAGCCGGTCGGCACGGAACCCGTCGGTACGGAGCCGGTCGGCACCACCGGCCCGGCGGCCGGCAGCACCGAACCGGCCGCCGGGCCCGGCAGTGTGCTCCCGGCCCCGGTCCCGGTGCGCGCCGACGTGTCGATCAGCGCCTGATACGGTCCCACCGCCCGGGTACCCAGTCGGCGCAACGCTGCCCACATGGTCACCTGGTTGGCCGAGATCACCGGTATGCGCAGTTCCGCCTCCAGCTGCGGGATCACGTCGTAGGTGGGCAGGTTGGTGCAGGACAGGAACAGCGCGTCCGCCGTGCCGAGCCGGCCGCGCACCGCCGCCCGCCGGGCCATGTCGACCACCTCGCGGTAGGTGACCTTCCAGATCTGCCGGGTCAGGCCCATGTAGGCGCAGCCGGTGACCGCGACCCCGGCCTGCGCCACGTACTCCTCCAGCGCCCGGGTCACCGACACGGTGTACGGCGTCACCAGTGCCAGCCGCCGTACGTCCAGTTCCACCAGTGCCTCCAACAGCGCGCCCGAGGTGGTGAGCGAGGGGACCGAACCGGCCCTGCTCATCGCCTCGCACATGGCGCGCTCGCCCATGACCCCGCCGACGAAGCTGCCCGACGTGCAGGCGTACGCGACGGCCTCGGGGGTGACCTCGGTGAGGGTGCTCACGGCGTTCTGGAGGGTCTCGTGCTCGCTGATCACGCGGGCGAGGTCCAGGCTCACCTCGACCGGTACGTACGGCGTCCGGGTGACGTGCAGGGACACGTCGTCGGGCGTCCACCGCCACAGCTCGCGGTCCAGCGCGAAGTCGAAGGGAGCGACCACACCGACACCGCGCTGCGGGCCTGGTCCGCCGATAAAGGAGACGTCCATGTCAGCACCGGCCTCACGGTGAGGGACGAGCACGCAACGGTTCGTTCAAACGCCCGTGTTGACGACGGTAGGTTCGGGGTGCCAGCGTGGTCAATCAGCACATCTCAGACTTCCGGTCCTCCCGGGGAAAAGGCGGCCATGACCTCCTCCCGGAAAATCCCCCCGACGCCCCCCGCGGCCGGCCCCGCGACCGCCGTGACCAGCCCCGGCACCGGCCCCGGCGCTCCTCCCACGCTGCTCGTCCTGGACGCCGGTCCGCCGCCCCGGCTGGGCCGGCTGACCGGCAGGGTCCGGATCGAGTACGCGGACGCCTCCACGCTCGCCGGGCGGCTGCCGTCCGCCGACGTGCTGCTGGTCTGGGACTTCACCTCGCACGCGGTGCGCGCCGCCTGGCCGGGCGGGGGGCCGAGGCCTCGCTGGGTGCACACGGCGAGCGCGGGCGTGGACCATCTGATGTGTCCGGAACTCGCCGCCTCCGACACGGTGGTCACCAACGCGCGCGGGGTCTTCGACCGGCCGATCGCCGAGTACGTCGCCGCGCTCGTCCTCGCGATGGCCAAGGACCTGCCGCGGACGCTGGAGTTCCAGCGGGAGCGGACCTGGCGCCACCGCGAGTCGCGCAGGGTCGCCGGGACCCGTGCCTGCGTCGTCGGGTCGGGGCCGATCGGCCGGGCGATCACCGGCACGCTCGAGGCGCTCGGGGTCACCACCGCGCTGGTCGGCCGCAGCGCGCGCGCCGCCTCGCGCGGTGACGGCGTCGGCGTGCCTGCCGCTGCCGTGCACGGCCCCGAGGATCTGGACCGGCTGATCGCCGGCGCGGACTGGGTGATCGCCGCCGCGCCCCTGACCGAGCTGACCCGGGGCATGTTCGACGCCCGCCGCTTCGCCCTGATGCAGCCGTCCGCCCACTTCGTCAACATCGGCCGCGGCCCGCTGGTCGTCGAGGACGCGCTCGCCGAGGCGCTCCGCAGCCACCGGATCGCGGGCGCCGCCCTGGACGTCTTCACGTCCGAGCCGCTCACCCCGGACAGCCCCCTGTGGGAGGTGCCGGGACTGCTCGTGTCACCGCACATGAGCGGGGACACCCTCGGATGGCGGGACGAACTCGCTGCCCAGTTCGTGGAGTTGTACGAGTTGTGGGCCGCGGGCGACCCGCTGCCGAACGTGGTCGACAAGCAGCGCGGGTATGTACCCGGACACTGACCCACCCGCCGACCCCCGGCACCCCTGACCTCCCGGGAGCGTGAATGACCCAAGGCACCGGCCCCAGCGACCTCACCGACCCCACTGCCCTCACGTCCCTCACTGCCGTGCAGCTCCTCGACGGCTACCGCACCGGCGCGTTCGGTCCCGTGGAGGTGACCCGCGCGGCGCTGGAGCGGGCGGAGGCGATCCAGCCGCGGGTGAACGCGTTCGTCCGGCTGCTGTCCGGGCAGGCGCTGGAGCAGGCCGCCGCGTCCGAGGAGCGGTGGCGGCGCGGCGAGCCGCGCGGGCTGCTCGACGGGGTGCCGGTCACGGTGAAGGACATCCTGCTGCTGCGCGGCGCCCCGACCCTGCGCGGCTCGCGTGCCGTCGACCCGGCGGGCCCGTGGGAGGAGGACGCGCCGTCGGTGGCGCGGCTGCGGGAGCACGGCGCCGTCCTCCTGGGCAAGACGACGACCCCCGAGTTCGGCTGGAAGGGCGTGACGGACTCCCCGCTCAGCGGTGTCACCGGCAACCCGTACGACCCGGCGCGCACCGCGGGCGGGTCCAGCGGGGGCGCGGCGGCGGCCGTGGCGCTGGGCGCGGGGCCGCTGGCGCTGGGGACGGACGGCGGCGGCAGCGTCCGCATCCCGGCGGCGTTCTGCGGGATCTTCGCGCTGAAGCCGACGTACGGGAGGGTGCCGCTGTATCCGGCGAGCGCGTTCGGCACGCTGGCGCACGTCGGCCCGATGACGCGGGACGCGGCGGACGCGGCGCTGCTGATGGACGTGATCAGCGGGCCGGACTCGCGCGACTGGTCGGCGCTGGCACCGGCCCCCGGCTCCTTCCGGGAAGGGCTGGACGGCGGGGTGCGGGGGCTGCGGGTGGCGTACTCGCCGTCACTGGGCGGCCAGGTGGCGGTGGCCCCGGAGGTGGCGGCCGCGGTACGGCGGGCGGTGGAGCGCCTCGCCGCGCTCGGCGCGTACGTGGAGGAGACCGACCCGGACTTCTCCGACCCGGCGGACGCCTTCCACACCCTGTGGTTCTCCGGGGCGGCGCGGGTGGTGCAGCACCTCACCCTGGAACAACGGAGTCTGCTGGATCCCGGGCTGCGGGAGATCTGCGCGGCCGGGGCGCGCCGGTCGGCGCTGGACTACCTGGCGGCGGTCGACGTCCGGATGGGCCTGGGCCGGCGCATGGGCCGCTTCCACGACACCTACGACCTGCTGGTCACCCCGACCGTGCCCCGCACCGCGTTCGAGGCGGGCGCGGAGGTGCCGAAGGGGTCGGCTCACCGGCGGTGGACGGGCTGGACCCCGTTCACCTACCCGTTCAACCTGACGCAGCAGCCCGCGGCGAGCGTCCCCGTGGGCACCGACGCGGCCGGGCTGCCGATCGGCGTCCAGCTCGTGGCCGCCCGTCACGCCGACGCGCTGGTGCTGCGGGCGGCCCACGCGCTGTACGGGTTCGGGGTCACGCCCTCCGGAAGCTGAGGGTCTCCCCCGCCGCTCCGGTGCGCCACAGGTCGTTGCACCCCTCGGCCATCTCCGCGAGGCCCTCGACGACCTGACCCCAGACGATGCCGGGCACCCAGCCCACGTCGCCGTTCAGCAGCAGGTTGTTGCGTTCGTAGAACAGGGCCAGGTCCACGACCGTGGCGCCGGGGCCGACCTCGCGGTCGTAGCCGTAGGCCTTGGTTCCCAGTTCCGCGCCCGCGAAGGAGAAGTAGCAGAGGTCTCCCGGGACGGGTGTGACCGTCGGATTCTCCAGCGGTGGCTCCGAGGGGGCGAACGGGGGGAAGAGCGCGTAGATCTCGTTGCGGGCGTATTTGGCGTGGTAGACGTCGCCGGACAGAGGCAGGGAGTCCCAGACGGCCGCGCAGGTGACCGGTGCCCGGTCGTCGAGCAGTCGGGCCGTACAGGTGATTGCGCGTTTGACCAGCGAGACCTCGACATATCGGTCAATCATGAGACCCATCGTCCCGCACCGGTCAAGACCGCCCGACCACCGAAGAGGGCCGAAACCGGCGGGAATACTCGGCATCACTTCGGGTAGCCGCGCCGCCATGGCTCCACCACTGGGAAAACCACTGAGACGACGCGGGGAAGCGTCCGCGTCCGCCGGGCCCTCCCGCCGGTCGCTGCTCGCGGGGGTGGCGGCGCTCGGCGCGCTCGGCGCCGCGGGCTGTTCGCGCGTGCCCACCGAAGCGAGCACGGACGGCGGTGACCAGCTCGAACGGCTCAAGGCGGCAGGGGTGGTCCGCCTGGGTATCGCCGGCGAGATCCCCTTCGGTTACATCGACAAGGACGGCAACCTGACCGGCGAGGCGCCGGAACTCGCGAAGGTCATCTTCAAACGGCTCGGCGTGGACCGGGTCCAGCCCGTCCCCACCGAGTTCGGCTCGCTGATCCCGGGGCTGAACTCGCAGCAGTTCGACGTCGTGGCCGCCGGGATGTACATCAATCCCGCACGCTGCGAACAGGTCATATTCTCCGACCCCGACTACCAGATGCTCGATTCGTTCATCGTGCGCAAGGGCAACCCGAAGGGGCTGACCAGCTACAAGGACGTCGTCGAGAAGAAGGCGAAGTTCGCCACCGGCACCGGGTACGCGGAGATCGCGTACGCCGTGGAGGCCGGGTACCCGGAGGGCGACATACTCATCGTCCCCGACCAGGTCGCCGGGCTGAACGCCGTGGAGGCCGGCCGGGTCGACGTCTTCGCCGGTACGGCGCTCACCACCCGCGAGGTGGTGAAGAAGTCCGCCAGGGCCGAGGTCACCGAGCCGTTCCAGCCGATCGTCGACGGTGAGCCGCACACCGACGGCGGCGGTTTCGCGTTCCGTCCCACCGAGACGAACCTGCGGGACGCCTTCAACGCCGAGCTGGCCAAGCTCAAGGAGAGCGGCGAACTGCTGCGGATCCTGCGGCCGTTCGGCTTCACGGAGGACGAGATGACGGATCTGACCGCGAAGGAGCTGTGCGGCGGATGACCTCCGGACTCTGGGAACTCGTACTCAAGGGCGTCTGGGTCACGATCCAGCTGCTGGTGCTCAGCACGCTGCTCGCGACCGCGGTCTCCTTCGTGGTCGGCATCGCGCGCACCCACCACTCGAAGTTCGTCCGCTTCCTCGCGGGCCTCTACACCGAGGTGTTCCGCGGCACCTCGGCACTGGTGATGATCTTCTGGGTGTTCTTCGTGCTGCCCCCTGCCTTCGGCTGGCAGCTGGTGCCGCTGTGGGCGGGCACGCTGGCGCTCGGCCTGACCTACGGCGCCTACGGCGCGGAGATCGTGCGCGGTGCGCTGGCCGCCGTCGACCCGGCCCAGGTCGAGGGCGGGATCGCGCTCAGCTTCACGCCCGCGCAGCGGATGCGGCTGGTCATGCTGCCGCAGGCGGTGCCGGAGATGATCCCGCCGTTCTCCAACCTGCTGATCGAGCTGCTCAAGGGCACCGCCCTGGTGTCGATCATGGGCATGGGCGATCTGGCGTTCAGCGGCAACCTGGTGCGCCTGGCACTGCAGGAGAGCGCCGAGATCTACACGTACATCCTGGTCATCTACTTCGTGATCGCCTTCCTGCTCACCCGGATCATGCGCGGTCTGGAGAAGAAGCTGAAGGCCGGCGTCGGGAAGAAGCCCGTGCCCGATCCCAGGACCGACCTCAAGCGGGCCGAGACGACCAACGTGGGGGGTGTCTGATGAAGTGGGACTGGAGCGCCGTCTCCGCATTCATGCCGTACTTCTGGGACGGCCTGCTGGTCACCCTGCAGATCCTGGTCCTCGGCTCACTGATCTCGTTCGTCCTCGGCCTGGTGTGGGCCCTGCTGATGCGGGTGCCGTCCCGCTGGGTGACCTGGCCGGTCGGCGGCGTGACGGAGTTCATCCGCAACACCCCGCTGCTGGTGCAGCTGTTCTTCCTGTTCTACGTGCTGCCCGAGTGGGGGGTGACCTTCTCGGCGCTGACCACGGGTGTCGTCGCCATCGGTCTGCACTACTCGACGTACACGATGCAGGTCTACCGCGCGGGCATCGAGGCCGTGCCGGTGGGCCAGTGGGAGGCGGCGACGGCACTGAACCTGCCGCTGCGCCGGACGTGGACCGCGGTGATCCTGCCGCAGGCCGTGCGCAGGGTGGTCCCCGCGCTCGGCAACTACGTCATCTCGATGCTGAAGGACACGCCCCTGCTGATGGCGATCACCGTGCTGGAGATGCTCGGTGAGGCCCGCCTGTTCTCCCAGCAGCACTTCCAGTTCACCGAGCCCCTGACGGTGATCGGCTTCGCCTTCATCGTCATCTCCTACCTGGCCTCCCTTGCCCTCCGAGCCCTGGAGCGACGCCTTGTCCACTGACAGCACCCAGCCCGGCCCCCACCCCGTCGAGCCCGAGAGGACCCCCGAGCCGGACGCCGGCACCACGCGCGCCGCGGCGGGCGCCGGCAGTGAGCTGATCCGGCTGGAGAAGGTCACCAAGCGGTTCGGGCACAACACGGTCCTCGACAACCTCGACTTCTCCGTGGACGCCGGCAAGCACGTCACCCTGATCGGACCGTCCGGATCGGGCAAGACGACGATCCTGCGGCTGCTGATGACGCTGCTGAAGCCCGAGGAGGGCACGATCACCGTCGACGGGGAGCAGCTGTTCCCCGCGCCGGAGAAGCAGGTCCGTGAGATCCGCAAGAAGATCGGCATGGTCTTCCAGCACTTCAACCTGTTCCCGAACATGACCGTGCTGCGCAACATCACCGAGGCACCGGTCACCGTGCTCGGCATGTCCAAGGACGAGGCCGAGGAGCGGGCCCGGGAGCTGCTCGAGATGGTCGGACTGACCGAGCACGTCGACAAGCACCCCTCGCAGCTGTCCGGCGGCCAGCAGCAGCGGGTGGCGATCGCGCGGGCGCTGGCGATGCGGCCGCAGGTGCTGCTCCTCGACGAGGTGACCTCGGCGCTCGACCCGGAGCTGGTCGCGGGCGTCCTGGACGTGCTGCGGGACATCGCCCGCTCCACCGACATCACGATGCTCTGCGTCACCCACGAGATGAACTTCGCCCGGGACATCTCCGACCGCGTCCTGATGTTCGACCAGGGCCGGATCATCGAGTCGGCCCCGCCGGAGAAGCTCTTCAGCGAGCCCGAGCACGACCGGACCCGGGAGTTCCTCAGCGCGGTCCTGTGACCACGGGGTGGTGTCCGCGGTGACGCCCCGGGTGATGCCCGGGCGGCGTGCGGAGCGGTGTGCGGGCAACTTCCGAGGTCCGCACGCCGGGACATCCCTTTGGCATATGCCAGTGGACCCGCGCCGCAGTTGGGAGGGCCGCGATCTCGTCAACACCCCCTCCAAGAGGGCCGCTTGACGGCTATCGTGGAGAGGGTTCGCCGGCCGGATCGCGGCCCCACGAGCGAGCGCAGGGGAAACCGTGGCGTTGCCTCGCTCTCCCGGGGGACGCGCCCAGGACCCACGGCCGACCCTGCTCATGCCCCGCACACCACATCGAGGTGAGTCGTCATGAGGGTGAGGCCGACCGCTCCGTACCACTCGGTCCAGGACGCCCTGCGCGTCCTGGACACGGTGGCACGGCACACCGCCGGAGTCACCGGCGCCCAGCTCGCCCGCGAGACCGGCCTCGGCCCGGAGCGGCTGACCGCGCTCCTGTCGATGCTGCGCCGCGAGGCCTACGTGGAGCAGGGCGCCGAGGGCACGTACGTCGCCGGGGAGGCCTTCGCCCGCCTCGGCTCCGCCCACGGACGCGAAGCGGCGCTGCAGGGCAGGCTCCAGCGCACCCTGGACCTGCTCCGCGACCGGGTCGGCGCCGCGGTCTACGTGAGCCGGTACGTGGACGGCGAGGTGGAGGTCACCCAGTACGCCGACGGGCCGGCCACCCCGAAGGTCAACGAGTGGGTGGACTTCCGCGACACGGCCCACGCCACCGCCGTCGGCAAGAGCCTGCTGACCCAGCTGGACCACGACGGCCGGCGCGACCACCTCGCCCGGCACCGCGCGGTCCGGCTCACCTCGCACACCGTCACCAGCGACAAGGTGCTGCTCTCCCGGCTGGCGGCCCACCCGCCCACGGTGCCGGTGCTCGACCTCCAGGAGTACGCGATCGGCACGGTCTGCGCGGCCGTCCCGATCACCGCCGGTTCCTCGGTGGGCTGCCTGGCCCTGTCCCTGCCCGTCGAGCACGCCCACCGCCTGCGCCGGGCCGCCGACACCCTCAACCGCAACGCGGCTCCGGTACTGCTGTCGCTGGCGATCTAGGCGCGGGCGGGCGTGGGGGGCGCCGGGCCGGTGCGCGGTCGGAAGCACCCCTTACGAGCGGGTATTATTTTCCGCGTCGCCGACCGCGGAAGCGGACGGCGGGAGTCATGCGCCGCTAGCTCAGTTGGTTAGAGCAGCTGACTCTTAATCAGCGGGTCCGGGGTTCGAGTCCCTGGCGGCGCACACTGAAGGGCCTCTCGTGGGAGCGAGAGGCCCTTTGACGTGCCCGGAAGCGGCGTCAGAAGGTGACGTCCGAGCAGGCGTAGAACGCGTTGCCCGTGTCGGCGACCGACCACACCGCGAGGATGACGTGGCGCCCGCTCAGCCCGGACGGGAGCGTGCCGCTGTGCGAGAGCGTCTGCGGCGGGCGCTGCCCGTTGTAGGGCACCTTCAGGAACGGGGTGAGGTTGAGGTCGGACCGGGCCAGGTTGTGGTTCTGGTTCCAGCCCGGCTTGGTGACGTAGTACGAGAAGTCGCTGGTGGCGTGCATGGCGGTGAACTGCCACCGGAAGGTGTGGGTCCGGCCGCCCGACACCCTGGTGGCCGGCCAGGCGCCGCCCGAGGGCGTCTTCGGACTGTCGAGCCGGGCGAACGGCGTGTTGCCGGCCGAGCAGAGCCGGCCGTCGGCGGGGCCCGATGCGGGGAAGCCCTTCGGGCCCTCGACGCTCTGCGGCTCCCACTGGATGGCGCCGCAGTCGGTCACGCCGCCGTTCTGGCAGAGCTTCTGCCTGCTGACGGGCAGGTCGGTGTAGCCGTGGCCGCTGGCACCGCCGGAGGAGAGCACGAGCGCTCCGGTCGTGGCCAGTCCCACCGCGGCCGCGTACAGCTTGGTCTGTGTGCGCATGCTGACGCTCCTGGGGAACGTGGGGGGGGAGTTTCAGTGAGCTGATGCAGCTAGGTCTAGACCAAGTCTCAGATTATGGCCACCGACTGAGCATGTCCATACCAATAGCGCAACCCGTTCGGCACCTTTCCCCACCCGGCCCGCCCCGCTCCCCGGTCCGGCCCGGTCCAAGCCGCGGGCCCTACGGCCCCGCCTCCCCCCGCCCCGCGCAGAACGCCACCGTCAGGTCCCTCACCAGCACCTTGCGCTCGTGGTCGTCCAGCTCCACCAGGCCCCGCAGGGTCAGCCGGGTCACCGTGTCCTCCACCGAGTCCACGACCGAGGTGAGCACGCTCGCCCGGTGCCGGGCGTCCAGCGCGGCGATCCGGCGCCGGTGCATGGCGGCGGCCACCTCGGGGGCGTACTCCACCCGGACCGGCCGCACCGCGAACACCTCGATCCCCACCGGCCCGGCGTCCGCCGCGACCAGCCGGGTCAGCGCGTCCTGCGCCGCGCCCGCCGCCCCGCCCGTCTCGCCCGGCACCTCCACCGGGACCCGGAGCAGCGCCGCCTCGACGCACTCGCGCACATACGCCTCGTGGTCCTCGACGCCCAGCGTGGCCCGCGCGGTGTCCCGCACCCGCCACACGACCAGGACCCTCGCCCGCAGCGCCACCCCGCCGCGGTCGGCCGCCTGCATCGGCTCACTGCGCCAGTGCCGCAGCCGTACGTCGACCCGGCGGCGCAGCAGCAGCGGGTTCACCCACAACAGGCCGGTGCGCCGGACGGTTCCGCGGTAGCGGCCGAACAGGCCGAGCACCCAGGCCCGCCCGGTCCGGCCGCGCGCCAACCCGCCGAACCCGAACAGGCCGAGCGCCCCGGCCGCCGCGTACGCCGCCCACTGCGCGGGCCCCAGTCCGGCGGCTCCCGCGGCCCCCGCGTGCGCCGGAAACCCGAGCGCGGCGACCGCCGACGACGGCAGGACGCCCGCCCACCACGACGTGGCCACGCACCCGGCCGCCCCGCACAACCCGGCCAGCATCCCCGCGCCCCCGGGCAGCACCCGGGCGGACCGCTCCACCAGCTCGGGGTCGACCCGCGGCACGGAGGGCCGGGCCGGTGCGGCGGCCGGACGCCGCAGCCGCGGCTGCTCCCCCGTGCCCTGCCGGCGTCCGACGACCGCGGACCGCGGCCGCCCCGGCGCCGGGTCGGGGCCGTCCCGGAACAGCAGATGGACGGGGATCTCGGTGGTGGCCTCGGTGTGGATCACCCGAGCGGACCGCCCCGCCGCCGAACGCTCGCTCCCGGCGGCGGGACGCCCGGAATCGGGAGCGCGGGAATCAGGGGCGCGGGAATCAGGGGCGTGAGGATCGGGGACGTGGGAATCAGAGGCGTCAGGGGCGTGAGAGGCGCCGGGAGTCGTCAGGGTCATGCGTGCCTCCAGCCTCCGCGTCGGCGCACCCGGCCGGGGCACTCGCGCCCGCTCGCGGGACCGGCCTCCCCGGACACCGGAGACTCCGTGCGGCCCATGCGGATCCCCTCACAGTTCCGGCCACCTGTTCGATCACATACCCCGTGGGATACCTCACATCTGTACACAAATGCCAGCTTCTCAACTACCCACGGGGCACGCACTCTGACGGTCCGAATGATGTAAGCGCGCCGGCACGGAAGACGAGGGCGGGCGGAAACCGGGAGCCCTTCCCGGGCGGCGGTCGGAAGCACCCCGCGGGGTCCGGTAGAGTTGCGTCGTCAGTGAGCGCCGCTAGCTCAGTTGGTTAGAGCAGCTGACTCTTAATCAGCGGGTCCGGGGTTCGAGTCCCTGGCGGCGCACCGACAGGACGGGCTCCTCGTGATCGAGGGGCCCGTCGCTTTTTGGCCGGAAATCTCCTCGTCTCCACTGAACGCTTCCTCCTCACCGCTCGTATGGAACACGGGCCCCACGTGACCCTCCCGGCGACCACAATGGGATCGTATGACCGGTGAGCACCGGATGTCGCACCTTGCGATCATGGTGAAACCTGTACAGCCTGTTCCCTTCACGGTGCGGCGGGCCCGCGGTCGTAGGGGGCCGAAGGCCGGTCGTGGACGGTGCGGGGCGGGGGAACCCGCTCTCCGGACCATGCCGACGGGGGTGCGCCGTGCAACCGAATGGAGCGCTGTGCCGTGTCTATATGGTGTGGGTGACGTGGTGACAGCGGTCCACCACTGACACGTCCGTGAAGGTCGAGGGGGACCAAAGGCGGGCGGAAGAAAGCGACGAAACACGCGGCTGGACCGCATGTGGGGGGATGACACTCATGACGTCGACGCCGTCGGGCGCCCAGAGGGACGACGACCCGTCCCAGACCACCCAGCTCAGGGTGCCTGCGCACCGGACCGGGAACACGGGCGCCTTCCGCCGGATCAAGAAGACGCTGCCGAGATACGACTACGAGCACTACAGCCGGCTCTCGGGCCCCCTCACCCAGCCCGATCCGGGCAGGCCGTACCAGGTGCAGTACCGCTCCCTGATCTCGCAGGAGCCGCACCGCATCCGCATCGCGCTGATGCTGGCCGCGGCCCCGCTGCTGTCGGTGGTGCTGCTGGTGTGGCTGCTCCAGCCCTCGCACTGGACGGAGCGCGACCACCCGGCGTTCGACTGGCTGCCCACCCTCGACGTCGTGATGCTCGTCTCGATCGGTCTGATCGAGCTCTTCCGCTGCCTGAACGTGCTGTCCAACGCGCACGCCACGCTGGTCGCCCGCGACCCGGTCCCCGTCGTGCCCGAGACCGGCACCCGGGTCGCCTTCCTCACCTCCTTCGTGCCCGGCAAGGAGCCGCTGGAGATGGTGACGAAGACCCTGGAGGCCGCGGTCAAGATCCGCCACCGGGGCACCATGCACGTCTGGCTGCTCGACGAGGGCGACGACCCCGAGGTGAAGGAGGTCTGCGCGCGCCTCGGCGTGCACCACTTCTCCCGCAAGGGCGTCGCGAAGTGGAACCAGGCCAAGGGCCCGCACCGTGCCAAGACCAAGCACGGCAACTACAACGCCTGGCTCGACGCGCACGGCGACGACTACGAGTTCTTCGCCTCGGTGGACACCGACCACATCCCGCTGCCGAACTACCTGGAGCGGATGCTCGGCTTCTTCCGCGACCCGAACGTCGGCTTCGTCATCGGCCCGCAGGTCTACGGGAACTACGACAACTTCGTCACCAAGGCCGCCGAGTCGCAGCAGTTCCTCTTCCACGCGCTCATCCAGCGGGCCGGCAACCGCTACGGCTCCCCCATGTTCGTCGGCACGTCCAACGCCGTGCGCATCAAGGCGCTCAAGCAGATCGGCGGCCTGTACGACTCGATCACCGAGGACATGGCGACCGGCTTCGAGATGCACCGCGCCAAGAACCCGGTGACGGGCAGGAAGTGGCGCTCGGTCTACACCCCGGACGTGCTCGCGGTCGGCGAGGGCCCCAACGCCTGGACGGACTTCTTCACCCAGCAGATGCGCTGGTCCCGGGGGACGTACGAGACGATCCTCAAGCAGTACTGGAAGGGCTGGTACTCGCTGCCGCCGAGCAAGCTCTTCAACTACACCATGATGATCATCTTCTACCCGATGTCGGCCCTCAACTGGATCCTGGCGGCACTGAGCTGTGCGCTGTTCCTGGGCCTGGGCGCCTCGGGTGTGAACATCGATCCCGCGGTCTGGCTGATGCTCTACGGCAACGCCTCCGCGCTCCAGATCGGCCTCTACGTCTGGAACCGCCGTCACAACGTCTCCCCGCACGAGCCGGAGGGCTCCGGCGGTGTGGCCGGTATGGTCATGTCCGCGCTGTCGGCGCCGCTCTACGCGAAGGCGCTGATCGACTCCGTCCTGCGCCGCAAGAGCAAGTTCGTCGTCACGCCCAAGGGCGACTCGGCCAGCCCGGACACCTGGTTCGGCACCTTCCGGTACCACTGGTACTTCATCCTGATCTTCGGTGGCTCCATCGCCGCCGGCTTCGTCTACGGGCACTCGCACCCGGCGATGGTCATCTGGGCGACGTTCGCCCTGATGATCACGGCCGCGCCCATGTTCGTCTGGCGGCACGGTATGCGCCAGGACAGGAAGAAGCCGCCCGGCGCCCATGCGGCGGGCCGGCACCCGGACGACCGGCCGGCGGCGGACCCGCCGAAGGACTTCGCCCACGAACCGGCGACACAGCAGCTGCAGGTGCTGCCGCGCGTCCAGCAGCAGGCACACGCGCAGCCGCGGGGTCAGCAGTACGGGCAGCAGCACGCCGCGCACGGCCGGCCGGACCGGCCCAGCTGGGCCGCCTCCCACGGCGGACCGGCGGGGCCGGGAGAGCCGCAGGCCTCCGCGGCCGCGGGCCCGGAAGAACCGGGTGGAGCGGGTGGAGCGGGTGGCCCGGGTGGAGCGACAGGTGCCGGGAACAGTTCCGGCGACGACCAGACGATGCAGATCGCCCTGGGTGGACTTGGGGGACGTAAGGAATGAACGACCGTGCAGGCCGCCGTCGCGCCCGTCGGATCGCGATAGGCACGGCGGTGGTACTCGCGCTGGCCGGCATGAACGGGCCCTGGCTGTACCGCGAGGGGTCCGAGAAATACCACCAGTACAAGATCAATCAGCCGGAGTACAAGGCGGAGAACGGCCGCTGGGAGATCGTCGAGTTCCCAAAGGAGTACCGCCAGAACACCATTCACGCGGCGCTGCTGCGCACCGGCAAGGTGCTGCTCGTCGCGGGTTCCGGCAACGACCAGGACAACTTCGACGCCAAGCGGTACGACACCCGCGTCTGGGACCCGGTCAAGGGCACCATCAAGAAGGTGCCGACGCCGACCGACCTGTTCTGCACCGGCCACACCCAGCTCGCCAACGGCAATCTCCTGATCGCCGGCGGCACCAAGCGGTACGAGAAGCTCAAGGGTGACGTGAAGAAGGCCGGCGGCCTGATGATCGTCAACAACGAGAACCCGGACAAGCCGATCACCCTGCCCGCGGGAACCAGGTTCACCGGCAAGGAGAACGGCAAGACCTTCGTCTCGAAGGACCCGGTGCTCGTCCCCCGCGCGGAGAAGAACTTCGACCCGGCGACCGGCGAGTTCCTGGGCAACACCCCGGGCGTCGGCCGGATCTACGTCGAGGCGCAGAAGGAAGGCGCCAAGTACGAGACCGGCACGCAGGACAACTACACGGTGGCGGGTCTGACCGGCGCCGACGCCAAGAACACGTACGGCATCGCCGAGAAGCTCGCCCTGGACAAGAAGGACTTCCAGGGCATCCGGGACGCCTTCGAGTTCGACCCGGTGGCGGAGAAGTACATCAAGGTCGACCCGATGAAGGAGGCCCGCTGGTACCCGACGCTCACCACCCTGAGCGACGGAAGGATCCTCAGCGTCTCCGGCCTCGACGACATCGGCCAGCTCGTCCCGGGCAAGAACGAGGTCTACGACCCGAAGACCAAGGAGTGGACCTACACCGAGGAGGTCCGCCAGTTCCCGACCTACCCAGCGCTGTTCCTCATGCAGAACGGCAAGATCTTCTACTCGGGCGCGAACGCCGGCTACGGCCCCGACGACGTGGGCCGCGATCCGGGCGTCTGGGACGTGGAGACCAACAAGTTCACCAAGGTCCCCGGCCTGAGCGACGCCGACATGCTGGAGACGGCGAACACCGTGCTCCTGCCCCCGGCGCAGGACGAGAAGTACATGGTGATCGGCGGCGGCGGGGTCGGCGAGTCCCGGCTGTCCAGTGAGAAGACCCGGATCGTCGACCTCAAGGCCGACGACCCGCGCTTCAAGGACGGCCCCTCCATGGACAAGGGCACCCGCTACCCGCAGGCCTCGGTCCTGCCCGACGACAGCGTGCTGATCGCGGGCGGCTCACAGGACTACCGCGGGCGCGGCGACTCCGACATCCTCGAGGCGCGGCTCTACGACACGGCCGAGAACGAGCTCAGGCGCGTCGCCGACCCGCTGGTGGGCCGCAACTACCACTCCGGCTCGATCCTGCTGCCCGACGGCCGCGTGATGTTCTTCGGCTCGGACTCCCTCTACGGCGACAAGGCCAACACCAAGCCGGGCGAGTTCGAGCAGCGCATCGAGATCTACACGCCGCCGTACCTCTACGGCGAGAACGAGCAGCCCGACCTGTCGGGCGGCCCGCAGACCATCGAGCACGGCGAGTCCGGCACCTTCACCTCGAAGGACGCCGCGTCGATCGAGAAGGTGCGGCTGATCCGGCCGAGCGCCTCGACCCACGTCACCGACGTGGACCAGCGCTCCGTCGCCCTGGACTTCGAGGCCGACGGCGACCGGCTGACGGTGACCGTGCCCAAGAGCCGGAACCTGGTCCAGGCGGGCTGGTACATGATGTTCGCCACCACCGCGGACGGGACACCGAGCAGGGCACAGTGGGTGCGGGTGCCGTAACGGCCGGCCGGTCCGCCCGTACACACGCCGAGGGGCGCCCTCCGTGACGGAGGGCGCCCCTCGGCGTGTGTACGGGCGTGCGCGGGTGGGGCGGGCTCAGTCGCCGGCCTCGGCGAGGCCCACCGCGTAGTCCTCCCACCACTCGCCGGCCTTCGGGCCGCCCTTGCACTCGCCGTCCGACTCGCCGGGCCGCTTCACCCACAGGTAGGCGTCCACCAGCGGGTCCGCGGTCCTGGTCGTCGGCGCCTCGCCGAGGGCGCGGCCGGGCGGGTTGCACCAGCGCTCGGCCGCGTCGCCCCCGGTGTACGGGCCGTTGCCGTTGCGGCTGGTGTCGATGACGAAGGGCTTGTCGCCGACCTTGGCGGAGAGCTGCTTGCCGTAGGCGATGGAGTCCTCGGTGGAGTAGTAGTTGGAGACGTTCACCGAGAAGCCGTCGGCCTGGTCGATACCGGCCCGCTCGAGCGGCTCGGGGATCCGGTCGGGGTCGCCCCAGCCGGCGTTGCCCGCGTCCAGGTACACCGTGGTGTTCTTCAGGCTCTTGAGCTCGGCGACCGCACCGCTGAGGAGGTCGTAGCGCTCCTCGTGGAACTGCTCCGGCGTGCAGCCGTCGACCAGGTGGAGCACCGCGTCGGGCTCCAGGACCACGGTGGCCGCCCGGTCCCCGATGCCCTTGGCCACCTCGTCGATGAACGCGCGGTAGGCGTTGCCGTCGGCGGCGCCGCCCTGCGAGTACTGGCCGCAGTCGCGGTGCGGGATGTTGTAGAGGACGAGCAGCGCGGTGCGCCCCGCCTCGTCGGCGGCCTCGGTGAACCCGCGGGTCTGCTCCTGCGGGTTCTCCGGGCTGATCCACTCGGCGACGGGCTGCTCCGCTATCTTGCGGATCTGCTCGGCCTCCGCCTTCTTCCCGTCCCCCTCCAGAGAGGCCATCTGCCGCGCGGCGGTCCCCTCCGGGTTGACCCAGAAGGGGTTGGCGTCCTTGGGCTGCTGCGTGATCTCCGCGCCGGCCGCCTTGTCCGGGCCGCCGTCCCCCTCGTCGTCGCCGCCGGAGGAACACGCCGTCATCAGCAGCGCCGCCCCCAGTACCGCTGCCGACGCCCGCCTCCCGGCGAACGCCCCGACCCCCCTGCTGCCGTACATCCAACCCCCCTTGGGTGCACTTGTTCCGTGTGTTGCGAGCTGTTCCGGGTCCCAATCCTGACATACGTCCCGCGGCGGTCATGAGGCCGAGCCGTTCTTGTCCGCGAGCTGTTACAGCCGTCGTACGGTGGTGGGTCACCCGGGGCGACGGCCGCCCGCGCCCCGGGAGGGGCCGGCCGCCGCCTGATCCCGCGGACGGGCTCCGGGACGGGTGTGCCCGGCCCCGACGCCGTGTCCACCGTCGACGCCCTCCGCCGGCTCCGCCCCTGCCCCACCGGTCCGCCGCGGCCTCCCGCACGGCTCTCCGGGCGACTCCCGCAGCCCGTGCGCGCGCACGGGCCGGCCCGGCCGGCGGCCGCCGGGCAACAGGGCACCGGCCGGGCCGCGCGAGCGGGGCTCTCGGCGGGGAACGGTCAGGCCGCCGTACCGGTCAGGTACGCGTAGACGACCACGTTGGCCGTGTAGCGGTCGCGTGCCGCGTCGAAGGTGCCGCCGCAGGTGACGACGCGCAGTTCGGCCCGGCCGAAGCGGCGGGGGCCGTAGGCCTGCCGGGCGTCGAACCCGTCACGGGCGATGACCTGGATGTCCTCGACCGTGAACTCGGCGACCCCGGCGTCCTCGCGGACCACCCTGATCTTCTGGCCGGGCCGCAGGGTGCTCACCTTGTAGAACACGGCGGGCCGGGTCTCGGTGTCGACGTGCCCCACGAGCAGCGCGGTGCCGGATGCTCCGGGTGTCACCCCGCCCGCGTACCAGCCGACCACGTCCGGCCGGTCGAACGACGGCGGGTCGAGGGCGCCCCGCTCGTCCAGGCCGCGGGGGACCACCGGCGCCCGGACGTCCAGGCCGGGGATGTCGAGGCGTCGCGGCTGCGCCTCGCCCAGCGGGCGGTGCGCGGGCGGAAGGTCGACCTGGGGCGGCCGGCCGGCGGCCGCCATGTCGCCGGTGGAGGGCCCGGCCCCGCCGGGGCGCAGGCCGGTCACCTCCCGGCCGCACAGCCAGAGCACGAGCAGCAGCACCGCCCAGACCACACCGGTGAGCAGCCGCCCGGGACGTACCCGGGGGGCCGGGCGTATCTCGTCGTGACCGGACACCGTCGGCCGCCTCAGCCGGTCGTCGCTTCGCGGTCCCGTCGTACGCGGCCGCGTACGACGGCTCCCGCCGCGGCTGCCGCGAGGAGCAGTCCGGCCAGCGCCTGCGCGCCGCCTGGCCCGTCCTCGTCGGCGTCGGCGTCGGCGGCGGCCAGCGGGGCGGTGCCGCCACCACCCGCGTCGACGGGGGCCACCGGCGAAGCGGGCGCGGTCGGCTCGACGGCCCCCGGCTTCGACGGTTCGGCCGGCTCGGTGGCCCCGGTGGCCCCGGTGGGCCGGTCGCGGGCGGAGGCGGGGGCGACCGTGATCGTGCCCCGGCGGGCCCGCTCGCCGCAGTCGACCAGCACCGGGTACGTCCCGGCGGTGAGCGTGGAGCGGACCCGGCTCTCGCCGACGAGTACGCCGTCGGCGACGGTGAGCCGGACCTCGGAGACGAACGCCGAGGACACGGCGACCGCCGTCCGCTCGGCGCACTCCGCCACCTCGAGGGTGACGTCGGTGCCCGGGGCGGGGGTCGTCGGCGTCACCGAGACACCCGTGTCCCCGTCCACCGCGTACGCGGCCGGGGTGAGCGCGGTGACGGCCAGGACTCCGGTACAGAGAGCGACTCGCAGTGAACCCATCGTGAACCTCCAGATACCGGGAGCCTCCCCCGCCGGGCGGTGCACCGCACACCCGGGGGTGCGGCGCCTGCTCCGTACGGGTGACATCGGAGGTGGGGTCCGCTGTGCATAGCATGAGGTCGTCCCACGGCCCACGGCCCACGCGCGGTACACGAACGGCAGGAGTCCCCCTCCATGACAGAGCGCAAGCCCATCGAATCGTGGCTCACCGACATGGACGGGGTGCTGATGCACGAGGGGGTGCCGGTCCCCGGCGCGGACGCCTTCATCAGGAAGCTGCGCGACTCGGGGCGGCCGTTCCTCGTCCTCACCAACAACTCGATCTACACGGCCCGGGACCTGCACGCCCGCCTGAACCGGATCGGGCTCGACGTGCCGGTCGAGAACATCTGGACCTCCGCCCTGGCCACGGCGACGTTCCTGGACACCCAGCACCCCGGTGGTACGGCCTACGTCATCGGCGAGGCCGGTCTGACGACGGCCCTGCACGACGCGGGCTACATCATGACCGACGCCGATCCCGACTTCGTGATCCTGGGTGAGACGCGTACGTACTCGTTCGAGGCCCTGACGAAGGCCATCCGCCTGATCGACAACGGGGCCCGGTTCATCGCCACCAACCCGGACAGCACCGGACCGTCCCCCCAGGGCGCGTTGCCCGCGACGGGTTCCGTGGCCGCGCTGATCACGAAGGCCACCGGGAAGGAGCCGTACTTCGTCGGCAAGCCGAACCCCCTGATGATGCGCACCGGCCTCAACGTCATCGGAGCGCACTCCGAGACCAGCGCCATGATCGGTGACCGGATGGACACGGACGTGCTGGCCGGACTCGAAGCCGGGATGACGACCTTCCTCGTCCTCACGGGCCTCACGGCGAAGGACGACATCGACCAGTACCCCTACCGGCCGACCAGGATCGTGGACTCGATCGCGGACCTGGTGGACCTCGTCTGAGACGACGTCAGCGGCGCCGCCGTCCCAGCAGTACGGCCGCGCTCCCGGCGGCCAGCAGCAGCGCGGTCGCCGCCAGGGCCGTGTCCAGCCTTCCGAGCCCGGTGCCGGAGAGTTCGCGGGCGAGGGGGAGGCCACTGTCACGGGGTGCGGGGGAGGCGGCGTCCGTGCCGTCGGGGTCCGCGCCGGGGTCGTCGGCTTCCGGTGCGGGCTCCGCCGCGGTGCCCGTCCCGATGCGGAACCGGTACTCGTCCGACTGGCCGACCCAGTCGCCGTCGTCCTCGTGCCGCTGGACGACGGCGGCCGTGGCGACGACCTCGCCCGCCACGGCGTCGGACGTGAGGGCGAGCCGCAGCTTCACGGTGAGCGTCCGGCCGGCCCCGACGGTGAACCCCCCGAAGCCCGCGTCGTCGTCGGCGAGGGCCCCGACGAGTTCGTCCTCGTCGGTGGTCTCGAAGCGGACGGTGTGCGGCAGTTCCCGGCCCTCCGTGTAGAACTCCAGCACCGGCTGCGAGGCCCGCAGCTCCCGTTCCTCGTCGACGAGCACGACGACCGGGTGGATGCCGGCGCAGGAACGGTCGGTGGTGTTGGTGAGCTCGAGGTACCAGGTGCCGAAGCCGCCCCCGGCCCGGTAGGAGTCGGGGCCGCCGTGGATACGGGTGGTCAGCGGGAAGTCGGGCTCGTCCGCGGTGGCGCAGGCGGGCGGCGGCGCTTGCGCGTGGGCCGGTGCCGCGCCGGGGAGGACCGCGGCCACCACCGCCATGAACAGGGACGCGGGCGTGCAGAGTCGCATGCCATGTGGCCTTGCCGTTCGGCCGGCTAACACCACGGCAGCGCCTCCGATCACCCCCGCACGGCGGCACGGTTCCCCCCGCTCGGCGGAGCCCGCCGGCCGCCCCGGCCCGCCCCGGTCCGCGCCCGCCCGCCCCGGTCCGGTACGAACCGCCCCTATCCGTCGCCCCGTCCGAACACCGGGGCCAGTACGCACTGGGCGGCCCCCTCGGCGACCCGCCGCCCGCCGCCGTGCCCGGCGCCCGAGGCGATCCGTACCGGGACGGGGGTGCCCCCGGTGCGCCGGGCGCGGGCCTCCAGGACCTCGCGTACGCCCCGTACGAAGGTCTCCGGGGCCGCCTCGACGATCCGGCCGCCGAGCAGGACTCGGTCGATGTCCAGCAGGCCGACCAGGTTCGCCGCGCCGGCGCCCAGCACCCGGGCGGCCTCGTCCGTGTCGCCCCTGGTCACCGCCTCCAGGCACAAGGCCTCGACGCAGCCCCGGTCACCGCAGCCGCAGGGCGGCCCGTCGAGCTGGAGGACCTGGTGGCCGAACTCCCCCGCCCCGGTCCGTGGCCCCCGGTGCACGCTGCCGCCGATCACCAGCCCCGCCCCGAGCCCCGTGCCGAGGTGCAGATAGGCGAAGGAGCCGCCCTCGCCGCCGACGGCCAGGCCCAGCGTCGCCGCGTTGGTGTCCTTGTCGACGACGACCGGCACCCCCAGCCGCTTCGACAGCGCGTCCCGCAGCGGATACCCGTCCCATTCGGGGAACCCGGTCACCCGGTGCAGCACGCCCCGGGCGTGGTCCAGCGGTCCCGGCAGGGCGATCCCGGCACCGAGGAGGGAGAGGGGGCGGCGTCCGCGTACGGCTGACCCGTCCCGCAGTTCCCCGACGACTCCCGCCACCCGGGTCAGCACCGCCTCCGCGCCCGCGCCCAGGTCCAGGGGGGTGTTCCGCTCACCCACGACCGTCCCGTCGAGGTCGACGAGGACGGCCCTCAGTTCGTCCCGGTCCAGGTGCACGCCCACCGCGTGCCCGGCCTCCGGCACCAGGCGCAGTACCGTCCGGGGCTTGCCTCCGGTGGACGCCCGGCGTCCCGCGTCCGCCGCGAGGCCGTCCGCCCGCAGCCGGGCCGTGATCTTGCTGACCGCCTGCGGGGTGAGTCCGGTCCGCTCGGCGAGTTCGAGGCGGCTGATGCCCTCCGCCCCGGCGGTCCGCAGCAGGTCGAGCACGAGCGCGGTGTTGTGGCTGCGCAGGCCGAGCAGGTTGACCCCGCCGCCCGTCCTGCCCGCCCCACCCGCTGTGCCCGCTCCGGCCGCCCCGCCCCTGCCGTCCGGTCCGCCGTTCGTCCTGTTCACCCGCCCATTCTCTCCCGTGCTTGCACTTTCGCAACAGCGTTGCGAAAGTAGGGGCATGACTGGTACCCCCCTCCGCGTCGGCCTCGTCGGCTACGGCCTCGCGGGCTCCGTGTTCCACGCCCCGCTGATCGCCGCGACCGAGGGCCTCGCCCTCGACACGGTGGTCACCTCGAACCCCGAGCGGCAGCGGCAGGCCCGCGCCGAGTTCCCGGACGTCCGTGTCGTGGCCACCCCGGACGAGCTCTTCGAGCGCGCCGCCGAGCTGGACCTGATCGTCGTCGCGTCGCCGAACAGGACGCACGTGCCGCTCGCCACCGCCGCCCTGAGGGCCGGCCTGCCGGTCGTCGTCGACAAGCCCGTCGCCGGTACGGCCGCCGAGGCCCGCGAGCTGGCGGCGCTCGCCGAGGAGCGCGGCCTGCTCCTCTCCGTCTTCCAGAACCGCCGCTGGGACAACGACTTCCTCACCCTGCGCAAGCTGGTGTCCGAGGGCGCGCTGGGTGACGTGTACCGGTTCGAGTCCCGCTTCGAGCGCTGGCGGCCGGAGCTCAAGGGCGGCTGGCGGGAGTCCGGCGACCCCACAGACATCGGAGGTCTGCTCTACGACCTCGGCAGCCACGTCGTCGACCAGGCGCTGGTCCTCTTCGGCCCGGTGACCTCCGTGTACGCCGAGACGGACATCCGCCGCGACGGCGCGCGGACGGACGACGACACGTTCCTCGCGCTCACGCACGCGAGCGGCGTCCGCTCTCACCTCTACGTCTCCGCGACCACGGCCCAGCTCGGCCCGCGTTTCCGCGTCCTGGGCTCCGGGGCCGGGTACGTCAAGCACGGTCTCGACCCCCAGGAGGCCGCCCTGCGCGAGGGCCTGCGCCCCGGCACCGCCGCCGGTGCCGGGTGGGGCACCGAGCCCGAGGAGCTGTGGGGCCGCGTCGGTTCCGGGGAGTCCCCGGTGACCGGCGGCGGCCGCGTGGAGCCGACCCTGCCCGGCGACTACCCCGCGTACTACACGGCCGTGGCGAAGGCCCTCCTGGAGGGCGGTCCCAACCCGGTGACCGCGCAGGAGGCCGCCGCCGCGCTGGACGTCCTGGAGGCCGCCCGCCGCTCGGCCGACGAGAAGGTGACGGTGACGCTGTGACGCAGCCCGGATCGACCCCCACCGTCGAAGAACTGCAGGAGCAGGAACGCCGTCTGGTCTTCCGCCGGTTCGGCCACGAGGACGCCTGGGCGCTGGGCTCGCTCCTCGTCGGCCTGGCCCGGGAGCGGCAGGCCCCCGTCGCCATCGACATCCACCGCGCCGGCCAGCAGCTCTTCCACGCGGCACTGCCCGGTTCGACCCCCGACAACGACGCCTGGATCGCCCGCAAGCGGCGGGTCGTCGAGCGGTACGGCTGCGCCTCCTACCTGGTGGGCGCCCGGTACCGCGCCAAGGGCACGACGTTCGAGGAGTCGTCGCGCCTCGACCCCGACACGTACGCGGCGCACGGCGGTTCGTTCCCGATCACCCTCGAGGGCACGGGCGTGATCGGCGCGGTGACGGTCTCCGGTCTTCCCCAGCTCCAGGACCACCTCATGGTGGTGGAGGCCCTGACCCGCTTCCTGGACGGCGGCGCCGCCTGACCCGTGCGCCCGCCCCGCTCCCCTCCGGCCCCTGGGCGGGAGGGGAGCACGCGGTCGTGCGGCTACGCGGCGCCGAACACCTGCCGCTGCCTGCCCAGCCCGTCGATCTCCAGCTCCACCACGTCCCCGGCCCGCAGGAACGGCTTCGGCTCCGGCCGGCCCAGCGCCACCCCCGCCGGCGTACCGGTGTTGATGACGTCCCCCGGGTACAGCGTCATGAACCGGCTGACGTACCGCACGACTTCGCCCACCGGGAAGATCTGCTCGGCGCTCGTCCCGTCCTGCTTCAGCTCGCCGTTGACCCACAGCCGCAGCGCGAGGTCCTGCGGATCGGCGATCTCGTCGGCGGTGACGAGCCACGGCCCGAGCGGGTTGAACGTCTCGCAGTTCTTCCCCTTGTCCCAGGTGCCGCCCCGCTCGATCTGGAACTCCCGCTCGGAGACGTCGTGCGCGACGGCGTACCCGGCGACATGCGCGAGCCCTTCCTCCGCCGACTCGAGGTAGCGCGCCGTACGCCCGATCACGACCGCCAGCTCGACCTCCCAGTCGGTCTTCGTGGACCCGCGCGGCACGAGCACGGTGTCGTGCGGCCCGACGACGGTGTCCGCCGCCTTGAAGAAGATCACCGGTTCGGCGGGCGGCTCGGCCCCCGTCTCGCGGGCGTGGTCGTGGTAGTTCAGTCCGATGCAGACGATCTTGCCGATCCGCGCCAGCGGCGGTCCGGTCCGCAGCCCCGCCGCGTCGAGCGCGGGCAGCCCACCGGCGTCGGCGGCGGCCCGGACGCGGTCGAGTGCCGCCTCGTCGGCGAGCAGCGCCCCGTCGATGTCGGCGACGAGACCCGACAGGTCCCGCAGGGTCCCGCCGGCGTCGAGCAGCGCGGGCCGCTCCTGTCCCGCCGTACCGACTCGCAGCAGCTTCATGACACGTCTCTCCCTCGATAGCGGGCCCGCCCGACGGACACGGCCCGGATGCGGCGGGCACAGCCATCGGAGGACTGGTCGATCCTCCAAGGCGGACGTCCGGTCCGCAAGGCCCCGTTCACGTACTGGACCGGGCCGGGCGTGGGGACCGGGGCGCGCGTCACCGGTAGAGCACCGCCCGCTCCACCACGCCCCACGCCATGCTGGTGACCACGTACAGCGCGGCGGCCAGCGGCACGACGGCCACGGTGACGAGCGTGAAGAACGACAGGAACGGCATCACCCTGACCACCGCGCCCATCCCCGGCACGGCGACGGGTTCCGCGGCACCGGCGCCCCTGCCCGCACTCGCTCCCGCGCCGGCCGATGCCGGGTTCGCCGCCATGGACCGCTTGGTCAGCCGGTAGCTGAAGGCGGCGACCGCCACCACGACCGCGAACAGCCCGACGTACACGAGCCCCGCCCCGCCGAACGGGCCTCCGTCCCCCAGGGCGTCGGCCCATCGGCCGCCCAGCGGTGCGGTGAACAGCTCGTGGCCGAGCAGCTCGTTGGGCCGCCCGCCGATCGTGGTGTTCGAGAACAGGTAGAACAGCAGGAAGAAGGCGGGCAGTTGGAAGAGGCTGGGCAGGATGCCGGCCAGCGGCGACACCTTCTCCCGGGTGTGCAGCTCGAGGAGGGCCCGCTGGAGTTTCTCGGGGCTGCGGGCGTACCGGCGCCGCAACTCGGCGATCTTCGGCTGGAGCCGGGTCCTCGCCTTCTGCCCACGCGCGGCGGCCCGGGACAGGGGATGGACGAGAAGTCGTACGAGCGCGGTGAACAGGACGATCGCGGCGGCGGCCGCGGAGAGGCCGAACAACGGCTGGAGCAGGTCGGCCAGGTGCCCGACCAGGCTGGCGAAAACGGACATGGGTGGTGAGCCCTCCGGGGGTCTCGTCGTGCCGGAACGAAAGAACGCGATGACGGCATGACGACCCGCACGCGGGCACGCGCGGTGGAGGTGAGGGGGCTGAAAGCCGTGGAAAGGACGGGAGTCCTCACGGCCGGGCGATGTGCCGCCCTGCAGCCGGCCGGTGCGTGTGCCCTTGTGCGGCGGTCGCCGGGAGGGCGTGTCCGGGGGCTCTGGGCCGGGTGCGGCCCCTGGCGTCGGGGTCGCGTTGCGGCAGGAAGGCGGTACGCCGGTCGCGGTCGCGTATCGCCGTACGCACCCGGGTGGGCGGCACGGCGGGAGCGCAGCGCGCGAGGACGACGGCGCACACGGTGAGCGTGGCGGCGGCAGCCGTGGTCGCGGCGAGCGCGACGGTTCCGGAGAGCCCGGAGAGACCGCCGGCGGCCGGCAGCACGAGCAGGAGGACCTGGAGCAGCGGGAGCAGCACGGCGACCGCGGCGAAGGCACCGCGCACGTCGCCGCGACCGCGCGTCGCGGTACGGATCACCGCCGCCCCCTCCCCCTGTCGCCCCGCACCCGGCCGAACCGGGCACGGTCCGGCCCTGTCCCTCACCCTAACGCCCGGGACGGGCACAACAGTTCCACACGACTCCACACGACTCCATGCGACTCCATGCGGAGCCGTACGGCTCCGGAGGAGCGGCATTCCGCCATCCGCCGCGGTCGCGCCCGGAAGACGCGGCCCCACCCCCTTCGTACACGGGTTCGGGAAAGGGCTGCGACAACTCTCGACATCTCCGCCCGGCGCCCCGATGCTTCATCCGACGACGCATGGCATGCACGCGACAGCAGCCCATGACCGGCTCCACCGCCCGGTGCCGAGTGGAGCGAAGCCTCAAAGACGCAGAGCCCTGGAGACGCCATGAACCGGATGATCCGACGCAGAAGCCTGCTCGCCGCGGCCGGCGGGACGGTCCTCGGAAGCGCCCTGGCCACCGGCACCGCCCGCGCGGACGCCACCATCGCGGTCGACCCGTCGGCGGCGTTCGGCGCCTGGGAGGGCTGGGGCACCTCGCTGGCCTGGTGGGCGAACGTCTTCGGCGGCCGGGACGACTTCGCCGACCTCTTCTTCACCACCCGGTCCGTCCCGTACGGCGGCCGGACACTCCCCGGCCTGGGTCTGAACATCGCCCGCTACAACCTCGGCGCGTGCGGCTGGAACAGCGTCGGCGGCGAGACGATGGTGGAGTCCCCCAACATCCCCGGCTTCAAGCAGATCGAGGGCTACTGGCAGGACTGGAACAACGAGGACCCGGCGTCCTCCGCCTGGAAGTGGACGGCGGACGCCACCCAGCGCGCGATGCTGCTCAAGGCCGTACAGCGGGGCGCGACCACCGAACTGTTCGCCAACTCCCCGATGTGGTGGATGTGCGCCAACCACAACCCGTCCGGAGCGGCCGGCGGCGGCAACAACCTGCAGTCCTGGAACCACCGTCAGCACGCCTCACACCTGGCCGCCGTCGCCCTGTACGCCCGGAACAACTGGGGCGTGGGCTTCGCGACCGTCGACCCCTTCAACGAGCCCAGTTCCAGCTGGTGGACGGCGACGGGCACGCAGGAGGGCTGCCACATCGACGCACCGACGCAGGCGTCCGTCCTGGGACACCTGCGCACCGAACTGGACCGACGGGGCCTGACCGGCATACGCCTCTCGGCCTCGGACGAGACGGGCTACGACCTCGCGCGGACGACGTGGAACTCCTTCGGCTCCTCCACCCGGGCGCTGGTCGGCCAGGTCAACGTGCACGGCTACCAGGGCTCGGGCGGCCGCCGCGACCTGCTGTACACGGACGTCGTGACCAACGGCCGCAAGGTCCTCTGGAACTCGGAGACCGGTGACAGCGACGGCACCGGCATGACCATGGCCGGCAACCTCCTGTACGACTTCCGCTGGCTGCACCCCACGGCCTGGTGCTACTGGCAGGTCATGGACCCGTCACCGGGCTGGGCGATGATCGCGTACGACCCGAACACGCTCCAGCCCGGCGCCATCCAGCCGAAGTACTACGTGATGGCCCAGTTCAGCCGCCACATCCGCCCCGGCATGACCGTCCTCGACACAGGGGTGAGCTACGCGGTGGCCGCCCTGGACCGCGCCGCCCGCCGCCTGGTGGTCGTCGCGGCGAACACGTCGGTGTCGTCCCGGACCCTGACGTTCGACCTCTCCCGCTTCTCCTCCGTGACGGGTGGCCCGGGCGGCCTGGTCCCGCGCTGGAACACGGTGACGACGGGCGGCGGCGACCTCTACACGGCCCACTCGGACGCCCGCCTGAACGGCACCTCGGTGAGCGTGCCCTTCGCCCCGAAGTCGGTCCAGACCCTGCAACTCGACGGGGTGACGGTGTGACCGGCGCGTACCCGCCGGCCCCCGCGGCCCGCCCCCGCCCCTTGTCCCCGGGCCCCGGTTCGCCGTCGGGGAAGCCTCCGGCCTGCGGCCGTCTCCTCCCATGTAACCGGTCGGCAGTACGGTGTCCTCCATGCGCCCCGACACGCCCGCCGAAAACGTCGACCACACCGCCGAAGCGGCACGCCTGGAGCGGACCGCCGGCCTGTATCCCCAGGACATCGAAGCCCTGCTGCTGAGGGCCGCCGCCCATCTCGAACTCTCCGGTGACCGCCCCGCCGCGGCCACCCTCTACGACCGGCTGCTGGCCACCGACGCGGAGCTGGAGAACCCGTACCTGGTCCGCGCCCTGAAGGCCTCGAACCTCTGGGAGTACGGCCACGAGGCGGAGGCCCGCGCCATCATCGACGGCATCCGCACCGCGGCCCCGCGCGACCCGGCTCCCTGGGTGATCGTCGCGGAGTCCCTGGAGGTCCATGACGAGCTGGAACAGGCGCACGAGACGTTCACGGAGGCGGTGGAGCTCCTCCTCACCGACGTGCCGGAGCCTTCGACCGCCACCCACCCGCTCCTCTTCGGCCGCCACCGCGTGCGCAGGATGCTGGGCGCGGCGCACGACGAGTGGGACGCCCTGGCGGACTCCGTGCACACCCTGTCGATCACCCTGGACGAACTCCACGACCCGAAGCGCGTCTGGTCGCTGGGCTCGGAGAACCCGGCGGAGCTGGCGGCGGAGATCACCCGTCTGCGGGCGGAGCTGGGCGCGTACCGGACGGCCCTGTCCCGCCCCTTCCCGGTGGCGGTCCTCCACTGGCCGGCGGACGAGCTGGCCGAGCTCCTGGAGGCGTGTCCCGCCCTCGCCGGCGAGTACCCGTCGCACGAGGAGCACCTGGCCACGATAGAGACGGCCCTGCGCGAACTGGCCGCCTCGGGCACCCCCAACCTGGGCATCGTCACGGGCACCGTCCCCTCGTACGAGGCCTTCGCCGCCTCCGAGGGCGCCGCCCCCGACGACGCCGACCTCCTCCCCCAGTACGCCACCACGCTGGCGGCCCGGGGCCGTGCCCTCCCGTGGCCCCCGCAGCGGTCGGCCGCCTGCTGGTGCGGCTCGGACCGCACGTACGGGGAGTGCCACGGCACGACCGCGGTGTGACGGGGCGGCGACAGGGGCGCGGCGACGGGGGCGCGGCGACAGGAGGGTTCCGGCATTGACAGGTTTGGTTAATGGGATTAGCTTTTAGTTAATCGCGTTAGCCAAACCTGGGGGCTGCCATGACCGAACACCTTGCCGTCGACGGCGGCACGATCGCATACGAAGTGGCGGGATCCGGCCCGCTGGTCGTCCTCGCGCACGGCATGGGCGACAGCCGCGCCGCGTACGGTGCCGTGGTCCCGCAGCTGGTGGCGGCGGGTTACCGGGTCGCCGCGGTCGATCTGCGCGGCTGCGGCGAGTCGAGCGTCGACTGGCCGGCCTGGAGCCGTACCGCCGTCGCCGGCGACCTGCTCGCCGTGATCCGCCACCTGGGCGGGCCGGCCGTGCTCGTCGGCCACTCGTTCTCCGGCGGCGCCGCCACCATCGCCGCCGCGCGGGAGCCCTCGCTGGTCACCGCGGTGGTCGAGCTGGCGCCGTTCACCCGGGGACAGTCGCTCCGCCTCGGCGACCTGCGGGTGAAGCGCTTCCGCCGGGGCATGCTGCGGCTGTTCGGCGCGGGCGTGTTCGGCAGCGTGCCGCTGTGGCGCTCGTACCTCGACGTGGCCTACCCCGGCGCGAAGCCGGCCGGCTGGGCCGAGCGGCTCGGCCGCGTCGACTCCCTGCTGCGCGAACCGGGCCGGATGAAGGCCCTGCGGGGCATGGGCCGCAGCGCCCCGACCGACGCCGGCGCTCGGCTCGGCGACGTCCGTTGTCCGGTCCTGGTCGTGATGGGCACGCTCGACCCCGACTGGGCCGACCCGCACGCCGAGGGTTCGGCGGTCGTCGACGCCCTGCCGTCCGGCCTCGGCCGCCTCGAGATGATCGAGGGCGCCGGGCACTACCCGCACGACCAGTTCCCCGACCGGGTGGTGTCGCTCGTGCTCGCCTTCCTCCGCTCGGACGCCGCCCGTGCCTAGGGCCGGCCTGGACCCGGCGGCCGTGGTCGCGGCCGGTGCCGCCCTCGCCGACGAGGTGGGCCTCGCCCACCTGACGATGGGCCTGCTCGCCGAGCGGCTGGGCGTGCGCACCCCGTCCCTGTACAAACACGTGGGCGGCCAGGAGGACCTCAACCGGCGCATCGCGGCCCTGGCCTACGTCGAGGCCGCCGACGCCGTCGGCGACGCGATCCGGGGATACGCGGGCCGCGACGCCCTGGCGGCCGCGGCACACGCCTTCCGCGCCTTCGTCCTGGAGCACCCCGGCCGGTACGCCGCGACGATCGGCGTGGAACCGTCCGGCCCGGACGACCCGGTCGCCACCGCGGGCCGGCGGCTGCTGGACGCGTTCACGGCGGTCCTGCGCGGCTACGAGATCGAGGAGGCCGACGTGAACCACGCCCTGCGCCTGCTCCGCAGCCTCTACCACGGCTTCGCCACGCTGCAGGTGGCCAACGGCTTCCAGTGGAGCACCGACATCGACGAGAGCTTCGAGTGGCTCATCACCTTCACCGACCGCGGCCTGCGCGCCCTGTGAGAACCGCTCGCCCTGTGAGAACGCGGCCGCCGTCACCGCCGCGGCCGTAGCCGGACCGCCCCGAGCGCGGCAGTCCGTAGGCCCTGCGCCGTGCGGCGCCCCACCGTTTCACCCTCAGCCCACGCAACGACGTCCTCACGTACAGATGACCTGGCTCCACCCCAACGGCTGATCGGCCGGCGCACCCCCGGTTCCGGTCACGATCTTGATGCCGCCGTCACCGGCCGTGAGGTAGATCTCGCTGTGCCAGTCCCCGCCACCGCGCAGCGTGGCCACCGGCACCGACGCCTCCAGCGCGATGTCGCTGTCGACCGTGACGGTGTAGCGGCCGGTTCCGGTCCGCTCCACCCTCACCACACCATGCGAACGCGCCACCGTGCCGTCCTTGTCCACCACAGCCGCAGCCTGCGCGTACGGGGTGATGGCGGCAACACCAGCCATAAAAGTCTCCTTCGGCTCGCTGTCTCGTCAGCCGTTGCGTTCAGCCAACGGGCGAGACGCTACGGGCCCTGGAACATGGGCACTCGAAGACTGGTGAGGACTCATCGGATAGAGCGGCAAGACCGCCTGCGTGCATGGGCCCGGACGATCCGGGGAAGGGCCCCGGGGCCGCCGGCTCGATGAGGTTGCTACGGCACCGGCCAGCGGTTGTGGCCTCGACCTCACCCCGGCTGGACCCCTCACCCGCCACGCCGACGTCATGCGGGTGCTCCGCAAACACAACGAGCAGGCCGCCGCGGCCTCGAGCACGTGATCGTCTCGCTGCTTGCGGCTGGCGTTCGGACCAAGACTCCGATGCCGCTCGTAAATGTTCATCTGTGAGAGTTCCGCGAGAGCCCCCCGGAGTGATCACGTTTGCGCAGGTCGCCGTTCGCGGAAGCCCTCTCGAAACCCGTACGTTGTGCGAGGCACTTCGGAGGGACTTCCCGAATGGATCTCACGCCGGATCGGGCCGCATCGCCGGTAGAACGTCACGACTGCCCGAGGTGAAAACTGTTCGACTGGGACAGGCGCAGGCCGCGATCATGGTGGCTTCACTCGGCAGCGTGTAAGGAAGTTGATTCGTGATGCCAGTCATTCCTGCTGACCCGACTGTGGTGCACCCGATACCTGACCAGCCTCGTGTGGTGCTGTTGAAGCCACTGGTCACCTCGCCGCTGATCGAGGTCGGGGAGTTCTCCTACTACGACGATCCGGACGATCCGACCGCGTTCGAAAGCCGCAACGTGCTGTATCACTACGGACCGGAGAAGTTGGTCATCGGTAAGTTCTGCGCGCTGGGCGAGGGGGTGCGGTTCATCATGAACGGCGCCAATCACCGAATGGACGGCCCCTCCACGTTCCCCTTCCCGATCATGGGAGCCTCGTGGGCCGAGCACTTCGATCTGATCACCGGCCTGCCCGGCCGGGGCGACACCGTTGTCGGCAACGACGTCTGGTTCGGGTACCGGGCCATGATCATGCCCGGCGTCCGTATCGGTCATGGAGCGGTCATCGCTTCCGGTTCCGTGGTCGTCGATGATGTTCCGGACTACGGCATTGCCGGCGGCAACCCGGCCAGACTTATCCGGCGTCGCTACAGCGATGCGGACATCGCCCGCCTTCTGGCTATGGCCTGGTGGACTTGGCCCGCCCAGCACATCACCGAGCACATTCGAACGATCATGTCCGGCAGCGTCGACGACCTCGAAGCCGCGGCTCCCAGGAAGTAGTGTCCGCCCGCCAGGCCCGCCGTCCCTCGGGCAGCGGGCCAACCGACAGCTCGGGAGTTCACCCTCCGGATGCACCAGCGCTACGGACACGGGTTCCCCTGCTCGAACGGCTCTCCGAGCTCGAGGCGAGTACGACACCCTCGAATACGGGGACAGAACAGCGACGCAGATCGTTGCCGAGGTCACTGCCGAGTCCGACGCCTCGCAGCCCGCCCTTGCGGCCCGCCCTTGCGTTCCAACCGAACCCACGAGCACACCGAGCTGATGCACGCAGACCGACCCACGAGTTCCCGCTGAATAAGCTTCAGTTTCGCTGAACCCACGGGCCTCCTGGGGCGCCGGTAAGAACCCTGTCACCAGCCGCGAACGGCGGTGACAGTGACAGCCCTCGCGGGCGATATTCCGAGAGGGCATCGACCTGGTGTCCGCCGCTACTCGATGACTGCCGTCGCCGTCCCGTAACTGGATTCGGACATGAACGTCGCTTCGTACTTCTGGCCCTTCGCGACGCGCTTGTCCCCCTTGAAGTAGTCGTAGTGCATCAAGCCGAACCGGTAGGTGCCCTGTGACGTGCACGGCACATGTTCCGTGTAACCGCGCAGCGCCTCACCCAGGACGACCACGTCGAAAATCTCGCCGGGTACAAGGCACGTACCGCTCCAGTAACTGATCGCGTCGGCCGGGCTGGGAGTGCCGCCCAGCCCGTCGAAGTGGAGCGTCCACTCCGCCGCCTTGCCCCTGACGGGCGCTGCCTGCGCTGTCGCTGGAATGCCGGCGAGGACGGCAACAGCCGCCATACCGGCCAGAGCCCGTGACGTGCGCTTCATGAGGAAACCGCCTTCCATCCCCGGACCGCCCGGGGCACTTGGACAAAGATCCCCACATCGCGCGTTCCCAGATCCCGAAGCGGTTGCAGTTCACCCACGACGGGGCGCCCATTCGGGCCAGGCCCCGCGCTCGGCAAGGGGTCACCCACCGGTCTTGCGGCTGGTGACAGGGTTCTTACCGGCACGTCGGCCGTGAGTTCAGCGTGACTGAGTGGACGTTAAGTCCGTTTCTGGTAGCGGCCTCGTCCGGGTTGGATGAGGAAGTCTTGGCGGAGGAGGCGTGCGAGGCGGCTTCGGATGATGTTGACGGATGCCTCGTCGGTGGGCATGTCAAGGAGTTCGTGCAGTTCGCGGGCTCGGAATGCCTGGCCGGGGTGCTGGTTGAAGGCGTTCACGATGGCTTGGTAGGCGGTGCTCGTCTCGGTCTGGGGCGGGTCGGGTTCGGTTGCTGCCGGTGCGGTTTGCTCGATGACTTTCCGGGCGATGTCCAGCTCCGCGAGTCGGGCCGCGGTTTCGGCCAGAGCGGCGGTGAGGTGTTCGATCCGGCCTTGGAGTTCCCCGGCGCGGGCGGTGGCCGCCTCGTGCTGGGCCTGGAGGCCGGCGAGGAGTTCGGCGACGTTCACGCGGCGAGCCCGAGGTCGTCACGCCAGGCGGGGCTCGGGGTGGTCAGGCGCCGGGTCATGTTCGCGGTGGAGGCCCAGTAGACGCGCGAGGCGGAGGTGTCGGGCCGGTGGTCGTACTCACGGGCCAGGCGCCGGTGCAGCAGCAGGGTCCCGTTGACCTGCTCCACGATCCACCGCTTGGGCTGCGGGACGAAGCCCTTGCCCTTGTCGCCCGGGTTGCGGCGGACGATCTCGACGTCGATGTCATTCAGCACACCGTGGATGACGACCTCGTCCTTGAAGCCCTGGTCCATCAGGGCCTTCTCCAGACGGTTCCCGCAGCGTTCGGCGGCCTGGTGGAGCAGGGCGATGCCGGCGCCGTTGTCGTGGGCGGAGGCCGGCAGGACGACCACGCCGATGACCGGGCCCAGAACATCCACGACCAGCCCGCGCTTGCGCCCCGACACCTTCTTGTTTACGTCCAGTCCCGTCGTGGTCTTCGGGACACCAGCAGCCGCACGCACGGACTGGGTGTCGATGATCACCAGGGACGGGTCCTCTAATCGGCGGGCCTTCTCCCGCACCTGGCAGCGCAGGAGTTCCTGGATCCGCTGATCCAGGCCGTCCTGGCGCCACAGGGTGAAGTAGTAGAACACCGCTGACCAGGACGGCAGATCGTGCGGCAGATAACGCCACTGACAACCCGTCCGGTTCTGGTAGAAGATCGCGTTTACGACCTCCCGGAGGTCACAGGATCCCGGATCCCCGGTCGCCGACCGTGCCACCCGGTCCTGCTTCCAGCCTGTGATCATCGGCCCGATCAAGGCCCACTGCTCGTCCGACAAGTCACTCGGATACGGCTCTCTGCCCATGCCTCACATTTCGGCATGTTCATGCCCAGCACCCGTCCCGCGTGGCCACCAGTCACACGATCGAGCGGCACCCACTCCTCGAGTGCGGCCCGTTCTTCGTCCGACAGTGTCAACTCGGCCTTCGGCCGCCCCGTCCGCGCCATAGAGCAGGCCTACACATCTGAACGGAATTCCCGACTCAGGACACTAGACGCTGTACTACTCGTGCGAGATGCCCCGCTCCCATACCGCCTCGAACCTGTTGGAGCGCACCGACGAGCCGGCCGCGACCGGCTCGTCGGTGCGCTCCTTCTGATCGGCAGCACGACATCCCGAGTTCAACCTCAGTAGACGTCTACGCACTGTTAATTGGTCTTCTTACGCAAACTCAAGGCGAGTGAGCAGGCGAGGATGAAGAATCCTACTACTGCCGCGATCTCGCCTCCACTCTGGTCACTAAAGAATCTCCTGCCCTCCCATCAGCATCAACACGAGTCCGGCAATTGCCGACGTCATCAACAGCGCTTTGCCACGCCCAGCTTTAGCCACTTCGATCCCCTTTCTGCGCCTTCGTCTCGTGAGTTATCATTTCCTCACCTTAAAGTAACAGAAAAGCCCTCCAATTATCACCGCGAATACAGCAATGAATACCAGGGCGGACTGCATGTCCGTAACCCCTCCGTGTATCCCCACGAAAACCTCCTGTTGACATGATTGGACGGAATCTGATTCGCCGACGGGGGGGGTGCCGCCGGATGCCGTATGATGGAGGCGGCATCCGGCGGCGTTGCTGTCTCTATATTTGCCAGATTCAGCGTGTGGTTGCGTTATTGCTGTAGGAGGCCGCGACCGCCGTGCCAGCTGCTACCCCTATTGCCATGCAGGCCGGGGTGCCGATTGCTGCAGTATCCACCATGCAGAGGCCGGTAATACCGATGTCTGCTATCACGCCTGCAGTGGCTGCCTCACCAGCTTCCTGACCACCGGTAGAAGCAGCGGCACCGATGCTTCCCGAGCTGAGAGCTGCACCGACAAGAGCGAAGGCGACGGGCAGTGTGCCCTGCGGATCAATGCGGTTGACGGGGTCGCCTGCGGCATACAGGTAGGGGTTCTTTTCCTGGCCGGAGGGGTCGGGGGTGGTGAAGCGGCCGATGTTGGGGTCGTAGTAGCGGGCCGCGAAGTGGTAGAGCCCGGTGGGGTCCTGGTAGCCGCCGGCGAAGCGGTACGGCTGCGGGACCGACTCCGTGGTGGTGGCCCGCTCGACGCCGCGAGGACTGTAGGCGTACGTGTTGACCTTGGTGCCGGTCTCGTCGGCCAGGGCGACGACGCTGCCGAGTGCGTCGGTCAGGTAGTAGTGGTTCTTCCCCCCGCGGGTCATGGAGTTCAGCGTGCCCCCGGGTTCGCGGTTGAATCCCGTGTCCACTCCTGCCGTTGAGGTGGCGGAGAGGCCCAGCGGCCCGTTGTGGAAGAAGGTGTCGCCGAGCTTGATGCGCTCGGACTGGTCGGTCGAGCCGTACTGGCCGGTGTAGGTCTTGCCGCCGATGGTGATCGACGTCATCTGCGAGTAGTCGGTCCACGTGACCCCGGTGCGGGTGCCCTCGGGGGTGGAGGCGCCGGCGGTCTCGTTGCCGATCTTGTCGTAGGACCAGTTCGTGGTGGAGCCGTTCTTCGCGGTGATCTGCTGGGCGTCGTTGATGGTGTAGGTGGTTCCGCGGGGGCAGCCCTTGTCGACGCCCTGTGAGGTGAGGTTCCCGGCGAGGTCGTAGCAGTACTGCCAGGAGGAGTTGAGGGTGCTGCCCTTGGTCTCCGCCGCGTACGAGAGGCGGCCTGCACTGTCGTACGCGTAGCTCGTTTTCGTGCCGGCGACGGCATCCGTGGTGGTGCGGATCTTGTTGCCGTCGGTTGTGCCGCCGGTTCCGTAGCCGTAGGTGTAGGCCAGGTCGACCAGGGTGCCCTTGGGGCTGGTGGCCTTGATCTTCTCCGGACGGCCGGACTTGTCCGGGGTGACCGTGTGCACCGTGTTGCCGGGGTAGGTGGTCTTGGTGCGGACGTCGTTGTCGTTGTACTCGTACTTCGTGATCTTGCCCTTGGGGTCCTTCAGCTCTTGGAGCTTGTTGACCTTGTTCCAGGTGTAGTCGGTCAGGCCCGCCGGGTCCTTGTACGTGTCGACGTTGCCCGCCGGGGTGTAGGCCAGGACTGAGGTTCCCCCCTCCCCCCCCGCACCCTTATGGTCGAGTATCAGGCGTGGGTGCGGCGGCGCAGGGCGGTGAAGGCGAGGCCGGCGGCGGCCGCGGCTCCGCCGGCGGCCAGCAGCATGGTGGTGATCTGGGGGTTGCCCCCCTCGGGGTCCTGGATCCCGCCCGGGTAGTCCAGGGTGATCCTGTCCTCGCCTTTCTGCGCGATCACCACGGGCGGGATGCCGCTGCCGTCGGGACGCACCAGGGTGAACTTCACGCCGGTCCGCGAAAGGTGCTCCCAGCCGCGGTCGGAGTTGAGGTGTGCTTTGCCGCCGTCGCCGGTGATCTCGGCGCGGGGGCCGATCATGGTGTCTCGGGCGAGCCTGATCTTGTCGCCGGAGCTGAGGGTGTAGGTGCTCTCGTACTCGCCTGCCTTCTCGTCTGTGACCTTCAAGCGCTCGGCGGGCTTCTGCGCCAGGGCGTTGGTCGGGGACGCGGGGCTGTTGGCGAACGCAGCGGTGACGGGCAGCAACAGCGCGGAGCCGCACGCGGCGGCGATGACGGAGCAGACAAGGGATCGGCGGGCTGCCGTCATGAGAGGAGTTCCTTCGCTGGTTCCGGTTTCGTACCGCAGGCGGCTAACCCTGCTTCGGTACCAAGAGCGTAGGTGTCAATCCCCTCGCAGCGTGAAGAGTGGTCTCGTCGAACCCACCCAACACAGCACTCAGGATTATCGACGGTTACCAGTCCCAAGGCCGTTTTTACCGTCGGGCTGTCCGCGGGGGTGCGGAGGGCGGGGAGGGGGAGATCAGATGCCCGTCCTCCGCACCGGTCCGGCCGGTGTCAGCCGGAGATCTCCTTGCGGCCGGAGTCGACGCCGATGGAGATCTTGCGGGGCTTGGCGCGCTCGGCGATCGGAATGCGCAGGGTGAGCACACCGGCGTCGTAGTCGGCCTGGATGCGCTCGGTGTCCAGGGTGTCGGCGAGCACGATCTGGCGGGAGAAGACGCCCAGCGGCCGCTCGGACAGCTCCACCTTCACGTCGTCGGCCTTCGCCACCGGCCGCCGCTCGGCCTTGACGGTCAGCATGTTCCGTTCGACGTCGATGTCGATCGCGTCCGCGGTCACGCCGGGGAGGTCGAAGGCCACCACGTACTCGTCGCCCTCGCGGTAGGCGTCCATCGGCATCACCGACGGCTTCGACCAGGTGCCCGGGCCCGTCAGCTGCTGCGCCAGCCGGTCCAGCTCACGGAAGGGGTCAGTGCGCATCAACATCGTGAAAACACCTCCAGGGTTCGAGCGATTGCTGCCAATGCGCTGCACTGACACTGTTGTAACATGTCATCCAACCGATGACAAACATGATGTCGTCCACCTGATGACCCGCCCGAGGGAGGTGTCCGTGACCGCAGCCGACCAGCCGTCCACGACCAGTACCGACGCCCACAGTCCGGCGTCCTTTCTCGCCGCCGCGACGGCCCTCGCCGCCATAGACGACGCGCTGCGCGATGCCCAGCACGAGACCCCCGACGCCGCCGGGCCCGGTCCCGAGCAGGCGCTGGCCTCCCTGATGCTGCTGCGGCAGGTGCGCGAGCAGCTCGCCGGCTGGGAGACCGGCCTGATCGAAACCGCCCGCGACGCGGGCGCCAGCTGGGCCGACCTCGCCGGCCCCCTCGGCGTCGCCAGCCGTCAGGCCGCCGAACGCCGCTACCTGCGCGGCCGCCCCGGCACCGTCGGCACCACCGGCGAGCAGCGCGTGACGGCCACCCGCCAGGCCAGGGCCGCCGAACGCGCCACCGTCACCTGGGCCCGTGCCCACGCCGCCGACCTGCGCCGCCTCGCCGGACAGATCACCGCGCTCGCCCACCTCGGGCCCGAAGCGCGCTCAGCCCAGGCCGCCCTGCATGCCGCTCTCGGCGCCGCCGACGCCGCCGAGCTCGTCGCGCCCCTGGCCGGCATGCGTCCCTACCTCGATGCCCGCCACACCGGCCTCGTCGAATCCCTGGACGCCCTCGAAGGCCGGCGCACGACGACAGCCGCTGACGATGACTGACTCCCGCCACGCGGAGTCGCATCATGCGGGTATGGTCCGGGCCGCCCCGAACCACGCCGACGGCGGGCAACGGCCCGTCCCGGCCCGAGTCCAAGTCCGTTCATGACGTTCCCACGGAAAGAGACCCACATGGGCAGCAGTGTCGAGACACTGGAATTTCAGGCCGAGACCCGCCAGTTGCTCCGACTGGTGATTCACTCGATCTACTCGAACAAGGACATCTTCCTGCGCGAGCTGATCTCGAACGCCTCCGACGCCCTGGACAAGCTGCGGCTGGAATCACTGACCGACTCCGGTCTCGCCGAGATCGACGCCACCGACCTGCACATCCGGCTGGAGGTCGACAAGGACGCCCGCACACTGACCGTCCGTGACAACGGGATCGGCATGACCCGGGACGATCTCGTGGAGCTGATCGGCACGATCGCCAAGTCCGGCACCGCCGGCCTGCTGGAGAAGATCAAGGAGTCCAAGGACGCCGCCACCGCCGAGAACCTGATCGGGCAGTTCGGCGTCGGCTTCTACTCGGCGTTCATGGTCGCCGACAAGGTCACCCTGCGCACCCGGCGGGCCGGCACCGACTCCGGCACCCGGTGGGAGTCCGACGGCGAGGGCACCTACGACCTCCAGGCCGTCGACGACCTGCCCGTGGGCACCTCGGTCACCCTGCACCTCAAGCCCGCCGACAGCGAGGACGGGCTCGCCGACTACCTGTCCGAGTCGAAGATCCGTCAGATCGTCAAGCAGTACTCGGACTTCATCCGCTGGCCGATCCGGATGGCCACCGAGCGCACCGACGCCGAGGGCGACACCACCCACGAGATCGACACGCTCAACTCGATGAAGGCGCTGTGGGCCCGGCCACGCAGCGAGGTGACCGAGGACGAGTACAACGAGTTCTACCAGCAGATCAGCCACGACTGGCTGCCCCCGGCCGAGACGATCCACATGCGCGCCGAAGGCACCTTCGAGTACGAGGCGCTGCTGTTCATCCCCTCGCAGGCACCCTTCGACCTGTTCTCCCGCGAGACCAGGCCCGGCGTGCAGCTGTACGTCAAGCGGGTGTTCATCATGGACGACTGCGAAGCGCTCATGCCCGGCTACCTGCGCTTCGTCAAGGGTGTCGTGGACGCCCACGACCTGTCGCTGAACGTCTCCCGCGAGATCCTCCAGCACGACCGACAGATCCGCGGCGTACGCCGGCGCCTGGTCAAGAAGGTCCTCGGCGCCATCAAGGACATGCAGTCCAAGGACGCCGAGCGCTACGCGAAGGTGTGGGCGCAGTTCGGCCGGGCACTGAAGGAAGGCCTGGTCGAGGACACGGACAACACCGAGGCCCTGCTGGAGCTGGTGTCGGCCGCCTCCACGCACGACCCGGAGAAGACCACCACGCTGCGCGAGTACGTCGAGCGCATGAAGGACGGCCAGGACACCATCTACTACCTGACCGGCGAGAACCGCGCGATGGTGGAGAACTCCCCGCACATGGAGGCCTTCGCCGCCAAGGGGTACGAGGTTCTGATCCTCACCGACCCCGTCGACGAGGTGTGGGTGGACCGGATCCCGGCCTTCGACGGCCACCGTCTGCAGTCCATCGCCAAGGGCCAGGTCGATCTCGACGAGTCCGCCGACGGCGACCAGGAGACCGACGACGAGAAGGCCCGGCGCGAGCAGGACTTCGCAGCCCTGCTGGCGTGGCTGACCACCACCCTGTCCGAGCAGGTCAAGCAGGTCCGCCTGTCGTCACGCCTGACGACCTCGGCGGCCTGCATCGTCGGCGACGCCCACGACGTGACGCCGACCCTGGAGAGGATGTACCGGGCGATGGGACAGCAGATACCCCCGGTCAAGCGGATCCTGGAACTCAACCCCGCGCACCCGCTGATCACCGCCCTGCGCACAGCACACGACGCGGGCGCCGACGACCCCGCACTGGCGGAGATCGCCGAACTGGTATACGGCGGCGCGCTGCTCGCCGAAGGGGGCGACCTGCCCGACCCGACCCGCTTCACCCGGCTGCTCACCGACCGCCTGACCCGCACTCTGTAACCACGGGTGCGGCCCGGCACGGCCGAGGCGCCCGGCCGCACCCACCCCGGCCTCGCCACCCTCACACCCCCATGAACCCGCCTGCCCCGGCACCCCGTACGGGGTGCCGGGGCAGGCGGGCGCGTTCAGGCTGCCCATCCACCACACGGGGTGATGTCCTGGGCCGAAATGGGAGATCGCCTCACGTTCCGCCAGGTCACCTGGCACCGTCGCGCGCGAATCACGCCGACGATCAGGGAGCGGGCGTTGCCCACCGGCTTTCTGAGCGAGGAACAGCGCAGGCGCTTCGGCCACTTCACCGAGGACCCGGACGAGGCGGACGAGGGACAGCTCGCCGGGTCCTTCCTGCTGGACCGGACCGCGCGCCGCGGGGCGATGGCCGCCCGTGGCGCGCGGAACCGGATCGGTCGGGCCGTCCGGCTCGGCACCATCCGCTACCCGGGCACCTTCCTGAACAACCCCGAAGAGGTGCCCGCCGTGGTGGTCGCCCACGTCGCCGAGCAGCTCGGCCTGGAGCCGGCGGCCTTCGCCGGGTACGGCAGCAGCGAGGCCCGCTGGGACCACCGGGAGCAGATCCGCGCCGGCTACGGGTACACCGAGTTCGAGTTCGACCAGTGGTTCGCGCTTGCCCGCCGGCTCTGCCGGCGGGCCTGGAGCGGCCGTGGGCCCGAACCGGGCTGTGCGCCCCTCGCCGGTCGGGGCGGGGGGCGCACAGGGTGGTGCGGGGGGTGCGGGGGCGGTGGAGTCCGGCCGCTTCTGGTCCTACTTGGCCAGGAAGGCGAGCAGGGCGTCGGTGACCTCCTGGGCGTGGGTCCACAGCAGTCCGTGCGGGGCGCCGTCGATGACGACGTACTCGGCCTGCGGGAGGGCCCGGTGGAAGAGTTCCCCGGTGGCCTCGATCGGCAGGATGCGGTCGGCGGTGCCGTGCAGGATCAGCGACGGGACGTCGATCTTGGCGATGTCGGCGCGGAAGTCGGTGGTCCAGGTCGACACGCAGGCCAGCGAGGCGTGCCAGGAGGCGCCGGCGGCGACGTTCCAGCTGTTGCGGACGGCCTCCTCGCTGATCCGGGTGTTGAGGTTCTCGTCCAGGTTGTAGAAGTCGTTGAAGAACGCGCTGAAGTAGGCGTAGCGGTCGGCGGTGACGGCCTGCCCGATGCCCTCGAAGACGGCGCCGTCGACGCCGCCCGGGTTGTCGTCGGTCTTGAGCAGGAACGGTTCCAGGGAGGCGAGGAAGGCGGCCTTGGCGATCCGGGCGGAGCCGTGGGTGCCCAGGTAGCGGCCGACCTCGCCGGTGCCCATGGAGAAGCCGACCAGGACGGCGTCGTTGAGGTCGAGGCTCTCCAGGACGGTGTTCAGGTCGGCGGCGAAGGTGTCGTAGTCGTAGCCGGTGGTGGGCTGGCTGGAGCGGCCGAAGCCGCGCCGGTCGTAGGTGATGACGCGGTAGCCGGCCGACAGCAGGGCGGCGGACTGCTTCTCCCAGGAGTGGCCGTCGAGCGGGTAGCCGTGGATCAGCACGACCGGCTGCCCGGTGCCGTGGTCCTCGTAGTAGAGGTCGATGGAGGTGGAGTTCTCCTGGCCGACGGTGATGAACGGCATGGTGGTCGCCGCCTTTCGTGTTCGGTGTGATCAAGCCTTGCGGTCGCGCCCCGAAAACATAGCGCACCATTAAATTGCGCACAACTAAGTTGCACACAACTGAAATGGAGGGTGCCCTTCCGCCGGATGGAGCAGACGGACGGGACGCGGGACAAGCGACGGAGGGGGTGGGCAGGGCGAACGCGCAAGCGGACGCGACGACGCCGAGGGACTCACCCGGCCTCGTCCTGCCCCACCCCGCCGGTCCCCCTTCCGGCCGCAGTTCTCATTCCATCCCCCGGCACCCGCCGTCGCGTCAGCCGCCGGACCGAGATCACCACTCGGCCGAGCGAGGGAGACAGACCCCCCGACATCCCACGCACGCAGGAGCCACTCCTATATCGCAGGTTCACCCCGCTCGACTGCTCCATCGTCCCGTCGGCCCACGACATGCAGCGGAGCGGAGCGCCCGGGCGGTGATCCCGGCGTACGACACGGGGCTGGTACAGCCGGTGCCGCGGACCTGAGCCGCCGGCCCGCACGACGTCTGCCGGCGGGTTCACCGCCGATGGACGGGAGGGGTGTTGGTGTAGGCGTGCCCTGTGGGCGCCGTCCAGGTACTGGCCCCGGAGTGCGGATCACGCGTGACGCTCCACCCGGGGTGATGCGTCTTCAGCCGATGATGCCGACGGCACAACGGCTGGAGGCTGTCCGGCACCGTCTGCCCGCCCTGCTCGGGATGCCGGTGGCCGAACGGCCGAACGTGGTCGAGGTCGCACCGGTGAGCGGGCGTCCGGCAGCCGGGAAAGGCGCAGTACTGGTCCCTGACGATCACGTGCCGTTCGGTCTCGGCCGTCGGCCGGTAGGTCGTCGGGTCGGTCCTGACGAGGAGCCCGGACTTCGGATGCGTCAGCAACCGCCGCCAGACCGCGCCCGGCGCGAAGGCGATCTCGCGGACCTGACCGGCCGCGACCGGCCCATGGCCCTTCAGCCCCGCCGGCCCGTCCTCCGAACCCGGCAGGATGTCGAACGGCACCGTCACCTGCACCGTGGCCGCCGCCCGCCCTCCGCCACCGCCCGCGGCCCCGGCCTGGTTGACGACAAGGTCGAACAGCGCGTCCGCCCGCTTCTGGTCCAGCGTCCGCCCATCGTCTCCGTAACCAACCGCACGCGCATCGACCGCCTGCTCCATCAGCGCGGCCTGCTGCGCGGGCACCACGGCGCCGAACAGCGCCATGCCGTCGTCCTGCGGATACCGCACGACGTGCCGCGCCTTCACCCGCTCCTGGTGGCGCCGCTCCGCGCCCGCCGGATCGGCGCGGAGGACCTCGCGGCGCAGCGCGGCCTTGGTCCGCCCCACCGTCCGGGTCGGCATCCTCGCCGCCAGAACCGACTCCACGCGGCGTGTCACCTCGTCGTCGAGTCACTCCAACTGCTCGGCGACCGCCTGTGCCTGCATGTAGGAGATCCGCCTGTCGGCCAGCAGTCCCGTGGTCACCTCGTGGCGGGTCGCCGGCAAAGTGGCCGCCCTCAGACGCTGCCCGGCCGTCAGATGGGACAGTCGCAAAGCACACGCCACCTCCTCCACGGCCCCGTCCCAGGTGGCGGCGAAGACGTCGTCCAGCTTGCCGCCGGCCTCGATGACGACCGCCTCGGGAACATCGCTGTGCTCGGCGATGGCCGCCAGCACCTCGACCTGCTTGGCCTGCAACCACGACAGATGCTGCTCCAGCACCACAAGCGCGTCGATCCGCCCACGCGCCGACAGTTGCGCCACCTCGAGCCCACCGAGCCGCCCCGCACTCTCGGCCGCAGGCCCTCGCTCCCGCAACTCAGCCACCCAGCCGTCCAACGGCCCCTGGAGAATCATCCCTCCCCGAGGAGCAGAGGTCTCCCTCACCAGATCACCGACGGACATGCCACTCACCCCCACACCCAATCCTTGCTCACTCAGAGTGATAGCAACAGGTCAACGACCGCACTCGATAAGGTGAACCCTCGCACCGAGAACTCAGGGACTGCACCCACCCGCCTCCCCGCACACCCCGGCCGGACAGAAAACCCACCCAGCCCCCAAGAAGGGGAACACGCCGGCAAAATACTCATGTGGCACAAGCACCCCCCTCCTCTCCCGCCGTATCCGCCCGCATGAGCCGCCAGGGCTCCCGCGACACGGCACCGGAGGTGGCGGTCCGAAAACTGCTGCATGCCGAGGGCCTGCGCTACCGCGTGAACGCACCGGTGATCGGAATGCCCCGTCGCACCATCGACATCGTCTTCCCCAGGGCCAGGATCGCGGTATTCCTCGACGGCTGCTTCTGGCACGGCTGCCCACAGCACGCGACGAGCCCGAAGTCGAATGCCGAGTGGTGGCGGGCGAAGCTCGACAAAAACATGGCGCGGGACCAGGAGACGTCCGAGCACCTACGGGCGGCCGGATGGACAGTGTTGAGGTTCTGGGAGCACATACCGGCGGAAGAGATCGCGGCGACGGTACGTGCGGCGGTGGACCGCGAGAAGCGGGATCGGGGACGGCCGAGCCAAGGGGGAGCCGATGGTTGATCGACTGAGGTTCGTGGACGTCTGTTCCGGTGCGGGCGGATTGGCGTCGGGGTTGGAGAGTGCGGAATTCTCGCCGGTGCTCCTGCTCGACAACAAACACCAGGCATGCGAGACGCTCCTGGCCAATCGGCCGCACTGGAACGTGGTCTGCGAGGACCTGATCGAATTTCTTCCGGAGGAGCATCCAGAGACCCTCGACGTCGATCTTTTGTCGGCCGGTCTGCCGCGAGTGAAGTCCTCGGCTGCGGTGGGGCGCTCGGACAGCGACCAGGAACTGAGACTTCTCACCGCCACGATCTATCTGATCCACTCGATCCAACCGCGGGCTCTTTTGTTGGAGAACCTGCCCGCTCTCGCCGAATCACCGACATACGCAGGCATCCGCGACTTCGTCCAGGCCGAACTGGCTCATCTCGGTTACCGGTTCCGCTGGTTCGTACTGAACGCGGCGGACTTCGGTGTGCCGCAGGAACGCCGGCAGGGCATTCTCGTGGCGCTCAAGGAGCCGTGGTTCCACGCGTTCGCCCCACCCGCGCCGACGGTGGACGAGCATGTCCCGGTCGGTCAGGCCTTGCACCGATCGATGCGGGCCCGGGGCTGGCACGACGCCGACGTCTGGGCGGCGCAGGCTCTGGCTGTGGCGCCCACGCTGGTCGGGGGCTCGGACAATCGTGGCGGCGCGGATCTCGGTCCGTCCGGCACGAAACGGGCCTGGGCGCGGATGGGAGTGAACGCGGGCGCGCTGGCCGACGAGGTCCCAGGTGCGGACTACGAGTGGCCACGCTCGGACGACCCGGCCCAGATGCTGAAAATCACTGTGGATCAGGCAGCCCTCCTGCAGTCGTTTCCCCCGGAGTGGCGCATCACGGGGCGGAAGACGGCACGGTACCGACAGATCGGTCACGCCACTCCCCCGCCGGTGGCCAGGGAGCTCGGTGCCGCCATCGCGACCGCTCTGCGTTCCTCACCTCACGCATAGGGGAGACGTGCCATTAGCACCTCGCAGCGCCGGCTACACTTCACGCCCATGAGCCACATCAACATGGAAGACTCCCCACCTGCGGGTTTCCGCATCCTGGACCTGTTTGCGGGTCCGGGTGGGCTGGATGTGGCAGCTGATGTTCTGGGGCACCAGGTCACCGGCATCGAATGGGACGCACAAGCGTGCGCCACCCGCCGGGAGGCGGGGATGGACACCTTCCAAGGTGATGTCCGGCGGTACCGTGCCGCTTTCTTCCCGTACGCCCAGGTGTTGACCGGTGGGCCTCCGTGCCAGACGTTCACCGTCGCCGGTCACGGTGCGGGCCGCAGGTCGCTGGACCAGGTGATGGAGTACATCAGGCGCCTGCACAAGGCCGTGCGCGCCGGGGATCAGGAGTGGAAGGAGATCTTCCGCACCTGGCGTGGCATCTCCGAGGAACTTCGCCGGAAAGAACTCAAGGCCCAGGACGTCAAGGCCCGCAAGCATCAGGTCGAGGAGCTCAGGGCCGCAAAAAGCAAAGCGTTGAAACTCAGGCTCGAGCGGCTGGGGAACTCCGCGGACGAGGTCAAGGGACTCATGAAGAGTTTCAAGGACGTTCCGCGGAATCCCGACCTTCCGGACGACGAGCTCGATGGTCTGCTCAAGGAGTTCAGCGACCTGAACGAGGAGCACGCCGCGTTGAAGAGCCGGCTCGAGGAATTGGGCGATGAGCGGACGGGCCTGGTCCTACAGCCCTTGTGGTGGGTGATCGAGCGGTGCAGGCGCCCCGGTTCGGAGCCCTACGAGGCCGTCGTCCTTGAGCAGGTTCCCGCGGTGCTTCCGGTATGGAAGGAGTACGCGGAGGTGCTTGCCTCCCTCGGGTATCGGACACGGACTCAGCTGATGCACACCGAGGCCTTTGGCGTTCCTCAGACACGTCGGCGTGCGGTGCTGATGGCCCGACTCGATCGGGCCGCCCTCCTCGGCGGGGTTCGGCTCCGCCCCGTCGACCTCCCGACGATCTCCGAGACGCACGAGCGCTACCAGCCCAAGGGACGTCCTGTCCCCCGGTCGAAGGCAACGCCTGCGGAGACCCTCCCCATGGATTCTCCCAAGCCGTTCCTGGAAAGTCAGAAGGCGCCCTGGGTCTCCATGGAGGAGGCCCTCAAGAGAGCGAGGCAGATCAAGCCGGAGCTGCCCGACCGTCCGGCTTTCACTGTCATCTCGAACTATGGGACCGGCGGTGTCCCCGAGGCGCGCGGCCGACGCGATCACGACGCTCCTTCCGCCACGATCACCGGGAAGGTGTCACGGAATCGCGTGGTCCTGAAGGACACCGGGACGAACCTCGACCGCTTCTCCTTTGCCGAGGCAGGAGTGCTCCAGACGTTCCCTGTCGCGTACCCGTGGAGGGGTAAAGACATCTCGCAGCAGATCGGCAACGCCGTACCGCCCAGGCTTGCCCTGCACGTGCTGCGGCATGTACTCGAACCCGAACTGGGCGACGAGGAAGCCCGGACCAGGCTGAAGCAGGCCACTGCTGACCTGGAAGCCTGGGAGCGGCCAGGCAAGCCAGTGGAGATCCGCCAGCACGGCGACTGGGAGGGCCACCCGCTCACGGGCAGGTGACCCTTCCCGCTCAGTCCTTGGGTTTCCGACCTCTGACCGGGGCGGTCTCGAAGAGATCGGTGAAGTAGTCGGTGAGTGCGACCACCGACTTCTCCGGAACGGGCTCCTCGTCGGGCCCGTCCGGCAGGGAGTGCCGCGGCACCGGGGGCACGGACTCGGCCTCCGCAACCCACTGGCGCAGCACCGCAGGATCACGCGGCTCGTCCGAGGCCAGCGCGTCGTAGACCAAGGTCGCGCCGGCAGCATTGATCGCCGTCATGAGCCCTTCTATGTCCCGACCGGTGCTCGCAACCCCACGCTCCAGGATGCGTACCAGGGCCTGGGCAGTGGGCCGATGATCGACCAGGTCCCGCCGCAGAGAGTTATGGATCAGGTCCTGGTTGGCGCAGGCCGAAACCACCGGGGAGTAGTCCTTGCCGTTGCGGAACAGCTCCGCCGCCCACCACAGACGTGAGAAGCACTGCCGGTCCGGCGCGCCCTTGAATCGGGCCGGGTTGATACGCGGCTCTTTCCGCCCCGGTGCGGGCGCCGGAGGATGCCGCCACGCCACGTAGTCCGGAGCAACGGCCAATGCGAGGTGGGTCCAGAGCCTTCGATCCGCCGCCTCCCGTCGGGTGATGCGGAGCGCTGCGTGCAGTCGGGGCGCCAGCCAGCCGTCCGCACGGGTCCGGTTCTCCCGGAACTCGTGCATCGCGTCCTCCACCAGTTCCCTGAGCGGTTCGACCTCCCACCGGGGGTCCTCGTCGGGCAACGGTTCGACGACCTTGGCGAGATCGACGCCTCCGTGTCCCTGGGTCCCTTTGAGGAGGTCCTCAGTGAGGAAGGGGTCGGCCGCAGCCGCCGTGAGCAGGCCGAGCCGCTGGGGAATCTGGTGCGGCTTCTCGATCATGCTTTGTCCCCTCGGTTGATCTGCTGCAGCCCGCGCAGGGCGTTGGCAAGTGCCTTGCTCGCCCCGGCGCGACGCACGGCCGCATAGTGGATGCGGGTCTGGAGCTCCACCCACCCCGCCTCACCGGTGCGTCGTCGGTGGACCCGACGGAGCGCCTCCTCCACATGAACGCCCGGGATCACGTCGGGGAGCATCTCCCGCAACACTTCGCCCTGCCAGTCAGCGGGGAAGATCGGAGAGCCGTCGGGCTCGACCTCCAGGTCGCCCACCGAACTGTGGAATACCGCGGTCCACACGTCGGTGGCCATCTGGGAGACGAGCAGCTCGTGGATCTTGCTTTCGAGGCCTCCGCTCTCTCCGCCGAGAAGATCGGAGAACAATTCGATGTCGGTGTTGACCTGCACCGTGGGCAGGCGGCCCGAGGCGTCCACGATCCAGGGCGCGTCGGAGTAGGTGCGCAACCACTCGCGTGCACTCTTGGAGAAGCTCGTCTGCTTCACATCGAGGCGCAGACCTCCGAGCGGCTCCTCCGCCGTCACGTCGATGGTCCAGTCGTCGTCGGTCTCGGCGATCGCACGGCCGGGCACGTCCTCGACCGTGGCGACGGCATAGGCGGTGAGAACGGCACGGCCCACATGGTCGTCGCGCGACACCTCGATGTGGCCGGACCACTCCTTGCTCCCCTCGGCATCCTGTCGAAGGTCGACGGTGGTGCGCACGTTGGTCTCACCGTCGGTGAGCACCGCGAGGACACGCAGGTCGTTCCACGGAGCATCGGGTGCTGTCGCACCGGGGGGCAGAGTGGCGGAAAGGCCGATCCTCGCCGACACCCAGTCCTCGTGCTGCGCCACTCCCAGAGCCACGGTCCGTTGCTGCGTGGAGTAGGCCGAGGTATCGAGCTGGTCCCGGGAACCGTCGGGCAGCTTGAGGGAAGCCGAGGTCACCCGAAGTACGATCGGGCGGTTGAGTCGCTTGTACGGGTAGAACTTCATGCCTCATTCCCCCTTGCCGGCACGGAGTTCGAGAACGAGCCGCGTGAGTGCGGTCCGAACCGGATGGCTGGCGACATCGGTGGCGCCCCGGAAGATGGCTCGCCGGGCGCGGGGTGTGAAGCGCAGGACTCCGTCCTCGACCTCGCAGCCGTCCACGGCGACGAGTTCCGCCCACTCGAGCCTGGGGCGACTGCCCGACCGTACGTCGAGCAGGACCACAGGTGTCATGGTGGGCAGCTCGTCGGCACGAGGCAGCTTCACCTCGGCGGTGATCCGCCACTCCCCGCCCTCGCCGATCTCCGCATCGAGCCCGTCCAGCTCCGGAAGGGCCGTCCCGCCACGCCTGGGCGCGACGGCGGGCTTACGCGGAACGGTGAGCGCCTTCCGCAGCTTCACGCCTCCCTGGCCGGCGGAACGCTTCGGGCGAGCCACCAGTTCCTTCACTGCGGCGTTGACCTCGGTGGTCAAGCGAGAAATGCGATGGTGCGCGGTGTGCGACCAACGGAGCGTCAACTCTTCGGTCTGGCCCCAGCGGTCGTGCTCGGGGGGCTCTGCCGCGCGAAGGAACTCCTCGGCCTCCCCGGCAAAGGGGACCGACTCCCCGGCCGCGTGTCCCGCCAGGAGTACGGCCTGGAAGGCGTTGACGCCCAGGGGCAAGGCGGCGACACCGGACTTCTTGATGGTCATCCGGTTGCCTCGCAGCGAGTGGACCTGGTTCGGGACGCCGTCCGCATCCTCGGCCTCTGTGACCAGTAGCACCGCCGGATGCGTGCCGAGCGTGCCGCTCTGCCCGCCGGAGAGAGGCAACCGAAGAGGAACCGTACGGAGAGCAACCTGACCGGCCTCGGTGAGCCGGTCCACGGTTGTCCCTTCGTAGAAGGCACGCAGCGCCCGGGTTCGAGAGGGCTGGTCGACGGTGGGGTCGACCTTCTCCTCCTCCACCACGACCTTGTTGTTGCGCAGAGTCCGGACCGAGGTCTCCAGGAGGGGGAGTCGGCTTCCACCCCCGGTCATCGCCGCCCAGAAGTTCCGCCCGAGCGCGTCGACCAGCCGTCGGTGCATGGCTTCGATGTTGCGGGTCCCGTCGTCGCTGCCGCCCTCGTCGTCGACATCGCGCTCGGGCGTGCCCTGGTCGAGGCTTGCCACGTCGTGGGCTCCGACGATGAGGAAGGAGGTGCCCGGCTCGTCGCTGTCGCGGGTGAGGTGGAGGCTCTTGACCGTCTCCTCGTCCGCCCACCAGGAACGAACCACCTCCGCACGCGGGGTGTCCGGGTCCGGCCGCCCGAGCCAGGCGGGACCCGCGTACGGATTGCCGTCGACGGAACGCCATGGCAGTTCCAGTCGTCCGATGACCCGGCGTTCGGTTCGACCCTCGTGAGGGACGGAGAGCGTGGAGTTGATCAGAACCATGCCCAGCGCACTGGTCGCCCACAGCGTCGCCTTGCCCAGACCGTAGGAACCGCCTGCTCCTCGGCCCGATTTGAGGCTCTCCAGTTGACGTCGGACGACGGCGGCAAATTTGCCGTCGTCATAGTCGTCACCGGTGAGACCGGAGGCGTTGTAGTCGTCGATCCGCAGAAGGACCAGTCGCCCCTTCTCGAACATGTCACGGACGCCGGCATCCACGACCCGTCCGACCTTCTGGTGAGAGGCAGCCCGTGAAACCGCCGCATAGTGGGGATGGAGCTCGTCCCAGAGAATGGCCTTACGGAAGGCGTCCAACGCCTCGCCGGTGAGCTCGTGGAGGGTGTAACGCACGCGGACCGGGCGCCCGTTCTCCGCGAGCCGCTCGTCGAGACTGTTCTGGCAGGTCTCCCGAGCGAGTACTTGGACGTCCGCGTCGAAGGCGAAGGCCGCGGCGTTGCCGCCGTCACGTCCGCCGTCGGAGTAGCCGGGCCGGTGGTACCAAGTGAGGGGGAGACCGACCTGGGTGTCGGTGGTGCGCGTGTGCACCGTGCCGACGTCCGTACCGAGCGCCTCGGCGATCTCCCCCATGACGGTGGGGCGAGGCACCGAGCGCCCGGTGATCCACGCGGAGACCGCGGCCCGGGTCAAATTCAGTTCCTCGGCGAGCTCCGCCTGCGTCTTCCCCGTGAGCTTGAGCTGGCGGGCCAGCCAAGGTCCGAAATCCTCGCCTGCTTCCACGTGCACCCTGCGCTTCCCGTGTTTCGCGAGTCTCTTGCGTGTCTGACAAGGACAAGCTAATTTGACGCGCCAGTAGACGTCAACCAGAAGTTGACCCTGATCGATCGACCACCCGACTCCATCGACTCACCCAATCTGTCCGACTTGACAGGTATCAGCCTTCATCCCCCGTTTCGCGCCTTCCGTATTCGGAGTTGCCGACTCCATTCATGTAGGGGCAAGTGTTTTCGAAGAGGCGGCGGAGAAACGAGGGTTGACAGGGGTGAGCCCTCTACCGATACGGTCTGCAGCGGCAGTCCTTCTGCCCCGCTCGGACAGTTTCGATGGGAACACCGGGCGGCAACGGGAGAAGTGCGCCCGGAGGCAGCTTCAATCGTTTTCCTCCCCCGTGAACGGAGAGCGTGATAGAGGACTGGAGCAATCACGACCTGAAGTCGATGCGCGAGTTGAGTGCCGACTTCCTGAACCGGCGGGTGGCGATGCCCGCCGCCTCGCAGGACGACGTCCCCCACGGACACGGGACCACCGCCGAGGACCCCTCCGGCGACAGTCCGCCCCCTCGCTCGTGAACTTGACCCGTCGCGCCGTCGCCCGACCGGCACGATAACGGAACAAGTCGCTCCGCCCTCCCCCCCACGCCGCTCGAGCACGCCTTGGCGCGCTATCACGTCACGGCCCACCTCGCGCTGCCCCCCCACCTCGGGGCCGGCTGTTCCAACAGTCGGCCCCGAGGTGGGAGCACCGCCGAACGCGCCTTTCGTCCCACCTCGTTCACCCAGGAGTCCGAAGTCATGCCGCAGTCCGTCTCCCCGGTCGTCCGTACCGTCCTCGACCAGTCCTCCCGAGTGCTGCAGACCTACGCCGTGGATCCAGGCCTCGTCGCCGAGCACGCCAACGGCGAGCGCCGTATCACTCAAGGCGGATACGGCGACCGACAGCTTTTCGAACTTGTCCAGAACGCGGCAGACGAAATCGCCTCACAGCCGGGCGGGAAAATTCAGGTTGTCCTCACAGAAAACCACCTCTACTGCGCCAACGAGGGAAGTCCGGTGACTGCGGACGGCGCGGAGACAATTCTACGAATGAGCATGTCCAAGAAGCGTGGTGGGCAAATCGGGCGCTTCGGCGTGGGCGTGAAATCGGTTCTCGTGGTGACCGATGCCCCGGAGTTCTTCAGCACAACCGGAAGCTTCGGTTTCGATCGGGCGTGGTCCTACGAGCAGATCAAGGCCGTCCCCGGAGTGACCGACCGGTACGGTCCGACCTTCGACGCGCCGGTACTACGAACAGCCCGTCCGCTGGACGACACGACGGAGCGCGCGGCGGACCCGGTCCTCGACGAGTTGCTGGGCTGGGCGACGACCGTCGTGCGGCTCCCGCTGCTCAAGGGAGCGGACGCTCGACTGGGCAAGGACATGCACGGAGGTGGTTCCTCGGATCGCGAGGAGTTCCCGCCCGGGTTCCAGCTCTTCTCCCCCCATGTCGCCGAGGTCGTCCTGGAGGACCGTCGACCGCGCCCGTCGGTCCGTCGCACACTGACGACACGACAGATCGGGGAGGTTCGCACCGTGTTCGAGGAGCGGACCGGAAAGACGGCAGCCTCGGAGCAGTGGCGGGTCTTCACGGTCACGCACACACCCGGGCCGGCCGCCCGTGCGGATGCCGGTGAACTGCACGACCGCGTCACCCTCGATGTCTCCTGGGCCGTTCCGGCCCTGGAGAAGGACCCGACGAGCGGTCTGTACGGCAGTCAGCGGCTGCGCGGTCGCGGACGTTTCTGGTCCTTCTTCCCCACCAAGTACGAGATGTCGCTGAGCGGCATTCTCAACGGCGCATGGAAGACGAACGAGGACCGCCAGAACCTCCTCGACTCGTCCCCCTTCAACCAGGAAATGATCAAGGTGTCAGCGGCGCTGGTGGTCGACTCCCTCCCCCAGCTCGCTCCCGCCGAGGACCCGGCTGCGTACCTTCGCCTGCTGCCGGGCCGCACCAAGGAGTCGATCAGTTGGGCGGACGACTTCCTGATCCGTGAGATCTGGGCGCGTGCCGCTGCCTCCCCGTCCCTCCCCGATCAGGACGGTGTGCTCCGGGTCCCCTCCGACCTACGGATTCATCCCCGCCTCGACAAGGATCCCAAGCGTCTGTCCGGTTGGCTGCGGATGTGGCACGAGTGTCCCGGCCGCCCCGCGAACTGGCTGCACCCCAGCGTCGAGACCGACTCCCTGCGCTCCGGCAAGGTCGAGCACATCCTGGGTGCGGCCGGACACGGGCGGGCCGATGTCCGCGAATGGTTGGAGGCGCTCGTCGAGTGCGGCACCTCCGAGGCGTCTGCAGCCGCGATCCGCATTCTCGCGGACATGGTCGAGACGCGCTCCCCGCACGCCGAGGAGGCCCGCAGGGCTCGGGTCGTACTCACCGAGGAGCACGGCCTCGTCGCCCCCGTGCACGGCGGGGTGTTCCGTCGTGCCGACGAGGGCGGACTGCGCGAGTCCCTGGTGTATGTGGTCGGCGAGATCGCACAGGACCCTTTCCTCGCCCACGCGTTGAATGTCCTCGGCATCCGGGAGGCAGATGTCGAGGGTCGGTTCGTCAGCGTCCTCGACCAGGGTTTCGAGGGCTACCGGGCCGCCGAGTGGGAGCGGTTCTGGGAACTGTTCCGTCAGGCCGGCGGGCGTCGACTGTCGCACAAGGTGTTGGAGCGGGTGCCTGCTCCGCGCGAGACGCTGCACGTCAGGACCGCCGACGGAAAGTTCCGACCGGTACGTGACTGCATGCTGCCGGGCGTGGTGGTCGACGAGCGTCGTGACCCGAGCATCGCCGTCGACAAACGATTCCACTCCGACGACCTCTCCTTCTTCCCTGAGATCGGTCTGCGGGAGCGCCCCTCGGCGGCTGCGAGGCCGGAGGGCGAGGCCTGGTTCGAGGAGTACCGCGAAGCGGTCCACTCCGCCTATCTGCGGAGCCTGGACGAGCGTGCGCCTCGTCCGTCCCTCAGCCGCATGAAGATGGAGGGCTCCGCGATCGGTGGCCCGCTGCACCTTTTCCGATCCCTGTCGGAGGAGTCCCGCGCGGCCTTCCTGAAGGCGCTGCCGGACGACGCGGTAGTGGACAACTGGACGCGGCAGGTCGGTGCACAGACGGGCACCCGGCAGGCCGTGACCTCGCCGATCCGATGGATGCTCAGGAACTACGGGAGCGTCGCGACCTCCCAGGGGATCAAGCCGCTGCGGGAGGCCGTCGGGCCTCAGCTGTCCGCCTACCGCGACGTGCTGCCGGTCGCCGACATCTCCCCTGAGAAGGCACGCAAATTGCGTCTACCGACCACGGTCGACGAGGTTCCGGCGGACCGCTGGGACACCCTTCTCGCCGAGGTGTCCCGGAGCGAGGACGACACCTTTGTCGGCGCCACCTACGTGATGCTGACCCGGTTCGGTGCGGACTTCCCCGAGGACTCGCTGACCCGTTGCCGGATCGGCGACACCTGGGGGACCCGTCCCGACGGCGAGATCACCGTCGCGGTCGGTGCCGCCGAGTACCGGGTATTGCGTACCGAACAGCTTCCCGCGCTGCTCGTGGCGACTCCGCAGGACGCAGAGCTGATGGCTGACAAGTGGGGCATGCTCCGCTACTCGGATGTGATCAGCCTGGAGACCCGCGAGGTCCCCGACGGCGACCCTGTCCCCCTGGTGGAGTTGTACCCCGCGCTGCGCCAGCGGCTGACCAGTACCGACCGGAACAGCATGGTGCAGCGGTGCACCGAGCTCGACGAGGTGACCCGCACCCCGTCCGGCGCTCAGTCCACCCCTCTGGACGCCGTGCGTCAGGGCAGCACGGTCAAGGTCCGCGTCCCTCTGGAGCCCGAGTCGATGCTGCGTCTGATCGACCGCGAACTGGAGCTCGGGCTCGGAGCGGCCGGCTGCCGGGCTGTGCTGGAGCACCAGGAGCGCATGGCGCGGGACAGTGCGACGAAGGCCGCGCTGAAGGCGGTGCGCGATGCCGAGGACGTGGTCGACAAGATCGAGCTGCTGATCGGTGCGGAGGCGCTGCGGTCCGGACTGCCCGACGGGCTCATGGACGCCGAGCTGCAGGAGACCGATGGTGCCGAGCCGTCCGGACATCGGATCGCGCAGATGGCGTTCAACGCGCACGGGGACGGAGTGCTCCAGCAGCACGTTCGGGACATCCAAGCCCGTTTCCCCAACGCACCTGTTGGTTACCGCGGTTCGTCCAATGCCGTCGCCTTCGTGGGCGACCTCCGGCTCCCGATGAGCTTCGCCGGGGCCAGCACGCCGGCTCCGCCCGCGTTCGAGACCATCGACGGTCCTCGGGACTTCCCACATCTTCATGATTACCAGGAAGAGTTGGTTCGCAACATCTCGGGCCTGCTTGATCGTCTGGTTCCGCAGCGCGGCATGCTGTCACTCCCGACCGGCGCGGGCAAGACCCGGGTCACCTCCGAAGCCGTCATCCGTTGGGTCAAGAGGGTCGGTGATCTGAAGGGGCCGATCCTGTGGATCGCGCAGACCGAGGAACTGTGCGAGCAGGCGGTGCAGAGCTGGAAGTTCGTCTGGAGCAAGGTCGGCGCCGAGCGCCCGCTCACCATCAGCCGGTTGTGGAGTACCAACGAGGTGGGAGAAGTCATCGGTCAACCGCACCTGGTGGTGGCGACCGACGCCAAACTGGAACGGTGCCTCGACACCGAGCAGTACACCTGGTTGCGTCAGGCCGCGCTGGTGATCGTGGACGAGGCACACGTCGCCATTCCCAAGCGATACACCTCGATTCTGGAGCAGTTGGGTCTCACCCAGTACCGGACGGAACGTCATCTGATCGGTCTCACCGCCACCCCGTACCGCAACACCAACGAGGAGGAGACGCGCCGTCTGGCCAGCCGCTTCGGGGGTCGGCGGCTCGACGAGGGAGTCTTTCCGTCCGGTGATCCGTATCGGGATCTCCAGGCATGGGGCATGCTCGCGCAGGTCGAGCACCGCCAGTTGGAGGGTGGTCGCATCGAGCTGACCCGGGACGAGAAGGCGCATGCCGACCGCATGGCGATGCTCTCCCGCTCGGCCGAGCAGCGACTCGCAGACGACCACGCGCGCAGCCGGCGCATCGTCGACGAGGTCACCTCGCTTCCCGATGACTGGCCGACCCTGGTCTTCGCCACGTCCGTGGACCACGCCAAGTACCTGGCGGCCCTGCTCAACGACCGCGGTGTCCGAGCCGCCGCCGTGGACGCGACGACCAGCGCGACGGACCGGCGCCGGCGGATCGAGGAGTTCCGTACGGGACGGCTCCGCGTCCTCACCAACTACGGAGTTCTCACGCAGGGGTTCGATGCTCCCGCCACACGCGCCGTGGTCGTGGCGCGGCCCGTGTACAGCACCAACGTCTACCAGCAGATGATCGGTCGTGGTCTGCGTGGTCCACGCAACGGCGGCAAGGACACCTGCCTGATCCTCAACGTCAGCGACAACATCGCGAACTTTGACACCCGGCTGGCCTTCACCCAGTTCGAGCACCTCTGGAGCCGTAAGTGACCGACGCCTACCTCGACAGTCCTCCGCCCACCGACGAGCAGCGGGCTGTGGTCGAGCAGCCCTGGGGCGCCCGTGTCCTGGTCACCGCCGGGGCGGGGGCGGGCAAGACGCACACTTTGGTGCGTCGGCTCGACGCGCTGTGCGGGCACGAGGACCCGGAGGAGGCACTGGAGGCCACTGAGATCCTGGTGCTCACCTTCTCCCGTGCCGCCGCCCGCGAGTTGCGTGAGCGGATCGCCCGGCACGGGGAGCGGGCCCGCAGGGTCCGGGCACAGACCTTCGACGCGTGGGCCTACGGTGTCCTGGTCCAGGCGTACCCGGATCACGACTGGGCGGCGACCGGCTTCGACGATCGGATCCGGGCCGCTGAGGAGGCGGTCGCCAAGGGCGCCCTGGAGTCCGGCGACGCGGTTCCTCCCGCGCATGTGGTGATCGACGAGGTGCAGGACCTGGTGGGCGACCGCCGTCGCCTGGTGGAGACGCTGCTCGACCGCTACCAGGAGAGCTGCGGCTTCACCGTGGTCGGCGACGCTGCGCAGTTCGTCTATGGCTTCCAGATCGAGGATCCGGCCGAGCGCGCCGACGAGACGAACCAGTTCTTCGACTGGCTCCGCGTCTCGTTCTCCGATGACCTGGTCGAGCTTCATCTCACGGAGAACTTCCGTGCCGCCACCCCGGAGGCCCGGGTCGCGCTCCCCCACGGCCCGCGTCTCCAGCAGGTCACCGACGCCGACGAGGCGTCGACGCTCTACGACGAGTTGCGCGACCTGCTGCTCGAACCGGTCAACGGCTTGGGTGCCCTGGACGAGCCGTTCGTCCTGGACGGACTGCGCACGTCACCCGACACATGCGCGATCCTCACCCGTGACAACCGGCAGGCCCTGGTCGTCTCCCGGCTCCTGCACGAGCACGGGGTCGAGCATCACCTGCGCCGACCGCTGGAGGAGCGCCCGGTCCCGTACTGGGTGGCCGAGGTGCTGCGCGGGACCGAGGCCACCACCCTCACCGAGGAGCGTTTCCGGTCCCTGCTCTCCTCCGTCCGGCTGCCGTACGAAGCGGATCCCGAAGTCCTGTGGCCAGTGCTGCGGCGGGCCGCACGCGGCTCGGGTCGTGCCGTCGTAGACCTGGACCGGCTCCGGCGGCTGGTCGCCGACGGCCGTTTCCCCGACGAGTTGGCCGATCCGGAGACGGCCCGCGTCGTGGTGTCCACCGTGCATCGGGCGAAGGGCCTGGAGTTCGACCGAGTGATCGTCCTGACCCCACCCACCGTGGGCGAACTGCACAAGCAGCACAAGGGCGACCTGGACCTTCCGGCAGAGGCCCGTGCCCTGTACGTCGCGATGACCCGGGCCCGACAGGACCTGTACCACGCGCCGAGCCCGGACCTGCCGATCCTCAAGCGGGCGGCCGGCCGGAAGAACGGTCGCCGGTACGTCGGCGGGTGGAGGTCGTACGACCGGTACGGAATCGTCGCCGAGGCGGGCGACGTCTGCCGGAACGATCCACCCGGCCACGGCACCGACGCCGTGGCGACCCAGGCCTATCTCTTGGAGCAGGTCGGGCCCGGGCAGGAGGTGGTGTTGCGCAGGCGCCACGACCTGCCGATGGGTGATTACCAGAGTCCGCCGTACACCCTGGTGCACAACGGCCGGGAGATCGGCGAGGCGTCGGAGCGGTTCCGCGAAGAGCTGTTCCAGGTGCAGAAGGTGAACCGGACCTGGGTGCCCTGGTGGCCCGACGAGATCCACGATCTGCGGATCGACACCCTGGAGACCGTGACGGGAAGCGTCGCCGCAGGCTCCAACGCCGGGCTCGGCGAGCGGGGAGTGTGGGTCGCGCCGCGCATCACCGGCATCGGGAAGTACCGCAAGGCCGACAAGAACGAGGAGCAGCGCGCATGACGCACGTGGCAGGCCGACACGCCGAGCACTATCGGGTCCGGGACGAGGAACTCCTGGCGGGGTTGCGTCGCGAGCTGCTCGGCCCCGCCCTCGGCGCCTCGCAGGAGGACCGGGACGAGGTGCTCACGCAGGACGCACCCATCGACCGCTATCTGACCGGTGTCCTCTACCCACGGTCGGCGAATGCCGCCGCCGAGCAGCGGTTCCGCGAGGACCAGGCCCAGCACGACGGCCTGGACGCCGCTCCCGAGAACAACCGCGGCGACGTCGAGGAGCCCGGCATCGCACAGGAGCTCGGCGCCGCCGGGGACCGCCGCCCCTCGTCGATGGGTCTGACCTTCGCGGTCGACCCGACCATAAGTGAGACGCTGGTGATCGAGGCGCGGGCCGCCGTCTACGAACCCACCGATGCGGACGGCAACCCGGTCCCCGCCACCCGTGCCGAGGCCCGCACCACTTCGGACCAGCGGGAGCACTGGCACCGCAAAGAACTTTCGCTGCCGCCGGCCGAGTTCGACGTGACCACGCCGAACCCCGATCTGAGATTCGAACTCGCCTCCGGAGTCCTGCTGCGCGTGAACGTCCGCCGCCCCGACCGGGTTACCGGCGCCGTGACGATCACGGTCACCCTGGTCAACACTCACCGCATCGGCGAGCGGGAGCTCCAGGACGCGTTCTCCCTCTTCCAATGCGGTCTCAGGGTCCGCGCGGCAGACGGATCCAGCGCCTTCATCGAGCGCCCGGCCCGGGGCTCCGCCCACGACCCCGAGGTCGCCACGAGTCGACTGCTCCACCGCCACGCCCCGACCTTCGCAGTGGGCCACGGTTGCGCCGCCGAGTGGGACTGGTCGCCGCCGCCGATCGGCATGACCGACTCGGTGCGGGGCGCCGTCACCGAGGTGCGCAGCTCGTTCGTGCCGTCCGTGGAGGTGCTGCTCACCGACTCCAACCCGGAGATCGACAAACTGTCCATGGTGGACCTGGCCGAGCGCTCCGACTCCGAGGTGCTCGCCACCCTGGGTGCACTCGCTGACGGCTACGAACGTTGGATCGAGCGCAAGGAGACCGAGGCGTCGGCCCTGGTCGACCCTGCGCACGGCGAGTCCGCACGAAACCGCATCAAGGATTGTCGAGAGGCGCTGGACCGGATCCGCGCGGGCGTCGAACTGCTGGGTTCCGAGCCCGAGGTGATGCAGGCGTTCCGGCTCGCCAACCGGGCCATGGCCGAGCAGCGGGCGCGCAGCGCCTGGGTGAAGGGCGGCCGGCAGGGCGTCCCGGACCCGGCGGCCGGTCACTGGCGTCCCTTCCAGATCGCCTTCGTGTTGCTCTGTCTGACTGGCATCAACGACCCCGAGCATCCGGATCGCGACGTCTCCGACCTGCTGTGGTTTCCCACCGGTGGTGGCAAGACCGAGGCGTACCTCGGCCTGATCGCGTTCACCGCGTTCCTGCGCCGCATCCGGTTGGGTGCGAACGGCGGCGGTGTCACCGTGCTCATGCGCTACACGCTGCGACTCCTCACTCTGCAGCAGTTCGAGCGCGCGGCGATCCTGCTCTGCGCCATGGAGCACATGCGCCGCGCCGATCCTTCGGCGTTGGGCGCCGAGGAGTTCTCGCTGGGCATGTGGGTCGGCCGTTCGGCCACCCCCAACACTCTCGAAGAGGCCGGCAAGAAGCTCAACGAACTGCGTGGCGACCTCGACAAGCGTCTGGCCACCGAGAACCCCGTCCAGTTGCGCGCCTGCCCCTGGTGTGGCACCCGGCTCGACGCCCGTGACTACGAGGTCGACGAGGACGCCCGGCGGATGTACGTCCGCTGCTCGGGGAGCGGCTGCGACTTCGCCGACGGCCTTCCGGTCCACCTGATCGACGAGGCGGTGTACGCGGCCCGACCGACACTGGTAATCGCCACGGTCGACAAGTTCGCCTCGATGCCGTGGCGTCCCGCCACGGCCGCGCTGTTCAATCGCGACGACCCCGGTGACCGCACCCCACCGCCCGAGTTGATCGTCCAGGACGAACTGCACCTGATCTCCGGCCCGTTGGGGACACTGACCGGCCTGTACGAGACCGCCGTGGACGCGCTCGCCGGGCGCCCCAAGGTGATCGCGTCCACGGCTACCATCCGGCGCGCCGGCGAGCAGGGCCACCGTCTCTTCGACCGCTCGGTGAGCCAGTTCCCGCCCGCCGGTCTGGACTCGCGGGACTCCTGGTTCGCCGTCGAGACCCCTCGCGAGGAGAAGGCGAGTCGTCGCTACGTCGGCCTGTTCGCGCCCGGGACCAGTCAGTCCACCCTGCTCATCCGCACGTACGCCACCCTGTTGCACCGGGCGAAGCAGGCCCGGACCGACGACGAGGTGCGCGACGCGTACTGGAGCCTCGTCGGTTACTTCAACAGCCTTCGTCTCCTGTCCGCCGCCGAACTGCAGGTCCACGACGACGTGGTGGCCTATCTGGAACTGCTCGCCGAGCGCGAGGGAGTGGAGGTCCGCTCCGCCGCCAACTACTCGGAGTTGACGAGCCGGATCGACGCGAGCGAGATCCCGAACCGTCTCAAGGGCATTGAGCGCAGGCTGCCGGACAAGGACACCGTGGACGTCCTCCTCGCCACCAACATGATCGCGGTCGGCGTGGACGTGGACAGGCTCGGCCTGATGGCCGTGATGGGCCAGCCGCAGACCACCGCCGAGTACATCCAGGCCACCAGCCGCGTCGGCCGCGCCCACCCGGGTCTGGTCGCCGTCATGCTCAACGCGGCCCGCTCCCGCGACCGCTCGCACTACGAGAACTTCCTGCACTTCCACTCCGCCCTGTACCGCGAGGTGGAGTCCACCTCCGTCACTCCCTTCTCCGCCCGCGCGCGCGAACGCGGCCTGCACGCGGTCGTCGTGGCCCTCGCCCGCATCCTGATTCCCCAGGCCCGCCCCAACGAGGCCGCCGGCCGGGTCGAGTCCTACGAGCACCGGCTCCGCGAGGAGATCAAGGATGTTCTCCTCAAGCGTGTCGGCGCTGTCGTCCCGGAGGAGGCCGACGCCGTCTCCCGCGCCTTCGACGAGTTCGTCGACTGGTGGTGCGAGGAGGCCGACGTACACGGCGGTCTGCTCTTCGAGCCCAGGAGGGGCAACCGCACGCCGTCTCTCCTGAAGTCGTACGACGACGAGTCCGAGGACACCGAGGCATGGCGCACGCTGTGGAGCCTGCGCGACGTCGACGCCGAGTCCGCCCTGTTCATGGAGGCATCCCGATGACCCCACCCCCCGCTCGCCGCCGTCGCGCCCGCACGGACGGTCAGGCTCCCGCCCACAACCTGCTTCGTCGGGGTTCGGTCCGCCGTTCCCAGGCGATCACCACATACGGTGTCGGATCGCTGATCGCCGTCGACCAGGAGTCCTTCGTCGTCTCCGGCCTCGACGGGGCCGACGAGCACTGGAATACGGACGAATCCCCTCGGATCCACGAGCGGCGGCTCGCGCGTCTCCTGGGTGTGCAGTACTTCCGACTGCCTCCGGCGTCCGGCGACACCAGCAAGGACGGGGTCCGGGTCCGCCGCTTCCCGATCATGCACTCCTGCCCCGAGTGCGACGAGTTGCGTCGGCACCGCGACTTCACCCCGCCGCCCGGCAGGAGCATCTGCGGCACGTGCGAGGCCGACCTGGTCCCCTCCCGGTTCGTCATCGCCTGCGAGGCCGGACACCTCGACGACTTTCCGTACTGGCACTGGGTCCATCGTGCGGCCGGTGGGGGTGCGACCACCGCGGGACAGTGCGGGGGGACCCTCAAGCTGCGTTCCTCCGGGCGCAGTTCCTCCCTCCGCTCGATCGTGGTCTCCTGCACCTGTGGAGTGCCGGAGGTGTCGATGGAGGGCTCGTTCCGCAAGAGCGCCCTGAAGGATCTCGGGCTCCGGTGCCGTGGCACCCGCCCGTGGCTGGGCACCTCCGTTCCCGCCCAGTCCTGCGGGCTGACGGCCCGTACCCTCCAGCGCGGTTCCTCCGCTGTGTGGCAACCGGTGCAGAAGTCCGCGCTGTCGATCCCGCCGTGGAGCGACGGACGCGCCGATCCACTCGCCGCGCACTGGGACGAGCTCCGCAAGTTGAGCAGCCGCGAAGAGATCGAAATGTGCCTCAAATTCGCTTTCAAAGGCGAGATTCCGGTACCCGTCGACGAAGTGATGACGCTCCTGGACGCCGAACGCGAGGAGGACCCCACCGGCGACGAGGCGCCCAGCTTCGACCACCGCTACCGCGCCCTGCGGTACAAGGAGTACGAACGACTCCGCACCGGCAACGACGAACGCGAGCACTCCCGCGAAGAACAGTTCATCTGCGAGACCCCACTCGGCGACCCGACCGACCTCCACCCTCTCGGGGTGACCGGCCCGATGCTGGTCAAGAAGCTTCGCGAGGTCCGTGCCCTCAAGGCGTTCACCCGGCTCGCGGACCCCGATTCGACCACCGAGGGCAACGAGGCCGCGCTCTCCGAATCGAAACAGGCCTGGCTTCCCGCCATGGAGGTCCGCGGTGAGGGTGTCTTCCTGCGTCTCGACGCCGACCGGCTCGACGCGTGGTCACGCATGACCGCGGTGGCGGCCCGCGCTGAGCGGATGCGCACCGCACACCAGAGGGTCATGGAACAGCGTGCCGCCGACCCGACCCGGGTGCCGCTCTCGCCGGCCACCCCCCGCATGGTGCTTCTCCACACCCTGGCCCATGTCCTCATCAACGAATGGAGCCTCGACGCCGGCTATCCCGCCGCCGCATTGCGCGAACGTCTCTACGCCGAGAACGACATGGCCGGAGTCCTCGTCTACACCGCGACGAGCGACTCCGCGGGCAGCCTCGGCGGGCTGGTCGCCCAGGGAGAGCCGGACAAGCTGGCCCGGACACTCCGCTCGGCCGTGCGCCGCGCCGCCTGGTGCTCGTCCGATCCTCTGTGTGTCGAGTCCGAGGCATCCGGCACCGGCGGTACCAACCTCGCCGCGTGCCACGCCTGCGTGATGCTCCCGGAGACGAGCTGCGAGCACAACAACATCCTCCTCGACCGCGCGCTGCTCGTCGGCACCCCGGACGATCCGGGCGTGGGCTTCTTCGCGGAGGTGCTGGCCGACTGACGTTCGGCACCGGCGGGTGGGCGGCCGGTGCCCCGGCGGGGCGGTGGTCGGTGCCCCAGCGGGGCGGTGGTCGGTGCGCAGTCGCTGGTTCCGCGCCGACCACCTCTGCTTCCACGGTCCAAGCGGTTCTCCTCGATGCTCGGCCTTGCGGACTCGCGCCCGATGCGGTGATGCGAGCAGTGGCTTGTCTCCCTGATGCACGGCCGCCCCTCCCAGGGCAGGGGTACCGGGTGGCCGTGCACGATGCACTTCTGCTCGCCGCACACGCGGGTGGGGGCACGGACGAGGATTTGTCTCAGGGGTCCTGCATCAGACGCTGGACGTGCGAGATCGGCCGGCACCTACGCCGTCCGGTTCGGCGTCGTAGCGGGTCTGGGCCCGATCCAGGGCGTCCTCCACATCGCAGCCGTGGGCCCGAAGCCAACGGAGGAAGTCCGTGATGACGTCGACCACGGACTCCTCCGCCATCATCCGGCCCACTCTCCCGGGCCCGGGTTCGTAGAGGCCCTTCGGCGGCCGCAACGTCGCGTACACGTCCAACAGCGCCTCGGCGCGGGTCACCGACGGATGCCGCACGGAGTTGCCGGGGGACGCGGGCCCTGTGGCCAACTCGCACCACGTCACCTTGTGGTCGTCGTGCAGCTGGACTCCCCAGCGGTCCGTGAGGGCGTCGACCAGCGTCATGCCCCGGCCTCCCTCGGCGTCGGCTTCCGTGACGACGACAGCGGGCAGGGCGCGCGTGTCCGGGTCATGGACCTCGATGCGCAGGTGCGCGCCGTTCGTGGAGACCACGAGCGAGCCCTGGGTACCGATGCCGACGTGCGTGAGGACGTTGGACACCAGCTCGCTGACGCAGAGTTGGGCCGTGTCGACAAGGTCGTGCAGCCCCCAGGCCGCCAGGCGGAGCCCCACGACTCGGCGCAACGCGGCCACCTCTTCGGGGTGGGCGGTGAACTCCACATCCCATTGTTCTCGCGTCGTACGGGTTTCCTGGATCACGAGGCTCTCTCCCATCGGAGTTCGTTCTGCTCGTCGCGATGCACTGCCTGAGGGGCACGACCACTCACTCCGTGTGTCGTTCCGTCACTCAGAATGACGCCAGCGCATCCCTTCATGCAATGTGCACAGCGGGATTCCCACTTCCGAGTGATTGGCAAGCAGTCCTCTTGGCACGAGACTGAACAGTCGTTACGGACCACGTGGTTGAGGAGAACGGGATGGCCGGTTCACCGACGGCGCGCCGTCGGCGTCTGTCGATCGAGCTGAAGAAACTCCGGGAGAAGAGCACGCTGACCTGTGCCCAGGTCGGGCAGGCGCTGGACTGGAGCGGCTCCAAGGTCAACCGCATGGAGACGGGCAACGGCAGGGTCCAGCCCTCCGACATCGACGCGCTGTGCCGGTTCTACGACACGAGCGACGAACTGCGCGAGTTCCTCAAGTCGCTGGCCCGCGAGGCGAAGACGCGCGGCTGGTGGCAGGTGCACGGCGCCGGGGTGCCCGAGTGGTTCAACATCTACATCGGCCTGGAACAGGACGCCACCACGTTCCGGCAGTACCAGTGCGAGTTGTTGCCCGGCCTGCTGCAGATCGCCGCGTACGCCCGCGAACTGCACACCACCGGTGCGTATCTCTCGCCCGAGGACATCGATCGGGCCGTTCGGGTGCGACTGGAACGCCAGGAGATGTTGACACGCCCCGACGCCCCCGACGCGTGGTTCGTGGTGAACGAGGGTGCCGTACGCAACGTCATCGGCGATCGTGCCGTGATGCGGGAACAACTGGAACGGATCCTCGACGCGACCGCGTTGCCGAACGTGACGGTGCAGGTGCTCCCCTTCGACTCGGGCACATACCCGGCCACGGGTTCCTTCACCATGCTCGGTTTCCCCGCCCCGGAGGACCCGGACCTGGTGTACCGGGACGGCATCACCGACGCTGTCTACCTGGAGGGCGAACCTCATGTCCGGGAGTACACGAAAGCGTTCGACGGCCTGCGCGCTGCGGCTCTGAGCCCACAGCGTTCCGTCCAGCTCATCAAGTCAGTAGTGAAGGAGTACTCGAAATGAGCATCACAGACCGCACCGGACACGCCCTGGCATGGTTCAGGTCCTCCTACAGCAACGGCGCGGGCGGGGAGTGTGTGGAGTGCGCGATCACCGACGACCTGACGCACGTTCGCGACTCCAAGGAGAGTGCGGGAGGCCGATCCGTCTCGGTGCGGAACGAGGCCTGGCAGCCGTTCGTACGGGCGGTCCGGAGCGGGCAGCGCTTCGACAACCCACTCGGGTCGTGAGCCCACGACGGGGCTTGGAGCCCCACAGGAATCTCTGAGCGCCGAGCGCCTTCACCCGCACGAGTACCCGCGCCGGCCGCACACCGCCGACATGTTCGCCGTCCTCGGTGCGGTGCGGTTGCTGCGGTCCGCTCCCGGCAAGCTGTTCCGCGCCCTGGACTTCCTGCTGCGCATCGCCGCCGGCCAGGAAGAACGGGACGCGGTGGTGGCCGCCGCGGTGCGGGTCGCTCCCGAGGTCTGCGGCCGGGTCGTGCTGTCGGTCCGCGAGCACTCGGGCGATGTCACCGAGGCGCCCGAAGGGGCCTTGGAATTCATCAGCCTGTCCCTGGGCCGGGTACGCGGCGCGTTCATCGTTTCCCAGGTCGACATCCACGCCGGCGAGAGCTTCGAGAGGCCGAGGAGTCGTTTACAGCTCGTCGGCGAACGCCTCGGCCAGCTGACGCCATTCGGCCCGCGGCAGGCCGGCGCCGCCCTCGTCGGCGGTGAGCACCTGGAGCGCGACGTGGTCGGCGCCGGCGTCGAGGTACTCACGGGTCCGGGCCCTCACGCGCTCGGCGTCGCCCAGGGCGAAGAGGGCGTCGAGGAGACGGACGCTGCCGCCGCCCTCGAAGTCGCTCTCCGCGAACCCCAGGCGCAGCAGGTTGTCGGTGTAGTTGGGCAGCTGAAGGTACATCCTCAGCATGTCCCGCGCAGTGGTGCGGGCCCGGTCGAGGTCGGTGTCGAGCACTACCGACAGCTCCGGGGCGAGCAGCGCGTCGGGGCCGAGCGTCTCGCGTGCCTCCGCCGTGTGCTCGATGGTGACGAGATAGGGGTGTGCGCCCAGCGTCCGGTCGGTCGCGAGCTTCAGCATCTTCGGGCCGAGCGCCGCGAGGACCCGATGTCCGGAGTCCACAGGCGGGGTGGCGGCGTCGAGTGCGTCGAGGTAGGCCACCATCGCGCTGTACGGCTTCGCGTACTGCGGCACCATCGGGCCATGGCTGACACCCAGGCCGAGGACGAATCGCCCGCGCGCGCTCGCGTCGATTGCTGCGATTCGGGCCGCCGCCTCCTCGGCGGTGTGGTCCCAGATGCTGAGGATGCCGGTGGCCACGGTGACCGTGCGGGTGGCGGCGACGACGGCCGCGGCGTCGTCGGGTGAGGGGCTGCCCCCGATCCAGAGAGTGCCGTACCCCAGCTCTTCGAGCTCGGCGACCGCATCCGCGATTGCCTCTTTGCCCGCGTCGTCCGCCCGCGAACCGTGCAGGGCACTGCTCCAGATGCCGACCCGTCCGAATGCCTCGCGCGTCCCAGAAGTCATGGTGTGGTCAACAGCGGCCCGTGACCTCTATTCCCGGCTGGGCGGGCGTTCACCCGTTCACCGCAATCCGGTGGCGGGCCTGCCGCCGCACCGCCGCACCCCGCACCCCGCACCGGGGTGCTGGATGAGAACGGACCTCGGCCCAGGGCCTCGTCCCTTCCTTGCCCCTGTTCCGAGTGCCGGGGCCGTGCCGAGTTCCACCCGCCCGCTCGAGCTCCCGGGCATCGGCCGACCAGCGTCGCGGCGCGATCACCACGACGTTGAATCGGCCCTGCCGACGCACCGTGGGCACGACCCGCCTCCGCCCCCGGAGAAGCGGACACCACCTGTCCTGTGCGCCACAGAGACTCTTGCCCTCGGCGGTCACAGGGGCCGCTCGTTCGCAAGGGGTCTGTGCGTGTTCTCCGTTCTCGCCGACGTCAACCGGCCGGCCGTCGCCATCGCGGCCGTGGCATCGTTCCTGCTCGCCGGCGTGTGGTGCGCGGCCGTGATCGCCAAGCCGTACGCCGTCGCCCTCGGCCGCGAGGGCGCGCCGGCGCCCGCACCGTCGGCGGTCACCACGGCGGGTCCACTGGTGTGCCTCCTCGCCACCGTCCTGACCAGCGCCGTACTCGTCGAGGCGCTCGGCATCACGGGCATCGGTGACGCCGTGCTGTTCGGGCTCCTCGTCGGCGTCGGTTATCTCGGCGCGATGACCTTCCAGATCGCCATCAACCCGAACTTTCCGCGCCCGCTCTACTACGGCGTCCTCAACGCGCCGTTCTTCGTGATCACGAGTGTGCTCAACAGCGTCGTCCTGGTCGCGATGCGCTGGGAGCCGCCGCCGACGTGTCACACCCGCACCGGGAGCGTTGTGGGTGTGACGGCTGCCCGGGAAGGTCCCCCCTCGCCCGCGAGAGCGCCATGCCCTGGCGCGATCCGGCAGAGACACACCAGCCGCTGATTCCGGGACGGAACAACGGGGCCTCTGATCTGGAACGCGTCAGTGGCGGGGGTCGGGTGGGGCGTGAGGGGACGGACGGTGGTTCTCGGGGGAGGTGAGGGGGGCGGGGACGGCGCCGTGGCGGCGTTGGCGCCGGCTGTACTCGGTGATGGCCTGCCACAGGTCGCGTCGGTCGGTGTCGGGCCAGTAGCCGGGGGTGAAGTACAGCTCCGCGTAGGTGGCGTGCCAGGGAAGGAAGTTGGATACGCGCTGCTCGTTGCCGGTGCGCCACAGCAGGTCGACGTCCGGCATGTCGGGGTGGGGCAGATGGCGGGCGAAGTCGTCCTCGTCGAGGAGGTGGGGGTCCACTTCCCCTTCCCGGGCTGCCCGGGCGAGCGCTGCGGCGGTCCGGGTGATCTCGTCGCGGCCGCCGTAGTCGATGCACATGGTGAGGGTCAGTCCGGTGCGGGTGCGGGTGTGGTGCTGTTCGCGCCTGAGGGCGCGGACGAGGTCCTCGGGCAGTCTGTCGGGACGGCCGGACCAGCGCTGGCGCACGTCCAGGTCACGGAGGGGGCCTTCGTCGATCTCGCGGCGGACCGTCTCCAGGATCGTGGTGATCTCCTGCACGTCGCGTTTCCAGTTCTCGGTGGAGAACGCGTAGAGGGTCAGGTGGCGCAGGCCGATCTCCAGGGCGCCGTAGACGACCTCGCGGACGGCGGCGGTGCCCGCGAGGTGGCCTTCGTGGCGGGGCAGGCCGCGCTGTTCGGCCCAGCGGCCGTTGCCGTCCATGATGACCGCCACGTGGGAGGGCATGTGGTGGGCGGCGATCCGCGGGGGCCGGATGCCGTCGGGGTGCGGTGGCGGGGGCCGGAGCCCGCTGTCGACGGCTGCCGGGCCCGGATTGCCCGCGTCCGTCACGGGAGGCCGGGGGCCCGGCACGGTCAGGGGGGTCAGGCTCCAGGCCAGGGCCGAGCGGAGGCGGGCGGGGGCCAGTACGCGGGCGCGCGCCACGGCGGAGGGGCGTGGGGGGCGCTTCAGCAGGGTGGGGCCGGCCGCGTCGATGGCGTCGAGTTGGGCGCGCATCAGGTCGGCCGCCGTGTCGAGCACGGTGGCGGGGCCCGGGTGCATTCCCCTCGTCACGGCGGGCTTGGTCACCCGTCGGCGCGCCAGGGCTGTCAGTTCGGCGATCAGGGCCGCCACGGCTGGACTCCAGCGTCCCTCGACCAGATCCGCCTCTGCGCCGGGGAAGGGTTCCAGTGCCTCCTGTGGCAGGAGCAGGTGGCCCTGGGCGAGGTCGGTGCTCAGGTCGGTGAGGATGTCGGTGAGCTGGGCGCCGTCGACGAATTCCTCGTAGTCGGCCTGCCGGTCCAGCCGTAGCGTCATCGGCGCGCCGGCCTGCTCGAACAGGTGCCGTACCTGGTCGACCCAGGGCACGACTCCCTCGGTGCACCCGGCCCGCCACGCGGCCCAGTCGGGGAAGCGCGGACCGTGGGCGTCGTCCCGTGTCCTGGCCATCGCGCCCTGCAGGCCGGTCAGGTCCAGATGCCACCGTCCTGCCGTGTCCACCAAGGCGTACCGGATCGGATCGGTGCTCGTGCCCGCCCTCGTGTCGTGCTTCAGTGCCCTGGTCCACGCCTCGACGCGGGCCGCGCGCCGGGCCGGCTCCACGTCCGGTCGGTCCGCCAGGTCGTCAAGGATGCTGGCGGCCGCCCAGAGTGCCCAGCATGCCGGGCGCAGAACGGCCGGCATCAGCTGGATGAGGGCGTGGATTCCGGGATCGTGCTGCCGTGTGGTGCGGCGGCACAGCCGGTACGCCGCCCGCAGAGCGGGGTCCTGGCCCATCAGTGCACGGGCGGTGGCCCGGCCGCGCCACGCGTGTGCGGCCGTGTCGAGGGGTGTGGGGGTGGGCTGCGGTTTCGTACGCATCTCGGGACGTGGACCTCAGGGTGCTTCCGTGTCGGATGCCGAAGCCGATGGCGTGGCGGCTCGGTGCGGCGTGGGAAGGGAGAAGCCGCCGTTTCCCGGCGCGGGCTCAGGGGGCTGTGCGTTGACGGGCAGGGTGCTGCGGGTGCTGCGGCAGAATCCCGTCAGGGCGATCAGGGCCGCTCCCGCGAACCAGGTGAACTGGATGGCCAGATGGCGCGGCACCGGGTTGGTGGAGAATCCCGCCGCCGTGCCGGCCTGCATGGCTCCGTAGGAGGGCAGGTAGCGCATGAGCGGGGTGTCGGCCCCGGAACTCGTGACCGGGTTCTGCAGTGCGAGGTCGATGATGCTGGTCATCACGATGGCGAACATGCCCTCGACCTCCCGGCGCAGCACGGAGCCGAAGCCGACGCCGAGGGCGCCGTAGGTGAGGCCGGCGCTGAACAGCGCGGCGGCGAGCAGCAGAGGCTGCCGGGGCGTCCACGCCAGGCAGGTGACCGCGGTGGCGTAGGCGGCGACCGCCGCCGAGATGAGAGCCAGCGCGGTGACCTTGGCCAGGACGAGGTGGGTACGGGGGTAGCCGGCCGTCGCGAGTCGGCGGTCGAAGCGGTTGCCGGAGAAGGTGGCGGCGAACATCATGAAGCCGGTGATCAGGGTGACCGCGTTGAGCGCGCCGCTGATCTCGGTCAGTTCGTTGCCTCGGGGCGCCAGCGTCTCCCCGGTGGCGCGCAGCCGCATGGGTGCCGGGGTGTCGGGCATCGCCAGGTAGGCGAGGGTCGTCCAGAGGGGGACGAACAGGGTCACCAGGACCATGGCGAACCGGTTGCGGCCGTGCTCGGTCAGTGCGAATCCGGTGGCGAGTGCGAACCGGGTCAGGTGAAACCTCACGCGGCCACCGCCTGGTCCGGGCGGAGGACCCCGCCGTCCAGACGCCACAACTCGTCCAGGCGCTCGGTGTCGTACGCCAGGTGGGAGACGACCAGGACCGAACGTCCCGCATCACGCAGCCGCACCGCGAGATCCCAGAACCGCTGGTAGGTGTCCCAGTCGAACCCCTGGTAGGGCTCGTCCAGCAACAGCACCTGGGGATCGTGCATCAGCGCCAGCGTCACGTTCAGCTTCTGCCTCGTCCCGCCGCTGAGGATCCCCGCCCGCTCATCGGCGTATCCGGCGAACCCCAGCACGTCCATGACCTGCTCGGCATACCGCAGATCGGTCAGGCGGTAGGCCCTCTGGAAGAACCGCAAGTGCTGCCGGACGGTCAGCGCGTCGTTGAGGACCACGTGCTGCGGGCAGTAGCCGAACCGGCCGCCATGACGGACCGTGCCGCGCGAGGGCCGCAACTCGCCGGAAAGGATCTTCAGCAGAGTTGATTTGCCGGCGCCGTTCTCCCCGACGATCCCACACAGCGTCCCTGCCCCGAGCCGCATGTCAACGCCACGCAGGACCACACGCCGACCGTAGGCGTGGTGTACACCCTCGACCTTCATGCCCGCATTCCCCCCGCACCGGAACCGACCCCGTATGCCAGCCACAACGATCGCGGGGCCGGAACGACACGGACACACCGTGACTACGTACTGTTGATGTTATGTCACGTCAGGTGATTATCCCTGCTGGTGGGCATCCTCCTGGCGTGAGGCCGGGGGAAGCGGAACGGCTCCGGGGCGAGTGGTCAAAGTTCGCGGTTCGCGGCCGATGCGCCCGGGTGGCTGCCCGGCGGGGTCGGCGACGGCGGGGCGAGCGTTGCCCGCAGTGCCTGATGCCGGACGGCCGGCGCAGGTGGATCCAGCCGATGGCCGGGCGTCTGCCGGGCGTCTGCCGGGCGGCACCACGCAGGCCCTGCGGCAGTTCGTGAACCAGTCGCCGCGGGAGTGGACGCCGGCGCGGCAGCGGATCGCCCGGCGGTCGGGCGAGGCGGGCGAGGCGGGCCGGCCCGAGGTGCGGGTGGTCGACGACGGGCCGTTTCCCCGGTGCGGCACCACGTCGGCCGGGGTGGTCCGGCAGTGCCGCGGTGTGCCGGGCGAGCGGGCCACCGGCCGGGGCGCGGTCGGTGTGCGCGGCCACCGGCACCGGCGGTGGAGCACACCGCCCGCCCCCCTGCCGGTCGCCTTCTCACGGAGTCCCGGGGGGGTCCCGTTGGGCGGTACAGGCGAATCGTGGGACGCGCCGATCCAATTGCCGCAAATATGACTATAAGACATGTGTTATTCAGTTATGCACTCACCTACGCGGCGCACCTTGCTGGGTGCCTCGATCACGGCCATCGGCGCGGGAGCCCTGGCCGCCTGCTCCGGACCCGGCTCGCACTCCGGGCCCGGCCCCCGCCCTGCGTCCGGTCCGCCCTCCGGGACCGGCGCCCGCCCGGTGGCCGGGGCCCCCGGCCGCCACGTCGGTGGTTTCGTACCCAGGGGGCCCCAGGGGTACGTGAACCCGTCCGATCCCGAGGTCCTCGCCGCCGAGAGGGAACGCGGGTCCGGCCCCCTGCGCACGGTCGTGCTGACCGCCACCGAGACGTCCCTCGACCTGGGCGGGCAGGTCGTCAGGTCATGGGCGTACGGTGACGTGCTGCCCGGCAGGGAGATCCGGGCCACCGCGGGTGACATCCTCAATCTCACGCTCGTCAACTACCTGCCCGTGGCTACGACGCTGCACTCGCACGGTATCCGTCTGCGCTGCGACATGGACGGCGTACCGGGCCTGACCCAGCGCTCCATCGAGCCCGGCAAGGACTTCACCTACCGCTTCGCCGTCTCGCATCCGGGCACGCACTGGCTGCACTCGCACTCGGGAATGCAGCTCGACCGCGGCCTGTACGCCCCGCTGATCGTCGAGGACCCCAGGGAACCGCTGTGCTACGACAAGGAGTGGGTCGTCGTCCTGGACGACTGGGTGGACGGCGTGGACGGCTCCACTCCGGACGGCGTGCTCACGCAGTTGCACAACGGCAGGAGTGTCCCGATGGACATGGGCGAGGAGGCCGCACATGACTCGATGCCCGCCCCCGACAAGCCCGCCGGCCCCTCCCGCGTCCTGCACAAGGGGCACAGCCGCGTGCTGGACAGCGCGGGCGGTCATGTCGACTACCCCCACTACCTGATCAACGGCCGTCTCCCGAAAGCCGCTTCGGTTTTCCGGGCCTGCCCCGGGGACCGGATCCGGTTGCGGATCATCAACGCCGGGGGCGACACGGCCTTCCGGGTCGCACTCGGCGGCCACGAGATGACCGTGACGCACACGGACGGCTACCCGGTCGAGCACACGCGGACGGACGCACTGCTGCTGGGCATGGCCGAACGCTACGACGTGCTCGTCACCGCCAAGGACGGGGTGTTCCCGCTGGTCGCGCTCGCCGAAGGCAAGAACGCGAGGGCCCTGGCGGTCCTGCGTACCGGCAGCGGCAGCTTCCCCGGATGCTCCGCGCATCCGGACGAGCTCGACGGCCGGCTCGTGCCGGCCGCACGGCTGGTGCCGGACGAATCCGTGGCCCTCTGCGACCGCGCCCCGGACCGCGAGCTGCACTTCAGACTGACCGGCAGCATGAGGCAGTTCGACTGGAGCCTCGACGGCCGGCCCTACTCCATCGAACAACGCCACCCCGTCCGGGAAGGAGAACGGGTCCGCCTGACCTTCACCAACGCCACCGACATGTGGCACCCCATGCATCTGCACGGCCACACCTTCGCCTTCACCGGCGCCAACGCGGGCGGGGCCCGCAAGGACACCGCCCTGGTACTGCCGCACCGCAGACTCGTCGTCGACTTCAACGCCGACAACCCGGGCCTGTGGATGCTGCACTGCCACAACCAGTACCACTCCGAATCCGGCATGATGACCATCCTCGGTTACCAGAGGTGAGGACGGCGGCGGCATCGGCTTCCCCGCCGGCCGCGGGTACTCGGGGCCGGCGCGGTCTGCCGGCGCGATCCCGGGCTCACCGGGCCGTTCCCCTCGTCGGAGCGCTCCGGTGAACGGCTTTCGAGGCACGGTCCGGTGCGCGGACTCGCCGGTGCCCGCCGCCATGACGCGGGGCCCGTCGCGGTCTGCCTGACCGCAGCCAGAGCGAACGGTGTGCGTCCTGCCGATGGGCGGGGCGATGAGCGTCGGGCGCTTCGCCCGGCTCCTCGGGCCACCGCCCGGCCTGGGCCTGCGCCTGACGGGGCTGTGCGACGAGAGGGAACGGCCTTTCTACGCCCGCGCTCTGGACGGGGCGGCCGAAGTGGCCGGTACGGCACGGCCGCAGCGGTTCTTCGTCTGCGCGGCGGATCTGGAGGACGAGTTGATCCGCGCGCTGGGTGTGGCCCGGGTGGAGGAACTCGTCCGGGCCGAGGGGGACCTGCGCGCCCTGCAGACGTTCCTGCGCCAGCCCGCACAGCAGGGCCGCACCCCGCAACAGCAGTTGCGGCGCTTCCTCGGCACGAAGAAGGGGCGCAAGATCCGCTACGGGCGCGTCCTCGTCGAGGCCCTCGAACCCGACCGCGTACCCGCCCCGCTCGACGGTCTGTTCGCCGGCCTCTGAGACCGCCTCCGCCCCTGCCCGTAATGCCGACGGGCACGGGTGGACCACGGGCACGGGTGAGGCACTCTCACCGCCGGCCCGACTCTTGTCCCGTGCCGTCCCCTCCCCCGGGGCCGCCGCCTTCGGGTCGGTCGCCGTCAGGGGGCGATGTCCTCCAAGGCGCGGCGTTCCGCGTCGACCGCGAGGAAGACGGCGACCGGGCCCGCTGCGCACATCGGTCCGGCGCCGATCCGGAAGGCGAGGACGGCGTCAAGGCCGTCAAGGCCGTCAAGGCCGTCAAGGCCGTCAAGGCCGTCAAGGCCGTCAAGGCCGTCAAGGATCCACACGGTGCCGAGGCCGATGACGATCGACCAGTGCCGACGCGACCGGGGGAGGCGGGCGGGCGGGGATGGCGGTGGTGATCGTGCTCAGGGACCCGGGCTGTGCTGCGGCCACGGACTCATTCCTCGGCGGGGCGAACCGACACCGGTTTCCCCCGGGCCTCGTTTCCACGCCCCGCGCCCGCCGCCGCCGGCCGCCCTACCCCCCGATCGCCTGCGACACCGTGTAGATCGTCAGGCCGGCCAGGGAGCCGACGACCGTGCCGTTGATGCGGATGAACTGGAGGTCGCGGCCGATGTTGGCCTCGATCTTCTTCGTCGTGTGCTCGGCGTCCCAGCCCGCCACGGTGTCCGTGATCAGGGAGGTGATCTCCCCCCGGTAGGTGGTGACGACGTACACCGCGGCGCTCTCCAGCCAGCCGTCGACCTTGCCCTGCAGCCTGGTGTCGGCCGACATGCGCGCGCCCAGCGACAGCAGCGAGGCGCGGACGCGCAGCCGCAGTTCGCTGCGCTCGTCCTCCGCCGCGGAGACGATCATGGATCGTACGGCGGTCCACGTGGAGGCGATCAGGTCCTGGACCTCGTCGCGGTCGAGGATCTCGCCCTTGAGCCGTTCGATCCGGGCGCGGGTCTCGGTGTCGGACTGGAGGTCGGAGGCGAAGTCGGTGAGGAAGCGGTCGAGGGCGCCGCGCGCGGGGTGGGCGGGCATGTCGCGCATCTCGGTGATGAAGCGCAGCAGTTCCTTGTAGACGCGGTCGCCGACCTTGCGGTCCACGAATTTCGGGGTCCAGCCGGGAGCGCCGCCCTGCACGGCGTTCATCACGGAGTCGCCGTGCAGCACGAGCCAGTCGTGGGCGCGGGCGACGACGACGTCGACGGCCTTCTTGTGGCCGCCGTCGGCGACGACCTTCTCCAGCATCTTGCCCATGCCGGGCGCGATCTCCTGGGCGTCCGCGCGGCGCGTGATCGCCTCTCCGACCACCGCCTGGACGTCGGAGTCGCGCAGGACGGTCAGCGCGCCGCGCAGGGCGGCCGACAGCTCGGCGGTGACCCGGTCGGCGTGTTCGGGCACCGCCAGCCAGGCGCCGAGCCGGCTGCCGATGCCGACGGAGCGCAGCCGTCCGCGGACGACGTCCTCGGAGAGGAAGTTCTCGCCGACGAAGTCGCCCAGGGAGACGCCGAGCTGGTCCTTCTTGGTGGGGATGATCGCGGTGTGCGGGATGCGCAGGCCCAGGGGGTGGCGGAACAGGGCGGTCACGGCGAACCAGTCGGCGAGCGCGCCGACCATGCCCGCCTCCGCCGCCGCGGCGACGTAGCCCGCCCAGGCGCCGGCGCCCGCGTGGGACGCCCACTCGGCCAGGACGTACACCACGGCGACGAACAGCAGCAGCCCGGTGGCGATGAGCTTCATCCGGCGCACTCCGCGCCGCTTCTCCTCGTCCGCCGGACTGAACGTCGTCATCGCGCGGTGCGGGACGGCCCCGGGGCGGGAGCGGGCCTGCGTCCGTCCGCCCTCGCCGGCCCGGGGGTCCTCGCCGGCCCGTCCGTCCCCGCCGGCCCGTCCGCCCTCGCCGGCCCGTCCGCCCTCGCCGGCCCGGGCGTCCCCGGCGCGCGGGGTGTCCGTGGCACCCGGGTCGTCCGTGCTGCCCGGGGTGCCGGCCGTGCCCGCCTCTCCCGTCCGCCCGGTCCGCCCGGTCCGCTCGATCGGTTCCATCTGCTCCGCCCCGCTCCGTCCGTTGCACCTGTCCGGTGATCCCTCACACATTGTCCCTTCCCGACCGACTCCCGGAACGGAACAGGAGTTCCCGGCGTCTGTTCCACGGGCGGCCCGACCGTCACCCGGGAGCACGCCGAGAGCACTCCGGCGGGGTGCCGGTGGAGTCCCGGCGACGCCCTGACGGGGGTCCTGGTGGAGTCCTGTCGGACCGCCACCCGCCCATGACGCATCATGGGCTCATCCGTACGGAGCCTCGTGCTCCGATCGTCCGAGGAGAACAGAAACAGCATGACCGGGGGACGTGACGGGGGCGCGGAAGCGCCTTCCACGAAGTACCGCGCCCTGCTCGCCGCGGTGATCGCCGCGATCGTGGCAGTGTCCGCCGCCATATACGTCGGGGTGTCCGGGCTGCCGTCCGGCCTGTACGGCGACGGCACGAGGGACCGTGAGACCCTCGCCGGCGGCCGCGACGGGCGCCAGAACCCGGCCGCACCGGCCTTTGCCGGCACCTGGGTCTCCTCCTGGGCGGCCTCCCCGGTCGGCGGCGAGCCCGGCACCGAGACGACCGGCCTCGCAAACCGCTCGCTGCGCAACGTCGTGCACACCGGCGTCGGCGGCACCGCCGCCCGGATCACCCTGTCCAACCTCTACGGACAGTCCCCGCTCACCATCAGCCACGCCTCGATCGCCCTCTCCGCGGGCCGGGGCGGCGCGGCGGCACTCGCCGACACCATGCGGCAGGTCACCTTCCGCGGCCACACCGCCGTCGTCGTCCCGCCCGGCGGCCGGGTGGTGAGCGACGCCGTACGCATCGCCGTCCCGCACGACGGGGACGTGCTGGTCACCACGTACTCCCCCACCGGCTCCGGGCCGGTCACCCGCCACACGTACTCGCGCCAGACCTCGTACGCCGCCGTCGGCGAGCACACCCGGGACACGGCCGGCGCCGTGTACACGCAGGAGAGCGCCTACTGGCGCTACCTGACCGCGCTGGACGTGCTGAGCAAGGACGCGCAGGGCACCGTCGTCGCCCTGGGCGACTCGCTCACCGACGGCAGCACCTCCACCACCGGAGCCAACAACCGCTGGCCGGACATCCTGTCCGACCGGCTGCGCGAAGCGGCCGCGGCCGGCCGGGACGTACCGCGCTACAGCGTCGTCAACGGGGGCATCAGCGGCAACCGGGTCCTCTCCGACGGCCTCGGCCGCCCCGCGGAGAACACCAGCGCCCTGAACCGCTTCGACCGCGACGTCCTCGGCCGTCCGAACGTCAGGGTCGTCGTCGTCCTCCTCGGCGTCAACGACATCCTGCGCGACCCGGACCTCGCCGACCCGGACGCGATCGTCGGCGGGCTCGGCACGCTCGTCGACCGCGCCCACGCCCGCGGGCTGAAGGTCGTCGGCTCGACCCTGATGCCGTTCGGCGGCCACCGCGGCTACACCGACGCGCGCGAGGGCGTACGGCAGGAGATCAACGCGGAGATCCGCGCGGGACACGTCTTCGACGCCGTCGTCGACTTCGACCGGGCCCTGCGCGACCCGTACGACCCGCGCCGGCTGCGCTCCGTCTACGACTCGGGCGACCATCTGCACCCGAGCGACCGGGGATACACCCGGATGGCCGAGGCCTTCGACCTGGACGACCTGTCGGGCGGGGCGCCGGCGAAGCTGTAGGGGGCGGCCGGCCGACCCGGGCCACCACCTCCGGGCCCCGGCTCCGCCCCGCCCGGTCGGGTCAGCGGTCCCGGTCGCGGCGGCGCTCGCCCTGCTCCTCGGCGCGGCGGCCGTGCAGGGAGTCGAAGCCGAGGGAACCGTGGCCCAGGCCGCCGTGGCCGAAGCCCAGGGAGGCCCGGCCGGACGAGGAGGCGTCCGGTTCGCGGCGGTCCGCGTCACCGCCCCGCACTCCGTTGCGACGGTTCGCCCTGCGCTCCAGCTTCTCGCGGCGGCGCTCCTCGCGGAGTTGCTGCTTCTGCGCCCGGGGCAGCTTGCGCCTGACGCCGACACCACCCCAGAAGGCCAGACCCGAGACGATCACACGCGGGGCGCCCGGGTCGCTCCGCACGTTCTCCTCGGGGTGGTCGAAACCGCCCATGATGCCGACGCCGCGGACGACGACCTCGACGCCCGGCGGGACGATGATGTCGACCCCGCCCATGATCGCGACCGCGTTGATCACGATCTCGCGGCCGGCGAAGTCCGCCTCGCGCAGATCGATCTCGCCGCCGCCCCAGAAGGCGAAGCAGTTGAACCTCCGCGGCGCCGTCCACCGGCCCTTGCGCTGGAACCCCGACATCACGGCGACGGCCCACGTCGACGGTGTGTCACCGCCGACGCCCACCCGGCTCGCCCAGTCGCCGCCCGGCTCGGGGGACTTGGTCAGGTCGACGACGGGGGCGGACACCCCGGGGGCGGGCAGGTCGCGGGTGATCGGCTCGAGTTCCCGGTAGGTCCGCGCCTTGTACGTCGCGTCCAGCCGCTCCTCGAACTCCTCCATGTCCAGACGCCCCTCGGCGACGGCGTCCCGCAGGACGGCGGCGACCCGCTCGCGGTCGGCATCGGAGGCGCGGAGGTCCGGGACTGCGTCGTCGGTCATACACAGCAGCCTACGAGGTCCCCCGGCCGAGGGCTACGAGACCACCCGTCCGGCGCCCTCGCCCCGGGCGTCGGGCGAGGTGCCTTCGGCGGCCTCCTCCACCCGATCCGCCCGATCCCCCTGGCCCGCCCGGCCCCCCTGCTCCGCCCGCTCCGCGTACATCTTCGCGATCACGGCCTCGATGTCCGGCTCCCGCACCGAAAGGTCCACCAGCGGGTACTCCGCCGCGATCCGCGCCACCAGCGGGGCCGCCGACTGCGCCGCCGGGAACGCCAGCCACTGCCTCGGCCCCTCCACCCGCACCACCCGCGCGGGGGCCGGCACGTCGATCGGCGGCACCTCCCGTTCCAGGTCCACCACCAGCGTCCGTTCGCTCTCCCCCGCCCGGTGCAGGCCGGCGAGCGCACCGTCGTACATCAGGCGGCCGTGGTCGATGACCATCACCCGCGAGCACAACTGCTCGATGTCCTGGAGGTCGTGCGTGGTCAGCAGCACCGTCGTGGCCCGTTCGGCGTTCAGCTCCCGCAGGAAGTCCCGCACCCTGCTCTTGGAGATGACGTCCAGACCGATCGTCGGCTCGTCCAGGTACAGCACCTCCGGGTCGTGCAGCAGCGCCGCCGCGATGTCACCGCGCATCCGCTGCCCCAGGGAGAGCTGCCGTACCGGGGTGTCCAACAGGTCGCCCAGGTCGAGGAGTTCGACGAGCCGGTCCAGGTTCGCGCGATAACGGGCGTCGGGAATCCGGTACATGCGGTGCATCAGCCGGTACGAGTCGAGCAGCGGCAGATCCCACCACAGCGTCGTCCGCTGCCCGAACACCACCCCTATGCGGTGCGCCAGCCGCATCCGTTCCCGGGTGGGGTCGATGCCGGCCACCCGCAGCCGGCCGCCGCTCGGGGTGAGGATCCCGGTCAGCATCTTGATCGTGGTCGACTTGCCCGCGCCGTTCGGCCCGATGTAGCCGACCATCTCACCACGGGCCACGGAGAACGAGAGCGAGTCCACGGCCCGCACCCGCCGCCGCTCCCGCTTCATGAACCCGGTCCTCCTCCGCACGTCGAAGACCTTCTCCACCCGGTCGAGAAGGATGAACTCCCGGTCCTCGCGGCTCCCGTCACCGTCACCGCGGCCTCCGTCCCCGCGGCCTCCGCCACCGCTGCCGCGGCCCCTGTCGTCGCCGCCTTCGCACTCCTCGTACGCGCTGTCGTTGCCCACGGCCCACTAACTCCCTGTACTCCGATACGAACGCAGTCCCGCCCGCCACGCCCACCCGGCCGCCGCGCAGCACACCGCGGCCACGGCCGGCGCCGCGAACGCCGCCCACCCGGGCAGGTCCAGCGGATACGGCCGCCCCAGCACGTAGGACGCGGGAACCCAGTTGACGAAGGCGAGCGGCAGCACGAACGTCACCCCGCGCACCAGTTCCTGCGCGAACAGCACCGGCGGATACTGCAGCATCGTCTGACCGCCGTAGGTGAACGCGTTCTGCACCTCGGACGCGTCCTGCGCCACGAACTGGAAGGCCGCGCCCCCCACGAACACCGCGCAGAAGATCGCCGCGCCGCTGACCACCGTCACCGGCACCAGCACCAGCTTCACGACCGTCCAGTCGACGTCGAGCGCGGCGACGGCCCAGCCGAGGACCACCAGCCCCTGTACCAGGCGCCCCACGCGGCGCGGGGCGAAGCGGTCCGCGGCGACCTGCGCGAGCACCGGCACCGGCCGCACCAGCAGCGTGTCGAGCGTGCCGTCCCGCACCCGGCGCCCCAGCCGGTCCATCGAGCCCAGCGCCAGATCCGCGATGCCGAACGACACCATGGACAGGCCGTACAGGAAGGCCACCTCGGCCAGGACATGGCCGGCCAGCACGTCGACGTGCGAGAACATCAGCGCGATACCGACGAAGTCAAGGCCGGTCACCGCGACACCGCCGATGGTCGTCAGTACGAACGACGTCCGGTACACCAGGGTCGAGCGGATCCACATCCCCGCGATCAGCCCGTACGCGCGCACCCCCCGCACCACCCCGGACCACCTGCCGAGCCGCCCGGAACCAGAACCAGAACCAGAACCGGAATCGAACCCTCCGATCCGTCCGCCGCCCTCAGCCACCCTGGACCACCACCCGCCGGGTCGCCGCCGTCTGCAGCAGCCGCCCCACCGCCAGCAGCGCCACCGCCCACGCGCCCTGCAGCGCGAAGACCCGCAGCGCGCCCGTCTCCCCCATCAGGACGTCGGCCGGGCCCTGGAGCAGCGCCGCCCAGGGCAGCATCCGCACGACCTCGCCGAACACGCCCGGGAAGACGTTCAGCGGCAGCACCAGGCCCGAGCAGAACATCCCCACGATCATCAGCATCTGCATCATCCCCGTGCCGTCCAGCAGCCAGAACGCGCTCAGTGCCACCAGATAGCGGATCGCGAAACTGACCACCATCGCCAGCACCACCGTCGTCAGGAAGGCGGACCAGGTCAGCGCATCGTCCGGCAGCGCCACGGGGAAGACCGCCACCCCGAACAGGAAGGGGACCACGCCCCGTCCCAGGAGCTGGAACACCGAGCGGCCCAGGTCCTGCGCCAGCCACCACCCCTGCAGGTCGGCCGGCCGGTACAGGTCGATCGCGACGGCACCCGTACGGATCCGCTCCATCAGCTCGATCTCGAAGCCGCCGCCCTGAATGGCCAGCGTCGCGTAGAGCGCCTGCCCCAGCCACACGTACGTGACCGCCTGCGCCTGCCCGTATCCCCCCAGGTCCGGCCGCTCGCTCCACAACGCCAGGTACGTGTACACGAGGATCAGACCGAAGACGGTGTTGGTGAACACCCCGGCCGCCGTCGCCGCCCGGTAGGTCGCGTACCGCCGGAAGCCGCCCACCGCGACCGCCGCGTACAACCGGGCCGTGCCTGACCCCACAACCGCCTCCGGTCCCCGCCCCGCCCCGCGCACCCGCCCGGCGTATTCGTCCGACGTCCCCGAAGACGCCCAAGCGCACGAACCTAGTACCGACGACCCACGCCCTGCCAGGCATTTTCCGGCCCTCCGGGGCCATACGTGTGAGATGCCGGACGGCGGACCGACACGCGCCGCCGACAGGAACGGTTCACCGGATGCGACAGTCTTCTATAAGGGGACGCACAACGCGTACACGCACACATCACGCGTACCGCCCGTCACCGCCGTAGCAGCCGTAACGGCCGTACCGGCCACACCCGCAGGAACAAGGCGAAACAGGAGTCCGTGCACGACATGAGCGACGAGCCGCAGCCACAGCAGCCCGGCCAGGGCTGGGGCCCCCGAGAGCCGAGGCGCGGGCGCACCGGATGGCGCCGGATCGTCCCCACCTGGCGGACGACGCTCAGCGCCTTCCTCCTCACCGCACTCCTGCTCCTCGGCGTCTTCCTCCTCGGCTACACCCTCGTGCAGATCCCGCCCGCCAACGCCCTCGCGATCAAGCAGGCCAACGTCTACCTCTACGCCGACGGCTCCGTCATCGCCCGGGACGGCGAGATCAACCGGGAGAACGTCGGCCTCGGCCGGATCTCGAAGGACGCGCAGCACGCCATCCTCGCCGCCGAGGACCGCAACTTCTACACCGAGTCCGCCATCGACCCCCAGGCCATGATCCGCGCCGCCTGGAACACCGCCACCGGCAAGGGCAAGCAGTCCGGCTCCACCATCACCCAGCAGTACGTGAAGAACTACTACCTGCGGCAGGAGCAGACCGTCACCCGCAAGGTGAAGGAGTTCTTCATCTCCATCAAACTGGACCGCGAGCAGAGCAAGGAAAAGATCCTCGAGGGCTACCTCAACACCAGCTACTTCGGCCGCAACGCCTACGGCATCCAGGCCGCCGCCCACGCCTACTACGGCGTGGACGCCAAGGACCTCGACGCCGGCCGCGCCGCCTACCTCGCCGCCCTGGTCAACGCCCCCAGCCAGTACGACGTCGTCACCCACCCGGAGAACCGCCCGGCCGCCGAGTCCCGCTGGAACTACGTCCTGGACGGCATGGTCGAGAAGGGCTGGCTGAGCGCCGCCGAGCGGGCCGGACTGACGTTCCCCACCCCCAAGGGGAACACCAACTCCACCGGCATGTCCGGCCAGCGCGGCTACATCGTGCAGATCATGAAGGACCACCTGACCGAGAACAGGATCGTGGACGAGGAGGAACTCGACGCGGGCGGCTACCGCATCACCACGACCCTGCACAAGGACAAGCAGGACGCCTTCGTCGACTCCGTCAACGACAACCTGACGGACCGGCTCGACCAGGAGGAACGCGAGGTCGACACGTACGTCCGCGCCGGCGGCACCGCCGTCGAACCGAAGACCGGCAAGGTCCGCGCGATGTACAACGGCATCGACTACGTCAAGCAGTACACCCCCAACGCCACCCGCAGGGACTACCAGGTCGGCTCCATCTTCAAACCGTTCGTGTTCGCCTCGGCCGTCGAGAACGGCTCCCGCACCCAGGACGGCCGCCCCATCACCCCGAACACCGTCTACGACGGCACCAACAAGCGGCCCGTCGAGGGCTGGCCCGGCGACCGCTACGACCCGGCCAACGAGGACGACCGGTCGTACGGCGACATCACCGTCCGCGAAGCCACCGACAAGTCCGTCAACACCGTCTACGCCCAGATGGCGGTCGACGTCGGCCCCGACAAGGTCCAGCAGACCGCCATCGGCCTCGGCATCCCCTCCACCACACCCGAACTGACCCCCTCCCCGTCCATCGCCCTCGGCGTCGCCACCGCCAGCACCCTGGACATGGCCGAGGCGTACGCGACCCTCGCCAACCACGGCGTGCACGGCGACCCCGTCCTGATCGAGAAGATCACCAAGGACGGGGAGGAGACGGTGCCGCTGCCCGAACGGAAGACCCGCCGGGCCGTCAGCCGCGAAGCCGCCGACACCACCACCGCCGTCCTGCGCGGCGTCGTCCAGAACGGCACCGCGGCCGCCGCCCTCGGCGCGGGCCGCCCCGCCGCCGGCAAGACCGGCACCGCGGAGGAGGACAAGGCCGCCTGGTTCGCCGGCTACACCCCCGAACTCGCCACCGTCGTGGCGGTCATGGGCCAGAACCCGGACACCGCCGCCCAGGAGAAGCTCTACGGCGCGATGGGCATGCCCCGCGTCAACGGCGGCGGGGCACCCGCCGAGATCTGGGCCCAGTTCACCCGGGACGCGCTGGAGGGCGAACCCGTCAGCGACTTCGACCTCGACCTGCAGCCCGGCGCCGAACGGACCGCACCGCCCACCGCCGACTCCGGCCCGTCCGCCACCGCCCCGGGCGACGACACGTCCAGGACCCCCGGACAGGACGCAAGCACGAACCGCAGCCCGCGCCCGGGCGACAGCACCGGCGAGAACGAGGGCACCGGAGACGGGACGAACGACGGCACCAACGGCGACACCACGGCCGGCGGCGGCACGGACGCCGGCACCGGGGAGACCGGCGGGACCACGGACGGGCCGACCGGCGGCACCACGGGCGACGCGGCCGGCGGCGGCCCCGGGGAAACCGGCGGGACGGGCGGAACCGGCGAGGACACCGGCACGGGCGGCCGCGGCGGCCTCACCGGATTCATCCCACGCCACCGCGACGACTGACCACACCGCGCGGCTCCCGCGCCGAGGGGACTCAGAGGTCCTCGCACCACGCCCACCCGGACCACGCGACCTCATCGGGCGCTCATGGCGCAAGGACCCCTCAGTGCCCCGACGTCGCCTTCAACCCCACCACCGCGACCACCAGCAGACACACGAAGAAGATCCGGGCGGCGGTCACCGGCTCCCCCAGCACCGCCATGCCCAGCACCGCCGCCCCGGCGGCACCGATCCCCACCCACACGCCGTACGCCGTACCGATCGGCAGCGTCTTCGCCGCGTACGACAGCAGCACCATGCTCGCCACGATGCCGGCGCCGGTGAGCAGACTGGGCACCGGCCGGGTGAACCCCTCGGTGTACTTCATCCCGACCGCCCAGCCCACCTCGAGCAGACCGGCCACGACCAACAGGACCCACGCCACGACAGGCACCTCCAGAACACCACTCGACACGTCGAAACGGGAGTGCGTCGTCTTTGCCTCACCCCGGTACGGCGCGTCTCGTCGGGGCCCAGTGGGTCCCCCCACCCTAGAACCCCGGCCGGGACAGCCGGAGGGGCTGGTGACCATGGTCACCAGCCCCTCCGCACAGCCCCACCGGCCCACCGGCCTACAGGTACAGGCCCGTCGAGTCCTCCGACCCCTCGAACCGGTCCGCGGCCACGGCGTGCAGATCACGCTCGCGCATGAGCACGTACGCGGTACCCCGCACCTCGACCTCCGCGCGGTCCTCCGGGTCGTACAGCACCCGGTCACCCGGCTCCACCGTCCGGACGTTCTGGCCCACCGCGACGACCTCGGCCCAGGCCAGCCGACGGCCGACCGCCGCCGTCGCGGGAATCAGGATGCCACCCCCGGACCGCCGCTCGCCCTCGCTCGCGTCCTGCCGCACGAGTACGCGGTCGTGCAGCATCCGGATGGGCAGCTTGTCGTCGTGCCGGGAATCGTGCTCGTTCTTCTTGGCGCTCACACCTGAAACCTACCCGCCTTCACCACGGACGTACGCGATCGGGTCCGGGTCAGCGCCCGCGCCGACGCGACCCCAGGACCAGCAGCCCCACCACGCCCACCACCAGCACCGCGGCCGGCACGACCCGCTCGAGCCGCGGCGACCCGTCCACGTCCACGAACTGCGCCTTGACGTCGCTCACCACACGATTGACACCGACGTACGCCCTGCCGAGCGTGTGATCGACGTTGGACGCGACCCTCGCCTTCGCGTCCCCGACGATCGTCTTCGGATGCACCCGCGCACCGATCTCGTCCAGGGTCTCGGCCAGCACCGCGCGGCGGCGACTGATGTCCGCCTCGATCTGCGCCGGGGTCCTGGTGTCCGCCGTGTCCGCCACCGTGTCGCCTCCGAAATCCGCTGAAACCATAAAAGCCGTACCTGTGCCGGACAGTCTGTCAGCTTCGCGCCGCACCGCACGGTCAGGGCACCCGGATACCCTCGATCCCGGCATCCGATCCACCCAGCGTGCACGTAAGAGGAGACCCGACCGATGAGCGAACGCCTCGAGCCCGGAGACGTGGCCCCCGCCTTCACCCTGCCCGACGCGGACGGCACCGAGGTGTCCCTGGCCGACCACAAGGGCCGCAAGGTCATCGTCTACTTCTACCCGGCGGCGCTCACCCCCGGCTGCACCAAGCAGGCCTGCGACTTCACCGACAACCTGGACCTGCTGACCGGCGCGGGCTACGACGTCGTCGGCATCTCCCCCGACAAGCCCGAGAAGCTCGCCAGGTTCCGCGAGCAGGAGTCCCTGAAGGTCACCCTCCTCGCCGACCCCGACAAGCGGGTCCTGGAGGCGTACGGCGCCTTCGGCGAGAAGAAGCTGTACGGCAAGACGGTCGTCGGCGTGATCCGCTCCACGGTCGTCGTCGACGAGGAGGGCAAGGTCGAACGCGCCCTCTACAACGTCAAGGCGACGGGCCACGTGGCCAAGATCATCAGAGACCTGGGCGTCTGAGACGCAGCCCTCACGAACGGCCCGTACCGACACCCCGGCACGGGCCGTTCCGTATGTCGTGCGTGACCGTCCGATAAACGGTTCGTTACTCCGTACGAGACCACGAACGGGTGGCCGGGAACGGAGGGGCCCGATGGGGGCAAGCGCGTACACCAAGGAGCGCCTGGATGAGGCGGCTCGGGGGGCACGGACGTTGTCGGAGGCGTTGGTGCGGTTGGGGGTGGATCCGAGGAGTTCGACGCGGCGGTACGTGCTGGGGCGCATGAAGAAGTTCGGGGTCGACACATCGCACTTCCAGCGTGAGGGGGTGAAGTGGACCCGGGACGTCCTCCAGGAGGCGGTCTCGGCCTCGACGAACATGTGCGAGGTGCTGCGGCATCTCGGATTGGAGGTGGTTGGTGGACACCACACGCACATCAGCCGTCGGATCAAGTCGTACGACCTCGACATCTCGCACTTCCGGATCCCGACCCGGAGGGGCAAACCCTGGCGCCCACGGACGCCGGAGAGCCTGCTCATCGAGCAGCCACCCGCCCATGCCCGACGCATCCCGAGTGACCGGCTCAAGTGGGCGATGACCACGCTGGGCGTACCGGAACAGTGCGCCCTCTGCAGTACCGGAACCGTCTGGCGGGGACGCCCCCTCACCTTGGAAATCGATCACGTGGACGGCATCTGGCGGAACAACCGCATCGAGAACCTGCGGTTCCTCTGCCCCAACTGCCATTCGACAACAGACAATTACCGGGGCCGCGCCAAGGGACGTGTGAACCGATGAGCAGTGGCGTGCGGTACACCCGCGATCGACTGACAGAGGCTGCCGCACAGTGCACCGACCTCGACGAAGTAATCGTCTTCTTCGGGACTCAGCCGTACGGCCATCTCCACAAATACCTCACGAAGCGGTTTGCTCACTTCGGGATCGATACCTCGCATTTCAGTCCTTCCGGCGGGTTTCCCCGGCCCGCCACCGAGGAGCTGCGTACGGCAGTCGCCGAATCCATTTCGATCGCTGCGGTACTTCGTCGGCTGGGGCGTCCTGACAGTGGTACGCAGCGCACCCTCCTGCATCAGTGGGTCGCTGAGGAAAACGTCTCGATGACGCACTTCCTGGGACAGGCCCATCGGCGCGGCAAACCCAGCGCGGCGACCCCGCTCAGGCGGTCTGACGACATCCTGGTCAAGCACGATGGCAAACGTCGGACGAAGACCGCTCTCCTGCGTCGGGCGCTCTGCGAAGTCGGCGTGCCCAATGAGTGCGCCGAGTGCGGTACGGGCTCCGAGTGGCTGGGCAAGCCCATGACCTTGGAGGTCGATCACATCAACGGTGACTGGCGGGACGACCGGCGCGAGAATCTGCGGTTGTTGTGCCCGAACTGTCATGCGATCACCAGTACCTGGTGTCGAGGTGGCCAGCGACGGCATACTTCCGCCCAGTAAGGTGGAGCGGAACTGGCGCCCGTACGCCAACGGCTGAGCGGCGATCTTTAGGTGGTCGTGTCTGTCGGTTCGAATCCGACCGGGCGTACAGACGGAGTGGCCCTGAACCTCGCCAGAGGCGCAGGGCCACCCCGAATCAGCCCAACAGCTCCCGCACCACCGGTACCAACGCCCGGAAGGCCTTGCCCCGGTGGCTGATGGCGTTCTTCTCGGCGGGGGAGAGTTCCGCGCACGTCCTGGTCTCGCCGTCCGGCTGGAGGATCGGGTCGTAGCCGAAGCCGTTCGTGCCGGCCGGGGTGTGGCGCAGGGTGCCCCTCAGTTGGCCTTCGACGACGCGTTGCGTGCCGTCGGGGAGGGCGAGGGCGGCGGCGCAGGCGAAGTGGGCGCCGCGGTGGGTGTCGGTGATGTCGGAGAGCTGGGCCAGGAGCAGGTCGAGGTTGGCCCGGTCGTCGCCGTGGCGGCCGGCCCAGCGGGCGGAGAAGATGCCGGGGGTGCCGCCGAGGACGTCGACGCAGAGGCCGGAGTCGTCGGCGACGGCGGGGTGGCCGGTGGCGCGGGCGAGGGCGTGGGCCTTGAGGAGGGCGTTTTCGGCGAAGGTGGTGCCGGTTTCCTTGACGTCGGGGATGTCGGGGTAGGTGTCGGCGCCGACGAGTTCGTGGGGCAGTCCGGCTTCGGCGAGGATCGACCGGAGTTCGGTGATCTTTCCGGTGTTGCGGGTGGCGAGGATCAGGCGGGTCATGGGGTCCAGTATTCCGGGCCCCGTGACCGTTCTCGTCTCGTTCCCGTCTCGTTCCTGTCGGCTGTTTCCCGCCGGGTTCTACGGTGTGCAGACCTTGGTCAGTTCGCCGGCCGCGTCGGTGATTGGGCTGATGTCGGGGGTGGGGTCGCCGTTCTCGATGGAGGTGCGGACGTTGCCGACTGCCTTGTCGAGGTCGTCGACGGCTTTGCCGACGTCGGCGTTGTCGGTCTGGTCGCCTATTTCGCCGAGGTTCTGGTCGATGGAGTCGAGGGACTCCTCGAGCTGGGTGGCGTCGTTGGAGGCGTTGTCGACGGCTTGCTGGAGTTCGGTGACGCTGTCGGCGATGGCGTCGGCGGTGCGGACGCAGTCGAGTGCTTTGTCGACGGCGCTGCAGCCGGTGGTGAGTCCGGCGGTGAGTGCGACGGCCGCCAGTGTGGTGGCGACGGTGGTGGTGCGGCGGCGTCGGCTCGCGGCCATGGACGGTCCTTCCCTTGTGGGCCGGGACGGCCCTCCTCGCTGACCGGGCGTCCGGGGTCGAGTCGGGCGGGGCCGAGTCGATCCGTGTGTCCGTGCTCCTGTAGACGCGGGGGTGGCCGGCGCGGTTGCCCGTGTCGGCCACTCTCTTGGTGCGTCTTTTACCTTTCGAGGACGCTGTCGAGTGCGGTGCGCTGTGCGGTGGTCAGTTCGGCGCAGCCGGTGACGGCGAGGTCGAGGAGTGCGTTCAGTTCGGTGCGGTCGAAGGGCTGGGCCTCGGCGGTGCCCTGGACTTCGACGAAGCGGCCGTCGCCGGTGCAGACGACGTTCATGTCGGTGTCGGCGCGGACGTCCTCCTCGTAGCAGAGGTCGAGGAGGGGGGTGCCGTCGACGATGCCGACGGAGACGGCGCTGACGGTGCCGGTGAGGGGCTGGCGGCTGGCGCGGATGAGTTTGTTGTCCCTGGACCAGTTGATGGCGTCGGCGAGGGCGACGTAGGCGCCGGTGATGGCCGCGGTGCGGGTGCCGCCGTCGGCTTGGAGGACGTCGCAGTCGAGGACGACGGTGTTCTCGCCGAGTTGTTTGTAGTCGATGACGGCGCGCAGGGACCGGCCGATGAGGCGGCTGATCTCGTGGGTGCGTCCGCCGATGCGGCCGCGGACGGCTTCCCGGTCGCCGCGTGTGTGGGTGGCGCGGGGGAGCATTGAGTACTCGGCGGTCACCCAGCCCTCGCCGGTGCCTTTGCGCCAGCGGGGGACGCCTTCGGTGACGGAGGCGGTGCAGAGGACCTTGGTGTCGCCGAAGGAGACGAGGACGGAGCCTTCGGCGTGCTTGCTCCAGCCGCGTTCGATGGTGACCGGGCGGAGTTGTTCGGGGGTGCGGCCGTCGTTTCGAGACATGGTGTCGAGCCTAGTCGCACGGGGGTGGGGCCCCTTCCCCGTGCGGTGGGTCCGCCGTCGGGAAGGGGCTCCGGGGGTCCGGGAGTTCCCGGTTCTCCAGGTCTGTGGTTGTCACATCATGTCTTCGATTTCGCCTGCGATGGGGTCGGCGTCGGTGCCGATGACGACCTGGATGGCGGTGCCCATTTTGACGACGCCGTGGGCGCCGGCGGACTTCAGTGCGGCGTCGTCGACTTTGGCGGGGTCGATGACTTCGGTGCGGAGGCGGGTGATGCAGCCTTCGATTTCTTCGATGTTGTCGATGCCGCCGAGTCCGGCGACGATCTTCTCAGCCTTGGTGGCCATGTTCGCTTCTCCCTGATCCGAACCGCTTTGGTCGCAGTAACCCACAGTTGGCCCATCTTCGCGAGCGGTCGTGCCGTCGGTGCCGGAGGATGGCGTCACGACGGCGGGACCGCCTCCAACTGGTCTACACCACCGGGGGGACCGTCGCCAAACCCCGTCGCGGACGTCTGCCAGTGGAGGGGGGCCGGATGAGTGCGCGGAGTTCCGCCGGTGCCGGGCCTTCGGTCGGTCTCCTGCGGGAGCGTCGGCAGCGCTTCTTTCAAGGTCTGCAGAAGATGGGCCGCAGTCTGCAGCTGCCGATCGCGGTGCTGCCGGCGGCGGGCATCCTCAACCGGCTGGGTCAGCCGGACGTGTTCGGGGAGGACGGGCTCGGCTGGACGGACGTTTCCAGGGTGATGGTGGGGGCGGGCGGCGCGCTCCTCGACGGTTCGCTGGGGCTGCCGCTGTTGTTCTGCGTGGGTGTGGCCATCGGCATGGCGAAGAAGGCGGACGGGTCGACGGCGCTGGCGGCGGTGGCGGGGTTCCTCGTCTACTACAACGTGTTGCGCCAGTTCCCGCAGGACTGCCCGGGGGGCTCCGAGGCGGTCGTGAATGTCGGGTGTCGGGTGACGGACGGGACGGTGACGGCGTTCGAGTACCAGAATCCCGGGGTGTTCGGCGGCATCGTCATCGGGCTGATGGCGGCGTACTTCTGGCAGCGGTTCCACCGGACGAGGCTGGTGGACTGGCTGGGCTTCTTCAACGGCCGGCGGCTCGTGCCGATCATCATGGCGTTCGCGGCGATCGTGTTCGCCGCGCTGTGTCTGTGGGTGTGGCCGCCGGTCGGTGGCGCGCTGGAGGGTTTCAGTGACTGGATGGTGGGGCTGGGTGCGTGGGGTGCGGGTGTGTTCGGTGTGGCGAACCGGGCGCTGCTGGTGGTGGGGCTGCACCAGTTCCTGAACGTGCCGGTGTGGTTCCAGTTCGGCAGTTACACCAGGCCGGACGGTTCGGTGGTGCACGGTGACATCAACATGTTCCTGGCGGGTGACCCGGACGCCGGGCAGTTCCTCTCCGGTTTCTTCCCGATCATGATGTTCGCGTTGCCGGCGGCGGCGCTGGCGATCACGCACTGTGCGAGGCCGGCCCGGCGCAAGGAGGTCGGCGGTCTGATGCTGTCGGTGGCGTTGACGTCGTTCGTCACGGGCATCACGGAGCCGATCGAGTACTCGTTCCTGTTCATCGCGCCGGCGCTGTACGCGGTGCACGCGGTGTTGACGGGGGTGTCGATGGCGGTGACGTGGGGGTTGGGGGTGCGCGACGGGTTCAGCTTCTCGGCGGGGCTGATCGACTACGTCATCAACTGGAACCTGGCGACGAGGCCGTGGCTGATCGTTCCGATCGGGCTGTGCTTCGCGGTGGTGTACTACGTGGTCTTCCGGTTCGCGATCACGAGGTTCGACCTGAGGACTCCGGGCCGGGAGCCGGAGGAGGAGGTGGAGGACACCACCAAGGCCTGACGGGGAGCGGTCGCCGGAGCCCTCGGGCACACCCTCGGATCACGGGTCCGGGGGTTTTCCGTGTGCCCGGCGGGAGAGGGGCGGAGGGGAGGGGGAGGGCCTCGGAACGGGTACGGGGCGTAGCGTTCCGGTTGCGGGATTCGCGGGTTCCTCATCCGGCCTTCATCGTGCTACAACAGGTCTACACCACTGGGTGGTGTAGACCACCACGATGGAGGAAGTATGAGTTCCGCCACCGCCTCGGCGGCTCCCGCGAAGAAGCGGGGATCCGGCCTGTTCCAGGGCCTGCAAAAGGTCGGTCGCAGCCTGCAGCTCCCGATCGCCGTACTGCCGGCGGCGGGCATCCTGCTGCGGCTCGGCCAGCCCGACGTGTTCGGCGCCGACGGCCTCGGCTGGGACAGGGTCGCGGCTGTGTTCGCCACAGCGGGTGGCGCCATCTTCGACAACCTGCCGATGCTGTTCTGCATCGGTGTGGCCATCGGCTTCGCCAAGAAGGCGGACGGTTCCACGGCGCTCGCCGCCCTGGTCGGCTTCCTCGTCTACAGCAACGTCCTGAAGGCGTTCCCCGTCACCGAGGCGAAGGTCCAGGCCGGCGAGGACATAGCCGCGACCTACAACAACCCCGGTGTCCTCGGCGGCATCCTGATGGGTCTGCTGGCGGCGGTGCTGTGGCAGCGCTACCACCGCAAGAAGCTCGTGGACTGGCTCGGCTTCTTCAACGGCCGCCGGCTCGTGCCGATCATCATGGCGTTCGTCGGCACCGCGATGGGTGTCTTCTTCGGTCTGGTCTGGGAGCCGATCGGTGACGGCATCTCGGCGGTCGGTGAGTGGATCACCAGCCTCGGCGCGGTCGGCGCGGGTCTGTTCGGCCTGATCAACCGCGCGCTGATCCCGATCGGCATGCACCAGTTCGTGAACACCGTCTCCTGGTTCCAGATCGGTGACTTCACCAACGCGGCGGGCGAGGTCGTGCACGGTGACCTGAACCGCTTCTTCGCGGGTGACCCGGACGCCGGTATGTTCATGTCGGGCTTCTTCCCGATCATGATGTTCGGTCTGCCGGCCGCCGCGATCGCCATCGCGCACGCCGCCCGCCCGGAGCGCCGCAAGGCCGTGATGGGCATGATGGTCTCCCTCGCGCTGACCTCCTTCGTGACCGGTGTGACCGAGCCGATCGAGTTCGCGTTCATGTTCATCGCCCCGGCGCTGTACGTGATCCACGCGGTGCTCACCGCCCTGTCCATGGCGATCACCTGGGCGCTCGGGGTGCACGCGGGCTTCACCTTCTCGGCGGGCGCCATCGACTACGGGCTCAACTGGAACCTGGCGACCAGGCCGTGGCTGATCATCCCGATCGGTCTGGTGTTCGCGGCGGTCTACTACGCGGTCTTCCGCTTCGCCATCGTCAAGTTCGACCTGCCGACCCCGGGCCGCGAGCCCGAGGAGGAGGTCGAGGACACCACCAAGGCGTGAGCGGTCCTCGTCGCCCCGCGGCGACAGCGGCATGACCGGGGCCCCGCAGCCGTCGAGGACGACGGCTGCGGGGCCCCGGTGCGTTCGCTGTGCGGGCGCGGGCGCGGGCGGGCGGGGTACGGAGGTTCAGATCACGTACGTCGCGCCGGGCGCCGCTAGTTCCACCGGACCGTCGTAGGCCGTGCGGGCGTCGGCGAGGTTGACCTGCGGGTCGGTCCACGGGGCGATGTGGGTGAGGACCAGCCGACGGGCACGGGCGCGGGCCGCCGACTCGCCCGCCTCGCGGCCGTTGAGGTGCAGGTCGGGGATGTTCTCCTTGCCGTCGGTGAACGCGGCCTCGCACAGGAACAGGTCGGTGTCGTGGGCGAGTTCGTCGAGCGCCGTGCTCACTCCGGTGTCGCCGGAGTACGTCAGCGACTTCCCTCCGTGCTCGAGACGGATGGCGTACGCCTCCACCGGGTGCGCGACGCGTTCGGTGTGCACGACGAACGGGCCGAGCTCGAAGGTGGACGGCTTGACCGTGTGGAAGTCGAAGACCTCGCTCATGGAGGAGGCCGAGGGGGTGTCGGCGTAGGCGGTGGTCAGCCGGTGCTCGGTGCCCTCGGGTCCGTGGACCGGGATCGGGTCGCAGCGGCCTCCGTCGTGCCGGTAGTAGCGCGCCACGAAGTACGCGCACATGTCGATGCAGTGGTCGGCGTGCAGATGGCTGAGGAAGATCGCGTCCAGGTCGTAGAGACCGCAGTGGCGCTGCAACTCGCCCAGGGCGCCGTTGCCCATGTCGAGGAGCAGCCGGAAGCCGTCGGCCTCTACGAGGTAGCTCGAGCAGGCCGATTCCGCGGACGGGAACGACCCCGAGCAGCCGACGACGGTGAGCTTCATGAAGCAGAAACCTCCGCTGGCGGGGTAGTGAAAACGGGGGTCGTGCGGTTCGTCGAGCGTAAGACGCAAAACCTTTGATCGCTCCTCCGCCAGGGGCGGTTGTGGGGGAACTCACCTGCGCTGTCACCGGTTCGGCTGGAAGCGGGTCACGTGGGGCGTGCGGGAGGGCGCACGGGTGCGGCCCGCGCCGGTACCGTCGGGCCATGAACACGTCGTGGTGGCTCGCACTGGTCGCGGTGGTACTGCTCGCACTGGTCGCCGCGCTCGTGGACGGATGGGGCCGGGGTCACCGGCCCCGCGTCCACAGCGCGCCGGCCGGGCCGGGGACGGTGACGGACGAGGGGGGCGGCCGGCCGCGGCCCGCCGAGATCTGGTGGGCCGACGTGCCCTACGAGGACGTGCCGCGGGCGGGGAACGGGACGCCCTCGGGGGACGGGACGTCGAAGGACCGGCCGTGTCTGGTGCTGGCGGTGCGCGGGGAACGGGCGACCGTCGCGAAGATCACGACCCGCTTCCGGGAGGGCCGTGCCGGAGTGATCCCGCTGCCCGAGGGGTCCGTCGGGGACGCCCGGGGGCGGGCGAGTTTCCTGGAGACGGACGAGCTGCGCGAGGTCCCGGTACGGGAGTTCCGGCGCCGGGTGGGGGCCGTGGACCCGGCGGTGTGGGACCGGGTCCGGCATCTGGCGAAGTGAGCGCGGCGGCGAACGCGGGAGGCGCCGGAGGAACGGCGAAGGGGCCGGAGTGGATCTCCGGCCCCTTCGTACCGCGTCCGGTGCGCCTACCGCTCTCGTGTCACGCCCAGAGCTGGCCCTGGAGCGTTTCGATGGCTTCCTCCGTCGTGGCGGCGGTGTAGACGCCGGTCGACAGGTACTTCCAGCCGCCGTCGGCGACGACGAAGACGACGTCGGCGCTCTCCCCCGCCTTGAGCGCCTTGTTCGCGACGCCGAGCGCGGCGTGCAGGGCGGCCCCGGTGGAGACACCGGCGAAGATGCCTTCCTGCTGGAGGAGTTCACGGGTCCGGGTGACGGCGTCGGCGGAGCCGACGGAGAAGCGGGTGGTGAGGACGGAGGCGTCGTACAGCTCGGGGACGAAGCCCTCGTCGAGGTTGCGCAGCCCGTAGACCAGGTCGTCGTAGCGGGGTTCGGCGGCGACGATCCGCACGTCGGGCTTGTGCTCGCGCAGGTAGCGGCCGACGCCCATGAGGGTGCCGGTGGTGCCGAGACCGGCCACGAAGTGCGTGATCGAGGGCAGGTCGGCGAGGATCTCCGGGCCGGTGGTCGTGTAGTGGGCGCCCGCGTTGTCCGGGTTGCCGTACTGGTAGAGCATCACCCAGTCCGGGTGCTCGGCGCCGATCTCCTTGGCGACCCGTACGGCGGTGTTGGAGCCGCCGGCGGCCGGGGAGGAGATGATCTCCGCGCCCCACATGGACAGGAGGTCCCGGCGTTCCTGCGAGGTGTTCTCGGGCATCACGCACACCATGCGGTAGCCCTTGAGCTTGGCCGCCATGGCCAGGGAGATGCCGGTGTTGCCGGACGTCGGCTCCAGGATGGTGCAGCCCGGGGTGAGCCGGCCGTCCTTCTCCGCCTGCTCGATCATGAACATGGCCGGGCGGTCCTTGATCGAACCGGTCGGGTTGCGGTCCTCGAGCTTCGCCCAGACACGGACGTCGGCCGACGGCGAGAGCCGCGGCAGGCGCACCAGCGGGGTGTTGCCGACCGCGGCCAGCGGCGAGTCGTAACGCATCCGGATCAGGCCGTGCCGCCGGCCACGGCCGGCAGGATCGTGACGCTGTCGCCGTCGGTCAGCTTGGTGTTGATGCCGTCGAGGAAGCGGACGTCCTCGTCGTTGAGGTACACGTTGACGAAGCGGCGCAGCTGGTCGCCGTTGGCGTCGTCGACGAGACGGGCCCGGATGCCGGCGTGCCGGGTCTCGAGGTCGGCGAAGAGCTCGGTGAGGGTGTTCCCGGTGCCCTCCACCGCCTTCTGGCCGTCGGTGTACTGGCGGAGGATGGTCGGGATCCGGACCTCGATGGCCATGGCGGAGGGCTCCTTCGGTGATGTCGTCTGTCGGTGGGCGCGCGGCGGCACGGGCGGTGCGTGGGTGTGCGTGCGTGCGTGCGCGGTGGTGCCGCCGGGGCTCACGGGCCCTGCGGCGGGAGGCTCGATGTCAACAGATGGCGCTGGCGAGTCGGCACAGGTCGACGTGCAGCCGCGCCACGAGCAGCTTGCCCGGCGTCTTGTCGCTCACGTCATGGAGAACCATGGGGTCATCGTATCGATTCCCGACGACCGGATCCGAGTGCCGTCTCACACTCCGGAAGACGGGCGACCGGCATGTGGGAAGAGGCTGTTCGGGGCCCGGTTCGCGCCGCTCGCGCGGAGGTCCGGCACGGGTCAGTACGCCTCGACGACCTCGACCTCCTCCTCCGTGACCTCGCCGTCCACGATCCGAAAGGAGCGGAACTGGAAGTCGCCGAGGCCGTCGGTGTCGGCGGTGGAGACCAGGACGTAGTGGGCGCCGGGCTCGCTCGCGAGGGAGACGTCGGTGCGGGAGGGGTGGGCCTCGGTCGCGGTGTGCGAGTGGTAGACGATCACCGGCTCCTCGTCGTTGTCGTCCATCTCGCGGTACAGCTTGAGCAGGTCCTTCGAGTCGAACTCGTAGAACGTGGGCGAGCGGGCCGCGTTCAGCATGGGCACGAAACGCTCGGGGCGGCCGGAGCCCGCCGGGCCCGCCACCACGCCGCACGCCTCGTCGGGGTGGTCCTCGCGCGCGTGGGCGACGATCCGGTCGTACAGCTCCTGGGTGATGGTCAGCATGGGGCTCAGGATAAGCAGACGGGCCGCTCCGTACCGAGGGGTGGTACGGAGCGGCCCGGATGCCGGACACCTGTGGGTCACCGGCCGGACGGCCGGAGGTTTTCGGCCGGTGGCCCTGGAGGTCAGAGGGCCTTCGCGGTCTCCGTCTCGTCCGCGTCGGGCGCGGAGCCGGCGGCCTCGCCGGCCTTGCGGGCCCGGACGTACTCCAGGAAGGAGTTCAGCTCCCGCTTGACCACGGGGGCCAGCAGGTAGAGGCCGATGATGTTGAACACGGCGAGCAGGAAGAGCGCCGAGTCGGCGAGGCTGATCAGGGAGTCGAGGGAGAGCAGGGAGCCCGCGACCACGAACACGCTCCACACGGCCTTGAAGGTGATCTCGCTGACCTTGCTCCGGCCGAAGAGGTACGACCAGGCCTTGAGGCCGTAGTAGCCCCAGGTCAGGATCGTGGAGAAGGCGAACAGCAGCACCGCGACCGTCAGCAGGTTCGGGAACCAGGGCAGGACGGTCTCGAAGGCGTCGGAGGTGATGGTGACGCCGCCGATGCTCTCGCCCTCGCGGGCCTCGCCCCAGCTGGCGGGGTTGGCGATGACGATGGTGAGCGCGGTCATGGTGCAGACGACGACCGTGTCGATGAACGGCTCGAGGAGGGCGACCAGGCCCTCGCTCGCGGGGTGCCTGGTCTTGACCGCGGAGTGGGCGATCGGGGCGGAGCCGAGACCGGCCTCGTTGGAGAAGGCGGCCCGCTGGAAGCCGACGATCAGGGCGCCGATCACACCGCCCGCGACGCCGTCGGCCTCGAAGGCGCCCTGGAAGATGGTCCCGATCGCGTCGGGCACGGCGGTGACGTTCGTCAGGATGACGACCAGGCAGGCGACGATGTACATGATGGCCATCGCCGGGACCAGCCGGCTGGTGACCGAGGCGATGGAGCGGATGCCGCCGAGCAGCACGAGGCCCACCAGGGCGGCGACGACCAGGCCGAACAGCACGGCGCCCGCGGAGGAGGCCAGGAAGCCGTCCTCGCCGCCGAAGGTCGAGGAGATCTGGACGTAGCTCTGGTTGGTCTGGAACAGGTTGCCACCGAAGAGGCCGAAGAAGAGGATCATGATCGAGGCCAGCACGGCGAGGACCTTGCCGAGCTTGGCGCCGCCGCTGCCGAAGCGCTCGGCGAGGCCCTTGGGCAGGTAGTGCATGGGCCCGCCGGAGACGGTGCCGTCCGCGTGCTGCTCGCGGTACTTCACTCCGAGGGTGACCTCGACGAACTTGGTCGCCATGCCGAGCAGACCGCAGAGGATCATCCAGAAGGTGGCTCCGGGGCCGCCGATGGAGACGGCGACGGCGACACCGGCGATGTTGCCGAGGCCGACGGTGCCGGAGACGGCGGCGGTCAGCGCCTGGAAGTGGTTGACCTCACCGGGTGAGCCGTCCTCGTCGTACTTGCCGCGCACGACGTCGATGGCGAGCTTGAACTTGCGCACCTGGAGCAGACCGAACCAGGAGGTGAAGACCAGGCCCGCGATCACCAGCCAGGCGACGATGAGCGGAAGGTCGGTGCCGCCGACGGGGACGGTGTAGAAGACGATGTCGCCGACCGCGGTCGCGACGGGATCGAAGAAATCGCTGACTGCGTCGTCGATTGATGTGGTGATGGAGTCGAGTGACATCGAACTACCTCAAGGGGTGGGGACGTGCTGACGTGGCGCAGCAGAGCGGTACGACGTCCGGCACATGACCTGCGACATGGACGGACGTCGTCGTCCGTTCGGCGACGGAGCACCGGCAGCAACCGGCTTTCCCGATCACAGCGGCTTCCCCCGGTCACGGCGAGCTCGGCGCCGCAAGCGAGTTGCCAGGTTTTACCACGCCGTTTACACATGGTTGGGTGACGCACGTCACACGAAGTCGCCCGAACGCAGTAAACAGAAGGGTTGGTGACAGGATCGTTATCCGGATTTGAGGATCCTCTGAGCGAACGCGTCAGCGGACTTGTCCGGACATTCGGCGTGGCACTACGGCATGACCGCGGGTTTACGGCATGAGGGTCGATACCAGGGTTTCCTGGAGTCCGCCGAGCCACAGGTAGGCCATCACCATGGGCTTGCGCGGGTCCTCGTCCGGGAGGTGGAAGAGGAGGTCGGTGTCGTCCTCGTCGTCGATCTGCAGCCGGGAACCGATCGCCAGACGCAGGTCGTTCAGCGTGCCGAGCCACTGCCGGGACTCCTCGGCGGAGAGCTCGAGCACCGCTCCTCCCCCGCCGGCCGCGGCGAGCCCGTCCAGGGAGCGGATCACCGCGAGGGCGTTCTCACGCTTGCCGGCCCGCAGGTCGTTCTCGGTGAAGCGGCGGAACTCCGCGGAGTGCGCCCGCCGTTCCTCGGCGTCCCCGGCCGGGGCGGACTCGTCGGGGTCGCCGTAGGCGTCCGGGAGGAGGCGGCGCAGCACGGGGTCGGCGGGCGGTTCGCTCGGGCCCTCGGCGAAGAGTTCGGCGAGCGGGTCGTCGGGGGCCTGTGCGGCCGGGCCGGGGCCGATCAGCTCCATGAGCTGCACGGCGAGGGACCGGATGATGGAGATCTCGACGTCGTCGAGGGCGACGGCCGCGCCGCCGCCGGGGAGCGGTTCGAAGTGTCCTGGCATGGAGGCGATTCGCTACTTCCGGTCCTGCGGGCGGGGTCGGGTCACGGGCGGGCTGCTTGCGGTCCGGGCGGCGGGTCGCTCCCGGCCCGGGCGGCGGGCTACTTCCGGTCCTGCTGGAGCGTGGCCCACAGGCCGTAGCCGTGCATGGCCTGGACGTCGCGTTCCATTTCCTCGCGGGAGCCGCTGGAGACGACGGCCCGGCCCTTGTGGTGGACATCGAGCATGAGCTTGGTGGCCTTCTCCTTGGAGTAGCCGAAGTACGTCTGGAAGACGTACGTCACGTAGCTCATGAGGTTGACCGGGTCGTTGTGGACGAGGGTGATCCAGGGGACGTCGGGCTCGGGCACGGCGAAGGTCTCCTCCGCCGGCTCGGTGCGTTCGATCTCCAGGGGTGCGGGTGACGTCACACTGCCCATGCTGCCACCGGAAGGGGTCGGGAGTACAAACCGGCCCGCGCGGGCCCCCTGCGGAGCCCCGCGGACCGGAGACCGGAACTGAAATCGTCAGAACGACGAAAAGGGGGTAGCATCCGTCGTATGAACACAGTGGACCTTGGGCTGCCGGTGACGGTGCCGTCGACGGCGCTCTTCACCGACCACTACGAGCTGACGATGCTGCAGGCCGCCCTGAGCGGTGGCACCGCCGAACGGCGCAGCGTCTTCGAGGTCTTCACCCGGCGCCTGCCGGAGGGCCGCCGCTACGGCGTCGTGGCCGGCACCGGGCGGGTCCTGGACGCGGTGGAGAACTTCCGTTTCGAGGGCCCCGTCCTCGACTTCCTGCGCGAGAAGAACGTCGTCGACGGGCCGACCCTCGACTGGCTGGCGGACTACCGCTTCTCCGGGGACGTCTGGGGTTACCCGGAGGGCGAGGTGTACTTCCCGGGCTCGCCGATCATGCGGGTCGAGGGCAGCTTCGCGGAGTGCGTGCTGCTGGAGACGGTGATCCTGTCGATCCTCAACCACGACTCGGCGATCGCCGCGGCGGCCTCCCGGATGTCGTCGGCCGCCGGGGACCGGCCGCTGATCGAGATGGGCGCCCGGCGCACCCACGAGCTGGCCGCGGTGGCCGCCTCCCGGGCCGCCTACGTGGGCGGCTTCACCTCCACCTCCGACCTGGCGGCCGGGTTCCGCTACAACATCCCGACCGTGGGCACCTCCGCCCACGCCTTCACCCTGGTGCACGACAGCGAGCGGGACGCCTTCCGCGCGCAGGTGGACTCCCTGGGCGCCGGTACGACGCTCCTGGTGGACACCTACGACGTGACCGAGGCCGTCCGCATGGCCGTCGAGGTCGCCGGCCCGTCCCTGGGCTCGGTCCGGATCGACTCCGGCGACCTGCTGCTGGTCGCGCACCGGGTGCGCCAGCAGCTGGACGAGCTGGGCGCCACCGGTACGAAGATCACCGTGACCTCGGACCTCGACGAGTACGCCATCGCCTCGCTGGCCGCCGCGCCGGTGGACGCGTACGGCGTCGGCACCCAGCTGGTGACCGGCTCCGGGCACCCGACGGCCTCCATGGTCTACAAGCTGGTCGCCCGCGCCCGGTCCGCCGACGCCGGGGCGCCTCTGGCCCCCGTGGCGAAACGGTCCTCCGGCGGCAAGACGTCCATCGGCGGCCGCAAGTGGGCCGCGCGCCGGCTGGACGAGCACGGCGTCGCCGAGGCCGAGGTGGTCGGTACCGGGCGGATACCCCAGGAGCTGGCCGACCGGCAGCTGCTGGTGGAGCTGGTCAAGGGCGGCGAGGTGACCGCGACCGCGCGCGAGCCGCTGGACCGGCTCCGCGCACGGCACGCGGCGGCCCGCGCCGGCCTGCCGCTGTCCGCGACCCAGCTGTCCCGCGGGGAACCCGTCATTCCGACGGAGTACCTGCACCTGGACTCGGGTAGCTGACAGCTGTCCGGGAACCCGCCCCCTGTCCCCCCGCCCCCCGTCCGCTCCCCCGTCCGACCCCCAGCCGAAGGAATCCGACCATGCGCCGCGCCCTGATCGTCGTCGACGTGCAGAACGACTTCTGCGAGGGGGGCAGCCTCGCCGTGTCCGGCGGTGCGGATGTGGCCGCCGCCATCACCGAGCTGATCGCCCGGGTGCCGGCCGGGTACCAGCACGTGGTGGCCACCCGCGACCACCACATCGCCCCCGGCGGCCACTTCGCCGACAACCCCGACTTCGTCCGCTCCTGGCCCGCGCACTGCGTCGCCGGGACGGAGGGCGTCGGCTTCCACCCGAACTTCGCCCCCGCGGTCGCCTCCGGCGCGGTCGACGCCGTCTTCGACAAGGGGGCCTACTCGGCGGCGTACAGCGGCTTCGAGGGGGCCGAGGAGAACGGGGTGCCGCTGGCCGACTGGCTGCGCGCCCGGGAGATCGACGAGGTGGACGTGGTGGGCATCGCCACCGACCACTGTGTCCGGGCGACCGCCCTGGACGCGGCCCGCGAGGGCTTCCGCACCCAGGTCCTGCTGGACCTCACCGCGGGCGTGGCGGCCCGGACCACCGAGCGGGCGCTCGAGGAGCTGCGCGGGGCGGGCGTGGAGCTCGCGGGGAAGCCGGTCGTGCAGTGAGCGAGCCCCGCCCGTCGTGCGCACGGCGGTCCGGCGTGCGCACGACGGGCGGGGGACGGTCAGGCTCGCGGCGGCCGGGCGGGGGACGGCCGGGCGGGGGGCTGTCAGGCGGGGGACTGTCAGGCGGGGGCTGCGGGGCGCCTGAGCAGGGCGCGGATCGGGTGCCACAGCTCGACCACCAGGTCGTCGCGACCGGACAGGCCGGGACCGGGCAGGACCGTGCCGCCGGGGGCCGGGCCGTCGGGGGCCGTGCGCCATATGAGGCCGTCGGGGTGGTGCAGCACCGCGGTGATCTCGTCGGGGCTCGGCGGGGCCGCGTTGCCTCGCAGGTAGACGGCCCGCAGGCCCAGGTTGCGCAGCCTGGTCAGGGCGCGCGCCCTGTTGCCCGCGTGCACGAGGACGCGCACGGAGCCGGCGGATCCGGCGGATCCGGCGGATCCGGCGGCGGGGCTGGGCAGGTTCAGTGCCACCACCACGGTGCCGTTCGGCAGCTTGCTGAAGCCTCCTGCGGCCATGGAATTCATACCCCCGTCGGACCAGGTGTCAATAAGGACGTCACAGGACGCACCTAAACACGGATCGGCGGCAACCCGCCAGTGGGGTTGCCGCCGATCACGGTTTGACCTGGTAAGAGGCGGTTTACCGCCTTGCGGGGCTTACCTCGAGGTGGATCGTGGAGCCGTCCCTGGCCTCCTTGACGATCTTGATCTTCGTGTTGGTGTCAGTGATCTTGACGCCGCCGGCCGGGTTCGTCTCGTCGTAGTAGGTGTGGGCGCGGTCGTTGAAGACCGACACGCCCTTCGACGAGCGGATCCTGGTCGTGACGTCGTTCTTGTGGAGCGTGAGGCCGTCGGTGCGGTACTTGCTGAAGGTCGAGTCGTACGTCTGGATGCGGTTGCGCATCAGCGTGCCGTCGTCCCACTTCAGCGCGGTCGGGTGCGAGTCGACCGGCAGGACCAGGCCGGTGCCCGGGTGCTCGCTGGTGTTGTTGTCCGCCTGGGAGGTGTCCCACTTCCAGATCAACAGGCCGTTCTGGTACGGGAAGTGCTCCACCCAGTCCGGACGGCTGCTCGCGAAGCCGAAGTTGTACGGGCCGGTCTTGAGGGTCGTGTCGTACGACACGTACTGACGGTTCTCGGCGATGTAGTACTGCGCGTAGTCGTTGGTGAACGAGGCGCCGATGCGGGAGAAGCCGTTCGCCGTCCACGCGTCGTCCGCGGTCTCGGCGTTGTCCGTGAACAGCGGGGTGCCGTCCGCGGTGACCGAGATCCGGTCGGCCGCGAAGCCCTTCATCGCCAGACCGCCGTCGGTCTGGTAGCGGAAGCGCAGGTCGATCTGCCGGCCGGCGTAGGCGTCCAGCGGGTACGCGAGCGGCTTGTAGCCGTCGACCGTGCCGTGCAGGGCCGGCTTGTCGCTGCCGTCGCGCGGGATCGGCTGCCCGTCCACCGTGCCGTCCAGGACGGTCCAGTTGGCGCCGCCGTCGGTGGAGACCTCGGCGTACAGGTAGTCGTAGTTGGCCTCGATCTCGTACCAGCCGTCGAGGGTCAGCTCGGCGCTCGAGGCGCCGGTGAGGTCCACGGAACGGGTCAGCGTGTTCCGCAGGTCGTCACCGCTGCCGCTCCACCACTGCGTCTCGCCCTCGGCGGGGACGACGACCTCGGTGGTGACCGCCTTCTCGGGCAGTTCGACCACGAGGGCCTGCTTGTCCTTGGTGTTGTACTCGGCGTAGCCCAGCTTGTGCTTGGACTTCGTCGCGGCCTTGGCCGTGTCGTAGTCCAGCCAGCCCAGCTGGAGCTTGTCCCAGGCGGTCATGTCGCCGGGCAGGTCGCCGATCTCGCCCTCGCCCCGGCCGAGCCAGGAACCGGAGGACATCAGGGTCCAGAAGCCGGTGGAGTTCTCGCCGCCGGCGGTGTCGTAGTGGTCCGGCAGGCCGAGGTCGTGGCCGTACTCGTGGGCGTAGACGCCGAGTCCGCCGTTCTCCGGCTGGATGGTGTAGTCGCCGACCCAGATACCGGTGTCGCCGACGGGGGCGCCGCCGAGCTTGTTCCGGTCGGGGCCGGTGGCGCCGGCGTCGGTGCCGAAGGCGTACCAGCGGTGCGCCCAGATCGCGTCCTCGCCCTGGGCGCCGCCGCCGGCGGACTCGTCCTCACCGGCGTGCACGACCTGGAAGTGGTCGATGTAGCCGTCGGGCTCGTTGAAGTCGCCGTCGCCGTCGAAGTCGTAGCGGTCCCACTCGTCGAACTCGGCGACCTCGGTCTTGATCTCGGCGTCGGTGGCGCCGGCCGCCCTCTGGTCGGCGACCCATGCGTTCAGACCGTCGCTGACGACGTTCCACACGCTCGAGCAGGTGCTGGCGCCGCAGGCGTTGTTGCCGTAACGGGCCTCGTTGTAGGGAACCTTGACCCAGTCGGAGACCTGGCCCTCGACCGAGTAGCGGCCCGAGGACTGCTTCTCGAAGTACGTCTTGACCGATTCGACACCCTTGCCGGTGCCGAAGTACATGTCCTCGAAGTGCTTCTGGTCGTAGTCCGCCTGCCACGCGGTGGAGTTGTCCACGCTGCGGTCCGGCTCGGCTATCCGGTTGTGCAGCGGGCCGGGGGTGCCGCCGTAGCGGCTGTCGATCTCGTCGCCGAACTCGACCAGGATCGTGAAGATCTTGTCGGTCTTCTCGCGGCCGAGCTCGACGTACTTGCCGGTGCCCTTCTTGCCCTTGCCCTTGCCCTTGAGCTCGACGACCTTCGAACCGTCCCGGTCCTTGACCGAGGAGTCGCCGGATATGACCTGCTTCAGCGCCTCCTGGCGCTGGGCGTCCTGCGTCTTGGAGAGCGGGCCCTCGAGGTCGTGCTCGACGTGGTGGTGCTCCGCCGGGTCCTGCCGGTCCACACCGGCCGGCCGGTCGGCCCCGTCGGCCGTGTCGGCCTGGGCCACGGTGAACGCAGAGCAGGTGGCGGTGACCGCCGCGAGTGCCACGCCTGTCGCGGCCGCTCTGAACGTCCAGGATCTACTGGTCACTTGAGATCTCCTCTGGCGTGCGTGCGCGCGAAGGCGGAATCCGGGTGACGGATGGCCGCGCACACGTGATCAACGCGTGTAGTCAAGTGACCACATTTGACTAAAGGTTCAGCAGAAAAAACAGACCTTGACTTGAACAGTTCAACTGCATTATGCGGAGACGGGGTTCGCTTTTCGGACACGGAGGGTCCGCCGCCGGACACGGGAGGCCCGTTTCGCCGTCGGGATGACTCCGTGCGCCCCCTGTGCACCGGCCCTGTGGGTCAGGTCGCGCTTACTGTGCGTTCCGCTCGGGCACCCTCGCGGTGAGAGTCGCTTGGCGGCCCACCGTTGAGCCGGTGGCACGCCAGGACGACAGCCCCCGACTCACGAGGACACGATGGCCATGCCCCGTCCGACTGTCGCTCAGTTCGCCTACGGTTCGTGCACCGTGGTCTTCTCCACCTTCGCCCTGCTGCTGTTGTCGCAGGCGAGTTCGGGCGTGGGCATCGCGCTCGTCGTCGTCACGGCGCTCACCCTCGGACTGCTGGTGGCCATGACGGCGCCTCAGCCGAGGTCCCGCCCCGTCCCGGCGCGGCGGCCGGTGCCGCAGGAGCCGGTCCGGGCGACCCTGCCGTCACCGGCGACCGTGCCGGCGGCCCGGGAGGCCGTGAGGCAGTCCGTCCGCTAGCGGGTGGTTTCCCGGCACCGGCCGGTCCGCGTCACCCGGCGCCGACCACGACCGTCTTGGCGGCCTTGTCGTGCAGGCCCTGCTTGTAGGGCCTGTCGAAGAAGCTCCAGCCGCCCGCGATCACGGTCCACACGCAGGCGCAGCAGAACGCGAACGGCACCCACAGCACGAGGGCGCGGATCAGCGACGTCTGCACGGAGGGCGTCGAGCCGTCGGACAGGTCGGCCACCCGCAGTTTCAGCCACTTCTTGCCGAGGGTCTGCCCGGAGCGGGACGTCATGAAGGTGTCGTAGGCGATGTAGAGGACCGCGGCGACGAGGGACTGAGTGAAGGACTTGCCCACGTTGACCTCGTCGCCGGACATGGTGTACTCGCTCACGCCGAACGGCCAGGTGAGCAGCCAGACGACGAGACCCACCAGGATCATGTCGATGATGCGGGCGAGGGTGCGTCTGCCGCTGTCGGCGAGCGGCGGCATCCCGGCGAGGGGGTCGCCGGGGCCGGGGCCGTACGGGCCGCCACCGCCACCGCCGTAGGGGCCGCCACCACCGCCGTAGGGGCCGCCGCCGTAGGGATCGCCGCCGCCACCGCCGTACGGGCCGCCACCACCGCCGTAGGGGTCGCCACCCCCGCTCCCGTACGGGCCGCCGCCTTGCTGCGGCGAGGGCCCGCTGCCGGGTGGCGGGTGCTTCTTGAACGGATCGTCGTCCGGCGGCTGCTGACCGGAGCCGGGGGGCGGTTCGGTACTCATGGCCCGAGTCGACCGCGAACCCCCCGGCCGCGCATCCGGCGAGCCGCCGTCCGGAGTACCGGCGCCGCGGCCGGTCCGCAGAGGTGACACCCCGTGTGGGCTCCCTTGCGCTTCCCCGGAGGTTTCGGCCCGGTCAGCCCGCCACGAACGTGTGCGCGGCCTTGTCGTGCCAGCACTGCCGCCACGGCTTGTCGAACAGGCACCACAGGACGCCCACCACACCGACGACGAGCAGTCCGGGGACGCTGTAGACCAGCCAGCGGCGCAGGGCCGCCCCGAACCCGGGCACGTCGTGCCCCTCGATGTCCCGCACCTCCAGGCCCAGCAGCCTCTTCCCCAGGGTGCGGCCCCACTTGGCGGTGGGCAGCACCTCGTAGAGGACCCCGCCGAGGAGGAGGACGGCGAGGACGACACCCAGGTAGACCGATGTGGTGCCGTCGAGCAGCCACACCGTGACGGTCTCGCCGGACAGCTTGGCCGCGTCGATCTTCTCGTCGATGTGGTCCGCCGCCGCGATGCCCAGCGGTACGGCGGCCAGGGCGGTGACGCCGCCGAGGACCACGGTGTCCAGCAGCCGCGCGATCAGCCGCTTGCCGAGCGCCGCGGGGCGGGCCGAGGCCTGACGTCTGGCGGCGGCCTGGAAGACGTCCTCGACCGGCGGCTTCCACGGCGCGACCGGCGGCTCCTCCCCGCCCCCGAGCCGGTGCGCCTGCTGCGCCCAGGACGACTGACCGCCGCCGTGACCGCTCGACAGGGGCCCGGAGACGGCAGCGGGGGTCGTGGTGGGGGCGGGCCCGGTCACGGGTCCCGGTGCCGGTGCCGGTGCGGTGGCCTGTGACGGAACGGCCGGGACCGGGGAGGCCTGCTGCGGCCCGGACGCCGGTACCGCGGCCGGGCTCCCGCTCTCCGCCGGTCCGGAGGCGGTGCGCGCGGCACGGGCGGCGGCCTTCCCCGCCCCGAACCCGGGGCGCCCGGAGGAGCCCGCGCCGGAGCCCCGGCGCGGGCCGACGGCACGGAAGGTCATGGTTCCCTCGTCCGCGACCGCGTCGTCGGAAGGCGCGGCCGGGGCAAAGGCTCCGTCGGAACCGCTGTCCGCGCCCTGCGACGCGGCCGTCGGCGGGCGGAACACGAACGTGTTGCCCGCGGGCGCCGCACCGGCGTCCGCACCGCCCGTGCCCGCGGCCGTGGACTCGCCGCCCGCCGGGCCGGACATGTGCGCCGCTCTCGGGTCCGCGCCCCAGGAGATCCGGCGGCCCTGGTCGCCGCCGAAGCCGGACTGGCGGGAGCGGTCGGCGCCCCACGCCGAGGCGGGCTCGGGCCGGCTGCCGTGCTGCGAGTCGGCCGACGAGGGGGACGGGGAGAAGGGAGAGGACGGAGACGGGGAGAGTGAAGCCGAAGGCGAGGAAGACGCTGCTGGTGATGACGGCGACGGTTCGTCGACCGGGTCCTCGTCGAAGAAGTGCGGGCCGGTCTCCTCGACGGTGGGCACCGCCGGGGCGCCACCGGAGGGGGCGCCACCGGCGGACGCCGACGGTGCGAGCGGTGCGCCGCCGCCCTCCGGGGCCGGACGGCTGGTGCCCGGTACCCAGGAGGCACCGTTCCAGTACCGGACATATCCGGGAACGGACGGGTCCGGGTAGAAGCCTTCGCGCGGCGTGTCGTCGCCGGGGGCCGGGGTTGGGGCGCTCATGTCCGTCGTCCCGTATCTGCTCGCGGGTGGGTCGGGGGGAACCACATTTATCAGACGGGTGCGAGCATCAGGGCCCGTCCGGCCGGACCCACCCCTTTCGGGCACCGATGTGCTACCGCGAAAAAACTTTCGCGCACCCGCGTAATGCTCCCGGCCCCTCCCCCTCTCTCTCCTGTCGGCCCCTCGCGGGCACACGTACGGGAGTTCACGAGAGAGAGGACCTGCGCCATGAACATCGTGGTGGAGCGCGAAGTGGAACTGCGGCTCGTCCTGTCGCCGGAGCGGGACGTCCCGGTGCCGGCCCGGCTCGGCTACCGCACCGACGACCCCTATGCCGTGCACATCACCTTCCACATCGGCTCCGGGCGGCCGGTGCACTGGATGTTCGCCCGCGAACTGCTGATCGAGGGCGTGTTCCGGCCGTGCGGGCACGGCGACGTGCGGGTGTGGCCGTCGAGGGCGGAGGGGCGCGGCGTCGTCCTGGTGGCGCTGAGCTCGCCCGAGGGGGACGCCCTGCTGGAGGCACCGGCGGCGCAGGTGTCGTCGTGGCTGGAGCGGACGCTGCGGGTGGTGCCGCCGGGCAGCGAGGGCGAGCAGCCCGGTCTCGACGACGAGCTGGCCGCGCTGCTCGCCCCTTGACGGTGTGGGGTGCGGGGGATGCCGGTCAGCCGGTCAGCCGGTCAGCCGGTCAGCCGGTCAGCCGGTCAGCCGGTCAGCCGGTCAGCCGGTCAGCCGGTCAGCCGGTCAGCCGGTCAGCCGGTCAGAAGAGCTTGCCCGGGTTCAGGAGGTTCAGCGGGTCGAAGACCTGTTTGACGGCCCGCTGCATCTCCACGCCCACCGGGCCGATCTCGCGGGCCAGCCATTCCTTCTTCAGGAGGCCGACGCCGTGTTCGCCGGTGATCGTGCCGCCGAGTTCCAGGCCGAGGGCCATGATCTCGTCGAAGGACTCGCGGGCGCGGCGCGACTCGTCGGGGTCCTGGGCGTCGAAGCAGACGGTCGGGTGGGTGTTGCCGTCCCCCGCGTGGGCGACGACGCCGATGGTGAGCCGGTACTTCTCGGAGATCCGCTCGACGCCCTCGACGAGTTCGCCGAGCCGGGAGCGGGGCACGCACACGTCGTCGATCATCGTGGTGCCCTTGACCGCCTCCAGGGCGACCAGGGACAGGCGCCGGGCGTGGAGCAGCAGTTCGGACTCGGCGGCGTCCTCGGCCGGTACGACCTCGGTGGCGCCGGCCGCCTCGCACAGCGCGCCGAGGGCGGCGAGGTCGGCGGCGGGGTCGGTGGTGTCGAACGCGGCGAGCAGCAGGGCCTCGGTGCTCTCCGGCAGTCCCATCCGGGTCATGTCGTTGACGGCCCTGACCGTCGTACGGTCCATGAGCTCGAGGAGTGAGGGGACGTGCCCGCCGGCCATGATGCGGCACACGGCGTCGCAGGCGGCGGCGCCGGAGGCGAACTCGGCGGCCAGCACCAGCTGCTCGGGCGGTTTGGGCCGCAGGGCGAGGGTCGCGCGCACGACGACGCCGAGGGAGCCCTCGGAGCCGACGAACAGGCGGGTCAGGTCGTATCCGGCGACGCCCTTGGCGGTGCGGCGGCCGGTGGACATCAGGCGGCCGTCGGCGAGGACCACGTCGAGGCCGAGTACGTACTCGGCGGTGACGCCGTACTTCACGCAGCACAGTCCGCCGGAGGCGGTGCCGATGTTGCCCCCGATGGTGCACGTCTCCCAGCTGGAGGGGTCGGGCGGGTAGCAGAGGCCGTGTTCGCCGACGGCGCGGGAGAGGGTGGCGTTGACGACGCCGGGTTCGACGACGGCGACCCGGTCGACGGGGTTGATCTCCAGGATGGCGTCCATCCCGGTCAGGGAGAGCACGATGCATCCGTCGGTCGCGTTGGCGGCGCCGGACAGGCCGGTGCGGGCACCCTGCGGGACCACGGGGACGCGCAGGGCGGTGGCGGTGCGCATGACGTGCTGCACCTGTTCGACCGTGCGGGGCAGGACGACCACCGCCGGGGCGCCCGCCGGGCAGAAGCTCGCCATGTCGTTGGCGTAGGAGGCCGTGACGCCGGGGTCGGTGAGGACCGCCCCGGGAGGCAGTCCGTCGAGCAGCCGGTCGACGAGAGGGCCGGCCGCCACCGTGTCTTCATCGCGTCGCGCTTCGATACGGCTCACGTTCACAGCGTGGCAGCCGGGGCCATCGGCGTGAACCCCGCGTACGTCACCCGGACGTACGGCGTGGTGAGCCGGGGTGTGGTTCGTCGTATCGGCGGATGATGTGACGCACAGTGTGCGCCATGGACGACAAGCCACAGAAGACCGAGGGCGGAAGACCGCAGGAGACCGGGGGCGGGGGCGGGGGCGAGGCCCGCGGGCGGGTGGGGCGCGGGCGCCGGGCGCGGTTCGGTTCGGCGGCCGCCGGGTGCGCCGTGCTCGGCGGGGTGCTGGTGCTGCTGCCGTGGGGGCAGAGGGCGGAGGGGCCGCCGGAGCCGGCCCCCGGGGCGCGGGCGCGGGCGGCGGTGGCCGGCGGGGTGCCGGCGTCGCTGTCCGATCTGGAGGTGCTGGTCGAGGAGCGGGAGCGGCTGCTGAGGGAGCGTCCGAAGGACGCGCGGTCCTGGGCGCTGCTCGGGGCGGCCCGGGTGGAGCAGGGGCGGCGGCTGGCGGACCCCGCGCGGTACTCGCGGGCCGAGCGGGCGTTGCGCACCTCGCTGAAGGTGCGGCCGCGGGGCAACGCCGAGGCGCTGCGCGGGCTGGCGGTGCTGGCGAACGCGCGCGGCGACCATCCCGCCGCGCTCGAGTGGGGCAGGCGGGCGCTGAAGCTGGAGCCGGAGCGGTGGACGACGTATCCCCCGCTGATCGAGGCGTACGCGGGGCTCGGCGACGGCGGGGCGGCGGACAGGATGCTGGACCGGCTGAAGGCGTTGCGGTCGGGTCCGGCCGTGATGGCTCGGGCGGCGGCCGTGTACCGGGACAAGGGCTGGCGGGAGGACGCGGCGGCCCAGCTCGCCGACGCCGCCGCGGCGGCCGGGGAACCGGCCGAGCGGGCGTCGTACCTGGAGCGGGCCGGGCAGCTGGCCTGGGAGCGCGGCGACCGGGAGGACGCCCTGCGGCACTTCCGGGAGGCGGTGCGCATCGACCCGGACCAGCGGGCGGCGCAGGCGGGACAGGGCAGGGCGCTGGCCGCGCTCGGCCGGACCACTCAGGCGCTGAGCGCCTACCGGGCGGCGCTGGCCCGGCAGCCGCTGCCGGAGTACGCGCTGGAACTGGGCGAGCTGTACGAGTCCCTGGGGCTGCGGCAGGCCGCCCGGGTCCACTACGACCTGCTGCGCTCGCGGGTACGGCAGGCCGCCGCGCACGGGGCCGACGGGAATCTGGTCCTCGGCCGGTTCGAGGCGGACCACGGGGACCCCCGGACCGCGGTGCGGCTGCTGCGCACGGAGTGGGAGCGGCAGCCGTCGACGGCGGTGGCCGACGCCCTGGGCTGGGCGCTGCACCGGTCGGGGCGGTCCGAGGAGGCGCTGGAGTTCGCGGTGCGGGCGACGGAGGGGACGCACGGCGGCGGGGTGCGCAGCGCGCCGCACGCCTTCCACCGGGGCATGATCGAGCGCGAGCTGGAGCGGTACGGGGCCGCGCGGCGGCATCTGCGGGAAGCCCTGGCCATCAACCCGTACTTCTCCCCGCTTCGGGTGCCCGAGGCGAAGGCGGCACTGGAACGGCTGGGCGAGCCACCGGTCGGGGACGGGCCGCCGGACTGGTCGTGAGGAGAACCGGCGAGGACCGGCGAGGGCCGACGAGGGCCGACGAGGGCCGGACACGGGGTGGTGCCCGCCCGTGTCCGGCCCTCGCCGTTGCCGGTCCCGCCGGCACCCCTCACCCGGCACCCGGCATCCAGCATCCGGCACCCGGCACCCGGCATCCGGCACCCGGTCACAGGTTGCCGCGGCGTTCCTGCTCCCGCTCGATGGCCTCGAAGAGGGCCTTGAAGTTGCCCTTGCCGAAGCCCATGGAGCCGTGCCGCTCGATGATCTCGAAGAACACGGTCGGCCGGTCCTGGACCGGCTTGGTGAAGATCTGCAGCAGGTAGCCGTCCTCGTCCCGGTCGGCGAGGATCTTCAGCTCGCGCAGGGTGTCGAGCGGCACCCGGGTGTCGCCGACCCACTCGCCGAGGGTGTCGTAGTACGAGTCCGGGGTGTCCAGGAACCGCACACCGGCCGCGCGCATCTGGCGGACCGTGTGCACGATGTCGTTGGTGTTGAGCGCGATGTGCTGGACGCCGGCGCCGCCGTAGAACTCCAGGTACTCGTCGATCTGGGACTTCTTCTTGGCGACGGCCGGCTCGTTGATCGGGAACTTGACCTTGAGCGTGCCGTCGGCGACCACCTTCGACATGAGCGCGCTGTACTCGGTGGCGATGTCGTCGCCCACGAACTCCTTCATGTTCGTGAAGCCCATGACCTTGTTGTAGAAGGCGACCCACTCGTTCATCCGGCCGAGTTCGACGTTGCCGACACAGTGGTCGACGGCCTGGAAGGAGCGCCGGGCGGGCGGTTCGACGATCGGCCCGGCGGCGACGAAGCCGGGCTGGTAGGGCCCGTCGTAGCCGGTGCGCTCGACGAGGGTGTGCCGGGTGCTGCCGTAGGTGGCGATCGCGGCGAGGACGACGGTGCCGTGCTCGTCCTTCAGCTCGTACGGCTCGGCGAGCGGGCGGGCGCCGTGCTCGACGGCGTAGGCGAACGCGGCGCGCGCGTCCGGGACCTCGATGGCGAGGTCGACGACGCCGTCGCCGTGCGCGGCCACATGGTCGGCGAGGAAGGTGCCCCACTCGGTGGACGGCTTGATCACCGAGGTGAACACGAAGCGGGCGGAGCCGCTCTCCAGGACGTAGCTCGCGGTCTCGCGGCTGCCGTTCTCCGGTCCGGAGTAGGCGACCAGCGTCATGCCGAAGGCGGTGGAGTAGTAGTGCGCCGCCTGCTTGGCGTTGCCCACGGCGAAGACGACCGCGTCCATTCCCTTGACCGGGAAGGGATCGGCCTGCCGGGCGGTCGTGTCGGGAGTGTGGTGTGTGGTCTGCGTCATAGGTGCAGGGTGGGCCAGCTCTGCAAGGTGCGCAATAGTTCGCGTTTTCACTGGGCACTCTGTCCAGTGGGATGCCGCGATCGGCGGACTGTCTGTACAGGATGACCAGGTGACCGAGCTGCCGGGCGACCGGGCGGCCGGGCGTCCTGGTGACCAGGAGGGGAGGCCGGTGTGGCGATCGATCGGCTGGACGGCCGGATCATCCTGCTCCTCGCGCGGGAGCCGCGGATCGGAGTGCTGGAGATGTCCCGGCGGCTCGGGGTGGCGCGGGGGACGGTGCAGGCGCGGCTGGACCGGCTTCAGTCGAACGGAGTCATCCGCGGATTCGGTCCCCAGGTGGATCCGGCGGCCCTCGGCTACCCGGTCACGGCGTTCGCGACGCTGGAGATCCGCCAGGGCCAAGGGGCTGATGTCCGGGCGCACTTGGCGACCGTGCCGGAGGTCCTGGAGCTGCACACCACGACCGGCAGCGGGGACATGCTGTGCCGGCTCGTGGCCCGCTCCAACGCCGATCTCCAACGGGTGATCGACCGTGTGGTCGGTTTTGATGGCATCGTCCGGGCCGCCACGGCGATCGTGATGGAGAACCCCGTTCCGCTGCGGATCATCCCGCTGGTGGAGCAGGCCGCGCTCCTCGAACCGCCGGGCGGGGACCCGGACGGACCGGACTGACCGGACGGGCATGGCCGAGCTGGAGTGAGGGGACGTGGACTTCTGGGAGTACCTGGGCAACCGCCACCAGCAGCTGCTCGTCGACACGTACCAGCACGCGAGCGTGGTCTTCCAGTGCATGGTGGCGGCGACCGTGATCGGGGTGCTGATCGGGGTGGCGACGTACCGCAGCGACTGGGCGGGGAACCTGGCCACGACCGCCACCTCGACCCTGCTGACCATCCCGTCGCTGGCCATGATCGGTCTGCTGATCCCGGTCGTGGGGCTCGGGGTGCCGCCGACGGTGATCGCGCTGACGCTGTACGGGCTGCTGCCGATCGTGCGGAACGCGATCGTCGGGCTGCGCGGGGTCGACCCCGCGCTGGTGGACGCGGCCACCGGCATCGGCATGTCGCGCGTGGCCCGGCTGGCGCGGGTGGAGCTGCCGCTGGCCTGGCCGCCGATCCTCACCGGCATCCGGGTCTCCACGCAGATGCTGATGGGCATCGCCGCCATCGCCGCGTACGCCTCCGGTCCCGGCCTGGGCAACCTGATCTTCCGCGGGATCGCCTCGCTGGGCAGCAGCAACGCGCTCAACCAGGTGCTCGCGGGCACCCTCCTGATCATCATTCTCGCGCTGCTGTTCGACGCCGTGTACGTCCTGATCGGGCGGCTGACCATCTCCAGGGGGATCCGTGCCTGAGTCACCGGCTCCGAAGGCGCCCGGCGCACCCGACGCATCCGGCGACGGGGCCGGCGAACCCACCGGGACCACCGGCGCGACCATCGAGCTGGAGTCCCTCACCAAGAGGTACCCGGGCAGCCCGCAGCCGGCCGTCGACAACGTCAGCATGGAGATCCGGGCGGGCGAGACCGTCATCCTCGTCGGCCCGTCCGGCTGCGGGAAGTCGACCGCGCTGAAGATGATCAACCGGCTGATCGAGCCGAGCGGCGGCCGCATCCGCATCGGCGGCGAGGACGTCACCGACATGGACCCGGTGAGACTGCGCCGCAAGGTCGGATACGCGATCCAGTCCAGCGGGCTGTTCCCGCACATGACGGTGGCCCAGAACATCGCACTGGTGCCGAAGATGCTGCGCTGGCCGGCGGCCCGGGTACGGGCGCGGGTGGAGGAGATGCTGGACCTGGTCGGCCTGGACCCCGGCGAGTTCCACGGCCGCTATCCGCGCAGCCTCTCCGGCGGGCAGCAGCAGCGGGTGGGCGTGGCGCGGGCACTGGCGGCGGATCCGCCGGTGCTGCTGATGGACGAGCCGTTCGGGGCGGTGGACCCCATCACCCGCGACCACCTCCAGGACGAGCTGATCCGGCTGCAGCACGAGCTGCACAAGACGATCGTCTTCGTCACCCACGACTTCGACGAGGCGATCAAGCTGGGCGACCGGATCGCGGTGCTGCGGGAGCGTTCGCACATCGCCCAGTTCGACACCCCGGAGGCGATCCTCACCAACCCGGCGGACGACTTCGTGTCCGGCTTCGTCGGCGCCGGGGCCGCGCTGAAGCGGCTGAACCTCACCCGTGTGGGGGACGTGGAGATCACCGACTATCCGACGGTGACCGTCGACGACCCGCTCCAGGAGATCTTCAACCTGCTCCGCTCCAGCGGCTCCAACGAGATCCTGCTGCTCGACCGGCGGCGGCGCCCCTACAAGTGGCTCCGGCGCGGCGACCTGATGCGGGCCAAGGGCTCGCTGGCCCGCGCGGGCACCCTGGTGCACGACACGGTGACCCGGGACGCGACCCTGCGGGACGCGCTGGAGGCGGTGCTGACCGACAGCTCCGGCCGGGTGGCGGTCACCGGTGGGCGCGGCGCCTACGAGGGCGTCGTCGACGTGGAGACGCTGATGAACTCCGTCCACGAACTGCTGGAGGCCGACCGGCTGGAGGCGATGGAGGCCCAGCACGAACTGGAGGGGCAGCGGGCCGTGAGGACGCACGCCGAGCAGGAGGGCGCCGGCGGGGAGGCGGACGGGTGAGCGCCTCATCGCGGCGGCCGCCCGGCGGGCGCCGGCCCCCGGACGAGCACGAGGCCGCAGGGCCCGCCCTCCGGGACGGGAAGGGGAACGGGAACGACGAAGACGTCGACGACGAAGGCCGGGACGAGGACGACGGCGGGCACGGAGGCGGGACGACGAGGCGGCCGGCCGGGCCCGCGGCGGCGGACGCCTCCCCGGTGACGTGGCAGAAGCTGACGGTCCTGCCCGTGGTGCTGGTCGTCGTCCTGTTCGCGACCTGGCTGTGGTTCACGCAGGCCGACCTGGACACGCTGTCCCAAAACGCGCTGTCCGGCGGGCAGGTGACCAAGGCGCTCCGGCAGCACATCGGACTGACCGTGATCTCGACGTTCTTCGTGCTGGTCATCGCGATTCCGCTGGGCATCCTGCTGACCCGGCCGACGCTGCGCAGGGCGGCCCCGGCCGCGATGGCGTTCGCCAACACGGGCCAGGCGACGCCCGCGATCGGTCTGCTCGCGCTGCTGGTGATCTGGCTGGGCATCGGCCGCCGGGCCGCCCTCATCGGCATCATCGCCTACGCCGTGCTGCCGGTGCTCTCCAACACCATCGCGGGTCTGCGGGCCAACGATCCGACGCTGCTGGAGGCGGCGCGCGGCATCGGCATGTCCCCGCTGGGCGTGCTGAGCCGCGTGGAACTTCCCCTGGCCGTCCCGCTCATCCTCGCCGGGGTGCGTACGGCCCTCGTCCTGAACGTCGGCACCGCCACCCTGGCGACCTTCGGCGGAGGCGGCGGTCTGGGCGTCCTGATCACCACCGGGATCACCAGCCAGCGGATGCCGGTGCTGATGCTGGGCTCGATCCTCACCATCTCCCTGGCCCTGCTGGTGGACTGGCTGGCCTCACTGGCCGAACTGCTTCTGCGGCCACGGGGGCTGGAGGCGGGCGGATGAGGCGGCGCGGGTGCCTGCTGCTCGCCGCAGTGCTGCTGGCGGGGGTCTCCTCCTGCGGGCTGACCAGCGGTTCCCCCATGGTCGACGACGTGGAGCCGGGGTCGATCGGGCGGGGGAAGCCGCTCGAGGGCGCGACCCTCACCGTCACGTCCAAGGAGTTCACCGAGCAGCTGATCCTGGGCGCGATCATGGGCATCGCCTTCCAGGCGGCCGGCGCCGAGGTCATCGACCGCACCGGTATCCAGGGCTCGGTCGGCTCCCGGGAGGCGGTCGTGAACGGGGACGCGGACGCCGGGTACGAGTACACCGGCACGGCGTGGATCACGTACCAGGGCAACAGCAGGCCCCTGCCCGACCCGCGCGAGCAGTGGGAGGCGGTGCGCGAGGCCGACCGGAGGAACGGGGTGACCTGGCTGGAGCCGTCGGAGCTGAACAACACCTACGCCCTGGCCATGAACCAGGCCAACTTCAGGAAGTACGGCACGCGGACGCTGTCGGACGTGGCCGCGCTGGCGAAGTCCGATCCGGCGGCGGTGACCCTGTGCGTGGAGGGCGAGTTCGCCAACCGGGCGGACGGGCTGCCGGGCATGGAGAAGGCGTACGGCATGAACATCGCCGCGGGGAACGTCACCCAGATGGACACCGGGATCATCTACACCCAGACGGCCGAGGGCACCTGTACGTACGGCGAGGTCTTCACCACCGACGGACGGATCAAGTCCATGGACCTGGAGGTGATGGAGGACGACAGGAAGTTCTTCCCCAACTACAACGCGGCGCCGACGGTCAACACCGACACCCTCGAGGAGTGGCCGGCGATCCCCGAGGTCCTCGACCCGGTCACGGCGAAGCTGGACAACGAGGTGGCGCGGACCCTGAACGCCAGGGTGGACGTGGACGGCGAGGACCCCCACCAGGTGGCGCTGGACTGGATGGTGGACGAGGGGTTCGTCGAGGAGGGGTAGACGCCGGCCGGACGGGCGGACCGCGTCAGCAGCTCGGGACCTTGCCCGCGTCCTTCTCCAGGTCGACGAGGGCGTCGACGGTGGCCTCGAGGGTGGTGACCGGGATCAGGCGCAGACCGTCGGGGAGTTCGGCCTGCGCGTCGGCGCACTCGGCCTCGGGCACCAGGAAGACGGTGGCGCCGTCCCGCCGGGCGGCCTGCGTCTTCAGCGGCACGCCGCCCACGGCGCCGACCCTGCCCTCGGCGTCGATCGTCCCCGTACCGGCGATGGTCCGGCCGCCGGTGAGGTCGCCTCCGCTGTCGTCACCGTTCAGCTTGTCGACGATGCCGAGGGAGAAGAGCAGGCCGGCGCTGGGGCCGCCGACGTCGGCGAGCTCCAGGTCGACCTCGACGTCCTTGCCGTCCAGATCCAGGTAACCCAGCGCGGCCAGGGTCGCCTCGTCCTGGGACTTGCGCATCTGCTCCTCGTTGTACTGCTCGATCTCCTCGACGTCGTCCCCGCTGGGGTAGACCGAGTCGCGGGGCATGACGGCCCGGTCGGTGCCGAACCAGGCGTCGAGGACGTCCGGGAGGCTCACCCGGGTGTCGGGGGAGGTGGCCTCGATCGTCGTCATCCGCAGCTGGCCGGTGGTCTCGCGGGTCGGCGCGCCGGAGACGGTGATGACCGGCGTGCCCCGGTTCTCGCCGAGCACGTCGGCCGTCAGCCCCGGCTGTGCCAACGAGAACGGCAGCGGCGCGAACACCGCCGTGGCCAGCAGGGCGACGACGGGAACGGCGCAGACGGCGAGGGCCCGGGGGCGCGTGAGGCGAGAGAGCACGGGTTCAATCTAACGCGGGTCCTCCCCCGGCCGGATCCGGGGGATTCCCCGCTCGAAGAGCCTCCCGGGCCGGCGGCCTGCGAGGCCCGGCCTCCTCCGCACCGGCCGGCACGGGCCTCTTCCGGTGCGCCGGGCGGCGACCGGGCGCGCCGTCCCGCTTCCCGGCCGGCACGGCGGCCGTGCCCGGTTCCCGCCACGCACGGCATCGGGGCCCGCACGCCCGCGCGGGTGGCCTTCGCTGCCGGGGCGAGCGCCGCCCCGGCGCCTTCCGGCCGTCAGCGCAGGGCCTCCGCGACCTCGCGGGCCGCGTCCATGACCCGCGGGCCGACCCGTTCGGGGACCACGTCGGCCAGCATCACCACGCCGACGCTGCCCTCGACGCCGGTGACCCCGAGCAGTGGCGCCGCCGCTCCGCACGCGCCGGCCTCCAGCTCGCCGTGGGTGAGGGTGTATCCGGGGTCGTGGGGCCGTTGCAGGCGGGCCGAGATGATCGCCTTGCCGGCGGCGCCCCGCTCCAGCGGATGCCGGAACCCGGCCCGGTAGGCCACGTGGTAGTCCGTCCACGACGGTTCCACCACGGCGACGGCCAGCGCTTCGGCCCCGTCCACCAGTGTCAGGTGCGCGGTCGCGCCGATGTCCTCCGCCAGCGACCGCAGGGCCGGCATCGCGGCCTCGCGTACGAGCGGATGCACCTGGCGGCCCAGCCGCAGCACTCCGAGCCCGACCCGGGCCCGTCCGCCGAGGTCACGGCGTATGAGCGCGTGCTGTTCCAGTGTGGCGAGCAACCGGTACACAACGGTCCGGTTCACGCCCAGTTTGTGGGATAGCTCGGTGACGGTCAGGCCGTGGTCCGTGTCGGCCAGCAGCTTGAGGACCCGCAGTCCCCGGTCGAGCGTCTGGGAGGTCTCCGCGGTCACGACGCCCACTCCTTCGTGGTCAGGTCGGCGGCCCTCTCACGGCGTATGCGTCACCGAGTCCCGTCGGTGACGCGCTTCAGAGGCCGCCGATCGGCCGGCGGCCCGGCTGTGTCCCGGGCGCAGTCGCTTCACGGCTGCGCTCCGCGGCGGCGCTGCCACGGGGCGTGTGCGTAGCGGGACAGTAGCGAGCCGGTTCGGTCAGCGGAAGGCTCCGTCCAGAATCCGGGCACCGGCAACTGCGAAGCCGCCCCTTTCGTCCCGCTATGCGCGAGGGGTGAAGGGAATTCACCGCATGCGGGTGGCCCACTCCTGCACCTTGGCGATCCGCTGGCGCAGCTGTCCCGGCGTGGCCTCGGCGGCGGGCGGCCCGCCGCAGACGCGGCGCAGCTCGGTGTGGATGACGCCGTGCGGCTTGCCGCTCTGGTGGACGTAGGCGCCGACCATGTTGTTGAGCTGGCGGCGCAGTTCCATCATCTCCTTGTGGGAGACCACGGGGCGCCGCTCGGCGGGCAGTTCGAGCAGGTCGGCCTCGTCGTCCGGCTTCTTGCGGCTGTGCGCGATCTGCCGGGCCTGCCGCTTCTGCAGCAGCAGCTCCACCTGGTCGGGTTCGAGGAGCCCCGGGATGCCCAGGTAGTCCTGCTCCTCCTCGCTGCCGGGGTGGGCCTGCATGCCGAAGTCGGCGCCGTTGTAGGTGACCCGGTCGAAGACGGCGTCGGACTCCAGTGCCTCGAAGGGCAGCATCTCCTCGCCGGTGTCCTCGTCCTCCTGCCGGTTCGCCTCGTCCATCTCCTTCTCGGACTCGGCGTACGGGTCCTCCTCGCCCTCCTTCCTGGGCTTGTCGAGGACGTGGTCGCGCTCGCGCTCCATCTCGTTCGCGAAGCCCAGCAGGTCCGGGACGGTCGGCAGGAACACGGAGGCGGTCTCGCCGCGCCGCCTCGACCGGACGAAACGGCCGACGGCCTGGGCGAAGAACAACGGGGTGGAGATGGTGGTCGCGTACACGCCCACGGCCAGGCGCGGTACGTCGACGCCCTCGGACACCATGCGGACGGCGACCATCCACCGGTCGTCGCTGCCGCTGAAGTCGTCGATCCGTTTCGAGGCGCCGGTGTCGTCGGACAGGACGACGGTGGCCTTGCTGCCGGTGATCTCGCGGATCAGCTTGGCGTAGGAGCGGGCGGAGTCCTGGTCCGCGGCGATGACCAGGGCACCGGCGTCCGGGACGGACTTCCTGACCTCGGTCAGCCGCTGGTCCGCGGCGCGCAGCACGGACGGCATCCAGTCACCGCGCGGGTCGAGGGCGGTGCGCCAGGCCTGGCTGATCGCGTCCTTGGTCATGGGCTCGCCGAGGCGGGCCGCGACCTCGTCGCCGGCCTTGGTGCGCCAGCGCATGTTGCCGCTGTAGGAGAGGAAGATGACGGGGCGGACGACGCCGTCGGCGAGCGCGGAACCGTACCCGTAGGTGTAGTCGGCGGCCGACCGGCGGATGCCGTCGTCGCCCTCCTCGTACGCCACGAACGGGATGGGGTTGGTGTCGGACCGAAACGGCGTACCGGTGAGCGCGAGCCTGCGGGTGGCCGGCTCGAACGCCTCCAGGCAGGCCTCGCCCCAGGACTTGCTGTCACCGGCGTGGTGGATCTCGTCGAGGATGACGAGGGTCTTGCGCTGCTCGGCGCGGTTGCGGTGCAGCATGGGGCGCACGCCGACACCGGCGTAGGTGACGGCGACGCCGTGGTAGTCCTTGCCGACCGGGCCCGCGCTGTACTCGGGGTCCAGCTTGATCCCGATCCGCGCGGCGGCCTCGGCCCACTGCTTCTTCAGATGCTCGGTGGGCGCGACGACGGTCACCTGCTGCACGACGTGGTGGTGCAGCAGCCAGGAGGCCAGCGTCAGCGCGAAGGTCGTCTTGCCGGCGCCGGGGGTGGCGACCGCCAGGAAGTCGCGCGGCTGCGTCTGTAGGTACCTCTCCATCGCCCCCTGCTGCCAGGCGCGCAACTTGCCGGCGGTGCCCCAGGGGGCACGGCCGGGGAAGGCCGGGGACAGGTGGTGCGAGGCGGAAGCGGCGGTGGTAGTCACGGTCTCCGTTGAGGGGGTAGAGCGGCTCGGCTGTGCGGGACGGCCGGGCCACCCTATCGATGGCCCGTCGGCGTCAACGCCCGGACTGCGCCAGGGCTGCCGAGGATGGGACCGAGGTCACACCACCTGCTCGGCCAGATCCCTCAATGCCTCGGAGATGACCTTGACCTCGTCCATGTCGCCGGTCGCCACGGCGATGACCAGGCGCTCGGCCGCGTCGATGTCGGGACGCAGCTGCGCCTCGTTCATCGCCAGGAAGACGACGCAGGACACCCAGGCCGTGCGCTTGTTCCCGTCGACGAAGGGGTGGTTGATGGTCAGGGACTGCAGGAGTGCGGCCGCCTTGTCGAACAGGTCGGTGTAGGCCTCCTGGCCGAACATGGAGGCCGAGGGGCGGTGCACGGCCGACTCCAGCAGACCCGCGTCGCGCACGGCGATGTCCTGATCATCGACGGCGTTCTCGGCGATGGCCAGGACGTCCTCGGCCGACAGATAGACATACGTCACTTGAGCCGCTCCAGCAGTTCGGCCCACTTGGCGGTCTGCTCCTTGGCCGCCTTGCGCACGAGCGTCTCGTGAGCCGTCCGGGCCAGGTAGTCGTCCACGGCCTTCAGCAGTATGGCGTGCATGCTGACCCCCTCTTCCTCGGCGCGCAGCTTGAGAGCTTCCTTCTGGTCGTCGCGGAGACGCAGGTTCGTGGCCATACCAAAACGGTACCACCACATGGGGTCAAAGTAGTACCACTCAGGGGGAGGGGGACCGCAGCCGCGTCGCCACCCACACCCCCGCCAGAGCCACCGCCGCCATCGGCAGGAACACCGCGGCGAAGGCGGCCGGGTGGGAGCCGGAGGCCCCGGTGGCCCCGTGGGCGACCGTGCCGCCGCCGAGGGCGGCGAAGGCGGCGCCGCCGACGGCCAGCAGGAGGACGTTGGAGAGGCCGTCGGATATCTGGAGGGCGGCCGAGTTGGTGCCCGCTTCCTCGGGTGCGGAGAGCTGGAGCAGGAGCACGCTGGTGGAGGAGATCACCAGGCCCATCCCGAGGCAGCCGAACGCCCAGGCGACGGCCAGGGCCCAGGCGGGGACCGCCTCGATCAGCACGCTCGGGGCCGCCGCGATGGCGCCGGCCACCAGGGCCATCCCCAGGATCGTCAGCCGCTCCCGGTGGGGCTGGACGCGGGGCCGGGACTGGAGCCAGGAGCCCAGCGCCCAGGTGACGCCGCCCGCCGCGAGGGAGAGGCCGGCGAGGGTCGGGCTGAGGCCGCGCTGGGTGACCAGCATCAGCGGGACGAAGGACTCGGCGGCGATGAAGGAGCCCGCGGCGACGCCGCGCAGCAGCACCACCGAGGGCAGGCCGCGCGCCGCGCGGCAGGTGCCGCGCGGGAGCAGGCCCAGCACCGCGGGCACCAGCAGCGCGGCACCCGCCGCGCCGGGCAGCAGGGAGAGCCAGCGCAGGTCCTGGGCGGCGTACTGGAGCAGCCCGGCGCCGAAGGAGATCGCGAGGGCGAGGCGGATGCGGCGGCCGCCGGAGGAGGCCGGTGCGTCGGTGCCGTCGCCCGCCGAGCCGGACGCCAGGCGGCGTATCTGCGGGAGGGCGAGGGCGAGGGGGAGCGTGACGAGGACCGGGATGCCGAGGAACACCCACCGCCAGCCGAGGTGTTCGGTCACCGCTCCGGAGGCGAGCGGGCCGACGATCGAGGGCACCACCCAGCTCGCCGCGAACGCGGCCATGATCGCCGGACGCAGCCGCTGCGGGTAGGCCCGGCTCACGACGACGTACAGCGCGACGATCACCATGCCGCCGCCGAGGCCCTGCACGGCCCGGCCCAGGATGAACGGCCACATCGAGCCCGCCGTCCCGCCCAGCAGGAGCCCGGCCGCGAAGGCGGCGATGCCCGTGGTCAGCGGTGCGAGCGGTCCGCCGCGGTCCGACCACTGGCCGGCGAGGACCATCGCGAACAGGCTGGTGGTGAAGTACGCCGAGAACGCGAACGCGTACAGCGGCACCCCGTCCAGCTCGCGCGCCGCGACCGGCATGGCCGTGCCCACCGCCGTCGCCTCGAAGGCGATCAGCAGCACCACGGAGACGATGCCGATGCTCAGCGCCCGGTAGGGGCCGCTCAGCACGCTCCCGCCGCCCTCACCGTCGGGGACGGCTGGTCCGGGCGGGACGGCTGGTCCGGGCGGGGCGGTGGACCCGGGCGGGACGGCGGAGGTCTTGGCGACAGGGGTGTCGCGCGGGATCGGGGCGGCCATGGGCGTCAGAGTAAGGGCCACGGAGCACTTTGACGCCTGTCGGGGGTCGGACCGGCACCGGGACCTTGGTCGTACTCCCCCGGCCGCCCGTCCCGGCGTTCATGAACGGCGTGTGGCAGTCCCGCCGCGTCGCGCCGGAATGCCTTGGGCGCCGCTCTCGCCCCGCCGTACGGTCGGCGTACCGGGTTCGCGGCGGCGAGGTGGCGAAGACCACACCTCGTCCCCGACACGGGCGGGGTGTTTTCGGAGCGCGCTCTCAGAGCACCCCGCCCGCCTCGTCCTGGAACAGCTCCGTCCAGTAGTGCCAGTCGGCGTCGGTCGTGGTGCCCGTCGGGTCGACGGCGGACAGGACCTGGATCATCGTCATGGCCAGCTGGTCGTACGTCCCGCTGGTCAGCGCGTGGCCCGACTCCTCGTCGATGGCGTGCTCGCGGTGCAGCAGCCAGAGGGTGAAGGCGAGGGTCGAGACGTCCGTGTTCAGCGGGTACAGGGCCGAGTCCGGCTCGCTCCAGTTCAGGACCTCGCCGGTGGCGCCGTCGAGGACCAGGCTGTTGTCCTCGATCAGATGGCCGAGGCGGATCAGCCGGCCGGCGTGGGCGGGCAGGCGGCCGGCCCAAAACGCGCCGGGGTCGCCGTCGCCGTTCTCGCCGTAGTACTCGGCGAGGGTCCGCAGCGGCAGGTCGGTGTCCAGCTGGAACAGGAAGCCGTCCTCGGGCAGGCCCGTCCCGCACAGGAAGCGGCGGGTCGGCTCGTGCGTCAGCGTCGCGGGGAAGTCGAACTCCTCGAAGCGGACCACACCCCGTCGGCCGAACTCCTGGTCGAGCAGGCGGACCGGGAGGTCGAGGGCGAGTCCCGAGGCCGCGCCCGGACCGGCCACCAGGGCCAGCGGGCGGATCAGCGCGGCCATCCGCCACAGCGGCGCCGGCTCGCCGTCCGCCCCCTCCTCGAACACCGCGAGCAGCTGCCGCGAGGCCTGTGCCACCGCCTTGGTGCCCCAGCGGCCCGCGTAGGCGGCGAACTGGCCGCGCAGTCCCGCCAGTTCGTCCGTCGCCGCGGCGAACCGCACCAGGGTCGGCAGCGACGGGGCGAGCGGGCGACGGTCCATCAGGTCGGGGCGGTCGTGGAAGAAGTACGTCGTCGAGACCTCGCCGGTGACACCGTCGAGCAGGACCGACTCCGTCTCCAGGCCGGCGGGGCCCAGCAGTTGACCGACGACCAGCTGGTCCCGCAGCTCCGCGGAGAGTCTCTCGCCCGGGTCACCGGTGGAGCCGGCGACCGTGCGCGGACCGCCGGCGTCGCGCAGCTGCGCGAAGCTGAACAGGCCGCTTTCGCAGGGCAGTCCGGGGCCGGTCAGCCAGCGGCGCGTGGCCGCGTGCGTGATGAACGGATCGAGGTCGTCCTCGGTCAGGACGATCGCTCCCGCAGTGCCCGTGGCATGCGTGGCGTCCATGGCATGCGTGGCGTCCATGGCATCCGTGGCTACGGTGTCGGTCGTGCTCATGGCTCCCCCGTGCATACGTGCGCTCAGTCCCGTGTCCCGTGCTCCAACGCTCCGGACGGCACCTCCCCGCCCGGGCGGGACGGGCCCCCGGCCCCCCGCACCCGGCAGCCGTCCCCCACCACTCGGAACACTACGTGCCACCACTGACAACGCCCCCGGACCGGAAGCGGACGGGCGGCCCGGCCGGAACACGGATGCGGACGCCCCCGCCCCACAAGACGCTCGAACACCCCCGCGCGTTGCCCGCGCACGGAAATCGGCGTGCGCGTTCTCCCACCACGACACCGAGCGCCGGTTACCGGACGTCAGCCACCGGCCGCCGGTCACCGGACGGCGGTCACCGGACGGCGCCCCGAGCGCCGGCCGCCGGGCGTCAGTCGCCGGACCTGATCAGCCGGTCGCGGCCGCTGGTCACCACCGCTGCCTGCGGGCGGATCGGCAGGCGGTTGACCGGGCGGCCGGTGGCCGCGCGGACGGCGGCGGCGATGGCCGCCGGCGAGGTCACCACCGGCACCGCGCTGACCGCCTTCGCGCCGAACGGCGCGACCACGTCCCGCTCCTCGACCAGCCTCACGATCCGGATGTCGGGCGCGTCCAGGGCGGTCGGCAGGGCGTAGCCGGTGAGGTCGGGGTGCCGGACCAGACCACGCGGTGTGCGCAGGTTCTCGGTGAGCGCGGCACCCACGCCCTGGGTGACGCCCGCCTCGATCCGGGCGGCCAGCTGGGCCGGGTTCAGCACCCGCCCCACGTCCTGGGCGACGGCCAGTTCCACGACCCGTACGGAGCCGATCTCGATGTCGACGTCGACCACCGCGCGGATCGCGCAGAACGACATCCCGACGAAGGCGTCGCCCTGGCCGGACTCGTCCAGGGGCTCCGTGGGGTGCGGACGGCACTGGGCGGTGGCCCACAGTTCCTTGCCCACCAGTTCCTCGGCGACGGGCGTCGACAGCACGCCGTCGTACGAGGTGATCCGGCCGTCGCTGATCTGGAGCAGTTCGGCGGACATGCCGAACTTGTGGGCCAGGGGCGCCAGGAGCTGGGTGCGGACCATCTTCGCCGCACGCTCCACCGCACCGCCCGACACCCAGGTGTGCCGGCCGCGGCTGCCCGCGCCCGCCGAGGGCTGGTCGGTGTCCACGGGCGCCACCCGCACCTCGTCGATGCCGAGGACCTCCTGGACGATCTGCCGGGCCAGCGTGGTGAAGCCCTGGCCGGTCTCGACGGCCGCGCACAGCACCGTCGCCACCCCGTCCTGGACCTTCACGGTGGCCGTGGACACCTCGTCCGCGCCCTCGCCGCCGAGCATGTGCACCATGCCCAGGCCGTAGCCCACCCCGCGGCGCACCGCGCCCGGTTCGCCCGCGCCCTCGGGGCCGCCGGGCAGCAGCCACTCGTCCTCGGGGGTGTCCTTGGGCAGCGGCGGCAGCGGGTGGTCCCGCACCGCCTCGAGGAGTTCGGCGACCGGGGCCGGGCAGGTCACGGTCTGGCCGGTGGGCAGGACGTCGCCGGTCGCCATGACGTTGCGCATGCGCAGCTCGGCCGGATCGAGGCCGAGCTTCTTGGCCAGCTTGTCCATCTGCGCCTCGTAGGCGGCGCACACCTGCAGGGCGCCCTCGCCGCGCACATGCCCGGAGGGGGGGTTGTTGGTGCGGACCGCCCAGCCCTCGATGAAGGCGTTCGGGACGACGTAGGGGCCGCAGGCGAAGGCGACGGCGGCGGCCAGCGCGTCCGAGGACGTGTCGGCGTAGGCACCCGCGTCGAGCAGGATCTGCGCCTCGACCTTCACCAGCCGGCCCTCGGCGTCGGCGTGGTGGCGGTAGCGCAGCAGGGTGGGGTGCCGGTGGGCGTGGCCGAGGAAGGACTCCTCGCGCGTGGCGGTGAGTTTGACCGGGCAGCCGGTCTTCAGCGCCAGCAGGCCGAGCGGCAGCCGGAAGCTCTGGTCCTCGCGGTCGGCGGTCGCGCCGGGCACCCCGGTGACGACGATCTTCACGCGCTCGGGGTCCAGGTCGAACGCGGCGGCGGCCTCGTCCCGGTCTCCGTGCGGGTCGGTGGAGGCCAGGTACAGCTCGACGCCTCCGTCCGGGCGGGGGACGGCGAGTCCGGCCTCGGCGCCGATGGGCGCGGGGTCCTGGCGGCCGATGCGGTACAGGCCGTCGACGACCAGCTCACCGGCCGCGTCCGGGTCGCCGTGGCGCAGCGGGATGTGGCGGATCAGGTTGCCGTCGGGGTGCAGCGGTTCGGCCTCGAAGGCCTGTTCGGGATCGATCACCGGGTCGAGCACCTCGTACTCGACTATGACGGCGGCGGCGGCCATCCGCGCGGTGTCCGGGTGGTCGGCGGCGACGGCGGCGATGGCCTCGCCGTGGTGGCGTACGACGTCGGAGGCGAAGACCGGGCGGTCGGCCCGGCCCCGCTCGTACACCGGGGTGCCGGGGACGTCCTCGTGGGTGACGACGGCGTGCACGCCGGGCATCTCGCGCGCGTGGGTGGTGTCGATGGACGTGATCCGCGCGTGCGGGTGCGGGGAGCGCAGCACGGCCGCCCACAGCAGGCCCTCGGCCCACAGGTCGGCGGCGTACGGGAAGGTGCCCTCGGTCTTGGCGCGGGTGTCGGCGGCCGGCAGGGAGACACCGAGCCCGCGCGGGGGCCCTTCCGTCCCGGCGGTGTCCTCCGTGGTCCGTGCGGCCTGCACGGTGGTGGCCTCGTTGCTCATGCCTGGCCTCCGTCCCGGCCGTGGGGCCGGTCGTGCGGTCCGGGGTCCGTGAAGGCGGCGGGGCCGACGCCGCCGGCGCCCGGTCCTGCCTGGTGCGGGATGCGGAACTCGCCCGTCCCACCGCCAAAGCCGCGGTCCGGGCCCGTGTCCCGGTCCGTGTCCCGGTCCTCGTCCCGGTCGGCCTCGGCGTGCGCGGCGAGTTCCTCGCGTTCGGCGACGACCTCCTGGACGGCGTCCACCACGCCCCGGTAGCCGGAGCAGCGGCACAGGTTGCCGCACAGGGCCTGGCGGGTCTCCAGCGGGGTGGGCGCCGGGTTGCCCTCCAGCAGGTCGTGCACGGTCATCGCCATGCCCGGTACGCAGAAGCCGCACTGGACCGCGCCGCACCGCGCGAGGGCGCGCTGCACGTCCGACGGCCGGCCGTCCTGGGCGAGGCCCTCGACGGTACGGACCTCGCTGCCGGCCGCGGTGACGGCCGGGACCAGGCAGGAGGCGACGAGCCGGCCGTCGACCTGCACGTTGCAGGCCCCGCACTCGCCCTGCGAGCAGCCGTCCTTGGCACCGGCGAGGCCGAGGCGCTCGCGCAGCACGTAGAGCAGCGACTCGCCGATCCAGGCGTCGGTGACGGGCCGGTCGGTGCCGTTGACGCGCAGCACGTAGGAGGCGAGGGGGTGGTCGTCGTGCGCGGCGCCGAGGAGCAGTTCGTGCCCGGGTGACGTGTCGTCGGGTGCGTCGGGGCCCGTGTCCGTGTCGGTGTCGGTGTCGGGGACCGGCGCGGGGGCCCCGGGTTCCGGTCCGGCGTCCCCGTCCGGGGCCGTCCCGGTGTGGTCCCTCGCGCTCTCGGGTGCCGGTGCGGCCGAGGGGGCTCCCGGGCCCTTCTGGGCGTCGTGCGGGTCCTGGGGCCGCTGGGCCTCCCCGGCGGCCTCGTCGGCCTCCGGAGCCCGCCCGTGCCCGTCGGCGGGCCGTGCGGCGCCCTCCGGACCCGGCTGCGGGTGCTCGCGGAGCTCCGGGGCTGACGGTCCGCCGGCCTCCTTCGGGGAGGCCTCGGTGCCGGGCCGCCAGTGGGGCTCCGCGGGGGCCGGCTGCGGCACCCCGGTCGACCGGGGCGGGGCGTCGTGCCCCGGGGCGGGCCACCCGTCGGGCCGCTCCCGGGCGGGGTCGGCGGTGTGCTCCCGGCCGTACGCGGGGGCTCCTTGGCCGTGGTCCGCGTGCCAGTCGGTTTCCGGGCCGCCCTGCTCGCGGCTCTGCTCCCCGTCCTGCTCGCGCTCCTGCTCCCGGCCGGGGGCGGAGTCGGGGTGCTCCGGGTCCACGCCCGGCACTCCGGGCCCCCACGGCTGCCCGATGGCCTGCGTGGCCCAGGGCGCGGAGGCGCCGCCCGGGAGGGTGGAGGGCGGGGTGGCCGGCGGGGTGGCGCCCCACTGCTCGGCCAGCACGGAGGTGGTGAACTCGCCGGACTCGTCCGGGAGGTCGCCGCCGGCGACGGGGATCGACCACTGGCCGGTCACGTCGGAACCCGGCGCCTGCGCCGGGTCGCCGACGCCGGGCGGGTCCTCGAAGTGCCACTGCCCGGAGGCCCCGGAGTCGTGCGTGAACCAGTCCTGGCCGCCGTGCCGGTGCGCCGCCTGCGCCCCGGGGTCCTCCCCCGCCTGCCCGGCCCGCGGGTCGTGCCACTGGGCGCCGTCCACGGGGACCCCCGGCGCTCCGGTGTCCGGCACCGTCCAGCCGCCGGCGACCGCGGGGTCGGTGCCCGCGGTGGTGGCGGTGATGGACGGCGGCACATAGCCGTGGCCGGGTGCGGCGAGCGGGCTCTCCATCGAGTCCAGCAGGGCGTCGATGCCCCCCTCGGGGAGCTTCACGAAGGCGGTGGCGCCGTCGTCGTAGTCGCCCTGCGGCAGCGGGTCCCAGCGGCTGCCGCCGCCCTGGGACGCGCCGGACGTGCCTTCTCCGTGCTGGTCGTCGGTCACGACAGCGCCCTCCCCAGTGCTCGTCGGGCCAGTGCGGCAACGGTGCGCCGCAGGTGCAGTACCGCGGGCGGCAGCGACGTGACGGAGCCGTCCTCGTCGGGTACCGGATCGGGGATGCAGGCCGCGGCGACGTACTCCCCGAACGCCTTCAGCGCCTCCGGCACGAGCGCGCGGTTGTTGTCCCAGTCGATGAGCTGGGCGACCCACTGCTCGGCCTCCAGGGGCCGCAGCGCCATCGGCGCTATGGCGCCCACCGCGCAGCGGACCCCGCGCCGGGCGGGGTCGAGGACCAGGGCGACGGAGGCGGCCGCGCGGCCGGGGCCGGTGCGGCCGGTGGCCTTCAGGAAGACCTGCGGGGCGTGCAGCAGCGGCACGCGCACGTAGCCGATGAGCTCACCGGCGCGCAGCATGTCCATCCCGGCCAGCAGGTGCGACACCGGGATCTCCCGGCGGGTCCCGCCCTGGCCCGCGATGATCAGCGTCGCCTCGAGCGCGGCCAGCACGGGCAGCGCGTCCCCGGTCGGGGCGGCGGAGGCGATGTTGCCGCCCAGGGTGCCCGCGTTGCGGATGTGCGGCGGTCCGGCGGCCCGCGCGGAGGCGGCGAGCGCCGGGATGAGGGCGGCGAAGTCCGGGCGGCCCATACGGGCGTGGGTGAGGCCGGCGCCGAGCAGCGCGTGGCCGTCCTGGTACTGCCAGCCGCGGATCTCGCTGATCCTGCCCAGGCCGACCAGTGCCGTCGGCCTGAGCTGCCCGGAGTTGACGGCGGCCATCAGATCGGTGCCGCCCGCGACGGGCACGGCGGCGGGCACGGCCGTCAGCGCCGCCACGGCCTCGTCCAGCGTCGTGGGCAGCGTCACGGACTGCGCCGCCTGCGGTGCGTGCGTGCTCAAAACCGACTGCCCCTTCCCGCGGCCCCACCTGGTCCCACCTGTTGCAGCCGTACGGTACGACCTGACAGGGCGGACGTGGCAACTCTGGCACATCTTCGCGAGCGCCGAGGACAGGGGTCCACTAGAAGGCGTTCACCCACCTCACAGCCCACTTGGCCCGTTTTCGCACGCGATCGCCCGTGCGCTCGAATGGGAACAGTTCGGTGAACCTTGCACCCTTTTCGTGCAACCTGTCCATAATGGGGCGGGCTTCCACGCGTGGCCGGTTCCGGACGCGGCAAGCGCCACCGGCCCGGTACGCGTTACCGGTTCGGGGGTGTGCCGTCGAGGGGGCGGCCCAGTACTCCGGGGCGCCGCTGCCAGGGCAGCGGACCGGTGGGCGGGCGGTAGGAGACGCCGAGGGCGTCGAGCCGCCGGTAGTGGGCGGTCATCCGGCGCTCGAAGCCGGCGAAGTCCCGCCGCGCGGGGACGGGCAGCGTGCTCCAGGCGACCTCGGCGAGGGCCACGAGCCGGGGGAAGACCTGGTAGTCCACCCGCGCCTGGTCCTCGGTCACCTCGGACCATGCGTTGGCCTGGGTGCCGAGCACCCGCCCGGCCTCCTCGGGCGTCAGGTCCGCCGGTACGGGCTCGAACCGGTAGACGTCCTCCAGGGTGCGCACGTACCCGATCGGCACCGGCTCCTCGGGGTCCGCGTCCTGACGGTGGTCCAGGTACACGTACTGCTCGGGGCACATGACCACGTCGTGTCCCGCGCGGGCGGCGGCGACCCCGCCGGCATAGCCGCGCCAGGAGGACACGGCGGCACCGGGGGGCGGGCCGCCCTGGAGGATCTCGTCCCAGCCGATCAGCCGGCGTCCGCGCGCGGCGAGCCAGCCGGCGAAGTGCCCGATGAACCAGGACTGGAGGGCGTCCTCGTCGGCCAGTGAGAGATCGGCGATCCGTTTCTGCGCGACCTTTGAGGCACGCCACTGGTCCTTCGGACATTCGTCGCCGCCGATGTGGACGAACGACGAGAACGACGGGGACGGCGCATACGCGGCGGGACCCGCGGCGTCGGCGGGGAACAGTTCCAGGACTTCCTCGAGAACCCCTTCGTAGAAGCGCAGGGTGGTGTCGGTGGGGGCGAGTACGTTCGGATTGATTCCCCAGGTGTCCCAGACGGTCAGCGAGGAGGTGTCGACGACATCGGTGTTGCCGAGTTCCGGATACGCGGCGATGGCGGCCTGCGAGTGGCCGGGCACGTCGATTTCGGGAACGACGGCGATATGCCGCTCGGCCGCGTAGGCGACGATCTCCCGGATGTCGTCCCGCGTGTAGTGGCCGCCGTGCGGCGTGTCGTTCCACAGGGGCGAGGCACGGTGGCCGATTTTCGTCCGGGTACGCCAGGAGCCCACCTCCGTCAGCCGCGGGTACCGCTCGATCTCGATGCGCCAGCCCTGGTCGTCCGTCAGGTGGAGGTGCAGGACGTTGAGTTTGTGCGCGGCCATCAGATCGAGGGAACGCAGCACGCCTTCCTTGGGCATGAAGTGCCGGGCGACGTCGAGCATGAGGCCGCGCCAGCGGAAGCGGGGGGCGTCCTCGATCGTGACGTGCGGCACGGCCCAGGTCCGGTCGCGGCCGAGCGGAGCCCTGCGGTACGCGTCGGGGCCGAGGAGCTGCCGCAGCGTCTGGGCACCCCAGAAGACACCGGCCGCGCTGCCACCCTCGATCAGGACGCCGTCCCCGTCGCTGACGAGGCGGTACTCCTCGGGGCCGAGGCCGGGGTCGAGCAGGAGTCCGATACCGTCGCCGTCGGCGTCGTCGATCTCCCGTCCCTCGCGCAACGGCAGGCCGGTGGCCTGCCGGAGCACGGTGCGCAGCCAGTGGCCGACGCCCTCCGCCGCCGTGTCGGCGCAGATCCGTGAATGCGCCGTCAGCCGTACCTCGCCACAACCGGCGACGACGCTGCGGGGTGCGGGAATCAGTTCCGTCAGTGATGTCACGTCAGTCCTTTACCGCGCCGCCCAGTCCGGACACCAGGCGTCGCTGTACGAGTACGAAGAAGACCAGCACCGGAATCGTCATCACCGTGGACGCCGCCATCACGCCGCCCCAGTCGGGATCGTCCGGCTTGTAGAAGACCAGCAGGGCCATCGGGAGTGTCGACTGCGAGATGTCGCTGATGATGAAGGACTTGGCGAACAGGAAGTCGTTCCAGGTGGAGATGAAGGAGAACACGCTGGTGGCCACCAGCCCCGGCAGAACGAGCGGGAAAAGGATCTGCCACAGGAACCGCGCGCGGCTCGCGCCGTCGATGTAGGCGGCCTCCTCCAGCGCGTCGGGAACGGCTTTCACGAACCCCCGCAGCATCCAGATCGCGAACGGCAGCGAGAACGCGATGTGCGGCAGGATCAGCGACCACAGCGTGTTCAGCTGTCCCGCGTCCCGCATGAGGAAGAACAGCGGGATCGTCAGCGCCTCCACGGGCACCATCTGGGCCACCAGAAACATGATCAGCAGGGTGGTCCGCATACGGAACCGGAATCGTGTGACGGCGGTCGCCGCGAGAAAGGCGATCAGCGCGGAGGCGAGCACCACGGCGACCGCGACGACCACGCTGTTGAGGAAGTACCGGCCGAATTCCTCCTGCCCGAACACGCGCCTGAAGGAATCCAGGGTGGGGGTCAGGGTCCACGGCCTCGGCCGGTCCGACTCGATCTCGCCGGCCGGTTTGAAGGCGCTCAGCACCATCCAGTACAGCGGGAAGGCCACCACCACCGCGACCGCCAGCGCGGTCGCCTCGGCCGCCAGCCGCCACGGCCGCCGTACGAACCCGCGCACAGGATTCACCCGGCGCACCCCGTCCTGGCTCACGAGAGTCACAGTTCCTCCCCCTGGCGGCGCAGCAGCCGCAGGTACACCAGCGTGACGGCGAGCAGGATCAGCAGCATCACCACGCCGATCGCGGCGCCGAGGCTGTACTGCGAGGACGCGAACGCCTTCTGGTACGCGTAGACGTTGAGGACCAGGTTCTGGCCGGCGATGCCGCCCCCGCCGGTCATGACGTAGATCTGGGTGAAGACCTTGAAGTCCCAGATCACCGACTGGATGGTGACGACGACCAGGATCGGCCGGAGCATCGGGGCGAGCACCGAGCGCCAGACACGCCACTGCGAGGCACCGTCCAGGGCGGCGGCCTCCAGCACCTCGGCGGGCACGGCGCGGATGCCGGCGTAGACGGTGACCATCACGAACGGGAAGGAGCACCAGACGACTTCGAGCAGGACGAGGAAGAAGGCGCTGTACCTCCCGTACGTCCAGGAATGGTCACCGAGGCCCAGTACCCGGTTCACCGGGCCGAAGTCGGCGTCGAAGAGGAGCAGCCACACCGTGGAGCCGGTGACGGCCGGGGTCGCCCAGGCGCCGAGCGCGGCCAGCATCAGCGCGAGCCGCGGCACGGCGCGTACCCGGGTGAGGAGCACGGCGAGCGCGCAGCCCACGGCCAGGGTGGAGACCACGCAGGCCGCCGCGAACAGGACGGTGGTGAGCAGCACCCGCCAGAACTGCTCGTCGGCGAGGAGTTCGCCGTAGTTGCCCAGGCCCTGGAAGGTGGTCGGTTCGCCGCCGCTGACCTGGGCCTGGGTGTAGTGGAAGAGCGAGATCAGGCCGAGTTGGTAGACGGGGTAGGCGAGCAGCCCGCCGAGGACGACGAGGGCGGGGGCGAGATAGAGCCAGGGGGTGAGGCCGGGCCTGCGGCCCCGGCCCCCGCCTTCGGGGCGTCGCGGCGTGTGGGGTGCGGTGGCCGTGCGGAGCGCGGGACGCCTGCGCACGGCCACCGTGTTCTGTGCGGCCACAGGGTCAGCCCACCGAGCCGAACGCCTCGTTCATCTTCTTCTCCGCGCTCCCGGCGGCGGCTTCCACGTCCTTCTTGCCGCTGACGACCTCCTGGAACATGGTCGGCAGTACCAGCGAGGCGTCGATCTGCGCCCAGGCGGGCGAGGCCGGCACGAACCTGGTGTCGGCGGCGAGGGTCTCCACGAACGGCTTCAGGAACGGTTCCTCGGCGGCCGCCTGCTGGCGCACGTCCGAGAAGGTCGGCAGGAAGCCCATCGCGTCGAACAGTTCGCCCTGCGCCTTCTTCGAGGCGAGCCGCTGCATCAGGTCGACGGCGAGGGTGCGGTGCGAGGTCGACTTCAGGACACCGAGGTTGTTCCCGCCCGCGAAGGCGGGGGCGACGGACCCGGGCTCCACGCCCGGCAGCGGAACGACGGCGTACTTGCCCTTCACCGTTCCGGCCTCGATCGCCGCGTGGCTGAAGTCGCCGCCGATCGCCATGGCGGCCTTGCCCGAGGCGAAGGCGGTCACCGTGTCGTTGCCGCCCATGCCGGCGCACTTGGCGGCCGGGCAGTTGTCGTCGCCGAAGAGGGAGGTGTACGCCTCGATGCCCTTGCGGGCGGCGGGGGTGTCGATCGCGGAGGCGTACGAGCCGCCCTTGCCGGTGGCGAGTTCGCCGCCGTGGGCCCAGATGAAGGGCATCGCGCCGTAGGTGTAGGCGCCGCCGACGGCGATGCCGTACAGGTCCGGCTTCGCGGCGCGGATCTCCTGCGCGGTGGAGATCAGTTCGGCCTGCGAGGCGGGGGGTTCGAGGCCGAGTTCGTCGAAGACGTCGGTGCGGTAGTAGAGGGCGCGTACGCCCACGAAGTACGGCGCCCCGTAGACCCTGCCGTCGACGGTGACCGACTGCCGGGCGGTCGGGTCGGTGTCCTTGGCCTCGTCCCAGGCGCCGAACTCCTCGGTGATGTCCGCGAGTCCGCCGTCCTTCACGTAGCCGGCGGTGTCCGTGTTGCCGTACTCGACGAGGTCGGGCGCGGACTTCGGGTCGTTGAAGGCGGCCTTGATGCGCTCGGCGCGGGTCTCGACCGGGATGTACTCCACGGTGACCTCGGTGCCGTCGTGCGCCTTCTCGAATCCGGCGACGACGGAGTCGACGACCTTTTCCTTGGGTGCGTTGTTCACCTCCTGGAAGAGCCAGACGCGCAGGGTCCCGGTCTTCTCGTCCTTGTCGGAGGAGGAATCCCCGGAAGTCTGGGGCGCGCAGGCGGCGGTGGCGATGACGGCCGCGAGGGCGACCAGGCGGACGGACAGCTTCATGAACTGTTTCCTCCGATGAAGTGTTGCAACATGCGCAACGCTGGTTTCGCTGTGCACAACAACACCGGAGGCTAGGGACTAGGTGAACGAGCCCACAAGAGGTCTCAACCACTCTGTGACCGGCTGACGCACTCCGCGCAACGCGCGGGCAGCACAAAGGCCCCCAGGGCGCGCAAAACGCACCCGGGGGCCGGAGCCCGGCGCGGCTACTTGTCGCCCTTGCCCTTGCCGCCCTTGCCCTTGTCGTCGTCGCCGCCGCTCATGGACTCGTAGATCTCCTTGCACATGGGGCAGACGGGGTACTTCTTCGGGTCGCGGCCGGGCACCCACACCTTGCCGCACAGCGCGACGACGGGCGTGCCGTCGAGAGCGCTCGCCATGATCTTGTCCTTCTGGACGTAGTGGGCGTAGCGCTCGTGGTCGCCGTCACCGTGGGAGGTCTGCGGCGTCGGCTCTACGAGGGTCCCCGTACCAGTCCCGCGCTCGGGCTCAAGAGTGCTCATGAAACAAGGGTACTGAAGCTCACCCGCATCAGTTGAGCGAAGGGTCGTCCGGGTAGGTGGCCACCATCGCCAGCTCACCCCGCTGGCGGCGCAGCACCTCGCGCCAGAGCCGCTCGGGCGCCGGGGACGAGATGTCACCGGGCTCCGACTCGACGACGTACCAGGCGCCTTCCGCCAGTTCGTCCTCCAGCTGGCCGGGACCCCAGCCCGCGTATCCGGCGAAGATGCGCAGCGAGCCGAGGGCGGCGGCGAGCAGCTCCGGCGGCGCCTCCAGGTCGACCAGTCCGATCGCGCCGTACACCTGGCGCCAGCCCAGCGGCGCGGCCGTGGCGCCCGTCCCGGTCCCGCCGGGGACGACGGCGACACCGAGGGCCGAGTCCAGCGACACCGGGCCTCCCTGGAAGACGACCCCGGGCTCGCCGGCCAGGTCCGCCCAGCCCTCCAGGATGTCGCCCACACCCACCGGGGTCGGGCGGTTGAGCACGACACCGAGGGACCCCTCCTCGTCGTGGTCGAGGAGGAGCACGACCGCGCGGTCGAAGTTCGGGTCCGCCAGAGCGGGCGTGGCCACGAGCAGCCGCCCTGTGAGCGAGGACACCTCGGTCATGCCAGACATGATCCCGCATCTTCCCCTTCCGTGGGGAGGCAATCGGAGTACGGGAGTGGTCGCGGCCGTCCGGCGCGGGAGCGGCCTGGTGAGACGCCCGCCGAAGCCCGGCGGGCGCACGGGGGCGCCCCCCGGCGCACGGTGACGCCGGTGACCCCGGGTGGCCGGACGGGGACTGCCCGTGTTGTGGTGGTCCGGGGCCCCGGCCGGCCCGCGCACGGGCTGGTCGAACGGGCGTGGGGGGCGACTACCCTTGCCCTTCTGGCCCCTGACCCCCTCCACGGAACGCGAGATTCATGACCGTCAACGACGCTGAAGACGTACTGCTTGTCCACGGCGGAACCCCGCTGGAGGGGGAGATCCGTGTCCGCGGTGCGAAGAACCTCGTACCGAAGGCCATGGTCGCCGCCCTGCTGGGCAGCGAGCCGAGCCGGCTGGGCAACGTTCCGGACATCCGCGACGTCCGCGTCGTCCGGGGGCTGCTCCAGTTGCACGGGGTGACGGTCCGTCCCGGCGACGAGCCCGGTGAACTGGTGCTCGACCCCACGCGGGTGGAGAGCGCCAACGTCGCCGACATCGATGCCCACGCGGGTTCGTCCCGCATCCCGATCCTGTTCTGCGGTCCGCTGCTGCACCGGCTCGGGCACGCGTTCATCCCGGGCCTGGGCGGCTGCGACATCGGCGGCCGGCCGATCGACTTCCACTTCGACGTGCTGCGCCAGTTCGGCGCGACGATCGAGAAGCGGGCGGACGGCCAGTACCTGGAGGCCCCGCAGCGGCTGCGCGGCACGAAGATCGAGCTGCCGTACCCGTCCGTCGGCACGACGGAGCAGGTGCTGCTGACGGCGGTCCTCGCGGAGGGCGTCACCGAGCTGTCCAACGCGGCGGTGGAGCCGGAGATCGAGGACCTGATCTGCGTCCTGCAGAAAATGGGCGCGATCATCGCGATGGACACCGACCGGACCATCCGCGTCACCGGTGTGGACAAGCTCGGCGGCTACAACCACCGTGCTCTTCCCGACCGTCTGGAGGCGGCCTCCTGGGCGTCCGCGGCGCTGGCCACCGAGGGGAACATCTACGTCCGCGGCGCCCAGCAGCGCTCGATGATGACGTTCCTGAACACCTACCGGAAGGTCGGCGGCGCCTTCGAGATCGACGACCACGGCATCCGGTTCTGGCATCCGGGCGGCCGGCTCAAGTCGATCGCGCTGGAGACGGACGTCCACCCGGGCTTCCAGACCGACTGGCAGCAGCCGCTGGTCGTCGCCCTGACCCAGGCGACGGGCCTGTCGATCGTCCACGAGACGGTCTACGAGTCCCGGCTCGGCTTCACCTCGGCACTCAACCAGATGGGTGCGCACATCCAGCTCTACCGCGAGTGCCTGGGCGGCTCCCACTGCCGCTTCGGCCAGCGCAACTTCCTCCACTCGGCCGTCGTCTCGGGCCCGACCCGGCTCCAGGGCGCCGACCTGGTCATCCCCGACCTGCGCGGCGGCTTCTCCTACCTGATCGCCGCCCTCGCCGCCCAGGGCACGTCCCGCGTCCACGGCATCGGCCTGATCAACCGCGGCTACGAGAACTTCATGGACAAGCTGGGGGAGCTGGGGGCGAAGGTCGAGCTGCCCGGCAAGGCGCTGGGCTGAGCCCGGCTCGCCGGCGGCACCGGTACCGGCACCACCCACCCGGCCGGGGGTCCGGGGGTGGTTCCCCGGGCGGACACGGCATGGACGAGCCGGAGGAGCCGGGGGCGAAGGCCGAGCCGCCCGGCGAGGCGCCCGGCTGACCGGAATCGGTCTTGCCAAAGGGGCGGCCACCCGATCGGGTGGCCGCCCCTTTGGCGTCGCTGTGCGTCGTACGCCGTCCCGGGACGTACGAACGGCTGGGTTACTTGCCCTTGGCGGCTTCCTTGAGCTTCGAGCCCGCGGAGACCTTCACGCTGTAGCCGGCCGGAATCTGGATCGGCTCACCGGTCTGCGGGTTGCGGGCGGTGCGAGCGGCACGGTGGGTGCGCTCGAAGGTCAGGAAACCGGGGATGGTGACCTTCTCGTCCCCCTTGGAGACGATGTCGCCGACGATGTCGGCGAACGCGGCCAGCACGGCGTCGGCGTCCTTGCGGGTCACCTCGGCGCGGTCGGCCAGCGCGGCCACCAGCTCACTGCGGTTCATGTTGTTACTCCCGTGTTCTTCTTGCCGTTGAGGCGTGCCACGCGGCGGGGCCGCACTTGGGGCACGACCAAGCCGATGCTGCCAGGGTCCTCGGTGAGTCCCCCGGACCCGGGTACTTACTCGGGCCCGCACGCCCCTGGAGGTGCTGCCCCCTGAACGTGGTCCTGGTGGAGCATCCTGCCTCTACCTGCGGCGGTAAAGCCAATCCGGCACTCGCAGGAGCCGGGATACCACCCAGGAGTCACCCGTGGGAGTCACCCGGGAGGCGCCCACGGCCCGACGACGGTAACGCTGCGTCCACCGCCGGCAGCGGACTGCGGAGGCCGGGGGTCCGAGTCACGGCCGCCACCATAAAGGGCGGCCGTATGTCACGGGTTCCACGACGCGCCGTTCGCACACCTACCGTGGTGATGGTCACAGCCGCGGCAGGGGTCCTAGGCGAGGGGGGCGGGGGCCTCCGTGCTCTTCGCGGCCTCCCGGACCGCACCGGCGACCGCGCCCGCGACCTTGTCGTTGAACACGCTGGGGATGATGTAGTTCGGGTTCAGCTCGTCCTCGGTGACCACGTCGGCCAGGGCCTTGGCGGCGGCGAGCATCATGCCGGTGTTGACGGTGCGCGACTGGGCGTCCAGCAGGCCGCGGAAGACACCCGGGAAGACCAGCACGTTGTTGATCTGGTTCGGGAAGTCGGAGCGGCCGGTGGCGACCACGGCCGCGGTCCGGCGGGCGATGCCCGGGTCCACCTCGGGGTCGGGGTTCGCGAGCGCGAAGACGATCGCACCGTCGGCCATCGCGGCGACGTCGTCGCCGTCGAGGACGTTCGGGGCCGAGACGCCGATGAAGACGTCCGCGCCGCGCACGGCCTCCTTCAGCGTGCCGGTCAGGTTCTCCGGGTTGGTGTTGTCGCCGATCCAGCACAGCGGGGAGTCGGCGGGGGCGTCCACCAGGTCCGCGCGACCCGCGTGCACCACGCCGTGGATGTCGGCCACGACGGCGTTCTTCACACCGGCCGCGATGAGCAGCTTGAGGATGGCCGTGCCGGCCGCGCCGGCGCCGGACATGACGACCCTGATGTTCTCTATCGCCTTGCCGGTGACCCGCAGCGCGTTGGTCAGGGCCGCGAGGACGACGATCGCGGTGCCGTGCTGGTCGTCGTGGAAGACGGGGATGTCGAGGGCCTCTCGCAGCCGGGCCTCGATCTCGAAGCAGCGCGGCGCGGAGATGTCCTCCAGGTTGATGCCGGCGAAGCCCGGGGCGATCGCCTTGACGATCTCGACGATCGCGTCGGTGTCCTGCGTGTCGAGGCACAGCGGCCAGGCGTCGATCCCGGCGAACCGCTTGAACAGGGCGGCCTTGCCCTCCATCACCGGCAGGGCGGCCTTCGGGCCGATGTTGCCCAGGCCCAGCACGGCGGAGCCGTCCGTCACGACCGCAACGGAGTTGCGCTTGATGGTGAGGCGGCGGGCGTCCTCGGGGTTCTCGGCGATGGCCATGCAGACGCGGGCCACACCCGGCGTGTAGATCATGGAGAGGTCGTCACGGTTGCGGATGGGATGCTTGGACTGCATCTCGATCTTGCCGCCGAGGTGCATCAGGAACGTACGGTCCGAGACCTTGCCCAGGCTGACGCCCTCGACGCCGCGGAGCTTCTCCACGATCTCGTCGGCGTGGGAGGTGGAGCTGGCCGCGATGGTGACGTCGATACGGAGTTTCTCGTGGCCGGACGCGGTGACGTCGAGGCCGGTGACCGTGCCGCCGGAGGATTCCACGGCGGTGGTGAGCTGAGAGACGGAGGCTCCGCTCGCCGGCACCTCCAGCCGGATGGTCATCGAGTAGGAGACGCTGGGCGCCGTTGCCATGGCCGACTTCCTCTGCTTTCACCGTGTAGCTGCTTTGTGCCGTCCGATCGTCGCACCTACCGCCGAGTACGTGGTAGCCGCATCCGATTGCGAACGTTTTGGTCGCACGGAAAACGGGTAGCCGCGAAATTTCCCGGAAGGACTGTTCCACCATACGAGAAATCAAGGACCGCTCGTAGGCCCCGCATGTCCCGCAGGCCAACGCGAGGGGCCCATGTCACCCGGAAGTGACATGGGCCCCTCGCTTGTTCAGTGACACCGGCCCGCCATGCTCGCCTCGCGGCAAGTGGTCGCTCGTAGCGACGAAGGTTGGGCCCGGGGGCTTGGATCGGGCCGGTGTCACTTGCCAGGCTAACAAACGGACGCCGCAGAACCATTCCCGCGGCCGGATCAATCCCGCAGCAGGTCCGGGACGCCCGCCGCGTCCGGTGCGTCGCGTTCGGCCGAGACGACGGTGAGCTGCTGGGTGGCGCGGGTCAGCGCGACGTACAGGACGCGCAGGCCGGCCGGGGACTCGTCGGCGATCTCGGCCGGGGAGACGACGATCGTCGCGTCGTACTCCAGGCCCTTCGCCTCCAGGCTGCCGAGGGCGACGGCCCGGTCGCCGAGCCCGTCCAGCCAGCGCCGTGCCTCCTCACGGCGCTGCATGGCGACGACCACACCGACCGTCCCGTCGACCCGCTCCAGCAGCCGGGCCGTCTCCGCCCGCACGGTCTCGGCCAGGGCCGAACCGGGCCCGGACGGGCCGGCGGTCACGAAGCGGGGTTCGACGCCGGTGGAGCGCACCGCCCGCGGCGAGGTGGACCCGGGCATGGCGAGCGCGAGCACCCTGGCGGCGAGGTCGGCGATCTCGGCCGGGTTGCGGTAGTTCACGGTGAGCTCGAAGCGGCGGCGGGGCCTGCTGCCGAGGGCCTCGTCGCGGGCCCGGGCGGCCTCGTCGGGGTCGGACCAGGACGACTGGGCGGGGTCGCCGACGACCGTCCAGGTGGCCTGCCGGCCGCGCCGGCCGACCATGCGCCACTGCATGGGAGTGAGGTCCTGGGCCTCGTCGACGATGACGTGGGCGTACTCGGTGCGTTCCTGGGCGAGGCGTTCGGCCCGCTCGCGCTGCGACTCCTCGCGCGCCGGCATCAGTTCCTCGAGACCGGTGAGCTGGTCCAGCGGGTCCAGCTCGCGCCTGCGCCGGGGGCGGGCGGGGGTACCGAGGACCGCCTGGAGTTCGTCGAGCAGCGCCACGTCGTGGACCGAGCGGCCGTCCCGCCTGAGCGAGCGGGCCACCTTGCGGACCTCGCCCTGGTTGAGGACGCGCCGGGCCCAGCGGCCGAGGCGGCGCTCGTCGGCCATGGCGTCCAGCACGGCGGCCGGGGTCAGTTCGGGCCACCACGCGTCGAAGAAGGCGAGGAAGGCGTCCTCGGTGGTGATGTCGTCGTCGAAGGAGGAACGCAGTTCGGCGGCCAGTTCCGGGTCGGCGTACCGGCCGCCCGCGCCGGAGCGCTCCCACAGGGCGTCGAGCAGCAGCTTGCGGGCACGGGGACGCAGCAGGTTCACCGGGGCGGTGCCGCCCAGGGCGGTGTGGCGGACCGCCGCCAGCTCGTCGGCGTCCAGTTCGAGCCGCCGGCCGAAGGCGACGACGCGCAGCCGGGTCGGCGTGCCGCCGTTCTCCAGGGCGCCGCGCGCGGCCTTGCGGATCACCCCGAGCATGCGGGAGGAGCCCTTGGCGCGCGCCACCGCCGGGGCGTCGTACAGGGTGGCCTCGGCGCCGTCGACCAGGGAGCCGATGGCACGGATGGCGACCTGGCCCTCCTCACCGAGGGAGGGCAGGACGCCCTCGGTGTAGGCGACCAGGAGCGGTGTGGGCGAGACGATCAGGATGCCGCCCGCGTACCGGCGCCGGTCCTGGTAGAGCAGGTAGGCCGCGCGGTGCAGGGCGACGGCGGTCTTGCCGGTGCCGGGGCCGCCCTCGACGTAGGTCACGGAGGCGGCGGGGGCGCGGATCACCAGGTCCTGCTCGGCCTGGATGGAGGCGACGATGTCCCGCATGCTGTGCGTCCGGGCCTGGCCCAGCGCGGCCATCAGGGCGCCGTCGCCGATGACGGGCAGCCCGTGGCCGTCCAGGGAGGCCGTCAGCTCGGGGCGCATCAGGTCGTCCTCGACCCCCAGGACCCGGCGGCCCTTGGAGCGGATGACGCGCCGGCGCACCACCCGGCCCGGGTCGACCGGGGTGGACCGGTAGAACGGGGCGGCGGCGGGCGCCCGCCAGTCGATGACCAGCGGGGTGTAGTCCTCGTCGAGGACGCCGATGCGGCCGATGTGCAGCGTCTCGGCGATGTCGGCGGTGTTGTCGGGGCGGACGGCGCCCTCGGCGGGCTCGACGGCGGTGTAGGCGCCGTCGGGTCCCTTCTTGCCGTCCTTGCCGAGGAGCAGGTCGATCCGGCCGAAGAGGAAGTCCTCGAACTCGTTGTTCAGCCGGTTGAGGTGGACGCCCGCCCTGAAGACCTGGGCGTCCCGTTCGGCGAGCGCGCCGGGCGTGCCGACCTGGCCGCGCCGGGCGGCGTCGTGCATGAGGAACTCGGCCTCGTGGATCTTCTCCTCGAGCCTTCGGTACACCCGGTCGAGGTGTTCCTGTTCGACACTGATCTCCCGGTCGCGAGTGGATTCGTGAACCGGATCGACCGCGGTTTCCTGCTGAGCCTGAGCGGCCACCGGGCCCCCTTCTGACGTGCTGGGCAGCCGTCAACCGTACGCGAAGGGGGCCCGTCAGGCTATGCGTCGACCTCGACGAGCTTCTCGCCCTCGAAGGTCACGATCTCGAAGCTGTCGATCTCGTCGGGGTTCAGCGAGGCGCCGCCCTGGACGTGGAGCGGCTGCTTGGCCTTGTCCGTCTTGGCGTCCGGCAGGCCGTAGCCCCACTCCGGGACGGTCCAGGAGGTCGCGGTCTCCCGCTCGCCGTTCTTTGCGACGACGACCAGGGCGCACTTCTCGGGGCCCTTGACGTTGGTGATCCGCGCGGCGAGACCGGTGCCCCAGTCCTTCTCCTGGAACGCCACGGTCACGGAGACCCCGGTGCCCGGGTCGGTGGCCGTGAGCTTGTCGGGGGTCCGCTCGAAGATGTCCTTCGCCGGGTCGGCGGAGAGCGTCTGGTTGGTGCCGCCGCCCCCGCTGCCGCTGTCACCCCCGCCGTTCGCCGCGACGGCGACGAAGGGGCCGCTGACGATCAGGGCGCCCGCGGCGGCGACCATGTAGAAGTTGCGGCGGCGCTTCTTGGCGCGTCGCTCGGCGACCTCGTCGACCAGCTTCTCCACCACGCGTGGCGCCGGCTTGGCCGACAGCGACTCGCCGAGCGAGGGCGTGCCGGTGCCGGGCAGGTCCGCGAGGGCGGCCAGCATCGGTTCCATGCCGGCGAGTTCGTCGAGCTGCTGGGCGCACCACTCGCAGCCGGCGAGGTGCGACTCGAACGCGGTCGCCTCGGCATCGTCGAGGATGCCGAGAGCATAGGCACCGACGGTCTCGTGCTCGTTCGGCACCGGTGATCCCTGCATGGCACCAGACATACCCGTACCGCCCGCTCCGAATCCCCCGTACACACTCATCACGCCGTCACCCCCCGCTCCTCCAGAGCCAGCTTCATCGAACGCAGGGCGTAGAACACCCGGGAGCGGACCGTGCCGCTGGGTATCCCGAGGGTCTCGGCCGCCTCGTTCACGGTACGTCCCTTGAAGTAGGTCTCGACGAGCACCTCCCGGTGGGCAGGGGTCAGGTCGTCGAGTGCGTCCGACAGCGTCATCAGCCACAGCGCCTTGTCGATCTCGTCCTCCGCGGGGATGACCTCCAGCGGCGACGGATCGACCTCCTGCGGCCGGGCCTGCCGGCTGCGGTGGCCGTCGATGACGATGCGCCGGGCGACCGTCACCAGCCAGGGGCGTACCGATCCGGTCGCCCGATTGAGCTGACCGGCGTTCTTCCAGGCACGGATGAGCGTCTCCTGCACGACGTCCTCGGCTCGCTGCCGGTCTCCGGCGACCAGCCGCAGGACGTAGGCGAGCAGAGGCCCGGCGTGCTCTCGATACAGCGCACGCATCAACTCCTCGTCGGGTTCATTCGACGAGGACGGGGACATGCGATGTCGGGCCCTCGCTCCACGTTCATTGGCCACGGCCGCATCCTTGCGCACGCCCACCTCCGGTGTCCCGGGGATCCCCCCCGTCGGTCGCTCGACATCGGGTACGGAGGCGGGGTGCCGGGTGTTCAACGCGAGGCGTCGTTTTTCTGGGGGCCGAGGTGGAGACCGGGACATGGGAGCACATTCCCCCCGCTTCCTTTTCACATTTCCACCACAGGCGGAGGTGTGGCCCGGCTGCCCGGGCCGCCCCGAGGGCGAACGGGGTGTTGGCGATGTCACACGGTCACGGAGCTGAGGACGGGTCAGGCGCGGGAGGGTGCGGCGGCCCTGCGGCGGTGGCGTGCCACGCGTTCGCGGTTTCCGCAGACCTCGCTGGAGCACCAGCGCCTGCGGCGGCCCCGTGAGGTGTCCAGGTACACGATCGGGCAGTTGTCGCCCTCGCACTGCCGCAGGCACCCGCGCGCGAGCGGGTCGGTGAGCAGGTCCACGGCGTCCCGGGCGATCGCCGCGAGCAGCGCGGCGCGGCCGGGCGGCGTCTCCAGCCGCCGTACCAGTGTCCCGTCGTCGCCGGGGACCGCGCGCGGCGTGGGGGGCGCGGCGCGGGCGGTCTCGTTGACGCGGGCGAGCGCGAGGTCGTAGGCCACGCCGCCGGGCGCCGGGCCGCCGAGCACCAGACGGGCGAGATGGCCGCGCAGTTCGCGGAAGGCGACCGGCCAGGCGCCGTCGGCATGGGTCAGCGAGGTGCCCGCCGGGACGAGGCCGGAGCCGGTGATCCAGGCGCTCAGCACGTCGACGGAGCCGAGCCGTTCCCCGGGATGCGTGGTCGCGAGGAGGTCCAGACAGACCCGCCCGGTGTCGAACCGCAGCTCGTGGGGCGCCGTGACCGTACCCAGTGCCATGTGCCTGTCACCGCCTAGGGTTCACCCCGGTCGAGTGGGGGCCGGGGCGGTACGAGTGAGGGATCCGAGGGACGCGTTCCGGGAATCCGCTCCCTCTACAGTGCCCGCCCGCTCCCCCGCCCGGAACCCCCTGACCGAGAACCCCTCGCTCGGGGCGCCGGGCCCGGCCGTCCCGGCCCGGGACCGGAAGGAACCTCGCCCCGGCCCGGAAGAGACCTCGCCCCGGCCCGGGAAGGAACCTCGTCCCGCCCAGGAAAGGACCTCGTCCCGGTGCCACCCGCATCCCGCATCGGGCTGCGCCCCCGGCACAGATCCCGACCGAGGTCCGGCCCGACCCTGGCAGGAATCCCGCCGAGGACCCCTCCACCTCCCGACGCGGGATCCTCCTCCCGGGTCCCGCCGAGGGCCTGTCCACGTCCCGGTTCAGGACCCGCCCTCGTATGCCTCCCCCTGCCGCTGCCTCCCCCTTGCCGCGCGCGGCGCCGCGCCGGCCGCTCCGTTCAGGCGTCCCCGTACTTGGCGTCCGCCTGGGGGTCCAGGGCGAGGCGGTAGCCGCGTTTGACGACCGTCTGGATCAGCCTGGGCGCGCCGAGGGCGGTGCGCAGGCGGGCCATCGCGGTCTCCACCGCGTGCTCGTCGCGGCCGGTGCCCGGCAGCGCGCGCAGCAGGTCCGCGCGGGCGACGACCCAGCCGGGGCGGCGGGCCAGCGCCCGCAGCAGCGACATGCCCGCGGGCGGTACGGGACGCAGCTCGCCGTCCACCACGACGGCGTGCCCGCGGATCTCCACCCGGTGCCCGGCGACCGGCAGCGAGCGGGTCCGGCCGGGCAGTTCCCGGCAGAGCAACTGGACGAGGGGGCCGAGCCGGAAGCGTTCCGGCTGGACCGTGTCGATGCCCCGGGCCTGCAACGGCAGCGCGGTGACCGGGCCGACGCAGGCGGGCAGGACGTCGTGGCCGAGGGCGGCGAGGACGTCGTCGAGCAGGCCGCGCTCCGTGGCGCGGGACAGCAGGGACGCGGCGGCGGGCGCGCTGGTGAAGGTGACCGCGTCCAGGGTCCGGGCGACGGTGGCGTCGAGGAGCCGGTCGACGGGGGTGATGTCCTCCGGCGGCATCCACCGGTAGACGGGCACCCCCACCACGTCCGCTCCCGCGGCCCGCAGCGACTCCACGAACCCGGGCAGCGGTTCGCCGTGCAGCTGGAGGGCGATCCGCAGTCCGTCGACGCCCTCCTCCAGCAGCCGGTCGAGGACCTCGGCCATCGACTCCGACGAAGGCGACCACTCCTCCGTCAGCCCGGCCGCCCGGATCGCGCCCTTGACCTTCGGTCCGCGGGCCAGGATCCGCACCCCGCGCAGCCGCGCCAGCAGATCGTCGCCGAGCCCCCAGCCGTCGGCGGCCTCGACCCAGCCGCGGAAGCCGATCGCCGTCGTGGCGACCGCGATGTCCGGGGCCTGTCCGATGATCTCCTTGGTGGCGGCCAGCAGTTCGCTGTCGTCGGCGAGCTGCACGATCCGCAGCGCGGGGGCGTGCAGGACGGCGGCGCCGCGCCGCTGGAGCAGCGCGCCCAGCTCGTCGGCCCGGCGCGCGGCGGTCACACCCACGGTGAAGCCCGCGAGCGGCCCGTGGTCGGGGGTCTGCTCCGTGGGCGGCTCCATGGGCGGCTCCGTGGACGGCTCCATGGACGGCTCCGTGGGCCGGTCGGGTTCCTGCTGTTCGTCGTGCATGGTTCTCGTCCCGCTCTCGTCCCGCACTCGAGTCGGTGTGCTGCGTTTCGGTGTACTGCGTTTCGGTGTGCTGCCCGAGGCACGGCTCGTCCTCATGCCGACCGAGCCTGTCAACGGTCCGTGACAGGCTCGGTTCGGCTTCATGTCACCAGTGTTACGTCATACCTCGGCATAGCTGAGCCGGGGCTTCTCCTCCGCGACGGCCGTCGGGGCGGCCGGCCGGGCCGGGCGGCGAAGGTATACGGCCCAGGTCACCACCAGGCAGACCGCGTAGAAGGCCAGGAAGGCGACGAACGCGCCGGTGCCGGAGCCGTAGGAGAGGAAGGACTGACGGAAGGCCAGGTTGATGGCGACGCCGCCGAGCGCGCCCACCGCGCCGATCAGCCCCATGGACGCCCCGGACAGCCGGCGCCCGTGGGCGGCCGCCTCCTCGCCGCTCAGCCCCCGGGCCAGCGCCTTGGCCTGGAAGATGCCCGGGATCATCTTGTACGTCGAGCCGTTGCCGAGGCCGGTGAGCACGAACAGCACCACGAAGGCGACGGTGAACAGCACCAGCGACTCCTGCATGGAGGCGACGATCAGCACCCCGGTCGCCGCGCCCATGGCGACGAAGTTCCACAGCGTGATCCGCGAGCCGCCGTACCGGTCGGCGAGCCTGCCTCCCACCGGGCGGATCAGGGAGCCGAGCAGCGGGCCGATGAAGGTGACGTACGCGGCCTCGAGCGGCGTGCGGTCGAACTGGTTCTGCAGCACCTGCCCGAAGGCGAAGCTGTAGCCGATGAACGAGCCGAAGGTGCCGATGTAGAGGAAGGACATGATCCAGGTGTGCGCGTCCCGGGCGGCGTCCTTGGCCGCGCCGGTGTCGTTGCGCACCGAGGCGAGGTTGTCCATGTACAGCGCGGCGAGCACGGCGGCCACGACGATCAGCGGGATGTAGATGCCGAGCAGCACCCGGGGCCCGCCGCCCGCCCCGATGATCGCGAGGGCGGCGAGCTGGATCACCGGGACGCCGATGTTGCCGCCGCCGGCGTTCAGACCGAGCGCCCAGCCCTTCTTCCGCAGCGGGAAGAAGGCGTTGATGTTGGTCATGGAGGAGGCGAAGTTGCCGCCGCCGATGCCGGCCAGCAGGCCGACCAGCAGGAACGTGGAGAAGGACGTCCCCGGCTCCATCACGGTGAACGCGGCGACCGTGGGCACGAGCAGCAGCGCGGCCGAGATGATCGTCCAGTTCCGCCCGCCGAACACCGCCACGGCGAAGGTGTACGGGACCCGGACGACGGCGCCGACCAGCGTCACCACGGACGTCAGCAGGAACTTGTCGGCCGGGGTCAGCCCGTACTCGGGGCCCATGAAGAGCACCAGCACGGACCACATCGTCCACACCGAGAACCCGACGTGTTCGGACAGCACGGAGAAGAGGAGGTTCCGGCGGGCGATCGGCTCCCCGGTCCGGTTCCAGAACGTCTCGTCCTCGGGGTCCCAGTGCTGGATCCAGCGGCCGCCCCTGCTCGGGGGCTGCGCCGGTGCGGGGACCTGGCCAGGGGCTGTCATGACGCCTCCACTGTTCTCCGGGGTGCTGCGGACGGATGCCGCGAGGGCCCGGGGGCCCGGGGCCTGGTCCCGAAGGTAGGGAGGGAGCGTTTCCGGCCCGTGGCAGTGGGTGACCGCTGGGGAACGTTGCTCTCACCACTGGTGGGGGCGGGGTGAGAGGAGTCCGGCTCCGGTCGGACACCACACCGTGAGGTCAGCGCTGCGGAGGCTGCCCGTAGGGGTTCTGCTGGGGGTACGGCGGCTGGGCGGGCTGCCCGTACGGCGGCTGCGGCTGGGCGTAGGGGCCGCCGGGGGCCGGGGGCTGCTGCGGGGACCCGTACGGGACGGGCGCGGGCGGCGTGCCGTAGGCGGCGGGGGCCTGCTGGGCGTACGGGCCCTGCTGGGCGTACGGCGCGGGGGCCGCACCCGGGGCGGCGCCGTACGGGACCCCGCCGAACGGATTGCCGTGCCCCGGTGTCTGCCTGCCCGGCGGCAGGTAGCGCACCCGGCCGGTCTCGTCCGTCACCGGGGCGAACCCGGCCGCCCGGAGCCGTGCCGCGAACTTGGCGTTGCGCCTGCGGGTGATGACGAAGCCAATGCCGAAGGCGGCCATCAGGAGGAGCCAGATCACGCCCGCCACGACGAAGTCGGACGACGAGCCCCCGGACCGGTAGGCCAGGATCACGCAGCCGATGGAGAGGCCGAGCGCCCCGTATCCCATGCGCTTCTCGGCGTTCTTGCCGGTGAGGTCGAAGTTGATGCGGGCCTTGAGGAGCTCGAAGGCGTCCGGTACGAGCGGCGGCAGGGAGACGCCGTCACCCGCGTTCGGGTACTGGGCCCAGTTCTGCGCGGCCCGCGCCCTCGCCTGCGGGGAGGGGTCGGGGACGATCAGCATCCTGAGCGAGGCGTTCTGCCCGCCGCCCTGGCGCACGTCGGCGTACTCGTACCCGAACTGCTGGGCGACGAAGGCGAGTCGGGCGAGTTTCTTCACGGATGCCATCGCACTGGTGAGCTCCACCGGCTCCCCGCTCGCCATCAGCCCCAGCATCTTGCGCATCTGCCGCTTGCTCATCCGTTCCCGCTCCCCCTGGTCACACTGTTCACTTCCGCAACAGGGGGCAGTTTCGCACGGGGCGCACCGTCGCGGAAGCGCGGGCGAGGCGCCTGGCGGAGGCTCGATCCTCACCGCAGCGCTCATCGCTCACCCACTTCGAACCACAGCAGCTTCCCGGCCCCGCACCCCAGCACGCTGCCGCCGATGGCCCATCCTCCCCAGGAGTCGGCGTACTCCTGAACAAGGCGCAGTCCACGCCCGGAACCGGCGTCGGCCGGAGCGAGCGGGACGGAGTCCTCGCGGGACCCGCTGAACGGGGCGGGGATGTACGGGTGGCTGTCCCACACGCCGACCCGCAGCCGGCCGTCGCTCAGGCACGTGAGCCGCAGGGAGGACGGCCCCTTGGTGTGCAGGTAGGCGTTGGTGACCAACTCCGACGTCAGCAGCTCCACGACGTCGGCGGTGTCCTGCACACCGTGCCCGTCCAGCGCCGCCCGCACCGTCGTGCGTGCGACGCGTACGGCGCGGGGGTCATGGGGCAGGCGAAGGGCGTACGCCCAAGGGCGGGGCGGGACTACGGTGACCATGAACGGCTCCAAAGGAGAAGGGGACTTGAGCTCGCTCAACGGCGACATCGGCGGTGGCAGTGCCGCGGCCACGGTGCGCTTCCGGCATACGGAGCGAGCGGTTGAGCGTTGCGTGACCACCGTAAAGTGAATGGTTAGATAGATCCTACGGAAAGAGATGAATCCATCCACGTTTCACTCGTGCGAGGGAGAGAGACGCCGCATTGCGGCCAGGAAGGACACGCTGTGCCGCCCACCAACAATCCGACGCTGCGGCAACGGAGACTGGGCACCGAACTGCGCAAGCTTCGCGAGCGGGCCGGCCTCACCGCCACTGGCGCGGGCGAGTTGCTCGGCGTCAACCAGGCACGCGTCAGCATGATCGAAACGGGCCGCACGCCTGTCAGCGCCGACCGGGTCCACTCCATGGCGCACACCTACGCCTGCTCCGACCCCGCGCTCGTCGACGCCTTGGCCGCCATGACCGGGCGGCGATCACGAGGCTGGTGGGAGGAGTACCGCGAACACCTGCCCGTAGGCCTCATCGACCTCGCCGAGCTGGAGCACCATGCGGCAGCCCTGCGCGTGGCACTGGTTGTTCACATCCCCGCCCTGCTGCAGACCACCGACCATGCCCGCGCCCTCTTCCGCGAGGCGGTACCGCCCCTGCGGCAGTACGAGATCGAGCACCGCGTGTCCCATCGCATCAAGCGCCAGGCCATTCTTCACCGCGAGGATCCGCCCCCTTACACGGCAGTGATCCACGAGTCCGCCCTTCACATGGGGTACGGCGGCCCCGCAACCGTCCGCTCCCAGCTCCAGCACCTGCTGGACATGAGCGAGCTCGACCACGTCACCATTCGGATCATCCCGTTCGGTAAGGGCTCCTTCCCGGGGACGGGACAGTCCATCGACTATCTGCTGGGAGCCGTCCCGCAGCTCGACACTGTGCAGCTGGACACCCACCACGGGTGCGAATTCCTGGACGCGGAAGCCCAGTTGGACAAGTACCGTTCAGTGCTGGACCGCATGGAGTCGAACGCCCTCAAACCTGCCGAGTCCCGTGACCTGATCCACCACATCGTCCAGAACACTTGAGGGAATCACGATGTCCGATCACCAATGGCGTAAGTCCTCCTACAGCCCTGACGCCTCCAACTGTGTTGAAGTGAGCACCACTTCTGCCACCGCCCTCATACGCGACTCGAAGGACCCGGCCGGACCACGGCTCGACCTCTCCCAGGCCACGTGGGCCACCTTCATCGTGTACGCCAGAGAGATCGGGGCCGATAGCGCTGCTCGGCGGTCGTGAGATCGAGTGACGGGGTACCGGGCCCTGTAGGAGGTGATCGGCTGGTTGCGCCAGGACTCTCCGTGACCGCCTGTTGGAGGGCCTCGCCGGCGGTGCCGGGACAGGAAGCCCGCGCCCGGGCGTGACACATCGCCTCCACAACGTGAGCATGGCGACCACCACTGCTCCCATAGTGCTCTTTTGAGCAACGCTGAGTCATTCACCCGTCGACTGCTCACGCTTTTCGGCAAGGCACCCGCCTCCGGCCCCGCGGCACCGGGACCATCTGCCGAAAGCGGTGACTCCAGCAGATGAGGCAGGTCATGCCGGGACAAGGCCGCCGTGCCCCTGAGGCTGAACTGTCCGGGACCGCGCGGCCGACACCTCTCTTGACGGCAGGGCCCGCGCGCACGGACGACCACGCCAAGGGCCAGCCACGCCACCACAACACCCCGCGGCCCCCATCGCCTCAGGAGTCGTGCCCCGCGCCCACGCGCCCCGCCCTCATGCTCCCGTTACGCCCGAATCGCGCCCTACCCCGCACCGACGGCCGCCTCCACGCTCAAACCCATGAGGGAAACACACGAACCGACCATCGTTCCGCCACCCGGCCCCGACGCCCACCGCCACGCACCCGCCACCGCACGCCCCTGGGAGAACATCGACCGCGCCCAGGCCGCCCTGGACGGCGCCACCGGCCCTGAACCACCCCGCCCGCCCCTCTGCCCTCACTGCGGCCTGGCCGGCGAACGCCGCCGCACCTACACCGGCCAGCACGTCCTCCTCGAGCCCGGCTTCACCCTGCCCGCCCACCTCGTGCCCGGCGGACACCGCTGGCACCTCGACACCGACGGCACCGCCTGGAACGGCGGTCTGGACGAACCCCTGCCCGGCGCCACCTGCCGCATCCCCCACCAGCTCGCCTGTCCCGGCCTGGCCCTGGACGAGATCCGCCCGTGGCGGTGGTTGGAGACGGTCCGGCGGTTCAACACGGAGCGGGCACGGCGGAAGGCGGGTGAGCAGGGTTTCCCGGAGGCGCTGCCCGACGCGGGCTGACCACCGCGGACATCTCTGTTTCCACCCGAGCCGTCAGGCCCGGCCGGAACACCGAACGGGTTGCCGGCACCCCTTCGACGAGACCTGCGCCGACTTGGACCGTATGCCCGCCGCCCTCACCAACGCCGCCGCCGAAGAAGGCGGAGTCCCGAGAAGAGGGGCGTCGTCAGCCCCGGCGGGCGGCGCGGCGGCCGGGCCCCTTTCCGGCGGAGCGCTTCGCGCCGTTCGGCCACAGGCGGGGCCTGCGCTTGGCCGCGAGGTCCTCGACCCAGCCGACCGCGAGGACCGTCAGGCCGATGAGCGGCCAGATCAGGGCGAACATCCAGAGGGTGTACGTGCTGGTGATGGCGTCCGCCCCGCGTTCGCTCTGCAGGAACGGGAGCCGGTACAGCAGGTCGATGATCGGGACGGTCGCCATGATCAGCATGTTGTGCCACAGGTAGATGGTGACCGCGCGGTTGTTGGAGAGGGTCACCAGCTTGTCCCACTGCGCCAGGCGGCCCGGGAGTTCCCGCCACGACGGGGAGTACTGGAGCAGGATCACGACGAACCCGAACGACCAGGTCGCCTGGGCCAGCGGAATGTCGTTGAGGTCCCAGCCGTCGGGGCCCAGGTGGTTCGACGCCCACCACAGGCCGAAGGCCATCACCAGCGACGCGCAGGAGACCGAGACGTACCGCGGGATCCGCTGCAGCATGCCCTCGTGGTGGGCGAAGCCCAGTACCCAGCAACTGCCGTAGACCGCGAAGTCGGTGACCGCGTTGCCCGTTTCACCGGGGATGGTCACCAGGCCCGTGCCGACGACCGCCGTCAGGCCCAGCGGTGCGAGCAGGGTCGGCCAGGGGGCCCGGCGGAACGCCCACAGCAGCAGCGGCGACGCGAGCACGAACCACAGGTAGGCGCGCAGGTACCACAGCGGGCCCGCGGCCTGCACCGCCCAGGTGTCGTCCAGCAGGCCCGACGGGGAGCCGAGCTCCCAGGGATAGGGCGGAGCACCGATCGGGACGATGTAGTTGAACAGCCCGATCAGGCCCCAGGAACCGTCGTCCTTCGCCGGGTTCCAGCCGTTCGCGAACATCATCGCCAGCACGACCACGGCGAACGCCCACATGGGCGGCAGGAGACGGCGGACCCGGCTGCGGATCACGCTCCCCGCCGGACGCTTCAGCGAACGCGCCATCAGCGAACCCGCCAGCGCGAACATCACGCCCATCGACGGGAACAGCACGGTCAGCCAGGCCCAGCCGAACAGGTGGTAGACGATCACGCGGACCAGGGCGAGCGAGCGCAGCAGATCGAGGTACCGGTCACGGCCGGGCTTCGCCGGGGCGGCCGGGGCGGCGGGGTCCGGTACGGGCGCGGGCGCGGTCGTGCGCTGCCGCGGGACGGCGAGCGGCGTCCCCGGGACGCCGGGCGCGTCTCCCGTGTGCGCGGTTCCGTACGGGCCGGCCGGCTCCGGCACCGGGCCCGTACCGGCCGTGTATCCGTGGGTCATGCCACGGGCCTCCGATCGTCGTCGGTCCGCGCGTTCTGGCGCGGCACCGAGCCGCCGGGCGCCTCGACGACGCCGGTGCGCCGCAGCTTCTGCCAGCGCAGGCGGCCGCCGGTGAGCGCGGTGATCCAGGACTGGAGCAGCACGACGTACATGAGCTGGCGGTAGAGGATCTGCTGCAGCGGCAGCGAGATCAGGTGGGTCATGCGTTCGCGGTCGAGACGGAAGGCGAAGGCCGCGCAGACCGCCTGGACGGCCAGGACCCCCAGCCACGCCGTGATCGTCTTCTCGGTCGGGCCGAAGACGAGGCCGTAGAGCAGGAAGACGTCGATCAGGGGGGCCAGCAGCGGGGCCACGATCATGAACAGGGAGACGAAGGGCAGGCCCACGCGGCCGAAGCGGCCCGAGGGGCCCTTGTCGATCACGGAGCGGCGGTGCTTCCAGATGGCCTGCATGGTGCCGTACGACCAGCGGTAGCGCTGGGACCACAGCTGCTGGACCGTCTCCGGGGCCTCGGTCCAGGCGCGGGCGTTCTCCGCGTAGACCACGCGCCAGCCGGCGCGGTGCAGCGCCATGGTGACGTCGGTGTCCTCGGCGAGCGTGTCGTCGCTCATGCCGCCGATCGGGACCAGGGCCGAGCGGCGGAAGGCGCCGACGGCGCCCGGGATGGTCGGCATGCAGCCGAGGACGTCGTACATGCGGCGGTCCAGGTTGAAGCCCATCACGTACTCGATGTGCTGCCAGGCGCCGATGAGGCTGTCCTTGTTGCCGACCTTCGCGTTGCCCGCCACGGCTCCCACCCCCGGGTCGCCGAAGGGCTGGACGAGTTCGCGGACGGTGGACGGCTCGAAGACCGTGTCGCCGTCCATCATCACGACGATGTCGTACCGGGCGTTGGCCAGGCCCCGGTTGAGGGCGGCCGGTTTGCCCGCGTTGAGCTGGCGGATCACCCGGACGTTGGGCAGGCCCATGGCCTCGACGATGCGGGCCGTGCCGTCGCTGGAACCGTCGTCGATGACCAGGACCTCGACGGGGTGGTCGCTGTCCATCAGGGAACGGACGGTGTTCTCGATGCACTTGGCCTCGTTGTAGGCCGGGACCAGCACCGTCACCGGTTCGGTGACCGGCGGACCCCAGCTGAACCCCTTGCGCCGGACCCGGCGGGCGTGGATGCCGGAGAGCAGGAGCATCAGCACGAAGCGGGCGATGACCAGGGTGCCGATGACCGCCAGGCCCACCACCAGACCGCCGGTGATCTTCTCCGAGGCCTGGACCAGGAAGATCCACGCCTTGCCCTTCCACAGCTCGGCGCCGGTCACCGGGCTCATCGCGCCGGGCGCGTCCAGGGCCTCGGTGAGGTTGTCGAACTCGTAGCCCCGCTCCTTCAGGTCGGGCAGGAACCGGTCCAGCGCCGCGACTGTCTGGCTGCGGTCGCCGCCGGAGTCGTGCATCAGGACGATGGCGCCCTCGCCGTTCTCGGGCGTGGCACGGCGGATGATCTCGTCGACGCCGGGCCGCTGCCAGTCCTCGCTGTCGGTGTTGTTGACGACGGTGATGTACCCGAGGCCGCCGATGTACTCGGTGACCGGCCAGGACTTGTTGTCCATGGCGGCGGAGAAGGAGGAGTACGGCGGGCGGAAGAGCGAGGTGCGCACCCCGGCCGCGCCGGTGAGCGCCAGCTGGTTCTGCGACAGCTCCCAGTCGATGCGCTCCCTGGACTGGAGGGAGAGGTCGGGGTGGTTGAACGTGTGCAGGCCGAGCTCGTGCCCCTCGTCGACCATGCGCTGGACGAGGTCCGGATGGCGGGAGGCCATGGTGCCGGTGACGAAGAAGACCGCGTGCGCGTCGTGCTTCTTCAGTACGTCCAGCACGCGCGGCGTCCAGACCGGGTCCGGGCCGTCGTCGAAGGTGAGGACCAGCCGGCGGTCGGGCACGCTCAGGGTCTCGGCGCGCCCCTCCCGGGCGTCGATGACCGGGCCGCCCTCCAGAATCTTCTTCGGCACCTGGTCGGTGGCGGCGGGCGGCTGGACGCGGTGGTCGGCGAGGATCTCGCTGTGCGTGTACCCGCGCAGCATCAGCATCGCCGCCAGGGCGACGAGGACGAGCAGCGGAAGCAGCAGGCGCAGGGGCAGACGGCGACGCCGGGAGCCGCCTCGGGCTCTGGTCGCGGGCCCGGGGCGGCGGGAGTGGGAGGCCATCAGAGAACGTGCTCCGGGGACGGTGCGGCGGGTGCGGTGGACGGTGCGGGCTGTGCGGCGGGGTTCTCGGCGGCCACGGCCGGCGGGGCCTGGGGCGCCTGGGCGACCGTGTCGGTGCCCGCGGGCTCCTCGTCGACGGGGTCCTCCCCGGCGGGGGGCGTGTCCGGATCGGTGCCGGTGCCGCCGGACGAGGCCGGCGGGTCGGCGGTTTCCGTCTCGGCCGGGGGATCGGCCGGCTCTGTCGTGGCGGAACCGCCGGTGCCGGTGCCCGGCTTCGGGGCGCTCCCGGTCGGCGTCGACGACGGCTCGGCGGCCTCGCCGGACTCGGCCTCGGGGCTCGCCACGCCGCCCGCGGGAACACCGGCGTCGGGCGAGGCGGGGGCGTCGGGGTCGTCCGCGGTCGGCTCGGTGCCCGGGGTGGGCTCGACACTGGGCGACGCGTCCGGCTCGGCGGGCCGCGGCGAGGTCTCGACCTTCCCGGCGGGCTGCTCCTGCTCCTGGCCGGGCACGGGCATCCAGGGGGCGGTGGAGTTGCCCGACATCAGCGTGGCGACGATCACGACGGCGTATCCGGCGCAGGCCAGGCCGACGGCCAGGCCGATCCGGCGGTAGAGGCGGCCGCGGCGGCCCGACTCGTCGACGAACACGGGTCCGTCCGCGGCGTCGTGGCCTCCACCGCTGCGGTGCCTGCCCGGCGTTGCCCGCAGCACGCCGTCGCCGAACTGCACGGCGTCGAGCTGGACCGTCACCTCGTGCGGGTCGTGGGTGTGCTCGGTCGTACCGGCGTCCGCGACTACGGCTGTGTCCGCGACTGCGGGCACCGGCCTGGTGGGCGCGGGTGCGGCGGGGGCGAGCGCGGTCGCCTCGGCTCCCTCCTGCCAGGGGTCGCGCAGGGGTGTGCGGGACGGCCGGGGCGTCGCGGGGGTCCGGGTGGGGAGACGCGCGGTGAAGCCGGTGTCACCGGTGGAGCCCGCGGAGGCGGGTGCGGGGGTGCTACGGGCGGAGAAGGGCACCTCGGGCTTCTCGAACCTCTCGGTCCGGTCGAACCCGTCGGCCCCCCCGGACGGAGTACGGGGCCTGATGCGCAGCGCCCTGGTCTCCTCGGGGTCGTCGAAGGTCCTCGGCGGCGCCGGGGCGGCCCTGTTCGGCCCGCCCGGCCCGCCCGGCCTGTCCGCCCTCTTCGGCCCGCGCTGTGCGGGCATCCCGCTCGTGCCGCCGGGTGGGGGCGTTGCGCTCATCGTGGTCGTCCTGGCCTTCGCGTCGTCCGGGGCGACCCGGTCCTCCAGGTCGGCCCGGTCGTCCGGGCCGGCCGCGTGGGGTGCGCCGGGGGGTCTCCTCGTCCCGGTGACGTCGTCCGCCCCTGCGGCACGGGCGGTGCGGCCGGGCACGTCCCGGGAGAACCACGTTCCCGGGACGGTGGAAGAACCGCCGGAGGCGGGCCGGGCGTCCCCGATCGGGGCGGCCCGGGACTCGGACTCGGACCGTTCAGGTTGGGCGTTTTCTCGCCACTTCTCCACGCGCACGCTCTTTCCCCCACGGGACCGTTCCGGGTGCGCGTGCGGCCTCGGCATGCGCCGCCGGACATGGTCCCCCGCCCGCTCCGAGCGTCCCGTTTATCACACTGTGCTCGAGCATCGAATGTAGCGTACGCGGGGGTGTCGTGTTCCCCGGGTGTGGATTCGTGTCAGGTGTGAGACATCACGGACAGGTGTGAGACATCACGGAGAACTCATGACATCGAGATCCCTGTCCGAAACCCACCCCTTCGCGGGCCGTCGCAACCAGCCCTCTTCGGCGGCGATTTCGGCTGCCGCCCTACGAAGCCCCTCCAGAGCGGGGTGAACAATCCCTTTTCGCCACACAAGCGACACGGGGGACAGGGGGACGGGGTCGACCAGCGGGCGCAGCACCATCGAGGGCAGCGGCGGGAAGTCCACCACGGCGAGGACCGGATGCCCGGTGCGGGCCATGATCCGCTGGAACTCCTCCTCGCCGACGGCCAGGGGCGCGGGCGGCGCGACGACGATGCCCCTCCCCTCGAACAGCAGCCCCGCGAGGTCGGTCCACTCGGGCGTGCGCGGATTGCCCGCCCCGGCGTACACGGCCTCGCCCGCCAGGGCGTCGAGCGGTACCCGGTCCAGGGCGGCCAGCCGGTGGCCCTCGGGAAGGATCACCGCCATCGGCTCGTACCGTACGGGCTGCTGGTCGAGCCCGGCCTTCAGCGCCTCGGGGAGCCCCGCGAACCGCCCGAACGACGCGTCGAGCCGGCCCGCGACCAACTCGCCCGCGGCCCAGGTCAGTCCGCTCTCGTAACGGGCCATCAGTTCATGACCGGGGGTGAGTTCGCGGGCCCGGTGCAGGACTCGCCGCCCGGTGGCCAGTCCCGGGGAGTTGAGGTCCACCAGCAGCGGCCGGGTCTGCCCGGCGGCGGCGAGCAGGTCGTCCTGCGCCGCCAGCACCCGGCGGGCGTACGGCAGCAGGCGTTCCCCGTCGGGGGTGAGCGTCACCTGCCGGGTGGTCCGTACGAACAGCTCGCTGCCCAGCTCCCGTTCCAGCCGCCGTACGTCGCGGCTCAGCGCCTGTTGGGCGACGTAGAGGCGCATCGCGGCGCGGGTGAAGTGCAGCTCCTCGGCGACGGTGACGAAGGCGCGCAGGAGCCGGGGGTCGAGGTGGGCGGGAGCGGGCACCCCGTGAACCTACAACGCGGGTGCGTGAATCGGTACCGGGAAGGTGTTGGACCGGCGCCGCGGGCCCGGGCGACGGTGGGTCCATGCCGCAACCGACCTTCCACGGGCGCCCTCCGGCCTCCCCGGGCACCCCCCTGCTCACCGTCACCGCCGACACCCTGGTCGCCGTCGACTTCTCACCGCGGGGACGGGAGGGCGACGGCCACGCCCGGGAGCGGGGCCCGTACCGTCGCCTCTTCGCGCTGCCCGGTGCCCGCGCGTTCACGGCCTGGAACCTCCTCGCCCGGCTGCCGATGGGCATGTTCAGCGTGAGCGCGGTCATGATGATCGCCGTGACGCGGGGTTCGTACGCCCTGGCCGGCGCGGTCGTCGCGACCGGGCTCGCGGTGACCGCGGTGGCCGCCCCCTGGATCGCGCGGCTGGTCGACCGGTACGGGCAGGCCCGCGTCGCCCTGCCCGCCGCGGTGTTCGCCGTGCTCGGCTCCCTCGCGCTGCTGCTCTGCGTGCGCCACGGCACCCCGGACTGGACCCTGTTCGCCGCATACGCCGCCACCGCCACGACGCCGAACACCGGCGGGATGTCCCGGGCCCGCTGGGCGCACCTGCTGAAGGGCCGCACCGGGGCCGCCGAGGCGCTGCACACCGCGAACTCCTTCGAGCAGGCCGCGGACGAGCTGTGCTTCATGCTCGGCCCGGTCCTCGCCGCCTTCCTCTGCACGGCGTTCTTCCCGGAGGCGGGCACGCTGGTGGGGGCGGTGCTGCTGCTGACGGGCGTGACACTGTTCACCGCCCAGCGCTCCACCGAGCCGCCGGCCGGAGGCCACGCGCCGGGCGGCCGGGCTCCCTTCCGCGCGCCCGGAATGCGCCCGCTGCTCCTCGTCTGTCTCGCGACCGGCGCGGTGTTCGGCGCGATGGAGGTGGTCACGATCGCGTTCACGGACGCCCAGGGGCACCGCCCGGCGGCCGGCGCGGTGCTCGCCCTCCAGGCGGCCGGCTCCTTCGCGGCGGGGCTCGCGTACGGGGCGATGCGCCCGGCGGGGTCCGCGTGGTCCCGGCTGCCGTGGTGCCTGGCGGCGATGACCGCCCTGATGGTGCTGCCGCTGCTCGCGGCGTCCCTCACCGGCTCGCTCGTCCTGCTGGCGGGCACGCTCCTGCCGGCCGGGATGGCCACGGCGCCGACGATGGTCACGGCGATGACCCTGGTCCAGCGCCGCACCCCCGAGGGCCGGCTGAACGAGGGCATGACCCTCGCGGTGACCGGCCTGCTCGGCGGGATCGCCTGCGGCAGCGCGGCCGGCGGCTGGACGGTGGAGCACGTCTCGGCGGCGGCCGGGTACGGGGTCCCGGTGGCGGCGGCCGCGACGGCCCTGCTGACCGCCCTCGTCCTGCTCGGCCCCTCGGGGCCCCGCCCGTTCGGGGCGCCGGTCCCGGCCCGCACGGGCGCCTGAGGCCGGCGGTCCGTCCTCCCCTTCCCTCCTCTCCTTCCCTACTTCTCCCTTCTCCCCTCTCGGGGGCCCAGTAGTTCTCGCCGAAAAAACAACGCTAAGGACTGATCCGCAAGTCAGGCCGTGGGCTCCAGAGGGGCCGTGGCCTTCTGCTCGTCGTGCTCGCGCAGCATGCGCATGACGGTGGCGGGTGAGGGGTGTTGTCCCTTCTTCGCGCCCGAGGTGATGACGAGCTTCTTGGCGATGTCGCGCAGGCTCATCTCCTGGCCGCGCAGGTGGAGGGCCATGGACACCATGGAGTCGTCGGTGACGCCCGCGCCGCCGATGGTCTTGCCGCGCTTACGGGCGGACTCGTGGCCTTCGAGCGTGCGGTCGCGGATGTACTCGCGTTCCATGCCGGACATGGCGGCCAGCACGGTGAAGACGATGCCGGAGGGGTCGTGCGAGCCCTTCAGTTCCCCGGTGAGGAACTCCAGGCCGACGTCGCTGGCTTTCAGCTCCTCGGCGAGCATGGCGAGTTCGATGCCACGGCCGAGCCGCTTGTGTTCGTGGACGACCAGGGTGACGCGCACGCCGGAGGAACGGATCTCCCCGGCGAGCTTGACGATGGCCTCCAACTCGGGGCGCTGGGTGGCGCGGGTGGAGATCTTCTCCGAGAAGATGCGGGCGACCCCGGCTTCGGCGAGGGAGTCCAGCTGTGCGTCCAAGGACTGCCGGGCGGTGGAGGCGCGGGCGTACCCGAGACGGACGTGTCCGACCGGCTCGGCGTCGGCGTCCGCGGGCCGGGGCAGCTTGGTCCACACCGAGCCGGGTTTCCGTACGGCGGGGGTCGGGACGCTAAGCACCTTGACGAGTTGGGGCACGAGCCGGAAGCGGGCCGTGTGGTACTGGATGGCCACCTTGCCCTTCCCGGTCCGGCACGGCGAGCCCGCCGGCACGGCACAGGTGGACATCGGGCAGGAGTGCGATTCCACGCGCTTGAAGTCGTCGCTCACGAGTGCCGACTGTTTCATGTGACGGTTCATTCCGTCGAGCCGTTTGCAACAACTCATGAAACATGATCACCGCAGGTGGACCTCCGGGCGGCGGGGTGTTTCACGGGCGGTCACCTATGAAACACCGTTCCGGGTCCCGGGCGGCTGCCCCTGCCCGTGACAGCCCGCCGGACGCTCGTCCGGCGAAGCCGACAACCCTCCACCACCGGCAGGGGAACGAGATCGTTCCTTGGCGTTGATCCTGGAGCATCACCGGGATCCCTGAGCCTCGCCCCGATGAACGCGACACGACCGCATCCGCGCCGCCATGGACAGGATCCTGGCCGGCACCCCTGAACATTCCGGCGGCGCCTTGACCATCGTGGCTCTCACCCAGGAAGCCCAGGTGCCCCGCAACGCACTCACTCAGCGCCACCTGGACCTGAAGAACGACTTCCACGACAAGGTCCGCGCCTGCGGCGCCATGCCGGACAGCGAGAAACGACTGCGCCGCCAAGTGACCAAGCTCAAGGAACTGCGGGCCGCAGACGCCAAAGAGCTCACGGCACTGCGATCCGACGTCGAAGCCCTGGTCGGCGCCCTGCACCAGGCACAGTTGGAGAACCGGCAGTTCCGTCAGCGACTCGCCGCCCCGAACCCCAAAGTGCGCTCGCTCCCCACCCAACCCTGGCCGCAAGTTCCCCAGGGGATCTCTTGGACTAGCGGCACGAGCAGCCGGGGAAGCGGCGCGCACGTTAGGCCGTAGGTACTTCAGCGCTCGGCCTGTACGCGACTGGGGACGTACTCTCACCCTTCCTCAAGGAGAGGGGCGTCCTGCCGCTGGATATCCGCAGACCGCTGCTTGCCCTTTGGGGTCCTCCGCCTGAGCCACGTCGCTGCGGTCAGCAGGAACGTGGTGCCGGTGGCGATGAGGATAACGGTGTCGGGAGTGGTGACGGTGAGGAGGAGGCCAGTGGCGGCAGCGCTGAGGCCGTAGCCGATGCCGCTGCCGGCGTACAGGACGGAGTAGCCGACGGGGTGAAGGTCGGCGGGCAGTTGTTCGCGGAGGGTGAGGTTACGGGTGATCAGTACGGCTGCCTGCAGGAGACCGGTGAGAGCGAGGAGAGCGGCGATCACGGTCCAGGTGGAGGCGAGTGCGGTGGCGGCGACGCCCGCGATCATGATGACGAGCAGAAGGGTGCTCTGACGTTGCACGCTGCCGGGCCAGGTTCGCGCGCCGTACACGAGGCCGCCGAGGATGCTCGCGAGGGCGAAGCCGGTGAGGATCGGGCCGCTGTAGGTGACGGGCAGCTCCCGGTGCTGGAGCAGTGCGGGCAGGGTCAGTTCGATGCTGGCCAACAGGTACATGGCGGCGATGCTGGTCAGGTAGACGGGCCAGGCCGTCAGGGCTTGTTTGAGCGGGGCGCGCTGTCCGTCGTCCGTGGCGCCGGTCTTGTCGGGCAGCAGCCACAGCGCGGCGGTGGCGGCGCACGTGGTGAGCGCGGCGAGGAGGAACGGCGTCTGCGGGGCGGACTGGAGCGCGAGTAAGGACACCAGGGCCGGTGAGGCGGCCCAGGCAGCCATGTTGAGCGTGGATTCCAGGCTGAGGGCGGCGTGGAGGCGCTTTTTGGGTGCGAGGTCCTCGGCCATGGTGCGCAGTGCGCCGGGTGCGGCGGCTGCGGCGGCGCCGGCGATCGCGGCGAGGATCACGGCGAGCACGGTGCCGGGGGTGGGCAGGAAAGCGAGCAGGGCGAAGGCGACGGCGGACAGTCCGAGTCCAGCGGTGATTTCCCAGCGGTAGGGGCGCGTGCGCAGGCGCATGCTGAGAAGCGGGGCCCCTATCGCTTCCGCGATGGCGTACGCGGCGGCCATGGCGGCGCCGCCGCTGTAACCGGCGTCCGTACCGCGCCCGTAGAAGAGGAAGGCGAGTGGCGCCATCGCCACCGGCAGGCGGCTGGCCGTGACGACGGCGGCCCAGATCGAGACGTGCTTGGTGAACAGGCCGCGGTACGCCACGCGTAGTGATCCTTAACTGTCGTGCTGGGCCAGGAGGCCGGTCAGTTGGTCTTCGAGGTCGCTGGCTTCTTCGTGGTTGTGCGCCAGGACGACGTACTCGAGCTGCCTTGCCAGACGCCCCACTGCGGCAGGCGGCGCGGAGGGGACGTCGTCGGGAACGAACCCCAGCCAGGGCAGAGTTGAGAGCTGGACGGCGGCGCCGAGTACGTTCTGGGCCCGGCGGAACTTGCCGAGGAACGCTTGATCGGCCGAGGTGAGCGTGAAGTAGCGGATCAGCTCGTCCTTGCCGATCGCGGGGAAGGACCGTAGGCCCTCCAGCTCCTCATCAGAAAACACCCGCGTGGCCATCGGCCCCTCCCGCCCCATTCGATCAGCACAGTCGGAGACCACCGATACCCGGCCGGGGAGCGCGGGTAGACGAAAACCACCGAACTGGCCTCGCCAGAAAGGGGGTTGCTCTACTCTCCTGCGCTCGTGACGCGAGCTGGTCCCTCATCGCACAGGTTCACCATGGTCGGGTCGGCCTTGATCCGCTTCGAGCGCCGCACCGCACCGAGCACCGCAGCCGGCTGCTTATCCGGCCACTCCTCGGACTCGAATCAGGCCAGATCAGGAGCCGCTGCACGGCATAGCGTTGTTTTTTCGGCGAGAACTACTGGGACCCCCTCTCCTTCTCTCGCCTGCCGAGGGGGGACCCTCCGTTCAGCCCTTTCGGCACCGTTCGGCCCGGTCCGCGGTTCGGGCCGTCGAACCGCTCCATCGATTCCCGCGCACCCCATTGACGGCCCCACGGCCCGCACATACCTTCACCCGTCGAAGCGCTTCGACGCTCCCTCGCTCCGACGCCCCCTCCCGCCGCGGCCCCCGGTTTCAGTGAAGGACCCCCGATGGTGAAGATCACGGACGTGGCCCGGCGCGCCGGGGTCTCCCCCAGCACGGTGTCGTACGCGCTCAGCGGCAAGCGGCCGATCTCCGACGAGACCCGGCGCCGGGTGCAGGCCGCCGCCCACGAGCTGGGCTACCGCACGCACACCCGTGCCCGTGGCGCGGCCGGGGCCGGATCTCGGGTACTGGCGCTGGCGGTGCCGATGCGTTCCGGCGTCCACGTGCCGGTGGTGACGCAGTTCGCGGTGTCGGTGGTCACCGCCGCCCGCGCCCACGACCACGACGTACTGCTGCTCACCCAGGGGGAGGGCGTGGAGGGCGTCCGGCGGGTGGCGGAGACGGGGCTGGCGGACGGGCTGGTGGTGATGGACGTCCAGCTCCAGGATCCCCGGCTGCCGTTACTGCGCGCACTGACCCTGCCGTCCGTACTGATCGGCGTCCCGGCCGAGCCGGACGGGCTGACCTGTGTGGACCTGGACTTCGGTGCGGCGGGTGAGCTGTGCGTGGACCATCTGGTGCGGCTCGGGCACCGGACGGTGGCACTGGTCGGTTCGCCGCCGGAGGTGTACGTCCGGCGGACGGCGTTCGCCCGCCGGCTCGTGCAGGGCTTCACCGCCGCGGCGGACCGGCACCGGATCGACTCCGCGGTGCACCCGTGCGCACCGGGCCGGGGCGCGGCCCGCGCGATCGCCGAGCGGCTGCTGCGCGAGCAGCCCGCGCTGACCGGGGTGGTGGTGCACAACGAGCCGCTGCTCGACCCGCTGATCGACGCCTTCGCGGACCTCGGGGTACGCGTCCCCGACGACCTCTCCCTCACCGCCGTCTGCCCGGCGCCGGCCGCCGCCTCGGCCCGTGTCCCGCTCACCTCGGTCACCGTGCCGTCCGCCGAGCTGGGCACCCGCGCGGTGCACCTGCTGGTACGGAAGCTGTCCGGCGCCCCCGTACCGCAGACCACGCTGCTGCCGCCCCTCCTGACCGAGCGTGCCAGCACGGGCCCGCGCCCGTCCTGACCCGCCCGGCGGGCCGCCCGGCCGGGTTTCTTCGTACGGCCGCATGACACAGGCCCCGCCGCTGATGCGACGGGGCCTGTGCCCACATGGGGTAAGTGGAGATGGCGGGAATCGAACCCGCGTCCAACGGTGCGGAATCAGGGCTTCTCCGTGTGCAGTCCGCTGTGCTTTTCTCAGCCCCGGAGATCACGCGGACAAGTCTCCGACGGGCTCAGTCACTGTTGGTTTTCCCTCTTCACCCCGTGACCGGGATCAAGGTTTAGTCCCCTAAATGATGCCAGGATCCGGGTCGGGAACACTCCCGGGCTGACACTCCCTTTGGTAGGGGAGCCGCTGCTCGCTACCTGAAGATCAGGCAGCGAGGGCGAGCTCGCCCTGGGAGATGGATCGCTTGGAATTGGCGATTATTTTTTCGGCCTGTGGTTTACGAGATCATGGCCGCTTCCTCGACACGCTTCCCCTGCTTCGACAGCCGCTGTCGAAACCGATCATCCCCATGTTCATTTCTCAAGGTGTGCACCCGCTGTGAGGTGCGATCCCCATCGTACGTGACCAACGCGGGTCGATGCCAGCGCATTCCCGCGCGGCCGCTCCGAGGCCTCCGGGACCGGCCCGGGGGCCGCTCGGGCAGGACCTGCTCGGGCCGGTCCTACGCCCGCTGCTTGCGGCGGACCGCCGAGATCGCCCGCTCGGTCTCGCGCCGGTCCTGCTTCTCGCGGAGCGTCTGGCGCTTGTCGTACTCCTTCTTGCCCTTCGCCAGCGCGATCTCCACCTTCGCGCGGCCGTCCTTGAAGTACAGGGCGAGCGGCACGATGGTGTGTCCCGTCTCCTGGGACTTGGACTCCAGCTTGTCGATCTCCTCGCGGTGCAGCAGCAGCTTGCGCTTGCGCCGCGCGCTGTGGTTGGTCCAGGTGCCCTGGCTGTACTCGGGGACGTGCACGTTGTGCAGCCACGCCTCGTTGCCGTCCAGCTGGACGAAGCCGTCCGCCAGCGACGCCCTGCCCTGGCGCAGCGACTTCACCTCGGTCCCGGTGAGGACCAGGCCGGCCTCGTAGGTGTCGATGATGAGGTAGTCGTGCCGCGCCTTCTTGTTCTGCGCGATCATCTTGCGCCCTTTTTCCTTAGCCATAGTGCCGCCCATTTTGGCACTACGGAGGGGGTGGGCGGAAAGCCGATTTCGACAGCCGTCCACCGGCCCCGCTACCGGCCGAGTCCGGCGAGGACCGTGCCCGCCCGCTCGAGGGCCTGCTCCTCGGCCTCCAGGTCGGGGGTGATGCCCCGGCCGTCGACGCCGCGGCCGGACGGGGTCCGGTAGTGGCCCACGGTCAGTTCGGCGACCGAACCGCCGGGCAGCCTGCCGGGCATCTGCACCGCGCCCTTGCCGAAGGTGCGGGAGCCCACGACCACCGCCCGTCCGCGGTCCTGGAGGGCGCCGGTGAGCAGTTCGGCCGCGCTCATCGTCCCGCCGTCGACGAGCGCGACCAGGGGTCTGACGGTGTCGCCGCCGGGCTCGGCGTGCAGGGCGCGCTGCTCGCCCTCGACGTCGTACGTGGCGACCAGGCCGCCGTCGAGGAAGGCCGAGGCCGCGGTGACCGCCTCGGCGACCAGGCCGCCGGAGTTGCCGCGCAGGTCGAGGACGATGCCCGCGCCGGCCGGGGCCCGGTGCACGGCGGCCCGGACCTCGTCGCCGGATCCCTTGGTGAAGGCGCCGACCTTGACGACGGTGGCCCCGCCGGGGAGTTCGTCGACGGTGACGGTGTCGCGGGAGAGCCGGGCCCTGCGCAGGGTCTCGCTCCACGCGCGCGTGCCGCGCTCCAGGCCGAGGCGGACGGTGGTGCCGGCGGACTCTTCCGTGTCGTCACCGCGCAACAAGGAGACGACCTCGGTGACGGGCCGCCCGTCGACCGTCGTGCCGTCGACGCTGCGCAGCCGGTCGCCCGCGCGGATGCCGGCGTCGGCCGCGGGGGTGTCGCCGCCCACCCTGGTCACCTCGATGCGGCCGGACCGTTCCCGGGCCCACAGGCCGACGCCGGTGTAGCTGCCGTCGAGGGCGTCCTCGAACTCCTCGTACTCGCCCGGGGAGTAGACGGCGCCCCACCGGTCCCCGCTGCGGCTGACGGCGCGCCGCGCGGCCTCCACGGGGGACGTGCCGGCGGCCATGGCCTCCTCGGCCGCCTCGGCGACCTCGGCGTGGCGGCCGACGGGGGCGGCCGACGGGGCACTGCCCGCGGCAGGCTTCCGGTCGGCCGGCGCGGGCAGGTTGCCGGTGGCCGCTCCGGCCACGAGCACACCGGCGAACACCAAGGTCAGGGCGCCCCCTCGGCGGATCCGACGGGGCTCGCAGAACAGGGCACGACCTGACATGCCGGTGAGTCTAGGACAGCACGAAGGGGCGCACGGCCGGTTGCCCGTACGCCCCTCTGGGCAAGAGTCACACCTTCAGGTACTTGCGCAGCGCGAAGAAAGCGGCCAGGGCCGGCATCAGCAGACTGGTGGCGAGGATCAGCGGAAGCTTCGTCAGCACCGCGTCCCAGCCGATGAAGTTGATCAGGTTCAGCTTCTCCGACAGCGCCAGTCCGTTGTCGATGATGAAGTACCGGCCCACCAGCAGGAATCCGCAGGCGAGGGTGCCGCCGATGAGTCCGGCGACCGCAGCCTCGGCGATGAACGGCGCCTGGATGTAGAAGCCCGAGGCGCCCACCAGCCGCATGATCCCGGTCTCCCGCCGACGGCTGAACGCCGAGACGCGCACCGTGTTGACGATCAGCATGAGGGCGACGACCAGCATGAGGGCCATCACCGCGCGGGCGGCCCAGTTCATGCCGTTCAGCAGCCCGAAGAGGTTGTCCAGGATGCCCTTCTGGTCCTGCACGGACTGCACCCCGTCCCGCCCGTCGAAGGCGGTGGCGACGACCTCGTACTTCTCCGGGTCCTTGAGCTTGATGCGGTACGACTCCTGCATCTGGTCCGGCGTGAGGGAGCTGGCCAGCGGGGAGTCGCCGAACTGCTCCTTGTAGTGCTTGTACGCCGCGTCCTGGGACTCGTAGGTGACCGAGTCGACGACCGACATCTTCTCCAGGTCGCCCTTGATCTGCCCCTTCTGGTCCTCGGTCACCGCCCCCTTGGCGCAGTTGGGGTCGGACTCGGCGTCACTCTTGTTGCACAGGAAGATGGAGACGTTGACCTTGTCGTACCAGTAGCCCTTCATGCTGGTGACCTGGTCGCTCATCAGGAGCGAGGCACCGAACAGGGCGAGCGACAGGGCGACGGAGACGACGACGGCGAAGGTCATCGTCAGATTGCGGCGGAGACCGACACCGATCTCCGACAGAACGAACTGGGCGCGCATGGCGTGGGGTTAAGCCTTTCCGTTCCTCGTCAGTGCTGGTAGCCGTAGACGCCGCGTGCCTGGTCACGGACGAGGCGGCCCTTCTCCAGCTCGATGACGCGCTTGCGCATCTGGTCCACGATGTTCTGGTCGTGCGTCGCCATCACCACGGTGGTGCCCGTCCGGTTGATCCGGTCGAGCAGCTTCATGATGCCCACCGAGGTCTGCGGGTCGAGGTTGCCGGTGGGCTCGTCGCAGATGAGCAGCTTGGGCCGGTTGACGAAGGCCCGCGCGATGGCGACGCGCTGCTGCTCACCGCCGGAGAGCTCACCGGGCATCCGCTCCTCCTTGCCGCCGAGCCCGACGAGGTCGAGCACCTGCGGCACGGACTTGCGGATCTCGCCACGGGACTTGCCGATGACCTCCTGCGCGAAGGCGACGTTCTCGGCGACCGTCTTGTTGGGCAGCAGACGGAAGTCCTGGAAGACCGTCCCCAGCTGGCGCCGGACCTGCGGCACCTTCCAGTTGGAGACGCGCGCGAGGTCCTTGCCCAGGACGTGCACCTGCCCGTGGCTGGCCCGCTCCTCGCGGAGGATCAGCCGCAGGAAGGTGGACTTGCCGGAGCCCGAGGACCCCACGAGGAACACGAACTCGCCCTTCTCGACCTCCAGGGTGACATCCCGGAGGGCTGGACGGTTCTGTTTGGGGTAGGCCTTGGAGACGTTGTCGAATCGGATCACTGGTGCACCACGGGTCGCCGGGGGTAGATGTGCGTGACCTTACGCGAACCGGAAGGCCGCCCGCAGTCACCGGCCGGGGTTGCGCGACACTTGCGCGCTATATGCCGGATGTACCCCCGTCCGGTGCGCCGGAGGCGGGCAAGGGCCGGGCGGCGGGGAGCGGGGCGGGGCCGAGGGCGGACAGGATACGGAGGGCCGCGCCGATTCCCGTGGAACCTGGCACAGTGGGAGGGGAACGTTCGCGTGGTCGCGGGCGTTGTACCGACCGGAACCGGCACGAGGAGGGCGAGCGCATGACGTACGACCGGCTGGTGTGCGCCAACTGCGCCGCACCCGTGAACGAGGGCCGGTGCCCGGTGTGCCGCGCGAACCGTGAGCGGCTGCAGCAGGTGAACTTCTTCGCGGGTCTGAACCCGACCGCACTGATCGCACTGCTGGTGGTGCTGGTCGCGGCGGTGGCGCTGCTCGCCCACCAGACCGCCTGACGGCACACGGCACACGGCACACGGCACGGACGAGGGGCCCGGAGCGGCGAATGCGCTCCGGGCCCCTCGTCTTCCACCCTGCCGCGCGTACGGTGCGTACGCGCGGCGTCACCTTCAGGCAGCGGCGCCCGAGCGGTTGCCCATGAGACGCGGCAGCACGCGGAAGCCGACGCCGCCGGCGATCATCGTGGCGGCGCCGATCACCAGGAAGGTCATCTCGGCGGCACCGGTCTCGGCGAGCTCCTTGCCACTGCCCTGGGCCGACGTGGCGGGCTCGTCGCCCGTGTCGGTGAGGGCCGAGGAGCCCTCTGCCTGGGCGGAGGCGCCGGAACCGCCGGCCGGGTCGGCGGCGTTGCCGCCGTTGCCGTTGCCGTTGCCGTTGCCGTTCCCCTTGCCGTCACCGTCGCCGCCGCCACCCGGGGTGGTCGGGTCCTCGGCGGGCGGCTCGTTCGGCTCGACGGGCTCGTTCGGCTCGGTGGGCTCTTCCCCGCCGGGCTCTTCCCCGCCCGGCTCTTCCCCGCCGGGCTCTTCCCCGCCCGGCTCTTCCCCGCCCGGCTCCTCGCCGCCCGGCTCCTCGCCGCCCGGCTCCTCGCCGCCCGGCTCTTCCCCGCCCGGCTCCTCCTCGCCGGGCTCCTCCTCGCCGGGCTCCTCCTCGCACTCCGGAGTAACCACGATCTCGCAGGTGGGGTCCTCGTCGGCCTGGGCGACACCCGTCACCATCAGCGACGCACCCGCGGCGACCACGGCGCCGGCTGCGATGCGTGCGACGCGAATCCGCGTCTTCTTCGTCATATGTGTGCTACCCCCAGAAACTGATCGTCAATAAGGCTGCGCTCGGGGCCGTGATCAACAGGGTCGGCTGCCACAGGCAAGCCCCCCGGTTCACATGCGCCCCAGAGATACGCATGCCGCGCCTCACCTTTCCCACTTTTCAAATGAACGTCAAGGCCGTTGCGTACGCGATGTCCAAGTAAAGGCACTTTGCCGAGAGTTGAAGCTGTAATTGTGATGTAAAACCCTGACGACCCCGACACACAAAAGGCAACTGCCGCCATGGAGGCGGCAGTTGCCTTGTCGACAAAGCGCTGTTCGCGCGCGGGGTTACTTCTCCCGCTGCTTGCGCCAGCGAATTCCGGCCTCCAGGAAGCCCTGGATCTCGCCGTTGAACACGGCCTCGGGGTTGCCGACCTCGTGCTCCGTGCGCAGGTCCTTGACCATCTGGTAGGGGTGCAACACGTACGAACGCATCTGGTTGCCCCAGGAGTTGCCGCCGTCGCCCTTGAGGGCGTCCATCTTGGCCTGCTCCTCCTGGCGGCGCCGCTCCAGCAGCTTGGCCTGGAGGACGTTCATCGCGGTGGCCTTGTTCTGGATCTGCGAGCGCTCGTTCTGGCAGGAGACCACGATGCCGGTGGGAAGGTGGGTCAGCCGCACCGCGGAGTCGGTGGTGTTCACGCCCTGGCCGCCGGGCCCGGAGGACCGGTACACGTCCACCCGCAGCTCGGACTCGTCGATCTCGACGTGGTCGGTCTGCTCGACGACGGGCAGCACCTCCACGCCCGCGAACGAGGTCTGTCGCCGGCCCTGGTTGTCGAAGGGCGAGATGCGCACCAGCCGGTGGGTGCCCTGCTCGACCGAGAGGGTGCCGTAGGCGTACGGCACCTGCACGGCGAAGGTGGTCGACTTGATGCCGGCCTCCTCCGCGTACGACGTCTCGTAGATCTCGGTCCTGTAGCCGTGCTGCTCGGCCCAGCGCAGGTACATGCGCTGGAGCTTCTCCGCGAAGTCCGCGGCGTCGACGCCACCGGCCTCCGCGCGGATGTTGACGAGCGCCTCACGCGCGTCGTACTCGCCGGACAGGAGGGTACGGACCTCCATCTCGTCGAGCGCCTTGCGGACGTTGGTCAGCTCGGACTCGGCCTCCGCGCGGGTGTCCGGGTCGTCCTCCTCCTCGGCCATCTCGAAGAGCACGGCGAGATCGTCGATCCGCCCGCGCAGCGTCTCCGCCTTCCTGACCTCGGCCTGGAGGTGGGAGAGCTTGCTGGTGATCTTCTGCGCCGCATCCGGGTCGTCCCACAGGGAGGGGGCGGCCGCCTGCTCCTCGAGCACGGCGACGTCTGCCCTCAGCTTGTCGAGGTCCAGAACGGCCTCGATCGACTCCATGGTCGAGGAGAGGGACTTGAGCTCTTCGGAAACATCGACGACTGCCACACCCCCAGCGTAACGGCTCGCCCGGGCGCCCCATGCCGGACGCCCGGTCGGCGGTCCTGTCGGCGGCGTCGGTGCTGGTCACGCCGGGGGTGAGGGTGGGGCGGGGTGTCGGGACGGGCGTCAGGGGGCGAGGACGATCGCCCCGGGAGGCAGGGCCGGACAGGGGGCAGGGGCAGGGTGCAGGGCAGTCGGCTGCCGCCGGAAGCCCGCCTCCGACGGCGACGGGCCGCCAAGAAGCAGCCGGGTACTCCCGAGAGAGCGCCGGCCCCGGGACGGCGAGAGCGATCGCCCCCCCGGGCGGCGGGCCGGACAAGGGCAGCGGGGCAGCCGGCCCCGGAGGCGGCCGGCCCCGGAGGCGGCGGAGCGGTCAGCCGGTGTCAGGAGTTCCGTGCGGAAGCGGGGAGGTCACGGCGTGGCGGGGGCCGAGTTGTTCGAGTCGCGCGGGTCGGCTCCGGGCTCCTCGTCCGAGGTGGCCAGCCAGGTGCCCGCGCCGACGGCGGCCAGCAGGGCCACCGCCAGCGCGGCCAGGGTCAGCCGGCGCCGCCGGGCGATCGCGCGGTTGCGGGCCGAGCCGGGGCGGCGGGCCCCGCTGGCGCGGGGCGCGCGGGCCGTGCCGCGGGCGCCTCCGGCCAGCTCGTCCGGGGCCGGCACCCGCATCGACGTGTGGGTGTCCCGGTTGGAATCGGCCGGTTTCGCGCCCGGCACCAGCGGAACGGCGCCGCGCCGCCGCGCGGGCTCCCCGGCGGCCGGTGCCGGACCGGGGGGCCGGGTGTCCTCGCCCTCCCGCTCCGCCGGCTCGGTGCCCGGCTCGTCCACGTCCAGCGGCGGCATACCGTCCAGCAGGGGCAGCAGCTCCCGCAGCCGTGCCCCGAGCTCCGAGGCCCGCAGCCGCGAGGCCGGCGCCTTGGCCAGGCACTGCACGAGCAGTTGCCACAGCTCGTCGGGGATGCCGGGGAGCGGGACGACCGACTCGGTGACATGGCGGCGGAGCACCGCTCCGGGATGTCCGCCGCCGAACGGCGTGAAGCCCGCGAGCAGCTCGTACAGGACCGTGGCGAGGGCGTAGATGTCGACCGCCGCGCGCGGCGGCAGGCCCTCCACGATCTCCGGAGCCAGGTAGTCCGGCGTCCCGATGATCTTCGTGGCGCGGGTGCGGCGCGGGGTGTCGATGAGCTTGGCCACCCCGAAGTCGGTCAGCAGCGCGCGGTGCGAGCCGCCGGGGCCGAGCGGGCCCTGCATGTCCAGCAGGACGTTCTCCGGCTTGACGTCCCGGTGCACGACCCCCGCCGCGTGCGCCGCCGCCAGGCCGTCCGCGACGTCGGCGACGATCGCCACGGCGGCCTCCGGGGCGAGCCTGCGCTCGCGGTCGAGACGGGTGCGCAGATCCGTACCGCGGACCAGGTCCATGACCAGCGCGAGATCGTTGCCGTCCACCACCAGGTCGCGCACCGCGACGACGTGCGGGTGCTCCAGACCGAGCAGCGCCGTCCGCTCCTGCACGAAGCGTCCGACGAGTTCCTGGTCCGAGGAGAGGTCCTCGCGCAGCAGCTTGATGGCGACGGGCCCCTCCGGCCCCTCGCCGAGCCACACCGTGCCGGCGCTGCCCCGGCCGAGGACCTGGTGGGCGGTGTACCGGCTGCCGATCTTCCGTGCCAAGGCTGCTCCTACCGACGCGTGTTGCCGCCAAAGCTACGCGCACCGGAAGCCAACCTTCACCGGGGATCCGGAAATCACCCGCCGGGTGTCGACAAATCGGCAGACCGGCCGGACGCGCCCCGAGCCCCCGGCGGCGCCGGGCTACTGCGGCAGGTCGGACCCGGAACCGCCCAGGTCCTGGAACCAGTCCACCGTGTTGTCGAACCAGTCGGTGAGCTGGTCCCAGTAGCCCTTGCCGCTGCCGATCCAGTCCTGCAGCGGGCTCAGCTCCCAGATCAGCCAGCTCGCGACGAACAGGATGACGATCGTGAACAGGCAGCCCTTCAGACAGCCGAGACCGGGGATGCGCATCGGGTTGGCGCCGCGCTGCCGGGGCTCGCGCGCGGGGCGTCGCGGCTCCGGCGGCGGGGTGTACCGCTGCGGCTCCGGCTGTCGCGACCGCTGGGGCCGCGGGGGCGGGGGCGGGGCGTACTGCTGCGGCTGCTGCGGCTGCTGTGCCTGCTGGTACGGCTGCGGCCGGCCGGGGCCGGGCTGCGGGCGGCGCTGCGGTTGCTGGTGCGGCTGCTGAGGCCGGGCGACCTGCCGCTGGGGACGGCGGCGCAGCGGGTCCTCACCCGGGTCGACGTACTGGACCTGGGTCTGCTCGTTGCGGTCGCGGGCCGCGCGCATCTGGTTCTGCCAGGGATGCGGGTCGTCGGGGCCGGGCTGCCCCTGGCCGCCCTGTCCCGGCGGGCCGGGCGGTACCGGGGGCATGACGGCGGTCGGGTCGGCGGCGCCGGAGGGACCGCCCGCTCCGGCGTTGGGGCCGGTCTGCGGCAGGACGCTGGTCGCGCCGTTGGGGTCGTACGCGCCCTGGGTGTGCGGCAGCACCTGCGTCGGGTCGGCGAAACCGGGCGCGCCGGGGGTGCCGGGCACGGGGGCGGGCGCCGGGTCGGGCATGAGGAGCACGCCGACGTTCTCGGCGGCGGAGATCTGCGCGGAGTTCACGTGTACGCCGATGCCGTCGGCGACGACCCGCAGGCCGCGCGCGAGGTTCTCGGCGCTGGGCCGCCGCTCGGGGTTCTTGCTGAGGCAGCGCTCCATGACCGTCCAGAGCGGGTCAGGGACCGTGGAGGGGCGGCGCGGTTCGGCGCTCAGGTGCTGGTGCAGCACCTCCAGGGCGGAGCCTCCGGAGAACGGCGGGCGGCCGGTGACCAGCTCGTACAGCAGGATGCCGGCGCCGTAGATGTCGACGGCTGAGGTCTGCGGGCGGCCCTCGGCGGACTCCGGCGCGATGTACGCGGGCGTGCCGACGAACTCGTGGGTGCGGGTCAGCCCCGGGGAGTCGGCCAGCCGGGCGATGCCGAAGTCGGTCAGCATCGGGTGCAGTTCGCCACCGCCCTGCCTGAGCAGCACGTTGGCGGGCTTCAGGTCGCGGTGCACCACGCCGTCGGCGTGGCTGGCGGCGAGGGCGTCGGCGATCTGAGCGGTCATGAGAGCGGCGGCGGCGGGCGTGAAGGGGCCGTTCTCGCGCAGGTAACGGTGCAGGTCGGGGCCCTCGACGAGGTCCATGACCAGCGCCAGCAGATCGCCCTCGACGACCAGGTCGCGAACCCGGACGATGTTGGGGTGGGTCAGTCTGAGCAGGACGGAGCGTTCCCGCAGGAAACGCATCACGACGTCCGCGTCGTTCGCGAGCTCCTCCTTGAGGACCTTGATCGCGACGGTCTCTCCCGGCTGACCGGGCACTGCCGCCTCGACCCCCGCGGTCTCCCGCTGGCGGGCTCGCCAGACGGTGCCCGTGGCGCCGCGTCCGATCGGCTCCTCGAGCAGGTACTTGCTGCCTACCGGCCGCACGCCGTATCCCCAATCAGTTCGATGACCTGCTGTTTTGACCCTACAAACTTTGCCGAACGGGTTGTACAGCGCTCATAGGGCAGATAAGTTGCCGGAGGCATGAACCCCTTCGCGCTACTCATCCGCTCGTGGGAGCTGTCACTCCGCTCCAACAACAAAAGCGCCGAGACCATCAGGTCATACCTCCGTTCCGCGAATCTGTTTGCTGACTATCTCATCAACCCGGCGCCACCCGCCGAGGACTCCGACCACGATCCGGTGCCGGCCGTGGACGACGTCGCCGACATCACGCGCTCCCACGTCCAGGCCTTCATCGTCCACGAGATCGCCCGCACCTCAGCATCCTCGGCACGCTCCCGATTCCTCGGCGTGCAGCAGTGGCTGAAGTGGATGGTCGCCGAGGAGGAGATCGCCCGCTCCCCCGCCGAAGGCGTGTCGGCCCCGGCCGTGGAGGACCCAGAGGTACCCGTCCTCAGTACCGACCAGCTCCAGACCCTGCTGAAGAGCATCCAGGGTAAGGAGTTCCCCGAGGTCCGCGACCGGGCCATGATCCTCCTGTGGCTCGACTCCGGCGTCCGGCTCGCCGAGGTGGTGAACCGCAGCCTGGATGACGTCGATCTCGACACCCAGGTTCTCCACGTCATGGGCAAGGGCCGCCGCGGCCGGGCCGTCCCGTTCGGCACGAAGACCGCTCAGGCCGTTGACCGCTACCTCCGTGTCCGCGCCCGCCACTCGTACGGCAAGACGGTGGAACACTTGTGGATCGGGCAGAAGACGAAGATGCCGCTCACCGTGTCCGGTGCGGGGAAGTTGTTGGCGCGACGGTCGGAGGCGGCTGGGCTCGGAAGGATCCACCCGCACCAGTTCCGTCACACGTTCGCGCACATGTGGCTGGCGGCCGGCGGCAACGAGACGGACCTGATGCGGATCACGGGGTGGAAGTCGCGCAGCATGGTGGACCGGTATGCGCGGTCGGCCGGCGCCGAGCGGGCGCGGGAGCAGCACCGGAAGTTGAGCCCCGGAGACCGGCTGTAGGGCGATGTCAGAGGGCGGTCCCGGTAGGTACTGTCGTGGTGCGGCGCGTCCGCAGGCGAGGAACGGGCCGACAGCAGCACCGGGACCTGAGCCCAGGCGACCGTCTCAAGTAGTGCGTAGGGGGCGAACCTAGAGGTCCGCCCCTTCATCTGCGTCGGGACCCTGTCGCCGCATCCAGCGGCGGGTGTCGACGCTCTCCTGGAAGAGCAGCGTCAGACTGGCTGCTATCTCCTCGGGCGGGCGGCTGAAGTCGATCGCCAGGCGGAATTCTTCTACTGAGTCCCTCAGTGCGGCTGGTGCTCTGCCGCCGAGATCGGCGGCGTAGACCGTCACCTCTGGTGCTTTCACTCGACCCCCACTTCCCACGCACGTGCGTGGGCAGGCAGCACCGTTCGCACATGCATTCGATCTGCACGAGGTGCGATCACTGTACGCGGAACATGCTTACTCAGGGAGTGACCTGAATGGCCGAAGTTAAACCAGAGGGGCATGGAAAACCGCAGGCCGGGGCGGCTACTCCGGGTCACGCTCTCCGGATGGGTTGTCCAGAACCCGCCTCGCCCGCTCCAACTCGGCCGCACTTGCGCCCACTTCGTGCGCTACGCGGACCACGGCGTCGTCAGCGCCGGACTCCGCGCCATACGGGTCAGTCACCTCGATTCCGATGTACTGACGAATCGCAGCTGCGCGCACAAGACTGATGTCCACGTCGATGCCGGCAGCGATGGCGCGCAGCACTTCGGGGGTGACCTTGATCTGGTGGCCGCGAGTCACGTTCTGGGCGGTGGACTTGCCGATGCGGCGACCGGTGCGTGGGTCAACGGCCTGCTCTTCGAAAGCCCGGAACGTGAGGCGCTTGCCTCGGCCCACGTGCTGCTGCACGAGGCGTGTCAGCGCATCGTCCTGTTCCGGCATTCGTGCCTCTTCCTGCCAAGTGTCCACACCATCGCGGTTGCCTCACCGGCAACACCCCAGGGTTTCGGGCGGTTAGGCAACCCTCAACCGTGGACACCATTGTCCACGGTTGCTGTTGGGCATAGCTACCGGGCCTGCCGTCTTTGGCGCACTCCTTACCTTCGGCGTGGACATCCGCTTGTCCAGGAAACTGGACAAGCGCTGTACTAAGTGCGATGCTTCTCGTGTCCAGAAACGTGGACGCGAACGGAGAAACGTGGACGACCGCTACCGACTGCATGCCGGTGACCTGCTGCGGAGGTTGCTCGATGACCACCGCGACGACGAGCCGGCGAGCGTCCGCGAACTCGCCGCCGTCATAGGGCTCAGCAAGAGCAAGGTGCAGGCCCTCATAGATGAGGACCGGCCAACACTGACGGACGCCGAGGCGCGGAGGGTGGCACACGCCTACCACCTCCCCCCACGCGCTCTTTTCCACCCTGTGTCCATGTCCATGGACATGGACGAGAACCCCCTGACAGGCAAGGAGGCATCCGGTGCCGACGGAACTGAACCCCGAGGAGCGCTCGCTCCGGGCTCGCATCGCCGTGCACACCTCGTGGGCGAACACGCTCGACCCGCAGTCGAGGACGGCGAAGGCGCGAGCCGCGGCGAACGACCGCTTTGAGAAGCAGGCCCGCGAGATGCACCCGGGCGCGACGCCCGAGCAGATCGCCCGCGTGGCCGCGCACCTGCGGAAGGCGCACTTCTCGTCGATGGCCCTGAAGTCCGCTGCGGCCCGCCGTGCGAAGGCCGGCAAGCCGACCGCCGCCTGACCCACCCCCAGACGCGCCGAAGGGCCGCTCCGACTTGCCGGCCTGAGCGACCCCACGACTCGGCGCCCCTACAAGATCCGAAAGAGAGGCCCCGATGGGCACATTGTTGCAGAGCAGTAGCAGGGTTTTGGCCCTGCATGAGTCGCCGTTGGCTCGGCCGACGACCGTCCCCGGCGTGTTCCGTGCGGCGGCTCGGCTGATCGCGTCGAACGGCCTGTGCAAGGGCGACTTCGTCCCGGACGTCTTCGACCGAGAGATGTGCGTGCCGCACTTCCTGCGGCCGATGTCGATCGTGGCTGCGCTGAAGTGCGCGGTGTCGGGTGACCCGCACCGGACGTCGTTGCTGGCGGACGAGGCGATCGCCGTGTTGGCGCTGCGGTTGGAGGTCGACGGGGAGGGCCCGCTGTTCGGCGGGGTCTTCGACCTGGAGGCGCACGTCGACGCGTGGGGTGACCTGGAGTCGCGGACGGCGGAGTCTGCGGTTGCGGTGCTCGAGGGCGCGGCGGACGCGAACGAGGTGGCGGCATGAGCGAGACGCCGATGACGCCCGAGCAGCGCGCCGTGACCGGTGCGGCTCCGCAGTCCCGCACGATGCTCGACCTCGCCCGCACCGCGCTGGGCGCCCGGATGGCGAAGGACGACCTGCGTCTCGTCCTGGAGAACGTCGTCACCTACGCGGACGCGCTGCGGGTCCGGTTGGACGAGGTGCACCGGGTGCCGCAGGACAACGTCACCCCGGCCGAGGTGCGGCTCGAGCAGTACGCACAGCCGCCGCGCACCTTCGCTTCGGACACCGAGCGGGCCCTGTTCCAGATCGCGTGCGGTCTGCGGGACACGCTGGAGGAGACCCGGGATCAGCGGAACTCGGCGCGGCTGAAGGTGATGGGGCTGGAGGCCCGCGTCGCCGAGCTGGAGGCCGCGCCGACCACCGTCTACCGCGCCGAACACCCGGACTCCGGGATCACCCTCGGCCACTACGGCACCGAGGCCGCCGCCCGTGCGCACTGCGAGGCGACGGAGCGCCGCTCCTGGTCGACGGGGACCAACCTCGCCTTCGACTGGATCGAGGACGACGAGGATCGCGTCGCCGAGCTGGTGGTCACCGCCGGGCAGAACGAGGAGTCCGTCACGGGCTACATCGTCACGGCCCTGGAGCTGGACTCCGAGTACGACCAGGACGGTGACGAGTGAACGCCGCGACCACCGGCGAGTGGCTGGGCGCCGCCGTCATCGGCCTCAGCGCACTCCCCCTCTACACCGCCGCCATCTACGCCGCACACCTCGACCTCCACATGCCGCACGTGCCGTGGAACAAGGCCAAGGCCGCCACCACCCGGGCCGCCGCCCGCACCCGGCTCCGGCTGGCCGCGTGGCTGATGGTCCTGGCCTGGCACCTCGATGCCAGGGAGGCCACGCGATGAGCACCCGCACCGCTGCGTCCAGCCGTGAGGCCCGGCTCGCGCAGCTCCTCGACACCATCCGCACCTGGGGCGGCCGGTCGGCCACCGGCCGCGTGCAGGACCTGCGCCGGCTGACCGGTCAGGCCCCGTGCCGCACCACCGCCCGCCGGGACCTGGCCGAGCTGGCCCGCCGCGGCCACCTGATCCAGCACGGGCCAGTGGACGGCCGCTTCTACACCCTCAAGTACAGGAAGGACCGCCGCTCATGAACCGCCTGCGGCTCCTGTGGCACCGCCTCACCCGGCGCCCCGCCATCACCGGCCCCATGCCCCTCTACACCCGCCGCATCCCCGACGGCGTCCTCCTCGACCTGGAGGCGTACTTCACCCACGTCATCGAGACCCTCGCCGACGACCCCGACCTCCTCGACCTCCTCCACGAGATCGCCGAGGACCGGGCCGAGGCACGCGGCCACGACGGGTGGGAGCCCGAGGCGCTGCGCATCGAGCGGCTCGCTGACCTGATCGGCTACGAGGTGCCCGTCCGCGAGCAGGCCCTGGCCCGGCTCGCCGACCGGCTCCGCGCCGCCGTGCCCCCGGCGCCCGTCGTGGTCCCGGAGCAGCGCCGCGCGGGAGGTGCTGCCGCATGACGACGACCGTGCAGGCCGGGACTCAGGTCCCGGCCGCCGGCCGGCGGGTCACACCGACCGGCCGGCTCGTCCTCCCCGCCGACGCCGACCGCGCCGACTGGCTCGCCGCCCGCCGCGCAGGCATCGGCTCCAGCGACGTCCCCGCCCTCCTCGGGCTCGTCGAGAAGAACCCGCCCCTGAAGGTGTGGCACGACAAGCTCGGCCACGACGTCGACGACGCCGGCGAAGCCGCCTTCTGGGGCAACGTCCACGAAGAGCCCGTCGCCCGCCACTGGGCCATGCGCAACCGCTCCGTCATCCGCCGCGTCGGCCTCGTCGCCCACGAGACCCACCCGCACTGGATGACCACCCTCGACCGACGCGTCACCGAGTGCCCCCTCACCGAGAACCGCACCCCGTGCGCGCTGGAGGTCAAGACCCGCTCCGCCTTCAAGAACGCGCAGTGGCACGCCGGCGCTCCGGACGACGTCCTCGCCCAGATGCTGTGGCAGATCGTCGTCAACGGCTACGAGCACATGCACTTCGCAGTCCTGATCGGTGGCAACGAGTACCACCAGGGCACGGTCCGCGCCGACCAGTACACGGATGTCATCGACGACATCACCACCGCCGTCGACAAGTTCTGGACCGAGCACGTCCAAGCGCAGGTGCCGCCGGAGCCGTCCGGGGACGGCGAGGCGCTGACGAAGCTGTTCCGCCGCCTGCACCCGACCCGCTCCGGGTCGGTGGACATCGCCCGCCACGAGGACGCCCTCGACGCGCTCGCCGACTACAACCGCCACCAGCGCGCTGAGTCGGCCGCGAAGAAGGCGAAGAACGCGGCGAAGGCCCGCATGATCGCCGCTCTCGACGACGCGCAAGAAGCCCTGATCGCTGGGGAGCGCGCCTACTCCCTGGAGCCCTCCAACGCTGCCCCGAAGGTCGACCTGGAGCTCCTCTCCGAGCGCTGGCCCGACGCCTACGGGGCGTGCGTGAAGCCCAACCCGACCGAACGCATCTCCATCGCACCGCAGTACAAGGGGGACTTCTGACATGGGCCTGCGAGAGAACGCAGCCGCGGCCGCCGGCCGGACGCTGAAGACTGACGAGCTCCTCGACGAGATGGCCGACGGCCAGGCGCCCGAGGAGTACGCCCCGGCGCCGGACCCGATGGCCGACTACGAGCCCGGCGACGACGACCCGGAGATGGTCCCGGTCCACATCGCGTGGCTCCGCGTCCGGAAGGAAGTCCGCGCCATCGCCAAGCGCGAGCAGTACAACGGCGGCGGCACCCGCTTCAACTTCCGCGGTGTCGACACCGTCGTCAACACCTTCGGCCCCGTCACGCTCAAGCACGGCATCAACATCTTCCCCGTCGGCATCGAGGCGGAGCACCGGGACACCACCACGTCCAAGGGCAGCAAGATGCGCGAGTGCACCGTGACCGTCTCCTGGCTGGTCATGGGCCCCAAGGGCGACACCCTGCCGATGCTGCTGAAGTCCCGCGGGGAAGCTCTCGACTCCGCCGACAAGGGCACCGCCAAGGCCCAGTCTGTGGCACAGCGCGTGCTGCTCCTCACGGGCGGGATCACGCCGACCCACGACCCGGACCCGGACTCGACGCGCATCGAACGCGGAGAGACGCCGATCCGGCCGGCGGCGACCTACCTGGACGAGATCTGCAACCCGCACACGAGCGCGGGGCGGCTGCGGCAGATCCATCACGAGCTGGGCACGACCCGTCAGCTGGGGGCGCTCGTGACGAACGAGGTCGGGGAAGAGGAGCAGATCGGCGCGATGGTCGTGCGGATCGGCAAGGAGCGCGCGGCGGGTGGTGAGTCGTGAGACTGCGTCGTGCTCGCCGCTTCGTGCGGCAGATCATCGCCCCCGCCGGGAAGCACCGCCCGCGCGTCGCCGAGGAGCCGGTGACCCTCGCCGAGCTGATGCGCCCGACCGAGGTCGACGACTGGGGGTACTGCCCGGCCGAGGACCGGGTGACGCTGCACGCGTTCAACGCGGACCGGACCCGTACTTGCTGGACGTGCCGCACGGTCACGCCGACGGCGGTGCCCCGTGGCTGACACCTTGTTCGCCCCGGAGCGTCCGGCCACCCCCGCGGTGGCCGGGCCCCGGCCCGACGCCCCGTTCGTCATCGAACTCCCCGCCGGCCTCGACCTGATCAACGCCAACCAGCGCATCCACGAGAAGGCCCGCGCCCGGCTGACGAAGAAGATCCGGGCCGCCGCGATGGAGGCCGTGTCCGAGTGCCCGGCGCTCATGGACGCGCTCGCCGACGCGGGATCGGGCCCGCTGTTCCAGCGCGCGCACATCCTCGGCGTGCTGAACCCGTCGACGTACGGCCGCCGCCGCGACCCCGCCAACTGGTACGGCTCGTTCAAGGCCGCCGTGGACGGGCTGGTGGACGCCGGGGTGCTCGAGGACGACGACCACACGCGGGTCGTCGGCCCGGACATGCGGCTCGGCAAGGTCGTGAAGGGCGGGCAACTCGTCCTCGTCGTCCGCGGCCTGGCCCCCGGTGAGGACCCGCTCGGGTACAGGGCGGTGACGTCATGAACGTCCGTGCCGACGTCGCCGAGCTGCTGCACGCCGGGTACTCGGACACCGCGATCGCCCGCCAGCTCGGCGTCGACCGGAACAAGACCGTAGCCCCTGCCCGCACTGCGCTCGGCCTGCCCAAGGCCAAGAGAGGCGTGAAGCCGGCAGCCACCCCGGAAGACCTGTTCTGGCGTCGGGTGCGACCGCTGGACGACGGCCACATGGAGTGGACCGGCTACCGCGACCACAACGGTTCTCCCTCGCTCCGCCACGGTGGCCGCAACCTGAGCGCCTACCGGATCGCGTACCGCATCGCCACCGGCCGGGACCCGGAGGGGTACGCCCTGCCGTCCTGCGGCCGGGACGGCTGCGTGAAGCCGGGCCACCACTCCGACCGCGAGGACCGGGCGCAGGAACGGAAGGTCGACAGCCTGTACGCCGCCATCTTCGGGCAGTCGGCGTGAACAGCCGGGTCCCGGAGCCGTGCGACATCCCCCGCGACGACCACGACGGAGAGGTCCACTTCTACGTCACCGGCTGGAAGTGCGACGCCCACAGTCCGTGGGCCACGCGGGGGCTGCCGAAACCGGAGCCGGGACCCGGCCTCCCCGAGGGCGCGTGGACGACGCCGAGCCCGCTGAACGACTCCCGTGTCCACGACGCCCGTGCCATCGCGAGCGGCAAGCGCCGCTCGAGCTTCTACACCTACCGCGCCGCACAGGCCGCGGTTGACCACCACGAGAACGGACCGACCACATGACCACCACGACCGCACACCGCAAGCTCACCCAGGCCGAGTTGGTCGCCGAGGCCACCGAGCGCTTCGGGAAGGACCCGATCAACTGGGCGTTCGTCTGCCCCTCGTGCGGTGACGTCGCCACCGGCGGGGACTTCCGCGAGGCGCTCGTCGAGAAGCCGCGCAAGCACCACACCGGCGCGGACGTCATCGCCTCGGACGTCGTCGGTCAGGAGTGCATCGGCCGCACCCTCGGCGTCCTGGAGAAGGGCCGCGGCACCTACACCGGCCGTGGCTGCGACTGGGTCGCCTACGGCCTCTTCGGCGGCCCCTGGACCATCACGCTCCCGGACGGCCGCAGCATGCACGCCTTCCCCCTCGCCCCGAGCGCCTGACCCCCACGCCCGAGCACCACCGAACCGGAAGGAACCCCATGCCGAAGCTCAGCCCCGCGGACGTCCCCGAGGTCAAGCTCGACTCGGCCGCCGCCGCCATCGAAGCGTCCATGACCCGCGACATGCGCCGCGGCCTCTTCGAGAAGCCCGGCAAGGTCGTCTACGCCATCGTCGAACTCACCTCGAAGTCCTACACCGGGCACGCCGAGGGCGAGGACAAGGACCCGCAGGTCAAAGTCCGCGTCACCTCCTGCGAGGTCGCCCGCTCCGACGAGGACGTCGCCGCCCTCGCGGACGCGAAGCGCGCCATGTGGAGGGGCCGGCAGATCGACGGGACGCTCGACGAGGTCGGGGAGGGCCCGCAGCGCCCGGACGCCGCCCTGCTGGACATCACCCGCAGCAAGCCGTCCGAGGACGAGCTGAAGGCCCACCGGCGCCGCCAGGAGCAGGCGCGCCGCGACGAGTACGTCCGCTGACCCTTCCGCCCGCCCAGCCCCGGGGCGGGGCGCCGCACAACCTCCGCCCCGGGCGACCTACCGCACCACGAACCGAGAGAAGGCCCCCGTTGACCATCGACGCCATGCACTGGGTGTGGAACCACTCCCAGACCACCGGGAACGTTCGCATGGTGTTGCTTGCGGTCGCGGACAAGGTGACCGACGCCAAGTGCACGACCCGCATGGGGACCACCGAGTTCCGGTCCCGGCTGAACACCTCCCGATCCGTCGTGCAGAACGCGGTCGACAAGGCGCTCAAGTCGGGCGAACTGGTGGAGGTCGAACCGGCCGTCGGGAGCCGTCCCGCGACGTACCGACTGCCGTTCGCCGTCGACTACGTGCGTCCCGCCCCCGGCTCTAGGGGCCCGGAATCAGGGCCGGTAACCAAGAAGCAGGGGCCCGGAATCGAGGCCCCTAACGTCGAGCAGGGGACCGGAATCAGGGCCGGTAGCGAAAACGCTAGGGGCCCGGAATCAGGGCCGGGGGGGCCCGGAATCGAGGCCCCTTGGGGCCCGGAATCAGGGCCCCTCAACCAAACCACTCCTACCAGGAGTGAAAGCAAGCCAGACCGCGAGCCCGACACCGCCCCCGCCGTCGGCATCCCCGACTTCGCCCGACCCCTCGTCGACACCATCAGCCTCGCCGGCTACGACACCATCCGCTGGAACCTCGCCTCCACCGAGTGGCTGATCATCCACGCCCTCATAAAAAGCCACGGCACCGAACGCCTCGCCCGCTACGCCGTCGACCAATGCGGACAGCGCCGCATCTCCTACGGCCGCTACTTCCTCTCCGGCTGGCGCGACCTCCCCCCAGCCCCCGCAGCGGCCCCCGACGGCGTCACCCGGCTCCCCACCCTCCGCCCCGCGCCCGAACCCGTACCCAGCCCCGCCGCCGCCCGCCGCAATGCAGCACGCGACTACCTCGACGACCTCACCGAACAACTCCGAGCCGGAGGCGACTTCCGATGACCCCCGACCAAATCCCCCAGCTCCTCAAGCAGGTCTCCTACGCAGACCCCCGCCTACTGCCCGAGGACCGCAAGGAACTCGCCGGCCTCGCCGCCCTCTGGGCCGGTGTTCTCGCCGACGTCCCCGCCGACTTCGCCATGCACGCCGTCGGCCAGCACTACGCACAGTCCCCGTTCCCCATCAAGCCGTCCGACATCGCCTCCCGTTGGCAGACCGTCGTCCGCGAGCGGATGAACCGCGACATCGGCACGTTCGAACCGCACACCCACCCGGGCCTCGACCCCGACGACGTACCCGGCTACCTCGAGGCCCTGCGCAAGCAGCGGCAGGCCGTCGTCCTCGGCCAGCAGCAGCCCGCCGAAGTCCGCGCCATCACCGCGGGCCCCGCCGCCGCAGAAGCCAAGCGCCGCCTCCAGGCCCTCGGCACCTACGTGCCCCGCACCGTCGCCGACGCCCTCTCCGCACACCGCCCCGTGCGCGCCGAACGCGAACGCCTCGCCCGTAGCGGACAACCCGACCCCCTCACCGTCGCCTGCCCCTGGTGCAACGCCCCCGCAGGCGAACCCTGCCGAGCCAAGCAGACCCGGCCCAACGGCGAGCACCGCAGCAAGCGCCTCAGCGAACCCCACCCCAGCCGCACCGACCTCGTCACGCAGCCGGGCCAACCCGCCACCGCCTGATCAGCCCTGCCAACCGCCCCACGACCAACCCCCCGGAGGGCCCCGTGACCAGCCTTCACGACCTCACCGCCACGACGGCCGGCCTGCCCTGCCGCCTCGACCCCGACCCCTGGTTCAGCGACTTCGCCCTCGACCGCCGCTACGCCGCCCGCCAGTGCGGCGGCTGCCTCCTGCTGCTCGCCTGCCGCCTCTACGCGCTGGAGTCGGATCAGCGGTGGGGGGTGTGGGGCGGGGTGGACATGACCGCGGTGCCGACGCACTGCGGGACGGAGCGCGGCCACCGGATGCACGTGCGTGACGGAGAGCCGCCGTGCGAGCCGTGCCGGGACGCACATGCCTCGCTGGTGGAGAAGCGCCGGCGGGAGCAGCTGGAGGTTGAGCATGCGAAGGGGGGGTCGGTTCGCGGTTACGAGGTTCACCGCCGGTTGGGGGAGGACGCGTGTGCGGGTTGCTTGGCGGCGGTGCGGGAGCAGTCGGCTAGGTCGCGTCGCGCGCGGGCGCCGCGGGGGCGTGAGCGGCCTCGTAGCGGCTCGGGGTCCCCTGGGGCGGCCGTGACGCTGCGGGGTGCTCCAGCGGGCACACGCGGCCTTGCCGTCGCTTCCTGACCCACCACCACCGAACGGAGCACCATGACCACCGCAGCGCCCAGCACCCACATAGGCCGCTCGTTCCGCGGCATGAGCAACGACATCGAAGCCAACTGCCCCTGCCCGAAAGCGCGGTGCGGGCTCGTTGTCCAGGAGGAAGTCGTCGAGGCGTGCGGCCAGCATCACTGGTCGGCGGCAAAGACGATGCGCCAGTCACATCCGGCCGACCAGTGCCCGGGGCCCTTGGCCGCCTCCGCACTGCCCCCGCCCGCGGCCTTGGTGGCGCACGGCGACCCGATCGACATCGGCTGGGTCAACGGCCCCGTCGACGCCCGGCTGCACCTGTCCGTCCGCCCCGGCATGGACCCGATCGAACGCGAGCAGCTGCTCGCCGACCTGCGGGACACCATCGGCGCCCTGGTGCCCGTCCGCCCCGCCCGGAAACGGAAGCCGTGAGCCAGCTCGCCGCCGCCCTCTACGTCACCGCCGTGACCGTCGCCATCACCTACCTCGCGACGGTCCGGTGGGCCCGCTTCGACCACGACCAGGAGCAGCCATGACCACCGTCCTCGTCGCCGTCCTCGCCCTCGCCGCCGGCTGGACCCTCTGCCACCGCCACCACGCCCGCAGCCACGCCATGGCCGCCGAGCACGTCGCCCGACCCTCCAACCAACGCGCCTCCCTCGAGGACGGCGTGATCCGCGTCGCCCTTGCCGCCGCCTGCTGCGAACGCTGGTGGACGTCGGTCGGCGCCGAACACGACCACCAGTGCACCCGGAAGGACCACCACGCATGAGCCAGCCCAGCCCGGACGCGCGGGCCGTCGTCCGCGCCGTCGACAACCTGACGACGCAGGTCCGACGCATCGCCGACGCCCTGTCGACGCCCGTCACCGACACCGACGACGCCCCGAGGACGACGGCCGTCGACGAGGCGACGACGCCCGCGACGACGTGCAGTGCCCGCTACAACGGCACCGACCCCATGCGCTGGTGCATCCGCGCCGCCCACCACCGCGAACAGCACACCGACTCCAGCGGCTGGAGCTGGCCCGACTTGCAGGCGGTGTACCCGCTCGCCGACGGTGTGGTGAAGCAGTGGGTCCCGCCCGTCCGGCGTCCGCCGATGGACCCGGTGCACATCCTCGGCATCGACCCGAGCACCCCCGAAGGCGTAGCCGTCCAGCCCGCCCCGGCCGCCGAGGAGGACACGCCGTACCTACTCCGCGTCCTCGCCGACCGTGCAGCCCGCGGCGCCCTCTCCCTGCCCGGCGAAGGCGAGGCCCTGCGCCGCCGCGTCGAGCAGTTCATCAACGGCCGGGCGACGTGGAAGGCGAAGGCCGAGGAGATCGAACGCGATCGGGACCGCCTGACCGCCGAGCTGGAGGACGCCGAGCAGCGCGCGGACGGCTTCCGCGCCGAGCTGGAGCAGGCGCAGGCCCGCGCCGAGCAGGCCGACGCCGTCACCGCCGAGACGAAGCGACTGCTGGAGCGCCGGACGAACACGCTGCGCGAGCGCGCCGAGCAGGCTGAGGCCGCCCTCACCCGGGTGCGCGCCGAGTGCGCCGACATCGAGCGCGGTAGCTGGACCGGGTCCGCGATCGCCCGCCGCGTCCGCCGCGCCCTGGACGGCACCGAGCAGCCCACCACGGAGCAGCCGAGCACCTGCACCGCCACCATCCCCGACGCCCTCGGTTCAGCAGCACTCCACCGCTGCGTCGCCCCGGCCGGCCACTACGACGAGACCGACCAGCCCGTGTACACCGGCGACGACCGGAGCCCGGGCGGCTGGCACACCGACGGCGAGGGACACGTCTGGTCGGACCGGGCCGCCGCGGCTACGCCCCACACCGAGCAGACCACCACGGACTGACCGGGAACCACCCGCCCCACCCCACACGTCCCCACCAGCACCACCACGCACGACACGACCAAGGAGCAGCATGGGAGCCCAGCAGGACAACGCGAAGGAAGAGGCACGCCTCGCCCTCTACAAGGCCATCACCGAGACGGCCGAGAAGGTCAACGAAGAGGCCACTGTCCCGGCTGCAGCCGCAGCCCTGAACCACCTGGCCGAGGCCTTCGCCTACGCGACGTCCCCCGCGCAGCCGCACAGCTGACGACGCAGGCCAGACGCCCCGTCACCCCGTCCCACGACGGCCGGTGACGGGGCGTCGTCGTCTCTGCCACACTGAGAACGCGGGGCCGCGTCTGCTGCTCTGGCGCAGCGGCTGGTGGGGAGCCCTACGCGGCGTAAGTCCCACCCCGAGGCGCTGAGACTCCGGCGGCCCCGCGCTCAGGACATGCCCTTCCAGATCCGCCACGCCCTCGAGCGGTCCGTCCCGATCGCCTGGCCGATCTCCGGGAAGTCCATCCCACCCTCGTGCATCGTGTCCACCGCCTGCTGCCGGATCTCCTTCGGCAACGTCCGCTCGGCCGGCCACTCCCGCAGCACCAGGCCCGCCGCCCGCGCCCGCACCGTCGCGTCCGGGATCGCCTCCAACCGGCGCAGCGCAGCACGCACCGCCGCAAGCACGTCGTCTGCCGCCTGACGTGCGTCGTCCGTCTCCTCGCCCATACCCGTCACCTCCCCGCCGGAGCGTAGGTCTGCACACACCGGCCCGTGTCGGGTATCGTCAACCAGTGTCGGGTAACCGACACCGCGTCACGACAGGCCGACGACGCCCAACGACGCCCCACAAATGAATCGAGCCCCGCAGGTGGTTGCACACCGAACGGGGCTCTGACCAGGGAGAGTGATTCCCGTGGCTTCCACGAAGCCTACCCGCGGCGTACGCCGTCTGGGCAGCCCCATCCGCGCAGCATGGTCCATCGTCCTCGTGATGATGCTCGCCGCCGCCGCATGGTCCATCAGCGGCAAGCTCATCGACTGGGGCATGGCCCCCCGCCTCGCCTGGGCCCTGTCCCTGATGTTCGACCTGGCCGGACTCATCTGCGCCGACTACGCCCGCCGCGCCATCGAACGCGGCACCCCCGCCGGCCTCGCCCGGCTGTCGATCCTTGGGTTCGTCGTCGTGTCCGGCGCACTCAACTGGAGCCACGGCCGGGAAGTCGGCGGCACCGTCGGCGGCCTCGGCCTCGCCTCCATCTCCGGCGCCGTAGAGCTGCTCTTCGAGCTGCACCGCCGCGACGTCCGCGACGAGCAGCGCGCCGCCCGCGGCCTCGTCGCCGAACGCCTCCCGCACATCCCGCTCCTCGGCTGGCTACTGTTCCCGTCCCGGTCGTGGAAGACACTGCGCGCTGCGGTGCGGGTCCGGCTGGAGACGCTCGACACGGTGCAGCCGGCGGCCGCGGTGACGGTGGAGCGCGCCGAGCCCGTGCCCCCGGCGGCCGAGCCCGCCCCGCAACTCCCGGCCGCAGAGGAGCAGCCGCCCGCCCTCGAGCAGCCCACACCCACACAGCCGGCCATCCGCTACAGCGACCCCCGCTGCGCCATCCTCCGCCCGCTGTACGACGAGGGGTTCCGGCCCACCACCGGCGAGATGAAGACCGCCCTCGAGGACGCCCGCGTCGCCGTCCCGGGCGGGTCCACGCTGCGCGGCGTCCTCCGGGCCGAGATCGAGAAGCACGAGCCCGAGCTGGCCGCGCTGCCCACCCGGCCGACGCCCCTGCACCGCGCGGGCTGACCCCCGTGATCCTCGCCGCGTTCTTCGTGCTCGCCGCCGGATTCGGACTCCTCGGCCTCGCCCTCGTCGACTGGCGCACCATCCCGCCCGTCACCGGCACCACCGCGTTCATCCTCACCCTCGCCGCCCTCGCCGCGGCCCTGTACCGCTGAAGGGCCCCACCGTGTCCGAACGCCCCATCATCCCGTCCCGGGTCATCCTCGCTGGCGCTCCGCTCCCGGCCCGGCCGCCGGAGCCCGGGGAGGCCCCCCCGTGGCGGATGCCGCCCCCGGCCCCGCCCGCCGCACCTCCGCCGTGGCCCGGCCCCCCGCCGCCCCCGCCCGGACCGATCGAGGTCCGCGTCACCCTTGTCCCCGTCCCGGTGCCCGAGCCGGAGCCGGAGCCCCGCTGGTGGGAGCGCGCCTGGGGCCGCCTGGCGACCTGGCGCATGGCCGTCGCGCTCCTCGCCGCGCTCACCCCGTGGGCGGGCGGGCAGAGCCCCGTCGGCCTCTGGTCGCACACCGTCCACCAGGCCCGCACCGAGGCCGGCATCACCGCCGCCTACATCATCGCCGGCGTCGCCATCGGAGCCGCCTGGGCCCTCGACCGGCACACCGGCCGCGCCGTACCCCGCGCCCTCCTCGTCACCGCCAGCCTCGGCGCCCTCGGCGTCCTGCACTGGTGGGACCCCATCCTGATGCTCACCGGAGTTCACCGATGACCGCCACGTCCACCCTCACCCTGGGCGGCCTGCTCCTCGCCCTGATCATCCTCACCTGCAACCTCTACCCGTGGTGGACCGGCTCCCGGGAGATGAAGCAGCTCGCGAGCTTCGGGAAGGGCTTCGGCGGCGCCGCGTGCGCCGCGGCCTGCCCCGGCGGCATCCTCGGCTGGGCGCACTCCCGCACCGGCACCGTCGCCAACGGCGCCGGAGAGAGGGCCGGAAGCGCGGCCACCGGCACCACGTCGGGCAGCGGACTGACCACCGGGCAGCTCACCGGCCTCGGCGCCACCGGCGCTGTCATCGTCGTCATCGCCGTCACCCTCGTCGTCCTCGCCTACAAGGCCGCGGGGAAGAAGGACCAGAAGCGGATCCTGGGCGGCGCGTTCGTCGGCTCGGTCCTGTGCCTCACCGCGGGCGTGGCCGGCGCCCTGTCCTGGCTCCCGGGCGCCTTGAACGCGGCCGGTGACGGCGTGGTCGCCGCCGTGCAGGGAGCGGGGATCCTGTGAGCCGCCTCGCCCGCCCCGCCTCCCGCCTCGCCGCGGGCTCCACCCTCCTCGCCCGCCGCCTGGCCGCCCGCACTGCTGCCTGGTGCGCCCGGGGCCGTCGCGACGACCTCACCGGCTGGCGCGCCGCCCTCGGCGTCATCGCCCGCCTGCTACTCCTCGCCCTCGGTGTGTACGTCCTCGCCCGGATCGTGCGCGCCCTGCCCGCCCTGATGTGGCTCCTCTCCACCGGCTGGACGCTCGCCTCCTGGAGGGCCGGACGCCCCGCCGCCGAGGAGCACGAAGAGGAGCCGGAGGAGGAGCCCGCCGAGACCGCCCCGGTCCTCGACCGGGAGGCCGTCCGGACCCTCCTCCTGGAGGTGATGGGGGACGCCCCCGCGGTGCACCTCCGCACCGTCCTCGCCCACCTCCAGCAGAGGGGGCAGTGGGAGGGCCGGACGGTGGGTGATCTGCGCGCCGCTCTGGAGGCCCTGGAGATCCCCGTCCAACCCAAGGTGAAGGCGCCCGGCGGGGGCCCGACGAGGGGCGTCCGCAGGGTCGACCTGACCCCTTCCCCGGCCGCCGTCCAGGAGACGTCTCCCGCCGCGTCTACCGCCGCCTGACCTGCACGTCTACCGGCGTATCTACCGCCATCTACCGCCCGTCTACGGGCCCATCTACCCCGGGGCGGCCGTCCTTCCGCCAAGTCGTCCGGCCGCCCCGGTCCCCATCCCGAACACACGAGACGGAGACGCCATCATGGCACTCGGATTCAAGAAGCCCATCAGCCAGGATGACCCCCGCCTGGACGGCCACGGCACGGACTACAGCGCCTCGCGCGGCGGCTGGATCAAGCGGCCGGAGAAGCCGGTCCCGGGCACGCCGAAGAAGAAGCGGCGCGGCTGACCGACCGCCGTTGTCAGACCCACACGAGAGGCTCACCTCATGAGCGACAACATGCCCTGCGGCGAATCCGGCTGCATCTGCTACGGCGTTGGCGAGGAACACGACGACTGCGCGTGCGGCTGCGACTGCCCGCGCTGTGACGACTGCATGCAGAAGCAGGAGAGCTGCCACTGCTGACCTGATTGTCAGACCCGCGTCGTACAGTCGAAGACGTCAGGCACACCCGCGTCTGCTGGCTGCGACGCGTTCCGGGCCCCGCCGTGAAGTTCCCCCGACGGCGGGGCCCACTCATGCCCGCATGCGACGATGCCCCCACCAGACACACCGCCCATGGGGGGACACATGCACACCCGCGCCACCATCACCACGGCCGTCCTGCTGCTCGCCGCGCTCACCGCCTGCTCCTCGTCCGACGACGGCGACACCAGCGCCGACCCGAAGCCGACCGCGCCGGCCGCCACCAGCACGCCGTCCAGCTCGGCCGCCGAGGAGAGCAGCGCCCCGGCCGCCGACGACACGGCCGTCCTGGAGGACGCTGTGAAGGCGTACACCGAGGCGTACTTCGCTGGCGAGGCCAGCACCGCGCACCGCATGCTGTCCGAGCGTTGCCGGAAGGAGATCAACCCGCTCGTCTACGGGGAGGTTGTGAGGCAGGCGAAGAAGGACTACGGGCCGGACCACCCGGCGACGGATGTGACGGCCGAGGTGTCGGGGGACATGGCGCGCGTCTCGTACAAGATCGAGGGGTTGCCGAAGCTGGATCAGGAGGCGCAGCCGTGGGCGCGGGAGGGCGGCGCCTGGAAGTACGACGCCTGCTGACCGGACCCGCGAGAGGATGACGGTATGAGCGAAGGCCTGGTGCAGTTCCTGCGTGCACGCCTGGATGAAGACGTGCAGGCCGCCAAGGACGCCGGAGGCAAGGCGTGGAAGTGGGAGCACGGCTACGGCGACATGTGCAATGACCCCACCTGCCCCTACGGCGAGCTGGCCACGGACGACACCGTCCTCATGCAGGTCCACGGCTACGACATCCGGTCACCGTGGGAGGGCGCCGCGCACATCGAGCGCCACCACCCGGCACGCGTCCTCGCCGAGATCGAAGCGAAGCGTGAGCTGCTGCGCCAGTACGAGCACTTGAAGTACGACGTCACACCAGACGACCTGACGGGCGTCTGGGCCTTCGAAGCGGTCCTACGGGCGTTCGCTCTGCCCTACGCCGACCACCCCGACTACCGCGACGAGTGGCGGCCGTAGCCCCACCACACCGCACCACCCGGGCCCCGTCGACCTGCGTCGGCGGGGCCTTCCCGTGCCCGCGAATTGCAGCCCCCAAGATCCCGCCCGCCCGAAAATCCGTACCTTCCTGCACAGGGAGGCGACGGCATGGCGACCAAGAAGAACGCGGACATAGCGCGGCAACGCGAGGACGAAGTCATGCTCCTCCGCACCCGCGACCGTATGGAGTTCCGCGAGATCGCCGCCACGATCGGCGCCGACGTCAAGAACACCTACGAGGCGTGGAAGCGCGGCCGGGCCCGCCTGCACCAGGAAGCTACCGAGGCGTTCGGCGCGTACGTCGGCGAACAACTCGCCACCTGCCGACAGATCATCGACGGCCTCATGCCCATGGTCCGCGCCGGAGGCATGCACGCCCCCAAGGCCGGTGAAGCCATCGTGCGCGCCATGGACCACGAGGCGAAGCTGATCGGCCTGTACGCGCCCGTCAAGGCGTCCGTGACCATCACCGACGAGATGACCGCCCGGGTCAAAGCCCTCGCCGACGAAATCGCACAACTGGAGGAAACGTGACCACGCCCATCCCCGACCCGGAGCCGACGCCGGAGCCCGTCCCCACGGACCCGACCGAGCCCACCGACCCGGAGACGCCGCCCGGGGGACTGCCCGAGCAGCCGGACCCCGGCGAGGACGAGGAACCGCAGCCGGACCGGTGTCCCGTCCTCTACCGCGACCGCGCCGACGTCCGGTGCGAGCTGCACGTGGGGCACGAGAACCGCATGCCTCACCGGAACATGACCGTCCCCCCGAACTTCGAATGGGAGTAGCCACACCGTGCCGCCCACTGACCTGGACGCCAAGCTGCAAGGCCTCACCCCCGAGGCCCTGGAGCTGCTCGAGGCTGAGCTGGCGGCACGCCTGTGGCAGAAGCGGTGGGACCGGTGGAAGCCGTACCCGTGGCAGGTGCCGCCCGAGCGGATCGAGACGCTCGGGTGGTGGCTCCAGCTCGGCGGGCGCGGCACCGGCAAGACGGACGGGTGCGCGCGGTACATGGTCGCCCACGTCAACGGACCCCCGTGCGACCCGCGGCTCCGCGGCGGGCACCGCATGGCGATCATCGCCCCGACGCAGGGTGATGCGGTGGAGGCCTGCGTCAACGGCCCGTCGGGCCTGCGCGCGCACGACCCGCGGGTGGTCCTCCGCACCACGACCGGCGGCACCTTCGCACGCTGGCCCAACGGCGCCGAAGCCAAACTCTTCGGGGCCCACACCCCGGACGACGTCGACCGGTTGCGCGCCGGCGGTAACCGGTGCCTCGCATGGTTCGAGGAAGCAGCCGCGATGCGCCGCCTCAGCGAAGCGATCACGCACTCGGAGATGGGCCTCCGCATCGGCAAGAACCCCCACTACATCGCCAGCACCACGCCCAAGCCGCGCAAGGAGCTGCGCGCCCTCACGAAGAGCCCGAAGGTCACCGTCACCCGCGGCCGGACCCGGGACGCGATCCACCTCCCCGCAGAGCAGCGCGCCCACCTGATCGCCAAGTACGCCGGCACCCGCATTGAGGCGCAGGAACTGGACGGCGTCCTCCTCGAGGACATCGAGGGCGCCCTGTGGTCGTGGGCCGGACTCGACAAGGCCCGCGTCGGCGCTGCGCCCCCGCTGGCCAGCGTCGTCGTCGCCATGGACCCCGCCGCCACCTCCCACGACGAGTCCGACGAGATGGGCATCATCGTCGCCGGTCGGGGTGAGCAGTACATCCCCGACGTCAACGGGTTCCAGCGACAGCACGGGTTCGTCCTCGATGACCTGTCCGGTCGGATGCCGCCGATCGAGGCCGCCCGTGCCGCGATCCGGGCGTACCACAAGCACCGGGCGGACGCGATCGTCGCCGAGGTCAACAACGGTGGCGATTGGATCGGCACCGTGATCCGGCAGATCGACCCCACCGTGAACTACCGCACCGTGCACGCCACCAGAGGCAAAGTCACCCGGGCCGAGCCGGTGGCCGCGCTCACCGACCAGGGCAGCGCGCACATCGTCGGCAGCCTCCCGGACCTCGAGGAGCAGCTGACGACGTGGGTCCCGGGCGACGCCTCCCCGGACCGCCTGGACGCCTACGTGTGGGCACTCACCGATCTCATGCTCGCGTCCGCGGGCAACCTCGCCGCGGTCGCCTAGGAGGACCTGTGAGCCAGTACCGGAACCGAGCCCTGAGCCGGGCCGCAGAGAAGCGGGCCGCCGGCCTGGACACGCTGCGGGACCGGCAGCCCATCACCGTCGCCAGCATCGGCGGACAGCAGTCGCTGACCATGGCCCTGGACGCGGAGGCCCGCGGCTACGCCAACAGCGCGGTGGCGTACCGGTGCGTGGCCGCGATCGCCGACAACGGCAGCTCGGTGCCCCTCGTCGTGCGCCGCCCCGACGGGCAGGACATCGAAGGGCACCCGGTCACGCACCTGTTCAACAAGCGGCCCAACCCCCTCATGTCCGCCCGCGTCTTCAAGTCGCTGCTGCTCCAGCAAGGTGAGTTGGCCGGGCAGGCGTTCGTGTGGCTGGACCGGGGTGAGACCGGCCTCGGCCCGGTCGCCGAGATGCACCTCGTCTTCGATCAGGTAGACGTCATTGTCGACAAACCGGTGGCGCAGCGACCCACGACGGCGAACGTGATCGGCTTCATGATCCGCAGGTTGGACGGCACACAGGTGCCCGTCCTGCCCGAGGAGATGCTGTGGCTGCGCTACCCGCACCCGTGGGACCCGCTGGGCTGCCTCGCCCCGTGGAAGGCCGCCCGGCACGCCGTGGACATGGACGCCTTCGCGCGGGAGTGGCAGCGCTCCAGCTACGCCAACGGAGCCCGCCCCTCGGGCGTCGTCTACCTCGGCGACATGGGCGAGCAGGAGTTCAACGCCGTGAAGGCCGCGTGGCGCTCCAGCATGCAGGGCCCGGAGAACGCAGGGAAGAACCTCCTTGTCCGCTCCACACCGGGCGGCGGAGGGCAGGCCGGCGGGAAGGGCATCGGCTACGAGCGGCTCACCTTCACCCCGGAGGAAATGGCCTACCTCGAGAGCCGGATGGCCAACTCGGCCGAGGTCATGATGGCGTTCGGTATCCCCCACGACTACCTGGCCGCCGGGACCACGTACGAGAACCGGGCCGCCTCGAAGGCCACCCTGTGGTCGGACACCATCGGCCCGAAGCTGGAGATCATCGGCAGTGAGATCGACCTGCGGCTCCTGCCGTCCGATGCTGAAGAGGCCGCGTGGGACCTGTCCGGAGTCGACGCGCTGCAAGAAGGCCGGGACTCCATCGCGAACCGGACCCGAGCCAGCGTCTACGCGGACACGCTCACGATCGACGAGGCGCGCGCCGAGCTGGGGAAGGAGCCGTTGCCGAACGGGCTCGGCGAGCACACGCTGACTCCGTACCGGGCGCAGTTCGCCCCGGTGCAGGGCGCGCCCGGTGGGGACGAGGCGCGGTCGTGGGACGCGGACTTCTCCCGTCTGCCCCCGTCGTCGCCGGACGTCGGGGCCGTCGTCGAACGCGCGGTAGAGGCCGCGCTCGCCCGGCTCCTCGGCGGGCCTGCGCCGCAGGTCGACGCCCGTCCGACGCCCCGTCGCCCGGAGCTGACGCGTGCGGACGACGCCCCGTCGTCGCCGTCGCTGGCGGACATCAACGCCGCGTACGACGAACTCGAGGGCGCGGGCCGCCGCGCGGTGCAGGCCCTCGCGAAGGAGCAGGGCGCCCGCGTCCTGCGGGACTTCGACCGGCTGATGGCCAAACCGCAGCGCAGCGCGCAGTGGCTCGAGGAGACCCGGACGCAGGCCGCCGCCCTCGCCCGCGAACAGGTGCTCACCCTCGCCCCGCCCGACCCGGAGCAGGTGCCGGCCGCGCGGCTCACCGACATGGACGTGGCCACCGGCCCGGAGGGGTGGGAGGAACGCATTCGGGTGCGGGAGATCTTCGACGGTGGGTACTGGCGGCGGCGTACGGGCGTCCTGCTGCGGCCGTTCATCGAGCGGGTGTGGCGCCGGGGCGGCACGGAGATCGTGGGCAGCTTCGACCTGGACGAGCCGGACGTGGCGCAGGCGCTCACGGACCGGATCGACGAACTGTCGGGTCAGGTGACTGCGACGACGGAGCAGGTGTTGCGGGCGCAGCTGCTGGCGGCAGGGGTGGCCGAAGGTGAGTCGATTCCGGAGCTGCGCGCCCGGTTGCAGAAGGTGTTCACCAACCTGTCCGACTACCGGGCGACGATGATCGCCCGTACGGAGACCGTCGGCGGCTACTCGCAGGCGTCGTTCCTGGCCGCGCTGGACGCGGGCGCGGTGCGGAAGACCTGGTTGGCCACTGCCGACAAGCGGACGCGGGAGACACACCGGCAGGAGAACGGCAACACGGCCGCGATGAACAAGCGGTTCACGCTCACGAAGTCCCGTTGGCCGGCGGACCCGACCGCCCCGGCCGCGCAGTCCATCCAGTGCCGGTGTGCGCTGACCTTCCAGTTCGACGAGGAGTCCTGACCATGGAGCGATCCGACGCCGCCGCCATTCGCGCGGCCCTGCACGCGCTTCCGTCCCGCTGCCGGTACCACGGTGACAAGACGGCCCCGCCGTCCGGCCTGATCCGCCGTGAGGCGTGCTGCGACACCGGCATCCCGGCGCAGCGGCGGAAGGAAGCCGAGGCAGCGCTGAGCCGGATCACGCGGGAGGTGTCGGCCTGATGGCGACGCTGCTGCGTGGTGAGGTCCGCGTCATCCTCCAGCCCGCAGGCACGACCCAGTACCGGGGCGCGTACTGCCCGCCCGGCGTCCCCTTCAAGGAGATCCGCCGGGGCCCGTTCGACGGGCTGGCGCTCGCCGTCCGCCCGGACGCGGGCGGTGAGGTCCCGAAGCTGGTGACCTTCGCGAACGGCCAGGTCGTCTACGAGTACGACGGCCGCGACAACCAGGGCCGCGCCGTCTACCGGTACGCCCCCAACTTGTCCAGTTCCCACCGGGACGTGATGAACGGCGTGGCCGAGGTCTACGCCGAGAACGCGCTGAAGAAGGCCAAGGAGGGCCAGGCATGACGACAGAGATCGAGTTCCGCAGCCTCGAGGACATCGAGTGGCGAGTCGACGAGGGCGACGACGGCACGTTCGCCGGGTACGCCTGCCGCTACGGCAAGAAGGACTCGTACGGCACCACCTTCCACCCCGGCGTGTTCCGGAAGGGGCTGGACAAGCAGGACTACGCACTGCTGTTCATGCACTCCCCGATGTCCCCCATCGGCACCTTCCGCGCCGAGGAGCGCGGCGACCACCTGTGGATCGAGGGCCGCTACGACGACACCGCCGCAGGCCGTGACGCGCGCGTGATGGCCCGGTCCGGGAGCGCGCGGGAACTGTCCGTCGGGTTCGTCCGCACCGACCTGCCGGACTGGAAGAAGCTGTACGAGATGGAGGAGGACGCCCGGAAGGAAGCCCTCGACAACATCCGCAGCGCGCGGCTGGTGGAGGTCAGTCAGATTACGGCCCGCATGGCGGCCGTGCCCGGCTCGAAGCTGAAGACCGTCCGGTCCGCGCTCGGTGACCTGTACGCCGAGGTGGACGCGCCGACGATCGCCGACCGCATCCGCGAGGAGCAGGAGCGGCGTGCGGCCGAGGCGGAGGACGCGAAGCAGATGCGGGAGCGTGCCCGTCGGGCGGCGCTGCTCAAGCTGTCGACGGTGGCGCGGAGGTGAGACGACGCCGGTAGACGCCCGTCCGGGCTGCGAATTGCAGCCCCCACCCACACGCACACCCGCATTCGATCTACCCTCCCCACATCCGGGCCGCACTGACCGGACGTAAAAGCCCAGTGCCTCGCCGGGCGCGATCCACCGGCCGTGAAAGACGGACGCAGCAACCCATCACGCATGGGCGGCTGTCGTGCCGTCCACGGACCGAGAGGACCCGGCAATGAGCGCACGCCGAGCACTCGGCTACCGCAAGGGCCGCGCCGCCAACGGCGAGAACCCGGCCAAGCGGTACCCGATCTACCCCATCGCGGGTGGCGCACCGACCCTGACCGAGCAGCGCGACGAGGTCGCCCGCCTGCTGGCCGACCCGAACTACGACGGCGACATCGCCGAGCTGCTCCAGCGCGCCGACGACGTGGCCGCCGCGATCGAGCAGGCCAACCAGCGCGACGCCCGCCTCCGCGCACTGAAGGCCGCGCAGCTCCCCGCCGGAGACCCCACCCCGGACACCCGCGTCCAGCCCGGCATGCAGCCCGACGACCACGGCAACCAGCACCCCCTTACCGTGGCCGAGGCGTTCGTACGGTCGAAGGCCCTCGAGGCGTTCCGCGCGAACGGCAAGCGTGGCCAGTTCAGTGTCGACGGAGCCGAGTTCCGCGCAGCCCCGGCCGGCACGGTCACCACGGGCACGCAGCCGCAGCAGAACACTCGGGTGCCGGGGATCATCCCGCAGAACCCGGACTTCCCGCTGCTGGTCGCGAACCTCCTGGACAGGCAGACGTCGGACGGCACCACGCTCGAGTACATGCGGGACACCAGCGGTCCCCAGTCGACGTGGAACAAGGCCGCGGTCGTCGCCGAGGGCGCGGACAAGCCCATGTCCGGCCCGTTCACGTTTGACCTGATCACGACCACGCTCAAGACGGTCGCGCACTGGGTGCCCATCACCCGCCAGGCCGCCGACGACAACAGCCAGCTCATGGGCTACATCAACGGCAGGTTGACGTACGGGCTCGAGTACAAGCTGGACCGGGAGATCCTCACCGGCAACGGCACCACGGAGATGCAGGGCATCCTCACGACGCCCGGTATCGGCTCGTACCAGCCGGGCCTGGGCAACACGGACCCGAAGCTGATCACCCTCCGCAAGGCCAAAACTCAGGGGGAGTTGGCGCTGTACCCGCCGGACGCGGTGGTGATGAACCCGCTCGACTGGCAGGACATCGAGCTGGACACCGACGCGAACGGCCAGTTCCGCGTCATCACCAGCGTCACGGACTCCGGTGCACCCATGCGGATCTGGGGCCTCACCGTCGTCACCTCCGTGGCGATGACCGCCGGCACCGCGCTCCTCGGCGGCTACCGCATGGGCGCCACCCTGTGGGAGCGGCAGGGCATCACGATCCTCATGACCGACTCGCACGCGGACTACTTCACTGCGAACACGCTGGTCATCCTCGCCGAGCGCAGGGCGAACGTCGCCGTTCACACCCCGGCCGCCTTCGTGAGGGTCACTTTCGCCGCCGCTGAGGCCTGATCCCCCTAGGGCGCGGCCACCTCCCCTCGGCCGCGCCCTCCTCCCACCGTCACGCCACAACCGTGAGGAGCCGTCATGGCGAGCACACGTAAGCCCACCCCCGACGAGACCCCCGAGCAGTCGAACCCGGCCGTTGTCCGCACGCAGGAGTACTCCGCGGGCGAGGGCTGGCAGGTCGGGCAGACCGCGCCGGCCGACGCCTTCCGCGCGCTGGACGCTGCTGGCACCGGCGAGCCGACCGGCCCGGTCGTCCACAAGCACCCGGGCGGCTACGCCCGCCAGATCGCCGCCAAGGGCAGCGTGGTCACCGCGGGCGTGCGGCGGGAGCTGGACGCAGCCGAGGCCGCCGAGGGCGAGCAGGGCTGACCTGTGGCGTACTGCTCGATCGAAGCCGCGAAGAACGCGGGTGTCACCGGCTCAGATGCCGAGGTCGCCGCGTGGATCACGGCTGCCCAGGAGGGCATCGAGCGGTACACCCAGCAGTGCTTCGAGCCAACTGACCTGGTGGTGGTGGCGGACGTGGCGCCCGACGGACTGGTCATCCTCCCGCGCCGCGTCCGCACAGTCACCAGCGTCATGCCGGTGCTGGAGCCGGACGACGGCCCGTCGATCCCGGCCGCCGCGTACCGGGTCACCTCCTCGCGGGTCCTCGGGCAGATCGACGCCGTGCACCTGGCGTGGGGCGGCTACAACGACCTCGTCGTGGGGGCCGAGTCGTACAACGGCGGCTGGCTCGGCTTGTGGAAGCGGTGGGGCGCCGAGCAGGTGACGGTGATCGGCTCCTTCGGCTACGACACGGTGCCGCAGTTGGTAGCGGAGGCGTGCGCGCTCCTCGCTGCGGACCTTCAGGCGAAGGCCGCCCCGTCCGACGCGGACGCCGCTGCGGATCCCGGCCTTCAGGTGGACGACGAGGGCAACAACGTGGCCATCGAGGACACCGACGGCGACCCGTCGTCGGGTGTCGTCGCACCGTCGTCGTCGACTGGATCGACGCAGGTCGACGCCCTGTTGGCGGGCTACCTCAACCGTGGCTACAACCTGATCGGCGGTGTGTGATGGCGCGCGTCCGATCGACGGGCCGTCTGCGGCTCGGCACGCAGGTGTCGACGCAGATCAACACCCGTCAGTACGAGCGCGGGTTGCGCCGCTGGTTCGGCGGCATGTCCGACGATGTGAAGCGCGCCGTCGACCGGACGCGGATCGACGTGCAGAACGAGGCCCGCCGGCGGGCACCGGTGGACACCGGCCGGCTGCGCTCCTCGATCGTGTCCCGGGCCGAGGGCTCCGGCCGGGAGGTCGGGTACGTCATCGGCACGAACGTGAACTACGCGGCGGCCGTGGAGTACGGCACCAGCCCGCACGTCATCAAGCCGGTGAACAAGAAGGCCCTGTTCTGGCCGGGGGCCGCGCATCCGGTCGCGCAGGTCAACCACCCCGGCACCCGGGCGCAGCCGTTCCTGCGCCCGGCCATCGAGATGACCGAGATCTTCTGGCGGGCGAACGCCTCACAGATTCGGGGTGGTCGCTGATGGCCGCGAGCACGTCGGGCGCCATCAAGGCCCGCCTCGAGTCCCTCGCCTTCGGTGTGCCCGTCTTCCGCGACGGGCCCCGGGAGGGGCAGGCGCCGCCGTTCATCGTCGTCCAGGAGGGCATGCCCGCCGGGATGGACCGGGCCGCCAACGGCGACTTCGGTGACCCGGACGCCGAGATCAACATTATCGAGACCGTCACCGTCGACCTGGTGCAGCAGGCCCGCGTGAAGACCGGCGCAACCACCACCCGCGTCACCGAGCGGTACGGGCTTGCCGAGGCCATTGCGCACGCCCTGCACGGCCACCCCCTGCCGGCGCACCCGGCGAAGGTCACCGCCGTCCGCGTGCAGGACATCGACCGCATCCCGATCGAGGACAACCGGGTCCGGCACTCGATCACCGTGCAGGTGCGTCGGCAGCTGCTGCGCGAAGAGGTGGTGCCGCAATGAGGGTCACCTACACCGAACTGCCGCGTGACGAGGTGCTCGCGCAGCTCGGCCCGTACTGGCCGGCACCACCAGGCGCACGCATCGCCCTGATCGGGGAGATCGTCGCCGTCACCCATGGCGCCGTCGCTGTCCATGACTCCGATGACCGGCCCGGCACCTTGTGGTGGGCCGTGGACGGGCTGATCGTCCCGCAGGGCGCAGGCCCGCCGCCCGAGCTGCCGGGGTGTCCGGTGGCCACCGTCCCTGACCCCGCACCCGACACCCCACCCCACACGTAAGGGCCGGACCCCGGCACCAGGAAGGACACGACATGCCCATCTCTCGAGTGACGAAGCTGTACGCCGTGGCGGACGCGAAGATCGCGCCGCTCACCGCCGACCCCGCCGAGGGCACCCCCACCTACGGGGCGCTCATCGACGTCCCCGGCATCAAGAGCGTGGAGATCTCCGGCGACGTCGAAGTGAAGGAGCTGCGCGGCGACAACGGCTTGCTGGACAGCGACTCGGCCATCTCCAACGTGACCGTGTCCTTCCCGCACGCCAAGCTGTCGCTGGACGTGCTGATGGCCATCCTCGGCGGCACCGTCACCGACGGCGGCACCACCCCCGCGGAGACCTCCGAGTGGTCGCTGATGCAGGGTGCCAAGCCGCTGCCCTTCAAGCTCGAGGCCGTCACCCCGGTCGGCGGCTCCGACATCGTCACCGGCGACGTGCATTTCACGCTGCACAAGTGCATCCTCTCCTCCTTCCCGGGCCTGGGTCTGGCCGAGGAGGACTACCGCACGATCGAGACCGCGGCGCGGGCCGTGCCACTGATCTCCACCGGTGAGTGGATCAGTGTGGTCATCAACGAGACCGCCGCCGCGATCGCCTGATCTCCGGGCGGGGCCCGCGTCTCTCGCTCAGTACGCGCCCCGCCCGGCCAGCCCCTCATCCGCAGGCCGAAACCCGGCACTCACGTAGGGACCCACCACCATGACGCACGGCCTTGACCTCCTCGCCGACGGCGGAACCGTCGACCTCGCCGACGGCACCAGCGTGCCGCTCCGCTACAGCATGCGCGCCCTCGCCCTCCTCGAAGCCCGGTACGGCTCCGTGCAGGCCGTACAGACCGCCATCGACTCCACCGGCAAAGGCGCCGCGTTCGGCCCGATCATCCAACTCGTGGGCGCCGGCGCGGTCGGACCGGGCGGGTTCGAACCTCATTTCCGCGAGCACCAGGACGCCAAGGGCGAACGGAAGATCTCCGGCGACATCGTGTTCCGCCGCCGTACGGACGGCGCAGACCTCGCCGACCTGCTCCACCCCGGCCGCCTCAGCCAGTACGTGGACGCGTTCAACGCCGCGTTCTCGAAGGCCCTCGAGAGCCTGGGAAACGACGACGAGACCCCGGACCTGACCGCCGCGATCGAGACGGTTTCCCCTGGGCTGAGTTCTACTTCCTCGCCGTCGGTGCCCTCCACATTCAGCCCGGCGCCTTCTGGGACATGACCGTGGGCCAGCTGCTGACGCTGGCCGAGCAGCATCAGGCCGCCCACCAGACCGGCGGCCAACGCGAACCCGAACCCGCCGACGGCACATCCCTCCTGGGATTCGCCACGATGAACCGGAGGTGACCCGATGGCTGACGACATCAACCTGCCGAACCTGGTCAGCCATCTCGCGGTCAACCTCGACGGTGTGTCCGGCGCGATCGGCGACGCGTCCCGGCAGGGCTCCAGCATGGGCGCCGCCCTCGGCGGCGGCATTCAGCGCGAACTGCGTGACCTCCTCGCGAACCTGCCCGAGGTCACGGTCGACGGCAACACCGACGACGTCGACCGTGATCTCGCCCGCGTCCGCCAGCAGCTCGATGACCTGTCCGGTGAACGCATCGGCATCGACGTGTCCATCGGCGACGCCCTGCGCCGCCTCGAGGAACTCGAACCCCACCTTCAGCGTCTGTCCGACACACACCCGAACATCAACGTCCAAGCCACCACCCGGGCCGCGCTGCGACAGCTGGAAGAACTCCGGGCCGCCGCCCGGCAGGTCGACGGTACGGACGTCCGTATCGACGTGGACGTGGACGAGGACCGACCCAACCGGCTCGCCGGCATCCTGTCCCGCATCCCCGCGGTGGCCGGGTCCGCGGCCGGTGCGATCGGCGGGATCGGGAAGGCCGCGGCCGGGCTCGGTGCCGTGGTGCCGGTGGTGGCCGGGGTGGCCACGACGCTGGCGAACATCGCCCCGGCCGCCGGGGTTGCCGTCACCGGAATGGCGTCGGTGGCGCTGGCGCAGGGCGCCGTCAAGCTGGCCGCGGTCGGCATGGAAGATGCGCTGTCGGCGGCGTTGGACCCGTCGAAGGCGGCCGAGTTCAGCGAGGCCCTCGAGAAGCTCAGCCCGGAGGCACGGAAGTTCGCGACCGCCGTCCGCGACGCCAGCCCGGCCCTGCGCGACATGCAGCAGGGCGTACAGAACGAGGTCTTCCGCGGCCTCGCCGACCAGCTGGAGCGCACCGGTAAGAGCGTGCTGCCGGTGCTGCGGGTGAACCTGCTCTCCGCTGGAATTGCCCTGAACGGTATGGCCACCGGGGTGATGAAGTCCGCTCGAGAGCTGGCGGACAACGGGACGCTCGGGAAAGCGCTCGGCTCCGCCTCCATGGGCCTGAACAACTTGTCCGGGATCCCGGGCGTGGTGGTCACGGCGCTGGGACAGATCGGCGCGGCAGCCGGGCCCAGCTTCGAGCGGCTCACGTCGGCCGCAGCCGACGCGGCGACCGGTATCGGGGAGCGCCTCGGCCGCGCCTTCGAGTCGGGAGCGATGCAGGAGGCCATTGAGACCGCCGTCGACCTAATCAAGGATCTGGCGGACGTCGGCAGGAACGTTGCCGAGATCATCGGCGGCATCTTCAACGCCGTCCCGGAGGGCGGCGGCGGGCTCGTCGGCACGCTCCAGACGGTGACGCAGGCGATCGCCGACGTCGTCAACACCGACGAGGTGCAGGACGGGCTCGGCGCCCTCTTCGAGACGATGGGCGTCCTGGCCACGACGGTGGCCCCGCTACTGAGCCAGGCGCTCCTCGCGGTCGCCCCGGTGCTGTCCGCGCTGGGTCCGCCCGCGCAGGAACTGGTGCGCTCCCTTGGCGAGGCGCTGAGTCCAGTGATCGAGGCACTCGGCCCGGTGCTGGTGGTGGCGGCAGAAGCCGTCGGCGAACTGGTGGGGGCACTGTCTCCGCTGCTGCCGGTGATCGGTGAACTCGCGGCCGCGCTGCTGCCCGCGCTGACGCCGCTGCTGGACGCCGTGGTCACCGTCTTCCAGGCGCTCGCGCCCGTGGTCGGCACCCTCGCTGGCATCCTGCAAGACACCCTCGCTCCGGTCCTCGCCGAACTCCCGGCGATCATCACGCCGTTCGCTGACCTGCTGGCGAACAACCTGTCGGTGTGGCTGACGGTCATCGGCGACCTCCTCGTTGAACTCGCCCCCTCCTTCGTGCAACTCGGCACGTCGGCCGCCGAACTGATGGTCGCCCTGGCCCCCCTGATCGCGGCGTTCGGGGCCCTGGTGGCTCAGCTGGCGCAGGCCCTCATGCCGGTGATCCAGCCCTTGATCGGGCTCCTCGGCGGACTCGCGTCGACGATGACCGGGATCCTCGCTGGAGCGATCACGAACGTCGTCGTCCCCGTGATCAGCTTCCTCGCCAAGCTCCTGACGGGCGACTTCTCCGGGGCCTGGCAGATGGCCCGCGACGGCGTGTCCAAGGCAGCAAAGTTCATCGGGGAGCAGGCGACCGCGCTCGGCCGGTGGGTCGGTGACGGAGTCGCTGCGGCCGTCGGCTGGCTGCGCGGTCTGCCGGGCCGGGCGTCCTCGGCCCTGTCGTCGCTGCGCTCCACCCTGTCCGGAGTGGTCACGGCCGCCGGTCGGGCCATGGCGTCCGCGATCAGCGGCAAAATATCCGAAGCGGTCGGCTACGTGCGCGGTCTGCCTGCGAAGGCGCAGGCGGCCCTAGGTGGCTTGAGCGGTGTCCTGGCTGCGGCGGGCCGGTCGCTGATTCAGGGCTTCATCAGCGGGATCCGGTCGCAAATCAGCTCTGTGCAGTCCACGCTGCAAGGGCTGACGTCGAAGCTGACGGACTGGAAGGGCCCGAAGCAGAAGGACGCGAAGATCCTCACCCCGGCCGGCCGGTCGTTGATCGAGGGCTTCATCAAGGGCATCGACGGCACCACCGCGAAACTGCGCTCGCGGCTGGAGTCGATCACGAAGGCACTGCCCGCGAACGTCCGCTCCGGTGTGGGCAGGTCGCTGAAGCAGGCGACGGCCGAGCTGGAGAAGCTGGTCACCAAGCGAGACGCGGTGGTCAAGCGGCTGGCGGCCAGTGAGAAGAAGCTGGACGACCTACGGAAGGCCCGCACCAAGGCGTCCGGGGACATCTCGAAGGGCATCCTCGACGAGGCCAACATCACGACCGGCCACGCCGACGTCAACTCCGTCAGCGCGATCACGGTGGGGTTGCAGCAGGCGCTGAAGGCGACGCAGGCGTTCCAGGCTGACATCACCAAGTTGAGGACGGCGGGCGTACGGTCCGACCTGCTCCAGCAGATCGCGGACGCGGGCGTGGCCGCTGGTGGGGCGACGGCCGCCGCACTGGCTCGCGCGACGCCGGCCGAGCTGAAACGGATCAACGACCTTCAGGCACAGCTCGCCAAGTCGGCGGGGACGACCGGCGACACGGTCGGCAACGCCCTGTATCAGGCGGGCATTGCCGCCGCGCAGGGCTTGGTGAAGGGGCTGCGGTCGCAGGAGAAGGCCATCGAGACGCAGATGACGCGGATTGCGAAGAACATGCTGGCGACGGTCAAGAAGGTCCACCAGACCCGCAGCCCGTCGGAGGCGTTCCGCTGGGTCGGTGAGATGGACGGCCGTGGCCTGGAGGTGGGTCTACTCGCCACCGTGACGCGGGTGCGGGCGGCGGCCCGGACGGTGGCGGGTGCGGCGCTGGACGTGGCGAGCGGGGCTGGTGCCGCGCTCGCGGTTACGCCGACGGCCGGTCAGCTGGCCGCTGTCACTGCGGGCGCGGTGGGCGGCCGGGGCGACCAGTACAACACCATCCACCTGCACGGCACGGAGGCGACCCCGGACGGGATGCTGCACGCCCTGTCCTGGCGCGGCCTCGTAGGGAGGCGGTGACCATGGCGCAGCAGGCGATCGGCCGTGTGCAGTGGGGCGACCTGACGTTCGGGCCCGGCAGCCCGTACACGGTGACCGCGGTCGAAGGGCTGGACGATCTCCCCGATATCCGGGCCGAGGACATGGACCGGCCGGGCCAGCACGGCGACTACACCGGCCCCGACTACACCGGCGCCCGGGTCGTACAACTCAAGCTGGGGGTGCGGGGTGAGACGCCGGACGACCTGCGGGCGCTGAGCCTGGCCCTGAGGGGTGCGACGCAGCCGCAGCGCCAGCCGCAGCCGCTTCAGTTCCTCGATCAGGACACCCTTGTATGGGCCAAGGTGCGCAAGAGGAGCATCCCGTACGACGCCGAGCACCTGTGGCGCCTCGGGGATGCAGCGTTGGAGTTCTACTGCGCTGACCCCTACCTGTACGGGCTGACCGAGGAGTCTGCCTGGACGACCGCGTACTCTCCGTCGGCCGGCCGTACGTATCCGCTGGTGTACGCCGGGGCCGGGCCTGGGGTGCGGAACCTGGCATTCAATCCGTCCGCCGAGGAAACGTTCACGACGGAGACCACGAACTTCGGCAGCAACAACACCCGCTCCCGGGTCAACACGGAGTCGTGGGCCGGGCAGTGGAGCATTCAGCACGCCATCTCGGTGGCGTCCGCGCAGGGTGGCACCTCGTGGACCATCGAGCCGGTGGCCGCCGGGGACACGGTCCAGGCCAGCGCGTACGTGAAGATCCCCACCAGCGGAATCGCGGCCCTCGAGCTGTGGTGGCGCAGCGGCACCACGAACCTGAACACCATCTCGGTTCTCGCGCAGGCCCGGCCGGGAGCATGGGCGCGGGTGTCCGGCTCATACACGGTGGCCGCAGGGCAGACCTGCGACCGCGTGGCTGTCGTCGCCACAGCCTCGGCTGCGGGCGCGGTCACATGGTGGGCGGACGCAATCATGGCCGTGACCGGCACCAGCCTGCCCCCGTACTTCGACGGCGCCAACGGCGGCACCTGGGAGGGCATCCCGAACGCGTCCGTCTCGGCCAGGCCCGCCGGCTCGAACCGCTCGTACGGTACGGCCGGGTCGTCCGGGCGGATCACTGCGGTGAACGAGGGCGCATCCGCGGCGTACCCGGTGCTGCGACTCGACGGGCCCGTGGCGAACCCGGCGATCGAGCAGGTCACCACCGGAGCCATCCTCACGCTCGACGCCACGCTCCAGACAGGCGAGTACCTGATCATCGACACCCGGACCCGGGCGGTGCTCCTCATGGGGTCTACGCCCCGCCGGTCGTGGGTGCGCGCCGGGTCGTCGTGGCCGGTCCTACAACCGGGCTCCAACGAACTCGCCTACCGGGGCAGTGCACTGCCGGGTGAAACCGGCCAGTCGTCCCTGCTCACCGTCAGCTGGCGTGACACCAGCCTGTAGAAAGGAGGGCACGCGATGGCCCTGATCAACCCGCCTACGTGGATGCAGGCCGGTAGCTACTCGGCCCGCAGTGACCGGCTGGCGCTCACCGCACTGCTGTCGTACCCCGGTTTCTCGGTGGACGAGGCGACGCCGATGCGCATCCGGCAGGGCGTGAAACCGTCGTACCAGAACTACCAGCTGAAGGTGCGGCCGGCGCCGACCCCGAACATGACGGTGATCGTCAGTGCTGGGTTCGCGTTCATCGACCAGCACGACACCGGCGGCGCCGGCACGTACGTCTGCGTGAACGACTCCGACCTGGTGCTGACGGTGCAGCCTGCCGGCAGTGCTGGCCAGTACCGGAAGGACACGGTGGTCGCCTCGGTGTACGACGCCGAATACGCCGGGACCGCGTCCGAGTGGCGACTAGAGATCATCCAGGGCCCGTATGCGGCATCGGCGGGCGCGGCGGTCCGGGGCTCCCTGCCGCCCAACGCGCAGGTCCTCGCAGACCTGACGATCGGCCCGAACCAGACGTCGGTGGCGGCGGGCAACATCGCCGACCTGCGCAACTACTCGGTTGCTGCGGGCGGCATCGTGCCGGTGTCCTCGAGCATCGCCCCGCCTCGGCTGCACCCGGGGCAGGTGCTGTACCTGACGGACACGGACGTTTTCGAGGTGGGGCAGCAGGCGGGCACGAAACGCCAGATCCGCGAGCAGATCCGGTCGTTGTCCTCCGACCAGGCAGGATTCCCGGCGAGCCCGGTGACTGGAGCGTTCACCGATTTCACGTCGGTGCAGTGGCCGCCGATCACGGTGCCGGTGCCTCCGTCGGGCATGTTGCGCATCACGGTCGGTGCGTCCTGCTCCAACACGAACACGCCGACCAGCACAGCGTGGGTGCGGTGGCGTGCCTCGGGAGCTTTCACCGAGAGCGTCTCGTCGGCGAACTCGGTAAGCACCATGGGCAGCCGTGTCTACGCCAGCCGCACCGTGCTCCGCAGCGGCCTCACCCCGGGTGCCAGCGCGACGTTCACCCCGCAGTACAACGTCAGTTCGTACAACGCCAGCAACACCACGATCATGGACGGGCATCTGATCGTGGAGCCGATCGCATGACCGCCGACCTGACGGCGTTCTCCGCGCAGCTCTTTGCGGCCGCCGCCGACTCGCAGCCGGAGCACACGTACACGTACCTGTTCACGGACTTGCGCACCGATGCTCTGCTCGCCGAACTGCCGTTGTCTTCGGTGTCGTACTCCTTCGAGCTGAACGGCATCGGCACTCTGCGAGGCACGATCCCCTACAGCGACGAGACCCTTCCGCTGGACCCGGAGACGGCATCCCAGCCGGGCCGGACCGCCGTGTACGTGGACCGTGACGGGGTCCTCGTGTGGGGCGGCATCGTGTGGACCAGGGACCGCGTGAAGGGCGGCAAGAGCATTCAGGCCGCCGAGTTCCTGTCCTACTTCCAGCACCGGTACGTGAAGAAAACCCTGGCCACGGACACGAGTCTGCTGATGGACCCGGCCTACGTCGACGCGGGCGGACAGCGGCTGTACGTGGATCAGAAGCACATCGTGTGGAGCCTGCTCCGGTACGCGCAGGACCAGCCCGGCGGATCCATCGGCCTCGACATCAACCCTCTCGCCGGCACCGGGCACGGCGTCACCCGCAACGTGGCCTACTACGGCTACGAGCGGCCCGAGATCTACAAGGCCATCGCCGAACTCGCGGCGGCCGACGATGGGTTTGACTTCGGGATCGAGGTCGGGTGGACGTCGGTGGCGAACAACGAGGCGCCACGCCGCTACCGGCGGGCGCGCACCTGGTACCCGCGCCGGGGCCGCAGCGCCGAGGCCGGCCTCGTCTTCAGCAAGGGCGGCGGGCACGGCTCGATCATCGACTACGACTGGCCCGAGGACGGCACGTCGCTGGTGACGGAGATGTCCGGGCTCGGTGCCGGCACGGGCGAGGCGAAGATCGTGAAGACCGCTGCAGCTCAGGATCTCCTTGACTCGGGGTGGCCGCTCCTCGAGGGGGTGGCCACCTATGAGGGCGTGGTCGATGAGGCGCAGGTGCAGGGCCTCGCGAACGCGGATCTGGCGGCCCGGTCCCGGGCGGATGTGCAGCCGACGTTCGAGGTGGCCGCGGACGGCGACCCTGCGTTCGGTAGCTACAGCGTGGGGGACGAGGCACTGTTCGTCATCGACCCGGAGCCGCAGTCACCGAACGGCCGTGAGGGTGTGCTGAGGATCGTCAGCATCGAGAACACGGCCCGGAACGGCCCGGAGCGGGTTCGGCTGACCTGCGTGGGGGTGTGACATGCCCAAGGTGCAGAAGCCGAAGGATCTCCTCCAGCGGCTCGCCGAACTCGAGGACCGTGTGGACGCGCTGGCCCGTGAGGGCTGGGAGCGCGACGAACTGCCGCTCTATCCGGCGTCACAGCATGGGCTGGCCTACGACGATGCACCCGAGTGGCGCACGTTGTGGGAAGCGACGTTCACCCCGCGTACCGCCACGCTCCAGTTGGGTCTGGTGTTCCTCGGCGACATCGTGTCGGGCACGAACACGGGCGGGGAGTGGCAGGTGGTGTTCGCCGATTCCACGGTCGTCGCGTCGGGGACGGTCCCGGCCACGTTCGCGTACACCCGGCCCGCGCTGACGTTGGACCTCACCTCGTATCGGTCGGAGACGCAGCTGAGGGTGCGGGTGCAGGTGCGACGCACCGCGGGCGCGACGACCGGCGGCAAGTTCGGTGGCGGCGGGTCCATTGGCGGCGCGCCCCAGTACGCCCGACTCCTCTGACCTGAAAGGCACCACGATGAAGCTCGTTTCCCGGTCCCAGTGGGGGGCCCGCGACTACCGCCGGCCGAGCGGAGCAACGCTGTACAGCGGCAAGCGTCGCGGCGTGAAACTGCACTACCTCGGCACCCCGTACAGCGACCGCCCGCACGCGCAGTGTGCCGCGTACGTGCGGCAGATCCAGGCGCAGCACATGGACGGCAACGGCTGGTCCGACGTGGGCTATTCGTTCCTGGTCTGCACGCACGGCTACGTGTACGAGGGCCGCGGATTGCACCGCCGCAACTCGGCGAACGGCAACACCAGCCTGAACAACCAGGACTACGCCATCTTGCTGCTCGTCGGCTCCTCCGGACTCGCCGAGCCGACCGACGAGCAGCTGCACGGCGCCCGCGACGCCATCGACTACTGCCGCGAGGAGGGCCCGGCCGGGGACTGGCTCGGCGGGCACCGCGACGGCTACGCCACCGCCTGCCCCGGAGACGCGGTCTACCGGTGGGTCAAGGCAGGAGCACAACGACCCAGCAGCAACGAGGAGGAACCTGAGATGGCCATCACCGACGCCGACGCCCGGAAGATCGCGAAGGCGGTCCTCACCACGGACGGCATCATCCCCAACCCGAACCCGGCCAGCGCGAAGACCAACACGCACATCGCGCTGACGACGTCGGTGCGGAACATCGAGATCGTCACGCGCCGGACCGAGCGGCAGCTCGCCGCGCAGTCCGCCGCGATCACCAAGCTTGCCGGGCTCGTCGGCTCCGGCGTCGACACCGACGCCGTGGTGGCCGCGGTTCGGGACGCGATCCGGGACGCCGTGGTGAAGGTCGATGTCGACGTCACCGGCACCCCCAGCAGCTGAGCCGACCGGCCCAACTGCACGACACTCACAGGAGAAGTGACATGTCCAACCTCAACATCCCCCCGGCCGAGACCGTGGTGAAGACCGCCCGCACGTACGCGGTCGACCTGATCGAGCGCGTGCTCTGGACGTTCCTCGGCGCGGCCAGCGCGGTCGCTCTCGCGGCGGGCCCGGCCGACATGCTGTCCGCCTCGTTCTGGGAGAGCGTCGCCGTCGCGGGCATAGCGGCGGTGGTGACCCTCGTGAAGGGGCTGTTGGCCCGGGTGGTGGGTGCGAGGAACAGCGCCAGCTCGGCGCCGAGCGTCTGATGTGCGCGGCGGTTCGGCGGCTCAGGCAGCAGCTGGGCCGCCGTGGTGCGCTCCTCACGCTCAAGGGAGTCATGGCCATGGGCTACGGCTCCGGGCAGATCGTCCAGCCGACGGGTGACCGCGACGGCTTGGCGCTGCTGCTGAAACTGCGGCCGCTCGAGTTCTGGGGGTGGGCGTGGATCGTCGCGGGTGCGGTCGCCCTCGTCTGCGCATGGTTGCCACCCCGCCGGGACTGGCCCGGGTTCCTCGCGGTATGGGTGATCGCTACACCGTGGGCTATGGCGTACCTGCTGTCATGGTGGCCGCTCGGAGAGAGTCCCAGGGGCTGGGTCGTCGCAATGATCTTCGGCGCGTTCGGCCTGGTCTGCCTGGTGGCGATCGGCTGGGACGAACCGCCGCCTGCACGGACTGAGGTGCCGCGTGAGACCTGAGATGCTGACCGCGCTGAGCGCGCTTGTCGTCGCTGGGGTGACGGCCGTGGGCGGAGTCGTGACGGCCGTTATCGGCCGCCGGCAGCCTCGCGGGCAGCAACGCCGCGACGATTTCACTGCGGTCACTGCCCGGCTGGATAAGGACATCGAACGCCTCGAGCGGCGGGTTACGGAGCAGGAGGCGAGAGCGGAACAGGCGCAGGAGAGGATCACGGCGCAGGACTTCACGATCCGGTATCTCGTCGGGTGGGTGCGGTCGTTGGTGGGGTTCATCCGGCAGTCCCGGTTGGAGCCGCCGGCTCCGCCGCAGCCTGTTCCTCGGGAGGCGGAACCGTTCCTGCACGACGTGGGGTTGTGAGCCCCGGCCCGGCCCCGTGGTGGGAGGCCGGCCCGGGGTGTCCTTTTCCCTGTCCGTCCGTATGCCCCCGCTCTCCCTGCTCATGGGGAGGGCGGGGGCACCGTCATGCCGGGGGCTGGTCGGTGGGTGGCTGGTCGGCGACGAACGTGCCGATGCCGGTCTCGCCCCTGAGGTAGCCCTCGCGCCGTAGGTAGGCGAGCGCCTTCTGGCTGGTGGACGACGCAACACCCAGCTCGGTCGCCAGCTCCAGCGTGCCGGGGATGCGGGAGCCGGGCGGGTAGGTGCCGTCCTTGATACGGCCGATGACGATGTTGGCGACCTGTCGCCACACGGCCCGCGTCCGGTCAAGATCAGCGCTCATGCAGCGAACGTAGGCAGCCGCGCTATGCCGCGCGACCGCAGAATCCTGCGCCATACCTCGGCAACCCTCGGTAAGGCGCGGTAAGGTCCGCGTTACGAAAACCCCCGCAGCCTGGCCGGGCTCGGGGGCGTGGACGACGCTGTGAGGAGCATCGCCATGGAGGAGAGTACGCACTCTGTCATCCCACGAACAGAGTCCAGCGCGCTGCCCATGCTGCCGCTGCCGCAGGTCATCGGCCTGACCGAGGAGCAGCGCCGCGGCGCCGAGTGCGTGTGGTGCAGCACTCCGCTCACCGCCGAGACCGCCCGGGACCTGGGCGAGCGGCCGACGTCGGAGGGTGTGCGTATCTGGCCCCGCGGCTGCACCCCGTGCGTCCGCACCGCGGCCCGCCGCGTCGCCGGCCTCCACGCCGCCTCGTGCCAGCACTGCATCAGGGACGAGCAGGCGCGCCCGGGATGGGACGAGGACGAGAAGCGGTGCCCGGACCGGCGCGCGCTGCGCGCCCTGGCCCTCGAGGGCCGGCGATGACCGAGCCGCTGATGAGCCTGGAGCCCGCGCCGCTCCTGGGCATGCCGCTCCCCGACCCGGAGCCCGCCCCCGGCTGCCCTCGCTGCCGGGCATGGGCGCGCGAGCGGACGGACGCCCGCGGCGATGGCGACTGGACGCGTGTCTCCGACTGCAACGTCCACATCCGCCGCCACCCCCACCAGACCCCCGCTGCTGGCTCGCGCCGACGCCAGTAGTGGGTAGGTGGCCGCCCTCGCCCGCCCCCGTGGCGGGGCGGCCACCGTCAAGGAACCGACCGGTATTGACCGGTACCAGCCGACCCGCAGAAAGGAGGCAGACATGCGACTCACACTGGACACAGTGAGGAACGGCGGAGAGGACGGGGACTTCGAGCCCATCGTTCCCCGCCCGGAAGACGACCCGCCCACCCCCTCGGAGTAGCTGATGACCGCTAGCCACTGGCACCGACCGCCCACACCTCGCGAAATGGCCGAGGACGAGCTGACCATCGACCGAGGGCGGGGACGGCGGCACTGCAAAGTGCATCCCGCCCAGGAGATGATCCCGCTCGTGGCTGGGGTGGACGTCTGCCCCTTGTCTCACGGCGCGGAGGAGCCGAGCTAGCGGTACGGCTGGCCCCGCTCCTTCGCCGTAGCGGATGGGCGGGGCCTTCTGCTGTCGGCGGCGGACCGCTCATCTCACCAGGTCGGCCAGGTCCACGCCGATGGCGTCGGCGATACGGATGAGGGTGTCGAGCAGAGGCGAGGAGTGGCCCTGCTCGATGCGGCTGTACGTGGCGACATCGATGCCGCTCCTGCCGCACACATCGAGCTGGGTGAGGTTGTGATGCTCCCGCACACGCCTGATCCGCTCCCCGACCTGGCGACGGCGGGCGATGACCCGGTCGTCGGGCGGTGTGGGGCGCGGCACCCGTCCACGCTCCCGGCCCCATGATCAAAGTGGACTAGGGCCGACCCTAATTTGTTTGATCTTCGAGGGGATGCGGGTATCGCTCAGGCGAACCACCCCCCTCGCACGCTGTCCGCTTCGGCGGACAGGCCGGCCGCGGCGACTCTCTGCACGAGGTGTCCCCGCCCAGATGGCGGAACCGCGGCCGGTCGACCGCCCCGACCCGCGAAAGGGTCGGGGCGGTCTCGCGTTCAGTCCGAAGCCGCCTTCTTATCCCGACTGGCAGTTCCCCACAGTCGGCCACCAGCCGGCCCGGTGGAACCAGGGCGGAAGATGGGGCAGATAACTGCGATAAACACGCTCACCGCTCAGCAGGTCAAACGGCATCCAGTACAGCGCTCGCAGCGTGATAATTGCTGCCTACCGGCCGCACGTCATGCGCTCCCTGCTGCTTGCTTGACTGGCGTACACCGTGATGCGTCGTGCTCGGAAATGTTCCGCCCCACTGTAATGCCGCGGCACGGGACACCGGCCTGACACCGTCGACGACTTCCCTCCCGGTCCCTTCCCGGCTTCTCGTACGGGGCCCGCGCGGACCCCGCCCCCGGGCGGGGAGACACGTGTGAAGCAAAGACGCCCGACCCGGTCCCCTGGTTGCCGACGGCCGGACGTGACCGATCTCAAGTGGCGGCGGAACGATCATTCACAACGCATTGGTCAGGCACTTTTGAGGGCAGAGCCGACCAATCAAGATCATTCGATGCCGGGAGGCGGGCGCGTTGTCGGTGGCAGGTGCGAGGATGCGGGGAGTACTGGCCGTACGTGCGCGTGTGGTGGTGGGGGAAATCCGCGGTGGGGGACCGCGGGGCGGTTCCGTCCTCCGTACCGCGGGCGCTCGCGCAGAAGGGACCGCTCACGGCGATGCAGATCCGGCTGACCGTGGTAGATCCGCTGGGCACGCCCTCCCCCGCGCGAGGTCATGTGGTCGTCACCGCCCCCGCCGGTACGGCCCTGGCGGCGGTGGCCGCCGCGCTGGTCTCCGCGGTCTCCGGCGGCGACGGTTCCCCGGGCTCCTCCGGCACCCCGGTGCTGTACGCCGGTGACCAGCGGCTGGACGCCCAGCGCTGCACGCTCGGCGAGCCTCCACTGATCGACGGCGCGGTGCTGGCCGTGGGCGCCCCGGGCGAGCCCGAGCCGCATCCCGAGCTGGACGACGCCCCGACCAGGCTCCATGTCGTCGCCGGTCCCGACGCGGGCGGCGTCCATCTGCTGCACGGCGGCGAGATCCGCATCGGCCGCTCGGCCGACGCGGATGTGCCGCTCGACGACCCGGACGTCTCCCGGCTGCACTGCGCGGTGACGGTCGGCCCGGACGGCAGGGTCTCGGTCGCCGACCTCGACTCCACCAACGGCACGACCCTGGACGGCCGGCGGGTGGGCTCCCGCCCGGTCGCGCTGGCACCGGGCGCGTTGCTGCGGATCGGTGAGTCGGCCCTACGGCTCACCCCGGCCGCGGGGCCGGGGGCGCGGGCCTGGACGACGCCGGACGGCGAGGGGCACGTCCGCGTGCCGGAGCCGCCCGCGGGGCCGCCGGCCAAGCCGCCCTCGGGGGCCGGGTCGGAGTCGGCGGCCGTGCGTCCGCCGGACGGGCCGACGCACCACGCCCACGGTTCCGCGCCGGCCCGGACCACCGGGGAAACCCCGCTGCTACCCGGCGAGGGCGGCGCCCCGGAGCCCGGGAACCGCCGGGGGGACGGTTCGGACGCGGACGCGGACTCGGGCTACGGCTCGGGCTCGGCCTACGGCTCCGCTTCCGGCTTCCGTTCGGACACAGGTCCCGGCTCAAGCTCCGGCTTCGATTCGGGCTCGGGATCGGCCCCCGGCCCGGATTCGGGGCCGGGCTCAAGTTCCGGCCCGGGTTCGGATTCGGGCTACGGCTCCGGCTCGAGCCCCGGCTCCCGTTCGGGTTACGGCTCCCGTTCGGACACGGGCTCGGGATCGGGCTCGGGTTCCGGTGGCGGCTCCGACGCCGGCACCGGCCGCAACAGCGGAAGCGGCAGCCGTACGGTCCACGTGGCTTCCCGGGGCGACGTGCCGCGGGTCCCCAAGGGGCGCCGGGTCTCGCAGCCGAGGCCGGCCGACGGCGGGTCCGGCCGGGCGTACGGGGCGGGGGCCGGCACCCACGCGGGCAGTAACGGCGCGCCCACCGGGCCCGGTGCCGACGGCGGGCTCGCCGCCCGGTCCGCCGCTCCCGGGGACCGGCCCGCCGACGGCCGCCGGGGCACGCCGGGGCACGGCACCGATCCGTCCGACGCGGGCCTCGCGCCGCAGCCCTCCCGCGGACGCCGGCGCGGCGGGCTCTCGGCGTGGGCACGCCGGCTGGCCGGGGGACGTCCGGAGCCGGAGAGCACCGGACCGGACCCGTACGGCGAGGAGGCGGCCGGTACCGTCCCGGCCGAGCCGGCCGTCGCCGCGGCCGGACCGCCCGAGACCTGGCCCGACCCCGCCACCCTGCTGCTGACCGCCCTGGGGCCCGGCCCCCGCCTGTGGGAGCGCGGGCCGGGCCACCCGGAGGCGCTCGCGATACGCCTCGGCACGGCCGACCGGGCGGTGCCCGGCGGCTCGGGTCTGCTGCCCGCCGTACCGGTGACATCGGGGCTGCGCGAGGTGGGCTCGCTGGGCCTGGCCGGTCCGCGCGAGCGACTCACCGGGCTGGCCCGCGCGGTACTGGCCCAGCTCGCCGCGCTGCACTCCCCCGACGCGCTCGAGATCGTCCTGATCACCGCCGACCGCTCCCGCACCCTGGAGGAGCGCACCGCGGAATGGGCCTGGCTGGGATGGCTGCCGCACGTGCGGCCGGGGCACGGGCAGGACTGCCGGCTGCTCCTCGCCCACGACCGTGAACAGGCGGCGGCCCGCGCCGAGGAGCTGCTGCGCCGTCTGGAGGACCACGACCACGCGGCCCGCACCTCCCCCACCCCGACCTCCCCATCTGCCCCACCCACCCCATCCGCCCCGCTCATCCCCGAGCAGCCCCGGGCCTCCGGGGCCGACCGGGGCACCCCCCTGCGCCCCTCCCGGCCCAGGGACGACGGCGTCGGTACCGGTGACGGTGCGGCGGGCGGCTTCGCCGGGTCGTACACCGTGGTCGTCGTGGACGGTGACCCCGGGGGCCCCGAGGCGCGCGCCGCGATGGCACGGCTGGCGGTGGAGGGGCCGCGGGCCGGAATCCACCTGGTGTGTCTCGCCGAGACGGCCGCCGCCTCGGCCTCCTCCCCGGTGACGAGGACGTACGAGGCGGCCTGCGCGGTGACGCCCGCGTTCCGAAAGTGCGGTGCCGTCGCCCTGCTCAGCGGGGACGTGGCGACCACCCTGCGGCTGCTGCGGGTGGCCGCCATCGGCTCGGGGGCGGCACCGGGCCCGGTCGGCCACGGCACGGTGGCCACGGTCGACGCGGTGTCCCCCGCGTGGGCCGAGCGGTTCGCGCGGGCCCTGGCACCGTTGCGCACCGCGGGCGCCCCCGGTGCGGGGCACGCGCGCGTGTCGGCGCCGCTGCCCCGGTCGGCGCGGCTGCTGGACGAGTTGGGGCTGGCCCGCGCCACCCCGGCCTCGCTGATGGCCCGTTGGGCGGACTCGGCCGACGACAAGGAGCGGCTCGGCGGCCGGGTGTGCGCGGTGCTGGGCGCCGGACCGCGCGGCCCGGTGTCCGCCGACCTCGTGGCCGACGGACCGCATCTGCTGGTGGAGGGCCCTCCCGGCAGCGGCCGTACGGAACTGCTCCGGGCCGTCGTCGCCTCCCTGGCCGCGGCCGAGCGGCCGGACCGGCTGGGCATCGTGCTGGTGGACGGCCGCGCCGGCACCACGGGCGGCGGGCAGGGCGGCGGACAGAACAGCGGGCACGGCGACGGACTGCGCGTGTGTACGGACGTACCGCACGTCACCACGCATCTCAGCGCCAACGACCCGGTGCGGATGCGGGAGTTCGCCCAGTCGCTGAGCGCCGAGCTGAAGCGGCGTGCCGAACTGCTCGGCCGGTCGGACTTCGTGGAGTGGCACACCGGGCGCGAACTGGCGGACCGTATGGTCGCCCAGCGCACGGCCCCGCCCCGCGGCCCCGCGACAGCCGGTGGCGGCGAGCACCTCGGGGACCTGGATTCCCCGCCCAGTGGTTCCACGCTGCGGCTGCGGCCCGGTGCCGCCCGGCGCAGGGCCGAGACCCCGCCGCCGCTGCCCCGGCTGATCGTGGTCGTGGACGACCTGGACGCGCTGGTCTCCCCCGCACTCGGTTCACCGGGGCGGCCCGCCGCCGGGTCGGTGCTGCGGGCGCTGGAGGCGGTGGCGCGGGAGGGTGAGCGGCTGGGCGTGCACCTGGTGTCGGCCACCGGCCCCTGCGCCCGTACGGCGGAGACCGAGCCGGCGCGTCGCGCGGCCCTGCGCGTGACGCTCGACGCGCCCACGCCGGGCCGTGGGGCCGCCTCCCCGTTCGGACCGAACCAGGAGAGCGGGGACGAACCGGCGCCGGGCCGGGGGCGTCTGGCCCACACGGACGGCCGGGTGACCGCGTTCCAGGGCGGGCGGGTGACCGGGCGCATCCCGCGCACGGCGACGCTGCGGCCCACGGTCGTGCCGCTGGAGTGGCACCGCATGGGCGATCCGCCGGCCCGCCGCCCGGTCAGGGAACTCGGCAACGGCCCGACCGACCTGGCGCTGCTCGCCAGCGCGCTGGAACGCGCGGCCCGCGAGGTCGCGGCCACCGGGGTGCCGTCGCTGCTCTGACCCGCTCCCGGGGAGCGGTGCGCCCCGCTCCCCGGGCGTCGCGGCCCTCCCGCCGGCCCCACCCGCAGAACCCCGTAACACCCTCAACACCCCTACGTTCCCCGGAGATCGAGGGCGTACGGCCCGCCCCTGCGGGGCCGATCGGGACTCTTCGGCCCCGGAGAGTCACGACGCGGTCACGATCCCGGACTCGACACGAGACGCGCTCTTGCCGCCCGCGACCTCACGGGCGTACACCAGAGCGCACGGGACAGCGCTCGACGTTCGACGAGGTACGAAGAACGGGGCAGTGATGCGCAGGACGAGCAGGATCATCCGGGCACGCAGATCGTCCGGCACACCCACGGCAACGGCGACTCCCCGCACCCGCAGGGCCGTCAGGGCGGCGGCCGCAGTGGTCGCGGGCGTGCTCGCGGTCTCACTCACCGCGTGCGGGGGCGACGACGACGGCAGTGACGGATCGGACGGCGGCGGCACCGACGAGACCGCCTCCACCGTCACCCTTCCCCGGCTCGACGGCCAGGACCTCGAGGTCGCCGCCGTGTGGACCGGCACCGAACAGGCGAACTTCAAGAAGGTCCTCGCGGAGTTCGAGAAGCGCACCGGCGCGAAGGTGACGTTCGTTCCCGCCCAGGACCCCATCGTCAACTTCCTCGGTTCGAAGATCGCGGGCGGCGCCCCGCCCGACGTGGCGCTGCTGCCGCAGCCGGGCGCCGTCAAGCAGGCCGTGGAGAAGGGCTGGGCCAAGCCGCTGGGCGCCGAGGCACGGGCGGAGCTCGAGAAGAACTACTCGCAGGGCTGGCAGGACATCGGCTCGGTCGACGGCACGCCGTACGGCGTCTACTACAAGGCCGCCAACAAGTCGCTGATCTGGTACAACGCCCAGGTCTTCGAGAACGCGGGCGCGAGTGAGCCGACGACCTGGCAGGACCTGCTCACCACGGCGCAGACGGTCTACGACTCCGGTGTCACCCCGTTCTCGGTCGGCGGCGCCGACGGCTGGACGCTCACCGACTGGTTCGAGAACATCTACCTCTCCCAGGCGGGCCCGGAGAAGTACGACCGGCTCGCCGCTCACGAGATCAAGTGGACGGACCCGTCCGTGAAGGACGCGCTGACCACGCTGGCGGAGATCTGGGGCAAGCCGGACTACCTCGCGGGCGGCCCGGACGGCGCGCTCCAGACCGAGTTCCCGGCCTCCGTGACGCAGACCTTCACCGGCGGCGACCAGCCCGAGGCGGGCATGGTCTACGAGGGCGACTTCGTCCAGGTGAACATCGGCGAGACCGAGGCGGAGGTCGGCACGGACGCGAAGGTGTTCCCGTTCCCCGCGGTCGGTGACAGCCCGCCCGTGGTGTCCGGCGGCGACGCGGCCGTGATCCTCGAGGACTCGAAGGCGGCGCAGGCGCTGGCGACGTTCCTCGCCTCCCCGGACGCCGCCGGCATCCAGGCGAAGCTGGGCGGCTACCTCTCACCGAACAGGAACGTGCCGAACTCGGCCTATCCGAACGAGGTGCAGCAGAAGATGGCCCGGGCGCTCGTCGACGCCGGGGACGACTTCCGCTTCGACATGTCCGACCAGGCCCCGCAGGCCTTCGGCGGCACCCCCGGCAAGGGTGAGTGGAAGGCGCTCCAGGACTTCCTGAAGAACCCGAAGGACGTCGCGGGCGCCCAGCGGCAGCTGGAGGCCGACGCGGCCGCGGCGTACGGGAACTGAGCCGGCGATGGCGTCGGACACGGCGGCGGGGCCCTTTGGGGCCCCTGCCGCTCCCCAGCCGCGCAGGAGCGTCACCGGCACCCGCACCACCGTGGCGGCGCTGTTCCTGCTGCCCGCGCTGCTGCTGCTCGGTGCGCTCGTGGTCTACCCGATCGGGTACTCCGTCGTCCGCAGCTTCTACGACCAGTCCGGCGACGGGTTCGCCGGATTCGACAACTACCGGGCCCTGTTCACCGACGACGGCATCCGCACCGCCCTGAGGAACAACGTCATCTGGGTGGTGTTCGCGCCGACGGTCGCCACCGCGCTCGGCCTGGTCTTCGCGGTGCTGACCGAACGGATCCGCTGGGGAACGGCGTTCAAGCTGGTCGTCTTCATGCCGATGGCGATCTCGATGCTGGCGGCGGGCATCATCTTCCGCCTGGTGTACGACCAGGACCCGGACAAGGGCGTGGCGAACGCGGTGTGGGTGGGCGTGCACGACACCTTCGTCCAGTCGTCGGCGTACCCGAAGGCCCACCCCGGCCGTGAGTCGCCGCTGGAGGCGGCCGGCGGCGGCGCCTTCGTCACCAGGGCGACGGTGAGCGTCGGTGGGACCGTCACGCTGCCGCTGGTCGGTGTCGCGCCGGACCTGATCCCCGACGACGCCGAGCGGGCGGCGGCGCCGGAGCCGGAGGCGGACCGGATCACCGGAACGACCTGGCAGGACTTCACCCGCGGCAAGGGCGTCGGCACGCTGAACGGCGTCGACGCGGACGAGCTGGGCTACCCCGGCATGAGGATCGAGGCGGTCAGAAACGGCACGGTGGTGGAGACGGCCACGGCGGGTGCCGACGGCACGTTCTCCCTGTCGGCGAAGGCGGACGGCGCACAGCTCCGGCTGCCGGCGAGCAACTTCCAGGAGCCGTACAACGGCCTGAACTGGCTGGGCCCGGCGCTGGTCACGCCGGCCGTCATCGGCTCGTACATCTGGATGTGGGCGGGCTTCGCGATGGTGCTGATCGCGGCCGGGCTCGCGGGCATGCCGCGGGAACTGCTGGAGGCCGCGCGGGTCGACGGCGCCAACGAGTGGCAGGTGTTCCGGCGGATCACGGTGCCGATGCTGGCGCCGGTGCTCGCGGTGGTCACCGTCACCCTGATGATCAATGTGCTCAAGGTGTTCGACCTGGTGTTCATCATCGCGCCCGGCTCCTCCCAGGACGACGCGAACGTTCTCGCGCTGGAGCTGTACCGCAAGGGCTTCTCCGAGGACCAGCCGGGCATCGCCAGCGCGATCGCGGTGTTCCTGCTGCTCCTGGTGATCCCCGTGATGTGGTTCAACGTGCGGCGGCTGAGGCGGGAGGTACGGCGATGAGCGCAGACGCCGGCAGTGTCACCGAGGCGGCCTCACCGCCCGTCAACGCCGTCAGGGCCGAGCGGTCACTGGGTTCGAGGCTCGGCGAGTGGGTGAGCGGCGGACTGGTCCGCGTCTTCCTGATCGTCGTCGGCCTGTTCTGGCTGGTCCCGACGCTCGGTCTGCTGCTGGCCAGTCTGCGCACCCCGCAGGACATGGCCGCCGACGGCTGGTGGACGGTGCTCACCGAGCCGTCGCAGCTCACGTTCGGCGCCTACGAGACCCTGCTGGAGAACGACGACATCACCGGCTCCCTGCTGAACACGGTGTACATCACCGTCCCGGCGACGGTGCTGGTGGTGGTGATCGGCTCGCTGGCCGGATACGCCTTCGCCTGGATGGAGTTCCCGGGCCGGGACTGGTGGTTCCTGGGGGTGGTGGGGCTGTTGGTGGTGCCGGTGCAGGTGGCGCTGATCCCGATCGCCGAACTCTTCGGCGCCATCGGAGTCTTCGGCTCGATCGTCGGCGTGATCCTCTTCCACGTCGGCTTCGGTCTGCCGTTCGCGGTGTTCCTGCTGCGCAACTTCTTCGCGGAGATCCCGAAGGAGCTGCTGGAGGCGGCCCGGCTGGACGGCGCCGGCGAACTGCGCCTGTTCGCACGGGTGGTGATGCCGCTGGGCGGGCCGGCGATCGCCTCGCTCGGCATCTTCCAGTTCCTGTGGGTGTGGAACGACATGCTGGTCGCGCTGATCTTCACGGACTCCGGGAGCCAGCCGATCACGGTCGCGCTGCAGACGCAGGTACGGCAGTTCGGCAACAACATCGACGTGCTGGCGCCGGGCGCGTTCATCTCGATGGTGATCCCGCTGGCCGTGTTCTTCGCCTTCCAGCGGCAGTTCGTCTCCGGCGTGATGGCGGGCGCGGTGAAGTGAGACACCGCGCACGGGCCCCGGACGCGACGTGCTCCGGGGCCCGGAGCGGGGCGGGGTCCAAAGGCCTATTCGATGACGAGCTCGACCGGGATGTTGCCGCGGGTGGCGTTGGAGTAGGGGCAGACCTGGTGGGCCTGCTCGACCAGCTTGCGGCCGGTCTCCTGGTCCACCGCGTCGGGCAGCTCGACGCGCAGCGTCACGGCGAGCGCGAAGCCCTCGCCCTGCTTGCCGATGCCGACCTCGGCGGTCACCGCGGCCTCGCTGACGTCCACCTTGGCGGACCGGCCGACCAGACCGAGGGCGCTGCCGAAGCAGGCCGCGTAACCGGCGGCGAACAGCTGCTCCGGGTTGGTGCCCTCGCCGTTGCCGCCCAGCTCCACGGGGGCGCTGAGGCCGAGGTCCAGCTTGCCGTCGGAGGTGACGGCGCGGCCGTCACGGCCGTGGGTGGCGGTGGCGACAGCGGTGTAGAGCGCGTCCATGGGAACCCTTCCCTCTCGAGTGATGGTCGTGCGGCGGCCGGTCCGTCGGTGACCCGGACCTCCGCACGACCACAAGCAAAGCACACAATTAAATTGCGCACAACTAAATGGCTCGAAAGAGCTACCCTGGAGCCATGACACCGACCCCGAACCCCGGACCGACCCCGAACCCCGGACCGGCTCCGGAGCCGGCCGCCCGGACGCCCGGGCCCGCCGGCGACTGGCTCCGCCTCGACCAGCAGATCTGCTTCTCCCTGCAGTCCGCCTCGCGCGCCTTCAACGGCGTGTACCGCGTGGTCCTCAAGGACCTCGGCCTCACCTACCCGCAGTACCTGGTGATGCTGGCCCTCTGGGAGCACGGCACGCTGCCCGTCAAGACGCTCGGCGAGCACCTGCGGCTCGACTCCGGCACGCTGTCCCCGCTGCTCAAGCGGCTGGAGGCGGCCGGCCTGGTCCGCAGGGAGCGCAGCGCGCGCGACGAGCGCTCGGTGGAGGTGCGGCCCACCGGGGAAGGCGTCGCGCTGCGCGAGCGGGCCCTCGACGTCCCGCGCCGGATCGCCACCGCGACCGGTTCCGGGTTCGACGAGATCGAGGAACTGAGGGCCCGTCTGGACCGGCTCACCACCGCACTGGACGCGGCGGCGGCGAACGGAGCCTAGGATCCTGACCTACGGCGGGGACCGGACGCACGGTGGAGACCGACCACCCACCGCACCGCCACGGGGCCAACGACGAGGGGACGGCCGCACATGACCTGGTTGATCACCGGCGGCGCCGGTTACATCGGGGCGCACGTCGTACGCGCGATGACCGAGGCGGGGGAACGGACGGTGGTGTACGACGACCTGTCCGCCGGCATCCCCGACCGCGTGCCGGACGGCATACCGCTGGTGGTCGGTTCGGTCCTGGACGGCGAGCGGGTGGCGCGCGCCCTCGCCGACCACGAGGTCACCGGCGTCGTGCACCTGGCGGCGAAGAAGCAGGTCGGCGAGTCGGTGGAACTGCCCCTGCACTACTACCGGGAGAACGTCGAGGGCCTGCGCGTCCTGCTGGAGGCGGTGACGGCGGCGGACGCGGTGTCGTCCTTCGTGTTCTCGTCGTCGGCGGCGGTGTACGGCACGCCGCCCTCCGGCGCCGAGCTGGTCACCGAGGACACCCCCTGCCTGCCGATGTCCCCCTACGGTGAGACGAAGCTGGCCGGCGAGTGGCTGGTCCGCGCCACGGGCCGGGCGACAGGCCTGTCCACGGCCTCCCTGCGCTACTTCAACGTGGCGGGCGCCGCGCGCCCGGAACTCGCCGACACGGGCGTCTTCAACCTCGTTCCCATGGTCTTCGAGAAGCTGACCGCGAACGAGCCCCCGCGGGTGTTCGGCGAGGACTATCCGACCCCGGACGGCACCTGCGTCCGCGACTACATCCACGTCGTCGACCTGGCCGAGGCGCACGTGGCCGCGGCACGCGCCCTGCGCACCGCACCCGGCCGGGACCTCACCCTCAACATCGGCCGCGGCGAGGGCGTCTCGGTCCGGGGCATGATCGACCGCATCAACGCCCTCACCGGCCACGACCTCCAGCCCACGATCGCCCCCCGCCGCCCCGGCGACCCGGCGAGCGTCGTCGCCTCCTCCGACCGCGCCGCCACCGAACTCGGCTGGAAGGCCCGCCACGGCGTCGACGACATGATCACCTCGGCCTGGTCCGGCTGGCAGCGCCTGCACCCGGCGGCGGGACGCGGCTGACCCGCGCCGATGCCCTCTGCCCCGACACCCTCCGAACGCGCCGTGGGCGCCGTCGTCGGTTCCGCCGTCGGCGACGCCCTGGGCGCCCCCCTCCTCGCCCGGCGGCTGTGCGGCTGAACCCACCTACAGCGCCCTGAGCGCCGCGGTCGTCGCCCTCGCCAGGGCTGCCAGGTAGCCCTTCGGGAGTTTCGGGTTGCGGATGATGACCGAGCGCCAGTACAGCGGGCCCGAGATCAGGTCGAGGGCCAGGGCGTGGTCGACGCCGGGGCGCACCTCGCCCCGCTCCTGCGCCGCCGTGACGACACCCTTGGCGACCCCGTCCTGGCCCTCCCGCAGCGCCTTCTGCAGCGCCTCGGCGATGTCGGGGTTGCGGGCGGCCTCGGCCTGGAGGTCGGGGAGGACCTGCGAGGCGACGGGATGGCGCAGGGCGCGTGAGGTGACCTCGTACAGCAGCCGCAGGTCACCCTCCAGGGAGCCGGTGTCCGGCGCGGGCAGGCCCTGCACGGCGATCGCCGAGACCAGGTCCAGGACCAGGTGCAGTTTGGAGCGCCAGCGACGGTACACGGCGGTCTTGCCGACGCCCGCGCGGCGCGCGATGCCCTCGATGGACATCCGCGCGTAGCCGACGGCCGCGAGTTCCTCGAAGACGGCCGCCCGGATCGCCTCCGTCACGTCCTCGCGCAGTACGGCCGCCCCGGCGGGAGCCCTGCGGCGCGGAGGCGGCTGGGGCTCCTCGGCGTTCGTCGTCATGCGGACCAGCATAGGGCGCGACGACGATACGGACCCGTTCTGACGACGGCACGTACACCGATCCGGCACGGACAGGCACGGGGGCGGCCCGCCCCGGGCCCGGAACGGGCCTGGCCGGGCCCGGGAGAGGGCGGGCCGGGAGAGGACGGGCCGGACCCTGGGCCGCCACGACGAAACGGTTGCGTTCCGACGTGCGTTCGGCCTACGCTCGCGTTGCGACGATACGGTGCCGTCCCGACGTAGGTGAACGCGCGACGACGCGCAGGGAAACACCGGCCGGAACCCGGCACCGCACCACTCCACCGTCTCCCCCACCCCCCTAGCGAAAGCAGCGGATGTGAGTCAGGTCCTCCACACACCGCCTCCCGCACCGGTCCACCCGGCCGCCGAGGACGACCTCCCCGCCCTCGCCGCCCGCCACGGCCTCACGGTCAGCGGCGCCCGCCCCACCCTGCCCGCCTACGTCCGCGAGCTGTGGGCGCGCCGGCACTTCATCCTCGCCTTCTCCCGGGCGAAGCTGACCGCGCAGTACAGCCAGGCCAAGCTCGGCCAGCTGTGGCAGGTGGCCACGCCGCTGCTGAACGCGGCCGTGTACTTCTTCATCTTCGGCCTGCTGCTGGGTGCCCGCCGGGGCATCCCGAGCGAGGTCTACGTCCCGTTCCTGGTGACGGGCGTGTTCGTGTTCACGTTCACGCAGAGCTCGGTCCTCGCCGGGGTGCGGGCCATCTCCGGCAACCTCGGCCTGGTGCGGGCCCTGCACTTCCCGCGGGCCTCGCTGCCCGTCTCCTTCGCGCTGCAGCAGCTGCAGCAGCTGCTGTACTCGATGGTCGTCCTGGTCGTCGTGGTGATGGCGTTCGGCAGCATGCCCGCGCTGTCCTGGCTGCTGGTCGTCCCCGCGCTGCTGCTCCAGTTCGTCTTCAACACCGGCCTCGCGCTGGTCTTCGCGCGCCTGGGCAGCAGGACCCCCGATCTGGCCCAGCTGATGCCGTTCGTGCTGCGGACCTGGATGTACGCCTCGGGCGTCATGTTCAGCATCCCGGCGATGCTCGCCGACAAGGACGTCCCCCACTGGCTCGCCGACGTCCTGCAGCTGAACCCCGCCGCGGTCTACATGGACCTGGTCCGCTTCGCGCTGATCGACGGCTACGGCTCCTCGTACCTGCCGCCGCACGTGTGGGCGTTCGCGGTGGGCTGGGCGCTGTTGGCCGGCGTGATCGGCTTCGTGTACTTCTGGAAGGCTGAGGAGACCTACGGCCGTGGCTGACAACACCGACGAGAAGATCCCCACCGTCGTCGCCGACGGCGTCGACATCGTCTACCGGGTCAACGGCACCGGCGCCGGGCGTGGCAGCGCCACCGCCGCCCTCAACCGCATCGTGCGCCGCCGCAAGACCGAGAAGGCGTCCGGCGTGCGCAAGGTCCACGCGGTGCGGAACGTGTCCTTCGTCGCCTACCGGGGCGAGGCCATCGGCCTCATCGGCACCAACGGCTCGGGCAAGTCGACCCTGCTCAAGGCCGTCGCCGGACTGCTCCCGGTGGAGAACGGCCGGATCTACACCGACGGCCAGCCCTCCCTCCTCGGCGTCAACGCGGCCCTGATGAGCGACCTCACCGGCGAGCGCAACGTCATGCTGGGCGGGCTCGCGATGGGCATGTCCCGCGAGCAGGTCCGGGAGCGGTACCAGGAGATCGTCGACTTCTCCGGCATCAACGAGAAGGGCGACTTCATCACCCTGCCGATGCGCACCTACTCCTCCGGCATGGCCGCCCGGCTCCGTTTCTCCATCGCGGCGGCCAAGGACCACGACGTCCTCCTCGTCGACGAGGCGCTGGCCACCGGCGACCGCTCCTTCCAGAAGCGCTCCGAGGCCCGCATCCGCGAGCTGCGCCAACACGCCGGGACGGTGTTCCTGGTCAGCCACAGCAACAAGTCCATCCGCGACACCTGCGACCGCGTGCTGTGGCTGGAGCGGGGAGAACTGCGCATGGACGGCCCGACGGACGAGGTCCTCAAGGAGTACGAGAAGTTCACCGGCGGCCCGGACAAGGCCCGCAGGCCCACCCCGAAACCGAAGCCGAAGCCGAAACCGAAGACGGAGACGGAGACGGAGTTGAAACCGAAGCCGGAGACCGAGCCGAAGCCGGACTCCCAGCCCGTTTCGAAGCCCGCCTGAGCACCGGCACCGCAACGCCGCAGGGGCGCCCCGGACACGATGGTCCGGGGCGCCCCTGCGGGTTGTGAGCCGTGGGCGGGCGCGTGCCGCCTTACGAGTGCGAGCGCAGCAGCGTCCGCATCGTCCGCATCGCCACCGACAGGTTCGCCAGGTCGAAGGTGTCCGAGCTCTGGATCTCCTCCAGGGTGGTGCGGGCCCGGCTGATGATGGCCTCGTTCTTCGCCTCCCACACCTTGAACCGCTGCTCCGGTGTCGCCGTGCCGTCGCCCGCCGCGAGCACGTCGGCCGTGAGCGCCGAGTGCGCCGCGTACAGGTCCTCTCGGATCGCCGCGCGGGCCATGGACTGCCAGCGGTCGGCGCGGGGCAGTTCGCTGATCCTGTCCATCAGCTGGGTGATGGACAGCCGGTCCGCGAGGTCGTAGTACACCTCGGCGACGTCCAGCGGCTCCTTGCCCATACGGTCGGCCACCGAGACGATGTCGATCGCCGCGAACGCGGAGGAGAACCCGGCCACACGGGTGGCGAGTTCCGACGGGACGCCGACACCCGTCAGCTCGTCGTGGATCTTCTGGAACCACTTCAGGTCCGCACCGCGCAGCAGCTTCGGCAGCTGCGACCAGACCAGCTCGACGCGCTCGGCGAAGAACGTCACCGTCTCCTCGAGCTCCAGCGGCTGCGGCCGGTTGTTCAGCAGCCAGCGCGTGCCGCGCTCCACCAGCCGGCGCGAGTGCAGCCTGATCCGGGTCTGTACGTCCGCCGCGACCAACGTGTCGAGGGCCTCGACCCCGTCCCACACCATGGCGGCACGGAAGATCGCGCGGGCCGCGGTCTGGGCCCGGACGATCTCCTCCAGCGAGGCGCCGGTCTCCTCCCGCATCCGGTGCAGATACGTCGTACCGCCCGTGTTGACCGTGTCGTTGACCAGGACGGTCGTGGTGATCTCGCGGCGCAGCGGGTGCGCGTCGATCCGGTCGGGGAACTGCTCGCGCAGCGGGGCCGGGAAGTAGGAGTGCAGCAACACCTTGAGGTACGGGTCGTCGGGCAGTGAGGTGCGCAGCAGCTCGTCGGCGACCGTGATCTTCGTGTACGCCATCAGCACGGCCGTCTCCGGACCGGTCAGGCCCTGCCCGGCGCTCAGCCGCTCGCGGATCTGGCGGTCGGCGGGCAGGAACTCCAGGGCCCGGTCGAGGTGGCCCTCGCGCACCAGGTGCTTCATGAAGCGCTGCTGGGCGTGGAGCATGTCCTTGGACTGGGCCAGGGCGTTGGCGATGGCGGTGTTCTGCGCGTAGTTGGCGCGCAGCACCATCCCGCCGACCTCGTCGGTCATCGAGGCGAGCAGCTTGTTGCGCTGCTTGACCGTCATGTCGCCGTCCGCGACCAGGGTGTTGAGCAGGATCTTGATGTTCACCTCGTGGTCGGAGGTGTCCACGCCGGCGCTGTTGTCGATGGCGTCGGTGTTGATCCGGCCGCCGTGCAGCGCGAACTCGATCCGGCCGAGCTGGGTCATGCCCAGGTTGCCGCCTTCACCGACGACGTCGACCCGCAGGTCCCCGCCGTCGACGCGGATGGGGTCGTTGGCCTTGTCGCCGACGTCGGCGTTGGACTCGCTCGCCGCCTTGACGTACGTGCCGATGCCTCCGTTCCACAACAGGTCCACCGGCGCCTTGAGGATCGCCTTCATCAGGTCCGCCGGGGTCATCTTGGTGACCCCGGACTCGATGCCGAGCGCCTCGCGGATCTGCGCGTTGACCGGGATGGACTTGGCGCTGCGCGGGAACACGCCACCGCCGGCCGACAGCAGACCGGTGTCGTAGTCCTCCCAGGAACTGCGCGGCAGGTCGAACAGGCGGCGGCGCTCGGCGTGGCCGACGGCCGCGTCCGGGGTGGGGTCGATGAAGATGTGCCGGTGGTCGAAGGCGGCGACCAGCCGGATGTGCTCGCTGAGCAGCATGCCGTTGCCGAACACGTCGCCGGACATGTCGCCGATGCCGACGACCGTGAAGTCCTGGCTCTGGGTGTCCACGCCCAGTTCCCGGAAGTGGCGCTTGACGGACTCCCAGGCGCCGCGGGCCGTGATGCCCATGCCCTTGTGGTCGTATCCGGCGCTGCCGCCGGAGGCGAAGGCGTCGCCGAGCCAGAAGTCGTAGGCCTCGGCCACCTCGTTGGCGGTGTCGGAGAACTTGGCGGTGCCCTTGTCCGCCGCGACGACGAGATAGGTGTCGTCCCCGTCGTGCCGGACGACGTCCGCCGGGGGCACGACCGCGCCGGCCACCATGTTGTCGGTGATGTCGAGCAGCGCCGAGATGAACGTCCTGTACGCGGCGACGCCCTCGGCCATCCAGGCGTCACGGTCCACGGACGGGTCCGGCAGCTGCTTGGCGACGAAGCCGCCCTTGGCGCCGACCGGCACGATGACGGTGTTCTTCACCATCTGTGCCTTGACCAGGCCCAGGATCTCGGTGCGGAAGTCCTCCCGGCGGTCCGACCAGCGCAGGCCGCCGCGCGCGACCTTGCCGAACCGCAGGTGCACGCCCTCGACCCGCGGCGAGTACACCCAGATCTCGAACGCCGGACGCGGCGCGGGCAGGTCGGGCATGGCCTGCGGGTCGAACTTCATGGAGACGTAGTCGTGCGGGCGGCCGCCGCTCGTCCTTTGGAAGAAGTTGGTGCGCAGCGTCGCCTTGATCACCGTGAGGAAGGAGCGCAGGATGCGGTCCTCGTCGAGCGAGGCGACCTGGTCGAGGGCGGCGTCGAGCTCCTCCAGCAGCGCGTCCACCAGCTCGAACCCGGCGCCCTGCCGCTCCGGTGCCATCCGCGCCTCGAAGAGGGAGACGAGCAGCCGGGTGGTGTGGACGTTGTTGCGGAGGGTGTCCTCCATGTAGTCCTGGCTGAAGGTGGAGCCCGCCTGGCGCAGGTACTTGGCGTACGCGCGCAGCACCGTCGCCTGCCGCCAGGTCAGCCCGGCGCTCAGCACGAGGGTGTTGAAGCCGTCGTTCTCCGCCTTGCCGGTCCAGGTCGCCGCGAAGGCGTCCTGGAACCGCTCACGGGCGTCGTCGCCGGGGTAGTCGGCGCCGCCGGGGGCCTTGGGCAGCCGCAGCCCGAAGTCGTAGATCCAGGCCACGCTGCGGTCGGAGCAGCGCAGCTCGTAGGGCCGCTCGTCGACGACCTCGACGCCGAGCCGCTGGAGCACGGGCAGCACGGCGGAGAGGGAGACGGCCTCACCCTTGCGGTAGATCTTGAAGCGGCGCTCCTCGGGGGCCGCGCCCACCGGCTCGTACAGGCTGAGCTCGAAGTTCTTCTCGTCGTCGAGCTGTTCGAGCCGTACCAGGTCGGCGACGGCGCCGCGTGGGGTGTGGTCGGCCTTGTACCCCTCGGCGAAGGCGCCCGAGTAGCGGCGCAGCAGTTCGGCGGCGCGCTCCTCGCCCAGTTCGGCGGTGAGGGCCTCACCGAAGCCGTCGGCCCAGGAGCGGGCGGCCTCGACGAGCCGGGTCTCGATGCGCTCGCGGTCGTGGTCGGAGAGCTGGGGCAGCTCGGTGCCCTGCGGGACGCGGACCACGAAGTGCAGCCGGGAGAGGATCGACTCGGTGTTCCAGGCGGTGAAGTCGACACTGATGCCGCCGAGCTCCTCCTTGAGGATGTCGATGATCCTCAGCCGCACACCGGTGGTGTAGCGGTCGCGCGGGAGGTAGACGAGGGCGGAGTAGTAGCGCCCGTACTCGTCCTGGCGCAGGTAGAGCCTGAGGCGGCGGCGCTCCTGGAGGTAGAGCACCGAGGTGGCGATGGCCCGGAGCTCGTCGGCCGGGGTCTGGAAGAGCTCGTCGCGCGGGTAGGTCTCCAGGATCTGCAGCAGGTCGCGTCCGTCGTGGCTGTGCGGCGAGAAGCCGGCGCGCTCGAGGACCTCCTCGACCTTGCGGCGGATCACCGGGACCCGGCGGACGGACTCGGTGTAGGCGGCGGAGGAGAACAGGCCGAGGAAGCGGCGCTCGCCGACGACGTTGCCGTCCGCGTCGAACTTCTTGACGCCGATGTAGTCCAGGTAGGACGGCCGGTGCACGGTGGCCCGGCTGTTGGCCTTGGTCAGGACGAGCAGCTTGTGCTCGCGCGCCTTGGCGCGGGCGTCGGCGGGCAGTCGCTCGAAGGAGGGGCTGACCGGGTGGCCGTCGTCGGTGAGGTGGTGCGGGTCGGAGCGCAGTATGCCGAGGCCGGTGCCGGGGACGGCGACCAGCGAGTCGTCGTCGCGCAACTGGTACTCGCGGTAGCCGAGGAAGGTGAAGTGGTCGTCGGCGAGCCAGCGCAGCAGCTCCCGGGCCTCCTCCACCTGACCGCCCGGCACGTCGGCGGGGACGGGTTCGCCGGGCAGGCCGTCGGCCAGCAGGGTCGCCGCCTGGCGCATCTTGCCCCAGTCCTCGACGGCCTCACGGACGTCGGACAGGACGCGCAGCAGGTCGACGGTGATCTGCTTGAGGTCCCCGCGGTCGGTCTCCCGGTCGGTCTCGACGTGGATCCAGGACTCGACGTGGGCGTCGTGCGGCAGCTCGCCCCCAGCGGGTTCGGCGTGCACCTCGATCAGCTTGCCGGTGAGGTCGCGGCGCACCACCACCTGCGGGTGGATGACGACGTGGATGCCGCGGCCCTGGCGGGTCAGCTCGTTGGTGACGGAGTCCACGAGGAAGGGCATGTCGTCGGTGACCACCTCGACGACGGAGTGGCTGCACGTCCAGCCGTTCTCCTCCACGGTCGGGGTGTGGACCCGGACACTGGCCGTGCCCTGGGGACGGTTCCCGGCCAGCCGGAAGTGGGAGACGGCGGCTCCGAAGACGTCGACCGGGTCGCGGCCGACAAGGTCCTCCGGGGCGGTGTGCAGGTAGTAGCGCTGGAGGAACGCGAGCACGGTGTCCCGGTCGGGCATGCCCTTGTCCGTCGTCCCGGTCGGCAGTTTCCCCCCGGCCGGGCTGTTCTCAGCTACCCGGGCAGCCTTTTCGAGCAGCTCGGCCTTTGCTTCGTCCAGCTTGGTCTGCATTGTCCTCTGGCTCCTGTCGCGCGCCGTTGCGTGACGTAGAAGGAAGTACGGTTTCTGCGCCCGCGGTGCGGTGGTACGTGGCGGGGTGTCCGCTCCGTACCGACGCTATGCCGCGGGATGAGACGAGCGGGGGCTTCTCTGCCCATTTCGACGCGCCCGACGGGTGTGACGCTGCTCTCCGCGGCGTGTGAACCCGGGGGATGCGGCGCGTCCCGGGGACCCGCCGGGTCCCGTCCCGCCCGCGAGGACCAGCGAGCGCCGCCCGGCCACGGATGTCGTCCGTGCTCGCCGGGCGCACAGCGGGGACGGCGAGGCCCCCGCGAGCTATCGCGCTGATCACGCCACCCAGGCTATCGCCCCCCGCGGGGGGCCCGTCATGAGCCGTATGTGTACAAAACAGGGGGCGGAACTTTGACGTTCTGCACAGTGCGCACCCGGTGTCACCGGGTCGCCCGCCGTCCGCTTCCCGCCCGCCGTCCGCCCTTCACCGTGGCGCTTGGCACCCGGTTCAGCTCGCCAGGCGTTCCGCTTCCTCGACGGCCTCCGCCAGCGTGTCCACCACCGGCACCCCCACCGCCTCGAGGCTCGCTCTGCTGTGCGAGCCGCCGGTGTAGAGCACGGCTGACGCCCCCACGTGCCGCGCGGCCAGCGCGTCGTCGGCGGCGTCGCCGATCACCACCGTGCGCGACGGGTCCACGCCGGTCAGCGCGCCGAGGTGCCGCACCATGTGCTCGGACTTGCCGCCACCCGACGGCCCGGTCCGCCCGTCGACGCGTATGAAGTGCGGCTCGATGCCGAAGCCCCGGACCAGGGGCACCAGGTCCTCGTGTCCGTACATGCTGAGGATCGACTGGCTGCGCCCCGCCGACGTCCATCCGGCCAGCAGCTCCGCCGCCCCCTCGGCGAGCGCGCACCGCACCCGGTGCTCGGTGTAGTACCGGTGGAAGGTCGCGTCCATCAGCTCCCACTCGGTCTCGGTGGGCAGCCGCCCCATCAGCCGCTCGTAGAACTTCGGCACCGGCACGCAGTACAGCTCCCGGTACCGCTCCAGCGTGAGCGACTCCAGACCCAGCTCGGCGAAGGCCGCGTTCGTCGCCCCGATGACCGCGTCGACGTCGTGGAACAGCGTGCCGTTCCAGTCCCAGACGATGTGCGCGTCCCTGTGCATCCCCATGGAAGGAAAGTACCCGCCGCCACCGACAACGGGGAGAACGGCAGGTCGCCGCCGTATCCGACGACCACGGGCACGGCGACGAACCCGACGGCGAACCCCGTGTTTCGCCCGGCGGGCGTCCGCGCGAGGACACCGGCCCGCACGCCCCCGGGACCCTTCGGGCAGGTGGCCCGGGCGACGCCGGCCCGGTGCGCCGGCTCCCGCCCTTCCCGGCTCCCAGGACGGGCCACCGGACGGCCCACGCACTCCGCCACCGCAGGGCCGGTCGCACCGGCCCCGGGCCCTCGGGCCGCCCCGAGCCCTGGACAACCGCCGGGCCGCGGTCCACCCGGGAGCCGCGGGACCGCACGGGTCCCCCGTGGCCCCGCCGGCGCGCTCCACCGCCCGCACGGGCCCGCCCCCGGTGTCGCGCCCAGGGCCTGTCGCGGAAGCGGCGTCGTCGCCCGAAGGGCGGCCGCGCGGCGTCACTTTCGCGACGGGCCCTGGGCCGTCGGCCCCACCAGGTTCGGGATCTCCTGTGTGGCGTACCACAGCAGTTCGTGGTCCTCCGCCCCGTCCACGGCGGACTGTGCGTCGGCGTCCCCGGCGTCCGCCGCGGGCAGGGCCCGCGCGGCGGACGCCACGTCCGGCTCCGCGTCCGGCGCGTCCACGTGCACCGCCGCCGCACGGCCCAGCCGCACGGCCCCGTCGACCCGCAGCTCACCGGGGCCGGCGGGGTCGGCCGAGACCGCCCGGTCGGGTACGTCCACGGCGACCACGACCCGGCGCCGCGGGGCGCCGGCGTCCGCCGTCAGCAGCCGCAGCGAGGCCAGCGCGGCACGGCCCAGCGCCGCGTACTCCAGTTCCTCGAGGTCCTCGGAGCGGTACCACTCGCGCAGCGCGGGCGTCACACCGTAGGCGGGGAACGGCCTCGCGCCCAGCTCTCCCGTCCGGTACGCCTCGGCGAGACCGGAGAGGGTCAGGGGGACGTAGACGCGCATGTCGGCCGCTTTCGTGGTCGGGGGTCCGCCGGGGATCGCGGGACACCTCTGGGGGGGGCGGCCGCATCCGGCCAGGTGGGCCCTCAGGATACGTGCGGGCGTCCCCCATCGGGTTGCTGCCCACCCCCTCGAGGGCGTCCACTCCGGGCCCGGAATTCACCCGGTACGCCCGCTCCCGTACAGGGTCGACCGGGTGCCGTTCACTCGGATAAGTGAATCCTCCGGCCGCCCCGACACGGCTCACGGCTCCTTGCCGCCGCCCTCCGTCGCCCCGTAGAAGATCACCACCACGAAGTTACTGCCTGGTATCGCCCCGGTCCCCCGGCCGGCGGCGCCGCCCGGCCCGTTGAACGGGGTCCCATGAACAAGGTCATGACCAGGGCTCAGCGCCGCACCGGCACGCGTCCTCCCGGCCGCCGCGACACGCGCCGCCCGGCCGGCACCACCCCGCCGCGCATCCCCGCGGGAGGCACCGCCCCCGCCCCTCCGCACGGCGAGGACCGCCCCTCTCCCCCGCCCCGCGCCACCTCCACCCGCCCCGCCGACAACCGCCCGCCGTCCTTCGCCACGACAGCCCCGGCGACACCCAAACGCCCTCGTCGTCCGGCACTGCCCGCAGCCCCCGCGCAGGAAGCGTCCGTGCGCGCCGTGCGGGCCGTCTCCGCCCGCGCTCCGCGCCCCGCCACGCCCCGGCCGCCGCACCTCGCCGCCGCCCCCGCGCCGGTCGCCGGCCCCGTGCCGGAGCCGGCTCCCGCCGCACCCCGGGTGCCCGCCCAGACCCCCCGCCGGCCCGTCCCGCAGCCCCGCCCCACCGACCACTTCGCCGAGCTGCTCCTCGCCGTCCTGAGCGGTCAGCGGCCCGTCCACTCCATGCTCCGGCACACCGCGGGCCGCGCCTACGACGAGCTGGCGGACCTCGCCGAGCGCGGTCCGCTGCGCACCCGCGGTACCCGTCCGGTCGTGCGCGACATCGGCTACTACGTCCCCCGCGAGGGTGCCCTCGAGGTGTTCGCCCGGATCGGCGCGGGCGACAGGCTGCGGGCCATGGCCTTCCGCCTCGAACAGGGCGACGACCTGCGCTGGCGCTGCACCGCCGTGGAGCTGGGCGGCCCCCGCCCGCCCCACCCGCACGGCCGCTGAGCCCCGTACGCCCCACCGGGCCCCTACGACGCCCGAGGGCCGGGCACCCCTGGGGTGCCCGGCCCTCGGCCTCGGCCCGTCTCTCCACCGGTGGCTCACGCCTTTGGTGGAGCCGCGGTCACTTCTTGCGGCGGCGTCCGCCCCGCGCCTGCTTGCGGCGCTCGGCGCGCGTGAGGCCGTCGGCCTCGGAGCGCACCGGCTCGTCCTCGGCGAACTCGCCCTCGACGGTGCCGCCCTCGCCGTCCACCGTCGGCGCGGAGAAGTGCAGGTTCCGCCGCTGCGGGGCGTCGAGCCCCTTGGCGCGGATCTCCGGCCGGGCACCCGCCTGCGCGGGCACCGCGTCCTGCGCCACCGGCTCCGGCCTGGCGTCCTCGACCGGGACCTCCTCGACCTGCTGCTCGACCTGGACCTCCAGGTTGAACAGGTAGCCGACGGACTCCTCCTTGATGCCGTCCATCATCGCGGTGAACATGTCGAAGCCCTCGCGCTGGTACTCGACCAGGGGATCCTTCTGCGCCATCGCGCGCAGGCCGATGCCCTCCTGGAGGTAGTCCATCTCGTAGAGGTGCTCGCGCCACTTGCGGTCCAGGACCGACAGCACGACCCGGCGCTCCAGCTCACGCATGATCTCCGAGCCGAGCTGCGCCTCACGCTGCTCGTACTGCTCGCGGATGTCGTCCTTGACCGTGTCGCCGATGTACTCCGCCGTCAGACCGGCCCGGTCGCCGGCCTCCTCCTCCAGCTCCTCGACCGTGATCCTGACCGGGTAGAGCTGCTTGAAGGCGCCCCACAGCCGGTCCAGGTCCCAGTCCTCGGGGAAGCCCTCGGCCGTCTCCGCCTGGACGTAGGCGTCGATGGTGTCGTCCATGAAGTGGTGGATCTGCTCCTGCAGGTCCTCGCCCTCCAGGACACGGCGCCGCTCGCCGTAGATGACCTCGCGCTGGCGGTTGAGGACCTCGTCGTACTTCAGGACGTTCTTACGGGTCTCGAAGTTCTGCGTCTCGACCTGCGACTGGGCCGACGCGATCGCGCGCGTGACCATCTTGTTCTCGATCGGCACGTCGTCCGGCACGTTCGCCATGGACATCACGCGCTCGACCATCTGGGCCTTGAACAGGCGCATCAGGTCGTCTCCGAGCGAGAGGTAGAAGCGGGACTCGCCGGGGTCGCCCTGACGGCCGGAACGGCCGCGCAGCTGGTTGTCGATCCGCCGCGACTCGTGGCGCTCGGTGCCGAGCACGTAGAGCCCGCCGAGCCGCTCGACCTCCTCCTTCTCCGCCTTGACCGCGTCCTCGGCCCGCGCGAGCGCCTCCGGCAGGGCGTGCGCCCACTCCTCGATGTGCTCCTCGGGGTCGAGGCCGCGCTGGCGCAGCTCCGCCTCGGCGAGGTCCTCGGGGTTGCCGCCCAGCTTGATGTCCGTACCACGGCCGGCCATGTTGGTCGCGACGGTGACGGCGCCCCTGCGGCCGGCCTGGGCGACGATCGTCGCCTCACGGTCGTGGTGCTTGGCGTTCAGCACCTCGTGCTGGATGCCGCGCTTGCTGAGCTGCTGCGAGAGGTACTCGGACTTCTCCACCGAGGTGGTGCCGACCAGGATCGGCTGACCCTTGCCGTGCTTCTCCTCGATGTCGTCGACGACGGCCTCGAACTTGGCGACCTCGGTGCGGTAGATCAGGTCCGCCTGGTCCATGCGGACCATGTCCCGGTTGGTCGGGATGGGGACCACGCCGAGCTTGTAGATCTGGTGGAACTCGGCGGCCTCGGTCATCGCCGTACCGGTCATGCCGGACAGGCCCGGCTGTTCCTTGTCGTCCTGGTCGCGGCGCTTGTAGAGGCGGAAGAAGTTCTGGAGGGTGATGGTGGCGAGCGTCTGGTTCTCGTCCTTGATCGGCACCCCCTCCTTCGCCTCGATCGCCTGGTGCATGCCCTCGTTGTAGCGGCGGCCCGCGAGGATACGGCCGGTGTGCTCGTCGACGATCATGACCTCGTCGTCGATGATCACGTAGTCCTTGTCGCCCTTGAAGAGCTCCTTCGCCTTGATGGCGTTGTTCAGGTAGCCCACCAGCGGGGTGTTGACCGACTCGTAGAGGTTGTCGATGCCCAGCCAGTCCTCGACCTTGGCGACTCCGGACTCGTGGATGGCGACCGTGCGCTTCTTCTCGTCGACCTCGTAGTCGCCGGTCTCCTCGATGCCCTTGAGCGGGTTGCCGGCCTCGCCGCGCTTGAGACGCTTGACCAGCTTGGCGAAGTCGCCGTACCACTTGGTGGCCTGGTCGGCCGGGCCGGAGATGATCAGCGGCGTGCGGGCCTCGTCGATGAGGATCGAGTCGACCTCGTCGACGATGGCGAAGTTGTGGCCGCGCTGGACCAGTTCCTCCTTCGACCACGCCATGTTGTCGCGCAGGTAGTCGAAGCCGAACTCGTTGTTCGTGCCGTAGGTGATGTCGTAGCTGTACTGCTCGCGACGCTGGGCCGGAGTCATGTTGGCCAGGATGCAGCCGACCTCCAGGCCCAGGAACTTGTGGACGCGGCCCATCATCTCGGAGTCGCGCTCGGCCAGGTAGTCGTTGACCGTGATGATGTGGACGCCCTTGCCCGACAGGGCGTTCAGATACGCCGGCAGCGTGCCGACGAGGGTCTTGCCCTCACCGGTCTTCATCTCGGCCACGTATCCCATGTGCAGGGCGGCGCCGCCCATGATCTGCACGTCGTAGTGCCGCTGGCCCAGGACGCGCTTGGCGGCCTCACGGACGGTGGCGAAGGCTTCGGGGAGCAGGTCGTCCAGGCTCTCACCGTCGGCATACCGCTGCTTGTACTCATCGGTGAGGGCCCGCAGCTCGGCGTCGGAGAGGTCGGCGAAGTCCTCTTCGATGGAGTTGACCTGGCCCGCGATGCGGTGCAGCTTGCGCAGGATCTTGCCTTCGCCTGCACGCATGATCTTGGAGAGGACGGACACGGGGGGTGGTCTCCTTGCCGGTCGGGCCTGGGACGGTCGGTTTCCGTTTCACTGCTGAGCAACGGCCATCGTATGCGAGGACCCCACCACGCCGGGAGGCCTGCCGTGACGGTGACCGCGCACAGCGTCATATCTGTTTCACGGCTGCTTCGAAGGAAGAACGTCCGGCCGCTGCGAATGGTGCCGCCCCACCCGTCGAATTGTGCGAAGGGTGATCATTTCCTCACGTACGGCAAAGGGTTGGCGCCGCTCTCTCCTCCGTGAGCAGAATCGGCCGATGGACCCCGTCACCCTCACCACGGACCGTCTCCTGCTGCGTGCGGTCGGCCCGCAGGACACCGACGCCGTGTACGCCGCCTGCCAGGACCCCGACATCCAGCGCTGGACCACGGTTCCCTCCCCGTACCTTCCCGAGCACGCGCGGGGCTTCACGCAGGAGATGACCCCGGACGGCTGGGCGAACGGTTCGATGTTCACCTTCGGCGCGTTCCTCCCCTCCGGTGAGCTCACCGGCATGCTCGGCATCACCATGCGGTCCCTGGGTGTGACGGAGATCGGCTACTGGGGCGTCAAGGAGCACCGCGGTCGCGGCTACGTCACCGAGGCGGCGGTCGCCGTTTCGCGGTGGGCCTTCACGAAGATCTCCGTCGACCGCGTGGAATGGCGCGCCGAGGTCGGCAACCGGGCCTCCCGCGCGGTGGCGGAACGGGCGGGCTTCGTCGTCGAGGGGACCCTGCGCTCCGCGCTCAACAACAAGGGGGTGCTGCGCGACTGCTGGATCGGCTCCCTCCTCCCGTCCGACCTGGGCCTCGCGGCGACGGCCCCGTACCTGCCCGCCGCGGAGTAACGGCCCACCGGGCCCAGGACCGCCCTCCGGCCCGTCCCGCGGCTCCGGCCACGAGGCCGAACTCGGCCCCCCGGGCCCTCGTCGGCGACGTCGGCGGACAGGCCGTCCACGGGGCCTTCGCCGCCCTCTCGTCGACCCGCCGGGCAACGAGCCCGTCGTACCGGCCCCGTACGTACCGGGCGACGTGTCCGGGTTCGGCCGAGACCCTCCCCCGCCGGCCTCCGTCCCCTCCCGGCGCCACTCCCGGCCCTCGGCCCGGCCTCCGCCCCGGCTCGTCCCCGGGCCGGCCACCGGCACCCCCGAAGCCTGTTCCTCGATGAACTGTCCTGCGGTTCCTGCCGAGAACCACGGCCTGCCGGACCGGCAAGCCCCGCGGCGGCCTGCTGCCCGGCCGTCGTGTCAGTGCCGCCCTCTATCGTGCGGACGTATGACGATCCTCCCTCGTCCGTCCACGGACCTCTCGGCGGCCGAGGCCCGCCGCATCGCCCTACGGGCCCAGGGCTTCCTGGGCGCCCCCGACCGCCGCTCCGGTGTCCAGGGGGTCCTGCGTCACCTGGGCGCGGTGCAGCTCGACACCATCTCGGTCCTCGCCCGCTCCCACGAACTGATCCCCTACGCCCGCCTCGGCGCCGTCGGCCGGGCGACGGTCGAGGACGCGTACTGGAAGGCCGGGTCCGAGCCGCCGCGCGCGTTCGAGTACTGGTCGCACGCGGCCTGCCTGCTGCCGGTCGAGGAGTGGCCGCACTTCGCCTTCCGCCGCCGCGCCTACCGGGCCCGCCCGCAGTGGAACCACGACCTCCCCGACGGCGTCTACGACCAGGTCGTCGGGCAGCTCCGCGCCCAGGGCCCGCTCACGGCCACCGAGCTGGGCGGCGCGAAGCGCACCAGCGAGTGGTGGGACTGGTCCGGCGCCAAGGTCGCCGTCGAGCGTGCCCTGATGTACGGCGAGGTGGTGTGCGTCGAGCGCCGCGGCTGGAAGCGGGTCTACGACCTCGCCGAGCGCGCGATCCCGGACACCCTGCTGCACGACGGGCTGGACGACGCGGAGTGCCTGCGCCGCCTGGTCCGCCTGGCCGGCAGGTCCCTCGGCGTGGGCACCCGCGCCGACCTCGCCGACTACCACCGGCTCAAGGGCGAGCAGGTCGACGCGGTGATCGCCGACTCGGGTCTGGTGCCGGTCACGGTCGAGGGCTGGTCCAAGCCGGCCTGGGCCGATCCCGAGGCCCTCGCCACGCCTCCGCGCGGACGCCACCGCACGACGCTGCTGTCCCCGTTCGACTCCCTGGTCTGGGAGCGGGCGCGCACCGAGCGGATCTTCGGCTTCACCCACCGCCTGGAGGCCTACGTGCCGAAGCAGAAGCGGGTGCACGGCTATTTCGCGATGCCCGTGCTCGCCGGCGGCCGGCTCGTCGGCCGCGTCGACCCGGCCCGCGAGGGCCGCACCCTGGTGGCCAGGCAGCTCACGCTGGACGGCCCCAAGGCGGTGCCGGCCGTCGCGCAGGCCCTGGTGGAGGCCGCGGGCTGGGTGGACTGCACGGACGTCCGCGTGGAGCGGGTCGAGTCGCCAAAGCTGCGCGAGCCGCTCACCCGGGAGCTGTCGCGCGCCCTCGCCTGACTGCGCTCAGCGGATCTCGAGGATCTTCTCCCGCATCGCGTAGACCACCGCTTCCATCCTGGAGTGCAGCTGCAGCTTCTCCAGGATGTTGCGCACATGGTTCTTCACGGTGTTCTCCGAGATGAACAACTCCTTGGCGATGTCGCGGTTGTTCATCCCCGTGGCGACGAGCTTGAGCACTTCGAGTTCACGGTCCGTCAGCCGGGGCGCGGGCACCAGCCGGCGCTCGTCGGTGCGCTGGATCATCGACTTGAACTCGGTGAGCAGCTTCGACGCCATGGACGGGCTGATCTGCGACTGTCCGTCGGCCACCGCGCGGATGGCGGTGGCCACCTCGTCCGTGGAGATCTCCTTGAGGAGGTAACCGGTCGCGCCCGCCTTGATGGCGTCGTAGAGATCCGCCTCCTCGTCGCTGATCGTCAGCATGATGATCTTCGCGCTGGGGGCGACCTCCTTGATGGAGGTGCACGCCTCGATACCGCCCCGCTTGGGCATCCGCACATCCATCAGGACGATGTCCGGCAGCAGGTCGGCGGCCTTCTCCACGGCCTCCGCGCCGTCCCCCGCCTCACCGACGACCTGGATGTCCTCCTCGGCCGCGAGCACGATCTCCAGGCCGCGGCGGAAGAGCGCGTGGTCGTCCACCACGAGGACTCTGATCGGCTCCCGTTCCGGCTCCTTCGCCGGCTCGCCCGCCGGTTCCCCGTACCTGGAGCGCGCGTCCGGTCCCCCGCCGGTGTCGCCGTCGTCGGAGTCCTCTCCACGCATCGGTCCGAAGCTGTCCGCCATCGTTCCTCCCCCTGAAGGCTGTGGCCTGTGGTCCTGAGCCATCGCCAACCCAAGGCAACGGCCCACCGTTTGGGCCGTTGCCGCCATGATTCCATGCCCGGACGGCACGGGGGTGACAGCTCGGTGTGCGAAGTGGTCGCACACCGGTGCCCCTGGGGGCGCACATGCGCGCACCAGGGGCACCGGTCCAGCTGCGACCCGGCTCGGTCAGCCGCCGAGCGTCCCGCCCGCACCAGGGGCGTGCGGCTGCGTGACCATGGTGTCCGTGCTGAGGTGGATCACGCCGTAGTCGTAGGCGTGCCGTCGGTAGACGACACTGGGTTCCTTGGTCTCGGAGTCGACGAACAGATAGAAGTCGTGCCCGACCAGTTCCATCTCGTAGAGCGCCTGATCCAGGGTCATGGGGGCGGCCACGTGGGTCTTCTCGCGGACGATGAGGGGTCCTTCGCCCTGCACCTCCAGCGAGCCGATCTTCTTGGTGGGGACGGCTTCCTGCTTCTCCTGGGGGACCAGCGCCCCCGTTCCGTCGAGTGTCGCCGCGTCGGGGACGTGGGCGGGCACCTCCGCTGCCGAGATCCTGCGCGCGCCGCGCCGTGAGTAACGCTTGTCGTGCTGCTTGCGCAGTCGGGCGTCCAGCTTCTCCGCTGCCAGGTCGAGCGCCGCGTACGGGTCGCTCGCCGCTGCCTCCGCCCTGATCACCGGACCGCGGGAGTGGAGCGTGATCTCCACCCGGTCACTGCGGTCGGCCTGTCGGGGGTTGGGCTCCTTGGACACCTCGACGTCGAGGCTGATCACCTTGCCGTCGAGCTTCTGGATCTTCTCCAGCTTCAGCTTCTCGGCCACGTGCTTCCGGAACCGCTCGGGCACCTCGGTCTTGCGGCCCTTGACGACGATGTCCACGCAGAACTCCGTTCCCGGATCACTCCGCCTCGGTGCGGAGCGTCTCCCTTTTGCACCAGGCTCCGGTCGGCCCCGGAACCTCTGACTCGGTGACTTCCACCTCCTCCCCCAGGAGCGAGATCCCCAGTCCACCGGCCCGGGTGATTGCGAAAAACCCGTAGCACGGCATTCGGATTCGAGAGGTGTGGCCTGCGGCTTTCCCTCACGACCGAACATATCTCGCCCGGACGGATGTCGTCACCCTCTCCTACCGCCTACCTCCGTTCAGGTGAATTCACGCTCTCACTACCTGCAACGATGCAAGTTCCCCATCAGTTCCGGTTCATTTCGAATGAATCCGGTGAAGCCGCAACAACCGCAGCGCACTTCACGTCAATGGGCCGGTCGGCCCTGTCCGCACCAGCCGTACCCACTGATCCGCCGGACCGCCGGCCCGCCCTCTGGTGAGCCGGCCCGTTTCGCTGTTCTCCACACCTTTCCCAGGTCTCCCCTCTGTACACGAACGAGGGCGCCGAAATACTCGAATCGGCCCTGAGATCCACTTGCGCACGCCCCTGCGCCCCCGCGCACGCCCCGGCAGGCCCCGCGTGAACCATCGCCCGGTCCGTCACGTCCGGGGCCCGCAGCACGGTCCGCACCGCACGCGCGGCCTCCGCCAGCGACGCCCCGGTGGTCATCAGGTCGTCCACGAGGACGACCTGCCCCTCGCGCAACAGCCGGCCACAGCCCGGCGCCACCACCAGCGCACCGGCGAGGTTGGCCAGCCGCTCCCGGGCGTCGAGACCGGACTGGTCGGCCACGCCCCGCCGCTGCCGCAACGCGGGAAGCACCGAGGCGGGCACCCCCTGCCGGCGCAGCGCACCCGCCGCCGCCCGGGCGATCCGCAGGGCGGGGTCGTGGCCACGGGCCCGCACGGCCCGCCGCGCGGACGGCACGGGCACCAGCAGCACCGTGCCCCGGTCGCCGTGGAGCGGCCCCGAAGGCTCACCGGAGTCCCGCCGCACCGCCCCCCGCAGTCCCCCGCGCACGGCTTTCGCCAGGGCTTCGCCCAGCGGCCGGGACAGGGCCAGGGCACCCCGTTCCTTGTGGGCCAGCAGTGTGGCGCGCACCTCGTCCGCGTACCGGGCGGCCGCGTGCGTCACCGGCAGCCCGGCCGGCTCCGGCTCCGGGCGCACCCGACGAGGCGCGGCACCGCTCAGCGCCGTACGGCACCGGTCGCACAGCACCGTACGAGGCCTGCCGCATCCGCCGCACTCGGCCGGAAGCACCAGGTCGGTGAGGTCCTGCCACCAGCCCCGCATGGCCCCACTGTGCCAAGGCACACCGCGCCCGGCCACCCCTGTGGAAAACCCTCCCCGGCTCGCCCGGCAACCCTTCACCCGACCGGCGAAATCCCGGCCCTGCCCGGCATCCGCCGGGCGAGCGCTCATCCCGGATACACCGGCGCGGTCCCCTCCGTCACCTTCTGCCACTGGGCCCCCGACGGCAGCCGGACGATCCCGTCCACCGAGTGGGCCACCAGCGGCACCTTTTCGTCGGCGGACGCGGTGACCGCCTCGACTCCCGTCAGGGCCGCGGGCTGCGAGACCTCCGGTACGGAGCCGTCGACCTCGACGTACCGCATCTGCTCCACCCCGCCCTCCTCGCGCCCGACCACGACGAGGCGGCTGTCGCCGGTCCACGACATGGCGGTGACCTTCTCCAACTCGGGTGTCGCGGCCCTTAGTTGCAGCACGGTGACAGCGGGCCTCGCGCCTGTCTTCTCGGCCGGCCCGGCCGGCCCCTCCTGCCCGTCCGTCCCGCTCCGCTCGATCCGTCCGATCATCAGGGAGCGCCGGTCGCCCTTGGTCACCACGAGCGCGATCCTGACCCCGTCGGCGGCAACCCGGGCCGACTGGATGCTCCCGTCCAGGCCCGGAGTGCGCACCTCCAGCGGCTCTCCCCCGCCCTCCTCGAGCAGGAACAGTCCCGGATCGGCGGGGTCGCGGTCGGCCACCCACAGACCGCCCTGCGCGTCCCAGCTGGGCGCGGTCAGCCGGTCGTCCTCGGACTCGCCCCGGCTGCTCAGCACGGGCTCCCCGAGCGAACCGCCCGGCACGATCGAGCCCACGTACAGCGACTCCCCGTCGAGCGCGACCCCGGCCGCCGTGCGTTCGTCCCGCGAGACGGCCACCGACCGCAGCAGGGTCTCGCCCTCGCCGAGCGCGCCGGGCACCGGGTCCGGCTGGGTGGCGTTGCTGCCGGCGGGGATCCGCACCAGCCGGTGGTCCCCGTCGATGAAGTACAGGTAGTCGGGGCTGTTCAGCGAGCCCCGGTCGGCCACGGTCCCGGTCGCCTCCTGGGTCAGCGAGCACAGCTGCTTCCCCTTTGCCCGCAGCACGACCTCGTCCACGGCGGGGCTGAGGTTGCGCAGTGTGAACAGCAGCTGGGCGGCCATCTCCCTGCACCGCTTGGTACCGGTGCCGGCCGCCTTGTCGTTGAGCGGCACGGTCAGCTTGCCGCGGTCGTCCGCCGTCAGCGGCCCGGCGTCCTCGTGCAGCGCCGCACCCGCGGGGAAGCTCGACCTGACGACCGGGCCGAGCCAGGTCGTGGGCCCGCCCAGGAGCGAACGCACCATCTGGGTGGTGGGCTCCACATGGCTGCGGACGTACACCGGGTCGGCGACCGCCATCGGAGGTCCGTCCGCGGCGGCCCTCGAGGTGTTCGAGGCGAAGTAGTACTTGCTGACGGACATGTAGTTGCGCTGGAAGTCCGACTTGCCCATGACGACGCCCTGCGGGACTCCGTCGATGCGCCACTGCCCGCTCTTCGCGTCCCGCGTGAGATGCACGAGCTTGCTGTACGGCCCGGTGGCGGACGCGTACGCCTGCTGCGCGTCCACGGTGGCGACCTTCTCGCCGGTCAGCGTGAAGGAGACCGCGCCGGTCTCCTCCCGGCCCGGCCGGTCGGCCTGCGCACCCGGCCCGTCCGCCAGCACCGTGGTGGACAGCTCGGGCTTCCAGGCCTGAGCCGCCTCGGTGGTCAGATACTGGCGCGCGGTCTTGTAGTCCGGATCGTCACTGGTCAGCGCCTCCAGGAAGCCCTGCACGATCTGTGCGGGCGACGCGTCCTCGCTCGGCGGCACCGCGAACACCCGCACCTGCGCGTCCTGCCGGGGCGTGGACTCCACGCCCCTCAGATCCCCGCTGTCGGGCATCGAGGCGCACCCCGCCAGCAGTAGGGCACCGCTGGTGGCGTACGCGATCACCCGTGCCGGCGTCCTTCGGCCGCGCCCCGCGCGCTCACCGCCCACGTGAAGCCTCCCCCTGCCTGTCCCCGAGGCCGTCGAGCCCCTCCAGGCCGTCCACATCGTCCAGGCCGTCCTCTTCGTTCACATCACCGGAATCGTCGTCCGCGGCGGCATCGGCGCCCGCGTCGGCAGACTCCGCGTCTTCCCCGACCGCTCCCGCCGGCTCCCCCCGGCGCGGCGCGCCGGCTGCCGGGCGCGACACCACGCGCGCGCCGTTGCCGGGCAGTGCCGTCGGATCGGCCGTGGGTGGCACGGCGGCCGCCAGCGGAGCGATCGGATCGCGGGCCGCGCGGGCGGAGCCCTCGGTGTCCGCGGGCGGCGCGGGCAGGGTGGCCCGCTTCCCACCGTCCCCGCCGCCGTGCGGCAGACCGGCGGCGTCGAGTCCGCGGTTGCGCCGCGAGTCCCTGGGCTCCAGCGGTATCGGGGAGCCCCGCAGCGGCTCGTCCGCCGTGCGGGGCAGCGTCAGCCGGAACTGCGAGCCGCCGCCCGGCTCACCCCAGGCCTGGAGCCAGCCGCCGTGCAGCCGCGCGTCCTCCAGCGCGATGGACAGCCCCAGCCCGGTACCGCCGGTGGTCCGCGCGCGTGCCGGGTCCGCCCGCCAGAAGCGGCTGAAGACCCGGGTCGCCTCACCGGGCTTGAGCCCGACGCCGTAGTCCCGCACGGCGATGGCGACCGCCCCGCCCGCCGCGGCGAGCTTGACGACGACGTCCTTGCCGTCGCCGTGCTCCACGGCGTTGACGACGAGGTTGCGCAGGACGCGCTCCACCCGCCGGGCGTCGGCCTCGGCGACGACGGGCTGCTGGTCGCCGACCACCTTGATCCGCGTGCCCTTGCGCTCGGCGAGCGGCTCGGCCCCGCCGACCACGCGCCGTACGACGATCCGCAGGTCGACCGGCTCCGCCTCCAGGGCCGCCGCGCCCGCGTCGAACCGGCTGATCTCCAGCAGGTCCGAGAGCAGCGACTCGAACCGGTCGATCTGGTCGGCGAGCAGTTCGGCCGACCGCGCGGTCACCGGGTCGAAGTCCTCACGCGCCTCATGGATGACGTCCGCCGCCATCCGTACGGTCGTCAGCGGTGTCCGCAGCTCGTGGGAGACGTCCGACACGAACCGGCGCTGCATCCGTGACAGGTCCTCGAGCTGGTTGATCTTCAGCTGGAGGTTCTGCGCCATCTTGTTGAAGGCCTCGCCGAGCCGCGCGATGTCGTCCTCGCCGGTGACCTTCATCCGTTCCTGGAGCCGCCCGGCGGACAATCGCTCGGCGATCCCGGCCGCCATCCGCACCGGCGTCACGACCTGCCGCACCACGAGCCAGGCGATCGCCCCGAGGAGGACGACGACGAACAGGCCGGCGGTCGCCAGCGTGCCCTTGACCAGGCTCAGCGACTTCTCCTCCTGCGACAGCGGGAAGAGGTAGTACAGCTGGTACGGATCACCGTTGGGGTCGTTGACCTGCTTGCCGATGACCAGACCGGGCTGGGAGTCCGCGCCGTCGCTGTAGACGATCCGCGTGTACCGCTGCGTCGCCCCCGTGCTGGTGTCGATCCGGTCCCGCAGGTCGACGGGCACGCTCTGGGCCGGGTCGACGTGCCCGGAGGCGCGCGGCCCGCGCCCGCCGCCGCTCTGGTCGCCCATGGGCAGGGTGACCACGTCGAAGGCGCCCTGGCCGCCGCTGGAGAGCGACTCCACGAGGTCGCTCATCCACTGGATGACGCTCTGCGAGGACCCGTCCACCGCGGACGGGTCCTCGACCGTACCGCTCTCGGCCTCGTCGGCCTGCTGCTTGGCCACCGCGAACCCGCCGGTGGCCTGGCTCTGGGACGCCTTCACCTTGGCGTCCAGCAGGCCGTTGCGCACCTGGCCGATGACGACGAAGCCCAGCAGCAGGACCACGCCCAGCGACATCAGCAGAGTGGTGACGACGACCTTGAGCTGGATGTTGCGCCGCCACAGCCGCATGACGGGCAGCAGCGGCCGGCGCACCCAGCGCACGAACAGGCGGACGACCGGGCTGCCCTGGACTCCGCCCCGGAGCAGCCCGCCCTCCAGGAGGCGCCCCCAGCGGGAACGCCTTGGGGCGCGGCCCTCGGACGTCGGGCCGACAGGCCGCTCCGGTCGGTCCCCGGACCGGCCGGAGCCCGAAGCGGCACTGTCACCGGACATGTCAGCTCGGCCCTGCCTTGTAGCCGACTCCACGGACGGTCACCACGATCTCCGGCTTCTCCGGGTCCTTCTCGACCTTGGAGCGCAGCCGCTGGACGTGGACGTTCACCAGCCGGGTGTCGGCCGCGTGGCGGTACCCCCAGACCTGCTCGAGGAGCACCTCACGTGTGAACACCTGCCACGGCTTGCGGGCCAGCGCGACCAGCAGGTCGAACTCCAGCGGGGTCAGCGCGATCGACTGTCCCTCCCGCTTCACGGAGTGCCCGGCCACGTCGATCACCAGGTCGCCGATGGCGAGCTGTTCCGGCGCGGGCTCCTCCGACCTGCGCAGCCGCGCCCGGATCCGGGCGACCAGTTCCTTCGGCTTGAACGGCTTGACGATGTAGTCGTCGGCACCGGACTCCAGGCCCACCACGACATCGACGGTGTCGCTCTTCGCCGTGAGCATCACGATCGGCACCCCGGACTCCGCCCTGATCAGGCGGCACACCTCGATGCCGTCCCGGCCGGGCAGCATCAGATCCAGCAGCACCAGATCGGGCTTGGCCTCACGGAAAGCGGCCAGCGCCTTGTCGCCGTCGGCTACGAAAGACGGCTCAAAACCTTCACCACGCAGCACAATGCCGAGCATCTCGGCCAGTGCGGTGTCGTCGTCGACGACAAGGACTCGTCCCTTCATAAACGACATCATCCCATTAGCTATTCGTGACCTGGCGTGACCTGGCACACAGCTCGGCCAGGGCCTCTGCCGTCACGGGTGAGACGGCACCTTCCTCCGTGACGATCGCCGTGACCAGCTCTGGTGGTGTCACGTCGAACGCCGGGTTGTACGCCTGGGTCCCCAGGGGTGCCACAAGAATCCCGCCTCCCGCTTCGGTTCCGGCCACCGGCACCTGCGGTGCCGTGACCTCGGTCACTTCATGTCCGGGACGCTGCTCGATCTCGATGGACGCCCCGTCCGGTGTCTGAGGATCGACCGTCGTCACCGGTGCCACCACTATGAACGGCACATGGTGGTACCGCGCGAGCACCGCGAGCGGATAGCTCCCCACCTTGTTCGCCACCGAGCCGTCGGCCGCGATGCGGTCCGCCCCTATCAGTACCGCGTCCACCTCGCCCGCCGCGAACAGCGATCCCGCCGCACTGTCGGTGAGCAGCGTGCACGCCATGCCGCTACGGGCGGCCTCGTATGCCGTCAGGCGAGCACCTTGCAGCAACGGACGCGTTTCGTCCACCCACAGCCGTCTGAGCCGGCCCGACCGGTGCGCCGCCAGCGCCACCGCGAACGCCGTGCCCTCCCCGCCCGACACCAGCGAACCGGTGTTGCAGTGGGTGAGGATCCGGTGCCCGCCGCCGGGCATCAGCTCGTCCAGCAGCGCCAGCCCGTGCCCGGCCATCCGGGCGCTGGCCTCGGCGTCCTCCCGGTGCAGCTGCCGTGCCGCGGCCAGCGCCGCCCCGGCCGCCTCCCGGAGGTCACCGCCGCGGGCGAGGACGTCCCGGTGGGCGTCCAGGGCCCGGCGCACCCCCACCCCGAGGTTCACCGCGGTGGGCCGGGCGCCCTCGAGCGCGGCCGCGGCGTCGTCCACGTCGAAGCCCCGTACGGCGGCGAGAGCGACGCCGTACGCTCCCGCGATGCCCAGCAGCGGCGCACCGCGCACGGCGAGCGAGCCGATCGCCTCCACCAGCGCGGGGGCGTCCGTGCAGACGAGCTCAACCTCCTCGGCCGGCAGTCTGGTCTGGTCGAGGAGTACCAGAACGGGCCCTTCCGGTGGCTCCTCCCAGCGGATCACCGGGGTCTCGGTCGGCCGCTTGTGGTCGCCGCTGTGTGCGTACTGATCAGCCATGCGGCCAGTCTGCCCCCTGGAACGCGGACAATTGAAGACACGGTCCTCACCTCGGCCGGTCCGTCGCCGACCACCCCGTGGCACGATGGCAGCGAACCTGCCGCCGCGACCGCGGACGGGCACCGTGAAGGAGCGACGATGAACGACACTCCGGGCTGGGCTTCGCCCGGATCCGCCCCGTCCGAAGGGCAGGGGCCGGACGCGTCCGGGCCTGCCGGGCCCGCAGACCGCCCGAACCCCGACCAGACCGCCCCGCAGGGCCCGGGCTGGTCGAAGGAGCAGCCGCCGGGCCAGTGGTCCGCGCCCACCGACCGGCCCGGCGCCCCGGACCCCGGCCAGGCTCCCCCGCCCCCGCCGGGCTGGGGCGCCCCGCCCCCGGCCGGGCCCGGCCACCACGGACCCGGCGGTTACGGACCCGGTGGCTACGGCGGCGGGTACGCAGGCCCCGGCGGCTACGGCGGTCCCGGCGGTCCCGGCTCCTGGGGAGGAGGCTGGGGCGGCCCCCCGCCCGCGGCCAAGCCCGGTGTGATCCCGCTCCGCCCGCTCGGCGTGGGCGAGATCCTCGACGGTGCGGTCTCCACCATGCGCACCCACTGGCGCACCGTCCTCGGCATCGCGCTGACCGTCGCCGTCCTCACCGAGATCGTCGCCGTCCTCGTCCAGGGGTTCTTCCTGGACAGCTCCAGCGCCGCCGCCCTCGGCGATCCGAGCGCGACCCTCGACGAGCTGACCGCCGCCATGGGCGACTCCCTGCTCAACAGCGGGGTGATCTTCGTGGTCACCCTGATCGGCACCGTCGCCGCCACCGCCCTGCTCACCACCGTCACCAGCCGCGCCGTGCTCGGCACGTCGGTCACCGCCGCCGAGGCCTGGCGCGACGCCCGCCCCCAGATCCTGAGGCTGTTCGGCCTGATCTGCCTGCTGCTGCTCATCACCCTGCTCGTCATCACGGTGGGCGCGGTACCCGGCCTCCTCATGACCGCCACGGTCGGCGGCGGAGGCGCGGTGGCACTCACCGTCCTGGGCATCATCGGCGCCGGCCTCGTCGCCCTGTGGCTGATGATCCGATACTCGCTGGCCTCGCCCACGCTGATGCTGGAGAAGCAGGGCGTCCTCAAGGCCCTGAGCCGGTCCGCGAAGCTGGTGCGCGGCTCCTGGTGGCGGATCTTCGGCATCCAGCTGCTCGCGACGATCATCGCGAACGTCGTCGCGTCGATCATCATTATCCCCTTCACCTTCATCGCCGCGGCCCTCACCGGCGACGGCGTCACCGGCTTCCTCAACAGCGCCGGCGGCGACATCGGCTGGACGTTCCTCGTCATCACCGGAATCGGCGCGGTCATCGGCGCCATGATCACGTACCCGATCACGGCCGGCGTCACCGTGCTCCTCTACATCGACCAGCGCATCCGCCGCGAGGCCCTCGACCTCGAACTGGGCCGCGCCGCCGGCGTCCAGGGTTACGGGCCCGGCACCGTCCCGGGGAGCTGACAGGGTGCACACCGCGGGGGGAGTGCTCACCGTGCTCACATCGGCGCCGACGCTGCCCGAAGCCGCCGGCAGCGCAGTCCTGGCGCTGCCGCGCGGTGACGGCGAGCCGCCCGTCACCCTCCCGCGCGACCCCGCGCGGGAGGCGGCCCGGCGCGAACTGTCCAAGCAGATGTACCACGAGAACGACCCCAGCTGGTTCCAGCGAGCCCTGGACGCCTTCTGGGAGTGGGTCGGCAAACTGTTCGACGCCGCCTCCACCGCCGCGCCCGGCGGCACTCTCGGACTGATCGTCATCGTCGCCGCCGTGCTTGCCGTCCTGGGTGCCCTGTGGTGGCGCCTGGGCACCCCACGCCGCCGGCCGCCCTCCGCGCCCGTCCTGTTCGACGACCGCCCCCGCAGCGCCGCCGAACACCGCGCGACCGCCGAGGCGCACGCCGCCCAGGGCCACTGGAACCAGGCCGTCCAGGAACGCATGCGCGCCCTCGTCCGCGCCCTGGAGGAACGCGCCCTGCTCGACCTCCACCCCGGCCGCACCGCCGACGAGGCCGCCGCGGAGGCCGGCCGCGCCCTGCCCGCCCACACCGGCCGGCTGCACACCGCGGCCAGGAGCTTCGACGACGTGACATACGGCGGCCGCACCGCGACGGAGGAGTCGTACCGGCAGCTCACCGAACTCGACCGCGACCTGGAACGGACCAAGCCCCGGCTCGCGAGCACCTCCGCCGGCAACCAGAACCACAGCGACACGGGCGACAACGCCCGCCAGGGAGCCGCCGGATGACGACCGAGGCCCCGCTCCCCTCCACCTCGGCCTCGCCCACCGCCCGCCAGGTGTGGACCCGCGCGCGAGGCGTCGTCCTCGCACTCGCGCTGCTGGCCGTGGCGGCCGTCGTCATCGCCGTGGTCCGCTCCGACGCCCGCCACGGCGAACTCGACCCGCGCTCCGCCGACCCCCACGGCAGCCGCGCGGTCGCCGAACTCCTCGCCGACCGCGGCGTGGACACGCGCGTGGTCACCACCCTGGAAGAGGCGTCCGCCGCGGCGAAACCCGACACGACCCTCCTGGTCGCCGTCCCCGACCTCCTGACACACCGCCAGCAGTCGAGACTGCATTCCGAGTTCGCCGACTCCGGCGGCCGCACCGTCCTGGTCTCCGCCGGCGGTACGTCCGTCGACCGGCTCGCCCCGGGCGTCATCGCCGACCCGGCCACCAGCTTCGGTTCGACCCTCGACCCGGTCTGCGACCTGCCCGCCGCCGTCCGCGCGGGCTCCGCCGACACGGGCGGCCTGCGCTACACCACCGCCCATCTCGACGCCGACGAGTGCTACCCCAGCGAGCGCCTGGCCACCCTGCTGCGCATTCCCGCGGCCACCGGAGGCGGCGACACGGTCCTCCTCGGTGCCCCCGACATCCTTCTCAACGACCGCCTCGAGGAGCACGGCAACGCCTCGCTCGCCCTCCAGCTCCTCGGCTCCCGCCCGCATCTCGTCTGGTACCTCCCCACACTCGCCGACGCCTCCGCCGCCGCCGAGGAAGGCCAACGCAGCTTCTTCGACCTGCTTCCCTCCGGCTGGCTCTGGGGCACCGCGCAGCTCTTCGTCGCGGCGGCCCTGACCGCCCTGTGGCGGGCACGCCGGCTCGGCCCGCTCGTCCCCGAAAGACTTCCCGTCGCGATCCGCGCCTCCGAAACCGTCGAAGGCCGCGCCCGCCTCTACCGCAAGGCGAACGCCCGCGACCGCGCGGCCACCGCTCTGCGCTCCACCACCCGCACGCGCCTCGCCCCTCTCGTGGGCGTCCCCGTGTCCCGGGCGCACACGCCCGAGACCCTGCTTCCCTCCCTGTCCACCCGCCTCCACGGCGACGGACAGTCCCTGCACGATCTCCTGTTCGGCCCGCCACCCGGCGACGACGCAGCCCTGATCACCCTCGCCGACCGACTCGACGCCCTCGAAAGAGAGGTACGCCGTCCATGATGGACCCGACCACTGACAACGCCGCGCACACCGGGGACCCGGCCGCCGCCCGTGCCTCCCTGGAAGCCCTGCGCGCCGAGATCGCCAAAGCCGTGGTCGGCCAGGACCCCGCTGTCACCGGCCTCGCCGTCGCACTGCTGTGCCGCGGACACGTCCTCCTCGAAGGCGTCCCCGGTGTCGCCAAGACCCTGCTCGTCCGCACCCTCGCCGCGGCCCTCGACCTCGACACCAAGCGCGTCCAGTTCACCCCCGACCTGATGCCGAGCGACGTCACCGGCTCCCTGGTCTACGACGCACGCACCTCCGAGTTCTCCTTCCAGCCCGGCCCGGTCTTCACCAACCTCCTCCTCGCGGACGAGATCAACCGCACGCCCCCGAAGACCCAGGCATCGCTGCTGGAGGCCATGGAGGAGCGCCAGGTCACCGTCGACGGCACCCCCCGACCCCTCCCCGACCCCTTCCTGGTCGCCGCCACCCAGAACCCCGTGGAGTACGAGGGCACCTACCCCCTCCCCGAGGCCCAGCTCGACCGCTTCCTCCTCAAACTCACGATCCCGCTCCCCTCACGCCAGGACGAGATCGACGTCCTCACCCGCCACACCGAGGGCTTCAACCCCCAGGACCTGCGCGCCGCCGGCGTACGCCCCGTCGCCACCGCCGCCGATCTGGAAACCGCCCGCGCCGCGGTGGCGAAGACGACGGTGTCCCCCGAGATCACCGCCTACGTCGTCGACATCTGCCGCGCCACGCGCGAGTCGCCGTCCCTCGCCCTCGGCGTCTCCCCCCGAGGAGCCACCGCCCTCCTGTCCACCGCCCGTGCCTGGGCCTGGCTGACCGGACGCGACTACGTCATCCCCGACGACGTCAAGGCCCTCGCCCTCCCCACTCTCCGTCACCGCGTACAGCTGCGCCCGGAGGCCGAGATGGAAGGCGTCACGACCGACTCGGTCATCAACGCGATCCTCGCCCACGTCCCCGTCCCCCGCTGATGGCACTCACCGGACGCGCCGCCCTCCTGGCGGCACTCGGCTCTCTCCCCGTCGGTCTCTGGGAACCGGGCTGGGCGGGCCTGCTCGCCGTCAACGCCCCCCTGGCGGTGGCCTGTGCCTGCGACTTCGCCCTGGCCGCCCCAGTGCGCCGGCTCGGTCTCAGCCGCTCCGGCGACACCTCCGTACGCCTGGGTGACAGCGCCGACATCACCCTGACGGTCACCAACACGTCCCGTCGCCCGCTCCGGGCCCGTATCCGTGACGCCTGGCCCCCCAGCAGCTGGCAGCCCGGCACCGAGGTGGCAGCCTCCCGGCACCGCCTCACGGTCCCCGCGGGTGAACGCCGACGCGTCACCACCCGTCTGCGCCCCACCCGTCGCGGCGACCGCCTGGCCGACCGGGTCACCGTCCGGTCCTACGGCCCGCTCGGTCTCTTCGCCCGCCAGGGCACCCATGACGTCCCCTGGGCGGTCCGTGTGCTGCCACCGTTCACCAGCCGCAAACACCTGCCCTCCAAACTGGCCCGGCTGCGCGAGCTGGACGGCCGCACCAGCGTCCTCAGCCGCGGCGAGGGCACGGAGTTCGACAGCCTGCGGGCGTACGTCCCCGGCGACGACACCCGCTCCATCGACTGGCGTGCCACAGCCCGGCAGTCCGCCGTAGCGGTACGCACCTGGCGCCCCGAACGCGACCGGCACATCCTGTTGGTCCTCGACACCGGCCGCACCTCCGCGGGCCGGGTCGGCGACATCCCCCGTCTGGACGCCTCCATGGACGCGGCCCTGCTCCTCGCGGCCCTCGCCTCCCGGGCCGGCGACCGCGTCGACCTCCTCGCCCACGACCGCCGCCTCCGCGCCCTCGTCCAGGGCCGCTCGGCAGGCGACCTCCTCCCTTCCCTGGTCAACACCATGGCCGTCCTGGAACCGGAGCTCGTCGAAACCGACGCCCGAAGCCTGACGGCCACAGCCCTGCGCACAGCCCCTCGCCGCTCCCTGATCGTCCTTTTCACGACGCTCGACGCGGCCCCCATCGAGGAGGGTCTGCTCCCCGTGCTGGCCCGGCTCACCCAGCGCCACACAGTCCTGCTCGCCTCGGTCGCCGACCCGTACCTGGCACGGATGTCCAACGCCCGCGGAGACACCGACGCCGTATACGAGGCCGCGGCAGCGGCCCAGGCTCAGACGGAACGCGACCGCACCACGGAACAACTTCGCCGCCACGGCGTCACGGTCGTCGAAGCAACCCCGGACGGCCTGGCACCGGCCCTGGCAGACGCCTACCTCGCTTTGAAGGCAGCGGGCCGCCTCTGAGGGAAGAGAGGGAAGGGGCAGGAGGAAAGGCAGAGCGGACCGGCCCCGGAGCCGCTATAACGCAGAAAGCCCCGTGCCGAATGGCACGGGGCTTTCCCTTCACAAAAATTGTTCGGCGGCGTCCTACTCTCCCACAGGGTCCCCCCTGCAGTACCATCGGCGCGGTAAGGCTTAGCTTCCGGGTTCGGAATGTAACCGGGCGTTTCCCCTACGCTATGACCACCGAAACACTATGAAACAATCAATCCAACCGCACCACACACCGTCCGGGGACGGGTGCGGGGTTGTTCGTGGTTTCAGAACCAACACAGTGGACGCGAGCAACTGAGGACAAGCCCTCGGCCTATTAGTACCGGTCAACTCCACACGTTGCCGTGCTTCCATATCCGGCCTATCAACCCAGTCGTCTACTGGGAGCCTTACCCTCTTATAGAGGTGGGAGTCCTCATCTCGAAGCAGGCTTCCCGCTTAGATGCTTTCAGCGGTTATCCCTCCCGAACGTAGCCAACCAGCCATGCCCTTGGCAGGACAACTGGCACACCAGAGGTTCGTCCGTCCCGGTCCTCTCGTACTAGGGACAGCCCTTCTCAAGACTCCTACGCGCACAGCGGATAGGGACCGAACTGTCTCACGACGTTCTAAACCCAGCTCGCGTACCGCTTTAATGGGCGAACAGCCCAACCCTTGGGACCGACTCCAGCCCCAGGATGCGACGAGCCGACATCGAGGTGCCAAACCATCCCGTCGATATGGACTCTTGGGGAAGATCAGCCTGTTATCCCCGGGGTACCTTTTATCCGTTGAGCGACGGCGCTTCCACAAGCCACCGCCGGATCACTAGTCCCGACTTTCGTCCCTGCTCGACCCGTCGGTCTCACAGTCAAGCTCCCTTGTGCACTTACACTCAACACCTGATTACCAACCAGGCTGAGGGAACCTTTGGGCGCCTCCGTTACTCTTTAGGAGGCAACCGCCCCAGTTAAACTACCCATCAGACACTGTCCCTGATCCGGATCACGGACCCAGGTTAGACATCCAGCACGACCAGACTGGTATTTCAACGACGACTCCACCACCACTGGCGTGGCAGCTTCAAAGTCTCCCAGCTATCCTACACAAGCCGAACCGAACACCAATATCAAACTGTAGTAAAGGTCCCGGGGTCTTTCCGTCCTGCTGCGCGAAACGAGCATCTTTACTCGTAGTGCAATTTCACCGGGCCTATGGTTGAGACAGTCGAGAAGTCGTTACGCCATTCGTGCAGGTCGGAACTTACCCGACAAGGAATTTCGCTACCTTAGGATGGTTATAGTTACCACCGCCGTTTACTGGCGCTTAAGTTCTCAGCTTCGCCACCCCGAAGAGTGACTAACCGGTCCCCTTAACGTTCCAGCACCGGGCAGGCGTCAGTCCGTATACATCGCCTTACGGCTTCGCACGGACCTGTGTTTTTAGTAAACAGTCGCTTCTCGCTGGTCTCTGCGGCCACACCCAGCTCAGAGGGAAAACCCCATCACCGGACATGGCCCCCCTTCTCCCGAAGTTACGGGGGCATTTTGCCGAGTTCCTTAACCATAGTTCACCCGAACGCCTCGGTATTCTCTACCTGACCACCTGAGTCGGTTTAGGGTACGGGCCGCCATGAAACTCGCTAGAGGCTTTTCTCGACAGCATAGGATCATCCACTTCACCACAATCGGCTCGGCATCAGGTCTCACCCACATGCCATCCGGATTTACCTGGATGACGGGCTACACCCTTACCCCGGGACAACCACCGCCCGGGCTGGACTACCTTCCTGCGTCACCCCATCACTCACCTACTAACCGCTTGGGCCGGCGGCTCCACCACTTTCCATTCCCCGAAGGGTCCGGAACGGCTTCACGGCCTTAGCATCACGATGCTCGATGTTTGACGCTTCACAGCGGGTACCGGAATATCAACCGGTTATCCATCGACTACGCCTGTCGGCCTCGCCTTAGGTCCCGACTTACCCTGGGCAGATCAGCTTGACCCAGGAACCCTTAGTCAATCGGCGCACACGTTTCTCACGTGTGTATCGCTACTCATGCCTGCATTCTCACTCGTGAACCGTCCACAACTCGCTTCCGCGGCTGCTTCACCCGGCACACGACGCTCCCCTACCCATCCATACGGGCGTTGGCCCTGTTGTATGAATGACACGACTTCGGCGGTACGCTTGAGCCCCGCTACATTGTCGGCGCGGAATCACTAGACCAGTGAGCTATTACGCACTCTTTCAAGGGTGGCTGCTTCTAAGCCAACCTCCTGGTTGTCTGTGCGACTCCACATCCTTTCCCACTTAGCGTACGCTTGGGGGCCTTAGTCGATGCTCTGGGCTGTTTCCCTCTCGACCATGGAGCTTATCCCCCACAGTCTCACTGCCGCGCTCTCACTTACCGGCATTCGGAGTTTGGCTAAGGTCAGTAACCCGGTAGGGCCCATCGCCTATCCAGTGCTCTACCTCCGGCAAGAAACACACGACGCTGCACCTAAATGCATTTCGGGGAGAACCAGCTATCACGGAGTTTGATTGGCCTTTCACCCCTAACCACAGGTCATCCCCCAGGTTTTCAACCCTGGTGGGTTCGGTCCTCCACGAAGTCTTACCTCCGCTTCAACCTGCCCATGGCTAGATCACTCCGCTTCGGGTCTTGAGCATGCTACTGAAACGCCCTGTTCGGACTCGCTTTCGCTACGGCTTCCCCACTCGGGTTAACCTCGCAACACACCGCAAACTCGCAGGCTCATTCTTCAAAAGGCACGCAGTCACGACGCAAGGACAAGTCCTTGCGCGACGCTCCCACGGCTTGTAGGCACACGGTTTCAGGTACTATTTCACTCCGCTCCCGCGGTACTTTTCACCATTCCCTCACGGTACTATCCGCTATCGGTCACCAGGGAATATTTAGGCTTAGCGGGTGGTCCCGCCAGATTCACACGGGATTTCTCGGGCCCCGTGCTACTTGGGTGTCTCTCAAACGAGCCGCTGATGTTTCGACTACGGGGGTCTTACCCTCTACGCCGGACCTTTCGCATGTCCTTCGCCTACATCAACGGTTTCTGACTCGTCCCACGGCCGGCAGACCGTGAAAGAGAGATCCCACAACCCCGCATGCGCAACCCCTGCCGGGTCTCACACACATACGGTTTGGCCTCATCCGGTTTCGCTCGCCACTACTCCCGGAATCACGGTTGTTTTCTCTTCCTGCGGGTACTGAGATGTTTCACTTCCCCGCGTTCCCTCCACATACCCTATGTGTTCAGGTATGGGTGACAGCCCATGACGACTGCCGGGTTTCCCCATTCGGACACCCCCGGATCAAAGCCTGGTTGACGACTCCCCGGGGCCTATCGTGGCCTCCCACGTCCTTCATCGGTTCCTGGTGCCAAGGCATCCACCGTGCGCCCTTAAAAACTTGGCCACAGATGCTCGCGTCCACTGTGCAGTTCTCAAACAACGACCAACCACCCATCACCCCCGGCAACAACCGGAGTTCACTGGGGTCGGCATCCCGAAGACAGACCTTACGGCCGTGCCCTCAGACACCCAACAGCGTGCCCGGCACTCCCCGCCGCCTCCCCCGACGTTCCACACCCGTGCGGGCAGTACTGGAAGAAGAAGACGATCAAGAGTGCCGAATAATCAACGTTCCACCCATGAGCAACCAGCATCGGACATGCGCCGATGTACTGGCCCCTGGACCACCAGGCAAGCCTGGCAGCCTAGAAGTGCTCCTTAGAAAGGAGGTGATCCAGCCGCACCTTCCGGTACGGCTACCTTGTTACGACTTCGTCCCAATCGCCAGTCCCACCTTCGACAGCTCCCTCCCCACAAGGGGGTTGGGCCACCGGCTTCGGGTGTTACCGACTTTCGTGACGTGACGGGCGGTGTGTACAAGGCCCGGGAACGTATTCACCGCAGCAATGCTGATCTGCGATTACTAGCAACTCCGACTTCATGGGGTCGAGTTGCAGACCCCAATCCGAACTGAGACCGGCTTTTTGAGATTCGCTCCACCTCACGGTATCGCAGCTCATTGTACCGGCCATTGTAGCACGTGTGCAGCCCAAGACATAAGGGGCATGATGACTTGACGTCGTCCCCACCTTCCTCCGAGTTGACCCCGGCGGTCTCCCGTGAGTCCCCAACACCCCCGAAGGGGCTTGCTGGCAACACGGGACAAGGGTTGCGCTCGTTGCGGGACTTAACCCAACATCTCACGACACGAGCTGACGACAGCCATGCACCACCTGTACACCGACCACAAGGGGGGCACTATCTCTAATGCTTTCCGGTGTATGTCAAGCCTTGGTAAGGTTCTTCGCGTTGCGTCGAATTAAGCCACATGCTCCGCTGCTTGTGCGGGCCCCCGTCAATTCCTTTGAGTTTTAGCCTTGCGGCCGTACTCCCCAGGCGGGGAACTTAATGCGTTAGCTGCGGCACCGACGACGTGGAATGTCGCCAACACCTAGTTCCCACCGTTTACGGCGTGGACTACCAGGGTATCTAATCCTGTTCGCTCCCCACGCTTTCGCTCCTCAGCGTCAGTAATGGCCCAGAGATCCGCCTTCGCCACCGGTGTTCCTCCTGATATCTGCGCATTTCACCGCTACACCAGGAATTCCGATCTCCCCTACCACACTCTAGCCTGCCCGTATCGACTGCAGACCCGGGGTTAAGCCCCGGGCTTTCACAATCGACGCGACAAGCCGCCTACGAGCTCTTTACGCCCAATAATTCCGGACAACGCTCGCGCCCTACGTATTACCGCGGCTGCTGGCACGTAGTTAGCCGGCGCTTCTTCTGCAGGTACCGTCACTTTCGCTTCTTCCCTGCTGAAAGAGGTTTACAACCCGAAGGCCGTCATCCCTCACGCGGCGTCGCTGCATCAGGCTTTCGCCCATTGTGCAATATTCCCCACTGCTGCCTCCCGTAGGAGTCTGGGCCGTGTCTCAGTCCCAGTGTGGCCGGTCGCCCTCTCAGGCCGGCTACCCGTCGTCGCCTTGGTGAGCCATTACCTCACCAACAAGCTGATAGGCCGCGGGCTCATCCCTCACCGCCGGAGCTTTTAACCCCCACCCATGCGAGTGGAAGTGTTATCCGGTATTAGACCCCGTTTCCAGGGCTTGTCCCAGAGTGAAGGGCAGATTGCCCACGTGTTACTCACCCGTTCGCCACTAATCCCCACCGAAGTGGTTCATCGTTCGACTTGCATGTGTTAAGCACGCCGCCAGCGTTCGTCCTGAGCCAGGATCAAACTCTCCGTGAATGCTTTCCCGCCTGCGTCCGATTAAGGACTGCGGGTCGACACATCACGAGAGCGGAACGGTCGGGCGGAATAGGCCCGGCCGTTCACAGCGTCCTCGCTGTGTTTTTCTTCAAAGGAACCTCGTCCCGGCCGAACGGCCGGAGACGGGGTATCAACATATCTGGCGTTGATTTTTGGCACGCTGTTGAGTTCTCAAGGAACGGACGCTTCCTTTGTACTCACCCTCTCGGGCTTTCCTCCGGGCGCTTCCCTTCGGTATTTCGTGTCCCCGACTCTACCAGATCTTTCCGATCCGATTTCCTCGGGGTTTCGCCTTCCGGGTTCCCGCTTCCGCGTTTCCCTTTCCGGCGGCTCCGACTTTATCAGATGTTTCGTGCCGGACTGACCGGCCGAATTTTTCCGATTTATCGGGAGGGGCTTCGTCGAATTCTTGAATCTCGAGAAGCAGATAGATGCTTACGGTTGCCGCTGCGGGTCAGAGCCCAGCTCCAGGCAACTGTTCAAATCTACCTCCCCGCTCGGTCCGTGTCAACGGTTCCTGCGGGGCGAAGAGGAGACTAGCAGCTGAACGGAGCTCCACGCACATCAGGCGGCTGTCGGCACGACGGCGCTGCGTTCGGCCGTCTCCAGGTCGCCGGTCTCACCGGCCCGCGCCGCGCGTCCGCCCAGGACATAGACGTAGGCCAGGAAGGCCAGCTCCGCGACGACTCCGATGGTGATGCGGGCCCAGGTGGGAAGGCCGGACGGGGTGACGAAGCCTTCGATCGCGCCGGAGACGAAGAGGACCAGCGCCAGGCCGATCGCCATGGCCAGCGCTGCCCGGCCCTCCTCCGCGAGGGCTCTGCGTCGCGGGCGTGTCCCGGGGTCGATGAGAGTCCAGCCGAGGCGCAGGCCGGTGCCGGCGGCGACGAAGACCGCGGTCAGTTCGAGGAGGCCGTGGGGCAGCACGAGACCGAGGAAGGTGTCGAGCCTCCCCGCGGAGGCCATCAGTCCGAAGCCGACGCCCAGGTTGAGCATGTTCGTGAAGAGGATCCAGATGACCGGCAGGCCCAGGAAGACACCCAGGATCAGGCAGAGGGCGGCGGCCCATGCGTTGTTCGTCCAGACCTGGGCGGCGAACGAGGCCGCGGGGTTACTGGAGTAGTACGTCTCGTACTGGCCGCCGGGGCGGGTGAGCTCGCGCAGCTCGGCGGGTGCGGCGATGGATGCCTGGACTTCGGGGTGCGTGCCGATCCACCAGCCGAGGAGGGCCGCGACCGCGGTGGACAGGAGCGCGGTGGGCACCCACCAGTGGCGTGCCCGGTACACAGCGGCCGGGAAGCTGTGCGAGAGGAAGTGAGTGACGTCCCGCCAGGACGCGCGGCGGGTCCCCGTCACTGCGCCACGCGCGCGTGCCACCAGCTGGCTGAGCCTGCCGGTCAGTTGCGGGTCGGGGGCTGCGGACTGGATCAGCGAAAGGTGCGTGGCCGTGCGCTGGTAGAGGAGGACGAGTTCGTCGGCCTCGGCGCCGGTCAGCCGGCGCTGGCGCCGGAGCAGGGCGTCGAGGCGGTCCCACTCCGCGCGGTGGGCGGAGACGAAGACGTCCAGGTCCATCGGTGTGCCTGCTCCTCGGCTGTTCGTCGGCTCCCGCCGCGAGTTCTTCGTCGGTCGTACGGACCGGCCGGCTTGGTGGTACGGGATGATCGGCTGGTCGTACTGCGGTGCGATGTGCCATCAGCTTGGCAGACTGGCGGTGTTCCGGGCAGGGCAGGGGAAGGGCGGGCGGACGTGAGTGAGCTGGTGACGGGCGAGGCTGTGGCGTTGGAGCTGCGCCCCGCGAAGCTGCCCAGCAGGGCGCTGGCCGTGCTGCTCGATCTGGCCGCGGCCATGACGGTCTATGTCGCGGCGACCATCGCGCTGGTGGCTTCGACGTCTTCCCTGGACCAGGCGGCGCAGACGGCGATCTTCCTCGCGGTCTTTCTGTTGTTGCTGGTGGGCGGGCCGATCGCGGTGGAGACCCTCACCCACGGTCGATCGCTCGGGAAGGTGGCCTGCGGGCTGCGGGTGGTGCGGGACGACGGTGGGCCGATCCGTTTCCGGCACGCGCTGGTGCGAGGACTGATCGGAGTGATCGAGATCCTGATGACGATGGGCGTCATCGCGTGCATCGCCTCGCTCGTGTCGTCGCGGGGGCGACGGCTCGGGGACGTCTTCGCCGGGACACTCGTCGTTCGGGAGAGGCTGCCGGTCGGACCCGTGGGCTCGGTGCCACCACCTCCGCCCTGGCTGGCCGGCCGGTTCTCGGGGCTCGATCTGTCCGCGGTGCCGGACGGGCTGTGGCTCGCCGTACGCCAGTACCTGACGCGGATGCGGCAGCTGGACCCGCAGGTGGGGCAGGCGATGGCGGAGCGGCTGGCGGCGGATCTGGCGGACCGGACGGGGGCGCCGGTGCCGCAGGGCGTGCCGGCGGCGGCGTATCTGGCGGCGGTGGTGCAGGAACGGCAGGCCCGGGACGCGCGGCGTGCCTTCGGCCAGGGTGCCGGTGGAGCGGCCGCCATGGGCGGCGGGCCGGTCGGCGCATTCGGACCGGCGGGTCCGTACGCCCCGCCGCCCGTCGATCGGGCGGCTCCACCAACCGCATACCCCTCGCCCCCCGCTTCTCCGGCTTCTCCCCCGCCTGCGGCCGAAGGGCCGTCGACCGGGTTCGTGCCGCCGGCGTAGGGCGTACGGCGTTTTCGGGGCGGGCGCGCCCGGGGTGGGGGATCAGTCGAGCGCCGAGGGGGGTGACTCGAGGTCCTCGAGTTCGATGCCGGGGGCCGCGAGGACCACGTCCCCGGAGAGGTGCACGGTGTGCTGCTCACCCGTGTCCAGGGCTGTGACCTGGTATGCGTCCACGGTCAGGGGTCCGTTGTCAGTGGCGTGTGCTTCTCTTTCCACCAAGGTCCAGGACTGGTCCACGGTGAGCGGGGCGAGCACCGGGTCCGTGAAGGCGACGAGGCGCACGCGGGTGGCCGGGGCGGAAGGGGTGAGGCGCAGGAGACGGGCGGTGGCGATGAGGAACGCGGGCGAGGAGCCGGTGAAGGCGTGGGCGCGTGTATTGCCTTCGGTGGCGTGGGTTCCGGTGGGGTCGGTACGGACCCAGGTGACGCCGTCGAGGGCGGCGCCGCGAACCTGCCAGCTCGCGGCATGCAGTTCGAGTCGGATGGGGCGGCCGAGTTCGTCGAGCGCCAGGTCGACCGAGCCCAGGTGATCGCCGGACGGGGCGGTGAGCTGGGAGACGTAGCGCCAGCCGGAGGGACCGGGGGCGCAGTGGAAGTGCTCTTCGGCGAGAGGGGTGTGATCGTGCGGATCGTGGAGCGAATAGCGGCCGCGGGGCATGGAGGTCCTGGGTCTTGACGGGCGGGCCGGTTGTCCGGTCACTGGCCGGCCAACGGGACAGGCCCCCGTCACGGGGGTGCGGGGGCCTGTCCCGGATGGTCCTGCCGTCGGTGAGCGCGCCGGTGCACGGGCGCGCTCACCGTGGCGGGAGCCCCGGCCCGGTGGGCGTCGGCTCGGGCGCCGGACTCAGTAGCGGTAGTGGTCCGACTTGTACGGGCCCTCGACCGTCACACCGATGTACTCGGCCTGCTCGGGGCGGAGGGTGGTCAGCTTCACGCCGAGCGCGTCGAGGTGCAGCCGGGCCACCTTCTCGTCCAGGTGCTTGGGCAGCACGTAGACGCCGGTCGGGTACTCGTCGGGCTTGGTGAACAGCTCGATCTGGGCCAGGGTCTGGTCCGCGAAGGAGTTGGACATCACGAACGACGGGTGGCCGGTGGCGTTGCCCAGGTTCAGCAGGCGGCCCTCGGAGAGGATGATGAGGACCTTGCCGTCGGGGTAGGTCCAGGTGTGGACCTGCGGCTTGACCTCGTCCTTGACGATGCCGGGGGTCCTGGCAAGGCCGGCCATGTCGATCTCGTTGTCGAAGTGGCCGATGTTGCCGACGATGGCCTGGTGCTTCATCCTGGCCATGTCCGAGGCCATGATGATGTCCTTGTTGCCGGTCGTGGTGACGAAGATGTCGGCCTGGTCGACGACCTCGTCCAGCGTCGTGACCTGGTAGCCGTCCATCGCCGCCTGCAGGGCGCAGATCGGGTCGATCTCGGTGACGATCACGCGGGCGCCCTGGCCGCGCAGGGACTCCGCGCATCCCTTGCCGACGTCGCCGTAGCCGCAGACGACCGCGGTCTTGCCGCCGATCAGCACGTCCGTGGCACGGTTGATGCCGTCGATCAGGGAGTGGCGGCAGCCGTACTTGTTGTCGAACTTCGACTTGGTGACGGCGTCGTTGACGTTGATCGCCGGGAACAGGAGGGTGCCGTCGCGGTGCATCTCGTACAGGCGGTGGACGCCGGTCGTGGTCTCCTCGGTCACGCCGCGGATCTCGGACGCCAGCTGGGTCCACTTCTGCGGGCTCTCGCTCACCGTGCGGGTGAGGAGTTCGAGGATGACGCGGTGCTCGTCGGACTCTGCGGTGTCGACCGAGGGAACCTTGCCGTCCTTCTCGTACTCGACGCCCTTGTGGACCAGGAGGGTGGCGTCACCGCCGTCGTCCAGGATCATGTTCGGGCCGCCGGTGGCGGTGTCCGGCCAGGTCAGCGCCTGCTCCGTGCACCACCAGTACTCCTGAAGCGTCTCGCCCTTCCAGGCGAAGACGGGGATGCCCTGCGGGTTCTCGGGCGTGCCGTTCGGGCCGACGGCGATGGCGGCCGCGGCGTGGTCCTGGGTGGAGAAGATGTTGCAGGACGCCCAGCGGACCTGAGCGCCGAGGGCGGTCAGGGTCTCGATGAGGACGGCGGTCTGCACGGTCATGTGCAGGGAGCCGGTGACACGGGCGCCGGCCAGGGGCTGTGCCTCGGCGTACTCCTTGCGGATCGCCATCAGGCCCGGCATCTCGTGCTCGGCCAGGGTGATCTCCTTGCGGCCGAAGGCGGCCAGGGAGAGGTCGGCGACCTTGAAGTCCTGTCGGGTGTCGACAGTCGTCATGGAGAGCTGCTCCTCGGGGTGTGGGTCGAGGTGGGTACGGCTGTTCTGCGCGGCGGACACAGGAGTGCCCGGGGAGGGCACAGGCATGCCCCGCGTGCGCGCAGCGCAGTCCGTCGGAGGCCCTCTCTCCCTCGGCCGGTCCGCAGGGGGACCGCCCGACCGCCATCAGCAGCGACGTCTGGCTCCGTCCCAAGCTACACCGCCGGGCGGGGCCGCCCCCAGCCGGTTGCCGAACACATCAGGCCGAACACTGAGGGCGATGAGAGGTGGGGCAAAGAACGGCGGGCAACGGCGAGGAGCCGTGGTGAACGGCGGGGAACGGCCACGACCACCGGAGCCGGTGGTCGTCACCGGTCGGTGGTCGTGGCCGATCAGGAGGTGCGCCGGCCGGCAGGGCCGGACGGGCGCGGGCTCAGTGCTCCGTCGGTGCGGGGCCTCCGGGGCTGGCTGCGGCGTCGGCGCCCTTGGCGGCCTCGGTCTCGCTGTAGATGTCGGGCTCCAGGTAGATCACACGGGCGATCGGGACGGCCTCGCGGATGCGGGACTCGGCGGCGTCGATGGCGGCGGCGATCTCCGCGGCCGTGTCGTCGTGCCGTACGGCGATCTTCGCGGCGACCAGCAGCTCCTCGGGGCCGATGTGGAGGGTGCGCATGTGGATGATGCGGGTGACGGTGTCGCCGTCGACGACGGCGGCCTCGATCTTCCGGGTCTCCTCGGCTCCCGCGGCCTCGCCGAGCAGCAGGGACTTCGTCTCGAGTGCGAGGACCACGGCGATCAGGATCAGCAGGACGCCGATGCAGAGGGTGCCGATGCCGTCCCAGACGCTGTCGCCGGTGAGCAGGGCCATGCCGACGCCGCCGAGGGCGAGGACGAGGCCGACGAGGGCGCCGAGGTCCTCCAGGAGGACGACCGGCAGCTCGGGGGCCTTGGCGTGGCGGACGAACTCCTTCCAGGAGCGCTCGCCGCGCACCGCGTTGGACTCCTTGATGGCGGTACGGAAGGAGAAGGTCTCGGCGATGATCGCGAAGACCAGGACGCCGACCGGCCAGTACCAGTTCTCCAGCTCGTGCGGGTGCTTGATCTTCTCGTAGCCCTCGTAGAGGGCGAACAGGCCACCGACCGAGAACAGCACGATGGAGACGAGGAAGGCGTAGATGTAGCGCTCGCGGCCGTAGCCGAAGGGGTGCTGCGGGGTGGCCTGCCGCCTGGCCCGCTTGCCGCCGAGCAGCAGCAGGGCCTGGTTGCCGGAGTCGGCGACGGAGTGCACGGATTCGGCGAGCATCGACGAGGAGCCGCTGAAAAGGTACGCCACGAACTTCGCTACCGCGATCGCGGCGTTGGCGACGAGTGCCGCAACGATCGCCTTGGTGCCGCCTGACGCGCTCATGTGTACGCGTTGTCCCTTCGTACGCCGTTGACGGGCCCGGGTCGGCGTCTTCTTACGCCGCCCGGGGTGTTGACCGTCCTGTAACGGGGGGACATTGTTGCAGCCCGATCGGGCCGCGGTGTGTCAGACCGTCGTCACCGGCCGGTCAGACGACGACCGTGGCCCTGAACAGAGTTCCGGTACCGGACACTTCGGCCTTTTCGCCTGCGGGGACGAACACGGAGGTGCCCGGGGACAGTTCGTGCTCGCCCGCACGCAGGGAGCCGGCGGTGCAGAGCAGGATCTGGGGGGCGGCCCGCGTGAGGTCGTGGGTGGTGCCGCCCGCGGGCAGGACGTAGCGGGAGAGCCGGAACTCGTCGATGGGGGTGTCGTAGAGCTCCTCGCCGTCGGGTGCGGCCTCCGGGCGCAGCACTCCGGGGTCACCGGCCTCGAAGCGGACGATGCGCAGGAGTTCGGGGACGTCCACGTGCTTGGGGGTCAGTCCGCAGCGCAGCACGTTGTCGGAGTTGGCCATGATCTCGACGCCGAGGCCGTTCAGGTAGGCGTGCGGGACGCCGGCACCGAGGTAGAGGGCCTCGCCGGGCTGGAGCCGGACGTGGTTGAGGAGCATGGCGGCGATGACGCCGGGGTCGCCCGGGTGGTGGTGGGCGATGGCGGCGTACGGGGCGTGGTCGCCGCCGAGGCGGTCGCAGGCGGCGGCCGCCTCGGTGACGGTGTGGGCCATCTCGTCCCGGTCGGCGGTGAGGATCGCGGTGAGGACCTCGCGCAGGGCCGCTTGCTCGGGGTGCGCGTGCAGCAGGTCGACGTACGGCTTGAGGGAGTCCACGCCGAGGGCGTCGAGCAGTTCGGCGGCGCGCAGCGGGTCGCGGAAGCCGCAGAGGCCGTCGAAGTCGGTGAGGGCGCAGATCAGTTCGGGCTTGTGGTTGGCGTCCTTGTAGGTGCGGTGCGCGGCGTCGGCGGGGACGCCGCGTCGCTCCTCGTCCGCGTATCCGGCCTTCGCCTGGTCCAGGTCGGGGTGGACCTGGAGGGACAGGGGCGCGCCGGCGGCGAGGAGCTTGAGGAGGAAGGGCAGGCGCGGGCCGAACTTCTCGGCCGAGGCCGCGCCGAGTTCCCGCTCCGGATCGGCGTCGATGACCTCGGCGAGTGTGCCCCGGCCGGTGCGCGAGGGCGCGCCGGGGTGAGCACCCATCCACATCTCCGCCTGCGGCTCGCCGGTCGGTTCGACACCGAGGAGCCGGGCGATGGCGGTGGTGGAACCCCAGGCATAGGGGCGGACGGTGTTGTCGAGGCGATCCATGGGGTTCTCTCTGGGTCGTTCGGCAGGTTCTCGGCGGAGGACGGAGGGGCGGCGTGCGCGGTGGTACGTGCGTGCGTGCACGGTGGTACGTGCGTGCGCGGCAGGCCCGACGTCCTCGGAAGTCCTGGTCAGAACATCCGCGCCGGCCCTGTTCCTCGCATGATCAGGCTCTTGAGGTGAGCGCCAGGTAAACGGCGGCGAAATCCGTGACGGCGATCAGTTCGGCGAGGGTCTCCAGTTCGCCGCCCTCCTCCGGTTCCAGTTCGCTGATCGGTGTGTCGTGGCCGAGGGCCAGCTCACGGGCGGCCGGGGCGGCGGTGAGGCCGCCGATCGGACGGTCGCGGAGCAGCACCACGCGCGCGTGGAGGGCGGGCGTCTCCTCCACGCGGTCACGGAAGAAGTCGTCCGGGTCGGCGCGGCCCGCGAGCGGGCCTGCCAGCAGGGCGTTGTGCGAGCCGAGTGCCTCGGGGAGTTCGGCGACGACGGCGGGGGTGCCGGACAGTTCCGCGAGCGCGGCGGCGAAGCGGCGGCCCGCCGGGCCGGCCGAGGTGCCCTCGGTCCACACGACGGGGAGCGCGTCGGCGAGTTCGGCGGCCAGGGTCTTGGCGGGGTTGCTGTAGGTGGCGACGGCCGGGCCGCAGCGTTCGGCGATGCGGTCGAGGCGGTCGGCGACCTTCTCCAGGACGTCCGGCGGGGCGGTGAGCAGCCCGGCGCGGTCCAGGAGCGCGAGCAGCGGGGTGAGCAGCGCCCACAGGACTCCGGGGGCGGAGGCGGCGAGTTCCTCGTCCTGCTCGTAGGACGCGGTCGCCATGGGGACGAACAGGCTGTGGGAGCCGCTGGCCGTCTCGGCGAGCGGGGTCCGGGCGGGGGCCACGGCGACGACGGTGCAACCGCGGCGGTAGGCCTGCTCGGCGAGCAGGGACAGGCCCGGCTCGGTGCCGTCCGGGGTGGCGATCAGGAGCAGGTCCACGGAGCCGGCCCAGCCGGGCAGCTCCCAGCGCAGCGCGCCCGCGGCGGAGGCCACGCCGGTGGGTGCGAGCCGGGTGACGGGGCTGCCGGCGCCGGCGAGCGTGCCGAGGAGGTCGGCGGTCTGGGTGGCGGCCGCGCCGGGGCCCGCGATGAGGACGGCGCGGGGACGGCCGTCCGGTTTGAGGTCGTGGACACCGGCCTCGGCGGCGTACCGGGCGGCGGTGCGGACACGGGCGCCCGCCTCGGCCGCGCCGCGGAGCAGCCCGCGGCGGTCGGCCTCGGCGAGGCCCTCCGGTGAGTCCAGCAGCGATTCGTCGAGCATGGGGCGGCAGTCTCCGATCGGCGGGGCGGCGGTACGCGGGGCGGCGGATCCGCTGGTGCGCAGGACCGCCGGATCGTCACTCACCCGGGGCGGCGGGCCTCGTCGACGAGGAGGACGGGAATGCCGTCGCGGACCGGGTACGCCAGGCCGCACTCCTGGCCGGTGCAGATCAGCTCGTTGTCCTGCTCCTTGAGGGAGGAATGGCAGGCCGGGCAGGCGAGGATCTCCAGGAGGCCGGTTTCCAGCGGCATGGGGTGGGTTCCCTTCGGGGCGGGCGTATGCGGATGTGCCCGGTCAGGGTACCGCCGGTGGGGGCACTGCGGGCGGGCGGCGGAGGGTGTGCCCGGCGCTCCGGTCCGGCGGGAGTGCGGTGGCCGCCGGCGTACTCCCTGACGTGCCCGTCCGTGAGAGCCGGCCCCGGGCCGCGGGCCTTCGGACGGCACGTCAGGGGGTACGCCCCGAGCGGGCCGTCGCGGTTTCGGGCCGGAATCCCCTGACGCGGTGCCCGGGAGAGCCGGGGTCTGTCCGGCGGATCGAGTCGGAGGTGACCGGCGGCGTCTTCCCGGCGGGGGGAGCGGGGTCCCGGTGCGTGCGACCGCAAGGCGGAGGAGGGCGTCGACGCGATGGGCCCCTCCCGCACACGGGGCCCGGCCGTACGGCCGCCGTCCCGTCCGGCCGCACGGGACGGACGTGTGACGGGCCGTACGGGACGCTGCGCCGGCCGCGGAACCGGCCGCGGCTCCGCCCCGGGCGTCAGCCTCTGATGACGGCCAGGGCCTCGTCGCGGATTCTGGCCATGGTGGCCTGGTCGCGGGCCTCCGCGTTCAGGCGGAGGAGGGGTTCCGTGTTGGAGGGGCGGACGTTGAACCACCAGTCGGCGGCGGTGACGGTGAGGCCGTCCAGTTCGTCCAGGGTGATGCCGTCGCGGCCCTCGTACGCGGCCCTGATCGCCGTGAGGCGGGCCGCCTGGTCGTCGACCGTGGAGTTGATCTCGCCGGAGCCCGCGTAGCGGTCGTACTGGTCGACCAGGGCGGACAGGGTGCCCTGCTGGCCGCCGAGGGCGGCGAGGACGTGCAGGGCGGCGAGCATGCCCGTGTCGGCGTTCCAGAAGTCGCGGAAGTAGTAGTGCGCCGAGTGCTCGCCGCCGAAGATCGCGCCGCTGGTGGCCATCTCGGCCTTGATGAAGGAGTGGCCGACGCGGGTGCGTACCGGCGTGCCGCCGTTCTCCTCGACGACCTCCGGCACCGACCAGGAGGTGATCAGGTTGTGGATGACCGTGCCCTTGCCGCCGTTGCGGGCGAGTTCGCGGGAGGCCACCAGGGCGGTGATCACGGACGGGGAGACCGGCTCGCCGCGCTCGTCGACGACGAAGCAGCGGTCGGCGTCGCCGTCGAAGGCGAGGCCGAGGTCGGCCCCCTCCTCACGGACCCGCTGCTGCAGGTCGACGAGGTTGGCCGGGTCGAGCGGGTTGGCCTCGTGGTGGGGGAAGGTGCCGTCGAGTTCGAAGTACATCGGGACGACGGTGAGCGGCAGGCCGGCCAGGACGGTGGGGACGGTGTGCCCGCCCATGCCGTTGCCCGCGTCGACGACGACCTTCAGGGGCCGGACGGAGGTCAGGTCGACGAGGGAGCGCAGGTGTGCCGCGTAGTCGTCCAGCGTCTCGCGCCGGGTGACGGTCCCCGCCGTGGCGGCCGGCTCGGGGCGGCCCGACTCGCTCCACTTCTCGACGAGTCCGCGGATCTCGGTCAGGCCGGTGTCCTGGCCGACCGGCGCGGCGCCCGCGCGGCACAGCTTGATGCCGTTGTACCGGGCCGGGTTGTGCGAGGCGGTGAACATCGCGCCGGGCAGGTCCAGTGCGCCCGAGGCGTAGTAGAGCTGGTCCGTGGAGCAGAGGCCGATCTCGGTCACGTCGACGCCCTGTGCCGCGGCGCCGCGGGCGAAGGCGCCCGACAGGCCGGGCGAGGAGGGCCGCATGTCGTGCCCGGTGACGATGGCACTCGCGCCGGTCACCCGTGCGAAGGCGGCGCCGAAGAGTTCGGCCAGGGACTCGTCCCACTGGTCGGGGACGACCCCGCGTACGTCGTACGCCTTCACGATCTGTGACAGATCAGCAGCCACGGCCAGCCCTTCCGGAGGTCCTGTCGGTCACCACAAACTACCCGCAGGGGGTGACACTGCGCTGCGGGCGGTCCGTGGTGGGCGACGGGCACCGGGCCGGGGCAGCATCCGTCCGAGGACGAAGGTGCTCCGCCCCACCACGACCAGGCGAAGGAGCGGCCCACCCGGACAACCGGCGTGGCCGTGTGAGCGGCCGCGCAGGCGAGGGCCGTTCAGGGATCAGGCGTCAGAGCCGGCGCGCGTCGTCCGGCATCAGTTGTCGGGAGAGCGGAGCACGCGCAGGTGGCCGCGTCGCGCGACCTCCATCGGGTCCGCGCCGCGCCCGCCGCCGGCCGCCCGCTCCTGGGGCCGGGCCGCTTCGCGCACCGCGTCCGCGAGCGCTTCGAGGTCGTCCCCGCTGGGCCGCGCCGGGGCCGAACCGTCGAGCAGACGGACGACCTCCCAGCCGCGCGGTGCGGTGAGGCGCTCGGAGTGCTCGGCGCACAGGTCGTAGCAGTGGGGTTCGGCGTAGGTGGCGAGCGGGCCGAGGACCGCGGTCGAGTCGGCGTAGACGTACGTCAGCGTCGCGACGGCGGGACGGCCGCAGGCGGTGCGCGAACAGCGACGTACAGGGCTCACGATGTTGGACGGTACCGCACTCTTGAGCGGGCCGCGACGACTCCCCACCCGCGCGCTCCCCCGTGTCGTGGCCTGAAATGCCCCACACGCCCCTCTCGGCACACCCCTTTGACCTGCTCCGACGCTCGCATTCCGAACATCCGCGGATCCCGCTCCGGTCATCACTTGGTACAAATACTGTCAAATACCTTGAGATCACCGATGCGTGAAAGATATGGAATCGAGTCGAACCTTGGCCGGAACGGTCATGCGACGGCGCCGTGCGGGAGCCGGGATCCGAAGCGGGCGGGGGTCTGCTTCCGGGCCCGTGCGGGACCGGGGCCCGGAAGCCGTGTGGGTGCCGGGCGCGTCGGACCGGCGGAGACTACGCTTCACCGTGATGGACACCCCTGTGACGCCCCGTGCCGCCGACCGCGGGCCCCGCCGTCGTGATCGCCACGGCCGGGGCATGCGCGGGCCGATCGCGCCTCCCCAGGTGCCGCTCGCCGCCAGCCGCGCGGAGACGTTCGCGGATCTGGTGCAGGACTCCGTGGAGCGGCTGGAGCGGCGGTGGCCGCAGCTGGCCGACATCGACTTCCTCGTGCTGGAGGTCCCGCGCCTGGACGCGCCCGGAGCGGGATGGAGCGACGAGCCGGTGCCGCTGGGCGGCACCGTGCCGACCCGCGAGGGGTGCCCCGCGCGGGTCGTGATCTACCGCCGGCCGGTGGAGATCCGCACCAAGGGGCGCGACGAGCGGGCGGCGCTGGTCCACGAGGTCGTCGTGGAGCAGGTCGCCGAGCTGCTGGGACTGACGCCGGAGACCGTGGATCCCCGGTACGGCGAGGACTGACGGCCGAAGGCTGTCGGCGGTCCCTACTCCTGCAGGACCGACAGGTCCTCCCGCGTCTGCGGGACCGCCACCATGCCCCGGTCGTCGGGGAGGGTCTGGACCGTGAAGGCCGGGACGCCGTCCTTCGTGGCGGTGAGGGTCCGTGAGGCGTACACAGGTGTGCCGTCCGACTCGGGCTCGACCGTCAGCGCGTACGTGCCCGCGACGTCGTCCGGGGCCGGAACCTCGATGTTCTGGGTGGTACCGGCCTTGATCGTGTATGTCTCGGTCACCGGCGTACCGCCCTCGCTGCCCGCGGAGGCGGTGACCTCGACCTTGGCGGCGCCCTCGGGCGCGGTCACGGCGAGGGTGCTGCCCTTGGCCGTGTTGTCGACGGACGTCGCCCGCACCCCGACCTCGCGGGCCGCCGGGACGAAGGCCGACTCCTGGCTGTCCCCCTTGCCGCGCAGCACCCGGACGGCCGCCACGACGGGCACCGGAGCGCCCGTCGGCGTGAGGACCAGGGAGCCCGCCTCGCCGCGCGTGACGTCGCCGAGGTCGACGGCGGTCGTCATGCCGCCCTTCACGTGCACCGTCTCGTTGCCGGCCGGTGTGATCAGCCCGGAGGGCGATGCGAGCTGCACCTTCAGGTCGGCGTCGACGGTGCCGGGTGTGAAGGCGATCAGGCGTACGGCGGTGGCGTCCTCGGGGATGCCGGGCAGGACGAGGCTGCCCGCCGGATCGGCCGACGCTGCCAGCCAGTCACCGCCGAGCGAGTCGTCCAGGGCCTGTACTGCCGCGCCGACCCGCCCGCTGCGGACGACGACGTGGACCGTCACGTCGGCCTGCTCCTCGTCGGTGAGCGTGGACAGCAGCACCGGTTCGGAGGAGTGCGGCTTGACCGTGATGCCCTCTCCCACCGTGGTCTCGAGGGCCCCGTCCTTGCCGTAGACCTCGATGTCCACGACGGCGGCGGAGTCGTCGGGGTTGGTCAGGTGGACGTAGTCGGTGCGCTCGGTCGCGGTGCTCGCGCCGGGGAACCAGAACTCCGTGTCCGGGGCGGAGCAGTTGACGCCCTGCAGACCCCGGCCGGTGCCCGCGGCGACCTCGGTGGTCTGCTGCACGGTCCAGCCGGGGGCGAAGCGGCCCTCGGCGGTGCCGACGAGCGCGGGTGCCTCACCACCGGAGGCATCCACGGTGACCGGCCTGCCGGGCTCCTCCTTGTGCTCCAGCGCCGGCTTCCCGGGCTTCGCGGACCCGGTGTCCTTCTCCCCGTCGCCGTCCTCTGCGCCCTCCTCGGCGTCTTCGTCCGTGCCCTCCTCCGTGCCCTCCTCGCCCTCCTCCGCGGGCTGTCCCGTGGCGGCCGGCTGGAGCCGGGCACTGCCCTCGCTCTCCGTGCCCTTCGTGACGGGCGTGAAGGACGTGTACGTCGTCTCGGCGAGGTCGGAGCCGCTGGGCGCCGGGCACAGCAGGCTCGAGCGCTCCACGGGCAGGTGGGCCGCCGCCGCCGCGACGCCGTCGTCCGCGGCCGTGGGGTCCGGCGCGGTCAGGACGGCGAAGCCGGTGACGGCGGCGAGTGCGGTGGCTCCCGCGATCAGGGACAGGGTGGTGCGGTTCACTGCTGGCTCCCGTCGGGACGCTCACTGCCCGGCTGGGGGCGGTGCGGCTGCTCGGGGTCGTACGACGCGTCGTAGCCCTGTGCGTAGGTCTGGTCGTAGCCGTCGTGACCCCCGTAGCCCTGCCCGTACGCCGACGGGTCGTACGCGCTCGGGTCGTACTGCGGCTGCTGGGGCGTGCCGTCGTAGGCGTACGGGTCGTACTGGCCGGCCTGGTCGTACTGGCCGGCCTGGTCGTACTGGCCGGCCTGGTCGTACTGGCCGGCCTGGCCGGCCTGGCCGGCCTGGTACGGGTCCGCCGGGTACGGCTGTCCGTAACCGTCCGTCGCGTACCGCTGTTGCTGCCCCTGTTGTGACGGCGGCTGCTGCTCTCCCTGCGGGTACGGGGCGGCTGCGCTGTAGGCGCCGTCGTACCCGGGGTCCGGATCCGGGTCCGGGTAGCTCGACGCGTCCCATTCGTCGTAGGGCCGCTGCTGCAAAACGGCCGCGGGAGCCGGTTCCCGGGGGACGTCGAATTCGTCGTCCGCCCTCCCGGTCACACCGTCGTCCGCGCCTGCTTCCCCGGCGGCGGCCGCGGCTTCCGCCTCCGCCTGGGCGCGCAGGCGCCGGGCGCGGCGGCCGTCACCGGCGAGCGCCTCTTCAGGGACGGCCGGCTCCTCGGGCATGTCGTCGTCGACGTCGCGGCGCCGGCCGGGCAGCGCGAGTACGACGAGGACGACGGCGAGCAGCCCCTGCGCCCACAGCCACACGGTGTGGGTGAACGGGTCCTCGTAGGTGACGGCCAACTGTCCGCCGGCGGCCGGGAGCCGGAAGCCCTGGGCCCAGCCGTCGACCGTGGTGCGGGTCAGCGGCTTGCCGTCGAGGGTGGCGGTCCAGCCCTCGGCCGCGGCGTCGGCCAGGCGCAGGACGCGCCCCTCGGCGCCGTCGGGGATCTCGGTGCTGATCCCGACCGGTCCGGCGGCCACGGCCTGCGGCTCGCCCTCGCCGCCCTCGGCGGGGACGATGGTCGCGCGGGCCACGTTCTGGTCTACGCGCCACAGCGCGCCACCCGCCTGCTGGCTGAGCCGGGTCAGGCCGGGCGTGGCGTCCAGGACGCGGGTGACCTCACGGGGAGCGCCCGGGTGGACGAGGACGTAGCGCACCGCGAATCCGCCGAGCTGGTCGGCCTGGTCGGCGCCGGAGCCGGCGACGAGGTTGGCGACGATCTTGTCGAGCCCGGTGGTCACACCGCTCGCGGCGGCGGTCTCGGCGTCGCCCATGCGGGCACCGGAGCCGCGGACCAGTACGTAGTCGACGCGGGCGGCAAAGGCGCTGTCGAGGACGAGGGTGCGGGCCTGGTCGCGGGTGCCGCTCTCCTCGGCGACGAACGCGGGCACCTGCACGGGGTCGCGCCGCTCGAGCGGTCCGTCGGCGCCGCGGAGCACCCAGCCGGCGGCGGCCAGCAACGGGCCGGCCGCGCAGGCGAGGGCGATCAGCACGGCGACCGGCTGGCGCCAGCCGAAGCTCTGCTCGGCGACACGCGCGCGGGCCCCGTCGGCGCCGAGCGTGGCCGCGGCCAGCAGGGCGATGCCGTAGACGAGGGTCGCGGGCCCCGCCCAGGTGGAGCCGTTGGACAGGACCGCGAAGACGAGTCCGACCAGGGCGGCCGTCCAGGCGGCGCGGATGGCGACGAGTCGCTCGGAGCGGAGCAGGGCCGCGAGGGCGGCGAGCACGATGCCGACGAGCACCGGTCCGCCTACCGCGCCGGGGCCGCCGGGGCTCGCGCCGAGCAGGTCGAGGGCGGAGGCGGCGGAGGCGCCGTACTCCAGGCCCGCCTCCTGGAAGAAGCCGAACGGGAGCAGCGACAGCGACCAGGGGGCGAGGACCAGCAGCGGGGTGCCGAGCTGGGCCAGGAAGCGGAGCCCGTGGGCCAGGAGGTCGGACCTGCGCAGGGCGAGGACGCCGAGGCCGAGGGACAGGGCGATGGGCCACACGATCGGGGTGAACGCGGTGGCGAGGGTGAGCAACAGCGCGTACGCCCAGGTCGCGCGCCAGCTGCCACGGACACCGGGGTCGTCGGTGAGTCCGCTCGCGGCGATGCCCGCGCGGGCGATCAGCGGCAGCAGCACGGCGAGGACGGCGGTGCCGATCCGGCCGCCGGCGAGGGCGCCCGCGACGGCGGGCAGGAAGGCGTAGGCGACGGCGGCCCAGGCGCGCAGCAGCCGGGACTCGACGAGCGGGCGGGAGGCGAAGTAGGCGGTGAGGCCGGCCAGCGGCACCGAGCCGATGAGCAGGACCGTCACGGCGAGCCCGGCCGAGCCGAGCATCAGGGTGGCCAGGGACGCCACGAGGGCGAGGTAGGGCGGTGCGGAACCGGTGCCGCCGGCGCCCACCGCGTGCCAGGCGTCCGTGTAGCGCGCCCACAGCTCGCCGGAGCCGGCGGGGGCGGGCAGCAGGGCGCCGCCCGCGAGCGCGCCGCTGCCGAGCAGGGTGCGGCAGGCCGCGAGGGAGACGAGCAGCAGGAGCAGGAAGAGCACCGGGCCGGGCTTGCGGGCGATCCGCTTGAGCCGGGCGAACTGCTCGACCTCGATGAAGTCGGCGTCGTCCCCGCCGGGGCCGGACTCGACGGCGCCGCCGTGCCGTCCGGCGCCGGTGGTGATCTCGGGGTCGGAGCGGCGGACGAGGCTGCTCGCGGCCTGCTCGACGGTGACGCGGACGGTCGCGCCGGGGGGCGGGAACAGCGCCCGCAGTTCGCCCTTGTCGATCTGCGGGCCGCCGCGGCGGCGCCGTCCGGCGAGGATGCGTTCGGGCCGCAGCAGAGTGCCCACGAGGCCGCGTATCTCGTCCACGGCCTGCCCGGGGACCTTGCCGACGAGGTAGGCGAAGGTCCGCAGCACGGTGCCGAGGACGAGCCGCAGCAGCACCCAGGGCAGTGCCGCGGTGCGGGTGTTGACGAGCAGGGTGTGGACGGCGCCCGCCTTGTCCACCTTGTGCGGGGAGGCGGCGGTGCGGCCCACGCAGTCGACGGCGCGGCGCTCGCGGGAGGCGGCCTCGGCGTGCCGTACGACCGCGTCGGGGGCGACGAGCACCCGGTGTCCCGCCGCGTGCGCGCGCCAGCACAGGTCCACGTCGTCCCGCATCAGGGGCAGGTGCCGGTCGAATCCGCCGAGTTCGTCGAAGACGTCGCGGCGGATCAGCATGCCCGCGGTGGACACCGACAGGACGGACCGGACCTGGTCGTGCTGTCCCTGGTCCTGCTCACGGCGGTCCAGGCCGGTCCAGCGGCGGCCGGAGTTGGCGATGGAGACACCGACCTCCAGCAGTTGCCGGCGGTCGTACCAGCCGCGGAGCTTGGGGCCGACGACGGCGACGTCGTCCCGGCCGAGTTCGTACTCGTTCTCCACGACGCCCAGCAGCCGGGCCAGCGCGTCGGGTTCGGGGGCGCAGTCGTCGTGCAGCAGCCACAGCCACTGCACCGGTTCCCCGTGCGGGAGGTCGGGCAGGTCGTACGCGTCGTCGTGCCAGCTGCGCGTGACCGGGTCCCAGCCGCTGGGCCGCTTCAGGTAGGGCAGGTCGTCCGGGGTGAGGTCCGGCGCGGCACGGTGACACTCCTCGACGGCCTGGCCGAAGCCGGTGCGCCGGGCGAGGTGCAGGACGTGGTCGTCGCCGAGGGCTTCGGTGACCAGCCGGGCGGAGTCGTCCGCACTGCCGGTGTCGGCGCCCATGGCGAACTGGACGGGGCGTTCCTGGCCGAGTAGCCCGGCGAGCGCGTCGGGCAGCCAGCGGGCTCCGTCGTGGGAGACGAGGACCGCGGTCACCACATGACGCGGGAACTCTGGTGCGGCAGCGGCGTCTTGGCGGGCTGCCGGGTGGCTGTGCACGGACATCGAGGTACGGGCCCCGGTTCAGTGGACTGTGGGGGACGCCCGTGCCCGGTGGGGGCGGCGTGGCGTCTCGGACGAGCAACCACACTATCGGCTGGGCAGCAAGGCGGCCCGCCGCCTGTGGACAACCCACACGCGACGGGTCGCAAGTGAACTGCGGATACATTCCGGCCATCTGACGCATGAACGGACAAGGCGCGCATACGGTGCGGCGTGCGCGACGCGTCGCCCCTCAGACGGCGGCCTTCTTCAGCCGACGGCGCTCACGCTCGGACAGGCCGCCCCAGATGCCGAAGCGCTCGTCGTTGGCGAGGGCGTATTCGAGACACTCGGAGCGGACTTCACAGGAGAGGCAGACCTTCTTGGCCTCCCGGGTGGAGCCGCCCTTCTCGGGGAAGAACGACTCGGGGTCGGTCTGGGCGCACAGCGCGCGCTCCTGCCAGCCGAGCTCCTCGTCCGCGTCGTCGACCAGCAGTTGCTGCACCAGCTCCGTCATGTGCGCCCCTCGTCCGTCTTTCGCGTCCCCGTGATGCTGCCGTTACCGATTCCGGCCGAACGACACGAGTGAAATTACAAGTGCGCCGATCCGGGCGAGTCAAGCCGAGATCTGCTATTGGCTCCCTTATTCACTCTGCGGAACCAAGCCCAAGCCGAAAGTGTTCAAATCGCCATAAACGTTGACACGCTGATGGACCCTCAGGGCGACCCGCCCCCCGCAGAGCCTCCACGGAGGAGGACGCCCGGGCGATCGATCCCGTTGGCCCACTCACGCCACAGCGACCCGGATCACATTCGGATCACAGGGTCGCAACGGCACTTGCGCACCCGACCGTGTGCCCCTTGTGTCCCCGGAACCACGTGAGCAAACCTTTCGCCTCACAGGTGAACCTGATGAGGTGAACCGTGTCCCACGATCCGGGCGTCGAGTTGACACTGGAGGTGTGAGCCGCTGTCCTTGTGGACATGCTCGCGAACCCGGCACTCGCCTCGACCCGCTCCGCCGGGTCCCTCGGTGCTGCCCACGCTCGCTGTAGCTGTCGCTGTTCCGGTTGTTGAGCCCAACGCGCTCCGGCCCTTCGAGTCACCCTCGACTCGACCGCTGTCCCCTCCGCTCCCATCAGGGCACTTCCCGCCGCCGTCCGTGACCCGGACACACGCGGCACGTCGTCTGTGACAGGCCGGTTCTCCGCACGGCCCGCACGGCGGCCGCACCCCCCGCCTCCCGAGTGCTTCTTCACCGCTCCCCCACCGCTCACCGACCCTTCCCGACCGCTTCTCCGCCGAGGAACCACCGCATCCATGAACAGCGACAGTGACCTCCAGATCGCCGGCGACATCCTCGAAGTACCGCACCTCCTGCAACCCCCGCGCGAGCACCCGACGACCGTCGCCGAGTTCGTCGGCCTGGCCCGCTCGCTCGCCGCCGACCGGTCCCAGTGGGAGCATCTGGTGCGGTACGACGCGAGCAGCCGCTGGTACCACCGGCTGCGCGCCGTTCCCCGGGCTCCCGGCTCCGCCCGAGCAGGGGAGACCCCCGTCGGCTACGAGGTGTGGCTGCTGTCCTGGGTGCCCGGACAGGGCAGCGGTCCGCACGACCACGGCCGTTCCTCCGGCATCCTGACCGTCCTGGACGGCTCCCTCACCGAGCGCACCGAACGCGGCACACGCACGCTGACCGCGGGCACGGAGCGGGTCTTCGCCCCGGGCTACGCGCACGAGGTCGTCAACGACGCGCTGGAGCCGGCGGTCAGCCTGCACGTGTACTACCCGGGCCTGACCGAGATGCCGATGCACCCGGCCGCCCTGCAGCGCGAGGCACGGACGGAGCGCAGGCCGGCCGCCCGGCCCGCCACGCACGCCCCCGCCCGGCCGCCCGTGTGACGGACCGGCCGGCACGGTGCCGCGTCCCGCCCGGCGGCTGACAGACTGTTTCCCATGCGCATTGTGGTTCTGGCAGGCGGCATCGGCGGTGCCCGTTTCCTGCGCGGTCTGAAGCGGGCCGTGCCGGACGCGGACATCACGGTCATCGGCAACACCGGGGACGACATCCACCTCTTCGGGCTGAAGGTCTGCCCGGACCTCGACACGGTTATGTACACCCTCGGCGGCGGCATCGACGAGGAACGGGGCTGGGGGCGGACCGACGAGAGCTTCCGGCTCAAGGAGGAGCTGGCGGCGTACGGCGTCGGCCCGGGGTGGTTCGGGCTCGGCGACCGGGACTTCGCCACGCACATCGTGCGGACGCAGATGCTCGCCGCCGGCTATCCGCTGAGCGCGGTGACCCAGGCCCTCTGCGAGCGCTGGCAGCCGGGCGTCCGGCTGATCCCGATGACCGACGACCGCGTGGAGACGCATGTCGCCGTCACCCTGCCCGACGGTGACCCGTCGGCGGGGCCGTCGGCGGGGTCCGGGACCGGGGAGAACCCGCCGGACTCCGCGCCGGACTCCGCGGCAGGCTCCGCGCCGGGTTCCGGGACGCGCAGGGCGATCCACTTCCAGGAGTACTGGGTGCGGCTGCGGGCGTCGGTCCCGGCCGAGGCGGTCGTGCCGGTCGGCGCGGAGCAGGCGAAGCCGGCGCCGGGGGTGCTGGAGGCGATCGCCGCGGCCGACGTGATCCTCTTCCCGCCGTCCAATCCGGTCGTCTCCATCGGCACGATCCTCTCCGTCCCCGGCATCCGGGAGGCGATCGCCGAGGCGGGCGTGCCGGTGGTCGGCCTGTCGCCGATCGTCGGCGACTCGCCCGTACGCGGCATGGCCGACAAGGTGCTCGCGGCGGTGGGAGTCGAATCCACGGCGCGGGCGGTGGCCGAGCACTACGGCTCGGGCCTGCTGGACGGCTGGCTGGTCGACACGGTCGACGCGGCGAGCGCGGAGCACGTCGAGGAGGCGGGCATCCGCTGCCGGGCCGTGCCCCTGATGATGACCGACGTCGACGCCACCGCGCGGATGGCCCGGGAGGCGCTCGCTCTGGCGGAGGAGGTGCGGGCGGTTTGAACGGCACGCGTGCGCACGACGGCGTACCCGCGGGTGACGCGGCGTCCGGCGGCTACCGGGTGTGGGCCGTCGCGGGGCTGCCCGAGGTCCGGCAGGGGGACGACCTCGCGAAGCTGATCGCGGCCGCGGAGCCGGGGCTGGCCGACGGGGACGTGCTGCTCGTCACCTCCAAGATCGTCTCCAAGGCGGAGGGCCGGGTGCGGGAGGCCGCCGACCGGGAGGCCGCGATCGACGCGGAGACGGTACGGGTGGTGGCCCGGCGCGGTCCCCTGCGCATCGTCGAGAACCGGCAGGGCCTCGTCATGGCCGCGGCCGGGGTCGACGCCTCCAACACGCCCTTCGGCACGGTGCTGTTGCTCCCCGAGGATCCGGACGCGTCCGCGCGGGCGATCCGCGAGGGCCTGCGGGACACCCTCGGGGTCACGGTCGGCGTGCTGGTCACCGACACCTTCGGACGCCCCTGGCGGGCGGGACTGACGGACGTCGCGATCGGCGCCGCGGGCGTCCACGTCCTGGACGACCTGCGCGGTGGAACGGACGCGTACGGCAATCCGCTGGGCGCCACCGTGGTCGCCACCGCCGACGAACTCGCCGCGGCGGGCGACCTGGTCAAGGGCAAGGCCGCGGGCCTGCCGGTGGCGGTCGTACGCGGGCTGCCCGCACTGGTGGCGGCCGACGGCGAGCACGGCGGAGGCGCGCGGGCCATGGTCCGCGACTCCCGTGACGACATGTTCCGGCTCGGTACGTCGGAGGCGGTACGGCAGGCGGTGACCCAGCGCCGCACGGTACGGGCCTTCACCGACGAGCCGGTCGACCCGGGGGCGGTGCGCCGCGCGGTGGCCGCGGCCGTGACGGCTCCGGCCCCGCACCACACCACCCCGTGGCGGTTCGTCCTGCTGGAGTCGCGGGAGTCCCGGACCCGGCTGCTCGACGCGATGCGGGACGCCTGGATCGCGGACCTGCGCCGGGACGGCAAGTCGGAGGAGTCCGTGGCCAAGCGGGTCCGCCGCGGCGACGTCCTGCGCAACGCGCCCTGCCTGGTCGTGCCCTGCCTGGTCATGGAGGGCTCGCACACCTACGGGGACGCTCGGCGGGACGGCGCGGAGCGGGAGATGTTCGTGGTCGCGGCGGGCGCCGGCGTGCAGAACTTCCTGGTCGCCCTGGCCGGTGAGCGGCTGGGCTCGGCCTGGGTGTCGTCGACGATGTTCTGCCGGGACGTGGTCCGCGAGGTCCTGGACCTGCCGACGGGCTGGGACCCGATGGGCGCGGTGGCGGTGGGCCACCCCGCCGGGGAGCCCCGCCCGCGGCCGGAACGGGACGCGGGCGCGTTCATCGCCGTGCGATGAACGGACGGCGATGAGCCGGACGGGACGCGCGGGGCGTCTACCCTCGTAGGCACCCCGCCTTCCCCCACCTCCGCACCACTCCCCCTTCGCCCCTACCCCCCGGGACCCCTCCGTGGCAGGACGTTTCGCTCCCCGGCCCACCCCCCGGCCCGTTCCCCGCCCCGCTCCTACGACCGTGCGGGACGGGCGGGCCGTCGAACCCGCGGGGGTGCCGCGGCAGGCGTCGGCCCCGCCCGTCCCGTCCTTGGTCCGGACGTGGGCGCCGGACGGGCCGCTGGACCTCGGCCTGGTCCTCGGGCCACTGCGGCGCGGGGCCTCGGACCCGACGTTTCGCGCGATGCCGGACGGTTCCGTGTGGCGGACGAGCCTGACACCCGCCGGGCCGGGCACGCTGCGGGTGACGCGGTACGGCGGCGAGGTGCGGGGCGAGGCGTGGGGCCCGGGGGCCGGGTGGTTCCTGGACCGGCTGCCCGACCTGCTCGGCGCCGCCGACGACCCGGCCGCGTTCGTCCCCCGGCACAGACTGCTGGCGCTCACCCGGCACCGCCGGCCGGGGCTGCGGCTGGCCCGGACCGGGCTGGTGCTGGAGTCGTTGATCCCGTCGGTCCTGGAGCAGAAGGTCACCACCGGTGAGGCGTACCGGGCGTGGCGGCTGCTGGTCCACAAGTACGGGGAGCCGGCCCCCGGGCCCGCACCCGAGCGGATGGCGGTGATGCCGTCGCCCCGGACCTGGGCGCTGATCCCCTCCTGGGACTGGCACCGGGCCGGTGTCGACGACAAGCGGGCGTCCGCGGTGCTGCGGGCGGTGCGGGTCGCGGCACGGCTGGAGGAGGCGGCCGGGATGGCTCCGGCGGCGGCGAGGGGACGACTGGAACTGGTGCCGGGCATCGGGCCGTGGACGTCGGCGGAGACGGTGCAGCGCAGTCACGGCGCGCCGGACGAGGTGACCACGGGGGACCTGCATCTGCCGGGCATCGTGGGGTGGGCGCTGGCCGGGAACCGGGACGCGGACGACGCGGCGATGCTAGAACTGCTGGAGCCGTATGCCGGTCAGCGGCACCGGGCGGCGCGGCTGATCCTGCTGAGCGGACGGACGCCGGCGCGGCGGGCGCCGAAGATGCCGCGCTGGGACATCGGACGGCTGTGAGGCCCGAGCCCCGCAGCCGTCCGGCCCCCTGTCCGTGTCCTCTGCCCCCTGCCCCCTGTCCGTGTCCTCTGCCCACGCCTCGGCTACTCGTCCGAGGAGAACCGCACCGACCCCGCCGGGATCCGCGCGTCGCACCAGACCCTGACTCCGTCCCGGAGTTCGTTGCGGGCGCCGACGACCGCGCCGTCGCCTATCACCGTCCCGGTGAGGACCGACCGCTCCCCCACCCGCGCACGCGTGCCGATCAGTGAGTCGGTGACGACCGCGCCGGGTTCGATGACCGCGCCCGGCAGGATCGTGCTGCCGAAGACGCGCGCGCCCTCCGCCACGAACGCGCCCTCGCCCACCACGGTCCCGCCCGCCAGCTTGGCGTCCGGTGCCACCCGCGCCGTCGGCAGGACCAGCCGGTCGCCGCAACGCCCCGGGACCGCCGGGGACGGGGCGCGGCCCAGTACCAGGTCCGCGGAGCCCCGGACGAAGGCCGCCGGGGTGCCGAGATCCAGCCAGTACGTGGAGTCGACCAGGCCCTGGAGATGGGCTCCGGCCGCCAGCAGCCCCGGGAACGTCTCCCGCTCCACCGACACCGGCCGGCCCGTGGGGATCGTGTCGATGACCGAGCGGCGGAAGACGTACGCCCCCGCGTTGATCTGGTCGGTGACGATCTCCTCGGGTGTCTGCGGTTTCTCCAGGAACGCCAGGACGCGGCCCGTGTCGTCGGTGGGGACCAGGCCGTACGCCCTCGGATCCGTCACCTTCGTCAGGTGCAGCGAGACGTCGGCGCCCGTCGTCTCGTGGGTGTGCACCAGCGCCCGGATGTCCAGGCCCGTGAGGATGTCGCCGTTGAAGATCAGCACCGGTTCGTCGGGGCCGGAGTGCAGCCGGGAGGCGACGTTGCGAATGGCGCCGCCGGTGCCCAGCGGCTCCTCCTCCGTCACGTACTCGATGTGCAGCCCCAGCGACGCCCCGTCGCCGAAGTACGGCTCGAAGACCTCGGCCAGATAGGACGTGGCCAGGACGATGTGCTCGACGCCCGCCGCTCTCGCTCTCGCCAGTTGGTGCGTGAGGAAGGGCACTCCGGCCGCCCGGACCATGGGCTTCGGTGTGCGCACCGTGAGCGGGCGCAACCGTGTGCCCCTGCCGCCGACCAGGAGGATCGCTTCTGTCACCTGTCGTCTCTGCTTCCTGCCGGGACCGGCCGAACTGTCTTTCGGCCGGCCAGTGTATGCAGACCGTCGCACGGCGGTTTCGACGGCGGTGTCTCCGGCAGGAGGGAACGCGGGCCCGGCGGTCCGCCGCTCTCAGCGGCCCTGGTAACCGGCCGCCGCGGAGCGGACGGTGCCGAGCCCGTCGTAGAGCTTCCCCCCTGGGCACACGGTGTTGAACCCGTCCCGGTGACCGGAGATCACGTTCAGTCGTACCTTCGTGCCTTTTGCGTAGAGATTGCCACCGTCGGACGTCAGGTATGTCTTCGCGCTCGGATCCATGCCGTGCAGTCCGAGCTTCCACGCGGTGAGCTGGGCGACGCCCGTCACCGCGACGGCCGGCGGACTCGTGGTGTCGAAGGTGCCGAGGACCGCCACGCCCATGGTGCTGCTGTTGAATCCCAGAGTGTGGGCGCCCAGGACCGGGTTGGCCACTCCCCCTGCCCGCCCCTCGTAGATCTTCCCGCACTTGTCGACGAGGAAGTTGTAGCCGATGTCCCGCCAGCCCATGCTCTCCGTGTGGTAGCGGTAGATACTGCGGATGACGGAAGAAGCCTCTGCACACGTGTAGTTGTTGCCGGAGGCGGTGTGGTGCACGAAGGCCGCGCCCACCTTGTCGGTGTACACGAACGCCTTCTCCCGCAGGCTCTCGTCCGCACCCCACCCGCTGCGCGTGACGATGCCGGGCCGCGGGCCGATGTGCGGGTCCGTCCGCTGTCCGGCCGTTCCGGTGCCGCGCAGGGCGTGGTACTCCTCCTCGGTCTCCGCCCGGGTCAGCGCCGGGATCCCGGTGACGCCCAGGGGCACGAGCGGGGCGTTGGCGGCCGAGGCGGCGGCCGCCTCGGCACTCATCACACCGGTCCGGGGGGCCTCCGCCGCGGGGCTTGCGGAGCCGTCGGCGGGGTTCTGGCCGGTGTTCCCGTCGGGGCTCCCGGCAGTGCTGTCCTCGGGCGGGGCGCCCTCCCCCGGGTCGACGAGTTCGAGGCGCATCCCGGACGGCAGCAGCGGGGCGGACCTCTCGGCGCCCTCCCCGGCCCCCTCCTTGGCGGTGGAGCCGGTGGGCTCGGAGCCGGCCTTCGGCTCCGAGCCCGGTCCGGTCTCCGCCCGGACCCGGATCTCCACGCCGTCCGAGTCGCCCACCCACAGCGGTGCGGTGGCGCCGCGGACCCGGCCCGAGGCGCGTTCCGCGGTCCCGGGGTCGGCCGCGTGGTCGGCGTTGTGGGTCTCGATGTCCTGCCAGCCGGACCAGGCGCCGGTGTCCGCCGCGCGGACGCGGACCTGGACCCGGCCGTGGAGTTCGGCGTCGGGGTCGTCCCAGACGACGCCGACGAGGGAGAAGTGCCGTACGGACCGCGGGGCGAGGCCGAATGCGGTGGCGCCGGAGGCTCGGTCGGGACCGAAGGGCTGCAGGGGCAGCGACTGGGTGCTGCCGGGGCTGCCGGCCCCGGTCGTCATCGCCACGCGGGTGGCCGCCGGTGCCGTCCGGCCCGGGCCCGCGTCCGCCGCGGCGGCGGACGGGGCGAGGGTCAGGGCGAGTGCGGCCGCGCAGGTGACACCGATGGAGGAAGCAAGATTTCTACGCATGCTCCTGATCTTGGACATAGTCATACAAATCTGTCCATCGGGGAATTGACGGACTGTCGGGGCCCGTTCCGCCGAACCGGTGCCCGGGGGCCCGGTGCGCACGGCCGACTCCGCGTACGCTTGCGCGGGTGAACGCCACCGACCGCACCCCCGCCGACCTGCTGGGTTCCGCGCTCGCCGCGGACCCGGGACGCCCCCTGGTGACCTTCTACGACGACGCCACGGGCGAACGCGTCGAATTGTCCGTGGCCACCTTCGCCAATTGGGTGGCCAAGACCGCGAACCTGCTGCAGGACGAACTGGCCGCCGAGCCCGGTGACCGCGTGGCGCTGCTGCTGCCCGCGCACTGGCAGACCGCCGTGTGGCTGCTGGCGTGCGCGTCGGTGGGCGTGGTCGCGGACGTGTCCGGCGACCCGGCGGCGGCCGATGTCGTGGTGAGCGGCCCGGACTCGCTGGAGACCGCGCGGGCCTGCTCGGGCGCACGGGTCGCGCTGGCCCTCAGGCCGCTCGGCGGACGGTTCCCGCAGCCCCCGGAGGGCTTCGCCGACTACGCCGTGGAGGTCCCGGGGCAGGGCGACCGGTTCGCGCCGTACACGCCGGTGGACCCCGAGGCGCCGGCGCTGATCGTGGCGGGCCGGGAGTTCACCGGGGCCGAGGTGGTGCAGCGGGCCCGCGCGCAGGCGACGGACCTCGGGCTGACCGGACCGGCCTCGCGCATCCTGTCGGGGCTGCCGTACGACACGTGGGAGGGTCTCCACGCGGGCCTGTACGGACCGCTGGCGACCGGCGGTTCGGTGGTGCTGTGCCGGAACCTGGACCGGCTCAAAGGCGACGCCCTGGACAAGCGGGTTGAGAGCGAGCGGGTCACCGTCATCGCCCGCTGACGGCCACCCCGCCCCACCCGCCGCCCCTGCCCTCACTCCCGCCCCCAGCCGCACCCCCGGCGCGGTGGGGCCGGTCGCCCGGACCGGCCCCGCCGGGCCGCCCTCCGTCCGCCGCGTCCCGTCCCCCGTTCGGATGCGCAGCGCCCGCCCCCACCGCGCATCCGGGTCATCGTCGTAGCAGCGGCACGCCACTCGCCGACGCCCGTACGTCCGTACGCCGCCCCGTATGTCCGTACGCCGTCCCGCGGTTTCGCATGCCGCCGCAAGCCGTCCCGTACACCGCGAGGGGGTGGACCGGTCATGAGCGACACCGCAGGCGCGTCCCCCGCGGACCCGGCGGGCGGGAACGCCCTCGGGCCGGGTGCGGGAGCCTCGGCCAGCGGGGCGGGGCTCCCGCGGCACAGACGGCGGCGGTGGATGCTGGGCGCCGGGCTCGGTGCCGCGGCCCTGCTCGTCGTGGCCGCCGGGGCCGGGTGGGCGGTGTACGTGAAACTCGAGGGAAACATCACGCCGGACGAGGCGGCCGTGGCCGAGCTGGCGCGGTTCGAGGAGGAACGGCCGACGGCACTGGTCAGGGACGCCCGGAACATCCTGCTGATCGGCTCGGACTCGCGCTCCGGGGAGGAGAACGCCCGCTACGGCCGGGACCCGGGGACGGAGCGGTCCGACACCGCGATCCTGCTGCACCTGTCGGCGGGCCGGGGCAGCGCCACCGCGGTGTCCCTGCCCCGGGACCTGATGGTGGACGTGCCGGGCTGTCGGCGCCGGGACGGCGGCCGCACCGAGCCCGTGTTCGCGATGTTCAACCAGGCCTTCGAGTGGGGCGGTTCCGCCTGCGCGATCCGTACCGTGGAGAAACTCACCGGCATTCGCATGGACCATCACATCGTCGTGGACTTCCAGGGCTTCAAGGAGATGGTCGAGGCGGTCGACGGCGTCGAGGTGTGTCTGCGTGAACCCATTGACGACAAAGCCGCCAAACTGAAACTGCCCGCGGGCCGGGTGACGCTGGACGGGGAACAGGCCCTCGGCTATGTCCGCGCCCGCAAGTCTCTCGGCGACGGAAGCGACACGCACCGCATGGAGCGTCAGCAACGGTTCCTCGGGGCGCTCGTCAACAAGGCGGGCGGCAATGACGTTCTGCTGAATCCGGCCAAGCTGTATCCCGTCCTGGACGCGGCCACTTCGGCGCTGACGACCGACCCGGGACTGGCGAGCCTGCGGGGTTTGTACGAACTCGTCCGCGGACTCCGCGACATCCCCACGGAACGTGTGCAATTCCTCACCGTCCCCCGGGAGCCGTATACGAACGACGCCAATCGGGACCAGCTTTCACAGCCCGAGGCGGAGGAACTGTTCGAACGGCTGCGCAGGGACGCGTCGGTCGCGGTCACACAGGGCGGGACGCACGGCACCGGCACGGAATCCGGGTCCGGGGCGCCGCCCGGAAATCCGGACGACGGAAACACGGAGGGTGACGGAAAGGTCACTCGAAATGAATCCGGGGAGCAACCGGAGGAAGCGTTTGAAGCGGCTTCTCCCGCACCGACGTTCTCCGGGAACACGGCCGCCGAGGACACCTGCGCGTAAAGCCGACTCTCAGGTGACTCCCAGACTGTGAAGTCATGTCAAGAGATATGCGTGAATTGCCCAGTTGTGAGGATGTGGAATGTGCCACCGGCGTCGCCGGAGGCCGTTCCGTGCCGTTAGTGTGTGCGCTCCCGGTGCACGCGTTCCCGAGATTCGACTCCTTAAGCGCGCACCGAGGACCGACCGAGCGCCTGGGAGGGGAAAGGCGCCGCGTGGCACCGACGGAGGATTCAAACGACCGTGGACGCGCAAGGCCGTGGGCGGGGCAACGACACCGACCCCGCAGACCAGTGGGTGCTCAACCCGGACACCGGTGATTACGAACTGCGACTGAACAGTTCCGCACCGCAGCCACCGGTCCCCTCTCCTCGCAGAACGCGTTCCTCCGGTGCCGGTCCGGGTGGCGGCGCGGGGGCGGGCAAGGGCTCCGGCACGGGTGCGCCGCGCGGCCGCGGCGATGCTCCCGGACGCACGGCGGAGCGGCCCGCGGGCCGCAGAGCGTCCGGCCCCGGGACGACCGAGCGCGGAGGAACACCCGAGCACGAGGGGCCGCCGCGCAGGCGCCGCGGTGCGCCGGAGGAGCCGCCGCCGGGCAGGCGCGGGCGCCGCCCGGTGAAGAAGAAGTCGAAGGCCGGGAAGGTCCTGCTGTGGACCGGCGGGACGATGGCGTTCGTGGTGCTCGCCACGGCCCTGGGCGGCTACCTGTATCTGGAGCATCTCAACGACAACATCAGCTCCGTCTCCGACGACGGTGCGAGCACCGGTGGCTTCCAGAAGGACAAGGCCATCAACATCCTGCTGATCGGCACCGACAAGCGCACCGGCGAGGGCAACGAGAGCTACGGCGACGCGGGCAGCGCCGGGCACGCCGACACCACGCTCCTGCTGCACGTCTCCAAGGACCGCACGAACGCCACCGCGCTCAGCATCCCGCGCGACCTCATAGTCGACATCCCCGACTGCCCCACCCAGATGGAGGACGGGACGGAGAAGGTCATTCCGGGCTCCAGGGCCCGTTTCAACACCAGCCTCGGCCAGAGCGACCGTACGCCGAGCTGCACCATGCGGACCGTCACCGAGCTGACCGGGATCACGCCGGACAACTTCATGGTGGCCGACTTCAACGCGATCAAGACGCTCACCACGGCGGTCGGCGGCGTCGAGGTCTGCGTCGCCGAAGCCGTCGACGACAAGGACTCCAAGCTCAAGCTGTCCGCCGGCACGCACACCATCGAGGGCGAACAGGCCCTGGCGTTCGTCCGCACCCGCCACGCCTGGGGCAACCAGGGCGACCTCGACCGCATCAAGGTGCAGCAGCAGTTCCTCGGCGCGCTGATGAGGCAGCTGAAGTCCAGTGACACGCTCACCAGCCCGTCGAAGATGATCAAACTGGCGGAGGCGGGCACCGAGGCACTCACCGTCGACTCCCAGCTGGACAGCATCAACAAGCTGAAGGACCTCGGTCTGGAGCTGGGCAAGCTCAACATCAAGAACTTGACCTTCACCACGCTGCCGGTGGTCGACAACCCCGCGGAGACGGTGAAGGCGACCGTCGTCCTGGACGAGTCCAAGGCCCCGGAGATCCTCGACCTGATCAAGAACGACGTGTCGTTCACCGAGGTCGAGCAGCAGGAGAAGAAGGAGAAGGCCGCCGTCGCCGCCCGCCTCGAGGGCACCAAGGCGGCGGCCTCCGAGGTTCGGGTGCAGGTCCTCAACGGCGGCGCCCCGGCGGGCAGCGCCCAGGAGGTGCTCACCTGGCTCCAGGTCGAGGAGGGCGTGAGCAAGTCGGAGAACGCCGGCAACGCCGACGAGACGCTGAAGAAGACCACCCTCGAGTACGCGCCCGACCAGGCCGGCCAGGCCCGCCGCCTCGCCGACCTCCTCGGCCTGTCCGGCTCGGGGATGAAGCCCGGCGAGAGCGTCACCAACTCCCAGGGGGCGCCCGCGATGACGCTGACCCTCGGCGAGGACTTCAAGGGTGCGGGCGTCTCCCTCACCACTCCGTCCAAGGCGCCGGACGACATCGAGAAGTCCACGGCGGACAAGGTCGAGTGCGCGGAGTGACCCGACGCGGGGCGTGGCCCCCTCCGCAGGGCGCGCGCCCTGCGGAGGGGGCCACCTCATGACGTCATTTCCCCACCCAATAGGGCGGTTTACCCCTTTTCGCGGACGAGGAATTCGTCACTGAGGCCCCGTTCCGCTCAGGTCGGCGGCTAATGTGAACGCTCCAGTGCCCCGGCCGCGAGGACCGTTCCGGCGTCGCGCGCACGGTGGTGACCAGTACGCACGGGCACCCTCCGGAGGGGAGAGGGTGCCGTGTGGCCCCGACGGAGGATCGGACGAGCGTGGACGCGCAGAGCCGTGGGCGGGCGGACAGAGTCGACCCCGCAGACCAATGGGTACTCAATCCTGCCACCGGTGAATACGAACTGCGACTGGGGCCCTCCGCACCGCAGTCACCCTTCCCCGGACCCCGCAGAACCTCCCCGCACACCACGAACCACCCGGCCGGCCCCGGCGGCACGGGCCGCCCCTACGGTGCCGTGCCCGGCAGCCCTCCGCGGGCACCCGGCCACGAGGTCCCGCCGCCGCGGCGGCGCGGCGCGCCCGAGCCGCCGCCCGGACGGCGCGGAGGCCGGCCGGGGCAGCGCAGGCCCAGGGCGGGGAAGGCCCTGCTGTGGATCGGCGGGACGACGGCGTTCGTGGTGCTCGCCACCGGCACGGCCGGTTACGTCTATCTGAAGCATCTCGAGGGCAACGTCGACACGACCGACGTCGGGGACGCGGGCTCGGGCGACTTCAGCAAGGACGAGGCCTTCGACGTCCTCGTCCTCGGCACCGACAAGCGCACCGGGTCGGGCAACGACGGCTACGGGGACGCCGGCAGCGTGGGTCATGCCGACACCACGATTCTGCTGCACGTCTCCAAGGACCGCACGAACGCGACCGCGCTCAGCATCCCGCGCGACCTCATAGTCGACATCCCCGACTGCCCCACGAAGCTGGAGGACGGGACGGAGAAGGTGATCCCCGGGCTGCGGGGCGCCCGCTTCAACCGGAGCCTCGGTGAGGGCGGCCGGGACCCGGGCTGCGCGATGCGCACGGTGGAGGAGGCCACCGGCATCAAGCCCGACCACTTCATGATGGCCGACTTCAACGCGGTCAAGACGCTCACCTCGGCGGTCGGCGGCGTCGACGTGTGCGTGGAACACGCGGTGGACGACAAGCAGTCGAAGCTGAAGCTGCCCGCGGGCGAGTCGAAGGTGGAGGGCGAACAGGCCCTCGCCTTCGTCCGGACCCGGCACAGTTTCGGCAACGAGGGAGACCTCGACCGGATCAAGGTGCAGCAGCACTTCCTGGCCTCGCTGATGCGCAAGATGTCCTCCGGCGACACCCTCACCAGCCCCACCAAGCTGGTGAGACTGGCCGAGGCCGCCACCGAGGCGCTGACCGTGGACACCGGCATCGGCAACGTGGGCACGCTCAAGGACGTCGCCCTGGAGCTGAGGAAGGTCCCGCCGAAGAACATCTCGTTCACCACGGTGCCGGTGCGTGACAACCCCGCGGAGGCGGTGAGGGCGACCGTCGTCGTGGACGAGTCCAGGGCGCCGCAGCTGTTCGACGCGATCGCCGGCGACGTGTCGCTGACCGAGGTCGAGGAGAAGCGGGAGAAGCGGGAGAAGGCCGCCGTCGCCGCCCGCCTCGAGGGCACCAGGGCACCGGCCTCCGACGTCCGGGTGCAGGTCCTCAACGGCGGCGCCCCGGCGGGCAGCGCCCAGGAGATGCTCCGCCGGCTCCAGGTCGAGGAGGGCGTCAGCAAGTCGGAGAACGCCGGCAACGCCCCGGAGACACTGAAGAAGACCACCCTCGAGTACGCGCCCGACCAGGCCGGCCAGGCCCGCCGCCTCGCCGACCTCCTCGGCCTGTCCGGTTCGGCGCTGAAGCCCGGCGAGGGCGTCACCAACTCCCAGGGACTGCCCGCGATGACGCTGACCCTCGGCGAGGACTTCACGGGCGCCGGCTCACCGCTCGGCGGTTCCGCGGCGGGGGCCGTGGACGTCGAGAAGTCCACGGCCGACAAGGCCGGATGCGCGACCTGACGCTCGACCGAGCCGCGTTCGGGGCTCCCGCGCGGCTCATCAGAAGTTGTTGACGTGGAATTGCATTCCTGGGGCAACTGACTGGCCTGTCGTGCGTCTAACACAACGCAGAACAGGCCAGTTCCATGACGCGAGGAGTACCAGGGGTGGGGAGGGCGACCGAAGTGACGCAGCGCGCCGCGCGGAAGACGCTCCGCGACGACCGGCGTGACCCGGGCCCGGAAGACGGCCCCTGCGGCGTCCCGGCCGGCGAAGACGCGGCGGGCGGTGACGGCAGCGGCGAGACACCCGCGTCGGACGGTGACGACGGCGGCATACCCCCGTCCGGCGCCGACGCGCCCGCTTCCGGCAAAGGCGGCGGCCGTCGCCCGCGGCGCCGGATGCTCAAGTGGGCCGCGGCGGCCCTCGCCCTGCTCCTCCTCGGCTCGGCCGGAGCCGGCTACGTCTACTACCGGCACCTGAACGGCAACATCAAGCAGAACCCCCTGAACCTGGGCGACGGCAAGGTCGCCGAACCCACACCCAACGCCGCCGGACAGACCCCGCTGAACATCCTGCTGATCGGCTCCGACGCCCGGGACAGCGAGGAGAACCAGGAGCTCGGCGGCGCCCGCGAGACGTTCGGCTCCACCCCGCTGGCCGACGTGCAGATGCTGCTGCACCTGTCCGCCGACCGGACCAACATGTCCGTGATCAGCATGCCCCGCGACACCCTCGTCCGGATCCCGAAGTGCACCGACCCCGAGGACGGGACGGTGCACGAGGCGAGCAACGGGCGGACGATGACCAACCAGAGCCTCGGACACGGCGGCCCGGGCTGCACCGTGGCCACCTGGCAGGAACTCACCGGCATCCACATCGACCACTTCGTCATGGTCGACTTCGCCGGGGTGGTCTCCATGGCCGACGCCGTCGGCGGCGTCCCCGTGTGCGTGGACGCCAACATCCTCTCGCGCAACAGCCGGGGCCACGGCTCCGGTCTGAAGCTGCCCGAGGGCACCCACCCGGTCAAGGGCGAGCAGGCCCTCCAGTGGCTGCGTACGCGCTACGGCTTCGAGGACGGCAGCGACCTCGCCCGCGCCAAGGCACAGCACATGTACATGAACTCGCTGGCCCGCGAGCTGCGCGAGAACGCCACCCTGAGCAGCCCCAACAAGCTGCGCAGGCTGGCCGAGGAGGCCACCCGGGCGCTCACCGTCGACCCCGGCCTCGACACCGTCAAGAAGCTGTACGACCTCAGCAACGAGCTGCGCAAGGTGAAGCCGGAGCGCATCACCATGACCACGATGCCCAACCGGTACGTGGGTGCCCGCGTGGAGCCGACCGAGGACGCCGACCAGCTGTTCCGGCTGGTCCGCGACGACATCGCCCTGGACGGCAAGGACGAGGAGCCGACGCAGGCCGAGGAGGCGGAGAAGGAGAAGGAGAAGGAGAAGGAGGCCGCGTCCGCCGAACCGGCCGCTCCCGACGCCGAGATCGCGGTCCGGGTCGTCAACGGCACCCGTACCGACACCCTTGCCGCGGCGTCCGGCCGCGCGAGCACCGTGGCCGGACTCCTGCACGAGAAAGGGTTCACCGGCGCGTCCGCCGACACCGCCGGCTCCCTGACCGAGCAGCTGACGCTGGTGCGCTACCCGAGCACCGACCTGGAGAGCAACGCCCTGCGCGTCGCCGAGTCGCTGGGCATTCCGGAGGGCTCGGTGCGCCGGTCCACCGACGTCTCGGGGGTCACGGTCGTCGTCGGCGCCGACTGGCGCGAGGGAACGGCGTACGAGGCACCCGAACAGGACGACACGACCCCCGAGTCGGCCGAGGCCCTCAACGGGGCGGACGACTCCGCCTGCATGGAGGTCGACCCGGCCTACACCTGGTCCTGACGGGAGCCGGGAGTCACCGCGCGCCCCCGGACCGGGTGCGTCGTTCGTCCTGTGGTGCTCATGGGGCGAGGGGCGTAGGACTGAAGGGCGGGGGTCGGTCCGCGGCTCCCGCCGTTCCCCTGGGAGGAATCATGACCCGGTCTGCCGCCGCGTCCCCCATGAGCAAGGAGATGCAGGACTGCGTCCAGGCGTGCATGGACTGCCACAGCACGTGCGAGGAGACCATGAGCTCCTGTCTGCGGATGGGTGGCCAGGCCCCCGCGCAGATCATGGGAGCCCTCATGGACTGTGCCGACATGACCCGCATGTGCGCCGACATGATGATGCGCCGTTCTCCGCTGGCCGCCGAGATGTGCGCGATGTGCGCCACGGCCTGCGACCTGTGCGCCGAGGCGTGCATGTCCATGTCGGACGACGCGCAGATGACGCGCTGCGCGGAGTCCTGTCGCCGCTGCTCCGAGTCCTGCCGTGCCATGGCGGGCGCCACGATGTGACGCCGGACGTCCACACCGGCGCCGGAAGAGGCCGGACGCCGGACACGTTCGAGGGCACCCCGCGGGGTGCCCTCGGTCGTTCGGCCGCCCCGTCCGTCCCGCCTGCCCTTCGTCGGTGCCGTGGGGCTCAGTCGCCCTTGACGGTGACCTTCTCGTCGTTCTTCAGCTCGTCCACCAACTGCTTGACCTTCGCCTTGTCCCAGAGCAGGTTGCCGCCCGAGGAGCCCGCGAGAGGCATGTTCAGGGAGGTGCCGTCGCCGCCGCTGACGCCCTTCATCGACCAGAACATGTCGGCCAGGCCGAACAGGCCCATGTCCTTGTCGACGATCAGCGAGTCCAGGCCCGCGCCCATGGTCGGGTACAGCTTGAACGGGTTCAGGACCGTGCCCGGCGTCGCCACCTGGTTCGCGAGGGCGGAGAGGAACTTCTGCTGGTTCTTCGTGCGGTCCAGGTCGGAACCGGCCAGCGCGTACCGGGTACGGACGAAGGCGAGGGCCTCCTCGCCGTTCAGTGTCTGCCTGCCCTTCTTGAGGTCGGCGCCGGACTTGGTGTCCTTGATGTCCTGCGGGATGTCCATCTCCACACCGCCGACCGCGTCCACGATGTTCGCGAAACCGGCGAAACCGATCTCCACGTAGTGGTCGATGCGCAGGCCGGTGTTGAACTCGACGGTGCGGACCAGGAGTTCGGGCCCGTCCTCCGCGTAGGCGGCGTTCAGCTTCACCTGCCGGCCCGTGCCCTGGTACGTCTTGCCGGACTCGGAGCCCTTGAAGGTGGGTATCTCCACGTTCGAGTCGCGGGGCAGCGAGACCAGGGTGGGGCCGTTGCTGCCGGTGTGCAGGATCATCATGGAGTCCGTGCGCTTGCCCTCTGCGGACCCGGTGCGCAGGTTCTTCTTCTGCTCGTCGGTCAGCCCGGCCCGGCTGTCGGAGCCGACGATCAGGTAGTTCGTGCCCTCGCCCGCCTCCGGCCGGTCCAGCACGATCGACAGGTCGACCTCGCGGTTGAGCTTCGAGTCGGCCCAGAAGTAGGTGCCCACGGTCGTCACCACCAGCACGACCGCGACCGTGATCGCCGTCACCTTGATCCGGCGGCGCCAGTCGGGCGCGGGACTCGGTGCGTAGCGGCCGTCGTCGCCCGGCCCCCCGGGACCGCCGTGGCCGCCCCCGCCGGGGGAGCCGTAGACCTGGCCCGTGTTGTAGCCGTCGTCGAAGCCGCCGCCGTGCCCGCGGCCGTCCACGTACGACGGCTGCTGCGGCACTCCGCCGCCGTACGCCCCGTGGCCGGGCGGGGCCGCCTGGCCGCGGCGGACCTGGCGCATGACACGGGCGCTCTCGGGCTGTGCGCTCGCGCTCCCCTGTCCGTAGCGGGGGCCGCGGTTGTCGTCGGACCAGGCCTCGGGCCAATCATTCATGCGCAACAGTGTGCAGGTCCGGGCTGTGCGCCGTACCGGTCCCCGGGAAATAGGAGCAGCGCTGTTGCGAAGCTGACACAAATTTCCGGGATGCGGCCTCGGCATAAGGTGGAGGCCATGACAGATCAGGCCCCGGCCCCACTCACGGAGATTCTCGACACACCCGACATCCCGGGCAAGCCCGTCTCGGCGTCGCGGACGACCCTCAGCCACATCATGACCCACAGCGACACCAACCTCCTGGGTACGGTGCACGGCGGCGTGATCATGAAACTCGTCGACGACGCGGCGGGCGCGGTCGCCGGACGGCACTCCGAAGGGCCCGCCGTCACCGCCTCCATGGACGAGATGGCCTTCCTCGAACCGGTCCGGGTCGGCGACCTGGTCCATGTGAAGGCACAGGTCAACTGGACCGGCCGGACGTCCATGGAGGTCGGCGTGCGGGTCCTGGCCGAGCGGTGGAACGAGTCCGCCCCGGCGACCCAGGTCGGCTCGGCGTATCTCGTCTTCGCGGCCGTCGACGCCGACGGCAGGCCGCGCCGCGTGCCTCAGGTGATACCGGAGAGCGAGCGGGACCGGCGCCGCAACCAGGAGGCCCAGATCCGCCGCACCCACCGCCTGGCCCGCCGCCGGGCGATCGTGGAGCTGCGGGAGAGGCGGGCGGCGGACGGGATCGAGGACTGACCCCGCCCGTCCCCCGCGCGGCGGGGCTACGAGCAGCCCACCTCGTCGCCCCGCACCACCCCGAACTCGTCCTTCCCCGGATCCTTTGGCCGGACCTTGCGGACCTTCTCGAAGTCGCTGCCGGCGATCACCTTCAGAGTGGCACCCTGGCCGTTCACCGCACGCAGCTCACTGCCCGGCAGGGCGGCGGCGAGGGACTTCGCGGAGCGGTCCCAGCGCGGGTCGTAGGCGACGACGGTCCGCTCCACGGAGCGGTCCGCCGCGTTGACCGGAACGTTGGTGGTGTTGAAACCGGTGGCAGCGAGGGCCGCGTCCACGCGGCGGCCCAGGCCCTTCGTCCCCGTGCCGTTCTCGACCTGGACGCGGATCTGCCGGGGATCCACCGGGACGCGCCGTGCCGCGTCGGGCGACGACCGCGCGGAGAGCGGCTCGTCCTCGCGCAGCGCCTGAAAGATGTCCTCGGACTTCTCGGGGTCCCATGCCACCGTCGCCCCGATGCCCTCGACCGTGTGGCCCGCCTTGCCGAGCGGCACGGTGGTGAACTCCGACGAGGCGGGCGAGAAGGACCGCATCGCCCGCCCCAGGTCCAGCATCTCGTCGGTGCCGAAGCCCTTGTCGGCGCGGACCGAGCCGAGCACCGCGCGGGTCACGTCCCGGAACTTCACCGGGTTCAGCAGGATCCCGGAGGATGTCGCCCGGTCCACCAGGGCCGCCATGAAGTGCTGCTGGCGCTTGATCCTGCTGAGATCGGCCGCACCGTCGACGTGCCGGGCGCGTACGTATTGCAGGGCCTCGCCGCCCCCCAGGGTGTGCCGGCCGGCGGGCAGGTCGAGGCCGGTGCGGTCGTCCTTCAAGGGCTCGCCGGTGCACAGCTCGACGCCGCCGACCACGTCCACGGTCTTCATGAAGCTGGTGAAATCGAGTTCCAGGTAGTGGTCGATCTTCACCCGGGTCATCTTCTCCACCGTGCGCACGGTCAGCTGCGGCCCGCCCTCCGCGTACGCCGCGTTGAGCTTGACGGGGTGCCCCTCGTGCTTCTCACCGCTCACCCGGTCGGTGTGCGCGGGCGTCATGGCGTACGAGTCGCGCGGCAGGCTGACGACGCTGGCACGCTCCCGGTCCTCCGAGATGTGCACGATCATGATCGTGTCGGTGCAGTTGCAGGGCGTCCCGCCGAGCCGGTACTTCCGCCTCTCCCGAGCTCCGAGCTCCTCGCGTCCGTCCGTGCCGACGAGCAGGATGTTCATGCCGTGACCCGCCTCGGGGCGGTTCTTCATGTCCCGGAACGGGTCGACCCGTTCGATTCTGGCGTCGAGGCTGCTGATCACCGCGTGTCCGATCCCGGCGGAGGCGAGCACCAGGACCGACAGCGCGGTCACCGCACGGGTGCCCCAGCGCGGCCTTTGACGCCCCGGTGGCCGCGGGCCGCCTTCCCGTGGCGACTGCGGTCGGCGCTGCGGCGCGGTGCGGGACCGGGGGGACCGTGGCGAGGCGGGCAAGGGGGACACCTCCGGACGAGGGCCGTACGAGGGGATGCGAGGGGGCGGGAGAGGGAATGCGGGCGGGACGGAGGGGACGTACAGGACATACGGGATGTACAGGGTCGTACGCGGAATCCCGAGCACCGTAGGCCGATACGATCTGCGGCCCGGCGCAGCCGCACCCGGCGCGCGCGGCACTGTCCCCCGTTCGCGGTAACGTGAGGCCCCTATGAACGCCAATCCCGACGTGCGGCTCCCCGCCGTTTCCGTGATCATGCCCGTGCTCAACGAGGAGCGGCACCTGCGTGGCGCCGTCCACGCGATCCTCGCCCAGGAGTACGCCGGCGAGATGGAGGTCGTGATCGCCCTCGGTCCCTCCACGGACCGCACGGACGAGATCGCCGCCGAGCTCGTGGCCGAGGACCCGCGGGTGCACACCGTGCCCAACCCCACCGGCCGCACCCCGGCCGCCCTCAACGCGGCGATCGGGGCCTCGCGCCATCCTGTCGTGGTCCGCGTCGACGGGCACGGGATCCTCTCCCCGGGTTACATCGCCACCGCGGTACGGCTCCTGGAGGAGACCGGTGCGCAGAACGTCGGCGGCATCATGCACGCCGAGGGCGAGAACGACTGGGAGCACGCGGTCGCGGCCGCGATGACCTCCCGGATAGGTGTCGGCAACGCGGCCTTCCACACCGGCGGCACGGCGGGCGAGGCCGAGACCGTCTACCTCGGGGTCTTCCGGCGCGAGGCGCTGGAGCGACAGGGCGGCTACAACGTGGAGTTCGTCCGCGCCCAGGACTGGGAGCTGAACTTCCGCATCCGCGAGGCCGGCGGGCTGATCTGGTTCTCGCCGGAGCTGAAGGTGTCCTACCGGCCCCGGCCGAGCATGCGGGCGCTGGCCAAGCAGTACAAGGACTACGGCCGCTGGCGGCACGTGGTCGCCCGCTACCACTCGGGTTCCATCAACCTGCGCTACCTGGCCCCGCCGGCCGCGGTGTGCGCGATCGCGGCCGGGATCCTGGCCGGCGGCCTGCTCACCCCGTGGGGCTTCGTCGTGCCCGGCGGCTACCTCGCCGCGATCGCGCTCGGCTCGATACCGGCGGGCAAGGGGCTCCCGCCGAAGGCACGCCTGCAGATCCCGGTGGCGCTGGCCACCATGCACATGTCCTGGGGCTGGGGCTTTCTGACCAGCCCGCGCTCCCTCGCGAAGAAGGTCATCGCCTCCCGCCGCCCCGCGGTCCACGCGAGTTCGGACGCGGACGCCCCGGCATGACGGGTGAAGGGCGCCCGGGTACGCGTACCCGGGCGCCCTTCGCGGGTCCGTGCGCCGGGGTTACGGCAGGTTGCGCGCCATCACGATCCGCTGGACCTGGTTCGTGCCCTCGTAGATCTGGGTGATCTTCGCGTCGCGCATCATGCGCTCGACCGGGTAGTCGCGGGTGTAGCCGTAGCCGCCGAGGAGCTGGACGGCGTCCGTGGTGACCTCCATGGCCACGTCGGAGGCGAAGCACTTGGCGGCGGCGCCCTGGAAGGTGAGGTCCCCCTCCGCCCCTCCGGCGGCGACACGCTCGGACTTGGCGGCGGCGGCGTAGGTGAGCTGGCGGGCGGCCTCGATCTTCATGGCCATGTCGGCGAGCATGAACTGGATGCCCTGGAAGTCGGCGATCGGCTTGCCGAACTGCTTGCGCTCCTGGACGTAGCCCTTGGCGTAGTCGAGGGCGCCCTGGGCGATGCCGAGGGCCTGGGCGGCGATGGTGATGCGGGTGTGGTCGAGGGTCTTCATCGCGGTGGCGAAGCCGGTGCCCTCCTCGCCGATCATGCGGTCCGCCGGGATGCGGACGTCGTCCAGGTAGACCTCGCGGGTCGGGGAGCCCTTGATGCCGAGCTTCTTCTCGGGGGCGCCGAAGGAGACGCCCTCGTCGGACTTCTCGACGACGAAGGCGGAGATGCCCTTGGAGCGCTTGGCCGGGTCGGTGACCGCCATGACCGTGTAGTACTCGGACTCGCCGGCGTTGGTGATCCAGCGCTTCACGCCGTTGAGGACGTAGGTGTCGCCGTCGCGGACCGCCCTGGTCTTCATGCCGGCCGCGTCGGAGCCGGCGTCCGGCTCGGAGAGGCAGTACGAGAACATCCCGTCGCCCTTGGCGAGCGGGGTCATGTACTTCTTCTTCAGCGCCTCGGAACCGGAGAGGATCACCGGCAGGGAGCCGAGCTTGTTCACGGCGGGGATCAGGGAGGAGGACGCGCAGACGCGGGCCACCTCCTCGATCACGATGACGGTGGCGAGCGCGTCGGCGCCCGCGCCGCCGTACTCCTCGGGCACGTGGACGGCGTGCAGGTCGCCCCCGAGGAGCGCGGCGAGCGCCTCCCGCGGGAAGCGTGCCTCCTCGTCCACCGCCGCGGCGTACGGCGCGATCTTCGCCTCGGCCAGCGAGCGGACGGCGTCGCGGAGCATGTCGTGCTCCTCGGACGGGCGGTACAGGTCGAAATCAGCCGATCCGGCCAAGGTCTCTCACTCCAAAGACGACGAGGTGCGACGTGGTACGACGAAGGGCGACGCCCCGATGATGCTAACTACTGTTAAGTAACTCCCATTTTAGAACTCCCGTCCCCGCGGCAGCACGTGAGTTTGGTGACAGCGGAACGGCTACGGGGCCGCAATGGGCGGTAACGAGCGGGATCGCCCCGTGCGGCGCGCCCGGCGGCCCCGGATATGCTCAGCCCGCACTGGCTTCCGTACACCCCTGGAGCACGCATGGCCCTCAAGATCACCGTGATCGGCACCGGTTATCTCGGTGCGACCCACGCGGCGGCCATGGCGGAGCTCGGGTTCGAGGTGCTGGGCCTCGACGTCGTCCCGGAGAAGATCGACATGCTCCGGCGGGGCGAGGTCCCGATGTACGAACCGGGACTCGAGGAGCTGCTGCGCAGGCACGTGGCCGGGATCGAGGGGTCGACCGGCCGGCTGCGGTTCACCATGGACTGGGCCGAGGTCGGCGCGTTCGGCGACATCCACTTCGTCTGCGTGAACACTCCCCAGCGGCACGGCGAGTACGCCTGCGACATGTCGTACGTCGACTCCGCCTTCGCCTCGCTGGCTCCGCACCTCACCGGCCCCGCGCTGGTCGTCGGCAAGTCGACGGTGCCCGTGGGCTCGGCCGACCGGCTGGCGGCCTACCTGGCCGGGCACGCGCCGGCCGGTGAGGACGCCGAACTGGCCTGGAACCCGGAGTTCCTGCGCGAGGGCTTCGCCGTCCAGGACACGCTGCACCCGGACCGGGTCGTGGTGGGCGTCAGGAGCGAGCGGGCCGAGAAGCTGCTGCGGGAGGTGTACGCCACGCCGGTCGCCGAGGGCACCCCGTTCGTGGTGACCGACTTCCCGACCGCGGAGCTGGTGAAGACCTCCGCGAACTCCTTCCTCGCCACCAAGATCTCCTTCATCAACGCCATGGCCGAGCTGTGCGAGGCCACCGGCGCCGACGTGGCCAAGCTGGCGGAGGCCATCGGCTACGACGACCGGATCGGCCCGAAGTTCCTGCGCGCCGGGATCGGCTTCGGCGGCGGGTGCCTGCCGAAGGACATCCGGGCGTTCATGGCGCGCGCCGGCGAGCTGGGCGCGGACCAGGCGCTGACCTTCCTGCGGGAGATCGACTCGATCAACATGCGCCAGCGCGGCCGCATGGTGGAGCTGACCCGGCAGGCACTGGGCGACGGGGCGTTCCTGGGCAAGCGGGTCGCGGTCCTCGGCGCCACCTTCAAGCCGGACTCGGACGACGTACGGGACTCCCCGGCGCTGAACGTCGCGGGCCAGATACACCTCCAGGGCGGCCAGGTCACCGTGTACGACCCGAAGGGCATGGACAACGCCCGGCGTCTCTTCCCCACCCTCGGGTACGCGGCCTCGGCGCTCGACGCGGTGCGGGGCGCGGACGTGGTGCTGCACCTGACGGAGTGGCGGGAGTTCCGCGAGCTGGACCCGGCGGCGCTGGGCGAGGTCGCGGCCCAGCGGCTGGTCCTGGACGGGCGCAACGCGCTCGACGCCGAGGCGTGGCGCCGGGCCGGATGGCGCTACCGCGCGATGGGGCGCCCCACCGCCTGACGGAACGGGTGACGCCGGTTCGGCCGAGGCTCAGTCGGCCGAACCGGCGTCTGCTTGCATTCTGCACCACGGGGCGGGTCCGGCGGGGCCGCTGTGACGCCTACGACCCTCTCGGCCGCGGTTGCGGCCGCGGCCGCTTCGAGCGGTAGCGGCGCATCTTGGCGCGGGCGCCGCACACCTGCATGGAGCACCAGCGGCCGCGCCCCGCGGGGCTGCGGTCGTAGTACGCCCAGTGGCAGTCGGCGGCCTCGCAGGCCTTCAGTCTGATCCACGTACCCGTCGCGACCGCCTCCGCCACGGCCGCCGCGACCCGGGAGAGCAGGGGTCCCCCGTCGACGGGTACGAGGACGGCGGAGCCGTCCGCCGGGTCGACGGTGACCACCAGCGGGGCCTTTGTGAGCAGCGTGCCGAGCGGGACGACCGCGCGGTGCGGCGGATGACCGGCGTGGGCGAGCAGGGCCGCGCGCAGCGCCTCGCGCAGGGTGCGCGCCGACTCGACGCCGGCCGCGTCGCCCTCCACAAGCCCGAAGCGGGAGCGGCCGTCCGCCGTGTCCAGCGTGTCGGCACCCGACTCGAGGTCGAGTGTGTTGACCAGGTCCTGGACCAGGGCCAGGCCTCCGGGTGCGGCCGATCTCTCGCTCATGTCCGGACGGTACCTCTCGCATCCCCTGCGTTTCCCCTTGCGACGTTACCCTCCATGCGGCAGCATGCAGTAACGGTTACTGGTTACCCGGCTTTGGCGGTAACCAGAAGGATGAGAGATCAGGGATTCGAGGAGGAAGTCATGCCTGTCGCCAAGGTGGGTGCCGTCGTCCTGGACTGCGTCGATCCGCGTGCGCTGGCCGGTTTCTACGCCGAACTGCTGGGCGGCGCGATCGAGGGCCAGGGCGACTGGGTGGACCTCCGGGTGCCCGGCGGGCCGACGCTCGCGTTCCAGGAGGCCTCCGGGCACGTACCGCCGCGCTGGCCTGCGCCGGACCACTCGCAGCAGTTCCACCTGGACCTGACCGTCGAAGACCTGGACGCCGCCGAGAAGGAGGTGCTGGCGCTCGGTGCGAAGCCGCTGGACACGGAGGACCGCTCGCGGGCCTTCCGGGTGTACGCGGACCCGGCGGGACACCCCTTCTGTCTGTGCGCCTGCTGACGCCGGGAGGACCCATGGCCGCTGTGGCCCGTCTGCGCCCCGTCGTCGGCTGTCCCGAGCCGCGCCGGCCGGCCCGCTTCCACACGGCCGCCGGGGGCGGCGTGCCCGAGGAGGAGGACCCGGACCGGATGGTGCTCCAGGTCCCCGCCGGGCCCCGCGCCCGTCCTTCCGGCGGGCGCCCGGGTACAGCCCGCCCGGCCGGCCCCCGGCCGACCACGGCTCGCGGCAGTTCCACCCGGACTTCGAGGCGGGCGGCACCCGGGAGGAGGCCGACGAGGCCTAGCAGAAGGTGCCGGCGCCGGGGGCGCGGGTGCTGGACCGGCCTGTCTCAGCCGTTGCCGCTGCCCTCGCCGTCGAGGGACTCCAGGGTCGCGTTCGACGGGCCGCGGGTCGCCCGGAGTCCGCGGGCGGTGTCCTCGGCGGCGCCCAGCACCCGTACCGCGTTCTGCCAGGTCAGCTTGGCCAGGTCGGTCCTGGACCAGCCGCGGTCGTGCAGCTCGGCGATCAGGTTCGGGTAGCCGGAGACGTCGCGCAGGCCGTCGGGGGTGAAGGCGGTGCCGTCGTAGTCGCCGCCGATGCCGAGGTGGTCGACGCCGGCGACCTCGCGCATGTGGTCCAGGTGGTCGGCCACCGTGGACACGGTGGCGACCGGGCGCGGGTGGTCCTCCTCGAAGGCGGCGTGCACCTTCATCCCCTCCGCGGTGGTGTCCAGGTGGTGGAAGCCGTGGGCGCGCATGTTCTCGTCGGCCGCGGCCGTCCAGTCGACGGCCTCCTGGAGCACGAACTTCGGCACGAACGTCACCATGGCGACGCCGCCGTTGGCGGGCAGCCGTTCCAGTACGTCGTCCGGGATGTTGCGCGGGTGGTCGCAGACCGCGCGGGCGGAGGAGTGGGAGAAGACCACCGGCGCGGACGTGGTGTCCAGCGCGTCCCGCATGGTCGTGGCGGCGACGTGCGAGAGGTCGACCAGCATGCCGAGCCGGTTCATCTCCCGGACCACCTCGCGGCCGAACGCCGACAGGCCCCCCACGCCGGGCTCGTCCGTCGCGGAGTCCGCCCAGGCCACGTTGTAGTTGTGGGTGAGGGTCAGGTAGCGCACGCCGAGGTCGTACAACCCGCGCAGGGTGCCGAGGGAGCCTGCGATGGAGTGGCCGCCCTCGGCCCCCATCAGGGAGGCGATACGGCCCTGTCCGCGCGCCGCCTCCATGTCGGCGGCGGTCAGCGCGGGTGCCAGGTCCTCGGGGTGGCGGGCCAGCAGCTGCCGTACGCAGTCGATCTGTTCGAGGGTGGCCGGCACCGCGTCGGGCAGGTCCGCGCGGACGTACACCGACCAGAACTGCGCGCCGACGCCGCCCGCGCGCAGCCGCGGGATGTCGGTGTGCAGGTGGGCGGACTGGTCGCCGGTGATGTCCCGGGCGCCGAGGTCGTAGCGGACCTGTTCGCGCAGCGCCCAGGGCAGGTCGTTGTGCCCGTCCACGACGGGGAACTCGGCGAGCAGCGCGCGGGCGTCGTCGAGGGACGTGGACGTCACGGGGCTCACTTCCCGAAGCCGAAGCCGTCGCCGGAGCCCTCGGCCCTGGCGCGCAGGCGTCTGCCCTTCTCCGTGGCCTGGTCGTTCAGCTCCTGCTGGAACTCCCGCATCCGGCCGAGGAGCTCCTCGTCGTGGGCGGCGAGGATCCTGGCCGCGAGCAGTCCCGCGTTGCGGGCGCCGCCCACCGAGACGGTGGCGACCGGGACGCCGGCCGGCATCTGCACGATGGAGAGCAGGCTGTCCATGCCGTCGAGGTGCTTCAGCGGCACGGGGACGCCGATGACGGGCAGCGGGGTGACCGAGGCGAGCATGCCGGGCAGGTGGGCGGCGCCGCCCGCACCCGCGATGATCACCTTCAGCCCGCGGTCCGCGGCCTGCTCGCCGTACGCGATCATCTCGCGGGGCATGCGGTGCGCGGAGACGACGTCGACCTCGTGGCCGATCTCGAACTCGCCGAGGGCCTTGGCGGCGGCCTCCATGACGGGCCAGTCGGAGTCCGAACCCATGACGATGCCGACTACGGGGCTGGGGCTCATTCGGTGATCGTGCCTCTCAGGTAGCCGGCTGCGTGACGGGCGCGCTCCAGCACGTCGTCCAGGTCGTCGCCGTAGGTGTTGACGTGGCCGACCTTGCGGCCGGGCTTCACGTCCTTGCCGTACATGTGGATCTTCAGCTGGGGGTCGCGGGCCATGCAGTGCAGGTACGCGGAGTACATGTCGGGATAGTCGCCGCCCAGGACGTTGACCATCACCGTCCACTTCGCACGCGGGCGGGGGTCGCCGAGCGGGAGGTCGAGGACGGCGCGGACGTGGTTGGCGAACTGCGAGGTGATCGCGCCGTCCATGGACCAGTGGCCGGAGTTGTGCGGGCGCATCGCGAGCTCGTTGACGAGGATGCGGCCGTCGCGGGTCTGGAACAGCTCCACGGCGAGATGGCCGACGACCCCGAGTTCCTTGGCGATGTTCAGCGCCATCTCCTCGGCGCGCAGGGCGAGGTCGTCGTCCAGACCGGGCGCGGGCGCGACGACCGTGTCGCAGACGCCGTTCACCTGCCGCGACTCGACGACCGGGTAGGCGACGGCCTGGCCGTGCGGGGAGCGGACCACGTTGGCGGCCAGCTCGCGCACGAAGTCGACCTTCTCCTCGGCCAGCACCGGGACCCCGGCCCGGAACGGTTCGGCGGCCTCCTCGGCCGAGTCCACGACCCACACGCCCTTGCCGTCGTAGCCGCCGCGGACGGTCTTGAGGACGACCGGGAAACCCTCGCCCTCGGCCGCGAACGCGGCCACGTCCCGGGGGTCCTTGACGATGCGGTGCCGCGGGCAGGGCACGCCGATCGCGTCGAGCCGGGCACGCATCACCCCCTTGTCCTGGGCGTGCACCAGCGCCTCGGGGCCGGGGCGGACGGGGATGCCGTCCGCCTCCAGGGCCCGCAGGTGCTCGGTGGGCACGTGCTCGTGGTCGAAGGTGATCACGTCGCAGCCGCGGGCGAACGCGCGCAGCGTGTCCAGGTCGCGGTAGTCGCCGACGACGACATCGCCGACGACCTGCGCCGCGGAATCCTGCGGAGTGTCACTGAGGAGCTTGAACCTGATGCCGAGCGGGATGCCCGCCTCGTGTGTCATACGAGCGAGCTGGCCCCCGCCGACCATGCCGACTACCGGGAACGTCACGCCCCCAGGGTATCGGTCGAGCCATGGTGGCCGGTTCCACGGTCGTTCCCGGCCGCTCCTGGACCGTTCCCGGACGGTCTGCGGCCCCGGCGTCCATCCGCGGGAAGATCGCGCGGACGGGTGGTTAGCATGGTCTGGTTGACGCCACCTCGGCGCTCCTACGACGCCACTCCACGGACGGGGGCCGGCACGACCATGGGACGCGGTTCCTCGGGGCCCTCGACGGGTGCCCCGGCCCCGCGCGGCTCCATACGGCAGCGCCTCGACCGGCTCGTCCGTGAAGCCGTGAAGTTCGGCGCGGTCGGCGGGGCGGGGCTACTGGTCAATCTCCTCGTGTTCAACCTGGTCCGGCAGGTGACCGATCTCCCGGTGGTGCGGGCGAGCGTCGTCGCGACCGTCGTCGCGATCGTCTTCAACTACCTGGGCTTCCGCTACTTCACCTACCGGGACCGCGACAAGTCCGGGCGGACCAAGGAGATGTCGCTGTTCCTGCTGTTCAGCGCGGTCGGCCTGGTGATCGAGAACGGCCTGCTGTACGCGGCGACCTACGGATTCGGCTGGGACAGCCCGCTGCAGAGCAACATCTTCAAGTTCCTCGGCATCGGGGTCGCCACCCTGTTCCGGTTCTGGTCCTACCGCACCTGGGTGTTCCGCGCGCTGCCCGGGGTCGCGGCACCCGCGGCGGCGGGTCCCGCCACGGAGAGCGGGCACAAAGCCGCGGGGCAGTCCTCCCGGCAGCGCGTGCCGTAGGCACCGGGCCCCGGACCCGGGCCGGCGCCGGTACGTACGCCGGCTTCCTCCCTGGTCAGCGCACCGTGTGGCGGTTGTCGTCCCGGGATTTGTGCGGCGGGGTGCGGGAGAGGAACAGGCCGAAGACCGCGGGCTTGACCTGAAGCATCTCCAGCCGGCCGCCGTCCGCCTCGGCGAGGTCGCGGGCGACCGCCAGGCCGATGCCGGTGGAGTTGTGTCCGCTGATCGCGCGCTCGAAGATGCGGGCGCCCAGGTCGGTGGGGACTCCCGGGCCCTCGTCCGTGACCTCGATGACGACCTGGTTCCCGGTGACCCGGGTGCGCAGGGCGACCGTGCCGCCCCCGTGCATGAGGGAGTTCTCGATCAGCGCGGCCAGCACCTGGGCGACCGCGCCCGGCGTGCCGACGGCCCGCAGGTGCCGCTTGCCGGAGGTGACGATCGCGCGGCCGGCGCTGCGGTAGGCGGGGCGCCACTCCGCGAGCTGCTGCTGGATCACCTCGTCGAGGTCGAAGGTGACGGCCGAACCGGTCCGCGGGTCGCGGGAGTTGGTCAGCAGCCGCTCCACCACGTCCGTCAGCCGCTCCACCTGCGCCAGCGCGATCGTCGCCTCGTCCTTCACCGTCTCGGGGTCGTCGGTGAGGGTGATCTCCTCCAGCCGCATGGACAGCGCGGTGAGCGGGGTGCGCAGCTGGTGGGAGGCGTCGGCGGCCAGGCGCCGCTCGGCGGTCAGCATGCGGGCGATGCGCTCGGCGGAGGAGTCCAGCACGTCCGCGACCCGGTCCAGCTCGGGAACGCCGTACCGCCGGTGGCGGGGGCGCGGGTCGCCCGAGCCGAGGCGCTCGGCGGTCTCCGCGAGGTCGGTCAGCGGGGAGGCGAGCCGGTTGGCCTGGCGGACCGCCAGCAGTACCGCCGCGATCACCGCCAGCAGTGCCACCAGTCCGATGATCAGCAGCGTGCGGCCGACCTCCCGGGTCACCGAGGAGCTCGGCTCCTGGACGGTGACCGTCTCGCCCTCCTCGCCGGACGCCGAGGCGCCGATGACCTCGCCCTCCGGCTTCTCGCCGATCTCGACGGGCTCCCTGCCGGGCAGGCGGACGACGACGTAGCGGTCCTCGGTGACCTGGTCCCTGAGGACCTCGGCGGTGACCTTCTCCTCGAGGAGCAGCCTGCTGTCGACGATGCTGGCGAGCCGTACCGCCTCGGACTCGACCCGCTCCCTGGCGCTTTCGGTGATCGTACGGGTCTCCACGATCACCAGGGAGACGCCGAATACGGCGATCACGACGAGCACCACGGCGAGCGTGGACTGGATCAGTCGGCGGCGCATGTCCTCATATCCGAACCGGGATCACGACGTACAGGGGTGGGGTTCAGCTCTTCTCGAAGCGGAATCCCACGCCCCGTACGGTCGCGATGTAGCGGGGGTTGGCCGCGTCGTCGCCGAGTTTCTTGCGCAGCCAGGAGATGTGCATGTCGAGGGTCTTGGTGGACGACCACCAGGTGGTGTCCCAGACCTCGCGCATCAGCTGGTCGCGGGTGACGACCCGGCCCGCGTCCCGGACCAGGACCCGTAGCAGGTCGAACTCCTTGGCGGTGAGCTGGAGTTCCTCCTCGCCCATCCATGCCCGGTGCGACTCGACGTCGATGCGCACCCCGTGCGTCGCGGGCGGCTGCTGCGGTTCGGCGGCGCCGCGCCGCAGCAGGGCCCGCACCCGGGCGAGCAGTTCGGCGAGCCGGAACGGCTTGGTGACGTAGTCGTCGGCGCCGGCGTCCAGACCGACGACGGTGTCGACCTCGTCGGCGCGCGCGGTGAGAATCAGGATCGGGACCGTGTGACCGTCGGAACGCAGCCGGCGGGCGACCTCCAGGCCGTCCATGCCCGGCAGTCCGAGGTCCAGCACCACCAGGTCGATGCTGCCCTGCAGGCCTGCGTCGAGCGCGCTGGGTCCGTCCTCACGCACCTCCACCTCGTACCCCTCCCGGCGCAGGGCGCGGGCCAGGGGCTCCGAGATGGACGCGTCGTCCTCGGCGAGCAGTACACGGGTCATGGACTGATGGTAGTCCCGCACCGGCACGGCCCGGGGTGTGATCACCGGCGCCGGTTCTTACCCGGAGCACACCGGATTCTCACGCGCGGGACCCGCGTGCCGCACCTGGAGGTGTGGGGTGCGATCGTGGAGACGACCTTCGAACGGGTGATCACGGGCCCTCTGAACCTGTGATCCCTGTCTCAAGTCCTTCCATTTCGGTCACTGTCCTGCCGTATGGTGAATCAACGCCTGTTGCACCACGGGGACCTTTGGCGCATGTGACGCCGAAGGTCTCCGTCCGTGTGCGGGCCGGTCTCGCGCCAGCCCCTCCCGGCCGGCTCCCGCCGGCCCCGGAAAAAATGACCTGTGGCCGGGCCTCGGCGCGCATGGACGCGCGTGGAGGCGTGGATCCCGGTGGTCGCCGTCCGCCGCTCCGTGATCCGGGGCGGACTCCCCAGGGGCGTGGGGGTGGACGGTGGGGGCCGCCGGTGCCGGCCAGCCCCCCACCGGGCGCGTACACACTCACGCGACGCGTCCCGACCCACAAGGAACGACCATGGCGTCCAGCCTGACGAAGGACTCGGTCCCGCCGGGAACCCCCGGCTCCGAGAAGACCTTCTTCGGCCACCCCCGCGGACTGGCCACTCTCTTCATGACCGAGATGTGGGAGCGGTTCTCCTACTACGGCATGAGGGCTCTGCTCCCGCTGTACCTCGTCGCCCCGGGCGGCATGGGCCTGAACGCCGGCACGGCGACGGCCATCTACTCGGTGTACCTGTCGCTGGTGTACCTGCTCACGATGCCGGGCGGCTGGTTCGGCGACCGGGTGCTGGGACCGCGCAAGACCGTCGCCGTCGCCGGCGCGGTCATCATGCTCGGCCACCTGACGCTGGCCCTGCCGTCCGCCGGCACCTTCTACGCGGGTCTCGGCCTGGTCGCGATCGGCTCCGGCCTCCTCAAGGCCAACATCTCCACGATGGTCGGCCAGTTGTACGACGGTCCGGACGACCCGCGTCGCGACGGCGGCTTCACCGTCTTCTACATGGGCATCAACCTCGGTGCCTTCGCCGCGCCGCTGATCATCGGCACCGTCGGTGAGAGCGTCAACTGGCACCTGGGCTTCGCACTCGCCGCCGTCGGCATGGGGCTGGGTGTGCTCCAGTTCCTGCTGGGCAGCCGCCACCTCGCCGCACACTCCGGCGTCGTGCCCAAGCCCCTGTCCGCCGCGGAGAAGTCCGCCACGCTGCGCAAGGCCGCCCTCTGGGCCGGCATCGCCGTCGTCGCCTACGCCGTCATCGGCTTCTCCGGCAACTACACGCTGAACTGGATCCTGGTCCCGCTGACGCTGCTCGGCGTGATCGTCCCGGTGCTGGTGCTGGTGCGGATCAAGCGTGACCGGGACCTGGACCGGGACGAGCAGTCGAAGATGTCCGCGTACATCTGGTTCTTCGTGGCCGCGGCCGTGTTCTGGATGATCTACGACCAGGGCGGCTCGACCCTGTCGATCTTCGCCGACGCGTCGGCCGACAACAGCGTCCTCGGCTGGGAGTTCCCCGTCTCCTGGTACCAGTCGGTCAACCCGGTCCTGATCATGGCGCTGGCCCCGGTCTTCGCCTGGTTCTGGCTGGCGCTGAACCGGCGCGGCAAGGAGCCCAGCACGATCGTGAAGTTCGGCTCCGGCCTGGTGCTGGTCGGCGCGTCCTTCTTCCTGTTCCTGGCCCCGCTGTCGATCGCCGAGGGCGGCCACAAGGCGGCGGCGGCCTGGCTGGTGGCGATCTACTTCACGCAGACCGTCGGTGAGCTGCTGCTCTCCCCGGTCGGCCTGTCGGTCACCACGAAGATGGCGCCCGCGAAGTACGCCTCGCAGATGATGGGTGTCTGGTTCCTGGCCGTCACCGCCGGTGACGCCACGACCGGCCTGCTCTCCATCGCCGGTGTCGACCTGAACAGGCCGGGCGTCGTCGCGATGGAGGCCGCCCTCGCGGTGGTCGCCGGTGTCGCGGTGTGGATGTACCGCAGCAAGGTCAAGTCGCTGATGGGCAGCGTCCGCTGAGGCCGTGACCCGGGCGGCTCGCCGCAGGCCGCGCTCATGAGCCAAAGGGCCTCGCAGCCGTACGTACGCCGGAACGTACGTACGGCTGCGGGGCCCTTTGGGCGATCTCGCCGCGGTCGCGGTGGGCACGGGCGGACCCGCCGTGGTCACGGGGCGGGGCACGAAGGCCGCGCCGTGCCGGCGTCGGTGGTGGCCCGGTTCTCAGGGGTGCGGGGCCGTCGGCACCGGTGGTCGGGGGCGCACGTGGCCCGCCACGGCCGGTCCCGCGCGGAGGACCTGTCCGGCGGACGGCCCAAAAGGCCGCTCTCCCCCGCCCTCCCCGACGTCACATCGGGCCGGACGGCCCGTCGAGGTGCGTCGGGGACCACGGGGGAGGAGGACACCGTGCGAGCCGGATCCGTGGGGCTTCGGCGGGCGGTCGGCGGTGTGGGACGAGCGGCACCGCGATGGGTGAGGGCTCCGCCGGTCAGGCGGGCGCCCCGAGTTCCGCCCACACGGTCTTGCCCGCGACACCCGGGGTGCGTACGACGCCCCAGTCCAGGCAGAGCCGCTGCACGATGAACATGCCGTGCCCGCCGGGCCGCCCCGCCTGGTGCGGGGTACGCGGTGCCGGCTGACCGGTGCCGCGGTCGGTGACCTCGAGCCGGATCACCTTGTTGTCGCAGACGATGCTCAACCGGTCCGGCCCTTCGGCGTGCAGGCACGCGTTGGTGACCAGTTCGGACACGACGAGCAGGATGTCCTCGGCGGCGGCCCTCCGGTCGGCGGCGGCGGGCAGCCAGCCCCACGCGTGCAGCGCCTGGCGGGTGAAGTCGCGGGCGAGGGGAACGACACCGCTCTGGTCCTCGAAACTCAGCCGGCGGACCTGACGCCCTCCCGACGAACCCGACGACCCCGATGCCTCCGGCACGGACGCCGCGGTGGACTGCGCGCCCGACGGGGACGAGGCCACGCCCCCGTCGGGCGCGCCCGCCGTCGGCGCGCTGCCCCCGGGCACCCCGGAAGCACCGCTGGGCTCCGGACCGCGGTCGCCCGGCGGGTAGGGCCGGGTGGTGCTCATCAGCGCTTCACCTCACCGATTCACCAGTTCACCATTCGAAAAAATCCGTACTCACTCAGTCACACGGTGCGGGATCGCCCGGTTCTCGGCATCCCCACGACCACAACAGCGGACATGTTCAGCTTGTCTTCTGCCCGAGGTGACCAAAGGCACACCCCCGTGTTCGCACGAGAACGGCGCAACGATCCGGGAGCATGCCGAAAAAGGGCTCGCGAAGGAACCCGGGGAGCGACGTGTCGCCCGGCGCACCGGAAGGAGAACGCCCGCCCCCGGACCCGCCGCGGGGTGGCGCCGGCCTGCCCTCGCGGTCATCCGGGGTTGTCGGCCAGAGCCGCCTCGAGGCTGTCATGGACGGTGAACACCGCGTCCGCTCCCGTGATCTCGAACACGCGCGCGACCACGGGCTGCATTCCCGCGAGATGCACCCCGCCACCGGCGGCGTCGGCCTTCAGCCTGGCGCCGAGCAGCACATTGAGCCCGGTGGAGTCACAGAACTCCAGGCCGGAGCAGTCGATGACGAGCCGCTTGAATCCCTTGGCGAGGCACTTCTCCAGCGGCTCGCGCAACAGATCGGCGGTGTGATGATCCAACTCACCCGCCGGAGTCACGACGACACTGGGGCCCTCTTCCCGCACGTCGACCAGAAGCCGGCCCGACTGTGCACTGCCGACCGTCCCGCGGTCCATGCCGTCTCTCTCTCCCACCGGTCGTGGCTGCTACTGACGCTGCCGAACATTACGCCTTTCCGGCGCGCTTCGACAGCCGAACAATCGCCCCCAAACGGACATACACCAACAGAACTTACTTGCGGTGAGCTTGTGAAAACGGGTAGGGCTAGTAGGGACACGTACTCGACACGGCCGGCTTTGGAGGCGCCGCACACCGCAGTGCACGTAACGGCATCGGCAGCCATACGCCGAGAACGATGGAGGACATCATGTCACCCCGGCTCGACGCATCGCCTACCCAGGAAGCGACGTCGACACTCCCTCCGGAACATCTGATTCCCATCGAGCAGGACGACATGGGTGTCGTCCCGGATGACGATCTGCTCGTCGGGCTCCCGGAGATCCCCCCTTTTGACGAGGTGGGCCCGGTCGACGCACGGGCGTTGTCCAAGACCCTCTTCGAGCGGCTGGAGTCGCTGGAGGAAGGCACCCACGAGTATTCGTACGTACGCAACACGCTCGTCGAGCTGAACCTGGCCCTGGTCAAGTTCGCCGCCTCCCGCTTCCGCTCGCGCAGCGAGCCGATGGAAGACATCATCCAGGTCGGCACCGTCGGTCTGATCAAGGCGATCGACCGCTTCGAGCTTTCGCGCGGCGTGGAGTTCCCCACCTTCGCGATGCCGACCATCATCGGTGAGATCAAGCGCTTCTTCCGTGACACCTCGTGGTCCGTGCGCGTACCGCGCCGGCTGCAGGAGCTGCGGCTCGACCTGGCCAAGGCCGGTGACGAGCTGGCGCAGCAGCTCGACCGGTCCCCGACGGTGGGCGAACTGGCCGAGCGGCTGGGCATCTCCAAGGACGAGGTCGTCGAGGGCATGGCGGCGTCGAACGCCTACACCGCCTCCTCGCTCGACGCCCAGCCGGAGGAGGACGACTCCGAGGGCGCGCTGGCGGACCGGATCGGTTACGAGGACCACGGGCTCGAAGGAATCGAGTACGTCGAGTCGTTGAAGCCGCTGATCGCCGAACTGCCGCCGCGCGACCGGAAGATCCTCTCGCTGCGCTTCGTGGCGGGCATGACCCAGTCGGAGATCGGCGAGGAACTGGGTATCTCACAGATGCATGTGTCACGGCTGCTGTCACGCACCCTGGTACGGCTGCGCAAGGGGCTGACCGTCGAGGAATGACGGACGGCCGCGTCCTGCACCCCGCACGGTCGACGCAGGGCACGGCCCCCACGGACGACTCGCACAGCGTGCCCCGCACGTCGCGCCCCGCACCCCGCCGGCGCCGGACCGCCCTCCCCGGGCACCGGACACCGGCCGGGTACGGGGCGCAACGCGTTTCACGCCGCCGGCCGCTGCTCCGGGGGCGCGAAGGGGTGGCGCGTGAAGGGGTGGCGCGCGGACTGCTCAGAGTTCGCGGACGCCTCGCCGCCATACGCCCGCGACCAGCGGGACGCCGGGGCGGTAGGCCAGGTGGACGTGGCTCGGGGCGTCGAGGAGGGCGAGGTCGGCGCGGGCGCCGGGGGTGATGCGGCCGATGTCGGTGCGGCGCAGGGCCGCCGCACCGCCCGCGGTGGCCGACCAGAGCGCCTCGTCGGGCGTCATGCCCATGTCCCGCACGGCGAGGGCCATGCAGAACGGCACCGAGGACGTGAAGGACGACCCCGGGTTGCAGTCCGTGGACAGCGCGACGGTGACGCCCGCGTCGAGCAGCCGGCGGGCGTTTGGCCAGGCGGACCGGGTGGAGAACTCGGCGCCCGGCAGCAGGGTCGCGACCGTACGGCTGTGGGCGAGGGCGTCCACGTCGGCGTCGGTGAGATGCGTGCAGTGGTCGGCGCTGGCCGCGTCGAGTTCGACGGCGAGCTGCACTCCGGGGCCGTGGGAGAGCTGGTTGGCGTGGACGCGCGGGTGCAGGCCCCTGGCCCGGCCGGCGGTGAGAACGGCGCGCGCCTGGTCACCGTCGAAGGCGCCCCGCTCGCAGAAGACGTCGATCCAGCGGGCGTGCGGCGCGCAGGCGTCCAGCATCCTCCCGGTGACCAGGTCCACGTAGCCGGCCGGGTCGTCGGCGTACTCGGGGGCGGGGATGTGGGCGCCGAGGTAGGTGACCTCGTCGGTGTGGCGGGCGGCCAGCCGCAGCGCGCGGGCCTCGTCCTCGGTGGTCAGTCCGTAGCCGGACTTGGTTTCGATGGTCGTGGTGCCCTGCCGCAGCGCCTCGGTGAGGAAACGGGTCAGGTTCGCCTCGAGTTCCGCGTCGCTCGCGGCCCGGGTGGCGGCGACGGTGGTGCGGATACCGCCCGCGCTGTAGGGGCGGCCGGACATCCGGGCGTTGAACTCGTCGGTGCGGTCGCCCGCGAAGACCAGGTGGGAGTGCGAGTCGACGAAGCCCGGGACCACCGCCCGGCCTTCGGCGTCGACCCGGTTGTCGGCGGCGGGCGCTTTGCCCGATTCGCCGGTCCACACCACGCGGTCGCCGTCGATGACGACGGCCGCGTCCCGGACCAGCCCGAGAGGAGACGTTCCCCCGCTCCTGGACGTGCTCGAGCGGGGGGTCCCCCGTCCGAGGGAGGGATCGTTGGTGACCAGCGTGGCGATGTTGACGATGGCGGTGCTGCTCATGGCGTCCTCGTGGATGGCGGGGGCGGGTACGGGGCTGCGGTGGCCGGTCCTCGGGCGCCCGGCGTTCCGGCCGGCGGCGTTCAGGGCCTCAGCGCCTCGACAGCGCGCGCGAGGGCGTGCGGCACATCGGGGACGAGGGTGTGCGTCCCGTCGCGTACGACGTGTCGTCCCGCCACGATCGTGTGCCGGACGTCGGCCGCTGTCGCGGCGAATACGGCGGTCTCGGCGCCGAGCCGGGGCAGCGGCCCCGCTGTTCTGACCGAGTCCAGGGTGAGGGTGGTCAGGTCGGCGGGGGCGCCGGGTTCGATGGTGCCCGCCCTGTTCCAGCCGAGGGCGGCGTGCCCGTCGGCGGTGGCGGCCCGCAGCAGGGCGTTCGCCGTCCAGTGACCGCGGGTGCGGGTGCGCAGGCGCTCGTTCAGCTCCAGGGCGCGCGCCTCCTCCAGCAGGTCGACGACGGCGTGGCTGTCCGAGCCGAGGGAGAGCGGGGAGCCCCGGCGCTGCAGGGCGGCGGCGGGACCGATGCCGTCGGCGAGGTCGCGTTCGGTGGTGGGGCACATGCAGGTGCCGGTGCCGCTGTCGCCGATGAGCGCGATGTCCTGGCCGGTGAGGTGTGTGCTGTGGATGCCCGTGGTGCGCGGTCCGAGCACGCCGTGGTCGGCGAGCAGGCGGGCCGGGGTGCGGCCGTGCGCCTCCTGGCAGGCCTCGTTCTCGGCGGTCTGCTCCGACAGGTGCACGTGCAGCGGAGCCCGCCGCTCCTGTGCCCAGCGGGCCACGGTCGCCAGCTCCCGGGCGGGCACGGCCCGTACGGAGTGGATGGCGGCACCGATCCGCGCGTGGTCCTGTTCCCTGAGAAGTGAACAGCGTTCGGCCCAGGCCTCGGCGGTGCCGTCGCAGAAGCGGCGCTGGTGGGCGGTGGGCGGCTCGCCGAAGCCGGCGGACAGGTAGGCGGTGTCGAGGAGGGTGATGCGGATGCCGGCCTCGGCGGCGGCCGCGATGAGGGCCTCGCCCATGGCGTTGGGGTCGGCGTACGGAGTGCCGCCGGGGGCGTGGTGCAGGTAGTGGAACTCGCCGACGGCGGTGATGCCGGCGAGCGCCATCTCCGCGTACACGGCGCGGGCGAGCCGGTGGTAGGTCTCGGGGGTCAGCCGGTCGGCGACCGAGTACATCACCTCGCGCCAGGTCCAGAAGGTGCCGGCACCGGCCTGGACGGTGCCGCGCAGAGCGCGGTGAAAGGCGTGCGAGTGGGCGTTGGCCAGCCCGGGGAGGGTCAGCCCGCGCAGGATCTCGGCCCCGGGGGGCGGGGTGGGCACGCCCGTGGTGACGGTGGTGATGCGGCCGTCGCCACGGGTGTCGCCGGCGTCACGGACACCGACGGTCACGGTCACGCCCGGCTCGACCCGGTCGCCGAGCCAGGCGTGCTCCAGCCAGTACGTCCGCCCGGTGGCCGTGGGGGACGGCGGGGCGGGCGCGGTGGGGACGGCAGTCGTGGTGGCCGTGCCCGCCGGGCCGGCCGTGGCGCTCGTCGTGGTGCCGCTGTCCCGTGTCACCCGTACACCAGCCCTTCCAGTACGTCGGCGAGAGCGGTCGCCCCGGCCAGGCAGTCGTCCTCGGCCGCGTACTCGGCCGGGGAGTGCGAGACCCCCGTGGGGTTGCGCACGAACAGCATGGCGGTCGGAACGCTCGCGGAGAGGATCCCGGCGTCGTGTCCGGCGCCCGTGCCGAGGAGGGGGATCCGGGCCGGCGCCCGCCCGTCGTCCGCCTCCCGGCCCAGGATGCGGGCGACTTCGTCGCGCAGGGCGTGGTCGAAGTCGACGACGGGCGTGCGGGACTCGCGGACCACGTCCAGGTCCACGCCGTGGGCGGCGGCGTGGACGCGGGCCGCCTTCTCCACCCCGGCGACCACGGCGTCCAGGCTCGTTTGGTCGGCGGCGCGGGAGTCGAGCCAGCCGCGCACCAGGGAGGGGATGGCGTTGACGCCGTTCGGCTCGACGGCGATCTTGCCGAAGGTGGCGACGGCACCGGCGAGTTCGGCCTCGCGGCGGGCGGCGAGGACGGTTTCGGCGTAGGGCAGCATGGGGTCGCGGCGGTCGGCGAGGCGGGTGGTGCCGGCGTGGTTGGCCTCGCCGCGGAAGTCGAACCGCCAGCGCCCGTGCGGCCAGATGGCACTGGCGATGCCGACCCGGTCGCCGGACAGGTCGAGGGCGCGGCCCTGTTCGACGTGCAGTTCGACGAAGGCGCCGATGCGGGCGAGCCGTTCGGGGTCGGCGCCGATGGCGTCGGGGTCGTGTCCGGCGGCCTCCATCGCCCGGGGCAGGGTGATCCCGTCGCCGTCGGTGAGGCGGTGCGCCCGGTCGCGGGTGAGCTGTCCGGCGGTGAGCCGCGAGCCGACGCAGGCGAGCCCGAAGCGGGCGCCCTCCTCGTCACCGAAGTTGACGATGCCCAGGGGGCTGGGGAGCCGGTCCCGGCCCCGGGTCCGCCGCCGGGTGCCGTCCTCCTCCCCCCTCCGGCGCAGTTCGTCGAGGGCCGCGAAGGCGGAGACCACGCCGAGGGGTCCGTCGAAGGCGCCGCCGTCCGGCACGGAGTCCAGGTGGGACCCGGTGACGACGGCGCCCCCGTCGGCGGGGTCCCCGAGCCAGGCCCACTGGTTCCCGTTCCGGTCCACGTCGAGCCGCAGTCCCCGCCGTTCGGCCTGCGCGGCGAACCAGGCCCGGCATTCGGCGTCGGCACCGGTCCAGGCATAGCGCCGGTAGCCGCCGGAGCCGGGGTGACGGCCGAGAGGGAGCAGCTCACGCCACATCTCCTGGAAGGTGGGGGGCGCGGAGGGCACGGTCACGCACCCTCCGCCTCGGCCCCCGCGGCCCCCGCGGTCCCTTCGGCCCCCTCACGCATCGGTACCCGTACGCCCCGCTCCGACGCGACCGAGTCCGCGAGTTCGTAGCCGGCGTCCACGTGGCGGATGACGCCCATGCCGGGGTCGTTGGTCAGGACCCGCCGGATCTTCTCGCCGGCGAGCTTCGTGCCGTCGGCGACCGTCACCTGGCCCGCGTGCAGGGAGCGGCCCATGCCGACGCCGCCGCCGTGGTGGACGGAGACCCAGGAGGCCCCGGACGCCACGTTCACCATGGCGTTGAGCAGCGGCCAGTCGGCGATCGCGTCGGAGCCGTCGAGCATGCCCTCGGTCTCGCGGTACGGGGAGGCGACGGAGCCGCAGTCGAGGTGGTCGCGGCCGATGACGACGGGGGCCGACAGTTCCCCGGAGGCGACCATGTCGTTGAACCGCTCCCCCGCCCTGTCCCGCTCGCCGTACCCGAGCCAGCAGATGCGCGCGGGCAGGCCCTGGAAGCGGACCCGCTCCCCGGCCAGGCGCATCCAGCGGGCGAGGGACGCGTTCTGCGGTGACTCGGCCTCGGGGAAGAGGTCGAGGACGGCCCGGTCGGTCTTCGCGATGTCGGCGGGGTCGCCGGACAGGGCGGCCCAGCGGAAGGGGCCCCTGCCCTCGCAGAACAACGGGCGGATGTACGCGGGTACGAAGCCCGGGAAGGCGAAGGCGCGGTCGTATCCGGCGAGTCGGGCCTCGCCGCGGAGGGAGTTGCCGTAGTCGAAGACCTCGGCCCCGGCGTCCATGAAACCGACCATCGCCTCGACGTGCCGGGCCATGGACTGGCGGGCGCGGGCGGTGAAACCGGCCGGGTCCTTCGCGGCGGCGTCGGCCATGTCCTCGAAGGCGACTTCGGTGGGCAGGTAGGCCAGCGGGTCGTGGGCGGAGGTCTGGTCGGTGACGATGTCGACGGGGGCGCCCATGGCGAGCAGCCGCGGGACCACGTCGGCGGCGTTGCCGAGGACACCGACGGACAGCGGGCGGCGGGCGTCACGGGCCTCGGTGGCCAGGCGGAGGGCGTGGTCGAGGGAGTCGGCCCGCACGTCCAGGTAGCGGTGTCCGATGCGGCGGTCGATGGCGCGCGGGTCGCAGTCGACGCAGATCGCGACGCCGTCGTTCATGGTGACGGCGAGCGGTTGGGCGCCGCCCATGCCGCCCAGCCCCGCGGTCAGGGTGACGGTCCCGGCGAGGGTGCCGCCGAACTTCTTCGCCGCGACGGCGGCGAACGTCTCGTAGGTGCCCTGGAGGATGCCCTGGGTGCCGATGTAGATCCAGGAACCGGCGGTCATCTGCCCGTACATGGTCAGGCCGAGGGCCTCCAGACGGCGGAACTCCTCCCAGTTGGCCCAGTCGCCGACGAGGTTGGAGTTGGCGATGAGGACGCGCGGGGCCCATTCGTGGGTCTGCATGACGCCGACGGGGCGACCGGACTGGACGAGCATCGTCTCGTCCTGTTTGAGGGTCCTCAGGGTGCGGACCATGGCGTCGAAGGAGCGCCAGTCGCGGGCCGCCTTGCCGGTGCCGCCGTAGACGACGAGCCGGTCGGGGTGCTCGGCGACCTCGGGGTCGAGGTTGTTCTGCAGCATGCGCAGGGCGGCCTCCTGTGGCCAGCCCAGGGTGCTCAGGTCCGTGCCGCGCGGGGCGCGGACGGGCGGGCGGGGTTCCGACATGGTCTGCCTCCTGGTGGCGAGCTCCCGCACTTACTACATTTATTCACACCTTCACAGACTGAATAGGGCCAGTCAATGCATGCGGCCGTGTCGGCACGGGGCGCCCGGCGGTGCTTGGCTGAAGACATGGGCGCCGACATGAGCACGGGCAGGGGCAGGGAAGACGACGGCAAAGCGCCGGAGACGGGCCACGGCGAGCACGACGGGCGGGCAGCGGGGACCGGACGGGCGGCCCGGCGGGACGCGGCGGTGCGGGCCGCCGTGGCGCAGGGACTGCTCGGCCCCGGTCACCCCCTGGTGGCGCTGCTCGACGTCACGGGCATCCGGGAGTCGGCTGCCGAACTGCGGGAGGCCTTCGCGGCGGTGACACCGCCCGGCACCCCCGTGCTGCACGCCTTCGCGGTGAAGGCGACCCCGTTGATACCCGTGCTGCGACTGCTGCGCACGGAGGGCATCGGGGCCGAGGTCGCCAGCCCCGGCGAGCTGGCCCTGGCGCGGGCGGCGGGGGTGCCGCCGGCATGGACGGTGCTGGACTCGCCCGCCAAGACTCCGGCCGAGCTGCGGGAGGCGCTGTCGCTGGGCATCGCCGTCAACGTGGACAACCCGCAGGAGCTGGCGCGCATCGACGCCCTGGTGGCCGACTCCCCGAAACGGCCGGCCGGTCTCCGCTCCCCCCTCGGTATCCGGGTGAACCCGCAGATCGGCGGTGGCGCCATCGAGGCACTGGCCACCGCCACGGCCACCTCGAAGTTCGGTGTGGCACTGCGCGACGAGGGGGCGCGGGAGTGGGTCGTGCGGACGTATCTCGACCGGCCGTGGCTGACCCGGCTGCACACGCACACCGGCTCCCAGGGCATCGCCCTGCCCCTGATGGCCAGGGGTGTGGCCCGGACGTACGCACTGGCCGAGGAGATCAACAGGCGCGCGGGACGGCAGCAGGTCGACACCGTCGACATCGGTGGCGGGCTGCCGGTGAACTTCACCTCCGACGCGACCGATCCGACGTACGCGCGGTACGCGCGGCTGCTGAGGGAGACCGTGCCGGGGCTGTTCGACGGGCGGTACGGGCTGGTCACCGAGTTCGGGCGGTCGCTGCTGGCGAAGCACGGCACGGTCGTCGCCCGGGTGGAGTACGCCAAGAGCGCCGGGGGGCGTCCGGTCGCGGTGACGCACGCGGGCGTGCAGGTGGCCACTCGGACGGTGTACGCGCCGGGGGCGTGGCCGCTCAGGATCGCCGCGTACGACGCCGGGGGGCGGCCGAAGGAGGGCCCGGCGGTGGTGCAGGACGTGGCGGGACCGGCCTGCTTCGCGGGCGACCTGCTCGCCCGGGGGCAGCCGCTGCCGCTGCTGGAGCAGGGCGACCACGCGGCGGCGCTGGACACGGGCGCGTACTACTTCGCCCACCACTACGGGTACAACTCACTTCCCCGCCCGGCCGTTCACGGCTTCACCGCCGGCAGCCCCGGCCAGGTCACGTTCGCGCTCGTGCGCCCGGCCCAGACCGTCGAGGAGATCGTGGCCGAATCGGGTGGTGCCCACCCCGACGCCCTGACCACCTGACCACCTGATCACCGGGCCGGGCCGGGTCAGGTCAGGTCAGGGCCGAGGCCCGGCGGCGGCGGGCGCCGCCCGGGGTCGCGTCGCCCGCCGCGATGCCTGTGGTGCGGTAGCCCTTGACCGCCTTGCCGGCCGGGCTGCTCGCGCCGCCGCTCAGCCAGTCGACGCGGACCCACAGGAGGACCTCGTCGGCCTGCTCCAGACGGCCGATCCAGGACGCCTTCAGCCACAGACCCGCACCGCACCCGGCGAGCAGCAGACCGCCCGCCGCGGGCACCGCGAACCCGCTGCCCAGGGCGGCGAGGAAGGCGAGCAGCAGCCACCAGCGGTGCCGGCGTCGCCAGTCGCGCACGCTGACCGCGCGGTCCTGGAGCACGTCGTGCTTGCCCGCCCGCACCGACGGCCGGGCCAGCTCGCGGTACCGCCCGCGCCGTACGTACGCCACCACGGCCATGGCCACGAGGAACAGCGCGGCCCCGGCCAGCACGCCGATCCGGCGGCCGGTCAGTCCCGGCACCAGCACGCCGATGCCCGCCGCGGACACGCCCAGCCACCCCAGTGGTGCCGCTCCGGCCCGTACGACCACGGCCACCCGAGCCAGCCCTTGTCCTGCGCGCATCACGTCCAGCCTCCCGTCCCACTGCAGTGGAGCGTCCGTAGGGTCCGGAGCGAAGATTAGTGACCCGAGGTGAGAGAAATCTGAGATACCGCGCCGAGAACGGCGCCTCGCGCCGTCACTCCACGAACAGGCCGCGCGCGGCCGCCTTCGTGTCGAACTCCTCCAGGCGGGCCTGGGCGTCGGGCAGGTCGTCGCACATCGCCTCCAGCAGCACCCGGCCCAGCAGCATCGGCGCGCACGCCGTGTCGAAGGCGAGCCCGGTGCCGACGGCCGCGGGCAGCAGCAGGTCGGAGAACTTGGCGACCGGCGCGAAGGCGGAGTCGGCGACGGTGACGACGGTCAGCCCCGTCTCCCTGGCGTGGGTGAGGGCGTCGACGACCTCCCGGGGGTGCCGGGGCAGCGCGAAGCAGAGCAGGGCCCCGGCTCCGGCCGCCGCGGCGGCGTCGATGCGGTCGTGGAGCATGGTGCCGCCCTCGTTGAGCAGCCGTACGTCGGGGTGGACCTTGGCGGCGAAGTAGGCGAAGCCGTGGGCCTGTGCCGCCGCCGCGCGCAGCCCGAGCACGGGCAGCGGCCGGCTGCCCGCGAGGATCCGCCCCGCCCGCCGCACCGGCTCCGGATCGGCGAGCACCTCGGCCAGGTGCCGCAGGTTCTCGATCTCGGCCTCGACGGCCCGCTGGTACTCGTTGTACGACCCGGCGTCCGGCGCCGGCGGTCCGAAGGGCACGACCTCGCGCAGATGCCGCCGCAGGGCGGGATAGCCGTCGAAGCCGAGGGCGACCGCGAACCGGGTCACGGAGGGCTGGCTGACGCCGGCCAGTTCGGCCAGTTCCACGCTGGACAGGAACGGCACGTCGGCGGCGCGCCGCACCATGCTGTGCGCGATGCGCCGCTGCGTCGGCGTCAGCCGGTGCCCCTCGAACAGCGCCTGCAGGCGCGCGGCAGGCCCTTCGGTGACGCTCACGACGCGGCTCCCCCTCGACCTGTTCACCGGCTCCGGTCACCCGGCCGCCCGCACGGCCTATTCACCCACCGTGCTTCCTGCATGCCGTTATACAGGCGAACGCGGGGCGCGCACGACCGGGAGCGGGCAGGCCCCCCGCCGACAAAGGGGGTTATCCCCAGTGCCCCGGGCGGCCGGGCTGCCTACCGTGGTCCGTATGACCGGAATGGATGCACGGGACACCGATCTGAAGAAGGAACTCGACGCCACCCTGCGGGCACGCGGGGAACTGGGCGACGAGTACGAGTCCGCGCTGGTCGACTCGTTCCTGGAGAAGGTCGACCAGCGTATCGACGGCGCGGTGGAGCGCCGGGTGCGCCGGCAGCTCACCGAACAGCAGATGACGGTGGCCCGGGACTCCCGGTCGCCGAAGGCCACGGACACCTGGGGCGAGCGGTTCGGCTTCGGGATCGTCTCCCTGGTCCTGGCGGTGCCGCTGTCCGCGATCGGCGGCGGCGTGGCCCAGCTGCCCGGCCTGCTGGTCGCCTGGCTGGGCATCGTCGGCGTGAACGCCGTCCAGGCGGCCCGCACCAACCCGGGCCTGTTCGGCCGCCTCGGGCACCGGCGGCAGGACGACGCCCGGGAGGACTGAGCGCGGGGGCCGAACGGGATCGCGGGACGCTGAACGGGTTGACGCGGGGACCACCGCACCCCCGTTACCGGGGGGCGGGACGACGGTGGTCCCCGCGTAGCGACGCGGGCCGGTCGGACCGGGTTGCGCGTCTGGCGTCCATGGAGGTCCGGGAGCCGCTCCGGAGGTCCTGTGACGCCGTTCCCCGCCGGCCGGGAAGGGGAGCCGCTCCCTGCCCGCCGACAACGACCAATCTGCCGGACCGGTGTTAAGCGAGTGCTGCGCGCACGTGACGCCCGCGTACCACTTCCGCGAAGTCCACGAAGATCACGTACGGCCCGGCTCCCGGCGTCCACGGCCGGTTCGCCCCCCGGCCGGCGGGTGTCAGCCGCCCGTGAACGTCCCGCCCGTCGGCCGCCCGTCTCCGCGCCGGTCGCACACCGCCGGTCACACGCCCACGGTCACTTGCCGTCCTTGGCGAGGAAGGAGAGCAGGTCCTGGCGGCTGACCACACCGGTCGGCCTGCCCTCGACCAGGACGATCGCCGCGTCGGCCCTGCCCAGCACGGCCATCAGGTCCGCGACCGGCTCACCGGAGCCGACCTGCGGCAGCGGGGCGGACATGTGCTTCTCCAGCGGGTCGTCGAGCGAGGCGTTCTTGCTGAACAGCGCGTCGAGCAGTTCCCGTTCCACCACCGAGCCGACGACCTCGGCGGCCATCACGTCCGGGTGCCCGGCGCCCGGCTTGACGACCGGCATCTGCGAGACGCCGTACTCGCGCAGCACCTCGATGGCCTGCCCGACGGTCTCGTCGGGGTGCATGTGCACGAGGGACGGCATGTGGCCGCCCTCCTTGTGGTCGAGGACGGCGCTGACACGCGCGCTCGGGCCGGCGTCCTCGAGGAAGCCGTAGTCGGCCATCCACTCGTCGTTGAAGATCTTGCTGAGGTAGCCGCGCCCGCTGTCCGGGAGCAGCACCACCACGACGTCGTCCTCGCCGAGCCGCTCGGCGACCCGCAGCGCCGCGACGACGGCCATGCCGCACGATCCGCCGACGAGCAGGCCCTCCTCCTTGGCCAGGCGCCGGGTCATCTGGAAGGAGTCCTTGTCGGACACGGGGACGATCTCGTCCGCGACGGTCCGGTCGTAGGCGGTCGGCCAGAAGTCCTCGCCGACGCCCTCCACCAGGTAGGGCCGTCCGGAGCCGCCGGAGTAGACGGAGCCCTCGGGGTCGGCGCCGACGACCCGGACGCGGCCGTCGCTGACGTCCTTGAGGTAGCGCCCGGTCCCGGAGATGGTGCCGCCGGTCCCGACCCCGGTCACGAAGTGGGTGATCTTCCCCTCGGTCTGCTCCCACAGCTCCGGCCCGGTGGACTCGTAGTGGCTGAGCGGGTTGTTGGGGTTGGAGTACTGGTCCGGCTTCCAGGCCCCCGGCGTCTCACGGACCAGCCGGTCGGAGACGTTGTAGTACGAGTCGGGGTGCTCGGGGTCCACGGCGGTCGGGCAGACGACCACTTCGGCCCCGTACGCCCGCAGTACGTTGATCTTGTCCAGGGAGACCTTGTCGGGGCACACGAAGATGCACTTGTACCCCTTCTGCTGGGCCACGATGGCCAGGCCGACGCCGGTGTTGCCGCTGGTCGGCTCGACGATGGTGCCGCCCGGCCGCAGCTCTCCGCTCTTCTCCGCCGCCTCGATCATGCGCAGGGCGATGCGGTCCTTCACCGATCCGCCGGGGTTGAAGTACTCCACCTTGGCCAGGACGGTAGCCCCGATGCCGTGGGTGACGTTGTTGAGCCTCACGAGCGGGGTGTTGCCGACGAGGCTGATCATCGAGTCGTGGAATTGCACCGTTGTCTCCGGATGCTGCAAAAGGTGTGGTTGAAGTGGTGATGCCAGCCTAGAGCCTGCTCCGGCCCCTGTCCGTGAACCCGGACGCGGGCCCACATCCGCACCCCGGGCCGGGCCGGCCCTCCCGGGTCGTTCACCCACCGCGAAGATTGGATCACGGTCCGTACGGGGCAAGCACTGGGTGTGCGGCTGTGCGGCCGTGCGGTGGTACGGCTCAAGGGAGGTGACGGCGAGGCATGACGAGGATGTCGCGGGCGAGGGTGGCCCGGCGGATCGCGGCCGGTGCCGCGTACGGCGGCGGGGGCATCGGCCTGGCCGGCGCGGCCGGCGTCGGACTGCTGCTGGCCGAGGTCCGGCTGGCGCGTCGCCGTGTGGGCAACGGCAGCAGCCCGAACGTGCCGAACGCGGACGGACTGTACGGCGCCGTCTACACGGTGCCCGGGCAGCCGGCGCTGCGGCTGACGATGCTGGGCGACTCCACGGCCGTCGGCCAGGGCGTGCGCCGGGCCGGTCAGACCCCGGGCGCACTGCTGGCGTCGGGGGTCTCGGCGGTCGCGGAGCGGCCGGTGGGGCTGAGCACGGTGGCTGTGCCCGGGGCCTGCTCCGACGATCTGGACCGGCAGGTGACGCGGGCCCTGGCGGATCCGTCCCGGGCACCCGACATCTGCGTGATCATGGTCGGCGCCAACGACGTCACGCACCGCATGCCGCCCGCGCTCTCCGTCCGCCACCTGGCGGCGGCGGTGCGCCGGCTGCGTACGGCGGGTGCGGAGGTCGTCGTGGGCACCTGCCCGGACCTGGGCACGATCGAGCCGGTCCAGCAGCCTCTGCGCTGGCTGGCCCGGCGGACCTCCCGGCAGCTGGCGGCGGCCCAGACGATCGGCACGGTCGAGCAGGGCGGGCGCACGGTGTCGCTGGGCGACCTGCTCGGCCCCGAGTTCGCCGCGAACCCCCGCGAGCTCTTCGGCCCCGACAGCTACCACCCCTCCGCCGAGGGGTACGCCACAACGGCCATGGCCCTCCTGCCGACGGTCTGCGCCGCGCTCGGCCTGTGGCCGACCCGGGACGAACGGCCCGACGCCGCCCGCCGCGAGGGCTTCCTCCCCGTCGCCCGGGCCGCGGCCGAGGCCGCCTCGGAGGCGGGCACCGAGGTCACCGCGGCCATGCCCACGGGACCGAGGGGCCCCTGGGCCCTCCTCAAGCGCCGCAAGCGCCGCCGGGTGCGGGAGCCGGAGACCGGGGCGCGGTCCGCCCTGGCGGAGGAACCCTCGAAAGCCACGGGATCCGGGGGGACACAGACCAAAGCAAGCGCTTAGTAAATTGCGGCCAGTGTCACACCGCGCGCCCCGTGACCCCGCCACTACGTCCGGGTAACTTCCCATGCAGCCCTGTCCAACCACCCGGTAGCCCCAGGAGCCGTAATGCCCGAAGCCGTGATCGTCTCTGCCGCCCGTTCCCCCATCGGCCGCGCCTTCAAGGGCTCCCTCAAGGAGGTGCGTCCGGACGACCTGACCGCCTCGATCATCCAGGCAGCCCTCGCCAAGGTCCCCGAGCTGGACCCCGGGGACATCGACGACCTGATGCTCGGCTGCGGCCTCCCCGGCGGCGAGCAGGGCAACAACCTCGGCCGCGTCGTCGCCGTGCAGATGGGGATGGACCACCTCCCCGGCTGCACCGTCACGCGCTACTGCTCGTCGTCCCTGCAGACCTCCCGCATGGCGCTGCACGCCATCAAGGCCGGTGAGGGCGACGTCTTCATCTCGGCCGGCGTCGAGACGGTCTCCCGGTTCGCGAAGGGCAACTCCGACAGCCTGCCCGACACCCGCAACCCCTTCTTCGCCGAGGCCGAGGCCCGTACCGCCGCCGTCGCGGAGCAGGAGGGCACCACCTGGCACGACCCGCGCGAGGACGGCCTCGTCCCGGACGCCTACATCGCGATGGGCCAGACCGCCGAGAACCTGGCGCGCCTGAAGGGCGTCACCCGTCAGGACATGGACGAGTTCGGCGTCCGCTCGCAGAACCTGGCCGAGGAAGCCATCAAGAACGGCTTCTGGGAGCGCGAGATCACCCCGGTGACGCTGCCCGACGGCACGGTCGTCGCCAAGGACGACGGCCCGCGCGCCGGCGTCACCCTGGAGGGCGTCTCGGGCCTCAAGCCCGTCTTCCGCCCCGACGGCATGGTCACCGCCGCCAACTGCTGCCCGCTCAACGACGGTGCCGCAGCCCTCGTCGTCATGAGCGACACCAAGGCCCGCGAGCTGGGCCTGACCCCGCTCGCCCGGATCGTCTCCACCGGCGTCTCCGGCCTCTCCCCCGAGATCATGGGCCTCGGACCGGTCGAGGCGTCCCGGCAGGCGCTGCGCCGCGCCGGCCTCACCATCGACGACATCGACCTGGTCGAGATCAACGAGGCGTTCGCCGCGCAGGTCATCCCCTCCTACCGCGAGCTCGGCATCCCGCTGGAGAAGCTGAACGTCAACGGCGGCGCGATCGCCGTCGGCCACCCGTTCGGCATGACCGGCGCACGCATCACCGCCACGCTCATCAACTCCCTCCAGTTCCACGACAAGCAGTTCGGCCTGGAGACGATGTGCGTCGGCGGCGGCCAGGGCATGGCCATGGTCGTCGAGCGCCTCAGCTGACCGGATCGACCGCCCCTGCCGCGAGACCGCGCGAGCGCGCGGAGTGACCAAAAGACGTCAGCCGGTGAGGCCTTGGCCCGGAACCCCCGCACCACCGGGGTTCCGGGCCGTTCCGTGATCCAATCTCCCCCAGGATGTGACCTATCTCCCTCACCGCGGGGATTCACACAGGTCAGGGCCCTGCCTCCACCCGGCCTGGAAACCACACCCTGTCCGTTTCGTGACGTTACGCACTGACAGATGGTTAGTCCGCCCTTCAAGCTGATGTAGGAAGTCGGGGGTCGACTTTGAACCGGGAGTACGTCAGTGAGCGCCATGCCGATCGCCCTGTTGGTCACCACGGCCGCAACCGGCGCCGTGGGTGTCGCTGTCCTGCGCAGCATTCTGGTGCTGCGCCGACAGGTCGCGGCCCTGCACGCCGAGCTGGTCAAGGACCGCGCCGCCGCCACGCGCGCGCTCCTGCCCGCCGCCCGCTCCGCCCACGCCGACGAGATACGCGCGGCCGTGGCCGAGGCGCTCGCGGAGGAGCGGGAGCGGGAGCTCGCCGAGGCACGGGCGTTCTGGGCCGCCCAGGAGTCGCGTGACGTCTCCGACGCGCCGTCCCTGCTGGGCCTGTCCGACAGCGAGCTGTTCATGCCGCGGCAGGCCGACTTCGTGGGGCTGGAGCCGGTGACCGATCCGGGCGCCGACTCCGACGACTACGCCCCGAAGGACTTCGTCCAGGGCGTCACGCCCACCGAGTCCCCGGAACTGGCCGCGGCCCGCCGTCGGCACCCCTCGCACCCGGACTTCGTCCCGAACCCGTCGCCGGTCGTGAACGACCACGAGCGCACCGTCTCCACACTGGAGGAGCTGGCCTCCTCCGAGGTGGAACTGACCGACGTCCGCCCCGGCCCGCTGGGCACACTGGACGTCTACGTCTTCGCCGACGGCACCACGCTGTGCATGACGCCGGGGCACCGGGAGACCGCCGAACGGCTGGCCGCCGCCCTGCGCGAGGGCCGGAGCCCGTTCCTGCTGGGCGGTTCCGGCGTCTCGGGCGCGTACACGCTGACCTTCGCCTGCGGCGAGGAGAACGTCTACATCCTGGCGGACCGCGTCATCGCGTCCCTCTGAGCCGTCCGCTCCGGACTTGTCCGCTCCGGACTGCCGCCCGGTCCTTCTGCCCGGCACTCCGCCCGGGCCCTTCCCCGCGCCGGCGTGTACCCGGGCCGCTTTTGGCCCTACACCCCGGCGCGTTTCTGCGCCTCCTCCACGAGCCGCAGCGCCTCCGCGACCTCGTCCTCGTCCTCCAGGACGAGCGCCAGGTCGTGGCCGGCGACGGTGACCTGGTCGGCTGCGGCGAACATACCCGCGTCGGGCATCTCGCGGGGCTCGGTGCCCGGCTCCTCCACGCGCTGGGTCCACAACGCCAGTTCCCTGGCCAGGGCGAGCGCCTCGGCGGCGGCCCCCCGTTGCAGCCGGCTCTGCGGTGCGGCCCGCAGGCGGTCGGCGAAATGATCCACGGCACGGGTGAGAGGCGTCGTATCAACCACGCGGTGAGCGTACGCGGCACGACAGGACTGTTGCCAACGGACGAACGCTCAGGCACGGTGACCTGAAGGACCGGCTCACACCCTGCGCTGGAGGCGCCGATGTCCCAAGTCCTCTCCGAGGAGACCCACCGCAACATGCTCGCCCGCATCCCGCACTGCACCGGTCGTGAGGTGTCCGACTGGCTGCGCACCGTCGAGGAGGAGGGCCCGTCGCTCTTCCGCTTCGAGGAGAAGGTCAGCTGGCTCCGCCACGAGTACGACCTGGCGTACGGCCATGCCAAGGCGATCGTCCACGAGTACGACCTGAGAAGGGCCGCGCGCAATCTGCGCTGAGTCCGCACCCCGCCCACCGTCCACGGCCCATCCCGTCCGCACCACGGCGAAGGGCCCCGGGTGAACCCGGGGCCCTTGCCTGCGTACCTGCGGATCAGACGCGTCGAGCGCTGATCACCGAACGCTAGTCACTGCTGTTGAGGATCGCGATGATCCTCAGGAACTCCAGGTAGAGCCAGACCAGCGTCAGCGTGAGACCGAAGGCCGCGAGCCAGGCCTCCTCGCGCGGGGCACCGTAGGCGAGGCCGTCCTCGACCTGCTTGAAGTCCAGGGCGAGGAAGCAGGCACCCAGGATGATGCCGACGACACCGAAGATGATGCCGAGCGGGCCGCTGCGGAAGCCGAGGCCGTCACCGCCGCCGAACACCGCGAACAGCAGGTTCACGGCCATCAGCAGGATGAAGCCGAGCGCGGCCGCCATCACGAAGCCGTAGAAGCGGCGGTTGACGCGGATCCAGCCCGCCTTGTACGCCACCAGCACACCGGCGAAGACCGCCATGGTGCCGAGCACGGCCTGCATGGCCGCACCGTCGGCGATGCGGTTGTCGACGACGCTGGAGATGACGCCGAGGAAGACACCCTCGAACGCGGCGTACGTCAGGATCAGCGCGGGTGCCGCCTTGCGCTTGAAGGCCTGCACGAAGCCCAGCACCATGGCGATCAGCGCGGCGCCGATGCCGATGCCGTAGGACCGGCCGAGGTTGGCGTCGTCCACGGGCAGCAGGGCCCAGGCGAGCGCGGCGAAGACGATGAGCACGCCGAGCGTGGTGCCCGTGCGCATGACGACGTCGTCGATGGTCATCCGGTCGGCAGCGGCGGGCGCCTGCGGCGGCGCGCCGTGCTGCACGTCCTGCTGACCGTACGGGTTGTGCGCGTAGGGGTTCTGCGCGTACGGGTTGCCGGCGGGCTGCGCGTACGGGTTGCCCTGCGTGGCGACAGCGGGACCCCCGGCCTGCGGCGCGGTGTTGAAGCCCGCGTAGCCGTTGTCGCGGCTGAACCCCCGTCGCGAGAAGACCGGGTTTCTGCTCCTCATTTCACTCCTCCATGGCCACACAGCATGGCCTTGGGCTCAAGAGTAATGGGTAAGCAAAGGGATGACCCCGATGCTTGGGAAGGATCTTTCCCTCGTCGTGCTGCACAACACGCTACGCGACCACGTGATTCCCCTCACCGCGGGGACCGGATCATGACCGACCCGGAACCTGCCCGGAACCGGCCGGAGATCACACAGGATCCGGCCGTTCTGCCGCCGGAAGCGGTGGCGCGGGGAACGGGGCGGGAGGTGAACAGGAAGACGTCGGGGGAACCTGGCGGCGTTCGAGCAGATCGGCGGAAGAGAGGCCGTGGCGAGCGTTGCAGAACGGATGCTGTTGGTGATGCCCGGGGAGGGGCTCGTGCGGTCGGCCGTGGCCGCCGGGTTCGACCTGTGGGCGGTGGTGGGGGCGCGGGAGGCGCTGCCGGGCACGGTCCCCCTGGAGCGGCTGCTCGTCGCCGGTGCGGCCGGGGCCGTCGACGGGACCCTGCACGGCCTGCTGACCGGGCTCTTGCGGCGGTACGGCATCGGACAGCTGATGTGCGGGCCGGGGGCCGGGGAGGACGTCCGGGCCGTCGTACGGCGGGTGCGGCGGGAGCGGGACGGAATGCTGTGGCGGGACCCGGCCGCCGAGCGGCTGAAGGATCCGGTGGCGTTGCGGCGGCTGCTGCTCGAGGCGTCCTGGCCCCCGGTGCGGGCGGAGGAGGCCGACACGGTCGCCCGGAGCCGGGCCGCCGCTGAGCGGATCGGGCTGCCCGTCGTCATCAGGTCCCGTGGCGCCGGCGGCCGGTGGGGCGGGCCGGCCTTCGTGCGGGACGAGAAGGAGCTCGCCCTGTGGGCCGGGACCGCGGATGACGGTGCGCGACTCGTCGAGGAGCTGCTCCCCGGGCCCCGCTACCGGGTGGAGACGCTCTCGCTGGGCGGGATGCATCACGTGGTGAGCGTGGTGCGCAAGGGCGCGGGCCCGCCCGACGCGTCGGGCGAGGTGTCCCGGGTGCGGTCCTGTGTACGCGAACTCCTCGACCTCGCCGGGCTCTCCGAGGGCCCGCTGCGTACCGACACCGTGCTGACCCCGAACGGGCCGCGGGTGGCGGGGTGCGCCGACGGGGGGGTTCTGAACAGCGGTAACGCTCCCGCGCGGCGGAGGAACGAGAAGGGACCGGATCGGGAACCGCCGCCGGAAACATCGTCGGCGTCGAGGGCGGGCAACACTGCCGGCCACCGCCGACTACCCCTGGGGGATGGGAAACATGCGTACGAAGGCAGCGGCACTGATAGGGATTCACGCGACGCTGACCCTGGCGCTCGGACTGGGCTTCGCCGTGTCCGCCACGGACCTCCCGGCCGGGACCGCCGGCCACCGGGTGGTGGCCAGCGACGTCGGCCCGCACTAGGGGGTGTCCGGCGGATCGAGTCGGGGGCGATCGGCGGTGTCCGTCCGGCCGGGGCGGGTGGGGTCCGGTGCGTTCGGCCGCGAGGCGGAGGAGGGCGCCGACGCGATGGAGGTCCCTCCCTGCTCGAGCGGAACCGGGAGCCCGGAGGAGCCGGCGACCGGCGACAACGCCGCGGACGGGCGTGCCGGACCCCGCGTCTTCGGCATGATCCGCCGGACGGGCCCGGGGGCCTGTCCGCCTCTGGCGCGCGGCGCCGGCATGCGACCGCGGCGCAGCCCTTCGGGGACACCTTCGGGAAGGCGCCCCGCCCGGGTCATCGGGCGGGGCGCCTTCGTGCCGGGGACGCGGCACCGTCCGCGGATGGGTGTTCAGCGTTCCGCAGGGGGATGGGCCAGGCCCAGGCGGGTCAGCAGAGCGTGGGCGGCTGCCCGGTGGGTGCTCGCCAGCGGGTCGTCCAGTTCGCGTGCCGCGCTCGCCATGCCCGACAGCGCGTGCCACTCCTCGGCGCGCAGCCGGGCCTGCGTGGCGTTGCGATGGGCCTGCTCGTGCAGGGCGCGGGCCGTCTCGTGGGCGCCGGCGTGGAAGTGGAAGCGGGCGACGACGTTCTGGGTCTTGGCACGACGCAGCGGGGCGTCGGTCTCGTCGGCCAGGGTCAGGGCTCGGGCGGCGAAACCGTGGCCGGCCTCGGTGTCGCCGAGAAGCTGGGCGACCCGGGCGGACAGGGCGAGCAGCAGAGCCTTGTCGCCGGCCGGAACCCGTTCGTCGCACAGCGCGCGGGCCCGGGCGAGGCTCTCCTCGGCGGCGCTCGCGTCACCCAGGCCTACCTCGGCGAACGCGAGGTCCGTCAGGGACGTCACCTGGTTGTTGAGATAGCCGAGGCGCAGGGAGATCCCGGCGGCCTCCCGGGCGGCCTCCGCCGCTTCGGCATGGCGGCCGAGCTCCTCGTGGACGGTGCTGAGCGTGCACAGGACGTCCGCCTGATTGCGTTCGGCCCCCAGCTCCAGCGCCAGCGCCAGCGAGCGGCGCAGGTGGAAGAGGGCGGGTCCGTAGTCGGCGCCGGTGGCGTGCAGGATCCCCAGGACGCTGTCGGCGTGCGCCTCGGTGGGACGGTTACCGGCCTGCACGGCCGCCTCGCGGGCCTCCGTGACCGTCTCGATGCCTTCCTCCAGCAGGCCGAGCTTCCAGCAGGCCACGCCCAGGTTCGACAGGGCGCAGCTGAGCAGCCACAGGTCGCCGGTGCGGCGCGCGGCGGCCGCCGCGGTGCGGGCGACCTCCGCGTACTCGGTGAAGTGGCCGCGGGCGTTGAGGTGGAAGACCAGGTTGCGGGCGAGGACGGCGGTGTGCCGGTCGAGGCCGCGGCCGGAGCCCAGCGCGGTCGTCGCGATCAGGCCCTTGTGCTCCAGGGCGAACCAGCGGCGGGCGGCGGCCGCGTCGGCCAGCGGGGGCAGTTCTCCCTCGTACGGGGGCAGCTCCGTCGGGTGTTGCATGCGGCCCGGGAAGAGGATCTGGCACGCGGCCTCGGTCGCCGAGACGTAGTAGCCGAGAAGGCGTTCCACGACGGCCGCCGTCTCCTCCTCGGAGGTGGGCAGTTCGCGGGCGAAGCTGCGCACCAGGTCGTGGAAGGTGTACTGGCCGATGTCGGGCTGCTGGAGCAGGTGGACGTCCAGCAGGTGCTCCAGGAGGTCCTCCGCGTCGAACAGCTCCAGACCGAGCAGGGCGGCCGCCGCGTGGGGGTCGATGCGCGTGCCGGGGTGCATCGCCAGCAGCCGGAACGCGGTGCGGTGCCGCTCGGTCATCGCCAGGTAGGACAGGCGCAGGGTGGCCGCGACCCCCCGTTCGCCGGAGGTGAGCTCGACCATCCGGCGGGTCTCGTCGCGGAGCCGGTCGACCAGGTAGGCCAGCGTCCAGCGGGGCCGGTTGCGCAGCCGGGCCGTGGCGATCCGCAGAGCCAGCGGGAGATGGCCGCAGCGTTCGGTGAGTTCGGCGGCGGCGTCCGGCTCGGCGGCGACCCGGTCGGCGCCCAGCGTCTCGGCGACCAGCGCGGCGCTTTCCCCGGGCGGCAGCAGGCCGAGGGAGAGCCAGGACGCGCCGTCCAGGTCGACCAGCCGGGCCCGGCTGGTGATCAGCACCAGGCAGCCCGGGGCGGCGGTCAGCAGCGGGCGCAGCTGGGCGGCGTCGACGGCGTTGTCCAGCAGGAGCAGCATCCGCCGGCCGACGAGGGCGGACCGCCACAGCGCCGCGCGGCTCTGGAGGTCCGCCGGAATGCGCTCGCCCGGGATGCCGAGCATGCGCAGCAGGACGTCGAGCGCGCTCCCGGGGCGCATCGCTTCCTCACCCGGCGTGAAACCGCGCAGGTCGAGGTGGAGCTGGCCGTCGGGGTAGTCGCCGGCGAGCTGGTGCGCGGCGTGGACGGCGAGAGAGGTCTTGCCGGTTCCGCCCATCCCGTCGATGGCGATGATCCGGGCGCGGTTCTCCCGGGCGGAGGCGGTGGTGGCGAGCCCGACGATGCGGGTGAGTTCGGTACGCCGGCCGGTGAAGTCGGAGAGGTCGTAGGGGAGGGTGCAGGGGGCCTCCGGCGGCTGGGGGGAGGGAGGCGTGGGGGAGGGTGTGCCGGCGGGCACGGGGCTGGTGACGCCGGTTGCCCCGGCCGGCCCGCCGGCCTCGTGGGCCCCGGCGCGCGCGGCAGGCCCGGCGCTCCGGCCGCTCCCCGCGCTCCCGCTGTTCCCGGCGCCTTCCGCGCCCGCGGTCCCGCCGTGACCGTCCGTGTCTCCCGCGGTCCCGGCAGCCCCGGGAGACACGCTTTTGGCGCCCCCGGCAGCCCTCGCACGTCCGGCGGCTTCGCCCCGGCCCCAGGCCGGGGCACTCCCACGGCCGATCCACCGCAGTGACGGTTCGGCAGACGGTAACGCTCCCTGGTCCGCAAGGAGGTCCGTGCTGTCGCGCAGGATGTCCTCGTACAACTTGGCCAGGTGCGGGCCGGGGTCGACGCCGAGTTCCTCCACCAGGAGGGTGCGGACACGGCCGTACTCCTCCAGTGCCTCCGCCTGCCGTCCCGAGCGGTAGAGGGCGAGCATCAGCTGGCCGCGCAGGGGCTCGCGCAGCGGGTGGGCGGCGACGAGGTCCCGCAGGTCGGGGACGAGCGCCGTGCCGTCTCCGCGCGTCAACCTCAGCGTGAACAGCTGCTCGGCCGCGGTGATCCGGCGTTCCTCCAGGACCGCGGCGGCCGCTTCGATCACCGCTCCGCCGGTCTTGGCCAGGACGGGCCCGCGCCACAGGGTGAGCGCCGAGGTCAGTTCCCGTACGGCGTCGGTGACGCGGCCGGCGGACTCGGCGGAGGCGGCGGACCGCAGATGGGCGCCGAACTCCAGCAGGTCGAGCCGGACGCCGGTGAGCGCGGCACGGTAACCGGGGCCGTCGGTGACGATCACCTCGCTGCCGCCGGGAATGCGCCGGCGCAGATCGGCGACCGCCTTGCGGACCTGATGGCCGGCGGTGGCCGGCGGGTTCTCCTCCCAGGCCGCCTCGACCAGCCGGGACACCGGGACCAGCCGGCCCGGCTCGAGCAGCAGCATCGCCAGGACGCGTTCCTGGATGGTGCCGCTCAGCCTGAGCCTGGTTCCCTGCGACCAGCCCTCCAGCGGGCCGAGCAGCAGGAAGCACAGCCCCTGCGCGGGGGTCGCCCCGTCCGCCGGGCGTTCGCGGACCGACCCCGTGTCCGAATCGCCGGACGACGGGCGGAACGGACCGCCGTCCGTGGCTCTGTTCCCGCCGTTCCTCACATGCATGACTGTCATTCGGCTCCCCCGCCCCCATGCCCGTCCCCCGACCGGGGCTCCGGGCAAGCCGGATCATAAACGCTCGGCCGGGTGAGCGATACGGGGAGCGACGAAAGCGGCAGGAAGGGACAGGAAGGGGCAGCGGTACCGCACCGGGAGGGGAACGGGAACGGCCCACCGGAGTCTGCGGGGACCAGGCAGCAGACGGCGAGGACCCGCGGCGACCCCGCGGCGCACCGCCACTGATCCCCGAGGAGCGTGGGCGTGGGCAGACCGGAGAAGCCGTTGGCGCAGGACGCCGGACCGGCCACCGACTTCGCCCGGGAGCTGCGCCGGCTCCGGTCCGGGGCGGGCTCCCCCAGCTACCGGGAGCTGGCGAGGCGGGCACTGTTCTCCGCCTCGGTCCTCTCGGACGCGGCGGCCGGCTACCGGCTGCCGAGTCTTCAGGTGGCGCTCGCCTTCGCCGAGGCGTGCGGCGGGGAACGGGCCGTGTGGGAGCGGCGCTGGCTGGAGGCCGCACGGGAGGCGGGCAGCGAGGGCCGGCCGGCCGCCGGGGGCGTGCACCGGGTGCCGGAGGCGCGGGTGCGGGGCGCCGCCGTACGAGCGCTGCCGCCGACACCCGCCCAGCTCCCCATGGAGCCGCGGCCGCTGGCCGGCCGGACCCGGCTGCTGGGCCGGGCGCGGATGCTGACCGGTCCGGCCGGCAGGCCCGCCCCGCCGCTGCTGGTCCACGGCCAGACCGGCGTCGGCAAGTCGGCGTTCGCGCTGCGTCTGGCCGCCGAACTGGCGGCCGGCCTGCCGGACGGGCAGCTGTACGTGGACCTCGGCCCGGCCGCCGACGGCCGCAGGGACGCGGCCGGCATCGCGGGCGACCTGCTGCGGGCGCTCGGCGTCGAGCCGGAGCAGGTCCCCGACGACCCGGCGCAGCGCGTGGGCCTGTACCGGTCGGTGCTGCGTGAGCGGCGGCTGCTCGTGGTGTTCGACGGAGTGCGTCAGGAACGCCAGGTGCGCGAGCTGATGGTGGCCGCCCCGCACTGCCGGATCGTGCTGACCGCCCGGTCCCGGCTGCTCGGCCTGGACGGGATACGACGCCTCGCTCTGCCGGTACTGGACCGGGACGAGTCGATGGAGCTGCTTGCCTCGGTCCTCGGCCGAAAGCGGCTCGCTGCCGCCCCGCGGGCGGGTCTCGTGCTCGCCGAGGCCTGCGGTGACCTGCCGCTCGCCCTCACCCTCGCCGGGCGCCGGCTGGCGGCCCGCCCGGCGGCCCTGCTCACCGAGGCGATCACCGAACTGGTCGCCGGGGAAAAGATGTTCGCCCGACTGCGGGTCGGCGACGAGAACCTCGCCGAGCGCTACGACGACGCCCGCCTCCGGCTCACCCCGCAGGCCCGTCTCGTGCTGCGCCGGTTCGCGGCGACCCGGACCGCGCCGTCCGTGGACACGATGGCCCACGCGTCCGTGACCGCGCTCGCCCGCTCCCTGGAACGGGACGCGGACACCGTCGAGGACCTCCTCGACGAACTCGTCGACGCCGGGCTGCTGGAGCGGACGGACGTGGCCGGGCGGTACGGACTCCCGCCGCTGGTGAGTCAGTTCGCACGTGCACAGGCGGATCCGACGGTGCACGAACCCGTACCCGGTACCGCGCGGTGCCGTTCCCATGCCCTGACAGGAGACACCCGAGGATGACCGACACCATCACCGACCGCACCACCCCCACCGCCCCCACCAGCCCGGTGACCGCCCTCGCCGAGGAAACCGTCGGGCTCATCGCCGCCGAGGACCCGCTGGACGACGCCCTGGAAGGGTGCCCCGAAACCGTCGGACGGCTCGCCGATCCCTCCGAGGAGGCGCAGTCCGCGTTGCGGGAGCGAGCGTCGGTGCTGGCCCGGCGGGCGCGGCAGGCGCCGGTCTCGGACGCCGGGGAGGAGGTGACCCGGGCCGTGGTCGTCCAGCAGGCGTCGGCCGTCGCCGGCCGGCTCGGGGCCCGGCTGATCGAGCACACCGTCGCCGACTACCAGACCTCGCCGGTCGGCCGGCTCCTCGGTTCCCTGCCCGAGGTGCGTCCGGCGGGCGGTGCACAGGAGCGCGGGCACCTGGAGCGGCTCGCGGGTGTCCCGGAGTACCTGGAGCGTGCGGCAGCGCGGCACCGCGCGGGGACGGCCGCCGGGCGGCTGCCGGTCGCCGAACGGGTCCGTACGGCCGTCGCCCGGCTCGACTCCTACCTCGCCGACCCGGCCGGTGACCCGCTGCGCGCCGTACCGCTCGCGAAGCGGCACCACGCCGAGCGGGACCGGTTGGTCGACGAGCGGGTGCGGCCGGCGTTCGCCGCCTACCGGGAGGTGCTCGCCACCGAAATCGCCCCCCACGGGCGGCCGCAGGAGCGGCCCGGCCTGTGCCATCTGCCGGACGGCGAGGAGCACTACGCCACGCTCGCCCGCGTCCACACCACCACCGACCGGTCCCCCGAAGAACTGCACGACGTGGGCGTGGAGTTGCTGGCCCACATCGAAGAGGAGTACGCGCGGGTGGGGGCGCAGGCGTTCGGGGGCTCGCCGACCGCGGCAGAGGTGCGCGAACGGCTGCGGTCCGACGCCCGGTTGCGGTGGAGCGGTGCCGACGAGATGCTCTCGGCCGCCCGTACGGCCGTGGCGCGGGCCGAACTGGCCGCGCCCCGCCGGTTCGGGCGGCTGCCGGCGGCCGCCTGTGTGCTGGACGGCAGGGAGGTGCCGGGGGCGCCGCAGGCCTGGTACATGCCGGCCGCCGCGGACGGGTCGCGTCCGGGTACCTACCACGCCAACACCGAGCGGGTGACCGAGCGTTCGCGGGTGCTCGCCGAGGCCACCGCGTTCCACGAGGCGGTGCCCGGCCACCATGTGCAGCTCTCCCTCGCGCAGGGGCTGACCGGGCTGCCCCGGCTGCGGCGGATCGCGTGGATCAACGCCTACATCGAGGGCTGGGGCCTGTACGCGGAACGCCTCGCCGACGAGATGGGCCTGTACTCGGGGCCGTTGGCCCGGCTCGGCATGCTCGCGATGGACTCGCTGCGGGCCGCCCGGCTGGTCGTCGACACCGGGCTGCACCACTTCGGCTGGAGCCGCGAGCGGGCCGTCGGCTTCCTGCGCGAGCACACCGTCCTGGCCGACGTCGAGATCCGCAACGAGACCGACCGGTACATCGAGTGGCCCGGACAGGCCCTGTCGTACATGACGGGACGCCTCGAGATCCAGCGCCTGCGTTCCCGTGCCGCGCGGGAGCTGGGCTCCGGCTTCGACGTCCGCGCCTTCCACGACCTGGTGCTCGGCAACGGCTCGCTTCCCCTGGACGTACTGGACCTGGTGGTCGCCCGCTGGACCGCGACCCGCTGAGCGTTCCCCGCGTACCGGTGAAGGGGGGCCGGCGACCGGCCCCCCTCTCCCCTCCGGCTCTCCGCCGCTGCTCTCAGCCGCTGAACAGCCCGTTCATCTGGAAGAAGTCCAGCGAGCCGTCCAGCGAGTCGTAAGTGCCCGACTCCAGCAGTTCGAGCGTGGCGCGGCGGGCCGCCGTGTACGCGGCCTGGGCCACGCCCGTGCCGACGCTCACCCTGCGGACGCCCGCCTTGGCCAGTTCGGCGACGCCGGGGCCGCCGGGGCCCGCCATGACGTTGACCGGGAGCGGGGAGCGCGCGGACAGGTCGGTGAGGACGTCCAGGTCGAGCAGGCCGGGGACGAAGACGCCGTCGGCGCCCGCCTCGGCATAGGCGGCGGCACGGGCCAGGACGTCGTCCAGGCGGCCGGACTCCTCACCGATGCCGAAGAGGTACACGTCCGTACGGGCGTTGATCACCAGCTCGGGCAGGCCGGCCTCGGTGGCGGCGGTGCGGGCGGCGGTGATGCGCTCGGCCTGCTCCTCGGGCGTGAACAGCGGGCCGCCCGCGGCCTTGGAGTCCTCCAGATTGATGCCGACGGCACCGGCTGCGACCACCGCGGCGACCGTCCTGGCGACCTCGGCCGGGGCCGCTCCGTAGCCGGACTCGACGTCGACCGTCACCGGCACGTCCACGGCGGCGGCGATACGCGCGGCGGCGGTGAGCATCTCGTCACGGGTGGCCTGCTCACCGTCGCCCCTGCCGAGGGACCAGGCCACACCGCCACTGGTGGTGGCGACGGCCGGGGCGCCCGCGGCGGCCATCACGGCCGCGCTGCCCGCGTCCCAGGCGTTCGGCAGCACGAGGACCGTGTCGGTGCCGAGCGTACGCAGCCGCTGGGCCTTGTCCTTGGCGCTCTGGTCAACTGTCATGAGTTCTGCGTTCCTTTCACAGGGCGGGGCAGGTGCGGACGATCGTCACACGCCTGGGGGGAAGAGGGTCGGGATTCGGACGGACCCAACGGTGGTCAGGAGGACCCGCGGCGGGTGATCGTCACGTACAGGTGTTCGTCGAGGACCTTCGGCAGGGTGACGGCGGGCCGTCCCAGGGCGGCCGCCAGTGTGTCGGCGCTCAGGCCGCTCTCGGCGAGGACCTCCCGCGCCCAGGCCCGGCCCGTACGCAAGTGGCGGGCGAAGGCGGCGCCGTCGCGGGCGCCGTACAGCTCGACGGCGATGGCCGCGTCCCAGGGCATGACGGTGTGCGGCCGCAACGCGTACAGCGCTTTCGCGGCGGCGGTCGGGCCGAGGGTGCGGGGGCGGGGCGGAGACTTGGCCGGAAGACGGGCGAGGTCGTCGTAGGCCGTGGCCAGGACGTCGATTCCGGGGTCGGTGAGCTCGGCGAGCGGGGTGTCCGGCAGGGGGTGTGCGACGGCCCAGGCCGCGAGGGCCTCCCCGAGGACGTACGGCTCACCCTCGCGCGGGTGAGGGAGCCTGCAGCCCCAGGAGTTGAGCCAGCGATGCAGGGCCGCGCGGTGGGCGGGGTCGGTCGGGTCGGGGCCCGGGGCGGTCAGCGCGCGCAGCTCCAGCCAGGTGCGGTCGACTCCCGGGTAGGCGGCGAACACCTCCGCGGAGGCGCGCAGTCGCGCGAGCCCCAGCGGCGGGACCGGAGGGTCGGGGTCGGGGCCGAGGTGGGCGCGGGCGAGTCGCGCGGGGACGCACATGCGCCAGGCCTCGGTGACCAGTTCCGTCAGTTCCGGCAGGTCCAGGCCACTCAGCGTCGCCCGGGCCCAGTGGTACCGGAGGTCGGCGTCGCGGGGCATCGAGAACTTCTCCGGGTCCGAGGCCACCAGGGCCGCACGCTCCTCCTTGGGGAACGCGAAGCCCAGGGTGGTCTCGTCACGGGACAGCGCGAGGTACACGATCCGGCCGATGCGGAACTTCACCCGGTCCCGGATCAGATGCTCCTCGGTGCGCGGCAGCGCCAGCGCCAGGCGCCGTACGTCTGCGACGGTGGGCATGTCCTGCCCGTCCTTCCTCCTGTGGGCGGTCCGGCCGGCGCGGTCACGCGCGCGCCGGCCGCACCTTCAGTTCGATCGTCTCCAGCGCCCGTACGGCCGCCGCACGCGCCTCGGCGCCGGTGGCGGCCTCCGTGACGGCCGAGCCGACACGGTCCCAGGAACTGCGCAGCTCGCGCACCTCGGCGCCGGGCTCCACGCTCACCGAGCACGCCTCGACGCCGGGCAGCTCCCGCGCCGCCTCGACGCCGGTGACGGACTCGACGACACCGGCCTCCCCGGTGTGCAGGAAGCGGACCGCGGCGGCGCCGGGCGCCTTCGCCGGGAGGTCCGCGGTCAGGGGTTCGCCCTTCATCAGCGTCCAGTAGTCGCGGACGAGGTCGACGCGGTACGCGCGGTCGATGAGGTCGACGATGCCGTCGCCCGGGAAGCGGCCCGCGCACTCGACCAGGTAGGGGCGGCCGTCCTCGACGATCCACTCGCAGTGGACGGTTCCGGTGCCGAAGCCGACGGACCTCAGCAGGCGCTCGGTCTCGGCGCGCAGCAGCGCGTCCAGCTCGCCGGGGATGTCGGCGGGAACCAGGTGGCCCAGCTCGATCGGGCGGGCGCCGGGGTAGAGGTCCTTGCCGGTGACGTTGCCGAACAGGACCCGGCCGCGCTCGACGAGCATCTCCACGCTGTACTCCCGGCCCCGCACGCACCGCTCGACGAGCATGCGCAGCTCGAAGCCCCGGTCGGTCTCCATGACGCCCTCGTCCATGGCGGTGGTCTCCGCCCAGGCCTCGTCGGTCTCGTCGGCGGAGGCCAGGACGCGGGTGCCGAGGGCGGCCTGGCGGTTGGCGGGTTTGAGGACGGCCGGGCCGGGGTGGGCGGCCATGAAGGCGCGGACCTCGTCCGGCGAGGCGACCTCCACCGACTCGGGGTTGAGGATGCCGGCGGCGGCGCTGACCTTGCGCAGCAGGGCCTTGTCGCGCAGGATCCGCAGGGCGCCGTAGCCGCCGGTGGGCAGCCCGTAGCGCTCGGCGAGACGGGCGGCGAACGGGGTGGCGTACTCCTGGAGCGGGGCGATCGCGGCCGGGTCGAGGTCGGGGTGGGTGTTGTAGAACGCGTCGGCGGCGCCTTCGAGCCGGTACTCCCAGGCGACCAGTTCGCGGACCACCGGAGCCTCGTCGGTCTGGGGCCGCAACCCGCGGTTGCGGATGACGTCTGGTTCCTCGACGACGATCACGGAGCCCTCGGGCTGGAACTGGGCCAGCGAGGTCACCGCCACCGCCACGTAGCCGACCATGATCACGGGGCGTTCGGTCATGTCATTCACTCCTGGGTTCGGACGAGGTCGGCGCGGATCTGGGCGGCGAGTTCCTCGGCGGTGGACATCGTGTCCTCGAAGGACGTGCCCCTCACGCCGAGGAAGCCGAGGATGCTGTTGCCCTCCGGCGGGCGGCGGACCAGGTCGCCCGGCTTCGCGGTGAGTTTGAGGAAGAGCAGGTCGTCCCGGCCGGTCACCTCGTCGGGGACGTGGACGTCGCCGATCCGGCCGGAGGAGGGCGGCAGCAGGCACAGGGCGGCCGTGTGCACGGCGGTCGGCGCGTAGTGCCCGACCCGCGGGCGGATCCCGCGGGCCACGTCGGCGACGGCCGCGATCGGGTCGTAGCCGGCGGAGACACGGGCCATGTGGTCCAGACCGCCGCCCCCGGGGCGTACGGCGATCTCCACCAGGTGCGGGCGCCCGTCGTGGAAACGGACCTCGGCGTGCATCACGCTGCGGACCAGGCCCTGGGCGCGGGCGCCCGCCGCGACGACCTCGTGGACGGCCTCGATCCGCTCCGGGGTGAGCGCGGTGGGGGCGTGGTGGACGTCGTCGTCGAACGTGTCGCCCTCGGCGGTGACCCGGTCGACGATCGAGCCGAGGTACACCTCGTCGTCCCAGACCAGCGCCTCGATGAGGAACTCGTCGCCGTCGAGGAAGGACTCCACCAGCAGCCCGTGCGGACCGAGGTCGAGGCCGTCGGCCTCCATGGCGTACCAGGACAGCTCGGTCAGCCCCCGGGCGGCCTGGGCGCAGCGCTCGCGCAGCTCGGCCTCGTCGTCGGCACGGAAGACGTAGTGGGAGGCGGCGCCCAGGGTCGGCTTCACGATCACCGGGTAGCCGAACTCCTCCGCGGCGGCCAGAGCCTGGTCCTCGTCGGTGACGAACCGGAAGGACGGGTGGGCGGCGTCGCCGCGTTCGTGGGCCTGGCGCATCAGCAGCTTGTTCCGGCTGGCGCGGGCGGCCTCCAGGCCGATGCCGGGCAGTCCGAGGGCCTCGGCGAGGGCGGCGACCGCGAGGACGGCGGACTCGGAGAAGGTGATGACGCCCTCGAACCGTTCCTCGGCGTGCCACTCCTTGGCCACGGCGATCAGGTCCGTCACGGCCCGCGAGCCGGCGACGCGGTAGCGGTCGGCGGGCCAGAAGTCGTCGGTGCCCTCACCGTTGAGGACGTACAGGTCGGCGCCCAGGCCGACGACCTGTTGGTAGCGGGAGACGTAGTAGGTGGCGTTCTGCCGGGCTTCGATCGCCAGCAGCTTCATGGCGTTCCTTTCAGCGGGGTCACGGGGAGGCGTCGAGGGGTGCGGTGTCCAGGGCCGTCAGGCCGGTCGGCTCGCAGGTGCGGCCGAGGACGCGGTCGGCGAGGGTACGGGCGATCAGCGGTGCGAACTTGAACGAGGAACCGCCGCAGGCCGCGTAGGCATGGGCCGAGCCGCCGAGGGAGACCACGAGCGGGCCGCCGGTCCCGGAGTGCGACAGGTAGTAGCAGTCCTTGCTGCCGAGCACCCAGGACGGGGAGAAGCCCGGCAGCAGGTCGCCGAACTCGGCCGCCAGCTCACGCTGGTACTCCTCGGGCGTGCGGTGGTCGGTGATGGCGCCGACCTCGCGGCACAGGGCGGCGGAGGTCACCTTGAGGGCGGTGCCGGCGACGGGCGGGATCAGCCAGGCACCCCGCCGCGTGCCCAGCGCCGGGATCGCCGGCGTGGCCGCCCACGCCTCCGCCTGTTCCCCGGGTGCCCTGCAGTACAGCAGCGACTGCCGGTGCAGGGTGAGCGTCTTCGCCACCCGGTCGGGCAGCAGCCCCCGTGCCCACGGCCCTACGGCGACCAGGACGCCGTCGGCGTCGAGGACCCGCCCGTCCGCGAACCGGACCTGCCCGCGCTCTCCGTCCACCGCGACCACCGGCCGGTGCTCGACGAGGTCGATGCCGGGCTGCCACTTCAGCCAGCCCACGGAGGCGGCGAGCACGCGCTCGGCGAGCAGCACCCCGGCCTCCTCCTCCAGGACGCCGGCCAGGGCGCCGTCGAGGGAGAGGTGCGGGTAGCGGCCGGCGAGCGCGGCGGGGGTGAGCGTGCGGGCGTGCCCGCCGGCGCCGGTGACCAGGAGCGCGCCCGCGTCCGCCGCGGCGGACGGGAGCACGGTGAGCGCGCCGACCCGCTCGTAGAAGCGGGTGGCGAACAGCTCCTCCAGGTCCAGCCAGCGCCGGTGGGCGCGCAGCGCGGCCGCGGTGGCGTGCGGGTCGGCCGGGTGCAGGGCCCGGATGATGCGGTGCTGGTCGAAGGAGGTGGCCCGGCTGTACGGAATGGGCCCCTGGTCGACGACCGTGACCCGGTGTCCGGCGAGGGCGCACTCCACGGTTGTCAGCAGGGCGATCACGCCGCCACCCACCACGGTGACACGCATCGGGCGCCTCCTTTCGCTGGTCGGGCAGGGGGTTGGGGCCGGCGGGGACACCGGCGGGGACCGGCCCCGCACGGGCCGGGCACGCACGGGCCGGGCACGCACGGGCCGGGCACGCACGGGCCGGGCACGCACGGGCTCGCGAGCCCGCACGGGACCGCGAGCCCGGACGGGTTCGGTCACCGGTCGGCCACGGAGGTCAGCCGAGCGTCGGGACGGTGAACGGCCTGGTCGTCCGCTCCGTCGGCGCCACGGCGAACGTGCCGTCGAAACCACCCTCGGGGCGGGCCCGTTCGGCGAGGTCGATGAGGATCGGCGAGGCCGCGGCGAGCAGGGTGCGCACCTCCGCGAACAGGTCGCCGAGCTCGGTGGTGGACGCCTCTTTGGTGGCCGGGTCCAAACCGGCCGGCAGGGCCTCGGCCCGGCCCAGGAGGCGCTCGGTGTGCAGGGGGATCAGGTCGGCCGTACGGCTGAGGCTGTATCCGGACAGGCGGTAGCCGGCCGCGAACCGCTCGGCCATCGCCGCCCGGCGGGCGTTCGCCGCCTCGGACACCGGCAGGTCGCGGCCCGTCAGGCCGAGCTCCGCGACCGCCTTGCCGAGCAGGCCGGCCAGCCGGTTCCACGGCTCGACCAGACGCTCGCCGGTGATCTTCTCCAGGGCGGCCCGGGAGAAGTTGGTGCGGGCGTGCTCGGGGGCGGTGAGGGCGAGGTGGAAGCGGACCAGGTCGCGCGGAACCTCGCGGACCAGGTCGCGGGTCCACACCACGTGGCCCTTGCTGGTGGAGAACTTCTCGTTCTCCAGCTCGTAGAACTCGTTGCAGACGATGGCGTCCGGGACGACGTACCGGCCCTCGTGGGCGAGCAGCAGCGCCAGATGGGTCAGGCCCCAGAAGTAGGCGTTGTCGAAGCCGAGGAAGTAGACGAGCCGGATGTCGTTGTGGGCCAGCCACAGTTCGTCGTCGCTCGACGGCTGTTCGCCGTGGGCCCGCTGGGCCACAGCCGTGCAGTACATGGAGGCCGGCATGCCCTCCGCCCAGGCGTTGAGCACCTGACCCGGCGTTTCCGGGAACGGCGCGGGAATGCCCCAGCCCGTCGGGTACGTGATCGGGAAGTCCGGCAGCGGGCGGGCCAGCACCTCTCGCATCAGCTGCACGATGTGCGGCCGCCAGGTGGCCTGCTTGGCCTCGTGGAAGGCGGTGAGCCGCTCGCGGTACTCCTCCAGCGGCAGGACGAGGATGTCGGCCTCGCGGTAGGTGACCTCGGCGTCCGGGTCGATCGTGGAACGCGGGCCGGTCAGCTCGGTGAAGTTGTTGGGGTGCCCGCAGCTCTCGCACAGCCCGCCCCGGCTGACCGCCAGGCAGACCGGGCAGCCGCCGCTGACCAGACCCTCCATCAGGAACTCCCCGGTGGCCTCGACGTACGGCAGCCGCACCGTGCGGAGCTTGAACCTGCCGGCCTCGTGCAGCCGGGTCAGGAAGTCCAGGGCCATGGCGCGGTAGCCGTCGTCGAAGGGGGCGAAGCCGTCGACGGAGATGCCCATCAGGCCGAGCGTCTCGCGGATGTCGTGCCAGGACTTCTCGGCGAGTGCCCGCGGACCGGTGCCCAGCTTGGCGGCGCTGGAGACGACGTACGTCTGGCTGTCGTCGGTGCCCGTCGTGTACAGCACCGGCTGCCCGGTGGCCCGCAGATAGCGGGCGTGGACGTCGGCCGCCATGTACGGGCCGGCGATGTGGCCGACGTGCAGGTCGCCGTTGGGGGTGGGGGGCGGGCCGATGACGACCGTGCGCCGCTGGTCCGTGCTCATCGTTTCACGCCTCCGGTGTCGTGCGGCGTGCGGTGAAGCGCTCGGCCATCTCGGCGTCCCACCAGACGCTGTACATCTCGAAGTCGGCGTCGGAGTCGTTGACGACGCGGTGCTCGTGGTGGGGCGGGAAGTGCACGATGTCGCCGGCGTGGAACGGCACGCGCTCGCCGCCGGACTCCAGGAACGCCTCACCGCGCAGGGCGATGAAGATCTCGTACTCGTGGTGGGCGTGCGGGGTGGACGCGGTGCCGGGGCGGACGACGCACCAGGAGCCCTCGAAGGGCGCGTTCAGCTCGGGCCAGGGAAGCAGGCGTTGTGCGTCGAGGCCGTTCTCGTGGGTGAGGCCGGCGCGGTCGAGGTTCTTGATCAGCACAGGGTGTTCCTTCTGCTGGGAGCGAGCGTCGGTCAGGCGGTGGCGAGGGCCGGTTCGCGGTCCGGGGCCGGGTGCTCGGCGCGGTGTACGAGGATGTCCTCGGTGATCTCCGCCGAGCGGGCGGCGAGGACGCTGAGCAGGGAGTCGGCGATGCCGTGGGTGGCCTCGTTGACCCCCTGGAGGTAGAGGGCCCCGGTGGCCGGACGACCCAGGTCGAGGCGGTAGTTGCGGCTGACCCGGAGCCCGTCCAGGCCGAGCCCGGCGCCGAGGTCGCGGACCATGCGGGGCATCGCGCCGTCGAAGCCGGTGCCGAGCAGCACCAGGTCGGTGCGCAGCTCGCCGGTGGCGCCGCTGCGGCGGTCACCGAGGGTCAGGACGATGTCGTCGCCGTCGGTCGCGGCGCCGGTGACGTCGGTCATGGTGATCATGCCGAGCCGGCCGGTGCCGTCCCGCCGGTCCTGGTAGAACTGCCGGTACAGGCTGTCGAGGGTGGCCGGAGCCAGGCCGCCGTAGTTCGTGCGGTGCATCTCCGCCAGCAGCTGTCTGCGGGCGTCCGGGGCGGCCTCGTAGAAGTCGTCGACGAACGAGGCGTAGAACAGCTCGTTGGTGAACTTGCTGCTCTCGTAACCGTTCAGACCGATCGAGCGCATGATCATCGTGGGGCGGCAGCCGGGCAGGTCCCGCAGCGCCGCGCCGAACAGCTCGGCCGCGCTCTGCGCCCCGCCGACGACGGCGACCCGCAGCGGGCGGTCGGCCGGAACGGACGCGATGCGCCGCAGGTACTCGGTGGAATGGATGACCCGGTCGGAGGGCAGCTGCTCGAACACGGCCGGCACATGCGCGTCCCGCCCGGCGCCGATCACCAGGTAGCGGCAGCCGATCGTGTCCCCGTCCGCCGACGCGACCTTCCAGCCGGTCAGTTCACCGGCACCGCCGTACACGGGGGTGACCGAGGTGATGTCACGGCCGTACTCGACGCTCACCTCCTCCAGCGAGTCCGCGACCCACTGGAGGTACTCGGATATCTCGCTGCGGTACGGCACCCAGCTGCCGAGGTTGATGAACGCGTCCAGCCGGCCACGTGCCTGCAGGAAGCTGAGGAAGGAGAACCCGCTGCGTGGGTTGCGCATCGTGACCAGGTCCTTGAGGAAGGAGACCTGGCTGAGGGCGTCGGGGAGCAGCATGCCCCGCTGCCATTCGACGTTCTCCTCGCGCTCGACGACGAGGGTCCGGCCCGCGAGCTCGGGGGCCAGCTCCTCGAGCGCGACCGCGAGAGCGAGGTTCGCCGGGCCGGCGCCGACGGCGAGCATTTCGACGGTGCGGTGTGCCATGAAGTACTCCAGAGAATGGGACTGGACTTCGATGCGGAGGGCTCGTGGGGGGCTCGTGGGGGGGCTCGGGGCCCTGCGTGCCGGGGGCGGGAGCCCTCGGGGACGGGCAGGGGCGGCGGGTTGGGCAGAGACGTCGGGGCGGGCGGGGGCCGCGGTGCGGACCCGTCGAAGGCGCTCGCCGGCGGAGGACGGGACGAGGGCGCGCCCCTTCGCCGTCAGGCCGGGGCCGGCACGGAGAGCGGCCGCCGGTCGAGGCCGACCCGGGCCGCCGCCGCGTCCAGACGGGCGTCGGTCTGCGCCCGGTCCGCGCCGGTGACCACGACGTACGAGTGACGGGCGATGTAGCCGTTCGGCGGCAGCCGCAGCTCGGCACCGGGCTCCACCAGCGCCTCGGCGGCCAGCAGCCCCTCGGCCTTCGTGGGCGGGGTGACGGAGAGCACCTCGCAGTCCTCGGGCGGGTAGCCGAAGCGGATGCCGACCGTGCGGTGCACGGTGTCGGAGAAGTCGGGGCGCAGACCCAGCGCGGCGCGCACGGCGGCGCGGGCCGGGTCGATGCCGGTGGCGAGCTGTCCCAGGCGCGGGATGAGGTCGCCGCCGAGGCGGCCGTTGATCTCGACGATGACCGGGCCGCGCGCGGTCAGCTTCACCTCGGTGTGGGTGATGCCGTAGCCGTAGCCGATGGCGCGGTGTGCGGCGCGGACCGTCCCCAGCAGCGTCCCGTCGGTGCGCAGCGGGTCGTCGGCGGCGACGTGGTGGCCGATCTCCTCGAAGTACGGAGCGAATCCGACCTGCTTGCGGGCCACGAACAGCGGATGGTACTCGCCGTCGACCACGGCCGCGTCGATGCTGATCTCGGGCCCTTCGAGGTACTCCTCGACCAGCGCGCCGCCCCGGTAGGACTCCGCTCCGATCCGGCCGGCCTCGTCGGCGGTGCGGAACGCCTCGGCGACCTCACCGGGGTCCCTCGCGAGCACGACGCCGATGCTGGCGCCCATTCCGCGCGGCTTGACGACGACGGGGCAGCCGATCGTCTCCGCCGCCGTGAGGGCCTCCTCGGCGGTGTCCACCCACGCGTACCGCGGCTGGTCGACGCCGGCCCCGGTGAGCAGCCGGCGGCTGCGGAACTTGTCCCGGCAGCCCTCCACGCCGTCCACGCCCGCACCGGGCAGTCCGAGCGTCTCCGCAACGTGGGCGGTCGTCACGATCAGTGTCTCGTCCCAGCTGAGCGCCCCGCGCACCGGGACGCGCCCCGCCAGTTCCCTCGCCGCCGCCAGCACGGCCGCCCGGTCGGTGACGTCCACCACGGTGTGCCCGGTGAGGTAGGGGGTCTGCCAGGCGGGCTCCTCGCCCGTGAACAGCCAGACGGGGTGCGTCGCCGCCGCGCCGGCCAGCAGGTACTCGCGGTACTTGCGCATACCGCACCCGATGAGCAGGATCACGCCGTCCGCTCCCGGCTCGCCGTCCATGCCGTTGTGTGCACCGTTGTCCCCCACGCGCTGTTCGCCTCCTGAAAACGAGTGACCACCCGATTCCACGGGGCATGCGCGTTGCCCGGAACCCATGTCCGGCAAGGCCAATCAACCCCGGTCCCGGGGCCGTCGGCGTCCGGTTGATTGGCCGTCGGCCGCGGCCCTTCCGGGCAACTCCGGTCGCCGCTTGCATGGCTGACGTGATCAATTACGACGGCAAGCGATTCAGGAAGGTCCTCACGGACCCGGCCGGCGACGCGCCCACCGCGCTCTACCGGCAGCAGGGCGACCTGGTCTGGGCCGAGTTCGCCGGCGGCGACGTCCGGCGCGGCTCTCTCGCGGGCACCCGCGACGCGGGCGGCGTGATCAGCTTCTCCTACAGCATGGTCCTCGACGACGGGCGCGTGATCTCCGGCCACAGCGTGAACACCCCGGAGATCCAGGCCGACGGGCGGATTCGGCTGCATGAGCGCTGGGAGCGCTACGGCGTCCACGCCGGCAGCGGCATCTCCTACATCGAGGAGGTGCGCTGAGGTGTCCGGCGCCGACTTCTCCGCGCTCGCCCGCGAGGTCGAGGGCCGCGTCTTCCTCCCGGGCAGCGCGGGCTTCCGGGTGGGCTCGAGGGTGTTCAACACCCGCTACCGGGACCGTCTCCCGGCCGCCGTCGTCACCGCGGCCCACACGGCGGACGTCCAGCGGGCCCTGCTGTGGGCGCGCGAGCAGGGCATCCCCGCCGTCGCCCGCAACGGCGGCCACAGCTTCGCCGGCTACTCCGTCAACGACGGCCTGGTCATCGATCTCAGCCGCCTCACGCAGACCCGCGCCGACGGCTCCACCGGGCTGGTCGTCGCGGGCGGCGGCGCGAAGATCAGTCACGTCTACGACGCGACGCAGCCGTACGAGATGGTCTTCTCCACCGGCACCAGTCCGACCGTCGGCGTGGCCGGGCTCGCGCTCGGCGGGGGTGCGGCGTTCGCGGCCCGCCGCTACGGCCTGACCACCGACGCCCTGGTGGAGACCTCGGTGGTCCTGGCCGACGGCTCCCTCGTGGTGGCGAGCGAGCGGGAGAACCCGGACCTGTTCTGGGCGTGCAGAGGCGGCGGCGGGGGCAACTTCGGCATCAATGTCTCCCTCACCTTCCAGGCCCACCCGGTCCCCGACGTCACGACCTTCCACCTCACCTGGAAGTGGGCGGACGCGGCCGCCGTCCTGGACGCCGGCCAGCGCATGGTGCAGGGGGCACCGGACGACTTCGCGGCCCGGCTCGGGGTGTGGACGCACGGCACCGGCCTCGGCGCGATCCGCGACAACCTGGACGTCACCCTCCAGGGCCAGTACTTCGGGTCCGCGCACCAGTGCCTGGAGATCCTCGACCCGGTGCTGACCGCGGCCGCGCCGGTGTCCCGGGAAGTGACCGAGCGGACGTTCTGGGAGGCCAACAAGTACATGGTCCACGCGACCACCGGCGACCAGTTCGCCCTGCGCTCCAACTACGTCCGCGAGCCCCTGGTCGCCGAGGGCGTCGAGACCCTGCTGTCCTGGGTGGAGCGCTGGCCCGGCAGCCACAACGCCGACGGCGGCGGCGCCGGACTGTTCTCCTGGGGCGGCGCCATCAACCGGGTGGCCCCCGACGCCACCGCCTTCGTCCACCGCGACACCCTGTTCCTGGTGTCCCTGGACACCTCGTGGACGGACGACGACGGCCCCGCGCGGATCGACGCCGGCCTCGACTGGCTGAACGGTCTGCACGCCGCCATGGCCCCGCACGTCACCGGCTCCGCCTACCAGAACTTCGTCGACCCGGAGCTGACCGGCTGGCGCGAGGCCTACTACGGCGCCAACTACGAGCGCCTGCTGCAGGTGAAGAGGAAGTACGACCCGGACGGGGTCTTCTCCTTCGACCAGGCGATCGGTTCCTGAACCCCCGCGGGCCTCACCGGGGTTCCCCACGAAGAGGCCTCACGCGGGTCCCCCCATCCCAACGAAGGTGACGCAATGAGTGTGTCCAAGTCCAAGGAAGACGCCTCCCCCGGCGTCCTCGACGCGCTGCGGGCGACGCCGCGCCCGGTCCGCTACCTCCTCGGGGGCGTGCTGCTCAACCAGCTCGGCGCCTTCGTCCAGACCTTCCTCGTGCTGTACCTGACGCATCGCGGCTACGGCGTGGACCGGGCCGGCTTCCTGCTCGGTGCCTACGGCGTCGGCGCCGTCGCGGGCACCGTCATGGGCGGTGAGCTGACCTTGCGGCTCGGCAGCCGCAACACCATCATCACGGCGATGGGCGGCTCCTCGGTACTGGTCTTCGTCATCCCGTGGCTGGCCGAGCCCGGCACCTATCCGGTGCTGCTCGGGCTGGTCGTCCTGCTCGGCCTGATGACCCAGGCCTACCGTCCGGCCGCCTCCGCGCTGCTGAGCGAGCTGATGCCGGACGAGTTCCGGGTCATGGGCTTCTCCATGCTGCGGATCGCCATGAACACCGGCGCCGCGGCCGGACCGCTGCTCGCCGCCGGTCTCATCCAGATCAACTGGAACCTGCTGTTCTGGTTCGACGGCGTGACCGCCCTCGTCTACGCACTGCTCGCCGCCGCCCTGCTGCCCAAACCTGCGAAGAGGGCCTCCGCGCAGGACCCCGTCGAGGGCCCCCCGGCCAAGGAGGAGAAGCAGTCGGCGTACGGCGCGATGGCCCGCGACCACCGCTTCCTCTTCTATCTGGCGTCGATGCTGCTCAGCGCGCTCGTCTACGCCCAGTTCTTCTCGGTCCTGCCCATCGACCTGGAGGACGCGGGCCACTCCACGGCCCTCTACAGCGTGGTCCTCACCCTGTCCTCGGCACTGCTGATCAGCCTGGAGCTGGCGGTGACCGCCCGGGTGAGCCGGTGGCGTGCGAGCACGGCGGCGACGGTGGGCACGTTCGTGTACTGCCTCGGCGTCGCGGGCTTCGGCCTGCCCGGCAGCGTGCCCGCGCTGATCCTGCTCACCACCGTCGTCAGCGTCGGCGGCCTGATGGTCAGCGGCCCGACCCTGTGGGCCCACCCGGCCAAGGCCGAACAGAAGATCCGTGGCCGCTACATCGCCGCCTCCCAGGCCGTCTTCGGCCTCGGCTCCGCGATCGGGCCGGCTCTCGGCATGCTCATGTGGACCCGGTACGGAGACGGCATCTGGCTCGCCTGCGGGATCGTCGGCGTGCTGGCGGCGGCCCTGGCCTACGCCGGCCTGCGCCCCTCGGACGAGCCGGCCGACGCAGCCGGGCCGGCCGGCACGGCACCGCAGGATCCGCCCACCGGAACCGGCACACGCGAGGACTCGGCCGTCGCCGGCTGACACCGCCCACGTACGGCCCGGGTACCGCCGGGCCCGTACGGCTGCGGCCGGTACCACTCGGCCCGTCCCCGTCCCCCCGCCGGGCCGGCACCCCCCCACCACCCCGGGACACACCCGTACTCGCCACCCATGAGTACCCGTCAAGGAGGCACCCGTGCCCGTCAGCGACACCCTCACCCCCGCCGGTCCGGCCCCCCGCGACGAGCGGCCCGTCCGCCCGCGCCCCCGGGTCGCCACCCGCCGCCGGCTGCTGATGTGCCGGCCGCGGCACTACGACGTCACGTACTCGATCAACCCGTGGATGGACCCCGGCCGCGGCACCGACAGCGCGCTCGCGCTGCGCCAGTGGGAGCGGCTGCGCGACCTCTACATCGAGCTCGGGCACAGCGTCGAGGAGATCAAGCCGGTCGAGGACCTGCCCGACATGGTGTTCGCCGCCAACGGCGCCACCGTCGTCGACGGCAAGGTCTTCGGCGCCCGCTTCCGGCACGCCGAACGCACTGCCGAGGGGCCCGCCTACCTGCGCTGGTTCCAGGAGCAGGGCTACCAGGACGTGCTGTGGCCGGAGCACATCAACGAGGGCGAGGGCGACTTCCTCACCGTCGGCCGGCGGATCCTGGCCGGCACCGGCTTCCGTTCCGACATCCGCTCGCACGCCGAGGCGCAGGAGTTCTTCGGCCTGCCGGTGACCTCGCTGACGCTGGTCGATCCCCGGCACTACCACCTCGACACCGCGCTCGCGGTGCTCTCGGACGGCGAGATCATGTACTACCCCGAGGCGTTCACCCCGGGCAGCCGGGCCGTGCTGCGCACGCTGTTCCCCGACGCGGTGATCGCCTCGGCCGAGGACGCCGCCGTCTTCGGCCTGAACGCCTTCTCCGACGGCCGTCACGTCCTGCTCCCGACCGCTGCCAAGGGCCTGCAGGCCCAGCTGCGCGCCCACGGCTTCGAACCGGTCGGCGTCGACCTCACCGAACTGCTCAAGGCCGGCGGCAGCGTCAAGTGCTGCACCTTGGAACTCCGCGACCGCTGAGCCTCCTCGATCCCGCCTGCCTCCCGGCCGGCGGGATCGAGGAGGCCGCCGCGGTGACGGGCAGGGCACTGGACCTGTCCAACGGCGTCGCTTCCGTGCGCCCCCCGCAGGCATCTCGCTCCGGTGCCGGCGGAGCGGGGCCGGAGCGAGACGTCCCGGCCGTACGAGGTGTGCTGGAGCGCGGCGGGTCCAAGACCCCTCGGGGCGGGCGTGGCGGTCGAGACCTGCGCGTAGTCGCTCACGGCCGGGGGACCGGCGCGGCGTCCGACGCCTCATGAGCAGGCCCGTCGGCGCCGCGCCGCCGGGTGCGAACGCCTCCTCGCCCTGCGGGCGGGGGCAACCGCCGGATCAGGAGCTGCGGCAACGGTGGTGCCCGGAGCCGGACTCGAACCGGCACGCCCCCAACAGGGGCAGCGAGGTTTAAGCTCGCCGTGTCTGCATTCCACCATCCGGGCAGGCCATGGGCTCCGCGTGGGCCCTCCGACCCTATCGGGACCCCTCCCCCGAACTGCGGGGTGGTGGACCCATGTTGTCTTATTTTATTGATGCCTGAGGGAGTATCAGGCCAGGGAAACCGCCGTCAGCACATGCCACCAGCCTTGCGTGCGGGGGCGGGCCGCGCGTACGGAATGACGGAATTTCACCGTCCGAACAAGGGCACTCCACCTGTTCTCACGACATCCACCGCGCAGCGGACCTCCGCCCGGCACGAAGGCGCTCCCCCGGCTCCGGTGGCTCCTCCCCCGCTCCGGGTCCGCCGTCATCCCCAGGTATGACGGCGACCGCCGGGGTCCGCCCCGAGTCGCCCCCCGGAACCGGAGCAGCGGGTGACTACACGGCGGCGGGCGGGCGCAACGATGGACATCGTCCCGTTCCCGTGAAACGCCGTCCGTCAGGAGTGCCCATCCCGTGACCACCGCACCCATCGCCGACCGGACCACCGCCGTGGCCGCACGCGCCACGGAGCTGTCGAAGATCTACGGCCAGGGCGAGACCCGGGTGGTCGCCCTCGACCAGGTCTCCGTGGACTTCCGGCAGGCCGAGTTCACCGCGATCATGGGCCCCTCCGGCTCCGGCAAGTCCACGCTGATGCACTGCGTGGCCGGGCTCGACACGTTCTCGGCCGGTTCCGTGCGCATCGGCGACACCGAGCTGGGCTCCCTCAAGGACAAGCAGCTGACCAAGCTGCGCCGGGACAAGATCGGCTTCATCTTCCAGGCGTTCAACCTGCTGCCGACCCTGACGGCCCTGGAGAACATCACCCTCCCGATGGACATCGCGGGGCGCAGGCCGGACAAGCAGTGGCTCGACACCGTGATCCGGATGATCGGACTGGCCGACCGGCTGAGCCACCGGCCCTCGCAGCTGTCCGGCGGTCAGCAGCAGCGCGTCGCCGTGGCACGGGCGCTCGCCTCCCGGCCCGAGATCATCTTCGGCGACGAGCCCACCGGCAACCTCGACTCCCGTTCCGGCGCCGAGGTGCTCGGCTTCCTGCGCAACTCCGTGCGCGAGCTGGGGCAGACGGTGGTCATGGTGACCCACGACCCGGTCGCCGCGGCCTACGCGGACCGGGTGGTCTTCCTCGCGGACGGCAGGGTCGTGGACGAGGTGCACGGACCGACGGCCGACTCGGTGCTCGACCGCATGAAGCAGTTCGACGCCAAGGGCCGCACCAGCTGAGGCTCCGTCACTTCTCGTGGTGACACGCCCCCGCCCCTGCTGACGCCCCGCACCCCCACCCGTACGACTGGACTCGAGAAGACACCCATGTTCCGTACCGCCTTGCGCAACGTGTTCGCGCACAAGGCCCGGCTCCTGATGACCGTGCTCGCCGTGATGCTCGGCGTGGCCTTCGTGTCGGGGACCCTGGTCTTCACCAACACCATCTCCGACGCCCTCCGGAAGAGCTCCGCCAAGGGCTTCGACCACGTCGACGTCGCCGTCACCCCCGGCTGGAAGGACGCCGAGGGCGACAAGCTCGGTGAGGTCCGCGAGCTGACCCCGGCCATGGTCGAGGACAGCGCCCGGGTGCCCGGCGCCGCGCGGGCCATCGGGGTCGTCACCGGGTTCACCGCCGTGGCCGACCGGGACGGCAGGCTGATCGGCGACGGCTTCCAGTCGCAGGGCGGCAACTACTGGGGCACCGACGACCCCCGCTACCCGCTGGCCGAAGGGCACGCCCCGAAGGGCGCGGACGAGATCCTCATCGACGCCGAGACCGCGAAGCGCACCGGCTACCGGGTCGGTGACACCGTGCGGATGTCGGTCGACGGCCCCGTGCTCGAACCGGTCGTCGTCGGCGTCTTCACCACCGACGACGGCAATGTCGCGGCAGGCGGCAGCCTCGCGCTGTTCGACACGGCGACCGCGCAGAAGCTGTTCGGCAAGGAGGACACGTTCGACGAGATCGCCGTCAAGGCGAAGGACGGCGTCTCCGACGCCGCGCTGCGGGCGGAGCTGGACAAGGCGCTGCCCGCCGGCGCCGTGGAGACCACCACCGGCACGAAGCTCGCCGAGGACCAGGCGAGCATGATCGCCTCCTCGATGGAGGAGATGAAGCAGAGCCTGCTGGTGTTCGCCGGCATCGCCCTGTTCGTCGGCACGTTCATCATCGCCAACACCTTCACGATGCTGGTCGCCCAGCGCACCCGGGAGCTGGCGCTGATGCGCGCGGTCGGCGCCTCCCGCCGGCAGGTCACCCGGTCGGTGCTGATCGAGGCGTTCGTGGTGGGCGCGGTGGCCGCCGTGGTCGGGCTGCTCACCGGTATCGGCATCGGGGCCGGGCTGCGGGCCCTGATGGGGACGTTCGACGCGTCCGTGCCCGCCGGACCGCTGGTCATCACTCCGGGCACCGTCGGCACCGCGTTCGCGGTCGGTGTCCTGATCACCATGCTCGCCGCCTGGCTGCCCGGCCGCCGGGCCGCGAAGATCCCGCCGGTGGCGGCGATGAGCTCCGTGCACGCCAAGGCGACCACCAAGTCGCTCGTCCTGCGCAACACGCTGGGCGCGCTCGTCTCGGGCGCCGGCATCGCGGTGGTCCTCGCGGCCACGACGATGAGCGGCACGGACGGCCAGGCCCCCATGGGCATCGGCGCGGTGCTCCTGATCATCGGCGTGTTCGTCCTGACCCCGCTGCTGTCCCGCCCGCTGATCGCCGCCGCGGCGCCGGTGCTGCGCGTCTTCGGGGTGTCCGGGAAGCTGGCCCGGCAGAACTCGGTGCGCGACCCGCGCCGTACGGCCGCGACCGCGTCCGCGCTGATGATCGGACTCACCCTGATCACCGGCATGACGGTGGTGGCGGGCAGCCTGCAGAACGCCATCGACAAGATGGCCGCCTCCTCGATCGAGGCCGACTACGTGGTGTCGATGGCGAACCGCAACTGGCTGTCGCCGGACGTCGAGCGGACCCTGAAGCAGTCCGACGGCGTCACCGCCACCAGCCCGCTGCGCAACGCGGCCGTCCGCATCGACGGCGAGACCGACTTCCTCACCGGCGTCGACGGCGCCTCGATCGGCGAGCTGACCGACTTCCCGGTCCTCGACGGCGCCTTCGAGGTGGCCGGCCCGCGGGTCGTCGTCGACCAGGAGACGGCCGAGGAGTACGGCTGGAAGGCCGGTTCGCGCTTCGCCCTCACCTACGAGGACGGCGGGAAGCAGGAACTGACGGTCGCCGGCGTCTACGAGGGCAACGAGATGTTCCGCGGCATCATGCTCGACATCGCGACCCTCGCCCCGCACCAGTCGGACGAACCGGCCGACATGCAGGTCATGGTGAAGACCTCCGGCGGCGCCTCCGACGCGGCGAAGGACGGGCTGGTGGAGGCCCTCGGCACCAACCCCGGAATCAAGGTGCAGGACAAGAAGGACATCTCCAACGAGCTGGCGGCCACGCTCACGCTGGTTCTGAACATGGTCTACGGGCTGCTGGCGATGGCCGTGCTCGTCGCGGTCCTCGGGGTCGTCAACACCCTGGCCATGTCGGTGTTCGAGCGTTCCCAGGAGATCGGCATGCTCCGCGCGATCGGCCTGGACCGCAAGGGCATCAAGCGGATGGTCCGCCTGGAGTCCCTGGTGATCTCCCTGTTCGGCGGGGTGCTCGGCATCGGCCTCGGCGTGTTCTTCGGCTGGGCGGCCGGTCGGCTGGTGGGCTCCACGGTGGCGACGTACGAACTGGTCCTGCCCTGGGACCGGCTGGCGGTCTTCCTGCTGCTGGCCGGCGTCGTGGGCGTCCTGGCGGCACTGTGGCCGGCCCGGCGGGCGGCACGGCTGAACATGCTCGAGGCGATCAAGGCCGAGTAGCCGCCGGCGGCCGGGTGGTGGAGCAGTACGGGAGACGGGTGCGCGGGCCCTGTTCCGGTGGCCGGAGCCGGAACAGGGCCCGCGCCCCGTCAGTTCCAGGTGCGGGCGCGCAGGGGGAGGCCGGAGGCGCCGGACGCGGAGGGCTTCACGGCCAGGACCTGGTTGACGCCGAGGCGGTTGCGTTCGAAGGCGAGCGCGGAGGCGGCCATGTACAGCCGCCAGACGCGGGCGCGGCCGGGCCCCGCGAGGGAGACCGCCCGGTCCCAGTCGGCCTCCAGGTTCGCCACCCAGCGGCGCAGGGTGAGGGCGTAGTGCTCGCGGATCGACTCGACGTCGCGCGTCTCGAAGCCGGCCCGCTCCAGCAGGGACACGGTGGTGCCCACGAGGGCGAGTTCGCCGTCGGGGAAGACGTACGCGTCGATGAACGGGGTCAGTGCGTACGCCGTCTCGTCCCGGTGCGGGCGGCGCGCGATCTGGTGGTTCAGCAGCCGTCCGCCGGGCCTCAGGAGACGGTGCAGAGCGGTGGCGTACTCCAGATAGCGCGGGGAGCCGACGTGTTCGGCCATGCCGATCGAGGAGATGGCGTCGTAGGGGCCGTCCGTGACGTCACGGTAGTCCTGGACGCGGATCTCGACGCGGTCGGTGAGCCCCTCTTCGGCGACGCGCTTGCGGGCGTACCCGGCCTGCGCCTGGGAGAGGGTGACGCCGACGACGCTCACGCCGTGCTCGCGGGCGGCGTGGACCGCCATGGAGCCCCAGCCGCAGCCGACGTCCAGCAGCCGCTGACCGGGCGTCAGGGCGAGTTTGCGGCAGACGAGTTCGAGCTTGTCGTGCTGGGCCTGTTCGAGGGTGGCCCGCGGGGGCGGGGCGGGCCAGTAGGCGCAGGAGTACACCATGGACGGGCCGAGAACGATCTCGTAGAAGTCGTTGCCGACGTCGTAGTGGTGGCTGATGGCGCGCCGGTCGCTGCGCTTGGTGTGGAGGCCGCGGCGGGGCCTGCGGATCTCCTCCGGGGGCGGGCCGGGCGGCAGCGGCGGACCGGCCAGCGCGACGAGGCCGCGGACGGCGGAGCGGACGCCCGGGTCGCGCAGGGACCGGGCGAGGGTGGGGGCGTCCTCGCCGCGCTGCCAGACGAGGCCGGAGATGGCGTCGAGGGCGGTGTACAGGTCGCCCTCGACGCCGAGGTCGCCGGTCACCCAGGCGCGGGCGAGACCGAGTTCGCCCGGCTTGAACAGCAGGTGGCGCACGGCGCGGCGGTTGCGTACGACGAGGATCGGGGCGTCGGGCGGACCGGCCTGTGATCCGTCCCAGGCGCGGACGCGCAGCGGGAGGGGTGCGCCCGTCACCTGTTCGACCAGGCCCTTCAGCCGCGGAGCGGCGTCTCTCATGGTGTACACCTCCGATAGAGCCGTCCCCTGCTCGAGCGAGGTCGAGAGTTCAGGGAGGGGAAATCCCGGAATGTCGTCACCAAGAAAACACCCGCGGGGCGCGCGGCACCCCCCGGCGCGCGTCATGAGTGGGCAAAACGCCGGAAAGGGCCGCCCGCACCACGGATGGCGGGCGGCCCTTTCGAGGAGCCGAAGACGGCCTGACCGATGGCCTGTCGCTCTCGGCGGGCGGACCAGGGGCACCGGACGGGCCGTCGGATCAGGCGGACCGCGGGCCGCCCGACCGGGCGCGGGCCCGGCGGAGCCCGCGGGTCGGGCGGCCCGCGGTCGGAGAGCCTGTCGTCAGGAGGCCTGTCGTCAGGAGGCCTTGGCCTTCTCGCTCTCGGCCTTCTCGGCCGGGACCTGCTTGGCGGCCGCGGGCAGCGGCGCCGGCTTCGCGGCCTCGTAGAACTCCTCGCGCGGGGACTGGATCGCACCCAGCGAGACGACCTCGCGCTTGAGGAACACGGCGAGCGTCCAGTCGGCGAAGACCCGGATCTTGCGGTTCCAGGTCGGCATCGCGAGGCCGTGGTAGCCACGGTGCATGTACCAGGCGAGACGGCCCTTGAGCTTGATCCTCATCTTGCCCATGACGATCATCGCGACGCCCTTGTGCAGGCCGAGGCCCGCCACCGCGCCCTTGTTGGCGTGGCTGTAGTCCTTCTGCGGGAAGCCCCGCATGCCGGAGACCACGTTGTCGCCGAGGACCTTGGCCTGGCGCAGCGCGTGCTGGGCGTTCGGCGGGCACCAGGCGTTCTCGTTGCCGGCCTTGCGGCCCACGAGGTCCGGCACCTGGGCGTTGTCGCCCGCGGCCCAGATGTAGTCGGTGCCGGTGACCTGGAGGGTCGGCCGGGTGTCGACGTGGCCGCGCGGGCCCAGCGGCAGGCCGAAGCGGGCCAGCGCCGGGTTCGGCTTGACGCCCGCCGTCCACACGATCGTGTGGGAGTCGACCTCGAGGCCGTTCTTCAGCACGACGTGGCCGTCGACGCAGGAGTCCATGGAGGTGGAGAGGTAGACCTCGACACCGCGGCTCTCGAGGTGCTCCTTGCCGTACGCGCCGAGCTTGGGACCCACCTCGGGGAGGATCTTGTCGGCGGCGTCGACGAGGATGAAGCGCATGTCCTCGCGGGAGACGTTCCTGTAGTACTTGGCCGCGTCCCGGGCCATGTCCTCGACCTCGCCGACGGTCTCCGCGCCCGCGAAGCCACCGCCGACGAAGACGAAGGTGAGCGCCTTGCGGCGGATCTCCTCGTCCGTGGTGGAGTCGGCCTTGTCGAGCTGCTCGAGGACGTGGTTGCGCAGGCCGATGGCCTCCTCGATGCCCTTCATGCCGATGCCCTGCTCGGCGAGGCCGGGGATCGGGAAGGTGCGGGAGACCGCGCCGAGCGCGATGACCAGGTAGTCGAAGGGCAGCTCGTAGGCCTCGCCGACGAGCGGCGCGACCGTGGCGACCTTGCGGTCCTGGTCGATGGTGGTGACCCGGCCGGTGAGAACCTCCGCCTTGGGGAGCACGCGTCGCAGGGGGACGACGACGTGCCGCGGGGAGATGTTGCCGGCGGCGGCTTCGGGGAGGAAGGGCTGGTAGGTCATGTACGACCGCGGGTCGACGACGGTGACGGTCGCCTCGCCGTAACGCATCTTCTTCTGGATGCGCCGAGCTGCGTACAGGCCTACGTACCCACCGCCTACTACGAGGATCCTGGGACGCTCCGTGGTGCTCATGCCATCGAGTATCCACCCGCCCCGGGGGGTGGGCTCGTGCGCCCCTTCACAAGCTCGGACAGTGGTCGTGTTACACTTCCCGGCTTTTGTGATCAAGCCCATGCCGGGATCCGGGAACCAGGACCATACGCGCCCCGTTGTCAATGCCGCGTGAGCTGCCTCTCTTCGCCCCCGAGGCCGCCGTGAGGCCCCGTACGGAGGGTCGGCGGCAGCCTCCCGCGAGACTCTCGCCCGCGCCTACTGAACACGTTCAAAGCAGCCCAGGGGGCTCGAAAGGGTCAACCGGACTCAGTTCTTCGGCCCACCGGGCCCATTTCCTTGTGAAGAACTTCACGAACTTTCCCGCCGACACCCCGTGGAAGGGCCCGACAGGCCCTTCCGATCACCGCTCAAAGTGTGTCCGCGCTGCTCAGCAGAGCGCTACGCGCCAGTGGCGAGGGACCAGGCGATCCCGTCCAGGATGTCGTGTTCGCTGACGACGACCTCCTTCGCGCCGATGCGTTCCATGAGGGAGAGCAGGACGAGGGCACCCGCTCCGATGACGTCGACCCGGCCCGGGTGCATGGAGGGGATCGCCGCGCGTTCCGCGTGGGTGGCGTGGAGCAGGCTGCCGGTGATCTCGCGGACGCGTTCCAGGGTGACCCGGGAGTGGTGGATCGCCGTCGAGTCGTACGCGGGGAGGTCCTGGGCGATCGCCGACACGGTCGTGACCGAACCGGCCAGGCCGACCAGGGTGCGGGCCTCGCGCAGCGGAACCGTCCGCTCGGCCTGGTCGAGGGCCGCCTCGATGTCGGCCCGCATCGCGGCGATCCGTTCCTCGGACGGCGGGTCCTGCACCGCCCCGTCCCGCAGCAGGTGCCGCTCGGTCATCCGTACGCAGCCCACGTCGACGGACCGGGCGGCCCGTACGCGGTCGTCGCCCACGACGAACTCGGTGGAGCCACCACCGATGTCCACGACCAGGAACGGGCGGCGCAGGTCCGCACGGCCCGTCAGTTCCTTGGTGGCACCGGTGAAGGAGAATTCGGCCTCCTGGTCGCCGGTGACGACCTCGGGCTCCACGCCGAGGATGTCCAGCACCCCGCGCACGAACTCGTCGCGGTTCTCGGCGTCGCGGGAGGCGGAGGTGGCGACGAAGCGGACACGCTGCGCGCCGTGCTCCTTGATGGCCCGGGCGTACGCGCGGCAGGCGGCGAACGTCCGCTCCAGCGCCTCGGGGGCGAGCCGGCCGGTGCGGTCGACGCCCTGGCCGAGCCGAACGATCGTCATGCGCCGGTCCAGGTCGACAAGTTCGCCCGTGAGCGGGTCGGCGTCGGCCACCAGGAGCCGGATCGAGTTGGTACCGCAGTCGATGGCGGCGACACGGGTCATCGGTCGTCCCCCTCGATCGGCTCGGCCGCGAAGCAGCCGCCGTCCGGGCTCTCCCCCCGGCGTCCCCCGTCGGCGGGCGGCTCGGCGACCGTCACGCACGGGCCCTTGCCCCACCACTGCGGCAGCATCGCGAGCGCCTCGTCGCCCAGCGGGTTGACGCCTGGGCCGGCGGCCAGCGAGTGGGCGACCAGGACGTGCAGGCACTTCACCCGGTCCGGCATCCCGCCGGCGCTCGGGAAGTTCTTCAGTTCCTCGATCTCGTCGCGGCGCCGGACGTAGTCCTCGTGCGCCGCGCGGTACGCGGCCGCCAGCACCGGGTCCGTCGCCAGCCGCTCCGTCATCTCCTTCATCACGCCGTTCGCCTCCAGTGTCCCGATCGCCGAGGCGGCCCGGGGGCAGGTGAGGTAGTACAGCGTCGGGAAGGGGGTGCCGTCGGGCAGCCTCGGCGCGGTCTCGACGACGTCCGGCTGCCCGCAGGGGCAGCGGTGCGCGATGGCGCGCAGCCCGCGCGGGGGCCGCCCGAGCTGCTGCTTGAACGCCTCGACGTCCGCGTCGGTCGGGTCGGTGCGCAAAGTCGTGGGCAGATCGAACAACGCCAGCGCGGAGCGCTGCCCTTGAGGGGTGGTGGCCGGGCGGCGGGCGGGAGTGTCCATATGCGTCTTTCTGCGGTGCCGGTGCTCTCTGCGGTGCTCGTGAGTAGTAAGGCTACGGTCCCGGTACCGGTCTCATCGCCCGGCCGCGTCGGGCTTCCCGGCCGCGTCGGACTTGTCGACGCCGTCCCAGACGTTCGCGTACCAGGGGCGGTCGGCCGATCCCCGGTCGGCGCGCGGCTGCTCGGCCGTGCCCGGGTCGATCACGATGTAGCCGGTCTCGCCGGGCATGACGTAGTGCAGCCGGGCTCGGACCTGCTGCTCGGCGTAGGCGTCGTCCTGCCAGCGCGCCTTCAGGTCGCGCAGCTGTTCGACCCGCTCCCTGGCCGCGTCCTGTTCCCGCTGGAGGTCGGCGATGTCGGCACGCTGGGACACGTACTGCCGCATGGGGTAGGCGAGGGCCACGATCATCGAGCAGACGACCAGGGCGAGCAGCGCGGCCCGGCCGGTCAGCCGGGAGCGGCGGGCCTGGCGCTTGGTCTGCGAGCGGTAGACCCGGGCGGCGGTCTGCTCGCCGATCAGCCGGATCCTGGTCGCGGTGGAGAACCGGTCCCGGTCCTTCACGGCCATCTCCCCGCCTCCCGTTCCCCTGTCATACGCGCGTACGTCCCCGGACACGGTACGGGACCGCGTCCGGGGACGTACGGACGACCGGCCAGGACACGACGACCTCGGTCGTCACCCGGCACGGGTCGTCGGGCCGGCAGACCGGCGGATCAGCCCTTGAACCGCGGGAAGGCGCTGCGGCCGGCGTACACCGCGGCGTCGTCGAGGATCTCCTCGATGCGCAGCAGCTGGTTGTACTTGGCGACGCGCTCGGAGCGGGCCGGGGCACCGGTCTTGATCTGGCCGCAGTTGGTGGCGACGGCCAGGTCGGCGATGGTGACGTCCTCGGTCTCGCCGGAACGGTGCGACATCATGCACTTGAAGCCGTTGCGCTGGGCCAGCTCGACGGCGTCCAGGGTCTCGGTCAGCGAACCGATCTGGTTCACCTTGACCAGCAGGGCGTTGGCCGCGCCCTCCTCGATGCCGCGGGCCAGCCGCTCCGGGTTGGTGACGAACAGGTCGTCGCCGACGATCTGGACCTTGTCGCCGAGCTTGTCGGTGAGGGCCTTCCAGCCCTCCCAGTCGTCCTCGAACAGCGGGTCCTCGATGGAGACCAGCGGGTACGCGGCGACCAGCTCGGCGTAGTACTCCGTCATCTCGGCGGCGGAGCGCTCCTTGCCCTCGAAGACGTACGTGCCGTCCTTGTAGAACTCGGAGGCGGCGACGTCGAGCGCGAGGGCGATCTGCTCGCCGGGGGTGTAACCGGCTTCCTTGATGGCCTCGAGGATGAGGTCGAGGGCCTCACGGTTGGAGCCGAGGTTCGGGGCGAAGCCGCCCTCGTCGCCGAGGCCGGTGGACAGGCCGCGGCCCTTCAGCACCTTCTTCAGCGTGTGGTAGACCTCGGTGCCCCAGCGCAGGGCCTCGGAGAAGGACTCCGCGCCGATCGGGGCGATCATGAACTCCTGGATGTCCACGTTGGAGTCCGCGTGCGAACCGCCGTTGAGGATGTTCATCATCGGCACCGGCAGCAGGTGCGCGTTGGGGCCGCCGAGGTAGCGGAAGAGGGGCAGGTCGCTGGCCTCGGAGGCGGCGTGGGCGACGGCCAGGGAGACGCCGAGGATGGCGTTGGCGCCGAGGGAGCCCTTGTTGTCGGTGGCGTCCAGGTCGAACATCGCCTGGTCGATCAGGCGCTGCTCGGTGGCGTCGTAGCCGACGAGCTCCGGGCCGATCTGCTCGATGACGGCCAGGACTGCCTTCTCGACACCCTTGCCCTGGTAACGGTCGGGGTCTCCGTCACGGAGTTCGATGGCCTCGAAGGCGCCGGTGGAGGCGCCGGACGGGACGGCGGCACGACCCGTGCTGCCGTCGTCGAGGCCGACCTCGACCTCGACCGTGGGGTTGCCTCGGGAGTCCAGGATTTCCCGGGCTACGACGACGTCGATGGACGGCACGAGCATCTCCTTCATGGATGTGACGTGGTTCAGCGGGGCCACGGGGCCCTGCGGACCCGAGCCTATCCGGCCCGGGGCGATCGGCCATCCGGTCGGCCGCTTCGCGGACAGAACCGAGAGTAAATTGTTTCCGAACGGAACAAAAAGGTTTCCGGGAAATCCGGGGACGGGGGGCCGGGGCCGGCCACGGAAAAGCCCCGCCCCGGCGCGTACGGGGGAGACGCGCCGGGGCGGGGCGGACCTTCGCGGGGACGGGGGCCCGGACCCGCGGCCGGCGTCCTACTTCAGGTGCAGCTGCTGGCCCGGGTAGATGAGGTCGGCGTCCTCGACGATGTCGTCGTTCAGCTTGAACAGCTTGCCCCAGCCGCCCTTGACCTCGTGCTCCGAGGCGATCGAGCTGAGGGTGTCGCCCTTGACGACCTTGTACTCGCCGTCGCCCTTCTCGACCTTCTCACCGGTCGGGGTGGTGACGGTCTTCCCGGCGGCCGGACGCTCGTCGGAGCGGGAGGCCTTCTGCTCGGCGGAACGCTCGGGAGCGGCCTCGGTGCTCTGCTCCTGGGGCTCCTGCTCCGGGGACTGCTGCTGGGAGCTCTGCGAGGAGCCGCCGTCCTGGCTGCCGGAGCCCTGGTTGCCCGAGCCCTCGGCGGAACCGCCACCGGTGTAGGCGGCGTTGGACAGGCCCTTGCCGCAGACCGGCCAGGCACCCTTGCCCTGGCCCGCGAGGACCTTCTCGGCGATCTCGATCTGCTGGGCCTTGCTGGCCTGGTCGGCGGTGGCGGCGTACTGCGTGCCGCCGTAGCCGGCCCAGGTGGAGGCGGAGAACTGCAGGCCGCCGTAGTAGCCGTTGCCGGTGTTGATCGACCAGTTGCCGCCGGACTCGCACTGGGCGACGGTGTCCCACTCGGCGGGAGTGGCGGCCGAGGCGCTGCCGGCCGCCATCAGCGGGGCGGCGACGGCGGCACCGGTGATGCCGGCGACGGCGATGGCACGGGTGGCCTTGGACGGACGACGGTGCTTGCCCTTGCTGGAAAACAGCATGGATGGATCCCCTCACCGACGCCTACGAGGTGAGCTGTCGGGTTCGGGCCGGTTGAGTTGCCCGGCCGCGTTCCCTTGCGGGACGCGGCTTCACCCCGAGCCGCATCCGGCGTACTTCACCGGATCCGGCGCCTACCTTGGGTCCCCCGCTCCTGCCTACGGCGCATGACGCGACGACTGTTCCCGTGCTGCCACTGGCAGGATTCGGCGTGGCGGCAGCCGGGGCCCGCGATGGCGAGCGATCACGACCGTAGGCACGCCCCCGGCGGATTATCAAAGACGATCAGGGCTTCTGAGACCTATCTCTCATCACCTTTAAAACGGACATTCGTTGCGAAACGTGACTCTCAACTTCCGCCGCCGACGCGCTTTTTCGCACGCCGGCCCGCCTGTCGCCCAATCGACGCACCGTCATCACCCGGCCGGCGCACGGCCGACGCCCGAGCGGCCGGCCGCCGCTGCGGGAATGTCGGCATTTACCCGATTCGAAACCAGATGCGAGTTCCTAGCCGAAAAGGGTGAGATTCGGGGCGTTCGCGCCCGCGGCTTCGTCGTCCCCGCCGTACTGGGCGAGCCATCCGCCGCCGAGCGCAAGGGAGTCGGAGGCGACCGAGGAGCCGCCCGCGGAGGCCGCGCCGGAGTCGCTCGACGGGGAGGAGCCGTCGAGGCCGCGCGTGAAGCCGAGACCGCCGCGCGAGGCGTGCCGGCCGGAGGATCCGGCGTCACGGTCCGCACGCGCCTCTTCCTCGGCGCTGGCGCCGCGGTGACGGCCGCCGCCGGAGTCCTCGCCGTCGGCCGATTCCGAAGCGTCGGCCTTCTGCCCCGACTTGTCCGAGTCGTCACCCTTGGCGGAGGAAGACGCGGAGGGGGAGGGAAAGGCGTCCGCCCCTCCTTCCTTCTTCCGGCCGTCCGCGGCGTCTTCGTCGCCCTCGTCGCCCTCGGCGTCCTTCGCGTCCTTCGCGTCCGACGAGGAGCCGGCGGACTGGGACGGCGACGGAGTGGCGGACCTTTCGGAGCCGGTCCCGCCCGACGAGTCGCCCTCCGCGCCGGTGTCGACGTCGAGCACGGACGAGTCCTGCTCCAGGCCCCCCAGCAGCCCGCAGGCTCTCCACACACCGACGCCCTGGTCGGCGAGGATCTTCTCGGCCACGGCTATCTGCTGGCCGCGGCTGGCCTGGTCGGCGCTGGCCGCGTAGTCGAGGCCGCCGTAGGCCTCCCAGTCCTCCTGGGTCAACTGCAGGCCGCCGTAGTAGCCGTTGCCGGAGTTCTGGCTCCAGGAGCCGCCCGACTCGCACTCGGCCACCCGGTCCCAGGTCGAGCCGTCGGCGGCACTGGCGGCGCCGGCCCCGAGGAGGGGGATCGCGATGGCCGAGCCGGTCACTCCGGCCGCGACGAGAAGAGCCGGAGCCTGGCGGGGCCGACGGTGACGACCGTTCCCGGAGAGCATGCGGAGACCTTTCGCAGGACAACAGTTGCTCGCACGGCGTTTCAAACCATGACGTTTGAAAAGCGGGACGCCGCGCTTGATGGGTGAACGTATAGGCAGTCGAACGTCTGTCACAAGTTCATGCCGCGCAGATCACACGAAGATCACGGAGTTGAGTGGGTGTCACCTTCACAGCCGTCCTGCCAACGGTCGACGGACCGTGTTCGAGGCGGCCCTGACGGTCACTTGCGTCGTGGCCGACGGATACGCCGAGGGCTTTTCCGGGGCACTTTCGAAGACCATCCGGGCATTTCGGAATGTGTCCCGGGCGCGTCGGCCCCGTTCCCAACATCACATCGGGGGCGGGGTGAATTTCACCGGCAGTGTGCGCAGTCCGCGCATGATGAGGCCGCCGCGCCAGCGCAGTCCGGCCGGATCCGCCGCGAGTTCGAGGTCCGGCAGCCGGGTCAGCAGCGTGGCGAGCGCGGTCTGGCCCTCCAGGCGGGCCAGTGGGGCGCCGAGGCAGTAGTGGATGCCGTGGCCGTACCCCAGATGCTGGTTGTCGCGCCGTGCGAGGTCGAGTGCGTCGGGGTCGGCGAACCGCTCCGGATCGCGGTCCGCGGCGGCCAGGACGACGAGGACCGGGTCGCCCGCGGAGATGTGCTGCCCGCCGAGGGTGAGCGCCTCGGTGGCGAACCGCCAGGTGGCCAGCTCCACGGGCCCGTCGTAGCGCAGGAGTTCCTCCACTCCGGTCTCCAGCAGCCCGCGCTCCCCGGCGGCGAGGGACTTCTGCAGGCGCTCGCGCTGCCCCGGGTGGGTGAGGAGGGCGTAGGTGCCGTTGCCGATGAGGTTGACGGTGGTCTCGAAGCCGGCGAACAGCAGGATGAACGCCATGGCGGCTGCCTCGTTCTCAGTGAGGTGCTCGCCGTGGTCGGAGGCGCGGATCAGGCCGGAGATGAGGTCCTCGCCGGGGGCGGGTTCGGCGGGCAGGGCCTCGCGCTTGCGGTGGATCAGGTCGGCCAGGTAGCCGCGCATCTTCTTCACCGACCGGGCGACACCGCCCCTGGGACCGCCCGCGTGCCGGATCATCATGCCCGCCCAGTCGCGGAAGTCGTCCTGGTCCTCCTCCGGAACGCCGAGCAGGTCGCAGATGGCGTAGATGGGGAGCGGGAAGGCGAAGTCGTGGATGAGGTCGGCTGAGCCGTCTTCCGCGAACCGGTCGATGAGCCCGTCGGTGAGCTCCTGCACCCGGGGCGCGAACTCGGCGACCCGGCGCGGTGTGAACGCCTTGCTGACCAGCCTGCGCAGCCGGGTGTGGTCCGGCGGGTCGATGTTGAGCAGATGCGTCATCAACTCGGCCTTGCGCTCACCGGGGATGCCGGTCCTGCCCTTGGCGTGGGCGGGCTCGTCGTGGTGCTCCGGGTTCTTCGAGAGGCGGGGGTCGGCGAGCGTCTGCTTGGCGTCGGCGTACCGGGTGACCAGCCAGGCCTCCACCCCGCTGGGCAGCCGCGTCCGGTGCACGGGCGCGTGCTCCCTCAGCCAGGCGTACGCGGGGTAGGGGTCGCTCGCGAACTCCCAGGTGAAGAGTTCGGGGGCGCCGTTCTCGGGCCGGGACTGAGGCTGGTGCTGGTCGGTCACCGTCCGACCGTATCCGGCGGCACGCGGGCGGGTACGCACTGCTCCCCCGGTGCCCTGCGGCACCGGAGGACCGCGCCCTACTCCCCCACGCCCTCGGCGGCCCGTATCGCGTCCCGGTAGGCCCGGGCGGCCGCGCGCAGCGCCGCTTCCGGGTCGACGCCCTCCGCCTCGGCCCGCGCCGCGAGGCCGAGCAGTTCGTAACCGATGCCCTCCGCCCGGGGCAGGGGGACGTCCAGGCCCGCCGTGCGGACGCGGGAGGCGAGTTTGGCGGCGAGGGCCAGTCCCGGCTGGCCGAGAGGAACGCCCTCGGTGACCGAGGTGCGCCGCTTCTCGACCGCCTTGGTGCGCAGCCAGTGCTCCTTGACCTCCTCGGGGGTGGTCGCCGTCTCGTCGCCGAAGACGTGGGGATGACGGTGGACGAGCTTGGCGACGATGCCGCCCGCCACGTCGTCGACGGAGAAGGGCTCCTCGGGGTGCTCCTCGGCTATCCGGGCGTGGAAGACGACCTGGAGGAGGACGTCGCCCAGTTCCTCGCGCAGTTCGTCCCGGTCGCCCTCCTCGATCGCCTCGACGAGTTCGTAGGCCTCCTCGATGCCGTACTTCGCCAGGCCCTTGTGGGTCTGCCGGGAGGACCAGGGGCACTCGGCGCGGATGCGGTCCATGACCTGGACGAGGTCGAGCAAGCGGGCGCCCGGCAGGTCGTAGGAGGCGGGGAGCAGTTCCAGTTCCGGCATCGGGACGCGGCCGGTGCCGGCGAGACGGGCCAGGCCGTCGGTCAGGGCGGGCTCGCCCTCGCCGGTCGCCACGACCACCACCGTGCGCCCGCCGGCGCAGGCGTCCACCAGTTCCCCGGCGGCCGGGGACGTCTCCTCGACCGGTATGCCCGCCTCCCGCAGATACGGCAGCTGCGGATGGGCACCGTCCGCGCACAGCACCGTGTCGGCCGCGCGCAGGGTCTGCCAGGCGGGCCAGGACAGCAGGCCGGGCGCGACGCGGTGGCTGGTGGTGAGCAGGACGATGCGGCCGGTCGGGGCCGCGGAGGGTGCCGCGGGGCTGGTTGCGTTCACGATCCGAAACTAACCCACGACGCCGTCGCCCCCCGAAGGTTGTCCACAGGGGGCCGGCGCGGTGTGACAGTACGCCCGGCTAGTCAGGCGACCGGCTGGGCTGCGGCCACCCCCGTGACGTCCCGTACCCACGGGGTCCCGGCGTCGACGCGGCTGCTCTTCTCGTCGTCCCAGGTGCCGTAGCGCGGGTTGAGGTCGACGTCGAGCTCCTTGCTCGCCTCGGACAGGGCCTGCCAGAACTCGGGCCTGCTGGTGTCGGTGCCGAGCCGCTGGGCGAGCTTCTGGGCCTGGAGCTGCAGGCGGAGGTTGTCGTCGAGCCGCTTTGGCGGGATGCCGTACTGCTGCAGCCAGGCGGTCTCCAGCGCTTCGGCCCCGCCGGCCTGTTCCTCCAGACCGGAGCGCATCCCCTGGACCTCCTTGGGGGTGACCGTCACACCGGCGTCGCGCGCGGCGCGCTCCAGCACCCGGTCCAGGACCATGCCCTGCAGGGTGTCGCGGGTGAGGCTGCCGGTGCGGGCGACGGCCTGCTCGTACTGGGCCTCGTCCGGCACCGCCTCCCGCTGGGCCGCGCGGATCTCGCCGACCCGGCTCTCCAGCTGCGACACCGTGATCCGCTGGCCGCCCACGACGGCCGCCGCCCCGGGACGGGCGTCGTTTCCGCAGGCGGTGAGCAGGGGGGCCGCCGCGGTGAGGGCGGCGGTGAGGAGGAGCGCGGTGCGGCGACGGCGGTGCAAGGAAACCTCCTGGGGAAGCTTGTGCGGCGGTGCACAAAGTCCTGCGGTGATCGATGGTAGGCAGCGGCCGGGCTCTGGCCAACCCATTCGACCAACGATTCACCAGGACTTTTGGCACCGCCGCGCGTCCACCGGCCCGCCGGGGTGACGGAAAAGGGCGTCCTGCCCCGCTATCCGCGCACCTGCCCCAGCCACTGCAGGGTCCGGCGGATCTCCTCGGCGAGCGGGTGGCCGGGGCCCTGGGAGCGCTCCACGTCGTGCAGCAGCCGGGCCAGGGTCTCGTGCGCGGCCGGGCGGTCGCCGAGGGCGAGCAGGAGGTGGCCGATGCGGCGGCGGACGTCATGGGCGAGCTGTGGATCGCCCGCGGCCACGTACCGGTTCTCGTAGTACGGCAGCAGCGCCCGGTACTCGGAGAGCGCCGCGGTCGGCTGGCCGAGCTGCTCCAGGCACTGGGCGGCCTCGTAGCGGTAACGCAGGGACTGCGGGTCGGCCTGGCCCGCCTCGGTGGCGCGTTCGTCGGCGAGGCGGCGCAGTTCGGGCAGCGCGCGCCGGTACTGGCCGTCGTCCAGAAGGGTGGCCGCGTACTGCTTGCGCAGGGTGCGGACGACCGGGGAGTGCTCGCCGTGCTGTTCGGCGGCGACGGGCAGGATGCCGCCGAGGATGTCCACGGCCTGGGTGATGCGGTTCTCGCCGAGCAGCCGCTTGACCTCGTCCACGGCCGCGGCGACGTCGGCCTTCTCCGCGACGGGCGCGGGTGGTGCGGCGGGGGCGGGCTGGGGCGCGGGGGTGCGCGCGCGGTCCGGCCAGGGAGCGTGCGGACGCAGGAAGGGGCGCGTGGGGTCGAGGGGCGCCCCGGTGGGTGTGCCCCTCGACGGCAGCAGCAGCGTCAGGTGCTCGTAGACCTCCTGCGCGGAGGCGGGGCGGTGCTGCGGGTCCTTGGCGAGCAGACGCAGGACCAGCGCCTCCAGTGCCTCGGGGACCTCCTGGCGGACCTGGCGTACCGGCCGCGGCGCCTCGTAGAGGTGCCGGTGCAGCACGCCGAGCGCCGTCGAGCCCGCGAAGGGCACGTCGCCGCTGAGCAGTTCGTGCAGCAGCACGCCGAGCGCGTACAGGTCCGTGTACGGGCCGACCACGCCGCCCATCGCCTGCTCCGGGGCCATGTAGGCGGGAGAGCCGATGGGCGAACCGGTGTGGGTCAGGCGCGTGGTGTCGCTGTCCATGACGGAGGCGACGCCCAGGTCGAGCACCGTGACCGTGCCGTCCTGCTTCACCATCACGTTGCGCGGTTTGAGGTCACGGTGGACGATCGGCACGGCGTGCACCGCGCTCAGCGCGGCACACAGCTGCGCGGCCACCGCCACCGCCCACTGCCACGGGTACGGGGCGTGCTCGGCGAGGTGGTCGCCGAGGTCGGCGCCGTCGACGTACTGCATGACGAGGAACAGTTCGTCGCCCTCGCTGCCCGCGTCGTGCACGGTGACCAGGCCGGGATGGTCGACCTGCGCGGTCACCCGGCACTCGCGCACGAAGCGGCGGCGCAGTTCGTCGGCCTCCTGGCCGGCCACCTTGTCCGGGCGCAGCAGTTTCACCGCGACCCGCCGGTCCAGCCGCTTGTCGTAGGCCGTCCAGACCTGTCCCATGCCGCCCTGTCCGATGAGCGTGGACAGTTCGTAGCGGCCGGCGACGACACGTCCCGCCGTCACACTCACCTGCCCCCTTGCTTGTTGCCGTCGCCCTGGCCGCCGTCGCTCCTGCGCAGGTAGTCGCTGAGCTCGTCGAGTTCGGCGCGCACCTGGTCGATCCGGGCCGGCCCGGGCTGCTGCGGCTGGGCCGAGGGTACGGGGGTGGAGGCCCCGTCGTGGTGCGGCACGGGCTGCTGGGACATCTGCGGGGGCGTGCCGGGCTGGGGCTGCGGCACCGGCGTGTGCGCGTACGGCGACGTGGGCTGCGGGTAGCCGTAGGGGGCGGGGGCGCCGCCGTGCGCGTGCATCGTCGTGGCGTGGGGCGACGGGATGCCGTGCCCCCCGTACTGGCGCAGTCGTTGGTGGTGGCGGATGTCCACGGTCAGGTAGTACGCGGCCGCGCCGGCGCCCAGGAACAGGAGACCGAAGAGGGCGACATCGGTCCGGGGGTCCGACTCCGGCAGCGAACCGATCACCATCAGCAGGAAGAGGGACAGCGGCAGGCTCACCCAGGCCATCAGCCAGTCGGGGAGGCGTCCCCTCAGGACCGCGACCCGGAACAGCGGCACGCAGGCCAGCAGTCCGCACGACAGGACGCCGGCGGTGGCGATCAGCACGCGCAGGGAGATGACCGTTGCCGTACTGCGCTGGGGCGGCGCCGCGCCGTGGCCGTACATGACTGCTCCTGGACCGGTGTAGCCGATGGGACGAGTGGTGCGAGTGGTGCGAGTGACACGCGTGGTACGGGTCGTGCGGGTGGTACGGGTGGGCGAAACCGCGCGAGCGGAAGGCGCCGGGAGGTCCGAGCGTATAGGCCGACGGGGACAACCGGTCCCGGTGTGTACCGAACCGTTGCCGTCGGGACGGTCAGCCGCCGCACTGCCGCAGCATCATCTCCTTGTCGGCGGCGGTCACCGGCATCTCGTACTTGACGGCGACCTGGGCGAAACGGACCGCGTACGCGCACCGGATCCGTTTGCTGGGCGGCAGCCAGGCCGCGGGCCCGGAGTCGCTCTTGGAGGAGTTGGCGCCGCCGTCGACCGGGATGAGGTTGAGGCTGTCGTTCGCCAGCTGTTCCCGTTTGTCCACGGACCAGCGGGAGGCACCCATCTGCCAGCTGTACGAGAGCGGCACCACGTGGTCTATCTGGACCTCGGTGGCCTTCGCCTTTTTCCAGGCGATGTCCTTGCCCGTGTACGGGTCGTACACGTCCGTCGAAACGACCACGCAGTCGGAACCAGTACGGAACTCGACGTTGCGCCCGTGGAGTTTCAGCAAGTCGTTCCGCGTGTCACAACCGTTGCGGGCGAACGGCACTCCGTCGGCCGTGTCCTTCCAGGCGTAGCCGAACTCGTCGCGGTCGTAACCGGTCTTCGGCCCGCGTCCCTTGGTCCGCACCGTCTCGATGAGTTCGCGCCCGTCGGCCCGGTCCGCCTCCCCGGTCAGCGGGGCGAGGCCCGGTTCGGTGCCGTCCGGGTTGTCCAGGGGGCTGACGGCGCGTCCGTCCGACGTCTGTGCCGCGCCGTTGCCCCCGCCCTCGGCGGAAGAACCGCTCCCCTCCTCCAGGACCTCGCAACCGGCGAGGAGCAGCACGGCGGCCAGCGCCGCCACCCCTGTACGTCCTGCCCCGCCCCGCGCCGCGCGCGCCGAGAACGTCGTCGAGTACCGCCCCATGGCGCACCACCCCTTTGTCCCTGTGCACCCGCCCCCGAACGGCCGGATCGCACCTGGTCCCACCGTAGCCAGAGAGAGGTCCAGACCACATCGACGCAAATTGGGCATTAGAGACATATTCCGCGTATGGTCGGTGCTGAGTCACCCGGGAAGGAGCTCCGGATGGGCATCTTCGACAAGTTCAAGAGCAGTCAGCCGGCGCAGGACAAGGCGAAGAAGGCCTCCGACGCCGCGGAGAAGAAGGTCAACGAGCGGACCGGCGGCAAGCACGAGGGCCAGGTCGACGCCGGACAGCGGCAGGCCGAGAAACGGTTCGGCATGCACCGGAACCGGGGCCGCCACGATCAGGCGTAGCCCCCGGGCCTCCTCGCCCAGTCGTCCGGCCTCACGTCACCGGAACCCGGCGTGAGGCCGGAACCGTGAACCGCCCGCGGACTCCCCTTCCCGTGGGCGGTTCCACGTGTCCGCCGTTTCCCGTGTCCACCGTTTCGCGTGTCCACCGTTTCGCGTGTCCGGGCCCCGGAACAGGGCGAGGCCGGTCACGACCCCAGGATCGATGTCAGGAACTCCCCGACCCACGCCAGCAGCTCCCGGCCGACCAACGGCTTCCCGCCCACCTTCGCGGTCTTCGGGCGGGGCACCAGCACCTGGTGCGCGGTCGGTTTGATGACCGTGCCCGGGTAGAGCCGCTTGAGACGGAGTTCCTGGGACTCGCGCAACTCCACCGGCGCGAACCGGATGTTGTTGCCCTGCAGGACGATCTCGCCGACACCGCACGCGCGGGCGAGCATGCGCAGCCCCGCCACCAGCAGCAGGTTCTCCACCGGCTCCGGCAACTTGCCGTAGCGGTCGACGAGTTCCTCACGCACCGCCGTGACGTCCTCCTCCTTGTCGGCGGCGGCGATCGCCCGGTACGCCTGCAGACGCAGCCGCTCGCCGGGCGCGTAGTCGTGCGGGACGTGCGCGTCGACGGGCAGCTCGATCTTGACCTCGAGCGGCGGCTCCTCCTGGATCCCGCCGGTCTCCAGCTGGCGCCGGTAGTCCGCGACGGCCTCGCCGACCATCCGGACGTACAGGTCGAAGCCGACGCCCGCGATGTGGCCCGACTGCTCGCCGCCGAGCAGGTTTCCGGCGCCGCGGATCTCCAGGTCCTTCATCGCCACGTACATGCCCGCGCCCATCTCGGTGTGCTGGGCGATCGTCGCGAGACGCTCGTGCGCGGTCTCCGTCAGCGGCTTCTCCGGCGGGTACAGGAAGTACGCGTAACCGCGCTCCCGCCCGCGGCCGACCCTGCCGCGCAGCTGGTGCAGCTGGCTCAGGCCGAAGTTGTCGCCGCGCTCCACGATCAGGGTGTTGGCGTTGGAGATGTCGATGCCGGACTCGACGATCGTCGTCGACACCAGCACGTCGAACTTCTTCTCCCAGAAGTCGACGACGACCTGCTCCAGCGCCGACTCCGACATCTGCCCGTGGGCGGTCGCGATGCGCGCCTCGGGCACGATCTCGCGCAGCCGGGCCGCCGCGCGGTCGATCGACTCGACCCGGTTGTGGATGTAGAAGACCTGCCCCTCGCGCAGCAGTTCACGGCGGACGGCCGCGCCGATCTGCCTCTGGTCGTACGGGCCGACGAAGGTGAGCACCGGATGGCGCTCCTCCGGCGGCGTGGTGATCGTCGACATCTCACGGATGCCGGTGACCGCCATCTCCAGGGTGCGCGGGATCGGGGTGGCGGACATGGTCAGCACGTCGACGTTGGCGCGCAGCTTCTTCAGCTGCTCCTTGTGCTCGACGCCGAACCGCTGCTCCTCGTCGACGACGACCAGGCCCAGGTCCTTGAACTTCGTCTCCGAGGAGAACAGCCGGTGGGTGCCGATGACGACGTCCACCGAGCCGTCCTTGAGCCCTTCGAGGACCGCCTTCGCCTCCGTGTCGCTCTGGAACCGGGACAGCGCCCGCACGTTCACCGGGAACTGCGCGTACCGGTCGCCGAACGTCCCGAAGTGCTGCTGCACCAGCAGCGTCGTGGGGACGAGGACGGCGACCTGCTTGCCGTCCTGCACGGCCTTGAACGCGGCCCGCACCGCGATCTCCGTCTTGCCGTAGCCGACGTCGCCGCAGATCAGCCGGTCCATGGGGACCGTCTTCTCCATGTCCTCCTTGACCTCGGCGATGGTGGTGAGCTGGTCGGGTGTCTCCACGTACGGGAAGGCGTCCTCCAGCTCGCGCTGCCAGGGCGTGTCGCCGCCGAAGGCGTGCCCGGGGGCCGCCATGCGCGCGCTGTACAGCTTGATCAGGTCGGCGGCGATCTCCTTGACGGCCTTCTTGGCGCGGGCCTTCGTCTTGGTCCAGTCGGCGCCGCCGAGCCGGTGCAGGGTGGGCGCCTCACCACCGACGTACTTGGTGATCTGCTCCAGCTGGTCGGTGGGAATGTAGAGGCGGTCACCGGGCTGGCCGCGCTTGGCGGGGGCGTACTCCACCACCAGGTACTCGCGGGTCGCGCCCTGCACGGTGCGCTGCACCATCTCGATGTAGCGGCCGACGCCGTGCTGCTCGTGGACGATGTGGTCGCCCGGTTCCAGGGTGAGCGGGTCGATGGTCTTGCGGCGCCGGGCCGGCATCCGGGCGCCCTCGCGGCCGGACGCCTTCTGGCCGGACAGGTCGGTCTCGGTGAGCACGGCCAGTTCGAGCACCGGGTCGACGAAGCCGTTGTCGATGGAGCCGCAGGCGACGTGGACGACGGCCGGGGCGATCTCGCCGAGCTCGCCCGTCCCCGCCTTCCCGTCCGCCGCCCCGGCCAGGCGGGCCGGGATGCCCTCGCCGCCCAGCACCTCCACGGTGCGGGCGGCCGGGCCGTGGCCCTCGGTGACGAACACCGTGCGCCAGCCGTCGGCCAGCCAGCCCTTGGTGTCGGCGAGCGCCCGCGCGGTGTCGCCCCGGTAGGACTCCGGGGCGCGCATGCCGAGCTTGAGGGTGTCCGAGCCCTCCGCCCCGCCGTCGGCCCCGTCGCCGTCGGATGCGAACGACTCGTCGGCGGCGAACGGCGACACCGACCACCACATCATCTCCAGCTCGCGGGCCCGCTCACGGACGTCCGCGATGGACCGCAGGGAGGCCGCGCCGACGTCGATCGGCGCCTCGCCGCCCCCGGCGGTGGCCGCCCAGGACGCCTGCAGGAACTCCTGCGAGGTCGCCACCAGGTCCGACGCGCGGGTGCGCACCCGCTCCGGGTCGCACACGACGCCCATGCTGCCCTCGGGCAGCACGTCGAGGAGCAGCTCCATGTCGTCGACCAGGACCGGCGCGAGGGACTCCATGCCCTCCACCGCGATCCCCTCGGCGATCTTCCCGAGCAGCTCGCCCAGCTCCGGGTGCCGCTCGGCCAGCACCCGCGCGCGCTCCCGGACGTCCTCGGTGAGCAGCAGCTCGCGGCAGGGCGGGGCCCACAGTCCGTGCTCGGCGACCTCCAGGGAGCGCTGGTCGGCGACCTTGAAGTAACGGATCTCCTCGACGTCGTCGCCCCAGAACTCCACCCGGAGGGGGTGCTCCTCGGTGGGCGGGAACACGTCGAGGATGCCGCCGCGTACGGCGAACTCGCCGCGCTTCTCGACCAGCTCCACACGCGCGTACGCGGCGGCGGCGAGCGCCTCGACCGTCTCGTTCAGGTCGGCGCTCCCTCCGGTCCGCAGCGCGACAGGCTCCAGCTCGCCCAGACCCTTGACCTGCGGCTGGAGCACGGACCGTACGGGCGCGACGACGACCGACACCGGGCCCGTCTCCGGGTCGTCGGCGCGGGGGTGCGCCAGCCGGCGCAGCACGGCCAGCCGACGTCCCACGGTGTCGCTGCGCGGGCTCAGCCGCTCGTGCGGCAGCGTCTCCCAGGACGGGTACTCCACGACCTCCTCCGGCGGGAGCATGGAGCGCAGGGCCGCCGCCAGGTCCTCGGCCTCCCGGCCGGTCGCCGTCACGGCCAGCACCGTACGGCCGGTCTCCCGGGCGAGGGCGGCGACCGCGAACGGACGGGCGGCGGAGGGGCCGACCAGGTCGACATGCATGCGGTTGCCGTCGGCGGCCGCCGAGATCGCTTCCGCGAGGGCGGTGTCCTTGACGACGGCGTCCAACAGACCGTGCAGGCTCATTCGGGGCGGCTTCCCTTACGGAGGTGTGCAACACGACGGGCCCGACACGCGCCGCGGGCCGGGGTCTCCAGCGTACGACGCCCGGGCCCGGCCACGCCGCCCCGTCCGTCGGCGGACGGAGGGCAAATGGACTGCGAACGGACTGCGAACGGGCGGCAGACGGACTGCGGACCGCGGACGGGCGGCCCCCGTCGAGCCGCCCGTGTCGTCACAACCAGTAGATCGTTGATCCCATCGTGGCTACGGAAAGTTACGGCGATGTGCTCTTCTCATCGGCACGCGACAACGAACAGACACGTCTGGACGGGCTCACCCGGGCCCTGGACCCTGTCTCCTTCCAGACCCTGCACGACCTCGGGGTCGGGCCCGGCTGGCGCTGCCTCGACGTCGGAGCGGGGACCGGTACCGTCAGCTCCTGGCTGAGCCGGACCGTCCACGGGCCGGTCACCGCGCTCGACCGCGACATCACGTTCCTGACCCGGAAGCGGTCGCACCTCGATGTCGTCCACGCCGACGTCAACGACACCGACTTCCCCCCGGGCGAGTTCGACCTCGTCCACGCCAGGCTGCTGGTGATGCACCTGCGGCAGCGGGAGGAACTGCTGCCCCGCATGCTGTCCTGGGTGCGGCCGGGCGGACTGCTGGTCCTCACCGACGGTGTCGCCCTGCACCCCGAGCAGTACCACCACCCCGCCTACCGCGAGGTGATGACGGGCCACTTCCGCATGATGGCGAACGTGATCGGCAGCGACCTCCACTTCGCCTCCCGGTACCCGCAGATCCTCACGGACCTCAAACTGGCCAAGGTCGGTCTGCTCGCACACCATCCGATCATCGGGATGAATCCGGGGTTCGGCACCTTCGTCGCGCACACGCTCGAGCAGTCCGAGAGCCACCTGCTCGCCGACGGGGTGCCCAAGGCCACACTGGACGAGGCCGTCGCCCACGTGCGCCGGCCCTCGACCCGGGAGATGTTCATCGCGATGCTGACGGCATGGGGCCGCAGACCGCACGAGGCCGCTCAGTAGGCCCGCACCGCCCTCGCGCACTCCTCCTGCGCTCCCGTGCTCCACCGCGCTCCGAAGCGAGTCCTCCCGCATTCAGCGAAAGCAGGCCGCGTATCAGATGACCACAGCTCCTCCTTACGCTCCGCCCCCCGGCCCCGCGCCCGGTCTCGACCGGCGCATCGCCGAGTTCGCCTCGGCCCGCACGCGCATGCTCCTGGCGAGCGACGGCCTGACGACCGTCCTGCTCGAAGCGGTGGTGAAGGCGCCCCTGCACGTCCGGATCACCCACACCGCCCGGCTGTCCGCGCACGCCCTCGACGACTCCGCCTCCCGGGTGGCGCTGGGGCTCGAGGCGGGCCGGCCGTGCCTGCTGCGCCGGACCCGGCTGGTCACGCCCGCCGGTGTGCCCGTCTCCGCCAACGTCGTGGTCGCCGCGGCGGGCCGCGACGCGGACGTGGACGCGGCGATGCTGGCCCCGCGGCCCCTGGGGTACGCGCTGGCCGGCCGGGGCAGACGGCTGGAGCGGCGACTGCTCCACGTCGGCCGTGCCGCCTGGCCCGAGGCACCGGACGAGACCTGCGCGTCGAAGACGTATGTGATGTGCGACGCGGACGGGCCGCTGGTCTTCGTACGGGAGACGTTCAATCCCTCCTGCTTCCCCGCCGGCACGGGCGGGGCGGCCACCGCGCCTGAGGCGTGCGCCGGCGCGTAGGGCCAGGGCCCGACGCCGTCGCCGCCACGTGGGCTCCGGCCGCCCTCGGCCCCCGCACGCGCGAAGCCGTCCGGCGCCGGCGGCCCTCCTGGGCTCCCCGGCGCCGGACGTTCCCCCGCAACCCCCGTGTGCGGTGGCCGGTCGCGATCGCGGCTACTCCGTGGCGATCGCGTTCAGGACGTTCATCCGGCCCGCCCGGAACGCCGGGACCAGGGCCGCGAACAGTCCCACGAACGCCGAGCCGATGAACACACCGATGATCGTCGGCCACGGGATCTCGAGGACCTTCAGGCCCTCCAGCGCGAGGAGCTGCTGGGCGGTGGCGCCCCAGCCCATGCCGAGCCCCAGGCCCAGCAGGGCACCGAAGAGGGCGATGACGACCGACTCCAGGCGGATCATGCGGCGCAGCTGGCGGCGTGAGAGGCCGATGGCCCGCATCAGGCCGATCTCCCTCGTCCGCTCGACCACCGACAGGGCCAGGGTGTTCACCACGCCCAGGATCGCGACGACGATCGCCAGGGCCAGCAGGCCGTAGATCATGTTCAGCAGCTGGCCGACCTGGTCCTTGAGCGCTTCCTTGTAGTCGGTCTGGTCGCGCACGGTGTACTGCGGGTAGTCGTGCAGCGAGTCCTTCAGCGCCGTGTACGCGGCCTCCTGCTGTCCCTCCTTCGCCGTGGCGAAGAGCAGCGTGTCCAGCGGCATCCGGTCGGCCGGGACGTACTTCGCGAGGGTGTCGATCGACGTGTACATCGCACCCGCGTCGACCACGGCCTCGTTGCTGGTGATCGCCCGGACGGTCAGCGTGCCGGTCTCCCCGTCCCTGAACGCGACGTCGATCGTCGAGCCGAGGCCGATGCCGTGGTCCTCGGCGAACTTCTCGTGGACGGACATCGAGTCGGGCCGGTAGGCGTCGGAGAGCTTCCCCTCCACCGTCTCGACCCGCAGGTCGGTGGCGTACGTCGGGTCGGCCGCCGTGATCGCCGTGTCCTCGAGCGTCCTGCCGTCGGGCGTGGTGAAGTCCGCCTCGGTCCACTTGTACTCGGTGACGCGCTCCAGCTCCGGGGTCTCCTGCACCGCCTTCACCGCCTGCGGGGTGAGCAGCTGGCCGCTGTCGGACTGGATGATGAAGTCCGTGCCGACGGTCTTGTCGAGCTCGTCGGTGGCGGAGGCCACCATGGACGAGCCGACCACCGACAGGCACGCCACCAGGGCCAGCCCGATCATCAGCGCGGCACCGGTGGCGCCGGTGCGGCGCGGGTTGCGCAGGGCGTTGCGCTCGGCCATCCGCCCCACGGGGCCGAAGACCCGCAGCACGACGACGCCCAGCACCCGGACCACACCGCCGGCGAGCAGCGGGCCGATGAGCACGAACCCGATCAGCGAGAGCACCACACCCAGGCCCAGCCACATCGAGCCCTCGGCGGCCTTGTCCGCCGCCGAGGCGAGGTACAGCGCGAGCGCGCCGACCGCGGTCAGGAGGGTGCCGATGCCGCCCCGGATCCAGCCGGCCCTGGCGTCCGCGGGGGCACCCGCGTCACGCAGCGCGGCCATCGGGGAGATCTTCCCGGCCCGCCGCGCGGGCAGGTATGCGGCCAGGACGGTGACGACGACACCGAGGAGCAGGCCGACAACCGGGGTCGTCCAGGCGACCGTGAGGTCGTCGGTGGACAGCTCCATGCCGACCGCGCCCATGAGCTTCATCAGCCCGACCGCGAGCCCGACGCCCGCGGCCACCCCGAGCACCGACCCGGCGACGCCGAGAAGCAGCGCCTCGATCAGCACCGAGCGGTTGACCTGCTTGCGGGAGGAGCCGATGGCCCGCATCAGGCCGATCTCCCGGGTGCGCTGGGCGACCAGCATGGAGAACGTGTTGATGATCAGGAAGATGCCGACGAGGAACGCGATCCCGGCGAAGCCGAGCATCGCGTACTTCATGACGCTCATGAAGCCCTCGACGTCCTGCTGGCCTGCCTCGACGCTCTCCTTGGCGGTCAGCACCTTGTAGTCGCCGCCCAGAGCGGCCACGACGTCCTTCTTCAGCCGGTCGTGGCTGACTCCGTCGGCGGCCGTGGCGTTGACGTTGGTGAAGACACCGCTCTCACCGATCAGGACCTGCTGGGCGGTCTTCGTGTCCAGGAAGAAGATCGCGGCACCGGGGTTGGTGACGGTGAAGTCGGTGATGCCGGAGATCTTCGCGGTGTGCGTGCCGACCACGTTGATGACACTGATCTCGTCACCGAGCTCCAGGCCGTGCTTGTCGGCGGTGTCGGCGTCCACCATGACCTGGCCGGGGCCCTCGGGCGCCGCACCGGAGGTGATCTTCATGGTGCGGGCGTCGTTGGCGGTCCAGTTGCCGACGATGGTCGGGCCGCCGCTGGTGGGCGAGAGGCTCTCCCTGTCGCCGTCGACGACGGTCAGCGCGGTGGAGTGCAACGCCCCCTCGGCCGACTTCACCCCGTCCACGTCCCGCACCCGGGCGAGCACGGACTCGGCGATGACCGGCGGCTTGCCGGTGTCGGAGGTGGTCTCGCCGCCGTCGGAGGCGTCCTTGGCGCTGACCGTGACGTCCGACGCCGTGGCCGCGAACAGCTTGTCGAACGTCGTCGACATCGTGTCCGTGAACACCAGTGTCCCGGACACGAACGCCACCGACAGCAGCACCGCCACCGCCGACAGCGCCATCCGCCCCTTGTGCGCGAGGAAGTTGCGCATCGAGGTCTTCAGCACAGTCATGACGTACGCCCCCGGGCGTCGAAGTCCTTCATGCGGTCCAGGACCTGCTCGGCCGTCGGCTTGTGCATCTCGTCGACTATGCGGCCGTCCGCGAGATACAGCACCCGGTCCGCGTAGGAGGCGGCGACCGGGTCGTGCGTGACCATCACGATGGTCTGGCCCAGGTCGTCGACCGAGCGGCGCAGGAAGCCGAGGACCTCGGCACCCGCGCGCGAGTCGAGGTTTCCGGTCGGCTCGTCACCGAAGATGATCTCCGGCCGGGCCGCCAGGGCCCGCGCCACCGCCACCCGCTGCTGCTGCCCGCCGGAGAGCTGAGTGGGCCGGTGCTTCAGCCGGTCGGACAGTCCGACGGTCTCCACCACCCGGTCCAGCCACGGCTGGTCCGGCTTGCGGCCGGCGATGTCCATGGGAAGCGTGATGTTCTCGATCGCGTTCAGCGTCGGCAGCAGGTTGAACGCCTGGAAGATGAACCCGATCCGGTCCCGGCGCAACCGCGTCAGCTTCTTGTCCTTCAGCCCGGTGATCTCCGTCTCGTCCAGGTGGATCTGCCCGCTGGTCACCGTGTCGAGCCCGGCCAGGCAGTGCATCAGCGTGGACTTGCCGGACCCCGACGGGCCCATGATCGCGGTGAACCGGCCGCGGGCGATGTCCACGTCCACGTGGTCCAGGGCGACGACGCGGGTCTCCCCGGACCCGTACGCCTTCACGACCTGCCGTGCCCGCGCGGCAACGGCCGTACGCCCACCAGTTCCGTGCTTGGGAATGGTCACAGCCGATGTCACGGTAAGTCTCCTATATCGGTCGGCAAGTGGGAAAGCGGTGCCCGCGCGACCGCCGTCATGCCCGACGGCCGCTCCGTGCGTGTTCGTTCGACGTGATTCAGTCTGGCGGCGGGGGAGTCGAAGCGCCCTGGTGCCCGGCGCAGTCTTCCTCTGGGGAAAACCCCACCCCCGGTGGTGTGCTCGCCGCCCCCCAGCGGCGTAAAGCCAGATTAAGGACCGGTCCCGCCCCGTCTCGTCCTCCGCCGGTACGAGCCCTCCCCGAGCCGTAGTACGGAGGTACCCCTAGGGGCTCTCCACCGGCAGGCGGAGCGCTTCTCGGGGTACCTCCTCCTGAGGTCCCGGCCAGCCTCCACCCTCACGCCACGTCAGGGTCAAGTACCGGGCCGGCGAACGGGGGCGGGAGAAGCGGCCGCGGGGCCGGGAGACACGGACAGAGGCCGGGTCCGGCCGGATACGAGTATCCGGCCGGACCCGGCCTCTGTCCTCGTCCTCCGCCTCGGCGGCGGGGACGGGAACGGTGGCTCAGAGCAGCCCGTCCCACATCTGCTCCAGCAGCACCGACCACCAGCTCTCCGGCGAACCGAGCGCCGCGGGATCCAGCGCCGCCAACTGCGTCTGGAAGTCGACGGTCCAACGGCCCGCCTGCTCCTGGTTCAGCCCGAACCGCAGCCGCCACATCCGCCCCAGCAACGCCAGACAGCGCGCGAACTCCGGCAGCCCCGTGTTCACGAACTGCGGCGGTACGGGCGCACCGCCCGGCCCCGCCTCCACCGGCACCGCGACGATGTTCGCCGTGCCGTACTGGACACAGACCGCCTTGCCGAAGTCGCTGCCCATGACGAGGTACGAGCCCGCGTCCGACGCCGGCCGCACACCCCGCTCCGCGGCCAGCTCCGCCAGCGTCGGCACCGGACGGCCCGGCTGGGCCTGCGCCCAGAAGAACGGGCCCATGTCCAGCGGAAGCCCGGCCACCACCAGCGTGTGCGCCACCACCGGCGGCACACCCTGCCGGGACACCGCCTGCTGCTCGAACCGGAACACCCCCGGCCCGAACACCCCAGCCAGCTCCTGCCCGATGGCCTCCGGCGGAAGCGGCGGCGCCGGCTGCACCGGTGTCAGCGGCGCGCGCACCGGTGCCGGCCGGGCGGGCCCGTCCGCAACCTGGTGCAACTCACCCTGATGAACGAGCAGTTGCTGCATGCCCTGCTGCCGGCTCGCATGATCCGTGCCGTACGGCGCGATGTTCGTGATCCGCGCCTGCGGCCACTGCTCCCGGATCATCCGCGCGCAGTACGCGCCCGGCAGCTCGCACGACTCCAACTCCGTGTGCAGCTCCAGCACCTGATCCGGCGGCACGTTCATCGCCCGCAGCTCGTGGAAGATCTGCCACTCCGGATGCGGCGTGCCCGGCGCCGAACGCCGGATCAGCTGCTGCTCGGAACCGTCCTGCGCGCGGTAGCGCAGCACGGCCTGGTAGCCGGGACCGACCGTCGGCTGCCCGACCGGCTGCGGCGGATAGCCGTACGCCGGCGGCCGGCCGGGCCCGGGCACACCCGGCGGCACCGCACCCGGCACCCCGGGCGGCATCCCACCGGGCATCCCCGGCGGGGCGGGAGGCGGCGGCACACCCGGGCCGCCGGGGGCCGGCGGCGGCGGAGGCGTACCGGGCCCACCGACCGGGGGCCCCGACAGCACGGTCTCCGCGTGATGCACGGGGCCACGCCCGCCCGCCGCGGCGCCCGGAACTCCCGGAGCACCGGGAGGCTGCGGCGCGCCGGGGGCGCCCGGAGCACCGGGCACACCGGGTGGGCCGGGGGGCGGGGGCGTACCGGCACCCGGCCGGCCGGGGTCGGCGAACATCGTCACGGCGTGATGGACACCGCCGGGCGGCGTACCCGGGGCAGGGGGGGCAGACGGGGCAGGCGGGGCGCCGGGCGGAGGCGTCGAGGCCCCGGACGGCTGCGGACCGCCCGTCGAACCTCCCGGGCCCGCCGGCCCTCCCCGGCTGTCGAAACCGCCGAGGCCGTTGGACCCCAGGGACGACACCATCTGCGTCGGCACGTACCCGCCCGCCGGGCCACCCGGCGCGCCGGCACCCGAGGGGGGTGACGGCGGAGGCGGCGTACCCCCCGGCCGCGCGCCAGGCGTCCCCGGGGCGGCCGGCGGAGGCGGCGGCGGGCCCGCGGGGCGGCGCGGGGGCGCCGCCTTGCTGGTCGCGGCGTCGGCGATGTCCTCGGCGTTCCGCGCCGGCGCACCCGGTGCCGGCGCACCCGGTGCCGGCGCACCCGGTGCCGGTGTCCCCGCATTTGGCGGAGTCTGCGCGTCCGCGTCCTGCAACGCCGGCGTCAGCGCCGTCGGCGGCAGCCGGCTGCCCCCCGACATCAGCGCCGTAGGGGCGTCCGACGCCGGGGGCGGCGGCGTGTCGTCGTCGGACTGGCTCAGCGGCGGCGCGAACACGGTGACCGGCAGCGGCACCGAACCGTCCTCACCGGCGTCGGCGTTCGTGTCCGTACCGGCCCACGGCGTCGCCCCGGCCGGAGTGTTCGCACCGGCCCCCGCCGGGGAGTCGCCCCCGCCGGCGGCGGGCCAGGCGGCACCACTGCCGGGCGCCGCCGGCGCACCCGGCAGCGCAGCACCGGACCCGGCCGCCGCACCGGCCGTACCCGTCGAACCGCCCGACGTCTCCCCCCGCCGGTCCGGAATCCCCAGCCGGTCCGCCGCCTCCTGCAACCACTCCGGCGGACTCAGCAGGAACGACGTCTGGTTCAGATCCACCCGCGCCGGAGCAGCCGGCGCCGGCCCGTCCACCTCGTCCGTACGGGCGTACTCCTCCTCGTACCGGCGGATCACCTCGCCCACCGCCAGCGCGGGCCACAGCGTCGCCTCACCGCTGTCCCGGGCGATCACCAGCCGCTGACCACCGCCGTCCGAACGCGGCCCGTCCTCGCGGTCCTCCGCCCACACCACGAACCCGAGGCCGAACTCCCGCACCCGCACCTCACGGTGCTGATACGACGGCACCTCCCCGTTGACCCACTCCTCCGCACGCTCCTGCGCCTGCGCGAACGTCACCATCGCCGGACCTCACTCCCCCGCAGCAACCGGAACGACCTGCGCGAAGCCGCCGTCCACCATCAGATTCGCCACCGTCTCCAGCTCCGGCGGCGACCCCGCCAGACGGGCCAGGAACGCGTCGAAGTCGTCCCCGCACGGCAGCAGCAGCCGCTCCACCCGCTCCGCCGGCGGCCACGACGGATCCACGTCCCGCGCGTCGTCGTAGGCGCAGAACCACACCGAACCCGCCCGGTCGCCCCGCACCTTCACCGCCAGCAGGCCTCCCTGGACGAAACCGACGGCCAGATAGTCCTTGGTCAGGTGATCACGCAGACACTTGTTGATGTACACCAGGTCGTTGACCGCGGCCTCGTCCCGCACCGTGAAGAACGGCTGGTCGACGAGCAGGCCCAGTTCGGCGTCCAGCGCCGTGCCCACCGGCGCGCAACCGCCCGCCGCCTTCAGGAACGACCGGTACGCGCCGGGCAGCCGGTAGCCGAGATCCTCCTCGACGTTCAGCACCTGCGCCTCGGTCACCGCGAGCCCCGACTTCGGCAGCCGGAAATGCGCCGGACGCGTCTCCTGCAACGGCCGCGTGCCCCGCTTCTCCTGGTCCACGCCCGACGTCACCACACCACCGTGGTGCCGCAGCAGCGCCTTCACCTCGACCGGCACCAGCTCCAGCCGCCTCGACGCCACCGCGTGATGCCACGTCCAGCCGTGCGGCGTCGCCACCGCGGGCACCGTGTCCCACAGCTCATGACCGGTCGCCGCCAGCACCGCGTTCGCCGACACGTAGTCCGTCAGCCGCAGCTCGTCGACGCCGAAACCCTCCGGCGGCTCCGCGATCTCCGCCGCCGCACGCGCGTACGGCGAGAAATCGGGGTAACCACGCTCGTCCACCCGTACCCCTCTCGGGTGACGGGCCGCCCGCACCGGATCCGGAAAGTGCACGACCTGTCCGGCGTAGGCCGCATTCGGCGGCACGGCTCTCTGTCCGAGCCGACCTGTCGTCATGGCGGTTGCCCCCTGCGGCACTCTGTACGACCCGCACCGACCACCATCGCGTCGTCACGGAGCGTATTCGACTGTCACGTCTGTCTCGACTGCTTGCCGCCGCCACTCCCGCCGGCGCCCCGCGCGCCGTCCGCACGGATCACCGCAGGAATCGCGACACCAACAGCCTATGCGGTACGACGGCACCGGTCACCGGGCACCGGCCGCCCACCCGTCTCCTTCCGTGACCAAACGTCACCCTCCCGTGACAGCTCGCCCAAACCTGGGCGTGTCGCCCCGCCCCAGCTTCCCCATCAGCCACGCCATTTGGCACTCTGTGAGCTTCCGGGGGATGCACGGGAGGGGAAGGCGATCATGAACATGACTCAAACAGGGGCACCGGCAGGACACCCCGCCGACCCGCGCAGCGGCGATCCCCGCATCGGCTGGAGCAGCACCGACGCCGCCCGCACCCCCCTCCTCCTCCACCGCCGCGACGGCATCCTGCCCACCATCGCCGCCGCCCTCTCCATCCGCGGCGCCACCCTCACCGGCACCGCCGCCCGCGCCGACACACCCCCCGAACTGCACCCCCTCGTCCAGGACTTCCTCGACACCCTCACCAGCGGCCAACGCGACCGCTTCACCGGCCGCTGCGCCGAGACGATCCTCATCTCCCGGCACCTCACCGCCGCCGACGCCGCACGCAGCAAACGCGCCGCGCGCAAACCCATGACCAACGGCGAAGCGCGCAGAGCGCTCAAACACGCCAAACTCACCGCCCGCCACATCCGCGAGGACGGCGACCCCCTCCACGGCGGCTACGCCGCCCCCTGCCGCGCCTGCACCGCCCTCACGTCCCACTTCGGCGTCCGCGTCGTCGCCCCCGGATGAACCCGTCCGGTGAGTGATTCCGTACGCCCGGGCCGTACCCACCCCTGACACACCCATTCACCACCACCCGGCCGGTCCCCACACCCCACCGACCACACCACCACGACGAACGAACGAACGGCAGATGCGCACCGACCACGTCCCCTCCCCCAGCCACCCGGCCCCACCCGAACCGGGGGGAACCTCCCACCGCTTCCCCGCCCCCGTCGCCGCCGCCCTGCGCGCCGCCGGCTGGCAACCAGGACGCTGGGACATCAGGCAAGCCGAAATCTGGGCCGACACCCTGCGCGACCACGCCTCACCCGCGGGACACCGCCACACCGTCTTCCCCGCCGCCGTCGAGGCCTGGGCCGAGTTCGGCGGACTCCACATCACCCCCACCGGCCCCGGCCGCCAACTCGCCCCCGCCACCCTCCATCTCGACCCCCTCCACGGCCTCCACATGGCCCGCACCCTCGGCGACCTCGGCCGCGCACTCCACACCGACGTCTGTCCCGTCGGCGCCGACCCCGACACCCTCACCCTCGTCGCCATCGACACCGAAGGGCGCGTCTACGCCCTCGACCACACCGGCGACTGGTACCTCGGCCACCACATCGACCAGGGCCTCACCGCCCTCGTCTCCGGCACCGAACCCACCCGCCTCACCACAGGCTGACCGGCCACCACGCCCGCCGGCCACCAGCCGCCGTTCGCCGGCCGGCGGTCACCCGGACGCCGCCCGCCCTACGACGCCGGAATCACCGCCGACACCCGAAAACCCCCCGCGTCCGTCGGTCCCGACACGAACACCCCGCCCAGCGCCGACACCCGCTCCTTCATCCCCACCAGACCGTTCCCACCCGACGGCAACCGCGCCGACGACCCCGCCTTCGGCGGCGGCTCGTTCTCCACCTGCATCGCGATCTCCGACACCCGATGCGCCAGCCGCACATACGTCTTCGCCCCCGGCGCGTGCTTGTGCACATTCGTCAGCGCCTCCTGCACCACCCGGTACGCCGTCGACTCCACCTCCCCCGCATACGACCGGCCCTCCCCCTCCACCAGCAGAGCCACCACCATCCCCGCGGCCGCCGACTGCCCCACCAACTCGTCTATCTCCGACAGACTCGGCCCCTCGCCCCCGACGCCCCCGCCCGGCCGCACCTCGCCCACCGCCCGCGACGCCGCCGCGGCCGCCGCCGCGCCCACCGCCGCCAACGGCACCGAGGCCCCCGCGCCCCGCACCGCGCCGTCCCCACCGGACCGCAGCACCCCGAGCATCTCCCGCAACTCCGTCAACGCCTGCCGGCCCATGTCCCCCACCAACGCGGCGTTCTTCACCGCCTTCTCCGGATCCTTCCGCGCCACCGCCTGCAACGCCGCCGCGTGCACCACCATCAGACTCACCCGATGCGCGACCACGTCGTGCATCTCCCGCGCGATCCGCGTCCGCTCCTCGTTACGCGCCCACTCGGCCCGCTCCTCGGCCCGCTCCGCCAGCAACTGGAGCTCCCGCTCCAGACTGTCCGCACGCTCCCGCAGGCTCTCCATCAACCGCCGCCGCGCCCCCACGTACAGCCCCAGCAGCACCGGCGGCGCGGTCAGCCCCACCGACGTCGTGATCGACGCGAACGGAACGAACCAGTCCCCCAGGTCCAACTCCCCCCGCGCCATGTCCTGCCGCACCCGCACCAACGTCACGATGAACGTCCCCACCAGCGACATCCCCGCCAGCGACGCGATGATCCGGCGCGGCAACTCCGACGCCGCCAGCGTGTACAGGCCCACCAGGCCCATCAGAAAGCCCATCTGCGCCGGCGTGATGGCGATCACCACCAGCACCACGGCGATCGGCCAGTGCCGCCGCACCACCAGCACCGACCCCGCCAGCAACCCGAACAGCACACCCGCGGCCACCGGGATCCCCGCGTCCCGCGCGAACGGAATCCCCTCCAGCCCGCACTCCAGCGCGGACACCACCGCAAGGCTCACATCCAGCACGGCACTACGCCGTCTGCCCCACCACCACGGCCCTCCACGGGCCGTCACATGGTCTTCCCCCGTCGTGGTCATGCCTCCACCCTAAGGGCGCCCGGTGCCGGATTTCCGGGGACTTTCCCCGACTGGCTCCCGCCGCATTCCGTGACACTTGAGCGGCGCAACTCCGAGGCGGCACGCGGGAACGTGGGCGGCTCCCGTCACGGGTGCCTCGTGATCGAAGTCCTCGAGGATGCCGACCCGTACCGTCGCATCGAAGGCTCCCGGTACGGCATAGTGTTGGGTGCCGACTCGACAGCCCGACCGAATGCCCGGTTTCGTCGAGTTCCATCCCCCATGGTGTAACCAGGCAGCACTGAGGGTTTTGGTCCCTTAAGTTCAGGTTCAAATCCTGATGGGGGAGCTTCTCGCACGCGGGTCCCGACCTCCAGGCCGGGGCCCGCACCCATGTCCCCCCACACCCACCCCGGTATCCTGCGGATGTCCCCCTCCCCCTTACAGCCGAAGGGCATCCTTGTGAGCGCCAATCGCCCGGCAGCCGTCGTCGTTCTCGCAGCGGGTGAGGGCACCCGTATGAAGTCGGCCACCCCGAAGGTCCTGCACGACATCTGTGGCCGTTCCCTGGTGGGTCACGTACTGGCCGCCTCCGGTGAGCTGGAGCCGGAGAACCTGGTCGTCGTCGTGGGGCACGCCCGCGAGCGGGTGACCGCGCACCTCGCCGAGGCCGCCCCCGACGTCCGTACCGCCGTCCAGGCGGAGCAGAACGGCACCGGGCATGCGGTGCGGATGGGGCTGGAGGAGCTGGGCGGCTCCGTGGACGGGACCGTGGTGGTGGTCTGCGGGGACACCCCGCTGCTGACCGGTGAGACGTTGCGGCGGCTGTCGGCCACGCATTCCGCGGACGGGAACGCGGTGACGGTGCTGACGGCCGAGGTGCCGGACGCGACGGGGTACGGGCGGATCGTGCGGGACGCGGCCTCGGGCGCGGTGACGGCGATCGTGGAGCACAAGGACGCGTCCGAGGAGCAGCGGGCCATCCGGGAGATCAATTCGGGCGTGTTCGCGTTCGACGGTGCGTTGTTGTCGGATGCGCTGAAGAGGGTGCGGACGGACAACAGTCAGGGTGAGGAGTACCTGACGGACGTGCTGGGGATTCTGCGTGAGGCGGGGCACCGGGTGGGCGCGTCGGTGGCGGGTGACCACCGGGAGATCGCGGGGATCAACAACCGGGTGCAGCTGTCGCAGGCGCGGCGGATTCTCAACGACCGGCTGCTGACCGCCGCCATGCTCTCCGGGGTCACGGTCGTCGACCCCGCCACGACGTGGGTGGACGTCACGGTGACGTTCGAGCGGGACGTGGTGGTGCATCCGGGGACGCAGCTGCACGGCGCGACGCATCTCGCCGAGGGGTGCGAGGTGGGTCCGAACGCACGGCTGACGGATACCCGGGTGGGGGCCGGCGCGAGGGTGGACAACACGGTGGCGTCGGGTGCGGAGGTGGGCGCGGAGGCGTCCGTGGGTCCGTTCGCGTACCTGCGTCCGGGGACCCGGCTGGGCCGCAAGGGCAAGATCGGCACGTACGTGGAGACGAAGAACGCGTCGATCGGCGAGGGGACGAAGGTTCCGCATCTGTCGTACGTGGGGGATGCGACGATCGGCGAGTTCTCGAACATCGGTGCGGCGAGCGTGTTCGTGAATTACGACGGGCAGGACAAATATCACACGACGGTCGGGTCGCACTGCCGGACCGGGGCGGACAACATGTTTGTGGCACCTGTCACGGTCGGGGACGGTGCTTACACTGCCGCCGGCTCCGTGATCACGAAGGACGTGCCGCCCGGCTCGTTGGCTGTGGCCCGTGGCCAGCAGCGGAATATCGAGGGCTGGGTGGCTCGTAAACGTCCGGGGAGCGCCGCCGCGAGGGCTGCGGAGGAGACTGCCCGGGGACCGGCCGAGCAGGGTTGACCGGAAAGCGGTGCGCCAGAGTCGTCGTATCGTGATAAGTGCACATCCGCACCCCATCAGGTGAGATGACCTTCGCGTGCCGCCTGAGCGGTCCCGGAGGTCTCCCGCCGTCGAGCAGCGAGTTTCTGCGACACCTCTGAGGAGATAGTGCTGTGACCGGGATCAAGACGACCGGCCAGAAGAAGATGATGTTCTTCTCCGGCCGCGCCCACCCCGAGCTTGCCGAGGAGGTCGCCCGCCAGCTGAGTGTCGGGGTGGTGCCGACGAGGGCCTTCGACTTCGCCAATGGCGAGATCTACGTACGCTACGAGGAGTCGGCCCGTGGGGCGGACTGTTTCCTGATCCAGAGCCACACGGCGCCGATCAACAAGTGGATCATGGAGCAGTTGATCATGATCGACGCGTTGAAGCGTGCGTCGGCGAGGTCAATCACCGTCATCGTGCCGTTCTACGGTTACGCGCGGCAGGACAAGAAGCACCGTGGGCGTGAACCGATTTCGGCGCGCCTGATCGCGGATCTGATGAAGACCGCGGGGGCGACCCGGGTGCTGACGGTGGATCTGCACACGGATCAGATCCAGGGCTTCTTCGACGGCCCGGTGGACCACCTGTTCGCACTGCCGCTGCTGGCGGACTACGTGGGCACGAAGGTGGACCGGGAGAAGCTGACGGTGGTGTCGCCGGACGCGGGGCGTGTGCGGGTGGCGGACCGCTGGTGCGACCGGCTGGGTGCGCCGCTGGCGATCGTGCACAAGCGGCGGGACAAGGACGTCGCGAACCAGGTCACGGTCCACGAGGTGGTCGGTGAGGTGAAGGGCCGCGTGTGCGTTCTGGTGGACGACATGATCGACACGGGTGGCACGATCTGCGCCGCGGCGGACGCGTTGTTCGCGCACGGTGCGGAGGACGTGATCGTGACGGCGACGCACGGCGTGCTGTCGGGTCCGGCGGCGGACCGGCTGAAGAACTCCCGGGTGAGTGAGTTCGTGTTCACGGACACGCTGCCGACGCCGGGTGAGCTGAGTGGCGACCTGGACAAGATCACGGTGCTGTCGATCGCGCCGACGATCGCGAGCGCGGTGCGCGAGGTGTTCGAGGACGGTTCGGTGACGAGCCTGTTCGACGAGCGGTAAGGGGTCCGCTCCGGGTTCCGCCGGCGCCCCGGCTGATCGTTTTGGGTACGGCCTCCCTCTCCGAGTAGACTGCTCCAGTTGCTCGGCGAGGGAGGCCGTACCGCTTCGTGAGGGGTGGGTTACGGCGGTCCGTTATCGACGCGCTCTTCGTAGCAGGCCGTTCGTGGCCGGGTGACCTTCCCCAAGCTCCACGGAGCAGGGGGTATCCCCAACGGTTTCTGACTTCGAGGAGTGGTGAGCATGTCCGAGGTGAAGCTGCACGCGGAGACGCGGCGCGAGTTCGGCAAGGGTGCGGCGCGTCGTATCCGTCGTGAGGGCAAGGTTCCGGGCGTGGTGTACGAGCGTGGCCTCGAGCCGCTGCACGTGACGCTGCCGGGCCACGAGCTGCTGCTGGCGCTGCGTACGCCGAACGTGCTGATCGACCTGGTCGTCGACGGTGAGGGCAGCCAGCTGGCGATCCCGAAGGCCGTGCAGCGTGACGCGATCAAGGGTTTCCTGGAGCACGTCGACCTGCTGAAGGTGAAGAGCGGCGAGAAGGTCACCGTCGAGATCTTCGTGAACACCGAGGGTGAGCTGGCGCCGGGCGGCAACCTGCTGGAGCACGTCCTGTCCGCGCTGCCGGTCGAGACCGAGGCGACGCACATCCCGGAGGGCGTGACCATCTCGATCGAGGGCCTGACGGCCGGTGACGCGGTGCTCGCCAAGGACGTGAAGCTGCCGGCCGGTACGACGCTGGCCGTGGACGAGGACACCGTGGTGCTGCAGGTCCTGTCCGCGCAGGCCGAGGAGGCCGCGGAGGGCAACGGGGACGAGGCCGCCGAGGCCTGATCATCCTCGTAGTCTTCGCTACGCGGTCTTCACTGCGTGTCGGCCGCTGTCCCCGTACGGGGACAGCGGCCGACGTGTGTACGGGGACGGGACCGAGGACGAGACGCGGACGCGGAAGCGGGACGAGGGAGACATGGACGTGACGACCGATGCGGCGGCCCCCTGGCTGATTGCGGGGCTGGGCAATCCGGGGCCGGAGTATGCCGGGAACCGGCACAACGTGGGGTTCATGGTGGCGGATCTGCTGGCGGAGCGGATCTCGGGCCGGTTCAAGCGGGCCGGGAAGGCGCAGGCGCAGGTGGTGGAGGGCCGGATCGGGCCGCCGGGACCGGCGAACCGGCGGGTGATCCTGGCGAAGCCGATGTCGTTCATGAATCTGTCGGGCGGGCCGGTGAACGCGCTGCGGGAGTTCTACAAGGTGCCGGTGGCGCAGGTGGTGGCGGTCCATGACGAGCTGGACATCGAGTACGGGACGCTGCGGCTGAAGCTGGGGGGCGGGGACAACGGCCACAACGGGCTGAAGTCGATGACGAAGGCGTTCGGTCCGGATTATCACCGGATGCGGTTCGGGATCGGCCGGCCGCCGGGGCGGATGCAGGTGGCGGACTACGTGCTGCGGGACTTCTCGTCGGCGGAGCGCAAGGAGCTGGACTACTTCGTGGACCGGGCGGCGGACGCGGTGGAGTGTCTGGTGATCGACGGTCTGGAGCGGGCGCAGGGTACGTACAACTCCTGAGGGCCCTCGTCGGACCCCGCACGGAGTTGACCGACCGCAAGGGCATGGCCAAAGATCTCGGCCATGCCTTCTGCCGTCTCGTCCTCCCGCTCCCGGGGTTCGTCCGCCGCGCTGCGCTTCGGCCGGTTCGCGGTGATGGGCGCGGTCGCCGTGCTGATCCTGGTCGCGGGTGTGCGGGGGTCATGGGGTACGGCGCAGTACGCGATGCTGACGAAGGGGCGCGAGCAGGGGACGGTCGCGGTGACGTCCTGCGGTGAGCGGACCTGCACGGGGGCGTACACGCCGTCGTCGCCGGGGTCGCAGCCGCGGGCCGAGGTCGTTCTGGAGAACAACGCGGCCGTGGCCGAGGGGCGGACGTACACCGTCGTCGTGAAGCCGGACGGGAACGAGGTGGTCCGTTCCGGTTTCGCGGGGGTCCTCCACGCGTGGGTGCCGCTGGGCGGGGCGCTGATGCTGGCGTCGGTGGTGGTGGCGGGCGGGTTGCTGCGGACGCGGATGGCGTGGGTGATGGGGGTCTCGGGGGTGGCGCTGGTGACGGCGGCGTTCCTGATGGTGTGAGGAACACGGAGGTGCCCCCGGGCCGTACGGCCCGGGGGCACCTCCGTCGTGTCGCCTTGTCGGCTGTGTCGTGTCGGCTGTGTCGTGTCGCCGGGGTCAGCCGGTGTTGCGCAGGCCCGCCGCCACACCGTTGACGGTCAGCAGCAGGGCTCGGGCGAGCAGCGGGTCGGCCGGGTCGCCCGCGGCGGCGGCGTCGCGCTGGCGCTTGAGGAGGGCGACCTGGAGGTAGGAGATGGGGTCGAGGTAGGCGTCGCGGATGGTGAAGGTCTGCTTGAGGGCCGGTGTGCCGTCCAGGAGTCCGGACTCGCCGGTGACGCGGAGGACTTCGGCGACGGTGAGTTCGTGCTCGGCCCTGATCGTGTCGAAGACGTGCCTCAGCTCGTCGGGGACGAGGGTGTCGACGTAGTGCCGGGCGATGCGCAGGTCGGTCTTGGCGAGGGTCATCTCGACGTTGGAGATGAAGTTGCGGAAGAAGTGCCACTGCTCGCGCATCTCGTCGAGCACGGTGTCGAGGCCGGCCTCGCGCAGGGCCTTGAGGCCGGAGCCGACGCCGTACCAGCCGGGGACGATCTGGCGGGACTGGGTCCAGCCGAACACCCAGGGGATGGCGCGCAGTCCGTCGAGGCCGGCGCCGGAGTCGGGCCTGCGGGAGGGGCGGGAGCCGAGGTGGAGGTCGGCGAGCTGGTCGACGGGGGTGGAGGCGAAGAAGTAGGCGGGGAGGTCGGGGTCCTCGACGAGCTTGCGGTAGGCGTCGTGGGCGGCGTCGGAGACGACGTCCATGGCGGCGTCCCAGCGGGCGAGCGCCTCGTCGGACTGGCGTGGTGCGGTGTGCAGGGCGGACGCCTGGAGGGTGGCGGCCACGGAGAGTTCGAGGTTCTCCCTGGCGAGGGCGGGGATGAGGTACTTGTCGGAGATGACCTCGCCCTGTTCGGTGACCTTGATCTCGCCTTCGAGGGTGCCCCAGGGCTGCGCGAGGATGGCGTCGTGGGTGGGGCCGCCACCGCGGCCGACGGTGCCGCCGCGGCCGTGGAAGAGGCGCAGGCGCACGCCGTAGCGGTGGGCGACGTCGCGCAGCCGGCGCTGGGCGCGGTGGATCTCCCACTGGCTGGTGGTGATGCCGCCGAACTTGGAGGAGTCGGAGTAGCCGAGCATGACCTCCTGGACGTCGTCCCGCAGCGCGACGAGGCGCCGGTAGGACGGGTCGGAGAGCATGTCCTCGAGGATGGTGTCGGCGGCCTTGAGTTCGTCCGTCGTCTCCAGGAGGGGGACGATGCCGATCTTCGCCCAGCCGGCGTGGAGGTCGACCAGTCCGGCCTCCCGGGCGAGGAGGGCGGCGGCGAAGACGTCGTCGGCCCCCTGGCACATGGAGATGATGTAGGACTCGATGACTTCGGGGCCGAAGACCTCGAGGGCGCGCCTGGCGGTCTGGAAGACGCCGAGGGTCTTCTCGCCGGCCGCGTCGACGGGTGCGGGGGTGGGGGCGAGGGGCCTGCGCGAGCGGAGTTCCTTGGCGAGGAGCTTGGTGCGGTACTCGCGGGGCATGTCGGTGTAGCGCCAGGATTCCTCGCCGAGCCGGTCGAACAGCTGACCGAGGGCGTGGTGGTGGGCGTCGGCGTGTTCGCGCAGGTCGAGGGTGGCGAGCTGGAGGCCGAAGGCGGCGAGGGTGCGGATGGTGCGGGCGAGGCGGCCGTCGGCGAAGAGGCCGCCGCGGTGTTCGCGCAGGGAGGTCTGGATGATCCGCAGGTCGGCGAGGAGTTCGCCGGTGCCGAGGTAGTCGCGGCCTGCCTGGTGGGGGGTGTCCCGGGCGAGGCGCTGCTTGGTGTTCTCGAGCTTCTGGCGGATGCAGGTGGCCTTGAGCCGGTAGGGCTCCTCGGCGTTGAGGCGCTTGTAGCGGGGGCTGATCTCGGGGAGGTTGTCGAGGTCGGCCCTCAGGGAGGTCAGCAGTTCCTCGGTGGCACCGGCGTAGCGGATGGAGTTGGAGAGGAATCCGCGGAGTTCGTCGATCATCTCCAGGGCGTCGTTGATGCCGTGTTCGTGCTGGAGGATGAGGACGTCCCAGGTGACCTGGGGGGTGACGTTGGGGTTGCCGTCGCGGTCGCCGCCGATCCAGGTGCCGAAGGTGAGGGGGCGGGTGTCGTCGGGGAGCGTGACGCCGGCCCGTTCGAGTTCGGCGGTGAGGTCCTCGAGGACGTCTCCGACGGCGCCGGCGTGGAGCTCGTCGAGGTAGTAGATGGCGTTGCGGGCCTCGTCGGCGGGTTCGGGGCGCACGACGCGCAGCTCGTCGGTCTGCCAGACGAGGTCGATGTTCTCGGCGAGGCGGATGTCGAGGCGGCGCCGGTCGCTCTCGATGACGGGAGTGTCGAGGAGGGCGGCGATGCGGCGCAGCTTGTTGAGGACGGAGCGGCGGGCGGCCTCGGTGGGGTGGGCGGTGAAGACCGGGCGGACGTTGAGGTGCCGCACGGTTTCGCTCAGGTGCTCGGGGTCGGCGTCCTTGAGGCGGTCGGCCGTGCGGGCGAGCAGTCCGCCCTCGGTGGCCCGGCGGGCGCGCAGTTCGCGGCCGCGGTGCACCTGCTCGGTGACGTTCGCCAGGTGGAAGTAGGTGGAGAAGGCGCGGACCAGCTTGGCGGCGGTGTCGAGTTCGGTGCCGCGCAGCAGTTCGGCTGCGGCCTCGCCGTCCTCGCGGGTGAGTCGGCGGACCTTCTCGACGAGGTCGAGGAGTTCGGGGCCGTCCTGGCGGACGAGGGTCTCTCCGAGGAGGTCACCCAGTCGGCGGATGTCGGCCCGCAGTTCGCTGCTTGTGGTCGCCGTGGACACGGCCTGGTCGTCGGCACTGCTCACAGGTGCGGCTCCTTGCAGTGTTGAAGCTGGTCTGGAGAACCCGGACGGCGCCTTTGGGCGGCTGGCGCCGCATACGGGCCGGGCATCCGGGAAGTAGGTAATCAGAGCGGACCGCGCTGTCCGACCGGTTTCCAGGATAGGTGGCGGCCGGGAAGCGCAGGCTCGTGGGCTCTTGCCGCCGGTCCACGCGCTGCCATACTTACGATGCCGTAGGTTACGGTCCCGTAGGAAGTGCTGCTCGGTTCCGGTGGCCCGGCACCACCCCCAACCCTCATACCCCACAGGGGACACGTATGACCTCACGTCCTGACGTCATTGACGAAGCCTCGAAGGAGCCGCCGTCCTCCGGCCCCGGAGCCGGCGCCGATTCCGCGGCCGTCCCTTCCGCCACACTGGGCGGGGAGCGCAAGCGTTCGGTCGAGCAGATCGCGCTGCTGGTCTTCATCATCGTTCCGTTCCTGGCGGTGCTGGCGGCGGTGCCGCTGGCCTGGGGCCGGGGGGTGAGCTGGCTGGATCTCGGTCTGCTGGTGTTCTTCTACTTCCTCGGCTGCCACGGCATCACCGTCGGTTTCCACCGTCATTTCACGCATGGTTCGTTCAAGGCGAAGCGGCCGCTCAAGATCGCGCTGGCGGTGGCGGGCTCGATGGCGGTGGAGGGCCCGCTGGTGCGGTGGGTGGCGGACCACCGCAAGCACCACAAGTTCTCGGACGCGGAGGGCGACCCGCATTCGCCGTGGCGGTACGGGGAGTCGCTGCCGGCGCTGATGAAGGGCCTGTGGTGGGCTCATCTCGGCTGGATGTTCGACGAGGAGCAGACCCCGCAGGACAAGTACGCGCCGGATCTGATCAGGGACCGGACGCTGCGCGCGATCTCCCGCCAGTTCCTGCTGTGGGCGGGGGTGTCGCTGGCGCTGCCGGCGCTGATCGGCGGTCTGGTGACGATGTCCTGGTGGGGTGCGTTCACGGGCTTCTTCTGGGGGTCACTCGTCCGGGTGGCGTTGCTGCACCATGTGACGTGGTCGATCAACTCGATCTGCCACGCGGTGGGCAAGCGGCCCTTCAGGTCGCGGGACCGTTCGGGCAACGTGTGGTGGCTGGCGGTGCTGTCCTGCGGCGAGTCGTGGCACAACCTGCATCACGCCGATCCGACGTCCGCGCGGCACGGTGTGGAGCGGGGGCAGATCGATTCGAGCGCCCGGCTGATCCGCTGGTTCGAGAAGCTGGGCTGGGCGTACGACGTGCGCTGGCCGTCACGCTCGCGTATCGATTCGCGTCGTGACACCGGGGAGGACGGCTCCCGGCGGGGGCGGGAGCCTGCCGAGGCGGCATGATGGTCGCCGTGGCGACCGACTCCAGCAGCACCCCGAGCAATGACAGGCCGCGGCGTGTCCGCCGCACCCGGATGACCGGCGCGGAGCGCCGTCAGCAGTTGCTGGAGGTCGGCCGCACCCTGTTCGCCGAGAAGGGCTTCGAGGGCACGTCGGTGGAGGAGATCGCGGCGAAGGCCGGGGTCTCCAAGCCGGTGGTGTACGAGCACTTCGGCGGCAAGGAGGGCCTGTACGCGGTGGTGGTGGACCGCGAGATGCGGCGTCTGCTGGACATGGTGACGAGTTCGCTGACCGCGGGTCATCCGCGGGAGCTGTGCGAGCAGGCGGCGTTCGCGCTGCTGGACTACATCGAGGAGTACACGGACGGGTTCCGCATCCTGGTCCGCGACTCCCCGATCCCGCAGTCGACGGGCACCTTCGCCTCCCTCATCTCGGACATCGCCACGCAGGTGGAGGACATCCTGGGCCGCGAGTTCAAAAACCGCGGCTTCGATTCGAAGCTGGCCCCGCTGTACGCGCAGGCGCTGGTCGGGATGGTGGCGCTGACCGGCCAGTGGTGGCTGGACGTCCGCAAGCCGAAGAAGGCGGAGGTGGCCGCGCACCTGGTCAACCTGGCCTGGCACGGCCTGGACGGCCTGGAGCAGAAGCCCCGGCTGATCGGGCACCGGAAGAACTAGGGCACTCGTGCAGCCGCTCCGGGGAGTCACCGTCGTCTCGCTCGAACAGGCGATCGCCGCTCCCTACGCGAGCCGTCAGCTCGCGGACCTCGGCGCGCGGGTGATCAAGGTGGAACGCCCCGGCACGGGGGACTTCGCCCGGTCCTACGACACCCGCGTGCGGGGTCTGAGCTCGCACTTCGTGTGGGTGAACCGCAACAAGGAGTCCCTCACCCTCGACATCAAGGACCCGCGGGGCGCGGAGGTGCTGCGCCGCCTGATCGCGGGGGCCGACGTCTTCCTCCAGAACCTGGCCCCGGGGGCGGCGGCCCGGGCCGGGCTCGGTGCGCGGGAGCTGCGGGCGGAGCATCCGGAGCTGATCGTGTGCGACATCTCCGGCTACGGCGCCCCCGGCCCCTACGAGGAGCTGAAGGCGTACGACCTGCTGGTGCAGTCCGAGGCGGGGCTGCTGTCCGTCACGGGCACGGAGGACTCCGTGGCCAAGGCGGGCATCCCGGTGTCCGACATCGCCGCCGGGATGTACGCCTACAGCTCGGTCCTCGGCGCGCTGCTGGAACGGGGGCGGACGGGGCAGGGCACGCATCTGGACGTGTCGATGCTGGAGGCCACCGTGGAGTGGATGGGCTTCCCGCTGTACTACGCCTTCGACGGCGGTGAGCCGCCGCCCCGGGCGGGCGCCGCCCACGCCACGATCTACCCGTACGGCCCGTTCACCGCGAGTGACGGCAGGGTCGTCATGATGGCGGTGCAGAACGAGCGCGAGTGGCGCGGGTTCTGCGAGGTCTTCCTGGAACGTCCGGAGCTGGCCGACCACCCGCACTACGCGGGCAACGCGGCCCGCAACACGCACCGGGAGGCGTTGGGGCGGCTGATCTCGGCCCGGTTCACGGAGCTGACCGGCACCGAGGCGGCAAGGCTGCTGAGCGCGGTGCCCGTGGCCAACGCCCGGGTGAACACGCTCGCCGAGGTGTGGGAGCACCCGCAGCTGGCCGCGCGCGGACGCCGGCACGAGGTGCCGACACCGGCCGGCCCCGTCCCGGCACTGGCCCCGCCGGGCCCGACCGGGGGCGCGCCCCGCATGGAGGCCGTCCCCGCCCTGGGCGAGCACACCCGCTCCATCCTCACCGAGCTGGGCCTGTCCGAGGACGCCGTCGACGCGCTCGTCGCGGACGGGGTCGTGTGAATCCTCCCCTCCCTGGCGTCGTCCTCGCGCTGTGGAGCGGGCAGATCGACGGCCCGACCCCGGCGGTGCCGCGCACCAGCGAGGTCTGTCTCACGCTGCCCGACGGACCCGAGGCGATCGACCGCCGGTTCGCGAGGTGGGCGGAGAAAGGGGTCCGGGTGGTCAGCGAGCCGAGCGACGAGGTGTTCGGGCGCACCTTCGTCGTCTCGGACCCGGACGGCAACCTGATCCGGGTCGCCCCCGTCGACTGACGGCAGGCCGGCGGGGCCGGTCCGCAGGAACGTTCGCACCCACCGGGACCCCGGCGGGTGCCCGCAGGCGCGGGTCTCCTGGAGATCGGCAACCGGCCGGCAACCGGGCTGACGGGCACCCGCCGCTCCGCACCTCCCACTCCGACGTCAAGAAACTTGACGTCAAGAGACTTCACGTCGACACAACCACTACACTGATCGTCATGGAGGACGAGGTCGATCGGCTGGTCGCAGCATGGCGCCGGGAGCGCCCGGACCTCGACGTGGAACCGCTCGAGGTGCTCAGCCGGGTGAGCAGGCTCGCCCGGCACCTGGACCGGGCCCGCAGACTGGCCTTCGCCGAGCACGGGCTGGAGTCCTGGGAGTTCGACGTCCTGACCGCGCTGCGCCGCGCGGGCGCCCCCTACCAGCTCTCGCCGGGGCAGCTCCTCACGCAGACGCTGGTCACCTCGGGCACGATGACCAACCGCATCGACCGCCTGACCAAGAAGGGTCTGGTGGAGCGCCTTCCCGACCCCAGCGACCGGCGCGGGGTCCTGGTCCGCCTCACGGACGAGGGCCGCGACCGCGGCGACCAGGCGCTGGCCGGGCTGCTGGCGCAGGAGCGGGCGATCCTCGCCGAACTCCCCCGCGCCCAACGCGCCGAACTGGCGGGCCTGCTACGCCAGCTGACCGCCCCGTTCGACAACATCCCCGGTTAGGTCGACGGGCCCGACACCCGCCCGCCGGGCGAGGGCGACGGCGGCGAGGGTGGAGTGCACCCCCAGTTTGCCGAGCACGTTCTGCATGTGCGTCCGGACGGTGTGCGGGGACAGGTACAGGCGCTCGGCGACGGCCTTGCGCCCCAGGCCCGCGACCATGCACCGCAGCACCTCCCGCTCGCGCGGGGTCAGGGACTCCACGAGCCGCTCGCTCTCGGTGCGGTGCTTGCGGGCGGCGGTGAGTTCGCGCAGCACGCCGGTGAGCAGGGCGGGCGGCAGGTGCGTCTCGTCGCGCAGCACGCCCCGGACGACAGTGAGCAGCCGGCTCAGCGAGCAGTCCTTGGCGACCCAGCCGCCGGCGCCGGCCTGGAGGGCGAGCGCGGCGCGGCGCGGATCGTCCTTCTCGGCGAGCACGACGATCCGTACCCGCGGGTGGACCGAGCGCACCCCGGTGACCAGGGACATCCCGTCGACGATGCCGTCCTCGTCACCCGCTCGCACCGGTACGGAGGACGGGCCGGACGGCACTCCGCCCCCCAGGTCGGCGTCGACGAGCAGGACGTCGAACCGCCGCCCCTCGCCGGCCGCCCGCTCCAGGCAGCGCAGTGCGGCCGGGCCGCTGCCCGCCGCGGACACCTCGACGTCCGGCTCGGCAGCCAGCGCCGCGGCGAGCGACTCGGCGAAGATGCGATGGTCGTCGACGACCAGGACTCGGATACGTTGCACGAAACCCCCTCCCCCGTGCTCTCTGCAGAGCAGGGGACTACCTCTGGCGTCGGAAGACGACACCGGCACCGGGCCGGGCCGCCGGAAGCCGCCCGGCCGCCGCCGCACGTCACCGCCGCCCCGCCCCGGATCGCGTACCCGAGTGTCTCGCCCCCTGAACGACGCCGGCCCCCACCGGCGTTGCTCATCAGAGTACGGACGGGGGCCGGGAGCGGAAGGCCCTTTGCAGAACTTGCGCTCCTGCGCGTTTATGGTGAGCCGCATGTTTCGTCTGGAGACAGAAGTCGACAAGGCCCGACGTGATCTGCTCCGCAGGCGGCTGCGGGACACCAACACGGCGGCGTCCCCGGTCCTGCGGGCGCTGCGCGGAACCCCACAGGAACGCGACTCCCCTTTGCACGTGTGGGCACTGGACCCGGCCGGCGGCCTCGCGGGCGGCCTGGTCGGCCACACCTGGGCGACCTGGCTGCACGTGACGTACCTGTGGGTCGACGAACGCCACCGCGGAGCGGGCCTCGGCACTCGCCTGCTCGCCGAGGCGGAACGCCTCGCCACGGCCCGCGGCTGCCGCTCCTCCCGCGTGGAGACCTGGGACTTCCAGGCCCCGAAGTTCTACCGACGCCACGGCTACGAGGTGGTCTGCGTGATCCCGGACTACCCACCGGGCATCACGGAGTACACGCTGGTCAAGCGGCTGGGGTGAGAGACCGGGGCTCGTGGAGCCCGTCCGGGGTGAGGTCACCCCCATCCGGCACTCCGGGCCTGCCACGCCGGGAGCGCGGCTTCGGTCCTCGCCGCCGCACCAGGACGAAGAGGCGGGTGTTACTGCTCCGCGTCGAGAAGCAGGGCGGCCGCGCGAGGGCCCATCAGGTTGGACCAGGCTTGCTCGGCAGGGAGGAGGTCCCGTTCCGGCAGGGCGTATTCGGGGTACCAACCGTCGGCCTCGCAGCCGGGGATGTTGCTCAGGATCAAGGTGCTGAGGTTCGGCGGGACGGAACCCGTGATCCTCACCGCGAGGTACGTTTCGTGGCTGTCGTCGGCGCGGCCCTGAGGGCCGACGGTGAAGGTGTCGAAATCCACGGTGTGCTCCTGACCGTCCCGGAGGGTGGAACGGCTCAGGGCCAGAATGGTGGTCCGAAGCCGCCGGACGAAGCGGACTCCCGCTTCGGCTGCCGCCGGCGAGGTCGCCGGGACGCTGGTCACAGCGCAGTACCGCCAGCACGATGCCGGCGTTCTTCCCCCGGGGGCAGGGCTCGCCACCACGAGTCGATCTTCTTCAAATGGCCGCGTATCAGGGTGGCGAAGTGGTTCAGGGTGGCGCTCGACAGTGGCAGGCGGGCGGTGTAGGCAGGGCCGTCAGGGCCCTCGACGGGGCTGGGGTTGTTCTTCACAAAACACGTCAACTGCCGTCGGAGGCCCACCGGTTACGCCCCGACGCTCCATTCCGGTGTGACTACCGGCGTGCGGTGAACCGTCCGTCGGGCCGTTTGTACAGCCAGCCGCGATCGGCAGCTTGGTCACCTTCGCCCGCAGCGGTTCCAGCTTCCCGCGCACCGCCACCTCCAGCCCGAGTTCCTCGCCCACCGCCCTGACCTGCACTGGACCGTCCGCGGCCCGGACGATCGCCAGGATCTTGCGGTAATCGCCGGGCAGCGCGGCCTCGTCAAGGCCCTCGCTGCGGTGCGGGATCAGCAGGACCGGCCTTCCCGCCACCCGCGCGGGCACCGGGGAGGCGACCACGGATGCCTCCGCTTCGGCCCGGCCCTGCTCGGCCAGCCGGTTTAGGACCCGCTCGGCGACCAGCAGTTCCTCCCGCTCGGCCTGGGCCTCCTGTGGCTGCTTGGTCAATTCCTCGGCCAGAACGTCCAGTTCACCGCGTCGAGCGACGATCCGCTCCAGGTCTCCCGTGCCCTGCGCCTCCCGCAATCCCACTGCGTACCGACCCGGTCACGGATCGCAGGAGCGGCCCCGGCAGGAGTGCAGCGGAACCCGAGAGCCGCCTCAGCCGACAGGACAGACGATCTCCACCATGGACACCCGCCGCCGACCAGCGCGAGCACGGCGACTCGCCCGCACCCCAGCCCACCTCACCTGCACGTTTCACGATGCACGGGCCTCAGTCGGCACAGATCGTCCCGCCCAGGAAGGCGCCGACCTGCGGCGCACCTCCGCCCCCGCTGCCCGCCCTGTGCGCGGATAGTGTCGCATGACACCAGCCCGCATGCCGGTCATACGCGCGTAAACACCCATTACGGGAAAGCGGCACTAAATATTAAACGGGTAAGTAAATCCCACACATCAAGCGGCGTTATTTTTAAGCCAAGTGCTCGGCTTTCCCTTTACTAGGGCGCGCGGATCAGGGGAAGATCACCTGGAGCCCCGGGCGACGGGGCATCAAGGGAGGGAAATTACATGAAAAAATTTGGTAGGTCCGCGGCTTTCGCTGCTACGGCTGGACTCCTGGCCGTTGGCGTCCTTTCCGCCCCGGCGGCTGCGCATAACGCCCCGATTCTGGCCTCTGACACCGTCACCGTCGAGACTCACACCCGAGGTGACGGCACCCAGCCGCCTGCGCATCTGGGAAACCCCACGGAATGGGGCGTAGTGACGATCACGGAAGGCTCCACAGGAGACTTCACGCCGCTGACCGTCCTCGAAATCGGTGGCGGCACATGGAGCTACGGAAAGAACCTCACCACCGACGGCCAGTACTGCTACTCGAACTACTACCACTCCTCGGTGAAGCATGGGTCGACCGTGATCCTGGCAGGGGTGATGGACAGGAAGGTGGTGAACGCGGGTAAGTGGTCCTACGCCAACCTCACCGCGGGTGCGGCCTACACGTGCGAGACCTACTACGCTAAGTACTAGTCGCCTCCGCCCCCGGCGGCCACTCGCCGGGGGCGGATTCGCCCCCCGGGAAACTGACCAAAGAATAGGGTCATGACAACCACACTCCCTACGCGTTCACGCATCGTCCCTATAGCGACAGTTCTCGGGGCAGGCGCACTGCTCGGCATAGTCGGTCCATTCGTGAGCAGATTCAACAACCCGACCCTCCAGGCGGTAGGTGTCGTGTTTTCCGTAGGATGGTCGTGGGCATTCTTCGCCTTCCTGGTCGGCTACTTCCGGCGGTCAAGAATTGAGGCATCACTGCTGGCATCTTCGGCCTTGGCCGTGGGCGTGGGCGTCTATTACCTCTTTAAGTTTCTGAGCCCCAACGTTCCGGCTGGGGGGCATGTCATTTCTGGTGCGGGCGACGGTCTCGCCTCCAGGGCCCTGTTCTGGGGGGTAGCGGCTTTCGCCGTCGGTGCGCCCATTGGGTTCCTGGGGAGTATGGCAAGAACGCCCGGCATCGGCGGTCTCGGGTTCCGCCTGCTTGTGCCGGTGATTGCCTTCGCCGAGGCATCCCTGCGACTGGCAGTGAAGGTGGAAGACTCGCAAGGCCAGGTCGTCGAAATGGTGTGGGTTTCGGTTCGCGCGCTCTCGGCCGTGGCCGTCGTGCTCCTCGTGGGCCAAGCAGTGTGGAGCTGGCGGCACGGCCGGGGAACGCGGCAACCTGTCCCAGCGGGGCGGCGTGCTGTTGGTAACGAGTTGGAGTGACGTTGCCGCGCCTGTCCGACACGGTGATCACTACCCTCACCGAGACCGGATCAGAGCTGCGCCGATGAACGGAGTTTCGGCTCCGGCTGGCTTCCGCCATGCTGCGGAGGCACCATGGCAAGGCAGGGGGTGAACCAGGGGCCCTCGAGGCACCGCGTGCCCGCCCCCAAAGCTGGGCGATCATGGCGGCGAGGGCGGCCGGCCTCCCTCTGAGCACAGCCTTCAGATCCGTGGCGTCGCTCCTACGTAAGAAGTCATCTCATTTGGCTCGGTAGGCTGCCGGCCATGGCAGGGATCGTTGAGCGGCTGGTGCCGGACGAGTTGTGGGAACTGTTCCAGCGGGTGGTGCCGGAGTCGCCCTCACGGCCCCAGGGCGGCGGCCGGCGCCGGCACGGCGACCGCGAGGTGCTGGCCGCGATCGTGTTCGTGGCGACGTCGGGATGCACCTGGCAGCAGCTGCCCGCCGCGTCCTTCGGGCCGTCCGGCGCAACGGCCCACCGCCGGTTCACCGAGTGGACCAAGGCCCGGGTGTGGGCCAAAATGCACCGCCTGGTCCTGGACGAACTCGGAGCCCGCGGCGAGCTGGACTGGTCGCGCTGTGCGATCGACTCGGTGAACATGCGGGCCCTGAAAAGGGGGACCTGACGGGTCCGAATCCTGTCGACCGGGGCAAGTACGGCTCGAAGATCCATCTGATCACGGAGCGGACCGGTCTGCCCCTGTCCGTCGGAATCTCCGGCGCCAACGTCCATGACAGCCAGGCCCTGATCCCGCTGGTGAAGGGCATACCGCCGATCCGGTCCCGCCGCGGTCCCCGCCGACGCAAGCCCGCAAAGCTCCACGCCGACAAGGGATACGACTACGCTCACCTGCGACGATGGCTGTCGAAGCGGGGCATCCGGCATCGCATCGCCCACAAAGGGATCGAGACCTCGCAGCGGCTCGGACGACACCGGTGGACGATCGAACGCACCATGTCCTGGCTCGCCGGCTGCCGCCGACTCCACCGCCGCTACGAACGCAAGGCCGAGCACTTCCTCGCCTTCACCAGCATGGCTGGCCGTGGACGCGTTGTGCCGCGCATACGGCACAACGGACGAAGAACGTACGGCACTCGTCTCACTCGCCAAGAACGCCAAGGTGCAGGGGTGGTGGAAGAGCTACAACGACGCCATCCCCGACTGGATCACACCGCTGCTCACCTTGGAGGACGAGGCCGTCGAGGAGTGCCACTGGGCCAACACCTACGTACCTGGCCTGTTGCAGAGCCGCGCGTACGCGACTGCCGTGATCCAGGCTGCCGAAGTGCGCGCCGATCCGGAGCTGATCGAACGGATGGTGGACGTCCGGATGAAGCGGCAAGAGGTCCTCAAGAGGGAGAGCCCTCCCCACATCTGGGCCATTCTGGATGAAGCCGTCGTCCGACGCCGCGTCGGGCCACCGCAGGTCATGGCCGAGCAGTTGGAACACCTGCGTACTGCGGCGGACACCCCGCACGTCACGGTGCAGATCCTCCCGTTCAACGCCGGGGCCCATGGCGCCGAAAGCACGAGTTTCATCATTCTGCGCGGCCCTGAACCGACGCTCGACGTGGTGTATCTGAGCAACCTCAGCGGAGCTCTGTATCTGGAGAAGCCAGCCGAGTTGGAGCGGCATAGGGTGGTCTTCGAGTATCTGCGGTCGCAGGCGCTCAGCCCCTCGGACACGAGCAGTCTGCTCGCGGAGCTGGTCGGAGAGTTCACCACCACAGCACGCAAGGAGCGATGATGGCACCTGCTCAAGAGACCGACAACGACGACGTCCGCTGGTTCACATCCTCGTACAGCGGCGGAGCCGGAAGCGACTGCGTAGAGGTGGGCTTCGGTGGCCCGCTCACCTCGGTACGCGATTCGAAGGCCCCGCAGCAGGGCAAGTTGACCGTGCAAACCCACACCTTCGCCGCCTTCGTCAACGACTTGAAAACGTGCGCGGACATACGCGAGGCAGGGTGACCCCTGCCCGACGCCGCTCCCCGCCGTCGACAACACGACAGGAGTACGTCCCACGGACGCGATGCCAACCCTCACTCGGCTCAGGGCAGCCGACTGGTTCAAGAGCAGCTACAGCGCGGCGGACAACGAGTGCGTCGAGGTGGCCCACGCTTTCGACCGGGTCGGCATACGTGACTCCAAAGTCCTGGCTCTCGAAGGCTTCGTCGTGGCCGTCCGCACGTTCACCAAGTTCGTCGACGGCCTCAAGCATCCCCTCTGGCCGAAGGTGGAGGGGCGGGGGGCGGGGGCGGCGGTGAGCCCCGCTGCTGGTTGAAGCGGGTCACCTTTCGCCGGTTGTACTCGTACCAGTTCCTCATCCAGCGGGGGGTCAGGGCCGCGACGCCGCCCATGAGGGCCGCTGCCACCAGCAGGGCGATCGTGCCGCCGAGCGCCTCGCGTGCCGCCCACGCCAGCGCGAGGAAGGCAAGGCCGAGGAGGGACGCGATGATGACCAGCCCCCGCGAGCCGTGCGTTTCGTAGGCGGCCATGTTCTGCCGCGCCGAAGCCGCCTCCATCGGAGCGATCTGCCTGCCGGGCACAGGTGGTGCACCGGCCGGGGTCCACGTCTGGGGGAATTACGGGCCCTCCGGCACGCAGCCTGTCCAGCGTGTGCTGAGCGCGTCGGCGGGCGTCCGGAAAGTCGTCGCGCAGATAGATCATGCGCCATTGGCCCCGGGTGACGACGTCCCTCTCGTGAAGGGTGTAGCCCAACTCGAAGGCGAGCACCGCGATCCTGTCGCTCTGCGCCACCTCGCTGCCCCTCAGAACGATCTCTGCGGTGCCTCTCCCATCGAAGTACGCGAGGATCTGTTCATCTTTCATGGGGGTCCTTCGCCGGGTGTGGAGGCGGAGGCGGGGGCGGCCCCACATGCCCGTGTCGCTCTCGGTCGTGGAGCCGTATCAGTTGCCGGTTCCTCTCATACCAACGCCTCAGCCACCTTGGAAGCAGGACTGCCGCCACGACCATGCAGACAGCCACCGTCGACAGGACGATCGCTCCGGCCGGCGAGCCGCGCGCCGCCCATGCAAGGGCGAGGACCCCGAGGCCGAGGAGGGCGGGCAGGACGACAAGCCCCTTGGCCCCGTTGGCCTCGTAAACGGCGAGCCGCCGTCGTATCGCTGCTGTCTCGACACCCGACATGACTCTGGTCGTACCTGGCCGGGGTCCTGGAGCCACCCATGGCGGCAGAATCGGCCCGCCCGTGCTCAGCCGGTCCACAGCCTGCCGTGCGCGCAGGCGAGCCGTCGCCGAATCATTGCGTGTGTACACCAGACGCATCGTGCTCCTGGTCGGCATCTCGGACACGTGGAGGTCGTAGCCGAACTCGAACGCGAACGCCGTGATCTTGTTGGAGGCCGTGGCTTCAAAACCGCCGAGCAGGAACTCGACACGGCCACGACCGTCGAACCGGGTCAGGATCTCTGCGTCGTTCAACGTTCGGTCTCCATCGGCCTGGCCTTCCACAGCTCTCGGGAAGTCCTCTGCAACGTGGTGCGAAGCGGGGCAGCAAGTGGATCCTGTCCGAGATCCAGCCAACGTATACGTGAGTGAACCGCTTTGCTGTCCAGCATCCCATCGGACCAGAGGTCGGGCGCGGCAGGCCGAAGCCCGAACGGGTACTTCCCGGACACTGTGTAGAACACCCCGGTACGGTGAAAGCGACACCGCGTAAGGAGACCCGATCGCCATGACCGCACAGCCGGCAGACTTCGGCCCGCCCCAGCTCCCGCCCATGAGCACCATTGGCGAGCTTCGCGCCGCCCTCACCATGGGTTACGGCTTTCCCACCGATGCCGACGACTTCGAGGCCGAACTCGCCCGCGAGATCAATCATGCCGATCCCGCCGATCTCAGCGGAGTGGCCCGTCTGGCCGAGGAGTTCCGGGGGCGGGTCATCGCCCGCCAGGACCCCGGCTTCGACTCCGCGGTTGCCGCCGCCGCCGCAGACATTCGGTCTGCTCGAGGAGCCACTCGGTGACGGAGAACCAGCAGTCGGTCATCGCCGAGATCACGCATGAGGCCCGTCTCCGCTGTCAGGCCATCGGCGAAGGGGCTCTTGGAGCCGTTGAGGCCCTGTGCTCAGAGCTGGAGAAGACTCCGACACTCGGTCGGCCGGCGCGCAGCGTCGGAGACATGGTGCTCTACACGACACGTCTCGAAACCACGGATGCGCGTCCGGCTCTGACCGTCACATACGTCTACGACGCCCCGCCACCCGAACCCGGGCTGATCCGCATCGCCCTGGTGACGCCAGTCCGCTTCGCCGGTGGCGGCGCCGGATTCTGAGCACGGCGGCGGTAACTTTTCGCAGCGGCCCTTAGCGCACCCGCCGCGCCCCCGCCGAAGGCACCGCCTCGAAGACCCGGGGGGTCTTGAAGCCCGCGGTCGCGAAGGCGTCCTCGACCGACTTCGTGATGGCCGGGACGTCGGCCTCCTCGGCCAGGACGATGGCCGAGCCGCCGAAGCCGCCGCCGGTCATGCGGGCGCCGAGGGCGCCGGAGGCGACGGCCGTGTCGACGACCAGGTCGAGTTCCGGGCAGGAGACGCGGAAGTCGTCGCGCAGCGAGGCGTGGCCCGCGACGAGGACCGGGCCGATGGCACGGGTGTCGCCCGCTTCCAGGAGGGCGACGACCCGCTCGACCCGCTCGTCCTCCGTCACCACGTGCCGCACCAGGCGCCGCACCTCGTCCTCGCCGTCGCCCAGCCGCTCCAGCGCCGCGTCGAGGCCGGCGTACGGGACGTCCCGCAGGGCGTCGACGCCCAGGAGGGCGGCGCCCTTCTCGCAGCCGGCGCGGCGCTTGCCGTACTCGCCCTCGCTGTGGCTGTGCTTGACCCGGGTGTCGACCACCAGCAGGCGCATGCCCTCGGCGGCGAGGTCGAAGGGGATCTGCCGCTGGGAGAGGTCGCGGGTGTCGAGGAACAGGGCGTGCCCGCTCTCGCAGCAGGCGGACGCCGTCTGGTCCATGATGCCGACGGGGGCGCCGACGTACACGTTCTCCGCGCGCTGGCACAGGCGGGCCAGCTGCCAGCCGCGCAGGTCCAGTGCGTACAGGTCGTTGAGGGCCAGGGCGACGACGACCTCCAGGGCCGCCGAGGAGGACAGGCCGGCGCCGGCCGGGACCGTCGAGGCGAGGTGGATGTCCGCGCCGGTCACGGCGTGGCCGGCCTCGCGCAGGGCCCAGAGGACGCCCGCCGGGTAGGCGGTCCAGTTCTTGTCCGCGCCGGGGGTCAGGGAGTCCACCGTCAGTTCCACGACCGGGGCCGCCACCTCGGCGGAGTGCAGGCGCAGGACGCCGTCGTCGCGCCGGGAGACCGCCGCGACCGCGGTGTGCGGCAGGGCGAACGGCATGACGAAACCGTCGTTGTAGTCGGTGTGCTCGCCGATGAGGTTGACCCGGCCCGGTGCCGCCCAGACGCCCTGCGGCTCGGCTCCGTACAGCTCCCGGAATCGCTCGCCGACCGCTCCCGCGGCCGCCTCGCCGGTGGTGGACTCGCTCATGCCCTGCCCCTGACCCTTCGTCGTCCTGAACGTCCTGAACGCCCTGCTACTGCTTGCTCTGCTGCTGCCGCTGCGCGAACTCCCACGCGTCCGCGACGATTTTGGCGAGGTCCGGGCGGGTCGGCTTCCAGCCCAGTTTCTCGTGGGCCGCGGCGGCCGACGCCACCAGGACCGCCGGGTCGCCGCCCCGGCGGGGGGCCACGATCTCGGGGATCGGGTGGCCGGTGACCCGGCGGACCGTCTCGATCACCTCGCGGACGGAGAAGCCGCTGCCGTTGCCGAGGTTGCAGACGAGGTGTTCGCCGGGGGTCGCCGCGGTCAGGGCCAGCAGGTGGGCCTCGGCCAGGTCGGCGACGTGGATGTAGTCGCGTACGCAGGTGCCGTCCGGCGTCGGGTAGTCGTCGCCGTAGACGCTGATCGCCTCGCGGCGGCCCTGGGCGACCTGGAGGACGAGCGGGATCAGGTGGGACTCGGGGTCGTGCCGCTCCCCGTACTGTCCGTACGCGCCGGCCACGTTGAAGTAGCGCAGCGAGACCGCGCCCAGGCCGTGGGCCGCCGCCTCGCCGGTGATCATGTGGTCGACGGCGAGCTTGGTGGCGCCGTAGGGGTTGGTGGGGCTGGTCGGGGCGGACTCGACGATCGGGACCTGCTCGGGCTCGCCGTAGGTGGCCGCCGTGGAGGAGAACACCAGCCGGCGCACCCCTGCTCCGCGCATGGCGCCGAGCAGGGCCATCGTGCCGCCGACGTTGTTCTCCCAGTACTTCTCGGGCTTCACGACGGACTCGCCGACCTGGGAGGACGCGGCGAAGTGCAGCACGCCGTCGAAGGAGGGGTCCAGCCACGCCGCCGCGTCGCGGATGTCGCCCTCGACGAAGGAAGCACCGGCCGGGACGGCCTCGCGTACGCCGGTGGAGAGGTCGTCCAGGACGACGACCTCGTGGCCCGCCTCCAGCAGATGCTGGGCGACGACACTTCCGACGTAGCCCGCACCACCTGTGACCAGGTACTTCCCGCTCATGAACTCGCTACCTCTCGCAGTCGCTCGGCCGCGCGCTCGGGCGGCACGTCGTTGATGAACACGTTCATGCCGGACTCGGAGCCCGCGAGGAACTTCAGCTTGCCGGATGTGCGGCGAATGGTGAAAAGCTCGAGGTGGAGCGCGAAGTCGTCGCGCGTGACCCCGTCGAACTCCTCCAGCGCGCCGAACGGGGCCTGGTGCCAGGCCGCGATGTACGGGGTCGCGGGCTCGCCCTCGCCGAAGATCCGGTCGAACCGCCGCAACAGTTCCAGATAGACCTGGGGAAACTCCGCGCGTGCCGCCTCGTCGAGCCCCAGCAGGTCGGGCACCCGCCGCTTGGGATACAGGTGGACCTCGTAGGGCCAGTGCGCGGCGTACGGCACGTAGGCGGCCCAGTGGTCGCTCTCCAGGACGACCCGCTCCCCCGCCAGTTCCTCCGCCAGGACGGTGTCGAACAGATTTTCCCCGCCGGATGCCTCCTTGTGTGCGGCCACTTGGCGGAGCATCAGGGCGGTACGGGGGGTGGTGAAGGGGTATGCGTAGATCTGCCCGTGCGGGTGCTGGAGGGTGACACCGATCTCGGCCCCCCGGTTCTCGAAGCAGAACACCTGGTCGACGGAGGGCAGATGGGACAGCTCCGACGTCCTGTCCGTCCACGCGTCCAGGACCAGGCGCACCTGCTCCTCGCCCAGGGAGCCGAAGGAGGCGTTGTGGTCGGAGGTGAAGCAGACGACCTCGCAGCGGCCGGAGTCACCGGCCAGGGAGGGGAAGCGGTTCTCGAAGACCACGACGTCGTACGAGGAGTCGGGGATCTCGCTGAGCCGGTCGCCCTCGGAGGGGCACAGGGGGCATTCGTCGGCCGGCGGGTGGTAGATGCGGCCCTGGCGGTGGGAGGCGATGGCCACGGAGTCGCCGAGCAGCGGGTCGCGGCGGATCTCGGACGTCGTGACGGTGGCGTCCAGCGGGCGGCGGTCGGCCGCGTCGCGCACGGTGTCGTCACTGAGGTCGTAGTAGATGAGTTCGCGACCGTCGGCCAGCCGGGTCGAGGTCTTCTTCACGCCGGACGCTCCATTCGAGCCATTCGAGTCGTTCGCCGCGCCGCCTTCGCGGCGCCGCCATCACTCATCTTCGCACACTTCCAACAGAAACCAACATACCAAAACACGACTCACCACGACGGTCCACATCACAATCAAACAAAGAGCATCGGCGGACGTGTTCAATCCCTGAACACGGAGGCATTAGGTTCCGCGACGTATCGGTTCGCGCAACGAAGCGAGTACTCATGCAGACCCCCACAGACCCGACTGCACACCTGAATATTTCCGCCGGACCCGCCGACACCGTCGGCACGCTCCACCTCGCCGCCGAGCTGCGGCTCCCCACCAACTGGCTCGACTACCTGATCCTCGGGATCTACTTCGTCGTCGTCCTCGGCATCGGCTTCGCGGCCCGCAAGTCCGTGAAGACCAGCCTCGACTTCTTCCTGTCCGGCCGGTCCCTGCCCGCCTGGGTCACCGGCCTGGCGTTCATCGCCGCCAACCTGGGCGCCACCGAGATCCTGGGCATGGCCGCGAACAGCGCGCAGTACGGCGTCTACACCACGCACTGGTACTGGATCGGTGCCATCCCCGCGATGGTCTTCCTCGGCCTGGTGATGATGCCGTTCTACTACGGCTCCAAGGTCCGCTCGGTCCCCGAGTTCCTGCTGCTGCGCTTCGACAAGGCGGCCCACCTGCTCAGCTCGCTGCTGTTCGCCTGCGCGTCCATCCTCATCGCCGGCGTCAACCTCTACGCGCTGGCGATCGTGGTCGAGGCGCTGCTGGGCTGGCCGCAGTGGGTGGCCATCGTGATCGCGGGCTTCTTCGTGCTCGCGTACATCACCCTCGGCGGCCTGTCCTCGGCCATCTACAACGAGGTGCTGCAGTTCTTCGTCATCCTCGCCGCGCTCATCCCGATCACCGTGCTCGGGCTGAAGAGCGTGGGTGGCTGGGACGGGCTGTCCGACTCCCTCACCGAGTCCCGCGGCGCCGACTTCATGACCTCCTGGGGCGGCACCGGCATCGGCAGCGACAACCCGCTCGGGGCCAACTGGCTGACCATCGTCCTCGGCCTCGGCTTCGTCCTGTCCTTCGGCTACTGGACGACCAACTTCGCCGAGGTGCAGCGCGCCCTGTCCGCGAAGAACCTCTCCGCGGCCCAGCGCACCCCGCTCATCGCCGCGTTCCCGAAGATCTTCATCGTCTTCCTGGTGATGATCCCCGGCCTGGTCGCGGCCGTCCTGGTGCCGCAGATCGGCACCCCCGACTCCGATCTCCAGTACAACGACGCCATCCCGTACCTCATGGAACAACTGCTGCCCAACGGTGTCCTGGGCATCGCGGTGACCGGTCTGCTGGCGGCGTTCATGGCGGGCATGGCGGCCAACATCTCGGCCTTCAACACGGTGTTCACCACCGACATCTGGGCACGGTACGTGGTGAAGGACCGCGAGGACTCGTACTACGTCCGCTTCGGCCGGCTGATCACCGTGATCGGGGTCCTGGCGTCCATCGGCACGGCCTTCCTGGCCTCGTCGTTCTCGAACATCATGAGCTACCTCCAGACCCTGTTCTCCTTCTTCAACGTGCCGATGTTCGTGGTCTTCATCATCGGCATGTTCTGGAAGCGGGCGTCGATGAAGTCCGGCTTCTGGGGCCTGCTCGCCGGCACCACCGCCGCGATGGTCAACTACTTCATCCTCTACGAGCAGGGCATCGTCGACACCCCCACCGACCAGGGCGCCAACTTCGTCTCCGCGATCGCCGGCTTCGTCGCCGGCGCGGTGGTGATGGTCGCGGTGTCGCTGTTCACCGCGCCCAAGCCGGCCGAGGACCTCCAGGGCCTGGTCTACGGCACCACCTCGCCCGGCTTGGCCGAGCCGCCCGCCGAGGGCGACGACGCCTGGTACCGCAAGCCGGCGCTGCTCGGCTGGAGCGCGGTGATCCTGGCGGCCGCCTGCTACATCCCGTTCTCGTTCTGATCGCGGGAGGATTGAGAGACCATGTCCGAACACAATTCCGAGCAGCACCGTCCCCGGTCCTCCCGGTCCGGGCCCCACTCCGAATCCTCGTCGTCCGCGCACGCGGCGCACTATTCGGACAAGGACCTCCAGGAGGAGGTCTCCGAGCTGCGGACCAAGTCCGCGACCGCCGCCCGCCTCTTCGACATCCGCCGCCTCATCGGCGCCCTGTTCGTGGTGTACGGCGTCATCGTCACGATCGCGGGCATCACCGCGTCCGACGCTGACATCGACAAGGCCGCGGGCGTCAACATCAACCTGTGGACCGGCCTGGGCATGCTGGCCCTGGGCCTGTTCTTCCTCGTCTGGCTGAAACTGCGGCCCATCGCCCCGCCGACGCCGGACATCACGGACGCCGTGGAAGAGAAACAGCGGGGCGACTGAGCACCCGCGGCACGCGGCGGGGCGCTCGCGGGCGGGGTGACCGTGGTACCGGCAGCACACAGGCGCCGGTAGCGCGGACCCCCGTCCCGCGAGCGCGTTCACTCCTCGGAGGACGACGCCTTTCGCACCGGGCCCGCCCGGTCCAGCAGTCCCGTCCGGGCGGCCAGCGCCGCCGCCTCCAGCCTGGAGCCCACGCCGAGTTTCATCAGGACGCGCTGCACGTGCGTACGCGCCGTGGACGGGGCTATGCCCATGCCCGCCGCGATCAGCCGGGTGTCCTCGCCCTCGGCGACCCGGAGCAGGACCTCCACCTCCCGCGGGGTGAGCATCCTCAGCAGCCGCCGGCCCTCGTCGTCCGGCTGGGCCGCCGGGTTCAGCAGCTCGCCGAACGCGCCCTGCAGCAGTTGCGGCGCCACCGCGGCCTCCCCCGCCCGCGCCTTCGTGATCGCCCGTTCGACGCCCTCGATGCGTTCGTCGTGCCGGACGTAGCCGGACGCGCCCGCCGCGAACGCCGCCGCGATCCCGCGAGGGCTGGGCACCGGGCCCAGCACCAGCACCGCCACCTGCGGCCGCTCCCGTTTGACCTTCACCACCGGGTCGAAGATCCCGGGCTCCGCCGGAGCCGCCGTCCCCAGCAGGCACACCTCCGGCGCTCTGCTGATCACCAGATCCGCCGCCCCCGCCACGGGTGCCGCCGCGGCCAGCACCCGGTGCCCCCGCAGCTTCAGCGCCGAGGCCAACGCCTCCGCGAGCAGCCGGTGGTCGTCGACCACCATCAACCGCACGCCCATCGATCATCCCCCCAAACCGCGAGCGCACCCCCGTGCGCCGCCTCCCCGGTCCCGGAAGTTACACGCTTGTTCGACGTTGCGCTCCCCTACCGGCGAGAATCGCCCCGGATCGCCGAAATTCTCGTATTCGACGGCGGTGGGCACCTGTTGAGCGGTACGCGTACGGCCCCGCCCCTGTTTCAGGGGCGGGGCCGTACGGACAGGCCTCACGAGCGGACCGGACCAGACAGGACCGGGCAGGACAGGACAGGACAGGACCGGGCCGGGCCGGACCGGAGAACGGTCAGCCGGTACCGAAAGCGACCGCCAGGTACTCCTTGTCGCCCGAGGACGACTCGCTGGCGTACACGTCCGACATGTACAGGCGGCCCTGCGAGTACAGGATCTCCGAGTACTCGGGCGACATCCGCGTCTCCACGTCCCGTACGGATTCCGTCGCCGGGTTCTCCAGCAGCTTGGTCTCCTTGAAGGAACCGCCGTCGATGCTGACGATCTGCCCGCCCTTGTCGTAGGGGGGACGCTTGTACGCGATGACGCTGCCGCCGTCCATGCGCAGCGGGACGATCGTGTAGCCGTCGCCCGCGTCGGCGCGCTGGCCGGTCTGCTTGCCGGTGGACAGGTCGAAGACCACCACCTCGTTGGTCCGGCTGTACTCGCCCGTGCCGTCGTGCTCCTCGGTCGCGATGTACAGGCGGTCGTTGCCGACGGTCAGGCCGGTGCAGTGCTCGATCTTGGTGATGCCGTCACAGCGGGCCGCGTACTCCTCGCCGGGCGCGGAGATGCGGGTCCGCAGTTCGCCGCTCTTGTTGTCGATGGAGAAGAAGTCCGAGATGCCGCTGCCGTCACCGGCGGAGTCGCCGACGTCGGCGGCCACGACCAGCGGGTCGGTGGAGACCACGGCCGCGTACTCGATGCCCTCGGACATCTTGTACTCCGAGATCACCTTCCCGTCCTTCGGGTCGATGGTCTGGATGTGCAGCTGCCGCTGGTCGTACGAACCGCACTTGCGCACCGCGACCATCTTCGGGCCGCCGCCGTAGCCGGAGTCGTAGCAGGCGTCGGACGTCTTGGGCGTCCACAGGGACTTGCCGGAGGTGATGTCCCAGGCGGCGCCGCCGCTGGTGCTGCCCGCCGCGACGGTGTTCCCGCTGACGGTGACGTTGTTGAAGCTGATCTCCTGGGTGCCGGACCTGGCCGTCTCGGACCACAGCTTCTCGCCGGTGGCGAGGTCGAAGGCCGCGACCTGCGTGCAGCGCTGCGGATCGGTCTTGGTCGGCATCTTCGGCTTGTAGATGATCGCCGTCGTGCCGTCCTCGGTGGCGTGGTCGCTGGCCTCGCACACCGGTCCGGGCAGGTCGAGCGTCCACAGCTCGCTGCCCTTGGCTGCGTCGTACCCGACGACCTCGGCGACGCCGCTCTTGGCGTACACCTTGTCGGTCAGCCAGGAGCCGGAGGTGACGATGGTCGTGGCGTCCTTGGGGACCTTCGGCGCCGGTACCTGGAAGAGGACCTTGGCGGAGGGGTCGGCCGGGGCCTTCTCGTCGCCGCCGGTGGTGGTGTCACCGCCGGAGTCGCCGCCCTCGGCACCCTTCGTGTCGCCGCCGTCGCCCGAGTTCGCCGTGTTCTTCTTGTCGTCGCCGCTGGACGAGGCGTACCAGACACCGCCGCCGACGATCAGGGCGATGGCCACGACCGCCGCCACGATGATCGCCAGCTGCGCGTTGATCTTCCGCCCGCCGCCGGGCCGGCCGGGCTGCGGCTGCATCGGCATGGTCGACGGCTGATAGCCGCCGTAACCGGGCTGGCCGTAGGGCTGCTGGGGGTAACCGTACGGCGGCTGCGGCTGACCGTAGGCGCCGGGCCGGCCGGGCTGCGGCTGCCCCGGATACCCGTAACCGGCCGGAGGCTGCTGCGGGTAGCCGTACCCGGGCGGAGGCTGCGGACCCCTCGGCGCCGGAGCGGCCGGCGGCGAGGTCTGCGGGGGCTGGGGCGCCTGCGGGTAGCCGTAGCCCGGCTCCGGGGTCTTGTTGAGGTCGGGCCCGCCCGGTGCGGCCGGCAGCTGCTGCGCCGGCGGCGGCGGCGTCTGCGGGTGGGGCGCCTGTGACGGCTCGGGCGGCGGGCCGAAGCCCGGCTGGGCCTGCGGGGCCGCGGGAGCCTGCGGGGCCGACGGCTCGGGCTGCTGCCCCTGCTTCGGCTGCTCGGGCTGGGACGGCTCGGGCGGTGGGCCGAAGCCCGGCTGGTTGGGCGGCTGGGGCGGCTGCGTCATGACGTGGATACCTCGAATGACTCGACGGAGACGAAGGGGACGGGCGGCGGCGGGAAAGGGACCGGAAGGGGCGGGAGCGCCGGCCGGCCGGGGCCGGCGCTCCTCACCGCTGCTGCGCGCCTCACTTGCCGTAGGCGAGCATCAGCTTCTCCTTCGTCTCGTCGTTGCCGGTCAGCCGGGTCGTCGAGATGTAGAAGCGGCCGTCGACCCAGTCGATCGACTTGCTGAAGAAGCTGTTCTCGATGGACGCGGTGCCCTGCGGGTTCTGCAGGAGTGTGACCGGCTCGTGGCTGCTGCCGGTGGCCGGGACGGAGACGATCCGGCCACCCCCGTCGTACGACGGCTCCACGTAGGCGATGAGGTTGCCGCCCTCGGCCTTCACGGGCACCATCGAGTCCGCCACGGGGGACTTCACCCGCCACTTCTCCTTGCCGGTGGCGAGGCCGATCGCGACGATCTCGTTGGCCCCGGTGGTCGCCTTGGTGGGCAGGTAGAGGGTGTCCCCCTCGACGACGACGCCCTCGCAGCCCTGGAGGTCACGGGCGAGGATGGCCCAGCCGCAGTCGGCGGAGAAGTCCTCGTCGACGTCGACCTGGGAGCGGATCGAGCCGTCGGCGCCGAGCGTGGAGATGTTCCACGCCTTCTTGTCCTCGTTGGTGCTGTAGATGACCACCGGGTCGACGGAGTAGGCGCGCGAGACGCGCCAGCCCTTGTCGAACTCCTGGGTCCACTTGACCTTGCCGGTCTTCGGGTCGAGCTCCTGGACCTCGTCGTGCTCGTTGTCACCGCCGGCGCCGCAGGACGCGACCTGGATCAGCCGCTCGCCGCCCGCGAACCCGGCGGGGAAGCAGGCCTCGCCGTACTTCTTCTTGTCGTACATCTTGTCGCCGGACGTCACGTCGAACGCGGTGCCGGACTGCGAGCGGCCCACCATCAGCGTGTCGCCGCTGAGGGTCATCTCGATGGAGAGCGCGGAGTCGAACAGCGCGCCGTCGGCGACCTTCTGCGTCCAGCCCTTCTCGCCGGTGTCGAGGTCGACGAGCTGGAGCTGGTTGCACTTGGCGCGGTCGCTGCTGCCGCTCATGTACGCGATGACGACCTTGTCGTCGGCCGTCTTCTCCGAGGTGACCGCGCAGATCTTCTGCGGGAAGGCGATCGGCTCCCAGGCCGGCTTGCCGTCGGCGACCTTGTAGGCGGAGAGCTCCTTGTAGGCCGCCTTCACCGCCGTCTTGTCGGTGATCCACATGCCGGGGGCGTCGGCTCCGGAACCGGGTGCGTCGGGCGCCTCCTTGTACCAGAGCACCTTGGCCTCGCCGGACTTGCGACCCTCGTTGAGGTCCTCGGGGTCCGAGCCGCCGTCACCCTCGCCGTCGCCCGGGTTGACCGGGGCGCCGGACGACTGGGGTTTGGGGTCGTCACCGGTCTGCTGGGCGACGGGCTTCCTGTTCTTCTCGTCGTCCCCGCCAAAGACCGCCCAGACGGTGCCGCCGACGACCAGCAGCGCCGCCACCGCGGCACCGATGATCATGGCGGGCTTGCCCTTGAAGGGGCTGCCTGAACCGGGGCCGGGCGGCGGGGTGCCGGGCCCGCCCGGGAACTGCGGCTGCGGATAGCCGTACCCCGGCTGCTGCGGCGGGCCGTAGGGGCCGGGCTGCTGCGGCGGGCCGTAGGGGCCGGGCTGCTGCGGCGGGCCGTAGGGGCCGGAGGCGTACGGCCCGGAGGCGTACGGCCCCGGCTGCTGCGCGTACGGCCCCGGCTGCTGCGGAGACGGGGGCTGCTGCGGGTAGCCGTACCCCGGCTGCGGCGGTTCACCGGACGGCGTGCCCTGCGGGGGCGGCGGCGTCTGGGGCGGGCCCTGCGGAGGCGGCGGAGTCGGAGCCCCGAAACCACCACCCGACGCGGGCGGGTCCTGCGGTGCTCCGAAGCCACCCTGCGGCGGCTGACTGGGCGGCTGAGCCATCAGCGCGTTCCCCCTTGCTCACTGATTTTTAGCCACACCCTGAGGTACGTGAGGTTCCCAGAGTCGTATTCACGCGGTTCTTACTCTTCTCGGACGGGGTCTTTCTATCACCCGGGACCGACAGGTCACCGGGCCCCGTCCGCCCCTGTTCCCAAGGAAGAACCGGCCCGTGATGCCCTCGTTACGCGCCTCCACGCCCCCTTCACACACCGCACGCCCCGCGCTCGGGGGTGAGCGGGGGCGTACGGGGCGCCCGTACAGAGGGCGCGTGGGGGCGCGGGTGGGGTGGGGCCGGGGGTCAGGCGTCCTCGGCGAGTTCCAGCCACCTCAGTTCGAGCTCGTCCCGCTGCCCCGCCATCTCCCGCAACTCGGCGTCGAGTTGGGCCACCTTGGTGAAGTCCGTGGCGTTCTCGGCGATCGCGGCGTGCAGCTTGGCCTCCTTCTCGGAGACCTTGTCGAGCTGTCGTTCGATCTTCTGCAGTTCCTTCTTGGCGGCACGCACGTCGGCGGCGCTCTTCTCGGGAACGGCGTCCGCGGCCGGCTTCGCCGACGACGCGGCGGAGGATGCCGCGGAGGTGGCGGCCGTCTCCTCCATCTTCCTGCGCCGCTCCAGGTACTCCTCGATACCGCGGGGCAGCATCCGCAGGGCGCCGTCCCCGAGCAGGGCGAACACCCGGTCGGTGGTGCGCTCGACGAAGAACCGGTCGTGGGAGATCACGATCATCGAGCCGGGCCAGCCGTCGAGGACGTCCTCGAGCTGGGTGAGGGTCTCGATGTCGAGGTCGTTGGTGGGCTCGTCGAGGAAGAGCACGTTGGGTTCGTCCATGAGCAGCCGCAGCAGCTGCAGCCGCCGCCGCTCACCGCCGGACAGGTCGCCCACGGGCGTCCACTGCTTGTCCTTGTTGAAGCCGAACGTCTCGCACAGCTGCCCGGCGGTCATCTCGCGCCCCTTGCCCAGGTCGACGCGCTCCCGGACCGCCTGCACGGCCTGGAGCACCCGCCAGGTGGGGTCGAGTTCGGCGACCTCCTGGGAGAGGTAGGCGAGCTTGACCGTCCTGCCGACGTGGACCCGTCCCGCCACGGGCTGGATCTCGCCCTCGCTGCGGGCGGCCTCGGTCAGCGCCCGCAGCAGGGACGTCTTCCCGGCGCCGTTGACGCCGACCAGGCCGATCCGGTCACCGGGGCCGAGCTGCCAGGTGAGGTGCTTGATCAGCACCTTGGGCCCCGCCTGGACGGTGACGTCCTCCAGGTCGAAGACCGTCTTGCCGAGCCGGGAGGAGGCGAACTTCATCAGCTCGCTGCTGTCCCGGGGCGGCGGGACGTCCTTGATCAGCTCGTTGGCGGCCTCTACGCGAAAGCGCGGCTTGGACGTCCGCGCGGGTGCCCCGCGGCGCAGCCAGGCCAGCTCCTTGCGGACCAGGTTCTGCCGCTTGACCTCCTCGGTGGCGGCGATGCGCTCCCGCTCCGCGCGGGCGAAGACGTAGTCGGAGTAGCCGCCCTCGTATTCGTACACGTCACCGCGCTGCACGTCCCACATGCGGGTGCAGACCTGGTCGAGGAACCAGCGGTCGTGGGTGACGCAGACGAGTGCGGAGCGCCGCTCCCGCAGGTGCCGGGCGAGCCAGGCGATGCCCTCCACGTCGAGGTGGTTGGTGGGCTCGTCGAGGACGACCAGGTCCTGGTCGTCGATGAGGAGCTTGGCGAGCGCGATCCGGCGCCGCTCGCCACCGGAGAGCGGTCCGATGACGGTGTCCAGGCCCTTGGGGAAGCCCGGCAGGTCGAGCCCGCCGAACAGACCGGTCAGGACGTCCCTGACCTTGGCGTTGCCCGCCCACTCGTGGTCGGCCATGTCGCCGATGACCTCGTGCCGGACGGTGGCTTCGGGGTCGAGGGAGTCGTGCTGGGTCAGCACGCCGAGGCGCAGCCCGCCGGAGTGCGTGACCCGCCCGGTGTCCGCCTCCTCCAGCTTGGCGAGCATCCGGATCAGGGTGGTCTTGCCGTCGCCGTTGCGCCCGACGACACCGATGCGGTCCCCCTCCGAGACGCCCAGGGAGATGCCGTCGAGGAGGGCACGGGTGCCGTACACCTTGCTGACGTTCTCGACATTGACCAGATTGACGGCCATTACGCTCCTGCCTGGGGGGTCGATCAGCTGTCCAGCGTAGGCCCTGGCGGACAGCGGGCGGGACGCGAGAGGGCCGTCACTCTTTGTGATGACGTGATCGGAAACGGGCGGCTACCGTAGGGGCAGGCAGCAGGATCCCGTCCATGGGAGGAACCATGACCGCCGAGTCCGTAGAGCACCGCCACCACTGGCCGGTGCCGCCCGTGGACGGCTACACCGTGGACGACCTGTTCACACTGCCCGATCTCCCGCCGCACACCGAGCTGATCGACGGGAGTCTCATCACCGTGAGTCCGCAGCGCAATTTCCATGCAGACGTGATCGACCTGCTGGTCAGCGGCCTACGGCGAGACATGCCGAAGAAGTTCAGGGTGAAGCGGGAGATGACCATCGTCCTGGACCGGCGCAACGGACCGGAACCCGATGTGAGCGTGGTCTTCGCCGAGGCGGTCCGTGGCCCTGATCAGACCAGCTACCAGGCCCAGGACGTGCTGCTGGCCGTCGAGGTCGTGTCCCCGGACTCGGAGTCCCGCGACCGTACGACCAAGCCGCAGAAGTACGCCGCCGCCGGCATCCCCCACTTCTGGCGCGTCGAGCGCGACGGCACCGGCGGCAGCCCACTCGTCCACGTGTACGAGAGGGACCCGCTGACCCTCACGTACGTTCACATGGGCATGCACCGCGACCGGATCAAGGTCGACCACCCCTATGCCGTCGACATCGACCTGACCGCCGTCACCGAGCTCTGAACCGGGCCCTCACACCACCGTCGCCCCCGGCACCGGACCCGACGCCGTGCGCACCGTGCGGCAGGTGCCGGAGTCGCGCAGCGCGGCCGAGATCGCCTCCGCCGACTCCGCGTCCCGGGCGAGGAAGGCCGTGGTCGGCCCCGAGCCCGAGACCAGGGCGGCCAGCGCACCTGCCGCGCGCCCCGCCGCCAGGGTGTCGGCCAGCTCGGGGAACAGCGACAGCGCCGCGGGCTGGAGATCGTTGGAGACCGCGGCGGCGAGCGCCTCGGGATCGCCCTTGGCGAGGGCGTCGAGCAGGTCCTGCGAGACCACGGGCTCGGGGACGTCCCGGCCCTCGGCGAGCCGGTCGAACTCCCGGAAGACCGCCGGGGTGGACAGCCCGCGCCGGGCCATCGCGAACACCCAGTGGAAGGTGCCGCCGACCTCCAGCTCCGTCAGCTTCTCACCCCTCCCGGTGCCCAGCGCCGCCCCGCCGACCAGCGCGAACGGCACGTCGCTGCCCAGCTCGGCGCAGATGTCGAGCAGTTCCCGCCGCGAGGCGCCGGTTCCCCACAGCGCGTCGCAGGCCAGCAGGGCGCCGGCGCCGTCCGCGCTGCCGCCCGCCATGCCGCCGGCGACGGGGATGTCCTTGGTGATGTGCAGGTGCACGTCGGCGTCCCGGCCGTGGCGCCCGGCGAGCGCGAGGGCCGCGCGGGCGGCGAGGTTCGTACGGTCCAGGGGCACCTCGGCGGCGTCCGGCCCCTCGCAGGTGACGCGCAGGCCGTCGGCGGACGGCGTGACGGTGACCTCGTCGTGGAGGCCGACCGCGAGGAACACGTTGGCCAGGTCGTGGAAGCCGTCGGGGCGGGCCGCGCCGACCGCGAGCTGGACGTTGACCTTGGCGGGCACGCGGACGGTGACGCTCACGCGACGGGCTCCCTGGACGGCTCGGGTTCCTTGGACTGCATGTGCTCGGCGATGCGCGCGAACTCCTCGACGGTCAGGGACTCGCCGCGGGCCTGCGGCGACACCCCGGCGGCGACCAGGGCGGCCTCCGCCGCGGCGGCCGAGCCCGCCCATCCGGCGAGGGCCGCCCGCAGGGTCTTGCGGCGCTGGGCGAAGGCCGCGTCGACGACGGCGAAGACCTCGCGCCGGGTGGCGGTGGTCTTCGGCGGCTCGTCGCGGCGGACGAGGGAGACCAGGCCGCTGTCGACGTTGGGCGCCGGCCAGAACACGCTCCGCCCGATGGCTCCGGCCCGCTTGACCTCGGCGTACCAGTTGGCCTTGACCGAGGGCACGCCGTACACCTTCGAGCCGGGCGGGGCGGCGAGCCGGTCGGCGACCTCCGCCTGGACCATGACGAGGGTGCGCTCGATGCTCGGGAAGGTCTCGAGCATGTGCAGCAGCACCGGGACGGCCACGTTGTAGGGCAGGTTGGCGACCAGCGCGGTCGGGGCGGGCCCCGGCAGCCCGGTGACCCGCATCGCGTCGCAGTGGACCAGCGCGAACCGGTCGGCGCGCTCCGGCATCCGGGCCTCGACGGTCGCGGGCAGCGCGGCGGCCAGGACGTCGTCGATCTCGACGGCGGTGACCCGGTCGGCGGCCTCCAGCAGCGCCAGGGTGAGCGAGCCGAGCCCCGGGCCGACCTCGACGACCACGTCGTCGGGGCGGACCCCGGCGGTGCGCACGATACGGCGGACCGTGTTCGCGTCGATCACGAAGTTCTGGCCGCGCTGCTTGGTGGGCCGTACGCCGAGCGCGGCCGCGAGTTCGCGGACGTCGGCGGGGCCCAGGAGGGCGTCGGGGGTCGGGCTCGTCACGGGACAAGGGTACGGGGCGCGGGACCCCGCAGGTCACGCCTGTGGATAACCGAAGGCCCGTGCCGTGTTCGCCGCGAGGGCCGTGGCGAGGGTGTCCTCGTCCGTGCCGCGTACGGCCGCCATGGCGCGCACGGTGACGGGCACCAGGTACGGGGCATTGGGCCTGCCCCGGTAGGGCACCGGTGTCAGGAACGGGGCGTCGGTCTCCACCAGGAGGAGCTCCGGCGGGGCGACGGCGAGGGCGTCGCGCAGGTTCCGGGCGTTCTTGAAGGTGACGTTGCCGGCGAACGACATGAAGTACCCGGCGCGGGCGCAGATCTCCGCCATCTCCGCGTCCCCCGAGTAGCAGTGGAAGACGGTGCGCTCCGGCGGGCCCTCCTCCTTGAGCACGCGCAGTACGTCGGCGTGGGCGTCGCGGTCGTGGATGACCAGGGCCTTGCCGTGCCGCTTGGCGATCTCGACGTGGGCCCGGAAGGACCGCTCCTGCGCCTCCTTGCCCTCGGGCCCGGTGCGGAAGTAGTCGAGTCCGGTCTCGCCGACGCCCTTGACCTGGGGCAGCGCGGCCAGCCGGTCGATCTCGGCGAGCGCCTCGTCCAGGGCCGCGTCCCCGCCCGGTTCCCGCGCGCCCTGCCGGGACCAGCCGTCGGGGTCTCCGTGCACGATGCGGGGAGCCTCGTTCGGATGCAGGGCGACGGTCGCGTGCACGCTCTCGTACGCGGCGGCCGTGTCCGCGGCCCAGCGCGAGCCCGCGAGGTCGCAGCCGACCTGGACCACCGTCGTCACACCCACCGCCGCGGCCTTGGCGAGCCCTTCCTCCACCGTGCCGGACTGCATGTCGAGGTGGGTGTGCGAGTCCGCGACCGGTACCCGCAGCGGCTCCGGGAGCGGCGGGGCGGCGTTCTGGCCGGAGGTGTCGGAGGTCTTCGAAGGCATGCCCCGATCCTACGGAAGGCCGCGAACGCACCGTCCGGACCCGAGGCGACGCGGGCGGCGGTCGCCGCCAGGCACACCGCCCCCGCCCGAGGGGGCACGGGACCGTATCGGCCTGTGGCTCCACCGCCCGGCCGCGAGCCGGGGCCGCCCCGCCGCGCGCCACCAACCACCCCGCCGTCACCCCGTCGCGCGCCACCGCCGCCCCGCGACGAGGAAGCAGGCCTCCGGCGGTGCCGGCCGCCCCGGCTCACCCCGCGGAGCGCTTCGCCGCCACCACCGCGTCGAAGACCTCCCGTTTAGGCACCCCCGCCTCCACCGCGACCGCCGCGATGGCCTCCTTGCGCCGTTCCCCCGCCTCCTCGCGCACCCGTACCCGGCGCACCAGCTCGGCGGCGTCCACTTCCTCGGGCCCGTGGTCCGGGGCGCCCTCGACGACGACGGTGATCTCACCGCGTACGCCCTCGGCCGCCCATGCGGCCAGCTCGGCCAGGGGACCGCGCCTGACCTCCTCGTACGTCTTGGTCAGCTCACGGCAGACGGCGGCGCGGCGCTCCGTGCCGAACACCTCGGCCATCGCGGCGAGGGTGGCGTCGAGCCGGTGCGGGGACTCGAAGTAGACGAGGGTGCGCCGCTCCCCGGCGACCTCCCGCAGCCGCCCCAGCCGTTCCCCGGCCTTGCGGGGCAGGAACCCCTCGAAGCAGAACCGGTCCACGGGAAGCCCGGACAGGGCGAGCGCGGTGAGCACGGCGGACGGTCCGGGCACGGCGGTGACCTTGATGTCCCGCTCGACGGCGGCGGCGACCAGCCGGTAGCCGGGGTCGGACACGGACGGCATCCCGGCGTCCGTCACGAGCAGCACGCGGGCGCCGCCCGCCAGCTCCTCGACCAACTCGGGCGTACGGGCGGACTCGTTGCCCTCGAAGTAGGAGAGGACCCGCCCCTTGGGGGTGACGCCGAGTGCCTGGGTCAGCCGCCGCAGCCGCCGGGTGTCCTCGGCGGCGACGACGTCGGCGCCGGCCAGCTCCTCGGCGAGCCGGGGCGGGGCGTCGGAGACGTCGCCGATGGGGGTGCCTGCGAGTACGAGGATTCCGGTCACACCTGTCATCCTCCCAGCACCGGCGACCCCGCGGGGACGGCCCGTACCCGCACCCGGCGCGCCCCCATGGCCCCCGCGGCCGGGCGCACCCGGGGCATACCGGGCCCATCCCTCCCGTGCACGGGACTCGCACAGCGCCGTTCCCTACGATGGCGCGGTGACGAGTACCGCGTCCTCCACGGACACCCGGCAGGAACAGCCGCCGCAGGACCAGCAACCGCCGTGGCAGCGGCGGCTGAGCCGTTTCGGCTACACGGCGAGGTCCGGGGGCGACGTCCGCGACCGCTTGGTCCCGCCGTACACGAAGCCGGCCGGCAGACTGTGGACGGCGCTCGGGGTGCCGCCGGCGCTCGGCGAAAGGATCACCCGCTGGTCGGGCTGGGGCGGTCCGCTGCTGGTCACACTGGTGGCGGGGGTGCTGCGCTTCTGGAACCTGGGCAGCCCCAGGAAGGTGATATTCGACGAGACGTACTACGCGAAGGACGCGTGGGCGCTGGTCCACCGCGGCTTCGAGGTCAACTGGGACAAGAACGCCGACAGCCTGGTCCTCTCCTCCGGCGGGGACGTCCCGATCCCGATCGAAGCGGCGTACGTGGTGCATCCGCCGGTCGGGAAGTACGTCATCGGGCTGGGCGAGCTGATGTTCGGCTTCGACCCCTTCGGCTGGCGGTTCATGACGGCGCTGCTCGGCACGCTGTCGGTGCTGATGCTGTGCCGGATCGGCCGGCGCCTGTTCCGTTCGACGTTCCTCGGCTGTCTGGCGGGCGCGCTGATGGCGGTGGACGGGCTGCACTTCGTGATGAGCCGCACCGCGCTGCTCGACGGTGTGCTGATGTTCTTCGTGCTGGCGGCCTTCGGCTGCCTGGTCGTCGACCGGGACCGGGCGCGGGAGAGGCTCGCGGCCGCGCTGCCCGTGGGCACCGACGGCAGGACCCTGCCGGACGCGCACGTCGCCGGGACCGCGCGGCTGGGCCTGCGGCCGTGGCGGCTGGCGGCGGGGCTGATGATGGGCCTGGCGTTCGCCACGAAGTGGAACGGCCTGTACATCATGGCCGCGTTCTGTGTGATGTCGGTGCTGTGGGACGTGGGCTCCCGCCGGACCGCGGGCGCCCACCACCCGGTCCGGGCCGTCGTGCGGCGCGACCTGGGCTGGGCGTTCCTGTCCACGGTCCCCGTCGCCCTGGCCACCTACGTCACGTCCTGGACCGGCTGGTTCCTCTCCGCCGACGACGGCAGCGGCGGCTACTACCGCGACTGGGCGGTGACCGACGGCAAGGACAGCTCCTGGTCGTGGCTGTTCCCCGACTGGTGGCGCAGCTTCTGGCACTACGAGACCCAGGTGTACGAGTTCCACGTCGGCCTGTCCTCGCCGCACCCCTACGAGTCCAACCCGTGGAGCTGGATCGTCGCGGGCCGCCCGGTCTCGTTCTTCTACGAGTCCCCGGCACCCGGCGCGGACGGCTGCCCGGCCGACGCGGCCGAGAAGTGCGCCGGCGAGGTGCTGGCCCTGGGCACGCCCCTGCTGTGGTGGGTGGGCTGCTTCGCGCTCCTCTACGTCCTGTGGCGCTGGTTCTTCCGCCGCGACTGGCGGGCGGGCGCCATCGCCTGCGGCATCGCGGCCGGCTATCTGCCCTGGTTCTTCTACCAGGAGCGCACCATCTTCTTCTTCTACTCCGTCGTCTTCCTCCCCTTCCTGTGCCTGGCGGTGGCGATGCTCCTGGGCGCGCTCGTCGGCCCGCCCCGGGCAGGCGACACCCGCCGCGTGGCAGGCGCCACGGCAGCGGGTGTCCTGACCCTCCTGATCGCCTGGAACTTCATCTACTTCTGGCCCATCCACACCGGCACGTCCATCCCGATCGACGACTGGCGGGCCCGGATGTGGCTGGACACGTGGGTCTGACACAGTCGCCCCCCAAGGTGGAGCTGTGGCGATGGCACCGTTGGGTCCCGAGGACCTGCTCCCCGGCGAAGGGCTGGTCCTGCGCAAGAACGCCAACGCCGTCATCGACGTCCGGGAGGCGGGGCTGTCCCGGTTCGCCTTCGACGGCCTGATGGGGGCGGTGGGGATGCGCGGGAAGGAAGCCATCGGCGGCCGCGTCCATCTGACGAACTACCGGCTCGTGTTCAGGTCCCACCGCGTCAACCGCGTGCGGGGCACGTTCAGTGTCTTCCTGCCCTCCGTCGAGAAGGTCGCGAACACGTCGTCCGGGATCACCCGCCAGGTCACGGTCCCCACGGCGATGCAGGACTTCACGTTCGTCGTCTGGGGCGTTCCCAAGCTCATCGACACCGTCGACCGGTCCCGCGCCGGGTTCGACGACGCGCGCCTGCCCGAGCTGGCCGGCCTCGTTCTGGCCGAGCCATGGAAGGTCGGCGAAGGCCTTCAGGGCTCCGCCCGCCGTGAACCCCTCGGCGCCGGCCTGGACTCCGTACACGGCCGGGGCGACGACTTCTCGACGATCGCGGCAGCCCTCGCCCGAAGGATCGACCCCCGATCCGCCCCCACAGAGGTGGCCGGTGCCCTGCAGGTCGTCGGCCTCCTCACCCGCGCCGCCGGCCGGCACCCGCCCCGGTCCTGACCCCGGGCACCGGCGGCGGGTCCGTACGCGCCGGCCTTCGCAGCGCCTGAAGGGGGCTACGGGGCGGGGTGTACGGGGCATCCCGGAGGACGACCGCCCCTTCACCCGTTCGAAGATGGGCCGACCGCGAACAGATGTCGGCCCGACCCGATCTCCTTTCGGACAACAAAGGGTAACTACCGTCCCTGCCGTCACTCCTTGTGCGTAAAGTGCTCACTCGCCGAACTTTCTGAACACGTTCAGAAGGCGTGGGGGGTCCGGCGGGGGAGGGGAAGCGCCCGATGGGCAAGGGGGTCAAGGCGACCGTCATCGGCGGTGTGTTCGCGGTGATGGTGGGTGGGGCCGGGTACGGGGTCTACAACATCGTGTCGGCGGTGAACGGCGACGGGGGCGGCGGGGGCGGCGGTTCGGACGCGGCCGTGACGAAGAAGTCCGGGCCGCCGGACAAGGGGGAGGTCGAGAAGGCGAGCGCGACGTTCTTCGCGGCCTGGGAGAAGGGGCGGGCGACGCAGGCGGCGTCGTACACGAACAACGCCGAGGGCGCCGCCCCGCTGCTGGCGGCCTACGGCGGGGACGCCCACATAGCCGATGTCGAGATCACGCCCGGCACGGTCTCCGGCACCACCGTGCCGTTCCGTGTGAAGGCGACCGTCTCGTACGACGGGAAGTCCGAACCACTGTCCTACAAGAGCGAGTTGACCGTGGTGCGCGGGCAGACCACCGGGCGGGCGCTGGTCGACTGGGAGCCGTCCGTCGTCCACCCCGAGCTCAGGGACGGCGACACCCTGGTCACCGGGGAGTCCGCGCAGCCGCCGATCGAGGCCGTGGACCGGGACGGCACGGTGCTGACAAAGGACGACCACCCCTCCCTCGGACCGGTCCTGGACACGCTGCGCGAGAAGTACGGCGACAAGGCGGGCGGCACCCCCGGCATCGAGCTGACGATCCGGCACGCCGAAGGCGCCGCCGGTGAGGCGGGTGCCGCCGACTCCACGCTGGTGACCCTCGCGAAGGGCGAGCCCGGCAAGCTGCACACGACGCTCAGCGCGGGCGTGCAGGCCGCCGCCGAGAAGGCGGTGAAGGAGTTCGCCGAGTCGTCGGTGGTCGCCGTGCAGCCGAGCACCGGCGAGGTGCTGGCCGTGGCCAACCACCGCGAGGACGGGTTCGACGCGGCGTTCCAGGGCCGGGTCGCCCCCGGCTCCACCATGAAGATCGTCACCGCGGCCATGCTCATCGACAACGGCGTGACCTCGATGAACGGCCCGGCGCCCTGCCCGCCCACCGCGACCTGGCAGAGCCAGACCTTCAAGAACCTCACCGGCATGGAGCCGAACGAGGGCGCCACCCTCGCCGACAGCTTCCTGCGTTCCTGCAACACGGCCTTCATCAAGCTCGTCGACGAGAACCCGCTGACCGACGCCTCGCTCACCCAGGAGGCGCAGGAGCGGTTCGGGCTCGGCCGGGACGACTGGGCGACCGGCGTCGTCTCCTTCGACGGCAGTGTCCCCGCGGTCGGCGGCCCGGACCGCGCGGCGAACGCCATCGGCCAGGGCCAGGTGCAGATGAACCCGCTGAACATGGCGTCGGTGACGGCCACCGCCATCACCGGCACCTTCCGCCAGCCCTACCTCGTCTCCCCGGAGCTCGACGGCCGGCAGCTGGCGCAGGCGAAGGGCCTGCCGGCCGACACCGCGAGCCAGTTGAAGCAGATGATGCGCCTGACGGCCACACAGGGCACCGCCGCGCAGGCGATGTCCGGGCTCGGCGGTGACATCGGCGCGAAGACCGGCTCCGCCGAGGTCGACGGCAACGCAACCTCCGACAGCTGGTTCACCGGCTTCCGGGGCGACATCGCGGCGGCGGCCATGACCCAGCAGGGCGGCCACGGCGGCGACGCGGCCGGTCCGATTGTCGCAGCTGTGCTACGAGCGGGCGGCTGACCGCGACGCGCGGAAGGCGGGACTCTAGGCTGGTGGCCGTCATGGGCGGGTGAGCGCCGCATGAACACCTGGCCGGTATGACGGTATGGCCATCCGCCTGCCGAACTGTCGGCCTGTCGGCCTGTCGGCCCGGCGGATACGGACTTTGCGGAGGATCGGACAGCAGTGGGCAACAGAAAGCGCGTCGCCGAGCGACGGAAGACCAACCCCGCCGTACTCGGCGGGGTGATCGCCGTCGTCGTCGGGGGTGCCGGATTCGGCGCCTACGCGTTGTTCGCGGGCGGGTCCGGATCCGAGGGCGGCACCCGGGCGGCCGCCACCCAGCAGGCCAAGGCCAAGAGCGGCCCGCTGTCCGCCGCCGAGGTCACCGCCGCGGCCGACCGCTTCCTCACCGCCTGGCAGCGGGGCGAGATCGGCGCGGCCGCCGAGGCCACCGACGACCCGGAGGCGGCCACCGCCCTGCTCACCGGCTACGCCAAGGACGCCCGTATCGAGGACGTCACCCTCACCGCCGGCGCCCGCACCGGCGCCGAGGTCCCGTTCTCCGTCAAGGGCACGGTGGCGTACGAGGAGATCACCGAGCCGCTGGCGTACGACAGCGGACTGACCGTCGTGCGCCGGGACGGGGACGGCGAACCGCGGGTCGCGTGGCAGCCCGCGGTCGTGCACCCCGACCTGGGGGACGGCGACAGGCTGGTCACCGGGAAGACGGACACCCCGCCGATCAAGGCGCTGGACCGGGACGGCGGCGAGCTGACCACCAAGGACTACCCGTCCCTGGGCCCGGTCCTCGACGGACTGCGTGAGAAGTACGGGAAGACGGCGGGCGGCGAGGCCGGCATCGAACTGCGGGTCGTGCGCGGTGAGGAGTCCAGGAAGGCGAAGGCCGCCGACAAGACCGTGCTGGAGGTGAGCGAGGGCATCCCCGGGACGGTGCGGACCACGCTGGACCCGGCCTTCCAGGCGGCGGCCGAGGAGCAGGTGGCCAAGAAGGCCAAGTCGTCGGTGGTGCTGATGCGGCCGTCGACCGGCGAGATCCTCGCCGCCGCGAACGCCTCGCGCGGGTTCAACACCGCGTTCCAGGGTTCGCTGGCCCCGGGTTCGACGATGAAGGTGCTCACCGCCTCGCTGCTCATCGAGAAGGGCCTCGCGTCCATCGAGGAGCAGCATCCGTGCCCGAAGTACTCCAGCTACGGCGGCTGGAAGTTCCAGAACCTCGACAAGTTCGAGATCAAGGGCGGCACGTTCCGCGACAGTTTCGGCGCCTCCTGCAACACCGCCTTCATCAGCCAGGCGTCAGAGCTGAAGGACGACGACCTGACCAAGCAGGCGCAGGAGGTCTTCGGGCTCTCCCGCGACGACTGGCAGATCGGTGTCTCCTCCTTCGACGGCTCGGTGCCGGTGCAGAAGGACGCCCCCATGGCGGCCTCCCTGATCGGCCAGGGCGGGGTCCGGATGAACCCGCTGAACATGGCGTCGGTGTCGGCGACCGTCAAGGCGGGCGAGTTCCACCAGCCGTACCTGGTGTCGCCGGAGGTGGACGGCCGGAAGACGGCCACCGCCTCGCGCACCATGTCGGCGAAGACGGTGACACAGCTGCGGCAGCTGATGTCCTACACGGCGACCAGCGGCACCGCGGCGGAGGCGATGGCCGGGGTCGGCGGCGACAAGGGCGCGAAGACCGGATCGGCCGAGGTCGACGGGCAGAAGAAACCCAACGGCTGGTTCACCGCGTACCGCGGGGACCTCGCCGCGGCGGCTGTCGTACAGGCGGCCGGCCACGGCGGCTCGACAGCGGGCCCGCTCGTGGCGAGCCTGCTGAAGCTCGGCGGCTGACCGGTCCGGGGGCGGCCCTGCGGCCCCGCAGCCCTCGAAGCGGCCGTCCGTCAGTGCGGGACCGGTTCGGCGGTTGCCGCGGCCACGTGCACACGGTGCAGGAACCGCGTCAGGGCCTTCGTCTCGAACTGCACCATGGACACCCCCCGCGCCGAGTGGAACTCCACGACCACCTGCACCCGGCCGCACGGCCACACCTGCACGTCACCGCTGCCCGCAGGGGCGCGCAGCCCTTGTTCGAGCAGCTCGCGGCGCAGGCTCCACTCACGGCCGGCGGGGCCGGAAAGACTCACCCGCACGGTCCGGGGGTCGCGCCCGGGGTCGTAACCCAGCCTTATCGGCACCGTTCGGCCCGCGGACTGCGGGGCATCCGTGTCCGTGACGATCTGGGCGCGTGCGTACTGTTCGACTACGTTCATGGGTGGCCCCTCACGGTGCGCTACCTGCACGAAAGCCGTATACCCGCCCCTGTCTCCAATATCGCACAGATTCCGGAATACGACTCTCCGTGTGCGAACGGTCGCCGGATCACGGTCACGGGCACCCGGTCGCGCCCGGCCGGTCGGCCATCCTCCCCGGGTGAGGAATCCCAGGTGGATGCCCGCTGTTGCACCTCGCGTCGCGGGCGAGTGCGCCCGGCGGGGGCAAAAGCACAGGGAACGGCACGGAAAGGACCGACGGACGTGGGCATCGAGGTGCACGGCACGGTGACCGAGGGCTTCGAGCCGGTCAGGGAGGCGTTCGCAGGGAACTTCGAGCACCTCGGGGAGCGGGGCGCGGCCGTCACCGTGTACCGGGACGGACGGCGGGTCGTCGATCTGTGGGCCGGCACGAAGGACGCCGACGGTGGCGCCGGCGGTGAGGGGGCCGGCCCCGAGCCGTGGGAGCGGGGCACGGCCCAGCTCGTCCGCTCGGCGACCAAGGGCGTCGCCGCCGCCGTGCCCCTGCTGCTGCACCAGTACGGCGAGCTGGACCTGGACGCGCCGGTCGGCCACCACTGGCCCGAGTTCAAGGCCCGGGGCAAGGAGGGGGTCCTCGTCCGGCACGTACTGAACCACCGGGCCGGACTCCCGCTCCTCGACCGCCCGCTCACCCCGCAGGAGGCGCTCGACCCGCTGCGGGGCGCCGAGGCCGTCGCCGCCCAGGCACCCGTGTGGGAGCCGGGCACGGATCACGGCTACCACGCCCTCACCTACGGCTGGCTGCTCGACGGGCTGGTACGACGCGTGACGGGCGGCCGGGGCGCCGGTGAGTGGATCGCGGAGCGGATCGCCGCTCCCCTGGGGCTGGACTTCTGGCTGGGCCTGCCGGACGCGGAGACCGGCCGGGTGGGGAGGGTCGGTCCGGTCGAGGGACCCGAGCCGCCCGGCGCGCTGCGCGCCCGCCCCAAGCGCTCGGTCACCGAGGCCTACGAGGACCCCGGCTCCGTCACCCGTCGGGCCTTCGCCGCGATCGACCCGTTCCCGGACCACAACGACCCAAAGTTCCGCGCGGTGCCCCACCCCGCCGCCAACGGCGTCGCGACGGCGGACGGCCTGGCCCGCTTCTACGCCGCGCTCATCGGGCGGGTCGACGGCGTACGCCTCTTCGAGGCGGCCACCCTCGAACGCGCCCGCGCCGAGGAGTCGGCGGGAGCGGACCGTGTCCTGATCGTCGGCACCCGCTTCGGCCTGGGCTACATGCTGCACGGGAGCGCGTCGCCCCTGCTGGCCCCGGGGTCCTTCGGCCACCCCGGCCGCGGCGGCTCCCTCGGCTTCGCCGACCCGGACACGGGCATCGCCTTCGGGTACGTCACCAACGGCTTCCGCACCACGGTGACCTCGGACCCCCGCGCCCAGTCCCTGGTGCGGGCGGTGCGCTCCGTCGTCCTCGGCCGGCCCGTACGCCGCCGCTGAGAGGTCGTGACCCAGGCGTCGTGACTCAGACGTGGATCGGGTGCGAGGTCCGCCCCGACATCGCGTCGATCTCGTCGTGCGCCTTGGTCAGCAGCTGCATCGTGAGCTCGTTGAGCGCCCTGGCACCGGCGACCTCCTCCCCGACCCTGGGCTGGTTCTCGTCCACCCGGTGCCGGCTCGCGTGCCCGTGGCCCCGTATCTCGGTCCCGTCGGGCAAGCGCACCATGGCCACCGCCCGCGTGTGCTGGTCGTCCTCCATGAACTCCATCTCGACATGCCACCCCACCGTGGTGCGCATGGTGTCCGTCATGACGATCACCTCCGGAATACCTAGTTCCAGGGTGCGCCCCGCACCGGCCCGCCGCACCTGCCCGCAGAACGACACGTCCGGGGGAACCCGTCCGTCCCTCCCCACGAGCGGGCCCCCTGGCAGCCCGGCCGCGGCGACGCGCGGGGCTCCGAAGCGCTCCTCGAGGAACAGGGCCCCGATCGCAGCGCCGACGAGGACCGGGGACTCCCGCGGGACGGCGACCGGCAGGTTGTGCAGGTCCCGCCCCGCAGGACGACACGGGCGGCCCGGGTCACTTCGCGACGTGTGCAGGGATCAGTGCCCACGGCGTGCGGGCACCGGTGAGGTGCGAGGCGTACCTGCACAGGGCCGTCCGGGCGAAGACGGAAGCCGGTGAGGGCTCCCCGTCCCCACGGGGAGCCCTCACCGGCTGGTTCTGCGGTGTGGTACGGCTGTCAGACGCGGGCCAGGTCCCGGTCGTCGTCCGGGCTGCCGCCCTTCTTCTCCGCTTCGGTGCGCAGGCCCTCGCCCTCGACGTCCACGTTGGGCAGGACGCGGTCCAGCCACTTCGGGAGCCACCAGGCCTTCCTGCCCAGCAGGGCCAGGACCGCCGGCACGATCGCCATGCGGACGACGAACGCGTCGAAGAAGACGGCGACGGCGAGGCCGAAGCCGATCATCTTGACCATCGCCTCGCTGGAGCCGATGAAGCCGGCGAAGACCGCCATCATGATCACCGCGGCCGCGCTCACCACACGGGCGCCGTGCCGGAAGCCGGTCACCACGGCCTGGCCGGGCTTCTCGCCGTGGACGTAGGCCTCCCGCATCCGGGTCACGAGGAACACCTCGTAGTCCATGGCCAGTCCGAAGACCACGCCGACCATGAAGATCGGCATCATCGACATGACCGGGCCGGTCTCCTCCACGCCCATCAGGCCGGACAGCCAGCCCCACTGGAAGACCGCGACCACGGCGCCCAGCGCGGCCATCACCGAGAGGAGGAAGCCGAGGGCCGCCTTCAGCGGAACCAGGATCGACCGGAAGACCACGATCAGCAGCAGGAACGCCAGGCCGACCACCAGGGTCAGGTACGGGAGCAGCGCGTCGTTGAGCTTCTGCGACACGTCGATGTTCATCGCCGTGGCGCCGGTGACCAGGACGTCCGCTTCGGTGTCGGCCCTGACGTCCGCTCCGGCGTCCCGGATGTCGTGCACCAGGTCCTCGGTGGCCACCGACGAGGGCTTGGAGTCCGGGACGACGGTGATCGTCGCCGTGTCGCCGGCCTTGTTGGGTGCCGCGGGGCTCACCGAGACGGCGCCCTCGAGCGCCTTGATGTCGTCGCCGGTCCGCCGGAAGACGGCGTCCGGGTCGTCGCTGTCCTTGGCGTCGACCACGACGACGAGCGGGCCGTTGAATCCGGGGCCGAAGCCTTCGGAGAGCAGGTCGTAGGCGCGGCGCTGGGTGGTGGACGTCGGCTGCGAGCCGTCGTCGGGCAGGCCCAGTTCGAGGGAGGACGCCGGTATGGCCGCCGCGCCGAGGCCGACGACGCCGAGCAGGAGGACAGCCACGGGGCGCCGGACGACGAAGCTCGCCCAGCGGGTGCCCAGGTTCGGGCGCTGCGCCTGCTCCTGCGGCTTCTTCTCCTCGGCCTCGTTCTCGTTCCCGCGCCCGCGCGGCTTGCCCTTCTCGCCGACCGCGCGGACCCTGCGGCCCGCGTAGCCGAGCAGCGCCGGGACCATGGTGAGGGCGATCAGGACGGCGATGGCGACCGTGCCGGCGGCGGCGATGCCCATCTTGGTCAGCATCGGAATGTTGACGACCGACAGGCCGACGAGGGCGATGACGACCGTGAGACCGGCGAAGACGACCGCGGAGCCCGCGGTGCCGACGGCGCGGCCCGCCGCTTCCTCGCGTTCCCGGCCCTCGGCCAGTTCGGCGCGGTAGCGGGAGACGATGAACAGCGCGTAGTCGATGCCGACGGCGAGGCCGATCATCATGGCCAGGATGGACGTGGTCGAGCCGAGTTCGAGCGTCGAGGCCAGCGCGGTGATGCTCGCGATGCCGATGCCGACCCCGATCAGCGCGGTGAGCAGCGGCAGACCGGCCGCGACCAGCGAGCCGAAGGTGATGACCAGGACGACCGCGGCGACACCGATGCCGATGATCTCGGCGGCGCCGGTCGCCGGGACGGCCTGGAGCGCGTCACCGCCGATCTCCACGGTCAGGCCGGTGTCCCGGGCACCCTCGGCGGAGCTCTCGAGGGAGTCGCGCGAGGACTCCGCCAGCTCCATGCCGGAGACCTGGTAGGTCACCGAGGCGTAGGCGACGGTGCCGTCCTTGCTGACGCCTCCGCCCGCGTACGGGTCGGTGACACGGGCGACCTCGGAGCCGTCGGCGAGTTCCTCGACGGTGTCCTGGACGGTCGCCCTGTGGCCGGCGTCGGTCATCTTCTCGCCGGCGGGTGCCTTGAAGACGACGCGTGCGGTCGCTCCGTCGGCACTGCTTCCGGGGAAACGCTCCTCCAGCACGTCGAAGGCCTTCTGGGCCTCGGTGCCGGGGATGGAGAACGAACTGTTGCCGGCGACGGGGGCACCGGCGGCGCCGGCGCCCGCGAGCGCCAGCAGCGCCACCCAGAACAGGGCTACGAAGTGCCGTCGCCTGAAGGCGAAGCGGCCGAGTCGGTACAGCAAAGTGGCCACGAGGGAGTACTCCCGGTCAGGTCGTGGGGTGTTCAGGGCAGGGGAGATCGGCCCGACGACGTGAGCGGTGGCGTCTGTCAGGTGGTAAGGGTGGTACTGAAGGGTGTTCGCCGGCCGGCGGGGTCCGGTCAGCGAGGGGACACGCCGAGGGCGGGGAGCACCACGGCGTCGATGTACGAGGTGAGGAAGTCCCGCGTGGGCGGCAGGTCGTCGATCAGCGTCCGCGTGGCGAACGCGCCCACGAGCATGTGCACGATGTAGGCCAGCGCCGGGTTGTCCGGGCGGACCTCACCGCGCTCGACCGCACGCCGGACGATCCTCTGGAACTCGTCGACCTCGGGTTCCACGAGCAGGTCCTTGAAGGCCCGCCGCAGGTCGTCGTTCATGTGCACCGCCATGGCGAGCGCCCGCATCAGGGCGGCGTTCTGTTCCATGACGCAGTCGTCCTCGCGGCCGATGATGCCGTGCAGGTCGCCCCGCAGGGAGCCGGTGTCGATGTCGCCCATGCTGCCGGGCTTCTGGTGCCGCATGGCTCTGACCACCAGCTCGGCCTTGCCGCCCCACTGGCGGTAGAGCGTGGCCTTGCTGGACCGGGTGCGGGCGGCCACGGCGTCCATAGTGAGGGCGTCGTACCCGACCTCGCGGAGCAGGCCGAGCACGGCCGCGTACAACTCGGCCTCGCGCTCGGGGGTGATCCGGCTGCGCCGCACGGTCGCGGCCTCGGTCATCCCACTCACCTTCCCACTTCCTCGCCCCCTCAGGGGTATCGCCGCGTCACACGGCACACGTCCGTACACATGGTGCCGTACGTCCGCCGTCGCGTACGCGGATTCGTACGCGATCCCGTGCGCGGATTCCCACATGACGAATGTACTCGGGACCTCAAGAAAACGAAACTGTTTCGTACGTGTGCTGGGTCACGTCCGGGAGGACCGACGCGCCCCCGCACGAGTTGCTGCGGCCCGTCCCCCGGAAAAGCATGGGGTGGTGAGCTATTTGCGCCTGCCGCACCTCAACGGGGACCTGCTGTGCTTCGTGGCCGAGGACGACCTCTGGCTCTCCCCGCTCGACGCCCCGGGCGGCCGGGCCTGGCGGCTCACCGTCGACCGCACCAGGCTCGGCCACCCCCGCTTCTCCCCCGACGGCCGCCACATCGCGTACACGAGCTGGCGCAGCCTCGCCCCCGAGGTCCACCTGGTCCCGGTGGACGGCGGGCCCGGACGCCGGCTCACCTACTGGGGCAGCTCCGACACCCGGGTCTGCGGCTGGGCTCCCCCGAACGGGAACACGGACGCCGAAATCCTCGCCGTCGCCTCGCACGGCGAGCCGTTCTCGTACTTCACCTGGGCCTACAAGCTCTCCCCCGACGGCAGCCCCGGCCGCAAACTGCCCTGGGGCCCGGTGAGCGACCTCCAGGTCGCCGACGTCGGCGGGGAACGGCAGACCCTGCTGCTCACCGGCACCCCACCGCACGAACCGGCCTCCTGGAAGCGGTACCGGGGCGGGGCGACGGGCAGGCTGTGGCTGCACGGACGGCGCCTGCTCGGCGGGAGCGGGGGGACCGGCGGGGGCGGTGGCGCCGAAGGCGTCGACGGGCATCTGCACTCCCCGATGTTCGTCGGCGGCCGGATCGCCTTCCTCTCCGACCACGAGGGCGTCGGCAACCTGTACTCCGTGGCGTACGACGGCCTTGACCTGCGCCGTCACACCGATCACGACGCGTTCTACGCCCGCCACGCGTCCAGCGACGGCACCCGGGTCGTCTACCAGTGCGCCGGTGACCTGTGGATCGTCGACGACCTGTCCCCGGGCTCGGTGCCGCGCCCGCTCGGCGTCACACTGAGCGGGCCGCGCGCGGGGCGGCGGCGCTACCAGGTGCCCGCCGCCCACCACCTGGACTGCGTCTCCGTGGACGAGACGGGCCGGGCCAGCGCCGTCGTCGTACGCGGCAGCCTGTACTGGCTCACCCACCGCGACGGCCCCGCCCGTACCCTCACGGACACCCCGGGCGTACGGGTGCGGCTGCCGGAGATGCTCGGCGCGGGCGGGCGGGTGGCGTACGTGACGGACGCCGACGGCGAGGACGCCGTCGAGATCGCCTCCCTGCCCCGGGCGAGCGGTCACCGCCCCGCCCGGCGGCTGGCCTCGGGGGAGCTGGGCCGGGTGCTGGAGATGGTCGCCGACCCGGACGGCGGGCGGCTGGCCGTCGCCTCCCACGACGGACGCCTGCTGCTCGTCGACACCGGCGAGGAGACCGGGGAGACCGGGGAGGACGGGGAGGCAGAGGAAGCCGAGGGCGGCGACGAGAGCTCCGAGGACGGCGGCGCGGGCTCCGGCGACGGCTCCGACGCCGCTCCCGGCCCCCGGGTCACCGAGCTGGTCCGGTCCGCCAACGGCCCCGTGCGCGACCTCGCGTTCTCACCCGACGGCGGGTGGCTCGCCTGGTCGCACCCCGGCATCGGGCGGTCGCTGCGGCAGATCAAACTGGCCCGGATGAAGGACCGCTTGGTCATCGACGTCACCAACGGCCGCTTCGAGGACGAGAATCCGGTCTTCACCCGGGACGGCCGCTACCTCGCCTTCCTGTCCTGGCGCGGCTTCGACCCGGTGTACGACGTGCACACCGGCGACCTGTCCTTCCCGCTGGGCTGCCGCCCGTACCTGGTACCGCTGTCGTCGGCGACCCTCTCCCCCTTCGCCCTCAGCCCCGAGGGCCGCCCTGCCGCCGGGGGCCTCGACCCGGTGGAGGCCGACGACACCGAGGACGTCGGCGACAGCGGGACGGTGACCGTCGAGACCGAGGGCCTGGAGAACCGGGTCACCCCCTTCCCGGTCGCCGCCTCCAAATACTCCGCGCTGCACCCGGTCGCGGGCGGCGGGCTGGTCTGGCTGCGCTGGCCGATCTCGGGCGCGCTCGGCGAGACCTTCGCCAACCCGGACGACACCAGCGGCCGGCCGACGCTGGAGCACTTCGGCATCAGCCGGGCGAAGAAGTCCGAACTCGTGGAGCACCTCGACTTCTTCGCGGTCAGCGGTGACGGCACCCGGCTGGTCGTCGCGGACGAGGGCGAGCCGCGCGCGGTGCCCGCGAACGAGCCGGGCGACAGCGACTCCACCGTGTGGATCGACGTCCGCCGCATCCTGCACGAGGCCGACCCGGGGGCCGAGTGGCGACAGGCGTACGAGGAGGCGGGACGGCTGACCCGGTCCTACTTCTGGGAACCCGGCATGTGCGGCATCGACTGGGACGCGATGCTCGCCCAGTACCGTCCGCTGGTCGAACGGGTCGCCTCTCCGGACGAGTTCGCGGACCTGCTGCGCGAACTCCTCGGCGAACTGGGCACCTCCCACGCCTACGTCACCCCCGCCCGCCGCAACGAGGGCCCGCCGCACTACCAGCGCCGCCAGGGCTTCCTCGGCACCAACCTCGTCCTCCGCGAGGACGGTTGGACAGTCAGGCGGATCCTCCCCGGCGACTCCTCCGACTCCCGGGCCCGCTCCCCGCTGGCCGGCACCGGCATCCGCGAGGGCGCGGTCCTCACCCATGTCGACGGCCGCCCGGTGGATCCGGTCGCCGGGCCCTACCCGCTGCTCGCGGGGGCGGGCGGTACGACGGTGGAGCTGACGTTCACCCCCGCCGAGGGCGCGGGCCCGCCCCGCAGGATCGCCGTGGTCCCGCTGATCGACGAACGCCCGCTGCGCTACCAGGACTGGGTGGCCAAACGGCGTGCGGTGGTGAGGGAGTTGAGCCGCGGCCGGTGCGGCTACCTGCACATCCCCGACATGGGCGGCTCGGGCTGGGCCCAGTTCAACCGCGATCTGCGCATGGAGGTGTCCCGCCCGGCCCTGGTCGTGGACGTGCGCGGCAACGCCGGCGGCCACATCAGCGAACTCGTCGTGGAGACCCTGACCCGCACCATCCTCGGCTGGGACCTCACCCGCGACGCCCAGCCCGTGTCGTACGCGGCCAACGCCCCGCGCGGGCCGGTGGTCGCCCTGGCGGACGAGGCGACCAGCTCCGACGGCGACATGATCACGGCCGCGTTCAAGCTGCTGGGACTGGGGCCGGTGGTCGGGCAGCGCACCTGGGGCGGCGTCGTCGGCATGACCGGCCGGCACCGGCTGGGGGACGGCACGGTGATCACGGTGCCGATGAACGCGGCCTGGTTCGACGCGTACGGCTGGTCGGTGGAGAACAAGGGCGTCGCCCCCGACCTGGAGGTGCTGCGCACCCCGTTGGACTGGGCGGAGGGCCGGCACGCCGTACTGGACGACGCGGTCCGACTGGCCCTGGAACTCCTGGAGTCCGAGCCCCCGGCCGCACCCCCGGCCTACAGCGACGTCCCCGACCGATCCCGCCCGAAGCTGCCGCCGAGGACGTACGAGGGCTGATCGGACACGGCGGGAAAGGGGCGCCCCCGGGGGAGGAGACGCCCCTTCCCGGTCCAGCTCAGCTCACGAGGTCAGGACTGGCGGCGCTGTTCGCGACGCTCCTCGGACTCCTGCCGCAGTCGGCCCTGCTGGGGGTTGTCCGGGTCCTCCTCGCGACCGCGGCCGCGGTTCTGGTGCTGCTCCCTGGCCTCGCCCATCTTCTGCTTGGCCTGGTCCTTCATCCGCTCGGACTTCTCCTGGAACTGGTCCTTCATACCCATGTGGGTTCACTCCCGTTGGGGTGTGGGGGCTGTTGCCCGACCAGATTCACACGGGCCATCACCCGCCGCATGTCGATCAGTTACGCAGCGTGGTCCGATGCTGTTCCGAGCCCGGTCCGGTGCTGTTCGTCGGCGTCGCCGCCGGCCCCGACCAGCCCCGTCCGCATGCCGGTGAGCCGGTCCGCGAACCGCCGCACCTCCCGCTGCCCGACGGTCCCGATCATGCCGGGCAGGTAACCGCGTACGCCCTGCATCCCCCGCAGCCACCACTGCCCGTACACATGGCTGGAGCGCCGTTCGATCCCGGCGACGAGCCGGTCCACCGCGGGGCCCAGCGGGTACGTCTTGTTCGTCGGCCACGGCAGCCGCTGCCGCAGCTCCCGCATCACCGTGTCCTGGTCGGCCCCGCGCACCATGTCCGTGTCGGTCCACGACAGGTAGCCGACGCCGACCCGCACACCCCGGTGTCCGACCTCGGCGCGCAGGCTGTGCGCGTACGCCTCCACACCGGACTTGGACGCGCAGTACGCGGTCATCATCGGGGCCGGGGTGATCGCGGCGAGCGAGGCGATCTGGAGCAGGTAGCCGCGGCTCTCGGTCAGCAGCGGCAGGAACGCGCGGGCGGTGACGGCCGACCCGATCAGGTTGACCTCGATGACCCGCCGCCAGGCCTCCGGGTCGGAGTCGGCGAACGGACCGCCGTTCGCCACACCGGCGTTGGCGACGACCACGTCGACCCGCCCGAAGCGCTCCCTCACCTCCGCCGCGACCCGGGTCATCGCCTCGTGGTCGGTGACGTCGGCGTACCAGTGGTCGCTCTCGCTGTGCAGCCGCGCCGAGACCTGCTCGAGTCCGTCCGGCTCCAGCCCGACCAGCGCCACCTTCACCCCGCGCGCGGACAGCTTGCGGGCGAGCAGCTCCCCCACTCCGCGCGCCGCTCCGGTGACGACGGCGACCCGGCCTTCGAGACGGCCCCTGGCCGCGCGCTGTCCACTCGTGCGCTGTCCACTCATGCGCTCTCCTCGGCAGGTGCGGCGGGTACAACGGGTGCAACCGGTGCGGCGGGAGCAACCGGTGCGGCGGGTACGGCAGGTGCGGCGGGCAGGTGGGCGGCGGCGAGTTCCCGGATCCGTGCGGTGACCGGGCCGGGCGCCTCCACGGGTGTCATGTGGCCGACGCCGGGCAGTTCGGTGAGCCCGAGGCAGTGCGGCAGCTCGGCGGCGATCGCCCGCGCGTGCACCGGCGGGGTGAGCCGGTCCGCGGTGCCGGCGACGACGGCCGTGGGCACCCGCAACTCCCTCACGGCGTGGCCGAGGTCGAGCAGGCCGAGCACGTGTGACCAGGAGTGGCGGACCGCGCGCGGGCAGGCGTGCACGGTACGGGCGCACGCCTCGACCATGTGCGGTGTCGAACCGGGCCCCATCGTCGCGTACTTGAGGATGCGGCGGGCGGCCGGGGTGACGGGCCCGAGCGGGGCCCGGGAGCCGAGGACGCGCCGGGTCAGCCAGGTCCGTACCCGCCCCGGCCGGATCGGCAGCACCGTCGACTCCGCGATCAGCCGTGAACTGCCGGTACTGCACAGCAGGACGGCCCCCGCGTGCTCGACGAAGGCGGGCCGGGCTGACGCGGCCATGACCGTCACGCCGCCCATGGAGTGCCCGGCGATCACGGCCTGTTCGCCGGGTGCGAGCGTGGCGGTCAGGACGGCTTCCAGGTCGTCGGCGAGGGTGTCGGTGGTGCAGTCCCGGCTCGCGGGGGTACGTCCGTGACCGCGCTGGTCGTAGGCGATCACCCGGTGGTCGGTGGCGAGTTCACGGATCTGGGCCGCCCAGAAGGCGGTCGAGCAGGTCCAGCCGTGGACGAGGACGACCGCGGGCGCCCCGGCGGGCCCGTGCGCCTCGACGTGCAGCCGGGTGCCGTCGGCGGAGACGGCGGTGGGTTCGCGGGCGGGGACGGGCGGGGCGTAGGGCCCCGCGGAGACGTGCGCCGGCCGGCTCACGCGACCACCCCGGCGCTCTCGTGGGGCGCGGCGGCCTTCTTCCCGGACACCGCCCGCAGGACGGTGTACTCGGCGAGGTCCACGCGCCGGGTGGCCCGCCGGAACTCGGCGGTCGTACCCGGCCAGACGGTGGTGTTGCGGCCGCCTGCGTCCAGGTACCAACTGGTGCAGCCACCGGTGTTCCACACCGTGCGCTTCATCCGCTCCTGCACCCGGTGGTTCCAGCCGCGGACGGCACCGGGGCGGGCGTCGAGGGCGACCCGGCCACCGAGGACGTCGAGTTGACGGAGGTAGTCGGCCAGGTAGTTCAGCTGGGACTCGATCATGAGGATCATGGAGGAGTTCCCGAGGCCGGTGTTGGGCCCGATGAGCGTCATGAAGTTGGGGAATCCGGCGGCCGCGGCACCGCGCAGCGCCTCCATGCCGCCCGTCCAGGTCTCGGCGAGGGTCTTCCCCCGCGCGCCGACGACCCGCTCGGCGATGGGCATGTCGGTGACGTGGAACCCGGTCCCGAACACGATCGCGTCGGCCTCGGCCTCGGTCCCGTCGGCCGCGACCACGGTCGATCCACGGACCTCGCTCAGCCCTCCGTCGACGACGTCGACGTTGGGCTGGGCGATCGCCGGATAGTACGTGCTGGACAGCAGGATGCGCTTGCAGCCGATGCGGTAGTCGGGGGTGAGCCGGGCGCGCAGGGCGGGGTCCTTGACGGCACGGGCCATGTTGCGCTTGGCCAGCTGCTCCACGAAGCCCAGCTCGCCCGGGTGCCTGGTGAACGCCTGGACCTGCAACTCCCGTACGCCCCACAGCAGTCCGCGGCGCAGCTGGGTGGTGAAGGGCAGCGCCCGGTGCAGGGCCCGTTCGGCTCCGCCGATGGCCCGGTCGACGCGGGGCAGGACCCAGGGCGGGGTGCGCTGGAAGAGGGTGAGGCGGGAGACGAGCGGCTGGACGGCCGGCACGATCTGGATCGCCGACGCGCCCGTGCCGACCATGGCGACCCGCTTGCCGCGCAGGTCGTAGTCGTGGTCCCAGCGGGCGGAGTGGAAGACCTTGCCGGGGAAGGTGTCGAGCCCCGGGATGTCGGGGACCTTGGGCTCCGACAGCGGCCCGGTGGCGGACACGACCACATCGGCGCTGAGGTTGCCGCCGCCGGTCTCGATGTCCCAGCGCAGCCGTTCCGTGTCCCACACCATCCGCTTCACCTCCGAGTCGAAGCGGATGTGCGGGCGCAGCCCGAAGACGTCGGTGACGTGCTCGAGGTAGGCGCGGATGTGCTCCTGCCCGGAGAAGGAGCGCGGCCAGTCGGGGTTGGGCGCGAAGGAGAACGAGTACAGGTGCGAGGGCACGTCGCACGCGCACCCCGGATAGCTGTTGTCCCGCCAGGTCCCGCCGACGGACCCGGCCCGCTCCAGGACGACGAAGTCGGTGATCCCTTCGCGCCGCAGCCGCACGGCGGCCCCCAGCCCGCCGAACCCGGACCCGATCACCGCGACCCGTACGTGCTCGTGCTCGTGTTCGTGCTCGGCCATCCCGAAGCCTCCAGCCCTTACGCACCGCAGAGAACCTTGCCAGTGAACACTGGCGCAATGGGGAGAGTAGGACAGTCGGCTACTGATGGGTAGGGGGCGTGCAGGAAAAAGTTACCGCCGGTATACCCTCGGGGGCCGCGCTCGTCGGGCACACGTGGGTCCGGCAGCAGGGCCTGGGGGCCTGTCCGGCGGATCACGCCGAGGACATGGGGTCCGGCACGCTCGTCTGCGGCGTCGTCGTCGGTTGCCTCCGACTTGATCCGCCGGACAGGCCCTAGGCTGCTGATGTGGCAGAGGAAGCGGAACCCAGGGGCGAGCGGCGCGAGTACCGCATGGAGGAACTGGCCCGCCTGGCCGGCATCACGGTGCGCACGCTGCGCTTCTACCGCGAACGCAAGCTGATACCGCCGCCCCGCCGCGAGGGCCGCATAGCCTGGTACGACGACCACCACCTGGCCCGGCTGCGCACGATCACGGCGCTCCTGGAACGCGGTCACACCCTGAACGGCATAGCGGAACTCGCCGAGGCCTTCGACCACGGCCGCGACGTCGGCGAACTCCTCGGCATGGACACCCCCACCGAGGAGACGCCGGTCCGTCTCACCCCCGAGGAGCTCGCCGACTACTTCGCGGGCGACGTCACCCCGGAGAACCTGGCCGCCGCGATGGACCTCGGCTACCTCGGCACGGACGGCGAGGAGATCGTCCACATCAGCCGCCGCCTGCTGGACGTCTCGTCCGCCCTGGTCCGCGAGGGCATCCCGCTCGCGGAGGTGCTGCGCGCGGGCCGCGAGGTCCGCACCCACACCGAGACCATGGCCGGCCTCTTCGCCGAGCTGATCCTGCGCCACGCCCCCGAGGAGGCCGTGCAGCGCCTGCGCCCCCTGGCCCGCAGCGTGGTCGACGCCGAACTCTCCCTGGCGATGGACCGCCAACTGCGCAAACGGGACTGACGGCTGTCAGCGGTCGTAGACCACGGTCACCGGGGCGTGGTCCGACCAACGCTCGGCGTGAGCGGCCGCCCGCTCGACACAGCCCTTGACCGCACGGGCGGCGAGCCCGGGGGTCGCCACATGGTAATCAATGCGCCAACCTGCATCGTTGTCGAAAGCCCGCCCCCGGTACGACCACCACGAGTACGGCCCCTCGGCCTCCGGATGCAGCGCCCGCACGACATCCACGTACCCGCCGTCGGCAGGGTCGAGGACCCGCCCCAGCCACTCCCGCTCCTCCGGCAGGAACCCGGAGTTCCTGGTGTTGCCGCGCCAGTTCTTCAGGTCGGCCTGCCGATGCGCGATGTTCCAGTCCCCGCAGACGACGACCTCCCGCCCTTCGGCGGCGGCCCGCTCCCTCAGCCCCTTCAGGTAGGCGAAGAACTCCCCCATGAAACGGAGCTTCTCGTCCTGCCGCTCGGTACCGACCTCGCCGGAGGGCAGGTACAGGGACGCGACGGTGACCCCGGGGAGGTCCACCTCCACGTACCGCCCACTGCCGTCGAACTCGGCCGACCCGAAGCCGACCTGGACGCGATCGGGTTCACGCCGCGTATACAGCGAAACCCCGGCGCGCCCCTTCGCGGCGGCGGGCGCGTGCACCACATGCCACCCCTCGGGCTCCCGGACGTGCCCGGGCAGCTGCTGCGGTTCCGCGCGCACCTCCTGCAGGCACACCGCGTCGGCGGAGGTCCCGGCCAGCCACTCCACGAAGCCCTTCTTCGCGGCGGCGCGCAGTCCGTTGACGTTGACGGAGGTCACAGTGAGCATCAGGGCACGATACCGGCACACTGGACGGGGCCCGAAAACGGATCTCTCACGCCTCTCGGATTGATATACCTTACTTCGCATGAATATCCGCCACGTCCCCTACGACCACCCCGACGCCGTCAAGCTGAACGACGAGGTCCAGGCCGAGTACCACGTCCGCTACGGCGACGGCGGCGACGCCACCCCCATGGACCCGGCGCACTTCCAGCCGCCGAACGGCATCTACCTGGTCGCCTACGACGAGAACGACACCCCCGTCGCCTCCGGCGGCTGGCGCGTCCAGAACGCCAACGGCGAGGGCAACCGCGACGGGGACGCCGAACTGAAGCGGATGTACGTGATCGAGCAGATGCGCGGCCGGGGCCTGGCCCGCCGCATCCTGGCCGCCCTGGAGGAGGACGCCCGCGCGGCCGGCCGCCTGCGCATGGTCCTGGAGACGGGCACGAAGCAGCCGGAAGCCATCGCCCTGTACACCTCCAGCGGCTACGAGCCCTGCGAGAAGTTCGGCCACTACCGTTTCCACGAGTCGAGCCGCTGCTACGCGAAGGCCCTTTGACATCCTCGCCGCCCTGAAGGACGGCGGTTCCCGCCTACCGCACCGTTGAAGGCTGTGGTGTCGGGTGGGTTCCTGCTTCGCTGCGCGGTGCCGGGACGCGTCCCGGCCTTACCTGCGCTCGACAGGCTGCCACGGCCAGTCCGGCCGCCTTGGCGACGTTGACCGCCGCGTTGATGTCCCGGTCCAGGACGGCCCCGCACGTCCCGCAGGTCCACACACGGACGTGCAGGGGCTTGGGGCCGTCCTTGACGCCGCACTGCGAGCACACCTGAGAAGTCGGCTCGAACCGGCCGATCTTCACGAGGGTGCGCCCGTACCGGGCGGCCTTGTACTCCAGCATGGCCACGAACGCCGACCATCCGGCGTCGTGCACGGACTTGGCCAGGCGCGTACGCGCGAGTCCCTTCACCGCCAGGTCCTCCACAGCCACCGCTTGGTTCTCGCGGATCAGCTTCGTGGAGAGCTGGTGGTGGAACTCGCGGCGCGCGTCCGCGACACGGGCGTGTGCCCGGGCGACGCGGATCCTGGCTCTGTCCCTGTTCTTGCTGCCCTTCTCCTTACGGGACAGGCTCCGCTGCGCCTTCTTCAAACGCTTCTCGGCCCGGCGCAGGAAGCGCGGGCTGTCGACCTTCGTGCCGTCGGAGAGGACCGCGAAGTGCCCGAGCCCGAGATCGATGCCCAGCTCCGGCGTCGTCTTCGGCAGCACCTCTTCCGGGCCGCTCTCCACGACGAAGCTCGCAAAATACCGGCCCGCGCTGTCCTTGACCACGGTCACCGTGGACGGCACCGACGGCAGAGCGCGGGACCACTTCACCCGCACATCGCCGATCTTGGGCAGACGCAACTTCTGCCCCGGGGTGATCGACCAGCGGGCGTTCGCGGTGAACCGGGCGGTCTCCCGAGCGCGGAGCGCGTCGTTGTAGACCACCCGTGCGCACCCGAACGCCCTCGCCAACGCTGTGCGCTGACCGGCGCTCGGGTACAGGCGGAAGCCGTACCGAAGCTGCGCGCGGATCATGATACACAGTTGGTTTATGGACATCGATGAGAACATTCGCACAGGTCGTCACTGTGTTTTTCGCATGCACGTCCATTTGGTTTTCGTGACAAAGTACCGGCACTCCGTCTTCGCCGACCGGCACCTGACGCGGTGCGAGGAGATCATGCGGGCCGTGTGCGAGGACTTCGAGGCCGAGCTGACCGAGTTCAACGGCGAGGCCAGCCACGTCCATCTGCTGGTGAACTTCCCACCGAAGGTCGCCGTGTCCAGGCTGGTGAACTCCCTCAAGGGCGTGTCCTCGCGCAGGCTCCGCCAGGAGTTCCCCGACCTCGTCCGCCACTACTGGCGGGCACAGCGCCTGTGGTCCGGCTCGTACTTCGCCGGATCGGTCGGCGGTGCGCCGCTCAGCATCGTGAAGCAGTACATCGAACAACAGAACCGGCCCCTCTGACCTGGGTTGAAGTGAACAGTGCAGATTCACGCACACAGCTGAGGTCAGAGCGGGCCAAAGATTCGCTTCACCACCGGACTGCGAATAGCCCCGGTAGCCGACGCTCGTACGGCCCTCACCGTCGGCGCGCTGGTACTCGGCCGGCAGTGACGGCGCGAACTCCTCGCCCGCCGCCCGCTCCCTGAGATCCTGCTCCAGCAGGACGACCTGCTTCTGCAGGTCCTTCAGCAGCGCCTCGTAGCGCGGCGACGCGCCCTCCGCAGGCGATGCGGGCGATTCCACGCCGTGGACTTCCGCAGATGACACCGGTGCACACTCTCCATCCCGGCCGACCCGCCGTGTGGCACGGCGTGCCCGCCCGTCCTGCCAGGTCGGCTCCGCGGAACGGCAGGACCGGGACGAGCGACGGGCCGGGGGCCGGCCTGTGCCGTGTTCTAGGCCGGCAGACGGATCCGCCCGACGAAGGCGTCGATGTCGTCCATGGCGCCGAGGACCCGACGCGGGTCCGGTGCCGCGACGATGACCAGCACGTCGCAGCCGGCCTCCTCGACACGCCAGGCGTACCGCACGCCCGCGACGATCGTGTGGTCCGTCTGCGTGTAGCGCAAGGAGCGCATGCCGGTGCCGAGCAGTTCGGTGGTGAAGTCCTCCACCACCGGCTTCTCCACAAGATCCTGGTCGTCCGTGGTGACCAGTGCCCGCAGGGTCTCCTGGCGATCACCGTCCGCCTCGACCGCGGCGACGTGGACGGGCAGGGGCATGAAACGCGGGTCCGGCAGGTGCAGGTAGACATCGAAGCCGGGGTGACTCCGCGGGAACTGCTCTGCGCAGGCCTGCAGGGTGGCGGCCAGGCCCCTGAGGTCCTTGCGGCTCGGTTCGAGGTCGCTGTCACCCCACCATGCTTCGGCCATGTAGCGGCCCCACTGCTTCGGCCCCTTCCACGGGGTCTCCTCCCACGCGTCCGGGATCTTCATCCACAGGTCGGTGTCGTAGTCCACGGATGGCCAGCTCATGAACGGCTCCAACGGAAGGTACCCATCATCGCGTCGAACAGTTCCACGAAGAGGTCGGCGATTTCGTCCTCGGGGTCTCCTGCCCCGAGGGTGGCGAAGACGATCCCGAGCCAGCGGCCATGATCATTGGGGACGGGGACGACGTAGTCGACACGGCGTGATCCGAGCTCGCCGCCGCCCGGGGCACCGGCGGCGACCGTCCGCTCCGTCCGGACTCCACGCACCGTGTCGACCTCGACGACACTAGTGCTGCTCCGCGTTAGTTCGTGGAGGGGTGCGGTTGGTCAGGCGGGGGTGTCGAGGTAGAGGCCGCCGGCGCAGTCCAGGCAGTCTTCGGGGCTGCCGGAGGGCAGTCCCGTGGGGAGGAAGTTGTCCTGGTAGCCGCCTCGGCTTGCGAGGTAGAGGGCGAAGCCCCAGGTATGCAGGACTCCGGTGAAGCGCAGGCGGCACAAGGGGAGTTCCTCCCCGTCCTTCAGTTCGGCTGCCACGTAGGCGAATCCGGCACGGAAGCGGACGTCGACCCGGGCCAGTTGCGGCCAGCGTGCCTGGGCGTGGGTGTTCAGGCGCTGGCGCAGGTGATGCTGCATGGACTCGGGCGGGTTCTTCGGCACGGGCCCATCCTGCCGGGTGTGGCACCGGTCCGCCATGATCGTCTGCCGTGCATGGTGAAGGACGGGCGGGGACGGCGGTCGCGGTGGTGCTCGAGCGGGAGGTCCGCGAGCGGCTGATACGAACAATCTGCTCACCGAAGTCCCAGGTGCGGGCCGTGTTGCGGGCCCGGATCGTGCTCGCGGCGGCGGACGGGCGGGCCAACGGCGCGATAGCGAGGGAGCTGGAGGTCAGCGTGAACACGGTGCGCAAGTGGCGGGGCCGCTTCGCCGCCGGCGGCCCGGACGGTCTGCGGGACGCCGAGCGGTCGGGACGGCCGAGGACCTACGGGCCCAACGTGCGGGTGGCGATCGTGGCCACGGCCACCAGCGCACCGCCGCATCCGGAAGCGACCTGGTCGCACCGGACCATCGCCGCCCAGGTCGCGGGGACCTGCTTCGCGCCGGTCTCAGCCTCGCAGGTCGGGCGGATCCTGGCGGACCTGGACCTGAAGCCGCACCAGGTCCGCGGCTGGCTCACCCGCCGCGACACCCCCGGCTTCTGGGTACGCGCGGCGGATGTGTGCGCCCTCTACCTCGACCCGCCCAAGGGTGCGGTGGTGCTCTCGATCGACGAGAAAACCGCGATCGCCGCCCGCTCGCGCCGGTATCCCGGGCGCCCCGCCGCTCCCGGCAAGGCCGCCCGCCAGGAGTTCGAATACCGCCGCCACGGCACCGCTTCCCTTGTTGCCGCCCTGGACGTGACCAGCGGCGAAGTGCTCACCGAGGTGATCGCCCGCAACGACGCGGCGACCTTCACCGCGTTCCTGGACCAGCTGAACCGGGCCATCGCCCCCGACAAGGAGATCCACGTCGTGCTCGACAACGGCTCCTCCCACACGGCCAGGCACACCAAGGCATGGCTGGCCGCACACCCACGCTGGCACGTCCACTGAACCCCACCGCACGCCTCCTGGCTCAACCAGGCCGAGCTGTTCTTCTCCGCCCTGACCCGCCGGGTCCTGCGACACGGCGACTTCGCCAGCCGTGACGACCTCATCGACAAGCTGGAAAGCTACGCGGTCAAACACAACGACACCGCCAAGCCCTACCGCTGGACCTACGAGGGCAGCCCGCTCAAAGCAGCTTGATCAGCACCCCTCCACGAACTAACGCGGAGCAGCACTAGGCATAAGTTCGGCGATTCCCGTGACCGTGGCGGCCTGCTATGCGGCCGCTTCCGGAAAAGTCGCGGATGCCATCGATGGCCGGACTGCTGGCAAGGCACAAGTTCTCCGTTGCGTCATCGAGCTACGCGGGGAAGCCCGCCTCATCCAGGCCAAGTTGACCGCAGGGGAGGGACGAGCGGCCCTAAAGATCGTTCTCCGCGTTATCGCGGATCGTTCCGCGTCGGCGAAAAAGGAACGGAACCGGACGTCGACCATTGGCCGCTCGCGAGGTGGGGAGTGCGTGACAGGGCCACTGCTCTGCACCCCTCTTCTGGGTGATGGCGCCAGGGCGAGTTTCGAAGTAGTTTCAAAGTTATGAGTACCGAGAGTGCGGCCGTGAACTTCTCCGAGCTGGTGAACAAGAACAAGCAGACGCTTGCCCGGCTTCAGGAATCGCCGAGACTGCTCCTGCACCGCAGAGACGGCGAGGATCTGGTCCTCACCACCGCAGCGCGGGCCGAGCAGGACCAGACCGTAGTGTCGGCCGCCACCCGGATGCTGGCCGCGATGGCCCGCCGGGAGCCCGGCAGCATGGAACTGCTCCTCGACATACTGCCGGACGCCTTCCCGTGGGTCCGTTTCCTTCCCGAGCCCGACCTCCACGCCTTCGCCGTCGAACTGGTCGACACCATGCGCGCCGCCGACTCGCTCGGCAACAACGCGTCCGTCGCCCAGCTGCTCATCGCCTGGCAGCACACCGCCGAGGTCTACTCCGACCCCGAGCTGCTGGCCGCACTGACCAGGGATCACGGCGAAGACTACGGCCCGGTACCGGACCCGCGGGACGTCGCATGACCGCGGGCCGCGGCGACCGCGCCGCACCCCCGGCACCGGACGGCCACTGGGAAGTCCGCTTCGCGGACGCCGCCTCGGCCAAAGGGTGGGATAGCCTCGCCCAACAGGCTCGCGAGAACACCTACCGCGCCTGGATCACCATGCGCACCGCCCCCAGACCGGTCACCGAGACACCCCGGCACCACCGACTCAAGGGCGGCCTGGCACATGGCCCCCACCGCGGACAGACCTGCGAGCAGTGGCAGCTCGAGGTGACCAGCGGCGGCCGCATCTGGTACCTCCTCGACACCGCCCGCGACACCTGCTGGATCACCTTCGCGGGCACCGGGCACCCGCGGGCCACGGACCGACGCTGAGCGCGCACAACCGGGTGAGGGGCGGAACCGCACGGCGAGAATCGGCCGCCTTGTTCTGCTCTTGGCCATTCAACGTGGCCGGGTGCGGGACCTTCGAGATCCGCAGCGGCATGGCACTCCGGCGAGGGGACACGACGCCACAGCGGCTGCCGTACACCGACTGCCCAGGCGCCTGCGCCTGGGGCGCCATTACCCTGGCGGTGTACACGAAGACTCCTTGCCGGCGGGCCAAGCCCCTCAACCGGATACAGTCCCGTCCTCCACCACTCCGCTCGATGCGACGCAGCTGCGGCGCATCACCTCCACGCACAGCGGGTTCACCTACCAGCATCTGTACGCGACGGGCTGCCTGCTGCGCCGGGGCGGGGTCTGTGATGCATGCGATACGGAAAAGCGGGACAGCGGCACGGCCACGCTCGACGTCCGCCGCCACCCATCACCCCGAACAGGCCCCAGAAACGACGAAGATCCCGACCGATCATGAAGATCAGCGGGATCTCGTCAACTACTCCTGAGCGAACTCAGGAACAGTCGTGCGGTGGACCTGTGGGGATTTGAACCCCAGACCCCCTCGATGCGAACGAGGTGCGCTACCAGACTGCGCCACAGGCCCTTGCAACGAGAGAAACCTTAGCACCCCGATCGGGGTGCTCGGAAATCCGCTGCCGGTGGGGGGTCACCTGCGGTTTCGGGAGGTCATTCGTTGGCGGCGCGAGGGCGGTCGCCGTCCTCGTACTGGTCGAACAGCGGGGTGCGGCCTTGCTCGCGGGCCCGGCGGGCCGAGGCCGCCGTGGAGGTCCCCCCGCGCGGGTGCCTCCGGGCGTGGGGGAGGGCGTCGGTGCGGCCGGGGTCGTCCGGATGACCGTCCTCACCGGTCCCGGCACCCTCAGGGTCCGCGTCGTCGGACGCGGCGGCCTCCTCCGGGCCCGGGGCCATGGAGCTCGAGCGGGCCGAGCTCCAGGTGTCCGGGGCGCCGAGGTCCACGCCGCTGGTGGCGCGCGGGGCGACCGGGGCGGTCACGTACGTGGGCAGCGGGACCGGGACCGGGTCCCAGCTGTCGCCGCCCTGGCCGGGGCGCCGCCGGCGCTCGCGCTGCTGGTCGACCCACTCGGCGTGGTCGGTCTGCTCCACCAGGGCCCGCCGGTCGGCGGCCAGTGCGGAGAGGCCGGGATCGGTGGCGGGGTCCACCCCCGGTTCGAGGGCCCGCCCGAAGCCCTGTTCCGGGCCCTTTGGTTCGTCGGTGTCCGTGTCGGCGACAGGCGGGCGGCGGCGCGGCCGGCCTTCGCGCTCACGCAGCCGCCGCGCCGCGGCCTCGGCCTGGCGGCGGTCCATCTGGTACGCGAACCGGCGGTGCTCCTGGGAGCGCAGGTACGCGATGTAGACGCTCAGCAGCACGGCCGGCACTCCGGGCGCCCACAGGAACGCGAGTCCGCCGACCGCCGCGACGACCGCGCCGAGTGTGAAGGCGACGAAGAGCAGGGTGGTGGTGCGCCGACGGCGTGCGAGCACCTTCGAGCGCCGGGCGCGTGCCGCGGCGGCCTGCGCCGCCGCGGACTGCTGGGCGGAGGGCCGGCCCGGTCCGGCGGGCCGCGCCCTCCGGGGGCCCCGTTCGCGGCGGGCGGACGGGACGCGCTCGCGTGCGGGACGGACTTCGGAGCCGGGTTCGGACCCGGGCTCGGGATCACGCCGGTCCGGCCGCTGCGCGGGCTGCTGCTCCCGTACGGGTGCCTGCGCCTGCGGGCGGGTCTGGGACACGGCGAAGGCCCGGACGTCCACCGAGTCGGTGACCGCGTCCGGGTCGTGGGCGCCCTGCTCCTCCTCGTCGGTGGAGCGCGCCCGCAGGTCCTTGGCGTACCGGCGCTCCATGCCCGCCCTTCCGGACAACAAACGGATGGCCGTGCTGAAGCGTTCCGTCGGACGGGCTTCGTTCAGCTCGTCCTGCCTACGGAGCCACATCGGCACCAAGTAGGCGGCCCAGGCCCCGACAATGACTGCGTAGATGAGGCCGCTGCTGCTCACACCTCACACGGTAGAGGGGTTTAGGTGGGGCCATCCGCCAATTGAGCCGGTGTGTCGCGCAATCCGACTGATATCTCGAACTTTTTTGGATCGATGCGATCAGCCGACCGCTCGAAACGCGAAATCCCCCGCCTCAACCGGCTTCGGGCGGACACCGGGAGACTGAATTCGAACATTTATTCAATTACCGGGGCCGTGCGGGATTCCGGGGTTACGCCGCTCGCCCTCCGGCCGCTCCGGCCGCTCACGCCGGGAGCGTTCCCACTGCCAGCGACCGAGCAACCCCTCGGGCACTTCCTCCGCTGTGAGCGCGAAGACGAGATGGTCGCGCCAGGCTCCGTCGATGTGCAGATAACGCGGGCGCAGCCCTTCCTCGCGGAATCCGAGTTTCTCCACGACCCGCCGACTGGGCACGTTCTCGGGACGAATGCACACCTCGACGCGGTGCAGCCCGACCGTACGGAAGCAGTGGTCCACGGCCATCGCCACGGCCGTGGGCATGACTCCGCGGCCGGCCACCGCCTCGTCCACCCAGTAGCCGACGTGGCCCGAGCACATCGAGCCCCAGGTGATCCCTGCGACCGTCAGCTGGCCGACGAGGCGCCCCTGGTACTCGATGACGAACGGCAGCATCCGGCCCGCGTGCGCCTCGGCCCTCAGATGACGGACCATCTGGCGGTAGGTCGGCCGGTGCACGACCGGGCCGGCGGGAGTGGGCGGCGGGATGGTCGCCTCCCAGGGCCGCAGCCAGTCACGGTTGCGGCGGTTGACCTCGCGCCAGGCCCGCTGGTCGCGCAGCTTTATGGGCCTCAGGACGATGTCGCCGGCCGTCAGCTCCACGGGCCAGGCCGGGCCGTTCAGCTCGCACCCCCGCCACTGGCCCCCGGCCCGGGATGGTCACCGCCGCGCAGCTGGTCGACCGCGTGCTTCAGCAGCGGCTCCAGGACGGCGAGGCCGTCCTTCACCCCGCCGCGTGACCCCGGCAGGTTGACGATCAGGGTCCCGCTCTCCGTCACCCCCGCGATGCCCCGGGAGAGGGCGGCCGTCGGCACCTTGTCCCGGCCGTACGCCCGGATGGCCTCCGCGATACCGGGCACCTCGTGGACGATCACCGCGCGGGTCGCCTCGGGGGTGCGGTCGGTGGGCGAGACGCCGGTGCCGCCGGTGGTCACGATGACGTCGTACCCGGCCTCGGTGCCCGCGCGCAGCGCGGCCTGGACCGGGTCGCCGTCCCGGACCACCCGGGGGCCGTCGACGGCGAAACCGAAGCGCCGCAGGCCCTCGGCGACCAGCGGGCCGCCCGTGTCCTCGTAGACACCGGCGGCGGCCCGGTTGGAGGCGGTGACCACCAGCGCGCTGTACGGCGCGAGCAGTGCGCCCCCGACGGATGCGTCGAGTGTCATGCCCTGCTCCAGTCGCCCGACTTGCCGCCCGTCTTCTCCTCCACCCGCACGTCCGTGATGACCGCCTTCTTGTCGACCGCCTTGACCATGTCGATCACGGTGAGCGCGGCGACGGAGACCGCGGTGAGCGCCTCCATCTCGACGCCCGTGCGGTCCGTCGTCCTCACGGTGGCCGTGATCTCCACGGCGTCGTCCGCGACCGACAGGTCCAGTTTCACACCGGACACCGCCAGGGGGTGGCACAGCGGGATCAGGTCGGGGGTGCGTTTGGCGCCCATGATGCCCGCGATCCGCGCGGTGGCCAGGGCGTCTCCCTTGGGGACCCCCTCGCCGCGCAGCAGTTCGATCACGCGGGGGGAGACCAGGACCCGGCCGGTGGCGCGGGCGGTGCGCGCGGTGACGTCCTTGCCGGAGACGTCGACCATACGGGCGGCGCCCGCCTCGTCGATGTGCGTCAGACGGCTCTGGCCGGTCGCTCGGCGCTGGTCAGGGGGTCCGGGGGTCTCCCCCGGGGAAGGCACGGTCATGAGTGTGGCGCTCCCGGTCCGGGCCCGCCGCGGTGCGGCGCACGGGCCTGCTGTGCGCGACACGGTACCGCCAACCCGTGCGGGTCAGCCGAGCAGGATCACCTCGACGCCGGCGCCGGGGGCGACGGACTCGGTCTCCTCGGGGACGACGATCAGCGCGTTCGCCTGGGCGAGGGCGGCCACCAGGTGGGATCCGGCGCCGCCGACCGGGGTCACCTCGCCGTCGGCGTACCGGCCCCGCAGGAACTGGCGGCGGCCCTTCGGGGAACTCAGCGCCCCGCCCGCGGTGAGGGTGGCGCGCGTTCTCGGCCGGTGGACGTCCGTGAGGCCCATCAGGGTGCGGATGGCGGGACGGGCGAACAGCTCGAAGGAGACGTACGAGGAGACCGGGTTGCCGGGGAGGGCCAGCAGCGGGGTGTGGTCGGGTCCGATGGAGCCGAAGCCCTGGGGCTTGCCGGGCTGCATGGCGAGCTTGCGGAAGTCGATGCCGCCGCCCGGCTCGTCCTCGTCGCCGACGGACGACAGCGCCTCCCTGACGACGTCGTACGCCCCGACGCTCACACCGCCGGTGGTGACCATCAGGTCGGCACGCACCAGCTGGTCCTCGATGGTGTCCCGCAGGGTGTCGGCGTCGTCGGCGACGGCACCCACGCGGTAGGCGATGGCGCCGGCGTCGCGGGCACAGGCGGTGAGGGAGAAGCTGTTGGAGTCGTAGATCTGACCGGCGCTCAGCTCCCTCTCCGGCTGGACGAGTTCGCTGCCGGTGGACATCACCACCACGCGCGGGCGCGGGCGCACGCGCACCGTGCCGCGGCCGATCGCGGCCAGGAGGGAGATCTGCGGCGGGCCGAGGACGGTGCCGGCCTCCAGTGCGCGGTCTCCGGCCCGTACGTCGCTGCCCTTGGCGCGCACGTGCGCGCGTGCCTCGGCAGGGCGGTACACGAGCACCTGCCCGGTGGCCCCCTCGGGGGCCGAACTGCGGGCCCTCATCGCGGCGACCGGGCCCTCGCCGAGCCCGCCGTCGGTCCACTCGACGGGGACGACGGTCTCGCCGCCGGGCGGGAGCGGGGCGCCGGTCATGATGCGCACGGCCTGGCCGGGACCGACCTGGAGCAGGTCGGCCTGGCCGGCCGCGACGTCACCGACGACCTCGAGGGCCGCCGGGTACTGCTCGCTCGCGCCCGCGACATCCGCGACCCGTACCGCGTACCCGTCCATGGAGCTGTTGTCGAACGGCGGCAGGGACACCGGCACCGTGACGTCGTCGACCAGGACGCAGCCCTGGGCGTCGAGGAGGTTCAGCTCGATGGGTTCCAGGGGGCGGACGGTGGCGAGGATGTCATCCAGGTGCTCGTCCACCGACCAGAGGTGGTCCGGGCCTGCGGTGCGGGGCGCGGCGGTGCTCAAGGCTGCTGCATCTCCTCGGTGACATAACGGCGGAGCCAGGTCCGGAAGTCCGGTCCCAGGTCTTCACGTTCGCACGCGAGTCGGACAATGGCACGCAGGTAGTCGCCCCGGTCGCCGGTGTCATAACGGCGGCCCTCGAAGACCACGCCGTGCACCGGGCCGCCGACCTTCTCGTCGGCGGCGAGCTGCTGGAGGGCGTCGGTGAGCTGGATCTCGCCGCCGCGGCCCGGCTCGGTCTTCCGCAGTATCCCGAAGACGTGCGGGTCGAGGACGTAGCGGCCGATGATGGCGTAGTTGGAGGGCGCGTCGGCCGGTTCGGGCTTCTCGACCAGGCCGCTGACCCGGACCACGTCGGAGTCGGCGGTGGCCTCGACGGCGGCGGAGCCGTAGAGGTGGATCTGTTCCGGGGCGACCTCCATGAGCGCGACGACGCTGCCGCCGTGCTGCTCCTGGACCTCGATCATGCGCTGGAGCAGGGGGTCGCGCGGGTCGATCAGGTCGTCGCCCAGGAGGACGGCGAAGGGTTCGTCGCCGACGTGCGGGGCGGCGCACAGGACGGCGTGGCCGAGGCCCTTGGGGTCGCCCTGGCGGACGTAGTGCATCGTCGCGAGGTCGCTGGATTCCTGGACCTTGGCGAGGCGGGCGGCGTCACCCTTCCTGTTGAGGGCGGACTCCAGTTCGTAGTTGCGGTCGAAATGGTCCTCCAGGGGTCGCTTGTTGCGGCCCGTCACCATGAGGACGTCGTCGAGACCGGCGGCGGCGGCCTCTTCGACCACGTACTGGATCGCCGGCTTGTCGACGACCGGCAGCATCTCCTTGGGAGTGGCCTTGGTGGCCGGCAGGAACCGGGTGCCGAGGCCCGCTGCGGGGATGACAGCCTTGGTGATCCGAGGGTGCGACTGAATCATGCCCGCCACCATATCCGCTGCCTTCGCAGGGAATCTGGGGCTCCGCACATTTAAAGCTCATATGAGCATATTGGAACGATACGGGGACAGAGTTGAGACAGAACAAACGCGCGAACGATCATGCCAAGCGGGCGTTGCGACGGGAAATCCTCCTGGCGAGGGGCAGGTTGACGGCGGGTGACGTGCGGGAGTGCGCGACCGCGTTGGCCGACCGTGCGCTCGGGCTGCCCGAACTGACGCACGCGCGCACGGTGGCGGCGTACGTCTCCGTCGGGAGTGAGCCCGGCACGCTCGCGCTCCTCGACGCCCTGCGCGCGCGGGGCGTGCGCGTGCTGCTGCCGGTCCTGCTCCCCGACAACGACCTGGACTGGGGCGCGTACACCGGCGAGCAGTCCCTCGCACGCGTGCGGCACGGCGGCGGGCGGTTGGCGCTGCTCGAACCGTCCGGGGAGCGCCTCGGTCCGGACGCCGTCACCGGGGCGGACGTGGTGCTGCTGCCGGGCCTGGCCGTCGACGCGCGCGGGATGCGGCTGGGACGCGGCGGGGGCTCGTACGACCGGGTGCTGGCCCGGCTGGAACGCACGGGCGCGCACCCGGCACTGGTGGTGCTGCTGTACGGCACGGAGGTCGTCGAGCGGGTTCCCGAGGAGCCGCACGACCGTCCGGTGCACGCGGTGGTGACGCCTTCGGGGGTACGGCGGTTCGGCTGAGCCGGTGCACGGGAACACGGAAAGCGGCCCCCCGCGCGCGTGGGGGGCCGCTTTTCGCATCAGCGGTGGCCGCTGCTCACGGCTTGAGCAGCAGGGTGTCCTCGGTGTTCTTCTCGACCGCCTTCTCCGAGAAGGACCACTCGAGCAGTTCGCCCTCCGCCCACTTGTCGGTCTGGTCGACGTAGTGGGCGCTGTAGGCGTGCCCGGAGGCGCCGGTGAGGTTGATCCACCGCGACTTGTCGAGGTCGCCGAGGTTGACCACCATCCGCATCGACGGCACCCACACCACCCCGTAGCCGCCGGCGGCGTTCCAGCCGGTGGCGTTGACCGTGGCCTCGCCGCCGCCGAGCTTCCAGGGGCCCCGGTTGAGGGCGTACTGCACGAAGCCGGGGCCGGAGGTGCCCAGGGTCTGGTTCTTCAGGAACAGGCGGTGCAGCCGGCCCCAGCTCCAGGTGTCGATGTCCTTGCCGAGCTTGGCGGTGAGTTCCCACCGCGCGTCGATCAGGGCGCGCCCGAACAGCTCGTCACGGTTCTCCGCGCTGGGGCGGGTGCCCGACTCCGGGGTCGTCCACCAGGCGCTGTCCTCGTCCTCCATCAGCGTGCGGACCACCTCGAACCAGCGGTCGCCGCCGTCGGGCTGGGCCTGGTCCGCCTCACGCAGACCGCACTCCCGGACCTTGACGCGCTCCTCGGCGGGCCCGGTCGGGTTGACCGGGTCGACCCACAGGCACTGGCCCTTGACCCGCAGTTCCTTGGGCAGCTTGTGGCCGAAGGCGAGCTTGAGGATGTTGCGCCAGACGGAGTTGAAGTAGGCGGCCGCCGCCGAGTCGGCGTTCTGGGTGTAGTCCCAGCCCTCCAGCAGCTTCTGCGCCTCGCGCACGTCCGGGTCGTCGACGTCGATCTTGAGCAGCTCGGGCACGAGCAGTTTGGCTATGCCGCTGCTGTTGTCGAGCTGCATCTGCCGCATGTCGTCGGTGGAGATCTTGCCCCCGTCCTTGGTCTTGGACTGGATCAGATCGTTGATCCGCTGGCTGCGGGCACCGTAGCCCCAGTCGGTGGTCAGGGTGTACGGGTACGTGTCGGGGTCGACGACGGCCTGGTTGGCGGTGACGATGTAGCCGCGGTCGGGGTCGAACTCGTAGGGCAGTTCGTCCTGCTCGATCCAGCCGGTCCATTCGTAGTCGGGGTCCCAGCCGGGTGCGGGGATGGACCCGTCGTGGTCCTCCGCGCGGGTGGGGATCCTTCCGGGCAGGGTGTAGCCGATGTGGCCCTCGGTGTCCGCGTAGACGAGGTTCTGCGAGGGCACCTCGAACAGGGTGGCCGCCTCGCGGAAGCCGTCCCAGTCCTTCGCGCGGTTGATCGCGAAGACGGAGTCCATGGTGCGGCCGGCGTCCAGCGCGGTCCAGCGCAGGGAGACGCCGTAGCCGTCGCCCCGGTCGGGTGCGGCGGAGTCGACGGTGGCCTTCTTGCCGGTCCGCACCAGGTCCTTGGACCGGTCGGAGAGCAGCGGGCCGTTGTTGGTCTCCCGGACGACGATCTTCTGCGAGGCGCCGCCGGCGACCCTGATGGTCTCCTCGCGGGTCTTGAAGGGCACCACCTTGCCGTCGTACTGGTAGCCCTCGCCGGTGATCTTCTCCAGGTAGAGGTCGGTGACGTCGACCCCGGAATTGGTCAGGCCCCAGGCGATGTCCTGGTTGTGGCCGATTATGACGCCGGGCAGGCCCGCGAAGGTGTAGCCGGAGACGTCGTACTGGCACTCGGCGGAGACGCTGCGGCAGTGCAGGCCCATCTGGTACCAGACGGACGGCAGTGCGGGCGACAGGTGCGGGTCGTTGGCCAGCAGGGGCTCACCGGTGATGGTGTGCTCCCCGGAGACGACCCAGGAGTTGGAGCCGATGCCGTCGCCGTTGACGCCGACGGCGGTCGGCAGGTCCTGCAGGACCTGCTGGAGACCCGTCAGCTGGCTCTCCAGGCTGCCTGCGGTGCCCTCGGTGCCCGCGGTGCCGCCCACCCCGGACGCACCTTCCACGCCGGTGCCCGTGCCGTCCCCGATGCCCGTGCCGTCCCCGATGCCGGTGCCCGTGCCGTCCCCGATGCCGGTGCCCGTGCCGTCCCCGATGCCGGTGCCGTCGCCCGTGCCGCTCCCGTCGCCGCCCGACTCGTAGGTGCCGGTGAGTTCGTTGTACTGACCCTCCTGCACCACCGGCTTGTTCCGGCTGTACGGGTACGCCGGGTACAGGTCGGCGATCTGCTCCGGACCGAGGCGGCTGGTCATCAGGGCGCGGTCGATCTCGTCCTGCATGTTGCCGCGCAGGTCCCAGGCCATCGCCTTCAGCCAGGCCAGGGAGTCCACCGGGGTCCAGGCACCGGGCTTGTAGTCGTTGGTGAAGCCCAGGGCCGCGTACTCCAGGGAGATGGCGGCGCCGTCCTTGCCCTTCAGGTAGGCGTTGACGCCCTTGGCGTAGGCGTCGAGGTACTTCTTCGTCGCCGGGGAGAGCGTCTTCTCGTACTCCTCCTGAGCGATCCGGTCCCAGCCCAGGGTGCGCAGGAACTCGTCGGTCTCCACCTGGCTCTCGCCGAACATCTCCGACAGACGTCCGGAGGTCATGTGCCGGCGGACGTCCATCTCGTAGAACCGGTCCTGCGCCTGGACGTAGCCCTGCGCCATGAACAGGTCCGCATCGGAGGAGGCGTAGATCTGCGGGATCCCGTGGTCGTCACGCTTCACGTCGACGGTGCCCGACAGGCCCTCGAGGGTGATCGAGCCCTTGGTCTGCGGGAAGGAGGCGCGCACGGTGCTGACCGACCAGTACGCCCCGTAGACGGCACCGCCGATCAGTGCCAGCACCAGGACGAAGACGATCAGACGGGCTTTGCGCCCCTTTTTCCTGCCGGACTTGCCGGGCTGCTGACCCGTGGAGGCGGTGGTATTGGGGGGCATCGCTGTCCTTGCTGTCCTTACGCGAGCGGCAGGGCGGGCTGTGCTTTTAACTGAGCGCTGGAGCAACGATAGGCGCAGGGCCCTGCGCCACTTGACGCGGAGTCGGCTACCAGCCCGGACGGACGTTCGATGATGCCAGGGGCGCGCGTCAAGAAAGCGTCAAGAGTTAGGTAAGGTAACGAAGTAGTTTGCCGTGAACGTGCCGGTCGGCCCGGGCCCCGGACGGGAGCCCGGCGCACCGCGCGGATGCCAGGGAAGGGAACGACCACGACTGTCCACCACCTCAACCAGCTCCTGCTCGTCTGCTCGCTGGTCCTGCTCGTCGCCGTCGTGGCGGTCCGGATCTCCTCACGCAGCGGGCTCCCCAGCCTGCTCCTGTACCTGGGCATCGGTATCGCCATGGGCCAGGACGGCATCGGCGGCATCCACTTCGACAACGCCGAGCTGACTCAGGTCATCGGGTACGCGGCCCTGGTCGTGATCCTGGCCGAGGGTGGTCTGGGCACCAAGTGGACGGAGATCAGACCCGTCCTGCCCGCCTCCGTCGTCCTCGCGACCGTCGGCGTCGCGGCGAGCGTCGGCGTCACCGCGTCGGCCGCGCACTTCCTGATCGGGCTGGAGTGGCGGCAGGCGCTGATCATCGGCGCGGTGGTGTCCTCGACCGACGCGGCGGCCGTCTTCTCCGTGCTGCGGCGCATCCCGCTCCCCGCACGGGTGACGGGCACGCTGGAGGCCGAGTCCGGCTTCAACGACGCCCCCGTGGTCATCCTGGTGCTCGCCTTCTCCACGGCCGGCCCGATCGAGCACTGGTACGTCCTGCTCGGCGAGATCGCCCTGCAGCTGGCCATCGGCGCCGTCATCGGACTCGCGGTGGGCCGGCTGGGCTCCCTGGGGCTCAGGCACGTGGCGCTGCCCGCCTCCGGCCTCTACCCGATCGCCGTCATGGCCATCGCCACCGCCGCCTACGCGGCGGGCGCCATGGCCCACGGCAGCGGCTTCCTCGCCGTCTACCTCGCCTCGATGGTGCTGGGCAACGCCAGGCTGCCGCACTGGCCCGCCACGCGCGGGTTCGCCGAAGGGCTCGGCTGGCTCGCCCAGATCGGCATGTTCGTCCTGCTCGGCCTGCTGGTCTCCCCGCACGAACTGGTTGACGACATCGTGCCCGCGCTGATCATCGGGCTGGTGCTGACCGTGGTGGCCCGTCCGCTGAGCGTCGTGCTGTGCCTGGTGCCGTTCCGGGTGCCCTGGCAGGAGCAGGCGTTGATGTCCTGGGCGGGGCTGCGCGGCGCCGTACCCATCATCCTGGCGACGATTCCGATGGTCCAGGGCGTTCCCGGCAGCCGGCCGATCTTCAACATCGTCTTCATCCTGGTCGTCGTCTACACCCTCGTCCAGGGGCCGACGCTGCCGTGGCTGGCCCGCACGCTGCGGCTCGGCGAGAGCGCGGAGGCCGCCGACCTGGGCATCGAGTCGGCGCCCCTGGAGCGGCTGCGCGGACATCTGCTGTCGGTCGAGGTCCCGGAGGGATCGAGAATGCACGGCGTGGAGGTCGACGAGCTGCGGCTGCCGAAGGGGGCGGCCGTCACGCTCGTCGTGCGCGGGGGCACCTCGTTCGTTCCTGGACCGACGACGATGCTGCGGCGCGGGGACGAACTGCTCGTCGTCGCCACCGACCCGGTCCGGGACGCCGCCGAACGCCGGCTCCGCGCGGTGGGCCGCGGCGGCAAACTGGCCGGCTGGCTGGGGACGGACGTGGCGAGGCCCGGGGCTGACCGGAAGGGCGGGGGCGGGGGCTGAAACGTCACTTCCGGCGTCGTTCGAGGGTCGGGCACAACCCTTCATTCGCAGGGCCACAGCACCTCTGTGCCCACTTTCACAGGATCACAAGCGCCTGGCGCCTGTGTATACCGGGGGCCGCCTGTATCATGCAAGCGATACCCAGATCGAACCAACTCTGCCTGACGCAGAGCTGGCGCGACCGTATGGCGGCCGGCACGCCCTGAGCTGTGGCACCGGCATCTACCGCAGTCAGCGCAAGAGGACAGCTCTCGGCGCGCCCGACACCAGGGGCCCACGCGCCACCAGGCGGCAGAAAGGCACGGGCCGTGGCATCCACGGTCACCACGTCGAAGGACTCTGCGGCCACCTCCCGCCCGGGATACGGCCGACTGCTGCGTACGCGCGGCGCCTGGACGTTCCTGCTCCCCGGCTTCGCGGCACGCCAGCCGTTCGCGATGCTCACCCTCTCCATCGTGCTGCTGGTGCAGCACACCACCGGTTCGTACGGCGCGGCCGGCGCCGTCGCGGCGGTCACCGGCGTCGCCATGGCCGTGTTCGCGCCCTACAGCGGCCGGCTCGCCGACCGCCACGGACAGCGCGCCGTCCTCGTCCCCGGTGTCCTGGTGCACACCCTGTCCGGGCTGACCCTGACCGCGCTGGCACTGAACGGCGCCCCGCTGTGGGCGCTGTTCGCCGCCGCCGTACCCACCGGCGCCTCGGTGCCCCAGGTCGGGCCCATGGTGCGCGCCCGCTGGGGCGTGAAGCTCAAGAACTCCCCGCTGATGACCACGGCGGCGGCCTTCGAGTCCGTCACCGACGAACTGACCTTCGTCGTCGGACCGCTGCTGGCCACCGCCCTGTGCACGGCCGTGGACCCGGCGGCGGGCCTGATGGCCGAGGCCGCGCTGACCCTGATCGGCGGTCTGCTGTTCGCCGCGCAGAAGGGCACGCAGCCCGAGGTGGCCGCCCGCGGGCACGCGCGCGTGGAGCACGCTTTTGCGCTGCGCGTCCCCGGGGTACGCGTTCTGATCGTCACCTTCCTGGGCATCGGGTCCGTCTTCGGCGGCATGCAGGTGTCGCTGGCCGCGTACACCGAGTCGATCGGCGAACCCGGACTGAACGGCATCCTGTACGGCGTCTTCGCCGCGGGAAACATGCTCTCCGGCATCGCCTGCGGCGCCATCGCCTGGAAGACCGCCCCCCAGCGGCGCCTGGTCATCGGGTACGCGGCGCTCGCGGTGACCGCCTCCGCCCTGTGGACCGCCCACTCCGCGCTGCTCCTCGCCGGTCTCGGTCTCCTGGTCGGCATGTCCATCGCGCCCGCCCTGATCACCGGGTACACGCTGGTCGACGACCTGGTCCCGGCCGGTGCCCGCACCGAGGCCTTCACCTGGCTGACCGGCGCGGTGGCCCTCGGCCAGGCGACCGCGGTCACGGTCTCCGGGCAGCTGGAGGACAACCTCTGGGCCGGTGCCGGGTTCCTGGTGCCGATGGGCGGCACAGTGCTCGCCCTGGTGACGCTGCTGGCCCTGCGGTCACGGCTGGCGCCGCCCCGGGCGACCCGCGAGGTCACGCGCGGCGCGGCCCGGCGCGACCCCGTCGGGATCAGTGAGATGTGACGCATCGGCGGGCCGTCGCGCAGGGCGCCGGGCAGGCCCCTGTCAGGCCCGCCCGCGGGCACGCGTGGGGCGGTGGCGTCTCCGCGGACATGGCTTTCCACCTGCGAAACCACACCCTGAGGACGCGTCCGGGGTCCGCGCGGGGCACGGACGGGGCACGCGTGGAGGCCCGTCCTCATGACGGTCGCGTTGCGGCCGCCACCGCGGCGGGGTGACGTGCGTTACGCCGACCACTTGCGGCACGGGTTACCATTGACGATCGTTAGCACTCATCGAGTGAGAGTGCCAGGAGGAAGACAGTGCCCACCTATCAGTACCAGTGCACCGAGTGCGGCGAGGGCCTCGAGGCGGTGCAGAAGTTCACCGATGACGCTCTTACCGAGTGCCCGAACTGCCAGGGCCGCCTGAAGAAGGTGTTCTCGGCGGTCGGCATCGTCTTCAAGGGCTCCGGCTTCTACCGCAACGACAGCCGCGGCTCCTCGTCGAGCAGCGCCCCGGCGTCGAAGACGGCCGGTTCGTCGACGGGTTCGTCCTCGTCCTCGGGCTCCGAGTCCTCCGCGTCCTCCTCGTCCTCTTCTGCTTCGTCCTCCTCGGGCTCCGGCTCGTCGTCCGGATCCGGCAGCGCCGGCAGCAGCACCGCCGGCAGCACAGCCGCCTGAGGCCGGATCCCTGCGCGCCGCCTGAGGCCGAATTCCCTCACAGGACCCTGTCGTCGTCCGACGACGGGGTCCTCGGCCGTTTCCGGGGCCGGTTAGGGTGCGGAGCATGGCGAACAAGGCGAACGTCGAGATCGGCGTGATCGGCGGCTCCGGTTTCTACTCCTTCCTCGACGACGTGACCGAGGTCCAGGTGGACACCCCGTACGGGGCGCCCAGCGACTCCCTCTTCCTCGGTGAACTGGCCGGCCGGCGGGTCGCCTTCCTCCCCCGGCACGGGCGCGGCCACCATCTGCCGCCGCACCGGATCAACTACCGGGCCAACCTGTGGGCGCTCAGGTCGGTCGGCGCGCGCCAGGTCCTCGGGCCCTGCGCGGTGGGCGGCCTGCGGCCCGAGTACGGGCCGGGGACGCTGCTGGTCCCGGACCAGCTCGTGGACCGTACGAAGTCCCGGGTGAACACCTACTTCGACGGGTTGCCCCGGCCCGACGGCACGGTCCCGAACGTCGTGCACGTGTCGTTGGCCGACCCCTACTGCCCCGCCGGCCGGGCGGCCGCCCTGAAGTCGGCGCGCGGGCGGGACTGGGAGCCGGTGGACGGCGGCACGCTGGTCGTGGTCGAGGGACCGCGGTTCTCCACCCGCGCCGAGTCGTTGTGGCATCAGGCGCAGGGCTGGTCGGTGGTGGGCATGACGGGCCATCCCGAGACGGCGCTCGCCCGTGAACTGGAGCTCTGCTACACGTCCCTGGCCCTGGTCACCGACCTCGACGCCGGTGCCGAGACCGGCGAGGGCGTCTCGCACGACGAGGTGCTGCGGGTGTTCGCGGACAACGTGGACCGGCTGCGGAACGTGCTTTTCGACACGGTGGCGGCGCTGCCGGCTACGGAGGAACGGGGCTGCCCGTGCGCCTCGGCGCTGGGCGGGACTGATCCGGGCTTCGCGCTGCCGTAGGGCTGCCGACGAGGGCTCGCGGCGCGGGGCCGCCGACGCACGGCTCGCGGCGCGGCGCACGTTCGGGTGAGGGAGTTTTCCACAGGCTGTGGTCTGTCCACAGGCTCCGGCGGAGAACGGCGGGAAGCCCCATCGTGGGGGCCGCAAGCCGTTTCCCCGTCGCAGGTGGTGGTCCCGTGCAGTTTCCTCCGTCCTTTCCCTCCGTTTCCCCGCCTCCCTCCCCCGCGCTCCCTTTCTCCCGCCCCGCCGTTGTCCCGCACCCGCCCGGGGCCGGTGTCCCACCGCGTTGCGAGGTGCCGCACTTCGCGCCGGTGCGGGTACGTGGCGGGCTGCTTCGGTCGGCCCGGCTGGTCCGGCACCGGAGGCGGGCGGCGGCGGTCGGGCTCGCCGTCACGGCGGTGGCGCTGGTGGCGGCGGGACCCCGGGACGCGGACCGGCCGCGCGGGCATCCCGACGGCGCTTCGAGCGCCCACGCCGGGCCGGCGTCCACGGGAGACCGTGTCGTACGGGCGCGGCGCGCGGGAGCGTGGGTCACGGCGCCGGTTCGGATCGCCGACGCGGCCACCGTGCGGCTGCTGGGGCCGGGCGACCGGGTGGACGTCATCGCCGCCGGGGAGCGGGTGACGGAGGGTGGGGCCCGTGTGGTCGCCCGTGGGGTGCGGGTGACCGAGGTGCCGAAACCACTGGAGGGCACGGACACGGGCGGGGCACTGGTGGTGCTGTCGGTTCCGCGCGCCACCGCGGCCGACCTCGCCGGCGCGAGCGCCACCTCACGACTGGCGGTGACCCTGTGGTGAGCCGGCCCTTCTTGGCCGACGGCGCGGGACCCGTGTCAAGCACCTCGCTCGAGCGACCCGACTGCACTGTCCGGCGGAGCGCTGCCGTAGGTTGCGGAACGTTTGATTCCCGTCGTCACACACACGAAAGGAAGCCCCGGGGTGAGCGAGAAGAACGAAACCAGCGTCTGGCAGGGCTTCAAGGCCTTCCTGATGCGGGGGAACGTCGTCGACCTGGCCGTGGCCGTGGTCATCGGCGCCGCCTTCACCAACGTCGTCAACGCGGTGGTGAAGGGGATGATCAATCCGCTGGTCGGCGCTTTCGGCACGCAGAACCTGGACACCTACAGCTCGTGCCTGAAGGGCCCCTGCACGGGCACCGGCGATGCCGCGACGGGCGTCAGGATCCTGTGGGGTTCGGTCCTCGGCGCGACACTCCAGTTCGTGATCACGGCCGCGGTCGTCTACTTCCTGATGGTGATGCCCATGGCCCGGTACCTGGCCCGGGTCGAGGCCCGCAGGAAGGCGAAGGAGGGTACGCGGGAGATCGTCGAGATCTCCGAGCTCGAGGTGCTCAAGGAGATACGCGACGAGCTGGTGGCGCAGCGCGGCCCGCGACACGGTGAGGGCCCGGGACGTGGCGACGGCTCGGGGTACGGCGGGCGATAGGCGGCACCGGTCCGCACGGCACCCGGGTCAGATGTGGTGGGGCGGCTTCTCGTCGAGGAAACGCTTCAGATCCGACGCACTGTCACCGGACGGGCGGTCGCCCCACCCCCGGTCGGTGTCGTCCGCGGACGGCTGGTCCAGCGGATCGTCGAAGACCAGCTCGGGTTTCGGCTCGCGCGGCCGGGGATCGGGGGCAGTGCTCATACGCCCAGAGTACGGCCCCGGTGGGCCCTTCCCCGGCCGGCGGCTTCTCCCTCGGCTCCTCGCCGGTGACTCCTCGCCGGTGACTCCCCGGTGGCGGTTCCCCGCTCCGACGGTGGCCGCGCGAGACTGGCGCCATGACTGTCGACGCTCTGACCGATGTTGCCGGTGTGCGGGTGGGACACGCGACCCGTACCGGCGACGGCCTGCTCACCGGCACCACGGTGGTGCTCGCGCCCGAGGGCGGGGCCGTGGCCGCCGTGGATGTGCGCGGCGGCGGTCCCGGTACGAAGGAGACCGACGCACTCGATCCCCGCAACCTCGTGCAGCGGGTCGAGGCGATCGTCCTGACCGGTGGCAGTGCCTACGGACTGGACGCCGCGTCAGGGGTGATGGCCTGGCTGGAGGAACAGGGGCGTGGGGTGCGCGTCGGCCCTGATCCCGCGCATGTGGTGCCGGTGGTACCGGCCGCGTGCGTCTTCGACCTGGGCCGGGGCGGGGACTTCGGAGCCCGGCCGGACGCGTCCACCGGGCGGGCGGCGGTCGAGTCGGCCGCGGCGGCCTCGCCGGGGGCGCGGGTGCCGGAGGGGTGCGTGGGCGCCGGTACGGGAGCCGTGGTCGGAGCGGTGAAGGGCGGGATCGGCACCGCGAGCACGGTACTGGACTCGGGGATCACGGTGGCCGCGCTGGTGGTGGCCAACGCGGCGGGATCGGCGCTGGACCCGGAAACCGGGACCCTGTATGGGGAGTTCTTCCAGGGCGGCCGGGTGCGTCATCCGGCCACGGAGGTGCACGCGGCTGCGGTCCGGCGGCTCGCCGGCATCGCGGAGCGGAACGGGCCGCAACCGCTCAACACCACGCTCGCGGTGGTCGCCACCGACGCGGACCTGTCCAAGGCGCAGGCGCAGAAGCTGGCGGGCACCGCGCACGACGGCATCGCGCGGGCGGTGCGGCCGGTGCACCTGCTCAACGACGGGGACACGGTGTTCGCCCTCGCCACAGGCACCTGCCCGCTCGACGCCACGAACCCGCTCGCCCTGAACGAGATCCTCGCGGCGGGCGCCGACTTGGTGACCCGTGCGATCGTACGGGCCCTGCGCGCGGCCGAGTCGGTGGACGGACCGGGCGGAATCTGGCCGTCGTACCAGGAGTTGTACGGGTAGGGGAAGGAAGGCGGCACGGACGGCCGTTCGGACAGGCGTACGGAAGGTTGTATGACGAACCGGGCAGGGAGGCGTGTGGCGCGCCGGACGGGGAATCACAGGGGAACCGGGCGGGTCGGCGAGGATGTCCGTTGAGCGGAGCAAGCCGACCGCTGAGCAGAGTGCGTGACCGGCGGCCGACGGGTCGGCGACGAGCGGCAGGAGTGGCGTCTGAACAGGGAGTACGGGTTCCCGGCGGGGACGGACGGGAATTCCTCGCACGGTCCGTGCGTTGCGATGCCGTACGTTTTCTCAGTTCCCGGACATGATGTCCGCCCGAGGGGCTACGGTATGCACCCACAAGGTGACATGCAGCGACGCCGGGAGAAACCTTGAGCGTTCCGTATGAGACGGCAGCGCACGAACCAGCCGACTCGCCCGAGTCTCCTGAGGAGCACCTCGCGCGACTGCTCGGCCGTGCCCTGAACTCCTTCGAACTGCCCGACGAGGCAGTACGCCTGCTCGACTGCGCGCTGGCTCACGACAGTTCGCTGCACTCCGCGCACCACAGCGCCGGCCTGCACCGCGAGACGTACCGGCACACCTGGCTGCTCGCCGACGGCTCGGCGCTCACGCTCTGGGAGCTGGTCCACAACACGACCCCGGGCAGCGAGCCGCAGCACGAGGTGTACGCGGACGAGGAGGAGCTGGGCGTCGCCACAGCCCGGCTGCCGCTGCCGCCGGAGACCCCGGACTTCGAACTGCCGGTGATGGTGCAGCTGTCCCAGATCCCCGCGCCCCGGCCCGTCTACGTCCCCGACGGTTCGGCGGACCACGCGCGCCGCTTACTGCGCCGGGCGGAGAACACGGACCGTCCGGGTCCCGGGACGGCCGCGCTGTTGACCACCGCGTCCGCCCACCAGATCACCCAGGCCTTCGGCCGCCCGTCCACCGTGGGCGGCCCCGGCCGCTCGGGACCGTCCTTCTCGCTGTACGAGCACGCGTTCCTGCTGCGCGACGGCGCGGAGATCTCCCTGTGGGAGGTGGAGCACACGGCCACTCCCGACGGGCGGCACATGTGCGAGGTGTACATCACCGAGGACGCCGCCCGCGATGCGATGGAGCGTCGTGCGGCACAGGTGCGCTGACCACAAGGACCAGGCCGCCTGACCCGTGATCCGTGATCCGTGATCCGTGATCCGCCGTCATCGTGCTTCCCGGCCACCGGTGAAGCGCCGGACCAGGGCAACGAACGCGTCGCGTTCGGCCTGGGTGAGCCGCACCTGTTCCACCGACGGGCCCGTCCGCCGCTGCCGCGGAATCGTCCGGAGCACCCGCACCTCCTGCGGCCCCGGAACGTCGCGCCCCGGCTTCGGCTTCGGCTTCCGATTCGGGCGAGGGCCGGGGCCCTCGCCCCGCCCTCCCAACCCTCTGGGCACCCACTGCGCTCCCGCTCGGGCCAGCGTCCGCACCCGCAAGTCGACGCCACTCCCCCGCACCCGCCTGCGGTCCCGCCGCAGGACACCGGCCAGGCCCGCCGTGCAGGCCGCGGCCACCAGGGTGAGGACGGTGGCGCCCGTCACCCTCAAGATCGAGTCGTGCTCAGGCATGCGCCCAGTACACATCACGGTCCGGGACTTTGGTCCCGGACCGTGATGAACGTGATCTATATCGCAGTTGATCCATTTGCCTGCGAAAGCCTCACATGTGCCTATTGGGGCGTTTCGCCAATCCTGCCGCCCCGTCCGCTGTCCGCGGCCGTTACCCGTTCCCGTGCTGCCCGTTCCCGTGCTGCCCGTTCCCGTCTCACGCGGCGACCGGCTGCTTCGATTCCGCCACCGAGGCCGCCGGGCTCTCGCCGCCGGGCGCGCCGCCCGCTCCCGGAACCGGCTTGCGCAGGCCCTTCAGGACGATCACCAGCGCCGCCGTGACACAGACGCCCGCCGCGATGGCGACCAGGTAGAGCAGCGGGTTGCCGATCAGCGGGACCACGAAGATGCCGCCGTGCGGCGCGCGCAGGGTGGCGCCGAACGCCATCGACAGGGCGCCGGTGACGGCGCCGCCCGCCATCGAGGCGGGGATCACGCGCAGCGGGTCGGCCGCCGCGAACGGGATCGCGCCCTCGGAGATGAAGGAGGCTCCCAGGACCCAGGCGGCCTTGCCGTTCTCCCGCTCGGTCCGGTTGAAGAGCTTGCCGCGGACCGTGGTGGCCAGGGCCATCGCCAGCGGCGGAACCATGCCGGCCGCCATCACCGCGGCCATGATCTTCATCGCGGAGTCGCTGGGGCTCGCGACCGCGATACCGGCCGTGGCGAAGGTGTACGCGACCTTGTTGACGGGACCGCCGAGGTCGAAGCACATCATCAGGCCGAGCAGGGTGCCGAGCAGGATGGCGTTGGTGCCGGTGAGGCCGTTCAGCCAGTCCGTCATGGCCTTCTGCGCCTCGGCGATCGGCTTTCCGATCACCACGAACATCAGGAAGCCGACCACCGCCGAGGAGATCAGCGGGATCACCACCACGGGCATGATGCCGCGCAGCGCCACCGGGATGCGCACCCGCTGGATCGCCAGCACCACCGCACCGGCGATCAGACCGGACACCAGACCGCCGAGGAATCCGGCGTTGATGGTGAGGGAGATCGAACCGCCGACGAAGCCGGGCACGAGTCCGGGCCGGTCGGCCATGCCGTACGCGATGTAGCCGGCCAGGACCGGGACGAGGAACCCGAAGGCGACGCCGCCGATCTGGAAGAGCAGGGCGCCCCAGCTGTCGGCCTGGGTCCACGCGAAGTGTTCCATCACCGACGGCGCCTCGTTGATCTCATAGCCGCCGATCGCGAAGCCGAGGGCGATGAGGAGACCGCCCGCCGCGACGAACGGGACCATGTAACTGACGCCGGACATGAGCCACTTGCGCAGCTTGGTGCCGTACCCCTCACCGGGTCCGCCGACGCGGTCCACGGGGTTGTCACCGGGTACGGCAGCCGCGGTGGCCTCACCGCGCTCGGCCTTGCCGCGGACCTCGTCGATCAGCTCGGCGGGGCGGTTGATGCCCGCCTTGACGCCGGTGTCGACGGTCGGCTTGCCCGCGAAGCGTTCCTTCTCCCGGACGGGCACGTCGTGGGCGAAGATCACACCGTCCGCCGCCGCGATCACGGCCGGGTCGAGCCGGGTGAAGCCCGCCGAGCCCTGCGGCTCGACCGCGATCTCGACGCCCGCTTCCCGGCCGGCGTTCTCCAGCGACTCCGCCGCCATGTACGTATGGGCGATACCGGTGGGGCAGGAGGTGACGGCGACGATCCGGAAGGGACGCGCGCGCTCGTCGGACGCACCCGCGCCGGACGTCCCCGCGTCCCGGGCGCCGTCGTCGGTGGTGCCGTCGCCCGTGGTGCCCGTGGTGGTGCCGGTGGAGGCCGCCACCGGCACCACCACGGAGTCCGCGGAGTCCGCGGAGTCCACGGAGTCCGTGGGTCCTGCGGGGCTGTCGGAGGCTCCCGGGCCGGACGCGTCCGTCACGTCAGCCGTGTCCGTCACGTCCGCTGTGGCGGCCGCGGTCCCGGCGGGGGCCGGCTGATCGTCCCCGCGGATGAGCGCCGCGGCGCCCTCGGCGTCGCCGACCGCGCGGAGTCCGTCGGTGAACTCGGCGTTCATCAGCTTCCGGGCCAGCGAGGAGAGGATCGTCAGATGCGCGTCGTCCGCACCCGCGGGAGCGGCGATCAGGAAGATCAGGTCGGCGGGCCCGTCCGCCGCACCGAAGTCGATCCCTGCGGCACTGCGCCCGAAGCCCAGCGTCGGCTCGGTGACGTGCTCGCTGCGGCAGTGCGGGATGCCGATGCCGCCGTCGAGGCCGGTGGGCATCTGGGCCTCACGGGCGGCCACATCGGCGAGGAAGCCCTCCAGGTCGGTCACCCGGCCCAGGGCCACCATCCGTTCGGCGAGGGCTCGTGCCGCCGCTTCCTTGGTCTCGGCGGACAGGTCGAGGTCGACCAGATCCGCGGTGATCATCTCGCTCATCGCGGGCTCCTTCGCACGCATATCGCCCTTGACATGAGGTGGGCGGAAGGGTGAACGGGGACGGTGGTTCGGTGGGGGGCTGTGAGGACGGTGGCGGCGGTGGTGGGGGTATGGGGGGTATGGGGGATAGAGGTGACCGAGGGGGCGGTGAGGGCTGACGGGGTCTCATGGACACCGGTGTTCATGTCACTGGTGTTCATGTCACCGGCTCCTTCAACACGCGGTCCACCGGCACCGTTGCCGTGACCGTGACCGCGGCCGGGTCCAGGTCGCCCGGCGCGGGCATCATGCTGCCGGGGGTCTGGACGGCAGCCGCTCCGTGGGCGAGCGCCGAGGCGAGCGCCTCCGGTCCGTGCCCGCCGGCGATGAGGAAGCCGGCGAGCGAGGAGTCGCCCGCTCCCACATTGCTGCGGACCACGTCCACCCGGGCGGAGCCGAACCAGGCGCCGTGCTCGTCGACGAGTACCTGCCCGTCGGCGCCCAGGCTGGCGAGCACGGCACGGGCGCCCATCCCGCGCAGTTCCTCGGCCGCCTTCACCGCGTCGCCCACGGTGGTCAGTCGGCATCCGGCGGCCTCGGCGAGTTCCTCGGCGTTCGGCTTCACCACGTCGGGCCGCTCGCGCAGCGCCGCGGCCAGCGCCGGTCCGGAGGTGTCCAGGGCGATACGCGCGCCCGCGGAGTGCGCCCGCGCGACCAGATCGGCGTACCAGGAGGGTGCGAGGCCCCGCGGCAGGCTTCCGCAGCAGGCGATCCAGTCGGCGCCCCTCGACTGCCGGCGGACCGTTTCCAGGAGCAGCTCCTGCTCGGCCGCGGTCAGCTCAGGGCCGGGTGCGTTGATCTTCGTCAGGACGCCGTCCGCCTCGGCGAGCGCGATGTTGGAACGGGTGGCACCGGCCACCGGCACCGGAGCGACCTCGATGCCCTGCGCGTCCAGCAGTGCGGCGACCACGGCGCCCGGCGCGCCGCCCAGCGGCAGCACGGCGACGGTGCGCCGGCCGGCCGCGGCGACGGCACGGGAGACGTTGACGCCCTTGCCGCCCGGGTCCACGCGCTCGCCGGTGGCCCGGTTGACCTCGCCGCGCTCCAGCGCGGGGATCTCGTACGTACGGTCCAGGGACGGGTTGGGAGTGACGGTGAGGATCATGCACGCACTACTTCCGTGCCGCCGCGCTCGATCGCGAGGGCGTCTTCGGGGCTCAGCCCGCTGTCGGTGATCAGCAGGTCCACGTCGTTCAGGGCGCCGAAGCGGGCGAAGTGCTCCTGGCCGTGCTTGGAGGAGTCGGCGAGCAGCACCACCCGGCGGGCGGCCGCCATGGCCGCGCGCTTCACCGCCGCCTCGGCGAGGTCGGGGGTGGTCAGACCGTGTCCGGTGGAGAAGCCGTTGGCCGCGACGAACAGCACGTCCGCGCGGATCTCGCCGTACGCGCGCAGCGCCCAGGCGTCCACGGCGGCCCGGGTGCGATGGCGTACGCGGCCGCCGACCAGGTGCAGCTGGACACCGGGGTGGTCCGCGAGCCGGGCCGCGATGGGCAGGCTGTGGGTGACGACGGTGAGCGAGGACTCCGCCGGCAGGGCGGCGGCGAGCAGGGCCACCGTCGAACCGGCGTCGACGATCATCGTGCCGTCGTTCGGAAGTTCCGCGAGGGCGGCCCTGGCGATGCGGTCCTTCTCGCCCGCGGCCGTCGTCTCGCGTTCGGCGAGGTCGGGCTCGAAGTCGAGGCGCCCGACCGGGATCGCCCCGCCGTGCACCCTGCGGACGACACCCGCTCGATCGAGGGACTTCAGATCCCGGCGGATCGTCTCCGCCGTCACCTGGAACTGCTCGGCCAGCGAGACCACGTCCACCCGGCCACTGTCCCGGGCCAGCCGCAGGATCTCCTGCTGCCGCTCTGGTGCGTACATGCCCACTCACCTCCGAACCATGCCCGAACGTGTGGTTTCTCCCCGCAGATTATGCCGGGTCGCTCAAGAAGTAAACAGGAACGGACTCAGTCAGGCATGAACGGGCGTGAACGGGCGTGCGGTGTGCCCGTTTCCCTTTCCCTCTTCCTCTCTCCGGCCAGGGCGGCCGGAGTTCAGGCAGGACATGGGTGCGGACCGCCCCTCCCCACCATCGGCGAGTCCGCCTCCTTCGGCGACTCGGGCAGCGCGGGCGACGGGAGGGGGCGGACCGGCCGGGCGCGGCCCCGGGCCGGACGCCAGGCAGTCTCGTCAGGCAGCGTCAGGCATTCGCCAGGCAGCCGTCAGGAGGCCGTCAGGTCGTCCCACGGGAAGTGCCGCAGGGTCGCGAGGTTGGCCACGGCCAGCTCCGCCGGCCCCTGTGGGCCCTCGCCCGGACCGTCGCCCGCCGCCCAGCCCTCCACGGCCGCACGAAGGGCGGCGATCGCGACGGCGGCGGCGAAACGCAACCGCGCGTCCGCGGCAGTGCCGTGGGCGCCGTGGGCCCGCTCGGCACGTCCGGCATCGTTGTCGGCCGCCGTGCCGGCCGACGCCCGCGCCGCCAGCACCTCCGCCAGTGCGCGCTCCGATGTCTGGCAGACCTCCGCCCACACCCTGCGCAGGGAGGGATTCGAGTGGGCCAGGCGGACCAGGGTGCGCACCCACACCCAGGAATCCGCCGGCACCCCCGCGCCCGGCCTCGGCATGGACCGCGCGGCGTCCTCCAGGGCCTGCGGTACGGACGTCCCGGGCGGCGCCGCCCGCACCGCCTCCACCCAGCGCCGGGCGCCGACCTCGTAGAGCGGGGCGACGGCTTCTTCCTTGGCGGCGAAGTACCGGTAGAAGGTGCGCGGGGCGATGCCCGCCGCCTGCGCGATGTCCTCGGCGCGGGTGGCCTTCAGGCCCTGGCGGACGAAGAGACCGGCCGCCGCGCGGGCGATCTCCATACGGGTTTCGGCTTTGCGCCGCTCGGTCAGCGAGACCGGAGGAGACGACGGGGCGGTGTTGCTGCTCACGCCCGGCAGGCTATGCCCATGTGACACAATCTGCCATCTGGCGGGCCACCCCGGGGTTCAGGTTCGGGGTGGCCCGCTTTCCCGTCCCGCACATGGGAGAACCGGGTTCGGCACCCGGGGGGAGGGTGCCGAACCCGGCTTGGGAAGTCCCGGCGCCGGGGGGGGTGGTGCGACGGGACGTGGCTCGGGAGAGTCGTCCAGGAGACGGTGCCCGGGATCTCCGGACTTCCGGATCTTCCGGCCCCGTAACTCCTGGGCTCTGCATTCTTGTTCCCTGCTCCAGCGGATTGAAGCAGTGACAGGGCGTCATGTTTGCGCCGTATTTCACCATCGGGCGCCCCCAGGGGCCCTGCACCTGGACCGCACTGACCCCGTGCCGGCTCTACGCCGCCGCGTCGAACCCGGTGTCGCGGGCCAGCTTCTTCAGTTCCATCAGCGCGTGCTTCTCTATCTGCCGGATCCGCTCGCGGGTCAGGCCGTGCTGCTTGCCGACCTCCGTCAGGGTGCGCTCCCTGCCGTCCTCTATGCCGTAGCGCATCTTGATGATCGAGGCCGTGCGCTGGTCGAGGCGGCCGATGAGGTCGTCCAGCTCCTCGCTGCGCAGCAGCGTCAGTACCGACTGCTCCGGCGACACCGCGGAGGTGTCCTCGAGGAGGTCTCCGAACTGGGTCTCGCCCTCGTCGTCCACCGGCATGTTCAGCGAGACCGGGTCACGGGCCCAGTCGAGCACGTCCGTCACCCGCTCCGGCGTGGAACCGAGCTCGGCGGCGATCTCCCCGGGCTCCGGGTCCCGCCCGTGCTCACGGTTGAACTCGCGCTGCACGCGCCGGATCCGGCCCAGTTCCTCCACCAGGTGGACGGGCAGACGGATGGTGCGGGACTGGTCGGCTATCGACCGGGTGATGGCCTGACGGATCCACCAGGTGGCGTAGGTCGAGAACTTGAAGCCCTTGCGGTAGTCGAACTTCTCGACCGCGCGCACCAGACCGGCGTTGCCCTCCTGGATCAGGTCGAGCAGGGGCAGACCGCTGCGCGGGTAGCGGCGGGCCACCGCGACGACCAGGCGGAGGTTGGAGCGGATGAAGACGTCCTTGGCCCACTCGCTCGCGTCGTACAGCGCCTGGAGTTCCTCGGTGGTGGCACCCGGCTTGTTCTCCTCGGTGCCGTCGAGGATCTGCCGCGCGAACACACCCGCTTCGATGATCTGGGACAGCTCGACCTCCTTGGCGGCGTCGAGCAGCGGCGTGCGCGCGATCTCGTCGAGGTACATGCCGACCAGGTCGCGGTCGGCGATCTCGCCACGATGGGCGCGAACACTGCTTGCCGAGTCGGCCGTCTCGCCGGAGGCGGACTTACGACGGGCGACGGCACGGGTTGCCATGCTTGCTCCCTTACGATGATGAGGTCAGCGGGCGGTTCTGCGGATGCCCGGCACGTACGGCAGGGTCTCGGTCTCTTACTTCGGACTCTGCTCGGGTGCCCGGCATCTGTTGGAAACAACGACTGGAATCCGGACAGAATTCCCCACCCGACCCCCGAATTTTCTGATCATGCAGTACCCTGTCGGGTCACAGGGGGGTCAAGATGTCGTCGGATTACGCGAAGGCCCAGGTCAGGCCAGGGGCCGAGGGCGATCTGACAGCGCTCACCGATCTGTACAACCAGTACGTGCGCGAGACGCCCATCACCTTCGACACCGCGGTCCTCACCCCCGACGAGCGCCGCCCGTGGCTGCTCTCCCACCCTGTAGACGGCCCGTACCGCCTGATGGTTGCCACGGCCGCGAACACCGGGCGGATCCTGGGTTACGCCACCTCCAGCCCCTTCCGGGCGAAGCCCGCCTACGCGACATCGGTGGAGACGGCGGTCTACGTCGCCCCGGACGCCGGGGGCCGCGGAATCGGCAGCCTGCTCTACACGGCCCTGTTCGAGGCCCTGGCGGGCGAGGACCTGCACCGTGCCTACGCGGGCATCGCCCAGCCGAACGAGGCCTCCACGCGGCTGCACCGGCGCTTCGGCTTCCGGTACACGGGCACGTTCCGCGAGGTGGGCCGCAAGTTCGACCGCTACTGGGACGTGGCCTGGTACGAGAAGGAGCTGTAGCCGCCGGCGGTCGCCGGGTGCCGGGAGCCGGGAGGCCGGCAGCCGCCGGGTCCCGGGGCCGGGGTGCCGGCGCCCCTCGGAGAGCTCAGCCGAACTGCACCGACCTCTTGGCCAGCCCCAGCCAGAACCCGTCGATCACCGACTGCTGCGTGTCCAGGTCGCCGGCGGCGTCGGCCGCGCCCATGGTGACGAAGAGCGGTGCGAAGTGTTCGGTGCGCGGGTGGGCGAGCATGCCCGCCGGGGACTTGTGGGCGAAGTCGAGCAGCCCGTCCACGTCACCGGCGTCCAGCGCGCGGCGCCCCCAGTCGTCGAACTCGGCCGACCACCTGGGGATGCCGCCCTGCCGCAGCGCGGCCAGGTTGTGGGTGAAGAACCCGGAGCCGATGATCAGCACGCCCTCGTCGCGCAGCGGCGCGAGCCTGCGCCCGACGTCCATCAGCTTCACCGGGTCCAGGGTCGGCATGGAGACCTGGAGCACCGGTATGTCGGCCTCGGGGAACATCTCGACCAGCGGGACGTAGGCACCGTGGTCCAGCCCCCGGTCGGGAACGTCCTGCACCACAACGCCGGGGGCACGCAGCAGTTTGCGTACGGAGTCGGCGAGCGCGGGAGCGCCGGGGGCACCGTACTTCACCTGGTAGTAGTGCTCGGGGAAGCCCCAGAAGTCGTAGACGAGCGGAACCGTCCCGGTGGCGCCGAGGGCGAGCGGGGCCTCCTCCCAGTGGGCGGAGACGACGAGGATCGCCTTCGGGCGGGGCAGTCCGGCGGACCAGGCGGCCAGCTCGCCGGGCCAGACGGGGTCGTCGGCCAGGGGCGGGGCGCCGTGACTGAGGTACAGCGCGGGCATACGTTCCTGAGTGGCGGCGGTCATGGCTGCGACTCCTTCCGGCGATCGGTGCGGATCCGGCTGGCGAGGCGGCTGAAGCTTTTACTTGAAATCTCAACCTCTAATCCGGACCCTACCGCAGGTTTGTTTAACATTCAAGAAGAAGGGTCGTAAAATGGAACGTATGACGACGGCACCCACTTCCGCAGCGGCACCGGGCCCGGAGCCCGGCCCGGCGGACACCGACGAACCCCGTTGGCTCAGCCCCGGGGAACAGCGCGTCTGGCGCTCGTACATCGAGGCCAGCACCCTCCTGGAGGACCACCTCGACCGCCAGCTCCAGCGGGACGCGGGCATGCCGCACCTCTACTACGGTCTGCTGGTCAAACTCGCCGAGGCACCGGAGCGGCGGCTGCGGATGACCGAGCTCGCGATGCTGGCGAAGATCACCCGTTCCCGGCTCTCGCACGCCGTGGCCCGCCTGGAGAAGAACGGCTGGGTGCGCCGCGAGGAGTGCCCGTCCGACAAGCGGGGCCAGTTCGCCGTCCTGACGGACGACGGTCACGAGGTGCTGCGCCGTAACGCGCCGGGTCACGTGGAGGCCGTACGGCAGGCGCTCCTCGACCGGCTCACCCCCGAACAGCAGAAGTCCCTCGGCGAGATCATGCAGATCGTCGCCGAGGGACTCCAGCCCAGCGAAGCGGGCGCGGACCTGCCCTGGCTCCGCTGAGCGCGAAGCCGGGGCAGGTCCTGGAAGCCGTACGGACGAGGCGTCCCCTCCCCGACCGTACGGATGGCCGGTGACCCGAAGGGGTGACGGTCAGTGGGCGATGACCGGCACCGCCATCTCCTCCTGGGCGGCCTCACCGGCGCCCTCACCGGAGGAGCCGGTGACCGTGGTCCCCGGACGGCCGGCGTTGACGAAGGTCAGGGCGATGGCCGCCGCCGCGACGAGGATTCCGACGGCGAACCAGATCGCGCTGGTGTAGCCCTGCACCATGCCCTCGAGCTGCACCAGCTGCTGCTGGGACCGGCTCGTGGCGCCGCCGAGGTGGTCGGCGACGTAGGACGTGGTGGCCGAGGCCGCGATCGTGTTCAGCAGGGCCGTACCGATCGCGCCGCCCACCTGCTGCGAAGTGTTGACCATCGCGGAGGCGACACCGGAGTCCCGGGGCTCGACGCCCTGGGTGGCCAGCGACATGGCCGGCATGAACGCCGTACCCATACCGAGGCCGAGCAGCAGCATGCCGGGCAGCAGGACGGCGGCGTAGGAGGTGCCGACCTCCAGCCGGGTCAGTATCAGCATGCCGAGCGCGGCGACCAGGAACCCGGGGCCCATCAGCAGCCGGGGCGCGACCCGGGTCATCAGCCGGGCGCCGATCTGGGTGGAACCCGTGATCATGCCCACGATCATGGGCAGGAACGCGAACCCGGTCTTCACCGGCGAGTAGTTCTGCACGATCTGCAGGTAGTACGTGAGGAAGAGGAACAGGCCGAACATCGCGATGATCGCCAGCCCCAGCGAGAGGTAGACCCCGCCGCGGTTGCGTTCGGTGACCACGCGCAGCGGCAGCAGCGGCGCCTTGACCCTGGACTCGACCACCACGAACGCCAGGAGCAGGACGACCGACGCGACGAACATGCCGATCGTCAGCGAGTCGCTCCAGCCCTCGGACTCGGCGCGGGTGAAGCCGTAGACGAGCGTGACCAGACCGAGGGTGGACAGCACCACACCGGGCATGTCCAGCGGCGAACGGTTGCGGCCGCCCCGCGGCTCACGGATGACGAAGTACGCGCCGATCGCGGCGACGACGGCGAACGGGATGTTCACGAAGAACGTCCAGCGCCAGTTCAGGTACTCGGTGAGGAAGCCGCCGAGGATCAGGCCGACGGCGCCACCGCCACCGGCGATCGCACCGTAGATGCCGAACGCCTTGGCGCGCTCCTTGCCGTCGGTGAACATCACCGCGAGCAGGGACAGCGCGGCCGGCGCGAGCAGCGCGCCGAACACGCCCTGCAGGGCACGGGCGCCGAACATCATGGCCTCGTTGGTGGCGGCTCCGCCCAGCGCGGAGGCCGCCGCGAAGCCGCCCAGACCGAGCACGAAGGCCCGCTTGCGGCCCCACAGGTCGGCTATCCGCCCGCCGAAGAGCAGCAGTCCGCCGAAGGCGAGGGCGTAGGCGGTGACGACCCACTGCCGGTTGCCGTCGGAGATGCCCAGGTCCTGCTGGGCGGAGGGCAGGGCGATGTTCACGATGGTGGCGTCCAGGACGACCATCAGCTGGGCGAGCGCGATGAAGACGAGCGCCTTCCAGCGGTTGGCATCCGGTACGCCGTTGGCATCCGGTACACCGGGAGCCTTCGAGGCTGTTTCAGACATGGGGGTACCCACTTCGGGACTTCGGGACTTCATGACGGAAGAATTCAGGGTTTGCAACGAAAAAACGGTGTCGTCGGGAAACGACTCGTCCACGGGACGGCCGCTGAGACGCCTGTAGAGGTGGTCGGATCTTGGTCAGGGATCGTTCAGATCATCCAGATTGTTCAACTTGTCCGGCGAATCGTTCAGTTCGCGCGCAGGTCCTCCACGGTGACGGCCGCGCCCGGCAGGGAACTGCGGGCCGGGGCCCGCATTCCGTCCAGGAACAGCTGAAGATGGCGGTGGACGAACCGGTCGACGTCCACGCATCCCGTGCCGGCGGGCGGCCGGCTGAGCTGGGCGACGCCGACCAGCAGATCACCGAAGTCCACGTCGCCACGGAGCTGACCGGACGCCTTGGCGCGGCCCATCATCCGTACGACGAGCGCCTCGAGGCGTACACGCGCGGCCTCCAGATCGGGGTGGTACTGGTCGAAGGCGGTGGAGAGCATCGGGCACAGCGCGCCGATCCGCTCCTCGGCGGCGGTGTGCGCGAATCGCTCCAGCGCCTCGAAGGCGTCCCCGGCCCCGGCGAGCAGTTGCTCGGCCGCCTCCGACGTACGGTCCATCACGGAGCACACGACCTCACGCACCAGCGCTTCGCGGTCGGGGAAGTTGCGGTACACCGTGGCATTGCCCACGCCGGCCCGGCGGGCGATCTCGTCGAACGGCGCGTCGGCACCGCACTCGACGAACATCTCCCGGGCGGCGGTGACGATCCGTTCCCGGTTGCGCAGGGCGTCGGCGCGGGGCCGGGGCGCCTTGTGCGGCGCGGAAGCGGCGGTCTGCACGATGCACTCCTGGGTCACTGTCACTGCTGCTGGTTCCACCGCGGCTGATTCCACTGCGGCTGGTCCTGCTGCTGTTGGTCCTGCTGCTGTTGGTCCTGCTGCTGTTGGTCCTGCTGCTGTTGGTCCTGCTGTCGGCACCGCTGTCGCGATCCGGAAAAGAAGTCCCCGTTTCGCGCGAACACAGGATCTAAACGGGGAAGCAGTCCCCGGTTATTTCCCTCCAACGGCAGCTTCCATGGTGAGCTGAGTCACATTCCCCGCGTGCCTGTCGGAGCCCTCGCACGATCGGCCCCTCCAGCGCGCGCCCGCGCACCCCTCGGCGGAGGGTGATCGAAAGGGTGCAGCCGGAGACCGGTGGCTGCCGTGCGAAGCGGAGGTTCCCCGCATGCAGCCGCAGTCGACCAGCAGCCGGATACCCCCGCGCCGGCTGGCCGCTCTGGCGTCCCTGACCGCCCTGACCCTCACCGTCGCCCCCTCGGCCGGCAACGGCCACCTCTCCCCGTACCTCTCGGCCCCCGGCGCCGGACCGGGCGCCCTGTCCCGCTCCTCCGCACACGGCCCCTGCATGATCGGCAGCGCCCGCGAGGTCCAGATGTCGGAGGGCATCCCCACGATCACCGGGTACGCCCGCTCCACCGGCACCGTCCGCGCCCTCACCCTCATGGTCGACTTCTCGGACGCCCCGGGCGAGGGCAGGGCCCTCGACCGTTACCGGGAGTTCTTCCCGCAGACCCAGCGGTGGTTCCGGACCAGCTCGTACGGCCGCCTCGACTACCGTCCCGAGATCCCGGTCCCGGACTGGCTGCGAATGCCCAAGTCGTTCCAGGAGTACGGCATAGAGCGCGGCGCCCCCTTCGACCCCGGCTACCGCGAGCTGGTCGACGACATCGTGGCCGCGGCGGACCCGAAGGTGGACTTCCGTGCCTACGACCTGGTGAACGTACTGGTGACCCCGAACGCGGGCCCCTCCGCCCTGGACACGGTCCTGTCCGTCACCTTCGCCGGCAACGCGGAGGCCCCGACCGCGGACGGCGTCCCCGTCGCCAACGCGTCGTTCGTCTACTCCCGCCAGGACGACGGTTCCGGCTCCCTGGACCGCACCGGCTACCGCGTCCTCCCGCACGAGAACGGCCACGTCTTCGGCCTGCCCGACCTCTACACCGCCGAGGGCGGCGGGGCCGTGGGCCACTGGGACATCATGAGCGAGGACTGGGGCGCCAACAACGACCTGCTCGGCTGGCACAAGTGGAAACTGGGCTGGCTGGACGCCCCCCAGGTGCACTGCGCGGCGGGCACCGGTACCCAGGAGTACGCCCTGACGCCGCTGGCCGAACGGGGCGGCCCCAAGCTCGTCTTCCTCCCGCTGGACGCGCGGTCCGGATACGCCGTCGAGTTCCGCACCCGCGCCGGAAACGACGAGGCCGTGTGCCGCCCCGGCATCCTCGTCTACAAGGTCGACGCGGACGTCGACACCGGCATGGGGCCGATCACGGTCTTCGACTCCCGTCAGGAGAGCGGCGGTTGTACCCGCAGCCCCAACGTCCACGCGGAACTCTCCGACGCCCCCTTCGCTCCCGGCGAGACCTTCGTCGACCGCAGGGAGGGAATCCGGGTGACGGTGCTGGAGACGAGGGGTTCGGACCCGGGCCCGGACTCCGGTGCGGACACGGCACCGGCCGCGGGGGCGGTCCCGGCCTCGGCCCCGGACGTGCCGGTGTACCGGGTGCGGATCACCCGGACCTGAGCCGGAACCTTTCCGCCGGCAGGGTTCGGGCCGCAGGGTTCGGCCGGTCGGACACTGTCCGGCGAAGTCGCGCGGGCCGCGGTGGCCGACGGTGTGCAACTGCCGTCCACGGAAGTCCGAACGGCCGGCAGCGGCGGGCGGGAAGGGGCGCCATCAGGTGCCGGTGGCGCTGACGGCGGCCCGGGTGCGCCGGGTACCCGAGTCGGTCTCGACGCGCAGGTATGCGCCGTCCCGGTGAACGTCCAGGACGCGTACGGGGCGGCGCACTGGAGGTTCGTACCGCTGCTCGTACTCGGTGAGGTGTCCGACCACATGGTGTGCGCCCGGGTACGTCTCCCCTGACTGAAGGGGCCTCGGCCGCCCCGGCAGGGAGGGATGTGCGGCCAAAGAGAACGGACGCGGGGACTCCCGGCTGTGCTGCCGGGCGCCGCCCGGCGCGGACCGGGCGTCGAGGATGACGAAGTCCGCGCCCGGGCGGCGAAGGTGGTGACCGGCGGCCGGGCCAGGCTCGCCGCCGGTCACCACCACGTCGCATGCCCGTGTTGCGGGGCGCAGCGTCAGAGGCGCCTTCCGTCGGTGGTCAGTGTGGACGGGGTGAACTTCCTGCGCCAGGCCAGGGACACGTAGACCAGGCCGATCAGGACCGGCACCTCGATGAGCGGGCCGACGACGCCGGAGAGGGCCTGGCCGGAGGTGACGCCGAAGGTGGCGATGGCCACGGCGATGGCCAGTTCGAAGTTGTTGCCCGCCGCGGTGAAGGCGAGGGTGGTGGTCCGGTCGTAGGCGAGGCCGATCGCCTTGCCGAGGGCGAAGGTGCCGAACCACATCACGGCGAAGTAGACCAGCAGGGGCAGCGCGATGCGGGCGACGTCCAGCGGCTGCGAGGTGATGGTCTTGCCCTGCAGGGCGAAGAGGACGACGATCGTGAAGAGCAGGCCGTACAGCCCCCAGGGGCCGATCTTCGGCAGGAAGCCGTTCTCGTACCTCTCGCGGCCGAGCTTCTTCTCGCCGACGCGGCGGGTGAGGAACCCGGCCAGCAGCGGGACACCGAGGAAGACGACGACGTTCAGGGCGATCTTCCACATCGAGATGTCGAGGTTCTCGCCGTCGCCGAGGCCCAGCCAGCCGGGCAGCAGGTCGAGGTAGAACCAGCCGAGCAGACCGAAGGCCAGGACCTGGAAGACCGAGTTGAGGGCGACCAGGACGGCCGCCGCCTCGCGGTCGCCGCAGGCCAGGTCGTTCCAGATGATGACCATGGCGATGCAGCGGGCGAGACCGACGATGATCAGGCCGGTGCGGTACTCGGGCAGGTCCGGCAGGAAGATCCAGGCCAGGGCGAACATGACCGCCGGGCCGGCCACCCAGTTGACGGCCAGTGAGGAGATCATCAGCTTCCGGTCGCCCGTGACGGCGTCGAGCCTGTCGTAGCGGACCTTGGCCAGGACCGGGTACATCATGATCAGCAGGCCGACGGCGATGGGCAGCGAGATGCCGCCGATCTCCACCTTCGCCAGGACGTCGTTCAGTCCCGGGATGGCGCGGCCCAGGCCCAGGCCGAGGACCATCGCGAGGAGGATCCATACGGCGAGGAAGCGGTCGAGCGTCGACATCTTCGCGGCGATCGACGTTTCCCCGCCGGTGGTCGCGGGTGCTTCGGTGCGGGTCACGGACAGGCCCTCTTGTTCTCGGCGGCGTTGCGGGCGGACTCGGCCAGGTCGGCGAACCGGCCGGCGAGCGTGGCGAGGACGTCGGGGCGCAGCTTGTAGTACGTGTAGCGGCCGCACGGCTCCGTCTCGACCACCCCGGCCTCGCGCAGCACCCGCAGATGGTTGGAGAGGTTGGTCTGCCGGGCGCCGGTCTCCTCCACCAGGTGGGTGGTGCACAGCGTCTCTTGGGCGAGCAGGGTCACGATTCGCAGCCTGAGCGGGTCGGCCAGCACCCGGATCAGGTCAGTGTCGACTGACGTCATCATGGGCTGATACTCTCACATCAGTGGTGGCTGACACCACCGGGTGCCGACCTCACGTGCACCTGATTCCGTCGTGAGACAAGAGAGACCTCTGATGTCCGACAAGCCCTCCGTGCTCTTCGTCTGCGTCCACAACGCCGGCCGCTCCCAGATGGCCGCCGCGTGGCTGAGCCACCTGGCCGGGGACCGCGTCGAGGTCCGCTCCGCCGGCTCCACACCCGCCGACCGGGTCAACCCGGCCGCCGTCGAGGCCATGCGCGAGGTCGGCATCGACATCTCCGCCGAGACCCCGAAGATCCTGACCGTCGACGCGGTCAAGGAGTCGGACGTCTGCATCACCATGGGCTGCGGCGACACCTGCCCGGTCTTCCCCGGCAAGCGCTACCTGGACTGGACGCTGGAGGACCCGGCCGGCCAGGGCGTCGAGGCCGTCCGCCCGATCCGCGACGAGATCAAGGCGCTGGTCGAGGACCTGATCGAGGAGATCGCGCCGGAGAAGACGGCATGAGCAACGATGAGGTGCGCGACGTCGTCGTCATCGGCTCCGGCCCCGCCGGATACACCGCCGCCCTCTACACCGCCCGCGCGAGCCTCAAGCCGCTCGTCTTCGGCGGCGCGGTCCTCGTCGGCGGCTCCCTCACCACGACCACCGAGGTCGAGAACTTCCCCGGCTTCCCCAAGGGCATCGACGGCCCGGACCTCATGCAGAACATGCGGGCCCAGGCCGAAAGGTTCGGCGCCGAGATCGTCGAGGACGACATCGTCGCCGTCGACCTGACCGGCGACATCAAGACCGTCACCGACACCGTCGGGACCGTGCACCGGGCGCGCGCCGTGATCGTCGCGACCGGTTCCGGCTACCGCAGGCTCGGTCTGCCGAACGAGGAAGCGCTGTCCGGGCGTGGTGTGTCCTGGTGCGCCACCTGCGACGGCTTCTTCTTCCGCGACCGCGACATCGTGGTCGTCGGCGGCGGCGACACCGCGATGGAGGAAGCCACCTTCCTCACTCGCTTCGCCAGGTCCGTGACGATCGTGCACCGCCGGTCCACCCTGCGCGCCTCCCAGGTGATGCAGAACCGCGCCTTCTCCGACGACAGGATCTCCCTCCTGTTCGACAGCGAGATCGCCGAACTCCACGAGCAGAACGGCATGCTGTCCGGCCTGAGCGTGCGCGACACCGTCACCGGCCAAACGCGCGAGGTGGCCGCGACCGGCCTGTTCATCGCGATCGGCCACGACCCCCGGACCGAGCTGTTCAAGGGCCAACTGGAGCTGGACGGCGAGGGCTACCTCAAGGTCGAGGCCCCCTCGACGCGGACGAACATCCCCGGCGTCTTCGGCGCGGGCGACGTCGTCGACCACACCTACCGCCAGGCCGTCACCGCCGCCGGCTCCGGCTGCGCGGCCGCGCTGGACGCCGAGCGGTACCTGGCGGCCCTCGCCGACGCGCCCGCACCGGTCGAGGCCGTCGCCGTCGCCGTCTGAGGCATCCGCCCCACGCGCAGGAGGAAAGACATGTCCCTCAAGAACGTCACCGACGACTCCTTCGACCAGGACGTCCTGAAGAGCGACAAGCCCGTGCTCGTCGACTTCTGGGCGGCCTGGTGCGGCCCCTGCCGGCAGCTCGCCCCCTCCCTGGAGGCGATTGCCGCCGAGCACGGCGACAGGATCGAAATCGTCAAGCTGAACATCGACGAGAACCCGGGCACCGCCGCGAAGTACGGCGTGATGTCCATCCCGACGATGAATGTCTACAAGGACGGCGAAGTCGTCCGGACGATCGTCGGCGCCAAGCCGAAGGCCGCGCTGGAGCGCGACCTGGCCGACTACCTCGGCTGAGCCGCCGGCCGCACACGACGAAGGACCGGCGCCGCAGGGGCCGGTCCTTCGTCACGGGCCTGGCGCACGGGACGCGGGGTCACACCCGGTTGAGGGCGTCCGCCGCCAGTGCGCCGACCGCCGGGTCCAGGATCGCGCGCACCCTGTTCAGGCCGTCGTAGTTCACCGAGTACCAGGACCAGGTGCCGCGACGTTCACGGTTCAGCAGGCCCGCCTCGGTCATGATCTTCAGGTGGTGGCTGACGGTGGGCTGCCGGAAGCCCAGGCAGTCGGCCAGGTCACAGACGCATGCCTCGCCGGCCGGGGCGTGCTCGATGATCCGGAAGATCTGCAGCCGCGTGGGGTCGGCGATGGCTTTGAGCATGAGGGCGAGGCGCTCGGCCTCCTCACGCTCGATGAGCAGGCACGCGAGGCCGGGGCTGCAGGTGTCGTCCTTCGCCTCGTCAGATGCCCTGGCGGCGCTCAATTCAGTGATGGCCATCTATTCACCATAGGTCGGGGCCCGACCTGCACCGTGTGTTCGAAGCCACACCCGAAGGGTTGTTCACCAAGCGTTCACCTTGGTTTCCGGCTACCCAAAAAATAGATAGATGTCTATTCTCGGTGGCGGGACAGGTGCACGACCCGTCGACCGAGGAGCCGCCCCGTGGACGAGCAAAGCCCTCTTGGCCCGGGCCGTCGGGCCCGGCCGCTGCGGGACATCGGCCCCGTACTCGAACGCGTCACGGCTCGACTGGCCACACGGCACAGCAGAGCTTTCTCCCGGGAGACCGTCGAACGGTATGTCGAGGAGTGCTCCTGGCTGCTGTCGGCGAAGGATCGCGTCGGAATCCATCTGCCCGTCCTGGTCGAGCGGCTCGCGGACCAGCGGCTCGGCGCCCTGGCCCGCGGGATGGGACTGTCACCGAAGCCGGTGCCCGAGGTTCTGTTCGTGTGCACGGAGAACGCGGGCCGCTCCCAGCTGGCCGCAGCGCTGATGCGGGACCGGGCGGGGAAGACGATCCGGGTGCTGACGGCCGGGTCAAAACCCGGCACGGACATCGCCTCCGTCGTTCTGCGGCTGCTCGCCGAGCAGGGTCTGGACGCGGGCGAGGAGTTTCCCAAGCCGCTGACCGCCGAGGTGGTGGACGCCGCTGATGTCGTCGTCACACTCGGGTGCGGTGACGCCTGCCCGGTCCGGCCCGGGCGCCGCTACCTGGACTGGGACCTGCCGGATCTGAGCGGCCTGGACATCGAGAGCGCCCGGGCCGTGCGGGACGCGCTGGCGGCGCGGATCGACGCGCTGGCGCGGGAACTGCTGCCGGCCGGGGCACCGCGGGCATGAACCGTCGGGTGGGGCAGGGCGCGCCGGGGCGTGGGCCGGCGAGGAGAACCGACCGACGGGGGCACCGCCATGCAGCCCGCCGGCCGGAGTCTGTCGGGGCAGCTCGTTCTCACGGGTCCGCGTCGGTCGGGCACAGGGAGATCAGGGTGCGGGCCTCGGCAGGCGTGCCCACGGTGATGATCTCCACCAGGGTGGTCGGGGCGGTCGTGAAGGCCGGCCACCATTCCTGCGCCTCGGGCGGGAACCGCACGCGGACCCTCGCGGACAGCCACCGTTCGTGGTGGAGGAGTGTGCCGGCCGCCGGAATGTGGTGCCGCCCGTGGACGGTGCCCCAGCGGGGTGGCGCGTGGCCCGCGCGGGCAGGTCGATGTACGAGTCCTCCTCCTCGGGCCCTGCGTCCACCGGCCGCTCGCCCCCACCCGTTCCTATCCCGTGGGCGTCGGCGTGGCCGACGGGTCGGCGCCCGCCTCCCGGGAGCACGTGGAGCCGCACTCCAACCGGTATCCCATGCCGCGGATGGCGTCGATCGTGCAGCAGCTCTCTCCCTCGACCCGCAGTTTGTGGCGCACCCTGCGCACATGCACGGTGAGGGTGTTGCTGTCCGGCGCTTCCGTGCCCCACAGGGCCCGCGTGAGCTCGCGACGGCTGATGACCTTGTTGGGCCGCTCCATGAAGTAGCGCAGCAGCAGGAACTCACGGACCGGCAACTGCAGTGACCGGCCGCGGACGTAGACGTGGAAACCCGCCGGATCGAGCTCGATGTCTCCGACCGACAGGGACGCCGCGGAGCCGTCGCCGTCGTCCCGGCCGGACCTGAGGAGTGGAGCGATCTCCTCGATCCGGTAGGGGCGGGCGACGAACGCGATCGCTCCGGCCGTCACCGCGGCCGTCGCTTCCGCCGCCCCGTCCGGCCCGGCTCCCACCAGAACCGGTACCGGGTGAAGCCGGGCGATCAACTCGGTGACCCGCGCGGCGTCCACCAGCGGCAGCGGGGCGCCGAGCAGGACCGCACGCGGCCGGCGGACACCGGCCTGCAACAGGGCCTCGGCACCGTCGTGGCACAGGAGCGTGCGGATGCCGGCGCCCTCGAAACGGCTGAGGGCCTGAACCGCGAGCTCTTCGTCGGGCTCGGCCAGCAGCAGGTCCGGGGACCTGCTGTCGCCCGGGCCGCCGGGAGAGCCGGCCGCGGTCTGCGGTGGTGCTGCATCGGGTGTCACCCGCGGTACTCCTTCACGTGTGGTGCGTAAAGGGGCGGACGTCGGACCGGTCATCGGTCAGCCGAAGCGGCCGGAGATGTAGTCCTCGGTGCGCTGGTCGGAGGGGTTGGAGAAGATCCGCTCGGTCTCGTCGTACTCGACGAGGCGGCCGTGCCGGACGCCCTTGTCGTCGACGTCCGCGGTGAAGAAGGCGGTGCGGTGCGAGACGCGTGCGGCCTGCTGCATGTTGTGCGTGACGATGACGATCGTGAACTCCTCGGCCAGGTGCTCCATGAGGTCCTCGATCTTCGCGGTGGCGATCGGGTCCAGGGCCGAGCAGGGCTCGTCCATGAGGATCACCTCCGGCTTGACCGCGATGGTGCGGGCGATGCACAGCCGTTGCTGCTGGCCGCCGGAGAGCGCCAGCGCGGAGGCCTTGAGCTTGTCCTTGACCTCGTCCCACAGCGCGGCGTGCGTGAGGGTCTCCTCGACCAGGTCGTCGAGATCGCCCTTGAAGCCGCCCACCCGGGGGCCGTACGCGATGTTGTCGTAGATCGACTTGGGGAACGGGTTGGGCTTCTGGAAGACCATGCCGATGCGGCGGCGCACCTCGATGGGGTCGACGTCGCGGCCGTACAGGTCCTCGTCGTGGTAGCGGATCTTTCCGGCCACACGGGCCGTCGGGATGAGGTCGTTCATGCGGTTGAAGCAGCGCAGCACGGTGGACTTGCCGCAGCCGGACGGGCCGATCATCGCGGTGATCTGCCGCTGCCCGATGGTCATGTTGACGTCGCGGACGGCCTCGTGGTCGCCGTAGAAGACGGACAGGCCGCCGACCTCGAAGACGGGACTGGCCAGGTCAGGCGCCTCGCGGAAGCTGACCTGCGGGGTCTTGGTGCCGCCGCGGGCGGCGTCGGAGTCAGAGGTCATGGCGGTCTCCTGCACAGCGGTCACTGGCGTCTCTCGGAAGCTGGAGGTCTCGGGCACGGCGCTCACCACCGGCGGCTGTAGCGGTTGCGGAGCCAGATCGCGGCGGCGTTCATCACCAGCAGGAGCGCCAGCAGGAGGATGATCGCGGCGGCGGCCAGGTGGTGGAACTCCTCGCGGGACTGGCTGATCCAGTTGTAGATCTGGACCGGGAGCACGGTGTACTCGCTCTGCAGCCCCTCGGGGTTGAACATGACGAAGGTGACCGCACCGAGCATGATCACCGGTGCTGCCTCACCGATCGCGCGGGACAGCGCCAGGATCGATCCGGTCGCGATGCCCGGCACGGCGGCGGGGAGCACCTGGCGCCAGATCGTCTGCCACTGGGTGGCACCCAGGGCGAGCGACGCCTGCCGGATGGACCTCGGGACGGCCCTGATCGCCTCCCTCGACGAGATGACCACCACGGGCAGCACCAGCAGGGACAGCGTCAGCGAGGCGGTGAGCACCGTGGTGCCCAGCGCGAACTGCCGGGCGAGCAGGCCGAGTCCGAGGATGCCGTAGATGATCGACGGCACCGCGGCCAGGTTCTGGATGTTGACCTCGATCAGCCGGTTGTACCAGCGTTCCTGGTCCGCGTACTCCTCCAGATAGATCGCCGCCATGACGCCGGTCGGCAGGCAGAACAGCGCGGTGAAGGAGATGACCCAGATCGTGCCGAAGATCGCCGACTGGGCGCCCGCGTTCTCGGGGCGGCGGATGGAGGGGAAGTTGGTCCACAGCCGGGAGTCCAGACGCGGCCACGCCTCGACGACGACGTACGCCAGCAGGGAGACCAGGAAGACGATGCCCAGGGCGAGGCAGGCGAGCAGCAGCCAGCGGAACAGGGTCTCCCCCGGCCTGAAGCGCGGTCCGGCCAGTGTTCCGCGGTCTGCCGCCGCTGCCGGTGTCATGTCCTTGACGGGGGCGGTCATTCGTACACCTCCCGGTACTTGCGGACCAGCCGGATACTGATCAGGTTCATCACGAAGGTCGCCAGGAACAGCAGCGCGCCGACGGCGAAGATGGTGTTGTAGGAGATCGAGCCCACCGGGACGTCGCCGGAGGCCGCGCGCGCGATGAACGCGGTCATGGTCTCCATCTCGCCCAGCGGCCTGATGGTGAAGTCGGCGCTCACACCCGCCGCGATGAGCACGATCATGGTCTCGCCGACGGCCCGGGAGACACCGAGGACGCAGGCGGCGACGATGCCGGACAGGGCGGCGGGGACGACGACGCGGACCGAGGTCGTGCGCTTGCCGGAACCGAGTGCGAAGGAGCCCTCGCGCAGTGCGTGCGGCACCGCGGACAGCGCGTCCTCGGTGAGCGAGGCGATGGTGGGCACGATCATCACGCCCATCACCAGACCCGCCGCCAGTCCGTTGCGGACGTCGGGTGTCCAGTCGCTCGGCAGGATGTCCTTCAGCAGCGGAGTGATGAAGGCCAGCGCGAAGAAGCCGTAGACCACGGTGGGGATGCCGGCGAGGACTTCCAGGCTGGGCTTGAGCCACGTGCGGAGCCGGGGGTCGGCGTACTCGCTGAGGTAGATCGCCGCGCCGAGACCGACGGGCACGGCGATGAGCAGGGCGATGCCGGTGATCACGAGGGTGGCGGCGACCAGGGGCAGGACGCCGAAGTGCTTGTCGGCGAACAACGGTGTCCACTCGGTGCCGGTGAGGAACTCGGACAGGCTCACCGTGCGGAAGAAGTCCACGGCCGGGGGGATCAGCGAGACGACGATCCCCACGGTGGTGGCGACCGACACCAGGGCCGCGGTCAGCAGCAGTCCCTTGATCACGGCTTCGCCGTAGCGCGGACGCGTCCGCCGCAGGGACCGGGAACCGGCCCCCGCGGCGGACGAAGTGGCGGAGCCGGTCACTTGGCGGCTTCCTTCAGCGTCGCCAGGGCCGCCTCGAGCTCCTTCTCCTGCTCGGCGTTGAGCGGGATGAACTCGGAGTCCTCGGCGATCTTCTTGTGGTTCTCGACGTAGTACTCGACGAAGTCGACCACCTCGGGCCGCTGCAACGACTTGGCCGAGGGGTAGATGAACAGCTGCCGGCCCAGCGGCTTGTACGTACCCTCCTGCACCGTCTCCACGCTCGGCGTGACACAGCCGCCACCGCCGTCGACCTGGAGCAGCTTCAGCTTGTCCGCGTTCTCCTCGAAGTAGGAGAAGCCGAAGTAGCCCATGCCGCCCTTGGTCCCGGACACGCCGGTCACGGTGACGTTGTCGTCCTCGCTGCCGCTGTAGTCGGTGCGCGAGGCGCCTTCCTCACCGTTGATGGCGTCGGTGAAGTAGTCGAAGGTGCCGGAGTCGGTGCCCGCGCCGAACAGCTTCAGCGGCTCGTCCGGGAACTCGGGATCGACCTGGTTCCAGTTGTTCACCTTGGAGCCGGGCTCCCAGATCTTCTTGAGCTGCTCCACGCTCAGGCATTCGGCCCAGTCGTTGTCCTTGCTGACCACGACGGAGAGGCCGTCGTTGGCGACGGAGAACTGCTGGTACTCGATGCTGTTGTCCTTGCAGGTCGCGATCTCCTCGTCCTTGATCGGACGGGAGGCGTTGGAGATGTCGGTCTCACCGACGCAGAACTTCTTGAAACCGCCGCCGGTGCCGGACGTGGCGACCGTGACCCGGACCTTCGGCTGTTCCTCGGCGTAGAACTCCGAGGCCGCGCTGGTCAGCGGAGCCACAGTGCTGGAGCCGTCGACCTTGACCGCGCCCGACAGTTCGTCACCACTGCCGCCCGAGCCGGCGTCGCCGCCGCCGCACGCGCTCGCAGCCAGCATCACAGCAGCCGTCAGGGCCAGGGGTGCCTTGGCCCGGCGCAACGTAGTGGAAAGGTTCACGACTCTCGACCCTCGTGTCTGCCGGCTCCCCGGCGTTCTGGATCAGGGCGCCTGCGCGCTCCGTTCGGACACCATGGATAGAAGTCTGGCTATATGAACACACGGTGTACGAGAGGCCCTTGACGGGTGAACGATAGCCACCCATCTATATAGACTGATCTTGTTTCAAGGTGGCGGTGGCAGGAGTGGAGGGCTCGAGTGACCGGCGAGGAGAACTTCAACCAGTGCTTCGTCCGTGCCTCCGCCGTCACTGATCCCGTCGCCAGGGCCCGGCCGGCCCGCTGCGGCCTGCCCACTGGTGCCGGCGAGCGCAAGTGGGAACAGTTCGGCGACCGCTTCGACATCGCCAAGGAACCCGACGAGCCCGACCGGCACGGCCGGGTGGTCGAGATCGACCCGTACGGCCCCGGATCCGCCCCGCACAGGCGCACCGCGCTCGGCCGCTTCAAGCACGAGGCCACCGAGCCTCGCCTGACCGCGGACGACCGCGTCGCGCTCCACATGGGCGACGGCGAACGCTTCGACCACCTCTACAAATACGTCTGCGAGCACGTCTGCAAGAAGGGCACCGGCCGCACCGCCCGCGAGCACAACATGCGACTGCTGGACGAAGGCACCCTGTACGTCGCGAAGTTCACCGGCAACAGCCCCGCCGAGGAGATCGACGGCAGCGGAAGCCTCCCGGCGGACGGCGAGTTCGACGGCGGCGGCCAGTGGATCCCGCTCGCGTCGGGCCCGATGTCACACGTGCCCGGCATGAGCGCGGACGAGGTGGACGTCTTCACCCGCCCGGCCGCCGACAGAGCCGGGGCGACCAAGATGGACCGTCCCGAGGACGTCGAGCCGCACCCGTACACCGGCCGCGTCTACGTCGCGCCGACCAACAACAGGGACCGCGGCGCCGCAGGCAAGGCCCGCCCCGACGAGGCCAACCCGCGCGCCGGCAACAAGCACGGTCACATCCTGGAGCTGGAGGAGCGGCGCGGCGACGCGGCCGCGCTGTCCTTCGCCTGGCGCCTGATGCTGGTCTGCGGCGACCCCGACGACCCCTCGACGTACTTCGCCGGTTTCGACAAGAGCCGGGCCAGCCCGATCTCCTGCCCCGACAATGTCGCCTTCGGCGTCCACGGCAATCTGTGGATCGCCACCGACGGCAGCGCGCCGGGCTCGAACGACGGCCTCTTCGCGGTCCCCGTGAAGGGGCCCCGGCGCGGGCATGTGAAGCAGTTCCTGACCGTCCCGGTCGGTGCGGAGTGCTGTGGCCCGATCATCACCGGGGATCGCATCCTCGTCGCGCCCCAGCACCCGGGTGAGACGGACGGCGCCACGGCCGAGAGCCCGGGATCCGCGTGGCCGGACGGCCCGGGGAGCATTCCGCGGCCGTCGGTCGTGACGGTGTGGAAGGACCAGAACCGCCAGATCCTGTACCGGTCCGGTCCGTCTGATCCCGACGGGCGCATTGCGGCGGGTGGAATCAACGGCGGCCGATCGGCGACCAGTGGTCCAGGCAGGTCAGCAGGCCGTCCAAATCGCCCCCCTTGTGCGGCATGGCCCAGGCAGCCGTCGGGGCGGACGAGTCCCCGCGTAACGCCCGGCCACGGGCTCTGTCCGCCGAACCGGTGGACAAAGAGCAGGCCGACCCGCCCGCCAGGACCGGGGAGAGCCGTTCGTCCGGCCGGAGGGATGGTGGCCCGGACAGCAGCAGGTGCCAGCCCGGTGCCGCCGTGCGCGCCTGCCCGCGCCTCCAGGGTGCGGGGCTGGACGGCAAGCGCCCGCGACTCCCACACCCGGTCGCGGGGACGGTCGACGATCCTGAACCGGGCACCGTACCCGCGCAGTTGCGCGGCGAGGGCAAGACCGGTCGGCCCCGCTCCCACCACCAGGACGTCCGGTGGTGCCGTCATGGATCCACGGTAGTGGGGGCGGGACGCGCGTGAGATCGTTCGGCGCGCCCCGCGTCGAGCCTGTGCCCCGCTCCGACGAGAAGGGGGCCGAGCGAGCCTTGACGCTGCGGTCAGCGTGAGCGGCTGAGCCGGGACAGGACGTGTGCGGCGTCGCGTCCGACGCCGCGCAGGGTGTTGGAGGAGAAGCTGCGCTGGAACTCGATGCCGACGAACCCGAGCCCGGGGGCGGTGGCGATGCCGCCGTGGTGCCGGGGCCGGCCGTCGGAATCCAGGGCGTCACTGCCGTTCAGGTAGGGGAAGGTACGGCGGTATCCGGTGGCCCAGACGACCGTGTCGACGGATTCCTTGACGCCGTTCGCCCACACGACACCGTCCAAAGTGAGGCGGGTGAACATCTCGCGCCGCTCCACGCCGTGGGCGGTGAGAGCCGCTCGGTAGCGGCCGTCGTCGAGGACGGACACCGGCATCCTCTCCAGCGGCCGGCTCAGCGGAGCGATGTCGAAGCCGGTGCGTCGGAGCCACCAGTGCACGTCCCGGCCCAGCGGACGCTGCTTCATCCAGCCGATCGGCCGCCGGGTTGCCAGCGTGGTCGCGGCGACCGCGCCGAGTTCGGCGGCGATCTGGATGGCCGAGTTGCCGCCGCCCACGACCACGACCCGCTTGCCGGCGAACGGTTCGGGGTTGCGGTAGTCGACGGCGTGCAGCGACCGCCCGGCGAACTCCTCGCTCCCGGGCACGTCCGGCGTGTACGGGCTGCGGAAGGCGCCGGTCGCGGCCACGACCGCACGTGCCGTGAACTCGGCACCGTCAGCCGTGCGCACCACCCGGGCTCCGTCGTGGGGCAGCACCGAGGTGACGGCGGTGGAGGTACGGATGTCGGCGTCGAGGCGGCGGGCGTAGGCGCGCAGGTAGCCGACCACCTCGTCCCGGACCGGGTAGCGGTCGCCGTCGACGTCGACAGGAAATCGCATGCCGGGCAGTGAGGAGTACCGGGCGGGGGAGAACAGGGTGAGGCTGTCGTAGTAGTGCGGCCAGGACCCGCCGACCTGTTCGGCTGCCTCCAGGACGAGGGTGCGGGCGAAGCCGTGACGGGGCGCGAGAGCGGCGGTGGCGAGACCGGACTGACCGGCGCCGATGACGATGAGGTCGGCGTGGTGCTCCATGAGACCCTTCTCCTTTTAACGTCGTTGTTTCGGGAAGTGACGAAATATGAGCCGTGAAGCGGTACCGGAGAGCAGTGGCGTGAGCGAGGGGGTCGACCTGGCGACGGCCGACTTCCTCAAGGCCCTGGCGAGCGAGACCCGCCAGTTGGTCATGCGGCAGTTCGCGGGCGGCGGTGAGCTGACCGTCGGGCAGATCGCCGAGCGGTGCGGCCTCAAGCCGTCGACCGCCTCCGAGCATCTGAGCCTGCTGCGCCGCGGCGGCCTGGTCCTCTCCCGCAAGGAGGGCAAGCAGGTCTTCTACCGCGCCGACGGGGCCACCATGGCGGGCCGCCTGGACGCGCTCAAGGAGTACTTGCTGCGCTGCTGCCCGCCCGACCGCGGTGACTGACCGCCGCCGTCCCGGCGGCGGTGGTCAGCCGCGCAGATCGAGCATGGCGGACATGGCCGCCACCACGGACGGGGCGACCTGGTAGTAGACCCAGGTGCCGCGCCGCTCGGAGGTCAGCAGGCCGGCCTCGCGCAGCTTCTTCAGGTGGTGGGAGACGGTCGGCTGGGAGACGCCGACGTCGGAGATGTCGCACACGCACGCCTCCCCGCCCGGATGGGAGGCGATCTTGGAGAACAGCCGCAGACGCACCGGGTCCGACAGGGCCTTGAACATGGTGGCCATCTTCTCCGCGTCCGCCGGGGACAGCTCCCCGGCCGTGATCGGCGGGCAGCACGGCACCGCACTGCCCTCCTGGAGGACGGGCAGCTCCACAACCTCTGACTTCGGCATGCGTCTATGTTGACACTCGTCGATACGGGTGGCAAGCTCCAATGCATCGACAGACATCGAAGCAAGGAGTCGCCATGACTGCCGCTCCCCGTACCGTGCTCACCGTGGCCCGCGCCCGCCGCGCCGCGCCGCCCGCCATCTGATCCGGTGCCAGGTTCTGTGACACCTGTGCCCAGGTCAGCGACAGCGCCGCCCGGGCGGAAGAATTCCGGCAGCACATCCGGCTGACCGCCTTCACCCACGCGCTGAACCCCTTCGCCCCTTGAGGAGACCGAGCATCATGAGCACCCAGCAGCTCCCCGTCGTCGTCATCGGAGCCGGCCCCGCCGGACTCGCCGCCGCCGCCCACCTCGTCGAGCGCGGCATCGAGCCCCTCGTTCTGGAAGCAGGCGGCAGTGCCGGCGCGGCCGTCCGCGAGTGGAGCCACGTGCGCCTGTTCTCCACCTGGGGCGAGGTCGTCGACCCGGCCGCCGAGAAGCTCCTCGCCCCGACCGGCTGGACCAGGCCCGACCCGGCGACGTACCCGTCCGGCGGGGACTGGACGGAGCAGTACCTGCAGCCCCTCGCCGATGTCCTCGGAGACCGTGTCCGCACCGGCGTCACGGTCACCGGCGTCTCCCGGGCCGGCCGTGACCGGATCGTCGACGCCGACCGCGAGACCCAGCCCTTCGTCGTGCATGTCGCCTACGCCGACGGCCGCGAGGAGCGGATCTTCGCCCGCACGGTGATCGATGCCTCCGGCACCTGGACCACACCGTCCCCGGCCGGCGGCAGCGGACTGCCCGCGCTCGGCGAGAAGGCGGCGGCCGACCGGATCACCTACCGCGTCCCGGACCTGAAGGACCCCGCCGTCCGCGCCCGCTACGCGGGCAGGCGCACCGCCGTGATCGGCTCCGGTGCCTCCGCCTTCACCGCGCTGGCCTACCTCGCCGACCTGGCCAAGTCCGACGACGGCACGGGCACGCACGCGGTGTGGATCCTGCGCCGAGGCATCTCCGGCTCCACCTTCGGCGGCGGCACCGCCGACCAGCTGCCCGCCCGCGGCGCGCTGGGCCTGGCGGCGAAGGCCGCCGTCGACGACGGCCACGCCGACGCGGTCACGGGCTTCCGCGCCGAGGTGTTCGAACGCGACGGCGACGGTCGTCTGGTGCTGGTGGGCGAGGACGGACGGCGGCTGGAGCCGGTGGACGAGGTGATCGTGCTGACCGGGTTCCGCCCCGACCTGTCCTTCCTGTCCGAGGTCCGCCTGAACCTGGACGAGCGCCTCCAGGCCCCGGTCGAGCTGGCCCCGCTGATCGACCCCAACCAGCACTCCTGCGGCACCGTCTACCCGCACGGCCACCGCGAGCTGTCCCACCCCGAGCAGGGCGTCTACCTGGTCGGCATGAAGTCCTACGGCCGCGCCCCGACCTTCCTCGCCATGACCGGCTACGAGCAGGTCCGCTCCGTCGCCGCGGCGATCGCCGGAGACCTCGACGCCGCCGACCGCGTCGAACTCACCCTCCCCGACACCGGAGTCTGCGGCGGCGCGGGCCTGTTCGACGCCCCCGAGGCCCAGCAGGCCGACGGCGGCGGCTGCTGCGCCGCGCCGGAGCCCCAGCTCGTCCAGCTCGGCGCGCCTGCGGCAGCGGCAGCGGCTGTGGCAGCGGCTGTGGCCGTCGAGGAGGCTCCGGCGGGCGGCTGCTGCGGCTCGTGACCGACCTCGACACCCGGGACAGCGGGGCCGCGACCGGAACAGGGGACCGGTCGCGGCCCCGCGCCGCCCTGCCCGCCCTCTGTGTCACGCAGGTCACCAGCTGGGGCATCGTCTACTACGCCTTCCCCGTCCTGAACCCCCAGATCACCGCCGGCACCGGGTGGTCCACGGGTATGACCACGGCCGCGTTCTCGGCGGCACTCCTCGTCTCGGCCTTCGCCGGCATCCGTGTGGGCCGCCTGCTCGATCACCGCGGGCCGCGCACCATCATGACCACCGGCTCGGTGCTCGGCACCCTGAGCCTCCTGGTCGTGGCCGCCGCCCCCCACATCGCCGTCTTCGCGGCCGGGTGGCTACTCGCCGGACTCGCCATGGCGGCCACCTTCTATCAGCCCGCCTTTGCCGCCCTCACCCGCTGGTGGGCCCCCGACCACCTGCGCGCCCTGACCATCGTGACCCTCGCCGGCGGCCTCGCCTCCACCGTCTTCGCCCCCGTGACCGCTGCCCTCGCCGGCCACATGTCCTGGCGCATGACCTACGTGGTGCTGGCCGCGGTCCTGGCCGCGATCACGATCCCGGCACACGCCTTGGCCCTGAGAGCACCCTGGCCGGATGCGCCACCGCCGCCCGCCCACGTCGAGCAGGGGTCTGTCCAGGCCGAGCACACCCGCCCCTTCTGGATGCTGGCCGCAGCGCTGACCCTCTCGTCGTTCGCGATGTACGCCGTCGTCATCGCCCTGGTCCCGCTGCTGCTCGAACGGGGCTGCACGACCGCCCAGGCCGCCTGGGCGCTCGGCCTCGGCGGCGCCGGCCAGACGCTGGGCCGCACCCTGTACGCCGCCCTCGCCCGCCGCACCCGCCCGACCGCCCGCACGACCGCCCTGATCGCACTCGGCGGCGTCACCACAGCCGCCCTGGCGCTCGCCCCCGGCCCGTACGCCCTGCTGGTCGTCCTGTCGATCGCGGCCGGAACGGTCCGAGGCAACCTCACCCTGCTCCAGGCCACCGCGGTGGCCGACCACTGGGGTACCACCCACTACGGCCGGCTGTCCGGCCTCCTCGCCGCCCCCGCCACAGCGGCCGCCGCACTGGCACCGTTCGCCGGAGCCGCACTCGCCCTGCCCATGGGCGGATACCCGCAGATGTTCGGCGTACTGGCCGGCCTGTCCCTGCTGGCCTCCGTCATCGCCCTCGGCATCACCGTGCGCCCCCGCCCCGCTCGCTGAACGGGCCGAGCTCCGGAAGGCGAACGGACGCGGCACGACGAATGTCGGGACTCCCGTCAGTTCTTTCTGCACAGGCCATCATCTTCTGACCTGCGGTACTGGTGAGCGGGGGTTCACTCGATCGCATGGAGAGTCCGACGTTCCGTCGAGATTCCTGACGGTCCGCCGCTATCCATGACGCATGGTCGTTCGCAGTGAGCTGAGGCGTCGGTTCAGCCTCCGCAACGCGGGAACGCCGCCGAGGCCCGCGGCCGGCGACGTCGCGGCCAAATGACGTTCCCCGCCCGGGACCGCCGTCCTCAATATGGGGTTCTTCCCTCATTGGCACAGGTCCAGCGCTATTTTCGTGGGATGACACAGCCGACGCCGATCGATCACCCGATCTCCAAGCTCTCGTTCTTCCTCCGCCATACGGCGGCGTGGAAGCGGGAAGTGCGGGAGAACGCGGAGACGACGAAGGAGGGGCTGAGCCGACCGGGAGTGTTGACGGACGCGGACGTCGCCCGGATCAAGCGCGTCTACACCGAGCAGCAGGAGGACCTGGCGCTGTTCGAGGCTCAGTCCGCGCGCTGGGCGGCTCTGCCGAACCTGAGCGGCACGCGCCGCAGCGGCCTGGCGGAACTGGACGGCAACCTCGCCGAACTCCGGCGTATCAACGCACAGATCCTCGACATGGCGGCGCTGCTGGAACGCGCGACCCTGGAACAGCAGATGAGCGCCCCGGATGTGGAATGGGGAATCGCGGCCCTACGCGGAGAGATGTCACGTATGTGACCGATGTCTGGCTGGAGCGTGGTCAGCCTGCACAGACGACGATGCCCGGAACGCGGAAGCGTTCCGGGCATCATGCGTGAGCGGCAGGGTTACCGGGTGAGCCGCAGGTCCCAGCCGTCGTCGGTGCGGACCAGGGTGGGGATGTAGGTGGCGGGGGCGGGGCGCCCAGCCTCTTCCCATTGCCTCAGCCAGTCGCGCAGGACGGTCAGGGACGGGGAGTCGGGGGCGTCGGCGAGGATCGTGCCGTCCTGCTGGAGGACGGCGGCCGTCGTGGTGGTGGTGTGGCCGATCGCCCACAGGTCCGGGCTCAGGCCGGCCATGGTGAGGCGGTGGTCTGCGCGGATGGCGGCGAAGGTCCGCCAGGACGGCAGGTCGATCTCCGCGCCCGTGTACGGCTCGGTGTGGGCATCCTTCAGCAGCCGCTCCAGCGCGGTGCGGGCACCGGTGTGGAGGTGGTCGTCCTCGCCTCGCCAGGCGATGGAGATCCAGGAGGGGGCGGGGACGCGGTTCTCCCAGTCGATCCACCGGCCGGGCAGGTCGAGGTTGTCCTTGGGCGAGCTGGTCGCCTCGATGTACCCGCCGGTGAACACCTCCTCGACCACCGGCTCGCCGCCGGTGACGCGGATCTTGGCGACGACGGTCATGTTGGGCACGGCCGCGATCGGCAGCGGGGCGACGATGAGGCCGCCGTCGACGACCTGGTCCACCCACGCCTGGGGCAACCGTGGCGGGGTGCACCAGGCCACCATTCGGTCGTACGGGGCCCGCTCGGGGAATCCGCCGACGCCGTCGGCGGCGTGGCAGCGGACATGGTCCACGCCGCGCTGATGGTGGATGAGGCCCGCCCAACGGGTCAGGTAGGTGTCGATGTCGAGGCTGGTCACCTTGCCCGTGGGGCCGACGAGTTCGGCGAGCAGGCCGCCGGAGTAGCCGGAGCCGGTGCCGAACTCCACGACGTTCATGCCCGTCTCGACACCCAGGGTGGTCAGTTCGCGGTGGATGACGGCCGGGTTGGAGCGGTGCGGGGTGGCGCCGCGGCCTTCGTGGTGGGTGTAGTGGCGCTCGGGGACGGTCTCGGCGGCCAGGGCGACGGCGGACATCGGCTCACTCCTTCAAGGGGTACGGGTACACGCATTCGGTCAACTGCTCCGGGCGGGTGAAGGACACGGCGCCCGGTGACGCGGTCAGATGGTCAGTGCGGTGTGGTGGTGCCAGCCCGCTTCGGTGTATTCGCCGACCGGACCGCGGCCGGGTAGTTCGGCCCAGGCGTGGTACTCGACCGGCGGCGGGGCGAACCGGGCCCCCAGGCACCAGTTCAGGCGCCGCCCCATGAGTGCGGCGGCCAGTACCGCGCCGAGGGAGGTCTCCATGCAGGCGGCGCGGCCGGGCCACAGGTGGCCGGTGTGCCGGACCGCTTCGACCAGCGCCGCGGCCCGCTCCGGGGCGAGCGGCCGGCGTCCCGCCCGCCGGACCCAACGCACCATGCGGACGGTGTGCCGGAAGGGCAGCCGCAGCAGAACCAGGGCCAGCGCGAGACCGGCGGCCGCGGCCAGGCGTTCGGGGAAGGTCCCGGTGCGGACGGTGGAGTACGCCTCCATGCTCGTCACCGCCACCACCCCCACCCACGGCTCCGGGACGCCGGTTCCGCGACGGCGAGGCCCTGCGCGGTCAGCGCGTCGGCGACCGTACGGACGTCCGCACTGGCCCGCCCGGCGGGGATGCCGTAGCGCTCCGCGTACTGCCCGGCGGCCTCCTCCTCGGTGGTGCCGGCGAGTAGGAGCATCACGGCGGCGGACGCGGTCGAGGTCAGGTGCGTCCAGCGGCCCGTGCGCTCGTCGAGGATCGCGCCGCCCTCGTCGGTCAGGACCGGGTGGGCGCTCTCACGCAGCTGCCACACGGGAGTTCACCTCCCACCAGGCCGGGGCGGCGGTGTCGAGCTGCCGCAGCCAGACCTCCGTGGAGACCGCGAGGTGCAGGGCGCCCTGGGCGGTGGGCTGTCCGGCAGCTGCCCGGTTCAGCATCCGCGCCACCGGCTTCTCGGTGACCAGTCCGACGGCGGCCAGCCGCGAGGACGGCCCGAGGAGATCGAGAAGGACGGGGGCGTTCTCCCGTAGGCCCGCGTACGCGAGGGCGTTGAAGCCGCCCTTCGTGGTCCGGGCGAGCACGAAGGGCGGGAGTACCCCGGCCCCGGTGAACGCCGTGTTCAGCAGCGGTTTGTAGCGGCCGGGGGCGCCGCGCTGGTCGGCGGGGACGGCCAGGCAGGCCCGGATCACCTCGTTGTCGAGATACGGGGCGACCAGGTCGATGCCGTACCCGGCGGACGCGATCTCACGCCAGCCGGTGGTGTCGGCGCCGAGACGGGCCAGGTCCTGCCGGCCCGACCACGCGGCGAGGCGTGCGGGCGCGTCGTCCGACTGGTCGGCGGCGGCGTCGAGGGCGGCGGCGAGCTGGTGGCGGACGTCGGGGCTCATCCAGTCGGCCGTGGCCAGCAGCGGCGTCCATGACACCGGACGGGACGCCTGCGGCATCCACTCCCGTACGGGGCCGCGCAGTTCGGCGGCTGTCTGCCGCCACGCGCCAGCAAGACCGGTACGGGAGGCGGGACGGGCCCGCCCGAGCACCGACCAGGCGGAGGTGTGCCGCAGCCGGGCGTGGCCGAGCGCGTGCCGCCAGGCCCGGCGGTGCTGGTGTTCGCGCAGCAGGTCGGCGAGGTAGGAGGAGGGGGCGGACAGCACCGCGTCCCCGGCCGAACCGGTCAGGTGCAGACCGGGGGCCGGGTGGTGGGCGGCCACGGTGTCCAGCACGGCCCGCTTGACTGATGCGGTCACTGCGTACGCGTTGGGCGCATCGGTCACCGGCAGTGTGCTCAGGTCGTCCAGGCCGTCGTAGTAGACGGTGTGCGCGGTGCCGGGCACCGCGTGGTGGGCCAGGTTCGGCACCGCCGCAGCGGTGCGGGTCGCGTACGGGAGGTCGTCGTCGCGCAGGCGTTCGTCGGCGAACGTCACGGCGGAGACCGGGCCGCGCTCGGCGGCGAGGCAGGTCAGCGTGGTGGAGTCGAGTCCGGCCAGGTCGGCGCTGACCGGGCGTCCGTCGAGGCGGGTGGCGACGGCTTCGCCGAGTGCGGCCCGTACCGTTGCCGCGGCGACCGGCAGATCCACGCTCTCGTACGCGGCCGGCTCGAACCGCACCGTTCGGGCGCCCGTGGGGTCGGCCAGCAGCAGGTGCCCGCCCGGCACCCGGTTGACGCACCGCATGAGGCTGCGCTGCCCAAGGACGTCGGGCTGGGCGAGGGCGAGGTGCGCGGCGAGCGCGGTGGGGTCGACGGGAGCCCTGTCGAGGGCGGCCAGCGCCAGCGCGGACGTTGCCCACCACACCGTGCCGCCGTGGCTTCGCCAGTACACCGGGTGTTGCCCGGCCAGATCACCGAGCACGGCCAGCGTCGGCCCGTTGCGGGCGACGGCCAGGTATGAGCCGGGCCACCGGGTCAGCTCCCGCCACCGCCTGGCCCGCACCGCCGGGAGCCGCGCGGCGAGCTGGTCGTCGTCGGCCCCGCAGTCCCCGATCACGGCCAGCGACACCGGCCCGTCACTCACCGACCGCACCCGCCGGGTGGGCCAGCCCGCCGTCCATGCCGCCTCGACGCCGGGCACCGGGTGCCCGCCCCGGGGCCGTCTGGCCTCATCTCCGCCTCCGTACCGTCCCGCGCTCCACCGCATCGCCGCCGTCTCCTTCACTCGTCGTCGTGCCTCGTCAGGAACCGAAAAGAGCGCCGGGCCCGCCCGTCTGTGCCCCAGCACAGGTATGGCGGACCCGGCGCCCCCTGGGCCGGGCCGGACGAAGTGGCGTGCACCCCGTCCGGCCCGGCGGACCCGAAGGTCAGGCGTTCTTGTACTGGGTGTCGTCGGCGGTGTCGAAGTTCTGGGTGCCCAGCGTCACCTCGACGACGTCGCCGGCGTCCAGCACGATGGGCGCTTGGTAGGCGGTGGGGGTCTGCGTGGTGTGCTCCATGGCGGATCCTCCTTCGTGTCCCGTCCCTGGCGTCCGGGAGCGGACGTGCAGTGAACGGCCGTGCCTATCCCGGCAGTTCGGCGGCCCCAAGAATCCGGTCTGCCGTGCTGCCGGGCATGACCAACAGTCAACCGGCGGTGACCCTTCGTCGGTACGGTTGGGAAGCACGGATGGGTATACGAGGTATACGGGGGCGGTCATGACCCAGCGCTTACCGAACGCCAGGCTGCGGGACGCCGTCGCGGAATCGGGGTGGACCTATGCGGCGCTCGCCCACGCGGTCCGCCAGGTCGCGGCCGAGATGGGCGAATCGCTGCGGACGAACAAGTCGGCGGTGGACCACTGGATCGCCGGGGCGATGCCCTCGGGGCAGACCGGCCGCTACCTGACCATCGCCCTGTCCCGCCGCCTGGGGCGCACGTTGACCCCGGAGGATCTGGGCCTGCCGGTCCCGGCCGGTTGGGAGAATGACAGCATCGGACTGTCCCTCGGTGATGACCCGCTGGAGGCCCTGATGCCGATCTGGAGGGGTGACTTGGACCGCCGACGCTTCCTGTCCGGCGCCGCGTACTCGGTCGCGGCCGCCGTGCTGCCACTGGAACACGTCACCGACATCGCCTCCCGCGCGGCCAAGGCCCGCACCGGCGCCCGGGTCGGGCACGCGGACGTCGCCGCGGTGCGCGACATGGTCGCGATGTTCGCGGTGATGGACGAACGCCACGGCGGCCAGCACGGCCGATCCGCTCTCGTGCAGTACCTGATGTCGGACGTCGCGGCCCTGTGCCGGGGCCGGTTCAGCTCCGAGGACGACCACCGTCACATGCTGTCCGCCGCCGCCGTCGGTGTTCACCAGGCCGGGTGGCGGGCTTACGACGGCGGGGAACAGGGCCTCGCGCAGAGGTATTACCTCCAGTCGTACGCCCTGGCCCACGAGTCCCAGATCACTGGGCATGCCGCGTTCGTCATGAGGACGATGTCCCAGCAGGGCATGAGGCTGCACCGGCCCGAGCACTGCCTGGCCCTAGCCGCCTCCGCCGTCGACAAGGTCCACGGGCGGGTCGACACCCAGACCGAGGCGTTGTTCGCCGTCACCCACGCCCACGCCCTCGCCAAGGCGGGCCAGCGGCAGGAGGCCGTGCGGGAGGTCGAGCGCGCCCGCACCGCCCTGAGCTCGGCGAAGGGCGATGACGTGCCGTTCTGGGCGCTGTCGTGGGGGCCGCCTGCGGCTACCGTGCACAGTCGGACGGCGAAGGTCTTCGAGACGCTCGGCGATCGGCGCCGGGCCGCGGCGATGTACGGGGCGGCGGCGACGAGCCGGCCGCCGGGCACCTACGCGCGGATCGTCGCCCTCGACCTGGTCGCGCAGGCCGAGATGCAGGCCGCCGAGGGCAGCATCGAGCAGGCGTGCGCCACCTGGGGCCGGGCCATCGACCACATGGACGGCGTCCAGTCCGGGCGGACCCGCAAGGCCGTGGGCAACATGCGCCGTGACCTGTCCCGCTTCCGCACCCGCGGCCTGCGATGCGCCGCCGAACTCGACGAACGCGCCCGCGACTTCCTCAGCGACCGCCGCTGACCCCCACACCCCGGGCCGGGGACAGGAAGTGACGGACCCGGCCCGGCTCCAGACCGCCCCCGCCGGGGCCCGCTACGGTGACCGAGCCCCGCCCGACCACTCGTGACCTGGAAGAACGCCCTTGATCTACGACCCCCCAGTACCGTGCGAAGGGTGCCCCCGTCCTCGGGGTTCCCCATGGCACCCCGGGCCCCTTCGGCGTCCACCGCTGCGAGAGAGGCGGACGAACCGCAGGACAAACACGCGGCTGCTGTCACCTCAGCAGGCAGTGTCAGGGGCCGACCAGCGCGGTGATGAGCTTGCGGGCGGCCGCCTTGGTCAGCCGCCCCAGAGCCGCCTGCGTCTTCTCCTCGGCGCCGCGCGGAGCGGCACCGGTGCCCTTGACCGCCTTGTTGAACGCGGTGTCGAACCGCTCGCGCCCGGCCTTGGCGACGAGGGTGCTCAGGTACTTCAGCTGGGCCGGGGTGGCCGGGTCCTTCTTCGACTGAGCGGCGCGTTCGCGCCGGTCAGCGTACGCAGCGTCGTTCTCCGCCTTGCGCTTCTTCTCCGCCGCCTCGCTGCGGTCCATCACGTGCACGGTCTCCACCCAGCCCTCGCCGGGCTTACCGGTGACCGCCTCCCACAGCGCGTTCGCGGTCAGCGCCGACTCGTCCACACCTTCGGTCAGGCCGGGCCCGGTCAGGGCCACCCAGCCGCTGCCCGCGCGCACGACGGTGAACCCGGCCGGCTCGGCGTGCTCGGTCACCCAGTTCAGCCCGCACCCACAATGACCATCGTGGTAGCGGCGCCACTTCGTGCCCAGCGCTTCGTACACGAGCTTGTCGCCGTAGTGCTTGGTATCCCGCGTGAATCCCGACACCGGCACAGTCTCCCACCGCGGCGGCGTTGGTCGCAGCCCTCTGTCACTCGTACGGGTTGCGGCCTGGCCGCGGGTTCGGCGGGCCAGGACGAACCCGGGCCCGCCCCGCTACCGTTGCGGACGCACTACCCGCGAGTTCGGCTACGAACCCCCTTCGGAAAGCTCGAACCCACGGCCTTTCGCCGTGGTCAGACGTACGCGCAGCCATTCGGGACGGTCACTTGGAGCCGTACCGGTTCATCGATGCAGGGACCCGGCCGCAAAGCCGGGCGTACGCCCACTCCATGACGTCCATCCGCCACGACGCGTGGCGGTGATCGAGAATCCGCAAATCGGCGATGCTCCCGGCGGTGTGCCCCATGGAGTGGCGGCGGCCGAGCATTCCCTCCGCCGCGCACGCTGCTGCTGCGACCCGTGGCGAATCGGCCCGCAGCCGCTTCTCCCGGCGCGCGGCGCATACCTCCGCCGAGCCCCTGGCCTGCGCGCCATCACCTATGACACTGCCCTCCTGACACTGCTCTCCGCGGAGCCCACCGTGCCCCCTCATCGCGGACGGCCCCGTCGTCTCCACCACTCAGCACGGTGGGCTCGCGCCGGAGCCCCTCCAACGTTCGAGAACGGCTCCTGCCGCCATGGCCTGTACGTCGCCGGGAGCCGTGTCCGCGAACGCCCGATCACCGTCGGCGGCACGACGCACTACACGCCGCTGCCCGTGGAAGAACTCGAGCGCCGCGAGTCGAAGCGGACCCGCTTCCACCACCGGCTGACCATCCCCTGCCGGGTGAAGAACCACACCCTGCGCATCCGGGTCGACGAACCCCCGGAGGACCCGGAGACCGGTCCCTCGACCAAGCGGCAGCGCTTCAACCGCACCGAGCACCTGCGGCAGATCCCGCCGGACACCCACGCCGGCCGCCGCCCCAAGGGCTTCCGCCAGGACAGCGAGCCCCCGCCTTCGCGCTTCGACCAGAGCCACCCTCACAAGAGAGTCCCCGCCTACGGGGCAAACGCGGCCCTGCTGATCTGCATCGGCTATGCCTGGCTGAGCAACTCCGTCGCCCGAACCAAGCTCGCCCACGCGCTCGCAGGCTGAGCCGGTACGCACATCTCTCCGTCCTCGCATCAGGCACCACCCGCTACACTGACCGCGATGGCTGCGCCCTCACGGGCTGCCACCACAGCCTGTCGTAAAGCAAGCCTGAGCGGTCCGCCCACCCTGGCAGACTTTTCGGACACGTTTTCCGACAGATCCCCGCCTTCGTAGCTCAGGGGATAGAGCACCGCTCTCCTAAAGCGGGTGTCGCAGGTTCGAATCCTGCCGGGGGCACAGAGAAACACCAGGTCAGAGACCCTTCCGTCCAGCGAACGGGAGGGCCTCTGTGCTTGCAGCACACATATGGCACACATGCCGTGCGCGCGGATGGTGGGGAGCTGTGCACGATGCCCGTCGAAGATGAACTGGCCCGGCGCCGGTACGAGAAGTTGCTCGACCGCCTTGGGTCGCTGATGCAGGCCACCCTCAAACCCGAGTACCAGGGCTACTACGGACAGCTGGTCCTGAGCGGCAACGATCTTGCAGAGATGGGCGAGCTCAAGGACGTCCGGCGTGCCGCTCGGGAGGCGGGGCGCCGTCTCGGCTGGAAGCCGGCCACCAGGCTTGTCGGGGACCAGCTCTTCGTCCTCGACGAGCGCGGGGTGCCCGAGGAGATCCAGCAGCTCGCCGAAAACGCGGCGGCCGAGGCGATGGACCGGGCCAGGCGGGAGCATCCGTGAGCCCGGTGATCCTGCCCGAGCCCGCCGCGGTACTGGCTAACACCGACTGGGGCGCCCTGGAACACGCCTACGGGACGGCAGAGGACACTCCCGCGCAGCTCGTCGCGCTCTTGACCGACGACCAACACACGAGATCCCAGGCCCTGGACCACCTGCACCACGTGGTGCACCACCAGAACACCCTCTACGCCGCGACGGTCCCGGCCGCGCTCTACGTGGCCGCCATCCTCCTCGACCCGCGCACCGCCCTGCCGGTCGACAAGAAGCCCCACGACTTCTCTGGGCCGATGCGTGCCGAACTGCTGGGGTGGCTGAACTCAGTGGCCGACGCCGCCGACGACCAGGCCGAGGCGACGATGCGCCGCTTCGGTTTCCCACCCGAGGACCACCCCCCGTTCGTCCGGACCCGCGAGATCCGCCCGCTGCTCTTCTCCGCCGTCTCCGCCTGCTTCGACGACCACGATCCACAGTCCGTGAAGCGGCCCTCGCCGCCTGCGTCCCCCTGCTGGACGACCCTTGCCTGCGCCACCATCGGACGGCCACGGCCCCGCTGTTGAGGGAGACGCTGGCCGTCAGCGCCCTGTGGCAGTACCAGGAGCGGGCCGTCGAGGCCCTCTCCGCGTGGGGCGAGGACACGACGGGCCTGGAAGTCCGACGGAACCCGTTCGCGGTGTGCGACGCGCCGACCGCGACGTCGTCGTCGGCCGGATGGGATCTCGCGCCGGGTGACGTCGCAGACCTCCCGTTCTGAGCGGCGAGCCCTCACCGGTGCGGTGTTCCGGCTTCATCGGTTCCTGTGCCTCGGCACAGATCAGGCACACATCATGCTGTGGCGTCCTCCAGGACCGCCACCGCCTCGGCAGCCTTGCGGGCCTTCCTCTCCGCTTTCGCCAGTTCAGCCTTCGCCTTGGCCAACTGCTTGGCACGGCGCTTGTGCATCTTCTTCGAAACCTCATCGAGGCGGTCGGGGAAGAGGTGTCCGTACGTGTCCAGTGAAGTTCCCCCGCGAACTGGACAGCGGGTGTTTACGCTGCCGGGGCGAGGTTCTGCCTGAGCAGGGATCTCGTTTCGAGCGGGGTGACGTACCCGTAGTCGGGGTGCCGACGGAGCCGGCTGCGGTTGTACTCGACCTCGACGTGGCGGAAAACGTCGGCCCGGGCGGCCTCGCGGGTCTCCCACATGGTCGTCCCGATCTCCGCTTTCAGGATGGCGAACCAGCTTTCCGCGGCGGCGTTATCGTAACAAGAGCCGACGCGCCCCATCGACTGCCTCATGCGCAACTTGCGTATTTCGGTGCGGAATTCGTCACTCGTGTACTCGCTGCCGCGATCCGTGTGCATGACGCAACCGTGCTCCAGGCCGCCACGCCCGGCCGCCATCCGCAAGGCGGCGACCGGCAGCTCGGCGCGGTGGTGATCGGCCATCGCCCAGCCGACCACCACCCGCGTCGCGAGATCGATACAGGTCACCAGATACAACTTCCCTTCCCACGTGCCCAGTTCAGTCATGTCGCCGACCAGGCGCACCCCGGGCCGGGGCGCGGTGAAGTCCCGGCCGATCAGGTCGGGCGCGAACACCGCCCGCTTCGCCTGCCGGGTCAGACCCCGACGCCGACGGCGGGTGATCCCGACGATCCGGTGCTTGCGCATCAGCCGCTCGACCCTCTTGGAGTTCACCACCCGCCCGGCCGCCGCAGGGCGGCGTGGATCCGCAGGGCCCCGTAGGCACCGCGAGATCCGGCGTGAAGCACCCGGATCCCGCCCACCAGCACCTCCTCGGCCCGCTCCCGCACCGTCCGGGCCGGCCGTGACACCCGGTGCGCGTAGTAGGCGGAACGGGGCACTCCCAGCACACGGCACAGAAACGCAACGCTGTGACCTGCAGGATTACCCTCCGATGCCCTCTCCGCACCGATGAAACGACACCGTGCCGCGGTGTCTACCTCATCTTGTCCTGAGCGAAGAAGGCGGTCGCTTTTCCCAGAACCTCGATCATGGCCTCCTGCTCGCGGACCTTCCGCCGCAGCCGGACCAACTCCTCACGCTCCGCAGTGGTCAAAGCCCCGGCGGGCCCCTCACCGCGGTCGACCCTCGCCTGCTTCACCCACCCGCGCAGCCCTTCCGGACTCACGCCCAGATCCCTCGCGACCTCGGTGACCGTCTTCTCCGAGGACAACACCAAGGCGACCGCGTCCCGCTTGAACTCGGCCGTGTACCGCTTGCTCATATTGCTCTTGCTACTCACTGCCTGTGACTGCTTCCTCCGGGACCATCCGTCCCAGTATCAAACTGTCCGGCCGGCGGGGGGAACCTCAGTTCCGGGCTCCACCGCTCGTCAAGACCTGCCTGGACGGCGGCCCACAGCTCGGGGTCCTGGCTGATCTTCAGGGGCTTGGGGCGGGGACGGCGGTCATCCGCGCGGGCCTGGGCGGCGAAGGGACGGTACTGGCCGTTGACGGGATGCCGGTTGCGGCGGATCTCCCGGCTGACGGTGGAGGGACTGCGGCCCAGTTCGGCGGCGATCGCCCGGATCGTCGCCTTTTCCAGGAGCCGGTCGGCGATGTAGATCCGGTCGGCTTCCCGCAGGTACCGGGACACACCAGAAGGCGGCAGAACCGGTCTGGCCGGTGGCGCCGCCTTCTGCCGGCCGGAGGGGTTCCGGCCGTTGCGCCATCGCTTTCCCGTGCGGAGGTTGATGCCGACGACCCTGGCCGCCTCCGTGTAACTCACGCCTTGCTGCACGAGCCGGAAGTATTCCTCCCGCTCACGGGTCGACTTCCTACGACCCTGAGCCACCGACCGGGTCTGGCGGATCTCGAACATCGCACCCCTTGAACTGGGGTGTTGCGACGATCGCTAGAACCCAAGCTTGGTCCGGGGCCTTTTGGCAGTTCGGTTTCAAGCGGCGTGCGGGGTGAAGGTGACACGGGAGTCGCCCTCGTCGATGGCCAGGTTCAGGGTGCCATCCAGGGCCTTGGCCAGGCGGCGCAGCAGCGGAAGCGTCGGCACGGTGTCGCCGCCCTCCATCCGAGACACCTGAGGCTGCGTCATCCCAGCCCGCTCGGCCAGCTCGGCCTGGGACAGGCCGAGCTCGATCCGACGGTCGTAGACCGCCTGCCCGAGGTCGCCAGCCAGCCGCGCGTCGACGTACTCCTGGTCGTACTCCACCGCCTCACCCGCAAGCTGCCGGGCCCGGCGCGTCCTCCACGTGCTGTGATTCATCAGCTCTCCTTGCGCCGCTCGTAGGTGTACTGGGCATGACCATGCTCGGCCTCGCAGACCTTCTGGGCCTGGTGCGCACGCTCGACTTCCGCCGCCTCACGCATCCGCGTCTTGCGGAACACCGTCAGCAGAACGATCCGCTGCCCGGGAGCGAGCCAGTACGGGATGCGCACGGCCTCGCCGTCCAGCTCGAAGCGCAGCTCACGCAGCTTGCCGCCCAGGTGCCGCGAGTACGGCTCACCGAGCGTCGTCGGCTCGTCCAGCAGACGGTCCGTCTTGTCCTCCACTCGCCGGTAGAGGCGAAACGAAAGCAGCTCCAGCCAATCCCGCACCTCGGGTTCGATCTCGATCTCCCACCGCTCCGTCATGCAATCAACGGTATATACCTCCAATTGCATAGCGCAAGCCTCCACGGCCCTCCGCGACCTGCGACAAGAGGCCTCCCTGCAGTCGGCCCGGAACGGATTCAGCACACATGAGGCCGGGAAGCCTCGCGAACACATGAGAACTACGGAGGGGTGTTTTCCCAGGCCAGGCACCCTGAGACCGCTGTTTCCGCAGGCCACAGCCCCGCCTAGGGAAAACTCCTAAAGCGGGTGTCGCAGGTTCGAATCCTGCCGGGGGCACAGCGCATTACGCCGCTGACCTGGGGTTTACCTCCCAGGGAGGCGCTCTACTCGGCCTCGGACTCCTCGTCCGGGGCCGTTTGCGTGAGCGGTGCGGGCGGGCAACGGTTCGGGCCGGGACCGACCGCATCCGAGCGGGCGAGCGTGAGCAGATCAGGCCGCGGGGCCGGAAGCCCACGGCGGAGCCGAAGCCGGACCCACCGCCACTGCCGGAAGCCAGGCCTTTCCGACCGGGTCAGCACTCGGCGGACGAGGTCTCGGCGTTCGCGGCAGAGCTGTTGGAGGCCGGCTTCTCGGTGTCGGTACGGCCGAAGCGGTAGCGGAGCCGGCGGCTCGGCGGAGTAGGCCGCTGAACCGGGTCCCACCCCGCCGAGCGCACTACGCCGTGGCGCGTGCTTCCTGCCAGCGAGCGGCATTCTCCTTGTCGAGAGGGTAGGACGCCTCAGCCGGGTAGGTGGATTCGGGGTCGGTGGCCCGCTCGAACTTCATCGGCCAGTTGCCGCGACCGTAGTGCGCGTGCAGGTGCCGGGTGAAGGCAGCCAGGGCGCCCCTGATCTGACCGCGGTCGAGGTTGATGCCCTCGACGAGGACGGTGGTGCTGTACGCGCGCTCCGGTTCAGCGGCGAGGAAGTCCAGCATGGCCGCAACGCGCTGGATCGACGGCAGATCCGTGGCGATGAGCGACCCGGGGTTCTCGGTCCACTCCTCCACCGGCCAGCTTCCGTCCGGCTCGGCCCCCTGGGTCCCGCCGGGCAGTGGGCTGCTCATCTCGCCCTCCTCCAGGTCCAGTTCGGCAAGCAGGGCGTAGACACGAGTGACGTGCTGAGCAGGGACGGGCACGGGGATGAACTGCTGGTCATGGGACACGACTCCCCCAGACTCCGGGGCCGTGGGGGCATCTCCCGACCCGTGGGGCATCAGAATCGACATCGACGAGGAGGCGCCGGCTTCCTCATCACCAACAGCGACGACGCCCGCATCGTCTTCGTCGATGTCGTGCACGAGGGAGGCCCTGAAGCCCTCGCCGGAGCCAAAGCCGACGGCCAGTTCATCGCCGATACCCGCACCTGCGTCGATCTCCTTTGGGACGCGGGTGATCGAGCTCGCGCCCAACTCATCCGCGCGCAAACTCCTCGGCGCCGCACCCGGGGTGGCCGGCTTCGTCTCAGAAACCGTGCGGAAATGTGATGTCCACAACGACACCCACTTCTCACTGCCCGCGCGGGGCATGGCAGGCGCCAACAAGAACGGCCGGATTGGGACGGCTGTGAGGGCATCGCGCATCAGGCCTGTTGGTCAGCTGACATCATGCTTCATCCAAGAAGACACGGGACCGCGAGGGCGGCCCAGAGTCACGTCCGGGCCGCCCTTCGGCCGTCGCTCACGAATCCTCTGTCTCGTCGGCATCCAGAATCTCCAGCACGCGCGGCACGTCATCGCAGTCCCGCCAGCCGACCGGACGAGGGTCACTGAAGGCAGATGGCACGTCTACATCCTCCCAGACCGGCAGAGGGTCGCCGAGGGCCGAAGGCACGTCGTCGTCCTCCCAAGTCGTCGTAGGCGTCTCTGCCTGGCGGCAGCCGCCCTGGGTCAGTGGTGCCGTTGGCCTGTTCCGGCCCCCTGGTGACGAGGCCACCGCGCCGGGTCCCCGCTCTTGCCGTGGGCGCGCTGGTCGGATGGCGGCCGAAGGGGAGGATGCGTGGGCGGGACACGCGTGCCGGACGGACGGCAGACAGTACGCTGAATCCAGCGGGGTCGGGCCCGCACCACAGTGTCCGGGAGGTGCTTCATGACGGCCGAGATGGTTGCCCCGGCGTGGATGCATGAGCAGATCACGGCGGAGGAGTACGAGTCCTGGTCCGAGGAGCAGTGCGCCGGTATCGAGATCGTGGACGGGATGGTCGTCGTGAGTCCGAGCGCGTCCAAGCGGCACAACCGGCTGGCCCGGATTCCGGCGAACGCCCTGGATGCCGCCGCGGGCCCGGAGTGGAACGCCGACACGGACTTCGACGTCCGGCTTCAGGACGTCCCGCTCACCAATCGCCGCCCGGACGTCGTCGTGTACCGCGCAGACACGATCGACATCACCCCCACTCGCCCTGAGCACGTGCTGCTGGTCGCGGAGGTTGTGTCGCCAGGCTCGGAGACCACCGACCGGATCGTGAAGGTCGACCAGTACGCCAAGGCGGGCATCGGCTTCTACTGGCGGATCGAGCAGGCCGCGACAGGCGTTCCTCTCGTGTACACGTACGTTCTCGACCCCGCGACGCAGACCTACCGGGACGGGGACGTGTTCACCGGCGTCCTCAAGGTAGTGGCCCCGTTCCCGGTGGAGATCGACCTCGGGCAGATCTGACGCACGCGCTGCTCAGCAGCCGGCGGCGCGTGAGCGATGCGTGAGCGGACTGCCCGATACAGGGCGGCATGAGCCGGATCAAGTGGCTCGTCGCGCAGTTCTGACCAGGGGAAACAGCACCGCGTGGCAGCGCCAGGCCTCCCTCGGCAAGGATTCGATCCCACTCCTCAAGCGGGTGTCGCAGGTTCGAATCCTGCCGGGGGCACAGAGAAACAGCTGGTCAGAGGCCCTTCCGTCCGACGGACGGGAGGGTCTTCCTCTCTATCCGGTTCGCCAAGGTCTTCTCCCGCGACCGCTACAGGCCCGGCACGTTCACGGCCAAGCCGCCGGCGTGCGGCAGGCTCGTCCGGTCAACTCATCCGCAGGCATCCACGACGCGCACCGACTCAGGTCGACGGCGTCCTCGACGGGCCGGGCGGGGCCCGGTCTCAGGCGGCGTGCGGTGTGAAGGTGACGCGGGAATCGCCCTCGTCGATGGCCAGGTTCAGGGTCCCGTTCAGGGCCTTGGCCAGGCGTCGCAGCAGCGGGAGAGTGGGCACGGTGTCGCCGCCTTCCATCCGGGGCACCTGAGGCTGCGTCATTCCGGCCCGCTCGGCCAGTTCGGTCTGGGACAGGCCGAACTCGATCCGACGGTCGTAAACCGCCTGCCCGAGGTCGCCGGGCCCGGCGCGCCCTCCACGTGCTGTGATTCATCAACTCTCCTTGCGCCGCTCGTACGTGCGCTCGGCCCGGCCGTGCTCGGCCTCGCAGACCTTCAGTGCCTGATGCCGCACACGCTCGACTTCCGCCGCATCACGATCCTCGTCTTACGGAACACCGTCAGCAGAACGATCCGCTGCCCGGAGGCCAGCCAGTACTGGATGCGCACGACCTCGTTCGCCGCAAGGATCGAGAACGTCTGTCGCGGACGGCGCAGCTCGTGACTCAACGCATTGCGGTCGCATCGGACCAGCACTGATCAACCCACGCCGCAGTGGCTCTCCTGCCCTCCGGAGAGCCACTCGCACCGTTCCCTCGCGCCGAGGTCGCGGGTCCGGCAGCCTTCGGTACCGGGTGCCGTCAGGGATCAGCCCGCCGCACGGACCACGACTTCGAATCCGAGGTCGCTCAACAGCTTGGCAGCGTGGTCCTTGCCGCCGGAGAACTCGTCGCGTCCCAGAGGATCCCGTCCGGACAGATGACCGTGCGCCGCCCCCACGATGGCCTTTGAGTCGTACTCCTTGCCATCGATCTTGAGCAGGTAGCTACGCGAAGGCCCGAATCCGTATTTCTCCAGGAACGCATCCCGACCGAGCCGGTCGTACTCCGCAACAGTCTGCAGGATCGCAGGTCGAGTGATTTCGTTCAGCGTCATGATGGGAAAGTAGACGAAGCCACCGACATACGGGGCCGTGCCGGCCAGGAGGAGCCCTCCGGCGGTCGTCCGGCTGTGGGCGCGGGCCCCGTCGGTGACGACGCCAAACCGTTTTCAGCTGAGTTTCGACGGGCGTTCCCGCGTCGTCGTGGTCGACGGCCAGGACGTGGGCGGGTACGCGGCCGCTGCAGCACACGTGCTGTGCGCGCGGATGGTGGGAGCTGTGCGGGACGCCCGTCAAGGATGAGTCGGCCCGGCGCCGGTACGAGAAGTTGGTCGGCCGCCTCGAGACGCTGATGCGGGCCACGCTCGAGCCCGAGTACCAGGACTGTTACGGGCAGCTGATCCTGAGCGGCGACGACCTGGCGAACACGCGACTTACAACGGCGTCCTCTGACATCGAACCTGGACCGTTTGCCGGCCAGGTTGGAAGGCCGGAGGTTCAGCCCTCGACACCAGCGGCATGCAGGGCATCGATGACGAGCGCGTACCGCGCTGCGGCCTTCGGGAACCGCTTGGCGTGTTCGTGTACCTTCCTCAGCGCCTTCCCCGTGGGCGTCGCGCCGCGAGCGAGCAGATGGTGCACCATCTGCACCTGCCCGAAGAGGGCCGCCCACTCCAGAGATGTCTTGTCCTTCATCACCGCATCGATGTCCGTCCCGCGGTCCAGAAGCAGGTCCACGGTCTGCGGGTGCCCCTGGTCTCCGGACGTCGCTGCCAGCACCAACGGCACGTGCCTCATCCTGCCCTGGGCACAGGTGGGGACACCGGCATCGAGAAGGACCCTCACCACTTCCGTGTGCCCGTGCATCGCCGCCTGGCACAGCGGCGTCGACTCGTCGTACTCACCTGTCCGCTGTTGCGGATCTGCCCCCGCCGCAAGGAGCAGGCGGACAGTCTCGGCATGTCCCTCCCGCACGGCGAGATCCAGTGCGGTACGCCGAGCCGTATTCGGGGCATCCACCCCGGCACCCGCACTCAGCAACCATGCCACCACAGCCGCGTCCCCGTCCTTGGCAGCCCGTGTCGACTGCTCCGCTTTGCCCATGTCGTGATCATGCCTGGCCGTCCGAGCCCGTCGACAAACGGCCCCGGTTCGATGTCAAAGGACAAACGGCTAACACAGTGAACCGCTCCGGGATCGACGGAGGCTCCGGAGTGCCCCGGCCCACCCGGTGCCCTGGCGTCAGCCTTCGTGGGGCGTCTTCGGGCGGGTGACCGGTACGACCGTGAGGAGGTCGTCCAGCCCCTTGAAGTCGTCGGGGTTGGTGGTGAAGAGGGGAAGGCCCTCGGCCATGGCGATGGCGATGGCGGCGATCATCAGGTCGGCCACCCTGCGGCGCGGCTTGCGGCCGGCACTGATCACCGCGGCACAGATGCGCCCGTAGATACGGGCCGCGTCGGCGTCGAAGGGGATGGGGTCGAACTCGTTCTCGGCGCGTTGCAGGACGTCGAGCCTGCGGGCACGTTCGGCGTGTTCGTCGCAGCCGCTTTGTTCGTCGTCGCGACGGACCTCGTGCGGACCGGCGGACAGCTCGGCCAGGGTGACGGCGGTGATCGCCATTTCGTCCGGCAGTTCCTCGGGGGCCACCCACCGGCGCAGAGTCATGATGCTGGTGTCGAGGAGTCCCCGCTGATACGCCGAGCGGTCAGCGGGCACAGGGATCGTCCGGGTAGGTGTCGGCCGTGGCGTCCTGGTCGGCGCGGAACGTGTCGAGGTCGATGCCGGGAGCGGTCCTGGACATCGCGGCGAACTCCTGACGGGAGACGAACCGACGGCGTCGGCGCAGCGGGACGAGCTCACCGATCGGGTGTCCGTCGCAGGTGACGGTGAACGACTGGCCGCCCTGTATGGCGTCCATGACCTCTCGGGACCGGCTGCGCAGATCCCGCTGGGTGATTTCGGGCTGAACGCTCATACCATCACGGTAGCACCGGGTGCTACCGAGTAGCACTCCATGTCGAAAGCCTTGGACCGACAAGCCTTCGGTCGTGAACGCAGCGAGCGATCAGGGCCGGCCGGCGGGCGGCACGGGCAACCCCCTCCCGGAACGGATTCAGCGCACATGGGGCCGGGGAGCCCCGCGCAGACACGAGAACCACGGAGGGGTGCTTCCCGGGCCGGACATCCCAGGGTCGACGTTTCCACAGGTCACAGCCCGCTCAAGGGAAACACCTCAAGTGGTGTCGCAGGTTCGAATTCCGCCGGGGCGCTGTCCGCACCGCAGGTAGGAGAATCCCAGGCCCCTCGTTCCATTCGAACGGGGGGCCTTCCTCACGCCCGGAGTCCACGAAGGGCCCTACATCCCCACGCACCCTGGACGCGCCTCTCGCAGACCTGCGCGGTATCCGCCGGAAGGGCGGCCCCGGCAGGCGAGGGCCCCGAAGAGGCCGGGCCGCGCTGGAGAAGACCTGGCATACTTAAAGTATGGCAACCCGGAAGATCACCATTACCGTGCCGGAAGAGCTGGTGGAATCGATCAAGGAGCGCGTTGACGCGCGCGGGGTATCCGGTTACATCGCAGCCGCCGCCGCTCATCAGGACGCCATGGACCGACTGCGCGAGTTGTCCGAACGTCTCGAAGAAGAGCACGGCGCCGTGACGGACGACGAGCAGCAAGCAGCGCTGGACCGCATCGCCGCCATCGACGGTTGGCACGACGAGCAGCGGGCCGGTTCGGGCGAGGCCGCGTGAGCCGCACCGCCCGAGCGAAGCTGCACCGGCCGCGACAGCGTGTCTTCGTGTTCGATTCCGAGGCTCTCTCCAAGGCGGTTCAGGGCGATCGGGAGATGGCTGCGCTGATCAAGACGGCTCCGCGACTGGACATCCCGATCGTCACCTCGGCGCTCACGACCTTGGAGGCATGGGACCCTCGTGAAACGTCGAGGCAGGCACTGTGGAACTGGACGCTGTCCAGGATCCGCATCGTGCACACTGACGACCAGGTGATCGCCATGGCGCGCGACATGCTGAAGGCAGCCGGCCTGCACGGGCACAAGTACGCCATCGACGCCGTCCTGGCGGCCGTGGCCGGGCGGGAAGCCGCGCAGGGAGCTCAGGCAACCGTCTTCACCTCCGACACCGACGACATGAATCAACTTCTCGTGGGACGTTCCGTGCGAATCGAGAAGGTCTGACGAGACGTCACCCGCACCTCGCTCCGACCACTCGCCGGCTCGCCGGCTCGCCTGAGCAACCCGCGCCCTCGTCGGACGGCATCCACCGGCACGTATTCAGCACACACGGGAACGGGAAGCACTGTGAACACGTGAGAACTGCGGAGGAGTGTTTCCCCTGGCCAGACACCTCGAGGTCCACATTTCCACAGGTCACATCCCCGCCCAGGGGGAAACTCCGCGAGCGGGTGTCGCAGGTTCGAATCCTGCCGGGGGCACCGCGGCCAAGGGCCGGTCCGAGGGACTTGATCCCCCGGACCGGCCCTGCCGTGTGATCGCGTCCGCGGCACGCTCGGACCACGAAGTCCGTTGTGCTCCCACCGAGCCGGTGCTCCGGCATCAGCCCTCGTGGGGCACCTCCGGGCGGGCGACGGGTACGACGGTGAGGAGGTCGTCCAGTCCTTTGAAATCGTCGGCGTCGGCGTCGGCGTCGAAGGGGAACTACGGGGTGCGCACGGGCTCCGGCGCGGGTGGTGCGTGGGCGGGTACCCGCTCCGGCTGCTGCTGCTGCGGCGGCGGCGGCGCGGGCGGGACGGGGGCGAACAGCCAGCCGGTGGACGGCCGGGTCAGCGGACGGACCAGGCGGCGCACCGGCGGGGACCCGAGCACCATTGTCAGCAGAACCGCGCACAGCACCAGACCGACGATCTCGACCGGGGTGTTCACCCGCGATATCCAGCCCAGTTCCCGGACCGGCAGTATGACCAGCGGGTGCAGTAGGTAGATCGTGAACCCGCCGGCGCCCAACATGGTGATCAGCGGCAGCCGCCGCCGGGGCGTCAGCCGCAGCAGACAGAGCACCAGGGCCGCGGCCGAGGCCAGCACCAGCAGCCGGACGACCCAGGCCCATTCCAGGCTCAGCGGATCGGCGGCGGAGTAGGAATGGCGCATGGAAAGCCAGTTGCCCTTGATGTCCCTGTGCCACAGCCATCCCACGACGCAGGAGGAAAGGATGCCGGCGACCGCCACGAACAGGCTCCAGCGGCTGGTGAACCAGGTGCTCAGGAAGCCCTGACCGATCCGCCAGCCGAGATAGAACAGCGGAAGGTAGACGAGTGTGCGGCTCGCCGAGAAGGCCATCCCGAACTCCTCGACGTACCCCACGGCGAGGGCGACGCCCGTGGTGACGAGCAGGGGGTGACGCAGCTGGACCACCAACGGCAGGAGCAGCCGCCAGAAGAAGAGGGACATCAGGAACCAGAGAGTCCACGGCAGTTGGACGACATGCACGATGAACTCGTTGCCCAGCCAGTACTTCTCCAGCGAGTAGAGCAGGCTGAACGCGAGGGCGGGCAGCACGATGCTCTGCAGCAGGGTGCGCAGGGAGCGGGGGCCGAGCGGCCCCGCGTTGCTGAACACACCGGCCAGCATGACGAAGGCGGGCACCCGGAAGGCCCAGGTGGCGATGTGGAAGGAGTGCAGCACGTCTACCCGCTCCATGATGCTGCCACCGGTGTGCAGAATCACGATCAGCAGGGCTGAGAGGAACCGCGCGTTGTCCCACCACGGATTCCTGGCCCGGTCCGCCCCGCCGGCGCGGTCGGTGGAGACGGTGGTGGCACGTCTCGGGAGTGGCTTGTCCTTCATGGCGGCGTGCTCCTGACAGCGGCTCGGCAGCGGAATCGGCCGCCGTACCGGTGCTCGGCTTGACGGGGCTGGGCACACCGTGCCGATCTTCGTGGAGTGCCTGCTTGCCGGCTCAGGTTCATACGGTGAACTCCACATGTACATCAGGAGCCCTGACGCATCTCTGGCCGGCGTCCCCGCCGCACTGCCCGTCCCGCTCGTTTCGTTCCCGGCCACCCGTACGCGGGACCGCAGCGCGCACGTCGAGGGTGCGGTGGACTTCCCCGACAGCCGGACGCCCGCCACCGTCCCGGTGCGCATCCAGTACTCGCGGGACGGCAGGCGGTGGGCGGACCTGCTCACGACGGAGGCCACCTGGTCCGGTAGACGACGATCACGTCCGGCCGCGCCCCACACTTCGCTCCACAGATCGGAAAGATCTTCGAAACATTCGAAGAGTTGATCTCTCATTCCGGTCTCGAATTCGATGGTTTCAAGCGATCAACTTCAATACGGCTCGAGACGCATGAGTCGCACCAGGTGAAACGCATGTCCATATGGCCCGCCAGCGAGCGAATGTTTTGGAATCACTACCGAAACTATTGACAGTTGACGGGCTCACATCAAAACTGTTCGCCATCGACAGCGCTCCACCACTGTCGAGCCGGGTCGCCACCGTGCCCCCGGTCCTCCGGTCGCCGAGCACCCCCGCGACCGGCCAGGTCCGGCCGCGCCGCGTGACGCACGAGTGGTCGCCGTCACCTGCTCCGCAGGGTCGTCTCACGCTGCCCGACCCCACCGGCCTCACGAGGACGAGGAGGAAGCACGCACATGAACGACGTACCCGCACACCACGCGAGCCGCGGAAGCGGCCGCTTCGGGCGGCTCAGCCGCTTCAGGCTGCTCATCAGCGGTTTCTGCACCACGGTGCTGGTCGCCGTGGCCTCGGTCGCCCTGCCCGGCACCGCCCACGCCGACACGGTCGTCACCACGAACCAGACCGGCACCGACAACGGCTACCACTACTCGTTCTGGACCGACGCACCCGGCACGGTCTCCATGACCCTGAGCTCCGGTGGCAACTACAGCACCTCCTGGCGCAACACCGGAAACTTCGTCGCCGGCAAGGGGTGGGCCAACGGCGGACGCAGGGCCGTGACCTACTCGGGCACCTTCAATCCGTCCGGCAACGCCTACCTGACGCTCTACGGATGGACGTCGAACCCGCTCGTCGAGTACTACATCGTCGACAACTGGGGCACCTACCGGCCCACGGGAACGTTCATGGGCACCGTCACCAGTGACGGTGGTACGTACGACATCTACAGGACGACGCGGTACAACGCCCCGTCCGTCGAGGGCACCCGCACCTTCGACCAGTACTGGAGCGTCCGGCAGTCGAAACGGACCGGCGGAACCATCACCACCGGCAACCACTTCGACGCCTGGACCCGCGCCGGAATGCCCCTGGGCACCTTCAACCACTACATGATCATGGCGACCGAGGGATACCAGAGCAGCGGCAGCTCCAACATCACGGTGGGAGGCACCGGTTCGGGTGGTGGTGGCGGAAGCGGCGGATGCAGCGCGACCCTGTCCGCGGGCCAGCAGTGGAGCGACCGGTACAACCTCAACGTCTCGGTCACCGGCTCCGGCGACTGGACCGCGACGATGAACGTCCCCTCCCCCGCGAGGGTCCTCTCCACCTGGAACGTCAGCGCCACCTACCCCAGCTCCCAGGTACTGACCGCCAAACCCAACGGCAACGGCGACAACTGGGGCGCCACCATCCAGCACAACGGCAACCGCACCTGGCCAACGGTCTCCTGCAGCACGAACTGACCCCCCGAATCAACGATGCTGGAGGAGGACCACTCCGTATGAGAACCGGACCGCATCTCTCGATACGCTCCCTGGTCACGCGGCTGACCGTCGTCGCGCTGGCCGCCGCGAGCACCCTCGCCGTCGACGCCGTCCCGGCCCAGGCCGCGGCCTGCAACGGATATGTCGGGCTCACCTTCGACGACGGGCCGTCCGGCAGTACGCCGAACCTGCTCAACGCACTCAAACAGAACGGGCTACGGGCCACGATGTTCAACCAGGGCCAGTACGCCGCGGCCAACCCGGCGCAGGTCCGGGCCCAGGTCGATGCCGGCATGTGGGTCGGCAACCACAGTTACACCCATCCGCACCTGACTCAGCAGAGCCAGGCTCAGATCGACTCGGAGATCTCCCGGACCCAGCAGGCCATCTCGAACGCGGGCGGCGGCACTCCGAAACTGTTCCGTCCGCCGTACGGCGAGACCAACTCGACGGTGAAGTCGGTCGCGGCCAGGTACGGTCTGACCGAGATCATCTGGGACGTCGACTCTCAGGACTGGAACGGCGCCGGTACCGACGCGATCGTGCAGGCCGCCGCCCGGCTCACCAACGGCCAGATCATGCTCATGCACGACTGGTCCGCCAACTCTCTCTCCGCGATTCCGCGGATCGCGCAGGGGCTGGCCAGTCGTGGCCTGTGCGCCGGAATGATCTCGCCGCAGACCGGCCGCGCCGTGGCACCCGACGGCGGTGGCTCCGGGGGTGGTGGCGGAAGCGGCGGATGCAGCGCGACCCTGTCCGCGGGCCAGCAGTGGAGCGACCGGTACAACCTCAACGTCTCGGTCACCGGCTCCGGCGACTGGACCGCGACGATGAACGTCCCCTCCCCCGCGAGGGTCCTCTCCACCTGGAACGTCAGCGCCACCTACCCCAGCTCCCAGGTACTGACCGCCAAACCCAACGGCAACGGCGACAACTGGGGCGCCACCATCCAGCACAACGGCAACCGCACCTGGCCAACGGTCTCCTGCAGCACGAACTGACCCCCCGAGAGCACCCGGGGAGACACCGTTCCTGCGGCGCGGCGGCCATGTGCTGCCGCGCCGCCCGGCCTGCAGCCGGCCTCAACCGGTCAGCACGCGCCCGCCGGTTCGGAGGTCAGGCAGATGTTGTTGATGAACTTGTTGTCCTTGCCCTCGTCGTCGCGGGTGGCCAGGTCCGCCGGTCGGTTGCCCAGCACGAAATTGTCACGGACGACGTTCCGGTCGTTGGAGACGCCGTCCATGCTGCCGAACACGACGATCCCGCCGGAATACGGCGAGTCGCCCACGTTGTCGCGGACCGCGTTCTGCGTCACCAGCACTTCCTCCGTGCCGACGAGGACGATGCCGGCCCCCTGGAGGTGGGGCAGGCGTGCGGTGGCGGGACAGGACGTGTTGTTCTCGTAGACCGCGTTGCGACGGATGGTCAGGTCGCCCACCGTGCGCGGCAGCACGACGAAGACACCGGCGCAGTTCTCGGTGATGACATTGTGCTCGACGGTGAGGTCCCTGAGCCGACGGGTGGTCATGCCGATCCGGTTGCCCGTCAGGCGGTTGCCGCTGATCACCGTGCCACGGGTGTCGAGGGTCTCGCTCTCCGCGTCGGCCTCGAACACGTTGGCGGTGTACAGCCCGGCGTCGCCGTTGCCGCTCGCGGTGTTGTGGCGGAACGAGGCGCGGGTGGAGCGATCCTGCGCGATGCCCCACTGGCCGTTGTCCCGGGCGGTCACCCGGTGGACCTCCAGCCGGTCGGTGCGCGTGGCCAGGACGCCGCTCTTCTTGAACCCTTCGACGGTCAGTGCCCGGATCCGCACCCCGGTGACGGGTTGTACGTCCGTGCCGGTGACGCAGATGCCGTTGCCCGCCTCCGCGCACGCACCCCGTGCCTCCTCGTCCTTTCCGGGCACGATCACGGTCTGCTTGTCCGCGCCCCGGAGGGTCAGCGGCTTGGTGATCGTGACGCTTCCGCGGTAGGTGCCCGGCGTCAGGACGATGGTGGCTCCGGGTGCGGCCGCGTCAACGGCCTCCTGGATGGACTGGCCCGGATGGACCACTTGCTCGGGCCCGCTGCGGGCAAAGGCGGCGGGAGCGAGGGCGCCCATGCCGACGACGAGGGGCGCGATGGCGCAACTGAGGCCTGTGACCTGGTATTTCCTCATGAGCCCGACGTTATGGGCCACCCCGCAGCGCCGCCACTCTTGGCGACCATATGGATATGGAAAGCCACCGATCGGACTCGTTCCCCGGCTCGGCCCCCGGCCGCCGGGCCGGGACAGGGGCGAGGCAGGAGCCGCCCCGAGCCGGATGGCAGGTCGTGCCGCACGGTGCTGATCAGGTGGAAGGGCACCGTACGGCCCAGCCGGGCGCCACTCGTCGGAGATTCGTCGGCCCGATCAGGGTTGTCCAGTGCCGGTTTCGGCCTTGCGCAGCATCTGGGCCAGCAGCAGGGCGCCTCCGGTCGCCGCCCCCACCGCCCCCACCGCCCCCACCGCCCCCACCGCCAAGAATCCGCGAGAGGAACGCCAGGACAGCACCGACCAACGCGATTGCGCGGAGAAGAACGATCCTGTACTCAGCCACGAGCCGGTCGAGATCAGCGAGAGGGAGGAACCGATCGAGCCGACCGACAGTGCACTCCCGATGGAGCCGACCGACAGGGCCGAACCGACAGACCCCACGGACAGCACCGATCCGACCGAGCCGATCGACAACACGGAGTCCTGTGACCACAACGACAGTACCGAACCGGAGGAGGCACGGCGGAGCGACTGGACGGACAGCTTTGTCATGAGGCCATCCTGCCCTCTGGTCGTTCTGCCTCGGGAGGTTGTGGACGGATGACGCGGGTCTGGCCTCGGTCTTTCCTGACGGACGGCCAAGGTCGTCCCCCGCGACGGCCGGAGAAGTGAACGCGCCACTACGCCCGGCGCCGTATCACGCATCACTCATCACGCACCTCGCCGCTTGCCACCTGCCACCTGCCACCTGCCACTGGACGACCCCAAGCCACCGGGCTTCGCCCCGTTACGCGGTGGCAGCGGGAAGGCCGGGGACAGCCGGTGGGCGGCCCTCAGCGGCGGGGAGGCTGAGGACCATGGTGAGGCCACCGCCGGGGGTGTCCTCGGTCTGCAGGGTGCTCCCCATGGCCTCGGCGAAACCGCGGGCGACCGCCAGGCCGAGGCCGACTCCGTCCCTCCGCGGGGCGTCGCCGTAGCGCTGGAACGGGGAGAAGATGAGCTCCTTGACCTCGTCGGGAACGCCCGGCCCCCGGTCCACCACGCGCAGTTCCACCCGGTCGGCGAGAGTGCTGGCCGTCACCAGGACCGGCTCGTTCTCGGGACTGTATTTGACGGCGTTCTCCACGACGTTGGCGACCACCCGCTCCAGCAGCCCCTTGTCCGTCGCCACCATGGGAAGGCTCTCGGGGATGTCCAGGACGACGACCGACTCCGGTTCCGGGATCCCGCCCAGGGCCAGCGGAACGACCTCGTCCAGGTCCACTTCACGGATCAGCGGCGTGACGGTTCCGGTCTGCAGGCGGGACATGTCGAGCAGGTTGCCGACCAGGTGGTCGAGGCGGTCGGCGCCCTCCTCTATCGCCTCCAGGAGCCCGGCTCGGTCCTCCTGCGACCATTCCACGTCGTCCGACCGCAGCGACGACACGGATGCCTTGATCCCGGCGAGGGGAGTGCGCAGGTCGTGGCTGACCGCGGCGAGCAGAGCGGTACGGATGCGGTTGCCCTCGGCCAGGTCTCTGGCCTGGTCGGCCTGGGACTGAAGCCGCCGGCGGTCCAGGACGACGGCGGCCTGCGCCGCGAACGCGGCCAGGACGCGGCGGTCGGAGGCGGGCAGCACCCGGCCGGAGATCGCGAGCGCCATGTGGTCGCCCACCGGCACGTCCACGTCGGCGTCCTCGGGCCGTACCACGGCGGGGGTGGCCCCGACGCTGCCGGCGCAGGTCCACGGCGCCTTGTCGTTCTCCCTCTCCAGCAACGCCACGGAGTCCACGGCGAAGGTCTCCCGCACGCGTTCCAGCAGTGCCTCCAGGCTGCTCTCCCCGCGCAGCACACTGCCGGCGAGGAAGGACAGGGTCTCCGCCTCGGCGCGCAGCCGGGCCGCCTGGTCGGTACGGCGTGCCGCGAGGTCCACCACCGAGGCCACGGACACGGCGACGCCCACGAAGACCGCGAGGGCGACGATGTTTCGGGGGTCGGCGATGGCGAAGGTCCGGACCGGCGGCGCGAAGTACCAGTTGAGCAGCAGTGATCCCATCGCGGCGGAGGCCAGGGCGGGCAGCAGGCCGCCGAGCAGTGCCGCCGCCACCGTGAGGGCGAGAAACAACAGCATGTCGTTGGCCAGGCCCACATCGGGCAGAGCGGCTTTCAGCAGCAGGGTCAACAGGACGGGGCCGAGTGCGCCGGCCAGCCATCCGGCCACGATGCGGGGCCGCCCGAGCCGCGCGCCTCGGGCGGCCGGGAGGCCGCGGCCCTTTCCCACCTCGTCGTGTGTGATGAGGTGGACGTCCAGGTCCGGCCCGGAGTCACGGGCGACGGTGGCACCCGCGCCGGGCCCGAGTATGTACTGCCAGCCCTTGCGCCGGGACGCTCCGAGCACTATCTGCGTGGCGTTCGCCCCGCGGGCGAACTCCAGGAGCGCGGTCGGGATGTCGTCACCGACGACATGGTGGAAGGTGCCGCCCAGATCCTCGACCAGAGTGCGCTGGACGGCCAGTTCCTTGGGTGAGGCCGAGGTCAGTCCGTCGCTGCGGGCCACATAGAGCGCCAGCACCTCGCCTCCGGCCCCCTTCTCCGCGAGGCGTGCCGCCCGCCGTATCAACGTCCGGCCCTCGGGCCCGCCGGTCAGGCCGACCACGATCCGCTCGCGCGAGCCCCAGATCGTGCGGACCCCGTGCTCGGTGCGGTACTGCTGCAGGTACTCGTCGACCCGGTCGGCCACCCAGAGCAGGGCCAGCTCGCGCAGGGCGGTGAGGTTGCCGGGGCGGAAGTAGTTGGACAGGGCCGCGTCGACCTTGTCGGGCTTGTAGACGTTGCCGTGCGCCATCCGGCGGCGCAGGGCCTCGGGTGACATGTCGACCAGCTCGATCTGGTCGGCCCGGCGCACCACCTCGTCCGGCACAGTCTCCTGCTGGCGTACGCCCGTGATGGACTCGACGATGTCGCCGAGCGACTCCAGGTGCTGGATGTTGACCGTGGAGATGACGTCGATTCCGGCCGCGAGCAGTTCCTCCACATCCTGCCAGCGCTTCGTGTTGCGGGAGCCCGGAACGTTGGTGTGGGCGAGCTCGTCGACGAGGACGACTCCGGGGCGGCGGGTCAGCACCGCGTCCAGGTCCATTTCCGTGAACGTGGACCCCCGGTACTCCAGGCACCCGCGCGGCACCTCTTCCAGGCCGTGCAGCATCGTCCGTGTGCGCGGCCTGTCGTGGGACTCCACGAGGCCGACCACGCAGTCGGTGCCGCGTTCCACCCTTCGATGCGCCTCGGCCAGCATGGCGTAGGTCTTGCCGACGCCTGGTGCCGCGCCGAGGTAGATCCGGAGTCTGCCGCGTGCCATCGTCTTGTTTCTGCTCTCGTGGTGGTGCAGGGGTGGTGCGGAGGGGGACGGCCGGTACCGGGGTCACGCCTCGAAGCGGTAGCCCATTCCGGGTTCGGTGATGAGGTAACGGGGGCGGGAGGGGTCGGCCTCCAGTTTGCGGCGCAGCTGGGCCATGTACACCCGCAGATAGTTGGTCTTGTTCTCCAGGGTCACGCCCCAGACCTCGTGCAGCAGCTGTTTCCGCGTGACGAGACGGTCGGGGTGGGTCACCAGGATCTCCAGCAGGTGCCACTCCGTCGGAGTCAGGTGGATGTCGCGGTCATCCCGGCGGACCTTCTTCGCGACCAGGTCGACGGTGAAGTCGTCCGTCGTGACCAGTGGAACCTCGAGTGTGCCCGGCGCGGTCTCCATGCGGCGGACCGCGGCGCGCAGACGGGCGAGCAGCTCGTTCATGCTGAACGGCTTGGTGATGTAGTCGTCGGCTCCCGCGTCCAGCGCGGCGACCTTCTCGTCGGAGGCCTGGCGGGCGGACAGCACCAGGATCGGTACGCGGGTCCAGCCGCGCAGCGCCCTGACGACCTCGACGCCGTCCATGTCCGGCAGGCCGAGGTCGAGGACGACCACGTCGGGCCGGCGCGCGGCCGCCAGGCGCAGGGCCGTGGCACCGTCCGGGGCCGCGTCGACCCCGTAGTGGCGGGCCTGCATGGTGATGACGAGCGCGCGTACGAGCTGGGGGTCGTCCTCCACGACCAGCACCCGGGTCATCGGTGTACGCCTTTCCTGTCGTGCACGGGGGAAACAGCCCGCCGGGGGTTCACAGCGGTGGGAGCCGGTGGTCTCGGGGGACACTCCGGAAGGCCGGCTCCCGCCCTTCGCGCCGTTCCGTCAGCTCTTGGCCATCGGCTCTCGGTCATCGGCTCTCGGTCAACGACTCCTGGTCATCGGCTCTCGGCCACGAGTTCCTTGAGCGCGATGTTCAGTTCGAGCACGTTGACCCGGGGTTCACCGAGGAAGCCGAGGGTACGGCCCCGGGTGTGCTCCTCGACGAGCTTGTCGACCTGTGCGACGGACAGGCCGTTCCGCTCCGCGACCCGGTGGACCTGGAGGTCCGCGTACTGCGGGGAGATGTGCGGGTCCAGGCCGGAGCCGGAGGAGGTGACCGCGTCGGCGGGCACGTCGGAGGGCCTGACGGTGTGACCGCTCACGGAATTGTCCTCGACGACCGCGGCCTTGGCCTCCTTCACCCACTGGATCAGCTCTGCGTTGTCGGCGGAGCGGTTGGTCGCGCCGGACAGGATGAGCTCGTGCTGGGTGTTGACGCTGTTGGTGCCGAGGCCGTTGGCCGGACGGCCCTGGAACCACTTCAGGTCCGGTTTTGGAGTCTCCTGCCCCTCCTTCAGTGGCAGGTTGTACGACTGCCCGATCAGTGACGAGCCGACGACCTTGCCGTCCGCCTTGATCTCGGAGCCGTTCGCCTTGTCCGGGAACAGCCCCTGGGCGATGCCGGTGATCACCAGTGGATAGACGATGCCGGTGACCAGGGTCAGGACGAGGAGGGCTCGCAGGCCCGCTCCGAGGAGCCGGGCGGTGTTCGATACGGAGTGGTTCATGGAGATCAGCCGATTCCGGGGATGAGGGAGACCAGCAGGTCGATGATCTTGATGCCGGCGAAGGGGGCGATCAGCCCGCCGAGCCCGTAGACGGCGAGGTTGCGGCGGAGCATCCGGTCGGCGCTCATCGGCCGGTAGCGCACACCCCTCAGCGCGAGCGGGACCAGGGCGACGATAATCAGCGCGTTGAAGATCACCGCCGAGAGGATCGCGGAATCGGGCGACGACAGGTGCATGATGTTGAGCTTGGCCAGGCCCGGGTGGACGGCGGTGAACAGGGCCGGGATGATCGCGAAGTACTTGGCGACGTCGTTGGCGATGGAGAACGTCGTGAGCGCGCCGCGGGTGATGAGGAGCTGCTTGCCGATCTCCACGATCTCGATGAGCTTGGTCGGGTTGGAGTCGAGGTCGACCATGTTGCCGGCCTCCTTGGCTGCCGACGTTCCGGTGTTCATCGCCACGCCGACGTCCGCCTGGGCCAGTGCGGGGGCGTCGTTGGTGCCGTCGCCGGTCATCGCGACCAGCCTGCCGCCGGCCTGTTCGTGCTTGATGAGGGCCATCTTGTCCTCGGGGGTGGCCTCGGCGAGGAAGTCGTCGACGCCGGCCTCGTCGGCGATCGCCCTGGCGGTCAGCGGGTTGTCGCCCGTGATCATGACGGTCTTGATGCCCATGCGGCGCAGTTCCCCGAACCGCTCGCGCATGCCGTGTTTGACGACGTCCTTGAGGTGGATGACGCCCAGGACGCGAGCGCCCCGGTCGTCTTCGACGGCCACCAGCAGCGGCGTGCCGCCCGCCTCGGAGGTGCGGTCCGCGGTCTCGCCGACGTCGACGGCGACCGTGCCGCCACGCTCCTCGACCCAGGCGGTCACGGAACCCGCCGCGCCCTTGCGCACCTTGCGGCCGTCGATGTCGACGCCCGACATACGGGTCTGGGCGGTGAACCGGATCCAGTCGGCACCGACGAGTTCGCCCCGGTGGCGTTCGCGCAGTCCGTACTTCTCCTTGGCGAGGACGACCACGGAGCGGCCCTCCGGGGTCTCGTCGGCCAGCGACGACAGCTGGGCGGCGTCCGCGACCTCGGCCTCGGTGACACCGCGTGCCGGGACGAACTCGGCGGCCTGCCGGTTGCCCAGTGTGATGGTGCCGGTCTTGTCCAGCAGCAGCGTGGAGACGTCGCCGGCGGCCTCGACCGCGCGGCCCGACGTGGCCAGCACGTTGCGCTGCACCAGCCGGTCCATGCCCGCGATGCCGATCGCCGACAGCAGGGCTCCGATCGTCGTCGGGATGAGGCAGACCAGCAGTGCGACGAGGACGACCATCGTCAGCTCCGTGCCCGCGTGGTCCGCGAACGGCGGCAGCGTGGCGCAGGCGAGGAGGAAGACGACGGTCAGCGAGACGAGCAGGATGTTCAGCGCGATCTCGTTGGGCGTCTTCTGCCGGGCGGCGCCCTCGACCAGGCTGATCATCCGGTCGATGAAGGTCTCGCCGGGCTTCGTGGTGATCCGGACGACAACGCGGTCGGAGAGAACCTTCGTACCGCCGGTGACGGCGCTGCGGTCGCCGCCGGACTCGCGGATGACCGGAGCCGACTCGCCGGTGATCGCCGACTCGTCCACGGAGGCGACACCCTCGACGACGTCACCGTCCCCGGGGATGATGTCGCCCGTCTCGCAGACGACCAGGTCGCCGATGCTCAGCCCGGTGCCGGGCACCCTCTCCTCGCGCCCTTCCACGAGGCGGCGGGCGACGGTGTCGGTCTTGGCCCTGCGCAGGGTGTCGGCCTGCGCCTTGCCGCGGCCCTCGGCGACGGCCTCCGCGAGGTTGGCGAAGACCACGGTCAGCCAGAGCCAGGCGCTGATCGTCCAGCCGAACCAGTCGCCCGGGTCCATGAAGGAGAACACCGTCGTCAGGACGGACCCGATCAGGACCACGAACATGACGGGCGACTTCACCATCACCCGCGGGTCGAGCTTGCGGAGGGCGTCGGGCAGCGACTTGACCAGCTGCTTCGGGTCGAAGACGCCCGCGCCGACACGGCCCTGGCCGGACGTGGGACCGGTGGGTGCGTCGTTGTGCGGCGCCCGGGCCGGGGTGGTTGTGGACATCGGGTCCTCGTGCTGGTGCGTGTCGGTGGTCATGACGCCAGTCCCTCCGCGAGGGGACCCAGCGCAAGCGCCGGGAAGTAGGTCAGACCGGTGATGATCAGGACCACCCCCACCAGCAGCCCGGTGAACAGGGGTTTCTCGGTGCGCAGGGTACCCGCGGTGGTCGGAACCGGCTTCTGCTCCGCCAGGGATCCCGCCAGCGCCAGGACGAACACCATCGGCAGGAAACGGCCGAGCAGCATCGCGATGCCGAGCGTGGTGTTGAACCACTGGGTGTCCGCGTTCAGACCGGCGAAGGCGGAGCCGTTGTTGTTCGAGGCGGAGGTGTAGGCGTACAGGATCTCGGAGAAACCGTGCGCCCCGCTGTTGGTCATCGAGTTCGCCGGAGTGGACAGCGCCATCGCCGCGGCGGTGAAGGTCAGTACCAGGGCCGGGGTGATCAGGATGTAGCAGGCGGCGAACTTGATCTCACGGGTGCCGATCTTCCTGCCGAGGTACTCGGGGGTGCGGCCGACCATCAGGCCGGCGATGAACACCGCGATGACCGCCATGACGAGCATGCCGTAGAGGCCGGAGCCGACGCCGCCGGGCGCGATCTCTCCGAGCATCATGCCGAGCATCGTGATACCGCCGCCGAGGCCGGTGAAAGAGGAGTGGAAGGAGTCCACCGCCCCCGTGGAGGTCAGCGTGGTGGCCACCGCGAAGATCGAGGAGGCACCGACACCGAAGCGGACCTCCTTGCCTTCCGTCGCGCCGCCCGCAAGCTCGAGTGCCGCGCCGTGGTGGGAGAACTCGGTCCACATCATCAGGGCGGTGAAACCGACCCAGATGGTGACCATGGTCGCGAGGATCGCGTAACCCTGCCGGACGGAGCCGACCATGAGGCCGAACGTCCGGGTCAGCGAGAAGGGGACGAGAAGGATCAGGAAGATCTCGAAGAGGTTCGTGAACGGGGTGGGGTTCTCGAACGGGTGGGCGGAGTTGGCGTTGAAGTAGCCGCCGCCGTTGGTACCGAGCTCCTTGATGGCCTCCTGCGAGGCGACCGCGCCGCCGTTCCACTCCTGTGTGCCACCCGTGAACCGGCCGACCTCATGGATGCCGGAGAAGTTCTGGATCGCCCCGCAGGCCACGAGGACGACCGCGCCGACGGCCGCGAGCGGCACCAGGACACGGACCACACCCCGCACCAGGTCGGCCCAGAAGTTGCCCACCGCGCCGTTACGCATGGGGGTCCCCCCTGCTCGAGCGGGGCCGATAGTTCGGGGGAGGGCGAATCCACGCACCAGGGCGATGCAGACGGCGATCCCGACCGCCGCGGAGACGAAGTTCTGCACGGCCAGACCGGCGGTCTGCACGACGTGGCCCATGGCCTGCTCGCCGGAGTACGACTGCCAGTTCGTGTTGGTGACGAAGGAGACGGCGGTGTTGAACGCCTGGTCCGGATCGATCGAGGCGAAACCCAGCGAGCCGGGCAGCACGCCCTGGAGCCGCTGGAGGGCGTAGAGGACGAGGACACCGGTCGCGGAAAAGGCCAGCACGCCGCGCAGATAGGCGGACCAGCGCATCTCCGTGTCAGGGTCGGCACCGATGCCCTTGTAGATCCACTTCTCCACGCGCCAGTGCTTGTCGGAGGAGTAGACCCTGGCCATGTAGGTGCCGAGGGGAACGTGGGCGAGCGCCAGCGCGGCCATGAGAGCGAGCATCTGGAGCACGCCGGCGAGGACGGGGCTCATGCGGTGCTCAGAACCTCTCCGGGTGGATCAGGGCGAGGACGAGGTATCCCAGCAGGGCGACGGCGACGACCAGGCCGACGATGTTCTCGACGGTCACAGCTTCGTCACCCCCTTGGCGACGAGAGCCACGAGCGCGAACACCGCGATCGTGACGGCGACGAAGGCCACGTCGGCCATCGCGAACTCCTAGTGAGGTTCGAGAGGAGAATCTGACAAGAAGAGAAAAGCTCCTGTACAGCCGGGTTCGGCCACCGTTGACGGTTTCCGTACGGCGGTCCGAACGTTCTTAGCGGGTCTCTTACGGAAGGCCGGCCGCAAGCCCTCTGCGACCGTCGGCAGCCGCCGATGACATCGGGGCGGACGGGACCGCAACCGGGCGGGTCACCGCGGCGGTCTCGCGCCGCACCGTGTGGGCCTGTGTATGCGCTCGGGCCTCCTGCCCGGCGCGCTGCTGGTCTCCGAGGACGGCGGCACGGTCACCGACACCCGGGGAGAACCGTGGAGCCCGGCCGGTAAGGACCTCCTGGCCTCCGCTCCCGGCCTGCACGTCCGGGCCGTCGACGTCCTGTCCGACCTGGGCCGGCCCGCACCGCCCGGTCCGGGTCCGCCCCGAGCCGGCCCGGGCTGACGGGCGCTCTGCACCGCACCCCTCTCCTCCGCCCTTCCCCCTGCCGCCCCGACTGGAGATCATCGTGGAGATCGCCGCACTCGGTTCCACCGGACAGACCGGCCGCCTGCTGGTCGCGCGCGCCCTGGAGCGCGGGCACGACGTCACAGCCCCGGCCCGCCGGCCGGAACAGGCCGAGGTGCCTGCCTTTGGAAACCTGCGTGTGGTCCGGGCCGACGTCGCCCGTTCCCTGCCCGGTCCGAAGGTGGGCGAGCTGCTCCGGGCCCTGGCCTCCGGCTGCCCCTCTCCGGTCTCCTGCGCTCCGACCGCTCGCCCGGAACATGGGGGGAATAGCGGCCGGAGCCCGGGGCAAACGGGTCCGTGTATGACTCATGCGGGTGACGGTAGAAGGGAAACCTCCGATGCTCATGGCACACCCGGACGTGCTGGAAAACCTGATCGAGCAGTACGAGACGCTGCGCATGGTGCACGCCGAGACCGGTGGCGAGGAAGCACGCCGGCGCATGGAGGACGTCGCCTACACCCTGTGCGTGTCCACCGGTACCCGTGACATCGGCTCCGCCCTCATCGCCGCTCGCCGCAGGCTGCCCGAGGCCCGTACCGCCGACGGCTCTCTCGTCGCCACCTGACTGCTCCCGCTTCGCACCCGCCGGACCGGTAGCCCTGTCGCCGAAATTCGCCCGTGGACGCGGTCCGGAGGGCAGTGATCCGCCTGGTGATCATGCGGATCCCAGGAACACCTCGGTAACGGTTGCGAGTTGATCGCTCGAGAGGGGGCCGGGCCGTCGACCGGAAGTCCGGTCGACGGCCTCCAGGACCTGTCCCGCGGCTGTACCGCTGTCCGCCTTCACCGGTCCGGATCGTCGTCCTCGCGGCCGGAACCGGGGATTCGCGGGGCGGCGAGGTCTGGACAACATTATATCTGCATCCGCGGAGTGAGAGTTTTACGGAACCGCGTGGGCAGTTTCCCTGCAGTAACGAACAGAGCGGAATTGACCGACGCACATCGGCCGCCACATCGTGCTACTGTCGTTCTCAGTTGCAGTCGTGGTTCCCGAAATTCCAAATTCTCCTCAGTCGGCTTCTGCGCCACTGGAAGTGTTTTTTGGCACCGGTCTTTGTTCCGGCGGGTTGATCATCGCGGCGACACGGCGTCCGCACAGTGCGGGCACCGATTCACTGCTCCCGAAGGAGATAAGACATGGCTACTGGCACTGTGAAGTGGTTCAACGCGGAAAAGGGCTTCGGCTTCATCGAGCAGGACGGCGGCGGCGCTGACGTGTTCGCCCACTACTCGAACATCGCCGCCCAGGGATTCCGCGAGCTGCTCGAAGGCCAGAAGGTGAGCTTCGACATCGCGCAGGGCCAGAAGGGCCCGACGGCGGAGAACATCGTTCCCGCCTGACACCGGCGCACACCGTACAGCTGGGGCCCGCATCCTTCGGGGTGCGGGCCCCAGCTGTATGCACTTCCCGCAGTGTTTTCGCCTGCGGGACAACTGCGAGGAATCGCAGACCTGCGCATACGGATCACCTTTTGAGGGGTACCAGAACACGGCCCCGCGGCTGTTTCGCAGCGCACGATTGATTCATTTTTTCATTCCATCCGGCCTGTTCTTGCAATTCTCCATGCCGCTCATCGCTGCGGGAATTCCTTGATATGTGCCGTATCGAGGAAGGTCCCCCATGAACCGCACACGCACGAACGACCGATTCTCCCGCACCCGTACGGGCGGCGCCGATTCGGGGAGGAGCGGCAACCGGTTCGGCTCATCGGCCCCGGTCCGCTCCGGCGGGCCGGTCCGCTCCGGCGGTCACAGCCGTCGGCCCTCCGCGGTGTCGGGTGAGTTCGCTCTCCCCCGGACGATCACCCCGGCGCTTCCCGCCGTGGCGGGCTTCGCCGACCTCGACATGCCCGCGGCGCTGCTGGCCGCGCTCGGCGCGGAGGGCGTGAGCGTACCGTTCCCGATCCAGGCCGCGACGCTGCCGAACTCCCTCGCCGGCCGTGACGTCCTCGGCCGGGGGCGCACCGGTTCCGGCAAGACCCTCGCCTTCGGGCTGGCCCTGCTGGCCCGTACGGCCGGCCGGCGCGCCGAGGCCCGGCAGCCGCTGGGTCTGGTCCTCGTACCGACGCGTGAGCTGGCGCAGCAGGTCACCGACGCGCTCACGCCGTACGCCCGCTCCGTGAGGCTGCGCCTGGCCACGGTCGTGGGAGGCATGCCGATCGGCAGGCAGGCCCACGCGCTGCGCGGTGGTGCCGAGGTCGTCGTCGCCACCCCCGGACGTCTCAAGGACCTCATCGACCGCGGCGACTGCCGGCTGGACCAGGTTTCCGTCACCGTCCTCGACGAGGCGGACCAGATGGCCGACATGGGCTTCATGCCGCAGGTCACGGCCCTGCTCGACCAGGTCCGCCCCGAGGGCCAGCGCATGCTGTTCTCCGCCACGCTCGACCGCAACGTCGATCTGCTCGTGCGCCGCTACCTGAGCGACCCCGTCGTGCACTCCGTCGATCCGTCGGCCGGCGCGGTCACGACGATGGAGCACCACGTGCTCCACGTCCATGGCGCCGACAAGCACGCGGCCACCACCGAGATCGCCGCACGCGACGGCCGCGTGCTCATGTTCCTGGACACCAAGCACGCCGTCGACCGCCTGACCGAGCACCTCCTGAACAGCGGGGTACGGGCCGCCGCCCTGCACGGGGGCAAGTCGCAGCCGCAGCGCACCCGTACGCTGAAGCAGTTCAAGGACGGGCACGTCAACGTGCTGGTGGCGACCAACGTCGCCGCGCGCGGCATCCACGTCGACAGCCTCGACCTCGTCGTCAACGTCGATCCCCCGACCGACCACAAGGACTACCTCCACCGCGGCGGCCGCACCGCCCGCGCCGGGGAGTCCGGCAGCGTGGTCACCCTGGTCACCCCGAACCAGCGCCGCGCCATGACCCGCCTCATGACGACGGCCGGCATCGTCCCGCAGACGACCCAGGTCCGCGCCGGCGCGGAGGCCCTGCAGCGCATCACCGGCGCCCAGGCCCCCTCCGGCGTCCCGGTCGTCATCACCGTGCCGGTGGTCGAACGCCCCAAGCGCGGCGCCACCCGCGGCCGGCGCCGCCCGGCCTCGGCCACCCGGCGCGTGCCCGCACGGCAGTCCGCCTCCGGCGCGGCAGCCTAGGTCCGTCCTGATCAGGAAGCCGACCCATCTCCGCAGGAGGCACCTCTTGACGCTGGTCCAGACGCAGTCCCGCCCCACGCGCACCAACGCCGTGCACCGGACGGTGAGCGACGCCGCGGACGCGGCCGGTCCTCAGGTCCGGGACGACACGACCGTCGAGGTGGCGCTGTCCGTCATGGCCGCCGCCCGCACGGGGCGTCTCCTCGTCCGTGACGAGGACGGCCGGCGCACCGGCCCGGTCACCCGGGCCCGGCTCACCGCCGTGCGGCGGCGCCGGCCCGGAACCCGGCCCGTGGCCGACGAACACGGCAACGCCCCGGGCGTCCTCGCCCTCTCCCGCTGAACCGCCTCACCAGGTCGGCTCTCTCTCCCCCTTCTTCTCCTTGTGAGGCATCATGCGTTGTGTCATCGCCCGCTTCCCGTTCGAGCTCACCAAGAACGGCGTGCTGGAATCGATGAAGGGTGTCAAGCCCGAGCCGGTCGTGGGCGACTCCGTGATCATCGGGCGCCGTCACTACCCCGCCAAGCAGGTCGGCCAGGTCATCACCCACCAGGACCGCCGCGATTTCAGCGTCGGTGAAGTCCTGCGGGCCATGGCCCAGCTCGGCTTCACCTGCCGCACCGCCCCCCAGGCCGCGCCCGCGAGGAGCGTGAGCGTGGATCCGCTCCAGCGGGCTTCCGCGATGCTCGGCGCCCCCCTGCCCGTCTGACCGACGGGACGGACGCGAGCCGGCACCGGGACAGCCACCAGGACAACGGTGGCTGTCCCGGTGCCGGCTCGTTTTCCGGTCCCGTCAGCCGTCGAGCGGCTGCCCTGCCCGGGACCACTCCTGCGGGTCACCCGCGCACCGGGGGACTGCCGGTCCGCAGGCCGCCCGGCAGCCCGGGCCCTTCGTCTCCTCGGGCTGCCGTCCCGGGCCGGGCGGCGGCGCCCGGCCTGATCCGGCCGCCGGTTGCGGACCCGGTGGTCCACCTCCCGCCGTGGAGGTGCGGGTCAGGCCTCCGCCTTGTGGCCGGCCCCCACACCACCGCGTCGCAGTTCGTCGTTGATGCGCTGGGCCTCTTCGAGCTGGTCTTCCAGGATGATGATGCGGCACGCGGCCTCGATGGACGTGCCCTGGTCGACCATCTCGCGGGCGCGGGCGGCGACACGCAACTGGTAGCGGGAGTAGCGGCGGTGACCGCCCTCGGAGCGCAGGGGCGTGATCAGCCTGGCTTCACCGAGGGTCCGCAGAAAGGCGGGCGTGGTGCCGAGCATCTCCGCCGCTCGCCCCATGGTGTAAGCGGGGTAGTCGTCGTCGTCGATCCGGTCGAGCGGTGTGTCTGCGGTCATCTGCACCTCTGATGGGGGAATGCGTCAAGGGGCCTTGGTGCCGTACGGCACCAAGGCCCCGAGGGATTTCTAACACCATCGACCGGCTTCTTGCCATACCGGCCTTCTGTTTCCGCACCGGCCCCCGGCGGGGGGCGGAGAGTGCGGGGATCGCGGATGCGTGACCGTGGGACCACCTTCCGTTCCGGGGCCTGCGGTACCCGGGCGAACCGTTCTCGCCCGGGCGATCCTGATGGCGTCGCCCTCCTTCTTTCTTCCTTCTGACTGACCTCTTGGTACTGCCTGGTACTGCGGATCCTGCGTACTGCCGGTACTGCCGGTGGCCCTGGTGCGGCCACCGGGCCCGGCGGTCAGCGAGGGGGCCCCGAATCGGACTCCGGCCCCGCCACTCCACCGCCGTGCCATTACCTCTGTTCTTCATGCGGACAGTTCGTGTCTGCCGCGCCTCACCGACTTCCTGGCTACAACAGAGACATTAACTCCTCCATGGCCGCATGTCTACATCAGCCACAACAGATTTCAGCCCGTGCGAGTGAAAGGTTCTCCACCGGCGCCCCTCAGCCGCAGCCGCCCGGCTTCGGCCGGGGCGGGAACGGGCGGTGCCCGGCTGCGCCGCGTGACGCTCCTCTCGCCCGAAGCGGGTGGCGCGGGTTCGCGTCCCGCGGCATGCACATGAAGGGAGGAGGGCCGGGGTAACTGGTCAACTCTGCCGCCCCCGGACCGTGTGAAAGGTAACCGTGCCCGCATTCCTGAACGAGCTGTGGCCATTGGGCTGGAGCATCGCCGTCTTCGCCCTGGCCACGAGCGTCACCGTGGTGTGCAGTGTCCGGCTCGCGAGTGTGGGCGACGTACTGGCCGACCGGACTGGGTGGGGCGAGGCGTTCTTCGGCGCCGTACTGTTCGGGCTGGTCACCTCGATGTCCGGGATCGTGATGACGGGGGTCAGCGCGGCCTCGGACCAACCCCAGCTCGCGTACAGCAACGCTGTCGGCGGCATCGCCGCGCAGACCGTGGCGATCGCGGTGGCCGACGCGTTCCACCGGGAGGCCAACCTGGAGCACGCTGCCGCCTCGTTGCAGAACATGATGTTCGGCTGCCTGCTCATCGTGCTGCTGGGCATCGCGTTGATGGCCACGTTCAGTCCGGACGTGACCGTGCTGGGGGTCCACCCCGCGTCCGTCGCCATGGTGGCTCTGTACTGGGGCGGTCTACGGCTCATACGCGGACAGGGGTCTCCCATGTGGCGAGCCGTGCGCACCACGGACACGCTGGCGGACGTCCCCGACAGCGATGCCGACGACGACGAGGCCGTGACCTCCCACAGCACCCGGCGGTTGTGGACGGAGTTCGCTGCCGCCGCGGTGCTCGTCGCGGTCAGCGGGTGGGCCGTGGCCCATGCCGCGGAAAGCATCATGGAGCACACCGGTCTGAGTGCGGGTCTCGTAGGCGCGGTCTTCATGGGGGTGGTCAACGCGCTGCCGGAGACGGTCACGTCCATCGCCGCAGTACGCCGCGGGGCCGTGACCCTGGCCATCGCCGCCATCATCGGCGGCAACTGCCTCGACGCGCTCAACCTGGTCGTGGGCGACATCGCCTACGGAGGAGGATCGCTCTTCCACGCCGCCGCCCCGCAGGAACTGTTCCTCACCAGCGGCTCACTGGTGATGACAGCCGTCCTCCTCAGCGGCCTGGTCGTCCGTCAGAGGACCAACTGGCTGCGCGTGGGGTTCGACGGTGTCCTGCTCCTGTCCGTCTACTTCGGCATTGTCGCCGTCCTCGCCTTCTAGACACGGCACGACGGCTCGGCCGGGAGCAGTGGCCGGGGTGCTTCCCGGCGTGAGGTCTTCGGACTTCCTTACGTGGAAACGCCCGCCGTCCGGTCCCGTACCGCCCCGGCCCGGGTCACGCGGCTGGGGAGCTTGCCGCGCGGCCTCTGCGGTAGGCCGTCCAGCCGGCCGCGAGGAGTGCGGCCGCGACGGCGGCGAGGGTCAGTACGGTCGTGCCGGTGGAGGCGGGACTTCCGCCGCCTTCGACGAACCGGTCGAACCGGTTCCTCCGGTGCTGCCGCCCGCGGCGCTTCCGCCGGATCGACATCCCGGTGGACCGGATCCACGGGTGAGCCGACCCCGCCGGCGACCCCACACCCACCCAAACCGTCCTGAACGCTCCCTGGTGGCTGGAAGAAGAGGCTTCCGCTGCCGCGTGCCGGCAACCATGGGGATTCCTGCACGAGTTCGCCTAGGTTGGACCAACTGGTCACGCTCACCACAGGAGGCTCAGCCGTGTCGGAGGACACCACTCAGGACAGCGCCGGTTTCGAGACACGTGCCCGTATCGACACGACGAAGCCGCACTCGGCGCGGTTCTGGAACTACTTCGTCGGTGGCAAGGACCACTACGAGGTCGACCGGGAGATCGGGGACCAGATCAAGGGCATCTTCCCCGGGCTGGTCGACGTGGCACTCACCAGTCGGCGGTTCCTCGGGCGGGCCGTCACCCATCTGGCCGGGGAGCACGGAGTACGGCAGTTTTTGGACATCGGTACGGGCCTGCCGACCGCCGACAACACGCATCAGGTGGCACAGCGCGCCGCTCCGGACGCGCGGATCGTGTACGTCGACAACGACCCGATCGTGCTGACCCACGCCAACGCCCTGCTGACCAGTACCCCCGAGGGCCGCACCGACTATCTGGACGCCGATCTCCACGACCCCGAGTCCGTCCTGCGGGCCGCCGCCGGGACGCTGGACCTGTCCCGGCCCGTCGCCCTGATCATCCTCAACACGCTCGGCCACGTCGCCGATTACAAGCAGGCGCGTGAACTGGTGCGCCGGCTCATGGCGGGGCTCCCTTCGGGCAGTTACCTCGTGATCAGCGACAGTACGGCGACGAGCGAGGGCATGATCGCCGCGTCGAACGCGTACAACTCGAGCGGCGCCGTGCCGTACTACGTGCGTGAGGTCGAGGAGATCACCGGGTTCTTCGACGGCCTCGAGCTGGTCGAACCGGGCGTCGTACGGGTCCCGGAATGGCGGCCCGAGGCCGGTGCACCGGGCGAGGACGACGGGAAGACCGTGGACGCCTACGGCGGAGTGGCCCGCAAGCCGTAGGGGCCCGGCCGGCCGACGGGAGGGCGGGAAGCCATACGGGTCGGCTCCCCGTTCTCCTTCCCTGCACCCCTCCAGGACTGCTGAGGGGCGGACTGACGACCGGGACGCCCCCGAGCGGGCTGTCGGGCGTGGATGGCCGGGGGCGCGAGGAGGAAGGAGACGCGGGCCGGCCGTGTGTGAGATCGGGGACCCTTCGTGGCGGGCGGAGGGCGGTGCGTCCTGTCGCGGAGTTAGCATCCGGTCATGACGACTGTAGAGACCAACGGTTCTTCTCCCCTCGATGTCGAGATCGGTGCTCTGAGCGGCGGTTCCGCCGGGCTGGCGCGGTATGCGGGTCAGGTCGTGCTCGTCGTGAACGTGGCCTCCAAGTGCGGGCTGACCCCGCAGTACGCCGGGCTGGAGCGCCTGCACGAGCAGTACGCGGCGAAGGGCTTCACGCTGCTCGGCGTGCCCTGCAACCAGTTCATGGGGCAGGAGCCCGGTACCTCGGAGGAGATCGCCGAGTTCTGCTCCGCCACGTACGGCGTGACCTTCCCCATGACCGAGAAGGTCGACGTCAACGGGGAGGGGCGGCACGCGCTGTACGAGCGGCTGGTGGGCTTCGCCGACTCCGAGGGGCACAGCGGGGACGTCCGCTGGAACTTCGAGAAGTTCCTGATCGGGCGGGACGGCAGGGTCGTCGCCCGCTTCTCGCCGCAGACCGAGCCGGAGTCGGCGGAGGTCGTGGCGGCGGTCGAGGGCGCGCTCGGATAGCCGGGCGGAGCTTTCTCGAGGAGAGCGGCCCCGCGTGCGGCGGTCTCGGGTTCGCCCGGGCGTTGACCTTGCCCCTGGGGCAGGGGTGAGCGTTCGTGTCGCCGGGCGGAAGGGCTGCCCGGCGGCGGAGGACGGCGCAGTGGACGAGGAACTGCTCGGCATCGGCGCGTTCGCGGCGCGGGCGCGTTTGTCGGCCAAGGCGTTGCGGTTGTACGACCGGCTGGGGCTGCTGGTTCCGGCGCGGGTCGACGAGGCCACCGGGTACCGGTTCTACCGGGCGGACCAGGTCGGGCGGGCCCGGACGGTGGCGCTGTTGCGGCAGTTGGACATGCCGCTCGCCCGGATCGCCGAGGTGGTCGACGCGGACGACGGTGCCGTGGCGGCCGACCGGCTCGCCGCCTACTGGGCGGACGTCGAGGCGCGGATCGCCGGGCAGCGGACACTCGCCGAGTACCTCCGTGGACGACTCTCCGGGAGGAGCTGCGAGATGTACGGGAAGTTCGTGGTCGAAACGGTGGCCGTGCCGCGGCAGGTGCTGATCACCGAGACGCGGCACACGCTGGCGGACGAGTTGCCGGCCTGGATCGGGGCGGCGCTGGGGCGGCTGGAGGAGGCCGCGTCGGCGTGCGGGGGTGTGGCCGGGGTGCCGTTCGTCGCCTACCACTCCGAGGTGTCGATGGAGAGCGACGGTCCCGCCGAGGCGTGTGTGCCGGTCGCCGACGAGGCGGCGGCACGGGCCTGGGCCGAGGCGCAGGGGCGGGCCCGGGAAACGGCGGTGCGGGTGGAGCCGGCCCAGCGGCTGGCCCGCACCCGGATCGCCAAGGCGCAGGTGGCTCATCCGCAGATTCTGGCCGCGTTCGAGGCCGTGGAGCAGTGGATGGCGGTCGCGGGGCTGACGGCCGCGGGGCCCTGCCGGGAGGTGTACTTCGCGGACTGGGGCGCCGCGGGGGCCGAGGACCCGGTGTGCGACGTGGCGTTCCCGGTGCGGTAGCGGCGTAGTCGCGGTTGCGGGACGCGGGCACGGGCCGAGCCCTCTCGGCAAGGACGGCGATCTCGTCGAGAGGGCTCTTCAGTCGTGCAGTCGTGCAGTCGTGCTGGGACCGGACTTGTGACGGTGCCCTGGAACGGGCTTGCGCTGGTGCCGCCCACAGGTGCCCCGTCGTAGGGTCGGGGCTGCTGGCGGCCCGCTGCCCGTCTCTGTGCGGTCCGGCCCTCTCAGGCCTTCACCGAGGCCACGAAAGCGCTCCACGCGTCCGTGGGGAAGGCCAGCTTCGGACCCTCGGGAACCTTGGTGTCCCCGAGCTCCAGTGCCTCCTCGGTGGTCGACCTGACCATCACGCACGCGCCGTTGTTGTTGGTGTGGGAGGACGTCGTCCACGTTTCCGTGGTGCCCAGACGAATTGCCATGTTCGCTCCGTAGCCAGTTGCTGAGTCGGTCTCACCGGACTGCGCGTTCCCGCAGGGGCCCGCAGAACGGATTGCGCCAACCTTCACCGACGGTTGGCGTGATCGACGCTACTCGCCAACATCCTCTTTCGAAGCAGCCATTCACTCGACCGGGTGACATATTCCAGGAGAATCTTCCAACCAGGCATGCCAGCGGTGTAGAATCCCGCCCTTTTGCCTGCCGGGACGTCAGCGCGCGTATTCCTTCGCAACCCGCTCGACCAGCTGACGGGACTGCTCCACGTTCAGGGACTGGGCCCGCAGGTGCTCGTACATCACGGTGTACTTCTGCACGTCGTGCGGCTTCTCCAGGTACAGGTCGCTGGTCACGCCCTCGATGTACACGACGCTCGAATCGGCCGCGTCCGAGAACTCCAGGATGGAGTACTGGCCGTTGATGCCGGAGTGCGCGCCGACCTCGAACGGCAGGACCTGCACGGTGATGTGCGGCTGCTGCGACAACTCCATGACGTGCTCGAGCTGTTCACGCATGACCTGCCGGCTGCCGACGACCCGGTGCAACGACGCCTCGTCCAGCACCACCCACAGTCGCAGCGGGTCCGTCCCGGCGGTGATGCGGCTCTGCCGGCGCAGGCGGACCTCGACCCGCTTGTCGTTGTCCTGCTCGGACGACTCCGGCGAACCCCCCTGGACGATCGCCTCCGCATACGCGCGGGTCTGCAACAGGCCGGTGATGATCTGCGGTTCGTAGACCCTGAGCGACTCCGCGTCCGTCTCCAGACCGATGTAGACGCTGTACGGGATGTCACCGAAGGCGTGCCACCAGCCCTGCTGGCGGGAGTCCTTGGCCATCTGCATCAGCGACTCGACGATCCTCTGGTCCTCGACCTCGTAGACGCCGCAGAGGTCGCGGACGTCTCGCTGGCTGATGCTGCGCCGGCCGTTCTCCAGCCGGCTGATCTTCGACTGCGACACCAGCAGCCGCTCCGCCACCTCCTCCGCCGTCATGCCCTTGAGCTCACGGAGCCTGCGCAGCTCCTGGCCCAGCCGGCGCCGCCTGACGGTGGGATTGACATTGGACGCCACGGGACGTGCACCTCCGGCTGCGTGCCTCGTACTTACTCGTACTTGCCACTTTGCGTATCTGGTGTTGAGCAGACTGCCACCAAGGCGCTTCCCGCCGCTGGGAAACAGCGGATATCCAGCGGGTACACCCCGGTTCGGGGGTGCCGGCGGCACGGAACGGTGCGAAGTCGGTACCGTGGCGGGTTTCCGGCACGCCGAGCGGGGTGGAGAGAGTGCGCGCACTCTCTCCACCCCGCTCGGACAGCGGCTCCCGTGACCGGGTCCGTGGTGCCGTGGTGCCGTGGCCGGTCAGTGGTCCTAGTGGGCCACTGCGCGCGCCATGGATCCGTGGCGCGGTTGGGCCGGAACGCCATGGGCGGGTTCCGGTCCGCCCCTGCCGCCGGCGGTGGCGGCCTGACGGCCTCCTGCCGGGGCCGGGTTGCGGCGTGGCTGGGCCGCCACGCCGTTCTGCACGTCCATCACGGCGTGTGCCACCAGGCCGCCCATCGGGTCGTGCCGGATCAGGTCCCGCAACCGGGAACGTGAGGAGCGACCCTCGTTCCCCGGGTACAGGTGCTTGCCGAGGCCCACGGCGTGCGCCAGTGCGGCGAGCGCCGCGGTCCGTGGGTCCGGTGGCACGCCGGTACGGATCGCGGAGTCCAGCCGGGCCCTGATCTCCCGGCTGATCTCGGTGTCCGTCGCCTGGTAGCGAGTCGTCGGCAGCACCCCGCACATCTGACCGGCCACGGCATGCACCATGCCGCACCGCTCCAGATACGAGAGGTAGGTCTGGCGGAGCCCCAGTCGCGGCCCGCCAATCCAGTTGACCGCCCGGACCGGAGCGCCGCGCCTTCGCAGCAACTCCAACGCGCAGTCCAATGTCGGATCTCCAGTCGGCCGTGGTACCACCACGGCGATACGATCCCCGTCTGGGGCTATCCGTCCGGCCAGCGCCAGCTCCACTAGCTGCGCTCCGGCCAGACCGAGGTCGAGCGACTGCGGCTGTGCGGTGGTACCCGTGGTCGGGTCCAACGCCAGCAGCAGAAGCTCTTCCGGAAGTGTTCTGCGGCTCCTGCCCATCCATGCCTCCCCGCGTGGATGAATGACAGGGTGACCCCTCTCACATTGGTCTGTCGAGAGCACGTGACTGGTTTGTAAGGGAACCGATAGGTATGTCGTTCTCGTCTACCACGTGGGGGAAGTCCGCACACAGGACACTGGTAGATGGTTCGGACAGGGCTGCGGAGCGCTGTCGCGGGCGGCGGAACGGGTTCACGGTTCGGTTGGCGTACGCGCGACGCGCGGCGCATGGAGGAGGCATCGGTGGCGGGCGAGTCCCCCGACAGGTCGAAGCAGCGCGAGTCGTCGCAAGAAGCGACGCCGGGGAGCACGGGTCCGGTTCCCGGGGCCAGGAGCGAGGGGGGCTCCGCCGGGAAGCGGGACCCCCGGTTGGGGGTTACCCGGGACGCTTCGACGTCGGATTCATCCACGTCGTCGAAGTCCGCGGGGGAGCGCGGGGGTGTGGACACGGCCACTCGGGTGCTTCCGGTGCACGACGCGCAGACCGACGACGAGGAGACCGGGGACTCCGCCGGGACCGGGGACGGGACGTCCGGCCGGCGTGACGGCTCCGCCGCGAACGGCGAGGAAGACCCGTTGGATGCCGTCGTCGTGGCGTGGGTGCGGTCGGCGGACGAGGTGACTCAGGGCGAGAGCCGCGAGGACGCCGAGGGCACTCAGGAGGCCGAGGACGCCGGTGACGGCGACACGGGCGCCAAGAGCGGCCCGAAGGACGGCAGGGACGGCAGCGCGAGCCGGGACGGGGGCTCCAGCGGGGCTTCCGAGGGCGGGTCCGACGACGACGCCGGCGCGCCCGAGAGGTCCGACGAGACCGACGGTTCTGACACGGAGGGCGAGCCGGAGCCCGCCGCCGAGGGCGGGGCCGAGGCCGAGCCGGAGGCTGGCGCCGGCACAGCACCCGTCGCCGGCACCGACGAGGACGCCTCGGCCGCCGACGAGGACGCCTCCCGGGCCGCCGCTGACACCTCCCCCGAGGACGACGCCACCCCCACGGCCGAGGACGACAGCGACAGCGACAGCGACAGCGACAGCGACGACACTGACGCGACCCCCGGGCCGAAGTCCGAACCCGAGGCCGGTGCCGGGCCCGAGGCCGCTCCCGGGCCGAGCCCGGACCGGGCCGACGGCACCGATACGGACGACGACGACCGCGACGGCACCGGCGAGGCCGGGCCCCCCACCGATCAGCCCACCGCCGTCTTCAAGGCCCCGCGCCCCTCGGCGCCCGCCGCCGACCAGCCCACCACCATGCTCAAGCTGGGCGACGCGGCCGAGGGCACCGGCACGGCCGACGAGGCCGAACCCGGGCCCACGTCGGACCCCAGGGCCGGGGACAAGGCCGAACCCGAGTCGGATCCCGAGTCCGGGCCCCGGCGCGCCGGCACGTTCGTGCCGCTCAAGGACCTGGACGACCCCGAGACCCGTAAGCCTCCGAAGCCGTCGAAGCTCCCGGAGGGCGGGGACTCCGCCACCACCTCGCTGCGGCTGCCGCCTTCTGCCCGGGCACAGCCCTCCGCGCCGTCCGCGCCCCCGGCCGGCGGCACCCGTTCCGTCCCACAGGTCGGGCCGGAGCTGACGCGGCAGCAGCCGCTGCCGCCCAAGCCGCCGCTGGATCTGCTGGCCGAGCTGACCAACACCCCGCCGCCGCCGGACACGCCGCTGCGCACGACCTGGCGGCGGGTCAAGATCTGGACGCCGCTGGTCGCGCTCCTGGTGATCGTTTTCGCGGTCGTACAGAACATGCGCGCGCTCCCCACCCCCACCCTCGAACTGACCGCGGAGGACAGTTACACCTTCGACGGCGGCAAGGTCGACATCCCGTGGCCGGCCGACGGGCAGGCCGCGCTGGACGTGCAGGGCATCGGCACCTTCGGCTCCTCCGGTGAGCAGAAGCCCGTGCCGATCGCCAGTGTCGCCAAGGTCATGACCACGTATCTGATCCTGCGCGAGCACCCGCTCGAGAGCGGCGCCGAGGGTCCGATGATCGATATCGACGACGCCGCGGAGGAGCAGTCCGACGCCGGGCAGGAGTCGACCGTGAACGTGACCTCCGGTGACGAGATCTCGCAGCGGGAGGCGCTGGAGGCCGTGCTGATCGCGTCCGCGAACAACGTGGCGCGGCTGCTCGCCCGCTGGGACGCCGGGTCCGAGAAGGCGTTCATCGAGAAGATGAACAAGACCGCCGAGGACCTCGGCATGACCAACACGACGTACACGGACCCCTCGGGTCTGTACGACACGACGGTGAGCACGGCCGTGGACCAGGTGAAGCTGGCCAGGGCCGCGATGAAGCAGCCCGCCTTCCGTGAGATCGCCGCGATGATGTCGTACGACGACTACAAGGGTGTCAACCACCCCAACTGGAACCAGCTGGTGGGGTCCAACGGCGTCGTCGGCATCAAGACCGGAACGACCACCTCGGCGCTCGGCAACCTCGTCTTCGCCGCGAAGAAGGACGTCGACGGCGAGACCCGGACCATCGTCGGCGCCGTGGTGCGCCAGCCCGCGGGCGGTGCCGACAACACGATCCTGGCCGGTGCGCTCTCCGCGGGCGACCAGCTGATCCGGGCGGCGCAGGAGGCACTCGAGTCGGCGACGGTCCTGGAGAAGGGCAGTGTCGTCGGGTACGTGGACGACGGGCTGGGCGGCCGGACGCCCGTCGCCCTCACCGAGGACGTGGAGGCCGCCGGCTGGCCGGGGCTGAAGGTGAAGCTGACGTTCGCCGGGGAGGAGGTGCCGCACCAGGCGAAGGCCGGTACGGAGGTGGGCTCGCTCACCGTGGGCGACGGCACGGACAGCGGTGCCGTCAAGGTCCCTGTCGCTCTCCAGGAGGACCTCGTGGAACCGGGCTTCACGGACAAGCTCACGCGCGTGAGCTGATCGACGACGATCGACGACGAACGGCGGGCATCGCACCCCGCCGACCGGTGCCCACCGCGGGCGGCGGCCGGCGGGGTGCGTGCTAGCGTCGCGAAACGGGCGGGTGGCCGGTGATCGCACCGCTACCGCTACCGTGACCGGACCACGCACCACACATCACGACCACGCACCACGCACCACGCACCACGACGACGCGCTACGACGACGCGAACACGAAGACGCGAGACGAAGACGCCATACGGGGAGTGCCTTCAGGTGGCCACTGCGGAGCCGACACGCGCCGACGACGCCGATCCGGGCCCGGAGTCCGGCCCGCGAATACCCCTGCCGGAAGCCGACGGGCAGCCGCCGGGTGCCCTCGTCTCCCCCCGCGCTTCCCGCCCCGAGGCAGCCGTCTGGGCCGTGCGTGCCCGGATGCTGCGGTATCCGGTGCTGTCCGTCACCGCGCTCGCCGGTGCGCTGCACGTCGTCTGGTTCTTCACGTTCGCGAACAGTGGCGGTGACCTCGCGGCGCAGGACGCCTGGGCCGAGTTCGTCGGCCGGCATCCCGACTCCGCGTACAACATGGCCTGGTACGGCGGGATGCACGCGGTGTCGTACAGCGTGGTGTCGCCGTATCTGATGTCGGCCCTCGGTGTGCGGACGACGATGATGCTCGCGGGGACGGTGTCGGCCGCGCTGCTGACGATGCTGCTGATCCGCAGCCGGGCGGTGCGCAATCCGCTGTGGGCCGCGCTCGCGGGCGTGTTCGGACTGCTGGGCAACGCGGCTTCGGGACGGGTGACGTTCGGGCTGGGCATGGTGTTCGGGCTGGCCGCGGTCGCCGTCGTGTTCTGCTGGCCGTACCGCTGGCGCTACAAGCGCTGGGCGAAGGCCCTGTGCGCGGCGCCGCTGGCGGCGCTGGCCACGATGTCCTCGCCGGTCGCGGGCCTGTTCGTGGGGCTGGTGGCGGTGGCGCTGTTCCTGCAGAAGCGGCGGCCGGGGGCGTGGGCGCTGGGGCTGGGGCCGACCGCGGTGGTGGCGGTGTCGGCCTGGATGTTCCCGTTCTCGGGGACGCAGCCGATGGGATTCGGTTCGGTGGTCCTGCCCCTGGTGTTCTCCGTGCTGGTGTACGTCCTGGTGCCCCGGGAGTGGATCACGGTCCGGATCACGGCCGCGGTGTACGGGCTGGGCGTGGTGCTGGTCTGGCTGGTGAGTTCGCAGATCGGTTCCAACATCACGCGGCTGGCGATGCTGTTCGCCGGGGTGGCGCTGGTGGCGGCGCTGCCGTTCGCCGTGCCGCGGAGCCGTAAGTGGTACGCGATCGTCGTGGCGTTCGTCGGGTTCGTCGGGTGGATCGGCTTCAAGTCGGTCGACGACGTCGTGCACACGACGCCGACCGCGTCCTGGGCGCGGGAGCTCGCGCCGCTGGTGAACGAGCTCCAGGAGGTCGGCGCCGACAAGGGGCGGGTGGAGGTCGTCCCGGCGCGTTCGCACCGCGAGGCCTCGGCGCTCGCGCCGTACGTCAATCTGGCGCGGGGCTGGAACCGGCAGGCCGACATGGAGCGCAACCCGCTCTTCTACGACGACACCCTCAATTCGGCCAACTACCACGAGTGGCTGAAGCGGTGGGCGGTGCACTTCGTGGTGCTGCCGAAGGACGAGCCGGACGGTGACGGCAGTAAGCGGGAGCGGGAACTGGTGCAGCGGGGGCTGCCGTATCTCCAGCAGATCTGGGGCGACGCCAACTGGCAGCTGTTCGCGGTGAACGACCCGACCTCACTGGCCGAGCCGAACGCGGTCGTGGAGCGGGCCAGCCAGAGCGAGATGACGGTGCGGGTCGGGAAGGCGGGCCGGGTCGTCGTGCGCATCCCGTACTCGCCGTGGCTGAGCATCGTCGACGCGGACGGCGACAAGCTGGAGGGGCCGCAGGAGACGGAGGAGTCCAGGAACCGTTCCGACGGCGACGGCGCTGTCGACGAGGGCGGGGAGGACCGGCCGAAGACGTACGACAACCTCAACGGCTGTCTGACGGAGACCGAAGAGGACGAGAACGGCGACAAGTGGACCGTGCTGCTCGCGCCGGAGCCGGGCACGTACCGGCTGGCGGCGCCGTACGACGTGCCGCGGGGCACTCCGTGCCCGGAGGAGCTGCGCTGACCTGCTGACGCGGCGGGTCCGGGAACCGGCCGGCGCCGTACCGGATCCGGCGGGCACGGCGCCGTCGCACCGGGTGGGACGGGTCGCCGTGTGACGGAGCTCGTCGACGCGGGTGCACCCCGCCGGACACAGCGCTCTCCACTCCAGTCGAGCGTTCAGTATCGTGAACGCCGGTCATCAGCATGAACATTTTGCGCGCTCTTGACCCTCCTCTTCCTTGTCATGCTCACACCTGCGCACTCACGATGAGCGGGCACTTCGCGCCCTGTCGCAGAAGCACCTCGGACCCACCGCAGACCTACCCCACTCGGGCGAAGTGTCAACCAGCTGAGCGGAGTTCACAAGGCGGACCCTGGAAGGGGGGACATGAACAGTCTCGACTGGGCGGTGCTCATCGGCTACTTCGCGGTGATGGTCGCCATCGGTGTCTGGTCGCACAAGCGGGTGGGCAACGTCAGCGACTTCTTCACGGCCGGGGGAAAGATGCCCTGGTGGCTCTCGGGCATCTCCCACCACATGTCGGGCTACAGCGCGGTGATGTTCACCGGCTACGCCGGCATCGCGTACACGTACGGCGTGACGTCCTTCGTCACCTGGTCCTTCCCCATCGCCCTCGGTATCGCCATCGGGTCGAAGCTGTTCGCCCCGCGGATCAACCGGCTGCGCTCCCGGCTCCATGTGGCGTCCCCGCTGGAGTACCTCAAGAACCGTTACGACCTGAAGACCCAGCAGGCGCTGGCCTGGTCCGGCATGCTGCTGAAGATCGTGGACGTGGGCGCGAAGTGGGCGGCGATCGCGACGCTCCTGGCGGTGTTCACCGGCGTCTCGCTCAACGAGGGCATCCTCATCACCGGCGTGGTCACGGCGGTCTACTGCACCATCGGCGGCCTGTGGGCGGACGCGCTGACGGAGCTGGGCCAGTTCATCATCCAACTCTTTGCCGGTCTGGCCATGTTCTTCGCGGTGGTGGTCGAACTCGGCGACCACGGCGGCTTCTTCGGCGTGTGGGACGAGCCCGAACTCCAGGGTCACGCGGAGCCGCTGGTCGGGCCGTACGGCACGGTCTTCCTGCTGGCGTTCCTGTTCATCAAGCTCTTCGAGTACAACGGCGGCATGCTCAACCAGGCCCAGCGGTACATGGCCACGGCCACACCCCGCGAGGCGGAGCGCTCGGCGCGGCTCTCGGCGGTGCTGTGGCTGGTCTGGCCGCTGGTGCTGTTCTTCCCGATGTGGATGTCGCCGCTGCTGGTGGAGTCCCAGAAGGCGGACGGCTCCGACTCGTACGCGCTGATGACCGAACAGTTGCTGCCGCACGGCCTGTTGGGCCTGGTCATCGTCGGCTTCTTCTCCCACACGATGGCGATGTGCTCCTCGGACGCCAACGCCATCGCGGCCGTGTTCACCCGGGACGTCGCCCCGGTGCTGTCGGCGAGGGCGCGGCGCTGGAACGACCGGTCGGGGCTGCTCGCGGCCCGGGTGACGACCGTGGTCTTCCTCGGCCTGTCCATGGCGGTGGCGACACAGGTGGACTCGCCCACGTTCAAGGACATCATCACCGTGGTCATCAAATGGGTGGCCGGCCTGATGGGCCCGATCGCCATCCCGATGATGCTGGGTCTGCTGCGGCCGTTCCGCCGTTCGGGCCCGACCGCGGCGCTCACCAGCTGGTCCATGGGCCTGCTGGCCTTCTGGCTGGTCAACTACCCCGTCAACTGGGCCGTCGAGGGGGGCGTGCCCCTGGAGTACCAGGTCTCGATCCCGCTCGCCGTCTCACTGGTCCTGTACGTCCTGATCGGCTACGCGAAGCCGGAGGACACCCCGGAACGGATGGCGGTCATCGAGCGCATCAACACCGACGGTGACGACTCCGCCGCGGCGGCCGTGCCGGCGCGGTCCGGAGCCCCGGACGCGGCACCCGCCCGGACGACGGACTAGGGCCGCCCGCCACGGGTCACGGGCCACGGATCACGGGGCGCGGAAGTCCGGGACGTCACGGGAGTCACCCGGTCAGGGAGCCGCCCGTTCCCCTCGGATAGCGCGCCATCCAGGCCGGGGACGACCCGGCGGGCCCGTGCAGGGCGGGCCCCTGGGTCATCTCCATGGCGAAGTCGTCGGCGAGTTCCAGCAGCGTGGGACGGCCCTCCAGTTCGGCCAGCCAGGCCGGCGGGAGGGCCGTTTCGCCGTAAAGGGCCCCCAGCAGCCCACCGGTCAGCGCACCGGCCGCCGCGCTGGGCCCGTCCTGGTTGACGGCGAGGCACAGCCCGTGCCGTACGTCCTCCCCCACCAGCGCGCAGTACACGGCGACGGCGACGAGCCCCTCGGCGGCCCCGGCCCCGCTCAGCCGGGTCACCCGCTCCGGCGTGGGCATCCCCTGCCGCACGGCGCCCAGGGCGTGCTGCAGGGCGTCCGACACGGGCTGGTGCCCCGGCCGTTCGGCCAGCAGCGCGAGTGCCCGCTGCACCGCCGTGTCGAGGGTCTCGCCCCGGGCCAGCCCGTGCACGATCACCGCGTACGCGCCGGCCGCGAGGCAGGCGGTCGGATGACCGTGGGTCTGCGCCGCGCACTCCACGGCGAGCTGGGCGACGAGCTGCGGCTCCCAGCCGACGAGCAGCCCGAAGGGCGCCGACCGGGCCGCCGCCTCGGGGCCCGTCTCACCGGGGTTCTTGGGCGCCTCGGGCGTCCCCATCCTCTCGTCCCCGAGCCCGATCAGCAGCGCGCGGGCCGGGTCGCGTCGGGCGTAGAGCCACTCCTCACGGGCGAGCCACCCGTCCTCCTTGCGGCGCTCGTCGGGCCCCCAGTCCCGCTGGGTGGTGGCCCAGCGCAGATACGCGCGGTGCAGATCGGTCGGCGGGTGCCAGGCACCGGTGTCGCGCCGCACCTGGGCGCGGATCAGGCCGTCCACGGAGAACAGTGTCATCTGGGTGAGATGGGTGACGGCGCCAAGCCGGCCGTGGGCGGGGGCGAGCCCGGTGATGCCGGCGGCACCGTGCGCCTGACGGATCGCGTCCACGCGCCGGCCGTCCACGGGCGCGCCCAGCGCGTCCCCGACGGCCACCCCGAGCAGTGTTCCGCGCACCCGGCTGCGGAAGTCCTGCTGCTCGCGGCGCCCCCACACGGGTCCGCCAGTCACGTCCACCCAGACCTCCCGGACACCGTGCGTACGTGCGACGCCAAGCACTGTATGCGAACAGGGACGGTCGGATCAGGATCGGTTCAGGGCACGGAGAGGTATGGGGGCGGTGACCGAAGTGACCGGCCCGACCACACCTGGTCACCTACGCCCGGCCTCGTCCAGACGGTGCCGGACCTCGTCGCGCCGCGTCCGCGCCCACTCGTACGACGGGCTCAGTTCCAGAGCACGGTCCAGGTCCCGTAGCGCCCGGTCGTGGCGGCCGAGGCGGGAGAGGGCCACGCCCCTGCTCGCGTACGCCGACGCGTACCCGGGGTCCAGGGCCAGGGCGTGGTCGTAGTGGGCGAGGGCCTCCTCGTCCCGGCCGGCGGCACGCAGGGCGTCGCCGCGTTCGCAGTGGGCCCAGGGGGAGTCGGGTTGCAGGGCGACCGCCCGGTCCAGGTCGGCCAGTTGGCGTGCGGGTTCGTCGAGCGCGCGCCACACCCGGGCCCGGCGGATGAGCGCCCAGGAGTAGTCCGGCTTGAGCGCCAGCGCACGGTCCAGGGCGGTGAGCGCGGCGGCCGGTTCACCGAGGGCGAGGCGGGTGGCGCCGAGGGAGGCCCAGGCGTAGTCGTGGGCCGGGTCCAGCCCCACGGCCCGGCCCAGGTCGGCCAGTGCCTCGTGGTGACGCCGGAGGGTGCGGTGGTACTCGCCGCGCAGGGCGAGGCTGCGCGGGTCGTCCGGTCTCAGCGCGAGGGCGGTGTCCAGGTCGGCGACGGCGGCGGCGTACTCGCCCCGGACACCGCGTGCCACGGCCCGGCTGCGCACCGCGCGCACCGTCGCCCCGGTGGACAGCAGGACGTTCCAGGCGGGCGCGTCGGGTCCCGTGCCGGGCGGACCCGTGCCGGACGCACCCGTGCCGGACGCACCCGTGTCGGGCGTCTGCCCGGCTTCCCCCTCCCCCGGCCTGCCCCACGCCGCTCCGCCCGGCACGATGTGCGGGCCGCCGCCCGACGGGGCCCCGAACGGCTCGTCCCCGGTGAATCGGACCAGCCCCAGCACCGGGCTGTACTCGGCCAGCAACACTTCGAGGACGGCCTCCGTCCCGCCTCCGGCGAGCGCCTCCGACAACCGCCGCCCGAGTCCGGCCACGGCCTCCCGGTCGGTGTCCCGCCCGGCCTCCTCCAGGACCCGCACCCACCGCGCCGCGACGGACTCCCCCTGGTCGCACGCCGCCACGAGATCGCCCAGCACGGCGGTCAGCGCCTCCCGCTCCGGGACGCACAGCCGGTGGTACGACTCCGCCAGCAGCAGCTCGCGCCACTCCTCGTCCGACCACAGCTCTCCGGCTTCCCGCCCGGCCTCCGCCTCCTCGCGCCACTGCCTGAAGACGTCCGCCAGCCGCCGCTGGCGTTCCGCCCAGCCCCGTGGTGAGCGGCCGCGCTGCAGCCGCAGCATCGGCGCCCGCACCACGTCGTGGTAGTGCAGCCGGGCCGTGCGTTCATCGGTGAAGGGCAGGTCGCCCACCCAGGAGTACAGCTCGTCGAGTTGCTCCCGCGGGCAGTCGGCCACGGCCCAGAACACGTCCGCGTCCAGCCAGCGCGGCAGCGCTCCCGCGAGCGCGGCGGACCTGCGCACCGGATCGGGCTCCCACTTCAGGAAGCGCTCCACCGCCGTGGAGCTCGGGTCGTACAGGTCGTGGGGGCCGGTGGGCCGGGTTTTGGCCAGGGTGGACACCAGGACCGGAAGGCCACCCGTGAGCCGGAGCACCTCGGCGACGACGGGTTCGGCCGTGACACCCCGGGCCGCGAGCAGCCCGCGCGCCTCCGCCTCCGTGAACGGGTGCAGCGGCAGGGCGGTCACGACGTCCGCGAAGCCGCCCCAGCGGCCGAGGTCGAAGGGACTTCGGCCGGCGGTGACGACGACGACCGTGGCGGGCAGCCCGCCGTGCCGGTCGGTGGTCACGAGGTCGCGCAGCCAGCCGTCCAGGAAGGAGCCGGTGCGTTCGTACGTGTCGAAGAACAGGACGATCCACGGCACCGAGGCGGCGGCGTCGGACAGTTCGCCGGCCAGCACGGGGGTGAGGACGCTCTCCGGGTCGAGGACGAGCCGCACGTCCTCGTGGTTGCGGAAGCGGGCGCCGAGACCGGCGCGCAACCGGTCGGCTCCCTGGGCGAGTTGGGCGGGGTCGAGGACACCGGTGAAGGCGCCGAGGCCCGGGACCATGCCGAGCCCGGCCAGTCCGGCACGGGCGACCGCCATGCTGCCCGCCGACGGGTCCTGCGCTTCCGGTTCCAGCGCGGCGAGGACGGCCGTCTCCGCCTCGTGGCGCCGCTCGCGGTAGGTGGCCAGGAGCCGCTCCAGGTCCTTGGCCCGGTGCCCCTGGGCCGCGAACTGGCGGCACATCGCGTCCAGCGCCTCCGGCACGCCGCCCGCACTCTCGTCGACGTAGGCCGTCAACGCGCCGCGCGCCCGCGCCAGCTGCTCGAACTCCCGCACCAGGAAAGTCTTTCCGACACCCGCGTCGCCGTGCACGTGGAAGAGGAACCGGTGCCGTTCGTCCTCCGGCGGGGTGTCGAAGTTCGCCCGGAACAGCTCCCGTTCGGCATCGCGGGCCACGAACCCGGCGCGGTGGCGCTGTTGGACGAGCTGCTGCATCGACGGCCGTGCCTGCGCCACGCGTACGCCCCTCCGCCCTCCTGGCCCTGTCCCCGACCCGACGGGCCCCATTCTGTCTCAATGCGTACGGGACACGGGCCGTCGGACGGGGAAGAAACCCGCCATGTCCACCACCACCGCACGGGGCGCGCTCCCGCTGACCGCCGCGCTGCTCACCGCTTCCGTCGCCCTCTACATGGCACTCGTCGCCTTCGGCAACATCACGGACTTCGGCACGAACCAGGAGTTCGTCCGGCACGTCCTGGCCATGGACACCACGTTCGAGGACGACGACCTGATGTGGCGCGCGATCACGCACGAAGGGCTCCAGGACGCGGCGTACGTGGCGATCATCGTATGGGAGACGGTGGCCGCGCTGGTCCTGGCCTACGGCACCTGGCTCCGGGCCCGCCGCGACCACACCCGCGCCCGCCGCGTCTCCACCTACGGCCTCCTCATGGTCATGCTCCTGTTCGGCGCCGGTTTCCTCGCGATCGGCGGCGAGTGGTTCGCGATGTGGCAGTCGGCGGACTGGAACGGCCTGGACGCGGCGACCCGGGCGTTCGTCTTCAGCGGGGTGGTCCTGCTGGTCAACCAGCTGCCGGGGCTTGACACCGGGCGAACCGGGCATTCCGGCGATTGACTTCGGAATACGTTCCGAAGTGCGGTGGCGCCATGTCCACCCCCACGGCCGCCTTCTCCGAACTCTCGAAGAACCCGAAGCGCGTCGCCGAGACCCTCGACCAGGCACAGAGGTGTTGACCGGACTACGAGACGACACGCCGGAGGCGTGTGCCTCACCCGCTTGGTCTAGCCGGTACACGTTGCGCATCCGAACGACGAAGGAGCGCGACGGACTTGGACGCGACATCACGTGACATCCAGTCGATCAGCCTGCCGCGATGGGGGCGGGTGAGTGTGGAGTTCCCCCCGCGAACTGGACAGCGGGTGTTTACGCTGCCGGGGCGAGGTTCTGCCTGAGCAGGGATCTCGTTTCGAGCGGGGTGACGTACCCGTAGTCGGGGTGCCGACGGAGCCGGCTGCGGTTGTACTCGACCTCGACGTGGCGGAAAACGTCGGCCCGGGCGGCCTCCCGGGTATCCCACATGGTCGTCCCGATCTCCGCTTTCAGGATGGCGAACCAGCTTTCCGCAGCGGCATTATCGCAACAAGAGCCGACGCGCCCCATCGACTGCCTCATGCGCAACTTGCGTATTTCGGTGCGGAATTCGTCACTCGTGTACTCGCTGCCGCGATCCGTATGCATGACGCAACCGTGCTCCAGGCCGCCACGCCCGGCCGCCATCCGCAAGGCGGCGACCGGCAGCTCGGCGCGGTGGTGATCGGCCATCGCCCAGCCGACCACCACCCGCGTCGCGAGATCGATACAGGTCGCCAGATACAACTTCCCTTCCCGCGTGCCCAGTTCAGTCATGTCGCCGACCAGGCGCACCCCGGGCCGGGGCGCGGTGAAGTCCCGGCCGATCAGGTCGGGCGCGAACACCGCCCGCTTCGCCTGCCGGGTCAGACCCCGACGCCGGCGGCGGGTGATCCCGACGATCCGGTGCTTGCGCATCAGCCGCTCGACCCTCTTGGAGTTCACCACCCGCCCGGCCCGCCGCAGGGCGGCGTGGATCCGCGGGGCCCCGTAGGCACCGCGAGATCCGGCGTGAAGCACCCGGATCCCACCCACCAGCACCTCCTCGGCCCGCTCCCGCACCGTCCGGGCCGACCGTGACGCCCGGTGCGCGTAGTAGGCGGAACGGGTCACTCCCAGCACACGGCACAGAAACGCAACACTGTGACCCGCAGGATTACCCTCCGATGCCCTCCCCGCACCGATGAAACGACACCGTGCCGCAGTGTCTACCTCATCTTGTCCTGCGCGAAGAAGGCGGTCGCTTTTCCCAGAACCTCGATCATGGCCTCCTGCTCGCGGACCTTCCGCCGCAGCCGGACCAACTCCTCACGCTCCGCAGAGGTCAAAGCCCCGGCGGGCCCCTCACCACGGTCGACCCTCGCCTGCTTCACCCACCCGCGCAGCCCTTCCGGACTCACGCCCAGATCCCTCGCGACCTCGGTGACCGTCTTCTCCGAGGACAACACCAAGGCGACCGCGTCCCGCTTGAACTCGGCCGTGTACCGCTTGCTCATATTGCTCTTGCTACTCACTGCCTGTGACTGCTTCCTCCGGGACCATCCGTCCCAGTATCAAGCTGTCCGGCCGGCGGGGGGAACCTCAGCTGGCGGGCGGCGAAGAGATGGCAGTAGGTACGGAACTCGGGGTCAGGATCGTCCTGCGCCAGCAGGCCCTGTCAGTAGGCAGCGTCAGGCCGCACCGGCGGAACGTCGGCTTCGGTCGTCCAGACCGGCGTGATCACGTACACATCCCCACCAGCGAACAACTCATCGAGGACTGTGTTGTACCGCTCCAGGACGACGGCGTACTCGCTCTCGTCCTCTGCGTATCGCTTCGACTCCGGCAGGCTGTGGAAGCGCACCCAGACATTGCGGTACGGGTCGCGGAGCTTGTAACCAACCGGCGGGCAGTCCGGCCAATGCCGCTGCCACAGGTCCGTCAAGACCGTCCGTACGTCTCCAAACACCTGCCGCACTCGTCCTCTCGGACATGGGCTGCCGTCGATGACCATGATGCCCGGCACCTACCCATCAAGAGAAGCGTGGTCTTCACAGAGTTGGAGGCGGCCCGTACGGTCATTCGACCCGAATTACCAAACGGACCGTGTGGACAACTTTTGCACTCCACCCGTGCAGGGCGACTCGTTACGAATGTCGGACGAGGTTCGCGCGCAGCACCTCTTCGATGTCCAACTCCACCTCGCGCGTGTGAACCCCGGCCGCGAGTGCTGCCCGGGCAAGCTCTCCAGACGCGGGGGTGAACGTTTCGCCGAGCAGGCGGTCTTCCGCGCGCAGTGCGTCCTCGAGCGTGCCGTCGGCCGCGTCGATTGCTTCGGTAGCCGCGGCGCGGACACCGGCGGGCAGATTCGCGATGGTCAGTGCGACCCACTCAACATATTCGTCCAGTTCTGCGGCGGGCAGAGCTCGGTTCACCCATCCCCACCGCTCGGCAGTCGCCGCGTCGACGAGCCCGCCTGTCAGCACGATCTCGAGAGCGCGAGCGCGACCCACGAGGCGGGGCAGGTGGGCAGTTGCACCGGCTCCAGGGACGATGCCGATCAGTGTCTCGAACTGGCCGAACGCCGCAGTCTCGAGGGCCGCGAATCGCAGATCCAGGCTGGAGACCAGCTCGGATCCACCGCCACGGGCGAGTCCCGCGACTTTGGCGATGGTGGTCTGAGGCAGACGCCGCCAGCGTTCATGAAGCCGCATCATCGGGCCCGTCCCGACAAGCGTCTCCTCCGCGATCGGGAGGGCGGCGTAGGTCGCGGGGTCCTCCACGAATGACAGGTCGCCGTGTGCCAGGAAGAACTCCGGATTGGCGCTCTGGACCACGATGACGTGCAGATCGGGATCATTCTCGGCCGATGCAGCGACGGCGTCCAGGTCGAGCATGAGCTGCGCCGTCATCAGGTTGACGGGCGGAACATCAATCGAGACCCATAGCACTCCGTCCTGGCGCTTGACATTGAGGCTGGGCAGGGACTGTTCGGTCATGAGATTCCTTTGGGTTGACGGTATCTCTGGTATACCTGGGACATGACAGGTACTTCAACGCAACCTGGTATCCGCGAAGATCCTGCCGGTCACGAGACCATCGTCGGCCCGCAGCGCGAGCTCCTGGATCAGCTGCTGGACAAGTGGGGTCACCTGCTGCTGGCCGCGTTGTGCCAGCAGCCGCGACGCTTCAACGAGCTCAAGAGAGAGCTCGATGGGGTCACTCAAAAATCGCTGACGCAGGCACTGCGACGGTTGGAACGCAACGGCCTCGTCGAGCGCCGGGTACTGACGCAACGCCCCATTGCTGTGGAGTACCGGATCACGCCGCTGGGTCGCACGCTTGAGGAGCCCTTCTCGATCCTGCGCGCCTGGACCGCCGACCACCTCCCCGAAGTCGAACGGCACAGGGATGCATTTGACAAAGGCGCGGACACTCATTAGTCCGGAAAAGGGCCTGCGGTTCGGTCCAAATCATCGGTCAACGCATCCGTGACCTGGGCCGGGAGACCACGATCGAGCACATGCACGCCCATCTCCCCCGCGTGCTGAAGCCAGCCGCATCGTGATCGATTCCTTGGCCTGGACGCCGTCGTCAAGAAGTTGGCACGGGGTCCTCAGGAGAGCCGTCACCATACGTGCTGCCCGCAGTGAGGCCCTCGACGAACGAGCGGAAATCACCAGCCAGGACGAGCTCCGAGTCGAGGTCGGTCTCGAACCATGTGACCGAGGGCTCGCCATCCCGCCCGCAGGTGCGGTAGTCGAGCCCAATCCAGCAGTGCCCATCACCGGAGAGCAGCACCAGTGGTGCCGGCATGCCCCACTCCTCAACCAAGTACGGAGTGTCGAGCAACGAGGTCATCCCATCGCGTCGCCCGATGCCCATCAGGTCGTCGAAGGGGACGTGGTCTTCGCTCCACGAGGTAGGCCGACTCGTGGGGAACACATCGTGATCAGTAGCCACGACGCCGCCGTTCTGAACCCGCAGAAGATCGAGCAGGGCCGAAGGCAGCGTCACACCGAGTACACGCTCGGCTTCTCTCACCATCTCGTCCTCAGAGGCTGCTGGACGCCGTGATCACCGTCACCCCAGAACGTCGCCATGACCTCAACGAATCGCGCCATGGCAGGCAGCCTACGGCTCAGCCTCGCTGGCCTCAGCTACAAGATCATTTCTTAGTCCGGAAAAGCGTGTTCACATCACACGTCGGGACGGCGAGGACCTCTACCTGACGACCGCGCGCCATGACCGACAGCGTGTGGAAACGGCGGACATGGCCGCCCGCCTTCTCGCCGCTCTTGTCCGTAGTGAAGCCGGCGGGCAGGCCATACTGCGTGCCCTTCCCTCCGTCTTTCCGTGGGTCCGGCACCTGCCGTCGGAGGAGCTGAAGGAGTTCGTGGCCGAGCTCATCGACGCCACGAACGACGCGGCCGAGCCGGACGTCCACGGCAACCCGCACAGGGTCGTCGTCGAATGGCGCGCGACGGCCCGGATCCTCGCCGACCCCGAACTCACCGCACAGCTCACCCGCCGGTTGCCGGACGAGGACCACGGCGAGGTGACCGCGCCGTGACCCCGAAGCGGGGCGACGGCGTCGCGCCTCCCTCCGTGGGCGAGGAATGGCATCTGCGATTCGCGACGAACGAGGCGGCGAAGGGATGGGGTGAGCTGGGCGCGGAAGCACCGGGAAACACACGTCGCTGTGACGAGGCCCTGCGCAGTGACCCGCTGTCCCGGGCCCACCCCGACCGTCAGCACCGGCTGCACGGCCGACTGGCCACGCGCAACCTCCGCGGCCAGGACTTCGCCCAGGGGGAGTACGAGGTGACGGCAGGCGGCCGCGTCCGCCACCTCGTCGACCAAGAGCGCCGGACGGTCCACCTCGTGTACGCCTCCCCCCGGCATCCCGAGGACACCGACTGACCACCCGCGGCGGCGCCGGATCGGCGAGGGTCCGCCGTTACTCGACGACCCGCACCGTCGTCCCCGCCGTTCCGAAGGTCCACAGGGCCTCGCCGTCGGCCTTGGCCACGCGGATGCCACCGGTCCGGCGGCCTTCGGCGGGCGGGGGCGAGGAGCCGTCGACGGCGTTGGAGAAGGCGATGGAGACGCCGGACTTCGCGGCGAAGTAGACGATGTGCTCGACCTCCACGCCGTCGCTGCCGGTCGTGGCCCCGGTGCGGGTGCCGATCGTGTACGTACCGGGGTCGGGGTCGACCGTGCCCGGCCAGACCTCGAAGGAGCGGCGCGGGGCGTCGCTGGCGTCGACCAGCCACACCTGCTGCGCGTCGAGGGAGTAGACGATACGGCGGCCGGTGCCGGAGTCCGCCGGGACCGCCTCCGCCCCGGCCTCCTCCTCCTCCTTCTCCTTCGGTTCCGCGGACGGTTTCGCGTCCGCCGTCGCCGGCGCGCTCGGGCGGCTCGTGGACGCGGTGGGCTTCGTCCCCCGGTCCGCCTGGACGCCCAGGACCGCCACTACGGCTATCGCCCCCGTGGTCAGCCCGGTCACCCAGGCCCACGAAGGAAGACGGGCAGGCACCGGTACGCATCTCCTAGGTCGGGCGGAGTTCCGACCCCTGGCGTCAAGGACACCGAGGGTCAGATCATCCTACTGCCCGGCCTGCCCGGCTCGGTTTCTCCCTCGGCCCCTCAGTCCAGCACCGGCAGCAGTTCCGGCAGGTGGCCGTCCGACGCCTCGGCCGCCCGTCGCCGTTCCTCCGGGACCTCGCCGTACAGGGTGGTGCGGGGCCTGGCCGGGCGGCCCGCCGCCTCCGCCACCGCGATCAGGTCCCTGACCGACTTGTACGAGCCGTAGGAGGAGCCCGCCATGCGGGAGATGGTCTCCTCCATCAGCGTGCCGCCCAGGTCGTTGGCGCCGGAGCGGAGCATCTCCGCCGCACCCTCCGCGCCCAGTTTGACCCAGCTGGTCTGGATGTTGGGGATGTGCGGGTGGAGGAGGAGACGGGCCATCGCCGTGACCGCTCGGTTGTCGCGGGCCGTCGGGCCGGGCCGGGCGATGCCGGCCAGGTAGACGGGGGCGTTGGTGTGGATGAAGGGGAGGGTGACGAACTCCGTGAAGCCGCCGGTGCGCTGCTGGATACCGGCGAGGGTGCGCAGGTGCCCGAGCCAGTGGCGGGGCTGGTCCACGTGGCCGTACATCATCGTGGACGAGGAACGGATGCCCAGGTCGTGGGCCGTTTCGATGACCTCGGTCCAGGTGGCCGCCGGCAGCTTGCCCTTGGTCAGGATCCAGCGGACCTCGTCGTCGAGGATCTCCGCCGCCGTGCCGGGGACGGTGTCCAGGCCGGCCTCCTTGGCGGCGGTCAGCCATTCGCGGATCGACAGGCCGGTGCGGGTGGCGCCGTTGACCACCTCCATCGGGGAGAAGGCGTGCACGTGCATGCCGGGGACGCGCTCCTTCACCGCCTTCGCGATGTCGAAGTACGCCGTCCCGGGCAGGTCGGGGTGGATGCCGCCCTGCATGCAGACCTCCACCGCGCCCACCTCCCAAGCCTGTTGGGCACGGTCGGCCACCTGCTCCAGGGAGAGCGTGTACGCGTCGGCGTCCGTGCGGCGCTGCGCGAAGGCGCAGAAACGGCAGCCCGTGTAACAGACGTTGGTGAAGTTGATGTTGCGGGTGACGATGTAGGTGACGTCGTCGCCGACCGCCGACTTCCGTACGTCGTCCGCGATCCGGCACAGGGCGTCCAGCGCCGGGCCGTCGGCGTGCAGCAGGGCGAGGGCCTCGTCGTCGGTGAGCCGGGCCGGGTCGTCGGCCGCCGTCGCGAGGGCCTGGCGCACGTCGGTGTCGATGCGCTCGGGCCGCATGCCGGGGGCGGCGGCCTCGCGCAGGGCGCCCCAGTCGCCGTACACCTCGTCGAAGTCGTCACGGCGGTCGCCGGTGCGGCCCTCGGTGTCGATGGTGCGGTGCAGGTCGGTACGGCCGCTGGCGGTGAACGCCTCGTCCGGCTCCTGCCAGGGCAGCCCCTCGGGGAGGGCACCGGAGCGCGCCAGGCCCGTGGCCGGGTCGGCGAGCGCCGCCACGTGCGGGCGCAGCCGCGGGTCCAGCCAGGGCTCGCCGCGCCGGACGAACTCCGGGTAGACGCAGAGACGTTCCCTCAGTTCGAAGCCGGCCGCGCGGGACCTCTCGGCGAGTTCGTCGATCTGCGGCCAGGGGCGCTCGGGGTTCACGTGGTCGATGGTGAGCGGGGAGACGCCGCCCCAGTCGTCGATGCCGGCGGCGATCAGCCGCTCGTACTCGGAGTCGACGAGGTTGGGCGGGGCCTGGATGCAGGCGCCGGGGCCGAGGACGTGCCGGGCGACGGCGACCGCGGCGATCAGCGCGTCGAGTTCCGCGTCCGGCATGCCGCGCATCGCGGTGTCCGGCTTGGCGCGGAAGTTCTGGATGATCAGTTCCTGGATGCCGTGATGGGCCCGGGAGACCTTACGCAGCGCGAAGAGGGACTCGGCGCGCTCCTCGTACGTCTCGCCGATGCCGATGAGGACGCCCGAGGTGAAGGGGACCGAGGAACGGCCGGCGTCCTCCAGGACGCGCAGGCGGACGGCGGGTTCCTTGTCCGGGGAACCGTGGTGCGGGCCGCCGGGCTCGGACCACAGACGGGTCGCGGTGGTCTCCAGCATCATGCCCATGGACGGTGCGACGGGCTTGAGGCGCTGGAAGTCGGTCCAGGTCAGCACGCCCGGGTTGAGGTGCGGGAGGAGGCCCGTCTCCTCCAGGATGCGCACGGAGACGGCGCGGACGTACGCGATCGTGTCGTCGTAGCCGTGCGCGTCGAGCCACTCGCGCGCCTCGGGCCAGCGGTCCTCGGGCTTGTCGCCGAGGGTGATCAGGGCTTCCTTGCAGCCGGCGGCGGCGCCCTTGCGGGCGACGTCGAGCACCTCGTCCGGCGACATGAACATCCCGTGCCCGGCGCGGCGCAGCCTGCCGGGCACGGTGACGAACGTGCAGTAGTGGCACTTGTCCCGGCACAGCCGGGTCAGCGGGATGAAGACGCTCTTCGAGTACGTGATCACTCCGGGCCGGCCCGCGGCCAGGAGGCCCGCGTCCCGGACCCGGGCGGCCGAGGCGGACAGGTCCTCCAGCTGCTCACCGCGCGCCTGGAGCAGGACGGCCGCCTCGGCGACGTCGAGGGACACCCCGTCCCTCGCCCGTTTGAGGGCGCGACGCATGGAGTTCTCGGTCGGGCCGGTTCCGGAGGTCGCGGATGCCGATGTCGTCATTCCTCGAGGATACGTTCGGGGTGGTCAGGGCATGGAGGACCGGGCCGGGAGCCGGGCGGGAGCCGGGCGGGAGCCGGGCGGGTGCCGGGTGAGCACCGGGCGGGGTGCCCGAAAGCCGCTCACCGGGCACCGTCACCGGGCGTCGGTGACGTACGGCTGGCACGCGTCCAGCGCCCGCAGCACCCCCGCCTCCCCCTCCGGAGGCAGTTGCACCACGACCTCGTCGATCCCCAGATCGGCGTAGTGGGCGAGCTTCCCCGGGCTGGGCCGGACCGCGTACGGGACGATCTGCAGGGCGCCCGGGTCGCGGCCGGCGTCGGCCCAGGCGGTGCGCAGCGCGGGCAGGGACTCGGACAGGCCGCGCCCGCCGATCGGCAGCCAGCCGTCGGCGTACGCGCAGATGTGCGTGAACAGTTTCGGGCCCGCCGCCCCGCCGACCAGGGTGCGCGGCCCGACGACCGGGCCCCGCGGCTTCTGGACCGGTTTGGGGTACGCGAAGCTGGCCCGGACACTGCCGAACTCGCCTTCGTACGCGGTTGGTTCCTCCGACCACAGGGCCTGCATCAGGCCCATCCGGTCCCGGACCAGATCGCGCCGGGTACGCCATCGCACGCCGTGGTCGGCGGCCTCCTCGACGTTCCAGCCGAAGCCGACCCCGAGGGTGAACCGGCCGCCGGAGAGGTGGTCGAGGGTCGCGATCTGCTTGGCCAGGCCGATCGGGTCGTGCTGCGCGGCGAGCGTGATGCCGGTGCCGACGCCGAGCCGCTCGGTGACGGCCACGGCCTGCCCGAGCGCGACGAACGGGTCCAGGGTGCGGGTGTACTCCCGGGGCAGCTCGGTGCCCGCCGGGTACGGGGTGGTCCGTTCGACGGGGATGTGCGTGTGCTCGGGCAGGTACAGCCCGGCGTACCCGCGCTGCTCCAGCTCACGGGCGAGCCGGGTGGGGGTGATCGTCTCGTCGGTGAGGAAGATCGTGACGGCGATGCGCATGAGCGGCCTTTCGTACGCGGACGACGGAGTCATCAATACCCGGGCCCGGGTCATCTGTCCATACCGACCGGTCGGAACCTGCCCCGTCGCCGAGAAGGGCGACAAGCGGGCTCCCTCTCTACCGATCCGCCGATTCCCTTCCCTCGCACGGCAGTTCACCGCACCGCGCAAGGGCCGCACCACACCGCACCACACCGCACCGCCCCCGCACCCGTGCCCTGGCCGCGTTCGCGGACCCGGGCCGCCGGCAGCTCCCGGCAGCTCCCGGCAGAAGTACGACGGCGGGCCCGGACTCCCGGGTCCGTGGACCACCACGGCGGGCACGAGCGCCGGGCGGCCACCGCCCCCCGGCGCACCGTCCGCGCGGCGCACGTGCGCACGTGTGCGCAGAAGGTGTGGGGACCTTGTGGACCGTGCGCGCGCCCGTGTGATCGCCGTCTCGCACGACTGCCGCATCCGTCACGGACAAGGCAGACTGGCGTGGTTGTTGAGGATGCATAGGGGGACTGCATGGACGGTGCACCGCGCGTACCGGAGCAGCGGCGTCCCGGTTCGCCGGCGGAGCCACCGGCGTCGCAGGAGCCGCAGGAGGCGCAGGAGGCGCAGAAGCCACTGGAATGGCCAAAGCCGCCGGGGTCGCCCGCCCCGCCGGAGTCACCGTTACCTCCGGTGCTGCGCTTCAGCGTGCTCGGTCCGGTGCGCGCCTGGCGTGACGGCGAGCCCGTCGCCACCGGCAGTCCGCAGCAACGCGCGCTGTTCGCCGCCCTGTTGCTCCGCGGCGGACGTACGGCGACGGCGGCCGAGCTGATCGACGCCCTGTGGGGCGAGAAGCCCCCCTCGCAGGCCCTGGCCGCGGTCCGTACGTACGCGTCCCGGCTGCGGAAGGCGCTGGGGTCCGGCGTTCTGGTCAGCGAGTCCGGTGGGTACGCGGTGCGCGGGACGGGCGAGGGCGCGCTGGATGTCGAAGTGGCGCAAGGGCTGGCCGCCGACGCCGAGCGGGCGAAGAACGCCGGGGACCTGTGCACGGCCCGTACGCTCCTGGACCGCGCCCTCGCGCTGTGGGACGGCGAGACGCTGGCGGGCGTACCGGGCCCGTACGCACAGGCGCAGCGGGTGCGGCTGGAGGAGTGGCGGCTCCAGCTCTCGGAGACGCGGCTGGACATGGACCTGGAGCAGGGCTGCCACGCGGAGGCCGTCTCGGAGCTGACGGCGCTCACGGCGGCGCACCCGCTGCGCGAACGCCTGCGCGAGCTGCTGATGCTGGCGCTGTACCGCAGCGGCCGCCAGGCGGAGGCGCTGGCGGTGTACGCGGACACCCGCCGGCTGCTCGCCGACGAGCTGGGCGTGGACCCGCGCCCCGGCCTCCAGGAGCTCCAGCAGCGCGTCCTGAGGGCGGACCCCCAGCTGGCGGAGCCCTCCTCCCCCGCGCCGCCCGAACCGGCCGCCTCCGCCGTGCGTCCCGCCCAACTTCCCGCGAACGTGCCCGACTTCACCGGCCGCTCGTCCTTCGTACGCGAACTCGGCGCGATCCTCGCCTCGGCCGAGGGCCGGGTGATGGCGGTGTCCGCGCTGGCCGGGATAGGCGGCGTCGGCAAGACGACGCTCGCCGTGCACGTCGCCCACCGGGCGCGGGCCGTCTTCCCCGACGGACAGCTGTACGTCGACCTCCAGGGCGCGGGCTCCCGGGCGGCCGAGCCGGAGACGGTCCTCGGCGCCTTCCTGCGCGCCCTCGGCACCCCGGAGGCGGCCGTGCCGGACTCGCTGGAGGAGCGGGCGGCGCTGTACCGCTCCGCGCTGGACGGCCGCAGGGTGCTGGTGCTGCTGGACAACGCGCGCGACGCGGCCCAGGTACGGCCCCTGCTGCCGGGCACGGAGGGCTGCGCGGCCCTGGTGACGTCCCGGGTGCGGATGGTGGACCTGGCCGGCGCCCACCTGGTCGACCTGGACGTGATGTCCCCGGACGAGGCGCTGGCCCTGTTCACGAGGATCGTGGGCGAGGAGCGGGTCGCGTCGGAGCGCGAGGCCTCGCTGGACGTCGTCGCGGCGTGCGGGTTCCTCCCGCTGGCCATCCGTATCGCGGCTTCCCGTCTCGCGGCCCGCCGCACCTGGACCGTGTCCGTGCTGGCGGCCAAGCTCGCCGACGAGCGCCGCCGCCTGGACGAGCTGCAGGCGGGCGACCTCGCGGTGAAGGCCACCTTCGAACTCGGCTACGGCCAGCTGGAGTCCGCCCAGGCCCGCGCCTTCCGCCTGCTCGGCCTGGCCGACGGGCCCGACATCTCCCTGGCGGCGGCCGCGGCCGTCCTGGACCTCCCGGCCGAGGACACGGAGGACCTGCTGGAGTCCCTGGTGGACACCTCGCTGCTGGAGTCCGCCGCGCCCGGCCGCTACCGCCTGCACGACCTGGTCCGCCTCTACGCGCGTTCCTGCGCCGAACGCGACGAGCGGCCCCCGGGTGAACGCGCCGCGGCCCTGTCCCGCCTGCTGGACTTCTACCTGGCGACGGCGGCGGGCGTGTACGCGATCGAGCGGCCGGGGGACCGGCTGGTCGACCACCTGGCCACCACCGACCACCCCGGGCTGCGCTTCCCCGACCGCAAGGCGGCACGGGACTGGCTCTACACCGAGGCGAACTGCCTGCTGTCCTTCGCCCGCCAGTGCGCCGACCTGCCGGACACGCTGCGCCGGAGCATCGACCTGCTGTGGGCCGCCGTGGACCTGTCAGAGTCGGGGGCCAACTCCAAGGAGTACGAGGCCACCGCGCGCACCCTCCGCGACGCCGCCCGGAAGGTCGGCGTCGCGCGGATGGAGGCGCGGGCGCTGATGACGCTGGCGCACGCGCACCTCGACGGCGGCCGGTTCGACCTGGCCGACGAGGAGGCCGAGCAGGTCGTCCGGCTGGCCCGGCGGGCCGACGACCTGCTGCCCGTGTGCTGGGCCCACAACGCCCGCGGCGTGATCGCCCTCTACCAGGGCCGCACCGAGGCCGGCGAGGAGCATCTGACCCACGCCCTCACGCACTTCCGGAGGCTGCGCGACCGCCCGGGTGAGGCGAGCGCGCTCTGCAACCTCTCACGGGTCCGGCTCGCCGCCGGCAGTACCGACAGCGCCGTGGCGCTCGCCCAGGAGGGCATGGAGATCTACGACGCCATGGGCAACTCCCTGCGCGGCGCGAACGGCCGCTACGCCCTCGGCATGGCCCTCACCCAGAGCCACCGGCTCGTCGACGCGGCCGACCGGCTCCTGGAGGCGCTGGAGGTCTTCCGCGACAGCCGGCAGCGGCTGTGGGAGGGCATGACCCTGTTCCGCCTGGCGGAGGTCGACCTCGCCGGGCAGCGGTACGCCCAGGGCGCGGCGAACGCCGAGCTGGCGCTGACGGTGCTGCGCGGCATCGGCGGCGAGTGGCGGCGCGGCAACGTCCTGACGGTCCTGGGCCACGCCCTCACCGGCGTCGGCCACATGGGCCGCGCCCGCGTCTGCTGGGAGGAGGCGGCCCGCATCTACGAGGCGCTCGGGTCACCGGAGGCGGCGACGGTACGGGCCCTGCTGACGCCGGTCGAGGCGGCCTGAGGGCGGCACGGCGGGGGCCGCGGGGTATGTCGGTGCCCGTCGCCGCGGCGTTCATCGTTCGTTTATCGCCGGGCGGGAGGGTGGACCCAGTCGATCCGTCGCGTCGGGGGGCAGGCGGGTCGTCAGGAGAGGCCGCAGCACCGGTCCATCAGGGCCGAGCGGCCGAAGCGGCCCGTCCGGTCACCCTCGGGGGAGTGCCCGGACGGGCCGGACGGCAGGAACACCACACAGGGGAGCAGGAAGAATCATGAGCGACGAGCAGGTCGTCAAGCCGCTGGGCGACATCCACGCCACCTCGGAGCCGCTCGACATCAAGGCCGAGGACGGCAAGAGCGGGGACGGCGGCGCCACCACCCAGGGCGACATCCACGCCACGGACGAGCCGCTGGAGACCAAGGACATCCACGCCACGTCGGAGCCCTTCAAGCCGGCCCGGTAGGCGGACCGCACAGCACGGGGAAAAGGATGGGCCGCGACGGCGCGGAGGGGGAGCCGTCGCGGCCCGTCCGCCTGCCCGAAAACAGCGGCTGGGCCGAGAGCGGCCCCGGCTCTCCCCTCAGCCCGCTCCTCGGCGCCTTCCCGGTCCCGCCGCACGGCGGGGCAGCGTCGGGAACGCAGCCGTTCGCGGCACCGTACGCGGAGGCACGGGTGCCCGGGCAGTCGCACAGTCCGTCAACGACGGGCGACGGCGGTCTCCCGCCACGCGGAGCGCCCGGCGGACGGGCGGGCGAGGCATCCGGGGCACGGCGCCGCCCGCCTTCGCCGTGCCCCCGTCCGTGCTTCCGTGCCTCGGGACTCCCGGACTCCCGGACCACCAGCCCCCCGGCCCTCCGGAGTTCGTGCCGGAGACTGGCGCCGGGCGCTCCCGCGCCGGGACGCGCCCGCCGCCCCGGATCGCGGGCGGCAGGCGGCGGCCGCGGCCGGGCACCCGACGGGTCCCGCACGCCGGGGGCGTGATCCGGGCGGTCGGCGCGCCCGGTCCCCCGGCGGCCGTCACGTCGTCCGTGCCGTCCCCGTCCCCTTCTCCGCGTCCAGGGCGTAGACGCAACGGTCCTTGCTGCAGGCGTAGACGACCCCGTCCCGGACGACCGGGGAGCCGGTGATCTCGCCGCCGGTCGCGAGTTTCCATCTCAGCCGGCCGTCGTCGGCCTTCAGGGTGTAGAGGAGATGGTCGGTGGAGCCGAAGTGGATCCGGCCCTCGGCGACCGCGGGGGCGCCCACGATGTCGCCGCCGGACTGGAAGCGCCACTTGGGCGTGCCGGTGACGGCGTCCAGGGTGTAGAGGCCCTTGCCGCTGCCGACGTGGACGTGCCCGGCGGCGGCCAGGACCGGCTCCACGGAGGAGCGGGCCTCGGTGGCGATGCGCCAGCGGTCGCGGCCGTCGGTGGCGTCGAGGGCGTAGACCGTGCCGAGGTAGTCGGCGAGGTACACACCGCCGCCGGCGACGGCCGGGCCGGGGACGAAGGCGGGCGGTGAGAGGAAGACCGCGGGGGCCTCGAAGTGCCAGCGGACGTGCCCGCCGGCGATGTCCAGGGCCAGGACGCGGGTGCCCGCACAGACGTACACGTATCCGTCGGGCGCGGGGGCGAGGCGGACCGGGACACCGCCGCAGGAGGCCGCGTCGCCGATGGGGTACGACCAGCGCTCCTCGCCCGTGCGCGCGTCCAGGGCGCGCAGGCGGGCGTCCTGCCAGACGTAGACCGTGCCGTCGTGGACGGCGGGGCCGGCCTCCGGGGACTCGAAGTCGGTCTGGCAGCCGGTGACCTCCCACAGCTTCTGGCCGGTGGACGCCTCCCAGCCCTGCACGCCGCCGCCGCGAGTACCGGTGACGACGGTGCCGCGGTCGGCCTGGAGCGAGTACACCCAGGCGTCCGTGGACAACCGCCACAGGTCGCCGCCCTCGCGGGCGTCCAGGGCGAACAGGGTGGGGCCGTCGGAGGCGTGGATCCGGCCGTCGGCGACCGCCATCGACCAGGCGACGTCCCGGGTCTTGAACCGGCGGCGGCCGGTGGCCACGTCGAGGGCGTGCACCTCGAAGGAGGTGACGTAGACGAGGTCACCGGCGACGGACGGGGTGCCCCATACGTCGTTGGACATCCGGAAACGCCACGGCCGCCAGCCGCTCGGCTGCTCCGGCGTCCCGGCGGGCGCCCCGGCCGGGTCGGGGTCGGCGCCGTTGACGCCGGGCCGGGTCCTGGACCAGGAGGCGGCGAGGGCGGCCTCCGGCGGGGGCGCCTTGACGGCGGCGGCGCGTGTGTCGGCGACGCGCGGGCCGGGACCGATGGGCACCGCGGCACCGGCCAGCCGGACCGGGCCCGGGTCGGGGGCGACGCCGGCCGGCACCGGCGGCCGGGGCGGGGGCGGCGGGATGACGGGGTCGACCGGGGGCGGGGGCGGCACCGCGGGCCGGCCGCCGCCGACGCTGCGGCCCGGCCCGGGGGCGGGGCGGGCGGGCGGACGGCCGCCCCGGCGTCCCTCGATCAGGCTCACCGCCCGCTCGGGCAGCCACGCGGAAGCCGTACCGCTGTCGTCGGAGCCGGAGCCGAACAGGTGCGGGGCGAGCTGGGACTGGAGGTCGGCGGGGCTGGGCCGGGCCGGGGCCTCCATCTGCATGCAGGATTCGATCAGCGGGCGCAGCTCGTCCGGGAGACCGTCCAGGTCCGGACCCTCACGCAGCAGCATGAAGACCGTCTCGACCGGGTTCGCGCCGTGGAACGGGGCGTGTCCGGTGGCCGCGAAGACCAGGGTGGAACCGAGGGAGAACACGTCGCTGGCGCCGGTGACGCTGCGGGAGTCCTTGGCCTGCTCGGGAGACATGTAGGCGGGGGTGCCGACGGCGACGTTCGTCATCGTCAGGCGGGTGTTCGACACACCGGAGGCGATCCCGAAGTCGATCACCCGCGGGCCGTCCTCGACGACGAGGACGTTCGACGGCTTGAGGTCGCGGTGGACGAGCCCGGCACCGTGGATCGAGTGCAGCGCCTCCGCCACTCCGGCCGCCAGCCAGCGCACCGCCTGGGCCGGCATCGGCCCGCACTCGTTCACTATTTCCTCGAGGGAGGGCGCGGGGACGTACGCGGTGGCCAGCCACGGCACGGCGGCGCGCGGATCGGCGTCCACCACGGCCGCGGTGTAGAAACCGGAGACGGCTCGGGCAGCCTCCACCTCGCGTGTGAAGCGGACGCGGAACAACTGGTCCTCGGCCAGCTCGGTGCGGACCGTCTTGATCGCCACGCGCCGGCCGGACGCCGACCGCGCGAGATAGACCAGCCCCATGCCGCCGGCACCCAGCCGTCCCAGCACCTCGAACGGCCCGATACGCCGCGGATCGTGCTGCGTCAGCTGATCCACCACTTTGCCTGCCACCTCCCCGTACGAGTCGCGCCACCACCTGTGCGCGACCGAAGTGCAGCGTCTCACCACCGCAGCCCCGTGGCGGCACGCACCCCGATTCTTCCTGTCCGGGGCCCTGGTTGCGAACCCGGCGACATAGGGGGTGTCCGGTGTCATATGCAAAGCAATGGGGCGGACAGGGGGCAGGGTGGGCGGCCGAAGGGCCGCCCGGTGTCCGCTCAGCGGGACAGCAGGGCGAAGGAGGCGCCCTGGTCGTCGGTGACCACGGCCACCGTGCCGTACGACGTCTCGAAGGGCGGCACCTGGACGCGGCCGCCGAGCCGGGTCACGTCCGCCATGGCGGCCTCGGGGTCCTCGACGGCGAAGTGCACGAGGAAATGGGGCGGCATCTCGGCCGGAAAGACGCCGGAGACCGGGGCGCGGCCGAAGTCGGGCTCGGTGTCCTTCCCGAACAGGGCGTCGTGGAAGAGGGCACCGTAGAAGGCGTTGGCGGCCTCGGTGTTCCGGGTGTAGAGCTCGGCCCAGGCGAAGGCGCCCCGCTCGTGCCGGCGGCCGAAGCCGGGTCGTCCGCCGGCCTGCCACAGGGAGAAGACGGCGCCCTCGGGATCCGTGACGAGTGCGGTGACGCCGAGTCCGCCGACCGCGCGCGGCGCCGAGACGAGCCGTCCGCCCGCCGTGAGGATCCGCCGGCACAGCGCCTCGGCGTCCGGGGTCGCGAAGGACACCGTCCACACGGTGGGGAGCCGGCCGTCCGTCTTGTGCGCGAGGGACGCCACCGGCTTGCCGCCGAGCAGGGCCCGCACGGTCCCCAGGGGCGGCGAGGGCCGCACGGACTGCGCGGGGCGCGTGACCGGTGAGGGCCACTCGGGCTGCTCCGGCTGGTCTTCGAACGTCCACTCGAAGAGTTCGCCGTAGAACCGCTTGCCCGCCTCCACGTCGGGAAGCTGCGCGTCCACCCAGCACGGGGTGCCCTCCGTGTACTCCGATGCCCTGTTTTCGGCCATGCCGTCAAAGTAGCGGTGCCGCACGCACCGCGCAGACCAGGCACACCTGGCGCGGCCGCCCCTCGCACCCCATTTGCAGTCGGCCGAATCGCGCTCCCATCACCCCTCGGTAAGCTGACGTCATGACAGGACAAGTGCGTACCGTCGACGGCCGCGTGGCCGGCCGGCGAGGGCAGGCGACCCGGCAGAAGCTGCTCGACTGCCTCAGCGAGATGCTCAGCTCCTCCCCCTACCGGGATGTCAAAGTCATCGATGTCGCCCGGAAGGCGGGGACTTCGCCCGCGACCTTTTATCAGTACTTCCCCGACGTCGAGGGCGCCGTCCTGGAGATCGCGGAGCACATGGCTTCCGAGGGCGCCGAGTTGACGGAACTGATCGAGGGCCGTTCCTGGGTCGGCAAGGCCGGCTGGCAGACCGCGCAGGAACTCGTGGACGGCTTCCTGGACTTCTGGAAGCGCAACGACGCGATCCTGCGTGTCGTCGATCTCGGTGCCGCCGAGGGCGACAAGCGCTTCTACAAGATCCGCATGAGGATTCTCAACTCGGTGAACAACTCCCTGGCGGACGCCGTCGCCGGGTTGCAGGCCAAGGGACGGGTCGACAAGGACGTCAACCCCGCCGCGATGGCCGGTTCCCTGGTCACCATGCTCGCGGCCGCCGCCTCGCACCAGAAAGGTTTCACCTCCTGGGGCGTGAAGCAGGCGGAACTCAAACCCAACCTGGCCCTGTTGGTCCACCTGGGCGTCACCGGCAAGAAACCGACCAAGTGAACGGGACGCCCACAGCCCTTTTCCCTCATTCCCCAGTCGCCCCACGTCCTGTCCGGCAGGCGGTGGTTCACTCCGGTGAACCACCGCCTGTCGCTTTTCCGGCCGCTCTGCCGGGGCCGCCACGCACACCGGAGCCACGGACGCCGCCCTCCCCCCGCCCGCGTCGGCGGCACGAGCGGAGGCGGGGGGTCCGTATCAGCGAAGGGGGAACACGGCCGCGTGCGCTCCCGTTGAGCACTCCGTGAGGGGTCCCGAGCCGGCCGACGGCCCGCCCGCGCGACCCGGCCGCCCGGACGCGGGCCGGAGCGCGCGAGAGCACACCCGAGTGACACCCCGGCAACCACAGCAGCCCGCACGCCGCAGACGTCGCAGGAGGAACCCGCAATGGCCCTGACCCGAGAAGAGCGCGAACAGTTCCTGGCCGAGCCCCATGTCGCCGCGATCGCCGTCGACTCGGGTGAGGGGCGCGCGCCCCTCACCGTGCCGATCTGGTACCAGTACGCGCCCGGCGAAGACGTATGGATCATGACGGGACTGGGCTCCCGCAAGAACCGGCTGATCGGCGCGGCGGGCCGGTTCTCCCTCATGGTCGACCGCCTCGACCCCACCATCCGCTACGTCTCGGTCGAGGGGCCGGTCGTCGAGACCACCCCGGCGACCGTCGAGCAGCTGCGGGAGCTCGCTTCCCGCTACCTCCCGGCCGACAAGGTCGAGGGTTACGTCGCCTTCGCCTGGAAGGAGCACGGCGAGCAGGTCGTCGTGCGCATGCGGCCCGAGCGCTGGGTGTCGTCCGACCTCGGATCCGTGTGAGAGCGGATCCGGACGACAAGCCGCACGACGGTACGACGACGCGAGGGACAGGAACGACCGGGGTATGGGAACCGACCTTCACGAGCTGCTGACGTCGCTTCGGGTGTGGGACCCGGAGGTCACCGACCTTCCGGTGCTCGACCCGGCCGCCGCCCCCGCCGAGCCGCTGCCGCTGTTCACGCGGTGGTTCGCCGAGGCGGTGGCGGCCGGCCAGCCCGAACCGCACACCATGTCGCTCGCCACGGCGGACGCGGAGGGGCTGCCCGACGTACGGATCGTGATGCTGCACGGCGCGGACGCGGACGGCTGGTCCTTCGCTACCCACACCCACAGCCGCAAGGGCGGCCACCTCGCCGCCCGCCCGTACGCGGCGCTGGCCTTCTACTGGCCGGTGCTGGGCCGCCAGGTCCGGGTCCGCGGGTCCGTCGTCACCGCCCCGGCCGAGGAGGCACGCGCCGATCTGCGCGCCCGCTCGGCCGGGGCGCTGGCCTCCGCGCTCACCGGCCGCCAGAGCGAGGTCCTCGGCTCCCCCGAGGAACTGGCCCGCGCCTCGCAGGCCGCCTGGGAGCTGGCGCGGCGGGAGCCGGACACCCCGGTTCCGTCCTGGACCCTGTACCGCCTGCGCCCGGACGAGGTGGAGTTCTTCCAGGGCGACTCCCTCCGCCGTCACACCCGTCTGCGTTACCGCCGGTCGCCGCGGTCACCGCGGGAGGAGTGGGCCAGGGAACTCCTCTGGCCGTGAGGAAGCGACAACGGCGGTGCGGGGCCGGGCGGTTCGGGCCGGGAGTCATCGCGCGAGGCGTCCCCTTCACATCCGGGCACCCTGCGTCACCGGTCCCGCCCCGACTCCCGCAGACGTGATCAATCCGCAACCAATTCCGGTCTTGACCGAGACCCATCAAGCATGTGCGGGATTACGCTCGCGCTCATGGCCGACTCCACCACACCCCCGAACCCCACGGCACCGCACCGGGAAGACCGTCCCGCCTATGTCATCGGCGGTGGTCCCGGCGGGCTCGCCGTCGCGTACGCGCTGCGCGCCCGGGGCGTGCGGGCCGTCGTCCTGGAGCGGTCCGACCACGTGGGCGCGTCCTGGCGACGCCACTACGACCGGCTGCGGCTGCACACCACCCGGCGCATGTCCGCGCTGCCCGGCCTGCCGATACCGCGGCGGTTCGGACGGTGGGTCGCCCGCGACGACATGGTCCGGTACCTGGAGAAGTACGCCGAGCACCACCGCCTGGAGATCGTCACCGGGGTCGAGGTCTCCCGCGTCGAGCGCACCGCCGACGGCACCGGCTGGCTGCTGCACGCCACCGGGGGCCGCGAGCTGACCGGCGCCGCGGTCGTGGTCGCGACGGGCTTCAACCACACGCCCCGGCTGCCCGACTGGCCCGGCCGGGACGCCTACACCGGCACGTTCCTGCACGCCTGCGAGTACCGCAACGCGCAGCCCTTCGCGGGCCGGGACGTCCTCGTCGCGGGGATCGGCAACACGGGCGCGGAGATAGCCGTCGACCTGGCGGAGGGCGGCGCCTCCCGGGTACGGCTGTCGGTCCGTACCGTCCCGCACATCGTGCGCCGTTCGACCGCGGGCTGGCCCGCCCAGAACTCGGCCGTCCTGGTGCGCCGGCTGCCGGTGGGGCTCGTCGACCGGCTGTGCCGGGTGCAGGCCGGGGTGACGATGCCGGACCTCTCGGCCCAGGGCCTGCCGCGCCCGGACAGCGGCCTCTACAGCAGGGTGCTGGAAGGCGCCATTCCCGTGCAGGACGTCGGCCTGGTCGACGCCGTGCGCAAGGGCACGGTGGAGATCGTGGCCGCCGTCGAGGGGTTCGAGGACGGGAAGGTCGTCCTCGCCGACGGCAACCGCGTCGGCCCGGAGGCGGTGATCGCGGCCACCGGGTACACGCGCGCCCTGGAAGGTCTCGTCGGCCACCTCGGCGTCCTCGACGACCGGGGCAGACCCCTCGTCCGCGGCGCCGGCACCCCGCCCGACGCCCCCGGCCTGTACTTCACCGGTTTCACCAACCCCATCAGCGGCAACCTCCGTGAACTGGCCATCGACGCGGAGAAGATCGCCAGGGCACTGACCCGCCGCGGGGCACCGGGCATCTCCCGGCTCCCCGACTGACGACCACCGCCTCCGGCCCCGGTACCGGCCCGGGCGGTCTCCTGTCGGCCGACCCGGCTCTCCACAGGCGCTCCTGAGGCCTCGTCGCTTCAGGGCCCCGGCAGGGCGTCAGCCGCCCGGCGCCCGTCAGCCCACGGCGGGTCCCGGCGTACGCGGCCGCCTGCGGATCACCAGCGCCATCAGCGCCGCCGCCGCGCACAGGGCGCCGGAGGCGTACCAGACCACGTCGTAGGAGCCGAAGACGTCGCGCGCGACGCCGCCGAGGAAGGCGACCAGGGCGGCACCGACCTGGTGGGAGGCCAGCACCCAGCCGAAGACGATGGCGCTGTCGTCGCCGTAGTGCTCGCGGCACAGGGCGAGGGTGGGCGGGACGGTGGCGACCCAGTCGAGGCCGTAGAAGACGATGAAGAAGACCATCGGGGGATGGATGCCGGGCGCCAGGAGCATGGGCAGGAAGAGCAGGGAGATGCCGCGCAGGGCGTAGTAGACGGCGAGCAGACGGCGCGGCTCGAAGCGGTCGGTGAACCAGCCGGAGGCCACCGTGCCGACGACGTCGAAGATCCCGATGACGGCCAGCAGGGACGCGGCGGTGGTGACCGGCATGCCGTGGTCGTGGGACGCGGGCACGAAATGGGTCTGGATCAGGCCGTTGGTCGAGGCGCCGCAGATCGCGAAGGAGCCGGCGAGCAGCCAGAACGGTCCGGTGCGCACCGCCGAGAACAGAATGGTGAGCGCGCGGCGGGCGGCACCGGGAACGGGCTCGGGCTTGGGGACGAACTCCTTCGCCCCGTAAGGCTTCTGGCCCACGTCGGCCGGGTGGTCGCGCAGCAGCAGCCAGACGAAGGGGACGACCGCGAGCGCGGCGAGCGCCACCGTGACGGCCGCCGGGCGCCAGTCGTGCGTCGCGACGATCCAGGAGACCACGGGCAGGAAGATCAGCTGTCCTGAGGCGGACGCGGCGGTGAGGATGCCGGTGACCAGACCGCGGCGTTCGGTGAACCAGCGGTTGGTCACGGTCGCGGCGAACGCCAGCGCCATCGAGCCGGAGCCGAGGCCCACCAGCAGGCCCCAGCACAGCATGAGCTGCCAGGGCGCCGTCATCCACACCGTCAGCCCGGAGCCGAGCGCGATCGCGGTCAGGGCCACCGCGACGACCCGCCGGATGCCGTAGCGGTCCATCAGCGCCGCCGCGAAGGGGGCGGTGAGGCCGTACAGGGCGAGGTTCACGGAGACCGCGGCGCCGATGGTCCCGCGCGACCAGCCGAACTCCTCGTTCAACGGGTCGATGAACAGCCCCGGCACCGAGCGGAAGGCGGCGGCGCCGATGATCGTCACGAAGGTGACGGCGACGACGAACCACGCGCGGTGGACGCGGGGGCGGCGCGGGCCGGGGCGGGTCCGCCGGCCGCCCGCCCGCGGTCCGTCCCGCTCCTCGGCGTCCGGCTGCCCCACCGTGTCGGCTGTCTCGCTCGTCCGGGTCACGTCATAGAGCTTCCGCGCGCGGGGCCCTCGCATCGAGTGGCCCGAAGGACATTGTTCGCTAGGATCGGGCCATGGAATCGGCCGACCCCGCCCCCGACGCCCCCGGCACCGACGTCTTCGAGCCGCACCGCGTCGTCGTCCTCGCCCTGGACGGGCTGCTCCCCTTCGAACTGGGCATCCCGCACCGCATCTTCGGCCGCCCCCGCGACGCCGGGGGGCGGCCGCTGTACGAGGTGGTCACCTGCTCCGTCCGGCCGCCCGGACCGGTCGAGACCGACGCGGACTTCTCCCTCCACGTCCCCCACGGCCCGGAGGCCCTGGCCACCGCCGACACGGTGATCGTCCCGGCCTCCTACGAGCTGGGCCCGGTCTTCGAACGGGGCGAGCTGACCCCGGAACTGGCCGCCGCCCTCGCCCTCGTCCGCCCCGGCACCCGGCTCGCCTCCATCTGCACCGGCGTGTACGTCCTCGCCGCCGCCGGTCACCTCGAGGGCCGGCCCGCGACCACGCACTGGGCGGACGCCGCACGGTTCCAGCGGCTCTTCCCGGACGTCGACGTCGATCCGGACGTGCTGTTCATCGACGACGGAGACATCCTGACCTCGGCCGGGGTCGCGGCCGGCATCGACCTGTGCCTGCACATGGTCCGCCGCGACCATGGTGCCGCCGTGGCCAACGACGTGGCCCGCCGTACGGTCGTACCGCCGCATCGCGACGGCGGGCAGGCGCAGTACATCGAGCGGCCGGTGCCCGATCAGCAGCAGGTGTCCACGACGGGTGCCCGCGCCTGGGCACTGGGCCGGCTGCACGAGCCGATCCGGTTGCGCGACATGGCCGCCCGGGAGGCGATGTCGGTCCGCACCTTCACCCGCCGCTTCCGTGAGGAGACCGGGGTCAGTCCGGGGCAGTGGCTGACCCGGCAGCGGGTGGAGCGGGCCAGGCACCTGCTGGAGTCCACGGACCTGTCCGTGGACCAGGCGGCCCGTGACGCCGGGTTCGGCACCGCCCAGTCGCTGCGCCAGCACTTCCAGGCGGCGCTGGGGGTGACCCCGTCCGCGTACCGGCGGACCTTCCGGGCCGGGGGCGGGAACCTCGGGGGCAAGGGCGGGGGTGGGGCCAGGCGTCCCGCCACCGCGTCCGCGCGGGCCTTCTCGAAGTCACCCACCGGGTAGGCGGTGGTGACGGGTTCGTCCGGGAGGAGGCACCCCTGCCGGTACGGCTCGGCGTACCGGGCGACGTCCCGCCGGGGGCGGCGGGATCCGTAGCGGTGGAAGCGGGCATGCCACAGGGCCAGAACCGGAGTCCTGAATCCGGAATCCGGAATCCGAAAAGTTATCCACACCCTGTGGAGGAAGCGGCCGCCGCGCCTGCCGGACCCGCCCCCGCGGAACGCGGGAAGACGGCGACGGCGATGACGGCGACGCGGTGCGGTGCCGCCCGTCCCGAGCGCGCGGCACCGTACCGCCTTCCGACTCCGGCGCTCCCGCCCGGCTCCTCTCGGCCAGGAGAGAAGCGGCGCCGGAATCACGACCCACACTCGCCGAGGGCTCCCGTCGTCGAAGTCCTCGCCGTCCCCTCGCAGCGAATCGCTGACGAACAGCGTGATCACGCGGTCACATCACGTCAACACCGTTTCGGGCGGCTATGGATGAATCTGTGACACATGCCCGGTTATTCGGCGCCGCGCACGGAAGCACACCCGGCGCACCGGCTCGCGTCCCCGTCCGCACGACCGTCCCGCCGTGCATCGGTGCACCGGTGCGCACGTACAACCGTGCCCACCGGATCGCCCGGGGGCCCGGCTCCCTACACCGCCTCGTACGCGAAGCCGCCCCAGGTCGGGGCCGCGGCCTCCCGGGCCGCCGCACAGCGGTCGAGTTCGCACCAGATGCGCTTGCCGGCGCCGTCGGCGCTCCAGCCCCAGCGGTCGGCCAGGCCGTCGACGAGGGCGAGACCACGCCCGCCGGTCGAATCGCCGCCCACGCAGCGCGGCACCGGCGCCCTGGCGCTCCGGTCGGCGACCTCGAGGCGGACGGTGGCCTCCCCGGCCGTCGCACCCGGCAGGGAGAGTCTCAGTACGGCCGGACGGCCGGTGTGCACCACGGCGTTGGTGACGAGCTCCGAGACGAGCAGGACCAGCGTCTCGGCGAGCGGCTCGTCGGCCGCGATCCCCGAACCGGCCAGACGCGAGCGGGCCCACCGACGGGCCCGTCCCACCTCAGTGGGGTCGGGCCGGATCTCCAGCTGCACTTGAAGCACCTGCACCGCTCACACCATCCGAACCGGCGGACACTTGGACTCGCGCCTCACGAGGGCCACGATCGTAGCCATTCTCTGCATGGCCTGGACAACGGCCGGGACAGGGATCACGGAACGTGAATCCCTTGCAGGACAGCATGGTTGACGTACAGTCACGCCAACAAGCGCTTCGGGCATATTCCAGCGCGAAGGAGTACCCGTGCGGCATACTGTGCGACGCTCGCCCCGGCTGGTCGAACAGGCGGCTGCGGTCGGCCCGACAGCACGGCGAACGGCGGCGGGCACCGGCCGTTCCGGACTCGCCCCGGGGGCGGCTCCGGTGCGGTGTGTGCTCACAACCACTCGCATCCCACACAAGGTACCGGAGCGGACAGCCGACTCCAGGGCGTGACAAGTCACGCGTAGGACACAACCCGGTCTCAACGCTCCGTGACCTCCGGATGCCACGATCCGTGACATCCGTGCGGGGTGACCCACGACACCGCGGACACGACACCGCGGACGGGGGGCGGGCCGGGTGGTTCCGGCGGGCCGTTCGGCGCGCGGTTCGGCGGCGGGCGGCCGGGCCACCGTCCGGAAGTCCCCCGGCCGGCCGGCCGAACTGTTCACGGGGCCGGGCGTGTTGCACCATCGGCTCGCACGCGCTCGTGGCGGTGCCCGGCTGCTCGCCCGCGGTGACGGGAACGGGAACGGCGACCGGGCCGCCGTCCACCGCGGCGGCGGTGCGAGCTGCGGGAGCGTTACTCGGACACGGTGAAGTAGCGGGCGAAGGCGCCCACGATCTCTTCCTCGCCGATCCTGCCGTCGCCGTCCGTGTCCAGCGTGGCGGCGGTGGATCCGGCCAGGTCCCCGGGAACGCCGAGCGCCTTCAGGAGGCGGGCGGTCTCCTCGACGCCCACCGTGCCGTCGCCGTCGCCGCCACCGCCGGCCACGGCCAGGGCCGCGTGCAGGAAGGGCCGGGCGATCTCGGCGAACCGGTCCGGGGTGTCCCGCAGGCGCTTGACCGCGCCGTTCACGAACTCCCCGCGGGTGATGCGCTGGTCGCCGTCACGGTCGGCGATGCCCGCCATACCCTGCCAGAAGGCCTCGGCGCCGCCGTACAGCGCCTGGCCCCGGTCGGACCGGGCCCGGGTGCCGAACTCGGCGAGGAGCGCCTTGGCCGCTCCGCTGAAGTCCTCGCGGTCGATGTAGCCGTTGCCGTCCTGGTCGAAGGTGGCGAAGCGGGCCGCGATCCTGCGCTCGTACTCGCTGGTGACCATGTCTCTTTCAGGCCGCCTTAGGTCAGTGGGGTCCCAATGGGATCGTCTCGCTCGGAGCGTACGACGTGCGGTGCCTTCCGTGAGCCCGGAAACGACGCTTGCGCCGGGTCCGGGTCCGGGTCAGGCCGACAGCGGGCGCGAGTCCCCGTCCACCGCGGACGGGACGTCCGGGTGGACGTCGAAGAGCCGGCGCACCCCGAGCGCGCCGAGCACCCGGTTGACGTGGCTGCCGTCCTCGGCGCCCTGGGCGGGGAGGATCAGCCGCAGGCTGCCCTGGCACGAACGGAGCAGCCGACGGGTGGCGATGAGCACTCCCACGCCGCTGGAGTCGCAGAACCACACTTCGGAGAGATCGAGGACGATGCGGTGCCTGCCGTCGGCCACGACATCGTGCACGCGCTGGCGCAGCACCGGCGAGGTCACCAGGTCCAGTTCGCCCGACACCTGGAGCACGGCCCAATCGCCCTGCTCTCCGTCGGTCACATTGAAGGTCACCACCACGCCCTTCGCTCGCCGAAACGGAAGAAGCACCTACGCTTCCTTGCAGCGCGGCTGCCCACCGGCCGTGCCCTGAAACATGGCCCAAGAAACGGTGACCGAACAGAAAAGGCTTGTTTCAGTCGACTTCGATCCCATTCGATCGGTTCCGATCGACGAAGGGCTGGGTAGGCAGGCCACCTGACGGCATCCGACGCTCACGCGGCCGCCCTTTACCACCTGGGGGCCGACGGGGGGCGCGCATTGCCGCAAAGGGGCGTGCGTGCCCGTACGTGCCGACTACATTCGTGGAGGCGGCGGGCGCCCGCCGGACCGGGCACGGCCGTCCCGGGCATCCGCCGGACCGGGCACGGCCGTCCCGGGACGCCGGAGAGGAGCAGGGGGTGAGGGGCCGCGTGACACGACAGGACGTACCGCCCCGCTGGGACCGCACGATGCAACAGCGGCTCGCCCGCGGAGAGGCCGCCGCGCTCGGTGAGCTCTACGACCGGTTCGCCTCCCTCGTGCACGGCCTCGCCCACCGCGTCCTCGGGGACGAGGACGCCTCGGACGCCGTCACGCGCGACGTCTTCGCCCACGTCTGGGAACATCCGGACGCCTACGACCCCCGGCAGGGCTCGCTGCGTACATGGATCGCCGCGCTGACGCGCGGGCTGTCCGTCGAGCGGCTGCGCGCCGGCGGGACCGCCGGGCTCGCCCGGGGCGGCGCCGGCAGCGCGCAGGAGCCGGAACACCAGGTCCTGCGCGCCTCGGTGGCCGCCCGCGCGGACTACATCGTGCACGCCATGCCGGTGTCGCTGCGGGCCGCGCTGGAGCTGGCGTACTTCCAGCGCCGGGACTGCCGGCAGACCGCCGCCGACCTCGGCGTCACCGAGGACGAGGCCCGCCGCCGCCTCCGGCTGGGCCTCCAACTGCTGGCCACGGCCCACGACGCCGAGGCCCCGGGCACCCCGCCCGGCATCGGGGGTGCGACGTGAGCGACGACCGTTTCGAGCCGTACGACGACCATGAGCACGGGCACGAGGAGCGGGAGGGGGACGGGGAGCGTCACGACGACACGGACGCGGGCCCACGCACGGGCTCGGGAAACGGGGCGGACGGCACACGCGAGCGGGACGTTCCGGGCGGTCCAAAGGGTGCTGCCGGGACCGGCCGCTCCGCCCGTGTACCGCCGCCCCGCACCTCCGTCGAGGACACCGGACAGCTCCTGCCGGCGGTGGCACCGGAACAGGAACCGGAACCCGAGTCGCTGACGCCGGGTCACCGGGTGCTGAAGTCACTGCTGGGCGCGTGGGCACTGGCCGCCTGTACGCCGGAGGAGGCGACGGCCGTCGAGGAGCACCTCGGCGACTGCGGGGCCTGCGCCGAGGAGGCGCTGCGCCTGCGGGACGCCGTCGGGCTGCTGCAGCGGCCCGAGAACCTCGACCTGGACCCGGGGCTGCGCACCCGCGTCCTGGAGTCCTGTCTCAAGCGGCGCCCGCCGCGCATCCCCGTACCGGACTGGGCCGCCGCCTACGACGCCGAGACGGCCCGGCTGGACGCGCTGCTCCAGGACTTCGGCGACACCGAGTGGCACGCGCCCGTGCGGCTGCGCTGGTACGAGGACGACGAGGCGGCCACCCGCCGCACCACCGTCGCCGGGGTCATCGCGCATCTGATGGCGGTCGACGGGCTGGTCGCGGCCGCCCTCGGCCTGACCGACCCGCTCGGCGACCTCGTGCCCGAGCCGGCCACCCCGTCGGCCCGTACCGAGGCGTTCTGGCGCGGCGCCCACCACCCGCCGACCCGCTCCGTGCGGACGCCCTGGCGTGCGCAGAGCCACGACCTGGTACGGACGGTGTCCTTCACGGACAACAGCGCGGGGCGGACGCCGGTCTCGTACGGCGGCTACGAGCTGCCGCTGCACGACGCGATGCTGGACCGCGCCTTCGAGTGCTGGGTGCACGGGGAGGACATCGCCGAGGCGGTGGACTATCCCTACGAGCCGCCGACCGGACGGCATCTGCACGGCATGGTCGACCTGGCCGCGCGGATGCTGCCGGCCGTCCTCGAAGCACGCCGGCAGGCCGGTCAGGAGGTCTCCACCGGGCGGCGGCTGGTCGCGGCCGGTGCGCCGGGGCGGAGCCTGCGGCTGGAGATCGAGGGGTCCGGCGGCGGGGAGTGGCTGATCCCGCTGGAGTCCCCGGCGGCCAAGGGGTCCGCGGAGCACGAGGTGGCCCACATCGCGCTCGACGGCTCGGAGTTCTGCCGCCTGGCCGCGGGCCACGTGTCTCCGCAGGAGGCGGCCGCCGGGCAGGTCGGGGACAAGGCCGCCATCCGGGACGTCCTGCTGGCGGCGGCCTCGATGAGCCGGATCTAGAGCCTGCCCGGAACCAGGGCCCGTCGGGGGAACGCCCCGGAACGGGCCCCACACCGGTCGCCGGCCGCGCTCCGCGGCTCCGCCCCCGTGCCGTCCGTGCCCCCGGCGGCCCCGGCGGCCCCGGCGGTTCAGGTGAAGACGACCGTCCGACGCCCGTTCAGCAGGATGCGGTGCTCCGCGTGCCACTTCACGGCGCGGGCGAGTGCCTGGCACTCGACGTCGCGGCCGACGGCGACGAGCTGGTCGGGGGTGACGTCGTGGCCCACCCGCTCGACCTCCTGCTCGATGATCGGGCCCTCGTCGAGGTCGGCGGTGACGTAGTGCGCGGTGGCACCGATCAGCTTCACGCCCCGGGCGTGCGCCTGGTGGTACGGCTTCGCGCCCTTGAAGCTCGGCAGGAAGGAGTGGTGGATGTTGATGATCTGCCCGGAGAGCTGCTTGCACAGGTCGTCCGAGAGGACCTGCATGTAGCGGGCGAGCACGACGAGTTCGACGCCCTCCTCGCGCACGATCTCCAGCAGCCTCGCCTCGGCCTGGGTCTTGGTGTCCTTCGTCACCGGGATGTGGTGGAAGGGGATGTTGTACGAGGCCACCAGTTCGGCGAAATCGGTGTGGTTGGACACCACTGAGGCGATCTCCACCGGCAGCGCGCCGATCCGGGCGCGGAACAGCAGGTCGTTCAGGCAGTGGCCGAACCTGCTGACCATCAGGACGATGCGCATCTTCTCGTCGGCGCGGCTTATCCGCCAGTCCATCCGGAACGCGTCACCGATCGCCGTGAAGCTCGCCCGCAGCTTCTCCACGGTCACCGGGGCCTCCGCGGAGAAGTGGACCCGCATGAAGAACAGCCCGGTGTCGTGGTCGCCGAACTGCTGGCTGTCCTCGATGTTGCAACCGGTCATGAACAGGTAGCTCGACACGGCGTGCACGATGCCCTGCTTGTCAGGGCAGGACAGGGTCAGAACGTACTGGTCGGCGGGGGCCTCTGCTCGGGTGGGCTGCTCACTCATGCGGAAAAGGGTCCCATACGCGGCTCCGGGCCGTGCGGCCGTTCCGCTACGCGGACCGGGTCAGGATGCTCAGCACCTCGAGGCTCTGCGGCGGGGTGTCGGGGTCCTCCCCGTCACTGGTCGCCAGCCGCACATGCGCGTCCCGCGCGGCGCGCACCGCGTCCGGCCACCCCTCGTGCGCGAGGTAGGCGGTGACGGGCGCGTCCGGACCGACCTGGTGCATGATCCGCAGCACGCGCAGCACCGCGGTGTCCACGAGCGCCGCCTCCTGGGAGTCGCGGAAGACCGTGCCCACGTACTTCTCGGCGGACCAGTTGTCCAGCCAGGTGTCCTCGACCAGCCGGTAGACCGCGTCGGTGACGTCGCCGTAGCCGTCCACACCGGCCAGCCAGACGCCGTGCTGGAACCCGGGGTCGGAAAGCATGTGCAGCGCGGAGCGCACATTGCTGCGCCAGCGCCACCAGGGCATGTCGTTGAGTGGCATGCCGCCCATGGTGAAGGAGCGACGGCCGCGACGGGAAGAGTTCTCCGAACCTTGCACGGTCGTCGATCGTACGTTTCGCCTCGCCACCGGTCACACCGGACCCGGCAATTCACCTCGCCGTCACTGTCCGTTGACGACAGGTCACCCACTGGTTGACGATGTGGGGGAATCGTGCGTGAACATGACCGGCAGTCCACGCAACCGCAGCCGCAGCCGCAGCAACCCCCTCCCCCGCCGCGGCCCTCGGCCGTCCAGAGCCGGCACCCTGACCGCGGGCGCGCTGGCGGCGACGATGCTGACCGCCGGATGCGGGGTCGTCCCCGGCCCGGGAGGCGCCGGCGACGAACCGATCACCGTCATGACCTGGGCACCCGAGAAGACCAGCGCCACCAACAAGCCGGGTATGCCCGCTTTCGCCCGGGCGTACGCGAGCTGGGTGAACGCCCGGGGCGGCATCAACGGCCGCGAGCTCGACGTGATCACCTGCAACGAGCACAACGACAGCGTGTCCGCCTCGCGGTGCGCCCGGACCGCCGTCAAGGAGAACGCCGTCGCTGTGGTCGGCTCGTACAGCCAGCACGCCGACGCGTTCCTGCCGACCCTCGAGGGCGCCGGCATCCCGTACATAGGCGGCTACGGCATCACCACCGACGAGTTCACCAGCCCGCTGTCCTATCCCGTCAACGGCGGCCAGCCGGCGCTGCTGGCGGGCCTCGGCCGCGCCCTCGCCGACGTCTGCGGGCCGGTCACCCTGATCCGGCCGGACACCATCGCGGGCGACCAGCTGCCCCCGCTGCTCGACTCGGGCCTGTCCGCGGGCGGCCACGAGCCGACCGCGGACCAGCGGGCGGCGGAGGAGGCCACCGAGTACGGCGGGCAGGCGAAGCGGGCCCTGGAGACCAGCACCGCCGGCCCGGAGGGCGAGGGCTGCGTGGTGCCCGCGCTCGGCGACCGCACCAGCACCTTCATGGACTCCTTCCGCCGCGCCCGCGCCGACTACCCGGACGTGCGCACCGCGACCGTGCTGGGCAGCGTCGACCAGACGACGATCAACGCGGCCGGCGGGGCGTCGGGCCCGTACGAGGGGTCGTACGTCACCGGCTGGTACCCGGCGTCGAGCGACGAGCTCTGGGACCCGATGAAGGACGTCATCAAGAAGGAGGCGTTCGGCGACAACCGGATCGACCCCGCCGACGCCGGCGTGCAGACCACCTGGATCGCCTACACGGTGTTCAGGCAGGTCCTCGAGTCGCTCGGCGACGGCGAGGTCAGCGCCGACACCGTGACCCGGACGCTGGACGACGGACTGAAGGCCGAGACGGGCGGGCTCACCCCCACCCTGCGCTGGCAGTTCCAGGACAAGCTGGCCGCTGTCGGCTTCCCCCGGCTGGTCAACGCCCACGTGACCTTCCAGGAGGTCGAGGACGGCCGGCTCGTGTCCGGCCGCGACGGCTTCATCGACGTGACGGACACGCTGCGCAACGTCGATCTGGCCTGACGCACGGGGCAGGACGTCCACCCGGCCGCGGCCGGGCCGGTCACAGCTGGGTCGGCTGCCGTTCGGTCAGGCCGTGCTCCCTGGCGATCGCGTTCCACAGCTCGGCGGCCCTGGTCTTCTCGGCGGTCGCGGTGCCACTGGCCTTGTTGGCGGCCGCGGTCTCGCCGGTCGAACGGGCCTGGCCCTTCTTGCAGCCCTTCTTGCCCGCGGTCTGGTCGGCCCAGGCCGCGTAGTGGTTGTCGGCCGACGCCGACGCCTGCCACGCCTTGGTGAGCGCGGCGGTCAGCGCCGCGTGCCCGGGCAGTTCGTCCACCGGGAGCGCGGTCAGGTCGGTGACGAGCTGGTTGCGCTGCCCGGCCGCGTCCCGCAGGTCCTTGGCCGCCTGCTGGAGGTCCTTGCAGGCCTTCACGTCCTCCACCGCGTTGATCACGGCGGACCGGCTGTCGCCGCTGTGGGCCAGCAGCTTGTCCAGCTCGACGGCCTGCTGCCGGACCGGGTCGACGGACGGCTCGGCGGACGGCTCGGCCGACGACGCCTCGCTCGCGGGCGCGGTGGCGGAGACCGTCTGGTTGCCGTCGCCGTCGTCGCCCCCGCCGCCGAGCAGGGCGCCCGCCCCGACGCCGAGCACGACGAGACCGACGCCGACCGCCGCGATCAGCGGCACCTTCGAACCCGTACGGCCGCCCCTGCCTCCGCCCTCGTTCCGACGTGCGGCACGCCGGCCGCCACCGCCGCCGCCGCCGTGTCCGGCCTGCGGAGGAGCGGGGGGCCGCTGGTGCTCGACGCGGGGCATCTGCTGGGTGGACCCGGCCTGCTCCTCGCCGCCGGAGGCACGGAAGAGGTTGTCGAACTCGGCGGGCGGCTGCCGGTTCCCTTCGTCGGCGGGAACACCGGAGGGAGCACCGGGCGCGGCGCCGTACGGCGTGCCCTGGGGCCGGTCGGTCACCGGTGCCATGAACTGGGTGGCCTCGGCGTCGGGGTTGCCCGCGGGCGGTGGCGGTCCGCCGTCCCGGCCCTGGGCGGGCAGACCCAGGTAACGGGTCGCTTCGTCGTGTGCGGCGGGCATCTCGGGAGGCAGCGCTCCCGGACCCACCGGGGGTATGAACTGGGTCGCCCCCTCGTCCACGGGGGCGGCGGGCACCGGCGGCATGAACTGGGTGGCCCCCTCCGACCCGTCGGGCAGCGCGCCCGCCCCGCCGGAGCCGTACGCGCCGGCGGGGGCACCGTATCCGGAACCCTGCTGCGGCGGCAGCGGAGTGCCTCCGCCCTGCTGCCCGTACCCGCCCGCCCCTCCGGGGGCGGAGCCGCCTGCCGCGTTCGGTTCGTACGTCGGGGCGTACGGGGAGTGGGTCCCGTAGGTCCCGCCGTGGGCCGGGGCCTGCGCGCCTTCGGGCGGCAGCGGGCCCGGGCCCTGCTGACCCGCGGCCGGGCCCTGCGTGCCCCAGGGCGCCGGTTCCCGCGTATCCCACTGCTGGGCGGGCGGGGACGACTGCCACTCCTGTCCGGACTGCGGCTGCGACGCGGGCGGCGTCTGCTGCTCGGGCCCCCACGGCGTGCCCCAGGTCCGGCCGCCGGCCGGCCCGGTCGCGTCGGGCGCCCGTCCGTCCGGCGCGACCGGACCGGCCGGGGTACCCGTCATGCCCGGCAGCAGGGGCTCGCCGCCGTCGGAGGGCAGCACGATGCCTTCGCGCGCGGGGCGCGCCGAGGGCTCCTCGCCCTGTCCACTCTGCGTCACCGGGACTCCTACCCATGGGGAACCTTGTGGATCGTCGGCTCACGCTACCGGGTCTCCGGAGCCCGGTGCCACGCAGCACAGGACCTGACCTCATGCCCTGTGAACGCGGTAACAAAACCGGGTCACCGCACGCTGTTCACGTCACCCCCTCCGCTCCGCTCCCGCGTCGACCCCGCGTTGCCCGCCCGTTCACCCGGGACCACCCCGGGTGTTCACCCGTCGCCGGCCGCCGGGTTCACCCGGCGACCGGCGTCCGGTCGCACCACCCCTGCGGTGCCCCGCCGGGCCCGTGCGGCCTGTCCGCCGCGCTCACGCCGCCGCGGGCAGGGCCATGCGCGCGCCGAACTCCCTCACCACCGGCTCCTCCTGATACGGCTCCAGCCGCTGCTGGAAGTCCTCCAGGTACTCGGCGCCCCGGTCGGACCTGAGTCCGTCGAGCAGTTCCACCGCCTTCAGGCCCGTACTGCAGGCCTGTTCGACCTCCCGCTGCTGCACCTGCGCCGTGGCGAGCAGCACATAGCCGATCGCCCGGCGCCGCGCCCGCGACTCGGGATGCCCGTCCAGCGATTCGCGCGCGCACCGCGCGGCGGCCTCGGCCTGGCCCAGGTCGCGGTGACAGTGCGCCAATTCGTCGGCCAGATAGGCCGTGTCGAAGTGTGTGATCCACACGGGATCGTCCCCCGAGGCCGGGTCGGCCGCTTCCATGGCGCTGATCGCGCGCCCGGCCGCTTCCTGCGCGGCGTGCGCGTCACCCATCAGCGCGTGTCCGCGTGCCTCCGCGGCTCGGAACATGGCCTCCGCGCGCGGGGTCGCCCGCCCGCGCGTGCCTTCCTGCGCCGCCCGCGCCAACTGCGCGATCTCACGGGGGTTTCCGAGCTGCGCGGCCAGATGGCTCATGGAGGCGGCGAGCACGTACCCGCCGTACCCCCGGTCGCCGGCCGCCTGGGCCAGCCGCAGCGCCTGGATGTAGTAGCGCTGGGCGAGGCCCGGTTGCCCGGTGTCGACGGCCATGTACCCGGCCAGTTCGGTCAGTCGGGCGACCGCCGCGAACAGCTCACGTCCGACGGCCTCCCGGTACGATCCGGCGAGCAGCCCGGAGACGACGCTGTTGAGGTAGTGCACGACGACCGGGCGCACATGCCCGCTGCCGTACTGGTGGTCCAGGTCCGCCAGGGACTGCGTCATGGCCCGCACGGCCGCCACGTCGGAGCGCCCGACCCGCGGCCCGGCCGAGCGCGCGACCTGCGGGTCGGGGGCGGAGATCAGCCAGTCCCGGCTCGGCTCCACCAGCGCGGACGCGGCGACGGAGGAGCCGGACAGGAAGTCCCGCCGGCCCACGTCGCTGCGCCACAGCTCGCAGACCTGCTCTATGGCCCCCAGTACCGTCGGCGAGAACTGGAGACCGACACCCGACGCGAGGTTCTTGCCGTTGGCCATGCCGATCTCGTCGATCGTGACCGTACGGCCCAGCTTGCGTCCGAGCGCCTCCGCGATGATCACCGGTGCCCGGCCCCGCGGCTGCTGTCCGCGCAGCCAGCGGGCCACCGACGTCTTGTCGTACCGCAGGTCGAGGCCGTGTTCGGCACCGCACATGTTGACTCTGCGGGCCAGCCCGGCGTTGGAGCACCCGGCTTCCTGGATGAGCGCCTGCAGTCGTTCGTTCGGCTGCCGCGCGACGAGAGGCCTTGCGGCCATGGCATACCCCCTGAGGCTGCGGTGCCTGCCCGCGCACCGAGTTGACGTGTCTTCGGCGGCCGGGCCCGCCCGTCCCCTGGCAACTCCCCTCGTGAAGGGACGAAAGTTCCGGCCGGGAAGATCAATGCCCCGCCGAGGTGCCGAAGATGCGAGGCATGTACGAATTGACGGGGTAACGGCGGATGCCGGACCCCTCCTGACCACCCACCCTTGGCCACCCATCCTTGGCTACCCACCCGCGGACACCGATCCCCACGCGCGCCCCCGCACATGCACCCATGCGCCCCGACCACGGGCAGGTGCCCTCCCCCGCGCACGGGCACGGGCGTAACCCCTGGTGGCGGACGTAGTTGTGTTCATCGTGGAAGAGACGATCCCCGGCACCGATGCCGGACAGATCCCGAAGCAGCGCGGGGAAACCCTGCTGGACACCGCGGTTCGCTATACCGAGGAGCGGCACTGGGACGTGTTTCCGGGCACCTGGCTGGAGGCCGTCGACGGAGTGCACCGCTGCTCGTGCGGTGTCGTCGAGTGCCCGGCACCCGGCGCACACCCGGCGCGCTCCGACTGGGCGGGCCAGGCGACCGGCAGTGCGAGCGCCGTCCGCCGCATGTGGCAGATGCGGCCGACGGCCTCGATCCTGCTGCCCACCGGCCACTCCTTCGACACGATCTCCGTATCCGAGACGGCCGGATTCCTGGCGCTGGCCCGGATGGAGCGGATGGAACTGGCGCTCGGGCCGGTGACCCTGACGCCCGCCCGGCGCATGGAGTTCTTCGTGCTCCCCGGCGCCGCCGCGAAGGTGCCGGCCCTGATCCGTTCCCTGGGCTGGTCGCTGTCCCCGCTCGATCTGACCGTGCGGGGCGAGGGGACGTACGTGGCGGCCCCGCCCACGCGGTTCGGGTCCAAGGGGGCCGTGCAGTGGGCCAGCAGGCCGACACCGGCGAACCGGTGGCTGCCGGACGCCGCGGAGCTGATCCCGCCGCTGGCGTACGCGTGCGGCCGCGACCGGCAGGACCGCCGGGAGCGGCGGGAGCGGCGCGAACTGCGGGAGCGGCGGGAGCGGCCGGAGCGGTAGGAGCGGTAGGAACTCCGGGAGCGGCGGGACACGCGTCGGGAGAGGAACTCGGTGCGCACGGCCCGTCCCCTCGTCGGACGGGCCCCCGTAGGGTGCCTCGTATGACGGAGGTAACAGCACGAACAGGGGCGGGTCCGGCCGCCGTACGTGTGCGGGGGCTCTGGAAGAGGTTCGGTCAGCAGGTCGCGGTGGCCGGGATCGACCTGGAGCTGCCCGCGGGCAGGTTCATCGGGCTCGTCGGACCGAACGGAGCGGGCAAGACCACCACGCTGTCGATGGTGACCGGGCTGCTGCGGCCCGACCAGGGCACCGTCGAGGTCGTGGGACACGACGTGTGGCGCGACCCGGTCGAGGTCAAGGCGCGGATCGGGGTGCTGCCGGAGGGGCTGCGGCTGTTCGAGCGGCTGTCGGGGCGCGAACTGCTCGCCTACACCGGCCGGCTGCGCGGCCTGCCCGGCGCCGAGGTCGACAAACGGGCCACCCAGCTCCTCGACGTCCTCGACCTGGCCGGGGCCCAGCACAAGCTCGTCGTCGACTACTCGACCGGCATGCGCAAGAAGATCGGCCTCGCCACCGCGCTGCTGCACAATCCCGAAGTGCTCTTCCTGGACGAGCCGTTCGAGGGCGTCGATCCGGTCTCCGCGCAGATCATCCGGGGTGTTCTGGAGCGGTACACCGCCTCCGGTGCCACGGTCGTGTTCTCCTCCCACGTCATGGAGCTCGTCGAGTCGCTGTGCGACTGGGTGGCGGTGCTGGCAGCGGGCCGGATCCGCGCCCACGGGCCGCTCGCCGAGGTACGCGGCGACGCGCCCTCGCTGCAGACGGCGTTCCTGGAACTCGTCGGCGCGCACCGCCGCGACACCGGTTCCGCCCTCGACTGGCTGGGGGGCGGGCCCCGGTGACCGCCCCCGCGCCCCACCCCGCTCCCGCCCCCGGCATCGCTCCCGTTCCCGTCTCCGCTCCCTCGATCACGCCCGTCTTCGTCCGGCTGAAGCTGTCGCTGCTGCGGGGCGGGCTGCGGCAGTCCGGTGGCCGCAGGGCCGCCTACATCGCCTCGGCCGTCTTCGCCCTGCTGTTCGCCGCGCTCCAGCTCGTCGGCCTGATCGCGCTGCGCCGCGTCGACCACGCCGAGTCGCTGGTCGTGCTGCTCGTGGCGGTGCTGGCGCTGGGCTGGGCGGTGATGCCGCTGTTCTTCCCCAGCGGCGACGAGACTCTCGACCCGACCCGGCTGGTGATGCTGCCGCTGCGCCCCCGCCCGCTGGTGCGGGCCCTGCTCGTCGCCTCGCTGGTCGGCATCGGGCCGCTGTTCACGCTGTGCGTGCTGGCCGGTTCGGCGGTCGCCGTCGCGCGCGGCGGGGTGGCGACCGCCGTCGGTGTCCTCGCCGTCCCGTCGGCGCTGCTGGTGTGCGTGGCGCTGGCCCGCGCGGTCGCCACCGCCAACGTGCGGCTGCTGACCAGCCGCAGGGGACGCGACCTCGCGGTGCTCAGCGGCCTCGTGATCGCGGTCGGCGCGCAGTTCGTCAACTTCGCCGTGCAGCGGCTCGGTTCCTCCGGGCTGGAACAGCTCGCACCGGTCGCGGACGTGGTCCGGTGGGTTCCGCCGGCGTCCGCGATCGGCGCGGTGCACTCGGCGGGCGGGGGCGCGTACGGGGCCGCCGCCGTCCAACTCGCGCTGACCGCCGGGGCGCTGGTGGTCCTCCTCGCGCTCTGGTCGCGGTCGCTGTCGCAGCTGATGACCTCGCCCGACGGATCCACCCTGCAGGGCGGGGAGGCGGCCGTGCGCGACCGTTCCTCGACCGGGCTCGCCCGGCTGCTGCCCGCGGGACGCACCGGCACGGTCATGGAACGCGGCCTCCGCTACATCTGGCGCGACCCCAAGACCAAGGCGGCGTGGGTGACCTCGCTGGCCATCGGGCTGATCGTTCCGGTGTTCAACGCCTGGCAGGGCACCGGCTCGGTCTACTTCGCCTGCTTCGCCGCCGGAATGCTCGGCATCATGATGTACAACCAGTTCGGCCAGGACACCTCCGCGTTCTGGATGGTCGCGACGACGATCGCCGGCCCCCGGGACGCCTACGTCGAGCTCCGTGCCCGCGCCCTGGCCCTGCTGCTGGTCACCCTGCCGTACTCGACGCTCGTGACCGTCGTGACCACCGCGATGCTCGGCGACTGGCCGCGGCTGCCGGAGGCCCTGGGGCTGTCCTTCGCCCTCCTCGGCGCGATGCTCGCGACCGGCGCGTGGACGTCGGCGCGCTTCCCCTACTCCATCCCGCAGGAGGGCCACAAGAACGTCGCCCCCGGGCAGACCGGACTCGCCTGGATCTCGATCTTCGGCGGCATGGTGGCGGCGGCCGTGCTCTGCGCACCGGTCATCGCCCTCACGATCTGGCTGAACGTGAGCGAGGGCGGCGGGGACCGGACGTGGCTGCTGCTCCCGGCAGGCACGGCGTACGGCGCCGCCCTCACATTCCTTGGCCTGCGCCTCGCGGCCCCGAGCACGGCCCGCCGCCTGCCGGAGATCCTCACGGCGGTCAGCAGGGGCTGAGGACGCCCTCCGGGCGGGGCGGGAACGGGGCCTGTGACGCGGCACGGCCGGCGGACGGACCCGGCGAGGGACCGGGACCGCTCGGGGCTCAGGTGTCCTGGAGGGTGTCCAGGAACGGTTCGATGGCCGTGCGCCAGGCGTCGGGCTGGTCGTAGTGGACGAGGTGGCCGGCGTCGGCCACTTCCGCGTACCGGCCGCGGGGCAGGACGCGGACCATCTCCTGGGCCTCCGCGCGGCCCAGTTCGCCGTCGAGGCCGCGGACCACCAAGGCCGGGCACCGCACCTGGGCCAGCTCCTCCCAGTGCGCGTCGTACACCCAGGTCTCGCGGGAGCGGAGCATCTGGCCGGTGTCGAAGACCGGCCGCCAGCCGTCCGGGGACTCGGCCATCACCTCGGCGTAGAACTCGCCGCGGGCCGGGTTCGGACGCTCCACCCACGGGTCGTCCTCGCCGAACCACTTGCGGACGTCGGCGAGCGTGGCGAACGGGACGGGCCAGGCCTTGAACCACTGCGCCCACTCGCGCTGCGAGGCGGCCCCGAGCGCGGAGGCCCGCATGTCACAGATGATCACCCCGCGCACCAGGTCGGGTCGTTTGGCGGCCAGCTGCCAGGCGGTGAGCGCGCCCATGGCGTGGCCGATGAGGACGGCCGGGCCGAGGCCCAGCTGCTCGAGGGCGGCCTCGGTGTCGTCGACGTAGGCGTCCCGGGTGAACGATGCCTGCGCGGGCTTGTCGCTGCGGCCGTGGCCGCGCTGGTCGAGGGCGACCGCCCGGTACCGCGCGGAGAGCCAGCGGGCGGTGGACGCCCAGTGCGAGGCGCGTCCCATGAGCCCGTGGAGCAACAGCACGTCCGGGCGCTCCGTCGGGTCGCTGCCGGTCTTGGGCGGGTCGCCGAACTCCCAGGCGGCGAGACGTACGCCGTCCGCCCCCGTCACGTCGATGCGTCGCGCCATCGTCTTGGCACCCCCAGCTCGCTGCCTGCCGTGCTGCTTGCCCTGCCTGCTGTTGCCGCCCCACAGATTATCGAATGCGCTTTCGAGAATGCGGTTCCAGCCGCCAACACCCCTCGTTCGAGTGACCCTGTTCGAGGATTGATCGCCGCGGCCGGGGGGAGATTTCCAACGGGAGGCGGACCACTCGGGGAAACCGGTCCGCAGGGAATGACCCTGGGAGCTCGGGGCTCCGGGTCAGCACAGGGGAGGACAGGCCCCGGCGCCGTGCGGCGCCGGGGCTCCTCACGTGGTCACGGCACATCCTCCCGCCCCTCCCCGGCCGGATGGCAGCGCTGCCGGCCCGGCCAAGAGCCCCTCAGGCCATATGCCTCACGCGACAGCCTCGCACGCGAACCGGGCGAGCGCTGCGCTTCGGCGCACTCGGTCCCGGATTCGGCGCGATAGCACCGGCGCCGCAACTTCCCTCCACGCCGGTCGAGTTGACCGGACACGGACACGATTACGGCTACGGCTACGGCTACGGCTTGGCGACGAACACGTGCGAGGCGATGTCCTTCTCCAGTTCGGCCGCCTCACCGCTGCTGCCCACCAGCACACCGCCCGCCGACTCCGTCACGCTGACCACCGAACCGGGCTGGACGCCCGCCCGGCGCAGCGTGTACATCAGCTGCGCGTCCGTCTGGATCGGCTCGCCGATCCGGCGCACCACGACCGTCTTGCCCTCGGGGCCGGGGTCGAGTTCGGCCAGGGACACCATGCCCTCGCCCAGGAACGGGTGGGCGCCGTCCTTCTCGCCCAGCTCCTCCAGGCCCGGGATCGGGTTGCCGTAGGGCGACTCGGTGGGGTGCCGCAGCAGCTCCAGCACGCGGCGCTCGACGGCCTCGCTCATCACGTGCTCCCAGCGGCAGGCCTCGGCGTGCACCTGCTCCCACTCCAGGCCGATCACGTCGACGAGCAGACACTCGGCGAGGCGGTGCTTGCGCATCACGCGGGTGGCGAGCCGGCGGCCCTCGTCGGTGAACTCCAGGTGGCGGTCGGCCGCGACGGACACCAGGCCGTCGCGCTCCATCCGCGCCACCGTCTGGCTGACCGTCGGCCCGCTCTGGTCGAGCCGCTCCGCGATCCGGGCGCGCATGGGGACCACGCCTTCCTCCTCCAGCTCGAGGATGGTGCGGAGATACATCTCCGTGGTGTCGATCAGTCCGGACATACGTGCCCCTCGATGAGATCTGCGATTGGCTCTGCCGGAGGCTGGACGGCTCACCGGCGCATGCGCTGGCCCTGAACCCAATTCTGACGCATGGCGCCGACAACCGGGGCGCACCGTGGAAACGAAGGGTATGCGCGGGGTGGTACAGGGTGGTGCGGGGCCGCCACGAAGGGCTTCCCGGCTCCTCGGGCCGTCATATTGACACGGCGCCGGTCCGGACCGCACGGTGATCGGCAGCAGTCCACCCCGAAGGGATGCCGCATGAGCGACCGTACGCCGGCCGGCCGGTTCCTCGACGCCGCGATCGACCTGCTGCACCGGGTCCGCGACGAGGAGGCCGAATCCGTCGCGGCCGCGGGCACCCTGCTCGCCGACACGGTCTCGGGCGGCGGACGCCTCTTCGCCTTCGGCGCCGGCCACTCCTCGCTCGCCGCGCAGGACGTCGTCTACCGCGCGGGCGGACTGGCCCTGATGAACCTGCTCGCCGTCCCGGGCGTCGTCGGCGTCGACGTGATGCCGGCCACCCTCGGCTCGGCCCTCGAACGCGTCGACGGACTCGCGGGCGCCGTGCTCGACTCGTCCCCGGCCCGCGCGGGCGACGCGCTGGTGATCGTCTCCCTGTCCGGGCGCAACGCGCTGCCCGTGGAGATGGCCATGAACGCCCGTGCCCTGGGCCTGAAGGTCATCGGCGTGACCTCGGTGGCGTACGCGGCGAAGACGACGTCCCGGCACGCGTCGGGGACCTACCTCAAGGACCACTGCGATCTCGTCCTGGACTCCAAGATCGCGGTCGGCGACGCGGAGCTGACCCTGGACAACGTCCCCGCCCCCTTCGCCCCCGCCTCCACCGTCGTCACCGCGGCCCTCCTCCAGGCGGTCATGGCCACAGCGGCCGCCACCCTGGCCGACCGCGGTATCGAGCCGCCCCTCCTGCGCTCCGGCAACGTCGACGGCGGCCACGACTGGAACGGCCGCGTCCTGGAGCAGTACGCCGACCGGATCTTCTACCGGCGCTGAGTCCCGGCACCGAATCCCGGCACCGGGCCCGCCGTCACTCACGCTGCCCGGTCACTCCCGCCAGGTCCAGGGCCGTGGCGATGCGGAGGGCCACGTCCTCCGCGTACATCGCGTCGGGGCGTTCGAAGGCGTTGCGTCCCGGGCCGCGCAGAAACGTCACGGCACCGAGCGTCCGTCCGCGGCTGCGCAGCACCGTGCACAGGGCGTGCGCCACGTCCGCGGGCCACTGCCGGGACACCGCCCACGCCCGCGCCTCCGGCGCCGTCACCGCCCCCGCGTCGGCCCGTACGGAACCCGCCCGCTCGACACACCGCAGGGCGGGATGGCCCGGGCCGTACCGCACCGGCAGCCCCGCCCGCCCGGCGAGCCGGCTCGGTCCCGGCGCCCCGGACGGTGTGGCCGCGATCCGCACCAGCCGGACCCGGCCCGCGCCCCCCGCCTCGCCCTCCGTCCCTGCCGCCGCGTCGGCCGTCCGGCCCGCCACACGGTCGATCAGCGCGTGGTCGGCGAACCCGGCGAGCGCGAAGTCCAGATGGACGGTGACGGCCTCCGCCGGGTCCTCGCACTCGGCCGCCGCCCGCGCCGCCCGGTGCAGCTGCTGCGCCCGGAACCGCACCAGCGACGCCTCCTGCTCGCTCTGCCGGGCCTCGGTCACGTCCTGGAACAGCCAGCCCACACCGAGCGGCACCGGCTCCTCCGCCAGCGGCGACGCCAGCCGCACGAAGCCGCACCGCCAGCACCGCCGCCGCTCGCCCTTCGGCTCCCGCACACTCACCCAGATCTCGGCGGGCGCGGGCGGAGCACCCTCCGCCAGCACATGGGTGAGCGCGCTCTCCAGCTCCTCCACGCCCTGCGACAGCAGCTCCCCGAGCGGCCGCCCCAGCACGGAGGCGCGCCCGGTGCCGAGCGCCTTCGCCGCGTGCGCGTTCACCACGGCGGGCCGCAGATCGGCGTCGACGAGGACGACGCCCCAGCTCGCGTCCTCCAGCAGCGCCTCGCTCAGCGCGATCGACCGTTCCAGGTCGATCTGCGTGTGCACCTCGCTGAACGCGCAGTACACACCCGCCGGCTCCCCGTCGGGCCCTCGTACGGCCGCGGACTGGGTCCGTACCAGCACCCGGCCGCCGCCCTTGGTCAGCAGCGCGAACTCGTGCACCTGCCGGCCCACGGTCTCCATGGCCGACATCAGCCGGGCCTCGACCTCCGCGGCGTCCGCGCCGCGCACCGCCCATCCGGCGAAACCCCGCCGGCCCACGGCCTCGGCCGCGGTCCACCCGAGGATGCGCTCGGCCTCACGGTTCCAGTGCGTCACCACCGCGTCCGCGTCGAAGGCGCACAGGGCCGCGTCCATGCCGTCCAGCAACGCGGCCAGCAGATCGGAACCGTCCGGACTCTCCCGCCCGGGCCCGTCGGGCCCCAGTTCGTCGGTGGTCCCACTACGCCGGGAAGCACTCACCTGGACACCCCCTGCAGCTGCGTCCTACGTACGGCACGTCGGTCCGCCCACTTGCCATCATTCAACTTGAACGTGACTCAGCGCACACCGGGTTCCCGCAACATTGAGGGAATCGTTGTACGCCCCCGGCATTTCGCACCCGTTTTCGCCCAGCGGCCGTTCAGCCGCCGCTCCCCGGCCGGGTGTCCACCTCGGTCTCGATCCTCATCCGCGGGCCGGCGGGCCCGCACACCTGCACGGTGGCCGCGGGCCGGGCCTCGCCGGGGCAGCGCCTCAGCACCGGCCGGCACGGCTCGAAGTCCTCCCGCGCGGGCAGCGGGTACCGCGCCCGCGCCACGTCGGCGAAGGCGCGCCCCGCCTCGTCCGGGGCCGCCGCGATGTTCCGCGGGCACTGCCCGGCCTGCTCGACCACGTCGTCGAAGATCGTCATCGCCGCGTGGTCGAACCCGGTGGTCCCGGACACGTACACCCGGTCCCCGTCCACCACGGCCCGCGCGCGGCCGGTCCGCTCCTCGGACACCGGCCCGCTCGTGATCGCCCGCCGCCCCGTGTCTCCCGTCCGCCGCACGGTGGGTGACCAGCGGCGACACGTCCAACGGTCAATATCTCGAAAAAGCGGTTGATCGGACGGCGGGGCGTTTCCTAAGGTGGTGGCATTCCGGAAAGGAGGTGGTTCGGCAGATGTACGCATACCGGACGGAAGAGGTGGCTGCGGGCCAGTAGCCCGTCGCCGTACTCGGTTCGGCGCCGGACCAGCGTGTGCGTGATGCACGCGACCGGCCCAATCCAACGCAGTCGCCCGACCCGCGAGTCGCCGGTACGTCCGGCCGGCCCCTCCTCTGGAGGACCAGGCTCGCGGGTCGTCTGCGTTTCCGTGCGCTTTCGGGAGCCCGGCCTCAGGCCCGGTCGGCCATGTCCGCGTAGCCCTCGATCTCGTGCGGGTCGCGGCTGCCGGGGCCCGTGTAGTGGGCGGAGGGGCGGACCAGGCGGCCGGTGCGCTTCTGCTCGAGGATGTGGGCCGACCAGCCCGCCGTACGGGCACAGGTGAACATCGAGGTGAACATGTGGGCCGGCACCTCCGCGAAGTCCAGGACGATGGCGGCCCAGAACTCGACGTTGGTGGCCAGGACGCGGTCGGGACGGCGGGCGTGGAGCTCGGCCAGGGCGGCCTTCTCCAGCGCCTCGGCGACCTCGAAGCGCGGGGCACCGAGATCGCGGGCGGTGCGGCGCAGCACGCGGGCGCGGGGGTCCTCGGCGCGGTAGACGCGGTGGCCGAAGCCCATGAGGCGTTCGCCCCGGTCGAGCGCCCCCTTCACATACGCCTCGGCGTCTCCGGTGCGTTCGATCTCCTCGATCATGCCGAGGACGCGCGAGGGCGCGCCGCCGTGCAGGGGACCCGACATGGCGCCGACGGCGCCCGAGAGGGCCGCGGCCACGTCCGCACCGGTGGAGGCGATGACGCGGGCCGTGAAGGTGGAGGCGTTCATGCCGTGCTCGGCGGCGGAGGTCCAGTACGCGTCGACGGCGGCGACGTGCTTGGGGTCGGGTTCGCCGCGCCAGCGGATCATGAAGCGTTCGACGACGGACCGCGCCCTGTCTATCTCGCTCTGCGGGACCATGGGCAGGCCCTGGCCGCGCGCGGACTGGGCGACGTAGGAGAGGGCCATGACGGCGGCCCGCGCGAGGTCGTCGCGGGCCTGCCCGGCATCGATGTCGAGGAGCGGTTTCAGGCCCCAGACCGGTGCCAGCATGGCGAGCGCGGACTGGACGTCGACGCGGACGTCACCGGAGTGGACGGGGATCGGGAAGGGCTCGGCCGGCGGCAGACCGGGGTTGAAGGCGCCGTCGACGAGAAGGCCCCAGACGTTCCCGAAGGAGACGTGCCCGACCAGGTTCTCGATGTCGACGCCCCGGTACCGGAGTGCGCCGCCCTCCTTGTCCGGTTCGGCGATCTCCGTTTCGAACGCGACGACTCCTTCGAGCCCGGGTACGAAGTCGGACATCAGGCGGCTCCTCGTGGTGGGGGCGGCGGATGGCGGTGTGGGTGGGACGACCACGCGCCGGCCGGTCGGTGAGTCGACCGGTCGGTGACCGGTCGGTCTGTCGAGGTGGGTGCGCGTCCGGTGGCTCCACGGTCGTCATCGCAAGGACTCGCGGTCCGGGACGTCACCCCTGTGATGCCCGGCCGGCGGCCACCCAACCGGAGCAGTTGCCCAGCAACGATATCCCTGAGTGCCAGTTTTGGGGAGTGCTTGCGGCACTCAGTGCCACTGAATTCCGGGCGGCCCTCCACGCGTGCCCGTCCCACGGGACGTGCCGCACGGACCTGCGGGCTCACCGCCCACGGGATCCGCCCATACGGCAGGATGACCATGTGACCGCCCGAGACCCCGTTCCCTTCGACCCCGCCTCGATGCGCAAGCAGTACCGGGCCGAGGGACTTTCCGAGACCGACCTGGCCGCCGCCCCCGTCGAGCAGTTCGCACGCTGGTTCAAGCAGGCGGCGACGGACGGCGGCCTGTTCGAGCCGAACGCGATGGTCGTGTCCACGGCGGACGCGCAGGGCCGGCCCAGCTCCCGCACGGTGTTGCTGAAGCACTTCGACGAGCGGGGGTTCGTGTTCTACACGAACTACGACTCCCGCAAGGGGCGCGAGCTGACCGTCAACCCGTACGTCTCGCTGCTGTTCCCATGGCATCCGATGGCCCGGCAGGTCATCGTCACCGGCGTCGCGCGGCGCACCGGCCGGGACGAGACGGCCGCCTACTTCCGCACCCGCCCGCACGGCTCGCAGCTGGGCGCGTGGGCGAGCGGCCAGTCGTCGGTACTGGCCGGCCGTACGGACCTGGACGCGACGTACGCGGAGCTGGCGGCCCGGTACCCGGAGGGCGAGCAGGTGCCGGTCCCGCCGCACTGGGGCGGCTTCCGGGTGGCCCCGCAGACGGTCGAGTTCTGGCAGGGCCGCGAGAACCGCCTCCACGACCGCCTGCGCTACACGGCCCGGCCGGACGGGGGATGGAGGGTGGAGCGGCTGAGCCCGTGAACGGGCGGGCAGGTCATCGGTGCCGCGCCGGGACCTGCACCGGACGGGGCGGCCTGCGGGACGCCCGCTCGCGTGCGGAACGTCCCGAAGGGCCGGCTGCCGGACGCGTCAGGGCGGGTGCCGGGCCCTTCGGAGCACCCCCGCCGCCCGGATCCTCGCCGCCGTCCCGGCGGCCTCGGCGGGCGGCGCCCGCACCCCTCTCCCCCCGTCAGCCGAGCACCTCGTCCAGCAGCGCCGCCCACTGGCGTACCACCCGCTCGCGCCGGGCCGCGTCGTCGGTGAGGAGGGTGGCGAGGCCCAGGCCGCGGGCCATGTCGAGGAGGCCCTGGACACTCTCGCGGACGCCGGGGCGGGTCTCGTCGGCGGCGAGGAGGTCCACGGCGACGCGGTGGCTCTCGCGCCCGATGCGGGACTCCAGCTCGGTCACGCGGGGCCGCAGCTGCTCCTCGTTGGAGGCGGCGACCCACAGGTGGAGGGCGGCGCGGAACAGGGGCCCGGTGTAGAGGTCGACCAGCGCGGTGACCACCGCGCGGCGGTCACCGGCGGTCGTGCCGTCGGGGAAGAGGGCGCGCAGGGCGGTGGAGCGTTCCTCGGCGACGTATTCGACGGCGGCCGTGAAGAGGTCCTCGCGGGTCGGGAAGTGGTGCTGGGCCGCTCCCCGTGAGACGCCCGCGCGTTCGGCGACGACGAGGACCGTGGAGCCCGCCCAGCCGCGTTCGGCGAGGCAGGCCACGGCGGCTTCCAGGAGCCGCTGCCGGGTGACCCGGCTGCGGTCCTGCTTGGGGACGCGCTCGGCGCGGTCACCGCGGTCACCGCGGTCGCTGCGGTCGGTCGTGCTCACACCGCCCATTGCGGGTCCCGTCGTTCGAGGAAGGCCGTCATCCCCTCCCGTGCGGTGGCGGAGGCGAAGAGGCGGGCCGAGAGCGCGGTCAGGTCGGCGGCGTCCCGGTCGAAGGTCTCCAGCACCCTAGCCGTGAGCAGCCGCTTCGTCTCGGCCAGGGCCTCGGGTGCGGCCCGGCGCAGGCCGTCGAGGACCGGGGCGAGGACCTCGTCGACGTCCTCGCCCGACGCGGTGAGCAGGCCGGTGCGGACGGCTTCCGCGGCGTCGAGGCGCTCCCCGGTGAGGTAGTAGCGGGCCAGCGCGCGCGGGTCGGTGCGGGGCAGCAGCGGCAGGGAGACGACGGCCGGGGCGACCCCGATGCGGACCTCGGTGAAGGCGAACGTGGCCGTGTCCGAGGCAGCGGCGATGTCGCAGGCGCCGAGCAGGCCGAGGCCGCCCGCGCGGGTGTGCCCGGTGACCCGCGCGACGACCGGTTTCGGGAGTTCGACGAGCTGCCGCAGCAGCCCGGTCAGCGCCTGCGGGGTCGGCGGTTCACGCAGGTCCGCGCCCGCGCTGAAGGTGTTCCCGGTGTGCGTGAGCACGACCGCGCGGACGTCGCCGTCCTCGCCGGCGTCGGTGAGCGCGTCGGCCAGTTCGGCGACGAGGGCGGCGGACAGGGCGTTGCGGCGCTCGGGGGCGTCGAGGCTGAGGGTCTCGACGCCCCGCGCGCGCGTGCGGCCGATCAGGGTCACGAGGGCTCCCCGGACCGCGTCCTCAGTTCGCGGCGCAGGATCTTCCCGGAGGCCGCGCGGGGGACGGCGTCGACGAACGTGACGCGGCGGACCCGCTTGTACGGGGCGACGTGTTCGGCGACGTACCTCATGACCTCGCTCCGGGAGAGCCCGGGGGCGGACGGCCCGCGGACGACGTGGGCGTGCGGGACCTCGTTGCCGTCGTCGTCGTACACGCCGACGACGGCGGCGTCGGCGATGCCGGGGTGGGTCAGGAGCAGTGCCTCGAGTTCGGCGGGGGCGACCTGGAAGCCCTTGTACTTGATGAGTTCCTTGACCCGGTCGACGACGAACAGCCAGCCGTCCTCGTTGGTGTGCCCGACGTCGCCGGTGTGCAGCCAGCCGTCCTCGTCGATCATCGCGGCGGTGGCGTCGGGCCGTCCGAGGTAGCCCTTCATGATCTGGGGGCCGCGGATGAGGATCTCGCCGGACTCGCCGGGGCCGAGGTCCCCCGCCGGGCCGTCGAGGGCGACGATGCGCATCTCGGTGCCGGCGACGAGCTTGCCGACGGTGCCGGGGGGCGCGTCGTCCATGGCGTCCAGGGGGACGACGTGGGTGCCCGGCGACAGTTCCGTCATGCCGTACGCCTGGCCGACGGGCGGCAGGCCGAGCCGCTGCGAGCAGGCGGCGGCGAGGCTCGCGTCCAGGGGTGCGGCGGCGCTGATGACGTGCTTCAGGGAGCTGAGGTCGTACTCGGCGACCAGGGGGTGCTTGGCGAGGGCCAGGACGATGGGCGGGGCCACGTACAGGGCGGTGATGCGGTGGTTCTGGATGGCCGCCAGGAACGTCTCCAGGTCGAAGCGCGGCAGGACGACGACGGTGGCGCCCTGGCGCAGGGGGGCGTTCATCAGGGCCGTCAGACCGTAGATGTGGAAGAACGGCAGCACGGCGAGGACGCGGTCGCCGGGGCCGGCGGTGATCAGCGGTTCGAGCTGGGCGAGGTTGGTGGCGATCTGGCGGTGCGTGAGCATCACGCCCTTGGGGGTGCCGGTGGTGCCGGAGGAGTACGGCAGGACGGCGACGTCCTCGGCGGGGTCGATGTCGACCTGCGGCTCGGGGGCGGTGGAGGCCAGCATGTCGATCAGGGAGCGGTGGCCGGGCGCGCTGTCGCAGACGAGGATCTCCTCGACGCCGCCCGCGAGTTCGGCCGCCCTGCGCGCGGTCCGCAGCAGCGGGGAGACGGTGATGATCCAGCGGGCCGAGGAGTCCGCCAGTTGCCTGCCGAACTCCTCGGCGGTGGCGAGCGGGTGGACGGTGGTGACCGAGGCACCCGCGCGGGTGGCCGCGTAGAAGGCGAGGGGGAAGGCGACCGTGTTGGGGCTGTGCAGGGCGAGCACGTCGCCCTTGCGCACGCCCGCCTCGGCGAGGGCGGCGGCCACACGTCGGTGGAACCGGTCCGCCTGCTCGTACGTGAGGGTGGTGCCGTCGATGCCGTCGATGAGTGCCGGGGCGTCCCCGAACTCGGCGGCGCGCGCGAACACGGCGTCGTGGATGGGGAGTTCGACAGGTGGGACATCTGCGTACTCGCTGCGGAACATGGTTCCTCCAAGACGGCCTAGTACGACTTGGGCAGGCCCAGGGTCTGGTGGGAGACGTAGTTGAGAATCATCTCCCGGCTCACCGGAGCGATACGGGACACGCGCGCGGCGGTTACCAACGAGGCGAGGCCGAACTCGCGCGTGAGGCCGTTCCCGCCGAGGGTGTGCACGGCCTGGTCGACGGCCTTCACGCAGGCCTCGGCGGCGGCGTACTTGGCCATGTTGGCGGCCTCACCCGCGCCCGCGTCGTCGCCGGTGTCGTGGAGAAGGGCGGCCTTCTGCATCATCAGGCGGGCGAGTTCGAGGTCGATGTGCGCCTGGGCGAGGGGGTGGGCGATGGCCTGGTGGGCACCGATGGGGGTGTTCCACACGGTGCGCTCGCGCGCGTACTCGACGGCGCGGGAGAGCGCGTAACGGCCCATGCCGATCGCGAAGGCGGCCGTCATGATCCGCTCGGGGTTGAGCCCGGCGAACAACTGGAGCAGGCCCGCGTCCTCATCGCCCACCAGGGCGTCGGCGGGCAGCCGCACGTCGTCGAGGACCAGCTCGAACTGCTTCTCGACGGCGCCGAGTTCCATGTCGATCTGCCGCCGCTCGAAGCCCTCGGCGTCGCGCGGGACGATGAACAGGCAGGGCTTGAGCCGACCGGTGCGGCCCTCTTCGGCGGACACGGTTTCGGTGCGGCCGACGACGAGGGTGGCGTCGGCGACGTCGACGCAGGAGACGAACACCTTGCGGCCGGTGAGCAGCCAGTCACCGGTGCCGGGGTCGCGCCGCGCGGTGGTCGTGATGCGGTGGGAGTTGGAACCGGCGTCGGGTTCGGTGATGCCGAAGGCCATGGTGCGGGTGCCGTCGGCGAGGCCCGGCAGCCACTCCCGCTTCTGTTCCCCGGTGCCGAAGCGGGCGATGACGGTGCCGCAGATGGCGGGCGAGACGACCAGCAGCAGGAGCGGACAGCCGGCGGCACCGAGCTCCTCGAGGACGAGGGAGAGTTCCGCGATGCCGCCGCCTCCGCCTCCGTACTCCTCGGGGAGGTTGACGCCGAGGTAGCCGAGCTTGGCGGCCTCCGACCAGAGTTCGGCGGGGTGGTTGCCTTCGGCGACGGTGCGGGTGATGTAGGCGCGGCCGTAGCGGTTGCCGAGGGCGGCGACGGCTTCCCGGAGGGCCCTGTGCTCTTCGGATTCGATGAGGGCGGTCATGCGTCTCCTTCGGCTGCGGGTGTGTGACCGGTCGCGCCCACGCGGCGGATCGGCGTATCGGGCGGACCCTGGGGGGCGTCCGCCTCCACGACGGCCAGAAGGGCGCCGACCTCCACTTGCTGTCCCGGTTGTGCGTGCAGGGCGCTCAGCGTGCCCGTGACCGGAGCTGTGATCCTGTGCTGCATCTTCATCGCCTCCAGCCAGAGCAGGGGCTCCCCTGCTTGTACGAAGGCGCCGACGGCCAGTCCTTCCGCGACCCGGACGACGGTGCCCGGCATCGGGGCCGGCAGGGAGCCCGGGACGGGCCGGGCGGTGGGGTCGGGGAAGCGCGGCAGGGCGGTGAGGGCGGTGCCGTCGACCCACACCCGGTCGCCGTAGCGGCTGACCTCGAAGCGGCGTCGGACGCCGTCGACTTCGAGGACGACGAGACCGGCGTCGGCACGCACCACCCGCGCCCCGTCCACCACGAACCCGTCCCGCGTGTGCCGGTAACGGACCTCGCACTCCTCGCCCGCCACGGCGTACCGCTTGACCTGTGGCTGCGAGGGCAGATTGCGCCAGCCGCCGAACCGGGACCGGCCATGGGCGTCGGCGAGCGCGGCGGCGAGCGCGGCGTACGGGTCGGGGGCCGGTGCGGTCAGCCCGGACAGGTGACGGTCGTAGAAGCCGGTGTCCATGCGGCCGTCGGTGAACTCCGGGTGCCGCAGGGAACGCACCAGCAGGTCCCGGTTGGTGACGGGGCCGTGGATCGCCGCCCGCTCCAGGGCGGCGGCCAGCTTGCGGACGGCCTCCGCGCGGGTGGGTGCGTGGGCGACGACCTTGGCGATCATCGGGTCGTAGTGGACGCCGATGTCGTCGCCGTCGGTGAAGCCGGTGTCCAGGCGGACCGCGCCGGGGACGGCGAGGCGGTGCAGACGGCCGGTCTGCGGCGCCCAGTCGTGGGCGGGGTCCTCGGCGTACAGACGGGCCTCCACGGCGTGACCGCGCGCGGGGGGCGGGTCGTCCCCGAGGGCGTGTCCCTCGGCGACGCGGATCTGTTCGGCGACGAGGTCGAGGCCGAACACGGCCTCCGTGACCGGGTGTTCCACCTGGAGCCGGGTGTTCATCTCCAGGAAGTGCGCCCGGCCCCCGGCGACGAGGAACTCGACGGTCCCGGCGCCGGTGTAGCCCACCGCGCGGGCGGCGCGTACGGCGAGGGCGTGGAGTTCCGCGGCGAGTTCGCCGGTCAGGCCGGGTGCCGGCGCCTCCTCGATCACCTTCTGGTGGCGGCGCTGCAGGGAGCAGTCCCGGGTGCCGAGCGCCCACACCGTGCCGTGCGTGTCGGCGAGGACCTGCACCTCCACATGCCGTCCCTCCTCCACGTACGGCTCGACGAACACCTCGCCGTCACCGAAGGCGCTCGCGGCCTCCGCGCGCGCGGCGGCCAGTTCGGCGTCCAGGTCGGCGAGGCTCCGTACGACGCGCATCCCACGTCCGCCACCGCCCGCCGCCGCCTTCACCAGGACCGGGAGGTCGGCCTCGGTGACCTCGCGCAGGGGCGCGACGCCCATGAGTTCCTTGGCGCGCGTCTTGGACGCCATCGCCTCGATGGCGTCCGGGGGCGGTCCGATCCACACCAGGCCGGCGTCGCGTACGGCGCGCGCGAAGCCGGCGTTCTCGGAGAGGAACCCGTAGCCGGGGTGCACGGCGTCCGCGCCGGCCGCGAGCGCGGCCTTCACGATCAGGTCGCCGCGCAGGTACGTGTCGGCGGGCGCCGCCCCCACAAGGCGTACGGCCTCGTCCGCCACGCGCGCGTGCAACGCGCCCGCGTCGGCGTCCGAGTGCACGGCCACCGTCCGGATTCCCAGCTCACGGCAGGTGCGGGCGATCCGGCAGGCGATCTCGCCCCGGTTCGCCACAAGAACGGAAGTAATCACGGGCCTCACATCCGGAAGACGCCGAAGCCACCGCGCACGCCCTCGTAGGGCGCGGTGTGGATGGCCGACAGGCACAGGCCGAGGACGGCGCGGGTGTCGCGCGGGTCGATGACGCCGTCGTCGTACAGCCGCCCCGACAGGAACATGGACAGCGACTCGGACTCGATCTGCTGCTCGACCATGGCGCGCAGCGCCGCGTCCGCCTCGTCGTCGTACGGCCGGCCCTTCGCCGCCGCGGACTGCCGGGCGACGATGGACAGCACCCCGGCGAGCTGCTGCGGACCCATGACGGCGGACTTGGCGCCGGGCCAGGCGAACAGGAACCGCGGGTCGTACGCCCGCCCGCACATGCCGTAGTGCCCGGCGCCGTAGGAGGCGCCCATGAGCACGGACAGGTGGGGGACCTTCGAGTTGCCGACCGCGTTGATCATCATGGCGCCGTGCTTGATGATGCCGCCCTGCTCGTACTCCCTGCCGACCATGTAGCCGGTGGTGTTGTGCAGGAAGAGCAGCGGGATGTCGCGCTGGTTGGCGAGCTGGATGAACTGGGCGGCCTTCTGCGACTCCTCGCTGAACAGCACCCCCCGGGCGTTCGCGAGGATGCCGACCGGGTAGCCGTGCAGGGTGGCCCAGCCGGTGGTCAGGCTGGTTCCGTACAGCGGTTTGAACGCGTCGAAGTCGGAGCCGTCGACGATCCGCGCGATCACCTCGTGCGGGTCGAAGGGGATCTTCAGGTCGCCGGGCACGACGCCCAGCAGTTCGTCCTGGTCGTACACGGGCGGCTCGGCAGGCCCCGGATCGGGGTACGCCTTGCGGTGGTTGATACGGGCCACGACCCGCCGGGCCCGGCGCAGGGCGTCCGGCTCGTCGACGGCGAGGTGATCGGCGAGGCCCGACACGCGCGCGTGCATCTCGGCGCCGCCCAGGGACTCGTCGTCGCTCTCCTCCCCGGTGGCCATCCTCACCAGCGGCGGACCGCCGAGGAACACCTTCGCCCGCTCCTTGACCATGATCACGTGGTCGGACATGCCGGGGACGTACGCGCCTCCGGCGGTGGAGTTGCCGAAGACGACGGCGACGGTCGGGATGCCGGCCGCCGACAGCCGGGTGAGGTCGCGGAAGATCGCACCGCCCGGGATGAAGATCTCCTTCTGGGACGGCAGGTCGGCGCCGCCGGACTCCACCAGGCTGATCACGGGCAGCCTGTTGGCGAGCGCGATGTCGTTGGCCCGCAGGGCCTTCTTCAGGCTCCACGGATTGCTGGCGCCGCCGCGCACCGTCGGGTCGTTGGCCGTGATCAGGCACTCCACGCCCTCGACGACCCCGATCCCGGTGACCAGGGACGCGCCGACCGTGTACTCGCTGCCCCAGGCGGCCAGCGGGGACAGTTCCAGGAACGGGGTGTCGGCATCGAGGAGCAGTTCGACGCGTTCGCGGGCGAGGAGCTTGCCCCGCGCGCGGTGCCGGTCGACGTACTTCTCGCCGCCGCCCGCGAGGGCCTTGGCGTGTTCGGTGTCGAGTGCGGCGAGTTTGCCGAGCATGGCCTCGCGGTGGGCCCGGTAGTCGGGGCCCGCCGTGTCCAGGGCGGATGCGAGGACGGTCACAGGAGGACCTCCGGGATGTCCAGGTGGCGGGAGCGCAGCCATTCGCCGAGCGCCTTGGCCTGCGGGTCGAAACGGGCCTGCGCGGCGACGCCCTCGCCGAGGATGCCCTCGACGACGAAGTTCAGGGCGCGCAGGCGGGGCAGGACGTGCCGGGTGACGGGCAGGCCGGCGGCCTCGGGGATCAGCTCGCGCAGCCGCTCGACGGTCAGCTCGTGCGCGAGCCACCGCCAGGCGTCGTCGCTCCTGACCCACACCCCGACGTTGGCGTCGCCCCCCTTGTCCCCGCTGCGGGCGCCGGCGACCAGGCCGAGCGGGGCGCGTCGGACCGGGCCGGGCGCCAGGGGCTCCGGCAGCTTTGGCTCCGGTACGTCCGCGAGGACGGCGGTGTCGTGGGGCGGGCCGACCGGGATGCGGCGGCCGTCGTCGAGGACGGCCACATGGCCGACGGCACCATGGGGGACGTACACATCCTCGAAGACCCCATAGGGTGCGCCCCTTCCCGGTGGCGCCACCACATGGAATCCGGGGTAGCTGGCCAGCGCCAGCTCGACGGCGGCCCCGCTCAGCGCCCGCCCGACCGCCTCCTGCCCCGGGTCCCGCACGACGAGCCGCAGCAGCGCGCTCGCGGTCTCCTGCGTACCGGCGTCGGCCCGGTCGGTGCGTACCAGCTCCCAGCGCACCTCGGCGGGCGGCGACGTGGCGAGCGCGCCGGCCATCTGCTCCTTCACGAGGTCCGCCTTGGCCTCGACACCGAGCCCGGTGAGGACGAACACGACCTCGTTGCGGAATCCGCCGAGCCGGTTGAGCCCGACCTTGAGCGTGGGCGGCGGGGCCTCCCCCCGCACCCCCTCGATCCGCACCCGGTCGGGCCCCTCCCGGCCGATCCGCGCGGTGTCCAGCCGGGCGGTGACGTCGGGTCCGGCGTACCGGGCGCCGCCGGTCTCGTAGAGCAGCTGCGCGGTGACGGTGCCGACGTCGACGAAGCCGCCGGTGCCGGGGTGCTTGGTGATGACGCTGCTGCCGTCCTCGTGCACCTCGGCGAGCGGGAAGCCGGGCCGCAGGAGGTCGCCGGGGGGCCGCTCGCCGAAGAAGGCGTAGTTGCCGCCGGTGGCCTGGGTTCCGCACTCCAGCACGTGCCCGGCGACGACGGCCCCCGCGAGCCGGTCGTGGTCGGCCGGCGCCCAGCCGAAGTGCGCGGCGGCGGGACCGGTGACGAGGGCCGCGTCGGTGACCCGCCCCGTGACGACGACGTCGGCGCCCTCGCGCAGACAGGCCGCGATGCCGAAGCCGCCGAGGTAGGCGTGCGCGGCGAGGCTCCCCGGGTACCGGCCGGTGAGGTCGTCGCCCTCGACGTGTGCGACCCGCACCGGGATGCCGAGCCGCCCGGCCAGCCCCCGCACAGCGTCGGCGAGCCCTGCCGGGTTGAGCCCTCCGGCGTTGGTGACGATGCGCACCCCCCGCTCGTGGGCGAGGCCGAGGCACTCCTCCAGCTGCCGCAGGAAGGTGCGGGCGTACCCGGCGGAGGGGTCCTTGAGCCGGTCGCGGGCGAGGATGAGCATGGTCAGCTCGGCGAGGTAGTCCCCGGTGACGACGTCGAGTCCACCGCCGGTGAGCATCTCGCGCAGGGCGTCGAAGCGGTCCCCGTAGAAGCCGGAGGCGTTCCCGATCCGCAGAGGCGCCGTCACGGGGTGTGCCCCTGGCCGTCCTCGCTCTCCCCCTTCGGCGGGCGTCCGCCCCCGGGCGGCCCGGCGAAGGCCTGGGCGATGTCGAGCCAGCGGTCGGCGTCGGGCCCGTCGGCGGTGAGGGCGAGATCGGCGCGGTGGGCGCGCCGGGTGACGAGGAGACAGAAGTCGAGCGCGGGCCCGGTGACCCGCTGCGGGGCGTCCTCGGGCCCGTAACCCCACAGCCCGCCGCCCGCGCTCTTTGGTGCGACGAGTTCGACGCGGAAGGGATCGGCGGGCGGGGTGAGTCCGTGCACCCCGTAGGCGAAGTCCCGGGTCCGCACCCCGAGCCGGGCCACATGCCTCAGCCGGCCGGTGGGTGGCCGCACCACACCGGTCGCGTCCGCGATGTCGAGCCCGTGGGCCCAGGTCTCCATGAGCCGGGCCGTCGCCATGGAGGCCGCCGACATGGAGGGCCCGTACCAGGGGAAGCGCGCCCCGGGCGGCGCCGTCCGCAGCGCCTTCTCCAGCGCCGCACGCCCCTTACGCCACCGCGCGAGCAGTTCGGCGGGCGCGAGCCGGGCGTATTCCTCGGCACCCTCGTCGACGAAGGTGTGCGGGGCGGCGAGGGCCCGCTCCACCAGTCCACGGAACCCCTCCGCGTCCGTGACGGCGAGCAGCGCCGACCGGTCGGTCCAGGCGAGGTGGGCGATCTGGTGAGCGACGCTCCATCCGGCGGCGGGCGTCGCCAGCCCCCACCCCTCGGGCCCGAGCCGGGCCACGAGCCGGTCGGCCTCCTCGCTCTCCTCACGCAGATCGTCGATCACGGACGACGGATCGGACACGATGGCGCTCCCCTCGGGGCACGACGGTGTGCGGCGCGGTTGCGTGGAGCATGGCAGCGGCCCGGGAAACAAGCAAGCATGCTTGCATGAATCGACGTGCCCGCTCTCCATGACCCGGGCTCGCGGGGTCATTGCGCCCGTACGCGGGGGACTCGCTATGCCCTGGGTGCGAAGGCCGCGTCGGTGAGGTCGCGTTCCAGGGTGGCCCCCTGGAAACCGTAGGTGCGTATCGAGGAGACCTTCAGGATCAGGCAGAAGCGTTCGGTGGAGGAGACGGTTTCCGCTATCCGGCGGTACGAGTGGCGGAGGAAGTACGCAGCGGCGTGGTTGGTGACGGCGCTCTGCCCGCAGATGAGGATGACGGGACGGGACCCTCCCGGAGCGGTGAACTTCGCGAGCAGCGCGTACCCCTCGTTCCCGCGGTCCCAGTGGTAGAACTCGCCCCCCGCCCCGATGGCCAGCGGATGGTCCGGATGGGTGTGGGGGAGGAACGTGACGCCGGGGAGGCTGTGGGCGAGATGCCCCGCGCTCCGCACGTTCGAACCGAGCGGGCCCCCTATGCAGAACTCCGGCTTGTTCCCGTTGCTGCCCCGGAAGTCGTCGCTGCGGACGATCTCGACCTCGCACTGCAGGCTGTGGCTGAGGACGGCTGTCTCGATCATCGCCTGCACGTCGTGGTGATGGGTGGTGCCCGGAGCGCCGTACTTGTTGTTCATCACGATCAGGCAGGTGTCACCGGGACGGGCACCGACGACACGCATCCGCGCCCGGAGCTCCCGGTTGTGCCTGCCGCGCTGCCACAGCCACACCGCCAGGCCGCTCAGACAGCTGGCCAGCAGCCCCAGCACGACATCACCGATCGCCCCCGCCAGCATGGTGCTCTCCCGTCCCCCCGGTAACTGCACCGTGCCTACCCGGGTGTGCCGCCGCCCACCCCTGCCGGCGCCGGTTCCCTTCTGGGATGCGCCAGTCGACCAGGTTTGGGTCCAAGACTCACTCCTGCTCACTGATCAGGAACCGTCTCTGGCACCGCAGCACCCCGCCCCGCCACAACCGTCAGGAATCGTCCCCCGGCACCTTCGCCCGTCCCCGTCCCACCTGGGTCCGTACCGCGCCCATGCTGGCCGCGATGACCAGGGCGATGGCGGCGGCCTCGGTGAGGGTGAGGACCTGGCTGAGGACGAGGAAGCCGGCGGCCGCGGCGATGGCCGGTTCCAGGCTCATCAGGATGGCGAACGTGGAGGCGGGCAGGCGCCGCAGGGCGAGCAGTTCCAGGGTGTACGGGAGGACGGAGGAGAGCACCGCGACCGCCGCGCCCAGGGCGAGGATCGTCGGGTCGAGGAGCTTCGTACCGGACTCGGCGACGCCCAGCGGCAGGAACAGGACCGCCGCCACCGCCATGGCGAGGGCGAGACCGTCGGCCTGCGGGAAGCGGCGGCCGGTCCGCGCGCTGAAGATGATGTAGGCCGCCCACATGACGCCGGCGCCCAGGGCGAAGGCGACGCCCAGGGGGTCGAGGCCGTCGAAGCCTCCGCCGCCGAGCAGGACGACGCCGGCGAGGGCGAGTCCGGCCCACAGGAAGTTGATCGCGCGGCGGGAGGCCAGGACGGAGAGGGCGAGCGGGCCGAGCACCTCCAGGGTGACCGCCGTGCCGAGGGGGATGCGGGCGACGGCCTGGTAGAAGAGGCCGTTCATCCCGGCCAGGGCGACGCCGAAGGCGATCACCGTGGTCCAGTCGGCGCGCGAGTGCCCGCGCAGCCGGGGCCGGCACACCACCAGCAGCACGACCGCGGCCACCAGCAGCCGCAGCGTCACAACGCCGAGCGCACCGGCCCTCGGCATCAGCGTCACCGCGAGCGCCCCGCCGAACTGCACGGATATCCCCCCGGCGAGCACCAGCCCGACCGGCCCCAGGGAGCCGCGCCCGCGTGGGGCGCCCGCCGCTTGTGGCGCATGCCCCGGAGCCGCCCCGGGGACGGCGGCCGGGGTGGACGGGCTGGCAGCACTCGACATCGTCACGGCGCCTTCCTCGGGCTGGCCGGAGGAAGCGGAGGGCCCCCTCGGCAACGGTGCGTCGCGGTGGACTTTCCGGCCCAGGATATGACCTCGGTCAGCACCATGACGCTTCTACGTACCTGACGATGAGTCCCTCGCCCCGCCCGGGTCAACTCCGTCCGTCATGCGGACCGAGCGCCTCCGGGGCATCGGGGGAGCCAGGGCTGGGCGGGGCGGGAAGGGGCGGGAAGGGGCGGGAAGGAGGAGTCACTCGGCGACGGCGACGTAGCGGGTGCCCTCGTCGTCCTCGTCGTCCTCGTCCTCCTTCTCCTGTTCGGACAGGTCCACCCGTACGCCCGCCGGTTCGAGGGCCTCCCGGACCCGCAGCACCATGGCGTCGCTGAGGTAGTGGTGGTGCAGGTCGAGAGCGCGCAGGTGGGTGAGCGGCTGACCGCTCAGCAGGGCCGCGGCGCCCTCGTCGCCGAGCGCGCCCATCGACAGCCTGAGGGACGCGAGCCGGGCCACCACCGGAGCGTGTGCCACCGGACGGAGACGCCCCGTCCGGGAGGTTCCGGCCGAGGCGTCGGAGGTGTCGATGGGCGAGGGGCGGGCACCAGGGCGGGTACCGTCCCCATCGGTGAAGCCCTTCTCCGCCCACTCCTGACTCCCGAGGCCCCGTGCGACGACTTCTTGCCCGTCTCTGGCGACTTCTGCGCCCCGTTCAGAGCCGCGTCATGTGGTTCCTGAACGCCAAGTTCGTGGTCGGGGTGACCGGTGTCGTGCGCGACGACCAGGGGCGGGTCCTGCTGCTCCGGCACCGGATGTGGTCACCGGGCCGCCAGTGGGGCCTGCCGAGCGGCTTCGCGCACAAGGACGAGGACTTCCGGCAGACCGTGGTGCGCGAGGTCAGGGAGGAGACCGGCCTCGACGTGGAGGCGGGCCGCCTCGTGATGCTGAACAGCGGTTTCCGCACCCGTCTGGAAGTGGCCTACGAGGCCCGCCTGCTGGGCGGCGAGCTGCGCATCGACCCCTTCGAGATCCTGGAGGCCCGCTGGTGCCTCCCGGACGACCTGCCCGAGGACATCCAGCCGGTGTGCGGGCCGCTGGTACGGGGCGAGACCACGCCCTGACGGCCGCCGCCGCACCCACCGCACCGGCTCGTCCGAGCACCCCCGGGACGGATCAGCCGCGAGTGCTCACGGTTTTTCCTCCAACGCCTCCGCCAGCGCCTCCGCCAGCGCCTCCGCCAGGTGCCTCCCCCGCACCCCCGCCAGCTGCTCCAGCTGCGTCCGGCACGAGTAGCCGTCGGCCAGGATCACCGCCCCGTCCGGCGCCTCCCGTACCGACGGCAGGAGCTGGTCCTCCGCGCAGGCCACGGACACCTCGTAGTGGCCCTTCCCGAAGCCGAAGTCGCCCGCCAGACCGCAGCAGCCGCCGGACAGCTCGCCGGTGAGGCCGGCGGCCTCGCGCAGGCGGCGGTCGGGGACCTCGCCCAGGACCGCGTGCTGATGGCAGTGGGTCTGGCCGGTGACGGGGCGGTTCAGCTCCGGCGGGGTCCAGTCGGGGGCGTACTGCTCCAGGGTCTCCGCGAAGGTGCGGACCCGCGCGGCGAGCCGTGCCGCGCGGGGGTCGTCGTGCAGCAGCTCCGGTGCGTCCGTGCGCAGGGCCGCCGCGCAGCTCGGTTCCAGGACGACCACCGGGGCGTCCGTGGCCAGGACCGGCTCCATGAGGTCGAGGGTGCGGCGCAGCACCGCGCGGGCCCGGTCGAGCTGGCCCGTGGAGATGTACGTCAGCCCGCAGCAGACCCGGCCCCTGCGGGCCGTCAGCAGCCGTGCCGCCGACCGTGAGCGGCCGTCCCCCACCGGGCGCCCGGCCAGTCGCAGTGTCGGAGGCAGGGCCACCCGCAGGCCCGCCGCCTCCAGGACCCGTACGGCGGCCCGGCCCACGGAGGGCGAGAGGTGTTCGGTGAAGGTGTCCGGCCACAGGACCACCAGGGTCCCGTCGCCGCCGGGAGACACGGCGGTTCCTCCGGGAGACACGGCGGTTCCCCGCCCCCGCCACCACCGCGTGAACGTCTCCTCCGCCACCCGCGGGATCTCCCGCTCCCCCGCGATCCCGCCCAGCCGCTTCGCCACCCGGGCGAGCGGGCCCACCGAGGCCAGGGCGTTGACCACGCCCGCCGACCTCGTACGGGCCACCAGGCCCAGCCACACCGGCAGCCGGCCCATCGTGTAGTGGGCGGCCGGGCGGCGGCGCCCGGCGTAGTGGTGGTGGAGGAACTCGGCCTTGTAGGTGGCCATGTCGACCCCGACCGGGCAGTCCGAGCGGCAGCCCTTGCAGGACAGGCACAGGTCCAGGGCGTCCCGCACCTCCGTGGAGCGCCAGCCGTCGGTCACCAGCTCGCCGGCGAGCATCTCGTGCAGCAGGCGGGCGCGGCCGCGCGTGGAGTGCTCCTCCTCGCCCGTCGCCCGGAAGGAGGGGCACATCACCGCCGGTCCTGAGACCGACGTCGTACGGCACTTGGCGACGCCCACGCAGCGGCGGACGGCCGCCGGGAAGTCACCGCCGTCGGCCGGGTAGCCGAAGGCGACGTCGACCGGCTCCCTCGGCAGGACGGAGAACCGGAGGTTCGCGTCCAGGGGCCCGGGGCGCACCAGCATCCCCGGGTTGAGCAGGTCGTCCGGGTCCCAGACGCCCTTCACGCGCTCGAAGAGGGCCACCATGTCCGGGCCGTACATGCGCGGCAGCAGTTCGGCGCGCGCCTGCCCGTCGCCGTGTTCGCCGGAGAGCGATCCGCCGTGGGCGACGACCAGGTCGGCGAGCTCCCCGGAGAAGCTCCGGAAACGGGTGACGCCCGGCCCGGTCAGCAGGTCGAAGTCGATGCGGACGTGGATGCAGCCGTCCCCGAAGTGCCCGTACGGGGCACCGCGCAGCCCGTGGTCGGCCAGCAGCCCGCGGAAGTCCCGCAGGTAGGCGCCGAGCCGGGCGGGCGGCACCGCGCAGTCCTCCCAGCCGGGCCAGGCCTCGGTCCCGTCCGGCATCCGGGTCGCCGTGCCGCTCGCGTCCTCCCGGATGCGCCACAGCGTGCGCTGCCGGGCCGGGTCGGTGACCACGAGGGAGTCCAGGACGTCCGCCGCGCGGACGACCGTCTCCGCACGCGCGCGTGCCTCTCCTTCCGTGTCCCCGCCGGTCTCCACGAACAGCCAGGCTCCCCCGCGCGGGAGGTCCGCCGCGGACGGCACCAGGTCGGCCGCCATGCCCTCCACGGTCAGCGGGCGGTGCTCCAGCAGTCCGGCCGCGGCCTCGGCGGCCCCGGCCTCGTCGGCGTACGCCAGCACGGCGAGCGCACGCGCGCGGGGCGCCCGCACGAGGTCCACGACCGCTTCCGTCAGCACGCCCAGCGTGCCCTCCGAGCCGCAGAGGGAGCGGGCGACGTCGGCGCCGTTCTCGGGCAGCAGAGCGTCCAGGGCGTATCCGGAGATACGGCGGGGCAGCTCGGGGAAACCGGTGCGCAGGCGGGCCTGCTCGCCGTCGACCAGCTCCCGCAGTCCCTCCGGCGCCCCGGCCCACCCCCGGCCGGGGCGCAGCCGCTCGCCCCGCGGGGTGACGACCGACAGTTCACGGACGCTGTCCGCCGTCGTGCCCCAGGCGACGGAGTGCGAGCCGCAGGAGTTGTTGCCGATCATGCCGCCGAGGGTGCAGCGGCTGTGGGTGGAGGGGTCGGGGCCGAAGCGCAGGCCGTGCGGTGCGGCGGCCTCCTGGAGCCGGTCGAGGACGAGACCGGGCTGGACGACGGCCGTGCGGGCCTGCGGGTCGAGGGACAGCAGACGGTTCATGTGCCGTGTGAAATCGAGCACCACGCCGAAACCGGTCGCCTGACCCGCGATCGACGTGCCGCCGCCGCGCGGCACCACGGGGACGCCGTGCGCCCTGCACACCGCCAGGGCCGCCGCCACGTCGTCGGCGTCCCGCGGGGAGACGACGCCCAGCGGCACCCGGCGGTAGTTGGAGGCGTCCATGGTGGTGAGCGCCTTCGCGGTGGTGCCGAAATCCACCTCGCCGCGCACGTCCGCGCGCAGCCCGGCCCGCAGTTCCCGGAGATCCGTCATGCCTTCAGGATGCCCCCGTACGGGCCGTCCCGCGGTGACCGTACGCCCTGTCGTGCGGCACGCCGTACGACAGCCCTCTCACCCCATGACTGGATCAAATCCCGGACAGAGAAACGGAACCCTCCCAAGTCGATCACTAACTCCCCTATAGTGACCGCTGGTTGTACATCCATGACGACTCATGTTCGTACAGTGACGTTCGTGCCGGAGTCGGTCGGTCGAGTACGTGGACGGCCGAGCACATGAGAAGGCAGGTGCGCGGGCGAACGGAACGCGGACCGACCGAGGACCCGACCGAGGACCCGACTGATGACCTCCCCCCTGCTCCCCGGCGACCGGCCCACCCCCCGCAGCCTGCTGCCCGTCCCCCTGCTCACCCTGGTGCTCGCCGCGGGCGCGGTCGTCGTCGCGGTGGCGCTGGGACCGGAACCCGCACGCGGCGCCGTCGGAACGACCGGGACGGTGGCGGCCCTGCTGCTGTGCGCGGCGGTCACCTGGGCCACCCACGCCGTCCTGTCCGCACGAGCGCTCCGCGCGCGCCTGGCGACGGCCGACGTGGACGTCGACCGGCTGATCCGGGAACGCACCCGGCAGGCCGAGGAGTACCGCCGCCAGCACGAGCGGCTGACCGGCGAACTCACCCGGGAACGGGCCCGCCTGTCGGCCGAACTGGACCAGGAGCGGGCCCACCTCGCACAGTCCCTGGCCGCGGAGCGCGATCGCCTGAACGAACACCACGACATCACCACCGCCCGGTTGCGGCAGGAGCACGCCGCCGAGCGGGCCCGGCTCACCGACGACCACACCGCCGAGCGGGCCCGGCTCACCGAACAGCACTCCGCCGAGATCACCCGGCTCACGGACGGCCACGCGGCCACGCTCGCCCGCCTCGCCGACGAGCACGCCGGGGAACTGCGCCGGCGCGACGAGGAACACGCCGCCCAGACCTCCGCGTTGGTCCAGGAGCACTCCGACGAGCGCGACCGGCTCCGCAAGGAACGCGACCGGCTGGGCGAGGAGCGGGCGCGGCTGTCCGGGGACCGGGACCGCCACATCGACGAGAACGCCCGGCTCGCCGTCCGGCTGCGCGAGGCCAACAGCGCCCGCGCCGCCGCGCTGTCCGCGACCGCCAACGCGGCCGGCCGGATGCAGGCGCTGTCCACCGGCATGCTCGCGGACCTGCGCGCGATGGAGGACAAGCACCACGACGAGGAGGTCCTCGCCGACCTCCTCCACCTCGACCACCGCACCGCGCAGGCGGGCCGGCTCGCCGACTCCGTCGCCGTCCTCACCGGTGCCCGTTCCGGGCGCCGCTGGGCCCGGCCGATCGGCATGGAGTCGATCCTGCGGGGCGCCATGGGCCGGATCAGCGGCTACCGGCGGATCCGCGTCCACTCCGCCGCCGACATCGCCGTCGCCGGGCACGCCGCCGAAGGCGTGATGCACGCGCTCGCCGAACTCCTCGACAACGCGGCCAACTTCTCGCCGCCGACCGCCGAGGTCCACGTCTACGTGGAGGAGGTGCCGGCCGGGGTCATCGTCTCGGTCGAGGACAGCGGGCTCGTCATGGGCGAGGCCCAGCTGCGGCGCGCCGAGCGAGCGGTCGCCGGGGAGACGGCCGGCCTCGGCGGCCTCACCGGCACACGGCTCGGACTGGCCGTGGTGGGCCGGCTGGCCCGGCGGTACGGACTCCGGGTCTCGTACCGCCCCTCGGCGCGTGGCGGCACGGGCGTCCTGATGCTCGTACCGCAGGACCTCCTCGTACCGACGGACGCGCCCAAATCCTCGCTCCCCCCTGCGACGGCCCCGGCGGCCCGTACCGCCACGGCGGCCACCGCCGGCAACGGCATCCCGTCCGGCGACGCACCGTCCCGGACCGCACCGCCCGCCGCCGGACCAAAGACCCCCGTGGCCGGACAGCCGCGGACTTTGGTGCCCACGGGCCCCGAGCCCTCCACCGCGGACGACCTCCCGCAGCGCCGTCGCGCCCACCCGGACGACGCACCGGCGGCCCACCCCGCCGACGGGACGGCCCCGAAGACGGACCACAGCACCCCGCACGACGGATCCGAGACCCAGGGCACCCGGGTCACGCACGCCGCGCCCCGGACGGAGACGGAGCGGGACACGCCCGAGCCCTCTCCCACGCCCAGCCACTCGTACGCGGCGTCCCGCGCCGGAGCCGACCTCGACCCCGACCCGGTGCCCACCCACGAGTCCCCGGGCACCGGCACGGCCACCGGCGCCGGCCCGGACACGGCCGAACCCCCGCTCGTCCTCCCCCGCCGCCGCCGCGGCCGGACCCTCGCCGAGGCCGAGCGCGCCCGCTCCCAGAGCCGTACCGCCTCCCCGCGCCAGGCGCCGCCCACCGCCGAGGAGACGAAGGCCCGCACGGCCCGCTTCAGCAGCTTCCGCCAGGCCGTACGCGCCACCCCCGCGCACGACACCGCCCCGCACGCCACGGCCACGCACGACACCGCCCCGCACGCCACGGCCACGCACGACACCGCCACGCACGACACCGCCCCGCACGCCACGGCCACGCACGACACGGCCGCGGACGACACGGCCGCGGACGCGGCCCCGGGAACCGAAGCAGCCGTCGAAACCACCGGAGGCGCCCCGGCCGGGGCCGCCCCGCACGCCACCCCCACCACTCCCCCGACCCCGGAAGGCGACACCACCTCATGACCGGCACGACGACCGCCGACGAGAAGCTCACCTGGCTGATAGAGGGTCTGCTGGAGCGCACGCCGGGCGCGCGGCACGCGCTCGTGCTGTCCAGGGACGGCCTGAAACTGTGCCGCACCCCCGAACTCTCCGCCGACCAGGCCGACCAGCTCGCCGCGATCGCCGCGGGCATCCAGTCGCTGTCGCACGGCGCGTCCGTGGAGTTCGGCGACGGCAGCGGAGGCGTCCGCTCGGCGATGACCGAGTTCTACGGCGGCGTGCTGTTCATCGTGGAGGCCGGCCAGGGCGCGCATCTGGCCCTGGTCACCAGCGAGGACGCCGACGCCGGGCTCATCGGGCACAACATGAGCGAGCTCGTGGAGCAGCTCGGGGACCACCTGACCGCTCCCCCGCGCAGCTCATGAGCAGGCCGGGCAGGGACGACGCACCCGATCGTCTGTACACCGTCACCGGCGGCCGCAGCCGGTCCGGGTCCGACAACCCCTTCGACCTGGTCACCCTGGTCGTCGCCGAGTGCGACCCGGTGCCCGGCATGCAGTCCGAGCACGCCGCGATCCTGCGGCTGACCGAACGACCCACGGCGGTCGTGGAGATCGCGGCCGAGCTGAAGCTGCCGGTGAGCATCACCCGCATCCTGCTCGCCGACCTCCAGGCGTCGGGCCGCGTCAGCGCCCGTCACCCCCGCAAGGCCGCCGTACCCGACCCCGACATCCTGGAGCAGGTGCTCGTTGGACTCCGCAACCTCTGAGACGCGTACGCCGTCCGAGAGACGTACGCCGTCCGAGACGCGTACGCCGCTGGGCGCGTCGGCCGACAACGGCCTCAAGATCGTGGTCGTGGGCGGCTTCGGCGCCGGCAAGACGACGATGGTCCGCTCGGTGAGCGAGATACGTCCGCTCAGCACCGAGGAGACGATGACCCGGGCCGGGGAGGACGTCGACGACGTCAGCGCGGTGAGCGGCAAGACCGCGACCACCGTGGCGTTCGACTTCGGCCGCATCACCCTGGACCGGCGCAACGTGCTGTACCTGTTCGGGGCGCCGGGGCAGGAGCGCTTCTGGTTCCTGTGGGACCGGCTGTTCTCGGGCACGCTGGGCGCGGTCGTCCTGGTCGACACCCGGCGCATCGACGAATCCTGGTACGCCATCGACCGGCTGGAGAAGCACGGCACGCCGTTCATCGTGGCCTGCAACGACTTCGGCGGTCCCGCCTTCGCCCCGCGGCAGATCCGCGAGGCCCTCGACCTCGACCCGCACGTACCGCTGGTCACCTGCGACGCGCGGTCCCGGGAGTCCAGCAAGCTGGTACTGATCACGCTGGTGGAACACGTCCAGGCCCTCTACGCCGACCAGGCCCGAGCCCCCCGTCAGGAGCTGGTGTGAGCCCCGCTTCCGCCAACCCCGTCCACTTCAGCGGCCCCCTGCTCCAGAACGACCCGGCCGGGGTGTACCGGGAGATGCGGCGCGAGCACGGCAGCGTGGTCCCGGTGCTGCTCGACGGCGGCGTACCCGCCTGGCTGGTGCTCGGCTACCGCGAACTGCACCAGATCACCGGGGACCCGGTGCTGTTCAGCCGCGACTCCGAGCTGTGGAACCAGTGGGACGCCATCCCCGACGACTGGCCGCTGCTGCCGATGATCGGCCGTAAGCAGCCCTCCATCCTCTACACCGTCGGCGAGCGGCACCGCGAGCGGGCCGGGATGCTGGCCCACGCGCTGGAAGCGGTGGACCCGTTCGAGCTGCGCGGCTACGCGGAGAGGTTCGCCGACGAACTGATCGACGGAATCTGCCCCCGGGGCTCCGCCGACATCATCGGCGAGTTCGCGATGCTGCTGCCGGTGCGCGTCCTGGCCCGGCTCTACGGCTTCTCCGACGAGCAGGGGCCGGCACTCGTCACCGCCCTCAACGACATGATCGACGGCCGGGAGCGGGCACTGGCGGGGCAGACCCACCTGTTCACGTCGATGACCGGACTGGTCGCCGCGCGGAGGAAGGAACCCGCCGAGGACGTGGCGTCGCGGATGCTCGCCCACCCCTCCGGGTTCACCGACGAGGAGATCGTCCAGGACCTGATGGTGATGATGGCGGCCGGGCACCAGCCGACCGCCGACTGGATCGGCAACTCCCTGCACCTGATGCTGACGGACAAGCGGTTCGCCGCGTCCCTGTTCGGCGGCCGCAACAGCGTCGCCGAGGCGATGAACGAGGTGCTGTGGGAGGACACCCCCTCGCAGAACGTGGCCGGCCGCTGGGCCTCCCGCGACACCCGGCTGGGCGGCCGCCGCATCCGCGCCGGCGACCTGGTGCTCCTCGGCCTCCAGGGCGCCAACTCCGATCCCCAGGTGCGGCCCGACGGCTCGGCCCTGACCGGCGGGAACAGCGCGCACTTCTCCTTCGGCCACGGGGAGCACCGGTGCCCGTTCCCGGCGCAGGAGATCGCCGAGGTGATCGCGCGGACCGGCATCGAGGTGGTCCTGGACCGGCTGCCGGACATCGACCTCACGGTGCCGGCCGCGTCCCTGACCCGCCGCCCGTCGCCGTGGCTGCGCGGACTGTCCGAACTCCCGGTCACGTTCACACCCACCCCCGCCCATGGAGGCTCACACCTATGACGGCTGGTACGGACACACGGACACCCGCGTCCGGCACGGAGGGGAACCCGATTCCCCTGGACCCGTTCGTCACCGACCTCGACGCGGAGAGCGCGGCGCTGCGGGCCGCGGGCCCGCTGGCGCGGGTGGTGCTGCCGGGCGACGTGCCGGTGTGGGCGGTCACGCACCACGCCGAGGCGAAGAAGCTGCTCACCGACCCCCGGGTGGTGAAGGACATCGACGTCTGGGGTGCCTGGCAGCGCGGCGAGATCGCGAACGACTGGCCGCTGATCGGACTGGCGAACCCGGGCCGCTCCATGCTGACCGTGGACGGCGCCGACCACCGCCGCCTGCGCACCCTGGTCGCCCAGGCGCTCACCGTGCGCCGGGTGGAGCGGATGCGCGAGCGCATCACGGAGCTGACCGAGGGCCTGCTGGACCGGGTGGCGAACGAGCCGGGCCCGACGGTCGACCTGAAGGCCCTGTTCGCCTACCCGCTGCCGATGTACGTGGTCGCCGACCTGATGGGGCTCGCCGAGGAGCGGCTGCCGCGGCTGAAGGAACTGTTCGAGAAGTTCTTCTCGACGCAGACCCCGCCCGGGGAGGTCGTCGCGACACTGACCGAACTGGCGCAGATCATGACGGAGACGGTCGCGCACAAGCGGGAGAACCCCGGCGACGACCTGACGTCCGCGCTCATCGAGGCGTCCGAGAACGGCGACCGGCTCACCGACCAGGAGATCGTCTCCACGCTCCAGCTGATGATCGCGGCCGGTCACGAGACGACGATCTCGCTCATCGTCAACGCGGTGGTCAACCTCTCCCTCCACCCCGAGCAGCGGGCCCGGGTGCTGTCCGGCGAGGTGGACTGGCCGGCGGTGGTCGAGGAGACCCTGCGGTACTCCACGCCCACCTCCCACGTACTGATCCGTTTCGCCACCGAGGACGTACCGGTCGGCGACGCCGTCCTCCCCGCCGGGGAGGCGCTGATCGTGTCGTACGCCGCGATCGGCCGGGACGAGCAGGCGCACGGCCCGAGCGCCGGCGTCTTCGACATCACCCGTGAGAGCGCCAACCGGCACATCGCCTTCGGGCACGGTCCGCACGTGTGCCCCGGGGCGGCCCTGTCCCGTCTGGAGGCGGGCGTGGCCCTGCCGGCCCTGTACGCGCGCTTCCCGAAGCTGGACCTGGCGGTCGGGGCGGAGAAGCTGCGCAACAAGCCGGTGGTCACGCAGAACGACCTGTACGAGCTTCCGGTCACGCTGGGCTGACCCGCCCGGGGCCGGACCGCTGGACGGACGTTTCCCGTCCGTCCAGCGGTTCGACCGCACCCTCCCCTCCGCGTCTCAGCCGACGGACGAGGTTTCACCGAGGTTTCCCGGAGCCGCTAGGCTCCCGTCGTGGCTGAGATCCGGATTCCTGCTGACATCAAGCCCGCCGACGGTCGTTTCGGTGCGGGTCCCTCCAAGGTGCGGACACAGGCGCTGGACGCGCTGGCCGCGACCGGCACGTCCCTGATGGGCACCTCCCACCGCCAGGCTCCGGTGAAGAACCTGGTCGGCGAGGTGCGCGAGGGCGTCCGCGAGCTGTTCCGGCTCCCCGACGGCTACGAGGTCGTCCTTGGCAACGGCGGCTCCACCGCGTTCTGGGACGTCGCGACCCACGGCCTGATCGAGAACAGGTCGCAGCACCTCACCTTCGGCGAGTTCAGCTCCAAGTTCGCCAAGGCGGCCAGGCTCGCCCCGTGGCTCGCCGAGCCGACCGTCGTCGCCGCCGACCCGGGCACGCACCCCGAGCCTGCCGCCGAGGCGGGCGTGGACGTCTACGCGTTCACGCACAACGAGACCTCCACCGGCGTCGCCATGCCGATCAAGCGGGTGCCCGGCGCCGACGAGGGCTCCCTGGTCCTCGTGGACGCGACGAGCGGCGCCGGCGGCCTGCCCGTGGACATCGCCGAGACGGACGTCTACTACTTCGCCCCGCAGAAGTCCTTCGCCTCCGACGGCGGCCTGTGGATCGGCGTGTTCTCCCCGGCCGCGATCGAGCGCGCCGAGCGGATCCACGCGTCCGGCCGCCACGTCCCGGAGTTCTTCTCGCTGCCCACGGCGATCGACAACTCCCGCAAGAACCAGACGTACAACACCCCGGCGCTGGCCACCCTGTTCCTGCTGAACGAGCAGCTGAAGTGGCTCAACGGCCAGGGCGGCCTGGACTTCGCCACCGGCCGCACCAAGGACTCGTCGTCCCGCCTGTACGGCTGGGCCGAGGAGTCGAAGTTCGCGACCCCGTTCGTCACCGACCCGGCGAAGCGTTCCCAGGTCATCGGCACCATCGACTTCACGGACGAGATCGACGCCGCCGCGGTCGCCAAGGTGCTGCGCGCCAACGGCATCGTCGACACCGACCCGTACCGCAAGCTCGGCCGCAACCAGCTCCGCGTGGCGATGTTCCCGGCGGTCGACCCGGCGGACGTCGAGGCCCTGACGAAGTGCGTGGACTACGTCATCGGCCAGCTGTAGCCGTTCCCCGGCACAACGACGAAGGGCGCCCGGCGGTGATCCGCCGGGCGCCCTTCGTGTACGCGATGCCTACGCGAACTGGCGCAGGAAGGCCTGCCAGCCCTCGCGGGAGACGGTGAGCAGGGGGCCGCCCTGCTGCTTGCTGTCGCGGACGGCCCGGCCGCCCGGAACCGTTTCGGCGATCTCGACGCAGGCGTTCTCCTGTCCCGAGTACGACGACTTCCGGAAGGGGTTCATGACCTCGGTCACGATGAACCCGCGGGTGAAAGCCGCTGCCGGGGCCGGCCACCATCAATGCCCCCGGGGGGTCACACAGGGGCATACCGGATTCGGCTTCACCGAGGGACACGGTCAGCCGGTCTCGCCGCTCTTCACTCCACGGCCGGACGTGGCTCCCGGTTGACCCTCCTCCAGTACTGGCGTCGCTTCTCGTCCCTCACCACGACGCCGAGACGGGCCAATTCCTCACGGAGTTGCTCAACATCGTCGTCGGACGAGCCCTTCTCCCCCAACGACATCTGGCGGGCCTTGAGGATGGCGTTCGCCCCCTCCGGGAGTCCGGAAGCATCAGGTACCCAGCGGCGGAACTCGTCCTTGTACGGATCGGCGTCCGCCCACGTGTAGTCATACTCGGTGAAGGCATCGGCAACACGGCCGGCGGCCAGGTCGCACTCTTGTCGGGTGAGTTCGCCACCGCCGTGGCCGAGCAGGACGAGTCGCTTGCCGTCCAGAAACACTGCGGCGATGGTACGAGACGGGAACTCCTGCTCCCGGCCCTTGCGCCTGAGCACAACGCGCTCACCAGACAGATGAATCACCAGCTGCTCGTACTGGGCGACAAGTCCAAGGGCAAGCCCTGCCACCGAACCTGCGGCCGGCAGCACCGGAACGGGGAGCCACACGACCAGTTCGGCCGGCCCCTGCAGCGGTGCCCAGGGCAGCGTTATGAGCCAGTCGGCCAGGAGGCCGACGAGCCAGCCGACCCCCACCCCGGCAAGCACGAACCCGGTGTAGACGCACACGGTGCTCCACAGCGACGCACCGAGCACAGTGAGCGGTTCGCCTTGCGGATGCCGCATGGGGCTCTTACGCATGTCCATGTTCCCCCTCGCTCTCGCCTTCCCTCTCCCTCTCAATAATAGACCGAGCGCTCGGTCTATTATTGGTCGCCTGCCGGAGGAATCGAGAACCGGCCAGAAGGAGCCCCTATGAGGACGGTCGACCCAGCCAGACACCGGGCACGGCGCCGGCACATCGTCAACGCCGCGGCTGAACTCTTCGCCGCCAAAGGTTTCGAGCGCACCACCACGGCGGAAATCTGCAAGGCCGCCGGCATGAGCGCGGGCAACTTGTTCCACTACTTTCCCAACAAGCGCGCGATCTTCCACGCCGTCTTCGAGGACGACGAGCACGACAGCGCCACCAAGGCCGAGCGTCTCGCCACCGCTCGCGCCGCCGACGACCCGTGGACCGCCCTCCTCGACATCGTGGACCTTCTCGCCGCCCCCGCCATGGAGCCGTTGGCCCCCGCACTCGTCATGGAGGCGATGATCCAGGCTTACCGCGACCCCGACCTCGAAGCGCAGCTGAGCCGCGACGACGACGAGGAACGGTCCACCATCATCGCCCTGCTGCGGAACGCGGCCGCAGCAGGACAGATCGACCCTGCCCTGAACCCGGACGACACCGCAGCATGGGTCATGGCCCTCATCGCAACCCTCTACACCAGTGCTGCCACCAACCCGTCCTTCAGCCCGGCCGACCAGATCCCCACGCTGCGCCTGATCCTCCACCGCTTCCTACGGCCCCACATCGCCCCGTAGCCAAAACGATGAACGGACACCGCGGGACCCGGCGCAACAGCAAACACACAGGGTGATGGACCTGCTGCTCAGCAGCGAATACGCGACGTATGAACATGTGCGCCTGCCAGCCCCGAGGCCGGGTACGACCGCACGCCCTCAAACCCTGATGCTCCGGCGCACGCGGGCGATCCCCTGTTGGGCCTCGGGGCCGAAGACGGCGGACTCCGCGAAGGAGTCCCAGACACGGCGGTAGAGAGCAATCGTTTCGGCGTCGTCGAGCCAGAGCTCGGCATGCCAGTCCTCTACGACGACGAGACGGTCGTCCAACGCGCAGAAGGAATTATTCAACGTCAACGACAGGTCGGCATCGAGCGGCACGATTCCCATGTGCACGGTGTCCATGCCCACCACGCCGAGCAGACGGTCGAGTTGGGCTGCCAACACTTCGGGGGGGCAGATACGAGCCCACAGCACGCTCTCGCGCATGAGCAGGTTCAACCGCTTGCCCGGTTGGTACAGCCACTCCTGCCGTTTCATGCGGGCCCGCACCGCGGTTTCCGTGTCCCGTGGCGCATTCTGAAGTGCGGCGTGGTGCTCGAAGACGTACCGGGTGTAGTCGGCCGTCTGGAGCATCCCGCTGACAGCGCCGTTGCTCAACGCATGCATCGTCTGGGCATGGGAGACGAGAATGTTCCATGCGCAAGTAAGAGTTGCAAAGAGGTTCTACCTGCGGTCTCCTGACGCCATATATTCCGAACGTGTATTTTTGCTACGCCGATGACTCGGGGGCGGACCAGGGCCGCACTCTGACCGGGCTTCTCGTACCCGAAGAAGGCTGGAACGACCTCCTGCACTGCTGGCTGGAAGGCCGACGAGGGCTGGAGGAGACGTGGGGCATCCCGAAGAACACCGAGTTGCATGCCAACAGCCTGGTCAAAGGGCGAGGCCGGCCCTGTGCGACTGACGAACAGAATCAGCGCTTCGGGCGCCCGGCACGCCTTGCTGCGCACGACCTCATGATGAGGCAGCTGGCCCGGTGCGCCAGCCTGCGTGTGCTGACTGTCGCGGGCCGTACCGCTCAGATAGCCGAGGTGTATCAGGGCTTCGTCGACCACATGGAACTATGGGCCCTTGAGCAGGACACCCGCATACTGATCATGTACGACGGCCAGGCTGGACCCGAGGACACCTCCGGCATGGCGCAGGAAGACGCTCAGAAGCTCTGGGAGCAGGCGGTACGTAACGCAAGTCCCTACCGGGCAGCACATCGCCGACTGCCACTTACCACTCGCAGGATTCTCGAAGACCCGATCATGCAGGACAGTCGATACAGCCAGTTCATTCAGGCTGCCGACATGGTCGGCTACGCCGCCTTCCATCATTTAGGGCTTGCCCATCCCGAGGTGTGGCCGAAGATGAATCCAGTGAGGGCTGTGGCGAAGTCCTACCGGCGGTTGTCACAGCACTGGCTTCCCGACCACGGTACCGATGGCATCGTGTGGCTCGACACGGATAACGCCTAGAAACGCAGAAACCCCCGGCACGCCGGGGGCCTACGAGAGCAAGATCCTTTGAGTGCTCTCCAAAGAACACATAGGACCTTGCCTGCCCAGTGTCGCACCACCTGAGCCAGACAGCAAGCCATCCAGCCACCGTGTGGACACTTGACCGAAAGCTCCCCCTCCGTGAGGGCCGCTTTCCCGTAGAGCCGGAAATCCGCAGGTGGAAGCACCAGCTGCCCCATACAGGCAGCGTATCGGCGACTGGCGAATCGTGACCTTTCCTGGAACTCACGCCCCCTGGCATCAGTCGTACGGCCTGCGTCGGCAGGAAACCCGGCACCGTGTACGGAACACTGTGCCGGGTCCTGATCAGACGTCGCTCACGTCGCCGTGCAGCTCACGCTCGGTACGCTCCCGCCGCCGGGTGTGCCCCCGAAGCCGAAGCTCGCCGACGCGCCCGCCGCGAGCGCTCCGTTGTGGCCGGCGTTGACGGCGGTGACCGTCGACCCGGACTGGGTGTGGGACGCGTTCCACATGCTGGTGACCTTCTGGGTCCCGCTCCAGGTCCACGTCACCTTCCAGGAACCCAGCGGCACGGTACCGGTGTTGGTGACCTTCACCTCGGCGTTGAAGCCGCCGCCCCAGTCGCTGCTGACGGTGTAGGCGGCGGCGCACTCGGCCCCGTCACCGGGGTCGCCGGGGTCGCCCGGATCACCTGGGTCACCCGGGTCACCCGGGTCGCCCGGGTCGCCCGCCGCGAACCCCGGCGCCTTGATGTCCGCGAGGTACCCGTCCTTCACCGTGTCCACGGTCCTCCAGTCGTCCTTGAGGATCCCGCCGGTGTCACCGGAGTTGGGGTTCCAGGACCAGAAGGTCCAGTGGAAGCTGTCGGCCCCGTGCTCCGAGGTGGACCGCAGGTACGACACCAGTGCGGACAGCCACCGCTGGTCCACTCCCGACTGGAGGGTCGTGCCGAACTCGCCGAGCCAGACCGGGGCGATGTCCTGCTTGAAGACGTAGCCCCAGTACCTGTCCCAGATCTCCGGCATGTTGGCGGGGAAGGAGGGATCACCGAACCAGGGCTGCTGGGCCACGCTGGTGGCGTAGTCGTGGGCGGAGTAGACGAGCCGGTCCGGCACGTCCAGGCGGACCGGGTGCTCGGCGACGCCCATCAGGTTGCCGCCCCACCAGCCGTTGGCCCCGTTGTACGACTGCACGCCCTCGACGAAGACCAGCAGCTCGGGGTTGACGGACAGCACCGCGTTGCCGGCCCGCTCGGCGGCCAGCCGCCAGTCGCGCGCCGTGTCGCCGCAGCCCCAGCAGGCGGGATCGCGGGGCTCGTTGTGCAGGTCGATGCCGATGACGGTCGGATCGCCCTCGTAACGGGCGGCGAGCGCCTTGAGGTTGGTGATCCACGTCGATTCGGGGACCGCGTCGGTGTACCAGAGCGCGGACTGGGCGGCCGCGTCGGGACGGTGCCGGTCGAGCACGATCTTCAGGCCCGCCCGCCCCGCGTGCGCCACGATCCGGTCCAGTACCTGGAGCGAGGTCAGGCCCCGCAGGTCGGTGTTGATGCCGTCGTGGCTGATGCTGTCCGGCAGGGTGCCCGGCTTGAGGATGTCGTCGCTGTAGGGGACGCGGACGGTGTTGTAGCCGAGGGACCTGATCTGGTCGAGCATGCCCTTGTAGTCGCGGGCCCACAGGCCGTGGGCCACGTGGACGTCGGTCTCGAAGCCGAACCAGTTGATGCCGGCGAGGCGTACGGGCTGTCCGGACGCGTCCAGGATCCGCCGGCCGTCGGTGTGCCAGTACCCTTCGCCGGCCGCCGCCGTACGGGCCGTGCCGTCGCCCGGCTCCGCCGCACCGGCCGACTGCACACCCGCCAGCGGCAACAGGAACGCCGCCACGGCCACGCACAGCGCTCTTCGCAAGCTGCGGAACATGTCGCTGCTTCCTCTCGGAGGGGCGGGCCCGGAACGAGTGGGAGCGCTCCCACTACCCCGCACCCTCCATGCAAGCCATGTCACATGGACACGTCAAGAAGGCGGACGGCATTCACCTCTCGAACACCGCCCGCCTCATGCCCGGCTCAGCCGCTCACCGGCTGAGCCGCTGGAACCTCCGTACCGCGAGCGGCAAGAAGATCGCCGTCAGGACGAGCGGCCACACCCCCGCCATCAGCAGCGCGTGCTGTTCGACCCAGGAGTCGCCGCCGCCGACCGGTGTACCGAACAGCTCACGCGTGGCCGCGGCCGTGGACGAGATCGGGTTCCAGGCGGCGATCCAGCCCAGCCAGTCGGGCATGAGCTGCGGGGCCACGAAGATGCTGGAGATCATCGTCAGCGGGAAGGCGACCGCGAACAGGCCGCCCGCCGCCTCCGGGTTGGGTACGAGCAGCCCGAGCCACACCCCGAGCCAGATGAGCGCGAACCGCAGCCACAGCAGCAGCCCGAACGCCGCGAGGAAGCCCCAGCCTCCGTCCGGCCGCCAGCCCATGGCCAGCGCGGTGAGCACGAGGATGCCCAACTCGGCGCAGGCGACGACCAGATCGGTCACCCCGCGCCCGGCCACCACCGCGGACGGCGCCATCGGCATCGAGCGGAACCGGTCGATCACGCCCTTGGTGACGTCGTACACCACTATGGTCGCGGTGTTGATGAAGCCGAACGCCATCGTCATCACGAACATCCCGGGCATCAGGAAGTCCTTGTAGTCCCCGCCGCCGGGCACCGTCATCGCGCTGCCGAAGACGTAGCCGTAGAGCAGCACCGACAGGATCGGGAAGCCCAGCTGCCAGGCGATGTTGACGGGTTGGCGCCGGTAGTGGGTCAGGCCGCGGCGGACGATGTTCCAGCAGTCGGAGAGCGCCCAGTAGGCGCGGCTGCGCGCGGCCGGGGCGGCGGCCGGACCGGCGGGGGAATCGGCATCCCGGCCGGTGACCGGGTCGGCGGTGCTCACGCGGTGGCCTCCTTCGGCTGCGGAACGTCCGTGCGGTGGCCGGTGAGGCGCAGGAAGACGTCGTCGAGGCTGGGCCTGCGCAGCCCGATGTCCTCGACCCGCACTCCCTCGTCCTGGAGGGTGCGCGCCACCTCGGTCAGCGCGGCCACCCGGTCCGTCACCGGGGCGTGCACGCGCGACTCGCTCTCGTCCGACTCGGGTTCGCCGTCGGTGACCCGGGACACCACCTTCACCACCCGCGGGATGTCGGCCGGTTCGGCGACGACGACCTCGATGCGGTCGCCGCCGACGAGGTTCTTCAGCCCGTCCGGGGTGTCGTCCGCGATGGCCCGCCCCTGGTCGATGACGGTGATGCGGGAGGCCAGCCTGTCGGCCTCCTCCAGGTACTGCGTGGTGAGCAGCACGGTCGTGCCGTCCGCGACCAGCGCCCTCACGGAGTCCCAGACCTCGTTCCGGCTGCGGGGGTCGAGCCCCGTCGTCGGCTCGTCCAGGAAGAGCACGGCCGGCGCGAGGATCATGGAGGCGGCGAGGTCCAGCCGTCGCCGCATGCCTCCGCTGTAGCCGTCGACGCCCTTGTCGGCGGCGTCGCTCAGGCCGAACCGTTCCAGCAGTTCGGTGGCCCGCGACCGGGCCCGCTTCCCGCCCAGGTGGAACAGCCGCCCGAACATCTCGAGGTTCTGCCGTCCGGTGAGCACCTCGTCCACGGCGGCGTACTGCCCCGTGAGCCCGATCCGCGCCCGCACCTCGCGCGCCCGCCGCCCGACGTCCAGGCCGGCCACCGTGGCCCGCCCCCCGTCCAGCCGGACCAGCGTCGACAGGATGCGGACCGCGGTGGTCTTGCCGGCGCCGTTCGGCCCCAGCAGGCCGTGCACGGTGCCCGTGCGGACGGCGAGATCGAAGCCGTCGAGGGCGCGTTTTTCGCCGTACCGCTTGTCCAGTCCTTCGGCCCGCACCGCGTAACCGTCGTTCATGGGTCCCCCTTCCGATAACCGGGTACACCGTACCCGATTACGCGTACGCCGTACCCAGTTTTTTCGCGCGGATCTAAACTGCCCCCATGAAGAGCGGTACGGGCGGTACGGAATCCAGTGGCAGCGGTGACATCACCCGCACCCTCCACCTGCTGTGGGACACGGGCCGACGGCCCAGCCGGGGGCCGAAGCCGGGCCTGACCCTGGACCGCGTCGTGGAGGCCGCCGTCGAGGTCGCGGACCGGGAGGGGCTCGGCGCGCTCTCCATGCGCCGGATCGCCACCGAGCTCGGCACCGGCACGATGTCCCTGTACCGCTACGTCCCCGGCAAGGCCGAGCTGCTCGACCTGATGCTGGACCGTGTGCAGCGCCCGTCGGAGGATCCCGCCGACTTCGGTGACGGCGACTGGCGCTCCACCCTGGAAGCCCTGGGCCGCGCCACCCTCGCGCTGTACCGCCGCCATCCGTGGCTGCTGGAGGTCAACCAGTCCCGCCCGATCCTCGGCCCGAGCGCGCTCGACGGCATGGAGAAGGTGCTCACCCGGATCAAGCCGATGAACCTGTCCGACCCCGAACTGGTGTCGGCGATCGTCATGATCGACGGATACGTCGTCGGTGCCGCCCGCACCCAGCTGTACGAGGCGGAGGCCGAGCGCCGCTCGGGACTGACGGACGCGCAGTTCTGGGAGGCACAGCGGCCGGCCCTGGAGAAGGCCATGCTCAGCGGACGCTACCCCGTTCTGGCCTCGCTCTCCGAGGACACCTTCGGCTCCGACTTCGACCACTTCGAGTTCGGACTGCAGCGCATCCTGGACGGCCTGGAAGTGTTCGTGACCGCCCGCACCGCGAAGGGCGCCCCGCCGTCCGCCCCCGCGGCCGGGCCGGACCGGTCAGCTCCGCCGGAACAGCCGTCGTAGCCCGAGCAGGACGGCCCCCACGACGATCACCCCGATCACCCCGGTCCTGAGCCCGTCCCCACCGGCACCGTCCTCCCCGTCCGCCGCCGAGCCTCCGTCCCCGGACGACTCACCGTCCCCGCCACCGGCGCCGCCGCTCCCGGGCACCTCCCGGGACTCGACCGGACTCTGCTCGCCCTCGCTCCCGTACATCAGCCGGGAGCCGTCGGCGGAGTAGCTGACGGACTCGCCCTGCCCCGCGAGCGGCACGCTGAGCCGCCCCCTGCGCTCGATCTTCCCGTCCGTGGCGTCGTCCCAGGCGTACTGGATGCCGCCGAAGTACGACCGCACGGCGAGTTCCCGGCCGTCGGGCGAGAAGGCGGCGTCGGTGGCCCACAGGTCGACGGGGGCGACCGGCCGGAAGACGTTGCCGCCCGAGGCGGAGAGTTCGGCGGGCCCTTCGTACAGGTGCCCGCCCTCCTCCTTCTTGTCGACGATGTAGACGCGCCCGGTCTTCGGGTGCACGACGAGGGACTCGGCGTCGCGGGCCCCGTCGGAGTACGTGACGACGTACTGCGTGGCCCGCACGGTCTGGTCCCGCAGCTCCTTCGGCTCGGGCAGCTCGTAGATCCACACGTGGGGCCAGGTGCCTCCGAGGTTGTCGCCGATGTCCCCGACGAAGATCCGGTTGTCCGGCCCGATGGAGACGGCCTCGACGTCCCGGGGACTGCCGACGCCGGTGAAGGTGATCCGGGCGACGGTCTCGCCGGTCGCGCTGTCGACGGCGTAGAGGTGGGCGCCGTCGTCGCTGTCGTTGTGGGTCCAGTAGACGCCCGGGTGGAGCCGGGAGGCGGCGAGCCCGCTGGACTCGGTGATCCGCGGGTCCTGGATCGTGAAGGACTCGTTCCCGGCACCCGCGTCGTCGCCGTCGGCTGCGGAGGCGGGGGCGGCACCCGCCCCGAGGAGGAGGGCCGCGGCGAGCAGTGCGAAGGGTCGGCGCATGCCCCAAGACTGCCACCACACCGCGCAGTTCACGGCGGGGGGCCGAGCGGTTCACGTCGGGTGGTCGGACTCACATCGCGGTGGCGGGGCCGATCGTCCATGATGATCCGATGCTCAGGTTCATGCCCGTCGGCGACTCGATGACCATCGGGAGCGCGGGTGAGCACACCTGGCGCTACCGCCTGTGGCAGCACCTGTGCGCGGAGTACGACGGTCCGTTCACCCTCGTCGGCCCGCGCGAGACGCTGCACGACCGGCAGACGGACGCCCCCACCTCGTACGCCTACGCCGACCCGGACTTCCCCCAGGGGCACCTGGCCGGCTGGGGCGAGGGCTGGCACCACATGGCACCGCTGATCGGCGAGGCCGTCCGGACCCTGCGCGCCGACGTCCTCCTGGTCTCCCTGGGCCTGATCGACCTCGGCTTCTACACGAACGCCGAACAGACCGCGGACAACGTCGTCTCCTTCGTCGCCGAAGCACGGGCGGCCAACCGGCGCGTCCGCCTGGTCCTGCTCCCGGTGATCCCCAACATCCGTGCGCAGGCCGACCCGGACTTCGCCGTCCAGGTCACCCGCTTCAACGAACTCCTGGCGAAGGTGGCCGCCGACCTCGACACCCCGGCCTCCCCCGTCCTGCTGGCCACCCTCCCGCCCGCGTACGACATCCACACCGACACGTACGACGGCACCCATCCCAACGCGAACGGCGAAGACAGGATCGCGGAGGCCTTCGCGGAGGCGATGCACCAGGGCTGGGAGCTGGGCGGACCCTACGAGCCCCGGAGCCCCGAGCGAGGCTCCGGGAAACGGTAACCAGAGATATCAAGTGCCGATGATCTCGATACCCTCGCTCTGTTGAGCGCTGGCCCGTCCCGGAGATTCACATGGCACGAACAGTCATCGACATCGACGACGACAAGCCGGCCGAAGCTGCCGAGATCTTCGGAACGAACACCAAGGTCGCCACCGTGAACGCGGCTCTCGAGGACGCCATCAAACGCCGGAAGCGGGCGTCGTTCCTGAACTGGCTTGCCGAAGGCGGGCTGCCCGGGCTCACGGGGCCCGTGGAGGAGACGACCGACTCGCGGGGAGCCGCGTGACCGGCCACTACTTGATCGACAAGTCGGCCCTGGCCCGTTATCCGAAGCCGACGGTCCGCGCCGTCGTCGACCCGCCGCACAACGCCGGACTGCTGGCGGTGTGCGGCGCGGTGGAACTCGAGGTCCTGCACAGTGCCCGGTCCAAGGCCGACGCCGAACGAATCCGCGACGAAATGCGCGGCTTCGAGTGGCTGCCGACTCCGGACGAGGCCTGGGACCGGGCGCTCGACGTCCGGACGCTTCTCATCCAGAGGGGGGAACCGGAAGGCCCTGTCGGTCTCCGACCTGATCATCGCAGCGACAGCCGAACGTCACGACGCCATCGTCCTGCACTATGACGGCGACTTCGACATGATCGCCTCGGTCACCGGACAGCCGACGGCCTGGGTCGTCCCCGCAGGCACGGCCGACCTCCCCCGCGACTGATCCCGCTCCCCCGTCCCCGGCCCGCTTGCCTGGAGGGCACTCCAAGACGTTGGCTTGGGGCATGAAGTACACACAGCTGGGACGCACGGGACTCAAGGTCGGCCGGCTCGTCCTCGGGACGATGAACTTCGGTCCGCAGACCGACGAGGCCGACAGCCACGCCATCATGGACGCGGCGCTGGACGCCGGGATCAATCTCTTCGACACGGCCAACGTCTACGGGTGGGGCGAGAACAAGGGCCGCACCGAGGAGATCATCGGCAACTGGTTCGCCAAGGGCGGCGGGCGGCGCGACAAGGTCGTGCTCGCCACCAAGGTGTACGGGAACATGGGCGCCGACGGCGAGGCGTGGCCCAACCACGACAAGCTGTCGGCCCTGAACATCCGGCGGGCCGTGGACGCCTCGCTGAAGCGGCTGCAGACCGACCACATCGACCTGTACCAGTTCCACCACATCGACCGCAGCACGTCGTTCGACGAGATCTGGCAGGCCGTCGACGTCCTGGTCCAGCAGGGGAAGGTCCTCTACGCCGGGTCGTCCAACTTCCCCGGCTACAAGATCGCCCAGGCGAACGAGACCGCGGCCCGGCGGGGCGGGACCATCGGCCTGGTCAGCGAGCAGTGCCTCTACAACCTCGCCGAGCGCCGCGCCGAGATGGAGGTCATCCCGGCCGCGCAGGAGTACGGGCTCGGGGTCATCCCCTGGTCGCCGCTGCAGGGCGGGCTGCTCGGCGGTGTGATCAGGAAGCAGGTCGAAGGCGGACGCCGTGCCTCCGGACGGGCCGCCGACACCCTCGCCGACCCGGCGGGCCGCGCCCGGATCCAGGCGTACGAGGACCTGCTCGACAAGCACGGCATCGAGCCCGGCGAGGCGGCCCTGGCCTGGCTGCTCACCCGTCCCGGGGTGACCGGCCCGATCGTCGGTCCGCGCACCGCCGGGCAGCTGGAATCGGCGCTGCGGGCGGTCGAGCTGGAACTGGGCGAGGAGCTGCTGGCCTCACTGGACGAGATCTTCCCCGGCCCGGGCCCGTCCCCGGAGGCCTTCGCCTGGTAGGACGGCAGCCACAGCGGTGGTGGCGTCGGCGCGAGGATCGGGTTCTATCCTCCGAGCGCCGACGCCAGCGCCACCATGGCGAACATCAGTACGAGCACACCGGCCATGATCCGGTTCCGGGTTTTCGGGTCCACGACATCGAGCCTAACCGGCCGGCCCGAGCGGGCAGCGCGCGACCACCTCGTAACGGGGCTGCTCCCCCGGTACGCCCGACGTCGGCAGGTGGCTGCGCACCAGCGCCACCTCGCCCACGGTCCAGGAACGGCTCCGGAACCCGGCGAGCGCCGCGAGGTACGGCTGTACGTCGACGCCGGTGCCGCTGCGGGCCAGCGTCAGGTGGGCCTTGTAGCGGCGGTGCTCCTCCCTCTCGACGCCCGCCTTCCGCCCCGCCGCCCCGGCGCGCTCGGCGAGCAGGCGCAGGGTCCGCAGGTCACCGTCCGCCCCGGCCCACACCGCCCTCCCGTGCCCGAAGTGGCCGCCACCGCTCAGCGCCAGCTCGAACGGCCCGGTCCGCGCCGCCGCCCGCTCCAGGCGCGCCGTCAGCCCGGGCACGAGAGCGTCGTCGACCTCGCCGTAGAAGGCGAGCGTGAAGTGCCGGCCGTTACGGCCCGTCCAGCGCAGCCCATCGGCACCGGGGAGCCCTCGCAACACCTCGACCTCGGCGGCAAGCTCACGGGACACGTCGTCGGGGGGCAGCAGGGCGGCGAAGAGTCTCATGCGCCCAGTCTCCGGTCTTCCGGTGGAACGCGTGTACGCCTGTGCGTGTCCTGGTCACCGTGCGTATCGTCGTACCGCGCGGCTGCACTCGTCCGGAGCTCAGCCGGGCAGGAGCGCCACGATGACCGTCCTTGCAGACAGGATCGAGATGGCCGAAAGCACCGGCGACCTCACGCTCGACGCGATGTTCGAGTGGCTGGAGAAGATGCCCGTCCCCGAGGGATACAAGACCGAGATCGTCGGGGGGCACATCTTCATGACGCCGCAACGGAACACCCGCTGGGACATCATCCTGGACATCGTTGAGCAACTGCGCGCCAAGTACCCGCGCAAGCAAGTCAAATCCGACGTCCGCATGGACTACCCGGGGCGCCTCAACGGGTTCGCGTCCGACGTGGTGGCCCTCGCGGACGGCGCCGAGCAGGGCGTCAAGGGCCGCCGGCGTCACGAGGACGTCGAGTTCGTCGCCGAGGTGGTCTCCAAGGACACCGCGGGCAACGACTACGGCCCGAAGAAGGATGCCTACGCCACCGCCGGCGTACCGGTGTACCTGATCGTGGACCCGTACACCGGCGAGTGGCACCTGCACATGCAGCCGAAGGACGGGAAGTACCACGTCGACGTCACCTTCGGCTTCGGCGAGGAGATCGACCTGACCCGGACGGCCGTCGGTCTCGTCCTCAGGACCGACGGGTTCCCCCGCGACTGACCCGAGGGGCGTGCGCCCCCGCGGCATTCCCGATCACCCCACCGGCGTCAGCGCCTCCTGCCGTTCCCGCGGCACGAACCGCATCCGGGGGTGCCCGCCGTGCCAGCCGACCGTCAGGCGCAGGTTGCCGACGCGGGCCAGGATCAGGCCGATCACGGCGGCGGCGAGGGCCGCGATCGCACCGCCCGCCGCGAGGCCGACGCGGGCGCCGTGGGTGTCGGTGATCCAGCCGACGATCGGGGCGCCGACGGGTGCGCCGCCGAGGAAGACCATCATGTACAGGGCCATGACGCGACCGCGTACGGCCGGGTCGGTGGCCATCTGGATGCTGGTGTTGACGGTGACGTTGACCGTCATCGCGACCAGGCCGATCGGGACCATGAGCAGGGCGAACAGCCACAGGGCGGGTGCCCCGGCGGCGACGATCTCCAGTCCGCCGAAGGCCAGCGCGGCCAGGATCAGCAGCCGCAGGCGGGCCGTGCCGCGCCGGGCGGCGAGCAGGGCGCCGGCCACCGAGCCGACCGCCATCAGCGTGTTGAACAGGCTGTACGCGCCCGCGCCCCCGTCGAAGACGTCGTCGGCGAAGGCCGAGAGGTAGACGGGGAAGTTGAAGGCGAAGGTGCCGATGAACCCCACCAGGACGATCGGCCAGAGCAGCTCGGGCCGGCCCGCGACATAGCGCAGCCCCTCCCGCAGCTGCCCCTTGCCGCGCGGGGACGGCGTGACGGCGTGCAGTTCGCGGGCCCGCATCATCAGCAGGCCGGCGATCGGCGCGACGAAGGACACGCCGTTGAGGAAGAACGCCCAGCCCGTGCCGACGCCGGTGATCAGCACACCCGCGACGGCGGGGCCGACCAGCCGGGCGGACTGGAAGTTCGCGGAGTTCAGGCTGACCGCGTTCTGCAGCTGGCCGGGGCCGACGAGTTCCGCGACGAAGGACTGGCGGGCGGGGTTGTCGATCACCGTGGCCAGGCCGGTGACGAAGGCGGCGACGTAGACGTGCCAGATCTGGACGTGGCCGGTGAGCGTCAGGGCGGCCAGTGCCAGCGAGGTGAGGGCCATCGCGGACTGGGTGAACAGGAGTGTGGGGCGCTTGCGCAACCGGTCGACGAGGACGCCGCCGTACAGGCCGAACAGCAGCATCGGCAGGAACTGCAGGGCCGTGGTGATGCCGACGGCGGCCGAGGAGCCGGTGAGGGTGAGCACCAGCCAGTCCTGGGCGATGCGCTGCATCCAGGTGCCGGTGTTGGAGACGACCTGGCCGGCGAAGAACAGGCGGTAGTTCCTGACCTTCAGAGAGGAGAACATCCCGGCCTTGCGGGGCTTGTCTCCCATGACGTCGGTGCCGGTGTGGGTACCGGTGCCGGTCTCGGTGTCGCGGGTGGTCCGGTTGTCGTCGTGGTCCGGTGCGGGGGCGGAGTCTGCTCCGGATCCCGTACTCAAAGTTCGCCTCCTGGTGACAGCTGCTGTTGCTCCGTACCTCGTGCTTCGTACCTCGTGCTTCGTACCTCGTGCTTCGTACCTCGTGCCCCGTGCCTCGCCGGCGCCTCACCGCGCGCCCCGGTCACCGCGTACCTCGCACGTCTAGATGTGTGCGAGCTTCTCCAGGACGGGGGCGGCGGCACGGAGCTTCGCCCATTCGTCCTCGTCGAGCTCCGCGGCCAGGGTGGCCAGGAAGGCGTTCCGCCTGCGGCGGCTCTCGTCCAGCATCGCCTCGGCCTGTCCGGTCTGCGTGACGACCTTCTGGCGCCGGTCGTCGGGGTGCGGCTCCAGCCGGACCAGGCCCTTGCCCTCCAGCAGCGCCACGATGCGGGTCATCGAGGGCGGCTGGACGTGCTCCCTGCGGGCGAGCTCGCCCGGGGTGGCCCGGCCGCACCGGGCCAGGGTGCCCAGCACCGACATCTCGGTGGGGCTGAGCGACTCGTCGACGCGCTGGTGCTTGAGCCGACGGGACAGTCGCATCACGGCGGATCGGAGGGCGTTCACGGCGGCCGCGTCGTCGCCATGGCTGAGGTCCGGCATGTTCTTTAGCGTAACTCATTACTCTCGCTAAAGGACCCCTCGGGCGCACCCGGATTCCGTCGGCACCCGTGACACCGGCCACCCGCGCGCCGGAACACCGAGGCGAACCAGGAGGCGAACCACGAGGCCGAATTACTCACTCGAATCACTCATACGGGTGACCTCGGCGTGGAAGCGCGCACGCCGAGCCGGGATGTGCGGCAACGCTCATGCCCATGGGGACCGACGTACTCAGCCTGCGCATGGACCACGAGCTGCTCGAGCGGCTCCGGCAGCACGCCGCCAGACGCGGAATGAGCGTCCAGGACTATGTCGTCCGGACGCTCGTTCGCGATGACTTCGACCAGCGGTTCCAGACCGCCGTCGAGGAGACGGAGAAGTTCTACGACGTCACCTGAGCCGCGCCCCTTCTGCCACGGGACCGGCTCAGGTCAGGCCCAGTGCCGGCATCAGGTAGTAGAAGGCGAACACCGCCGACACCACGTACATCGCCGCCGGCACCCCCTTGCCGCGCCCGGCCGCCAGGCGCAGCACCACGAAGGTGATGAAGCCCATGCCGATGCCGTTGGTGATCGAGTAGGTGAACGGCATCATCACCATGGTCACGAAGGCCGGGATGGCGATGGTGTGGTCCGCCCAGTCGATCTCCCTGATCGAACCCGCCAGGATCAGGAAGCCGACCGCGAGCAGCGCCGGGGTCGCCGCCTGCGACGGGACCATGGTGGCGACGGGCGTGAGGAACAGCGCGACGGCGAAGAGCGCACCGGTGACGACGTTGGCGAAGCCGGTGCGCGCGCCCTCGCCGACACCGGCCGTGGACTCCACGAAGGCGGTGGTGGCGGAGGCGGAACTGGCGCCGCCCGCGGCGACCGCGACACCGTCGATGAAGAGGACCTTGTTGATGCCGGGCATCTGGCCCTGGGCGTCGGTCAGCCTGGCCTCGTCGGAGACACCCATGATCGTGCCCATGGCGTCGAAGAAGCACGACAGCAGCACGGTGAAGACGAACAGGACGCCGGTCAGCACACCCACCTGCTCGAAGCCGCCGAACAGGCTGACCTCGCCGATCAGGCCGAAGTCGGGGGTGGCGACCGGGTTGCCGGGCCAGGCCGGGGCCGTCAGGCCCCAGGAGGGGACGTCGGCCACCGCTTCGATGATCACGGCGAGAACGGTCATCACGACGATCGAGATGAGGATCGCGCCGGGCACCTTGCGCATGATCAGCGCCAGCGTGAGCAACGCGCCGAGGACGAAGACGAGAACCGGCCAGCCGGTGAGGTGACCGCCGGTGCCGAGCTGCATCGGCACCGTGGTGTTCGCGACGTCCGGCATGCGGGAGACGAAGCCGGAGTCGACGAGACCGATCATCATGATGAACAGGCCGATACCGATGGCGATGGCCTTGCGCAGACCGTACGGGACGGCGTTCATCACGCGCTCGCGCAGACCGGTGGCGACCAGCAGCATGACGACGAAACCGGCCAGCACGACCATGCCCATGGCGTCCGGCCAGGACATCCGGGGGGCGAGCTGGAGCGCGACGACCGAGTTCACGCCGAGGCCGGCGGCCAGCGCGATCGGCACGTTGCCGATGACGCCCATGAGCAGCGTGGTGAACGCCGCCGTCAGGGCGGTCGCGGTGACCAGCTGACCGTTGTCGAGCTGGTTGCCGTACAGGTCCGTCGAGCTGCCCAGGATGATCGGGTTCAGCACGATGATGTAGGCCATCGCGAAGAAGGTGGCGAATCCGCCACGGATCTCGCGGGGCAGGGAACTGCCCCGCTCGGAGATCCTGAAGTAGCGGTCGAGTGCGCCGTGGCCGGGGCCGGACCCCGGCTGATCGGGCATCGGAGCCTTGGCGGGGGCCGACGTGGGCATGCGGAAACCTCATCGCCGACGGGCTTCCCCCAAAGCCCTTTGGCGTTTTCTACGAACAGAAGTGGCCAGAGACAAACGGATTCAGTATGAACATATAACGACGCCCTCGCTATCTCCGCGCGTAGACCGAGGTGGGCGGCGTGGCGCGGACGCGGCGGACGTCACACCCTCCGCTCCTCGTAAGCTGTCCGCATGGCCGCTTTCCTCTCGGGTCTCTCCGACATCGTCAAGGGGACCCCCAAGCACGAGGCGCCGGAGCCCTTCGAGGGCCCCGTGCTCGCCACCGTCGTCGGCGGCACGATCATCTGGTTCGCCCTCTTCCTGGTGCAGCTGCCGTTCTACGGCTGGTTCGACGACCACGGCCACACCTGGTGGCTGTGGACCTGTCTGGCCGGCGGCGGCCTCGGTTTCATCGGCATCTGGTACGTCCGCCGGCGCGAGAGCGCGATCAGGCACGCGCGGGCCGCACAGGCCGTCGGGAGCGGGGACGTCCCGGAGGCCGAACCGCTCCGCGGCCCCTCCCCCGCCGCCCCCGCCTCCCCCACCTCCTCGACCGACTGACGTCGCCGCCGGCCGGACGGCTCCGTACGTCCCCGCCGGCCGGACGAACCACCCGGCCGCCCGCGGCTCCCGTACGACCACGGTGCCACGGCCGTCCTCCTCCGGTCGGATCTTCCGCTCAACGGGTGGGTGGGGCCGTGCCCGCGCACGTACCGTCGTCCGCATGACGCATCTCGACGCGGACCCGCAGTCCGGTACCGTGCATCCCGGCACCCTCACGTCACCGGTGACCGGACTGACCTCCGCCGAGGTGGCTCAGCGGGTGGCCCTCGGGCAGGTCAACGACGTGCCGGTGCGCAGCAGCCGGTCGCTGACCGAGATCGTCCGCGCGAACGTCCTCACCCGGTTCAACGCGATCATCGGCATCCTCTGGGTGATCATGCTGGGCGTCGCGCCCATCCAGGACAGCCTGTTCGGCTTCGTGATCCTCGCCAACACCGGGATCGGCATCATCCAGGAGTGGCGGGCGAAGAAGACCCTGGACTCCCTGGCCGTGATCGGCGAGGCGCGGCCGACGGTGCGCCGGGACGGGGTGAGCGCCGGGATCGGCACCTCGCAGATCGTGCTGGACGACCTGATCGAGATCGGGCCGGGTGACAAGGTCGTCGTCGACGGGGTGTGCGCGGAGGCCGACTCTCTGGAGATCGACGAGTCACTGCTCACCGGAGAGGCCGATCCCGTGGTCAAGCGGCCGGGGGACCAGGTCATGTCCGGAAGCTTCGTGGTCGCGGGCGGCGGCGCCTTCCAGGCGACCAGGGTGGGGCGCGAGGCGTACGCGGCGCAGCTCGCCGAGGAGGCGTCCCGGTTCACGCTGGTCCACTCCGAGCTGCGCTCGGGCATCTCCACGATCCTCAAGTACGTGACGTGGATGATGATCCCGACCGCGACCGGGCTGATCATCAGCCAGCTGTTCGTCAAGGACAACGAGTGGAAGGACTCCGTCGCCCGCACGGTCGGCGGGATCGTGCCGATGGTCCCCGAAGGGCTGGTGCTCCTCACCTCGGTGGCCTTCGCGATCGGGGTCGTCCGGCTGGGCCGCAAGCAGTGCCTGGTGCAGGAGCTGCCCGCGATCGAGGGACTGGCCCGCGTCGACACGGTCTGCCTGGACAAGACCGGCACCCTCACCGAGGGCGGCATGGACGTCGCGGAACTGCACCTGCTCGGCGACGGCGACGGCGACGCCCCCGGAAGCGGCAGCAGCCGCGACGGCGACGAGGCGTACGTGCGGAAGGTGCTCGGTGCCCTCGGCGTCTCCGATCCGCGGCCGAACGCCTCGCTCCGGGCGATCGCCGACGCCTACCCCGACGCCGGTGACTGGCGGCGCACCGACGCCCTGCCCTTCTCCTCCGCCCGCAAGTACAGCGGTGCCGCCTTCACCGAGGGCGACGGGACCACGTCCGTCTGGCTGCTCGGTGCTCCCGACGTGCTGCTCGACGCCGGCGCCCCGGCCCTGGCCCGCACGGGGCGGCTGAACGAGCAGGGCCTGCGGGTGCTGCTCCTCGCCCGCGGCGAGCGCGGCCTGGACGACCCCGAGGCCGCCGTCGGGGTCCGCCCCACCGCGCTGGTGGTGCTGGAGCAGCGGCTGCGGCCGGACGCGGCGGACACGCTGGCGTACTTCGCCGAGCAGGACGTCGACGCCAAGGTCATCTCGGGCGACAACGCGGTGTCGGTCGGCGCGGTCGCCGGGAAGCTCGGGCTGGCGGGGACGGTCGTCGACGCGCGCGGGCTGCCCGCCGACCGGGACGCGATGGCCGGGGCGCTCGACGAGGGCACGGTGTTCGGGCGGGTCACCCCGCAGCAGAAGCGGGACATGGTGGGCGCGCTCCAGTCCCAGGGGCACACGGTCGCGATGACCGGCGACGGGGTCAACGACGTGCTCGCCCTGAAGGACGCCGACATCGGGGTCGCGATGGGCTCCGGTTCGGAGGCCACGCGGGCGGTCGCGCAGATCGTGCTGCTCAACAACAGTTTCGCCACGCTGCCGTCGGTGGTGGCGGAGGGGCGGCGGGTGATCGGCAACATCACCCGGGTCGCGACGCTGTTCCTGGTGAAAACCGTCTACTCGGTGCTGCTCGCGGTGCTGGTGGTGTGCTCGCAGGTGGAGTACCCGTTCCTGCCGCGCCATCTGACGCTGCTGTCCACGCTCACCATCGGCGTCCCGGCGTTCTTCCTGGCCCTGGCCCCGAACAAGGAGCGGGCGCGGCCGAACTTCGTACGGCGGGTCATGCGGTACGCGGTCCCGGGCGGCGTGCTGGCCGCGCTGGCGACGTTCACCACGTACCTGATCGCCCGCCACCACTACAGCGGTGAGGGGGCCCTGGAGGCGGAGACGAGCGCGGCGACGCTGACGCTGTTCCTGATCTCGATCTGGGTGCTGGCGATCATCGCCCGCCCGTACACGTGGTGGCGGATCGCCCTGGTGGCGACGATGGCCGCCGGGTTCCTGCTGGTGCTGGTCGTGCCGTGGCTCCAGGAGTTCTTCGCGCTGAAGCTGGTCGGGATGACGATGCCGTGGGTGGCGGTCGGCATCGCGGTGGTGGCGGCGGCCACCCTGGAGTTCCTGTGGAAGTGGGTGGACCGCCGCCTTCCCGCTTAGCGCTCGGCAGGGGCCGCCGGGGGCGGGTCGCCTGTGGGTTCCGTGCGGGTCGGTGGGGGCTGGTCGCGCGGTTCCCCGCGCCCCTCGGGGCGCGACTGCGGTGAACGCGCGACCAGCAGGGCACGCGTCCTACTGCACGTCGACGAAGTCGCCCGCCGCGGTGACCGGGGCGGTGCTCGTGATGCCGGCGTACTTGAAGCGGAAGTAGCCGTCGGTGGCGGCCGTGACGGTCGTCTTCAGGGCGCCGCCCGCGGCGGTCTTGATGCCCTTGACGTTCGTGTAGGTGCTGGTGCCCGACTTGCGGAACTGCAGCGCCACGGACTGGCCGCTGGGCAGGCCGGAGTAGGAGCCGGTCTCCCAGTTGGCGCGGCTCAGCTTGCCGGTGACCGTGATGGTCTTGCCCTTCTTCACCGGCTCGGGGGAGGCGTTGACGGTCAGCTTCGACAGGCGCTGGACCTTGTGGGTCTTGTAGTAGTCGTCCCAGAACATCTCGCCGTTGTTCGCCAGCGCGCCGGCGGTCACCTTCCAGGTGCCGGCCAGGAAGTTGGCGTACACGTTGCCGTCGTAGCCGGGCGTGGCGGTGATGGTGAGCTTGCAGTTGGACGTCGTGGCGCTGGTGGCCGTGCAGCTGGCGGCTTCCTCGTTCGGCGGGAGGTAGCCGTCGACGTCGGTCTCGACGTCGGTGCCGTGCCAGAGGTCGATGTAGGCGTCCGCGATACCGCTCGGGTGGCTGGCGGTCAGGGACACGGCGAAGGTCTTGACGGTGGTGGTGCCGAGGACGACGTTCTTGCCGGCGTTCACCTTGACGTTGGAGACGGTGGGCGCGGCGGCGGCCGCCACACGGGCCGTCGACTTCGCGGAGGAGGTGCCGAACCGCTCGGCTGCGCTGGTCTTGGTCGGGTTCCCGTTGCCGGGACCGTCGGCCTGTGCGGCCGGGACGGCGAGGGCGGACAGGGCCAGGGCGCCGGAGACTGCGGCGACGGTGGCACGAATACGCATGCGTTCCCCATGTGGAGAAAGGGGTCCCGGTGGTCGACATTCTTCTGGGTACGTCACCCAACGGCTCGTCGTCACATCCGGAACCCGAGTGACCATGGAGTCTGTTGACTCACGTGATCAGATACGCAGTTGCGGCGAATGGTTGTACGAGAAGTGGGAAATATGTGCGCGACACTTCAGGATCGGCATCCGGGCCGGCACACCCCCGCCCCCACGCCTCACCCGCGTGACACGGCCAGGAGGCAAACCGGCGGACGGACGGGCACGGTGACCCCCTGATGATCCCGCGGAGGAACAAGTCCGAGGGCTCCCAGTCCCGGTCACGGAGAAGAGAACTGGCGGCCCAGCTGTCCACCCCGGTACGCACCTTCATGGCGACCGAGGCGGGCAGCGCGGGCCTGCTCCTGGCCGCTGTGGCGGTGGCCCTGATCTGGGCGAACTCGCCCTGGTCGGAGGCGTACACCTCCCTCTGGCACACCGATCTGTCGCTCTCCCTCGGTGACGCCCGTCTGTCGATGGACCTCGGGCACTGGGTCAACGACGGGCTGATGGCCCTGTTCTTCTTCGTCATCGGCCTGGAGGTCCGCTACGAGGTCTCCGTGGGTGAGCTGAACAGCCGCCGCAGGCTCATGCTCCCGGGCCTCGCCGGAATCGGCGGCATGCTCGTGCCCGTCCTGCTGTATCTGGCGATCGCGCCCGGGGGCGACGCCGCCACGGGCTGGGGTGTGGTCATCGGCACCGACACGGCGTTCATGCTGGGCGCGCTCGCCGTGGTGGGCCCGCGCTTCGTCACGCAGCTGCGCGTCTTCCTGCTGGCCGTCACCGTCATCGACGACATCGTGGCCGTCACCGTGATCGGCGTGGTCTACTCCGGCAGCATCAGCGTGCCGGAACTGGCCGTCGCGCTCGCCCTGGGCGTGGCGCTGTCCGCGCTGACCCGCTTCCGCGTCTGGCGGGCCGCACCGTACGTCCTGATCGTCCTGGTGATGTGGCTCGCCACCCTCCAGGCCGGCCTGCACGCCTCCATCGCCGGCATGCTCGGCGGTCTCCTGATCCCGGCCACGAACCCGTCGCGCGAGGGGGTGGAACAGGCCGCGCGGCTCTTCCGCGCCTTCCGCCAGTCCCCCCTCGCGGACGTCGGCAGGACCGCGCACCGGGGGCTCCAGCAGGCCGTCTCGGTCAACGAGCGGCTCCAGACGGTGCTCCACCCCTGGTCCAGCTACGTCATCGTCCCGGTGTTCGCGCTGGCCAACGCCGGTGTCGACCTGCGCGGCGGCGTCCTGACCAACGCCCTGACCTCCTCCCTCACCTGGGCCGTGGCCGTCGGTCTCGTCGTCGGGAAGCCGGCCGGCATCTGGGGCTGCGCCCGCCTCGGCACCCGGGCCGGCCTCGGGCAGCTGCCGGCCGGTGTGGGGCAGGGCCATGTCCTGGGCGGCGGCGCCCTGTCCGGGATCGGCTTCACCGTGTCCCTGCTGATCGTCGGGCTCGCCTTCGACGACCCGGTGGTACGTGCCGAGGCGACCGTCGGCGTGCTGCTGGCGGCCGTGCTCGCCACCGCCCTCGGCCGGCTCGTGTTCCGCCTGGCCGCCGTCCTGCGCGGCCAGACCGACGCGGACCTGCCCCGCCGCCTGGACCGCCCGGTCGACCCGGAGACGGACCACGTCTACGGACCTCCCGGGGCGCCGCTCACCCTCGTCGAGTACGGCGACTACGAGTGCCCCTTCTGCGCCCGCGCCACCGGCGTGACCCAGGAACTGCGGCAGCGGTTCGGCGACCGGTTCCGCTACGTCTTCCGCCACCTGCCGCTGCCCGACGTGCACCCGCACTCCGAACTCGCCGCGCGGGCGGCCGTCGCCGCCGACGCGCAGGGCCGCTTCTGGGACATGCACATCCTGCTCTTCGAGCACCAGGACGAGCTCGAGTACGAGGACGTCGCCGGCTACGCCGCCGGGCTCGGGCTCGACGTCGAGAGGTTCCTCCGCGACCTCGACGACGAGCGGACCGCCGCCAAGGTGCGGGCGGACGCCGCGAGCGCCGAGGCCGGCGGTGCCCGCGGGACCCCGACGTTCTTCATCGGCGACCGCCGGCACACCGGCCCGTACGACGCGGAGACACTCGCCCGCGAGCTGGAGGCGTACGCGGCGGAGTCCGGCGCCCAGGCACCCACGGAGTAACCGGCGGGCCCGTGCGGGAAGCCCGTCCGGCGGACCCGTGCGGGGGGGGAGCCGGTATTCCAGCCCCCTCCCTCCTCCCACACCCGTCAGTCGAACCAGCGGTCCCGGGCCAGTTCCTCGGTCCTGGACGGGTCCTCCAGCAGTGCCGCGACCTCGAACCGGCGCGGCCACTGCCGGGCCGCCCAGGCCAGTCCGGCGGCGACGCCCTCCAGGGTGGCGGCGTGCAGCACGCCGTCACGGGTCAGCCGCCAGTCGATCTCCACGCCGTCCACGAAGAGCTCCTCGTGCTCGACGTAGGTGCCCGGGGTGCCCGCCCCGAGCAGCACCCGCACCGGCTCCGGCACGTCGTGCTCGGTGCCCTCGGTGTCGACGTCGCCGGTGACGGACTCGCTCAGCCGTCGCACCTGGAACAGTTCGGCCAGCTCGGCGGCGCGCGAGGGGCGCACGGGCAGCAGTGCCACACCCCCGGTGAACGGCAGCAGGTCGGGCGAGTCGACGACCACCGCGTCCGCCGCGTCCACCACCTCGACCCGTCCGTCGACCACCGCGCGCACCCTGTCCGGCAGGGTCACCTGCTCCGGGTCGAGGTCGGCCAGCGCCCCGTAGAGGGCGTGCAGCTGACCGGTGGTGACCTCCCGGTCGGGGTCGGCGAGGCGGTCGAGGAGTTCGGCGGCGCCGCCCGGTTCGTCGAGCAGCGCGGACACGGAGGTACGGACGCCGAGGGCCCGCAGCACCTGCTCGTCGTCGAAACCGGTGGCGTCGGCCTCGTCGTACAGGCCGCGCAGCAGCGGATCGCTCCCGGCGGCGCGCAGTCCGGCCGGACGGCGGCCGCCGAGCACCGGGTGCCCGCGCAGCCACCACGCGGTGTAGGGGCGTACGACCTCGTGGGTGCCGTCGGGCAGCAGGACGCGGACCGGCTGGGTGAGGGCGTCGCGCAGCGGCGGGCGGGCGAGCAGGGCGAGGGCGTGGGGCCACTGGTCGTCGTCGACGAGGTCCAGGTCGCGGACGGCGACGAGTTCGGTGGCGACGGGGGGGACGGGACTGTCGGGGAAGCGGTCGAGGACGTCCTCGCTCCACACGTCCACGGCGTCCAGCAGACCCGCGTCGTCGGGCTCGGCGAAGTCCCCTTCGCGGGGATCGAGTTCGTCCGGGTCGAGGACGACGTCGGTGGCACGGACGAGCACGAAGTCGACCAGCACACCGCAGGCGGCGAGCGGGCCCTCACCCCATCGCTCAGCCAGCTCGGTTTCCACCGCCGCGAGTTCCCCTTCCCGCATCACCTGGGCGAACGGGCCGCCGGGGAAGACCAGTTCACAGGCCGGGGAGAGCTCGCCGTCCTCGTCGGGGAGGGCGAGGGCGCCCAGCCAGGGCTCGTCGCCCGGTTCGAGACCTGAGTCGCGCACCAACCCGAGGACAGTGTCGGCGAGTTCGTCGGCGTCGGGCGCCTCGTCCTCCCAGTTCAGGGCGCCCTCGTCGTCGAGGGAGGCGGCGACGGCGGCCCGCACCTGCGGGGTGGTGAGCACCGCGCGCGGAGTCGCCGGGAGGGCGCCGAGCTTCTCCAGGAGGGGGTGCGCGGCGTCCGGGTGGGCGACCTTGAGGCCGAGCCGGGCCAGCGTCGCGGGGTCGATCCGGGCGGCCTCGGCACCGGGCAGCAGGACCTGACGGGGGCCGATGGTGGTGCGGCCGTCGGCCAGTGGCACCGGCAGCCCGGAGAGCCGGTCCGGTTCGACCCCGGCGAGGCTCTCGTACAGCCGCCGCCACCAGTCGGGCGACTTCTCGAGCCCGGCGAGCCGGTCGACGGCATCGGTCAGCGGAACCCGGGCCACCCCGAGCGTGCGCAGCTCGGACCGCCGCTCGAGCCCGGCGGGGAGCAGGGTCGGAAGCACCTCGGCGAGGACCCGTACGGTCTCGACGCCCGCCCCCTCGACGACCTCGGCGTCCCGGGGCCGCAGCGACTCGGGCAGATCGGAGTCCTCACCCTCCTCGCCCCGCCCGGCCGGCTCGACGGCGGGCGGCAGGAAGGAGGTCCGCGGCAGCCGCGCGAGCACCGCCTGCCGCAGCGCCCCGTCCAGCTCGCCCTTGCCGAGCGGGCCGGGCACGAGGTCGATGATCCCGGCGGTCACCGGGCGCCAGTCGGCGAGGAGCCCGGTGTAGGCGTCGGCGGCGCGCTCCACCAGGAAGTCGGTGAGCGGGCCGGGGGCGGTGTGCCGGCGGGTGGAGTCCAGCGGGAAGGAGGCGATGAGCAGGGCGGGCACGCCGAGCGGCTCGTCGCTGGGGGTGGGGGCGTGCACGACGGGACTGGTCCGGGGCCGGGCGGGAGTGCCGTCGGCGTCGACCGGAACGGCCCAGGTCACCGACCAGTGCGGCCGCAGCCGCTCCTCGACGGGCCGGTCGGCGAGCAGGTCCGGGGTGAGCGGCCCGTGCGCGGCGGCGGTGCGCCACCGGGTGGTCCCCTCCCGCGAGTCCTCGACGACGGTGAGGTCGCCCTCGGCCCGGCGGGTCACGGTACGGGGCGCGTCGTCGCCGATCTCGACGACGACGTCCTCCAGCCCCGGCAGCGCGAGCAGCAGGGCGTCGTCGACGGCGTGCAGCAGCCGCTCGGCGAGATCGGCGGCGGCGGTGTCGCGCAGCGGCAGGATGACGGCGGTGTCGTACGGGTCCGGGGCGGTCCCCTCGGCGGGGAAGGGCAGCCGCAGCAGCGGTACGTGCCCGTCCCGCCGCCGGATCTCGTCACCGAGCCCGGCGCTGGTCCCGGCGCTCTCCTCGGCGAGCCCGCGCGCCTCGGCGAGCGACCAGCGCACCCCGCCGTGCCGCCCGACGACGGCGGGCTCGTCGGTGACGGCGAGCACGGCGGCGAAGCCGACCCCGAACCGCCCGACCGCGCGGTCGGGGGCGTCCCGCTTCGCGGAGGCACGCAGGGTGGACAGCGACTCGACGCCGGCCGCGTCCAGCGGGGCACCGGTGTTGGCGGCGACGAGCACCCCGTCGCGCAACGTGAGCCGAAGCCGCCCCGGCACTCCCGCGCGGGCGGCGGCGTCGGCGGCGTTCTGCGCCAGCTCGACGACGAGGCGGTCCCGGTACCCGCCGAGGACGAGATCCTCCTCGGCGTTGGCGTCCTCACGGAACCGCGCGGGACTGGCGGCCCAGGCGTCCAGCACCCCACGCCGCAGACGCGCCGTACCGAACGGGTCCGCGCCCTCGTCCGCAGGCCGTACGAACATGTTCACGTTGATCTCTCCTCGTCGGCCGTCGTCGGCGTGAGCCCGAAGGTACCGCTCCACCGGCCGTGAGCGCGCATCGCGCCGGAGGGGGCGGGCGCCCCCCGGGACGCGCCCCGGGCCGTGCCGGCGCGTACCGGTACGGCCGGACCGGGTCACACCTTCCGGGGATCGCTGCCGAGGAAGCGGAAACGGCCTTTGGTCACACGGTAGAAGAAGACGCCCTCGCCCACGTACCCGCCGTTCTCCGGCTCGAAGGCATAGCTCTTCGACACCCCCTTGTACGTCGTCCTGCGCAGCACGGGCACCAGATCGTGCCGGGTCGGCCGGGGCCGGTCCAGCTTGCGCACGCAGGAGGCGACCAGCCGCACCACGTCGTACGCCTCGGCGGCGAAGGAGGGCGGATCGGCCCGGTGACGGGCGCGGAACGCCCGGGTGAAACCGCGCGTCGACGGCGCGGCCGCCGGGTCGGTCGCCGTGGACACCACGAGCCAGCCCTCGGCGGCCGCCCCGGCCCGCGCGGGGAAGCCGGGATCGTGGGCGGTCTGACTGGCGAGGCGGGGTCCGCGGTAGCCGGTCTCCGCCAGGGCGCGGGCGAAGCGGGCCACGCCGTCGGGCCCGCCACCGTAGACCACGGCGCCGGGGGACCGCGCGATCACGGCCCGGACCCGGGCGTCGGTGTCCCGGCCGTCCGCGGGGACCGTCTTTGGCAGGACGTTGCGCCCGCCCGTGCCCCGCAGCCCTTCGGCGAACAGGCGGGTCACCTGCCGTCCGTACTCGCTCTCGTCGTCGACGAGGGCGATGTCGTCGAGGTCGTGCAGCCCGAGGTACTGCGCGACCGGATACATCTGCAGGGCGTTGTCGGGCCTCGCGCACAGCAGGACCCGGTTCAGGTGGCGGATGTCGCCGTCGAGCACGCTGACGAGGGTGAGCCCGGCCCCGTCGTACGTGTCGAGCGTGGCTCCGACCGCGTCCGCGCCGGTCGCGCCGATCACGGCGGCGATCCGCTCGTCCGCCGCGAGGCGGTGTGCGGCCGACTCCGCGCCCGCCGCGGCGCCCCGGTCGTCGGCGGTGGTCAGGGCCAGGGTGAACGGGTTGTCGTCACGGGCGTTGTGCTCCGCGACGGCGAGGCGGACTCCTTGTTCGGCGGCCCTGCCCTGACGGCGTCCGGGGCCGCTCAGATCGGCCTGGAGTCCGAGGTGCAGCACCGGCTTGGGCGTGTCGCGTCGGCGGGCGCCGTCGCCGCTGTCGCCGTCGTGGCCGATCAGCCACGCCGTGGGCCCGGCGACGGCGAGACCGGCTGCCCCGGAGACGAGGTACGTGAGCATCCGCCGTCTGCCCGGCGGTCCGGAACGCCCCTCGGTGTCCGGGCCGTCGGGCGACACGACCCGTGTGGGACGGCCGGCGTGCGCCGGACGGTCGACGTGCGTCGCGTCGATCTCCGGCAGGGCCAGCATCCGGGCGGAGCGTTCGGCGATGAGGTGGGTGACGGAGGTGGGCAGCCAGGCGGGTCCGGTGGCGTCCTCCGCGCAGCCGGCCCGCAGCCGCGCGGCGGTGGGCCGCTCGCCCGGCTCCTTGGCCAGGCACGCGTCGACGACCGGCCGCAGCTCTGCCGGAACGCCGTCGAGCCGCGCCGGGTCGTGCACGGTCCGAAACAGCATGGCCTCGACGGGACCGCTGCCGAAGGGCCGGGTCCCGGTCGCCGCGTGGGCGAGCACGCAGCCGAGCGAGAAGACGTCGCTGGGCGGTCCGACGGGGCGGCCCTGTGCCTGCTCCGGGGAGAGGAATCCGGGGGAGCCGACCACGGCGTCCGCGGCCGTGAGCACGGTGTCGTCCAGGGCGCGGGCGATGCCGAAGTCGATGAGGCGCGGGCCGTCGGCCGCGAGCAGGACGTTGCCGGGTTTGACGTCCCGGTGCACCATGCCCGCGGAGTGGACCGCCTCCAGCGCCTCGGCGAGCATCCAGCCCAGCGCCCGTACGCTCCGCACCGGCAGCGGGCCGGTCGCCGCGACCGCGTCGGCCAGCGACGGTCCGGGCACGAACGCGGTCGCCAGCCACGGCGCGGCGGTCTCGGTGTCCGCGTCGACGACCGGAACGGCGTATCGGGTGCGCACCCGGCGGGCGATGGCGACCTCGCGCCGGAACCGGGCGCGGAACGAGGCGTCGTCCGCGTACTCGGCCCGGATCAGCTTGACGGCGACGAGTGTGCCGCCCGCCGATCTGCCGAGCAGGACGACGCCCATGCCGCCCGCGCCGAGCCGGCCCAGTATCCGGTAGCCGGCGATGCGCGCCGGGTCCCTGGGCCCGAGCGGTTGCAGGTCGGTCACTTCAGCTCCAGCTCCACCCGGTACAGCAGCTTCGCCCCGGCCTCCGCGGCGAGCCGGATCAGGTCCTTGGTCGTGCGGCCCTTCGCGCCCTTGACGGAGACGGCCGTGGTGACGGGCCCGATGCGGGACTTGGTCCAGACGTAGCCCTGGGGTCCGTCGGAGGCGGGTCCCGAGTAGCTGCCGGCCTCGAAGAGCGTGGCGTCGGCGTTCTTCACGTCCTTGGGATCGATGTGCATCGACATCAGCCCGTCGAGCTTCTGCCCGCCGCCGAGATCCTGCACGGGGCAGCGGAAGCTCTCCTGAACGGTGTCCTTCAACTCCCTCTCGGCACCCGCCTCGTTCCGGTGCACGGTGACCGTCACCGATCCCAGGACACGGCCCTTGCCGTCCTTCGCCGGCAGGTCGATACGGCGGTTGTGGCTGTCCAGCACCCCGTCGGGCAGTTTCCCGCGGGTCCAGACACAGGTGTCGGGAAGCACCGGCCAGGTGCCGGCCGTCTCGTACGGGTCGTGCCGGACCATGTCGGGCGTCCAGTCGGCGGGCGCGAGCGCGACGTCGCGCGTGAGAGCGCGGGCCTGGGCAGCCGTCCTCGGTATCCGCTCCGGAGCGGGAGTGAAGTCGTACGCGTCGGGCAGGGCACCGACGCCGCTGGAGGCCGAGGGCCCGGCGGAGGCGCTCGGCGAGGCGGAGGCGCTCGGCGAGGTCTGCGTGCCCCCCTTCGTCGTGCCCCTCCGCTCTCCGTCGCCGCCGCAGCCGGCGAGCACCGCGACCGCCGTCACCACCGCGACGGCGGTGAGGGCCCCGCGCGAAGGCCGGACAGCGGGCGCCGACAGTCGGAAAACAGTGAACATCGATCCCCCCGATGGTCGTACTCGTTCCGTATCCGAGCACGTCTGGTCGTCCCACTCACGAACGCGAGACGACCAAAGAGGGGGTCGGCGGTTCCCCGCCACGGCCGATTTCGCCCACCACCGGCCCTCACCGGCCCTCGCCGGGCTGTGACGGGCCGGACCGGCGCCCCTCGCACACGCCGCCGAACCGGTCGTCGACGCGCTGCCGAAGCCCTGTCCACAGCATGGCGGGCAGCCGGGCGGGAGCTCTCCGGCGGCACGGAAACGAAGAAGGCCCCGCACCATCCCTACGAGTTCCCCGGCTCCGTCACGAGCGCCCCAGCAGGGCCGGGACGCATGTCCCGGCCGACCCGGTGGATGACCCGAGTGCTGTTCGTCACCTGCCAGAACCGGGCCGCAGCCGAAGGGGACGCCCGGCCCGAACCCGTCGGGTTCCACTCGTGGCCGTCGCTGACCGTACGGCCGGTCGTCGCCGGACCGAACACCATGCCGGTGATCACCGATCCCGCCCGGGCCCGCCCGGACCTCGTCCTGGCGGCACCGGCCACGATCCTCCACGGAACGAACCCGGACATCGAGGCCATACCGAAGGCCATGGCGGCGGCACTGCGGGACACGAGGGAGGCTCACTCCACGCCCGAGCGGACACCGGACGCCGTGCGGGCCGCCCGGCTCTCTCCGTCGTCGCCCCCCTGGCGAGTGACGGAGAGGCGGCGGACGAAGGACGACGCCTTCGCCCGGGCCGTCGGGGGACGGCCCCTGCGGGGGCGGGGTACTCCGCCTACGAGTGACCCAGGTCCGCCGAAGCCGAGTCCTCCGTCGCCGGGACCGAGCCGGAGTCCGCGGCCGGGCGGAGCGGGAACGGGTCGACGCGGGTCTCGTCGATCCTCGGCGGGACGGGCTGCGGCGGCCTGGGCATGACCGCGGCCTCGGAGTGGCCGCCGCAGCCGTACGCCAGAGAGACCACGCGGCCGTCGGCCGGGGAGAACTCGTTGGCGCACACGCCGAAAGCCTGGCCCAGGGAACCGCCGATACGGGCGAGGAAACCGCAGCTGACGCAGGAGGCGGGCGCCGCCTGCGCCATCGGGGTCTTGGCGCCGTACGCCTCCTCCCAGCGGTCGGCGGCGATGTGCAGGCCGTAGCGGGACAGGACGCGGGCGCGGCGCATGCCGAGTTCCTCGGCGACCGACGCGATCGAGCCGCGGGCGGGTGCGATCGTCAGGTCGGCCGGGGAGCCCCCGGCGACCTCGGCGTCCTCCGCCTCCACCAGCTCGGCGAGTTCCCCGGTGACCGAGGCGGCCGCGGCGACCGTCGAGTTCGGGGCCGGCTCGTCCTCGCCCGAGTAGCCGGGCTCCAGCCGCAGGTCCTCGGCGTCGGTGGGCAGCAGGTCGCCGGGGCCCATGTCGCCGGGGCGCAGCCGCTCGCTCCACGGCACCCACTCCGGTGCGAGCAGCGCGTCGGGACCGGGCAGCAGGACCGCCTCGTCCACCGTGACGAGCTTGGCGCGGGAGGCTCGGGCGACGGTGACCGCCCAGCGCCAGCCCCGGTAACCGAGCTCGCGGCAGGCGAAGAAGTGGGTGACGACCCGGTCGCCCTCGGAGACGAGCCCCTCGTGCTCTCCGACGACCCCGGGCGCGGCGGCCTCCTCGGCTGCGGCACGGGCGAGGTCGACCGCCTCGGCGCACAGGCGGTCGGGGGTGCGGCTTCGCGTTGTCGCTGCGCTCACAGGTATCGCTTCTCTCCTACGCCGTCTCACGTGTGCGCCACTCCCAGCGCGGGGGGCGGACGGAGCGGACCGGAGGACCGCGTCGACGTCCGCGCCGGTTCGTGCTCGGGCGCGCCTCCATCCATTCTGCGGGATGGCTGAGATACGCACGCTACCTTCTCGCGTGCGTATGGCCTACACCGACGGTGGTTCTCGGGCCCTCGGGCGCCGGAATCCGTCCCGCCCCCCCGTCACCCCCACCACGCCCGCGGGGCCCGCGACGCCCGCACACAACGCCCTTGCCGCACCGCGTGGCGGACGGCCGGCGGGCGCCGCACCACCGGGGCGTTCCGCCGGACAGCGGCACGTGTCGGAGCCGTCACCACGGTTACGGCACTACGTACCGCCATATCGGGGCACTATGAACGTCGTGGCTACCGCGAGGACACCCCAGGGCGCCACCGGGACCGGTGAGGCCGACGGGGTCAAGGTGAAGGGTCCGAAAAAGGGCCGAGGTGTCGGGACCGGCCGGGCCGGCGGTCCGCTGCGCGCGCTCGGGCGCGGTCTGCGCCTCCCGGTGACCGGGACCGCGCGCGGAATCCGCCGGGCGACCCACGCGCACGGCGCCGGCGAGTCCGGCCTCGGCAAACTGATCGAACTGCACGGGGTGAACGGCGCCGGCGACGTCATGATCACCGTCGCCCTCGCGTCCACCGTCTTCTTCTCCGTGCCGACGGACGAGGCCCGCGGCCGGGTCGCCCTCTACCTCGCCATCACGATGGCCCCGTTCACGCTCCTGGCCCCGGTGGTCGGCCCGCTCCTGGACCGTCTCCCGCACGGCCGCCGGGCCGCGATGGCGGGCGCGATGCTCGCCCGGGCGATCCTCGCCCTGGTGCTGTCCGGGGCGGTCGTCACCGGCAGCATCCAGCTGTATCCGGCCGCCCTGGGCGTACTGGTCTCCTCGAAGGCGTACGGGGTGGTCAGAAGCGCCGTCGTGCCGCGGCTGCTGCCACCCGCGTTCTCGCTCGTGAAGGCCAACTCGCGGGTCACCCTCGGCGGCCTGCTGGCCACCGGCATCGCGGCGCCGATCGGCGCGGGCCTCCACCAGCTCGGGCCGCGCTGGCCGCTGTACGGGGCGTTCGTCCTGTTCGTCACGGGGGCGGTGCTGGCGTTCACGCTGCCGTCGAAGGTGGACTCCGCGAAGGGTGAGGACACGGCGCTGCTCGCGGCGGACGAGGCACATCTGCACGGTCCGCACCTCAAGCCGGTCAAGCGGCCCGGCCTGCGCACGGTCGGCCCGGCCGTCACCCACGCGCTGGCCGCCAACGCGTCCATCCGCTGTCTGACCGGGTTCCTGATCTTCTTCCTCGCGTTCCTGCTGCGCGAGCATCCGATGTCCGGGCAGAGCGCCGCCGTGTCCCTGGCCGTCGTGGGAGTGGCCGCGGGCGCGGGCAACGCGCTCGGTACGGCCGTCGGGGCCTCGCTGAGGTCCCGGGCGCCGGAGATCATCATCGTGACGGTGGTCGCCTGTGTGGCCGCCGCGGCGATCACCGCGGCGGCGCTGTTCGGCGCGGTCGTGATCGCCTGCCTGGCCGGGATCGCCGGGTTCGCGCAGGCGCTCGCCAAACTGTCCCTGGACGCGCTGATCCAGCGGGACGTGCCCGAACTGGTCCGTACGTCGGCGTTCGCGCGCTCCGAGACGCTGCTCCAGGTGTCGTGGGTGCTGGGCGGGGCGATCGGCATCGCGATGCCGCTGATCGGGTCGATGGGCCTGGCAGTGGGCGCCGCGATCGTCGCCATCGGCTGGCTGGCCACCGTCCGCGGCCTGATCGGCTCGGCCCGGCACAGCGGGGGCAACGGGGGCAACGGGGGCAATGGGGGGAGCGGGGGGAGCGGGGGCAACGGACGCGCACGGGTCGCGTGAGCCCGGTCGGCGTACGGACCGGACGGGCGTGCGGGTGCCGCGGCCTCCGGCGGCGGCACCCGCACCGGTCCTCGCCCCGGCCCGTCCTGCCCCGCCCCGGGGACGGCTCGCGCACGCGGGTTTCGTGAGCCCGGTCGGCGTACGGACCGGACGGGTCCTGCCCCGCTCCCGGGAGGGCTCGCGCGCGGGTGGCGTAACGCTCCGGCCACGCCGCACCCCCACGTGGGGAGGGGGTGGGGCGTGCCCGATAGCCTTTCGCCCATGACCACGTTGCCTCGCGGCGCAGCCGCTCCGAGTGCCCGCGCCGTGCGACGCCGCCGTGCCGTCGCCACCGCCGGCGCCGTATCCGCCGGACTGCTCGTCCTGTCTGCCTGTGACAAGCCGACGGCGATGTCCACCCTCACCGTCGGCAGCTCCTCGGTGAGCTCCGAGGCGACCTGCGGTGGCGAGGGCGAGGCCCTGAAGGCCGCCGACCTCTCCAAGTGCCTCCAGGACAAGGACGTCGAGGAGATCACGGTCGACCCGGACGAGACCGTGCGCTTCGGTGTCGACCCGGAGGTCGCCGACAAGGGCTGGACGATCCTGATGAACGGTCAGCCGCTGACCGAATCCAGCACCAAGACCTACCGCACCATCCCCGGCAGCGTGTTCTTCAACGCCCAGTACGGCGCCCAGGGCGACTCGACCCTGGTGTCGGTCAAGGAGGGCGAGAGCGACGCCACGGGCCTGTGGAACTTCCGGCTGAAGAAGGACGCCTGATCAACCCGGGGAACGGCCCGGGCGGCCCCGGTACGTCCCCCGGCCCCGCGTCCCCCGCCCGTACGGGGCCGGGGACGCGGGGCGGGGTCCTCGTGGCCACCGCGGTCCCCGCCGAGCGGGACGCGGTGGCCGGGGCGTTCCCGGGGGCCGTGCGTGAGGTCGCGCTGCCCGGGGTGGCCGGGGTGACCGTGGTCGAGATCGCCGACGGCCCCGACGTCCTCGCCGCCGGTGTCGGCCCGGCCCTCGCCGCCGCCTCCACGGCCACCGCCCTCACCGCCGCCGCCTTGTCGGGCCGCCCCTACGACGTCGTCGTCTCGGCCGGGATCGCCGGCGGTTTCGCGCCGCGCGCGCCCGTCGGCTCGCTCGTCGTCGCCGACGAGATCACCGCCGCCGACCTGGGTGCCGAGACTGCGGACGGCTTCCTGCCGGTGACCGCACTCGGCTTCGGCACCGTCACCCACCTGCCCCCCGCCGCCCTGGTCCGAAGCGCGGCCGCCGCGACCGGCGCCCTCACCGGTGCCGTCCTCACCGTGTCGACGGTGACCGGTACCGCGGCCCGCGCAGCGCACCTGGCCGGCCTGCACCCCCGCGCGCTCGCCGAGGCCATGGAGGGCTTCGGGGTCGCCGAGGCCGCCGCCGCGCACGGCGTGCCCGTGCTGGAGATCCGGGCGGTGTCGAACCCCGTGGGCCCGCGCGACCGCGCCGCCTGGCGCATCGGCGACGCCCTGGCCGCCCTCACCGAGGGGTTCGGGAAGCTCGCGCCCGTCCTGGAGAGTTGGAACCCGCATGACCACTGCACCCCGTAATCCCGGTGAATCCGGCGAGTCCGGCGAACCTGAGCCCGTGACCGACGGTCGCCCGCTCGGTATCGCGTACTCCCCCTGCCCCAACGACACCTTCGTCTTCGACGCCCTCGCGCACGGCCGCGTCCCCGGCGCGCCCGCGCTCGACGTCACCTTCGCCGACATCGACGTCACCAACGGCATGGCCGAACGCGGCGAGCTCGACGTGCTGAAGGTGTCGTACGCGGCCCTCCCCTACGTCCTCGACGAGTACGCCCTGCTGCCCTGCGGGGGCGCGCTCGGCCGGGGCTGCGGTCCGCTGGTGCTGACGCGGCAGGAGGGGGTGGACCTGAGCGGCCGTACGGTCGCGGTGCCGAGCGAGAGGTCGACGGCGTACCTGCTCTTCCGCCTCTGGGCGGCGGACACCCTGCCCGGCCCGGTCGGCGAGATCGTCGTCATGCCGTTCCACGAGATCATGCCGGCCGTGCGGGACGGGAAGGTCGACGCGGGCCTCGTGATCCACGAGGCGCGCTTCACGTACCGGAACTACGGGCTGCACAAGCTCGCCGACATGGGCGAACACTGGGAGCGGACCACCGGGCTGCCGATCCCGCTCGGCGCGATCATCGCCAAGCGGTCCCTCGGACCGGCGGCCCTGACCCGGCTCGCCGACTCGGTCCGCACCTCCGTACGGGCCGCCTGGGAGGACCCCGAGGCGACCCGTCCGTACGTCATGGAGCACGCCCAGGAGATGGACCCGGCCGTCGCCGACCAGCACATCGGGCTGTACGTCAACGAGTTCACCGCCGACCTCGGCGAGGACGGCTACGCGGCGGTGCGGGGCCTGCTGACACGCGCGGCGGCCGAGGGACTGGTACCGCCCCTCGGCCCGGACGCCCTGCGGTTCCCGTAGGTACGGGGACCGGTACGGGCCAGTGCCGCGGCAGGCAACGTCTGCCCGTCAAGGAGCGGCGTCCGGTGCGTGCTCCCGGCGTGCCGGGCGCACGCCCTCGTACTGGACGTACTTGGGCTTGTGTCCGGTGCGGCGAGAGTGCGTGCCGGGCGTCGCGACGGGGCGGACGTTGCCTGTTGCGGCACTAGACGTCCAACTGGTCGGCGACGGCGCGCAGGAGGCCGGCGATCTGTTTCCCGGAGGTGCGCTCCGGGTAGCGGCCCCTCTCCAGCATCGGCGTGATGTTCTCCAGCAGGGTCGTCAGGTCCTGGACGATGGAGGCCAGCTCGTCGGGCTTCTTGCGCTGGGCCGCCGCGACCGACGGGGTCGGGTCGATGACGGTCAGGGACAGGGCCTGATCACCGCGCTGCCCGGCGACCACGCCGAACTCGACGCGCTGGCCCGGCTTGAGCGTCTCGAGGCCGGCGGGGAGCACCGAGGAATGGACGAAGACGTCCCCGCCGTCGTCACGGGAGAGAAAGCCGAAGCCCTTCTCACTGTTGAACCATTTGACTTTGCCGGTGGGCACGACCGTCCTCGTCCTCGTACTCGTCGGAAAACTGCTTCTGAAACGGCTCTTGATAGCGCTCAGGCGGGCCCCGGTGACCCGCCGCAACCAAGGCTAGTGGTCTTCGGGCCGGTGGCAAGACGCCGCCGGGTTGTTCCTTCGCGCCAGGAACTACCCTGGTCGGGTGGCTGACAAAACCCAAGCGAATTCCCCGGCTCCCGGAGACGGCCTGGTCCGTGCCGGCGGCATCGTCTTCATCATCGGCGCTGTGGCCACTCTGGTCACGGTGGCACCGCTGTTCCTCGGAACCGACGCCTTTCCGACGTACATGTTCGTACTGAGCATGCTCATGGGCGTCGGATTCCTGATGGCGGGCGCCGGCGTGCTGCGTTCGGCCGCGGCGGGACGCCGTCAGGCCCGCGCCGCCACGAAGCAGATCTAGTACCGCAACGGTCCTCGTGGTGATGGTTTGTCGGCTTCTGGGGGCGTGTGGCCGCGTTGTCCGTAGTGGCTGATGCGGGCTTGGCGTCCGCGGTCACCCAGCCGAACGGGATCTTCTCCTCGACAGCCCGGCGGACCATGGCCCCGGCCATCGCGACCTTGGTCTCGAAGGCAACCGTGTCGTCGATGCCGGCCCGCCGGCACCGTTCCCAGCCGCCCGCGGCCATCTCGTCGGCCAGGCGTCGTACCGCGTTCGTGTCAGCGGGTTGGTGCCCGGTGTCAGCGAGCGCCCGCTCCAGAGCACCGTCGTCGCCCTCGCCGGTATCACCGCCGAGGACGAGTGGAGCGCGGCGGAGCTCGTCGACCGCCCAGCCCACGACGGCGCGGACCGCCGCCCCTCAAGCCACCCGGCTTGGGCTGCTGTGGTGAGCCGCTCGGTGACGACGGTGGTCGGTCCATCGAGCCGGCCGTGACTTCGCGCAGCGCCCGCTGCGACAGTCCCAGATCGATCACCCCGGTCGCACCGGTGTCACCCGCGGGCGACACCGTGGTCAGGACACCGGCCACGCCGATCGCCCGGCTCAGCCCTTCGGCCGACTCCGCGATGGCGATCAGCCGGTACGCCTGCGCCCTGCCGATCCCGAGTTCGGCTTGCGCGTACTCACCCCACCCGCCGCTGTACCCAAGCGGTATCGCCACCCGCGCCCGGCGCGCGTCCCGTACCCGCTGTGCCACGGCCACTGCGGCCCGCCGTGCTTCACCAGTCGCCGCCCGCGGTTGCTCGGTCAGTCGTACCGCATCCGCCCGGCCAACCGCCTCCACGGCCGGATCCTCGCCCGGCTCGCTCCTCGACGCCATGACTCCATGGTTCGCCCGGCGAAGGGCGGCGGAACAGGGGGCGCGGCACGGCGCGCCTATGCCGGGTCTTCAGCAGTCACCTGGCGTTTGGTGAACCGGTCCCACCAGTAGCGGCGTCGGGGATGCACCGCGCGACCCATCCGGCGGCCGATCAGCAGGTAACCCATGAGGGCACCCGTGGTGTTGAGCAATACATCATCGACGTCGAAGGCGCGCCCGACAATGAGGGCGCCCTGGACGAGTTCGACGAGGATCATCACGAGAGCGGTGGCCGCCGCTACGCGGAACAGTCCTCGCGTTCGGGGTACCAGTACCGGCAGCAGCACACCGAACGGCATCCCCATCACAATATTGCCACCGAGCTGCTTGACTGTGTCAGGGGCCGCGGGATGCGCGAGGTACGCACGGATGGAGTCACCAGGACGCAGGTTATTGTGCGTCAGCGTCACGGACGCCGCCGAGGGTTCCAGAGTCAGCCGGGCCAGAACCACCGCGAACACGACCGCCCCCGCGAAGGCCAGCATCATGGCCAGCACCCGGCCGAGCGTGGACAGGGGAGGTTCTCCGGGAACCCGCTCCCCAGGATTCTTCGCGGTCTTGTCACGCAGGGCTATCCGCGCCATTACGAGCTCCCAGCCAGGGTTGGTTTGCTTGGACGTTCACCCGCGCTGTGGAGCGGCGCGTTGCGCGGCGGTTCACGCAGGGACCGTACGTGTCCGTACAGGTCGGCTCGCCCAGGAGACAGTGGGCGAGCATGCGGAGCAACAGCGCGTCATCGGGTACCTCGGCGATCGTGGCGGACATTGACCACCAACGGATCGGTTTTGATTGTGTCATGGCCGGGTTCGCCGGCGCGACGCCCGGGTGGTTCTGGTCTTTGCTGTTGGCGACCGCAGTCGGCGGCCCGGCCGGTGGAGACGGGATCACGACCGGCTCGTGCACGCGCCAGGATGGCGCAAGGCCGCTGCCACCTTCGACGAGCCTCGGCCGGCCCCGTGTGACGCCGGGAGGTCGCGGTCCCACGGCATCGAGACCGAACTGGTCGGCGAACTCAGGCCCAGGAAAGGCCCCGGAAGCGCGCGGTGACCCTGGCGGAGCAGCTGGAGGCGGTCGCCCCATGGAGCCGACAGCCAAGAACGCCGAACCTGACCGGAGAGGCTTCCCCTTCATACTTTCGGTCGACAGCCCAGAACAACTACGCCTCAGGCTCCACCCCGACAAGCGGGATATGCGAATCCCGGCCAAGGTCGAGCAGGTGGCCGGCCGAGAGTACGGCAGCGTGACACTCGACAACAGCAACGACCGCAACGGCTGCCACCACGGACCGGCTGCCCCGTAGCCTGAAGCGAGCAACGCTGTCGGCGTTCTCCGGTCGGGCCCCCTTGATGCCCCTTGGCCGAACCGCCCAGCCATCGGTTCTCCCTGGGGCATGGGAGAGACGCAGGTTCCTATCAGCGGTGGATCTTGGCCAGTTCGGCGTTGAACTGGGCACCGATGAGCAGCGCGAGGTTGGACAGCCAGACCCACACCAGGAAGACGACGATCCCGGCGAGGGAGCCGTACAGCCGATTGTAGGAGCCGACCTGCGAGGCATAGAGAGCGAAACCGGCGGAGGCGGCGAGCCACAGGGCCATGGCCAGAGCGTCTCCCAGAAGTCTTTGCCGCACGCCGCGCGTCCGGGCCGGGCCCGAGCGGAACAACACCAGCACCAGGACGGCGACCAGGCCCAGCAGAAGCGGCCACTTCAGTACGTTCCACGCGGTGCCGGCCATGCTGTCCAGGCCTACGAGCCGACCGAGGGCGGGGGCCGCTTCGGCGGTCAGGACGAGCACCAGGGCGCTGGTGACCAGGAGCGCCAGCAACACCAGAGCGGTGATCACCAGGCGTGGTGTTGTCCTCCACGCGGGGCGGAGGTCCTCGACGCCGTGCATGGCGTGCAGGGCTCGGCGGAAGACTCCCAGGTAGCTGGAGGAAGACCACAGAGCGCCGAGCGTGCCGAAGACCGCCAGAACCCAGGCAGCTGTGCGCTGGTCGGCCATGCTCCTGAGCGTGCTGTGCATCACCGGGCGTGACTCTGCCGGGACAACAGCGATCACGTTGCTGATGAGGTTCTCCGTGGCCGAGGCGCCGGCGATCCCGATCAGCGAGACCGTGACCAGGAGGGTGGGGAAAAGCGCGAGCACCGCGTAATAAGTGAGCGCGGCGGCGCAGTCCGTCACATTGTCGTTCCACACCGATGCTGGTGTCCGCCGCAGCGCGGTGCCGATGTCATGCCGGCCGGGCAGGTTACGCGCATACGTCGTGGCGGCATGCGGTGTGCGGGAGACGGTGCTCCGGAGCTGGCCGATGGGGTTCAGCCGGCTCCGTCCGGCCTCAGCGCAGGTGTCGGCGAATTGCTCACCGCGTTGTCTTCCACTCGTACCCAAGGTCCACCGCTCTTGTACGTAGGTTCTCCGATGCGCCGCTGACCAACGTTACGGACACTGGGGCACCTCGCGGAGACACTCTGGGAACCGGCACTACCGCTGTCCGGGGCGGAGTCGGCCGACTTCTGCGGCCGGGCGACGGCCCGGGGCGCGCGACCCGGGCCGTCGCTCTCGGCGGTGCCCCGACCCCGCCGTTTCGGCCGGGCCGGGGCCGGGCACGCGCCGCCACGCATCAGACCTGGATTCCGGCCGCGTAGGCCGAGAACCAGCGGGGGAATTCGGTCAGGTCGGTGAGGACGACGTCCGCGCCGGCCTTCCGCAGTTCCGCGGGGTCGCAGGGGCCGGTGGCGACGGCGACGGACAGCGCGCCGGCGGTCCGCGCGCCGCGCACGTCGCCCACGTGGTCGCCGACGTACACGCCCGCGCCGTGCTCGCGCAGCGCCGGCGCCTTCTGCTCGGCCCACAGGTCGCCGATCACGGCGTCCGGTTCGATGCCGAGGTGGGACAGGTGCAGCTTGGCGTTCGGCTCGTACTTCGCGGTGACGACGACGGTGCGCCCGCCCGCCTCGCGTACGGCGGCCATGGCCTCGCGGGCGCCGGGCAGCGCGGGCGTGGCGGCGATGGCGTACGTCGGGTACATCGCCCGGTACAGGTCGGCCATCTCGTCGACCCGGTCGGCCGGGAACCAGTTGACCAGCTCGTCCGCGAGGGGCGGTCCCAGCCGGGTGACGGCGAGGTCGGCGTCGATGGGGGTCCCGGTCCGCTCGGAGAGTGCCTGGTAGCAGGCGCGGATGCCGGGCCGGGAGTCGATGAGCGTCATGTCGAGGTCGAAACCGACGGTGGGCGGGAGCGCGGTCGTGGAGGCCATACCCGCCATTGTGCCCAGCGCACGCAAACGACGGACCGGCGTACCTCCCCAGGGCCTGGGGCCTGTCCGGCGGGACGAGTCGGGGGCCGGCGGTATCTCCAGCCAGGTCGAGCGGGGGAGTCGGCGGGTGACGACAACGCCGCTGGGGGCGCCCTCCTGCTCGAGGAGCTCGGGGCGGCGGGCGTGCCGGACCCCGCTTCTTCGGCATGATCCGCCGGACAGGCCCTAGCGGGGGCGCTGGGAGCGCCAGGTCAGGAACAGGGCCGAGGCGACGGCGGCGGCCCGGATCACCCAGGGCCAGGTCTCGAAGACGGCCTCGTTCATGGCGCCGTCGGCGATGGGGGTGCCCCAGCGTCCCTCGGTCCTGCCCCAGAGCCAGGTGGCTCCGCCCGCGATCGTGAGACCGGGCAGGACGAGGACCGCCCACTTGATCTCGGCCTGGCTGAGGCGGCGGGAGGCGTAGACGATGGCCCAGCCGAGGAGCAGGGCGAGCCAGTTGCCGAGCACGGCGCCCACGACCAGCAGGCCCGCGGCGACCAGGAGCAGCGGGTTGCTCCAGCCTCCGGACGGGAGGCGCGGGAGCCGGCGCCGGAAGACGGACCCGGTCCTCCCCTTCTCGCTCCCGGCCTCGACGACGGGGGCGGAGGCGGGGGCGGGTACGTTTCCGCCCGGCCCGCCCGGCCCGCCCGGTCCGTCCGGCCGCCCGCCGGCGCCCCGGGCGTCGTCCGTGGCCGGCGGGGCCTTGAGCAGTTCGGGGATCTCCACGCCGCCTACGAAGCCGGGGACCTCGTCGCCGACGCCGAAGGGGCTGCTGTCCGTCCGCCACCAGTCGGGCTGGGCGGCGCTGTCGCCGAGTTCGTCCATGCCGGCCCGGTGCGGCGCGGACGGTCCGCCGGGGACGGAGGGCGCGGCAGGGGCGGCGGGGGCCGCGGGGGTGGCGTGCGGGTGGTCGGCCGGGCGGGGGCGGGGGACGGCGCGGCGCAGGACGCTCTTCGCCCGCTGGGCGCGGTCGCCGCCCCGCTGGGCGGGAACCGCGGCGGGGGCCGGCGCGGGCTTGCTCAGGGGGGCACTCCCGTTCCCCTCCGCGCCGGAAGCCGTCCCCCCGGTGCCGAAGGTGCTGTCGGAGGTGTCGCCGGACGTCCTGGAGGAGGCCGCCGTCACGACCTCGTCCGGGGTGCCCATGCGGGAGATGATGCGGCGCACGGCCGTCGGGGAGTCGACCACGGCCTTCGCCCGGCGCCGGTCGATCTCGTCCCGCAGCCCGGCGACCAGACGCATGCGGGTCGCCGACGGCAGCTGCCGCTGCTGGGCCACGTCGCCGACGCGGCTCAGATACTCGTAGACGACCTGGTCACTCTCGATACCCACGAAGTCCCCTCCGGGGCGGATGCGTTGACGGACGACGTCGCACGACGGTACCGCGAGTCCGGCCGGCCGGCCCAACTCCACGCACCCCACCGGCGGATCCACCCGCTACGGTGATGCGGATGAGCACCGAGGAGAAGCCCACGGCGGCCCCCCGATCTCTCGCGGAGGCGCTCCGGGCACGGGACGACGCCGGGCTTGCCGCACTCCTGCGCAGCCGGCCGGATCTCGTCACGCCCGTGCCCGCCGACCTCACCCAGCTGGCCACCCGGGCCGGTACGCGCGCCTCGGTCGTCCGCGCCCTGGAGCGGCTGGACCGGTTCACGACGCAGACCGCGCAGGCGCTGGCCGTGGCGGCGGATCCGGCGCCGTACGGCGAACTGCTCGGGCTGCTCGCGGGCGACGGGGGCGACCCTGCGGTGTCCGCCGCGCTGCCGGGTGCCGTACGGACGCTGCGCGAGCAGGCGCTGGTGTGGGGCGACGACGACCGGCTGCGGCTGGTCCGTACGGCCCGTGAGCTGCTCTCCCCGTCCCCGCAGCACCCCTCGCCGACGGGCCTCGGCCCGACCGTGCGGGAGGCGACGGCCGGGATGTCCCCGGGGCGGATCCAGGAGATCGTCACGGCGGTCGGACTGCCCTCCACGCACGACTCGGTCTCCGCCGTGGCGGCGCTGACCGGGCTGTTCACGGACCGGGTGCGGATGGCGGCGCTGCTGGCCGAGGTGCCGCCGGAGTCGGTGGAGGTGCTGGAGCGACTGGTCTGGGGGCCGCCCTACGGTCAGGTGACCGCCGATCCGGCGACCCGGTTGCGCCGGCTGCTGGACCGCGGCCTGCTGCTGCCGACCGCGCCCGGGACGGTCGTCCTGCCGCGGGAGGTGGCGCTGCATCTGCGCGGCGGGCGGGCGCACCGGACCACGGAGCCGGTGCCGCCGCCGGTCGGGGCCGCTGCCACGCACCGTCCGCAGGTGGTGGACGCGACGGCGGCCGGGCAGGCGTACACGGCGCTGGCGACCGTCGGGGAACTGCTGAAGGACTGGGACGAGGGCGGCCCGGCGGTGCTGCGGTCCGGCGGGCTGAGCGTGCGGGACCTGAAGCGGACCGCCGTCGCCCTGGACGTGCCCGAGACGGTCGCCGCGTTCTGGGTCGAACTGGCGTATGCGGCCGGGCTGGTGGCCTCCGACGGCGAGGCCGACGAGCGGTACGCCGCGACTCCGGCGTACGACACCTGGATCGAGCGGCCCGCCGCCGAGCGCTGGACGACGCTCGCCGCGGCGTGGCTGGCGGCGACCCGGACGCCGGGACTGGTGGGCGGGCGGGACGCGAAGGACCACACCCTCGCGGCCCTGGGCCCGGGGCTCGACCGGTCGGCGGCGCCCGAGGTGCGGCGCCGGGTGCTGGCCCTGCTGGCGGAGCTGCCGGAGGGGGCGGCGCCGGACTCCGGGTCGGTGTCGGAGCGGCTGCGGTGGGAACGGCCGCCGCGCCCGGCGGGCGGCGCGGCCGGTTCCGGTTCCGGTTCCGTCGGAGGGGGCGAGGGCGACGATCTGCGCTCGCGGCTCGCCCGGTGGACGCTGACCGAGGCGGAGATGCTGGGCATCACCGGCCGCGGCGCGCTGTCCGCGCACGGCCGGGCCCTGCTCGGGTTGCCCGCGCCGAAGGCACAGGCGGAGCGGACGGCCCCCGCGCCGGAGCCGGGGTCGCAGTCGCAGTCGGGATCCCCGTCGGAGCCGACGGGTCCGGGCGACCGTCTCCCCGTCCACCACCGCCGGCCGTCCGCCCCGCCCCCGCTCTCCCCCGCCCCCACCGCCCTCACCCCCGCCGAGCAGGCCGCCGCGTCCTCCTCCGCCGGCCGGCTGCTCGCCCCGCTGCTGCCCGAACCGCTGGACCACGTCCTGCTCCAGGCCGACCTGACGGCGGTCGCGCCCGGTCCACTCCAGCGGCCGCTCGCGGACATGCTGGGGGTGCTGGCGGACGTGGAGTCGAAGGGCGGGGCGACCGTCTACCGGTTCACACCGGGCTCGGTACGCCGTGCCCTGGACGCCGGCCGGGCCGCCGCCGACCTGCACGCCTTCCTCGCCGCGCACTCCCGTACGCCGGTGCCGCAGCCGCTGACGTACCTGATCGACGACGTGGCCCGCAGGCACGGGCATCTGCGGGTGGGCGCGGCCTCGGCCTACGTGCGCTGCGACGACGACGCGGTGCTGAACGAGATCCTCGCCGACAAGCGGGCCGCCGCTCTGGGCCTGCGCCGGCTCGCGCCGACCGTGCTGGCCGCGCAGGCCGATCCGGCCGGCCTGCTGGAGGGACTGCGCCAGATGGGGTTCGCGCCGGCCGCCGAGTCCGCCGAGGGCGATGTCCTGATCACCCGCGCCGACGCCCGCCGCACCCCGCCGCGCACGGCACCCGAGCCGGTCCCGGAGGGGCCGCCGGTGCCCGACGACACCCTGCTCACGGCGGTGGTCCGCGCCGTCCGCGCCGGCGACCTCGCCGCCACGGCCCCGCGCGAGGCCACGGCCGGGGAGACGAACGGCCCCGGGGCGGGGAGCGGTGCGCTGCCGCGCACCGGGGCCGCCGAGACCCTCGCCACCCTGCAGGCCGCCGTCCTCACCGGCGAGGCACTGTGGATCGGCTACGTCAACGCCGAGGGCGCCGCCGGCCGGCGCGTCGTCGCCCCGGTCCGTGTCGAGGGCGGCTTCGTCACCGCGTACGACCACACGGCCGACGAGGTGCGGACGTACCCGCTGCACCGGATCACCGGGGTCGCGGAACTGGCGGACGACGAGAGCTGAAGCCCGGAGGGACGCGGGCCGCCGCTGCCCCCTGCCCTCGCCGTCCTCGCCGTCCTCGCCGTCCCTGCTGTGGTCACCGTCACTCCGGCCCCCGGGCGGCGGGCGATCAGGCAAACTGGACGTTTGGCCGTGCTGTGCCCGTGCATGCCCGTGCCGAGTCCGTCGCAGAAAGGCAGCCGCGCGTGAATGGTCCGCTCATCGTCCAGTCCGACAAGACGCTTCTCCTGGAAGTCGACCACGAGCAGGCCGGTGAGTGCCGTCGTGTCATCGCCCCGTTCGCCGAGCTGGAGCGGGCGCCGGAACACATCCACACCTACCGGGTGACCCCGCTCGGCCTGTGGAACGCGCGGGCCGCCGGACACGACGCCGAGCAGGTCGTGGACGCGCTGGTGAAGTACAGCCGCTACCCCGTGCCGCACGCGCTGCTCGTCGACATCGCCGAGACGATGGACCGCTACGGCCGGCTCAGCCTGCTCAAGCACCCGGCGCACGGTCTCGTGCTGACCAGTACCGACCGGCCCGTCCTGGAGGAGGTGCTGCGCTCCAAGCGGATCGCCCCGCTGGTCGGCGTCCGCGTCGACCCGGACACCGTCGCCGTGCACCCCTCGGAGCGCGGGCAGATCAAGCAGGTGCTGCTGAAGCTGGGCTGGCCCGCCGAGGACCTCGCCGGGTACGTGGACGGCGAGGCGCACGACATCGAGCTGCGCGAGGAGGGGTGGGCGCTGCGCCCCTACCAGAAGCAGGCCGTGGAGAACTTCTGGCACGGCGGCTCCGGCGTGGTCGTCCTGCCCTGCGGCGCGGGCAAGACGCTGGTCGGTGCCGGTTCGATGGCGCAGGCGAAGTCGACCACGCTGATCCTGGTCACCAACACGGTCTCGGCCCGCCAGTGGAAGCACGAGCTGGTGAAGCGGACCTCGCTGACCGAGGAGGAGATCGGCGAGTACAGCGGGACGCGCAAGGAGATCCGGCCCGTCACCATCGCCACGTACCAGGTGCTGACGACCCGCCGCAAGGGCGTCTACCCGCACCTGGAGCTGTTCGACTCCCGGGACTGGGGCCTGATCCTCTACGACGAGGTGCACCTGCTGCCCGCCCCCGTCTTCAAGTTCACGGCGGACCTCCAGGCCCGCCGGCGGCTGGGCCTGACGGCCACGCTCGTACGGGAGGACGGCCGCGAGTCGGACGTGTTCTCGCTGATCGGGCCGAAGCGGTTCGACGCGCCGTGGAAGGAGATCGAGGCGCAGGGCTACATCGCGCCCGCCGACTGCGTCGAGGTCCGGGTCAACCTCACCGACTCCGAGCGCATCGCGTACGCCACCGCGGAGACCGAGGAGAAGTACCGCTTCTGCGCGACGACCGCGACCAAGCGGAAGGTGACGGAGGCGATCGTCCGGCGCTTCGCGGGGCAGCAGATCCTCGTCATCGGGCAGTACATCGACCAGCTGGACGAGCTGGGCGAGCACCTGAACGCGCCCGTGATCAAGGGCGAGACGTCGAACGCGCAGCGGGAGAAGCTGTTCGACGCGTTCCGGGAGGGCGAGATCAGCGTCCTGGTCGTGTCCAAGGTCGCGAACTTCTCGATCGACCTGCCGGAGGCGACCGTGGCCATCCAGGTGTCGGGCACCTTCGGGTCCCGGCAGGAGGAGGCCCAGCGGCTGGGCCGGGTGCTGCGCCCCAAGGCGGACGGCCACCAGGCCCACTTCTACTCCGTGGTCGCCCGCGACACCATCGACCAGGACTTCGCGGCCCACCGCCAGCGGTTCCTGGCGGAGCAGGGGTACGCGTACCGGATCATGGACGCGGACGAGCTGCTCGCGGAGAACTAGGGCTCGCCGGCTGCCCCGGACACGCCTGGAGGACTCATGAAGATCTTGGTGAGTCCTCCAGGGGGTGTTTCGAAAGTCCCGCACAGGGCCTTCGAAACACCCCCTGGCCCTGCGGGAGGTTGAACACCAGCAGGATGACGAACAGTTGCGGCAGCAGGGAGAGCGCTGCCAGCCAGGCGCGCGGGCCCGGCCACCGGGCCCGCCACGGCAGCACCCAGGACGTGAGCCAGGCGCAGAAGGTGAGCACGCCGCCGACGGGCATGGCCCCGTGGACCACGTTCAGGGAGGTCGTCAGGGCCTGCGAACACTCGTCGGGCCCGCAGCTGTCGGTCGCCATGGCGGACATCGCGCCCAACAGGAACGCCGAGGGCACCAGAAACACCAGCAGCGCGGTCACGACGGTGGGCGCCACCCAGGCCCAGCGGTCCCGGTCGGGCGGGTAGGGCACCGCCGGCATCAGGGGCGCGAAGTGGTTCCGGCTCATGGAGCCGGTCAAGCCGCGTGACCGGGGGCCGGGCATCGGCGTACGTACTCGGACGGGCGGGTGCGGGGTACTCACTTCAGCACCCGAACGGACGCGTGCCGGTTGCCCGGTCGGCGGGCCGCCGATGGTATGACAGCGGGTCCGCTGTCGCGGGCCCGTCTCCCGGTTGCCGCGAGGGAAGGGCCTGCCCATGTCACGGACCGCCACCGCCACACGGATACCGCTCACCAGGACCGCGGGGGCGGCGGCCGGGGCGCTGGTGCTGCTGCTCGGGGCGGCCGGGCCGGTGGCCGCGGGCGGGCCGGGTGGACCGGGCGGCGGGGGCGGTGAGTCCGGCGGCGGCGTGGTGCTGCGGTGGCAGGACTGCCGGGACGTGACGCGGACCGGGTTCGAGTGCGCGGTGGCGAACGTGCCCCTGGACCACGCCCGCCCCGGCGACCGCACGATCGAGCTGGCGGTGATCAGGCACCGCGCCGCGGCTCCGAAGAAGCGGGTCGGCACGCTGTTCTTCAACCCGGGCGGTCCGGGCGGCCCCGGCACCGTCGGGCTCCCGGAGCTGTACGACAAGTTCCCGGACGAACTGCGGGACCGCTACGACATCGTCAGCTGGGACCCGCGCGGCGTCGGCGAGAGCACGGCCGTACGCTGCTTCGGCACCGCCGAGGAGGCCGCCGACCGGCAGGCGGACCTCCCGCCGTTCCCGGTGGGCGAGCAGGCGCAGCAGGCGTACATCGCCGCGTACGCCGATCTCGCGGAGCGCTGCGAGCGGAGCGATCCGCAGTTGCTGCGCCATGTCTCGACCGCCGACACCGCCCGCGACCTGGACCTGCTGCGCGCCGCGGTCGGCGAGGAGCGACTGCACTACTGGGGCGTCTCGTACGGCACCCTCCTCGGCGCGACCTACGCGAACCTGTTCCCCGAACGGGCCGGACGGCTCGTCCTCGACGGAAACGTGGATCCGCTCGCCTGGGTGGGCCGGGCGGGCGCCCCGGCGGCCGCGGCGCCCGCTGCGGCCGCGGACAAGACGGTGGGCGAGGCCGGCGCGGTGGGCGAGGCCGGCGCGGCGGCCGGGCTGAACACCTTCCTGCGGCTCGGCTCCCACCTCGGGTCGGCGGACACGCTGGCCCAGTTCCTCGACCACTGCGGACGCGCGCCCGTGACCGGCTGCGTCTTCTCGGCGGGCAGCCCGGCGGCCACCCGCGACAAGTACGACACCCTCATGGCGCGCCTCGCCGGGCGTCCGGCGGGCGACCCGACGTTCGCGAGGGCGGTGAGCGAGGTGCGCGGCGGGCTCTACACCGTGCACCCCGGCTGGGCCGGGGTCGCCGACCTGCTGCAGGCGCTGTGGAGCGGCCGGCCGCTCATTCCGCTCAGCGATCCGGCGGTCCCGGCACGCTATCCGGGTTTCGAGCAGCCGCTCGCGGTGCTGTGCGCGGAGAGCCCCAACCCTCGCTCGCCGCTGCTCTACCCGGAGCTGGAGGAGCGGGCGGTGGCACAGGCGGGGGCGTTGGCCCGCTGGTGGGTGTGGGCCAACGAGCCGTGCGCCGCCTGGCCGGCCCGCGCCGCCGCTCCGTACACCGGCCCGTGGGACGGGGCGACCGCCCATCCGGTGCTGGTGGTGAACACGACCCACGACCCCTCCACCCCCTACGCGGCGGCCGTGAGCATGGCGAAGGAACTGCGCGACGCGCGGCTGCTGACGGTCGACGGACACGGCCACACCGCGCTGGACAACCCGAGCGCCTGCGTGGGGCGGCACGCGGTGCGCTACTTCCTCACGGGAGCGCTGCCGCCGAAGGGCGCGCGGTGCACGCAGGATCTCCCGCCGTTCGTCGAACGGATCCCCGGGACACCGCCGGGGTCGGCCCGGGCCGCGGCACCGGGAACCGCCCCCGCCGCGGTACCGGAGCCGGCACTGCCGTACGGCCGCTGGCCCCTGGACGTCGTCGCCGGTCTGCTTCCCGTGGAGGACCACCGCACGGCTCCCTGACCGGGGCCGGGTCCGGGGCCGGGTCCGGGTGCTGTGCGGTCAGCGGCGGCGGACGCCCGCCTCCTCGTTGTACTCACCGAGGACGGCGACCGAGAAGAGGCTCTCGGCGAAGATCCGGACCGCGCGCAGGGCGTTGCCGACACGGTGCGGGGAGTGGTGGACGGAGCCGGTGGCGGTGGCACCATGCGGGGCGCCCTGGTCACGGGCCCGGTTGCCTGGGATGAAGGTCGCTGTGCTCATGTGTCCAGAGTGCGCCATATCACCCGTTCGGGGCATCGGTCCTGGGGCCCGACTTCACGTCCCGCCGTGTACGCCCCGAGAAGCACGGTGTCCCCTTCGAGGAGGACCCGCGCCCCCGAGAACCCCCCGAGACCCCGAGGACCACGGAACACCGCGCATTCGCCAATCGTTCGCCCTGTGCGCGGGAGCCGACTAGAATCTCCCGTTCGCCCCGGCCACCGGAACGGTGGCCGACCGGGGCCCTCCCGCCTCCCTCGCCGGAGTGCCGCCGCCCGGACGGAAACCGGGTGGTCCGCCATGCCGTGACCGCACGGCATCACCGCCCGCACCAGCCGGAGGCAGCCCCGTGCCCGCGCACGTCCCCGAACCCGTCGCCACAGCCGCTCCCGCCACCGACGCCACGGGCCCCCTGGCCCGCGAGCGCGCCCACCTCACCGCGTCCCGTACCGCCCTGCGCGCGATGCGCGAGGACGTGGAGGCCCTCGACATCCGCGACGTCACCGCGAACTGGGTCAACGCGCAGATCCTGGAGCGACAGATCGGGGACCGCGTCAAGGCGCTGGCCGACCTCAGCGACACCCCTCTGTTCTTCGGCCGCCTCGACTACCTGCACGCCCCGGGCGCCGAGGAGGCGGAAGGGGCCGAGGGCGAGCGGTTCTACATCGGGCGCCGGCATGTGCACGACGCCGACGGCGACCCGATGGTGATCGACTGGCGTGCCCCGGTCTCGCAGCCGTTCTACCGGGCGTCGAGGAAGGACCCGGCGGACGTCGCGCTGCGCCGCCGTTTCGGCTACACCGGAGGCGACCTCACGGCGTACGAGGACGAGCACCTGTCCGATCCCTCCGAGGCCGCCGTCACCAGCAGACTGCTCCAGCAGGAGATCGAACGCCCGCGCGTCGGTCCGATGCGCGACATCGTCGCCACGATCCAGCCCGAGCAGGACGAGATCGTACGGTCCGGCCTGACCGGCAGCGTCTGCGTACAGGGCGGCCCCGGCACCGGGAAGACGGCCGTGGGTCTGCACCGGGTCGCCTACCTCCTGTACGCCCACCGCGAGCGGCTGGCCCGCACCGGCACCCTGGTCGTCGGCCCGAACCGGTCCTTCCTGCACTACATCGAGCAGGTGCTGCCCGCGCTGGGCGAACTGGCGGTCGGACAGGCGACGGTGGACGACCTGGTGGCCCATGTCGAGGTGCGCGGGACGGACGACGCGCGGACCGCGCTCGTCAAGGGTGACGCGAGGATGGCCGAGGTCCTGCGCCGGGCCCTCTACGCACACGTGACCATGCCCACCGAACCGGTCGTCGTCGTGCGCGGCTCGCGCCGCTGGCGGGTGGCGGCGTACGAACTGGAGGACCTGGTACGCCAGTTGCTCGACCGGGACATCCGCTACGGCGCCGCCCGCGAGGCCCTGCCGCAGCGCATCGCGCACGCCGTGCTGGTGCAGATGGAGCGGGCCGGGGAGGCGCCGGACGACAGGGTGCAGGACGCGGTGGCCCGCAACGGCGCGGTGAAGGCGGCGGTGAAGGCTCTCTGGCCGGCCGTCGATCCGGCGAAGCTCGTCCTGCGCCTGCTGACGGACCCGGAGTTCCTGGCCGGGCACGCGGCCGGACTGCTGGACGAGGACGAGCAGAAGGCGGTCCTTCGGGCGAAGCCGGCGCGGTCGGTGAAGTCCGCGAAGTGGTCGGCGGCGGACGCGGTACTGATCGACGAGGCCACCGATCTGATCCGGCGCACCCCGTCCCTCGGGCACGTGGTGCTCGACGAGGCGCAGGACCTCTCGCCCATGCAGTACCGGGCGGTGGGCCGGCGCTGCACGACCGGTTCGGCGACCGTCCTCGGCGACCTGGCCCAGGGCACCACGCCGTGGGCGACCCGGAGCTGGGAGGAGGCGCTGGGCCACCTGGGCAAGCGGGACGCGGTGGTGGAGGAGCTGACCGCCGGTTTCCGCGTCCCGGCGGACGTGATCGCGTACGCCTCCCGGCTGCTCCCGCACATCGCGCCGGGGCTGGCGCCGGTGGCGTCGATCCGCGACAACCCGGGCCTGTTCACCGTCCGGCCGGCCGACGGAACCGACGACGTGCTCGCGGCCTGCCGCGAACTGCTGGCCCACGAGGGCTCGGTCGGCCTGATCGCCGCCGACGCCCGGATCCCGGAGTTGGCGAAGGCCCTCACGGAGGCGGGCGCCGGTTACGTCGCGCCGGGCGAGGAGACGACGTACGGCACCCGGCTCACCCTGGTCCCGGCGTCGCTGGCGAAGGGCCTGGAGTACGACTACGTGGTCCTGGACGAGCCACGCGCCGTGGTCGACGGCGAGCCCGACGAACGCACCGGCCTGCGCCGCCTGTACGTGGCGCTGACCCGAGCGGTCTCGGGCCTGATCGTGACGCATGCGGCGCCCCTGCCGGAGCAGCTGCTGCCGGACTGAGCCGACCCGGCGGGACGGCGTCAGCCCACGTCGGCCGCCTCCTCGACCGCCCCGTCCACCACCCGGCGCCACTGCGCGACGGCTTCCGCCGAGACGGGCCCGGTCCATCCGCCGGGCCGGGCCGCGCCCCCGATGTGGAAGGCGTGGACCCCGGCGGTGAGCAGCGCGGGAACGTGCTCCAGTCGCAGGCCGCCCCCGACGAGCAGGTGCTGCTGGTACCCGGGCTCGTCCCCGCGCCCGGCCTCGGCCAGCAGGGTGGGCAGCCCGTCGGCCACGCCGCCGGGCGCGCCGGCCGTGAGGTAGGTGTCGAGGCCGGGCAGCCCGTCGAGCTGCTTGCGGAGGGCGTCGCGGTCGGCGGCGCGGTCGATGGCGCGGTGGAAGGTCCACGGGCAGTCGCCCAGCGCCCCGACGACCCGTTCCACGGCGTCCAGATCCACCCGGCCGTCGCCGTCGAGGAACCCGAGGACGAACTCCTCGGCCCCGGCGTCCCGCATCTCCCGCGCCGCTCCCACCAGCCGGTCGAGGTCGCCGGCGGCGAACCCGTCGGCGAGGCGCAGCATCACCCGCAGCGGGATGCCGACGGCCGCGCGGACGGCGGCGACGGTGGTGGCGGACGGGGTGAGCCCGTCGGCGGCCATGTCGGTGACCAGCTCGAGCCGGTCCGCACCTCCCGCCCGCGCGGCAACGGCGTCCCCGACGTCGAGGGCGATCACCTCCAGGACGGCACGCTTGCTCATGGAACCCCATTCCTCGGCATCAAGGGCACGGATCGACGACGTCGACGACGTCTGGAACATCGACCACCAGGACCTAGAGGTCTAGTCCAATCCAGCCTACGCCCGCCGACCGGCGATCCGCGCCCCCACACCCCGAGGCCGGTCTCACCCCCCGAAGATGTTCAGCTCCGCGGCCTTTGCCCCGGCCAGCTCGTACGGGACCCCGTCCACCGAGCGCCCCGCGTACAGCCGCACCAGCGTCGCCCCGTTTCCGGTGTACCGCGCCGAAGGCCGCTCCCCGGAGGCTTTCCCGAGCCGCAGCGGCTCGTCGGCGTCGTCGAGATCGGCGTGCAGTGGCAGATGCCCCATCACCCCCGTGACGTGGGCCAGCAGGTCGAGCGCGTACGGCAGCCCGGCCCCCGCGTACGCCCCGGGCACCCCGAGCGCCTCGCGCACGTCACCGGCATGCACCCACTCGCCCAGCGCGAGCACGTCCAGCACCCCACCGGCCTTGGCGATCACCGCCCCGGCCTCGGTCATCCCCCGCTCCAGCTCGTCGACGACACGCTGATCGCTCCAGGCGCCCCGCTCGGCGATGTCCCGCTCGTTCGAGGCGGGCGAGAACACGCCCTCCTCGAACCGGCTCTCCATCACCCGTGTGAGCGCGGCCGAACAGTGCGCCAGTACATCCCGCACGGTCCACCCCGGGCAGGCCACGACCGGCCGGCCGAAGTCCTCCTCCGCCCGGCCCCGCAACAACGGAACCAGCGCGTCCCGCTCAACGGTCAACAACCGCCCGGGAAGCCCGGGTTCACGCACGCCGTGCACATCAGCAGGAGTCGTCATGCGGGCCACGCTAGCGGCGGTTTTGTCCCCGGGAGGGAAAACGTTCCGGGGCGGGAGCGGGAGTCACCCCGCGGACGGGGCCGGGAGCGCGGCGAGTTCGCCCAGGATCCGGGCCGCCGGCGCCGGGTCGACCAGCCACTTCAGGTGACTGCCCGCGAGCGTGCGGACGTCGTACGGGTTGTCCGGCGTCAGCTCGTCGCCCTCGCGGATCAGCCGGTCCTGCAGGGCGAGCGGCATGCTCGCGTCGTCGGCCAGGCGGACGAAGGTCTTCGGGATCCGGCCCCAGGTCGCCGCCTGCGCCCGGTCCGCAAAGGTGCCGACGTCCAGGTTCTCGTCGGGCTGGAAGGTGTTCAGGAAGGTCAGGAATTCCTCGTCGGTGCCGTCGGCGAGGAAGGCCGCCTTGAGCGCCGCGAGGGCGGCCGGGTCCGCGGTGCGGAAGTTGACGCGGAGCAGGCCGAGTTCGGCGGGGTTCCCGGCCATCGCCAGTCCCAGGGAGGCGGCGTCGACCGTGGCCATCTCCGGCTCGGCGTAGTAGTCGCCGACGTCGAGCGCGACCGGGCACCAGGCCGCGACGTAGACGATGCGGTCGATCAGGTCGGGCCGCGCGTTGGCCGCGGCCGTGGCCGTGACGCCACCGCGGCTGTGGGCGACGAGGACCACCGGGCCGTTCCGCTTGGCCCGCTCCAGGACCCCGATCAGGTGCGCGGCGTTGTCGGCGAGCGTGACGCCCTTGATCGCACCGGACGCGGTGGCGAGACCCTCGGGATCCTGTGGTGCCTGGTAGGCGCGGGTGTAGGTCGCCGCGAAGCCGTGGCCGGGCAGGTCGACGGCGGCCGAACGGTGCCCGAGCAGACCCAGCTCGGCCTGGAGCGGCGCGAAGGAGAAGGAGTTCGCGAAGGCTCCGTGGACCAGTACGAACGTCGGTTGCACCTGGCGGCTCACTTTCTGCTTTCCCACGGTACCGGCGGCACGCACGCCGCGCTCTCACCGGTCGGCCGCGCTCTCGCCGGTCGGGCGCGGGGCCCGGGAGGGCGGCATACGGACAGGTGTGTGCGATCCGGCGATCCTTGCCGGAAAGGCTCGGGCCGCCCCCGAAGGAGCGGCCCCAGGACCTGGTGCAGCCGTACGCACCCCGTTCTGTCCGCTACCGCCGATGCTGCCAGGGCCGACGGAAGCGGGCCAAGCCGACCGCCACGCCATTTCCGACGGCGTTTTTCGGTCAGTGCGCGTGGCGTGCGTGAGCGATGAACGCGGACCACGTGGCCGGGGCCACGGTGAAGGTGCCCCGGCCGGTGTCCTTGGAGTCGCGGACGTGGACGGAGGCGGGGAGGGCGGCGGCCTCGACGCAGTCGCCACCGGAACCGCCGCTGTAGCTGGACTTGAACCAGTGGAGGGACTGGGCCTGTGACTGCTCGGTGTCCATAGGTCTCCTTGCAGCAACTTCTCGATGTGGCACACGGATTCGGCAGGGGACAACGCCTGTGCCCGCAGGATTCCATACCGCACACGGGCCGGGATCGACCTCTGACCTCTCGGGGCGCGTACCGGGAACAATGGCCGCATGGCCGACACCGATGTTCTGCGTGAGTGTTTCGTCCGGGCTCTGGAGGGTGCCAGGGGGGCCGGGGGCGGGCCCGGTCCCGCCCCCTACGCCGACAATCTGCTCAGCCGCTGGCAGGAGGATCAACGGCGGTATCACACCGTCGCGCACCTCACCGCCGTGCTCGACCGGGTCGACGAGCTGGCGGTGTACGCGGACGACGTGGATGTCGTGCGGCTGGCGGCGTGGTTCCATGACGCCGTCTATCTGCCCGACCGGTCCGAGAACGAGGAGCGGTCGGCGCGGCTGGCCGAGCGGGCGCTGGCCGAGGCCGGGGTCCCGGAGGCGAAGGTCGCCGAGGTGGCCCGGCTGGTGCGGCTCACCGTCACCCACGACCCGGCCGACGACGACCGGAACGGCCAGGTGCTGTGCGACGCGGATCTGGCCGTCCTCGCCTCGCCGCCGTCCGCGTACGCCGCCTACACCGTCGCCGTCCGCGAGGAGTACCACTTCGTCCCCGGCGACGCCTTCCGCGAGGGGCGGGCCGCCGTGCTGCGCCGACTTCTCGAGCTGCCCCATCTGTTCCGCACGCCGTACGGGCGGGAGCGCTGGGAGGCCACGGCCCGGTACAACATCGGCGGTGAGCTGGAACTGCTGACGGGACGAGGCCGGCCGGAGTAGCGTCGTGGAGCGGCTCTCTGCAGGAAGGATCACACTCCGTGAGCGAACATCCTGTCCACCCGGAAGCACCTGTCGAGCCACCTCCCATGCGGACCCTCGGCGAAGTCCGGGCCGCCCTTGCCGCCGGGCTCGGTTTCCCGGGCGACCTGGCCCGCCTCGAAGCCGAACTGGCGGCCACCCTCAACCGTGTCGACTTCACGGACCTGCGCGAGGTGTCCGAGCTGATCGCGACGTATCGCGGGCATGTCCTGACCCGCTGCGACCCCGACTTCGAGGCCTCCCTCGCCGAGGGCGTCGAGCTGGCTCGTGCGCTGAAACCGGAGAACCCCCGTTGACCGATCCGACGGCCGTCGTGGAGATCACGCACACCGCACGCAAGCGCCTCGACCTGCTGGGCCCCGCCGCCGGGGCGGTCGTCGAGGCGTTGCGTGCGGAGCTGGAACGGAAGCAGCAGTTGGGCCCTCGCGTCCGCGTACTCGACCAGGGTGCGGAGGTCCGGGTGACACGTGTCGAAGCCCGTGCGGACTGCCCCGCCCTGTCCGTGACGTACGTTCACCTTCCGCACCCGGCTCCCCCGACCTGCGCCGTCGTGTCGGTCGTACCGGACGACACGGGGGACGAGGATGACAAGGCCTGACGGGCGAGCGGGCACGAGCCGCATACCCACCGAACGCCTTGTCCTGGTGAGTGTCGCTCCCGCGGTCGCGTCCGATCTGTCGACGGGCGGCGACGGCGGCTTCGCGTGGGTCGGCTCCGGTCCCGCCGACGGCACCCGGGTGGGTGCCGGGATGATGGTCGAGCAGTACGAGGCAGGGGAGTTCCGGCCGGAGTGGACCGCGTACGTGCTGGTCCGGCGGGAGGACGACCTCGCCGTGGGCGCGATGGGATTCCACAGTGCTCCGGACGGGGACGGACGCGTGGAGATCGGCTACGACCTCGTCGAGGGCGCCCGCGGCCACGGCTACGCCACCGAGGCGCTGCGCGCCCTGTCGGCGTGGGCGCTGGGCCAGGGCGGGGCGCGGACCGTCACCGCCGTCATCGAGCGCGACAACGTGGCCTCGCAGAACGTCGTCACCCGCGCCGGATTCACCCGGACCGCCGAGACCGGGGGCGAGAGCGAGGGCGAGTACGTCTACGAACTGCGCCGCTGAAGCGCGCCCCCGCGCACCTCGCTCTTGCGCACCCTCAGCCCCGCCCCGTGCAGCAGCCGCACCACCTCACGGCTGCCGACCTCCACCGCTCCCGCCCGCACGACGTCCGCGTACCGGTGCCGGGGGATGTCGTAGTGGTCGCGTTCGAAGGCGCGGCGGGGGACGCCGAGGGCGGCGGCGAAGGCGTGCAGTTCGTCGTAGGAGACGTCGCTGACCAGGTGGGACCAGAGCAGGCCGTGTCCCGGCCAGGTGGGCGGGTCGATGTACACCGTCACGCCGGGGCCGCCCCGCTCAGCGAGCCCACCGCCGCGACCTTCACGCCCGACTGATGGCACACCCAGTGCGGGTCGGGGCCCAGCTCCGGTTCGACCTCCAGCGCGTGCGGGTCGCCGGAGCCGCACACCGGGCACAGCGGCCAGCGGCCGTACCGGTCCAGCAGGGCGTCCTGTACGTCCTGGGCGACCAGACCGGCCACGAACCCGGCGCCCTGTGGCCACTGTTCGACCCACCAGCGGCGCTGCGCCACGGACTCCTCGACGAGGGAGACGATCTCCGCCTCGGCGACCTCGTGCGCGACCAGGTCGGCGAGCACGAGGGCGCGTGCCGCGTGCAGCGCCTGCTCCAGGGGGCTGACGGGGGCGGCGGGGGCGGCGGGGGTGTCGTCGGGGTCGCGAGGGTCGCCGTGGGGGTGCATGCCCCCATTGTGCGCACTCTTGACCGCGCCACCGAAACGAAAATATCTTTCAATGATGACCCGAGAGGTGAAGGAAATTTTCGCTCCGCCCGCTCCCGCCGCCCTCGCGGCCAAGGTGCGGACGCTGGCGCCGTCGATGACCCGCTCCATGCAGCGGGTCGCCGAGGCCGTCGCGGGCGACCCGGCCGGCTGCGCGGCCCTCACGGTCACCGGTCTCGCCGAACTCACCGGCACCAGCGAGGCCACCGTCGTGCGTACCGCCCGCCTGCTCGGCTACCCCGGCTACCGCGACCTGCGCCTCGCCCTCGCCGGGCTCGCCGCCCAGCAGGAGTCCGGGCGCGCCCCCGCCCTCACCACCGACATCACGGTGGACGACCCCCTCGCCGACGTCGTCGCCAAGCTCGCCCACGACGAGCAGCAGACCCTCGCCGACACGGCCGCCGGACTGGACACCGGCCAGCTCGGCGCGGCCGTCGCCGCCCTGGCCGGCGCCCGCCGGACGGACGTGTACGGCATCGGCGCCTCCGGCCTGGTCGCCCAGGACCTCACCCAGAAACTGCTGCGCATAGGGCTGATGGCGCACGCCCCCGGTGACCCGCACCTCGCCGTGACCAACGCGGTGCAGCTGCGCGCCGGTGACGTGGCCGTCGCCATCACGCACTCCGGGTCCACCGGCGACGTCGTCGAACCGCTCCGGGTCGCCTTCGAGCGCGGGGCGACGACCATCGCGGTCACCGGCCGTCCGGGCGGGCCCGTCACCCGGTACGCCGACCACGTGCTGATCACGTCCACGGCCCGCGAGAGCGAGCTGCGCCCGGCCGCGATGTCCTCCCGGACCGGTCAGCTCCTCGTGGTGGACTGCCTGTTCGTGGGCGTCGCCCAGCGCACCTACGCGTCGGCGGCACCTTCGCTGGCCGCTTCGTACGAGGCGTTGGCGCATCGGCACCGGGCGGCTCGCAAGGGGCCGTAGCCGGATCGTCGTGGGGATCTGCCGGTGGTCTGTGGCTGATCGCGCAGTTCCCCGCGCTCCTGGGGCAGGCCGCCCGACCCTCCGACCGGAAAGACCCGCCATGACTCCCACCTCCCACCACCGCGATCTCCGCGCCGAGTTGGAGACCCTGACCACCGAGGCGTTCCGGCCGGAGCTGGCGGACGTCGACCTGCTGCCCACCCTCGGCATCGCCCGGCTGATGAACGGCGAGGACGCCTCCGTGGCCGTCGCCGTGGCCGAGCAGCTGCCCCGGATCGCCGCCGCGATCGACGCCGTGGCCGACCGGATGGCCCGGGGCGGCCGGCTGGTCTACGCGGGCGCGGGCACCGCCGGCCGGCTGGGCGTCCTGGACGCCTCCGAGTGCCCGCCGACCTTCAACACCGGCCCCGGTCAGGTCGTCGGCCTGATCGCGGGCGGTCCCGGTGCCCTGGTCACGTCGGTCGAGGGCGCCGAGGACTCCGCGGAGCCGGCCGCGGCCGACCTGGACGCGCTGGTGTTGACCGCCGACGACACGGTGGTCGGCGTCTCCGCCTCGGGGCGCACCCCGTACGCCGTCGGCGCCGTCACGCACGCCCGCGCGCGGGGCGCCCTGACGGTGGGGCTCGCCTGCAACGCGGGCAGCCCGCTCGCCGAGGCGGCCGAGCACGGCATCGAGGTCGTCGTCGGCCCGGAGCTGCTGACCGGCTCCACCCGCCTCAAGGCCGGCACCGCCCAGAAGCTCGTCCTCAACATGATCTCGACGATCACGATGATCCGGCTGGGCAAGACGTACGGGAACCTGATGATCGACGTACGGGCCTCCAACGAGAAGCTGCGGGCCCGCTCCCGCCGTATCGTCGCCCTCGCGACGGGGGCGGCGGACGCCGACGTCGAGCGTGCGCTGGCCGTCACGGACGGCGAGGTGAAGAACGCCGTCCTGGTCCTGCTGGCCGACGTGGACGGCCCGACCGCGGCCCGCCTGCTCGACGAGGCGAACGGCCACCTGCGCGCGGCGCTGGCGGCGGCCGCCGGCCGGCCGTGACGGCTGGGATACTGGACCCGACCCCCACAGGGAGACAAACCACATGAACCACGCGCAGCTCACCGCCCTGGGCCGCGCCCTGCGCGTCCTCGGGGAGCACGGCGAGGCGCTGACCGGTGACACGCCGGACGCCAAGCTGCACGAGGTCCGGGCGGACCTCAGGCGTGCGCTGGACCAGCTGGAGGAGAGCGTCGCCACGGCCGCGCCCAGCACGCGCTGCTCCGAGCACCCCACCGGCCCGGTCGACAAGAGCGCCCCCGACCTGTGCCTGCTGTGCGAGACCCGGCGCCGTACGGCCCGCCGCGCCGAGTTCAACGGGCCGGCGCCCCAGCACGCGTCCACCGGGCCCGCCCCGTCCCGGTACGGAATGCACGGCGACCGTCACCAGCCCCAGCAGCGCTGGCTGCCGGAGCTGTGGAACGGTCGGGCGTGGCAGTTGTGCGGCACTCCGCGCCGGGACCGCCGCGAGGCCGAACTGTTCATCGCGGCCGAGCGGCGCGGGCCCCGGGCGGCCATGGCGTACCGGCTCGTGCACGAGTTCACCGACTACGAGGTACTGCGCGTGTGGGGAACACCGGTCCGCGCCGACATCGAGCCGATGGGGAACCTGTAGTCCCCTGCTCCGGGTGACTACGCCTTGGTGGTCGAAACCGCGGCCGGCTCGCCCGCCGTCGGGCCCTCCGCGCTCGCCGCGGTGCGGCCCGCCGGCCGTTCGCGCGGGATGAAGGCCGCCACGACGAACCCGACGAGCGCGGCACCGGAGCCGAGTGCCAGCACCGTACGGAAGGCGCTCTCCGACGGCACCGCGAACGAACCGAGCCGTGTGGTCATCTGTGCCAGGACGACACCGGCGACGGCGCTGGCGACGGACGTGCCCAGGGACCGCATCAGGGTGTTGAGGCTGTTCGCGGAGCCCGTCTCGGAGGCGGGCACGGCGCCCATGATGAGGGCGGGCATCGCCCCGTAGCAGAAGCCGATACCGGCGCCGATGACGCAGGACGCGAGCACGAAGTGCCAGACCTCGGCCATGAGGACGACGTTCAGTCCGTAGCCCGCGGCGACGATCAGAGCGCCGGTCATCAGCGTCACCTTCGGCCCCCTGGCGCGGGAGACGAGCGCGGACACCGGGGCCAGCGCCATCATCACCAGGCCGGAGGGGGCCATGACCAGGCCGGCCGTCAGCAGCGATCTGCCCAGGCCGTAGCCGGTCTGCTCCGGCAGCTGGAGCAGCTGCGGGATGACCAGGGACATGGAGAACATCGCGAAGCCGATCGCCACCGAGGCGGCGTTGGTCACCAGCACCTGGGGACGGGCCGAGACCCTCAGGTCCACCAGCGGCTCGGTGACGCGCAGCTCGAAGAAGCCCCAGGAGGCCAGGACGACGACGGCCGCCGCGAACAGGCCGAGCGTGGTGCCGCTCCCCCAGCCCCAGTCGGCTCCCTTGGAGATCGCGAGCAGCAGGCACATCAGGCCGGCGGCCATCCCGATCGCGCCGGGCAGGTCGAACCGGCCGCCGGTGCGCACCTTCGACTCCGGTACGAGGGCCGCCACCAGGGCGAGCGCGACGACGCCGAGGGCGGCGGAGATCCAGAACAGCGCGTGCCAGTCGAAGTTGTCGGCGATGAGCGCGGCGGCGGGCAGGCCGAGGGCGCCGCCGACACCGAGCGAGGCGCTGATCATCGCGGTGGCCGAGCCCAGCCGCTCGGCGGGGAGTTCGTCGCGCAGGATGCTGATGCCGAGCGGGATCACACCGGAGGCGAGGCCCTGCAGGGCGCGGCCGACGATCATCGGGATCAGGCTGTCGCTGAGCCCGGCGACCACGGAGCCGACGATCAGCATGCTCATGCTGATCAGCAGCATGCGCCGCTTGCCGTACATGTCGCCGAGGCGTCCCATGACCGGCGTCGCGACGGCGGCGGCGAGCAGGGTCGCGGTGATGGCCCAGGCGGTGTCCGACGCCGAGGCGTTCAGGAACTGCGGCAGCTGCCCCACGATCGGGATGACCAGGGTCTGCATCAGCGCGACGACGATGCCGCTGAAGGCCAGGACGGCCACGACGGCGTTGGGGCGGGGCGGCGCAGAGTCCCCGGCCGTGGCGGGCCGGGCGAGTGCGTCGGACATGGGGGAGTTCTCCGTGGTGGCTCAGATCTACTTGACTTGGGCAACCTTATGGAGATTGATTGACTTAGGCAAGTTAAAATCGGGTGAACGCGGGACCGGGCGCGGACGGCAGCCCCCCGTCCGCCGCGACGACGAGGCGCCGGCGCCACCCCCGCCCCGCAGGGCCTCACGGGTGGCGCCGGCGGAACGGCGCGATCAGCTCAGCGTCTTCAGCGACGCCGCGTCGTACGGGTCGAGTTCGCCGAAGCGTCCACCGAGGACCTTCGCCGCCCAGTCCGGGTCCTGGAGCACCGCGCGCCCCACGGCGACGAGGTCGAACTCGTCACGCTCCAGCCGGTCGAGCAGGTTGTCGAGGCTGCCCAGCTCGGCGCCCTTCCCCCGGAACGCGTCCTGGAAGTCCCCGTTCAGGCCGACCGAACCGACGGTGATGGCGGGCTTGCCGGTCAGCTTCTTCGTCCAGCCGGCCAGGTTCAGGTCCGAGTCCTCGAACTCCGGGACCCAGTACCGGCGGGTGGAGGCGTGGAAGGCGTCGGCACCGGCCGCCGCGAGCGGGGCGAGGATCGCCTCCAGCTCCTCGGGGGTCTCGGCGAGGCGGGAGTCGTAGGCGTCCTGCTTCCACTGCGAGTAACGGAAGATGACCGGGAACCCGGGCGAGACCCGCTCACGGACCGCCGCGACGATCTCCGTCGCGAACTTCGCCCGCGCCACCGGGTCGCCGCCGTAGGCGTCGGTGCGGCGGTTGGTGCCGGCCCACAGGAACTGGTCGATGAGGTAGCCGTGGGCGCCGTGCAGCTCCACGCCGTCGAAGCCGATGCGCTCGGCGTCCGCCGCGGCCTGCGCGAACGCCTCGACCACCGCGTCGATGTCGGCCTGCGTCATGGCCTTGCCCGCACCCTCGGTGCCGTCCGTGCGCACGCCGGACGGGCCGAGCGCCGGCGCCTGCGGATACGGCGCCTGCCCCTGCTCGCGGACCATGCCGATGTGCCACAGCTGCGGCACGATCGTGCCGCCCGCCGCGTGCACCGCGTCGGCGACCTTCGCCCAGCCGGCCAGCTGCTCCTCCCCGTGGAACCGCGGCACCCGGTCGCTCTGCCCGGCCGACTCGTGCCCCACGTACGTGCCCTCGGTGACGATCAGTCCCACACCGGCGGCGGCCCTGCGGGAGTAGTACGACACCACGTCCTCGCCGGGGACACCGCCCGGCGAGAACATCCGGGTCATCGGCGCCATCGCGATGCGGTTCGGCACGGTCAGTCCGTTGATCGAGACCGGCCGGGACAGAATGTCCGAGGCTCGGGCGGCGGCCGTGGAGGTGGCGACGGTCATGTGGGGGCTCCTCGCTGGATGTACCGGTCGGTATGTGCGTGTGCATTCACTGCACTCCAGCGGCAACCGGCGGGGGCCGAAAGCCATTCCACCCATCCGGCCCGCCCCCTTGTGACCCCCACCACACCGGCCCGGGGGCTCGGGCCCCGGGCCCCGCTCCCCGAAACGCCCGAGGGCGGCACCCCCTGCCGGAAACAGGGGGTGCCGCCCTCGGTACTGACGGACCGGGTCCGAACCTGAGGTGGGTCAGGCTCAGAAGTCCATGTCACCGCCCGGCATGCCGCCCGGAGCGGCCGCGGAGGCCTTCTCCGGCTTGTCGGCGATGACGGCCTCGGTGGTCAGGAACAGCGCGGCGATCGACGCGGCGTTCTGCAGCGCGGAACGCGTCACCTTGGCCGGGTCGATGATGCCTTCCTTGACCAGGTCGACGTACTCGCCGGTCGCGGCGTTCAGGCCGTGGCCCGGAGTGAGGTTGCGCACCTTCTCCACCACGACACCGCCCTCGAGGCCGGCGTTGACGGCGATCTGCTTCAGCGGGGCCTCGAGCGCGAGCTTCACGGCCTGGGCGCCGGTCGCCTCGTCACCCTCGAGCTCCAGCTTCTCGAACACCGAGGAGGCCTGGAGCAGGGCCACGCCACCACCGGCGACGATGCCCTCCTCGACGGCCGCCTTCGCGTTGCGGACGGCGTCCTCGATGCGGTGCTTGCGCTCCTTGAGCTCGACCTCGGTGGCGGCACCGGCCTTGATGACCGCGACACCGCCGGCGAGCTTCGCCAGGCGCTCCTGCAGCTTCTCGCGGTCGTAGTCCGAGTCGCTGTTCTCGATCTCGGCGCGGATCTGGTTCACGCGGCCCTGGACCTGGTCGGCCGAGCCGGCACCGTCGACGATGGTGGTCTCGTCCTTGGTGATGACGACCTTGCGGGCCCGGCCCAGAAGGTCGACCGTGGCGTTCTCCAGCTTGAGGCCGACCTCCTCGGAGATGACCTCGCCACCGGTGAGGATGGCGATGTCGCCGAGCATGGCCTTGCGGCGGTCGCCGAAGCCCGGGGCCTTGACGGCGACGGACTTGAAGGTGCCGCGGATCTTGTTGACGACCAGGGTCGACAGGGCCTCGCCCTCGACGTCCTCGGCGATGATCAGCAGCGGCTTGCCCGACTGCATGACCTTCTCCAGGAGCGGCAGCAGGTCCTTGACGTTGCCGATCTTGGAGTTGGCGATCAGGATGTACGGGTCGTCGAGCGACGCCTCCATACGCTCCATGTCGGTGGCGAAGTACGCCGAGATGTAGCCCTTGTCGAAGCGCATACCCTCGGTGAGCTCCAGCTCCAGACCGAAGGTCTGGGACTCCTCGACGGTGATGACGCCTTCCTTGCCGACCTTGTCCATCGCCTCGGCGATGAGCTCGCCGATCTGGGTGTCGGCGGCGGAGATGGAGGCCGTGGAGGCGATCTGCTCCTTGGTCTCGACATCCTTCGCCTGCTCCAGCAGGGCACCGGAGACGGCCTCGACGGCCTTCTCGATACCGCGCTTGAGGGCCATCGGGTTGGCGCCGGCGGCTACGTTGCGCAGGCCCTCCTTGACCAGGGCCTGGGCGAGGACGGTCGCGGTGGTCGTACCGTCACCGGCGACGTCGTCCGTCTTCTTGGCGACTTCCTTGACCAGCTCTGCGCCGATCTTCTCGTACGGGTCCTCGAGCTCGATCTCCTTGGCGATGGACACACCATCGTTGGTGATCGTGGGGGCGCCCCACTTCTTCTCGAGGACGACGTTGCGGCCCTTGGGGCCGAGCGTCACCTTGACGGCGTCCGCGAGCTGGTTCATGCCGCGCTCGAGGCCGCGCCGCGCCTCCTCGTCGAACGCGATGATCTTGGCCATGTGAAGTGGTCCCTCCAGGACTGGGGGTGATGACTCCTTGAGGACCGCGCCCGCGCCCGCGACGGACGGCTCACAGACCCGGCGGTTCCTTGCCCCACCGGCCTGCGGGCCTCACCGACCCGGTCCTTACGTTGTCACTCTCACCTTCAGAGTGCTAACGCAATGATTAGCACTCGACCCATGCGAGTGCAAGCGCCTTCGAGGATCGGCGGGAGACTCAGCCACCCGCGAACACCCGGACGGGACGGGCGGCCGGCGGACGAGCGGCGCGGGCGGCACGCGGACGGACGGGCGCGCGGACGGGCGCCACGCCGGGCAGCAGGCGAGCGGCGCGGGCAAGGCGAAGGGCTCGCATCCCGGGTGACCCCGGAGACACGAGCCCTTCGTCGGCAGGAAAATTCTTGTGGTTGCTGGTAGCGCGTTCAGGCGGTGACGCGAACCATGTCGGCCTGCGGGCCCTTCTGGCCCTGCGAGATCTCGAACTCGACCCGCTGGCCCTCTTCAAGGGTGCGGTAGCCGTCCATCTGGATCGCGCTGTAGTGGACGAAAACATCCGCACCACCGTCGACCGCGATGAAGCCGTACCCCTTCTCCGCGTTGAACCACTTGACGGTGCCCTGAGCCATGCCTAACTCCCCTATTACTGGCCCTTGCACAGATCCGCACTTCGCGGATCCGGGTCAGACCTCACTCCCCAAATGGTTGGGGGCGTGCGCCGGAACGCGTCGACCGCGGCTGAATGTATCTGCCCAACTGCCCTCTGCAACAGGTCAGTCGGACGAGAAATCCCGACACCGCCGGGCCGGAATGCGACGGCAATTCGTCCGATTTCAGGGAAAGTCAGCCCGGACAAAACCCTCAAACGCCGCAGAAGGGGCCCGGACTTTGGCTGTATCCAGTCGGGTGAGCGGCAGGAATTAATGGTTCCCGACAGGGGAGTCGGAACCGCGTTCCCCGACTCTATCGCGTTCAATCCTACGGAATTGCCCCCTCCGCTTATCTCGCGGAGGGGGCAATCCGATGAACACCCGGTAATGATGGTTACCGATGGTAATGATCAGCTGTCGTCAGCCGCGGTCAGCCGCCGGCGACGGCCGGGATGATCGACACACCCGCGCCGTCCGGCGTCGCGGTCTGCAGGCCCTGCTCGAAACGGACGTCGTCGTCGTTGACGTAGACGTTGACGAAGCGGCGCAGCTTGCCCTGGTCGTCGAGGACGCGGGCGGCGATCCCGGTGTGGTTCTTCTCCAGGTCCGCGATGACGTCGCCGAGGGTGGCGCCCTGGGCGTCGACCTCGGCCCTGCCGCCGGTGTAGGTGCGCAGGATGGTGGGGATGCGAACGGTCACGCTCATGAGCTGAGGCCAGCCTCTCGGAAGGAGTCCAGGTTCGGGCGGATGGTCGCGGTCAGGCCGGTGTCGGCCACCGCGTCCAGCGTCTTGAGGCCGTCGCCGGTGTTGAGGACGACGGTGGTCAGGGACGGATCCAGGTCGCCGTTCTCGATCAGCTTCTTCGTGACGCCGACGGTCACGCCGCCCGCGGTCTCCGCGAAGATGCCCTCGGTCCGGGCGAGCAGCCTGATGGCCTGAACGACCTGCTCGTCCGTCACGTCCTCCACGGCGCCGCCGGTGCGGCGCGCGATGTCCAGGACGTACGGGCCGTCGGCGGGGTTGCCGATGGCGAGCGACTTGGCGATGGTCTTCGGCTTCTGCGGCCGGACGACGTCGTGGCCCGCCTTGTACGCGGTCGACACCGGCGAGCAGCCCTCGGCCTGGGCACCGAAGATCTTGTACGGCCTGTCCTCGACGAGACCGAGCCCGATCAGCTCGCGCAGCCCCTTGTCGATCTTCGTGAGCTGCGAGCCGGAGGCGATCGGGACGACGAGCTGGTCGGGCAGCCGCCACCCGAGCTGCTCGCAGATCTCGTACGCGAGGGTCTTGGAGCCCTCGGCGTAGTACGGCCGCAGGTTGACGTTGACGAAGCCCCAGCCCTCGCCGGCCGGGTCGCCGATCAGCTCGGAGCAGAAGCGGTTCACGTCGTCGTAGTTGCCCTCGATGCCGACGAGCTCACCGCCGTAGACGGCGGCCATGACGACCTTGCCCTGCTCCAGGTCGTGCGGGATGAACACGCAGGAGCGCAGTCCGGCACGGGCGGCGGCGGCGCCGACGGCACCGGCGAGGTTGCCCGTGGAGGAGCAGGAGAGGGTGGTGAAGCCGAAGGCGCGGGCGGCCTCCAGGGCCTGGGCGACGACCCGGTCCTTGAAGGAGTGCGTCGGGTTGCCGGAGTCGTCCTTGACGTACAGACCGCCGGTGACGCCGAGCTCGCGGGCGAGGTTGTCGGCCTGGACGAGCTTGGTCCAGCCCGGGTTGATGTTCGGCTTGGTCGCCACGTCGGCGGGGACGGGCAGCAGGGGCGCGTAGCGCCAGATGTTCGCGGGACCCGCTTCGATGCGCCGGCGCAGTTCCTCGGTGTCGTAGGCCGAGAAGTCGTAGGCGATCTCCAGCGGGCCGAAACACTCCTCGCAGGCGAAGACGGGGCCGAGCGGTACGCGGTGGCCGCACTCGCGGCAGGACAACGCGGCGGCGGGACCGAGATCGACGGAGGGCGCGGCCGAAGCGGAGCGCTCGGCGGGTCCGGCGGAGCCGGTGGTGTTTGCGACAGTCTGCACAGCCATGTGAGGCGAGGCCCTTTCTCCTCATCTTCCTCACGACGCATCTCGCCGTGAGACGGATTTGGCACCTTCCCTAGCCGGGAGCCTCGCGAGAACGATCGGCGCCACGTGCGCGATCCGCACTGCGCGGCGCGCTGCTGGACCGTCGATCGGCGGTGATCTACGAGAACCGGCTGGAGGGTTGCCGGGGCTTCATCGGGCCGTTTCCCTCTGCCCCTCTGGATGAGCTGTATTCGGTTGTGTGTCGTGCGGTCGTGCGGCGCGGACGAGGACCGGAGAGGGTCGCGACCCCGATGTGCGTGGCCGTCCGCGTTGTCCAAGACTGTAACCGAAGGCCAGGACGGTGCAGAGAGCACGTCCGAACCGCGAGACGGATCACGGGGACACGGACCACCGGTGTACGGACCACCGGTGTACGGACCGCAGGAGCGCCACAGGAGTATGGGCCAGAGGATCGAGGATCTATGGACCACAGGACTGAGGAGCCGCCGACCGTGCTGGAAGAAGTCGAGCGCTGGCTGGCCCAGCGCTCCTGGTCCGTGACCGACCGCCCGGTGCAACGCCTCCTGGCCGCGAAACGCGCCACGGGACAGACGGTGAGCGTGGTGCTGCCCGCGCTCAACGAGGAGGCGACGGTCGGGGAGATCGTCGCGACGATCCGGCACGACCTGATGCTGCGGGTCCCGCTGGTCGACGAGGTCGTGGTCGTGGACTCCGGCTCGACCGACCGCACGGCCCGGGTGGCCGCGGCGGCGGGCGCGACCGTGGTGCACCGGGACGCGATCCTGCCCCGCATACCCGCCGTGCCCGGCAAGGGCGAGGTGCTGTGGCGCTCCCTGCTGGTCACCCGGGGGGACATCGTCTGCTTCGTCGACGCGGACCTCAGGGAGTTCTCCGCCGACTTCGTCACCGGCATCGTCGGCCCCCTGCTCACGGAGCCGGACGTGCAGCTGGTGAAGGCCATGTACGACCGGCCCCTGGGCGACGCCGCCGGCCAGGGCGGCCGGGTCACGGAACTGATGGCGCGCCCGCTGCTCAACCTGCACTGGCCGCGGCTGGCCGGCTTCGTGCAGCCGCTGGGCGGCGAGTACGCGGCCCGCCGCTCGCTCCTGGAACGGCTGCCCTTCCCCGTCGGCTACGGCGTCGAGCTGGGCATGCTGGTCGACGCCCTGCACCTGGTGGGCCTGGGCGCCCTCGCGCAGGTCGACGTCGGCGTGCGCAGACACCGTCACCAGGACGGCCAGGCCCTCGGCCGCATGGCCGCCGCGATCTACCGCACCGCCCATCTCCGCCTGGCCCGCAGCCATCTCCTGCGCCCCGCTCTCACCCAGTTCGAACGCACCGGCACCGGCTTCGAGCCCCACACCCACCCGGTGGACACCCAGGAGCGCCCTCCGATGACGGACATAGCCGAGTACCAGTCCCGCCGGGTGGCCTGACCACGACGGTCCGCGGCCCCTGCCGCAGCCCTTGACCTGACCTTCCGGGGGCATCCGGTCGTATACGGCCGGTCCGCTGATCCGCGTACGGCCGATCCGTACGTTTGAGCGTTTCAAAGGCGGGCTAGGTTGAGGCGTATGGCTCCCATGCAGGCTGGTCAGGACACTCGGAACGCTCGGGTGCTGGTCGCGTCGAACCGCGGCCCCGTTTCGTACACGGTGGGCGAGGACGGCTCGCTGCACGCCAGGCGGGGCGGCGGCGGGCTGGTGTCCGGGCTGTCGGCCATCGGGTCCGACGCGGACGCGCTGTGGGTGTGCTCGGCGCTGTCCGACGGCGACCGCGAGGCCGTACGGCGCGGGGTCGGCGAGGACGGCGTGCGGATGCTGGACATCCCCGCGGACGTGCACGCCGACGCGTACAACGGCATCGCGAACTCGGTGCTGTGGTTCGTGCACCACATGCTGTACCAGACACCGCTGGAACCCGTCTTCGACGCGGAGTTCCGCCGGCGGTGGGCGGCGTACGAGGCCTACAACCGGGCGTTCGCCGAGGCGCTGGCCGAGGAGGCCGCGCGGGGGGCCGCGGTGGTGGTGCAGGACTACCACCTGACGCTGGTCCCGGGGCTGCTGCGGGAGCTCCGCCCCGATCTGCGCATCGGCCACTTCTCGCACACGCCGTGGGCTCCGCCGGAGTACTTCCGGATGCTGCCCGACGACATCGCCGGGCAGGTGCTGCGCGGGATGCTGGGCGCGGACCGGCTCGGCTTCCTGACCCGGCGCTGGGCGGACGCGTTCACCGCGTGCTGCGAGCGGTTCGCCGACGGGCTCGGGGAGACCGCGATCGGGGTGCACGGGCTGGGCGCCGACGCGGACTTCCTGCGCGGCCGGGCGCACGAGGCGGACGTCGAGGAGCGGATCGCCGAGCTCCGCGAGGAGATCGGAACGGCTCCCGACGGGACCGCGCGCAAGACCGTCGTCCGGGTCGACCGGACCGAGCTGTCGAAGAACATCGTGCGCGGCCTGCTCGCGTACCGGCAGCTCCTCGACGACCACCCCGAGTGGCGCGAACGGGTCGTGCACGTCGCCTTCGCCTACCCCTCCCGGCAGGATCTCGCCGTGTACCGCGACTACACGGCCGAGGTGCGGCGGGTCGCCGACGAGATCAACGAGCGGTACGGGACACCGGGCTGGCGTCCGGTCGTCCTGCACGTCAAGGACGACTTCGCGCGCTCCCTGGCCGCGTACCGGCTGGCCGACGTGGCGCTGGTCAACCCCATCCGGGACGGGATGAACCTGGTCGCCAAGGAGATCCCGATCCTGTCCGAAGGGGGCTGCGCGCTGGTGCTGTCCCGGGAGGCGGGCGCGTACGAGGAACTGGGCGAGGACGCGATCACCGTCAACCCGTACGACGTGGTCGACACGGCGCGGGCCCTGCACGAGGGGCTCATGATGCGCCCTCAGGAGCGCACCGAGCGCGCCAAGCGCCTGGCCGATGCGGCGACCGCGCTGCCGCCGCAGCAGTGGTTCCTGGAGCAGCTGAACGCCCTGCGGGACGGCAACTGAAGCCTGCCGCCGCCCCGCCGCCCGCGGGTGGCGGCTCCGGTCGGGGCGGCCCCGGCCGACGCGGGTGCGCGAGGGCCGGTGCGCGGGGCTGCGGGGCTGTGGACGACGGCGTGACCTCCCGTGCGACACCTCTGCCCGCGGAGCCGGGGGAGACCTGCCGGCCCTCCGTCGGCTCCCCTCCGGCGTCTCCCGGCGTCTCCCGTCCTCCTTGGACGACCGGTCGTGCATGCGTGAGGGCGGGCGGACGTGGATAGGTTGACGGTATGGGCAGCTCCAAGGACTCCACGGACCCGAACGCCACGCACTCCGACGCCTCCGGCACCCTGCCGGTGCCCGCCACGCGGGCCGGGCGGGAAGGACTCGACGCGCTGCTCGCGCGGCCGGGCAGGGCGCTGATCGCGCTCGACTTCGACGGGACGCTCGCGCCGATCGTGCCCGACCCCGAGCAGGCCCGCGCCCATCCCGGCGCGGTGCGCGCGCTCGCCGCGCTCGCCCCTGAGATGGCCTCCGTGGCGGTGATCACCGGCCGGCCGCCCGCGGTGGCGGTACGGCACGGTGGCTTCGCGGGCGTTCCCGGCCTGGAGCACCTCGTCGTCCTCGGCCACTACGGCACCGAGCGCTGGAACGCCGCCACCGGCGACATCACCGCGCCCGCCCCGCACCCCGGGGTCGCCGCCGTGCGCGCGGAACTGCCGGGGCTGCTCGACCGGGCCGGCGCCCCGGAGGGCACCTGGACCGAGGAGAAGGGCCGCGCGGTGGCCGTCCACACCCGCAGGACCGCCGACCCCCAGACCGCCCTGGAGGCGCTGCGCGAGCCGCTGACCGGCCTGGCGCAGCGGCACGGTCTGGTCGTCGAGCCCGGCCGCATGGTCCTGGAGCTGCGTCCGCCCGGCATGGACAAGGGCGTCGCCCTGGCGGAGTACGCCCGTGAGATCGGCGCCGGGACCGTCCTGTACGCCGGGGACGACCTGGGCGACCTCCCCGCCTACGCCGCCGTCGACAAGCTCCGCTCGGACGGGGTCCCCGGGCTGCTGGTGTGCAGCGGCAGCGACGAGGTCACGGAGCTGCGGGAACGCGCGGACGTGGTGGTCGACGGCCCCGAGGGGGTCGTACACCTGCTCGAGGCGCTGGCGCGGGCCCTGCCCCCACGCACCGACACGACCGGCTGACGCCACCACCACCACCGCCACCGCCACCGCTACCGCCGACGCCGACCGCCAAGCTTTGACGGCCCGCGTCCAGCGCTCCGCCCCGCGGGGACGCCGCCGTCGGCAAGCTCCGCTCGGACGGCGTCCCCGGGCCGCTGGTGTGCGGCGGCAGCGACGAGGTCACAAAGCCGCGGGAACGCGCGGACGTGGCGGTCGGCCGGCCTGCTCCGCCGGCCGGTCCCGCGTGTGCCGCCCGCCGGCTCTGCCGTCCCGCGTTCCGTCAGCGTTGCGCGCGGCGGGACTCGCGGACGCGTCTGAGCCGGTTCACGGTGACCGGGTCGTGGGCCAGGGCGCGGGGGTCGTCGAGCAGGGCGTTGAGGAGCTGGTAGTAGCGCACCGGGGCCAGGCCCAGCTCCTCGCGGATCGCCCGCTCCTTCGCGCCGGGGCCGAGGAAGCCGCGACGCTCCAGCGCGATGATGTCCCGCTCGCGCCGCGCCGGCGGCTCCTGCTCCCGTTCCCGCTCCTCGTCCATGCCCTGGTCCATACCCGCACGGTAGCCCCCGCCACCGACAACCGGGGCCCTACGGGCCGGCGTGCCCTACCGCGCGCTCTCCGCGCGCGTGGCGGTCGCCTGGAGCTCGCCCAGGACGCCCTCGGGGCTGCCGCCCGGGGCCACGGCCTTGCCGATCCGCTGCTTGACGGCCGCGTTGACGTCGGCCCAGGAGGTGTTGCCGACCGGGTAGAGCTCCGCGGTCGGCAGCTGGTCGAGGAAGGGCCGGAGCTTCCTGTCCTCCGTGGACTCGTCCATCACACGGGACGCGGAGGTGGTGACCGGCAGCAGGTCGTACGCGCGGGAGAACTCGAGCACGTGCTCCTCGCTGTAGACGAAGTCGAGGAAGTCGCCGATCTCGTCGCGGTGGCCGCTCTTGTTGAAGGCCATCATCCAGTCGGCGACGCCGAGCGTGGCCGGGCTCTCGCCCTCGGCCCCCGGCGTCGGCACGGTGCCGAACTCCACGCCCTTCTGCTCGGCCATGCCGATCAGCGACGGATGGCCGTTCAGCATGCCGACGTCACCGGCGGCGAAGGCTGCGAACGCGTCGGCGCGGTCGAGTTCGCCGGGCGCGACGGGGCCGGTCAGGCCCTTGCCGACCAGCTCGTCCTTGAGCCAGGTGACGGTTTCGGTGTTCTGCGCGGAGTCGAAGGCGTAGGCGCCCATGGTGTCGGTGTAGCCACCCTTGCCGCTGAGCAGCCACTGCATGGTCTCGGCCTGCGCCTCCTCCGGGCCGAGGGGCAGCGCGTAGGGGTACTTCACGCCCTCCTCCTTCAGGACCTCGGCGTTCGCGGCGAGTTCGGCCCAGGTCTGCGGCGGGGTGAGGCCGGCGTCCTCGAACAGGGCCTTGTTGTAGAACAGCACGCGTGTGGAGGCGGCGAACGGCATGCCGTACTGCACGCCGTTGACCTGGCCCGCGGTGGCCAGCTGCGCGACGAAGTCGGCCTGTACGGGGATGGAGAGCACGTCGTCGGCCTTGTAGAGCAGTCCGTCGGCGGCGTAGTCGGCGTACGCGCCGATCTGGGCCATGTCCGGCGGGTCGCCCGCCTCGACCCTCTCCTTGACCTCGCGGTCGACGTCGTTCCAGGAGTGGACGGTGACGTCGATCGTCACGCCCGGGTGTTCGGCCTCGTACTGCTCCGTCAGCGTGGCCCAGTACTTCTCCGTGCTGTCGTCCACGCCGGTGCCGTAGTCGGCGGCGACCAGTTCCAGGGTGACATCGGAGGAGCCTGTGCCGACGCCGCATCCGCCGAGGGCCCCCGTCAGTCCCAGTGCGGACACCGCCGCGATCGTCCTTGCCAAGACCCGCCGCTGCACTGCTGTTCTCTCCCGCTCCGGCGCTCCGCGCCATCCGTTCCAAAACTTTTCCAACTTTTCCGATAATCGGATCAAGGTCTACACCACGCGAGTGGACTAGACCTCTTGCGGGTCCCGGGGTCACACTGTCCCCCGTGGAACATGTCATCGCCCTCGATGTGGGCGGCACCGGGATGAAGGCCGCCCTGGTCGGAGCGGACGGCACGGTGCTGCACCGGGACCGCCGGGCCACCGCGCGCGACCGCGGTCCGGACGCGGTCGTGGCCGGGATCCTGGGCTTCGCCGCCGATCTGCGCGCCCACGGCGCCGAGCACCTCGGCGAGCCCGCGTCCGCCGCCGGCCTCGCCGTCCCCGGCATCGTCGACGAGACGCGGGGCGTCGCCGTCTACTCCGCCAACCTCGGCTGGCGCGACCTCCCGCTGCGCGCACTGCTCGCACAGCGGCTCGGCGGCATCCCGGTCGCCCTCGGCCACGACGTGCGCACCGGCGGGCTCGCCGAGGGCCGCATCGGGGCGGGCCGGGGCGCCGACCGGTTCCTGTTCGTGCCGCTGGGCACCGGCATCGCGGGCGCCATCGGCATCGACGGCCGGGTGGAGGCGGGCGCGCACGGCTTCGCGGGCGAGATCGGTCACGTCGTCGTACGGCCCGGGGGCGTCCCCTGCCCGTGCGGACAGCGCGGCTGCCTGGAGCGGTACGCCTCCGCGGCGGCGGTCGGCGACGCGTGGGCGGCGGCCTGCGGCGACCCGGGCGCGGACGCGGCCCACTGCGCCGGGGCCGTGGAGTCTGGCGACGTACGGGCCCGGAAGGTCTGGCAGGAGGCGGTCGACGCGCTCGCCGACGGGCTGGTCACCGCGCTCACCCTGCTGGACCCCCGCACTCTGATCATCGGTGGCGGGCTGGCCGGGGCCGGGGAAACCTTGTTCACACCGCTGCGGGAGGCCGTCCGGCGACGGGTCACCTTCCAGAAACTGCCGTCCCTGGTCCCCGCGGCCCTCGGGGACACCGCCGGATGCCTGGGCGCGGGCCTCCTCGCCCGGGATCTCCTCACCGCCCTCGCGACCGGTTCCTCCACGGACTCCTCGGCCGGCTCCTCTCCCTACCCTTCGGAGGTAACCACCTGATGGCCCCCACCAAGGTTCTCGCCGGTGCCCGGGTGGTCCTGCCCACCGGGACCGTGGACGACGGCCGCGTGACCGTCGAGGGCACCCGGATCGTCGCCACGGCCCCCGCGAACACCTCCTCCGCCGCTCCCGGGGCCCCCGAGAACGCCGAGAACGCCGAGACCCTCGACCTGAGCGGGCACTGGCTGGTGCCCGGCTTCGTCGACCTCCACAACCACGGCGGCGGCGGCGCGTCCTTCACCTCCGGCACGGTCGACGAGGTCCTCAAGGGCATCCACACCCACCGCCTGCACGGCACCACCACCCTGCTCGCCTCGACCGTCACCGGCGGCCTGGACTTCCTCGCCCGGCGCGCGGGCCTGCTCGCGGAACTGGCCGAGCAGGGCGACATCGCCGGCGTCCACTTCGAGGGGCCGTTCATCTCGCCGTGCCGCAAGGGCGCGCACTCCCCAAAGCTGCTGCGCGAGCCCGACCCGGCGGAGGTCCGCAAGCTGATCGACGCCGCCCGCGGCCGGGCGAGGATGCTCACCCTGGCCACCGAACTGCCGGGCGGCCTCGACTCCGTACGCCTGCTGGCCGAGCACGGCGTGATCGCGGCCGTCGGCCACACGGACGCGACGTACGAGCAGACCGTGGCCGCCATCGACGCGGGCGCCACCGTCGCGACCCACCTCTTCAACGCCATGCCGGCACTCGGCCACCGCGCCCCCGGCCCGATCGCCGCCCTGCTGGAGGACGAGCGGGTCACGGTCGAGCTGATCAACGACGGCACCCATCTGCACCCGGCCGCCCTCCGGCTGGCGTTCCATCACGCGGGCCCCGCACGGGTGGCGTTCGTCACGGACGCGATGGACGCGGCCGGTTTCGGCGACGGCCGCTACATGCTCGGGCCGCTGGAGGTCGAGGTCGCTCACGGGGTGGCCCGGCTGGTGGAGGGAGGCTCCATCGCGGGCTCGACGCTCACCCTGGACCGCGCCCTGAAGCGGGCGGTGACCGTCGACGGGCTGCCCGTCGAGCACGCGGTCGCCGCCCTGTCCGCCAACCCGGCCCGGCTGCTGGGCATGGACGACCGGATCGGCTCCCTGGAACCCGGGAAGGACGCCGACCTCGTGGTCCTCGACGCGGACTTCACCCTCAAGGGCGTGATGCGCCGCGGCGAATGGGTGCTCTCCCCCCAACCGGGCTGACCCGCCCCCTGTCGGGTTCGAGGCACCGGCCGGGCCCCCGGCGGGTGCCGCCGACGGGGCGGTCCAAACGGGCGTCTCTTCGGCACGGTCGCGGGCCGGAGTCACCAAGGGGGGCGGCCCGGCGACCCTCACGGTCACGCTGGACACCGCGCCCGACATCACCTGTCGCGTGCCTGCCGTCGGGCCTGGTGGGGCACCTGCCGTGGCCGGACCGTCCCAGCCGGGCGGCGGCCCTGCCCGCGGTGGCCGTACTGGCCCCGGCGGCGAGCGAGTCCGGCCACGAGGCCTACGGGACCTGCCGCCCGGGGCGGTGGTCACGAGCGAGGCCGGGGCGGGACCCCGGGTCTGCCCCCGGGGGCCGGGGCGGGTTCCGCCCCGTGCCGGCGGCCTCTACTTCTTGACCTGGCCTTCCTTCAGCGACAGCTGGTCCAGCAGGACGTTGCACTTGTCGCCGTCGGCGCAGGAGACCGAGAGGGTGTTGGTGCCCTTGTTGAGCGTGGGCCACGCGAAGGTCTGGGTCCAGCCCTTCGAGAAGTCGCCGTCCTCGGCACGGGCGAAGTTGTCCATGTTGAGCTTGGAGCCGAACTCCTTGCCGTTGACGGTGAGCGTCATCGACTGGGGGTCGTCGGTGGTGCTGTAGCGCACGAAGACGGTGTAGGTGCCGTCCTTCGGGATGCCGTCGACCGTCCAGGTGACCGAGGAACCCGGATTGTTGAGGTTCGCCACATAGACGCCGCCGTCGGACTGCGCGCCCTCGACGTCCTGCGCGAGGGCCGCGGTGCCGCCCAGGCGCAGTGCCTTGGCGTCGATCGTCGGCAGTTCGGCCGCTTCCTCCTGCTCGTCACCGCTCGCCGAAGGGCTGCTCTCCCCGGTGGGCTGGGACTGGGTCGGCGTCGAGTCGGCCTGGTTGCCGCTCTTGTCGTCCTCGTCGTCGCCGCCGATCATCGCCAGGCCGATACCGACGACCACCGCGGCGACCACCGCGACGGCGCCGATGAGCAGGCCCTTGGTGTTCGGGCCGCGGCCCCGGCCGCCACCACCGCGACCGCCGCCATGGCCACCACCGTGACCGCCGCGGTTGCCGGGCAGCTGCGAGGAGCCGCCGGGCAGCGTCTCCGGCGCCGCGTAGTTCGCGTTCGGCTGGCCGTACGTCCCCTGCTGCTGCGGCGCCTGCGCCGCGGGGCCCTGCTGGCCGTACTGTCGCGTGCCGACCGCCCGCACCCGGTTGACCGAGTTCGGGTAGCCGTAGCCCCCGGACGGCGGCTGGGCTCCGTTGGCCTGCCCGTCGGCGTAGAGGTAGCCGAACGGGTCGTCGTCCTCGGGCGTGCTCGCGCCGTTGTTGCCGGGCGTCATCCCTTGGTACTCCTAGCTGCGGATCGAATGCGGTACGGGTGGTGAGAAGAGCGAGCCTACCCGCTTCGGGTGGACCGAACGGGTGGCTCCGACCGCGTCAACCGACTGACCTGCGGTTCATCCCGCCCGTCGATGCTGTTTGGGACGAGATCGTTTCTCGACGTACATCCGCTCGTCGGCGGACTTCAGCACTTCGTCCGCCGTCATCCCGCAATGGGCCCATCCGATGCCGAAGCTGGCGCCGACCCGCACGGCCCGGCCCTCGGCCCGGATGGGCTGGATGATCTCGTTGCGCAGCCGTACGGCGAGGTCCTGGGCGTCGGCCCGGCCGAGCCCGTTGGCGAGGATCACGAACTCGTCGCCGCCGAGCCGGGCGACGGTGTCGCCGTCCCGGACGCCGTTGCCGAGCCGGCGGGCGACCTCTATGAGCACCGCGTCACCCGCGTTGTGCCCGAACCGGTCGTTGATCGACTTGAAGCCGTCGAGGTCGCAGAAGAGCACCGCGAGGCCCTTGGCGCCGTCGTCGCGGTCGCCGTCGGGGGCGATGGCGTGCACATGGTGGTCGTAGCCCTCGAACCCCTCGGCCTCGGGCGGGAAGTCGAAGTCGTGACCGCGGTCGAAGGCGGGCGGGCCGTGGGCGGCGTCCTGGGAGTCGAAGGACTCGAAGGCGGCCATGGCCTCGTCGACCGCGGCGGGCAGCACCGCCGGGCGCTGCCGGCACAGGCGGGCGGAGAGCCGGGCGCGCAGCTCGGCGGAGTTCGGCAGGCCGGTGAGGGAGTCGTGGGAGGCGCGGTGCGCGAGGTGCAGCTCGCGGCGCTTGCGGTCCTCTATGTCCTCGACGTGGCTGAGCAGGAAGCGCGGCCCGTCGGCCGCGTCGGCGACGACGGAGTTGCGCAGGGACACCCACACGTAGGTGCCGTCCCGGCGGGCCAGCCGCAGCTCGGCGCGGCCGCCCTCGGCGGAGGTCCGCAGCAGCGTGCCGATGTCCTCGGGGTGCACGAGGTCGGAGAAGGAGTAGCGGCGCATCGCGGAGGCGGGGCGGCCGAGCAGCCGGCACAGCGCGTCGTTGGTGCGCAGGATGCGGCCGTGCTGGTCGCCGCCCATCTCGGCGACGGCCATGCCGGACGGGGCGTACTCGAAGGCCTGCCGGAAGCTCTCCTCGCTGGCGCGCAGGGCCTGCTGCTCGCGCTCCAGGCGCACCAGGGCGCGCTGCATGTTGGAGCGCAGCCGGGCGTTGCTGATCGCGATGGCGGCCTGGAAGGCGTACATCTGGAGCGCCTCGCGGCCCCAGGCGCCGGGCAGCCGGCCGTTGCGCGGGCGGTCCACGGAGAGCACGCCGACCAGTTCGCCGGCCCCGCCGCCCTGCGGGCCGGGGGCGTACATCGGGGCGAAGAGCCGGTCGGAGGGGTGCCACTCGTCCTCGAAGCGCGGGGCGGGGCCGTCGGTGTACCACTGCGGGACGTCGTCGTCGTCGAGGACCCAGCCCTCGGTGTGCGGGATGAATATCAGGTCGCCCCAGCTCTCCCCCATGGAGAGGCGGCGCTCCCAGGACTCGCGCGAACCGACCCGGCCGGTGATGAGGGCCTCCGCGGCCGCGTTGCCCGAGAACGCGGCGACGACCAGGTCGCCGTCGGGGCGCACGAGGTTGACGCAGGCCAGTTCGTACCCGAGGGCGTCGACGACGCCGTCGGCGACGGTCTGGAGGGTGTCGGCCAGGCTGCGGGCCGTGTTCATGTCGGCCATGCCCCGGTGCAGTTGCCGCAGGGAGGCAAGGCGGACGTAGGGCTCCGACTCGGCCTCCATGCTCACCCTCCCCCCGGGACCTCGCGGCGAATCAGGCGTTCTCATCGGCGTATCGTCCTGGCAGTCTCCCCGCCACTGAATCACAGCGCGCTGCCCACTCGGTACACAGGGTCAACAATTATCTCCCCTTGTGACTCAAGTCACAACCAAACGTGAACAATTGAGAGACCTTTCCGCGGTTTATCCGGCTCCTTCACCGGAAATGCCGAATGCGCGGCATGCGCCGCATGTGAATTCCTCGGCCCTTCCACGGAGTTCGGCCCGTGGCCGCCCGCCCACGCCCGTGGAACGCCGGAGTCCGCCGCTGGTCCTAGGTCCCCGCTCGGACGGAGGCCCGATGTGGTGCGTACGGAGCGGAGACTAGCGTTTCCGGTGTGCCGAAGACTCCCGTACCCCCGTCCACGATCACCACCGCGTCCGCCGCCCGGCATGCTGAGGGGGTGAGCAACGACGAGTTCCGCGCAGCCATGTCCCGTCTGGCCGCCGGTGTGGTCCTGGTGACCGCGCAGGAGCCGCCGCTGGACCCGGACGACCCGCGGGCACCGGCCGGCGAGGACGTCGGCATGACCGCGACCGCGTTCCTGTCGGTGTCCCTGGACCCGCCGTTGGTGCTGGTCAGCCTGCGCGAGGGCTCCCGCATGGACGACCTGCTCGACGAGCAGCCGCTGTGGTCGGTGTCGGTCCTGTCCGAGAGCCAGCGGCACATCGCGGGCCGCTTCGCGATGAAGGGCCGGATCAGCGACCGCCTCCTCTTCGAGGACATCCCGTACGTGCGGGGCGAGTACAGCGGCGCCCCCCTGGTCGGCGGCGCCCTCGCCACCCTGGAGTGCCGCACCGAGCAGCGGGTGCCGGCCGGCGACCACACCCTGGTGATCGGCCGCGTCCTGGCGGCGGAGGTGCCCAGCGCGGACGGCGGGCCGCTGACCTACTTCCGGGGCCGCTACCGGCACCTGGCCTGAGCCGCCCGGGCGCTCCTCGGCCCCTCCCCCGAGGCCCCCGAACTTCCCGAACTTCCCGAAACGGAAATTCCTTTTACCGAACGGGAATTGCGAATCTACGCTGCCCGGGTGACGAAGACCACAGCTCCCCGCCTCGAAGAGATCACCCCGAAAAACCTCGACGCCGCCCTCGGCATACGCGTCCGCCCCGACCAGGAGTTCGCGGTCGCCCCGGTCGTGAAGTCCCTCGCCGAGGCATACGTCCACCCCGGCTCCGCCTGGCCCCGCCTGATCGTGGACGGCGACCGCGCGGTCGGCTTCCTGATGGCCTTCCTCGACATCGACTGGCACGACGACGGCGGCAGCGTCGTGCGCTCGGGCCTGTGGCGGCTGAACATCGCGGCCGAGGAGCAGGGCAGGGGCTACGGCCGCTTCGCCGTGGAGTCGGTCGCCGACCGGATCCGCGCCCGGGGCGGCAAGGAGTGCCACGTCAGCTGGCACCCCGGCGGGAGGGGCCCGGAGAACTTCTACCTCGGCCTGGGCTTCCGCAGGAACGGGGAGGTCGTCGAGGGGGAGACGGTCGGGGTACTGGACCTGGCCTGACGGCCGGCTGCCCCGTCACCGTCCCGTGGAGCGCCCGGTCCCGCGCGGGTCACCCCCAGTCCCGCGCGGAGCGCCCCCGCTTCGTCTCCGAGCGCTGCTTCTTCTCCCGCAGCCGGCGTTCGTTGATGCCGCGCGGGACGCGGGTCTGCCTGCGGGGCCGGGGCGGGGGCGCGGTGGCCTCGGCGAGGAGCGCCGCGAGGCGCACGGCGGCGGTCTCGCGGTTGCGCCACTGGGAACGGTGCTCGGAGGCCCGGACGGTGACGACACCGTCGGACAGCCGCTCCGCCAGCCGCTCCAGCGCCCGCTGCTTCCACACCTCGGGCAGCGCCTGGGTGGCGGCCAGGTCGAAACGCAGCTCGACCTGCGAGTCGGTGGTGTTCACGTGCTGCCCGCCGGGCCCCGAGGAGCGCGAGAAACGCCACATGAGCTCGGCCTCGGGCAGGAGGACGGAGCCGCGAATACTGAGAGCTCTGGGGGACAGCCCCCCAGACCCCCGATGGGGACCGGACATGCCGACCATGGTCCCTCCCCCGGCCGGTCCGCGTCACCCGAATATCCCGGGTAAAGAAAGTAAAGCCACCTGGAACCTCGCGTGCTCCTCTCGCGTTCAAGGAGGTAGCTGTAGCTTCGTAGCCGTACGTACACGAGGGAAGGGACTCCCAACAATGGCTGTAAGCCTGTCCAAGGGTGGCAACGTCTCGCTCACCAAGGAGGCTCCGGGCCTGACCGCCGTCACCGTGGGCCTCGGCTGGGACGTCCGCACCACCACCGGCACGGACTTCGACCTCGACGCCTCCGCGATCGCGGTCAACCCGCAGGGCAAGGTGTACTCGGAGGGTCACTTCGTCTTCTTCAACAACAAGCAGACCCCGGACAGCACCATCGTCCACACCGGCGACAACCGCACCGGTGAGGGCGAGGGCGACGACGAGCAGATCAACGTCAACCTGGCCGGTCTCCCGGCGGACGTCGACAAGATCGTCTTCCCGGTCTCGATCTACGACGCCGAGAACCGCAGCCAGAACTTCGGCCAGGTGCGCAACGCGTACATCCGCATCCTCAACCAGGCCGGCGGCACCGAGATCGCCCGCTACGACCTGTCCGAGGACGCGGCCACCGAGACCGCCATGGTCTTCGGCGAGCTGTACCGCAACGGCGCCGAGTGGAAGTTCCGCGCCGTCGGCCAGGGCTACGCCTCGGGCCTGACGGGCATCGCCCAGGACTTCGGCGTCAACGTCTGACGGACGACGCCGCGCGCGTGCGCTGCCGGAGCCCCCGGCCCGCCTCCCCGGCGGCCGGGGGCTCCGGCATGGGCGCGGGCGCGGGTACGGACACGGGTACGGGCCTGACCCGGGGCTCGGCCTACGGCTCGGAGGGGTGTGCGGGCTTCCCCTCCCCGTACAGCCAGTCCGACCAGATTCCGTCGAAGTCCTCGTCCGGGGCCGCCTTCTCCACGTACGACGTGAAGTCGCCGGTGTCCGCCGTGCCGTGGCGGTGGTCCTTCGCCCAGCCGCGCAGGAGGGCGCGGAAGGCGTCGTCGCCGACCGTCTGCCGGATCCTGTGCAGGACCATCGCGCCGCGCTGGTAGACGGGGACCCCGGAGACGTGTGCCGCGCCGGGCGGCCGCGCGGGCGGGAACGACCAGATCGCCTCGTTCGTCGCCGCGTCGGGGAAGTACGTCCCGGCGTACATCGCGTCGAAGGTCTCCTGGGCGGTGCCGCCCCCGTGGTCCTCCCGCCACAGCCATTCCGCGTAGACCGCGAACCCCTCGTTGAGCCACATGTCCCGCCAGGTCCGCGGTGTGACGGAGTCGCCGTACCACTGGTGGGCCAGTTCGTGGACCAGGAGCAGCGTGTCGGGCGCCCCGGGGAACAGGGGCCGGTTCTGGGTCTCCAGGGCGTACCCGGCGTCCTCGGGACGCTCGACGATCGCCCCCGCGGAGGAGAAGGGGTACGGGCCGAACCAGCCCTCCGCCCACTCCACGACGTCCGGGATCCGTGCCAGCACCGCACGGCTCGCCGCCGCCTGCCGCGGGTCGACGAAGGTGTGGACGGGAAGGCCACCGGGTGTCGTGGTGCGGCGGGCCTCGTACCGGCCGACGGCGAGCACGGCGAGGTAGCTCGCCATCGGCTCGGTGGTACGCCAGGTGAAGGCCGTCCGGCCCCCCGTCGTCCGCTCCCCCGCGGGCTCGCCGTTGGACACCGCCCGCAGGCCCTTGGGCACTGTCGCCGTGACGGTGTACGTCGCCTTGTCGGAGGGGTGGTGGTTGCCGGGGAACCACGCCATCGAGCCCGTCGGCTGGCCCAGCGCCACCGCCCCGTCCGCGGTGCGCAGCCAGCCCTCCTCGGAGCCGTCCGGGTCGGTGACGGTCACCGGGGCGCCGGAGTACCGGACGACCACCCGGAACGTCCGGTCCCGCTCCAGCCCTTCCGGCGGCCGGACGGTCAGCTCCTGGCCGGCGCGCCGCCAGCGGGCGGCGGTGCCGTCGACGGTGACCCGCTCGACGTCCAGCCCTTCGAGGTCCAGGTTCAGCGCGGTCAGGTCCTCGGTCGCGCGGGCGGTGATCGTCGCGGTGCCGGTGAGGTGGTGGGCGGCCGGGTCGTAGGCCAGGTCGAGCGCGTAGTGGGAGACGTCGTACCCGCCGTTGCCGGCCTCGGGGAAGTACGGGTCGCCCACACCGGCGCTGCCCGGGCCACCGGAGCCCCCGGGCCCGCCGGACGCACCGCCCGCGCACCCGGCCGCCGTCACCGCCACGACCACGAGGACGCAGGCGACGGCGACGACGGCGACGACGACGGCAGGCGGACGAGAGCCGCGGGGACGGCGGGGGGCACGGGGGCGGGAGCGGAGGCGCACCCCGCGATCCTAGGAAGAACCCGGCCGCACACCACGGAACGACCCCGGCCGCCCCGCAGTCGTCGGGCCCCCTCCCCCGGACCGTCCGCCGCCGTCCCTCCACCGCCTCCGCCGTGACACCATCACCTCCGTGCTCGACATCGGCTACGCCCTCTCCAACCGCTTCCCCGACCCCCCGCAGACCGACTACCGCCGTGCGGACGTCCACTCCCTGCGGCACGACCTCTTCTGCGGTGACGTCTACCTCGCCGACACCAAGGAGGACCGGGAGCTGTCCACAGCCTGGGGATGGGTGCCGGTGCTCGACTTCGCCTGGGCGCTGTGCGACATCGTGGAACGCCTCGACCAGGACCCGGCGGGCTCCCGCGCCTCCCGCCCCCAGTACGCGGAACTGGACTTCACCGAATCCACCGACCGGCTGCTCTTCGAACGGCGCTTCGGCTGGGTGGACATCGAGGCCGAGTGGCTGCCGGCGGCCGAACCGCCGCTGACCTTCTCCCACGCAGAACTCCGCCGCGAGGCCCGTGACTTCCTGCACGACCTGCTCGCCGACCTGACCGATCTGCACGAGGACCTGGGCGAGAACCCGGCCGTCTGGACCCTCCAGGCCCGCTACCCGCGTCTGAAGTAACCCACCGCGCACCTCACCCCGCGCGCCTCAGCCCTCCACCCGGATCCCCAGCTCTCCCGCCAGCACCGGCGCCAGGTCCAGCAGCTGCCCCGTACTGATCACCGCCCCCGCCAGCCGGTCCACCCCCCGGGCGATCTCCAGCGGGGCGGCACCGCGCAGATCGACGTCCGTCAGCACGGCCCCGCTGAGATCGGCGTCCTTCAGCGCGCAGCCCACGAACTCCACCCGCTCCAGCCTCGCCCCGCCGAAGTCCGGCTCGACCAGGACACAGCTCTCGAAGACGACGTCCCTGAGCCGCGCGGACCGCAGATTCAGGAAGTCGATCTTCCCGCCGCGGACCAGCACCCGCTCCAGCTCCGCCCCGTGCAACTGCGTCCCGCCCAGACGCGCGTCCGTCAGTTCGACGTCGCGCAGCGTCGCCCCGGAGAGATCCGTACCCACGCCCCGCACACCGGCGAGGACCGAGTCCAGCACCCGGGCCCTGGACAGCCGCGTCCCGTCCAGCGCGCATCCCGTCAGCACGCAGTCCATGAACCGCGCCCCCGCGCCGTCCTGCGCCGAGAGATCCGCCTCGAAGAACTCCAGCCCGTCGTAATCCCCGTCCGGCTCCAGCTCACCCCCCTCGTACCGCTCGGGCTCCGGCAGCCGCAGCTCCGGACGCCGTGCGCCCCTCACCCCCGTACCGCCCGCCGGCCCCGCTCGCCTCACCATGCCCTCATCCTGCACTCCCCCACTGACAACCACGGACAACCGGCCCGACCTGCCAAGGCCTCGGACCTGTCACATCCTGGGGCCACGGGCCGTCGTAGCCACGAGCGACCGGAACCATCGGAGACGGGACCGTCCCGAAACCGCCGGGCGCGACCCCGACCGAGGGAGAACCCGGCCATGCACCGCATCACCGTCGTCGGCGGCGGCTTCGCCGGACTGACCGCGGCCATCACCGCCGCCGAGGCAGGAGCCGAGGTCACCCTCCACGAAGCGCACCACACCCTCGGCGGCCGCGCCCGCACCGCCGAAGGCCCCTACCGGACCAACGAGGGCCCCCACGCCCTCTACGACGGCGGCCCGCACTGGTCCTGGCTCCGGCGACGCGACCTCATCGGCCCCCTCGCTCCCCTCCCGCCCCTGGAAGCCGCCCGCCTCCGGCTCCGCCACCACGGCACGCTGCACCGCGTCCCGCCCCTCTCCATGCTGAAGCTGCTGCGCCGCGCCCATGCCCATGCCCCCGTCGACACCGACTTCCGCACCTGGGCCACCGGTGTCGCCGGCGAGGAGGGCGCGCGCGCCGCCGCCCACTACTCCGCCGTCGCCCTCTTCCATCACGACCCCGGCTCCCTCTCCGCCGCCTTCGTCCAGGAACGCCTGCGCCGCGCCACCAGGCTGCCGCCGGAGGCCCACTACCCGCGCGGCGGCTGGGGCGGCCTCATCGACCGCATGGCCTCCCGTGCCCGGAACCTGGGCGTCCGCACGGAGACCCTGTCCCGCGTGGACACGCTCCCCACGGGCACCCCGGTCGTCGTCGCCACCTCCCTGGACGCCGCCCGCCGTCTCCTCGGCGACCCCGCCCTCGCCTGGCCGAGCGGCCGCACCGTCCTCGTCGACCTCGCCCTGCGCACCCGGCGCGGCGACGCGTTCGTCGTGTCCGACCTGGACGCACCCGGCTGGCTGGAACGGTTCACCGCCCAGGACCGCACCCTCGCCCCCGCCGGCGAACAGCTCCTCCAGGGCCAGATCCCCATCGCCCCGCACGAGACCAGGGCCGACGGGGTGACCCGCGCCGAGGAACTGCTGGACCTGGGCCACCCGGGCTGGCGGCAGCGCGTCACCTGGCGGCGGGAGGCGGTGGCGAACGGGCGGACCGGCGCCGTCGACCTGCCCGGCGCCAGCTGGCGCGACCGTCCCGCCGTCGACCGCGGCGACGGCGTCTACCTCGCCGGCGACCAGGTCGCCGCCCCCGGCGTCCTCTCCGAGGTCTCCTTCAACAGCGCCCTCACCGCCGTCTCCCTCGCCCTCGGCCGGCACGAGTCCGGCCTCGAGCGGGCCTGAGGCCGAACAGCGGGCCCCGCCCCGGCACCCACCACGCCCCGGAGGGCCGGCTCACCACCGGAAAAGGCCGTACGGGAATCCCGCGCGACCCCCGAGCGGCCTCCCACCGGCTACCGTGCGTGCCGTGACGATCGATGTCCCCGAGGAACTCGCCGCGGCGCAGGAGAAGTTCAACGGAAAGGCGGGCCGCGCCTTCATCGCCCGGCTGCCCGCTCTGGCCGCCACCCTCCTGGAGCGCTGGGACCTGCGCGTCACCGGCGCGCCGATGCACGGCGTGAGCGCCCTGGTCCTCCCCGTCGACCGCGCGGACGGCACACCGGCCGTGCTGAAGCTCCAGGTCCTGGACGAGGAGAGCGAGGGCGAACCGGTCGCCCTGCGGATCTGGGACGGCGACGGAGCGGTCCGCCTGCTGGACCACGACGCGTCCACCGGCACCATGCTCCTGGAACGTCTCGACCCCTCCCGGATGCTCTCCCGCCTCCCGGACACCCACGAGGCCGTCCTGGTGATCGCCCGCCTCCTCGCCCATCTCACCGCCACCCCCGCCCCGGCGGGCCTGCGCCGCCTCGGCGACATCGCCGGGGCCATGCTGGAGCAGACCCCCCGGGCCCTGGACCGCGTCCCGGACCCGGCGGCCCGCCGCATCGTCGCCCACTGCGCGGCGGCCCTGCGGGAGGTCGTGGACGATCCCGGCGACCGCCTCCTGCACTGGGACCTGCATGAGGAGAACGTCCTGGCCTGCGACCGCGCCGACTGGCTCGCCATCGACCCCAAGCCGCTGGCCGGGGATCCCGGCTTCGACCTCTGGCCGGCCCTGGACAACCGCTTCGACGCCGACGACGTCCGCTGGCGCTTCGACGCGATGACCGACGTCCTCGGCCTGGACCGCGAGCGGGCACGCGCGTGGACGTACGGGCGGCTGCTGCAGAACTGCCTCTGGGACATCGAGGACGGCCGCCCCCTGGACGAGCGCCAACTGGAGATCGCCCGCCGCCTGGGCGCCCGTGGGGCATGAGAGTCCCGGGCCGGGAAAGCCGGCCCGGGAGCTGGAGCCCCCTGTCGGATTCGAACCGACGACCTACGCATTACAAGTGCGTTGCTCTGGCCATCTGAGCTAAGGAGGCGCCGCGCCCGCGCGGAGCGCGCGGAGGCGGGTCCACTGTACACAGAGCGGGTTTCGCCCGGCCACGCGCTTTGAGCGCTGCCGCCGTGCTCACTCCAGCCCGTACGCGAAGGTGTACGGCACCTTCGTCTCCCCGTGCCGGTAGGTGAACTCGCCGGTGCCGCGCAGCCCGGCCAGCTCTCCGGTGCCCGAGCCCTCGACGACCTCGAAGGAACAGTGGACGCTCCCGTCGGGGGCGAAGCGCCCCCGCTCCTCGACGACGAAGGTGCCCTCACGGCCGTCGACACGGCCGCGGACGAGTTCCATCCCCGCGAAGGAACCGGTCGTGCCGGTCAGGTAGGAGATCGCGTAGTCGCAGGTCGTGGACTCGGCCTCGATGCCACCCGTGAAGGCGTTGGTGACGGTGGCGTGCGCGAGCCGGGGGAAGGTGTCCTCCGGGCCCACGGGGACCTCCTTCCAGTCGGCGAAGGTGAAGTGGCCGGTGGTCCGGGAGGTGGTCCGGGGGGTGGGCATGGATGTGCTCCTTCGGTCGTGCCGCCGGCGAGGACCGTCCCGCGCCGGCCCGGCACGACACATCCTGGGAGCCGTACCTGACACCCTCTGTCAGGTACGGCCGGGACGCGGGAGAATGCGCCCCGTGCGTGCCGACCGGCTTCTCTCCCTGCTCCTGCTGCTGCAGAACCGCGGCCGGATGACCGCCCCCGAACTCGCGGCGGAGCTGGAGGTGTCGGTGCGCACCGTCTACCGGGACGTCGAGGCGCTCGGCGCGTCCGGGGTGCCGGTGCGGGCGGAGCGCGGGCCCGAGGGCGGCTACCGCCTGATGGACGGGTACCGCACCCGGCTGACCGGGCTGACGGACGCGGAGGCCGGTTCGCTGTTCCTGGCCGGACTGCCGGGGCCGGCCAGGGAGTTGGGACTGGGCGCCGTCCTGGCGAGCGCCCAGCTGAAGGTGGAGGCCGCGCTGCCGGGCGAACTGGCCGGACAGGCACGGCAGGTGCGCGAGCGGTTCCATCTGGACGCGCCGGCGTGGTTCCGGGGCGCCGACCCCGTGCCGCTCCTGGAGTCCGTCGCGCGGGCGGTGTGGGAGCGGCGGGTGCTGCGCACCCACTACCGGCGCTGGCGCGGCGAGGTCCGCCGGGAGATGCGCCCGCTGGGTCTCGTGCTGAAGGGCGGCATCTGGTACCTGGTGGCGCTGGCGGAGGACGCCGTACGCACGTACCGGGTGTCGCGTTTCCAGGCGGTGGAGGAGACGGGCGACCTGTTCACCCGTCCCGCCGGGTTCGATCTCGCCGCGTACTGGGCGGAGTCCTCCCGGCGGCTGGAGGCGGCCCTGCAACAGGGCACGGCCCGGCTGCGGCTCTCACCCCGCGGACAGAAGCTGCTGCCGATGCGGTTCGGTGCGGCGGGCGTACGGGCGCTCGCGGACTCGGGACCGCCGGACGGTGAGGGGTGGGTCGAGGTACGGCTGTCCGTCGAGTCGGAGGCGATCGCGACCGGCGACCTGCTCCGGCTCGGCACCGAGGCGGAGGTGCTCGGCCCGGCGGAGCTGCGACGGGCGGTCGCGGCGGCCGTGGCGGTACTGGCCAAACGGTACGCGACCGACGGGTGATCCCGGACCCGACCGGACGGCATCCGAAAGTTTCCGCGAAGTTCACAGGGCCGCGGGTACTGACAGACAGGTGAACGCCAGGTACCGTCCTGTGCCAGTTCACCCTTGTGGACTGCACCACACGGAACCACAACGGAACATCCCGTCGTGGCACCACCTTCCTACTCGGATCGTCCGGCACGTTCCTGCCGGTAGAAGGGGGCCCATCACCATGGCCACTGTCACGTTCGACAAAGCGACCCGGATCTACCCCGGTTCGACCAAGCCCGCCGTGGACGCGCTGGAGATCGACATCGAGGACGGGGAGTTCCTCGTGCTCGTCGGCCCGTCCGGCTGCGGCAAGTCCACCTCGCTCCGCATGCTGGCGGGGCTCGAGGACGTGAACGACGGCGCCATCCGCATCGGTGAGCGCGACGTCACGCACCTGCCGCCGAAGGACCGGGACATCGCCATGGTGTTCCAGAACTACGCCCTGTACCCGCACATGACGGTCGCCGACAACATGGGCTTCGCGCTCAAGATCGCCGGCGTCAACAAGGCGGAGATCCGGCAGAAGGTCGAGGAGGCCGCGAAGATCCTCGACCTGACGGACTACCTGGACCGCAAGCCGAAGGCGCTCTCCGGCGGTCAGCGCCAGCGTGTCGCCATGGGCCGCGCGATCGTGCGTGAGCCGCAGGTGTTCCTCATGGACGAGCCGCTGTCCAACCTGGACGCCAAGCTCCGCGTGTCCACCCGTACGCAGATCGCCTCGCTGCAGCGCCGCCTGGGCATCACCACCGTCTACGTCACCCACGACCAGGTCGAGGCCCTGACCATGGGCGACCGCGTGGCGGTCCTCAAGGACGGTCTGCTCCAGCAGGTCGACACCCCGCGCAACATGTACGACAGGCCCGCCAACCTCTTCGTGGCCGGCTTCATCGGCTCCCCGGCGATGAACCTCATCGAGGTGCCGATCGCCGACGGCGGCGTGAAGTTCGGCAACTCGGTGGTCCCGGTGGACCGCGACGCGCTGGCCGCCGCCACCGACAAGACCGTGACCGTCGGCGTCCGTCCCGAGCACTTCGACGTGGCCGGTGCCGAGTCCGACCTGGGCCTCGCGGTCACCGTCAACGTGGTGGAGGAGCTGGGCTCCGACGCGTTCGTGTACGGCACCGCCAAGGTCGGCGACGAGACCAAGGACCTCGTCGTCCGCGTCGGCGGCCGCAACGTGCCGGAGAAGGGCAGCACGCTGCACGTCGTGCCGCGGGCCGGCGAGAGCCACGTGTTCGCGACGTCGTCCGGCGCGCGCCTGTCCGACTGAGCCGGGCGTCGTCGCCTTCGAACGCGACGGCCCGGGTAATTCACCCGAGTTGATGAAGAGGGCCCCGCAGCGCGCTGCGGGGCCCTCTTCGTTGCGTCCCCTTGGCGGCAAATACCCCGGTATACCCGCCATTTCGGCCACCGTGCGTCAACGCGCCACCCGGAAATCCTCCCCGTCATGTCACCCGAACCGGTGACTGAATGTCTCCATGCCATTACCGGACGCTACTCTCACACGCGTGAAGCACTCCACTACCCCTCAGACGCGACGCGGCCGGGGCCCCGCCCGCCGGGTCGGCCGTACCCTCGCCTTCGTCCTGCCCGTCGTCCTGGTGTTCTCCGGGACTCTCGCGGTCGCCCGGGTCAACTGGTCGGGGAGCCCTTCGAGTCCGGTCCTCGCCGCCGCCGACACCGCCGTGTCCGACGCCTCCTCGTCCGACGCGTCCGCGCGCGCCGCCGAGCGGGCCCCGCACGAGGTCCTGCGGGACACGCTCCTGGTCGAGTTGCAGGAGGAGAACCCGGGCGTCGCCCTCACCCACCTCCAGCAGGCGGTGAACGACCGTCCGTCGCTGGCGCGGCACTGCACGTCGATCGCGCGTTCCCTCGGCAGGGCGGCGGTCCGGATGTACGGCCCCACCCGGGCCCAGTCCTACTCCCGTCCGGTCTGCGACACCTCCTTCGCCTCCGGGGTGCTCACCGCCCACGGCTGAGCCCTCGGCTCGGCCCACGCCCGCGACTCAGCCGGGCTCCCGGTTTCCGGCTCCCGGCCCTCCACCCGGCTCCCGGCCGGGCCCCCGGCCGGGCCCTCCGCCGCCTCCTGAGCCGGACCCGGTCGGCTCCGGGGCCCGTCCCGCCCCGGGGCCCTCGGTCCTGCCTTCCGGGCGCCACGTAGGGTGCGCTCATGACCCATCCGAGTGCCGCGTCGCGCCCCGTTCAAGCCGTCGTCCTGGCCGGCGGCCAAGGCTCCCGGCTTCGTCCGTACACCGATGACCGGCCCAAGCCGATGGTCGAGATTCCCGGTACGGGGACCCCGATCATCGGCCATCAGCTCTCCTGGCTCGCCGAGGAGGGGGTGACGGATGTCGTCGTCTCCTGCGGTCATCTCGCCGAGGTGCTGCAGGAGTGGCTGGAGTCCGCCGATCTGCCGCTCTCCGTCACCACCGTCGTCGAGACGGAGCCGCTCGGCCGGGGCGGCGGTCTGAGGTATGCCGCAGCCCGGCTGCCGCACCCGGACCAGCCCTGGTACGCGACGAACGGCGACGTCTGGACCCGTTTCTCGCTGCGCGACATGGCGGACTTCCACACCGAGCGGGACGCCGTCGCCACCCTCGCCCTGGCCCGCCCGCGCATTCCGTGGGGGGCGGTACAGACCGACGGGTTCGGTCACATCACCGACTTCATCGAGTCGCCGCCGTCGACGTTCGAGATCAACGCGGGTGTGTACGTCTTCTCCCCCGGGTTCGCCGCTCTGCTGCCGGAGCGCGGCGACCACGAGCGCACCACGTTCCCACGGCTGGCCCGTGAGCGTCGGCTGGCCGGGTTCCCGATCCCGCAGGGCTCCTACTGGCGGGCGATCGACACCGCGAAGGACCTGAGGGAGGCGGCGAAGGAGCTGGCCTCCCAGAGCCGCTGAGTCCCAGCCCTCCGGCACGACGACGGGGTCCCGCACGGCACTGCGTGCGGGACCCCGTCGTCGTGGTGACCGCGTCCGTCCTGATGTGCGCGGCGGGCTGACGGCCTATCCCAGGAGCCCGCCCACGAGCCGGCCGGGCTCCTCGGGCGCCGGGCCCTCGTCCCCGCCCCCTGCGCCGTCGCCCGGGGCGCCTCCGCCGCTTCCCGTGGTGCCTCCGCTCGAGGTGGGGCCGGAGCTGGTGCTCGGGGCCTGTTCCACCGGGGACGACTGCTGGGGCGGGGCCTCACCGGTGGTGCCCTGGGTCTGGCTGGGCGCGCCGGTGACACCACCGCCGGTGTCGCTGGTCGCGCCGGGGGTGGTGGTGCCGGCGGACGGATCGGTGCCGTCGGCTCCGGACGTGGCGCCCCGGGTGGGTGAGGTGGAGGCGGACGGAGTCTCCTTCCGGCGCTCGCCGGGCTCCTTCGGAAGCGGGGAGCCGGGGAGTTCGTTGCGCGGGGCCTCTCCGGGGCCGGGGACGACCACGCGGTCGGCGTCCCGCACGGCACCGCCGAGCAGCGAGCCGACGAGCAGGGTGAGTCCGCAGACGACGACGGTGACGAGGCCACCGCGGCGCAGCACGTAGCGGCGCAGGTCCCAGATGGCGGAGCCGGGTCCGAGGCGGCGCCAGGCGCGGGCGGCGAGGCGGCCGTCGACGGAGTAGACGGGAGCGCCGGCGATGATCAGCGGGGACCAGGCGGCGAGGTAGATGATGTCGGGCGTGTCGTAGGCGGGGACGCTCTTCCAGCTGACGGTGACCAGCAGCGCGGCGGAGAGCAGGGCCCCGATGACGGCGCCGACGCGCTGCCAGCAGCCGAGGATGGTGAGGACGCCGACGATCACCTGGAGGAAGGCGATGACGAGTCCGGCGCCGATGGGGTGTTCGAGGGCGAACTGCTGGAGCGGCTGGGCGACGTCCCAGGGGCGCAGGGTGGTGAGCCACTTCACCATGGAGCCGCGCTCGCCGCCGTCGAAGTAGAGCGGGTCGCAGAGTTTGCCCATGCCGGCGTAGATGGAGATGAAGCCGAGGAAGAGCCGCAGCGGGAGCAGGACGACCCCGAGGTTCATCCGGCGGCCGGGGTAGTAGGCGTGCCGGGCCGGGTCGTCGCCGTGGCGCCTGGCGCGGCGGCCGCCGGTGTCCCCCGGGTCGGTGGCGGTCCGGTGGCCGCCGGCGTCCCCGTACTCGTCGCCTTCGTAGCCCTGTTCGCCGTACCCCTGGTGGCCGTACCCCTGGTCCTCGTAGCCCTGGCCGCCGTACGCCGGTTCGTCGTAGGCGCTGCCGACGGTGCGCAGGGGGGGCAGCAGGGGCTGCCGGCCGCCGTGGGTGCGCTGGGGGCCGATGACGGGGGTCTCGAGGGTCCGGGCCGCCGGGTCCTCGGCGTAGCCGTAACCGTCGCCGACGTGGGGGATGACCTGGGTGGCGCCGGCGTCGGCAAGCGGTTCGTCGGTGTGGTGGACGCCTTCGTGCCGCACGGCCTGGAGGAGCCGGTGCGCGCCGGTGTCGTCGGGGGCCGAGCGGCCGCTCCAGACGACGGGGCGCCGCCGGGCCGCGGTCCGGCCCGGGGTGCCCACGGTGGTGACGACGGGGATGCGGGCCGTGTCCTCGGCCGCGATCAGGTGCCGTGCGATCCGCGGGGACTGGACGCGTCGGTTCGAGACGCCCAGCTGCACGCGGAAGCTGGCGTGATTGACGATGACCTGCGCCGGATCGCTCGGCACCTTCACCATGCTCAGCGCGGGAGCGTCGTCGAGTCCCGACGAGCGGTCCCCCGTGGGCGTGCGGGGTGTTCTGGTGTCCACACTCATCTAACCGAGTGACGTGACGTTAGGACACTGTTTTGACGCGCCGGATGTGTCCGGACCGCGTCAAGCATGTCCCCCACCTGTCCGGACTACGCGGAATACCCCGTACGAGTGAAGATGCCGAACGCTCGTTCAGGCGCGGCGGCGTGCCGCCTCGTACAGCACGACCCCCGCCGCCACACCGGCGTTCAGGGACTCGGTGCCGCCCGGCATCGGGATCCGCACCCGGAAGTCGCAGGTCTCGCCGACGAGTCGGGAGAGTCCCTTGCCCTCACTGCCGACGACGATCACCACGGGGCCCGCCAGCGCCGCCAGTTCGCCGATCTCGGCCTCTCCGTCGGCGGCCAGCCCGACGATCGCGATCCCCGCCTTCTTGTACGCCTCCAGGGTCCGCGTCAGGTTGGTGGCACGCGCGACGGGCGTACGGGCGGCGGCACCGGCGGACGTCTTCCAGGCACCGGCGGTCATCCCGGCGGCGCGCCGCTCGGGGACGACGACGCCGTGGCCGCCGAAGGCGGAGACGGAGCGGACGACGGCGCCGAGGTTGCGCGGGTCGGTGACGCCGTCGAGGGCGACGATCAGCGGGTCCTGGCCCTCGTCGTGGGCGCCCGCGACGAGGTCCTCGGGGTGCGCGTACTCGTAGGGCGGGACCTGGAGGACCAGGCCCTGGTGGTTCAGGCCGTTGGTCATCCGGTCGAGTTCGGGGCGGGGGGCCTCCATGAGGTTGATGCCGCCGCGCTCGGCCACGAGCTGGAGCGCCTCGCGCACCCGCTCGTCGTTGTCGATGAACTGCTGGACGTACAGCGTGGAGGCGGGCACGCCCTCGCGCAGCGCCTCGACGACGGGGTTGCGCCCGACGACGAGTTCGGAGGTCGAACGGCCGCCGCCGCGCCGCTGCGGGGCGCGTCCGACGGCCCGGCGGGTCTTCGCCTGGGCGATGCGCTGCTTGGCGTGTCCCTTGCGCATCTCGGCGGGGGGCGTGGGTCCCTTGCCCTCCAGGCCCCGGCGCCGCTGGCCGCCACTGCCGACCTGCGCGCCCTTCTTGCCGGACATGCGGCGGTTGTTCGCGGCCATGATGTACCCGTCTCCATGAAGTCGTGCGTGCGTACGGATCTGCGTACCCACGTCGGTGTCGCGTGTGTCGCGCCGGTGTGCCGGCGTGTCGGTGTTACGTCTATGCAGTGTGCCGCCCGGAGGCCCGGACGGCACACTCGATCTTGCGGTTGTGCCGCGGTCGTGCTTCGGCCGTGTGCCCGCGTCAGCGCGGGCCGAGGCTCCAGCGTGGTCCCTGCGGACCGTCCTCGACGACCAGTCCGGACTGGCCGAGCTGGTCGCGGATGGCGTCCGCGGTGGACCAGTCCTTGCGGGCACGGGCGGCCTCGCGCTGGTCGAGGACCATGCGGACGAGGGTGTCGACGACGCCGTGCAGATCGTCGCCGCGGTCGGCGCCGCCGGCCCAGTGCGCGTCGAGGGGGTCCAGGCCGAGGACGGCGAGCATGGCACGCACCTCGGCGAGGCGGGCGACGGCCGCTTCCTTGTCGTCGGCGGCCAGCGCGCTGTTGCCCTGCCGGACGGTGGTGTGGAGCACCGCCAGGGCCTGCGGCACGCCGAGGTCGTCGTCCATGGCCTCGGCGAAGGCGAGCGGCACCTCGGCGGCCGGCTCGACGGCGCCCGCGGTGCCGGTCAGCTCGCCGACCCGCTGGATGAAGCCCTCGATCCGCGCGAACGCGGACTCCGCCTCGCGCAGGGCCTCCTCGCTGTACTCGATCATCGAGCGGTAGTGCGGGGTGCCGAGGTAGTAGCGGAGCACGATGGGCCGCCAGCGCTTGACCATCTCACCGACGAGCACCGAGTTGCCGAGCGACTTCGACATCTTCTCGCCGCTCATGGTGACCCAGGCGTTGTGCACCCAGTACCGGGCGAACTCGTCGCCGTAGGCCTTGGCCTGGGCGATCTCGTTCTCGTGGTGCGGGAAGACCAGGTCGAGGCCGCCGCCATGGATGTCGAAGACGGTGCCGAGGTACTTGTGCGCCATCGCCGAGCACTCGAGGTGCCAGCCGGGACGCCCGCGGCCCCACGGCGACTCCCAGCTCGGCTCGCCGGGCTTGGCCGCCTTCCACATGGCGAAGTCGCGCGGGTCGCGCTTGCCGGTCTCCCCCTCGCCCGACGGCTGGAGAAGGTTGTCGAGTTCCTGGTTGGACAGCCCCAGGTACTCGGGGAACGAGGTGACGGCGAAGTAGACGTTGCCGTCGGCGTCGTAGGCGTGGCCACGCTCGATGAGGCCGCGCATCATCTCGACCATCTCGGTGATGTGGCCGGTGGCGCGCGGCTCGTAGGTCGGGGGGAGGCAGCCGAGGGCCTGGTAGCCGTCGGTGAAGGCGCGCTCGTTCTCGTAGCCGATGGACCACCAGGGGCGGTCCTGCTCGGCGGACTTCGCGATGATCTTGTCGTCGATGTCCGTGACGTTGCGGATGAACGTCGTCCGCAGGCCGCGGTACTCGAACCAGCGGCGCATGATGTCGAAGTTCAGCCCCGAGCGGATGTGCCCGATGTGCGGTGCCGCCTGCACGGTGGCACCGCACAGGTAGATCGAGACGCAACCCGGCCGGAGCGGGGTGAAGTCACGAATCTGCCGGGCGCTGGTGTCGTACAGGCGAATAGTCACCCCTCCAGGGTAGTCGGCCCGGGGCGGTGCCTCATGCCCCTTTCCCACGGTGCCCACCCGGCGTTTCGGTCGGTCCGGGTCCACACGGGTGGCCGTCCCGGTCGACGCGGACGGCGACCACGACCCGCGCGGACAGCGGCCCCGGTCCGCACGGACGGCGACCCGGTCCACACGGATGACCGCCCCGGTCCGCGCGGACGGCGGTTCCGCGGTCCGAGCGGTCGGCGCCCCTGTCCCGCGCGGAGGACGGTCAGTCCCGGTCGGTCCGGACGACGAGGGCGGTGGCGACGGCCATCAGTCCTTCGCCGCGGCCGGGGAAGCCGAGTCCGTCGGTGGTGGCGCCGGAGACGGACACGGGGGCCCCGGCGGCCTCGGAGAGGATCTTCTGGGCCTCGTCCCGGCGCTTGCCGATCTTGGGACGGTCGCCGACGACCTGCACCGCCACGTTGCCGATCCCGAACCCGGCCGCCCGGACGATCCGCGCGGCCTCGGTCAGCAGGGTCACGCCGGAGGCGCCGGACCACTCGGGCCGGCCGGTGCCGAAGTGCTGTCCCAGGTCGCCGAGGCCGGCGGCGGAGAACAGGGCGTTGCAGGCGGCGTGCGCCACGACGTCGGCGTCGGAGTGCCCGGCGAGTCCGGGCCCCTGGCCCTCCCACTTCAGACCGGCGCACCACAGCTCCCGGCCGTCCTCGAAGGCGTGGATGTCGGTCCCGATGCCGACCTGCGGAAGGACGGCCTGCGGGAGGACGGCCTGCGGCTCAGAAGCCATCGTTGAGCCTCCTGCGGGCGAGGACCGCCTCGGCGAGGACGAGGTCGAGGGGGCGGGTGACCTTGAACGCCTCCTCGTGGCCGGGCACGGTGACGACGGTCAGGCCCAGCTGTTCGACCATGCTCGCGTCGTCGGTGACGTTGTCGGTCACCGACTCGTGCGCGCGCACCAGCGCGGCCCGGTCGAAGCCCTGCGGGGTCTGCACGGCACGCAGCAGGGACCGGTCGGGGGTGGCGACCACGGGCTCCGGTTCGCCGGGGACGGCGGCGGGTTCGACCTGCTTGACGGTGTCGGCGAGCGGCAGCGCCGGGACCACGGCGGGGGCGCCGTCGCGGACGGCCTCGACGACGGCGTCCACGGTGTCGACGGGGACCAGCGGGCGGGCCGCGTCGTGCACCAGGACGATGTCGAAGCCGGGCGGCAGCGCGTCGAGGCCGAGTCTCACCGATTCCTGACGGGTCCGGCCGCCGGGGACGACGACGAAATCGGTGCGGTCGGGCAGCGAGTGCGCGTCGAGCAGCGTCCTGACCTCCGCGGCGCCCTCGGGCGGGGCCACGACGACGACCAGGGAGACGGCGCGGGAATCGGCCATCGCGCGGATCGCGTGGATGAGCATGGGCGTGCCGCCCAGGGTGCGGAGCGCCTTGGGGGCGCCCGGACCGAGGCGCACACCCCGGCCGGCGGCCGGGATCACGGCCGCCGTGCGGGCGGTCGGACGGCCGGGCACGGGCTGTGCCGGCGGCTGCGGGAGGGGAGCGTCAGACATCGGTTCCTGTCAGGTTTGTGTGCTCGGGCCGGGTGGGTATGGCCTGGGCGTAGCCCCTGCTGGTGGAGTGGGGGTAGCGCCGGGCGTACCGCCTTGACCAGCCCCTTCCGTGACTCTGGTCGGGCCGGCCGCCCGGACCCGGCACAGTGCGGGGAAACGCGGCGAGTGCGAAGCGTACGGGCTGCGCGGCATACGGACGGTGTCCGGATACGGACATGCCGCAGCGCCCGGCGACTTCACAAACGTCATCGGGCACCGCGGCATTTCGGTGTGCTGGTCCTCGGAGTGCACCTGGGATCCGGTGTGCCTCCGAGCACCGGGCGACGAAGCTCCGTCCGTGCCCCGCCTGCTGCCTTCGTCGCCTCAGGAGGCGAGAACCTCGTCGAGGAGAGCTTCGGCCTTGTCCTCGTTGGTCTTCTCAGCGAGAGCGAGCTCACTGACCAGAATCTGGCGCGCCTTGGCGAGCATCCGCTTCTCACCGGCGGAGAGTCCGCGCTCACGCTCACGACGCCACAGGTCACGCACGACTTCCGCGACCTTGATGACATCGCCCGAGGCGAGCTTCTCCAGGTTTGCCTTGTACCGGCGGGACCAGTTCGTGGGCTCCTCGGCATACGGTGCGCGCAGTACCTCGAAGACCCGGTCCAGCCCGTCCTGACCGACCACATCACGCACGCCGACGAACTCCGCATTGTCCGCTGGCACACGTACCGTCAGGTCGCCCTGGGCGACCTTCAGCACCAAGTAGGTCTTGTCCACGCCTTTGATCTGGCGAGTTTCGATAGCCTCGATCAGCGCGGCCCCGTGATGGGGATAGACCACGGTGTCGCCAACCTTGAACGTCATGTGACAGGTACCCCTTCCGTGGCTATCAAGGGTAACACGGATACGGCGTGTTCTGAATGGCGTTTTCGCAGGTCAGGGCCATTCTCGGGGCTTGACAACAGCATCAGGAACGTGCTTCGACCGCCGAACGGAAGTGGGTATTCGCAGGTCGGAGGGGCTCTCCGGGGCGAGCGAAACGCGTACGTTACACGTATCCGGAGCCCCCCACAGACACCCATACGTCCCCGTATGTCTGACTCCAAGTGCTCGAGTTCCGCTACTCCGTTCGGTGCGGGCGGCCGGGTTCCGGTCGAATCAAAAATTGATCACGCGCCCCCCGGACGCGCCGTCGGTGATCAATTTCCCGACCGTCTGCCGCATTTTCCGGTCCGGTCCCGCATTCCTTCACGGAATATGCTCCGCACCGAGGGGCGGACACCCCCGGCCGTACTTATGCGAATGCCGGAGGAGCATCCGGCCGAAGCGACCCGCGAGTCACTTACGCGAGTCAGTGACAGGCGTCACGCGCGAACACCACGGCGGACATCACGCGCGGACTCGCACCCGTTCTCGTCCCGACCGGGCGTCCCGCCCGGGGACCGCACGCGGCCGAGGGCGTCCGCGGCGCCCGTGCGCGCCATCCGGGGTGATCCGGGATGATCCGGGGTGAACAGTGGGCGCCGCAGGGAGGGTCGGGTGCGGGCGTACGGGAGCGGCTCGATAACCTGAGGCCGCTGGCAGACACGCACTGGCAGCGACTGACAGACACTCAGGGCGGCTGACCGGTCGCCCCCGCTCGCTCGAGTCAAGGAGTTGCCGCCGCCGTGAGCAGCAGCCTTCGACGCGGCGCCATCGCCGCCGCCGCCCTCGCTTTCTCGATCGCCCCGCTCTCCGCGTGCGCGGCCGGCAACAACGCCCAGTCCCTGCAGATCCAGCCGGACAACGCCGCGACGACCGTCGGCGTCATCAAGGTCCAGAACGCCATCGTCGTCACCCAGCCGGACCGCGAGTCCACGGGCCCGGCCGTCGTCTCCGCGACCCTGTTCAACGAGGGCCGCACGGACCAGACGCTGGAGTCGGTCACCCTTCCCGGAACCGGCAAGACCGCCGAGCTCTCCCCCGCCGAGGGCGGCAGCCTGACCGTCCCGGCCGGCGGCCGGCTCATCCTCGGCGGCGCGGGCAACGCGTCGGCCGTGCTGTCCAGCAGCCGTGAAGCCGTCCAGGACGGCAACGCGCAGCCGGTCACGTTCACCTTCAGCGAGACCGGTGACGTGAGCCTGCGCGCGCTCGTCTACCCGGCCGAGGGCTTCTTCAGCGACTGGGGCCCGAGCGATGTCCCGACCGCGCCCGAGGCCCCGGCCGAGTCGCCGGCGGAAGAGGGCGAGGAGACCGCCGACGAGGCCACCGGCGACCCCGCGGGCTCGCCGGACGACCCCGCGACCGACGAAGCCGGGGAGACCGAGGGCTCCACCGACGCGGCGGACGGCCCCGAGGGCACCCCGACCGACGCCGCCTCGGCCAGCCAGCCGGCCGGCAACTGAGCGGCAGCGGCAGCGCGCGTACACGCACGCACCGAATACGAACACGCCGGTGGGCGGGACCCTGCGAGGGTCCCGCCCACCGGCGTATTCGGTGACCGGGTGCCGGGTGCCGGGCGACGGACGAAGGCGGCCCGGCCCCGGGGGCCGGCTACGGCTCGAACTTGTAGCCGAGCCCGCGGACCGTCACCAGGTAACGCGGCGCGCCCGGGTCCGGCTCGATCTTGGCGCGCAGCCGCTTGACGTGGACGTCGAGGGTCTTGGTGTCGCCCACGTAGTCGGCGCCCCAGACCCGGTCGATGAGCTGCATCCGGGTCAGCACGCGCCCGGCGTTGCGCAGCAGCATCTCCAGCAGGTCGAACTCCTTCAGGGGCAGGTCGACCTTGGTGCCGCTCACGGTGACCACGTGCCGGTCGACGTCCATGCGGACGGGGCCGGCCTCCAGGGCCGCGGGGGCGACCTCCTCGGGCTCCCCCCTGCGGCGCAGCACGGCGCGGATACGGGCGACCAGCTCGCGCGAGGAGAACGGCTTGGTGACGTAGTCGTCGGCCCCTATCTCCAGGCCCACCACCTTGTCGATCTCACTGTCCTTGGCGGTCACCATGATGACGGGGACGTTGGAACGGCCGCGCAGCTGACGGCACACCTCGGTGCCCGGCAGGCCGGGCAGCATCAGGTCGAGGAGAACGAGGTCGGCGCCGTTGCGCTCGAACTCGTCGAGGCCGTCGGGGCCGGTGGCCGCCACGGCGACCTCGAAGCCCTCCTTGCGGAGCATGTACGACAGGGCGTCGGAGAAGGACTCCTCGTCCTCGACGACGAGCACTCGGGTCACGGAAGGACCTCCGGGGAGGGAAGCGTTTCGTACGCGGATGAATCGGTGGAGTGGGGGGAGGTGGACCGTCCGGTCTCGGCGTTGAGGCCTTCGGGTTCGTCCTGGTGGGACGACTGGGGTGCGCGGCCGCGGGCGGGGGCCGTGGCCGCCTCGGGAAGCCGCAGGGTGAAGGTGGAGCCCTGGCCCTCGGCGCTCCACACGGTGACTTCCCCGCCGTGCGAGGCAGCCACGTGTTTCACGATCGCGAGGCCGAGACCCGTACCGCCCGTGGCACGGGAACGGGCCGGGTCGACACGGTAGAAGCGCTCGAAGACGCGCTCCTTCTCCTTCTCCGAGATGCCGATGCCCTGGTCGGTCACGGCGATCTCGATCATGTCCCCGCCCGGCTGGCCGACCCTGCGGGCCGCGATGCCGACCCGTGTACGGGCGGGTGAGTAGTTGACGGCGTTCTCGACGAGGTTGCCGAGGGCGGCGGCGAGCTGGCCCCGGTTGCCCCAGATGCGCAGGTCACCGGTGGCGGTCGATTCCGCCCTGCGCCCGGACTCGCCCTGATCGGCGGCTTCGGGCATCCACACGTTCGAGGCCATGGTGATCTGTTTGGTGCCCGCCGCGTGCCGGCAGCGGTCGACGGCCTCCGCGACGAGGTCCTCCACGCGGACGGGTTCGGCGTCCTCGAGCGGGTCGTCGTTCTGGACCCGGGAGAGGTCGATGAGTTCCTGCACCAGGTTGGTGAGGCGGGTGGCCTCGCCCTGCATGCGGCCGGCGAAGCGCTCGACGGCCTGGGGGTCGTCGGAGGCGTCCATGACGGCTTCGGAGAGCAGGGAGAGCGCGCCGACCGGAGTCTTCAGCTCATGGCTGACGTTGGCGACGAAGTCGCGCCGTACCGCTTCTATGCGGCGGGCCTCGGTGAGGTCCTCCACCAGCAGCAGGACGAGCCGGGAGCCGAGGGGGGCCACCCGCGCGGAGACGGCGAGGGCCTCGCCGCGTCCGGTGCCGCGGCGGGGCAGGTCCAGCTCGACCTGCCGTATCTCGCCGTCGCGCCGGGTGTCGCGGGCCATCTGCAGCATGGGATCCACGGCGAGCTTGCCGCCGCGGACCAGCCCGAGGGCGTACGCGGCGGAGCTGGCCTTGACCACGCCGTCCGCCTCGTCCAGGACGACGGCGGAGGAGCGCAGTACGGACAGCACAGTGTCCACGCCCGGCGGCAGCACCGGTTCCGTGTGCAGCGAGGAACGACTGGGGCGCCTCTGTTCGCGCTCGCTGAAGCGGAACGCCAGCACGGCGATGACACCGGTGAGCACTCCGGCGATCGCTGCCACTGCGGCGACCGCCGCGTTCACGTCCATGTGTCCAGGTTAGGCATGCGCCGACGGGTGACCACAGCCACAGGACGACAAGCTCGAACACTCGTCGCCCAGAGTTCACCTCGGAGCCAGGGATGATTCATGTGAGGGGCCGGATCCGGACGCGTAGGGGACGGAACGTGTAAGCCTGGGGTTCGCACCGTCGGTCGCGCGGGGTTCGCGCTGTCGGCTGCGTGGCGGGGTAGACGCCCCGAGACCCCCATGGGAGCCCCGGCTCCCGAAACCCCTTCGGACGCAGGAGAGGAACCCTGATGCGTGACGCGTACCACGAGGAACTGGATTCGATCGGCGACGGTCTGGTGGAGATGGCCCGACTGGTCGGGTCGGCGATCGGACGCGCCACGACGGCCATCCTCGACGCCGATCTGAAGCTGGCCGAGAACGTGATCGAGGCCGACCAGAAGGTCGACGAGCTCCAGCACGAGCTGGAGGCCCTGGCCATAGCCCTGCTGGCACGCCAGCAGCCGGTGGCGACCGACCTGCGGATCGTCGTCACCTCGCTGCGGATGTCGGCCGACCTGGAACGCTCCGGCGACCTGGCACAGCACGTGGCGAAGCTCGCGCGGCTGCGGTACCCGGAGCGTGCCGTTCCGCACGACCTGCACGCGACCATTCTGGAGATGGGCCAGCTCGCCCAGCGCCTGATGGCCAAGGCGGCCGAGGTGATCATCACCAAGGACGTCGACCTGGCGCTCCAGCTGGAGCAGGACGACGACGAGATGGACCTGCTGCACCGCACGCTCTTCCAGCACCTGATGGACGACCGCTGGAAGCACGGCATCGAGACGGCCGTGGACGTGACCCTGCTGGGCCGCTACTACGAGCGCTACGCCGACCACGCGGTCTCGGTCGCCAAGCGGGTCGTCTACCTGGTCACCGGCGAGCACGCGGACGAGCTCCAGGCGGACATCCAGCCCGGCATCCAGGCCACGCCGGCGAAGGACGCCTGACCGGACGGCACGGACAGCACGGACAACACGGACAACACGGACAACACGGAGAGCACAAAGAGCACGGGCGACACGGGCGACACAGGGAATCGGCCAGGGGCGTGCGCGAGTACCAATGCGCCGTTGATGCGCCGTTGATGCGCTCGGTGGAGCGGGCGTCCAATGGGCACAGGCACCAGTCCTCGAGGAGGGACCCATGGCCGATTCACCCGGCTCCACCGGCTCCACCGGCACGACGCCCGATCCCACGCGGGAGCGCGAGACCGAGCAGCCGGCCGGTATCAGGAGCCTGCCCCTGATCGCCGCGTGCGGCTGCGGCTCGGGCTGCGGCTGCGGCTGCCAGTCGGGCAGCCCCTGTCAGTGCGGCTGAGCACACCCGCACCTGTCCGCGCTGTCCCGCGCTGTCCGCATGCACACGCACGCGCCGAGGGCCCCGGTGGCCGGACGGTGACGGCATCCTTGCGCTGCCGCCGCCGTCCGGCCGACGGGGCCCTCGGCATCCCGGCCCCGGCAGGACTCAGGCGGGGCCGACCTCCGACCGCCCTACACCCGAACGGACGGGTGCGGGGGCGGGAGTGACAGGAGTGGCGGAGGGGCAGGAGGGGCAGGAGCGGCAGGAGCGGCGATTGCGGCCCCGGCCGGAACACGTCGTATCAGCAGCCCGTACCCGAGTCCCGCCACCGTGCCGACGACGGCGCACACACCCCAGAGCCACTCCGCCCCGTACCGGTCGATGACGAGCCCCGACATCAGCGGGGCGACGAGCGCGGCGACGGCCCAGGACATGGTGTACGTGCCCTGTGGTCGCGGTCGAGGGTGAGGTGGAGCGCCATGAAGGTGGCGACGAAGGCACCGAGGCGGTTGACGAGGGTGCTGGTCCACAGCCACCGGAAGGCGGGCGGCAGCCCGGACACGGTCTCCCGGACCGCCTTCCGAGCACACACGACGGACGCCATGGGACCCCCTGAATGTAAGCACCTGAACCGGCAGGCACACATTACGAAGGCCGATGGCCCACCCACCACCCGATCAACGGACCCCGTCAACCCGTCCCGTCAACCCGGCGGCCACCATTCACCCACCGGACGGGGGCGGCGACTCACCCCGGGCTTCGATTACGCTCGGGCCCATGGCCGACGCACCGTACAAGCTGATCCTCCTCCGCCACGGCGAGAGCGAGTGGAACGCGAAGAACCTGTTCACCGGCTGGGTGGACGTCAACCTCACCGAGAAGGGCGAGAAGGAGGCGGTCCGCGGCGGTGAGCTGCTGAAGGACGCCGGCCTGCTGCCCGACGTACTCCACACGTCGCTCCAGAAGCGTGCCATCCGCACCGCCCAGCTGGCGCTGGAGTCCGCCGACCGCCTGTGGATCCCGGTGAACCGCAGCTGGCGCCTCAACGAGCGTCACTACGGCGCCCTCCAGGGCAAGGACAAGGCGCAGACCCTCGCGGAGTTCGGCGAGGAGCAGTTCATGCTGTGGCGCCGCTCCTACGACACCCCGCCGCCCCCGCTGGACACCGACGCCGAGTACTCCCAGTTCGACGACCCGCGCTACGCCACCCTCCCGCCGGAGCTGCGCCCGCGCACGGAGTGTCTGAAGGACGTCGTCGTCCGCATGCTGCCGTACTGGTTCGACAGCATCGTCCCCGACCTCCTGACCGGCCGCACGGTCCTCGTCGCCGCCCACGGCAACAGCCTGCGCGCCCTGGTCAAGCACCTCGACGGCGTCTCCGACGCCGACATCGCGGGCCTGAACATCCCGACGGGCATCCCCCTGTCCTACGAACTCGACGCCGACTTCAAGCCGCTCAACCCGGGCGGCACCTACCTCGACCCGGACGCGGCAGCGGCGGCCATCGAGGCGGTCAAGAACCAGGGCAAGAAGAAGTAAGCCGATTCCAATAAGCCCCCGACCTGCGGTTTCTTGGCAAGTCGGGGGCTTACTGCTGGGGTTGGGTCACTCCTGGGCCGTCAGTTGCCCGGCAGCGCCGTCAGACGCCAGCGGGTGCGAGACCGGACTGCTTGCGCGCCTCGGCGAGCTGATGGCCGTGCGCCTCGGCGAGGAGCGGGCGAACCCCGCCTCCCCGTCGGTCCACTCGCACCGGTCCGTCCACTGCTGTCGTCCGGGTTCTCTGCACCGGGCCCGCCGGAAGGCCGGCCGGATCGCTCGGGACCGCCCGCCCTCGGCGCCACCCGGCGGGAGCAACCACAATCCCCTTTGCGCATACTCCAGTATGCTTGCCACATGTCCTCGACTACTCGCATTACCGTCACCCTGCCCAGCGACCAGGTGGCGGAGCTCCGCAGGCTCACGGACAACGTGTCCGGCTACGTGGCGGAAGCGGTCGCCCGCCAGATCCGGCACCAACTGCTGGGCGACGACCTGCGACGCCATGAGGAAGAGCACGGGAAGTTCAGCGACGAGGAACTGGCGGAGGCCCGGTCGAAGATCCTCGGCGCCCTTGCCCCCTCCAAGGACGCGGACGCCGCATGACTGGGCGCATCGAGACCGTCGTCCTGGACTCGGAAGGGCTTTCGGCCTGGATCGCACAGGACCGCAAGTTCCTCGCGATGCTGAAGGTGTTCCACGAGATGGGTGCCGACCTTGTCATCGGAGCGAACACCATTGTGGAGGTCAGCCACTCGCGCACCGACATTCCACGCCTCAACTGGGTCCTGTCGCGCATCAAGGTGGAACCGGTCACCGAGCAGGCGGCAAAGGCCGCCGCAGAGCTCCTCAAAGGAGCGGGGCTGCACGGCCACAAGTACGCCATCGACGCCACCGTGGCCGACGTAGCCCTTCGCCGACCAAAGCCGGTCGCACTGGTGACGTCCGACAGCGACGACATGACGAAGCTCTGCGGTAGCCAGGTCCGAATCATCCCCCTGTGACTCACCAGCCCCTTCGAGAAGGTGGCCTCGGCGCCTACTCACAGAGATGTTCCATGGCGTGCAACCCTGGCGGACACCCACAGCGCCCCCGCTGCCCGCACCCCACCCATGGCTGAGAGCGCGAGTTCGATTCTCGTCACCCGCTCCACGCTGAAGGCCCAGGTCCGAGATCCGGGCCTTGTTGCTGTGCCCGGCTCTCAACCGCCGCGCGTGAAATGTGCGGCGGCAGCCCGAGCATTCCGATCATGGCATCGAGGCCGGCCGCCTCTTCCCGGCGCTCCTCGCCCGGGCTTCCACTACGGAGCCCAACATCGCCGACGGTCTCGGGCGCTCGAAGTGATGCGCGCCGAGAAAGACCGGCGACAGCCGGAACACACCGGCCGCCATCGGCAGCGGATCATTCGCCCGTTCCGCAGCATCCACGGCACGGTCGACGGCGATCCAGGCCCAAGGGGAGCGATGGGCGGCTTGCGGATCAGCCGGCAGGCCCATTCCAAGAACTGGCACTGGAGCACTGACGGCACTTGCGCCACCCGCCGGTTCCGCGGTCGACGTGAAATGACCGCCTCGTCACAGCCTTCCGGACGAAGGCACATCGTCATGCAGCTTGAAGGAAGACCGCATATCGGATCATCCTTGGCACCATGAGTCTCCTCTCCCCCTCCTTCGACATGCCCGCCATGGGCGACTACGCCTACGACTGGGCCCTGGTCGATGTGGAAACCTCGGGACTCATCGCCCGGCGGGACCGGGTCCTGTCCGTTGCGGTCATCACGATCGGTCCGGACGGCGAACAGACCGGGGAGTTCTCGACGTTGCTCAATCCAGGGTGCGATCCGGGCCCAGTGGAAGTACACGGGCTCACCGTCGAGCGACTGCAGGATGCGCCGACCTTCGACCAGGTCGCCGGGCGGATCGGAGCGATGCTCCAGGACCGGGTCCTGGTAGCCCACAACGCCCAATTCGACTACGACTTCCTGGCCTACGAGTTCGCCCGTGCGCGGATGTGGCTGCCGGTGTCGCAGCGGCTGTGCACCTTGGCTCTGAACCGCCAGGTGGATCCGCCCACGGACGACATGAAGCTCGGCACCCTCGCCGCCCACTACGGCGTCTCCCAGCAGCACGCTCACGATGCGTTCGACGACACCCGGGTGCTTGCCGGGATCCTGCGGGCGTCGCTGCGCGAGGCAGCTCGGCTCGATCTGCCCCTGCCACTGGTGACCTGCCCACCACGGGCGGAATCCCAGTTCACGCCGAAGCCGCCGAAGACTCCCTGCGCCTACCGCAATCCGGGACGTATGACTCCCGGCGGGTCGCTCCTGCAGGGGATGAAGGTCGCGATCACCGGGGAAACCGCCCACGCCCGGACGGAACTGGTCGGGCGTGCGGTCACCGCCGGGTTGAACCTGATGACCTCCGTCAGCCGGCACACCAGCGTGCTGGTCACCAACGAACCGGCGTCCGATTCAGCAAAAGCCCGACGTGCACTCGCCGAAGGCGTGCCGGTCATCGACGAGCAGACCTTCCTGCGGCTGCTGGCCGACGTACGGCCGGGGACAGCGCACGAGGCGACAGCCATCAGAGGTACCCCGGTGGCTGAGCCGAAAGCAGAACGGGTCGGGCCCGTAGAACCGGTGTCCACCACGACCTCTGCCGCACCCGCCCCAAAAGCCGCGGTCCTCCCCACGGCCTCCCCCGGTGTGTCGGTCCCCGCTCCGCGCCAACCGAAGCCTTCCGGCAGCACCTTGGACAAGCCCTTGGCGGGACGTCGAGTGCTGGTACTCGGTGGCGTCCACGCCGATGCCGTAACCGCTCGTACTCGCGTCGTCGAGCTGGGCGGATCCGCAGCGGTCAACCTGTCCGCCAGCGTCACCGACGTCGTGCTCCTGCCGGAAGGGGAGGGCGATCGGCGCATGAGGCGCATCACCGCCCTTGGACTCCCGGTGCACGGCCTGCACTGGCTCACCTCTCCGATCGCAGCGGAGCGGGACGCGGTGGCTCTCCGGCCTCAGGAGCCGCACGTGATGCCGAGGGGCGGCGTCATCGACCTGCCCATGCCGCACGGCAGACCCTCGCCGGAGTGGTACGTCACCGCCGGTTGGGCCCCGCAGTCCGACTGCGGGATCGACGTCGTCGCCTTCCTCCTCGACGAGGACGAGCAGGTCACCTTCGACGAGGACTTCATCTTCTACGGAGCCCCGGAGAGCCCTGCCGGGACAGCGCGCCTGCTGACCGGAGGCCCTGCCGAACAGACCATCGCCCTCGACCTGGCATCCCTGCCGCCTGCGACGCGGAAGATCGTCATCGCTGCGGCCATCGACGGCACCGCCACCTTCGGGACTGTCGGCGCGATCCAGATCGGTGCGGCTCCCGGCAGCAGCGGGGCGCCTCTCGCCCGAGCCACCCTGGACGCCGCCACCACCGAGCGCACCATGCTGCTCGTGGAGATCTACCGCAGAGGTCCGGTCTGGCGCCTACGCGCCGTCGGCCAGGGCTACGACCACGGCCTCGACGCCCTCGCACGTGGATACGGGGTCGCCATCGCCGACTGAACGACGGGGCCGGATGCAGAGGTCTTGCCGCCCCCTGGGCCGGACCTGGCAACGCGGGGCGGGCAAGGAATCAGGCGTAGGAAACGGCAGGCGGAAAGAGGAAGCACCGGGCTGGAGACCGTCCCGTTTCGACCAGGAGCGGAGGACGCCCACGAGTGCAGGGCGGGCGGGGACGGGGCAGGTGTCGCCTGAAACTCCCCCTGATCCCGGACAGCGGTTGCTTACGCTGCGGGGGTGAAGGCGTGCTGCAGCCTGGCTCGGGATCCACCACCCCCGGATGCGCCGCTCACTGTGCCGGCTGACGGTGCGCCCCCGGTCCTCATGGCGATGACAACGGCCCGGGCCCTCTGCGGGCCCTCGACATCCCGGCTTTTACGGCCGGAGTGCCGGGCCGAGCTCCCTCCGGGCGCGGTTCCGGCTACTGGACACGAAGTGTGCCTGCACCTTCAGCGTCAGCCCCGGACCGGAGTGCCCCGCCCGTGCCCGGCAGAACGGTGAACAGCGGTGAACAGCGGTGAACAGCGGGACCGGGAGACCCTGACCGAGCGACGTCCACAACCACGCATCACCAGGTCGGACGACATCGCGCCCGTGTGAGCACCGGTGATTCCCGAGCTTGGAGCGCGAGTTCGATTCCCGTCATCCGCTCCATGACGAAGACCCAGGTCAGCGGCCTGGTCCTTGTTCCCTCATCCAGACCTCGGAGCTTCAGGGGCTCCGCCCGTCCGAAGATCCGGCACTCTCGGCACCCTGCGCCGGGCGGGCGCGGTGCCGTTACCGGTTGCCCACCTGCACTCAGGTTCCTTCGGTCCAGTACTGATGGAGCCGAGCCACCGCATGCTCCTTGGTCAGCTCGGCGACCGTCTCCTCCGCGAGACCGACCCGATGGATCAGCAAGTACACCAGGTCCGCGGGCAGGGCTTCCTTCGGCACCACCGGGGCTCCCCGGTCCGGGAGCCGGCCATCGAGCACACAGTCCCAGAATTCGCCCTCGGAGACGTCGAGCTGATCGCGCAGGATGTGACCCCGCATCCCCGCGCCGTAGACCGTGCGGTCCGCCGGGTGGGAGATCCTCGTGCGCAGGATCCGTGCGTCGTGGAGCGTCAGCTCGTAGGTGACGTGATGAGTGCCGGTGCGCCCGCGTGCGTCTCGTACACGGTCCCATTTTTCGGCCGCACAGAACTTCTCATGGCGCTCACGGTCCGGCTGTGGTCGGTTCACCGGCCCGCTCCGACCAGCCAGTCGGCAAGCTGCTGGTCGTCGCTCAGAGCGATCAGCTGCACCAGGCCCCAGTTGTCCCGATGGTTGGGGGCTGTACGCAGACGGTCCTGCCAGTCCTCGGCGTATTCACGCAGAGCATCGACCATTTCACTGATGGCCTCGTCGAAGGACGCTCCGTCCGCCGCTACCGGGAGCCCCGGGATGAAGATCGACCAGCCACCGGACTCCGCGACGGCCTGCGCCTTCGCCGAGCAGACCAGTGACAGGTGATGGCGCAGTCGCTCGACATCCACCACCGCAGCGCGGCCGGTGTCCCGGCGCACTGTTGCCACCCGGCCCTCGCCGGCCGCATCGAGGAGATCCTTGAGGTGCGTGCGCGCCTCGGTGTAGCTCTCGTAGTGCACTGCGGACATGGCACCCTCCTCCGGGTTCCTGTCAGGATGCCTTTCTTGGGCAAGTACGTAAAGTACTTGGAGTACGTAACGTACTCAAGGCGTCCGGAGCGTGACGGGGAAGGCTCCGGAAACTTGCCAACCATCGTCGGCGGAGGAACGCATTGCATGTGCGCGACTTTCACCCGTGAAAGCAAACCGACGACTCCACCCCTCCTGCTCGCCGTCGCCCACAGCGGAAGCACCACCAACGGCCTTCTCGGCCTCACGCCCGATGACCTCACCACCGCTCGGCCGTGACGCCCGGGATGTGTCGCTGTGCCTGGTGCGGGGGATGGCGGATCCCGCAGCAGCCTCCCTTCCGGGCGAAGTCCGGCGGCGGTCCGGTGTGCCCGTCGCGCATGCCCGCCGCGGTGGCGGGTACGACCTCTCCGGTACGAAGGGCATCGCGGAAGCGGCCGGGGAACGAGGAGTGTCGGAAGTGATTCGAAAGCTGCAGGCGGTCGCGCTGGACTGTGCCGATCCGGTACGGCTCGCCGAGTTCTACGCGGAGCTGCTCGGTGGCCGGGTGGTCGCGGACCCCGAGGCTCCCGACTGGGTCGAGGTGCACGGGTTCGAGGGGGCACCTCTGGCATGCCAGCGGGCGGACGGCTACCAACCGCCCGAATGGCCCGGCCAGGAGCGCCCGCAGCAGCTCCACCTGGACTTCGACGTGGACGACCTCGACGGGGAGGAGAAGCGGGCGCTCGCCCTCGGTGCGACCGTGCTGGAGCGGACGGACCAGCTCCGTGCCGAGGCCAACTGGCGGGTCTACGCGGACCCGGCCGGCCATCCGTTCTGCCTCTGCCTCCACTGACACCGGGCCCATCGGGCCCGCTGTCCCGGCTCAATGGCTGTCCCTGCCCGCACAGGCGCTACGAGCGCGAAGCCGAGCGCCTCCCGGCCTTCGCCGGCATCGCCGACGCCCTCATCCGCCACCGCCGCCACGTCGACTGAGCCGACTTCCCACTCGTTTGCCGCAGGCCGGCCCGGTCGGACAGGAAGCCTGCATGCTGAAGGGCGACAAGGTCGCACTGCGGGCCCGGCACGAGGAGGACATCCCGGTCCTACGGGTCGAGTTGTACGACGACGTGGTCAACTCCTCGCGGGCCGAAGGCCGGCCGTGGCGGCCGGTCACACCGGGCTCGAAGGACCCGCGGCTCGTGGGGGACGACAAGGAACAGGGGCGCGTCTCGTTCTCCGTGGTGGGGTCGGACGGCGGCACACCGGTCGGCACCGCGACGCTGTGGGGCATCGACAACCACAACCGGTCCGCGCACATCGGGCTGGGGCTGCTGCCGTCCTCGCGCGGCAAGGGCTACGGCACCGACGTGGTCGCGGTGCTGTGCCACTACGGTTTCGTCGTGCGCGGCCTGCAGCGGCTGCAGATCGAGACGCTGTCGGACAACACCGCGATGCTGCGCTCCGCCGAGCGCAACGGCTTCGTCCGCGAGGGCGTGCTGCGCTCCTCGGCCTGGGTGATGGGCGAGTTCCTGGACGAGGTGCTGCTCGGGCTCCTCGTCCAGGACTGGCGGCCGGACTCGAAGGGCTAGGCTGCCGTCCGCCCGTAGAGCTCGTCGAGGCCGAGGAGCAGGACGCGGTCGTCGCTGCGTGCCGCTTCGGCGCGCAACGCCTCACTGAAGCCTGCGGCGCTGAAGCAGGCGAGCGCGCACCGGGTGGTGTCCATGGCTCGGCCGGCAAGGAGTTCCCGTGCCCGGGCGAGCCGCTCCAGGTGGCTCATCCCCATGACCGTGCCCCACTTCGCCTCGCCGAGCAGGTGCACCGCCGGCTTCCTGCCATCGGTCCCGGGTTCGGCCACGGCGACATCGATCTGGATCTGCCTCCGTGCGGCCTGGTCGGTCACCACGCCGCCACCGACCTGGCCCAACGCGGAGCCGAGCAGGGACCGCCCGGGTCCAAGGACGTACTCCCGGCACATGGCCTCGAAGTGGGGCCCGGCGACCTGAGCCGCGAAGCGCTCCGCCGACTGTGCCCATACGTCCGACGCCTGGCCGGCCTCCAGGCGGGCCCAGGAGGGCCGCATCACGGCCTCGTAGAAATTGATCAGTGGCTCGGTGATGCGGTACTGGGACTTCCCGGCCCTGAAGATGTCCGTTTCCCGCACCAGCAGGTGGCTGTCCTCCAGCACGTTGAGAGGATGCGAGATGTCCACCGACTTACGGCCGATGTACCCGGCGATCCCACCCCGCGTGGTGTTGCCCTGAGCCACCGCGGCCAGGACCGAGTGATACAGCGCGGTGTCCCGGATGTCCGCCTCCTCGGCAAGGAGGTACCGCGCCTCCCGGAAGAGAGGACTGAAAGGCGACAGGACCGTACGGCAGAGCCAGTCGTCGAATTCCTCCAGGCTGCCGGGAACGTCGTCGGCCAGGAACTGCCTTCGGTACGCCGGTGTGCCACCGACCACGGCATGAAGTCGAGCCGCGAGGGCCGGATCGTCGGCGACCCCCCAGAAGTCGGCCGCCGCCCGGTATCCGAAGGGGCGCACGACGAGTTCCAGCTGTGCACGCCCCCGCAAGGGTGCGGTGCTCGCGAGAAGGCCACCCATGACGGACATCGCCGATCCGCACAGCAGCAGCCGCATCCGGCTCTCCTCGACCTGGAACCGGTCGATCTCCCGCTGGATCAGGGACGGCAGCTCGGGGGCGGTCTTCGCCAGGTACGGAAACTCGTCGATGACCACGAGCAGCGGCGCTCCCCCCTCTCGGGGCGTGGCGAGCCCGAACAGGTAGGAGATCGCGTCGTCCCATGTGGCGAACGAGAACGGCACCGGGGACCCCGTGTGTTCGGCGAGGGCCGCGGCGAACTGACGCAGTGACTCCGTCTCCGTCCCCGCCGTGGCCCCGAAGTAGAAGCCCCCGTGGCGTTCGACCAGAGCGCGCAGCAGATACGTCTTCCCCATGCGCCGCCTGCCACTGACGACGCCGAGCATGGCATGGGGCAAAGGCCGGTCCACGAAGGCCGAGAGGCCCTCCCACTCGGCACCACGGTCGAAGACGTGGGGCGGCTTGCCCGGACGCTCATGACGTGGCATTCGGTTCTCCTTAGGACTACACCCCTTAGGAGTGTAGTCCTAAGGGGTGTAGTCCTAAGGGAGCGTGCGACCGTTTCTCCAGCCTCTTCGGCGCCGCACGGACACACACCGACCGTGCAACCGTTGCCGGCCGCCCCGGCCGGGGTTCTCTTCTCGCCGCTGCGGCATGGGCGTCTGAGGGGCGGGGCCCGTCCGCCGGTCGTGGGCGGGCCCCGCCCCGCCTCAGCGGCCGAGGGCGTCCTTCAGCTGCTTCTTGCTCATCGAGGAGCGGCCGTGGATGTCGCGCTTCTTGGCCTCCTCGTACAGCTGGTCCTTGGTCGGCCCCTCCGCGCCGCTGTGCGAGCGCTGTCCGCCGCGCTCGTAGGCCGACTTCGGGTCCTGCGTGGAGGTTCTGCTCGCGGTCCTGGACTCGCCCGACCTGGCCCGCTCCTTGTTGACCGTCCGGGCCGCGATCTCCTTGGCCCGCTCCGGCGACTCGCCGCGGTCCTCGGTGCTCTCCTTGATGTGCTCGTACTGACGTTCACGCTTGGCGTTGGATCCGGCCGGCATGGTGCTTCTCCCTGTCTCGCGCCGTCGCGGTCTCGCGGTCTTCTCGCGGTCACGCGGTCCCGCCCGGCGGGTGTCGGGGCCGGGTCCGGGGCCGTTGGGACGGACGGGTTCCCCGCAGGGACCCGCCCGAACACGCGGTCGCCGTGCCCTCCCACGCCGTCACTCGGCCGTGGGTGTCAGTCCTGCACGAGTTGGTCGGCCAGGCGATGCGCCTGGGCCAGCAGGGTTCCGTAGGTCACCAGCGCGGCCGGGTCGTCGGACACCGCCCCCGGCAGCTGTTGGCGGAACACGCGCAGGGTGCGGTGAAGTTCCCCGACCGCCTCCCGCAGCTGCTCCGCGGCGGAGTCGTCGTGGTCGCCCGGGCCGAACCGGGTCCGGCCGTACAACCGGACGGCGTGCGCTGTCTGGCGGAGGAAGTCCGCGTAGGCGCGGGTGAGTTCCGGGGCCGGCTGGGCCGCCTTCCCGCTGTCCGCCGTCTCCCATACGGTCCTGGTCACGCCCGCGGTGTGGACGGCGACGTAGTCGAGTACCTCCACCGCGTCCGTGTACTCCTCGCCGGGCGGGGAGAGAGCCCGCTCGCGGCGCCCGCGTGGATTGGCCCGCATGCTTTCGCGGCTCCATCCGATCGCCGACCGCGCCTGGTCGACCAGCCGGCCAAGACGCAGGGCCCGCACATGCCAGTCGCCGGCCGCATGGGCGTCCCACTCGCCGGTGGCCAGTCCTTCGGCCACCGCGCCCAGGAGCTCGTGCGCCTCACGGGTCGCGTCCTGCAGCGCGGAGCGCGCGTCCCGCAGGTACACCGGAGGCCGGATCAGCATGTTGACCGTCACTCCGACCGCCGCGCCGAAGACCGCCTCCAGGACACGGGCGCCCGACGCGGCGAAGGTCACGGGGCCGCCGGTCAGCACGAACAGCGCACCGGTCGCGGCGTAGACGCCCTGGTTTCCCAGGCGCTGCCACTGCCCGAGGAGCAGGACCGCCGGGAGGACCAGGGCCATCGCGGCCATCGTGCTGTTCAGCAGCAGCGCCACCGCGGTCGCCACCGTCGTACCGACCGCGATCGCCGCGAGCTGCTGCAACCCGTGCGCGACCGACCGGTACACCGTCGACTCCACCAGTACCACCGCGACCCACGGCGCCACGAACGCCATCGGCGCCTCGAGCCACCAGCCCACCACCGCCCATGCCACCCAGGCGGCCAGCGCCCCCTTGCCCGCCTGCACCGCCAGATCCCGCTCGCGGCCCGGGCCCTCCCAGGCCCGCCGCACCGTCGATACGGCTGTCCCGGCCCAACGCCGGACAGCCCGGTCCGCACTGTGCATCCACTCCATGGAACAGCAGGTGCCACGCCAGGGACGAGACGCACCTACCCGGAAGAGAAGTCCGAAAAGGTCGATATGTTCACACGCATGCATAGCCGGCGGTGAGCCGGATACCCGCATGAAATGGCGCGGACAGTGGGATGGCACAGAAAGCACGGCGGGCAGACCTCTGCCGAGAGCCGTGAGGACGAAGGCCGTCGGGCGGAGGACCCCCAGGCCGGGAACCGCCGGGCGGAGGACCGCCGGGCCGAAGCGGGGCGCGCTCCTGACGCCGGGCCCGACGAACGGGTGGAGGAGCGGGCGCCGGACAGTCCGACGGACCTGCCCAAACGCTCCTGGATGGCGGTCCTGAAAGGCACGCTGAAGGAGTTCAAGAAGGACGAGCTGGCCGACCGGGCCGCCGCGCTGACCTACTACTCGATCCTGGCGCTGTTCCCCGCGCTGCTGGCGCTGGTGTCGCTGCTGGGGATCGTCGGGCAGTCGGCCACGCAGACGGTCCTGGACAACGTCGAGCAGCTCGCGCCGGGCGCGGTTCAGGACGTCCTGCGCACCGCGGTGCAGCAGATGGAGGGCCAGAGCGGACTCGGCTCGGTCGTGGCGATCGCGGGTCTGCTGCTGGCGGTGTGGTCGGCTTCGGGTTATGTCGCCGCGTTCATCCGCAGCGCCAACGCCGTCTACGACGTCCCCGAGGGCCGTCCGGTGTGGAAGGTGCTGCCGGTGCGGGTCGGTGTGACCGTGGTGCTGATGGTGATGGCTGTGATCAGTTCGCTGATCGTGGTGTTCACCGGCAGCCTGGCCCAGCAGGTCGGCAGCGCCCTGGGGATCGGTGACACGGCGCTGACCGTCTGGTCGATCGCCAAGTGGCCGGTGCTGTTGCTCCTGGTCACCATCATGATCGCGCTCCTGTACTGGGCCACCCCGAACGCGAAGGTCCGCGGCTTCCGCTGGCTCACGCCGGGCAGCTTCCTGGCCCTGCTGATCTGGATGGCCGCCTCGGCCGGGTTCGCGGTGTACGTGGCGAACTTCGGCTCGTACAACAAGACCTACGGCACGTTCGCCGGTGTGATCATCTTCCTGGTGTGGTTGTGGATCACCAACCTGGCCATCCTGCTCGGCCTGGAGTTCGACGCGGAGCTGGCCCGCCAGCGCGCCGTCGCCGGCGGCCATCCGGCCGGCGAGGAGCCCTACGTCCAGCCGCGCGACACCAGGAAGTGGGACGAGGAGGACCACCGCCGCCTCGGAAACGGGGGACCGCGCGCGGGCCGTCCGGAGGGACGGCCCGACGACACCCAGCGGTGATCCCCGGGATCCCGAAGGCCCCGGAGATCCTCAAGCTCTCCGGCGGGACCCCGGTCACCACATGACGGCGTCCTCCATCGACTGCTGCCAGTACGTGACCTTGAGCGAGTCGTCGACGTACACGCCCTCGGCGGGCAGTGCGGGGTTGGCACCCTCACCGACGCTCTCGTTGCCGGACGGGCCGCGGAAGTAGACGGCCAGGGACTTCTCCGTGCGGCCGGAGGAGCCGCTGCCGTCGGCGGCGGACAGGTTCACGGACGCGTAGCCGGACTCGCCCGGCTCGAGGGTGACGACGGCCTGCGGGCGGGAGCCCTCGATGACCGGCGGCACCGACTGGGCCTCGCCGAAGCGTACGGCCGGGTAGCCGTACAGGTGGCAGGTGCTGCTGCCGGTGTTGGTGACGGTGAGCAGCATGTGGTTCAGGGGGCGGGTCAGAAGGGCTGCGACGGTCTTGGTGCTGGAGCCCTCGCAGGTGACCTTCTTTCCGGTGGAGGCGGGGACCTTCGAGGTACCGGCGTCCTGCTTCGCGTCACCGGAGGAGGAGCCCTGGCCGGAGGCCCCGGAGGTGGAGTCCTGGCCGGAGGCCCCGGACGAGGACGCCGTCGACTCGGGGGCGGTCGCGGAGGACGAGGCGGTCGTGGAGGAACCCGCGGACGCGCCCTCGTCGGTGATGCCCGTTCCGTCGCTGCACGCGGTCAGGGAGAGCGTGGCGAGTGCCACGGTCGCGGCGGCGGTCAGAAGGCGGGTGCGGGAGGTGCGGATACCGGCCATGTCGGCTGTGCCCCTTCGGTGTTCGGGTGGGTGTGGTGCTTGGATGACTGGAGCTTGTGGGGTGATCCGTCCCGCTCGCCACGGGCAGTGGGGAGTCAGGGACAGCGGAACGCTGGAATGGGCTGTGACCAGGGGAAACGCAGTCCTCCTGGAACGCCTGCATGGGACATGGGGAGATGGTGGAACGAGTGCCGGAGGCAACAGGGGCCGGGCGGACGGAAGAGTTCGCGGCGCTGCTGCGGGGGCTGAAGGACCGCTCGGGGCTGAGTTACGGGACACTGGCCAAGCGGCTGCACATGAGCACCTCGACGCTGCACCGCTACTGCAACGGCACCGCGGTGCCCCACGAGTACGCGCCGGTGGAGCGCCTCGCCAGAGTGTGCCGGGCGACGCCGCAGGAGCTGGTGGAGCTGCACCGGCGCTGGATCCTGGCGGACGCGGCCCGAAGGGACAGGCCGGACCGGGCCGCGACGACTGCGGCGGAGGCGGCGCGGGTGGCGCGGGCGGAGACAGGGGCGGCGGAGACAGGGGCGGCGGGGGCCGAGAACGCGGGTGACACCAGCGCGGATCCGGCCCCGGCAGACCCGGCACCCGCGCCCGACAAGGCCGACAAGGCCGACAAGGCACCGGCGCACGAACAGCGCGCGGGCGCCGAGGGCGGTGAGCCGGTCTTCGTCGACACCCCGCGAGGGCCCGCACCGTCACGACGCCGCCGCAGTGCGTTGATCGCCTCCGTCGCGGTGGCCGCCGTGCTGGGAGCCGCGGTGCTCGCCGTCAATCTGCCCTCCGGCGGGGGTGGTGACCACACGGACGACCGGCGGGCAGTCGGTGCCGGCGCCGCGGCCACCGGCGCGGCGGACTCCACCGAGCCGTCGGCGGAGGACTCCGCCTCCCCCTCCCCCAGCGGTGGGAGCGGCAGGCCGTCCGCCTCCTCCTCCGTCGCCGAATCCGCCACCGACAGCCCCGGCACCTCGAAGAACGACGGCGAGAAGGGCGACGGCGAACCCACCGGTGGCAGCGGCGCCGTCCCGCTGAACGTGGCCACCCGCTCCTACGTCTACGACAGCCCGTGCAGTCAGCACTTCCTCGTCGACAGCGCACCCGAGCAGGTCGGCCCGCCCGCGAGCGAGCAGGACGCGCCGCGCTGGGCCGCCGCCTACGGCGCGGTCTCCTCGGGGGAGCAGCGGGTCGCCCTGACCGTCCAGGGCACGGGGCGGGAGACAGTCGTCCTGGAGGCGCTCCACGTGCGTGTCCTCACCAAGGGGGCGCCGCTGGCCTGGAACGACTACGCGATGGGGGTCGGCTGCGGCGGCAACGTCGAGACCAAGTCGTTCGACGTCGACCTCGACGACGGCAGCCCCACGGTCACCGCCGGGAACGGCCAACGCGACTTCCCGTACAAGGTCAGCGAGTCCGACCCGGAGGTCTTCTACGTCACCGCGCACACCGAGGCGCACGACGTCCGCTGGGACCTCACCCTGGACTGGTCCAGCGGCAGCCGCCGCGGCACGGTGCACATCGACGGCGACGGCGCCCCGTTCCGCACGAGCACCGGCACCGGGAGGCCCGGTTACGACTACCCGCTGGGCGGCAGCGAATGGATCGAACGGGAGGGCTGACCGGCAGGGGGCGTCCCGTACGGTCCCGCTACCGCTCTCCTACGGGGGCGGCTCCTGGGCGTTGTCGTCGCTCGCCGTGAAGATGCTCCGGACCAGCGCGTGGAGCCCTGCCCGCGGATCCGTTCCGGGGTGGTGGTGCAGGTGTTCCACCAGGTCGCTGCGTACGGCGGCCAGCAGGGCGTGGGCCAGGAAGTCCGCGGCGTGGGCGGTGCCGCGCGCGCGGGTGGCCAGCGTCGCGAGGTGCGCGTGCAGCCGGTCGTAGCTGCTGTTCCGGTACGGGCTGCCGAAACCCTCGCGTTCCAGCGCGAGGGTGAGGACCCGGTTCTGTTCCTTGAACCGCCACGTATGGAGCAGCAGGTCCAGCGCGATCTCCGCGGGCTCGCCGCCGGCCGCCTCGGGCTCGCCGCCGACCGAGCCGAACGCCCGCGCGGCCCGCTCTTCGTAGAGCGCGCGGAGCAGTCCGCGCCGGTCGCCGAAGCCCCGGAAGATCGTGCCCTTTCCCACGCCCGCGGCGGCCGCGACCGCGTCCATGGAGACGTCGTCCGGGTCCGCGGCGGCGTCGAACAGGCGGCCCGCCGCCGCCAGCACCGCGTCCCGGTTGCGCGCCTTGTCCGCCCGCATGGCATGCCTCCCTCTTGAAACGGACCAATAGTCCGCTACAGTGAATGCGGACCAGCGGTCCGAATTCTAGTGTGCCGCGTTCCCCGAGGAGGACCCATGCCCGGACACCCCGGACACACCCGACGCCCCGAAAACCCCGGGCGCCCCGAAAACCCGGGGCGCCCCGAGCACCCCGAGCGCCCCGGCGGCCCGGTGGCCGTCTTCCGCCGCGCCGTCGAGCACCTGCTCGCGCACGACATGTCCGCGTTCACGGCGCTGTACGCGGACGACGCCGTCATGGAGTTCCCGTTCGCGCCGCCCGGCCGGCCGCAGCGGCTCGACGGCCGGGCCGCGGTCGAGGCGTATCTCGACGGCTACACGGACATGGTCGACATCCAGCGCATCCACGACGTGACCGTGCACGAGACCGCCGATTCGGACGTCGTCGTCGCGGAGATGGCCGCGAGCGGCCGGGTCGTCGCCACGGGCGCGCCGTACACGGCCCGCTACGTCGCGGTGCTGACCGTCGTCGACGGCCGTATCCGGCACTACCGCGACTACTGGAACCCTCTGATGCTCCAGGAAGTGGCCGCCGCGTGAACGTCGTCCTCGTCACCGGCGCGAGCGGGACCACCGGCAGCCGGCTCGCGCGGCAACTGCACGATCAGGGCACCCCGGTCCGCCGGGCCGGCCGGTCCGCGCGGGCCGACGTCCGCTTCGACTGGACGGACCCGGCCACGTTCGCCCCGGCGGTACGCGGTGTGCGCGCCGTCTATCTGGTGGCGCCGGTCGGCGTCGCCGAACCGGTCCCGGTCGTGGAACCGTTCCTCGCCGCCGCGCGGCACGCGGGCGTGGAACGGGTCGCGCTGCTGGGTTCGTCCGCGGTCCCGGTCGGCAGTCCCGGATGGGGCGCGCTCGGCACGCTGCTGCCGCGCTACGTCCCGCAGGCGACGGTGCTGCGTCCGACCTGGTTCGCCAGCAACTTCACCGGCGACCACCTGCACGCCGAGTCCGTCCGCAGCGACGACGAGATCGTCAGCGCCACCGGCGACGGCCGCGTCCCGTTCATCGACCCGGAGGACATCGCGTCCGTCGCGCGCCACGTGCTCACGAGCCCCGCGCCACCGGCCCCCGACCTGGTGCTGACCGGCCCACGCCCGCTCGGCTTCGACGACGTCGCGGCAGCGCTGTCCGGGTTCGCCGGCCGCACCGTGCGCCACCGGCGGGTCAGCGCGCAGGAGCTCTCCGCCCACCTGCGGCAGCGCGGGATCCCGGCCGCCTTCGCGGACCTGCTGGCCGGGCTGGACACGGCGATCGCGGCCGGTGCCGAGGACCGGACGACCACCACGGTCGAGCGGATCACGGGCACCGCGCCACGCCCCTTCGACCGCTTCCTGACCGCGCAGCCGGCGGACACCCTGCGACGCCGCACCGACCGGCCGAACGGCGGTCCGCCCCAGCCGCTCCCGAACAGAACTGTGCAGTAGGGGAGTTGGCCGGGGGCTATAGAGCCCGCGCCTGCCGTGCGCCTGATAAGTAGGCGATCTTCGTCCGTTGTTCATCCGGGCGTCCGTCAGCGCGGGCGACCGGGTGCGACGATCCGGCCAAGAAGCCGGACTGCAACGGAGAGAAGATGCCCTCCAGGAGAACCAACGCCGCTCTCGCGGCACTCGTCGTCGCCGCCGGCACCCTGGCCGGCACGGGCGTGGCGAGCGCGGACCACAAGGCTGCGGAGCGTGAGGCTCACGAGCGTCACCGGCCGGTGGCCTTCGAACGGACCGCCACCTACCCGGTCTTCCAGAACCGGCCGGCCGGTGAGGACCCCGCCGCCGAGACCGTCGCCGAGATCTCGGACACCAGCGAGGACGGCCGCACGCTCGTCTACACCGACGCCGCGGGCAAGCGGATCGGCTTCCTCGACATCAGCCGCGCCGACCGCCCGCGCGGACTCGGCACGCTGTCGCTGGCGGAGCTCGGCGACGCCGAGGACGAACCGACCTCGGTGTCCGTGGTCGGCCAGTACGTCCTGGTGGTGGTGAACACCAGCGCCTCCTTCACCGACCCGTCCGGCCGGCTCGACGTGATCTCGCTGCGCGACCGCAAGCGAGTGGCGAGCCACGAGCTCGGCGGCCAGCCCGACTCCATCGCGATCAGCAAGGACGAGCGGTACGCCGCCATCGCGATGGAGAACGAGCGCGACGAGGAGGCGACCCCGCCCGGCGGCGAGGAGGGCGACCTGCCCCAGCTCCCCGCCGGCTTCGTGCAGATCGTCGACCTCAAGGGCACGTCTCCGGCGAAGTGGCGGGTCCGGCCCGTGCCGCTGACCCAAAAGGACGGCAGCGCGCTGCCCGAGCTCGTCGCGGCCAGGATCACCGAACCGACCGACCCGGAGCCGGAGTACGTCTCCATCAACGGCCGCAACCAGCTCGCGGTGACCCTGCAGGAGAACAACGGCATCGTCCTGGTGGACCTGCCGACGGGCAAGGTCACCAGGGCGTTCGACGCCGGCACGGTGTCGGTCGACGGCATCGACACGGCCGACGACGGCACGATCGACCTCACCGGTTCGATCACCGGCGTACCCCGCGAGCCCGATACGCTGAACTGGATCGACGACCGTTACTTCGCGACCGCCAACGAGGGCGACTGGCGCGGCGGCTCCCGCGGCTGGACCGTCTTCGACAGCCGCACCGGCAAGGTCGCCTGGGACGCGGGCAACACCTTCGAACGGCTCGCCGTGCGGTACGGACTGCACAACGAGGACCGGGCCGGGAAGAAGGGCACCGAGCCCGAGGGTCTGGCCGTCGCCGAGTACGACGGGGTGCGCTACGCCTTCGTCGGCTCGGAGCGGAGCAACTTCGTCGCCGTGTACGACGTCAGCCGGCCGGCCTCCCCCGTCTTCCGCCAGATGCTGCCCGCCACCAACGGCCCCGAGGGTCTGCTGCCGATCCCCGAGCGCGGTCTGCTCGCGGTCTCCAGCGAGGAGGACGACGCCTCGGCCGGCATCCGGGCCTCGGTGAGCCTGTTCCGCCTCGGCAAGGGCACCCCGGCGTTCCCGAGCATCGTCTCGGCGTCCGACTCCACCGGCGCGCCGATCGGCTGGGGCGCCCTGGGCGCGCTGTCCGCCGTGCCCGGCAAACGGGACCGGCTGGTCAGCGTGACCGACGCGGCGTACACGCCCACCCGCGTCCTGACCGTCGACACAGGGCAAGGGTCCAAGGGGCGGTCCGGCCGGTCCGAGCAGCAGCCGGCGCTGATCACCGGTGAGCTGACCGTCAAGGACGCCGAGGGGCAGCCCGTCGGCTACGACGCCGAGGGCATCTTCGCGCGGCCGCAGGGCGGCTACTGGCTCGCCGTCGAGGGCAAGACCGGCGCCGGCAACAAGCTGGTCCGGCTGGACCGTTCCGGTGTCACCCGGCAGGTCGTCGCCCTGCCCGCGGACGTCGCCGAGGGTCTCGGGAGCCAGGGCTTCGAGGGCGTCACCGCCACCACCGACCGCCACGGCCGCGAGATCGTCTGGGCCGCGCTGCAGCGCGAGGCCGAGGGCGACCCGGCCGGGACCGTCCGCCTCGGCCGGTACGACGTCGCGGCCGGCACCTGGAGCTGGTACGGCTACCGCCTCGGCGCCACCACCACTCCCGGCGACTGGATCGGCCTCTCCGAGATCACCGTGGTCGGCGACAGGCTCGCCGTCATCGAGCGGGACAAGCTGAACGGTCCCGCCGCGAAGGTCAAGCGCGTCTACACCGTCGGCCTGCCGAAGTCGGCCGCGCCGTCGGACGAGCTGCCCGTCCTGCGCAAGAAGCTCGCCCACGACGTCCTGCCCGACCTGAGGGCCACGAACGGCTGGACCCAGGAGAAGCTCGAGGGCCTGACCGTCGGCGGCGACGGCCACGTCTACGCCGTGACCGACAACGACGCCCTGGACGACGCCTCCGGCGAGACCGTCTTCCTGCGCCTCGGCTCCAGCAAGAAGATCTTCGGCCGCGACTGACCCACGACCGACCCATGGCCGGCCTGACGCCGTCACCGGCCAGGCAGCCCCCGGGCGGCCGCAGACCACACGTCTGCGGCCGCCTTCGCCGTACCGGTCACCGTCACCGTCACCGTCCAGGAAGAGGACAGGACGGTGGCGGCCGGGCGGTGGGCCTGTCGGCATGGGGCGGCCTTCCACGGGCTTCCCGGGTTCTCGTGGGTTCTCACGGCTTCTCACGGGTGCATGTGGGCTCCCCTGAGGATCTTGTCGACCGCGTTCCTCGGGCCGTGGACGGCCAGGCCGACCAGGTCCAGGTCCGCCGTCGGGACCGCCCGTACCGCCGCGCGGTTGGCGTCGTCGTGGCCCGTGGCGAACAGGTCGCCGGTGAACAGTGCGCGCGGCAGGGCGCGGGACAGCACGCGCGCGTGGGCGGCCGTCAGGGTTTCCTTGGTGCCCTCGAAGACCAGCACCGGCTGGCGGAACATCGGCAGATAGGCGACGCCGTCCGCGTCCTCGTAGGGCTCGCCGATCAGTTCGGGTACCTGGCTGCCCAGGCCGCTGACCAGGAACGCGGTGACGTTGAGGCGCTGCCAGGTTTCCAGGTCCTCGCGCAGCAGGACGGCGATCTTCGTGTCGAAGCGAGTGCTCATGCCCTGAGACTGCCGCTCGGCGTACGGCCCCGTCTTGTACGTTGTTTGCATGACCGCAGCGCGTGCGGGTCGTCCCGAGCGGACCGTCTCCGCCTGGCGTCCCCGCGTCCCGGGGGTCGTCGAGGTGTTCCACGCCCGCTTCACCGAGTACGCCTATCCGATGCACGTCCACGACGCCTGGACGCTCCTCGTCGTCGACGACGGCGCCGTACGGTACGACCTGGACCGGCACGAGCACGGCACCCCGCACGGCACCGTGTCCCTGCTGCCGCCGCACGTTCCGCACAACGGTGCCTCCGCCACCTCGGACGGCTTCCGCAAGCGGGTGCTGTATCTCGACGGGACGCACCTCGGGGACGAGTTGATCGGGGCCGCCGTCGACCGCCCCGAGCTGCGTGATCCGCTGCTGCGGCAGCGCGTCGGGCAGGTGCACGCGGCGCTCGTGGGGCCCGGTGACGAGTTCGAGGCGGAGAGCCGGCTGACGCTCGTCGGGGAGCGGCTGCGGGCCCACCTGCGAACCCGTCTGCGGTCCCGGGCCGGCGCACCGGAGCCGCGGCGGGACCCCGTCCTCGCGCGGCGGCTGCGGGAGTTGCTCGACGAGCGGGTCGTGGAGGGTCTCGGCCTGGCGGAGGCCGCGGGGCTGCTGTCCGCGCATCCCGCCCATCTCGTAAGGGCGTTCAGCGGCGCCTACGGCATCGCCCCGCACCAGTACCTGATGTCCCGCCGGGTGGGCCGGGCCCGCCGGCTGCTGCTCGAGGGGCGGGCGCCGAGTGAGGTCGCGGTGGTCACCGGCTTCTACGACCAGGCCCATCTCACGCGGCATTTCCGGAAACTGGTCGGCGTTCCGCCGGGCCGTTACCGCGCGGGGGCCGGTAGCCCCTGCTGAGGCGGGGCACCGGCCCCCGGACGGCCGACCGGCCGGCGGCCGTACCGCCGCGTCACGTCACTTCACTTCATGTCACTCCACGTCACTTCACGTCGACGTAGTCGCCCGCCGCCGTCGCCCCGCCCGTCGTGGACGTCTCGCCGAACGTCCAGCGCCAGTAGCCGTCGGTGGTGGCCTTCACGGTGGTCCTCAGGGAGCCCGTGGAGTTCGCCCGCACGGTCTTGACCGTGGTGTAGGTGCTGGTGCCCGCCTTGCGGAACTGCAGCTTGGCCAGCTTGGAGCCGTAGCCGACGTACGCGTGCTTCACCCAGTCGGCGCGCGTCAGCTTGCCCGTCACCGTGAGCGTCTTGTTCTTGGCGACCGGCTCCGGGGAGGCGTTGACCGTGGCCCGCGCGGCGCGTTTGACCTGGACCGTACCGAAACCGGTCAGGTTCTCCTCGGCCTTGAGCTTGTCGTTGGGGGTCCAGAGGCGAACGTTGACAGCGATCTTCCACGTGGTGGCGTCGTTGTTGGAGTCCAGGGTCCAGCGGGGATCGATGTAGAGCTCGCCCTCGACGTCCGCCGCGCGGGGGGTGTCGTCGTAGTAGGTGACGAAGCCCGTGTAGATGCCGCCCTTGTCCCGGGCCTTGGCGGCCGTGGTGTCGTGGTACAGGTACGGGAAGGCGGTGATGTCACCGGAGGTGTAGCCCACGGGCCAGGTCATGCGGAAGCCGACGCCGGGGTTCTTCTCCTCGGAAACGCCCACGACGATGGGCTTGCCCTTGTTCACGACCATGTCCGTCACCGTGACGCCGGTGTCGGCCGCGTGCGCGGACGGGGCGGCGAACACCCCGAGGGTGAGCGCTCCCGTGAGCGCGGCCACGACCGCGGATCTGCCTGTGCGCATGCACGTCCTCTTCATGCGGGGACCCTGACCGACAGGATCCGGATCGAGGCAGATTAACAGCACATTCCCGCACGTCCGTTCGGAATTCCGCGGTGACCTGCGCGGTCGTCATCCCTCCGAGGGGCGCTCGATCAGCCGGGCGAACGCGTCGAGGTTCCGGGTCGATTCGCCGCGCGACACCCGCCAGGCGTGCTCCTTGCGGATCGCGGTGGCGAACCCGAGCTCCAGGAGGGTGTTGAAGCTGCCGTCGGCCGCCTCCAGGACCTGGCCCAGCAGCCGGTCGACCTCGTCGGGGGTGACGGCGGCCAGTGGGAAGCGCCCGGTGACGTAGATGTCGCCGAGCGGGTCCACGGCGTAACCCACGCCGTACAGCTTGAGGTTGCGCTCGAGGAGCCAGCGGTGGACGCCTGCCTCGTTCTCGTCGGGGTGACGGACGACGAAGGCGTTGAGGGAGAGCGAGTGGCGGCCGACGATGAGGGAGACCGTCGTGGACAGCTTGCGGGTGCCGGGCAGTTTCACGACGTATGTGCCGGGCGCGGGGCTCTCCCAGTCGAGCTCGGCGTCCTTCAGCACGCCCTCGACGACCTGCGCCGCCCCATGCTCCGCTTTCGCCGCTTCCGCCGCCCTGTCAGCCATGGTGCGAGCGTACGTGACGGCGGTGCGCCTGCGTCGCGGCCGTGTAGACGTCTGCCGTGGCGGCGGCCGACCTGTCCCAGCCGAAGGACAGGGCGTGCCGGGCGGCGGCGTCGCCCATCCGGTCGACGAGGTGCGGCGCGTCGGCGAGCTCGCGCAGCACACGCGCGTACGCGCGCGGGTCGTGGCCCTGGACGAGGAAACCGGTGTCCCCGTCCCGTACGGCCACCGGCAGTCCGCCGACCGAGGCCGCGAGCACCGGCGTGCCGGCCGCCTGCGCCTCTATGGCGACCAGGCCGAAGGACTCGCTGTAGGACGGCATGACGAGGACGGACGCGGCCCGGAACCAGTCGGCGAGCTGCTCCTGCCCGACCGGCGGACAGAACCGTACGACGTCGGCGATGCCCAGGCGGGCGGCGAGTTTCTGCAGCCCCTCGGGCTTGGCGAGGCCGCTTCCGCTGGGGCCGCCGACGACGGGGACGCAGATCCTCGAGCGCAGTTCGGGACGCTCGCCGAGCAGGACCGCCACCGCGCGGAGCAGCACGTCCGGAGCCTTGAGGGGCTGGATGCGGCCCGCGAAGAGCGGGATCAGCGCGTCCTGGGGCAGGCCGAGGCGGGCGCGGGCCGCGGCCCTTCCGTCGGCGGGGCGAAAGCGGGAGAGGTTGACGCCGGGGTGGACGACGGCGACCTTGTCCTGCCCGGCCGCGTAGTGCCGGACGAGCTCGTCCGCCTCCTCGGCGGTGTTGGCGATCAGCCGGTCCGCGGCGGCGACGATCTGGGTCTCGCCGATGACGCGGGCGGCCGGTTCCGGGGTGTCGCCGGCGGCGAGGCTGGCGTTCTTGACCTTGGCCATGGTGTGCATGGCGTGCACCAGGGGAACGCCCCAGCGCTGGGCGGCGAGCCAGCCGACGTGGCCGGAGAGCCAGTAGTGGGAGTGGACCAGGTCGTAGTGGCCGGGACGGTGGCCGGCCCATGCCTGCATCACACCGTGCGTGAAGGCGCACAGCTGGGCCGGCAGTTCCTCCTTGGCGAGGCCCTCGTAGGGGCCGGCGTCGACGTGCCGGACGAGGACACCGGGCGCCAGGTCGACGGTGGGGGGGAGGGCGGCGGCGGTCGCGCGCGTGAAGATCTCGACCTCGATGTTGATCGCGGCGAGGCGCTGGGCGAGCTCCACGATGTAGACGTTCATGCCGCCGGCGTCGCCGGTGCCCGGCTGGTGGAGCGGAGAGGTGTGCACGGAGAGCATCGCCACACGGCGGGGCCTGCGGTGCAGTCGCAGCCGTGGGGATGCGGCGGGGGAACGCCGCCCGAGCCTGGCCATGTACTGGCTCACGTGCCGGTCCTCCTCGCTGCGGGCATGGCTTGCGGGGGCGTGCGGAGCCCTCCTGCTCTCCAACACCGGAGGTGGGCGTCGCCATTTCCGGACGGCCTCCCCGGATCGGGTTTTTGCCGAACCATTACCGGATGTCGCTCAACCGTTCGAGAGCGGGGTGCGTGGCAAGGAGGGGCCCGTCCGCGCGGACAGCGGCTTTCACCGGCGCCCCATCGGGCCCGTTCGGTGCCGATTCGGACCCGTTCCGGGTACCCGCATACCCTCGTACACATGACCGCCCGCGCCGTCACCCTCCCCCACTCTCGGCTCCTCCCCCACTCTCGGCTCCGCTCGAGCGGGGGGACCCCCATGAGCGGGGGGACCCGCGTCGTGGGCGCGGTGACGCGCGGAACGACCAACCCGAACCGCCTGCGCCGCATGGACCGCTGGATCGCGGCCACGCACGGCGCCGAACTGCGCCGCGCGAAGACCCCCGTCGCCGTCGACCTCGGCTACGGCGCCGCCCCCTGGACAGCGGTCGAACTGCTGCACCGCCTCCGCACCGTGGCCCCCCGCGCGCACGTGGTGGGCGTCGAGATCGAACCGGCCCGGGTCGCGGCGGCCCGCCCCTACGAGCGGGAAGGGCTGTCCTTCCGGCACGGCGGCTTCGAGGTCCCGCTCCCCGGCCGGCCGACGCTGGTCCGCGCGGCGAACGTCCTGCGCCAGTACGACGAGGCCGAGGTCGCCGCCGTCTGGGAGCGGCTGTGCGCGCGGCTCGCCCCGGCCGCCCCGCAGCGGGGCTCGCGCGGAGGACTGCTGGTCGAGGGGACCTGCGACGAGATCGGGCGGCGGCACGTATGGGTCGCCCTCGGCCCCGAGGGGCCGCGCACGGTCACGTTCGCGACCCGTCTCGGCTCCCTGGAACGCCCCTCCGACCTGGCGGAACGCCTGCCGAAGGTGCTCATCCACCGCAACGTCCCCGGCGAGCCGGTCCACGCCTTCCTGCGCGACTTCGACCGCGCCTGGGCGGCAGCGGCGCCCTACGCCTCGTACGGCGCCCGCCAGCGCTGGATCCGTGCGGTGCGGGATCTCGCGGCCGACTGGCCGGTGACGGACGGCCCGGCACGGTGGCGGCAGGGCGAAGTCACGGTGCGGTGGGAGGCCTTGGCGCCGCGGAGGTGAGGCGGCACTCCCGCGCCCCCTGCGCCCGGACCGACACCGGGAACGACCCCGGTGGGTCGTTCGTCACATCGACGGGGTGACCGTCATGACGCGGAGGGGGAGATGGGAAGTGTCACCTCTGGTCACTTCACGGGCCGGCATGGCAGCATCCCCCGGACGACGGGATGCCACTGACGGCCGATCGGTTCGGGGGCGGGGTCATGAAGGCGGGCAGGCGCACTCTGACGACGACGGCGGTGACCGTGGTCTGCGCGATCACCGTGCTGGCGGCACCGGGCGCGGCGTTCGCGGCCCCCGCTCCCCCGCCGTCCCCCGGTCCGAGCACGAGCGCCGGAGCGGACCCGGGTGCCGGTCCGGGCGCGGCTCCCGGGGCGGCCCCCTCCAGGGACCTCGAAGCCGTACGCAAGAAGCTCGACGAGCTCTACCGCGCGGCGGCCGTCGCCACCGAGGAGTACAACGCCGCCGAGGAGAAGGCGAAGCAGCAGTCCGCCGAGATCGTCGAGCTGGCCGGGAAGACCGTCAAGGGCCGGGAGAAACTCGACGACCTGAAGGCCCGCGCGGGCGCGTCGGCCGCTTCCCAGTACCGCGTCGGCGGGCTTCCGCCCGAGGCCCGTCTGATGCTGAGCGACACCCCGCAGGACTTCCTCGTCGGCGCGGGCCGGATACGTCAGGGCCAGCACGCGACCAAGGGCCTGCTCGGCGAGATGAGGCGTACGCAGGAGGACTTGGAGCAGTACGCACAGGACGCCGAGGCCCAGTGGCGGAAGCTGGAGACGGGTCGCGAGGCGAAGGCCAAGGCGCAGAAGAAGATCGAGAAGCAGATCGCGGCGGCCGAGAAGGTCGAGTCCGAGCTGGAGCAGGAGGAGAAGGAGCGCCTGGCCGAACTGGAACGGCAGGCCGCCCGAAGGGCCCAGGCCGCCTGGCTGAGGTCCGGCGCCCTCGACGGCGCCGCGGCCGAGGCGACCGGGCAGGGCGAGAAGGCCGTCGCGTACGCCACCGCGCAGATCGGCAAGCCGTACGTGTGGGGTGCCGAGGGCCCGAAGGCGTACGACTGCTCGGGGCTGACCTCACAGGCGTGGACATCCGCCGGGCAGGGCATCCCGCGCACCTCGCAGGAGCAGTGGCGCCGGCTGCCGCGCGTGGCCGTCGAGGACATGCGGCCGGGCGACCTCATCGTCTACTGGGACGACGCCAGCCATGTCGGCATGTACATCGGCGACGGCTCCATGGTGCACGCCCCGCGCCCGGGACGGACGGTGACGACCGCGGGCGCCGGTTCGATGCCGATCCTCGGGGTGGTGCGCCCGGGCGGGACCGGCGGTGAAAGCGGGAGCGACGACGACGGGGACGCGGACTGAGTGACGCGGGGCCCGCCCTGCCACTCCCGCTCCGCTCGGCCCGCCCCGGCCCGCCCAACACCCCCGTGACCCGCACCGTGTGACCCAGTCCACGCGGCGGGCCCCGCCGAACCCCCGTGGACGTGACGTTCGTCATTCGGGCTGCATCTGCGAGCCCGTCCAAATGCCGCCCATAACGCGGCATATGGCACTGACGGATGGCCGAACGACGTGCTCCACGCCATTCCGCTGCGGCGTCGACACCCGCTATCGTCCCCGCTGGAAAGGGGCACCCCCGCTCGCGGACAGTTCGTGAGCACGGGGACGGGCCGAGATCCCGTGCCCCCACCACGCCCTCGGGGGGAGGGAAGGAACCCGGAACGATGCCCGTACCCATACCGCGGCAGAGAACGCTCCCGGCCGCGGAAAGCGGTCAGGCGCACGCCGCATCCATGAACAGCGGCCCCACCGACGGCACCCCGGCGGCCGGTACCACGGCCCCGCGCCCCACGGAACACACCGCGGACAGCGCCACAGCCCGCACCGACACCGAGAACCACACGGAGAAGGCCAGGACCAGGATCACGCCGGACAGCGCCGAGGCGACCTCGACCGCCCCCACCAACCTCACCCTGCTGCTGATCGAGGACGACCCGGCGGGCTCGCCGATCGTGCCCGCCCTGCTCGACCGGAGCGGCAGGCCGATCCGCGTCCGCACCGCCCGCAACCTCACCGAGGCCGAGCGGCTGCTGACCGACGACGTCCACTGCATCCTGCTGGACCTCGCCCTGCCCGCACCCGGCGGCCGGGCGGCGAACGGAGCCGGCAACGGTGACGGCACCGCCGGCGGTGCGGGAAACGACGAGCTCGCCGTGCTCAAGCACGTGCTGGAGCTCGCGCCCCGGCACGCCGTTCTCGCGCTGACCGCGTCCGGCGACGCCGAGCGGGGCGCCGAGGCGGTACGCGTGGGCGCGCAGGACTACCTCTTCCGCGACGAGCTGGACGGCCGGCTGCTGAGCAGGGCGATCCGGTACGCGGTGGAGCGCAAGCGCTCCGACTCGGCAGAGCGCCGGCTCGCCGAGGGCAGGCTGCACGTCCGGGAGAACCGCCGGCTGGAACGCGGGCTGCTGCCGACGCCGCTGCTGGCCGGCTCCCCGCTCCACTTCGCCGCCCGCTACCGTCCGGGCCGCTCACGCGCCCTGCTCGGCGGTGACTTCTACGATGTCGTCCGCACCCCGGACGGCACCGTGCACGCCATGATCGGCGACGTCTGCGGCCACGGTCCGGACGAGGCGGCCCTCGGCGTGGAGCTGCGGATCGCCTGGCGCGCGCTGACGCTCGCGGGCCTGTGCGGGGACGAGCTGCTGGGCACGCTGCAGCAGGTGCTGGAACACGAGCGCGCGGACGACGAGATCTTCGCGACCCTCTGCGCGGTGGACATCTCCCCCGACGGCCGGGAGGCGGGCCTGTGGCTGGCCGGCCATCCGTCACCGCTGCTCGCCCGCCCGGGACACCCCGCGCGACTGCTGCCGTACGACGACAACGGCCCCGCGCTCGGACTGCTGCCCGGCGCCCACTGGCCGCGTACACAGGTGGAACTGGGTGCCGAGTGGAGCCTGATGCTCTACACCGACGGCCTCATCGAGGGCCGCGTCGGCGACACCGGGGAACGGCTCGGCCAGGACGGCATGGTCGGCATGGTCGACCGCCGGCTCACCGACGGCCTGCGCGGCGAGGAACTGCTCCAGGCGGCCCTCGACGAGGCCCGCGACCTCAACGGCGGCGAGCTGACCGACGACGTGGCGGTACTCCTCCTGGACCGAGTGCCCCAGCCGCAGCCGCAGCCGCAGCCGCAGCCGTGACCGCTGCTCCCCGTACGGTCCGTCCTACCGTCCGCCGTTGTACGGACCGTACGGGCCGTCGCTGCTGGATCCCCTGTGGCTGCGCCCGCCGCCGGAGAGGCCTCGCAGGGCGGGACGGACGTCGACCATGTAGACGATGGTCGCGATCAGCCCGATGATCGGCAGGAACGACAGGATGTTGAAGATCAGGTTCACCACGAAGGCGAGCCCGAGGATGATCAGCCAGAACGGCTTGGTCTTCTTGTCCGCCGCGCGGTAGGCGTCCTCACGGCGGGTGGCCGCGTCGATCAGCGCGAAGCCGCTGAAAACGATCAGGGCCACGCTCAGCAGCCACATGAACCCAGCGAAGCCCTGCATCAGCACAACGTCCACCACCCGATTCGGTTTGTCCTTACGCGGTCCACCGTACCCACAACCGCCGGCCGGCTATCCGTGGAACGGGCCGGACACCACAGGAGTGCCCGGCCCGTTCGGATTCACCCACGGCTCACCGCTGCTGCTCCGCCCGCGCCTACTCGGCGGACGGCGTCGTCTTCTTGGCCGTGGGCTTGCGCACCGGCGCCTTCTTGGCGGCGGGCTTCTTCGTCTCGGCGGACGCGGAGGGAGCCGGGACGGCCTTCTCGCCCCTGGCGTCCTTGTCGTCCGTGACCTCGACGGCCTCGAGCTTCGGCTTGGGCTCGGTCTTCGGCTCGACGGCCACGGCGATGTCCTCGATGCCCTCGGCGGCCTCGCCGCGCCAGGTCCGCACGGTCTGCTCACCGTGCTCGGCGACCTTCTCGTAGGTCTCCCGGGCCCTGACGGCGTACTCGGCGGCGACGCCGACGCCGCGCAGGGCGAGGTCCTGAGCACTCTCGCCGAACTTCTTCAGGTCGGTGTCGAGCGAGCCGAAGAACTCGCCGACCTTGGTCTGGACGGTCTCCTGCGTCTCCTTGACCCTGATGGTCGCCTTCTCCTGGACGGCCTTCGGGTCGGTCTGGCGGACGGCCTCGATGCGCGAAGGAGCCTCGGCGCGGATCTGCTCCACCAGCCCCGGCACCTTCTTGGCCTGCTGCAGAGCGAGGTCGGCGGTGCCGGCGGCGAAGTAGAGGGGGGTCGGGTGGCTGAAGGTCTTGCGCAGGTCGTCGGTGATGGCCATGGTGAGGGTCCTCCCGGATTCGTTTTCGGCTGAGGGTCTGTGTGATCCGCGGCGGCGGCCGGTGCCCTGGTCCGGCTCAGCCGGCCGTCTGCTGCGGATCGGTGTCACTGCCGCCGGCCGTACGGGGGCGGCGCTCGGCGGACGTACCGCCCTTGCGGGTGGAGGGAGCCCGGCGCCCGGCGGACGCGCCGCCACCGCCCTGGCGCCCTCTCCGCATCCCGGCACCACCCACGGAACCGTCCGGAGCCTTTGCGACGTCCGGAACCTCCCGGACCTCGGCCCCCTGAGCGGTGCCGGCAGCACCGGTGCTCCCCGTCGTCTCGCCGTCCTCGGGACCCGCGAACCCGTTCTCCTTGCGGAAGGACTCGTAGATCTGGAGGAGCACCTGCTTCTGACGCTCGGTCAGGGTGAGGTCGGCGAGGATGACGGCCCGTGTCTCCACGTCGTCGCGGTCCCGCTCGGCGTCGAGGATGCCGGCGCGCACGTACAGCGTCTCGGCGGAGATCCGCAGCGCCTTGGCGACCTGCTGGAGCACCTCCGCGCTCGGCTTGCGCAGCCCGCGCTCGATCTGGCTCAGATACGGATTGGACACCCCGGCGGCATCGGCGAGCTGCCGCAGCGACAACTGCGCGTTGCGCCGCTGCTCCCGCAGATACTCACCGAGATTGCCGACGTTGAGTGATGCCATGCCTCCACCCTGCCCCACTCCGCTAACTATTGCAAGCAGCTGCTTGCAATAGTGCGCCACGCCACGCGCGCCCCCCCGTCCACGCACGCGACGGCTGTTGGCCGTTCCCAGTGCTTGTGAGGTTTCCCGCTGGATCTGCTCGGCGAAGTGGTCGAGTCCCGATCAATCTGCGCGGCGAGGTCTCTCGTGGGCTGAGCTACGGACGTCGCGCGACGAAGACGAACTCCTTGCCCGGCCCGTCGGGCGCGTCGCGAACGTCCTCCACCTCACAGCCCTGCGCGATCAGCTCCGCCTCGACCTCCTGCCGCTCACGGAAGCGCAAGGACGCAGCCACTACCGACGGCGGTCCCCCGACGAACCTGCTGGACAGGCCACGAAACCGCACTGGAGTATTAATGGCTTCGGGTGGGCGCCCGGATGTGAGAAGGGCCGGACGACCCCGGAAATCGGGGACCTCCGGCCCTTCTGCCGTCGGAGGAAAGCAGCGGACTGCGGGATGCGCGCGGCAGCCGTCAGGCGTTGAGCTCCTCGAGCGTCCTGCCCTTGGTCTCCACTGCGAAGCAGGCGACGATCGCGCCCACCGCGGCGACGACCGCCAGCTGGATGAAGATGACGTTGAGGCTCGCTCCGGAGGCGATGATCGCGCCGACCGTGATCGGGCCGAGGATCACGCCGAGGCGGTTCCACACACCGCCGAACGCGGCGCCCTTGGCGCGGTTGCGCGTCGGGTACAGCTCCGGCGAGTAGAGGTAGAGCGAGGCGTTGATGACGAAGATGAAGAAGGTGGTGCAGGAGGCGAAGAGCGCGACCTGACCGCCGGAGGTGGCGCCGGCCGCCGCGAGCGCGGCCAGCGCGGCCGTGGTGCCGATCAGCGCGGTGAGCAGCAGCGGCTTGCGGCCGATGCGGTCGACCACCAGCGCGGCGATCAGCGTGCCCAGCAGACCGGTGGTGTTGCTGATCAGGGAGTAGATCAGCGCGGTGGCGAGGTCCAGCCCGAACTGCTTGGTGTAGAGCGACGGCAGCCAGGTGATGATGCCGTGGTTCACGTAGTAGGCCACGAACCACATGGTTGACAGGATGACGGTGCGGCGCAGGTAGCGGCCCTGGAAGATCTCGCGCAGGCGGCCGCGGGACTCCTCGGCCGGGATGTCCAGGGAGGGCTTGGGCAGCGGCTCCTTGGCCGAGGCCTGGACCTCGGTCTCGATCTTGGTGATGACCTCCTCGGCTTCCTCCAGGCGTCCCTGGGAGGCCAGCCAGCGCGGCGACTCGGGCACCTTGCGGACCAAAAACAGGGCCAGCAGCACCGGCAGGCCGCCGATCAGGAACATCGCCTGCCAGCCGAGGTTGGGGACGACCCAGACGGCGGTCAGGGAGGCCGCCGAGAGACCGGCGGGGAAGATCAACTCGTAGAGCAGCACCAGCTTGCCGCGGTTGTCGGAGCGGGCGATCTCGTTGATGTAGGTGGCGGCGATGGGCACCACGCCGCCGATGCCGATGCCCTGGACGAAGCGGAAGCCGGCGAACATCTCGATGTTGGCGGAGCAGGCCACCGCGATGCTGGCGAGGCCGGTGATCAGCACGCCGAGGGCGACGGTGCGCACCCGGCCGATCTTGTCGCCGAGCCAGCCGGCGCCGAACGCGCCGAACAGCATGCCGACCGAGGCGGCGGTGACGGCGAAGGTCGCCTGACCGGTGGAGAGGTTCCACCGCTCGGTCAGGACGGGCAGTGCGGAGGCGGCGAGCAGCAAGTCAAACCCCTCGAAGAAGGTGACAGCGCCGATCAGGAAGCGGACCTTGACGTGCCACCGCGAGTGCGGCAGCCGTTCGAGTCTCGCGGCGATGGAGCCCAAGCCCAGGCTTTTTTCTGTGGCCACGGTCGACATGGGAATCCTTCCGCCTGCAGTGCGGGAGTCAGCAGAGTTGCCGCGACCCCAACGAGCTCGTGCATGGTTGGCATTGGCGCGTCGAGGGGTGTGAACCGGCCCGGTGTTCACACTCGTTCATCGATCGCGAGGGTGATCGTCTGTTGGTGAGAGAGCAGTGCGGCGACAGCTTGGATGGTGTCACTCATGTGCTCACGTCGACCGTGGTGGCGGGCGAGGGCTCTCCAGTTCTTCAGGTGGGCGATGCCGTGCTCGACACGGATGCGGCGTGCGGAATGGGCCTTGCGCCGTTGCTCATGAATCTCCTCGTACCACTGGGGAGCGTTCTTCTTGAACTTGCGGTGGGGCGGGGTCACCACGCGGCCGCCGGTCTGGGCACCCAGGCCCTGGTAGTCGGCATCCGCGAGGATCTCCACCACGGGGCCCTCGGACAGGAGTCCGATCCGGTGATCTGTCGACTGCGGATGATCGCTGCACGCGTCCGGTTCCCCACCACACAGACCATGATCGACGATCAAGGTCTCGACGCGCCAATGCCAACCATGCACGAGCTCGTTAGGTGGCATTGCCTAATACTCCAGTGCGGTTTCGTGGCCTGTCCAGCAGGTTCGTCGGGGGACCGCCGTCGGTAGTGGCTGCGTCGGGCTGTTGCCTGGTGGCGTCTGCGCCAGGTGGACCAGTGCCGCAGTCTGGCTGTGGTCACGGCCGGTGGGTTGAATACGGCGGCGAACAGGTGGCGGATCTCCGGGACGGTCAGGGAGATCGGGTCGCTGCTGCGGGCCGGGTGGTGTCGATCGGCGGGCCGGTCGGGGGCCGTGCCGGCGGCGACGGCGGTCAAGGCTGGGCACGTTGGTCCGTACGCAACCGGGGAGAAAAGTGGCCCTGGCAAGATTTCCGTGAAGCCGAGGTGTGCAACCGTGCGCCGGTGACGCTCCGTAACGGATGGTGGCACTGTCGGCGAGTGTGATGACCTCGTACGGATCATGTCTCCGCACCTGGACGTGGTGCGGGTGGAACGAGTGTGGGTGGCGGGCGGTGTGGTTCGCGTTGCGGCCTGCACCCGGGAGTTGACGGTGGCGTGTCCAGACTGCGGTCGTGGTTCTGCGCGGGTGCACAGTCGCTATGACCGCATGCTGTCCGATGTCTCTGTCGGTGGGCGCCCGGTGTTGATCGGGCTGTCCGTGCGGCGGTTGTTCTGTGACAGCCCGAACTGCGGCCGACGGACGTTCGCTGAGCAGATCGCCGGGCTGACGGCGCGCTATCAGCGCCGCAGCCCGCTCCTGCAGCACCTGGTGGAGACGGCCGGGGTACTGCTCGCCGGCCGCGGCGGCACCCGGCTCCTGCAGATCCTGAAGGTGCCGCTGTCGCGGACCAGCGTGCTCTTCCACCTGATGCGTTTGCCGCTTCCGCCGGCAGCGATTCCACAGGTGCTGGGCGTGGACGACTTCGCGCTGTACGCAGACGTCTACGGAACCCTGCTGGTGGACGCCGAGACCAGGCTGCCGATCGAGCTGTGGGCCGGGCGCGACTCCGAGCAGCTGGCAGCCTGGCTGCGCGCGCACCCCGGTGTTGAGGTGGTCTGCCGGGACGGCTCGCTGGTCTACCGTCAGGGCATCACCGACGGCGCCCCTGACGCGGTGCAGGCCAGCGATCGTTTCCATCTGTGGCAAGGGCTGTCGAAGCGGGTCGGGGATGTCGCCGCCACGCACCGAGGCTGCCTGCCTGCCGCAGTACTCGAGCCCGAACCGGCACCGCCACCAGCAAACCGAGCTGGCCCTTGCGACCAGGTTGACACCCCAGCCCGCCGCCACGCGAAGCGGCTGTTCGAGGCGGTCCACGCGGTGACCGGCACCGGCTGCTCGCTCAGCGCCGCAGCCCGCGAGCTGGGCCTGAACCGGCGTACCGTGGCCAAGTACGCCCGAGCCGCCACTTGGCAGGAATGCGTACGCCGCACCCGACCCCGCCGCACCAGCAGCCTCGATCCATACCTGGAGTACCTGCGGCAGCGGTGGGAGGAAGGCGAGCACACGGCAACGGTGCTCCACCAGGAGATCGCCGCCAAGGGCTACCGCGGCCACTACCAACGGGTCAAGACGGCCATCGCACCGCTACGTCGCGGCCTGCCGATCGACACCCCACACGAACGGCCGCCCTCGCCCCGCGAAGTCGCCCGCTGGATCACCACCACGCCATCCCGCCGCAGCTTGCACGCAGCCGACTCACTCGAGCGACTGTTCCAGCACTGTCCGGAACTGAAGCGCACCCACGACCTGGTGCGACAGTTCGCCGCCATGCTCGACGCCCGCGACGCCGCCCCGCTGCCGCACTGGCTCGAGCAACTCACCACCGCCCGCCTTCCGGCCCTGGCCAGCCTGGCCAAAGCCATCCGCGAGGACCAGCCCGCAGTCATGCAGGGCATCACCACCCCGTTCAACTCCGGCGTCAACGAAGGCCGCATCACCGACCTGAAGCTCCAGAAACGGATCATGGCCGGACGCGCGGGGGTCCCACTGCTCCGCCACCGCGTCATCCTCATAGCCCTGCTCCGACACCACTACGGGTGACGGAGCGTCACCGGCGCACGGTTGCACACCTCGGCTTCACGGAAATCTTGCCAGGGCCGGACGGACCTGTACGCCGACAGCGGCGGGCGGAGGGTCCGCGAAGCCGGCGGGGACGAGAAGCCCCGGCCGGTCGCCTACCTGCCGCCGGCGGCGCCGAACCACCGGGGCAGGTGGCGGAGCAGGCCCTCCTGGTCGTCGCCGACCCACGCCACGTGTCCGTCCGGCCGCAGCAGGACCGCGGGTACGCCGTCCAGTTCCCCGCTGACGTCGACGACGTGGTCGACCCGGTCCGCCCAGCCCCGCACCGAGAGCAGGCCGCCGGTCTGGTCGAGCAGCAGTCCGCGGCCGGCGTGCATCAGCTCGTACAGGCGTCCCCGCTTCAACTCCACGTCCCGCAGCCGTCGGCCGAGCAGCTCGTGTTCCTCCCCAAAATCGTGGCCGACGTCGTAGCGGATCCCGATCGCGGTGATCTTCTCGATCAGGTACCGGTTCACGTTCTCGAAGTCCATCAGCTCCGTCAGCAGCCTGCGCACCGACCGGGGGCCCGGCTCGTGGGACAGCAGGAGCGTCTGCGCGCGGGTGCCGTCCAGCACGTCGGCGGCCACCGGGCGCCGTTCGGCCTCGTAACTGTCCAGCAGCCCTTCCGGTGCCCGGCCGCCCACCTCGGCGGCGAGTTTCCAGCCGAGGTTGAAGGCGTCCTGGATGCCGAGGTTGAGGCCCTGACCGCCGGTCGGCGGGTGGATGTGCGCCGCGTCGCCGGCCAGCAGCACCCGGCCGGCCCGGTAGCGCTCGGCGAGGCGGGTCGCGTCACCGAAGCGGGAGATCCGGCGTGGCGAGTGCACGCCGAAGTCGGTGCCGGCGTACGCCCGCAGCTGCTGCTTGAGTTCCTCGAGCGTCGGCGGGACCGTACGGTCCTCGGCCACGCCCTCGGCGGGCACGATGACGCGGTACACCCCACCCCCCTCGGGGATGACGCCGAACCGGAACTGGGTCCTGCGGACCTCGGCCACCACGGCGGCCAGCGTTTCCGGCGCCACGTCCAGCTCCACCTCGCCGAGCAGCGTCTCGACCCTGCTCGGCTCGCCGGGGAAGCCGACGCCGAGCAGCTTGCGCACGGTGCTGCGGCCGCCGTCGCAGCCGACGAGATAGCGCGAGCGCAGCCGCGTGCCTCCCCCACCGGCCAGTTCGACACTCACCCCGTCCTCGTCCTGGCTCAGCCCGACCAGTTCGCAGCCGCGCCGGATCTCGGTACCGAGCCCGACGGCGTGCTCGGTCAACAGGCGTTCGGTGACCGGCTGCGGAATGCCGAGGACGTACGAATGCGCGGTGTCCAGCCGTTCGGGCCACCCCTTGTCGATGCCGGCGAAGAAACCGCCGACCGCGTACTTCTTGCCCTCCGCGAGGAACCGCCCCAGCAGACCGCGCTGGTCCATCACCTCGACACTGCGCGCGTGCAGCCCGAGCGCACGGGCGTGCCCTGTCGGCTCGGCCTCCTTCTCCAGCACGACCACCCGCACACCCCGCAGCCGCAGTTCGGCGGCCAGCATCAGCCCGGTCGGCCCACCGCCGGCCACGATCACGTCAATCATGAAAACCCCCACCCGGACGAACGATGTCTGATGCCGGATACCGCGCGGACCGCACCGCACGGACCGCACCGCGCGCGGCACCGACGGTCCGACGCCCCGCGCGAGGCGCATACCTTGACAACGGCGCACGCATTTCGCGAATCGCCGATTTACGCAGGTTCCGGCCCAGGGCGACGATTCTGCGGCACGACCGGGGCCTTGCCGCAAGCCCCCCGGTGCGCTATACGTTGAGAAGGGCAAGGAGACGGATACTCTCCTTGCCTTTGTCGTCTGTCGTCTCGTCCTCCCATGCCTCCCAGGGCCTTCGCCCGACCTGCCGGCCTGCCGGCCCGAACCGGGGCGGACGGGGGCGGACGGGACGCTACGACCCCCGGTACAGCCGCTTCGGCTCGCCCGGCGGGCGGGGAGCGCGCCGCCGGATCCGGGGCCGCGCCCTCCCGTCACCCGGCCGGGGCCCTCAGCCCTTGACCGCGCCCGAGGTGAGGCCCCGGACGATGTGGCGGCTGGCGAAGGCGAAGGCGAGCATGGTGGGGAGGATGGTGAGGACGGCCGCCGCGGACATCGAGCCCCAGTCGATGTTGAAGCTGGAGATGAAGCCGTTGAGCGCCGTCGGGACCGTCTTGTTGGCCTCGCTGTTCATCAGCGTCACCGAGAGGAACAGCTCGTTCCAGCAGTTGACGAAGTTGAGGATGAACGCGGCCACGATCCCGGGGCGCATCACCGGCAGCAGGACCCCTCACGGACGACGCGGAAGCCGACGGGAAGGACGGCACCGCCGCCTGACGACACGGGTCGGCGCCGGCTCCGCCCGCACCAGGGCCCGGGCAAGACGGGAATTGGCGGTGGCACGGGTCGGCAGGCCGAGCGAACCGGTGGCCACTGCCAGAGTCATCGTGTACGAGTCCACCGCCCGCTGGACGTTGGGAGCGTCCAGGCTCGCCCCGGTCACGATGCGGTCGAGGTCGATGTAGGCGGAGCGCACGATTTCCAGCAGGCGGTACACCTGCCAGTCCTTCCGCCAGTCACGGGTGTGTTCGGACGGCAGCCGGTGTTCCCAGCGGCGGAACATCCGGTCCCGGATCTCGGGGCGGGTGGGCGTCAGGTGCATATGGCGCACCAGGTCGTGGAGAGGATCGCCGACCAGGGCCATCTCCCAGTCGATGATGGTCAGCGCGAGGGCGTCGTCCCTGCGCACCAGGTTCCACGGGTTGAGATCGCCGTGCAGCAGGGAGGGACTCCGGTCGCTGACGGTGTGGCGGGACAGGATCTGGTCGAGGCGGTCGGCGTCCGGCAGCCCGAGGTGCCGCGCCAGGCGTTGCGACCTCTCGGGAAGTTCGGCCACCAGCAGGACCAGGTGGTCCTTGAGCCGGCGGTGGAAACCCCTCGCACCCGCCAGCGGATCGAGTTGTCCGTAGTCCACCCGTGTCAGGGCGCGGAGCTGGTCCACGAGACCATCCGCTTCGTGCGGCAGCAGGCCGTTGACCGGGTGGTTCGGGGGGCGGCCGGTGTCGTCCGGCCCCACGTAGGTGTGGATGGCGAAAGGGTCCTCCGGGTAGCTGACGCCCAGCGCCAGGGCCCTGGGTGCGGCCACGGGGACGAACGCCTCCTCGATGGCCCGCAGCACGGCATGCTCGCTGAGGACGCTGCGTTCCCTCCGGCATTCCTCGGGCAGCTTCCGCCGGACGACCACCGGACGGTCGAAACCCGACACGCGCACCACCGAGTTGAGGTGCGCGGTCCCCTTGAACACCCGGCTCGCCGGAGCCGCTCCCTCGAGCGCCAGCGCGTCGCGCACCGCGGACTCTGGAAAGTCCACCGGCTGCTCCAGGCGCCGGTCCGGTTGCCAGGAGAAGGCTCTCGCCATCAGGCTGCGGCCGGCACCGCTCCCACCGGCGCGGGCCGCCAGCCAGCGGAACAGCGCCCGTTCGATCTCCCCCTCCCCCGGCACACTCCGGAGCCGCAGCGGCTCGGCCGCCGCCTCCAGCGCCCTGCGCACCTCCGCCGTCGCCCCGTCCAGTCTGTTCCGGGTGAACGACTCCCCGAGGGACCGCGCCGCCCTCATCACGTCGGGATACACGGACTGGGCGCGCTCGAAGGCCAGGTAGTGGCGCAGGTCCTTCCCCAGGCCGTTGACGGCGGCCGGACGGACCTCCCGCATGGCGTCCGCCCAGGCGTCCACCACTTCGGAGAACTGGTGTGCCGGGTACCGCATCCGCACCAGATGGATCGCCAGGTCGTGCAGCGGATCGCCGTAGGTCGCCAGTTCCCAGTCCACGCAGACGGGCGGCCGGTCACCGGCGTACGGCAGGATCAGATTGTCGCGGTGCAGGTCGGCGTGGAGCAGGCCGAACGGTCGCCGCGCCATGACGGGGACCCGCTCGGCCAGTCCGAGCAGAGCGTCCCCGGGAATGCCCAGGGCCGCGAACAGCCCGCCGAACGAGGACCAGTTGGGCTCTCTGATCTGCTGGTCCGAGAGACGCGTCAGTGTGCGCAGAAAGCCCTGGCTGTCCGTGTTGCTGCGGGGCCAGGCGGGCGGCAGCGGAGGGAGACCGCTGCGTCGTACCAGAGCCGTACGGGCCAGGAGCCGGGCCAGCTCCCGGACGAGCAGGGAGTCGACGGGCTTGCCGTTCCCACAGACGCTGGAGAGCGGGACTCCTTCCACATAGCTGTGGATCGCGAAGCCGTCTCCCCTGGCCAGAACCTCCGGCACGTACGGCAGGGTCCCCTTGACGGCGCTGAGGATCTCCTGTTCGTTGCGCCACGTCCTGATCACCACCGGCAGTACCTCGGGGCGCCGGATCCGTACGGTCACGGAGGTGCCGGTCTCACGGCCCAGCGGTTTCGCCATGGCCGGTGTGACCGGTACGACGTAGTTCCGGTTGTGATGGCCGCTGATCGCCTGCCCCGTCCGCTCGGCCAGGTCGACGAAGGAGCGGTATCCCGGAAAGGACGCGGGACGTTCCCCGAGGTCGGGACGGGGAAGGGGAGGTGCGCCCACTGACCACTCCGATGGTGCGAGGGGAGTCACGACATGGCAAACGGTAGGCACGAGGCCGGTGTCACGCACGATGAGCGCCCGCGACGGAGTAGCGCGCCCGGCGCACAGGTGGGTGGCACCGTGCTGCGTGAGGGCCGCGCGGGCTTGTTCGAGACTGGCTCGTCAGCCTCTTGACACGAACGCCGAGGAGGGTTTGCTCAGCCGGTGCGGGCATGCTACAGGAAGGCGCCCCGAGTCCCGCTCACACATCGGTGGAGAGCGGATTCCACACCGAGTCGAACCACTGCCGCATGCTGTCGGCGAAGACCGGTCCCGAAGACGTCGGGGACGCGTCCTTCACGTGGTGGGTGAGCGCGGCGCCGAGGCCCAGGACGTCCAATGCCATGATCACCTCTTCGGCCGCCGGCTCCATCGGCCGTTCGATCACCTCGTACATCCCGTGCAGGGCCTCGACGGCGTTGAACAGGTAGAGCTTGAACGTGGGGGCCGGCGGTGTGTGACGGATCCGCAGTCGGCATGTGGGCGCGGGCCCGGCGGGACGGTCTTGCCGTGGGGGCCGCCGTGTTCCTGGCCCTGCTGATGGTTCAGGCCTGGGACGCGGTGCGGATCAGGGTGAGGACGGGTTCCAGCGAGGGCAGGATCACGGTGGCGCCGGCGGCCCGCAGGATCTTTCCCTTCGCCTCGTTGCGGGCGTAGCCGAGGAAGGGCACGCCCGCCGCTCTGGCGGCGTGGAGGTCGGAGGGGGTGTCGCCGATCATCAGGGCGGAGCTCGGGGCCGCACCCACGGCGTTCAGGGCCCGGTTGAGGCAGTGGGGGTCCGGCTTGAGCCGGCTCAGCTGCTGGGCGCGGCCGTAGACGTGGGGAGCGAAGCAGCCGAGGAGGCCTCGGCCGGCGAGGTACTCGCGGACCACTCGGGGGGAGTTGTTCGTCGCTATGGCCAGCCGGGAGCCCACCGCGGTCCAGGTGCGGATCAGCGGGTCGGCGTAGGGGGTGGGCCAGGCCGAGGAGGCGGCCAGCATCTCCTCCTGGGTGAGCCGCGCCTCCAGTTCGTCCACCAGGTCGCTGCCCGGGTGTCTGCGGTCGACGGCGCGGAGCACCACGTGCGGGTCCAGGGAGTCGCGTTCGGGCTCCGTCAGCAGCCCGTGCAGGCCCCGGCCCTCCAGCCACTCGACGAGCTCCCTCGCCACCCGCTCCGCCGAGTGCCCCGCGAACAGGCGGCAGACGGGACCGTCGAAGTCCCACAGCACGACGCGGGCGCCCCTGATCAGGTCTCCCAGCGCATTCGGTTCGTCCGGATCTCTGGGATCCTTCCGGTCGTCCTCGGTCCCGTGTGCCACCGGTTCGGTCCGCATCGCATCAGAAGTCACTAGGAGAGTGTCAGGTCCGTTGTGATGGTTTCCCAGAGGGCGTCGAACCACTTCTGGGATTCCTCCACGAACGCCTGGTCCCGCCGGCCGGCCTGCTTGGTGAAGGAGAAGAGCAGGGACTGGGAGCCGAGGGCGTCGTACATGTCCAGGATCTGGGTGCCCCACTCCTCCTCGCGTCTGGCCAGCAGGTAGTAACCGAGCAGCGCCTCCTGTCCGTTGAGCAGGTAGAGCTTCATCGGCGGGGTGAAGGGAAGGGCCCGGAACCTGACGTGGACGTCGATGCCGTGGGTGTGGCGGACGGACTGCAGGTTGTGCTGGAGCACCTGGGCCTGGGCGTTGCGCATCTGCAGCCACCGCTCGTGCACCGGATCGGCGTCGGCGTCGGCGTCGGCGTCGGCGTCGGCGACCAGGACGGGGAAGGCCAGGTTGATGGTCCGGGACGGCAGGAGGACGCGGAACTCGATCGACTCGGGACGGAGCCTGCCCTCGTGGATCAGCCGGACGGGTTCACCGACGGCGACCATCAGCGTCTCGGACGTGTGGGACACGACGTCGATACGGACGTGCGCCGCGTGGAAGGCGTCGGTGAGGCGGGGGGCGAGGCCCACCATGGTCGGCTGGGGCTCGCCGGACGCCGGGGCCGGTTCGGCGATCCTGGGCGGGCTGCCCTTGCTGACGTTGCTCAGCAGGCCGTCGTCGGCGAGGACGCGCAGTGCCTGGCGGACGACGCCGCGTTCCACACCGAACTCCTCGGCGAGTTCGGCCTGGGTGGGCAGGCGTTCGCCGGCCCTGAGCTCCCCGGCGCGGATACGTTCGCGCAGGATGTCGGCGATCTGCTGGGGCGATTTCCTGCTGTTGCCGTTCACTGCGACGTTCTCCTGGGTCACGACCAAACGCTACAACTCTGATTTATCCATGGGGAGTTGTTTGAAAGTTGTTTACAAGTACCCACCAAGTGGGGACAACCTAGCTAGAGTTGGTTGCCAACTTGACCGAGTTGGCGGAGGTTTCGCTTCCGTCGACAGGGAAGCACGAAGTAGCACGAAGGGGGAAATCGTGCCAGTCCTCGCTCTCATCTCCGCGGTCCTCGTCGTCACCCTCGAGCAGTACGTCGAATGGAAGTACGGCATCGCCGGCATCATCGGTCTGCTGCTGCTCACCGTCGGCATCAAGGCCAACAGCCCGGGCGTCAGCTCCGCCGGGGCCGTCCTGCTCGCGCTGCTGGTGGCGCGGCCCGCACTCTGATCCCACCGCACCTGCCGAGCCCCCGCCCATGGGGGCGGGGGACGTCAGCTCGTGAGCAGCAGCTCCGAACTGATCGTCTCCCACAACGCGTCGAACCACAGCCGGGACTGCGCCACGAAGGCGCTGTCCCGCATCCCGGCGTCCTGCCCGAACGTGAACAGCGTGGAGCGGGTGCCCTGCGCGTCGTACGTCTGGACGTTCTCCCGGTCGATCTGCGCCTCGCTGCGGGACAGCGTGTAGTAGGCGAACAGCGCCTCCGCGCCGTTGAGCAGGTACAGCTTCACCGGCGGGGTGAAGGGCAGAGCCCGGAAGGAGACCCGCACGTCGATGCCGTGGGTGGCGCGCAGGGCGAGCAGACTGTGCCGGAGCACCTGCCCCTGGGCGTTGCGCATCGACAGCCACCGCTCGTGCACGGGATCGTCGCCACGGCCGCCACGGCGGCTGCCGCCCCGGTCGCCGTCCGGGTCCTGGACCGCCACCGGGAAGGCGAGGTCGATGTTCCTGCCGGGCAGCAGGACGCGGACGTCGACCTTGGCCGGTTTCATCCGTCCGGCATGGATCCGGCGCAGCGGTTCACCGATGGCGAGGGTGAGGGACACCGCGGTCAGGCAGACGGCGTCGATCTCGACGTGCTCGGCCTCGAAGGCCGCGGCGATACGGGGCGCGAGGACCGCCGTGGTGGGCTGGGGCAGCGCTTCCGGGCCGGTCGGCGCGCCGCCGGGGCGGTCGGCGACGGTCGCCGGAGCACCCTTGGCGACGTTGGTGAGCAACTGCTCGGACTGCAGGATGCGCAGCGCCTGGCGTACGGCGCCGCGCTCGACGCCGAACTCGTCCGCGAGCTTCGCCTGAGTGGGCATGCGCTGGCCGGGTCGCAGCTCTCCGGACCTGATCCGGGCGCGCAACTCGTCGGCCACCTCGCGATGTGTCCTCTGTGACCGCTGTGGCCTCTTCCGTCCATTGACGGGGGCGTATTCCGGGTCCACACCGAAACCCTACAACTTCTCGCCATCTTTCGTCAGTTCAGCGAAAGGTGGTTATGAGCCGCATCCAAGCGGAGATAAGTGAAGAGAAGTTGGTCGCCAACTTGAGCAACATGGTCGATCTCTCAGGAGGTTGGCCATCACGGTGACAGTGGGGGCCACTCCTCGAGCCGCCGACCGGGCTTCCCTTCCGGAGGGGAGCCGGGAACCCGGTCGGTCAGCACCACCACAACCACAACTGAACAGCAAGAACCGCGAGAACAGCTACGGATGGCACGAGGACGGCTACAGCTACGGGTGCACCGGCACCCGCCGGACGAGAGGGAGGAGGAAGGGAGGAGAGGAAGCACCGCCGAGGGAGCGCGGCAGCGGCAGCGGCAGCGCTCAGAATATGTCCGGGCACCACGGTCGCCTGGACGTACGCAGCAGGGCGTCGGCCTCACGGGCGGCGCCCGCTCGTTCTTCCCGGACCCGGCCCAGCGCCGCCAGCCGCACCGCCGACTCGTCACCCAGCCACAGCGGCGCCAACTCGGCGACGTCCAGGGCCAGATCGGCGTCGTCGGTGGTCGCCGCACAGGTCCCGGTGCCGTCCTTCGACGCCTGGAGCCGGTAGCGCCCGCCGGCCAGCCCCGCACCGTCGGCCACCTCCAGCACCAGCGACCCGGCCGCCTCGTACGTCCGGGCCTCCAGCGCCCGTACGACGTCCAGGACCCGCACCCACAGCCAGTCCGCCTGCGTCGTCACGGCGGCGGCGCGCGGGTCCGGCAGGAGGAGCGGGAGCAGGTCGTCCGGGGCCCGCCAGCCGCTCTTCACCTTCACGACCCAGTCGATCGAGCACAGGTAGCGCCACAGGGCCCGCTCCGCGGCCGGGCTCACCGCGAGCAGCCAGTCCACCCGCACCGTGTTCAACGGCTGCTTGGAGTCGCCCCACGTGTCGTCCGCCGTGTAGGAGGCCATGCCCTCGACCTCGCCGCCCGCCGAGCGGTACACGGCGAAGAAGGGCTCGTTCCACGTCGGGTGGAAGCGCACGGCGCCGGTGGCGGTCTTCCACCACGCATCGGTCCGGCTGACCGCGCCCGGCTGGAGCGCGCGCAGCCGCTCGTGCAGGTCCGGGCCGAGCTTGCGTACGTCCTCCGCGTCCACGAGGTCGACCCGTCCGCCGTCCTCCGGGTGGGACAGGCGCGGGTCGAGACCGGCGCGCGGGACGTCGACGGTCCACTCGGTGGACCAGGTGGCGGGACCGAAGCCGTAGCGGCCGTAGATCGGGTACTCGGCGGCGATGAGGGTCGCGACGACGTCCCCGCGCGCCTTCGCGGCGGCGAGGTCCTGCGCCATCATGCGGGTGAGCAGACCGCGCCGGCGGTGCGTGGGGGTCACACTGACGTTCGTGATCGCGTCGGCGGGCACGACTGCCCCGCCGACCGCGGTGATCTCCTGCGCGAACGAACGGAACGTCGCGACACAGCGGCCGCCGTCGAAGGCCCCCAGCGACCGGCCCGGCGTGAAATTCAGGCGGCGCCGCGCGTCGAGGTTCTCCTCGCAAGAGGTGGGCTCCCGCAGGAACCCGGTGTTCAGGGCCCGGTTCCAGTCGGCGAACTCGGTCTTTGTGATCGGGCGTACGTCGATGTCGGTGCGGGGTGTTTTGTCGCTGGGGGTCATGCCTTCACGGTAGGTCGGCCCCGGAGGAGGTGTCGCGCGCTTTTCCGACCGCCCACGGCCCGGCCACCGCGTGCGGGCCGCCCGGCACCCCGCCCCGCCTCACACCAGCAGGTCGTCGACCCGGGCCTCCCCCTCGCGGTACCGGCGCGTGATCTCCGCGCTGCAGCCGTCGGCGGTGCGCTGCAGGCCCTGCCGGTTTCGGGACACCTGCTGCTCGCAGCGCACCAGCCGCCCCATCGCGGCGATCAGCTCCCCGTCCGTACGCGCGTCCAGGTCCGAGAGCTCGACCTCGGCGAGCATCTCCGCCGCCAGCCGCCGGTACCGCTCGCTCTGCGGCGTCCCCAGCGTCACATGGCGGGCGGACGAACGCTGGCGGGCCGGGGTGTCCCGCAGGATCTCCGCGAGCCGCTCCACCACGGACGTCCCGCCCGGCACGGCGACCGAGGCCGCGCCCACCGGTGCACGCCGGGCCAGCTCCGCCCGCAGGATGTCGATCCGCCCCTGGAGCAGCCGCCGCACGTAGCTGAGGTCGGCCTCGTCGCGCTGGGCGTCGCGGCGCAGGGTGCGCAGCTCGGGCAGGCTGCGGACGGCCAGGGCGGGCTCGGGGCCCGGGTGTTCACCGGGCAGCGCCGGGCTGTCGGTGCGCTGTGCGGGCGGGCGGTGGAACTCGCGTTCCCCCGCCCCCGTCCGGGCCGACGAGACGGGCCCGGACTGCTGCCCGGTTCCTGGTGTGCTCATGTGCCTCAACCGTCCCCTCGACCGGTGTGTGTCAGCATCGTGCCACCCCTGGTGGCCGCTGTGTGACCGAGTGCCCACGATCCGCCCCGGATGGGGGCCAATGAGTAAAAATAGCCCGCCCGGGGCCCCGCGTGGACCACCGTCGGCCATCCGTTCGCCGACCGGCATGATGGACGTATGCGTGCAGTGGTGCAGAGGGTGGACGGCGCGAGCGTCGTCGTGGACGGCGAGACGGTGGGGGCGATCGAGGGCGAGGGGCTGTGCGTCCTGGTCGGCGTCACCCATGAGGACACCAAGGAGAAGGCGGCGCAGCTCGCCCGCAAGCTCTGGTCGGTGCGGATGCTCCAGGACGAGAAGTCGTGCAGCGACCTCGACGCCCCCCTCCTGGTGATCAGCCAGTTCACCCTTTACGGCGACGCCCGCAAGGGCCGCCGCCCCACCTGGAACGCCGCCGCCCCCGGGGACGTCGCCGAACCGCTGGTGGACGAGGTGGTCGCCCAGCTGCGTTCGCTGGGCGCGACGGTGGCGACGGGCCGCTTCGGCGCGCGGATGCGGGTCTCGCTGACCAACGACGGCCCGTTCACCGTCCTCCTCGAGATCTGATCCACGTCGTGCCCGACGCGGGTCAGGGCTCGACCACGGTCTCCTGGGCCGCCGCCGTGTCCCCGGCCATCAGGCGGGCGTCGACCGGAACGTTTCGCTTGACCAGCGCGAGGGCGACCGGGCCCAGCTCGTGGTGACGTACGGACGTGGTGACGAAGCCGATCCGGCGGCCGTCCGGGCCGTCGTCGGCGAGCCGGAGGTCGGTGCCGGCCGGCGGCAGGTGGACCTCGCTGCCGTCCAGGTGCAGGAAGACCATCCTGCGTGGCGGCTTCCCCAGGTTCTGGACCCGGGCGACCGTCTCCTGGCCCCGGTAGCAGCCCTTCTGCAGATGCACCGCGCCGCCGATCCAGCCCAGCTCGTGCGGGATGGTGCGGTGGTCGGTCTCGAAACCGAGCCGGGGGCGGTGCTGCTCGACCCGCAGCGCCTCGTGGGCGAGGAGACCGGCGGGCGGCCCGGCCTTTTGGGCGTACGACTCCAGGTCGGCGCGGGGCAGGAACAGGTCACGGCCGTACGGTGTCTCACGGACGGCGACGCCCTCGGGCACCTCCGCGATGGAACCGGCGGGCAGGTGCACCACCGCGAAGTCGGCGGTGCGGTCGGCGACCTCGACCCGGTAGAAGAACTTCATCGACTCCAGGTAGGCGATCAGCGCCTCCTGGGTGCCGGGTTCGACATGGGCCCAGACCGTCTCGCCGTCGTCGACGAGGTAGAGCGCGTGCTCGATGTGGCCGTTCGCGGAGAGGATCAGCGCCTCGGTGGCCCGGTGCGGCGGGAGGTCGCTGACGTGCTGGGTGAGCAGCAGATGCAGCCAGCTCAGCCGCTGCGGCCCGGAGACGGTGACGACTCCGCGATGGGACAGGTCGACGAAGCCGGTGCCTTCGGCGAGGGCACGCTGCTCGCGGAACAGGTCGCCGTAGTGGGCGGCGACGCCTTCGTCCACGCCCTCGGCGGGAACGGCGCCGGGCAGGGTCAGCAGGGGGCTTTTCATACTCCTAGCCTACGACTCGGTAGTTGAACCCTTCAGGGAACAGTCCTTGCAGCGGCCGAAGATCGCGAAGTGCTTCATGTCGGTGTCGAAACCGAAGGTGTCGCGCAGCTTCGCCGTGAACTCGGCGGCCACCTCCACGTCCGCCTCGATGACCTCGGTGCAGTCCCGGCAGACGAGGTGGAGGTGGTGGTGCCGGTCCGCGAGGTGGTAGGTCGGAGCGCCGTGCCCGAGGTGGGCGTGGCTGACCAGGCCCAGCTCCTCCAGGAGCTCCAGGGTGCGGTAGACGGTCGAGATGTTGACCCCCGACGCCGTTCTCCGCACTTCCACGAGAATGTCGTCGGGGGTCGCGTGCTCAAGCGTGTCGACGGCTTCGAGCACGAGTTGGCGCTGCGGCGTCAGCCGGTAGCCGCGCTGCCTGAGATCGCTCTTCCAGTCGGTGCTCACCACACCACGAGTCTAGGGTGCTCCCGGCCGGCTCACGGTTCGGCCGGCAGAGTGCCGGTCATCAGGGCGTCGGCGAGCACGCTGCGGTATTCACGGGTCACGCGAACGATCCCGCTGTGTGCCTGGATCTTGGCGTCGAGGGCGGCGAGCGTGGCACCGATCATCGCTTGCTCGGCAGCCGGCGGCACGAGGACGGGCAGCTCGCCCACTGTCCGGATACTCAACGACGGAATGACCGAGCCGGCCGTCCGGGCCTTGATCCAGTCCTGCGCGGCCGTCGCGCTCAGACAAGCAGTGAGATACGGGGCCGACACCCGCCTCACCTCCGGCAGCCTGAGTCGTACCAGGTTGGGGTGGAACAGCCAGCCTGCGTGCTCCCCGGTGACCAGGGCGCAGCGGCCCACGGTGCCGGTCCGGGTGAGGAGGATGTCTCCTTCGGCCAGCTCGTACTTCATCAGTGTCCGCGCCCGGTCCCGGGGGATCGCAGGGTCGGCCCCGGCTTCCTCGGTCTCGGTGACGATCCGCTGTCCCGCAAGGTGGCGGGGCAGTACAAGGGGAGTCCCGCCGTTCGCCCGGGTATGGCCTTTGTCCTGGGCACGCGGGCCCGGCCCGGACTGGATGGACGCGCAGAGTTCCCGCAGGGGGCTGCACGACCATCCGGCGGGTGGCACGAACTCGTCGGCCGTAGTCACAGTCCGTACCTCCTCAGCCACCGGGTCGCCTGGGCGTCGGCCGCCTCCGCTCTCGCGTGCAGGGCCGCGGTCTCCTCGGTCAGCCTCGCCAGCCGGTTCCGGGTCTCGACGGGGCCGGCCGCACGGGCGGCCGAGGCCGAGCCGGGCGGCCTGACGTACAGCGAGGGATCCAGACAGTGACCACGATCGGCTATCGCCGACACGGCCACCCCCCGGCTCAGCCCGGGGGACCCCGGAAAACGACGTCCGGCCGTTCCGGCCGTGTGCCAGGACACGTACTCCCCCACCAACCGTGCGATGTCGTCATCGGTCAGGGTCTGCTGGGTCCGGGTGAGGCGGTACCCGAGGTTCTCACCCGCCACGAACAGCACCTCGCGATCCGTCGCCTCCCCGGAGCCAGGTGCCCGCAGGAACCAGATCTGCGTCTTGACGGCGGTGAGCGCGAAGAGTCCGGCAGGAAGCCCGATCACACACTCCACGGCCCCGGCTTCGACCAGTCCCGCCCGTACCGTCTCGGCAGCACCGGCGTTGAAGGAGGCTCCGGCCGGCAGCAGCACGGCGGCGCGGCCCTCCGGAGCAAGACGCGAGACGATGTACTGCAGCCAGTCGAACTCGGTCCGGCGGGCGGTACCAAAGGTCCAGTACGGGGGCGGGGCCGCGTTCTCCACACGCCGGCCGAAGGGCGGGTTGGTCAGCAGCACGTCGAAGGCGCCGGGAGGGTCGGCGAAGGGGTCGTGCGCCGGGGTGAGCGGTCCTTCGTCGAGCCGCGGGGCCAAGCCGTGGTGCACCCTCAGGTTCATGTGCGCCACCTGTCGTTCCAGGGCCTCGGGCACCCGGCCGCTCACCCGGGGAGGCGCGCTGCCGGCCTGTGCGGCGACCGCGTCCAAGTAGGCCACGAGCAGTTCCCCGGTACGGCCGTACGGATCGTGGACGCGCACCGCCCCAGGCCTGACAGCGGCCAGCGCCCCGGCCATGACCCGGCTCACGGAAGGTGGGGTGAAGAAAGCGCCGCCCTCGCGCGCCTGCGCGGCTCGCCACAGCACCAGGACGTGGTCGAACGCCGCGCGGCCCTCCTGCGCGGAGCCCGCGGAGGTACGGCCGAGCGTGTCGGCGAGCGTGTTCAGCAGTTGACGGGGGACCACTTCTCCGGGCGGGCCGTGGTCCCGCGCCATCCCGCGGAAGTCGTCCACAGTCCTGGGCAGGCCTTCGCCGGGTTCCACGATCCGGTTCAGGACGAGGTACAGCAGCCACAGGAGGTACTGGTCCAGTGGCATGGGCCCCCGCAGTCGGTCCGCCTCCGGTCCCGCGAGCCGCTCGACCGCCCTGAGCAGTCCGCCTCCCGCCCTCCCGGTCAGACCCGCGCGGAACCGGTCGCCGTAGGTCGTCCCCGACGGCTCGCCCGGGCGCAGGGCGTTCACGGCAACGGTCCGTCCGGAGAGCCAGGCCAGCAACGCGTCGGCGCGGAACCGCTCGCCCTCGGCACCGGCTGCTTCACCGCCTCCGGCTCCGGTGGTCACAGGTCGGGGAAAGTCCGCGTGCCGACGCTCCCAGTTGGTGACGGCCGGACGTTTGACTCCCGTGAGCCGCGCGATGTCGGAACGGGAGACGAGCACGTCGGCGAACTCCGCCCCAGCACCTGTGCCGGCCCGTCGTGCGTCGAAGTCCGTCACAGCGCTTCCTCCCTCAGAACCGCGGCGGGCGGACGCCGCTCAGGACGGCCGGCCGGCCGGCAAGCACGGACGGGAACCGGTCCATGGCCCTCGACTCCTTGGCCAGCTCCAGGCTCAGGTACCCGAGCACCCGATAGATGGTGTCATGGTCGGCGGAGAGGTGCCGGTGGTGCACCGGTTCGTGGTGCATGACCCGGTTGCGGAGCAGGACCAACGAGGTCAGTTCACGGTAGAGGCCGTCACGGCGGCCGCGGTAATGCGGAAACGCCGAGTGCAGAACGGGCACCCAGAAGTGCCGGTCGTAGCCCGAGCCATGGCTGAGCAGCGAGACCCAGAAGCCGAAGGACAGCTCCGCCACCACGTCGTCCGGCGTGACCCGCCTCAGGCGGCGCGCGCAGGTACGGCGCGCATCGTTCACGAGCCTGTGCCCACGTTCGTTCAACGGCGCCGCCGCCCACCAGTCCGGTCTGCCGTGGTGGCGCGCGAGCGCGTTGTGCAGGGCGTTGCGCAGCGCCAGTTCCAGGCAGTGCAGCGGGCCGAGCAGGGCGGCAGATGCCTCGACGTTCCACCAGTACAGGCGTTCGGCGGCCCGGGCATCGCCGTGCACGGCGCGGATGTACCGCCGCAGTCGCGGCAGGGACAGGTCCCGCAGCATCCATTCGGGCAGGCGATTGCTCACAGTTCCCCCAGCGCCTCGTTGTGTGCGTTGTGCTAATGTCGTGGACGAACGTTCTGGGCTCGCCTCTGCATCGCAAGCCACCCAGGACACAGCCTCCGGAGCCCCGGTCGTAGAAGTAGTGCGACCGGGGCTCCGCGCATTCGCGAAGCCCCGTAACCCGCTCCACGAAGACATCGACACTGTAGCCACACAGGCCGCCCGCAAGCAAGAGCATTGCCATGCGGTGATTTCTGTTAACCCCCGTCCAGGCGGGCACACTCCATCGGGACACCACGCGCCGCATCCCCCGGCCAGTGCGGTCCCGGGGGATGCGAGGGAATCAGTGAGGCGCTGAACTCACTTGAAGAAGGCGATCCCGTCGTCCGGCATGTCGTCGGGCAGGGCCTTGGCCCAGCGCTCGACGTCCTCGGGGGTGACGACCTTCTTCAGCTGCGCCGACATGTAGGGGCGCAGCTCGACCTCGGGGGTCTGCTTCTCGCCGACCCACATCAGGTCGCTCTTGACGTAGCCGTACAGCCGCTTGCCGCCGCTGTAGGGCCGGGAGGCGGCGGTGCGCGCCACGGCGTCCGTCACCAGGTCGATCTGCGGCTTCTGGTGGGCCAGCTCGCCGTACCAGATCTCGATGACGCCGTCGTCGCGGGTCATCGTGACCTCGACCTTGCGCTGGGCGTCGATCCGCCAGAAGCCGTGCTCGGACTCGAGCGGCCGGGCCTTGCCGCCGTCCTCGTCGAGCACCCAGGTGCGGGAGGAGTACTCCAGGAAGTCCCGGCCGTCGTGGGTGAAGGAGACCTCCTGCCCGAAGTTGCACTTCTCGGCGCCGGGGAAGTCGTGCACGCCTGCGCCCGCCCAGTCGCCGAGCAGAAAGGCGAGCGGTACGAGGTCCTTGTGGAGGTCGGACGGGATCTCGATCATCAGTGACAGTTCCTGGAGTGGGCGGTCAGCGCTGACCCTGGTACAGCTTCTTCACGGCGAGCCCGGCGAAGGCGAGAACGCCGACGGCGACCAGGACCAGCAGGGCTTCGTAGAAGAGAACCACGGGATGCTCCTTGAGCGGGGTGCGGTGCATGACGTGTGCACAGGGCAGCCCCCAGCTTACGCGGCCGGCCCCCGGCCCCGTCGTGCACCCACCCGGCGGCGGGGGTGGCGGCCGGGACCTGCGGTCACCCGGCGGCGGGCTCGCGGGTACGGAGGGATGAGGGTGACTACGATTCGCGCATGGCGAAGAAGCTCGTGATCAAGGTGACCGCGGGGGCCGACGCTCCCGAACGCTGCTCGCAGGCGTTCACGGTGGCGGCGGTGGCGGTGGCCAGCGGGGTGGACGTCTCGCTGTGGCTCACCGGTGAGTCGGCGTGGTTCGCGCTGCCGGGCAGGGCCGCGGAGTTCGAGTTGCCGCACGCGGCGCCGCTGCCCGACCTGCTGGACTCGATCGTCGCGGGGGGCCGTCTCACCCTGTGCACCCAGTGCGCGGCGCGCCGGGACATCACGGAGAAGGACGTCATCGCGGGCGTACGCATCGCGGGCGCCCAGGTGTTCGTCCAGGAGGCACTGGCGGACGACACGCAGGCCCTCGTCTACTGACCGGCCCGCGTCCACAGGCAGAAGGGGTGTCCCGCGGGGTCGAACAGGACGCGTACGTCGTCCTGGGGCTGCTGCTCGGCGAGCCGGGCGCCCTCGGCCACGGCCCGCGCGGTCTGTGCCGCCAGGTCGTCGACCTCGATGTCGAGGTGCAGCATCATCTGCTGGTCGCCCGGACTCCTGGTCGGCCACACGGGCGGCACGTACGCGGGTTCCGTCTCGAAGGCCAGTGCCGTCCCCTCCGTGCCGGGCGGCGGGCCGATGAGGACCCAGTGCGGTTCCTCGGCGCGCACCTCGTAACCCAGCAGCCGTAGGTAGAAACCGGCGAGTTCGTGGGCGTCGTGCGCGTCGAGCACGACGGTGGACAGCTTCGTCGGGGGCATGGCCGCTGTTCTAGCGCGGCCGTTTCCTCCCGTCCAGCTCGTCCCACCACGCGTCGGACTCGGGGTCGCCCGAGGGGTCGTCCCACCAGCGGTCCTCGGGGCCGCGCCGGTTGGCGACCACGGCGGCGAACGGCGGGATGACCATGGCCACCACGCACATGCCCACGGCCACCGGCACCGACCAGAGCCGCACGACACCGCAGGCCAGGAGGAACAGTGCGAGGCACGTGCCCATCATGACGAAGTAGACATGCCGCCTGCGCGCGTACATGCCTCCAGCGTAGAACCGGGGCCGCGGGCGCGCAGGTGCGCATACGCAGGTGTGCCGAAGGGCCGCGTCCCCCGGGGAACGCGGCCCTTCGGCGAGCCCTCACACCGCGATGGCGACCTCGGCCAGCCCGCCCTGCTGGGCGACGACCGTGCGGTCCGCGGTACCGCCGGGCACCAGGGCGCGGACGGTCCAGGTGCCCTCCGCCGCGTAGAAGCGGAACTGCCCGGTGGCGGAGGTCGGGACCTCCGCGGTGAACTCGCCGGTCGAGTCCAGCAGACGGACGTAGCCCGTCACCGGCTCGCCGTCACGGGTCACGTGACCCTGGATGGTGGTCTCGCCGGGCTTGATCGTCGAGGCGTCCGGGCCACCGGCCTTCGCACCGCACATGGCGTACTCCTGAACTGGTCTAGTGGTCTGGTCGGGGTCGGGGTCGTGGTCCGGGCGGGGCCTACTTGCCGGAGCCGAGCTCGATCGGCACGCCGACGAGGGAGCCGTACTCGGTCCAGGAGCCGTCGTAGTTCTTGACGTTCTCCACGCCCAGCAGCTCGTGCAGCACGAACCAGGTCAGCGCGGAGCGCTCACCGATGCGGCACAGGGCGATGGTGTCCTTGGAGAGGTCGACCTGCTCGTCCTCGTAGAGGGCCTTGAGCTCCTCGTCGGACTTGAAGGTGCCGTCGTCGTTGGCGTTCTTCGACCACGGGATGTTCCGGGAGCTCGGCACGTGGCCGGGGCGCTGCGACTGCTCCTGCGGCAGGTGGGCCGGCGCGAGCAGCTTGCCGCTGAACTCGTCGGGCGAGCGCACGTCGACGATGTTCTGCGCGCCGATGGCGGCGACGACGTCGTCACGGTAGGCGCGGATGGACTGGTCCTGCGGCTTGGCCTTGTAGTCCGTCTTCGCGCGCTCGGGGACCTCGTCGCCGGGGACCAGCTCGCGGGCGTCCAGCTCCCACTTCTTGCGGCCGCCGTCGAGGAGCCTGACGTTCTCGTGGCCGTACAGCTTGAAGTACCAGTACGCGTACGAGGCGAACCAGTTGTTGTTGCCGCCGTAGAGGACCACCGTGTGGTCGTTGGAGATGCCCTTCTCCGACAGCAGCTTCTCGAAGCCCGCCTGGTCGACGAAGTCACGGCGGACCGGGTCCTGGAGGTCCTTGGTCCAGTCGATCCGGATGGCGTTCTTGATGTGGTTCTTCTCGTACGCGGTGGTGTCCTCGTCCACCTCGACGATGGCGATCTTCGGGTCGTCCAGGTGATCCTGGACCCAGTCTGCGTCGACCAGTACGTCGTTACGGCTCATGCTCTGTCTCCTCCGGGGCAGTTGCGGCAGGGCGTGCGAGTGCGAGAGCGCGCGGCCACTCCGACGGGAGCGGGCGCACGGATACACCTCGGCGGGGCGAGGTGGGGACGCGGACGGCGGGGCGTCCGCTCAGAAAGGCCGACAGAGCATGGCGGCGACGCGGCAGAGGTCCACTGCCCGCCGCTTCGTGAGATCCGCTTGTCCCCGCGCTCGGAGGACGCTCGTCTGACACTGCATGCCGTCGATCGTAAGGAGGGCGGGGCGGGCGTGTCACCGCCGTGTCGCATGCTGAGACAAGATTGTCCGCGATGCGGGATCCTGGGAGCACCGAGCCCGCCGCCTCCCGCCCCGGGCCCGACCGCGCCCACTCTCGCGGCTGCTCTACGGACTCCCCTGTCTCACGTGCCGGACACCCGAGGTCCGTCGGACCCGCCGGCCCGACCGTCTGCCCGCCTACCCGCCTACCCGGCGAGCCGGACGTCGGAACCCCGCACGGTGATGTCGACGCCGGACTTCCCCGCCTCGACCTTGTCCAGCTCGATCCCGCCGGGCAGGCCGTCGATCTTCTGCTCGAAGTCGGTGATCTCCCGCACCCGCGCCTCGGCCATCTCGACGCCGCCGAACGACGGCAGGGAGTCCGCCCGGACCCGCACGGTGTCGCCGTCCACGACCGTCACGGAGCTGAGGACGGTGACCGGCTCGGGCAGCCTGGTGCCGAGCACGGTGGCCTCCACCGCGACCTCGAGCTTCCCGTTGCCGCCGTCGGTCAGGCCTACGACGGAGGCCGTGACCCCGGGGCCCACGTCCGTGGACTCGGACTTGGCGGTCTTGAGCAGCTCGTCGTAGGTCACGCTCGCGGTGCCGATCGCGTCGGCGGCGGTCGCGGAGCCGAAGTCACCGGAGAACGCGACGCCCTTCATGTCGGCGCGCAGATCGTCGATCCGGATGTTCTGCGCGCCGTCGCCGGTGCCGGCCTCGTACTCCTCGATCCCGATCTGCACCTCGTCGAGGGAGCCGCCGGCGATCTGGGTGAGGAAGGGGAAACCGTTGATGGACACGTCGGGGGCGGTGCTGAGGTTCTCGCTCGCCTTGAGCCGGTCGGCCACCTCGCCCTCCGCGAAGTTGACCGCGAGGCGGTCGACGATCACGAAGATCCCGCCCAGGATCACGACGATGATCAGCAGTATTCGCAGTGCGCGCATGCGGTTGAATCCCCACCTAGGTGCGTTTCGACGGCAGTCCCCCGACAACCGGGCCGACGACCGGGCAGCCGTCCTGCGCGAGAGTAACCCTCCCGGCCGGGAGAACCCCGGAATTGTCGATCACCTGTGACAGGCACCCGCCGGGGGCACCCGCCGGGGGCACCCGTCACAGGCACAGCTCACCACGTCAGCCGGCCACGCGGCCCAGTGCGTACACCGCCGGTGCCGCCGCGGCCAGGGGCAGGGCCACTCCGGCCGTGAAGTGGACGAACCGGGACGGGTAGTCGTAGCTCGCGGCGCGGTGGCCGATCAGGGCGCAGACCGCCGCGCCCGCGCCGATCAGCGCGCCCGAGGCGCCGAACCCCGTCGTCCCGCCGGCCAGCGCACCCGCACCGGCCGCCACGAGCAGCGCCGCCACCACGGACGCCGGCGTCGGCAAGGGCAGCGCCCGTGCCACGACCGCCGCCGCCACAGCGATCCCGCCGACGGTCACCGCGTCGGCGTCGGCCGCCAGGTAGCCGCTCGCCACGATCGCCAGCGCGGCCGCGGCGACCGTCGCCGTCAGGCCGTACATCCGCTCGTCGGGATCGGCGTGCGACCGGAGCTGGAGCACCAGTGACAGCAGCACCCACACGCCGAGCGTGCCGAGGACGGCCGTCGGCGACCGGTCGGACGCGAGCAGTGCCACGTCCGCGACCAGCGCCCCGAGGAAGCCCAGCGCGATGCCCTGCCGCGCGGGCCACATGCCGTTCAGCCGGAACCAGCCGGCCGCGGTGAGCCCCTGGAGGGCCACCAGCGGTACGAGCAGGGCGTACGTGCCCAGCGCCGCCCCGCCGGCGAGCAGCAGCCCCAGCAGCGCGGTGAGCGCCGCCGGCTGCATGCCCGGCTCGATGATCGGCGAACGCCCCTCCGCGCGGGCGCGCTGCGCGTCCGTGACCCGGGCGTTCCCGGCGAGGGTGGCGGACCCGTACCCGGGACCGCCCTGGGCGTCGGGAGCGGGAGGCGGAGTGGGAGCGGGATGGGGGTGGGGGTGGGGACGGAGATGGGGAGCGTCGGGGGCCGGGGGTGCGGCAGGCGGGGCGGAGGCGGGGATCGGCGCCTCGTAGGTGGAGGCCACCCCGTACCCCGCGTACACCGCGGGCCCGCTCGGCATGCCGCCGTCACCCCGACCCGCGTATCCGGCATGTCCCGGAGGGGTCTGCGCGATCTGTGAGGACTGCGGGGCCCGCGGGGCGGCAGGGGGCTGCGGAACCTGTCCGGTCTGCGGGGGCAGGTACGACGTCTCCTCCGCGGCCGTCGGCGGGACCGGCGGCTGCATCCGCGTCTCCCACGTCTGTCCCTGCCACTGCTGCGTGTACTGCTGGGCGGCGTGCGGATCGTCGTACGCCTGCTGCCCACCGGGCCACGCCTGCGCCTGCCCCTGCTGCACCTGGTCCTCAGGCCGCTGGGGCTGATGCCGGGGCCGGCCGTAGGGGTCGCCATAGGGGTCGTAGCCCTCGTAGCCCTCGTGGCCCTCGCGGCGTCCGTCGTACCCGTCGTAGCCCTGATACGGCTGGTTGGTCATCGCTCACCCTCCTGCGAACGGCGGGAGCACCTCGACCGTGCCGCCGTCGGCCAGCCGTACCGTCTCATGCTCACGGGTGCCCACGGGGTCACTGTCGACGAGGAACGAGCATCGCCGCAGGACACGTGTGAGTTCGCCGGGGTGTCGCTCACGCGCCGCGGCGAGCGCGCCGGCGAGCGTGACCGCCTCGTACGACTCCTCGGCCACCCCGGCCGCGGCCTTGGCGGCGGCCCAGTACCGCACCGTGACCTTTGCCATCAACAGGTTCCTCATCGTTCGACAGTGGACACGGTCAGGCTAGCCCGCCCGGGCCACCGCCCAGTCACCTATCCGGTGCAGCAGGCCGTCGGGGGCCGCGTTCTCCGCGTGGCCCATGCCCGGCTCCACCCACAGCTCCCCGTGCTCGCCGGCCGCGGCCGCCAGCATGCGCGGGTGGTCGAGCGGGAAGTAGCCGTCGCGGTCGCCGTGTACGACCAGCAGCGGCGTCGGCGCGATCCTCGGCACCGCCTCGACCGGGGACAGCGGTACGGGGTCCCAGTCCCGGTGATGGATCCGGGTCCGCAGCCCGTAGCGCCCCACGAGCCGGCCCGAGGGCCGGGTCACCAGCCAGTGCAGCCGCCGCATCGGAGCCGTGCCCCGGTAGAACCACCGGGCCGGACCGCTCACCGACACCACGGCGTCCGGACCACCGGCACCGGCACCCGCGAAGAGCCCTCCGTCCCCCTCCCCCGCCCTCTCCGTCTCCCCGCCCAGCGCCGCGTGCCGCAGCACCACCGAGCCGCCCATCGAGAACCCGACCGTCGCCACGCGCGCGTGCCCCAGTTCCCGGGCCCACGACACCGCCGCCGCCAGGTCCAGCACCTCACGGTCCCCGACCGTGGACCGCCCGCCCGAAGCGCCGTGCCCGCGGAAGGAGAAGGTGACGACGGCCCCGTACCGCGCGAACACGCGCGCAACCCGCCGTACATGCGGCCGGTCCGCATTCCCCGTGAACCCGTGTGCGATCACGAACACGAGGTCACGGGAGGGTGGCCGTGAGTCGTCCTTCACGATCACCTTTTCGGGCGCCGCCGGGTTGTATACGGAATCGATTCGCACACCGTCCGCCGTGTGCAAGAACGTCCGGAAAGACATACCGCCACCTGTGACTTCGCGCGTCACACCACGTGTCCTGGCATGCGGCCCCTTGGGGGAACGCGCCACACGACCTGCCGAACCGGTGCTCATGTCGGCTATTCTCCTGGGGAGAGGACTCGGGCAGTGAAGCCCCCGGGTCCTTTTGTGCTTTCGGAAGCGTTGTATACGACGCGGGAAACCGCCGGTGTACGAGCCGTCGAAACGCACGAAGCAGTGCCGTAAACGTCCTCGCAGGGACCGAGGAGGAACCAGACGTTATGGGCGAGCGAACCGTGCACGTACGAATGACGGCCCGGTCGTGGGCAGCACCACGGACCGACCACCGGGGCAAGGACCGTGTCCTCGACGGATACGACGGACACGAAGGACACCAAGGAGGGGTGCGATGAGTTCACTGCTCCTGCTGACCAACGCCCTCCAGCCGTCGGCGGAGGTGCTCCCCGCCCTCGGCCTGCTGCTCCACCATGTGCGCGTGGCCCCCGCCGAGGGCCCCGCCCTGGTCGACACCCCCGGCGCCGACGTCATCCTCGTCGACGGCCGGCGCGACCTCCCGCAGGTCCGCAACCTGTGCCAGCTGCTGCGTTCCACGGGCCCCGGCTGCCCCCTCGTCCTCGTGGTGACCGAGGGCGGCCTCGCCGCCGTCACCGCGGAGTGGGGCATCGACGACGTCCTCCTCGACACCGCCGGACCGGCGGAGGTGGAGGCCCGGCTGCGGCTCGCCATGGGCCGCCAGCAGATCGTCAGCGACGACTCCCCCATGGAGATCCGCAACGGCGACCTCTCCGTCGACGAGGCGACCTACAGCGCCAAGCTCAAGGGCCGCGTCCTCGATCTCACGTTCAAGGAGTTCGAGCTCCTGAAGTACCTCGCCCAGCACCCCGGCCGGGTCTTCACCCGCGCCCAGCTGCTGCAGGAGGTCTGGGGCTACGACTACTTCGGCGGCACCCGGACGGTCGACGTCCACGTGCGGCGGCTGCGCGCCAAGCTGGGCCCCGAGCACGAGTCGCTGATCGGCACCGTGCGGAACGTGGGTTATCGATTCGTTATGCCGGAGAAGGTCGAGCGGGCCGCCGAGGAGACGAAGGCCAAGGCCGACCGGCAGGAGGCCGGGGCCGACCGCCAAAAGGCGGCGGATGCGGACGAGACGGCCGCCCTGGACGCCACCGAGGCCCCGACCCAGGCGTGAGCGGCACCCGCACGAGCGCCGCACCCGCGCCCGCGAGCCGTTTCCGTGCCGTTCACAGGGTCGTTCACGGCCTGCCCCGGCCGGGTTATATCCGCGTAGACTCCGCGCGTGGCCAAGGTGACTAGGGATGACGTGGCTCGGCTGGCGGGTACCTCCACCGCCGTCGTCAGCTATGTCATCAACAACGGACCGAGGCCGGTCGCCCCGGCCACGCGCGAACGCGTACTCGCCGCGATCAAGGAGCTGGGGTACCGCCCGGACCGGGTCGCCCAGGCGATGGCGTCGCGGCGGACGGACCTCATAGGCCTGATCGTGCCGGACGCGCGCCAGCCCTTCTTCGGGGAGATGGCGCACGCGGTCGAACAGGCGGCGTCCGAGCGCGGGAAGATGGTGCTCGTCGGGAACTCCGACTACGTCGGCGAGCGCGAGGTCCACTACCTGCGGGCTTTCCTCGGCATGCGCGTCTCCGGGCTGATCCTGGTCAGCCACGCGCTGAACGACCTGGCCGCCGCGGAGATAGACGCCTGGGACGCCCGGGTCGTCCTGCTGCACGAGCGCCCCGAGGCCATCGACGACGTCGCCGTCGTCACCGACGACCTCGGGGGCGCCCAGCTCGCCGTCCGCCACCTGCTGGAACACGGCAACGCGTACGTGGCCTGTGTCGGCGGCACCGCCGAGACCCCCTCCGTCGGCGACCCGGTCTCCGACCACGTCGAGGGCTGGCGCCGGGCCATGGAGGACGCCGGCATCCCGACCGAGGGCCGCCTCTTCGAGGCCCCGTACAACCGTTACGACGCCTACCGCGTCGGGCTCGACATCCTCTCCGGGCCCGACCGCCCGCCCGCGGTCTTCTGCTCCACCGACGACCAGGCGGTCGGCATGCTGCGCGCGGCCCGTGAACTGCGCATCGACGTGCCCGGCGAGCTGGCGGTCGTCGGGTTCGACGACATCAAGGAGGCGGGGCTCACCGACCCGCCGATGACGACGGTCGCCTCCGACCGCTCGGCGATGGCGCGCGCGGCGGTCGACCTCGTCCTCGACGACGGGCTGCGGGTGGCCGGCTCGCAGCGCGAGCGGCTGAAGATCTTCCCGTCCGAACTGGTGATCCGCCGCTCCTGCGGCTGCGGGTAGCTCCGGGCTCCGGGCTCCATGGAAGGGGCGGCCTCGCCGCCTTTATATCGGGCATACGAGGTTCTGTCGGGCTTCTCAGCGGACACTCAGGGTGCTCTCATCGTCGGGCGCCAGGCTCGTCGACATGACCGAGAGCCTTCGCCGCAGCAGCGAGTACGAGAGCCCCCAGACGGGCGGCTCCCAGCCCTACTCCTCCCCCGTGAACCCGGAGTGGCCGGCCCCGCCGGCTTACGCACCGGATCAGCGGTCGGAGCAGCAATCGGTACAGCAGCCGGTGCGGCAGTCGGAGCCGGAGCCGCAGGCAGGACAGCCGCACGGCATGGCCGGCTCCGGTTCCGAGGCCCCGACGGCCCCCGAGGGCGCGGCCCACGCGGCCGATCCGGCCGCCCCGAGGCCCCGCCGGAAGCGGAACCGGGGCCCGGTCGCGCTGCTCGCCGCCGTGGCGATCGTCGCGGCGGCCGTGGGCGGCGGCACCGCCTACGGCATCCAGGAGCTGGCCGACGGCGGTACCGTCACGTCCTCGAGCTCGGCCGGTACCAGCGTGGTGCCGGCCGGCCAGAAGGGCACGGTGTCCGGCGTCGCCGAGGCGGTCAGCCCGAGCATCGTCGAGATCAACGCCGAATCCAACGCGGGGTCGTCCACCGGGTCCGGCGTGATCATCACGGACGACGGCGAGATCATCACCAACAACCACGTCGTCAGCGGTGCCTCCTCGGTCGAGGTGCGGACCAGCGACGGCAGGACGTACACCGCGGACGTCGTCGGCACGGAGAGCTCGAAGGACCTCGCGCTGATCAAGCTGCGGGACGCCTCGGGCCTCACGGTGGCCACCCTCGGCGACTCCGACGGGGTGCGGGTCGGCGACGAGGTCGTGGCGATCGGCTCCCCCGAGGGGCTGACCGGCACCGTCACCAGCGGCATCGTCTCGGCGCTCGACCGCGACGTGACCGTCTCCACCGACGAGAGCCAGGGGCAGCAACAGCAGCAGGGGCAGCCCGGCGGCTGGCCGTTCGAGTTCGGCGGCCAGGAGTTCAACGGCGACACCGGCGGGTCCACGACGACGTACAAGGCGATCCAGACCGACGCCTCCCTGAACCCCGGGAACTCCGGCGGCGCGCTGATCGACATGAACGGCGACATCATCGGCATCAACTCCGCGATGTACTCGTCGAGCGGCAGCGACTCCTCGGCCGACGCCGGCAGCGTGGGCCTGGGCTTCGCCATCCCGGTCAACACAGTCAAGGCGGACCTGGCGGACCTGCGGTCCGGCGCCACGAACTGACACGGCACACACCCGGCCGACGAGGTTCTCACCCGAGGAGTCCGGCATGATCACGCAGACCAGGCAGATCGAGCAGGTCACCCACCGGGCCCCCGGCGCCGGCCCGGCCGGTCTCGTACTCGCGCTGGAGGTCGCGGCCGGGCTGCACCCGCCGGTGCGGCGGGCCCCGGAGGCCACCCCGGCCACGACCCGCCGCAGGACCGCCGACGGACCGCCGACGGACGCGGACGGACGCGGACGCCGTACCGTACGCGGCTGATCCGCACCTCCCCCTCACCTCCCTCCCCACCCGGTCCCCACCGGATCACGGCCGGCCCGTGAGGGACCGCACCTCTCCGCGCCCCGGGCAGTCGTGCGAGCCTGGGATCCTGAGAGCCCGGCGAGCCCCCGGCCGCGCTCCCCTCCCAGTCCAGCAAACCGGTAAACCGGCAGACCGGCAGACCGGCAGACCAGAGGAACCACGACCCCATGAGCCCCGCAGAAGGCGACCGTGACCCCCAGCGCATCCTGATCGTCGACGACGAGCCGGCGGTGCGCGAAGCGCTCCAGCGCAGCCTCGCCTTCGAGGGGTACGGCACCGAGGTCGCCGTCGACGGTGCGGACGCCCTGGAGAAGGCTGCGGCGTACCGGCCCGACCTGGTCGTCCTCGACATCCAGATGCCCCGGATGGACGGCCTGACCGCCGCACGCCGCATCCGCGCCACCGGCGACACCACGCCCATCCTGATGCTGACCGCCCGGGACACGGTCGGCGACCGGGTGACGGGACTGGACGCCGGGGCGGACGACTACCTGGTCAAGCCGTTCGAGCTGGACGAGCTGTTCGCCCGGATCCGCGCGCTGCTGCGCCGCAGCTCGTACGCGGCCGCCGTGGCCGGTGCCGACGAGGAGAACGACCTCCTCACCTTCGCCGACCTGAGCATGGACCTGTCGACCCGCGAGGTGACGCGGGGCGCGCGTCAGGTGGAGCTGACCCGTACGGAGTTCACGCTGCTGGAGATGTTCATGGCGCACCCGCGCCAGGTACTCACGCGGGAGCAGATCCTGAAGGCGGTCTGGGGCTTCGACTTCGAGCCGTCGTCGAACTCCCTCGACGTCTACGTCATGTACCTGCGCCGCAAGACCGAGGCGGGCGGCGAGCCGCGTCTGGTGCACACGGTGAGGGGCGTCGGCTACGCCCTGCGGCAGGGCGGCGCGGAGTGAACAGGCTGGCCCGCAGGTTCCGTTCGCTTCCGATCCGGGCGCGGCTGTCGCTGCTGGTGGCGGCGGCGGTGGCGTTCGCGGTGGCGGCGGTGTCGGTGACGTGCTGGTTCATCGTGCAGGGGAAGCTGTACGAGCAGCTCGACAGCGACCTGGAGCAGGCGACGGAGCTCCAGGGCCCGCAGCAGGGCGACGAGATCCGCAGCGCGCTGAACAACTGCACGGACACGCCCCGGGACAGGGTCAACGGCGGCTTCGGCGAGACGTTCTCCCAGGTGGTCGGGGACGACGGCACCGTCTGCCTGCTCCCCCGCTCGTCGGGCAGGATCAAGGTCACCTCGTCCGACCAGGACGTCATCGCGCGCGCCGGCGACGGCTCGACGGGCCTCTACCGCAACGGCACCGACCAGGACGGCGCCGAGGTGCGCGTACTGACCCTGCCGCTGGTGATCAACGACCCCGTTACGCTGACCAGTTCGAAGGCCGCCATCCTCGTCGCCGTACCGCTCGAGGGCACCCGGTCGACGCTGAACGACCTCGCGCTGATCCTGCTCCTCGTCTCCGGCGTGGGCGTCCTGGGCGCCGCCGCCGCCGGCCTCGCGGTCGCCCGCGCCGGCCTGCGCCCCGTGGACGAACTCACCGAGGCCGTGGAGGAGGTGGCCCGCACCGAGGACCTGGGCATCCGCATCCCCGTGGCGGACGACGCCGAGGACGAGGTCGCCCGCCTCTCCCGCTCCTTCAACTCCATGACGTCCGCCCTCGCCAGCTCCCGCGACCTGCAGCAGCAGCTCATCGCGGACGCCGGTCACGAGCTGCGCACCCCGCTCACCTCCCTGCGCACCAACATCGAACTCCTCACCCGCAGCGAGGAGACGGGCCGCCCGCTGCCCGCCGGGGACCGCAAGGCGCTGCTCGCCTCGGTCAAGGCACAGATGACCGAACTGGCCGCGCTCATCGGTGACCTGCAGGAACTGTCACGCCCGGACACCGGGCAGCACGAGGGGCGTGCGCAGATCGTCGCCTGGCAGGACGTCGTGGAGTCGGCGCTGCGCCGCGCCCGGCTGCGCGGACCGGAGCTGACCGTCACGGCGGACGTACAGCCGTGGTACGTCCGCGCGGAGCCCTCCACACTGGAGCGGGCCGTGGTCAACATCCTCGACAACGCGGTGAAGTTCAGTCCTCGGGGCGGCACGGTCGAGGTCCGCCTCGCCGACGGCGTCCTCACCGTCCGCGACCACGGGCCGGGCATACCCGCCGACGAACTCCCCTACGTCTTCGACCGTTTCTGGCGCTCCCCGACCGCCCGCGCGCTCCCCGGTTCGGGCCTCGGCCTGTCCATCGTGGCCCGCACGGTCCAGCAGGCGGGCGGCGAGGTCGCCCTGACCCGCGCCGAGGACGGCGCCGGGGGCACCACGGCCACGATCCGCCTCCCCGGAGCCCCGACCCCGCCCCCCGAGGTGCCGTAGCCGGAGTGGCCGACCGGGGCCGGAGGGGCCGATCGGGGCCGGAGGGGCCGATCGGGGCCAGAGACGCCGGAGGGGCCGGAGACGTCGTCGCCCTCGTCGCCCTCTGACGCCTGCGCAGCCGTCTCCGGCCGCAGGCTTTCATGCGGCCGGGGCAGTCCGGACTCCTCAGTGGAAGCCGAGCATCCCGGGGGAGTCGATGTCCACGGTGACCACACCGGGCGGACAGCTCTCCTCGCGGTCCGTCAGCAGGATGGACATGCCGGTGAACTCGGGACGCGGCAGGGAGCAGTACAGGGCGTGACACGTGTCCGGGCCGCCGTAACCGTCCCGGACCACGGACGGGTGGCGTGGCCATCTCGACGGTCGGCAGGGTGCGTGCGACACGCTTGGGCCATGAAGGCACCGCCGGATGGGCTGCCTGTGTACCGCGTGCTGACCGGTCCCGATGACCTGGCGTTCCGTCGTCGCGTGAGCGAGGCCCTCGCGACGGGTTGTCGGCTCCACGAAGGACCGTCGGTCACGTTCGACGGTGACCGGGTGGTCGTCGCACAGGCAGTCGTGTGGCCGGGGGCGAAAGACGCCCCCTCAGCGTGACGGGTCCGCGCTGGCACCTGAGGGCTTGGGACCTGAACCGCCGAGGGGTTCTCGCAGTCGGCCGGGCCGGGCGCCGTTTCTCCCCCGATCGGGTGAGCCGAAGCCGTTTCCCCGGTCCGCCGTACCGCCGCGGCTACCGTGATCGCGTTGCTTGTGCCCTGGGCACGCTCAGCCCACACTTGAGGAGGTGACGTCACCATGACCGCTCTTGCGTACGAGAGGCCCGAGACCATGTCTGAGATCAGGACCGCGGCCGGGCCGGAGAACGGAACCGAGAACGGGCCCGACCTGGACGAGGTCGTGTGGCAGGCGTGGAAGACTGTGGAACTCCCGGAGGGCTACCGCGCCGAGATCATCGAGGGAGCCATCGAGGCGTCGCCCACCGGCCGCCTGTTCCATGCCCAGATCGCCAACCGGCTGCGCAACGCGCTGGTGCGTTCCTGGGAAACGGCGAGTACTCGGCGTACCAGGACGCCAATGTCATCTTCCGGCGCAAGGGATGGATCCCTGATGTCTTCGTCGCCCCGGAGGACCTGGAGCCGTACGCGGACGAGGACGGGCTCGGTGTCGATGCGGCGGCGGTTCGCCTGGTGGTCGAGGTGGTCTCTCCCGGGAAGCGTCACGAGGACCGCGACCGGGTCAGGAAGCGCCGTGAGTACGCCCGCGCCGGCATTCCCGTGTACGTGATCATCGACGACCATGACGCACAGGGCACCGTCACCGTCCTCACCGAGCCACGACCCGACAAGGCCGACTGGCTGGGCGTCGTACGGGTCCCCTACGGAACCGACGTCGACATCCCGAAGGGCCCCGCCATGGGCTTCGTGATCGGAGAGGCGATCACTGGCCCCAAGCGGGCCTGACCCGGGGCGGGGCCGACACCCGGACGTACCGGACGTACCGGGCGGCCCGCCGGCCGGTGGGCGGATGCAGGTGCCACGTTCGAGCAGCCCCGCCCGGCACCTCCCGCGTTCTGCTGTGGCCCCGCCCTCTGCCACACCCCGGCCGCAGGAGAGGAGAACTCCTCTCCTGCCCGGCGTCTCTCTGCTGGACAGGACCAACTCCTGCGTGAACAAACGTTCTCGGCGACGGGTCCACGGCATGGCGACGACTCGTCTTTGGACCTTCACCTTCCTGGCAGTCCGGTCATCCGGGATCATGAAGTATGCGCCCGGACGACTGGCACCTCACCGAAGACGTCGACGGCTTCCTCGCCCGAGCCGGAGACTTCCTGCGCTTGCGGCCCGCCCTCCACAACACGCCGCTGACGGACATCGAGAAACTGCGTACCCGCGGGGCGGACGCACACGGTGCCGAAGCCGCCGTCTTCGGCCGACTGGAGTCAGGAGGTGAGGTCCGCGCCATCTTTTATCACACTCCGCGTGGCCGTCTGGGGCTCACACCCCTCTCTGCCCTGCAGGCCGGTCACCTCGCCGCTCATCTGGCCGGGCTCGGCCACTTCCCCTCCCACGTCATCGCGGACCACGACACCGCCACCGCTTTCGCCGAGGCGTGGCAGCAGCACGCGGGCGCAGCGCCGGAACCCTTCTGGCGGACTCATCTGTACCGTCTCGGCACGCTCACCCCACCGCAGCCGCGCCCAGAAGGCCAGGGGCGCATCGCGGGTGGGAGGGACCATGAGCAAATCGTGCGCTGGTGCCGTGAGTTCTGCGTCGACGTCGGGGAGCGGCCTTCCATCGACTTGATCGACTCCGGCTCCTGGGCCGACTCGCGCTTCGGCGACAGACACTTCACGTTCTGGGAGACCCCGGACGGTACTCCCGTCTCCATGGCGGCCGCGACCTCGATCGTCGGCGGCATGGTCCGGGTGGACCCCGTCTACACCCCGGCCCGCCTCCGGGGCCGCGGCTACGCGGGTGCCGTGACGGTCGAGGTGAGCCGTGCCGCGCTGGCCGCGGGCGCGACGGACGTCGTCCTGTTCACGAACCCGGCCAACCCCACCAGCAACGCCCTCTACCAGCGCATCGGATACGTCCACGTCGCCGACTTCGCCGGGTACAGGTTCTCCTACGACGCACCGGAAGCCGGTTGAGAACACGACGGCAGCCGGAGCCGGTTGTCGCTGCTCGCCGACGACGTCGAGGCGGACCGACTGGACTCGGGCGAGCAGGTGCTCGCGGGCGCCAGGGCCGTGCCCGGTGATCCGGGGGCCGGTGAGCGGGCGGTGCGTTTCGCGCCGACCAGGGCGACGGGGTCGCTGGAGGACGTGCTCCGTGTCGCGGTCGGCCGGGGAGCACGCGTCGGGGCAGGGGACAGGCGGCAGGGGACAGGCGGCAGGGGACAGGTGACAGGGGACAGGTGGCAGGGGACACGCACGACCGGAGCCGCCCGGCGCCCCTCGCGTTCTACCGTGGACCTCCGGCGCACAGGTCACACCCCGGCCGGAGAGAAGGAGCCGACCATGGCCCACGAGGTGGATCCGAACTCCTGCGAGAAGACACCCGAGGCGATCCGGACCGCCCTGCAACGGCGCCCGGACTGGCTGCGGGCCTTCGAGCAGGAGTGGCTGAGCGCTGCCGCCGACTTCGACCGGCCGGCGCTCGACGCCGCCGTCGACAGGTGGTTCCCGTTCGCCTGCGCCTGCGCCACACCGGGGTATCTCGAGGACGTCGAGCACACCGCCAAGCGCATGGCGGAGGACGACACCGAGGGCCTCGTGTTCCGCGACGCGGACGGCCACGCCTACGACGCGGACGGCCGGTCCGTCGATGCGGGAGAGCTCCGGTGAGCGCCTACGCCATCCGGTACGTGGACCGCGCGGCACAGCGGAAGGCCGCCTTACCGGCCTCCCGGCGGACCTCGCTCGAGAACCTCGAGAAGCTGCTCGTTCTCAACCCGTTCGGACCGCCGGCGGTCAGCAATCGGGACAACAGCTGGTCCGCGGGCTTCCAGGACGGCTTCGTCACCTACGTCGTGTCCAACCGCCACGTCGTCATCAACGTCATCGACCTGGTCGCCGTCTGACGGCTGCGTCCCTCTTCACCCGGACTTCACCCGAAAGCAGGCGCCCGGCGCCCGCAGGTCTCGCGTGGCGGCCGGCTCCCCCGTGCGAGACCGCGCGCCGATCGCCGCGGCCTCGCGCCGGCTCGCTGTGCCCTACAGCCGTACGGAGAGGTTTCCCACGGTGGCGGTTGTCGTCAACTCGCCACCGATCGCGTTCGGATACGCGGCCATGGTCGAGGTGTCCAAGTGGGCGGCGCCCCGCTCGATCTGGCTCACCCTCCCCTGCGTGACCCCCATCGCTGCGGCGACCCGGGCCTGCGTGAAACCCTGGGCCTTACGGAGAACGGCCAGTTCATGACCCCGCTCGGCATCGACCGGTTCGGCTTTGGCGGCGTCGATGCGCTCGCGCTGCTCGGGAGTGATGTCGGCCGTCAGGTCGGCCATGGTGCCGAGTCTCATCTGCCCTGCCCTGCCCTGCCCTGCCTTCTTCTCCTGCTCCAGTGCCTCAAGGCAGGCCGCGTACCTGCCGTCCGCTTCCCTGATCGCCCCGGGGTACCGGCTTGCCCACTGCCGTCCGGCAGCCTTGTTACCCGCCACGTGGAGTCTGCCGGGCCCCGGGTCTTTGGAACCCGTCTTGGTGCGCCTCAGGGCCCGGGGGTCGCTTCCGGGCCCTGAGGCTGTGGCGTGCTACTGCACGATCGTGATGCGGTCCGCCGCCGGCGGTGCGATCGGGTCCGTCGCCGAGGAGTTGGCCGTCAGGTACTGCTCCAGGGCCGTCAGGTCGTCCTCGCCGACCAGGTCGTCCGTGCCCTCGCCGAGGGTGGTGAAGCCGTCGCCGCCGCCCGCGAGGAAGCTGTTCGTGGCCACGCGGTAGGTGGCGGCCTCGTCGATCGGCTCGCCGTTCAGCCTGATGGAGTCCGTGACCACCCGGTCCGCGCCGGACCTGGTCAGGTCCAGGGTGTAGGTCAGGCCGGCGGAGACCTGGAGGATCTTCGTCGAGGCCTCGTTCGCGCCGCTCACCTGCTCCTTGAGGACCTGGACCAGCTGCGCGCCGGTGAAGTCCTGGAGGTTGACCGTGTTGGCGAAGGGCTGGACGGTGAAGCCCTCGGCGTAGGTGACCACGCCGTCGCCCTCGCCCGCGCTCGCCGCGTGGGTGAGGGGCGCGCGGATGCCGCCCGGGTTCATCAGGGCCAGGTCGGTCTCCGGGTCCAGCGTCCTGCCGTACGCCAGCTGGGCGTCGGCGATCAGGTCGCCGAGCGGGGACTCGGTGCCGTCCTTGACGATGTCACCGGAGATGTAGCCGATCGCGCGGTTGCCGATGGGGGCTGCGAGGGTGTCCCACTTGGCGATCAGCCGGGTCATGTCGGGCGCCTTCGGGACGTCCCGCGTCACCACGTGGTTCGCCGACCTCACGGCCGTACGGGCGATGTCACCCGTGCGGCGGTCGTACGTCAGCGTCGTGTCCGTGTAGAGGCGACCGAAGGACGCGGCCGAGGTGACCATGCGGGGCTTGCCCGCCGGGTCCGGGACCGTGCAGACGTACGCCGCGTGGGTGTGGCCGGTGACCAGCGCGTCCACCTGGGGCGACACGTTCTCGGCGATGTCCGCGATCGGGCCGGAGATGCCGTCGCCCGCACCCGGGGAGTCGCAGTCGTAGTTGTAGGAGGACGAGGCGGGGAAGCCGCCCTCGTGGACCAGGGCGACGATCGACTTCACGCCCTGGCGCTGGAGCTCCTTGGCGTACTTGTTGATGGTGTCGACCTCGTCCTTGAAGGACAGGCCCTTGACGCCCTCGGCGGACACGATGTCCGGGGTGCCCTCCAGCGTCACGCCGATGAAGCCGACCTTGACACCGTCCTGCTTCCACACCCAGTACGGCTTGAGGACGGGCTTGCCCGTCCTCTCGTCCAGGACGTTGGCCGCCAGGTAGGGGAAGTCGGCGCCCTTGAACTTCTTGTCCGTGTAGCAGCCGTCGGTGGGGTGGCAGCCGCCGTTCTGCAGCCGGGCCAGCTCCTGGGCGCCCTCGTCGAACTCGTGGTTGCCGACGGACGTGACGTCGAGGTCGAGCTTGTTCAGCGCCTCGATGGCGGGTTCGTCGTGGAACAGGCCCGAGAGCAGCGGGGACGCGCCGACCATGTCGCCGCCGGCCGCGGTGACGGAGTACCGGTTGCCCTTGCGGGCCTCGCGCAGGTGGGTGGCGAGGTACTCGACACCGCCCGCGTCGATGGTCTCCGTCGTGCCGTCCTCGTGGAGGTGGGTGACCCGGCCCGAGGAGCCCGTCGGGGGTTCGAGGTTGCCGTGCAGGTCGTTGAAGGACAGCAGCTGCACATCCTGGTAGCGGCCCTTGTCGCCCTTTCCGCCCTTGTGGCCCTCGTGGTGGCCGTGCGACGTGCCGCCCTTGCCCCCGTCGGCACTCGCCGCACCGGCGGGCAGGGCGGCCGCGGTCAGCGCGCCGACGGTGAGCACACCGGCCGCGGTCGCGAGAAGGCGGTTCGTACGGCGTCTGCGCCGGTGCACCGACGAGGCCGAGGAATCGGGTGTGGCTGGCATGTGCCCCCCAGTGGGTCTGCGTGTACGTGGTTCGGGATGCGTCCGGGGTGGTCGGGGCCGGTCTACGTGAATCCGGGCGGGAGCCTCGCGAGGCGCGCCGACCGCCCCGCAGCCTAAAGTCAACGCGCGTAGCGCGACAGGGGTTTCGCGGTTACATCCTGGTTATGTTTCGCGCCGTGACTGGTTGCCGGACCCGATCGGCCGTCACGGTGTGCTCCGTGTCCCGTCCGTTTTCGGCGGGCTCCGCTTACCCTCGTACGCATGACCAGCGACGACATCGCACGCTCCGGCCGCACCCGCTCGCTTCGGACGTACGCCGTGCTCTCCCCGGAGCAGGTCGAGGCGGTCCTCGCCCTGCTGGACGAGGCCGCCGGGACCGACGGACAGCAGGCGGTGTCCGAGCAGGGGCGGTTGCAGTTGCGCGGCGGGGAGCGGGCGGGTGTCTCGCATCTGCTGCTCTCCCTCACGGGCGAGGACGACAAGGCCGACGAGGGCGAACTCGTCGGCTACGCCCAACTGGAGGACACCGACCCGGTCGAGCCCCCCGCCGCCGAACTCGTCGTGCACCCGTCGCGCCGTGGGCAGGGGCACGGGCGGGCGCTCGGGTCCGCGCTGCTCGCCGCCTCCGGCAAGCGGCTGCGCGTCTGGGCACACGGCGGCCACTCCGCCGCCCGGCACCTCGCCCAGGTCCTCGGGCTCACCCTGTTCCGCGAACTGCGTCAGATGCGTCTGCCGTTGGCCGGCCTGAACCTGCCCGACCCGGTGCTCCCCGAGGGGGTGACCGTGCGCGCCTTCGTCCCCGGTCAGGACGACGCCGCCTGGCTCGCGCTGAACGCCGCCGCGTTCGCCCACCACCCCGAACAGGGCTCCTTCACCCAGCGCGACCTCGACGACCGCAAGGCCGAGCCGTGGTTCGAGCCCGAGGGCTTCTTCCTCGCCGAGCGGGACGGCCGCCTCGTCGGCTTCCACTGGACCAAGGTGCACCGGGCGGAGGGCCTGGGCGAGGTGTACGTCCTCGGGGTGAGCCCGCAGGCCCAGGGCGGCGGGCTCGGCAAGTCCCTCACGACGATCGGGCTGCGGCACCTCGCGGAGCTGGGGCTGCCCACCGCGATGCTGTACGTCGACGCCGACAACAAGGCGGCGGTGGCCGTCTACGAACGGCTGGGCTTCCTCACCCACGAGACGGACCTCATGTACCGCACCGAGACCTGAGAGACCGGCAGGACCGGCAGGACCGGCAGGACCGGAACCCGGTACCCGGACCCCGGGGAGGCCGGGAGGTCCGCGGCTCAGGATCCCGGCGACCGGAGAGCCGCTCTCCCCCTCCACCTCCGTACCGGTTCCGCCCCGCACACCGCCCACACCGCCAGCGCCGCGCACAGCAGCACCGTCCACCGGTCATGGGCGGCCGCCCACCTCTCGTCGTCCGGCGCCACGAACAGCGCCCAGCGCTCCGGCCACAGCAGGGGCGCCAGCACCGCCGACGCGAACAAGGCACCCGCGACCGCCTGCCCCGGCCGCGTGCTGTCCGACCGGCGGACGGCGAACGCCGCTCCCGCCAGGGCGAGGGCGAGGACCGCCGCCGCTTCGAGGGTGACGCCGGCGACCGGGGGACGTATGCCCGCGGGGACGAGCAGCAGCGCGGCCGTCCACCACGAGAGCGCGACCGGGACGACGAGAACGAACCGCAGGGTGTGCCGGACGGCACGCCGGGCCGGTACGGCGGCGGTGGTGTGCCGGGCCGGGTCGTCCAGCAGGAAGGCCGCGCCGAGTGCGAAGGCGACGGCGGACACCCGCAGCACGTTCAGCGCCAGCCGGTCGGTCGCGTCCTCCCCCACCAGCCGGGGCGCGGTGGCGAGCAGCAGCCCGAGTCCGCCCACCACCCCGATCGCCCGCCACGGCACCGTCCGCGCGACCGGCCGCGCCAGCGCGCGCCACAGGCCCGGGCGGCCTTTGCTCACTCCAGGCACTCGTCCGCCTCCTTTGGCGCGTCCAGACCCAGCAGTTCGGCGGTGCGGTCCGTCGTCACCTCCGGGGACGTCAGCCCGGCCCAGTTCGCCCGGACCTTCGCGCCGGCCTCCTCCCGCGGCAGGTCCAGCAGTTCGCGGACGAGTTCGGTGTGCGCGGCGGTCATGTACAGCGGCTCCGTCTCCGAGACGACGAGCGCCGAACCGGACGTACTGTCGTCGAGGCGGATGCCGCTCAGGTCGGACAGCGGGTCGGGCCGGCCGGCCAGCGCCAGCCACATCACGGTGACGAGCCGGCCGTCGCACATCGCGCCCGCCCTCGCCTCCTTGCCGGTGACCAGCACACCGGCCACGGCGACGGCGAACTCCGGGACGCGGTTGCCGCCCCACCTCGTACCGACGCTCACCTCGTCCGGGTCGGTGAGCGGGGGCATCGCCGCGTCGCCGGTCAGTCCGTAGCGCGCCTCGACCCGCTGCCGTACGACGAGCGACCGGTCCCGCACGGCGTCGCCCGCGAGGGAGCGCACCCGGTCCACGACCTCGGCCCAGTCACCGGTGCGCGGGGTCCACTCCGGGAAGGCGCAGTACGACGTGCCGTCCCGTTCGACGCACTTCTGCAGTTCCTGCGGGACGGTCGAGTACCGCGTACGGGCCTCCTCCGTCCGCGCCGGCACCCCTCCCGTCTGCATCACCGCGCCCAGCAGCGTCAGCGCCACCGCACCGGCGAGTCCGGCGTGCACACTCCGGTTGCCGACGAACCGGCCTCGCACGCCCCGTCCGCCGGCGGGCCCGGAGCCCTCACCGGAGACCAGCACCGCCGCCAGCGCCGCGCTCAGCGCGAACCCGGCGAGGTAGAGGGCGTGCCAGGCGGCCGGGCGGCCGAGCAGCTCGGACGGCAGGGTCCCGGAGCCGTACTCAACGACCACCGGCATCAGCCACCGGGTCGCGTCGCCCTCCCGGGGCGCCGTGCTGAACATGGCGAGGAAGACCAGGACGACGAGCAGCAGCGGCACCGCGAAGGCGGAGGTGAACAACCGGGCGAGCAACACCCCGAACGCCCCGAGCAACAGCACGGACAACGGTCCGACGAGGAGTTCGCCCGGCGAACCGTTGCCGACCGCGCCGGACTTGAGCGCCTCCCACCCGAACTGCCCGCCCACGCAGACCGCGACGAGCAGCACCGCGGGCAGAAGGGACAGCAGGTGCGCGACGGTACGGCGCCACGGCGGCAGCACCAGCACGTCGAAGTGCCGCTCGGTGTCGTACCGCCGCGAACGCAGCACGGCCTGGTTGACGGAGAACAGCACCGCGAGTCCGACGAGCAGGGGCGCGCTCTGGGTGGCGCGGTCGGCGTCCTGGAGGGCGGGGAAGCCCTCGAAGGAGGTGCGGGTCCGCCACACCGTCCAGCCGGTGTACACGGCGAAGGCGACGAGCACCGGCAGCCGGGTCAGCAGTCTGCGCGCCTCGAAGCCGGCCAGGGCGAACACGGCCGCCCAGGACGTACCCGGACCGTCCGGCGCGGTCGCCGCGGGCGGAGGCACGGTCGCGGTGGTCGTCGTGGTCATGCCGCCACCTCCGCGCCGACGCCACCGACGCCACCGACGCCGTCGAGAGTGAGCAGGTAACCGTCCTCCAGGGTGGGTTCGAGGAGGTCGGCACCGTCGGGCGGATCGCCCACGTTGCGGAAGGTGCCCAGCCCGGTGCGCCACCCCGCCCGCGCGCCGGGGTCGCGTTCGGCGCTGGTCCACACCCGTCCGTCGGCCCGCGCGGTCAGTTCGGCGGGGGTGCCGTCGAAGCGGACGCTGCCGGTGGCCATGACCACCACCCGGTTGCAGAGCATCGCCACGTCCTCGGTCTGGTGGGTGGACAGAAGCACGGTCCGCCCCTCCCCGGCCCGCGCGACCAACTCGCGGAACCGCATGCGCTGTTCGGGGTCCAGTCCGACGGTCGGCTCGTCGAGGACGAGGAAGGCGGGGTCGCCGACCAGGGCCGCGGCGAGGGCGGTCCGCTGGCGCATCCCGCCGGACAGCTTCCGCAGCCGCTTGCCGCGTACGTCGGTGAGCCCGACCTCGTCCAGCAGACGCCGCACCTCGCGGTGCCGGGCGGTGCGGTCGGTCAGCTCCTTGAGGATCGCCACGTAGTCGACGAACTCGAAGGCGGTGAAGTCGGGATGGAAACCGGGTGCCTGCGGCAGATAGCCGAGGCGGCGCCGGACCTCCTGGCGGCCGCGTGAGGTGCCGGGGTCGTGGCCGAGCACCGTGAACGCGCCCCGGTCGGCCGGTACGGCGGTGGCGAGCACCCTCAGCAGGGTGGTCTTGCCCGCGCCGTTGGGCCCGAGCAGCCCGGTGACGCCGGTGGACAGCCGCAGCGACACGTCGTCGAGGGCCCGGGTGCCGCCGAAGCGGAGACTCAGCCCGGAGGCGGAGACGGTCGGGGTCATGCAGAACTCCCGTACAGGTCGTGGAATAAGCAGAGAAGGAGATGAAGGAGAAGGAGAAGGAGAAGGAGAAGGAGAAGGAGAAGGAGAAGGAGATGAGGCGGAGAGGACGAGACGTCACAGACGATGAAGGCGGACGGCGAAGGCGGACTTCAGACCGCGCCGGCGCCGCCCGTGCCATCCGCCCGGCTGAGGTCGAAACGGTCGCGGAGCAGGAAGAGCAGCCCGGCGGCGAGGACGGCGACCAGCGCCGACACCCCCTGCCCGGCGGCGGTGAACGGAGCGAGCGGGTCGGTCACGGCGTCCCGGCCCGCCTGTGCGACGAGCAGCAGCGCGACCCAGCCGCCGCCGACGAGGGAGGGGGCCAGCACAGGTCCCATACGGGCCGTCAGCGCGAGGCCGGTCGCGGTGAGCGCGAGGGCGGGCAGCAGCCACGCCAGCGCGGCCGCGCCGTACCCGGGCAGGGCGAGCGTCGCCAGGCCGTTGAGACCGAACACGGCGCCGAGTACCGCCACCGTGCGGATCATCAGCAGCCGGAACCCGTGGGTCGGGGAGACGACCGCCATCTCGTACGTGGGGTCCAGCGCGGGCCCGTACGACAGCGCGACCCCGACGAGCGGCAGCAGCGGCGCGAGGGCGAGGAAGAGGAGGGGCGAACCGGTGGCCGGGGCGCCGGAATGGCCCGCGGCCACGGTCAGCAGCAGCACGGCGACGACCGCGCCCAGCCAGGAACGGCGCAGGACCGGCGTGGCCGCGAGGAGGCGCACGGTGTGGTCGGCGACGCCGAGGCGCAGCAGCAGGGACTCCAGGAACCCCGGCTTGGGCGCGTCCAGCTCGGCGTCGAGCCGTTCCCAGCCCGCGTCGAGCGCGACGGGGTCCCCTGCCTCGGCGAGGACGCCCCGGCAGTGCGCGCAGGCGGTGAGGTGGGTGTCGGCGGACCACAGCGTGGGCGCCGTCAGCTCACCGCGCGCGTACGCCCGCAGATCCTCCCGCGGCACGTGCCACCGCGAACCGTTCCGCGCTCCACCAGCAGCTTCACCAGCAGCACCGCCGGGAGCCACGCCGTCCGTCGAGTCGTACATCGAGTCGTCCGTCATGCCAGTGCCTCCCGCAGTTGCTTGCGGGCCCGCATCGCCCGCGTCTTGACCGTCCCCGGCGGTATGCCGAGCAGTACGGCCGCCTCGCGGGTGCTCAGCCCGTCGACGACGGTGGCCTGGAGCACCGCGCGCAGCTCCGGCGACAGCCGGACCAGCGCGCCGGCCAGGTCTCCGTGCTCCACCCCCGCGAGCACGCGTTCCTCCGCCGAGACCTCGTCCCGGTGCCGCAGCCGGGCCAGTGTCTGCCGCAGCCGGCCGCGCGCCCCGGCACCGCGCAGCGCGTCGATCAGCCGGCGCGAGGCGATCCGCCACAGCCACCCGGCGGCGTCCCCGCGAGCACCGCCCGCCGCGCTCGCCGCGTCCTCCCGGTACCGGGCCGTCCCCCGCCACACCGCGAGGAACGTCTCCTGGACGACGTCGTCGACGATCCCCGCGTCGGCGCACCGGCCGCGCATCCGGGCGGTCAGCCACGGGGCGTAGCGCCGGTACAGCTCCTCGAAGGCACGCCGGTCGGCGTCCTCGGCAACGGCACGCAGCAGCTCACCGTCGCTTCTCGTTTCGCTCACGTCCCCTCATCGCACGAGCCCCGCGCATCGGTTCACACGTCCCCGGCCGGACTCCGAACCCCCACCCCCACCGCCCCCGCCCCCGTCCCCTCTCCTTCTCGGCACATACGGTCGACCCGAGCACACCCGATCGAGGCAGTACCCGCCGTGTGGGCGTCCGCTCCGCGCGCCGGGGCCCGGCGCGCGGAGCGGACGTCCGTCCCGACCCCCGCGGGCCGCCCCCCGATATCCCGCACGTCATGTCTTCGTAACCGTTGATTCAGACTGTCTTGCGACGCTCGGCGAATGCATCCCGCCGCGCCAGAGCCGCCGCCCCACAGGGGGAACGGGGACGTCCCAGGGGCACGATCACTCCCACCCGCGCGCTCCGACGCGCTTGTGAAGCCCGTGGCGCGGAACAATGGGTTCATGAGCCAGTCGAACGCCACAAGTGGCACCAAAGCCCAGGGTCAGGTACAACACGCGCAGCCCTCCGTGGGCTCGATCGCCGCCCACCGGCCGCACACCGTGGCCGGGACGGTCTCCGACCTGGAACCCGACATCGACTCGGATCTCGACGCCTACGAGGAGGCCGACACGGGCGGCGAGCCGCTGCCCCACGGCAGGTTCCTCGACCGGGAGCGCAGCTGGCTGGCGTTCAACGAGCGGGTCCTGGAGCTCGCCGAGGACCCGACCACGCCCCTCCTCGAGCGGGCCAACTTCCTCGCGATCTTCGCCAGCAACCTGGACGAGTTCTTCATGGTCCGGGTGGCCGGCCTGAAGCGCCGTATCGCCACCGGTGTCGCCACCCGCTCCGCGTCCGGCCTCCAGCCGCGCGAGGTGCTGGAGATGATCTGGGCCCGTTCGCGCGAGCTGATGGCACGGCACGCCGCCTGCTTCCACGAGGACGTCCTCCCCGGGCTGGCGGACGCGGGCATCCACCTGGTCCGCTGGAGCGAGCTGACGGAGAAGGAGCAGGCCCGCCTGTTCACCCTCTTCCGGCACCAGATCTTCCCCGTGCTGACCCCCCTGGCGGTCGACCCGGCGCACCCCTTCCCGTACATATCGGGTCTGTCGCTGAACCTGGCCGTGATCGTGCGCAACCCGGTCACCGGTCACCGGCACTTCGCCCGGGTCAAGGTGCCGCCGCTGCTGTCCCGCTTTCTGGAGAGCTCCCCGGGCCGTTACGTCCCCGTCGAGGACGTCATCGCCGCCCACCTGGAGGAGCTGTTCCCGGGCATGGAGGTGCTCCAGCACCACGCCTTCCGGCTCACCCGCAACGAGGACCTGGAGGTCGAGGAGGACGACACCGAGAACCTGCTCCAGGCCCTGGAGAAGGAGCTCATGCGGCGCCGCTTCGGGCCGCCGGTGCGTCTGGAGGTCGAGGAGAACATCGACCGCGACATCCTGGACCTCCTGGTGCGCGAGCTGAATATCGGCGAGGCCGAGGTGTACCCGCTGCCGGGGCCGCTCGACCTCACCGGCCTCTTCCGGATCCACGGAATCGACCGGCCGGAGCTGAAGTACCGGGCGTTCATCGCCGGCACGCACCGCGATCTCGCCGAGGTCGAGTCGGCGTCCGCGGCGGACGTCTTCGCCGCGCTGCGCAGCCGGGACGTGCTGCTGCACCACCCGTACGACTCGTTCTCCACGTCCGTGCAGGCCTTCCTGGAGCAGGCGGCGGCCGACCCGGACGTCCTCGCGATCAAGCAGACCCTGTACCGGACGTCCGGCGACTCCCCGATCGTCGACGCGCTCATCGACGCGGCCGAGTCCGGCAAGCAGGTCCTCGTCCTGGTCGAGATCAAGGCCCGCTTCGACGAGTCCGCCAACATCAAGTGGGCGCGCAAGCTGGAGGAGTCCGGCTGCCACGTCGTGTACGGCCTGGTGGGCCTGAAGACCCACTGCAAGCTGTCCCTGGTGGTCCGCCAGGAGGGCGAGACGCTCCGGCGCTACTGCCACGTCGGCACCGGCAACTACCACCCGAAGACGGCCCGGCTGTACGAGGACCTCGGCCTGCTCACCGCCGACCCGCAGGTCGGCGCGGACCTCTCGGACCTGTTCAACCGCCTCTCCGGCTACTCGCGCCGCGAGACGTACCGGCGGCTGCTGGTCGCCCCCAAGTCCCTGCGCGACGGGCTGGTCTCCCGGATCAACAAGGAGGCCCAGCACCACCGCGCCGGACGCCCCGCGTACGTCCGCATCAAGGTCAACTCGATGGTGGACGAGGCGATCATCGACGCCCTGTACCGGGCCTCGCAGGCGGGCGTTCCGGTGGACGTGTGGGTGCGCGGCATCTGCGCGATCCGGCCGGGCGTCGAGGGGCTGTCGGAGAACATCCGGGTCCGTTCCGTCCTCGGCCGGTTCCTCGAACACTCCCGCGTCTTCTCCTTCGGCAACGGCGGCGAGCCCGAGGTGTGGTTCGGCAGCGCGGACATGATGCACCGCAATCTGGACCGCCGTATCGAGGCGCTGGTCAGGGTCACCGACCCCGGCCACCGGGCCTCCCTGAACCGGCTGCTGGAGTCCGGCATGTCCGACGGCACCACGTCCTGGCACCTCGGTCCGGACGGCGAGTGGACCCGGCACGCGACGGACGCGGACGGCCAGCCCCTGCGACATGTCCAGGAGATGCTCATAGACGCCCGGAGGCGCCGGCGTGGCACAGCGACACCTTGACCCGGCGGACCCGGGCACCGGCTCGAAATCCGGTCCGACGACCGGCCTGACGACCGGCCTGACGACCGGCCTGACGACCGGCCCGACGGCCGGCCCGGTGTCCGCGGAGGCCCTGGCGGGCTACCTGCGGGCCCAGGCCACCGAGTTCCTCCGCGCGCTGCGCCTCCACCGGGAGGCGGGGGCGGGCGCGGCCTCGGAGGGTTCCGTCGAAGCGGCGCTCGCGCTGCGCCGCTCGGCCCGCCGGATCAGCGGCAGCCTGCACACCTTCCAGGCGGTCCTGGACCCCGGCTGGTCCGAGGCGATGCGCCCGGAGCTGGCCTGGGTCTCCGGCACCCTGGCCCTGGAGCACGCCTGCTCGCAGCGCCTGGAGCGACTGCTCCAGGCGCTGCACCGGCTGTCCGGCACGGCGGCGCTCCCGGCCCAGGACCCGGCCGGGACCGGTCCGGCGGGCGGAGCGGACGGAGTGGCCCGGTTCCCCGCCCCGGCCTCCGTCGCCGTCAGGGGTGATGCCGCCTCCCTCGCCACCAAAACCGGCTCCACCCGAGCCGGAACCACCACCGTCCCCGAGCGCGCCGGCCTCACCGTGGGTGCCGCCAAGGCCGGCGCCCTGCTGGACCGGCAGCTCACCCTGGCCCGGACCAGGGCGCACTCCACGGCGCTCCAGGCCCTTGGCTCCTCCCGGTTCCACGCGGTCGCCGACAAGGTCGCCGTGCTGGCCAGCGAGGTTCCGCTGGTCCCGGGCGCCGGCGGAGCCGACCTGCGTCCCCCGGCCGAGGCCGCGCGGGAGCGGCTGGCCGACGCCGTCGCGGCGCTGCCCCTGCTCACCGCTGGGAGCCCGTACAACGCGGAGGCGCTGGTCCACGGGCTGTCCCCGGATCTGGCCCCGCATCCGCAGGACGCCCCCTGGCACCAGGTCCGCCTGCTCCTGCGCCTGCACCGGTACGCCCGTGAGGCACTGCACCACCCCACCGCCGGCGCGGACGGCACCACCTCGGTCGCGGAGCCCACCGCCACCGCCGCCGGCCCGCCCCCCGACGTCCGTCTGCTCGCCGCCTGCGAGGCCCTCGACCGGCACCGGGACGCGTCCGAGGCGTCGGCGGCCGCGGCGAACGCCGCCCGGACCCCGCGCATCGCCCCGGCCACGGCGTACGCGCTCGGGGTGCTCCACGCGGACCAGCGGCACGAGGTGGAGGCGGCGCGGTACGCGTTCCAGCGCAGCTGGCACAAGGACGTCCTCGGCTCGCCGTAGGCCGTGCCGTCACGCTCCCGCCCGCCCCGGCGCCGTGCTCGCTCCCCGGGCTCTCCGCTTCGCCCGGGCGGGGGGACCTCATGAGCGGGGGGACCTCATGAGTGGGAAGACCCTCATGGGCGGGAAGACCCTCATGGCCCCGCAAGGCGCGCCCTGCGGGCGGACGACAGGTACGCGACGACAGGATCCAGGGAGGCCCCGGTGGGCTCGGCCCCGCTCGACCACGGCTCCGGCCGCACCCGCGACCGCGCGTCCGGCGCCCCGCGCACACCCGGCCGTCCCGGTCGCCTGACCGTCCAGGCGGCCGGCTGTGTCCTGTGGCGCCGCTCCCCGGTCACGCGCACGCTCGAACTGTGTCTCGTCCACCGCCCCAAGTACGACGACTGGTCCTGGCCCAAGGGGAAGCTGAAGCGCGGCGAGGACGCACTCGCCGGTGCGCTGCGCGAGGTCGCCGAGGAGACGGGCCACTCGGCCGTGGCGGTGGCCGAACTCCCGTCGGCGCACTATCTGGCCAACGGCCGTCCCAAACGCGTCCGCTACTGGGCCGCCGAGGCGGTCTCCGGCACCTTCACACCCAACGACGAGGTGGACCGCGTCCTGTGGCTCCCCCCGCACATGGCCCGCCGCCGGCTCACCGAGCCGCGGGACGCGGACCTGGTGGACGCCCTGCTCGCCACCTTCCGCGCGACGGCGGCGAACGGCGGCCGCGACGACGGCGACGGACCCGCGCGCACCCCGTAGGAACGTGCCCACCGCCCCGTTCCCGCCCGGTATCCGTCCGTGTCCTTGACGTAAGCGTTCCGTGACCTCACCGCACCGCCCATAGGGGTTCACCTTCCGTTCATTTACGACCGTGGGGTGCTTCACCTGTTCTGCCTAATTTCGGTCTTACGGGATGCGATGCGCCTGCCGAACGGGCACTCGCACCACTCGGACTCCGACTTAAGACTTCGCACGCCGCCGGAATTCAGGACGGCGGCACCTGGAAGGAACTCAAGTGAAGCTTCAGCGCAAGAACCGGCGTGCCCTCGCTCTCGGTGCTCTCGCCGTGTCCGGCGCCCTGGCCCTCACGGCGTGCGGCTCGGACGACACCAGCGGCGGCGACAGCGGGACCAGCGACAGCTCGGCCACGGCGCAGGCCGGCAACATCGACTGCACCGACGCCTCCGGCCAGCTCCAGGCCTCCGGCTCGTCCGCGCAGAAGAACGCGATCGACGCCTGGGTCAAGAACTACGCGGCCGCCTGCAAGGACGCGCAGATCAACTACCGTCCCGACGGTTCCGGCGCCGGTATCACCGCGTTCCTCCAGGGTCAGACCGCGTTCGCCGGTTCCGACTCGGCGCTCAAGCCGGAGGAGATCGAGGACTCCAAGAAGGTCTGCACCGACGGTCAGGCCATCGACCTGCCGATGGTCGGCGGTCCGATCGCCGTCGGCTTCAACGTCCCGGGTGTCGACACGCTCGTCCTGGACGCGGCGACCCTCTCGGAGATCTTCGACAGCAAGATCACCAACTGGAACGACGAGAAGATCGCGAAGCTGAACCCCGACGCGAAGCTTCCCGACCTGAAGATCCAGGCCTTCCACCGCTCGGACGAGTCCGGCACCACGGACAACTTCACCAAGTACCTGAAGGCCGCCTCGCCCGACGCCTGGCCCTACGAGCCCGGCAAGTCGTGGGAGGCCAAGGGCGGCCAGTCCGCCCAGGGCTCCTCCGGTGTGGCGCAGCAGGTGAAGCAGACCTCGGGTGCGATCTCGTACTTCGAGCTCTCCTACGCCAAGGACGGCATCACGACCGTCGACGTGAAGACCGAGGCCGCCGAGCCGGTCGAGGCCACGATCGACAACGCCACGGCCGCCATCGGCGCCGCCAAGGTCGTCGGCACCGGCAAGGACCTCGCGCTGGAGCTGGACTACACCCCGGACGCCGAGGGTGCCTACCCGCTCGTCCTGGTGACGTACGAGATCGCCTGCGACAAGGGCAACAAGGCGGAGACCCTGCCCGCCATGAAGTCCTTCCTGAACTACATGGCCTCCGAGGACGGTCAGGGCCTGCTGGCGGACGCCGGCTACGCCCCGATGCCCGAGGAGATCATCACCAAGGTTCGCGAGACCATCACGAGCCTGAGCTGACCCGAGTGCGGTCCGGCCCCGGAACCCGGGGCCGGACCGCACCGTCCGGTGCACCGCCGCCAGGGGCCCCCGAACAGCGGGAGGCCCCGCAGACCGGAGACCCCGATGGACACATCCACACAGCAGACCGCCCCACCCCCCGTACCCCCGCCGCCCACGACGGAGCAGAAGCGTGCCGCACGCGGCGCCACCCGTCCCGGCGACCGGATCTTCCTCGGGTTCTCCCGGGGGTCCGGCATCCTCGTTCTGGTGATCATGGCCGCGATCGCGGCCTTCCTCACCTACCGCACCGTTCTCGCGCTGAGTGAGAACGAGGCCAACTTCTTCACCTCGTTCGACTGGAACCCCAGCGGCGACCCGCCGGAGTTCGGCATCGCGGTCCTGGCCTACGGCACCATCGTGTCGTCGATCATCGCCATGGTCATCGCGGTCCCGGTCTCGGTGGGCATCGCGCTGTTCATCACGCACTACGCCCCGCGCAGGTTCGGCGGCACCATCGCGTACGTGATCGACCTGCTCGCCGCCGTGCCGTCCATCGTCTACGGCCTGTGGGGCGCCCTCGTCCTGGTGCCGCACATGGACGGCCTCTACGGCTGGCTGGACGACTACCTCGGCTGGACCGGGATCTTCGAGTGGAACGGCGGCGCCGCGCGCTCGCTGTTCACCGTCGGCATCCTGCTCGCCCTGATGATCCTCCCGATCATCACCAGCGTCAGCCGTGAGGTCTTCCGGCAGGCCCCGCTGATGCACCAGGAGGCCGCGCTCGCCCTGGGCGCCACCCGCTGGGAGGTCATCCGCATGTCGGTGATCCCCTTCGGCCGCTCCGGCGTGATCTCCGCATCCATGCTGGGCCTCGGCCGCGCGCTCGGCGAGACGATGGCCGTGGCCATGGTGCTCTCGCCGTCCTTCGACATCAACGCCAGCCTGCTCGACCCGGGCGGCGGCACGTTCGCGCAGAACATCGCCAGCAAGTTCAACGAGGCCACCGTGATGGGCCGGGACGCGCTGATCGCGTCCGGTCTGGTGCTCTTCGTGATCACTCTGCTGGTCAACGGCGGCGCCCGCCTGATCATCGCCCGTCGCAAGGAGTACTCGGGGGCCAACGCATGAGCCACTCAACGATCACCCCCAAGTCCGCGCACTCCCTGCACGGCGACCGGCTCCCCAAGTGGTTCGCCTGGGCCGTCGCCGCGGGATCCGTCGTCCTGGGCCTCGGCATCAGCACCGTGGCCGGCCTGGACAGCAGCGTCCAGTGGGCGCTGATCGCCGCGATCCTCTTCGTCCTCGGCTCCTACGCCGCCTCGGCCGCGGTCGAGGGCAGGCGCCAGGCCAAGGACCGCACCGCGACCAGCCTGGTCTGGGTCGCCTTCCTGATCGCCGTCATCCCGCTGGCCTCCCTCATCTGGGAGACCCTCAAGCGGGGCGTGAAGGTCCTCGACGGCTACTTCCTCACCCACTCCATGGGCGTCGTCGCCGACAGCGAGCCGGGCGGCGGTATCTACCACGCCATCCTCGGCACCCTGGAGCAGGTCGGCATCGCCGCGCTGATCTCGGTCCCGGTCGGCGTGCTGACCGCGATCTACCTGGTCGAGTACGGCCGGGGCAAGCTCGCCAAGGCCGTCACCTTCTTCGTCGACGTCATGACGGGCATCCCGTCCATCGTCGCCGGTCTGTTCATCCTCAGCCTGTGGATCGTGATCCTGGGCATGGGCTACTCCGGCTTCGCCGGGTCGCTCGCCCTGTGCATCCTGATGATCCCGGTGGTCGTCCGCTCCACGGAGGAGATGCTCAAGCTCGTCCCGAACGAGCTGCGCGAGGCGTCCCTCGCGCTCGGCATCCCGAAGTGGCGCACCATCCTGAAGGTCGTCCTGCCCACGTCCCTCGGTGGCATCACCACCGGTGTCATGCTGGCCGTCGCCCGCATCACCGGTGAGACCGCCCCCGTGCTGCTGCTGGTCTGGGGTACGAGCGTGATCAACGCCAACCCCTTCTCCGACCCGCAGGCGTCGCTGCCGATGTACATCTACCTGCAGTACGCCAACAGCGGCGGCTCCGGCGCGGCCTACGACCGTGCCTGGGCGGCGGCCCTGACGCTCATCGCGTTCATCATGATCCTCAACCTCGTGGCCCGCGGCATCGCCCGCTGGAAGGCCCCGAACACCGGTCGCTGACGCGGCCCACCGGCGACTCGGACCCGAAAGAAGCAGTGATCCACATGGCCAAGCGCATCGATATCAGCGGCCTCAACGCCTACTACAGCTCCTTCCTCGCCATCGAGGACATCTCGATGACCGTCGAGCCCCGCTCCGTGACGGCCTTCATCGGCCCGTCCGGCTGCGGCAAGTCGACCTTCCTGCGCACGCTCAACCGCATGCACGAGGTCACGCCCGGCGGCAGGGTCGAGGGCAAGGTCATGCTCGACGACGAGAACCTCTACGGTCCCGGCATCGACCCGGTCGCCGTGCGCCGCGAGGTCGGCATGGTCTTCCAGCGCCCCAACCCGTTCCCCACCATGTCGGTCTACGACAACGTGGCGGCCGGACTGCGGCTGAACGGCAAGTACAAGAAGTCCGAGCTGGACGGCGTCGTCGAGAAGTCCCTCAGGGGCGCCAACCTCTGGAACGAGGTCAAGGACCGCCTGAACAAGCCCGGCTCGGGCCTCTCCGGCGGTCAGCAGCAGCGCCTGTGCATCGCCCGCGCGATCGCGGTCGAGCCGAAGGTGCTCCTGATGGACGAGCCCTGCTCCGCCCTGGACCCGATCTCCACCCTCGCCATCGAGGACCTGATCGGTGAGCTCAAGGAGCAGTTCACGATCGTCATCGTGACGCACAACATGCAGCAGGCCGCGCGCGTCTCGGACCGCACGGCGTTCTTCAACCTGGCGGCCGTCGGCCAGCCGGGCAGGCTGATCGAGATCGACGACACGGAGCGCATCTTCTCCAACCCGTCGGTCCAGGCCACCGAGGACTACATCTCCGGCCGCTTCGGCTGATCCGAACCCCTCGCGGTGCTGCATGGCGGTGCCACCGCGAGGACGCAGAAGGGCCCGCCCCCACTACCGGGGGCGGGCCCCTTCGTCTGCCCGTGCGGTGCCGGACGCAGGGCGCGGGACACCGGACACCAGGTGGTGACAGGTGTCAGGTGTCAGCACCGGCTACAGGAACGCCAGGTACACGAGCCCGTACGAGACCGCCGCCACCAGGGCCGCCGCGGGCATCGTGATGAACCAGCCCAGGATGATGTTCTTGGCGACGCCCCAGCGCACCGCGTTCACCCGCTTCGTCGCGCCGACGCCCATGATCGCCGAAGTGATCACGTGCGTCGTCGAGATCGGCGCGTGGAACAGGTAGGCCGACCCGAACATGATCGTCGCACCGGTGGCCTCGGCCGCGAAGCCCTGCGGCGGGTCCAGCTCGATGATCTTCCGTCCGAGCGTCCGCATGATGCGCCAGCCGCCGGCGTAGGTGCCCGCCGACAGCATCAGCGCACAGGAGATCTTCACCCAGACCGGGATCGGGTCGCTGTACTCCTCGACGTCGGCGATGACCAGGGCCATCACCACGATGCCCATGGTCTTCTGCGCGTCCTGGAGACCGTGGCCGAGCGCCATCCCTGCCGCCGACACCGTCTGCGCTATGCGGAAGCCCCGCTTGGCCTTGTGCGGGTTGGAGTTCCGGAAGATCCACATGATCGTGGTCATGACCAGGTAGCCGGCGAGCAGGCCCACGATCGGCGAGACGAACATCGGGATGACGATCTTCTCGAGCACCCCGCTCCAGTACACCGTCGTCCCGCCGGCCAGCGCCGCTCCGACCATGCCGCCGAACAGGGCGTGCGAGGAGGAGGACGGCAGGCCGAAGTACCAGGTGATGAGGTTCCAGGTGATCGCGCCGACCAGCGCCGCGAACAGGATCCCCATGCCCTTCGAGCCCTCGGGGGTCTGGATCAGCCCCTCACTGACGGTCTTGGCGACCTCGGAGCCGAGGAACGCGCCGGCCAGGTTCATGACGGCCGCCATGGCGAGCGCCACGCGCGGGGTGAGCGCACGGGTCGACACCGAGGTGGCGATGGCGTTCGCCGAGTCGTGGAAGCCGTTCGTGTACGTGAAGAAGAGCGCGACCCCGATGGTCACGACCAGAGCGAAGGTGTCCATGGACGGTTTCAGGACTCCTTGACGGCGATGGTCTCCACCGTGTTCGCCACATGCTCGAAGGCGTCGGCCGCCTCCTCGAGGACATCCACGATCTGCTTCAGCTTGAGCACCTCGATGGCGTCGTACTTGCCGCTGAAGAGGTGGGCCAGCAGTTTGCGGTGGATCTGGTCGGCCTGGTTCTCCAGGCGGTTGACCTCGATCCAGTACTCGGTGAGGTGCTCCATGGTGCGCAGGTTCGGCATGGCCTCGGCCGTGAGCTCGGCGGCCCGTGCGAGGACCTCGATCTGCTGGTCGACGCCCTTGGGCAGTTCCTCGACGTTGTAGAGGACGACCAGGTCGACGGCCTCCTCCATGAAGTCCATGATGTCGTCGAGGGACGAGGCGAGGGAGTAGATGTCCTCGCGGTCGAAGGGCGTGATGAACGAGGAGTTCAGCTGGTGGAAGATCGCATGGGTGGCGTCGTCACCCGCGTGTTCCGCGGCCCGCATACGCTCGGCGATCTCGCCCCGGGCAGGGGTGTCCGCCCCGAGCAGTTCCATGAGGAGTTTCGAGCCCGTGACGATGTTGTCCGCCGACGCGGCGAACATGTCGTAGAAGCTCGTCTCCCTGGGGGTCAGACGAAAGCGCACGTGTGGTCCTCGGGGTGCATCGGGTTCGGTGTGGCTGATGCTAGGCGCACCACCCAGCCACGGCTATGGGCCGCCCACCAGTGTCACCCATCAGGCAGGGGGACGGACACGGGGGCGGTCCGACGGCCGCGCCGCGGCCGGCACCGGCGGTACCGGCCACAGTGCCTATACCCGGCAAAGTTCGGTACGATATACCCACCAGGGGTATATGTCGCCCGCCATTGCACCAGGAGGACGCGATGACGACCACCGAGGCCGGCGCGGACGCGTCCCCCTCTCCGGACGCAACGGACGGGTCGGACGTGAAGGACGTGACGGAAGTAACGGCCGCAACGGGAGCGAAAGACGCGCCCACCGCACCGCATGTGCCCGATTCGACCGTCCCCGCGCCCGCCGGAACGGCCGGGACCGAGATCGTGACCGACCACGACCGGGGTATCCACGGCTACCACCACGAGAAGCAGGAACACCTCAAGCGCCTGCGCCGCATCGAGGGCCAGATCCGGGGCCTGCAGCGGATGGTCGACGAGGACGTCTACTGCATCGACATACTCACCCAGGTGTCCGCCTCCACCAAGGCGCTGCAGTCCTTCGCGCTGCAACTGCTGGAGGAGCACCTGCGCCACTGCGTCGCGGACGCGGCCCTCAAGGGCGGCGACGAGATCGACGCCAAGGTCAAGGAAGCCACCCAGGCCATCGCCCGCATGCTCCGCACCTGACCTCCTACGGGCGCGCCACGGCCGTCGTCTCCGCACGCGCCTCGGCCACGCGCAACACCTGGTCGATGCTCTCCAGGCTGAGCGGCCCCTGGGCGGCGGAGGCGGCGATGATCAGCTCCCCGCACAGCTCGATCTCGGCGAGGGCCACATGGTCCTGAACCAACCCACCCCCGAGCGGAGCCACGCACGTCACCTCATCCATACGGTCATACGGTCAGAGGTTTCCTAGGGTAGGCAGCTCCCGACCCCCCGCGCATGGCACGTAAGGGCTAGTTCACGCCGGTCATTCCCGGCCCGCGCGCCGGCCCGCGCCCCCTCACTCCTCGGCCGGCTCCCGGCCCGACCGCAGGGCGATCCGCCCCGCGTAGATGTCGTCGGTCTCCGGGAGGCGTACGTCGGCGGGGGTGCCGAAGGCGTAGAGCAGGGTGGTGGAGGCGACCGCGACCGGGGCGGACTCCTCGTCGTTCACGAAGCTGAAGCGGTGGCGGACCTTGCGGATGCGTCCCTGGTCGTCGAGGTAGACGTCGAAGGGGACCTCGGCGGTGGCGAACCCGTCCGCCGCCGCGCCGAGCGGCCCCTTGTTCGCGTCCGAGGCGGCCCGCGCGGCCTCGTGCAGGTCCGCGGTGCCCCGGTAGTGCCGCACCTCGGCGCCCCCGAGTTCCGTCCTGCCCACGTACGTCGCCGTTCGCGCGCCGCGCAGCAGCTCGGCGGCGGTGAACGGGTCGGTGGCGCCACCGGTGACGAGGTTCCCGTCGGGCAGGGTCCCGGTGTCCACCCGGACCCACTTGTCGTCGGGCACTCCGGCGCCCCGGTTCTTCATGAACAGCGCGCCCGGTGCGAGCAGTTCGGTGATGGGCCGGCGCACCGGCACCCCGGACGGGTCCTGCGGCAGCAGCACCTTCAGCCGGCCGATCCGCTTCCGGTAGTCGTAGACGCCCTCGCCGCGGATGGTCACGCGGGTGCCGCCGGTGGCCATCTCCATGGAGGTACGCGCCTTGGAGCTGCCCGCGTCCACCAGCGCGTCCGCGGCCCCCCGCACCACCACCGCCGCCTCACCGTCGGCCGTGCCGCCGTCCCCGCCGCCGGTCGCCGCCCCGCTGCGGCCGCACCCCGAGACACCACCGAGGGCCAGCCCGCCGGCCACGCCGAGCACAACGACCGCACCACCGATCCGCGTACGCCGCGGTTGCCGTCCAGTCATGGTCCGCCCACCCCCGCTACATCCGACACGGGCTATCCCTTTTTCAGGGTTAACGACCGGTAGGGAACCCCGTCACGGACCCGGCCACTCGGCCACGCGGCCACGCCCGGGCGGTACCGTGGTGACGTGGAAGAGCAGGACGACACGGAGCACCCCCAGGAGCACCGGATCACCACCGCCGAACTGGGACCTTTCTGCTTCGCCCGCTGCAGTTGCGGCTGGCGCGGCCCCGCGCGAAGGGCCAGAAGCCTGGCCCGCGCCGAGGGCCGGAAACACGCGATGGGGTGACCTTCCCGGGAGTCCACCCGGGGGCCACCCCATCGATCCGCCGCCCACGGTCTGCGGCCTGCGTCCGTACCGCGCGGTCTACGCCGCCAGGTCCCGCCTGCCCGCCTGCGACGACCGCGCCTCACCGGGGATCACCCGCGCCCGGGCCTGCCCTCCTTTGATCAGCCACGCCCCCCGCCGCGACTGCTCGACCGCCCTCATGAGCGGCGTCAGCAGCGCCATCGCGGGCGGCGACAGCAGCAGGGCGACGGCCGTGCCGAGCGCGAGCCCGCCCACGACGTCGGTCGGGTAGTGCACACCCATGTAGACCCGGATGAACCCGCCCAGCACCCCGATCACCAGGGCGACGAGCCCGAGCCTCCGGTTGGCCAGGAACAGCCCCACCGCCAGCGCCATGGTGAGCGTCGCATGGTCGCTGACGAACGAGAAGTCGGTCTTGCCGTCGACCAGGACCTCGAGTCCCTCATGGTCGTAGAACGGCCTGCGCCGCTCCACGAACCCGCGTATCGGCACGTTCACCAGGACCGCGACACCTGCCGCGAGCGGAGCCCACACCAGGGCCGCCACGGTCGGGGCCGCGTCCTCGCCGCCCCGCCGTCTGACGCCCCACCAACACCACACCACCATCCCGACCAGGGCGAACAGCAAGCCGAACTCGCCCATGAAGCCCATGATTTCGTCGACCCATGGAGGCGCGGCCTTCGCCAGGCCGTTGATGTCGTAAAGCAGGTCGACGTCGGGATTCGACCCGGAGTCGGCGAGTCCAGCCATGGTGCTGCGGCTCCTTCGTCGGTCTGTCTCGGCGCACAGTGCGATACGCCGCTCCGCCACCCCCGTGGTGTGTAGGTCCGCTGACTGTTCGGGCTACGACAACAGGAACGCACGACCCTTGCCCGTACGTTCCAACATCCACTGAATGAGCACGCAGACGTTATCGAAGAGAGATACGTCTTCGCAGCTCAGGGGGTTGGCTCACCGGCCGTTCAGACCGTCGTGGGGAGTGCTTTCGCGCCATCCTCGGTGACACGAGTGGCCCCGAAATAGTCCGGTGTGTCGATCGGGTCGAACCGGATCACAGCGCCCGGACGGGGCGCGTTGATCATTTGTCCGCCGCCGACATAAATGCCCACATGGCGGATCGCCCGCGAATTGGTGAGGTCGTCCGAGAAGAAGACCAGATCACCGGGGAGCAATTCCTCCCGCGCGGGATGCGGTCCCGCGTTGTACTGGTCGTTCGCCACCCGCGGGAGCGTGATCCCCACACTCTCGTACGCGGCCTTCGTCAGCCCCGAGCAGTCGAAGCGTCCTCCCTGGTCAGCGGTACCGTTACCGCCCCAGAGATAGAGCGTGCCGAGCTTCTCCTGCGCGTAGTTGATGGCTCCGGCCGCCTGCTCGGACGGGTCGACCCGGCCGACCGGCGCGGCGAAGCTCTTCTCCAGGGAGAGGATGCGCTTGACGTAGTTCTGCGTCTCCTCGTACGGCGGGACACCGCTGTACTTGATGACCGCATAGGCCCCGGCGTTGTAGGAGGCCAGCATGTTTTCGGTCGGATTCCCCGGGACGTCCTTCACGTAGCCCGCGAGGGCGCAGTCGTACGTCGCCGCCGACGGAATCGCGTCGTTCGGGTCCCATACGTCCCGGTCGCCGTCGCCGTCCCCGTCGACACCGTGGGTGGCCCAGGTGCCGGGGATGAACTGGGCGATGCCCTGCGCCGCCGCGTGGCTCTGCGCCTTCGGGTTGAACCCGCTCTCCTGGTACAACTGGGCGGCGAGCAGCGCCGGGTTGATGGCGGGACAGAGATTGCCCCAGGTCGCCACGAGCTTCTGGTACTCGGCCGGCACGGCACCCTTCGCCAGCGTCTTGGCGGCCCCGCCGCCGGCCCCGCCCGCGAGGTTCCCCGCGACGACGTAGACCCCGACGGCGAGCAGCATGACGAAGGCGATCGCCGAACTTCCCGCGACCCCCACCGCGATCCAGGCCTTACGCACCGTCAACCGCCCCTCGTCGTCCAGGAGTCCGCCGCCCACGTCCGTGGTCAGTGTAGAGGCGGGCGTCCCCCTCCGGGGTGATCATGTGAGGAGAGCAACCCACGCGCCGCGCGGGCCGGCCGGGACGCACCACGAGGTGCGGCGTCAACCGCCGCACTCCGCCCACAGGACCTTCCCTCCCCCCACGACCCCCACACCCCACGCGGACGCACACGCCCGCACCAGCGGCAGCCCCCGCCCGCTCTCGGACTCGTCCGGCGGGGCGGCGAGCGGCACGGCGAGCGGTGCGGTGCCGTCGAAGCCGGGCGGCACCCGCGGGTCCGTGTCCCACACCCCGACCCGCAGCCTCCCCGCCTCGGCGGCCCGCAGCCGCAGCGCGTAGGGCCCGGTGGTGTGCAGGTGGGCGTTGGCCAGCAGCTCCGCGGCCACCAGTTCGGCGGTGGGCACGAGCTCCCCGAGCCCGTGCGCCCCCAGCACGGTCCGCAGCGTGACCCGGGCGATGCGCGGAGCGCGGGGGTCGTGCGGGAGCTGGAGGGTGTAGGACCAGGGCGGCGTTACGGTGGGCATGGAAGTCTCCGATTACCGTGGGCAGTTGAAGAGTTGCGTACGGTTGCTCCCCAGTGGCGTGCCGATCCGTCGACCAGTGCACTTCTGGGGTGGGGCGCCACGAAGGAAGCTAGCAGTCAGGGACTAATTCCTTTGTCCCAATCGGAGCTATAACTACTCTCTCCACCTGTATGGGTGACGAGTGGTACGGAGGAGCGACGGGCATGCCCGTGAGAACCAACCCCACGGCCCGGCAGCGCCGCTTCGGTGTTGAGCTGCGCAAACTGCGTGAGCGTGCCGGCCTGACCTCGACGGAGGCCGCACAGCTCCTCGGAACCAAGCAAGCCCAGGTCAGCAATATGGAGTCAGGGCGCCAACCGGTCAGCGCCGATCGCGTCCGCACTCTGGCCTGCCAATACGACTGCCCCGACAAGGACCTCGTCGAAGGGCTCGCCTCGATGACCGGCGAACGCCGACGCGGCTGGTGGGAGGAGTACCGGGACATCCTGCCGTCCGGACTGCTGGACCTGGCCGAACTGGAACATCACGGCACCTCACTACGCACCGCCCACACCTCCGGCATTCCCGGCCTCTTGCAGACGAGGGACCATGCCCGCGAGGTGTTCCACCAGGTCGTCCCGGACCTCTCACCCCCCGACCTGGAACACCGGACCTCGTTCCGCATCAAGCGTCAAGCCGTCATCTTCCGCAAGCAGCCCGTCCCCTACCGGGCGATCATCCACGAGGCTGCCCTGCACATGCGGTTCGGCGGCCGGGATGTGGCGAAGCGACAGCTCAAGCACTTGCTGAAGATGAGCGAGTATCCCAACATCTCGATCCACGTCATCCCCTTCGACGCGGGCGGCTTCCCCGGAGCCGGACAGCCCATCTACTACGTGCACGGTCCCGTACCGGCCCTCGACACCGTCCAGCTCGACCAGTCCCATGGCATCGCCCTGCTGGACGCCGACGCCCAGCTGGAGAAGTACCGCAAGGTCCTCGATCGACTGTTGGCCATCAGCCTGATCGAGATCGAGAGCCGGGCTCTCATCCACCGGATCATCCAGTCCACCTGAGAGGCAGTCATGCACACACCTCACTGGCAGAAGTCCTCGTACTGCGGCGAAGGCGAGTCCTGCGTCCACGTAGCCGCAACCACCCGGGCCATCCACATAACCGAGTCCGCCGACCCCAGCGGAGCGATACTCACCACCACGCCCGACGACTTCCTGACCCTTGTTCAGGTCCTCAAGGAGGAACGGGAGGTGGCCGACGGCCGACCATCCGGCATCGAGGTGGTCCTCGGCGAGGACAACACGGTCCGTATTCGTGCCGCCGGGGCCCCCGGCATCGCCGTCACGACGGACCGGCGCAGGTGGGACACGTTCGTCCGGGGTGTGCGTGCGGGTGAGTTCGACCATTTCTTGGCCCGAACGTGATACACAGAGTGATGATACGACTCCTCACCCATCGACCCACGCCCCTCCCGGGGACCGGCGCACGCCGGTGACAGCGGTTATTCATACAAAACCTGCCAACTAATGACGCCGAGTCGGCATACGACGGCGCCATCGTCGGCGACAATGGGCTCTGACCTCTGCGCCAGCAGGGGCCTGGAACGACCCGACAGGGGCGGTGACTTACATGTTCTTCGCGGCCGACGAGGGAGACATCAACACCATCATCGGTGGGATCGCTCCCGACTGGGGTCCTTTCGGCAGCCTGGGCAACGAGGCCAAGGTCATGATCGAAGTGGTCATGGCGCTCGCCATCCTGATCTGCCTCGGCATCGCCATCTGGGGCGCGGCGAAGCAGCGCATCGGTGCGACGGCGCTGCGGGACACGTTCAGCGCGGAGCAGGGCAAGGGCCTGATCATCGCCGGTCTCACGGGCGTGTTCATCATCGGTTCACTGGGCACGGTGTTCACCATCGTGTACGGAATGGCCGTTTAGGGCCCCGCCCCGTGCGTCCGACCGGGCACGCCCGGCCTCCCCTCCACCCCACCCGCCCGTCGCGCCCACCGCCCGAGGTTGCGTTTCCCTGATGTCGACTCATAACACCGCGCCCGCGCGGGGACCAGCACGGCTACCGTCGTACCAGGAGTACGCGGAGTACGAGGTGTTTCCGCACGACGCTGAGGGGGCGCAGGCGGTATGAGTCTCGGGAACGAGTACGAGAACACCGGCGGGTACGGCGGATCGGGCCAGACCCGTACCCGCATGCCGGACAGCGGCGGCCCGCACGGCGGCGGACGCAGAGGCGGCGGCCGTACGTCGTCCCGGAGCCTGGTCACGGTGGTCGGCGTGGTGGTGCTCCTGATCGCCGCGATCGCCTTCGCGAACCGTGGAGGAGACGATTCCGCATCGGGCGAGGGCGACGACTCCCCGAAGGCGGAGGCGACGGCCCCCTCGGGGGAGAAGCCGGTCCGGTCGGCGAACGCCGGCATCCCCTCAGGCTTCGCCCGGGACCGCCAGGGGGCGGAGAGCGCGGCGGCTAACTATTCCGTCGCGCTGGGTTCAACCGACTTGTTCAACACGGACCGTCGACGCGAGATCATCACGGCCGTCTACACCCCTGAGGTCGCTGCCGCTCGGCAGGCGGACCTTGACCGGGCGTACTCCAGCGAAGAGTTCCTGGTGAACATCGGCCTCGACAAGGACGGCAAGGCCCCCGCCGGACAGACTTTCATCTCGCGTGTGATCCCGGTGGGAACCAAGGTCACGAAGTCGACCGAGAACGATGCCACTGTTGAGGTCTGGTACACGTCCCTGTTCGGTCTCTCCGGCGAGAGGTCGACCAACCCAGTGACCGAAAGCTGGTACACGACCACGTACCAGCTGAAGTGGGTCGAAAGCGACTGGAAGATCACGGACTTTCAGCAGAAGGACGGCCCCGTTCCGGTCGGACGCGACCAGCAAGCCTCCACCGCCGAGGACATGACGAAGGCTGTTGAGGAGTTCGGAGGGTTCACGTATGCACGCTAACCACCACTTCCTCAAGCTCACAGCCGCTGTCGCCGTCGTACAAGCCACTGCGGTCCTACTCGCCACCCGGGCTGTCGCTGCGCCCACACCCACACCGACCCCTGAAGACAGCAACGATCCGTGCGACCTAATCCGCGGCCCCGCCCTGACACGCTGCGAGGAAGGGACCGACGGCGGCTCCGGAGGATCCGGCACCCTCGACAGCCCCACCTCCGCCCTGGACCCCCTCGCCTCCCTCGCCCAGGGCTGCGCCGATGCCGCGTCCTGGACGATCAAGAAGCTCAGTGCCGCCGTCGACGAGACCGCGGCCGTGGACTACACGAACCCGACGTTCCTCAAGCAGTACGCGGTCGTCTTCGCCGCGTCGACGATCCTGACGCTGCTGCTGTGGCTGATGGCGGTCGCCAAGCGGGCCGTGCGGGGTGTCCCCCTCACGACGGCCCTGTCCGAGGCGATCGGCTTCCTGTGGCTGACGGTGCTGGCCTCGGCGTTCACCCCGCTGATCCTCTACACGATCGTGTCGGCCACGGACGGCGTCACCGACGTGCTGGCGAAGGCGACCGGCGACCAGACGAACACGTTCTTCGGCACGTTCGCCGGCGCCCTGGAGAAGGGCGAGGACATCGGCGGCGGACCGATCATGCTGATCGTCGTCTCGCTGGTGTCGATCGTCGCGGCCGGTGTGCTGTGGCTGGAGCTGGTCATCCGCGCGGCGCTGCTCTACGTGGGCGCGCTGCTGGGCACGGTCGTGTACGCGGGTCTGGTCGACAAGAACCTGTGGGGCCACGTCCGGCGCTGGGCGGGCATCATGATCGCGGTGATCCTGGTGAAGCCGGTCATCGTCATAGTGCTGGGCCTGGCGGGCGCGCTGTCGGCCGAGGACGGCCCGGACGCGTTCTCCGCCGTGGTGTCCGGTCTGGCGATCATCCTGCTGGCCATCTTCGCCAGCGCGATGATCTACCGCTTCGTGCCGGGCTTCGGCGACGAGATCGCGAACTCGCGCAGCAACCGCCTCATGCAGGGCGCCGAGGGCAAGGCCGCGGCGGTCATGGCCTCCCCGGCGACGATGGTCGCGCAGGGCATCAAGACCCACAGCACGCGCGCCGACAACAACGGCGGCGGGGGCGGCCAGTCCTCCGGCGGTGCCCGCCCGTCCAACCCCGTCTCCGGCGGTGTCGCCGCGCACAGCGCGCGCACCCCGAGCGGCGGCGGCGGAGCCGTCCCCTCCGCCGCACCCGCCCCCCGCCAGGGCAGCCCGGTGAGCACGCCCCACGGGAACCGCAACAGCAACAACAGCACGGGAGGTGAAGGGCGTTGACGACCGAAGCCCATATGTCCCATCCGGTCACGCCCCGCCGTACGTATCTGATCGGCCGCGCCCGGCCGAACGCGATCGTCGGCCGCAATCGCGAGACCGGTGAGATCGCGCTGATCGTCGTGGGCGCGTTCTTCGGCATGATGGCCGGTCTGCTCGTCCCCGTCCTGACCCTGCGGATCGTGCTGCTCGCGGGCCTGCCGATGATCGCGCTGGCGGCCGTGTATGTCCCCTACAGGGGCCGCACCTTCTACAAATGGTTTGAAATCAACCGCAGTTACAAGCGAACCCTGCGCCAGGGCACGACGTACCGCTCGGGCGTCGTCGAAGCCGGCACCCGGCTCGACGGCCGGGAGGTCGAGATCGGCCCGCCGCCGGGGATCGGCCGGATCACCTGGCTCGCCGCCCCGTTCGGGCCCGACGAGATCGCCGTGCAGCTGCACGCGGACCGCAGGACGGTGACCGCCGCCATCGAGATCGAGGGCCCCGGCGTGGGCCTGCGCGACTCGGAGGACCAGGAGGCGCTCGTCGACCGCTTCGGCACGCTGCTCAAGCACGTGGCCAACGGCGACGGCTTCGTCACCCGCATCCAGATGCTCGCCCGCACGCTGCCCGCCGACCCCGACGCGCACGCCAAGGACGTCTCGCAGCGCGGGGACGACAAGGCGCCGCCGTGGCTCCAGCAGTCCTACGACCAGCTGCAGTCGATGGTGTCGACCAGCAGCGAGCAGCACCGCGCGTACCTCGTCGCCTGTATGCACTTCAACCGCGACCTGGCCGCCGAGGCCAACGCGATGGCGCGCGCGATGCGCACCCAGGGGCGCGGCAAGGTGGACCGGGACGCGGGGCTGGCCGTCGTCATGGCCCGTGAGCTGACCGACATCTGCTCCCGGCTCCAGGAGGCCGACATCCGCGTACGGCAGCCGCTCGGCCAGAGCCGCCTGTCCTCGCTGATCCACTCCATGTACGACCCGGACCACCCGATCGACCACATCCAGGCGATGACCAAGCGCAACGCCTGGCCGGCCGAGCTCGACGCCATGGAGCCCACCTACCTCCAGGCCAAGACCCGCGAGTCCTCCACCCGCGCCCCCTGGTGCCACGCCACGGCCTGGGTGAAGGAGTGGCCGATGACCCCGGTGGGCGTCAACTTCCTGGCGCCGCTCCTGGTCCACACCCCGGACGTGATCCGCACGGTCGCCGTGACGATGGACCTCGAGCCCACCGAGGTCGCCATCGAGCGCATGCTGACGGAGAAGACCAACGACGAGGCCGAGGCGTCCCGCGCCGCGAAGATGAACCGCACGGTCGACCCGCGCGACATCGCCGCCCACGGCCGCCTCGACCAGCGCGGCGAGGACCTCGCCAGCGGCGCGGCCGGCGTCAACCTCGTCGGCTACATCACCGTCTCCTCCCGCACCCCCGAGGCGCTGGCCCGCGACAAGCGGACCATCAGGGCGTCGGCGGGAAAGTCGTACCTGAAGCTGGAGTGGTGCGACCGCGAGCACCACCGCGCCTTCGTGAACACTCTCCCGTTCGCCACCGGCATTCGAAGGTAGGGGCTGAGTTCTGATGCGGGATCCGCTGTCCGTCGTCACCGACGCCTTCACGTCGTTCCTGTTCGGCAAGGTCGAGACGACACGGCTGCCGGTGCGCACCTCCACGGGCCAGGCGCAGGCCGTCTACCTCCCGACCGCCGCCCCCGGCCTCGGCGACTCCGGCGTCATCATCGGCCGCGAGGTCTACTCCGGCAAGGGCTACATCTACGACCCGTTCCAGCTCTACGGCCAGCAGCTCCCCGCGCCGCACTGGCTGGTCCTCGGCGAGTCCGGCAACGGCAAGTCGGCGCTGGAGAAGACGTACGTCATGCGCCAGCTGCGCTTCCGCGACCGCCAGGTCGTCGTCCTGGACGCGCAGGGCGAGGACGGCGTCGGCGAGTGGAACCTCATCGCGCAGGAACTCGGCATCACTCCCATCCGGCTGGACCCGAGGGCCGCCCTGGACCACGGCATCCGCCTCAACCCGCTCGACCCGTCGATCACCACGACCGGCCAGCTCGCCCTGCTGCGCACCATCATCGAGGTCGCGATGGGGCACGGCCTGGACGAGCGCGCCGGTTTCGCGCTCAAGGTGGCGCACGCCTTCGTCACCGAGACGATCGTCGAACGCCAGCCGGTCCTCACCGACATCGTCGAACGCCTGCGCCACCCCGAGGCGGAGTCGGCGGAGGCGATGAACGTCGCCATAGACGACGTACGGGCCTGGGGCCTGGACGTCGCCCTGGTGCTCGACCGGCTCGTCGACGGTGACCTGCGCGGCATGTTCGACGGCCCGACGACGGTCGGCATCGACCTGGACGCTCCGCTGATCGTCTTCGACCTGTCGCACATCGACCGCAACTCCATCGCCATGCCGATCCTGATGGCGATCGTCGGCGTCTGGCTGGAGCACACCTGGATCCGCCCCGACCGCAAGAAGCGCATCTTCCTGGTCGAGGAGGCCTGGCACATCATCAACAGCCCGTTCGTGGCGCAGCTGTTCCAGCGGCTGCTCAAGTTCGGGCGGCGGCTCGGCCTGTCGTTCGTCGCGGTCGTCCACCACCTGTCCGACGTGGTGGACGGGGCGGCGGCGAAGGAGGCGGCGGCCATCCTCAAGATGGCGTCGACCCGGACCATCTACGCCCAGAAGGCCGACGAGGCACGGGCGACGGGCAGAGTGCTGGGCCTGCCCCGGTGGGCGGTGGAGATCATCCCCTCGCTCACCCCGGGCATCGCCGTCTGGGACGTCAACGGCAACGTGCAGGTGGTCAAACACCTCATCACCGAGACGGAGCGCCCGCTGGTCTTCACCGACCGCGCGATGACCGAGTCCTCCATCGACTTCCTCGCCGCCGACGACGCCCTGCGCGCCGCGGAACTGGAGGCGGAGCAACGGGCGGCGGCCTTCGTGGAACAGCACATCGGCGACTCCGAATCGACGGTGGCGTAGAGGGGGAAGGGAACCGACGTGAGACCGGACGGTCACGGCGGCGGACAGGGTCAGGTGCGGGACGGCCGGGGCGGCGTCCCGGACGGGCTGCTGGTCGGGCTGCTCGCGTTCCTGCTCGGCATCACCCTGATGGTGTGGACGGCCACGGGCCTCGCGGGCCTCTTCGCCCGCGGCTCCTGGCCGTCCGGCGTCACCTTCACCCGCGCCCCGGTCGCCATACGCCACCTCGTCTCCCAGCCCCGCGACGTCCCGGGCGCCTGGCCGGACACCCCGGCCTCGGCCCTCTCGGGGTACGGGTTGTTCTGGGGCCTGTTCATCGGCCAGCTGATGCTGCTGGTCGTCCTCACCGTCTTCGTCCTGGGCACGGTGGCCCGGTGGCGGGCGGTGCGGGCCCGGCAGAAGGCGGAGCGGGCGGCGGGGCGCGCGGCGAGGGCCCCGGCGGTCCCTACGGTCCCGGCGGCAAAGCCGGAACCTTCGCCGGAGCCGGTCCGGCACGAGGTGCCGACCCCGAGAACGGCACCCGGGCCCGTACGGGAACGGGAAACGGAACCGCTCCCGGCCACGGCCCCACCGCAGGAGGCCGAACCCGCCCCCACCGAAGTCCTCCCGCCGCCGAAGAACCCGGCCCCCTCGGCTCTCGCGGTCCACTCCCCGTCCTCCGAGCCGGTGGTCTACGGCCCTCCGGACGCCCGTCGTACCGCCGCCGCCGCGGCCGTACGGGACGCGGAGGGCCCCGCCCTCGTCCTGACTTCGAACCCCGCCCTCTGGGAGGAGACGAAGGACGCGCGGGCCAAGCTCGGCCCCACCCACCTCTACGACCCGACCCACCGCTGCGACACCCCGGCCCGCCTCCACTGGTCGCCCACCAGCGGCTGCGAGGACAGGGACACGGCCGTCGCGCGCGCCGCCGCCCTGCTGGCCCCGGTCCGTCCCGCCTCCCGCCTCGACCAGGCCGTCAGCGACACCGCCCAGACCCTCCTGCGCTGCTACCTGCACGCCGCCGCCATCGACGGCCGTACCGTCCGTCACGTCCACCGCTGGGCGCAGGGCACCCAGGTCCAGGACGCGGTACGCATCCTGCGCACCAGCCCGAAGGCGGCCCCGGGCGCCGCCGGCGAACTGGAGTCGACGCTCACCGCCCACCCGGAACGCCGGGACATCGCACAGCAACTGACGACGCGTGCGCTGTCGGCCCTGTCGACGGTCAACGTCCGCGAGGCCTGCACACCCGACCGAACTGATGCGCTCGCCCTGGATTCCTTCGTCCACGAAGGGGGCACGCTCTACGTGGTGGGTGAGTCCATCGAGGATCCCCGCACCCGCCCGGGTGCGATGCCGTTGCTGACGGCCCTCACCGCAAGCGTGGTCGAGCACGGCCGGCGCATGGCCGAACGGTCATCCTCCGGTCGGCTCGACCCACCATTCACGCTGGTCCTGGACGACGTGGCGGCCGTGGCCCCGCTCCCCCAGCTCCCGGACCTCCTCGCCACCGGCCCGGACCGGGGCATGCCCGCCCTGGCCCTCCTCCGCTCCCGCGAGCAGTCCCGCGCCCGCTGGCCGCACGACGGACTCGGCCTCGGCCTCGGCCTCGGCGAGAACCGGTACAGCGGTTACCGATGAGAACGATCGGTTTCGCGCGCCGCCTGCGGCGAGGTGCGTTCTGACGCCGGGCGCGTTCTCCTCGCCGGAGAGGTCCGTGATCCCGGCGGTGTCGACCGGACACCGGGAGAGGCCCGCGGCTGGAGCCGTCGGATCGCCGACGGCGTCGACCGGGCTCCGGTCATCGTGCTGTCCGGCCAGTGCGAGGGTGGGCCGGTCCGGTACTCCGGGCTCTCCCCCAACAGCAGCGAGGCCGCGTAGTGACCGCGGTCTGCGCGACCGCGGTGTGGTCAGCCGGTCCTGGCGGCGAAGGGGCCGCCGTCGCCGAACGCGAGCCGCGCGAAGTTCTCGCCGATGCGGCGGTGTCCCGCGGGGTCGGGGTGGATCTCGTCGGGCAGTGGCAGTTCGGCGTAGTCCTTCTCGCCGTAGAGGTCACGGCCGTCGAGGTAGTGCAGGTTCGTGTCGTCGGCCGCCCGCTGTTCGACGATCCGGGCGAGTTCATCACGGATGACGTTGAGCGTCAGGCGCCCGGCGGCGCGCTCGGCGGGGTCGCCCGTGGCCTTGAACCGCAGGGTCCCGCCGTCGAAGTCGGGCGCGAGGGGGCCGGGAGTGTCCTCCTGGACCGGGCACAGGGTGGGGGACACGACCAGCAGCGGCGTGGTCGGATGCCCCTCGCGGATGGTGTCGAGGAAGCCGTGGACCGCGGGGGTGAAGGCGCGCAGGCGCATCACGTCGGCGTTGACGATGTTTGTGCCGATCTTGAGGCTGATCAGGTCCGCGGGGGCGTCCCGCATCGCACGGGCGGTGAACGGGTCGAGCAGCGCGCTGCCGCTGAACCCCAGGTTGACCAGTTCCACGCCGCCCCGGGCCGCGGCCAGGACCGGCCAGACAGCGGTCGGGTGGGAGGCGTTCGAGCCGTGGCTGATGGAACTTCCGTGGTGCAACCACACCCTGCGCCCGTGGTCCGGTGCCGGCTCGACCGGGGCATCGGTGCGCAGGGCGATCAGCTCGGTGATCTCCGTGTGCGGAAGCCAGATCTCGACGTCCTTGTCGCGCGCCGGCAGACCGGCGAACCGGGCGGTACCGGCAGGGCCCTCCCGCAGTTCGGCGGACTGGGTGACCATGTCGACAACCGTGCGGACGTTACCGCCGGTCACCGTGGCCTGGGCGGTGAGCCGGCCGTCGACCAGCAGGTCGTACACACCGTCCGCCGGGGCCGGGAAACCCCGGTAGACCCGCTTGGTGGGCAGCGTGTCCAGTTCGATGGTGGTGGCCCGGGTGCGGAAGGCCAGCCGCACGCCGGAGGGCTGGGCCTCGGCCACGGCCAGTTGGTCGTCGGGGATCTGCCGACGCGCCCGAGCGGGCAGCCGATGCGGCAGCAGGCCGTGCGCGGTCGGTTCCACGTCGAGGAAACCGCGCAGGATGTCCGCGGTGACGGGTGTGGTGATCCAGTCGTGCTCAGTGCTCATTGCCCATTGCCCCAGCCTGTTGATCAGGATTTCCGGATTGGTTCGGGTACGCCGGTGCGCGGCGCGGTGGACCGCCTCCGGCGGCACGGCCCCCGTCGGTCAGGGCGTGGTCCGGTTTCGCAGCAGAGCGTCGAGGGAGTCCAGGGTCCAGGCCCAGGACTCCTGCGAGTCGACGGCGGTGTGGCTGAAGCCTCCGGCCATCTCCAGGCTGACGTAGCCGTGGAAGACGCTGCCCAGCATCCGGACCGCGTGCGTCTGGTCCGGCTCCGTCAGGTCGTAGCCGCGCAGGATCGCCCGCGTCATCTGTGCGTGCCGCACCCCGGCGCTGGCGGCCGCCGTCTCGGGGTCGAGCCTGAGCCGGGCGGCGGCGTAGCGACCGGGATGCTCCCGGGCGTAGTCGCGGTAGGCATCCGCGAAGGCGGCCAGGGCGTCCTTGCCGGCTCGCCCCGCCAGGGCGGCGGCGACCCGGTCGGCGAGTTCCTCCAGCGCGAACAGGGCGATCCTGGTCTTGAGGTCCTGGGAGTTCTTCAGGTGCGAGTACAGACTCGCGACCTTGACGTCGAACCGCCGGGCGAGCGCCGAGACGGTCACCTGGTCGAAGCCGACCTCGTCGGCCAGTTCCGCCCCCGCCCGGGTCAGGCGCTCCGGGGTCAGCCCTGCTCGAACCATAATCTTCCTCCCAGTCGACGACAAGTATTATGCATTTACCTAATAGCTTTAGGCAAATGACAGATGCCGGGATCGGCCCTGGGACTGGTGAGCTCGCATGTAGAGGTGTCGCGTATGCCTTACGGCCGCGGCCCGCATGTCACCGTAAGTGTTCGTCGGGCTGTATCGCCGGCATCGGGGCCGAGTCGGCCCTCGCTGCCGAGCTGCCGAGATGTCCGAGGTCCTTCACGGTGGGAGGACGCCATGGCGAGCCACCGAGCGCATCGTCCCGCCGGCCGCACCCCATGTGGACGAGGTCTGCCTGGGCGTGCCGCTCACGGCGGGGTTCAACGTGGACATCATCAGAGCCGGACCCTCGCGCAACGGCCGAAGACTTGCTTCTTTGCGAAAAGGCTCATCGGCTCGGATGAGGCAGCCGCAACGCGGAGTACGCGCGGCCGACGTGCCCGCGTTCCCGTCCCTCCCCGCACGTCGTCCCCCGGCCCTTTCGTACGTCAGCCCGCGACCGGGGCAGGGGAGCGGCGCGACGGGTCCGCCGTGCCGAGGCCGACGGCCGAACCGGGCAGGGCGGCGCCGCGCAGTGCACCGCCCAGCGCCTCCGTGCGGAGCGCGGCCCGCGACAGCGCCCAGCCGATCAGGCCGCCGAGCGTATTGGCGATCACGTCGTTGATGTCGACCGACCGGCCGTTGTTGAAGAGGATGTACGAGAGCATCTGCGCACTCTCGATCGCCGCACTGGCCAGCGCGGTCAGCGCGGTGACGCGCCCCGCCGAGGTGGCCCGCGACGATATGAGGGGGAGCAGCAGGCCCAGCGGGACCAGCATGACGACGTTGGGCAGGGCACTGACGTCCATGGTGAGCAGAGGAAGCCAGTTCAGCTGGTTGTACCAGGGCATCAGGTTCGCGCCTTCGCCCCAGGTGATGTCGAGCGGGAAGACGGTGATGGACAGCACCGCCGCCGCGTACAGCACGACGGTGAAGCGGAGCACCGCGTGCCGCCCGGTGCGCCCTGCCGTCCCGCGCCGCGCACGGATGGCGAGGACGACGGCGTATGCCGCGAGCAGCGGCCCGAGCACGAGGGCGGCGCCGATCTGGAATGACACGTTCATGGTGGGGTCCTCGCAGGCTGGGCGACGGGGGTCGTCGGGCGACGACGGGTTGACGATGACGACTCTGCCGCCGGCCACACGCCTGCCGTATCCGCTGAAAGGCCGGTCCGTCGTCGTGCGGCTATGACTTTCGGCCGAGGCCGGCCCGCCCGGCCGACGGATATCTTCGGGGCATGCGGTGCTCACCCCTCTCATCCAGTCGTGCGGCGGCCCTCGCCAAGGCGGGGGGCGTCATCGCGGCCTGCGTCGCGATGGCGGCGGCGCTGCTGGACCTGCGGATGGGCACGTTCCGGCAGCCGGTCACCGGCACCCCGCTGCTGATCTCGGCCGCCGTGGCCGCGGTCGCCCTGGTGCTGCTTCCGCGGCTGTCGGCGGCCGGCGTCGCATGGGCCGCCTGCGGGGCGGGGGCCGTCTCGCTGGGGTGCTCGTCGGCTCTCCGCCTCCGTTCGGACGGGGCGGGGGACCTCGGCCCGGCGGCCTCGTCCGCGTACGGGGCTTTCGAGCCCGTGGCCCTGCTCGTCCTGCTGCTGTTCTCCGCGCGCCGGGTCACGCCCCTGGGGGCCGGGCTCGGGGTGCCCCTGCTCACCGCCGCCGTGGTGCTGCGACCGCTGGCGATCCGGGTGCAGGAGGGCAGTACGACCGTCGCGCTCTTCCTCACCCTGCTCACCAGCGCCGCGCTCGCCGCAGGGCTCACCGCCCGGCTGGTGGTGGCCGCCCGGGAGCAGCGGGACGAGCGGGTCCGGCTCGACCAGCGGGTGGACTTCGCCCGCGACCTGCACGACTTCGTCGCCCACCATGTGACGGGCATCGTCGTCCAGGCCCAGGGTGCCCGGGCCGTCGCGGCGAGGAACCCCGAGCTGGTGGAGCCCGCCCTGGAACTCATAGAGCGGACCGGCGCCGAGGCACTGGAGGCCATGCGGCGGATGGTGGGCGCCCTGAGAGAGGAAGCCGGGGTCGGGGCGGGAGCCGGTGCGGGGGTTCCGTTGCCTGTGGACAGCGGGCTCGACGGGGTCCGGTCCCTGGTCGACGGCTTCGCGTACCCGGGGGCGCGTATCCGGCTCGTCGAGCGGGGCCCGCTCGACGGCATACCGGCGGAGGTGGCGAGCAGCATCCACCGGGTGGTGATGGAGGCCCTGACCAATGTGGCCAGGCACTCCCACGGCTGCGGCACGGTCGAGGTGCTGCTGACCGCCGCGCCCGGAGGAGCGGTCGACGTCGAGATCCGCGACGACGGAGACGGCCGACGCGCCCCGGGCGGCGGGAGCGGCAGGAGCGGGAACGGCTACGGCTACGGACTGCGAGGGCTGCGCGAGCGGGTCGCCCTGGCCGGCGGAACCCTTCGGGCCGGTCCCAGGGGCGGTGACGGGGGCGGTTGGACGGTGGCGGCCTCGTTCTCCGGCGCTTCGGCCGCGTTCCACGGCGATGCGGGTGACGGCCGCGCCGCGGGCCTCCACGCCGGAAGAGGCGGGACCGGATGACGACGATCCGTGTGCTGATCGCGGACGACCAGGCCATCGTCCGTACGGGTATGGCCATGATCCTCGCGGCCGAGGACGGCATCGAGGTCGTCGCGCAGGCCCGGGACGGCCTGGAAGCGGTCGAGCAGGTGGCCCGGCACCGTCCGGACGTCGTGCTGATGGACATCCGGATGCCCCGACTCGACGGCCTGGAGGCGCTGCGGCTGCTCACCCGCCCCGGGGTGGTTCATGTGCCGAGGGTGGTGATGGTGACGACCTTCGACGACGACGAGTACGTGCACCACGCGCTGCGGGGCGGTGCCTGCGGCTTTCTGCTGAAGGACGCCGGGCCCCGGCTGCTTGCGGAGGCCGTACGGTCGGCGGCCCTGGGCGAGGCGCTGATCAGCCCGTCCGTCACGGTGCGGCTGCTCCAGCGGTTCACCGAACCGGCCCGGCAGCGGGCCCGGCCACCCGGCGGGGCGCTGTCCCGGCGGGAGGAGGACGTCGTCGGCCTGGTGGCCCGGGGACACACCAACGCGGAGATCGCCGCCGGGCTCCACATCAGCACCGGTACGGTCAAGGCGCACCTCAGCAACATCCAGAGCAAGCTCGGCGCCCGCAACCGTGTGGAGATCGCGGCATGGGCGTGGGAGTCGGGCCTGGTGCGTTGAGCTGCTCACCGCCCGCCCGCCGGGCGATGGCGTGAGGCTGCTCACCGCCCGCCGGTCGGTCGGCTCGAGAGCCCCCGGACGACGAAGCCGGAGCGACCTCGGTACCGCACTGGATCTCACGTCGTCCACGTCGTCCACGTCGAGGACGAGCGAGGCTCAGCGGACCCGGCGTGAGCACCCGCGCTTCACCGCTGGTGATCGCCGGAGGCGTATCGGTTCCAGGTCCCGCCGGTTTCGGTGACCGGGCGGGTGGCGGCCTCGTCGTGACGGCCGAGTGCCTCCGCGATGACGGGGGCCGGGGCTTGGAGGAGGAGCTGACGGATCGCGGAGGTCCTGCCGCGCTGCGGAGGGGCGCCGATCTCACGCAGGTGGACTCGAAGGCCGACCGGGTTCACGGGCTGTCCGGGCTGACGGCCGGGGAAGAGCCACTGTGAGCTGCTGCTGTTGGCGCGGGGCAGGCGTCGGGAGCCTTACGCAAGCGGGCGGGCACCGCGCAGGAACTGCTCGACCGCGGTCTCCACCAGCCCGTCGAGCAGTTCCGGCCGGACGATGTTGCCGTTGATGATCGAAGCGATGCCCTGGAGGGTCGCGAACAGGACGATCCCGATCCGCTCGGGTTCGCCCGCCTGGAGCGCTCCCTGCTCCTGGCCCTGGATGATCAGGTCGTTCATGAGCCCGAACGGCGCTTCCGCCGCCTTGACGATCCGCTCCGCACCCGGCCGGTGCTTGCTGGTGTACATCAGCTCGAGGAGCGCCGCGTTCTCGGTGGCGAAGCGGGTGTAGGCCGTCATGGCGGCCCGTACGCGCGAGGGGAAGTCCTCGTCCGGGCCCGCCGGCGCGGTGCGCAGCGCCGTGTCCAGCCGGGCGAACCCGTCCTCGGCGAGCGCGTCGAGCAGTGCCTGGCGGTCCGGGAAGTGCCGACGCGGCGCGGCGTGACTGACGCCGACCTCCCGGGCCAGGTCGCGCAGCGACAGCTGGTCCGCGCCACGCTCCCGCAGGCCGCGCGCGGCCGCGTCGAGCAGGGCGGCCCGGAGGTTGCCGTGATGGTAGGGCCTCTCTTCGGCGGCGTCCGCGGTCACGTCTGACATGACCCCACCCTAACAGCGTGTACCCATTGACTACTTTGTTGTCAGCGTCTACTTTGTGGTTCATGGCAACATCAGCGTTCTCCACCGCGGACATTCCGGCCATGACGGGCCGCACGATCGTCGTCACCGGCGCGAACAGCGGAATCGGCCGCGTCGCCGCCCGCGTCCTCGCCGCCAAGGGGGCGCGCGTCGTGTTCGCCGTACGCGACACCGAGAAAGGGCGCGAGGCGGCCGCCGGGGTGTCCGGCCGCACCGAGGTCCGCCGGCTCGACCTCGCCGACCTCTCCTCGGTCCGCGCGTTCGCCGAGGACCTCACCGACCCCGTCGACGTACTGGTCAACAACGCGGGCGTGATGATCCCGCCGTTCTCCCGCACGGCCGACGGCTTCGAGCTGCAGTTCGGCACCAACCACCTGGGGCACTTCGCGCTCACGAACCTCCTCCTGCCGCAGATCCGGGAGCGGGTCGTCACCCTCTCGTCCAACGGCCACAAGGTGGGCTCGATCGACTTCGACGACCTCAACTGGGAACGCAAGCCGTACCGGGCGATGCCCGCGTACGCGCAGTCCAAGCTCGCCAACCTGCTGTTCACCTCGGAGCTCCAGCGCCGGCTCACCGAGGCCGGCTCCTCCGTGATCGCCACCGCCGCGCACCCGGGCCTGGCGGCCACCAACCTGCTGAGGTACGACGGCCGGGGACGTGTCCGCCACCGCGTGAGGACCGCGGTGGCGGGCCTCCTCACACAGAGCGAGGACACCGGCGCCCTCCCCACCCTCTACGCGGCCGTCGCGGACGTCCCCGGCGACAGCTACGCGGGTCCGAGCGGCTTCATGGAAGGCCGCGGCTCCCCGGAACTGGTCGGCCGCTCGGCGAAGGCGCAGGACGCGGAGGTGGCCCGCCGTCTGTGGGAGGCCTCCGAAGACCTGACGGGAGTCACCTTCCCCCGCTCCGCTCTCCGGACCGGCTGACCCGTGCCGACAGTGGCCGTCCCGGCGTCAGGGCAGGTGCCGGTGTCCCTCAGCGCTCGACGACCATCTCGATCTCGCGCTCGTCCGGCTTCCCCTCCAACGGCACGGTCGTCCCGCTCTCGGTGAATCCCGCCTTTCGGTAGAAGCCGAGAGCCCGTCCGTTGTCGGGGTGCACGATGAGCCGCACCCGCTCCGTCCCCCGCGCCCACGCCCACTCCAGCGCGGCTTCGAACAACGACCTGGTGAGCCCGTGTCCCCGGTGCTCGGGCCCTACGTACACCCCGACGAGATGCCCCTGCCGCCGCTCGACGGGGTACCCGGCCCAGTCCGTCGTGCCGGCCTCCTCGATCAGCACGGCCACCGTGCCCACCAGAACACCGTCCGCCGTCTCGGCGACGAACTGCCGCACCCCTCCCGCCTCCTCGGCCGCGTTCGCCGTCCGCTCCTGCCAGTACGCGTCCGGACGGGCTGCCGCCGTCTCGTAGGTCTCCAGGAAGGCGATGGGCGCGACCGGGTCCCGCAGCGCGGTGAGCCGCAGCGCCCGCACCGCAGCCCACTCCGCGGCCCGCACGGGCCGGACCACGTACTCCCCGCAGAGGGCGCCGCCCCTCTCCCCTCCCCCGGAACGCGCAGTACTCATAACGGTCACCGTAGTACCGGGGTATCACCCTCCTCACCCGGATTACCGCCCGTGGACCGACGTCCCGCGCCCTCACCCGGACGAGCATCGAAGCCCAAGTGTTTCCCCGACGGACGGACCCACCACCATGGACCTCGTGGCGGCGGACCGGAGAGCACCCGCAGCAGAGGGGACGAGGCATCCGACGGGCGAGCGCGCCGCCGAACCCCTCACCCAGTACGTCCAGCGCGTCACCCGGCGGGTGCGCGCCTTCGACCGGCGCCACCCGCTGCTGTGGGACCTGCACGTCACCGGCTTCTGGCTGACCGCTGCCCTCATCGACGTCCTCGGCGGCGGCTGGCGCACCATCACCCACAACGCCGACAGCCCAAGCCGGCTTCTCCCATGCTGCTGGAGAGCCAGGACGACATGACGGTCCTCGGCGAGGCGTCGGGCGGCAGCGAAGCGATCCGTATGACAGCCGAACTGCACCCCGACGTCGTCCTGATGGACATCCGCATGCCCGGCATGGACGGCATCGAGGCCACCCGCCACATCGTCTCCGCCGGCGACCGCACCCGCGTCCTCATCCTCACGACGTTCGACCTCGACGAGTACGCCTACGCAGGCCTCCGCGCCGGCGCCTCCGGCTTCCTCGTCAAGGACGCCCAGCCGGAGGACCTCCTCTCCGGAATCCGCTCCGTGGCCACCGGCGACGCGGTCGTCGCACCCGGCCTGACCCGCCGTCTCCTCGACGCCTACGCCCACCACTTGCCGGCACCGGCCCGCCAGGGCCCTTCCACGTCCACGACTCCGCCCACCGACCCCCGTCTGGACTCCCTCACCGAACGCGAACGCGAGATCCTCACTGTCATCGGCCAGGGCTGGACCAACACGGAGATCGCCACCCGCCTCCACCTCGCCGAATCGACGGTGAAAACCCACGTGGGCCGCATCCTCGCGAAGACGGGCTCGAGGGATCGCATCCAGGCAGTGATCCTGGCGTACGACACCAAGCTGGTGGAGCCGTCATAAACCCACGGGAAACGCAGAAAGCCCCGTGCCGAATGGCACGGGGCTTTCCCTTCACAAAAATTGTTCGGCGGCGTCCTACTCTCCCACAGGGTCCCCCCTGCAGTACCATCGGCGCGGTAAGGCTTAGCTTCCGGGTTCGGAATGTAACCGGGCGTTTCCCCTACGCTATGACCACCGAAACACTATGAAACAATCAATCCAACCGCACCACACACCGTCCGGGGACGGGTGCGGGGTTGTTCGTGGTTTCAGAACCAACACAGTGGACGCGAGCAACTGAGGACAAGCCCTCGGCCTATTAGTACCGGTCAACTCCACACGTTGCCGTGCTTCCATATCCGGCCTATCAACCCAGTCGTCTACTGGGAGCCTTACCCTCTTATAGAGGTGGGAGTCCTCATCTCGAAGCAGGCTTCCCGCTTAGATGCTTTCAGCGGTTATCCCTCCCGAACGTAGCCAACCAGCCATGCCCTTGGCAGGACAACTGGCACACCAGAGGTTCGTCCGTCCCGGTCCTCTCGTACTAGGGACAGCCCTTCTCAAGACTCCTACGCGCACAGCGGATAGGGACCGAACTGTCTCACGACGTTCTAAACCCAGCTCGCGTACCGCTTTAATGGGCGAACAGCCCAACCCTTGGGACCGACTCCAGCCCCAGGATGCGACGAGCCGACATCGAGGTGCCAAACCATCCCGTCGATATGGACTCTTGGGGAAGATCAGCCTGTTATCCCCGGGGTACCTTTTATCCGTTGAGCGACGGCGCTTCCACAAGCCACCGCCGGATCACTAGTCCCGACTTTCGTCCCTGCTCGACCCGTCGGTCTCACAGTCAAGCTCCCTTGTGCACTTACACTCAACACCTGATTACCAACCAGGCTGAGGGAACCTTTGGGCGCCTCCGTTACTCTTTAGGAGGCAACCGCCCCAGTTAAACTACCCATCAGACACTGTCCCTGATCCGGATCACGGACCCAGGTTAGACATCCAGCACGACCAGACTGGTATTTCAACGACGACTCCACCACCACTGGCGTGGCAGCTTCAAAGTCTCCCAGCTATCCTACACAAGCCGAACCGAACACCAATATCAAACTGTAGTAAAGGTCCCGGGGTCTTTCCGTCCTGCTGCGCGAAACGAGCATCTTTACTCGTAGTGCAATTTCACCGGGCCTATGGTTGAGACAGTCGAGAAGTCGTTACGCCATTCGTGCAGGTCGGAACTTACCCGACAAGGAATTTCGCTACCTTAGGATGGTTATAGTTACCACCGCCGTTTACTGGCGCTTAAGTTCTCAGCTTCGCCACCCCGAAGAGTGACTAACCGGTCCCCTTAACGTTCCAGCACCGGGCAGGCGTCAGTCCGTATACATCGCCTTACGGCTTCGCACGGACCTGTGTTTTTAGTAAACAGTCGCTTCTCGCTGGTCTCTGCGGCCACACCCAGCTCAGAGGGAAAACCCCATCACCGGACATGGCCCCCCTTCTCCCGAAGTTACGGGGGCATTTTGCCGAGTTCCTTAACCATAGTTCACCCGAACGCCTCGGTATTCTCTACCTGACCACCTGAGTCGGTTTAGGGTACGGGCCGCCATGAAACTCGCTAGAGGCTTTTCTCGACAGCATAGGATCATCCACTTCACCACAATCGGCTCGGCATCAGGTCTCACCCACATGCCATCCGGATTTACCTGGATGACGGGCTACACCCTTACCCCGGGACAACCACCGCCCGGGCTGGACTACCTTCCTGCGTCACCCCATCACTCACCTACTAACCGCTTGGGCCGGCGGCTCCACCACTTTCCATTCCCCGAAGGGTCCGGAACGGCTTCACGGCCTTAGCATCACGATGCTCGATGTTTGACGCTTCACAGCGGGTACCGGAATATCAACCGGTTATCCATCGACTACGCCTGTCGGCCTCGCCTTAGGTCCCGACTTACCCTGGGCAGATCAGCTTGACCCAGGAACCCTTAGTCAATCGGCGCACACGTTTCTCACGTGTGTATCGCTACTCATGCCTGCATTCTCACTCGTGAACCGTCCACAACTCGCTTCCGCGGCTGCTTCACCCGGCACACGACGCTCCCCTACCCATCCATACGGGCGTTGGCCCTGTTGTATGAATGACACGACTTCGGCGGTACGCTTGAGCCCCGCTACATTGTCGGCGCGGAATCACTAGACCAGTGAGCTATTACGCACTCTTTCAAGGGTGGCTGCTTCTAAGCCAACCTCCTGGTTGTCTGTGCGACTCCACATCCTTTCCCACTTAGCGTACGCTTGGGGGCCTTAGTCGATGCTCTGGGCTGTTTCCCTCTCGACCATGGAGCTTATCCCCCACAGTCTCACTGCCGCGCTCTCACTTACCGGCATTCGGAGTTTGGCTAAGGTCAGTAACCCGGTAGGGCCCATCGCCTATCCAGTGCTCTACCTCCGGCAAGAAACACACGACGCTGCACCTAAATGCATTTCGGGGAGAACCAGCTATCACGGAGTTTGATTGGCCTTTCACCCCTAACCACAGGTCATCCCCCAGGTTTTCAACCCTGGTGGGTTCGGTCCTCCACGAAGTCTTACCTCCGCTTCAACCTGCCCATGGCTAGATCACTCCGCTTCGGGTCTTGAGCATGCTACTGAAACGCCCTGTTCGGACTCGCTTTCGCTACGGCTTCCCCACTCGGGTTAACCTCGCAACACACCGCAAACTCGCAGGCTCATTCTTCAAAAGGCACGCAGTCACGACGCAAGGACAAGTCCTTGCGCGACGCTCCCACGGCTTGTAGGCACACGGTTTCAGGTACTATTTCACTCCGCTCCCGCGGTACTTTTCACCATTCCCTCACGGTACTATCCGCTATCGGTCACCAGGGAATATTTAGGCTTAGCGGGTGGTCCCGCCAGATTCACACGGGATTTCTCGGGCCCCGTGCTACTTGGGTGTCTCTCAAACGAGCCGCTGATGTTTCGACTACGGGGGTCTTACCCTCTACGCCGGACCTTTCGCATGTCCTTCGCCTACATCAACGGTTTCTGACTCGTCCCACGGCCGGCAGACCGTGAAAGAGAGATCCCACAACCCCGCATGCGCAACCCCTGCCGGGTCTCACACACATACGGTTTGGCCTCATCCGGTTTCGCTCGCCACTACTCCCGGAATCACGGTTGTTTTCTCTTCCTGCGGGTACTGAGATGTTTCACTTCCCCGCGTTCCCTCCACATACCCTATGTGTTCAGGTATGGGTGACAGCCCATGACGACTGCCGGGTTTCCCCATTCGGACACCCCCGGATCAAAGCCTGGTTGACGACTCCCCGGGGCCTATCGTGGCCTCCCACGTCCTTCATCGGTTCCTGGTGCCAAGGCATCCACCGTGCGCCCTTAAAAACTTGGCCACAGATGCTCGCGTCCACTGTGCAGTTCTCAAACAACGACCAACCACCCATCACCCCCGGCAACAACCGGAGTTCACTGGGGTCGGCATCCCGAAGACAGACCTTACGGCCGTGCCCTCAGACACCCAACAGCGTGCCCGGCACTCCCCGCCGCCTCCCTCGACGTTCCACACCCGTGCGGGCAGTACTGGAAGAAGAAGACGATCAAGAGTGCCGAATAATCAACGTTCCACCCATGAGCAACCAGCATCGGACATGCGCCGATGTACTGGCCTCTGACCGGGCAAGCCCGGTAAGAAGTGCTCCTTAGAAAGGAGGTGATCCAGCCGCACCTTCCGGTACGGCTACCTTGTTACGACTTCGTCCCAATCGCCAGTCCCACCTTCGACAGCTCCCTCCCCACAAGGGGGTTGGGCCACCGGCTTCGGGTGTTACCGACTTTCGTGACGTGACGGGCGGTGTGTACAAGGCCCGGGAACGTATTCACCGCAGCAATGCTGATCTGCGATTACTAGCAACTCCGACTTCATGGGGTCGAGTTGCAGACCCCAATCCGAACTGAGACCGGCTTTTTGAGATTCGCTCCACCTCACGGTATCGCAGCTCATTGTACCGGCCATTGTAGCACGTGTGCAGCCCAAGACATAAGGGGCATGATGACTTGACGTCGTCCCCACCTTCCTCCGAGTTGACCCCGGCGGTCTCCCGTGAGTCCCCAACACCCCCGAAGGGGCTTGCTGGCAACACGGGACAAGGGTTGCGCTCGTTGCGGGACTTAACCCAACATCTCACGACACGAGCTGACGACAGCCATGCACCACCTGTACACCGACCACAAGGGGGGCACTATCTCTAATGCTTTCCGGTGTATGTCAAGCCTTGGTAAGGTTCTTCGCGTTGCGTCGAATTAAGCCACATGCTCCGCTGCTTGTGCGGGCCCCCGTCAATTCCTTTGAGTTTTAGCCTTGCGGCCGTACTCCCCAGGCGGGGAACTTAATGCGTTAGCTGCGGCACCGACGACGTGGAATGTCGCCAACACCTAGTTCCCACCGTTTACGGCGTGGACTACCAGGGTATCTAATCCTGTTCGCTCCCCACGCTTTCGCTCCTCAGCGTCAGTAATGGCCCAGAGATCCGCCTTCGCCACCGGTGTTCCTCCTGATATCTGCGCATTTCACCGCTACACCAGGAATTCCGATCTCCCCTACCACACTCTAGCCTGCCCGTATCGACTGCAGACCCGGGGTTAAGCCCCGGGCTTTCACAATCGACGCGACAAGCCGCCTACGAGCTCTTTACGCCCAATAATTCCGGACAACGCTCGCGCCCTACGTATTACCGCGGCTGCTGGCACGTAGTTAGCCGGCGCTTCTTCTGCAGGTACCGTCACTTTCGCTTCTTCCCTGCTGAAAGAGGTTTACAACCCGAAGGCCGTCATCCCTCACGCGGCGTCGCTGCATCAGGCTTTCGCCCATTGTGCAATATTCCCCACTGCTGCCTCCCGTAGGAGTCTGGGCCGTGTCTCAGTCCCAGTGTGGCCGGTCGCCCTCTCAGGCCGGCTACCCGTCGTCGCCTTGGTGAGCCATTACCTCACCAACAAGCTGATAGGCCGCGGGCTCATCCCTCACCGCCGGAGCTTTTAACCCCCACCCATGCGAGTGGAAGTGTTATCCGGTATTAGACCCCGTTTCCAGGGCTTGTCCCAGAGTGAAGGGCAGATTGCCCACGTGTTACTCACCCGTTCGCCACTAATCCCCACCGAAGTGGTTCATCGTTCGACTTGCATGTGTTAAGCACGCCGCCAGCGTTCGTCCTGAGCCAGGATCAAACTCTCCGTGAATGCTTTCCCGGCTGCGTCCGGTTAAGGACTGCGGGTCGACACATCACGAGAGCGGAACGGTCGGGCGGAATAGGCCCGGCCGTTCACAGCGTCCTCGCTGTGTTTTTCTTCAAAGGAACCTCGTCCCGGCCGAACGGCCGGAGACGGGGTATCAACATATCTGGCGTTGATTTTTGGCACGCTGTTGAGTTCTCAAGGAACGGACGCTTCCTTTGTACTCACCCTCTCGGGCTTTCCTCCGGGCGCTTCCCTTCGGTATTTCGTGTCCCCGACTCTACCAGATCTTTCCGATCCGATTTCCTCGGGGTTTCGCCTTCCGGGTTCCCGCTTCCGCGTTTCCCTTTCCGGCGGCTCCGACTCTATCAGATCTTTTTTCTTCGACCTGACCCCCAGTCAGCGGGGTTCGTCTTTCCGGCCCTTGGGCCGTTCCGACGTCTCAAACCTTAGCGGACCCGCTCGCCGCTTCTCAAATCGGAGCCGTTCGGATCCGAATCGAGCAGCGGCGTCCCGTGCGAATTGAACTCGGGCATACCGAAATCTGTCCGCTGGGGAGGTCGTGCTGGGGTTTTGAGTGCCGCTCTCGCGGCGGAAGTGCTGCCGAAGAACCGTTACGTCCCGATGACAACTCGAAGAACCCTACGGATCGGGGAGAGGGAAGTCAAGTGACCTCTGTCAAGATCTTTTCGACCGTCCGAGGGGCAAGTCCGTCAGTCCAGGTCGGTGAGGCGTCCACCGGCGTCGGGCTGGGCGTCCTCCACCCTGCGCAGGAGGCGGGTGAGCACCTCACCCAGGGCGATCCGCTCCTCCGAGGAGAGGTCCTGGAGCAGGTCCTCCTCGAAACCCGCCGCCATGCGCATCACCTCGAGCCACTTCTCGCGGCCGGCGGGTGTCGCCTCGACGATGACCCGCACGCGGTTCGTCTCGTCCCGTTCCCGGTTGACGAGCCCCTCCGCGACCATGCGGTCGATCCGGTGGGTCATGGCGGCCGGCGTGAGTCCGAGACGCTTGGCGAGATCGCTGGGACCCATGCGGTACGGGGAGCCGGCCAGGACGAGGACCTTGAGGACCTCCCAGTCGGCATTGGTGATGCCGAGCTCGGCGGTCTGGCGGCCGTAGGCGACGTTCATACGGCGATTCAGCCGGGACAGCGCGTTGACGATCTTCTCGACCTGGGGGTCGAGGTCCTGGAACTCGCGCTGGTACGCGGCGATCTGCTCTTCGAGTGTCGGCTCGTTGAGGCCGGAGGTCTCGCCCATGGCCGCAGTATGGCACGCCACCCTTCACCTCGAAGCCCTTCGCATTGAAGTTGTTCGACGTGTACTCTTCACCTTCGAACTTTAGCTTCTAAGTCTTCACTCCTAACTTCTGAAAGAGGTGAACGTGACCAGGGCGATGGGCGCTGCGATGCGCCGGATCCACGTGGGCAACGCACTCAGTGCGTTCGGGCTCGGCTTCACCGTTCCCTACCTGTACGTCTATGTGGCGCAGGTACGAGGGCTCGGGGCCACGACGGCGGGGCTCGTGCTCGCCGTGTTCGCTGTGGCGGCGCTGATCGTGCTGCCGTTCGCCGGGCGGGCCATCGTCCGGCGGGGTCCGCTGCCGGTGCTGCTCGTCGCCCTGGTCACGGCCGCCGTCGGGGCGCTGAGCCTGGGCCTGTCGAACGGCGCGTCGAGCGTGCTGGTGTCGGCGGCCGCGCTCGGGGCCGGGCAGGCCGTGATGCAGCCGGCGCTGGCGACGATGATCGTGGACTGCTCCACTGCTCAGACCCGGTCGCGTGCGTTCGCCATGCAGTTCTTCCTGCAGAACCTCGGACTCGGGGTCGGCGGTCTCATCGGCGGGCACCTCGTCGACACGACCAGGGCCTCCTCCTTCACCGTGCTGTTCTCGATCGAGGCGGCGATGTTCCTGCTGCTGGTCGTGGTGATGGCGACGGTGCGGATGCCGCGTTCGCCGCGTGTCGAGGGCGCGCCGGCCCCGTCGGCCAAGGGCAGCTGGAAGCAGCTGACGGGCAACCGGGCCATGGTGCAGCTGTGCGTGCTGGGCTTCGTGCTGTTCTTCGCCTGCTACGGACAGTTCGAGTCGGGGCTGAGCGCGTACGGGGTCGAGGCGGCCGGTATCTCGACGTCGACGCTGGGAACGGCGCTGGCGGCGAACACGCTGGCCATCGTGCTCGCGCAGTTCGTGGTGCTGCGGTTCGTGGAGCGCCGCAGCCGCACGCGCGTGATCGCGTCGGTGGGGCTGCTCTGGGCCGTGGCGTGGGCCGTGGCCGGGTACGCGGGCCTCGGGAACGGCAGCCAGGCGATGGCGACCGCCGCCTTCATCTCGACGTACGCCCTGTTCGGGCTCGGTGAGTCGATGCTGTCGCCGACGCTCGCGCCGCTGGTCGTGGATCTCGCGCCGGAAGGGCTGGCGGGTCAGTACAACTCGGCGTTCGCCCTGGTGAAGCAGCTCGCGCTGGCCCTCGGGCCGGCGGTGGGCGGGCCGATGGGGGCCTCGCTGCACGGGCCGTACATCGTGGTCTTCGTGCTGTTCTCACTGGCGATCACCGTGCTCGCGCTGCGGCTGGGCCGACAGCTCACACAGGTGCAGGACCGGCCGTCGACGGCGCGGAGCCTGGTCGTCATCCAGGGCGGTACCGCACCGGCGGGCCAGTCCCCGGCGCACGCCTGAGAGCGACGACCCCGCACAGCGTTCCGCTCGCTAGCGGGCGACCGGTTTCGGCAGGGCGAACTCGCACCAGACGGACTTGCCGCCGCCCGGGGTGCGCCGGCTTCCCCAGTTGGAGGCGATCGTCGCGACGATGGCGATGCCCCGGCCGGACTCGTCGGCGGGTTCCGCGCGGCGGCGTCTCGGCAGGTGGTCGTCGCCGTCGGTGACCTCGACGATCAGCCGGCGGTCGGTGCGGCGCAGGCGCAGCCGCATGGGCGGGATGCCGTGCTGGAGGGAGTTGGCGACCAGTTCGCTGGTGGCCAGGACGCCCAGGTCGTGCAGGTCGGTGGGGAAGCGCCAGCTGGTGAGCACGCCGGAGGCGAAGGCACGCGCACGGGGAGCCGCCTCGACGCCGCCCAGCAGGTCCAGGGCGGCGTTGTGGAACAGCTCGCTCTCCGGACCCTCGCGAGCGGGGTGCTGGAGCACCAGTACGGCGACGTCGTCGTCGTGCTCCGGGGTCACGCCCGCCGAGCGGACCAGGCGGTCGCAGATCACCTGAGGGGTGCCGGTCGCGCCCGCCAGGGCGCGCTCCAGGGCGGCGATGCCCTCGTCGAGGTCCTCGTTGCGGCGCTCCACCAGGCCGTCCGTGTAGAGGACGGCGGTGGAGCCGGGGGCCAGGGGGATCGAGCCGGAGGAGTGCATCCAGCCGCCGGTGCCGAGCGGGGGGCCGGTGGGTTCGTCGGCGCGCTGGACGGTGCCGTGCTCGTCGCGCACCAGAATGGGCAGGTGGCCGGCGGAGGCGTAGACGAGGGTGCCCTCGTTGGGGTCGTGGATGGCGTACGCGCAGGTGGCGATCTGGTTGGCGTCGATCTCCATGGCGAGGCCGTCGAGCAGTTGGAGGATCTCGTGCGGGGGGAGGTCGAGGCGGGCATAGGCGCGCACCGCCGTACGGAGCTGGCCCATGACGGCCGCCGCGCGCACGCCCCGGCCCATGACGTCGCCGATGACCAGGGCGGTGCGCCCGCCGCCGAGGGTGATCACGTCGTACCAGTCGCCGCCGACGGCGGCCTCGGTGCCGCCGGGGTGGTAGGTGGCGGCGACCCGCAGGTCGTCGGGTTCCTCGAGCTCCTGCGGGAGCAGGGAGCGCTGGAGGGTGACGGCGGTCTCGCGCTGGCGGCGCTCGCTCGCGCGCAGGCGTTCGGCGGCCTCGGCGTGGTCGGTGACGTCGGTGGCGAAGACCAGCACAGCGCTGCCTTCGCCCTGGGTGACCGGGGTGCAGGTGAAGGTGTAGGAGCGGCCGTCGGGGGCCTTGCGGGACTTGACCGTGCGGGACTTTCCGCTGCGCAGGACCTGGTCGAGGAGGGGCAGCAGGCCGAGTTCGGCGAGTTCCGGGAGCGCTTCCCGCGCGGGGGCGCCGACCGGGCGGGCGCCGAAGCGGGCCGTGTAGGCGTCGTTGACGTAGGCGATGCGGTGGTCCGGGCCGTGCACCAGGGCGACGAGGGAGGGGACGTGGTCGAGGACCTCGCGCACCCTGAGGTCGTCGACGGCCGGCACGGGCCGTGAATCCTCGATGAGTTGTTCGGCGCGGGCCGTGGGCACGGAGCCCTCTCCCCGCCGGTCCGGAGAGACCGCGTCCTCGCTGCGCGCTGCGGCGCGGCGCTGCGTTCCGGGGAGCCGGGCGCTCCAGCGGGTGAAGTTCACGAATCCTTGCCTCGTGTTAGTTGTCGGCGGCCGGGAAACGGGACCGGCCGGGGCCCCTGGGCCGCACCGGGAAAAGGCAGTGGCCCGCCCTCGGTGGTGGACCAGTCTGGCAGGCTGCCGACCGGGCCGACATCCGTCAGACGTCGGGCCGGTCCGTGGAGTTCCTGGGCGCGCTCAGGACGACTCCTTCGGGTTGTCCGGGGGGTCCTGAGAAGGCTTTCCACCGGCCGCGAGTTCGAACTCGGCCCGCGGGTGTTCGAGTGAACCCAGGGAGACGATCTCCCGTTTGAAGAGCCCGGCGAGGGTCCATTCGGCGGCCACGCGTGCCTTGCGGTTGAAGGTGGGGACGCGGCTCAGGTGGTAGGTGCGGTGCATGAACCAGGCGGGGTAGCCCTTGATCTTGCGCCCGTAGACGTGGGCGACGCCCTTGTGCAGCCCCAGGGAGGCGACCGACCCGGCGTACGAGTGGGCGTACGTCTGAAGGGGTTCGCCGCGCAGGGAGTGCGCGATGTTGTCGGCCAGGACCTTCGCCTGGCGGAGCGCGTGCTGGGCGTTGGGGGCGCATTCCCGGCCGGGTTCCCCGGCGGTGGCGTCGGGGACGGCTGCGGCGTCGCCCGCGGCCCACGCGTGCGGGGCGCCCTCGACGGCGAGTTCGGCGGTGCACCGCAGCCGTCCGCGTTCGTCGCGCGCCAGGTCGGTGGCGGCGAGGACGGGATGCGGTTTGACGCCGGCGGTCCACACGACGGTGCGGGTGGGGAAGCGGGCGCCGTCACTGAGCACGGCGACGCGGTCGGCGCAGGACTCCAGGCGGGTTTCCAGGCGTACGTCGATGTTGCGACGGCGCAGTTCGCTGACCGTGTAGCGGCCCATGTCCTCGCCGACCTCGGGCAGGATGCGGTCCGAGGCCTCGACCAGGATCCACTTCATGTCCTCGGGGCGGAGGTTGTGGTAGTACCGCGTGGCGTAACGGGCCATGTCCTCCAGTTCGCCGAGCGCCTCGACGCCCGCGTAGCCGCCGCCGACGAAGACGAAGGTGAGGGCGGCGTCGCGGATCGCGGGGTCGCGGGTGGAGGAGGCGATGTCCATCTGTTCGAGGACGTGGTTGCGCAGCCCGATGGCCTCCTCGAGGGTCTTGAAGCCGATGGCGTGGTCGGCGAGACCGGGGACCGGCAGGGTGCGCGAGACGGAGCCGGGTGCGAGGACGAGTTCGTCGTACACCACCGCGCGGCCACCGTCCTTCCCGCTGCTGCCCGCCTCTTCGTCGGCGAGGGTGGTGACGGTGGCGACGCGTGCGGCGTGGTCGATGGCGGAGACCTCGCCGATGAGGATGCGGCACCGGTCCAGGACGCGACGCAGCGGTACGACGACGTGGCGAGGAGAAATGGCACCGGCGGCCGCCTCGGGGAGGAACGGCTGGTATGTCATGTACGGATCGGGGGTGACGACGGTGATCTCGGCCGCGCCCCGGGCGATCTCCCGTTTCAGCCTCCGCTGCAGGCGCAGGGCCGTGTACATCCCGACGTAACCGCCACCGACAACGAGAATGCGCGCACGTTCCTTCACCATCCCATGACGCACCCGCCGCTTGCGTTTGTCCACAGCCCCGACGAATTGTGTGACCGGAGGCCGTGAACGCGCCGAGCGGTCCGGATCGCCCGCACGAACGGCGTGTGCGCAGGTCAGCTGCGCTTTTCCGGCGCTTTCCCCGGGGTACACACGGGACCAATGCGCCCCGTACTCCGATCGGGGGGCACTCCGTGCGGAACCTGCCCCTTCTGAATTGACCCCCTCTCAACTATGTTCGTACGTCGACGGGGTGTAGGGGGATGCGCTCATTCGGGTCCGCGACAGGCGGGCCCGGCCACCGGGCATGTTCCTCGAACGCCGGCCATCTGTGGCGGGGAGTCTCCGGGGGGAGACGTCATCACCGGGGGAATACGTATGCATGTTCAGGATTCTCATTGGTCGTCCGCGTCCACCGTGGCGCCCGGCACCGCGCTGAGCGCGTCACCGGGCCACGGGCGCGCGGGAGGGCCGCGCACGACACCGCTGCGCGTGGACGCGCAGCGCAATCTGGAGCACGTGCTGCGCGCGGCACGCGAGGTCTTCGGCGAGCTGGGTTACGGCGCGCCGATGGAGGACGTGGCGCGCCGGGCCCGGGTCGGTGTGGGCACGGTGTACCGGCGCTTTCCGAGCAAGGACGTCCTGGTGCGGCGGATAGCCGAGGAGGAGACCTCCCGGCTGACCGACCAGGCACGGACGGCGCTCGGTCAGGAGGACGAGCCGTGGTCGGCGCTGGCCCGCTTCCTGCGCACGTCGGTCGCCTCGGGCGCCGGGCGGCTGCTGCCGCCGCAGGTGCTGCGGGTGGGCGTGGCGGACGAGCACGACCACGCGCGCGTGCCGCAGCAGCGCTCGCAGCCGGCCGGCGCCGAGCTGCGGCTGGTGCCCGAGGAGGGGCCGGCCGCCGCCGGGGGGGACGACGCCGGTGCGGCGCAGCTTCTCGATGTCGTCGGCCGGCTCGTGGAGCGTGCCCGTGAGGCGGGCGCGCTGCGGCCGGACGTGTCGGTCTCGGACGTGCTCCTGGTGATCGCCACGGCCGCGCCCTCGCTGCCGGACCCTGCCCAGCAGGCGGCGGCCTCGGCCCGGCTGCTGGACATCCTGCTGGAGGGCCTGCGCTCGCGCCCGGCGTGAGGGTGCGCGCGGCCGACGGGGCCCGTCCGCACCGGACGGGCTCCACCCTTTTCCCGAACGGGTGACTGTCCACACTCCTGTGCGACAGAAACCCTCGGACGGGTGGATGGGGCGTCCTGAGCTGTCCTGACCAAAAGCCAATATGGCACCCTGACCCGTGGTCAGGACTGATGGTGCAGGTGGCGGGGGCTTCCGCGATGAGCGTTGACGGGCGGGACGAGTCGTACGGTGACGACGACCCCGGGGCACAGGGCCCACCGCAGGTGCCGGGACAGGGATGGCGCGCGAGCGTGCCCCCCGACGACAGGGACGACCCGGACGGCGTGGTCCCCGCCCAGCGCGGCCGGCGCGGGGAGAGCGTCCCGCTGCCCCCGCGCGAACTGCCGCCGTCCGACGCCGACCTCGTCGCCCGGCTCCGCGCCGGGGACGACTCGGCGTACGAGGAGCTGTACCGGCGTCACGCGGACGCGGTGCGCCGGTACGCCCGTACCTGCTGCCGGGACGCCCACACCGCGGACGACCTGACCGCCGAGGTCTTCGTCCGCGTGCTCCAGGCGGTGCGCGGCGGCTCCGGTCCCGAGCACGCCGTACGCGCGTACCTGCTCACCTCCGTACGACGGGTGGCGGCGTCCTGGACGCAGTCGGCGAAGCGCGAGCGACTGGTCGACGACTTCGCGGCCTTCGCCGCCCAGGCCGCGAGCCTGCGCACCGCCTCCGACGCCGACACCCTGGAGCTGGGCGCCGACGTAAGGGCGATGCACGAGGCCGAACAGTCCATGGCCATGCAGGCGTTCAGGTCGCTGCCGGAGCGCTGGCAGGCGGTGCTGTGGCACACCGAGGTCGAGGACGAGTCGCCGAGCACGGTCGCCACGCTCTTCGGCCTGGACGCCAACGGCACCCGCGTCCTGGCCGGCCGCGCGCGTGAGGGCCTGAAGCAGGCGTACCTCCAGGCGCACGTCAGCGCCGCCCTCACCGAGGACGAGGAGTGCGCCCGCTACGCCGACCAGCTCGGCACGTACGCGCGCGGCCGGCTGCGCGCCCGCGCCGAACGGGGGCTGCGGGGGCACCTGGACGCATGCGCGCGGTGCCGGCTGGCGGCCGTCCAGGTCCAGGAAGTCGCCGGCGGCATCCCCGCCCTGGTGCCCGTCGCCGTCATCGGCTGGTTCGGCGCCGCCGGGTACGCCAAGGTGGCCGCTCTCCTCGCCGGAGGAACGGCCACGGCCGGAGCGGCGGGCGCGGCGGCCGCCGGTACCGGCGGCTCGGGCGGGGCGGCCGGCGCGGCGGCCTCGGAAGGCCTGGCCGCACCGGTGAAGGCGGGCCTGGCGGCCGGTGTGGTCGCGGTGGCGACCGCGGCGGCCATCGCCCTCGTCCTCTCGGGCGACGAGAAGCCCCCCGAGGAGCCGAAGGCCGCCCCGCCCGCCTCGGCCCCCGTGGTCCGCGAGGAACCCCCGTCGGCCCGGAAGAAGACCCCGGAACCGGCATCCCCGCTCCCCGCACCGGCCCCCGCACCGCCACTCCCCGCTCCGGCCGCTCCGGCCGCTCCGGCCTCCGCACCGAAATCCGCACAGGCCCCGGCCCCGGCCCCCAAGCCGGCCCCACCCCCCGAATCCACGCCGCCCCCGAAACCCACCCCCACGCCGACTCCGGCGCCCCCTTCCTCGCCCCCTCCCTCGCCCTCGCCGACGGTCCACCAATGGAGCGAGCCCGCCCACGACATCAGCGGCGACGGCGACGCCCCCGAAATGCGCATCGGCGCGAGCAGCCGGGTCTGGCAGAGGCCGGCCCTGTCCATCGCCCACCGGAGCCACTCCCGCGGCGTGACGGCCCACGGCGGCTCCTCCGTCACCATCGACCTGAACCGCCCGTGCAGCGCCTACGACGCGATGGTCGGCGTGGACGACCTGACGATGAAGCCGGGAAAGGTCGCCTTCTCCGTCCACGCGGACGGCGTCCCCCTGTGGAACTCCGGCCGGATCGAGGGCGGCGCCCCGGCGATCCCGGTCCACGTGGACCTGACGGGCCGCAAGACCGTACGCCTGGTGGTGGAACCCCACGGCCACTTCGACAGCCTGGCCCTGGCCGACTGGGCCCGGTCCCGCTTCACCTGCGCGTAGGTGCCCCACGGACGACTCGGCCGCGTACGGCGCACAGCCCCGGCGGCCCACCGGCCTCACCACCGCGCACGGCGTGCGGTCCCACCGGCCGGTGGGCGGAGAACAGCCGCCCACGGCGGGAAGGTGACGGGGTGGGGTGTCCGCCCGCAGCGGCCGGCGCGTCGACGCCGGTCCCCGCGCAGTCACCCGATCCTCGCGCCGGGCCGAGGGCGGGCGCCCCGCCCCGGCCCCGACCCACAACGCACCGCGGGCGCTACGAACACCCCCACCGAAGCCGCAGAGGCGCCGCAGGCATGGATGTGTGCCCCCGCCGTCCGACGCAGACCCACCACCCGCACCCGAGCCGGTCCTGCCCAAGCGCCGCAGTCACCCGCGCCGCAGGCCCAGGCCTCCGCTCAGACCCCGCGCGCCAACGCCCCCCGCTCCGGCGCGATCCCCCCGGGCACCGCCCGCTGCCGTCCGGGCGTCCCCGTCCAGCAGGTTCCCCGGCGCGCCAGCAGCCGCCGCAGCCACAGCTCCAGCGCGACCAGATCCGCGAGCCCGTCCAGCGGCAGCGGCTCCCCCTCGGCGGCGGCCCGCAGCGCCTTGCGCACCACGCGGGCCTCGACCAGCCCCGCCTCCGCGAGCAGCGGAGTGTCGAACAACGTCATCAGGGTGTCCGCGGCGACCCGCAGCCCGATCCGCGTCGCGGCGGCGGTGTTCGCCTGGGTCGGCGCGCCCCACCCGGCGGGCAGGTCCCGCACGCCCGCGCCCTCGAGCACGGACCGCAGGACAAAGGCCCGTGCCCCCGGCTTCACCCGCAGCGCCTCGGGCAGTGCCCGGCACGCGCGGACGACCTGGTTGTCGAGGAACGGTGTGTGCAGCCGTTGGAAGCGGATCTCGGCGGCCTGCTCCAGTACCCGTACGTCGGCCGCGTGCCGGGCCAGTGCCGCACGCGCGCGGAAGTCACCGGGCCGCTGCCCCGGCCCCACGTCGGACCGGCGGGTGGACGCCTGGAGGCGAACCGATACTTCAGCGAGCGCCTCGCCGGTCAGCCAGCGCGCCGCCGGACCGGGTCTTCCCCAGGTCAGCAAGGCCAGCGAGGCGTCCGCCGCGCCCCAGGGGGCCCCGTCGTCCAGCTGGTGGTGCAGCAGCTGGTCCGCGAGGGTCTCGAGCCCCGTGCGGTACGGCGTACGCGCCAGGCGCCGGGCCGCGGCGTACACGCGCCCGGGCACCATCACGGACCCGTCGGCCTTCGCCAGCGCGGCGACGGGCCGCACGAGATGGCGCCGCTTGCGGTCCATGAGGAGGTCGGCGAGGCGCGCGGGATGCGCGTCGAGCACCTGCCGGGCCCCGTACCCCGTGAAGTGGTCGGCGCTGCCCGCGGCCAGCCGTGCCCGGTGCCGGGCGGCGGTGACCAGGGAGGGGGCCGGCTCGTCCGTGAGCGGCCCGTCGAGGTCGGCGTACGGCAGGGTGTCCTCGCCGCCGGGGACGACCACGTGGTGCAGCCGGGGGTTGGCGGCCAGCGCCCCGGCGCGCGTCATCTCGTCCTCCCGCCCGCCGTGGGGCCCGCCCGCCGATCCGCTTCCCGTGCCGCCACCCGCGCCACCGGAGCCCCCCGCGAGATCGTTGAAGGTGACGGCGAGCAGCCGTTCCCCCGCGCCCGTGCCGTGCCCCAGCACGGTCCCCGGCATGCCCGGCAGTCCGGCGGCGAGCAGCGCCAGCGTCCCGGAGGCGGGCCCGCCGGAGAGGTCGGCCCCGATCCCGGGCACCGGCATTCCGCGCGCCGCGCGCCGTTCGGCGGGGCCCATGCCCGGCACGGGGCCGGGATCGATGTCGGCGCCGGGGACGTGCCGGGGCGCGGCGAGCCGGGTGCGGACGGCCTCGATCAGCGCGTCCCGGACGGCGTCCACCGCGCGGTCCGGGTCGGCGGGCGGCGCGGCGACGGCGAGCGAGGCGACGGGCTCGTACCCGGCGATCTCGCGCGCCCCGGCGCGCAGGATCAGCGCATGCCCCGGCGGAACGCGCTTCACGCCGTCGTACGGGGTGGAGTCGTGGAGCGCGGCCGGCACATCGGGGGCGGCCAGGAGCGCGGCGAGGTGGCCGAAGTCGAGATTGGCCTCGACGAGGTCGGCGAGGGGCAGCGCGGCGGTCGCGTACGCGGTGCCGCCCTCCCAGGGGGTGTGGAACACCGGCCGGGCGCCCGCGAGGTCGCCGCAGACGGTGACCCGGCGGCCCACCTGCACGACGGCGGTGTAACTGCCCGGCCAGGCGGTCAGATGGCGCAGCGCGCCGCCGCGCGCGGCGAACAGGGCTACGCGCAGCTGTTCGTCGGTGGCGCCGCAGGTGCCGAGGACGGCGATCCGGGTGTCGGCGTCGCCGGTCACCACCCGCACCTCGTCGGGGCGCCAGTCGCCGACCGCCCACAGCGGGTCGGGGTCGCCCCACAACGGGTGGGACCCCACCGGTTGCAGTGTCTCGCCGTCGGAACCGGTGGCGCCGGCGGAGCCGAACACCGGGGCGCCCGCGGTGGCGCTGCTCCATCCCACCAACCACCGCATCGACGCCTCCACAGGCTGTGGACAACCGGTGCACCGTACGCACCGGTTCACCCATGCTGCCATGACGGAGGCGCTCAGGAGGGGTGCCGGCACCGCATGTGCTCCGTCGAATGCGCCCCGGCGGATACTCCTCCCCCGCCCCGAACACCCGCCCGAGGCAAGGAGGTCGTCCGTCCGCGACCACACACCCACCTGCACCGCTGCGACGCGAATGCGCCCCCCAGCGCGCCCCAAGAACCCCTAACGCGCCCTCAACTGCCATGGTAGATGCGCTGACAGTCCCGGAACGGCGGGGTCGATTTTCAGCCAATTCGGAGATGTGAGAGCAACCTCGAACACGCTCCGTACAGGTTCTGCGCACCGCCCGGCGATCTCGCGGTCCGGGAGACGGAGTGCGTCTCCCGGACCGTTCCGCCGCCCGCGGGGATGAAGGCGGCGGCGTCCCCCAGCCCACTGGATCCAGTACAGCGGGCCGACCCACGCATGGACCATGGAACCGCTCCCGTGATGGCCGGAGTAGAGCGCACGCACAGGCGCACGGCCACACGCCGGGAGCATGCCGCAACTGCGCGTATCGGACCCGTACTTCAGTACGGACCACAATCCCGCCATCCGGAAGAATGCCCCTTAACGCTTGGGATGCGGCGAACTACGCTGGGTTTACGAATGCCGCGCGGTTATGCCAGAGCGGCAGCCGTCTGTGTCGAGGGGTGGCGCATGTCCAGGGAGCTACGCGGGCCGAACGAGAAGCTCGGCACCGTCCTCGCCCTCGCGGGTATCTCCAACGCGGGCCTCGCGCGGCGCGTCAACGACCTTGGCGCACAGCGCGGGCTGACCCTGCGCTACGACAAGACGTCGGTGGCGCGCTGGGTGTCGAAGGGCATGGTGCCGCAGGGCGCGGCACCGCACCTGATCGCCGCCGCCATCGGCCAGAAGCTCGGCCGTCCGGTGCCGCTCCACGAGATCGGCCTGGCGGACGCGGATCCCGCGCCCGAAGTCGGCCTGGCCTTCCCCCGGGACGTCGCGCAGGCGGTGAGGTCCGCCACCGAGCTGTACCGGCTGGACCTGGCCGGCCGCCGCGCGGGGTCCGGCGGCATCTGGCAGTCGCTCGCCGGATCGTTCGCAGTGAGCGCATATGCAACGCCTGCCTCGCGCTGGCTGATAACCCCGGCCGACAGTTCGGTCGCGCGCGAGGTGAGCCCCACGGAGGGCTCCGGCGCACCGGCCAGGGTCGGCCACAGCGATGTGCGCAAGTTGCGTGAGGCCGCCGAGGACGCGCGCCGCTGGGACTCCAAGTACGGGGGCGGCGACTGGCGTTCGTCGATGGTCCCCGAGTGCCTGCGGGTGGAGGCGGCTCCCCTGCTGCTCGGCTCGTACGCCGACGACGTGGGCCGTTCCCTGTTCGGCGCGTCGGCCGAACTCACCCGGCTGGCCGGCTGGATGGCCTTCGACACCGGCCAGCAGGAGGCCGCCCAGCGCTACTACATCCAGGCCCTGCGCCTGGCCCGCGCGGCGGCCGACGTCCCGCTGGGGGGATACGTCCTGGCCTCCATGTCCCTCCAGGCCACCTATCGCGGCTTCGGCGACGAGGGCGTCGACCTCGCCCAGGCCGCGCTGGAGCGCAACCGCGGCCTGGCCACGGCCCGCACCATGAGCTTCTTCCGGCTCGTGGAGGCACGCGCGCACGCACGCGCGGGTGACGCCCCGGCGGCCGGCGCGTCCCTGAGGGCGGCCGAGGGCTGGCTGGAACGTTCCCGCCCCGGCGACAGCGACCCGGTCTGGCTGGGCTTCTACTCCTACGACCGCTTCGCCGCCGACGCCGCCGAGTGCTACCGCGACCTGAAGGCGCCCCGCCAGGTCCGCCGCTTCACCGAGCAGGCGCTGTCGCGGCCGACGGAGGAGTTCGTCCGCTCGCACGGGCTGCGGCTCGTCGTCTCGGCGGTCGCCGAACTGGAGTCCGGCAACCTGGACGCCGCCTGTGAGCAGGGCGTGCGGGCGGTGGAGGTGGCCGGCCGCATCTCGTCCGCGCGCACCACGGAGTACGTCAGGGACCTCCTGCACCGCCTGGAGCCCTACGGCGACGAACCCCGCGTGGTCGAACTGCGCGAGCGCGCCCGGCCGCTGCTGATGACTCCCGCCTGACTCCGGCCGCCACCCCGACCGCCCCATATCGGCGGTCCGCGGCAGACCCCTGCCGCTTTCGGGGTTTACGGGTGTCGTCAGTGGCGCAGTGCACTATCGGGACCGGGAGGTGGTGCGGGTGGCGCGGTGGGCGTACGACTGCGATGTGCTGGTGATCGGCGGCGGCGTCGTCGGTCTGTCGACGGCGTACGCGATCACCCGCGCGGCGCCGGGCACACGGGTCACGGTGCTGGAGAAGGAGCCCGGACCCGCCCGGCACCAGACGGGCCGCAACAGTGGCGTCATCCACAGCGGCATCTACTACCGCCCCGGCTCCCTGAAGGCGCGGTACGCGGTGCGGGGCGCGGCCGAGATGGTCAAGTTCTGCGCGGAGTACGACATCCCGCACGCGGTGACCGGCAAGCTGATCGTCGCCACCGGCCGGGACGAGCTGCCCCGCCTGCACGCCCTGGCCCAGCGCGGCCGGGAGAACGGCCTGACGGTCCGTGAACTGGGTGCCGCGCAGATCGCCGCGTACGAGCCGGAGGTCGAGGGTCTGGCCGCCATACACGTCGGCACCACCGGCATCTGCGACTACGCCGCGGTCGCCCGTCGGCTGGCGTCCGCGTCCGGCGCGGAGATCCGCTACGGCGCGCGGGTCACCCGCGTCGACCGCCGTGCGGACCTGGGCGTGGCCGTTCTGACCACCGCCGGGGACGTCGTGCGCGGCCGGGTCCTGGTGAACTGCGCGGGTCTGCACTGCGACGAGATCGCCCGCCTCACCGGCGACGAGCCCGGCATGCGCATCGTGCCGTTCCGCGGCGAGTACTACCATCTGGCCCGCCCGGAGCTGATCCGCGGCCTGGTCTATCCGGTGCCCGACCCGGCGTTCCCGTTCCTCGGCGTCCATCTCACGCGCGGCGTCGACGGTGGCGTCCACGTCGGACCCAACGCCGTACCGGCCCTGGCGCGCGAGGGCTACGACTGGCGTACGGTCCGCCCGCGCGAGCTGGCCTCCACGCTGGCCTGGCCGGGCTCCCGGCACCTGGCCCGCCGCCACTGGCGGCACGGCGCCGGCGAGCTGCACCGTTCCCTGTCCCGGCGGGCCTTCACCGAGGCGGTCCGCCGGCTCGTGCCCGCGGTCCGGGAGGCCGACCTGGTGCCGGCCCCGGCGGGCGTACGGGCCCAGGCGGTCCTGCGCGACGGCACCCTGGCGGACGACTTCCTGATCCAGGAGACACCCCGCGCGGTCCACGTCCTCAACGCCCCCTCGCCCGCGGCGACGGCGTCCCTGCCCATCGGCCGCGAGGTTGCCCGCCGGGCCCTGACGGCCCTGGCCGCCCCGAACGACGCACCCCGCTGAGGCGGCCGCCCCCACCGGCCCCCCGCACCCGCGGGACCGACCCCGGCCTCGGTGCCGTTCGGAACCGGCCGCGGAGGCCTCGCGCAACCCCCGTAAAATCGACAGCACTGTGTCTGACTCCGTAAACACCCCCGAAGCCCTCACCCCGCACGCCGGGCACACGCCCGGTGCGTCGGTCCGCCGTACCCGGGAGAAGGGCGAGCCCCGCTTCCCGGACGGACCGAAGGCCGATCCCGCCGGGTCGCACTTCGAGCGCCGGATCCGGAGTTTCCAGCCACGCCGGAGCCGGGTCACCGCCGGGCAGGCGGACGCGTTGCAGCGGCTGTGGCCCCGGTGGGGCTTCGACGTCGACGGCAGGCAGCGCCTCGATCTCGCCGCCTTCTTCGGCAACGACCGTCCGGTCGTCCTCGAGATCGGCTTCGGCATGGGCGAGGCGACCGCGCGCATGGCCGCCGCCGACCCGGGCACCAACATCCTCGCCGTGGACGTCCACACCCCCGGCCAGGGCCATCTGCTCGGCCTCGCCGACCAGCACGGCCTGGACAACGTCCGCGTCGGCAACGGCGACGCGATCATCCTGCTGCGCGAGATGCTCGTCCCCGACGCGCTGGGCGGACTGCGCGTCTACTTCCCCGACCCCTGGCCGAAGAAGCGGCACCACAAGCGCCGGCTGATCCAGCCCGCCTTCCTCGACCTCGCCGCGACCCGCCTCGCACCGGGCGCGCTCCTGCACTGCGCCACCGACTGGGAGCCGTACGCCGAGCAGATGCTCGAGGTGCTGACCGCGCACCCCGGCTTCGAGAACACCCTGGTGGACGGCGGTTTCGCGCCGCGTCCGGAGTTCCGGCCGCTGACCCGTTTCGAGGGGCAGGGGCTGGACAAGGGCCACGTGGTGAACGACCTGCTCTTCCGCCGCGTACAGCACCTCGACCGGCCCGGCCGGGGCGCCGTCGGCACCTGAACCCGCCCGGTGTTCCTGCGGGCAGCACCGTTCCCTCGTTAGGGTCAATGTTGTGGCCATCAGCCGTCCGTACCCGACCCGGCCCGGCGGGCCCTCCGGTCCCGCAGGACCGGCCGACGGGCCCGCCCTGCGGCACGCGCACTGGTGGCGGCGGCCCTGGGTGCGGTACGGGGCGCTGACCGCCCTCCTCGCGCTCTCGGGCCTGGTCATCCTGGGCCTGGTCCGCGAGCGGACCGGCACGGAGGGCTTCCTCGTCGGGCTCGGCCTCGCCGTGCTGCCGGTGCCGCTGCTCGTCGCCGCCTTCCGCTGGCTGGAGCGTGTCGCGCCGGGCCCGTGGCGCAACCTCGTCTTCGCCTTCGCCTGGGGCGCCTGCGCCGCCGCGCTCATGGCGATCGTCGCCAACAGTTTCGCCACGCGGTGGATAGCGACGGAGACGGCCGACCCGTCCCGCGCGGACACGCTCGGCGCGACCGTGATAGCCCCGGTCGTGGAGGAGTCCGCGAAGGCCGCCGCCGTCCTGCTGGTCTTCCTGTTCCGCAGACGCGACCTCACCGGAATCCTCGACGGCGTGGTGATAGCCGGGGTCACCGCCACCGGCTTCGCCTTCACCGAGAACATCCTCTACCTCGGCACCGCCTTCGGCACCGACCAGCTCACCGGCGGCAGCGGCGTCTTCTCCGTCACCGCGGCGACGTTCTTCGTCCGCGTCGTCATGTCGCCGTTCGCGCACCCTCTCTTCACGGTCCTCACCGGCATCGGCTTCGGAATGGCCGCGCTCGCCGCCCGGCGGCGCCGCCCGGTGCGCGTCCTGCTCCCGCTCGGCGGCCTGCTGCTCGCGATGGGCATGCACGCCCTGTGGAACGCCTCCTCGGCCCTCGGCGGGTACGGCTTCTTCGCCGTGTACGCGGCGTTCATGGTGCCGTCGTTCGGCCTGCTGACCTGGCTGGTGGTGTGGACCCGGCAGCGTGAGCTGCGGACCGTACGGGAGGAGCTGCCCGCGTACGTCAGGGCCGGCTGGCTGACCCCGGCCCAGCCCTACGCGCTCGGCTCGATGCGGGCCCGGCGCATCGCCCGGCGGTACGCGCACCGGCACGGCGGCCGGACCGCTGCCCGCGCGGTGGCGCAGTACGGGGCGTACGCGACATCGCTGGCGTTCCTGCGGCACCGGGGGCGCCGCGGCCGCGCGGGCGCGGACTTCGTCGTACGGGAGCACGAACTGCTGCGCGAGATGTGGCACCGCCGCGACACGGCCCGCCCTGCCCTGGAGCACGCGGCCCGGGTCACCGCGCCGCCCGCCCCGCCCCGGCCGGGGCACGGCCCGTACGGCCTGCCCGAAGCGTACGGAGGGTACGGCGCATACGGCCCGTACGGCGCCGTGAACCCCGGCCACCCTGCGGCCGGGCCGAACCCCTACGCGCACCCGTACCGCCCCTGGCAGCGCCCCTGAAAACGCCGAACCGGCAGTCCTGACGTCGGGGGGCGTCGTCAGGGCTGCCGGGGCTGCGGCTGCGTGGGGCGCGGGACGCGAAGACCGGCCGGGGCCGGGGTCTCAGACGGCGAGGCCCTTCGACTGCATCCAGGCCATCGGGTCGATGCCCGAGGCGGAGCCGGCCGGGTGCACCTCCAGGTGGAGGTGGGCGCCGGTGGAGTTGCCGGTGGAGCCGACGCGGCCGATCACATCGCCGGTGTTGACCTGCTGGCCGACGCTGACGCTGATGGAGGACTGGTGGGCGTACCAGATCTCGGTGCCGTCGTCGAGGGTCAGCACGGTCTTGTAACCGTACGAGCCGTCCCAGCCGGCGGAGGTGATCGTGCCGGTGTGGACCGCCTTGATCAGCGTGCCCGTGGGGGCGGCGAAGTCCAGGCCCGTGTGCTGGCCGGAGGACCAGTAGGCGCCGGCCTGACCGAAGGTCGAGGAGATGGTGTACGAGGAGGTGGGCAGCGCGTACTGCGTGGCCAGTTCGGCGAGACGCTCGGCCTCGGCCTTCTTCGCGGCCTCCTCCTCCGCCTTCTTCTTCGCCGCGGCGGCCTTCTCCTCGGCCTCCTTCTTCGCGGCGGCGGCCTGCTCCTTGGCCTCCTTCTCCGCCTTCGCGGCGGCTTCGGCGGCGGCCCTGTCCTCGGCCTGGCTCTGCTGCTGCTCGACCTGCGCCATGATCCGGGCGCGCAGCACCTCGCCGGCGTCGGAAGCGCTGCCCTGCTCGGCCTCGTCGGCGACCGCGCCGATGCTGCTGAGCGGGGTGGCGGAGCCCTGGGGGGTTTCCTCGTCGGAGATGAGGGAACCAACAGAGGGAAGGTCCGGTACGGAGATGGAGACCGGCGGCTTGCCGGTCTGGGCGCTGGCCATGCCGCCACCGGCGACAGCGGCTATGACACCGACGCCCAGGACGGTGGAGCTACGGGCGAGGCCTCCGCCGCGCTGCTTGCCGACACGATGCCGGCCGCGCACGGGACGAATGGAATCCTCGGTGGGGTTCCACTCCTCGAAGGGGCCCTCGTCGGTGCGGATGCCGCCGTAGCCGAAGGTGTCGCTGTCGCGTCGGCTCGGCATGAAGGGGGCCTCGGGGGCAGGCCGGTTGGACGCCACGTGGGGCGCACTCCTTTCCTTCCTTCTCGCCTACCGGGTTAGCTGACGGGTTCGGAGCAGGAAGGTCTCCTACGCGCGTATACCGTCCGTGTCTCCACGGGGGCATCCGCGCGATTCACCCCAAGATGTTGGTTCCCCGGTTCCCTTGCGGGATTCGGCGCGTGCGCACGGAGCCGACTCGTGTGACGGCTGGGACGACCGCGCTGCGTTATCGAACGTTAATAGACGCGAGGGTCGTATTCCAAGCCGTTCCTCTTGATCGTTAACGACTTCCGCACGGACTTAAGCGCCACGACCGGTCGAAACCGGGCGAGTTGACTTCACCGTCCTCGTCACACTCGAGTTGACGGTGCGTCAATTGTTATGCGCAGCGAGGCGGCTCGATCACCTGGCGTCACATCTTCGCGGAAGTACCCCGGGACGCTCTCCCGAAACGGGACGGACGCAAAAGGCCGAGGGCCGGAATCCTCTCGGATTCCGGCCCTCGGCCTTCAGTAGCGGGGACAGGATTTGAACCTGCGACCTCTGGGTTATGAGCCCAGCGAGCTACCGAGCTGCTCCACCCCGCGTCGTTGTGTTCACCAGCATACGGCATCCGCGGGGCACTTCGCACACACGTTGCCGCCGCCCCTGCCTCACCGGCCGAGCAGATGGCCGTTCGGCGCCTCGGCGGCCTCCTTGTGCTCCGGCAGGACGACGACCAGGGCGCCCTCCGCGGCCAGTACCCCGCTGCCGTCGGCGTCCTCCACGAAGGTGTCCGGCTCCCGCCACGCGGTGACCACCCGCCGTACTCCCGCGTCCAGGACCAGCCGGGCGCAGGGCACCGGCCGGGAGGCGCGCCGGGCGCAGGGTTCCAGGCTGGAGTACACGGTGGCGGTCGCGAGCCGCGGGTCCGCGGGGTCGATCCCGGCGAGGGCGGCCTCCTCGGCGTGCACCACCGGATCACCGCCCTCGCGGGAGTGGCCCCGCGCCAGTTCGGTGCCGTCGGCCGCGACGACCACCGCGCCCACGCTGAACGCCGTCTTCGAGGGCGGGCACCGCTTTGCCAGTTCACAGGCGAGGGCCAGCCAGTGGTGGTCGGCGGCGACGGGGAGCGGGCCGGCGCCGGGGGCGGTGGGTTCGTAGCGCATGAGGACGACGTCGCCGATCGGGCGGGTCTCCAGCAGTCGCAGCCGGCCGCCCTGGTAGGTCCCGGATCCGAAGAGGCGGGCGGCGTCCGGGTCGCCGACGAGGAGCGGGGCGAGGACCAGCTGGAGCTCGTCGGCGAGGCCCTGGGTGAGGAGCTGGGTGTGGATCAGGCCGCCGCCCTCGACCATGAGCCGCCGGACGCCGTACACGTCGTACAGGTGCGTCAGGAGGCGGCGCCAGTCGAGCTCGGCGCCGAGCGGCACGACGTCGGCGGCGAGGCCGTGGGCGCGGGCGCGTTCGGAGCCCTTGTCGGTCGTGTAGAGGACCTTCGCGCCACCGGTGTGCCAGAACCGCGCCGCCGGGTCCAGGTCGCCCGAGCCACTGACGGTGACCTTCAGCGGGTAGGCGGGCCTGCCCTCGGCGGCCCGGGCGGCACGTCGCTCGGGCGCGTTGACCAGCAGCCGGGGGTTGTCGGCCCGGATCGTGCCGGCGCCGACCAGGATCGCGTCCACCGACGCCCGTACCTCGTCGACCCGGTCGAAGTCCTCCGGGCCGGACAGCAGCAGCCGCTCGGGCCCGGTGTCGTCGAGATACCCGTCGAGCGAGACGGCGGCGGACAGCAGGACGTACGGGTGGGGCATCGACGGCGCTCCTGACGGGGACGGCGGACGGGGCGGGGTGGGGCGGGGGGCAAGGCTGGGATCGGCTGGGATCGGCTGGGCGAAGAGAGTCTTGCACCCGGTGTGTTCCCGCGCGGCGGGAAGCCGTACGGTGTGCCACCGCCGCATGGCGCGAAACCGTACGGCGTGGAAACGCGCGGTGGCCCCGTCGTCCCCGGCGACCGGCCCGTGATGAGGGGCCTTCCCCCCCCCCCACACCTCATGGGTGTCGTCCGCCACCTCGTTTGGGTGGCGTCACGGATGGCGGGCGCCCGGGGCCGGATGTGAGCGTGGAGGAACACCGGGGGCCCGGTCCCGGCACGCACCGGCCGCAACCGCTCCGCACCCGGGGATGTACCGGCCGCAGCCCCGTATGGCGGAGAACCCCCACCGACACGAAGGAGCAGCCCCCGCTCGGGTCGGTCGATCGGATCCCGCTCCGTCCCCGTGCTGTGGAAGGTGGTGACTTGTGGGACATGCCGACACTCTGCTCGCCATGGGCGGCGCGTTCCTCGCCGCAGCGTTCCTCGCCCGCCTCGGGAGCCGGATCGGGCTGCCGACGATCCCCCTGTTCATGCTCGCCGGCATTCTGCTCGGCCCGCACACACCGGGGCTCGTCCTGGTCGAGGACGCCCACGACTTCTCGATGCTGTCGGCGCTCGGTCTCGTCCTGCTGCTCTTCTACCTCGGCCTGGAGTTCCACCTCGACGACCTGAGACGGGGCGGCAAGCGGCTCATCAGCGCCGGTGGCATCTACCTGGCGCTCAACGTCGGCGCGGGGCTGGGATTCGGGTTCGCCCTCGGCTGGGGAGCGCGGGAGGCCCTGGTGCTCGCCGGGGTACTCGGCATCTCGTCCTCCGCGATCGTCACGAAGATCCTCATCGAGCTGGGTCACATCAGCCGGCCCGAGACCCGGCTCATCCTCGGTGTCACCGTCGTCGAGGACATCTTTCTCGCCCTCTATCTCGCGGCTCTCCAGCCCGTACTCAGCGGCGCCCGGGGGCTCGGGGACATGGCGTTCCAGGCGTCCAAGGCGTTCGGCTTCCTGATGGTGCTGGCCATTGCCGCCCGCTATGGCACCCGGCTGTTCGGCCGGATCATGTCCGTACGCGACAACGAGCTGCTGGTCATCACCTTCCTCGGAACCGCGATCTTCGTCGCGGGTGTCTCCGAGGTGCTCGGGGTCGTCGACGCCATCGGGGCGTTCATGGTCGGACTGATCGTGGCCGGCACCCCCGCCGCGCCCCGGATCCGCACCCTGGTCCATCCCCTGCGGGACGCCTTCGCGGCGATCTTCTTCTTCGCCTTCGGGCTGGCCATCGACCCGGGGGACATCGCCTCCGTCGCCGGTCCGGTGGCCGCCGCGGTGGTGCTCACCCTCGCGATGAACCTGATCGCGGGCCTGCTGGTGGCCCGCCTGTACCGGTACGGCGTCGACATCGCGGCCGACATCGCCACGACCCTCGTCTCCCGTGGCGAGTTCGCGCTGATCCTGGCCGCCATGGCCACCGGCGCGGGGCTCGACGACCGGCTCACGCCGTTCATCGCCGGGTACGTCCTCGTCCTCGCCGTCCTCGGCCCGGTGCTCGCCAAGCAGTCCCATCTGCTCGCGTGCGCCCTGCGCGCCGTCCAGGCACGGCTGCCCGACCGCGGCTCCTCCCGGGGCACCGGGCCCGGTCCGGACGCCGGGCCCTCATCGGGCACGGGACTCCCCCCGGACCTGGACGCAGGCCCCGACGGAGGTCTGAACGCCGGACCCGTGCCCGAACGGGAGCCCGCCGAAGCCGAGCGCTGAGGAGTCCTTGCACTATGAGCGCCCGATGAGGTCGCGTGGCCCGGGCGGGCACAGTGCAAGGACCCCTCGGGCCTGTCCGGCGGATCGGATCGAAGGAGACCGACGGCGCCCGTCCAGCCGGGGCGAGCGGAGGCTGGTGCGACCAGCTGCGGGGCGGAGGAGGGAACCGACGCGGAGCGATGAGGGCCCCTCCCACTCATGGGAGGGGCGGCCGGGAGTGGGGAGGGCGACGACAACTCCGTCGGGGCCCCTGCTCGAAGGGCTCGGGGGCCGGCGTGCGGGCCCCCGCGTCTGCGACTTCACCCGCCGGACAGCCCCCGGCCGCCGGCCCCGGAGAACAGAGGTGCTCGGTCAGGGTTCGATCAGCCCCACCCGGATGGCGTACCGGGTGAGTTCCAGCCGGTCCTTCAGGTCGAGCTTGGCCAGCAGGTTCGCGCGGTGGCGCTCCACGGTTTTGGGGCTGATGACGAGGAGGTCGGCGATCTGCTGCGAGGTGTTCCCCTCGGCGACCAGCTTGAGGATCTCCTCCTCGCGGTCGGTGATGGCCTTGGCGGGCAGGTTCCGGCCGTCCCGGGCGAGTTCGAGGTAGTTGCGGATGAGGGCGTTGACGGCGCCCGGGTAGAGGAACGGCTCGCCGCGCATGGTGGCCCGGCAGGCCTCCACCAGGTCGCGGTCGGCGACGGACTTGAGCACGTACCCGGAGGCGCCGGCCCCCAGCGCCTCGAAGAAGAACTGCTCGTTGTCGTACATGGTCAGGATGAGGATCCGCGTCTGCGGCAGGGTGCGGGAGAGCTCACGGGCCGCCTGGAGGCCGGTCAGGCGGGGCATGGCGATGTCGAGGATGGCCAGGTCGGGTTCGTGGATACGGGCCTGTTCGAGGGCTTCGGCGCCGTTGTCGGCCTCGGCGACGACGGTCAGGTCCGGTTCGCCGTCGAGGATGAGGCGTACGCCGCGGCGGACCAGCGCGTGGTCGTCGGCGAGGAGGATGCGCGTCGGGGCGCCACCGCTCCCGGCACCGGCCGGGGTGGTGGTCTCGGCGCCGGCGGGTGTACCGGACGGGGGGCGGGTGAAGCCGAGGTCGGTCATGTCGGGGTTTTCCGGTCGGGGACGGCGGTCAGGGGCGGGGAGGTCCGTGCGGGCGCGGGGCCCCGCACCGGAACGGGGACGGCGAGACGCACGAGGGTCCCGCCCGCGGCGGCCGGACCCACATCGAGGTCGGCACCGACGAGCAGGGCCCGCTCACGCATCCCGAGGATGCCGGCACCCTCGGACGCGGCACCGATGCCCTGGCCGTCGTCCCGGACGCGCAGCTCCACTCCGGAGGAGGTGCGGCACAAAGAGATCTCCGCGCGGCGGGCGTGCGCGTGCCGGACGATGTTGGTGAGCCCCTCCTGGGCCACCCGGTAGAGGACCAGTTCGGCCTCCGGGCCCAGATCGGGCAGGTCGGAGTCCAGGCGGTGCTGGACCGTCAGGCCCTCGCCGCCGAACTCGGTGGCGAGGGCCTTGAGCGCGCTGGTCAGCCCGAGCTCGTCCAGGACGCCGGGGCGCAGCCGGCGGGCGATGCGCCGGATCTCGTCCAGGCTGCCCCGGGTGGTCTCCTGCACCAGGCTCAGTTCCTCCCGCAGCTCCGGCGGGGCGTGGTCGGCGACCCGCTTGAGCTGGAGCAGGACGGCGGTGAGGCTCTGGCCGACCTCGTCGTGCAGCTCCTGGGCGATCCGGCGGCGTTCGTCCTCCTGGGCGGACAGGGCACGGGCGCTGCTCGCGGCGCGTTCGTCCTCGAGCCGGTCGAGCATCGTGTTGTACGTGCTGATCAGCTCGGCGATCTCCCCGCGCCCGGTGACCTCGGGGCGTTGTCCGGGGCGGAGCAGGTCGGTGGTGGACATGGCGCGGGTGACGCGCTGGAGCGGGGCGAGGCCGACGCGCAGCAGCAGCGCGTTCGCACCGAGCATGGCGGCCAGTCCCACGGTGAGCACGAGGGCCTCGGTGAGCAGGACCGGAGTGGAGACGGTGACCGGCCCGAGCAGCAGGACGGTGGCCACGATCAGCACGACGGCGTTCAGCAGGAAGATCCGCCAGAACAGTGGCACCCGGTACCGCCTCCTCACCGCGCTCGTCCGGAGCCGGCCGCCGGCGTACGGCCGTCCTGCTGTGCTTGTGCCCCGGCACGGCCGCGGTGCCGCCCCGATGCCGCCCCGGTCTTTCCCTGATACCGCCGCGACCCGGCCCTGCTCCGGGCACCGCCGGACAGGGCCCTGTCCGGCAGGCGTGCGGTCTGGTGCTGCCCTGTTGTCGTGGGCTCCCGTGCCGCGGAGCTGTGGGCCGCCCGCGCGACCGGGGGCGCGGGCGCGTGCCGCCGAACCCAGCGTGAGCGCCGGCCCGGCGGATCGCCATCCGTGACAGTCCCCATTTCTCCCGTGGGTGTGCGGTGCCCGGCCGGTCCGTGTACAGCCCGGGCCCCCGCGAGGATGAGGGCTGCCCCTGATGGTCCCGGGGCCCCGGGCAGGTGATCCTTGAAGTGGAATCAGGCCCGTCCCCGCCGAACGACCCCTTACCGGGCGGGTGACGACCTCGGTGCACGGGCAAACTCCCAGGGTCGGCCCGGTGGTGGAGTGTCGAGTTCTCGAGGGCCGTCGGTTCACTTCTTCGCCCCGGGCGTCGGTGCCCACGACCACAGACGCCCGGAGGCGTTGCTTCGGAGGTGGCGGCCGGCCGTCTCACCGTGCTGCCACCGTTCGGGAAGGAGGAGACGTGCCCCAGTCCGACGACAAGCGCCTCGTCGATCTCGCGGTCCGAATCGAGCAGGACGACCCGCGTTTCGCGCGTTCGATGTCCAGCGGGCGGCCCACCCGGCCCCGCGAGTACCGACGCGCGCACGCCTGGTGGGCGCTGGGGATCGGCCTCGTCCTGCTGGCCATCGGTCTGATCATGCCCGACGGGCTGCTCATCGCGGCAGGTCTGGTGCTCAGCGGAATCGGCGTGCAGTTGTTCGACCCGTACCCGCCGCAGGGGGACGGCCAGGAGCGGCAGTCGGCCCGCTGAGAGCGAGGGCCCCGGGACCGTTCCGCCTTCACACGCATCGCTTTGTCATGTCATGTGACGTTCTTCCCGGCGCACCCCGGTTTGGGGTGCGCTAAAATCTTTATCAAGCGCTTACGCTCCGTTGAGCAGCGTTCCGCTCTTTCGTCGAGCGTCGAACTCTGCACGTTGAGTGCCGGGCACCAAGTGCGGCGTACCGAGCGCGCCGCGTCCCGGGTGCCGCGTACCGATTGCCGAGCGTCGCCGACCGGTCGAACCGATGAGAAGAAGAACGGGGGGCGTGAGATGGGTCGGGTGATCTCCGTACGTGTCGACAACGCCGCCCGCGACGGCGTCCCGGATACCGGTGGCGCTCCCTGCCGCCCGAGCAGCCGCCCACGGCGCTGAAGCGCCCTTCACCAGCCGCGAGCGCCGCCGGCCCTCGGCCCGGCAGCAGTCCGCGCCGCACCCCCGCTCCCTCGGCCCACCCGGCCCGAGGCACTGCGGGGACTCCCAACCCGTAGGGGACACTCCCGGCTCGCCCCCGTCCCCCGTGGCCAGGGCCCTGCCACCCGACCCCGAAAGCCCCTCCCCAGGCACCGCACCCGCCGTTCCGGCACCCGCTCATCAGGCACAGACGCCGACACCGCACCGATCCACGGAGGTCAGACGCCCGTGCACAACACCACCACCATGCTCATCGAACTCGGAGCGATCATCCTCGCCCTCGGGCTGTTGGGCCGTCTCGCCGGACGGGTGGGCTTCTCCCCCATACCCCTCTATCTCCTCGCGGGGCTCGCCTTCGGCCACGGCGGCCTCCTGCCCCTGCAGGCCAGCGAGGAGTTCGTCGCCACGGGCGCCGAGATCGGTGTCATCCTGCTGCTGCTGATGCTCGGGCTGGAGTACAGCGCGTCGAGCCTCGTCACCACCCTCAAGACCCAGTACCCCTCGGGCGCCGTCGACTTCGTCCTCAACGCCGCCCCCGGCGCCGTCGCCGCGCTGCTCCTGGGCTGGGGGCCGGTCGCCGCCGTCGCCCTCGCCGGAGTCACCTGGATCTCCTCCTCCGGGGTCATCGCCAAGGTGCTCGGCGACCTCGGGCGCACGGGCAACCGCGAGACGCCGGTCATCCTGTGCGTCCTGGTCATGGAAGACCTCGCCATGGCCGTCTACCTGCCGGTCCTCGCCGCCCTGCTGACCGGGGCCAGTCTCGCGGGCGGCAGCATCACCCTGCTGATCTCCCTGGGCACCGTCGGCGCCGTCTTCTACGTCGCCCTGCGCCACGGACGCATCATCAGCCGCGCGGTCTCCTCCGACAACCCCGAGATGCTGCTGCTGGCGGTGCTGGGGCTGACCCTGCTGGTCGCGGGCGTCGCCCAGCACCTCCAGGTGTCGGCCGCGGTGGGCGCGTTCCTGGTCGGCATCGCCCTGTCCGAAGAGGTCGCCGAGGGCGCGCACGGTCTGCTGTCCCCGCTGCGGGACCTGTTCGCGGCGGTGTTCTTCGTCTTCTTCGGGCTGCACACCGACCCGTCCGCCATCCCGCCGGTGCTGCTCCCGGCGCTCGCCCTGGCGGTCGTCACCATGCTGACGAAGATCGCCACCGGCTGGTGGGCCGCCCGCCGCGCGGGCATCCCGTCCAAGGGCCGCTGGCGGACCGGCGGCACTCTGGTGGCGCGCGGCGAGTTCTCGATCGTCATCGCCGGTCTCGCCGTCGGTACGGAGCCCCGGATCGGCCCGCTGGCCACGGCGTACGTCCTGCTCCTGGTCGTCCTCGGCCCCCTCACCGCCCGCTGGACCGAACCGCTGGCCACCCGTCTCGTCCGCCGCCGCTCGCCGGACACGCCGCAGGCCACCCCGGCCGACCGGTCGGAACCGGCCCACGCGAGCAGCTGACCACCGGCACGGCGAAGGGCAGGGCAACCCGCCCGTGGACGTCCCGACCGCCGGAACCAGGCACCACGATTCCACCTCCCTCGCGCCCCGGCCCGCATCGACCGGCCACCGGAATCCGGCCATCGGCGCCCGATCCCCCGGCCTGGCGGCCCCGGCGGTGCGAAAATCAGCCCGGTACGCGCTCCACGCCCGCCGGGGCCCAGGCGCGCCCACCCCCGGCTGTCCCCACCTGCCGGGCCGGCGCCGGGGAGCGCCGGAAGGGGGCGTCGGCATGATCGCGTGGGTCGTCCTCGGCACCGGCCCGCGGCCGGTGCCCCGGCCCGTCGCCACCCCACTGGTGTGGACCGGCGCCTTCGGCGGCGCGTTGGCGGTGGTGGTCCTGCTCCACACGGTGGTGGGCCCGGACCACCCCGGGCTCGCCCTGACGGCCCTGTCCCTGCTCGCCGCCGTCCTCGGCGGATGCGCGCGGTTCACCGCGGCCCCCGGCACGGCGCTCCTGTGCTGGCTGTTCCTCAACGGCCTGGCCATACCGCCTGCCGGCACCCTCACCTGGACCGGCTCCCGGGACACGCTCTGGCTCGGCTGTCTCCTCGCGGCCACCGTCGCCGGCACGGCCGCCGCCCGCCTCACCCACGCCCGCGCGGCCTACCGCCGCCTCACGACGTAACCGGAACGGGAAGTCCCGGGCACCCAAACCTCGTTGAAGAACGCACATTCCTGCCCCCGCAGCCCCGCAGCCCCGCAGCCCCGCAGCCCCGCAGCCCCGCAGCCCCGCAGCCCCGCAGCCCCGCAGCCCCGCTGTCACAGCGAACGATCGGGCGGTGTCTTGAGGTTCGGCCCCCTGGAAACGGTCGAACCTCTGAGACGACGGAGACACCATGCCTGAGAACACCCGTGTGGTCGTGATCGGCGGCGGATACGCCGGCGTCATGGCGGCCAACCGCCTGACGCGGCGCGACGACGTAGCGGTGACCCTGATCAACCCGCGCCCGGACTTCGTCGAGCGGGTCCGCCTGCACCAACTGGTGGGCGGATCCCACGACGCGGTCGTCGACTACCGGGACGTCCTGGCCGACGGCGTCCGGCTGGTGGTCGACACCGTGACCCGGATCGACACCGCCGGGCGCGGCGTGGCGTTGGCGACCGGCGGCACGGCCGGCTACGACTATCTGATCTACGCGGTGGGCAGCGACAGCGCCGACCCGGGTGTGCCCGGAGCGGCCGAATTCGCGTACCCGATCGCCACCCTGGAGGCGGCGGAGCGACTGCGGCCGGTCCTCGCCGCAGCTCCCGCGGCGGCCGCGGTGACGGTGGTCGGAGCCGGTCCGACCGGCATCGAGACGGCCGCCGAACTGGCGGAGGCCGGCCGTGCCGTGACCCTGGTGTGCGGTGAGGTGCTCGGCCCCTACCTGCACCCTCGGGGCCGGCGCTCGGTGGCCGGGCGGCTGGCGGCACTCGGGGCGACCGTAATCGAAGGCCCGGACGCGAGGGTGACGGCGGTGACGCGTGACACCGTACGGCTCGGCGACGGCCGGGAACTGCCGAGCGAGGTGACCGTCTGGGCCGCCGGATTCGCCGTACCGGACCTGGCCGCCCGCAGCGGGCTGAGCACCGACGCCGTGGGCCGCCTGCTCACCGACGAGACGCTGACGTGCGTGGACGACACGCGCATCGTCGCGGCCGGGGACTCGGCGGCGCCGTCGAACCTGCCGCTGCGGATGAGCTGCCAGGCCGCGATGCCGCTGGGCGCGCGGGCCGCCGACACGGTGCTGAGCCGTATCGCGGGTGAGCGGCCGTCGCCCCTCAACCAGGCGTTCGCCGGCCAGTGCATCAGCCTGGGCCGACGCGGCGGCATCTTCCAGTTCGCCCACAGGTACGACGTCGCGGTGTGGTTCCACATCGACGGCCGCCCCGGCGCGAAGCTCAAGGAACTCGTGTGCAAGGGGATCGTGAAGCACCTGTCCGGCGAGGCACGCAGGCCCGGCTCGTACAACCTGCACCGCGTCCCGGGAGGCCCCAGGCGCCGGCAACTGCTGGAGACCGGGCCCGACAGGACACCGGCCGCCCGCCGGAACGAACCCGCCTGAACGGTTCCCCATCCCCGAACACCGCGGCGCCCCGACCGTGTTCAACCGGTCGGGGCGCCGCACAGCAGGTCGGAGGGGTTTCCCCTCCCCTGCCTCGGTAGGCCCTGTGGGACTCGAACCCACAACCAATGGATTAAAAGTCCACTGCTCTGCCAATTGAGCTAAGGGCCCCAGGCGATGTCGCCCCCACGAGCATAGCGGGACGTGGGCGCGGTGTTGATCGGGTATCGGTGCGGCGGGCCCGGACGTGTTCCGTCCGTATGCGGCAGGGCCCGCACGACGGGTGTCGTACGGGCCCTGTCACGTCAGTCCGGGGTACCGGGATCAGCCGTTGCGCTTCCAGCGCGGCTTGTCCTCGCGGCGGCCGAAGGAGCCGCCGCCGCGGTGCTCGTCACGACGGCCGTGCGGGCGGTCGTGGGAGGCACCGGAACGGAAGCCGGGGCGGTCGCTGCCGGGGCGGTCGCTGCCGGGGCGGTCGCTGCCGGGACGGTCGCCCTGGCGGTCGCGGTTGAACGGGCGGTCGCTGCCGGGACGGTCGCCCTGGCGGTCGCGGTTGAACGGGCGGTCGCTGCCACGGTGGCCGCCACGCTCGCCGCGGTCGTCGCGGCGGAAGCCGGGACGGTCGCCGCGGTCACGGTCGCGGTTGAAGCCACCGCGGTCGTCACGACGCTCGAACGAACGGCCGCCACGGTCGCCACCGCGGTCACCGCGGTCGTCACGACGCTCGAAGGAACGGCCACCACGGTCACCGCCGCGGTCACCACGGTCGTCACGGCGGAAGCCGGGACGGTCGCCGCCGCGGTCGCGGTTGAAACCACCGCGGTCGTCGCGGCGCTCGAACGAACGGCCACCACGGTCACCGTCACGGCGGTCGTCACGGCGGAAACCGCCACGGTCGCCGCGGTCACGGTCGCGGTTGAAGCCACCGCGGTCGTCACGACGCTCGAAGGAACGGCCACCGCGGTCGCCACCACGGTCGTCACGACGGAAGCCGTCCCGACGCTCGGGGCGCTCGGAGCGCTCGGTGTCGCGTGCGGTCGGCTGCTCCGGCAGCGAGACCTCGGGCTGGGCCGACGCCTCGACGGCGGCCTCGGCCACCGCAGCTTCCGGGTCCTCGCCGCGCTCGCGGGCGGCCCTGGCGACCAGCCGGTCCGCCTCGCCGCGCAGCTCGGACGCCCGGCGCTGCGCCCGCTCCAGCTCCTTGGCGAGCTGGGTGACCTCACGCTCGGCCTGCTGCGCCGCGTTGCCCGCCGACTCGGCCTGGACCTCGGTCATCGACCGGGCACCGGTGATCTCGGCGACCTCCGGGTCGAAGGCCGCGCCGCCCTGGATGATGTGACGCGTGGCGTCCACGCCCGCGTCCTCCATCAGCCGGAAGATCTGGCGCCGCTGGTGCGGCAGGGACAGCGACACGACGGTGCCGGTGCGACCGGCCCGCGCCGTACGGCCGGCCCGGTGCAGGTAGTCCTTGTGGTCGCCGGCCGGGTCCACGTTCAGCACCAGGTCGATGCCGTCGACGTGGATACCGCGCGCGGCGACGTCCGTGGCGACGAGGACGTTGACGTAGCCGTCCTTGAAGTCGGCCAGCGTCCGGGTGCGCGCGCTTTGCGTCATGCCGCCGTGCAGCGCCTCGGACTTGGCACCCGCGTCGCGCAGCTGCTCGGCGACCCGGTCCGCGCCCAGCTGGGTGCGGACGAAGATGATGGTGCGGCCCTTGCGGGAGGCGATGGCCGCGGTGACCGGCGCCTTGTCCTTGGGCTTCACGACCAGGATGTGGTGCGACATCGTCGTGACGGCACCCTGGGCGGCGTCGACCTCGTGGTGGACCGGGTCCTTCAGGTACCGGTCGACGAGCGTCTTGATCTCGTTCTCCATGGTCGCGGAGAACAGCATCCGCTGACCGCCCGCCGGGATCTGGTCGAGCAGCTCGGTGACCTCGGGCAGGAAGCCCAGGTCGGACATCTGGTCGGCCTCGTCGAGAACGGCGATCTGCACGTTCTCCAGGGAGCACGCGCCGCGGTTGATGATGTCGCGCAGGCGGCCGGGGGTGGCGACCAGGACGTCCACACCGCGCTCGAGGGCGTAGATCTGGTTGCCCATGGAGGTGCCGCCGCAGACGACCTTCATCTTCAGCCCGAGGACGTCCCCGTACGGCTGGAGTGCGTCGGCCACCTGCATGGCGAGCTCACGCGTCGGCGTCATGATGACGGCGCGCGGCTTGTGCTTCTCGGTCCGGCCGCCGGCCAGCGTGGCCAGCGTCGGCAGACCGAAGGAGAGGGTCTTGCCGGAGCCGGTGCGGCCGCGGCCGAGGATGTCCTTGCCTTCCAGGGCGTCCGGGATGGTCGCCGCCTGGATCGGGAAGGGGCTGGTCACGCCGTTCTGTGCGAGCTTGCGCACGACACCCTCGGGAAGACCGAGGGCGGCGAAGGTGAGCTCGGGGGTGCTGTCGGTCCCGGTGTCGCCGTCGTCCGTGACGTCGGCCTCGACGTCGGCGGTGACGTCGGCGATGTCGGTGACGTCGGTGATGTCAGTGACGTCGGTGATGTCAGTGACGTCGGTGATGTCGGTGATGACAGCAGTGGTGTCGGTGTCCTCGGTGTTCTCGGGCACGACGACGTGATCAGTACTGGCGATGGGCATACGAATGCGAAACCTTCCGGAGTCTCTTCGGCACGCGCCCGTCAACTCCGTGATTCGCAATCGCAATATGACCGCCTCGATGCGGTCCACCACGGTAAGGGGAGAGTACGCGCCACACGGCGCGCTCTGCAGTGGCGCCGGGCAAATAGGATCAAACGATCTGCCACCATACGCACTCTGTCCCACCAAAAGCAAACCAGCAGGTCAGACGGGGAGCGGGAGGGGGCAAGGCGGTGAAGCAGGTTCCGGTTCCTAGACGGGTGCCCGCGCCTCCGGCGCGGGCACCCGGTGCGCCAGCTGGGCCTCCGGTGGCTCGTGCACCGACGAGGACGGCTCCGCGGCCGTCGGCTCGGGCGGGACCGCGGGCTCGGACGGCGCCTGCGTGGGCTCCGGACCGGCCGGCCCGGTCGGCTCCGGCGGTTCCGGCGGACTGTCGGGGGGCGGCCCCGCCGGCTCGCCCGGCCCGCCGTCGACCGGCACCGGCCCGCTCGCCCCCGGGGAGGGCGCCGCCTCGGCGACGGACGGGGCTCCCGCCTCGCCCTTCCTCCGTTCGCCCTGCTCGCCCCTCGTGCCGCCGCCCGCGCGGCGCTCACTCCCGTCCTCGGTCGCCGCGGCACCGTGACCGCCCCCGCCACCCGGCACCGCGGGCCCCCCGTCGGGCGCCTCACCGCCCGAACGGCCCGCGGAGTGCGACGGCCTGGCGCCGCCCACCCCGTCCCCACCCACACTCATACAGCCGGCGGCAGCGGCGACGGCCACGACGGTGGCAGCCAGGCGGACAGGTACGTACAAGGGGCGCACGAGGCCACCTCCGGTTGGGATGCTGGGTCGATGTACCCAACTCCCACCGCCCGCGGGAGGACACGCCGGCACCCCCTCAGCAGCACACCGGTGACAGACCGGTGACCCACCGTCGACCTGTTCCTCGGGCTGAAACCTCACGGAACCCGGCCCTGGTCCCGCTCCTGGGCCCACAGCGGACATACGGCCCCCAGGACCGGACCCCGTCGCGCACTCCCCCGTGGCCCGCGGGGTCCGCGTACACCTCCGCTCCACACGATCGTCCCCGACAATGGTCCTGTGCTGGAGATGACGCGTGACAGGTTCGAAGAACTGGTGAGCGAAGCCCTGGACCAGATCCCGCCGGAGCTGGCGCGGGTCATGGACAACGTGGCCGTGTTCGTGGAGGACGAACCGCCCGCCGACGATCCGGAGCTGCTGGGCCTGTACGAGGGGACTCCGCTCACGGAACGCGGGGAGTGGTACGCCGGGGTCCTCCCCGACCGCATCACGATCTACATGGGCCCGACCCTGCGCTACTGCGGAACGGCGGAGGACGTGGTGGACGAGGTGGCCGTGACGGTTGTCCACGAAGTGGCACATCACTTCGGCATCGAGGACGCGCGGCTCCACGAACTGGGCTGGGGCTGATCCGCACGGCCGTACGCCCCGGGCGGCCCGTACCAGTACCGACGACGCCCGGCCGCTGCCGCGCCCTTCAGCCGCGTCCTTCAGCCGCGCCTTCTGCGGCGCGGAGCCGTCGTCGGCCATGACCCATCCGTACGACTCCCGCCGGGCACCCCGCATATCCGGCGCGCCGCACGGGCATACGGGACCAATGGCACGCGTCCCCGCCGCAGTCAGGAACCTCCGACACCGCGTCCGAAGGGTCCCGCGAGCCCTCGGCCGCCGTCACCGCTCCCGTCGCCCCGCCGCCACGGCGACGGCCGTCACCACCACCCTCGCCGCCCGGCCGCCCCACCCCTTCAAGCGCGTCGTGGGGCTCCTCGCCGTCGTCCTGCTGGGCGCCTGGCTCGGCCTGCTGATCGTGGGCAACGTGCGCGTTCCCGTCGGCCCCATGGACACGACCATGACCCTGCGCCCGTCGTTCACGGGCGGCACGAAGATCAACATCTCTCCCCTGGGCGCCCTCGAACTCGACAGCCACCACGCCCCCGTCCGCCTCGACGTCAACGTCGACCAGCTCGACCCCGCCCGCTCCCAGGCCCTCGTCGACCACCCCGAGCGCCTCTCCGGACTTCAGGACGAAGTCACCCGGGACATCGCCCGCGGCACCGCCGACCTCGCCGTGCGCTCCGTCGTCGCCGTCGTCACCGGCGCCACCGCCCTCGGCCTCGCCGTCTACCGCCGCCCGCGCCGGGCCCTGGCCGCGGGCGGCCTCGCCCTCACCCTGCTGGCCGCGTCCGGCGGCACCGCGTACGCCTCCTGGAACCCGGACTCCGTCCTCGAGCCCAGGTTCTCCGGCCTGCTCTCCTCGGCGCCCTCCCTGGTCGGCGACGCCCGCAGCATCGTCACGGAGTTCGACGTCTACCAGAAGGAGCTGGCCCGCCTGGTCACCAACGTGACGAAGCTCTACGACGCCACCTCCACGCTCCCCGCCTACCAGCCCGACCCGACCACCCTCCGGGTCCTGCACGTCTCCGACATCCACCTCAACCCCGCGAGCTGGATGATCATCGCCTCGCTCGTCGAGCAGTACCAGGTGAACGTCATCGTCGACTCCGGCGACACCATGGACCACGGCAGCGCCGCCGAGAACGGCTTCCTCGACCCCGTCGAGGACCTCGGCGCCCCCTACGTCTGGGTCCGCGGCAACCACGACTCGGCCGCCACCCAGCGCTACCTGGAGGGCCTCGAGAACGTCCACGTCCTGGACGACGGCCGGGCCAGGACGGTCGCCGGCCTGCGCTTCGCCGGCATCGGCGACCCGCAGTTCACCCCGGACCGCTCCAAGAAGCCCGGCGCCGAGCAGTCCCAGGAACTCGCGGGCGCCCGCCTGGCCTCCGCCCTGCGCGACCAGCGGGCCGCCGGCACCCCGGTCGACGTCGCCGTCGCCCACGAACCGTCGGCGGCGCGCGAGGTCGACGGCACGGTGCCCCTCGTCCTGGCCGGGCACATCCACCGCCAGGAGACGGAGGTCATGAAGTACGGCACCCGGCTCCGCGTCGAAGGCTCCACCGGCGGCAGCGGCCTGCGCGCCGTCGAGGGCAAGCACCCCGACCCCATCGAGGCCTCGATCCTCTACTTCGACCGCGACACCCGCCGCCTCCAGGCCTGGGACGCGATCCGGCTGGGCGGCCTGGGCCTGACCAAGGCGGAGGTCAGCCGGCATCTCCCGGAGGAGAACCAACCGGGCGCGTCCCCCTCCGGTCCGCCCTCCGGCTCTCCGTCCGGGGCTCCGTCCGGCACCGCGTCCGGCTCCCCCTCCCCGCCCTCCGCCCGGCCCCCCTCCTCCACCCCCTCGGCACCCGCCCCGTAAACCGTTTTGGCGATCCCTCCCGGCATCACATATGCTTCGGACGTCCCCGACGCGCTGAGAAGCGCCCAGGCGGGCCGATAGCCCTCATCGTCTAGCGGCCTAGGACGCCGCCCTTTCAAGGCGGTAGCACGGGTTCGAATCCCGTTGGGGGCACGCATCACCCTGTGCGACACTGTCGTACGGAGCTTGGTCCTGTGGAGCAGTTTGGAGTGCTCGCCACCCTGTCAAGGTGGAGGCCGCGGGTTCAAATCCCGTCAGGACCGCTTGCAGATCACTTCGGTGAACTGCGTGGCTGGGTAGCTCAGTTGGTACGAGCGATCGCCTGAAAAGCGATAGGTCGCCGGTTCGACCCCGGCCCCAGCCACAACAGACACCCCCTCCGGGATCCCGGAGGGGGTGTTCTTGTCTCCCCACAGGGACAAAACCGTTCGCCACGGATTTCCCGGGGATGAGATCCTGGTTCCCGTATGTCCACGCACCCTGCCTCCGCCCCCTCCTCCGGCGCCTCCGCCAACGCCTCCGGCGCCCCGGCCTTCGGCGCTCTCGCCTCTCGCCTGACCGAGCTCTCGCTGCGCGACACGCAGCGGCTCGGGCGCAGGCTCGAGGGCGCGCGCAGGATCCGTAGACCGGAGGCCAAGGCCGCCGTGCTCGGCGAGATCGAGACGGAGGTCTCCAAGGCCGAGGAGCGGATGGCCGGGCGCCGGGCGCGGGTGCCGGCGGTCACGTATCCGCAGCAGTTGCCGGTCAGTCAGAAGAAGGACGAGATCGCCGAGGCGATCCGCGATCACCAGGTGGTGATCGTCGCGGGTGAGACGGGTTCCGGCAAGACGACGCAGATCCCGAAGATCTGCATGGAACTGGGCCGGGGCGTCCGGGGGATGATCGGACACACCCAGCCCCGCCGGATCGCCGCCCGCACGGTGGCGGAGCGGATCGCGGAGGAGCTGGACACCCCGCTCGGGGAGGCCGTCGGCTGGAAGGTGCGGTTCACCGACCAGGTGAGTCCGGACGCCACCTTCGTGAAACTGATGACCGACGGCATCCTGCTCGCCGAGATCCAGACGGACCGCGAGCTGCGCGCCTACGACACGATCATCATCGACGAGGCCCACGAGCGGTCGCTGAACATCGACTTCCTGCTCGGCTATCTCGCCCAGCTGCTGCCCAGACGCCCGGACCTGAAGGTCGTCATCACGTCGGCGACCATCGACCCGGAGCGGTTCTCGCGGCACTTCGGCGATGCTCCCATCGTGGAGGTCAGTGGTCGTACGTATCCCGTCGAGGTGCGTTACCGGCCGTTGCTCGAGGAGGACTCCCAGGAAGCGGACCGCGACCAGATCACCGCGATCACGGACGCGGTCGAGGAGCTGATGGCCGAGGGGCCCGGCGACATCCTGGTCTTCCTCTCCGGCGAGCGGGAGATCCGGGACACGGCGGACGCGCTGACGAAGAAGGCGTACCCCCGCGCCAAGGGCGCCGACTGGCACAGCACCGAGGTGCTGCCGCTCTACGCGCGGCTCTCGCACGCCGAGCAGCACCGTGTCTTCCAGCAGCACAGCGGCCGCAGGATCGTTCTGGCGACGAACGTCGCGGAGACGTCGCTGACGGTGCCGGGCATCAAGTACGTCATCGACCCCGGGTTCGCACGGATCTCCCGCTACAGCCACCGGACCAAGGTGCAGCGGCTGCCGATCGAGCCGGTGTCGCAGGCCAGCGCCAACCAGCGCAAGGGCCGCTGCGGGCGCACGTCGGACGGCATCTGCATCCGGCTGTACAGCGAGGACGACTTCGAGACCCGCCCGGAGTTCACGGACGCGGAGATCCTCCGCACCAACCTGGCCTCGGTCATCCTGCAGATGACGGCGGCGGGCCTCGGCGAGATCGAGAAGTTCCCCTTCATCGACCCGCCGGACCACCGGAACATCCGTGACGGCGTGCAGCTGCTCCAGGAACTGAACGCGCTGGACGCGACGCAGAAGGACCCCCGCAAGCGGCTGACGGAGACCGGACGGAAGCTGGCCCAGCTGCCGGTCGACCCCCGGCTGGCGCGCATGGTGCTGGAGGCGGACCGCAACGGGTGCGTCCGCGAGGTCATGGTGATCGCGGCGGCGCTGTCCATCCAGGACCCGCGCGAGCGGCCGGCCGACAAGCAGACCCAGGCGGACCAGCAGCACGCCCGGTTCCGGGACGAGACCAGCGACTTCCTCGCCTACCTCAACCTGTGGCGCTACGTGCGGGAGCAGCAGAAGGAGCGCGGCTCGTCGTCCTTCCGGCGCATGTGCAAGCAGGAGTACCTGAACTTCCTGCGGATCCGCGAGTGGCAGGACATCTACACGCAGCTGCGCACGGTCGCCAAGCAGATGGGCATCCACCTCAACGAGGAGGACGCCCCCGAGGACCGCATCCACGTCTCGCTGCTCGCCGGCCTGCTCTCCCACATCGGGATGAAGGACGTGAAGGAGTCGAAGGACTCCGGCCAGGCCGCCCGCAAGGACGGGAGCGGCCGCAAGGACGGTGGCGGGCGCAGCGAGTACGTGGGCGCGCGCAACGCCAAGTTCGCGATCTTCCCGGGTTCGGCGCTGTTCAGGAAGCCGCCGCGGTTCGTGATGTCGGCGGAGCTGGTCGAGACGTCCCGGCTGTGGGCGCGGGTCAACGCGAAGGTCGAGCCGGAGTGGGTCGAGCCGCTCGCGGAACACCTGCTGAAGCGCACGTACAGCGAGCCGCACTGGGAGAAGGACCAGGCCGCGGTGATGGCGTACGAGAAGGTCACGCTGTACGGCGTACCGATCGTCGCCCAGCGGAAGGTGAACTACGGCCGGATCGACGCCGAGGTCTCCCGCGAGCTGTTCATCCGCAACGCGCTGGTCGAGGGCGACTGGCGCACGCACCACAAGTTCTTCGCGGACAACCGCAGGCTGCTCACCGAGGTCGAGGAGCTGGAGCACCGGGCACGGCGCCGCAACATCCTGGTCGACGACGAGACCCTGTTCGACTTCTACGACCAGCGGGTGCCCGGCCATGTCGTGTCGGGGGCGCACTTCGACTCGTGGTGGAAGCACAAGCGCCACGAGCAGCCGGACTTCCTCGACTTCGAGCGCGAGATGCTCATCCGCGAGTCGGCCGAGGCCGTCACCAAGGCCGACTATCCGGACTCCTGGCGGCAGGGTGCCCTCACGTTCCGGGTGACGTACCAGTTCGAACCGGGCGCGGACGCGGACGGGGTGACGGTCCATGTGCCGCTCCAGGTGCTGAACCAGGTCACGGGCGAGGGCTTCGACTGGCAGATCCCGGGTCTGCGGGAGGAAGTCGTCACGGAGCTGATCCGTTCCCTCCCCAAACCGGTCCGCCGCAACTACGTGCCGGCGCCGAACTACGCGAAGGCGTTCCTGGAGCGGGCGGTGCCCCTCCAGGAGCCGCTGACCACGACGATGGCCCGCGAGCTGAAGCGGATGGTCGGGGTGCCGTTCGACGCGGACGACTTCGACTGGTCCAAGGTCCCCGACCATTTGAAGGTCACCTTCCGGATCGTCGACGAGCGGCGCCGGAAGATCGCCGAGGACAAGGACCTGGAGGCGCTCCGGCTCCGGCTGAAGCCGAAGGCCCGCCAGGCCCTCTCCCAGGCGGCGGCCGCCACGGCCCAGCGCGAGGGCGGTGAGTCGCTGGAGCGGACGGGCCTGACCGACTGGACCGTCGGCACGCTGACCCGTGTCTTCGAGACGCGGCGGGCCGGTCAGCCGGTGAAGGCGTTCCCCGCACTGGTCGACGACGGCGACACGGTCTCCGTACGGCTCTTCGACACGGAGGCGGAGCAGCAGCCGGCGATGTGGAAGGGCACGCGTCGTCTGATCCTGCGCAATATCCCGGTGAATCCTGCGAAGTTCGCATCCGAGAAGTTGACGAACGCCCAGAAGCTCGCCCTGTCGGCGAATCCGCACGGTTTTGTCCAGGCGTTGTTCGACGACTGCGCGACGGCGGCGGCGGACCGGCTGATCGCGGACTTCGGCGGGCCCGTGTGGGACGAGGAGTCGTACCGCGAGCTGTACGACAAGGTGCGCGCCGAGATCGTCGACACGACCGTCCGCGCGGTGGGGCAGGTGCAGCAGGTCCTGGCCGCCTGGCAGGCCTGCGAGCGCCGGCTGAAGGGTGTACGCAGCCCCGCGCTGCTGGCCAACCTCCAGGACGTACGCACACAGCTGGACGCCCTGGTGAAGCCGGGGTTCGTGACGGAGACGGGGCTGCGGCGGCTGCCGGACCTGATGCGGTACCTGGTGGCCGTGGACCGCCGCCTCCAGCAGATGCCGGCGAACGTCCAGCGGGACACGACCCGCATGGAGAAGGTCCATGAGATGCGGGACGAGTACGCCTGGCTGCTGGAACAGATGCCGCAGGGGCGGCCGGTGCCGCAGCAGGTGCTGGACATCCGCTGGATGATCGAGGAGCTCCGGGTCAGCTACTTCGCCCACGCGCTGGGCACCGCGTACCCGGTCTCGGACAAGCGGATCGTGAAGGCGATCGACGCCGCCGTTCCGTAACCCGAGCGGCACGCAGGGTGAGTTCGACCAGTGGGCCACCGCTCCTGTACAGTCTCTTTTCGCAGCGCAAGGCAGCAATCGCACTGCGAAACCTGGTCCTGTGGAGCAGTTTGGAGTGCTCGCCACCCTGTCAAGGTGGAGGCCGCGGGTTCAAATCCCGTCAGGACCGCATCACCGAGAAGGGCCCCACCTCACAGTGGGGCCCTTCTCGCATCCCCCACCACCCGCCAAGGCGAAGACCGCGCCCGCGGCGCAGCCGCAATCGGGTACAGCACATCCCGTCAGGACCGCATCACCGAGAAGGATCCGCCCGCCCCCGCGCAGGGGCCCGCCCCACGCGCCCCGCGCTCCCTCCCTCCCCCGCGCCCGCCGGCATCCGCCACTCCGCGCCCCTCACCGGCCGACTGAGGGCCTTTCAGGTGGTCCTGGGTATTCGGGGAGGCCGCGCTCCGTTTCGCGCACTCCTGGGGCTTCCCGGCGAGGGCCCCGGTGTCTTGACGGGGCGGGCATCCCCCGGTACCTCAGACAGCAGGGCCGCCCTCGGCGCGGCCACTGGAGGTGGCACATGCCGGCATCGGCCAGGCACGAGACGCGGGCGTTGCTCCGCGCGCACCTGTCGGCTGCCTCGTCGTTCGGGCACCACACCCGCCACTGTCCGGTCTGCCACCGCCTGTTGCGCCTGGCGATGGACTCCGCGCCCCACACACCCGAAGCCCTCGAACGCACCGAACGCACCGAACGGCCCGCGCGCCCCGCCGATCCCGCGGAGCGCCCCCCGGAACGCGTCGAGGGCGAGGGTGCATCCACCGCCCGGCCCAGCCGCCCGACCGCCCCAGTTCCCGGGCAACGCACCTGAGTTGCTTCACATCGGGCCCACCCGCCGCCGCTCTAGCGCATATGCCGGTGACCCAACAAGGCGACCTGCGTGTGACGGGTGTCACCGCATGAGTTTCGGAAAGTTCGGTACTTACCCGTCGCCTACACCAAGTCAATTTAATATGTGCAATTGCACTACCTCCGGAGGCCCGCCCAAACCTCCGCACAGGTGACCTCACAGCCACTGCCCGGAGTCCGACAGGCCCGCGCACGGATCCCGCACAGACCCACCCGGGGAGCACCGCACCGGCACACCGCCGGCAGTCCCCGCACACAAAAGATCGCGCCGGACTCGGCGGAGTCCAGCGCGATCGACGACGCACCCGGTTCAGCTGCCTGAAAAGCTCTGATCGGCTTGGGCGAGGGTCCTGTTGGGGCAGTTCCCGCGTCGTGTGGAGCTGTGGGTCCGAACACCTCGGCCAGTGGGGGACCAGCCGGTTCGTCCGGGTTATTCAGTTGTGTCAGGCCTCGCTGCGCTGCTGCGGAATGCCCGCGAGCAGGGCGCGTACCTCGGCTTCGCGGTAGCGGCGATGCCCGCCGAGCGTGCGGATCGACGTGAGCTTGCCGGCCTTCGCCCAACGCGTGACCGTCTTCGGGTCGACGCGGAACATGGTGGCGACCTCAGCCGGGGTCAGCAGCGGCTCGGCATCAGGGGTGCGAGCGGTCATGAGCGGCCTCCTCGGGAGAACCGAACCTTCTCGGTTCTTTCCTCTAAATTCTGCACCTTGACCCGCGTTGCCCGAAATGGCGGACGCGGGTCGAGTCGGTTATAGGACGAACGGCTTGTCCTCGGCACTACAACTACACCATCCGTCCAGCCGCGTCGGCCAAACCGATGGAATTGCCCTCCCAGGTGTTCATCAGCCGCGGAAGCCGATGGACCATGCCATAGCGGACAGTCACACGGTTGTGACGATCAGTCACAGCCGCGATCAGGAGTCACCGGACCCCCCAAAGCGCGCAATGCTGAGATTCCGCCCATAGTCGAGCACAGCAGGGCGGAGGAGCCCTCCCCGGACTCCTTGTCCTATTTTGGCACGAGGGTGGGCAAGCGGCGCAAGGCCCCCGTACGTGCGGTCCGTCACGCTTGACCGGCTTGGGACATACGCCCGGATCGGCGCCTACGTCCGTTGTCGGGTCCCGGTTGACCACACCTCAGGGCGACGAGAAAACCCCAAGAAGGACGTTTGGTCAAACGCCAGTTCGTTATGCCGTCGCGACTCGTCATCGCTCCGCGACCAGGCGTCAGTTGGCCGACCGCAGGTCCCGGACCGAGCGCCAGCGCTCCACCAGCCGCCCGTAGGCCTCCCCCGCGGTCACCCCGTCCCCGCGGCGCAGTGCCGCGATCCCCTCGGCCACGTCCGCCGCGGAGTGGTCGTCCTCCAGCGCGCCGGCCGGCAGGGCGTGCACCAGGCCGCCGTAGTCCAGTTCGACCAGTGAACGCGGATGGAACTCCTCCAGCCAGCGCCCCACATCCACCAGGCCGTCGATCAGCGGCCCCTCGTCCATGGCGGTCCTCAGGGCCCGCAGCCCGCGCGCCACCCGCCGCCGCGCCTCGACCATGGGTGTGCGGTAACGCAGTACGGGGGCCTCACCGGCGGAACTCGTGGAGCCGGCGGGGCCCGGAAAGCCGCGGGAGCCCTCGTCGTACTCGCGCTCCTCGTCCGAGACCAGCACGAACCAGTTGATCGGCACCTGCCAGGTCGCGGTGCGGATCCACGGCCGGGCGTCGGGGTGGGCGGTCAGCCAGCGCTCGTAGTCCTCGGCGGCCTGGCGCCGTACGAACGGGGGCAGCAACGCGTCCAGGACCGGCGGGGGAAAGTCCTCGGCGAGCCCTCCCAGGGCCTGCCAGCCGCGCAGCCGGGTGCGCCAGGGGCAGACGCGGACCGCGCCGTCGACCTCCAGCACGAACGCGTCGTCGCTCTCCCGCACCGGAACCGGGACCGGCGGGGTCGGCACGACGTCGGCCAGGGCCCGGCGCAGTTCGTCCTGGTAGGAGGGGAGGTCGGGGCGGCGGGCGTAACGGGCCCAGTGACCGCGCTCCGGCTCGGGGAAGGCGGTCAGTGGTTCGTACACGCGCAGGTAGGCCGCGTAGGGGACGATCACCGAGGAGACCTTGGGCACGCCTGCTCCCTCCCCCGCGCACCGGCGCGAAAACCTGCCCGCCCGCCCATGGGCGGGCGGGCGGCGGACGGACGGCTCGCACGTACGGGTAATCCACGCGAATCGTCGCACGCCGTTCCTCCGGGAGGAGGCGCGCGGAGGTGATCCTGGACACGGTTCCGTCCCCGCGGGCGGCAGGCTCTAACCTCGTGCCCACAGCCTCCGCCACCGCCCCCACAGCCACAAGCGCGGGGGAGTTTCGGGAACTGTGTCCACCCGCCGCTACTTACTCAGGAGTCACCACCGTGACCGACGTATCTGACGGCGTCCTGCACACCCTGTTCCATTCGGACCAGGGCGGTCACGAGCAAGTCGTGCTCTGCCAGGACCGCGCCAGTGGCCTCAAGGCCGTCATCGCCCTCCACTCCACCGCCCTGGGCCCCGCCCTCGGCGGTACGCGCTTCTACCCGTACGCGTCCGAGAGGGAGGCCGTCGCCGACGCGCTGAACCTCGCGCGCGGGATGTCGTACAAGAACGCCATGGCCGGCCTCGACCACGGCGGCGGCAAGGCCGTGATCATCGGCGACCCCGAGACGGTCAAGACCGAGGAGCTGCTGCTCGCCTACGGCCGGTTCGTCGCCTCGCTGGGCGGCCGGTACGTCACCGCCTGCGACGTCGGCACCTACGTCGCCGACATGGACGTCGTGGCCCGCGAGTGCCGCTGGACCACCGGCCGCTCCCCCGAGAACGGCGGCGCCGGCGACTCGTCCGTGCTCACCGCGTTCGGTGTCTACCAGGGGATGCGGGCCTCGGCCCAGCACCTGTGGGGCGACCCCTCGCTGCGCGACCGCAAGGTCGGCGTGGCGGGCGTCGGCAAGGTCGGCCACCACCTGGTGGACCACCTGCGCGAGGAGGGCGCCGAGGTCGTGATCACCGACGTGCGCGAGGACGCCGTACGACGGATCCTGGACCGGCACCCGCAGGGCGTGACGGCCGTCGCCGACACCGGGTCGCTGATCCGCACCGAGGGCCTGGACGTGTACGCCCCGTGCGCGCTGGGCGGCGCGCTGAACGACGACAGCGTGCCGGTGCTGACCGCCGCGGTGGTCTGCGGCGCCGCCAACAACCAGCTGGCCCACCCGGGCGTCGAGAAGGACCTCGCCGACCGCGGGATCCTCTACGCGCCGGACTACGTGGTGAACGCCGGCGGGGTCATCCAGGTCGCCGACGAGCTGAACGGTTTCGACTTCGACCGGTGCAGGGCGAAGGCGGCGAAGATCTTCGACACCACGCTCGCCATATTCGCACGTGCGAAGTCGGACGGGATTCCGCCGGCCGCGGCGGCCGACCGGATCGCCGAACAGCGGATGGCGGAGGCGCGCGCGTCACGCTGAGCGGCGTCCGGGCCCGCAGAGGGCCCGTCCGGGCCGTGTACGGGGCACGTACGGGGCGTGTACGCGACATATGCGGGACGGGTACGGCGCACCTGCCGTGACCCGCACACGGCGCGTACGGACGCCCGTGGGGCGTATGCGGGGGCGGGCCGGTGAGCCCACCCCCGCGCTGTTCGCACGTGTGGCCGGTACCCGCGGAGGGGTACTTCGAGAGAACTCTCACTTCTCCCGGCGGGTCGCCCCTCGACAAGTGCTTGAAATTGCACTTGACCAGGGAGAACAGGGTGCTTCGGGGGCCCCGGGCGGGGGCGCGGCATGCGGGCGACGTACCGTATGGGCGTGGGCTCAGGTACCGTGGGAGCCCTACGGACCGGCCTCTCCACAGAGAGTCCGTGCCGGACCATGAACGCGTGTCAAGACTCTGGGGCCGTCGAGCCCCGTCGTTGAGGGGGTCGAGCCATGGGGCGCGGCCGGGCCAAGGCCAAGCAGACGAAGGTCGCCCGCCAGCTGAAGTACAACAGCGGCGGCACGGACCTCGCACGTCTGGCCGAGGAGCTGGGTGCATCGCCTTCGAACACGTCACCGAATGTCATCGGTGACCCTGTGGAGGACGATGAGCAGGACGACGACCTGTACGCACGGTACGCCGACCTCTATGAGGAGGACGACGACGACGAGGACGGCCAGTCCTCGCCACAGCGTCGTGGCGCTTGACCCTGCACTGAATCATCAGCCCGGTCGGTGACTCCGGTCACCGACCGGGTTCTGTGCTGACCGCCCGTGCGGTCCGCCGCCGTACCGGGTGTGCTCGGCATGCCCGGTTTCCTTCGCATGCTCCGCGCACCCGGTCCGCTCAGCCCGCGTAGTCCCCCACCAGTTCCGCTCCCGTCGTCCGGTCGCCGCGACCGGTGATCTCGCCGGCCACCCAGGCGTCCAGTCCGCGGTCGGCCAGGGTCGTCAGCGCCACGTCCGTGGACTCCTGCGGCACGATCGCGATCATGCCGACGCCCATGTTGAGGGTCCGCTCCAGCTCCAGGCGCTCGACCGAACCGGTCCGGCCGACGAGGTCGAAGACCGGGCCCGGGGTCCAGGTGGAGCGGTCCACGACCGCGTGCAGCCCGTCGGGGACGACACGGGCCAGGTTGGCCGCGAGGCCGCCGCCGGTGACGTGGCTGAAGGCGTGCACCTCGGTGACGGAGGTCAGGGCCAGGCAGTCCAGCGAGTAGATCCGGGTGGGCTCCAGGAGCTCCTCGCCGAGGGTGCGGCCCAGGTCGTCGACGTGGTTCTCCAGAGCGAGTCCGGCCTGGTTCAGCAGGACGTGCCGGACCAGCGAATACCCGTTCGAGTGGAGTCCGGAGGCGGCCATGGCGACGACCGTGTCACCCTCGCGGATGCGCTCCGCGCCGAGCAGCCGGTCGGCCTCCACGACGCCCGTACCGGCGCCGGCGACGTCGAAGTCGTCCTCGCCCAGCAGGCCCGGGTGCTCGGCCGTCTCACCGCCGACCAGGGCGCAGCCGGCCAGCACACAGCCCTCCGCGATGCCCTTGACGATCGCGGCGACCCGCTCGGGGTGGACCTTGCCGACGCAGATGTAGTCGGTCATGAACAGCGGCTCCGCGCCGCACACCACGATGTCGTCCATCACCATGGCGACCAGGTCGTGGCCGATGGTGTCGTAGACGCCCATCCGGCGGGCGATGTCGACCTTGGTGCCGACGCCGTCCGTGGCGGAGGCGAGCAGGGGACGCTCGTAGTTCTTCAGCGCGGAGACGTCGAAGAGACCGGCGAAACCTCCGAGGCCGCCGAGGACCTCGGGGCGCCGGGTCTTCCTCACCCATTCCTTCATGAGCTCGACCGCGTGGTCGCCCGCGTCGATGTCGACGCCGGCGTTCTTGTACGACGCCGCGGCGGGGCCGGCGCCAGTGTTCTCGGACATGACGGGGAGAGCCTTCGTCTCGTTACGGCAGGGCAGGGGCTTACGGACGGCGGATCGCGTCGACCGCGGCCGGTGCGGCCGTGCCGGCGGCCAGCTCGGTCTCCAGCAGCCGCTTGCCGAGGAGCTCGGGGTCGGGCAGATCCATCGGGTACTCGCCGTCGAAGCAGGCGCGGCACAGGTTCGGCTTGGCGATGGTCGTCGCCTCGATCATGCCGTCGATGGAGATGTACGCCAGGGAGTCGGCGCCCAGCGTCACACCGATCTCCTCGATGGACATGCCGTTGGCGATGAGCTCCGCGCGGGTCGCGAAGTCGATGCCGAAGAAGCAGGGCCACTTCACGGGCGGCGAGGAGATCCGGATGTGCACCTCGGCGGCGCCCGCCTCACGGAGCATGCGGACCAGGGCGCGCTGGGTGTTGCCGCGCACGATCGAGTCGTCGACGACGACCAGGCGCTTGCCCTTGATGACTTCCTTGAGCGGGTTCAGCTTCAGGCGGATGCCGAGCTGCCGGATGGTCTGCGAGGGCTGGATGAACGTCCGTCCGACGTACGCGTTCTTGACCAGGCCGGCGCCGAAGGGGATGCCGGACGCCTCCGCGTAGCCGATGGCGGCCGGGGTGCCGGACTCCGGCGTCGCTATCACCAGGTCGGCCTCGGCGGGCGCCTCCTCGGCGAGACGGCGGCCCATCTCGACGCGCGACAGATAGACGTTGCGTCCGGCGATGTCGGTGTCCGGGCGGGCCAGGTACACGTACTCGAAGACACAGCCCTTGGGCTTCGCATCCGCGAATCGGGAGGAGCGCAGGCCGTTCTCGTCGATGGCGACGAACTCGCCCGGCTCGATCTCGCGCACATAGCTGGCGCCGCAGATGTCGAGGGCCGCCGACTCGGAGGCGATGACCCAGCCGCGCTCCAGGCGGCCGAGGACCAGCGGGCGGATGCCCTGCGGGTCGCGGGCCGCGTACAGCGTGTCCTCGTCCATGAAGACGAGGCTGAAGGCGCCCTTGACCCGCGGGAGGACCACGTGCGCGGCCTGCTCCACGGTCACCGGTTCGCCGTCGGCGGCGCGCTGGCCGGCCAGCAGGGCGGTGATCAGGTCGGTGTCGTTGGTGGCCGCCGCCCTGGGGGCGCGGCCGTTCTCCTTGGGGAGTTCGGCGGCCAGCTCGGCGAGCTCCGCCGTGTTGACCAGGTTGCCGTTGTGACCGAGCGCGATCGATCCCCGCGCGGTGGCGCGGAAGGTGGGCTGGGCGTTCTCCCACACGGAGGCGCCGGTGGTCGAGTAGCGGGCGTGACCGACCGCTATATGACCCTGGAGCGAACCGAGCGAGGTCTCGTCGAAGACCTGGGACACCAGGCCCATGTCCTTGAAGACGAGGATCTGGGAGCCGTTGCTGACCGCGATACCCGCGGATTCCTGGCCCCGATGCTGGAGGGCGTAGAGCCCGAAGTACGTGAGCTTGGCGACCTCTTCGCCCGGAGCCCAGACACCGAAGACGCCGCAGGCGTCCTGGGGGCCCTTCTCTCCGGGGAGCAGGTCGTGGTTGAGTCGTCCGTCACCACGTGGCACGCCACCGAGTGTAGGCGAGGTCGAGTGCTGGTCCGAATTGGGTACGCGGCCTCCGCCGCGGCTCACGCGGCGGCGAAGGCTTCGAGGGATGCGGCGTTTTCGCTGGTCAGGGTCAGGCTTCGGTGATCGACCCGATGGCTGAGCGTGGTGTCGAAGAACCGCAGGAGCCGCTTCTCGGTCTTCATGAGTGAGTCTTCGCACACCATTCGGGTCGTGGTGGGCGTGCCGACGGTGATACGGCCGTCGCGGACGGTGGCGTCGGCGTTCACTTTGTTGCAGCCGAGGCTTCCGGAGACGGTGCCCTCCTCCTCGTCGAAGGTGAGGTGGGCGCGGCCCGCGGCGTCGGGGGAGACGATCTTCCACTTCGTACCGTGCAGCGGGGTGTCCGCGCCGCCCTCGCTGAGACGGGCGGTGGTGCCGTCGCCGGCGGTGAGGACCGGGCGGCCGTTGTTCACGCGGATCTTCAGAGCGCCGTCCCCGAGGGCGTGGGAGAGGGCGCGTTCGAAGGTCCTGCGCGGCTCGTCGTCGCAGGCCACCAGGGTGGTGTCGAGGGTGAACCGGACCCGGTCCCCGTCGAAGCCGGCCTCGCCCCGGAAGTGGTTGCAGGCGTACCGGCCGCTGGTCCGGCCGTCGTCCTCGATGGTGACGTGTGCGTCGACGGGGGCACGGTGGGTGGTGCCGTCCACGGTGACGCTGTCGACGTTCCAGCGGACGCCGGTGAGGGACTGCTGCGCCGTGCCCGTCGTCGCGCCGACCGCGCTCGCCCGCCCGGCGTCCGCCACCGCGCCGGCCCGTTCACCGCCACAGGCCGCCATGAAGGGGACCAGGAGGGCAGCGGTGGCCGCCGCGAGAACGGCGTGCCGGCGGTGCCTGTGTGTGCGCATGCCGCTTCGACGGAGGCGGGGGACTTCCGGTTCCCCTCCCGTCGCCCTCCGTCACCTCACGTCATCAGCGGCAGGTACGGCCCGAGGTCCGCCCGCTCCCCGCTCGCGCCGACCGTGCCGTCCGCCACCGCGTCCCGCCATGCCGTGCGCCCGGTGGCCAGGCGGATCCAGGTCAGCGGGTCGGTCTCGACGACGTTGGGCGGAGTGCCCCGGGTGTGCCGCGGCCCCTCCACACACTGGACGACCGCGTACGGCGGGATCCGCACCTCCGTCGAGCCGCCGGGCGCCTTCGCGGCGAGTGTGTCGGCCAGCATCCGGGTGCACGCGGCCAGGGCCTGCCGGTCGTGGGGGACGTCCAGGCCGGGCACGGCGGCGTGGAGGTCGTCGGTGTGGACGACGAGCTCGACGGCGCGGGTGACCAGGTAGTCGGTGAGGGTCATGGCGCCGGCCCGCGTGGCGAGGACGCGGTGCGGCGGGGCGGCGGCGAGGTGCCGGGCCAGGTCCTCCTCGGTACGGGCGAGCAGGGCGACGAGATCAACGGCGGCCCCGGCCGGCTCCCGGGAGGCCGCGTCGACGGCACCGGCGTGGGCGGCGGTCGCGGCGGGGTAGTCCGGCAGCGCGAGTTCGGGCTTCGCCGGTTCGTCCCGCTCCAGGGCCCGGCCGACGCTCGCGACGGTCAGGGACAGGTGCGCGATCAGGTCCCGCACGGTCCAGTCGCCGAGGCGGGTGGGCAGGGCGAGCTGCTGCTCGTCCAGCGCGTGCACCGCCTGTCGTACGTTCACGAGCTGGGCCAGTACGGCGGCCCGGGTCCTGGCGGGGTCGTAGGAGCGGGTGCGCTTCTTGGCCGGGGGCATGGCGGCAGCCTATGCGGGGGTGGCGGTCGCCGGTCCGGGGACGTCGAACACTTCGCCGCCCCGGGGGACGCCGATGCCGCGCCGGGTGAACGGGACGCCCCGCGAGGTGTCCGGACCGGGCCCGTCCATCAGCTGGAAGCGCAGGTGCGGCTCGGCGGAGTTGCCCGAATCGCCGCAGCGGGCGAGCACCTGTCCGGCCCGCGTCCCGTCGCCCTCGCGGACGGTGAACGAGCCGCGCCGCAGGTGGGCCCAGGGGGCGTACGTTGCGTCGCCGAGATCCGGCGCGAGGTGGCCGCCGACGATCCGGTGGCCGCCGCCCCTCTCACGCGCCGGGCCCTCGACGGGCACCGGGTACACCAGCCCGGGCAGCGGGGCGCGGCCGAGGTGGTCGCGCTGCCCGTCCGGGACCCGTACGACCGTGGCGTCGGCGACCGCCCGCAGCGGGGTGCCGAACGCGGGAAAGCCGGTGGGGCGGCGGGCGGGCGGCCACAGCGGGGAGAACCCGGGACGGGCTCCCGGCCCGGGTTTGGCGATGATGCCGCCCCCCGTCCGCCCCCGCGCACGCCGAAGCCCTCCGCCCGGCGGACCGGGCGGAGGGCTTCGTACGGGGAACGGAGCGGCGGAAAGCGGGTGGGTCAGGCCAGCAGGGCCGGGATCGTGCGCTCGTGGGTCTCGCGCAGTTCCGCGAGGGTGAGCGTGAACTCGCCCTGGAGCTCCACCGTGTCCCCGTCGACGACGCCGACACGCGTCGCCGGGAGGCCGCGGACACCGCACATGTCGGTGAAGCGCATCTCCTCGGAACGCGGCACGGCGACGACCGCGCGGCCGGCCGACTCGGAGAACAGGAGGGTGAACGCGTCCAGCCCGTCCGGTACGACGAGCCGCGCGCCCTTGCCGCCCAGCAGCGCCGACTCGACCACGGCCTGGACCAGACCGCCGTCGGACAGGTCGTGCGCGGAGTCGATCATGCCGTCGCGGGACGCGGAGATCAGGATCTCGGCGAGCAGCCGCTCGCGCTCCAGGTCGACCTCGGGCGGCAGACCGCCGAGGTGGTCGTGGATCACCTGGGACCAGGCCGAGCCGCCGAACTCCTCGCGCGTGTCGCCGAGGAGGTAGAGCAGCTGGCCCTCCTCCTGGAAGGCGGCCGGCGTGCGCCGGGCCACGTCGTCGATGACGCCGAGGACCGCGACCACCGGGGTCGGGTGGATGGCGGCCTCGCCGGTCTGGTTGTAGAGCGAGACGTTGCCGCCGGTCACCGGGGTGCCGAGCTGCAGGCAGCCGTCGGCGAGACCGCGGACGGCCTCGGCGAACTGCCACATGACGGCCGGGTCCTCGGGCGAGCCGAAGTTCAGGCAGTCGGAGACGGCGAGGGGCTTGGCGCCGGTCGTCGCCACGTTCCGGTACGCCTCGGCGAGCGCCAGCTGCGCGCCCGTGTACGGGTCCAGCTTGGCGTACCGGCCGTTGCCGTCGGTGGCGATGGCGACACCGAGGCCGGTCTTCTCGTCGACGCGGATCATGCCGGAGTCCTCGGGCTGGGCGAGGACGGTGTTGCCCTGGACGAAGTGGTCGTACTGCTGGGTGATCCACTGCTTCGAGGCCTGGTTGGGCGAGCCCACCAGCTTCAGGACCTGGTCCCTCAGCTCCTCGGAGGTCGCCGGGCGGGGCAGCTTGCCGGCGTCGTCGGCCTGGAGCGCGTCCTGCCAGTCGGGGCGGGCGTAGGGGCGCTCGTAGACCGGGCCGTCGTGGGCGACGGTGCGCGGGTCGACGTCGACGATCTTGCCGCCGTGCCAGTAGATCTCCAGACGGTCGCCGTCGGTGACCTCACCGATGACGGTGGCGATGACGTCCCACTTGTCGCAGATCTCGAGGAAGCGGTCGACCTTCTCCGGCTCGACCACCGCGCACATGCGTTCCTGCGACTCGCTCATGAGGATTTCCTCGGGAGAGAGGGTCGAGTCGCGCAGGGGTACGTCGTCGAGGGTGACGCGCATGCCGCCGGAGCCGTTGGAGGCCAGCTCGGAGGTGGCGCAGGACAGGCCCGCGGCTCCCAGGTCCTGGATTCCGACGACCAGCTTCTCGCGGAACGCCTCCAGGGTGCACTCGATGAGGAGCTTCTCCTGGAAGGGGTCGCCGACCTGCACGGCGGGGCGCTTGGAGGGCTTCGCGTCGTCGAAGGTCTCGGAGGCGAGGATGGACGCGCCGCCGATGCCGTCGCCGCCGGTCCTGGCCCCGTACAGGATGACCTTGTTGCCCGCGCCGGATGCCTTGGCGAGGTGGATGTCCTCGTGCCGCATGACGCCGATGGCACCGGCGTTGACCAGCGGGTTGCCCTGGTAGCAGGAGTCGAAGACGACCTCGCCCCCGATGTTCGGCAGGCCCAGGCAGTTGCCGTAGCCACCGATGCCGGCGACGACGCCGGGCAGGACGCGCTTGGTGTCCGGGTGGTCGGCCGCGCCGAAGCGCAGCGGGTCCACGACGGCGACCGGGCGGGCACCCATCGCGATGATGTCGCGGACGATGCCGCCGACACCGGTCGCGGCGCCCTGGTAGGGCTCGACGTAGGACGGGTGGTTGTGCGACTCGACCTTGAAGGTCACCGCGTAGCCCTGGCCGACGTCGACGACGCCGGCGTTCTCGCCGATGCCGACGAGCATCGCGTCGGACTGCGGGGCCTTCTCGCCGAACTGGCGGAGGTGGACCTTGGAGGACTTGTACGAGCAGTGCTCGGACCACATCACCGAGTACATGGCGAGCTCGGCGCCGGTCGGGCGGCGGCCGAGGATCTCCACCACCCGCTCGTACTCGTCCTTCTTGAGGCCGAGTTCGGCCCAGGGCAGCTCGACGTCGGGGGTCTTCGCCGCGTGCTCGACCGTGTCCAGAGGCGTCCGGCTCATGCGTTGACCAGCTTCTTGAGGATCGAGGTGAAGAACGGGAGGCCGTCGGTGCGGCCGGTGCCGATCAGCGGCTCGACGGCGTGCTCGGGGTGCGGCATCAGACCGACGACGTTGCCCGCCGCGTTGGTGATGCCGGCGATGTCGTTGAGCGAGCCGTTGGGGTTGCCGTAGCCGTCGGCGGCTTCGCCGTCGGTGACGTAGCGGAAGGCGACGCGGCCCTCGGCCTCGAGCTCGTCCAGCGTGCGCGCGTCGGCGACGTAGCGGCCGTCCATGTTCTTCAGCGGGATGCTGATCTCCTGCCCGGCGGTGTAGTCGCCGGTCCAGGCGGTGTCCGCGTTCTCCACCCGCAGCTTCTGGTCACGGCAGATGAAGTGCAGGTGGTCGTTGCCCAGCATGCCGCCGGGAAGCAGGTGCGCCTCGGTGAGGATCTGGAAACCGTTGCAGATGCCGAGGACGGGCAGTCCCGCCTTCGCCTGCTCGATGACGGTGTCCATCACCGGCGAGAAACGGGCGATGGCCCCGGCGCGCAGGTAGTCGCCGTAGGAGAATCCGCCGCAGAGCACCACGGCGTCGACCTGGTGGAGGTCCTTGTCCTTGTGCCACAGGGCGACCGGCTCGGCGCCCGCGAGCCGGATCGCGCGCCGGCTGTCACGGTCGTCGAGGCTGCCCGGGAAAGTGACGACGCCAATACGAGCGGTCACTTCACGGCCTCCGCGACTTCTTCGACCCTGACGGTGAAGTCCTCGATCACGGTGTTGGCGAGGAAGGATTCCGCAAGATCGTGGATGCGGGCGAGCGCGGCCTCGTCGACCGGTCCGTCAACTTCCAGTTCGAATCGCTTTCCCTGGCGGACGTCCGAGATCCCTTCGAATCCCAGCCGCGGCAGTGCGCGCTGCACCGCCTGGCCCTGGGGGTCGAGGATCTCCGGCTTGAGCATGACGTCGACTACGACGCGTGCCACTGGCACTCCCGGTGTGTGGTGCTGAGCAGGTTCCTTCAGACTACCCGTACAAAATTTCTACGCGAGTAGAGTTGGAGGAATCTACGTGACCCCGATCACGATTCGGCATCCCTGAGGGACCTCCGGGAAAAAATTCGGGGAAGATCCGCGTTCTGTTACGTATCCCTATTGCGCACAGGACACGCGGACAGATTTAGTCGAGCTTCACAATGCAATGCCGGGCACTGTACAAATGAATTGTCATTAGCAGATACTTTGCCCGATTACAGGCGGACAGCCAACATCTCAGCGACGCCCAGGCACGTCATCACGGACGTCAACAGAGGTGTCGCACGAAGGGACCGATATTCGTGGCGCAGAAGGTCGTGGTCACTCTCTTTGACGACATCGACGGCTCGGAAGCGGCGGAAACGATCGCCTTCGGACTCGACGGCAAGTCGTACGAGATCGACCTGAACGAAGACAACGCCGAGGGGCTGCGGAAGGCGCTCGCGCCCTACGTGGAGGCCGGCCGCAAGCGTTCCCGCTCGGGACGGACGTACAAGCAGACGGAGGTCGCCCCCGATCCGGCGGCCGTGCGCGCCTGGGCCCAGTCGAACCGGATGGACGTCCCCGCGCGCGGGCGGATCCCCAAGCGGGTCTACGAGGCGTTCGCCGCGGCGCGGTGAGCGCCCCGCGGAACGGGCCGTGACCGCCTCCGGCGGTCGGGGCCCGGCTCGGGCGGCCGGGCTCGGCCCGGGCCGGCGTGCCGGGGACCCTGCGGTCATCGACCCCCCGGAACAGCCGACTTGCGCAACACCCCCGCTGATCAGCTAGAGTCTGGAACACGCCGAGGGGCAAGGCCGAAAGGCCCGGCTCACGGAGTACATGCGGGTGTAGTTCAGTAGTAGAACATCCCCCTTCCAGGGGGAAGGCGCAGTGTGCAATTCCTGTCACCCGCTCTGCGCAGCCGTACCGGTCGGTCAAGTCGATCAGGTAGGCTGGTGCTCGCACCGATCGGTGAAAGCCGGTCGGAGGCAATGCGGACGTAGCTCAGCTGGTAGAGCGCAACCTTGCCAAGGTTGAGGTCGCGAGTTCGAACCTCGTCGTCCGCTCGGGAATCAGACCCCGGTCCATTGGACCGGGGTCTTTTCGTGTGCCCCGAGTCCCGGCCCGGGTCCTCCGTGCTCCCCGCGGTGCCGGCCGTCTGACATTTGTCATCCCGGGTGATGACAGCGCGCACTGCTGTCCGGCCCGTACCGGCGGAATGATCGAAGCATGCGAGCAAACGGACACGAACACGTGATTGAGGTCACCGACCTGCGCCGTGTGTACGGGGGCGGGTTCGAGGCCGTGCGCGGGATCAGCTTCTCCGCACGGCGGGGGGAGGTCTTCGCGCTGCTGGGCACCAACGGCGCGGGCAAGACCTCCACCCTCGAACTGCTGGAGGGCCTCGCGGCACCGACGGGCGGGCAGGTCAGGATCTTCGGGCACGACCCGTACCCCGACCGCGCCGCCGTACGCCCCCGCACCGGCGTGATGCTCCAGGAAGGCGGCTTCCCGTCCGACCTGACCGTCACGGAGACCGCGCGGATGTGGGCCGGCGCGGTCAGCGGGGCCCGCCCGCCGCAGGAGGTGCTGCCGCTGGTCGGACTGGGTGACAAGGGCGACGTACGGGTCAAGCAGCTGTCCGGGGGCGAGCGGCGCCGTCTGGACCTGGCCCTCGCGCTGCTCGGCGACCCCGAGGTGCTGTTCCTCGACGAGCCGACCACCGGCCTGGACGCCGAAGGGCGCCGCGACACCTGGCGGTTGGTGCGGGAGCTGCGCGACAACGGCACCACCGTGCTGCTGACCACCCACTACCTGGAGGAGGCCGAGGCGCTGGCCGACCACCTCGCGATCATGCACAAGGGACGCATCGCCACCACCGGCACGCCCGCCGAGGTGACCGCCGCGCAGCCGTCCCGGATCACCTTCGAACTGCCCCAGGGCTACTTCCCCGGCGACCTGCCGCCGCTCGACGAGCTGGGCGTGACCGGACACGAACTGGACGGACGGACCGTCAAGCTGCACACCCGTGAGCTGCAGCGCGCGGCGACCCGCCTGCTGGTGTGGGCCGAGCGGTCCGGAATGGAACTGAAGGGACTGGACGTGCGCTCGGCGTCGCTGGAGGAGGCCTTCCTGGGCATCGCCCACGACGTCTCCGCGCGTGAGAACGCGCACGAAGCCTCGGCCGGCGAGGCGTCCACCACCACCGGAAGGGAGTACGCGGTATGAGCGGCACGGTCATCACGCCCGAGGGGGCGGCCAAGGGAACACGCGGCGGGAGCACGGCGGTCAGCACCCCCGTGGGACGTGTACGGGCCCTCGCCCGCGCCGAGCTGACGCTGCTGGGGCGCAGCAGGGGCACGCTCTTCGCCGCGCTGTTCGTCCCGGTGGTGGTGCCGTTCAGCCTCCGCACCGCGGCCGACGAGATGGACCTCGCCGGGGCGGGGCTGAGCGTCGGCACCCTGATCGTGCCCGCCGCGATCGGTTTCTCCCTGCTGTTCGCCGTCTACGCGGCGCTCGTCGGCGTCTTCGTCACCCGGCGCGAGGAACTCGTGCTGAAGCGGCTGCGCACCGGGGAGCTGCGGGACGCCGAGATCCTGACCGCGTCCTCGCTGCCGTCCGCCGCGATCGGACTGGCGCAGTCGCTGCTCCTGGCGGTGGGCTGCACGCTCCTCCTGGACATGGCAGCGCCGAAGGCCGCCCATCTGGCCGTTCTCGGGCTACTGCTGGGCCTGGTGCTGAGCGCGGGACTCGCCGCCGTCACCGCGAGTTTCACCCGGACCGCCGAGAGCGCGCAGGTCACCTCGATGCCGGTGCTCCTCGTCTCGATGCTCGCCTCCGGCATGACCGTCCCGCTGGAGATCCTGCCCGACCGGCTGGCCTCCATCTGCGAACTGCTGCCCTTCACTCCTGTCATGACCCTGGTGCGCGGCGGCTTCACCGGAAACCTGTCCGGCTCCGAGACGCTGTTCGCCCTGGCGACCGGGATGGCCTGGACACTGGTGTCGGTGTTTGCTGTACGCCGGTGGTTCCGCTGGGAACCGCGACGCTGAGGTACGCGGACACGAAGTACGCGGGCGCGAGGGCGGACCGGAGAGCGGGGCGGGCGAGGACATGGGCAGGCCGGGCGAGGACATCCGCAGGCCGGGTCGCTGGTGGCGGCGCAAGAGCACCCCGGCGAAGGTCGAGGCGTACACACGGTGGTCGTTCCACTTCATGGTGCTGGTCGAGTTCGTGACGGCCGGCGGGCAGCTTCCCGGACTGCTCGTGCGGGGTGAGCAGCCCGGGACGGGCGGGCCGGGAGCGACGGCTGCGCTGATGCTCCTCGTCGCCGGGCACTGCGTGCTCTGTGGCGTACTCGCCTCGCGGGCGCTGGACTGGCAGCGCGGGCGGCGGGCGAAGCCGGTGCGGCTGCTGTGGGCCCTCGGTGTCGTCACCGCGGCCGTCGCGGCGACGGCCGTCTCGCTCGTCGACCACGACCGGGCGGGCCGGGACGCCGACGGAGCGCCCCTCGTGGTCTTCGTGGTCGTGCTGGCCTTCGGCGCGGGAACGATCACGCTCGGCCTGCGCGACCGACGGCGGATGTTCGTCTGCGCGGCGGGCTTCGCCGCGGGATCGGGGCTGGTGGCCTCCGCCTTCGGCATGGCCGCCCCCGGCGCGCTGATCGTCGCGGGCGTGGTCCTGCTCAGCGCCGGGTTCGTCACCTCCACCTACGTCCTCTCGCTCTGGCTGCTCAACGTCGTCCACGAACTCGACCAGGCCCGCGAGACGCGTACCCGGCTCGCCGTCGCGGAGGAGCGGCTGCGGTTCGGGCGGGACCTGCACGACGTCATGGGCCGCAACCTCGCCGTGATCGCGCTCAAGAGCGAGCTGGCCGTCCAGCTGGCCCAGCGCGAACGACCGGAGGCGGTGACGCAGATGGTCGAGGTGCAACGGCTGGCCCACGAGACCCAGCGGGAGGTGCGGGAGGTCGTACGCGGCTACCGCGAGGCCGACCTGAACAGCGAACTCGCCGGCGCGAAGGGAGTACTGACCGCGGCCGGCATCGACTGCGCGGTCACCGGCCCCGCGGCCGGGCTCCCGGCACAGGTGCAGTCCGCGCTGGGCTGGGTGGTACGGGAGGCGACGACCAACGTGCTGCGGCACGGCGACGCGCGGCAATGCGCGGTGGATATAAGGGTGCTGGAGGGGCGTGCGGTGCTGACGGTGGACAACGACGGGGTGCCGGACGGCGCCGGCGGGCCCGGCCGGGGCTCCGGTCTCGTCGGACTGCGCGAGCGGCTGGCGGAGATCGGCGGCACGCTGCGGGCCGGACCGACCGGGGACGGGCGGTTCCTGCTGACGGCGGAGGTGCCGTCGTCCGCGCCCGCGGGGGCGGGAGCCGGGACGGAGGCGGGGCCGAGGACCGGGGTGGTGGCGCCGAGGACCGCCGAGTCCTCCGTGCCCACGGGTTTCGGCGTGCAGACGACGGCACCCGTCTCCGTGAACTTCGCAAACGAGGGCACCTCATGACGACGACACCGCCCGGGCCCGTCCGGCTGCTGCTGGCCGACGACGAGCATCTGATCCGGGGGGCGCTCGCCGCCCTGTTGTCCCTGGAGGACGACCTCGTGATCGTCGCCGAGGCGGCCTCCGGACCGGAGGCGCTGGCGATGGCGCGGGCGCACACCCCCGACGTCGCGGTACTGGATCTGCAGATGCCCGGCGCGGACGGTGTGAAGGTCGCCACATCGCTGCGGGCGGAACTCCCCGGCTGCCGCGTGCTGATCGTGACCAGTCACGGGCGTCCCGGGCATCTGAAGCGGGCCCTCGCGGCGGGGGTGCGCGGCTTCGTCCCCAAGACCGTCAGCGCACAGCACCTCGCGGAGATCATCCGCACCGTGCACGCGGGAAACCGTTACGTGGATCCCGAGTTGGCGGCCGACGCGATCGCCGCCGGTGACTCGCCACTGACCGTGCGTGAGGCCGAGGTGCTGGAACTCGCGGCCGACGGGGCACCCGTGACGGAGATCGCGGAGCGGGCCGCGCTGTCCCAGGGGACCGTGCGGAACTATCTGTCGTCCGCCGCCACGAAACTCGGTGCGGAGAACCGTCACGCCGCAGTGCGGCTCGCGCGCGAGCGCGGTTGGGTATAGTTGCTCTCGCGCCACGGCGCATGCGGACGTAGCTCAGCTGGTAGAGCGCAACCTTGCCAAGGTTGAGGTCGCGAGTTCGAACCTCGTCGTCCGCTCTGGCAGAAAGAAGACCCCGGCCCATGGGCCGGGGTCTTCTTCGTTCGTGCCCGGCGCGGACGCCGGGCTCCGAGGCCGGCGCGCACAGGGACGGGCCCCGGCTCCAGGGGTCAGCTCCAGGGGACGCCCGTCAGACGCTCGTACGCCTCCACGTACTTCGCCCGGGTCGCGTCCACGACATGCTGCGGCAGCGCCGGCGGGGGCTGCTCGCCCGCCCGGTCCCAGCCCGACTCGGCGGAGGTCAGCCAGTCCCGCACGTACTGCTTGTCGTACGACGGCTGCGCGTGGCCCGGCTCCCACTGCTCGGCCGGCCAGAAGCGGGAGGAGTCCGGGGTGAGCACCTCGTCCGCGACGACCAGCGTGTCGCCGTCGAAGCCGAACTCGAACTTGGTGTCCGCGAGGATGATCCCCCGTTTCCGGGCGATGTCGCGGGCCCGGGTGTACGCGGCGAGGGTGGCCTGCCGCAGCTGCGCCGCGGTGTCGGCGCCGACCTGGCGGGCGACCTCCTCGTAGGAGACGTTCTCGTCGTGCTCGCCGACGGCGGCCTTGGTGGCCGGGGTGAAGATCGGGGCGGGCAGTTCCGATCCGTCCACCAGCCCCTCGGGGAGCGCGAGGCCGCAGACCGTACGGGACTCCTGGTACTCGGCGAGGCCCGAGCCGGTGAGGTAGCCGCGGGCCACGCACTCCACGGGGGCCATCCGCAGCGACTTGCAGACAAGGGTGCGGCCCTCCCAGTCTGCGGGGGCGCCCGCGGGGAGGTCGGTGCTCAGGACGTGGTGCGGGACCAGGTCGGCGAGCTGGTCGAACCACCAGAGGGAGAGCCGGGTGAGGACCCTGCCCTTGTCCGGGATCTCGGTCGGCAGCACCCAGTCATAGGCGGAGATGCGGTCACTGGCGACCATCACGAGGTCACCCGCCTCGTTCCGGTACAGCTCGCGCACCTTTCCGGTGTGCAGATGCACCAGACCCGGAACCTGGGTCGGCTCGGGCTTGTCGACGAATCCGGACACGGTTCCTCCGCGTGTTTCGGAACAACGGACAGGGCGCCCGCGGGGGCTCGCACGGGGTGGGTGGGAGACGGCGGGACGAGTGCCTCCGATTGTCCCGCACGAACGGCCGCGCCCGCTGGCCGGGGCGGTGGGAGTCGGCCAACCGGAGGGGGTGGCGGCGACTGGTCCGGCGGGACGGTCGCGGCGGGCTGTGGTGTACGCCGGGCGGGCAGAGTGGCGAGCGGGCGGGACGGCGACGGGGCGGGCAGAGTGGCGGGCGGGCGGGACGGCGACGGGGCGGCGGGGCGGTGACGTGCGCTGCGCGGGCGGAGTGGCGGGCGCTCAGGGGTGACGCCAATCCGGCGGGGCGGCTGGGCGGCGGGCGGTGACGCGCCAGGCAGGCGGAGCGGCGGACGGGTCAGTCGTTCTTGCAGATGCGGTCGAGGAGGTTGGCGGTGGCGCGCTGGATGCGCGGATCGGTCCGGCCGGGACGGCCCAGGGCCGGGGGCCAGGCGAGCGTGCCCGAGGCGAAGACCCAGGCGCCGGAGGGCGCCCGGTAGAGCGAGGTCTCCTGGTGCCGTCCGGCGCCCGCCCGGTCGGTGTACGGGGAGTGCGCGAGCAGCACCCGTTCCTCGTGCTCGGGCAGCGGGGTGCGCGGGAAGTAACGGTCGGCCCCTTCGGCGACCAGCCCTTCGATCCCGTCGCCCTCGAGGGCCCCGGTCGCCTCCCACAGCCAGTGACCGGCGTTGCGCACGATGAGCGGGTGCGGCTCGGGGACCTGACCGGCGTACTGGACGCCGATCAGCTGCTGCTCCGCACGGTCCGTCTCCCGCCACAGCGCCGGTCTGCCCGGTGCCCTGCGGCCCGGGGCCCCGCGTCCGGCGCTGCGGCAGGTCAGCAGGCGGTCGGGAGCTCCGGACGGAGAGGGCGCGAGTTCCACCTGCCCGTACAGGGTCCGGGCGGAGAGGAAGACGAGGGAGGTGCCGTACGTGCGGGCGTGTTCCGCGGCGCCGCGCATGGCCTGGGACCAGTACGCGTCGGGGCCGGGGAAGACCAGGCCCTTGTACCGGGTGGGGTCGACCCGGCCGGCGTGCAGGTCGCGGGCGTCCGCGTAGGCGAGGTCGTAGCCGTAGCGCTCGGCCCAGCGGATGACGTCGTAGGCGTGACCGGCGTACGCGGGCAGACCGGCACCCGCGTACGGGCGGTCGAAGGAGACGGTGGTCGCGGTGCAGGCGCCGGCGTCGGCGTCGGTCCTGCCCGTCCCGTCGGCTTCCGGGTAGCGGTTGTGGAGCTGCCAGGTGATGTCGGGCAGGACGACGAGCAGGTCGGCCGGGCGGTGGTCGCGGACCGTGAAAGGGATCCGGGAGCGGTGGCGGCCGTCGGCGGTGGTCAGGACGGCCACATGGGCGCCGGTGCTCCAGTCCGACGGGACCGGCAGCCGCCAGGACAGCCACCAGTGATGACAGGAGACCGTCCGGTCGGCGGTGAGCGGTGGGGGCTGCGCGATACCGGCGAGCCGGGGGCCGGACATGATCCGGGCGGCGCCCCGCCCGTCGTAGTGGCCGATGCGGTGGACGTCGACGCGGAACTCCTGGGGCGGGTCGACGGTGACGTGGAAGTCGATCGCCCCTCCGGGTGCCACCCCGCCGGTGGAGCTGAACCCCTCGAACCGGCGGTGACCCTGCCGCGCGCCCATGGTCGCTCCCCTCCCGCACGCCCCGTTGCCGGCGGTCAGCAATGTGCTCGTCGTGTGTCGCAAGCCCTGGCCGAGGAGCGCGATCGACCCAAGCACATCACATTACGCATGCGCCGCGTCACCCTTCGTCGCGAACCGGCCAGAAGCGGAAGGTTCGGCTCCGGTGATGGTCGGGAGTGGAGGACGGCTCCCCCGCTCACCCGGCTCAGACCAGCCGGACCGGCTTCTCCGGGCGTATGCCCTGCCGGGCCAGCCACAGGCGGAGGGCAGTGGAATCACCCTCCTCGATCAGCGTCATGACCTGGGCGGGCAGGTCCGTGACGCGCACACCGCCCACGAGGAGGGCCGGTCCGTCGAGCCAGTCGAGCCCGGGCGTCGCGCCCGCGGTGTCCATGGCCGCGCAGCAGACCATCGCCGTGATGTGGTCGGCGAGCAGTTCGCGACCGGTGCGCGGGGGCTGGAGGGGGAGCAGGGGCAGCGCCCGGTCGTCCCAGAGGGAAGAGGGGTCGGTGGGGACGGGCGTCGGGGCCGGGGCGGTCGGAGCCGCCGGGGCCGCGGCGGCCCGCGCGGCGGCCGCCGCGTCCTCGCGGGCCACTTCGGCGCTGATGCGGGCGGCCAGGGCGACGCTGCGCGGGGTGGTGCCGACGAGGTCTTCGGCGTCGTCCGGGTCCACTCCGGCGACGGGGGCGGCTTCTCGGTCCCCGCGTGCCCTGTGTTCTCCGTGTTCTCCGTGTGCGGGCGGGATCGCGTGCGGCGGGGGTTTCGCGCGGGAGTCCGGTCGCCGGCCCGGTTCCGGGCGCGGTTTTGGACCGGGGTCCGTCAGGTGGTCGAGTACGCGGGAGAGCGTCGGGCCGTCGGGACCCGGGCTGTCCGCGCCGACGGCGGGACGTACGCCGAGGGCGTCCAGGACGCGGTGGAGGCGGGCCGCGTCCGTACGCCACTTGCGGTCGACGACCTCCTCCGGGTAGTCGCCCCAGTGGACCGGCGACCAGCCCGGCCCGCGCCCGGCGGGACCGCCGTGGAAGAGCCGGGCGGCGAGGAGGGAGGTGGCCTCGTCCACCGCGCCGGGCTCCTCGAGCAGATCGCAGGCGGGCCGCTCACCGAGGCGGGAGGCGAACCCCTCGGCCAGCCGGTCCCGGCGGGACAGCTCGGTGAGCGCGGCCACCACCCCCGCGTTGAGCCGCGAGGGCCAGCGGCCCATCCGCCAGGCGGGCAGCGCGACCCGGGTGAGCAGCCGGTCCCAGCCCGCGTACGCCAGTCCCACCTGCTCCTGGGCGACGATCCGCAGCCCGTAGTCCACCGCCTGGGCACGCTCGGCCGCCGCCGCGGCGACCCTGCGCTCCATCTCGGCCGCATGGCCCCGGCAGTTGCGCAGCAGTACCCGCGCGACCCAGCCGAGGCCCGCGAACACCGCGCGGAGCGCCGGCCCGCGGCGGTGCTCCGAGGTCACCGCCACCGCCGCGTCGAGACCGCGGACGAAGCGCCGGGCGGCGGCTATGTCCGGATGCGCCGAAGGCCCCGTACCGGCGACGACCGGCGCGAGGACCGCGCGCAGCTCGCCCACGCGCATCCACCACAGGAACGGGGAGCCGATCACCAGCACGGGCGCGGCGCCGGCCCGGTGGCGCGGACGCCGGTCCACGCCCGCCATGTCGTCGTGCTCCTCGGCGGGTGGAGGGCTGCCGTGCGCCGGGTGGGTGCGGTCCTCCAGCCAGCTGTCGCAGTCGGGGGTGAGCGCTATCGCGGACGGGGCGGGGACGCCCAGCCGGTCGGCGAGGTCGCGCACCATCCGGTACAGGTCCGGGGCGGCCTCCTCGGCGATCGAGACCGTCGGAGTCGTCGCGGGCCGGGCGCGGGCGACGACCAGGGCGACCCCGGCGGCGGCGAACAGGACCAGCACGGCGAACGGCGTGAGCGTCCAGCGGACGAGGTCCCAGCCGATGCCGGTGAAATGGCCGGTGGGGACGCCGACGAGCAGGATCACGGCGGCCGCCGCGGGCAGCAGGGCGACGGCCAGTGCCCTGCCCCGCAGGCGCAGCACCGCGAGCGCCCGTGAACGCGCGGTCCGCGTGCTCGCCTCACTGCCCATGCCGCCTCCGCTCATGCCCCGCCTCACCCCCCTCCCGACGGTCCTGACGCTGTCCCGGCGTTGTCCATTCCCCCACTGTGGCACCCGTCACCGACATCGCAATGCCGGTGGGCCAAGTGCCGGAACGCTTGCGCGGCACCCTAGTTGGGGCTCCGGCCCTCGTCAGCCGGATACCGCATCGGTCACTCGATGGAATGGCTTGGGGGAAAGGTGGATGACGGAGGGCAAGGATCGGGCCCCGGATCCTGAGACGGATCCGGGGCCCTGGGGTTTCGTGCCGTTCGTGGCGCGGTCCGACGGCGCATGCCCGGCTGACCCGCGCCGGGGCGCGCACAGCAGCGCTTACGCGCCCCGTGCCGCCTGCTCCGTCCGGGCGGCCTTCGCCGCCTCGGCCGCTTCCGCGGCGATGTCCGTACGGTACTGGGAACCGTCGAGGCGGATGCGGGCGACCGCGCGGTAGGCACGGTCACGGGCCTCGGTGAGATCCTCGCCGGTCGCCGTGACGGACAGCACCCGGCCGCCCGCGCTGACGGTCGCGTCGCCCTCGCGCCTCGTTCCCGCGTGCAGCACGTACGCGTGCGGGGCGTCCTGCGCGGCGACCTCGTCCAGGCCGGCGACGGGGTCGCCGGTGCGCGGGGTGCCGGGGTAGTTGTGCGAGGCGACGACGACCGTGACGGCGGCGTCGTCGCTCCAGCGCAACGGCTCCAGATCGGCGAGATTTCCGGTGGCGGCGGCCATCAGCACCCCGGCCAGCGGGGTCTTCAGACGGGCCAGCACGACCTGCGTCTCGGGGTCGCCGAAGCGGGCGTTGAACTCGATCACGCGAACACCGCGCGAGGTGATCGCGAGACCGGCGTAGAGCAGACCGGAGAACGGGGTTCCGCGCCGCCGCAGCTCGTCGACGGTCGGCTGGAGCACCGACTGCATGACCTCGTCGACCAGCTTCGGATCGGCCCACGGCAGCGGGGAGTACGCCCCCATGCCGCCGGTGTTGGGGCCCGCGTCGCCGTCCAGCGCGCGCTTGAAGTCCTGGGCGGGCCTCAGGGGCAGCACGGTCACCCCGTCGGTCACGGCGAAGAGGGAGACCTCGGGGCCGTCCAGGTACTCCTCGATGACGACCTGCCTGCAGGCGCCGGCGTGCGCCTTGGCCTCCTCGATGTCGTCGGTGACGACCACGCCCTTGCCGGCGGCGAGCCCGTCGTCCTTGACGACGTACGGCGCGCCGAAGGCGTCGAGGGCGGTGGCGGCCTCCTCGGGGGTCGTACAGACGTACGAACGCGCGGTGGGTACGTCGGCTCCCGCCATGACGTCCTTCGCGAAGGCCTTGGAGCCCTCGAGCTGCGCGGCCTCCTTCGAGGGACCGAAGGCGGGGATGCCCACGTCGCGCACGGCGTCGGCGACACCGGCGACCAGGGGGGCCTCCGGGCCGACCACCACGAGGTCCGCGCCGAGCCGTGTGGCCAGCGCGGACACGGCCGCGCCGTCCAGGGCGTCGACCTGGTGCAGTTCGGCGACCTCGGCGATACCGGCGTTGCCGGGGGCGCAGTACAGCGCGGTGACGTCGGGATCGAGGGACAGGGAACGGCACAGGGCGTGTTCGCGGGCACCGCTGCCGATGACGAGGACCTTCACGGGGGTCAGCCTAACGGGATCCGGGAGTTTCGCTTTGTGCGGGCTTCCGAAGGACCGGGGCGAACCGGCTCGTGGTTTCCTCCAACCCGGACGGCGACCGACGGGCCGGCCCGCGTCGCCGAGCCGCTTCACTCGCTCACCCGTTCACCTGATCACTCGTTCGTGATCTCCTCGACCACCGTCGCGCCCAGCTCCCGGACGATCAGTTCCTTCCCGGAGAGGGCTGACTCGTCCAGGTCGGGGTCGTCGTCCTCCGGGACGTCGTCCTCAGGGGAGACGGGGGGCGGCGGCTCCGGGGCATAGGGCCGGGGCGCCGGGGCGGGGGCGGGATTGGGTGCGGAGGCTGCCGCCGGGGCACCTCCCGACCGCGCGGAGGCGGAAGGACCTGACGGGGCAGCCGGACCCGAGGGGCCCGGAGGGTCCTGGGGAGCCGCCGACTGGGAGGCACCGGGACGCTGCCCGGCACCGGCGCCCGCACCCCCGTACCCGCCACCCGCGCTTCCGGCGCCGTACCCCGCACCGCTCCCGCCGCCACGGCCGCCGACGGGGCTGCCGCCCGGGGCCGGGGCCGCCGCACCGCCCCCGGAGGGGTCGACCACGGCCTCGATCTTCCACTGCACGTTGAACTGCTCGGCCAGGGCCTGGCGCAGCACGTCCTCGCTGCCACTGCTCAGGAAGTTGTCCCGCGCGCCGGAGTTCACGAAGCCGATCTGGAGGGTCGTCCCGTCGAACCCGGTCACCTGGGCGTTCTGGCTGAGCAGGATCCAGGTGAAACGGCGCCGGTTCTTGACCGTTTCCAGGATGTTCGGCCAGATCATCCTGGGGTCGAGCCCGCCGCCGCCCCCGGAGGGCGCGGAGGCCGGCGGGTTCGGGGACGTGGACGCGGGTGCGGGGGCGGAGGCGCTCGGAGCGGCGGCCGCAGAAGCCGGAGCCTGCCCTCCTCCCGCCACGGCAGCCGTGGGCCAGCCGCCGGGCCGCCGCCCGCTTCCGGCGGATGCGGTGGTGGGCCAGGCACCGGGAGCAGGCGCACCGGGCGCGGGCGGCGCGGGCTCGCTCGGTGCCGCGGCCGGAGCGGGGGCCGGAGCCGGAGCGGGGGCCGGAGCCGGAGCGGGGGCCGGTACAGGCTGCTGAGGCTGAGACTGATCCGATGCCGGTACCGGCGCCCCCTGTCCCCGTACCGCCGCCCGAGCCGCGGCCGGACCGCCCCCCGGCGGAACCGGCGCCTGCGGCGGGCCCCCCTGAGCGGCCGGCGGGACCGGAGCCCCCGCACCGCCGCCGTGCCCCACGTGCCCGCTGTGCCCCTCGCCCCCGGGCGCGTATCCCATGGCGGGCACACCCGCTGCCGCGCCGCCCGCCGAGAAGTTCACGCCCCGCTCGATCCGGTCCAGGCGGGCCATGACCGACCGCTCGTCGCCGTACGCGGCGGGCAGCAGCACGCGCGCGCAGATCAGCTCGAGCTGGAGCCGGGGCGAGGTGGCGCCCCGCATCTCGGTGAGCCCCTCGTTGACGAGGTCGGCGGCACGGCTCAGCTCGGCGGCGCCGAAGATGCCGGCCTGGGCCTGCATCCGCTCGACGACATCGGCGGGAAAGTCGATGAGCCCCTTCTCCGCGGCGTCCGGAACCGCGGCGAGAATCACCAGGTCCCGGAGCCGCTCGAGCAGGTCGGTGACGAACCGGCGCGGGTCGTTGCCCCCCTCGATCACACGGTCGACGACCTCGAAGGCCGCGGCACCGTCCCCCGTGGCGAATGCCTCGACCACGGAGTCGAGCAGGGAGCCGTCCGTGTACCCGAGCAGGGAGGTGGCCATGGCGTACGTCACGCCGTCGGACCCCGAGCTGGCGAGCAGCTGGTCCATGACGGACATCGAGTCACGCACGGACCCGCCGCCGGCCCGTACGACGAGGGGCAGCACCCCGTCCTCGACGGGACTGTCCTCCCGCCGGCACACCTCACCGAGGTAGTCCCTCAGGACCCCGGGCGGCACCAGCCGGAAGGGATAGTGGTGGGTACGCGACCGGATCGTCCCGATGACCTTCTCGGGCTCGGTGGTCGCGAAGATGAACTTGAGATGCTCCGGGGGCTCCTCGACGACCTTGAGCAGGGCGTTGAAGCCCTGCGGGGAGACCATGTGGGCCTCGTCGATGATGTAGATCTTGTACCGGCTGCCCGCGGGTCCGAAGAACGCCTTCTCGCGCAGGTCACGCGCGTCGTCCACACCACCGTGGGACGCGGCGTCGATCTCGATGACGTCGATCGAACCGGGCCCGCCCCGCGCGAGGTCCTGACAGGACTGGCACTGACCGCACGGCGTCGGCGTGGGGCCCTGCTCGCAGTTCAGGCACCGGGCGAGGATGCGCGCGCTGGTCGTCTTGCCGCAGCCGCGCGGTCCGCTGAACAGGTACGCGTGATTGACCCGGTTGTTCCGCAGCGCCTGCTGCAACGGGTCGGTGACATGCTCCTGCCCGATGACCTCGGCGAACGACTCCGGGCGATAACGGCGGTACAGCGCGAGAGACGACACGTCTACGAGGTTATAGGCGCCCACCGACAACCCACCCCGCCCGCGGCTCCGCGCCGCCGATCCGGACACCGGGAAAGCAGACGCCCCCCACGCACCCGCCAGAGCCGACCTACCCTTGCTGCCTTCCGGCCCTGGGGGAGTTCAGTCAGATAGCGCCGCGTGAGGGGCTGCGCAAAGGCTACCCCATGTCGCGGGGTGGGAACGAGTTCGCGAGCACCGCCCTCGGTCATGTAATGTTCCCGGCGGAGGATTCGCCTAGAGGCCTAGGGCGCACGCTTGGAAAGCGTGTTGGGGGCAACCCCTCACGAGTTCGAATCTCGTATCCTCCGCCAGTGCCTCACCGGGCACGATGTCGAAGGGCCCCACCGCAAGCGGTGGGGCCCTTCGGCGTTGAGGGTTGCAGTTGCCGCGATCAGGCCGCGACGGTTCCCTGGGCGTAGAAGAAGCTGGTCTGGTTCTTCTACGCCCACCTGAGCTCTTCTGGCAAGGTGCCACGCATGGGGGTCTCTGAGAAGACGCGCAAGATCGTGTGGGCTGAAGCCGGCGGGAGATGTGCAATCTGCCGTGGCGAGGTGATCACCCCAGGGACGGACTGTGATGATCCGTCCGTGTTCGGCGAAGAGGCGCACATCGTGGCTCGTTCCAAAGGCGGTCCGCGGGCGGGGGACCTGGACGACGCCTCCAAGCACAGCCATGCGAATCTGCTGCTGCTGTGCAGTAGGCACCACAAGCAGATCGATGATCAACCAGCCCACTTCACGGTAGGGCGACTCAGGGAGATCAAGGAGCGGCATGCCGCTTGGGTCCGGCGCTCACTGGACGACGGCGCCTCAGGCGGCGTGAAGCTCGTTCCCGACCCGGCTTTCCCGCAGCCCCGGGCGTTGGTACTGATCACCCGGGGGAACCCTCTATGGAACATGATCAAGACGAGTGTGGCGTTCGAGTACGCCCTGCCGGACGGTCTTCCTGACGACGAAGAGTCCTTGATCGTGGAGTTCCTGGACCTGCTCCGGGACTACCTGGACATCGCCCCGGAGCTTCACAGTGTGCGCGACAACCGGGACGCGGAGAAGACACTTGAGGGCTACGTCCACGAGCTCGCCGAACGGGATTTCCTTGTGGGCGCCTACGTGCGTCACCTGCTCTACGTCGATGGTCGTGGCGATCCCCTGGCATGGCCCATGCTCCGGGTCGAGATTCTGCCCACGTCAGTCGCCGTCATCACGGACCGGGCTGGTCGGCCCTACACCACCGAGCAAGGCGAAGAGCAGCTCGCCGAAGAGTAGGACTTCGGTGGGCGTGCACAGCCAGCTCGAAGGGGTCGGCCCGAATCCAGATGTGTTCGGGCCGACCTCTTGCCGGACTGGGACCTACGCCGGTCAGCCGGCAGGCGGCTCCTCAGGCAGCGGCCAGAGGAGGCCGCCCATCTTGTCGGCGGTGTCAGTGAGCACCCGGTTGGTGAGGTGCTGGTAGCGGCGCCAAGTGCAGGCTCAGGCTGCGGCATTCGCCGAGCTGCTGCACAACACCGCAGTCTCGGCGCCGCGCCAGCTCCGGGAAGAACTGCAAGCGGCAGCCATCGCCTTCAACCGCGTTAACCGCTCCGCCATCCGAGCCGAGCACCGGGCCGCCGACGCCCTGCGTCAGGCCGGAAGGACGCTGCTGACCGCACCCACCCGCAGGGACGGTGACTTCGTCGCCGCGGCACTCGCCTCCGCCGTCTTCCTACTCATCGCCCTCACCGAGTGGCATGCCCAGCGCGGTCACGAGCAGCAGGCGGCAGCCGCCCAGCAGTCCCTCGCCCATCTCCGGACCGCCCAACGGCGGGCCGCCCGACCAACCCTCGCCCAGCTCGCCGCACGCGCCCCGAGTCCCCAGGCACAGGATCGGCTCGCCGCAGTCGTCCGAGCCACGACCCCCGAGCACGCGCATCGCATCCTCGCCGACCCGGCTTGGCCCGCGCTCTCCACCGCCCTCGCCCAGCCCGAGTCCGCTGGCACCCCGCCCCGCCAGACCTTGGCCGACCTGTTCGGGCAACGGGAACTCGACACAGCGGACCGGCCAGCCGAAGTCCTGGTCTGGCGCTTGCGGACCGCCACGGCCGAGCGAGTCAGCCAACGTGCTCGGAGCGCGGCCACCCGTAGCGCTCGCACCAACCTTCTGACGACGAAGACGGGAGCACCTGCCGTTCCGGCCGTCCAACCGCAGCCGACGGACGTGAAACGCCTTCGTCCAGGTCACTGACATGGACTTCCCCATCCCAGAACAGCGTCTTCTCAACCTTCACGCGCGGACGGAACAATGAAAGGCGCTCGTGAGGCGGATCCTCACAAGCGCCCTTCTTACGCGTCGATCGAATGGGCTCGGGATCCGACGGCCGGATGAGCTGGCGAAACCGGTTGCTGCGCTGCCCCGGCCGCGGTCAGGGAAAGGCATCACCGACTGGCCAGAGCCGGGGAAGGCCGAGGACAGCCTGAATGGGGCAGGTCGGCATCCGCCGCTCGACCTGGGCGTCGGCGAGCTGTGCGGTAGCCCAGGAAGGCAGGACGGGGGCCGGAAGCGAGGCGGGATCGGAGCTGTGCCAAAGAACAGGGGTGTTCTGTGCCCAGGTCCAGGGTGCTGGGTTGTCTACGGTGAGCACGCCGCTGACTCTTCCGTGGGCGTGGTCATAGGTGGAGTTCCAATAGCCGTTGGACAGTCGGCCGAAGACCGGAGTGTCGGTGTGTGCGTATTCGATCGAGGCCCCGTACAGCGCTGTCTCGATGTCTCGGTTTTCAGGGAAGAAAGCTGCATGGCCCACCGCCACGATGAATGGCATCCCCAAGTCACCATACTTACTCCCCTTCTTCTTTACCGCGTCGAGCACTCGATCCGACCCGGTGTCGAACCAGGTAATCGCGGGGTAAACCCCAATTGCCCTGGCTGTCGGGTCGCCTCGTTTGCCAGGGCTGCGGGGTATCGCCTCGAATGACAGGCTCCAGCCGGCCTCGCGCCAGGTATGCCTTGGCAGCGGCACCTTGTGCTCAAAGTCTGCGATGACTTGGTCGGGGTCCAGGCCGGTGAGCCACTGCGCCAAGCCTTCCTTCAACCGCTTCTGCGAAGGCGCTGCCGCCCCCATCTCGTGAACGGAGTACGACAGGAAGAAGTTGGGGCTGGGCACATTGTCGATGGCGTCGACCAACGGGGGTGGGATTTGGCCACCCATGCCCGCCAAGCGCTGGGCCGACCAGATCGCCTCGATGACGAATCGTTCGCCCTCTCGACTGACAAGGAAGTCGGGGTTCTTACCACCGGTTCCGACACGATGCTCGATCGCCACCTTGCAGCCGGAGCCGAGCAGCATTTCGTGCAGGTAGAGCTCCCACAACGCCGAGAACACATTCGTGCCAGAGTTACGGTCCAGCAGCCTACTGCGCATGCCGGGTCGAGACTGGACCGGAAGGTGCGACCACCACTCGTTGATCACATCCCTTACCTGATCCCAAAAAGGGCCGGCGATTCTCTCGAAGAACTCGCTGTCCGGCTCCGCAGCTCGCTTTGGCGATGCATCCGTCCGATTTCGGCTTACATATACGGCCATGACACGGCCGCCTCTCCACTGGCTAATCCGAACTCACCGACGATGCTTGCCCCTGCCTGCAGCGATCACGAGCTGGTAAGGCAAATGACGTCGTACGTGGACGATTCGGAAGCAGGGCTGCTCAGGGGTGCAACCTCTTCACCATGACCGCATACACCGGAGAGTCGGCGAAGGGCTGCTGCTCGCCCGCCTTCTCGTAGCCCCACGTCTCGTACAGGTCCTGAACCTTCGGGTGCGTCATGTCGACCAGGAGCACCGCGAGATCCTCGCCGCGTTCCTTCAGCAGGGATTCGTGGAGCCGCTCCGAGATCCCCTGCTTCCGCCACCGCGGGCGCACCATGACCTCGGAGACGGCGTAGGTCGCGGTGTACCCGTTGTTCGGCGCGAACGCTGTGGAACGCCACCACTCACGGCCCGGCTGGAGCGGAGCGCCGTACGCGAAGCCGGTCGGCTCGTCGCCGTCGAATGCGACGACGCAGCTGAAGCCGTCCATCCCTGACCAGTGATCGACGAACCATGGGAACCGCTGATTGAACTCGTTGTCCATCGCGTCGGCGTAGGCGTCGGCGTGCACATCGATCAGCATCTGCTTGAAGCCCTCGGGGAGGCTTCCCTGGCCGTAGTGCCGCAGGTCGATCACCCTGGTCACGTTCGACTCCATTCATCTCTCATTCGGTCTGCCCAGTCGCGGGCGTACGTCGTCGACGGCGCCAGCCGGAACAGGTCTCGGTGGAAGTCTCCGATCAGGGTGCGCATGCGCCCCGGCAGTGGAGCGCCCTCCATGATCGTGAAGACGGTGGCCGCGGTCGCCGTGGCCTGCTCGGGCTCGCCCTGGCGGAGTTGTGCCAGGGCGAGCTGGCAGGTGGCCAGCGCACGGTTGCGCTGGAACTCCGCCGGGATCCTGGCCAGGGCTCGGTGCGCCATTGCCTCGGCTTCGGCAGGCTCCCCGTTGTGGTTGAGGATGATCGCCGCGAGGTGGTTGAGTTCGGCCGACCCGTAGAACGCGGTCCATCGAGGACGCTCGTCCTCGGTCGCCTTCCGGTAGTTCTCCTGCGCTGCGCCCAGGGCCCGCCGAGCGGCCTGCAGGTCCCCCAGCGACGAGTGGGCGAGCGCGAGACGGACGCGGCCCATGGAGCCGAAGAACGGATCCCTGCGGGCGGCAGGGGAGGCGTTGGCCGCCTGCGCTGCCGCGAGTTGTTCCGGCCAGTTCTTCCGCTGGTAGGCGAGCATGGCCATGTTGACCCACACGCGCATGGCCGTGGGCGGGTCCTGGGAGAGGCCGGCGAACGCGGACGACTCGTGCAGGTACGTCCGGGCCTTGTCCAGGTCGCGTAGGTCGATGCACGACCAGGCGGCGACGGTGGTGAACTCGGCCGCGAGCGCGTACAGGGCACGGCGTACACGTTCGCTGGCGTTCCGCTGCTGAAGCTCCAGCACCTTGGCGCGAGCTTCGAGGGCTGCGGTCGCCAGGGAGGCGTGCCCGCCTTGGCGGTCATCGGCCTCCACGAGCTGGTTCATGCCGGCCGATGCTCGGGCCACGTCCGTCATGCCTACCGACCGACGTTGCTTGACCACTGGAACGGCTGCGGCCGCCGTTCCAGTGGTGGAAGCGATGAAGTCGCGACGCCGCACGGGGCCCTCCGGGGGATGTTGCATGGAGCTGGGTGCGCTGAACCCTAAGTCCGCCACGGGGCAGCCGAACACACGCTCAAGTGCGGCGCAAGTGCGTCCGATTGGGCGTCGGCTTGATCCGTTGAGCAGGTTGCGCACCGTCCGGGAGGAGATGTCGCCAGGCCGACCGGTGATCTCCTGAAGCGCGGCGTTCAGGCGTGCCGCCAACTCTTCCTGCGTGAGACCGAGTTGATCCAATCGGCTCTGAAGAACGAGATTCCCTCCCATGTACCGAACGTAGTACCGCCGTCACGCAGACGCCCAGGCCCCGGGTAATGGGAACGCAAAGTCTTCCGGTTGGTGGGCGTGCACGAATCCGGGACTCTTCCTGTTGCGTTGCGCTCGTCGCTCGTTGACTGGTCATCGGTCGCCAAGCCGAGTTCGGTGCGGCGGCACGGAGGAAAGCCCGGTCCTGCCTCGCTTGTCCGGACCGGGAACCCAGCCGGAGGGAAAGACCTCGTGACCATGACCGTCGCTCAACCGAATGCGATCGGCTCCCCGGGTTACACCGCAGAGGTGCCCTGCGTACGCGAGTCCGTGAGCCGCGCCCGCGCTCTCGTCTCCAATGTGCTGGCGGTCTGGGGCATGGACGACGACGTGACCGACTGCGGAAAGATCATCGTCACCGAACTGCTGGCCAACGCCGTCGAGCACACCGAGACCCCGGTGTCGAGAATCCTCATCGAGCGTCCGAGCAACGGTGCCGTCCGCATCGGAGTCTCCGACCGTTCGCACGACGCTCCCCACCTGAAGACCGCCGACCTGAACGCTGAGAGCGGCCGGGGTCTGAGTCTGGTCGCGGCGATGAGTTCGCGGTGGGGCTACGACACACCCGTGGGGCAAGGTCACCTGGGCTGTGGTCGAGGCTTCGGCGGGGAGAGAGCAGTGAGCACCGCAGTGGCTCCAAAACCTCCAGCCGAGGAGTGGACGCCACCGCTCGACGCGGACGGTTTACGGCTCGTGCTGGAGCGGTTCCGGGCGTGGAAACCGCTCGACATCGAGGAGGTCTTCGACGACCTCGACACGGCGATCGGCAATCAGCCGCCACCTGTTGCAACGACTGTCGCCCTGCTCGGCCGCCTCCGCAGACACCTGAAGCAGCTCAGCGACATCACGGTGGCTGACGACAGCTTCCCGCCCACGGCCGAGATGACCCGACTTGTCGAGCGAGGAGCCCCTCTGCTGGAGGAGCACACTCCGGCTGTCTACCGGCAGGCTGTTGGACTCGCCCGCCGTCTCGCCTTCGTCATCGCTGACCTGATCGAAGAGCTGATCGAGACCCGCTACATCAAGGGGATCGAGTGACGCACGCCCCTGCCCACCCGCGAGCCACCCAGCGGGCTGGTCGACACGGGCCGGCCCACCGAACGGCCCTCCGCAGGCGTGGGCCTCCCAGCTCGCTCTTCTGCGCATGGCCCCGTCGGTGAGCCGACGAGAGACGAGAACGGAGCGCGTTCGCGCCAGGTTTCCCCCCGGCCCATCCGGCACGCGATGCCGGCCTACATCCCCCAACACGTACGGCTGAAGGAAGTCCATGACGAACACGACCGTCGAGCCCGACGAAGCGACCCGCCTCCGGAACAAGGTGGTGGACGAATTGCGCGCGGACGGCAACATCTCCTCCCCGGAGATCGAAGCCGTGATGCGCAAGGTGCCTCGGCACGCGTTCATTCCCGACACCCCGCTGGACAAGGCGTACGACACGTATGCGGCGGTGATCACCAAGACGGACGAGCACGGTGTGCAGCTCAGCTCCGTCTCCGCCCCGCAGATCCAGGCGATGATGCTGGAGCAGGCCCGGGTGAAGCCCGGGATGCGAGTGCTGGAGATCGGTTCGGGCGGGCTGAACGCGGCCTACCTCGCCGAGCTCGTGGGTGAGCACGGCGAGGTCGTCACCGTGGACATCGACCCCGTCGTCACCGAGCGGGCGCACCGGCTCCTGGACGAGCACGGCTACGGCAGGGTGCGCGTCGTCACCGCCGACGCCGCCGAGCCCATTCCGGACCTCGGCGAGGTCGACGTCATCATGGTGACTGCCGGGGCCTGGGACATCTCCCCGGCGTGGACCGCGCAGCTCAAGCAGGGCGGTCGACTTGTGGTGCCGCTGCGGATGCGCGGTCTGACGCGGTCGGTCGCCTTCACCCAGATCACGGGCGAACACGGCCCGTACCTGGAGAGCGTGTCGGCGCTCATCTGCGGCTTCGTCCCGATGCAGGGCTCGACAGCCCATCGGGAGGAACTTCTTCTCGTCAACGGCACCCCGGAGATCGGGCTGAAGTTCGATGACGGGCTACCGGCCGACCCACACCGGCTGGACAACGCGGTCACGTTCCCGCGCCACGAGCTGTGGACAGGCGTCGTCATCGGCCTCTCGGAACTCATCGACACCCTCCAGATGGCAATGGCCATCAGCCTGCCCGGCTTCTGCACGCTGGCCGTCGACGAGGATCTGGACACGGGCCTGGTCGCCCCCGTGAACAAGCGGTTCGCGCTCGCCGCCGTCGAGGACGACACCTTCGCCTACCTCGTCACCCGCCGCACCGAGGACAACAAGCACATCGAGTACGGCGTGCACGCCCTCGGCCCGAACGCGAAGCAGTTCGCCGACAAGGTCGCCGACGTGCTGCGCGACTGGGAGGCCAACCGGCGCGGCGGCCCCAGCCCGGTCATCCGGGTCTATCCGGCCAATACCTCTGATGACCAGATCCCGGCCGACCGGGACATCGACAAGGTGCACAGCCGGGTCTCGCTCTCCTGGCCCTCGGCGTAACGCCGGAAGCCAGGTCGTTCCACACCATCCGAACACCAAGAGGAAAGGCACGAACATGACGAGCGCCACCCTGGCCCCACCCGCCCCGCTGGCGGGCCTGGATGACGACTTCGCGCCCCTGGACGTGAAGGTCGTCATCGCCGAGCACGCGTACGGCAAGCTCATGTGCTCCACGGGCGACGGCTGCGGCACCACCTGCGCGACCGGCGCCTCCGCCTGCGGCTCCTTCACGGAGGACCCGGCCTGATCCAGGCCGTCCCCCGCCGGTGGGCCGGGCGAAGTGCTTCGCCCGGCCCACCGGCCCCTCACCCGCCCCGCCAGACGGAGGGCCCCATGGTTTCCCGAGCAGTCGCCGACTACCAATGGCAGGGCGCCGCCATGCTGCGCGCCACCACCAACCCCGGGCCGGCAGACATCCCCCGTACCCTCGACCTGGACAACGTGGCCGTCACGCGCGGGTGGCTGAACCGCATCTGGCAGCGCGAGGACTTCCGCAGCGCGCTGGAGCTGGCGACCCCCGTCCTGTCCGACGCCGTCGAAGCAGTCGTCCAGGGCCGGCAGACCGAGCCCCGTCACGTCCGCCGCACTGCGGTATCGACGGTTTCCTATCTCCTGCGGTGGCAGCACCGGCCGACCCCGCTGGGCCTGTTCGCCGGCACCGCCCCGGTGACGGTCGGGTCCCGGGCGACTGCGCGGTGGCGCGACAAGCACCACGTGCTGATCCGGCCGGACTCCGAGTGGGTCACCGACATGGTCCTCCAGCTTCAGCGCAGCCCCGCGTTACTGACGCGGCTCCCGCTCGTCGGCAACAACGCCGCCCACACGCGGGGCGATCGGCTCGTGGCGCCGGGCCCACCCTCCGACGGGCACGCCGTCCTGCTGGCCCCGGTCGAGCTATCCGTCCGCAACACCCGGCCGGTAGCCGCCGCCATGGACGCCGCCCGCACTCCCATCCCTTACGGTGCCCTGCACAGCCACCTGCGCGACAGCTTCCCGCAGGCCACACCGGAGCAGATCGACGCGCTTCTCACCAGCCTGGTCGAGCAGCAGTTCCTCATCACCGGCCTGTGGGCGCCCATGACCACGGTGGACGCCCTCCAGCACCTGTGCCACGAACTGGAACGGCACGGCGCGGACAGCATCCCCGACGTGCGGGACCTGGTCCACGAGCTGTACGCGCTACGCGACGAGGTGTCCGCCCACCTGCCGACACTCTCCGACACCAGCATGAGCGCCATCGCCGCGCGGATGCGCGCCCTCACCGCCGTCACGCCGACACCGTTGCTCATTGACACCGCCCTCGACTGCGAGACCCAGCTCCCGCAGGCCGTGATCGCGGAAGCGCAGGCAGCCGTGTCGGCCCTCTACCGGACCACCCCGCAGCCTTACGGCTACCAGCACTGGCGCGACTACCACCGCCGGTTCCGGGCTCGGTACGGCGTCGGCGCCTTGGTGCCGGTGATGGACCTGGTTGCCGACAGCGGCCTCGGGCTGCCCGCCGGCTTTATCGGCTCCGAACGCAGTGCCACCCTGAAGGTACGCACCGACCGCGACGAGCTGCTGCTCGCACTGATGCAACAAGTCCTCCTCGACGGCCGCGAGGAACTGCGACTGACGGACGACATGGTCAACGCCTTGGAGAAGGCCGCCGGAACGGACGAGCGGCTGTTCGTGCCCCGGGTGGAGGCCGCCTTCGAAGTCCACGCCCCCAGCACCCGGGCATTGTCCAACGGCACCTTCAACCTCCTGCTCACTGCGGCGCCCCGCCCCGGCAGCAGCATGGCGGGGCGGTTCGCCCATGTCCTGCCGCCCGAGCACCAAGACGCCCTCGCCTCCACCTATCGCGGGGCACCGGACCGCCTCACGGCGCAGCTCGTGTTCCCACCGCGTCGGCACCGCAACGAGAACGTCACCCGCACATCGCGACTGCTGTCGCACATCATCGAGCTGTCCGGCCACCAGGAGAGTGGCGAGACGACGATCCGGCTCGCCGACATCGCCGTCACCGCCGACCCGCGCAGTTTCCATCTCGTGCAGCTCTCCACCGGCCGGCGCATCGACGTGCGGGTCCTGCACGCCCTGGAAGGCGGAACCCAGACCCCGCCACTGGCTCGTTTCCTCGCCGAGGTGGCCAACGGGCGGTACGCCGCCTACAAGCCGTTCGACTTCGGTGCCGGTTCCCGGCTCCCGTTCCTCCCCCGGGTCCGCTACCGCCGCACGATCCTCACGCAGGCCCGATGGCTACTGATGGCCGAAGACCTGCCCGGCCGGAAAACCCCGAGGCAGGAGTGGGAGGACGCCTTCACCGCCTGGCGGGACCGGCTGCGGGTCCCGATGCAGGTCGCCGTCATCGAGTACGACCAGCGCCTCCCACTCGACCTCACCCACCCGGTCCACCTCGGGGTCCTGCGCGCCCACCTCGACAACGCCCGGCGCGTGGAACTGCGCGAGGTCCCGGACGCAGACGCCCACGGATGGATCGGACGGGCACACGAGATCTGGCTCTCCCTGGGCCGTTCCGAGCCGGACGCCCCCTACGTGCCCCGGCCGCGCTCCACTACGTCGCCGGGAGCCGAACGGCATCTGCCGGGCGGCGGCGACGTTCTTCACGCACAGCTCCACGCCCAACCGCGCCGCTACAACGAGATCCTGAGCCACCACCTCCCCCACCTGCTCGCCGCGTTCGGGGAGGAGCCGCCGGCCTGGTGGTTCACCCGCCACCGGGAAATGGCCCGGCCGGACGCCGATCAGCACCTCGACCTCACGCTGCACCTGCCGCCGGACACGCACGGGGCCGGCGCACAGCACGTCCGGGCCTGGGCGGACAGCCTGCACAGGATGGGTCTGGCGTCCGGGCTCGTCCTGGCTCCCTACCAGCCGCAAACTGGGCGCTTCGGCAGCGAGGGAGCCATGGACGCCGCACACCAGGTATTCGCCGCGGACTCCGCCGCCGCCCTCGCGCAGATCCAGCTCACTGAGCGCACCGATGCCTTCGCCCCGCAAGCCCTCGCCGCAGCCAGCGCCCTGCACCTCGTCACCCCCCTGGCACCGGACACCGCGGCGGCCGAAGAGTGGCTGGTGCGCAACCTCCCCCAGGGCACCGGGCGGTTGAACCGGACCCTGCGCAGCCAGGTGCTCGAACTTGTCTCGCCGAACGGCGCCTCCTCGCTCGCGGCCCTCCCCGGCGGCCCGCCGGTCACCGAAGCGTGGCGGGCCCGCGCGGTCGCCGTGGACACCTACCGGAACAGTCTGGCCGGTGAGCGTGATCCGCTCGACGTCGTCCGGTCGCTGCTGCACCAGCACCACGTTCGGGCTCTGGGCGTCGATCCCCGCACCGAGGAGACCACGATCCGGCTCGTGCGAACGGCGGCCCTCCAGCACCGGATGGCGGCCCGATGACCACACTGGCCGCCACCGCCGCAGCGATCCTGGAGCAGTACTCCGCCCATCTGGCGGAGCCCCCTCCCCCGCCCCCGGAGGAGCCCTGGGCTGTGCAATCGCTCGCCGACGGCGCAGCCGGAATCAGCCTGCTGCACATCGAGACGGCCAGCCGGTACGGCGGCTCCTGGCTCTCCGCCCACCGGTGGATCACGAGCGCGGCCTCCGAGCCCTTCAGCGCGGCCGACCAGACGGGCCTGCTCCTCGGTGCCCCGGCCGTCGGCTTCGTCCTCACCGCCGTCCCTCCGGCCTACCAGCATCTGTACGCCTCGGCGCGCGCGATCCTGCACCAGAACATCACCGACCTCGCCAACCGCCGCGTGGACGCCGCGCTCGCCCGCATCGACAGGGGAGACCTGCCGACCTTCGCGGAGTACGACCTCTTCTACGGCCTCACGGGGATCGGTGCCTACCTCCTGCGCACCGAGTCCGAGGGCCCAGCCCTGGAGAGGATCTTGCAGTACCTCGTCGCCCTGACCCGGCCGCTCGCCCCCGCCGGTCGCGGACTGCCCGGCTGGTGGGTCCGCCACGACCCGGCGCGCGGCGAGTCGCCTCACTTCCCCGGCGGGCACAGCAACTTCGGCGCAGCCCACGGCATCACTGGCCCGCTTCTCCTCCTGGCCCAGGCCCTGCGGCGTGGCATTACCGTCCATGGCCATCAAGACGCCATGTTCACCATCTGCGCCCACCTCGACGCCTGGTGCCAGCACGGTGACTCCGGCCCGTGGTGGCCCGAGCACATCTCCCGGCGCGACCTCGACCGCGGCCGGCCACATCACGACGCCCCCGCCCGCCCGAGCTGGTGCTACGGCACGACAGGCATCGCACGGGCAGGCCAGCTCGCGGGGATCGCCCTGCGCTCACCCACGCTTCAGAAGTTCTACGAGGACGCCCTGTATCGAGCCTTGTCCGATCCCGCGCAACTCACCCTGGTCACTGACAGCGGCCTCTGCCACGGATGGGCAGGCATCTACCAGACAGCTCACCGCGCAACCGCAGACGCTCTCGACCTGCGACTTCACGCCCTCCCGGAGCGCCTTGGTGACGCCCTCACCGCATCCGGCCAGCCCAGCTCCTCACTGGCTCCCGGCCTGATCAACGGTGCCGCCGGCACCGCGCTCGCCCTCACCACGTTCGCCTCGCAGCAGGCGCCGAGCACTGGATGGGACGCATGTCTCTTGATCAACTGACTCAGCAAACCGAGCCGAGTCCGGCGCAGCACGCAGTCCTCGCCGTCCTGACCGGTCTCCCGCTCGCCGACGCAGCACGCCAGTACCGGATGGACCCCGTGGTCCTCTCCGACGCGGTCGCGGTCTACGACCAGGCCGGCCGGGAAGCCCTGGTCCGCCACGCGGCCACCACCGACTGGTGGCAGACGTACCTCCACTTCACGGACTGGTCGAACGCCGACAGCACCTTCGCCGCGCATGTCCTGCCCATCCTGCGCGCGGCGGAAGCCGTCGGCGCGATCGACGGCTGGTGGTACACCAGAAAGCACCCCTGCTGGCGGCTGCGTCTCCGGGTCCAGCCCCTGAGCGGCGCCAAGCTGACCATCGGGGACGGCTTCGAACGCCTCGTATCCGACGGACACCTTCAGCGCTGGTGGCCCGGCATCTACGAACCGGAGACGCCAGCGTTCGGCGGGAAGACCAGCATGACGGCCGCGCACGCTCTGTTCGTCACCGACAGCCGAGAGATCCAGCAGTTGCGCCTGCGCGACGATCTCGCCATCGGGCCCAGGGAGTTGTCTGTCCTGCTGTGCACAATCATGATGCGCGCCGCACGGTTGGAGTGGTACGAGCAGGGCGATGTCTGGGACCGCGTCATCACGACGGAACACCGCTCGGCCACCAGCGACGTTCCGCCGGAACGGCTCAACACCCGAGCCCGCGAGATCCGGCCCCTGCTTCTCGCCGACAGCGACACCCTGCTGCGCCCCGGGGGCCCGCTGGAACCCATCGCCGAGTGGGTCGCCGCTTTTCACAGCGTCGGCCAAGCCCTCGCCGGCGGCGTCCAAGACGGAACACTCGACCGCGGGCTGCGACAGGTGCTCAGCTATCACGTGATCTTCCACTGGAACCGGATCGGACTATCCATGCGCGGGCAGAGCATCCTGGCCTGGGCAGCCAGGGCGGCAATCCTGCAGGGCGGCCACGAAGAGTAGAGCCAACGCGCAAGGTGCCCGGAGCCGACAAGTGAAACGTCAGTCGCGCTCTTCCTCAACAGCAGCCGAGACCGCCCGACGGGCGTGTCTCAAATGCAGGGCCCGGGATACCAAAGCGGTGACCAGCGCCACCGCGAGTCCGCCGGGGAACTCCGGAACTGCGGCCGCTAGGGCCCGGCTTCAAACGGATCTTGCTCAGAGTGGGAACAGCGCCAGGTTGACCGCCGATCGTAGAAGGCCGACGGGCAGTTCTCCCACCGGCGTGTCCCAGTCAGCGTCCTGTGCGGGGCACGCGGCTCGTCCGTCGGCTTTCGGCCAGTGTCCGAGCACCCGCATCCGACCGTGTGCGGGGCGTGACATGCTGCGGTTTGATCATCAGCGGCAGCGTTGCCTCGCTGCGGGTGGAAAGGGAGTTCATGCGCGCGCGGCGGTTCTGTTTTGTTGCACTTCTCGCCATTGGCCTGTCAGCCTGCGGTGCGCCGGCGGACAGGGGTCCGGCAGACGGGGGGCCGTCGGCTTCTTCCTCGAAGGGGCCCGCAGAAAAGGGGAAGGCGGAGCGCGTTCCGCACGATCCGCCGGAGTCGTTCACGGCCCGGGGCGCGGTGGCCCTGCCGCCGGAGGCGACGGCGGACCGGACCAATCTGCTGGGCGATGTGCGTGACCTCGCGGTGGCCCTGCACCGTACGTCGGCGTATGTGGCCTCCGCCGACCGAATGCAGACCGTGGACCTGACCACCGGGAAGGTGGTGGCGGTGGCGCGCCCGCGCGCGGAGGCTCTGGGCGAGGACGATGATGCGACCGCGCCGCTCGTGTCGGCCGACGGCTCCCTGGTCGTGACGCCGTTCGTCACCAGACAGCCCGGCGCTGGAACGCAGTCTGCCTCGATGGAGCTTGAGGTCATCGCCACCACGCCAGAGACAGGAAAGGCCGCCTGGAGTACATCGCTCGAAATCCCGCGAGCATGGGCACAGCGGGACAACTCCACGCCCGAGGCTCACGTGGTCGGCTTCGCGGGCGGCAACGTCATCGTGACCGTGTACACCGGCTACAACGCGGCGACGGCCGGTATCGACATCGCCACGCACCAGGTGCGGTGGACAGCACAGAACATCCGGACGCGGGCCGTCACCGCCGAGGCTGCGGTAGGCGTCGATATTCTCGGCGGATACGGCCCCGACCAGCTGGTCGGGGCCGACCCGGCCACCGGCGAGGAGAAGTGGCGAACAGAAAAGAACATCGGTGACACTACCGTCGAGTCTGCCGGCCCGTCCCTCGTCCGGGTGCGGGGCTACGCCGGCGACGGTGGCACGCGCTTCGACCGGCTCCTGAAGCCTGGCACCGGCAAGGTACAGGCGAACGTGCCCGAGGGCCTGGATAATTTGAGCTGCCCGTTCGACCAGGCCAAGACTCTTGTCTGCACGTCTCAGAACCGCCTCGTCGCCCTGGACTCCACCAGCGGCAAGGAACTCTGGCGGCTGGAGGACGACCAGGCCGATGGCCGTTTCGCCCCGGATGTCACAACATCCTGGCACGGCAGGATCTACGCCCGGGCCTCGTCGACCACCGCGGTGGCCCTTGACGCCCGGACCGGCAGGGACAGGCCCGCCGGGCTCGACGTCGCTCCGGTATTGGTAAACGAGTACCAGGGCCTAGTCCTGGTGGACCGTGAACTCCTCGCCTACCCCACCAGGGGCTAAGAAGTCATCTCATTTGGTGAGTCTGCGATAGCAGATCAGGGTGCAGGCGATGCTGGTGAAGGCGAGGAAGTGGTCGGCCTTGCGTTCGTAGCGGCGGTGGAGTCGGCGGCAGCCGGCGAGCCAGGCCATGGTGCGTTCGATGGTCCATCGGTGCCGTCCGAGCCGCTGCGAGGTCTCGACGCCCTTGCGGGCGATGCGGTGCCGGATGCCCCGGCGGGAGAGCCATTGCCGCAGGTGGCGGTAGTCGTAGCCCTTGTCGGCGTGGAGCTTGCCGGGCTTGCGGCGGCGTCGGCCGCGGCGGGAGCGGATCGGGGGCATGCCCTTCACGAGCGGGATCAGGGCCTGGCTGTCGTGGAGGTTGGCGCCGGAGATTCCGACGGAGATGGGCAGACCGGTCCGCTCGGTGATCAGGTGGATCTTTGACCCGTACTTACCCCGGTCGACAGGATCCGGACCCGTCAGGTCCCCCTTTTCAGGGCCCGCATGTTCACCGAGTCGATCGCGCAACGGGACCAGTCCAGCTCGCCCCGGGAGCCGAGTTCGTCCAGGACCAGGCGGTGCAGCTTGGCCCACACCCGGGCCTTGGTCCACTCGGAAAACCGGCGGTGGGCCGTCGCGCCGGACGGCCCGAACGACGCGGCGGGCAGCTGCTGCCACGTGCAGCCGGAGGTCGCCACGAACACGATCGCGGCCAGCACCTCACGGTCGCCGTGCCGACGCCGACCACCACCCTGAGGCCGCGAGGGCGCCTCCGGCACCACCCGCTGGAACAGCTCCCACAACTCATCCGGCACCAGCCGCTCAACGATCCTCGCCACGACCCACAGCCTACCGAGCCAATTGAGATGACTTCTAAGCACCGCACAACGAGAAGATCACCTCGTGATCGGAGGGTGGTGAAGGCGCGGGTGCCGGTCAACTCGCCCTCCTAGCATGAGGGACGTTTCCTGCCATCGCCCCGCCGTATCCGGAGATTTGGACCGGCGAGTCCGCGTCGAAGCTGGCCATCGCGGTGCCATACCGGCGTGCCGCGTTCCCATCTTCGCTAGCGTCTCGCTGTCGCGACTCCTGAAGGAAACGCACGATCTGATGCGAAGCGCTTAGCTGACCAGTGCCATCACGTTCTCCATCAGCGAGTACAGAAGCTTCGGCTCTCCGCCAGCAGTCCGAGCGGCCTCCGCGTACGTCGGAGCGTGCTTGCAGTCGGCCACGTACCCGTCGCCCTGCTTCGCCAACTCTTTGCGACGCTCAACCCATGCCGGCCAATTCTCGACGAGATACGCCTCCATGTCATCCTCGAACACCGTATAAGAGGGTGTCTCACATGGCGGGTTTTGCGAGCTTCTTGTAGCAGGTCAGGGCCGCCGCGAGTCCGAGGAAGGCCAGGAAGTAGGGCCTCATACTCGTCGTACTCGTTACTGTCCATGCCCCACCTCCGACTTACCGGATGCTCCGCCCCCGTCGCCCGCCCCAGCAGCCACACCAACGACTCTGTACGTTCGGCACCCGGTCGTCCACCCGATCGCCAGATTTGACTGTGCCCCGAAACGGAGCGGACGCGGGCACTGCCGGATCAGCCGCCAGGCCGATACCGAGAGGGGCCGGCCTGGGCGCAGGAGGGTTGCAGTTCGGGTTGCATTCACCTCCGTTCGCGGGGGTCCGAGCAGCCCGACCGGCCGCGCTACGCAGCAGGTCAGTACAGCCACGAACCCAACCGAACCCTGACGAACAGTTGGAAAGCGTGTTGGGGGCAACCCCTCACGAGTTCGAATCTCGTATCCTCCGCCAGTGCCTCACCGGGCACGATGTCGAAGGCCCCCGCAGCTTGCTGTGGGGGCCTTCGACGTTGACCAACTGCCGATCGGTGCTCAGATCTGCACCACGTGCACGTCCTGGGCATCCAGTGCCTTCAGATAGGCGTCGAGGTCGGCCGGATCACTGGTGAAGACCACGGCACTGCCGTGTCGGGCGGCTGTGAGAGCCACCAGGGCATCCACAGCGTCCGGCCGCTTCTTCGGGGGCAGCTCTGCCGCACCGAGTGCGCTTCCAATGCGTTGCCATTCGGTGATGTCAGGACCGGTGGCGCACATGATGCAGGCCGTCTGCCCCACACTGGTAGGGCGCATGGCTGGGGCCGAACTACGAGTCTGAGGCACCGTGCAATCCTTCATCACCCCGGTCAGGGCATGCACCGTGGCGGGGCTGGGCCGCCAGACCTGTGCCAGTACCGGTCCGAGCACGAGCGCCCGATGCGGCGTCTCCCGAAGGCCGGCATGCAGACGCACGGCCTTCGCCTTGCGGTCCGCGAGCGCGATCAGCATGCCGGTGTCGTAGACCGGCACCCGGACAGTCACGCCGCGTTACCGGATCGGGTAGCAGGACCCTCGGCACCATAGATGAGCCCCATAGCCTCCTGCACCTCCTGCCGCTCCTGCTCCGTGAGGTCGTCGTCGGCGACTTCAGGCAGCGGTGCCAGTGCGGCAGCCTCCGCCTCAGCTGCCGCGATCACCGCGTCAAGTCGGGCGAACTGGGCCTCCGCCGCTTCCGCCTCGGCCATCTGCCGGGTCGCAGCGTTGACGAGATAAGCGGACACATCCATTCCAGCCCGCTCCGCGTGGGTCCGGATGCGCTCGGCATGCTCACTGTCCAGGCTGATACTGATCCTCGTCTTCGGCATACCAGCAGTGTATGACGCGTATTACGACCTCGCCAAGCATTCCGCCTGAGCAAGGCCGACAACTCAAGCTGCCTTGACTCGATCACGACTGCCCGAATCTGCCCGACAAGACTCGTGGTCTCAGTTCTGGTCTCATTCACCTCTGTACGACGCCATCCGAATGGGCGACAGTCTCCTGAACCGTCGCAGGTCATTACGCACCTGATCGTCTCCGGACGTCCGGACGAAGACTTGGAAAGCGCGTTGGGGGCAACCCCTCACGAGTTCGAATCTCGTAGCCTCCGCCATTGCTCTCACCGGGCAATACGCCGAAGGCCCCCGCAGCTCTTCTTGGGTTCCTGGGTTCAAGGGGCCTTCGACGTTCGTGGTCTCGGTCACGGCTGTCCCTCACTGAGGGCGGCCCGGCACGGGCCCCGTACATGGCGGTTTCCGCCGGTAGTGACGCGTCAGCCGGCCGCAGGCGGAGTGCGGCCCGAGCTCCCGGGGCAGGCATCCCAGCGCGGCAGAGGAGGCGGCCCGCTCTACGCCGATGGCCCCAACCGGGCCACAGGGGTCCTGGATCAGCGTGCGGGCAAGCCGAAGTCACCCGTCAATCAGTAGCGCTTCGTTACGTTGGGTGATCGCTGCTGCTGGTGGTGGGAATCTTTCCGGTGTGAGGCCGGGGGAGGTGGAACGGCTCCGGGGTGAGGGGGCGGAGTTCGTTGCCGGTGTGTTCGTCTCGTTGTCGTGGCGGGATCGGCGGCGGTGGGGCGGGTGTTGTCTGCGGGGTCTGATGCTGGACGGCCGGCGCAAGTCGATCCGACCGATGGCCGGGCGTCCGCCGGCGGCACCGTGCAGGCCCTGCGGCAGTTCGTGAACCAGTCGCCGTGGGCTCCGCTGCCGGTGCGGCGGCGGATCGACCGCCCGGCGGCTGTCCGAGGCGGTCGGGCCCGAGGCGCGGGTGGTCGAGGATGTGTCGTTTTCGAGGTGCGGCACCGCTTCGGTGGGGGTCGCCCGGCGGTGCTGCGGTGCGCTGGGCAAGCGGGTGAACTGCCAGGTCGCGGTCGGCGTCCACGCCGCCACCGACACCGCTTCCTGACCGCTGGACCGGCGGCTGCATCTCCCCCGGGAAGGGGCGGGCGGGCCGGACCGCTGCCGCAGAGCAGGAGTTCCGGACGGCACCGGCCACCAGGGGAAACGGCGCCCGGCCCCGGGACTGCTCGGCACACTCGCCGACTGGCGGTTGAAGGCCCCGGCCGTGGTCGCCGACGCCGGCTACGGCGGGCTCGGAGCACCGACCCTGCCGCGCGACCGGACCCCGCCACCGGCGCTCTCGCCGCACGCCGCCCAGACCGGCGCGGCCCGGTTCACCGAGGTGACCTGGCGGCGGAGCAGCAAAGGCAGAACGACCTCACGGCTCACCGTGCCGACGGCGCGCCCGGCGGGCAAGCAGGCGCCGGCCGCCACCCAGGAAGCAGGCGGCGGCCGCAACCGGTGGAACGGTGTCCTGCCCACTCGCACGGTGCTGGTGGAACGGCCCGCCGACCAGGTCCTGGGCCCACTCCAGGGCCTGGTGCAGTACCGGAAGCGAGCGCCTCAGTGGCACGTCATCAGCCGACGCCGCACCTGTGTCTCGACCGCCGACCGCATCCCAGAACCACCTGGGCCAGCACGGAATCCCTCACCCGGGGCCCTGGCGGGCCGTCAACGGCTGAACCCGACAGCTCCAAGACCCTCCCGCCGGAGTCGAGGGCGGTGCCCGGCTTGTCCTGGTGGGCGGGTCCCGGAGCGTGTTCGTCTCCTACACCGCGGCCCCGCGCCGAGTCTCCACCGCCAGAACGTGTTCGACCGCTTGGATCAACGTCTCCTTGACCGAGGTGCGCAGGCGGGCGTCGCAGAGCAGGACCGGTACGTGCGGGCCCAGCGTCAGTGCCTGACGCACCGTCTCCGCCGGGTACTGGCGGGCGCCCTCGAAGCAGTTGACGGCGACCACGAAGGGCAGGCCGCTGCGCTCGAAGTAGTCGACGGCCGAGAAGCAGTCGGGCAGCCGCCGGGTGTCGGCCAGGACGACCGCGCAGAGCGCCCCGGCGGCCAGTTCGTCCCACATGAACCAGAAGCGGTCCTGGCCGGGGGTGCCGAACAGGAAGAGCGCGAGACGGTTGTGGATGGTGATCCGGCCGAAGTCCATGGCCACCGTGGTGGTGCCCTTCCGTTCGACACCTGACAGATCGTCCACGTCGATGCCGGACCGCGTCAGCGTCTCCTCCGTGTGGAAGGGAACGATCTCGCTGACCGTGGAGACCAGCGTGCTCTTCCCCGCCCCGAATCCCCCTGCCACCAGGATTTTCGCGGCGTCCGGCAGTTCCGTTTGCGGCATATCAGACATGGCGGGCTTGCCTTTCCGTCTCACACTCACAGTGCGCGCAGTCCTTCGAGTACTTCTCTGATCATGCGGACGCTGGGCCGCGCCGCCGGGTCGGCGGGCTGCCGCACCCGGATGGCCTGGGCGTTGAAGAGGTCTCCGAGCAGGACACGTACGACCCCCACCGGCAGGTTCATGTGCGCCGCCACCTCGCTCACCGGGCGCGGTCTGCGGCAGAGGGCGAGGATCGCCCGGTGCTCGGGTTGCATCTCCACCTCGTGCTGGAGGGTGTCGGCCGTCGCGATCACGAAGGCCACCAGGTCGAAGAAGTAGCCCTCGTTGCGGGTCCGTCCTCGCACCATGGCGTACGGGCGGACAACCGGGCCGGCCGCCTCGTCCACCCATTGCGCATGGGTCATCGGGATTCGACCGACATGTGGAAGCCGAGACGTTTGACCAGCATGGCCATCTCGTAGGCGACGACGCCGATGTCCGCGCCCTGGCGGGTCAGCGCCGTCAGACAGGAGTTGTCGCCCGCCGCGCACACGAACAGGAAGCCGCCCTCCATCTCCACCATGGTCTGGAGCACCGCACCACCGCCGAAGTGGCGGCCGGCGCCCTTGGCGAGGCTGTGGAAACCGGAGGCAACCGCAGAGAGCCGTTCGGCATGGTCACGGTCGAGTGCCTCGGAAGCACCGAGTAGCAGCCCGTCCGTGGACAGCAGGACGGCGTGGCCGATCTCCGGCACGTTGCGCACCATGTCGCTCAGCAGCCAGTCGAGTTGGGAGCCCGTCTCGGACGGGCCGACCTGGGTCATGTCAGCCACGCTGTCAACCACGCTTTCTGGGAGTGGGGGTGTGGGCGGGGAAGGCGGTGTGCGCGTCGTGGCCGAGGGCGTCGCCACGCGGCCGGCCCGCCGGGTCGCCGGGGACGGCGTACTGCTCCACCCGGGCGCGGGCCGCGCCCGCCTGGAGGGCGGACATCATCGAACGGACCTGATCGGGGCGTTCGGCCACGCGGTCGCGGAGCCGTTCGCCCGGGGAGGGCTGGGAGACGGCGGGGCCGCGCGTCGCCGCCCCGGCTGCTGCCCGTGCCGGTCCCGGTGCCGCTGCCGGTGCCCGTCCGGGTACCCGTGCCGCCGCCGGTGGGCCGACACGCCGCTCGTAGTCGGTGCGGCCCCAGTCCATGAGTTGTCCGCGACCGCCGGTACCGCCGCCCACGGTGACCTCGTCCGAGAGATTCGCCTGGGGTACGCGGACCGGGAGGCCGTCAATCATGCCGCCCTGCGCTGGGATGGGACCTGCGGCAGGGCGGGGGCGCGCCGGTGCCGGTGCCTGTGCCTGTACCGGTGCCTGTGCCTGTGCCGGTGCCTGTGCCTGTGCCGGTGCCGGTGCCTGTGCCTGTGCTTGTGCCGGGCGGGGCGGAGCCGCCATCGGGGTGGGGGCGGGTGCCGGGGCCGCCACCGGGGCCGGCGCCGCGTGAGCCGGTGCGGGTGTCGGTTGGCCCGTGGGTGCCGGGGCCAGGGCCTCAAGGGTCGGCGGGGCCGGGGGCTCTGACGGGGGCTGGGTCCGCTCCAGCAGGTCGTCCGGGATGAGGACCACCGCGTTGACGCCGCCGTAGGGCGAGCGGCGCAGGGTCACCTCGATGCCGTGGCGATGGGCCAGGCGGCCCACGGTGATCAGGCCGAGACGGGTGCTGTCCAGGGTGGTGACGTCCAGCGGGGCGCTGAGGCGCCGGTTGGCCGCGGCCAGTTCCTCGGGCGGCATACCGAGGCCGCGGTCGTCGATCTCGATGACCAGGCCACTGGCCGCGTTGCCCACGCTGACCCGGACCTCGCTGTCGGAGGGCGAGAACATCTCCGCGTTCTCGATGAGCTCGGCGAGCAGGTGGATGACGTCGGCGGCGGCACGGCCCTGGATGCCCACCGTGGGGACGGGCAGTACGACGACCCGCGCGTATTGTTCGGTCTCCGCGATGCCGCCGCGGACGACGTCCACCGCGGGGACCGCCCGGCGCCAGAACCGGCCCGGCGCGGAACCGGAGACGATCAGCAGGCCCTCGGCGTAGCGCCGCATGCGGGTGGCGAGCTGGTCCAGTTCGAAGAGCCGGTCCAGGGCGTTGGCGTCCTCCTCGTGGCGTTCCATCACGTCGAGCAGGCTGAGCTGCCGGTGGATGAGAACCTGGCTGCGGCGGGCGAGGTTGACGAAGAGCTGGTTGATGCCCTGGTGCAGGCGGACGTCCTCCCGGGCGAGGTCCACGGCGGTGCGTTGCAGCGCGTCGAAGGCGGCACCCAGTTCCGCCATCTCCCGGTTGACGAAGACGGGGCTCTTCATACCGGTGTGGACGTCCACCGTCTCGCCTCGGCGCAGTCGGCCCACGACGTCGCGGAGTTGGTCGTCGGTGAGGTTGCGCGAGGAGGTGTTGAGGCGGTTGATGTCGCCGACGAGGGAGCGTGCCATGCGGATCGACATCACGACCGAGACGATCAGCGAGGCGAGGCTGAGCGTGCCCGCGACGATGAGTTCGATGAAGGCGCGGCGGGCTGGAGGGCCGGTTCGGGTGAACACCAGGTGGATGTAGTCGAGGGCGGTCGTACTGGTCACCTTGGCCGTGGCGTCGAAGGCGGCACGCCACTGAGCGAGGGTGAAGGGGAGCGTGCGGGCGGTCGGGCCCGCGTCGATGAGGCTGTCCTCCAGGGCGGCGACCTTGGCCATCGTCCCGCCGGGGGCGGCGAGCTCCAGGAAGGGCTTGCGCTGGTCGGTGGGCAGCCGGGCGATCACCTCGGCGCTCAGCAGCCGCCGTGCACCGATGGTCTGGACCAGGGTGCGGTAGGCGGCGGGGCTCAGCCGGCGGTCGGGGGTGGCGGCGGTGGCCGAGATCAGCGCGTCCTCCTGGGAAAGGAGGTCGCCAGCGGGCACCTGGGTGTAGAGGGCCTGGCCGAACTCCTGAGCGTCCTGGTCCGGGAGGATCGTCATGGTGCGCAGCGCCTCGGCGATGTCGTCGTTGATGCCCGTGTAGGCGGCCATGATCTGGTCCGGCGAGCTGGTGCCCGCGTCGGTCCCGCGTCGGATACCGGTCAGGGTGGCGAGGGACTCCTCGGCGCGGTCGACACCCTCGCGCACCGAGTCGCTCTCCGCGCGGCGCACCTCGTCGTTGTGCGCCTCCTTCAGAAACGCCGCTATCGCCGCGTCGCTGGCCGCGCGCCCGGCGGCCAGCGACGCGGTGTCGCCGTCCGGCACGGTGGCCGCCACGACCGCCTCCCGCCGTTCGGTCTGGAGGGCCACCACGGCGCGGCCGAGGGGGGCGGCGAGGTGATTGCCGATGGTGTCCACGCGCGAGAGGGTCAACGCGTTGCCGAGAGCCAGGTAGGCGGCGTAGCCGCAGAGCGCGGCCAGTGACACCAGTGGAAGCAGGAGAAGCGCGGTGAACTTACGTCGGATGGACCAGCCCTGACGATTCATTGAGGACCTGTCGAGTAGTGCGGTGGCGCGCGGCTGCCGGCGGACGCGACGCGGAGAGCGCGTCCTCCACGACATGAGCAAGATGTGCGGCTCATGTGCGGGCCGAGTGGAAAGGAAGCTCGAGGCCATGGCGGAATCTCCGCGTCCTGATCATGGTAGGGCGGATCTGACGAGCCGTTACTTAATATCGTTCGACGTTTTCGTTAACGCCGACCGAAGCTCCCGCTGTCGCGCCGCACACGGGTGGTCCGGGCGGAGTCCGGGTCCGCCGGCGCCGTGTCGCCGAAGCCCATATCAGGGCGGGCCGCGCCCCGACTGACCTGATGTCCGTTGCGAAAGTGTTGGTAGCGGCTGCAGATCAGCGCGCCGCTTGGTGCCGTACAGGGAGCGGCGTTTATCGGACACAGTCGCTGGACCGGCAGTGGATGCGGTCGAGGCAGCGTAGAACTCATGAGAGGCAGGGGCGGACGGGAAAGGCAACGAGTGCTGTCGGACAAGGCGTGGCACGAGCTCCGGGACCAAGGGCCGACCCGCACCTTTCGCGAACGCAGCGTGATGCTGAGGCAGGGCTCTGCGGGGACACACCTGCTCGCCCTCACCGCCGGTCTTGCCAAGGTTGTACGACGGGAGCCGGGCGGAGTCGTAACTTGGCTGGCCTTCCGGGGGCCGGGTGACTTGCTGGGCGAGGTTTCCGTCTTCCACGACACCCTGCGGACGGCGGAAGTAGTCGCTCTCACCCCCTGTACGGCCGTCGTGCTGGAGGCTGAGCGGTTCCGCCGCTTCGTCGAAGATCATGGACTCATCATGGATTTGATGCGTCAGGCCCTCTCCCGGTTGCGAGAGTCCGATATACACCGCACCGAGCTGCTGACCCTGCCGCTGGTCGTCCGGCTTGCACGAGCCCTTCTGCGGCTGGTCGAGCTCAACGCTTTCGGCACCAAGTCGGATGTCGTACGGCTGACCGGTCTGAGTCAGGAGGAGATCGCCCAGGCAATCGGAGTGACCCGCAACGCGGTAATCACCGGGCTGCAGCGGCTGCGTGACGCCGGCGCGGTGGAGACGGCTCGCAGAGTAGTCGTGGTCAAGGACATGCAGCTGTTGCGGAACTGGGCGATGAGCTCCTCGTAGGACACCTGCATTCATCGGCCCAGGCCGAACGGGCATACCCGTACAGCGGCAACCGGTCACTCACATGCGTCTCCGCTGTGATGTGGGACACCTGCTCAACGCCCTGTGCTGTGCAGTCGGACGAACCGAACCGACAGAGGCTCGGAGCAGCCGGCCACCGGCTTCGTCACCGGCCCACCGTCCACGAGGAGATCACGCATGTCTACGCCCATGCCCGCCCCCCACGCCGAGAGCCGACTGCTTCCTCCCTACCGGGCTCTGTTCGCCGTCGACGCGAAGGACTTCACCGGCCTTCCCGCCGTGCAGCACGGCCCGGTGAGCCAGCTGATCCCGGAACTCGTCGACCAGGCGTTGGAACGCGCGGCACTCCATGAGTTGCGTGACTCGAAGCGGTTTCCGGCCAATACCGGAGACGGGGTGGTGTTCGGCTTCGACCCGGCGCTGCTGCCCTTCGTCCTCTGGCCGTTTCTGGGAGTGCTGGACGACGTCCTCGGCGCGTACAACAGGCAGTGCGTCGGTCCCCGTATCCGGCTCCGGGCCAGTGTTCACGTCGGACCACTGCCGGACGCCGACAGTCCCGGCGACGGCAACGGCACGGCCCGGAACGACACACATCGGTTGCTGGACTCCCGTCCGGTCAAGGCCATCCTTGCTGCGTCGAGCGAAGAGGTCACGCATGTGGTTGCGGTCATCTCCCAGCGCGTCTACGAGGACGCGGTACTCGGTGCCTACACCGGACTGCACCCTGATCGTTGTGTGGAGGTGCCGGCCACCGTGGAGGGGAAGAACTTCTCGCAGCGGGCTTGGTTGTACGTTCCGTCTCCGTCGGGGAACCTCGTCCAGGCCGGGTTGCGACCGCGAGAGGAGTCCGCGGAGCAGGTCGGCGCGCCTGCCGGTCAGGAGCGGGATCCGGTGACTCGGCCCGGCACGCACTACAGCGGCAACACCCAACGTGTGGGCGAGGGCGCCGCATTGATGGGAAACGTCGGACGGGACTTCACGTACACCGGCTCTTCCACCTCGTACCACGGCACCAACCAGCACTGGGGCGGCGGCGACAACGTAGCGGGCGACAAGCGGGTCGGTGAATCCGGAGACCACCGGTGAGCACCGACACGAACACCGCTCCGGCCTTGCACGGCCCGAACGCCGACGGCCGGCCGGACCAGGCAAGTGCCTACCGTGAAAACCAGCAACGGCTGGATCAGGGCATTGCGGTCATGGGTGGGATCTCGGGTGACGTGACCGTGATCAACGGTGCCCGGCTCGATGAAGCCGTCACGGACCAGATCGTCAAACCCCGCCTGCGGGAGGGCCCGTACCCAGCGGATGACGTCCACACCCGCTTGCGCGGGTTCGTCGAGCCGCCGACTTACGCGCGTTGCCGAAAGACGCTGGACAGCCGGCTCCTCGTCCTGCGGGCCCGCAGTAGCTCAGGAGCAGGCACCACCGCATTCGCACTGCTGGCAGAACTGCACGGGACCGACGGCGTCACCGGTCTGGACTCGTCGGAGGATCTCGCTAGTTGGCGCCCCAGGGAAGCACGAGGTTACCTGCTCCAAGGATTGTCCTCGGGAGCGGCTGACTCACTCGGCGAAGTCGGACTCACCGCGCTGGCCGACCTGCTGCGTCAATCGGGTGCCCATCTGGTCGTCACGGTTCGGGCGGAGGTGACGCTCCCCCGTGACACGACGCCTTGGCAAGTCGTACACCACCCGCCGCTGCCGGCCGATGTAGCTGCCGGACTTCTCAATGCCATGGCCAAGGCGGGCGAACTCACCCGTGCACAGAAAATTGAGGCGCTGGGGCACCTCGGCTCAGCGGACTTCGCCGGTCACCTGCATGCCCACCCGCTGCCACAGGACGCTGTCGAGGTGGCAGAGGGGCTGCGCGAACTCGTCACGTCAGGGAAATCCGGCACGTCCGTACTCGACGGGCTGCGGACCGGCAGCTCCGCGGCGGCTCACCGGGCGCTGGCGGAATCGAGCCACCGAGCGGACAGCCTCTCCCTGATGGCGGCGATCTCGTTGCTGGCCGGACAGGACCGGACGATCATCGAGGAATTCAGCGCGATCCTGCGCCCCCTCATCGACGAACGCGACGGCCCGGCACCGGTCGGACAGGAACCACAGGCACGCCGTGACCTGCTCGGCCCGGCCTTCGAGGAGCGGTTGGAGTCCGTCGGCGCCCGCGTTGTGCCCACCTGCTCCATGGCGGTACAGCGCTACCCCGTCCAGCCGGTCGTCTTCTCCGGACGGCACCGGTCGGACGCCCTGCTTCGGTGCCTTTGGCTGGACTACGAAGGCATGGCTCCGCTGTTGTGGAAAGCCCTGGACGAGACTCCCCACCACACCGGTATCGAGCTGGCGGCGGGGCGGGCGATCGGAAAGGTTCTGGTGCACGCGACGGGGCCGAACACTCTGCGCCAGTTGGTCCCCTTCGCCGCCTCGGACAAACGCTGGCGCCGTCGTCTGGTGGCCTACGCGCTCGGGGAGATGGTCCAGCACCCTGTCCTCACTGGAGCGGTACGGGATCAGCTGCGCCACTGGAGCCGGGCCGTCTCGGTACCTCTCCGCTGCACTGTGGCCGAGACCTGCGCAGGCAGTTACGGCCTGGCCCGCCCCGCCATCGCTCTGAGCCTCTTGGACGCCGCTCTCAACAATCCGGACGAGGATCTGGATCGCAGATTGCGCTCCGCGGTTTCTTTCGCTCTCAGCGTTCTTCTTTCCGAGAAGGCCAACCACACGCCGGTCCTCGATCGCCTGCGGTCGTGGCAGGCAGCAGAGCCAGGCACACAGCACCACACCATGGTGGTGCACGTCATCGATTCGATGAGTCGTACGACCTTCCCCCCGGCCGGCGCGCCCGGCCCAGAGCGCCTACGTCTCGCAGACCTGCTTGCTGATCACTTTGATCGGGCCTTCGATCTCGTGGTCACGGCTCTGGACGATCCAGCCACATACGAAGCGACCGTGACGGGTCTCTCCCTGATCGAGAGCGACCCAGGACTACGGCAGCAGACCGCATTCCCACAACTGCTCAGTGCTCTCTCCGGCGTGGCCCGGAGCCACCGCGGCGTCCTGCGTTTCGTCCTGCGCCGCCACCGCGCCCGTACGTTCCCTCCGGCAGAAGGACTCGCCTCATGACCGGCCCGCTCATCACATCTCTGGGCTCCTCGCCCGCCTGGCAGCTCTTCCGCCACCGCCTTGGCGTCTCAACCGACCGGGCCCTGGTGTTCCTCTCGGACGACGGGGACGACGGGGTGGTGCCACCCCGCAGCGGCGACTACTGGGGATATCCGCGCCCGACGATGCGCGCCGTGCGTCAGGGAGACTTCTACGACATCGTGTGGGTCTCGCTCGCGGAGCGGCGGATGTCGGTCGACATCCCGCGCCGGCCTCCGAAACCCCCCGCCCGCTACGGGGCCGCCTGGAAGATCAGCAACCCGGTCCTCGCGGCCAGAAACCAGATCACCGAGGAACGGGCCCGGCACCTGGTGGCCGGTCACGTCAGCGAGAACGCAGCCCTGCCCGGCACCGCCGACCCGTTGAGAAAGCCGCCGCCTCACTTCGGTACGACCGAGGTCGCTTCGCCGGGTCGGCCCCAGGTGATCGACGGCTTCGGCCTCACTTACTGGTTCCTGGACCCACCGGCCGCGTTCCTGCCCACTCCCGGCACCGGTGCGGTACCACTCCTTCCCGCAGGCTTCGGCGAAGCGCACCGCGAGGCGTACCGCTTCTACCGGGAGGTTGTCGCGGGCGGCCCCGTCGGATTGGCGGCGCTCTGGCTGCTGCATCAGCCGGAACAAGCACGAGAGGTGCTCGATTGGACGGTGACCCACCGCGATGTCCTCTCCGACCAGAACAGCTGGGAGCACACCCTCGCCACGACGCTTCAGTCACTGACACCGGAGGACAAGGGCTTCGTCGGCGTTAATCTGGCGCGGGTTCTCAGCGATGTGGGGGTACCGCAGGGGGACGAAATTCTGCGCCGGATCAGCGACGCTGATGGCCCTGAGGACGGAAAAAACCTGTACGAGGACTTCCGGTGAACCCCCGGCTTCACCTCGTCCGCCGCCCGGGGACGGCCGATCCGGAGCACGTGGTGGAACTTTCACGCGAACTGATCGCCCAGAACCACATCGAGATAGGCCGGGCGGATGGCAAGGCCGCCGTCCTGCTGGCCACCGGGGGGACGCTGCTCGGGCTCCTTCTGGTCCGCCGACCGCCCGCCGCCCTCGGGCCCCAACCCCTGTGGTGGACGGCGACGCTCACCACAACCGTCGCCCTGCTGCTTCTCCTGACAGCGCTGCTCCCCCGCTACGGACCGAAAATCAGGGAGAGCTCACGCGCTCTCGCCTACTTCGACGATGTGGTCAGAGCGGAGAAACGTGCGGAACTAGCGTCCGAGCTCCTCCTGACCAGCTCTGACCCACGCCCCCGCCTGTTCCGTGCCTTGACCGCGACCAGCCGGATCGCCCGTAACAAGAACAGATGTGTGCACGGAGCCGTTCTCATGCTATTGCCGGCCGTCGTCTCCGTGGGTGCGGCGCTGCTCTTCGACGCCTGAGGGAATGGCAAGGGGCTGTCCCAGGAACTCCTGGCCACGCGGCAGGGCGGGCGCCACGAAGAGGTGTACTCCAAGCTGCCGGGCACCTGCCCTGGTGGTCTCGGTTCTGGTCTCATTCGCCGGTGTACGGCGCCGTTCAGACGTCCTACCCGCCTCGGCACCGCCGCAGGCCGGAACACACCCGACCTTCCTCGGCCCCCAAGCGAACATGTGGAAAGCGTGGTGGGGCAACCCTTCACGAGTTCGAATCTCGTATCCTCCGCCGGTGCCTCACCGGGCACGATGCCGAAGGGCCCCACCGTTCGCGGTGGGGCCCTTCGGCGTGGCGTGGTCGCGGTTCGGCTGCACTCGACGTCCTCGGGCGCCGGCGGACCGGCCCGGACGTGTTGCCTGTCGCGGGCGAGAGCGCCCGCCTGCCCGCGGAGGCCGACGAGATTCCGTAGCATGAGAGCCGTGACAGTCCGTGCACAGCTCCGCCGCGCGCCGTCGCCACCGACGTGGTGGCCGACGCTGCTGGTGCTCGGGCTGCTGACCGGGTTGTTCGGCATGCATGGCCTCGCTCCGGGCGGCGCGACCGACGTCACCGGCCGGCACTCCTCCGTCGGCCATCACGCCTCCGCCGCCGCACACGCCGCTGCGCGTGAGGACATGACGGGCTCGGTGAGCGCCGAGTCCGTCTGCCACGGCGGCAGTGACGGCAGCGGGCACGCACAGCACGCCGACGCGACGTGTTCCTCCGGTGCCGTCGGCGCGGGCCCGGTCCTTCCCGCGCTGCTGCCCGACCCCACCGGTCAGGCGGCGTCGCCGGCCGGCGGCCACCGGTCCACGGCAGCCGAGCCGGAGGGCGGTCGTGCGCCGCCTTCGCTTGCCGAACTGCAACTCCTGCGGATCTAGGACAAGGCCGGCCGTCCCCGGCCTCCGGGACACGGCACTCAGCCATGCCCATGCCGCGCCCCCGTGTGCGCAGCGACTCACATACTCCGCAGGAGTTCACTCATGACCAGCATCCGTTCCCTCGCCCGGCGCACCGGCCTCGTCGCCACGGCCGCGACCGCCGCCCTCGTCCTCGCCGCCTGTGGCGGCGACGACGGCTCCGGCACCGGTTCCGGCGCGCAGACGTCGGCCTCGGCGAGCGCCGAGGACACCGCCGGCGCCCACAACGGCCAGGACGTCTCCTTCGCGCAGGAGATGATCCCCCACCACCAGCAGGCCGTCCAGATGGCGGAGATGGCCGCCACGCAGGCTTCTTCCCCCGAGGTCGAGGACCTGGCCTCCCGCATCGAGAAGGCCCAGGGCCCGGAGATCGAGACGATGTCCGGATGGCTGGAGTCCTGGGGCGAGGACGTGCCCTCGTCCATGCCCGGCATGCACCACGGAAGCTCCGACGCATCCGGCATGCCCGGGATGATGGACCCCGAGGACATGGACGAACTGATGAAGGCGTCCGGCAAGGGCTTCGACACGATGTTCCTGACCATGATGGTCGAACATCACGAGGGCGCCGTGGAGATGGCCGCCACCGAGAAGGACGAGGGCCGGTACGGGCCGGCCAAGAAGCTGGCCGGTGACATCATCACCGCACAGACCGCCGAGATCGAGGAGATGAACAAGCTCCTCGGCAAGAACTGACGGCACTCGCGTCCGGGGTTCGGGAGTCGCACCGACGCGGCTCCCGAACCCCGCACACGCCTGTCCCGTGCCAAGCAGCCCTGCGCCCCTCACCTGCTCGCCCCTCACCTGCTCGCCCCGTACTGAAAAGCCCCTCGGCACGACACCGCGCCCGCACCGGCCACGAGGTCGACGTGGCCGGTGCGGGCATCACCGACGGACACGCGAAATCCCCGCTCCCGGCCATCGGCGAAGCCGGCTGGAACGGCGCCATGGGCATCGCCCGCATCGAACGCCTCCGCCACCTCCGTGAGCTCATCACCCGGGCCGACCGCTACGACATCACCCGCACACGCCCGCTGTGCTTCAGCGGAGCGGGCTTCGACGAGGCGTACGCCGCCGCCGAGACCCCACCGGACACTCGACCCGTCGACCCGTCGACCCGTCGGCCCGGGGAAACCTCGACCCGTCGGCCCGGGAAAACCTTGCGGCCGGACGCAGCCGGGTCGGCACGGCGTTCGGTGTGCCGTACCCGTGGTACCCGCCGGACGACGCGCGCCGCCCACCCGTCGCGGCCCGCACCGGCCACGAGGTCGGCGTGGCCGGTGCCGGCATCGCCTCCGGCGAGCCGACGGACCGCCGCGCGCGGCTGAACGCGCAGTCGGGGCCCGGGGACAGGACAGGACAGGACAGGGGGGCCGGACAGGAGAGCGTTTGTGACCACACCGCGGATCGACTACCGGATGTTGTTCGCCATGACGCCCAGCCCTTATCTGGTGCTGGACCCCGACCTGGTGGTCGTCGAAGCCAACGAGGCCTACCTGTGGGCCACGGGCCGGACCCGGGAGGAGATGATCGGCCGACGCCTCTTCGACGTCCATCCCGACAATCCGGCGGACCCGGACGCCGACGGGGTGGACAATCTGCAGGCCTCCCTGCAGCGGGTCATCCGCTCGAAGGAACCGGACACGATGGCGGTGCAGAAGTACGACATCCCGGTCTCCGGCCGCCCGGGAGTGTTCCAGGAGAAGTGGTGGTCGCCCGTCAACACACCCGTCCTCGGACCCGACGGAGAGGTGTGGTGGATCATCCACCGGGTGGAGGACATGACCGAGTTCATGCTGACTCGCCCCCGCCGCCCCAGGCCGGACCACCCGGGCGGGGAGCACAAGGCCATGGAGGCCGAACTGTTCACGCGGGCGCAGGAGCTCCAGCGCCTCAACGAGGAACTCCGCGAGGCCCACGACCGGGAACGCCGTACCGCCCTCACCCTCCAGGAGGCCATGCTGCGCTCCCCGGACCTGGCCGGTCACCGCGAGATCGCCGTGCGCTACCTGCCCGCCGCCCGGTCCCTCAACGTCTGCGGCGACTGGTACGACGTGGTGGACCTGTCCGACGACCGGTTCACCGTCGCGGTCGGCGACGTGGTCGGCCACGGCCTGGAGGCCGCCGCCGTCATGGGCATGCTCCGCAGTGCCCTGTCCGCCGCCGTCCGCGCCATCGACGAACCCGGCAAGGCGATGGACGTCCTGAGCGAGTACGCCCGCACCTTCGAAGGCGCACTGGCCACGACCGCGGCCAAAGCCGTCGTCGACACCCGCCGGCAGCACCTCACCTACACCAGCGCCGGCCACCCCCCGCCCTTCCTGGCCCGGCCGGACGGCACCGTCGTCCTGCTCGACCAGGCCACCGACCCTCCGCTGGGCGTCCTCACCGATCCCGCCCCGCGCCCCCAGGCCACCGTGTCCTACACCCCGGGCGACACCCTCGTGCTCTACACCGACGGACTCATCGAACGCCGCGGCGAGGACATCGACGCCGGCCTGCACCGCCTCGCCGACACCCTCAGCCGTCACACCTCTCTCCACCCCGACCATCTGGCCGACACCCTGCTCACCCGGCTCGGCGTGGCCGACGGCGGACGGGACGACGTCGCTCTGATCGTCGTCCGCCTGTGAACCGGCCTCCGGCGGCCCGGCGGCTCGGCTGCTGCTGCTGAACCGACGAGGACCGTCCTTCACCCGAGCGAGGCCGTGACCGGGACGGGAGACCGGTCACGGCCTCGCACCGTCCTGCCCACCCGGGCGCGCCCGGTGCGGCTGCCCCGGGCGGCGACGATCTCCGTCCGACGAGGCGCCACTACGATCGCCGGTCATGGACTGGCTCGAGCGCGCCGCGAATCTGAGGCAGTGGACCAGAGGCGGAAGCCGCGCTCCGCACAAGCCGCTGCTGCTCCTGTACGCGCTCGGCCGGTTCCGGCGGGATGCCGACGGCGAGCTGCGCTACAGCGTCGTGGAGGAGGAGCTGAAGCAGCTGCTGGCCGAGTTCGGTCCGCCCCACCGGACGACACCCGCCTACCCGTTCCACCATCTGGTGAGCGACGGGGTGTGGGAGGTGCGCACCGAACACGGACCGGGCAGCCCGGGAAGCGGGGCGCGGGAGCTACGGGCCGCCGGTGCCGCGGGACGGCTCACTTCGGAACTGCGCACGGCACTGCGGCGAGAGCCGTCGCTGCTCGGCCGGATGGCACGGGTCCTGCTCGACCTGCACTTCCCGCCCTCACTCCACGGTGACCTGTGCGAAGCCCTCGGTCTCGGGCCGGGGCCGTCCGGGACCGAACCGCTCTCGACCGTGCGCAGGAGGCGGGACCCGCGGATGCGGGAGCGGGTGCTGACGGCGTACGAGTACCGGTGCGCGTTCTGCGGCTACGACGGAAGGGTCGGCGCCGTGCCGGTCGGGCTGGAGGCCGCGCACGTTCGCTGGTGGGCGTTCGACGGCCCCGACGACGTGGACAACGGACTGTGTCTGTGCTCACTGCACCACAAGCTCCTCGACAAGGGTGTTCTCGGCATCGGTGAGGGGCACCGCATCCTGGTCTCGCAGCGCTTCGTCGGCCACAGCCCCGCCGCCCGCGAGTACGTCACAGCGCTCGCGGGCCGCCCGCTCGTCGGCCCTCGGCCGGGTGCCCTCCCCGTCGCCGCCGCCCACCGCTCCTGGCACACCAGCCAGGTCTTCCACGGCAGCCCACGACCCGCCACGGCCGGCTGATCACCCGGTCGCGGCCGACGGCTGATCGCAGCGGCTTTCCATCTGTGTTAAAGTGAAGAGTTGCAATTTTGGTTACCAGAGGCTTGTGAGTGCTCTTCCGACCTTCCGTCGACGAGCACTCTTTTTCGTGCTTGGAGGGCTTCGCGGCTTTCCGGGGGATTACAGCCGGGTGAATCATTGTTGCGACGACGGGTCCCACAAGGTGTGGGTCTCGGGCACTGCCCTCAAGGAGATTCAGCATGGCATCTGGCACCGTGAAGTGGTTCAACTCGGAAAAGGGCTTCGGCTTCATCGAGCAGGACGGCGGCGGCCCCGACGTTTTCGCCCACTACTCGAACATCGCCAGCTCCGGCTTCCGTGAGCTTCAGGAAGGCCAGAAGGTTACCTTCGACGTCACGCAGGGCCAGAAGGGCCCGCAGGCCGAGAACATCGTTCCCGCCTGACCCGTACGCTGACACCGTCGGCGGCGTCTGACGCCGCCGACGCGCAGTGTGTGGCCGGGACCCCGCATCCCTGTGGTGCGGGGCCCCGGCCCACTGCGTTCCCCGGTCCGGCAACGAAGCCGGCGCCGCACTCGTGCTCGCGGCCCGCAACGCGCGGTCGCCTGCCGCTGCTTCACCGCGTCCACCGGTCGGCGTCCGCCGACCCGCCGATGCCGTGATGCACTGATCCACCGTTTTTCGGCTCATTCTTGCGAATTCTCATGCGGCCGGCACCTCGCCGTCAGGAGGAATTCCTCGATACGTGCCGCATCGAGGAAGGTTCCGCATGAACCGCAACCACACAGCTCGTTCGAACAACAGCACCGGCAACTCCGGCTCGTCCCGCTCCCGTACGGACAAGGCCGCGGGTTCCGCGGCTTCCGGCCGGGGCGGCCGCTCCCGCTCCCAGGGGGCGGGTGGCCGCCAGGGCGCTCCGTCCCGCGGCGGGGCCAAGGGCGGCCGCGGCGGCGGCCGCGGAGGTCGCCCCGCCGCGGCCGGCGGGGAGTTCGCGCCGCCGGTCACCCTCACCCCGGCACTGCCGCCGGTCGAGACGTTCACCGAACTCGACATGCCCGAGCAGCTGTTGACCGCCCTGAGCACCGAGGGCATGAGCACCCCGTTCCCGATCCAGGCCGCGACGCTGCCGAACTCGCTGGCCGGCCGGGACGTACTGGGCCGCGGACGTACCGGCTCGGGCAAGACGCTGGCCTTCGGTCTGGCGATGCTGGCGCGCACCGGCGGGCAGCGGGCCGAGCCCCGGCACCCGCTGGCGCTCGTCCTCGTTCCCACCCGGGAGCTGGCCCAGCAGGTCACCGACGCTCTCACCCCCTACGCCCGCGCGCTGCGCCTGCGGATCGCCACGGTGGTCGGCGGCGTGTCGATCGGCCGGCAGGTGAGCGCCCTGCGCGGCGGTGCCGAGGTCGTCGTCGCGACGCCCGGCCGGCTCAAGGACCTCATAGACCGGGACGACTGCCGCCTGGACCAGGTCGCCATCACCGTCCTGGACGAGGCCGACCAGATGGCCGACATGGGCTTCATGCCGCAGGTGACCGCCCTGCTCGACCGGGTGCGTCCCGGCGGCCAGCGCATGCTGTTCTCCGCCACGCTGGACCGCAACGTCGACCGCCTGGTGCGCAACTACCTGCACGACCCCGTCGTCCACTCCGTCGACCCGTCCGCGGGCGCGGTCACCACGATGGATCACCACCTGCTGCACGTGGACGACGACGACAAGCACGCCACCGCGACGGAGATCGCCGCCCGCGACGGACGCGTGATCATGTTCCTGGACACCAAGCACGCCGCCGACCGGCTGGCCAAGAAGCTCCTGGCCGTCGGTGTGCGGGCCTCGGCCCTGCACGGCGGGAAGTCCCAGTCCCAGCGGACCCGGACCCTGACCCAGTTCAAGGACGGCCACGTCACGGTCCTGGTGGCCACCAACGTCGCGGCCCGCGGCATCCACGTCGACAACCTGGACCTCGTCGTCAACGTCGACCCGCCCAGCGACCACAAGGACTACCTGCACCGCGGCGGGCGCACCGCCCGCGCCGGGGAGTCCGGCACGGTCGTCACGCTGGTCCTGCCGCACCAGCGCCGGGAGATGAGCCGCCTGATGGCCGACGCCGGCATCACCCCGCGGACCACCCGGGTACGTCCGGGCGAGGACGAACTGAGCCGCATCACCGGAGCCCAGGCTCCGTCGGGCGTGCCCGTCGTGCTCACTCCGCCGCCCGCCCAGAACCAGCCCGCCCGCACGGGGTCCCCGTCCCGGAGCCGGCGCAGCCGCCGCCCCGGGCAGACGGCCCGCCGCAGCGCGGCCGGCAACGCGGTCGGCAAGGGGAAGAGCGGCCGCTGAAGGATCACCGGGAGGGTGCCGGGGCGGTGCCGCGCAGGCCGGCGTCGTACACCGTGCGGTAGTCCGGGACGACGGTGCGGGTCGTGGGGGACGCCTGGGCGACCTGCGTGAGGAAGCCGTCCAGGTCCATCGCCGGGTCGCGTACGGGGGAACCGCTCAGCGGTACCTCGAAGTTGTCCCAGTGGACGGGGACGACGACACCGGGCCCGTCCAGTGCCCGCATCAGCCGGGGTACGTACTGGTGTGTGGCGGCGCCCGCGGGTACGGCGATCATCGCGAGGTCGGGGCGCAGCCCCCGCACCGCCCGCTCGCAGAAGTCGCTGGCTCCCATGAGGAACGCCGACGGGCCGCCCCGGCCCGCGGTCACCCGGAAGGCGAGGGTGTCTCCCTCCGGCAGGTCCGAGATGGTTCTCGGGGCCTTCGCGGGGCGGGAGTTCAGCGTGCCGGGGGCGAAGTAGGCGCACTTCTTGTTGCGGCTGTGCAGGCTCGGCACGACCTCGACGACGATCCCGCCGAAATCCAGCACCTCGCCGCCCTTCACCACGGAGATCTGCCCCGCGTCGACTCCCAGGGCGACCAGCAGGTGGTACGTGGTCTCGGTGCCGACGACGCGGGCGCCGGTGGTCCGGGCGATGTACGGCACGTCGCCGAGGTGGTCCCAGTGGGAGTGGCTGACCAGGACGAGTTCGGGGCTGCCGATGTGCGCGTCGACGGCCTCCGGCAGGGTCCGCAGGCGGGTCCCCGGGTCGAAGGCGCCGTCGAAGAGGCCCGTGGAGAAGCGGGTGAGGTACGGATCGAAGAGTACGGTCCGGTCGCCGACGTCGATGCGCCAGCCGGCGGTGCCGAGCCAGCGGAACGACGCCGCGCCGGCGTCGACGGCCGTGGCAGGGGCAACCGCGGTGGCGGCGGTGGCCGCGGTGGCGGTCGCGGCCGGGATCAGCGGGGCGGTCGCGCCGAGTGCGGCACCGCGCAGTACCGTACGACGGCCGAGGCCCGCGAAACGTGTTTCCTTGGTCATGGCGCCAGCAGATCAGTGCGTGAACTCCCGTGTCCAAGACCGGAATTCGGCTCAGCCGATAGGCGAACGCATATGCGCTCCGGTCAGGTGGGGTCGGGTCACCGGCCCTCGCCCCGGAGAAAACCGACCGCGATTTCGGCGGCCCTGCCCATCGCGGCGTCCACCGTGGGACGGGACGCCGCCAGGTCGTGCGTCCGCGCGAAGACGGCGATCGCGTAGCACCCGCCGTCGGGATAGCGGACGACGCCCGCCTCCATGTGCAGCCCCGGCAGGGTCCCGGTCTTGGCCGCGACCGCCACGTCGTCCGGGAAACCCGACACCAGCCGGTGCCGGAAGACCTGGCGCGCCATCAAGTCGCGTACGAGCGCGCAGGCTTCGGGTGGGCCGGCGGCGTCGGTCCAGACGAGCCGGAGCAGCCGGGTGATCTCGCGGGGGGTGCTCGCCGTGGTGTGGCGGGGATCCAGCACGGCCAGCCGTCTCTTGCGGTCGTCCGGCAGGGCGGGATAGCGGACGGCGAAGTCCCGCTCGTCGCGCGCCCCGACCTCCGCGAGCATCGACTCCAGCAGATCTCGCGGTCCGCCCACGATCCTGGTCCGCTCCAGGCCGAGTTCCGCCGCGAGCAGCCGTACGGTGTCCAGGCCCACGCGGCTCAGCAGCAGGTCGGCCGCCGAGTTGTCGCTGACCGACATCGCGAAGTGGGCGAGGTCGCGCAGCGACAGTTCGACGTCGTCCAGGCATCCGGCGGTCCCCCAGCCGCCGAGCCGGTCGGCCGCGGTCACCCGTACCCGCTCCCGCGGGTCCAGCTGGCCGGCGACGGCCTGCCGGGCGAACTCCAGCACCAGCAGCACCTTGAAGATCGAGGCGATCACGACGGGGTCGTCGGCGCCGACGCCGACCTCACACCCACCCGGCTCCGCCCCGGCCCCCGCGCCGGCCGCCTCCGCACCCGCGTGCACCGGGATCGCGTGCAGCTGCCCTTCGGCCCGCGCCTCGGCGAAGACCTGCCGGATACGGACATCGGTACGGGTGGAGGTACGGGAATGATCGTCGGTCACTGTTTCCCCCTGGCCATCGGCCTGCTCCGGCGCGCCCCTCCCGCACGACCCCGCGTACGGCTCCCATCTGCCGCCTTCGCGTAGGGTCGTGACCGTGGATCTCTTGCGCCACCTGCGTCTTTTCGTCACCGTAGCCGACGAGTTGCACTTCAGCCGGGCCGCCGAGCGGCTGGGCATGGCCCAGCCGCCGCTCAGTCAGGCGATCCGCAGGCTGGAGAAGGAACTCGGTGCGGAACTGTTCGACCGCTCGCACCGCGGCGTCCGGCTGAGCTCCGCGGGTGCGGCGTTGCTGGACGAGGCCCATGAACTCCTCGCCCGGGAGAAGAGGCTGCGCACGCTGGCCCGCCGTGCCGCCGACGGCGGTCTCGGCACGCTGCGTGCGGGCGTACCGCCGGACACCACGGCCGCCGTGCTGTCCGCCCTGCTCACCGCCTGCGCGGACCACGCTCCCGGGCTGTCCGTGGACCTTCAGGAGGTCACCACCGAGGAGCAGGTACGGCTGCTCTCCTCCGGCGGGCTGGACGTCGGGCTCGTGCACCATCCGGTCGACGCGACCGAACTGCGGCTCGGCCCCGAGGTCTCGCTGGACCTGGGGGCCGTCCTGCCGCGTACGTCACCGCTGGCCCGGCTGCCGGAAGTGGCGCTCGGCGAGCTCTCCGGGCACGACCTGGTGCTCTTCCCCCGTGCGCAGGCGCCCGGCTGGTACGACCGGGTCCTCGAGGTGTGCCGCGCGGAGGGCTTCGTACCCGGCCGGGTCCGGCACGCGTCGAACCCCGAGTTCCTGCTCGCGCTGGTGACGGCGGGGCACGGTGTCGCCTTCGACCAGGGTCCGGTGGCCCGCAAGGAACCCCGCGTCGCCTGGCGGCCCCTGGCCGGCCGCCCCCTCACCCAGCGCGTCAGCGGCGCCTGGCCCACCGGCCGCGGAGCGCACCCGGCCGCCGGCCGCTTCGCCGACCTCGCGGCCGGCGTCCTGGCCCGCGACCACACCGCGGCCGCCCGCCGCTCCCCTGCCCACCAGCCACCGGACGACTCCCCGCGGCCGTGGTCGGTGGTGTACGGCTGACCGTTTTGACCGTGCGGCACGTCTCCACGTGCCGTCGGCCGATCACGGTCAGGGTCCGCCCGTCCCGTTGAAGTTGATTCCCGAGAAGTCGCAGCCACCTTGCAACACCCTTGCGGCACGGCCGCAGACATCCGGGGAAGTCGCCACGGGCCGTGCCGCCACCGCCCGCCGTCGCGCCCCGACAACCCGCCCTCGCGCCGCCAGTGACGACACCGCCGTCTCGACCACGCGCCGAGCCCGGCCCGCGCTCCACGGCACCCCACGGGCGATGGGGGCATCGGACTGCCCGTCACATTACCGAACCGTGACCTTCCTACTGCTACCGCTAGTAACTTACCGGTAGGTAAGTTCAGCCCGAACCACTTCCGAGCGGCGCGGGAAAGCCCGCGGGACGCGTGTGCCCCACCGCGCCGCCGGGCCGCCGTGCCGTCGTAGCTCCGCAGCCCCAACGCCCCAACGCCCCAACGCCCCACAGTTCCGCAACCCCACAGCTCCCCGGCTTCGCCGCCGCACCTCCCTGTCCGGGCCGATCACGGGACGCCCCGGCACGGAGGCCGCTTCCCGACAGCCGCTCCACAGGAGGTTCGCCATGCCCGCACGCCCGCGCCCCCGGCTTCTGGCCGCCGCCGTCACCGCCGCCGCCTGCCTCGGCGCCCAAGCCGTCGCGGCCGCCCCCGCCGCGGCGACGGACGAGGTCGTGTCCCGGGGTGTCACGATCCCCGCCTTCTACACCCCGCCCACGTCCCTGCCCGACGCCGACGGCACCCTCATCCGCAGCGAGCCCCTCCCGCTGGCCCTGAGCCTGCCCAGCCTCAAGGGCCCGCTGCCGGGGACCGCGACCCGGCTGATGTACAAGTCCACCGACTCGGGCGGCCGGCCGGTCGCCGTCACCGGCGCGTACATCGAGCCGTCCGCCGCCTGGAAGGGCACCGGACCGCGCCCCCTGGTCGCGGTGGCACCCGGCACCCTGGGGCAGGGGGACCAGTGCGCCGCCTCCATGGGCCTCGAGCACCCGCTGCGGTTCAACGGGCAGACGGTGTCCGTCGGTTACGAGGACCTGGTGATCTACCGCCTGCTCGCGAAGGGCGTCGCCGTGGTCGTCACCGACTACGCCGGCCTGGGCACCACCGACCGCCTGCACACCTACGTGAACCGGGTCGACGAGGCCCACGCGGTCCTGGACGCCGTCCGGGCCGCCCGTTCGGTCCGCGGGGCGTCGGTCACCGCGAACTCCCCGGTCGGGCTCTACGGCTACAGCCAGGGCGGCGGGGCGACCGCGGCGGCCGCCGAGCTCCAGTCCTCCTACGCCCCCGACGTCACCCTGTCCGGGACCTACTCCGGTGCTCCGCCCGCCGACCTGACCGCCGTCACCAAGGCGATCGACGGCAGCGAGCTGGCCGGCGCGCTGGGCTGGTCGCTCAGCGGCTTCCTCCAGTCCGACCCGTCCCTGAAGCCCATCGCCGAGGCGCACCTGAACGCGGCCGGCAGGGCGGCGCTCGACGACCTCTCGACGATGTGCGTCGGCGACGCCCTCCTCGGCTACGGATTCACCAAGAGCACCAGGTGGACCAAGGACGGAAAGTCCCTCGGCGACATCATCGCCGCCACGCCCGCGCTCCAGACCTTCCTGGACAAGCAGCTCATCGGCACGATGAAGCCGTCCGGCCCCGTGCGCCTGGCCACCGGCGTCAGCGACAACCTCGTGCCGCACGGGCAGGCCCGCGACCTCGCCGTCGACTGGTGCGCCAAGGGCGCCGACGTCACGTACAAGGCCGTCCTGCTCCCCAACGTCGGCAGCGCGCTGCTCAACCACTTCGCCCCGCTGCTGACCGACCAGGGCGACGCCGTCGACTGGCTGACCGACCGGCTGTCCGGCAAGCGGACCGCGTCCAACTGCCGGACCATGCCCCTGCAGCCCTGACAGCCGGTCCCGGCAGGGGCACCGGCCCAGGCCCGCGGCGGTCCCCGGTGGGAAGACGGGGGCCGCCGCCTTCCGCGCGTGCCCCCGTCGCGGGGCCCGACAGCCGCCACGGCGAAGTGATCCGGACCCGCATCACCCCACCGGACCGGGGCTCGGCTACGCTGTTCGACCATGTCGCACCCTGACGATCTGCTTGTCGCCATCGCTTCGATGGTCGAGTCGGACCAGGACAGCCAGATGTCACTGACCGTGGTGATCCCCGGCGCCGTCATCACCGGGCGGCTGGCCCCCGAAGCCCTGTGGCGGGAACGCGTGGCGGAGGTGCTGCGCGACTCCGCGCGGCTCAGCCACTTCGCCGTCCCGTTCGCGGAGGCCGGCCGGGGCGAAGAGCTGTCGCACCCCTCCCACCTGCACTTTCACGTCGCCCGGATCCTCCAGGGGAGCTACGGCATCCCGGACACCGGGGGCATGTACCGCGTGGCGCTCGCCGACGTGAGCGCCTGGACGGTGGGCGACATCGGGTACTCCGACCAGCAGTGAGCGGGCCGGCGGCGGCCCTTTCCGCTCCTACGGCGTGAGGCCGATCGACTCGCAGGCCGCCCGGTACTTCGTCGTACAGATGTCCTCGACGTCGTAGACGCCGTCCCGGATCACCGTGTCCTCGATGTTGTCCCGCGTCAGGGCGACCACCGGCACCAGCATCGCCGGGATGTCCTTCTGCGTCGGGCTGTCGACCCGTTCACCGGTCAGCGAGTCGAACTGGATGTCCCGCCCCTGGACCCTGGCCACCGCCATCTCGGCGGCGCCCCCGGCCTCCAGCAGGAACGACTTGTACACCGTCATGTACTGCGTGCCCGCGACGACCCGCTGCACGGCCGCCAGATCGGCGTCCTGCCCGGTCACCGGCGGGATGTCCGAGACGCCCGCCTCGTCCAGTGCCTCGATGACCGCTCCGGCCATGCCGTCGTTCGCCGCGTAGACGGCGGCGATGTCGTCGGCGCCCACGGCCTTGATCGCCTTCTCCATGTTCGCCTTGGCGACCGCGGGCACCCACTTCTCGGTGTCGTACGACTCGGCTATGTCCACGTTGCCGTTCAACTCGCTCATCGCACCCTCCTTGAACAGCGCGGTGTTCGGGTCGGCGGGCTCACCGTTCATCATGACGATCTTGCTGTTCTCCGCCTCGGGACCGAGCGCGTCGACGATCGCACGGCCCTGCACCTCGCCGACGAGTTCGTTGTCGTGCGACACGTACGCGTCGATCGGGCCCTGGGCGAGCCTGTCGTACGCGATGACGGGGATGTCCGCCTTCCTGGCCTTCTCCACGTCCGGCGCGATGGCCTCGGCGTCCACCGCGGCCACGATGATCACGTCGACCTCGTCGGCGACCAGCCGGCCGAACTGCTCGCTCTGCCTGGCCGTGCTGCCCTCGGCGTTGGCGTAGACGACCTTGCCCTCCTCGCCGGTGAGGACACCGACCCGTTCCTGGACGAGAGGGCGGTCGAACTTCTCGAAGCGCGCCGTGTCCTTGTCGGGGAGGAGGAGGCCCACGGTGATGTCGTCGCGGTGGGCCGGCGACGCGGAGTCCCCCTCTGCGCCGATGGCGTCGAGCGCACCGCACGCGGAGAGCGAGAGCACCGACAGGGCCGCGAGGGCGGCTGTCAGAGCGGTGGTGCCCCGGGACGCCCGGATCGTACGGCGTGCGGAGGTGGTGGTGGTGCTGGGGATGCCGCGGGTACGCGTGCGGGTGGTCCAGGGGTTCACATCAGGTGCCTTCCAGGCGAGAGTGCAGCGTGGCGACCAAGCGATGGGCAAGCCAACGCCGCGCGGCCCCGCAGCGTCAAACCGCGCCTTTCACGGGAACAGCCCTGTCATTCCCGGGCCTTGAGCATCTTCCGCCGGTTCCGATTTCCGGTCGGGACAGCCCAAATCGACTCCGCGGACGGCCCTCGACCCCCTTCGCCTCAAGGGATTCTGACTGAATGACATTCAATCCGGACCGCCCTGCGCGCCGATTGACGCACATGCTCACGGTATTCACGCGAAGCGGGCAGAGAATGTGCGCAGGAGTGGCACACGGGCTGCACACAGCGGCTCGCGGGTGTCGTTAGCGTTGTTGTCCCTGCTTCACCCGCTCCCACCGCGCGACGCGAACGGGCCGTCCCCGGCCCGGCGGGTGCCTGCCAACCGGGAAGACAACGGATGGACTACTGCTCCACGTGCCGTCGGCATCTGAACGGCGCCCTCGTGTGCCCCGGGTGCGGCGCCTACGCCCCCGACATCGCGCCGAGCGTCATCGGCGGTCGCGCCGTCCCGGGCGCGGCGACCTCGGCCGCACCCACGGCGGACTTCGGCACGACGGCCGGTACGGCAATCCGTACGGAGTCGCAGTCGGAGCCGGGGGAGGAGAAGGGCGGACCGGGCCCCGGCGTGGACACCCCGGACCCGGTGTCCGCGTCCGCGTTCGGGTGCGCGATATCCGCGCCCACGGGGCGGGCGGCACGGCGGAGGCAGCTGGCCCGTTGGAAGAAGACCCAGCGTCGTGCCCTGGTCGCCACCGCGGTGGCCTTCGTCGGCGGTGGACTCACCCTCGCCTCGATGGACCGGGGGTCCGGCGACCGCGCCCGGGCCGCCACGGCACCCGAGGTGTCCGGCATGGGCGGCGTGGACGGGCCCGCGGACCAGGACGACGGTCCGGCGCCCTCCGTGGGCCCGCCGGGCACGCAGCGCTCCCAGGAACGGCCCTCCCGTCCCGCCCCGGACGACGACACGCACCGGCGGTCGACCGGCACCGCGCCGGCACCCACCACCGCGTCGGACGCCCGGCCGGACGACGCCGCCGGCACCCCCACGTCGCGGGGCACACCCTCGTCCGGCGGCTCGGGCAGCCAGGACGGCTCGGACTCCAACGGCTCCGGCTCCGCCGCGGCGACCCGCCCGACGATCCCACCTGCGGATTCCTCCGGCAACGACGACAACGACAGCGACAAAAGCGGCGGCTCGGACAGTCAGGACGGCTCGCAGCCCGCCGCCCCGCCCCCCTCGACGCCCGCCCCGGAGTCACCGGGCTCGTCCGGCTCGGGTTCCGACACCGGCACTGGCACCGACACCGACGCCGAGCTCTGCCTCCTGGTGATCTGCCTCGGCTGACGGCCGCCCGGGGGGAGGCGGATCTTCGTACGGTACGTAGCCGGCGCGGACGGAGGAGTTCGCCACCACCTGCGCGAACGCATCGGCCGAAACGGCGACGACCGCCCCGCCCACACTCCACGCCGGTACTGCGGGACAATCGGGACATGAGCATCGTCAAGATCAACGTACTCACGGTTCCGGAAGAGCAGCGGGAAACGCTGGAGAAGCGGTTCGCCGCACGGGCGGGCGCGGTGGAGGGTTCGGACGGGTTCGAGTGGTTCGAGCTGCTCCGTCCGGTGGAAGGCACCGACACCTACCTCGTCTACACCCGCTGGCGGACCGAGGAGGACTTCCAGGCCTGGATGGCCGGCCGCGGCCAGGCCGCGCACGGCGGTGGTGACGGTGCGCGGGGCGACCGTCCGAAGCCCGCGGCCACGGACGCGACGCTGTGGTCGTTCGAGGTGGTGCAGCAGACCGGCCCGAAGCAGGCCTGACCACGACAACGGACCCCGACCACGACAACGGGCACAGCACGGAGCAGGGGCCCCGCACTGATGTGCGGGGCCCCTGCTGCAATCCCTGCGTACTCGCGTACTACGGGTCAGGCGGGAACGATGTTCTCGGCCTGCGGGCCCTTCTGGCCCTGCGTGACGTCGAAGGTCACCTTCTGGCCTTCCTGGAGCTCACGGAAGCCCGAGGTGGCAATGTTCGAGTAGTGGGCGAAGACGTCGGCGCCGCCGCCGTCCTGCTCGATGAAGCCGAAGCCCTTTTCCGAGTTGAACCACTTCACGGTACCGGTGGCCATATCAAATCTCCTGAGACAGTGCTGGGAAAGCGCACTTTACGAATTCCCTCATCGTCGCGATGATCACCTGCCCGGAGAAACCCGGTAGCAAACTGGCAACCACAACTGCAACTGACGTCAGCCTAGCACGGAACATATCCACGGCAAGCGAGGAAAATCACTGAGGAAAAGCATGGTCAACGCGTTTGAAGAAAGAGATTTCCACGACGGGCGCCATATTTTTGTTCCGGCGACAGCAGATTTTCACTGGTGGCGGAGCACGACATGCTCGTCCTGCCGGCGCAGTCTCTCGTAGTCCCGCTCGATCTGCCCCAGCCGCTCCTCCAGGCCGATGATGCGGCACGCGGCCTCGACCGGGGTCCCCTGGTCGACCAGTTCGGCGGCCCTGCCCATGGTGTAGGCCGGGAAATGATCGTCGTCGAGCCGGTCGGCGACGGGGAGCCGGTCATCCACCGGCTGCCGGGTGTCGGCATACGGCTGACTCTCCGAGGACATGCGCACCTTCCTGCGGGCCACCACGGGGACGGACTCCCCGCACGGGAACTCTAATGGCCTCGGTGGAAAAACTACCGCGGCCCGAACAGATCTCCCCACCGAACGACGTAACGGGGACGGGTGGTGCCGGGTGGTTGCAGGGCGGGTGACTCGGGGATCACGACGGCCGCACGCGGCGCCGGGGCGCGAGATCGGGCGAGCGCACGCGCGGTGCCGGCGGGCGCGGTGCGCACGGGCGCGGGCGCGAGAAGGCCGGGGTGGGCCCCGAGCCGCACACGCGAACGGGAGGGCCGCACGAAGCAGCTGGACATTCCGGGCGCTTTATCTCATTTCCTCAGCCATAATCAGAACATGAGTACGGCAACGTATGAACTGCTGGCCGCAAGTCAGCACGTACTGAATCTGCTCGCGGCCTTCGTCGGCGGGCTGGTCGTGGCCGGCGCGCTGATCTGGGCCGTACGCGTCGGGATGAAGGTCATGGACCAGGAGGAACGCCGCCCCCGCCCCGAGGAGCAGCCGTGCCTGCCGGAGACCGGCGCGGTCCACGAGATGCGGGAGATGCGGGAGCCGGACGAGATGCCGATGGCACCGAGGGACGGCGAACGGCTCATGCCCTACCAGCTCCATCACTCCTCCACCAGAACGGGGAAGGACCAGCAACGGAAGCGCTGGCTGCCCGGGTCGAGCGGGGCCTTCGGCAGTGGAGGCCCGGGACACGTGTGACCGGCGCGCGTAGCTCGACGGCGTCGCTCCGGGAGGCGAGGGCGGGATGACGGCGGACGGACCCCCTCCTGTCCCGACGCTCCCGGCGGCGGTGGTTCGGCGGGTTCAGCGGATTCCGTCGCCGCCCGCCTCGACGGTCTCCAGGTAGAGCTTCACGTAGCGCGGGACGTCCACGTCCAGCCCCACGTCCACGAGGGCCTGCTCGCGCGTGCCCTCGTGGAGTTCGGACTCGCCGATGCGGGAGCGGCGGTCGACGACGGTCTGGCCGCGGGCCGGACCGGGGGCCAGGGAGACCTCGACGGGGAGCCGGTGGGTGGTCAGGCCCTCCGGGTCGACGACCGCGCACAGCGCGCCCGCGTCGCCGAGCCCGCCCGCCGTCCCGTCGGGGCCGGCGGCGTGGACGGCGGTGGCGTGGACGGCGGTGCCGCCGGTACCGCCGGCGGTGGTGCCCGGGGTCGCGGGGCGGTGGGCGAGCAGGTCACCGGCCAGACGGGTGCCGGGTTCGGGGCTCGCGCGCAGCCTGTGCACCTCGGCCGCCGGGACGACGACCCGGTTGAACACGTCCAGGCCGTACATCGTGATCGGCACCCCGGCGGTGAGCAGGATCGCGGCGGCCTCCGGGTCGTGCCAGACGTTGAACTCGGCGACCGGGGTGGCGTTGCCGGCACCCGCCGCGCCGCCCATGAACACGATCCGCTCGATGTTGCGGGTGACCTCGGGGTGAGTCCGCAGCAGCAGGGCGATGTTGGTCGGCGGAGCGATGGGCACCAGGGTGACCGGGCGCGGGGAGGCGAGGATCTCGTGGCGCAGCAGGGCCACCGCGTCCACGTCGGCCGGGGCGCGCTTCGGGACCGGCAGGCCCAGGTCGCCCATCCCGTCGCGGCCGTGGACGTGGGCCGCGGACCGCGGGACCTCGAGCAGCGGACGCTCGGCACCCCGCGCGACGGGCACGGCGGGCGCCCCCGCCGTCTCCAGCACGGTGAGGGTGTTGCGTACGACTCCGTCCACGTCCGTGTTGCCGGCCACGCAGGTCACCGCGCGCAGGTCGATCCCGGGGTGGCGGACGGCGAACAGCAGGGCGAGGGCGTCGTCGACACCCGTGTCGCAGTCGATGATCACCGGAATGGGCAGACCGTTCGGCACGGCGAGGACTCCTTCGGGGCGGGGCACGGGCGCGCCTCGTGGGGTGCGGGGGCGCGGCGGGCGGGGACGGGCGAGGACGAGGACGAGGACGAGGACATTTTCCCTGGTCGTCCTCACCCGGACGGACCGCCGCGCTGGTGGGGCGGGCGGCGCGGTGATGCCGTATGAGCACGTGTCTCCGCCCGGGGCCGTTCCGGACCCGGAACGGCCCCGGGCGGCCAGTGCACGGCCAGCCGCAGCCACGTTCCCAGCCCGGCTCCACCAGGAGGCACCCCGATGACACACGCCCCGGCCGCCGCCCGCGCCCTTCTCGCCTCCGTGCTGTCGGTGTCCGCGCTGCTGACCACGGCAGCCTGTTCCGTCCTCGGGAACGACACGGCCGGTCCTGCGGCCCCGGCGTCCGCCCCGGTCACCGCTCCCGCCCGGCCCTCCGCCGCCTCACCGGCCGCCGAGCCGTCCTCGCCGGCGGCGCCCGGCTCCGGGCTGAACGAGGAGCAGTTGCGGGCCGCTCTGATCACGGAGACGGACCTGGGGCAGCCCTGGGTGCCGACGCGGGGCGTGGCGACCTGGCGGGACGCCCTGCTCAAGTCGAGCACGAAGGACGCCGACTGCCGGCGTCTGCTCGACGTCCTCTACACCGAGGAGCTGTTCGGCACGGCGGCCGGACCGCGGGCCGTGGTCGCCCTGGACGATGCCTACAGCGGCGCCCAACTGCGGTACCAGGTGGCCGCGTACCGGCCCGCCGAGGTGGACCGGACGCTGCGGTGGCTGGACGGACTGCCGAAGAAGTGCGGGGAGTTCACCGCCACGGCCAGGAAGGACGGCGTCCAGAAGGTCGAGGTCGACGCGCTGACGCTGCCAAAGGCCGGGGACGCCCGGCGGGCGCTGCGGATCACCATGACCGGCGAGACACCCGACCACCAGCTGACGCGTCTCACACTGGACCTGGCAGTGGTCCGGGCCGGTGAGGAGACCATCACCCTCACCAACGGCGGCTTCGGTGACGTCGCGTCCGAAGTCACCCAGGTGATCGCGGAGTTCGGCACCAACCGGCTGACGGAGATCCAGAAGCAGGGCCGGGTACGGGTCTGACCGCCACGGGTCCCCTCGTCATGGGCCCCACCGGCCCGGGGCCGGCCGTCACGTCATGCGGTCCACGGCCTGCTTGGCCTCGAGCAGACCGGCCCCGGTGGCCTCGCGGTAGGCCTTGACCGCCTGGACCGTCTTGCCCTCCCGCGCGAGCGCGACGATCCCGTCCTCGCCCGGGATCTCCTCGCGCAGGTCCAGGTGCTGGAGCACCAGGTCGAGTTTGCGTTCGAGGCGCGCGATGTCGCGCTCGGCCCGGGAGACGTTGTTCCGGACGGTCAGAATTCCGAGGATCACGACGGAGGTGAGGAAGAGCACGGCTGTGTCCATGGTCGGCAAGCGTAGGGAGTCCCGGGGGGCTTTCCCGTCCTCGCCCTCGCACTCGGCCGCCTCCCTTTGTGCCCCTTGCCGTTCGAGTCCGGCAGCCCTTAGGTTCATCCGCGGATTCACCCCGCCCAACCCGTACCCATCGCTGTTGCGAGGTCGCCGTGCTGGAACGCATCCGCACCACCAGGCGTTACGCGAGAGGCTTCGTCGCGGCTGTCGCCGCGGTCACCGCACTGGTCCTGGCAGCCAACGCAGGCCCGGCCAGGGCCACCCACCCCGAGGATCCGGACCACCGCACCACAAGTCCGGTGGAAGCCGCCGTCCGCTAGGGCCTGCCGTCCAGGGTCTGTCGTCCAGGACCTGTCGTCACGTTCCCGCCTGCCTCGCGACGGGAACGTGACGACAGGCGCTAGTCCGGGAGCGCCTTGCGCAGGGCTTTGTCCAGTTGCCCGGCCAGGGCCTCGTCCGACGGCACGCCGTCGCCGTGCAGTGGGTCCAGCCGTGTGATGAACGTCTGGGTGAACGCGCCGTACAGCGGGGTCCTCGGCCGGTGGACCGCCTTCCGCAGGGCGGGCAGGAGGATGTCGCGGGCGTAGGCGGGGCGGCCGCCCGCGTCCCGCGGGACCGGGTCGGCTCCCTCGCCCGTGGGGGACGCCGAGGGCCCGGGGCCGACGGCGGTGCACCGCTCGCCGCCCGCACCGTCCTCGTAGGCCGAGGTGCGGGTCGCCGCGAAGCCCGCCTCCAGCAGACAGCGCTCGCTCTCCTTCCCGGTGAGGAACCGGATCAGCTCGGCCGCCTTGCCCTTGCGCTGCGACACCCCGGTGACCGCGAGGTTCTGCCCGCCGAGCGCTGCCCGGCCGGGCAGCGGGGCCACGCCGAGCTGCTCCTCGGAGAAGGCCCGGTACAGCGTGCGGTACTCCGACGGCCAGTGGCGCAGGAACGCGGTGCGGCCCTCGGCGAAGTCGCTCAGGGACGCGTCCTCGTCGGAGGAATGGGCGTCCTGGAGGGTGTACGCCGTCTCCGTGCGGCGCCGCAGCTCCGCGATCCCGTCGGTCAGCTCGTCGACGTCGCCGGTGTAGCGGCCCTTCTCGTCGACCAGCTCGAGGCCCGGCACCGCGGACGCGAACGCCTCCACCGCGTTGACCGTACGGCCCTCGTAGGCGGCGAGCTGGGTGGTCCAGCCCTTCTCGTAGGTGTCCGGGGCGGGCTCGGCGTCCAGGGCCTCGACGAGGCCCCGCAGCCCGTTCCAGGTGAGGCCGTCGCCGAGGTCGGGGCGCTCGACCCCGGCCCGCTTCAGGTAGTCGCGCCGGTAGTACAGCAGACCGACGTCGCTGTTGAACGGCACCGCGTACACCTCCCCGTCCCACCAGGCCGTGCCGGCCACGGAGGGGATGATGTCGGCGTCGACCAGGTTTTGGGGCAGCGGTTCGATCAGGTCCGCGGTGGCGAACTCCGGCACCCAGGTCACGTCCAGGTTGACCACGTCGTAGGCGGCGCTGCGGGACTGCAGGGCGCCGAGCAGCTGGCTGCGCTGTTCGTCGGCGCTGCCGGAAAGTTCGACCAGACGGGCCCGGAAGCCGGAGTTCCGTCGCTGCTCACGGAGGTTCCAGGCGTCGATGAGCTGCTGGCGTATGCCGTTCTTGCCGGTGACGTCCCGGCCGCTGGCGACCACGATGTGACCGGTCACGTCGCCCGGGGCGGCGGACCCGGCGGCGGTGCCGCCGTCACCGTCGTCGTCCGTGCCGCGGGAGCCTCCCCCGGTACAGGAGGCGCAGACGACGACCAGCAGCAGGGCGAGCAGCAGGGCCGCCGGCCCGGCGGTGGGCCGTGGGGGCCGGGTCGTCATTCCTCCCCCGTTCCGGTGCGGGCGACCTCGTCGCGCAGGGCCGTGCCGGGGTCGTCGCCGCTGTCCAGGCAGCGCCCCTTGCTCACGTCGGCGATCTCGCGGTCCGGCCGGCCCGGGTCGCAGCCGCCGTTCGTCAGGGACACCACGGTCACCGGCACGTCGGACGTCCGTGCCCCGGTGAGGATGTCGTCCAGGCGGTCCCGGGAGAGCTGGTCGCTGTCCTCTCCGTCGGTGATGTACACGATCATCCGCGGCCTGCTGTCCGCCCCGGAGGGTTCCATCGTGTCGAACGCGGCGTCCAGGGCGTCGCGCGGGTCGGCCTCGGCGTCCCGGATCCGGGCGCGGGCGTCGAGGACGCGCTCGGCGTCGGCCCGCCGGTGCGGGCCGAGCCGCAACAGCGTCTCGTACGGCCGGTCACCGGTGTCCGCCACCGCCCACACGCCGTACTCGTCCCGTCCGCCGAGGCCGCCCAGCGACTGTTTCAGCAGCCCGGGGCCGCCGCTCGGCCCCTCCCAGAGGTCCGTCATCGAACCGGAGCTGTCCAGCAGGTAGAGCACCCGTCCCGGGCCGCCCGCCTCCCGGTACTTCTCCAGGGCCGCCTCCATCGCGTCCCTCCCGGCGAACCGGTCGAGCACGGGCGGCGCGGCCAGCACGCCGTCGGCCTTCGTGTCCGGGTCCATCAGGTCCCACTCGTACGGACGGCGGAAGCCCTCCCCGGCGAACACCGCTTGCCCCTGCTCACCGGTCAGCCAGTCCTGGAAGGCGGCGACCGACGCGTCGCGGGCCTCCTCGTCCCGGTCGGCGCCCTGCCAGCGGACCCGGACGAACACCGGCGCCATGCCGGGGACGTCCATGGGGTACCGGGCCGTGCGAGGGGTGCGCGTGGCGCTGTCGCAGCCGACACCGCTGCGCATCAGGAACTCGGGGACCAGGGCGGCCGTGCGGTCGTCCACCTCGTCGTCGTCGGGCAGGGTGCACAGCAGCTCGGCGGCGGTGGGGGAGGGCGGGCCCGGCTGGGCGACCAGGCGTTCGGCGGCGCCGACGGGCACGTCCGAGCCGTACAGACCGATCGTGGCGAGCAGTCCGACGTCGGTGAACTCCGGGTCGGGGCGGCGCACCCCTGCCTTCTCGTCCTGCTCGGACAACTGCTCGATCATGCGGGTGAGGGGCAGGCCGGTACGGCCCTCCGGTTCCCTGGCCGCGACGGCCTGTGCGATGGCCTTCGGGACGGCCAGCACGACCGGGGAGTAGGCGAGCGGCTCGTCGGCGGCCTCCGGCACGGCCACCGCGTCGGTGTCCTGGCCCTCCACGACCCGGGCGACGTCGGCACGCGAGGCGGGAATCCAGATGTCCGGCTGCGGCCCGATGTCCCGCTGCGGGTTGAAGCGGGCGGTGTCCACGTCGTGCGGCTCGTGCCAGGCGTCGGTCTGCTTGCGCAGCGCGGTGACCACGTCGGAGGAACCGGCGCTGTAGACGGTGATGCCGGTGCGGCGGCAGCCGTCGTCCAGGGTGTTCGCCGCCGAGGTCAGATGGGCGTCGGCGGCGGCGCGGATCGTCGGCTCCAGGTCCGGGTCGGTCAGGACGCGCAGCTCCAGCGGCGGGGCGCAGCCGGTGGCGGCGTCGCCGCCCCGGAGGTGCCCGACGAGGCCGATGACGCCGTAGGTGCCGGCGGTGAGGAGGCCGAGGGAGAGGAGACCGAGCAGAAGGACGGCCCAGGGAGTGCCCCGGCGGCCCCACCGGCCCGTCCTGCCCGTTCCACCCCTCCTCCGGCCCGTCCGGTCCCTCCCGGGGAGGCTGCGGAGGCGGTCGAGGAGCCGGACCGTGAGCGGGGCCCGTGGTGGGCCGGCGGTGTCGGGCGTGGGTACGGGGGCGGGCGCGTCCGGGTGTTTTCCGGGGGAGCCCTTCTCGGGGTGCTCCGCCGAGCTCTTTGGCGTCTTCCGCTCCGGCGCGGACGGCTTCGCCGCCAGCAGGACGTCCTCGCCGGGTTCCGCGCGCCACTGCGGCTCCCACGCGTCGCCGCGCACGGTGCTGAGGCCGCGGGCGGCCATCCGTTCCCGCATCCGCTCGGAGAGGTCCAGGAAACCCGTCCCGCCCTCCTCGTCGAGGAGCCGGACGAGTTCGGCGGTGTACGGCGTCGGTGTCCGCGGATCGCCCGCGTCGATACGGTGGTTGGCCTGGACGCTCATCATCAGCAGCAGGCGGTGCTTGTCGCTCAGGGTCTCCCGGACCCAGGCGGCGTTGCCCGCGAAGCAGCAGTCCAGGATCACCACGATCCGCCGGGCCGGGCTGGTCGCCAGCATCGTCAGCACGGTGGTGAAGGGCTCCGCGCCCGGGAACACCGCGTGTCCGCCGGCGACCACGCTCGCGTTGCGCATCTGCAGGAACAACTCGTCACCCGCGCTGGGGATGGCGCCGTGCCCGGCGAAGTAGAGCAGCAGTACCCCCTCCGCCTCGGCGGCGGCGGAGAGCAGCGCCCGCTCGAAGTGCTCCAGGGACGGTGAACGGGCGGCCGTGATCTCGTGCTCGCCGAACACCCGTCCGCGCGTCAGCACTTCACGCAGGCGGTTCACGTTGTGCTTGACCGCCGGAAGGTCGCCGGGCACGCCGTGCGGCGGCTCCGTCAGGTCGTACTCGGAGACGCCGACCAACAGCGCCCTGTTGGGCAGCCCCCGCGGGTCGAGACGGATCACCGGCCTACCTGTCGTCGAGGTTCACCGGCTCGACTCTGCCCTGGGGCGGTTCACCGTCCTCGACGTCGCGCCGGTTGGCCCGCCAGGCCGACACGGCCTTCTTGACCTGCTCGAGCAGCTCCGTGGCGATCGCGCCCGCACCCGCGCCGACGATCAGGACGACGATGTCCATCCCGAGACCCATCGGGGCGCCGGACTCGTCCGTCCTCGGCCGCTCCTGGATCTGCAGACCGCCCGCGCGCACCCGTTCGTCGAGCGGTTTCTCCCGCTCCAGCCACTTGCGCAGCGCACCGATGTCGCTCGCGCTCGCGGTACCGTCCAGCCTGATTCGAATGCCCTGGTTGGCCACACCCTCCCCCTCAGCCATAACTCACCATCATGGCACCGCTGTTGCCTCACGGGGAGGGGTCGGCAACGGTTGTGTCCTCGCGGGCGGAAGCGGAAGGGTACGGACCGATCCGGTCGGGTGCCGGTTCAGTTCTGTGTCTGCAACTGGCTCAGCTGCCGTCGCACATGGTCCAGGGCGCCTTCCCGTCGTCCGGGCACACGGCTGCGCAACTCCGCGAGCGACGGACCGAGTTCACGGGCCCGTACCGGGTCGGAGATCCGGCCCCACTGGTGGTGCGCCCGGTCCACGGCCGTCTCGACGGCGGAGGCGTCCACCGCCTGACCGGTGTCGAGGCGTGCGGCGGCCACGGTCAGCCAGATGTGGCAGCTGAGCGCCGCGTCCCCGGCCAGCATCGCCAGGTCCGCGCGGACCTCGGCCCAGTGCAGCGCCTCCTCGGAGGCGGGTCCGTGGGTGAGGGCGGCGTTCTGCTCGTACCGCGCGGCGAGCGCGTGGGCGTCGGCGTGGCGGCCGGAGCGCACTGCCTCCGTGATGACCGTGTGCGGGTCCCCCTGCACGGGTCCGGGCCCACGCCTCGCCAGGACGAGTCCGGGGTGCGTGCCCTCGGCGGCGACCCGGGCCAGCGCCTGCTGGTGCAACTCCTCTTCCGGCGGACGTACTCCGCTGCGCAGCAGCGTCGCGACCGCCTTCATGTACGCCGGTTCCGCGACCGCACGACGGGGGGAGCGGGAGGACGGCGGCGCGACGCGGCCGTAGACGGCGGTGTCGCGGCCCGCGTCGAGCGCGGCCGGCGGTGTGACCGGAACCGGCGCCGCCCCCGGTGTGCCCGGCGGCTGCGAGGCGCCCAGCGCCTGCCAGGTCTCCTGGTCCGCGTGCAGGTCGAGGATCAGCGTCGTGACGCCCGGGGGGCGCAGTCGCAGCTCGTCCCGGAACCAGTGCCACGGGAACGCCGTGTAGCGCACGGTCGACGCGGTGGTGCGGGCCAGCGCCAGATGCGGCAGGCGCTGGCGGCGGTCGAGCAGCAGTTGCCCCGCGACGTACAGGGTGAGCGGTCCTGGGGCGGTCGCGGCGGCGCGCAGCCGGGTCAGGACCGCCTGCGGCTCCAGCGGGTCGGCGAGCTCGACGACGTTCGCGGTGTCCGTGCCGGACAGGACGGCGGGCGGTACGGCGGCCAGGACGGGGAGCACGGACGCCGCGTCCACCAGCCGGCCTCTCCCCAACGGCGAGGCGGCCAGCAGCAGTACGGTGCCGGGCGTGGCCCCGGACTTGGCTGCGGGTGTGGTCCCGGGCATGTTCCCTCCCCTGTCGATCACGACCCAGAGCAGCACCGTAACCGTTGTGGCTCCAACAAGGGGTCTCGGGTCAGTGAACGTCCCTCTTCGAGGCGTTCGCCCCCGGCCCGCCGATCCGGCGCACGGCGAAGGCCGTGGTGTCGTCGTCCAGGTGACCGCCGCTGTGCCGGAGCGTCCCGTCCCGTACGACGACGGCCAGCCGGGCCGGTTCGGCGGCGCGCGCGTCCCGCGCGACCGCCCGCGCCACGTCCTCGGCGAGCGGGTAGAACGTCCCGTCGGCGTCGCGCGCCTCGGTCACCCCGTCGGTGACCACCAGCAGCGTCTCGTCGGCGGCCAGCGGCAGCCGGTGCACGTGCACCGGTGCGGGGGCCAGGTCGCGCAGGCCCAGCGGGAGCCCGCCGGTCACCGGCAGCGGCCGTACGCCCCCGGGGCCGACGACCAGCGGCGGTTCATGACCGAAGACCACGGCCTCCACCGTCCCGAAACCCGCTGGACCACAGCCCGCCGCGTCCGGCCGGTCCGACGGGAAGCCCAGCAGCACGGCGGTGGCGAAACGGTCTGCCTCGGCCCGGTCGAGGGCCGCGACGTAGTTCCGGTGCCGCAGCATCCGCTCCTCCAGACGGGCGGCCACGACCGCCAGTTCCGGCTCGTGGTAGCCCGCCTCGCGGAACGTGCCGAGCAGCGCCGCCGCCGTCTCCACCGCGCCCAGCCCCTTGCCCTGCACGTCCCCGACCAGGACCCGGGTGCCGTTCGGGCCCGGCTGGATGTCGTAGAAGTCGCCGCCGACCCTGGCACCGGCGTCCGCGGCCAGGTAGACGCCGGCGTGCTCCAGACCGCCCCAGGACGGCGGCAGGGGGCGCAGCACCGTCCGGCGGACCGTGTCGGCGACGTCCCGCAGGTGCAGCGCGCGCCGCTCGCCGCGCACCCGGACCGCGCACGCCAGCGTCGCCAGGACCCCGCCGACGGCGACGAGGATGAAGTCGGGCAGCTCCGTCCGGAACTCGTGCGGCCAGGCGTTGTCCACGAGCGTGAAGGTGGTGATCGAGAGCACCCCGAAGACGGCCGTGCCCCACACCCCGCAGATCGCGGCCGCGATGCCCGGGACCAGCACGATCCAGGAGACGATCCGGAACTCGCCGGTGGTGTGGTAGTCGACCACGGCGATGGCGGCCAGCAGCAGAAGCGGCGGCACCCACGCGACACTGCGCCCGCGCACGTGCAGCATCTCGTGCCGGTGCGTGACGTCGCGGCGGCCGTCCCGGGCGTACCGCCGGTCGAGCGGGCCGGGCCCGCTGCTGCCCTGGCGCACCGCCCCAGCGAAACACGCGGGTGCGCGGCCCGCATCCGTTCGGTACGGAATGCGGGGCGGTCCGGTGCGGGAGGCGACAGGGCGGGAGGCGACAGGGCGGGGCGAGGGGGCGGATCCCGACACACGTTCGAGTGGCCGAGTTGCCGGGCGACCCGCGCAGGTGTGCGCTGGAGGCGGGGGGCGAGGAGAGAGGAGTGTGCTCATGGCTCATGCGGCACCCAGAGCCCGGATCGCGTCCAGGCGGCCGGGCGGCATCCGCGTCTTCAGCGAGCGGGCCCATGCCGGCGCCAAGCTGGCGGTGCCCGTCGTCCTCGGGCTCGTCTACGGCTACTGGGCGGCGGCCAACCGGCGCGAGGGCGGTCCCCTCACCGGCTGGAACATCCTGTTCGGCCTCCTCACCGCGCTGGCGTTCGCCGTCCTGTGCGTGGCCCTGTCGAGCATCGCGCCGAGGCTGCGGCGCGAGGAGCACGCCGTGCTGTGGGGCGCGTTCTCCGGCGTCGCGGTCGGCTTCCTGGTCAACCAGGCCGACATGAGCGTGCTGCGGTCGACGGTGCTGGGCCTGGTCGTCGCGGCGGGCGTCTTCGCCTTCCTGTTCTACCGGTACTACACGCACGAGGACGCGCAGGGGCACCCCATCGAGTGACGCGGCCGTCCCTCCGGTCCGGCGGACGCGGAGCGCGGGCATCCGGGATGCTCCGGGTGGCCCCGGTACTCCGGATGCCCGCCCCGCGTTCGCGTGTGCGTCGCCCCGCGCCTTGCCCGAGGGGATGCCACCCCACGCCGTACCGCCCGGACCACCGGAACCGCCCGTGCCGCCCCGCCGCGAGTGGGCGCCGGCGGCGTCACCGGCGTCACCGGCCCGTGACGAGGCGCGGAACGGATCGCCGCAACCTCCCGTCGCCGGTCCTCGTCTTCGAGGGAGGATCTTCACGGACCGATCCACCGCGAACGGAAGGCCGGACGTTGGACACTGCGACTGCCGGGACGGCCGAGTGGGCGGACACCGGGGAAAAGCCCGGACGCCGTAGCGCGAAGCGGCGGTTCGGCGGCTGGTCGGCGGCGCTGCTCCTCACCGGGGTGAGCGTGGTCGTCGGCTGCCGGGCCGTCGGCACCGACGCGGTCACCCCCGTGCCCCAGCTGCTCGCGTTCCTGCCCTGGCTCCTCGTACCGACCGCCCTCGGACTGCTGTGCACCCTGCTCGCCCGGTGGTGGACCGGCGCGGTGTGGGGCGTCGCCCTGCTCGGGCTGCTGGCCTGGTTCATCGAGCCGTACGGGAGGACCGGCGTGCCCGTCGGGCCGCCCGTCGCCGAGTTCCGGGTGATGACGTCCAACGTCGAGTTCGGCCGGGCCACCGACGGGCTGGTCGGCGCGGTGCGCCGGCTGAAGCCGGACGTGGTGTTCGTCCAGGAGTGCGAGTACACCTGCGACGCGCGGCTGCGGCGGGAGCTGACGTCGGACTATCCGCACCGCCGGGCCGTGGAGGGCGGCGGCTCCGAGGGCTCCGTCATCCTCAGCCGCTTCCCGCTCGAGGGCACCGACGGCGTCCCCGGCAGCAGCATGGGCATGCCGGGAGCCGTCGCCGACGTCGACGGGCACGCCGTACGGCTCCAGCTCGCCCACCCCATGCCGCCGGTCCCCGGCCAGGTGGACGTCTGGAAGCGGGAGCTCGGCCGGCTGCGCGACGTCGTCACCGCCGACCCGACGGCCCCCATGGTGCTCGCCGGGGACTTCAACGCCTCCCAGGACCACGCCGCCTTCCGGCGCCTCCTCGACTCCGGGCTCAGCGACGCCTCGCGGCTGGGAGGCGCCCACCGGGTCCCGACCTGGCCGGCCGGGACCGCGCCGAGGTTCGGCGTCCAGATCGACCACGTACTGGTGTCCCGGCAGTTCGCCGCGGACCGGCCCCGCTTCCTCGACCTTCCCGACACCGACCACCGCACCCTGGTCGTCGACCTCGCACTGCACCGCGACGGCTGACCGCGGGCCGGCGTCCGGCCGCCCCCGGAAACGGCGGGCGGGGTGCGGACGCCCCGCCGGGAGCCCGCACCCCGCCCGTGACCGATGACGGACCCGGACCCGGGTCCGGACGTCCGGACCCGGGTCCCCGGGTGACGTCAGACGCCGATGTCCCGGCCGTCCTTGCGCCACACGGCGACCACGGCGGGCCGGGGGTACGTGCCGGGGCCGTCGGGCCAGGTGCTGCCCGGGTTCTCCGCCGACGCGCCGTCCACCTCGCCCGGGTGCTGCACGGCGACGAGCACCCGCCGGTCCTGGACGATCGGACCGCAGGTCTCCGCGCCCTTCGGCACGGTGAGGAACTGCTTCAGCTCACCGCGGCGGTCACCGCGCGTGGCGACGCCGAAGAGTCCGTCGTGCGAGCCGAGGGCGGCGCCGTCGGTGGAGATCCACAGGTTGCCGTGGTCGTCGAAGGCGACGTTGTCCGGGCAGGAGATCGGGCTCACGGAGTCCTTCGGGAAGCCCGCGAAGTACGTCGCCGGGTCCTGCGGGTCGCCCGCGACCAGGAACAGCGACCAGGCGAACCGGGTGCTCTCCGGCCGGTTCCAGCGCTCGGTCAGCTCGAGGACGTGGCCGTGCTTGTTGGCGTTGCGCGGGTTGGCCTCGTCCGCCTTGGGGTTCGAGCCGACACCGCGGTTGGTGTTGTTGGTCAGCGCGACGTAGACCTTGCCGGTGACCGGGTTGGGCTCGACGTCCTCGGGGCGGTCCATCTTGGTGGCGCCCACCTTGTCGCCGGCGAGCCGCGTGAAGACGAAGACCTCCTCGGCGGTCATGCCGTCGACGTGCGAGACGGCGCCCCTGGCGGTGGCGGTGGCCAGCGGGATCCACTCGCCGCTGCCGTCGAACTCGCCGTCCTTCGGGAGCTTGCCGGTGCCGTCGATCTCGATGGCGGGCGAGTCACCGGTGATCCTGGCGACGTAGAGCGTGCCCTCGTCGAGCAGCGTGAGGTTGTGCTCGCGCGCGGCGCGGCTGTTGCCGTGCTTCATCCGCTTGCTGCCGACGAACTTGTAGAGGTAGTCGAACCGCTCGTCGTCACCGGAGTACACGACCGGACGGCCGTCGTGCGTCAGGCGCACGGTCGCGCCCTCGTGCTTGAAGCGGCCGAGCGCGGTGCGCTTGCGCGGGACGGAGTCCGGGTCGTACGGGTCGAGTTCGACGACGTAGCCGAACCGGTGCGCCTCGTTGGGCTCCTGGGCGAGGTCGAACCGCTTGTCGAACCGCTCCCACTTGCGCCCGGTGGCGCCGGTGCCGATGCCGTACCGCTTGTCGGTCGCGCTGCCGCCGTGGGCGAAGTACTGGTTGAAGTTCTCCTCGCCGTGCAGGGTCGTGCCCCACGGGGTGGTGCCGCCGGCGCAGTTGTTGAGGGTGCCGAGCACCTTGCGGCCGGTCGGGTCGGCGGAGGTCTTCACCAGGTCGGACCCGGCGGCGGGGCCGGTCAGCCGGAACTCGGAGGTGGCGGTGAGCCGCCGGTTGAGGTGGTGCCGGGTGACGGGCGTGAGCTTGCCGCTCCTGCGGTCCTCCTCGACGACGACGACGCCCAGGCCGTGCGCGGCCCAGCCGATCTCCACCTGCTCGCGGGTGGGGTTGTCGGAGTCGTAGCCGCGGAACATCAGGACTTCGTCGCTGTACTCGTGGTTGGCCACGAGCAGCTGCCGGTCGCGCTCACCCTTGAGGGGGAGCAGCGCGAGGAAGTCGACGTTGTACCCGAACTGCCCGGCCTGGGCCTCGGCCGTCTGGTTCTCCGGGTCGAAGGCGGGCGCGCCGCGCAGGATGGGCTCGCCCCAGCGGATGACGACGTTCTGGCCGTAGCCCTCCGGCACGGTGACGGCGTCGGCGGTGTTGGGCGCGACGGGCGTGAACCGCAGACCGCGGGCACCCTTCGGCTTCTGGTTCCCGTGGCCGTTTCCGTGCCCGTGTCCCCCCTTGCCGGCGGCGGGGGCCGCCTGGGCGTCGGGGGCGCCGGCGAGGTTGACCGCGCCGGCACCGGCCGCGACGACCGTGACGGCGGCGGCGGCCCGCATCATCGACCGGCGGCTGAGGGCGTCGGAGATGACGTCACCGACGTATTCGTTGGAGCTGGTGTTGGGCACCTCGTGGAAACAGGCGTCACCACACCGGAAACGGCAGGTCAGGGCGGACCGGCCGCCAGGGTGCGAACTGGACGGCGTCCCGATCAACGGAAGCAGCTTGCGCACGTGTTCTCTCCTTGGATACCCGGGGTGTCAGCGTGACCGTAGGAGTACATATGTGCGGCAGCCGGGCGCCAGGGTGAACGGAAAGTGAACCTGCGGCAGAACAAATGGAGTTGCCGGTGTCACGACATGATCATCCACAGGGGCCGAATGACGCCCTTGACACCCTGCCCAAGATCACCCACAAGGGCCGCTAACCTTACGTGTCCGTCCTGGCCAGGGATCCACGGGCTACAACTCACGCGAAGGGTTGCGCACATGGGCATTCTCACTCTCCTGCGGAACGCGTTCGGCCGGTCACGCAAAGCGAATACGGCAGAGGCGGAGGGTGCGGCGCCGATCGCCGAAACGGACGACGCGGGACGATCCGCCCGTCCGGACGCCGCGACCGCGGCCACCCCGACGCCGCCCGAACCGGCCGACGAGTCCACGGCGGCCGAGGCTTCGGCCCCCCGGCTCCCGTCCCCCTCCCCCGAACCGACGCCGGAGACCACCACGGCCTCCGTCCCGGAACCCCGCAGCGACGAACACGATCTCGTCTCAGCGGCCTTCAACAACGTAACGCCCTCCACCCCCACCTCCCCGACCCCGGAACCGGAGGCAGCCCCCGAGCCCGCCGCGGAGCCGGCCCCCGAGCCCGCAGCCGAAAAGCCCGAGGCGGAACCGAAGGCAGCAACGCCCCCCGAGGCCCCGCAGCCCGAGCCCGAGAGCAAGGCCGCCGCCGAGGCGGACGCCGACCTCGAGCCCCCGGCCAAGCCCGAAGCTGAAGCCAAGCCGAAGCCGGAACCCGCGCCCGAGGCAACCACCGAGCCCGAGACCAAGCCCGAGGCCGAGCCCGAGACCAAGCCCGAGCCCGCGCCCGAGGCCAAGGCCGAGCCCGAGGCTGAGCCCGCGCCCGAGGCCAAGGCCGAGCCCGAGGCTGAGCCCGCGCCCGAGGCCAAGGCCGAGCCCGCGCCCGAGACCGCGCCCGCGCCCGAGGTCACCACCGAACCCGAGCCCAAGGCCGAAGCCGAGTCCGAAGCCGAGCCGAAGCCGGAGGCGGACGCGGAGGCGCAGCCGGCCCCCCAGCCCGCGGCCGCCGACGGCGAGGACACCCCGCAGGGGCCACCCGCACCCGACAACGAAAGCCGCACGGGCGGTGCGGGTGGGAACACGACCGAAGCCGAGGCCGAGGTCACCACCGAACCCGAGCCCAAGGCCGAACCCGAATCCGAGCCCGAAGCCGAGCCGAAGCCGGAGGCGGACGCGGAGGCGCAGCCGGCCCCCCAGCCCGCGGCCGCCGACGGCGAGGACACCCCGCAGGGGCCACCCGCACCCGACAACGAAAGCCGCACGGGCGGTGCGGGTGGGAACACGACCGAAGCCGAAGGCGAAGCCGAGGCCGAAGTCACCCCCACCACTCCCTCCACCGCGCCGGAGGCGATCCGCACCGCCTACGAAGCCGCCGCCGCAGCCCTCGCGGAGCGCGACCTCACCGGCACCCGCGCCCGCGTCTACCTCGTCCTCGACCGCTCCGCGTCGATGCGCCCGTACTACAAGGACGGCTCCGCACAGGCCCTCGCGGAGCAGACCCTCGCTCTCGCCGCCCACCTCGACGCGGACCCCGAGGCCGCCACGGTCAAGGTCGTCTTCTTCTCCACCGAGGTCGACGGGACCGGCGAGCTGACCCTCGCCGACCACGAGAACAAGATCGACACCCTGCACGCGTCCCTCGGCCGTATGGGCCGGACCAGCTACCACGCGGCGGTGGCCGAGGTCCTCGCCCTGCACGACAAGGCGGCACCCGGCACGCCCGCCCTGGTGGTGTTCCAGACGGACGGTGCCCCCGACGCGAAGACCCCCGCGACCCAGTCCCTCACGGAGGCCGCGAAGACCCACCCCTCCGTCTTCTTCTCCTTCGTCGCCTTCGGTGACCCGGAGAACAAGGCGTTCGACTACCTCCGCAAGCTGAAGACACCGAACACGGCCCACTTCCTCGCCGGGGAGTCCCCGCTGGAGCTCACCGACAAGGAGCTCTACGAGGCCGTACTGAAGTCCTGGCGCCCGTAACCGCGGCCCCGCCCCACGGCTGCGGCCCACAAGGCGCAGCCCACAGGCTCGACCGCTCACGGGCACTTTGCTCCGCGCCGCCCGCTTCTCATCCCGTAAAACGAGAAGCGGGCGGCGTACCCGTGTCGGCTACGATTTGGAGGTTCCGTACGTTTCAACCCGGGAGCAGCCTCCGATGGCTCGACACCTCATCACCAGCGCCCTTCCGTACATCAACGGGATCAAGCACCTGGGCAACATGGTGGGGTCCATGCTCCCGGCGGACGTCTACTCCCGCTACCTGCGCCAGCGCGGCCACGACGTCCTGTACATCTGCGCGACGGACGAGCACGGCACCCCGGCCGAGCTGGCCGCGAAGGAGCAGGGCCTGCCCGTCGACGTGTTCTGCGCGCAGGCGCACGACGCGCAGAAGGCGGTCTACGACGGCTTCGCCCTCGCCTTCGACCACTTCGGCCGCAGTTCCTCGCAGCAGAACGTGGAGATCACGCAGCACTTCGCCCGCCGCCTCCGGGAGAACGGGTTCATCGAGGAGCGCGCGATCCGCCAGGTCTACAGCCCGGCCGACGGCCGCTTCCTCCCGGACCGCTACGTGGAGGGCACCTGTCCGCACTGCGGCTACGACAAGGCGCGCGGCGACCAGTGCGAGAACTGCACCCGCGTGCTGGACCCGACCGACCTGATCGACCCGCGGTCGGCGATCTCCGGCTCCACGGAGCTGGAGGTCCGCGAGACCAAGCACCTCTTCCTCCTCCAGTCGAAGCTCCAGCACGAGGTCGAGGAGTGGGTGGCCCGGCACGAGCAGGAGTGGCCGCAGCTGGCCGCGTCCATCGCGCGCAAGTGGCTGACCGAGGGCCTGCACGACCGCGCGATCACCCGCGACCTGGACTGGGGCGTCCCGGTGCCGGCCGACACCTGGCCGGAGCTGGCGGCCGAGGGCAAGGTCTTCTACGTCTGGTTCGACGCCCCGATCGAGTACATCGCCGCGACGAAGGAGTGGGCGGACTCCGCGCCCGACGGTGAGACGCGCGACTGGAAGTCGTGGTGGTACGAGGCGGACGACACCGTGCGCTACACGGAGTTCATGGCGAAGGACAACGTCCCGTTCCACACGGTGATGTTCCCCGCCACGCAGCTGGGTGTCCGCGAGCCGTGGAAGAAGGTCGACTACGTCAAGGCCTTCAACTGGCTGACGTACTACGGCGGTAAGTTCTCCACCTCGCAGAAGCGCGGTGTCTTCACCGACCAGGCGCTGGACATCCTCCCGGCGGACTACTGGCGGTACTTCCTGATCGCCAACGCGCCGGAGTCGGACGACGCGTCGTTCACCTGGGAGCACTTCACCGCCACGGTGAACAAGGACCTGGCCGACACCCTGGGCAACTTCGTCAACCGTGTCCTGTCCTTCTCGAAGAAGCGCTTCGGCGAGGAGGTCCCGGCGGGCGGCGAGCCCGGCGAGGCCGAGAGCAGGCTCGGGGAGGAGATCGCGTCGCTCCTCGCGGAGTACGAGTCCCAGATGGAGGCGCTGCAGTTCCGCAAGGCGGCGGCCGCGCTGCGCGCCCTGTGGTCCGCGGGCAACTCCTACCTGGAGGAGAAGGCCCCCTGGCTGGAGATCAAGACCGACAAGGACGCCGCCGCCCTCACGCTGCGTACGGCGATGAACCTGATCCGCCTGTACGCGGTGGTGTCGGAGCCGTTCATCCCGTCCACATCGGCGGCGATGCGCCAGGTCTTCACCCTGCCCGGTGACACCGCGACCTGGGCCGGCGCCGAGGAGACCCGCGCACTCGCCTCGGTCCCCGCCGGCACCCCCTTCACCGTCCCGCCGGTCCTGTTCGCCAAGCTGACGGACGACGACCTGGAGGCGTACAAGGAGCGCTTCGGCGGCGAGCCGCAGCCCGCGTAACGACTCCGCACCACCGACGTCAGGGCCCGGGAACAGAGGTTCCCGGGCCCTGACGCGTTCGATAGCGTTCCAGGGAGATCACTTCACGCAGGGGGAGCATCCATGGCACTGTTCGGCAACGCGCACAGCATCGACCCGTCGCAGGCGCAGCAGGAGTACGCCCGCCTCCTGGGCCAGGGCGAGCAGGTGCACGCCGCCTACCTGCTGATCCGCGACACCATCCTCTTCACCGACCGTCGGCTGATCATGATCGACAAGCAGGGCATCACCGGCAAGAAGACCGAGTACCACTCCGTCCCGTACCGCAGCATCACCCACTTCGCCGTCGAGACGGCCGGCACCTTCGACCTCGACGCCGAGCTGAAGATCTGGATCTCCGGCACGCCCACCCCGGTGCAGAAGACCTTCACCAAGGGCGTCGACATCTACGAGGTCCAGGCCATCCTCACCCAGTTCGTGGCCCGCTGACCCGCACTGAGCCCACCGCCCCCCAGCGCGCCACCGAAGGCTTCGCCGACGATGGCCTGTTCCCCAACTCCGACGCACTGTTCTGAGTCGCACACCAACGCGCCCCGCATCCAGCGACAACCAGGTGCGGGGCGATGCGCAGTTGAAGGGTCAGCTTCCCGACACGTCTGCCACGAAGTCCGCCCACGCGTGGTGCGTAAGCACAAGCTGAGGGCCCTCTATGTTCTTGGAGTCGCGGACGTGCACCACGTCAGGGGCCTTGGCGGTCTCGATGCAGTCGTTGCCGTCGCCGCTGCTGCTGTAGCTGCTCTTGAACCAGACCAGCGCAGAAGCGTCGTGGCCGGTGGAGGTGCTGATCATGTCTCTCCAAGCATCTGCTCGATGAGGGCCCGCGACTCTCGGGGCGTGAGAGCCTGCGCCCGGATCATGCCATAGCGCAGTTCAAGGATCCTGAGCTGCTTCGGCTCGGACACCGGGCGACCGCTGAACGCACCTTCGGAGCGCCCCACCGCCGTGCCGTCCGGAAACTTGAGCACCTCGATCAGTCCGCCCGTGCCGAAGTGGTCCTCGCAGTCAGTCGGCATTACCTGAATCGAGACGTTCCGCAACTGCCCGAGTTCCAACAGGCGTTCGAGTTGCCGCCGCCAAACCATTCTGCCCCCGACCGGGCGCCGCAGCGTCACCTCTTCCTGGACAAAACTCAGCGTCGGCGCCGGTGACCGCTCGAAGATCGAACGACGGGCCATCCGCGCGGCCACCATGCGCTCCGTTTCCTCATCCGAGTAGGCAGGAAGCCACGCTTCGAAGAGCGCCCGCATGTGCTCCTCGGTCTGCAACAAACCGTGGATGTTGTGGTTGCTGTACAGCGCCGCCTCAACCGCCTGCGCCTCCAGCTTGCCCAGCGCCCGCACACTCTTCGGGTACCGGACCTTCCTCACGTCCTCCCAGGCTGCCGCGATGAGCCCGCCTGCGCCCAACACCTTGTCGGCCCTGCACAGATACTCCTGCTGGGGAATCCGCTTCCCACCCTCGACTTTGTAGACCAGGTCGTCCCCGTACTTGACCGCCGCCGCGAAGTCGGCGACCCGCATGCCCATCGCCTCCCGCCGCAGCCTCAACTGACGCCCTACCGTGGTGAGAACGGCCACCCCCCACTCGTCCTCCGGGTCCACCTCCCACCCCGGCTCGTCCTCCTCGGTCTCGGTCCGGAGCCGTACCGCCTCGCCGTCCACCGACATACCGCACCCCTCTGTCGTACCGCCGTGCTGTGCAACGCCCGTACTCGTAGGCCGGTTTCCGATGGTCCGGACAGCGGCCGACAAGCTCCGACAGTCACCCTGTGTATCGGGGCTGTCACTGTTCACGGTAAGCACGTCCGGCCACGCTCGGTCCCGTGAACAGCGAAAAGTCCACCCAATTCCCTTCACCCGCCGGCCACTTCAGCGTGCTCCTGTCACCCACACCCCGCGGCGCCCGCCTCGCCCGGCTGCTCGCCGCGGACTGGACTCGCGACCGGGACCTGCCCCACCGCACCACCGAGGCCGCCGAACACCTCGTCGCCGAACTCGCCGCCAACGCGGCCACCCACGGCCGGCTCGCCGGACGCGACTTCCGCCTCGCCCTCCTGACCGACGGCGCGACTCTCCGCATCGAGGTCACGGACACCCGCGGTGACGACCTCCCGCGCCGCCGCGTACCCGCCCCCGACGCCGAGTCCGGACACGGCCTGCTCCTCGTCGAGGCCCTCGCCGACCGCCGGGGCGTGGACCTCGGACCCGTCCCCCGCAAGACCGTATGGGCGGAACTCGACCTACCGCCAGCCTGACCTGCGGAAACGACACCGGCACCGGAACCCCGCCGTGTGTGTTCCGGTGCCGTCGGCCGTCTTTTCCAAGGACCACGGGAGAGAAAGAAACCCCACCAAGCCCCACCCCTCCCGCCCACGGCGCACGCTCACTCGCGCGAGTGAACATCACCAACTGGAGTAGATATGCGACAGGTTGTCTGTCCTACGCTCAGCGCAACACAGCACGGCACACAGCCCCAGACACGTAAACGGCCCCCGCCGGGAGTGACGTCCCGTTGCGAGGGCCTGCCCACCAAGGAAGAAAGCCCCTTCCCGATGAACACCCAAAACACTAGCGTGCCCCCGCACGCCCAGTCCCGTAACGACGGGAAAAACCACCCCTCCCACCGCACCCGCGCGAAGCGGCATCCCGGCGGCGTCACCCACGACAACGCCCGCCACACCGCCCGCTTCACGGTGATCGGCAACCACCTCGCCCAGCACCCGGACCTCTCCCTGCTGGCGATCGGGCTGGCCTGCCACATCCAGTCCCTCCCCACCGGCGCCCCCATCGGCATCAAGACCCTCGCCGCCCGCTTCCCCGAGGGCCCGACCCGGATCGCCGCCGCCCTGCGCGAGCTGGAGACCCACGGCTACCTGCGCCGCACCCGCGAACGCACCCCGACCGGCCGCATCGTCACCCGCACGGTCTCCTGCAACCAGCCCGGCCGACGCGACGCTCCGTCCGAACCGGGCGAGGCGCCCAACCCTCCGGCCCGTCCCCCAACCCGCCGCGCGGCCGCCGCCCCGCAGCAGGAACCCCCACGCCGCCGCGCCCTCCCTGCCGTACCGAAGCCCGGCTACACCTCCCCCGACCTCCTCCAGGCTGCCACCGACGTCCTCGCCGGCCTGCGCCGCGAGGACCCCCGGCTGCTGCTCTCCGCCACCGACGCCGAACACCTCGCGCCCGGTGTCGTCGCCTGGCTGGAGCGCGAGCTGACCCCCGCCGCCGTACGCAGGGCCCTGGCCGGCGACCTGCCCCTGGAACCCCTGGTCCGCCCGGCCGCCTTCCTGGCCCACCGCCTGACGGCCAAACTGCCGCCCCTCCCGCCGTACCGCGCCCCCGAACAGCCCAGGCCCGTCCGGCACCCCCTGCGCAACTGCGACACCTGCGACCACGCCTACCGCGGCCCCGACCCCCACCACTGCCAGGGCTGCGCCTCAGCGGGTGTCGGTTCCGGTGTCCCCGGCACCGGAACCGACGAGCCGTCCCTCGTTGGACAGGGCCGACCGTGACAGGCCGCTCGCGGCCTGCCCGGTTCCCGGTCCGGCTCCTCCGCGGCCCCGTCCGGATACCCTGGCCGGGGCACCCTGTGGAGGACACCATGAGTACTCAGGCCGATCACGGACACGAGCTGATCCCACGTCCCGAGCAGACTCCTGACGCCCTGCGCACGGCTCTCGCGGTGGTCGATCCGGGGCGCCTGGAGGAGATGCAGGCCACAAAGGACGACGCCTTCACCAAAGCCGTGGAGTGGCAGTCCCTGAGCCCCGTGCGGAGCTGGGTCCTCACCTGGGCCCGAGACATCGAGATCGCCCGGCGCCCTGCTCTGTCCTCCCGCTTCGCGCAGGCACAGAACAGGCTGGAGCACGAGAATCCCGCCATCGCCGAGGAGGCTCTGCGGGAGCTGAGCGCCGTCCTGGACGAAGCCATGAAAGCAGTGCGCGGTTGAGCTGGAAGTGGGAGTACGCCTTCGGTGCGGAGGAAACCGCCCGCACCGCACCCGCCGACTTCCTCGCCGGTGTGCAGAGGAAGGCGGACGAGCTGGTCAGAGCCGCCGAAGCCGTCCACCTTCACGGCCGGGCCCACGAGGGCATCGACCCGAAGGGGGGCGACGTCATCGTCCCCGGCGGCATGTTCAGATACCAGGTCGTCGTACGCGGCGAACGTGTCTACATCGTCCAGATCACCTACCTGGGGTACTGAAATCAAGGACGGCCGTTCTGCGGGACACACCGCAGAGCATCGCCGACCCGATCATCGAACTCGTCGCACAAGACCTGGGCAAACACCCGGCCGCACACCTGTGGAGGAAACTGGTGGCCGTGGACCTCTCCTTTTACAAGTCACCCCTCTCCGAGGAAATCCGCGACGAGGGCCGGGCCGAGGGCCGGGCCGAAGGCGAGGCGCGCCGTGCCGCCGAGGACGTCCTGGACATCCTGGAAGTACGCGGCATCGACGTCCCCGAAGCGGTCCGGGAACGCGTCACCGGCTGTGGCGACCCCGAGATCCTGCGCCACTGGCACCGGCGGGCCGTCACGGCCCCGACGGCCGAAGACATCTTCGCGGACGAGTAGTCACGGCTGACGGAGGGACCCACCTGCGCCGCCGGCCGGGAACGCGCGTCGGCGGAGCAGCTCTCCGGAACCGTCGGCTGCCTTGAAGCCGCCCCGGCAGGAGGACCCGTACCGCCCCGCTGCGACCGCTGTGACGACGTTCGCCGACACCCGACAGGACCTCACGTGCTGCCCACCTTCGCCGCCAACGGATTCCTCCCCCTGGGCCGGTACTCCGTCTCCCTCGACGAAGCGGAGTCCATACTGGTCAGCGCACCGGAATTCCGCGACTCCGCGACGCGCACGGCACTACCGGCGCGCGGCTACCCAAAGGTGCGACTGTGACCGGCGACAGCTGGCGCGAGCACAGGCGCGCGCTCCTCCGAGACGACCCGGCCGAGGCCGAGCGCTCCGCACGTCTCCTTGATCAGTTGGGCACCGAGGACCGGGACGACGAGGAGATCGAGGCGGAACACCGCGCGAGCCGGCTGGCGGCGGCGCAGGAGTACGCCCGCGCGCTCGGCTCGACGAGGAACCGCAGCTCAGGCTGACCGGACCGGACACCGATCCCGCATCGGCACACGCGAGGGGCCCGGAACCGATAGCGGTATCGGTTCCGGGCCCCTCGCGTGTGGCCGGTCTACTTCGCCTGCGGCTTGCGCACCGAGAGGTGCAGTTCCTTCAGCCGGGCCTCGTCCAGCTCGGTCGGGGCGCCCATCATCAGGTCCTGGGCGTTGCCGTTGAGCGGGAAGGCGATGGTCTCGCGGATGTTGGGCTCGTCGGCGAGGAGCATGACGATGCGGTCGACACCGGGCGCGATGCCGCCGTGCGGCGGGGCGCCGAAGCGGAACGCGCGGAGCATGCCGGCGAACTTCTCCTCGACCGTCTCGCGGTCGTAGCCCGCGATCTCGAAGGCCTTGATCATGATGTCCGGCTCGTGGTTCCGGATCGCGCCGGAGGACAGCTCGACGCCGTTGCACACGATGTCGTACTGCCAGCCCAGGATGTCCAGCGGGTCCTGGGTCTCCAGGGCCTCCAGGCCGCCCTGCGGCATCGAGAAGGGGTTGTGCGAGAAGTCGATCGCGCCGGTCTCCTCGTCCTTCTCGTACATCGGGAAGTCGACGATCCAGCAGAAGCGGAAGACGTCCTCCTCGAACTGCCCGGCCCGCTTGGCGGCCTCGACGCGGACCGCGCCCATGATCTTCGAGACCTCGTCGAACTCGCCGGCGCCGAAGAACACCGCGTGTCCGGGGGCCAGCGAGAGCCGCTTGGTCAGCTCGGCGACGTTCTCCTCGGTGAGGAACTTCGCGATCGGACCGGTCAGCGAGCCGTCCTCGGCCACCCGCACCCACGCCAGGCCCTTCGCGCCCTGCGCGACCGCGTAGTCACCGAGCTGGTCGAAGAACTTGCGCGGCTGGCCGGAGACGTCCGGCACCGGCAGCGCGCGCACGTGCTTGCCGGCGAACGCCTTGAACTCCGAGCCCTCGAAGACGTCGGTGATGTCGACGAGCTCCGGCTTGGCGCGCAGGTCCGGCTTGTCGGAGCCGTACTTCAGCATCGCCTCGCGGAACGGGATCCGCGGGAACGGGGACGTCACGTGGCGGCCGTTGCCGAACTCCTCGAACAGCTCGGTCATCAGCTTCTCGATCGGCTGGAAGACGTCCTCCTGCTCGACGAAGCTCATCTCCACGTCGAGCTGGTAGAACTCGCCCGGCGAGCGGTCCGCGCGGGCGTCCTCGTCGCGGAAGCAGGGCGCGATCTGGAAGTAGCGGTCGAAGCCGGAGACCATCAGCAGCTGCTTGAACTGCTGCGGAGCCTGCGGCAGCGCGTAGAACCTGCCCGCGTTGAGGCGCGACGGGACGACGAAGTCGCGGGCGCCCTCGGGGGAGGTGGCGCTGAGGATCGGCGTCGCCATCTCGTTGAAGCCCAGCGCCGTCATCTTGTGGCGGATGGCCGAGATCACCGACGTCCGCAGCAGGATGTTGCGGTGCATGCGCTCGCGGCGCAGGTCCAGGAAGCGGTACTCCAGGCGCCGCTCCTCGTTGACCCCGTCCTCGGCGTTGATCGTGAAGGGGAGCGGAGCCGCCGCGCCCAGCACCTCGACCTCGCCGACCTCGACCTCGACCTCACCGGTCGGCAGCTCGGGGTTGACGTTCTCCGTGCCGCGGGAGACGACCTTGCCGTCGATCCGGACGACGGTCTCCTTGGAGAGCCGGTCCAGGGCCTCGTAGGCGGGCGTGCCGGGACGGGCCACGAGCTGCGTGATGCCGTAGTGATCGCGCAGATCGATGAAGAGGATGCCGCCCAGGTCGCGCCGATTGTGCAGCCAGCCGCTCAACCGGACGTCGGTGCCGACGTCAGAGGCGCGGAGCTCGCCGCAGGTGTGGGACCTGTACCGATGCATCGTCGTTCATCCAGCCTTCGCTGATCGGGGTCTTGGGGTCGGGGCCGTTGTTTCACGTGAAACTCCCCCAAGCCTACCGGCCGGTCCAAGATCGCCGCCCCAGGATTGCCGGCCGGTCCCGCGGACACCGCCGGTGGCATCTTCCTCCCGAGTCTTCATAAAGTGGGGCAATGCGCACTGGTGAGCCCTTGCCCTCCATGAGGGATGTCCTCGCCCTCGTCGAGACCGGGAGATGGCACTGGGACACAGCAGCCGGGTTGGTGACGGTCGACGAGGTCTCGGCGCGGCTCCTGGAGCTGCCCGCCGAGCAGGTCACCCTCACGGAGGCCCAGGTACGGGCACGACTCCACCCGGTCGACTGGAACGAGATCACCGGCGTGGTCCAGCTCGCCGTCGCCGAAGGCACCCTCGCCGAGGTGCGCATCCGGATCATGGACGACCAGGGGCGGGTCGTACGGGTGGTGCGCAGCCGCTCCAAGCCGACCTTCGACCCCCTGCGCAAGGCGTACCTGCTCACCGGGACCCTTCAGGAGGTCACCGACCCGGCTCCCGGCACCCCCGCCGGCCGCAGCGCGGTCACCGGCGACTGGCGCCGGTCACGGGAGGCGTTCCTGCTGGACGCGGGCAGGGCGCTGGCCGAGGCGCGGTCGACCCAGGAGGTGCTGCGGGTCGCGGCGAACCTCTCGATGCCGGGCTTCTCACCGGACGGACTCGCGGTGTACGGCGTGACGGGCGACCAGCTCACCGTCATCGGCCACCACGGACAGGAGCCCGACTCCGAAGGCCCGTTCTCCATGCCCCTGGACACGGCCTTCCCGGCCGCCGAGGTGGCACGGACGGGCCGCGCGATCTATGTGTCCAGCCCACAGCAGTACCGGGCCCGGTATCCCCTCACCTGGCCGCTCGCCGAACGCTTCGGCCACCAGTCCTGGGCCTTCCTGCCGCTGACGGCGTCCGGCCGCACGATGGGCACCTGGATGGCGGCCTTCGCCCACCCGGTCGCCTTCACCCCCGACGAGCGGTCGGTGCTGACCACCGTGGCGCGGATGCTGGCCCAGGCGCTGACCCGCGCGGGCACCGCCGAGAGCGAGCGGGCCCTCACCGACGGCCTGCAGCGCTCGATGCTGCCCAGGCTCGGCCCGCAGCGCATCCCGGGGATGAGCGTCGCCGCGCGGTACATCCCCACCGGCGGCGGCCTCCAGGTCGGTGGCGACTGGTACGACGTGATCACTCTGCCGAACGAACGGTTCGCCCTGGTCATCGGGGATGTGCAGGGCCACGACGTGCGGGCCGCCGGACTCATGGGCCAGCTGCGCATAGCCCTGCGGGCGTACGCCTCCGAGGGACACCGGCCCGACGCCGTGCTCTCCCGCGCCTCCCGCTTCCTGTACGGGATCAACGAGGCGGACCCCGCCGATCCGCGCTACGCGACGTGCCTGTACGTCGAGGTGGACCCCACCGGCGGAGTGCTGGACATCGCCCGCGCGGGACACCACGATCCCGCGGTCCGCATGCCCGACGCGACCGTACTGACCCGGCAGACGGCGGGCGGGGTCCCCCTGGGCATCACTCCGGACGCCGACTACCCCACCACCCGAATGGTCCTGGAGCCCGGCGAGACCATGCTGGTCTGCACGGACGGCCTGATCGAGACCGGCGGCCACGACCTGGACACCGGCTGGCGGCGGCTGCGCACCGTCCTCGAACGCCACCGGGGCAGCCTGGAGGAACTGGCCGACGCCCTGGTGCAGGCCGTCCACGGCCCCTCCTCGCACCACACCACCGGCCCCCTGACCGACCGCCGCGAGGACGACATCGCCCTGCTGCTGCTCACCCGGCAGGCCGAGAACACCGGCACCGGTCCGGGCACGGTACGGCGGGCGCTGCGCCGCACCATGCTGACGGTGGAGCAGTCCGAGCCGGAACGGGTCGCGGAGGCCCGGCAGCACCTGCGCGAGCTGCTGCACGACTGGTGCTCGCCGGACCAGGTCGACTCGGCGGTCCTGCTCCTGTCGGAGGTACTCACCAACGTCCTCGTGCACACCGACGCCGACGCCCTCCTCCAAGCCGAGGTCATCGGCGGGCCCGAGGGACGCCGGATGCACATCGAGGTCACCGACGGGGGCGCCGACCTCCCGCACATCCGCACACCGGGCGAGCTGGCGTCCTCCGGCCGCGGCCTGCTCCTGATCGAACTCCTGGCCCACACCTGGGGCGTCGCCCCGCGCGGCAAGGGCAAGAGCATCTGGTTCGAGCTGGACGAGTCGGACACCCCGCCCGAGGGGGCCGACGGGACCGGGAGGACCGCTGCCTCGACGCCCCCCGAGGACCGCAAGCTCCCCGAGGACCGCACCACCCCGTGAAGGCCCTCGTCATCCTCCGGTGCAGCGCCCGCAGGAGCGCCGTACCGGGCAGGGCGAGCAGTACGGGAAGCACTGCCGCCCGGAACCGCACGCAGTGCCGGGAACGGCCGACGGCCCCGCCCGGGATCGGACGGGGCCGCCACACGCTCGGCGAATCAGGACTCCTGCGGTCCCGATGCCGACATGCCGTGCACGGCCGGAATGGTCCCCAGGCGGCCCTTCTGGAAGTCGTCGAAGGCCTGCTGGAGCTCTTCGCGGGTGTTCATCACGAACGGGCCGTAGTGGGCCATCGGCTCCCGGATGGGCTGTCCGCCGAGGAGGACGACGTCCAGGTCCGGCGTGTTCGAGTCCTGCTTCTCGTCCGCGCGGACGGTCAGCGAGCCACCGGCGCCGAAGACGGCCGTCTGTCCCACGTGGACCGGACGGCGGTCGGTGCCGACCGCGCCGCGGCCGGCCATGACGTAGGCCAGCCCGTTGAAGTCCTCGCGCCAGGGCAGGGTGATCTCGGCGCCCGGTGCCAGCGTCGCGTGGACCATCGTGATCGGCGTGTGCGTGATGCCGGGGCCCTGGTGACCGTCCAGCTCACCGGCGATGACGCGAAGGAGCGCGCCGCCGTCGGGGGAGGTGAGCAGCTGGACGCTGCCGCTGCGGATGTCCTGGTAGCGCGGCGCCATCATCTTGTCCTTGGCGGGCAGGTTCACCCACAGCTGGAGGCCGTGGAAGAGACCGCCGGACATGACCAGCTGCTCCGGCGGCGCCTCGATGTGGAGCAGGCCCGAGCCGGCCGTCATCCACTGGGTGTCGCCGTTGGTGATGGTGCCGCCACCGCCCTGGCTGTCCTGGTGGTCGAAGATCCCGTCGACGATGTAGGTGACGGTCTCGAAGCCGCGGTGCGGGTGCCACGGGGTCCCTTTCGGCTCCCCGGGCGCGTAGTCCACCTCGCCCATCTGGTCCATCATGATGAACGGGTCGAGATGGCGGTAGTTGATCCCGGCGAACGCCCGGCGCACCGGGAAGCCCTCGCCCTCGAAACCGCTCGGCGCGGTGGTGACGGTGAGCACGGGGCGCGCCACGGCGTCGGCCGAAGCGGCCACACGGGGAAGCGTCAGCGGGTTCTCGACGGTCACTGCAGGCATGTCGGTACCTCCTCTTGTACGGCCATTTTAGTTGAGCATTGAACTTTCTGCCACCTCTAACGGAGAAAGCCCGGAGGGCATTCCCTCCGGGCTCGGCAGGCTCCTCGACGGGCGTCGAGACCACCCGCCCGTCGCACGACGTCCAGAAGACTCGTGAAGATCTCGGTGAGGGGCTGCCCGGCCGTAGGCAGGGTGGCCCCTTTCGCTATGTGAAGTCCGACAGCCCGCGCAGGGCCTGCAACGTGACCGTCGCGGCCAGGATCTGCGGCGGCATACCCGGCCGCTCGTTCACCGACGGGTACATGTCCGCGAACATCTCCGCCGGAAACAGTGCCCCGCGATGTTCGGCCAGGAACGCGACCGCACTCCCTGCCGGGATCAGCCCCCGCAGGTCTCCCACACATCCGGCCCGACCGTCTCCCCGGCCCGTTCCCCCGTCACCACGAGAAAGAGTCTGGCCCCGCCGCTCGCGCGCCGGGGCCAGAACCCCAAGATCTTCATGAGTCCTCTGGACCGGGCAGGGGGCCGAGACCTGCATCCCCCGTCCAGGGCCTCCCGAGGCAGAACACCTTGATCCTCCTCGGCCAGGGGTGGCCCAAGGGCTTCCTGGACCACCCCTGGCCGGCAGGCCCCGCCCGGCTGCTTCCGGCGGTGGTGGCGGTGGTGGCGGTGGCGGTGGCGGTGGCGGTGGCGGTGGCGGTGGTGACGTCGTACCTCACGATCGAGCTACCCACCCGGCACGCCCTGCGGACGCCGCCGGCGGACGGGCCGCGGGCGGTGTGAGCGCCGCCGGGGATCCGCTGGTCAGTCCGCGCGGCAGAACGTGTCCTTCGCGGGCATCTCGCCCTCGACGAGGTAGCGCGTGGCGGTGTTCAACGCGCAGGAGTTCCTGCCCAGGACGTAGACGCCGTGCCCGCTGTCGTCGACGCTGACCAGCCGGGCCCGGTCGCCGAACTTCTCGCGCAGCATCTTCCCGCCCCGGTGCGGGGTCGACGCGTCCCGCCGGTTCTGCAGGAGCAGCACGTTGCGCGGGCCCTCGGCGTCGACCTCCACCGGCGGTTCGGCGGGGGCGTACGGCCAGAAGGCGCACGGTGTGATGTTGGCGGTGGCGGCGCCGTACAGCGGGTAGCGTTCGCGGTCCTCGGTGACGCCCCGCCGGTAGGTGTTGACGTCCTCGGGCCATTCGACGTCGTTGCAGGTGACGGAGAGGAACACGGTCAGGGCGTTGTCGACCGGCGACAGCGTCCCGTCCGTCGTTTCCTCCTGGAGGGCCGGCAGGTCGCGGGCCGCCGCCTCGTCGCCTTCGAGCATCGTCTGCCAGGCCTGTGCCAGCGTGGGGTACTGCGACTGCTTGTACAGGTGGCCGAACGTCAGGAGCCGGAAGAGGTTGCCGTCGATCCCCGCGACCGGAGCCTTGTCGAGTCTGCCGGCGATGGTGAGGTAGGACGTCCGGACCTGTCGGGGTGTGCGGCCCAGGCCGTAGCTGTCGTGCCGGCGGGCGGCCCACTTCGCGAAGTCCGGCAGGGTCTGCTCCATGCCGAGCGCGAAGCGGCGCATGCCGTCGCGGTCGAGGTGGGTGTCTCCGATGTTGCTGTCGAGCACGATCCGGTCGGCGCGCTCGGGGAACATCGACGCGTAGGCGGCGCCGAGTGCCGTGCCGTAGGAGTAGCCCAGGTAGCTGGTCTTCTCCTCGCCGAGCGCGGCCCGGATCCGGTCCAGGTCGCGGGCGGTGTTCGCGGTGGTGAGGTGGCGCAGCCGGCCGTCGCGGTCGTTGCCCGCGCACTGCTCGGCCGCCTGCTCGGCGACCTTCGCCTGCGCGGTGACCGCGGCGTCGTCGACCGCGTAGGGCGGGATGTTGGCGTTGTAGGGGTTGTCCTGCGTGAAGCCGCAGCTGACCGGTGTGGAATGACCGACCCCGCGGGTGTCCATGCCGATCAGGTCGTAGCGGTCGGTGACGCTGCTGGGCAGGCCCTGGGCCACCAGCAGCGCGGACAGCGCCAGCCCGGATCCGCCGGGGCCGCCCGGGTTGAGCATGAGGACGCCGCGCCGCTCGTCCGGGTCGGCGGCGGCCAGCCGGGAGACGGTGAGGTCGATCTGCTCGCCCTCCGGGTCGGCGTAGTCCAGCGGCACGGGCACGGTGGCGCACTGCAGCTCGGTCGGAGCGGCTTCGGCCACGACGTCGTCGGGGCACTGGCCCCACTCCGTCTGCGGCGTCCTCGGCTCCTCGGCGGCGGCGGGCACCGGGGCCAGCGAGCCGCCCAGGCCGAGGACCACCAGGAGGGCCAGGCTCTGGCCGACACTGAGTTGTCGTTTCATGTCCAGTCTCCGAATACCGGTTCGTGGTCGTGGTCGCGACCATCCCACTCCGTGCCCCTGGGGCATGGTCAACAACGGCCGGCACGGAACCGGCCGGTGGTTGACCGTGCCCCAGGGGCACGGTTTTCAATGGCCGCCGGGAACGAGGCTGGAGAAAGGGCTCCTGGTGGCGTGGAGTACGCGTCAGCTGGCGGAACTCGCGGGCACGACGACCAAGACCGTCCGGCACTACCACGAGATCGGCCTGCTGGACGAGCCGGAACGGGCGTCCAACGGCTACAAACGGTACGGCGTCGGCCATCTGGTCCGCCTGCTGCGCATCCGCAGACTGACCGACCTCGGCGTGGCCCTCGCGGACGTCCCCTCGGTCGAGGGCGGCGACGAGAGGGCGCGGCAGATCCTCCGGGACCTGGACGACGAACTCGCGGCGGACATCGAACGCCGACAGCGGATGCGGCGGGAACTGGCGGCCGTCATGGAGAACCGGGCCGCGCTCGACATGACCCCGCATTTCAGGACGCTCACCGACGACCTGCCCGAGACCCAGCGGTCCCTGCTGCTGGCCTACTCCAGCATCCTCACACCCGTGGCGATGGCCGCCCTCCAAGAACAGCTCTCGGGACCTCGCGGTGACCTCGACGCGGAGTTCGCAGCGCTCGACGAGGACGCTCCCGACGAAGTACGGCAGCGGCTGGCCGAACGGCTGGCACCCGAAGTCCGCCAACAGCACAGGGACCACCCCGGCCTGGCCGACCTCGGGCTGTCCTCGCACCGGGAAAGGGCGGTCGCGGAGTCGGTCGTCGTGCACGCGCTGGTCGAGTTCCACAACCGCGCCCACCTCGACGTGCTGCAACGCGTCCACGCGATCCTCTTCGAGGACGACGCCGCCGAGGGCGAGGACGACGCCGCCCAGGAGTGAGGGCCGCGCCGGGGCCGGGCTCGCCCCCGCCGCTTCGGCGTGCGGTCCGGGAGCAAGGGCTCGATCCGCGCCCACCGCGTGTCGGCCAACGGCACATCCGGGCCAACGGCCGACCGATCCAGACGAAACCGCCTAGCCGTACATGCGCCGCATCGCGAACTCGACCATCTGCTCCACGGCCTTCGCGTCGAACACCATCCGGTGCTCGCCCTCCATGTCCAGCACGAAGCCGTAGCCGGTCGGCAGCAGGTCGATCACCTCGGCGCCGGTGATCACGAAGTACTTGGACTCCTTGCCCGCGTACCGCCGCAGCTCCTTCAGCGAGGTGAACATCGGGATCACCGGCTGCTGGGTGTTGTGCAGAGCGAGGAAGCCCGGGTTGTCGCCGCGCGGGCAGTACACCTTGGACGTCGCGAAGACCTGCTGGAAGTCCTCGGCGGTCACCTGGCCCGTGGTGAAGGCGCGCACCGCGTCCGCGAGCGACGGTGCGGACGGCTCCGGGTACAGCGGCGGCTGCTGCTGCTGTTGCTGCCCATAGCCGCCCGGCATCTGCTGCTGCGGGACATACCCCTGCTGTGCCCCTACGTTCTGGTCGTAGCCGTACATGCGCGCAAGCGTACCGAGAGCACCGCGGGGCCGGACGGGGTACGGGCGGGTAGGGACGGACAGGGGGAGCGGGGGCGGAACCGCGGATCTCGTCACACATGGCCGGATCGGGCTTGCTTCTTATTACTGGCGGGTAGCATCATCGTAGCTACTTGTTGGTATGCAAACCTGTGCGAGGAACCAAGTGCCTCGCCGTTCTCTCTACGGACCGGGAGCCGTCACCATGGGGCACTACAAGTCCAATCTCCGCGACATCGAGTTCAACCTGTTCGAGGTGCTCGGACGCGACAAGCTGTACGGCACCGGACCGTTCGAGGAGATGGATGCCGACACCGCGAAGAGCGTCCTCGAGGAGTTGACCCGCCTCTCGGAGAACGAGCTGGCCGAGTCCTTCGCCGACGCCGACCGCAACCCGCCGGTCTTCGACCCGGAGACCAACACCGCGCCGGTTCCCGTGTCCTTCAAGAAGAGCTACCAGGCCTTCATGGACTCCGAGTACTGGCGTCTGGGCCTGCCCGAGGCCATCGGCGGCACGACGACTCCCCCGTCGCTGATCTGGGCGTACGCCGAGCTGATCCTGGGCGCCAACCCGGCCGTGTGGATGTACTCCTCCGGCCCCGCCTTCGCCGGGGTCCTGTACGACGAGGGCAACGAGGCGCAGAAGAAGATCGCGCAGATCGCCGTCGAACGGCAGTGGGGCTCCACCATGGTCCTCACCGAGCCCGACGCCGGCTCGGACGTGGGCGCCGGCCGCACCAGGGCCGTGGAGCAGGAGGACGGCTCCTGGCACATCGAGGGCGTGAAGCGGTTCATCACCTCGGGTGAGCACGACATGTCGGAGAACATCCTCCACTACGTGCTCGCGCGTCCCGAGGGCGCCGGACCCGGCACCAAGGGCCTGTCCCTCTTCCTCGTCCCGAAGTACCTCTTCGACGCCGAGAGCGGCGAGCCGGGCGAGCGCAACGGCGTGTACGCCACGAACGTCGAGCACAAGATGGGCCTGAAGGCGTCCAACACCTGCGAGATGACCTTCGGTGACCGGCACCCCGCCAAGGGCTGGCTGATCGGCGACAAGCACGACGGCATCCGCCAGATGTTCCGCATCATCGAGTTCGCCCGCATGATGGTCGGCACGAAGGCGATCTCCACCCTCTCCACCGGCTACCTCAACGCGCTGGAGTACGCCAGGGAGCGCGTCCAGGGCCCGGACCTCGCGAACTTCATGGACAAGTCCGCCCCCAAGGTCACCATCACCCACCACCCCGACGTGCGCCGCTCGCTGATGACGCAGAAGGCGTACGCGGAGGGCATGCGCGCGCTCGTCCTGCACACCGCCTCGGTGCAGGACACGATCGCGGTCAAGGCGGCGGCCGGCGAGGACACCTCGGCCGAGCACGCGCTCAACGACCTGCTCCTGCCCATCGTCAAGGGCTACGGCTCCGAGAAGGGCTACGAGCAGCTCGCCCAGTCGCTGCAGACCTTCGGCGGCTCCGGCTTCCTGCAGGAGTACCCGATCGAGCAGTACATCCGCGACTCCAAGATCGACACCCTGTACGAGGGCACCACCGCGATCCAGGGCCAGGACTACTTCTTCCGGAAGATCGTCCGCAACCAGGGCGCGGCCCTGAACTCGGTCGCCGAGGACATCAAGCAGTTCCTCGCCCTCGGCACCGGCGGTGAGGAACTGGCGGGCGCCCGCGAGCACCTGTCCAAGGCCACCGTCGAGCTGGAGGCCGTCGTCGGCCTGATGCTCACCGACCTCGCGGCCACCGAGCAGGACGTCAAGAACATCTACAAGGTGGGCCTGAACACCACCCGCCTGCTGATGGCCTCCGGCGACGTCATCGTCGGCTACCTGCTCCTGCGGGGTGCCGCGGTCGCCGCCGACAAGCTCCAGACGGCCTCCGGCAAGGACGTCCCCTTCTACACCGGCAAGATCGCCGCGGCGAAGTTCTTCGCGGCCAACGTGCTCCCCGGCGTCACCCTGGCGCGCAAGATCGCCGAGGGCGTCGAGCTGGACCTGATGGAGCTGGACGAGGCGGCCTTCTAGGACGTCCCCGGACCTCCCGGCACAGACCGGAGGGCATCCGCCCGATCCCCTCCGAGTCCGTCCGGGAACCGCCCGAGCCCGTACGAGGGCCCGCTTCCGCACAGGGAAGCGGGCCCTCGCCCTCGTTAAGGTGAACCCATGAGCGAACCCCCCCGCTTCCACCGCAGTCATACCGACGACCTCATGACCTTCCTCGCCGCCTCACCCACGCCGTACCACGCGGTGGCGAACGCCGCCGAGCGGCTGGAGAAGGCGGGCTTCCGTCAGGTCGTGGAGACGGACGCCTGGGACGGGACGGCCGGCGGCAGGTACGTACTGCGCGGCGGCGCGATCGTCGCCTGGTACGTCCCCGAGGGCACGGCGCCCCACACGCCGTTCCGCATCGTCGGCGCCCACACCGACTCCCCCAACCTGCGGGTGAAGCCGCGGCCCGACAGCGGGACGCAGGGCTGGCGCCAGGTGGCCGTGGAGATCTACGGCGGTCCGCTGCTCAACTCCTGGCTCGACCGCGACCTGGGCCTGGCCGGCCGGCTGTCCCTGCGGGACGGCTCGACCCGGCTGGTGAACGTCGACCGTCCGCTGCTGCGTGTCCCGCAGCTCGCCATCCACCTGGACCGCTCGGTCAACGCCGACGGCCTCAAGCTCGACAAGCAGCGCCACATGCAGCCGGTCTGGGGCCTGGGCGAGGACGTGCGCGACGGCGACCTCATCGCCTTCCTGGAGGACACCGCCGGGGTCCCGTCCGGCGAGGTCACCGGCTGGGACCTGATGGTGCACTCCGTGGAGCCGCCCGCGTACCTGGGCCGCGACAAGGAACTGCTGGCCGGCCCGCGCATGGACAACCTGCTGTCCGTGCACGCCGGAACGGCCGCGCTGACGGCGGCCGCCGCGGCCGGGGCGGATCTGCCCCACATCCCCGTCCTCGCCGCCTTCGACCACGAGGAGAACGGCTCCCAGTCCGACACCGGTGCGGACGGACCGCTGCTCGGCGGCGTGCTGGAGCGCTCGGTGTTCGCCCGCGGCGGCTCGTACGAGGACCGGGCGCGCGCCTTCGCCGGCACCGTCTGCCTCTCCTCGGACACCGGACACGCCGTCCACCCCAACTACGCGGAGCGGCACGACCCCACGCACCACCCGCGCGTCGACGGCGGCCCGATCCTCAAGGTCAACGTCAACAACCGTTACGCCACCGACGGTTCGGGCCGGTCCGTGTTCGCGGCGGCCTGCGAGAAGGCGGGGGTGCCCTTCCAGTCGTTCGTCTCCAACAACTCCATGCCGTGCGGCACCACCATCGGTCCGATCACCGCGGCCCGGCACGGCATCACGACCGTCGACATCGGCGTGGCCATCCTGTCGATGCACAGCGCGCGCGAACTGTGCGGAGCGAAGGACCCGTTCCTGCTGGCGAACGCGCTGACGGCGTTCCTGGACGGGTAGGGCCGGCCGGCCTCCTGCCGGACATCCGCGTCCTCCGGCAGGAGGCCAACTCGCCTCCGACGCATGAGTGATGACTGCCCGGGTACCCGGAGGCAACCGGAAGGACCGGGGAAGAGCCGGAAGCAACGGCCAGGAAGGCGGCACTCATGGGACTCGGAGGGTGCATCATCCTGATCGCCGCGGGGGCGATCCTCACCTTCGCGACCGACTGGGACATGCAAGGGGTCAACCTGGACCTGGTCGGCATCATCCTCATGATCGTCGGCCTGATCGGTGTGGCGACCTTCAGCAGCATCGCGCGGCGCAGGCGCGTCGTCGTACCGCCCGCCACGCCGGTCGTCGACAGCACCCGCCCGCACACCCGCGACGGCTACAGCGACGGGTACGGGGTCTGACGGGACGTCGGACCCGGTTCGGCCTCCGGCAATCGGCCCAGCGGCGGCATCGGCGCACGGGAGAGAGGGCACCCCTGGTCTCATGAGATTCCTCGTACGCGACCGGATCCTCGGGATCGGTGACGACTACTGGATCGAGGACGACCGGGGCAACAAGGTCTTCCTCGTCGACGGCAAGGCCATGCGGCTGCGGGACACGTTCGAACTGAAGGACGTCCAGGGCCGCGTCCTCATCGACATCCGCAAGAAGATGCTCGCCCTGCGCGACACCATGGTGATCGAACGGGACGGCGAGGATCTGGCGACGATCCGGCGCAAGCGGCTGTCCCTGCTGCGCAACCACTACCGGGTCGCCCTGAGGGACGGCACCGAGCTGGACGTCAGCGGCAAGATCCTCGACCGTGAGTTCGCCGTGGAGTACGACGGTGAGCTGCTCGCCGTGATCTCACGGCGCTGGCGGCACATCCGGGAGACGTACGGCGTCGACGTCGTACGGGACGACGCGGACCCGGCGCTGCTGATCGCGGTGGCGGTCTGCGTGATCCACCTGGCGGAGAAGGAGCGGGAGGACTAGAGCCTGTCCGTCGGATCACGTCGGGGGCGATCGGCGGTATCCGTCCATCCGGCCGGGGCGGGTGGGGTCCGGTGCGTTCGGCCGCGAGGCGCAGGAGGGCGCCGACGCGATGGGGGTCCCTCCCTGCCCGAGCGGAGCCGGGAGCCCGGGGGAACCGGCGACCGACGACAACGCCGCGGACGGGCGTGCCGGACCCCGCGTCTTCGGCATGATCCGCCGGACAGGCCCCCCGGGCAGGCCCCCCGGACAGGCCTCGGAGGGCCGTCCGTCCGGCGTGAGGGCTCAGTGGTGCGGGCGGTCCAGGCCCAGGACGCGGTCCTTGAGGGCCGGGAACCGGTCTCGGGTCCTCGCGACCTCCGCCGGGTCGAAGTCGACCGTGAGGACCTGCTCGCCGGGGCCCGCCTCGGCCAGGACCTCTCCCCACGGGTCGACCACGATCGAGTGACCCGCCTGCGGAACTCCGGCGTGGGTCCCGGCCGTTCCGCACGCGAGGACGAACGCCTGGTTCTCCACGGCGCGTGCCTGCGCCAGCAGCGTCCAGTGGGACCGGCGGCGGTCCGGCCAGCCCGCCGGGACGACGAGTGTCTCGGCACCGGCGTCGACCAGACCGCGGAAGAGTTCGGGGAAACGCAGGTCGTAGCAGGTCGCCACACCGAGCGTGGTGTGCGGCAGCTCCACCGTCACCAGCGCGTCGCCCGCGCTCATCAGCACGGCCTCGCCCTTGTCGAAGCCGAAGCGGTGGATCTTGCGGTAGACGACGGCCAGGTCGCCGGCGGGGGAGAAGACGAGCGAGGTGTTGTAGAGCGGCCCGTCACCCTCCGAGGGACCGCCGTCGGCGGTGCCCCGCTCCGGGACGGAGCCCGCGTGCAGCCATACGCCCGCGTCGCGCGCGGCCGCGGCCATCGCCCCGCGGGTCGGCCCGTCGAGGGTTTCCGCCTCGTGCGCGAAGTCCTCGTAGGCGAACGCGCCGGTCGTCCACAGTTCCGGCAGGACGACGAGGTCGGCTCCGGCCTGCTCCCGTACCAGAGCGGCGACCCTGCGCCGACGGGATTCGACCGATTCGCCCTCGTTCACGGCGACTTGGAGCAACGAAGCGCGCACAATACCACCGTCCTGGCATTCGACTCGTCGGCACGGCCTACGATCGTCACACGAAAGCACTGCCGGGGTGCCTCACAGCAGCGTAACTTGGGCCCTCCCGGTTCGAGCGTAGCCGAGAACCGGGGGAGTCCCGAGACGCCCGCCGAGTGCAGCCACCGCCCACTGGCACCGCCGCCGCAACCGCCCGTGTACCGACCGCCGAGGGGTCCCGTTCCGTGAGTCTGCATCCCACCCTCCAGCCCTACGCCGACGCCTGGACCCATTCCGTCGAGGCGATATCCGAGCTGGTGCAGCCGCTCGTGGAGGCCGACTGGAACCGGCGGACGCCGTGCCCGGGGTGGTCGGTCCGCGATGTGGTCTCCCACGTCATCGGACTGGACACCGAGATGCTGGGCGACCCCCGCCCCATCCACACCCTGCCTCGCGACCTGTTCCACGTCACCAACGACCGGCAGCGCTACACGGAGATCCAGGTCGACGTGCGCCGCCACCACACGGCACCGGAGATGACCTCCGAGCTGGAGTACGTCGTCATCCGCCGCAGCCGCCAGCTGCGGAACGAGTCGCGTGAGCCGGGCAGAACGGTGCGCGGCCCGCTCGGTTCGGAGCTCACGCTGGAGGAGTCCATGCGCCGGCACGCGTTCGACGTGTGGGTGCACGAGCAGGACCTGCGGGCGGCCCTCGGCCGCCCCGGCAACCTCGACTCCCCCGGCGCGCACGTCGCCCGCGACGTGCTGCTCGCCGAGCTGCCGCGGGTGGTGGCCGATAAGGCCCAGGCACCGCGCAGCTCGGCCGTGGTCATCGACGTCCACGGCCCCGTGGAGTTCCTGCGCACCGTCCGCGTCGACATCCAGGGCCGCGGCACGCTGGAGAGCGCCCCGGCCCTCGGCCCTGCCGCCACCCTCGTCCTCGACTGGGAGACGTACGTCCGCCTGGCGTGCGGCCGGGTGACGCCGGACGCGGTGTCGGACCGGGTGAAGACGGAGGGCGACCCGGACCTGGCCGCGGCGATCCTGCGACACTTCGCGGTGACGCCCTAGGTGCAATGACGTGGGCAGCCGGGAGACGCGGGGGTCCCGGCCGGTGCCCGGCGCTCCCGCTCCGGGCACTCCCGCGTCCCTACACCGGCACGTGCACGCTCTCCACCCGGCCGGCGACCAGCCGCTCCCGCTCCCTGCGCGCCGCCTGCCCGCGCAGCCGCAGGATCTGGGTGAGCCCGAGGGCCTGGAGGACGAAGACCGCGGTGAAGGCGACTCCGTAGTCCCCGCCGGTGGCGTCCAGCAGGACGCCGACGGCGAACAGGGTCGTCATGGACGCGACGAAACCGCCCATGTTGGTGATGCCGGACGCCGTGCCCTGCCGCTCCGGCGGATTCACCGGGCGGGAGAAGTCGAAGCCGATCATCGAGGCCGGCCCGCAGGCGCCCAGCACCGTGCACAGCACCACGAGCAGCCACATCGGCGCCGTCTCCGCCGGGTAGGCCAGCGTGACGGCCCACAGCAGGGCCGTCGCTCCCACCGTCCCGAGGGCCAGCGGCAGCCGCGCGCCGTGATGACGGCCGATGACCTGGCCGTAGACCAGCCCGAAGACCATGTTGGACAGCACCACGAGGGTGAGCAGCTCACCGGCGGTGGCCCGGGACAGCCCCTGCGCCTCGACGAGGTACGGCATGCCCCACAGCAGCAGGAACACCATCGCCGGGAACTGCGTGGTGAAGTGCACCCACATCCCGAGCCGGGTCCCCGGTTCGCGCCAGGAGGCGGCGATCTGCCGGCGTACGTAGGCGGCGCCCCGGTGCGGGACGGGGCCGGGCTCGTGGCCCTCGGGGTGGTCCTTCAGGAACAGGACGAGCAGGACGAACACCGCGACACCGGCGAGCGCGCTGCCCCCGAAGGCGGCCGTCCAGCCGATGCCGTGCAGCAGCCGGGCCAGGACCAGGGTGGAGACGAGGTTGCCCGCCATGCCGGCCAGCCCGGCGAACTGTCCGATCAGCGGCCCGTGCCGGGCCGGGAACCACCGGCCGCCCAGCCGCAGCACGCTGATGAACGTCATGGCGTCCCCGCAGCCGAGCAGGGCGCGGGAGGCGAGCGCCATGCCGTACGACGGGGAGAGGGCGAAGCCGAGCTGCCCGACGGTGAACAGCACGACGCCGATGCCCAGCACCCTCTTGGTGCCGAGCCGGTCGACGAGCAGGCCGACGGGTATCTGCATGCCCGCGTAGACCAGCAGCTGGAGGATGGAGAAGGTGGACAGGGCGGAGGCGTTGACGCCGAAGCGGTCGGCCGCGTCGAGGCCGGCCACGCCCAGGGACGTACGGAAGGTGACGGCGACGAAGTAGACCGAGACGCCGATCCCCCACATCATCAGGGCACGCCGCCCGCCCGGAGGGTCCCCGGGCAGGGCGCCCGTGACTCCTGTACCGCTCATCGCACTTCTCCCCGGGCCAGGTGGGAGAACCAGCCGACGTGCCGGCCCACCACCTCGGCGGCCGCGTCCGGGTCCCCCGAGCGCAGCGCCTCGAGGATCTCCCGGTGCTCGGAGAGGGTCTTGGCGATGCGGTCGGGGTGCGAGTGCATGACGGCGACCCCCATGCGCAGCTGACGGTCGCGGAGCTGGTCGTAGAGACGGGAGAGGATCTCGTTGCCACCGCTGCGGACGATCTCCGCGTGGAAACAGCGGTCGGTGACGGACGCGGCGGCGAAGTCACCGGCGGTGGCCTGCTCCTCCTGCCGGGCGAGCAGCGCCTCCAGTCGCTCGATGAGCCCCGGGGACGCGGGGACGGCCTTGCGCACCGCGTGCTCCTCGACGAGCAGCCGGGTCTCGACGACGTCGGCGATCTCCTGCGCGGAGACGGGCAGGACGAGGGCACCCTTCTTCGGGTAGAGCCGGATCAGCCCCTCGGCCTCCAGCCGCAGCAGCGCCTCGCGCACCGGTGTGCGCGAGACCCCGACGGCGTCGGCCAGCTCCCCCTCGGTCAGCAGCGTGCCGCCCTCGTAACGACGCTCCAGGACACCCTGTTTGACGTGGGCGTAGACGCGATCGGCGGCGGGGGGTTGCTTCACGGGGACCGGACTCATGCCGACAGGATAGATACAACACGTACGCATGGACGCATCCGTCCGTCATCCGGACCGGCCGCGCGGACGGCTCGCGCGAGACCGCCGGAAGTCGCCGACCCCCGGCACACAACCTTCCGCCCCACCCACGTGTCAGACTCGTGCGGCCCCTCTCGGTCGCGCCTCAAGTCGACCATGACAATGGGACATTCAACGCAATCGGGGTATTCAGTTGAACATCGGCATTCAAGGCATCCGGGTCCGCAGATCCGTCGGCGTCGCCGTGACCACCGGCGCCGTGCTGGCCTCCGGCGCCCTCTACGCGGCGCCCGCGCAGGCCGCCGCCGCGCCCACGATCACCGCCAAGGGCGGCTTCGTGATGAACAACGCGAACGGCAAGTCCCTCTACACGAAGGCCGCGGACACCCGGCGTTCGACCGGTTCCACGACGAAGATCATGACCGCGAAGGTCGTGCTCGCGCAGAAGAACCTGAACCTGGACGCCAAGGTCACGATCCAGATGGCCTACAGCGACTACATCGTGGCGAACAACGCGTCGTCCGCACGGCTGATCGTCGGTGACAAGGTCACCGTGCGCCAGCTGCTGTACGGCCTGATGCTGCCGTCCGGCTGCGACGCGGCGTACGCGCTGGCCGACAAGTTCGGCACCGGCTCGACGCGGGCCGCGCGCGTGAAGTCCTTCATCGGCAAGATGAACGCCGACGCGAAGAACCTGGGCCTGAAGAACACCAACTTCGACTCGTTCGACGGCATCGGCAAGGGCAAGAACTACTCCACGCCGCGCGACCTGACGAAGATCGCCAGCAGCGCGATGAAGAGCGCCAACTTCCGCGCGATCGTCAAGACGAAGAAGTACACGGCCAAGACCGTCACGAAGACGGGCGGCACCCGCACGATGGCGCCGTGGACCAACACCAACGGGCTGCTCAGCGGTTACAGCGGCACGACCGGCGTGAAGACCGGCTCGGGCCCGGAGGCCAAGTACTGCCTGGTCTTCGCCGCGACGCGCAACGGCAGGACCGTCATCGGCACGGTCCTGGCCTCGACGGGGTCCACCCAGCGCGAAACGGACGCCAAGAAGATCATGAACTACGGCTTCGGCAAGATCTGATTCCCCCGAAGGTACGCGGGCCGTCACGGGGCTCACCGATCCCGGTGGGCCCCTTTCCCGTGCCTTGACGCCCCCGTCCGCCATACACACTCCCACCGGCCGTTACAGCGGTTTCGACCATCTTCGCCCGCAGTCGTGAACATCCTCGAACCGGCTGGCATATGCCCTCCGCCCCGCTCTACGTTCCGCGACGGAGGTGGTTCACGTGAACGAACCGAGCAAACGGCAGAACTCTGCCGAGCAGCACGAGGCGATCGACGTCAGCGACTTTGTGTACGCGGCTACCGGAGCCCGGGTACGAAGGCTGACCATGCCGGACGGGACGCACTGGTTTCCGGCGGTGGATGTCTGCAAGGAACTCGGACACACCAACTCCCGGCAGGCGCTCGCAGATCATGTTCCCGACGAGCACCGAGAGGTTCTCGAGACCGTAACTGGAGCTTACGGTCTCAGCATTCCCGCAGGTAGGCGGTGGCGTCGAGACCTGAACGTCATTTCTCTCCGAGGTCTCATCCTCCTCGTCAACGCCTGCACCAAGCCGGCCTGCGCCCCCTTCAAGCAGTGGGTGGCCGAGGTGATCGAGACCGTGCAGCGGGAAGGTCACTACACCTTGACGGAGGCCGAGGTGCAGCCTGGCGAACCTGGTGCCCCCATCGCCTACGCCATGCCGGAACAGGTCGCCGAGGCCATCGTCCGGCTGGAAGCGCACAACCTCCAACTGGATGAGGAACTGGTCGGCGGGCAGCGCGAATCGATCGCGTTGCAAAGGGAGATGCTGGCCACGCAACAGGCCACCCTCGCCGTGCAACAGGCCATGGTCCGGGCGATGGAACGTATCGCGGACCGGTTCGACACCCTCGTCCTCGAACGTCGGACGCCCCCTGGCCACCTCACCGCGCCGCCCACCACCGAGTCGGTGCTGGCCGACTGGCGGCAGCGGCTGTCCGTGACCGAGGACGTGTGGGCGGTGGCCGTGGTGATCGCCCCGGTGCTCGTCGAAAAGGGCGAACTGCGCGAGCCGCTGGAATCGATCGCCGCCCGTACGGGGATCTCCGCGCGCCGCGTCAACGAATGCCTCCGGCTGCTGCGCAAGCACGCCTGCATTCGCTCGCGGGGCGGGGCCGAGAACGGCGCTCCGGTGTACGTGCTCCATCAGGTCTGAGCCCGGGCACAGCAAGAGGGGCGTCGCAACTCCAACTTGCGGCGCCCCTCCTGTGAGGAACCTACTCGGTTCCCGGCCCTCACGCCCAGGACATCAACCGTTTCGGCTGCTCCAGGATCGCCGCCACGTCGGCCAGGACCCTGGAGCCCAGTTCGCCGTCGACCAGGCGGTGGTCGAAGCTCAGGGCGAGGGTCGTGACCTGACGGGGCTTCACCTTGCCCTTGTGGACCCACGGCTGGAGCCTGATCGCACCGACCGCGAGGATCGCGGACTCGCCGGGGTTCAGGATCGGTGTGCCCGTGTCGACGCCGAAGACGCCGACGTTGGTGATGGTGACCGTGCCGGCCTGCATCGCGGACGGAGAGGTCTTGCCGTCCCTCGCCGTGGACACCAGCTCGCCCAGGGACTCGGCCAGTTGCGGCAGCGTCTTGGCGTGGGCGTCCTTGATGTTCGGGACGATCAGGCCGCGCGGGGTGGCCGCCGCGATGCCCAGGTTGACGTAGTGCTTGACCACGATCTCCTGGGCCGCCTCGTCCCAGGACGCGTTGACGTCCGGGTTGCGCCTGATCGCGACCAGCAGGGCCTTGGCGATCAGCAGGAGCGGGTTCACCCGCAGGCCCGCGAACTCCTTGTCCTGCTTCAGCTCCTCGACCAGCTTCATCGTCCGTGTCACGTCCACCGTCACGAACTCCGTGACGTGCGGCGCCGTGAACGCCGAGCCGACCATCGCCGCCGCCGTCGCCCTGCGCACGCCCTTGACCGGGATACGGGTCTCGCGAGCGGTGTCGTACGACACCGGCTCCGGGGCCGGCCCCGGAGCCGGCACGGAGGCGGGAGCGGCGGCGGGGACCGCCGGGGCAGGCGCCCCGGGCTCCGGCGCCGTGGGGCCGGCCTCGGCGGCGGCCACCGCCGCGTGGACGTCCTCGCGGGTGATGACGCCGTCCGGGCCGGTCGGGGCGACCGCCGCCAGGTCGACGCCCAGGTCCTTCGCCAGCTTGCGCACCGGCGGCTTCGCCAGCGGGCGCCGCCCTCCGGCGACCGGCGCGGGAGCGGGCTCGGGCTCGGGGGCCGGTACGGGTGCCGCCGCGTGGCCGTTCAGTTCCGCCTGCACGGCGGTGGCTGCCGCCTGCTGGGCGGGGAGGTCCGGGGCGGCCCTGCGGGGGCGGCGGCGCGTGGAGGACGTCGCCACGCCGTAGCCGACCAGTACGGGCTGACGGCCCGAGCCGACCGCCGTGGTCGGCTCGGTTTCCGCCGGCTGCTCGGCGGGGGCGGCGGCCGGGGCTTCGGCGACCGGCTCCGCGGGGGTCTCCGCCGCCGGGGCCGCGTCCCCCGAGACGTCCACCGCGATGATGGACGTGCCCACGTCCACCGTGGTGCCCTCGGGGAAGTGCAGCGCGCGCACCACCCCGTCGTAGGGGATGGGAAGCTCCACGGCCGCCTTCGCCGTCTCGACCTCGCACACCACCTGGCCGTCGGTGACCGTGTCACCGGGCTGGACGTACCACTTGAGGATCTCGGCCTCGGTCAGCCCCTCACCCACGTCGGGCATCTTGAACTCACGCACGGACGTCTGTGTCGTCGTCGTCATGACTCTCCCCCTCTCAGTACGCCAGCGAGCGGTCGACGGCGTCCAGCACCCGGTCCAGGTCCGGGAGGTAGGACTCCTCCAGGCGTGCCGGCGGGTACGGGGCGTGGTATCCGCCCACCCGCAGGACCGGGGCCTCCAGGTGGTAGAAGCAGCGCTCCGTGATCCGCGCGGCGATCTCCGCGCCCGAACCGAAGAACACCGGTGCCTCGTGGACGACGACCAGACGGCGGGTCTTCTCCACCGACGCCTGGACCGAGTCGAAGTCGAGCGGGGAGACCGAGCGCAGGTCCAGCACCTCCAGGGAGCGGCCCTCCTCGGCGGCCGCGTCCGCGACCTCCTGACAGAGCTTCACCATGGGGCCGTACGCCACCAGCGTCAGGTCGGTGCCCTCGCGGACCACGCGCGCGGTGTGCAGCGGACCGGGGATCGCCTCGGTGCTGACCTCGGCCTTGTCCCAGTAGCGCCGCTTGGGCTCGAAGAAGATCACCGGGTCGTCGCTCTGGATGGCCTGCTGCATCATCCAGTACGCGTCCGACGCGTTCGACGGCGAGACCACCTTCAGACCCGCCACGTGCGCGAACAGTGACTCCGGGGACTCGGAGTGGTGCTCCACCGCGCCGATGCCGCCGCCGTAGGGAATGCGCACGACGACCGGGAGCCTCACCTTGCCCAGCGACCGCGCGTGCATCTTCGCGAGCTGCGTGACGATCTGGTCGTACGCCGGGAAGACGAAACCGTCGAACTGGATCTCGACCACCGGGCGGTAGCCGCGCAGGGCGAGGCCGATCGCGGTGCCGACGATGCCCGACTCGGCGAGCGGGGTGTCGATGACGCGGCTCTCGCCGAAGTCCTTCTGCAGCCCGTCCGTCACCCGGAACACGCCGCCGAGCTTGCCCACGTCCTCACCCATGACGAGGACCTTGGGGTCCGTGTCCAGAGCACGGCGCAGCGACTCGTTGATCGCCTTGGCCAGGGCCATCTTCTCCGTCATGTCACTTACCCCCGTCTGCGTCCGCGAACGACGCCTGGTACGCGGCGAACTCGGCCCGCTCCTCGTCGACGAGGGCGTGTCCGTCCGCGTACGCGTTCTCGAAGATGGCGAAGTGGTCGGGGTCCTTCATGGCACGGACCGCTTCGCGCACTCGTTTGCCCAACGTCTCGCTTTCGGTCTCCAGTTCCGCAAAAAATCCCTCGTCCGTGTGGTGTACGGACTCCAGGTAGCGGCGAAGGCGCAGGATCGGGTCCTTGGCCTCCCAGGAAACCCGCTCGTCGTCGTGGCGGTAGCGGGTGGGGTCGTCGGAGGTGGTGTGGGCGCCCATGCGGTAGGTGAACGCCTCGATCAGTGTCGGCCCCTCACCGGCGCGGGCCCGCTCCAGCGCCCACCGGGTCACGGCGAGGTTCGCCAGCACGTCGTTGCCGTCCACCCGTACGCCCGGGAAGCCGAAGCCCTGCGCACGCTGGTACAGCGGGACGCGGGACTGCTTCTCGGTCGGCTCGGAGATCGCCCACTGGTTGTTCTGGCAGAAGAACACCACCGGGGCGTTGTAGACCGCGGAGAAGGTGAAGGCCTCGGCCACGTCGCCCTGGCTGGAGGCGCCGTCGCCGAAGTAGGCGATCACCGCGCTGTCCGCGCCGTCCTTGGCGACACCCATCGCGTAACCCGTGGCGTGCAGCGCCTGGGAGCCGATGACGATCGTGTACAGGTGGAAGTTGTTGCTGCTCGGGTCCCAGCCGCCGTTGTTGACGCCGCGGAACATGCCGAGCAGGTTGGTCGGGTCCACCCCGCGGCACCAGGCGACGCCGTGCTCGCGGTAGGTCGGGAAGACGTAGTCGTCGTCGCGCAGCGCGCGTCCGGAGCCGATCTGCGCCGCCTCCTGGCCCAGCAGCGAGGCCCACAGGCCCAGCTCGCCCTGGCGCTGGAGCGCGGTGGCTTCGGCGTCGAAACGGCGGGTGAGCACCATGTCGCGGTACAGGCCGCGGAAATCCTCCGGGGTGACGCCGGAGACGTACTGGTCGAACTCGGCGTTCTCGACCCGCTCGCCCTCGGGCGTCAGCAGCTGGACGAGTCCGGGTTCGGCCACGCTCCGCGGCTTCGCGCCGCCGGCCCTCCCGGCCCCCGGGGCCTTCTTGGCGACGGTGGCCTTCTTCACCGCGGGCGCCTTCTTGGCGGGGGCCGCCTTCTTCGCCGGGGCCGCCTTCTTGGCGGTGGTGCCGGTGGTGCCGGTGGTGCTGGTAGTGCGCTTGGTGCCGGTGGCGCCGGCATCGCTTCCGGCGCTGCGTCGCGGTGTGCGCGCGGCGGTGCTCTCCACGGTCACGTGTGCTCCTCCGTCGGTCCGACCCCCGGGGTTGCCGGTAGGTCTGGGGTCCCCCTCCAGCTCGTCGAGGCCTGGGGGAGGCTCACCTCTTCTCGACCACGGGCACGGGGTGGGTGCCGCCCGGCCGGGAACAGGCGTGACAGGTGCCCCGGCGAGCGACCTGCAAATAGCACGTTACCCAGTGCGCCACATTTCTGTGAAACCCTTCCTGACCTGCGATTTTGCTTGGATTTCCAAGTAAATCGGAAAGGTGGGAAAAGCGCGCTGGTCACAGCCTTGCAGGAGGCCGGAGCAACGGCACGTTATCCCGGCGACCCCGGACACGGGAAGGGTCGTGTCCCGCGCCCGGCACTCCGCCCGACCGCCGCCCGGCACCCCCGCCGGCCCCCCGCCCGACGGAAGATCGGGCACACAGTGCGACCGGAAATGACTGAGTGCGACAACACGCAGCTCACGGCCTCGCGTGGTGCCCTAGCATCTGGCGCGTGTCGCGCTTACGTGTACCACCCCCTGTTCCTTGCGCGCCCCCTTTGGGCGCCCTGCTGCGCCGGTACTCCGCCGGTTCCGCGGTGACCTGCGAGCCCGTCGACGAGGGTCTGCTCAACCGCGGCTACCGCCTGCGGACGACCCACGGCCGCTACTTCCTCAAGCACCACTTCGACCCCGAGACCGCCGATCCGGCCGCGATCGTCCGCCAGCACCGGGCCACCCGGCGCCTGGCCGAACTGGGCGTGCCGGTGGCCCCGCCGCTGCCCGCCCGGGACGGGCGCACGGTCGCCGTGGTCGGCGGTCACGCGTACGCCCTGCACCCCTGGATCGACGGCCGGCACCGGCACGGCGGGCAACTCACACCGGGGCAGTGCGCACGGCTCGGGGCACTGCTCGGGGCGGTGCACGCCGGTCTGGAACGCGTCATGCCGGCTCACGCACGAACCCACGGCGCTCCGGCGGAGAGCGCCGACCCGGCCGACACCCTCACCCTCATCGACGACCTGCTCGGCCGCGCCCGCCGGCACCGCCCCGCCGACTCCTTCGACGCCCTCGCCCGCCGCCGGCTCCTGGAACGGCGGACCCTCCTGGAGCGGCACGCCGACCGGCGTCCTCCGCGCGGGGGCGCGGTGGGGTGGGTGCACGGCGACTTCCACCCGTTCAACGTGCTGTACCGGGGGGACGCGCCCGCGGCGATCGTCGACTGGGACCGGCTCGGTGTGCGGCCCCGCGCGGAGGAGGCCGTACGCGCCGCGGCGATCTTCTTCGTCCGGCCCTCGGGCACCCTCGACCTGCCCCGCGTACGGTCCTACGCCCGCGCGTACCGGCGCGGCGCGGGGGCCACCCCCGCCCAGTTCGCCGCGGCGGTGCACCGGGTGTGGTGGGAACGCCTCAACGACTTCTGGATGCTCCGCTGGCACTACGAGCGCGGCGACACCCGCGCGGATCCCCAGTTCCCGGCCACGGCCGCGCTGGTGGTGTGGTGGACCCGGGAGTACGAGGCGGTGCGCGCGGCGTTCACCGGGTGAGGCTGGGCGCCGGACGGCCCGTTCACGACGTCACCCCGCGCGGACGTGCTCCGCGCGGGGTGGGGTGGCGGGCTCTGGGCCCGCCTCGTGGTCCGGGGTCCGTGTCCGTGGTCCGTGACCCGCGGTCAGCCGCCGGTGACGGCGGCGGTGTCGCCGCCGCTCTCCGTACCCGTACCGCCGTCGGCCGCACCGCCGTCGGCCGCACCGCCGTCGGCCGCACCGCCGTCGCCGCCGCCGTCCTCGCCGCCACCCGGCTCCGTCGGCTCCTCGGTGTCGGTCTCGACCGGCGTCGTCGGGACGTCCGTCGGGTCACCCGTCGGCTCCTCCGGATCCGTCTGGCTCTGCGTCGGCGACGGGACCGGGTCGTACGACGGGACGTAGCCACCGCCACCCGAACCGCTGCCGGTACCGGTGTCCGTGTTCGGCGCCTCCGGCTCCTCGGACTCGTCGTCCTCGTCCGGCGACTCGCTGGGCTTCTCCTCCTCGGTGGTCTGCGAGGAGGACGGCGACTTGGTCGGGTTCTCGTCGCCCCCGCCGTCTCCGCCACCGTTCAGCGCCAGCGCGACACCCGCGACCACGGCGATCACCGCGAGCACCGCGAGGATCCACAGCTTGCCGCGGCCGTCGCCCCGGTGGTCGCCGCCCTCGAAGCCGCCGTCGTCCCCGGCGCCGTACCGGTTGGGCAGGATCGGCTTCGGGATGGCCGCGGTACCGGAGGCCTCCGGGTGCGGCATCGCCGCCGTGCCCGCGAAACCCGCCGCCGGGGTGTGCCGGCCGTCGTGCATGGCGACCGGGCCGGTGTTCCAGGTGCCCGTGTGACCGCCCTGGTCGTAGAGCATCTGCAGCCCGTACTGGACCAGTCCGCGCATCTCCTCGGCCGTCTGGAACCGGTCGTCCGGCTCCTTGGCGAGTGAGCGCATGACAAGCCCGTCAAGCTCCGGCGGACAGCCGTCCGAGACCTCCGACGGGGGCGTGGGGATGTCCTGCACGTGCTGGTAGACCACGGACAGCGGCGTCTCCCCCGTGAACGGGGGCCGCAGTGCCAGGAGTTCGTACAGCATGCAGCCGGTCGCGTACAGGTCGGACCGGTGGTCGACGGCCTTGCCGAGCGCCTGCTCCGGCGAGAGGTACTGCGGGGTGCCCATGACCATGCCGGTCTGCGTCATCGTCGTGGACGCGCCGTGCAGCGCGCGGGCGATGCCGAAGTCCATCACCTTCACGGCGCCGTTGTGCGTGATGATGACGTTGGCGGGCTTGATGTCGCGGTGCACGATGCCGTGCTGGTGCGAGTAGGCCAGCGCCTCCAGGACGCCGGAGACGATGATCAGCGCCTGTTCGGGGCCGGGCGCCTCGGCGTTGAGCAGGAGATCGCGGATCGTGCGGCCCTCGACGATCTCCATGACGATGTACGGCACCGACTGGCCGCCCACGACGTCCTCGCCGGAGTCGTACACGGCGACGATCGCGTGGTGGTTGAGACCGGCCACCGACTGCGCCTCGCGCGTGAACCGCGCCTTGGAGATCGGGTCCTCGGCGAGATCGGCGCGCAGCAGTTTGATGGCGACCGTACGCCCGAGGCGCACGTCCTCGGCGGCGAACACCTCGGCCATGCCGCCCCGGCCGAGTCTGTGCGTCAGCCGGTAACGGCCGTCGCCCACAAGTCCGCCGTTACCCCAGTTGTCCGGCGCGTCCGACATGCCGCCGCCAGTCGCCTCGGGGTCGGACGGGCCCTGGGCGCGCTGCTGCTGTGCCATCAGTCCTCGCCGTCGTTTCTGCCCGCGGTGCGCGCGGTGTTGTCACGGTCTCCGTCGGCCACGCTACAGCCTCCGCGCCGACCTCCGGTCCGGGACGGGACGCCAGGACCGGCACGAGACGGACCGATCATGAAACCCGTAATCCGTATCGTCATGCAAATTCTGTGTGCTGGGTGGCGGCCCGGGCTCCCGCCCCCTGTAACGCTTCCGCGACTCTTCTGTCCCGTACGGTCACGGAACGGGCCCCACGCTTGACGTGTCCGTGGCCTCGGGCAGACTTGGCCGGGAATAGCGCATGGGATCTACGAGGAATCGGTCGTCGACGGCAGCGCCGGAGAGGCTACGGGGGACGCGGAACATGAGCCAGGACGGCGCACGGGGCCACAACGCGGGGCGGGCGCTCGCAGGCGGCCGCTACCAACTGCGGGACCTGCTCGGCCAGGGCGGCATGGCCTCGGTCCACCTCGCGTACGACAGCGTGCTCGACCGTCAGGTCGCGATCAAGACCTTGCACACGGAACTCGGCAGGGAACAGGCCTTCCGCGAACGCTTCCGCCGCGAGGCCCAGTCCGTGGCGAAGCTCACGCACACCAACATCGTCTCGGTCTTCGACACCGGCGAGGACGATGTCGAGGGCATGCTGACGCCGTACATCGTCATGGAGTACGTCGAGGGCCGCCCGCTCGGCTCCGTGCTCGACGAGGACGTGCGGCAGCAGGGCGCGATGCCCGCCGACAAGGCGCTGAAGATCACCGCGGACGTGCTGGCCGCCCTGGAGATCAGCCACGAGATGGGCCTGGTCCACCGGGACATCAAGCCGGGCAACGTGATGATGACCAAGCGCGGCGTGGTCAAGGTGATGGACTTCGGCATCGCCCGCGCCATGCAGTCCGGCGTGACGTCGATGACGCAGACCGGCATGGTCGTCGGCACCCCGCAGTACCTCTCGCCCGAGCAGGCGCTCGGACGGGGCGTCGACGCCCGCTCCGACCTGTACTCGGTCGGCATCATGCTCTTCCAGCTGGTCACCGGACGCCTTCCGTTCGACGCCGACTCGCCGCTGGCCATCGCGTACGCGCACGTACAGGAGGAGCCGCCGCTCGCCTCCTCGGTCAACCGCGCGCTGCCCCCGGCCGTGGACGCGCTGATCACCCGCGCGCTGAAGAAGAACCCGAACGAGCGCTTCCCCAGCGCCGAGGCCATGCGCGGCGAGTGCCTGCGGGTGAGCCAGTCCTTCCAGGCGGCCCCGCCGAGCATCGTCCCCGGCGCGCACGGGCAGAGCGGCGCGGGTGTCGGCTCCGCGGTGTTCCCGCCCGTCGACCAGTCGGCGCAGGCGGCCCCGGGCAGCGTCCAGACCCCGTACACGCCGGTCCCGCCCCAGCACCACACCCCGAACCCGTACGGCGCCCCGGCCCCCTCGGCGTACGGCTACCCGCAGCAGGGCGGCTACGCGACACCCCATTCCCCGTACGGCGCGCAGCAGGGCGGTCCGTCGACGCCGCCGCCGTACAACCTGACACCCCAGGTTTCGGGCTCGGGCGGACCGGGCGGCGGCAGGAACAACAGGCCGGTGATCATCGGCTCGATCGCCGTGTCCGTCCTCGCCGTCGGCGGCCTGCTCGCGGTCCTGCTGGCCAACGGCGGCGGTGACGAGGACAACAAGGGCGGCGACCCGGGCGTCAGCGCGTCGGTGTCGGCGTCGGCGTCGAAGGTGTCCGGCCACCGCGGGCCCGACACGACCAAGACGATCGACCCGGAGGAGTGCACGGACCCGCAGGAGTCCTACAACGACGAGGACAAGATCCAGGTCCCGAAGCTGAAGTTCAAGTACATCAAGTCGGTCAAGGAGTGCTTCCAGGCCGCCGGCTGGGACCTCGAGGTGCGCACCGTCGACGAGAACACGTACGGCGAAGGCTCGGTCATGAACCAGTTCCCCGCCGCCGGTACGGACGTCGACCCCGAGGACATGCCCAAGATCCAGCTCGACGTCTCCACGGGCAACCCGCCGAGCGCCTGAGTCCACAAGGACACCACAAGGACACACGAGGGGGGCCCGGCTTCGATACCGGGCCCCCCTCGCTCGTTCCTGTCGCAGCGGGACAGGGACGAGCGGACGATTACACGACTACAACGACTACAACGCCTACAGGTAGGGGCCACCCGAGCGGCCGCCCATCGGGGGCTCCTCGTGGCCGCCGTCACCGACGCCCGGCGGAAGGGCCCGGCGCATCTGCTCCAGCTGGGCGCGCGCGGCCATCTGCTGGGCGAAGAGCGTGGTCTGGATGCCGTGGAAGAGGCCCTCCAGCCAGCCCACCAACTGGGCCTGCGCGATCCTCAGTTCGGCGTCGCTCGGGGTCGCCTCGTCCGTGAAGGGCAGCGAGAGCCGCTCCAGCTCCTCGACCAGCTGGGGCGCGAGCCCGTCCTCCAGCTCCTTCACCGAGCTGGCGTGGATCTCCTTGAGCCGGACCCGGCTGGCCTCGTCCAGAGGAGCCGCGCGCACCTCCTCCAGCAGCTGCTTGATCATGCTGCCGATCCGCATGACCTTCGCGGGCTGCTCCACCTGATCCGTGACCGGGACCTCGCGGGAGTCCTCGTCCCCGGCACCCCCGCCGAGCGCCATGCCGTCCTGGCCGACGACCAGAACCTGCGGATCGTCCGGCGACCGTTCATTCCTCGGCATCTCCATACGGCCATTCTCTCGCACGCCCGTCGCACACCTTCGAGGCCCCCTGACCGCCCCTGGGCCGTTCCCCGGCCGTCCCTCGGCCGCCCCCTGAGTGGGGTAATCCGAAATGCCGGGTACACACGGGAATGCGAGCCTGTGGGGGTCCATCCGGCCCATCTTGCCGACGGTGCGAACGGGCACCGGCCGGCGCGGGAGGTCACCGTCGTGACTTCATGGCTACGTGTAACGGGGGCGACAGGGGCGGGGCTCGCCCTGCGAGCGGGTGTCGTGCTCGGGGTGACGGCAGGGACGGCGACCGGGGCGGGGGCGACGATGCCGTACGGCCCTGTCGCGGCGCCCTTCGGTGCGTCGGTGGCGTACGGCGCCGACGGGGCGGTGGGCGGGCGCCAGGAGGTGCTGGGCGGGCCGCCCGACGCGCCCTCCCGCGCGACCACGCGATCCTCCTCCGCCCCCTCTTCCGCTCCCCCGCCCTTCCGCTCGGCTCCCACTTCGGCCGCGAAGCCGTCGATCTCGCCCTCCGCGGAGCCCTCCAGGGCCGGCAGCCGCCCCGGGGAAGGGCGGAAGCGGCCGGGGCGGGAGGTGTCCGTGCCGGAGGAGCAGAGCGAGAGGCCCGAGAGTCCCCGAGGGGCCGGGAAGGCCGACCCGTGGGGTGGACGGGACTACGAACCGGGTGGCGGCGGACGCGACACCGGCGGCGACGGTGTGAGCGGCGTCCCCGAGAAGCCGGGCGGGGCCCGTGCCGACGCGGCGGACACCGGGCCCGCCCCGGACGCGGCCCGGCCCCGGGAGACCGCCCCCTCGGTGCCCTCCGAGGTGTCACGGCAGCCCACGGCGAACGCCGCCACCGGCACCGGGCACTCCGCCGGGCCCATGCTGCGCATCCTGCCGCTGGGCAGCGGACTCGTCCTGATGGGGCTCGGGCTGGGGCTGGCGTTCGTGGGCCTCAGGCTGCGGCGGAGCTGAAGCCCGGGGGCCGGGCCCCACGGACATCCGGCATCCGGCATCCGGCAGTCCTACGGCGCGATCAGCAGCACCTTGCCGATGTGGCTGCTGGCCTCCACGACCCGGTGGGCACCGGCCGCGTCCGGCATCGGGATCTCACGGTCGACGACGGGACGGACATGGCCGCCGTCGACCAGCGGCCAGACGTGTTCCCGTACGGCCGCGACGATCGCCGCCTTCTCCGCAGGCGGCCGGGCGCGCAGCGAGGTCGCGCTGACGGCGGCGCGCTTGCTCAGGAGGGCGCCGATGTTCAGCTCGCCCTTGGCACCGCCCTGCAGGCCGATGATCGCGAGCCGGCCGTTGACGGCGAGGGCCTTGACGTTGCGGTCCAGGTACTTGGCGCCCATGTTGTCGAGGATGACGTCCGCGCCGACGCCGTCGGTGGCCTGCTTCAGCTCGGCCACGAAGTCCTGCTCGCGGTAGTTGATCAGGATGTCGGCACCCAGCTCGGCGCAGCGCTCCAGTTTCTCCTTCGTACCGGCCGTGACGGCGACCTTGGCGCCGACGGCCTTGGCGAGCTGGATCGCCATGGTGCCGATGCCGCTGGAGCCGCCGTGCACGAGCAGCGTCTCGCCGGGACGGAGATGGGACACCATGAAGACGTTCGACCAGACCGTGCAGACGACCTCCGGGAGTGCCGCCGCCTGCTTGGGGCCGAGCCCCTTGGGAACGGGAAGCAGCTGGCCGGCCGGGACGGCGACCCGCTCCGCGTAGCCGCCGCCCGCGAGCAGCGCGCACACCTCGGCACCGACCGCCCACCCGGTCACACCGGGACCGAGTGCGGCGATCCGCCCGGAGCACTCCAGGCCGGGGTAGGGGGAGGCACCGGGCGGGGGGTCGTAGAAGCCCTGCCGCTGCATGATGTCGGCACGGTTGACGGCGCCGGCCACCACCTCGACCAGCACCTCGCCCTCGCCGGGAACGGGATCGGGGACCTCCTCCCACACCAGCGCCTCGGGCCCACCGGGTTCGGGAATCGTGATCGCATACATGAGAACGACGCTACCCCTGACCGGGCCGTGGACGGCTCAGGTGCGAGGGCAGGTCCGGGCCCGGACCGGGCCCGGCCTGGGCCCGGCCTGGGTCCATGGGCGGGGGCGGGGTCCGTCGTTGGGCCGGTTCTCGGGAAATCCGTGTGCGGGAGCGATGAATTTGCGCGACGGTGAAGGTCTCCCCCTGCGTAGCCCCAGCACCCGGAAGCACGTGGAAGGACCCGAAGCATGAGCACGCAGACGTCCGGCCTGGCGATCGAGACCGCCGGCCTGGTCAAGACCTTCGGTGAGACCCGGGCCGTCGACGGGGTCGACCTCTCCGTACCGGCCGGCACGGTGTACGGCGTCCTCGGACCGAACGGCGCCGGCAAGACCACCACCGTGAAGATGCTCGCCACCCTGCTGAGGCCGGACGGCGGCGACGCCCGTGTCTTCGGCCATGACGTCGTGCGCGAGGCCGACACGGTGCGCGGCCTGGTGAGCCTCACCGGGCAGTACGCGTCCGTGGACGAGGACCTCACCGGCGCCGAGAACCTGATCCTGCTGGCCCGGCTGCTCGGCCACCGCAAACCGGCCGCCCGCACCCGTGCCGCCCAGCTTCTGGAGGCGTTCGGCCTGACGGACGCGGCGGCGAAGCAGGTCAAGCACTACTCGGGCGGCATGCGGCGCCGTATCGACATCGCCGCGTCCATCCTCAACACACCCGACCTGCTGTTCCTCGACGAGCCGACGACCGGCCTGGACCCGCGCAGCCGCAACCAGGTGTGGGACATCGTGCGCGCGGTGGTCGCCCAGGGCACGACCGTGCTGCTGACCACGCAGTACCTGGACGAGGCCGACCAGCTGGCGTCCCGGATCGCCGTCATCGACCGCGGGAAGGTGATCGCCGAGGGCACCAAGGGCGAGCTGAAGGCCTCCGTCGGCGCCGGCACCGTCCATCTGCGGCTGCGCGACCCGGACCAACGGCCGCTCGCCGCGGATCTGCTGCGCCGCCTGCTCGACGCGACGGTGCAGCCCGAGCCCGACCCGGTGACGCTCACCGCCCGTCTGGGCGCGGCCGCGAGCCAGGACACCGCCGCCGAACAGGCCGCCCGCGCCCTGGGCGAACTGGCCGCGGCCGGCGTCACCGTCGACAACTTCTCGCTCGGCCAGCCGAGCCTGGACGAGGTGTTCCTCGCCCTCACCGGCCACGACACCCAGACCGGCTCCGACGATTCCGAAGACTCCCACAACCCGAAGGACGAGGTGGCGGCATGAGCACCGTGACGACGACCACCAAGAGCGCGGAACTCGCCCCGGTCCGCACCGACTCCCTCGCCGAGCTGCTGGTCGCCAAGGAGCGTCCGCCGCGGCCCAGCGCGTGGTCGGCCTCCCTGACCTTCGGCTGGCGCGCGATCCTCAAGATCAAGCATGTGCCGGAGCAGCTCTTCGACGTCACCGCGTTCCCGATCATGATGGTGCTGATGTACACGTACCTCTTCGGCGGGGCGCTGGCCGGTTCGCCCAAGGAGTACATCCAGTTCCTGCTGCCGGGCATCCTGGTGATGTCGGTCGTGATGATCACGATGTACACCGGCGTCTCGGTCAACACGGACATCGAGAAGGGCGTCTTCGACCGGTTCCGCACCCTGCCGATCTGGCGACCCTCGACGATGGTCGGCTATCTGCTCGGCGACGCCCTGCGCTACACCATCGCGTCCGTCGTGATGCTGACCGTGGGCATGATCCTCGGCTACCGGCCGGACGGCGGGGTCGCCGGTGTACTCGCCGGGATCGTGCTGCTGGTGGTCTTCGCGTTCGCGTTCTCGTGGATCTGGACGATGTTCGGGCTGATGCTGCGCACCGAGAAGTCGGTGATGGGCGTCAGCATGATGGTGATCTTCCCGCTCACCTTCCTGTCCAACGTCTTCGTCGACCCGGGCACCATGCCGGGCTGGCTCCAGGCCTTCGTCAACAACAGTCCCGTCACGCACCTCGCGTCCGCGGTGCGCGGACTGATGGCGGGAGACTGGCCGGCCGACGAGGTCGCCTGGTCGCTGGGCTGGTCCGCCCTGTTCGTCCTGGTCTTCGGACCGGTCACGATGCGGCTCTACAACCGCAAGTGACGCGGGCCGACGAGGCGGGCGGAAACGCGGAGTCCCCGGGCACCCGGCCCGGGGACTCCGCGTTGTTTCTCGCGGCCTCTCGTGATCTCTCGTGTTTCTCGTGACGTCCCGGCGGTGTCAGTCGTGGAGCGGTCGGATGTCGGGGGTGACCGGGGTGCCCGGGGTCGCCCGCACGATGGTGATCAGCCGGTCCGTGAGCTCGAGCGTCCCGACGTGCTCGTCGTCGTAGCCGAGCACCCGGTGCCCGCGCAGAACGCTCACCACCAGATCGTCGACCTCCCGCGGCGACTTGCCCACCTCAGCCTTTATGACCGGCCGTTCTATCATGTCGAGACCGGTGCCCTGCTGGATGAGGTCCTCCATCACCATGCCGGCCGCGGGGCTCAGCACGGACAGACCGAGCAGCCGGCCGGCCGCGCTGGCACTGGTGATGACCGCGTCGGCACCCGACTGCTTCAGCAGCGGGGCGTTCTCCTCCTCGCGTACCGCGACCACGATCTTCGCGCCGCGGTTGAGCTGGCGGGCCGTCAGCGTCACCAGCACGGCCGTGTCGTCGCGCTGCGTGGCGATGATGATCTGCTTCGCCCGGTAGGCCTCGGCCCGCTTCAGCACCTCGCTGCGCGTCGCGTCCCCTATGACACCCGCGTATCCGTCGGCCGCCGCGGCCTCGATCGCCTTGCTGCTGGGATCGACCACCACGACCTGCTCCTTGCGGAGCCCCGTCGCGCAGACGGTCTTGATCGCGGACCTGCCCTTCGTGCCGAATCCGACGACGACGGTGTGATCACGCAACGTGGACCTCCAGCGGTTCAGTCGCCACTCCTCCCGCGTGCGCTCGGTGAGGGCCTCGAGGGTGGTGCCGACCAGGATGATCAGGAACATCACACGCAACGGCGTGATGACGAAGATGTTGGTCAGCCGGGCGGCGTCACTGACCGGGGTGATGTCGCCGTACCCCGTGGTGGAGAGGGTGACGGTCGCGTAGTAGAAGGCATCGAGGAAGTCGAGGGCGCCGTCGGAGTTGTCGGTGTAGCCGTCGCGGTCGATGTACACGATCAACGCCGTCACCACGAGGAGGAGCAACGCCATGGACAGCCGCTTGGTGACCTGGCGGACCGGGTGTTCGACCACCTTCCTCGGCAGCTTCACCCGATGGGTCACCAAGTGCTCGTCCGCCTGGCGGGCGATGGCGTCCTGGCCCGGAAGTTTCACGTGAAACACACCCCGATTCCTCCGGACGCCCAGGGCAGGTCCAGCAGTTCCGCCTCCTGGCCGGGCCGCGTACCACCCGGGGGGACGACGGCGAGGGCGTCGGCCGCCGCGACGCCGCGCAGCATGGCCGGACCGTTGTAGTGCAGGGGCAGGGCCACGTCACCGCGCAGGACGACCGGGATGAGCCGGGTGTCGTGCGGATGCCCGTGGACGGCGTCCCGCAGCGGCATCACGTACGGCTCGGGGGCCGGGCGGGCCGCGAGGGTCCGCAGCAGGGGCTCGGCGAGCGTGAGCAGCCCGGAGACCGCGGCGAGGGGGTTGCCCGGCAGACCGACGAGGTACTGGTTCTCCTTGGTGCGGGCCAGAAGCATGGGGTGGCCGGGGCGCACCTCGACTCCGTCCACGAGGAGTTCGGCGTCGATGCGGCGCAGCGTCGGGTGAACGTGGTCGACCGGGCCCGCGGCGGTGCCTCCGGTGGTGACGACGACGTCGGCGTCGGACTTCGTGATCGCCTTGTGCAGCGTCCGCGCGTCGTCGCGGACTCGGCGGACCGCGGTGACCTCGGCGCCGAGTGCGCGCAGCCAGGGCGGCAGCATCGGACCGAGCGCGTCCCGGATCAGCCCGTCGTGGGGGAGGCCTTCGGTGAGCAGTTCGTCGCCGAGGACGAGGATTTCGACGCGGGGGCGGGGGAGAGCGCTGAGCGTGTCGTATCCGGCGGCCGCGGCGAGGCCCAGCACGGCCGGGGTCACCAAGGTGCCGACGGACAGCAGCTGGTCGCCTCTGCGGCACTCCTGGCCACGGGGGCGGATGTCCTGCCCCTGCGCGACCGCGGAGGCGGGCCCGGCGTGGGGTGCGCCCACTGACCGGGATGTGGTGGCGGCCCCGGGCTGGGTGGCCCGTCGGGGCGGAGAGGCGTGCAGCCGGCCGTTGTCGTCCGTGCGGCCGTGTTCGCTGCGCAGGACGGCGGTGGTGTCCGGGGGGACACGGGCCCCGGTGGCGATACGGACGGCTTCGCCGTCGGTGAGCGGCGGGTGCTCGGCGTGCCCGGCGAGGACGCCTTCCTCCCGTACGGCCCAGGGCCCGGGGCCGGAGACCGCCCAGCCGTCCATGGCCGAGGTGTCGAAGGACGGCAGGTCGGTGAGGGCCGTGAGGGGGGCGGCGAGGGTGAGACCGAGGGCGGCGTCGAGCGGCACCGGGGCCGGGGCGCGACGGGCGGACCGGCTGCCGGTGCCCCGGCGGACCGCACGCTCGGCGACGGCACGGGCCTCGGTCCAGGGGAGGGCGTGGCGCGGGTGCCGGCGGGTGGCGGGGCCCGGACCGTCCGCGGCGGGCCGGGGCCCGCCCCTGCGGGGGGAGCGGGCGTGCGCGGGGTCACCGGAGGTACGGCCGGAGGCGTCGTTCACGAGGGCGAGAGCCTCCTCGACGTCGAGGTCGTCGGGATCCTCGACGTCGTCGGTGGTCCCGGTGTCCTTGTCGGCCCGGGCGTCGGGCGCGTTCATCCGGCGTCCGGGCGCGCACCGGGGGCTGCGTCGGCGATGGGGGCGTCGGGCTGCTTGTCGTCGCGCTGCTTGTCGTCGTGCTGCGCGGACGCGGCGTCGGTGGTGTCCTCGTCTGCCCAGCGGGCGGCGAGGGCGACGGCCTTGCGCGCGGCCTCGGCGACGGCCTCCCGGTCACCGCCGGCGCGGGCCGCCGCGTAGCCGACGAGGAAGGTGGTCAGCGGCGCCGCCGGCCTGGCCACACCGTGGGCGGCGTCACGGGCGAGGTCGAGGAGGACGTTGGTGTCGACGTCCAGATCGACGCCCAGCTCGTCCTTGACTGCGGAAATCCATTCATCCAACACGTGTCCATGCTCCCTGATGCGTGCTCTGGCGGTGGCGATGTCGTCCCAGGTGTCGCAGTCGAACGACGCCTTTGGGCCGTGGATTCGGGTGAGGTCGAGCGAGCCGGTCAGCCGGCGCAGAGGCAGCCCGGCCAACGCGCCGTGCCGCTCGGTGAGCGCGGCCAGTCCGCGGCGCAGGGCCGCCGTCCGGTACGCGGCCACGAGCGGCTGGTCCCGGCCGTCGGCGTCGGTCAGCAGAACCCCGTCGGCCGTGCTCGTGCGCAGGGTGGTCAGCAGCTCCTCGACCGTGGCTCCGTCGAGGAACGGCAGGTCCGCGGAGAGCAGTACGGCGTACTCCGCGGTGCTCAGCCGGAGCCCCGCGTCGAGCGCGGCGAGCGGCCCGCCGCCCGGCGGATCCTCACGGGCCCAGGACACGGGCCGGGAGGTGGGCCGGGGGTCGGCCACGACCACGGTGGTGCGGGCACCGGAACAGGCGGCCAGCACCCGGTCGAGCAGCGCCCGGCCGCCCACCCGCACCCCGGGCTTGTCCGCGCCCCCGAGCCGCCGGGCACCGCCTCCGGCCAGCACGAGGGCGTCGTGGACGAGGGGTGTGTCGGGCATGGGGCGTGTGGAGGACGGGGAGTGCGCGGCGGATTCGTCGTACGCGGCGGGTGCCGCCCGGCCCGGCGCGGGGTCGCGGTCACGGGTGCGGTCGCCAGCGGCTCCGGGAGCATCCGGGAGCTCGTAGTCGGTCACCCCCCGAGTATGCGTGCCCCCGCGATCACGGGGAACGCGGGGGCACGCACCATGCGGTCGGGCAGAACAGACGTCACAGCGTGCGCAGCAGCACCGCCGGTTGCTCCACGCAGTCCGCCACGTACCGAAGGAAGCCGCCTGCCGTGCCGCCGTCGCAGACCCGGTGGTCGAAGGTGAGCGAGAGCTGCACGACCTGCCGCACCGCCAACTCGCCCTCGTGCACCCATGGCTTGGGGACGATGCGGCCGACGCCGAGCATGGCGGCCTCGGGGTGGTTGATGATCGGGGTGGAGCCGTCGACGCCGAAGACGCCGTAGTTGTTCAGCGTGAACGTGCCGCCGGTGAGTTCCGCCGGCGTCAGCGTTCCCGTGCGGGCCGCCTCGGTCAGCCGGGCGAACTCCGCCGTCAGCGACTCAGCGTTCCGCGCGTGCGCGTCCCGGACGACGGGGACGACGAGCCCGCGCTCGGTCTGCGCGGCGAAGCCGAGATGCACGGCCCTGTGCTGGACGACCTCCCTGGCCGTCATGTCCACGGAGGAGTTGAGCTCGGGGAAGCGGGCCAGCGCGGCGGTGCAGATCCGGGCCAGCAGGGCGAGCACGGAGATCTTCGGCCCGCCGGCCGCGGGGCTCTGTGGACGTTCCTCGGCGAAACGCCGCATCGCGTCCCGCGCCCGCATCAGCTCGGTCGCGTCGGCGTCCACCCAGCAGGTCGCGTCGGGGATCTCGGTGCGGCTGCGGGACAGCTTGTCGGCCATGACACCGCGGATGCCCTTGAGGGGGATGCGGGTGGAATCCGGGGCAGTCGGGACTCCGACGGCCGGCGTGTACACCTGCGACGGTTCCTGTGCCGGTGTCCGCGGCGCGCGCGGGTGTGGCTCGGTGGAGGGCGTGGGCGCCCGGTCCTTGTCCTTGTCCTTGCCGGACTGTGTTCCGGCGGCCCGGAGCGCGTACTCCACGTCCGCCCGCAGGATCAGCCCTTCGGGCCCGGAACCGGACATCTCGCGCAGATCCAGACCGTGCTGCCGGGCCAGTCGGCGCACCAGCGGCGAGATCACGGGTACCGGCCCGTCCACCGCCCCGGCGGCCGTACGGGCCTGCCGGGCAGCGGGTGCCTGTCCTTCGGCGGTGGCCCAACCGTTCACCGTGGACGTGGACGTGGACGTGGTGGAAGCGGTGGAAGCGGTGGAAGCGGTGGAAGCGGTGGAAGCGGCCGGCGACGCCGACGCGCTCGGCGCCGTCGGGCCCGGCCGCACCCTGCGCCGCCGGGCCGGTGCCTCCGAGGTTCCGTAACCGACCAGCACGTTGCCGGAACCCGCCGATCGCGGGCCTTTTGCGCGGGAGTCCGCCGCCCGCGAGGCATCGGCACGGGAACTGCCGGCGCGGGAGCCGTCCGTCGCGGAAGGCGTCTCCTCCACCGGTCGGCCGTCGTCATCGGCCGGGCCGCCCACCGCGACCGTGATCAGCGGGGCGCCCACCGGCACCTCGGCGCCCTCCTCGCCGAAGCGGGCGGTGACCACGCCCCCGTAGGGGCAGGGCACGTCCACCATCGCCTTGGCCGTCTCGACCTCGACGACCGGCTGGTCGACGGCGACGACCTCGCCGACCTCGACCAGCCAGCGCACGATCTCCGCCCCGGTGAGCCCCTCACCGAGGTCGGGCAGCTTGAACTCCAGCACCTGTGCCATCAGCTTTCGGCCTCCCACTGCAGACGCCCCACGGCATCCAGGATCCGGTCCACGCCGGGCAGGTGGTGACGCTCCAGCATCGGTGGCGGATACGGGAGGTCGAACCCTGCCACACGCAGCACCGGCGCCTCCAGATGGTGGAAGCAGCGCTCCGTGACCCGGGCCGCGATCTCCCCGCCGGGACCACCGAAGCCACCCGACTCGTGGACGACGACCGCACGTCCCGTCCGCCGCACCGAGGCGCACACCGTCGCGTCGTCGAACGGCACCAGCGAGCGCAGGTCGACGACCTCCAGGTCCCAGCCCTCGGCGCGGGCCGCCTCGGCCGCCTCCATGCAGACGGGGAGGGACGGTCCGTACGTAATGAGCGTGGCGCTCCGGCCGGAGCGCCGCACCACCGCACGGCCCAAGGGATCGACGGCCGTCGGCTGCTCCGGGTCCCAGGAGTCCTTCGACCAGTACAGACGCTTGGGTTCGAGGAGGACGACCGGGTCGTCGGAGGCGATGGCGGCCCGCAGCAGCCCGTAGGCGTCCGGAACGGTCGCGGGCGTGACGACATGAAGCCCGGGAGTCGCCATGTAGTACGCCTCGGAGGAGTCGCTGTGGTGCTCGACGCCGCCGATGCCACCCCCGTAGGGGATGCGGATGGTGAGCGGCAGGGGCATCCTGCCGCGCGTGCGGTTGCGCATCCTGGCGACGTGCGACACCAACTGCTCGAACGCCGGGTAGGCGAACGCGTCGAACTGCATCTCCACGACCGGCCGCAGCCCGTACATCGCCATGCCGACGGCCGTCCCGAGGATGCCCGCCTCGGCCAGCGGGGTGTCCGTGCAGCGGTCCTCGCCGAACTCCTCGGCGAGTCCGTCGGTGATCCGGAAGACACCGCCGAGGGTGCCGACGTCCTCGCCCATCACGTGGACGGAGGGGTCCGCGGTCATCGCGTCGCGCAGCGCGCGGGTGAGCGCCTGCGCCATGGTGGCCGGTTTGGCGGCGACGGTGGTCATCGCTGTGTCCTCCCCGGCTCGACCCCGGAACCGGGCTCGGCTTCGGCTTCGGCCGCCAGCTCGGCCCGCAGCTGCTCCCGCTGTTCCAGCAGTTGGGGGGTGGGCTCGGCGTAGACGTGGGTGAACAGGTCCATGGGGTCGAGCGCCGGGTCCTGGTTCATGCGCGCCCGCAGGTCGGCGGCCATGGTCTCGGCGGCCTGACGGACGGCGGCGAGACGGTCGTCGTCGAGCAGGCCGCGGCGGGTCAGTTCCTGTTCGAGGAGCGCGACGGGATCGTGCTCCTTCCAGGTCTCCACCTCGGCGTCGCCCCGGTAGCGGGTCGCGTCGTCGGCGTTGGTGTGCGCCTCCACGCGGTAGGTGACCGCCTCGACCAGGGTCGGGCCGCCTCCCGCGCGCGCGTGGCGCACGGCGTCGGCCAGGACCTCGTGCACGGCGGCCGCGTCGTTGCCGTCGACCAGCCGGCCGGGCATCCCGTAGCCGACGGCCTTGTGGGCCAGCGACGGGGCCGCGGTCTGCTTGGCGAGCGGGACGGAGATCGCGAAGCCGTTGTTCTGGACGAGGAAGACGACCGGTGCGCGCCACACGGCGGCGAAGTTCAGTGCCTCGTGGAAGTCGCCCTCGCTGGTCCCGCCGTCGCCGACCATCGCCAGCGCGACCACGTCGTCACCCTTGAGGCGGGCGGCGTGCGCGAGCCCGACGGCATGCGGCAACTGGGTGGCCAGCGGCGTGCTCAACGGCGCGACCCGGTGCTCGTAGGGGTCGTAGCCGGTGTGCCGGTCACCGCGCAGGAGGGTGAGGGTCTCGACGGGGTCCACCCCGCGCGCGACGACGGCGAGCGTGTCGCGGTAGCTCGGGAAGAGCCAGTCCTGTTCCTTCAGGACCAGCGCGGCGGCGACCTCACAGGCCTCCTGACCGGTGCTGGAGGGGTAGACCGCGAGACGGCCCTGCTTGGTGAGCGCGGTGGCCTGCGCGTTGTAGCGGCGGCCCTTCACCAGCTCCGCGTACAGCCGGCGCAGCAGCTCCGGGTCGGCCGCGTCGGCCCGCCCGGTGCCGAGCACGCGGTACGGCTCCGGGTCGGGCAGCAGCGGCGCGGGGTCGGTACGTGGCTGCCAGGCGGGCGGCGGGGTCGGCCGGTACGCGCCCCGCTGCTCCATGACCGTCATGACGGCACCTCCTCGTGGGAGTGGCTTGGTGGGGCGCGGCGTCTGTGACGCGCCTCACCAACCGATTGTTCGGTCGCCGGCACATTTTGGCTACGGGTGGCACCAGGCTGTGGACAAACGGTTCTCCACGGCCTGAGATGGACGCAGTACGTCCATGGCGGGGAGGCGGGGCCGGGTGTCGTCTGAACAAATGGCCGAGAGTGCCGGGAGTCCGGAGGGGAGCGGGCCGGTGCCGCCCGCGCGCCCCCTGGACGCCATAGACCAGGACATCCTGCGCATGCTCCAGGCGGACGGCCGCGCCTCCGTCCGGTCCGTCGCCGACCGGGTCCACGTCTCCCGCGCGAACGCCTACGCCCGGATCAACCGGCTCGTCGAGGACGGCGTCATCCGGGGATTCGGGGCCCGCGTCGACCACGAACGGGCCGGTCACGGCACCTCCGCGTACATCACCCTGAAGATTGTCCAGAACACCTGGCGCACGGTCCGCGAACAGCTCCGGCAGCTTCCCGGCGCCTCCCACATCGCCCTGGTGGGCGGCGACTTCGACGTACTGCTCCTGGTGCACACCCCGGACAACCGGGCGTTGCGGGAACTGGTGCTGACCCGGCTCCAGGCGATCCCCGAGGTGCTCAGCACGCGCACCCTGCTGGTGTTCGAGGAGGAGGACCTGGAGCCGCAGGGGTGAACCACCGGCCACCCGGCCACCCCTGCCGGGCCGGTCCTCCCGGAGCCCGTCCTAGCCCGCCCTGCGCAGCCCGCCGAAGGCCAGCCGGACCACCGCGTCGCTCACCTCGCGCTCGCTCATGCCGCGCCCGTCGGGCCGGTACCACTCGACGAGCGAGTTGATCATCCCGAAGACCAGCCTGGTCACCAGGCGCACCTCGATGTCGCCCCGCACGTCCCCGTCGGCCGCCGCGGCCTTCAGCAGCGCCGCCACCCGGTGGTCGAACTCGCGTCGCCGCTCCAGGGCCCACCGCTCGGTGCCCGTGTTGCCGCGCACGCGCAGCAGCAGCGTCACGTACGGCAGCTCCGCGATCAGGACCTCGACCATGCGCCGTACGACGTACTCCAGGCGTTCGGCGGCACGCCCCACGCGCGCGTGCTCCTCGTCGAGGATGCCGAAGAGGCCGTCCAGCGCCCGGGTCACCGCGCGCCGCAGCAGCTCCTCCTTGCCCGCCACGTGGTGGTATATCGACGACTTGGAGATACCGGCGGCCTGGGAGAGGTGCTCCATGGAGGTGCCGTCGTAGCCACGCTCGTTGAACACCTGGACGGCGACGGAGAGCAGGGACTCCGGGGTGTACGTGTCGCGCCTGGCGGTGGTCATGGGGTGTCCTCCCGCTTCTCGGTGGCGCACGCGTGCCGGTAGAGCGCGAGGGACGGCGCGTAGCGGCCGGACGGATCGCGCTCGTGCAGGTCGTCGAGGAGGGAACCGGCCCAGCCGCGGCCGAGGCGGCGGCTCCACTCGAAGGGCCCCAGCGGGTAGTTGACGCCCAGGCGCATCGCGGTGTCGACGTCCTCCTCGGTGGCCACCCCCTTGGCGACGGCGTCGTGCGCCAGGTCGATGATCCGCGCCACCGTGCGCGCGACGATCATGCCGGGGACGTCCCCGATGACGCTGACCTTCTTCCCGAGCGCCTGGAACAGTCCGGTGGCCTCGGCGACGGTCCGCGCGGAGGTGTCCTGGGAGTGGGACAGGGCGATACGCGTGGCCCCGCGGTAGTCCGGTGAGAGGTCGAAGTAGACGACGTCGTGGTACTCCACGGAGGTCTGGCCGTCGGCGAGCGCCAGTTGGCCGCCACTGGGCAGCACCAGGCGGGTGCCGTTGTCCTCGTCCTCCGCACGGACCTGGATTCCGGCCTCGTGGATCAGGGCGAGCAGGTCCGAGGCGGGCCCCAGATCGCCCTCGGCGACCACGTACGCGGGCGCCCCGGCCTGCTCCGCGGTGCGCGGCTCGGGACGCTCGGCGCCGTCCGCGTAGTCGTACCAGCCCCGGCCGCTCTTGCGGCCGAGGCGGCCGGACTCGACCAGCCGGCGCTGGGCGAGCGAGGGCGTGAAGCGCACGTCCTGGAAGAAGGCCTGCCACACCGAGTGGGTGACGGACTCGTTGACGTCCTGCCCGATGAGGTCGGTCAGTTCGAAGGCACCCATGCGGAAGCCGCCGGACTCGCGCAGCACCGCGTCGATCGTGGCCGGATCGGCCCCCTGGGACTCGTACACCGTGAAGGCCTCGGCGTAGAAGGGCCGGGCGATGCGGTTGACGATGAAGCCGGGGGTGTCGGCGCAGGCGACCGGCGTCTTGCCCCAGGCGCGGGCCGTCTCGTACGCGCGCGTGGCGCAGGTGACGTCGGTGGCGAAGCCGGAGACGACCTCGACGAGCGGCAGCAGCGGAGCGGGGTTGAAGAAGTGCAGACCCACGAAGCGGCCGGGGACGCGCAGGGCGCCGCCGACGGCGGTGACCGACAGGGAGGAGGTGTTGGTGGCGAGCAGGCAGTCGTCGGGGACGATCTCCTCCAGCGCGCGGAACAGTTCCTGTTTGACGTCCAGGCGCTCCAGGACGGCCTCGACGACCAGGGCGCAGTCGGCGAGTCCGGTGAGGTCGTCGGCGGGCGTCAGACGGTCGCGGGCGGCGTCCCGGCCGGCGGCGGTGAGCCGCTCCTTCGCCACGAGCCGGTCGAGCCGGGCCATGATCCCCTCGGCGGCCTCCCGGGCCCGGCCGGGGACGGCGTCGTACAGCCGCACGGGGTGCCCCGCGGTCAGTGCGACCTGGGCGATGCCCTGGCCCATGGTGCCGGTGCCGACGACGGCCACGGGGCTGTTGAGGTCGAGTGCTGTCATGTGCGCGATCCTCCCGCACGGGCTTGTCCACAGATGCGGCGGACCCTCTTGTCCCGACCGATCGTTCGGTTACTCTAACTCCGACCGCCCGACTTCCGACATCCATGCCCCGGCGCCCTCCACTCCGGCGTCGTCGGCTTCCGCCACCCCTGCCTCCTGCCCAAGGCTTTGCCCGGTCCCCGAACTCGACGAGGAGTTGGTCCCCGATGGCCGCCGAAAACACCGCGCAGCAGCTGACCGCCCAGCACCGGCCCACCCTGGACCGGGCACTGGAAGCGATCCGCACGCGCGCGTACTGGTCCCCGCACCCCGAGCACCCCAAGGCCTACGGGGAGAACGGCAGCCAGGACCTCGCGGCGGGCAAGGCCGCCTTCGACGCGCTGCTCGGCACCCGCCTCGACCTCGGCCAGCCCGGCACCGACGACTGGGTGGGCGGCGAGACCTCCCCGTACGGCATCGAGCTGGGCGTCGGCTACCCGCACGCGGACCTCGACGTGCTGCTGCCCGCCATGCGGGCCGGGATGCGGACCTGGCGGGACGCGGGCGCCGACACCCGCGCGGTGGTCTGCCTGGAGATCCTCAAGCGGATCAGCGACCGGACGCCCGAGTTCGCCCACGCGGTCATGCACACCTCCGGCCAGGCGTTCATGATGGCGTTCCAGGCCGGCGGCCCGCACGCGCAGGACCGCGGCATGGAGGCGGTGGCGTACGCGTACGCCGAGCAGGTGCGCACCCCCACCGCCGCGGAGTGGACCAAGCCGCAGGGCAAGCGCGACCCGCTGGCGCTGACCAAGCAGTTCACACCGGTCCCGCGCGGCATCGGCCTGGTCATCGGCTGCAACACCTTCCCGACGTGGAACGGCTATCCGGGCCTGTTCGCCTCCCTCGCCACCGGCAACGCGGTCCTGGTCAAGCCGCATCCCCGCGCGGTGCTGCCGCTCGCCCTCACCGTGCAGGTCGCGCGCCAGGTGCTCACCGAGGCCGGCTTCGACCCGAACCTGGTGGCGCTGGCCGCCGAGCGGCCCGGCGAGGGCGTCGCCAAGACCCTGGCCACACGTCCGGAGATCCGGATCGTCGACTACACCGGCTCCACGGAGTTCGGCGACTGGCTGGAGGCCAACGCCCGCCAGGCGCAGGTGTACACGGAGAAGGCCGGCGTCAACACGGTGATCGTGGAGTCGACCGGGAACTACCGGGGCATGCTCGCCAACCTGGCGTTCTCCCTGTCGCTCTACAGCGGCCAGATGTGCACCACCCCGCAGAACCTGCTGATCCCGCGCGACGGCATCACCACCGACCAGGGCCCCAAGTCCTTCGACGAGGTCGTCGCCGACCTGGCGCAGGCGGTCGACGGCCTGCTCGGCGACGACACGCGCGCGAACGCCCTGCTGGGCGCGATCGTCAACCCCGGTGTCAGGACCCGCCTGGAGGCCGCCGCCGGGCTCGGCGAGGTCGCCCTCGCCTCCCGCGGGATCACCCACCCGGAGTTCCCGGACGCGGTGGTCCGTACGCCGGTGATCGTGAAGCTCGACGGTGCGAAGCCGGACGCCGAGGCCGCCTGCATGAACGAGTGCTTCGGACCGGTCTCCTTCGCCGTCGCCGTCGACTCCGCGTCCCACGCGGCGAAGCTGCTGCGGCGCACCGTCCGTGAGAAGGGCGCGATGACCGTCGGCGCGTACACGACCTCCCCCGAGTTCGAGGAGACGGTGCGGGAGGTCTGCCTGGAGGAGGCCGCCCAGCTCTCCCTCAACCTCACCGGCGGGGTGTACGTCAACCAGACGGCCGCCTTCTCCGACTTCCACGGCTCCGGCGGCAACCCGGCGGCCAACGCGGCCCTCACCGACACCGCCTTCGTGGCCAACCGCTTCCGGGTGATCGAGGTGCGGCGGGAGGCATGAGCCCCTCGTGGGCCCGTGTTTTCACGCGGGTGCGCCACCGGGTGCGCCCCCGGTGGCGCTCCAGTGGTACAGCGTCATGGCCACACTGGTCGCGAGGTTGTAGCTGGAGACCTGGGGGCGCATCGGCAGCGCCACCAGGTGGTCGGCACGCGCGCGCAGCTCGGGCGAGAGCCCGCTGCGCTCCGAGCCGAAGGCGAGCAGCGCGTCGTCCGGAAGTCTCAGCCCGCGGATGTCCTCGCCCTTTGGATCGAGTGCGAACACCGGGCCACCGGGCAGTTCGCCGACGGCCAGCCGCTCCACGACGGTCGCGAAGTGCAGTCCGGCCCCGCCGCGTACGACGGTGGGATGCCAGGGGTCGAGGGTGCCGGTGGTGACGACCCCGGTCGCCCCGAAACCGGCGGCCAGCCGGATCACGGCGCCCGCGTTGCCGAGGTTGCGCGGCTGGTCCAGGACCACCACGGGGGCGGTGCGCGGGGTGTGTGCCAGCCTCTCCAGGTTGCCCGCGCGGGAGGGGCGTACGGCGAGGGCTGCGACGGCGGTGGGGTGCGGGCGCGGCACGAGCGAGGCGTACGTCTCGTACGGCACCTCGGCCAGCAGCGCCGCCAGCGCCTCCCGGACGTCCGGGGCCAGCTCGTCGGCGAGGGCGAGCGCGGCGGCCCGGTCCGCGGTGACCGCCGTCTCGACGTCGGCGCCGAAGCGCACGGCGTGCTTGAGGGCGTGGAATCCGTCGAGCAGGACCGCGTCCCCGCTCCGCCGGTGCCAACGGGTCACGGTGGCGGGGTCGTCCCGGGCAGGAGGCATGGGGGGCACGGCGGTGCCGTCGGGGGCGGTCTCGCGGTCGGGGGCTGCCATGACGTGCAGCCTACGGGCGCGTGCCGGGTGCTTTTCCGGGTGCCGGGACGGCCGGACCCCGAGCGGCCCGACCCACCTGCTCCTCCTGCTCCGCACGGCCCATGTGATCCACCGGCTCTCCCGGGCCCCCGGTCCTGGGTGCGGGCACCGGCGCACCACCCGCGTGCCTGCGCGTGCGCGGTGGCGGTATCCGGAGTGCCGGGCTGCGTACCCACGCGCGAAGGCGCGTGAAGACGTCGCCCAGGCGGCGCAGGAACGACGTCGGCAGGAAGACGGCGTCGGCCGCGATCATCGCCAGGGAGAAGAACGGCAGCCCCAGGACGACGGCGATCACCGCGTGCTCGGTGATCATGAGCGCCAGGAGCACGTTCTTGACCCGCCGGTTGAACAGGGTGAACGGGAAGGCCACCTGCACGGCGACCGTCCCGTAGGTCACCAGCATCACCAGGGTGCCGCTGGCGGTCAGCAGGTCGCCGAGGGCCGGCCAGGGGGAGAAGTACTCCAGGTGCAGCGGGTAGTGCACCGCGGTGCCGTCCTGCCAGCGGGAGCCCTGGATCTTGTACCAGCCGGCCGTGGCGTAGATCAGGCAGGCCTCAGCCATGATCACCAACAGGGCACCGTTGTGCACGATGTTGGCGACGACGTCCAGCAGGACGCGTGGCTGCGGGGTCCTCGCCCAGCGCCCCACCAGCCACCACAGCGCCTGCGCCGACCATACGGCCCACAGCAGCGCCGGGACGAACCAGTCGCCGTCCATCCGGCCGGCCAGGGTCGCCAGGAGCAGCAGGAAACCCAGCACCCCCCACAGCGCGGGGCCCGTCCGGTCCCGCGGCCGCTCTCCACACGCGCGTGCCTCGTCCGCGCGCCGGGCGCGCCGCGCGTCCAGGGACCACACCTGGCCGCAGCGCGTGAACACGAGGTAGACCGCCATCAGGTGCAGGACGTTGTCGCCGCCGTCGCCCATGAAGACACTGCGGTTCTGCAGCGACAGCACGCCCACCATGAACAGCACCGACATGGTGCGGGTGCGCCAGCCCAGCAGCAGCAGGACGCTCCACACCACCGCGAGCAGGTAGAGGGCCTCGAACCAGCCCTGCCCGTCCGACCACAGCAGCGCGGTGAAGGCGCCGTTGGACCCGACGAGCTGATCGGCGAGGTCCCAGGCCCACGGGCCGTCGGGCCCGTACAGCTCCTGGCGGTGGGGGAACTCGCGCAGCAGGAACAGCAGCCAGGTCGCGCTGAACCCGATCCGGATCACCGCGGTCTGGTGAGGGCCGAGGGCTGAATCGGTGACCCGTGCGACGGCACCGGAGACCTTGGCCGAAAAGCGGTTCACCCGATGCCTCCCCGGGCCTCGTCCTCCGGCACCGGCCACCAGGGCAGTGTGCGGTACACCGGCTTCGTGGAGACCTCCTCCCCGCTCCACTCCGGTGGCGGCACGTCGGCCGTGCGGGAGCGGACCTGGATCCGGTCGACGACACCGCCCGGCCCGGCCGCGTCCGACCGGTCGAGCCGCATCACCATGATCCGGCGCAGATACGACTCGGCCAGCGTGCCGCGCATTCCCACCGGCCGCTCCTCACCGTCGTGCGTGGCGACGAAGAAGTCCCAGGCGCGGCGCAGCTCGTTCTGCTGGGTGTGGCTGGGCAGGAGGTTGCCGTCGATGGCCCGGCCGTCCTCGGCGGACAGGTCGTACCAGCCGGTGGTCCGCACTCCCCCGTCCGGCGTCAGCACCTCGGCGCGGACCTGGACGGAGATGTTCTGCTGCAACGGGTTCGGCGCGAACAGCTTCCAGTTCTGCTCGAACTCCGGGTAGATCCAGTCCTCGATCGCCTCGGCGTGCTCCTTGGAGACCGTGTTCGCGGGCGCGACGTGCAGGAACGTCATGCCCATGTGCACACAGACGACGACCGCGACGGTCCCGAGCGCCACGGCGGCAACGATCCGACGACGGAGCGGGAGGGCGGCCACGCCGGTACGGGGCTCGGGGGGCGGGGGGCCCGCGTCCGGGGCCGGAGGGACGTCCGAGGGCCGGGAACCGTCCTGGGCGGCGGGCCCCGCCGGTGCGGGAGCAGGCGGTGCGGGAGCAGGCGGTGCGGGAGGAGGCGGTGCGGGAGGAGGGGCGGGAGCAGGCGGATCCGGGGGCAGTGCAGGGGCAGGGCCGCTCGGCGCGCCCGGCCCGGCCCGCCCGTGCCGGGCGTGCGAGCCCTCGTCGTACGCGTCCATCCCGCCCCGTTCCCACAGTTCCGGTCCGGATCCCGGTCCGGATTCCGGTCGATCGCCGCCACCGTGCGGCATGCGAGGGCATCGTGCCGCCCGTACACCGCTTCGCAGCGTCGCACGGGAACGGTACTCAGCACCGGCCGTCCCGGCACAGTCCCAGCGGTCCGCGCATTCCGTGGCCGTCACCACATCCACGGCCCGGCCCGGCCGAGCCCGGGTTGTCCACGGGCAGCCCGCCCCCGACGATCCCGCCCGCAGGTCATCCACAGCTGTTGACACCTCGCGGCACCCGTCCCACCATGGAATCGCGCGAACCGAACGATCGGTCGGGAGCGTGTTTCGGGAAGAACCCGGGGAAGCCCGGGTCGAGAAGAACCCAGGTCGAAGGGGACCTCATGGCGACAGCAGTCGACAGCGTCGGCGCCGACGCGGGTGACAGCGCGCGCGGCGGCGCGGAGTACGAGCGCGCCTTCGACGCGGCCGTCGCCGCCGACGAGCGGATCGAACCGCGCGACTGGATGCCCGACGCCTACCGCGCCACGCTCGTCCGGCAGATCGCCCAGCACGCGCACTCCGAGATCATCGGCATGCAGCCGGAGGCCAACTGGATCACCCGCGCGCCCTCGCTGCGCCGCAAGGCGATCCTCATGGCCAAGGTGCAGGACGAGGCGGGGCACGGCCTGTATCTCTACAGCGCCGCCGAAACCCTCGGGACGGGGCGCGAGGAGCTGCTGGACAAGTTGCACTCCGGTCGCCAGAAGTACTCCTCGATCTTCAACTACCCCACGCTGACCTGGGCCGACGTCGGCGCGATCGGTTGGCTGGTGGACGGCGCCGCGATCACCAACCAGGTGCCCCTGTGCCGTTGCTCGTACGGCCCGTACGCGCGCGCGATGGTGCGCATCTGCAAGGAGGAGTCCTTCCACCAGCGCCAGGGTTACGAGTTGCTGCTGGCCTTGAGCCGCGGCACCCCGGAACAGCACGCGATGGCGCAGGACGCGGTGGACCGCTGGTGGTGGCCGTCGCTGATGATGTTCGGCCCGCCCGACAACGAGTCCCGGCACTCCGCGCAGTCGATGGCCTGGAAGATCAAACGGCATTCCAACGACGAGTTGCGGCAGCGCTTCGTCGACATCTGCGTCCCCCAGGCCGAGTCGCTCGGCCTCACCCTCCCCGACCCGGACCTGCGATGGAACGAGGAACGGGGACAGCACGACTTCGGCCCGATCGACTGGACGGAGTTCCGGGACGTCCTGGGGGGCAACGGCCCGTGCAACGAGGAGCGGCTGACCCGGCGCAGGCGTGCCCACGAGGAGGGTGCCTGGGTCAGGGAGTCGGCGGCCGCCTACGCGGCCAAGCGCACCACCGGTGAGACAGGAGCGAACCACGCATGACCGACACCGACTGGCCCCTGTGGGAGGTCTTCGTGCGCTCGCGCCGGGGACTGTCCCACACCCACGCCGGCAGCCTGCACGCCCCGGACGCGGAGCTGGCCCTGCGCAATGCCCGCGATCTGTACACCCGCCGCGGCGAGGGCGTCTCGATCTGGGTCGTGCCGTCGTCAGCGGTCACCGCCTCCTCACCCGACGAGAAGGACCCGTTCTTCGAACCGGCCGCCGACAAGCCCTACCGGCACCCGACGTTCTACGAGATCCCCGAGGGGGTGCGCCACCTGTGACGACGACACCCGGCTCCGGCACCCGTGCACCCTCCCGGGACGCCGTCCTCACCACGGCCGCACTCACCCTCGGCGACGACGCCCTGGTGCTCTCCCACCGTCTGGGCGAGTGGGCCGGCCACGCCCCCGTGCTGGAGGAGGAGGTCGCCCTCGCCAACATCGCGCTGGACCTGCTGGGCCAGGCCCGCGTGCTGCTGTCGATGGCGGGCGACGAGGACGAGCTGGCGTTCCTCCGCGAGGAACGCGCCTTTTGCAACCTCCAACTGGTCGAGCAGCCGAACGGCGACTTCGCCCACACCATCGCCCGCCAGTTGTACTTCTCCGCCTACCAGTACCTCCTGCACACCGAACTCGCCGCCGGGGGCGGCCCGCTGGCACCGCTGGCGGGCAAGGCCGTCAAGGAGGTCGCCTACCACCGCGACCACGCCGAGCAGTGGACCCTGCGGCTCGGCGACGGCACCGACACCGGCCACACCCGGATGCAGCGGGCCGTGGACGGGCTGTGGCGGTACACCGGCGAGATGTTCCAGCCGGTCGAGGGCCTCGACGTCGACTGGCCGGGCCTGGAGACGGCCTGGCTGGAGCGGATCACGCAGGTACTGGGCCGAGCCACCCTCACCGTGCCCGACAGCCCGCGCACGGGTGCGTGGGCGGCCGGTGCCGGACGCCAGGGACTGCACACCGAGTCCTTCGGCCGCATGCTCGCCGAGATGCAGCACCTGCACCGCAGCCACCCGGGGGCGACATGGTGACCCCGGCGGCCATCACTCCGCTCGAGGCGGAACTGCTCGAACTGGCCGGTTCGGTGCCCGACCCCGAGCTGCCCGTGCTGACCCTGCGCGAGCTGGGCGTGGTGCGCGCGGTGCACGCGCGCGGTGCGGACACCGTCGAGGTCGAGCTGACTCCCACGTACACGGGGTGCCCGGCCGTCGAGGCGATGTCGGCGGACATAGAGCGGGTGCTGCGCGAGCACGGGGTGCGCGAGGTCACCGTCCGCAGAGTGCTCGCGCCCGCTTGGTCGACCGACGACATCACCGACGAAGGGCGCCGCAAATTGCGGGAGTTCGGCATCGCCCCGCCGCGCGTACGGCCGGCGTCGGGAGCGGTCGCGGTGGAGCTCGGGCCGACCCGCACGCGTACCCGCGAGCCGTGGGCGAACGGGACGCCCGGGCCCATGACCGAGGAGGCACTCGGCGAGACGCCCGAGCCCGTGCGGTGCCCGCACTGCGGCTGTGCCGGCACCGAGCTGCTCAGCCGCTTCTCGTCCACCGCGTGCAAGGCACTGCGCCGGTGCCTGGAGTGCCGTGAACCGTTCGACCACTTCAAGGAGTTGTGATGGCGCGCTTCCACCGGCTCCGGGTGGCCGCCGTCGACCGGCTCACCGACGACTCCGTCGCCCTCACCCTCACCGTCCCGCCGGACCTGCGCGAGGAGTACCGCTACGCCCCCGGCCAGCATCTGGCCCTGCGGCGCAGGGCCGACGGGGAGGACATCCGGCGCACCTACTCGATCTGCTCCCCGGCCCCCGAAGGCGAGGGGCCCGGCACGTTGCGGGTGGGGGTGCGTCTGGTCGAGGGCGGCGCCTTCTCGACGTACGCCCTGAAGGAGGTCGGCGTCGGGGACGAGCTGGAGGTGATGACCCCGGCGGGCCGGTTCACCCTCCCGCCCGCGCCCGGCCGGTACGCGGCGATCGTCGGCGGGAGCGGCATCACCCCGGTGCTCTCCATCGTCTCGACCCTTCTGGAGCGCGAGCCCGGGGCCCGGTTCTGTCTGATCCGCAGTGACCGGACGGCCGCCTCGACGATGTTCCTGGAGGAGGTCGCCGACCTGAAGGACCGCTACCCCGACCGGTTCCAGCTGGTGCCGGTGCTCTCGCGGGAGGAGCAGCAGGCGGGACTGCCGTCCGGACGGCTCGACCAGGAGCGGCTCGCCGCCCTGCTGCCGGCCCTGCTGCCGGTGGGGCAGGTGGACGGCTGGTTCCTGTGCGGCCCGTACGGGCTGGTCGAGGGGGCCGAGCGGGCCCTGCGCGGTCTCGGCGTGGTGCGCTCCCGCATTCACGAGGAGATCTTCCACGTGGACACCGGCGCCCCGGTCGCCCCCACGGCGCCGGCCCCCGCCCACAGCACGGTCACCGCCCTGCTCGACGGACGCGGCGGCACCTGGCCCGTCCAGGAGGGCGAGTCCCTGCTGGAGACGGTGCTGCGCAACCGCCCAGAGGCCCCCTACGCCTGCAAGGGCGGGGTGTGCGGAACATGTCGCGCCTTCCTCGTCTCGGGCGAGGTACGGATGAACCGCAACTTCGCGCTGGAGTCGGAGGAGACCGAGGCCGGCTACGTACTGGCCTGCCAGTCGCGTCCGGTGACGGAGAAGGTGGAGCTGGACTTCGACCGGTGACGGCGGCACACCCCTCCCGCAGACACCGCGCCGTCCCCGCCCCCGGCCCCTGCGACGCCGTTCGGTCGGATCGGCTCCGGGGCGCCGGGGGGTGGCCTGCGGACCTTCCGGAGTGGAGCTCCCGTCCGGCCGGGCACCTGCGCACGAAGAGGCCCTGGGAGACTGCCGGCGTCGCGTCCGCCGGGCTGAAACCCGATGAAGCGGTGGCGGCGGGGCGTCGACCGCCGCCGTCCCGGGGCCTGATGCGCGGCCCGCGACGGCCGCCTGCCCCTCCCGGTTCTACAGGACGTGTCCGGGCTGTCCGTCATCGGTGACGACGGGGCGTCCCTCGGACGCCCACACCTGCATGCCGCCGTCCACGTTCACGGCGTCGATGCCCTGCTGGACCAGATACATCGTGACCTGGGCCGAACGCCCACCGGAACGGCAGATCACATGCACCCGGCCGTCCTGCGGGGCCGCCTCGGCCAGCTCGCCGTAACGGGCGACGAATTCGCTGATCGGGATGTGCAGCGCCCCTTCGGCATGACCGGACGCCCACTCGTCGCTCTCGCGGACATCCAGCAGGAAGTCGCCGTCCTCGAGGTCACGGACCCCGACCGTGGGCACCCCAGTCGCAAAACTCATGCCCCCGACGCTACCGGAAGCCCCGGGCCGGGGCTCACACCCACCGGACCGGCGGCTCAGCCCCCGAGGGCCTCCAGAGCCGCCAGTTCCGCCTCACGCTCGGCCACCTGGACCCGCAGCTGCTCGGCGATCTCCTCCAGGAGGCGGTCCGGGTCGTCGGGGGCCAGCCGGAGCATCGAGCCGATGGCGCCCTCCTCGAGCTCCTTCGCGACCAGGGTGAGCAGTTCCTTGCGCCGGGCGAGCCATTCGAGCCGGGCGTAGAGCTCTTCGCCGGCGCTCGGAGCCTGCTCCTTCAGCTTCGGGCCCGCCGCCCATTCCGCGGTGAGCTCCCGCAGCTCGGCCTCGCTCCCGCGGGCGTAGGCGGCGTTGACGCGGGTGATGAACTCCTCGCGGCGCTGGCGTTCCGCCTCTTCCTGCGCCAGGTCCGGGTGGGCCTTGCGGGCGAGGTCGCGGTAGAGCCTGCGCGCCTCCTCGCTGGGCCGCACCCGCTCCGGGGGCCGGACGGGCTGGCCGGTGAGCATGGCCGCGGCCTCGGGGAAGAGACCGCTGCCGTCCATCCAGCCGCCCAGCAGTTCCTCCACACCGGAAATCGGCTGCAGCCGGGAGCGCGCGTCGTCGGCCAGCCGACGGTCCTCGGGGTCACCGCTGCGAGCGGCCTTGGCCTCCAGGATGCGGGTGTCCAGCTCCTCGAGACGGGCGTACACGGGGCCGAGCCGCTGTTCGTGCAGCCGGGAGAAGTTCTCGACCTCGATGCGGAAGGTGTCCACCGCGATCTCGAACTCGATCAGCGCCCGCTCCGCGGCCCGCACGGCCTGCTCCAGCCGCGCCTCGGGACGCTGCGCACCACCGTCGGCCGCCACCTGCTCCGCGCCGGCGCCGCCGCTGCCCTGCTCACCCTCCGAGGTCATCACCCGGACAGCGTAGGCCACGACCGCCACACCCCGGATCCCGTCACCCTGCCTCCTCCCTCCTGCCCCCTGCCCCACCCTGCCTCCCGGCAGCCGACCGCCCTCTCCGCCCCGGTCCGACCAGGGGCATGGCCCCACCGGCTCCACCCGCACCCTGCCCCGATCGGCCCGACGTCGTACCCCGGCACCGGACGGCCGCCGTCACCGCCCTCGGCCTCCGTGCCCATGCCCACCGGCTCGCCCAGCCGCCGCCCGAGCGCCCGCAGGAACCCGCGGAACACATCGAGTCGCTCCTGCCCCCGGAGCTCCCGCAGCTCCACGTCGAAGCCGATCGCATCCACCGACCGGAAACGGAGGATCGCCGACACCTCGACAGCCGGCCGCACCCGCAGGACCGGGTGCTCCGCGTCGGCCGGACGGGACGGCGCGGCCTCCGCCCGCGGGATCGGCAGCACCGTCCCGCATTCGGAGTGCCCGCCCTCCCGGCCACGCGCGACGACGAGATCGAGAACCGCCCGCCAGTCCTGCGCCGAGAATTCAGGAACACACAGGTCCGGCAGCGTCCCCATCGGATCCGGGTCGGAGAAGCACGAGACGTCGTCCCACGGAGGATCAGCCACCGGGAAGCCACCGGGAAGCCGCCGGAGACGGTGAAGCGGTGCTCAGACCCCCGTCTCGGCCGCGATCCGGCCCGACCGGACCGCTGCCACCAGGTCCGCGTGGTCCGCCTCCGTGCGGTCGGCGTAGCGGAAGGCGAAGTCGCCCATCGCCTCGTCGAGTTCGTCGTTCTTGCCGCAGTAACCCGAGATCAGGCGGGGGTCGGCGCTGTGGGAGTGGGCGCGGGCCAGGAGGGCGCCGGTCATCCGGGCGTAGTCGTCGACCTGGTCGGCGGACAGGGCCGTCGGGTCGACGCTGCCCTTGCGGTTGCGGAACTGCCGTACCTGGAAGGGCCGCCCGTCGACGGTCGTCCAGCCCAGCAGGTTGTCGCTGACCACCTGCATCCGCTTCTGGCCCAGGACCACGCGCCGGCCCTCGTGGTCGGCGTCGGGGACGTCGAAGCCGGCTGTCAGCAGGTGTGGCACCAGCGCCGAGGCGCGGGCCTCCTTCACCTGCAGGACGAGGGGCTCGCCCCGGTGGTCGAGGAGCAGCACGACGTACGAGCGGGTGCCCACGCTGCCCGTGCCGACGACGCGGAACGCCACGTCCTGCACCGCGTGCCGGGCCAGCAGCGGAAGCCGGTCGGGCTGGAGGGTGCCGACGTACTGTTCCAGGGAGGTGGCCACCGCGAGGGCCTCGGCGTCGGGCACACGGCGCAGCACCGGCGGGGCGTCGACGAAGCGACGCCCGCCGTCCTCCACCGCCTCGGTGGACTTGGCCGCGAAACGGCCGCTGGTGTTGGCGCGGGCCTTCGTGTAGACCCGCTCCAGCGTGCCGAGCAGATCGTGCGCGTCGGCGTGGGAGACCAGTTCCTCGTCGGCGATGGCGTTCCACGCGTCCAGCACCGGCATCCTCGCCAGCAGCCGCATCGTGCGGCGGTAGGCGCCCACCGTGTCACGGGCGGCCTTGCGGCAGGTGCCCTCGTCCGCGCCGACCTCCCGTCCCGCGAGCACCAGCGAGGTGGCGAGCCGTTTGAGGTCCCACTCCCAGGGGCCCCACACCGTCTCGTCGAAGTCGTTCAGGTCGATGACCAGCCCGCCGCGCGCGTCGCCGTACAGGCCGAAGTTCGCCGCGTGCGCGTCGCCGCAGAGCTGCGCGCGGATCCGCGTCACGGGGGTGCGGGCCAGGTCGTGGCCCATCAGGCCCGCCGATCCGCGCAGGAAGGCGAACGGTGTCGCCGCCATCCGGCCCACCCGCATCGGCGTCAGCTCGGGCAGCCGGCCCCGGTTGGACTCCTCCACCGCGCTGACCGCGTCCGGGCGCGAGGGATCCAGGTCGAGAGCGGAATGCGCACCGCGCGGCACCAGTCGGCGCAGGGCCTTGCCGTTCTCCTTCGCCGAGCCCTCGGGCGGCCACGCCGCGAAACCCGGTACACGCGGCAGCCGCCGCGCCTCACCGGCAGCGGGCTCCGGTTCCGCCCGCTCCGCCGCCCTGCCCGTCCCGGCCCCGCCGGCATCCACCTCGGTCACCACAACCGCCTCCCCCGTACGCCCACGCGTACGCCCGTACCCACGGCGGCCGGTCGCACGTGAACGACGATCCGGCCGTCGGCCCGCCTCGAAACCGACGCGGACACCGGCGCAGGCGATGACATCAACCGTGTCGACCGTACAACCCGGTGGCCGAAACACGTCAGATCCTGTGGACAACTCCGGGGCTGTGGACAACACCGTCACCCGCCCGCGCCCCCTGCCACCACCTGGGACACGGCTCCTGTCTGCCCCCGCCCGCTATCCCGCTCCCGCCTCGGCCACACTCCCCGTGGCCGGTTCCAGTCGCCCCTCCGCGAGGACCCGCCGGCCGCGGTCCGCCGAGATGTCCAGCCGGGCCAGCACCGCCGGCACCGCGACGCCCGGCAGTATGTGCTGGAACAGCACCACGACCCGGTGCTCCAGATCCTGCCGCTGACAGCGCAGCTGTGAGAGGAGCTGCACTCCCGAGAAGCTCGCGACCAGCAGTTCCGCCGTCTCCGTCACCTCGACGTGCGGCAGCAGCTCACCCCCCGCCTTCGCCTCGGCCAGGGTCCGGGCGGTCTGGTCGATCCACATCCGGAACGCCGGAGTCCGGTCCAGTCCCAACGCCCCCTGGTCCAGGGCCAGCCCGACACTGGCGCGCACCAGCGGATCCGTACGCAGCCGCAGGGCCAGCACCAGACCGGAGTCGACGAGCTCCTGGAGCTTGCTGGACTGGGGCGGCAGAGCGACCGCCAGCTGCTCCTCGAAGATGCCGAGCGCCAGCTCCTCCTTGGAGCCGAAGTGGAAGTACAGCGCGCCCTTGGTCACCCCGGCCCGGTCCAGGATCTCGCCGATGGTCGCCGAGGTGTAACCGCGTTCGTCGAAGACGGCCGCCGCCGCGTCCAGAATGGTCCGCCGGGTGCGGATCGCGCGCTCCTGTCGCGCCATCGGATGCCTCCTGATCTCTGTGGATCTCTGTTGAGTTCGTGGATCGCCGTGAAGCAGCCTGGCGGGAGCAACGCGGTCGCCCTATCGCCGTACCGCGATGCGTTCGAACGCGTGGGCGGGCTGTGGGTTCGTCCCCAACTATGTGGATCACCCTTGAAAAAAACCGGCTCGCCCGTATCTTAGTGCGAAGTCGACCGGAGACAGGCCTTCTATCCGGAGGGTTCCTCATGCCGCAGTCAGGTGCCACAAACACGCCCACGGAGGATCGGACCGGACAGCGGAACGCGCCCGCAACCACCGCCGGGCAGGCCGCCGGTAACAGTGCCGCCACCGCCACCGCCACCGCCACCCGGGTCACCGCGGAACTCGCCCACCGCGCCCGCGCGGCGGACGTCTTCCCGACGGAATGGGTCCGCCTGTCCGAACGCGACTTCCGCGTCACCGCGCACTGGCCCGCCGACCACCCCTTCTTCGGCCCTGTGGACGACCTCCACCAGGACCCGATGGTCGTCGCCGAGACACTGCGCCAGACGACGATGGCCATCGCCCACGCCGAGTTCGGCGCCCCCCTCGACACCCACTTCGTCATGTGGGACCTGGGCATCTCCACCGCCCCCTCCGAACTGCTGCTCGCGAACGCCGCGGAACCGGTCGCCGTCGACGTCGTCTGCTCCGAGGTACGCCGCCGGGGCCGCGGCCTGAGCAGCATGCGGACGGTCATGGAGTTCCACCGCGCGGGACGGCTCGTCGCCCGGGGCACCGGCAGCATGGGCTGCACCTCGCCGGCCGCGTACCGCCGCCTGCGAGCCGGGCGGCCGGCCGGCGTGTACAACGCGATACCTCCCTTACCCCCGGTCCCTCACGCACTGGTCGGCCGCCACCGCGCGGAGGACGTCGTCCTCGCCCGCTCGGACCGCCCCGGCACCTGGCTCCTGCGCGTCGACACCGGTCACCCCGTGCTCTTCGCCCGGCCCAACGACCACGTCCCCGGCATGGTTCTGTTCGAGGCGGCCCGCCAGGCGGCGACAGCGGCAACCGGCGGCCGCGTCTTCCTGCCGTCCGACCTGGCCTCCTCCTTCAGCCGTTACACCGAACTGGACAGCCCCTGCCTCCTCGAAACCGAGGTCCACGACAAGGGCGACGGGAACGACGCGACCGTGCGGGTCCGCGGCCTGCAGCACGGCGAACCCGTCTTCACCGTCACCCTCACCCGCGCCCTCCACCGCCGGAGCCCGGGGCCGCCCCCAGGGCTGCCCCCGGCCCCGGTACGGTCGCTGACATGACGGTGAACCTCCTGATCACGGGCGGCACCGGCTTCATCGGCAGCCGGATCACCGCCGCAGCGCGCCAACGCGCGGACACTCGCGTCCGGTTGCTCTCCCGCCGCACATCCGCCGGGAACGCGCGGACGTCCGAGGCTCCGCAAGCGGCGCACACCACCCCGGACGCGCCACCGCCCGCCAGAACCGTCCCCGGCGACCTCGCCGACCCCGCCTCCCTGCAAGGCGGTTGCGCCGGCGTCGACGTCCTCGTCCACTGCGCCTCGCGCATCACCGGCGACCCCGAATCCGTCGCGGCGGTCAACGACCGGGGCACGAGGGCCCTGGTGGAGGAGGCGGTACGCAGTGGGGTGCGCCGCATCGTGTACGTGAGTACCGCCGCCGTCCACGGCAGGGGCCCCTTCCGGGGCGTACGGCCCGGCGAGGCCCCCGTCGCCCCCGCCTCCACCACCAGCCGCACGCGCGCCGCGGCCGAGCGGCACGTCCTCGACGCGGGCGGCCTGGTGCTGCGGCCCCACCTGGTGCACGGCACCGGCGACCGCTGGATGGTCCCCGGCCTGGTGGGACTCCTGCGGGAGCTGTCGGCCACCGTGTCGGGCTGCGGGGCTCTGCACTCGATGATCGACGTCGACACCCTGGGCCGCGCGGCCGTCGCCGCGGCGCTCTCCCCGTCTCACGGGCCCGGCGTCCACTACGTCAACCACCCGGACCCGGTCTCCACGTCGGAACTGCTCACGGCGATCTGCGCGCACGTGGAACAGCCTGCCGGGAAAGCCGCGGTCGACGTCACGAGCGCCTACGCACGGGCCGCCGGCTCCCCGCGCGCCCTGCATCACCTCGGCATGCTCACCGTCGACCACTGGTTCAAGGACGACTCCTTCTGGGACGCCCTGGACTGCTCCCCGGGTGAGCCCTTCCTCCGCGCCTTCCCGCGCGCAGCCCCCTGGTACCGGTCGTTCGTCACCGCCCCCTGACCGACCGCCACCGCGCCCACCACTCCCACCGCTCCCACCTGCCCCTGAGCCCGAACCCTCGAGGCAAAACCGACCTATCGGTTTGATTTTCGCGACAGACATTCGACACCGCCCCGCGGACCGCGGGGCCGCTCGGTCGCACCCTCGAACCCCAGCCGCCCCGCACCCTCTCGGCCCGACCGCGGAACGCACCGACGCCCGCACATGCGGTCACCCCGCAGCCGAAAGGATCATGAGATGTTCCTCACACGGTCCGGGTTCGTCCCCACCCCCGCCCCCATCCCGCCACACCCGGTCCGGGCATGCGAAACGGGCGGCATCCGAGAGGGATGCCGCCCGTTCGACGGTGTGCGCGAGGGGGGAGTTGAACCCCCACGCCCTTGCGGGCACTGGAACCTGAATCCAGCGCGTCTGCCTATTCCGCCACCCGCGCATTGGGTGTGTCATCGGGCCCTTCCCCGTGGGGTCCGGCGCCTTCCGACTCCTGAACATTAGCACGCTGGTCGGGGTGGACTCACATCCCTTTCCCCCGCCCCGGCCCCACCCTCGCCGAGCAGCACCGCTGCCCACGAGCAGCCCACCAGCGGCCCGTGAGCAGCCCTCGAGCCGCGCACCGGCCGCCCCCGAAGCGTCCCCTGACCACCCCCGACCAGTCACGCGTGATCAACGGCGCCACCCCACCGCCCCGCCCCCTGTCGCCCCGTACCGCTCCCACCCACCCCGAAGATGCGTGCGGGGAGAGTTCATCCACCGGTCAAGAACCGATCGGGAACCGATGAGAACCGCTTCACGTATAAACCTCGTACCGGTACCCCCCGTCCCCCCAGGTGCCGGGCGGAGTCCACAGCCGGGTGCGGGACACTGGTCCGCGGCCCCCTCTACGATCCATGGCGGGGGCTCGCACAAGCACGGCCGAAGGAGTTCAAAGGGAGCCCGGAGGAACCCGCCAGGCGTCGACACCCGTCGGCCGGGCGGGCAGGGGGAACCAGCCGATCGACCAGGGCGTGGATACGATCAGTAAGCAGTACCAGTTATGCGGTGCACGCGGCAGCGCACCGGGCAGTAGACGCAGTAGAAGTAGCAGTGGAAGACAGGGCAGTACACAGGACGGCAACGACGGAGGAGGTGCCCCATGGGAGTCCTGAAGAAGTTCGAGCAGCGACTCGAAGGCCTGGTCAACGGCACCTTTGCCAAGGTGTTCAAGTCCGAGGTGCAGCCCGTGGAGATCGCGGGAGCTCTCCAGCGGGAGTGCGACAACAACGCGACCATCTGGAACCGCGACCGCACCGTCGTCCCCAACGACTTCATCGTCGAACTGAGCACCCCCGACTTCGAGCGGCTCAGCCCGTACTCCGGACAGCTCGGGGACGAACTCGCCAGCATGGTGCGCGACTACGCCAAGCAGCAGCGCTACACCTTCATGGGCCCCATCAAGGTGCACCTGGAGAAGGCTGACGACCTCGACACCGGTCTGTACCGGGTGCGCAGCCGTACGCTCGCCTCCTCCACCAGCCAGGCGGGCCCCACGGGCTCCGGCCCCGGCGGACCCGGCACGGGCGGCCCGCCCGCCGGCGGCCCCGGCGGCTACGGCTACCCGCCCGCCGGCCCCGCGGCCGGCGCCCCGCCCATGCCGGCCGCGCCGCCGCCCGGCGGCCGGCCCGGCGGTTACGGCTACCCGCAGCCCGCGGGCGGACAGCGGCCCCCCGCCGCACCCGCGTCCGCCGGACGCACCCGGCACTGGATCGAGGTCAACGGCAACCGCCACCAGATCTCCAACGCGACGCTCGTACTGGGCCGCAGCACCGAGGCCGACGTGCGGATCGACGACCCCGGCGTCTCCCGCAGACACTGCGAGATCCGGACCGGAACGCCCTCGACGATCCAGGATCTCGGATCCACCAACGGCATCGTGGTGGACGGACAGCACACCACCCGCGCTACGCTCCGCGACGGCTCGCGAATCGTCGTGGGCAGCACCACCATCATTTACCGGCAAGCCGAAGGGTGAAGCGGGGGCAATGTCAGAGCTGACCCTCACGGTCATGCGGCTGGGTTTTCTGGCCGTTCTGTGGCTGTTCGTGATCGTGGCCGTGCAGGTCATCCGTAGTGACCTGTTCGGCACGCGGGTCACCCAGCGCGGAGCACGCCGGGAGGCCGCCCGGCCGCAACAGAGCGCCCGGCAGGCACCACCGCCGCAGCGCCAGCAGTCCGGGGGCGGCCGCCGCGGCCGCAACGCCCCCACCAAGCTGGTCGTGACCGAGGGCACCCTCACGGGCACCACCGTCGCGCTCCAGGGCCAGACCATCACGCTGGGCCGGGCACACGACAGCACGATCGTGCTGGACGACGACTACGCCTCCAGCCGCCATGCCCGGATCTACCCGGACCGCGACGGCCAGTGGATCGTCGAGGACCTGGGTTCCACGAACGGCACCTATCTGGACCGGTCCAGGCTGACGACCCCCACACCGATCGGACCGGGTTCCCCGATCCGCATCGGCAAGACCGTCATCGAGCTGCGGAAGTAGTACGACAATGAGCGAGCGGAGCGAGCACGCAGTGGGGGCCCCCACCCCGGGCCCCGGCGCGCTCCCGACCGGAGGGTGGGCAGTGTGGCTCGACACGACCGGCTGTACCCGGAGCCGACGGGCGAGGTGCGCATGAGTCTGTCCCTGCGCTTCGCCGCCGGATCGCACAAGGGGATGATCCGCGAGGGCAACGAGGACTCCGGTTACGCCGGCCCCCGCCTGCTCGCCATCGCCGACGGCATGGGCGGCGCCGCGGCCGGCGAGGTCGCCTCCTCCGAGGCCATCTCCACCATCGTCTCGCTCGACGACGACGTACCCGGCTCCGACCTGCTCACCTCCCTCGGCTCGGCCGTACAGCGCGCCAACGACCAGCTGCGCATGATGGTCGAGGAGGACCCCCAGCTCGAGGGCATGGGCACCACCCTGACCGCGCTGCTGTGGACCGGCCAGCGCCTCGGCATGGTCCACGTCGGCGACTCCAGGGCCTACCTGCTGCGCGACGGCGTCCTCACCCAGATCACCCAGGACCACACCTGGGTGCAGCGGCTGGTGGACGAGGGCCGGATCACCGAGGAGGAGGCGACCACCCACCCGCAGCGGGCCCTGCTCATGCGGGCCCTCGGCAGCGGCGACCACGTCGAACCCGACCTGTCGATCCGTGAGGTCCGGGCGGGCGACCGGTACCTGATCTGCTCCGACGGCCTGTCCGGCGTGGTCTCCCACCAGACCATGGAAGAGGCCCTCGCCGGCTACCAGGGCCCCGAGGACACCGTCCAGAACCTGATCGAACTGGCACTGCGCGGCGGCGGCCCGGACAACATCACCGTGATCATCGCCGACGTCCTCGACCTCGACACCGGCGACACCCTGGCCGGCCGGCTGTCCGACGCCCCGGTCGTGGTCGGCGCCGTCGCCGAGAACCAGAACCAGTCCAGCGACAGCAGCGCCATGCAGACCCCGGCCGGCCGCGCCGCCGGACTCGGCCGCAGACGCGGCCAGGGCGGCGGGGACGGCGAGGGCGAGTTCGGCCCGCCCGGCAGCGGCGGCGACGTCACCGGCTTCATCCAGACCGACGGCTTCGGCTACGACGAGGAAACCTTCGTCAAGCCCCGCAAGAGCCGCCGGTGGCTCAAACGCTCCTTCTTCGGCCTGCTCACCCTCGCCGTCCTCGGCGGCGGCGTGTACAGCGGCTGGCGCTGGACACAGACCCAGTACTACGTCGGCACCAACGGCGAACACGTCGCGCTCTACCAGGGCATCAGCCAGGACCTGGCCTGGGTCTCGCTCTCGAAGGTCGAGAAGGACCACCCCGAGATCGAACTCAAGTACCTGCCGCCCTACCAGCGGGAACTGGTCGAGGCGACCATCGCCGAGGGCGACCTGCACGGCGCCCGGACGAAGATCGACGAACTCGCGGTACAGGCCTCCGCCTGCAGGAAGGAAGCCGAACGCCGCGCCGCCGACAGCAAGAACAGCGCGAAGACCGGCGAGGGCGAGGCCGGAGGCACCACGGGAACCACACCCGCCTCCTTCACGTCCAAGGCCACGCCGACGCCGACCCCCTCGGGCTCGACCGAGGCACCGCAGCAGTCCACGCCCCCGTCCGCACCTACTCCCAGCCCCGGCCCCAGCCTCTCGGAGGAGGAGCAGAAGGTCGTCTCGCTGTGCGGTAAGCAGTAGGCAAGCCGTGAGAGGCCCTGTCACACGATGAGCAGTACTACCAATCCATCGGCGCAGCACACGTCCACGATCGGTGCGATCGGGGCGCCGAGCCGGCGCAACACCGAGCTCGCGCTGCTCGTCTTCGCCGTCGTCATCCCGGTCTTCGCCTACGCCAACGTCGGGCTGGCCCTCAACGACGAGATCCCGGCCGGCCTGCTGAGCTACGGCCTGGGCCTCGGCCTGATGGCCGGCATCGGCCACCTCGTCGTACGGAAGTTCGCACCGTACGCGGACCCGCTGATGCTGCCGCTGGCCACCCTGCTCAACGGGCTCGGACTCGTCGCCATCTGGCGGCTCGACCAGTCCGAACTCCTGCAGGGAATCAAGCAGGCGGGCACCGCCGCACCCCGGCAGCTGCTCTACACCGCCATGGGCATCGGCCTGTTCGTCGCCGTGCTGGTCTTCCTCAAGGACCACCGCGTCCTGCAGCGCTACACCTACATCTCGATGCTCGGTGCGCTGGTCCTCCTGCTGCTGCCGCTGGTGCCCGGCCTCGGCCAGAACATCTACGGCGCCAAGATCTGGATCAAGGTCGGCAGCTTCTCCATCCAGCCCGGCGAGTTCGCCAAGATCGTCCTGGCGATCTTCTTCGCCGGCTACCTGATGGTGAAGCGCGACGCACTCGCCCTGGCCAGCCGCCGCTTCATGGGGCTGTACCTGCCGCGCGGACGCGACCTCGGCCCGATCCTCGTCGTCTGGGCGATGTCGATCCTCATCCTCGTCTTCGAGACCGACCTCGGCACCTCGCTGCTGTTCTTCGGCATGTTCGTGATCATGCTGTACGTCGCCACCGAACGCACCAGCTGGATCGTCTTCGGCCTGCTGATGTCCGCCGTCGGCGCCGTCGGCGTGGCCAGCTTCGAACCCCACATCCAGCAGCGCGTCGACGCCTGGCTCGACCCGATGAAGGAGTACACCCTCAGCCGGGAAGGCGTCGTCGGCCACTCCGAACAGGCCATGCAGGCGCTGTGGGCCTTCGGCTCCGGCGGCACCCTCGGCACCGGCTGGGGCCAGGGCCACTCCGACCTCATCCGGTTCGCCGCCAACTCCGACTTCATCCTCGCCACCTTCGGCGAGGAGCTCGGCCTGGCCGGCATCATGGCCCTGCTCCTGCTCTACGCACTGATCGTGGAACGCGGCGTGCGCACCGCCCTCGCCGCCCGCGACCCCTTCGGCAAACTGCTCGCCATCGGCCTGTCCGGCGCCTTCGCACTCCAGGTCTTCGTCGTCGCCGGCGGCGTCATGGGCCTGATCCCGCTGACCGGTATGACGATGCCGTTCCTGGCGTACGGCGGTTCGTCCGTCATCGCCAACTGGGCGCTGATCGGCATCCTGCTGAGAATCAGCGACACCGCCAGACGCCCCGCCCCCGCCCCCGCCACCAACCCCGACGCCGAGATGACCCAGGTGGTCCGCCCGTGAACAAGCCCCTGCGCCGAATCGCGATCTTCTGCGGCCTCCTCATCCTCACGCTCCTCATCCGCGACAACTGGCTCCAGTACGTCAAGGCCGACGAGCTGAGGACCGACGAGCACAACCGCCGGGTCGCCATCGAGCGGTACGCGTCACCGCGCGGCGACATCATCGTCGGCGGCGAACCGATCACCGGACACGCCACCACCAAGGGCGACTTCAAGTACAAGCGCACCTACAAGGACGGCGCCATGTGGGCGCCGGTCACCGGCTTCGTCTCCCAGGCCTTCGGCGCCAACCAGTTGGAGTCCATCGAGGACGGCATCCTCACCGGCAACGACGACCGCCTGTTCTTCCGCAACACGCTCGACATGCTGACGGGCAAGAACAAGGAGGGCGGCAACGTCGTCACCACCCTCAACGCCGACGCGCAGAAGGCCGCCTACGAGGGTCTGAAGAAGCAGGGCGGCAAGGGCGCCGTCGTCGCCATCGAGCCCTCCACCGGCAAGATCCTCTCCCTCGCCTCCTTCCCCTCCTACGACCCGTCCACGATCGCCGGCGACGGCGCCGAGGACGCCGAGGCGTGGCAGAAGCTGCAGAAGAAGGACAACGACGACGACCCGATGCTGAACCGGGCCCTGCGCGAGGTCTACCCGCCCGGCTCCACCTTCAAGGTCCTCACCGCGGCCGCCGCCCTGGAGGAGGGCCTGTACGAGAACGCGGACGACAAGACCGACACGCCCCTGCCGTGGGTCATGCCGGGCACCACGACCGAGCTCAAGAACGACGGCGACCTCCCCTGCGAGGACGCCACCCTCCGCGAAGCACTCCGCGTCTCCTGCAACACCGTCTTCGGCAAGATCGGCGCCGACCTCGGCAACGACACGATGCTCGAGTACGCCAAGAAGTTCGGCTTCACCGAGGAGCAGTTCACCCCGGTCCGCTCCAGCTCCTCGATCTTCTCCGACGACATGAACGAGTCGCAGACCGCGCTCTCCTCCATCGGCCAGTTCAACACCGCCGCCACCCCGCTGCAGATGGCCATGGTCACCGCCGCCATCGCCAACAACGGCACCCTGATGCAGCCCTACATGGTCGACGAGCTCCAGGCCCCGAGCCTCGACACCATCGAGAAGACGGACCCGGAGGAGCTGAGCAAGCCGATGTCGGCGGAGAACGCCCAGATCCTCCAGTCGATGATGGAGACCGTCGTCTCCGAGGGCACCGGCTCCAACGCCCAGATCGACGGCGTCACCGTCGGCGGCAAGACGGGCACCGCCCAGCACGGTGTGGACAACAGCGAGAACCCCTACGCGTGGTTCATCTCCTACGCCAAGGGCGAGGACGGCAGCTCGCCGGTGGCCGTCGCCGTGATCATCGAGGACGACGACGCCGTACGGGGCGACATCTCCGGTGGTGGCCTCGCGGCCCCGATCGCGAAGAGCGTGATGGAGGCGGTCGTCAAGGGCAAGCAGTGACCCCGATCACGTCCGCTGCCCATAGGTGCACGTAGCGGTACCGGTCCTGTATCGGCTGCGGTACTTGGCCAGGTCACACAAAGCTAGCCGGGTACGGTAGGCCCGGACGGCAGCCTCCGGCCGCACGAACGTGCCGGCCGGGACCGACGGAGAGGGCTGGTAGGTAGCTATGGAAGAGCCGCGTCGCCTAGGCGGCCGGTACGAACTGGGCCAGGTGCTCGGCCGCGGAGGCATGGCAGAGGTCTACCTCGCCCATGACACCCGCCTCGGCCGCACCGTTGCAGTGAAGACGCTCCGCGCCGACCTCGCGCGCGACCCGTCCTTCCAGGCCCGGTTCCGCCGGGAGGCCCAGTCGGCCGCCTCGCTCAACCATCCCGCGATCGTCGCGGTCTACGACACGGGCGAGGACTACATCGACGGGGTCTCCATCCCGTACATCGTCATGGAGTACGTCGACGGCTCCACGCTCCGTGAACTCCTGCACAGCGGCCGCAAGCTGCTGCCGGAGCGGACGCTGGAGATGACCATCGGCATCCTCCAGGCCCTGGAGTACTCGCACCGGGCCGGCATCGTCCACCGCGACATCAAGCCCGCGAACGTCATGCTGACGCGCAACGGCCAGGTCAAGGTCATGGACTTCGGCATCGCCCGCGCCATGGGCGACTCCGGCATGACGATGACACAGACCTCGGCCGTCATCGGCACCGCGCAGTACCTCTCACCGGAGCAGGCCAAGGGCGAACAGGTCGACGCCCGCTCCGACCTGTACTCCACCGGCTGTCTGCTGTACGAACTCCTGACCGTCCGCCCGCCGTTCGTCGGCGACTCCCCGGTCGCGGTCGCCTACCAGCACGTCCGGGAGGAACCGCAGGCGCCGAGCGTCTTCGACCCCGAGGTCACGCCCGAGATAGACGCGATCACGCTGAAGGCGCTCGTCAAGGACCCCGACTACCGCTACCAGTCGGCCGACGAGATGCGCGCCGACATCGAGGCCTACCTCGACGGCCAGCCCGTCGCCGCCGCCGCCACGATGGGCGCGGCCGGCTACGGCGGCTACCCCGCCGACCAGGCGACGACGGCCCTGCACTCGGACTCCGGCGCCGCGACGTCGATGCTGCCCCCCATGAACCCGGACGACGGCGGCTACGGCTACGACGACCGCCCCGGCCGGCGCCGCCAGCAGAAGAAGAACAACACCTCGACGATCCTGCTGGTCGCGGCGGGCGTCCTGGTCCTGATCGGCGCCATCCTCATCGGCCGCTGGGCCTTCTCCGGCAACGGAGGCGTGGGCAACGACAACGTCGCGGTCCCGAACTTCGTCGGCACGACCAAGGAAGCCGCGGAGAAACAGGCCACCAACACGGACCTGGTCCTGGCGTTCACCTCGAAGCCCTGCGAGAACCAGACCAAGGGCAACATCTGCAGCCAGGACATCGACCCGGGCACCGACGTCAAGAAGGAGTCCACCGTCAACCTCGTGGTGTCCACCGGGGCGCCCAAGGTGGCGGTGCCGAGCGTCGTCGGCGACACCGTCGACGACGCCACGGCGGAGCTGGAGGGCGACAAGTACGCCTTCGTCGTCAAGACGGAGGAGAAGGAGTCCACGGAGACAGCGGGCACCGTCCTCGAACAGGACCCGGCTCTCGGCGAGGAGGTCGAGAAGGGCACCACCGTCACCCTCACCGTCGCCAAGGCGGTGGCCAGGTCGACGGTCCCGGACGTCCTCGGCAGGACGTGCGACGACGCCAAGGCCCAGATGACCGACAACGACCTGGTGGGCGCCTGCACCGAGCAGGAGGTCGACGACCAGAACCAGGTCGGCAAGGTCATCTCGACCACGCCGGGCGCCAACCAGCAGGTCGACAAGAACTCCCAGGTGCAGATCGTCGTCGGCAAGGCCAAGGCGAACGAGAAGGTCGCCGTCCCGAACGTCAACGGCCAGACCCTGAAGGACGCACAGAAGCTGCTCCAGGACGCCGGGCTGGCGGTCGGCGAGATCAAGGGCTCACAGGACCCCGACTCCCGCGTCGTCGGCGCCGACCCGGGCCAGGGCAACCAGGTCGACAAGGGCACGGCGGTCAGCCTCCTCACCCTGGACCAGGGCGGCAACAACGGCGGCAACAACGGCAACAACGGCGGCGGCGGCCTCTTCGGCGGCCTCACCGGCGGCAACGAGGACGACTGACCCACCTCCGGCACCCCGGACACGACAGAGCCCCGGCGCCCTCTTCGGAGGGGGTCGGGGCTCCTTCATGAGCCCGGCCTGAACACGCGTCCCCACTTCGCTCGTGCCTTCGCGTGCCACCGCTCGTTGACCGGGTGGGGTGGGGCATCCGAGTTCTGCTCCGACCACGGGAACCGAGGGAGCAGAAGGTGATCAAGGAATCGGTACTGCTGGAGTCACAGACGCTGCGCAGCAGCGTGCTGGACCGCACGGACGTACTCGAGAAGGTCAAGGCCCTGTCACTGCTGCCGGACGGGATGCATGTGACGACGGCGATGGTGGCGGCGTACTTCGAGGTGGCCGAGACAGTCGTCAACAACCTGCTCAGCCGCCACCGCCATGAACTCCAGTCCAACGGAATGCGAGTCCTGCGTGGCTCGGAACTGCGGAACTGCGGAACTTCAAGGAACTCAACCTGAGTTCCTATGGCCATCCGCAGCCGCGCTCGGCCCTCGCCATCTGGTCCCGCCGTGCCGTCCTCAACGTCGCCATGCTGCTCCGTGACAGCGAAGTAGCACGTCAGGTGCGTGCCTACCTCCTGGACATGGAGTACCTGGCCCGCACACAGCCTGTGGACAACCCGGCCCCGGCAGAACCCGTCAGCCTCGATGACCGCATCGACCAGCGCATCACCCACATCCTCGGCAGGACGGTCGTGCCGATGTTCAACACCCTGATCGCCGCGTCCGGCGAACACCGCCGCGAGCTCCTCGAACTCCGCGAGGACATCGAGAACGTCGAACGCAGGCTGTGCCGGCACCACAAGCGCCTCGCCACCCTGGAAGGAACGGCCCCCGCGGAGAACGTCAGGTCGACGCTCAGGGCGATGACCTGGCAGGCGTTCGAACAGCATGTCGCCGACCTGCTGCGGCGCGACGGCCGCACCGACGTCGTCGTACGGCAGGCCCGCAGCGACAGGGGCATCGACATCACCGGCCGCACCGCGGACGGGCGGACCGTGGCCGTCCGGTGCAAGAACCGGTCCGGCCGCTGGACGGTACCCGGTGCCGACCTGCGGAAGTTCGCCGGCGCGGCGCGGGCCATCAAGCGCGTGGACCTCGCGCTCTTCGTCGCCACCTGCGACTTCAGCCACGAATCGCAGGCGATCGCCGGCCTGACCGGAGTCGTCACGGTCAATCGGGAGGAAGTCGAGGCCTGGACCACCGGGATGCGTCTCAAGGCGCTGCGACAGGGGATGGACCGCGAAGGCCCGAAGCCGCAAGAGAAAGTTGCGGCTTCGGGCCTTCGCCATGTTAGGCGACAGAGCCACGTGAAGTAGCCCTGTCGCCTCAGCGCAGTTCCTCCGGTGGCGTCCGGTCCTCGTCGACCTTCTCCGTGCGGACCAGCTCGCCCCAGACGACGTAGCGGTACTTGCTGGTGTACACCGGCGTGCAGGTCGTCAGGGTGATGTAGTGGCCGGCCTTCTTGCGGCCGGACTCCTCGGGCACCTTGGCAAGGACGTCCACGTTGTACTTCGAGGTCTCGGGAAGGATCGCGTAGGTCTTGTAGACGTACCAGGTGTCCTTCGTCTCGAAGACGATCGGGTCGCCGTCCTTGATCTTGTGGATGTCGTGGAACTTGGCCCCGTGACCGTCCCGGTGCGCGGCCAGCGAGAAGTTGCCCTTCTTGCCGGACGTCGGCAGGGTCGCCTTCACGGGGTCGGTGTAGTAGCCGGCGACGCCGTCGTTGAGCACCTTCATCGTGGTGCCCTTCTCGATCAGGATGTCGCCGCCGCCCATCGAGGGCGCGTGCAGGAAACCGATGCCGTTCTTGCTGTCGTAGGAGGCGGGACCGTCACCGGTGCCGTCGCCGCCGGGCCCCTGGGCCCAGTTGTCGCGCACCTTGTCCGCCTGCTTGCCCGCCTCCCGGTCGGCGAGCACGTTCGTCCACCACAGCGAGTAGACGACGAACAGGCCGAGCACCAGGCCCGCGGTGATGAGGAGCTCCCCGAGGGCGCTGACCAGCATCGCGCCCGGTCCCATACGGCGGCGGGCCGGAGGCGACGGTGACGCGGGCATGCTGGTGTGCTCTTCGGTGTCGTCGGCGGTCGCTGCCACGTTTCCTCTGCCCTTAACTGACGAGCGCATCCGGCTTGCCCTTGCTGCGCGGCCGTTCCTCGTCCATCTTGCCCCAGACGATCATGCGGTACTTGCTGGTGAACTCCGGCGTGCAGGTGGTCAGCGTGATGTAGCGGCCCGGCCCGGTGAAGCCCGACTCCTTCGGAACCGGTTCGAGGACGCTCACGTTGCTCGGCGGTGTCACCGGCAGGATCGACGCCATCTTGTAGACGAAGTACGTGTCCTGCGTCTCCACGACGATCGGGTCGCCCGGCTCGAGCCGGTTGATGTACCGGAACGGCTCCCCGTGCGTGTTGCGGTGCCCCGCGACCCCGAAGTTGCCCTCCTTGTCGTCGGGCATCGCCGTCTTCAGGGCGCCCTCCGCGTAGTGGCCCACCATGCCCCGGTCGAGCACCTTCTTGCTGTCGATGCCCTCGGCGATCGGCACCACCACGTCCAGCCGCGGAATGTGCAGCAGCGCGAAACCCTGCCCCGGCTCGAACGCGCCCGGCTTGCGCTCGCCGTTGGCCCAGTCGCTCTGGAGATCGCTGGCCTCCTGGCCGGCCTGTGCCTGCGCGCGCACGTTCGTCCACCACAACTGGTAGGTGACGAACAGCAGCATCAGCACACCGCAGGTGATGAACACCTCGCCGATCCCCCGGCTCGCGACGACGGCGGGACTGGCCTTGCGCTCCCGGGCCCGCCGCCGCGCCTCCACACGCGAGAGCGGCACCTGGGGGCCACTACGGCCCTGCGGAACATCGCGGACCTCGGAAGGGCTGTTCGCACCGCCACGACGCCCCTGACGCCTCTTGGCGGCCTTCCTGCGCTCCGCCCGGCCCCCGGCAGCCACCGGGGACTCCATGCGCTGCGGCGGCGGATCAGGGATCCGCAGCGCCATCGTCTCCTCGTCGACGGGCGGCAGGAACGCGCCCTCGTCGACGGGCGGCAGGTACGCGGTGCCGTCCTCGGATCCGGCCGCGCCGCTGTCGGCCGCTCCTGGACCGGCCGAGCCCGCGCCGCCGTAGGAGTAGGCGCCCTGCTGGGTGGTCTCGTACCAGTCGCCGCCCCCGAGCGTGCCGGGTGCCCCGTACGGCTGCTGCCCGTACGAGGTCCCCTGCTCGCCGCCGGCGCCGTACGGGGAACCGTCCGTGAAGGACTCCCCGTGCCCGGCACCGGACTCGCGCTCGGGGCGCAGCGCGGTCACGCCGGCGACCTGCCCACCACCGGGGCGAGCCCCGCCGATCTCGCCACCGCTCCCTCGTCCCCGCACTCCACCAGCCAGTTGGCCAGCATCCGGTGCCCGTGCTCGGTGAGCACCGATTCGGGGTGGAACTGCACACCCTCGACACGCAGCTCACGGTGGCGCAGACCCATCACGATGCCGTCCGGCGTCCGGGCCGTCACTTCCAGCTCCTTCGGCACTGTGTCCGGCTCCGCGGCCAGCGAGTGGTAGCGCGTCGCCGTGAACGGCGACGGCAGACCCGCGAACACACCCCGGCCCTCGTGCTCGACCCGCGAGGTCTTCCCGTGCAGCAACTCGGGCGCACGGTCCACGACACCGCCGTAGGCCACCTGCATGGACTGCATGCCGAGGCAGACACCGAAAACGGGCACCCCGGTCGACGCGCAGTGCCGCACCATGTCCACGCAGACCCCCGCCTGCTCGGGAGTGCCGGGCCCCGGGGACAGCAGAACGCCGTCGAAACCGTCCTGCGCATGCGCCGTCGACACCTCGTCGTTGCGCAGGACCTCGCACTCGGCGCCCAGCTGGTACAGGTACTGGACCAGGTTGAAGACGAAGCTGTCGTAGTTGTCGACCACGAGAATGCGCGCGCTCACTGGTTGTCCACCGTCACATCGTTGAAGGGCAGCAGCGGCTCGGCCCAGGGAAAGACGTACTGGAAGAGGACATAGACCACAGCGATGATCAGCACGAGCGAGATGAGTGCCCGCACCCATCCGTTCCCCGGCAGATGCCGCCAGATCCAGCTGTACATGCCGTCCCTTCCGTCGCACCACGGCACCAGACCCACGCCGTACGTCACCAGACTAACGGCGCAACGCCTCCGGTTTCCCGGCCTCCACAGGCTGCGTGGAGTCCGGATGCGCCCGGACGATCAGCCGGTGACCGCGCCCCCATTCCGGTTCGCACGTCGCCGGCTCGGACAGCGGACCGGACGCGTGTACCCGGAAGTACGTGGCACAGGGCCGATCACCTCGATGTCCGTCGGCACCGTCTTGCACGGCCCCCGGTCGACCCGGTACGCGAACCGGGTCGTCCCCTCGGCCGGCACCACCGCGTCACCCCGCCAGAACCGGGGAAAGCCCTCGAACGGGTCGCCATGGGTGCGCCGGTGGCCGGCGACGGCGAAGTCGCCCTCCCGGCCCAGCCGCGCGGTGTTCGCGTGGTGCCCGGGCCCCTTCCTCAGGGTCCCGGTCTCCGTGCCCTCGAGCACGGACTGGTTCCACGTGGAACCAAGGCGCGGGAGGCACATGATCGCGAAAGGCCTCCCCGCGGCATACGGCTTCGGCCTCGGAGGGCCCGCAGTGACAGCGCCGCCACCGGACCTCGCGGCGGGCACGGACGAGGACGTGGCGGCCGACGTGGGAATGGCGCGGCAGGACGCTCCCGCTCGCCCACTGGTCCTCGAGGAGAGTGATCCGGTCGTCCATGACCCGGCCGGCCCCGGCCCCGGTCCAGAACCTGCCCCGCGGGCTCTACTCCACGGGCTTCGCATAGTGCAGGTCCACTGTGCCCGAGTAACCGGGCAGAGTCACCGGCCCGTCGTCCTCGACCTTCCAGCCGAGCCCGTAGACGTTGACGTACACCATGTAGTTCTGGATCGACGGGGAGGCCGCGAGCGCGTTCTTCAGCTTCTCTGGGTCACCGATTGCCGTGATCCTGTACGGCGGCGAGTAGACGCGGCCCTGGAGGATCAGGGTGTTGCCCACGCAGCGCACCGCGCTGGTGGAGATCAGCCGCTGGTCCATGACCTTGATGCCCTCGGCGCCGCCCTGCCACATCGCGTTCACCACGGCCTGGAGGTCCTGCTGGTGGATGACCAGGTAGTCGGGCTCCGGCTCGGGGTACCCGGGAAGCTTGGCGGTGGCGTCCGGCGGGGCGTCGTCGAGCGTGACCGTGACGGCCTCGCCCTCGAGTTCCTGCGTCCCCGCGCGACGCTCCAGGCCGGCGAGTTCGTCGTCCTCCGCCGCGCTCCGGCCGGCGTCGCGCTCGGCGAGGGACTCGACGTCCCCGCGCAGGGCCCCGTTGGACTCCTCCAGCTCACCGTTCCTGTGGCTGCGCTCATGAATGAGGTCGGACAGCCTCAGCAGGGAATCGTCCGTGCGGATGTTGGTCCCCTTCGCCGTGTTGAAGCTGGTGAAGAAGAGCAGACCCGCGAGGGCGAAGACACCCGCGGTGAGGATCCGGACGGGCCAAAAGCGCCGTCGGCGGGCAGGGCTGGATTCCCTCCCGGGGAAGTCGGCAGAATTGCTCAACGTACCCTTATCTCCTTCGGCGCCGCGGAAGGACTACGCTAACGGACGCCCGGGGGAGCGCTCGGAGTCCCCTTCCAACCGCCCCGAGCCCGCCCCAGTTACCTGCGCGGCCACGCAGCGCATCGACAGGAGAGACCCTCGTGCCGAAGTCACGTATCCGCAAGAAGGCCGACTACACGCCGCCGGCGGCGAAGCAGACGACCGCTCTCAAGCTGACCAGCCGTGCCTGGGTCGCGCCGGTGATGCTGACCCTGTTCCTGATCGGCCTGGCCTGGATCGTCGTTTTCTACGTCACCGACGGCAAGCTCCCCATCGATGCCCTGGGCAACTGGAACATCGTGGTGGGCTTCGGCTTCATCGCTGCCGGATTCGGCGTCTCCACGCAGTGGAAGTAACGCCCGGCAGCGCCCATCGCCCACTGGACCAGGCCCTGCTCCGAGCTGCCCGACAGCTCGGAGCAGGGCTGTCGCCGGCTCCGGGCAGGGCTGTCCACCGAGTTATCCACAGGCGTTTCCACAGCGTGGGGAAAAGAAACCACGATCTGTGGATAACCCCTCGAACGTTGACGCCGGTACGACAGAAGTACCGGTAACCGAATACCCGTTCGCGCGCCTCTGACCTGGGGAAACGAAGGTCGGCGGCATCGGGCACCGACGTGTGCGCACCGTGTGCACAAGATCCGCCACATGCTGTGGACAACCCGCACTCAGGCGAGCTGGGCCGTCCTCACCAGGGTCACCAGCGCGACCGCGGCGAGAACCAGTGCACAGGTGCCGTACTGGATCAGCGCCCGCCGCTCACGCGGGGCATGGACCATGGCGTACCCGATCACGACACCGGCGACGAGCCCTCCGATATGGGCCTGCCAGGCGATGTTGCTCCAGCCGAAGGTGAAGATCAAGTTGATCACCAGCAGTGCGATGATCGGCCGCATGTCGTAGTTGAGCCGGCGCACCAGGACCGCGGTGGCGCCGAACAGCCCGAAGATGGCGCCGGAGGCACCGAGCGAGGCCGTGGTCCCCGAGGCCAGCAGATAGGTCAGCGCACTGCCCGCCAGGCCCGAGATCAGATAGAGCGCGAGATAGCGGGCCCGGCCCAGGGCCTGCTCGAGCGGGCCGCCGAGCCACCACAGGCTGAGCATGTTGAAGGCGATGTGCCAGATCGCCTCGTGGGTGAACATCGAGGTGACCAGGCGGTACCACTCGCCCTCGGCAACGCCCTCGGTGGGGTTGAACGACACCGGGGGCCAGACCCCGATCAGCACGAGATGGCCCAGCAGCGACGACCAGACATGCACCGCGACGAACACCGCGGCATTGAGCCCGAGAAGGATCTTGGTGACCAGCCGGGGATCCGCGGCGATGGTGCCGCCCGCGATGGTGCGGGGCATGGAGGCCGTGGGCGCGTGGCCGGTGCCCGAGCCGCCGCGGACACATTCGGGGCACTGGAACCCGACCGAGGCGCTGATCATGCACTCGGGGCAGATCGGGCGCTCGCAGCGGGCGCAGCGGATGCCGGTCTCACGGTCCGGGTGGCGATAGCAGGCGAGGACGCCGTGGGCGTTCTGCGGGCTGCCGGCAGCCTGGTCGTCCATGGGATCCCCTAGGTCGTGTGGAAAAAACCCGCCCCGCCCATCCTTACGGATGAGCGGGGCGTTTGGTTCCCTCTGGGGGCTTGCGCACTCCTCGGGGACGGGGCCGTCCTCAGCCCTCGCGGATCTCGACCGACTCGATGACGACGTCATTGAGCGGACGGTCGGTGCGCGGGTTGGTCTGCGCAGCCGCGATGGTGTCGATCACCTTCTGGCTCGCGGCGTCGGTGACCTCGCCGAAGATGGTGTGCTTGCGGTTCAGCCACGCCGTCGGAGAGACGGTGATGAAGAACTGCGAGCCGTTGGTGCCCGGGCCGGCGTTGGCCATCGCCAGCAGGTAGGGCTTGTCGAAGCGCAGGTCCGGGTGGAACTCGTCCTCGAACTGGTAGCCGGGACCGCCGGTGCCGTTGCCCAGCGGGTCCCCGCCCTGAATCATGAAGCCACTGATCACCCGGTGGAAGACCGTGCCGTCGTAGAGCTTGGCCGTGGACTTCGCCCCGGTCTCGGGGTGCGTCCACTCCCGCTCGCCCTTGGCGAGCTCGACGAAGTTCTTGACGGTGATCGGTGCCTGGTTCGCGAAGAGCCGGACCTCGATGTCGCCGTTGTTGGTCTTCAGGGTGGCGTAGAGCTGGTCAGCCACGGTGTGCCTTCCGTTGTCTTTCCGTAACGCCCTGATCCTCGCACGGACGGGGCGCGCAGTCGCCCGACGCCCGTTCACAGGGGGCGACTGTGCCGAACGACTTGCGGAAACCGGGTGAGTGCCGACGCGACGGGGGCACTCGGCATCGATCCGTGGCATTGTCGACGACTGGCCGGCGTTCCCCGTATTCATCCGCTGTCCCACTCGGTCAACGCCATCGGAACCCGTATGCCCGCCCGCACATGCCCCACGGCGAAGCGGGAGGCATGATCCGTAAAAGGGTGGACAGTCGAAAAACGTACGCCACCGAGGAGGAGGAACCGTGACCCGCATCGAAAGCGTGCGCGCTGCGACTGATTCGGCGAAGGACAGCGTGCTGCACGCCGCGGACGTGGTGGCGCCCTACGCCGACACGGCCAAGGTGAAGGCCGCGCAGTACGCGCAGGAGGCACGCGTACGGCTGGCCCCCAGGGTGTCGCAGGCCGCAGGGCATGCCCTCGTCCAGTACGGAGCCCATGTCCAGCCGTACGTGGAGCAGGCTCGTACCCATGTGCCGCCGAAGGTCGATCTGGCCGCTCATGAGGCCGCCGCCCGTACCCGCAAGGCCGCCCAGCAGGCGGCGGACTACTCCCGGCCGAGGCTCGAGCAGGCCAGGGCCGCCGCCGGGCCGGCGAAGGACGAGGCGGCGGCGCGCAGCGCGGCGGTGCTGGCCGCCCTCCGAGGTCAGGTCTCGGCTCAGCAGATCCAGAAGCTGGTGCGCAAGCAGCAGCGGCGTGCGAAGGCCGGCCGTGCCGCGAAGGTGGTCTTTGTTCTGGGTGCCGTCGCAGGTGGTGCCTTCGCCGCCTGGAAGTGGTGGGACAAGCAGGCCAACCCGGACTGGCTGGTGGAGCCGCCGCCCGCGACCGATGTCCAGGAGTCCGGCACGTTGACGTCGGTGGACGGCAGCCGCGGGTCCACGCTCGACCCCGAGGTCCGGGAGAAGGAGGCAGAGGAGGCCGCCAAGCGCGACGAGCAGCCCTAGGTCTGTCCGCGCGGCGGCATCATCAGTCTGCGGTATCAACAACCTGCGGTGTCAACAGCCCGGTGGGGCAGAAGACTTCAATGTCTTCTGCCCCACCGGGCTGTTTCACGTGAAACAGGTTCCGGGGCGGGGGTCGGGGCGGGCGCGAGCGCCGGAAGGCTGATGTCGGACGGCGGGGGCCGATACGCAAAAACCCCTCCCTCTGCGTTTCTGCAGGTGGGAGGGGTTTTCTTGTGGAGCCTAGGGGAGTCGAACCCCTGACATCTGCCATGCAAAGACAGCGCTCTACCAACTGAGCTAAGGCCCCGCGAACAGAGCGTCCACCAGGAAGAAGGACATCCGGGCGGGCGCCGGACACCAGAGTACCGGGTCACCCGGGGGGTTCCGCAAAAAGGATTGGGGTCCCCGTGACCGACCACTCTCCGTAAGATGCTCGGCGTGGTTCGCTGAAGCGAAGCACGGTTCTTGGGGAAGCGATGGGGAGACGCAATGGACGCCGCACAGCAGGAAGCCACCGCAAGAGCGCGGGAACTGCAGCGGAACTGGTACGGGGAGCCACTGGGGGCGCTCTTCCGTAAGCTCATAGACGATCTCGGTCTCAACCAGGCTCGTCTCGCGGGGGTACTGGGACTGTCCGCTCCGATGCTGTCGCAGCTGATGAGTGGTCAGCGGGCGAAGATCGGCAACCCCGCGGTGGTTCAGCGGGTGCAGTTGCTGCAGGACCTGGCGGGACAGGTCGCGGACGGAAGCGTCAGCGCGGCCGAGGCCGCCGACCGTATGGAGGAGATCAAGAAGTCGCAGGGCGGCTCGGTGCTCAGCAACACCACGCAGACGACGAGTGGTTCGGGGGCTCCCACGGTCAAGCGGGTGGTACGTGAGATCCAGTCGCTGCTGCGCTCGGTGGCGGCCGCCGGTGACATCATCGACGCCGCCGACTCCCTCGCCCCGACCCACCCCGAACTGGCAGAGTTCCTCCGGGTCTACGGCGCCGGCCGGACCTCCGACGCGGTCACGCACTACCAGTCCCACCAGAGCTGATGGCCCGGCCGCCGGAGGGGGTCCGGCGGCCGAGGACACGCAGGGCGCCGGGGGGGGGGAGTCGAACCGCTCGTCACGGGGGAGGCAGTCGAGGGGGGGGAATGATCGGGGTGAGGCAGAAGGGGCAGGGCAGGGCCAGGCACGGCACCGCTGGGGGAGGAGCGACGCACAGCCATGGGTGAGGTCTTTGCGGGCCGGTACGAACTGGTCGACCCGATCGGGCGCGGAGGTGTGGGTGCCGTCTGGCGTGCCTGGGACCACCGTCGCCGTCGCTACGCGGCCGCCAAGGTCCTGCTGCAGAGCGACGCCCACTCCCTGCTCCGTTTCGTGCGCGAGCAGGCTCTGCGGATCGACCATCCCCATGTACTCGCCCCGACCAGCTGGGCCGCCGACGACGACAAGGTCCTGTTCACCATGGATCTGGTCGCCGGCGGTTCGCTGGTCCACCTCGTCGGCGACTACGGTCCCCTGCCGCCGGTGTTCGTCAGCACCCTGCTCGACCAGCTCCTGGCGGGACTCACCGCGGTGCACACGGAAGGCGTCGTGCACCGCGACATCAAGCCCGCCAACATCCTCCTGGAGGCCACCGGTACGGGCGCGCCACGGTTGCGGCTGTCCGACTTCGGCATCGCCATGCGGCTCGGAGAGCCCCGCCTGACCGAGACCGACCTGGTGGTGGGCACGCCCGGCTATCTCGCGCCGGAGCAGATCATGGGATCCGAACCGGACTTTCCCGCGGACCTGTTCGCCGTGGGTCTGGTCGCGCTGTATCTGCTGGAGGGCGCCAAACCGGACGCCAAGGCCCTCATCCAGTATTTCGCCGAACACGGGACGCCCGGGGCGCCCCAGGGCATCCCCGAGCCGCTGTGGCAGGTCGTGGCCACACTGCTGCAGCCGGACCCGCAGGCGCGGTTCCGTACGGCCACGGGGGCGCGCAAGGCCCTGGCAGCGGCCAGGGAACTGCTCGCGGAGCCCGGTCCCGATGACGAAATGATCGAGATCTTCGACCAACTCGGCCCTCTTCCCCCGGGTTTCGGCCCCGACGGCCCGCTGAAAGCGACATCGGGCGTGCGCTCGGGCGGGGGCGGGGGCCGTCCCGGAGCGGAAGGGCTCCATCCGCAGGACGAGGAGACGGGTCGCCCGGGGGACGCCGGGCCAGTCGGGCCCGGACCGGCAGACGTCAGGTCGGCAGACGTCAGGTCGGCGGACGCCGGGCCCGCAGGCTCGATGCTCCGGCCCTTCGGCGGAGGCGACAGCGCCCCGGCGTCACCGGATTCGTCCTCCATTGACCGCGGCACCGCCCCCACCGACCCACGCCGGGGCATCTCCCCGGAACCACGTTCCGCCTCCCGCACCCCCCCGACACCCGCCTCCGGTTCCAGCGCCGCCTCCCCTCCGGCACCGTCCGTCCCGCCGCAGCCACCCTCCATGTCGGACACCGGAAGTTTCCACCTCCCACCGCCACAGGCCACGGTCACACCGTCCCCCGCACCCGCTTCGTCGCACCACGCACACACGCCACCGCCACCGGTGCAGGCACCATCACCGGCGCAGTCCCAGACACCTGGGCAGCCCCAGCCGCCGTACCACGCGCAGCCCCAGGTCTCCCACGTCGGCCGGCTCGGCCACAGGTCCCACGCGTCCCCTCACGACCCCACTCACCCGCTGCGCTCCCCCCGCCCCCAGCCCTCGGCGCGCCCCCGCCCCGCATCACATCGGGCCGACCCCTCCACGGCCGAATACACCACCGGGGTCACCGAGGCTCCGTTGCCGGGCAGGGCGGGCCCACGGCACGGAGCGGGCAGTCGACGCCGGCGCCGCCCCGGTCCGCCCGCGCGGGTAGCCGTCCCTCTCCTGTTCCTGGCCCTGGCCTGCTACGCCGTGGGGTTCTGGGCGCTCACCAGGATCTGACCCCTCGCAGTCGTCCCGGTGCCCGCCCTGCGGGCGGACGACGGGAATGCGGCGACAGGACCTAATGCGGGGAGACCGTCCTCCTTCGAGCCACCACCGTCCACACGCCGAGGCCCACCAGTAGTGCGCTGCCGGTGCCGATACCACCCACCGCGAGCGCCGTCATCGCGGTGTCGCCCTCCGGCCCCGGGCCCGCTGCCTGCCCGTCCGCCACTGCCTCGCGGCCCTCCTCGCCCACCGCGAAGACGTCCGACGGTACGGGCTCCCCCGCGTACCCGGGCCCGCCCTGTGCCGTCCCGCTCACGCGTACCCGTAGCGTCAGCGGCACGGGCCCGTCGCCGAAGTCGTCCGCGACCTTCTCCGTGAGGTGCGCGACGAGGTAGTACGAGCCGGCGAAGCGCATCGCCGCGACCTGGCTGTTGGGAGCGTGGCGATTGGCGTACGCGACGGGGGGCAGCGGGGCGAGGCTGTCCGACTTCTGCCTGCCGTCGTATCCGACGCCCACGTCCGCGACATGCCCGCGTACGGGGTTGTAGAGGTCCAGGTCCAGGGCGGCGGGAACGAATCCGGTGCCGTCCGAGCGCGAACTTCCCAGTTCGGCGGTGGCGTCGAGCTGTCGGCCCCAGCCGACCGGAACCTTGTAGAAGAGCGTTTGGCCGGGCCGGATGTCGTCCCGCCAGGCTCCCTCTCCGAGTGGGGCGGCCTCGGTGAAACCGGCGCCACCGACGCGCCGTCGGGCCTCTCCGGCGACGGGCTCGGGCGAGGCGGAGTTCCACGCGTCCGGCGCGGTCGTCGCCCCGGCCTGCGCCGGCCGCGGTTCCGAGGCGGTGGTGAGCTCCAGCTCCCAGGCGTCGGGGGAGGCACCCTTCCCGTCCGGATCCGCGCGTTCGACGGCCACGTAGTACGTGCCGGCGTCCTCGCAGAGGGACCGCCTGGGGGAGATCTCGCGCGCGGCCCACGCGGCGACCGGGTGCGGACTGGCGGCGGCTCCGAAGGTCGCCGTGTCCACATCGCAGGAGCGTCCGTCACCGTCCTGTACGGACACTTTGACGCCGTCGATGACGGCGGCGGTGCCGCCCCCCGGCGGGACGGCGGTGGCGGAAACGTAGACGTTCGAGGTGTCGTCGAGTTCCAGACGGTAGTGGACCGGGCCGCTCGCCGGGAGGGTGCTCCGGTAGGTGCGGCCGGCCTCCAGCCGTACGGCGTCCGCGGTGCTCAGGGCTCCTTCGACCCGCGGCGCGCCCTCGTCGAAGGCATACGCCCCAGGAGCCCCGGCGGCAACCGCCTCCTGCCCCGTGGGCAGGCCCGGCATCCCCGTCAGCAGCACTGCCGCGAGCGTGGTCGTTCCGGCGCGCCCGACGGTCGAGGCCCGGCCGCTCCTCCCCGCCCGTGCACGCCGCCCCCACGCAGTACACCGCCGTGCCCTCACGCGCCACTCCTCGTCGTCGCCGGATGTCGCACCGTGACCATCCTGCCCCGCGGACAAGGGGCGTCGGCAAGGCCCCGCGGCACACAAAACCCCGACCGCGAGCGCGGCCGGGGTCTGTTCAGCGTCGTATGTCGGTACTCACGAACCCGTGGGCACGGAGTCAGTCGCCTCCGTCCACAGATCCTGCTCGGCGCGATCCGCCTGGATCTGGCGGTACACGAGGAGCCCGCCGATGGCGGCCAGTGCGACCAGGAGAAGCTTCTTCACCGCGCTACCTCGTCTTTCTTGACGTAGGGGACCTCTGGCGCCCGACTATACACACCGGCCGAGACCGATCGGTGACCTGCGTCGGCCCGCCAACTCCCCTCCTGTACCGCGCAGTAGAAGTGGACAATTCCGGCCCGACCGGAGGGTGGTCACCTCCGCACGGTCGGTGACTTTCGCCATCTCCCTCCGCGATCTTCCGCTTTTCACCCCCTTTGCGCCCATCCGGGTGGTGTTCATCTGAACATCGACGCGCCACGGACGTAGGTCCACCACTTCGGGGCCCGCATACACATCATGAGGAAAGTACGCAAATCGCCCGATCCGAAAGTGAGAGGCCAATGGCCCGGAACAAGGTCATGAAGCTGTGGACCGCCATCGTCACCGCCTTCCTCGCGCTGTGCACGGCGCTCGGACTCGTCACCACGACCGCCTCGGCCGCCGTACCCCGGACCGAGACGACTCGCAACAGCGAGAGCGCCCCGGACGTGACGGCGCCGGCGGCGTCCACCCGGCCCTGGTCCCATGCGGCGGCCCTGCCTCCCACGATGAAACAGCGCATCCGCGCGGAGGCCCACGGCGCATCCCCCAGCTGCCGCAGCCGCCGTCTCACGAACCCGGCCCCGGCCCCCGACCCGGCCGCCTCCACGAAATGCTCCGACGACGACGACACCACGTCCCCCGCAGAACCCCCCAGGGGCCACCTCCCGCTCCAGCGCTGAGCCCCGGAGCCCCACAGCACCCCTTCCGTGCCGTTCCGGCTCCCCCGAAGTACCGGCGAACTCGCGTACAGCCCCAACGGCACGCGAAGGGCAGCCCGGCCGCTCGAACCCGAGCAGCCGGGCCTTCCTCATGCCCTCACGCTCACACCCACCGGATTCCTCAGAGCCGAAGGCACCAGCACGCCCCCGGCCCCCGGCCCTCGGCCCTCGGACCCCCGGCCCCCGGCCCCGCAGCGAACGGCACGAAGCAAGGGGCCCGAGCCGCGTCCCCCGGCGGAACGGGCCGGTGGGAACCAACCCAGGCAGGACAGAATCACCGTCGCGCCCTCACGGCCACACCGGCCGATGCCGACCGCACATGCCCCACACCCGCCGCCGAACACGCCCCTCCAGCCACACCGAACACGGCACCGGACACGGCAGCCCCGGACACGACAACCCCCAAAGACGCAGAGACCCCCCGGCCGTATCCACCGGGGGTCTCGCAACAACGTGTGGGGCCAACAGGATTTGAACCTGTGGCCTCATCCTTATCAGGTCGATCATGCGAGCTTGTCGACGTCGGCCAACCGGCCCTGCACCTCGGTCGATCGTCCGCTGAGGTCCGGCGCCGACCACCCCCGTTCGTGTTTGCTGGTGTCAGCCGCTGATGTCAGTCGCTGCACGCGGTCTTGACAAGTGATCTCACCCGGGCCCGCACCACAACGAGGCACTCGGAACACTGGTGGGGTGCGCTGCCGGGCGCCAGGGCTTACCGCGGTTGCGATGCGCGGCTGCCGCACTCAGGCCGGCGCTCGGCGACTTGCCCGGCCCGACAGACCACCTCTTGCAGCGGTGCCCTCGGACTCAGCAGCTCAGGACGATTATCCCACTCCTATGGGGTACTCGCCCTCAGGTAGGTCACATAGCGGACAAAACGGAGGAAATGCAATGGCAACTCAACCCCGGTCGGACATGGAAACCCATCCCGACATCGTCGCAATGCGCAACCGACACGAGATGGCCGAACGCGTCGCGACCACCCCAAGGGCGCAAGCCGTCGAGGCCATGGCCCTGATCACAGGGCTCTACCTCGCAGCCTCACCGTGGATCGCGGGATTCAACGACTTCTCCACCCTCGCGGTCAACAATCTGATCGTCGGCATCGCCTACGCCCTCCTCATGAGCGGCGGCTTCGGCCGGGCATACGAGCGTTCGCACAGCATGGCGTGGGGCGCTTGCGTGCTGAGCGTGTGGACGATCTTTGCGCCGTGGGTTGTGGCAGGTGACGTCAGCACCACCAGGACCATAGTCAACAACATCATCGTCGGCCTGGTCGCCCTGATGCTGGCCCTCATGGCCGCCGCAGCCGCCCGCCCGGTAGATCAGTCGTCCGGCGACCGCTCTTCTGCGCGTAAGTGATCAATCCCAATCCGAGGGCCGCAACCGGCCTCGACCCACCACTCTCCCCCGCTCCCATCCCGTCCGCCGTCGACCCACACACCGTGGAGCGGGCGTGGTTCAGGGGCGTCAAGGTGGAGCGCACCGCTGTACGAACGACCTTGACGCCCCTGGGCCGCGTCTGCTCGGCTCCGCCTGCGTCGACGGTGGACGGGACGGGAGCACCCCACGCACACCACTACGAGCCCGCAGTCGGCAACGGTGCCCCCCTCATGGCCTCGGCCCGGTCCACCTGTGGCGCGCGTAGGCGCAGCGCGGGCGGAGCGGGCCGAAGGCAGGAGCGGCGCCCGCGGCGGAGCCGGGAGCGCGCCGGCCAAGCGGAGGGCAGCCGGCCCTGATGAGGTGGAGAAACCTGTAACAACTGGCTCGGCGGTCGTGGGATCTCGTGCCTTCGAGCGTCAGGCGGAAGGCGTGCCCGTAGTGAGGAGCCGGCTCGTGAAGCCGCTTTGGCACAGTCGCTCGTATGCCTTGATGACGTCGCCCGGTGCCGGCCGGCTGACCATGAACCCCTGCGCCGGATAGATCATCAGCCGCTGAAGCACGCCCACCAGCATGTCGATCACCAAGCGAGCGTCACCGGTGGAGTCGGCTTACTCGCCCAACGTCACCGGAGTGGAAGCGCTCACGAACTCAACTTCGGGCCACGGCCTGCGGGCTGTGGCGTGCGCTCGCCGCTCCTCGTACCGCTTGCTGATCAGGGGGACAGGGGACACGTCGACGCCGGCCTCTTCCAACAGGTCCCGGGAGGAGCGGGGCTACCGCAAGGCCCCCATGGCGCTCACGCTGGGTGCGAACCACTCGGGCAAGTCGATGTATCAGCGCAACCTGATCAAGGGGTTGGCGCAGTTGCCGGTGGCACTGGTCGGCATCGACTGCAAGCGCGGGGTGGAGCAGTCCGCGTTCGCTCCGCGGCTGTCGGCGCTGGTCACCACCCCCGACCATGCCGCCTCACTGCTCGCCGTCCTGGTGGCGGAGATGGAAGACCGCTTCGGCCAGCTGAGCCGGCACGGCGTCTCCGACGTGGGGGAGCTGCCCGAGGACCTCCGGCCGGTGCCGGTCGTCGTCCTGGTCGACGAGGTGGCGGAACTGTTCCCGATCCCCTCCCGGAAGGACGAGGAACGCCGCGAGAAGATCGTGACCGCGTTGATCCGCCTGGCGCGGATGGCCCGCGCGACCGGCATCTACCTGGAGATCTGCGGCCAGCGCTTCGGCTCCGACCCGGGCAAGGGCGTCACCATGCTCCGCGCCCAGCTCACCGGCCGTGTCGTGCACCGGGTCAACGACAAGCAGACCGCCGAAATGGGCCTGGCCGACGTGGCACCGGACGCGGTGTGACCCGCACCGACACCTCCGAGCCGACCCCGGCCCCCGCCGCACCGGAACCGACACCGGCACCGCCTCAGCCCACCGAGGTGCCCACGGTCCCGGCCGCGCTGCTGGACCACGCCCGGAAGCTCGCCGACGCACGTCAGGCGTCCCACCGGCGCCCCGATGCCCGTCGCCACGCTCTCGGCCCGGCTCGGCCTGCCCGCACCGATGACCAACGCGATCGCCGCCCAACTCCAGCTCACCTGACCCGCGAAGGAGAACCACCCATGCGCCCGTCGATCGAGTCCGCGCACGGCGGAATGATCGATCCGGTGGGCTTCTCCCGTACCTTCGATCGGCTCGTCAAGCGGGCCGGCGTCCGTCGGATCACGGTCCGCCTCGCCCGGCACACCTGTGGGACCCTGCTCGCCTTCCTTAGGGGTCCTTGCACCCCAAGGTGGCTCAGGCGATCCTCCGGCACAGTCAGATCAGCATGACCATGGACATGTACACGCACGTGGCCGGCGACAGCGAGCGGGAAGCGGTCGGCATGCTCGCCGAGCTTCTGGAGGATCCGCTCATCGGCTGATGTCACCCGTGGACGTCAAAGACCCCCAACCGAAACCGGCTGGGGGTCTTTTGTCTGGTGGGGCTAACAGGATTTGAACCTGTGGCCTCATCCTTATCAGGGATGCGCTCTAACCAACTGAGCTATAGCCCCGCCGCGCTCTGCGGTGTGTGTCCCGCGCGCTGACTCCTGAAGATTAGCGCACGACCGGGGCAGTCCCAAAATCGATTGCCGGGAGGCCGTCAGAGCAGGCCGGGAAGGCGCTGAGCGCCGCTCACTCGTCCTCGGCCAGCGTCAGCTCGACGCCACCCACGAAACCCGCGGAGAGGTTGTAGATGAACGCGCCGAGTGTCGCCAGGGCCGTCGCCAGGACGACGTCGACGACCGCGATGACCGTCGTGAACAGCAGCACGTTGGGCAGCGACAGGAACGACTGGAGGTCGAAGCCGTTCGACTCGTTGGAGCCGGTCGCCTCGGAGATGGTGCCGCCGACGGTGGAGAAGACACCCATCGCGTCCATGACCATCCACAGCACCGCGGACGCGACGATCGTGCAGATGCCCAGGGCGATGGAGAGCAGGAAGCTGACCTTCATCACCGACCAGGGGTCGGCCTTGGCCACCCGCAGGCGCGCCTTGCGTACGCGCGGCGTGGTGCGCGCCCCGGTACGCGGACGGCGTACCGCGCCGGTCTGGCCCTCTGCCGTGCCCGCCTGCGCCGAGTAGGCCTGCGGCGGGTGGTACGGCCCCGCCTGCTGCTGCGGCTGCCGTTCCCCCGGCAGCGGTGAGGCCGCGTGAGCAGCGGCGCCCTGTCCGGGCGCGTTCTGCTGCTGGCCTCGGGTGTCCGTCACAGTCCCCCCCTGGGATCCATGTCTGTCGGACGAAGGCGATTCCTTGCCGGGCGACTTGATCGCTTTCAGGTTGGTCGTGTGCGGATCTGTCGCCCGCGCGGCAGAGCCACGGCCACCGCCGTCCGCGCCCGTGCTGGTACCGGTCGGTCCGGCGCCCGTGGCTCCGCTCACGCTGACTCACTCCTCGTGCTACTCGGCCGAGGGCGCCTCACCCTCGTCCGTGCCGGTGGTCACGGCATCTTCATCGGTCTCGTCCACGGCCACGTCGCCGTCGACTTCCTCCGCCTCGCGTCCCGCCTCGGCGTTACGGGCGATGCCGACCACGGCATCGCGCTTGCCCAGATTGATCAGTTGGACGCCCATGGTGTCACGGCCCGTCTCCCTGACCCCGCTGACTCGCGTACGAATCACACCGCCCGACAGCGTGATGGCGAGGATCTCGTCGGTCTCCTCGACCACCAGCGCACCGACGAGAGTTCCACGATCCTCGACGATCTTGGCGGCCTTGATTCCGAGGCCGCCGCGACCCTGGACGCGGTACTCGTCGACAGCGGTCCGCTTCGCGTACCCGCCGTCTGTGGCAGTGAACACGAACGTACCGGGTCGAACAACATTCATCGAGAGCAGTTCGTCCCCTTCGCGGAAACTCATGCCCTTTACACCCGAAGTCGCACGGCCCATGGGCCGCAAAGTTTCGTCGGTCGCGGTGAACCGGATCGACTGCGCCTTCCTGCTGATCAGTAGTAGATCATCATCCGACGAGACGAGTTCGGCCCCGATCAGTTCATCGTCCGAACCGTCTTCCTGCTCCCGCAGGTTGATCGCGATCACACCGCCCGAGCGCGGCGAGTCGTAGTCCTTCAGCGGCGTCTTCTTCACCAGGCCCGCCTTCGTGGCAAGGACCAGGTAGGGCACCGCCTCGTAGTCGCGGATCGCGAGGATCTGGGCGATCGCCTCGTCCGGCTGGAAGGCCAGCAGGTTCGCCACGTGCTGGCCGCGCGCGTCCCGGCCGGCGTCGGGCAGCTCATACGCCTTCGCCCGGTAGACCCGGCCCTTGTTGGTGAAGAACAGCAGCCAGTGGTGCGTGGTGGACACGAAGAAGTGGTTGACGATGTCGTCTTCCTTGAGCTTCGCGCCCCGTACGCCCTTGCCGCCCCGCTTCTGGGCCCGGTAGTCGTCGGTCTTGGTGCGCTTGATGTAGCCCCCGCGCGTGACCGTGACGACGATGTCCTCCTCGGCGATCAGGTCCTCGATGGACATGTCGCCCTCATAGGGGATCAGCTTCGTCTTGCGGTCGTCACCGTACTTCTCGACCAGTGCGGCCAGTTCCGCGCTGACGATCCCGCGCTGGCGGGCCGGGGAGGCGAGGATCTCGTTGTACTCGTTGATCTTCGTCTGGAGTTCGTCGTGCTCCTGGACGATCTTCTGGCGTTCCAGTGCCGCCAGTCGGCGGAGCTGCATCTCCAGGATCGCGTTGGCCTGGATCTCGTCGATCTCCAGGAGGCCCATCAGGCCTCCGCGCGCGATCTCGGCGGTGTCGCTGCGCCGGATCAGCGCGATGACCTCGTCGATGGCGTCCAGGGCCTTCAGCAGGCCCCGCAGGATGTGGGCGCGCTCCTCGGCCTTGCGCAGCCTGAAGCGCGTACGGCGGACGATGACCTCGATCTGGTGGTTCACCCAGTGGCGGATGAACGCGTCCAGGGAGAGCGTACGGGGCACGCCGTCGACCAGGGCCAGCATGTTGGCGCCGAAGTTGGTCTGCAGGTCGGTGTGCTTGTAGAGGTTGTTCAGGACGACCTTGGCGACCGCGTCCCGCTTGAGCACGATGACCAGGCGCTGGCCGGTACGGGACGACGTCTCGTCGCGGACGTCCGCGATGCCGCCGACCTTGCCGTCCTTCACCAGGTCGGCGATCTTCTGCGCGAGGTTGTCGGGGTTGGTCTGGTACGGCAGCTCGGTGACCACCAGGCACTGACGGTTCTGGATCTCCTCGACCGCGACCACCGCGCGCATGGTGATCGAGCCGCGGCCCGTCCGGTACGCCTCCTCGATGCCCTTGCGGCCCACCACCAGGGCCCCGGTGGGGAAGTCGGGGCCCTTGATCCGCTCGATGAGCGCGTCGAGCAGCTCCTCGTTCGACGCCTCGTGGTGCGCCAGGTACCACTGGGCGCCGGCCGCGACCTCGCGCAGGTTGTGCGGCGGGATGTTGGTCGCCATGCCGACCGCGATACCGGCCGATCCGTTGATCAGCAGGTTCGGGAAGCGAGCCGGCAGGACGGTCGGCTCCTGGGAGCGGCCGTCGTAGTTGTCCGTGAAGTCGACGGTCTCCTCGTCGATGTCGCGGACCATCTCCATCGACAGCGGCGCCATCTTGCACTCGGTGTACCGCATGGCCGCGGCGGGGTCGTTGCCCGGGGAGCCGAAGTTGCCGTTGGAGTCCACCAGAGGCATCCGCATCGACCACGGCTGCGCGAGGCGGACCAGCGCGTCGTAGATCGAGGAGTCGCCGTGCGGGTGGTAGTTGCCCATGACGTCGCCGACGACGCGCGCGCACTTGTAGAAGCCGCGCTCGGGCCGGTATCCGCCGTCGTACATGGCGTACAGCACGCGGCGGTGTACGGGCTTGAGGCCGTCACGGACGTCCGGCAGCGCGCGCGAGACGATGACGGACATCGCGTAGTCGAGGTACGAACGCTGCATCTCCGTCTCGAGCCCGACGGGCTCGACGCGCAGGGCGAGGCCGTCCTCTTCGGGCGTGACGGGAGTGTTCTCGTCGGTCATTGCTGGTGAAGATCCTTCCTGGTGCGGTCAGCTGAGACCGACTCAGATGTCGAGGAAGCGGACGTCCTTGGCATTGCGCTGGATGAACTGGCGGCGGGCCTCCACGTCCTCGCCCATGAGGACGGAGAACAGGTCGTCGGCCTGCGCGGCGTCGTCCAGGGTGACCTGGCCGAGGACGCGGTGCTCCTGGTCCATCGTGGTGATGCGCAGTTCCTCGGCGTTCATCTCACCGAGTCCCTTGAAGCGCTGGACGGAGTCCTCACGGATGCGCTTGCCGGCCTGACGGCCCAGCTCGATCAGCGCGTCGCGCTCGCGGTCGGAGTACGCGTACTCGAAGTCGTCCCGGCCCCACTTGATCTTGTAGAGCGGAGGACGGGAGAGGAACACGTGCCCGGCCTCGACCAGCGGCCGCATGAAGCGGAACAGGAACGTCAGCAGCAGGGTGTTGATGTGCTGGCCGTCGACGTCGGCGTCCGCCATCAGGATGATCTTGTGATAGCGGAGCTTCTCGATGTCGAAGTCCTCGTGCACACCGGTGCCGAACGCGGAGATCATCGCCTGGATCTCCTGGTTCTGCAGGATCCGGTCGATGCGCGCCTTCTCGACGTTGAGGATCTTGCCCCGGATCGGGAGGATCGCCTGGTACTGCGGGTTCCGGCCGGACTTGGCCGAACCGCCGGCGGAGTCGCCCTCGACGATGAAGATCTCGCACTTGATGGGGTCGTTCGACTGACAGTCCGAGAGCTTGCCCGGCAGGGAGGCCGACTCCAGCAGGCCCTTGCGACGGGTCAGGTCGCGGGCCTTGCGGGCCGCCACACGCGCGGTGGCCGCCGCGATGCCCTTGCGGATGATGTCCGCGGCCTCGTTGGGGTTGCGGTCCAGCCAGTCCGCCAGGTGCTCGTAAACGACCTTCTGGACGAAGGTCTTCACCTCGGTGTTGCCGAGCTTGGTCTTGGTCTGGCCCTCGAACTGGGGCTCGCTCAGCTTGACCGAGATGATCGCGGTCAGACCCTCGCGGATGTCGTCGCCCGTGAGGTTGTCGTCCTTCTCGCGCAGCAGCCTCTTGTCGCGCGCGTACTTGTTGATGAGCGAGGTGAGCGCCGCGCGGAAGCCCTCTTCGTGCGTACCGCCCTCATGGGTGTGGATGATGTTGGCGAAGGAGTAGACGCCCTCGGTGTAGCCGCTGTTCCACTGCATGGCGACCTCGAGGGACAGGAGCTTCTCCCTGTCCTCGGCCTCGAGGTCGATCACGGTGGGGTGCACCACGTCGCCCTTGCGCGAGTTGAGGTACTTCACGAAGTCGACGATGCCGCCCTCGTAGTGGTACGAGACGGCCTTCACCTCGTACTTCTCGTCCTCGCCCGCCTCGTCCGCCCCGGCGGTCGCCTTCGCCGACTCGCGCTCGTCGGTGAGGTTGATCCGCAGGCCCTTGTTGAGGAACGCCATCTCCTGGAAACGCCGCGACAGCGTCTCGAAGGAGTACTCGGTGGTCTCGAAGATGTCCGGGTCGGCCCAGAAGGTGACCGTGGTTCCGGTCTCCTCCGTGGCCTCGTGCCGGGCCAGCGGGGCCGTGGGGACCCCCATCTTGTAGTCCTGCGTCCAGCGGTGGCCGTCACACTTGATCTCGACGGAGAGCCTGCTCGACAGGGCGTTCACCACGGAGACGCCGACGCCGTGCAGGCCGCCGGAGACCGCGTATCCGCCGCCGCCGAACTTGCCGCCCGCGTGCAGCACGGTCAGTACGACCTCGACGGCCGGCTTGTTCTCCGAAGCGACGATGCCCACCGGGATGCCCCGGCCGTTGTCGACGACCCGGACACCGCCGTCGGCCAGGACCGTCACATCGATCGTGTCCGCGTGCCCGGCCAGCGCCTCGTCGACGGAGTTGTCGACAACCTCCTGCACCAAGTGGTGCAGCCCTCGTTCACCGGTCGAGCCGATGTACATGCCGGGTCGCTTGCGGACCGCGTCCAGACCCTCGAGGACGGTGATGGCGCTGGCGTCGTACGAAGCGGTGATCTCGCCGTTGAGGGCGGTCGCCTCGTTCTGCGCGCCGGTATCGGTGGACGGGATGTTCTCGTTGGGGTTGCCGGAATCGGCCACGAAGCGCCCTTTCTGGCACACCACGAGCCAAGCTCGGCGGCGGGTTGCCGGAGCGGCTGCGGCATGTTGCGTTGATAAGCCTTGATCAGCGTTGCTCAGCTTTTCCCGGGCGGTCCCCACGATCGGGGCGGGATTGCTCCAGTCTACCGGTAGCGCGGACATCGATGGGGGTTTGCCGGTACCTGAGTCCGCATGTGCCGCCCTCAACCGGTCTCGTCCGACTCCCGATATGCGGACGGGGGCTCCAAGAGGCTCACGAGGGCACCCAGCGCTTCCGACCGTCCACCCTTGGCCACTTACGAGTCAGGTGGCGATCCGGCACCCCGCCCGGGGGCGCGACGAAAGGGGTGCCCCCGGACCCGGCACACCCCCGAAAGCCCACGATGTGACGTCAGTCACCACGTCGTGGAAGGCCCGGAAAACAGCCCTGAACGGGTCCTGGTCACCCGTACGTGTCGCCCGGACCGGTGCTCCCGGGGGCGCGCAACGGGCCGTAACGGCGAGCCGGACCACCCGGTCCGTTGACCTTGATCAACCTCACCGTGCCGTGGCCCAGGTCCTCGTTCAGCCGGGCGACCAGGGTCGGAGCGAGCAGCCGCAGATTCGTCGCCCACGCGGTGGAGTCGCAGCGCACGACCAGCACCCGCTCGTCCTCGTCGTAACGCTCCGGCTCGCAGTGCTTGGCCACGTCCTCACCGACGATCTCCGGCCAGCGCCCCATCACACCGCCCACCGCGGCCGGAGCCTCCCAGCCGCGCTCGGTGAGCAGCCGGTTGATCGCCGCGCCGAGCGCCATGGGATCGCGCCGGTCCCCGCGCGCGCCCGAACGCAGACCACCGCGCCGTGCCTGCTTCTTCTGCTGCGCCACGTCCCCACGCGCGCGTGCCGCATCCCTCGCCGCACGCAACGCCACGCGCGCGAGGTCGACACCCGAGGGCTCGGAGGTCGCTTTCTGAGCTCCCGCTGCGGGGCCCCCGGGCCCGTCGGGCTCACTCATACCCGTTCCACCGTCCCCTCGGCCACCGCGAACCGCGTCCCCGACAGCACATGGGGGACGTCGTCGTCGACGGCCGCGGTCACCAGCACCTGCTCGCCGGGCGCGACCAGCTCGGCGAGGCGCTCACGGCGGCGGGTGTCCAGTTCGGCGAAGACGTCGTCGAGGACCAGCACCGGCTCGTTGCCCTCGGCACGCAGCAGGTCGTAGGAGGCCAGGCGCAGGGCCAGCGCGTAGGACCAGGACTCGCCGTGGGAGGCATAGCCCTTGGCCGGCAACCGGCCCAGATTGAGCAGCAGATCGTCGCGGTGCGGGCCGACCAGGGTGACGCCCCGCTCGACCTCCTGCTTGCGCGCCTCGGCGAGCGCGGCCGACATCTGCTCGAACAGGTCCTCGCGCGTGTGCGCCTCACCGGGTGCCGACGGCTTGTACTCCAGCGCGACGGGACCACCGCCCGGCGCGAGCTGTTCGTACGCCTTGTCGGCGAGGGGCTGGATCGCGGCGATCAGATCCAGCCGCTGGGCCAGCAGTTCGGCACCCACACGCGCGAGGTGCTGGTCCCAGACGTCGAGGGTGGACAGGTCCATGCTGCGCCCGCCGTGGCGGCGGGCCAGCGCGGCCGATTTCAGCAGCGTGTTGCGCTGTTTGAGGACACGGTCGTAGTCGGAGCGGACGCCGGCCATGCGCGGGGAGCGGGCGGTGATCAGCTCGTCCAGGAACCGACGCCGCTCACCTGGATCGCCCTTGACCAGGGCGAGGTCCTCGGGCGCGAACAGGACCGTGCGGACGATCCCCAGCACGTCCCGAGGCCTGACCTGCGAGGACCTGTTGATCCGGGCGCGGTTGGCGCGGCCCGGGTTCAGCTCCAGCTCGACGAGTTGCCGCCGCTCGCCCTGCCGGACCTGGGCCCGGATGATCGCGCGGTCGGCACCCATGCGGACCAGCGGGGTGTCGGAGGAGACACGGTGGCTGCCGAGGGTGGCGAGATAGCCGACCGCCTCGACGAGGTTCGTCTTGCCCTGCCCATTGGGGCCGACGAAGGCCGTGACCCCCGGGTCGAGCGGGACCTCGACCCGGGGATAGGACCGGAAATCGGCCAGCGACAGATGCGTGACGTGCATGATAGTTCGCCGACCTCCCCCGGCGTTGTGGACCGTCGTGCGGTCCTGTGGTCCTGTGGACGGCAGCCCCGGAACGGCCCCGACCGCTCAGCCCGTGGCCGTTCCGGCTGCTCTGTGGACTACTTCTCTGCGGGTTACTTCTTCTCCACCGCGTGGCCGCCGAACTGGTTGCGCAGCGCCGCGATCATCTTCATCTGCGGCGAGTCCTCCTGACGGGAGGAGAACCGTGCGAACAGCGACGCGGTGATCGCCGGCAGCGGGACCGCGTTGTCGATCGCGGCCTCCACGGTCCAGCGTCCCTCACCGGAGTCCTGCGCGTATCCCCGGAGGTTCTCCAGGTGCTCGTCCTCGTGCAGTGCGTTCACCGCGAGGTCGAGCAGCCACGAGCGGATGACCGTGCCCTCCTGCCAGGAGCGGAAGACCTCCCGGACATCGGTCACCGAGTCGACCTTCTCCAGCAGCTCCCAGCCCTCGGCATAGGCCTGCATCATCGCGTACTCGATGCCGTTGTGGACCATCTTGGCGAAGTGGCCGGCGCCTACCTTGCCGGCGTGCACCGAGCCGAAGTCGCCCTCCGGCTTCAGGGCGTCGAAAACCGGCTGCACCTTGGCGACGTGTTCCTTGTCGCCGCCGTACATCAGCGCGTAGCCGTTCTCCAGGCCCCAGACGCCGCCGGAGACACCGCAGTCGACGAAGCCTATGCCCTTGGCCGCCAGCTCCTCGGCGTGCTTCTCGTCGTCGGTCCAGCGGGAGTTGCCGCCGTCCACGACGACATCGCCGGGCTGCAGCAGCACCGCGAGTTCGTCGATGGTCGACTGGGTGGCCTCGCCTGCCGGGACCATCACCCAGACCACACGCGGGCCCTCGAGCTTGCCCACGAGTTCTTTCAGGCTGTGGACATCGGCGAGGTCCGGGTTGCGGTCGTATCCGAGGACGGTGTGGCCCGCGCGACGAATCCGCTCGCGCATGTTGCCGCCCATCTTGCCGAGGCCGACGAGACCGAGCTCCATCAGTTGTGTTCCTTAGGTTGCGACGTGGCGTGGCGGCACGAGCGTGCCGCGGCACTTACGTACCGCCCCGACCCTAAACCCGGGCGCTCACGCACATCTGTGGGCATACGCGCTCAGGCGTACGCCCTCACCTGCGGTTTCACCTGCGCCGGCCGACCAGCCGTCTTCCTGCTGTTTCCTGCCCCTCCCGGGTCCGGCGCGATCCGGTTGTCCACGCTCACGGTCCGGTGTCCACCGGGCCCGGAAGGGCTGTGCACACCTGTGGACCGATGCGGGCGGCCGCGGACAGGCGGGACGAGCTCAGCCGCTGAGCCGCACCGGCATGATCAGGTACTTGTAGGCGTCGTCCGCCTCCGCGTCCACCGCGGGCCTGCCGCTGAGCAGCGCGGGCTTGGTGGACGTGGTGAACGACAGCTGGGCCACCGGGGAGTCGATGGCGCTCAGGCCGTCCAGCAGGAATGTGGGGTTGAAGGCGATCGAGATGTCGTCGCCCTCCAGCTGGGCGTCGACCCTTTCCACAGCCTGTGCGTCGTCGCTGGAACCGGCCTCCAGGATGAGCACACCCTGCTCGAAGCTCAGCCGCACCGGGGTGTTGCGCTCGGCGACCAGGGCCACACGCTTGACGGCCTCCACGAAGGGGGCGGTCTCGATGACGGCGACGCTGTTGAACTCGGTCGGGAACAGCGTGCGGTACTTCGGGAGGTCGCCCTCCAGCAGCCGCGTGGTCGTGCGTCGGCCCGCGCCTTCGAATCCGATCAGGCCCTCCCCCGCACCCGAGCCGGAAAGCGCCAGGATCACCTGGTCGCCGCTGGTCAGCGCCTTGGCGGTGTCCAGAAGCGTCTTGGCGGGCACGAGGGCGACGGCCGAAGCCTCCGGGTTCTCCGGTTTCCACAGGAACTCTCGGACCGCGAAGCGGTAGCGGTCGGTGGAGGCCAGCGTCACCGTGTCGCCCTCGATCTCGATGCGGACACCGGTCAGGACGGGCAGCGTGTCGTCGCGGCCTGCCGCGATGGCGACCTGCTGGACGGCGGACGCGAAGACCTCGCCGGGGACCGTGCCCGTCGCGTTCGGCATCTGCGGCAGGGCCGGGTACTCCTCCACCGGCAGCGTGTGGAGCGTGAACCGCGAGGAACCGCAGACCACCGTCGCCCGTACACCGTCTGTGGAAATCTCCACCGGCCGGTTCGGGAGGGCTCGGGAGATGTCGGCGAGCAGCCGGCCCGAGACGAGGACCGTGCCCTCCTCCTCGACCTCCGCCTCCACCGAGACCCGCGCGGAGACCTCGTAGTCGAAGCTGGACAGACTCAGCTGTCCCGCCTCGGCCTTCAGCAGCAGGCCTGCGAGGACCGGCGCCGGCGGACGGGCCGGGAGGCTGCGCGCCGCCCAGGCCACTGCCTCCGCGAGTACGTCGCGTTCCACCCGGATCTTCACCGTAAGCCGCCTCCTGCTGTTGCCGGCGTTCTCGCGCCCTGCTTCGCCTTCGTCATCTGACTCGGTGTCGTCGGCCTCTGTGAGGGGAAGGACACCGGGAACAGTCTGACGCACCGCACTGACAGTAGGTGCCCCTCGGGGTCAAGTCGCGACGAGGGGCAGTCGGCGGCGAAGCGGTGAGTTGTGCACAGGGCCCTCTTCGAAGCGGATTCCTCACTCTCTCTAGTTGGGAGTAGTAGTAGGGCCTGTGGATACAGTGGATAACCTCGTTTTCCCAGCTCAGAGCCAAGATTTTGTCCACTGGCCCTGTGGGCGGAGCCGGTGGACAACTCGGGGTTTCTGTGGAGAACAGAAAGTTCTGCACACTCCGTGCACAGGTCGGGCCGAGTTGTCCCCAGCTCCGTCCCCAGATTTGCCGGTCTTTCCCACAGGCCCCCTCGGCATCTTGGTGTGACGCCTTTCACTCGACCCGGTGAGGGGCCGCGTCGCGTTGCCGAACAGTGGACAGGCGTGTGGAGAAGCGCATGATCGCTGGGGACAAGTGGGCTCGCCCTGTGGATCACCTGTGGACAACTTTGTACACAGGCTGTGGATCATCATTCTGTCCACAGCCTGTGGGGATCGCTTGTCCACGAATCCACAGCCGGTTGACCTGGCTTGATCGTCCCCCATTTGGCGGCCCTGTGGACAGGATCGGGACAACTCTGCGGTCCCCAGGATGTGGACGGGGAAAACTTGACGAATCTGTGGAGGAAGGCCGTAACCCGGCGCCGAAATCGAACAGCGGACGGCACCCCGACGACGTCGCGGCCGACGACGGCCTGACCAAGACTCGACGCGGGGACGCGGGGACGGCTCAGGGGGAATGGCTGGAGGGGCTCGGCTGCGGGTGTACGAGAAGGGCGTCCCCGGGTGTGGCCGGGGACGCCCTTCTCGTACACCTGAATGCCCCTGAAGAGGCCAAGCACGACTGGGAGGGGAGGGAGCCGCCGGCCGCTGTGAACGGGCCGCTGGACTCCCTCGTGCCGCGACAGGCACTCTGTGAGTGCCTAGCCGGCCTTGATGCGGTTGGTGAGTTCGGTGACCTGGTTGTAGATGGAGCGCCGCTCGGCCATCAGATTGCGGATCTTCCGGTCCGCGTGCATCACCGTCGTGTGGTCACGGCCGCCGAACAGCGCGCCGATCTTCGGCAGCGACAGGTCGGTCAGTTCACGGCACAGGTACATCGCGATCTGCCGCGCGGTCACCAGCGCGCGTCCGCGCGAAGTGCCGCAGAGGTCTTCGACCGTGAGTCCGAAGTAGTCGGCGGTCGCACCCATGATGGCCGTCGAGGTGATCTCCGGCGCGGAGTCGTCCCCGCCGGGCATCAGGTCCTTCAGAACGATCTCGGTCAGTCCGAGGTCCACCGGCTGCCGGTTGAGCGAGGCGAAGGCCGTCACCCGGATCAGCGCGCCCTCCAGCTCACGGATGTTCCGCGAGATCCGGGAGGCGATGAACTCCAGTACCTCCGGCGGGGCGTTGAGCTGCTCCTGCACCGCCTTCTTGCGCAGGATCGCGATCCGCGTCTCCAGCTCCGGCGGCTGGACGTCGGTGATCAGACCCCACTCGAAACGGTTGCGCAGCCGGTCCTCCAGCGTCACCAGCTGCTTGGGCGGCCGGTCACTGGAGAGCACGATCTGCTTGTTGGCGTTGTGCAGTGTGTTGAAGGTGTGGAAGAACTCCTCCTGCGTCGACTCCTTGTCCGCGAGGAACTGGATGTCGTCGACCAGCAGGATGTCCATCTCCCGGTACCGCTTGCGGAAGCTGTCGCCCTTGCCGTCGCGGATGGAGTTGATGAACTCGTTGGTGAACTCCTCCGAGCTCACGTACCGCACCCGGGTGCCGGGATAGAGACTGCGCGCGTAGTGCCCGATCGCGTGCAGCAGGTGCGTCTTGCCGAGCCCGGACTCCCCGTAGATGAAGAGAGGGTTGTACGCCTTCGCGGGTGCTTCGGCCACCGCCACCGCCGCCGCGTGCGCGAAGCGGTTGGAGGCGCCGATGACGAACGTGTCGAAGAGGTACTTCGGGTTCAGCCGCGCGGTCGGTTCACCGGGACCGGTTGCCGGCGCGGGCTGCGCGGCCAAGGGGCCGGGGGCACCACTGGTGGGCAGGTTCGGGCCGACGGGGCCGCCACGATGGACGTGCCCCGTGCCGGAGGGAGGCTTCGGCAGCTCGCGACGGACCGCGTCGCGCTGGTCGTAGTCGCCACGGTCGTAGTCCTTGCGGTCGTACTCCGCGCGTGATGTCTCGTAGTCGGAGCGCTGCTGGTCGTAGGATGGGCGTTCCATCGGCTGCGGCCGGTAGTCCTGCGAGGGCGCGCCACTGTAGCCGTCCTGGGAGCCGTACGTCTCCTGGGGCGGTGAGGCGTACGGATCGCCGTCAGGGAAGCCGAGGCGCTGCTGCTGCCAGCTGTATTCGTCCTGTGCTGGGCGAGGCCAGGAGCCGGGTTCCGGGCGCTGGTACTCCGAGGGGTAGGCCGGGCGGGCGGTGGGGAGCTGGTCGCCCGGCGGCCCGGGACGGTGGTCGGCGCGGCGTCGGCCGTAGCCCTCATAGCTGTCGTACTGTTCGCGCTCCTGGCGCTCCTGGCGCTCCTGGCGCTCCTGCCTGTCCGGACGGTCCTGCCGGAGCTCGGGTTCCTCGTAGCGCGGCTGAGGGCGAGGGGCGAGCGGGGCTGGAGGCTCTCCCGCGGAGTCGTCGACGGTGATGGCGATGCGGATGGGGCGCCCGCACTCGCGGCTCAGACTCTCGCTGACGACCGGTGCCAGACGGCCTTCGAGCACACCCTTGGCGAACTCGTTCGGCACGGCGAGCAGGGCGGTGTCGGCGACCAGCGCCAACGGCTGGCAGCGCCGGATCCAGTGCTCGTCCTTTCCCTCCACTCCCTGGCCCCGGCCCTCCCCGAGGAGCTGCTCCAATACGCGTGGCCACACTGCGGCAAGATCGGCAGGTACGTCAGCCACAGGGCACGCTCTCTCACAGGTCCCTCGAACGTGTGGTTCAGGGACGGGTTGGGTTCTAAAGGGGGTGCTGGAGGGACAAAGGAACGAATCGGAGTTCAGCCACGGTAGTCAGGGCGGCCGGTACGGTTCAAGTTGTTGTCCCCAGCCTGTGGACAAGTGTCTCCCGGCGGCGGCTGGTTTGACCGAACGGCGCAGCCGCGCGTACCGTGACGAGGTCGAGTTGTCGATGGCTGCTGCCGCCTGCCTCCGATGGGCACAGATCGCGCAAGATGATCGGTCAGCGGTGCACTCGGGCGTAACGCGAGCTACTCGTGGGCGCACGGTGACAGCCAGGACGGCACCCCGCAATCTACGAACCCTTTCTGGAGCCCCCGAGTGAGCAAGCGCACCTTCCAGCCGAACAACCGTCGTCGCGCCAAGACCCACGGCTTCCGGCTGCGTATGCGCACCCGTGCCGGCCGCGCGATTCTCGCGTCCCGCCGTGGCAAGGGTCGCACCCGTCTGTCCGCCTGATCCTGATCAGGTCATGACGTCGTGCTGCCCACCGAGAACCGGCTGAGGCGGCGCGAGGACTTCGCGACCGCGGTACGACGAGGGCGCCGGGCCGGACGTCAGCACCTCGTCGTGCATCTACGCAGCGGTGTCACGGACCCGCATGCGCCTGGGGAGAACACTGCCCCGACGCGTGCGGGTTTCGTCGTAAGCAAGGCGGTGGGTGGCGCGGTCGTGCGGAACAAGGTGAAGCGCAGGCTTCGCCATCTGATGCGCGATCGAGTCGCCCTGCTGCCCCCCGGTAGCCTGGTAGTCGTACGAGCGCTGCCCGGAGCGGGTGACGCCGACCATGCACAACTGGCCCAAGACCTGGATGCCGCTCTTCAGCGGTTGCTGGGAGGGGGCGCGCGATGAAGTACCCGCTGCTGGTTCTGATCAAGCTCTATCAGTGGACGATCAGTCCTCTGCTCGGGCCTGTATGCAAGTACTACCCGTCGTGTTCCCACTACGGCTACACGGCCATCGACCGGCACGGTGCCGTCAAGGGCACAGCACTCACGGCCTGGCGCATCCTGCGGTGCAATCCGTGGTCGTTGGGCGGCGTGGACCATGTCCCGCCGCGCAAGCGCCCGCGGTGGCACGAAATGCTGCGCACCGCCTGGCGTGCACGCAAGGGCGGGCCCGCCTTCGCCGAACCGGCCACCGAAGGACGGATTCCTCCTGTGAGGCCGAGTTCTTCGAGTCCGGCCGCAGAGACCTCGCCCCATGCCCAAGGAGCATGATTAGTGGACACGATTGCCAGCCTCTTCAGCTTCATCACGACACCTGTCTCCTGGGTCATCGTCCAGTTCCACAGCGTGTACGGGGCCATCTTCGGCCCGGACACCGGATGGGCCTGGGGCCTGTCCATCGTGTCCCTGGTGATTCTGATCCGTATCTGCCTGATCCCGCTCTTCGTGAAGCAGATCAAGGCGACACGCGCGATGCAGACGCTCCAGCCGGAGATGAAGAAGATCCAGGAGCGCTACAAGAACGACAAGCAGCGCCAGTCCGAAGAGATGATGAAGCTGTACAAGGACGCGGGCACCAACCCGCTCTCCTCGTGCCTTCCCATCCTGGCGCAGTCCCCGTTCTTCTTCGCCCTTTACCACGTGCTCAACAGCATCGCGTCCAACGACACCGTCGGCGTGATCAACGAGCGTCTGCTGGAAAGTGCGCAGAAGGCGCACATTTTCGGTGCCCCGCTCGCGGCGAAGTTCACGGACAACGCGGACAAGGTCGAGGCCCTCAACGCCTCCCTGACCGATGTGCGTGTCGTCACGGCGCTCATGATCGTGTTGATGTCGCTGTCGCAGTTCTACACGCAGCGTCAGCTGATGACGAAGAACGTCGACACCACGGTGAAGACGCCGTTCATGCAGCAGCAGAAGATGCTGATGTACGTCTTCCCCGTCATCTTCGCCGTCTTCGGTATCAACTTCCCCGTCGGTGTCCTCGTCTACTGGCTGACCACCAACGTGTGGACCATGGGCCAGCAGATGTACGTCATCCACAACAACCCGACGCCGGGTTCCAAGGCGCAGGCCGCGTACCTGGAGCGCTTCTCCAAGACCGTCACCCGGCACGGCAAGACCCGTAACCGCCGTGAGCGTGCCATCGTCAAGGCCATCGTCGCCAAGGGCCGGGACCGTAACGAGTACGAGCGCAAGTTCATCAACGGGCTGAACAAGGCGGGTCTCGCGGCCCAGAACGACGGCGCGGTGATCAAGAGCGACGCCACGGCCGCCGCCCAGGCGGAGGATGGTGCCCCGGCCACGGCCCAGGTCGCGAAGCGGCAGCAGCCCAGGCGGCAGAGCAAGTCCCAGCGCCAGGGTGGTGCGGCGAAAGCAGCCGGTGAGTCCCTCTCGCTGACCAAGGCCGAGGAACCCAAGGACGACGTCAAGCCCGCCGCCGCTGCCAAGAAGGGCAACGCGAAGCCCGGCGGAAGCACCCGCAGCAAGGCCCAGTCCGGACAGCGCAAGGGTCCGCAGCGGCCCAAGTCCCCGTCCAAGAAGTAAGAAGGAGTCCATCCCGTGACGGAAGGCACCACCTCCGCCGCTGCCGAGGGCGCAGACACCCTGACCCGCTTGGAGCAGGAGGGCGAGATCGCAGCGGACTACCTGGAGGGTCTGCTCGACATCGCCGACCTCGACGGTGACATCGACATGGACGTCGAGGCCGACCGTGCCTCTGTCTCGATCATCAGCGACTCGTCCGGCCGTGACCTGCAGAAGCTGGTCGGTCGTGACGGCGAGGTACTCGAAGCGCTCCAGGAGCTCACGCGCCTGGCCGTGCATCGCGAGACCGGTGACCGTAGTCGGTTGATGCTCGACATCGCGGAATACCGCGCCAAGAAGCGGGCCGAGCTGTCCGAGCTCGGCGCGAAGGCGGCCGCCGAGGCCAGGAGCAGCGGTGAGCCCGTGAAGCTCGACCCGATGACGCCGTTCGAGCGCAAGGTCGTGCACGACGCGGTCAAGACCGCCGGCCTGAGCAGTGAGTCCGAGGGCGAGGAGCCGCAGCGCTTCGTTGTCGTGCTTCCCGCCTGAGCGGTTCCAAGCTCCACCGGCCCCGTCTGTTGCGCAGACGGGGCCGAATTTTGTCAGCCTGATAGTTCTGTGGTGCCGGCCCGTGCGTCGGCACAATACGGAAGGACGGTCCACCGTGACGGAGGCAGCAGAGCTTCCCCCCGCGCCCGAGCAGGCTCGTGAAGTGTTCGGTGATCGCTTTGCGGACGCGGTGCGTTACGCGGAGCTGCTCGCTGAAGCGGGCGTGCAGCGTGGTCTGATCGGTCCGCGGGAGGTGCCCCGGCTGTGGGAGCGGCATCTGTTGAACTGCGCGGTGCTTTCGGAGGTCGTTCCCGAGGGCGTGACGGTGTGTGATGTCGGTTCAGGCGCCGGCCTGCCCGGCATTCCTCTGGCTCTGGTCCGGGAGGACCTCAAGATCACGCTACTGGAACCGCTGCTGAGGCGTACCACCTTCCTGACCGAAGTCGTGGAGCTGCTGGGGCTGGACCATGTGACGGTCGTCCGTGGGCGGGCCGAGGAGGTCATGGGAACGCTGCCTCCGGTGCATGTGGTGACCGCACGGGCTGTGGCGCCGCTCGACCGTCTCGCCACATGGGGCATTCCCTTGTTGCGGCCCTACGGAGAGATGCTCGCACTCAAGGGCGATGCTGCCGAGGAGGAGCTGAAAAGCGCGACCGCTGCTTTGAACAAGCTCGGCGCAGTGGCGACATCGGTCGTGCATGTGGGTGAGGGCGTGGTGGATCCGATGTCCACAGTGGTGCGGGTCGAGGTCGGGGAAAGCCCTGGAGGTGTGCGCTTCGCAGCGAAGCGCGCGAAGGCCGCCCGCACGGGACGTGTGCGGCGCCGGCGCGGATAATGGGTGCACATGTCCTGTGGCAGGACGACTGACTGCCAGGCATACGCTCTGAGGGGTCAGACGTACTCCACACAAGCTGCCGAACCTCTGTGTACCGGAGTGTCGCGGCAGTGCGGCCCCGGCTGCTGTGCATCGTGTTTCACGTGAAACGTCGCTCCCTGCTGCACGGCATCATCAGTCGCGGTCGCGCCGCGGCCGAACCCCGCGGCCGTAAGCCTCTCGGTTCACTCGGAGAGGGTCCTGTTCCCGACGAGAGTTCATCCCCCTTGGGGGGTGTGGAGTTGTCCACAGAGGTGGATTTCTCCACAGAACGTAGAGCCTCAGTGGTTCGCGACCCCGAAGGCATGGGAGGCTCTGTTCATTGCGAGCCTGAAGTCGAGGAGAGTGAATCCTTGCGGTCCGACGCCAACATCGCGGGACCGATGACCGACCCGGTCCCCGGTCCCCGTACCGAATCGATGGGGGCGGATGTTTCACGTGAAACACCGCCTCCGATGGACGACACTCCTATCGGTCGTGCTGCCCAGCTGGCTGTGGACGCGCTGGGCCGCGCGGGCGAGGGCCTGCCACGGCCCGAACAGACACGTCTCATGGTGGTCGCCAACCAGAAGGGCGGTGTCGGCAAGACGACGACGACCGTCAACCTTGCTGCGTCACTCGCGCTCCATGGCGCTCGGGTCCTGGTGATCGACCTCGACCCTCAGGGCAACGCATCCACCGCCCTGGGGATCGACCACCACGCCGAGGTTCCTTCCATCTACGACGTGTTGGTCGAGAGCAGGCCGCTGGCAGAAGTGGTCCAGCCGGTCCCTGATGTGGAGGGTCTTTTCTGCGCACCTGCCACGATCGATCTTGCCGGTGCGGAGATCGAGCTGGTGTCCCTGGTGGCACGGGAGAGCAGGTTGCAGCGTGCGATCCAGGCCTATGAGCAGCCTCTGGACTACGTCCTCATCGACTGCCCTCCGTCGCTCGGCCTGCTGACAGTCAATGCGCTGGTGGCGGGGCAGGAGGTTCTGATCCCGATTCAGTGCGAGTACTACGCGCTGGAAGGCCTGGGGCAGCTGCTTCGCAACGTCGATCTGGTGCGGGGGCACCTCAACCCCTCCCTGCATGTATCGACGATTCTGCTCACCATGTACGACGGTCGGACGCGGCTCGCGTCCCAGGTCGCGGACGAGGTGCGCAGTCACTTCGGGGAGGAGGTGCTGCGGACGAGCATTCCCCGTTCCGTACGCATCTCGGAGGCACCGAGCTACGGGCAGACGGTACTGACCTACGATCCTGGATCGAGCGGTGCCCTCTCCTACCTTGAGGCGGCACGAGAGATCGCGTTGAGGGGCGTAGGCGTCAGCTATGACGCATCGAACGCGCACACCGGTGCGCAGCAGAATGATCCGAGCATGGTGGAGGGCGTCCAGTGAGTGAGCGACGGAGAGGGTTGGGTCGTGGTCTTGGCGCACTGATCCCTGCTGCCCCGACAGAGAGGACGGTCGCTTCGACCGTGACGGGAGGCGCTGCGTCCGCGCCCCCCGCCGGCTCACCGATGGTGCCGAACGAGCGCGGGGCGGCCGCTACGAAGCTGGCCGCGCTGTCTTCTGTTTCACGTGAAACAGAGGAGTCCTCGACCCAGGGCGCAGCGGATACCCTCATGTCTCCTCCCCTGGGGGCACACTTCGCTGAGATCCCCCTCGAGTCCATCAAACCGAACCCGCGTCAGCCTCGAGCGGTCTTCGATGAGGATGCGCTGGCCGAGCTTGTCACGTCCATCAAGGAGGTCGGTCTCCTCCAGCCCGTCGTCGTACGGCAGGTCGGGCCGGCGCACTACGAGCTCATCATGGGTGAGCGCCGCTGGCGAGCCTGCCGTCTGGCGGGGCTCGAAGCCATCCCGGCGATCGTGCGGGCCACCGAGGACGAGAAGCTTCTTCTGGACGCCCTTCTGGAGAACCTGCACCGGGCCCAGTTGAACCCGCTGGAAGAAGCAGCCGCTTACGACCAGTTGCTCAAGGATTTCAACTGCACCCACGATCAGCTGGCGGACCGCATCGGCCGCTCCCGCCCGCAGGTGTCCAACACTCTGCGTCTGCTGAAGCTCTCGCCAAGGGTCCAGAGCCGGGTGGCTGCCGGAGTGCTCTCCGCCGGGCATGCGCGGGCCCTGCTCTCCGTCGAGGATTCCGAGGAGCAGGACAGGCTGGCCCATCGGATCGTGGCCGAAGGGCTCTCGGTGCGGGCCGTCGAGGAGATCGTCACCCTGATGGGGGCGGGCCCGCAGAAGGCACCACGTTCCAAGGGGCCGAGGGCTGGCGCTCTGGTGTCACCGGCGCTGTCGGATCTGGCCACGCGTCTTTCGGATCGCTTCGAGACGCGAGTGAAGGTCGACCTGGGGCAGAAGAAGGGGAAGATCACCGTCGAGTTCGCCTCCATGGAGGATCTCGAGCGCATCCTCGGCACGCTTGCTCCCGATGAGGGGCCGGTTTTGCAGAAAAGTCTCGTGGACGACGACGCAGAGGGCGATTCCTGAGGCATCGGCTCGGTCAGCCGAACAGTCGACCAGAGGCGGATCATGTCCGGTATGTACCGGATCATGGTCCGCCCTTTGCTTTTTGCCGGTATCGACGGAATCGCTTCGTGGATACGATGCATTCACATGAGGGGTGATCCGCCGGCCCAACCTCTGAATCTCTGAGCGCAAGGCAGGAGCCATGCGAATGATGAGCCGCACTGGATTGGTGAGAACAGGGCTGGTGGTTGCCGTCTTCGGTGGGTTCATCGGCAGCCTGCTCAAAGAGCGGCATGCTCTGAGAACCGTCCGCGAGGCAGCAGGCGAAGGAAGCGAGGCACAGGCTTCATGGGGCGTCGGCTCGTACCGCTCACGCTGGACAACCTTCAGGACCTTCCACAGACCTGTCGCTCGTGTGTCTTCTGGGAGCTCGACCCCGTCAGCGGTGAGGCAGCGGTAAAGGCGGGCACGTCGGCGGTCGAGAAGGAGTCGTGGATTTCTGCTGTTCTGCTGGACTGGGGATCATGCGGAAGAGTCGTCTATGTGGATGACGTCCCTGTGGGTTTCGTTCTCTATGCCCCGCCCGCCTATGTGCCGCGTGCCACGGCCTTTCCCACGAGCCCGGTGTCGCCCGATGCGGTGCAGTTGATGACCGCGTTCATCGTGCCGGGCTATCAAGGTCAAGGGCTGGGGAGGGTGATGGTGCAGACGGTGGCGAAGGACTTGTTGCGTCGGGGGTTCAAAGCGATCGAAGCCTTCGGTGACGCGCGTTGGAAGGCGCCGGCCTGTGTGCTGCCCGCTGACCATCTCCTGGCAGTGGGATTCAAGACGGTCCGTCAGCACCCCACGTACCCCCGGCTCAGGCTGGAACTGCGGACGACCCTCTCGTGGAAGGACGACGTCGAGATGGCGTTGGATCGCCTGCTCGGAGCTGTCCAGAAGGAACCGGCGTTGCGCCCCCTCTGACGGAGCTGGTCATGAGAAGGGGCCGACCCACAGTGGGTCGGCCCCTTCGTGTTTCACGTGAAACATGCGCCGCCGGTGAGGCGATCGACGATCATTCAGCGATGAAGTCCTCGAGGTCGCGAACGATCGCGGCCTTCGGCTTGGCGCCGACGATGGTCTTGGCGACCTCGCCACCCTGGTAGACGTTCAGGGTCGGGATGGACATGACGCCGTACTTGGCGGCCGTACCCGGGTTCTCGTCGATGTTCAGCTTGACGACCTCGATCTTGTCCCCGTACTCCGCAGCAATCGCCTCGAGGGAAGGAGCGATCTGGCGGCACGGACCGCACCAGGCGGCCCAGAAGTCCACCAGGACAGGCTTGTCGTTCTTGAGGACGTCCTCGTCGAAGGAATCGTCCGTCACGTTCTTCAGGGTGCCGGCCACGGCGGGCTCCTTAACTGGTTGATGCGTGGGGCGGGTGGGGGTCAGACAGTGGTCTTCTCGGGTTCGGCCTGCTTCTCGTCGGAGAGAGCGGCCAGGAACCTCTCGGCGTCGAGGGCGGCGGCACAGCCCGTACCGGCCGCGGTGATCGCCTGGCGGTATGTGTGGTCCACCACGTCACCGGCGCCGAACACGCCGGTGAGGTTCGTACGTGTCGACGGCGCTTCGACCTTCAGGTAGCCCTCGTCGTCCAGCTCGAGCTGGCTCTTGAAGAGCTCCGTGCGAGGGTCGTGCCCGATGGCGATGAACAGACCGGTCACCGCCAGGTCCGAAAGTTCACCGGTCTTGACGTTCCGCAGTTTCAGACCCGAGAGCTTCTGGTCACCCTGGACCTCAGCGACCTCGCTGTCCCAGACGAACGAGATCTTCGGGTCGGCGATGGCGCGTTCCTGCATCGCCTTCGAGGCCCGCAGGGTGTCGCGGCGGTGGACGATCGTGACGGACTTGGCGAACCGGGAGAGGAAAGTGGCTTCCTCCATCGCGGTGTCACCGCCACCGATGACGGCGATGTCCTGGTCCTTGAAGAAGAAGCCATCACATGTCGCACACCAGGAGACGCCGCGGCCGGAGAGGGCATCCTCGTTCGGCAGACCGAGCTTGCGGTGCTGTGAGCCGGTGGTGACGATGACGGCCTTCGCCTTGTGGACCGTGCCCGCGGTGTCCGTGACAGTCTTGATCTCGCCGGTCAGGTCGACGGAGACCACGTCGTCCGGAATGAGCTCGGCACCAAAGCGTTCTGCCTGGGCGCGCATGTTGTCCATGAGCTCGGGGCCCATGATGCCGTCCTGGAAACCTGGGAAGTTTTCGACATCCGTCGTGTTCATCAGCGCGCCACCGGCGGTGACGGCGCCCTCGAACACCAGAGGCTTCAGCGACGCACGGGCGGTGTAGAGGGCCGCGGTATAGCCGGCCGGCCCCGAACCGATGATGATCACGTTACGGACGTCGCTCACGGCTTGATTCCTCGTCTCTGGTCTGTGTCATCCGACCGGTGAAAGTTTCTGTCTGAACTCTCACCTCACCCAACGGATCCTATGGGGCGCGCATTCCCGCTGTGCCCGAGCACACGGACGCGGTCCGCGGGCGGGCGCGGGAGGCGCACACGGTAGGGGATACCACAGGGTGCGGGTGAAGCGTCGGCCGTCAGGCGCGTGTATAGGCGTGCTTCAGCAGAACCTTCGCCGCGGAGGCGGAGGAGGGATGGGAAACACAGGCGGTATCGACGATGTAGGCGGTCACCCGGGTGTCGTCGGAGGGATCGGCAAGCACCACCAGCAGGACCTCTCGCCCCTTGTAGGTGCCTTCCTCCGTGGCGAGGGCGGCGTCATCGTGACCGATGCCCCTGCGGATGCATTCCGGAACCGCAGACTTGAGCACCCTGGGACTGGTGGCCGAACCGGGCGCCGACTCGAGGTCGAAGGTCTGCGGGCTGTCGGAGGAGTTGGTCTTCATCCGGCCCTGTGCGAGGAGGTCGGAGACCCGCTTCTCCAGCTTTCCCTCGGAGAAGGTGTCCGCGGTGGCCGTCTGCCGACCGCCCCCCGGGGCCTCGTTCTGGGACGACAGGAATACTGTGCCGAGTCCCAGAGCCGCAACGGTGAACACCGTTCCCAGCACAGCGGCCCGGCGGCGTTCACGGTGCATGCGGCCCTTACGGCCCGGACCGGTGCTGGAGGGCCGAGGACGTCCAGCGGGACGATCCGCCGCCGCCGATGTTTCACGCGATACCGATGTTTCACGTGAAACATGCGCGCGATTTTCGTCGGACAGGGCAGAGGAAGCGTCGACCGGTTCGGTGATGCTCTGGGGCTCTGTCACTGTGGCGTGGAGCAGAGCCTCTGCGGCGAGCGCGGCGTCGATACGGCTCGCAGCCTCGGCCGGCATACGCGGTGGACCCGGCATTGTGCCGAGCAGCCCTCGGATCTCCGCCAGTGAGGCGTGGACGTCCGCACAGATCTCGCACTCGTCCAGGTGCCGGCGCACAGCGGTGCCCCGGGCGGGTGGCAGAAGTCCTTCGGTGAGGTCGGAGATCTCCTCGATGCCCGGGTGCTCCGTCATGTCTGTCGTCGAGGTCACGCTCGCCCACCTCCGCCCTTTACTGCCGCTGGGTCACTCGGTCCGGTATCCGGCGGATCCGCTCGACGCGGGCCCGCTGCGGGTGGGACGGATGCCCCCTGCGTCCGGTTCCGCTCCTCGCCCCGTTTCCCACCGTCACCGCTGCCGTCCGGTCGTAGATGATGCAGAAGGGGCAGGAGTCTGGCTCTGCCCCGGGCGCAGCGGCTCTTCACCGTGCCGGTGGGCACCTCGAGGATGCGGGCGGCCTCGGCCACCGGGTAGCCCTGCATGTCCACGAGGACGAGCGCTGCCCGCTGATCGGGCGGGAGCGTTCCCATCGCTTCGATGAGCTGGCGGTGCAGGTCGTTCCGTTCGGCGGGAGCCGAAGCGGACTCGTGGGGCTCCAGCAGTTGCTCCAGGCGCTCCGTGTCGTCGACGGGAGAGGTCTTCCGGGATGCCGCCTTGCGCGCACGGTCCAGGCAGGCATTCACCGTGATCCGGTGCAGCCACGTCGTGACGGCCGACTGGCCCCGGAAGGTGTGGGCGGCCCGGTAGGCGGATACGAGGGCGTCCTGGACCGCGTCAGCGGCCTCCTCTCGGTCCCCTGACGTCCGCAGGGCGACCGCCCAGAGACGGTCCCGATGCCGGCGGACGAGCTCACCGAAGGCTTCGGGGTCGCCTTCCACATGGCGGGTGAGGAGGTCCTGATCGCTTGTGTCGTGGTGCGCGGTGCCATCCGGCATAGGGACCCCCTCCCCTCGCTCGACGAGACGTCAGCCGGTGAACTTCAGGTCGGTGATGGCCTGCTTGTAGCCGGCAGTGCTGTAGCCGTCGGCAGGCGCGTTCGGTACCGCCGTGATCCACAGCAGCACGTACCGCGACTTCACTGCTTCCGACGCCTTCACGTCCAGTGACCCACCACTGGTCGTGCCGGTTCCGATCTCCTTCATGCCGTCGACTCCGGTCGACGGCGTCAGTGAATCCGTGGCGTAGAGATGCACCGTTGTGTGGTCACCGGTGTAGCGGAGTCCTATCGACGCCGACGAGATCTTCTTGGCCGAGCCGAGGTCGTAGACGATCCCCACGCCGGGCTTGTACGGCGCGAGCGTCGGGCCCTGGTTGTACTTCTTGGTCCGCCAGTAGGTCTCACTGTCGTTGTCGTACGTCTTGGCGACGTCCCCCGGGGCTTGGGCCCCGCCCGTCGCAACGTACTCCTGAGCACCCTGGATCGTGATCGGCCCGGCCGGCTTGGTCTTGCCGCCGGTCTTGTCGTCCCCGTCCGTCGTCTGCGTCTTGTTGGTGTCGTCCGCGTTGCCGCCCTGGTCGATGAGGGCGTCGGCGAGCTGCCAACTGCCCAGACCGAGCGCGGCGATCAGCAGTGCCGACACAGCCCACTTCAGGGCCTTGCCCGTACGGCTCTGCAACGGAGGCGGCGGGACGGGCACCGACTGTGTGACACGCGCACCCGGATGGGGTGCCGGACGACCGTAGGAACCCTGCTGGTAGGTCGTGCGCTGGTAGTCCGGTGGACTGGTGAACGCGGGCTCCGGCGGGCGGATGCGGGGCATCTCCCCGATCGCCTTCACCAGTTCCTCCGGCGAGGTGCAGGGGGACTCGTGGCGGGACGCGGTGGCCCCGTCGTTGACCAGGGCGCGCATGGCGAGCTCGGACAGGCCGCGGTGGACACCGGCTCGCACCTGGTCGGGTGGGATCAGACCGATGTCCTTCGGGAGCCCGGACAGACCGTAGGCGTCACTCTCGTACGGCCAGCGCTGGGTGAGTGCCGCGTACAGCAGGGCACCGATGGACTCGGTGTCCGCGCGTTGCGGGGTGTCGGAGTCGATGCCGCGCAGCGCCGCGTTCACCGCGAGGCCCCGGATGCGCCATTGACCGGTCGAGGTGCGCAGTACCGCGTTGGGGTTCAGGCGCAGATGGGAGAGTCCCTCCCGGTGGGCGGCGGCCATGGCGGAGGAGACCTGACTGGTCATCTGGTAGGCGTCGTACGCCTCCAGCGGACCGGCTGCCAGGAGGGCGGTCAACTCGGTGGCGTCGGGAAGCCATTCGTGGACGACGTAGACGACGTCGTCCTCCTCCACGGCGTCCAGGACCTGAACGAAACGCGGGTCGCCCAGCAGGGCGGAGGAACGGGCCGCGGCCAGGACGGAGCGGGCACGCGAGTGATCCGCGGGCAGGATGTGCACGCCGACGGCGCGGCGGAGTTTCTCGTCCACGGCACGCCAACTGCTGAACCCGTCCAGACGGGTGACGCACTCTTCGAGGCGGTAGCGTCTGGCGAGCTTGTGACCGCTGTGCAGTTCGAGCGGCGGTGTCTTCCCGGAACCGTCGGTCCCGGCGTTCTCCTGTGCCGCGTCGCTGTCCGTGTCCTGCTCCCGGTTCTTGGCCACCCCGTCGGCCGTGGACTGGTCCGCCTGCGCGGTCAGCGACTGGTCGCCGCTGTTGTCTGCCACGTCGACGGCAGCTGTGCTCCGTTCCGCCACCGTCGTTCCCTGCCTCCCCATCCATGTACGCGTCGGGCGACGGCCCGTGCGCGCCGTCCGACGCCGAAACCAATTGTGCCCACAGTCCGCCGGTATGCACGACACACAAGGGCCGACGATGGTTGTGCGCGTACCCGCGCCTCAGCGTCCCAGGCGTCCGCGGACCATACCGACCAACGAGTTGACCTCCACGATGCGCATCCGGCGCGCGGCGACGAAGAAGACACCGAGCAGCACGGCTCCACCGGCCACCAGCGCGGTGAAGGAACCGACGACGCCCTGACCGAGGGTGTGTCCGATCCCGTAGCAGACCGCGCCGGCGAGCAGCGCGGCAGGAACCGAGGCGATGCACAGCCGGGCGTACGTCCGCAGGACCCGGGCGCCGTCCAGGTCTCCGCCCAGCTTCGTGCGCAGCCGCCGCCAGGCGATACCGACGCCGGTCGCGTAGGCCACGCCGTACGAGGCGGCCATGCCGACCACGGCCCAACGGGCCGGGAGGACGAAGAAGCAGACCGCCGAGGCGACCGCGTTGACCGCGGCGACGATGACCGTGTTGTAGAAGGGAGTGCGGGTGTCCTCGTAGGCGTAGAAGGCACGCAGGACGACGTACTGCACGGAGTAGGGAATCAGGCCGAGGCCGAAGGCCATCAGCATGTAGCCCATGTTGGTCGCTTCGCTGATGCCCGAGGAGCCGAAGATCAGGGTGCACATCGGGATGCCGAGCGCGATGAAGCCGAAGGCGATCGGCACGATCGCGACGGCAGTGGTGCGCAGGCCCTGGGAGATGTCGTCCCGGACGGCGCCGCCGTCGTCCTCTGCCGCCGAGCGGGAGATACGGGGCAGCAGGGCGGCCATCAGGGAGACGGTGATGATGGCCTGCGGCAGACCCCAGATCAGCTGGGCGTTTGCGTAGGCGGCGAAACCGGTGCCCTGGACGTCGGAGTCCAGACCGGCAGAGGTGGACAACTGGGTCACGACCAGCGCGCCCGCCTGGTTGGCGAGCACGAACAGGATGGTCCACTTGGCGAGCATCGCCGCCTTGCCCAGCCCGTGGCCCTTCCAGTCGAAGCGCAGACGGATGCGGAATCCCGTCTCGCGCAGGTACGGAATCATGGCCAGGGCCTGGACGACGAGGCCGAGCAGGATACCGATGCCGAGGAGCCGCTGGCCCTCCGGCGGGATGCTCGTGACGGTCATTCGTGAGTCGGCTGCGGTGCCGTAGACGTAGATGAACGTACCGAGGGTCACGATGATGACGATGTTGTTGAGGACCGGGGTCCACATCATCGCGCCGAACCGGCCGCGCGCGTTGAGGATCTGCCCCATCACCACGTGCACGCCCATGAAGAAGATCGAGGGCAGGAAGTAGCGGGTGAAGGTGACGGCGACCTCGTTGGCCCCGGGGTCGGAGGCGACCGGGTTCGACAGCGCCCTTACGAGGAGCGGTGCGGCGAGCCACGCGACGGCGGTCAGTGCGGCCAGGGCCGCCATCACGAGGGTGAGCAGGCGGTTGGCGTACGCGACGCCCCCGTCGGCGTCGTCCTTCATGGAACGGACGAGCTGCGGCACGAAGACGGAGTTGAGGCCACCGCCGACGGTGAGGATGTAGATCATGGTCGGCAACTGGTACGCGACTTGGAACGAGTCGCCGAGGAGGCCCAGACCGAGAGCCGAGACGATCAGTGCGGACCGGATGAAGCCTGTGAGACGGGACACCATCGTGCCCGCCGCCATCACGGCGCTGGACTTCAGCAGCCCTCCGGCCCGGCCGCCCTTCTTCGAGGAGGCTGCGGGAGCCGGTTCCGGCACGGGCGCCTTGGCGACCGAAGGAGGCGTGGCGCCCGCGTAGTGACCGGGGGTGGCAGAGGCCGGGCCGGGCACGGAAGCGGACTCGTAGGGCTGCCCGCCGGCCACCGGCTGGTGGCCGGGGTGCGCGCTGCCCTGCTGTCCGGGATACCCCCCGTCGTACGGTCCGGCGTGCCCACTGCCCTGCTGCTGGTCCCGGAAGAGGTGGGCGAAGGCGTCCGGCTCGTGGCGCTGGTCCCCGGCTTGACCGATCAGGTCGTCCACGCCCACGAACTGCGTCGTGCGCGGATCGTCCCCGTACGGGAGGTGCTGGGTCGGGCCGTCCGGCTCGGGAGCGGGGGCCTGGGCCCAGATCCGTGGATCGGGTGCGTACGGCGACCGGGGCGGCTGCCCGTACAACGGCTGCTGAGGGGGGTATGTGCCCGGCGGGGGCGGGGGGTGTGCCGCGCGGTCGTACAGGGCCTCGGAGACCGGGTCCTGGGCGGCGATGTCCTGCGCCCGGTAAGGGTCCTGGTCGTAGGCGTCCTGGAGGTACATGTCGGCGGGCGGCTGCGGCGCCTGGTCGTGACCGGGCGGCGGACTCCCCTGGGGGCCCGACTCGGGATGGCCCGAGTTGCCCGCGGCATGGCCGCGGTCACCGTCGTACGGCGCGTTCATGGTTACCCCACCTCATCGTCCCGGGCCCACCGGCCACGGCATCCTCAACGGTCCACTCTCTCACCCGTGCCGGACGGGCCTGCGTTTTCCGGTTCGGTGTCCGGTACCGGGTCACTCGGCTGCTTTGGGTCGTCCGTCCCGGAGCCGGCTTCCGGCTCCTTCGTCTCCGGGCCGTTCTCCGGCTTCTCGATAGGACGTTCCGCAGGGGTGTCCGGGTTCTGCGGGTCGGCGTCGCCCTCGTCCTCCGTGTGGTTCTGTTCCCGGACCTCCTGGGCCTCGCGGGCCGCGGCACGCTTGCGCTGCGTGTACATCCGGAAACCGGCGAGGACGAGCAGCAGCACACCGCCGCCGATGACCAGCATCACCGTGGCGGTGATCTCGGTGACCTTGACGTCGAAGGTGACCGGCTCGCCGTACTTCTGGCCGTCCTGCGTGTACAACTGGGCGATCACCGTCGCGCGGCCGTTGGCGTTGGCGGACGTGGTGAACTTCACTGACTGGCTGTGCCCGCCGGAGACGGCGACCGGCTGTTCCTCGTAGGCGTCCCCGCCGATCTCGAGGCGGGTCGGGTTGGTCGAGGTGAGCCGCAGCGTCAGGTTCTCCACACCCTGCACCAGGTTGTTCTGGACGGTTACGGGGATCGTGGCGCTGCGGCCGGAAAGCTTCGTCTCCGATTTTTCGATCAGCTTCACCTGGTCGAGGAGCCCGTCGAGGTACGCCTCGACGCCGCTGCGGTAGGTGGCGGCCTCGGCGATCCGGCCACGCCAGGAGACGGACATCCCGCGGTTCAGGGCCCGGCCGAACGGGGTCACGACCCGGGACGGGTCCGAGAGGATCACCTTGAACTTGCCGAGCTTGTCCTGTGTCCTCGCGACCTGCTCGAACGCGGACCGTGGCAGCTCCTGCTTGCGCAGCGAGGAGGGGTAGGAGGAGGCCGCGGGGACCTCGGTGGTGGCGGCAGGGTCCGGCTCGGCCTTCGCTGCAGCGGTGAGATCCTCGGACTCCGACCAGTTCCCGTCCTGGACGGCCTTCAGGGCCTCGGCCATCGTCTGGGCCTGGCTGGCCGTGGGGGTGCGCTGGGGAGCGATGACCACGCTGCGCTGTCGGCTGGTCTGGAGGCCCAGCGTCAGGCTCTGGGCCAGGAACCGCTGGACGGCGAGCGTGGACGTGGAGGCCTCGGTCATGTCGCCCTGGAACACGGTGGACAGCCGGGAGTCCGCCACGACCGCCGTGGTGCCGCCGCCGATGGGGCGGGCGGCCGAGGGCGTGTACGACAGATCCCCGGTCTCCCGGAAGCTGTCGCTGCGGGCGATCACCTTGTCGGCGCCGGCGGAGGTGGCGACCTTGACGATGGGAGGGTCCACCGCGCCGTTGACGGGCCAGGCGAAGTCCGTGGTCGGTTTCACGTGGAGGATCGGCTCCACTGTGTTGACGACGACGTCCGTGGCCTCCTTGAGATGACTCAGGGAGTTGGTGACCGAGGTGCCGTTGTGGGCGAGGGAGGCCAGGTCCGGGTCGCCGAAGGGCAGTGCGACGACCTCCTTGCCCTTCACCGCGCTCTGTACGTCGGCGAGCCACCGTTTGGCGGTGGCCTGATGGCCGCCGGGCGTGGTGGTGTGGCCCTCGCCCTGGACCTCGTAGCTCTCGGTCATGGCGTCGACGGATGCCAGCAGATCCGGATCGACCACCCAGGTGACGTCGAGGTTCTTGCCCAGCGCCACCATCCGGTCCAGGCGGCCGCCCGGGGAGATCTCCTTGGCCAGGGCGTCGTCACGGAGGACCGGGGTCTGCTGCTCGTTGGAGCCTGTCTCCGCCGTTGTGTGGACCGTGGAGATCAGAGGCCACAGAAACGTCGTGCTCGTCTTCGTGCCGTCTTCGTCGGGCTGCCATGGCAGGAGCGTCCGCCGGACGCCGAGGGTCTGTTCCCAGGGCTGCGCGGCGGTCTGCCCGGAGAGGGCCACGGCCACCTGGTAGACGCCGTTCTTCCCGAGGTCCAGCTCGTCCACCGGGACGGAGACGCTGAAGCGTTGCGAGACGCCGGGCATGAGCTCGGCGTACTTCTGGGCGTATTTGTCGTCGATCTCCGGGCCGATGGCGCCCTGGACGTCGTCGCTGTTCCGGGCGACGCTGTCGATCCCGGAACGCGTGTTCAGCAGAGGGCCCACCCGAAGACCGACGTGGGCGTCGGTGACCGCTTGCTTGCCCTTGTTGGTCACCGTGCCGGACACCGTGACGGTGTCGTCCTCGCCGGGGACACTGGGCGTGAGCGAGTTCACGGAGACGGCGACCGAGCCCGCGTCGGTGGCAGACCGCGCGGCGCTCCCCGCGGCGGCGGCCGCAGGTGCCACGGCGGGCATCTGAAGCAGACCCGCCAGCAGGGGTACTCCGGCGAACAGGGTGCCGGTGCGCCGCAGCCAGCGGCGGGCAGGTGAGGGACTCATCCCCTGGAAGTCTGCCGCCTCGGCCACGCGCTCGCCCGTCCCTATCGTCGTCAGTGGTCGTCGGATGTGCGTCCACGCATGGTAACGATGCCTCGTGAGGCTGAGTGCCGCGGACCGGTCCGCAAGATCGGGCCGGCCGTCGCACTGTCCTGTATGTGGCCGTATAAGGGGAGCGCTTGCCGCGAGTGGACACCGGTCCCGTGCGGGGACTGTGGGAGCCGGCGGGGCAGATCAATGGGGGAGCCTTCGGCCGCCCGGGCCACGTACCCTTTTCTGTTGTGCCGAATGCCAACGAACAAACCAGTGCCCTGAGCCAGGTGCAGGACCGAGCGGTGAACGAACTGCTGCGAGTCGCCCCGGTCGCCGACGACCTCGCCCGCCGCTTCCGGGAGGCCGGGTTCTCACTTGCTCTGGTCGGCGGCTCGGTCCGGGACGCGCTGCTCGGCCGGCTCGGGAACGACCTGGACTTCACCACCGACGCCCGCCCACAGGACGTTCTGAAGATCATCCGTCCGTGGGCGGACGCGGTCTGGGAGGTGGGCATCGCCTTCGGCACTGTCGGAGCCCAGAAGCAGGCCCGCGTCGGAGACGCTGATCGAAGCTTTCAGATCGAGGTGACGACCTACCGCTCGGAGGCGTACGACCGCACGTCACGCAAGCCCGAGGTGGCGTACGGCGACTCCATCGAGGAGGACCTCGTCCGCCGTGACTTCACCGTGAACGCGATGGCCGTCGGACTGCCCGAGAAAGAGTTCATCGATCCGTACGGCGGTCTGGACGATCTCGCGACAGGCGTGCTGCGTACGCCGGGCACCCCCGAGGCGTCCTTCTCGGACGATCCGCTGCGGATGATGCGGGCCGCGCGTTTTGCCGCCCAGCTCGATTTCGAGGTGGCTCCCGAGGTGGTCGCGGCTTTGCAGGAGATGGCCGGACGCATCGAGATCGTCTCCGCCGAACGGGTACGGGACGAGCTGAACAAGCTGGTTCTGTCCGCTTACCCCCGCAAGGGACTGACCCTGCTCGTCGACACCGGGCTCGCCGACCATGTGCTGCCCGAACTGCCGGCCCTGCGTCTGGAAAGCGATGAGCACCACCGGCACAAGGACGTCTACGAGCACACGCTGATCGTTCTGGAACAGGCGATGGCCCTGGAGGAGGAGGGCCCCGACCTGACTCTCCGCCTGGCGGCGCTGCTGCACGACATCGGGAAGCCGCGCACGCGCCGTTTCGAGAATGACGGCCGGGTCTCGTTCCACCACCACGAGGTGGTGGGGGCGAAGATGACGAAGAAGCGTCTGGCAGCCCTCAAGTACTCCAACGAGCTGGTCAGGGACATCTCGCGCCTGGTGGAACTCCACCTGAGGTTCCACGGTTACGGCATGGGAGAGTGGACGGACTCCGCCGTTCGCCGTTATGTCCGCGACGCGGGGCCGCTCCTGAGCCGGCTCCACAAGCTGACCCGTTCGGACTGCACGACGCGCAATCGTCGCCGGGCAGCAGCACTCTCGCGCGCGTACGACGGTCTGGAGGAGCGGATCGCCAAGCTTCAGGAACAGGAGGAGCTCGACGCCATCCGTCCGGACCTCGACGGGAACCAGATCATGAAGGCCCTCGGAGTCGGTCCTGGGCCGGCTGTCGGTCAGGCGTACAAGCACCTGCTGGAGCTGCGGCTGGAGAACGGTCCGATGGAGTACGACGCAGCGGTGGCGGCCCTCAAGGAATGGTGGGCCGGGCAGCAGTAAGGCTGAGAACGCGAAACGGGGTCATGTTTCACGTGAAACATGACCCCGTTCGGGATGTACGGAGGGGCGGTGTTTCACGTGAAACACCGCCCCTCCCCTGTGCCGCCTTACTCCTTGTGGTCCTTCAGGCAGAGCAGGAAGTCCTTGCCGTCACCGCTCTGGGTGTACACGTACTGGAAGTCCTTGGCCTCGGCCTCGCACTTGCTGGAGGCCAGAGTGTCGGAGAGGAACGAGCCGTCGATCTTTGCCAGCACCTCGTACTGGGCGTCCGAGGAACTGCAGTCGACGACCTCGAGGTCGGGATTGTTGTCACTGGTGCTGCCGCGGTGCATGCAGTCGCCGACTGCCGCGGTGTTGGCGTCGTCCCGGCTGGCGATGAAACCGCCGATGGCCACGGCGGCGACCACAACGACGATGACGATGTTCTTGATCGTCTTGAAGCCGATCCTGCGACGCGGCTGCTCCGGCGGAACGGGGGCACCCTGCGGGGGGAATCCAGGCTGACCGGCCTGCTGGGGAAAGCCCGGCTGACCCTGGGCGAAGGGGTTCTGGCCCTGAGGCTGCTGCTGGCCCTGGGTGAACGGGTTGCCCTGAGGCGGCGGCGGAGTGGTCACTTGGAGGTCCCCCTGGAACACGAGCGCGTGGCGCGAATAGCGCGTTGATAAGACGCATGTAAGTTACCGGGCACCACTGACAACGCCACACGATCAGAGGGCTCTGTGGCATTGATGTGACACTTACTGACGCTCAAAACGGCTGATAGCCACAGCTACTGCCCCGTAGATAACAGCGATTGTTACCACCAGAGGGACCGATCGGCCGTCCGGTGGCAGCATCAGGGCGGCCACTGCGGCGGCACCGACGAAGGCCACGTTGAACATGACGTCGTAGAGAGAGAAGATCCGGCCACGGAAGGCGTCGTCGACGGAGGACTGGACGATGGTGTCCGTGGCGATCTTCGCGCCTTGGGTGGTCAGGCCCAGAACGAATGCCCCGAGCAGCAGGGGGCCGCTTGCGAAGGGCAGACCGAGCGCGGGCTCCAGGACTGCGGCGGCTGCCGAACACAGCATGATCCAACGTCCCGGCCCGAACCGCCCTGCCGCCCAGGGGGTCATGACGGCCGCGACGAAGAAACCGGCGCCGGACACGCCCAACGCCAGACCCAGCAGAGCGAGTCCCTCCTCCGTCGTGTCGGTCAGGGCGTACCGGCACAGCATCAGCAGCATGACGAGCATGGCGCCGTAGCAGAACCTCATCAGAGACATCGCGGCGAGCGCCCAGGCGGCCTCCCTGCGCGAGGGCGCCGCCAGATGGCGCAGACCTGCCAGCAGGTCGCGAGCGGTGCCGGTGAGCGCCGCGGTCAGCCGCGGTTGCACCAGCGCCCGGTCGGGGCCCAGCAGTTCCTTCGCCATGCGCAGCGAAGCCAGAGCCGCGCACAGGTACAGCGCCGAGCCCACGAGCACCACGGCCGCGTCCGAGTCGGAGACGACCAGACGTACGAGGAAGGCGAGTCCGCCGCCCGCGGTCGCGGCGAGCGTTCCGGCGGTCGGGGAGAGGGAATTGGCGATGACCAGCCGCTCGGAGTCCACCACGCGCGGCAGCGCGGCGGAGAGGCCGGCAAGGACGAAACGGTTGACAGCGGTTACGCACAGGGCGGAGGCAAAGAGCAGCCGGTCCGGGACCTGGCCGAGAACCAGGACAGCGGTCACCGAGGCCATCAGCGCGCGCAGCAGGTTGCCGTACAGGAAGACCTGGCGGCGGCGCCAGCGGTCGAGCAGTGCCCCGGCGAAGGGGCCGACCAGGGAGTAGGGGAGCAGCAGGACCGCCATCGCGGAGGCGATCGCCGCGGCCGACGTCTGCTTCTCCGGTGAGAAGACCACGTAGGAGGCGAGTGCGACCTGAAAGACCCCGTCGGCGCCCTGCGAGAGCAGCCGGACGGCGAGCAGGCGTCTGAAGCCCTGGAAACGCAGCAGGACGCGCAGGTCACGGACGACGGCCATGGGGCACAGCCTCACATACGGAGAGGGCCCCCGGGACATGCGCCCCGGGGGCCCTCGATCACCCGCAGGGGAGGCAAGGTCCTCGCCTGAAGGAGGTGGGTCCTAGCGTTCGACCTCGCCCTGGATGAACTTCTCGACGTTCACACGGGCCTCGTCGTCGAAGTACTGCACCGGAGGGGACTTCATGAAGTACGAGGAGGCCGACAGGATGGGACCGCCGATGCCGCGGTCCTTGGCGATCTTCGCGGCACGCAGGGCGTCGATGATGACACCGGCGGAGTTCGGGGAGTCCCAGACCTCGAGCTTGTACTCCAGGCTCAGCGGAACGTCACCGAACGCGCGGCCCTCGAGGCGCACGTAGGCCCACTTGCGGTCGTCCAGCCACGGGACGTAGTCGGACGGGCCGATGTGGACGTTCCTCTCGCCGAGGTCCCGGTCGGGGATCTGGGAGGTGACGGCCTGCGTCTTGGAGATCTTCTTGGACTCCAGGCGCTCCCGCTCGAGCATGTTCTTGAAGTCCATGTTGCCGCCGACGTTCAGCTGCATCGTGCGGTCCAGGACGACACCGCGGTCCTCGAACAGCTTCGCCATGACACGGTGCGTGATGGTGGCGCCGACCTGGGACTTGATGTCGTCACCGATGATCGGCACACCGGCCTCGGTGAACTTGTCCGCCCACTCCTTGGTGCCGGCGATGAACACCGGGAGGGCGTTGACGAAGGCGACCTTGGCGTCGATGGCGCACTGGGCGTAGAACTTCGCCGCGTCCTCGGAACCGACGGGCAGATAGCAGACCAGGACGTCGACCTGCTTGTCCTTGAGGACCCGGACGACGTCGACCGGCTCCTCGGCCGACTCCTCGATGGTGGCCTGGTAGTACTTTCCGAGGCCGTCGAGGGTGTGGCCGCGCTGGACCGTCACACCGGTGCTGGGGACGTCGCAGATCTTGATGGTGTTGTTCTCGGAGGCGCCGATGGCGTCAGCGAGGTCGAGGCCGACCTTCTTGGCGTCCACGTCGAAAGCGGCGACGAACTCGACGTCGCTGACGTGGTAGTCGCCGAACTGGACGTGCATCAGGCCCGGCACCTTGGACGCCGCGTCGGCGTCCTTGTAGTACTCGACGCCCTGCACCAGTGACGCGGCGCAGTTGCCCACGCCGACGACGGCTACGCGAACCGAACCCATTCCGGTTGCTCCCTGTGTGTACGAGTGAGGCCCTGAACGGGACTCACGTGGCGGTGTCGTCGGGCGAACCGGTCCGGGGGATGTCCCCGGACCGGGGCAGGTCGCCCGACGCTCCAGATGTGGTGTCCTGTCGAGGGGGCGCCCCTGAGGCAGGACCCTTCAGATCCCGCCCGGCCCGCTCGCTCTCGATGAGCTCGTTCAGCCAGCGCACTTCCCGCTCCACGGACTCCATTCCGTGGCGCTGGAGCTCGAGCGTGTAGTCGTCCAGACGCTCCCGGGTCCGGGCCAGTGAGGCGCGCATTTTCTCCAGGCGCTCCTCCAGCCGACTGCGGCGGCCTTCCAGCACACGCATGCGTACGTCGCGTGAAGTCTGTCCGAAGAAGGCGAACCGCGCGGCGAAGGTCTCGTCCTCGTACGCGTCGGGGCCCGTCTGGGAGAGCAACTGTTCGAAATGCTCCTTGCCGTCGGCCGTCAACCTGTAGACGATCTTGGCGCGGCGGCCCGTGAGCGGAGCGGCGAGGGCGTCCTCGGTGGTGTTCCCCGGCTCCTCGATCAACCAGCCGTTGGCGACCAGCGTCTTGAGGCAGGGGTAGAGCGTCCCGTAGCTGAAGGCACGGAACACACCCAGTGACGTGTTGAGTCGTTTGCGCAGCTCGTAGCCGTGCATCGGGGACTCGCGGAGCAGGCCGAGTACGGCGAACTCGAGGATCCCGGAACGCCGGCTCATCGTCGCCTCCTCTCTGCCGCGGTCGTGCGGTGACGGCCTTGCGTGGCTCATCGCCATCTTTATGCCGAGCTGATGTATCGACTCGATACATCAGCACGATAGAACGGCGCTCCGGCTGGGACAAGGGGGAGTGTGGTGAACGGGATCACATCATCGATTCGATGCGAGCAAGTTGCCTGATTTGAGCTGAACTTCTGTGCTCGGCGGGTTTTGGCGGTGCGTAGTCTGTGCGCCATGCGCAACACCGGGAACCAAGTGACGCCCGGGGGCGTCCCCGTCCCTGGTGCAGTACGGGATGAATGCGGAACCCACCGCATCCGTACTTCGGGGGGACCGGAAACCAGCTGCCGTTTCCAGGCGCGCGAGATGCGCCTGCCCGAGGAGTAGTCGTTCGATGAGCGAGCACCGTCGCAAACCGCCGCAGCCGCAGGGAGGCGGACGTGCCGCGGCCCGACGCGGCCAGTCCGGCTCGTCCTCCGGCCGCCGCGCGGCACCGCGAGGCGCCACCGGGTCTCCGTCCGATTCCTATGGGTCGGACTCGGGTGGTGAGGGCCACACCTATGGAAGCCGCGCCGAAGCACGACGCGCGGCACAGAGGGGCGGGGGCCGCCGGGCAGGTTCCACCGGCCCTGGCCGGGGCCGTGCCGCGCCTCCCGGTAAGAAGCGGATCATCGACTATCCGCGTCACGACAAGTACGGCTGGCATCGCTGGATGCCGTCGTGGAAGCTCGCCACCGGGCTGTGCATCGCGTTCTTCGGCAGCATGGTGGCCGCCGCGGGGATCGGGTACGCACTGGTGAGCGTGCCCGTCGTCGCCGAGACCGCCACGGCGCAGAACAACGTCTACTACTGGTCCGACGGCAAGCAGATGGTCGCCACGGGTGGTGAGCGCAACCGCCAGATCGTCAATCTCGAGCAGATCCCCAAGGCGATGCAGGACGCGGTCATCTCCCAGGAGAACAAGACCTTCTACGACGACAGCGGCATCGATCCCCGGGGTATCGCCCGCGCCGTGTTCAACATGGCCAAGGGCGGCGACACGCAGGGCGGATCCACGATCACCCAGCAGTACGTCAAGAACGCCATGCTGGACGACCAGTCGCAGACGATCTCCCGCAAGTTCAAGGAGATCTTCGTCTCGATCAAGGTGGGTGCCACCGAGGACAAGGACGACATCCTCGAGGGCTACCTGAACTCGGCGTACTACGGACGTGGCGCCTACGGGATCCAGGCCGCAGCCCGCGCGTACTTCGACAAGGACGCACTCGAACTCAACGAAGGCGAGTGCGCCTTCCTGTCGGCGGTCCTCAAGGGCGCCACTTACTACGACCCGGCCGGCTCGACCTCCATCGACCCGGTCGGCGCCACTCCCGAGGCGAACAAGAAACGCGCCCTGACCCAGATGCAGGACACTCTGGACAAGATGGTCGAGTACGACCGTCTGGATTCCGCGACCAGGGCCAAGTACACCAAGCTGCCCAAGGTGCAGAACCCCCGGTCGAACACCGCGCTGAGCGGGCAGATCGGTTACCTCGTGGACCTCGCGAAGGCGTACATCGTCAACAACAGCGAGGAAACCGGCATCACCGCCAACCAGCTGGAACAGGGCGGCTACTCGATCCACACGACCTTCGACAGGAAGAAGGTCGAGGAACTCGAGAAGGCGGTCCAGAGGGTCTACAAGAAGAACATCAAGCCCGAGGAGCGCCCGGAGGACACCCACGTCCAATTCGGTGGGGCTTCGGTGAACCCGGCGACCGGTGCGATCGAGGCCATCTACGGCGGTACCGACGCGACCAAGCACTTCACCAACAACGCCGACTCGACCGGTGCGCAGGTGGGATCGACGTTCAAGCCGTACGTGCTGGCGGCCGCCATGAAGTGGGGCGTCCGGGACCCCGACGGGGATCCGGTACAGGCCCAGGACGAGCGTACGAAGGTGTCCGAGAAGAGCCTGTACAGCGGCAAGAACAAGCTCAAGATCAAGGAATACGACGGTTCGGTCTGGCAGAACGAGAAGGGCGAGCAGTGGGAGCAGGTCAACGACGGTGACGAGTCACGCGGCACCCCGCCCGATTACAAGATCGACCTCCGCGAGGCGATGCAGTTTTCGGTGAACTCCGCGTTCGTTCAGCTCGGCGTGGATGTCGGCCTCGACAAGGTGAAGGCCTCCGCGGTGGACTCCGGGCTTCTGGAGAGCAGTCTCGCCGGAACGAACTACCCGTCCTTCTCCCTCGGCACCTCCAACCCCAGCGCGATCCGCATGGCGGGTTCGTACGCCACCTTCGCGGCCAGTGGCGAACAGCGCGATCCGTTCTCCGTCAAGAAGGTGACGAGCAAGGACGGCACGGTCTACACGCACAAGACCCAGACCGAACAGGCGTTCACCGCCCTGGTCGCCGACAACGTCACGGACGTCCTGAAGACCGTCGTCGAGGAAGGAACCGGCACCAACGCCCAGCTCGAGGGCCGCGAGGTGGCCGGCAAGACCGGTACCACGGACGGCAACAAGTCCGCCTGGTTCGTCGGCTACACCCCGCAGCTGTCCACCGCGATCAGCATGTTCCGGTACCCCGATGACGAGACCATCAAGAACCGCCAGTTCCTGGAGATGTACGGAACGGGCGACCAGGAAAGTATCCACGGTGCCTCGTTCCCGTCAGAGATCTGGGCGGACTACATGGAGGACGCGCTGAAGGGCCAGAAGCCGGAGTCCTTCCCGACGCCGAAGCCCATCGGCGAGATCGTCAACGACACTCCGTCGCCGACTGCCACTCCCTCGCCCACCGAGACCGAAGAGGAAACTCCGTCGGCGTCTCCGAGCACCTCGGAGCCGGAGCCTGAGCCCAGCGAGCCCACTCCGACCGAAACCGATACCTGTGGCCCCTTCGACTTCAACTGTGAGGAGGAGGGAGACGACACAGGTGGTACCGGATCGGGTGGCGCGGATGCCGGTGGGACGGACGGCGGGGTGACCAGCTCACCGACGGCCTCGGAATCGGAGGAGGAAGACGACAGCCGAGGCAACGGCAACGGTAATGGCAGCCTCTTCGGAGGACCGGCCGGTTAGCCGCCCTTTCGCCCGGCTTGGGTGTTTCACGTGGAACACGGGCCGCCGTCCCCTCGGGTACGGCGGCCCTCGGCATTGGCCCCGGCACGTACGGCAGGATGTGCGGCATGCCCAGTGGAGAATCGATGCAAGCGAGCGCCCACGAGCCGGAGCTGGTGGAACCGACCCGGGAGGACAAGGTCGCCAGGGCCGGCAGCGAGCTGATCGGCGGCCCGCTCGGGCGGCGTGCCCTGCTGGGGGTGTCCTGGTGGACCCCGGTCCGGGTGATCGCGCTCGTGGCGATCGGTATGTTCACCCTCGGCCTGGTCCAGAAAGCGCCCTGCTACAACGGCGCGTGGTTCTTCGGCGCCGGCTCCCAGTACACCCACGCGTGCTACTCGGACATCCCGCACCTCTACCAGGGGCGGGGCTTCGCCGACGGCCTCGTACCGTACTTCGACCGGCTTCCCGGCGACATGCAGTACCTCGAGTACCCGGTGCTGACCGGTGTGTTCATGGAGGTCGCGTCCTGGCTCACACCCGGCAGCGGGAGCGTCCAGGACCAGGAGCAGTGGTACTGGATGGTCAACGCCGGGATGCTCATGGTGTGCGCGGCGATCATCGCCGTCTGTGTGGCCCGCACGCACGCCCGGCGGCCCTGGGACGGTCTGCTGGTCGCCCTGGCCCCTGCCTTCGCCCTGACCGCGACGATCAACTGGGACCTGCTGGCGGTCGCGCTGACGGCCGCCGCGATGCTCATGTGGTCGCGTAGCCGGCCTCTCGCCTTCGGAGCCCTCCTGGGGCTGGCCACGGCCGCCAAGCTCTATCCCGTACTCCTCCTGGGACCGCTGCTGGTCCTGTGCTGGCGTGCCGGACGCTGGCGGGAGTTCGGGAAGGCCCTGGGCGGTGCCGTCGTCGCCTGGGCCGTGGTGAACGGGCCGGTGATGTTCTTCGCCTTTGACGGCTGGTCGAAGTTCTACACCTTCAGCCAGGAGCGGGGTGTCGACTTCGGGTCCTTCTGGCTGATCATCGCTCAGAACTCGTCCGACCCGCTCAGTACCGAGACCGTCAACACCCTTGCCACACTGCTGATGCTGCTGTGCTGCGTGGGTGTCGCGGCGTTGACTCTCACGGGCCCCCGGCGGCCGCGCTTCGCGCAGCTCGCCTTCCTGATCGTCGCGGCGTTCATCCTCACCAACAAGGTCTACTCGCCCCAGTACGTCCTGTGGCTGGTGCCCCTGGCCGTCCTGGCCCGGCCGAAGTGGCGGGACTTCCTGATCTGGCAGGCCTGCGAGGTGGCCTACTTCCTCGGCATCTGGATGCACCTCGCCTACACGACCAGTGGAGACGCCCACAAGGGACTGCCTGCCGACGGCTACCACTGGGCCATCGGCCTGCATCTGTTCGGGACGCTCTACCTGTGCGTCATGATCGTGCGCGACATCCTGATGCCGGAGCGGGACCCGGTGCGCCGGTCCGGTGACGACGACCCCTCGGGTGGAGTGCTGGACGGAGCGGAGGACGCCTTCGTGCTTGGCCCCGCTGCTCGGCCCGCTCGGGAGACCACCCACTTCGACGGTCCGCAGTCCGAGTGGGGCAAGGCCGGCGCCACAGGTGGTTCACTCTGAGCGAACGACCAGCGGACGGGCGGGCAGCCGGGCCGGTGACCGGTTCGGTGGCAGATCACCCCGGATGCTGGTGAGGAGCAGGGGAAGGGCCGTGCACGGGAACACCGTGCACGGCCCTTCTCGTTGTGCCGGCGCCCGCTCGAGCGCCGCCTCTGTCTCCCCCGCCTGCTCCGTCTTCGCCGTGCCTCGTGCCGCTCAGCGGTCGAGGGCCCGGTCGAACTGCGTGGTGGTGTGCCGCAGGTGGGCCACCAGCTCCTCACCGACCTGCGGCTCCGGTGCCTCCGCGGGCACGAACAGGATCGACACCTGCATGTGCGGCGGTTCGGCGAACCAGCGCTGCTTCCCGGCCCAGACGAAGGGAGAGAGGTTCCTGTTCACCGTGGCCAGTCCGGCACGGGCAACGCCCTTGGCACGCGGCATGACGCCGTGCAGGGCCTTGGGGGCCTCCAGGCCCACCCCGTGCGACGTACCGCCCGCCACGACCACCAGGAAGCCGTCGGAGGCGGCCTTCTGCTGCCGGTAGCCGAACCTTTCGCCCTTGGCTATGCGCGTGACGTCCAGGACGGCGCCGCGGTACTCGGTGGCCTCGTGGTCCCCCAGCCACAGCCGCGTGCCGATCCGGGCGCGGAACCGTGTCTGCGGGAACTGCTGCTGCAGACGGGCGAGTTCCTCGGCCTTGAGGTGGCTGACGAACATGGTGTGCAGCGGGAGGCGGGCTGCCCGCAGCCGGTCCATCCAGCCGATGACCTCCTCGACGGCGTCCGAGCCGTCGGTGCGGTCCAGGGGCAGGTGGATCGCGAAACCCTCGAGCCGGACGTTCTCTATGGCGGAGTGCAGCTGGGGCAGATCCTGCTCGCCGACGCCGTGCCGCTTCATCGAGGACATCACCTCGATGACCACCCGGGCGCCGACCAGGCCGTACACGCCGTCGATCGACGAAACCGAGCGGATGACCCGGTCGGGCAGGGGGACGGGCTCCTCACCGCGCCGGTACGGCGTCAGCACGAGCAGATCGCCACCGAACCAGTCCTTGATCCGGGCGGCCTCGTACGTCGTGCCGACGGCGAGGACGTCCGAGCCCAGCCGGGTGGCCTCCTCGGCCAGCCGCTCGTGTCCGAAGCCGTAGCCGTTGCCCTTGCAGACCGGGACGAGTCCCGGGAACTGCTGCTGGACGTGCTTGTGATGCGCCCGCCAGCGCGCGGTGTCGACGTAGAGCGTGAGCGCCATGGCCGGACCTGGAACCTTTCTCGTGGCTGTGGTGTGTCGGAGTAATGAGAACTGTGAGGCCTGTGAGAGCCGGTGGGGCGAGCTGTACGGCGGAGAGCCGGGATCAGCGGCGCGACATGTAGATGTCGAGCGCCTTGTGGAGCAGCTTGTTCAGTGGGAAGTCCCACTCGCCGAGGTACTCGGCGGCCTGGCCGCCCGTGCCCACCTTGAACTGGATCAGACCGAAGAGGTGATCGGTCTCGTCCAGTGAGTCGGAGATGCCACGCAGGTCGTAGACGGTGGCGCCGAGCGCGTAGGCGTCGCGCAGCATCCGCCACTGCATCGCGTTCGAGGGACGGACCTCACGGCCGATGTTGTCGGAGGCGCCGTAGGAGTACCAGACGTGACCTCCGACGATCAACATCGTCGCCGCCGACAGGTTGACGCCGTTGTGCCGGGCGAAGTACAGCCGCATGCGGTTGGGGTCCTCGGTGTTGAGGGCCGTCCACATGCGCTGGAAGTAAGACAGCGGACGCGGCCGGAAGTGGTCGCGCACGGCGGTGATCTCGTACAGCCGCTGCCACTCGGCCAGGTCGTCGTAACCGCCCTGGACGACCTCGACACCGGCCTTCTCGGCCTTCTTGATGTTGCGGCGCCACAGCTGGTTGAAGTTCTTGTGGACCTCTTCCAGGGACCGGTTCGCCAGCGGCACCTGGTAGACGTAGCGGGGCTGTACGTCGCCGAATCCGGCCCCGCCGTCCTCGCCCTGCTGCCATCCCATACGGCGCAGCTTGTCGGAGACCTCGAAGGCACGGGGCTCGATGAAGTCGGCCTCCAGGTCGCGCAGACGCTTCACGTCCGGGTCCTGGATCCCCTTCTTGATGGTCGTAGCCTCCCAGCGCCGGATGATCACCGGCGGCCCCATCTTCACCGAGAACGCGCCCTGCTGCTTCAGATGCGCGAGCATCGGCTCGATCCACTCCTGAAGATTTGGCGCGAACCAGTTGATGACCGGGCCTTCGGGGAGATAGGCCAGATAGCGCTTGATCTTGGGGAGCTGCCGGTAGAGGACGAGGCCGGCCCCGACGATCTCACCGGTCCGGTCGTCGAACCAGCCGAGGTTCTCCGCACGCCACTCCGCCTTGACGTCCGACCAGGCAGGGACCTGCATGTGACTCGCCGACGGCAGGCTCTGGATGTATGCCAGATGCTGCTCTCGGCTGATGGTCCTCAGGGTCAGGCTCATTTCGGGGCGCTCCTCGGGCTGGTGTGTCCCCATGGGTTCAGGGGCTCCGGCTCTCGCGCGAAGCCTACTGCGCCGTGGGGGCGCCCCGGTTGGGCACACGGGACCTGCGCCCCGGACCGGCACGGCCGGGGCGCGCTCCACGGCATGCGGGAGGAGACGCCCGACGGAACGGTCCGCCGGACAGGCCCTAGTCGAAGACCCCGCCGAACAGGCCACCGTGCGCCATGCCGAGGAAGAAACCGATCGCCGCGGCGCCCAGTCCCAGGATCAGGCCGAAGCGCTCCCGCGTCGTCTCCGAGATCCACTGGCCGTAAGCGCCGGTGAGGATTCCCGCCAGGCCGGCCCAGGAACTGAGCAGGTGCAGATGGTGGAACATCGCGGTGACGAGGGACGTGACCCCCAGTACCAGGGTCACCGCGAGCAAGGCCTTTTGGACTGGGTGGGGTTTGCCGTCCGTGGCGAAAAGGCCTCCGGCGGTGTTGGGTCGCAATGCCTGTGCCATGGGGCACCTCCTGCGAAAGACGGCGCATCGTAGTGCCATGCACACCCGATGTGTACAGACTGACGGGCTTCCGGGACGGATTTCAACCGGAAGCCGCTGTGCGGGTACTCTGTACCGTCTGCACCGGTGTCTGTTCGGACAGATCCAGTCACGTTCAGGACAGGGCCACGGGCCCGCCCCGGCCGACCTGGAGAAACCGCCACCCGACCTCGATTGTCAGTGGCGGCTGTTCTACTGACAGGCATCGTTGCGCAACGCATCACGACCCTCCTGCCACGGAACGACCGTGGCCGCTGAGTCCAAAGGAGGTGGGTTCCACATGCGTCACTACGAGGTGATGGTCATCCTCGACCCCGATCTCGAGGAGCGTGCTGTCTCCCCGCTGATCGAGAACTTCCTCTCTGTCGTCCGTGACGGCGGCGGAAAGGTCGAGAAGGTCGACACCTGGGGCCGTCGTCGTCTCTCGTACGAGATCAAGAAGAAGCCCGAGGGCATCTACTCGGTCATCGACCTGCAGGCCGAGCCTGCGGTCGTCAAGGAGCTCGACCGCCAGATGAACCTGAACGAGTCGGTCCTCCGGACCAAGGTCCTTCGCCCCGAGAACCACTGAGCCCTTTCGCTCAGCTGGTCTCGGGATCCGAGTAGCAGTACAAGCAGCCAGCAGCAAACCCGCCGAGAGGTTCCCCCATGGCAGGCGAGACCGTCATCACGGTCGTCGGCAACCTTGTCGATGACCCCGAGCTGCGCTTCACCCCGTCCGGTGCGGCCGTCGCGAAGTTCCGTGTCGCGTCGACTCCCCGCACCTTCGACCGCCAGACGAACGAGTGGAAGGACGGCGAGAGCCTGTTCCTGACCTGCTCGGTCTGGCGTCAGGCGGCGGAGAACGTCGCCGAGTCGCTCCAGCGAGGCATGCGCGTCGTCGTGCAGGGCCGGCTGAAGCAGCGGTCCTACGAGGACCGTGAGGGCGTCAAGCGCACGGTCTACGAACTGGACGTCGAGGAAGTCGGCGCCAGCCTGCGCAACGCCACGGCCAAGATCACCAAGACCACCGGCCGCGGTGGCCAGGGTGGTTACGGCGGCGGTGGCGGCAACCAGGGTGGTGGCGGCTGGGGCGGAAGCCCCGGTGGCGGCCAGCAGGGTGGCGGCGCTCCGGCCGACGACCCCTGGGCATCCGGCGCTCCTGCCGGCGGCCAGCAGGGTGGCGGCGGCCAGGGCGGTGGCGGCTGGGGCGGAGGCTCCAGCAGCGGCAGCGGCAGCGGCAGCGGCAGCGGCGGCGGCGGCTACTCGGACGAGCCCCCCTTCTAGGCGGGGCCGCACCACACTTCTTGATCACACAGGAGATACATCATGGCGAAGCCGCCTGTGCGCAAGCCGAAGAAGAAGGTCTGCGCATTCTGCAAGGACAAGGTCACGTACGTGGACTACAAGGACACGAACATGCTGCGGAAGTTCATTTCCGACCGCGGTAAGATCCGTGCCCGTCGCGTGACCGGCAACTGCACCCAGCACCAGCGTGACGTCGCCACGGCCGTCAAGAACAGCCGTGAGATGGCGCTGCTGCCCTACACCTCCACCGCGCGATAAGGGAAGGGTGACCGACTCATGAAGATCATCCTCACCCACGAGGTCTCCGGCCTCGGTGCCGCGGGCGACGTCGTTGACGTCAAGGACGGTTACGCTCGCAACTACCTGGTTCCGCGGAAGCTCGCGATCCGCTGGACCAAGGGTGGCGAGAAGGACGTCGAGCAGATCCGTCGCGCTCGCAAGATCCACGAGATTCAGACCATCGAGCAGGCCAGCCAGGTGAAGGCCCAGCTCGAGGGTGTCAAGGTCCGCCTCGCGGTCCGCTCCGGCAACGCCGGTCGTCTCTTCGGTTCCGTCACGCCGGCCGACATCGCTTCCGCGATCAAGGCCGCCGGCGGTCCTCAGGTCGACAAGCGTCGCATCGAGCTCGGTGCGCCGATCAAGACCCTCGGCGCCCACGAGACGTTCGTGCGTCTGCACCCCGAGGTTGCCGCCAAGGTCGACCTCGAGGTTGTCTCGGAGTAAGTGCTGTTCGCTGTAGCAGTGGGATGGGGCCGCGCCTTTCAGGGTGCGGCCCCATCGCCGTTTCACGTGAAACGCGGGGCCCCATGTGAAACGGTCAGCGCGTGGCGCCGGTGACGACCCAACGGCCCGATCGGGTACGGAACCACAGGGTCAGCAGCCGAACGCTCATCATGAGCGCCATCGTGCCCCACAGTGCGGTGAGCCCACCTCCGAACACCGGGACCAGCAGGGCGAACGGAGTGAAGACCGCCAGGGTGATCAGCATCGCCCGTGCCAGATACGGCCCGTCGCCCGCGCCCATCAGTACCCCGTCCAGAACGAAGACGATGCCGGAGATCGGCTGGGACAACGCGACGATCACCAGAGCCGGTAGAGCCGTGTCCGTAACCGTGGAATCGCTGGTGAACAGAGGCAGGAAGACCGGCCGGGCGAGCACCACGAGTACCCCGAGGACGGCCCCGACCGCGAAGCCCCATTCCACCATGCGACGGCATACCTGGCGGGCACCCTGGGCGTCTCCGGCTCCCAGGTAGCGGCCGATGATGGCCTGCCCGGCGATCGCGATGGCGTCCAGCGCGAAGGCGAGCAGGCTCCACAGGGAGAGGATGATCTGGTGAGCCGCGATGTCGGAATCCCCCATTCGGGCGGCGACGGCGGTAGTGATCATCAGGATGGCCCTGAGCGAGAGGGTCCGTACCAGCAAGGGTGCGCCGGCCTGGGCAGAGGCTCTGATCCCCGCGAGGTCCGGGCGTAGCGAGGCGCCGTGCTTGCGCGCGCCCCTCAGCACCACGATCAGATAGACAGCGGCCATGCCCCACTGGGCGATGAACGTGCCCCAGGCAGAGCCCGCGATACCGAAACCGGCGCCGTAGACGAGGGCGACGTTGAGAATGCCGTTGGCGGCGAAGCCACCGACGGCGACGTAGAGGGGGGTCCTGGTGTCCTGCAGCCCGCGAAGGACACCGGTCGCGGCGAGCACGATCAGCATGGCCGGTATGCCGAGTGAGGAAACGCGCAGATAGGTGATCGCGTAGGGGGATGCGGTGTCCGAGGTGCCGAAAAGATCCACGAGGGCGGGTGCCGCGGGCAGGACCACGGCGACGACACCGACACCGAGGAACAGGGCAAGCCAGATTCCGTCCATGCCCTGGCGGATGGCCGAGGGGAGGTCGTCGGCACCGACCCGCCGGGCGACGGCGGCCGTGGTGGCGTAGGCGAGGAAGACAAAGACACTGACTGCGGTCATCAGGAGGGCTGAGGCGACGCCGAGTCCGGCGAGCTGTGCTGTGCCGAGATGGCCGACGATGGCGCTGTCCGCCATGACGAAGAGGGGCTCGGCGACGAGGGCGCCGAAGGCCGGTACGGCCAGCATGACGATCTCTCGGTCGTGCTGCCGTCGGACGGCTCGAGGGCGCGCGGGGGCCTGTGTCATGTGCACTAATCTAATCGTCCACAGGTAAGAGATGCAATGCTTTATAGACCCTTACATGATGGCGCAGGGTGTGTGCTTGCATACAGCACCTGAGGAGATCTTGGGCCGATGGGGAAAGTTTTTGTTCTGCACAGGCGGTGGACGATGAAATGCCAGGTCAGGGCCTTCGTTGCGGGTCGATGCGGGTCTTGTTCACAGGGCTGTCCACCGGGTCGTGCACAGGTTTGGCGGACTTCTCCACAGCATTGGGCCGGTCGTCCACATGGCCTGTGGATAACCAGATTGGCTGACGGTGCGGAGAGGCCTACGGTGGTCCGGCGCATGCTCCGTCCGCCGGTTTCCAAAAGGCCACAAATCCGGCGCTCGACAACCGGAGTCGGGCGTCCTATTTGTCAGTGCCGTGCCGTAGAAAAAGAGAGGCACGGCGAGGTCCGCTCGGCGGACGGGAGGAGGTGGCTCGGTGAGTATTTCCGAGCCCTTGGACGACCCGTGGGCCGACAGCGGACCCAGTGATCGTCTGCCCGCCTCCCGGCGTCGTGAGGACGGGGGCCGGGGCCGCGCCGAGCAGCACGACCGCGGCCGTGACTCCGGTGGATGGGACGGCACGGGCTCCGCCTTCGAGCGGGTGCCCCCGCAGGACCTCGAGGCCGAGCAGTCCGTTCTGGGCGGCATGCTGCTGTCCAAGGACGCCATCGCCGATGTCGTCGAGATCCTCAAGGGCCACGACTTCTACAAGCCGGCTCATGAAACCGTCTACACAGCCATTCTCGACATCTATGCGAAGGGCGAGCCGGCCGACCCCATCACGATCGCCGCGGAGCTGACCAAACGCGGTGAGATCAACAAGGTGGGCGGGGCCTCGTATCTGCACACCCTCGTTCAGATGGTGCCCACGGCGGCCAACGCGGCGTACTACGCGGAGATCGTGCACGAGCGCGCCGTGCTGCGCCGCCTGGTCGAAGCCGGTACGCGCATCACCCAGATGGGATACGCGGCCGACGACGACGTCGACGAGATCGTCAATCGTGCGCAGGCCGAAATCTACGCCGTCACCGAACAGCGCACCAGTGAGGACTACCTCCCGCTCGGCGACATCATGGAGGGCGCGCTCGACGAGATCGAGGCGATCGGCTCGCGCAGCGGTGAGATGACCGGTGTGCCCACGGGGTTCACGGACTTCGACTCGCTCACCAATGGTCTGCATCCGGGGCAGATGATCGTCATTGCCGCGCGCCCCGCGATGGGAAAGTCGACGCTCGCGCTGGACTTCGCCCGTGCCGCGTCCATCAAGCACAACCTGCCGAGTGTGGTCTTCTCGCTCGAGATGGGACGCAACGAGATCGCGATGCGTCTGCTGTCCGCCGAGGCCAGGGTCGCTCTGCACCACATGCGGTCCGGCACGATGACCGACGAGGACTGGACCCGCCTCGCACGCCGGATGCCGGACGTGTCGGCAGCGCCGCTCTACATCGACGACTCCCCGAACCTGTCGATGATGGAGATCCGCGCCAAGTGCCGTCGGCTGAAGCAGCGCAACGACCTGAGGCTGGTCGTCATCGATTACCTCCAGCTGATGCAGTCCGGCGGTTCCAAACGCGCGGAGAGCCGTCAGCAGGAGGTCTCGGACATGTCCCGTAACCTCAAGCTGCTCGCCAAGGAACTGGAACTCCCGGTCATCGCGCTCTCCCAGCTCAACCGTGGCCCCGAGCAGCGAACCGACAAGAAGCCGATGGTCTCCGACCTGCGTGAGTCGGGTTCCATCGAGCAGGACGCGGACATGGTCATCCTGTTGCACCGCGAGGACGCGTACGAGAAGGAGTCTCCGCGCGCGGGCGAGGCCGACCTGATCGTGGCCAAGCACCGAAACGGCCCGACGGCGACCATCACGGTCGCCTTCCAGGGCCACTACTCCCGCTTCGTGGACATGGCGCAGACCTGACCGGTTTCCTTCCTGCCGAACGTCAGGTAACAGCACGGCTGTCGACCGCTGTGTTCGACTCTCCCGTATGTCGACGACTCTCGGTGCGCCCCGACCTGATCAGGCTGACTACATGCTGCGAGCGGCGGCCGGCGCCGGCCGCGGCTACAAGCGGGAGCTGGTGGATCGGCTGGACGTACAGGCGGGGCAGACGGCACTCGACGTGGGCTGTGGTCCGGGTGCCGACCTGCCGGCACTGGCCGAACGCGTGGGCGTCAGCGGCACGGTGATCGGAGTCGACCGTGATCCGGCCATGCTCACCGAGGCACGCCGGCGCACGAGTGACCTGTCGGCAGTGGAGATCCGGGAGGGGGACGCCCACTGCCTGCCCGTCGCGCCGGGGGCAGTGGACCGGGCCAAGATCGATCGGGTTCTCATGCATGTCGCCGAGCCCGCCGATGTCCTGGCACAGCTCCACCTGGTCACCCGGCCAGGTGCGCGGATCGGTCTCGTCGAACCCGATTGGGACACATTGATCGTCGACGCGGAAGATCTCGACACAAGCCGCTCCTTCACGCGCTACACCACCTCGGAAGTGGTCCGCCACGCCACCATCGGCCGCAGCCTCGCCCGCCACGCCGAACAAGCCGGTTTCACTGTTGAGGCGGTGACCGCCGCGACTCCGGTCTTCCTCGATTTCCAGGACGCGGACCACACTCTGGGACTGGGCCGCAACATGCAACAGGCCATTCAGGACGGTCACATCGGCGAAGAACGTGGCCTTCGCTGGTTCGCCTCTCTTTCCGAGGGGGCCTTCTTCGCTTCTTTCACGCTCGTCAGCGTGATCTGCTCCCGCTGACGAGCACCCAGGACGGACGCGGCGACGGACGTTCCGGCACCCCGGTCGTCGGCTTCGTTCGGGCGGAACCCGCACCTGGTGAACTGGGGACATGACGACACATCAGGAAGAACTGCTGGCCGGCACGCGTCGGGCGTTGCTGCACCGGATCGCCGTCGCCCAGGCGGAGGAGCGTGCTCCCTCGCTCGTCGCCACCGTGGTACGGAGCGGTGAGGCAGTGTGGACAGGGGCGCGGACATCGGTGGAGGGACATGCGCCGGACGAGGACGTGCAGTACCGGATCGGCTCCATCACCAAGACGTTCACCGCCGTTCTCGTTCTCCAGCTGCGCGACGAGGGAGTGATCGACCTCGGGGACCCGCTGGAGAAGCATCTGCCGGGTACGGGCGTGGGAGAGGCGACCCTTGCCGAACTGCTGTCGCACTCGAGCGGCCTGGCGGCCGAGACGCCGGGGCCCTGGTGGGAGCGCACCCCCGGTGCGCTGCGGCCCGACCTGGCCGACGTCCTGGGCGAGCGGCCCATGGTGCACCCGGTCGGCCGACGGTTTCACTACTCGAACCCCGGATACGCGCTGCTCGGCGCTCTCGTGGAGAAGCTGCGTGGTGCCTCGTGGGAGGAGGTGCTCCGGCGTGACGTGCTCGAGCCCCTGAGTCTGTGCCGGACGGGTGTGCTTCCGCAGGCGCCGCATGCGGGTGGCTGGGCCGTGCATCCGTGGGCCGACGTGATGCTGCGCGAGCCGGCCGAGGACCTCGGGCGGATGGCGCCGGCGGGACAGCTCTGGTCCACCACGGGTGACTTGGCACGCTTCGCGGCCTTCCTGGCCGACGGGGACGAACGCGTACTGAGTATCGAGTCATTGCGGGAGATGAGGAGGCCCGCGGCGCCGGCGGAGGCGACGGACGTGGCGAGCGGCTATGCCTACGGCCTGGGTCTGGAGTTGCGTCACGGGGGAGGGCGGGCTCTCGTCGGGCACACCGGATCCCTGCCGGGCTTCCTCGCCTGTCTGGCGATCGGCGTGGAGGACGACGTGGCCGCGGTGGTTCTGGCCAACTGCACGTCGGGGCCGTTGCTGTTTCCGGTCGCCGCCGATCTCGTCCGGATCGTCGCCGAGGCGGAACCGCGTATCCCAGCTCCCTGGCGGCCGTTGCGCGAGGTTGATTCCACGGTGCTGGCGCTGGTGGGGCAGTGGTACTGGGGGACGCAAGGATTCGCTCTGCGGCTGTCGGCCGACGGGCTGCTGTCGTTGGAGCCGCTCTCCGGTACGGGCCGTCGTGCCCGCTTCCACTCGAACGGCGACGGAACCTGGACCGGACTGGAGGGCTACTACGCCGGAGAGCTCCTGAGGCCCGTACGACGGCCGGACGGATCGGTGAGTCACCTGGACCTCGGTTCCTTCGTGTTCAGCCGTCAGCCGTACGAGGAGGGGGCTTCTGTGCCCGGCGGAGTGGACTCTGAGGGATGGCAGGGAGTCGGCTAGGGTCCGACATGCCCACCCGGCCTGCCTCAGGGGTTCTGAAGGCTTGGAGCCTCTGGAGGTCTGGGGCTGTTTCACGTGGAACAGCCCCTGCGGATTGTCCTTACAGCGCCAGCTTGAAGCCCAGGTGGGAAGCCGAGAAGCCGAGCCGTTCGTAGAAGCGGTGGGCATCGGTACGGGTGTTGTCGGAGGTCAGCTGCACCAATTGGCACCCCTGGCGGCGGGATTCGGCGATGGCCCACTCGATGAGCAGGGTTCCCAGACCGCTGCCGCGCTCGTCGGCGTGAACACGGACGCCCTCGATGATCGATCTTGTGGAGCCGCGCCGGGACAGCCCGGGAACGATCGTGAGCTGGAGTGTGCCGACCACACGGTTCTTGCGGACTGCGACGACCGGATGCTGGTTCGGATCGGCGCCGAGACGCTCCAGCGCGGCCAGGTACGGAGCGAGGTCGTCCGGAGACTCGCGCTGCGCCCCCAGGGCGTCGTCCGCGAGCATGCCGACGATCGCGGGGATGTCGTCCGCGGCCGCGGCGCGTATCTCAAGATCTTCCATGGCGGTACCTCACGCGGACAGCAGGCATGCTCCGGCGCGGTCGGCTCATGCCGGTACGGACGCCTTCAGCGTCTCCACCGTGCGGACCAGCGGGGCCAGGTCAGGGTTCTCCGCCGCCGCGTCGAGCGCCTCGCGCAATGCGGAGTCGTTGGTCGGCCGTGCCTCCTCAAGAAGAGTGAGGCCGGCGGGCGTGACGTCGGTGTAGATGCCGCGCCGGTCCGTAGGACAGAGGTAGCGCTCCAGCAGGCCACGGTCCTCGAGCCGGGTCACCAGGCGAGTGGTGGCGCTCTGGCTGAGTACGACAGCGTCTGCCACCTGTTTCATCTGCAGATGCCCCCCGTCGCCGTCGTGCTGTCGGCTCAGCACGTCGAGCAGGGAGTACTCCCGCACACTCAGATCGTGCCGGGCCTGGAGGGCCCGCTCGATGTGGGCCTCGATTCTCCCGTGCAGCAGGGAGAGCGCGCACCAGCCCTGCGCAAGGGCGGTGAGTGCGGGGTCCGTGGCTGTCATTGGCGTTTCCTTCCGTCCAGGAGCTGCTGGAACCAGGGTAGAGCAACATCGAAATAGACCGCGCTTGCATTTATCCCGCGCTTGCAATTATTGTCTTAGCGCACAAAGTGATACTGCAATCTTCGGGAAGGGCTGTCTCCTCATGCCTCTCGCGCTTCTGGCCCTCGCGATCGGGGCCTTCGGGATCGGAACGACCGAGTTCGTGATCATGGGCTTGCTGCCCGAGGTCGCCGACGACTTCGGGGTTTCCGTCCCCACGGCCGGTCATCTGGTGACCGGCTACGCCCTGGGTGTCATGCTCGGCGCCCCGCTGATGACCGTGCTCGGCACCAAGATCTCCCGCAAGCGGATGCTGATGCTGCTGATGGGCCTGTTCATCGCCGGGAACCTGCTGTCGGCCCTGGCCCCGGTCTTCGGCGTCATGCTGCTCGGGAGGGTGATCTCCTCCCTCGCTCACGGTGCCTTCTTCGGGATCGGCTCGGTGGTCGCGGCCGGCCTGGTCGCCCCGCACAAGAAAGCCGGAGCCATCGCCCTGATGTTCACCGGACTGACCGTGGCCAATGTCGTCGGTGTCCCCCTGGGCACCCTCATCGGCCAGTCGATCGGCTGGCGGATCACGTTCGGGCTCGTCGCCGCGCTCGGTGTCATCGGACTGGCCGGTATCGCCGGGCTCGTTCCCGACCTTCCCGCACCCGAGGGCGTACGGCTGCGTCACGAACTGGCTGCCTTCAAGAACGTCCAGGTACTGCTCGCCATGGCGATGACCGTTCTTGGATTCGGCGGTGTCTTCGCGGCCATCACCTACATCGCGCCGATGATGACGCAGGTCGCCGGCTTCGCGGACGGATCGGTCACCTGGCTGCTGGTCCTCTTCGGCCTCGGCATGGTCGGGGGCAACCTCGTCGGCGGCAGGTACGCGGACCGCGCCCTGATGCCCTTGCTGTACGTGTCCCTGGGCGCTCTCGCCGTCGTCCTCGCGCTCTTCACCCTGACCGCGCACCACAAGGTCCTGGCAGCCGTCACGATCGTCCTGATCGGCGGCCTGGGCTTCGCCACCGTTCCGCCTCTGCAGAAGCGTGTTCTCGACCAGGCCCACGGCGCTCCCACGCTGGCCTCGGCCGTGAACATCGGCGCCTTCAACCTCGGCAACGCCCTGTCCGCTTGGCTCGGTGGCCTGGTGATCGGGGCCGGCCTCGGTTACACCGCGCCCAACTGGGTCGGTGCCGTTCTTGCCGCGAGCGCCCTGGTGCTGGCCTTCGTCTCCGCCTTGCTCGACCGTCGCGGCAAGGCCTTGGGCATCGTGACAGTCGACCAGGCGCCTGCCGAGCGGCAGACCGCGGTCCCCCACTGACCGGGACGCCTGTGGGCACATAGGCCGGGGCCACCTCATCCCCTCCGTCGGGCCCCTTTGCCGCCACAGTCGGTACTGCCCTCACTCCCAGCACCACTTCCACTACGGATCTCACCGCTTCAAGCGGCATCACCACTACACACCGCACACCGGGGAGTGCCTCTTCATGGACACCAGCACCGCCGTCGCCCCACTCACCACCGCCGACGCCGAAGCCCTCGTCATGGCCGCACAACGGGCCGCCGATGCCGCCGGGGTCACGGTCAGCGTGACCGTCCTGGACGCGGGCGGGCATCTGCTCGCCTTCCGGCGGGACGACCGCGCCGTGCTGATCCCCGGCGAGACCAGCACCCGCAAGGCGTACACCGCTCTTCAACTGAACGCGCCCACAGCCCGTCTCGTCGACGCCGTACAGCCCGGAGGGCTCTTCCACACCCTGCCCACCGCACTGGACAGGCCGTTGCTGTTCATCGCCGGGGGGTGCCCGTCCAGCGTGGCGGCCGTCCGATCGGCGCGATCGGCGTCGGCGGCGGCACGCCGGAGCAGGATCACTCCTTCGCCGCGACCGCCGTGGACGCTCTCGTCTGAACAGTGGGCCCCGGGCACGTACGCCGGTTCCCGGCACCCGCGGCAACCGGCGTCGTCGTGTCCGGACGGCGTCAGCCGGCCGCGACCGTCACGGGGGCGAACCGTCTGGTCCAGTCGCCGGGCAGGTCCGTGCTCCCGTACGTCATCACCGCGTTGAAGGTGATGGATGCCAGACCGTGGTCCTTCGCCCAGGCGAGCAGCTCTTCGTGTCGCACGTCGATGTCGGTGCGCAGCGGCCGGTCGGTGTGGACGGCGAGCGAAGCGATGAGCGCCTTGGCCGTGGGGGTGTCGCGGGCGATCAGAGGGCCCACGACATGAGTGTCCATGTTGGGCCACGCAGCGGCGTAGCCGACGATCCGGCCGTCCTCCTCGGCCACACGCAGTTGGTCGGCGAACGCGGGCAGCCGGGCGACGATGTGTGTGCGGTCCGCTCCGAACACGTCCTCGTCGAGCCGGAGGAGAGTGGGCAGGTCCCCGGCGGTCGCGGTTCGAGTGGAGATCCCGGTTCCCGGTTCGCCCGCGCCCGGGACGAAGTGTCCGCGGAGCATCTCCGCCCGGCCGGTGACCTTGAAACCCAGTTCCTCGTAGAGCGGGAGGCCGTTCGACGTCGCGTGCAGTGTCAGCGGCGTGGAGCCCATCGCCGAGATCACGTGGCGCATCAGCCGGCGTCCGACACCCTGCCGGGCATGCCGTTCCGCGACCAGAACCATGCCTATGGCGCCGAGTGTGGGCCGTTCCTGGGGTCCGTACCCGGTGACGACGCAGGCGGTGACCAGCCCGCCGGCGGGATCGTCGATGCCGTAACCCCTCCCGGCGGAGAGGAGGAATCCCCACTTGTGCTCTTCGCGTGGCCACCCCCGGTCCTCGGACAAGTCGGCGCAGGCCGAGAGATCGCGGAGCGTCAGGCGGCGGATGGACAGGGAAACAGGGGGAGGTGTCGGCACGCAGGTCAGGCTGTCCGACGTCGACTGTCGGCGTCCACTTGTTTCCGAAGACCGATGCGGCCTTTCGGTTACGCCGAGGCCGATACGGGATGCGGTCGTCAACCGGGGATGTTTCACGTGAAACGCTTGGAACCGGTGAATTCGCCAGAGAGGTCAGCCCAGGTCGGGAGCGTGCAGGGCGCGCACACCCTCGATGTTGCCGTCCAGGTAGTGCCGCAACGAGAGCGGGACGAGGTGGACGGAAGCGATGCCCACGCGAGTGAACGGCACGCGGACGATCTGGTACTCGCCGGCGGGCTCGTCGACCTCCGGACCGTGCCGCAACGACGGGTCCATGGAGTCGAGGTGGCAGACGAAGAAGTGCTGCACTTTCACGCCGGTGGCGCCGCCGTCCGCACCGATGTGCTCCACCGTGTCGACGAAACAGGGCACCACATCGCTGATCTTGGCGCCGAGTTCCTCGTACACCTCTCGGTGGAGAGCGCCGACGACGGTCGAATCCTCCGGCTCCACACCACCGCCCGGGGTGACCCAGTAGGAATCCATGCCGGGCTTGGTGCGCTTGATCAGGATCAGGTGGTCGTCGTCCAGCAGAACGGCTCGAGCGGTGCGCTTGACCACGGGTCGGACGGTCATGGAGGGAATCTGGCCCAGCTCGTTCCACGTGAAACATCACGACACATCACCGGCCTGATTTCCGGCATGGGCCGCACGGCCGGAGGGTCAGCACCAGTCGGTGGCCGCCTGCTGCAGTGCCTCATGGGCGCGTGCGACATGCGGCATGGCCAGGGTGCCGTTCCGGACCACCAGGAAGTACGTACGCAACGGTGGCACCGCGGGCTCGTGCAGGGCGGTCACTTCCTCCCGTTCGAGTGCGGCCGCGCACAGATACCGGGGCAGCACGGCCAGCCCGGCCCCCGCGGCGGCGCAGGCCAGCACCGCGCGTAGATCCGGGACGACGACAGTGCCCGCGGCGGCAGGCCGGGAGTCGAAGACGGAGGCCCAGTAACGGGAGACGAGGGGAAGCGACTCATGCACCTCGATCACCGGGATCTGTTCCAGAGCGGATACCCCTGTGGAGTGAACGCTGCCGGAGCCGATCCGCTCGGTCCAGCGGGGCGCGGCCACGAGGACGTGCTCCTCGTCGCAGAGCGGAGTCGCCGAGAGCAGTGCGCCGCGTGGCCGGACCGTACTGATGGCCAGATCGTGTCGCCCGGCAGCCAGCCCTTCCAGCGTCTCCTCGGCGGTTCCGAAGGATGCGCGCAGGGCGAGGGCCCGGCCGCTCCCGCGGGGCAGCGCGGTGAGCACGGGCACCGCGCGTTCGGACGTGAACTCCAGGGGCCCCGCCAGGTGCAGCGTCCGCGAGGAGGAGTCCTCGTCGAGCCCGGTTTCGGTGATCTCCACCAGGGCGTCGAGATGAGGTGCGGCCTTGTGGGCGAGTTCGTCCCCGATGGTCGTGGGTGTCACGCCACGGGCCTGCCGCAGGAACAACGGCCGCCCCAACTGCCGCTCCAGGGTCCGGATCTGTGAGGTCACAGCCGGCTGGGAGAGGCCGAGCAGGGCGGCGGCACGGGTGAAGGACCCGGCTCGGTGCACGGTCACGAAGGTCCGCAGCAAGGCCAGATCCACAGCACACCCTCCCGTTTGTCGGACCCGCTGCTGATTCGGCACAACTATAAATATGTCGATAGGTTGCTGTCGCTACAGTGATTGGACACTGACATAGAGTCAACTAGCCTTGGTCGCGCGGTTCTTCGCGTGCGCAGAACCGGGGCGGTCCGAGCCACGAGGGGGGAGACTCGGACCGTCCGTCGTCCGAGCCGGGTTCCTGGCGTCCCGCCCGGACGGACCGGTCAGCCGGCCGACTCGGCGAGTGCGCGCAGCACGTCCGCCACCAGATCGGCAGGGTCCTCGGCGCCGACGGACAAGCGGACGAAGCCCTCGGGCACCGCGTCTCCGCCCCAACGACCCCGTCGTTCGGCTGTGGACCGTACACCGCCGAAGCTCGTCGCGTCGTCCACGAGACGCAGCTCGTCGAGGAACCGGTCCGCACGCGCGCGTGAGGGCAGTGTGAAGGACACCACGCATCCGTAGCGCCGCATCTGCTGCGAGGCGATCCTGTGCGAGGGATCGTCCGGGAGCCCCGGATAGCGCAACCCCGTCACCTCGGGCCGTTCCCGCAGAGCCCGGGCCAGCGTCAGCGCCGTGGCGTTCTGCCGGTCGACCCGCAACTGGAGCGTGGCGATCGAACGGTGTGCGAGCCAGGCCTCCATGGGGCCGGTAATGGCACCGGCGATCTTGCGCCAGCGGCGTACCGAGGCCATCGCCTCGGCGTCGCGGCCGGCGACGTATCCCAGGAGGATGTCGCCGTGCCCGGTGAGCTGCTTGGTACCGCTGGCCACGGTGAAGTCGGCACCGAGCTCCAGGGGGCGCTGGCCGAGCGGCGTCGCGAGGGTGTTGTCGACGGCGACCAGCGCGCCGCGCGCGTGTGCCGCCTCGGCGAGCCGCCGTACGTCGCACACGTCGAGCCCGGGGTTGGAGGGGGTCTCGATCCACAGCAGCCTCGCGCCGTCGAGAAGGTCGAGTTGGGCGTCGCCGCCGGTCGCAGCGGTGCGCACCTCGATGCCGTACGCCTCCAGCTGGGTGCGTACCAGAGGCAGTGCCTGATAGCCGTCGTTCGGCAGGACGGCAACGTCCCCGGCGCGGAGCTGGGAGAAAAGCACCGAGGAGATCGCGGCCATGCCCGAGGGGAACACCAGGGTTTCGACGCCGTCCTGTCCCGGCGCCTCCAGCTCCCCGATGGCCTGCTCCAGCAGTGTCCAGGTCGGGTTCTCGTCCCTGCCGTAGGTGTAGGGGCCGGCGGGGTCGCCGGGCAGGTGGAAGTGGGCGGCGAAGACGGGACCGGGCAGGGTCGGCTCGTGCTTGACCGGCTCGGGCAGCCCGGCCCGCACCACGCGCGTGCCGTCACCGGGAGAGGCTTCTCCCGCCCCCGCTCCGTAGCCGCTGTCCTTTGTCGGATCGCTCATGCCGCCTGTCCTTCCGCTTGCTCACGTATCGAGGAGAGCAGCCCGGTGCTCGCCGCCTCCACCATCTCAAGACACGTGTAGAAGCCGTCCGTCTCCCCGTAGTAAGGGTCGGGTACGTCGAGATCGTCGCCCGCTCCGGGGTCGTACGAGCGCAGCAGGCGTACCTTGCCCGCGTCCCGCTGGGTGGGAGCCAGGCGGCGCAGGGTCCTGAGATGGCTCGCGTCGAGGGCGATGACCAGATCGAGGCGGGCGAACCAGGACGGGTCGAACCGCCGGGCGGTGTGGTCGGCGGTGTAGCCGTTCTCCTCGAGGACGGCCACCGCTCGGGGATCGGCGCCCTCACCCGCGTGCCAGCCGTCGGTGCCGGCGCTGTCGGCCTCGGCCACACCGTCGAGGCCCGCTTCGACGATGCGCGCGCGAAAGACGGATTCGGCCATCGGGGATCGGCAGATGTTGCCGGTGCAGACGAAACAGACGCGGTAGGCCATGCTGCTCAGTCTCCGTCGGGCAGGACGACGCTGAGGGCCCAGGAGACGACCGAGATGACCAGACCGCCCAGCACGGCCGTCCAGAAGCCCTCCACGTGGAAGCTCAGGTCGACCACGTCGGCGAGCCAGGAGGTGAGCAGCAGCATCAGAGCGTTCACCACCAGCGTGAACAGCCCGAGCGTCAGGATGAGCAGCGGGAGACTGAGGAGCTGCACGATTGGCTTGACCAGGGAGTTCACCACGCCGAAGATCAACGCGACGAGTATGAGGGTACCGATCTCCTTGCCCGTGCTGTCGCCGGACAGGGAGATCTTGTCGATCAGCCACACCGCGACCGCGAGGGCCGCGGCGTTGGCGATCGTCTTGACTACGAAATTCTTCATGTGTCTGATCGTGGCAGACAGGACCGGGCATGAGCAGTGAGGCAGGGGCGGACAAGGCTATGAAGGCATTCCGGCTGGACGAACTGGAGGCCGAACGCGCCGCCAACGAGGGCGCCTACCTCCAGTTCCTGCGTGAGCGGAACATGTCGGTCGGTCTGTACGCCCTGGATGCGGGCGGGCAGGATCCGCAGCAGCCGCACGGCCAGGACGAGGTGTACTTCGTCGTCAGCGGCAGGGCGGCCATCACCGTCGGCATGGAGACCACGCAGGTGGCCCGCGGCAGCGTCGTGTACGTGCCGGCCGGGGTCGCGCACAAGTTCCACCACATCAGTGAGGATCTGAGGGTCCTGGTGGTGTTCTCTCCGCCCGAGAGCTGAGCTGCGGTCTTCGGGTTCCCTAGGGGACCGCTCAGGGGAGGACAAGGGGTCCGAGGCCCCCGGCAGGGCTCCTGCCGCCCTAGCATCGAGTGCAGGACATCATTCACGCGACCCGGTATGAGACGGGCGGAGCAGGTAAGGACGAAGGCGATGCGAGAGATCTTCATGGGACTGCCGTGGTGGATGAAGTGGATCGCGGTGCCCGTCATCGCCCTGGTCGTGTTCGGCGGCCTGATAGCCAGCGTGGTCGGCTTCGTGATCGGACTGCTCTTCAAGGTGCTGGTCTTCGTCGCCCTGGTCGGCGGACTCATCTACGTGGTACGGAAGTTCACGTCGAGTTCGACGTCGCGCGGCGACTGGTGAGCCCCGCGGGAAGCCGGTGAAGCGGTAACAGCCGACGCCGGTTCCCTCGGGCGGGGGAAGTTTCCCGGACGGACCGTCTGTCTGCGGTGACAGGCGGTTAGAGTCCGGAAAGCCATGCGGGGACGATCCCCGCGAGCGGCGTACACCCCCACCCGTGTTCCCCCGCACGGGCTGCCCCCTCGCTCCGGGAGTGACCCTTGGCCACGGCTGCCACCGTCCCCGCACATCTGTCCGCCGTTCCCTGCCAGCCCCGTGCGAGGGCGGCCTCCGAGCCGGCGCCCACCGTGACCCTCATCGGCTCGGTGCAGCGCGCGATGCGCCTGCTGGAGTCCGTCGCGGGACACGAGTACGGGGCCCCGGCCAAACAACTGGCCCGCGAGACGGGGCTGGCGCTTCCCACGGCCTACCACCTGCTGCGCACCCTGGTGCACGAGGGCTATCTGCGCCGCGACAAGGGGCTGTTCTTCCTCGGCGACGCGGCCGAGCGGCTGACCAGTACCGGAGCCCCGCAGAAACGTCGCAGCACGGTCGTCGACGCGCTCGCGCGCTGGCGTGATGCCATCGGGGCTCCCGTGTACTACGCGGTGTACCGCGAGGGCGAGATCGACCTGGTGTGCGTCTCCGAAACCCCGGGTCATCCCGCGGTCCAGGAACGGGCCGACTTCCGGGCGACCGGTCACGCGCACGCCATCGGACAGTGCCTGCTCTCCCAGCTCGACGAGGCCGCCCGCCGGGACCACCTCGACCGCTACCCCGTGCAGCCCGTCACGCCGTACACCGTGCGCGACGGGCACAGCCTGCTCCGGCGCCTGGAGCGGACGCGTCGCATGGCGCCGGTGTTCGCGCGGCAGGAGTACGCGCTGGGCACGGTCTGTGCGGCCGTTCCCATCACAGCCGGTGCCACGGCCGCGACGGTCGCCGTCTCCCTACCGGTGCATCAGGTCCACCGGCTGCATCCTGCCGCCCAGCAGTTGCAGACGGAAGTGGGCCGTCTGCTGGGGCCACTGGCACTCTCTATCAGTATCTGAAAACTCACTCCTTGTGATCCATCGTGTACGTTGAGCAAGATTCACCTAGTGTCAGGGGTCCATTCCCGGCCGGTCCGTAGCGAATGACGGGGTAGGCGATGCGCGAGTCCGTGCAGGCAGAGGTCATGATGAGCTTTCTCGTGTCGGAGGAGCTGTCCTTCCGTATCCCGGTGGAGCTGCGCTACGACACCTGTGATCCCTATGCCGTACGGCTGACCTTCCATCTTCCCGGTGACGCGCCGGTGACCTGGGCGTTCGGCAGGGAGCTGCTGATCGACGGCGTGGGCAGACCGTGCGGCGAGGGTGACGTACGCGTATCGCCGGTCGATCCCGACGCCCTGGGCGAGGTGCTGATCCGCCTTCAGGTCGGCGGTGACCACGCGCTGTTCCGCTCGTCGACGGCGCCGCTCGTGGCCTTCCTCGACCGCACAGACAAATTGGTGCCGCTGGGCCAGGAGGGGGCGCTCGCCGACTTCGACGCCCACCTCGACGACGCGCTGGACCGCATTCTGGCGGAGCAGAGCGCCGGGTGAAGCGTTCCCCCACCGGGTAGCCGGCGGCGGTCCGGCCGGCCCGTAGCCGGTGACCGGCTGTCGGAGGGCTGCTCGCCGGGGAGGGAAGACGGACGGTCACAGGTCGGCGGCGCGGTCCGGCGCAGCGGGTCAGCGCTTGCGGCGTCTGCCCCGCCCGCCGCGTGCCGGAGCCACCCGGACGCCCTCCTCGGCCGCCTGTGCCGTCGGACGGTCGGCCGAGACCACCAGGGCGGCCAGCGCCGTGGTGACCGGCACCGAGGCGACCAGACCGATCGAGCCGATCAGCGTACGCACGATCTCCTCCGCCACCAGCTCGCTGTTGGCGACCGTCCCCACACTGCTCTGTGCGATGGAGAACAGCAGCAGCAGGGGCAGTGCGGCGCCCGCGTAGGCGAGGACCAGGGTGTTGACGACGGACGCGATGTGGTCACGTCCGATGCGGATGCCCGCGCGATACAGCCCGCGCCGGCCCATCGACGGGTTGGCCTCGTGCAGTTCCCAGACGGCCGACGTCTGTGTGACCGTCACGTCGTCAAGGACACCGAGCGATCCGATGATGATGCCGGCCAGCAGCAGACCGCTCATGTCGATGTCGGGGTAAAGGCCGTGGATCAGCCCGGTGTTGTCGTCGGTGTCGCCGGTCAGCGCTGCCCAGCTGATGAAGACCGAGCCCAGAACGCCGATCAGCAGCAGCGAGATCAGGGTGCCGAGCACCGCCACGGAGGTGCGTGCCGACAGTCCGTGGCAGAGATACAGGGCTTGCAGCATGATGGCACTCGCCCCCACCACCGCCACGGCCAGCGGGTTCGATCCCTGCAGGATCGCGGGCAGGATGAAGAAGTTCAGCACCAGGAAGCTGACCGCCAGCGCGATCAGTGCCATCACGCCGCGCAGCCGTCCGACGACCACGACGGCGACCGCGAAGATGCCGGCGAGCAGGGCCAGCGGCACGCGCCGGTTCACATCGGCGACCGAGTACTGGAGGTCTTCGGGCGCGGAGGGCTCGTAGGCGACCACGACCTCCTGACCCTCGCTCAGCTGCCGTGACTGGTCCGGCTGCACGATCTCGGTGAAGGTGCGGCCCGCGTCGTCACCGGTGTCGACCCGGATCGTAGCCTTCTTGCACGTGCCGTCCGCCTGCTGCTGTGCGGAGGACCCCTCGGCCGTCGAGGTGTCGCCGGTCGGGACGCCTCCGGACGCGTTGACGGACGAACAGCTCACCTCGTCCACCGTGGTGACGGTGGCCTGCTGCGTCTGCCGGTCGAAGCCGACGCCGGTGCGTTCGTGGCCGGGTGCGCCACCCGGCCACAGCACCGCGAGACCGATCAGCACCGCAGCGCCGAACGGGATGAGGACTGCCGCGATGACCCTGCGCAGGTGCTTCGAGACAGGGGCGGCCGGGCCATGGCTGTGACTGTGCCCGTGCCCGCCGTCGGAGCCCGGACTGCGCTGGTGCCCGCCGTCGCCCGGGGGCGGGCCGCCGCGCCCGCCGCCCGAGTTCGGGCCTCCACCGGAGTTCGGGTTACGCCCGCGGCCCCCGCCACCGGGGTCCGGGCTGTGGTCATGACCAGGCCCGTGATCCTGGCCGCGGACTCGACCCTGGCCCTGCCCGCCCTGCCCGCCCTGCCCGCCCTGCCCTTCTTGTCCCTGTCTCGGTCCGTGACCCGGGCTCCGGCCGGGCAGGTGGTTCTGCGCCGCCGGCGCTTCGCCGGGACCGTGCCCAGGCCCGAACCAGGTTCCGGAGCCGGGACCGTCCCCCCGGCCGTCCTCAGGGTCCAGGCCGTGGTCGGGTGCGGGCCCTCTGCCACGGTCGCCGCCGATTCGGGCGCCGGAGCCGCGGGGTGGTTCGGGCGGCGGGTACGGGGGAGGCTGCGTCGAGGTCACCGCCCGATCATCGCAAGAACAACGAGGGCCCTCTGTTCACCGCGCCACAATTCCCGCTAGCGTGGAGGCACCTTTTTGTACACGCGGGAGCTCGGAGCACCGGGCTGAGAGGACGCTGACCTCCGTCCCAACGACGTTTCACATGAAACATCACCGTTGTCCGAGTGATGTTTCACACGGAACGCCGACGGACGGAAGCCGCTGCGTCGACCGCTGAACCTGTTACCGGGTAATGCCGGCGTAGGGAGTAGGTCTCATGACCAACAAGGACGCACGCACGCCTGCCTCCACCCAGGATCCGACGGAAGCGTCGGTGCGGGAGGAGGCCGGGAAGTCCATCGGCTGGCACAAGGCGTACGTCGAGGGCACACGCCCCGATCTGCGGGTGCCGGTCCGTCAGGTGCACCTCACCAACGGGCAGTCGGTCACGCTGTACGACACATCGGGCCCGTACACCGACCCCCTGGTGGACACCGATGTGCGCAGAGGGCTGGCGCCGCTGCGGGAGAACTGGATCATTGCGCGCGGTGACACAGAGGAGTACGCGGGGCGTCCGGTCCGCCCCGAGGACGACGGGATCAAGCACACCTCGCCGCGCGGTGGGCTGCGTAATCTCGACGCGGTGTTCCCCGGCCGGCCCCGTCAGCCGCGCCGGGGCCGCGCGGGCGGGGCGGTCACACAGTTGGCGTACGCACGCCGTGGCGAGATCACGCCCGAGATGGAGTACGTGGCCCTCCGGGAGAACGTCTCGCCTGAGGTCGTGCGGGAGGAGATCGCGGCAGGCCGCGCGGTGCTGCCCGCCAATGTCAACCATCCGGAGATCGAGCCGATGATCATCGGCAAGCGGTTCCTGGTGAAGGTCAACGCCAACATCGGCAACTCCGCGGTGACCTCCTCCATCGAGGAGGAGGTGGAGAAAATGACCTGGGCGACCCGATGGGGTGCCGACACGGTCATGGACCTGTCCACCGGCCGCAACATCCACACCACCCGGGAGTGGGTGCTGCGCAACTCCCCCGTCCCCATCGGCACAGTGCCGCTTTACCAGGCGCTGGAGAAGGTGGACGGCAGGGCCGAGGAACTGACCTGGGAGATCTACAAGGACACGGTCGTCGAACAGGCCGAACAGGGTGTGGACTACATGACGGTCCACGCGGGCGTACGGCTGGCGTATGTGCCGCTCACCGCCCACCGCAAGACGGGCATCGTCTCGCGCGGCGGCTCGATCATGGCGGCATGGTGTCTGGCGCACCACGAGGAGTCGTTCCTGTACGAGAACTTCGAGGAACTCTGCGAGATCCTCGCGGCGTACGACGTCACCTACTCGCTCGGTGACGGTCTCCGGCCGGGCTCGATCGCCGACGCCAACGACGAGGCCCAGTTCGCGGAGCTGCGCACGCTCGGGGAGCTCAACCGGGTCGCCAGGCGTTTGAATGTGCAGACCATGATCGAGGGACCGGGACATGTCCCGATGCACAAGATCAAGGAGAACATCGAACTTCAGCAGGAGATCTGCGATGAAGCCCCGTTCTATACGCTCGGCCCGCTGACGACGGACGTCGCGCCCGCGTACGACCACATCACCTCCGGTATCGGTGCGGCGATGATCGCCTGGTGGGGTACGGCGATGCTCTGCTACGTCACGCCCAAGGAGCACCTGGGCCTGCCCGACCGTGACGACGTCAAGACCGGCGTCATCACCTACAAGATCGCCGCCCATGCCGCCGACCTCGCCAAGGGGCATCCGGGGGCGCAGGAGTGGGACGACGCCCTGTCCGACGCGCGCTTCGAGTTCCGGTGGGAGGACCAGTTCAACCTGGCCCTCGACCCGGACACGGCACGCGAGTTCCACGACGCGACCCTTCCGGCGGAACCCGCGAAGACGGCGCACTTCTGCTCGATGTGCGGACCGAAGTTCTGCTCCATGAAGATCAGCCGGAGCATCACGGAGCGGTTCGGCGGGACTTCGGCGGAGGGCGCGTCGGCCGAGGAGATCTCCGAGGGGATGCTGCGGAAGTCGAAGGAGTTCGCAGAGGCAGGCAACCGCGTGTATCTGCCGTTGACGGACTGAGACGGACTGAGACGGACTGAGACGGACTGAACGAACAAAACGAACAAGCGAACCGGAAGGACGAGGGGGGCGGGCCGTTCGGGCCCGCCCCCCTCCCCTCCTGGGAGGACAGGTCGGCAGACTGGATCCCATGACAGCGAGAGCAATGAGCAAAGGGTCCAACCTTCCCGTCGACGCCCAGGCGGTGCACGTCGAGCTCGCTTGGGCGGCCGGAGCCGGTGTACCCGACATCGACGCGTCGGCTCTCCTGCTCACGGAGGCCGGGCGGGTGCGGGACGACGGCGACTTCGTCTTCTACAACCAGCCGCGGCACACCTCCGACGCCGTGACGCACCTGGGGAAGCGGAGCGCCGCCGGCGCCGTGACCGACACGATCGAGGTGGACCTGCGCCTGCTGGAACCGGCCGTCGAGCGGATCGTGCTGTGCGCGTCGTCCGACGGCGGGACGTTCGGTCAGGTGCCGGGACTGGTGCTCAGGCTGCTCGACGCCGGTACGGGGGCCGAGATCGCGCGGTTCGACATGGTGGCCGGAACGGAGACCGCGTTCATCGGCGGCGAGCTGTACCGGCGGCAGGGAAAGTGGAAGTTCCGCGCGGTGGGGCAGGGGTACGCCTCGGGGCTCGCCGGGCTGGCCACCGACTTCGGTATCACCGTGGACGACGCTTCCCCGGCGGCAGCGGCCTCCACGACGGCTGACGGCTCCACCACGGCACCCGGCGCGACGACGCCCCCTGTCGCGCCCGCGGTGTCGCCGGTCCCACCCGCGGTACCCACCACCCCGCTCCCGCCCCAGCCCTCGGCCGCGCCCGCCGCCTCCGCCCCGGGGCCCCCTGGGCCGCCCTCCGCGCAATCGGCCGTCCCGTCGGCCGCTCCGCGGCTCACCAAGGGCGAGGAGCGGCTGCCGGTGGACATGCGCAAGCGGCTGTCACTGCGCAAGGAACAGGTGGCAGTCAGTCTGCGTAAGCACGGGGCCACCGGGGTCACCGCACGCGTCATCCTCGTACTGGACGCCTCCGGTTCCATGTCCTTCCTGTATTCCAAGGGAGTTGTGGCGGACGTCGTCGAACGTATGGCCGCGGTCGCCGCGCAACTGGACGACGACGGTGAGATGCAGGCCTGGACGTTCGCCTCGAATCCGGCGCGGCTGCCGGACCTGCTCCTGGGCGAGCTGCCCGAATGGCTCCGGCTGCACGTACGGGTGGGGGAGATGAGCCTCTTCCGGCGCGGGCGGAAGAAAGGGCTGGACCCGAGCCAGGTCGACATGCGGGGGGTCGGTATCCAGAACGAGGAGCAGAAGGTCATCGCCGAGGTCCGCTCGTTCGTCAGGCACAGCCCCGCGGCGGCCCCGACGCTCGTGCTGTTCTTCTCCGACGGCGGTGTCTACCGGAACGCAGAGATCGAGCGGGAGCTCCGCGAAGCGGTGGAGGAGCCGATCTTCTGGCAGTTCGTGGGCCTCGGCCGGGCGAACTACGGTGTGCTGGAGCGGTTCGACACGCTGCCAGGGCGCCTTGTCGACAACGTCGGGTTCTTTGCCGTCGACGACATCGGCACCGTGCCGGACCCGGAGTTGTACGACCGCTTGCTGTCCGAGTTCCCTCAGTGGATCACCGCAGCGGTCCGGGCGGGCATTCTCCGTTCCTGACAGCCGCGGCCCGGACCGGTAAGGGCACAGGGCGCCACGCCGGGTACCCGGCTCACGCCCCTCGGCGCAGAGCCTCGGGAACGGGCTCCGCCGGCGAGGGAGCGCGAGCCGACGGCCGGACCGTCCGAATACCGTGGTCCATCCGGCAGGCCCATCCGGCTCATCCGGTTCGGCCGGCTCATCCGGTTCGGCCGGCTCCGGTGGGGCCGGCTCATTCGGTTGTTCCGGCTATTCCGGCTTGTGTTCCGGCCCTCCGAAGTCCGGACTGGTGTAGTCGGGGCTCGAGTAGCTCGGCCGTCGTCCGCGGTTCGTACCCTCACCGGGGCTGGTGAACCCCGGCCGGTCGTAGCCGAGATGCGGGATACGGCCGGCCGGTTCGGCCGGTGCCGCACAGTGCAGTGCGGCCGCCGTACCCGGGTCGGCGAGTGCGTCCCGCAGGAACGGGACGATCCCCTGCTCCAGCAGTGCCTCGTGCCAGGCTTCCCTGGCCAGGGTCATCTCCTTGTCGGCTTCGCCGTACGGCCCGCTTCGGGCCGAGGGCTTGTTGCGCAGTGCGGTGAGCAGGAGACCCACCGCGGCGACCAGGATGGCGACCGCGGTCACGGCGCCGAATGTCCAGCCCGTGGTGAGCATGGTCCGGGCGAAGGCCGCGCTGGGATCGAGCATGCGCAGGACGTAACCGACCAGCAGGAATATCGCGGCCGCGGTTCCGGCCAGAACAGGTGCCAGAACGGCGACGACGGCACCCGCGCCGGCGGTCTCGACGGCCTCTCCCACGGTCGTGGCGATCCCCGCCGTGCCCGGCTCCGGCTCGGACGCGCGCGTGGGCGGGGTGGACGATGCCGGTGGCCGGCGCAGTTCCTCGCGGACCTTGGTGTAGTGCTGGTACTCGGTCGCCGCGGCCGCCGTGATGATCGCGGTGGCGTTGAGCGCCATCGTGCGTAGTTGTTCGGAGGTGAGCCGCTGTCCGACAGTGGTCAGTTCCGGGCGTTGTGGTGCGGAGCGCAGCGCCTCATCGAGAATACGCACGTAATCCTGGCGGTCCTCGGTCAACAGATGCTGCGGAACGCTGTTCATGTGCATCCCCCGATGCTCCGTAGGGCTTGTGGCTCGGCATGCTGACGAGCCGTTGGGCAGAAACGGAGGGGAGCCTGCTACGGATACGCCGATGGTAGAGCGCCGACGGTGCGCCGTGACAGGGGGTTTACCGAAATTGGCCTCGGTTCGGTGCCGGACCGGGCCGGGGAGACCGGGCCCGGCAACCGTTCACTTCGCGAGAGGCAGTTGCTGGACCAGCAGCTTTCCGGCCATCGTCACGCCACCGTCCATCGCGATGGCCAGTCCCTCGGCGTAAACGTGCGGGCCCTCGACGACGGGACCGTTGTCGTCCTCGCCGTCCTCGGGGCCCACTTCGCCCAGCAGATACGGAATGGGGCTGTGACCGTGAACGACCCGGGTGCCGCCGTACGTATCCAACAGGGAACGCACCGCTTCGGCACCGCCCTCGTCGCGGAAGGAGAACCGCTTGGTGAACTTGCGGAACAGGTCCCAGACCTCGTCGGCGTCGTTCCGGGTGATCGTCTCGCGGACGGTGTCGTTGACTTCCTCGATGGAACGGCCGTAGTCGAGATAGGCGGTGGTGTCGGAATGCAGCAGCAGGTGGTCGTCGACGGATTCGACGGCGTCGAGGCGGGCCATCCACTGCAGGTGGTGGTCCTGGAGGCGGTCCATGTCGGTCTTCTGCCCACCGTTGAGCAGCCAGGCGGCCTGGAAGGTGGCGGTGCCCGCACCGGAGTTGACGGGGGTGTCGCCGAACCGCTTGGCGCCGAGCAGCAGCAGTTCGTGATTGCCCATCAGGGCCTTGCAGTAACCACCGGCCGCGGCGGCCTCGGCGGACAGCCGCATCACGAGGTCGATGACGCCGATGCCGTCCGGGCCGCGGTCGGTGAAGTCGCCGAGGAACCACAGCCGCGCGGGGCCGGCGCACCACTGGCCCGCGGAGTCGACGAGGCCCTGCTCCTGGAGGGCGGCCACCAGCTCGTCGAGGTAGCCGTGGACGTCACCGACCACGTAGAGCGGGCCGGGCCCGGTGGCGGGCTGTGGCGCGGGTACGGACGCGGGGTCGACGGTCACCTGCACAGTGTCACCCCGATTGATGACCGGGAGGTCCCGTTGCGTGGGCGTGTATCCCTCCGGATGGCTCGCCTCGGAGGGCGGGACCACGTCGCCGGGGTGCATGCTGTGGGCGTACGGACCGGTCTCGTGGACGTAAGCGGGTACCCGGAAGTCACGCACCGTCGCTGTGCGCTTCGTCCCGGGTCCCTGACCGGCCCCCTGAGTCATCGACCCCTCCACCATCAAGCCGCAACTGCACCGCGTCGGACTGCCTGGTCGCAGCGGCCCGCGGTGTCGTGGGCCCATCATAGGAATGTGGATCGCGCCGTGTGATGACCCAGGGGTGGTGAATCGGAGCACGACTCCAGTTCACCGCGGCTTTTTTCCTGATTGGTCAGGTATTCGGCCCGCCCGGAAGCCGTCCGGCGGTGCGGGCTCCCCAGTCGATCCCGGCCGCTGCCTTGGGAAGGCCGGCCCGTTTCCCGCGGAGCAGGGCTCCGGGGAAGACCGGAGGAGCGGCTGAGGAAAACCGTGGGAAGGCCGCGGGAGTACGGCGCCGCACTCCCGCGGAGGCAAGGGCCCCACCCTTCCGGGAGCCGCCGCTGCCACCGCCTTCCGCTCCGCCCGCTGTCGGGTCCCGCGCTCCGTCACGTCCGCTCCGGTGACCGCGGCGGGCTGACCGTCGTGCGCGGCGGGCGGCGCTGAGACGAGGTGCGCACGATCAGCTCGGTGGGTATGACCTGCGCCACCGTGTGTTCGGAGTCGACGCCCTCGATCGCGTCGATGAGTAACTGGATCACCGCCGTGCCGATGCGGCGCGGTTTGAGTGAGAGCGTGGTGAGGGGCGGCTCGGTGTTGGCGTATACGGTCGACTCGCTGCAGCAGACCAGCAGCAGGTCGTCCGGGACGCGCAGGCCGTAGCGGCGTGCGGCGGCGAGCAGATCGGTGCCGTTCGGATCGAAGAGGCCGTAGACGGCGTCAGGGCGGTCGGGACGGGCGAGCAGCCGGTCGGCGGCGACGGCGCCCGCGCACGGATCGTGCGCCGGGTAGGCCTCGTACACCGGCTCCTGGCCGACGCGTTCGCACCAGTGCAGATACGCGGTGGTCGACAGGTGGGTGTATGTGTCGGTCGTGGTCCCGGTCAGCAGGCCGATGCGGCGGGCGCCGGCGTCGGCCAGGTGGTCGAGGATCCCGAGGACCGCCGCTTCGTGGTCGTTGTCCACCCAGGCGGTGACCGGGAGCGAGCCGGCCGGGCGGCCGTCGGAGACGACCGGTAGCCCCTGCCGGACCAGTTCGCTGACGACCGGGTCCTGGTCCGAGGGGTCGATGACGACCGTGCCGTCCAGAGCGACGTTGGACCACACGTCGTGGCGGGAGGTCGCGGGGAGGATCACGAGGGCGTAGCCGCGGGCCAGTGCGGCGGAGGTGGCGGCGCGCGCCATCTCCGCGAAGTACGCGAACTCGGTGAAGGTGAAAGGTTCTTCCCCGTACGTGGTCACGGTCAGGCCGATGAGCCCCGACTTGCCGGTACGGAGCGTACGGGCGGCGGCCGAGGGACGGTAGCCCAGTCTGTCGGCGACCTCGCGGACGTGGCGCCGGGTGGCGTCCGGGAGTCTGCCCTTGCCGTTGAGGGCATCGGAGACGGTCGTGATGGATACTCCGGCTGCGGCGGCCACGTCCCTGATGCCCGCCCGACCCGGCCTGCTGCTTCGGCGTGAGGTTTCCGCGCGGCTCACCTGGTGCTTCCCTGCTGCTGTCATGGCGAGCCGATAGTAGGGCTCATACGGTGGGGTAGGGCGGACGCATATGCACGCATTGACAGGCACGTTTCTGCATGATCATTAAGGATTGACCTCCTTGGAAAACAAGGAGGTTGAACGTTCCAACGCCGAGACCTGGCGTGTCGGCGCATGCGGGCCTGTCGAGGGGGCGATGTTGCGAAGAGGTCTCAACTCACCTGCATGAGGGATGCGCGCCACGGCGCGAGCCACCGGCGCGTAGATATATGTGAGGCGCGCCCCCTGTGCGGACGCCCTTTGTGCGCCTTCGTAGGGCGATGCCCGTGTTGTCGAAGGAACCGATGCGCTCAGGAGCTGATCGTTTCGACGCTTCTCGTGAGGCCGCCCCGTCCCTCGGTGTCCACGCCGACGCGGGCCACGGCGTGCCCGCCGACACGCACGCCGGACCGCACCCGTGACCCGGGCCCCGGTGGGCGGGCCCGTCCGTGCCGCTGCTGTACGCGTCTACGCAGTGACGCCGAATCCTCTTAAGGTGAGCAGTATTGGATGTCGGCGGCGGTCTAGGGCCGCCGGTCTTCGGAGGAGGACTGCGGTGAGCGAGACGAGCCCCAAGCTGCGCGCCGAGCTGGAGGGTATTCCCACGTACAAGCCGGGCAGGCCGGCGGCGGCCGGGGGCCCGGTGGCCTACAAGCTGTCCTCCAACGAGAACCCCTATCCACCGCTGCCGGGGGTGATGGAGGCCGTGACGTCCGCGGCGTCCGCCTTCAACCGCTACCCCGACATGGCCTGTACGTCTCTGATGGCTGAGCTGTCCGAGCGCTTCGCCGTCCCGGCCTCCCACCTGGCCACCGGCACCGGCTCGGTCGGCGTCGCCCAGCAGCTGCTGCAGGCCACCTCGGGCCCCGGCGACGAGGTGATCTACGCGTGGCGTTCGTTCGAGGCGTATCCGATCATCACCAGGATCAGCGGTGCCACCGCCGTGCAGGTGCCGCTGACACCGGGCGATGTGCACGATCTGGACGCGATGGCCGGGGCGATCACCGAACGGACCCGGCTGATCTTCGTCTGCAACCCCAACAACCCGACCGGCACGGTGGTACGACGGGCGGAGCTGGAGCGTTTCCTCGACCGGGTGCCCCGTGATGTCCTGGTGGTGATCGACGAGGCGTACCGCGAGTTCATCCGTGACGCCGAGGTCCCGGACGGTGTGGAGTTCTACCGGGATCGGCCCAACGTCTGCGTCCTGCGGACCTTCTCCAAGGCCTACGGTCTGGCGGGGCTGCGGGTCGGCTTCGCGATCGCCCATGAGCCGGTGGCCGCGGCGCTGCGCAAGACGGCGGTGCCGTTCGGTGTGAGCCAGGTCGCACAGGACGCCGCGATCGCCTCGCTGCGTGCCGAGGACGAGCTCATCGGACGGGTCGGCTCGCTGGTGTGTGAGCGCAACCGTGTCGTGGAAGCACTGCGCTCCCAGGACTGGGAGGTTCCCGAGACCCAGGCCAACTTCGTGTGGTTGCGGCTGGGAGAGCGCACGACGGCGTTCGCGCAGGCGTGCGAGCAGGCAGGGGTGGTCGTCAGGCCCTTCCCCGGTGAGGGCGTGCGGGTGACGGTCGGCGAGACCGAGGCGAACGACATCTTCCTGAAGGTGACGGAAACCTTCCGCAAGGAGCTGTAGCGGCCGTAGCCGCACACGGTCAGGAGCAGGTTCGGGAGTGCCGGGCGACGGGGCGGCCGTCGCCCGGCACTCCCGTGTTTCCGCCGTCGCCGAGAAGGGGTTGACGTCACAGGGGACCCCCCTTCCAGATACGAAAAGCGGTAGGTCATAATTGCTTGTGAATGTGAACGCGTTCACAAGCGCATCCTGTTTCCTCCGAGATGCGGGGGGCGAACAGGGTCAAAAGGTCGTTGTGACCACGGCGATGTAAGGAGCGGCGACGTGGACCTGGCTCTGGCGCCGGAGACACTGGCTCGATGGCAGTTCGGTATCACCACCGTCTATCACTTCCTCTTCGTTCCTCTGACGATCTCGCTGGCCGCTCTCACGGCCGGGCTGGAGACCGCCTGGGTGCGCACCGGGAAGGAGAAGTACCTCAGGGCGACGAAGTTCTGGGGGAAGCTCTTCCTGATCAACATCGCGATGGGGGTGGTCACCGGCATCGTGCAGGAGTTCCAGTTCGGCATGAACTGGTCCGACTACTCGCGGTTCGTCGGTGACGTCTTCGGTGCCCCGCTCGCCTTCGAGGCCCTGGTCGCCTTCTTCTTCGAGTCCACCTTCATCGGCCTGTGGATCTTCGGCTGGGACAAGTTGCCCAAGAAGATCCACCTGGCCTGTATCTGGATGGTCTCTCTCGGCACGCTGCTGTCGGCGTACTTCATCCTGGCGGCCAACTCCTGGATGCAGCACCCGGTCGGCTACCGGATCAACGAGGAGAAGGGGCGGGCGGAACTCACCGACTTCTGGCTGGTGCTCACCCAGAACACCACGCTCAACCAGGTCTTCCACAGCTTCTCGGCGTCCGCGCTGACCGGCGGCGCCTTCATGGTCGGCATCGCCGCCTTCCATCTGATGCGCAAGAAGCACATCTCTGTGATGCGGACGTCGCTCCGGCTCGGGCTGGTCACCATGGCGGTCGGAGGCATGTTCACCGCGATCAGCGGAGACACCCTCGGCAAGGTCATGTACGAGCAGCAGCCCATGAAGATGGCCGCCGCCGAGGCGCTGTGGGAGGGCGAGAGCCCGGCTCCGTTCTCCGTGTTCGCGTACGGCGACGTCGACGAGGGGCACAACGAGGTCGCCCTGGAGATACCCGGGCTGCTGTCCTTCCTCGCCCACGGCGACTTCGATTCGTACGTGCCCGGCATCCACGACACCAATGAAGCCCTGCGAGAGCAGTTCGGCCCCGGTGACTACAAGCCCATCGTGCCGGTCGCCTACTGGGGCTTCCGCTGGATGATCGGCTTCGGCATGGCCTCCTTCTCGCTCGCGCTGCTGGGACTCTGGCTCACGAGGAAGAGGTTCCTGGTGCCTCCGGCCCTGCGCACCGGGGAGGACGAGGTGCCGCACTTGGTGCTGCTGAAGAAGCCGCTGGGCGCGAGGTTCACCCGGCTGTACTGGCTCCTGGCGCTCTGGACCATGGCCTTCCCCCTGATAGCCAATGCCTGGGGCTGGATATTCACCGAGATGGGCCGGCAGCCCTGGGTCGTCTACGGCGTGATGCAGACCCGGCACGCGGTCTCCCCCGGAGTCTCCCAGGCCGAGGTCATCATCTCGATGACCGTCTTCACCCTGCTGTACGCCGCTCTGGCCGTGGTGGAGGTCAAGCTGCTCGCCAAGTACGTCAAGGCGGGCCCGCCCGAACTCACCGAGGCCGATCTCAACCCGCCCACGAAGATCGGTGGCGACCTCCGGGACGCCGACAAGCCGATGGCCTTCTCGTACTAGGCCCGAGGGAGCCACAGAGTCATGGAACTGCACAACGTCTGGTTCGTTCTGATCGCCTTCCTGTGGATCGGCTACTTCTTCCTGGAGGGCTTCGACTTCGGGATCGGGATCCTGACCCGGCTGCTCGCCCGTGACCGCGCCGAGAAACGGGTGCTGATCAACACCATCGGCCCCGTCTGGGACGGCAACGAGGTGTGGCTGCTCACGGCCGGTGGTGCGACCTTCGCGGCCTTCCCAGAGTGGTACGCCACGCTCTTCTCCGGCTTCTACCTGCCGCTGCTGGTCATCCTGGTCTGCCTGATCATCCGCGGTGTCGCCTTCGAGTACCGGGTCAAGCGGCCCGAGGAACGCTGGCAGCGCAACTGGGAGACGGCGATCTTCTGGACCTCGCTCCTCCCCGCGTTCCTCTGGGGCGTGGCGTTCGGCAACATCGTGCGTGGAGTGAAGCTCGACGCCGAGTTCGAGTACGTGGGCAACGTCTGGGACCTGCTCAACCCGTACGCGCTGCTGGGCGGTCTGGTTACGCTGACGCTCTTCACCTTCCACGGCGCCGTGTTCGCCGCGCTCAAGACCGTCGGTGACATCCGGGGCAGGGCCCGGCAGACGGCCCTGCGAATGGGGCTGATCACCGCTGTCCTCGCGTTGGTCTTCCTGGTGTGGACGCAGATCGAGCGCGGTGACGGCGCGAGCCTGGTCGCGATGGTCGTCACGGTGGCTGCCCTGGTCACCGCGCTGGTGGCGAACCAGGCAGAGCGCGAGGGGTGGTCGTTCGCCCTGTCCGGTGTCACCATCGTGGCCGCCGTGACGATGCTCTTCCTGACGCTCTTCCCGAACGTCATGCCGTCCACGCTGGACGCGGACTGGAGTCTCACCGTCACCAACGCCTCCTCCAGCGACTACACATTGACGATCATGACCTGGCTCACGGTGATTGCTGCGCCGCTCGTCATGGTCTACCAGGGCTGGACGTACTGGGTCTTCCGCAAGCGGATCGGTACCCAGCACATCGCCGATCCCGTGCACTGAGGTGTGTTTCACGTGAAACCAATCGATCCGCGACTGCTCCGCTACGCCCGGGCCACACGGCTCTTCCTGGTGGCGGTGGTCGCCCTGGGTGTCGTCGGCGCGGTGCTGGTGATCGCTCAGGCCATGCTCATCGCCGAGGTGGTGGTGGGTTCCTTCCAGCACGGCATGGACGTGGCGGACCTCGGCACTCCCCTCGTGCTTCTGGCCTGTGTCGCGGTCGGCCGTGCCCTGGTCGGCTGGCTCACCGAGCTGGCCGCGCACCGGGCGAGTGCGGCGGTCAAGTCGGAGCTCCGAGGCCGGCTGCTGGAGCGGGCGACGACGCTCGGCCCGGGGTGGCTGACCGGGCAGCGGACCGGCTCTCTGGTGGCCCTGGCGACCCGCGGGGTCGATGCCCTCGACGGCTACTTCTCGCGCTACCTGCCCCAGTTGGGGCTCGCGGTGGTCGTTCCGGTCGCGGTGCTGGCGCGGATCGTCACCGAGGACTGGGTCTCGGCGGCGATCATCGTCGTCACCCTGCCGCTCATCCCGGCCTTCATGATGCTGATCGGCTGGGTCACCCAGTCCCGGATGGACCAACAGTGGGAGCTGCTGTCCCGGCTGTCCGGCCACTTTCTGGACGTCGTGGCCGGGCTGCCGACGCTGAAGGTGTTCGGGCGGGCCAAGGCGCAGGCGGAGTCGATCCGGCGGATCACCGCCGAGTACCGCAGGGCGACCATGCGGACCCTGCGGATCGCCTTCATCTCCTCCTTCGCGCTGGAACTCCTCGCCACCGTCTCGGTGGCACTGGTCGCCGTGACGGTCGGCATGCGACTCGTGTACGGCGACATGGACCTGTACATCGGCCTGCTCATCCTGATCCTCGCGCCCGAGGCCTATCTGCCCCTGCGTCAGGTCGGCACGCAGTACCACGCGGCGGCGGAGGGACTGGCCGCCGCAGAGGAGATCTTCGAGGTCCTGGAGACACCCGTTCCGGCCCCGGGAGCCGCGGCGGTGCCGTCGGGTGCCCTGTCCTTCGAGGGTGTGACCGTCCGTTATCCCGGACGGTCGTCGGACGCCGTGTCGGACGTGTCGTTCTCCGTCGAACCCGGGGAGACGGTCGCGCTCGTCGGGCCGAGCGGGACGGGCAAGTCGACGCTGCTGAACGTGCTGCTGGGCTTCGTGCGGCCGACCGAGGGGCGGGCCCGGATCGGGGGAGCCGATCTCACCGGTATCGATCCGGCCCAGTGGCACAGCCAGGTGGCCTGGGTGCCGCAGCGGCCGCACCTGTACGCCCGGACGGTCGCCGAGAACGTGCGCCTGGCCCGGCCCGACGCGGACGGCGAGGCCGTCCGCCGGGCTCTGCGGGACGCGGGTGCCCTGGAGTTCGTGGACGCGCTGCCCGAGGGCACCGAAACGGTGCTGGGCGAGGACGGGGCGGGGCTGTCCGCGGGGCAGCGGCAACGGCTCGCGCTCGCCCGTGCGTTCCTCGCGGACCGGCCCGTGCTGCTGCTGGACGAGCCGACGGCCGCACTGGACGGTGCCACCGAGGCCGAGGTCGTGACGGCGGTACGGCGCCTGGCGGCCGGACGGACGGTACTGCTGGTGGTGCACCGTCCGGCGCTGCTCGCGGTGGCGGACCGCGTGGTGCGGCTGACCGGACCCGCGCCCGGTGACCGGCCGCAGCCCGAGCACGGTGACACCGTCCCCGGTACCGGCCGGGAACGGGCGGATGTACAGCCCGCACTCGACTGGGAACAGGCGGAGAGGGCCGAGCCCGTCGACTCCGGGAGCCCGGCGCCGACCGGGCCGGTCGCGTCGGCCGGAGCGGGGGGCGCGCTGGCCCGCGTCCGGGCCATGTCCGGTGCCCACCGGGGGCGGCTCACGCTCGCGCTGCTGCTCGGCAGCCTTGCGCTGGGCAGCGCCGTGGGCCTCATGGCGACATCCGGGTATCTCATCTCCCGGGCCTCGCAGCAGCCGCCCGTGATGTACCTGATGCTCGCCGTCACGGCGACCCGGGCCTTCGGCATCGGGCGGGCCGTGTTCCGGTACGCCGAGCGGCTCGTGTCGCACGAAGCGGTGCTGCGGATGCTGGCCGACACCAGGGTCGCGGTGTACCGGCGGCTGGAGCGGCTGGCGCCCGCCGGACTGCGCGGGGTCCGCAGGGGCGATCTGCTCTCCCGGTTGGTCGCCGATGTGGACGAACTCCAGGACTACTGGCTGCGCTGGCTGCTGCCGGCCGGTACGGCGGTGGCCGTCTCGGCCCTGTCCGTCGGCTTCACGGCCTGGCTGCTGCCCGAGGCCGGTGCCGTTCTCGCGGTCGGGCTGCTCGTGGCGGGGGCGGGTCTGCCACTCCTCACGGGCGCGGTGGCCCGGCGTGCGGAGCGCAGACTGGCCCCCGCCCGCGGAGTCCTCGCGACCCAGGTCACCGACCTGCTCACCGGGACCGGGGAGCTGACGGTCGCCGGGGCCCTGCCCGCGCGGACCGCCGAGACCCGGCGGGCCGACGGCGTACTCACCCGGATCGCCTCGCGCGCCGCCACCGCCACCGCTCTCGGTGACGGCCTCATCGCACTCGTCTCGGGTCTGACCGTCACGGCCGCGGCCGTCGTCGGCATCCAGGCGGTGGCCGCCGGCCGGCTGGACGGAGTGGCACTGGCCGTCGTCGTCCTCACCCCGCTCGCGGCCTTCGAGGCCGTACTCGGACTGCCACTCGCCGTGCAGTACCGGCAGAGGGTGCGCAAGAGCGCCGAGCGTGTGTACGAGGTGCTGGATGCCCCGGTGCCCGTACAGGAGCCGGAGCAGCCCCGGCAGGCGCCCGCGTCGCCGTTCCCGCTCGTGGTCAAGGGCCTGGAGGCCCGGCACGCCGGGCAGGGACGGGACGCGCTCGCCGGGCTGGACCTGAGGCTGGAGCAGGGCCGCAGGATCGCGGTGGTCGGTTCGTCCGGCTCCGGCAAGACGACGCTCGCACAGGTGTTGCTGCGGTTCCTGGATCCAGGCGCCGGTTCGTACACGTTGGCCGGCGTGGACGCGTACGCCCTGGACGGCGACGACGTACGAGGGCTGGTCGGGCTGTGCGCGCAGGACGCCCACCTCTTCGACAGCTCCGTACGCGAGAACCTGCTGCTCGCCAAGCGTGAAGCCACAGAGGAAGAGCTGCGCGACGCGCTCGCCCGTGCCCGGCTGCTGGAGTGGGCCGACAGCCTGCCCGACGGCCTGGACACACTCGTCGGCGAGCACGGGGCGCGGCTCTCCGGTGGTCAGCGGCAGCGGCTGGCGCTGGCCAGGGCGCTGCTCGCGGACTTCCCCGTCCTGGTACTGGACGAGCCTGCGGAGCACCTCGACCTGCCGACCGCCGACGCCCTCACCGCAGACCTGCTGGCCGCCACCGAGGGCCGTACGACGCTGCTGATCACCCACCGGCTGTCCGGGCTCGAGGCGGTGGACGAGGTGATCGTGCTGGATGAGGGGCGTGTGGTGCAACGCGGTGCGTACGAGGAACTGGCCGCCGCAGCCGGGCCGTTGCGGCGGATGGCGCGGCGCGAGGCCGAGTCGGACCGGCTGGTGGAGCTGGTGAAGGTGGGCTGACCGGGCACGAGGGGCGGGCATGCGGCACGAGGCGCGTACACCCGGTACGGGCGTACGTGACGGAAGAACGCTTGACGTCCTGTCAATCACGGCCCCGTGTACCTCTGTTCGGCGGTATCGCTGGTCCATCCGGGTCGTCCGGTCCCCCAGGCGTACGACGAGAACAGGGCCATGGGACGGGACGGGGGCCAGGATCGCTGTCATGCGTCTCACCCGCCGTCATCCGTTGCTCTCCGCCGTGCCGTTGTGTGCGCTCGCGGTGCTCGCCGCCCGGCCCACCGACGGTGAGGGCGACGGCCCGCATGCTCCGGGTCACGGCCCGGAGTCCGGGGTCAGCGCACAGGTGGCGCGGCTCTACGAGGACGCGGCCGCGGCGACACTGAAGTACGAGGCGGGCCGGCGCGAGGCCGACCTGCAGCGGACCGAGGTGCGACGGCTGGAGAAGCTGCTCGACCGGGAGCGTCAGGAGGCGGAGGTCCTGCGCGACGACCTCGGTCGTATCGCACGGTCCCAGTACCGCAGTGGCGGCGGACTGCCGCTGACCGCGCACATGATTCTCGCGGACGACCCGGAGGAGGTGATGCGTGGTCAGCGTGCCCTGTGGAAGGCGAACCTGGCTCTCGACAGGGCGATCGGGAAGAACGCGCGGGCCGAGGCCCGGCTCGCCCGCGACGAGGCGAAGGCGGCGGGGGCGTGGAAGGCGCTGGAGAAGCGGAACAAGGAACTCGCCGACCTCAAGAGCGACATCGGGCAGAAGCTGGAGACGGCTCGGTGGCAGCTCCAGGGCCAGGCGGACGCCTCGGTGACGGCCGGTTCCTGCCGCGGTGCGGTGCGGCTCGATCAGCCGGAGACCGTGTTCACCGACTCCTGGGTGGCACCGGTGGAGACCTACGCGCTGTCCGCGTCCTACGGGAGCGGTGGTGCACGCTGGGCGAGCCGGCACACCGGCCAGGACTTCGCGGTGCCGATCGGCACGCCGGTGCGGTCCGTGGGCGTGGGCAAGGTGGTGAAGGTGTCCTGCGGAGGGGCGTTCGGTATCGAGATCGTGGTCGAGCACGCGGGCGGTTACTACACGCAGTACGCCCACTTGGCCGCCGTCGCCGTGGACCAGGGCGAGCGGGTCTCGCCCGGCCAGTGGATCGGTCAGTCCGGGACCAGCGGCAACTCCACCGGGCCACACCTGCATTTCGAGGTGCGGGTCACGCCCGAGATGGGCTCGGCGGTGAACCCGGTGTCGTGGCTGGCGCAACGAGGGGTGACCCTCTGAGCGAGCACCGGGCCCGGTCCGCTCCGCCGTTCGTGCCTGGCCCAGCCGAGGGGGTGGGCAGGGGGGCCGATCGGGCGCTCGGATCCGGTCAGGGCAGTCGGGCCAGCATCTGTTCGATCACCACGGCCACGCCGTCCTCGTTGTTGGCGACCGTGTGCCCCGAGGCGGCGGCCAGGACGTCCGGGTGGGCGTTGCCCATCGCGTAGGAACGGCCCGCCCAGGTCAGCATCTCGATGTCGTTGGGCATGTCCCCGAACGCCACGACCTCCTCATGGGAGATCCCGCGCTCGGCACAGCACAGGGCGAGCGTGCTGGCCTTCGACACGTCGGGTCCGCTGATCTCCAGCAGGGCGCTGGGGCTGGAGCGGGTGACGTTGGCGCAGGTGCCGATGGCCAGCCGGGCCAGCGTGAGGAACGCGTCGGGGTCGAGCTCGGGGTGGTGTGCGAGGATCTTGAGCACCGGCTCGGCGGCGGCGGCGCCGTCCGGTGCCAGCAGGTCCTCGGCCTGGGCGCGGACGTCCGGGATCTCCATGTGCAGCTTCGGGTACGCCGGCTCCTGGTGGAAGCCGTAGGTCTGCTCGACGGCGTACACGGTGCCCGGCGCCGCCTGGCGCAGCAGGCGCACCGCGTCCAGCGCGTTCTGCCGGGCCAGCTCGCGCACCTTCACGAAGCGGTGGGCACCGGGCCCGCCGTGCAGGTCGACGACGGCGGCACCGTTGCCGCAGATCGCGAGCCCGTGGCCGTGGACGTGGTCGCTGACGACGTCCATCCAGCGGGCCGGGCGGCCGGTGACGAAGAAGACCTCGATGCCCGCCTTCTCGGCGGCGGCCAGTGCGGCGACCGTGCGGGGGGACACCGATTTGTCGTCGCGCAGCAGGGTGCCGTCAAGGTCGGTGGCGATGAGCCGCGGTGGGGTGAGAGGGCTGCCCCCCCGCTCGAGCGAGGTCGAGAACTGGGGGGAGCCCGGGGTGTCGGGCTGTGCGGTCGCTGAGGTCACCAGGCCATTGTCCCGTATGAGTCCGCACGAGCGTGCGGCACTCCGCACATGTGAGTGATGACCGCTCTTGGTGAGCGGCCCGCTCACCCCAGCTGGGCCGGCGCCTCCATGGCGATCCGCTCGAAGGTCTTCTGGTCCGCCGCGAAGTCCGATTCGGGGATGGGCCAGTGGAGCACGAGCTCGGTGAAGCCCAGCTCCGCGTGGCGGCCCGCGAAGTCGACGAACGCGTCCAGGGATTCCAGCGGGCGGCCCCGGTCCGGGGTGAATCCCGTGAGCAGGATCCTTTCCGGCCCGGCCACGTCCCGTCCGATCTCGGCGCAGGCCTCGGCCAGCCTCTCCACCTGGCCTCGAAGGGCGCGCGCCGACTGCTCGGGTGTGCCGTTCTCGTACAGCTTGGGGTCGCCCGTGGTCACCCACGCCTGCCCGTACCGGGCGGCAAGCCGCAGCCCGCGCGGTCCGGTGGCGGCCACGGCGAACGGCAGCCGGGGCCGCTGCACACAGCCCGGGATGCCGCGGGCCTCGTGTGCCGCGTAGAAGTCGCCCTCGTACGACACCGCGTCCTCGGTGAGCAGCCGGTCGAGCAGCGGGACGAACTCGCCGAAGCGGTCCGCCCGCTGGCGCGGGGTCCACGGCTCCTGGCCGAGCGCAGTGGCGTCGAAACCGGTGCCGCCCGCGCCGATACCGAGGGTGACGCGCCCGCCCGAGATGTCGTCGAGGGAGATCAGCTCCTTGGCCAGGGTCACCGGGTGCCGGAAGTTCGGCGAGGTGACGAGCGTGCCGAGCCGGAGCCGTTCGGTGACCGCCGCGGCGGCGGTGAGCGTGGGTACCGCGCCGAACCAGGGGCCGTCCCGGAAGGTCCGCCAGGACAGGTGGTCATAGGTGTAGGCGGAGTGGAAGCCCAGCTCCTCGGCGCGCCGCCACTTGTCGCGGCCTCCCTCGCGCCAGCGGTCGATCGGCAGAATCACAGTGCTCAGTCGCATGGGGACGACCCTACGAGAGACCGAGCAGGTGTTGCATCGACTGCGCGGCGCGGACGGCGGCGTCACCGCAGCAGTTGTTGAACAGGACGTGGACCTCCCGCGCCTGCTCGGCCATCTCGCGGACGCGCGGTGTCCACTCGGAGAGTTCTTCGGGTGTGTACGAGTGGCGGAACCTCTCTTCCTTGGTTCCGGTCCCCCACGCGCTGTTGCGACCGTGGAAGCGCACCAGGGCGAGTTCCGGGGTGGTCACCCGTACGACCGGTGGTACGGAAACGGGAAGCGTCTGCACCATGTCCACGGCCACGGCGGCCGTGTCCAGCTCTGTCAGCAGGGCGGTCGTCGCATCGACGTGTTCCTCGCGCCACCAGCCGGGGTGTCGGAACTCCACGGCCATAGGCCATCCCGCGGCACGCTCACGGCACCGGCGCAGGAACTCCACCGCCGGCCTCCCCGGTACGAGCCGGTGCGGGAACTGGAAAACCAGCGTTCCCAGACGGCCGGACGCGCGCAGCGGTTCGAGGGCCGCGCTGTACCGGTCCCACACCTCGTCGAGCAGTCCGGGATCGATGCCTGCCCGCCCTCGCTGCCGTGCGAGGGCCGGGCGCAGTTCGGCGGGCAGCGCTTCCGGCCGTGTCGGGTGCCCGGTGAGCAGGGAGAACGCCTTCACGTCGAACCGGAAGCCCTCGGGGGTGCGGTCGGTCCACAGAAGGCTGTTACGGGTGCTGGGCAGCCCGTAATAGGTGGAGTCCACCTCTGCCACCGGGAACTGTGTGGCGTAGTGCCGCAGTCTGCCCTCCGCGTCGCGGCGACCTGTCGGATACCAGCCGCTGGACACCAGCGCCTTGTCCGTCCACGAGCAGGTTCCGACCCGGATCTCTCCCATCCCGCCCGTCTTCCCCGGACGCGGTGACGGATTCGTCCGGCACGTGGGGTCATCCGCCCGACGGCCCGCAACGGACCCCGGTGGTTCCGCCGGAGTCGCCGGTCGGCGGACCTTGCCGTTCCTCCTGGGCATGAGCGAGGCGCCGGGCACGGGTTCCTCGTACGTCTCGTCACCGGAGGGGCGACCAGCCACCGGGCGGGAAGAACCGTCCCTTCACATGGACGGGTCCGTCGGCGTCGACGACTCGGTACGACATCTGACCTCATTCCGCGCCGTGCCACACGCCGTGATTTTTGTGGGGTCATAGGTGTTCCCCGTGTGGAAACCGAGTTCCTCGGCGCGATCCCAGGTCGAACGGCTGCCCTCGTCCCGGCGGCGGTACGGGGGGATCACACCGGCCAGTCGCAGACTCGTGCTCTCGAACCCAGGTCCTGACCGGCCTGCCGAAATGCAGGTGTTTCACGTGAAACGATCACTGCGCCTCCGGCGAATACTGCACGTCCGGCGATCACCGGCTTCGGCGATCACCGGCTTCGGCGATCACCGCACGCGGGCACTCAGCCAAGGCGTGAGGACGATCATCGGGATGAACTCCTTGTGCGTCCGGCCCCCGGGCAGCGGTACGACCAGGAAGTGGCCCGGAGGGAAGCGCCGGCCTCGGACGTGGGCGAGGCCGTCGAAGACGGAGCGGAGGAAGGCGGGCACGTCGTCGCGGGCGATGTCGGGGCACTCCACGCCTTCCACGTCGATCAGGGCGTCGTCCTCGGGGTAGAGCCGCACGTGAACCCGGGGCAGGCCACCGAACTCGACGTAGGCCTCGTGAGGGAGGGAGCCGTCCGGGTCGGTGGTCACACCCACGCCCGCCGCGGTGCGGCGAGATGTCTGGTCGGCGCCGATGTCATGGGTCACCTCGATCTCGCGCTCGTACACGTCCGCGAGCTCCCGGAGGGCGTTGACGGCGGCCTCTGTGGTGGGCAGATGCTCCATACCGCCGATCATGCGCCGTTGCCGGCCCCCGGGGAACCACCGGGTCGGTGGCTCGAGGGGAACCGCAGATACCCAGGGGGAACGGTGCCGGTCAGCCACACGCCGTTCGCGCTGACCCGCAGGACATGGCCGTCGCGGTCCATGGCGGCCGCGTCCACGGAGAGGACCACGGGGCGGCCTCTGCGGGCGCCCACGCGGGTCGCCGCCGCGCGGTCGGCGGAGAGGTGCACGTCGTGCCGGTTCATGGGCCGCAGACCCTCGGCACGGATGGCGGCCAGGTGCCGGACAACGGTGCCGTGGAAGAGACACGGTGGCGGGGTGGCCGGTGGCAGCCCGAGGTCGACCTCGATGCTGTGCCCCTGGCTGGCGCGGATCCGGGTGCCCTCGGTCGCGAAGCGCTGCTTGTCGTTCGCGGTGACGACGTGGTCCAGTTCCGCCCGGGTGAACCGGAAGCCGTGTGCGGCCGCCGCGGCGATCAGCGTGTCGATCTCGACCCAGCCGGCATCGTCGAGGGTGAGCCCGATCGCCTCGGGCCGATGGCGCAGATGTCCGGCCAAGTACTTCGACACCTTCACGGTGCGTCTTTCGTCCATCCGCTCAGCCTGCCGAAAGAGACGTGCATCATGCGATCGAATATGCCCGGAACGTGTGATCCACAGCCAGGACTGTTCACCCGCAGCGGAGGGGACGGCCCTGCGGGCCCCTCCGCTGCGTCTCCCGATTCGCCCCGCCCGGGGCCGGCACGGGCCCGGTGCCTCGGGTCCGTCCTCGCCATGACCTCACACCGGTCGGCTCACACCGGCGGCTTCACCCGCGCGATCCTGCGCAGCGCCCCCGGCATCCACCGCGCCAACGCGTACGCACCGCGCGACTGTGGGGTCATCGGCACCACCGGGTCGTCCCGCACCACCGCGCGCAGAATCGCGGCGGCGACCTTCTGCGGAGGATGGCTGCGCAGCCCGTGGAGGCGGGCCGCCCGCCGTCGGCGGCGCTGTTCCTCCTCGGCGTCCGCACCCGCGAAGCGCGCGCTGGAGGCGGTACCGGTGTCGACGACACCGGGGCAGACGGCCGTCACGCCGATCCCGCGTTCCGCGAGCTCCGCACGCAGGCACTCGCTGAGCATCAGTACCGCCGCCTTGGAGGTGCTGCGGGCGGGCAGTGCCCGGCAGGGCCGGTACGCCGCGGCGGACGCCACATTGACGATGTGACCGCCCTGCCCGCGCTCGGCCATACGCGCTCCGAAGAGCCGGCAACCGTGGATCACGCCCCACAGATCGACGTCGAGGACCTGTTTCCAGTCCTCCGGGGTGATGTCGAAGAAGGAGCCGCCCAGGCCGGTATCCGCGTTGTTCACCAGGACGTCCACCACGCCGTACTCCGTGGTGATCTCCTCGGCGAGTTCCTCCATGGCCCGCGCGTCGGACACGTCCACGGTCCTGGCCCAGGCCGCCGACGCTCCGGCCGAACGGGCTTCCTCAGCGGTGCGGGCCGCCGCCTCCGCGTCCCGGTCGACGGCCACCACGCGCGCCCCCGCCCCGGCGAACGCGAGCGCCGTCGCCCGCCCGATGCCGTTGCCCGCCCCGGTGACCAGGACGAGCCGCCCGCCGAACCGGTCCGCGTGCCGGCCCGGGGAGGTGACCTCCGTCCGGCCGTCCTCCACGGAGGTCACGAAGTCGGTGATCCATGTCGTGAGCTGGCCGGGGTGGGTCCGTAGTGCCCAGTGCTTCGCCGGGAGCACCCGGCGGGTCAGCCGCGGTGCCCACACATCGAGTTCGTCGTGGAGCCGCTCCGACAGGAACGCGTCCCCCAGCGGCGTGACGAGCTGCACGGGCACGTGTGCGTGGGCGTCCGTCCGGGGATCGCGCAGCCGGGCCCGGACGTTGTCCCGGTACAGCCATGCCCCGTGCGCCGCGTCCGACGGCAGGGACGATGTCGGATAGTCCCCGCTGTCCCTCTTGCTCCCGTCGGGGACGTTCTCGAACCGCCCCAGGACGCGCGGCCAGTGCCTGCCGAGCGGGCCGCGCCAGGCCGGTTCGGGCAGTACCGGCGTGTGCAGCAGGTACACGTACCAGGACTTGGCGCCCTGGCCGAGCAGCTGGCCGATCCGGCGCGGGGTGGGCCGCCGCAACCTGCGGTTGATCCAGTGACCGAAGTGGTCGAGCGAGGGCCCGGACATCGAGGTGAACGAAGCCGCCCGCCCCTCGGCACGTCCGACGGTGACGAACTCCCACGCCTGCACCGAGCCCCAGTCGTGCCCCACCAGATGCACCGGCTCGTCCGGGCTGACCGCGTCCGCGACGGCCAGGAAGTCGTCGGTCAGTTTCTCGAGGGTGAACCCGCCCCGCAGCGGGCGTGGAGCGGTGGACCGCCCGTGACCGCGGACGTCGTACGCCACGACGTGGAAGTGCTCGGCGAGGCGCGGCGCGACCTCGGACCACACCTCCTTGCTGTCTGGGTAACCGTGCACCAGGACGACGGTCGGTTGCTTGGGGTCGCCCAGCTCCGCCACACACAACTCGACGCCACCCGTACGCACCCGGCGCTCACGCGCGCCCCGCAGCACAGCTTCGGACAAGCCCCTCACTCCCCCTCCACCCCGCGCCGCCGGGCGCCGGGTCCGAGCGGCCCTCTCACACCGTTCCCGCCGGCGGACACCACACCGCGGCGTGCCGTGGGCCCGGACCGCCGACTGCGCTACGTGTCCGTAGCGTGACACCCGTGAATCTCGCAGCTCGCCGGAGACCGGGTCAAGAGGGGCCCCGAGGGCGGGGACAGCCCCTGGCGGGGGATCCCCTACGGGCCTGTACAACTCCAGACGGACGCGAAGACAGCTCTCCGGTCTGACGACCCGCGTGGCGCGGGTCACTAACGTCGGGGATGTGACTGTGATCGCGACCGAAAGCCTGAGCAAGCGGTTCCCCAGGGTGACCGCGCTTGACCGGCTCTCCATGGATGTCGGACCCGGTGTGACCGGGCTCGTCGGGGCCAACGGAGCCGGCAAGTCCACGTTGATCAAGATCCTTCTGGGTCTGTCCCCCGCGACGGAGGGCCGCGCCGAAGTGCTCGGTCTCGACGTCGCGACCAAGGGCGCCGCCATCCGGGAGCGGGTCGGCTACATGCCGGAGCACGACTGCCTGCCGCCTGACGTCTCGGCCACCGAGTTCGTGGTCCACATGGCACGGATGTCCGGTCTGCCACCCACCGCCGCGCGGGAGCGCACCGCGGACACCCTGCGCCACGTCGGCCTGTACGAGGAGCGCTACCGCCCCATGGGGGGTTACTCGACGGGCATGAAGCAGCGCGTGAAGCTCGCGCAGGCCCTGGTGCACGACCCGGACCTGGTCTTCCTGGACGAACCGACCAACGGTCTCGACCCCGTCGGCCGCGACGAGATGCTCGGCCTGATCCGCCGTATCCATACCGACTTCGGTATCTCGGTCCTGGTCACCTCCCACCTTCTGGGCGAACTCGAGCGCACCTGCGACCACGTGGTCGTCGTGGACGGCGGCAAGCTGCTGCGCTCCAGCTCCACCACGGACTTCACCCAGATCACGACGACCCTCGCGATCGAGGTCACCGACACCGACGAGCACCCCGACGGCACCCGCGCGGTGCGCGACGCGCTCCACGCGCGCGGGGTGACGGTCCAGGACGGCAGCGGGCTGCCGGGCTCCGGACACGTCCTCCTTCTCACCACCCAGGGTGAGGAGACCTACGACCTGGTGCGGGACGTGATCGTCGACCTCGGACTCGGCCTGGTGCGCATGGAACAGCGCCGCCACCACATCTCCGAGGTCTTCACGAACGACACGGACACCGACGCAGGCACGGACACAGGAACAGGTAAAGGCACCGGGGCCGACGGCGGCAACGGCGAGCAGCGGAAGGAGGCGGTCGGCCATGGCGGTTGAGCAGCCCCTGCGGACACCCGCACCGACGCCGGGTGACCAGACCCGGATCCACAACATCGGCTACCGCTCCTACGACGGACCCCGTCTCGGACGCTCCTACGCCAGGCTCTCGCTGTACTCGCAGTCCCTGCGCGGCTCCTACGGACTCGGACGTTCGGCGAAGTCCAAGGTGCTGCCGATGCTGCTGTTCGTGGTGATGTGCGTGCCCGCCGCCATCATGGTCGCCGTCGCGGTCGCCACGAACGCCAAGGAACTGCCCGTCGACTACACGCGCTACGCGATCATCATGCAGGCCGTCATCAGCCTGTACGTCGCCGCACAGGCGCCCCAGTCCGTCTCGCGCGACCTGCGCTTCAAGACGGTTCCCCTGTACTTCTCGCGGCCCATCGAGACCACGGACTACGTGCGCGCCAAGTTCGCGGCACTGGCCTCGGCCCTGTTCATCCTGACCGCCGCTCCCCTGCTCGTGCTCTACGCGGGCGCGTTGCTGGCCGAGCTCGATTTCACCGACCAGACCAAGGGATTCGCGCAGGGGCTCGTCTCCGTGGCACTGCTCTCACTGCTCTTCGCCGGCATCGGCCTCGTCATCGCGGCGGTCACCCCGCGCCGCGGCTTCGGCATCGCCGCCGTGATCGCCGTCCTGACCATCTCCTACGGCGCGGTCTCCACCCTCCAGGCGATCGCGGACGTCCAGGACAGCTCCGGTTCGATCGCCTGGATCGGGCTGTTCTCACCGATCACCCTCATCGACGGTGTGCAGTCCGCCTTCCTGGGAGCGAGCACCACCTTCCCGGGCGGAACCGGACCGTCGAACGGCGAGGGCGTGGTGTACGTCCTCCTCACCCTCGGCCTGATCGCGGCCTGCTACGGCCTTCTGACGCGCCGCTACCGGAAGGTGGGCCTGTGACCACGCTCTCCATCGACCATGTCTCCCGCTGGTTCGGCAACGTGGTCGCCGTCAACGACATCACCATGACCATCGGCCCCGGTGTCACCGGCCTCCTCGGCCCCAACGGCGCCGGAAAGTCCACCCTGATCAACATGATGGGCGGCTTCCTCGCCCCCTCCACCGGTACCGTCACCCTCGACGGCGAGGCCGTGTGGCGCAACGAGAAGATCTACCGGCACATCGGCATCGTTCCCGAGCGCGAGGGGATGTACGACTTCCTCACCGGCCGCGAGTTCGTCGTCGCCAACGCCGAACTGCACGGACTGGGCGCCAAGGCGGCCCAGCGGGCCCTGGCGACGGTCGAGATGGAGTACGCGCAGGATCGCAAGATCGCCACGTACTCCAAGGGCATGCGGCAGCGAGTGAAGATGGCCTCCGCGCTCGTCCACGAGCCGTCCCTGCTCCTGTTGGACGAACCGTTCAACGGCATGGACCCGCGCCAGCGCATGCAGCTGATGGACCTGCTGCGGCGCATGGGCGACGAGGGCCGCACCGTGCTGTTCTCGTCCCACATCCTCGAAGAGGTCGAGCAGCTCGCCTGGCACATCGAGGTCGTCGTCGCCGGCCGGCACGCGGCCAGCGGCGACTTCCGCAAGATCCGCCGCCTGATGACGGACCGCCCGCACCGCTACCTGGTGCGCTCCAGCGACGACCGTGCCCTCGCGGCCGCGCTGATCGCCGACCCGTCCACGTCCGGCATCGAGGTCGACCACAGCGAGGGCGTCCTGCGTATCCAGGCCGTCGACTTCCCCCGTTTCACGTCCCTGCTGCCCAGGGTCGCGAAGGAACACGGCATCCGCCTGCTCACGGTCTCGCCGTCCGACGAGTCCCTCGAGTCCGTCTTCTCGTATCTCGTCGCGGCGTAGGAGGCCGAACCATGTACGACCCCACAGTCGCCCGACTCACCTACCGGGCCCTGCTCGGCCGTCGCAGGGCCCTCATCCTGGGCGCCCTGCCCCTGTTGCTGATCGCGATCTCCCTGGCGGTGCGCGCCCTCGCCGGTGCCGACGACCAGACCGCGGCCGACGTGCTCGGCGGGCTGGCACTCGCCACCATGGTGCCGATCATCGGTGTCATCGCCGGCACCGGCGCCATGGGTCCAGAGATCGACGACGGCTCGGTGATGTACCTGCTGTCCAAGCCGGTCAAGCGGTCCACGATCATCTTCACCAAGCTGATCGTGGCGATCGCCGTGACGATGGTCTTCTCGGCGGTGCCCACCCTGATCGCCGGCTTCATCCTCAACGGCAACGGCCAGCAGGTCGCCGTCGCCTACACGGTGGCCGCGCTGGTCGCCTCCATCGCGTACGCGGCGCTCTTCCTTCTGCTCGGTACGGTCTCCCGGCACGCGGTGGTGTTCGGGCTGGTCTACGCGCTGGTCTGGGAGGCCCTGTTCGGCTCCCTGGTGCCCGGCGCCCGCACGCTGAGCGTCCAGCAGTGGTCGCTCGCGGTGGCCCAGAAGGTCTCCGGGGGCGACCTGGTCACCTCGGACGTCGGTCTGACGACCGCGACGGTCCTGCTGGTCGTCGTCACCGTCCTGGCCACCTGGTACGCCGGTCAGAAGCTGCGCACGCTGACACTCGCCGGGGAGGAGTGACCTCACCTCGTTCCGCACCCTGTTCCACTCCGGCCCACCGGGCACAGGGGGACACCGAGGGCTACGGCTCCTGATCCGACGGAAGGACCGATCGCGATGGCGGACGGGACGTTCGGGCGCGACGAACGACCGAAGCACGAGAGCGACGACCGGCCCGGTGACCCGCCCCGCCCCCGGCCCGGCGACCGGGCCGGGGGCGGGGGCACCGGGGGCGGGGGCAGTGACTCCGCCACCCCGGACGACGTGGTCCTGGACGACGCCTTCATCCGTGCCGCGGAGACCGCCGAGCCGTCCGCCCGCGCCCGCATGCTGACCGAACGCTGGCGGCACGAGGAGCCGGAGCCGCAGCCCTGGCGCTCCGACGAGCCACCGACGGGATGGTTCTTCAGCAAGGCACGCCGACGCGGGTGGCGGCGCAGGCGGGGGTGAACGCGGCGGGCCCCCGCGGCTCCGGGCCCTCGGCCCCACGTCTTCGGCACACCCCGTCGGCCGGGCCGGGCCGTAAACGAGTGGCATCCAACCCGCCCGACGGGCAGAGTGGTCGTGTCCGCATCGCCGGGAACGTCCGGTGTCGTGATCCGGGAGAGGAGCGGGACGATGTCCATGCACGGCAGTACGTCCAGCTCCTGCCAGGGCAGCCGACGGCGGGCTCCGGAGTAGTTCCTGCTCCGTTGCAGAGTCCGCCCCGCGGGGAGCTGCCCGGGGCGGCCGCTTCGAGCACGCGCATCAGCCGCGTGGGCCGCCCACCCGGAGGATTGGCCGAGAGGTAAGGCACCGGCCTGCTGAGCCGTGGTCGGGCGAAAGTCCGCGCACGTTCGATCCGTGCATCCTCCGCACGACGCTGGACCCGCGAGGCCCGCTGGGCGCGGGCCTCGCGGGTTCAGGCTTCTCGGCCCAGCAACCGCTCCAGCACCACCGCGATGCCGTCCTCCTCGTTGGAGGACGTCACCTCGTCGGCCACCGCCCGCAGTTCCTGGTGGGCGTTGGCCATGGCGATGCCGTACGCGGACCAGGCGAACATCGGGATGTCGTTGGGCATGTCGCCGAAGGCGATCGTGCCCGCGGCCTTCGCCCCGAGCCGGCGAGCGGCCAGGGACAGCCCGGTGGCCTTGGACAGGCCGAGGGGAAGCAGTTCGACGATGCCTTCGCCCGCCATGGCGACGGTGACGAAACCGCCCGCGGTACGGGTGGCCACCTCGGTGAGTTCGTCGTCGGTGAGTGCCGGATGCTGGATGTACAGCTTGTTCAGGGGAGCCGCCCACAGGTCCGCCGCGTCCGTGAGCGGCGTCGAGGGCAGCCTGCCCGTCACCTCGTAGCCGGGGCCGACCAGCACCTCGCCGTCCAGCCCGTCGCGGCTCGCGGCCAGGTGCAGCGGACCGACCTCCGCCTCGATCTTGGCCAGCGCCACTGAGGCCAGCTGTCGGTCCAGGGTCACCGACGTGAGCAGCCGGTGCGCCCCGGCGTCGTACACCTGGGCGCCCTGACCGCAGACAGCGAGCCCTTGGTAGCCGAGGTCGTCGAGGATGGGCCGGGTCCAGGGAACCGCGCGGCCGGTGACGACGATGTGGGCGGCGCCCGCCGCGGTGACGGCGGCGAGCGCGTCCCGGGTGCGCTCGGAGACCGAGTGGTCCTCACGCAGCAGTGTGCCGTCGAGGTCGGTGGCGACAAGCCGGTAGGGGAACGACGCGCTCACTTGGTGACCGGTTCCAGGAGCTCCCGGCCACCCAGGTACGGGCGCAGCACTTCAGGGACCCGCACCGAACCGTCGGCCTGCTGGTGGTTCTCCAGGATGGCCACGATCGTGCGCGGTACGGCGCACAGGGTGCCGTTGAGCGTTGCCAGCGGACGCACCTGCTTGCCGTCCCGCACGCGGATCTGGAGCCGACGGGACTGGTACTCGGTGCAGTCCGAGGTCGAGGTCAGCTCGCGGTACTTGCCCTGGGTCGGGATCCACGCCTCGCAGTCGTACTTCCGCGCGGCGGAGGAACCCAGGTCGCCCGAGGCGACGTCGATCACGCGGAACGGCAGCTCCAGCGACGTCAGCCACTGCTTCTCCCACTCCAGCAGCCGCTGGTGCTCCTCCTGCGACTCCTCCGGAGTGACGTAGGAGAACATCTCGACCTTGTCGAACTGGTGTACACGGAAGATGCCGCGGGTGTCCTTGCCGTGAGAGCCGGCCTCGCGCCTGAAGCAGGGTGAGAAGCCCGCGTACCGGAGCGGCAGCCGGTCGGCGTCGATGATCTCGTCCATGTGGTACGCGGCGAGCGGCACCTCGGACGTGCCCACCAGATAGAGGTCGTCCTTCTCGAGGTGGTAGACGTCCTGGGCCGCCTGGCCGAGGAAGCCGGTGCCCGCCATGGACTGGGGCCGGACCAGGGCCGGGGTCAGCATCGGGGTGAAGCCGGCCGCGGTCGCCTGGGCGATCGCGGCGTTCACCAGCGCCAGCTCGAGCAGGGCGCCGACGCCGGTCAGGAAGTAGAAGCGCGACCCGGAGACCTTGGCGCCGCGCTCCACGTCGATGGCGCCGAGGATCTGGCCGAGCTCCAGGTGGTCCCTGGGCTCGAAGCCCTCGGCGCCGAAGTCACGGGCGGTGCCGTGCGTTTCCAGTGTGACGAAGTCCTCCTCGCCGCCGACCGGGACGTCGGGGTGGACGAGGTTGCTCAGCCTGCCCAGAAGCTCCTGCGTCTCGGCCGCCGCCGTGTCCCGTTCCGCGTCGGCCGCCTTGACGTCGGCCGCGAGTGTGCCGGCCTTTTTCAGCAGCTCGGCCTTCTCGTCGCCGGCCGCCTTGGGGATGAGCTTGCCGAGCGCCTTCTGTTCGGCGCGCAGCTCGTCGAAGCGGACGCCGGACGACCTGCGCCGCTCGTCGGCGGAGAGGAGGGAGTCGACGAGCGCGACGTCCTCTCCACGGGCGCGCTGCGAAGCGCGCACACGGTCGGGGTCCTCACGGAGCAGGCGAAGGTCAATCACGCGGTCAAGGCTACCGGTGCGGGGTGACGCCCCACGACTCACTATTCCACCGGAGTCGCTCGCCGAGTCACTCACCGACCGTTATAGGTGAATTGACCCCTGTGTCCGTAAGGGTTGATTCGAGGTCTTCACGAAGCGCCCCGGGGTCGGCTCGAGGTCGACGGGAGCGGTCCCCTTCCCGGAAAGGGGGCGGTCCGCAGGCTGTCCGTTGACTGTAATTCCTCGCGAGGGGCGGGGCGTGACACCCGGTTGTCCACAGGCGCTCACGGACTTCCGAAAGTTATCCACAGGGTGTGAAGAGAATCTGTGGACTTCGAAATCGACCACCCCGAAACGCGCGGGCGGAGGCGGGGATTCCCGTCGTGAACTCCCCTTACCTCCACTTTTGTACGGAAAGGGTCACCCCGAAGGATTGACGAAAGGGAAAGGGCGAACGAAGGGCGATCCCCGGACGAGTGGACGTGATCATGAACAGTAGGGTGATTTGTCGATGAAACCGTGCAACGCTGTCGACTTGTCCCCAGGTCGAGAAGTGGGCCTGTGGATAACTTCTGTGGATAACGAAAATCAGAAGATAAGACTGATAGGGCTGGTCGCAAGCGGCCCACGGCCGCCCACGGCCGATCTCCCACCCGGCCTCGGGCCCTCAGAACCGGCCGTCCTGGCAGCGGGCCACCCAGTCCGCCGCGGATGCGAATTCGTCGTCAGAGGTCCCGGGCCGGAGATCCCGCACCTTCGTCGGCCCTGCATCCGCACGCGGGTACGAGCCGAGGAAGCGCACCTGAAGGCAGATCCGCTTGAGACCCATCAGGGTCTCGGCCACCCTGCGGTCCGAGATATGACCCTCGGCGTCGATGCAGAAGCAGTAATTGCCGATACCGGCACCGGTGGGACGGGACTGGAGCAGCATGAGGTTGACGCCGCGCGTGGCGAATTCACCCAGCAGATCGCGCAGGCCACCGGGGTGGTCGTCGCGTTGCCACAGCACGATGGACGTCTTGTCCGCACCGGTGGGCGCGGCGGGCCGTGCGGGCCGTCCGACCAGGACGAAGCGGGTCTGGGCGTTCTCCGCGTCGTGGATTCCGGTCTCCAGGGCCTCCAGCCCGTACCGGGCCGCCGCGAACTCGCCGGCGAAGGCCGCGTCGTACCGGCCCTCCTGCACCAGCCGGGCCCCGTCCGCGTTGGAGGCGGCCGATTCCCAGACGACGTCCGGGAGGTGCTTCTTCAGCCAGTTGCGGACCTGCGGCTGGGCGGCAGGGTGGGCGGTGACGGTCTTGATCTCCGACAACCCGGTGCCGGGGCGGACGAGCAGCGCGAAGGTGATCGACAGCAGCACCTCGCGGTAGATGGTCAGCGGGGTACCCGCGACCAGTTCGTCGAGGGTGGTGGTGATGCCGCCCTCGACGGAGTTCTCGATGGGGACGAAAGCGGCCTCGGCCTCCCCGGCGCGTACCGCGTCGAGCGCGGACTGCACGGACACGTACGGGATCAGTTCCCGGGTGGCCGCCTCCGGGAGAGTGCGCAGGGCGACTTCGGTGAAGGTGCCCTCGGGGCCGAGATACGCGTAGCTCGCTGGCATGACCTCACCCTAATGGGCCCGCGCCGGGGGGCGTCCCCGGACGCACGCCCGGGAGTGACCCCACGAAGTGGCATGCACGTGACACGGGCGGCCTCATCCCTCCAGCAGTCGTTGCCCCACATACTCGCCCTCCGCCACGCCGCCCGGCACCGCGAACAGTCCGCTCGCCTCGTGCCGGAGGAACGGCGTCAGCGCGTCGCCCCGGTCGAGCTTGCGCTGCACCGGCACGAAGCCGCGCAGCGGGTCGGCCTGCCAGCAGACGAACAGCAGACCCGCGTCGGGCACGCCGTCCGGGCCCGTGCCGTCGTGGTACGAGAGGGGGCGCCGCAGCATCGCCGCGCCGCCGTTCTGGTCGGGGCGGGTGATCCGGGCGTGGGCGTTGACGGGAACCACCAGATTGCCCGCGGAGTCGGTCTTCTCCAGGTCCATCTCGGACGTCTCGGTGCCTCCGGACAGCGGCGCTCCGTCGGACCTGCGGCGCCCGACGACGGCCTCCTGCTCCTTGACCGCGAGCTTCTCCCAGTCGTCGAGCAGCATGCGGATACGGCGAACGACCACGTAGGAGCCGTGTGCCATCCAGACGGGGTCACCGTTCGCCGGTACGAAGATCCGCTGGTCGAAGTCGGATTCGGACGGTTTGGGGTTACGGGTGCCGTCGATCTGGCCCATCAGGTTGCGTGCGGTCATCGGGCGGGCGGTGGCGCCGGGTGAGCGGTTGAACCCGTTCATCTGCCAGCGCACCCTGGCCGCAGAACCGGCGTCCTTCTGCACGGCGCGCAGTGCGTGGAAGGCGACCAGGGCGTCATGGGCGCCGACCTGCACCCACAGGTCACCGTTGCTGCGAGCCTTGTCGAGGTGGTCGGAGGAGAAGTCGGGCAGCGGGTCCAGGGCCACCGGACGCTGTTTCTCCAGTCCGGTACGCGCGAAGAAGCTGTGGCCGAAGCCGAAGGTGAGGGTCAGTGAGGAGGGTCCGGCATCCTGGGCCACACCGGTGTCCCCATCGGCGCTCGGTTCGCCTGCCATGAGCCGTCGGGCCGTGTCCGACCAGCGGCGCAGCAGTGCAGCCGCTTCCTTGCGCCCGGCACCCGGCGCGAGGTCGAAGGCGATGAGATGGCCGCGGGCCGGGAGCCCGTCGGTGATGCCGGGCTGATGTTTCCCGTGAAACATTGCCCGGCCCTCGCCCAGGGAAGTCAGCGGGGCGACTTCGGCGGACGCGGCGGGCGCGGCGGCGGCGTAACCCATCGCACCGCCTGCGGCACCGAGCACGATTCCGGTGGCCCCGGCGGTGCCGAGCAGACGGCGCCGAGAGATGCCCTCCCGGTCGGCGGGCGCGGCGGTGCCTTCCCGGGGTTCTGGCGCCGCAGGGGTGCGGGCCTCCGGAATGGACTGGTCAGCCATGGTGGTTCAGCCGATCTGTGCGTTCTTGGAGACGGTCACCTGGTCGATGTCGGAGGTCCGTACGGTCACCTCGACCGTCCAGTCTCCTGCCATGGGGATCTGCACCCCGCTCGCCGACCAGTGACCGGTGTCGAGGTGGTCGGGGACGACGGGCAGCGGTCCGACGTCCTTCGCGTCGAGAGTGAAGGCGACTTTGAGCTCGGGGACGTCGAAGGCCTTGCCGTCGGTCCGCTCCACATAGACGTGCATGTCGTTGCCGCCCACGCGTGCGGGGTCCAGGTCGATGGTGACGACGCCCTTGCCGTCCTTGCCGCCGGTGTCGAAGGGCATGTTCAGGGTCACCGCACCGGTTCCCTGGGCGGACGAGGACGAGGACGAGGACGACGACGTGGCCGAGGACGACGACGCGGCCTCCTGCTCCGTGCGCCCCGGCTCGGTCTGCGTGAGCACGGTGGTGATCGCGAGCAGGACGACGGCGATACCGGCCTCGGCGAGCACGGAGCGACGCAGCCCGAAGCGGTTCGGGTCGGAGTCCCGCAGCCGCTTCTGCCGGGCGGTCGCCACGGCGGCCCGCTGCCGGGCGAGTTGCGCGGCCCGCACGGAGTCCCCACCGGCCTTCGACCCGGCACCGGACTCCTCCGAACGAACCTCTGCAGGCCCCGTGCCGTCCGCGGCCTTCTCCCGTTCCACCTCGGTGTCGGTGTCGGTGTCGGTGTCGGTGTCGGTCTCGGAGACAGGGACGCCCTTCCCCGTACCGGCTCCGGCCTTTTCCGTGCCGTTCGCCCCGTTCTTCGCGGCCGACACCCCCACCATGGTTTCCTTCGGCTCCTCCCGGAGTGACACCGGCGCACCGGGCTCCGCCAGTCGCGCCGTCCACCGCCGGGAGGCGTACGCGATCCCGACCATGACCACCACGAGTCCGATCTTGGCGAGCAGCAACTGTCCGTACCGGGTGTCGGTGAATGCCGACCAGGAGCCGAGCTGCCGCCAGCTCTGGTAGGTCCCGGTGACGACCAGTGCGACCACACTGCCGAACGCGAGCCGAGAGAACCGCCGGACGGCGGCCGCGTCGACCGCGGTGTCGGCAGGGGCCCGGTAGAGCGCGACGAGCAGGGCGGTGAGTCCGCCGAGCCAGGCGGCGACGGCCAGCAGGTGGACGACGTCGACCGGCATCGCGATGCCCGGCTGGAGCCCTTGGGACGCGTGCTCGGACATGGCCCAGCTCGCGGCGAGCCCGGCCGACACGACCGTCCCGCCGATCGCGAGCCCGAAGGACAGGTCCCGCTTCTCCTCGTCGCTCCGCTGGTACTGGGCGGCGCCGAAGAGCACCGCGATGAACAGCGCCGCCGCGGCGAGCAGCAGCAGCCGTGACACGAGAGCCGCGCCGGTCTTGGTCTGCAGCACCTCGCTGAGCAGCGTCAGGTCGAAGACGTCGGCGACCTTCCCGGAACTCGTGTAGGAACCGCGCAGGAGCAGCAGTGCGAGGGTGGCCGCGGTGAGCGTGAGCCACCCGGAGACGACCAGCCGCTGTACCGCCCGTACGCCGGAGCCGTGCCGCCAGCAGGCGAGCACGAAAGCGGCCCCGCCGACCATGACCACGAACCCGGCGTACGACAGATACCGCCCGATGCCGTACAGCGAGCCGACCAGTCCGTCGTCGGAGGCCTGGGCGGTGGCTTCGACGGAGGTCTCCGAGGGGGCCCCGACGGAGAAGGTGAAGGCGCCGGCGACGGGATGGCTGTCCGCGGACACCACCTGGTAGGTGACGGTGTAGGTGCCGTCGGGCAACCCGCCGAGCAGCCGCACGGTGTACGTGGTGCCGCTCGCGTCGGCCGGGTCGCCCTTGTCGACCCGCACGCCCTTGGGGTCGAGGACGCGCAGGGCGTCGTCGCTCACCGCGACCGGTTCGGAGAAGGTGAGCGAGACCTGGGCGGGGGCCTGGTCGACCACCGTCCCCTGCCGGGGATCACTGCCGGTCAGCGCGGCGTGCGCGGAGGCGGGAGCGGCCCCGGCGAGGAGCGCGCCGGTGACGGCCAGGAACAGCAGCACCAGGATCCGGGCGCGGGGGGCGATGGTCTGGGTCACAGGGGTTTCTCCCTCAGTGTCCGTGCTTCGGGATGTAGGTGGCGGGCTTCACCGGAATCTCGACCGTGACGGGGTCGGAGTGGGCGAAGCGCAGCTCGACGGAGACCTTCTGACCCTGCTTCGGCCGCTGTTTCAGCTGCTCGAACATCAGATGGTTGCCGCCGCTCTCGAGTACGAGGCTGCCGTGGGCCGGGATGTCGAGCGCGTCGGCCTCCTGCATGGCCCCGTCGACGGTCTCGTGCACGGTGACGTGGTCGGCGGCGTCACTGCTGACCGAGGTCAGCTGGTCGGCCGCGCCGCCCTTGTTGCTGATGACGAGGAAGCCGGCCGCCATGTCCGACACCGGCTGCGGCATGTAAGCGGAGCCGACGGACAGGTCCGCCTCGCCGGCCGAGCCCGAGCTGCCCGGGTCCGGGCCGCCGCAGCCGGTCAGGGCCAGCACTCCGGTGAGGGCCACCGCCGCGAGGCCGTGCGGCCTCCCGAGAAGCCGTATCCCAGGCGGCTGCCTTTCCGCGAGCCGCTTTTGCGCAAGCCGTTTCACGGGTTCTCCCCCTTGATGATCTTGGGGAGGTCCGCGGTGTAGTCCTCGACGGTGGCGTCCTCGCCGTAGAGGAGGTAGCCGCCGTCGGTCTTCGGGGAGAAGGCGATGACCTGGGTGCCGTGGTCGGAGACGACCTGGCCCTTGTCGTCCTCGCGCGGCGCGTCGATCGAGATGCCCAGGGTGCGGGCGCCGGCCTGGATCGTGTCGAAGTCGCCGGTCAGACCGACGACCTGGGAGTCGATGCCCTTGAGCCACTTGCCGAGCGCGGCGGAGGTGTCCCGCTCGGGGTCGGTGGTGACGAACACGATCCGCAGTTCGTCCTGCTGGTCCTGGGGCAGCTGCTTCTTGGCCACCGCGAGGTTGTTCATGGTCAGCGGGCAGACGTCGGGGCAGTGCGTGTAACCGAAGTAGACCAGGGTGGGCTTGCCGGCGGTCTCCGCGCGGAAGTCGTACTCCTCGCCCTGCGTGTCGGTGAGGACGAGGTCAGGCTTCTCGAACGGATTGTCGAGGGCTGTGGCGGCCTTCTCCGCGCCGGCCTCCTCGGAGACCATGGCGATGGGGCTGTCGCCGGCGCTGTCGCTGCCGCCGCAGGCGGAGAGGGTCAGGGTGGCGGCGGCGAGCAGGGCCGCCGCCGTGAGGGTCTTCTTGCGCATGATGAGGTCCAGAAGGTAGGTGTTCCGGCGCGCACCGGGGTGCCACGGGGCCGTGGGCGGCCCCGGTGCGCGCCGTTGAACAGGGGGAGGGCTCAGGCGTCGGCGCGCCGGCGTCCGGCGAGTACGCCGTAGGCGACGCCCGCGGCGCCGACCACGATGCCGACGATGCCCAGGACCCGGGCGGTGGTGTCCGTGCCGCCCGCGTCGGAGCCGGCCGCCGCGGTGCTTTCCGCGGCGGCGTTCTCGGTGGTCTCGTCGGCCTTGGCGTCGGCCTCGCCCTCCGGCGCACCGTGCGCGTGACCGTCGGCGGAGGCCTCGGCCAGGGCGAGCACGGGGGCCGGGAAGTCGGGTTCCTCCTGACCCTCCTGAGGCACCTCGATCCAGCGGACGACCTCCTTGTTGGAGTACGTCTGCAGCGCCTTGAAGACCAGCTCGTCGGCGTCCTCGGGCAAGGTGCCGACGGACACCGGGAACTTCTGGAAGAAGCCCGGCTCGATGCCGTCGTCGTCGGCGGTCCAGGTGACCTTGGTGACGGCCTTGTCGATCTTCTTGCCGTGCATCTCCAGCGGCTCGTCCAGCTTGGACTCGGTGACCTTGATGTCCCAGCCGTCGACCGGCTGCGGCATCACGGAGGCCAGCGGGTGGTCGGTGGGGAACGTCACCTCGAGCTTGGTCGTCGAGGCGTTGTCGCGTTCGTTGGGGACCTTGAAGTCCACGACCGCGTAACCGCCCTTGGCCGCCTCGCCCTCGGGCTGCACGCTGACGTGCGCGAAGGCGGGGGCGGACAAGGTGAGGACGGCGACACCGGCGACAGCGCCGACGGCGGCGATACGGGAAGCCTTCATGGCAGAAGCACTCCGCTTCAGTTGGGTTTCGCTGACGGTGAGGGATCCGCGTACGGGCGTACGTCCCCGCCGGTTGCCGGCGGCCGGGCCGCAGCCGGCTCGCTCGTGCGAAAGGAGTACGAGCGAAGCAAGCGGGAAGTGCGCGGGAAACACGGGGAAAGCGGACGCACACGCGCGTGCCGCCCCGCACGCCGGCGCCCCTCTCCCGTCCGGAGACCCGGCGGTGCGGAGTGGTGGCCCGGTCGCGTCAGGCGGCGAGGGCGAGTGCGGGGCCCGCCGGAGGCGGGCCCCGGCGGATCACCGTGTGCTGGAGTGCGGTGCCCCGTGGCGTGGGCGGCACGGGCGGTACGGAGCGCAGCCGGCGCGGGGCCACCCGCGGGGCCCCCGGGAGCCCCGCGCGCAGGGCGAGTACCAGAGCGAGCGCCGCGCGAAGGGACCGTACGAGGGCGCCCTCGGCGACGCCGTGCGCCGACAGCTCGGTGAGCCGCAGCAGTGCCAGGTCGCCGCGGCGCAGCAGCCAGCCGGTGGCGAGCGCCGCGAGGACGTGCACGAGCAGCATCGGCAGGGACGGCAGCAGCGGCACCGCCGAGCCCGTGGCCGAAGGGTCCGCGGCCAGGGACAGGACGCCCTCCTGGGCGTGCCCGGTGCGGGTCCCGCCGGCCGTGCTCTCCGTGCCGGTCGCCCCGGGGTGGATCCGGGCGTCGGCGAGGATGCGCTGAGCCCGTGCGGGGGTGATGGCCGTCGTGCCGGCGCCGCACATCAGCCGGGCCGCCTGCTCGATCAGCGAGGCGTCGGACACGGACCCGGGCACGGAGGACGACGCGCCCGACGACACGTTCGCGGTGGCCGTGGCGCCGTGCTGGCCGATGCCGAACACGGTGTGCAGCACCACCTGGCCGACCGCCAGCAGGGCGGCGATACCGGGCAGGGACCGTGCGCGTCCGGCGAGCGGCAGCACGGCCACGAACATTCCGAGGAATCCGACACCCAGCGTCCACAGCGGAACGGGGGAGTGGGAGGCGAGTGTGTGACCTGCCCCGGCCAGCACGACACAGACCGCGGCGAACACCGCGGCCCGCGGCATCCGGAGCCCGGGTCCGGAGCGCATCGTGTGCGGGTGGGGGGCAGTCATGGCGGGCTCATCATCGCACTGGGCCTCCGGCCCCCGTACGGCAGGTCCGCAAGGAGAGCTACAACCGGAAGATCACCTCTGCGGCAGGACGTCCTATATACACCGGTCGCCCCCATGGCGCACCCGCCATATGGGGGTTATCACGTCAGCGGGACGCTTACAAGCGTGTACGCAGGGCAATAGGTAACGGTATGTCGAGCCGCGGCCGGGAGGCTGGAGCATGAGCATCTGGTGGTCACTCCATCTGCGCCGGGATGCTGCGAGCGTGCCGCTCGCGCGTCGCCTTCTTCTCGGCGCGATGGAGACCGCGGGCGTCGACCCCGACATCTCCTACGACCTCTCCGTCGCCCTCACCGAGGCCTGTGCGAACGCCGTCGAGCACGGTGGGGGCACCGTCCGGGGCGGGTTTGCGGAGGCGTACCGGGTGACCGCCTATCTCGAGGGTGAGAAGTGCCGTATCGAGGTCGCCGACGCGGGCCCCGGCTTTCCCGCCGTGGCCGGCCGCCGCGCCCATCCGCCGGCCCGCCCCGCGCCGTACGACGCGGAGCACGGCCGCGGCCTCTGCCTCATCCAGGAGCTCGCCGACCACGTCCACATCGGCAACAAGCCCGACAGGGGTGGCGCCGTGGTGAGTTTCGACAAGATCCTCAAATGGCGGAAGGGCGCGCCGCTGATGGCGGTGTGACCACCACCCGCTCGCACCGAACCCCCGGCGCACCGCGGCCGGGCACCCCTGAGGGGTGCCCGGCCGCGGTGCGCGTGCGCGCATCAGTTCATCGATCGACCGCTCGAGCGGTTCCTGAGCCCTGGAGAGTCCCTCGAGAATCCCTGGAGAGCCCCTCGAGCCGTGGTCAGTCCTTGAGAGCCGCCATCCACGCCTCGACCTCGGCCGAGCGCCGGGGCAGCGCGGCGGAGAGGTTCCGGTTGCCGTTCTCGGTCACCAGGATGTCGTCCTCGATGCGGACGCCGATGCCCCGGTACTCCTCGGGGACGGTCAGGTCGTCGGCCTGGAAGTACAGGCCCGGTTCGACCGTGAGCACCATGCCCGGCTCCAGGGTGCCGTCGACGTACGTCTCGGTGCGCGCGGCGGCGCAGTCGTGGACGTCCAGGCCGAGCATGTGGCCGGTGCCGTGCAGTGTCCAACGGCGCTGCAGACCCAGCTCCAGCACCCGCTCCACCGGGCCCTCGACCAGACCCCACTCGACGAGCCGCTCGGCCAGGACCCGCTGGGCGGCGTCGTGGAAGTCGCGGTACTTGGCGCCGGGCTTCACGGCCGCGATACCGGCCTCCTGGGCGTCGTACACGGCGTCGTAGATCTTCTTCTGCAGCGTGCTGTACGTGCCGTCGATCGGCAGCGTGCGCGTGACGTCCGCCGTGTAGTACGTGTGCGTCTCCACGCCGGCGTCGAGCAGCAGCAGGTCGCCGGAGCGGACCGGGCCGTCGTTGCGCACCCAGTGCAGGGTGGTGGCGTGCGGGCCGGCGGCGCAGATGGAGCCGTAGCCGACGTCGTTGCCCTCGACCCGCGCGCGCAGGAAGAACGTGCCCTCGATGTAGCGCTCGCTGGTGGCCTCGGCCTTGTCGAGGACCTTCACGACGTCCTCGAAACCGCGCACGGTGGAGTCGACGGCCTTCTGCAGCTCGCCGATCTCGAAGGCGTCCTTGACCAGCCGGGCCTCGGAGAGGAAGACCCGCAGCTCCTCGTCGCGCTCGGCGGTGACCTTGTCGGTCAGCGCCGCCTCGATGCCGGCGTCGTGGCCCCGCACGACGCGCACCGGGCCGGTGGCCTCGCGCAGGGCACCGGCCAGCTCGCGCACGTCGGAGGCGGGGATGCCGTACCGCTTCTCGGCCTCGGTGAGGGAGTGGCGGCGGCCGACCCACAGCTCGCCCTGGCCGTCCAGCCAGAACTCGCCGTTCTCGCGGTTCGAGCGCGGGAGGAGGTAGATCGTCTCCTGGTGGCCGTCGGCCGTCGGTTCCAGGACGAGGACGCCGTCCTCGGTCTGGTTGCCGGTGAGGTACGTGTACTCGACCGACGCGCGGAAGGCGTATTCGGTGTCGTTGGACCGCGTCTTCAGGTTGCCCGCGGGGACGACCAGGCGCTCGCCCGGGAAGCGCGCGGACAGCGCGGCACGGCGGGCGGCGGTCTGCGTGGCCTGGGGGACCGGCTCGAGGTCGTGCAGCTCGGTGTCGGCCCAGCCGCTCTTCATGTTCTCGGCCAGTTCGTCGGACACGCCGGGGTAGAGGCCGTTCTTGCGCTGCTTGACGGGCTCTTCCTCGGCGGTCCCGGGGCCCGCCGCGGCTTCCGGGCCTTCGGGGCCTGTCGTCCCGGCGGCCTCGTCGAACGCGGTCGGGAGCTCTTCTGCCACAGCGGTCATCCTCCTCGGTAAGGCTCTGGGCCTCCCCAGGGGTGTCGGTTTCGTCCGAGCCGGGGGGCCTCCCCCATCGTACGGTTACCGACGAAACGGTCACCCGGGGGAAGGACCTGTTACCAAGGGCGCGCGGAGGGCGATGGAAACGGGCACAGGAGCGGGTACGGGAATGGGGACAAGCACAGAAGCGGACACCGAGCGGGCCGCGAACCGATGCCGCGGAACGGGTGCTGCGAACCGGCGCCTTCCCGCCTCTTTGGTTCCTGCCCGCGCGCGGCATCGCCCCTTCCTGCCTTGTCCTGCCTCGCGCCGCGCGGCGTGGCTACTCGAACCGTGCGGCCAGCAGGACGACGTCCTCCGTGGAGTCCGCCGTCCGAGCGCCCTCGGGCAGCACGGTGCGCAGGATGTGGTCGGCGATCGCGCCCGGGTCGCGGCGCAGCGCCTGGGGCACCCCGGCGGCAGCCGCGTGCAGCCGGGCGAAGGCGCGGTCGGTGGGGTCACCGGTGCGGTGCAGCAGCCCGTCGGTGTAGAGCAGAACCGTCTCTCCCGGTTCCGCGTGAACCTCCACGCTCGGCGCCTCCCAGCAGGCGAGCATGCCCAGGGGGGCCGAGACCGACGTCTCCACGAACTCCGTACGGTGCTCGCCGAGCAACAGCGGCGGACTGTGACCGGCACCGGCCAGCGTGATCCTGCGCAGAGCGGGTTCGCAGTAACCGAACAGTGCGGTGGCCGACCGGGCGGGTTCGGTGAGCCTCAGCAGCAGTTCCAGGTCGGACAGGACGGCCACCGGGTCCTCGCCCTCCATCACGGCGTAGGCGCGCAGGGACGCCCGAAACCGTCCCATCGCGGCGACCGCGCTCGGCCCGGCCCCGGTGACCGACCCCACGGCGAGGCCGAGGGCGGCGTCCGGCAGTGGCAGCGCGTCGTACCAGTCGCCGCCGCCGTGCGGGGAGGCGCGGTGCCGGGCGGCGAGCTGGACGCCGGGGATCCGGGGCAGGCGCGAGGGGAGGAGTTCCTCGGCCATGATGGCCATGGACGCACGCGTGCGCTCGAGCTCCAGGAGGCGGGCGAGATGCTCGGCGGCGTAGCGGGCGTAGAGGCCGACGAGGTGCCGCTGGCGTTTTGACGGCTCGGCGGGTTCGTCGTAGAGCCACACGGCGGCGCCCAGGCGACGCGCCGCCTCCGCTGTCTGCGTGGCGTCCGTGCCCGCCGCGGCCTCGGGGGTGAGGGGCAGCGTGTAGCTCGCGGCGTAGCCGAGGCGGGCGGCGACCTCGCGGTGCCGGGGGTCGAGCCCTTTCTCGGCGAGCAGGTCGGGCACGGCGATGCCGTCGTCGGCACCGGGCAGTCCGTCGAGGATCCTGCCGTACGGCACCGCGCCGCGCGGGATCGTCTCGATGTGGCCGAGATCCGCGCGGGCCAGGCCGAGACCGATCGTGGTGTCCGGTCCGCGGCCGTCGGCGGGTTCCAGGACGACGAGACCGCGTCGGGCGCCCACCAGGGCGGCACCGGCGCGCAGCAGTTCCCGGAGCGCCTCGTCGAGGGAGCTCGTGCGGGCCAGGTGCTCGGTCAGCTCGTGGAGGGTCGTGAGATCGGAGACCCATCCCGCGAGTCGGTCCTGCAGGAGCACGCCCGGTGCGTTCTGGGGGTTTGCCGGGGCAGCCGGAGAGGTACCCGTAGCAGCGGACGCGGCAGTGTGTGCGGGGGCCGGAACTGTTGAATCGATTCCAGCCACTTTCGCAGGGTGCGGGGCGTTCATGGCGTCCGGCTTTCCCACCGGTACGAACTGCTCAAAAGCATCGCAAACCCCCATGTCGTTCTGCGTCGCCGGCAGTGTCTCCACATGTACACGTTCTCGTGAGGAGATGTCCAGCATTGTCCTGCTGGGATTACTGGTGTCCGTGAGGCTGGAGGGAGCCCGGAAAGACTCCACTCCCGCCCCCTTGCCGAAAAGGAAACTTGGCTTGAAACTGCCTCAAGGGGAGGTTGATTGCGATCGACTGGGCTCGCTCGACGGAGCGTCACAGCGGTCGTGATGGGTACGTACTCGGAGAAGGCCAGGGGTGGTTGGGAATCACCCGGGAACCTGGCGGCGGACCCGGGCGTCTTAACCACCGACGACCGTGCCCCATCCTCCCGTGGCGGAGGCGGAGAGAAACACGTGCGACGGTAAACGCCAGACTTCGCCACCCCCGCGCCACCCCCGTGCTTCCGATCGACGCAGTATGGGTGGTACGGCCGCGGAGGCAGTCCTTGTTCGGCCCGTAGGGGCTCCCCCTGCCCGGTGCAGGGGTGTGATGCGCCAACAGGTACGCACAGTAGGTACGCACAGTGCAGTGATCGACACATGTTGTGATGTGGACCACGGTGTTGCCAGGCGTGCAACGGAAAGGAACGAGCGCTCATGCGCGAGATCCTCGGAAGGCGACGCAGCCTCCTGTCCCGGCGAGGCGGCAGGGGGCCCCGGTTGATCGAAGCGGCCCTGACCTTCGCCTCGGACTGGCAGTGGCCGGTACTCCCGGGTGTGGCGAAGGACCCGCGGGGCGGGTCCCGCTGCGGCTGCCCGGACCCCGAATGCACAGTGCCGGGCGCCCATCCCTTCGACCCCGGGCTCCTCGCGGCCACCACGGACGCGCGCATGGTGCGCTGGTGGTGGGGCAACCGGCCCACGGCGCCCATCGTCCTGGCCACGGGGGGCAGGGCTCCCTGCGCGGTCTCCCTGCCCGCCGCGCCGGCCGCCCGCGCCCTGGTCGCCCTCGACCGGCACGGCATGCGGCTCGGCCCGGTCGTCGCCGCGGCGGACCGTTGGTCGATCCTGGTCAAGCCGTATTCCCTGGAGCAGCTGGGCGAGCTGCTGTACGCCAAGGACTTCGTCCCCGGCTCGCTCCGCTTCCACGGCGAGGGCGGCTACCTCGCCCTGCCCCCGTCCGCCACCGGCCTGGGCGATGTCCGCTGGGAGCGCGCGCCGCTGCCCGGCTCGGCCTCGCCCTGGGTGCCCGATGTCGAGGCCGTGGTGGACGCCGTGGTCGAGGCCCTCACCGGTACGGGTGTGAGCGCGCCCGAGATGTAGTGGCCGCCGACGCGCGCGGGGTCCGGTACTTCCTGTCGCCGCGCGCGGCGTCCGGCGGCTGCGTCGTTCCCATGGGTTTCCACCGGAGACCCAGTGGCACGGCCGCCTGCGGCACTGCACGCGCGCTGGGCGCGCACCACCGAGTTCGCCGACCAGGCCGCACGAGGGCCGTCGGCCGCTGTCGCGCTGCGCTCCGGGAACAACCGTCCAAGGGGAACCGGTGGTTGAGGCGCGACCGCGTTCTGCGAAGAAGCGCGGTCAAGCGAAGACCCGGTTGCTGGCGACGGGGGATGCACCAGCAACCGGGCTACTGGAACGGTAACAAGAGATCGGCGGTTAGCAAATTCGAACTCAGCTTTTCCGGTCACCGACTGGCTTGTCTTCACCGGGAGTTGTGGACGAAGCCGGTCACGTGGACCGGGCGGTCGCACTGACCGGGCCGTCGGCGCGACCGGGGAGCGCGCCCGTGCCTCAGCTGAGGGTGACCTGGCGGTTGGTCAGCCCGCCGCGCGCGCGGCGCTCGTCGCCGGTGAGCGGGGCGTCGGTGGCCAGGGCCGCGGCGAGGCGCTCGGCGAACTCGGCCGCCGGCTTCTCCACGTCCTCGGCTCCGACCCCGCTGGGCAGGTCCCAGACCGGGACGGTGAGTCCGTGAGCGCGGAAGGAGCCCACGAGACGGGTCCCCTCGCCGAGGGAGGAGCGGCCTGCCGCGTGCAGCCGCGCCAAGGCGTCCAGAAGTTGCTCCTCGGGGTGCGGCATGACCCACCGCAGATGGTTCTTCTCGGGCGTCTCGCACCAGTACGCGGAGTCCACGCCCGAGAGCTTGACGGTCGGGATGGCCGCCGCGTTGGCCCGCTCCAGGGAGGCGGTCACGTCCGGAGTGGCGTTCTCCGGGTCGGGGACCCAGAACTCGAAGCCGCTGTGCACCACCGGTTCGAACGTGCCCTCGGGGTCGAGGAGATCCTGCAGCCGGGGCCCCTCGGCCGGAGCGCGGCGGGCCTGCACCGGGGTGCCCGGAGCGGCGGTGAGCGCCCGCTGGAGGGTGTCGGCGAGGTCGCGGCTGATGTCACCGGACGAGGTGTCGTTCTGCAGGCCGAGGAGGACCGAGCCGTCGTCACGGCGCAGCGCGGGCCAGGCCATCGGCAGCACGGTGGCCAGGGTGACCGACGGGACGCCGTCGGGCAGGCCGTCCTTGAGGGGCAGTTCGACGGTGGCCGCCGGCACCAGCTCGCGCAGCGCCACCCAGTCGCACTCGCCCGGCACTCCCTCGAACGGGCGCTGCACCAGTTCGGTCACGGCGTGTGCGGCGGCACGGCCGTGGCAGGCCTTGTAGCGGCGGCCGCTGCCGCAGGGGCAGGGCTCGCGGGCGCCGACGACCGGAAAGTCCCCGTCAGCGCCTGCGGCGCGGGCTCCGTCCGTAGGCTGCGGGCGCTTGGCCTTGGTCTGGGGGCGCTTCTTGGCCATCGTGGGTGTCTCCCGGTTACGGCTCGTCTCGTACGGGCGGGAGCCTAGTCGTTCACGACGCGACCGGAGGGACCCTGTGGACGACGTGCCGCCTGTGGGCAACGCGCAAGCGGTACGGGGCCGGGGCCGCGCGAGGTGGCCGCGAGGGCGCCGCGAGACGGCTGACGGGGGCCGACGTGGTCGACGGTGGACGACCGCGCGGGGTGGCCGTGGGACCGCCGCGCGGGTGCGCCGGTCAGTCGAGGCGGTCGAAGACGTCCGCGAACTCCAGGTCGGAAATCTCGGGCATCTCGGACACCGTTGGAGCCGTTACCCGCGCGGCGAAGTCGTCGCGCCGGTGTCCGGCGTCCGGGTCGTACACGTCGTCGTGGACGACGACCCATACCGTGACCTCGCCGGGCACCTCGTCGCGTACGCCCCAGTCGTCGGCCAGGGCCGTGATGATGTTCAGCCCCCGGCCGCCGTGCGCGGTGACCGACGGGGTCGCCGGCGCGGGCCGGGTCGGGCCTCCACCGTCTGTGACCTCCACGATGAGCCGGCCGCGGTGATCCACCTGCCAGGCTGCGCGGATGTCGCCTTCCCCGGCCAGGGCGCCACCCAGGGGTCTGCCGTGTTTGCACGCGTTGCTCAGTAGTTCGGAAAGGATCAGTACGGCATCGTCGATGACCGTGTCCGCCACGCCGCCGTCGCGCAACTGCAGGCGCATGCGGCGCCTTGCTTTCCCCACGTCCGCAGGGCCATGGGATACGGCCATGCTCGACGACGTGGGCACCTCCTGTGCCACCACCAACGCCACCCCCGAGACCTCCTTCGCCCCACGCCACGGTGTGAATGCCCCATGGGCCTGAACCGGAAACCGGCCCATCCATGTGCGGTGACGCACTCGAAACAACCGAGCACTTACCGAATGCGCCGGAGCACTCCCCGTAACCAGGTGGCTGGATTTCGTCGATGTGGCCGAGATGTGAGCATGAGGTGAGAGGGGGCCCGCGGTCAAGAGCCCTGCGCGGACTGCGCGGACTGCACGGAGCGCGCGGGGCTCTTGGCCGAGCCGTCCTGTGCCGCTCAGCGGCCGAGTTGGTCGAGCACCGCGCGGGGGCGGTTGGTGATGATGGCGTCGACCCCGAGGCCGACGCAGGCGTCCACGTCCTGGGGATCGTTCACGGTCCACACGTGCACCTGGTGACCGGACTGCTTCAGGCGCTCGATGTACGCGGGGTGGCTGCGGACGATCCGGATCGAGGGGCCCGCGATCGGCACCCCTTCCGGCAGCCGCCCCTCGCGCAGCCGGGGCGAGACGAACTGCATGAGGTGGACCGTCGGCAGGGTGGGTGAGACGGCGCGCACACGGTGCAGCGACCGCGCGGAGAAGCTCATCACGCGTACCGGTGACTCCTCGGGGGAGCCGGGGCTGTCCAGGCCGAACCTCTTCAGCAGGAGCAGCAGCCTCTCCTCCACCTGTCCCGCCCACCGCGTGGGGTGCTTGGTCTCGATCGCCAGCTCCACCCGGCGGTCGGCATCGGCGACAAGCTCCAGCAGCCGCTCCAGGGTGAGGACGGAGGTCGCCTCCCTGTCCTCCGGCCTGTGCTCCCAGTCGGGCTCCTCGATCCGCCCCCCGAGTGGGTCACGCGTCTTCCAGGAGCCGAAGTCCAGGGTGGACAGATCGGAGAGCTCCAGTGCGGACACCGCACCGCGACCGTTGGACGTACGGTTGACGCGGCGGTCGTGAACGCAGACGAGATGACCGTCCGCGGTCAGGCGTACATCGCATTCGAGCGCGTCCGCACCGTCCTCGATCGCCTTGCGATAAGCGGCCAGGGTGTGTTCGGGGGCGTCCTCGGAGGCTCCGCGGTGGGCGACGACTTGGATCGGACGTTGACGTGCGTGGGTCACCGCGTCATGGTGCCATCGCATGGGGGTACCTGCGCGGTCGCTCGGGTGTCGATGGTCAGGTCGACGCGGAGGTCTGATCGGAGGCATGGGAATGGTGCACCCTTAGTGAGTAATGCCCTGTATAAGGAAGGGCCTCGCACCCACAGGAACGGCTTATGGTGCCCTGACGGCCCATGGGAAAAGCTGACGTCATACAAAGAGATACGCACAGCTGAAGCGCGCCGGACTCGTCGACATGCGTGAACGAGCGTGACCGAGTGCGACCTGGAACAACAGCCGTGGATCGAGGAGAGAGCCGTGAGCACCGAGAACGAGGGCACAAGCGAGGGCGCATCGGTACCCCCGGCCCCGCCCGTACCGCCCACGCCGGTGGACGCTCCCGCTGCTCAGGCGCGTCCGGAGCGTGAGGCTCCGGACGGGGGCGGCCCGACGACCCCCCTGCCCCCCGTCCCGCCGAACGCGCCGGGGGCGGCACAGGGCCACGGCTCGTGGCAGTACCCGGCATACGGCGGCGGTGACCGCGGCGGATACGGCGAGCCGGCCGGACATACCGCTCAGGCTGCCCACACCGGCCAGGAAGGCCACGGCGCCCAGAACCAGCCCCAAGCAGGCCCTCCGTCGGGAGCCTCCTCCCCGCCCGCCGCCTCCTGGCCCCCGCCCCCGGCGCCGGGCACCCCGTCGTACGACGGCGGCGCCGGTCACGGCGCGGACGGCTGGGGCTCTTCGTACCAGCAGCCGCCGGCACCGAAGAAGGGCGGCAGGCGTGGCGGCCTGATCGCCACGGTCCTGCTGGCCGCGCTGGTCGCGGGCGGCCTGGGCGGCGGCCTCGGCTACACGCTGGCCAAGAACAACGACAGCAACGGCTCGACGACCGTCTCGTCGTCGACCAGCGGCGGCAACGTCAAGCGCGACCCGGGTACGGTCGCGGGCGTGGCAGCCCAGGCACTGCCGAGCACGGTCACCATCGAGGCGGAGAGCAGCAGCGGTGAGGGCGGGACCGGCACGGGATTCGTGTTCGACACCCAGGGGCACATCGTCACCAACAACCACGTGGTGGCGGACGCCGTGGACGGCGGCAAGGTCGCGGTGACCTTCCCGGACGGCAAGAAGTACGGCGGCGAGGTGGTCGGCAACGCCCAGGGTTACGACGTCGCGGTCATCAAATTGCGGAACGCCCCCTCGGACCTGAAGCCCCTCACCCTGGGTGACTCCGACAAGGTCGCCGTCGGCGACTCGACGATCGCCATCGGTGCCCCGTTCGGCCTGTCCAACACGGTGACGACCGGCATCATCAGCGCGAAGAACCGCCCGGTGGCCTCCAGCGACGGCGCCGGCAGCCAGGCTTCGTACATGAGCGCCCTGCAGACCGACGCCTCGATCAACCCGGGCAACTCCGGCGGACCTCTGCTGGACGCCCAGGGCAACGTCATCGGCATCAACTCCGCCATCCAGTCCACCAGCAACGGCGGCTTCGGCACCGGCCAGGCCGGCTCCATCGGTCTGGGCTTCGCCATTCCGATCAACCAGGCCAAGTACGTCGCCCAGGAACTGATCAAGACGGGCAAGCCGGTGTACGCCAAGATCGGCGCGTCGGTCTCCCTGGAGGAAGGCACGGGCGGGGCGAAGATCACAGAACAGGGCGCCGCCGGCTCCGAGGCGGTCGACCCCGACGGGCCCGCCGACCAGGCCGGTCTGCGGCCCGGTGACGTCATCACCAAGCTCGATGATCGCGTCATCGACTCCGGGCCGACCCTGATCGGCGAGATCTGGACCCACAAGCCGGGTGACGAGGTCACCCTCACCTACGAGCGCGACGGCAAGGAGCAGACCACGGAACTCACCCTGGGCTCCCGCGTCGGCGACAGCTGATCCCACCCCGCCCGCACGGACCCGTTACCCTTGTCCCCGCGCCGCCGATCACCCGGCGAGTGCGGGGAGGTGTGCCCGAGCGGCCTAAGGGAACGGTCTTGAAAACCGTCGTGGCAGCGATGTCACCGTGGGTTCAAATCCCACCGCCTCCGCGTTGAGAGCAGTGAGAACGGCCCCTGACCAGGTAAGAATGGTCGGGGGTCGTTTTTGTGCTTGCTCCCCGCTGAATGCCGTCATTCGCCGAGGCTCCCCGCTGGATCGGGCACGCAAGGAGAACGAGATCCTGGTGCCATGACTCGTGAGCAGTTGGCCGCAGCCTTGGCTTCGAACAACGGCGCCTGAGCACATGAAGCCCGCGCGGTACTCCTTGCCGGTGCCGACTTCGCTTGGCTCACAGAAGGGCGTAGCACGGTGTCCGCACTGGAGCTTTGGGACCTGTGGTCTTGGCGTCTGGAAGGTCTGAGGGAGGCAGGTGGCACGCCGCGGACAGGGCTTCCCGAAGCGGTCGACCGCCTACGGGACGCAGGTGATGCACAGATTCACCTTGCGAGCATCTCGGGTCCCGATCGAGCGCGCACCGTGCTCCTCTCGGCCGACCTCGCCGTGTGCATTGCTTGCACTTGAGTGGAGCGGCCGGCGAACGCGGTCGTGGAGTCTCAATGGCCGAGTCGAGCCGGCGGGGCGCCGCCCATCGTTTGAGAGCGGCGCCCCGCCTGGGACAGGTTCGATCCTCATCCTTATCAGGTCGATCACAACGGCTCGTCAATGTCGGCTGATCGGTCGTGGACCTGCATCGGCCGTCCATTGAGGCTCGGCGTTGATCGGGGTGTGCGCGGCTGTTGGTGTCAAGCATTGATGTCAGGCACCCGGAGCGCTCCTGACAGGCGGCATGATGTGCCTCCAGGGCGTGATCCAGTCCGCCCAGCCAAACGTGAACTTGTATGCGGCGCGCACTGCGTCCCGCCCTCGGCTACCTGCCAGAAGCACCACGCACAGAGCGACAACGAACAGCGCGGCAAAGGCTCCTCCGATGATCGCGCCCGTCCTGGGTGACCAGACCACTCCCACGAACACACTTGTGATGATCACAAGCACCAAGCCCATGTGCGCAACGGGCAATTCCACGCGAAACGGATTTCGCATCGAACCATGTGATGCCCGCATGCCCGCGTTGTAGCGGTCTCTCGCCGCACCAGGATCGGCGTGCGACCCTTCCGGGCCACTACTGCTCCACCAGCGCCCTCCCCCAGTCGCCAGGGGCCGCGTCTGCTCGGCTCTGCCTGGGGCGGCGGTGGACGGGATGGGACCCCCGCACGCCACTGCGGGCCCGCGGTCGGCGACGGCGCCCCCTCCCCATCCCGGTGCCGGCCGATCCCCCGCCGGAGGCACTGCCTTGACCGTCACTGCGCTATGCGGGCTCTACTTCCGGGCCGTTGCTTCGCTGCGGCCCCATGGGCCGGCCCGCGCTTCGCGCGGCTCGGTACTCGTCGAGGAGGCTGAAGAACAGCTCAACCGCAGGTACGCCGGCGGCTTCGGCCTCGCGTTCGATCTCTGTTGCCCACCTGAGCGCGCTCTCTCGGCCGAGGCGTCCCCGCAACCAGTCTGTGAACGGCCCCTGACTGCCAGGGCTCCAGAAGTCGTACTCCTCCTCGTGGACACCATGGATCTCCATGGCGATCCGGTAGCCGGCCAGCATCGACTCCAAATGGTGGAGGGAGTTGCCGTGGATCCACATCGAAGGGCGTTGTCGCACCTCGTCCAGGAACTCATGGATGTTCGTGAGTTCCGCGAGCGGCCGTAGTTTTCTGCGCGCCGTGTTTTCCGCTGTCATGTGACCTTCTATCACGGGCGAAGCAGTTGCTTGACGTCGTGGCTTCGTACGTGGGGACCGTTGCCGTCCAGGGCGTCCAGGAGCCTGATCGCGTAGACCTCCGCCATGCGCTCGCTGACCTCGTCGGGTGTGAGCCAGGAGACGGCTGCCGACTCGTCAGAGGTGCGTTCGGTGCCGCCGGAGGGCTTGCAGCGGAAGACCAGGACCACGATGCCTCGGGTCGTGTTCTTGTAGACGCCGGTGAGTTCGTCCACCTCGACGTGGATACCTGTCTTCTCCAGGATCTCGCGGACTGCGCCGGCCTCGGGGGTCTCGTCGAGTTCGAGTCCGGAGCCGCGGTGCGCCTCTTGGACCGGAGCTGTCCCAGTCTCTGTGAACCAGGAACCGCCCGGCGTCTTCTGGATGCGGCTGTGCCGACCTTGGACCTCTTCGCGTCCGAGCAGGTGATCGAAGTGGATGGATGGCAGTACTTCGATGCGGTCGTGGAGCCGGTGCGGAGGCGTGAAAGGGGGCCTATTGGCAGCTCGAGCAGAGGCGGCCGAAGAACGCCACGAGGCGCGCGGGTGAGGCAATGCGTGTGCGCGGGATCGGGGAGTTTTTCGGCCGCCTTTTCCGGCGCTGCCGAGGTGATGTCAGAGGCCTTGCCCCAATGTCTCCTTGATGCCGCCGATGAGGGAGCCGAGAACGTTACCCGTGGAGTCGAGACCGGCCTTTTCCTGCGAGGCCTCCTGAGGCTGAGGCCCTGAGTCAGTGGGTGCGGCGGTCGCGGTACCCACGGCGAAGAATCCCGCGGTGACAAGGCCGGTGAGGACGATGGCGATGCGACGAATCATTTTCATCTCCTTACGTTGGGTGACGAATTGATGACGGATCGTATCAGCCTGCGTGCTGGAAACGGGAAAGCCTCAAAGGGTTTCGTCGCCACCGTCCTGTGTGAACCGCCCTGACGACATCGCGCATTCAAGGTCGGTGACGTCTGTGTCCGGCCGGCCGGAAAGCGCGTCGAGATCGAAGAGGGCCGGTGGCCCACCCCTGAGCCGGGGAGGGCCACGTTCGTCGACGGAGGGTACTGGCCGACCCGCCTCCATCGCACCGCGGCCCAAGCGAAAGACGCAGGCGTCATACCGGCAGCTCCGCCCACTTTCCGGCCGGCGTGTGCGGACATGCGGTCAGGAGGCCGCTCGTAGCAGGCGGAGCTGGCCGATTTCTGTTGCGTTCTTCAGGAGCTCGGTGTTCACCCAGGCAATCGTGTGGGCCAGGGTGTACGCCGGGTCGTCCGGCCCCGGCCATGGGAAGGGCGCCTTGGTGTCCAGGTCGGTGTCGGTGAGGCCGTTCAGGGTCGTGAGCCACTCCGTCCGCAGGTCGCGCAGCCACTGGACGGTCGCCGGCCCTTCGCCGGGCCAGGTGATGTCGGTCCGTTCCCGGGGCGGGTGCCCGCGCGTGTGGTCCAGGGTCACGCTCCACCACCAGCCGATGTGCCAGCTGATCCAGGCGATGGTGGGGACGGGGACGGGGTCGGGCTCGGTCTCCGCCCAGTCCGGGGCCCAGATGCCGTCGGCGGAACGGTGCATCGTCCAGCAGTGGGCGGTGGGCTCCCACAGGAAGTCGTCCGGCTCCAGTCGCTCCAGGTGGTATTCGAACAGGGACCAGGTCAGTTCGAACTGCCAGCGCAGTAGTTCCGTTCGGGAGACGGGGACAGGGGCGGGGGCGGGGGTGCTCATTCGAGGGCCTTCCAGGGGTGTGCGGGGTGTGCGGGGCGCGCGGTCGGATCTCCTCGTCCTCGGCCGGTTGTTCCCGGGAGACCTCCCGCGGTACGGGCTCCGTGTCGTGCCCGATGGCACGTGCGAGGCCGGCCGGAACCGGATGACGGTGAGGCGGGAGCGGTGCAGGGCGCGGTCGTGGGCCGGGTCGAGGGCCTCGGAGCGGAAGTGGCCCGGGCCGGTCGCGGCGGGAACGACCTCCACGGGACCGAAAGCGCCTGCGTACTGGTCGGGGTGTTCGCGCGGCGGTGGAACCAGGTGGAGCGGGGTCCCGGGGAAGGCGTCTTCGGCGGACCGCAGCGCCGGGGTGATCTTCCGGTCGTCGAGGGGCTCGCAGGGACAGCCCCCGAGCGCCGCCGGCATCCGCAGCTCGGAGAGGTCGGCCGAGCGGCCTGGGGCGAGGACGACGCCCGTGAGTGACATGGTCGGCACTCTAGGGCGGTGGTGCATCCGGGGCTCTCGGTTTTTTGTGGGGTGAAGAGGGAGGGGGAGGGCGGGGCGGTCTGTGTGTTGTCGTCAGGGGTGGTGGTGGCCTGTCATGCGGGCTGCAGAGGCGATCGTCGCGCGGGCCTCGCGTTCGGACAGGCCGGTGTTGAGGGCCGCCTCCACCAGGGGGCCCACCAGGGCGGGGCCGATGCCGTCCTCGTAGGCGCGGCAGGCCGCCCAGAACAGGCGGGTGTTGCGCTGGCCCTCGTGGGCGGCGAGGACGAACTGGACGAGTCCTTGCCCGTGACCGCCGGCCGCCGGGGGTGTGGGGTGGTGGGCGCGGGGCGGGGGCAGCAGGAGCCGCAGGAGGGAGGGCGGGCACGCGGCGGGGATGAGGTGCGCGGTTCCCGGGGCGGCGGTGTACGTGCCGTGGTCCGTCCGGGAGCCCGGGCCGACCAGGTAGCCGCCGGCGCCCCGGATGTCGATTCCGGGAGCGAGCCGGCTCGCGGAATTGGGGACGACGACGTCCGGCGGGCCGCTGAGCCACAGGTGGCGGCCGCCGCTGGGGGTCATGACGACCACCGTGGCGGGGATCGTGAACAAGTGGCGCAGGGCCAGTTCGCGCAGGGCGGCGGAGGAGTCGGTGCTGGTCTTCGTGTCCAGGTCGACGCCGATCAGGTGGTGCGGGGGCAGTCCGCAGGCGATGCCGTAGCCGGTGGCCCTGGGGGCGGCGGCGAACAGCGCGCGGATGCGGGCGGGATCGGTGGAGGCGTCGTACACACCGTGCCCGAAGCGCCCGCATTCGCCGCGGCAGCGGGTGGTGGGGCCGGGGCCGGGGCGGGGATCGGGTTCGTCGCGGTGCGGAGAACGCAGCGCGGGGAGTTTCGTCCGGGACAGCGGGATGACGGCCAGTCCGCGCTCGGCGGCGGACAGGGCGTGTGCGAGGGCCAGCGTCGTGGCCTGCCGGTCGGTGGTGGCCATGCCTCTATTTTCGTATGCATGTTCGAATAAGGGAAGAGGGGGACAGGGCGACACGCCGGGGTCCGCATGGTTGGCGGGAAATGTGCCGGAACGCTTCACCTCTTGTGGGGCTTGGTGCGGAGGTTCCCTTGTCGGGCGGAGGGGACGGATTGAGGGTCGAGTGGGGGTTTATCGACTTGCCCTCACGCTTGCGTGCGAATGACGGCTTCAGAGGTGGTTCATGGGTGTTCGGTGGGCAATCCTGCTCTTGCGACGTCGAGTACAGCCCGGGGCGGTCGGCCAACTTCCCTGGTGACAGCCGTATATCGGGCACACACGGTCATGAGCCGGCGTGTCCTTGGTTCTGGAGGAAACACAACATGGCAAGCATCCGTACCGCCCGTGTCATCGCCGCCGCCTCCGCCCTTCCGCTGGCGGCAGCCCTCTTCACCGGCGTCGCGGCGGCGGACAACGGCGCTCTCGCGGAGGACGGCTCGAGTGCCACGGCCGCGAGTGCCACGGCGGGGGTGGTCGGCAGCGGCGTCGGCGGGGACAACTTCGGCACCTCGGCCACTTCGCAGCAGCAGGCCGTCGGTCCCGGTGCCTCGAACCAGAGCAACACCGCACAGGTCAACGGCTCCGCCTTCACGGCCGTCAACCAGGGCAACGACAATGTGGCGATCAGTTTCACCCCGCTGTGGTAGTGGGGTGAGGGGGCCGGTGGTCCCCTGACGGCTTGTGCGGGGTGCGCTTCGTGGGGGTGCGGGACGTGTGCGCGGCGGCGCCGAGACACCGAGGCGCGCACGTCTCGCGGGGGAGGGGTCACCGATCGGGTGGGAGCCGGTCCGTGTGCCTGTATCTGTGTCTGCGCTTGTGCCGTGTGCCCGTGTGGGCGTGTGCGCGCGTGAGGGGGTGAGGGGGTGAGGGGGTGGAGCTGACAGGAGGTGATATCTGGCGGCCGGTCGGGAATCTCGTGGCTCATGGAGGGCACGGGGGGAGGCGGTGCGGGACGGCGAGGGGGCCGCGTGAGTGGGGGCCGGCGGTGGGGCAGGGGCCGGGGAGCCGCCGGGGGCGGAGCGCCCGCTGCCGTTCGAGGCGTGGTGGAGTCGCGAGAGGGGGGCTCTGTGGCGGAGGGCGTAGGCATGCCGGCCTCGGCGCTCGGGGGTGCGGGGGCGCCCAGGGGCGTCGGGGAGCCCCTGAGGAGCGGGTGAGGCCCCGGGGTGCCGGTGTGCCTCCCCCCAGGGGTGAACCCGCAGTGGCTCTCCACCGCTCGTCCACCTTCAGGAGGTGCGGCAGGTACTACCCCTACAACCTGAGGGGGACGCGGCTTCGGGACTTGCGGCCGATCCGCCGGACGCACCCCGCTCATAGCGTTGAGCCATGACCACACCCGTCTGCACCAGCGCTTCGAACGCCGCTGCTCCAGTGACGCAGACCCTCCCGTACCCGTCGTTCTCGTCGTACATGAGGGCTCGCCAGCCGGTGCTCCTGCGTACCGCCCGGTCCCTGACCGGGAACCCGAGTGACGCGGAGGACCTGCTGCAGACCGCGCTCGCCAAGACGTACGTCGCCTGGGAGCGTATCGAGGACCACCGTGCGCTCGACGGCTATGTGCGCCGGGCGCTGTTGAACACCCGGACGTCGCAGTGGCGCAAGCGAAAGGTGGACGAGTTCGCCTGCGAGGAGCTGCCCGAGCCGGACCCGGTGTCCGCGGCCGACGACCCGGCCGAGCGGCAGGCGCTGCGCGACGCGATGTGGCGGGCGATCATGCGGCTGCCCGCGCGGCAGCGCGCCATGGTCGTTCTGCGGTACTACGAGGACCTCAGCGAGGTGCAGACGGCCGAGGTGCTCGGCGTATCGGTGGGTACGGTGAAGTCGGCCGTCTCGCGGGCGCTCGGCAAGCTGCGGGACGACGCTGAGCTGGGTCTTGTTCGATCCTGACCTGAAATGTCGTTTCGCGGTACGTGATCGATCATTCGTTCCTCTAGTGACATACCGCGCGGTATGTGCGCAGAATCAGCACATCCGTTACCGCCGCGTAGGCAATGTCGCCCGGGAGGACGCCGTGCTGAGCACCATGCAGGACGTACCGCTGCTGATCTCGAGAATCCTGACCCACGGGTCGGCGATCCACGGCACGTCACAGGTGACCACCTGGACCGGCGAGAGCGAGCCGCACCGCCGTTCCTACGCCGAGATCGGCACCCGCGCGGCGCAGCTGGCCCACGCCCTGCGCGACGACCTCGGAGTGACCGGCGACGAGCGGGTCGCGACCCTCATGTGGAACAACGCCGAGCATGTCGAGGCGTACTTCGCGATCCCCTCCATGGGCGCGGTGCTCCACACCCTGAACCTCCGCCTTCCGGCCGAGCAGCTCGTGTGGATCGTCGATCACGCCGCCGACCGGGTGGTCCTGGTCAACGGTTCGCTGATCCCGCTGCTCGCTCCGCTGCTGCCGCACCTGAAGTCGCTCGAACACGTCGTCGTGTCCGGCCCCGGGGACCGTTCCGCGCTGGCGGACGCCGCGGCGCAGGCGCAGGTACGGGTGCACGAGTACGAGGACCTGATCGCGGGGAAGCCCACCGCCTACGACTGGCCCGAGCTGGACGAGCGTGCCGCCGCGGCCATGTGCTACACGTCGGGCACGACCGGGGACCCCAAGGGCGTGGTCTACAGCCACCGTTCGATCTACCTGCACTCGATGCAGGTCAACATGGCCGAGTCGATGGGTCTGACCGACCAGGACACCTCGCTGGTGGTGGTCCCCCAGTTCCACGTCAACGCCTGGGGCCTGCCGCACGCCACCTTCATGACCGGCGTCAACATGCTGATGCCGGACCGCTTCCTGCAGCCCGCGCCACTCGCCGAGATGATCGAGGGCGAGCGTCCGACCCACGCCGCCGCCGTCCCCACCATCTGGCAGGGCCTGCTGGCCGAACTGCTGGCCAAGCCGCGGGACGTCTCCTCCCTCACCCAGGTCACCATCGGCGGCTCGGCCTGTCCGCCCTCCCTGATGGAGGCGTTCGACCAGCTGGGCATGCGGGTCTGCCACGCCTGGGGCATGACGGAGACCTCCCCGCTCGGCACCATCGCCCGTCCGCCGGCCCATGCCGTGGGCACCGACGAGGAGTTCACCTACCGCCTGACCCAGGGCCGCTTCCCGACCGGTGTCGAGGCCCGGCTCACCGGCCCCGGCGGTGAACGCCTCCCCTGGGACGGCGAGTCCGCGGGCGAACTGGAGGTGCGCGGCCCCTGGATCGCCGGCGCCTACTACAACGGGGCCGGGGCCGAACCCCTGCGCCCCGCCGACAAGTTCAGCGAGGACGGCTGGCTGAAGACCGGAGACGTCGGCACGATCTCGCCCGACGGCTTCCTCACCCTCACCGACCGGGCCAAGGACGTCATCAAGTCCGGCGGCGAGTGGATCTCCTCCGTCGATCTGGAGAACGCGCTGATGGCCCACCCGGACGTCGCCGAGGCCGCCGTCGTCGCCGTCCCCGACGACAAGTGGGGCGAGCGCCCGTTGGCCACCGTCGTCCTCAAGGAGGGCTCCACCGCAGACTTCACCACGCTGCGCGAGTTCCTCGCCGGCGAGGGCAGGATCGCCAAGTGGCAGCTGCCCGAGCGCTGGACGGTGATCGAGTCGGTGCCGAAGACGAGCGTCGGCAAGTTCGACAAGAAGGTGCTGCGCAGGCAGTACGCCGAGGGCACGCTGGACATCACCCGGCTCTGACGGGTTCCGGCGCGCGCGCCGGACACACTGTGAAGTGCCCCGCACACGCCGGCCGGTCCGGGCCGACGTGCGCGGGGCCGCGTCGGCATACGCCCGGAGGGAAGGCGCGGCACCCCCGGTACGGACTCGGCGCGCCTCAGTTGGTTCCGATGCGGGCCAGCAGGTCGACGATCCTGTCCTGCACCTCGTCGCTCGTGGAGCGTTCCGCGAGGAACAGCACCGTCTCGCCGGAGGCCAGCCGCGGCAGGTCCCCCTGGTCGACGGCGGCGGTGTAGACGACGAGCGGGGTGCGGGTGAGCTGCCCGTTCGCCCGCAGCCAGTCGACGATCCCGGCCTGCTGACGGCGTACCTGCATCAGGTCCATCACCACCAGGTTCGGCCGGAACTGCCCCGCCAGCGCCACCGCGTCCGCGTCGCCCGCGGCCCGCGCGACCTGCATGCCGCGCCGTTCCAGGGTTCCGGTCAGCGCGAGCGCGATCTCCGCGTGCTCCTCGATCAGCAGCACCCGCGGCGGATGCTGCTCGCTGTCCCGCGGCGCGAGGGCCTTCAGCAGTACCGCGGGATCGGCGCCGTAGGCGGCATCGCGCGAGGCCTGCCCCAGCCCGGCCGTGACGAGCACCGGTACGTCGGCGGCCACCGCCGCCGTCCGCAGCGACTGGAGCGCCGTACGGGTGATCGGCCCGGTCAGCGGGTCCACGAACAGCGCGGCGGGGAACGCCGCGATCTGGGCGTCGACCTCCTCACGCGAGTGCACGATCACCGGCCGGTAGCCGCGGTCGCTCAGCGCCTGCTGTGTGGCGACGTCCGGCGCGGGCCACACCAGCAGCCGACGCGGGTTGTCCAAGGGCTCGGGCGGCAGTTCGTCGTCCATCGGCTGCGGACGAGGGGGGTCCGCCACCTCGACGGCCCCGCCCGGGCCGTCCAACGGCTCGGGCCCCTCGGCCGCGTCCGCGTCCGGCGCTCCTATGGCGTACGAGCGTCCCGTGCCCTCGGTCGTGGGCGCGAGCCGCGACTGGCCCGGCTGACCCGCCTGCCCCGGTTGACCGGCGATCGAGTGCTGCGGCTGGGCCTGGGGCTGCGACTGGGTCTGTGACGGGGGCTGCGGGGGCGGTGTCTGCGCGGGTGCCTGGACGCGGGCGGGGGCCTGGGCCGCTGCCTGGGCCTGCCGCTGGGCGGAGCCGGTCCCGGTCGCCGCGTGCGGGTGCGCGCTCTGCTCCTGGCCCACGGCCGGGTCGGGGCGCGTACCGAGCTTGCGGCGGCGGCCCGAGCCGCCCGGCTGATGCGGGGGAGGCGTGGCCGACGGCAGCGGCTGCTGGACCTGGGCGGCCTGCCTGGTGAACGGAACGCCCTGCCCCAGCGTGCGCACACTGAACGCACGCCCCTGGGTCGAGTTCGGGTCCACCGGCACCGACGGCACCGACGGTGCCGCCGTCTCGACGGGGAGAGGCTGAGCGGCCCGTTGCGCGGGCGGCGTGCTCTCGGGGGGCAGCGGGGCGGCCGGCGCGGGCGTCGGCATGCCGTTCGGCGGTACGGGAGTTCCTGCGCCGGAGGTGTCACCGGGGGCGGGCCACGGAGGCTGCGCGGACGGGGCGCCCTGGGGAGGAGTCCCCTGACCGGACGCGGCCTCGGCGGGCAGTGGCTGGGCCACGGAGGCGGGCTGCTCCGCGGCCGGAACGACGGGCTGCGCCTGTCCCTGTGCCGGGGACTGTCCCCGGGCGGCGGGCGGCAGTGCTGTCGGCTGGGGCAACGGCTGCCCGGCGGAAGCCGCCTGGAGCTGATCGTGGGATGCCGGTGCCGGCACCTGTGCCTGCGGCAGCTGTCCCGGGACCGCGGCCATGTGCCCCTGCCCCGTGATGCCCTGCGGCGGAGCGGCCGGCGGAAGGGCCGCTCCCTGCGGTGCAGCCCCCTGCACCGGCCCGGCCGGTACGGGGACCGGCTGAGCGGCACCTCCGGCCGGGACCCCCGGGGCCTGGACCGGAACCCCCGAGGCCTGCGCCTGAGCGGCCTGCGGCGGCGTAGGGGCCGTGCCCTGCTCGGCCGGCTGGGCGGCGGCCCGCCGGCGGCGGCCCGTCGGGGCGCTGGTGGGGTGCGGCTGCGGAGGAGTGTGATCGTCGGACTGGTCGTGAGGGGCGGCGTCATGGCGCCCCCCGTCGATCAGCGCGTCCCCGGAGGCGACCGGTCCGGGCGCCGTCACGGGAACCGAGCCCTGTGCCGGCCCCTGTGCCGGACTCTGCCCGACCACGTCGACGGCCCCTGCCTGTTCCCCTGCCTGTTCCCCCTGGTCCGTCTCGGCGGGCGGCAGGGCGAACACCGTACGGGGCGCGGCCTCCTGCGCCGCCGCCCGCTCGGTCGCCGCCGCCAGCGCACGCCGACGTCGCCCGGCCGCCTGAGCCTGCTGCCCCTCTCCCTGGCCGGGCTCCTGCCCTTGCCCCTGGGAGGCACCGGCTGTTCCGCCCCCGCTGCCCAGCGCGGGCAACGCGGGCGGCAGGGCGTGCTGCTCACCGGAGGCCTGCCGGGCACGTTGCCCCCCGGCGGGGACGGGCACGCCCTGCGGCGGTACGGTCCCGCCCAGCCCGGTGTTCGAGGCGGCGGACCCCGCCGCGTATTCGGCGGCCGTGACAACGGCCCCCTCGGACACCCCGGCCCCGGAGCCGATCGCGCCGACGGCCGCACTCGTACCCGTAGCCGGGGCGGCAGCGGCAGCAGCGGCCTCCGAGCCCTCGGCCGGCCGGCCACGTCGCCGTCCGGTGCCGCCGGACGCCTGAGCCGGAACCTGTACGGGTTGTGGGGCCTCCGCGGCCTCCGCGGCCTCCGCGGCCGCCCGGCGCCTGCGCCGGCCGGTGGGCGCCGTGGCGTCCGTACCGGCACCGGAGTCGTCGTCGGCTCCCGGCACCTCGCTGCCCAGGAACGCGTCCACCGAGGACCGCCGGGCCCTCCGCCGTCCGCCACCGGAACCCCGCTGACCGCCCGCGGCAGCCTCCTCGGCCGGAGCCGCGTCCGGCGCAGCCCCCGGTACCGGTGCCACGCCCGGTCCCTCGCCCGCCGGCACTCCGGCGGGCAGTGCGAGCTGGGCGGGCGCCTGTCCTGCGGCGACGACACCCGCGCCGGCCCCGATGGGCACCTCGAGGACGAACGCGCTGCCGCTCATCCCCGGTACCTCGTGCGTCTGCAGCACACCGCCGTGCGCCCGCACGATCCCGCGCACGATCGGCTCGTGCACCGGGTCGCCGCCGCTGTACGGCCCGCGCACCTCGATGCGTACGCCCTCGCCGCGCTGTGCCGCCGCGACCACGACCGTGTTGTCCAGATAACCGCCCGCCGACACGGAAGTGTTGCCGGTGGCGTCGACGCCCGCGACATCCGCGACGAGGTGGGCGAGGGCGGTGGCGAGCAGTTGTGCGTCGACCTCGGCCTCGATGGGCGGCGCGTGCACGGCGAACTGCACCCGGCCGGGCCCGATGAGTTCCACGGCCCCGTCGACACCGGCGGCGACGACTGCGTCGAGCATCACCTTCGTACGGGTGATCTTCTCCGTTCCGGAGTCGAGCCGCTGGAAGCCGAGGACGTTGTCGATGAGGGTGGTGATCCGGGAGTAGCCGGCCGACAGGTGGTGGAGCACCTGGTTGGCCTCGGGCCACAGCTGTCCGGCGTCGTCGGCGGCCAGCGCCGCCAGGTCGCGGCGGAGTTCCTCCAGCGGACTCCTGAGCGACCGCCCGAGCAGCGTCAGCAGCTGCTCGTGCCGGCCGGTGAGGGCCTCGAAGCGGTCCTTCTCCCGCTCGCCGAGCGAGGCGTACCGCTCCTCGTTCGCGGCGAGTTCCTCGGTGTGCGCCTCCTGCAGTTCCTCCAGCGCGCGGACGTGGTTCTGGCGCAGGGCGGTGAGCTCGGAGGCGTGCTCCTCGGCGAGCCGCTCCAGTTCCTCGGCGTGCTGCCGCTCGGTCTCCTCCTTCTCCTTGAGGAGCGTGTCGTACGGACGCCGGTCGGTGAAGGTCATGACGGCGCCGACGAGCTGGTCGCCGTCGCGTACCGGCGCGGTCGTCAGGTCGACCGACACCTTGTCGCCGCTCTTGGAGTACAGCACCTGCCCGCGCACCCGGTGCTTGCGTCCGGAGCGCAGGGTGTCGGCGAGCGGGGACTCGTCGTACGGGAAGGGGGAGCCGTCGGCGCGGGAGTGCAGGACGAGGGTGTGCAGCTCACGTCCGCCGAGGTCGCTGGCGCGGTAGCCCAGTATCTGGGCGGCGGCCGGGTTGACGAGGACGATCCGTCCGTCGGTGTCCGTGCCGACGACTCCCTCGGCGGCGGCCCGCAGGATCATCTCGGTCTGCCGTTGCGAACGCGCCAGCTCGGCCTCGGTGTCCACGGTGCCGGACAGATCGCGTACGACGAGCATCAGCAGTTCGTCGCCGGTGTAGCCGTAATTGTCGTAGGCCTGTTGGCCGGTCTCCAGATTCGCACTGGTGACCTCGACCGGGAACTCGGTCCCGTCGGTCCGCCGGGCGACCATCCGCGTCGGCTTGGTACGGGCCCGCGGGTCGATGTGGTCGGGCCGGCGCATGGAGCCGGGGATGAGCTTGGAGTCGAACTCCGGCAGCAGGTCGAGCAACCCGCGTCCCACCAGCGCCGTGCCCGGAGTCTCGAAGGCCTCGAGGGCGATGCTGTTGGCGTTGACGACCGTTCCGTTGGCGTTGACCAGCACCAAGGCATCCGGAAGTGCGTCCAGTATGGCTGCGAGGCGAGCAGTGCCTCGGGATGGCCTGCTGCTCACGAGACGCTTCCTTCCTGTTCCGCTACGTGCCGACCGTTCGGGCCATCTTGCCAACCGGCCCTCAACGTGTCACGCGAGGGAGTCTAAGGGCTGGGGTTGCGCTCGCGACGCCGGATGAGACCGAGGTCGCACGTAACGTGACGGTGATGTAACGCCTCCGCCGCCCGTTACCGGCCACGCCCCGCCCCGCCGCACCCCGAACCGTTGCGGGACCTCCACGTGGTCCGGCCTGCCCGCCGACGGCGACGACACGTCCGCCACGCGCCCGCCGGAAGAGCTTTGCTCTGCGGCCGTCGCGCCTAGTACCGTAGGGGGCGATTGGTGACACCACGCACGACTGTGTCATCATCGGCACGCACCACTGAACCGCGCTCGCGCGAGGAATGTTGTGCACGGAGGCGTCGCCTAGTCCGGTCTATGGCGCCGCACTGCTAATGCGGTTTGGGCCTTAAAGCCCATCGAGGGTTCAAATCCCTCCGCCTCCGCACTGATTGCGAAGCCCCGGCCCACCCGGCCGGGGCTTCGTCGCATGTCCGACCCGAACCGCTGTTCCCCCAGGTCACAAGGGGTGGGCCAAACGGATTTCACATGGCGGCGGCGGTCATGTAATGTTCTTCCTGTCGCCGCGAGCGAGCCCGCAGAGGGCCGGGAGCGGCGAGAAAACTGAAAACACGCACTCGTAGCTTAACGGATAGAGCATCTGACTACGGATCAGAAGGTTGCAGGTTCGAATCCTGCCGAGTGCACAGAGACAAGAGCCCCGCCGGTTGAACCGGCGGGGCTCTTGCGTGCTGGAAAAGGGGTCGGGCGGGATCAGGATCTGTGCCGGTGGTCGGTTCTGTGGCGGAGGAGCGTGGTGTGGAGTTGGCGGCTCAGGGCTGTGGCGGCCGCGGTGAGGAAGATGAAGGTGTAGAGGATCTGGAGGATGGTGACCAGGCGGGCCGCCTGGCCGTGGGGGGTGATGTCGCCGTAGCCGATGGTGGCGAGGGTGACCAGCGTGAAGTAGAGGGCGTCCAGGCGGGTGGCGAGGCCGATGAGTTCGCCGGGGTGTTGGGCCAGGGCCTGGTAGGCCGTCGCGAAGACCAGGATGGACAGGCACATCAGCAGGGGGATGACCAGTCCGGGCCGGGCGTGCGGGTGGTCGAGCAGGACGTGGCCGATCTGCTGGAGCAGCAGGCCGGCGATGAGCCCCAGTGCCAGACCGAAGAGGGTCCAGCTCAGAACGGGCTGGCGGGGGCCCAGGTGGTCGAGGGGGAGCAGGAAGTAGGCGGTGACCAGAACGGTCGCGCCGGCCGTCTGGGCGAGCCGGCGCCACACGTTGCTCGATGCCGTGGAGGGCTTCTTCTCGCTGTTTTCCATGGGGCGGGGAGGGAGGCCGGGGTGGTGTTCCTAGGTCTGGGGCGTCGTCTCGCTGCGTGGTGAGCACAGGGCCCAGATGATGAAGCCGTCGATGACGATGAGGACGATCGACCAGACCGGCGCGTAGGGCAGCCACACGAAGTTGGCGAGCATGCTCAGGCCGGCCAGTGCGACGCCTGTGACGCGGGCCCAGACCGCCCCGCTGAACAGGGCGAGCCCCGCGGCCAGGACGAGGGCGCCGAGGATCAGGTGCACCCAGCCCCAGCCGGTCAGGCTGAACGCGTAGGTGAAGTTGCTGGTGGTGACGAAGACGTCGTCCTCGGCGATGGCCGCGATCCCCTGGAAGATCGCCATGATCCCGCCGAAGGTCATCAGCACCGCCGCGGCCGCTGTCCAGCTCGTCGCCCAGGCGCTGCGCGGCTCCCAGCCTGCGCGGTGGTGTGTTCCGCCGACATTGCTCGCCATGTGCTCGCCCTTTCGGCTGTCCCCGAGCGGTGTGTCCCCGAGCGGGCCCGGAGCGGACCCCGAGCGGGCGCCGAGGTGCACGGCGCCTCCTCCAGGTTTGCACCACGGAGGGCGCTCGGCACCTTGGTGCGGACGGGCAGGGAGTGGGCGTGGGGCGTTGTCGGTGCCCGCCTCTACTCTCGTCGGAGATGGCACAGGTATGGAGATGCTCGGGGCTGCGCTGGTCTGCGGACGGTCCCGTGCTGGTGTGGGAGGGCGGGCGGCATACCGCGCTGACCTGGGGGAAACGGGTGGCCTTCGCGGTCGGGGAAGGGGGCGTACGGACATGCGTCGGGGCATGGGGGCACACGTGTCCGATCGGCGCGGTGGTGTCGGCACGGAGTACGGGGGCGCGCTGCGAGGAGTGTGCGCGGCTGGACCGGGCACACTCCGTGGCCGCCGACACCGTCGCGGACGATCCGCGGCCGTACCGGGTGTATCTGGCGTGGTTCGGACCGGGGATGGTCAAGGTCGGGATCACCGGGGTGGCCCGGGGCCCGGCGCGGCTGCTGGAGCAGGGCGCGGTCTGCTTCAGCTGGCTGGGGACCGGGCCGCTGATGGCGGCCCGGCGTGCCGAGGCGCTGCTGAGCGCCGCGCTCCGGGTGCCCGACCGGATTCCGTACGCCGCCAAGCGTGCGGTGCGGGCGGTGCTTCCGGATACGGAGGGGGAGCGCGCGGCCGAGCTTGCTGAGCTGCATGGCCGGGCGGTCGCTCTGACCGGGTGGCCCGAGTCGCTGTCCCGGGAGCCCTTCCAACCCGTCGATCATGTGCGGGTGTTCGGGCTGGCAGGGGCGTCGGCAGCGCTGGGGGAGGTGAGCGAGCTGGTCGCCGGGGGCGCGGTGAGCGGGGAGCTGGTGGCCGCGGCGGGGCCGGATCTGCATCTGCGTGTCGTGACAGCGGGCGGGGAGCGGGCCGGCGTCGTGGTGCTTGACACGCGGTTGCTGGGCGGGTGGGGGCTCGTGCCGGGTGAGGGGCGGGCGTTCGATCTGCCGGTGAGGCACCCGAAGGGGGCGAAGGGCGCCGGAGGAGCGAGAGGGGGCGGTGAGCGGGAGGGGGTGCAGGACGGGTTGTTCTGATCCGCGCCGGTGCCTGCCGCCGGGCCCGGCGGCCGTGATCGGTTCTCCGGTCCGTTCGTTCGTTCCCGCCGTACGGGGGGTGGACCCGGGGTGCGGCCACGGGTGATCGTGGAGGTATGGGCGATCACCTCGTGGCGGCGGAGTCGGCGTCGGCAACGGACTCGGCCGCTGCCTCGGAATCCGTCGAGGTGCGGCGGTTCTGGGAGGGGCTCGGCCTTCCCGGGCTGGTCGACGTGCACACGCACTTCATGCCGGAGCGGGTGCTGCGCAAGGTGTGGGCCTACTTCGACGCGCTCGGGCCGCTGACCGGCGGGGTCGAGTGGCCGATCACCTACCGGCAGCAGGAGAGCGAACGGGCCGGGATGCTGAGGGGGTTCGGGGTGCGTGCCTTCACGGCCATGCTCTACCCGCACAAGCCCGGCATGGCGCGGTGGCTGAACGGCTGGGCGGTCGGCTTCGCCCGCCGTACGCCCGGCTGCCTGCACACCTCGACGCTGTTCCCCGAGCCCGGGGCCGAGAGCCTGGTCGGGGACGCCCTCGAAGAGGGGGCACGGGTCTTCAAGGCGCATGTGCAGGTGGGGGCGTACGACCCGGCCGACGCGTTGCTCGACGGCGCCTGGGGTGTGCTCGCCGAGGCGGGTGTCCCGGTGGTGATCCACTGCGGTTCCGGGCCCGCGCCGGGCACGTACACCGGCCCCGGGCCGATCGCGCGGGTGCTGGCCCGGCACCCCCGGCTGTGCCTGGTCGTGGCGCACCTCGGGATGCCCGAGTACGAGGACTTCCTCGACCTCGCCGAGCGCTATCCAAAGGTGCGGCTGGACACCACGATGGCGTTCACCGACTTCGCCGAGCGCATGGCGCCGTTCCCCCGGCGGGCCCTGCCCCGGCTGGCCGGCCTCGGCGACCGGATCCTGCTCGGCACGGACTTCCCCAACATCCCGTACCCGTACCTCCACCAGCTCCAGGCCCTGGAGCGGCTCGGGCTCGGGCCGGCGTGGCTGCGGGCGGTCTGCCACGACAACGCGGCCCACCTCTTCGGCCTGCGGGAGAGCGAAGACGGAAGCGGGAGCGCCGGCCCCGGCGACAGTGCCGGCCCCGGCGACAGTGCCGGCCTCGCCGACAGCACCGGCTGAAACGCGCTCCCCCGCCGCGCACCGGGAATCTCAGGGAAAACACAGACTTACGAAAGGGCGCTCTCAGAGGCCCGCGCGAGGGTGTGGAGCATGACCACGACCTCGCCCCAGGGGCGCACCGAACTGCTGAGGCCGGACGGGAGCCCCGTCCGCGTGCTGGTGGTGGACGACGAGCAGTCGATCACCGAACTCCTGTCCATGGCCCTGCGCTACGAGGGCTGGCAGATCCGCAGCGAGGGGGACGGCCAGGGTGCCGTCCGGGCCGCGCGCGAGTTCCGGCCCGATGCCGTCGTCCTGGACATGATGCTGCCGGACATGGACGGGCTGTCCGTGCTCGGGCGGCTGCGCCGTGAGCACCAGGACGTGCCGGTCCTGTTCCTCACCGCCAAGGACGCGGTCGAGGACCGTATCGCGGGCCTGACCGCCGGCGGCGACGACTACGTGACCAAGCCGTTCAGCCTGGAGGAGGTCGTCGCACGGCTGCGCGGGCTGATCCGGCGCTCCGGCGCTGCCGATCGCCGGTCCGAGTCCCTGCTGGTCGTCGGCGACCTCACGCTGGACGAGGACAGCCACGACGTGACCCGGGCCGGGGTGGGCATCCATCTCACCGCCACCGAGTTCGAACTGTTGCGCTATCTGATGCGCAACCCGCGCCGTGTGCTCAGCAAGGCGCAGATCCTCGACCGGGTGTGGTCCTACGACTTCGGCGGACAGGCGAACGTCGTCGAGCTGTACATCTCGTATCTGCGCCGGAAGATCGACGCCGGCCGGGAGCCGATGATCCACACCCGGCGCGGTGCCGGGTACCTGATCAAGCCCGCGGTGTCGTGAGCGGACGGCGACGGCCGTGTCCACGGCGGAGAGCGGGGACACCGCGCACCCTCCGGACCCGGCTCGTCGTCGCGTCCGTGGTGCTGATCGCCGTGGTGTGCACGGTCATCGGCACGGTGACGACACTGGCCCTGCGCTCGCATCTGTACGAGCAGCTGGACGGGCAGCTGCGCGAGGTGGCGATGCGTGCCGTCGGCGGGCCCGCGGGCAGCGGGCCACGCCTCCAGCCGCTGGACGGGCAGGATCCGCTCGAGTTCATCGTCAAGGGCCCGCAGGGCATCGGCACCCTCGGTGCGACCGTCGAGGACGGCCGGGTGGCCGACGGGATCGTCAGCGAGCCCAGGGAGGAGAACGGGTTCACGACGCCCGAGGCCGCGGTGCTCACCGCCGCCCAGCTCGCCGCCCTCGCAGCCGTCCCGCGCGACGAGGAACCGCACACCGCACAGATCCCCGGGCTGGGCGAGTACCGCGTGGAGTACCGGAGCGGCCTGAACGGCGAGTTCTACGTCGCGCTGCCGACCGAGAACACCGACGACACCATCAGCACCCTCATTCTGGTCGAGGTGAGTGTTACCGGCGCCGGGCTGGTGGCAGCCGGGATCGCGGGGTTCGTCCTCGTCGGCGTCGCGACCAGCCCACTGCGCAGGGTCGCCGCCACCGCCACCCGTGTCTCCGAACTGCCTCTGCACCACGGCGAGGTGACCCTCGAGGAACGGGTCCCGGAAGCCGAGTGCGATCCGCACACCGAGGTCGGCCGGGTCGGCGCCGCCCTGAACCGGATGCTCGATCACGTCCACGGGGCGCTGCACGCCCGGCAGGCGAGCGAGACGCGGGTACGGCAGTTCGTCGCGGACGCCAGCCATGAGCTGCGTACGCCCCTGGCCTCCATCCGGGGCTACGCGGAACTCACCCGGCGGGGACGGGAGGAACTCGGCCCCGACACCCGGCACGCGCTGCGGCGGATCGAGTCCGAGGCGGGCCGGATGACCCTGCTCGTCGAGGACCTGCTGCTGCTCGCACGTCTGGACGCCGGGCGGCCCCTGCAGCTCGAGGAGACCGACCTCGTGCCGCTCGTCGTGGACACCGTCAGCGACGCCCGCGCGGCCGGCCCGGACCACCACTGGCGGCTGGAGCTGCCCGGCGAACCCGCCACCGCGCACGCCGACGCGTCCCGCATCCAGCAGGTCCTCGTCAACCTGCTCGGCAACGCCCGCACCCACACGCCGCCTGGCACCACCGTGACCGCGAGGGTGCGGCTCCACGGCCCCTGGCTGTACGTGGAGGTGGAGGACGACGGGCCCGGCATCCCGCCGGCGCTGCTTCCGCACGTCTTCGAACGGTTCGCGCGCGGGGACGCGGCGCGCACCCGCTCGGGCGGCTCGGCCTCCGTGGCCTCCCCGGCCGGTGGTTCGACCGGTCTGGGGCTGGCCATCGTGCAGGCCGTCGCGACCGCGCACGGCGGCGCGGTGACCGTCCGGAGCGTGCCGGGGCGGACGGTGTTCACGCTCCGGCTGCCCGCCCTCGCACCGCTTGCACCACGCGCACCGCTCTCCCCCCTCGCACCGCAGCCGGCGTCCGCGTCCTACACGTCTCCGTATCCCCGTGCGCCTGCGTCCCCGGCTCCGTACTCACAGGTGCAGCACAGCCTCAACACACGGACAGAACAGGGGACTTGAGGAAAGTCGGTGGCATGCGAACCGACTCTTCCTCCGGCAGCGGGCCGGCGTGGGAGCACCTGCCGGCCCGGGAGCACCTCCCGGTCGAGGGAGCAGCCACGCCGGTCCTGGACGTAGTGATCCCCGTCTACAACGAGGAGAAGGACCTCCAGCCGTGCGTCCGCAGACTGCACGAGCACCTCACCCGCACCTTCCCCTACCCGTTCCGCATCACGATCGCGGACAACGCCTCCACGGACACCACCGCACAGGTGGCGGCGGGACTGGCGGAGCGGATCACGGAGGTGAGGTCCTTCCGGCTGGAGCAGAAGGGGCGGGGCCGGGCCCTGCGAACCGTCTGGTCGGCCTCGGACGCCCCCGTCCTCGCCTACATGGACGTGGACCTCTCCACCGATTTGAACGCCCTGCTGCCGCTGGTCGCCCCGCTGATCTCCGGCCACTCGGACCTCGCCATCGGCTCCCGGCTGAGCCGGAGTTCACGGGTCGTGCGGGGTGCCAAGCGGGAGTTCATCAGCCGTTCGTACAACCTGATCCTGCGGGGTTCGCTCCAGGCCCGCTTCTCCGACGCGCAGTGCGGGTTCAAGGCGATCCGCCGGGACGTCGCCCAGGTACTGCTTCCGCTGGTGGAGGACAGCGGCTGGTTCTTCGACACCGAACTGCTGGTGCTCGCCGAGCGCGCGGGGCTGCGGATCCACGAGGTGCCGGTCGACTGGGTCGACGACCCCGACTCGACCGTGCACATCGTCCGGACGGCGACCGACGACCTCAAGGGCGTGTGGCGGGTCGGCAGGGCGCTGGCCACCGGTTCGCTGCCGCTGGACCGGCTGGCCAGGCCCTTCGGCGACGACCCGCGCGACCGCGAGCTGACGGGCGTACCGAGGGGACTGGCACGGCAGTTGGTCGGCTTCTGCGCCGTCGGCGTGCTGTCCACCCTGTTCTACCTGCTGCTCTACAGCGGCTTCCGGAGCTTCACCGGTTCCCAGACCGCCAACGGGTTCGCCCTGCTGGTCTCGGCGGTCGCCAACACGGCCGCCAACCGCCGGCTGACCTTCGGGGTGCGGGGGCGCGGCGGCGCGGTGCGGCATCAGGCGCAGGGGCTGGTCGTCTTCGGTATCGGCCTCGTGCTGACCGCCGGTTCGCTCGCCGCGCTCAACGCCGCGGCCGGCGATCCCGCCCACTCCACCGAACTGGCGGTCCTCGTCGCCGCCAACCTCGCCGCGACGGTGCTGCGGTTCCTGCTGTTCCGGGCATGGGTGTTCCCGGACCGCGACCCCCATGCCCCCCGCCACCACGGTGTCATCGCGCCGCAGGTCCAGGCCTTCGATGCCTTCAACGCCTCCGACACCTTCGACGCCTTCGCCACCGACCGCTCCCGGCGGGACGAGACCATGCGGCTCCAGCCGGTGCGACCACCCGCCGTGCCCCACGCCTCCCACGCCTCCCACACCACTCACGCCTCCCACCCGTCCGGCCCGGCCGACATCGACCCGAGGAACCCTCGATGACCACGCAGTCCGATCAGACGAGTCCCGGCACGAGCCCCGGGGCGGACCCCGTCGCCTGGGGGCCACCCCGGTCGGCCCCCCGCCCTGTTCCTGCCCCCGCGGCGGGTGAACCGCGGCAGCCGCTCGCCCGGAGGCTGTGGCGCGGCAGGCCCGAGGACCCCCGCTGGGCGCGCCCGGCCCTCCTCGGCCTGCTGCTGGCGACCGGGCTGCTGTACCTGTACAACCTGAGCGCGTCCGGATACGCCAACTCCTTCTACTCGGCTGCCGTGCAGGCGGGCAGCGAGTCGTGGAAGGCGTTCTTCTTCGGCTCGCTGGACGCGGCGAACGCCATCACCGTGGACAAGCCCCCGGCCTCACTGTGGCCGATGGAGCTCTCGGTGCGGATCTTCGGCCTGAACTCCTGGGCGATCCTCGTGCCCGAGGTGCTGATGGGCGTCGGCACGGTCACCGTCGTGTACGCGTCCGTGCGCCGCCGTTTCGGTCCGGCCGCCGGTCTGATCGCGGGCACCGTACTGGCGCTGACGCCGGTCGCCGCGCTGATGTTCCGGTTCAACAACCCCGACGCCATGCTGGCGCTGCTGATGTCCCTCGCCTGTTACCTCGTCGTCCGGGCACTGGAGGACGGCCGTACGAAGTGGCTGGTGTGGGCCGGTGCCGCGATCGGCTTCGCGTTCCTGGCGAAGACGCTGCAGGCCTTCCTCATCCTCCCGGCCCTCGCGCTCGTCTACGGCCTCTGCGCCCCGGTGAGGCCGAGGAAGCGGCTGGTGCAGCTGGCATGGGCGGCCCTCGCGCTGGTCGTCTCCGGCGGCTGGTGGGTGGCGGTCGTCGAACTGTGGCCCGCGTCCTCCCGTCCGTACGTCGGCGGCTCGCAGAACAACAGCTTCCTGGAGCTGACCTTCGGCTACAACGGCCTCGGGCGGCTCAACGGCGAGGAGACGGGCAGTGTCGGCGGTGGCGGCGCGGGTGGGCCCGGCGGTGGTGCCGGGGGCGGACAGTGGGGTGAGACCGGCTGGGACCGGATGTTCAACTCCTCGATCGGCGGTCAGATCTCCTGGCTGCTGCCCGCCGCGCTGATCCTGCTGGTCGCGGGGCTGGTTCTCACCCGCAGGGCCGGACGGACCGACCCGGCGCGCGGCTCGTTCCTGGTCTGGGGCGGCTCGCTGCTGATGACGACTGCCGTCTTCAGCTACATGGCCGGCATTTTCCACGAGTACTACACGGTGGCCCTCGCGCCGTACATCGCGGCACTGGTCGGCATGGGCTCGGCCGCCCTGTGGGAGAGGCGCCGTTCGGTTCCCGTCGCCCTCGCCCTCGCCGCCGCCGCGACGGCCACCGCCGCCTGGGGGTACGTCCTGCTCAACCGCACGCCCGAGTACCTGCCCTGGCTGAAGTGGCTGGTTCTGGTGGGCGGGCTGGCCGCGGCACTCGGACTGGTCTTCGTGGGCCGGCTCGGCCGCCGCCTGGCGCTCGCGGTGGCCGGTCTGGCGCTGGTGGCGGCGCTGGCCGGTCCGACGGCGTACACGCTGAGCACGGTGCAGGAAGGGCACACCGGTTCCATCGTCACGGCGGGTCCGGCGGGCGCGAGCAGGGGCGGTCCGGGCGGTGGCGCCGACGGAGGTGACGGTCCCGGCGGGGGTGGTCAGGGCCGGCAGAACCAGCAGGGCCAGACCCCGCCCGGGGACGGCACCGACGGCACTGACGGCAACGGCGGCAACGGCGGCCTCCCTGGCGGTGGACCGATGGGCCAGGACGGCCAGGAAGGCCAAGGGGGCCGGAATCAGCAGGGCGGTACCGGCGGCGGCGCCGAGAACGGCATGCCGGGCGGCGGTGGTGGCGGCGCCGAGAACGGCATGCCGGGCGGCGGTGGTGGCGGCGCGGGCGGACTGCTCGGCGGCGCGAGTGTCGACCCCGAGGCCGGGGAACTGCTGGAGACCGACGCCGAGGACTACACCTGGGCCGCCGCCGCGATCGGCGCCCAGAACGCCGCGAGCTATCAACTCGCGACCGGCGAGCCCGTGATGGCGATCGGCGGCTTCAACGGCACCGATCCGTCGCCGACCCTTGCCCAGTTCCAGCAGTACGTGGCGGAAGGGAGGATCCACTACTTCGTCGCCGGCGGTGGCATGGGCGGCGGTATGGGCGGAGGCACGGGCGAGGGCGACGACTCCGGTGACTCCAGCACCTCTTCACAGATCACGTCCTGGGTGGAGGAGAACTTCGAGGAGGTGACGGCAGGCTCGGCCACCTTCTACGACCTCACCCGGAAGGCCGACGGCTGACGGCTGACGTCCGTTCAGCGGGCGCCGGCAAGCAGGTGGAAGGGCGGTGGCACCGGGAGCCACCGCCCTTCCGCTACTCCCCTTCGACCAGCCGCGCCGGGAAGCCGCCCGTCGCCACCGGGCCCCACCGCTCCGGGGTGATCCGGATGATCGACTTGCCCTGCTTGACCATGGCCGCCCGGTACTCGTCCCAGTCGGGGTGCTCACCGGCGATGTTCCGGTAGTACTCCACGAGCGGCTCCACCGACTCGGGCGTGTCGACGACCTCGGCGGTGCCGTCGATCTGTACCCAGGGCCCGTTCCAGTCGTCACTGAGGACGATCAGGCTCACGCGGGTGTCCCTCTTGGCGTTGCGGGTCTTGGCGCGCTCGGGGTAGGTGGAGAGCACGATCCGGCCGGAGTCGTCGACCCCGCAGGTCAGCGGCGACCCCTGAGGACCTCCGTCGGCCCGCCGGGTCAGCAGGATCGCGCGGTGCCGGGGCCGTACGAAGTCCAGCAGCTCGTCGAGGGAGACGCGGGTGTTCGTCGCGATGTTCGGTGCCATGGCGCCAGCCTAGGGCCGACGGGCCCCTCTCACCCGCGGCGAAGAAGACCGGCCCGCGGCGGGGCGCGCCTCCGCCGAGAGCGCGCCGGCCGCCGCGGGCCGGGGCCGTAGGGGCCGGACGGTCCCGGATTACTTGCCGGAGCCGGAGCCGGAGCCGGAGCCGGAGCCGGACCGGCTCGGGACGTTCGCGGCGTCGGCGGCGGCGCCGGCGCCGGCGGCCTCTGCCGTCCCGCCGGTGGTCCCGCCCGTCGTCCCGGCAGCCACCGGAACCGGCGCGGCGGAGAGCGACTCGGCGGCCTGGGCCAGCGCGCCCGAGGTCCGCAGCGGGACTTCCTTGATGAACAGCGTCACCAGGAAGGCGAGGAAGGCGATCGGGGTGACGTACAGGAAGATGTCGGCGATGCCGTGCCCGTAGGCGCTCTCCAGCCAGGTGCGGATGCCGTCGGGCAGCAGGTCCATGTCCGGCAGTTCACCGGAGCCGGCCGACTGGGCGGCGGCGGCCTGCTCCTGCGGGCTCAGCGAGCCGATGGTGTCCTGGGCGTAGTGGCCGATCCGGGTCGACATGACCGAGCCGAGCACCGAGACGCCCACCGCGCCGCCGAGCGACCGGAAGAAGGTGACGACGGAGCTGGCGGCCCCGAGGTCGCTCGGTTCGACCTGGTTCTGCGTGCACAGCACCAGGTTCTGCATCATCATGCCGACGCCGAGGCCCATGATCGCCATGAAGACGCCGATGTGCCAGTACGGGGTGTCGTAACGTATGGAGCTCAGCAGCCCCAGAGCGGCGGTCAGCAGCGCGCCGCCGACGACGAGCCAGGCCTTCCACCTGCCGGTCCGGGTGATGATCAGACCGGAGACGGTCGAGGAGACGAACAGTCCGCCGATCATCGGGATGGTCAGAACACCCGACATGGTCGGGGACTCGTTCCGGGCCAGCTGGAAGAACTGGCTGAAGTAGATGGTTCCGGCGAACATCGCGATACCGACGAACAGCGAGGCGGCCGAGGCCAGCGTGATGGTCCGGTTGCGGAACAGCCGCAGCGGGATGATCGGCTCGGCGGCCCTCGTCTCGACGAACAGGAACACCAGGGTGAGCAGCAGCGCACCGCCGACCATCGTGTACGTCTGCCAGGACACCCAGGCGAACTTGTCGTCGGCGAAGGTGACCCAGATGAGCAGCAGGCTGACGGCCGCGGTGATGAAGAAGGCGCCGAGCCAGTCGACCTTCACCTTGCGCCTGGTCTCCGGCAGCTTCAGGGTCTTCTGCAGCACGACCAGGGCGATCAGTGCGAACGGCACACCGACGTACAGGCACCAGCGCCAGCCGAGCCACGAGGTGTCGGTGATCACGCCGCCGATCAGCGGGCCGCCCACGGTCGCGACGGCGAAGGTCGAGCCCAGGTAGCCGGAGTAGCGGCCGCGCTCCCGGGGGGAGATCATCGCGGCCATGATGATCTGGGCCAGCGCGGTCAGACCGCCGGCGCCGAGCCCCTGGACGACCCGGGCCGTGATCAGCATGCCGGGGTTCTGTGCCGTGCCGGCGATCACGGAGCCCACGATGAAGATGGCCAGGGCCGTCTGGACCAGCGTCTTCTTGCTGATCAGGTCGGCCAGCTTGCCCCACAGGGGGGTGGACGCCGTCATCGACAGCAGCGCCGCCGTCACGACCCAGGTGTAGGCGCTCTGGCCGCCGCCGAGGTCGGTGATGATCTCGGGCAGGGCGTTGGAGACGATGGTGGAGGACAGGATCGCTGCGAACATGCCGAGCAGCAGGCCCGACAGCGCCTCCAGGATCTGCCGGTGGGACATCGGAGCGCCGCTTCCGGAGGAGTCTCCCCCGTGCCCGGCCCGAGCCCGCACACCGGTCGGTGTGGTCGTTGCCATGGACTTCCTTCTCCTGCTCGTTTACGGGTGTACGGGTGCGGGGGTGGTCCCGGTGCCCTGCGGGGCGAAAGACGCCGGTGGTGCGGGGCCCGGTGGTGGTGTCGCGCGGGGCGCGGGCCGGCAGTCGCTGAAGCTGTCCCGGAGCCGGGACATGAGCTGGGCGAGCAGGCCGATCTCGTCGTCGGACCAGTCGTCCAGGCGCTCGGCGAGCAGCTGGGTGGCCTGTCGGAACAACGCGTCGAGCTGGACTTGGCCCGCGGGGGTCAGGCGCAGGATGCGGGAGCGCTTGTCGGCCGGGTCGGGGGAGCGCTCGATCCAGCCGCGCTCGGCCACATGGGTGACATGGCGGCTGGTGACCGACAGATCGACGGCGAGCAGTTCGGCGAGCCTGCTCATACGCATGTCGCCGTGGCGGCCGATGGCCGTCAACACGGCGGCGGAGCCGCTGTGGAAGTCGGCCGACATGTTCCGGCGCAGCTCCCGCTTCACCGTGCTGAAGGCACTGAACTGCCGTGCCAGCTCCTCGTACTGCGCCTGCTCGGCCATGACACCTCCTACTCGTTGCTTAGGGCAACGGTAGAAGTGGATGGTTGCTGAAGGCAAATAAAAAATGAGGTTCAAGCGCCCAAAACTTGGCAAAGACAAGCATGGTGAATCGTAAACGCGCTGGTGGGAGGATCGTCGGTCACCCCGCACCACCGCTTGGCGCTCGGGCCGGGCGCTCCGACCGCCCTCGGGACCGCTCCGTGCGGGCCCTCCGCGCGGGCGCCCGGGAGGCGCCCCCGATTGGGGCCTGCGCGCGCGGTTCGCTAGTGTCTCGGGCCATGGCTAACTCCCAGGCCCCGCAGGGCAACCACGACCCCGCCGGCAGCACCCAGATGTTCCGCGCGTTCGTCGACGACGCCCCTCAGGGGCAGCAGGCCGCCGCGACGAGCGGTGGCGGTCCGCGTATCGGTCTGATCGTCGGCGTCGTCGTCGCCGTGGCGATCGTCGCGGCCGTGGCCTGGCTGGCGCTGGGCTGACCCGGCGGCAGGACACGCGGAGGCCGCCGTTGCGCCCGTGAGGGGCGCCCCGGCGGCCGCAGGTCCGCGTCCGAATCGGTAACCGGTAGCCGATGGAGCCATGGACCGATGTCCGATGGCGAGAGCGTGGCTACCGGCGGTCGGTGTGCCTTGATCCGGCCGGTGTGTCTCAGTCCGCGATGAGGCCCTCGCGCAGCTGGGCCAGGGTCCGGGTGAGCAGCCGGGAGACGTGCATCTGGGAGATGCCGACCTCCTCGCCGATCTGTGACTGCGTCATGTTGGCGAAGAAGCGCAGCATGATGATCTGCCGCTCCCGGGGCGGCAGCTTGGCCAGCAGGGGCTTGAGCGACTCCCGGTACTCCACGCCCTCCAGCGCCGTGTCCTCGTAGCCGAGGCGGTCCGCGAGCGAGCCCTCGCCGCCGTCGTCCTCGGGCGCCGGGGAGTCCAGCGAGGACGCCGTGTACGCGTTGCCGACCGCGAGCCCGTCGACGACGTCCTCCTCGGACACGCCCAGTACCGCGGCGAGTTCGGCGACCGTCGGGGAGCGGTCGAGCTTCTGGGAGAGCTCGTCCCCGGCCTTCGTCAGCGCCAGGCGCAGTTCCTGCAGCCGGCGCGGCACCCGCACCGACCACGACGTGTCGCGGAAGAAGCGCTTGATCTCGCCGACCACCGTCGGCATCGCGAACGTCGGGAACTCCACGCCCCGTTCGCAGTCGAAGCGGTCGATCGCCTTGATCAGCCCGATGGTGCCGACCTGGACGATGTCCTCCATCGGCTCGTTGCGCGAGCGGAAACGGGCCGCCGCGTACCGCACCAGTGGGAGGTTGAGCTCGATCAGGGTGTCCCGGACATAGCCGCGCTCCGGACTGTTCTCGTCGAGTGCGGCGAGCCGCAGGAACAGGGAGCGGGACAGGGTGCGGGTGTCGATCGCAGCCGTGTCCGGAAGGGTTGTCTCCGGGAGGGTCGTCTCCGGAAGATCCGGAGCCGGCGCGGCCGCAAGGGCCGGAGCATCGTCGATGGGGCCGAGTACGTCGAGAGCATTGGGAGCTGTCTCGCTCTCCGCGAGCGTGAGCACCTTCGAGCTGCCCTGGTCTGCGGACATGCCACCCCCTTTGGGTCGCGGGACGGTCGCGGCCGGCGTTCCCGTCCGAGGAACGCAGCCTTCACCTGAATACCGGAGCCGGGGCTTCGGCAAACGCGCTTCCGGCAGAATGTCACATGTCGGCAACACGCTGTAGTGACATGTCGACATCGATTCTGCGAATCGGCCCTGGAAACAAGGGGTCTGGCGGTGTTTCAGGCCAGAAAGGCATGTAAGGGTACTGGTGAGCGATTCGCTCTCAGGGGTTATGCGTCGATCCTGTTTGCGGACCGCAGTCGCTGGAAACTGCGCGCGAGCAGCCGGGACACGTGCATCTGGGAGACGCCCAGTTCGGCGCTGATCTGCGACTGGGTGAGGTTGCTGTAGTACCGCAGCAGCAGGATCCGCTGTTCCCGCTCGGGAAGTTGGACGAGCAGATGCCGGACGAGGTCGCGGTGCTCGACGCCGTCCAGTGCCGGGTCCTCGTAGCCGAGCCGGTCGAGGATCCCGGGGGGCCCGTCGCCCTCCTGCGCGGCCTCCAGGGAGGTGGCGTGGTACGACCGCCCGGCCTCGATGCAGGAGAGCACCTCCTCCTCGGTGATGCGCAGCCGTTCGGCGATCTCGGCGGTCGTCGGGGAGCGCCCGAAGGCGGTCGTGAGGTCCTCGGTCGCGCTGTTGACCTGCACCCACAGTTCGTGCAGCCGGCGCGGTACGTGGACGGTGCGGACGTTGTCGCGGAAGTACCGCTTGATCTCGCCGACCACGGTCGGCATCGCGAACGTCGGGAACTGCACGCCCCGCTCCGGGTCGAAGCGGTCGATGGCGTTGATGAGCCCGATGGTGCCGACCTGGACCACGTCCTCCATCGGCTCGTTGCGGGAGCGGAAGCGGGCGGCCGCGTAGCGCACGAGCGGCAGGTTGGCCTCGATGAGCGCGGCGCGTACGCGGGTGTGCTCCGGCGTGCCCGGCTCAAGGTCCTTGAGCTGGCCGAAGAGCACCTGGGTCAGCGCCCGGGTGTCCGCCCCGCGTCGCTTGGCGGGGGACGGGGCGGCGGCGGACGGTGAGGTGTGGGGGGGAGGGGTGCCGGGAGGAGGGGTGAGGGAGATGGGAGGGGCGGCGGGTGCGGCCGGGGTGTCCGGGGACTGAGCCGGAGCCGGAGTCAGGGCGGACACCTGGTCCTGGGGCGGCGCGGTACTGGCCGACACGGTCAACGCCACCTCTTCATCGGTCAACTCATCCGTCAAAAGCGGTCATAGCATCACAAGACATGCTCACTGTGTGCAAGCACCGCATATTCCGTGTTGAGGGCGAGTAGTGCCGGGAATGCGTGAAAGCCCCCTGTCGTCGTGACAGAGGGCTGCTGGTGCGAAGGCTCAGAACTCGTAGTCGGCGATCACCCACGTGGCGAACTCGCGCCACAGACCGACGCCCGCCTGGTGCTCCGGGTGCGCCACATACCGGCGCAGCGCGTCGGCGTCGTCGAACGCCGAGTTGATGGCGAAGTCGTAGGCGATGGGCCGGTCGCTGATGTTCCAGGCGCACTCCCAGAAGCGGATCTCCGGGATCCTGCCCTCGAGCGAACGGAACGCCTCCGCGCCCGCGACGACGCGCGGGTCGTCGCGCTCCACGCCCTCGTTCAGCCTGAACAGGACCAGGTGGCGGATCATCGGTCCCCTCCGCCGGCGAGCCATGTCATGAAGTCCCCGACGGCGGTCGCGGCGTCGGATATGCCCTCGAACGCTATCTTGACGTAGTCCGTCGCCTTGACCGGATCCGTGATGATCACATACAGCACGAAGACCACGAGGACGTAGACGGCGACCTTCTTCGCGTTCACCGCCATCGCGGCCCTCCCCTGTCACTGCTGCGCGCCGGTGTCACTGTCGTGCACCGGCGTCACCCCTGTATGCCGAGCGGGCCCATGATCGCACGAAGGGCCCCGTCTGACGACGAGGCCCTTCACCAGCGGTAGCGGAGGGATTTGAACCCTCGGTGACTTGCGCCACACTCGCTTTCGAGGCGAGCTCCTTCGGCCGCTCGGACACGCTACCGAGAGAGACCTTACAGTACGCGGCACGGTGGTTTGAAATCGGTATTCGGGACGCGGCAGCCCTGCCGTCAGCGGTCCCGGAAGAACGCTGTGAGCAGGTGCGCGCACTCCTCGGAGAGCACTCCTTCGACGACTTCGGGCCGGTGGTTGAGCCGCCGGTCGCGGACGACGTCCCACAGGGAGCCGGCCGCGCCCGCCTTCTCGTCCCGGGCGCCGTAGACGAGCCGGTCGACCCGGGACTGCTGGACGGCGCCCGCGCACATCGTGCAGGGTTCCAGCGTCACCACGAGGGTGCAGCCGCTCAGCCGCCACCGTCCGAGCGCCGCGGCGGCCCGTCGCAGGGCGAGCAGTTCCGCGTGCGCGGTGGGGTCGCGGCCGGCCTCGCGCTCGTTGTACCCGGAGGCCAGCACGGTGCTGCCGTCCGGCGCCAGGACGACGGCGCCGACGGGGACGTCCCCGCCCCGGGCGGCCCGCTCGGCCTCGGTCAGGGCGAGCCGCATCGCGGCCCGCCAGGGGTCGCGCACCGGATCGGATGGGGTGGGCCCGGTCAGCGGACGGTCTCCAGGACCTCCGCGGCGCCCAGGACCTCGGCGATCGCGCCCAGGGCGTCCCCGGACAGCGAGCGCAGGTCCTTCTCGCTCACACCCAGGTCGTCCAGGACCAGGACGTCGCCGACCGGCCCGTGCGGTACGGAATCGACGGAACCGGTGTCCGTCGCAACGTCCTCGTCGGCGGCGTCGTCGTCCGGCCCGCCGTCCTCCGTGCCGTCGAGGTCGAGGGCGTCCAGGTCGGGGCCGTCGTCCCCCGGTTCCCGGCCGAGCAGCTCGTCGGTGAGCAGGATCTCGCCGTAGCTGCTGCGGGCGGCGGCCGCGGCGTCGGACACGTAGATACGAGGGTCGTCCTCGCCGTCCACGCGGACGACGCCGAACCAGCCGTCCTCCTGCTCGATCAGCACGAGCACCGTGTCCTCGTCGGGGGCGGCTTCCCGGGCCAGGTCGGCCAGATCCGACAGGGTCTCCACATCGTCGAGCTCCGTGTCGCTCGCTTCCCACCCGTCTTCGGTGCGCGCGAGCAGTGCGGCGAAGTACACCGTGACTCTCCCACTGGTCTTAGGTGTGCCGGTTGGGGGTCCCCCCGGCGGAGGTGTGTGGACGAGGAGTGCTCCACGAGCCCCGCCCACTCGGAATCGTGGCAGAAACAAGGCCGACAGGGGACGTCTTCGGCCCTCTGTGTCCGGCAGTTTTGACCCCGCGCCGCCGAGTATTCCCCCGGAGCCTGCCCGGGACCCGTCGGCGCGCTCGCCGCCGTCACAGCGGATCGTACGCGGCTCGCACTGCGGTCCTCGTACGGCCACTCGGCAAACACCCGCATGGGCCGCGATCTTCCCGCAGCCGGGCCTGTTCCCGTCGCGTCCGCGGCGCCCCCGCTCACCGGGGGCGCCCCGTTCCGGGACGCCATGGGACTCCTACCAGCGGAAGGTCCGCATGCGCATCGCGTGCCGCAGCCGGGCCGCCTTGGCGCGGCGCGGCTGGACCCGGTCACGCAGTTCTCTGGCCTCGGCGAGTTCGCGCAGGAACCGGGCGCGCCGCCGCCGCCGCTCGGCGTCCGTCTCGTCAGCCCCGGGCGGTCCGGTCATGCCGGGCACCCCGGCGACGCCGGACACCTCGGATGCGCGGTCGACGCGGCGCTCGCCGGCCTCGCCGCGCAGGCCGCCGGGTGTCTCCCGTACCGACGGCTCGTTTCGGGAATTCCGCTCAGACATTGCTTCATCACCCCAGTCCGTCCCTGCCACTTTCCCCCGGACGAGCGTTTTGACGCCACCGAAGGAGTAGTGGCGGGCCCTGGGGCTTGCCGTGTGCGGGGAGCCGGGCCCGTCCCTGCCCGGTTAATGTGGGGACATGCGTCTCCACGTCGTCGACCACCCCCTGGTCGCACACAAGCTCACCACGCTGCGCGACCAGCGCACCGACTCCGCGACCTTCCGCCGTCTCGCCGACGAACTGGTCACCCTCCTCGCCTACGAGGCCACGCGCGACGTGCGCACCGAGCAGGTCGACATCCACACGCCGGTGGAGCGGACCACGGGCGTCAAGCTCTCCCACCCGCGCCCGCTGGTGGTGCCGATCCTGCGGGCCGGCCTCGGCATGCTGGACGGCATGGTCCGGCTGCTGCCGACCGCGGAGGTGGGCTTCCTCGGCATGATCCGCAACGAGGAGACGCTGCAGGCCTCGACGTACGCCACCCGGATGCCGGAGGACCTCTCCGGGCGTCAGGTGTACGTGCTGGACCCGATGCTCGCCACCGGCGGCACGCTGGTCGCCGCGATCCAGGAGCTGATCAAGCGGGGCGCGGACGATGTGACCGCCGTGGTGCTGCTGGCCGCGCCGGAGGGCGTCGAGGTCATGGAGCGCGAGCTGGCCGGCACCCCGGTGACCGTCGTGACGGCGTCGGTCGACGAGCGCCTCAACGAGCACGGCTACATCGTGCCGGGCCTCGGCGACGCGGGGGACCGGATGTACGGGGCGGCCGAGTAGCCGGGCAAGCCCCGCCGTCGCCGGTACGCAGCCGTACACGGGCGATACACGGCCGGTACGAAGCGGCCGTCCCGAGAAGCTCCGGTTCGGAGCTTCGGGGCGGCCGCTTGTGCGTGCCCGTGCTTCTGCCCGCCCTCTGCCTCGGGGTCAGCAGCCCTTCTTCACGGTGGGGGCGGGCTCGGGGTCGTTCAGCGCGGCGAGGGCCCGGTCGGCGTCCGCCTCGGCCGTCAGCCGGGTGAAGTCGTCGCCGATGATCAGGTCGATCTCGCCGCCCTTGCGGGATGCCTCGGTGCGGCGTTCGGCGTCGGCGAGCTGGGTGCCGAGCACCGGCAGCGAGGTCTTGAGAGCGGACACGGGGCCGAGGAGCACTCCGGTGCCCTTGACCAGCTTGTCGTACTCCTTGGTCGCGTTGCCCACGTCGCCGATCCTGAAGCCGCGCTTCTTCAACTCGTCGGCGGTCTTCTTGGCCAGGCCGGACCTGGTCGTGGCGTTGAGGACGTTGACCGTGATCCGGTCGGGTCCGGGGAGCGCGGCACTGGGGCTCGGGCCGGGTGAGGGGCTCGCCTTGGTGGCGCAGCCCGCCTTGACGCCGACCGCGGAGGCGGGGGTGCCGCCCCCGGTGAAGACGTCGAAGAGCTGCAGCGTGCCCCAGCCGGCCACGCCGAGCGCCGCGACGGAGGTGACGGCCAGGACGACGAGCCTGCCGCGCCGTCGGGGCCGGCGCATCCGCGGGTACTTGTCACCCCGGATCCGGTACTGGCCGCCCATGCCCGGAGGAGTCAGCATGCTCATGGGCGCAGCGTAATGCGCTCCGGCGACTATGCCTACTAGATGATCATTCGATAGGGCGTAGTCCAACCCGAAAGGGTCAAACCCCGGGTCGGCGGGGCCACGTCCGGCGGGAGCGAAGGGCCTCGCCGGCGTATCGGAGTGCTGTCGGCGCGCGTTTGGGCCGCAGGACCGCGGGCGGGGGTGTCAGTCCAGTTCGAGGACGCGGGCGTGCAGCACCTGGCGCTGCTGGAGCGCCGCACGTACGGCGCGGTGCAGCCCGTCCTCCAGGTACAGATCGCCCTGCCATTTCACGACGTGCGCGAAGAGGTCGCCGTAGAAGGTCGAGTCCTCGGCGAGGAGGGTCTCGAGGTCGAGCTGCTGCTTCGTCGTGACGAGCTGATCGAGGCGGACCGGGCGCGGCGCGACGTCCGCCCACGACCGGGTGCTTTCCCGGCCGTGGTCGGGGTACGGCCGGCCGTTTCCGATGCGCTTGAAGATCACACGGGAAGCCTACCGGCCCGGACGTTCCGGGCGCAGCCTCCTGGCTGCGGCGGCACGGGCAAGTGCGTACAGATCTTGACTGATTTCAGTCACATGGGGTTCATGCGTCCGAATTCGGGTGCGGTCGGTTCGCGCGCCAGTACCCCAGGGCGTGCATCCGCTGCTTGGGCACGCCCAGCTCCCTGCGCAGGAACGCCGACAGCGTCCGGGTGGTCGCGGTGTCGCAGGCGACCCACACGTACGGGTCGGGGTGGGCCCGCAGCAACCCGGGCAGGTCCGCCCGGACCCGCTCGACGAGGTGGGTGCCGGAGTCGAGGCGCGGGACCTCGCGCACCTCGTGCCGCTCCGGGTCGGCGAGGCAGGGCAGTCCCTCCAGGGAGCCCTCGAACCAGATGGTCGCCGGTGCGGATCCCAGGGCGCCCAGCAGGGAGTTGATCGCCGGGAGGGAGGCCGGGTCGCCCACCGCGAAGACGTGCGAGGGGGCGGGGCCGGGAGCGTCGAAGCCCGTGCCCTGCACGGTCGCCTCGATGGTGTCACCGGGCTTCGCCGCCCGCGCCCAGTCGCTGGCGCACCCCTCGTGCAGGGCGAACTCCAGACCGAAGGTGCCGGCCGCCGGGTCGGGGTCGACGAGGGTGTACGCCCGCTGGTGCGGTTTGCCCGCGTTGTCGAACCACAGTCGCACCCACATCGTCGGGTGGACGCCGGTCGTGGCGAGCATGCCGCCGTCGGTGAGGCGCAGCCGCCGGTAGTCGGGGGTGATGTCCTCGGTGCGCGTCACCGTGAACTCGAAGTCCCTGGCACGCATCAGCCTGAGGACCGCGCCCTCCCAGCCCCGCCCCTGCCCCATCGTCCGTTCACCTTTCGCGTACGATTCCACCACGGCTTACTTAGGGGAGCCTAACCTAAAGCGAATGGGGGGCACAGTGACCGGAGAGATCTTCCGGGACGCCTGGGGCATTCCGCACCTGCGCGCGGGTGACGCCGTCGAACTCGCCCGTGTCCAGGGCCGGGTCACCGCCCTCGACCGGGCCTGGCAGCTGGAGACCGAACGGCACAGGGCGCAGGGCACCTCGGCGTCCTTCCTCGGCCCCGGGGCCCTCCCCTGGGACCGTTTCGCCCGCCGTGTCCGCCTGGCCGACACGGCCCGCCGCTGTCTCGCGGAACTGGACCGGCGGGACCCGGAGACGGGGCGGTGGCTCCGGGCGTACGTGGAGGGGGTCAACGAAGGGCTGGCCTCGGCGACGGCTCCGGACACTTCCCCCTCCCCGGCCCCCGAGTTCGCCCGTGCCGCCCTCGTGCCCGGCCGCTGGGAGCCCTGGACGCCGCTCGCGGTGTGGCTCGCCACGCACATCCTGTTCGCCGGGTTCCCCGCGAAGCTCTGGCGCGAGCAGGCCGTGGAGCGGCTCGGGCCGGACGCCGTGGGGCTGTTCGCCGCCGACGGCCCCGGCACCTCCGGAAGCAACGGCTGGCTGGTCGCCGGGGAGCGGACGGTGACCGGGCAGGCGGTGATCGCGGGGGACCCGCACCGCTTCATCGAGGACCCCGGCGTCTACCAGCAGATCCACCTGTCCTGCCCGGAGTTCGACGTCGTCGGCCTCGCCGTGCCCGGCGTCCCCGGCATCGCCCACTTCGGCCACACCGGCACGGTCGCCTGGGCGATCACCAACGCCATGGCCGACTACCAGGACCTCTACCGGGAGCAGTTGCGCCGCACCGGTGGGGGCGCCCCCCGCGCATGGGGGTCCCCCCGCTCGAGCGAAGCCGGGAGCGGGGGAGGAGCCGGGAGCCCGGGGGACGGGGTGGAGGCGCTCGGCCCGGACGGCGTCTGGCACCGGGCCGCCCGGCACACCGAGACGATCGAGGTCGCCGGCGAGGACCCGGTCGAGGTCGAGGTGATCGAGACCGACCGGGGGCCGGTGATCATCGGCGGCCCCGAGGGCCTCGACGACGGGGTGCCCGAGCCCGGCGCGCCCCCGGTCGCCGTCGCCCTGCGCTACCCGCCCCGCGTCACCGGCGACCTGGGCTTCGGCGCCCTGCTGCCGCTGCTGCGGGCCCGCCGGGTCGCCGACGTGGACCGGGCCCTCGACCTGTGGGCCGAGCCGGTCAACGTGGTCCAGGCCGCCGACACCGAGGGGGCCACCCTGCACCGGGTGGCCGGCCGGGTGCCGGTCCGGGCCGAGGCCAACCGGATCCGTCCGGTGCCCGCGTGGGAACCCGGCCACGACTGGGACGGCTGGCACGAGTCGCCGCGCGCCGGACTGAGTGACGGTGTCGCCGTGATGGCCAACCAGCGCGGCCCGGCGGCCCCGCTCGGCGTCGAGTTCGCCGCACCGCACCGCGCCGACCGTATCGCCGCGCTGCTCGCGCGGCGGGAACGCTGGTCGGCCGCCGGAATGTCCGCCCTCCACACGGACACCCACCTCGCCTCCGCCGCCGCCCTCCTCGACCACGTCGCCGCCCTCGACGGCCTGACCGGCCCGGCGGCCGGCCTGCGCGGCCGGCTGCTGGCCTGGGACCGGCACATGGACGCGGACAGCGCCGGTGCGGCGCTCTACGCGGCGGTGCGCGGCGCGCTCGTACGGCGGTTGGCGGCGCACCCCGCGTTCGCCGGGCTGACCTCGCCCCCGGCCTGCCCGGAGGTGTTCCAGCCCTGGCTCGCGCTGGTACCGCGGATCGGCTACGCGCTCGAACACCTGCTGACGGCGAAGGAGTTGTACGGCATCGACCGGCCGTCGGCGGTACGCGCGGCGCTGGAGGAGGTGGCCGCCCGGCATCAGGCCGGTACCTCGGACGGCACCTGGGGCGACACCCACCGGCTGGCACCCTGGCGGGCCCTGCCGCCCACGACGCCGTACGACGAACCCGCGTTGTCCGGCGACCACGACTGCGTGCTGTGCACCTCCTCCGTGCCCGGTCTCACCGACCTCGCGGCGCGCGGTCCGGCCGCCCGTTACGTCTGGGACCTGGCCCGCCGCGAGGACAGCCGCTGGGTGGTGCCGCTCGGCGCCTCGGGCGTCCCCGGCTCGCCCCACCAACGCGACCAGCTGCCGCTGTGGGCCGCGGGGGACCTGGTCCCGGTCGTCACCGACTGGGACGTGCTCCGCAGGGAGGACGTGGTCCGGGCACCGCACGGGGAGACCGGGGAGACCGGGGACCACGAAGAGCGTGAAGAGCGTGAAGAGCGTGAAGAGACCGATGAGTTCCAGGAGGAGACCGATGCCTGACCCGTCCGCCCCGTCCGCCCCGTCCGCCCCGTACGCGTCCCGCGTGGCCGTTCATGAGCACGTGGCCGACGGCTTCGGCTCCGTACGCGTGCTGCCGCTCGACCCGTCGGCGGACGCGTCCGTACTGCACCCCTGGGTGAGTGGTGAACGCGCCTTCTTCTGGGGCATGAACGGCCTCACCGAGCAGCAGGTGGCCGATGTCTACACCCATATGGACACGCTCGACACCCACCACGCGTACCTCGTCGTCAAGGACGGCGAGCCGGCCGCGCTGCTCCAGACGTACGAGCCGGAGGCCGACCGGGTCGGTGACTGCTACCCCGTCGAGCCCGGCGACATCGGCGTCCACCTGCTGCTCGCCCCGGCCGGCCCGAAGGGGGCGCGTTCCGGGTGGACCGCCGCGCTGGTGGCCGCGCTCATGAGGTTCGTCCTGCTGGGCCTGGACCGCAGGCGCGTGGTGGTCGACCCGGACGTGGCCAACGAGAAGGCGGTCGCCCGCTTCCTGCGGCAGGGTTTCACGGCCGGCCCCGAGGTCGTCCTGCCCGAGATCGATCTGCCGGACGTGTACCTGCCGGAGAAGAAGGCCCAACTCGCCTTCCTCACACGGGAGGCGGCCTTCGGCGACAGGTGACGCGGACCGGCCCGGCGGATCGTCGTCCTGCCGGGTGGTGAGCATTTCGCGCCTGACGCCCGTACCCCACCTGAAGCCGGATTGCCGGATGGCCGGGAGGTGGGAACGACGTGCAGCGACGGCGCGGTGGGGCGGCGGGCGATGTCGGACGAGGTGCGGGCCCCGGAACGACGGGTCGCGGAGCGCCGGGCCCCGGGACCCGGCGTCTTCGGGGGCTGGTGCTGCTGGGCACCGTGCTGGTCCTGTGGCTCCTCGGCAGTGCGGGCCCGGCGAACGCCCACGCGGCGCTCCGCGGAGCCGACCCCGAGGACAGAAGCGTCGTCCGGTCCGCCCCCCGGCACGTCACCCTGACCTTCACGGAGTCCGTCGCCCTGCTCGACGACTCCTTCCGGATCTACAGCCCCGACAACCACCGGGTGCCGCTGGGCGAACCGGAGCACGCCGACGGCAGGTCCGACACCGCGCGCGTCGGTCTGCCCGAAGGGCTCGACGACGGCACCTACACGGTCGCCTGGCGGGTGGTCTCCGCGGACAGCCACCCCGTCTCCGGCGCCTTCACCTTCTCCGTCGGCGAACCCTCGCCCACCGCGGCAGCGGTGCCCGCGCCCCCGGCGGAGCACCCGGTCACCGCGAGCCTCTACGACACCGGCCGCTATCTCGCGTACATCGCCGCCGCGCTGCTCATCGGCACGGTGGCGTTCGCGGCCCTGTGCCGGCCGCCGGACACCGCCCCGCTGCGGATGCCGCTCGTCACGGGCTGGTGGACGCTGCTGACGTCCACCGTGGTCCTCCTCGTCCTGCGGGCTCCGTACGAGAACGGCACGTCCCCGGCGGCCGCGTTCGACCTCGCGGCCTTCACCGGCGTCCTCACCGAGCGGCCGGGCATCGCGCTGCTGACCCGGGTCGCCCTGCTGGTGCTGACGGCGGCGATCCTCCTGCGCCTGCCCCGCCTGCCTCTGCTGCGACGTGGCCACGGTGGGCCGGACGACCGGACACCGCCCGCCCGGCTCGCGGTGGGCGCCGTCCTGGCCGTCGCCCTCGCGTTGACGTGGGCGACGGCCGAGCACGCCTCGGCCGGTATCCAGGTCCCGCTGGCGATGACGTCGTCCGTACTGCACCTGCTGGCGATGGCCTGCTGGCTCGGTGGCCTCACGGCCCTGCTCATCACCCTGTTCCGCGCCGCCGCCCCGCCGCCCGTCGCCACGGTCACCCGCTTCTCCCGCCTCGCCCTCCTCTCGGTGACGGTCCTCGTCGTCACCGGCGTATACCAGTCCTGGCGGGGCCTCGGCTCCTGGTCGGCGCTCGCCGACTCGTCGTACGGGAGGACCCTGACCGTCAAGCTCGTGATGACGGCCGCACTGCTGCCGGCGGCTGCGCTGTCCCGCCGCCTGACGTTCCGCCTGGCGACGACGGCTTCCGCGGCCGCGGAAGCGGACGCGGGTACGAAGAAGTCCGCGGAAAGGGCCACGGCGGCCGTGCGGGAACGGATTTTGGAACTGGTGGCCTGCGCCACCCCGGACGAACCGTCGCCAGGCGTTCCCACCCGGCCCGCCGCCCCCACCCGGCCCGCCTCGGACGACGGCGCCCCGGGCCCCCGCTCACCCGCCCCGGGCCCCTCCGGGGCGACCGGCCCCGACGCCCCGGCCCTCGACCGCCACCGCCGCGCCCTGCGCGTCTCCGTGCTGGTGGAAGCGGCGGTGGCGGTCGTGGTGCTGCTGGTCACGACGGTGCTGACCAGCACCCTCCCGGCCCGGGCCGAGGCCGAGGCCCGGACGGCGGCGACCGGGACGGCCCCGGTCGCCGGACTGCCCGCGGCGACGGTGGTCACGATCCCGTACGCCATCGACGTCCCCGGCGGCAAGGGCGGCGTGCAGATCACCCTGGACCCGGGCCGGGTGGGTGAGAACGGCATCCAGGCGGTGGCGTTCGACTCCGCCGGCGCCCTGGACTCGGTCCCGGAACTCCGCCTCTCCTTCACCCTCGACGAGAAGGACGTCGGCCCGATCGACGCCGGCCTGACCGACCGCGGCGGCTACTGGGCCACCAGCGACCTCACCCTCCCCCTGCCGGGCACCTGGACGATGAAGGCGACGATCAGGGTCTCGGAGGTGGACCAGGTGACCGAGTCCCATGCCGTGCGCATCGAGCCCTGAGCCGCGGGGATCGGACGCCCGTCGGCTTCTTCGTGTGCGGCGGCCGTGGCCGCGGTGCCGGCTGCCGCGTCGAGTCCGGGCCGGGAGTGCCCGCGGACCCGGGTGCGGGGCCGCCTTCGCCGAGGCCCGTAGCGGTGGTGGAACGTGCGCGGGAAGCGCGGTGCGTACCGGGCGGAGCCGGCCGAGCAGGCGCATCGCCGCGGGGACGGGGACGCCGCGTACGGCGACCGCGTCGATGAGGACGGCGAGTCCGCCGCCGAGGCCGGCCATCCGCATGAGGCTGATCTCGGCCGTGCCGAACGCGAAGAAGCTCACCGCCGGCGGGCAGGCCGCCGCGCCGACGGTCCGCCCGGTGCGGCCGAGGCCGTCGACCACGGCGGACCCGTCGTCCTCTCCCAGGTCGTGGAGTTCCTTGATCCGGCTGGTGACGAACACCTCGTAGTCCACCGAGAGACCGAAGGCGATGCGGAACATCAGCACCGTCGTCGACGCCTCCATCGGCTGCGGGGTGAAGCCGAGCGGGGAGGAGAGGCTGCCGTCCTGGAAGGTCCACCTCATGACGCCGAGGGTGGCGCCCAGGCCGATCACGTCGAGGACCGGCGCGCGAGTGGCTGCACGACGCTGCCGGTGGACAGGAAGAGCAGGACGAGGGTGGTGAGGGTCACCAGGCCCGGCGCGAGCGGGAGGCGGCTGCCGAGGGACTCCTTCGAGTCGACCACCGGGCCGAACCGTTCCGCACCTCGATGCGCACCGTGCTCGCCGGCCTCCACCGGCGCGTCCCGGCCACCGGACCGGACCGAGGCCCCGCGCGCGACAGGGGCAGGACGAGGACCCCGGTGGCCGTTCGGCGGTCCGGGGTCCTGGCGTGCCCGTTCACGCGGCTGCGCGCTAGCGCGCCCTGCGGCGGGGCGTACCCGTGTTCAGGTCCGGGAAGGGCGGCGTCCCCGCATCCTCGAACGGGAAGGTCTCGTCCTCCCCGAAGTCCGGGGCCTGGAAGGGGTCCGCCGCCGGAGGCGGCGAGGCCGCGGTGGTCCGGCGCGGTGCCCCTTCCGGGGCGGAGAACAGCGAGGTCGGTTCGATGAGAGGTCTCCGATTCGATGCGGGGCCATGAATGGGTCTGGCACGTCGTGACCGGGCCCGGCGGTCGTGGAGCCGCTGTCACGGCTGTGACGCATGTCGCAGCGGCAACCTCGGCCCCGGATACGGCTACAGGTGCAACCGGTACTGCTACAGCTTGCTCATCTTGGAGTACGGGCTCAGGATCCGCTGCTGCGCCGAACCGAAATCCACGAGTACCGCGATTCCGTCCTCGATGCCGATCACCCGGCCGAGACCGTACATGTCGTGCGTGACCTGGTCGCCCACGGCGAAGTGCTTGGGCGGCGGTGCGACCGGGGCCTTGAAGGGGCTGGTGGGCAGAATGCGCTTCGATGCAAGTGGCTTTGTCATTGTCACCAGTATGGGCCTGCGGACGCCGCTTGCTACCGTCATTCACAGTCCACTACTCCCGGCTCCATGGGAAACTCGGGGTGTGATTGTCGAACGTGCGTACGTATCCGGTGTCTTGCCCGACGAGGACGAGGGGGAATGGCCGTGGTCCGTGCCCTGTGTGCGGGGGCTCGTGGCGGACGGTCTGCGCCTGACCGCGTCGGTGACCTACCTGGTCGGTGAGAACGGCTCGGGCAAGTCGACGCTGGTCGAGGCCCTCGCCGAAGGCTTCGGTCTGGACTCCTGGGGCGGTTCGCACGACTGGCGCTATGCCAGCCACCGCCCGAAGTCGGTGCTGGGCGAGCGGATCCGCTTCGACGCGGCGCCGCGCGGACGCCACATGCTGGGCAGCTGGCGTGCCCGCAAGGGCTTCTTCCTGCGTGCCGAGACGGCACTGGACGCGCTGGACCGGGAAGGGCTCGCACCGGATTCGGTCAGCCACGGCGAGGGCTTCCTCGCGGCGTTCCGGGGAAGGTTCCTCCATCCCGGCCTGTACGTGATGGACGAGCCGGAGGCGGCGCTGTCGTTCACGTCGTGCCTGGAGCTGCTCGGTCACATCGACCAGCTGGTGAAGCGCGGTGGCCAGGTCGTCTGCGCCACACACTCCCCGCTGCTGACCGCCCTGCCCGGCGCGGACATCATCGAGGTCGGCGACCACGGCATGCGCCGGACGGCCTGGGACGAACTCGCCCTGGTCGAGCACTGGCGCCGCTACCTGGCCGACCCGCGCTCCTACCTGCGGCACGTCCTGGACTGAGCGCTCAGGGGTCCTTGCACCATGCCCGCCCGGGTCGCGCGGCCCGGCACCGCACCTCGCCGCGTTGCCGTCCGGTACGCCGATCCCGTTCGGCGGGGCCCAAGAGGCCGCGGCGCGGTGGGTCAGCGCTCGATGTCGACGGTGGCGGCGGAGGGGACGAACAGGGTGTCCCCGTCCTCGGCCGTCACCAGTGCCGAGACCTGCCAGGTGCCCGGGTCGAGCGCCGCCGCCTCCTTCTCGGTGACCTTCAGCGTGTAGGTGCAGCGGGAGGTCTCGGCCGAGGTGCTCCGGCACGTGGCGGTGTCCACCTCGCGGAGCTCCGCCTCGGTCGGGTTCAGCTTCGAAGCCGTGGGCCACGCCAGGACGTCGAGGCTCTTGACGCCCGAGTCGTCACTCACGTCCGTGACGAAGGTGAACGTGCCCGCGCTGTCGCCGGACGGAGCGGTGTATTCGGCCGAGCCGTCCTTCAGGGACGGCTTCTCGGGCGCCGAGGCCACGGCGAAGCCGGCGGCGACTCCACCGACGAGGACGGCACCGGCGAAGGACCCGATGAGAACGCGCTTGGACATGGTAAATCCCCCTGAATACGGTCGAATTCGCTGGAACTCGCTCGGTCGGCTGTGCGGGAGCAGGTGAGGTCGCACCTGCCGGCCCGGGCGGCGGGGAAGTGATGCGCCGGGTGGAATCCACTGGTCCAAACCGCTGGTGGAGCCGGTGGTGGGCTGCTTCCCCGATGCGATCGAGACTATGGCCGGGGGCGCCCCTCGGTCCTCGGGCCAAAGGACGACTGCCGTGTGGAACCGGAGGCGGAGAAGGGCTTCGGCGTCTCCACCGGGCGGGTGGCACCGTATCTGCAACCCAGGTAAGAGAAGGGGATCCGTCTCCAGCCGGAGTCGGGCCGCCTGCCTGCGGACATAGCCTTGGCGCCTCATGAAGCGAACCGACGACCGGCTGCTCCCGGTCCTGCTGATCTGCGTCCAGGCCGTGGTGTGGCCGGGGGCGGAACTGGTGCGCGGGGCCGTCCCGCCCGCGTCCGCCCTCCTCGTGGCGATCCTGGTCGCCGGACCGGTGACGGCCGCACTCGCCCTGCGCCGTGCCCGACCGGTGACCACCCTCGTCCTGGTCGCCGCCGCCTGTGCGCTGGGTGCCGGGCCGCTGCCCACCGGGGCGATGGCGGTACTCGGGACCGCGGGTGTCGCGCTGGCGCTGTTCACCGTGGCGACCGAACGCGACGCCTTCACCTCGGTGACGTGCACGGTGGCGCTCGCCGCCTGGCAGTTCCTGCACATGATCAGCATGCACGGGCTCAGCGACCAGGACGGGCTCGACCTCGTCCTCACCGCCCTGCTGTACGCCGCCGCGTGCGGCGCCGGTCTGTTCGTACGGCGGGCCCGGTACGCACGGCGGGCAGCCGAGCGGCTGCTGAAGCGCGCCGAGTCCGAACGCCATCGTCTTCCGTCGGTCGAACGACGTCGCATGGAACGGGAGTTGCACGATGTCAGCGCCCACCACCTGACGGCCGTCGTGGTCACGGCGGGCGCGGCGCTCGGACTGCGTGAGACCCGTCCCGAACTGGCCGACGAGGCAATTCGGTTCGCCGTCGTCACCGGTCACGAGGTGACCCGCGCGCTCGGCGCGGTACGGGCGCCGTCACCTTCGCGCGAGGAACTGCCCTCGCCGGAGGACCGGTTGCGGGACCTGGTCGAGGGGTTCCGGCGACTCGGCCAACAAGTGGACTACGAGACGGACCCCCTGCCGGACGGTTCCGTCGCCGACGCGGCTTTCGGCATCGTGCGTGAGGCGCTGACCAACGTGGCCCGGCACGCCCCCGGCGCGCACACGCGGGTGCGGTGCCGGTACGGCGACACGCGTACGGACGTCGTGGTCACGAGCTCGGCACCGCCGGCCGGGGCGACGGCGCACGGCGCGGACCTCGGCGGAGGGCGGGGCACGGCCTTCCTGCGGTCCCGGGCGCGGGAGGCGGGAGGCACGCTGAGCAGCGGCCCGACAGCGGACGGCGGCTGGGAGGTGTCCGCTGTCCTGCCCGGCCGGACCGCCGCCCCGGTGAAGCCGTCCGTCCCGCGCGGCTACCGGCTCGCGCAGATGACGGCCGCGGCCGGCCTCGTTCTGCAACCGCTCCTTCCCGTACTGATCATCAGGTCGGAGGACATGCCGAGCGGGTCGCAGGTGTCCGCCGGCGCGCTCTTCGCGCTGCTGGCCGCGGCCCAGGCGGTCGCGCTGCTGTGGCTGCGCCGGGCGCCCCGCGCGGCCACGGGTGTCCTGCTCGCGCTGGCCCCGCTGTGGCCGGTGGCGATGGCGGTCGGCGACTACACCGGACCGGTCGTGCTGCCGCCCGCGCTGAGCATGCTCGCCACCTGCGGGGCGCTCGCCGCACACGCGGCGCAGGCGGCGCGTACCGCCGCCGGCCCGTCTCCCGCCGGGAACCGTCCGCACCTGCTCCGGTGGCTTGGCGCGGTGGCAGCGGTGGCAGTGGCTGTGGTGGTGCACGCGGCGGCCGCGACCGCCGCCGTCCTGGACCGGGGCACCGCGGCTCCCCTCTGGACCGTCGCCGTGTCGGCCACGGCCGGGGCGTCCGTGGCGGCCGGCGCGGCCCTGTGGGGCGGAGCCCTGCGCGGCCGGCGCGACCGGTCCGCCCGGGGCGCCCGGGACGAACGTCTCGCCGCCTGGACCGAGGCGGCCGTCCGGGACGCGTGGGCCGAGCGCCGCCGGATCGCCGCCGGGCTGGAGACCACCGTGCTGGCCCGCACCGCCGACATGGTCGCGGAGGCGCAGGCGGGCCGGCTCGACAAGGCCGCGGAACGCGCCCGCGAGGCCCTGACCGCGATGCGCGCCCTCCTCGACACGGTCCGGGAGGGGGGGACGGAGGTCGCGCGGCGGCCGCAGCCCACCCTCCAGGCCCTCGACCTGCTCGCCCACCAGTGCCGGGCCACCGGCCGTGACGTGGAGATACGGCTGACCGGCCGGGTGCCCGAGCGGCTGCCCACCGCGGTGGACCTGACCGCGTACCATGCGGCCGAGACCGCGCTCGCGGTGAGCGGCGAGGGACCGGCGCTCCTGGAAATCGACGCTCACGACGGCACGTTGACGCTCACGGTCACCGGGGTGCCGGGCGCCGCCCGCGGCATCGTGCGGGAACGGCTCGTCGCGAGGGTCGCGGCGCTCGAGGGTACGGTGACCACCGGCCCGGCGGACACCGTCCACCTCCGGCTGCCCCTGGCTCCGGGCACAAAAGCTCCGGGCGCGGAGGCCGACGGCACACCCGGGGCCGCCGGAGCGCCGGCCACCGGGCAGGGGGACGAGTGGGAGAGGGAACGATGAGCCTCAAGGTGCTGGTCGTCGACGACCAGGGCATCGTACGGGCGGGGTTCGCCGCCGTGATCGGGGCCGAGGAGGACATGACGGTCGTCGGCGAGGCCGCCGACGGCGCCGCCGCGGTCCGGCTCGCGGAGGAACTGGCCCCCGACGTCGTCGTCATGGACGTCCGGATGCCCGAACTGGACGGCATCGCCGCCACCCGGATCATCACCGGCAAGGAGAACGCGCCCCGTGTCCTGGTGCTGACCACCTTCGACCTCGACGTGTACGTCTTCGACGCGCTGCGCGCCGGCGCCTCCGGCTTCCTGCTCAAGGACGTGCACCCCGCCGAACTGCTCCAGGGCATCCGGGTGGTGGCCGCCGGCGAGAGCGTGCTCTCCCCGTCCGCGACCCGCAGGCTCGTCGGCCACTACGCGTCCGGCGCGCCCACCCGGATCCACACCGGAGGCACGCCCCCCGAGCTGGACAGCCTGACCGCGCGGGAACGGTACGTCCTGACCCTGGTGGCGTCCGGACTCACCAACCTGGAGATCGGTGCCGAACTCGGCATCACCGTGGGCACGGTGAAGTCCCATGTGAACGCGCTGCTGCGCAAGCTCGGACTGCGCGACCGGGTACAGGCGACGATTCTCGCCTACGACGTCGGCCTCACCCACCCGCACCCGCCCGGCGCCCATCTCTGACGCCCCTGACCACCCCTGACACCGAGAGATCCGCCACCATGACCGATTCCGGACGACCCGCCGCACCCGCGCGGCCTGCCGGCTCCCTTTCCCGTCGGCTGCGCCACCTCTTCGGTGATGTCTTCGCCCTCGTCTACCTCGGGGTCTGCGCCGCCCTGCTCGTGTGGGCGCTCGTGGTGACCGCCGCCGGCGACGGCTCGGACGCGTCCTTCGCGGGCGTCATCCCGCTGCTGGCCACGGCCCCGGTGAGCATCGTGCTGCTCCTGCTGCCGGGCGGTCCCGCGACGGTCGTCGCCGCGGTCGTCGGCGGCGCGCTGGCCAACGCCGCGGTCATCGGCTGGTGCGCCCGCGCACTCCGCCGCGGCGGCCGCCCGGACCCGGCCGGCTGAGCGGCCGGGGCCCGCGCGCCCACCCCGCCGTCGGAATCCCGGCAGGTCCCGGCAGGTCCCGCCGGATCTCCCGGGTGTCCCGGGCGTCCCGGGCGCCCGGGCGCCCCGGACGGCTCCAGGCGTCCTCAGGCGTCGAAGCGGTGGCGGGCGGCGTCGATGTGGCCGAGGTACTGGTGGGTCCAGCCGCACATGCCGTCGACCATGGCGCGCAGGGCCCTGCCCGGCTCGGTGAGGGTGTACTCGACCCGCGGCGGCACGGTGGGGTGCACCGTGCGCTCGACCAGGCCGTAGCGCTCCAGCATGCGCAGGTTCTGGGTGAGCATCTTGTGGCTGATGCCCTCGACCGCGTCCCGCAACTCGCTGAAGCGCAGGGTCCGGTCGCCGAGTCCTTCGATGATCAGCAGCGCCCACTTGTTGGCGACGTCCGAGAAGATCTCCCGCGCCAGGGAATCCGCGCGCCTCAGGTCCGCATCCTCGGGCGAGCCCGTGTACTGCTTGGTTCCCATCTGGTTCCCCAGTCACCGAAAAGTGCGTTCTTCCAGGCCGCCGGCCACTCTCCTACAGTTCCTGAGTAACCACAAGAGAGCACGTGTGTGCCCCCTCACCGGAAGGACGAGCAGCATGGCCACCACCGACGTCTTCCACCACGACGTCCCGGCCGAGAGCGACTTCGGCTACGCGCAGGCGATCAGGTCCGGCGACCTGATCCACGTCTCCGGGCAGCTCTCGCTCGACGAGGAGGGAGCGTTCCGCCATGCCGAGGACTTCGCCGCCCAGCTCGGACTGACCTACACCAACATCGACAAGGTCCTGGACCACTACGGTGTCACCCGCGACCAGATCGTCTCGCAGACCCTGTACGTGGTGAACCTGCTGCGGAACGCCGATGCGGTGGCGGAGGGCAACCGGGCGTACTTCGGCGGCCACCGCCCGGTCAGTACCGTCGTCGGGGTCGGCGAACTGACGTTTCCCGGCCAGGCCGTCGAGATCAGCTGCATCGTCGACATGGGACTGACGGCATAGTTCCGGGGCCGTTTCCGTGGCGCTCGCGCGAGGTGCCCACGCGGCCGAGGGGTTCAGTGACCGGGCGGGACGAACCCGGGCCGGTCGAGCAGGCGCAGCCGGCTTTTGTCGGGCCGGCGCCGAACGACCTGCGCACGGGCCCCGGTCCCGGCCCCGTCCTCCGGCGGCGTCGAGGTGAGGGCGATGTCGCCGCTGACCGGAGCCGGAAGCGGCTGCTCCGGCCGCGTCGCCGGCGTCGGACCGCTCGGCGGACAGGCGGGTGAGGCCCTCGGGCCGCATGGCCTTCTCGTACGTGGACCCGCCCTCGTACTCGTGCTCCGGTGTTTTCGGCACGGGTGCCTCCTGACCTCGCTCGGGCTCCGGTGCCTTCGGCGTGACCCGCCTCGGTGCTGCACCACTCCCGACGGGCGTTCGCCATACCCGCCCCGGCGTGACCGTGCGGGAGGCCGGCTGTTACCGCCACCACCCTGGACCGGCCACGGTGACGGCGGCACCGCGGATCGCGCACGACGGCACGGGCGAGCCCTATGGCACGGGGGACGCGCCGGTGTTCGCGTCGGCGGAACCGTCCTTGCCGAGTTCCGCCGTGAACTGCGCGCCGGCGAGCAGCGCGAGGTTGGACAGCCAGAGCCAGACGAGGAAGACGACCACGCCGGCGAGGGAGCCGTAGAGCCTGCTGTACGTGCTCAGGGTGGAGGCGTACAGGGTGAACCCGGTGGAGACGGCCAGCCAGAGCGCGGCGGCCAGTATGCCGCCCGGCATGGTGTGGCCGCGCCGGCGGGCCTGGGCGGGCCCGGTGTGGAAGACCACGACGACCAGCAGGACCACCAGGCACAGCAGCAGCGGCCAGCGCAGCAGGTTCCAGCCCCAGGCCGCCGTGGCGCCCAGGCCGATGACCCGGCCCAGGGCCTGCGCCAGCGGCCCGGTCAGCAGCAGGGCGAGGGAGCCGGCCAGGAGCAGCACGAGCAGGACGAGGGCGGTGAGCACGATGCGGTGCGCCGTGCGCCAGGGCGAACGCCGGTCCTCGACCCGGTGCATGCGGTGCAGGGCACGGCGGAAGACGGCGAGGTAGCTGGAGGCGGACCACAACGCACTGACGGTACCGGCCACCAGGAGCGGCCAGGCGCTCCTGCCCGCGTCCAGCACGCGGGACAGGACGGCGTGCAGGGCGTCGGCGGACTCGGCGGGGGCGTACGCGGTGACGTGGGTGACGAAGTCCTCGGCCGTGCTCGGGCTGAACGTGCCGAACGCCAGGACGGTCACCAGCATCGCCGGCACCACCGCCAGGATCGCGTAGTACGTCAGGGCCGCGGCGTAGTCGGAGATGTCGTCGTTCCACAGGGACACCGGGGTGCGCCGCAGCGCCGGCCCCCACGCGGCGGGTGTCTTCGGCCGGGCGGCGCGGCGGAGAGCGCGGCGGGCGCGGCCGGCGTACGGGTCAGCGGACACGGAGTCTGCCGTGCGGGGCCGCGCCGATGCGGATGCGGGTGTGCGCGCGGTACGGAGCGGCGCCGGCGCGTGGTGCCGACAGGCCCTTCGGGTCCTTCGTGATGGCTGTGGTCGTGACGGCTGTGGTCGTGGTGGCTGCGGTCTGCGTGGTCATGGCATGTCCCTCTCCGCGTCGGATGACGTGCCTACGTCTGGTGGGGCCCGCCGCGGTCGCGGTTGTGACGCGGATGCCCGCAAACACCGGCGGAACACCGACGGGGCCGGGGCACTTGAGGCCCGGCCCCGTTCCCCCGCGTCCGTCGGGCAGCGGGCACGAGGACGGTGCCGATGACGCGGCCCTCGGCGTTGGCACTCCTGACGCTGCCCCAGAGGACCTCGGCGGAGTCGTTCACGGCGTGGTCCTCGCCGGAGCCGGCGGTGGCGGGCCCGGACTTCTTCACCGCGCCGACGAGGGGGGACGGGGCGGGACTGCCGGAGGCGGCGGTCGCCACCGGGTCCTTGGCCGTGTCGTCGGGGGAACTGGCACCGTCCTTGGGGACGGAGGGGACGGAGGGGACGGAGGGGACGGAGGGGACGGAGGGGACGGAGGGGACGGAGGGGACGGAGGGGACGGAGGGGACGGAGGGGACGGCCGGGCCGAAGGGCTGGTCGGCGGGGGTGGCGTCGGAGCCGTTCATGGCGCCGTCCGAGGCCGGTGCCGAGGCGGACGACTCCGAGGAGGTGCCGGCCGTGGCGGAGTCGCCGCTGTCGTCGAAACAGGCACTCGGGGTGAGGGGAAGCAGAGCCGCGGCGGTGCCGGGCGTCGCTTTCCCCCACGGCCCGGCCGCCGGACCGCGCCGCGCGCTCTCCCGGCCCGATCCGGATCCGGCCGGGGCGCCGACCGCCTCGGTACGCATGACGCCCGGTCCGGACGGCACCGGCGCCCGGCACGTCGACGTCCGGGTCGTGGCCTGCGCCGGGCCAGAGGGCGGACGTGGCCCGCGCCGTCCGCGCCGGTGCCCAGCAGTACCTCGCCGCCCTGTTCCCCGGGCGGACCACGGCACAGGTGACCGTGACGGTCACCGGCCTCGTCCGGCCCGTCCACCCGCACCGGCCCGGCAGGGGCCGACCGGGGCACATGTAATATCTCCCGCCCGGGGAGAGTGCGCCCCGGCCCTGATGGTGAGGGTGATGGCTTCCGGGTGGCTCATGCCGTCGGTTCGGTGTCCTGACGCTCCGGTGAACCTCTTCTGCGACGCGAAGGTTGAGTCTTGTCGAACGACGTATCGAATGCCGTCGCGCAGGCCCGTTCCCCGCTCCCGGGGCCGGCGTCGGGGGCCGGTACCACTGCCGGCGGTGGCACACGTGACGCGTTCTTCGACAACGCGAAGTACCTGCTGATCGTCCTGGTGGCCGTGGGGCACGCGTGGGAGCTCGTGGAGAGCACTCGCGCCACCAAGGCGCTGTACATCCTCGTCTACACCTTCCACATGCCGGCGTTCATCGTCATCTCCGGCTACCTGTCGCGCAGCTTCGCCGGCCGCCCCCGCCAGATCGGGCGGCTGCTCAGCGGCATCGTGGTTCCGTACGTGGTCTTCGAGACCGCCTACTCCCTCTTCCGGCGTCACGCCGCCGACGAACCCGACTTCGCCATCAGTCTGCTCGACCCCTTCCTGCTCACCTGGTTCCTCGCCGCGCTGTTCATCTGGCGGATCACCACGCCCCTGTGGCAGCAGCTGCGTCATCCGCTCGCCGTCGCCCTGGCCATCGCGGTGCTGGCCTCCGTCACCCCCGGCATCGGGGAGGACCTCAACCTGCAGCGGGTCCTGCAGTTCCTCCCGTTCTTCGTGCTGGGTCTGTGCCTGAAGCCCGAGCACTTCCGGCTCCTGGACCGCCGCGCGATCAGGATGCTGGCGATACCCGTCTTCGCCGGTGCGCTCGCCTTCGCGTACTGGGCGGCCACCCGCATGCGCAACGAGTGGTTCTTCCGCCGCTCCAGCGCGCAGGAGATCGGGGAACCGTGGTGGACCGGCGCCGTGATGACCCTCGCGCTGTTCGGCTGCTCCCTGCTGCTGACGGCCGCCTTCCTGGCCTGGGTCCCGCGCCGTCGCATGTGGTTCACGGTGCTCGGCGCCGGCACCATCTGCGGCTACCTGCTCCACGGCTTCCTGACCAAGGGGGCCAAGTACTCGGGCCTCATCGACGCCCACGACTGGCTGCACGACCCCGCCGGGAAGATCGTCCTCACCCTCGTCGCGGCCGCCGCCGTCACCCTGATGTGCACCCCGCCGGTGCGCCGTGTCCTTCGTCCGGTGACCGAGCCGGACCTGTCCTGGGCCCTCCGCCGGGACCCGGCCGAACGACCGGCCAAGGGCTGAACCGCCACCGCACGGGGTCCCGCGCACCTCTGCGGGCGGACCCTGCGACCTCACAGGTGTCCGGGGCCGGCGCGTCGCCCCTGATGTCCCCTTCGAGGACGCGTCGCCGGTGCGGAGCCCGCCCGCCGGCACAGCCGTCCGCACGCTGACGAGGCAACGCCGACCACGAGGCGACCCGGTTCGGCCGGCCCGCCGACGGCACCCGCATCGACTTCCTCCCCGTGCCTCGGCCCGGTGCGGCGCGGCCTTCGGCCGGGCCGGCAGCCGGCGCGCCGGCTCTCGCGAAGCGTGGCCCCTCGCCGGATCACGCGCCGAGTCCTTCCCGGCCACCGCCGACCGGTCCGCGGCAGACGTAAGGGTTTCGTCATCCGCCGGGCGGTCCCCGACAGACGTCCAGCCCGTTGAATGGGGGGAGAGAGCCGGGTGACTCGCAGAAGGAGGCGGTATGGGACGGGTGCGGAGCGCGTTGGCCGGGCCGTGGACGGTCGGTGTGCTGGTGGTGACGGTCGCCGCGGTCGGCCTGGGGCTGTACTGGTTCCAGCCGTGGAAGCTGTGGCAGGACGAGACGGTGCAGGAGTCGCTGCCCGCAGCAGCAGTCTCGCCGGTGCCTGACGAGGCACCGTCCGGTGCGTCCTCCGCGCCGCCGGAACCGTCCGGACCGACGACGCTGGCGAGCGGCGAGCTGACCAGCCACGAGCACGCGACGTCCGGCACGGTGAAGCTCGTGCGACTGGCCGACGGCTCGCACGTGGTGCGCCTGGAGCAGCTCGACACCAGCAACGGACCCGACCTGCGCGTATGGCTGACCGACGCGCCGGTGAAAGAGGGAACCGCCGGCTGGCACGTCTTCGACGACGGGGAGTACGTCAGCCTCGGCGAGCTCAAGGGCAACAAGGGCAGCCACAACTACGCCCTGCCCGAAGGCGTCGACCCGGCCCGGTTCAGCAGCGTCAGCATCTGGTGCGACCGCTTCGACGTCTCCTTCGGCGCCGCGGAGCTTGCCAGGACCTGACGCGAACGGCGGAGGTCCCGCGCGGGCCGTCCTCCGTCGAGCCGGCCGGTGACGGGCCGACCGCACCCGTGCGTCCCCTGGGGAACGGCGCATCTGAGTAGGTGTGCTCATGCGCGGCGTCTGCGACGACGGCATGCTGGGCGGTATGGGATCAGCAGGCTTTCACCCGCGTACGAGACGGTGGCGGAGTTGAGGCCCGGTGGCGGGCCGTCGACCGGTGCGCAGGCCGGGGTCGGCGTGATGCTGTTCGTTGCCGACCTGATGGCCGTCACCTGGTTGGTGTTCAGGTACGGGATGACGGGCTGGGCCGACGGCTACGACCACGGCGACTCGCCCGCCGCACCCGGGGAAGCGCTGCGGGGGATGTGGCTCCTGGCCGGCGGTGCCGTGGTGACGGGCGGGGGTCTCCTTGCCCTGCGATGGCGGATTCCCGGCATCGTGCAGCTGGTTGTCCTGGGAACCGGAGCAGCACTGCTCGCCCACCTCGCCGCTCGTGGATAGCACGTAGCGGAATCCGCCCCGACCCGCCCCCCTCCTCTGTCCCGCGAGCCCCGCCCGGGCCGACGCATGTCCGAAGGGCGTCACCGTCGGTCGAGCGGTCGGTCCGGCCCGCCGGAAGGATCCCTGCGCACGCGCGTCGGTACGTTCGGCGCAGATGGGGTGACAGGGTGCTCTCCATGTCGTCCTCGTGCCCTGTCACGAGTTCCTCCGCGCCGGTCGGCCGCCCCCTCTGGGCGGATCCGGAAGTTCGTGCAAGGGGGCCCGTGACGGCACCGGAAGCCACGGCCCTGGCGATCCCGCTCGCCTTCGTGTTCGGCTACTCGTTCACGCTGTTCGCGGTCCGCCGGGCTGGCCTGGGCTTCAAGGCCACCGTCAAGGTCGCCCTGGCCGCGGACACCGTGTCCATCGCCGTGATGGAACTCGTCGACAACGGCATCATCGCGCTCACCCCCGGCGCGATGGACGCACACCTGTCCGACGGGCTGTTCTGGTCGGCCCTCCTGGGCGGCTTCGCCGTCGCCTTCCTGATCACCACCCCGATCAACAAGTGGATGATCGGCCGCGGCAGGGGTCATGCCGTCGTCCACGCCTACCACTGACCCGGCCTCTACCGAGGGCGCCGGCTCCCAGGCGATCAGCCCGGGTGAACAGCGGTTGTTCTTGTGGACAGCGGCCCGGACGAGAGAGGGCGGAGGGCAGTCCATGGTGAGGGGGTCGGAGATGCCCAGCCCCATGAACCGATCGAGGCTCTCGATCCGACGTTCCCGGGTTTCCTCGTCCGGGGCGGCTTCACGGGCGGCGAGCAGACCGGCGAAGGTGGCCGTGCCTTTGTGGTGTGTGGTCCTGGTGCCGTCGACCGTCTCGGTCCCGATCCTTTGCAGGTCCTTGGACCCGGTCAGGAGTGTGGACTGCACGACCGGGCTTCCCTCGATCTGACGGGGCAGTACACCGTGGGTGTCGTTGTCCGTCGTGCAGCCTCCCCATGCGGCCGGGTCTGCTCCGAACCAGCTCTTGCCGTCCAGCTTCTCGGTGTCGGCCGCACTCCCGCCGACTTGCGTCGCCTCGTCGACGAACCGGATCTCCAGCCGGCCGTCCCCGCCCTGGTCGGCCGCGGTCATCTTCATGCTCATGGTCAGCGGTGCCGTGTTCATGGATGCCTCGCCCTCCAGGCGGCCTTTCTCCGGCACGGTCCCGGTGACCCGGTAGTGGAGCGACGTGATGTCTGCGGAGTTCGTCGCCGCCTCCGCCACCGCCGTCGTGGGCGTCACCTCGGGCGGGCCGCCATTCGCGGAATCACTTCCGGTGTTCCCTCCGCAGGCAACCGTTCCCCCGGCGAGCAGCATGACGGTGAGCCCTTGCCGGACGAGTTGTCGTCGGTGCCGTTCTGGCACGCCGTCATCAACGGTCCTGCGGTGATCGCGGCGGTGGCGACGGCGGCCCTGCGCAGGTGGCGGTTCATCACGGGAGGTTCCTTCCGGGGCGGGGCCGGCCGGGGGGCCGGCGGCGCTCTCCGCCGGCTCCCCGCTCTGTACTGACTATGAGGAGCCCCGGAGCCCGCAGGTCACGCCCGCCCTCCCTTCAGGACACCGCCGTGACACAGCCATGACGCAGCAACACATCGGCTGTGGACGGCGGTTGTCGAAGCGCCGCCTTGCGTCACGCGGGCACGCGCGCGTGCCCGACCGGCCCGCCGAGGCCGTTCGCCGGCACCGAAACCCGTACGGCACCTGGACTGCCGGCCCGGCCCCCAGTCCGAGATCCGCAGCCGGGCGCCGCCGGCCATGGCGCCGTCGGCCGCCGAACGTCGGTGTACTGGTGAGCGGGTTCCGTCGCCTGCCCCGGGCGGCCTGCGCTCCCCCCGGCTCACCAGGTCTTGCCGGCCTGCTCCCGGACGGTGCGGTTGATCCGGTTGAAGAAGTTGGTCATCGCGATCTCCAGGATGATCGCGGACAGTTGCTCCTCGCTGAAGTGGCCGGAGACGGCGTCCCAGATCTCGTCGGTCACGCCCGCCGCGCCGTCCTGGAGCCGGGTGGCGGCCTCGGTCAGCTCGAGCGCCGCCCGCTCCTGCTCGGTGAAGAAGGGCGTCTCGCGCCACGTGACCACGTTGTGCAGCCGTTCCTCGGTCTCTCCTTGCTTCTTCGCCGCCCCGATGCCGGCGAAGACGCACGGGCTGCAGCCGTTGATCTGGCTGGCCCGCAGGTGGACCAGCCCCAGCAGGCGCGGGTCGACGCCACCGGCGTGGATCGCCTTGGTGAGGTGCTGAATCGCGGTGATCACGTCGGGATTCGCCGGGTTCTTCGTACGTGCTTCCATCGGTCCTGCTCCTCTGCATCGGTTACCTGTGCTCATCCAGGTACGTCATCACCCGTGACGGAGCAGAGCCGAGGAAGGTAACAGCATGTCCGACACCAGCCCGACGGACCCGGTGGCCGAGGCGTTCGAGGCCCAGCGTGACCGGCTGCGCGCGGTCGCCCACCGTATGCTCGGCTCGCATGCCGACGCCGAGGACGTCGTCCAAGAGGCATGGCTGCGGCTCTCCCGCCAGGACGCGGCGACCATCCACAACCTCGCCGGCTGGCTGACCACGGTGGTCGGCCGGCTCAGTCTCGACGTCCTGCGTGCGCGTCGGTCCCACCCACAGGCGTCCTACGACGACCGGCTGCCCGAGCTCGTGGTGACGGTCGACGAGGGCCCTGCGCCCGAGGACGACGTGGCGCTCGCCGACTCGGTCGGCCTCGCGCTCCTCGTCGTCCTCGAGGCACTCGGGCCGAGCGAACGGCTGGCGTTCGTGCTGCACGACCTGTTCGCGGTGCCGTTCGACGAGATCGGCCAGATCCTCGGCAAGTCCACCAACGCCACCAAGATGCTCGCCAGCCGCGCACGCGGGAAGGTGCGGGCGACCGAGCGGCCCACGGTCGTCGGACGGGAGCAGCGAGAAGTGGTTCGAGCCTTCCTGGCGGCGGCTCGTCGCGGCGACTTCGAAGGGCTGCTGCGCGTGCTCGACCCCGAGGTGAAGCGGACCGTCGACACCCCCGACGGCGTGATCGTCACCCTCGGCGCCACCGAGGTCGCCGCCGGTGCGCAGCTGTCCGCCGACGCAGCCGCGCGGGGGCGGTCGGTGCTTGTCAACGGCCTCCCGGGGATCGTGTCGTGGCGCGAGGACGGCACTCCACTCTCGGTCGTCGCCTTCACCGTCACCGACGGCCGGATCACCCACATCGCAGTCGTGGTCGACCCGGCCAGGCTGGCGTCGACGAACCTGCCGGGTCCCGAGTGAGTCACCACCGAGGCAGACGCAGCCGGTGGGCGTGGGCGAGGTGGACCGGTTGGCCGGTTTCATCAGCGGCTCGTTCTGGGTTGTACGTCGCTGTACGTCGGCGCTGTCGCCCAATCGCACACTCGGCATAGCTCAGCGCCCGTCCCCGTCCGACGTCCGCGGCACATCACCGGTTGCAAGCTACGACGACGCCCAGGACCACGAGGGCCAAGAGGAACATGGCGATACAGCCGCCCACGGCACTCTCAGGGTTCCTCATGGTGTCCAGGATCCACAGTCCTGCTGCGCCCGGGTTCAGCCGCGCCGCCGGCCGGCTGCCGCGCGTCACCCCGAGCGGGGACAGTCCTTCACCGGCCAGGGCACACCCGTTTCCGGGTCCTGCACGAACTGAGCCGGGTGGGACGGCGTGGGTGACGGAATCCGGGGACGGGCTCACCGAAGATTCATCCGGAACGCTTCTACGACGCGGCCGACGACACGCTTCCGCGGTCACGCGGGACCGGAGGAACCACCATGCAGCCGGACGACCAGATCATGCAGGGCCCCGGGGAACGACGAGTCGCCGAGGCCGCGGAACGAATCGTGGCCGAGGGCCGGCCGCGGCTGCACCGCACCTGGACGTCGCTGGTGGCCACCTCGCTGCTCGGCGGCATCGATGTGGGTGTCGGCATCATGGTGTTGCTGTTCGTGCGGCACGAGACCGGCAGTGAACTGCTGGCCGGACTGGCCTTCTCCGTGGGGCTCATCGCCCTGCTGCTCGGCCACAGCGAGCTCTTCACGGAGGGCTTCCTGGTGCCCGTCGCCACCGTGATCGCCGGCGCGGCCACCTGGCTCGACCTGGCGCGGATGTGGGCGACGGTCCTGGTGATGAACCTGATCGGCGGATGGGTCTTCACCTGGATCGTCATGCAGGCGTTCCCCGGCCTGCACCGCACCGCGGCCACGACGGGCGCACACTTCGTCGACGGGGGGTACACACTGAGCACCTTCTGCCTGACCGTGCTGGGCGGCAGCGTCATCACGCTCATGACCCGTATGCACCACGGCACGGATTCCATGACCGGGAAGATCACCGCATCGATCCTCGCCGCGTTCGTCCTGGCCGGACTCGGACTGTGGCACTCGGTCCTGGACTCCCTGATCGCGTTCGCCGGCCTGCACACCGGCAGGACGGCATACGGTTACGCGGACTGGCTGGTGTGGCTGGCCTGGGCGGTCCTGGGCAACATCGTCGGCGGCCTCCTGCTGACGACGGCACTGCGTCTGGTGCGCAGTGCCCCGGTGCTGAACGAGGATGGGCCACCGGCCGAAGCCGGCTCCTGAAGGTCGCCGGACGGGCGTGAGGCGCCCGGCTCACGCACGCGGCCTGCACACTGGGCCAGACGGCCAAGAAGGCCCAAGTCGATGACCTGGACCTTGTCCATGGAGCGGGTGACGAGAATCGAACTCGCGCTCTCAGCTTGGGAAGCGACGGCGCTTGGGCGGGTTGCATGGCTCTGACCAGCGCAGATACCTGGTGCTCGAAGTGGTCGTGTGGGTCGGATCGCACGGTTGTCGACCGTGGTTTTCCGTCTCTACGGGCACGCGGAGGGCACGGAACCTCGAGAGGGGAGAGGCCGGCGTTGCTGACGGTGCAACCGAGCATGGGCCGCCTCGTACGGAGACCAGCTGTTGATGTGACGTTGCAGCTGCATACGAGTGGCCCAGCTGGGGTATCGCGGAGGCACTGTCAGAGAAGTGTGTCCAAGTCCCACGACGCTCGAAGTGTCCGCGCAAAGTCACGACGACCGCGTGGTTCGGCGAGGAGCCGTACGGGGCACTGTTCGTCGCCGAGGCCACGTGTGGCAGCTCGGTCACCGAGGCTGACCGCGCTGGAAAGCTCGCGACGGACGGCGACTCCGTGTGTCCCGCTCGATTGCGCCGTGCGGCCGATGAGCTTTCCCGGCCGCCGGCCGGACGGGTGGATCAGCGCAGTCCGGCGAAGAGATCGTTCTCGGGTACGGCGGCGCCGGTGGTGTCCTTGACACGTACGAAGGTCTCCGTGCCCATCAACTCACCGAACTTCTCCTTGCCCATCTTGAGGAAGAAGATGTTCTCGCCCTGACTGGCGTGCGCGGCCAGCGCATCGAACTTCTGACCGCTGAACGCGGTGGTGTCCACCCACGTGGTGATCTCATCGTCGGGGAGGCCGATCTCGGCCATCGCGGCGGCCTCGGCAGGATCCGGCTCCGGCATGTCCTCATGAAACTCGCGCATGATCTCGCCGAACCGCTGCATCCCCGAGCGGGGCATCGTGGTCCAGTACACCTTCGGTGTCAGCGCGGTCATCTCCAGCGCCGCCATCGTGATGCGGTGGGCCTGGATGTGGTCGGGGTGACCGTAGAAGCCGTTCTCGTCGTAGGTGACGACCACATCAGGTCGGTAGTGCCGCATGAGTTCCGCGAGTCGGGCGGCGCCTTCCCCGACGGGGGTCTGCCAGAAGGCTCCGGGGGCGTCGTTGCTCGGCCAGCCCATCATCCCGGAGTCGGCGTAGTCCAGCATCTCCAGATCGCTGATCTTCAGGACGGCACAGCTCGCCTCGAGTTCGTGACGGCGCATCAAGGAGACCGCCGCCGGATCATGACCGGGATCACCCGGTTTGACGCCTCCCGGTCCGTCACCGCAACCGCCGTCGGTACACGTCACGAGAACCGTGCGGATGCCTTCCGCCGCGTACCGCGCGAGGACCCCTCCGGTTCCGGTGGCCTCGTCGTCGGGGTGGGCGTGTACTGCCATGAGGGTCAAGGGCCGGTCAGTCATGAAACAGTCCTCCTGCAGAAATACGTCTTGGTCCAAGTGGCGCGGCGGGCGTACCGCCGCGATCCCGGGGCCCGGATCCTGGTGGGGCGGACGACCTTGTGGTCTCCGTGTTCCCCGCCCGCGCGGCGCCGGTGCCTCGGTCGATGCAACACCGCCGCCCGGACCGGCTGTTCCCGGCACGGCCGCTTGGCCCACACGTCGGCGTTTCAACGCGAACGAGATGGGCGACAGACACAGGCGTTGGCGCATTCCAGCTCGTGTGGGAGTCGTCCAGCACCAGGGAAGGGCTGCGGAACTCGGAGTTCTGCAGCCCGGTGGGCCTGGCCACATCGGCCGCGGAACTCGTGCCGGCCCTCGACGTCTCCGAGGACGAATTCTGGAACTGCGTGCTTGACGGCCGGCTCCCGCACCGGGGAGCCCCGGCGGTGCCGAAGGAAGCGCTGCCTGCCGACCTGGTGTATCCGCTGCTCCATCGGGTCGGCCTTGCAGAGGAGACGGTAGCCGAGCTGACCGAGGAGGACGCGGTGGCCCGACTTCACCAGTACTGGACCGAAGGAACCCGAGTGCAGGCGAGCGACAAGCAACCACGCCGCGCTTGGTCGGCCAAGGATGCCGTTGACATCCGTTCCTCGAGGCGGCGGAACCCCTGAAAGCGTCCGAAGTCTGGACGACAGGTAAGGCCCGGGTCTCTGCCCTGGGCCTTCTTCGTGGAGCGGGTGACGAGAGTCGAACTCGCGCTCTCAGCTTGGGAAGCGACGGCGCTTGCGCGGCCGTATGGCTGCTGACCTGCACAGATTCGTATGGTGGCTGTGGGTGGGAGTGCTTGGTGGCACCGCTGTCGACCGTGGTTGTCCGCCTTTACGGGCACGCTCTGGGCACGAGCGTGCCCAGCAGCCGGGTCGCGTAGAGCGCGACGCCTGCACCGACCGGACCGAGGAGTCCCTGGGCCGGCCTGGAGGGTCCGTTGCCACTGCGTACACCCGGAGCGACGTGTGGACCGGCGAATGTTGGTGACGTACTCTTTTATGTACATAACCAACATTGCCTGGGAGGTGCGGTATGTCCGTGACCCAGATCGACATCGACGACGACGCCCTGGAGCGCGCCATGGCTCTGGCCCGCGTCCGGACCAAGAAGGAGGCGGTCAATCTCGCTCTGAACTTCTACGCCGAGCAGCAGGAGCGTGCGGCGCGCATCAGCCGTCACTTCGAGCGTGCTCGTGAGTGGGGTGCCGTTGAGGACGCCGAGCGTCTGCACAGGGCGGAGAAGCACAGCCAGTGATCTACCTGCTCGACACGTCCGGCCTGGTCCGGCTGCTCCGCGATCCGAAACTGCAATCGGCCTGGCACGACGCGATCGATGCCGAGGCCATCGCGTCCTGCTACGTGCAACGCACCGAGTTCCTGTACAACGCCCGGAACCGTCGCGAGTACGACGAGATCGCGGAAATGTTTTCCGACCTCTATCCCGATGCGGCGGTGCCGAAGAACGCAGGGCGTTGGATCAGCGCGGTGCAACACCGTATGGCCCAGGCCGGGGAGCATCGCAGTGCCTCGGCAGTAGACCTTGTCATCGCAGCTACTGCCGCCCACCACGGCCTGACTGTCCTCCACGACGATGCCGACTACAGCACTGTCGCCCGGCACGCATCCGACCTGACCGAGCACAACATCCACGACGTCGTCTGACGCGCCTTTGTCGCCTGACAGGTTGTGTATGGGGTTCCGCGAACACGTGGCCTTTGTACGGCGGCGGGCTGACCAGCAGCGTGACAATCACGAGCGCCCTGGTCGCCGTAGAGCCTCGGATCCATGCCGGGGGCGATGGACGAGGCACTCTCAGGATCGGGTTCCAGGCGAACCAGCCGAGAGTCCCGGCACCCAGTTCCCAGGGAGCGTTCAGCAGCGCCTTCTCTGTCGTCTCCAGGTCTGAGGCGACTGCGTCCGGCGCCGGACCGATGCGCTGCGTCACCTCGCTGCGCTTACGGAAGAATTCCTCGTCCTCGCTGCGCAGTCGCCCCATCGCCGCCTTCACGCAAATAGGCCATCTCGGCATGCCGAAGTAGTCATCGTGGGTGCCGAGTTGAGGACTTGCCGCGAAGGCGAGGAAGTCGTCGCGGGATAGCTGTGCCTCACAGTGCATCAGGGTGTCGACGCGTCTCTTGACGTGCTTCTTGATCTCCCCCAGGAATCCCCAGCCGAAATCCGCCAACGTCCCGTCGCACCCCGGCCAGATCGCCTCGCGCTCCAGGATCACGTCCTCGAGCTCCAGAAGGCGGAAGGGCTCACTGCTCCCCACTGCATCGAAGGCTTGCCGGGTCAGCCACGTATTGCGGGCGAACATCACACCGTCGTGCAGATTCTTGCGCCGCTTGCTCGGCGGGGAGACGTGGGCGTCCTCGATCGCCTGCGATGCCGGCCTGCTCCGGGCGGACGCCACCGGCGCGGTGAAGCGGACCCATCTCCGGGAGAGGCGGGCATCCGGTCGGGGGCATCTTCGCGCATGCGCCGATTCCCGGTCCCTCGGCCACCACAGGCCGGTGGCCGAGGCTTCCACGGAACAGCCGAACGTCCGGCCCCCTGGGTTCATTTGCCGGGTTCTGGCCCGTACCACTGGAGCGCCTGGCCTGTGACGGCGGCGATGCGTTCGAAGTCCCGGTCGCGGTGGAGGAGGGGCAGTCCCTACAACTCGGCCGTGGCCGCCACCACGAGGTCGACGGCTCCGGCACTGCGGTGCTGTCCGCGCTGGGTGAGGATGTCCTGAACCTGCCAGGCGCGGTCGTGGGCGCGGTCGTGGGCGCGGTCGTCGACCGGCATCCGGCCGAAGAGCAGACGCAGGTCCTCGATGCCTTGGGCACGGTCGGCGGCGGAACGCGCGCTGTAGAAGAACTCCAGCTCGGTGATGGGGCACGTGGCGATGAGCCCGGCTGCCGCCGCCTGGTCCCTCGGTGAGATACGCGCAGGCGAGTTCGGCGTAGCGGGGGTGGCCGTTGAAGCCGGTGCCGATAGCGGTGCCGCCGAGGCTGGACTCCAGCAGTAGTGCGCCGGCCCCGGTCAGGCGTTGGCGGTCTCCTCGGGCATGACGGCGTAGGTGATGAGCTCCTGGACCAGCGTCACGGGGACGGCTGGCGCGGATCTCCTCGCACGCGCCGATGATCGCTCCGGCGATGTCCGGGGGCAGCAGGCCGAGGTCCCGGTCGGCCTGGGCGGCAGCCTGCTTGACCGCGGCCGGCGCGGCGATCAGGTCGGGGAACCGGACGATGGTCGACCCGGTGATCGCCAAGTTCCGCATGGCCCGCACGGTGTGCACGCCGTGGCAGGCGTCGGCGGGCACCTCCTTGTCTCCGACCAGGCCGTGCTCGATGCGTGGGGCCTGAGCCATCTGCTGCTCCTGGTCACTGCCGCCGGACGTAAGCGGAGGTACCGGCGCGTGAGCCCTTGACAGGCCACCGCGTCCGGCCGAGGGAGCGGACGTCACTCGACCGCTTCGGCAAGAGGTTCGGGGCGTCCTTGAAGTCCGCCTGCCACCACGGCAGCCGGACAGTAATCCGGTGTATGTGGATAAGGCTGCTGGGGCCCTTGCGCGTACGGTCCGACGACGGTGTGCCGGTGCATGTCGGCGGGCCGCGGCCGCGCTCCCTCCTCGCCCTGCTGGCGCTGAATGCGGGCCGGGTGGTCGGACTCGAGCCGCTGGTCGACGGCCTGTACGGCGAGCTGCCACCCGACGGCGTCGTGAACGCCCTCCAGTCGCAGGTGTCCCGGCTACGCCGCGGGTTGCGGGCGGCCGGGGTCACGGTGCCGATCGAGATGCACCCCACCGGGTACCGGCTGGCGGCCGACCCCGAGCAGGTGGATGTGCACCGCTTCACGCGGCTGGCCAAGGAGGGGCGGCGGGCTCTGGAATCCGGCGAGTTCCCGCATGCGGCGGCACTGCTGCGCGAGGCGGCCGAACTGTGGCAGGGCCCCGCGTTGGCCGATGTGGCGGACGCGCCGTTCGCCGCCGCCCAGACGGTCAGGCTGACCGCGCAGCGGGTCGCCGTGCAGGAGGACCTGGCGGAGGCCGAGCTGGGACGGCACGCGGCGGTGGCAACGGAACTCCACGAGGCGGTGGTGGAGCATCCGCTGCGGGAGCGGTTGCGGGCGCTGGGGTACGGCATACCCGTCGGGAATATCGCGGACCGGGAATCCCTCGCTCACATCGCCGGGGGAGAACCCCGGAATCGGACTCGGCGGCAAACCAGCCCCAGGCCACTGGCCTGGGGCTTCGTCATGGACCGGGTGACGAGAGTCGAACTCGCCCTCTCGGCTTGGGAAGCGACGGCGCTTGGACGGCGGGGTGGTCGCCGACCTGCGCGGTTCCGTTGTGCTGACGCTGTCGCGTGGGCGAGGCCGTACCGCTGTCGACCGTGGTCGTCCGGTCTTGCGGGCACGGATCGGGCACGGCCGCCGCACGTGCCGCTCGGCGGCACCGTTCCGTCCGTGGGGTCGTGTACCGGATGCCGGTTCCGTGACGCGCTGCGGACGGCATCGCGTGCGAAACCGACGCGTGCAGGCCCCTGCACGCGAGCCGGGTGACACGGTCGGCCCCGAAGCGCAGGCGTTCGGGCGGCGTTGTTCTCCCGGCACTCCGAACACGAGCGGCAGCGCGAGGTGGCGGCCGGGCTCGACAGGCGTGAAGGACGCCACGGTGCGGCGGGTGTCCGCGGACCGGGAGACCGCGCTCCCGACACCGCGGTACGCCCATGCGCATCCGGTACGACGACCGGAATCGGCACGCTGGAACGTCACGGGGAACCCTCCGTGCCGGAAACCCTCCGTAGCAGCCCTCTCTCCATCGCCACCACCACCGCCCTCGTCCGGTCGTTCACGTCGAGCTTGGCGAACAGGCGGAGCAGGTGGGTCTTCACCGTCGCCTCGGCGATGACGAGTCGCCGCCCGATCTCCGCGTTGGTCAGACCGTCCGCCACCGCGTTGAGAACGTCCGCCTCGCGGGCCGTGAGCGGGGCCTGGGCGGGCTGCCGCATCCGGGCGACGAGCCTCTCGGCGACCCGGGGTGCCAGCACCGTCTCACCGCGGGCCGCCGCGTGGATCGCGTCGACCAGCTGCTCGCGGGTGGTGTCCTTGAGGAGGTAGCCGATGGCCCCGGCCTCCACTCCGCGCTCGATCTCCGCGTCGGTGTCGTAGGTCGTGAGGATCAGCACGCGGGTACGGGGAAAGCGCGCCACGATCTCGGTTGTCGTGGCCACTCCGTCGAGCACCGGCATCCGCAGGTCGACCAGGGCGACGTCGGGTTCGTGCCGCTCGACGAGTTCGAGGGCCGCGCGGCCGTCGCCCGCCTCGCCGACGATCTCGATGGTGTTCTCGGAGGTGAGGAGAGCCACCACTCCCGCCCGCATGACGGTGTGGTCGTCCACCACGATGAGGCGAATCGCTTCACCGGTCACTCCCGCAATCCGCCGGCCGGTCACGTCTTTGCCCCGCTCTCTCCCGGCGCCTGGGAAGCCAGGGGAATCAACGCCAGTACCCGCGTTCCGTCACCCGTCGAACTCGTCACCGTCAGCCTCCCGCCCAGCTCCGCCAGCCGTTTGCGCATCCCGTCCAGACCGAAGCCCGCCGACTCCCCGACCACGAATCCGGTCCCGTCGTCGGTGATCTCCAGTTCCACCCCGTACGCCTGCCGCGCCAGCACCACGCCGACCGTGGACGCGCGGGCGTGCTTGCGTACGTTGGCCAGGGACTCCTGAGTGCAGCGCAGCAGCGCGATCCGGGTCTGCTGGTCGCACACCAGTTCCTGCAGATCGGCGTCGACGGTGAGCCCGGTGTCCTCCGCGAAGCGGTCCAGGGTCCGGCGGAGCGTCTGCGCCACCGAACCGGCGGCGGCCTGTCCCGGCTGCTGCGCCGAGCCGACCAGCTCCCGTGCCTCGGCGAGGTTCTCCCGCGCGGTGGACTCGATCGACCGCAGCTGCTGGGCACTGCGCGCCGTGTCGGAGTGAAGCCCCGCCCGGGCCGCCTCCGCGAGCACGACGATCGAGGCGAAGCCCTGCGCGAGCGTGTCATGGATCTCCCGCGCCATCCGCTCCCGCTCGTCCGCCGCGCCCTGGCGCTGGTGCGCCTCGGACAGCTGCGCCTGGGCCCGCTCCAACTCTCCGATGAGCCGCGCTCGTTCCGTGCTCTGCGCGACCACCGAGTGCGCCCACAACCCGATGAGCGCCCCCACGGCGACGACGATCAGCGTGGACACGAGCGTCTCGCTGAAGAACTCGGCCGACCAGCCGTCCTGCCGCAGGACGCTTCCGATCAGGGTGCCGGCCGTGGCGAGCCCCAGGAATCCCATCGACGCCTTCGGCGTCCGCCCGAACATCCAGTAGTGCGGCAGCGTCACCATGAACAGCGCCGCGTAGTTGCCGCGCAGATACGCGAGCCCGCCCAGCGCCACCACCAGCACCGAGAGGTAGACGTACGGCCGTACGACGGGGTTGTCCGGGAAGCGGTCGAGGACCGCGTAGCACAGCACCACACTGCCCAGCAGCGCGAGCGCGGCGTACTTGCTCGCGCCGGGCCGGTCGTTGGTGGTGAGCCCGACGGCCATCATGGCGAACAGCAGCCAGCACACCGCGTTCCAGCGTCGCAGTGATGCGGCCCAGAAGGCGTCGGCGGTGGGCCCGGCGAGAGCGGTCATGCCGATCAACGTACGTCGGCCACCGAGCGCCGGTCGGTGTATTTTCCGGGGCTTTCCGGCAGGGTGGCCGCCGCCCGTCGCACTCCGCGCGAGGGCCACCAGCTCGCCTCGCCCAGCAGCAGCATCGCCGACGGCAGCACCATGATCCGGATGACGAAGGCGTCGAGCAGCACGGCCGCCGCCAGTACGAAGCCGATCTGCTTCATCTCGATGATGTGCAGGAAGACGAAGCTCGCGAAGACAGTCGTCATCACGACCGCGGCGCTGGTCACCACGCTCGCCGAGCTGCGGATCCCGTCGAGCACCGCCTGACGCGTGGGGACCCCGGCGAGCGCGGCCTCCCTGATCCGGCTCACCACGAACACCTGGTAGTCCATCGAGAGCCCGAACAGGATCACGAAGAGGAAGAGCGGGACACGCGATCCGACCGATCCGGTGGAGTGGAAGTCCAGCAGCCCCTCGGCCCATGTCCCCTGGAAGACCAGGACGAGCAGTCCCAGCGACGCCGCCGCGGACAGCAGGTTCAGCACGACACCGATCAGGCCGAGCACCACCGAGCGGAAGGCGTACACGGTCATCGCGAACGTCACCAGGAGCAGCGCGCCGAGGACCAGCGGGAGCTTGCCGTTCTGGTGGGCGGGATAGTCGGCGTAGCGGGCGACGTCGCCGCTCACACCGAACTCGGCTCCGTCGACCCGGCCCACGGTGGCGGGCAGGTAGTCGTCCCGCAGGCGGTCCAGGGAGGCGTACGCCTGATCGGAGTTGCCTAGGTGGGGCACCTTCAGCTCGAGGGCGCTGGTCCGGTGGTCGGCCGACGTCCGTATCCGTGAGGCGCCGGCGAACAACCGATCGGCGTCGGCGAGTCGGGCCGTCTCGCGCAGGGCCGAGGTGACCTCCGCGGTCTGCGAGGCATCGGCGCGTACGACGACCTGGTGGGTGACCCGCTGCTCGGGGAACGCCTCGTTGAGCCGGTCGTACACGCGCATCGCGGGGATGTCGCGGGAGTGCGTGTCCCGGCTCATCTCCGTGATCTTCAGTCCGGCGAGCGGTGTGACGAGCGCCAGCAGACCGAGGACCGAGACGCACAGGGTGGCCAGGGGGTGCCGGGTGGCGGGCCGCAGCAGCGCGGCCCATATCCGGCCGTCGGCTCCCCGCCCCTTCACCCGGCGGACGGGCTTCCCGCTCTGTGCTCGCCGCAGTTCCCTGCGTTCCGCCCGCTTCCCGAGCTTGACGAGGAGCGCGGGCAGGGCCGTCAGCGAACTGGCCACCGAGACCAGGACGACGACAATGGTGCCGGTCGCGAGCGAGGAGAAGATCACGTCGGAGGCCAGGTACAGCGTCGCGGTGGAGGCGACGACCGCGAGCCCGGAGACCACGACCGCCCGGCCCGAGGTGGCGGCCGCCAGTTCCACCAGTGCCTCCGAGCCGAGCCGGCCGCCGGAGCGGGCCCGCTCCTCGCGCTCACGCTTGAGGTAGAAGAGCGTGTAGTCGACGCCGACCGCGAGGCCGATCATCAGGATGACGTTCGTGCCGACCCCGGCGTCGGGGGAGAGGTGTGAGACGACCATGGAGAGCCCCATCGCCCCGGCGATCGACGACAGCGCCAGCAGCAGCGGCACCCCGGCCATGGTGACCGACCCGAACACGACCATCAGCGTGATCAGCGTGACCGGAAGGGTGATCGCCTCGGAGAGCGCCAGGTCGTCGCTGCGCTGCTGGCCGACTCCCTTGCTGATGGAAGGGCTTCCGGTCTCCTCGAGGAGAAGGCCGGGATGGCTCCGCTGCACCGCCGCGGTCTGCTCCACGAGCGCGTCGACCTTGTCCTTCGCGTCCCGCTCCTCGCCCTTCAGCGCCACCTCGACCATGAGGATCGCGCGGTCGTCGGAGAGCAGCGGGGCGGCCACGCCCGCGACATCGGGCAGCCGCTTCATCCGGGCGGTGAGGTCCTTCGCGGCGGCTTGTGCGGCGGCCCGGTCGAGAGCGCCCGACCTGGCGGAGATCAGCACCTGCTCGGTGGATCCGCGTTCCAGGTGTCCTTCGGCGGCCAGGGCCTCGGCGCGGCCGGCCTCACCGACCCGGTAGTCCGCGGTGCTCGCGCTGTTCGTACCGACAGCGCTGCCGGCCCCCAGGCACAACGCCACGAACACCAGCCAGCCGACGATCGCCCGCCAGGGGTGCCGCGCGCTCCAGCGAGCCATGCTCACAGAGAATGTTTTCATGCCCGAGAGCCTTGTTGACCAGGTCGGTTACCGGACAGAGGTACTCGGTTGAACCTGCTGTCCACTACTCGGTGGACAGCGACGCTGGGGGAAACCCCAGTCAGGACGCGCTCGACGGTGATCCCTGCGCTGGTGAAGTAGGCGTGGGCGCGGATCCAGAAGGCGGCGGCGGTCTCTTTGCGCTCGTCGGTGAGGATCTCGCTGTGGGCGAGGTGGGAGTGGTCGTCGACGGCGGTGTGCAGGTAGCTGCAGCCGGCCCCGGACCGCGTCTTGCGACCGGCCTGCCGGCCCAGGGCCTTGTGGCCTCCGCCGCCGGGGATGTTGCCGAGCTTCTTGATGTCCACATGCACCAGCTCGCCGGGCCTGTCACGTTCGTAGCGGCGTATGGTCCGGCCGGTCGCGCGGTCCAGGTGCGTGAGGCGGGCCAGTCGGTAGCGGACGAGGACCCGGTGGACGGTGGAGGGCACCAGCCCAGCAGGTGGGCGATGCGGGCCGGTCCCCAGCGGCGCAGGAGCCTGACCTTGATGATCCGGCGTTCGGTCCGGGTCGGTGTCCGTCCGGGACTGTTGTGCGGGCGGGAGGAACGGTCGGACATCCCGGCTTCGCCGAACTGCCGGTAGCGCTCGGCCCATCGCTGGGCCGTGGTGGGTGAGACCTGGAAACGCTCGGCGGCCCGCCGCAACGGCCAGCGGTCCTCGACCACGCAGCGGGCCAGACGCAGCCGGCCGGTCTCGGTCAGGGGTGTATTGCGGTGGACCACGAGGGCCTTTCTGGTCGGTGCAGACGTCGCAATCCACACCGAACCCGGAAGGCCCTCACCTGTTCAGGATCCCTCAACCGAGACCTGCCTCACCCGTCCACAACCTCCCCGGACAGAACAGCTAGGGCTCACGACGACCATTCCGTCCACGATCTCGATGCCGGCGCACTGCTCCTCGGACCAGGACTCGTACTGCTCCGCCGTGATCTGCTCGTGCATCCACGCCGGGGCCACCATCTCGGCAGTCATGACACGCCTCCCGGACACTGTGCGGCGGGCCCGATCCCGTTGAAGCCAGGCGTACTGTCTACGGCTCGGCCGACGCTTCCTGCCGCCTGTCATTGCTCCCGCCACGAGGGCGTGAGCTCCACCGACGCGATCACGCTCCCGCACTGCCGGCAGCCCTGCTCGTCCCGTCCCCGCGCACCTGCGCTGCGGTGACGCCTGTGCCCGCCTCGCGGCGGGTTTCCGCATCGCAATCGCGACGGTCTACCGCTACATACGTGAGGCCGCCGACCTCCTGGCCCCGCTCGCTCCGGCACTGGAGCAGGCCATGGACACGGTCCGCAGCAAGGCGTACGTCGTCCTCGACGGCACGCTGCTGCTGATCGACCGCATCGCCGCCGACCGCCCGTACTGCTCGGGCAAGAAGAAGCACCACGGCACGAACGTGCAGGTGCTCGCCGACCCGGCCGGACGCCTGATCTGGGCATCGGACGCGCTGCCGGGAGCCACACACGACCTGACCGCGGCCCGGACCCACGACATCCCGGCCACTTTGGCCGCCGACGGCATCAAGTGCTGGGCGGACAAGGCGTACCAGGGTGCGAGTCCCGCCGTCCGCGTCCCGTTCCGGGGCAGGAATCTGCGCGGCTGGCGCCGGCGTCACAACCAGGACCACGCCAGGATCCGCAGCCTCGGCGAACGCGCCATGGCAACCCTGAAAGGTCGGCGGCTCCTGCGCAAGCTCCGCTGGAACGACGCTTCGGCGTTCGTGAGTTGTTTTCCGACGGCTCCCCGAGCCGCTCAGGGGTCGACCGGGTCCGGCGCTGCGGTCTCGGCGTTACCTCTCGGTCGAAACCGAGAGGTAACGCCTCCTCAGAGGGCGTTTATGCAGGTTAAGCCCTAAATGCGGCTCTCGCCCCTGCCCTGCTTTGGGGGCCTTCATCCCGTAGGTGGCGAATGGCGGTCTCCAGGGCGGATGCTCAGCCATCCGTCTCGTTCGCTTCCATGCCTGGAAGTCCGTCTGGTTTGAAGTTGCCGTGGAATCGCCCAATGAACAGCGGAATCGAACATTCCGCCTCGCTCATGATCACGCTACGTCGTGAGCGAGCGCAAGCCGTACCCCAGCGACCTGTCCGACGCCCGATGGGCCCTGATCGAGCCGACGTTGACGGCCTGGAGAAAGGCCCGGCTCGACCGCAGGCCAACCGGGCAGCCGGCCAAAGTCGATTTACGCGACGTCTTCAACGCGATCCTCTACGTGAACCGCACGGGAATCCCCTGGAAATACCTTCCACATGACTTCCCGAACCACGGCACCGTCTATGCCTACTACGCGGCCTGGCGCGACGAAGGAATCTTCGCCCGGCTCAATTACGACCTGACCGGACTGGCCCGCGTGAAGGAAGGGCGCAAGCCTGAACCGACCGCCTCCGTGATCGACACCCAGAGCGTGAAGACTTCCACCAACGTGCCCGTGACCAGCCAGGGAACGGACGCCGCGAAGAAGATCGTCGGTCGGAAGCGCGGCATCCTCACCGACACGATCGGCCTCATCCTCGCCGTTACCGTCACCGCCGCCAGCCTGTCGGAGAACGCCCTGGGAATCCGTCTCCTCGACCAGGCGAAGGAGACGTACCCGACCCTCTCCAAGAGCTGGGTCGACACCGGCTTCAAGAACGCTGTCGTCGAGCACGGCGCCCGCCTCGGAATCGATGTCGAAGTCGTCAACAGGAACCCGGAGACCCGCGGCTTTCAGATCGTAAAAAGGCGCTGGGTGGTCGAGCGGAGTATCGGTTGGCTCATGATGCACCGCCGCCTCGCCCGCGACTACGAGACCCTCACCACCAGCTCCGAGGCCATGATCCACATCGCCTCGATCGGCAACCTCACCAGGCGCATAACGGACGAGACGACACCCACCTGGCGAGGAACGTACTAGGACGTAAACGGCAAGTTGCCCACTTCAAACGCCCTCTCAGATGGTCGGGGTGTCGTCAACAACCGGCCTGTGAATCGCAACGACCGGCTTCCATCCCGCGGAGAACTCGATGAAGTCCGCACGGGTGGGGTAGGTGTCGATCGCGCGACGGTCACGCTTGGGGCTGTCGCTCCCCTTGCGCCCCCGGGGAATCTGCTCCTCGAAGATGTCGACCTTCACGTCGGGAACCTCCTTGAGGCCCTGGCGCCAGATCTGCACGATGTCGGCGCCGAACGCCTGCCGGGCCGCAGCGTAAAGGGCCGTGAGGGCCCCCCTGTCCCCATTGGGGACGAAAAGTGCCAGGTCCAGCACGACACCGGCGGACTGGAGGACCTCGATGGTCACCGGGCCGTTCTCGTCGGCCAAGTAAATCCCGGCTTCATTCTCGTCGTCGGGAAGGCAGGATACCTCTTCTTGGAATACGGTTCTCGCCGTGATCGAGCCGCCCTCGAAACTCTCGCCGGGCTTGGTCAGAAAAGCAGGGGCATAGCAGTCGGGAAGCTTGAGTTCTGCCGTGTCGGCGGAGACGAAGATCCTGTCCTTTACGCCGAGCTTCGTCACCTCTTCCAGTGAGAGGCGGCGAGCGGTGATCTTCTCCGTGTTCACGATTTCCCTTTCAGGTTGCACTGTCCCTCCGAACAATGACGTTATCACGAAACCCTGAGGTCAACTGCCCAGTAATCCCTGGGTAAATGACCTCCGGTTACGTGCACGGGAGGATACTGAAGCGAGTGCCACTCGGTCGGGAACACGCATCTGCCAGATAGTGTCCCTCGTCATGGTGTGGGGAATCAACTGACGGTTGCATTTCGGTGCGTTGGGTAGCGCGGAGGAACTAAAAGAGAGCTTACGGTAGATATCACCCATATAGTCTTCGGGGGCGGAGAGGTGGGGCGCTCCATTCGTCGTGCATCTCGAAGAGCGCAGCGGAAACCAACTGGACGGTCCGACGACGCGACAACGGAGACTCCCGTCGGCAGAATCTGGATGCGGCGCGAACCGGAAGTCTCGTACTGCCGCGCCTTCTGCCGTCCACTTCCACGCGGTCATCCGCCTCGACGGCCCGGAAGGCGGCGACACCCCGAGCCCACCCCCGGCACGGAAGGAGAGCCGACCACATGAATGACCTCTACCTGTCCGTCGACCAGGTCACCGAACTGCTCGGCACGACTCTCCGCTTCCCCGGCGACTCACCGAGGAGCGGCGCATCCGGTACGTGAAGGTCGGCCGGCACGTCCGCATCCCCGAGAGCGCCGTAATGGAGTCCATCGACTCGCACACGGTGCAACCGCGGCGAACGACAAGGGGCGGCGGCGTCACTTCGGATCGATCAGGCGGCTTCCCTCCGGCCGGCACCAGGCCCGTTGTCCGGGCCCGGACGGCGTCATGCGCCCGGCTCCCTTCACCTTCGAGACGACGGCGGACGCCGACGACTGGCTTGCCGAGAAGCAGACCGGGACCCACCGGGGCGAGTGACGGGACCCCGAAGCGGGCGCGGTGAGCTTCCGTGCCTACGCGGACAAGTGGGTGGAGGAACGGGAACCGGCCTCGCTCACTCAGGACCTTTACCGGTACCTCCTCGACAAGCACCTGACCGCCTTCGTGGACCTGGACCCGGACGAGATCACCGTCCCTCGTGTCCGCGTGCGCCTCGCCGGGCCGGAACGGATGAACGGGTGACGTGTCCAGGGCGACACCAAGTCGGAACCCGGAACCCGGACTGTGATCCTTCCCGCGTTCCTCCACCGAGAGCTGCGATGGCATCTTCAGTCGTTCGCCGAGCCGGGGCCTGACGGGCTCCTCTTCGTCGGTGAGAGGGGCGCCCCCTTCCGGTGCAGCACCTTCGGGCGACGGTGACGGAAGGCCAGGGAGACCGTCGACATGCCGGAAGGCTTCCGCTTCTACGGCCTCCGGCACACCGGACACACGCTTTCGACCCGGTCCGGCGCCACCCTCGAGGACACCATGGTCCGCGCCGGTCAGTCCTCCGAGGAGGCCGCGCTCATCTATCGGCACTCCGACGGCGAGCGACAGGAAGAGGTCGCCGCCGGCCTCGCCGCCACCGTCCGGAAGGCCAGAGCCGCAGCGACCGGCAGACTGCCCGCCGAGCCTTCTGGCACGGATCTGGCACGCGACGACTGACGACCACGCACAGCACAAAGGCCCCGGTCTCTGACCTGGCCTTCTTCATGGAGCGGGTGACGAGAATCGAACTCGCGCTCTCAGCTTGGGAAGCGACGGCGCTTGGATGGGCTCCGTAGCTCTGAAGAGCATGGATAGCTGTAGCTCGAGGTGGTTGCGTGGGTCGGATGGCACCGCTGTTGACCGTGGTTTCCCGCCCTTACGGGCACGCGGAGGGCACGGACTTCCGGAAAGGGTCGAGGTCTGCGCCGTCGGAGGCGATTCCGCACGGTCCGCCCCATGCGCAGATCAGCCGTTGAGGTGGCGTTGCTGCTGCACAGCCCGCCATCCTCCGCGCCGGATTCCCTCGTCATCCGCCCAGCGGCCTGTGCACTTGCTGCGTGCTATGCCATATTCAATGGCATACTCGACGTGTGACTGACGACGACATCGACTTCCCGCCCGGCGATGGCCCCACCAGTGGTATCTCCGTCACCCTGACCGCCGGAACGCTGCAGGCGATCCGTGAGCGGGTCGGCAAGCGAGGCGTCTCGGCCTACCTGGAGAAGGCGGCCCAGCGCCAGATCGAGCGCGACCACCTGGACGAGCTGATCGCGGACTTCGACGAGGTGCACGGCCCGGCCGACCCCGCGGCCGTGGCGGCCAAACGCGCCCGGCTGACCGGAGGCGCCTCGAACGCCGGGGTGGCTGCGTGAGCGGTGCCCTGGTTCTGGACAGCGAGGGCCTGGCAAAAGCCGTACAGCGGGATCGGGAGATCCATGAGTGGCTGACGGCGGCTCGTGACGCTGACCTGCCAGTGGTCACCTCGGCTGCCGTGTTGGTCGAAGTGATCCACCCGAAGATCAACGACGCCGCACTGAAGTGGACCCTGTCCCGCCTGAGCGTCGAGCCGGTGACCCAAGCCCTCGCGCAATCCGCTGCCGCTTTGCTGCGTGCAGCGGGGCTGCACGGTCACAAGTACGCCATCGACGCCATGCTGTGCGCGACCGCCCTGCAGCATCCCGGCCGGGTGACGATCCTGACTTCGGACGTGGAAGACATCGGGCTGCTCACTGCCGAGCATCCGCGCCTGGGTGCGGAGAAGGTCTGAACCGCCCCGCTTAGATTCAACCGGTCAAGGCAACACTCTCGGCTGGTGTGCGGAATCCCAGGCACTTGCGCGGACGGTTGTTGAGCTTCATCGCGATGGCGTCAAGATCGTCTTGACTGAAACGTCGACAGGTTCGTGCCTTTGGGCAGGTACTGCCGGAGCAGCTTGTTGGTGTTCTCGTTGGTGCCACGTTGCCAGGGGCTGCGCGGGGCTGCGAAGAACACGTCGACGCCGGTGTCGGCGGTGAACCGCTTGTGGGCTGCCAGTTCCATGCCGCGATCCCAAGTCAGCGTGCCGCGTAGTCGCGGGCCCATGCGTTCGTAGGTCTCGGCCAGAGCGGGAACAACTACGGTGGTGTGGCGGCTGGCGAGTTTCACGACCGTGAGGAACCGTGACTTCCGGTCGACCAGCGTGGCGACCTGGCTGTTGTTCGAGCCGATCACCAGATCACCCTCCAGATGCCCGAACTCGCTGCGGTCCTCCGCCGCCTGGGGCCGCTCCTCGATCGGCCGCGCATCGGTGATCTGTGAGCGCCACTGTCCCTTCACCGTGTGGCGCTTGTTCTTCCGGATCGGGCGGCCAGTTCGCAGGCGCTTGCACAATTCTCGAGGGATCACTTTCCAGCGGGTGGTGTAGACCGATCGGTAGATCGTCTCGTGGCTGATCTCCACCCCCGGGTCGTCACCATGGCGCCGACGCAAGTGGCCGACGATCTGTTCCGACGACCACTCCTCCCTCAGCAGACGCAGCACCATCTCCCTCAGCGCGGGCCTGCGGGCAAGCAGGCACTGCTTCGGCCGCCGGGCGCGGTCAAGCGCCCGTTCCTGCGCAGCGATTGCCCGGTAAACGTCGCGTCCACCGTTGTTGTTGACTTCGCGGCTGATCGTCGACACCGCACGGCCCAGCAGGCCGGCGATCACCCGGTAGGACTCTCCGGCACAAAGCCCGCGTGAGATCTCCTCCCGCTCGCCCATGCTCAAGCTTCCGGGGCGCGCCTTACGGGGTATGGGAGCGATTCCTCCGTGGTGCTTGAGGACGGTGAACACCGAGCCGGGCGGCTTGCCGATCTGTCTCGAGATGACGCTGATCGATTCCCCGGACCTCCACCGCCGCCACAAGTCGGCCTTCATCTCGTCCGACATCCCCGGCCGACCCAGTCTCGCCACGTAAACCGTCCTCAACCAGCACTGTTGCTCCGACCGGTTGAATCTAAGGTGAAGGAAGTTGTAACTCACGGGATCCGGGGAGCTTGTGGTCAGCCGTCAAGTGGGGTCGCGCCGTGGGCCTGGGCGATGGTGTCGATTCGGTGGGCCAGGTCGAAGTCGGCGGTTGTCAGCTTGTGACCGGCGTCGTGCGTGGTGATGGCGAACCGGACCCGTCCCCACCGTAGGTCGATGTCCGCGTGGTGGCCGATGAGGCGCTCGACGTCGGCGACGTGGACGATCATCGCGACGCCGCCGTGATAGCGGATGGCGAACGTGCGGGTGATCTCGTCGCCTTGGCGGTGCCACCCGGGTACTTTGTGCAGGGCGGATTCGATTGCGTCCTCGGTCAGTGGCACCGGTGCTTCTGCCACTCTCATCTCCCTTCGGTCACAGGCGTCAGGACCTCTCGCACATTCTGGCCGACCGCGGCCTCCTGCCATGGCCGCATCGCCCGCTGGAATGCACCCAACTCACGATGCAGTCTGGCGGATCCGGTCTCCACGGCGATGTCCACCGCCGTCCGGACGATCTCCAGCGCGCGGTCGGGGTCGCCTGCCTCGGCAGCAGCGGTGGCGTGCCGTGCGAGGTATACCCCTCGGTCCCGCCGGGCGGTTTCGGGGATGACGGCGAGGACCTCGTCCCAGAGGGAGACGGCCTCTCGACCGAGGCCGAGGCGTCCGTAGCAGGTCGCGCGTTGCACTTCCAAGTAACCCGGTGTGCGGCGGCAGGCGTTGCCCCAGGGAAGGTCGTCGTCGACGCGTGCGAGTAGACCATCGGCCTGGTCGATCAGCCGGTCGACCGCGGTCCGATCGCCGGTGAGGCTGGCGCCATGGGCCTGCTGCTGCATGGCCATGATGCGTACCTTCGGAACCAGACGCTGCGAGTTCTCAAGGGCGGCCTCGCACAGGTCGACGACCGCGTGGCCGTCACCGAGATCGGTGCGGACCTGTGCCTGGTTGACCAGGGCGTAGCCGATCAGGTGCGGTTCTCTGGATCGTACGGCGATTTCCTGGGTGACGCCGCGCCAGAAGGCCGCGCCCTCCATGTCGCCGGCGTCCTGGTACAGCCAGCCGACCAGGGCCGCGTAAGCCGCTCCGATGCGGAGCAGACCGCGCCGGGTCTCGCCCTTCGCGGAGCGGACCAGCTTGTCGATGAGCTGGTACTGGGCGGAGACCGTGCCGATCAGGTCGTGCGGACCAAGAAGCATGTCCGCGCGATAGTGGCCTTCGAGCTATTGCCGGAAGTAGTCGATGAGGGCGGGGTCCACGTGCTGTGGAGCGACGGGTCCGGCGACGAGCGCGGCTGCGGTGACGGAGACGAACGCGCGGCGTTTCACGTGTTCCTCCTCGTGGCGCTCGGGGCGGATCCAGCCGGGGGGCGTGGTGAATCCCAGATCTTCCGGCCAGCGGCCTAGTGCGTCGTGGATGCGGCCTGGTCCCGCCTCCTTCAGGGAACCCATCATGACCGCGTGACTACAGAACGTGCAGGAGAAGTGGCGCAAACGCCCGAGCCGGGATCTCAGGGACCGTCTGTGTCGGTTGCAACGGACCCGGGCGTGTTCGTCTGTCCCGGTGCCGACCATCGGCTGGCCCTCGAGCACTGGCTGCTGTCCCGCCACTCGGCGCCCAGCCGAACCCGGGTGGAGTGGCAGGAGCAGGGGATCGCGTTGCTTCCCCTCGGCACGCTGTTCTCGGCAGTCCGGATCCCTGGTTGTCTGGTGCAAGCCGTGACGGCCAGTGCCGACCCGAAGGAGGCCGACGCCTTCCTCGATGACGCCCTCGGTGGCGGCCCGGTGATCTGTGACCCGAACGGCCCCCGCTACTACGCGCTGGTCCCGGCCGGTGTCCCTGCGACGTGGCGGGATGCCGCGGAGGACTGGCGCGCGCATGACGTGGCCTGCCTGGGCCGGGGAACCTACCTCGGCGTGCCGCGCTTGGACGTCGTCGACGTCCCGGAGCACAGGACCGTCTCCTACTGGTCGGTCCCGATGGTGTCGACCGCCTCGCTCTGTTCACCGCTGAGCGTGGCACGGTTGATCGCGGCCGGAGTGCACCAGCTGGCCGAAGCCGCGGGGGGTCTCCGGCAGGCTTGACCGCATGGTGCCGGTGTTTCTTGCTGAGCTCGCGGTGATCTCGGCCGCAGCTGCCGTTGTGGTGCGGATCCGGCGCGCTTGTGGCACACGGCAACTGATCACGGCGCAACAAAGAACCCCCGGGCCTGTGACCTGGGGGTTTCGCGTGGAGCGGGTGACGAGAATCGAACTCGCGCTCTCAGCTTGGGAAGCTGATGTTCTACCATTAAACTACACCCGCTTGTGATCCAGAACGTCGGCCTCGACCGGTGTCCGGATGCTCGCCCACTCTACCCCATGCCAGGTCCCCGGTGTTTCCCGTACCCGGGGGCCTGATGGTGCTTCAGGGGTGGAAGCGGGTGCGGAGGGCTGAAGTTGGGGCGTACGGTGGGGCCCTGGGCGAGGGTGGGCGGGTGTGGAGTGCCGCCCGCAGGGCCGTCTCCTTGATCCCGTAACGTGGCATTTGTCGTCAGGGCAGGAAGCCATACGCGGTACTTGGGGAAGGGACTCTTGGACTTGATGCAGCGCACCGTCGTCCGCTGTGCCGATGGGCACGTATTCGCCGCCACCTCGTTCCCGATGCAGCAGGCCGAGCGACTCGGCCCCGGTCGGTTGCTGCGTTGTCCGCGCTGTGCGCGGCTTCGCAGCGTCGTACCGGTGGTTCACGAGAAGCGGTAGAGCGGCAGGGCCGGGTCCGGCCCGCCGCCGGTCGTGAGACCGGTCGGCGGGCCGGAGCGGTACACCTGGGGCGTGGGCGCGTGGGGCGGAGCGATGGTGGCCGGCCTGCGCGCCTTGCGTATCCTCGGGGAGTGCTTCTCTCAGACAAGGACATCCGGGCCGAGATCGACGCCGGGCGGGTACGGATCGATCCCTACGACGAATCCATGGTGCAGCCGTCCAGTGTCGACGTGCGCCTCGACCGCTTCTTCCGGGTGTTCGAGAATCACCGGTACCCGCACATCGACCCCTCCATCGAGCAGGCCGATCTGACCCGGCTCGTCGAGCCGGAGGGGGACGAGCCGTTCATCCTGCATCCCGGTGAGTTCGTGCTGGCCAGCACGTACGAGGTCATCGCACTCCCCGACGATCTCGCGTCGCGGCTCGAGGGGAAGAGTTCGCTGGGGCGGCTGGGGCTCGTCACGCACTCGACCGCCGGGTTCATCGACCCCGGCTTCTCCGGGCACGTGACCCTCGAGCTGTCGAACCTCGCCACGCTCCCCATCAAGCTCTGGCCCGGTATGAAGATCGGCCAGCTGTGTCTGTTCCGGCTCAGCTCGCCCGCCGAGTTCCCGTACGGCAGTGAGCGGTACGGGTCCCGGTATCAGGGGCAGCGGGGGCCCACCGCCTCGCGGTCCTTCCTCAACTTCCACCGGACCCAGGTGTGAGCGGCGTGCGGGAGAAGCTCACGTACGAGCAGTTCGGTGTCGCCGTGCGTGAGCTCGCGCAGGTCATCGCCGACGACGGGTATCGGCCCGACGTCGTGCTGAGCATCGCCCGTGGCGGTGTCTTCGTCGCCGGCGGGCTCGCCTACGCCCTCGACTGCAAGAACCTTCATCTCGTGAACGTCGAGTTCTACACCGGCGTGGGGACGACGCTGGAGATGCCGGTCATGCTGGCGCCCGTGCCCAACCTCGTCGACTTCACCGACAAGAAGGTCCTGATCGCCGACGACGTCGCCGACACCGGCAAGACGCTCAAGCTCGTCCGAGACTTCTGCCTCGACACCGTCGCCGAGGTGCGCAGCGCCGTCGTGTACGAGAAGACGCAGTCGCTGGTGAAGTGCGAGTACGTCTGGAAGCGGACCGACGAGTGGATCGACTTTCCGTGGTCCGTGCAGCCGCCCGTCGTCAAGAGGGCCGGGCAGGTTCTCGACGCGTAGGCCGGCAGGCAGCAGGCAGCAGGCAGCAGGCAGCAGCGAGAAGCAGGAAAGGGGCTCCCCGTCGGGAGCCCCCTTCCTCATGTACTGCTCGCCGCCCTACAGCGTGCCCAGCTTGATCAGTGACAGCAGGGCCAGGAGCTGGATCGCCGAGGCGCCCAGGGCCTTCGGCCAGGGGAGGTCGTGGGAGCGGCTGACCATCAGGGTGAGGAGCGCGCCGCCCGCGACCCAGGTGGCCCAGCCGACGATCTGGACGAAGGTGGCGTCGCCGCTCGCGAACATCGCCAGGATCAGGCGCGGGGCGTCCGTGAGGGACGCGATCAGCATGGACAGGCCGACCGTGGGCTGCCAGTTCCCGTTGCCGCCGAGCTGGCGGGCCAGGGAGTGGGTGACCACGCCCAGGATGAGGAAGCTGATCACCATCGCCACGGCCGTCATCAGGACGATGGGTATGGCGTTGGTGATGGTGGCGTTGATCGCCTCCTCGCGGGCGCCGTCGAAGCCGAAGACCGCGAGCAGGCCGTAGAGGAAGGTCACGACGAGGGCGGGGCCCCACACCGTGTAGTCGCGCATCTGCAGGAAGGTCCGGTCGGGGGCGGTGACGATGCCCTTGAGCAGGTCCTTCCAGCGCAGCCGGGGCCCCACCGGGCCCGGCGGGGGGGCCGCGTCGCCGTGGTAGTGGTCGTCGTTGATCTGGAAGGCCTGGGTGTGGCCCGGATTGTTGGCCGCGTACGGGTCGTGCGGGGCATGGGGGGAGTGCGGGGCGTGGGAGCCGGGAGGGTACGCGCCGCCGTCGCCGAAGTATTCGGGCTCGCCGTGTCCGCCGCCGCGCCCGGGGCCGTGCGGGCCGCCGTAGCCGCCGCCCGGTCCGCCCGGGCCGCGGTTCATCTGCGGCCAGCCGCCCCCGTTGCCGCCACCATTGCCGCCACCCCCGTTGCCGCCTCTGCCGTAGGACGGCTGCTGGGGCGGGTACGGCTGAGGCGCCTGCGGGGAGCCGTACGACGGCCCCGGCGGCGTCTGCTGTCCGTACGGGGGGTGTTGCGGTCGCGCGTGAGGAGCGCCGTTGTTGTCCCGGCCTCGTCCGATCCTGAATCCAGCCACGTTGTCGAACGTACCTGGTCCCGGCGAGCCGTGCGCCGGGCCAGGGGTTTCGGGCCCGGCTTTGCTGCCGAGCTGTGACATCCCCTAAGGGGGAGTCAGCTTCGCCCTCCCTCCTGCGTAGGGGTGCGGTCCTACGCAGGACGGACCGGCCGTCGGTCGAGGACGGAGCCGGCGTCAGCCGTTGATGTGGAAGCCGAACAGCGGGGTGCCGGCCGAGGAGATGCCGGCAGGGGTCAGACCGATGCCGCGTCCGGCGGGGTCGATCTTCGTGCCGTCGGAGTCGAAGACGACGGCGTAGCCGTTGTTCGCGTTCTCCCAGGGGAGTCCGACCGTGAGGTCGGCCTTTCCGTCGCCGGTGACGTCGGAGAGGAGGACCTCGCCGCCGAAGCCGTCGCCCTCCTCGCCGCCGCCGGGGACGCCCGGGGTGTTCTGGTCCAGGGCCTGGGAGCCGGTGTCGCGGAGGCCGCCGCTCCAGCCGTAGATCACGGAGACCATGCCGGCGTCCTCGACCCCGTCCAGGTCCTCGCCCGGCGCGCCGACGACGAGGTCGTCGTGGCCGTCGCCGTTGATGTCGCCGAGGGAGACCTCGTAGCCGAAGCTGTCTCCGGTCTCGTTGCTGCCGGGCACGCCGGCCGTGTTCTGGCTGATGGTCTCGGCGGCGCCGTCGGGGCCGGACGACGTCCCGTAGACGATCTCGACGGCCCCGCCCTTGGACGTGCCCGCGCTGTTGCTGCCGCTGTCCCACCGGTTGCCGATGACGATGTCGCCGAGGCCGTCGCCGTCCACGTCGCCGATGTCGGAGATGACCCCGGCGGGCAGTTTCTGCGCGCCCGACGTCCTCACACCGGAGGAGGAGCCGGGCAGCCAGTAGTTGGCGTTGTACGAGTACTCGCCGTCGCTGTCGCCCTCGTAGCCGTCCACGACCAGGTCGGTACGGCCGTCGGCGTCGATGTCGCCCGGGGTGAGGTTGAAGATGTCCAGGCCCTTCACCTTGAGGATGGGGGCCGTGACGCTGTAGCGGCCGCCGGTGGAGCCCGACTTGGTGAAGCCGCCGCGGTAGATGTCCACCTTGTTGATGTCGGACGCGATCGCGAGGTCGTCGCGGCCGTCGCCGTTGTAGTCGCCGGCCGCGACCACCTGGCCGAACCAGTCGTGGGTGGAGCGGGCCGGGTCGGAGACCGTGGTGCCGCCGGACAGGCCGCCGGAACCGCCCCACAGGATGACCACGGTGCCGCCGTCGGTGTCCGAGCCGGCGTCCTCGCCCGGCGCGCCCACGGCCAGGTCGGCGTAGCCGTCGCCGTTGTAGTCGCCGGGGGCGGTGTGGGCGCCGAACTGGTCGCCCGTCTCGGCGGCACCCGGTACGCCGGCGCTGTTCTGGCTGAGGGTCTGGATCCTCTTGGCGCCCGCGCCGCCCGGGGAGCCGTACAGGATGGTGACGACCCCGGCCTTGGACTTGCCGTTGACGGAGGCGAGGGGGGCGGTGACGGCGACATCCCGGTAGCCGTCGCCGTTGAAGTCGCTGTCGAGGCCCGTGGCGGCGGCCGCGGGCCCGGCCGTGACGAGCAGGCCGCCGGTGAGCGCGGCCGCGGTGGCGGTCGCCAGGGTGATGCTGAGCTTCTTGCGCATGGGTCTCCTGCCCTGTGCGGGACGGCCGCCGGCTGCGGCGTCCCGTGCCGATGCGGTGATTCACCCGTGCTCGTCCTGGACGGGGCACGAGTTCACCGGGCGGTCGCTGGGCAATCACCCGGTGATCACCCGGTGATCACCGACAAGGAGACCGGTGAGGGGCGGGGAGGGTTGTACGTGGACATGGCGAAAGTGGGCGGGGGGCGTGACGGGCGTAGGCAGGTGCCGACGGGCGTGAGGCCGCCGTCCCGCACCACGTGGTCGTCCCGGGACGGACACCCCGGGACGACGTACAGCGCCCCGCCACCGGCCGGAGCCGGGACGGGGCGCTGAAGGAGCGAGGGAGCGAGGGGGAGTGACCTGGGGCCGGTTACTTCACCGGCTCGGGCTCCGGGGTGTTCTCGCTCTCCGCCTCGCCCGCCGGGTCCAGCGGCGTCTTGACGGACTCCAGCAGGAGCTGGGCGACGTCCACGACCTGGATGGACGCCTTGGGCTTGACGCCCGTGGCGGAGCCGCTTTCGGCCGCAGCCTTCTTGCCGTTGACCGAGTCGGTCAGCATGACGAGGCAGAACGGGCAGGCGGTGGAGACGATGTCGGGGTTCAGGGCGAGGGCCTCGTCGACGCGTTCGTCGTTGATGCGCTTGCCGATCCGCTCCTCCATCCACATCCGCGCGCCGCCGGCGCCGCAACAGAAGCCGCGTTCCTTGTGGCGGTGCATCTCCTCGTTGCGCAGGCCCGGGACACTGGCGATGATCTCGCGCGGAGGCGTGTAGATCTTGTTGTGCCGGCCCAGGTAGCACGGGTCGTGGTAGGTGATGAGGCCCTCGACCGGGGTGACCGGGATCAGCTTGCCCTCGTCGACGAGGTGCTGGAGCAGCTGGGTGTGGTGGATGACCTCGTAGTCGCCGCCGAGCTGCGGGTACTCGTTGCCGAGGGTGTTGAGGCAGTGCGGGCAGGTGGCGACGATCTTCTTGGCCGACTTGGGCTTCTTCGTCTCCTCGGTGACCTTGCCCTCGTCGTCCGTCTCCTCGCCGAAGGCCATGTTCAGCGACATGACGTTCTCCATGCCGAGCTCCTGGAACAGGGGCTCGTTGCCGAGGCGGCGGGCGGAGTCACCGGTGCACTTCTCGTCGCCGCCCATGATCGCGAACTTGACGCCCGCGATGTGCAGCAGTTCGGCGAAGGCCTTGGTGGTCTTCTTGGCCCGGTCCTCGAGGGCGCCGGCGCAGCCGACCCAGTACAGGTACTCGACCTCGGACAGGTCCTCGAGGTCCCTGCCGACGACCGGGACCTCGAAGTCGACCTCCTTGGTCCACTCCAGGCGCTGCTTCTTGGCCAGGCCCCAGGGGTTGCCCTTCTTCTCCAGGTTCTTGAGCATCGTGCCCGCCTCGGACGGGAAGGAGCTCTCGATCATCACCTGGTAGCGGCGCATGTCGACGATGTGGTCGACGTGCTCGATGTCCACCGGGCACTGCTCGACGCAGGCGCCGCAGGTGGTGCAGGACCACAGGACGTCGGGGTCGATGACGCCGCCCGCGGCGAGGCCGCTGTCGGACGCGGCTTCCAGGGTGCCGATCAGCGGGCGCCCGGCCTCGGCCAGCGCCGCCGCCGGCACGTCCTTCAGAGCCTCGGCGGACGCCTTCTCCTCGCCCTCCATGGTCTTGCCGCCGCCGGCCAGCAGGTACGGGGCCTTGGCGTGCGCGTGGTCGCGCAGCGACATGATCAGCAGCTTGGGGGAGAGCGGCTTGCCGGTGTTCCAGGCGGGGCACTGCGACTGGCAGCGCCCGCACTCGGTGCAGGTGGAGAAGTCCAGCAGGCCCTTCCAGGAGAACTGCTCGACCTGGGAGACGCCGAAGACGTCGTCGTCGCCGGGGTCGGTGAAGTCGATCGGCCTGCCGCCCGACGTCATCGGCTGCAGGGCGCCCAGCGCGGTGCCGCCCTCGGCCTCGCGCTTGAACCAGATGTTCGGGAAGGCGAGGAAGCGGTGCCAGGCCACACCCATGTTGGTGTTCAGCGAGACCACGATCATCCACACGAACGAGGTCCCGATCTTGATCATGGCGACCAGGTAGACCAGGTTCTGCAGCGTCTCGACGGACAGGCCGTCGAAGGCGAGCACCAGCGGGTACGAGGCGAAGTACGCCGCCTCGTAACCGTCCACGTGGTGCAGCGCGCCCTCCAGGCCGCGCAGCACGTAGATGGCGAGGCCGATGGTGAGGATGACGTACTCGACGAAGTACGCCTGGCCCGACTTGGAACCGGTGAAGCGGGACTTGCGGCCCGGACGTGACGGCAGGCTCAGCAGCCGGACGACGATGAGCACGGCGATGCCGAGCACGGTCATCACGCCGATGAACTCGATGTACATCTCGAACGGCAGGAAGCCGCCGATGACCGGCAGCACCCAGTCGGCCTGGAAGAGCTGGCCGAAGGCCTGGGCGAGGGTGGGCGGCAGCGTCAGGAAGCCGACGGCCACGAACCAGTGGGCGATGCCGACGATGCCCCACCGGTTCATGCGCGTGTGGCCGAGGAACTCCTTCACCAGGGTCACACTGCGCTGGTAGGGATTGTCGGTCCGGGTGCCGGCCGGGACCGGCTGGCCCAGCTTGAAGTACCGGACGAACTGGCCGATCGCGCGTGCGAGCAGGGCAACGCCGACCACGGTCAGGACCAGCGACACGATGATCGCGGCGAGTTGCATGGGGGCTCCTCGGGCCTGCGAGGGTTTGGTCGGGGGCTCCTGCCACGGGATTCCCGACATTACTAAGCGGTAACTTATGCGGTCCGTCTGAGACTACCCCCAACCCCGGTCGCACTGTAGCCGGGTACGGGGTGATCTGGGTCGCTGAGGCTTGCCTTGGCAGGCGCCCCGGATGCGGCCGCATGGCGACCTCCAAAGCGGGGCATACGCCACTAACCTATATCCGTGACGCACGCTCGCGTTTGCGTGCCGCTGTGATGGCGACCCGCGGCGGTCCACGGTGGCCCGCGGTGGTGGCCCGTGAGCGTCTTCGTGCGGCGCCTTCGCGCGGTGTCGCCCATGCTCCCGGTGCCGTCGCCATCCTTGTCCCGCTGTCGCGGATGGCGCCACTGGCGACGCCGGCGACCTTCGCTCCCGAGGGGTGGTTCCCACCTCGCCCGCCCGTGGAGCTCCACGGAACAGCAGGTCGGCGCCTGGTTGCGCGTAAGGAGTGGATAAGAGTTGAGTCCGGCTGACTCACCTCTGTTGACCCCGCGCCGGACGTCAGGCATGCTTGAGTCTGTTCCACTCAAGTCAGCTGGAGGAATCGAAATGGCACGTGCGGTCGGCATCGACCTGGGCACGACTAACTCCGTCGTCAGCGTTCTGGAAGGCGGTGAGCCCACCGTCATCACCAACGCCGAGGGCGCCAGGACCACGCCTTCCGTCGTCGCCTTCGCGAAGAACGGCGAGGTGCTGGTCGGTGAGGTGGCCAAGCGTCAGGCCGTGACCAACGTCGACAGGACCATCCGGTCGGTCAAGCGCCACATGGGCACCGACTGGAAGATCAACCTGGACGGCAAGGACTTCAACCCGCAGCAGATGAGCGCCTTCGTGCTCCAGAAGCTGAAGCGGGACGCCGAGGCGTACCTGGGCGAGAAGGTGACCGACGCGGTCATCACCGTCCCGGCGTACTTCAACGACGCGGAGCGCCAGGCGACCAAGGAAGCCGGCGAGATCGCCGGTCTGAACGTGCTGCGCATCGTCAACGAGCCGACGGCCGCCGCCCTGGCGTACGGCCTCGACAAGGACGAGCAGGTCATCCTGGTCTTCGACCTCGGTGGCGGTACGTTCGACGTCTCGCTGCTCGAGATCGGCGACGGTGTCGTCGAGGTGAAGGCCACCAACGGTGACAACAACCTCGGTGGTGACGACTGGGACCAGCGCGTCGTCGACTACCTGGTCAAGCAGTTCCAGTCCGGGCACGGCGTGGACCTGGGCAAGGACAAGATGGCGCTCCAGCGCCTGCGTGAGGCCGCTGAGAAGGCCAAGATCGAGCTGTCCTCGTCCACCGAGACCACGATCAACCTGCCCTACATCACCGCCTCCGCCGAGGGCCCCCTGCACCTCGACGAGAAGCTGACCCGCGCCCAGTTCCAGCAGCTGACCGCGGATCTGCTCGAGCGCTGCAAGACGCCGTTCCACAACGTGGTCAAGGACGCCGGTATCGCGCTGTCCGAGATCGACCACGTCGTTCTCGTCGGTGGCTCCACCCGTATGCCCGCCGTCGCCCAGCTCGTCAAGGAGCTGACCGGCGGCAAGGAGGCCAACAAGGGTGTGAACCCGGACGAGGTCGTCGCCATCGGCGCCTCGCTCCAGGCCGGTGTCCTCAAGGGCGAGGTCAAGGACGTCCTGCTGCTCGACGTCACCCCGCTGTCCCTCGGTATCGAGACCAAGGGCGGCATCATGACCAAGCTGATCGAGCGCAACACCACGATCCCGACGAAGCGCTCCGAGATCTTCACCACGGCCGAGGACAACCAGCCGTCGGTGCAGATCCAGGTCTACCAGGGTGAGCGCGAGATCGCGGCGTACAACAAGAAGCTCGGAATGTTCGAGCTGACCGGTCTGCCGCCGGCGCCGCGCGGCGTCCCGCAGATCGAGGTCTCCTTCGACATCGACGCCAACGGCATCATGCACGTCACGGCGAAGGACCTCGGCACCGGGAAGGAGCAGAAGATGACCGTCACCGGCGGCTCCTCGCTCCCGAAGGACGAGGTCGACCGCATGCGTGAGGAGGCCGAGCGGTACGCGGAGGAGGACCACCAGCGCCGCGAGGCCGCCGAGTCCCGCAACCAGGGCGAGCAGCTCGTCTACCAGACCGAGAAGTTCCTCACGGACAACGAGGACAAGGTCCCCGGCGAGGTCAAGACCGAGGTCGAGTCGGCCGTCGCCGAGCTGAAGGAGAAGCTCAAGGGCGACGACACCGCCGAGATCCGCACCGCCACGGAGAAGGTCGCGGCCGTCTCCCAGAAGCTGGGCCAGGCCATGTACGCCGACGCGCAGGCCTCCCAGGCCGCGGGCGGCGCTGCCGGAGCCGACGCGGGCGCCGGCGGGGCCAAGGCGGACGACGACGTGGTCGACGCCGAGATCGTGGACGACGAACGTAAGGACGGTGCGGCGTGACCGAGGAGACCCCGGGCTTCGACGAACAGTCGCAGCAGCCCGACGTCCCCTCAGGCGTTCCGGCCGATGACGCCGAGCCGAAGGCCGCCGGCCCCTCCGAGGAGGAGGCGGCGGCCCCGGCCGGGGACTCGGGTCCCGATGCGGGTCTGGTGGCCCAGCTGGACCAGGTGCGTTCGGCGCTCGGTGAGCGCACCGCCGACCTTCAGCGGCTCCAGGCCGAGTACCAGAACTACCGTCGCCGGGTCGAGCGCGACCGGATCGCGGTCAAGGAACTCGCCTCGGTGAACCTCATGACCGACTTCCTGCCCGTGCTCGACGACATCGGCCGCGCGCGGGAGCACGGCGAGCTGGTCGGCGGGTTCAAGTCCGTCGCCGAGTCGCTGGAGGCGACCGTGGCGAAGCTGGGCCTGCAGACGTTCGGCAAGGAGGGCGAGCCCTTCGACCCGACGATCCACGAGGCCCTGATGCACTCCTACGCCCCGGACGTCACGGAGACGACGTGCGTGGCGATCCTGCAGCCCGGGTACCGCATCGGCGAGCGCACCATCCGCCCCGCGCGGGTGGCCGTCGCCGAGCCGCAGCCGGGTGCCCAGCCGGGCAAGCCGGCCGAGGAGGGCACCGAGGCGGCGGCGGACGAGAAGGAGACCGGTGGCCCCCAGGAGGGCTGACGCCTCGGCCGGCGCGAGCACGCCGGCGCGGGCGGGCACGACAGGCAGGGCAGGCAGGGCAGGCAGGTCGGGGACGGCCTGCGGGGCAGGAGAGGAGGGATGTCGGGGATGAGTACCAAGGACTTCATCGAGAAGGACTACTACAAGGTTCTCGGCGTCCCTCAGGACGCCACCGAGGCCGAGATCAAGAAGGCGTACCGGAAGCTCGCCCGCGAGTACCACCCGGACGCCAACAAGGGCAACGTCAAGGCGGAGGAGCGTTTCAAGGAGATCTCCGAGGCGAACGACATCCTCGGCGACCCCAAGAAGCGCAAGGAGTACGACGAGGCGCGCTCGCTCTTCGGCAGCGGAGGTTTCCGCGCGGGGCCGGGGGCGGGCGGTGCCGGGTCGTTCAACTTCGACCTGGGTGACCTCTTCGGAGGCGGCCCGGGCGGTGGTCAGGGCGGCGGCCAGGCCGGTGCCGGTGGCTTCGGCGGCGGGATCGGTGACGTCTTCGGCGGCCTGTTCAACCGCGGCGGCGGCACGGGCACCACGCGCACCCAGCCCCGGCGCGGCCAGGACATCGAGTCCGAGGTCACCCTGAGCTTCACCGAGGCGATCGAGGGGGCGACGGTCCCGCTGCGGATGTCCTCCCAGCAGGCCTGCAAGGCGTGTTCGGGCACCGGCGACAAGAACGGCACGCCGCGCGTGTGCCCGACCTGCGTCGGTACCGGGCAGGTCGCCCGGGGCAGCGGCGGCGGCTTCTCGCTCACCGACCCGTGCCCGGACTGCAAGGGCCGCGGGCTGATCGCGGAGAGCCCCTGCGACATCTGCAAGGGCAGCGGCAGGGCCAAGTCCTCGCGGACGATGCAGGTGCGCATCCCCGCGGGGGTCAGCGACGGCCAGCGGATCCGGCTGCGCGGCAAGGGCGCTCCGGGCGAGCGCGGCGGCCCGGCGGGCGACCTCTACGTGGTCGTGCACGTCGGCAGCCATCCGGTGTTCGGCCGAAAGGACGACAATCTCACCGTCACCGTCCCGGTCACCTATCCGGAGGCGGCGCTCGGCGGTGAGATCCGCGTCCCGACGCTCGGCGGTCCGCCGGTCACGCTGAAGCTCCCCCCGGGGACACCCAACGGGCGGACCATGAGGGCGCGGGGCAAGGGAGCCGTCCGCAAGGACGGTTCGCGCGGTGATCTTCTGGTCACCGTCGAGGTGAGTGTTCCCAAGGATCTTCCGGGGAAGGCTCGTGACGCGCTGGAGGCGTATCGCGAGGCGACCGCGGACGACGATCCGCGGGCGGAGCTGTTCCAGGCCGCGAAGGGAGCTTGAGGGCGATGGACGGTCGTCGACGCAATCCGTACGAACTGACGCAGGAGACCCCGGTCTACGTCATTTCGGTGGCGGCCCAGCTCTCCGGGCTGCACCCGCAGACGCTGCGTCAGTACGACCGTCTGGGGCTCGTCTCCCCGGACCGCACCGCCGGCCGGGGCCGCCGGTACTCGGCCCGTGACATCGAGCTGCTCCGCCAGGTGCAGCAGCTGTCGCAGACCGAGGGCATCAACCTGGCCGGCATCAAGCGCATCATCGAACTGGAGAACCAGGTCGCCGCGCTCCAGGCCCGGGTGGCGGACCTGGAGGGCGCGCTGGACGGCGCGGCGGCGACCATGCGCCAGCGCGAGGCGGCGGTGCACGCGTCGTACCGCCGGGACCTGGTGCCGTACCAGGAGGTGCAGCAGACCAGCGCGCTGGTGGTGTGGCGGCCCAAGCGCCAGCAGCAGCCCGACTGACGGCCGGGCGCCTGCCGCCGGACATCGGACGCTCTGCCGCCGCCGGCCGGGTGGTCGGTCGGGTGGCGTGAAAGCGCCGGACCGGTGCGGCGGCGCTGCGACGGAAGTGGTCGCGTGTGATGCCCGGAGGTTCGCCCGGACCTTTGGGCATCACCTGTGCACGGACGGTTGACGGCTCGTCACCTCTCCGTTCGTGCGCCCCGGCGTACGCCCCGCGCACAGCTGTGAGCAGCACGTGTATGCGTGTGTAGGGGTTATGTGCGAGTCTTTCGCCGAGCCCACACGACTTCAGCGCACGGTGCTGTGTTCATCTCGTTAAGTAGTTGGTCTTGACGCCAGTGGTCGCTGGAGCGTTGGCTTTTCAGTCACATGGGCCGCAATGTTGTGCCCACGTCCAAAACGCACTGAAGTGAGCTCCCGTATGCGTCGTATCGCCATATCAGCCGCCGCCGCCTCGATGTCCGTCGTGCTCGCCGGTTGCGGCGCACTCAACGCGACGGGGAGCAGTGACGGAGCGAGCCCCACCAAGGGGAACGACGTCACCATCGGGCTCCTGCTGCCGGAGAAGGCCAACACCCGGTACGAGCAGTTCGACTACCCCATCTTCAAGAAGAAGGTGGAGGAGCTCACCAGCGACAAGGGCAAGGTGGACTACGCCAACGCCGAGGCGGACGCCGGCAAGCAGTCGAGCCAGATGCAGCAGATGATCGAGGACGAGGTGGACGTCATCGTGCTGGACGCGGTCGACGCGCACGCCATCGCCGAGGACGTGACGAAGGCCAAGGACGCGGGCATCCCCGTCATCGCCTACGACCGGCTGGCCGAGGGCCCGATCGACGCGTACATCTCCTTCGACAACGAGCTGGTCGGCGAGGTCCAGGGCCGCTCCCTGCTGGAGGCGCTCGGCGGCGACGGCGGGATCACCAGCAAGGTCGTCATGATGAACGGCTCACCGACCGACCCGAACGCCAAGCAGTTCAAGGCGGGCGCGATGTCCGAGCTCAAGGGCACGGTGACCATCGCCAAGTCCTACGACACCAAGGACTGGAAGCCGGAGAACGCCGAGGCCAACATGGCCGAGGCGATCGCCGAGATCGGTGCGGACGACATCGCCGCGGTCTACTCCGCCAACGACGGCATGGCGGGCGGCATCGTCAAGGCCCTGGAGGCGGCCGGCGTGAGCGAGCTGCCTCCGATCACCGGTCAGGACGCCGAACTCGCCGCGGTGCAGCGGATCCTCCTGGGCGACCAGTTCATGAGCGTGTACAAGTCCTACCCGACCGAGGCGGACAACGCCGCGGAGATCGCGGTGGCGCGGGTCCAGGGCAAGAGCATCCAGTTCGACGCGCTGGCCGGCGACCGCGTCGACAGCCCCACCCACAAGGACATTCCGGCGCAGCTCGTGCCCGTGGTCGCCCTGACCAAGGAGAACATCGCGGACACGGTCGTCGCCGACGGGATCTACAAGCTGTCGGACATCTGCACGGCCGCCTACAAGGAGGCGTGCGAGGAAGCCGGGTTGAACTAGCATCGGGCGGCCCTCCCGCGTCACCGGCCGCGGCCGGTGACGCGGGAGGGCCGTCGGCGTTCGGCCCCGCCCTCGGGAGAGCGTGGATCTCTCACCGGTCGGCACGTCTTTGTGGCGGGCCTGCCAGGGTGATGGTCCGGAGCAGCCACTCGGCGGGGCCGTGCCGGAATCGCCGCGACCACACCGCGCTGATCGCGAGTTGAATGCCGTACACGGCGCACACGAGCACCAGCAGCGCGGCAGTGCCCATGCGCCCGTAGAGGGAGAAACCGTACGCGGTGGCGAGGACGGTCAGGATCACGGACTGCGTCAGATAGTTCGTCAGCGCCGTCCGGCCCGCTGGGGCGAGCCACCGCCCGGTTCCGTCTCCCCACGATGAGCGGAGCATGAGCAGCAGCAGGCAGGCGTAGGTGCACGTCAAGGCGGGAGCCGTCAGTATTCCCACGCCAAGTCCCAGGTACTGCCATCGCTCACCGAGCGGCCCCAGCCAGGCGGATGCGAAGAAGAACGCTCCCGGTGCCCCGACGAACAGCCCGACGGTGGCGCACCGAACCAACTGGGAACGGGATGTGCCGTCGCGCGAGAGCAGGGCCCGCTTGCCTGCGGCCAGCCCGAGGAGGAAGGCGGCAAAAACCCCGGGGGCCATAAGGAGAACACCGAGGACGGCATCCGGCAGTCGGTCCAGATTCGCCTGGAGGACCGTGCCGGCATCGCCGCGGTATGCGCTCACGGCTTCTGCGATCTTCCCTGGGTCGGCGCCACTCCCGTGTCGGTCGAATGCCGCGAGTGCGCCAAGACACGTCAGGACGACACCGAAGATCCCGTAGATCCAGACAGCGGTCTTGACCGCGATGGCCGGTGTGATCCGCCTGGCGCACAGGAGGAGCAGTCCAAGGAGGCCGTAGGTCATGAGGATGTCGCCGTTGTACAGCAGCACGGCGTGCACCAGGCCCAGCAACAGCAGGCCCAGGGACCGGCGCAGGAAGCGTGGTGTGAAGTTCGCGTTCTCCCGGTCGGCCGAGGCCGTCTGGAGCGTGAAGCTGTAGCCGAACAGGAACGAGAACAACAGGTAGAACTTGGTGGTGGCCAGTGCCGTCACCAGCCACATGGCGAAACTGTCCACAAAGGCCGCGCCGGGCTCACGAACCCCTTCCGACGCATAGGGATCCATGATCTGCACGCTGTTGACCATGAGGATGCCCAGCAGGGCCAATCCCCGGAGTGCGTCGACGTCGGCCAGGCGGCGGGCGGCCACCGGTGTGCTCGGGCTCACGAGGCCGCCCGTCGCCGGTAGCCCAGCCATCCACAGCACGCGAGAACGGTCGCGTAAGAGCAGAATGTGCTCAGACCTGTCAGGGGGGCCAGGTCACTGCCGATCAGTGCCCTGGTGAACCCGTCCGGTTGCTCCGCACCGTTCATCGCGGCCCGGGCTGCTGCGAACGGGAGCCACGCCCGGACCTCGTCGATACCTGTGAGGGATGCGACGGCCAGGCCGAATATCCTCTCGAGGAGAAGCGGCCACAGGGTGAGAGAGAGTACCGCCACCAGTCGGCTTCGGACCAGCGAGGCCAGACCTCCGGCCAGTATCGGCAGGAACGTCATGACGACCAGGTATCTCAGCAGAGGGCCGAAGGCTGCCGGCCAGTCGGGCTGTGGCAGCCCTCGCACGGCGAGGGCTGCCGAGCCTACGGTGATGCTGAGGCCGAGGCCAACGGCGGCACCGGTCAGCGCGGCCAGCGCTCCCACGAGGAGTTTGGCCGCATACGACAGACCACGGCTGCCCACTGTCAACCAGGCCGTGCGCGCCGTCCGGTGCCTGAACTCCGAGGCGATCGGGCCGGTTCCGAACACGAACAGCAAGAGCCAAGCGCTGAGGGGGAGCTGCATGGCGATTGCGTTGAACTGCAGTGTGTCGACCAACCGGGCGAACTCGACAAAGGGCTGCCCGCCCCTCTCCGGCTCGGCTGCCTCCATCGGGAGCAGCACGCCGTTGAGCAGAGCCAGAACAGTCAGCGACCCCAGCGCCGCCCAGGTCGAGCGCAGGCCCTTCAACCTCAGCCATTCGAAGTTCAAAGCCCGTCTGAGCGCGGTCCCGGCCAGGGGGACGACCGGGACCGCGCGATCATGGGTGGCGGTATCCGCCTCGTTGGTCACCAGGGGACTCATTGGCTCTCGTACTCCTGATCGGCAACGGACAGATAGAACTCCTCCAACGAGGTCGCCCGTTCGTCCAGCCAGTGCAACGGCACCGAGTGTTCGGCCGCCAGGTCTCCGACCCGGAATCTCGACAGCCCTGTGATATCGGCGGTACCGGAACCGGTGACGGCGAGGGCCCCGCCACGCTGCTCGACCAGTTGTGTCAACCTGTCCAGAGCGGGGCTCTCAACGCCGACTCGCCCGTGAGCGATCCTGGAGAGATCTGCCATGGACGTGCCGGCGACGACTCGGCCTCTCGCGAGCACGACGACTTCGTCAGCCGACTGCTCCATCTCGGTCAGCTGATGGCTTGACACCAGAACGGCGCGACCATCGTCGGCGAAGTCCCGGAGGAAGCCACGCAGCCAACGCACGGAGTGAGGATCGAGTCCGTTGGCCGGCTCATCGAGGATCAGGACGCGGGGATTGCCGAGGAGTGCCTGAGCGATCGCCACGCGCTGCTCCATGCCGAGGGAAAGACGCCCGAGGCGCAGCCTGGCGGCCTCCTGCATGCCGACCCGGCTCAGGATCTCTCCCCCACGTTCCTCTGGAACGCCGATGCCGGCGGCCACCATCCTCAAGTGCGTCCGCACTGAGTGCTCGGGGTGTCCGGCGACGCCGCCGAGAACTGCGCCGACCACCTCAGCCGGAGCGCGCCACTGTGCGAGGGAGCGTCCCATGAACAGCGTTTCACCAGCCCCCGGCAACAGGCCGAGCATCATCCGGATGGCCGTGGTCTTTCCTGCCCCGTTCGCCCCGAGGAATCCGGTCACCCGACGCGGGGACAGTTGTAGGGAAACATCGGAAAGTACTCGGCGGCCGCGGAAGTCTTTGGTCAGGCCCCGGGCGGCCACCAAAGGTGGCGGGGCTGTCGGGTCAGCCATGGTTCAACCAGAAGAGAAATCCGGAGACGATGAGCAGGGTGAATGAAAACAAAGCACCGATGCCGAGCTTTTCTCGCCGGGCCAGACACCAGAGACTCATGCCCACGGGCGGTATCCAGCCGCAGTAGTAGAGAACCCAGCCGGCCGTTCTCGCACTCTCGGTGTGGACGGAAACAAATAAAATGAAAGAAGCGCAGACGAATAATGCCGCCATTCCCCACACGTTGTCCGCGACTGCCTGTCCGAGTGGCTTCTTCATACGTTCTTCCTCTCATGGAGCGGGGCTCCTCCCCAGGGCCGGAAGGGGCCCCGCTCCGTTCGATCAGATAACCTGCTGGGCCAGCCAGGCAATCAGCTCACTGACGACGTAGCTCGGCGACGCCTTGATTGCCCACTTCACCGGATTGAAGTTCGAAAGGCTGTTGACCCACCTGTCGAAGGCGGCCTTCCCTTTCTTCGCGGCCTTCACGGCCGCCTTGAACACCGGCTGGCTCTTCTTGAGCAGCTTCTTGAGCGCGCCGAGCTTGCCCTGTGCGACCCGCTCCCCCTCTGCACGGGCCGCGGCCTCGGAGCTGAGTTCTACCTCGTGATACACCACCACCGTGGTCGGCGACGCTGCAGCGCCGTGAGGCGACGCGGCACCGGCAGCGGTCCGATGAGCAGAAACGGCAGACGCCGCGGGTGCAGCCACACCCAGCGTCACAGCGGCCACCACCGAAGCGGCGATCACGCGTGTCTTTTTGTGCATAGTCCCTCCCCTTGATTCCGTTGGGCGCCCCTGGTGGGTCGCCCGGCCGGATTTTCCGGCTGACGGAAATCAAGGTGCCGTACGGGAGGACTTTCTGCCCATTGGACCTTGGGGTATAGCCCTTATGGGCACCTCCCCGGGAGGTGTGCCTTCGCTGTGCAGGTTGGAGAGCAAGGCTGCTTCGAGTCGCGTTTGAATGCCTAGTTTCCGCATCAGACTTGTCAGATGTGCTTTCACGGTACGTTCCGCTATGCCGAGCCGTCTGGCGATCGCACGATTGGATGGTCCGTCAGAGAGAAGTGCGAGGACCTGTCGCTCTCGGTTCGTGAGTTGATCGAAATCAAAATTCTGTGGGATCCGGAGACGGTTTGCCGCGTCCTGGGTTGTTCCGGCGCCACTCGGCGCGATGGTGTTCTTCTTCCTGTTGTCCTCCTCGGAAGGAATTATGAGACCTGCTTTGTCGGTCGACTCGTTGACATCCCACCTGGTCACGGTGGTTTTCCCCTTCCCCGTGGTGTGTCGATGCGGTGACTGCCACCGTGGTCGCGGCGGCGTCAAGTGCCCGACGAAATCCCTGAGTGATCACCGACGATCGCACCACTGCGTGACCGGACACCACCCTCATCTTGTTGCAGTGAGGCACGCAGAGGGGGTTGATATAAAGTGATTAAGGTGGCGGAAAGGTACGTCTGTGTGGTCGGGCCGTGTTGCGGAGCCGGTTGGGTCCGCGCATAGTTGCGCATCGGAAAGTGGCTGAACCGGGGGTGGGACGGGCAATGGCCGGGCGCGGGACGGGCGAGCATCCACATGGTGCTGACCGACTGTGCGACATCGGGGATCGCGTGTATTCCCGGGCCGTACGGCGCGGGCGGATACCGCGCCGGGACGCGGAGCCGGTGCCCTGTCTGCTGGACCTGGCCCTGCTGCATCCCGACCCCGACGACATGGACTGGCTGGTGCCGACCGCCCCGCAGGAGGTCATGACCCGGTTGCTGCGGGGGATGTACGACGAGGTCAGCGCGAGTCATCGGCGGGTGGGTTCGGCCGTCGAGGCCTTCGAGTGGTACGTCGGCCTCGACCGCGGGGCGCAGTCGCCGCCGGTCTTGGCCGCCACGGCAGGGGAGGGCCCCGCCATCCGGGTGCTGGACGGCGTGGCCCGTATCCAGGCCGCGATGGACGAGGCGACGCAGGCGTGCACCACGGAGGTGCTGACGGTCCAGCCCGGAGGCATCCGGCGCGAGGCGGAGCTGTCGGAGGGCCTGCACCGGGCGACGGCACTGCGCGGGCGCGGGGTGCGGATGCGGGACCTCTACACGCATGTGGCCCGGCACGGCCAGGGACTGCACACGTACCTGGAGCTGATGGGCGACGCGGTGGAGGCGCGAACGCTGGACGAGGTGACCGAGCGGCTGATCCTCTTCGACCGCACGGTCGCCTTCATTCCGGCCAACGCCGAGCGTTCGATGGCGTTGGAGCTGCGGCACCCGGCGCTGGTGGAGTACCTGGGCACGGTCTTCGAGCGGCTGTGGCGGCTCGCCCTCCCGCTGGCCGCCCCGCTCCCCGACACCGGCATCGAGGGCATCTCGCACCGGGAGCGGTCCATCGCGGCGCTGCTGGCGGAGGGCCACCAGGACGCGGTGATCGCGGAGCGGCTGGGGATCAGCGTGCGCACCTGCCGCGCCCACATCGCCCGGCTGTCGGAGACGCTGGGCGCGGCCAGCCGTACTCAGCTGGGCGTCAAAATAGCCCAGGCCGGCCTGGACGGCCCGCCGCGATCGGCGGCCTCCGTCACGGTTCCTGATCGAGGATCCCGGACTGCCCGATGAGATAACCGAGCTGAGCCCGGCTCCGACTGCCCAGTGTCACGGCGATCTTGGCGATGTGCACGCGAGCGGTGCGGACGTTCATGCCGAGGCGGTCGGCTATGACGGCGTCGGTGTGGCCTTCGACGAGGAGCGCGGCGATGGCGCGCTGGCGGGGCGTGACGCCATTCAGCGTGGGCTGCCGGACCGCCTGGGGGTGCATCGGCGTGGCGAGGCGCCAGAGGCGGTCGAAGGCGGTGGCGAGGTAACCCACGAGCGCCGGGTGGCGGACCTCCAGGGCTGAGGTGCGGTCGGCGTTGGCGGGGACGAACGCGACGGTGCGATCGACGATGATGAGGCGTTCGGTGATCTCGTCCAGCGTCCGGGCCTCGACGTCACCCGTAAGCCGTTCGTAGCGGGCAACCAGCGAGGGTAAGTGGCGCAGGGTGTGCTGGTAGAGGGCGCGGATGCGGCCACCGCGGCCGAGCAGGGCCTGGTCGCGCCGGATCGCGGCCTCGTGGAAGTCGGGCTTGGGGTGTATGTAGCTGTTGTGCGGTTGGATGGCGAGGAGTTCACCGGCGTCGGCCATCGCCTCGTTGATGACCCGGCCGATGCGCTCCTTGTCGCTGTGGAGCGTGAGCAGGGGCGTGGTCGGGACACCGTCGGGGCGGCCCGCCCGCATCAGCGGCTCGAACGCCTCGACCAGCCGCTCCTCCCGCTGCCGTTCCCGGGCGATTCGGTCCGCCGAGGCCCGGAGGAGCCGGTGCAGGGCGATGTGCGGCGCGACGGGCTCCCACCGGCTCGGGTCGTCGAGGGCGGGGTCCAGGAGGCCGAGGCCGGCGAGGTACGCCGCCTCATCGGCCCCGTCGGCGGGTACGCGCCCCTGGCGCAGCGCACGGGTGTAGAGGTCCAGGTCCCCCTCACACAGCTCCGCCCGTGCGTCGTCGTGCGCGTTCCCGTTCATGCGTGGCTTGCTCCCTGGCTTGGCTTGCCCTGCTCTAGGATCCCCGACTGGGCGATGAGGTAGCCCAGTTGGGCGCGGCTGCCACTGCCGAGGGCGGAGGCCAGCTTGGCTATGTGGGCGCGGCAGGTGCGGACGTTCATCCCCAGGCGCCGGGCGATGGCCTCGTCGACGTGGCCCTCCACGAGGAGTTTGGCGATGGAGTGCTGGATGTCCGTGAGGCCGTCCGAGGCCGGTTCGTACGGGGCGCCCATGCTCAGGGGGACCGCGCGGGTCCACATGAACTCGAAGACCTTGATCAGGTAGCGGACCAGGCCGGGGTGGCGCAGTTCCAGGGCGACCTGACGGTCGTCACGGGTGGGGATGAAGGCCACGGTCTCGTCGCAGATGATGAGCCGCTCCACGAGTTCGTCGATGGTGCGGTACTCCACCCTGCCGGTGTCGAACCGTGCCACGTACGCCAGCGTCTCGGGGCTGTGGCGGGCGGTGTGCTGGTAGAGGGTCCGGATGCGCACCCCCCGCTCGGTCAGCTGCTGGTCGCGCTCCAGCCCTTGGGCGAGGCTGTGCTCCAGCCGACGGCCGCCCGGCTGGACGGTGAGCATCTCGGACCGGCACTGCGCGGTGGCAAGATCGAGGGCGGCGTTTATCCGGTCGAAGCCCTCCAGCACCGTGATCGAGTGAGTGGTCATCGTCGCCTGGGCGCTGAGGGCCATGAACGGTTCGAAGGCGTCGGCCAGTTCGATCGACATCCGCCTGCGTTCGGTGATCTCCCGTTCCAGCGGGTTGAGCCGGTGGGCCAGGGCCACCGCCGGGGAGAGGGGACGCAGCCAGGCGGGGTCGTCCGGGTCGGGGTGCAGCAGGGCGAGCTCCATCAGGCAGGGAGCGGGCTCCACGTCCGTGCGGGCGATGCGGCCCGCACGCAGGGCGTCGGCGTAGAGGCGGCTGCCGGCCTCGCACAGTTCGGTGACCGCGTGGGGATGTGTCTCATTGGTCGGATTCATTGGTAAATCTCCACCCCCCAGGGTCCTGAACATGCAGGAACATGATGCACCGATCGTGTGGCCATGACGTGCCTGAATGAGCCATCGTCGTACCTGACGGGGGAAAAGGGTGATCTTCGAGTGAGGACGAAGCCGACTATGCGCAAGAGAACGCTTCGCTCGGTGCTTGTCGCCGCATTCTCCGCCGTCGTGGCCTTCGGGGTGCTGAGTGGCCTGGCAGGCATGAAGGGCGACGTCCGGGCGGACAGTAGCTGGGGACCGGTGGTGGGCGCCCAGTCCGTAGCCGCGGACGACAGTAGTTGGGCCTGAGTGATGACCACGCCTCCCGACGACCGATCCTTCCGCCGTGAGATGGCCACCGCCTACCGGTCCGGATGGCACTTCATCGACCTGGTCACCGCCATCCCCCACAGCGGTGACTCCCTGATGGTGACCGTGTTCGGTGAACCGGTCGTCGTCACGCGCGACGAGGATCAGGACGTGCGGGCGTACCGGTGCCTGCGACGGCCCCGCGGGGCGCCGCAGCCCGTGCGGTGTGCCATCCGGTACGGAATGATCTTTGTGAACCTGGACCAACGGGACCATGAGCAGGTGGAGTCCGACTCCCCCGCCGCCCGGACCATCTCGGCCACCCCCCGCAGTGCCTGACGCGATCCCCCCGTCGTAAAAGATCGCGCAGGTGCTTCCCCCGGCAGTGGCGTCACCGTGACCTGAACACGGTGACGCCACTGCAGTTTTCGGGGACGTTTCCGGGTATGGGCAGGGTCCGGTGATGGCCGGAACCGGTCGTTGGACGGTGCGAACCATCACCGCGGCCTCACTCCTGCCCCTCGCGCGTGTGAGCGCGTTTTCCATGGTCTCCCGCGCCGGATCCGGTGTCGGCCGCGCCCGCCCGCGGCGCCCCGTCCGTACCTCCGCCGCGCGCTTTCGGCCGGTCCGCGCGGCGGACCGTCGCCCCTCCAGTGTCGCCCACGACCGGCGGTTGTCGTCCCCCGCGTGCGGGTCCGTCGCGCGCCTTTCACGTCGGCCCCGCGTCTTCACGTCGGCCTTGTGTCTTCACGCTTCCTCCGCGCTCGCCTCACATCATGGCATCGACCGTGTCCGTATCCGTATCCGTGCCTGATCCGCATCCGCATCCGCATCCGCATCCGCATCCGCATCCGCATCCGCATCCGCGTCCATGTCCGCGTGCGCGGGAGTCGACCGCGCCGGAAGTGGAATCCCGGGGTTGGGGGCCGTCCGAACCTCCCGTCCTCACCTTGAGTGGAATAGACTCAAGTTTGTGTACGCTGATTGAGTCAGCCAAGCCGAGTCAGCAGTGAAGGCCGCTGAACGAGGGTCATCGCAAGGAGGAGAACGCGAACGTGGACGCCGAGCTGACCAACCGGAGCCGGGACGCGATCAACGCAGCCGGCAATCGGGCCCTGGCCGGGGGACACCCCGACCTCACCCCTGCCCATCTGCTGCTCGCCCTGCTCGAAGGGCAGGACAACGAGAACATCACCGACCTGCTCGCCGCGGTCGACGCCGACCAGGCCGCCGTACGCTCCGGGGCCGAGCGCGCCCTCGCCGGGCTGCCGAGCGTCGCCGGATCCACCGTCGCCCCGCCCCAGCCCAACCGTGAGCTGCTCGCCGTCATCGCGGACGCCCAGTCCCGCGCCCGTGACCTGGGCGACGAGTACCTCTCCACCGAGCACCTGCTCCTCGGCGTCGCCGCGAAGGGGGGCGCCGCCGGCGAGGTACTGTCCCGGCAGGGCGCCACCGCGAAGAAGCTGCAGGCAGCCTTCCAGCAGACGAGAGGAGCGCGTCGGGTGACGACGGCCGACCCCGAGGGCCAGTACAAGGCCCTGGAGAAGTTCGGGACCGACTTCACCGAGGCCGCCCGTGAGGGCAAGCTCGACCCGGTGATCGGCCGGGACCAGGAGATCCGGCGGGTCGTGCAGGTGCTGTCCCGCCGCACCAAGAACAATCCCGTGCTCATCGGTGAGCCCGGCGTCGGCAAGACCGCCGTCGTCGAAGGGCTCGCACAGCGGATCGTCAAGGGCGACGTGCCCGAGTCGCTGAAGGACAAGCGGCTGGTCGCGCTCGACCTGGGGGCGATGGTCGCCGGGGCCAAGTACCGCGGCGAGTTCGAGGAGCGGCTGAAGACGGTCCTCGCCGAGATCAAGGACTCCGACGGGCAGGTCATCACCTTCATCGACGAGCTGCACACGGTCGTCGGCGCCGGCGCCGGTGGCGACTCCGCCATGGACGCCGGGAACATGCTCAAGCCGATGCTCGCCCGCGGCGAGCTGCGCATGGTCGGCGCCACCACTCTCGACGAGTACCGTGAGCGGATCGAGAAGGACCCGGCGCTGGAGCGGCGCTTCCAGCAGGTGCTGGTCGCCGAGCCGTCGGTCGAGGACTCCATCGCCATCCTGCGCGGTCTGAAGGGCCGCTACGAGGCCCACCACAAGGTGCAGATCGCCGACAGCGCGCTGGTGGCGGCCGCGACCCTCTCCGACCGCTACATCACCTCCCGCTTCCTGCCCGACAAGGCCATCGACCTCGTCGACGAGGCGGCTTCCCGGCTCCGCATGGAGATCGACTCATCGCCCCTCGAGATCGACGAACTCCAGCGTGCCGTGGACCGGTTGAAGATGGAGGAGCTGGCGATCGGCAAGGAGACCGACGCCGCCTCCCTCGAGCGTCTGGAGAAGCTGCGCCGCGATCTCGCCGACAAGGAGGAGGAACTGCGCGGCCTCAACGCCCGCTGGGAGAAGGAGAAGCAGTCCCTGAACCGGGTCGGCGAGCTGAAGGAGAAGCTCGACGAACTGCGCGGACAGGCCGAACGTGCCCAGCGCGAGGGTGACTTCGACACCGCCTCCAAGCTGCTCTACGGCGAGATCCCCGGCCTGGAACGCGACCTGGAGGCAGCCTCCGAGGCCGAGGAGGAGGTCGCCAGGGACACCATGGTCAAGGAGGAGGTCGGCTCCGACGACATCGCGGACGTCGTCGCTTCCTGGACCGGCATCCCCGCCGGCCGCCTGCTGGAGGGCGAGACGCAGAAGCTGCTGCGTATGGAGGACGAGCTGGGCAGGCGGCTCATCGGCCAGAGCGAGGCCGTACGGGCGGTCTCCGACGCCGTACGCCGCAGCCGCGCCGGGATCGCGGACCCCGACCGCCCCACCGGCTCCTTCCTCTTCCTCGGCCCCACCGGCGTCGGCAAGACCGAACTGGCCAAGGCGCTCGCCGACTTCCTCTTCGACGACGAGCGGGCGATGGTCCGCATCGACATGTCGGAGTACAGCGAGAAGCACAGCGTGGCCCGCCTGGTCGGCGCCCCGCCCGGCTACGTCGGCTACGAGGAGGGCGGCCAGCTCACCGAGTCCGTGCGCCGCCGCCCGTACAGCGTGGTGCTGCTCGACGAGGTGGAGAAGGCGCACCCGGAGGTCTTCGACATCCTGCTCCAGGTGCTCGACGACGGCCGGCTGACCGACGGCCAGGGCCGCACGGTCGACTTCCGCAACACCATCCTGGTCCTCACCTCGAACCTGGGCAGCCAGTTCCTGGTCGACCCGCTGACCACCGAGGAGCAGAAGAAGGAACAGGTCCTGGAAGTGGTCCGGTCCTCCTTCAAGCCGGAGTTCGTCAACCGCCTCGACGACCTGGTCGTCTTCTCCGCGCTGACCAAGCCCGAGCTGGCACGTATCGCCGCGCTGCAGCTCGACCGCCTGGGCCGGCGCCTCGCCGAACGCCGGCTCACCCTGGACGTCACCCCCGAGGCGCTGGCCTGGCTGGCGGAGGAGGGCATGGACCCGGCCTACGGCGCCCGCCCGCTGCGCCGCCTGGTGCAGACCGCCATCGGCGACCGGCTCGCCAAGGAGATCCTGTCCGGCGAGATCAAGGACGGCGACACGGTCCGCGTGGACCGCGCCGGCGAGGGCCTCCTGGTGGGTCCGGCCACGGGCAAGACGTTGTAATACCCCTCAGGGGTACGGTCTCCATGGTCATCGGAATGTGATCATGGAGACCGGCGCGCGGGGAGACCCCTCGGCCAGGCAGGTTGCCCGGCACGTGCCAAGAGAGAGAGGGTGGGACGTACGTCTGGTCCCATCCACGGCCGGACGCCAGACGACCGCAGGAGTGTCCCAGCATGTCCATCGACCCGTCCTCGATTCCCAGCTTCGGGGGCCAGCAGCCGGAGCCGCAGCCCCAGGGCCCCGCAGGCCCCGTCGTCCCGGATCAGGACCTCGTGAAGCAGCTCCTCGACCAGATGGAGCTCAAGTACGTCGTCGACGACGAGGGAGACCTCGCGGCGCCGTGGGAGCAGTTCCGTACCTACTTCATGTTCCGCGGGGAGGGCGACCAGCAGATCTTCTCCGTGCGGACCTTCTACGACCGGCCGCACGGCATCGAGGAGAAGCAGCAGCTCCTCGAGTCGATCGACGACTGGAACCGCCGCACCCTGTGGCCCAAGGTCTACACCCACACCCATGACGACGGCACGGTCCGCCTGATCGGCGAGGCCCAGATGCTGATCGGCACGGGCGTCAGCCTGGAGCACTTCGTCTCCTCGACGGTCAGCTGGGTGCGTGCCGCGATCGAGTTCGACAAGTGGCTCGTCGAGCAGCTCGGCCTGGAGCAGGAAGTCAACGAGGCGGAGAAGCCCGAGGACGAGTAGCCACTCGCCCCGCAGGTGCGACGGAGCCCGGTCCGGGACCGACCCCCGGAGGTCGTCCCGGAGCCGGGCTCCCTCGGTCTCCGCACAGGCCCGCTGCCCGATCCGTCTCACGCGGTACGGCAGAGGGCGCGGTCGACGAGATCGCGCAGCACGTTCTCCTGGCGGGCCGCCGTGTCCGGATCTCCCGGACGGCTGTGCGCGGAGACGGTGATGCTACGGCGGCCGTCCGTCGTGGTGGCGGCCCGGACGAGATAACCGAAACCGCTCCCCCCGTGACCGAGATAACCGCCACCGCAGGACAAGGGCGTGAGGAACAGCCCCAGACCGCTCCGGGTGTCCACGGGATGGCCACTGTCCTCGGGCATGGGGACGGTGGTCCGCATGGCGGCGAGGGTGGCGGGTTCCAGCAGCCGTCCCCGGTTCAGGGCGGTGAAGAAGCGGTTGAGGTCACGGGCCGTGCCCGTCAGCGATCCATCGGCCCCGGCGTCGAAGGGACGGTAGGGGATCGTGGTGTCGACCGTCGGACCGTCCGGGGCGAACTGCTGGTAGTTGGCCGCGTGCGGCTGCGGCAGGAAGGGCCGGGTACCGGGGACGTCCGTGTGACGCATTCCGAGAGGGCGCAGGATGCGGTCGCGGACCTGTTGCTCCCAGGAGCGGCCGGTGACGCTCTCGATGACCATGCCGGCGACGACGTAGTTCGTGTTGGAGTACTCCCAGCCCGTTCCTGGAGGGAAGACGGGCTCGTGGCGCATGGCCATGGCGACCAGTTGGGCCGGCCGGTAGGCATGCCACCGAGGGGCGTAGTACGTTTCGGCGCTCGGGTCGGGGAACACGTCGGCCGTGTAGTCGTACAGTCCGCTGGTGTGCTGCAGCAGGTCGCGGAGCGTGATGGCACGACCGTCGTTTCCGGCGCCGGTCACCACCCCGGGCAGTAACTGCTCCACCGTCTGGTCGAGCGCCAGCCGCTCCTCGTCCACCAGTTGCAGCAACACGGTCGCGACGAACGTCTTGGTGACACTGCCCAGACGCAGATGGCCGTCCTCGGGAACCGGGCGGCCACTGACCAGGTCACCCACCCCGGAGCGGGCGGTGACGGCCCCACGGGGGGTCTCCAGGCGGACCGAGACCCCCGTGACTCCGGCGTCGCGCAGCACGTCGGCGTCGTGCTGCAGGGACTGGTCCACGGGAGAAGGCCGCGGCACGGGTGGTGAGGCCGCCGCGGACGGGGAAACCGCCACGGCCAGCGCCAGAACGGCGGCGGACAACGACAAGCGGCGAGGAGTCATGGCCCGAGGCTAGGAACGACCTCCTTCCACCGGCTATCCGAACCACCCCCCGACATCTCGGGGGTTATCAGGATGGACACGCGCCCGAAGGAAGCTGAGGCGTGCTCACGCGGTCGTCCCTGGGGGCCTCGACCACAGCTTCGATGCTTTCGGCTTCGCGGCGCCCCCTGACGGCTGATGCGTTTGCGCTGCCGAGCAGCCACGGCCCGCCCCATCCCTGAGCCGGGTGCCAGGAAGGCTGCGCGCCGAGCGGTTGTCCGATGGTGGACAACGATCCGTGTCAACACCGACTGCCCCGACCGGCTCGACCCAGCACTCCTGCGCCAGGGCCCGCTCGCTCTTCACTCAGCTGGACACCCCCCGCCGCGGACTTTCGGAGCGGCCGGGCCGACGCCGGGCAAGCACTGCGCGGTTCGTGCGCTCAGGGTGCCGGGCCTCGTAGTCGGCCGGCGGCTTCGTGGAGAACGTCGTCCCTCTTGCAGAGGGTGAAGCGGACGTACGGGGCGCCTGCCTCCCGGTGGTCGTAGAAGGCCGAGGTGGGGATGGCGACGACGCCGGCGCGTTCCGGGAGGGCGCGGCAGAAGGTTTCGCCGTCGGTTTCGCCGAGGGGGCGGATGCCGGCGGTGATGAAGTAGGTGCCGGCCGGCCGGAGGACGTCGAAGCCCGCCTCCGTCAGGCCCGTCGCCGGCAGGTCCCGTTTGGCGCGCGGGTCCGCGCGGAGCGCGGTGTAGTACGACTCGGGCAGCGCGAGTGCCTCGGCGACCGCGTACCGGAACGGGCCCGCGGAGACGTACGTCAGGTACTGCTTCGCCGAGCGGACCGCCGTCACCAGCTCGGGGCTCCCCGTCACCCAGCCGACACCTCGTTGGCCTACCTATTCCTATGTCGTGCGACAGGCCCCGCCGCGGATCTCCGGCACCGGCGGCGAGCGGGCCGCATACCCGTCCGGACCGGTCTGCCGGCCGTACCGACGGGCTCGGTGACGCGGCACTGTCCGCCGTATCCTGACCACACACGGGAAGGAGCCGTCCATGAGCGTCGATGCGATCGTGCACACCGAGTTCCCCAAGGGGTACACGGTCCTGTTCGGGGCCGACGGAAAGGTGATCATGACCCCGCAGAGCGAAGAGCACTCCAGCACCATCAGGTCGATGCAGATCGACTCCGCTCTCGCCCTCGGCCGTCACGCGAAGGTCACCTCCGACGTCTACATCGACTTCCCCGCCGACGAGAACTCCGCCCCCGACCTCGCGATCCTGCGCGAGGACGCACGCAAGGAAGGCAAGCGCTACAGCTTCGAGGACGTCCTGCTGATCTCCGAGGTCGTCTCGACCTCTTCCGCACGCAAGGACTACGACGACTGCACCGCGAAGTACGGCCGCTACGGAATCCCGATCTACCTGGTCGTGGACCCCTACGCCCGGGAAGTCGTCCTTCACACCCAGCCGACCGCCACCGGTTACATCGCCGCACACACCCACAAGTACGGCACGGGCAAGCTCCCCATCCCTCTGGCCGACGGTCGCACCTTCACCCTCGACCTCGACGAACTCCCGCGCCCGGAGTCCGAGGCGGACGCCCGCTGACGAGGGACTCCCCGCCGGCCAGGCCCGTGTCGTTGGCACCGTTGTCGTCGGGCGTGGTCGTTCCTGGCCGGGGCAGCCGGCTGGGATGGCCTGGCCTTTCGTCGATCGGGATCGGCCAGGGGGCGTGCCGTTCTGTGCAGTGAGGCCGTGCGACGAAGTCCGTTTCGCCGCAATGAGGTTCGAAGCCGCGTTTGCTGCGGGTGGCGACCACCACGTACTGCGCTGAGGTAGCGGGCCGCTCGTCCTCGGCCGAGTTGCCGGCCCCGGTTCGGCGATAGCGTGGCACGGCAACGACTGCTGCAGACAGGTGGACGAGATTTCATGCGGATGCGGTTCGAACCCGAGGCCGAAGAGGAGTTCGAGGCGGCGTGCGGGCTGTTGGTCGACCGCGTGGTTCGGTGGGCCGGGGAGCAGGGGCTGCCGGTGGACGGATTCACTGCCGAGGCGGCCCTGGACTACCGACACCGGGCGACTGCCGACGGCCGGCTGGGGCTGTGGGAGCCGCGCCATGTGGAGGAACTGCTGCTCTCCTGGCTTCCCGAGCAGGTCACGGAGCTTCCCGGGGAGGAACGCGCCGACGCCCCGGGCACACTGCGCACGCTACTGCGCTATCTGCACGCCGCGCAGTTGGCGGACCCGCGCGGCCCCTCACTCCAGGATTCCCTCGCCGTGGTCGACAGGGTCGCGGAACAGCATCTGGCGGCGATGACGGACCGCACTCGCTGGGGATTGGCGAAGTTCTGGGCGGTGACGGCCGCGGAGCAGGGCGTGGACGTCCAGGACGGGGCGGCGTTGCAGCGCTTCGCGGACCGGGCGCGGCGCGGGGAGGTCGTCTACGATCAGCAGGCTCTCGCCGCGATCATGGAACGGCGGCTGACCGGCCGTTCGCTGTCCGGCGTGGCCCGGGCCGAGCCGCAACTGCCCGTGATGCTTCCTCCGGACGACGAACTGCGCAGACGGGCCGAGGCGTCGACGACCGTGGCGCAGTTGCGCGGACTCGCCGGATGGGCGGGGCAGGGCGGCCGCCCGGTGACGGCGGCGGGGCGGCTGCGGATGGTGGAGGCCCGCGAGCTGGTGGACGGACTCGGCACCGGCGACAGGATTGAGGGGGTGCGCTCTTCGGCCGACCTGCCGCGGCTGGGACTGCTGGTGGAGTGGGCGAAGAAGGCGCGCCTGGTCCGGGTGGTCAAGGGGCGTCTGTATGCGGTGGCCAAGGCCCGGCCGGTGCTGGCCGACCCGCTTCGGCTGTGGCTGCGCGCCTTCGACGCGTGCTTCGAGCTGCGGCAGGCCCTGATCGGGGCACGCAGCGGCCGGCATGTCGAGTCGATGCTCTTCGACGTCTACGAGGACGTCCTGGACGACGTGCTGAACACGCTCTACAGCCTGCCGTACCCGATGCCCTGGCCGCGGCTGCGCGACACGGTACACCTGGCCTATCGGACCTCCTTCCAGCTCGATGGCGGGTCGGACCTTCAGCACCGGATGTGGTTCGAGCACGCCGACCGGGACCTGCGCGCGGTGCTCGACCTGCTGGACGACCTGGGCGTGATCGAGCGTGACCGTGGGATGGCCGATCCGGTGTTCCTCGACATCGACCTCTCCGATGCCGGTCCCGAGCTGCTCGCGGACATGCCGGCGGAAGTCGCGGAGCTGCTGGGCGTCGCGGGGGCGGCAACGGACCCGGTGGCGCGGGAGCGTGCCGATGCCCGGCGAGAGGAGCTGACCGCCGGGCCGGTCGAGCTCATCCGTCTCACCGAGCTCGGTACCCGGGCCGTACGGCAGCGGTTGCTGGAGGCCGGCAGGGACGCACCGCTGGTCGGTGAACTGGCGCAGGCGCCGGCGGCCGGCCTGCTGGGGGTGCTGGCCGAGGACTACGACCCGGACGCCGCCCGCACGGAGTTGGCCGGCTGGATCACGGCCCGCGGCGAGCGGGAAGGTGCCCTGCGGCAACTGACCGACGCCGTAAGGACCATGACCTTCCGCACGCGTGCGCAGGCGATGCTCGACGTGCTGCTGACGGCGTTGCCGGACGGTGAGGGCGAGCGGCTGCTGCGCACGCTGCGGCGAGACACACAGCTGGCGCCGCCGGCGCTGAACACGCTGGCACACCGTGAGTTGCTGTCCCCAGAGGACATGAGCGATGCGGAGTCTCTGCTGGTGCTCGCCGAGAGCCTGCTTCAGCTCGTGGAGTCGGCGGGCGGCGGGGACGGCGCCGAGGAGACGCTGCGCGCCCAGGGCCTCCAGGCCAGGGACGCGGTTGCCGCCGCGTTGGACTCCGCGCACCCGGACCGGGCCGGACTCGACGAGCTCAGGCAGCTGGCGGCCCGGGCACTGGGTACCCACGGCGCCCGCCTCGGCCGCGCCCGGAAGGCTCGGCGCTCCTCAGGCAAGAGCGGCCGCAAGCGGCGCCGCTGACCGGGCAACACCGCCTGGCCCCCCAGGCGCCGGGTGCGCCGGCACCGGCACGGAGCCGGGCGGAGGGAAACCGATGGGTCCCGGCGTCGTACGTCCTCGGGGGCGCGTTACCGTCGGGGTCGTGGCTGAGGGATGGGACGAGGACGGGCTGCGGGCCCTGTGTGGCGCGCTCCACGCGCAGGACGGCGTGGCGCTGCTTGCCGCGTTGCACCGTGGCCCCGTGCGCGAGGTGCTGCAACTGGCCGGCGATGGTGTGGCGGTGGCCGCGGCGCAGGGCCTGCCGGGGGCTGCGGAGATGGCGGCCTTGTTTCTCGGCGCGCTCCAGGAGCGCGGCTTTTGGGGCGATGAGGAGCTGGCGGACCGGTTGCGCGCGGCCACGGGAGACGCGGCGGTCCCCCTCCTGTGCCCGCTCGCGGTCGATCTGGAGATGCTCGCCATGCTGCTGGAGGGCGACCCGACCGAGTCCGGTGGCCGGATCGATCTGTCCACCGGGGAGTGCTGGCCTGCGTTCACCGATGAGCTGGGGCCTGGGCCCGAGGCCGAGGAGGACGACGATCCCGAGCGATGGCTGTACGCGCCGGCTCTGGGGTCCCGGGCCGGTTACCGGGACATGGAGCTGTTCATCGAAGAGGTCGAGGACACCGCCCTTGCCGACAGGCTGCGGATCGCCATCGGTGGGCGGGGCGCCTTCCGGCGCTTCAAGGACATCCTCGCTGGTGACGAGCGCTCCTGGAGCCGGTACCACCGGTTCCGCGATGAGCGACAGCGCGGCCGGGCCCGCGCCTGGCTGGCAGAGGAGGGCTACCGCCCGCACATCACCTTCTTCGTGGGGCCCAGCTCGGGTTCGTGTCCTTCGGGGCCGGTGTGACTCTTTGCTGCCCCTGTCCTGCATGAGCCGGGGGCGCTGTCACCGGGCCTGGCGGCGCCGGTACATCTGCTGGTACGTCTGTGGCTGTCAGGCGGCCGGCGTCTTGAGCCGGGAGGCCGCCTCCTTCAGCACGCCTGGCCGCTTGCAGAACGCGAAGCGGACAAAGGGTGCGCCCTGCTCACGGTGGTCGTAGAAGACCGCGTTGGGGATCGCGACCACCCCGCAGCGCTCCGGCAGCGCACGGCAGAAGGTGAAACCGTCGCTCTCACCAAGGGGCCGGATGTCGGCGGTGACGAAGTACGTGCCGGCCGGGCGGAAGACCTTGAGGCCCGCCCGCTCCAGGCCGCCCGCGAGCAGGTCCCGTTTGGCCTGCATGTCCGCGCGGAGGTCCGCGAAGTACGGGTCGGGCAGGCGCAGGGCCTCGGCGACCGCGTACTGGAACGGGCCCGCGGAGACGTACGTCAGGTACTGCTTCGCCGAGCGGACCGCCGTCACCAGCTCGGGGCTCCCCGTCACCCAGCCGACCTTCCAGCCGGTGAAGGAGAAGGTCTTGCCGGCGCTCGAGATGGTGACCGTGCGGTCGCGCATGCCCGGGAAGGTCGACAGGGGGACGTGTTCGGCGTCGTCGTAGACCAGGTGCTCGTACACCTCGTCCGTGACCACCAGCAGGTCGCGTTCCACCGCCAGCGCGGCGATCACCGACAGTTCCTCGCGGGTGAGGACGGTGCCGGTCGGGTTGTGCGGGGTGTTGATCAGCAGCAGGCGGGTGCGGTCGGTGACGGCGTCGCGCAGTTCGTCGAGGTCGAGGTGGAAGCGGCCCTCGCGCGGGCGCAGGGTGACCGGTACGCGGGTGGCGCCCGCCAGCGCGACGCAGGCCGCGTACGAGTCGTAGTACGGCTCCAGGGCGACCACCTCGTCGCCCGGCTCCAGCAGGGCGAGCATCGACGCGGCGATCGCCTCGGTGGCGCCCGCGGTGACGAGGACCTCCGTGTCGGGGTCGGGGGAGAGGCCGTAGAGGCGTTGCTGGTGTGCGGCGATCGCGGTGCGCAGTTCGGGGACGCCGGGGCCGGGCGGGTACTGGTTGCCGCGGCCGTCCCGCAGTGCCTTCACCGCCGCCTCCCTGACCTCCTTCGGGCCGTCGGTGTCCGGGAAGCCCTGGCCCAGGTTGATGGCGCCGGTGCGCAGGGCCAGGGCGGACATCTCGGCGAAGATCGTGGTCCCGAACCCGGCGAGCCGGCGGTTCAGGAGGGGACGCGCGCTGGAGGTCATGCCGGTCATCCTGCGCCGAACCTCTGGAGTTGCTCAACTCCGGCTTGGGCCGTGCGGGCATCGGGCATCTCCCGTCCACACACGTGAGCGAGGCACCCACGGGGGGTCGCTTCGGGGGAATCACGGGGGACGAAAGGACGGTGACGTCATGGTCATCGCAATCATCCTGACCCTGGTCTTCGCGCTGGTCGTCGTGTTCGCGGTGGCGGCGGGACGCCGTCGCCCCGCGAGCCGGCCGCGCCGCGGCGGAGGCAGTGACAGCGGCGGCAGCTGGTGGGCGGGCGGCGGGGCTGTCGCCGCATCCTGCGGCTCGTCGCACGGTGACAGCGGCGGTGACGGAGGCGGGGGAAGCTCCGGCGGGTCGTCCTGCGGTGGCGGCGGCGGATGCGGCGGGGGCGGCAGCTGACGGAGCCGGTGGGGGCCGGGGCGGTCCGCCCCGGGAGACAGTGGGGTCCGCGCCTGGCGGGCCCCACTGCCGCGTTGTGCGCCGGATGTGCGCCAGGGCGCGCGCCAGGCATGCGTCAGGCCCGACACCTTGAACAGGTGATCCGAGGGGCCCTCGAGGGGATGGAAACCGCACGAAGTTGGGTAAAAACGCTGTGCGGCACCATAGTTCGTGATTCCCTCTTCTTTACCAACACGGCCCCCGGACTTCCTGCGGACCTCGTCCGACCGGCCGACCGGGCTGGCGAGCCGAACCCTCCGGCATGACCGGGGTGCGACGGACGCCCGTATCTCCCCCTCCCACTCCCTCTCCATGTGCGCTTGCGGAGCCGATCCATGCTCACGACCCTGACCACCGCCTACACCGACACGCACGCGGCCGACCTCGCCTGGGCCCTGGGGCGCGAGCCACTGCCCGCGCTGGCCACACTCGACCTCGAACTGACGGGAGCCAAAGTCCAGTTGCGGCTCCTCGGCGCCTCCCACCAGGTGCTGCTGGAGGAGGAGCAAGGGGTCTGTTCGGAGACGGTGGCGTGCATCCCGGGCAGCAGAACGCCCCTTCCCCTGGGCGTCGCCACCCGGGTGGGCGACTGGGAGTACGAGTTCGCCGCCCGCGTGGAGACGCTCTCCCCGGACTCCTTCGCGGGCCGCGCCCAGGAGCTGCTCGCCCTGGTCTCCGACCATCCGAACGGTCTCGCGGGCGTGTTTCCGGGGAGCCCGCACGCGTTCACCGCGATGCTCGCCCAGCGCCGGGAGAGCCAGGTCCACTGGCGGACCTGGCACGCCTACCCGCAGGACGGCCGGCTGGTGGCGACCCGGACAAGGGTGGGCGTACGGGTGAGGGCGGCCGTGTGAGCGGTGCCGTGCGCGTCGAGTGCGGTGGCACGTGATGTCACGCGGTGTCGTGTGGTGACGTGTAAGACCTTTTCCGTTCGTACTGAAATCGGTCAAGGGTGAATAAACATCACACGCGTGGGTTACGGTCCGCGGCTGAGGCGTAACGTAACGTCGCCAGGGTGATCGAATCGCAGGCCCTCGCTCCGCCCGGCTCCACGCAGTCCCCGGGCAGGCCGCGCGGCAGTAGCAGCGGCAGTCGCGGGGGCGAGGGCGGAAGCGGTGACGGGGGCGGCGGAGGGGATGGTCCGGGCGGTTCTCCGCGGTTGCCCGTGCGGCCGGACACCGGGCGGTTCCTGGTGCTCGCGGGCGTGTTCGTCTGCGCGGCCTGCGGGCTCGTGTACGAACTCGAACTCGTCGCACTCGCCACGTACCTGATGGGCGACTCGGTCACCCAGGCATCCGTCGTGCTGTCCGTCATGGTCTTCGCCATGGGCATCGGTTCGCTGGGCGCCAAGCGGCTGCGGCGGCACGCGGCGGCCGGTTTCGGAGCCGTCGAGGCCGCCCTCGCCCTGGTCGGCGGATGCAGCGCGATGGCTCTGTACGCCGTCTTCGCCTGGACCGGCGACTGGGGCGGTCCGTGGGCGTACGGGCCCCCTGTCCTGCTGGTCGTGTTCTCGCTGGCCGTCGGCCTGCTGATCGGGGCCGAGGTGCCACTCCTGATGGAGCTGATCCAGCGGATCCGACGCCAGGACGCGGGATGCGCGGTGGCCGACCTGTTCGCCGCGGACTACGTGGGCGCCCTCGTCGGCGGGCTCGCCTTCCCGTTCCTTCTCCTGCCGTTCCTCGGCCAGTTGACGGGGACCCTGATCACCGGCGCGGTCAACACGGTGGTCGGTGGCGCGCTGGTGCTCGGTCTGTTCCGGCAGGATCTCACCCGCCGCGCCCGCCGCCTGCTGATCATCGGCAACCTCTGCGTGCTGGCCGTCCTCGCCTCGGCCACCGTCCTCGTCGACGACTTCGAACGGGCCGCCCGCCACGCCATGTACGGCTCGGACGCCCGGGTGGCCCTGCGGACCGACGTACAGGAAGTGGTGCTCACCGGTGACCGGGCCGGCCGGTCCCTCGGCCTGTTCCTCGACGGCCGGCTGCGGGTCGACAGCCGGGACGAACTCCGCCACCACGAGGCACTGGTACACCCCGCGATGACCGGTCCGCACGCGCGTGTGCTCGTCCTCGGCGGCGGCGACGGGCTGGCCGCCCGCGAGGTGCTGCGCCATCCCGGCGCGCGGCGGGTCGACGTCGTCGACCTCGACGCGGGCGTGGTGCGGCTGGCCCGCCACGACCCCGCCCTGTCCGCGCTGAACGGCCACTCCCTCGACGACCCGCGCGTACGCGTCACCACCGAGGACGCCTTCGACTGGCTGCGCGGAGCGCCCCCGGCCGCGTACGACGTGGTGGTCTCCGATCTGCCGCACCCGGAGATCACCGCGAGCACCAAGCTGTACTCGCGGGAGTTCTACGGCCTGGCCCGGCGCGTCCTCGCCCCGGGCGGGCGGCTCGTGGTGCACGCCGGGCCGGTGGCGTCCCGGCCCGAGGCGTTCTGGACGGTGGAGTCCACGGTCCGCTCGGCCGGCCTCCACACCGCCCCGTACGGCACGGACGGCCGGCCGGCCGGTCTCGCCGCCGGGCCCGGCCGCACCCCGGCGGACACCACCCGCGCCCTGCGCGACCGGGGCTTCGTCCTCGCCGCCCGTACCGCCGCCCCCGAGCTGCGCCTGGACCCGTCCGGCCCCCGCCCGCGCACCCTCACGGACAGCTCCCTCGCCGCCGGCGCGCGGGCCGCCGAACGCACCCGTGTCCCCGGTCTCCCGCCGTCGACGCTGATCCATCCCCGGTACGCGCGGTGAGCCACGACCGCCGACCCGAGACCGCTGAGGCAGGTCCACCGGGCCGCGTCCGATGGTCCTTTCGCGCCGACGGGGATACAGTCCGGCGTTCGCGTGGGTAGGCTCCGCAGTCATGGAGCACGAGGTGTTCGTTCCGGTTCCGGTGGAGCGGCTCAGGAAGGCGCTGGACGATCCCGCACGGGTCGCCCGCGCGGTGCCGGGGCTCCAGCACGACGCCGGTGCCGAGCCGGTCACCGGCCGGCTGAAGGTCCGCATCGGCAGCCACTCCATCACCTACCGGGGCGCCGTCCGGGTCTCCCGGCGGGACGACGGTTCCTACGCCGTCGAGGGCGAGGGCGCCGAGGCGCGCGGCACCGGCACGGTGAAACTTTCGCTGCGGCTGACCCCGCGGGCCGCGGAGGGCGGTGCCACGCTCACCGTCCACGGCACGGCGACGGCCGGCGGCCGGGTCGTGGAGCTGCCGCCGGAGACGGTGACCTCGGCGGTGGCCCGCCTCCTGAACCGCTTCGCGGCAAATCTGGGGACGGAGACGGGGATGGAGACGGAGACGGGGACGGGGACGACGGCGGAGACAACGACGGCCACGACCTCGGAGGAGACGACCTCGGAGGAGACGCCCGGGGAGGGGACGCCCGCGGAGGGGACGCCCGCGGCGGAGCCCTCCGCCCCGGAGCCGTCCTCGGCTTCCCCGGCCCCCTCCGTCTTCGACGCGGAGAATCCCCTTCCGGCCCTCGAACCCGGGCTCCAGGACGACGCGGACGAGACGGCGGACGAGACGGCGGGCGGGGCAGCGGATCCGGCGGACGGCGGGGGCGGGGCCGATGACTCCGTCGACGCGGACGAGGACGCCGTCGCCGAAGCCGCGCACGCGCGCCGCACCATGATCGGCCGCAGCGCCGAAGAGGTGGACCACGCCCCGCCCCGGGGCCGCTACGCGCCGGTCCCCGCACCTCAGACCGTCTCCGGGGCCGCCCCCCTGCGCTGGGCCGCCCCGGCGGCGGCCCTGGCGGTGGCCTCGGCGATCGTCGCGGTGCGGGCCCTTCGCAGGCGCCGCTGAAACCCGTGGCCGAGGGACGGGGCCGGCCCGGCCGGCGGAGGCACTCTTGATCACCCCAGTAGGGTCGTCCCGTGAGTGACGAAGACATCACGCTGACCGCGGGCGACGCGGAGGTGACCGTACGGCCGGGAAACGGCGGGCGGGTCTCAGGGCTGAGGGTCGGAGGCGTCGAGCTGCTGCGGCAGGGCGACCGTTTCGGGTGCTTCCCGATGGTCCCCTGGTGCGGACGGACCAGGGACGGCCGGTTCCGGGACGGGGCGACCGTCCACCAGCTGCCGTTGAACGCCCCGCCCAACGCCATCCACGGCACCGCCCGTGACGCCGCCTGGCGTACCGCCCGCAAGAGCGCCGACGAGGCCGTGCTCACGTACGACCTCGTGGAGCCGTGGCCGTACTCCGGGCGGGTGACGCAGCAGTTCACGCTCGGCGAGGACGCGCTGACGCTGACCATGGCCGTGGAGACGTACGAGTCGTCCTTCCCGGCGCAGATCGGCTGGCACCCCTGGTTCAACCGCACCCTCGGCGGCCCGGACGACGCCCAGGACGTACGCCTCGACTTCACCGCCGCCTGGCAGGAGGAGCGCGGCGACGACCACCTGCCCACCGGCAACCGGATCGCCCCCCGTCCCGGTCCCTGGGACGACTGCTTCGGCATGCCCGACGGGGTCGACGTCACCCTCACCTGGCCGGGGCGGCTGGAACTGAGGGTGACCAGCCGCGAGGAGTGGGTGGTGGTCTACGACGAGCAGCGCGAGGCCGTCTGTGTGGAACCGCAGACCGGGCCGCCCAACGGACTGAACACCCACCCGCGCCTGGTCACCCCGCTGGAGCCGCTGGAGGCCACGACCACCTGGACCTGGCGGCGGCTCTAGGGCCCGCTCCGCGGCACGCCCTGCGGGGCGCACCCCGGCGCCGTCTACCCTGGCTGCCATGAGTGACGTACGCGGCGCGCTGCTGCAGCAGATCAAGGACAAGGCCGTGGTGCACGGCAAGGTGACCCTCTCCTCGGGGCTCGAGGCCGACTACTACGTCGATCTGCGCCGCGTCACCCTCGACGGAGAGGCCGCCCCGCTCGTCGGCCAGGTGCTGCTGGACCTCACCGCCGAGCTGGACTTCGACGCGGTCGGCGGCCTCACCATGGGCGCGGACCCGGTGGCCGGCGCCATGCTGCACGCCGCCGCGGCGCGCGGGCGGCGGCTGGACGCGTTCGTGGTCCGCAAGGCGGCCAAGGCGCACGGCATGCAGCGGCGGGTGGAGGGACCGGACATCAGGGGCCGCCGGGTCCTGGTCGTCGAGGACACCTCCACCACCGGCGGATCCCCGCTCACCGCCGTCGAGGCCGTGCGCGAGGCCGGCGGCGAGGTCGTGGCCGTCGCGACCATCGTCGACCGGGCGACCGGCGCCGCCGAGAAGATCCAGGAGGGCGCCGGGGTGCCGTACCTGTTCGCCTTCGGCAAGGACGAGCTCGGCCTGGACTGACGGGCAGGCACCACGGGACCGGCGGGCAGGCCTCACGGGACCGGCCCCCCGGTATCACCCCGCATAACGACTCGACCGGCACCGTCGACGGGCGGGGCGAGTCTGGGAGGATGGGCCCGACAACGACGTCGCATCCAAGGTTCCAGGTCAGGGCCGACAGTACGCAGTACGCCAACCCGCACGCGCATGCATAAGGAGCGGACAGATGCCCATCGCAACTCCCGAGGTCTACAACGAGATGCTGGACCGGGCGAAGGCAGGAAAGTTCGCCTACCCGGCCATCAACGTCACCTCGTCCCAGACCCTGCACGCGGCTCTGCGCGGCTTCGCCGAGGCGGAGAGCGACGGCATCGTGCAGATCTCCACGGGCGGCGCCGAGTTCCTGGGCGGTCAGCACAAGAAGGAGATGGTGACCGGATCGGTCGCCCTGGCCGAGTTCGCGCACATCGTCGCCGAGAAGTACGACGTCAACATCGCCCTGCACACGGACCACTGCCCGAAGGACAAGCTCGACGGCTACGTCCGTCCGCTGCTCGCGATCTCGGAGGAGCGCGTCAAGGGCGGCCGCAACCCGCTGTTCCAGTCCCACATGTGGGACGGCTCCGCGGAGACCCTTGCCGACAACCTGAGCATCGCCCAGGAGCTCCTGGAGCGCGCCCGCGCCGCGAAGATCATCCTCGAGGTCGAGATCACCCCGACCGGCGGTGAGGAGGACGGTGTCTCGCACGAGATCAACGACTCCCTCTACACCACGGTCGACGACGCGATCCGCACCGCGGAGGCGCTCGGCCTCGGCGACAAGGGCCGCTACCTGCTGGCCGCGTCGTTCGGCAACGTGCACGGCGTGTACAAGCCGGGCAACGTCGTCCTGCGCCCGGATCTGCTCAAGGAGCTGAACGAGGGCACCGCCGCCAAGTACGGCAAGCCGGCCGGCTCGCAGCCGTTCGACTTCGTCTTCCACGGCGGCTCGGGCTCCTCGCCGGAGGAGATCCTCACCGCGCTGGAGAACGGCGTCGTGAAGATGAACATCGACACGGACACGCAGTACGCCTTCACGCGTCCGGTCGTCGACCACATGTTCAGGAACTACGACGGCGTCCTGAAGGTCGACGGCGAGGTCGGCTCCAAGAAGACGTACGACCCGCGCACCTGGGGCAAGCTGGCCGAGGCGTCGATGTCCGCCCGCGTCCTGGAGGCCTGCCAGAACCTGCGCTCCACGGGGACGAGGATCAAGTAACCGCTCGTACGCGTTGTCGGGCCCGGCGCCAGTGGTGCCGGGCCCGGCTCGTTTCCGTATGCTCCGAGCATGCCCGGTGTCCGGCTGGCCTCCCCGCAGGGCAAGTGGGTCCTGCTCACCACGGTGCTCGGTTCCAGCATGGCCCTGCTGGACTCCACCGTCGTCAACGTCGCCCTCCCACGCATCGGCCGTGACCTCGACGCGGACCTCGCCGTCCTGCAGTGGACGGTCAACGCGTACATGGTCACGCTGGCCGGGCTGATCCTGCTGGGCGGGGCGCTGGGCGACCGGTTCGGGCGCCGGAAGGTGTTCGTGGTCGGGGTGCTGTGGTTCGCGGCGGCCTCCCTGCTGTGCGGCCTCGCGCCGAACGCCGGTGTGCTGATCGCCGCCCGTGCCCTGCAGGGGATCGGCGGCGCGCTGCTCACGCCCGGCTCGCTCGCCCTGATCCAGGCGTCCTTCCACCCCGACGACCGGGGCCGGGCGGTGGGCCTGTGGTCCGGCTTCGGCGGGATCGGCGCGGCGGTCGGCCCGTTCCTCGGCGGCTGGCTGGTGGACGGGCCGGGCTGGCGCTGGGTGTTCCTGATCAACGTGCCGCCGGCCGTGCTGTGCGTCTTGATCGCCGTCCGTCACGTACCGGAGTCGGACAGCGGGGAGCAGGCCCACGGCCGCTTCGACGTGCTCGGCGCGGTGCTCGGCGCGCTCGCCCTGGGCCTGGTGACGTACGCGCTGATCGAGGCGGGCGAGGCCGGTGGGGGCTCCCTCCTGGTCGCGGTCACCGCGGTCGCCGGACTGGCCGTCGCCGTCGCCTTCGTGGCCGTCGAGAAGCGCGGCCCGCGCCCGATGATGCCGCTGGACGTCTTCGGCTCCCGCCTGTTCACGGTGGTCAACGTCGTCACGCTGTGCGTGTACGCGGCCTTCGGCGGCTTCTTCTTCCTCGCCGCGCTCCAGCTCCAGGTCGCCGTCGGCTGGTCCGCGCTCGCCGCCGGTGCGGCGCTGCTGCCCACGACCGTGCTGATGCTGCTGCTCTCAGCACGGTCCGGCGAGCTCGCCGACCGGATCGGGCCGCGGATCCCGCTCACCGTCGGACCGCTGTTGTGCGCGGCCGGGATGCTGTTGATGACGCGGGTGGGGCCGGGCGCCTCGTACCTCCCCGACGTCCTGCCCGCGCTGCTGGTGCTGGGGCTCGGCATGGTCACCCTGGTGGCGCCGCTGACCGCTACCGTTCTCGCCGCCGTGGACACCGGGCGGGCGGGCCTGGCCAGCGGCGTCAACAACGCGGCGGCCCGCGCGGCCGGCCTGGTGGCGGTGGCCGCGCTGCCGCTGCTGGTCGGGATGGGGCCGGAGGCGTACCGGGAGCCGGACGCCTTCGACGACGCGTTCGGCCGGGCGATGGTCCTGTGTGCCGCGGTTCTGGTGGTCGGCTCGGTCATCGCCTTCGCGACCGTACGGCGTCCCGCACCGGGCTGCCGCCACCCCGAATGCCGTACACACGGCAGCGTGGCGGTACCTCCACTGGAACCCGAGACCGAATTCGGATCCGAGGCCGAATCCGGCCCCGGAGCCGATGCGGGGCGGAAAGGTGGTGGTGTTTCACGTGAAACACCACCACCGCCCGGGTCCGAGAGGCTCTAGGCGCGCTTCAGCTCCTCGTACGCCTCGGCGCTGCTGTCCTGGAGGAACTGCTTGCAGCGCTCCGCCTCGTCCTTCTCGTCGATCGCCTCGGCGGCACGGGCGAGGGCGGCGAGGCAACGCAGGAAGCCGCGGTTGGGGCGGTGGCTCCACGGGATCGGGCCGTGACCCTTCCAGCCGGACCGGCGCAGGGAGTCGAGCCCACGGTGGTAGCCCGTCCGGGCGTACGCGTACGACTCGACCACTCGCCCCGCCTCGAAGGCGTCGTCGGCGAGCATGGCCCAGGCAAGCGAGAACGTCGGGAACTTCGCCACCACCTCGGCGGGCGACAGGGACTTCTCGCCGAGCAGGCGGTACGCCTCCTCGTTCTCCGGCAGATGGGTCGGGTCCGGGCCGCCGAGCAGGTTCTTCTGAGTGGTCATGACGCCAGTCTGCCACCTGCCGGGGGCCGTTCCGACGGGACGGCGGTGTCGGCGTCCAGGGTGACGGCGAAGAGCGCGGCGTCGTCCTGCAGCGCGCCCCCGGTGTGCCGGAAGACGGCGTCGAGCACGGCGTCGAGCACCACGTCCGGGTCCGGTGGGAAGTGCCGGGACAGCGTCGGAACGAGGTCGAAGAAGGCACCGTCCGCGTCGCGGGCCTCGTTGATGCCGTCGGTGTAGAGCACCAGCGTGGCCCCGGCCGGTAGCTCGAACCGGTCGACCGGGACCTCGTCGCCGTCGGGAGCGTCACCGGGACGACCGTCGCCGAGAACGCCCAGGCCCAGGGGAAGCGACGGTACGGCGGGTTCCAGCGGGACCGCCCGGCCGTCGTGCACCAGCAGGGGTGCCGCGTGGCCCCGGACGGCGACACGGAGTTCGGAGCAGTCGGGTGCGAGCTCCGCGACGACGGCCGTGGCGAACGACTCGGCCTCCGCCCCGCTCGCCTGATCGATGGCCTCCCGCATCCGCTCCTCCAGCTGCTGGACCACACCCCGCAGGTCCGACCGGTAGAGGCAGGCCTCGTGGAACGATCCGAGCAGGGAGTTCACCGCACGGACCGCCTCCAGCCCCTTGCCGCGCACATCGGCGATGAGCATGCGGATGCCGTGCGGCGTCTCGTGGATCGCGAAGAGGTCACCGCCGATGGCGGCCTCCGTGTGGGCGACCTCGTACCGGGCTGCCACGGTCAGCCGTCCCACCCGGTGCGGCGGGTCCGGCAGCACCGCGCGCTGTACCACCGCCGCCACCTCGCGGCTCGTCCTCAGCTGTTGCCGGTCGCGTGTCAGCTGAACGTTGAGGCCCGCCGCGATGACGGTGAGCAGGATCAGGCTGCTGAACGCGGTGCCGTCGGCGCGGGTCGGCTCTCTTTCCAGGCCCACCAGGAGGAGTCCCACGACATTCGCTGCCACACCGGTGGCGATCGTCCCGTGCAGGGAGAGCACCGGCGCGGCCACGACGGGGGCGGCCGCGAGCAGGGGGAACGTGCTGAAGTTGTTCAGGAGGACAAGGTCGAGGACGAAGGCGCCCACGAGCAGCGCGGCGGGCAGCCACCGGAGCCACCGCTCGCGCCCCCTCACTTCCTTGCGCCCGTTTCGCATGCGATCCAGCGTTCCTGAGGTGGTCGTCCCGTCGGTGCGGCCGGCACCCAGTCTCCGACACGCCCCTGGCGACGGCTACCGGAAGATCTCCGCGGGCACGGGCCGGCTCCGGCGGCCGGAGCGTTGTGCGGCGCGTTCCTGCGGCGCACCCCTGCGGCGCACCCCTGTGGTGCACCCCTGTGGCCCGTCCGTGATCAGGCGGACCTTGCGATGCCGGGGGACGATTGCGGAGGATGCCGTACGGGGACCGGGGCCCCCGTGTCGGTAACGGCAGGGGCGGACCGCTACCCGGAGCACAAAAACAGGAGACAGCGATGTCCCACGAGGCTTTTGAGCCGGAGACCCCGCATCTCGACTTCGAGGGCACGACCCCCTACGAGGACTACGTCAAGGCCGACGTCCTCACCCACCTCCAGCACACCCTCTCCGACGATCCCGGAGAGATGGTCTTCCTGGTCACCACCCAGGTGATGGAGCTGTGGTTCACCGTGATCGTGCACGAGTGGGAGACGGCGGCGAACGCGCTGCGCGGCGACGACATCCCCACCGCGATCGACGCGCTGAAGCGGTCCGTCCGGGAACTGGAGGCGCTGAACGCCTCCTGGAAACCACTCGGACAGCTCACCCCGGCGCAGTTCAACGCCTACCGAGGCGCGCTCGGCGAGGGATCCGGCTTCCAGTCGGCGATGTACCGGCGCATGGAGTTCCTGCTCGGCGACAAGTCCGCGTCCATGCTCGTCCCGCACCGGGGCGCGCCGCGGGTGCACGCCGAGCTGGAGAAGGCGCTGCACGAGCCGAGCCTGTACGACGAGGTACTGCGCCTCCTCGCGCGCCGCGGGCACGCCGTCCCCGGCGAGGTGCTGCGCCGCGACGTGTCCCGGCGGTACGAGCCGTCGCCGCGGGTGGAGGAGGTCTGGACGGCCGTCTACTCGGGTGACGAGCGCGGCGACGTCGCCCGGCTGGGTGAGGCGCTCACCGATGTCGCCGAGCTGGTGTGGCGCTGGCGCAACGACCATCTGGTCGCCACCCGCCGCGCGATGGGTGCCAAGACCGGTACGGGCGGCTCGGCCGGAGTGGCCTGGCTGGAGAAGCGGGCACGGAACAACGTGTTCCCCGAGCTGTGGACGGCGCGGTCGTATGTCTGAACCGATGTCTGAACCGAGGCTCAGGGCGAAGGAGCTGGACGCGGCCGACGGGCTGGCCGCCAAACGCGCCGAGTTCGTGCTCGACGCGGACGGCGGGGAGAACGGCGACGCGGTCTACCTCGACGGCAATTCGCTGGGCGCGCTGCCCGTCTCCGTCCCCGGCCGGGTCGAGGACGTCGTCCGCAGGCAGTGGGGCGAGCTGCGCATCCGGTCCTGGACGGAGAGCGGCTGGTGGACGGCGCCCGAGCGGATCGGCGACCGGATCGCCCCGCTGGTCGGCGCGGCGGCCGGGCAGATCGTCGTCGGCGACTCCACGAGTGTCAACCTCTTCAAGGCGGTGGTGGGCGCGGTGCGCCTGGCCCGGCTGACGTACGGTGCCCCCGGACCCGCCGGGTCCGTGCGTGACGAGATCGTGGTGGACGCGACCACGTTCCCCACGGACGGCTACATCGCCGAGTCGGCGGCCCGGATGACCGGCTGCACCCTGCGTCCGGTGCCGCCGTCCGAGGTCCCGGGCGCGCTCGGCGACCGTACGGCCGCCGTGCTGCTCAACCACGTCGACTACCGCACCGGCCGGCTGCACGACCTGCCCTCGCTCACGGCCGCCGTGCACGCGGCGGGGGCGTACGTCGTCTGGGACCTGTGCCACAGCGCGGGCGCGCTGCCGGTCGGGCTGGACGAGTACGGCGTGGACCTGGCGGTCGGCTGCACCTACAAGTACCTGAACGGAGGCCCCGGTTCACCGGCGTACCTCTACGTACGCGCGGAGTTGCAGGACCGCTTCGACTCCCCGCTGCCCGGCTGGAACTCCCACGCGGAGCCCTTCGGCATGCGCCCGGAGTACGCGCCGGCGCCGGGCGCGCTGCGCGGGCGGGTCGGCACCCCGGACATCCTGTCCATGCTCGCCCTGGAGGCGGCGCTGGACGTCTGGGACGACGGTGTCACGGTCGAGGCGGTACGGGCCAAGTCCCTCGCCCTGACCGACTTCTTCCTGGAGTGCGTCGAGGCGTACGTCCCCGAGGGCAGGGTGGAGTGCGTGACCCCGCGTGCGCACCGGGAGCGGGGCAGCCAGATCGCCCTGCGCTGCCGGGACGCCGGTGACGTCATGCGGCGGCTGATCGAGCGAGGGGTGGTGGGCGACTTCCGCCACCCGGACGTCCTCCGCTTCGGCTTCACCCCGCTGTACGTCGGCTTCGCGGACGTGGAGCGGGCGGCCCGGGTGCTGGCGGAGGTGCTGAGGGAGACATCGGCGGAGGCACCGGCGGAGGCGGGAGCCGACGGCGAGGCCTGACCGACGGCCGGAAGAGGGCGGCTGGAAGGGGGCGGCCGGGGCCAGGAGGTGTTCTCCGCCCCGGCCGCCCCGGCCGCCCTCGGGAGAGGTTCACCGAGCGTGATATCCCCATGTCCGCGCCCGTCATCGTGCTGATACCGTCCCGGCCAACGGCCGAATTCTTCTCTCGTCCGTCAAGTACGTTCGATCGCTGAGAGGTTGAGCATGAGGGACGACGTCGCAGCCGCCCGGTCCGCCGCCGAGGAGAAGTCGCTCTTCTCCCGTCCGCCGGTCGGGCCCGACGCCACGGCGGCCTACGGTGACGGCCCGGACCAGGTGGTCGACCTCTACGCCCCGCGGGGTGCGAGCGGCGGTCCCGGTGGCGCGGCCGGTGCCGCCCGGCCCGCAGGGCCCGCCCCTCTGGTCGTCGTCCTGCACGGTGGTGCCTGGCGGGCGCCCTACGACCGGCGGCACATCAGCCCGTTCGCCGGTTTCCTGGCCCGCCGGGGATTCGCCGTGGCCAGTGTCGAGTACCGGCGTGGGGCGGGGGAGCCGGGTGGCGGGGGCCCGGTCGCGGGGCGGTGGCCCGACACCTTCGACGACATCGCCGCCGCGCTCGACGCGCTGCCCGGGCTGGCCCGTCGTCACCTGCCCGGCGCCGACCCGCGCCGCACCGTGGTCACCGGTCACTCGGCGGGCGGCCATCTGGCGCTGTGGGCCGCCGCCCGGCACCTCCTCCCCGCCGACGCCCCCTGGCACATCGACCGCCCCGCACCCCTGCGCGGCGTGGTCGCCCTCGCCCCGATCGCCGACCTCGCGGTCGCCGACAAGCTGGACGCCTGCGGCGGCGCGGTACGCCAGCTCCTCGGCAGTGACGAGCGGTTCGCCGAACGGCAGCCGTACGCCGACCCCGCGCTGCTGCTGCCCACCGGCATCGCCACCGCCATCGTCCAGGGCCGCTGCGACGCCGATGTCCCGCAGGCGGTCGCCGAGTCGTACGCCGACGCGGCGGCCAAGGCCGGCGAGGTGGTGGGGGTGACGCTGCTGGAGGACGTCGGCCACTTCCCGCTGATCGACCCCGCGGCGGACGCCTGCGCGGTGGTGGCGGAGGAGATCGCCCAACTCGCCTGGTGACCATTTTTTTGGGATGCCCCGGCTCACCCCCAAGTGCCTCCGGTCATACCCGTCATACCTGAGAGCCACCCCGCAGGTGAGCTCCCCGGTGGGACGCGGACTACCTGCGCCGATCCGTAACTTCCTTACCTGACCGGCCCGATGAGCGGGCGGACGGACAGGGAGGGGACCGGCCGTGGGTCCGGCAGCAAGAGGGACTCGGTGGCGCCGCGCCGCACTCGCCGTGCTGGTCGCATCGGCGGTGGCGCTGCCCGTGGTCGGGGCGGCCCGGTCCCCGGCCCCCGCCCCGCCACCGGTCACGCTCGCCGCGCCGACCGCGGCCACCCTCGACGCCACCTACGCCGCCCACCGGGCGGGCGCCGGGAAGGCTGCCCGGATGGCCGCGGATCACGGCGACCGGCGGCGTGCGGCGGCCGACCGTGCCCTGGCCGATCCCGCCCGGCAGCTGCTCGCCTTCGACGGGCGCGGCCCCGGACTGGTCACCGAGGTCCTGGGCGACCTCGCGCACGCCGACCGCGTCGCCATCCTCGTCCCCGGTTCCGACACCGGCCTCGACACCTACGGCCGGTTCCGCGCCGCCGCCCAGGCCCTGCACGCGCGGCTCACCCGTGAGGCCCCGGCGGGCACCCGCACGGCGGTCGTCGCCTGGCTCGGTTACGAGACGCCCGCCACGGCCGGCGTCGCGGTCGCCACCACCGACCTCGCGGACCGGGCCGCACCCGAACTGCGTTCCTTCATGGCGGACGTGCGGACGCTCACCGGTCCGCGCCCGCGCCTCTCCCTGCTCTGCCACTCCTACGGCTCCGTCGTCTGCGCCCGTGCCGCCCCCGGTCTGGACGCCGCCGGCGTCGACGACATCGCCGTCGTCGGCAGTCCGGGCACCGGCGCCGACACCGCCGCCGGTCTGCGCACCCGCGCCCGGATCTGGGCGGCCCGCGGCGCCGGCGACTGGGTGAGACACGTGCCGCACCTCGGCGTCGACCTGTTCGGCACCGGCGTCGGCTTCGGCACCGATCCCGTCTCCCCGGCGTTCGGCGCCCGGGTCTTCGCGGCCGGCGACGGCGGCCACAGCGACTACTTCGCACCCGGTTCACCCTCCCTGACCAACCTGGCCCGGATCGTCCTGGGCGAGACCACGGCGGTGACCCATGACTGACCCGACCCCGAACGCCGTACGCGACGGCATACGGCAGGCCGCCCACCGTCTCGACGCAGCCACCCCCGCCCACCGCGACCGTGCCGTGGACGCCCTGCGCACCGGCGCGATCCTCGGTGTCGTCCTCGGCCACTGGCTGGTCACCGCGCTCGTCGCGGACGGCCGCACCCTGCACACGGCCAGCCCGTTGCAGCACATGCCCTGGCTGGCGCCCGTCTCCTGGCTGTTCCAGACGCTCGCCGTGTTCTTCCTGGTCGGCGGCCATGTGGCGACGCGCGGCCACGTCTCGGCCCGAGCCCGGGGCGTCCCGTACCACCGCTGGCTGCGCGGCCGGCTCGCCCGGATGTTCAAACCGGTCACCGCCGTCCTCACCCTGTGGACAACCGTCACGGTCGTGCTGCTGCTTGCCGGTACCGACCTCGCGACCACCCGCACGCTGGTGAAACTCGCCCTGTCCCCGCTCTGGTTCCTGCTGGTCTTCGCCGCCCTCACCGCCGCGACCCCGCTGCTGACCCGGCTCCATCCGCTGTGGCCGCTCGCCGTCGTCCTGCACGTGGACGTGGTGCGCTTCGGTCTCGGCGGCCCCACATGGCTCGGCTGGATCAACCTCGCGGCCGGCTGGCTGGTCCCCTACACCCTGGGCGCGGCCTGGACCCGGGGCGAGCTGGAGCACCGCCGTTCGGGCCTGATCCTCCTCGTCTCCGGCACGGCGGCCACGGCCGCGCTCGTCGCCTGGGCCGGCTACCCGGCCTCCATGGTCGGCGTCCCGGGCGCCGGGCTCTCCAACCTCGACCCGCCGACGCTGGCCGCCGTCACCTTCGGCCTGGCCCAGTGCGGGCTGGCGCTGCTGCTGCGCGAACGGCTGCGGAGCGCGATGCGCCGGCCCGTCGCCTGGGCGGCGGTGGCGCTGGTCAACCTCTCCGCGATGACGGTCTTCCTCTGGCACCAGACGGCCCTCATGGCGACCACCGCCACCGCGCTCCTCCTCGGCCGTCTCCCCGGCCTGCACACCGTCCCCGACGGCCTCGGCTGGGTCGCCGCCCGGATCGTCTGGCTGCCGGTGCTGGTCCTCGCCCTCGGGGTCTGCTGGGCCGCGTTCCGGTCCTGGGAGCGGGGCGACGGGCGGCGTCGGCCGCCCCAAGTGGTGCACGCCCACCGGCCGTCGCCGCCGGACCGGGATGCGGCGGAGGGAGTACGACATGTCTAGGCTGACGCGGATGACGGAGTCGGGGGGCGCTACGCGGGTGTTCGAACGGGCGGTGGCGGGCTGGGCGGGACGCTGGCTGCGCGTGCTGCGCGACGACTTGTGGACCGCACGGGTGGACCCGCTGCCACCGTCGGTATGGCTGCGATGGGTTCCGCACGGGGTCGTCTGCCTGGCCGCTCTCGGGGTGTTGCTCGGTGACACGGCTCAGCTCGACGACAACGGCGGACTCGGCGGCGGACCCGCCTTCCTGATTGCTCTCGCCAAGGCCGCTGCGATGGTGCTCGCGCTGTGGCGGCCGATCCCGGCGTGGTGGCTGTCGATGGCGGCCATGGTGGTGGGGCAGTACGCGGTACGGGCCCTGATGGTCCCCGACGGGCACAGGTTCACCTGGCCCTGGACAGCGGCCGGCATCATTGCGCACGGACTCGTTCTGCTGCTGCTCGCTCTGCGCGTCCGTACCCGGGTGTCCTCGGAGACCCTGGGCCTGACCGTGCTCGCCACCTACGTCGTCCAAGGCCTGATCGGCGGGCAGAACTACCAGCCGACCGGCGAGCTCGCCGTCGTCCTGTTCGCGGTCGTCGTCATGCTGGGCATGGCCCTGCGCGGCCGCCACGAGGCCCGCGCGGAACTCGTGCAGCAGACCACGCTCACCGCCGAGGAGCGTGCCCGGCGCACTCTGCTGGAGGAACGCAGCCGGATCGCAAGGGAGTTGCACGACGTGGTGGCCCACCACATGTCGGTCATCTCCATCCAGGCCCAGGTCGCCCCGCACCTGGTCGAGAACCCCTCCGAGGAGTTGAAGGAGAACCTGGCCGGCATCCGGCAGAACGCCGTCGACGCACTCACCGAACTACGCCGTGTTCTGGGCGTACTGCGTTCCGAACACCATGCCTCCCCCGTGCGCGAGGACGGTTCCGGCACCGCCCCGCACGCCCCGCAGCCCACCCTGGACCGGCTCGGGGCACTGGTGGAGAACACCCGGGCCGCCGGACTCGCCGTGACCACCGAAGTCACTGGTGCGCGGCGGCCGTTGCCGCCCGGCGTCGAGCTGTCGGCATACCGGATCGTGCAGGAGGCGCTGAGCAACGTACTGCGTCACGCCCCCGGCGCCACCGCCCATGTCGCCCTCGCCCACGAACCGCACGGGCTGCGGGTGGAGGTGACCAACACCCGGCCCACGCGGGCGGCACCGCCGTCCTCCGGTGCCGGGCACGGGCTGCTCGGCATGCGCGAACGCGCCGCGATGCTCGGCGGCGGTCTCACGGCCGGCGCCTGGTCCGACGACGGCTACCGGGTCCTGGCCCACCTTCCGGCCGACCTCCCTGCCGGGACCACCGCGGCCGCTCCCTCCGCCTCTCAGCACAAGGACGACACCCCATGATCCGCGTACTCGTCGTCGACGACCAGCAGATGGTCCGGCAGGGTTTCACCGTGCTGCTGAACACCCAGCCCGACATCGAGGTGATCGGTCAGGCGGTCGACGGGCTGGACGCGGTCGCGCAGGTCGCCGATCTCGTCCCGGACGTCGTGCTGATGGACATCCGCATGCCCGAACTCGGCGGCATCGAGGCCACCCGCCGCATCACCGCCGCCACCCCGCACATCCGGGTGCTGGTGCTGACCACCTTCGACCTCGACGAGTACGTGTACGAGGCGCTGCGCGCGGGCGCCTCCGGGTTCCTTCTCAAGGACGCCTCCAGCGACCAGCTCGCCGAGGCGGTACGGGTGGTGGCGGCCGGCGACGCGCTGCTCGCGCCGGGTGTCACCCGGCGGCTGATCGCCGAGTTCGCGCGCCTCGAGGGCAGGCCCCGCCCCCCGCTCAGAGAACGTGTCGGCGACCTCACCGAGCGGGAGACGGAGGTGCTCGGGCTGATAGCGCAGGGCCTGTCCAACGCGGAGATCGCGGTGCGGCTGGTGGTCGCCGAGCAGACCGTGAAGACCCATGTGGGCCGCATCCTGGTGAAACTGGGCCTGCGGGACCGCACCCAGGCGGCGGTCTTCGCGTACGAGTCGGGGCTGGTCCGGCCGTCGGGGTACTGACGCGAGGGGCGGCCCGCCCGGGTGTCACGTGGGCCGGGGCGTCAGGGACCGTCGGCCGCCTTCCCCCGTACGACCTCCTCGACCCCTCGTAGTACCTGAGACGGACGCCCGGGAACCCCTCTCACCGGGGACGCCCCCGGTCCCCCGGTCGGCCTAACGTGTGACCGTGACCGAGACGACCCACGCCCACTCCGCGGCCCCGCCGCCCGGAGACGGGGCCAAGACCCGCAGCCCGGAGTACCGGCTGGCCCAGAACGCCCTGCGCGGACTGCGCCACGACCTGTTCGAGGACGCCTTCGCCTACCGGCCGCTGCCGCGCCGGCGCACGGACGGCCCGTTCGTCCGGCGGCTGCCCGGCCGGCTGAGGTCCTCCGCGGACCATCTCCCGCACGCACTGGTGGGAGTGGTCGCACTGCTCGCCCTGTGTGCCGGCGCGTTGGGGGGCGGCCTGCCCGGCGGGAACGTACTGGCTCTGCTGGCCGGCCTGCTGTGCGCGTTCCCGGTGCTCGCCACGCTGGTCCGGCCGGTCGGCGCGTTCTGGCTGTCGCTGGCGGCGGCCCCGGTGGTCGCGGTGCTCAACGGCAGCGGAGGCGAATGGCCGTGGATGCCCGGCGCGTTCATCTGCCACCTGGCGGTGCTGATCGTCGTGGCGCTGCGCACCCGGCCCCGCACCGCCGCCTGGATGTGGGTCCTGACCGCCGTGTACGCCTTCCTCTCGGACATCGTTTTCGGCGGGTCGTACTACTACACGAACAGCGGGCCCATGATGGTGACGTCCGCCTTCGCCCTGCTCGTGGTCTCCTTCCGGCACGTCCGTCACACCGCCCAGCAGGAGGTGACCGCCCAGCAGACGGTCACCGCGCACGAACGCTCCCGGCGCACGCTCCTCGAGGAACGCACCACCATCGCCCGCGAGCTGCACGACGTGGTCGCCCACCACATGTCGGTCGTCGCCATCCAGGCCGAGGCCGCGCCCTACCGGGTGGAGAACCCGCCGCCCGAGCTGGAGCGCGCCTTCGCTACCATCCGCGAGAACGCGGTGGCCGCCCTCACCGAACTGCGCCGGGTCCTCGGTGTGGTCCGCGCCGAGGAGGCCGGTGACTACACAGCCCCCGACGCCCCCCAGCCCACCCTCGCCGACCTCGACTCCCTGCTCGCCAACGTGCGGGACGCCGGTCTGGGCGTGGAGAAGGTGGTGACCGGGGCGGTGCGCGAGCTGCCGCCCGGCGTGGAGCTGTCGGCGTACCGGATCGTGCAGGAGGCGCTCAGCAACAGCCTGCGCCACGCGCCCGGGGCGAGTGCCCGCGTCGAGATCGGGTACGTCCTCGGCGGCCTCGGCCTGCGCGTCGTCAACGGCCCGGCGCCCCAGCCCAGCCTGGTCAAACCCTCACCGGGAGCCGGGCACGGCATCACCGGCATGCGTGAGCGGGTCACGATGTTCAACGGCGAGATGACGGCAGGCCCGGCGGACGACGGCGGCTACGAGATCGCGGTGTTCCTGCCGGTCGGCGCGGTGGACGAGGACGAGGCGTGAGCGGGACGGGCGGGGCGGGCGGCCTCGGAGCAGGGCCCGGAGGAGGCCCCGGAACAGGACTCGGGACCAGCGACGAGGACAACATCCGCGTCCTCGTCGCGGACGACCAGATGATGGTGCGCGAGGGCTTCTCGGTCCTGCTGAACGCGATGCCGGGCATCGAGGTCGTCGGCGAGGCCGTCAACGGCCGGCAGGCGGTGCGGCGGGTCCGTGAACTCGCCCCCGACGTCGTGCTGATGGACATCCGCATGCCCGAGATGAACGGCATCGAGGCGACCCGCGAGATCATCGCCGCCGACGGTGCCGCGAAGGTGCTGGTGCTGACCACCTTCGACCTCGACGAGTACGTCTACCAGGCGCTGCGCGCGGGCGCCTCCGGCTTCCTCCTCAAGGACGCCTCGGCCCGCCGCCTCGCCGACGGGGTACGGGTGGTCGCGGCCGGCGACGCGCTGCTCGCCCCCTCGGTGACCCGGCGGCTGATCACCGAGTTCTCCAAGCTGTCCGAGACCCCGCGCCTGATGCCGTCCGCACACGCGGCGTACGGCGACCTGACCGAACGCGAGACGGAGGTCCTGGTGCTCATCGCACAGGGCCTGTCGAACGTGGAGATCGCCGGGCGTCTGGTGGTCGCCGAGTCGACGATCAAGACGCATGTGAGCCGCATCCTGGTGAAACTGGGCCTCCGCGACCGCACCCAGGCCGCGGTCTTCGCCTACGAGGCGCGGCTGGTGACCCCCGGGTGACCAGCCGGGTGGTCACCCGGGTGAGGTGACGGGCGGGGCACGGCCGGAGTGACGGACGTCTCTGGTCAGCGCGGGTCCGCCGGGCTACCGTCCGTCCATGGCACCTCCTGGCGACCTCGCGTTCGACCCGTGGGACCCGGCGTTCCTCGCCGACCCGTACCCCGCCTACGCCGAGCTGCGGGAACGCGGGCGGGTGCACTGGTTCGAGCCGACGAACCAGTGGCTGGTCCCGCACCACGCGGACGTCTCCGCGCTGCTGCGCGAGAGGCGTCTGGGACGGACGTACCAGCACCGTTTCACCCACGAGGAGTTCGGCCGGACCGCCCCGCCGCCCGAGCAGGAGCCGTTCCACACCCTCAACGACCACGGCATGCTCGACCTCGAGCCGCCGGACCACACCCGCATCCGGCGCCTGGTGTCGAAGGCGTTCACCCCGCGCACGGTGGAGCGCCTGAAGCCGTACGTTGAAGGACTGGCGGGGGACCTGGTGGCCGCGCTGGTCGACGCCGGCGGGGGTGACCTGCTGCGGGACGTCGCCGAACCGCTCCCGGTCGCGGTGATCGCCGAGATGCTGGGCATCCCCGAGTCCGACCGGGCCCCGCTGCGGCCCTGGTCGGCGGACATCTGCGGGATGTACGAGCTGAACCCGTCGCAGGTGACGGCGAAGCGGGCGGTGCGCGCCTCGGTCGAGTTCACCGAGTACCTGCGCGAGCTGATCGCGCACCGTCGCGCCCACCCCGGCGACGACCTGGTCTCGGGGCTGATCGCCGCCCACGACGAGGACGACGACCGCCTCACCGAGCAGGAGATGATCTCCACCTGCGTGCTCCTGCTGAACGCGGGCCACGAGGCGACGGTGAACTCCACGGTCAACGGCTGGGCGGCGCTGTTCCACAACCCCGGCCAGCTGGCCGCCCTCCGCGCGGACCACTCCCTGGTCCCCTCCGCCGTGGAGGAGCTGATGCGCTACGACACCCCGCTCCAGCTCTTCGAGCGCTGGGTCCTGGACGACATCGAGATCGACGGCACGGTGGTCCCCCGGGGCGCGGAGATCGCCATGCTCTTCGGCTCCGCCAACCACGACCCGGCCGTCTTCGCCGACCCCGCCCGCCTCGACCTCACCCGCGCGGACAACCCGCACATCTCCTTCAGTGCCGGTATCCACTACTGCATCGGGGCGCCCCTGGCCCGCATCGAACTCGCGGCGTCCATGAGGGCGCTGCTGGAGCGGGCCCCGGCCCTCGCCCCGGTGGAGGAACCGAAGCGCAAGCCGAACTTCGTGATCCGGGGGTTGGAGGGGCTGGCGGTCGAGGTCTGACCGCCGCAGGCCCGCGCCGGACGGGACCGCGGGACGGTTGCCTCGTCCCGCGGCCCCACCCGGCTACTTCGTCTCGAGGTCCCGCCGCCGGAAGCCCGCCAGGCCCAGCCACACCAGGCCGGCGGCGACGAGGGACAGCAGGAGCAGCGGGGTCCATTCCATGTCCGCGGCGGGGAGCCGGGGGACGTGGCCGAACGGGGAGAGGTTGTTCGTCCAGGCCGGGAACTGCAGGATCTGGCCGAGGTAGCCGACCACGAAGGCGTACACCGGCACGATCCAGGCCGCCGAACTCGCCCGCGGGAACCAGCCGAAGAGCACCACGGCCACGCCGACCGTGACCCACAGGGCGGGCGCGTACGCCACGGCCGCACCCACCAGGTCCGGCAACAGCCCGGCGTCGCCGGTCGAGGCCGCGCCCGCGATGCCGAAGCCGAGCCCGGCCAGCAGCAGCACGAGCGTACCGCCGCCCATGGCCACGGCCAGGTGGCCGCCGACCCAGCGGGTGCGCGAGAGGCCGGTGGCGAGGAGGGGTTCGGCGCGGCCCGCCGTCTCCTCGGAGCGGGGCCGCAGGGCCGCCATGACGACGTACACCGCCGCCACGACCGTGAGCACGACCATGACCATGGAGGCGAAGGACTCGACGACGCCTGCACCGCCGATGCGGTCCAGGGCCTCCTGGATCTCGTCGATGCCCTCCAGCATGTCCTCGGCGTCCCCGAGGATCGATCCGTACATCGCGCCCATCAGGAACAGGCCGGTGCCGAAGCCGATCAGCATGCCGCGGTGCAGGCGCAGGGCGAAGCCGACCGGTGTGGCGAGCGCGTCGGAGGCCGTGGGGCTGCCCGGCTTCCCCGGACGCAGGCCCGCGCCCACGTCCCGCCGGGTGGAGAGCACGAACCCCGCCGCCGCACACGCCGCCGCGAACATCAGGCAGAGCAGCAGCGGCCACCAGCGGTTGTCGACGTACGGGTAGCTGCGCTGCACCCAGCCGATCGGGGACAGCCAGGACAGGGCGCCGTTCTCGCCGCTGTCGCCGGCCGCGCGCAGTACGTAGGCGACGCCGATGACCGCGAGCGCCATGCCGGACGCGCCGCGCGTGTGCGCGGTGAACTGGACGGTGACCGCGGCGACGGCGGCGAAGACGAGGCCGACGGCGGCGTGGCCGAAACCGTAGAGCAGCGAGCCCGCGGTGTCGATGCCCTCCATCCCCAGGCCGGCCAGGCCGACGGCCAGCAACAGGGCCAGGGCGAGGTTGGCCAGGGCCGCGACGGACAGGGCGGCGGTGAGGTGGGCGTGGCGGCCCACGACGGTCGAGCGCACCAGTTCGGCGCGGCCGGTCTCCTCCTCGGCGCGGGTGTGCCGGGTGATGATCAGCACGCTCATGAGCCCGACGAGGACGGCCATGAAACCGAGCATCTGGTGGCTCAGTATGGAGCCGAAGCTGTCGTCGTCGAGGTAGTGGCGGGGGCCGGACATGGCGAGGCCGGCCGGGCTGTCCACGCTCCTGACGGCGTTGGCCCGGTCCTGCGGGTCGCTGTACAGCGTCCTGAAGCTGTTCGCCGTCATGAGGGTGCCGAGGAGCAGGGCCAGGATCCACACCGGGAGCCGGATCCGGTCCCGGCGCAGGGCGAAGCGGATCAGCGTCCGGGTCCCGGCCAGCGCGTTGCCGCCCGCGGCCGGCCCGGCGGGTGCCGGAGCCTCGGGGGCGGCGGTCGCGGTGGTCATCGCAGGTCTCCGTCCGTGCGCTGCCCGTTCGTACGCTGCCCGGTTGTCTCGTGCCCGTTCGTACCGTGCCCGTTCGTACCGTGCCCGTTCGTACCGTGTCCGTCCGTACCGTGTCCGTTGGCGGCGAGCTCGCTGCCGTAGTGGCGGAGCATCAGCTCCTCCAGGGTCGGCGGGTGGCTGACGAGACTGCGGATGCCGAACTCGGTGAGCTTGCGGACCGCTGCGCCGACCTGGCCGCCGTCGACGGCGAACCGGACCCGGCCGGTGGCCTCGTCGATGGTCCGCAGGTCGTGGACGCCGGGCAGCTCGTCGAGGCCGGTGGCGGGCCGCTCGGTCTCCACCTCGACGGTGGTGCGGGTCAGGTGGCGCAGCTCGCCGAGGGTGCCGGACTGGACGGTGCGCCCCAGCCGGATGATGCTCACGCGGTCGGCGAGCTTCTCCACCTGGGCCAGGATGTGGCTGGAGAGCAGGACGGTCCTGCCGGCCGTCTTGGCCTCGCCGATGACGTCCTGGAAGACGACCTCCATGAGCGGGTCCAGTCCCGCGGTCGGCTCGTCGAGCAGCAGCAGCTCGGCGTCGGAGGCGAGCGCGGCGACGATGGCGACCTTCTGCCGGTTGCCCTTGGAGTAGGCGCGGCCCTTCTTGGTCGGGTCCAGGTCGAAGCGCTCGACGAGCTCGGCGCGCCGCTTCCTGTCCAGGCCCCCGCGCAGCCGTGCCAGCAGGTCGATGGCTTCGCCGCCGGTGAGGTTCGGCCACAGTTCGACGTCGCCGGGGACGTAGGCGAGGCGGCGGTGGAGCTCCACGGCGTCCGCCCACGGATCGCGGCCGAGCACCCGGGCGGTGCCCGAGTCGGCACGCAGCAGACCGAGCAGGACGCGGATGGAGGTGGACTTGCCGGAGCCGTTCGGGCCCAGGAATCCGTGGACCTCGCCGGACTCGACCTCCAGGTCGAGACCGTCGAGTGCGTGGGTGCGGCCGAACGACTTGTGGAGTCCGGACACGGTGATGGCCTTCGTCATGTCCGGAACGTACGCTGGTTTCACAAATTTGTGAAGTTAAGGAAGTGTATAAATGCCGGGCTAGACTGGCCGACGTCGCTGAGCTGCGGATACGGGTACGGATACGGGCACGCGGAGGGGCGGACGGGACGCGTAAGGGCCGAGGGCGGAGATGGGCGGGTCATGACGGAGAAAGGGGCCGGGCGGCCCGAGCGGGACCCCGAGGCGGTCTCCCGGTTCGTCGAGCACTTCGCCGCGCAGCTGGTGGCGGCCGGAGTGCCGCGCATGCCGGCCAGGGTCTTCGCGGCCCTGCTGGTCTCGGACACCGGCGTCGGCACCTCCGCCGAACTGGGGGAGATGCTGCGGATCTCGCCCGCCGCGGTCTCCGGGGCGGTGCGCTACCTCGACCAGCAGCACCTGGTCTCCCGCGAGCGGGAGCCCGGCTCTCGCCGTGAGCGCTACCGGGTGCGCGGCGACCAGTGGTACGAGGCCCTCACCAGCCGCGAGGCCGTCCTCCGGCGCTGGCAGGACGCACTGCGCGAGGGCGTCGCCAGCGTGGGCCCCGACACCCCGGCGGGCCTCCGGCTGGCGGAGACGCTGGCCTTCTTCGAGTTCGCCGAGAAGGAGATCGAGACGCTCATGGACCGCTGGCGCGCCCACCGGGACGAGACCTTCGGTCGGGGGTGAGGGGCGATCCCCGAAGCCGGTCGGGCGTCCGTGAGCGGTCCGCTGCGCCAAGGGGGTCCTTGCACTATGCCCGCCCGGGTCGCGCGGCCCGGCACCGCACCTCGCCGCGTTGCCGAAAAGCCCTGGTAGCTCCGCTACAAGGGCTCTCCGGCGCCTTGCGACGCACGGCACCGGACCACGCGACCTCATCGGGCGCTCATAGTGCAAGGACCCCCAAGTCATGGCTGGTCCGTTTCAAGGGGAGGGCGCATCATGACAGTCATGGCAGAGCGACCGACGACAAGCGGCACCGAGCCCGACGGCTTCGAGGACCTGCTGGGCGTCCTCGACGAGCTGGACGTGCCCGACGGCTACAAGGCCGAGATCGTCAGGGGGAACATCGTCGTGTCGCCGTGGTCCAAGGGGTACTGCCACCGTGTGATGCACCTGGTGTGCGGGCAGCTGGAGCCGCATCTTCCCGCAGGGCACTCCATCAGTTACGGCCCGTTCCTGCATGTCTTTCCGGGGACGGCGCGCGTACGGACCGGATATCCATGCCGCACCCGAACGTGTCTTCGAGACGACCAGTAGCCATCTGGATGGCGAAGCCCTTTCCTTCGTCGCCGAACCGACCTCCACCTCCACCCGGGACGACGACCTGACCGACAAGGTCGAGACGTACGGGAAGGCGGGCGTCCCCGTCCACCTGCTCCTCGACATGCAGGAGGAGCAGGCCACGGTTTTCTGGACGCCCTCGGCCAAGGGGTACGAGTCACGGTGCACCCGGCCGTTCGGCGAGCAGTTGCTCATGCCCGGCCCGTTCGACTGCAAGCTGGACACGACCGGGTTCACAGCCCCCTGACGTGCCGTCGCGGCTACGGTGCCGGCAGCGTCAGCCCCCAGGCGTCCTCCCGGGCCACCCACGTCCGGGTGCCCACCGGCCCCGATACGACCGCGTCCGCCCGATAGCGGAAGTGCGCTCCCGACACCGTCACCGTGCGCCCCTCGGCGAGCAGCGGCGACGCGTCCGCGCCGACGGACACCGGCCGCACCTCGACCCGGGCGATCCCGCCGGGGCCGGGGACGACGGAGACGGACTCCACAGGCTGGCGCAGGTCGACGAGTGTCACCCCGTCGACCTCCACCCGCAGCCGCACCGGTCCGCCCTCGGGGGCGGGGGCGACCCGGGACGGCCGGGCCGGCACCAGGGTCCGCACCAGGGACCGGCAGGTCCGCAACCACGGATGCTGCCCCGCTCCGGTGTCCCCGTCATCGTCCTCGGCCGCTTCGGCGTCCTCGTTCCGCCCCTGCGCGGCACCGGCGGGCGGAATCCGTACCGCGCCGAGCACCACGCCGTCGCTGTCGTCCACCAGCAGGTTCATCCGCCGCTCGGTGCCCTCCAGCACGGCGCGCGACGCGGCCACCGCCCCCGTGGGCACCCCCAGCGACCGGGCGAGCGACAGCGCGCCCCCGACCGGCACCAGGGCCAGCGCGCAGCCGGTCAGCTCCCGCTGCCGGTGCAGCAGCCCCACCGCCCGGATCAGGGCCCGGTCGTCGCCGACCAGCACCGGGCGCCTCGAGCCCCGCCGGGCGAGGGCGCGGGCGAATTCCTCCGGCCCGTCCGGCAGGCACACCTTCGTCGTCGCACCCCCGCTGAGCACGTCTTTCGCGATGCGTACGGACTCACCGTCCCTGCGGCGGGCGACCGGATCGATGACCACCAGGAGCTGATCGGACGTCGGGGAAGTCGCCACCTCGGCCATGCCTCGCTTCCTCGGGTAGCATCTTTGTGCAAGAGCCCCTTGCGCTGTTGCGCAGGGGCTTCGTCTATTCCGGGGCATCCGGTCCGACGGTTGGCGGCCAACGGTGGTCGCGGTGTGTGCGCGGCGGAGATCCTCCGCGTACGCCCCTGACCCTGGACATGCCCCGCCCGGAAGGGGTGTACGCGCGTGCCCGCACTTGTGCTGCTCGGTGCTCAGTGGGGTGACGAAGGCAAGGGAAAGGCGACGGACCTGCTCGGCGGATCCGTCGACTACGTGGTGCGTTACCAAGGCGGTAACAACGCCGGTCACACGGTGGTCGTGGGCGACCAGAAGTACGCCCTCCACCTGCTCCCTTCCGGAATCCTGTCCCCCGGTTGCACTCCGGTCATCGGCAACGGCGTCGTCGTCGACCCCTCCGTCCTGTTCTCCGAGCTGAGCGGGCTGAACGAGCGGGGCGTCGACACGTCCAAGCTCCTGATCAGCGGCAACGCGCACATCATCACGCCGTACAACGTGACCGTCGACAAGGTGACGGAGCGTTTCCTCGGCAAGCGCAAGATCGGCACCACCGGCCGCGGCATCGGCCCGACCTACGCCGACAAGATCAACCGCGTCGGCATCCGGGTCCAGGACCTCTACGACGAGTCGATCCTCACCCAGAAGGTCGAGGCGGCCCTCGACGCCAAGAACCAGATGCTCACCAAGCTCTACAACCGGCGCGCGATCGCCGTCGAGCAGGTGGTCGAGGAACTGCTGGGCTACGCCGACAAGCTGGCGCCCTACGTCGCCGACACCGTCCTGGTCCTCAACCAGGCGCTGGAGCAGGACAAGGTGGTCCTCTTCGAGGGCGGCCAGGGCACCCTGCTCGACATCGACCACGGCACGTACCCCTTCGTCACCTCGTCGAACCCGACCGCGGGCGGCGCCTGCACGGGCTCCGGCGTGGGCCCGACGAAGATCAGCCGGGTCATCGGCATCCTCAAGGCGTACACGACCCGCGTCGGCGCCGGCCCGTTCCCGACGGAGCTGTTCGACGAGGACGGCGAGGCGCTGCGCCGCATCGGCGGCGAGCGGGGCGTCACCACCGGCCGCGACCGCCGCTGCGGCTGGTTCGACGCGGTCATCGCCCGCTACGCGACCCGCGTGAACGGCCTGACTGACTTCTTCCTCACCAAGCTCGACGTCCTCACCGGCTGGGAGCAGATCCCGGTCTGCGTGGCCTACGAGATCGACGGCAGGCGCGTCGAGGAACTCCCCTACTCCCAGTCGGACTTCCACCACGCGAAGCCGGTCTACGAGATGCTCCCGGGCTGGTCCGAGGACATCACCGGCGCGAAGTCCTTCTCCGACCTGCCGAAGAACGCCCAGGCGTACGTCAAGGCCCTGGAGGAGATGTCCGGCGCCCCGATCTCCGCGATCGGCGTGGGACCGGGCCGCGACGAGACGATCCAGATCAACTCGTTCCTGTAGTCCGGCCCCGCGGCACCCCCGCCGCGCCCCGCCGCACCGACGTCCCGGTGGCCCGTCCAGGGTCACCGGGACGTTCTCGCGTCCGGGGTGAACCGGCCGCCGTCCCGGGCTCAGCTGAAGACGATCATCGAGCCCTGGGCCAGGCTGCGGGTGGCCGCCGCGTGCAGGCCGAGCCAGACGTGGCGTTCGCGGGCGAAGGGGCTGGGGTCGTACGGGGCGGGGCCGGCGGGTTCCTCCAGCTCGGTCGGCCCCGGCGGGGGCTCCGGCGCGGCCGGGGGGTTCGCCGGGTCGATGCCGAGGGCCGGGGCGACGACCTCCAGTTCCCGCAGCAGCGCGTGGGAGGAGCCCAGTGGGCCGCCGCCGGCGAGGAGTTCGTCGTCGGAGAGCGGGTGCGGGAAGTCCACGGGGACGTAGGCCCCGGCGTGGTCGTAGTGCCAGACCAGGTGCGACTGCCGGGCCGTCGTCTCGAACATCTCCAGCAACTGCTCGTAGTCGCCGCCCAGCTCGCCCACCGGGGTGACCGGCAGCCCGCACACCTGGAGCAGGTAGGTGCGCCGCAGGAAGTGCAGCGCGTCGTAGTCGAAGCCCGCGACCGGGGCGACCTCGCCGGACAGACCCGGCATGTACTGGTACACCGGCACCGGCGGCAGCCCGGCCTCGGCGAGCACCTTGTTGTACTGCGCGAGTTCCTCGGCGAACGGATTGTCGGGGGTGTGGCACAACACGTCGACGAGCGGTACCAGCCACAGGTCACAGGCCAAAGAGGGCTCCTCGCATAGCACGTCCCCCGCATCCGGTACGTCCACTGCGTCCGGTGCGGCGGTCAGGGAAGGGTATCGGCGCGGCGCGAGGGTGGCTCCCCTCGTGCAGGTCCTCTACCCATACGAACACAGACGACGCGGGACCCGGCCCCCGGGCTCCGCCTCGCCGCACGCACCCCGGCCGTTCAGTCCGCGGGGGGCTGTTCGACGAGGGCGAGGGAGTGGGCGTCGTACGACGCGACGACCGCGCGGGCGGAGTCGGTGTCACGGCGCACCAGCGCGTCGACCAGATCGGTGTGTTCGCACCACAGCCGCCCCCGCAGATCGGGCAGCCGCCGCAGATGCTGCACCACGCACACCCAGGTCCGGACGCGGAGCCGGTGCAGGAAGGCGGTGAGGTGGGGGTTGCCGAACAGGGCCCCGAGCTCGCGCCAGAAGCGCAGGTCGTAGCCGATCAGTACGGTGAGCTCCCCGGCGAGGGCCGAACGCTGGGCCTCCTCGCCGCGCCGCCGGACCCCGGCGAGCGCGGCGGCGACCCGCGGTTCCTCCGGGCGGAGGTGCGCCAGGCGGCCGTCGGCGTCGGTCAGGGCCCGGAACATCCCGTCGATCACCAGCGTGCGGGCCTCGATCATGCCGCGGAAGTCGTCGACGGAGTACTCGTGCACCCGGAACCCCCGGTGCTGGTCGGCGTCGAGCAGTCCCTGCGCCGACAGGTCGACCAGTGCCTCCCGTACGGGGGTCGCGGACACCCCGTACTGGTCGGCGATCTCCTTGACGGTGAACTCCTGCCCCGGCTCCATCCGTCCGGCCAGCACCTCGTCACGGAGCGCGTCGGCGATCTGCTGCCGCAGCGTGCTGCGCGTCACCGCGCCGTTGCCGCTGATGCCGGGCATGGCCGGGGGTCTCCCTCGTCGCGTTCTCGTGCGTTCTCGTGCGTTCTCGTCGCGTGACCGTGCGGCGCGTCCGTCCACGGTCACGCCACTTTACGCGTTCGAGTGACCCGAGTCTGTTCGATTTCCCGGGGTGCCCGGGTCACTCCACGAAGTCGTCCGCCGCCGACAGCGCCGAGTCCAGCGCGGCCAGGCCCTCCTTCAGCTCGGCCTCGCTCACGGTGCACGGCGGGACGACGTGGGTGCGGTTCATGTTCACGAAGGGCCACAGCCCGTTCGCCTTCGCGGCGGCGGCGAAGGCGGCCATGGGGGCGTTCGCCTCGCCGGCCGCGTTGTAGGGGACCAGCGGCTCCCGGGTCTCCCGGTTCCGCACCAGTTCCAGCGCCCAGAACATGCCGACCCCGCGGACCTCGCCCACACTCGGGTGCCGCCGCGCCAGCTCGCGCAGCGCCGGCCCGACGACGGACTCCCCGAGCAGCGCCGCGTTCTCGACGACGCCCTCCTCGGCCATGGCGTCGATCGTCGCGACGGCCGCGGCGCAGGCCAGCGGATGCCCGGAGTAGGTGAGCCCGCCCGGGTACGGCCGCTTCCCGAACGTGTCCGCGATCGCGCCGGAGATCGCGACGCCGCCGAGCGGCACGTACCCGGAGTTCACGCCCTTCGCGAAGGTCATCAGGTCCGGCACGACGTCGTAGAGGTCCGCCGCGAACCAGGTGCCGGTCCGGCCGAACCCGGCCATCACCTCGTCCAGCACGAAGACGATCCCGTGCCGGTCGCACAGCTCCCGCACCCCGGCGAGGTAACCGGGCGGGGGCGGCATGACGCCCGCCGTCCCCGGGATGGTCTCCAGGACGATCGCCGCGATCGTCGACGGCCCCTCGAAGGCGATCGTCGTCTCCAGGTGCTCGAGCGCCCGCGCGCACTCCTGTTCCTGGCTCTGCGCGTAGAAGCGGGAGCGGTACAGGAAAGGCGCCCAGAAGTGCACGACCCCGGCCGTGCCACTGTCGGAGGCCCAGCGGCGCGGGTCGCCGGTGAGGTTCACGGCCTGCTGGGTGCCGCCGTGGTACGAGCGGTACGCGGAGAGCACCTTGGGCCGCCCGGTGTGCAGCCGCGCCATGCGCAGGGCGTGCTCGACGGCGTCCGCGCCCCCGTTGGTGAAGAAGACCTTGTCCAGGTCGCCCGGCGTCCGCTCGGCGATCAGCCGCGCCGCCTTCGACCGCGCCTCGACGGCGAAAGCGGGCGCGAACGTCGTCATCCGTCCGGCCTGCTCCTGGATCGCGGCGACGACCTTGGGGTGCTGGTAGCCGATGTTGGTGAAGACGAGCCCGCTGGTGAAGTCGAGGTAGCGCCGGCCCTCGTAGTCCCAGAAGTACGACCCCTGGGCCCCGGCGACGGCGAGCGGGTCGATCAGCTCCTGCGCGGACCAGGAGTGGAAGACGTGGGCGCGGTCGGCGGCCTTCACGGTGGCCCCGGCCTCGGCGTTCGGCTGAGCAGTCATACGGGCGAGCGTAAGCCGCACCTCCGGTTGTTTGACAGCATGCTGCATTCGTGTCACCATGCTGTCAAATGGTGTTCGTTGGTATGCGGCCGACATTCAGCGGCGTCCGCCGGCATCCATCGGTACCCGTCGGTATCCATCGGCGCACTCCAGGGAGCGGTCATGCCCAGTAAGCCCGTCCATCTCGCCGTCTACGACACCTTCGCCGACTGGGAGACCGGTCACGCCACCGCGCACCTCGCCCTCGCCGGGTACGAGGTCCGTACCGTCGCCCCCACCGGGGCGCCCGTCACCAGCATCGGCGGGCTGCGCGTACTGCCCGACCTGGCGCTCGACGAGCTGCGGCCCGAGGACAGCGCGCTGCTGATCCTCACCGGCGCCGGCCTCTGGGACGAGGGCGACGACCTCGCCCCCTTCGCCCGCACCGCCCGCGCCTTCCTCGACGCCGGTGTGCCCGTCGCCGCCATCTGCGGCGCCACCGCCGGACTCGCCCGCGAGGGCCTGCTCGACGAGCGGGCGCACACCGGCGCCGCCTCCTTCCACCTGGCCGCGACCGGTTACGCGGGCGGAGAGCGGTATGCCGAGGCCGACGCCGTCACCGACGGCAGACTGGTCACCGCCGGCCCCACCGAGCCCGTCGCCTTCGCCCGCGAGATCTTCCGGCTGCTCGGCGCCTACGACGAACCGGCGACCGACGCCTGGTACCGGCTCTTCCACGACTCCGACCCCCAGGCGTACGCCGAGTTCGAGGAGGCCCTGGGGCGGTGAGCAGGGAACAGCAGGAACTGCTCAGCCGCGGTGCGCTCGCCGCCTTCCGGCTGAACGGCGAGTTCCTCGCGGCCGCCGAGGAACTGGCCAGGCCCGCCGGACTCACCGCCGCCTGGTGGCAGGTGCTCGGTGCGGTCCTCCGCGAACCCCTGCCGGTCTCCGGCGTCGCCCGCGTCATGGGCATCACCCGGCAGAGCGTGCAGCGCATCGCCGACCTGCTGGTCGATCGCGGTCTCGCCGAGTACCGGCCCAACCCGGTGCACCGCCGCGCCAAGCTCCTCGCCGCCACCGAGCGGGGGTACGCGGCCGTCGCGGAGATCGGCCCCGGCCACGCGGCCTTCGCGAAACGGCTCGCGGAGGCGTTCGGCGAGGCCGAACTCGCACAGGCGGTCCAGACGATGGAACGCCTGTGCGCCGTGCTCGACGACCTCGGCCCGCCTGGGTCGCCCGGAGTGTCACCCGTTGTGCGGCCTGTTACGCAACCGTAGACAATGCCCAGCTCACCCCGGACCCTGCCCGGTTTATCCTCGGGCTGTTGCTCACGGCGGGGGAAGGCGGCAGAGCGATGGAGAAGCACGGACCGGGGGACGCGGCGGGGGACCAGGGCGCTCGGCACCCGGGCAGGATCGGCGCGTACCGGCTGCTCGCGCGGCTCGGCGCCGGCGGTATGGGCGAGGTCTACCTCGCCCGTTCCGACCGGGGACGCACCGTCGCCGTCAAGCTGGTGCGCGAGGAGCTGGCCCGGCAGGAGGAGTTCCGGGCCCGGTTCCGCCAGGAGGTGCAGAACGCCCGGCAGGTCGGCGGCGACTGGACCGCGCCGGTGCTGGACGCGGACACCGAGGCCCCGGTGCCCTGGGTCGCCACCGGGTACGTCGCCGGGCCCAGCCTCCAGCAGGTCGTCGGACACGACCACGGCGCGCTGCCCGAGCGTTCGGTGCGCATCCTCGCCGCCGGTCTCGCGCACGCGCTGAAGGACATCCACGCCGCCGGCATCGTGCACCGCGACCTCAAGCCGTCCAACGTGCTCGTCACCATCGACGGTCCGCGCGTCATCGACTTCGGGATCGCGCGGGCCCTGGAGACCGTGACCGACGGCGGCCTCACCCGGACCGGGGCGCTGGTCGGCTCGCCCGGGTTCATGGCGCCGGAGCAGGTGCGCGGCGACCGCATCACCCCCGCCTGCGACGTCTTCTGCCTCGGCTCGGTGCTCGCCTACGCCGCCACCGGCAAGCTGCCCTTCGGCACCGCCAACAGCGGGGTGCACGCCCTGATGTTCCGCATCGCCGAGGAGGAACCCGACCTCGGCCGGATCCCCGAGAGCTTCGCCGACCTGGTGAAGGACTGCCTCAGGAAGGACCCCGCCCAGCGGCCCACCCTCGACCAGATCCTGCTGCGCATCGGCGCCGAGGACACCGTCGCCGACGGCCGCTCCCGCGAGCCCTGGCTGCCGGGCGCCCTGGTCGCCCAGCTCGGCCGGCACGCCGTACGGCTCCTGGACGCGGAGGACCCCCAGGCGCCGCCGTCGGCGCCGGACGGCCCCGCCCCCGCCGCCACCCCCGAACACGCCCCCGCCGCCGACGACTCCGCGCCGCCCGCGCCGGGCGCGCCGGGCGCGCCGGGTGACGGTGCGGCGGTGAACCACCTGCCCACCCTGGTCACCGGCCCGAACGGCCCCGCCGCGCCCCCCGCCCCGGGCGTCCCGGCGGCCGGACAGCCTCCCGTCACGTACGGTCACCCCCAGCAGTACGCCCAGCCGCACCCCCAGCCCCCCGGCTACGGCTACCCCTACAACGGCTACGGGGCCGCCGGCGCCACCCCTGCCTACGGCCCGCCGCCCTTCGGGGCCGCCGCCCCGCCGCCGTACGGCGGCCCGGCACAGTCCCCGCGCGACAACCGTTCCACCGTGCTGCTCGTCGTGATCGCGCTGGTCGTCGCGCTCGCCGCGGGCGGCACGGTGTACGCGCTGATGAGCGGCGGCGACGGCAACACCGTCGGCGGCAGCCCTTCGGGTACGCCGGACGAGGGCACGTCCCAGGGCACCGACGGCAGCAACCCGTCGCCCGACGGAAGGTCCTCGGCCGGGACGGACGCGGCGGGCGGTACCGCCGGGACGGATCAGCCGACCCCCTCACCGGCCGCCGACGGGACGGTCCCGGCCGGATACCTCGGCACGTGGTCGACGACCATCGACAACGCGAGCGGGCTGCACACCCGCACGCTGACCATCCGGCAGGGCGAGGCCGGTGACACGGTCATGTCCCTCGTCGCCGACGGCCCCACCGGGAACGGCACCTACCACTGCGTGTTCGAGGGCGACCTCGCCGGCGCCCCGGGCCCCGGAGGCCGGCTGGAGATCGGCCCGACCACCGTGACGGTCGGGCAGCCGCGCAGTGCCTGCACCCCGGGCGCCGCCACCGACATCACCCTCCTGCCCGACGGCACCCTCCAGCGCGTGAACACCGGCAACGGCGACCAGCTCACCTACACGCGGGTGGACACCGGGCACTGACCGACGGGAGCGGCACAACGCGCCAACCACGCACTCGCGCAACGCTGTTGAACGTTCGGCGAACTTCGCTCCACGAAGCTCGCCCGCCCCCTCCACGCGGCCGTACGGTGACCACTGCATCGAACGTGCGGCAGCGGGGGCGACGCAGTGGACGAGTGGCTGAGCGCGGAAAACCTGGTGGCGTTGGCGACGGCGATGCTCGGCATCGCCGCCTCGGGCGTCATGGTCTGGTACGAACGCCGGGTACCGCGCCGCAAACGCATCGGATACCGCGTGCAGTTGGAGAGTTCCATCGGCGACGACGCGCGGTCCGGCCGGACCAACCGCCGGCTCGGCCTGTTCGACGAGGCACCCGGCATGATCGACGCCACGCTGGTGCTGATCCGCATCGAGAACGACGGCTCGCAGAGCATCGACCGTGACGACTACACCGGTCCCGAACTCCACGGCTTGACAGCGATGTTCGGCAACCGCACCATCCTCGGCGTCTCGGTCACCCAGCCGTCGGACGCCGAGCACCTGATGGCCCACTTCACCGCGCCACGGGGCTTCGCCTACGAGGGAAACACCCTGCGCATCCCCCGCGTGCCACTCAACCACGGCGACTACTTCAAGCTGTTGGTGCTGCTCTCCGGCGGTGACGTCGGCGAGGAGATCCGGCTGACCGGCGGGCTGCGCGACGGCGAGGTGCACCCCAACCGCAGTGCCACCCCGGACGACAAGCCACCGCTGTTCAGCCGGGCCGCCCGCATGATCACCGTCATGCTCACGGTGAGCGTGCTGACGCTGGCGACGATCGTCGTCGTCCGGGACGACCACCGGGGCCCCATGGGCTGCGAGGGCGGCACCCTGACCCTCACCGGCTCGACGGCCTTCAAGTCCGTACTCCAGGAAGCGGCCGGGAAATACGAGCGGGACTGCGCGGACAGCGAACCCGACATCATCGTGGACCCACACGGATCCACAGCGGGGGTGAGGGAGTTGATGGCGGCCGGCCAGGAGGCGGGGAAGGGCTCGCCGCCGATGGTGGCACTGTCGGACGGCCGCAAGCCCGAGGGGCTCCCCGAACTGCGTGAGAACCGGGTGGCGGTGTCGCTCTTCAGCCTGGTGGCGCACCAGGACGTGGGGGTCGAGGACCTGTCCACGGCGGACGTACGGCGGTTGTACCGGGGCGAGATCACGAACTGGCGCGAACTCGGCGGAAACGATGTCGCCGTGCGCCTGGTCAGCCGGGACGCCGGCTCGGGCACGCGGCAGGTGTTGCAGCACCGGGTACTGGGCCGGGGCGAGATCGCCAACTCGTCCCTCGACTGCCGGACCGGGGACGACCCCACGGCGCCGGTGCTGCGCTGCGAACTCGACTCGACGGAACTGGTGTTGCGGACCGTCGCCGACCTCTCCGGCTCCATCGGGTACACCGAGTTCAACCGGGCCGCCGGCGCGAAGGACGTGGACCGGCTGAGCCTGGACGGCAACGCCCCGTCCGTCGACGCCCTGGAGCAGGGGGACTACTCCTACCCGTTCCGCGAGATCGAGTACGCCTACACGTACGGGCGGCCGCCGTCGAACTCACTGGCGTCGAGCTTCCTGACGTACCTCACCCGCGGCATCGGCCAGGACGTGATCCACACCCATGGCCACCTCCCGTGCCTGAATCCGGGAGTCCAGCGCCTGTGCGCCGATCCCGAACTCTGAGCCGCCCCGGCGCACCGGGGAAGCGCTCACGTCACCCGGGCCCATGTCACCTCGGCTCCGGCGGCCGCTGGCGGGGCATGTTCGGGCGGGTGGTCCCGGGCGCGGTCGCGAAGCGGCCGTGGGGCTGTCCGGGCGATTCGGGGCGGCCCGTGCCCGCCGGCGCCCCCTGGACGGCGGGCGGCGCGCTCGTGCCCGTACGGAAGTCCATCATCCAGTCCGCCGTCTCGGCCCGCACCAGTTCGTCCACGTCCTCCGAGAACCGCCGCAGCACCGACAGGCACCGCTCGGCCGCCTCGCTCGCGGTGCCCTCGGCCGGACCCAGCACCTCGCGGACGCACTCCGAGGCCCAGTCGTACTGGAACGCCTGGAGCCGCCGCTGCACGGCCTGCGCGGTCGCCACGTCCCGCATCCAGCCGGACGTCACCCCGAAGAACCGGTCCGCGGCCACACAGACCGCCGCCAGCAGCAGCGCCGTGTACCCCCAGGGGGCGGCTCCGGCGGTCGCTCCGGTCAGGTCCAGCAGCGGCAGCGCCGCCCCGGTGGCCGCCCCCGCCACGGCCCCCGTACGCAGCGCCCGCGCGCACCGCCGCTTCCAGACCCGGACCGCGAGATACCACGCGGCGGTCTCCAGCGCCCCGCGCTCCACCCACCGGTACAGCTCGTCCAGCCGGGGGGCGGGTTCGCCCCAGTCCCCGAGCGGGAACACCCGCCCGGCCAGATCGCCCGGCCGCAGCCCGGCCGCCCCCTTGCCGAGCCCGTCCTGCGGACGGTCCTCGGGCTGCATCTCCGGCTGAACCACCCGGTACTCCCTACTGACCTCGGAACCTGACCCCGAACCCGACGCCGCCCTGACCCCTACTGGACTTCCACGGACCTCTGCGGGTCCCTGCGTGACGCCCGGCCCGGCGCCGGACGCGGCCATCGGCGCGGACGTGGGCACGTACGTGCCGCCCCTTCCTACCGCCCAACGGGTGGCCGCGTCGGGGGTTCGGGCGCCGCTTCCGCCCGGAAGGGGGCTGTGATCAGGTATAGGGCACGAGAGTGACTCACTCGAAAGAGTGCTGGGGCGACGGCCGCCCGGACCACGTAGGCTCGTGCCGAACGGGAAAATCCCGTACGGACGGACCGACCAAGGAGCTGAATCGTGATCCCCGGTGGTGGCCAGCCCAACATGCAGCAGCTGCTCCAGCAGGCCCAGAAGATGCAGCAGGACCTGGCCCAGGCGCAGGAGGAACTCGCGCACATGGAGGTCGACGGCCGGGCGGGCGGCGGTCTGGTGACGGCCACCGTCACCGGCTCCGGCGAGCTCCGCGCCCTGAAGATCGACCCGAAGGCGGTGGACCCCGAGGACACCGAGACCCTCGCGGACCTCGTCGTCGCGGCCGTCCAGGCGGCCAACGAGAACGCGCAGACCCTCCAGCAGCAGAAGCTCGGCCCGCTGGCCCAGGGCCTGGGCGGCGGCGGCATCCCCGGCCTGCCCTTCTAAGACGGCCCGCGGGCCTCTACGGTACGTACTGAAGGAACCCCAGGAAGGACGGCAGTCCGTTGTACGAAGGCGTGGTGCAGGACCTCATCGACGAACTCGGGCGGCTGCCCGGCGTCGGTCCGAAGAGCGCCCAGCGGATCGCCTTCCACGTCCTGCAGGCGGAGCCGACGGACGTACGGCGGCTCGCCCACGCCCTGATGGAGGTCAAGGCGAAGGTCCGCTTCTGCGCGGTCTGCGGCAACGTGGCGCAGGAGGAGCTGTGCAACATCTGCCGTGACGCCCGCCGCGACATCGCCGTCATCTGTGTCGTGGAGGAACCCAAGGACGTCGTCGCCATCGAGCGCACGCGCGAGTTCCGGGGCCGCTACCACGTCCTGGGTGGCGCGATCAGTCCGATCGACGGGGTGGGCCCCGACGACCTGCGCATCCGGGAACTGCTGGCCCGGCTGGCCGACGGCGCGGTCACCGAGCTGATCCTCGCCACGGACCCGAACCTGGAGGGCGAGGCCACGGCCACGTACCTCGCCCGCATGATCAAGCCCATGGGCCTGAAGGTCACCCGCCTGGCCAGCGGCCTCCCGGTGGGCGGAGACCTGGAATACGCGGACGAGGTCACCCTCGGCCGCGCCTTCGAGGGGAGACGACTCCTAGATGTCTGATGCCACGCTGCACGCGACCGACCGGGATCCGGGCGACTTCTCGGTCCAGATCGCGGATCAGATCGAGAGCTTCCTGGTCGCCGTCACGGAGGTCGCCAAGGGCGACGAGCCGGACTCGGCGGTCCCCTTCCTCCTGCTGGAGGTCTCCCAGCTCCTGCTGGCCGGCGGCCGGCTGGGCGCGCACGAGGACATCCTCCCCGACGAGCGCTACGAGCCCGATCCGGGCCCGGAGGCCGACGTGGACACACTCCGTGAGAACCTCGCCCGTCTCCTGGAGCCGGTCGACGTCTACTCCGAGGTCTTCGACCCCTACGAGCCCCGTAAGGCGCCCGTCCCGGCCCGGATCTCCGACGACCTCACCGACGTCATCTCCGACCTCCGCCACGGCATGGTCCACTACCGCGCCGGCCGCACCACGGAGGCGATGTGGTGGTGGCAGTTCTCCTACTTCTCCAACTGGGGCTCCACCGCGTCCGCGGCCCTGCGGGCACTCCAGTCGGTGGTGGCCCACGTCCGCCTCAACCAGCCCCTGGCCGCCCTGGACGGCCTCGACACCGACCAGGACATGGGTGACGACGCCCTGGAGATCGAGGCGGGCAGGGTCATGGCCGAGGAGATCGGCGTCCCGCTGGGCCTGCGCCCGGTCACGTGACGGGTGTACGTCGGCAACGCGGGCAAGGACGCGGCGCCGGACCGGGGCTGGGTCCTCGGGCACTTCAAGGACGCCGGTGATCCGCACCGCAGCGGGGCAGTGGAGATCAAACGGGGTGCCCACCCCCGTGGCGGACAGCGATCGCAGTGGGTGAAGGGCGAGGAATGCACAGCTCTCTCCCGGTCCTCGTCAGCGGCCGTTCCAGCGTCCGCCGACCCTCCGTGCCCGGCTGCGCGGTGACAGCGGACGGGGGCAGCCGATGAGCCGGTACAGCACCTGACAGAGGGGAAGCGCGGGCTCCGCGAGAGCCGGCCCGAGGTGACCGGCGCCGAGGGGGAGTCCCGCAAGCAGGCCGCACGTACGGCGACCGAGGCCTACGGGGCCGGATCCCCGAGCGGCGGGTGCGCCCCGGCCGGGGTGCGGAGCAGCGGGAGCGGCGCCCCGGGGGCCACGTGGGGTGCGGTCGGTGGCGGCGTGCTGGAGGAGCGGAGCGGCCGCGTGGTGCCGACCGGCGCCGGGACGCCGATGCAGGTGGACCGTACGGTCGCCCCGCCTGCCGAGCCGCTGCGCCCCGGGCGGCCAGTCGTACCGCTGCCCGGCCCCCGGTGGAAGCAGGAAGTACACCCACCGCGCCCGCGCCGCCCCGGCCACGATCGGCCCGGCGTCCTCCTCGGTCGCCCCGCCCTCCACGTCCGCGACTCCACGTCCGGGACTCCACGGTGACCCCCGCGGGCCCCGGGCTCCGCTTCTCCGCCTCCGCCCGGCCGGCGTTCATCGCCGCAGTTCAGCCCGGAGCTTGAGCCCCGGGACCCGGGCTCTTCCCCTGGTTCTTCTGGTTTTCTCCGGTGTGGTTGAAATACCCAACCAACCAAGTCCGCAGCTGAGTTGAGGTGCCGCACTCGAATGAGTGACGTTCCGTGACCGGCTTGCGGCGGAACGTGAGGGCGCTCTAGGTTCGCGGCGAACGAGCAAACAGATCGGCCCCGGTCGGCGCTAGCAACACCGAACGGGGCCTGACCTACGGATCGAAGAACTCGGAGTTCGACCGTGGCTTACGCCCACCCTAGTCCCGCCCTGCCTTCCGCGTCCCACCCCATGGCCGAAACGGGGTACGGAAAACGTCCTGCCGGTGACGAAGACCCGTACGCGGACACGGCCTTCGCACATCTGCTCGCGCGCGACGCCGAGGTCGCCGTCTTCATCGACCACCTCGACACCGGCCACTCCATGGCCCACAAGGTCATCGCGGCGGAGCACCCGCGCTACGGACAGCAGGCGGTGCGCACGTCGCTGACCCGCATCACCGAGGCCGGCCACCTGCGCTGGATCAAGGAACACGTCACCGTCGAGGACAACACCATGCGGTGGGTCACGCGTACGTACTGGTCGCGCACCCGCAGGTCGCCGAAGTGGTGGGCGCGGTTCGCGCGGGAGCGCCACGGCAAGGACGTGACCCTGAACCACCAGCCCGGTCTCGCCCGGATCGAGGACGAGCTCGAGACGGCCGGCGCGCCGGCTGCCCGCGAGCCCGGGGTCGAACTCGCGCCCGGGGTCGAACCCGCGCCCGCGCACCTCCGCGCGCCCGTGGCGCCGACGAAGACACTGGATTACGTTCGTAATATGGCAGAGAAGGCGAAGTTCAGCGTGAGTATCGATGCCGCGCTCGGAACGGCGCTGCGGGAATGCGCCGCAGCCGAGGACGAGCAGATCTCGGCAGTGATCAGCCGGGCACTGGAGCAGTACCTCAGCAACCGTCGGCTCCTCCGTGAGGGCCAGCGTGCGATGGAGGAGTACTTCGACGAGTACGGGTGGCCGACACCCGAGGAGACGGCCGAGGCGGATGCGCGACTCGACGCCCTCTTCGGAGAGACGCCGCAGGAGCGTCGAAGCGCATGAGCCACATCATCTACGATGCCGGCGCGCTGATCGCCGCGGTGAAGAACGACCGCGCGTTCCTCCACCAGCACTACCGGGCGCTCGGCAGGGGAAAGACCCCCGTCGTCCCGGCGGGCGTCCTGGCGCGGGGCTGGGACTCGCGTCCCAAGGCGGCGGGCCTGCACCGCGTACTGCACGGGTGCGAGGTGCTGCCGCTGACCGCTGCTTTGGCCAAGGCGGCCGCCGTGCTCTGTCAGAAGAACAAGACGTCCGACGTCATCGACGCGAGCGTCGTCCTCGCCTCCATCGCCTACGACGAGGCACCGATCCTCACCGACGACCTGGGGGGCATCAGGGCGCTGGCCGCCTGCGCCGGCCGGGAGGGCATTCGCGTCGAGCGACCGTGAGCCGTTGCCGTTGCCGTTGCCGTTGCCGTGAACCGTGAGCCGTGAGGGCGTGAACGGGGGAGTATGTGACGCGGGGCACTTTTCCGAGTGGTCCGCGTCGCCCTGGGCATGAGCCCTCCTGCGCGGGTGCCCGGAAGTCTCACGATGCGATATCGCGGAGGCGATTTCCGGGTGCTCGATAGAATGAGCCGACCACACTGTGCACACATGTGCACAAAACGTGGGACAACGACGGAATGAGCGAGGAGCGCACGTGGGCCTTGTCGTGCAGAAGTACGGAGGCTCCTCCGTAGCCGATGCCGAGGGCATCAAGCGCGTCGCCAAGAGGGTCGTGGAAGCCAAGCAGAACGGCCACCAGGTGGTCGTCGTGGTTTCCGCGATGGGCGACACGACGGACGAGCTGATCGATCTCGCCGAGCAGGTATCCCCGATGCCTGCCGGGCGCGAGCTCGACATGCTGCTGACCGCGGGAGAGCGGATCTCCATGGCACTGCTGGCCATGGCGATCAAAAACCTGGGCCACAACGCCCAGAGCTTCACCGGCAGCCAGGCGGGTGTCATCACCGACTCGGTCCACAACAAAGCCCGCATCATCGACGTCACGCCCGGCCGGATCCAGGCCTCGGTGGACGACGGCAACATCGCCATCGTGGCCGGTTTCCAGGGCGTCAGCCAGCAGGGCAAGAACATCACCACGCTCGGCCGCGGCGGCTCCGACACCACCGCGGTGGCCCTGGCGGCCGCCCTGGGCGCCGAGGTGTGCGAGATCTACACCGACGTCGACGGCGTGTTCACCGCCGACCCGCGCGTGGTGAAGAAGGCCCGGAAGATCGACTGGATCTCGACCGAGGACATGCTCGAACTGGCGGCCTCCGGGTCCAAGGTGCTCCTCCACCGCTGTGTGGAGTACGCCCGCCGGTACAACATCCCGATCCATGTCCGCTCGTCCTTCAGCGGACTGCGGGGCACGTGGGTCAGCAGTGAGCCGATTCAGCGAGGGGACAAGAAGGTGGAGCAGGCGCTCATCTCCGGTGTCGCGCACGACACCTCCGAGGCCAAGATCACGGTCGTCGGTGTGCCGGACAAGCCGGGCGAGGCGGCCTCGATCTTCCGCACGATCGCCGACGCCGAGATCAACATCGACATGGTCGTGCAGAACGTGTCCGCGGCCTCCACCGGCCTCACGGACATCTCGTTCACGCTGCCGAAGACCGACGGCCGCAAGGCCATCGACGCCCTGGAGAAGAACAAGGGCGCCATCGGCTTCGAGTCCCTGCGCTACGACGACCAGATCGGCAAGATCTCCCTGGTCGGTGCCGGCATGAAGACCCACCCCGGAGTCACCGCGGACTTCTTCACGGCGCTGTCCGACGCGGGCGTGAACATCGAGCTGATCTCGACCTCCGAGATCCGCATCTCGGTCGTCACCCGCAAGGACGAAGTGGACGAGGCCGTCCGCGCCGTGCACACCGCCTTCGGGCTGGACTCCGACAGCGACGAGGCCGTCGTCTACGGGGGTACCGGCCGCTGATGACGCGGTCCGGGCGACCGGCGCTCGCGGTCGTGGGAGCGACCGGAGCAGTCGGCACGGTGCTGCTCCAGATCCTGTCCCAGCGGGCGGACATCTGGGGTGAGATCAGACTGATTGCCTCCCCGCGCTCGGCCGGCCGCAAGCTGGCCGTGCGCGGCGAGGAGACCGAGGTCGTGGCGCTCACGGAGGAGGCCTTCGACGGGATCGACGTCGCGCTGTTCGACGTCCCCGACGAGGTCGCCGCGCGGTGGGCGCCCGTCGCCGTCGCGCGGGGCGCGGTGGTGGTCGACAACTCCGGCGCCTTCCGCATGGACCCCGAGGTGCCCCTCGTCGTCCCCGAGGTCAACCCGCACACCGTGCGGATGCGCCCGCGCGGGATCGTCGCCAACCCGAACTGCACCACCCTGTCGATGATCGTCGCCGTGGGCGCGCTGCACGCCGAGTTCGGGCTGCGCGAGCTGGTCGTCTCCTCGTACCAGGCGGTCAGCGGCGCCGGGCAGGCCGGTGTGCGGACCCTGCGCGACCAGCTCTCCCTGGTCGCGGGCACGGAGCTGGGGACGGGCCCCGGTGACGTACGCCGGGCCGTGGGGGACGGCACCGGGCCGTTCGCGGATCCGGTCGCGCTGAACGTCGTGCCGTGGGCCGGGTCGCTGCGCGAGGACGGCTGGTCCTCCGAGGAGATGAAGGTCCGCGACGAGTCCCGCAAGATCCTCGGCCTGTCCCGCCTCCCGGTCGCCGTGACCTGTGTCCGCGTGCCGGTGATCACCACGCACTCGCTCACCGTGCACGCCCGGTTCGAGCACGAGATCACCGTCGACGCGGCCCGCGAGATCCTCGCCACCGCGCCCGGCGTCGTGCTGTACGACAATCCCGCCGCGGGTGAGTTCCCCACGCCCGCCGACGTCGTCGGCACCGACCCGACCTGGGTGGGTCGGGTCCGCCGGGCCCTGGACGACCCGACGGCGCTCGAGCTCTTCGTCTGCGGCGACAACCTCCGCAAGGGCGCCGCCCTGAACACCGCGCAGATCGCCGAGCTGGTGGCGGTGCCGGGCCGGTCCTGAACGCCCGCACCGTAAATAATGCTTGGCCACGGCATTTGCTTTGTAGGATCCGTGCAAGTGATGTGAACCGGTCATGGTGCCCTGATCTCTTGATCCTGACCGGCAGGCAGTCAAGGATTTACCTTTCGCCCCACGCAACCGCGTGCCGGGCGGAAAGCGTCTTTGCGGGCACTCCTTTTCCGGGCGCGCGGGGGGACGAGGCGGTCTTTTCCGGACGTGGGGACGTCCGGAACCGGGCGTGGGGACGTCCGTTCATATGATGCATAGGGGAAGAGCGGGACGCATGAGGGCATTCGGTGTGCTGTCGGTGGTGCTGCCCGGCGTGGACGGGGGACGGCGGATTCCAAACGCCGCGACAAACGTGACGTCCGGCGCGTACAACCCTCATGGGGGGACGTGTGTCCAACTGGCGTGGCTGAGGTACTCGACTTCGCAACGCCGCGCGGCCCGGCTCTACGCCCGCCCCGCCAGGCACTCCGACCCCGTAGGGCCGGTGCGTCCGGTGGCATGCCGGTGATCGCGCCGATGCCCGCAGCGCGGCCCGCCCGCATACCCAGTCAGCGTGACGGCGGTGCCGACGACGTAGTGGCGGCCGGCACGACCGTCGACCATCTCACCGAGACCTACCGCGCGCACTACCGCTCGCTGCTGGGCCTCGCCGCGCTCCTCCTCGACGACACCGCCTCCTGCGAGGACGTCGTCCAGGAGGCGTTCATCCGCGTCCATTCCGCCCGCAAACGCGTCCGGGACCCGGAGAAGACCCTGGCGTATCTGCGTCAGACGGTCGTCAACCTCTCCCGTTCCGCGCTGCGCCGCCGCATCCTCGGCCTGAAGCTGCTCTCCAAGCCCATGCCCGACATGGCGAGTGCGGAGGAGGGAGCGTACGACCTGCTGGAACGCGACTCCCTCATCAAGGCGATGAAGGGGCTCCAGCGCCGTCAGCGCGAGGTGCTGGTGCTGCGCTACTTCGCCGACATGACCGAGGCTCAGGTCGCGGCGACGCTCGGCATCTCGCTGGGCTCGGTGAAGGCGTACGGCTCGCGCGGGATCGCGGCGCTGCGGGTGGCCATGGAGACGCCGGTATGAGCGGCGGGAAGGACGCCCGCGGCGAGGACGTGCGGGGTGAGGAGCGCGAGCCGCAGGGGCGTGGGGCGGAGGAAGGTACGCCCGAGCGCGCCCCCGGGGACGGGCAGCGCGAGCCCGAGGGCGACGAGAGGGAACCCGAGGAACGGGAACCCGAGGAACGGGAACCCGAGGAACGGGAACCCGAGGAACGGGAACCTCGGGAAGGGCGGACCGGGGGCAGGGAGACCGACGTGCGTACGGCCGGGGAGCGCGAGCCCGAGGAGGGTGCGTCCGAGGCACCTGCGGCTGGGGCGCCCGCGGCCGAGGACACCTCCCGGCCCGACGGTGCGTCCGGTTCCGGCGGTGCGTTTGGCTCCCGGGGCGCGTCCCCGGCCGGGGGCGTGAGCGGAGCCGACGGCCCGGGTTCGTCCGGCGGGGACGGTCCGCGCGTGCTGCGTGGGCCGGTGTCGCCGCCCGGGCGGCAGTCGAAGCAATCGCACACGGGGAACGGAACTGTGAACGACGCCAACGCCGGCCCGGACGAGCAGGGCCTCGACCGGCTCGGCCCGGACGAGCTGGAGCTGCGCAGCCTGCTGCACAGCTCGGTGCGCGTGGTGGAGCCGAGCGAGGGCTCGCTGGACTACCTGCGGCGCGCGGTCCCGGCCCGCCGGGCGCGCAAGCGGCAGATCCTCGTCGGCGCGGCGGCCGCCGCCCTCTTCGTCGGCACGGCGGTACCGGCTCTCGTGCACATCTCCAGCTCCACCGGCCCCGACGCCAACCCGTCCGCCGTGGGCCATGCCTCGCAGACACAGGGCGGTACCGGCGAGGGCGAGGGCCCCGGCGGGGGCGAGACCACCGCGGGTGGCACCTCGGACCGGGTCGAGGGTGACCGGAAGGACGACGAGAAGGACGAGGAGAAGGACACCGGCCCCCGGGCGAGTACGGGCGTGACGGAGGGGGCCGGCCCCTCGGCGAGCACCGCCGCGGGGTCACCCGCCTGCACGGACGCGCAGCTCGGCCCGGCCGTCGCGAGCAGCGACGCCCCCGACTCCACCGGCGCGGTCTACGGCTCCTTCCGGGTGGCCAACGTGTCCACCGCCGGCTGTACGGTCGTCGGTCCGGGAAGCCTGAGCGTGACGCCGCTGGGCGCGGCCGACGCCGCCAAGGTGGGCCCGGCCCGGCACACGGCCGGGGACGCGGCGGCGGGCCTGCCGGACCCGTCCCTGGAGGCCGGGCGGCTGGTGCTCGAGCCGGGTGGGGCGTACGACGTGAAGTTCGCCTGGGTGCCCTCCGAACCCTGCCCCACCAACGGCGGGGGCGGCGACAACGGCGGCAGCGGCGGCCCCTCGCCCGACCCCAGCCCGTCCGGGAACCCGACGGCCGGCGCCAGCACGTCCACGGGCGGCGACACGGGTACCGAGACCCAGCTCCTCACGGAGGACGGCACGACCGAGGGCAGCGTGACCGTGACGTACACCCCGGCGGGCGGAGCGGGCACGGGGAGCGCCACGGTGGCCAACGCCTGCGCGGGAACCGTCTACTGGACGGGACTGCTCCCGACCACGGCGGGCTGACGGCGACGGCGGGCCGACGGCGACGGCGGGCCGACGAGGCCGGCCCGTCACACCCCTGACGGGCTCGGCTGGTCCTGCTTCTGGTCCTGCGCGGGCTGCTCGTCCGGGACCAGGCCCAGTTCCGTGTCCCGGACCAGTTCCGCCTCGCGGCGCACCAGACGGAACCACATGAAGATCACGAAGCCCACGAAGGCGAACCACTCGGCGGTGTAACCGAGGTTCTGGAAGGCCTTGAGGTCCAGCCCGGTACCGCCGGGCGCGACCGCGGGCACCGCGCGCATCCCCGAGTCGCCCTCGTTGAGGGTGATCCACGCGTCGTACACGTCGTGGGGCACCAGGTTCACCAGGGACGCGGAGCTGATCGCGCCGGTCTGTCCCTCGGGAAGTCCGCCGAGGGCGCCCACGCCGTTGCTGCCGGGTGTCTCGGACGCCTGGAGCGCCCCGGTGACGGTGACCTCGCCGTCCGGCGGCGCGGGCGTGCCGGCCGGGTCCGGGTCGCCGGGCAGCCAGCCCCGCACGACGGGCAGCACCTTGCCGGTGTCGGTGTGCAGCAGCGTCAGGACGTAGTGGCCGGGCTCGCCGTCGAGGTCGCGGTCGGGCACGAGGAGCTGTTCCTCGTAGCGGCCGCTCGCGGTGGCCTGCTTGCCGGAGGTCACCTTGGTCACCGGCAGCAGCGTGTCCAGCCGCCGGGCCTCCTCCTGCCGGCTGGAGGCGACCTGTTCCTCGGCGCCGCGGTGGTTCTCGACGCGGTCCTCGAACCGGCCCAGCTGCCATGACCCCATGAAAATGCAGAAGGGGACGGCGAGCAGCACGAAGACGTTGATCCCCCACCATCGGGGCGTCAGCAGAAACCGGTACACACCCCCACCGTACGGTGCCGCGCCCGGGAACCGGCCCGCGGGGGCCGCCTCACAGGCCCGTGGTCGCGCCGGTTGTCCACAGGCTGGGGATCCCGGTTGTCCACAGGTCGGGGGCCTCGGCGGCGCGAACCCCGCCGGGGCGGGCAGTATGGGGCCATGACTGAGAGCAACGGGTCCGGCGCACCGGCGCGGCGGACGGACCGGACCGAGCAAGTACATCAGGGCGAGCGGATGCCCGACTGGGAGAAGCGCTTCCGGGCGCCGCGGGTGTCCCTGCCCGACTGGGCGGAGGACGCCCCCGACCGTTCCCTGTTCGTGTCGAACGCGACGGGGACGTACGAGCTGTATGCCTGGGACCGGTCGACCGGCGGGCAGCGCCAGGTGACGGACCGGCCCAACGGCACCACGGACGGCGTGCTCTCGCCGGACGGCGAGTGGATCTGGTGGTTCGACGACAAGGACGGCGACGAGTTCGGCGTCTGGCGCCGCCAGCCGTTCGCGGGCGGTCCGGACGAGCTCGCCGCTCCGGGGCTGGACGCCTCCTACCCGGCCGGTCTCGCTCTCGGCCGGGACGGGAGCACGGCCGTCGTGGGCCGTTCCACGGACGAGGACGGTACGACGATCCACCTGGTGCGGGCGGGTGACGCGGCCGCGGCGCCGGTGGAGATCTACCGGCACCGTGAGTCGGCGGGCGTCGGGGACCTCTCGCACGACGGTTCGCTGATCGCCGTCGAGCACACCGAGCACGGCGACGCGATGCACTCCGCGCTGCGTGTGCTGCGCCCCGACGGCACCACGGTCGCCGAACTGGACGACACCAGGGGTGGTACCGAGGAGCTGGGTCTGGAGGTGCTGGGCTTCGCCCCCGTCGACGGTGACACGCGTCTGCTCATCGGTCATCAGCGGCGCGGCCGCTGGGAGCCCCTGGTGTGGGACGTGGCCACGGGGGAGGAGACGGACCTCTCCCTGGAGCTGCCGGGCGACGTGAGTGCCGAGTGGTTCCCGGACGGTACGGGTCTGCTCGTCGCGCACAGCTTCGAGGCCCGCAGCGAGCTGTTCCGCTACGACCTGGCGGGCCCGGAGCTGGTGGAGATCGACACCCCGCCCGGCACCGTCTCGGGCGCGACGGCCCGGCCGGACGGCAGCGTGGAGTACCTGTGGTCGTCGTCGGCCCAGCCGTCGGCGGTCCGCTCCACCAGCGGCGGGACCGTCCTGGACCCGCCGGGGATGCGCTCGCCCGGATCGGTGCCGGTCCAGGACGTCTGGGTGGAGGGCCCCGGCGGCCGGATCCACGCCCTGGTCCAGAAGCCCGGGGGCACGACCGGCCCGCTGCCCACCGTCTTCGACATCCACGGCGGTCCCACCTGGCACGACAGCGACTCCTTCGCCGCCGGCCCCGCCGCCTGGGTCGACCACGGGTACGCGGTGGTCCGCGTCAACTACCGGGGCTCCACGGGTTACGGCCGTGCCTGGACCGACGCGCTGAAGCACCGGGTCGGACTGATCGAGCTGGAGGACATCGCCGCGGTCCGCGAGTGGGCGATCGGCTCGGGCCTCGCGGACCCGGACCGCCTGATCCTCACCGGCGGATCCTGGGGCGGCTACCTCACCCTGCTCGGCCTGGGCGTCCAGCCCGACGCGTGGACGCTGGGCATCGCGGTGGTCCCGGTCGCCGACTACGTCACGGCGTACCACGACGAGATGGAGGCGCTGAAGGCGATGGACCGCACGCTGCTCGGCGGCACGCCCGAGGAGGTGCCCGAGCGGTTCGAGGCGTCCTCCCCGATCACCTACGTCGACCGGGTGAAGGCGCCGGTCTACATCTCGGCCGGGGTGAACGACCCGCGCTGCCCGATCCGGCAGATCGAGAACTACGTCCACCGCCTCCAGTCCCGCGAGGCCCCCCACGAGGTCTACCGCTACGACGCGGGACACGGCTCCCTGGTGGTCGACGAGCGGATCAAGCAGGTCCGCATGGAACTGGACTTCGCGGAAAGGCACTTGGGGACGGGGACGGGGACGGGGACGGGGACGGCGAAGGGGGAGGGGAAGCAGGGCTGAGGGATTCCGGCGCCGGTGTGTCCCGGTGCTCCGGCCGCCCGGAGCACCGGCGGGTCACCTTCCCGACCGTTCCCTCCCCCTGCGCCCGAGCAGTTCCGCCAGCCCCCGCCGGGTGGCGCCCAGCACCACCCGGTCCTCGTTCCGCAGGACGTACGTGTCGGGCAGGTCCCACACCAGTCCCGACGGCCCCGACGGCCCCGACGGCTCACCGGCCGCCGGGGTGCCGCCGGTCGCGTTCCCGGTCCCGGCTCCGGGGCCCGCCGCGTTCCCGGGGCCATGGCCGGCGCCGTTCCCGCCCGCGCCCGGCGCCGACCGGGTCGCCGCCGTGTCCAGGGCCAGCACCCGCCACGCCCCGGCCCGGAACGCCTCGCCGACCGTCTTCCCCTCCAGCTGCGGATGCCCGCCCACGGTCAGCGCGGCGAACAGCAGCACCCGCCGCTCGACCGGGATGGCCCCCAGGATCTGCCGGCCCATCATCGCCCCGGCGAAGGCGGGTGCGGCCAGGTGGGAGACGCTGCGGCTGCGGGTCACCGCGTCGGGGTGCGCGGCCCGCAGCGTGCGGTACACGGCCGTCGCGAACTCGTCGTCGTACAGCCGCAGGACGACCCGCAGGTCGGCGCGCACGGCCCGCGCGTACAGCACGGCCTCCAGGTTGGTGGTGCCGACGCTGGTGAGCGCGAGGAACGCGTCGGCCCGGTGGATCTTCGCGGCCTCCAGCACGCCCTCCTGCGTGACGTCCCCGAGCACCACCGGCACGCCCAGCCGCCGTGCCGTGGCCATCCCCCGCGCCTCCGGGTCGGCCTCGACGCACACGACGGGGATGTGCAGTTCGCGCAGCCGGGTCAGCACCCGCGTACCGATCTTGCCGAGGCCGAGCAGCACCACGTGCCGGCTCAGCCCGCGCGGCGGCTTCCGCAGCGCCGACACGATGCGGAAGGTGCCCAGCGCCTCCAGGACGGCCGCCAGCATCACCGGCAGCAGCAGCAACCCGACCAGTCCGGTGAGCAGCTGCAGTACCTGCCGGCCCATGGACTGGTTGTGCGCGGGCTCGTTGATCGCGAAGAGGTCGAGCAGGGTGACGTAGGTGGCGTGCAGCGGGTGGTCGCCCGTGACCAGGGCCAGCACGACCGCCAGGACCACCACGGCCGCCGCGAGCCCCGCCAGCGACCACCGCAGCCGCTGCGAGAACAGCGAGGCGAACGGCGGCACCCCGGCCCGTACGGCGGGCAGCGGCGGCCCGGAGTACGAGACCTGCTCCAGCACCATCGTGCCGCGGCCGGTCGCCGCCGCGACGGCCGCCGCGTCGGGCAGCATCTGCGGCCCCTGGTCGCCGCTGTCCTCCGAACCGTCCGAGCCGGCCGGGTCGTTGCTCGTCGCGGACAGCAACGCCAGCGTGCACAGGCCGGGGTCGGCGACCTCGCCGGGCCGCGGGGGCCGGCGTTCCACCGCGCGCAGCATCAGCCCGTCGGTGTCGACGATCTTGCTGGTGCCGACGAGCGCGGTGGCGACCAGGGCGGGAGCGGCCGTGTCGGCGTCGGACAGCACGGTGGTGGAGGCGTCGCCCCTGGGGTGCCCACGCCCCTGCGTGTCGACGCCGGACAACTCCGCGGCCTGGTCGAGCAGGTCCTCGATGTGCCGGCCCAGACGCCGGTTGTACAGGCGCAGGACGAGGCGGATCCTGGGATTGATCCTGCGGGCGTTGAGGGCGGCGCGGATGTTGGTCTCGTCGTCGTCGTAGACCAGGGCCAGCGCGGCGGCCTGTGCGACGCCCACTTCGGCGAGTACCGCGTCGGTGGGTTCGGCGGCCTCGACCAGCCGTTCGTCAAACGGGCCGTCCGAACCGCCGCCCGTGCCCGTGCGGTTGACGGTGGCGTTCACGAACCGGTCGAGCAGCGCGGCGGACGCGGCGCGGGCCCGCCCCACCACCGGTTCCCGTACCCGGAGTCCGGAGGGTGGTACGACGAGGGTGACCTGTTCGCCGTAGACGCCCCGGAGCTCGGCGGCGAGCCGGTGCGCGAGCCCGTCGTCACCGCACACCAGCATGTGCGCGGGGGGAACGCCCGGCGGGGTCTGATTCGGGAGGATCACCACGAGAGGAAAGACTGCCGTATACACGCAGGCGGTTCCAGGGGCGCACGACGACCGGTGCCGAACCGTGCCGGACGATGCTGAACGGGCCCGCCCCCCGCTCCGTATCCATGGGAGGGGGACGCGCGCCCCGCCCCGCCGACGTCCCCGCTCCCGCGCGCGAGTCCGGAGGTACCCGGCCCGTGGCCATGACCAAGCCGGCTCCCCGCAGGGGGGCCGACGGCGACACGGGGCCCGGTGACGGCGGCGGTGGGACGGCCGAGGAGTCCCGGCACCTCGACTCCCCTCTCCTCCTCGTCCTGTTCCTGCTCTGTGCCGTGATGTTCCAGGACCCGATCCGCCGCGCCCTGGGTGCTCCGGTGATGCAGAGCTGGACGACGGTGTTCGTGGCGGTGATGATCCAGGCGCTGCCCTTCCTGGTGCTCGGCGTCCTGCTGTCCGCGGCGATCGCGGTCTTCGTCCCGCCGTCCTTCTTCGCCCGCGCCCTGCCGAAGCGCCCGGCCCTGGCGGTCCCGGTCGCGGGCGCGGCGGGCGCGGTGCTTCCCGGCTGCGAGTGCGCGTCCGTCCCGGTGGCGGGGGCGCTGGTGCGCAGGGGAGTGGCCCCGGCGGCGGCGCTGGCGTTCCTGCTGTCCGCCCCCGCGATCAACCCGATCGTGCTGACGGCGACGGCGGTCGCCTTCCCGGACGATCCCATGATGGTCCTCGCCCGGTTCGTGGCGAGCCTGCTGGTGGCCTGTCTGATGGGCTGGCTCTGGCAGCGCCACGGCCGCGCGGACTGGCTGCGCCCGCCGTCCCGTTCGTCCTACGAGGGGCAGAGCCGGGGCGCGGCGTTCTGGGGGTCGGTCCGGCACGACGTGATGCACGCCGGCGGCTTCCTGGTGGTCGGCGCGATGGCCGCGGCGACCCTGAAGGCGGTCGTCCCGGCCGCCTGGCTGCAACGGGCGGCCGACCACCCCGTGCTGTCGGTACTGGTCCTGGCCGCGCTGGCCGTCCTGCTGTCGATCTGCTCGGAGGCGGACGCGTTCGTCGCCGCGTCCCTGACCCAGTTCTCGCTGACGGCCCGGCTCACCTTCCTCGTGGTGGGCCCCATGGTCGACCTCAAACTCTTCGCCATGCAGGCCGGCACGTTCGGCCGCGGCTTCGCCCTGCGCTTCGCCCCGGCGACCCTCGTCCTGGCGATCGCGGTCTCGGTCCTGACGGGAGCGGTGCTGCTGTGAACCGGTGGCGTCACCACCCGAACCTGAACCTGAACCGGCAGGCGCAGGCGGCCCTGCTGTTCCTCCTGGGCGCGACCGTGCTGCACGCCGGGCTGACCGACCTCCATCTGCGCTACGTGAAGGCGGGCCTGCGCCCGCTGCTCCTGCTGTGCGGTGCCGTGCTCGTCGTGACGGCGGTGGCGACGGTCCGGTACGAGTGGCGCGGGGCCCGCGGGCCCCGCGTGAGCCGCGACGGCGGCTTTGACGATCATCACCAGGGGCACCACGAGCCCCTTGTCTCCTGGCTCCTCGCCCTTCCCGTCCTCGCCCTGATCCTGGTGGCGCCGCCGGCCCTCGGCTCGTACAGCGCGACCCACACGGGTACGGCCCTGCAGAAGCCGTTCGGCTTCCCGGAACTCCCCGCCGGGGGCACGCTGCGCCTCGGAGTGGGGGAGTACGCGGCCCGCGCGGTCTACGACGACGGCCGTGGCCTGGGCGACCGGCCCATCGAGATCACCGGCTTCGTCGCACTGGACCCGTCCGGCACTCCCCACCTGGTCCGGATGTCCCTCAACTGCTGTGCCGCGGACGGCCAGCCGGTCAAGATCGCCCTGACCGGCGAGGTCCCCCCGGTCCTGCGACCGGACGCCTGGCTGGAGGTCAGCGGCACCTACAGCCCGCGCCGGACGAAGGACCCCGTCAACGAGGGGCCCGTCCCCTACTTCGAGGTCAGGTCCGCGAAACCGGTCCCCACCCCGAGGGACCCGTACGACGAGGTCTGGAACGGCTGAGCGGGCTCGCCGGCCCTACCGCTGCTGCCGGGTGGGGCTGCCGTCGGCGGCCGTGTCCCGGGTGACGGTCTCCCCCCTGACGACGGTCTCGCCCCGGATGACACGAGGGGCATCCGGCTGCTGTGCCTGCTCCCCCTGTGCCTGCTCCCCCTGTGCCTGCTCCCCCTGTGCCTGCTCCCCCTGAGGCTGGTGCGGCTGCGGAGAGGGCTGAGCCGGCTGAGACCGCTGTTCCTGGGACCGCCGCTCGTCCTCCTGCGCCTCCGCCTTGGCCGCGCGGGCCTCGGCCTTGAGGATGCGGGCGGACTTACCGGCCGAGCGGGCCAGGTCGGGCAGCCTTTTCGCCGCGAGCACGGCTATGACGACGATGAGGATGATCGCGAGTTCGCTCAGTCCGAACATGTGGGGGTCCGCCCGTCCTTCTCGTGAGCCGTTGCCGGATGCCGCCCGTAGAATCTACAGCAATGTAGAGAATTTGACGGTGTCCGCTCGTCTATACGATGACCGTCCGGGAACGGGAGGACGACGGAAGGGAGACAGGCCGTGGTCGAACACAGTCGGCGTCACCGGCGGCGGGGGCAGGGCGAGTTGGAGGCGCTGGTGCTCTCGGCGCTGCGCGAGGCGGAGGGCCCGGCGACGGCGGGCCGGGTGCAGGAGCGCCTGGGCGAGGACCTCGCCTATACGACGGTCGTCACGATCCTCACCAGGCTGCTCGCGAAGGGCGCGGTCACCCGTGAACGCGCGGGCCGCTCCTTCGTCTGGACCTCCGCCTCCGACCACGCCGGCCTCGTTGCCCACCGGATGCGCAGGGTGCTGGACGCCGAGAGCGACCGGGAGGCGGTCCTGGCCAGCTTCGTCACCGGACTCGGCCCCGACGACGAACGACTCCTGAGGGAACTGCTGGGTCAGCCCCGGAGCGACGGGGAAGACTGAAGCCTCATGGGGGTGTTCGTCTTCCTGCCGCTCGTCCTGCCGCTGACGGCATGGCCGATCGCCCGGCTCGCCGCACAGCACCTGCACCCGCGGGCCGCGACGCGGATGCTGACCTGGGTCGCGGCGGTGATGGCGGTGTGCAGCACGGTGTGCCTGTGCCTGGTGATGGTGGTCGGCACCGCCACCCTGCCCGGCAACCCGCTGCCCGACGGCTGGTCGGACCCACAGGTGCGGGAGGCGGTTCCGTACGACGAGCTCGTGGGGAAGGTCGCCATCCCGGCCCTGTGCGCGGTGCTGCTGGCCTGCTCCCGAACCCTGTGGCGGCACGTCCGCACCCGCCGCCGCGCCCACCGCGCCCTGGCCGGCCTGCCGGACACGGAGGTGGCGGTCCTGCCCGACGACGCCCCGTACGCGTACGCCCTCCCGGGCACCGGACCGCGCCGCGACCGGGTCGTGGTCACCACCGCCCTCCTGGACCACCTGGCCCCCGCCGAACGCCGCGCCCTGTTCGCGCACGAGCGCGCCCACCTCACCGCACGCCATCACCGGTTCCTGCTGGCCGTACGGCTGGCCGCGCACGCCAACCCGTTCCTGCGCCCCCTGCGGACAGCGGTGTCGTACGCGGCGGAGCGCTGGGCGGACGAGGAGGCGGCCCGTACGGTCGGCGACCGCCGTACCGTCGCCACCGCCATCGGCAGGGCGGCCCTCGTCTCCCGGGCCGGCGGCCCGCCCCTGCTCGCGTTCGCGGCGCCGGGACCGGTCCCCCGCCGGGTGGCGGCGCTGCTCGCCCCGGCTCCGGCCACGGGACCCTGGCCGGAGGTGTTCACCTCGGCGGGCCTGGCGGCCTGGGGAGCGGCCGCCGGTACGGCCGCGTCGGCGATGTCGTCCGCCAACGCGGCGGTGACCCTCTTCTGGATCCTGCGCACGGCGACGCCGCTGTAAGGGGTCCTTGCACTATGCCCGCCCGGGTCGCGCGGCCCGGCACCGCACCTCGCCGCGTTGCTGAAAAGCCCTGGTAGCTCCGCTACCAGGGCTCTGTGGCGCCTTGCGAGGCACGGCACCGGACCACGCGACCTCATCGGGCGCTCATAGTGCAAGGACCCCTAAGGCGGGCACAGCGGGTGCGGTGGGTACAGCGGGCGGTGCGGGTGCGGCGGGGCCGCACCTTCAGCCGATACCCGGCCCGGAGCGCGGTCCCTCGTGTCCGTACGCGCTGTCGCTGCCGTACGCCTCCCGGTGCTCGACCAGTTCACGCACCCAGCCGTCGACCTCGGTGGCCCAGTCGCGGGCGTCGTCGTGGCCGACGGTGAACCGGCTGAGCGCGTCGTGCCCGGTGTCCTCGTCACCGCCCGCGCTCCCGCCGCCCCGCTTGTCGGCCTCCAGGACGACGTCGATGCCGCCCGGGTGGGTGAGGAAGGTCAGCTCGATCTCCTCCACCCGGTCCGCGTACGGCGGGGCCGGGGTGAGCCCGATCTCCTGGTGGAAGGGCAGCCGCTGCCCGGTGCCGCCGATGCGGCCGTGCTCGAGACCGGCGGACCGCAGCCCGTACCCGAGCCGCCGGAACGCGCCGATGATCGCCTCCTGGGCGGGCAGCGGACCGACACCGAGCGGACCGACACCGAGCGGACCGGGGCCGGCGTCCGGTTCCCGCGGCCCGGCCACCGCCAGCTCGGTCCGCACACCGAGGCGGACGCCCAGTTCCCGGCCGTCCAGCTCGGTGACCGGTGTCTCCCACGGCAGCGTCACCCCGAACGGCACGGTGCGCGCCCCGCCCTCGTCCAGCCGGAACCCACCACCGATGGCGAAGCGCTCGAACGGCACGGCGACCCCGCTCCCGCCACTCCCGCCCTCCACCCGGGCCACCAGCTCAAGGGCCACCCGCTCGACGTCGAACGCGGTGTCGCCGCCCACTAGCCGCACCTGCCCGGCGAGCGTCCCGCCGGGCCGGACGGGCCCCGGCTCCAGAACCGTGTCGACCGTGGGCCCGCCCGAACCCGGCGAACCGAGCAGCCGCTTGAACACCATCGAGGCATCCGCTCCTTACCTGCCGCTTGACCTGCCGCGTGCGTACACCTGCCTGTACCTGCGCACAGGGAACAACCGCGTGGAGCATAGAGGGAGTGCCGGGTGACGTCCGTGGCGGCCGGGTGGGGCGACCCGTGCACGGGCAGCGCGACCGAGGGGAGCCGGACGGTGGAGGACGCTGCCCGCCCCGCGGTTCTACTGCTGGTACGGCTGCTGGTGCTGCTGGGGCGGCTGTCCGTACGGCCGGCCGCTGCCGGGACCGCCCGCGTCCTGCGCCTGCAACTGCTCGGCCTGCTCCGAGGACACCTTCGACTCGGCGCCGCAGAAGGTGCACTGCGTCATGTACTTCGTCGAGACCGGGAACAGCGGCACGAAGAACAGCGTGAACTTCGTGACCCGCTTCCTGAGCGTGTGCGCGGAGGGGTTCCCGCACTGGGTGCACACCAGCGTGAGTATCGCGAGCTGGTAGAGATATCCCTTGGTGCCAAAAATGATCATGTGATTGCCCCTTCCAGGCATGGCCGGCCGCTGCCTCTGAGGGTGCCACCACCTGCGCCACGAAAACCACTGTCCACCGGAACCACGATGCGGGGTCTCCGCGGTGAGTGAGGGGGAGCGGTCGGCAGTGTGGCAGGCCGGAAGACTGCCGCACTGTGTACAGGCGGGCGCGGGCGTACGGCGGGCAGGATTTCGGGCATGAGCGATGTGCGGGAAGTGACCTGCCGGTCCCAGTGGTCGGGCGCCCTGTGGTTCCTCGTCGGATTCGGGGCGACGGGGGCGGCGGCGGCCGTGCTGCTCTGGGCCCTCATGGGCCTCGCCGTGTGGCCGGTCGTCGCGGTGCTGTCCGCCGCGGCCGCCGTCGCGGCGATGGACAGGGCCACCGCGTGGGTCCGCGCCGACACCCACGGTGTGCACTCCCACACGCTCCTGCGCCGCCGGAGCGTGCGCTGGAGCGACATCGCCGATCTGCGCGTACGCCTGAAGCACGCGAACACGTCCCGGGCCCAGGACGTCCGCCGCATCGTCGTCGTACTGCGGGACGGGCGGGACGGGACGGGCCAGGGGGGCGGGCGCAGGTGGACTCTGCCCCTGCCGGTGGGGCTCACCTCCCACGACCCGGACTTCAACGAGAAGCTGGAGGTGTTCCGTGCGCTGCACCGCCGGCACGGCACTCCGGAGTCGAGTCACCTCGCCGTCATCTCGTACCGCACCACGGGGCGCGGCTGGATCGGTTCCCTCGTCGTGAGCGTGCTGCTGCTGGCGCTCGCGGGCGTGGCCGCGGCGTTCGTCCCGGCCACCGACGCGGACCTCCGGGCCTGGAAGTCGGCCGCGCCGTGCACCGCCGCGGCCTCTGCCGCGGAGCGGGGGGAGACGTGCGTGACGACGATGCCGGCAGCGATCGAGCGCACCGAGGCGCATCACCCCAAGAAGGGCAGCTGGCTCTACTTCACCGACGCCCGCCCGCTGGAGCGGCTGCAGGTGTCCGAGGAGGCCGCGCGGGCGTTCCGCGCCGGTGACGACGTCGAGCTGACCGTCTGGCGCGGCAGCGTGAAGGAGATCGCCGGTGAGCGTCACGTCTGGCGTGAGCACAACGTGACTCCCGGCAGTGTCGCGGTCGCCGCGGCCGCCGCGGCCCTCGTCGCGGGCTACCCCGCCGCCCGGGTGCTGGTGCGGATGCGGCGCCGCCGACGCCCCGACGGCGAGGTGCTGCCGTCGGTCCTCCCCTTCGTGGCGGTCCTCTTCGGTACGGCCCTGTGGCTGCTTCCGCTCTGCTCCCTGCACCCCACCACGCTGTTCACGTCACAGCTGACGACCGTCTGGCCGGTCGCGGGCACGCTGGTGTCGCTGGCCCTGTTCGCCTGGGCGTGGCGCGTCACCCGCTTCCGCGGGCCCGGGGAGAGCGGGCCACAGGAGAGCGGGTCCGGCAGGGAGACGCTGTCCGCCGGCCGGGACGACGAGGAGGAGGTGTTCCTCCGGGCCCGCTTCCTGGAGGTCACCGACTACAACCCCCGCCGCTTCGGCACCCACGTCGTCCTGGGCGGCGACGGCCGGCCCTCCGTCACCCCGCACCCCGGCCCGGGCCGCTTCGCGGCGCGGCCGATCCCGGTGGAACGCCTCACCCTCGGGAAGGTCCGCCTGGTCCGGGGCAGCGACGGCGACGGCGTCCCCGGTGCCTGGCACATCGCCGAACTCGACGACGCCGGCACCCCGGTCCGCCTGGCGGCGGCGCCGGCGGACCTGAGCCGGATCCTCCGGCACCTCGCACCGGGGCGGGCGCCGGCATCGTCGTCGGGGCCGTCGGCGGAGGCCGCCGCAGCCGGGCGGTTCACACCGTGAGCCTCACACCGTGAACTTCACGGCCTCCAGCCAGACGTCGTTGTCGAGGGTGCCGCCGAAGGTGTAGTCGGGGCGTGCCTTGCCGCACGCCCGCTGACCCCAGTCGCTCTGACGCAGACGGACGGTGTGGCAGACCTCGCCGCTGCCGACGTTGATGGCGAAGCCCAGCATGTTCGGGGCGTTCTTCTTCGCGCTGCCGATGTAGAAGTTCTTGCCGTCGCCGGTGATGGCCGTCCAGCTCGGCTGCCACTGGCCCCGGCCGTCGACCGGCTTCGACACCTGCCGGAACGCGTTGGCGGCCGAGCCGTCGACGCCGTGCACCGCGATGTTCAGGGCCTTGATCGGCTTGTTCTGGCCCGACGTCCCCGCGATGGTGCCGTCGCACACCGGCTTCTGCCAGCCCCGGTCGGCGACGTACGCGCGGTAGCAGATGTGCCGTCCGGACGGGTCGCTCTCGGCGAGCCGTTTCACGGCACTGGCGGCGGTGTCCTGCGGGGGCTTCGCCGTGACGGTGGTGGTGTCCTTCGGAGGCGTCGCGGTCACGGTGACGGTGACGCCGCCACCGTTCTTCGCCTCCGGGGTGTACGTCGGCTTCGGCCCGTTCTTTTTCTTGTCCTCGTCCTTGTCCTTGTCCTTGTCCTTCGGCTTGGCCGACGGTGAGGCGGACGTCGAACTGGGCGGGGGCGGGATCGGCCGCGGGGGCGTCTTGAGGGTCGGTGACGCCTCGGCCGAAGGCGAGCTGCTCGCACGGGCGGCGGCCTGTTCCTGGTTCCCGTCGCCGTCCGATCCGCCGCTGCCCAGGATCACCAGCGGTATGACGACCAGCGCGGCCACACCGAGCGCCACCGGCCCGACGACCAGGGGCCTGCTGAGCAGCCCGGGGCCCTCGAACTCGTCGTCCGACTGCCGGGAGGCGGTCCTGCGGGCAGGCTTCGGCGGCGGTACGGGGCGGGCGGCCGACTCCGAACGGGATTCCGAACGGGATTCCGACCCTGAGCCCGAACCCCAGCCCAGGCCCATGCCCATACCCATGCCCGGACCCGAACCCGAACCCGGCCCGGCCCCGGGCTCCGGTCCCGATTCCGCCTTTGGGCCACCGGCCGGAGGCGGCGGTCCTTCGGGCTCGGGAAGCGCGTACGACGCCTCGTCGAAGTCGGCGGCGTCGAAGTCGTCGTAGGCGTCGTCGGCATCGACGCCCGGGGCGGCCGCGGTACCGGTGGCACCGACGGGCCCGTCGTCGGCGGCGTCGTCGGGGGCATCCCCCTTCACGAGGAACGGTGCTGGTGCTGGTGCTGGTGGCGGTGCCGGGGCCGACGCCTCCGGCTCCTGTTCCAGCAGCGAGCTCGAGCCGTCGGGGGAGACCTCGACGAACGCCACGTACCCCGCGGCGGGGTCGGAGATCGCCGCCGTGACGGTGATGTCCTGGTCGCGTGCGTGTCCGTGCAGGGTGTCGAGGATCGCGGCGTCGACCGCCTCCCCCTCCGCCACCGGCACGGGCTCACCGTTGATGGCGGCGGAGCCGTCACCGGAGATGACCACCGTGAAGTGCGGGGACGGCTCGGGCGGCCTGCCGGACACGGTGTGTTCGCCTCCGGCGACCGGCTCGTCCGCCTCTTCCCCTTCGCCCCGGCTCATAAGCGTTCCTCTCTGCCGTTCCCGGCCGCACGGCACGGTCGGATCCGTACCGGCGTGACCCGCGTACCGCAACGGACGCCGCGTGAAAATGGTTCAACTCCCGGTCGACAAGCGGGACAACAGCCGAAACAGCGATGACAGGGGGACGGAAGGGCACGTTCCGTCCGAGTGACGGTGACGATGCGGTGTCCTACTAGAGTCCGAGGGTGGACCACTACGTGAATTCCGTTCGTTTCGCTGTGCTGGGTCCGGTTCGGGCATGGCGCGGGACACGGGAACTGGACCTCGGCTCGCCGCAACAGAGGGTTGTGCTGGCGCTGCTGCTGTTACGGCGTGGACGCCCCGTACCGCTCGGTGAACTCCTCGACGCCGTCTGGGGAGAGAGGCCGCCCGCGGCTGCCGTGTCCGTCCTGCGGACCTACGTGTCGCGCCTGCGCAAGGTGCTGGAGCCCGGCCGTGACCCGGCTGCCGGACAGCCCCGGGTGATCGTCTCCGTCGGGGACGGATACGTGCTGCGGATCCCGGACGACGCCCTGGACCTCGCCGTGTTCCAGCACCGGGTCGCCCGGGCGAAGAAGTCGCGCGCCGCGGGCGACCCGTCCGGCGCCGCGGAACTGCTGCACGCCGCGCTCGGCGGGTGGCAGGGAGCCGCGCTGGCCGGACTGCCCGGCCCGCTGGCCGAGACGGTGCGCTCCTGGCTGGACGAGGAGTGGCTGACCGCGCTGGAGGCGCGGCTGGACGTCGACATCGAGCTCGGACGCCATCACGAGGTGATCGCCGAGCTGATCCCGCTCACCGGCAGGCACCCCCTGCGGGAGCAGCTGTGCCGACTGCTCATGCTGGCGCTGTACCGGGCCGGGCGGCAGGCCGAGGCGCTGGCGGCGTACCGCGGGACACGCCGTGCCCTGGTCAGGGAGCTGGGCGTCGAGCCCGGCGCCCAGCTCCAGGACCTGCACGACCGTATCCTGGCGGCCGACCCGGCCCTGATGCCCGACCCGGTTCCGGGCTCGACTCCCGCTCCGCTCCGGTCCGCGTCCCCGGCCCCGCTCAGGCAGGTGCGGCCCTCCGACCAGGCCGAGCCGTCCGCGGCGCCCGTGGTGTCCGAGCCGTCCGTCGTCGCGCCGGCGGACGGGGACGACCGTTCCGACCCGCACGGCTCCCCGGAGGGAACCGCCCGTCCGGCGCAACTGCCCGCCGATCTCCCGACCTTCGCCGGACGGCACGCCGAACTCGAGCGGACCGGAGCCCTGTTGCCCGAGGACGGCAGTCCTCCGTCGACCGTCGTGATCAGCGCGATCGGCGGCATGGGCGGGATCGGCAAGTCCACCCTGGCCGTGCACTGGGCCCACCGGGTCGCCGACCGCTTCCCCGGCGGCCAGCTCTACATCAACCTGCGCGGCTTCGACCCGACCGGCTCGGCGGTGACGCCGGACGACGCCGTGCGGATCTTCCTCGACGCGCTCGGCGTCCCCCCGATACGGATACCCGCCGGTCTCGACGCGCAGGTGGCGCTGTACCGCAGCCTGCTCGCGCAGCGCAGGGTGCTGATCCTCCTCGACAACGCCCGCGACACCGAACAGGTCCGCCCGCTGCTGCCCGGCTCCCCGGGCTGCCTGGTCATCGTCACCAGCCGCAACCGGCTCACCGGTCTGGTCGCCGGTGAAGGGGCGCACCCCCTGACGCTGGACCAGATGACCTCCGCCGAGGCGCACGACCTGCTGGCCCGGCGCCTGGGCACCGGCCGGCTGGCCGCGGAACCGGAGGCGGCGTACGAGATCATCGCGCGGTGCGGCCGGCTGCCGCTGGCGCTCGCCATCGTCGCCGCCCACGCCTGCGCCCACCCGGCCTTCCCGCTCAGCGCCATCGCCGACGAGGTGAGCGAGAGCCACGGCAGCCTGGACGCCTTCGCCGGTGGTGACGACATCACCACCGACGTGCGGGCCGTCTTCTCCTGGTCCTACAAGGCGCTGTCCGCCCCGGCGGCACGCCTGTTCCGGCTGCTGGGCCTGCACACCGGGCCGGACATCTCCGCGCCCGCGGCGGCCGCTCTCGCCGGGCTCCCCCCGCGTGAGGCCCGCGGCATCCTCGCCGAGCTGACCCGCGCCCACCTGCTCACCGAGCACTTCCCGGGCCGCTACACCCTGCACGACCTGCTGCGCGTGTACGCCGCCGAACGGGTGCGTGCCGAGGAGACACGGGAGGAGCGGGACCTCGCCGTCGGGCGACTGCTCTCCTGGTACCTGCACACCGCCGACGCGGCCTACCCGCACATCACCCCGAACCGCCGCCGCATCCCCCTGGAACCGCTGCCCGAGGGGTGCCGGCCGCTGGAGTTCACGACGCACGAGCAGGCGCTCGACTGGTGCGAGACCGAACGGCCCAACCTGGTCGTCGCGGTGCACCAGGCCGACCAGGCCGGGAAACCCGGCATCGCGTGGCGGCTGCCCGCCGTCCTGTGGGGGTTCTTCTACCTCCGCAGCCACACGCACGACTGGCTCGACACCTCCCGTACGGGTCTCATCGCCGCCCGCACCGCCGGCGACCGGCAGGGCGAGGCCCAGGGGCTGTCCGACACGGCCGCCGCGCTGCGCAACGCCGGCAGGCTCGAGGAGGCCATCGTGCACCTGCACCGGGCGCTGGAGCTGTGCCAGGAACTCGGGGACAGGACGGCCAGGTCGTCGGTGGTCGCCAACCTGGGCGACGTCTACCTGCACGTCGGCCGGCTCGGCAAGGCCGTCGAGTACATCCGAAGGGGGCTGGCCCTCGACCGCATCGAGGGCAGCGCCTGGGGAGAGGGCATCGCCCTGTGCAACCTGGGCGACGCCTACCAGCGGCTCGGCCGGTACGACGACGCCCTCGGCTGTCTGGAGCGGGCGCTGGTGGTGCTGCGCGCCGGCGACAACCGCTGGGTCGAGGGCGTCGCCCTCGACATCCTCGGCACGGTCCACCACCGGCTCGACCGCTACGACGAGTCCGTCGAGTACTACCGTCAGGCGCTGGCGACACACCGGGACATCGGCAACCGGTGGGGCGAGGGCCACACACTGGGCAACCTCGGGGACGTCCACCTCGACGCCGGGGAGCCGGAGGCCGCCCGGGCGAGCTGGCGGCAAGCCCTCGCGATCTTCGCGGAGTTCGGTCATCCGGACGCCGAGAAGGTCCGCGCGCGGCTCGCCCGCCTGCAGGACGGCCCGGCCGACGCGCGTGCCCGAGGGGCTGCGCCGAAACGGACCGCCTGACATGGATCTCCTTGGGTCATGAGCCCCGCCGCGGAGCCGCCGGGGTGCACCCGAATCAACGGGAAAGAGACGAGGACGGTTCAACTCCGTTGATCTTTTCGGAGTTGAACCGTCCACGTGTTCGCGGCGGGGGCCTCAGCGCGTCAGCACCTCAGCACACCTCGGCGCACCTCAGCGCACCTCGCGGTAGATACGCCCGCTCGCGTTGGCGACCGCCCCGTCGTAGAGACCCGTCCGGTGGGTCTCGGTGGACAGCACGAACCACGCGTAGCGCTCCAGGAAGTCCAGGCCGTTCAGCATCTCGGTCGAGGACCGGACGAAGTCGGTCTGTTCCTGTTCGCTCGGGTAGCGCGGAGTGCCCTGGGAGAAGTCGATCAGGGCGTACTCCGTGAGCCAGACCGGCTTGTCGTAGCGGTCGTGCACGGCCTGCAGATAGCCGCGCAGCTGGTTGACGGCGTCGGGGCCGAAGTCGGCGCCGTACCAGTGCAGGGGAATGAAGTCGACGCGCAGACCGCGCTGTTCGGCCCCCTTCATGAACCGGTCCAGCCAGCCGCCCTCGAGGTCACCGCCGGAGGCGACCGCGGGTGCGCCCAGGCGCAGACCGGTGGACTCCAGCCGGGGCCACAGGTCCAGCGCCTGTTCGGGCGACATGGTGGCCTGGCCCGGATGGTCCGGCTCGTTGAAGCCGAGCAGAGCCTTCCCCTCCTTGGCGGCCTGGCCCAGTTGGGCGTCGGTGACCGAGTCGGGGCCCCAGATCATCGGGACGTACTCGACACCCTCCGGCCTGGTGACACCGTCGCTGGAGGAGGCCCAGTTGTAGAACCAGGACGAACCGGAGTCGGCCAGGGCCTCGGAGGCACCCGCCACGGGGTTGAGGCTGATGCCCTTGCGGGAGGCGGCCGGGGTGCTGCCGCCCCCGCGGGGCTGCTCGGTGACCACGGGGGCCGGCGGGGCCACGGCGTTGTCGTCGGGCGGGGCGGCGGCCTCGCCGGTGCCGTGGAAGGTGACGGTCATGCCGGTGCACTGCCGGCACTGGTACACGACCTGGTTGCCCTGCTCGGTGTCGTGCTTGGACCAGCTGTACGCGGTCGGGCACTTGCCGGCCAGCGCGTCGCTGTAGGGGGTCTTCGCGTCCCGGTTCGGGTTGACGCACACCAGCGCCCGGCCGGTGGCCTCGTCCTTGACCAGGTTGTCGGCCGGGCAGGCGGCCAGCAGGTCCTCGACGCAGCCCGCCGACGTGCACTCGCCCGACTCGGGCGGTGTCACGCCGTCCGGCGTGATGGTGATCGGCGACGCGACGGCGTTGACGTAGCTGACGTTGTACCAGGGCGCCAGGCTGTCCTTCGGGTCGAAGTTGAACTCGGCGAGCCCGGTCGGCTGTTCACCGGTCGAGCACCGGTCGGAGTACGGCCCGCAGTCGCCGACGGCGCAGTGGAACGTACTGCCCTCCTCGCCGGTGCAGCCCTCGCGGGCGAAGAACTTGCCGCGCCAGTGCCCGGCGCCGGAGTTCTCGGGGATCGTGATGGTGGCCGACTGGCCCGGGTCCAAGGTCGGCAGCCCGGTGAGTTCGGCCGACCCGTCGGCGTTGACCGTGCTGCCGATCCAGATCCGCTGGGCCGTCGTGTTCTTGAAGGTGACGGTGTGCTCACCGGTGCCGGCGTTGGCGGCCGGCGAGCCCGCGATGCTCACGTCGTCCGAGCGCTGGTTCTGGATCAGCAGGGCGGTGCCGGTGACCCCGACGGCGACCAGGAGCAGCGCCAGCAGGAACGAGGTGCGCCTGCGCAGGACGGGCCTGCGGATGAAGGGTCTACGCATGGATCACGCCTCCTGGTGGGGCGACGTACGTCATTTCCGTCCTCTCGGCTGGGGTTTCATGGGTGTGGTGATGGGGGCTCCGACGGGTACCGGGCGGGACCTCGTCGGTGAACCGCTGCTGCCCGGGGCCGTGGGGGAGCTCAGAGGGGCGAGCGACTCGAGCGAGCCGCGCAGGGCCCTGTGCCCGTCGCCGCTGAGCAGGGACGGCAGGGGCGTGGACGGCGCCGGGGGCGTCACGGGGCTCGGGGGCGCGCTCGTGGGGGCGCTGTCCACCGGGCCGCCTGCGTGGGCGGCCCGCCCGGTCTGCTGAGCAGCCCGCTCGGCCGCGAGAAAGGCCTGTCCGTCGAAGACGTCGGCGGGGCGCGGGGCGAGGGTGGGGCTGTTGCCGAGCTGCTCCCGTTGGGCTTGCTCGGCGGCGCCAAAGCCCTGGCCGTCGAAGGCGTCCTGGGCGCTGGGGGTGGCGGTGGGGCCGGTGCCGAGGCGCTCCCATTGCGTCTGCCGGGCTGCTTGGAGGGCTTGGTTGTCGGGGGCGTCGGTGAGGGCCGGGGTGGCGGTGGGGGAGGTGCCGAGGCGCTCCCATCGCGTCCGCTCGGCCGCCCGGAAGGCCTCGCCGTCGGCCATCTCGTTCCGGCGGGGCCCTTCGAAGCTGCTCCGGTCCTGCCCCGCGACCTGTGTCGCGGCCGGTGCGGTGTCCGACCGCTCCTGCGAAGCCGGACGCTCCCAGCGCTCGCGCAGTGCCGCGAACTGCCGCGCGTCGGCGGCCATGATCCGGTCCCGGGCGGCCTCCATGGCCTGGGTGGCGGTGAGGCCGGGGGCGGCCGTGTTCGTGCTCGCGTTCGTCTCCGTCTCCGTCTGCGTACTGCTGTCGGTGTAGGCGTTCCCGGTCGTGGCCGGCGCGGTCCGCAGTGCGGTCTCCTGCGCCGACGCCCGCTCCCGTCGGGGCGGGTCCACACCCTGGGACGTCTCCCGCAGCGACTCCCGCATGTACGCGTTGGCGGCGTACCGGGCGACGGTCGGCATGCTCTCGGGGGACTGCTCGAACGCCTTCTTCCAGTTAGCGTCGGTCCTGACCAGGTGGAGAACCGCGTCCTCGAAGGCCTCGTGCTGGAGCGTCGACAGCCGGCCGATCCTCTCCCCGAGGCGCGCCATGTCCGGATCCGCCGACCGCGCCGAGGACATCTCGGACGTTCTCTCCGCCGGACTCCGCGCCGGGACGGGCGGCCACGGCCCGGAGCGGTCGGCCTCCCGTCCGGCGACGGACGCGTAGTCCCCGCCGGCCGGGGTCGCCGCCGACTGGGAGCGGCCCGTCAGACGGTCCATGAGCCGGCGCAGCTCGGCCGCCAGGCGGTTCCAGAGGCCCGCCGTGCCGGTCGGATCCCGCCCGTTGTCGCGACGCTCGTCCCGCAGGCGGTACTCGGTCTTGACCAGGTCACGCGCCAGTCCGACTTCGGGGCGCTCCTTGGTCAACCGGTTCCGGTTCGGGGAGGCCGCGTTGTCATCCGCCACGGTGCCCCTCTTTCAGGTCGGAGGTGCTGACAGGAAGCGACAACGGGCGGGCCGGGGGCAACGGTTCAACAGACGGGACGCCACGGCGGGGCAGGCCGGCCGTGGCTCCTAACGCCACGCCGCTCCCTCAGGCCGACGCGGGCGGAGGGGGCGGAGGGGGCGGCGGCCCGAAGGGGTCCAGGGCATCGACGGTGGGCTTCTCCTTCGGGCGGTGCATGCCGGGCTTGCAGCCGGCGAAGGGGCCCGAGGGGTCCCGGAGGGAAGCCATCACCGGCAGCAGGTAGTCGCGGTGCCAGTTGGCGGGCCCGCTCAGGCCCGACCCCGGACCTGTCAGCTCCATCCAGGCGAGCCACAGACCGTGGAGCTGGGCCACCGCCTCCGGGTGCTCCCACCAGCGGGAGCACCAGGGAGTGGAGGAGGTGACCTCCCGGCCGTAGACCGGCAGCAGCACATGGTGCGCCCACAGGGTCAGCTGCCGCAGCGCCTGGACGTAATCGGGACCCTCGAAGTAGAGGATGAACAGGGGCGCGGACGGGGCCTGAGGCGCCCCGGCCCCGTTGTCGCCCCTCTGCTCCTCCTGCGCGGCAGGAGCGGTGTCGTTCCTCATGACCGCTCCTCCTGTTCTCCGGCGGGTGTGGAGGTGACTGACACGGGGTTGCGCATGAATGTTCCCTCGGGTGGAGATCGGGCCTCGTCGCGTCCGGCACCACAACGCACGGATGGCGCCCGGGGTTCACCGCCTCCGGGGGGACAGCGGCCGGAGTCTCTGAACCCTCGCCGCTCCGGTGCCGTTGTGCTGATGACTCCGCGACGGAGTCGTGTTCGGCGGTGTCGTGTTCCCACGACCCGATCCGTGAACGAAGAGGAAGTGCCACATGTCAGGAAACAACTCGGACGACAGCTTCTATACGGCACAGAGCGGCGGGAGCCGCCGGAGTGGCGGGAGCGGCGGCCACCAGAGCAGCAGTTCCGCGGGCCGCTACGGCAGCAGCAGCCCGGAGAGCGACGGCTCCGGGCCCTACCCGCCCTCCACGTCGAGCAGTTCGCAGCAGTCACAGGCGCAGTACTCGCAGTCGCAGTACTCCCAGTCGCAGTACTCGCAGTCGCAGTACTCGCAGTACCCGCCCTCCCAGTACTCCCAGCCGTCCGCTGCCGCCCCGACCGGCGACAGCGGCTGGACGCGTGCTTCCAACGCCGCCCTGGCGGCGGCTCCGCTGGCAGGGCAGTCGGCCGCCATGCTCGCGGCGCAGTACTCGTCCGACCCCACCGCGGCCGTGCAGGGCTACGGCGGCGCGGTCGGCGCGACCGCGGCCGCCAACGCGGCCGAGGCCAGCCGGCAGGCCTACTACGCCTACAGCGTCAGGGCTGACCCCACAAGGCCTCAGCCCGCTCCCTCCCTCGCCAGGTTCACGGGATCCGCTGTCGCGACCGTCGGAGGGGCCGTCTACGGTGCCGGGGCCGGCATGAACCACCCGGGCATCCAGGGTTTCGGCGCCGCGGCCCAGGCCGTGGGAACGGCGGTGGCCGTGGGGTCCCCGCAGCCCATGCATGACCCGTACCAGCAGTCCAGCGGGCAGCAGATGCCCACGGGCGGCTACGGCCCGACGCTGCCGCAGTACAACCAGCAGGTCGCGGGGCACCTCGCGCAGCAGCAGCAGTACCAGCAGCAGTACCAGCAGCCGGCCCAGTCGCACGACAGTTCGGCGCCCAGTCGGCCCCCCGCGCCGTCACACAGCTCGTCGTCGTCGCACGGGCAGGGGGGACGCCGCAGGGGCGCGGGCGGAGGAGGTGGAGGCCGTTAGGTAGCTTCCTGTCCGGCCCCTCGGTGGTGCGGAGCCGCCGACGGGGGGAGCGCAGGCAGCCCGGACCAGAGGCGGGGGGCGGGGCGGACCCCATGTGGGGTCCGCCCCGCCTCACGTTCACGCGTCCGGCCGCACCACCCCGAGGATCTCCAGCGACCCGGCCGGCGCCACCGTCACCGAACGCCCCGGGCGCGGGGCGTGGATCATCTTGCCGTCGCCGATGTAGAGGGAGACGTGGGTGGCGTCGGCGTTGTAGATGATCAGGTCACCGGGGCGCATGTCCGCGACCGGGACGCGGTGGAGCAGGCGCCACTGCTCCTGCGAGGTACGGGGGATGGCCACGCCCGCCGCCAGCCACGCCTGCGAGGTGAGGCCGGAGCAGTCGTAGGAGTCGGGGCCCTCGGCGCCCCAGACGTAGGGCTTGCCGAGCTCACGGGTGGCGAAGGCGACGGCCCTGCTGCCCGCGCTGCTGCCCTCGGTGCCGGCGGTGTCCAGGACGCCCGACTCCACCCACTCCGCCTGGGCCTCGTCGGCGGCTTCCCTTTCGAGCGCGGCCAGTTCGCGGCGCTGCTTCTCCGCCAGCCGCGACTCCACCTTCTGCGCCTCGTCGATGCGGTCCTGGATCGTCCCGCGGTGGGAGTCCATGGTGCTGCGGTTCTTGCGCAGCCGTTTCAGTTCGTCGGCCGCGTCGTCGCTGCGCGTGCGCAGCTCCTCCCGGGTCTTGGCCAGGGCCGTCATCACCCGGTTCGTGCCCTGGTGCGCCTGACGGGCCAGGGAGGCGTTGTCCAGGGCGCGTTCGGGGTCGTCGGCGAGGACGAACTGCATCTCGGCGGGGACACCGCCACCGCGGTACTGGGTGCGGGCCGCCACCCCGGCCAGCTCGGTGAGGCGGGTCAGCTTCTTCTCCGTCGACGTCACCTGGGCCCTGAGCGCGCCGAGGCGCTTCTTCTGCCGGGTCACCTTGCCGTCGACGGCGTTGTACTTCTCGGTGGCGACCTCGGCGTCGTGGTAGAGGCGGTCGAGTTCGGCGCGCACCTCGGGGAGGGTCGCCGGTTCGGCGCTGGCGGGCTGGTGGAGTGCCGCCGTCAGGACGAGGGCCAGTGCGACGGCGGCCGCCGTCCGGTGGCCGTGTGCGCCCGGGATCCGTCTCATGCGGTTCGTGGCTCCCTTCGTAGGCGCCGCGTGGGTAGGGATGGTGGGACGTGGGAATGCCAGGGATCGCCCACACAACGGAGCCGTGTCGTCCGGAGGTTCAAGGCGGGCGGGACGGGAACCGGGGTGAACCGGGTCGACCTCACCGGCCGTTGTGCGCGCAGGGCACCGGCCGACAGGGCACCGGCCGGCAGGGCCTGGACGAAGGGATGGGTATGAACGCGGAGTTGGTGGTGCTCGCGCTGTGCACGGGGTTCGGCATCGGCTTTCTGCTGGCCGCGGTCCGGGCGATGGCGACGGCCGCGGCCCTGTGGGCGCGCGGCCGGCGGGTGATGGGGTTCGTGACGGCACGCAAGGCGACCGACCGGCGGCGCGGCGGACTCGTCGTGTTCTCCGACCACTTCGGCAGGGACCTCGTCCTCGACCCGGGGCGCTGCGGGCCGTTCTACGGAGTGCCCCCGGTCGGCGACAACGTGCCGGTCGTGTACGTGCGTGAGCATCCCACGCAGGCCAGGCTGTGGACGCCCAGGCATCTGCTGGCACCGTCGTTCGGATGGTTCCTGTCCGCCACCCTGGCGTTCGGCACCGGGGTCGTGATGGCGGGGTGAGGCCGGTGGGGGCCCTGCCCGGCCGGCCCCGGCGCGTCGGCGAACTCGACGTGCTGCGCGGGTTCGCCCTGTTCGGCATCCTGGTGGTCAACGCCGGTCTGATGGCGGGCCCGTACACGGCCTTCGGCGGCGGGCCCGGCACCTCGACACTGGACCGGGGTGCCGCGTGGACGGTGACCGCGCTGGTCACGGCCAAGTTCTACGTCCTGTTCTCCTTCCTCTTCGGCTACGGCTTCGTCCTCCAGTACCGGTCCGCCCGGCAGGCGGGCGTCGCCTTCGCCCCGCGCCATCTGCGGCGCGCCGCGGGTCTGTTCGTCCTGGGGGCCGGGCACGCCGTCCTCCTGTATCCCGGCGACATCCTGACCACGTACGCCGTCATCGCGCTGGTGCTGTACGGGCTGCGCGGGATCTCCGCGCGGGCCGCGCTGTACCTCGCGGCCGGCCCGCTGGTGGTGCTGTCGGCGCTGCTGCTCGGGTACGGGCTGCTGACCGTCGCGCTCACCGAGCCGGTCACCGTCACCGAGTACGCGCCCCGCGTCGCCGACACCGTCGCCGCCTACCGGGGCGACGCCGGATCGGTGCTGGGCGCGCATCTGCGCGAACTGCCGGCGGTGATCGCCACGGACCTGCTGTACGCGCCGGCCATGCTGGCCGCCGCCCTGGCGGGGCTGGCGGCGGCGAAGTCCCGGCTGGCCGAGCGGCGCGGCCGGGACGCGGTGTGGCTGCGGCGGGCCGTCGTACGCCTGCTGCCGCCCGGCCTCGCCGGCGGTGTGGTGGCCGCCTGCTGCGCGAGCGGGCCGCTGGACAGCCGCTGGTTTCTGGTCGGGCAGGGGGTGACGGTGCTGACCGCTCCGGCGCTGACGGCGTCGTACGCCTGCGGCCTGCTCCTGCTGCTCCTGCGGTGCGAGGCCCGCGTCCCGGCGGCGGCCCGGGCGCTCGCCGCCGCCGGACGCATGGCGCTCAGCCACTACCTCGCCCAGTCGCTCGTCCTCGCCTGCGTGTTCACCGGGTACGGGCTCGGACTGTACGACCGGGCCGGCACGGTCGCCGTCCTCGCGGGGTGCGTACTGCTCTACGCCGGCCAACTCGCCGTCAGCGTCCGGCTGACGGGCCGGGTGCGGTACGGGCCGGCCGAGCTGGTCCTGCGTACGCTCACGCTGGGCCGCCGGCCCGGCACCTTCCCGCACCCGCACCCGCACCCGCACCGGGACCGGGTCAGCGCACCGGCTTGGACAGCGTCACCCCCGGAACCCCCTGTGCGCCCGGCAGCCCCGGGACCCCCGCCGCCTCCGTCCCCGGAGCGTCCCCCAGTCCCGGCAGGAGACGGCGCGCGGCACGCTCCGTGATGGCCGCCGTCTCCGCTTTCGCGGCCGCCGAGATCGCCCCGGCGCCGGGCTCCTTGTACCAGGGGCGCAGCCGGATCAGCGCCGGCTTGACGCCGGTGGCGAGGAGCAGCGCCGTGCCCTTGGGGAGGGCGCGGATGCGGTCCGGCGGCAGGACGGACTCCTGACGGTAGGAGTACGACCGTGAAGTCCCCTCCTTGCTACGGGAGACGGTGGGCGTACGGACGTCGTGCTGGCCGACGAGCGTGGAGATCTTCTGCACGAAGTCGGCGTCGTCCAGGCCCGCGCCGAGGAGCTTGATCGTCGCCGCGCTCCACAGCGCGTCCATGCCGATCTCGCCCCACACCCGGGCACCCTGCCGGTAACTCTGCAGAAGTGTCACGACGTTGATGCCGCGCGAACCGAAGTGCGAGTACAGGTCGGGCAGATCGGAGATGCGGCACACGTTGGCGGCCTCGTCGAGGACCGCCGTCAGCGGCGGGTCGAGCCGGCCGCCCATGCGCTCGGCGGCGACCACGCCCGCCCGCATCGTCGCGTCGGCGAGCCCCGCGATGACGCCCGCCGCGGAGCCACCGCCGTCCTTGGAGAGCAGGTAGAGCGTGTCCTGGCCGAGGACGTGCAGGTCGGGACGGAACTCGGGCAGGTGGGGGTCGGGTGAGACCCAGGCGAGGATCTCCGGGTCGAGAAGGCAGGACACGGTCTGGCGGGCGGTCTCGTAGATGCCGTCCCGGGTCTCCACCGCACCGCGCACGGTTCCCTGCAACTGCTCGGCCATCGCGACGAGTCCGGCGTCGCGGAGCAGGTCGACCGGGGTGCGGTCGGCGGGGTCGGCGAGCCAGCCGAGCAGTTCGGTGATGGGGGTGCGGCTGCGGGCGGCGGCCAGGAAGAGGGCGGTGAGGGTGTTCTGGGCGGCCGAGATCCAGAAGTCCTTCTTCGCGGTGTCGTCGTTGACCGACGCCACGAAGTGACCGGCCATGCGGCGGGCGCCCTCGATGGTGTGGCACTCGCCGAGCAGGTTCCACCACATGGCACGCGGGGTGTGCGCGATGCCCTGCGGGTCGAACGTCCAGACCGTGCCGGCCTTCTCGCGCTCGGCGCGGGTGACGGCGTACACGTCGGACTTGTTGGAGGTGAGCAGGACGGCGCCCTGGGCGCGCAGCACCCGGGGGACGGCGATGCCGGTGGACTTGCCGGCCCGGGGCGCCATGAGGTCCAGTTCCACGTCCTCGTAACTGCTGCGCAGCTCGGGGCCGTTGGGGCTGAGGTCGCCGAGGAGGTTGCCGGTCTCGTCCGGGTGCACCCGGTCGCGGCCGTTGAGGCTGGGGCGCAGTTCGCGGGCGCGGGCCTCGATGCCCTTGGGGCACATGGCGGCGAGTTCGCGGCGCCCGGCCAGGCCCTTGGTGCGGCCGGACCGGCCCAGGACGAGGCGCAGGGCGAGGACGACGGGCAGCGCGATGAGAGCCAGCAGGACGAGCATGCCCCCGTAGAGGGCGGCGGCCGGAGCCCCGGGCCACAGGCCGGCCGGCCCGTCGGAGACCAGGTGCGACACGGTCGACATGGCGAACGGCGGGCCGTCCCAGCCGTTGCCGGACAGCCCGGATCCGAGGGTCCCGCCACACCAGGCGACGGTGAACATGGTCAGGCCGGTGCCGGCGATCGCCACGATGGCCCACGGCAGCTGCTCGTGCAGGTCACCGGTGCCCGGAGCACTCACGCGGACCACCCCCCGGCGGCGGCCCCGGCACCCGGACCGCCGGGGAACCCCGGGCCGCCCGGGAACCCCGGAACGCCCGGCTCGCCGGGGGCACCCGGCGACGCGTACGCCCCCTCCTGCGCGGCCCGTGCCACCTGTGCGGCGGTGTGGGCGAGCTGCTGCTCGACCGCCTGCTCGACCCGTTCCTCGTTCGGCGTCCACCGGGTGTTGGTGTTGTGCAGCCGGCGCTCGGCGTCGGTGATGGCGACCTTGATGGGGATGCCGGGGCGTCCGCCGACCTTGATGAGGAAGCGGCCCCGGCCGGGCGGCTCCTCGTGGTCGCCGGAGACACCCCAGCCGGGCGGCGAGGACCAGGACGACACGAGTTCGATCTCGCGCCGGGACAGGCCCACCACCTTGCCGAGGTCCTCCATCTCCGCCTTCGGCAGCCCCGCGCACACCACCATCCCGGCCCGCTCGACGAAGCCGCGCGCCTTGGCCCGGTCGGCGTCGGTGCCGAGGGCCTCGGCGTCCTTGAGCGTGTGGGTGATCTTGGCGTCGCCGAGGCCGAGGGAACGGTTGAGGCGGGTCAGGGCGTCGATGCGGTCGACGATGCCGGAGGCGGCGCGCAGCGGGCGCCACAGCTCGTCGAGCACGGTGAAGAACCAGCGCCGGGGCTCGAGCCCGGCGTCCGCGAGGGCGTGCGAGGCGGCCACCGTGCCGAGCCCGTCGGACCAGGCGGCGAGCATCGCGGCGGCGGTCAGCTGGGTGTCGGCCTCACCGATGCCGGAGATGTCGATGCACACGGCGGGCGCGTCCGGGTTGATGCGGGTGGACGTCTCGGAGGCGAAGGTGTCGCCGAGCGGACCGTCGAGAATGCCGAGCAGGGAGCGGTGCAGCGGGTCGACGGCGTCCCGGTAGCGGGCGTCGTCCCCCCGGTCGAGGGTGACCGCGCGCACCCGGTCGGGGCCCTCGGTGAGCACCCGGAGCACGTCCGGCAGCAGCACGGTCCGGCCGGGCGGGGTGCGTTCGCGCAGGTGGTGCAGGACGGCGGAGAGCACGGACTGCTCGTGGTCGTCCATCGGCCGGCCGCGCACGATGGTGATGAGCGCGGCCACCATGTTCAGCACCCGGCCGTGCGTCTCGGCCTTCAGCACCTCGCCCGCCTCGCCGCCGATCCTGGCCGCGGCCGCGCCCATGGCGCCCGGGTCGAGGACGTTGATGCCGCCCCGCCCGCGGCCGATGGAGATCACCTGGCCGCCCAGGGCACGGACCGTGTCGGCGTAGTCGGGCTTGAGGTCGCCGAGGACCAGCGGGACGACACCGGTGGCGGAGAGCCCGATCAGCATGCGGTTGACGAGCGTGGACTTGCCCAGACCCGGCATGCCGAGCATGAACAGCGACGGGTTGGAGATGTACCGGGCCCGGGTGAACCAGTTCAGCGGGTCGCCGCAGACCGTGGCACCGGTGAACAGGTGCTGCCCCAGCGGTACGCCCGTCATGGGCGAGCCGGAACCGGCCGCGAACGGCCACATGCCGCACGCCTGCACGGTGGTGGCCCGCCACATGGTCGGCGGATCCAGGTAGCCGACCCGCCCGCCCCCGGCCCCGTACCAGCCGCGCGGCGGCACGTACGGCTCGCGCGGGCGGGAAGCGGCCTTCTTCCCGTCGCCCTGCTTGCCGCCGTCCTCGCCGAACCCGTCCTCGTACCCGGCCTTCCCCCGCTTCTCCCGCTTCTCCTGTTCCTTGCGCTCCTTGCGGCCCCTGCGCCCGGACCTCTTTGGCCCCAGGGGCCCCGCTCCGGGACGCCTCGCCTCCAGTTCCGCGCGTGCCCGCTGCTCCGCCAGCCGGTCGGCCAGCTCGGCCCTCTTCTCGTCGCGGCGGCTCACAGCGCCTCCTGCAGTTCGTGCGGGATCAGGGTCTGCTCCCACGGGAGGATCCCGGCGGGCAGCGTGCAGCTGAAGGCGGCCGCCTGCATCCGGTCCGCGGGCCGCATCAGCACCCGGGAGGCCGCGGTCAGGTTGCGCACCGTGACGCTCGCGTCGGCCAGCTGCTCCATGGTGTCGACGGTGACGGTCAGCATCAGCGAGAACTCCACGAGTCCCGCGCCCGACGCCTCCTCGGCCGCGGTCTGTTCCGCCGCCCGCATCTCGGAGGCCGCGCGGGCCTGCACCATGCCCCGGCCGGACGTCGCCATGAACTGGGCGCTGCGCCGGTCCGCCTCGACGATCCGGGCCGAGGTGGCCGGGTCGATCGGCCGGTACACCAGCGCGACCCGCTTGCGCCGCGTGCCGGGCGCCGCCTCCAGCATGCCCCGCAGCACCGAGGACCGTACGGTGCCCCGCGGTGCCAGCGTCATCAGCCAGGTCCGGGACACCCCCGAGTCGTGCTGGTAGCTGTTCACGGTCTCGACGGCGGCGGCCGGCCCGGCGTCGTCCCACTCCAGGCCCGTACCGCCCTGCTGGGCGCGGGCGTTGAGGACGTCGGCGGAGACGGCCGGGTCGTAGGCGACCCGCACGACCTCCGCGATCCGCTCCGCCGACAGCGGGTACGCCGCTCCGCCGCCGGCCGCGACCAGACCGCTGAGCAGGCCCGGGATGCGGATGGCGAGGTCGGTGATCACGTCCTCCTTCTTCCGCTTCTGGCCCGCGGGGACGCCGTAGGTGAGGCTGATGTACGTGTGCATCTCGGAGGACGCGGTGGGGTAGCGCTCGACGACCTCCTCCATCACGGCACGGGCGGCGGCCGGCGCGTTCGGCCGGATGCGGGGCAGCACCTCGTGGGCGAGCCGGGTGCCCGGGTCGGGGGCGGTCTCCACGATCACGGACGCGCCGCGCAGCCCGGGTTCGTGGGACAGGCGGGCCAGCCACTCGCCCCACAGGGCGACCCACACGTCGACCTGGTCCGGGTCGACGAGCGAACCGCCGTCCGGGTCGCAGCCCAGGACGATCGTGTACAGGTTGCGGTTCGGGTGGTGCAGCACGCCGAAGGGACGGTCGTAGGCGTCCCGGCCCTCGGTCGCGGAGACCTTGTTGAGCAGCCCCGGCGGGCGGAACCGGCCGCCCGGCCGGGCGGACAGCGGCCCGGAGACGTACAGGTGCGCGCCCCTGGCCTTGCGCCGCCGCCAGCCGATGCGCAGGGCGATCAGCTGGTAGACGTTGCGGCCGTCCTGGGTGCGGATGGCGAGCGGGACCAGGAACAACGCGATGGGGACGAACACGACCATCGCCGCGTACAGCGAGATCAGGGACGCGAGCAGGGTGAGGACGAGCCCGCCGAAGACACCGAAGGTGCCGACGAGCCCGAGCGGACCGAGCCCCGGACGCCTTGGGCGGCGCCAGTTCCCGTAGGTCGGATGGGTGACGGCTTCCGTGGACATGAGGGTCCGTTTTCCCTTCGTGAAGTGATCGGGTTACGGGGGCGGGCGGGGCGTGAGCGGGGCGGGGGAGGGAGGAGACCGCCGGACTCCGTCGGGGGGACGTGGAGTCCGGCGGCCGTTCAGGTGCCGGTGCGCCGGGCGGCCGTCCGGGCCGCGGTGCGCCGCGCGCCGCGCGAGCCCGGACGGGCCGTCGCCGGGGTCAGCGGTTGTGCCCCTGGTCGCCGTCGGCGCCCTCGAGGGAGCCGGAGGCGGTACGGCCGACGACCTGCGCCGCCGTCACCGCCGCCCCGATGGCGACACCGACCGGGCCTCCCGCCGCCGCGGCGGCCCGGCCCGCACCGGCGGCCGCTCCGCCACCGCCGGCTCCTCCTCCGCCGGCGCCGGCTCCCGCCCCGGCCCCCGGGGCTCCCGGCCGGCCCGCGCCGCCGTCGGCGCCACCGAAACCGGAGGAGCCGGACATGCCGCCGGAACCGGAGGAGCCCTGCGAACCGCCCGAGCCGCCCGAGCCGGACGCCCCCGACGCGCCGCGCGGACCGCTCTGCCCGCCGGCGCCACCGCTGCTGCTGCCGCCGCCCCCGCCGCCGCCGAGCGAACGGGCGCCGGACGCCAGGGAACCGCCCGCCGAGGACATCGCCCCGGACATCGCGGACGCTCCGCCGAGCGCGGCGGTGGCGGGTACGACGAGCTTCAGCAGCGCGGGCAGGGCGACGGCGGACAGCAGCATCACGCCGATACCGGCGATGCGTTCGTTGATGTCACTGCCGCCGTCCTGGCCCGAGGTGATCATGGCCGAGCCCGCGTACAGCACCAGGCCGGCCGCCGGCTTGTACAGCAGCCAGGCGATCATCCAGCCGAGGTGCTTGCGCCACCAGCCGCCGCCCCAGTTCGTCATGGAGGCGGCGGCGGCCAGCGGGAGGGTGCCCAGCAGCAGGATCATGACGCCGAGGCGGATGTAGAGCAGGATCGTGTGGATGATCCCGGCGATCAGCAGCAGGAAGGCGAGGACCAGCAGCAGGAAGGACTCGATGCCGTTGCCGTCGGAGCAGGCGCCCACGGCGCTCAGCTGCTTCTCCGCGCCCGCGTTGAAGAGGTACGTGGAGTAGTCGTCGGAGAGGGTGGCGGCGGCCGTGACGACGGTGGTGGCGGCACCCGAGACGAGGATGACCCGCATGATGCCCTTGAGCGCGGTCGTGCCGGCCTCACCGCGCCGCTCGATGGCCATCCGCGCGGACGCGAACAGCAGCGAGCCGACCGCCAGATAGACCACGATCCACTGTGTCTGGCTGTTGATGTCCTGGGCCGTCGTGGTGCCCGAGAGGGTCGGGATGCTGGTGGTCAGCGCCCCGAACACCGCGATGGCGCCCGCGAGGACGGCGTTGGCGACGCCCTCGACGATGGTCCCGATGGGATCCCCGAGGAAGCTGAAGAATCCCACCGCGATGTCGACGATGGGGTTACCGGTCGGGCACGCCATGTCAAACCCCCCAAAGGAGATGGCCGTTGGTTCCCTGGACCGCCTTCACGGGCGTGTGCAGGGCACCGTTGTCGGAGGGCTGGACCTTCCAGTCGCCGCCGCTCCAGCGCAGGGCGATGGAGGTCGTGGCGTAGCCCTGACTGGTCTTGAGTAGCAGTTCGACGGTCGCCGCCTCGCCGGAGTACGCGGGCACCGAGTATCCGGCGTAGGAGGCGACGGACGAACTGCCGGTCCCGGCACTCGCGCCGGACCCGGAGCCCGGCCCGTCACCGGCTCCGGCTCCGGCTCCGGCATCGGCACTGGCGCCGGAGCCGGATTCGACGGTGTCGTCGTCCCGGACCGTGGAACGCTTGAAGACGAACAGGTCCCGGCCCTGGCCGGACACGACCTGCTCCCGCGCGACGGTCCGCCAGTCGGGACCGCTCATCTGCGAGGGAATGATGTGGGCGGCCAGCACGGCCCCGGTCGGCGTGTGCGCGAAGCACCACCACAGGGGCCCCTGGGTCAGGGTCGGGCCGGCGGAGGCCGAGACGGGCACACGCGTGACGTCGAGGGTGTGCCAGTCGACGTCGTCGGGCGGAGCCGTGGGCAGGGCGTCGCCGTCGCTGTCGTCCGTACGGCATCCCTCGGGCCGGCCGTCCTTCATGGCCGGAGTGCCGGACAGCGGCCCCTCGGCCGCCGGCGCGTTCCCGTTGTTCCCGTCGGGGTCCTGGTCGGTCGTCAGCGCGACGATCCCGCTCAGTACGACGACGACGGCGAGGAACCCCGCCGACACCTGCCAGCCGCGCTGCTTCCAGTACGGCCCCGACGGGTCCGACCGGTACCGGCGTGGCTCCCGGTACTCCCTGCGTGTGAACATCTCGACCGTCCCCGGCTCCTCCCCGTCCGCCGGATCAGTTGAAGACGAAGCCGACCAGCGGGCCCGCGGTGGCGACCAGGACACAGCCGCCGAGCACCATGCCGAGGCGGCTCATGTGCTCCGAGCTCTCACCCCGCTTGAGGGAGACGGCCATCATCGTGCCGGTGATCAGCACCCCGGCGACGCCGGCGGCGGTACCGGCCCAGGCGGCTATGCCGAGCACGGTGTTGACCTTGGAGGTCAGCTCGCCGGGGGCGTTGCTCACCGGCTGGGGCACGCCGGCGGCGAGCACGTTGGTGGCTTCGAGGAGCAGGGACATGGGGATCTCCGAGAGGTCGGCGCCGTGGCATGAGCGGTGGGCGCGAGGTAGGGGTGAGGTGGGCTGGGCTGAGGTGGGGCCTGGATGCGGCTGGGGTGACTGGTGCCGAGAGGTTTGCGAACCTCAGAGGAGGGACAGATTGCCGAGGAAGGCGACGAGTGGCCCGGCCGTCGAGGCGACCAGGCAGCCGAGGGTGACGTAGAAGACCCCGCGGAAGTGCTCGCCGCCCTCGCCCGGCTCGCCGCGGCGCAGTTGGATCGCCATCTGCATGCCGACGATGATCAGTCCGCCGACCCCCGCGGCCGAGGCGCACCACGCGAGGATGCCGAGGATGACGCCGGCGTCGGCGGTCGGGGTGTAGCCGGCCAGCCGCTCCCCGAGGGGGAGGGCGAGGTGGGTGAGGGGGGAGGTCATGAAACGGTTCTCTCGCCGTCGGTTTTGGTGCCCACCAGGTCGGCGAGCACGCTGAGTTGTCGGGGCAGGTACTTGGGCTGACCGCCCACCCGCCAGGCCGGGATCCACGGCACCCGGTGCACATGGGTGACCGAGCGGACGACCCGGATGCGGCGCAGCAGGCTGAGCGGGAGCCGCCCGGGGGCGTCGGCGACGAGGACGACACCCAGCAGGTCGATCCCCTGCGGGGCCTTTCCGTCCTTCAGCGCACCCAACGCCCGTGACACGGCACGCAGTCCGCGTGCGCTGGTCCGGCCGACCAGCATGACCCGGCGCGGTTCGCCCCGCGCGGGCTCCGGCCAGCGGGCCCCCACGTCGACCCCGCCGAGAGCGTCGGCGAGCGAGGAGGCACCGGCTCCGCCGTGCGCCTTGACCCACCCGATCTCGTCCCGCGACTTCCCGCGCACGGTCGTCCGCCGTCTGGGCTCACCCCAGGAGGGCTCGCCGGCGGAGGCGGGGGCGGGGGCTCTCTTGCGGGGGGCGGGGGGCGAGGGGCGGGGCGTCCGGGCCGGGGCGGGTGCCGCCGTGTGCGCGTGCGCGTGTGCGGGCGAGGCGGGTGCGGGGGCCGCTGACGCGGACGGTGCGGGGGATGCCGGGGCGGGAGCCGGAACAGGTGCCGGGTGCACGGCCGTTCCCGCCTGGGCGTGTGGTCCCGGCTGAGGGTGTGGCCTCGGCGGGATGTGCTGTCCCGGCTGAGGGTGCTGCCCCGGTGCTCCGGCCTGCCCCGGCACCCCGGGCCGGGCCGGTGCCCCCGGCTGGACCGCCGTACCCGCGCCGTACCCCGTCGCCGGCCCGGCATCCGGAGTCCCCGGACCCGCGGTCGCCCCGGGTACCGGAGTCTGACCCGCACCGGAGGCTCCGCCGTCCGCGGCGGGCGGTGTGACGGGCGGTGTGGCGGCCGGGGCCGTCGGCCGTGCGGGTTTCGGCCCTCGTACCCATGACTGCGGGCCCGACGGCGTTGCCGGAGGAGTGCCCATGTGCGCCCCGCCCCCTTCTCCGCTCGTGCTTCGGCTGCTCTGGCTCATCTGATTTCTACGGGTTTGAACTTATTCGCGCCGGGGCCCGTTTGGATCTTTCGAGCCCGTCGACAGCACAACGGGCCGTTCGGCCGTCGCGGTTCAAGGTGAGAGGAAGAAGGCGGGCACGCATGAGCGCGGGCACGGGAGAGAGCGGGGAGGGCGGGACCTCCACCGCCGTCAGGAACACCATCGCCGCAGGCACCGGCTGCGGCTGCCTGCTGTCGCCGCTCGCCCTGCTCGGCGCCCTGGTCGTCATCATCATCATCGGCGGGTTCGGGGTGCTGCTGGCCCCGCTCATCGCGCTGATCCTGCTGTTCTCGGGCGGCGGTGGGGGCGGTTCCGCCAGTGCGGACGACGCGGACGAGGTGATCGCCATCTTCAACGGCGACGGCCAGGGCGAGTTGGAGACCTCGACGGTCCCCGAGGACCTGGCGGACCCGATCGAGGAGGCCGGCGAACTGTGCGACGCGATCGGCCCGATCGTCATCGCCTCCCAGATCGAGAGGGAGTCCGGCTTCAACGAGACACTCGTCGGCGAGAACGGCGAGGAGGGCATCTCGCAGCTGCCGCCCGAGATCTTCGACAAGTACGGCGAGGACGACGACGACAACGACGAGACCTCGGCGCTGGACGCGGAGGACTCGATCATGGCGCAGGGCCGTTACCTGTGCGATCTCGCCGATGAGGCCCAGCAGATGATCGACGCGAACGAGGCCACCGGCAGCGTCCTGGACCTCGCCCTGGCCGGCTACCACGTGGGGATGGACGCCGTCCGCGCGGCCAAGGGGGTGCCGCAGACGAACGAGGCCCAGGGCTACGTCCTCGCCATCCGCGCCCAGTTCGCCAAGTACGAGGGTGTGGCCGCCCCGCCCGCCGGCTCCACCCCGGGCGTCACCCCGGGCATGGACCCGGACCCGACGGGCTCGCCCTCCGCCTCCCCGTCGCCTTCCCCGTCCACCACCCCCGACGCATGAGAACAACGAGGAGGACAGCAGCCATGGCCCACTTCGAGGTGCGGATCTCGGGCGAAGGGCTCGCCGAGATCAACGGAGAGCCTCTGGTGCTTGAGCCGGGCCAGTCCGTGCACGAGGCCGTACTGGACCGGTTGCAGCAGTACGCGGAGCAGCGCGCGGCGGCGGTCGGGGCAACGGTGAACGACGGTCCGGGCGAGTCCCACTTCGTCCTGGAGGTCTTCCCCGACGGCTCCAGCCGGGTCCTCGACCCGACGGACCCCGCTCACCGGGCCCCTGAACCGGCGCCTCTTCCCCCGCCCGCCCCCACCCCTGTCCCTGCCCCCGCGCCCGCCCCTGCCCCCGCGCCCGCCTCCGCCATAGCCCTGGCGGTCGCCCGGGCCCGGGCCGCCGCAACGGCACCCCCCGCCCCCGCCCCCACCCCCGCTCCAGCCCCGGCACCACCCCCCGCCCCGGCACCGCCGCCTCCTCCTCCGTCCCGCTCCCTCCCTACGGAGCTGGCGGAGCAGATCACGCGCATCAACGCGCTGGCGACCACGGGCCGGCTGGAGGAGGCGTCGGCCGAGGCGACCGCCCTGCGTGAGCGCCTGACGAGTTCGGCGGGCACGGAGCACCCGGACGCGCTGGAGGCGCGGGCGATGGAGGCGTACCTGGCGCACCTGCGCGGGGACCACCGGGAGGCCACGGTGCTGGCCCTGTCGGTGGCCCGCATCCTGTGCGGGGCCGGTGCCCCGCAGGCACCGGCGGCGGTGGCGAGGGCGGCGGCCGCGTGGCAGCGGCTGGAGGACGACAGGGCGGCGGAGATCCACGGGAACGAACTGCTGCACATGTGGAACAGGCTGCACAGCAGCGGTCGCCTCTCCGCCGCGGACGAGCAACTGGCCCACCGGGTCCGCGCCCAGCTGGAGGCCCTGTCGACCTACGTCTGACCCGGGAACCGACCCGCCGCTCCACCGCTCGGGCGACCCCGTTCCACGGGGTGGCCCCACAGGCGTTGTACGAGCCGTCAATCGAACGTCAAACGAACATGGAACGAACGTGGAGCATCCCTAGGAACACTCCCTTCCCCGGAGGCCCCGGTCCCAATCCCCACGACCGGGGCCGGCCATCCCAAGGAGCAGGAGCGGGAGCACACCATGAACGTGACGGTGATCGGGTCGGCGAGCGCGGTATCCCCCGAGGAACGGGCCCTGCGGGACCTCTACCTGGAGCACGGCCCGGCCCTCTACTCGTACGTGCTGCGCATGCTGGGCGGAGACACCCACCGCACGGAGGACGTCATCCAGGAGACGCTGCTGCGCTGCTGGAACAAGCAGAACCTGGCGGACGGCGAGGGGATGGCCGTCCGCCCCTGGATGTTCCGCGTCGCCCGCAACATCGTGATCGACGCACACCGCACGAAGATGGCCCGCCCGCTGGAGATAGGCGGCGCGACCTGGCTGACCGAACTGGGCGCGGAGGCCGACGACATCGAACGGATGCTGTCGTCCATCGTCCTGCGCGACGCCCTCCAGGCCCTGACCCCCGCACACCGCGAGGTGCTGGAGGCCACCTTCTTCGCCGACCGCACCACCCAGCAGGCGGCCGTCACCCTCGGCGTCCCCCAGGGCACCGTCAAGTCCCGCGTCTACTACGCCCTGCGCAGCCTGAAAACAGCCCTGGAAGAACGCGGCATGCACACCGACCGCGCTGCTTGAATCCCCAGTGACCGAACGGCCCGCGACCGGTACGTGGTTCCCCCACTGCCCGGCTCGGACATCGGTGAACGGCGGCACGACCCGGACCACCGCGATGAGTTTCATCCGCGGTAGGGGAAGAGCGTAGAACCACCCGTCAGCGAGCAACGGGATACGGCGCAGACCGCCGGGCCCTCCGTGACTGGGCCCGCTCCCGATGTCGGTGACGTCTACACCGACTGTGGCGAGGGCGACCAGCTCGTCGGCCAGGCGCTCGACTTCGCCGACGACATGCCGGGGAAGCCCGAAGATCAGGTGTTCGGCATCGGGGTCGTACTCCCAGCGCCATTCCTTCCCGTCGCTCACGCGGTGCCCTGCCCGTTCTCGATGCCTGCCTCGGCGCAGGCGGCATCGAGGAGGGAGCCGATCTCGGTGGCGAGGGCACGGGCCTCGGCGAGGTCGTCCGTCTCGGCGGCTCGGGCCTCCAGCGCGTGCAGGCGGGCTGCTTGCTCGGGGTGACGCTCGACGGCGACGTACACGGCCCACTGGCCGACGAAGCGACGCATGGGCGCGGCGCTCACCTGCTCCCGTGCCTGCTGCAGGGCCACCGCACGCTCGGCGTCGAAGACGGGCAGCGCGGCCGGGGCGAGCAGGGCGAGGGCAGCACGCAGGTCCTCGGGGGTGCCGGCGGGCTGAGGGATCGGGGGGGTTCCGGACACCGGGTCCCAGGCGCTGGTCATACGGACGGCCTCGTCTCGTAGGTGACTCCCGTCGGGTGCACGGAGTCGGTGCTGCTGTGCATCAGCGTTCCGAACGGGGCCTGGAAATTCAAGCGGGACAGTGCCGCGCTGCACGGCGGTGGCCATTTCCCTGATCTCGTTGTACGGAGCCCGGGGGAGTGCGGGGAACGAAGGGCGTGCGTCTCGACCCCCGCACATCAAGCCTCCCACCCGGGGTCCGACCGCATGCCCGCCCACCGGCTCAGCCGGCCGCACGGAGCGGCTCCCGGGTGAGGCGGTCACGGCGCCCCCGGCAGTCCCGGCAGCGTCCGGGCTCCGGTGCGCGGAAGGCGCGCTCGCAGCCGTCGCAGGTCTGGAAGGGCAGCACGGCCGGGCGTTCGGCGACCGGTGGGAGCGGTGCCGGGGGCGGCGCGGGCAATGGCGTTTCCCGGAGGCGGAAGGCCAGGACGCTTGCCGGGCGGGCCCGGAAGGTGTCGGGGAGCCGTACGGTCAGCAGGTCGGTGATCTCGCGCGGTCCGACCCCGGCCGCCAGCCACGCGGCGACGGCCGGCGCCAGACGGGCGGCCTCCCGCACGGACAGGACGAGACGGGGATCGACCCGGCGCAGGGCGGTCAGCAGGGCGACCGCCTCCGGGTCGGCATCGGCGAGTGAGGGCGCCGGGTCGGCGTCTGTGCCCGCGAGTGAGGAGGCCGGGTTCTCGGCCTCCTCGTGGCGGGGAGCGGGCACCGCCCCCCGCAGGGGCACGGCAGTGGCCGAGGCCTCCGCGACGGCGGGCTGTTTCCGGGGCCGGGTCCGGTGCCGGGGCGGCTTCGGCGGCTCGGGAGGGCCCTCCGGGCCGTTGCCGCCGTTGTCGCCGCCGCCGGGTACGTCGTAGAAGTACGTCCGCGTGCGGATCTTCCCGGAGGGCAGGCGCTCGCGGCGGCGCTCCAGGTAGCCGGCGGCTTCGAGCTCCCTGAGTGCCCGCGAGATGAGGATCTCGCCCTCGCTGAAGTGCTCGCACAGGGCGGTGATGGTCACGGGGGTGCCGGTGGGCAGGGAGAGGATGTACACCGCGACGCCGATGGTGACCGCGCTGCCGCGTCGCTGGGCGAGGGCGTTGGAGATCACGGTGAAGTCGGCGGTGAGCCGGGTGCGTACGTGGATCACGCCGGAGATCGGAGCTCCGGCGTCGGCGCGCAGGCGCGCGTTAGACTGCGAGTCAGCCATTGGGAAGGTCGTAGCTTCCTGATCGGTGAGGCCCTCGTCCGGGATGCCCGTCCCGATCGGGGGCCGTATCTGTTTGCGGTTGTCGCGCTGAACGCGCTTCTCGCGGTGAACGTAACCGCCCGTATCCCGCCCCTGCAAGCCGGTCACCCGGACGAGTGACGCGGGCTTTCCGGCGGGGAGGGTGGGTGGGCGGGTAGTTCTTTCCCCCGGTTCTTTATGGAGGTCAGCGGCCCGCCGGACCCTCGCGGACAAGGGCCCGGTGACCCCGCCGGCCGGACGCCGACCGGACCCCGGCCACCTCAGGGACGGAGCTGCCCGCCGGCCTTCAACTCACCTGTGAAGGCGGTCCAGGAGGCGGCTTCGAAGCACACGGTCGGGCCGTGCGGGGCTTTGCTGTCACGGACGGGGACGACGGTCCGGAACCCGTCGGCCACCTCCACGCAGTTGCCGCCGGCCTGGTTGCTGTAGCTGCTGCTGCGCCAGTCGGCGCCGTTCGGATCGGGACGGGACGTTCGCTCCACGGTGGTTGTCCTCCATCACGGATCGGGTTATGCCGTCAGGGACGGAGCCGCCCGGCCTTCACCTCGTCCATGAAGGCGGTCCAGGAGGCGGCTTCGAAGCACACGGTCGGGCCGTGCGGGGCTTTGCTGTCACGGACGGGGACGACGGTCCGGAACCCGTCGGCCACCTCCACGCAGTCGCCGCCCTCCTGGTTGCTGTAGCTGCTCTTGCGCCAGGCGGCGCCGTTCGGATCGGGACGGGACGTTCGCTCCACGGTGGTTGTCCTCCATCACGGATCGGATCATGTCGAGCGACATGAGCGGGGGCAGAGCTGCCGCCCGCAGCCGATCGTAGGCCAGCGCCAAGCTCCTGACATCGTCCGGATTCTCGACGAGTTGGCCGTAATGCGCGCCTTCCGTGTAGGCGCTCTCCGAGCCGTCCGGCATGCTGAGCACCGTGAGCGAGCCACCCATCACATCGTGCTCGCCCTGGTCGAACGGCAGCACCTGCACGGTGATGTGAGGTTCCGCCGCAGTTCCGAGCAGCCGCACCAACTGCTCACGCATCACCACACGCCCTCCGACGGGACGTCTGAGCACCGCTTCGTCGAGGATCAACCACAGTTCGGGACGATCGGGCGTGCCAAGGCGCTCCTGTCGTCCCATGCGCAGGGCGACCCGCTCCTCCAACTGCTCTTTGCCGTCGAGCGTTCGACCGACACTCAGAACCGCCCGCGCGTAAGCCTCCGTCTGCAACAGACCCGGCACCACGTGAGCCGCGTACTGTCTGACGGCCACCGCCCGCCCCGAGTACTCCATGAACTTCCGCGACCAGTCCGGAAACGCCTCCCGGTACACGTACGGCCACAACTCGACCAGCAGGTCGTCCCCGCCGAGGACGGCGTCCAGCGCACGGGCCAGTTCCAGCGTCGGCTTCGCTCCGGACGCACGCTCGATCTGCGTGATCCGGGTGCTCACCACGTGCGTCCTGGCGCCGAGTTCGGCCTGGGTCAGTCCGGCGGCCGTGCGGAGCCTGCGCACCCGCGCGCCGAACAGGGCGGCCATCGACGTACTGGGGTCAATTGCGTTGGCCAAGACGTCACTTCCTTTCTTTACGGACCCATAAGTAATGCTGTGTCACCTTTCGAGCGTAGGGCGACGCCCCGATTCTTGGGTACGGAACGTGACAACTCGCGCACCGAGCGAGATGTCTTCGGACCTGCCGAAGAAGAGCACCGACGTACGCCGAAGGACAGACCCGTGCTGACAGAGCCGACCAAGCCGACCGCCACCACCCCGCCCGACGAACCCCGCATCCTGTCGGCGCAGTTCACGTCCTCACCGCGAGGTGCGCGACTGGCCCGGGGCCACGCGGTACAGGCGATGGGGGAGTGGGGGTTTTTGCCGGAGTCGGACCAGTCGTGCACGGTCGCGCTCGTCGTGGCGGAACTCGCGGCGAACGCCGTACAGCATGCCCGCACTCCGGGCCGCGACTTCGCCGTCCGCCTCACCCTGGACACGACGGCGGACGTGGTCCGCATCGAGGTGGCCGACGCCAACGCGGCGAAACGACCCCCCGAGACCCTGCCCACCGCACCGCCGGAGGGCGAATCGGGCCGAGGCCTCCTCCTGGTCGACACCCTGGCCCAACGCTGGGGCACAGCCCCCCGCCACCCCGTCGGCAAGACGGTCTGGGCGGACGTTTCTCTGGACCGCTCCCGCTACGAGGACGTCTCGACCGGCGACTGCGCTGGTGGGCGCAGGTGATCCAGGAGGTCGTCGGGCGCGGGGTAGGGGGCTTCCCGCGGAAGGAGCCGCCGCGCGGCCTCCAGGTCGCCGTCCCGTACGTACCCGTGGATCTCGTGGGCGAGGCCGGTGATGTCGGTGATGGAGACCGTCCACTCGTCCGCGTAGCGGCGGGCGGCTTCACCGGAGAGCCCGAGCTGGAGCGAACGGTGGGGAAGGGGCTGCAGGCGCACGCGCCCGCAGGCACCCCTGACCCACAGATTGAGGTTCCCATGACCCGTGGCTCCCGGGCTGCCGCCCGAGCCTCGCTGCGCGACCGCTGGACACCGGACTCCCTCCTCGACCAGTCGGGGCGACTGACCGTGGTCACCGGCGCCAACAGCGGCATCGGATACGTCACCGCTCGCGAACTCGCCTGCCGCGGCGCCCATGTCGTCCTGGCATGCCGCAACCGCGAGCGCGGGCAGGACGCCGTGGAGCGGCCGCGGCCCGAAGTCCCCGGCGCCCGCTTCGAACTGCGCCTGCTCGACCTCGCCGACTTGAAGTCCGTCCGCCGTTTCGCCGAGGGCTGGAGCCACGGCCGGCTCGATCTCCTGGTCAACAACGCTGGCATCGCCATGGTGCCGTTCTCCCGGACCGCCGACGGCTTCGAGTCCCAGTTCGGCGTCAACCACCTCGGCACGTTCGCGCTCACCGGCCTCCTCATGCCTCACCTGCTAGCGGCCCCCGACCCGCGCGTGGTCACTGTCAGCAGCGAGGGTCAGCGATTCGCCCGATTCGACATGGCCAACCTCAATGCTGAGCACCGCTACCGAGCGGCGTTCGCCTACGTACAGTCCAAGCGGGCCGATCTCTACTTCGCCATGGAACTGCAGCGAAGGGCCGATGCCGCCGGGCTGAGGCTGCGCAGCATGGCTGCCGCCCCCGGACTCACACGTTCCAACGTGCTCACTGGCGGCGCCAACAACACCCGGGGCCGCGTATACGGGATCCTCACGCGCCTGCTCTCGTGCATCGCCTTCCGCCCCACACCAGACGGCGCCAAGACCTCCCTGTACGCCTCAACCGTCCCCAACCTGCCTGGGGGAGCTACGTCGTGCCCGATGGGCCGTTCCAGCTCCGTGGCGAGCCCGCCCTCCGCGGCCGGGAACGTGCCATCCAGGACTCTGCCACGGTCCACCAGTTGCGGGTGCTCTCGGAACAGCTCACCAGCGTGCACTACTCATTGCCCACCGAACCGCCTTGGGTGTAGTTCCTCTGGAGGGACGGACCGGGGGCGCTGTGACTGCCGTCGGAGTAGCCGCCCGATCCGGTTGGATGCGCGCGAGGAGTTCCTGCTTCTAAGCAGTGAACTCCTCGGCGGTGAGCACGCCTGCGCGGTGCAGTGCACCGAGGTCGCGCAGCTGCACGAAGGCGTCCAGGAATCCGGTCCAGGAGTCGACCTCGAACAGCTGGTCCGGCAGCAGGTCGATCTTCGGGAGCATTCTTCGAGGTTGTCTTGCGCAGCCACTTCAGGGACTCGCTCTCGCCGAGCCGGTCGACGTTCAGCTTCAACCGGCCGTTGGGCTGAACCTCGAAGCTGAGCTTCGCGTCCTGCCCGGCCTCCTCCAGGCGTTCGGCGAGATCTGGGGTCGGTGCAACGTCGCCGACAAGGTCAAGGGCGTCAAGATCTCCCGCAATCGGGAGGTCGGCGTGCTGCGCCTGTACGCGGACCGGATGTGGCTCCAGCCCGAGGCGGCTGCCGCCTCACGGTCTTCGGTCCCGTCGACGACGAGGCCGCCGAGAAATTCGAGCGTCTGTACGCCCTCGCGGGCTGACCCGCGCCGAACGGATCGGACAGCCGCAATCACGCCGAGATGAACGGCTCCGTCAGATGCGGCGTCGCCAGGTGCAGCGTGGTGGCGGTTTCGTGGCCGAACATGCGCTCCCTTGAGCGCCTGGCCGCCTCAGGGTCGTTCTCGTGCGAGTAGGCGAGCTCGGGGTGGAGCAGCTGGAGCGCGTGCACCAGGAGGTCGCCGGTGACGAGCGCCAGCTCGCGCCCGTCGGCGACCAGCACACTCTGGTGCCCGGGCGTGTGACCGGGCGTGGCGACCGCGAGCCCGGCGCGAAGCGGCGTATCCCCGTCGAGAAGCCGGAGCCGACCGGCCGCCGCGAGCGGGTCGGTGAGGGTCTCGCGAAGCTGCGGGTTGAGCGCGTCGAGGGCGTCGAACTCGGCCCGCTGGAGCAGGTATTCGGCGTTCGGGAAATAGGGGCGGCGGCCGCTGGTCGCGCCGCCGGTCGAAGCGTTGCCGTCCACCGCGCCGCCCGCTGATGGGACGGCCGCCTCGGTCACGACCGCCCACCCGACGTGGTCGGTGTGCAGATGCGTGAGCACCACGGTGTCGACTTCGGCCGGGTCGATGCCCGCGGCGGCGAGCGACTCGGGGAGCGCCCCGGGCACGGGCGCCCACGAGCCGGCCGGGCCGTCCGCCGGACCGATCCCGGCGTCCACGACTGTGAGGCCATTGTCGCCGCGGATCGCGTACGCGCGGAACTGGAGCCGCCAGCGGCCCTCGGCGTCGACCGCGCCCGGGTCGTAGCGGTCGGCCTCGGCCCACTGAGCGGCCGTGGCCTCCGGAAAGGCCTCGGCGCGCGGGGAGAAGAACGGGCCCTCGCCGTCGGCGAGGGCGATGATCTCGGTCGAGCCGATCCGGAGGCGGGGAACGCTGCGGGACATGGCCGCGATCCTGCCACGCCTGGACCCACACCCAACTGCCTTCTCAGAAACGAGTAGTTCTGAGAGATCACGGACCCCCACCGGGCCGCGTCCGGTTTGTCCCCGATCTTCGTTCTCATAATCTTTCACAAAACAGCTTTCGCACAATGGCCCTCGCGGTAGGTTCTGCGACATGCCAGAGCTCGCCGAACCAGCCGCAGCAGTCGAATAGTTCGACTGCCCCACCTGTGAGGTGCCCGCCGGAAGCACCTGCCGCACCCGCGGCGGCAAGGTCGCCCCGAAGTACCACACCCCGCGCTTCATGCTGGTGCCCCAGTTCCGCACCGAGCTGGAGGTGAAGACCCCCACCGGCCGCGGCCCCGGCCGCGCGTGGGAGAGGGGCCCGGCCATCGACACCGCCGTGCCGGAGACCGCGACGAAGCCCACGAGGGTGGGTTACGCCCGTTGCAGTACCGCCCAGCAAGAGCTCCAGAGCCAGCTCGATGCCCTGGCGGAGGCCGGGTGCGACCCGGTCTTCTCGGAGAAGATCAGCACCCGGACCAAGGTGCGGCCGGAGTTCGTCAAGGCGATGGACTTCGCCCGCACCGTCAAGAAGGCCGTCCCGCACCAGCGGGTGATCTTCACGGTGCATGAGATGAAGCGACTCGGGCGCGGCGCCGCCGAGCTCCTGGCCATCGCCGAGGACCTGCGCCACCACGACATCGAGCTCGAACTCCTCACCGGCCCTCTCCAGGGGGTCTACGACCCGTCCGGGCACGACGTCGCCCTGTTCGCGTTCTTCACCGGCATGGCGGAGTCTGAGCGCGAGTACATCCGCGAGAAGTCCCTCGAAGGCCAGGCGTCCGCCCGCGAACACGGCCGCCACGGCGGGCGCCCCAAGGTCGTCGACGACGACATGGCCGACTACGCCCGCAGCCTGCGGGCAGGCGGCGTCTCCGTCCCCGAGATCGCCCGCAAGCTCGTCATCACCGCGGGCAAGAACAAGGGCGAACACCCCTCGATCGCCACCGTCTACCGCATCCTCGCCGAAGCCAACGCAGCCGACAGCGCCGACAAGTGAGCCGGGCCCTCACCAACCATCCAAGATCAACTATTGGCGGCTTCTGGGCTCACCTTGGCGGCACCCCCAATTCTCCCGGGCAGGTGGGCCCCGCGGGGTGCGCTCAGGTTCAGCGAAGGGGCGCGGAGCGGAGAGAAAGGTAGTAGTCGCCGACCGCGGACAGGTACTCGGGATCACCTGTCTCGCTGTCGGTGGTGAATCGGGGAGCGGCTTTGATTTCCTCCCGGGACGGTGCGACCTTCACCGTCTGCGTCCTGATGTCGATGGCAATGACGGCACCGGCCGGGACCAGCACGCTTCTGCCGAACTTCCACATGCCGGTGTCGATCACCAGGTGCTGTATGCCGGGCTGGTCCTGCTGACGGTCTACGTGGCCGATGCCCCCGTCCGCGGCCTCCACGGTGAAGCCCACCAGCGACTGGCCGTACGTGTGACCGCTGTCCTGCGCGTACATCCACATATTGCTCACAGACCCAGCCCCTTCATCCCGGCCAACCGCAGACGGTGGCCTGGTCTCCTATGACGTTCTCTCCCTTCCCTGCCACGTGCCGAGCAATCAGGCATTCAAAGCGACGGCCGGCGCGTGGGCAAGCCAAGTCGGCTGCCGGCGAAGCGGACTGGGTGGCGGCTCCGCAATCGCCAAGGCCGTTGGCGGAGGCGGCCGCTGCACGAAAGGCGGGCCAGGGCCGGCCGATGGAAACCGGAAGCAGTATCTGCAGGGGTGGAGAAAACGTTCTGGCACATGTGACGAATGATCATGGGGTCGACTCGAACGGCAGCGCACCTCTGTACAGTCGGCTCGCCGAAGAACGGTCAGCCCGCGATGCCACCGTCCCCTGCCGCCCTGACCCAAGCGAGGCACGTGCGGCAGCCGACCGCACGGATTTCGGTTCACTGATGTCCAGGCAGCAGGTGGCAGTGGCGGCGGCAACGACTCTTTCGTCCACTCGTCACACCATCAGGCGAGCCAGGGAACCACTCAAAGAGTCACGAACCGCCCTCTGGGGGCGGTCACCGTGGGTCATCCGAATCGGACAGGAGCTCGTGGAGCCGCTGCATCACGTCCACCTGGGCCGGATTGTAGAGATCGCTGATGGCTTTGCCGATGGTGCGAGCGGTGTGCTGTCGGCCGCGCGGGGCGTCCGAAGCAAGGTCGCTGAGCCCGGGATGCCGAGTCCGGAGACCTCGGACGTAAGGCACGAGACGCTCGGCGAGACTCTGGCGCGTCGGCTCGTCGGCATCGGCGGGAAGCTCGTCGAGTTCGCGTGCCACCGGCTGCGGCTCCTGATGGAGCAAGTCCGCATAGGCGTCCATCCCCCTGGGTCCGAGGACCGTACCGAGAACGGTGACGAAAGAGCGGTCCGGGTGAGGGAGCTCGGTTGTCCCGTCCACGGAGGCGAAGCGGAGGGGAAGGTCGCTCGCGGCCGTTCCCCGCAGGAAGGCGCCGACCTCGGCGCGGGCGTGTTGCAGGCGTTCGATGGTGGCGGCCAGCTCATCGTCGAGAGTCCGCAGATCGCGCAGGTCGGGGTCGGAATCCGGGTCGTCGCGCATGTCCGCGATCTGGGAGAGGGAGAACCCCAGAACGGTGAGGCGCTTGATCCGCAGGAGTCGGACGAGATGGCTGACGCCGTACTGCTTGTACCCGTTGGAGCGGCAATCCGGCTCGTCGAGCAGCCCGATGTCGTGGTAATGCCGTACGGCCCTAAGGCTGACGCCGGCCAGCTCCGCCACCTCCCGGGTGCTCCACGCCATGATCGATGTCTCCCTCACCGTCCGGTGCGTCGACGCGGTCACGCCGTGAGCCCATTGAAAACTATGACGCAAGGGCAGGGTGGTGCGGGGGAGGGCTCATGAGGGTGCGGGCCGCACGCTCTCGGTGGCGTGCGGAGATCGTCGAAGTCGGGGGGCTGCCCAGGGCGTGCCCGGCGACGGCCAGGGGCAGGGCGCCGAAGGAGGCGGGCTGGTTCACAATCACCAGCGCCGTGCCGAACTTCACGGCCAGTTCGTCGAACACGGCCCGCGGCCTCGGGCCACTGTTGAGCGGCTGCTTGTCGAGGACCTTCTTGCCGACCCGAGTCGGTCCGTGTCCGTGAGGGGCCGTCATGCCGACGCCCAGGCCGAGGAACACGCCCACGTCTTCGGTGCCGAACATCGCAGGTAGGCGGTGCCGGGACCGGCAGTGGTGCCGTGCGCGCGCATCCACGTCATGCAGACCTGCCCTCCAGGGACTGTCCGGCACGGCGCCGGACCGGGCAAGTAGCCGGACCTCTTATCAGTGTCTCCGACGGCACCCCCCGGGCCCGGTGACACCCCCCCAGGCCATTGGGTCGGCCAGGAGCAACAGTCATACCGGATCCGGAGGCCGGCAGGTCCCATTGCAATACCGCGAAAAATAGAACGGAACGCCAGGCGTCGACGTGCTGTCGTCCGGCAGCGAGTCCGAGCCGTCCGACTATGGCTTCCCGTAGCTTCTGATGCCGTTCAACGAAGCCCGGTTCGCGTGATTTGGGCGAGCCCGACTGAAGGTTGCAAGCCGGTTTGCAACGGGAAAATCCGCCCCTTCTGCGGAATCCCAGCCGGCCCCACGCTGAGTGGCGGGGCAGCCTTCGGGACCGCGATACCTCTGGCACGAAAGCTCTCAGGTCGGCCTGAAGCAGAGCAATAACCTCAGCGATGTCACGAATGCCTCTCCCCTGTGGTGCGCCGAAGTGTGCCGTAACGTCACCAGTTTCACGGCTCGAACCGGAGGTAGTAGTCCCGCTGGAAGGCAACGCAGCGGCAGGGCAGTCGCTCACTGGAAGATTCACTGCAAGATATGGAGTGACAAACGCCCGCTTCTGTGCTTTCCGTTTCCGTAAAGGCGAGCCGAGGAGGGCGTGACGGGTAAACCTTGCCGCTGTGCGTATTTCACTTCTTTATCGGCGATAAAAATCCCTTGGCCTGCATCGGCTGACACGTAAGGGAGCTACCGTGCCCACGACTCTCGCTCAGAAGCTGTACCTGCTCTGCTATACCGTCAAGAAGGAGAAGTTCCAGCTCGACAATATTCAGGGGCGCGGCCAGCTGCTGCGGGCCGGGGCGATGACCGAGCTGGCCCGCGACGGTCTGCTGGACGCCACCGGGGGGAAGGTCCGGCGACTCCCCGGCAACCCGCCTGAGGACCCGTCCACCGCCGCAGTCTGGTACGACCTGCCTGAGGACAAGCCCAAGGGCTGGCTCAAGTTCCTGCACAACAAGGCCCACAAGGCCGAAACCCCGGTTCGCGACCAGCTGCTCGCCTCCGGGGATGTCGCCGTCACACGTCAGAAAAAGCTGGGGGTCGTATCCACCGACCGGGTCACCGTGGTGCACCCGGACCTGGTGCACGCCCTCCAGGACCGGGTGCGCGCGGCCGTTCTCGACGGCGCTCCCGCCGAGGACCTGACGGACGAGCTGGCCATGGCCGTCCTGGCCGTGGAGCTGGAGCTGACCTCGGTGTGGAGCAAGGAAGACCGCCGCACCCACAAGTCCGACCTCAAGGCGCATGCAGCGCGGTTCGACGCGTTCGTCCCCGGACTGCGTAAGGCACTGCGCGACTCCTATCTCGCGAGCCGGGCCGTGGGAGGCGGTTGGAGCGCCTGAACCGCAGTGCCACGCGACGAGAAACGCCCTAGGAACGCTGAAGCCGCAGCACGTGACCAGGAGTGATCGATGTCCCACCCCGAAGGCCGGCACGGCCCCTCCCCGACCAGCGACAGGAGCCCCAGGAGCACGCCGCCCCCCGCCCCGCGGCCGCCCATGCTCGAGTCCATGGGCGGCACGGCGGGATTCGTCTACTCGACCGTCCCGGTCGCGGTGTTCGTGATCGCTCTCGCCTTGCTGTCCACGAAGGCGGCCGTCATCGCGGCCGTCGCCACCGGTGCGGTGCTCACCGTGGTCCGGATGGTGCGCGGCGAACGTCTCCTCACCGCCTCCAGCAGCCTGACCGGCGTTCTGGTCGCGTCAGGCATCGTCGCGCTCACCGGTTCCGCCAAGGACTTCTTCCTGCTTGGCATCTGGGTGGCCTTCGCCGGTTTCCTCGCCACATTCGGTTCGGTCCTCTTCCGCCGTCCCCTGACCGGCGTGGCGTGGAACCTCCTGCACGGGGGCACGTACGCCTGGCGCGAGGACCGTCAGGTTCTGCGGGCACACGACATCGCCACCCTCGCCGCGGCACTCGTCCTCGGAGCCCGGTTCGTGGTGAAGCAGTGGCTCTACGTGCACGACGCCACCGGCTGGCTCGCCTTCGCGAAGATCGCCATGGGCACCCCCCTGACCGTGGTGGCCGCGCTAGTCGTCGCCTGGGCCTTCCGCAGAACGTCGAAGCGCCTGGTGGACAGCCGGCCGGCCGAGACGATCGCTCAGCAGGAGGCCGAACTCCCGCCTCGCCAGGGTGCGTCCAGGTAGCGACGCCGTCACGTCACATCAGTAGAGAAAGGGCCCCTGGATGTCGATCAGCCATACGCACGCGGAGACGGCGAGGGAACTCGGAGCTTTCGAGCGGACCATCGACCTTTACATGCACCGAAACCCCGTCCAGTTCTCCCTGGTCGCCGAGATCGGCCGGAAGGTCTCCGAGCAGACTCTGGCGCGGGCACTGCGGGATGTGCAGGCACTGCACCCGTTGCTTCGCGTCTCGGTCGACCGCCGGGCTCCCCAGGCCCGATACCGCTGGGCAGAGGGTCCGGTCAGGGTCGAAACGGCCGCCGAGGGAACTCCCTGGCAGGCGGTTGTCGCTGGTGAGCAGACGCGCCCCATCGCGCCGGAGCCCGGCCCGCTGATGCGGACCGTACTCATTCCCGCGGAGACCGGCAGCGTCATCGTGCTGACCTTCGCCCACCAGATCACCGACGGCACCGGCGGCATGCGGGTGGTGGCAGACCTTGTCGCCGCTCTCGACGGCGACAGGGAGGGCGGAGAGCCGGCCTCGGGGCGGGACGTACCGCCCTCCCAGGAGGCTCTCCTGCGAGCCCTCGACGCTGCGACACCCACCGTAGGCCCGCCCCAGGATGAACTGATGAACGCGCCCGGCGAGCTGACGCAGTTCTCTGGACGGGCACCGCACGTTTCCGCCTTGGCCTTGCAACGCGGTCTGACCGCACGGCTCGTGAGCCGTTGCCGTACTGAGGGCGTGTCCGTGCACGCCGCCCTGTGCGCTGCCGCCTGCACGGTCTTCCACCGAGCGGGCCGCACCCGGGTGAGGGTGCTGAGCCCGATCGACCTGCGCCGTGCCGCAGGCCTGCCCGACGCTGTCGCCAACCGGTTCGCGGGAGCGCGCACGGCGAGCGAGGCATCCCAGGCCCGGGATTTCTGGGAACTGGCCCGGCAGCATCACCAGGCTCTGGAACGCCAGCGCGCACCGCAGGTACTCAAGACCGGCTCGGAGGCGCTGGCCCAGCAGCCGCCGGCCACCCCTGAAGAGGCCGAGGCGATGATGACCGTTGTCACCGCCGCCGACATCCAGATCACCAACCTCGGGGTGGTGAAGACGCCGGCACACGGCCGCACCTGTCTCACCGCTCTGTGGGGGCCGACGCAGACCACCCAACTGCGCGGTGAGCACGTCCTCGGTGTCGTTACCGTCGGGGGACGCCTGCGCATGACAGAGCTGACCCGCGACCCCGTGGCCGTCCTGCTGCCCGACATGGCAACCGTCCTCGCCCAGCAGTGCGCCGAGCCCGACTCCCCGCCTTCCTGATCCGCTCAGGACGCCGAGCTCTGTCTCCGATATACCGCCGGCCGTCCGGCGGCTCGGAACGCCCTCGCCGACCGAGGCAGAACGCTACGAACTTCGCTGACCACCCGGTCTCCGAATCCACGCTGCGCCCTCGACGGCCGCACCCGATGAGCAACACACAGGAGTGACCATGCAGTCCCCTACCGATGCCGATGCCGATGCCGATGCCCGCGACGCAGTCAGCACTGCCTTGCTGGCTGAGCTGCGGTCCCATATTCCAGCGGGCCGTGTGCTCACCAACGGACCGGAGTACACACGGGCAGTGGCGTTGTTCAACGCAGCGGTCGATGTCCGTCCCTCTGTCGTCGTGCGGTGCGCGACCACCGCTGACGTGCAGGCCGGAGTACGCGCGTCTCGTAACCATGGGGTGCCGCTCTCGGTGCGTGGCGGGGGTCACGACTTCTGGGGCCGGGCGTTCCGTCCCGGTGGGCTGGTTCTCGATCTGACCGACATGCGGGGAGTCCAGGTCGACATCAACCACCGTTTCGCGACGGTGGGTGGCGGGGCGCTCTCGTCCGACGTCGTATCGGCCGCCGAGCGGGTGGGCCTGACTGCCGTCACCGGAACGGCGGGCACCGTCGGAATGGTCGGCCTCACGCTCGGCGGCGGATACGGTCCCCTGATCGGGAAGTTCGGGCTCGCAGCCGACAACCTGCTCGGTGCCGAAGTCGTCCTGGCCGACGGTTCGCGAGTGAACACCGACGCTGAACATCATCCGGACCTCTTCTGGGCGTTGCGCGGCGGTGGCGGCAACTTCGGTGTCGTGACCTCGGCCCGGATCCGTCTGCACCCCGTGCCGACAGTGGTGTCGGGAACCATCTTGTACCCGATCGCCCGGAGCGCCGACATTCTGGCCGACCTCGGTGGGATCCTTCAGGACAGTCCCGACGAGCTGACGGTGGACGTGGGGTTCCTTCCCGGCCCGGACGGCAGGCCGGCGGTGTACGTCGCGCCGACCTGGTCGGGGGATCTTGAGGTGGGGAACGCAGAGAACGGGCCGGTGCGTGCCCTGGGCCGACTCGGTACACCCATGCTCGCCGAGGTTGGACCGGTCGCCCGTTCTGCGGCGCTGGCCGCGACGGACGCCATGTTCCCGCCCGGGCGGATGGGCGCGATTCGCACGCGGACCGTCCAGAGCGTCACCGGCCCCTTCGCGACCGTGCTGGAGCGAGCTGCCCAGGAGTTCACCTCACCGTTCTCCGCGATCGTGTGGCACCAGTTCCACGGTGCAGCCGCCCGTCCGCCTCTCGGCTCGACGGCTTTCGGCCGACGCGAACCGCACCTGATGGTCGAGCTGATCTCCATGTGGGAGAGCGGCGAAAGCAAGGACCGCGTAGGACGTGGCGACGGCAGCTCACCACACCTGCGCTGGCTGGAAGAGCTTCACGCAGCCCTCGAGCCATTCTCAGTGCCGGGCGGTTACGTGAACTTCCTGGGGCCGGAGACTCCCGACCAGGTTGCGAACTCCTACGGGCCGAACACCGAGCGCTTGCTCGCCGTGAAGTCCGCAGTCGACCCGGACTCCGTCTTCGCCGCCACACCGCTCCCCACGGGGACTGCCGACGCCGGATCCACGCCCGTGTGAGGCGTAGGCGGCGCGAACAGCGAAAAACACTGTGCAGAGAATCGCCTGCTGGCGCAGATCACGGCCGGAGCCGACCCCTGATCTTCTTCTGCAACAGGCTTTGGGCCGTGTCCCACATGGTCAGCTTGAGGAACCGTCTGTAGCAGCAGAGAGCAACCACCTGGCCTTTCTCGGTCTCGCCGCCGCCCTCTGCTGCTACAGGCGACTCGTCCGACTCGCCACGTAGGACACGGTCTTGGCGGTCGTTTCTGCCTTAAAAGGAGCTTCCTTCCGTGTTGCTCGAGGCGGGATCGTCGTCCCGACGCGGCTGGCGGGGTTGATGTGGCGGTCGTGCCCTATGGGGTGACGGCTGAGATGGGATACGGCTTGCGCCTGTCTCGTCCCGAGATGCCGGCGGAACGTGCTCCTGCCGGTCGCGCTGCACGCCTGGGCGCACAGCCCCTGGTCGGCGGTATGCCCGGGTCATGGCCGAACGCCGTCCGTGTCCGAGTGGTCTGTCCGATGCCCGCTGGGCGTTGATCGAGCCGGTGCTGAGTGCGTGGCGGGTCGAGCGGCGCCGGCATGCGCTGAACACCGGCCGCCCGCCCGACGGCCGGAGCATGGTGATCCAGTGCAAGCGCTACTCGACGAAGGGCAGGATCCCGAGCCGTGAGGTCCGGGACCACCTCGGCCTGTGGAACAACGGCGCCTCACCCCTGTCCCTCGCCGCGGTGAACGGCGCGGGCCAGGGCGACCGGAGGCATCGCGTCCGCTGGAAGGAGACGTATGAGTAGGAGGTTCCGGACCGGGCAGGGCACGGACGATGTCCGCCGCCCGCTCGGCACCGGTCTCGGGGGCAGGCCGTATGCCGAAGAGCCGTATGCCGAAGAGGGGCGGGAGAGAACCCGATCCTGTCTCCTGGATCGCTTGAGCGCACGAATGGGCGCAGAATGCGGTAAATGGGCTCCGTACGTCGGCGTGGGCCGTTGAGGGGTGACTGGTGTGCTTGATGTCCCGCTTTGGCTGTGGCTGGCGTTCGCCGCGACCGTGGTGGTGTCGCTGGTGGTGGACCTGCTGGCCCATCGCACCGCGCACGTCATCGGCTTCAGGGAGGCCGGCGCCTGGAGCGCCCTGTGGGTGGGCCTCGCCCTGATCTTCGGTGTGGTCGTCTTCCTGGTTCTCGGCACGACGGCGGGTACGGAGTACACCACCGCGTGGCTCCTGGAGAAGAGCCTGTCGGTCGACAACCTCTTCGTCTTCGCCGTGATCTTCGCGTACTTCAAGGTGCCCCGCGCCTACCAGCACCGTGTGCTGTTCTTCGGCGTCATGGGTGCCCTGATCTTCCGCGGGATCTTCCTCACCCTCGGCGTCGCCGTGGTCAGCCGCTTCACCGTCGTGCTCTTCGCCTTCGCCGCCGTCCTCTTCTACAGCGCCTACAAGCTCCTCAAGGGTGAGGAGGAGAGCTTCGACCCGGGCAGGAGCTTCGCCGTACGGCTGCTCCGCAAGATCATGCCGGTCCGCGACGAGTACGCCGGCACGAAGTTCTTCGTCAGGGAAGCCGGCAAACGCGTGGCCACCCCGCTCCTGGCGGTGGTGGCCGCCATCGAGGCAGCCGACCTGATCTTCGCCGTGGACAGCGTTCCCGCCGTTCTCGCCGTCAGTGACGACGCCTTCATCGTCTACACCAGCAACGCGTTCGCCATTCTCGGTCTGCGGGCCCTCTACTTCCTGCTCTCAGGGCTCTTGGACCGGTTCCACTACCTGAGCAAGGGCCTCGCGATCATCCTCGCCTTCATCGGCGTCAAGCTCGTCCTCCAGGCGGCCCACAAGACGATCAGCACCAGCATTCCCGAGATCCCCTCACCGGTCAGCCTCGCGGTCATCGTCGTCGTCCTGGCCGTTTCCGTGGCCCTCAGCCTGCTCCGGCCCCCTCCGCCCCACCCGGTGCCCACCGGTCCGGACGCGGACGGAGAAGAGGCCTCGCCGCCGGATTCGGCGCCCACCGAGAACCCCGGCGCGGGCGGAGGCACGCCCACCGAGCAGGGCCGGGACGGGAAGGATCCGCCTCGTCCGGCAGGCTGATCGACGCGGAGGAGGCGTGCACGTTCCCTCGCCGTGTCCACCCACGGTCCTTCGCCGAAGCGGGATCGAGTTCGGCGGCAGGCCGGGCCCCGAGGGCGAGGGCCCGGCGGGCCCGGTGGGGTCGGTGATGTCCGGTGGGAGGGGGTGCAGCACGGTTGCGGCCGGGGGCCCCGGGCCCGGAGTGACGTCACCGACCCCTGCGCGGTCATCGGGCGGCGACGGTCCCGGTGTCCTCTGCGTCGTCCGACGCCGCCTCGGCCGTGGCCGTGGCCGCAGGAGTGGGGGCGGCGGTGGGGTTCTTCGGCCCGCGCAGCGCGATGTGGACGAACAGCACACCCATCACGGCGACGCCCGCCCACATGGCCTGCTGCCATCCGTCGACGAAGGACTGCCGGGCGGCGTGGACCAGGTCCTGAGCGTGCGGGCCCGCACCGCCCGCGGCCTCGACGGCGTTGGCGATGCCCTCGCGTGCGGTGTCCGCGGTCCCCTGGGGGACGCCGTCCAGCCTGTCGTCGATGGCGCTCCGGTAGCCGGCGGACAGGAGCGCGCCGAGCATGGCGACCCCGAGTGCGGTGCCGAACTCACGGGTGACGTCGTTGAGGGCGGAGGCGACACCCTGCTTCTCGCGTGGCAGGGAGCCGGTGATGGCCTCGGTGGAGGGTGTCATCGACAGGCCCATGCCGATACCCATGGCGAGCATGCCGGGCAGGACGGACAGGTAGCCGCCGGCGACGGAGACGAAGAGGGCCATGAGCGCCAGACCGGCGCCGGCCAGCGCGATTCCCGCGGTCATGGTCGAGCGGGCGCCGATGCGCGCGGCCAGCCCGGGAGCCAGGCCGGACGCCGTCATCATCATGACGGCCATGGGCATCAGCGCCACCGTGGAGAGCAGTCCCGACCAGCCGAGCACGGCCTGGAAGAACGGGAAGAGGACCACGGCGATACCTGCCTGGACACCGAAGACCACCAGCAGGGTGATCGAGCCGCCGGCGAGGCCGCGCTCACGGAACAGGCGTACGTCCAGCAGCGAGGCGTCCCGGCGGCGCAGCTCCCAGGCCACGAAGCCGGCCCCGGCGACGAGGCCGGCAGCAAGGCTGATCAGGGTCGCGGCGGTGGTCCAGCCGCGCTCCGGTCCCTCCTGCAGGACGAAGATGAGCCCGACCACCGCGACGGCCGACAGCAGCGCGCCGACGGTGTCGAAGGCGTGGGCGGACCTCTCGTGGGAGTTGGGAACCGACTTCAGCGTCATGGCCAGAGCGACGACCACCAGGACCACCGGCAGGACGAACAGCCAACGCCAGTCCGCGACGTCGACGAGGAGGGCGGAGAGGAACATGCCCAGGATGCCCCCGCCACCGGCGACACCGGTCCACACGCCGATCGCGTTGCCGCGCTGCTCCTCGGGGAACGTGGAGGTGATGACGGCAAGGGTGATGGGCATGATCATCGCCGCGCCGATGCCACCGGCCACGCGTGCGGCGAGCATGACCTCCGCGGTCGGGGCCAGTCCCGCCGCGATGCTCGCGACGCCGAAGACGGCAAGTCCGGCGATCAGCATGGGCTTGCGCCCCAGACGGTCACCGATGGCGCCGAGCGGCAGCAGCAGCGCGGCCAGGGCGAGGGTGTAGATGTTGATGATCCACAGGACCGTGTTCTGCGAGGCGTCGAACTCGACCGCCATGTGGGTCTGGGCGACGTTCAGCCCGGACACCGACGCGATGACGGCCATCAGTGCGACCGAGACGGCGATCAGGATCGTGCGCAGCTGACGCGCGTCCGGCGCGACCCCGCCGACCCCGCCGACCCCGGCAGGGGTCGTCACCTGCGAGGGCTGGTGCGTATTCGTGTTCGCGCTCATGGATTCCTCGGATTCCTCTCAAAAGGGGCGTGTGGAACCGGCGCCGGGGCATGGCGGGCAGAGGCCGGTTGCCGGGCGAATGAGGTGGTGAGCCGGTACGGCCCGCGTGCCGGACGGTGATGGCGCCCCGGGCCGTGGTCCCGCCCGTTCCGGACCACCCGCAAGGACCGTAACCATGCTTTGCGTTCAGGGCATACGATGTTGCCCATGACGCAAAATGATGACGAGCTGGACAGCCTGGTACGCAAACGGATCCGGGCCCTGCGCGTGGCCCAGGGCTGGTCCCTGGAGGAACTGGCCACCCGCGCCAATGTCAGCCAGTCCACGCTCTCCCGCATCGAGAACGGTCGGCGTCGTCTCGCGCTGGACCAGCTGGTCATCCTCGCCCGCGCCCTGGACACGTCCCTGGACCAGCTGGTGGAGACCGCCTCCGACGATGTCGTCACCAGCCCGATGATCGACGGCGCCCACGGCCTGATGCGCTGGCCCGTGAAGGCCGACCCCGGCATGACCGTCATGCGTCAGCGCATCACCGAGCCGCCCCCGGACAACCCCTCGCGCATGCGCGCCCACCCCGGCCGCGAATGGCTCGTCGTCCTCTCCGGCACCGCGATCCTGATGCTGGGCCACCGCCGCTTCCGCGTCGAGACCAACCAGGCCGCGGAGTTCCCCACCATGCTGCCGCACGACATCGGCGCCGAGGGCGGCCCGTGCGAGATCCTGGGCATCTTCGACCGCGACGCCCGCCGCGGCCACCAGCGCGACATCGTCGGCAAGGACGCCGGTGGCGACCGAGACGCGGGCGGCTCCCGCACGTGACCCCGCGCCGCGACGGACGTCTTGCGCGTCCGGCACCCCGGGCGGCCACCTCCTTGCGTGTGACGAAAGTGATCGTGCCGTACGCGCATGGTCGTCCTAGCGTGGGGACATGACCCACACACACCCGCACACCCCTCACCACGGCGCGTCCCACAGCCACCACAGCCACCACAGCCACCACGGTGACCACAGCCACCACGGCGACCACAGCCACCACGGCTCCGACCTCGGCAGTCAGGCAGAGATCCTCGACCTGGACGCGGAAGTCCTCGCCGAGCACACCGCCGCCATCACCTCATGGCTGCCCGTCGAGGCGGCCCCACGCGAGATCGTGGACCTGGGCTGCGGGACGGGTACCGGCACCTTCGCCCTCCTCGACCGCTTCCCCGAGGCCCACGTCACCGCCGTCGACTCCTCGGCCGAACACCTTCACCGCCTGCGGGAGAAGGCGCGCGCCGAGGGAGTGCGGGAGCGCGTGCGCACCGTGCAGGCCGACCTCGACGCCGCCGACTGGCCCCACCTCGGCACGCCCGGTCTCGTATGGGCCTCCGCCTCGATGCACCACATGGCAGACCCCGGCCACGCCCTGCGCACCGTCCACGACGTGCTCGCCCCCGGCGGTCTGTTCGCCGTCGTCGAGCTGGCCGGCCACCCCCGCTTCCTGCCCGAAAGCGCACCCGAGAACCGGCTCGGCCTGGAAAACCGCTGCCACGCCGCGACCGACCGCTTCCACGCCGAACACATGCCCCACCGGGGCGCCGACTGGGGACCGATGCTCACCGCAGCCGGGTTCACCCTCGAGGGCGAACGCACCCTCGCGGTGAACATCGAGGGCTCCCGCGCCGAGGCGATCGGCCGCTACGCCCTGGCCACCCTGCAACGCGTCCGCGGCGCCGCAGCCGAAGCGCTCTCGCCCGAGGACCTCGCCGCTCTCGACCAGCTCCTCGACACCACCGGCCCCCACAGCATCCTGCACCGCACCGACCTCACCGTACGCACCGAACGCACCGTCTGGGCCGCCCGCCGCACGAACTGAACCACCGCCCACCGCCGACGAGTTCGGGCGACCTGCCGGACCGGACCCGCACCAGCCTGCTGCTGCTCGGCGAAGCGCAGGACCGCGCGGTCACGGTTCCGGGCAGGGCGAGCGGGACGGCGACGCGGGCCGGCGTGCCCGTGCGGGACTCGCTCAGCGACCGGGGCCCTCCGGCAGCTTGAGGCCCACCGCGACGAAGCCGAACAGGCCGATCAGCACGGTGGACCCGGCGGTACGGCCCTCAACGTCATCCATTGGCCGGCGCGAGGACCGGTGAACCCCCGCTCAGGAGGGGATCCGGACACCGGGAGGCCGTCACCCCCCGCTGCATTTCCTCTGCCGTAGCCATACGGGAACCGGACCCGGTGGAGCAGCACCACTGCAGCACCACTGCAGCACCGGGGAGGGGAACGGAGGGACCGCCGGGAGCCGTGGCCGTGGCGGTCCCTCCGCGTGTGCGCGGGGAACCGGGCACGGGCCTCAGTCGCCGCAGAACTCCGCCTCCATGACCGCGTTGCCGTCCCCCGCCCAGTCACCGTTGAAGTTGAACGCCAGGGAGTGCCGGCCGTCCTTCGTCGTGCCGGCGCCGGTCCCGGAGCCGGAGATGCCGCCGCTGTGGCCCCAGACGCTCATGCCGCAGCTCAGCGTCACCTTCATCAGGCCGAGGCCGTAGCCTCGGCCGGAGCCCGTGGACACCGTGGTGGTCATCTCGTCCAGCTGCTCCTGGGGGAGCAGCCGGCCCGTCAGCAGGGCACGGTAGAAGCGGTTCAGGTCCTTGGAGTCGGAGATCATCTCGCCCGCCGAGAAGGCGCGGGACGGGTTGAGACGCGTGACGTCATAGGTGGGACCCGTCGCGGTGGGCGCCAGCTTGGAGTAGGTGCGGCTGCTGGGCCGGGGCAGGGAGACACGGGTGCCGGGAACCGAGGTGGCGGTCAGGTGCAGGGGCTCGATGACGCGCCGGCGGATCTCCTCGCCGTAAGGCCGGCCGGTGGCCTTCTCGATCACCAGGCCGACCAGGACGTAGTTGGTGTTGGAGTACCTCCAGGAGGCGCCGGGCTCGAAGACCGGCTCGTGGGCCAGGGCGATCCGCACCAGTTCCCCCGGGGCCAGGGTGTTGTAGCGGTGCTCGAAGAAGCCCTCCTTCGTGGAGTACGCGTGGCGGTAGTCCTCGTCCGCCGTGTAGTCGAAGATGCCGCTGGTGTGGTTCAGCAACTGCCTCAGGGTGATCCGGGTGCCGTCGTGGCCGTTGCCGGTCACCAGACCGGGCAGCCAGGTGTCGACGGTGTCGTCCAGGGACAGCCTGCCCTCCGCCTCCAGTTGCAGCAGCACCGTCGCCACGAAGGTCTTGGTGATGCTGCCGACCCGGTAGTGGTCGTGCGGGGAGCGCTTCTGTCCCGTGCGGAGGTCGCCCACCCCGGCGGTCGCCGACCAGGTGCCCCGCCGGTCTGTCGCCGCCGCCGTCACCCCGGGCACACCGGCGGCGACCGCGGCCCGCATCGCCTGGCGGGTCGCCAGATGGCCGCCGGTGTCGGTGGCGTTCCCCGTTCCGGCTCCCGGTCCCGGGGGCGCCGCCACGGCGGGGGCCGCCAGAACCACCGAGAGGGCTGCCGCCCCCACCGCCACCGCCGTCGTCCGCATCCACATCCGCACGCCCGTGCCTCCCCTGTCCCTTGGGTGTGGTCGCAGGAAGGGACCGCGGACAGGGCCGCCGGGGTTGCCCCGGCCAAGGTGATCGGCCGGTTTCCGTCCTTCTTCATCCGGACCGGCCCTCTGAGGCGGAGGTGCGTGACACCCCCGGACGTCCGTGCTCCGTCAGCCACGGTTGCCTCTTGAACGCTCGGCGAACCGGGTCGCCGGGACGCCGCCGGAGGGGAGCGGTTACCGGGGTTGCTGTATTTCCGCCGAACTCGCCACTGACGGCCGGCACTCGCGAGCGGCGCCCCCTCCACCCGGAGCCCGAGCGCCCCCGCCGAAGGCACGTCCATACCGTGGCCCCGACTGCAGGAACCACTCTCGGCCGGCCGCTGATGGCCACGGAAAACCGGATCGCCGTGCTTGTCGAAGACCTCGGCGTCGTCTCCCGAGTTCACCCGGACCGTGATGCCCCGACTACGCACGACCACGTTGAACGGCGACTCCTCCGGCTCCGCGTGGGTCACCACGGTGAACTGAACTCCTCACCAGGACGCGTCCAATACGTACAGATGCACGCTCCGAATCCGCGGGCATCCGGCCGACAAGCCGTGTGCCCGGTTCGTGGCGAATCCGTACCTCGCGGTACGCCCGCCCTTGCGGGCGTTCCTCCACGCTCAACAGCGCCCGGCTCCACGGGAGTGTCACAGGGCTCTCCCGCCCTCCCGCCTGCGAGCAGCCCGGATGCAACCCTCGCGGCCCGTCGCGAGTCAGAGACACCGCGATGAGGCGAGGGCCTTCGCACAACCGGTCCACAGGAACGGCATACGATGCGCGCGACCCTCATGAAGATCACATAAGAGGATGTACACGTCATGACAATCCGTGCCCCGTATCGTTCCCTTCGCGGCATATCCGCCGTTGCCGCCCTGCTCGCGATCGGCGCGGTGGGATGCTCGGACGTCTCCGACGCCGTCGACAGCACCAAGGACGGCGCGAAGAAGGTGGCTCGCCAGCGCTCGGTGTTCTCGCTGGACATCGGCGACTGCTACAACCCGAACGGCAAGGCCGAGGGGGCGGCGTACGCCGTCGAGGTCGTGCCCTGCGACGAGGCGCACGAGGGCCAGGTCGTCGGCGAGTTCGCGATCGACCAGGGCAAGGAGTACCCCGGTGACGACGGGGTCACGACGATCGCGGACACCCGCTGTCCGGTCGAGGCGCAGAAGTACGCCCCGGACACCTGGGCACTCCCCAAGGGTGTCTTCCTCTCCTCCTACACCCCGACCAGGGAGAGCTGGGCGACGGGTGACCGCGCGGTGAGCTGCACCTACACCGCGGAGAAGGGCGCGTTCAGCGGCTCGCTGGACACCGCCAAGTCCCTCGAGCCCGAACAGAGCACGTACCTCGAGGGTTCGAACGCGGTCTACGAGGCCCTGTGGGCGAACCAGCCCGAGAAGGACACCGTCGAGGACGACCTGGCCGGTTACAAGGCGCAGGCCAAGGCAGTCGAGGCCGCCCTCGGGGTACACGTCAAGGGCCTGGAAGGCATCGAGGGCACCGAGGTCGGCAAGCTCCGCGCGACGCTGACGAAGGCGGCCGGGAACTGGAAGAAGGCCGCGAACGCCGCCGACGCCGACGCGTTCTACATCGCCTACGACCCGGCGTTCACCGACATCGACCCGAACAAGTCGGTCGCCGCCCGCAAGGAACTGGGCCTGGCCACCACCGTCCCGGCCGACGAGGCCGAGGTCTGGGCGGGCTGACGCTCCGTCGGGTTGGCGGGGCCGTGTCCGTCAAGGACCAGGCCCCGCTTCCCGGGGCCTGTCCGGTCCTGCCGCCGGCCGCATGGGCCAGGCCCGCCGGCCCATGCGCCGGAAGACCGCCCTGAACGCCTTTGGCATCACCTTCGACGGCCGACTGTCGGCAGCCCGTCACTGGCTCCCACCACTCCGGTCGCACCACTTGTTCGGCAGACCCTCGCCCGAGGCCCGGCCGGTGGACGGTGTACGACCTGATCCGTACGCGACGGCTGCCCTCGGTCACCATCGGCCGACGCCGGCGTATCCCGGCCTCCGCCCCGGGCGACTTCATCGCGGAACAGACGGAACAGGCGGAACAGGCGGAGCGTGCGGCCTGGTGACCAGGCGTCGGAGCCATGGTGACGGCGGCCTGCACCGGGACGAGGAACGGCAACGGCAGAGGCCGGGAACGAGGTCGAGGAGGTGGTGCGGGACCACGAGGAAGGTCTCGTCATCGCCCCCACCAACTGCACGGCCAAGGACGCGGTGACGGACTGGCTCGCGTACGGCGGCCTGGCGGGCATGGTCCTCAGAGGGCGTTTGAAGTGGGCAACTTGCCGTTTACGTCCTAGTACGTTCCTCGCCAGGTGGGTGTCGTCTCGTCCGTTATGCGCCTGGTGAGGTTGCCGATCGAGGCGATGTGGATCATGGCCTCGGAGCTGGTGGTGAGGGTCTCGTAGTCGCGGGCGAGGCGGCGGTGCATCATGAGCCAACCGATACTCCGCTCGACCACCCAGCGCCTTTTTACGATCTGAAAGCCGCGGGTCTCCGGGTTCCTGTTGACGACTTCGACATCGATTCCGAGGCGGGCGCCGTGCTCGACGACAGCGTTCTTGAAGCCGGTGTCGACCCAGCTCTTGGAGAGGGTCGGGTACGTCTCCTTCGCCTGGTCGAGGAGACGGATTCCCAGGGCGTTCTCCGACAGGCTGGCGGCGGTGACGGTAACGGCGAGGATGAGGCCGATCGTGTCGGTGAGGATGCCGCGCTTCCGACCGACGATCTTCTTCGCGGCGTCCGTTCCCTGGCTGGTCACGGGCACGTTGGTGGAAGTCTTCACGCTCTGGGTGTCGATCACGGAGGCGGTCGGTTCAGGCTTGCGCCCTTCCTTCACGCGGGCCAGTCCGGTCAGGTCGTAATTGAGCCGGGCGAAGATTCCTTCGTCGCGCCAGGCCGCGTAGTAGGCATAGACGGTGCCGTGGTTCGGGAAGTCATGTGGAAGGTATTTCCAGGGGATTCCCGTGCGGTTCACGTAGAGGATCGCGTTGAAGACGTCGCGTAAATCGACTTTGGCCGGCTGCCCGGTTGGCCTGCGGTCGAGCCGGGCCTTTCTCCAGGCCGTCAACGTCGGCTCGATCAGGGCCCATCGGGCGTCGGACAGGTCGCTGGGGTACGGCTTGCGCTCGCTCACGACGTAGCGTGATCATGAGCGAGGCGGAATGTTCGATTCCGCTGTTCATTGGGCGATTCCACGGCAACTTCAAACCAGACGGACTTCCAGGCATGGAAGCGAACGAGACGGATGGCTGAGCATCCGCCCTGGAGACCGCCATTCGCCACCTACGGGATGAAGGCCCCCAAAGCAGGGCAGGGGCGAGAGCCGCATTTAGGGCTTAACCTGCATAAACGCCCTCTGAGGCAGGAAGAGGGCGCCGCCCGCGCGTAGTCTGTCCAGCGTGCCCTGGGCCCTCTGGCGGACATCGGGTGAGTCGTCGCGAAAATAGATCAATCGGTACTGGCCTCTGGTGACGAAGTCCATCTCGTGGAGTTCATAGCCGAGTTCGGACGCGAACGCCGCGATCTTGTCGGAGATCATGGCCTCGAAACCACCGAGCAGGAACTCGGCACGGCCCCGGCCATCAAATTGGACCAGGATCTCTGCATCCCTCAACGCGCGGTCCCCCCTTCCTGCCAGGCTGCGTTCTGCCTCGCCGCCGGCTTTCCAGGCGAGTCCAATGATCGTGGCGATCACGTGGCCAGTGCGACGAGCGTGAAACGGACCCGCAGACCGGGGATCGGGAGACCGAGCGGTCAGTCGTGCGGAACTTCCTCGTTCACCGTCTCCCCGAAGCGCCACGAGCCCCGGTTGCCCACAGCCTCCGCGCGCAGGCCCGCCTCCCAGGCGATACGGGCGGCCCGGCGCTGCGACACGTCGGGGTAGTCCTCGGGGCGCACCTTGATGTAGCCGCGACGGTCAGCAGGGTACGTGCGCAGGGCGTCACGCAGCTTCTCCTCCTGCTCGGCCTGCGTGGTGTGGTTGTGGGTGACAGTCTTGTACACCTTCCGTGTGACGCCCGGACCCTTGCGTGCCTCCCGTCTCCATGCAGCCTCCGATCCCCACCATGTCGTCAAACCGATGGTGATGAGTGCGGCAAGGGCGAGCGCTCCTGCGCCGATCAGCTCACCGGTGGCGTCCACGTCGCCCAGAGCTTCGGGGGCGAACTCGCCCTCGGGATCCTCGATCACCGTCAGCACTTGGCCGACGTCGTAGGGGTCCGACGTCATGTCCATCTCCGGTCCTCGGACCCGAGTGCCGTCCTGTCTCTCCAGGGTGTAGCGGGTGTGGGGGCCCTCGCGTCCCTTAGCGGGAGTGGTCCGTTCCTTCGCCACCGTGGCTGTGACCCTCTCGCCGCGCTGCTGAAGGGAGAGGTTGTCGCGCGCCATGTCGGTGACAGGCGCGCAGATCGCCGACAGGAGCACGATGAACAGCGCCGCATACACACTCGGCTCTTTGGCTCCAAGCCTATGAATCAGCACGCTGAGCAACACACCGTGCGCGATCCATAGGAGAACCAGGACGACAAACCCGACATCGTCCACCAGCAGGGACATTCCCGCGATCACGGCGAGCACGTAGCAGCCGATGCCGACCGCCAGCAGGATGGGGAACCGCGTACGCCTCTTTCGCGCGTCATCCTCTGCTTGTGCAACGCTGATCATGCTGGCTTCTCCGTTTCCGCGGCAGCCGAGCCGTCGACCACTGGGCCCTGTCCCCTGTGCGGTTCCTTAGTTGAGACCGACTTCATGATGCCGCTGAGCACATCGAGGTATTCGGACCAGTGCTTGTTGTCCTCCGTCGTGAAGACGAAGAGAGCCGATCCTGGGCCGGTCTTGAGCGGCACACAAAACTGGGCCTGTCGGACCCTGGTGGGGATGGGGTCGGCCAGGCCGAAGAGATCGCCAGGGATCTGCAGTTCCTGATCCCGTATGCACAGGGCAGAGATGCCGTACGGCAGCATGACCAACCCGATATCGGCATCCGGGAACATGCTCCGCCACTGGGAGGCTGTGCGTTTCGCTGCCCCCTGCCTGTCCTGGCTCTGCGGGCCGGTCTCCGGCCTCTCGATGATCACGCAGAGGGTGCCCTGGGACAGCTCGTCCCCCGGCATACGCAGCAGGCAGCTGGAGACGTGCTCAGCGCCCGCAGCAATCATCATCTGGAGGATGTACTGGCTCGACACCACAAGTCTGAACTTCTGCTCCTGCGTCGCGGTGGCGAAGAGCGCGTCCGCCGCGTCCGCCATCCGCAGGATGCTCGTCTCGGGATCCTCGCCGAGGTCGAACTCCATGAAGCCCGGCGGTAGTTCGAACCACAAGTCTGGTGCGTCGGTGGGAGAGACGGCGGCACTGGAAGGCTCGATCGTGGTCGGTGCGTCGGTAGAGGCCATCAGTCCGTCAGCTCCCACGCACCCAGACCGATGGCACTGCCAACGGCGACGACACCGCCGGTGACGGCGGCAACTTTGCCTCCTCCGCCGCCCGGGGTGCCCGTGGCGATGTTACCGACGCCGGTGCCCCAGTTGGCGGCGTCGGCCCGACCGGCGCTCGTCTGATAGGCATTGACCGCGGTCGGCGCCGTCCAGGCGGTCTGGACGACAGCCTGGGTGACCTCTGTGGCAGTCAGAGCGGTACCGCGGGAGACACCCAGCTTGGTGGCGGCAGCCATCACTGGCTTGTCGATCACGTTTGCGACCAGGTCGGCCCCCTTCATCTCGTTCTTCGCCACCTTTCCGGCCGTTTTGATACCGACCTTGGCGCCATTGGCCAGCCCACCGGCTCCCCGTCCCGCTTTGACACCGGCCACGATGCCTGTCTTCGCCGCACCGACGCCGGGCACCATGCCGAGCAGGTCGCCGCCCAGCGTGAGCCAGTTGCCAGCGTTCTCACCAGAGGGCGGGAAGAGCCCGCTCACGCCATATTTCGCCGCGTGTGCCAAGAACGCCACCGCACTCAGCCCGATGGCTAGCGGAGCCAGTACTGGGCAGAAGATGGCAATGACGCCAAGCACAGAGGCTGCGACGGTGATCCAGTCCGAGTGCTTCTTGATCCAGTCTCCGATGTCGGAGAGCAACTCACCCACCTGACCCGGCAGATCGCCCAGGGCCTCGCCGAGGTCCGTGATGGCGTCCCCGAGCTTGTCCCACATGCCGGGCTCGTTCGGGGCGATGTCCATGGCTTTGTTCAGACGATCGGCTATCTCCTTGCCGTATTCCTGGTAGTTCTTCTTCATTGTGCGGCCCTTGCGGCGGAGTTCCTCCAGTTCGATTTCCTGGGAGTTCACCGCCCGGTTGGCCGCCTGGACCTTGTCCTTGTGTTCCTGGTCTTCCTTCTTGTCATCGTCGGCATCGTTGAGCTTGCCGACCTTCCCGTACGACTTGGCCAGCCGCTCGTTGACCTCGGCCGCTTGGGTCTCCAGCTTCACGGCGGCTGTCTGCTTGCGCGCCATGTACTCCGCCCAGTCCTCCAGGGCGGTGGCGGCGTCCCGGAACGAGTCTCGGGCGTCGTCCATGCGTGGGCGGAACTCGTCGTCGAACTTCTCCCGGAAGGCTTTTGCCGCCTTTCCCTTCCAGTCGCCGGCACCGGTGCCGTGCAGTACCTGGCAGATTTCGACTAGTGCCTTCGCCGTCCTGCGGACCGTCTTGGCCACATCGTCCGCCACCGTGTGGTCACCGGGGCAGGGCGCGAAACCCAGGGCCGGGAAGTCTTCCAACTTCGCTTCAGTCATAGCTACTTCCCACCCCCTTTGCCCTGGTTCTTGTGCGCCTGGGCAAGGTCGTCGTCCAGCTTCTCGAAGGATTCCTTGATCTTGAGCAGCGCCTTCGACGCGTTCCCGGAAAACTTGGTCAGCTGCTTGATGCCGTACGACCACTCGTCGCCGAAGTCATCCATGCGCCTGGCGAGTTCGGGCACGCCCATGGAGTCGCCGCTGACGCGCTCCATCTCCTGGCCGGGCTTCTTCATCAAGTGGGCTATGTGGTCGAGGTTGTGCCTCACCCGGTTCAGTACTTCGTAGTCGATCGACAGGTCGCTCACGGTCCCCCGCTCCTGTTCCGTTGGTGTCCTCGCCGACCGCCGCTGGAAGGCTGGCGATCAGCGGTTGATGGACTGGATCTCCTGGACGTTCATGTCCTGGGTGGTCTCGAAGGTGCCGTTCGGCAGATCGCCCGCCGCGCCGCCGGAGCCTTCCCAGGAGATTGCCCAGGTGACAGACGCCGTCAGCTGGAACGGCTCTCCGCTGCTCGCGCGCAGGTAGGTGAGGCCACACGGTGGCGTCTTGCCGGCGTCGCCCTTGGTGTACGCCGTGTCGATCGAGCCGTCGTCGTTGATCTCGCAGTCGCCGGAGGCCGGGTAGGTCTGGGCGTCGTCGGTTCCGGGCTCCAGGTGCAGGGTGACCGGCTTCGCGGTGGTCTCCGCCCACACACCGGTGTTGGGCAGTTCGGCGCGCACCTTGACGTCCTTGAAGGTCGCCCAGTCCAGCCACACCCACGTGGGCAGGTTCACCGTGGACTTGCCTTCAGGCTTCAGCTCGATCTCGGTATCGGGGATGTGGATCTTGTCGTAGGCATAGGCGGCGAGGACGTCCGGGGTGGGAGCGCGCTCGTCATCGGGGATGGTGCCGGCGTTCTGCCAGAACAACGTGCGCTCGCAGTCGTACGCATCGATGTCGTTCGCCATGTTCTTGTTGATGACCCCGCGCCAGAACATGCCGTCCTTGCCGAGGTTGAAGTTCTCGTAGCCCTCTTCGCCGTCGCTCTGCTGGTCGCCTTTCTCGTAGCGGTTCACCATCAGATCCTCGCCCCAGCTGAGCGAGGGAGTGACGCGCACGAGCTCCCCGCCCTTCTTGAGCTGCTCCACGCCGTTCTTCAGCTGCTGAGGCGTCGCCACCGGCTCGTACCAGCAAGGTGGGGGCGTCCAGCTGGGGTCCACCGGGGCGAGTCCCTTGGGGGAGCTGCCCGCCTTGCCGCCGCTGACCTGTGTGACCTTGATGTTGGTGGCGTCGGCTTTCGCAGTGAGCATGTTGCCGGAGGACCCGCCTGAGGGGCCCTGCGGTGGCTGGGTGGGAGCAGCGTCGTCGCCCTCGCCATAGCCGTACGCGCCCGTGGCGGAGGTCATCAGGGCAACTAACGCCACCGCGACCAGGAAAGGGCCGCCCTTACTTGTCCCCTTCACTGCCCGCACGCTCCCCGCTCGGTCTCCACTGAACGGGTCTTCCACACGCCCTCGGAGGTCTTCTCCAGCGTCGTGCGGTACTGAAGGTACGGACTCACGTCGGTGGGGGTACCCACGACCTTGTTCGTCTTACGGTTCTTGGTGGACGCATCGCCTTCATCCACGCAGTAGAAGAGCACACCCAACCCCTGGCTGTTCAGGCGAACCTGGGAGTCGAAGACTCTTACTTTGCCGATCAGGCTGTCGTCAGTTTTCACATAGCCCTTGATCCACTTCTGGGAGGACTCCAGGGCAACGCCCGAGTTGTAGAAGGCCACGTAACTGGCATCAGGGTCGGCTTCGATGATCGCCGCGTGGTCAGCCCGCAGCGCTTCCTTGCCGTCGTCCATGATCGCCTGCAACTTCGGGTCGCTGTTCGTCCAGCCCTCGAAGTTCATCTGGAACGAGTCCGGCAGTTTGATCTCCGGCCGCCCGGTACCACCCGGCGAAGCCGAAGCGGACGCACTGGCCGCAGCCGAAGCCTTCCCGCCCCCTTGATCCGCGCCCTCGATCTTGTCGGAGTCCGAGTCGTCACCCCCTCCCGAATTACAGGCCGTCAGCAGCAGGGCCACGGATGCGGTGAGCGCGGCCGTCACCAGCCGGGCAGGGCAATTCACTGTGAACTCCGTTGAGGTGGGGGGGGGGAGGTGAAGCGAATCAACGCTATCCGTGACCGCTTGGTGACACCAGAGCGGGGTCTGTTAAGCCTTGGGACAGATGAGATAGACCACCACAAGACGGAATCCGCGCATACGCACCTATGCGCCCTCGGTTGTTCAGCAGGGGAAGTCGCGGCGACGGACCGTGCCGGGTTGCGCTGCGACCCCCGGGCCGGCGGGAGGAAACCGCGGGAGGGGGCTCCACCTGGACAGAAGCGCTGATGCGGCCAGGGCAACCACCGGGGTCGACGGCGACGATCCAGTGCCCGCTATTGGGGATGGTGACCTAGAGGGGAGAGCGAGAGCGAGTGGCGCTGCCACCGAGGGCCCGGTACCTCTTTCCCGACTTGTAACTGCTGTACGCGCTGCGGGTCATCACGTGCACGTTGGCCTTGTTGCGCACGGCGACGATGACCCTGGAGCCCTTCTTGAGGTTGCCGAGTCTTTGTACAGGTGGTCCACGAGCTCTCCTAGGGGACGCGCGGTACAGCACGTACCAGCCTAAGCTTGACTCTGTCGGGGATCTTGGTGGTCTGCTCAGTCTCGGGCGGACCGCCAAGACCTCGGCCGGGGGATCCCGTGCTGGTCCAGGTAGTTCTGGAAGGCGGTCGGCGGCCGGGACGGGGGTGCTTGTCCGGCCGGCGGCTGTCGGCTGAGGCGCTCGATGTTCGTGGCGATAGCTGTGAACACGTGCTGTAAGTGGGCTTTGTGCTGTCCCCGGTAGCGGCAGTGGCGCATGCCGTGTCCGTGGGCGAGCTCGTTGATGGTGCCTTCCACTCCGGAGCGGACCGCGTAGCGGGCCTGCCATTCGGACGTCTGCTGTTCGGCGCGCACGCGGAGTTGCAGGTCACGGAGTTCGCGCGGGGGAAAGCCCACGCTCCGGGCGCCGTCGGCGGTGGTCGTGCAGCGACTGCGGACCGGGCAGGGACGGCACTGGCTCTTGGTGAACCGCGCAATGATCAGAGGCGCCGCGGTGGGTGAGGAGGTCGGATAAGGGCCGTGCCATCCCGCGCTGGTCTCGCCCTGCGGGCAGGTGACCTGACGGCGGTCGAAGTCGATGTGGAAGTCGTCGCGGCCGAAACCGTTGTTCCTGCGGTTCTGGCGGGTGGTGTTGACCGGCAGTGGCCCGGTGACCGTGACCTGGTGTTCGCGGGCCGCCTGTTCCAGATGGACCAGGGAGGTGTAGCCGCCGTCGACCAGGTGCTCGGCAGGCAGCAGACCGCGGCGCTTGAGCCGGGTGTGGATGCCGGGCAGCGCCTTCGCGTCGTAGCCGGTGGCGTCGGTGGTGGCCACATCCGTGATCACGTTGACGCCGTCAGGGTCACAGGTCTCGGTGAGATGCGCGACGAACCCTTTCCAGCGGGTGACGTGTCCGCGACGTGCGTAGCGGGCGGTCGGGTCGTAGGGCGAGACGACTGCGACGGCCGAGGGCGGCAGCCCGCCTTCCTCGGTGGTGCGCCAGCGCAGGCGGCCGGCCCCGTCGTGGTAGTAGTTCTGCACCATGATCTGCCGCAGGGCCTGGACGCGGGGCCCGGACAGGCGTTCCGGCCCGTGCTGCCCGAGGTGCTCGATCAGCCGGACGGCGTCGTTGCCGGTGGCGAGGATCCTGGTCTTGGGGCGGGTGGGGTTCTTGCCCAGACGGACCGGGCGGCCGTAGCGGCGCCCCCACTCCTCGTCGACCAGGCCGGCCAGCAGGTGCGAAGCCGTGCCGGCCAGCTCTTCCAGCGCGGCGCGGACGGCCTCGGTGACCACAGTTCCAGCCGGGTCAGGTCGCGCACCGCGGCCAGGACGTGGGTGGAGTCCGTGCGCTGGGTGGTGCGCTCGCGGACGAGACCGGCCTCCTTCAGGCGCGCGAGCGCGAGGTCGAGGAGACGGTCGGCTCGGCCGCCCTCGGTGAGGCGGTCGCGGAAGTCGGCCAGCACGCTGTGGTGGAAGCCGGGATCGTCCAGCTCCATGGCCAGCGCGTACTTGAAATCGATGCGGCAGCGAACCGCCTCGGCCGCCTGCCGGTCCGACAGATTGAGCAGGAACTGCAGCACACAGACGGTGGCCAGCTGGGCGGGCGAAAGCCCCGGGCGACCGTCACGCGGGTACCAGTCGGCGAAGTCCTCGTCCCGCCACAGCCCGCCCAGGTGATCTCTCACCCACATCGCCGTCGTCCCGCCCGGGTTGCTCGCCCGAGCCATCTGCACGGTCAGAGAAGGAACTTGCTCACCAGAACGCGGGCGGAGCGACAACGGGCACCTCGACAACTGCATCGGTCCTTGAACAGAGCCGAGCATGCCCGTTGATCATGCTGCCCCGCCGGGGATCCTCAAGATCCCCGACAGAGTCAAGCTAAGGACGAGCACTGACAGCCAGGGGTTCGCAGAACCAAGGCCAGCGCCGATTGCTTCACCGCCGTGGCGCTGGCTACCCGCTTGCGGAGACGGCTTCCTCGGTCCACCTCCTCCTGGGAGTCGGATGCCGAGCTTGGCTCCCAGGATGGCCCCCTGAACCAGCCAGGGGCCCGACCCGCGATGCGGATCAGGCCCCTGACCTGGTACTTCACTGTCGGGGTGGCGGGATTTGAACCCACGACCTCTTCGTCCCGAACGAAGCGCGCTGCCAAGCTGCGCCACACCCCGATTGTCGCTGCTCTCGCGGCGACGACGTTCACTTTAGCCCACCGGTGGCCGGAGACGAAATCCGGTTTTGGCGCCGAGGCGGACGGGGTCCGGGCGGGTGCGGTCCACGGTGATGAGGACGAGGGCCAGGCCGTAGAGGACGAGGAGCAGGAGGAGGGAGACGCTCAGGATGTGCTGGTAGTCGTGCCGGGCGGTGTCCTGGAAGGGGTAGAGGTGGTGGGCCGGGGTGCCGGGCAGGAGGGCGCCGAGGGGCAGGGTGAAGGCCAGGTACGCCGCCGGGTACAGGAGCCATGCGGCGGCGTGGGCGAGGTGCGTGCGGGCCGGTGGGGAAAGGAGCAGCCAGTCCAGTACCGCCGCGACGGGGAGCAGCGTGTGCAGGGCGGGCGGCGCGAGGGTGGCCAGTGTGGCGGCTGTTCCGGTCAGGGGCGCCGTCGTCGTCGGCTCCGTCATCGTGAACGCCGGTGTCGCGTCCGCCAGGAGTACGTGGTGGACCAGGGCTGCCGCGACCACGTACAGCAGCGTCGCTCCGGCCAGGGCGCCCGGCAGGGGGCGGTGGGCCGTCCAGGCCCGGCGGGCCGAGGCGAGCATGACCACGGCCAGCAGGAGCGTGCTCTGGATCGCGAAGTGGCTCAGGACGCGCGCCGGGCTGCCGAGCAGGAGTTCCACGGTCACCGCCGCGATCGCTGCCAGCGCCAGGAGCAGGCGGTACGCCGCTGTCAGGGGGCGGCGTACGGGTGGTGCCACGGCTCCCGCGGGGGCGGAGGACGGCATGAGGTTCGTTCGTCTCCCCGGGATGACGGGGAGGTCAGGGATGTCCCTGGGTATCGGGGCGGTCATGAACCCCAGAGTGGGTGAACGACCTGGTCGGGGCGATGTGGGTGGGCCGGACGGGGGACCTCGTCGCCGGGCGGCCCGTCGTCCCGTGTCCGGGCCGTCCCCTCACCACCCGGGCCCTCCCCGTATCCGGGCCGTCCCGCTCCCGGGCTACTCCCGACCCACCAGCGTCATCAGCGTCGCCTCCGGAGGGCAGGCGATGCGGAACGGGGTGTAGCGGCTGGTGCCGCAGCCCGCGGAGACGTGGAGGTACGACGTCCGGCCCTCGGACGTGTGCGAGGACAGGCCCTTCACGCGGTCGGTGTCCAGGTCGCAGTTGGTGACCAGGGCACCGTAGAACGGGATGCAGAGCTGGCCGCCGTGGGTGTGGCCGGCCAGGACCAGGGGGTAGCCGTCGGCCGTGAAGGAGTCCAGGACGCGCAGGTAGGGCGCGTGGACGACGCCCATCGAGAAGTCTGCCGTGCCCGACGGGCCGCCCGCCACCTCCGTGTAGCGGTCCCGCTTGATGTGCGGGTCGTCCAGGCCGGTCAGCTCGATCGTGACGCCCTCGATCTTCAGGGTGTCCCTGGTGTTCGTCAGGTTCCGCCAGCCCGCGCCGTCGAAGCCGTCCCGCAGGTCCTCCCACGGGTTGTGGACCACGTCGGCGACCGGGGGGTTACCGTTCAGACCGTGCCGGCCCTGGGCCCTCTCGATCAGGTAGCGGGCGGGGTTGCGCAGCCTCGGGCCGTAGTAGTCGTTGGAGCCGAAGACGTACGCACCGGGGAAGTCCATCAGCGGACCCAGCGCGTCCAGCACCTCCGGAACGCCCTCCGGGTCGGACAGGTTGTCGCCCGTGTTGATCACGAAGTCCGGACGCAGACCCGCCAGCGAGTGCAGCCAGCGCTGCTTCTTGCGCTGGCCGCTCACCATGTGGATGTCGGAGACCTGCAGCACGCGCAGGGGGCGCATTCCGGCGGGCAGGACCGGGACCGTCACCCGCCGCAGCCGGAAGGAGCGGGCCTCGAAGCCCGCCGCGTAGACCAGTCCGGCGGCGCCGGCCGCCGTGATTCCCAGGGGGATTCCGTATCGCGCGCGCATACGCCCATCGTGTCAGATCCGGGAGGTGCGGATGTCCGGCGGTCACCTTCCGGGCGGCCGGCCCCGGCGCGGGTACGGGCCGGCGGGGACCGGTGCGGGCTGGTGGCCGTCCGCCCGAACGGGCCCTGTGACACCGGGATTCGGGAGCACGCCGTAAATGCGTGGGCGTCCCTCCCTCCGTTCCTGCGACAATCAAGGCATGACCACGCTCAAGTCGAAGCTGCACGACGACCTCAACGTTGCGATCAGAGAGCGCGACGAGCTCAGCTCCTCGACGCTCCGGCTGACGCTCACCGCGATCACCAAGGAGGAGGTCGCGGGGACGGAGAAGCGCGAGCTCTCCGACGACGAGGTCCTCAAGGTGATCACCCGCGAGGCGAAGAAGCGTCGTGAGGCGGCGGACGCCTTCGCGCAGGGCGGGCGTCCCGAGCAGGCCGAGCGGGAGAAGGCGGAGGGCGAGCTGCTCGCGCGCTACCTGCCCCAGCAGCTGTCCGACGACGAGCTGAACGCGATCGTCGCCCAGGCCGTCGAGGAGGCGAAGGCCTCCGGTGCGCAGGGCCCGCGGGCCATGGGCGCGGTCATGAAGATCGTCAACCCGAAGGTGGCCGGGCAGGCGGAGGGCGGCCGCGTGGCCGCCGCGGTGAAGAAGTCCCTCGCCGGCAGCTGAACCGGTGGACAGCGAAGGGCCCCTCCCTCCCGAGCCGGCGCGGGGAAGAGGGGCCCTTCGTCTGTGTCGCCCGTGCCGCCGGTGTGCCGTCAGCGTCGTCCGCCGGGCCCGTTGCCGGGGCCCTGGATGAAGTTCTCCGGGATGGAGATGGTCGGGAGCGGTTCCGCTCCGCCGTTGGTACCGGTCCCGCCGCCGTTGCCGCCGCCGAAGAGGCCGCCGATGATCCCGCCGGCGTTGTTGTTGCGGTCGCTGTCGCCGCTGTCGCCGTTGCCGTCGTTCCCGTTGCCCCGGTCCCGGTTCTCGTCCTCGTTCTCGCGGTCCGGGATGTTGACGAGGTTGAAGCTGGGCGCTTCCTTGCCCGACAGGGCGCCGGTCATGGCGTCCTTCCAGATCGGACCGGGGACCGCGCCACCGAAGACGAGCGCGTGGGGGACCCCGCCGATCGTGATGTTCTGCATCTTGACGTCCTGCTGGGGGCTGCCGACCCAGACGGCGCCCGACAGGTTCGGCGTGTAGCCGACGAACCAGGCGTTCCGCCGCTCGTCCGTCGTGCCTGTCTTGCCCGCGTTCTGGCGGTCGGTCAGGCCGGCCTCACGCCCCGTACCGGAGTCGACCACGCCCTGCAGCAGGGTGTTGATGGTGTCCGCGGTCTCCTCGGACAGCGCACGCTTGCACGTGGACTTCGGGACCTCGAGCGACTGCTGCTTTCCGTTGATCTTCTGGGTGATCGACTCGATCGCGATCGGCGTGCAGTGCACGCCCCGGTTGGCGAATGCCGCGTAGGCGCTCGCCATGGTCAGCGGCGAGAGGCCGGTCGAACCGAGCGTCATCGACGACGGCACCTCGGGAACCTTGTCGCCGTTGCCCTGGACCACGCCCAGGGCGTCGGTCATCTTCACCACCGGGCACATCCCGATGTCGGCGAGCATCTCCACGAAGAAGGTGTTGACCGACAGGGCCATCGCCTCCTTCAGGTCGTACGGCCCGACCTCGGACTCCGTCTCGTTCTCGAGTTTTTCGTTGCTGCTGTTGACCCAGGGGTCGCCGCTGCACGTCTGGACCCGGTCCGGGTACGGCATCTCGTAGGGCGCGGGGTACGTCTGCGTCGCCGGGCGGCCCTGCTCCAGCGCCGCCGCGGCCACGAACGGCTTGAACGTCGAGCCGGTCGGGAACCCGAAGTTGGAACCGCCCATGGCGGCGTCGACCGAGTAGTTGTACTCGGTCTCGTCCTTGCCGTAGCCGAACGGCTTGGACTGCCCCATCGCGAGGATCTTGCCGCTGCCGGGCTCGACCAGGGTGGTCGCCGCGGCGACCTTGTCCGACTTGTAGACGTGCGTCTTCAGTGACTCCCGCACCGACTTCTGCGCCTGCGGGGCGAGCGTCGTACGGATGGTCAGGCCGCCCTGGTTCCAGACCTTGGCCCGGTCCTCCTTCTCCTTCCCGAAGACCGGGTCGCTGAGGAACACCTCGCGCACGTAGTCACAGAAGAAGGCCGCGTCGTCGACCGCGGTGATGCAGCCGTTCTTCGGCCTGCTGACCTTCAGTCCGAGCGGGGCCTTTGACGCCTCGGCGGCCTCCTCCCGGGAGATGTCACCCACCTCGGCCATCCGTGCCAGGACCACGTTGCGCCGCTTGGTGGCCTCCGCCTCGTCGTTGACCGGGTCGTACCGGCTCGGCGACTGGACGAGGCCGGCGATGAGGGCCGACTCCTGGAGGCTGAGGTCCTTGGCGGGCTTGGAGAAGTAGCGCTGGGCGGCGGCCTCCACGCCGTAGGCCTGCTGGCCGAAGTACGTGATGTTCAGGTAGTTCTCGAGGATCTTCTTCTTGCCCAGCTCCTCCTCGACCTGGATCGCGAACTTCAGCTCGCGGATCTTGCGGCCGATGGTCTGCTGGGTGGCCTGCGCGACCTTCGTCGGGTCGTCGCCCGCCTCCTCCACGAAGACGTTCTTCACGTACTGCTGCGTCAGGGTGGACGCGCCCTCGGAGACGCCGCCGGTCTGCGCGTTGCGGTTGAGTGCGCGCAGTACGCCCTTGAGGTCGACCGCGCCGTGCTCGTAGAAGCGCGAGTCCTCGATCGCGACGATCGCCTTCTGCAGGTGCGGCGAGATGTCCTTGAGGCCGACCACCGTGCGGTCGCGCGAGTAGACGGTCGCGATCTTGCCGCCCTCCGCGTCGAGGATGGTGGTGCGCTGGCTCAGCGGGGGCCTCTTGAGATTGGTGGGGAGCTCGTCGAAGCTCTCCACCGACCCCTTGGCGGCGAGGCCCAGCGCGCCCACGGCGGGGATCGCGATACCGGCCAGTACGGCTCCCGACAGGACACTGACACCGAGGAACTTGGCGGCCTGCTGCGTTGGCGACAGACCACCGCCCGAGCGCTTCTTTGGCATGGGAGCAGCCTACGTTCTCATTCGCCGGACAGGCGTACAGGCCTTGGCCTAAGCTGCTCACAACTGTCACAGCAGTGAGGTCACGTAATCAATACGTCCGGCGACCCCGAATCGTTCCGGATCCCTCCGACTTTTTTGTCGGGGCGTGTTGGGCGCGTGTCCGGAACCACCTTCCGTGTCACACGGTGTCCGTTGTGGCGCAAGTGAAACGACCCGAAACGCCGGGATTGTCGCGCATGTCGCCAGCTCACTCCCCCGGGTGATCTGCCGCTTACCCATAGTCCGTTCGGGCCATTCAAGATTGGGCCCGCTGGGGGTGTTGCGCTGTGCCCACCTTCCGTAACGTCCTCAACTGGCGGCGGTGAATATGCCGCTGCCGCCGTGGGGGAGCCTCGATTCGGGAGAGGACGGCGCCGGTATGGGCTGGGTTACCGACTGGAGTGCGCAGGCTGCCTGCCGCACTACTGATCCGGATGAACTGTTCGTTCAAGGAGCAGCGCAGAACAGGGCCAAGGCGGTGTGCACCGGATGTCCGGTACGCACGGAGTGCCTGGCCGACGCGCTCGACAACCGCGTCGAGTTCGGCGTATGGGGAGGGATGACGGAACGTGAACGCCGCGCACTGCTGCGCCGGCGGCCCACGGTGACGTCCTGGCGCCGGCTGCTGGAGACCGCGCGCACGGAGTACGAGCAGGGGACGGGGGTCGTCCCCCTCGACGACGAGGTGTACGCGAACCTCGTGGCGGTGGGCTGAGGGTTCTCGGGGGTTCTCGGAGGTTCTCGGCCTCTGCGTGGGCGGACGGCGGCAGGACTCCGGGCGGGCGTGCCCGGTGGGCTGGCGGTGCTCTGCCGCGCGTCACGACGGATCCGTCGGGACCGACCCTGTCCCTCAGGGGATGTCGGCGCGCCTCAGGGTGTGTTGGCGCGCCGGTGTCGTTCCGGCTGACCCGGTGACAGGGCACGGCGCCGCCGTCAGGGCGTGCCGACGTGCGTCAGGTGCTCGCGGAGGGCAGCTCCGGCCGGTCGGCCGCGAGCCGGTCGCCGATGTCCCGCAGCCCCGCGAGGTCGTGCACGTCGCCGGGCAGCGCGGCCACTTCCGTCACCGCCACCTCGGGGTGGAGCGCGGTGAAGCGGTCCCGTGTGCGCTGCTCGCGTGAGAGCAGCTGCATCCGCTCGGCGTGCAGCCTCAACAGGCCCACGGTGAGCTGGTCGACGGACCGCCCCACGTCCGCCTCGTCCGCCCTGTCGGCGCCGGTGTCGTCCACGGTGGCGGGGGAGCCTTCGTCGGGGACGTCGTCCTGTGCCGGGGTGCCGGGAGGGACGGTTGTGGGTGTCTTGGATGCGTCAGGGGCCCCGGGTGCCTCCGGAGTGGGAACCTCCGTAGCGGGATCGGCCGAACTCTCGTATGTGTCGGGTGAGTTACGAAGTCCAGCGTTCCCGTCCTCCTGATCCACAATGCGGGAGTCCTCAAGATTTTCTGCGGCGGCGAGTGCCCGCTCGGCCGACAGCCGGTCGGCGCCGCTGCCGTGCACCCGGTTGAGGACCAGGCCGGCCAGCGGCATGTCCTCGGCGGCCAGCCGTTCCACGAAGTACGCGGCCTCGCGCAGCGCGTCCCGCTCCGGGGCCGCGACCACCAGGAACGCGGTCCCGGGCGCCTGGAGCAGCTTGAACGTGGCGTCCGCGCGGGTACGGAACCCGCCGAACATGGAGTCCATCGCCGCCACGAACGTCTGCACGTCGCCCAGCAGTTGGCCCCCGAGCACCTTCCCCAGGACGCCGGTCATCATGGACATCCCGACGTTCAGGAACTTCATCCCCGCCCGGCCGCCGACCTTCGCCGGGGTCAGCAGTACGCGGATGAGCTTGCCGTCGAGGAAGGAACCGAGCCGCTTCGGCGCGTCCAGGAAGTCGAGCGCGGACCGGGACGGCGGGGTGTCGACGACGATGAGGTCCCACTCGTCACGGGCCCGCAACTGCCCCAGCTTCTCCATCGCCATGTACTCCTGCGTGCCCGCGAAGCCCGCCGAGAGCGACTGGTAGAAGGGGTTGCCCAGAATCGCGGAGGCCCGCTCGGGGTCCGAGTGCGCCTCGACGATCTCGTCGAACGTGCGCTTCATGTCGAGCATCATCGCGTGCAGTTCGCCGCCCGCGGAGTCGTCGATGCCCTTCACCCGGCGGGGGATGTTGTCGAGCGAGTCGATGCCCATGGACTGGGCCAGCCTGCGGGCCGGGTCGATGGTCAGGACGACCACCTTGCGCCCCCGCTCGGCCGCGCGCAGGCCCAGCGCCGCCGCGGTGGTCGTCTTGCCCACCCCGCCCGAACCGCAGCACACCACGATCCGGGTGCCGCGGTCCTCGATCAGCGGGTCGATGTCGAGCGTGGGTACGGAGGAGAGGTGGTGGCGGGCCGGGCCGCCCGAGTGGGCCGGGTCGTGCGCCTGCGCCGGTTCCGGACGACGACTCATGACATTCCCTGCTTCCGATGCTTCCGGTTCGGTTGCCGGTCGGTGACGGGCACGCCCGTACGGGGCGCGGCTTCGGCGGGCGGGTTCCTGCCGGTCATGACACACCCTGGGCGCGGAGTTCCTTGGCCAGCTCGTACAGGCCCGCCAGGTCCATGCCCTCCGCGAGCAGCGGCAGCTCGTGCCGGGGCAGCTCCACCTCGGCCAGCGCGGCGCGCTGCTCGGCCTCCAGCGCGTACCGCTCGGCGTACTCCTCCGCCTGCGCGAGCAGAGGGTCCACCAGCCGCTCGGCGTGCCCGCCGCGCCGCGCGCCGCCGAGACCGGCCACGGACAACGACCGCGCGACAGAAGAACGCGTGACCGTCCCCACGAGTTCCAGATCGGCCGCGTCCAGCATCTCCGGACGCACCATGTTGACGATGACCCGTCCCACCGGCAGCCGGGCCGCCCGCAGCTCGGCGATGCCGTCCACGGTCTCCTGGACCGGCATCTCCTCCAGCAGCGTGACCAGGTGCACCGCCGTCTCCGGCGATTTCAGCACCCGCATCACGGCCTGTGCCTGATTGTGTATCGGGCCGATCCTGGCGAGTCCCGCGACCTCGTCGTTGACGTTGAGGAAGCGGGTGATGCGCCCGGTCGGCGGGGCGTCCATCACGACGTAGTCGTAGACGAACCGTCCGCGCCTGTCCTTGCGCCGTACCGCTTCGCACGCCTTGCCGGTCAGCAGGACGTCCCGCACACCCGGCGCGATGGTGGTCGCGAAGTCGATCGCGCCGAGCTTCTTCAGGGCCCGTCCGGCGCCGCCCAGCTTGTAGAACATCTGGAGGTAGTCCAGAAGGGCCCGCTCCGCGTCGATGGCGAGGGCGTGCACCTCCCCGCCCCCGGGAGCGACGGCGATCTTCCGTTCCTCGTACGGCAACGCCTCCGTCTCGAAGATCTGTGCGATGCCCTGGCGGCCCTCGACCTCGACGAGAAGCGTCCGCTTCCCCTCCGTGGCCAGAGCCAGCGCGAGGGCCGCGGCCACCGTGGTCTTGCCGGTTCCGCCCTTGCCACTGACGACCTGAAGCCTGCTCACGCCTTTGAGCCTAATTCCTCCCCGCGCGTACCGGCGGCTCCGGGTGGGATCTCCCCGGAATGCAGCCGCTAGAGTCGCCGCATGACGAAATGGGAGTACTCGACGGTTCCGCTGCTGGTCCACGCCACGAAGCAGATCCTGGACACCTGGGGCGAGGACGGCTGGGAGCTCGTACAGGTCGTTCCCGGCCCGAACAACCCCGAGCAGCTGGTGGCCTACCTGAAGCGGGAGAAGCAGGCGTGAGCGCGGTCGAGGCGAAGCTGGCCGAGCTCGGGCTGAGCCTGCCCGAGGTCGCCGCGCCGCTGGCCGCGTACCGTCCGGCCGTGCTGTCCGGCCGGTACGTCCACACCGCCGGCCAGCTTCCCATGGTGGAGGGCGCGCTCTCGCTGACCGGCAAGGTCGGTGCCGAGGTCACGGCGGAGGAGGCGAAGGAGCTGGCGCGCACCTGCGCGCTGAACGCCCTCGCCGCCGTGAAGTCCGTCGCCGGCGACCTGGACCGCGTCGCGCGCGTGGTGAAGGTCACCGGGTTCGTGGCCTCGGCCGCGGACTTCACGGGCCAGCCGGGCGTCCTCAACGGCGCGAGCGAGCTGCTGGTCGACGTCCTCGGCGACAAGGGCGTCCATGCCCGCAGCGCGGTGGGCGTCGCGGTACTGCCGCTGGACGCGCCCGTGGAGGTCGAGATCCAGGTGGAACTGACCGGGACGGACTGACGAAGGCGGACCGACCGGGACGGACCGGCGGGGGCGGGCGGGTGCTTCTCCCCCGCTCCCCCGTCGCCCCTCGAACATCGGCCCGTCGCGGGATAGCCTCCGGCCATGGCGAATGCGCGGGCTGATGGGCAGGCCGGGGGCCGGTCGGGTGGTCGGACCGGCGGGCAGTGGTATCCGCCGGAATGGCCGGAGCGTATCCGCGCGCTCGCGGACGGGACCCTCGTCCCGGCCGCACCGAAGCGCGCGGCCACCGTCATGCTCCTGAAGGACACCGGCGACGGCTACGTCGTCCACATGCTGCGCCGACGCACCTCCATGGCCTTCGCCGGGGGCGCGTACGCCTATCCCGGCGGTGGGGTCGACCCGCGCGACGACGATCTCCACGTCCGCTGGGCGGGCCCCACGCGCGCGTGGTGGGCGGACAGACTCGGCGTCGGCGAAACGGCGGCCCAGGCGATCGTCTGCGCCGCGGTGCGCGAGACGTACGAGGAAGCCGGCGTGCTGCTCGCGGGCCCGACGCCCGACTCCGTGGTCGGTGACACCACGGGCCCGGACTGGGAGGCGGACCGCGCGGCGCTCGTCGCGCGGGAGACGTCCTTCGCGGAGTTCCTCGGCCGCCGGGGACTGGTCCTGCGCTCGGACCTGCTCGGCGGGTGGACGCGGTGGATCACCCCGGAGTTCGAGCCACGCCGCTACGACACCTGGTTCTTCGTCGCCGCCCTCCCCGAGGGACAGCGCACCCGGAACGCCTCCACGGAGGCCGACCGTACGGTGTGGATCTCCCCGGACGAGGCGGCCGCCGCGTACGACCGGGGCGAGCTGCTGATGATGCCGCCGACCATCGCGACCCTGCGCCAGCTGAAGGCGTACAGGACGGCGGCACAGGCGCTCGAGGCGGCATCCGCCCGTGACCTCACGCCGGTGCTGGCCACCGCGCGGCTGGAGGAGGGCGAGGTCGTGCTGTCCTGGCCGGGGCACGACGAGTTCACCCGGCGCGTCCCGCGGCATGCCCGGCCCGCCCAGCACATCCCGAACGGTGGAGCACCCGCATGACGGACGCGGCAGCCCTTCCCGGCCAACCGCGCGGAGGGGCCCTCTCCGGGCCCGCCACCGCGCGGGCGGTCAACGTCCTGGCGCCGAACGCCTCGGCGATGACCCTGGACGGCACCAACACCTGGATCCTGTCGGAACCCGGCTCCGCGCGGGCGGTCGTGATCGACCCGGGTCCGCTGGACGAGGGGCATCTGCGCAACGTCGTCGACACCGCCGAGCGGGCCGGCAAGCGCGTCGCCCTCACCCTGCTGACGCACGGTCACCCGGACCATTCCGAGGGCGCCGCCCGCTTCGCCGAGCTGACCGGTACGAACGTACGGGCACTGGACCCGGAGCTGCGCCTGGGGGACGAGGGACTGTCCGGCGGGGACGTGGTCGCCGTGGACGGCCTGGAACTGCGGATCGTCCCCGCCCCCGGCCACACCGCCGACTCGCTCGCCTTCCACCTGCCGGCCGACGGGGCCGTCCTCACCGGTGACACGGTCCTGGGGCGCGGCACGACCCTCGTGGCCCACCCCGACGGCCGCCTCGGCGACTATCTGGACACGCTGCGCCGGCTGCGCTCGCTCACGGTCGACGACGGCGTCCACACGGTCCTGCCGGGCCACGGCCCCGTACTGGAGGACGCCCAGGGAGCCGTCGAGTACTACCTGGCGCACCGCGCGCACCGCCTGGCCCAGGTGGAGACGGCCGTGGAGAACGGCCACCGCAGCCCGACCGAGGTCGTCGCCCACGTCTACGCCGACGTGGACCGCTCCCTGTGGCCGGCCGCGGAGCTGTCGGTCCGCGCGCAGCTGGAGTACCTGCGGGAGCACGGGCTCATCTAGGGGGTGTTTCGAAGGTCCCGCACAGCACCCACGGCGCCCGGCACGCACTCTCGCCGCACCGGCCGAAACCCCGAGTACGTCCAGTACGAGAGCTTTCGTCCGGCACGCCGAGAGCACGCACCGGACACCGCGGGCACCGCACAGGACCTTCGAAACACCCCCTGGGGCCGGACGGGCTCCGGGGGTCCTGGGGGCCCGGGGGACCCTGAGGTCTGCAGCTCTGGTCCCCGGGGTCCGTGGCCCCGGGAGGGCCGGGCCGGGTCAGCGGGATCGGGTCAGCGGGATCAGCGGGACCGCTTCGCAAGACGTTCGACGTCCAGGAGGATCACCGCGCGGGCCTCCAGGCGGAGCCAGCCGCGCTGGGCGAAGTCCGCCAGGGCCTTGTTGACCGTCTCGCGGGACGCGCCGACCAGCTGGGCCAGCTCCTCCTGCGTGAGGTCGTGGACGACGTGGATGCCCTCCTCGGACTGCACGCCGAAGCGGCGGGAGAGGTCCAGCAGGGCACGGGCGACCCGGCCCGGAACATCGGAGAAGACGAGGTCCGACATGGCGTCGTTGGTCTTGCGCAGCCTGCGCGCGACGGCCCGCAGCAGCGCGGTGGCGACCTCGGGGCGGGCGTTCAGCCAGGGCTGGAGGTCGCCGTGGCCGAGGGCGAGCAGCTTGACCTCGGTCAGTGCCGTGGCGGTCGCGGTGCGCGGGCCCGGGTCGAAGAGCGACAGCTCACCGATGAGCTCGCTGGGCCCGACGACGGCCAGCATGTTCTCGCGGCCGTCGGGGGAGGTGCGGTGGAGCTTGACCTTGCCCTCGGTGACCACGTAGAGCCGGTCTCCGGGGTCGCCCTCGTGGAACAGGGAGTCGCCCCGTGCGAGGGTCACCTCGCTCAGCGAGGCGCGAAGCTCCGCGGCCTGCTCGTCGTCGAGCGCCGCGAAGAGCGGGTTCCGCCGCAGAACGTCGTCCACGTGTTCTCTCCTTGTCGACCTGCTCAGGGGATCCTGATCCCCACGTACCAGGGGACCGAAGTGCCCAGTTTGCCGGACAGTCCAAACAGTGTGATCTGTCACAAGGATGCCGCACAGGCCTGCCGGGGTAAGCGGCAGGGGTCCAATTGGGGGCCGGTCTCCAGGGGTCGGGACGGATGTCGGCGCCGGGCCGTAGGCTGGCCGGGTGTCCAAATCGCCGGTGGGAGAGCAGGCCCGAAGGGCTGTTCGGGTGACGGTACACCGGGATTCCGCCGTGGGCGAACAGGGCTCGGATGGCGGCAGGGAAACGGCGAAACCGACAAAGAAGGCGCCGGTGAAGAAGAAATCGACCGCGAGTGCGACCGGGAGCGAGACCTCGGATCCGGTGTCGGCCTCGACCTCGAACGACAGCTCGAGCAACACCTCGGACGTGGCTTCAAGCGCGAGTGCGGGCGACGCGACCGGGGCGAAGTCGGCGAAGCCCACGGCCGCCGGCAGGGCGACCAAGCCGCCCAAGGCGGAGTCGCGCCTCGCCCTCGTCCGCCGCGCCCGGCGGATCAACCGGGAGCTCGCCGAGGTGTTCCCGTACGCCCACCCCGAGCTGGACTTCGAGAACCCCTTCCAACTCGTGGTCGCCACGGTCCTGTCGGCCCAGACCACCGACCTGCGCGTCAACCAGACGACTCCCGCCCTCTTCGCGAAGTACCCCACCCCCGAGGATCTGGCCGCCGCCAACCCGGAGGAGGTGGAGGAGATCCTGCGCCCCACCGGTTTCTTCCGGGCCAAGACCAAGTCGGTGATAGGGCTTTCGAAGGCACTGGCGGAGGATTTCGGTGGCGAGGTGCCGGGCCGGCTCGAGGATCTCGTCAAGCTCCCCGGTGTGGGCCGCAAGACGGCCTTCGTCGTGCTCGGCAATGCCTTCGGCCGCCCCGGCATCACCGTGGACACGCACTTCCAGCGTCTGGTGCGGCGCTGGAGGTGGACCGGGGAGACCGACCCCGACAAGATCGAGGCGGCCGTCGGCGCGCTCTTCCCGAAGAGCGAGTGGACCGACCTCTCGCACCACGTGATCTGGCACGGCCGCCGCATCTGTCACGCCCGTAAACCCGCGTGCGGCGCCTGCCCCATCGCCCCGCTCTGCCCGGCGTACGGCGAGGGCGAGACCGACCCGGACAAGGCGCAGAAGCTGCTGAAGTACGAGAAGGGCGGCCTCCCGGGCCAGCGCCTGAACCCCCCGCAGGCCTACCTCGACGCGGGCGGCCGGCCGGCCCCGCCGCTGGGTGCCGGATGAGCCGCCCGGGCAGCCCGGGCCACCTGGGCCATCTGGGCCGCATGACGGGGGCATATACGGCGGGCGCCGGTGGAACGATCCAGGCACCGGCGGGTGTTGAACGGAGCAGGGGAGCGGTGGGGGCGAGGACGGCAGGGATGGCGATGACGAGGGTGACCGGTCCCCGGGGCGGCCGGGTGACGCTCAGCCAGGAGGGCCTGCCCTCCTGGCTGGACCCCTTGGTCCGGGTCGCGGAGACGGTCGCACCGGACGAGCTGAGCCGCTTCCTGCCCCCGGCGGACGGCGCGGGCCGCCAGGCCGCCGTCCTCGTCCTGTTCGGCGACGGTGACGGCGAGCGCGGTCCGGAGCTGCTGCTCATGGAGCGGTCGGCCGCGCTGCGTTCGCATGCCGGGCAGCCGGCCTTCCCCGGCGGCACCCTCGACCCCGAGGACGGCGACCCGCTGGCCGACGGGCCGCTGTGGGCCGCGCTGCGCGAGGCCGAGGAGGAGACGGGGCTCGATCCCGACGGCGTCCAGCTCTTCGGAGTTCTGCCGAAGCTCTACATCCCCGTCAGCGACTTCGTCGTCACGCCGGTCCTGGGCTGGTGGCGGACCCCCAGCCCGGTCGGTGCCGTCGATCCGAACGAGACCGCGCGCGTCTTCACCGTTCCCGTGGCGGATCTCACCAATCCGGACAACCGGACGACCACCGTCCATCCCAGCGGCCACCGGGGCCCGGCATTCCTGGTCGAATCGGCCGTGGTGTGGGGTTTCACGGCCGGGATCATCGACCGGCTGCTCCATTACACGGGGTGGGAGCGTCCCTGGGACCGGGAGAAGCAGGTCCCGCTGGACTGGCGGTCATGACAGGGTGGGCGCGGTGCCGTGCGGTACGGGGGCTCGTGACGACGGCGGTTCATGCCGTGTGCCCCCGGACTCCGGCCCGGCAAGAACGACCGGAATGACGAGGCGAGGCAGAACGCGGTGAACGTGCTGGACATCCTGTTGCTGGTCGCCGCCGTGTGGTTCGCGGTCGTCGGCTACCGCCAGGGGTTCGTCGTCGGCATCCTGTCGGTGATCGGGTTCCTGGGCGGCGGTCTCGTCGCCGTCTACATCCTCCCCGTCATCTGGGACCTCATGACGGACAACGCGGAGGTCGGCACGGCCGCCGCGGTCGTCGCGGTCGTCGTCGTCATAGTCTGCGCCTCCGTGGGCCAGGCCCTGACCACGCACCTGGGCAACAAGCTCCGCCGTTACCTCGTCTGGTCCCCGGTCCGCGCGCTCGACGCCACCGGCGGTGCCCTGGTCAACGTCGTCGCGATGCTCCTGGTCGCCTGGCTGATCGGCTCCGCCCTCGCGGGCACGACCCTGCCGACGCTCGGCAAGGAGGTCCGCCAGTCCAAGGTGTTGACCGGTGTCTCCCGGGCGCTGCCCGACCGGGCCGACACCTGGTTCGCCGACTTCTCCTCCGTCCTCGCGCAGAACGGTTTCCCCCAGGTCTTCAGCCCGTTCGCGAACGAGCCGATCACCGACGTCCAGCCACCCGACCCCGCCCTGGCCGGCAGCCCCGTGGCCGGGCGGGCGCAGCGGTCCATCGTCAAGGTCATGGGCACCGCCCCGCAGTGCGGCAAGGTCCTCGAGGGCACCGGCTTCGTGTTCTCCGAGCGCCGCGTGATGACCAACGCGCATGTCGTGGGCGGCGTCGACGAGCCGACCGTGCAGATAGGCGGCGAGGGCAGGAAGTACGACGCGACGGTCGTCCTCTACGACTGGAAACGCGACATCGCGGTCCTCGACGTCCCGGACCTCAAGGCGCCCGCGCTGCGGTTCACCACCGAGGACGCGAGCAGCGGCGACAGCGCGATCGTCGCCGGCTTCCCGGAGAACGGCGCGTACGACGTCCGGTCCGCGCGGCTGCGCGGGCGCATCGCGGCCAACGGCCCGGACATCTACCACCGGGGCACCGTCCGCCGTGACGTCTACTCCCTGTACGCGACGGTCCGTCAGGGCAACTCCGGCGGACCGCTGCTGACCCCCGAGGGCCAGGTCTACGGCGTGGTGTTCGCCAAGTCCCTCGACGACGCGGAGACGGGGTACGCGCTCACCGTGGACGAGATCCAGGAGGACATCGTCAAGGGCCGTTCCGCGACCCAGCAGGTGGACAGCGACAGCTGCGCACTCTGAGCGGCGGGAGGGCCCCGCGTACGGGCGTACGGCCGGGAACACCGCCAGGAGCACGGCCGGGAACACGGCCGGTGGCACGTTCGGCCGTACGTCTCCCGTCAGCCGCGAGGGTGATGGTGGCGCAGCCGTACCGAGACCCAGCGGGCCCGGCGGCGGAGGATACGCGGAATCCCGACCCGGAGATCCGTACCTGCCATCTGCGGTGCACCGCCTTGCTGGTGGGATCCCCTGCCGCCCGCCGAGCGGCGGTCGCGGCCTGTGTCACTGTGGTCGTGCGTCCAGCCCATACTCCGACCCCTGCCCCCACCTCATGGTCCATAACCGCCTCGCGGAGGGCCAATTGGCCTATGCGTCAGGCAAATGGCCGTTCGTAGGACAGGTGTTCAGTTCTGGTGATCGGATCTGCGTACCGGAAGGGGGCGGAGCAGTGCGGAGAGGGGCCGGGAAGGGCGGAGCGGAGGACGGAAGAGGTACCCGAAGCCGCCGCTCGGCCGGCTGTCAGCGGTCGGGTTCCGGGTCCTTCAGCCAGTTGATCAGCTCGGAGGAGAACGCGGCCGGGTCCTCCTCGTGCGGGAAGTGGCCGAGTCCGTCGAACAGCCGCCAGCGGTACGGTGCTTCGACGTACTCCCCGGACCCGGCGGCGTTGCGGACGCCCACCACGGGGTCGAGCGAGCCGTGCAGGTGCAGTGTCGGCACCCGCACCGGCCGCTTCATCCGGCGGTTGAACTGGATGCCGTCCGGCCGGGCCAGGGACCGCACCATCCAGCGGTACGGCTCGATCGAGCAGTGCGCCGTGGAGGGGATGCACATGGCCCGCCGGTAGTTCTCCAGCGCCGTCTCCTCGGGCGGGCGGGGCCCGGACCAGTCCTGGATCAGCCTGGCCACCAGCGCCCCCCCGTCGGCGGTGAGCTGCCGTTCCGGGATCCAGGGCCGCTGGAACCCCCAGATGTGCGACATGGCGGACGACTGCCGCACGTCGGCGATCATGGCCGCCCGCCAGCGCCGCGGATGCGGCATGGACGACACCGCGAGCCGCCGTACGAGCTTGGGGCGCATCGCCGCCGCCGTCCAGGCCAGGTACCCGCCCAGGTCGTGCCCGACCAGCGCGGCGTCCGGCTCGCCGAGGGAACGGATCACACCGGTGACGTCCAGCGCGAGGTTGGCCGGGTCGTAACCGCGCGGTGTGCGGTCGCTGCCGCCGACGCCCCGCAGGTCCATGGCGACCGCGCGGAACCCGGCGTCGGCCAGCGCCGTCAACTGGTGCCGCCAGGTCCACCAGAACTGCGGGAAGCCGTGCAACAGCAGCACCAGCGGGCCGTCGCCGAGCTCGGCGATGTGGAAGCGCGCGCCGTTGGCGGCGACGTCCCGGTGGGTCACCTCGCCGCCGCCCGGGATGTCGAGGCGTACGGCCGAGAGGGGTTGCGCCGAAGGAGTGGCGGGGTCCGTCATGAGGACGAGCGTGCCACAGCTTCGATCGCCTCGGGAGCCCGGTCCCTGGGGAGTTCGGGACGCGGGTGCGGCTTGGCCTTCTGCAGCACGACCGCCGTCTTCTTCATCGAGGCGGCGACCTTCTGCGGGCCGCGGCCCTTCTTCGCCTTCTTCGCGAAGACCACCCCGATGAGGGCGAGGAGGAGCGCGAACAGCACGTTCGCCGCGAAGGACAGCAGGAAGCAGACGGCGAGGTTCCAGTCGCTCCAGGTGTGGATCCCGTAGGCCAGGGCGAAGCTCAGCATCGGCAGGGAGAAGAGGAGCACGAGGCCGGCCAGGGTGAACAGCCCGCCGCTCGTCGCGCCCCGCTGCACATCTCGTTTGAGCTGTGCCTTCGCCAGCGCGATCTCGTCGTGCACCAGCGCGGACATGTTCTCCGTCGCCGAGGCGAACAACTGACCGATGCTGCGTTCGGCGCCGACCGGGCTGCCGTCGGGTGCGCTCATCGCGGTCTCCCTCTTCTTCTTTCGTCCTGCGTGCCTCTGCGTACCTCTGAGTAAGGCTCAGTCTGCCGCCTGACGGCCCTCGTCCGCGCCACCACCCGTGCCCGGCCGCGTGTGTCCCGTTGTGGTGGTGACCGCCCCGAGGGCTGCGGGAGCGGGTGTCGGTGCGGCTGCGGACGTCCGACGGGGGCGTTCGACCGTCCTGACTTCGTACCGTCCCGTCAGATCATGCCGGACCGTCGTGTTCCTCGCCTGCCCCGCCCGGTACGTCGGCAAGCCCCTCGTGTTCCTCGGCCTTCTCCCGCGCGATCCGCCGATGCTCGGCGGCCTTCTTCTCGTATATCCCGGCCATGCGCAGGTGGTACGCCGGGTCGTCCTCCTCGTAGATGTCCGGGACACCGCTGAGGTCGTCGTCGCGTTCCTCGTCCTCGGTCAGCTTGCGGTACTTGGCGTTCTGGATCTTCAGCAGCACGGTCGCGACGACTGTCGCGATCAGCGAGCCGACCAGCACGGAGGCCTTGACACTGTCCGACATCAGGGCGTCGCCCTCGAAGGCGAGCTCGCCGATGAGCAGGGAGACGGTGAACCCGATCCCGGCGAGGGCCGACACCGCCAGGATGTCCGCCCAGGCGAGGTCGTCGCTGAGCGAGGCCCTGGTGAAGCGGGTGGTCAGCCACGTGCCGCCGAAGATGCCGACCGTCTTGCCGACGACGAGGCCGAGGACCACGCCGAGCGTCTCGGGCGTGGTGAACACTTCCCCGAGCGCGCCGCCGGAGACCGCCACCCCCGCGCTGAACAGGGCGAACAGTGGAACCGCGAGGCCCGAGGAGAGAGGTCGGACCAGGTGTTCTATGTGCTCGCCGGGGGACTGCTTCTCGTCCTCGCGGCGGTGGCAGCGCAGCATCAGACCCATCGCGACACCGGCGATGGTGGCGTGGATCCCGCTGTTGTACATCAGGCCCCAGATGGCCAGGGCGAGCGGCACGTACACGTACCAGCCGCGTATGCCCTTGCGCAGCAGCAGCCAGAAGGCGGCCAGGCCCACCACGGCACCGGCGAGCGCGAGGAAGTCGAGATCGCTGGTGAAGAAGACCGCGATGATCAGGATCGCGAAGAGGTCGTCGACGACCGCCAGGGTCAGCAGGAAGGCGCGCAGCGCGCTCGGCAGGGACGTGCCGATGACGGCGAGCACGGCGAGCGCGAAGGCGATGTCGGTGGCGGTGGGCACGGCCCAGCCGGCCAGCGAACCGCCGCCGATGCCGCTGGTGAGCGTGTAGACGAGGGCCGGTACGACCATGCCGCACAAGGCGGCGACGACGGGGAGCGCGGCGGCCTTGGGGTCGCGCAGATCACCGGCGACGAGTTCGCGTTTGAGCTCGATTCCGGCCACGAAGAAGAAGATCGCGAGCAGTCCGTCGGCGGCCCAGTGCGCGACGGACAGGTCCAGGCCGAGGGTTGCGGGCCCGAAGTGGAAGTCGCTGACGCTCTCGTAGCTGTCCTGCAGGGCGGGTACGTTCGCCCATATCAGCGCGGTGACCGCGGCGACGAGCAGCAGCACACCGCCGACGGTCTCGGTGCGCAGCGCGTCCGTGACGTAGTTCCGCTCGGGCAGGGAGAGAGGGCCGAAGGCCTTGCGCGGGGTGGGGGTGCGGGGTGCGGGCACGGGGTGATCCTCTGGTAGACGGGCAGCACGAATCGCGTGCCGACCAGACTTCCCGGCGCTCCATGAGACAGCGTTTGCACGGGTGGCCTGTTGTAGCCACCTTTCATGGTCACTCTAACCAACGTGGTTGGGCGCTGCACCGACAGCTTTCGGTGACGGATGTCACGGAGGCGCCCGGCGCGCACGCGCGCCGGGCGCCTCCGTGACCCGCGGGCGGGCCGTGACCGACGGGTCCGAGGGGGACCCGCCCCGGTGTCAGTCCTCGCTGGACGACTGGGGCAGCTTCGCCTGGATCAGATTCATGACCGTGGCGTCGGTCAGCGTCGTCACGTCCCCGAGCTCACGGTTCTCGGCGACGTCGCGCAGCAGGCGGCGCATGATCTTGCCGGAGCGGGTCTTGGGCAGCTCGTTCACCGGCAGGATCCGCCGGGGCTTGGCGATCGGGCCCAGCGCGGAACCCACGTGCGCGCGCAGCTCGGCGACCAGGCCCTCGGTCTCCGAGGCCGTGCCGCGCAGGATGACGAAGGCGACGATGGCCTGCCCGGTCGTCTCGTCGGTCGCGCCGACCACGGCCGCCTCGGCGACCGAGGGGTGGGAGACGAGCGCCGACTCCACCTCGGTGGTGGAGATGTTGTGCCCGGAGACCAGCATGACGTCGTCGACCCGGCCGAGCAGCCAGATGTCGCCGTCGTCGTCCTTCTTGGCGCCGTCACCGGCGAAGTACTTGCCCTCGAAGCGGGACCAGTACGTGTCGAGGAAGCGCTGGTCGTCGCCCCAGATGGTGCGCAGCATCGACGGCCACGGCTCGGTGAGGACCAGGTAGCCGCCGCCGCCGTTCGGTACCTCGCCTGCCTCGTCGTCGACGACGGTCGCGGCGATGCCGGGCAGCGGGGTCTGGGCGGAGCCCGGCTTGGCGGCGGTCACGCCCGGCAGCGGCGAGATCATGATTCCGCCGGTCTCGGTCTGCCACCAGGTGTCCACCACGGGGGTGCGGTCCGCGCCGATGTTCTTCCGGTACCAGATCCAGGCCTCGGGATTGATCGGCTCGCCGACGGAGCCGAGGACCCGCAGCGAGGACAGGTCGAACTTCGCGGGGATGTCGTCGCCCCACTTCATGAACGTCCGGATCGCGGTCGGCGCCGTGTAGAGGATCGTCACGCCGTACTTCTGCACGATCTCCCAGAAGCGGCCCTGGTGCGGGGTGTCGGGCGTGCCCTCGTACATGACCTGGGTCGCGCCGTTGGCGAGGGGCCCGTAGACGATGTACGAGTGCCCGGTGACCCAGCCGACGTCGGCCGTGCACCAGAACACGTCCGTCTCCGGCTTGAGGTCGAAGACCGACCAGTGGGTGTATGCCGTCTGGGTGAGGTAGCCGCCGGAGGTGTGCAGGATGCCCTTCGGCTTACCCGTGGTGCCGGAGGTGTAGAGGATGAACAGCGGGTGCTCGGCCTCGAACGCCTCGGGGGTGTGCTCGGTGCTCTGGCGCCCCACCAGGTCGTGCCACCACACGTCACGGCCCTCGGTCCAGGCGACGTCCTGGCCGGTGCGGCGGACGACGAGGACGTGCTGCACGCTGTCCACGCGGCCGGCCGCGTCGTCCACGGCGGGCTTGAGCGCGGACGGCTTGCCGCGCCGGTAGCCACCGTCGGCGGTGATGACGACCTTGGCGTCGGCGTCCTGGATACGGGTCGCGAGCGCGTCCGCCGAGAAACCGCCGAAGACGACGGAGTGCGCGGCGCCGATACGGGCGCAGGCCAGCATCGCGATCGCGGCCTCGGGGATCATCGGCAGGTAGACGGCGACCCGGTCGCCCTTCCGTACCCCCAGCTCCAACAGGGCGTTGGCGGCCTGGGAGACCTCGTCCTTGAGCTGGGCGTAGGTGATCGCGCGGCCGTCGCCGGGCTCGCCCTCGAAGTGGATGGCGACGCGGTCGCCGTGTCCGGCCTCGACATGGCGGTCCACGCAGTTGTAGGCGACGTTGAGCTCGCCGTCCTTGAACCACTTGGCGAACGGCGGGTTCGACCAGTCGAGGGTCTCGGTGGGCTCCTTGGCCCAGGTCAGCCGACGGGCCTGCTCGGCCCAGAAGCCGAGCCTGTCAGCCTTGGCCTGTTCGTACGCCTCCGCGGTGACGTTGGCGTGTGCGGCCAGGTCGGCGGGGGGTGCGAACCTGCGTTCTTCCTTGAGCAGGTTGGCCAGGCTTTCGTTGCTCACGGCATCTGCCTTTCCCGGAGTGTCCGTTGTGTCCCAGGCCACAGCTCATCAGAACCAGGGGTGCGCTGACAAGGGTCGACGGCAGAGTGGTTTAGACCTTTCGAGGTCTACCGGCTGCTTCCGTGGCCAGGGGTCATCCCTACCCACGGACGCCGGTGGTGTGCGGTTCAGCCTCGGCACCGCCTCGTATGCCTTCGGGGTCCGGTCGCCGGTTCCTCACAGTGTCGGGTCCTCGGCCCGTACCCGGTCGAACACCCGCTCCCCGGCGACATCGGTGAGGAGATACGCCTGTGCCTCACCCACGTGGAAATAAAGACCATGGAGCGTCAGGAGCCCGTCCTTCAGGGCGCGGGCCACCGGCTCGTGGGCGCGCAGGTGCTCCAGTTGCTGGACGACGTTGGCCAGACAGAGCTGCTCGGCCGTGTCCGCCGGTGCCCGCCCGGCCAGCCGCACCTGGGGCCCGTTGCTGTCCCGCACGCGCTCCAGGCTCGGCAGCCCGTGCCGCAGCCACCGTCTCAGCGGGGTGCGGGCGCCGTCCGGCCGGGGGTCGAGCAGCGCCTGCATCGCACCGCAGCCCGAGTGCCCGCACACCGTGACGGACCGCACCGCCAGGGCCTCCACGGCGTACTCGAGGGCGGCCGCCACCGAGTCGTCGCCGCTCTCCTCACCGGGCAGTGGCACGAGGTTGCCGATGTTGCGGACCACGAACAGGTCGCCCGGACCACTGGAAGTGATCATCGAGGTGACCAGCCGGGAGTCGGCGCAGGTGAGGAACAACTGCGTCGGCCGCTGTCCCTCGCGCGCCAGCCGGGCCAGTTCACCACGCACCAGAGGAGCGGTGTTCCGCTGGAACGTACTGAGCCCGCGCACCAGGTCGGTCCCGGTCCGGGACGCCTCCGGACCGCCGACACCCGACACGCTCCCGGTGCCGGTGCCGGTGGCAGTGTCCGACCCCGTGCTCACGCCCGTGCCCGTGCCCGTACCCGTGCCCGGCGGGCCGTCCCCCGTGTCGGACGGGTTCGGCCGCCCGCCGGGAGCGTCCTGTCCGTCACCAGCGTCTCCGGTGTCACGGCTGCCGTGGTCGCCCAGGTCGTCGTCCGGTGCGGAGAGCGGTGGCTCGCACTGGTGGTTGCGCCAGGCGGTCCAGGGCCGGCAGCGGCACCCGGCGCCGGACGGCACGCCGGTCTCGTCGGTCCCGTCCGCCGCGGGAGAGGAGACGAGCGCCGCCGGCTCGGCGATCCGCACGCCCACTCCGGGCCGGCGGCCGGTGATCTCCACCGCTCCGCCCCGGGCGGTGTGCGTGTTCTGCCAGTCGTGCAGAGTCTCGTACGCCGCGTGGTCCATGAACGAGCCGTCCAACGCCACGACACCGGTGGCTCCCTGGGGCACGAGATGCAGGGCCCGGCTGAGTCTCGGCACAGCGAGGAACGTCAACTGCCCCCGGACATGTACGTGATGGACTCCTTCCTTCTCCTCATACGTGATCCGGGTACGGGTGAGGCGGTGCAGGGCCACGCCCACGGCGACGGCGATGCCCAGGGCCACGCCCTCCAGAACCCCCGCGAAGACCACGCCGACGGCGGTCACGGCGTAGACCAGGGCTTCACGGTGGCGGGTCACCGTGCGGATGTGGTGCAGGGACACCATCTGGATGCCGACGGCCATCACCAGGGTGGCGAGCGAGGCCAGCGGGATGAGCTCCAGGAGGGGAACCATCAGCAGCGCGGCGACCACCACGAGAACGCCGTGCAGCATCGTGGAGTTCCGGCTCACGGCGCCCGCGTGCACGTTCGCGGAACTGCGCACGGCCACCCCGGCCACGGGCAGGCCGCCGAGGCAGCCGGAGGCGATGTTCGCGGTGCCCTGGCCGAGCAGTTCGCGGTCCAGGTCGGAGCGTGGGACATGGCTCGGACCGGGACGACGGGACACCAGTTTGTCCACGGCGACCGCGCCCAGCAGCGACTGCACGCTGCACACCAGTGTGGTGGTGAGCACGGCGGCGACGAGTCCGAGCACGGGCCCTTCGGGGAGTCCGGCCAGTGCGTGGCTGCGCCAGGACGGCAGGTCGACCTCGGCCAGGACGAGTCCGGCCGCTGCGGCCGTCGCGGTGGCCCCTGTGACGGCGACGAGAGCGGCGGGGACCCTGCGCAGAAGGCGTCCGGCCTGTCCGGGCAGTTTCGGCCACAGCAGGAGCAGGGCGAGGGTGAGCACGCTCACCGCGACGGCCGCGGGGTCCACGTTCGCCAACTGGGCGGGCAGTGCCCGGAGATTGTCGGGGACGGAGCTCTGCGGGGTGCCGCCGAGGACGATGTGCACCTGGGCGACGGCGATGGTGACGCCGATGCCGGCGAGCATGCCGTGCACGATCGCGGGGCTGACGGCGAGCGCGCCGCGCGCCACCCGCAGGAAGCCCAGGCCGATCTGGGCGAGTCCGGCGAGGACGGTGATGGCACAGGTCGTCCGCCATCCGTACTGCTGGATGAGGTCGGCGGTGACGACGGTGAGTCCGGCGGCCGGACCGCTGACCTGGAGCGGGGAGCCGCCGATCCGTCCGGCGACGATCCCGCCCACGGCCGCGGCCACCAGGCCGGCCTGGAGCGGCGCGCCGGTGGCGAGTGCGATGCCGAGTGACAGGGGCAGGGCGATCAGGAAGACCGCGACGGCGGCCGACAGATCGGCGCCCGCGATGCGCAGGCGGCGGGGGCGGGGTGGCCGGGCCGGCGGCGGACTGTGCGGCGGATGGGCGCGTTCGGGCCGGTTCGGGCCGGCGGTGGGGGTGGGAACACAGGCTGGCATGCTTCCCGTCTCCTCCGGGGCTGCGCGGTCACGGAAAGGGGGTGGTGACCCGCTCGACGGTGGGGGTGGACGCGACCGTGGGGCACGGCGTCGGAACGAGGGGATCCCAACTATCAGTAAACGAATCGTAATTCAGAGTAAAGGGCAGGCATAGATTTTCCCGGCAAATAGGGCAATGAATCACCCCTATGGGTGAAGTGGGCATTTCGTCGGCTTGTCGTACTAATTCCTTCTCGATCGCGTGCGACTTTGGCGGCGCTGTCGGCCTGGGCCGGCACAGCACCAGACATCACCCCGCCAGGGTTGGCTCGAGAGAAGGAAGAAGGTGGGCGGACATGGCCGCCACCCGAAGGATCGCCGTGGGCGCCGTGATCACCGCGGTCTGCGCCGCCTCGCTCGCCGGCTGCGGAACCGGCGCCGAGGGCTCCGGGAAGGAATCGCACGGCCCAAAAAAGGCGGAGCCGGCGCCCGCACCGGAAAAGGTGGTCCGTCCGATCGGCGACGGCTCCACCGCGTACACCGGGCAGCAGCCGCACCTGACCGAGCCCGAGCGGCTGAAGCCGGGGGAGAAACCCCCGCAGTTCGTCGTCTTCTCGTGGGACGGCGCGGGTGAGGACGGCCAGAAGCTCTTCTCGCACTTCCGCAAGGTCGCCAAGGAGAACGACGCGACCATGACGTACTTCCTGAGCGGCGTGTACATGCTCCCGGAGGAGAAGCGCGACCTGTACCGCCCGCCGCAGCACTCGCCGGGCCGTTCGGACATCGGCTTCAACGATGCGCAGGGCATCGCGGCGACCGTGGAGCAGCTGCGCCTCGCGTGGCTGGAGGGCAACGAGATCGGCACCCACTTCAACGGCCACTTCTGCGGTGCCGACGGCGGGGTCGGCGAGTGGTCGGTGGAGGAGTGGAAGGACGAGATCGCCCAGGCCAAGGAGTTCGTGAAGTCCTGGAAGACACACACCGGCATGAAGAACGCCGCCCCCCTGCCCTTCGACTACGACAAGGAGCTCATCGGCGCCCGCACCCCCTGCCTGGAGGGTCAGGAGAACTTCACGAGGGCCGCGAGCGAGCTGGGCTTCCGTTACGACACCAGTGGCGTCAACGACCAGGTGTGGCCGGAGAGGAAGCGGGGCCTGTGGGATCTGTCGCTGCAGCTCGTCCCGTTCCCGGGGCACTCCTTCGAGCAGCTCACCATGGACTACAACTTCATGGTCAACCAGTCCGGCACCACCACCCAGGGCGACCCCGCGAAGCACGAACTGTGGGGCGACCAGATGCGGGACGGCCTCATCGCGGGCTTCCGGCGTGCCTACGACGGCAACCGGGCACCTCTGATCATCGGCAACCACTTCGAGTCCTGGAACGGCGGCACCTACATGCGCGCCGTCGAGGAAACCGTCGAGGCGGTCTGCACCAAGCCGGAGGTGCGCTGCGTCTCCTTCCGGCAGCTCGCGGACTGGCTGGACGCCCAGGACCCGCGGACCCTGGAGAAGCTGCGCACCCTGAATGTGGGCGAGGCCCCGAAGCAGGGCTGGAAGTCCTTCCTGTCCGCCGGTCCCGCCCCGGATCCCAAGGGCGTCCCCGGGGCGCCCGTCGCGAAGGGGTGAGCGGGGCGGCCTCCGCCATGGCCGCGGGCGGCGGCCCGGCGTGAAGAAGGCCACTCCCTCGAGGGGCGGGCGCCGAAGGTGCGTACTGTCGTACTCATGAGTACGACAGGGGCGACCGCCGATCCGCTCGCGGCCCTGGGCGCGCTGCCCGGGGTGGCCGAATCCGTGGAATCCGTACGCAAGGCGGTGGACCGTGTCTACGGACACCGGGTCATGCGGCGGCGCAGCAACGAGATCACTTCCGAGGCGGCGCTGCGTGGCGCCCGCGGCTCGGCCGCGCTGTCCGGCGCGGACTGGGCGCTGGAGGAGGTGCGCCGGCGCAGCGACTTCGGCACCGACGACGAGGCACGCACGATGGGTGCCGCGCTGCGGCTGTCCGCCGAGGCGGGCCAGTTGCTGACCATCTGGCGGCAGTCGCCGCTGAGGGTGCTCGCCCGGCTGCACCTGGTGGCGGCGGCCGGCCGCGCCGACCAGGTCGGACGGCCCCGGAAGGACGGTGAGCGGGTCGACGAGCCCTTGATCGGCCTCCCGCTGCCCGGCGCGGCGGAGGCGCACGGCCGACTGGAGGGCCTGGCCGAGCTGATTATCGCGGGCGGCCCCACCCCGGCGCTGGTCACGGCCGCCGTCGTGCACGGCGAGCTGCTCGCGCTGCGCCCCTTCACCTCCCACAACGGCCTTCTCGCGCGTACGGCCGAGCGCATCGTGCTGGTCGGCAGCGGACTGGACCCGAAGTCGGTCTGCCCGGCCGAGGTCGGCCATGCAGAGCTGGGCCGGGACGCCTGTCTGACGGCGTTGGAGGGCTACGTCTCCGGCACTCCCGAGGGCGTGGCCGCCTGGATCGCCCACTGCGGACGGGCGGTCGAGCTGGGGGCGCGCGAGTCCATGGCGGTGTGCGAGGCACTGCAGCGAGGGGCGGCGTAACGCGCGCTCGGGAGCCTGGGTGCGGAGGCCTGCGCGGAAATGCGGCGGTACGAATTCTCGTACCGCCGCTGGCATGTCCACCTGGTTACCAGGCGTCCTCGATATATGCCCATCAGGTCGGGAACTCTGCCCGTCCCTGGTGCGGCTGGCCCGTAATCGACGGGTCGACGTCGCGTGGGTGCCCTGTGGCCATGCTCGGTCCGTGGGGCCAGATGCGTTGTGAAGGTGATCCTCTCGGATGTCCTTGGTCTCGCGGGCCGTTGAGTCCTTTGTACTCCAGGTTCCAAGCAAGCGGAAGTGGGGGGCCCGCTTCTTTACTTTTGGGTTCAAAGGCGCGCCAACCGGGCATCCGTGTGCCGGACGGAGACCGGTCCCGCGGGCGCGCCTTCGCCGTGCCCGGTCAGGCCACCGTCGCGCGGCGTCGGCTGGTGTACCAGACCAGGCCCGCGGTGGCCGCGGCGGCTCCTATCGCGGCCGCCGCCACGAGGGCCGGACGGTGCGGGACGGAGAGCGCGGGGATGCGCTGCTTGAGCCTTACGGGCCGGTGGAAGTCCAGGATCGGCCACTCGCGCACGACGGCTTCGCGGCGCAGCGCCCGGTCCGGGTTCACGGCGTGCGGGTGGCCCACGGACTCCAGCATCGGCACGTCGGTCGCCGAGTCGCTGTAGGCGTAGCAGCGGGCGAGGTCGTAGCCCTCCGACTCGGCCAGCTCCCTGATCGCCTCGGCCTTCGTCGGCCCGTACGCGTAGTACTCCACCTCTCCGGTGAAGCACCCGTCGTCGCCCACGACCATGCGGGTGGCGACGACCCGGTCCGCGCCCAGCAGCTCGCCGATCGGCTCGACCACCTCGGCGCCCGAGGTGGACACGATCACCACGTCGCGGCCGGCGGTGTGGTGCTGCTCGATGAGGGTGGCGGCCTCGTCGTAGATGATCGGGTCGATCAGGTCGTGCAGGGTCTCGGCGACGATCTCCTTGACCTGCCGGACGTTCCAGCCGCGGCACAGTGCGGACAGGTACTTGCGCATCCGCTCCATCTGGTCGTGGTCGGCACCGCCGGCCAGGAAGACGAACTGGGCGTATGCGGTACGCAGGACTGCCCTGCGGTTGATCAGGCCGCCTTGGTAGAACGACTTGCTGAACGTGAGCGTGCTCGACTTCGCGATGACCGTCTTGTCCAGATCGAAGAAGGCGGCTGTACGGGGCAGTGAGTGGTTTTCCACGCCCTGAGCATAGGCGCAGCCCATTCGGCGTAAGGTGTGGCGCGTGGGTTTGCCTGAGAGGGCTCTCGGGTACACCATGGAAGTCACGGATCGTTCGCGACCGTGCTAACCCGGTCCGGCTCCTCCCCCCCCCCGAGTCGGCCGTGGGGACGACCCCCGCTCTCCCCCCCGGCGGGGGTCGTCGCATGTCCGGGTGGGTTTTTCCTCCTTCTTGTCACGGCCGAGGCGCCGCTCGACGGCCCTGTCCTCGTGGATTGTCATGTCCATGACTTTTGACTCTGTGTAGCCGCAGGGCTGCTCTGAGGGATTCCCCAAGAGCCGCTCGGGGCTCACCGGTATGGGTGACAGCGATATTCACAGGCGTCGGACCGTCCACAGTTTTTGACCAAGATCCACATGATTTTCCGGATCGCCGCACCGTGATTCCAGCGCGTCCCGCTCGTGGCGAGTTCACCGCCCGTTCCGTTTGTCGAGTCGCGTACGGCCGGTTTCCGCCGGCCGTTCATATGGAGACCGCTTGCCGGTTCTTCACACGTTTGGGAATCGCGGGGCCGAAGGGGCGCCGCGTGATGCAGCGAAGGGGGAAGAAAATGGCAGGAACCGTCACACACGATCCGCCGCCCGCCGCCGGAGGAAGCAGGCAGGGCGGACCGCTGATCGTCACCGAGGACACCGGACTTCTCGACGATCTGCTGCGCCTGTGCGCGGCGGCCGGTGCCACCCCGGAGGTCCACCACGGGGTACCGGAGCAGCGGGGCAGCTGGGAGGCCGCACCGCTGGTCCTCGTCGGGGACGACGCCGCGCGGCGCGTGCGCGGTGCCACGCGGCGGCGCGGAGTGGTGCTGGTCGGCCGCGACCAGGACGACTCCGGGGTCTGGCGCCGGGCCGTCGAGATCGGCGCCGACCATGTGCTGATGCTGCCCGACGGCGAGCAGTGGCTGGTCGACCGCATCGCCGACGTGGCCGAGGGCGTGGGCAGGCCGGCCCTGACCGTCGGCGTCCTCGGCGGCCGGGGCGGGGCCGGCGCCTCCACGCTCGCGTGCGCGCTCGCCGTCACTTCGGCGCGGGAGGGGCTGCGCACCCTCCTGGTGGACGCGGATCCGCTGGGCGGCGGACTCGACGTGGTCCTCGGCGGCGAAACGGCGGAAGGGCTGCGCTGGCCCGCTTTCGCCGCCTCACGGGGGCGGGTCGGCGGTGGCGCCCTGGAGGAGTCGCTGCCCGAACTGCACTCCCTGCGGGTGCTCAGCTGGGACCGCGGCGACTGCGTCACCGTGCCGCCGCAGGCCGTACGGGCGGTGCTCGCCGCGGCCCGGCGCGGGGGCGGCACGGTCGTGGTCGACCTGCCGCGGCGCGTCGACGGCGGGGTGGCCGAGATCCTCGCGCAGCTCGACCTCGGGCTCCTGGTGGTCCCCGCCGAACTGCGCGCCGTCGCGGCGGCCGGACGCGTCGTCTCCGCCGTCGGCATGGTCCTGCGCGACCTGCGGGTGGCGGTGCGCGGTCCGTACGCACCCGGCCTCGACGACCGGGAGGTGGCCCGGCTGCTCGGACTGCCTCTCGTCGGCGACGTACCCGTCGAGCCCGGCCTGCAGCGACCGCCCGGCTCGGGGCGGCCGCCAGGGGCGTCGAGCCAAAGTCCGCTGGCCCGGTTCTGCAAGGAGTTCTGGGATCGGGCGCTGGTGGAGGCGAGGGCCGTATGAGCACCGGAGGAGGTCAGAGGCCGGAGGGGCCGCGCGGGACGCCGGTGGGCGGCCGGGAGGGCACGCTGCCCGTGGAGAGGTGTGGGGCGCAGCCGACCGGGTTCGGGGGTATGGCCCCGGTCGGTACCGGGGGCGTGGCTGCCGCGGGCTCCCGCAGCGCCGGGGCAGCGGGGCACGGGGCCGGGGCGCCGGTGGCGGGAAGGGCGTCCGGTACGCCGGTGAGCGCCGCCGGGAATGGGCCAAGGATGCCTCCTGGACTGCTCGACGGGGTACGGCGGTGGCTCGCGGAGAGCGGGTCCGAACCGACGCCCGCGCGGGTGGCTCAGGCCCTGCGGGAGCAGGGGCGGGTGCTCGGTGCCGCCGAAGTGCTGGGAGCCGCGGAACACCTGCGGTCCGAACTGATCGGCAGCGGGCCGCTGGACCCGCTCCTCGCCGACCGGTCGGTCACCGACGTGCTCGTGTCGGCACCCGACCGGGTCTGGGTGGACCGGGGCGGCGGACTGGAGCTGACGGGCGTCTCCTTCCCGGACGCGGTGACCGTACGCAGGCTCGCCCAGCGGCTCGCCGCCGTGGCCGGCCGGCGTCTGGACGACGCCCGGCCCTGGGTCGACGCGCGACTGCCCGACGGGACACGGCTCCACGCCGTGCTGCCCCCGGTGGCCGTCGGCTGCACCTGCCTGTCGCTGCGCGTCGTACGGCCCCGCGCCTTCACCCTGGACGAACTGACGGCGGCCGGCACGGTGCCGCCGGGCGGCGACCGGATTCTGCGCGCACTGCTCGACGCGCGGCTGTCCTTCCTGGTCAGTGGTGGCACCGGGACGGGCAAGACGACCTTGCTCAGCGCACTGCTGGGGCTGGTCGGTCCGGACGAGCGGATCGTCCTCGCCGAGGACTCGGCCGAACTGCGGCCCGACCATCCGCACGTCGTACGCCTGGAGACCCGGACCGCGAACCAGGAGGGCGCCGGGCTCGTCACGCTCGAGGACCTGGTGCGCCAGGCGCTGCGGATGCGGCCGGATCTGCTGGTCGTGGGTGAGGTGCGCGGGCCCGAGGTGGTCCATCTGCTGGCAGCCCTCAACACCGGACACGAGGGTGCCGGGACCGTCCATGCCAATGCCGCCGCGGACGTACCCGCCCGGCTCGAGGCGCTCGGCACGGCGGCCGGGCTCGACCGTTTGGGACTGCACAGCCAACTGGCGGCCGCCTTGTCCGTGGTGCTGCATTTGGTCCGCGACCGGACCGGCCGGCGGCGGATCGCCGAGGTGCACGTGCTGGAACGGGACTCGTCGGGGCTGGTGCGGACCGTGCCCGCCCTGCGCTGGGGTTCCGACGCGTTCGTCCCCGAGCGGGGATGGGAGCGGCTGCGGGGCCTGCTCCGGAGCGGCGGCGCCGACGGCGGCGGACTGTGAGCGGTCGGCTCGCGGGAGGTCGGCCCCTGGCCGAAAGGCCCTTGAACGAGCGGCCCTTGAAGGGGCCGTTGAACCGGTGGAGGCAGCAGATGGTGAGAGGGGACCAGGAGTGAACGGGACCGCCGGGATGTCGATGGGGACGGCCATGGCGTGCCTGGGAGCCGCCGCGTGGCTGCTGGGCGGCCGGCGGGCCGGAGCCAGGCGGGCGCGGCTGCTGCTGGCCGACGGCGGGCCGGTCGGGAGCGGGTCGCCGGGACGGCCCCGGGTGATCCGCGCGTGGGGACGCGCCCGGGGAAGGCTGCGGGCCGAATGGTGGGCCCTGGCCGCCGGGGCGGTGCTCGCGCTGCTGGGCGCATCGGCGCTGCCGCTCGTCGCGGGCGCGGCCGGGGTGCCGTTGCTGCGGCGGGGGCGGTTGGCCGCTGGGGAGCGCCGGGCCCGTGAGCGCCGGGGCGACGCGGTGATCGCACTGTGCGGGGCACTCGCCGGGGAGGTGCGCGCAGGGCGGCAGCCGGGTGAGGCGTTGTCACCGGCCGTGCGGGACTCCGGCGGACTCGGCGACGCCCAGGCGGCGGTGCTGGCGGCGGCACGGTTCGGCGGGGACGTCCCGGAGGGGCTCGCGGTGGCGGCGCGGCAGCCGGGCGCCGAAGGGCTCCGGGGACTCGCCGCGTGCTGGCAGGTCGCCGTGGACCAGGGGGCGGGGCTCGCGGCCGGACTGGACAGGCTGGAAGCGGCGCTGCGTGCCGAACGGGACCGGCGTGCCGATCTGCGCGCCCAGTTGGCCGGTGCCCGCGCCACCGCGGTGATGCTCGCCGGGCTCCCCGCCCTGGGGCTCGGGCTCGGTGCCGCACTCGGGGCCGACCCCCTGCACATCCTCCTGCACACCCCGTCGGGACTCGGCTGTCTCGTGGCCGGCGGGGTCCTGGAGGGCCTGGGGCTGTGGTGGGTGCTGCGGATCATGCGGGGTGCCGAGGAGGCGTCGGCATGAGTGGCGAGGCTGTCCACAGGCTGGGGATTGCCATGGGGGCGGTGCTGGCGTTCGGCTGGCCGGCCTGGTGGCTGTGCCACGCGCGGCGTGAGCACCGGCTGCGACGACGGCTGGCCGGGACGCTGGCCGTGGGACAGGCGGCCGCCCGGCCACGCCTCACCGTGCCGGGAGGCGCGCGCGGCTGGCTGCCCCCGGCGGGCGTGGCCTGCGCGGGCTGGTTGCTGGTGGGCGGTCCCACCGGAGTGCTGGTCGGGCTGGCCTGCGCCGCCGGACTGTGGCGATGGCGCCTGCGGCAGACGGCGGCCGGCGCGCACGAGCGGGAACGCGCGCAGGCCCGTGCGGCACGGCAACTGCCCCTTGCCGCCGATCTGCTGGCCGCCTGCATCGCGGCCGGCGCCGGGCCCGTGACCGCCGCGCAGGCCGTCGGTGAGGCCCTGGGCGGGCCGGTCGGGGACGCGCTGGCCAGAGGCGCGGCGGAGGTACGGCTCGGTGGGGAGCCGGGCGCGGCCTGGTGCCGACTGGCCGCCGTGCCGGGAGCCGCGGCCCTGGCCCGGCTGCTGGAACGGGCCGACGTGTCGGGACTGCCCATGGCCGCGCCCGTCGCACGACTCGCCGCGGACTCCCGCGCGCAGTGGACCCGCGAGGCGACGGCACGGGCACGGCGGGCCGCCGTCATGGTCACCGCGCCGGTCGGGCTGTGCTTCCTTCCCGCCTTCATCGCGGTCGGCGTACTGCCCGTGGTGATCGGACTCGCCGGCGGGGTGCTGGGAGGGGGCGGTCGATGACGGGAGGGGGCCCAAACGGCGGCAGGACGAACCGCCGGACAACCAAGTGGTGTTTCAGCAGGGCGTTTTGACGAGGGAGTTGAGATGTATCAGGTGATGCAGGTGGTACGGGCGCGGTTGTATGTCCTGCTGTGCAGGGGGCACACGGCACGGAAGGACGCCGGAATGGTCACTTCCGAGTACGCCATGGGCATCGTGGCGGCGGTGGCGTTCGCCGTCGTGCTCTACAAGGTGGTCACGAGCGGCCCGGTCGACGAGGCGCTGACGAAGATCGTGGAGCAGGCGCTCGATGGCGACATGTGAACACCGCTCGGACCGTGGCTTCGTGACGGCGGAGTCGGCGATGGTGCTGCCCGTGCTGGTGATGTTCGCGATGGCGCTGGTATGGGGGATGTTGGTGGTGGCGGCGCAGATCCAGTGCGTGGATGCGGCCCGCACCGGTGCCCGCGCGGCGGCCCGGCAGGATTCCCCCGGTGCGGTCGTCGAGGTGGCCCGCCGGGCGGCGCCGTCCGGCGCGGAGGTCACCGTGCGCCGGGAGGCGGCGCACGTTCGCGTGATCGTCGTGGCCAGGCCCCCGCTGCTGCACGGACTGCCCTTCGACGTACGGGAGGAGGCGGTGGCGGCCGTGGAGGAGACGGTGGGGGCGGACACGTGAAGCACGGGATCCGCGACAGGCGGCGACGGCAGAGCGGCCGGGTTCGCGGCCGAGAGCGTGAGCGGAGGCGTGGAGCCGGTCCGTCGGACCGGAGGGCCGAGCGCCGTACCGGTGGGGAGTGCGGAGGGCGCGCGGTACGGGCCGGGCGGGAGGCAGCCGGGCCCGGGCGAGGTTTCGGCCCGGACGGCGACCGTCACCGGGAGCCCGACCGGTACCGGGACGGTGGCGGCTGTTGGGAGTCCGCCCGTCACCGGGACGGCGGCCGGCATCAGGAGAGCCGTCGGCGCCCGGCCCGGCCCCCAGGTCGGCACCAACACTCGGGACAGGGCTTTGACCGGGGCTCCGCGACCGTCTGGAGCGTCGGGGCGATTGCCGTGCTGTGTGTCGTCTTCGGTGGCGTCCTCGCCCTGGGGCAGGCCGTCGTGGTCCGGCACCGGGCGGCCGGCGGTGCGGACCTCGCCGCGCTGGCGGCGGCGGACCGGTGGACGGACGGTACGGCGGCGGCCTGCGCGCGGGCCGGCCGGGTGGCCGGGGCGCAGGGCACGCGTCTGGTGCGGTGCACCCTTGAGGGTGAGGTCTCGGACGTGTCGGTGGCCGCGGGACGACCGCTGTTCGAGGCGGAGGTCAGGGCGCGGGCGGGACCGGCCGGTCCGGTGGCCCCCGCTGTCGCTCACCCCTGGCCGGCCTCCGGCGCCACACCGCCCGTCGGGCCCGTTCGATCCGCCCGCTCCGCCTCGCTCTCCCCCGCCCCGCCCTCCTTCGCCGGTGCCCCCTCCAGCAGCACCGTGAGGAGCCGTACCGCACCCCGCTTGTGCAGAGGCTCGTTGCCGTTGCCGCACTTGGGGGACTGGATACAGGACGGGCACCCGGCCTCGCACTCGCAGGAGGCGATCGCCTGCCGGGTGGCGGTGAGCCAGTCGCCGGCGGTGTGGAAGGCGCGCTCGGCGAAGCCGGCCCCGCCCGGATGACCGTCGTAGACGAAGACGGTGGGCAGCAGGGTGTCGGGGTGCAGGGGGACGGAGACCCCGCCGATGTCCCAGCGGTCGCAGGTCGCGAAGAGGGGCAGCATGCCGATCGACGCGTGCTCGGCGGCGTGCAGGGCGCCGCCGAGGATCTCCGGGTTGATCCGGGCCCGGTCCAGCTGGTCCTCGGTGACCGTCCACCACACCGCGCGGGTGCGCAGCGTACGGGGTGGCAGGTCGAGTTTCGTCTCGCCCAGTACCTCGCCGGTGATGACACGTCGACGCAGGAAGGAGACCACTTGGTTGGTGACCTCGACGGAGCCGAAGCACAGGCGGCCGTCACCCCACGGGATCTCGGTGTCCGTCTCCAGCACGGAGATCGACGTCGTGTCGCGGGCGACCGTCGTGTAGGCCGGGGCGGCCTGCTCGACCAGGGCGACGGAATCCTCCAGATCGAGGGAGCGGACGAGATACGTGCGGCCCTGGTGCAGGTGGACCGCGCCCTCGTGGACGGTCGTGTGCGCGGCGCCGGCGTCCACCGTGCCGAGCAGCCGTCCCGTCCCGTCCTCGACGACCTGGACGGGACGGCCGCCCTCCCCGCGGATGTCGGTCAGGTCGGCGGCCCGTTCCCTGCGGGTCCAGTGCCAGGCCTTCGTCCGGCGGCGGAGCAGCTTCGCGGCCTCCAGCTGCGGCAGCAGCTCCTCGGCGGCCGGTCCGAACAGTGCCAGATCCTCGTCGGTCAGCGGCAGTTCCTCGGCCGCCGCGCACAGGTGCGGGGCGAGCACGTAGGGGTTGTCGGGGTCGAGGACGGTGGATTCCACGGGCCGGTCGAACAGGGCCTCGGGGTGATGGACGAGGAAGGTGTCCAGGGGGTCGTCGCGGGCGACCAGGACGGCGAGGGCGCCCTGCCCCGACCGGCCCGCGCGGCCCGCCTGCTGCCACAGGGACGCCCGGGTTCCCGGATAGCCGGCGATCACCACGGCGTCCAGGCCGGAGATGTCCACGCCGAGCTCCAGGGCGTTCGTCGCGGCCAGTCCGAGGAGTTCGCCGGAGTGCAGGGCACGTTCGAGGGCGCGGCGCTCCTCGGGGAGATAGCCGCCCCGGTAGGCCGCCACCCGCCGGACCAGCGAGCGGTCGACCTCGGCGAGGCGCTCCTGGGCGATCACCGAGATCAGCTCGGCGCCGCGCCGGGAGCGTACGAAGGTGACCGAGCGCACGCCCTGGACGGTGAGGTCGGTCATCAGGTCGGCGGCCTCGGCGGTGGCCGTGCGCCGGACGGGGGCGCCCTTCTCGCCGTGCAGCTCGGTCAGCGGAGGTTCCCAGAGGGCGAACACCAGTTCCCCACGAGGTGAGGCGTCGTCGGCGACCTCGACCACCGGCAGACCGGTGAGGCGGCGGGCGGCGACCGCGGGCTCGGCGGCGGTCGCGGAGGCGAGCAGGAACACGGGCGAGGCGCCGTAGCGGGCGCAGAGCCGGCGCAGCCGGCGCAGCACCTGGGCGACGTGCGAGCCGAAGACGCCCCGGTAGGTGTGGCACTCGTCGACGACGACGTACTTCAGCGACTTCAGGAAGGAGGCCCAGCGGGCGTGGGACGGGAGGACGCCCCGGTGCAGCATGTCCGGGTTGGTCAGGACGTAGTTGGCGTACTGGCGGATCCACTCGCGTTCCTCGAACGGAGTGTCGCCGTCGTGGACCGCGGCGCGCACCGAATGGCCCAAAGGTTGTGAAAGTTCCTTCACAGCACGGCACTGGTCGGCCGCAAGCGCCTTCGTGGGGGCCAGGTACAGGGCGGTCGCGCCGCGGCCGTTCGGGGCCTCGGAGCCGTCCAGGAGCGCCGACAGGACGGGCGTGAGATACGCCAGGGACTTGCCGGAGGCGGTACCGGTGGCGACCACGACGGACTCGCCGTCGAGGGCGTGTTCGGCGGCGCGTGCCTGGTGGGCCCACGGATGGTCGATGCCCGCGGCCTGCACGGCGGCGAGCACCTCCGCCCGGATCCGGTCCGGCCAGACGGCATGGCGACCCGCCCGCGGGGGCAAGTGCTCCGTATGAGTAATGCGCGAAGCCCTGCTCGGCCCGGCCGCGAGCCGGTCGAGGAGCGCCCTCGGCGAGGGCTGGGGTGCGCCGTCCGCCGGGGGCCGATCGGGTCGAAGATTCTTGGCCATCGGCACCGAGTGTGTCACCGGCATGACGGACAATGGGTCCAAGGCGTCGTGCATGCCTGCCGGTAAGTGATTGAATGCCATCGCGGCTGGCGAACCGTCCCGGGGGCTGAGCCGAAATGCCCCAAGGGCGACCGCTCGAAAGCTAGGTGCTGGAGGATCCGTGGACCTGTCCCTGTCGACCGAGACCATGGGCGATCGCACGATCGTCAGGGTCGGTGGCGAAATCGACGTATATACCGCGCCCAAGCTGCGCGAGCAGCTGGTCGAGCTGGTGAATGACGGCAGTTTCCACCTTGTCGTCGACATGGAGGGTGTGGACTTCCTCGATTCAACCGGACTCGGCGTGCTGGTCGGCGGCCTGAAGCGTGTGCGTGCCCATGAGGGCTCGCTGCGCCTGGTCTGCAACCAGGAGCGCATTCTCAAGATCTTCCGTATCACCGGCCTCACCAAGGTGTTCCCGATTCACACCTCGGTCGAGGAAGCGGTGGCGGCCACCGACTGATCACCGGTCCCGGGCGTCCGCGCCCGGGAGCAGCAGTGAAGTACGAGGGGGACCGGGCTCTTCGGCGGCCCGGCGCCTCCCCACAGCACGTCCGAAGTTCGCGAGGGGGACGCATGGCCACCGTTGAGCTCCGCTTCAGCGCGCTGCCCGAGCATGTCAGGACCGCCCGCCTGGTGGCGGCAGCGGTGGCGCGCAGGGCCGGAGTGGACGAGGCCGTCCTCGACGAGGTCCGCCTGGCCGTCGGTGAGGCGTGCACACGTGCCGTCGGACTGCACCGGAACGGCGGCATCTCAGCCCCCGTGAAGGTGCTGCTGACCGAGGAGGAGAAGCAGTTCTCCATCGAGGTCGGTGACGAGGCGCCCCACGCGGTTCCCGGCGGGCGCACGCCCGGCGACGGGCCCGGGGGCACCGAGGCCGAGATCGAGGAGGACGAGATGGGCCTCGCGGTCATCAGCGGACTCGTCGACGATGTCGAGGTCAGTGCCGGGGAGTACGGCGGATCGATCCGCATGAGGTGGTCCACCACGCCGCCGGCCACCTTCCCCGCCTGACCCGTCTGACCCCTCCGATCGGACGTATCCGACTCACTCGTGCCGAAGGGCCCCATCCGTGGGGCCCTTCGGCATGTGCGGGTGCGATCGCCCGCGCCTGCGGTGGTCCCTGTACCGGCCGCCCCGCCCTCCGTCCCCTCCGGGCGGCCCCCGGGTGCACCGCCCCGTGCGCCCAGGACCGTACGAGCGCTCCTGGGCGGGCTGCCCGCAGTGCCGTTCATCGCGTGAATTAATTCACGATCAGGCAAGTGGCCGAAGAGGCTTTTGCGCGATCATCAAAGGGATCATTCGTCTGATCAGGTGAATGATCCGTCGAATGCCTCAGTGGCATTACGGATTGTGGTTCCCCGGCCGTCCGGCGATCATTGCGTGAAGAGCATGTGCGGCCATTTACATTTAACGCACTCTGTTTTGATCAGGTTCCGGGTACCTACAATCCCGTCCACATCTTGAGCTCAGCCCAAGCGTCAAGGAGGACGAATGGCGGAGCTTTCGCTCTCACATCAGCCGGGCCAACCCCTCTCCCTCGCAGCTGCCGTGCTGACCGACGGCAACCGCGTGCTCGTGGTGGTCATCGGGCTCGTGGCACTGGCAGCGCTGGCCGTCGCGGGGGTCCTGGTGCGCCAGGTGCTCGCGGCCGGCGAGGGCACCGACAAAATGAAGGAGATCGCCGCGGCGGTCCAGGAGGGCGCGAACGCCTATCTGGCCCGCCAGCTTCGCACGCTCGGCGTATTCGCCGTAGTCGTGTTCTTCCTGCTCCTGCTGCTGCCCGCGGACGACTGGCACCAGCGTGCCGGACGATCGGGTTTCTTCCTGATCGGAGCGGCGTTCTCGGCGACCACCGGGTATATCGGCATGTGGCTCGCCGTCCGCGCCAATGTGCGAGTCGCCGCGGCGGCCCGCGAGGCGACACCGGGTCCGGGCGAGCCGGAAAAGGATCTCACCGCCGTCTCGCACAAAGCGATGAGGATCGCTTTTCGCACGGGCGGTGTGGTCGGCATGTTCACCGTCGGGCTCGGCCTGCTGGGCGCTGCCTGCGTGGTGCTCGTGTACGCGGCCGACGCGCCGAAGGTGCTCGAGGGCTTCGGGCTCGGGGCCGCGCTCATCGCGATGTTCATGCGGGTCGGCGGCGGCATCTTCACCAAGGCCGCCGACGTCGGCGCCGACCTGGTCGGCAAGGTCGAGAAGGGCATTCCGGAGGACGACCCGCGCAATGCCGCGACCATCGCCGACAACGTCGGCGACAACGTCGGCGACTGCGCGGGCATGGCGGCCGACCTGTTCGAGTCGTACGCCGTGACGCTGGTGGCCGCGCTGATCCTGGGCTCGGCCGCCTTCGGCGACGCCGGACTGGCCTTCCCGCTGCTCGTGCCGGCGATCGGCGTCCTCACCGCGATGATCGGCATCTTCGCGGTGGCCCCCAGACGCGCCGACCGCAGCGGCATGAGCGCGATCAACCGCGGGTTCTTCGTCTCCGCGGTGATCTCGCTCGTCCTGGTGGCGATCGCCGTGTTCGTCTATCTGCCGTCGTCGTACGCCGACCTCGACGGTGTCACCGACGCGGCGGTCCAGGGCATGGACGGCGACCCGCGGATCCTCGCGCTCGTCGCGGTCGCCATCGGCATCGTCCTCGCCGCCCTCATCCAGCAGCTCACCGGCTACTTCACCGAGACCACCCGGCGCCCCGTCAAGGACATCGGGAAGACCTCGCTCACCGGCCCGGCCACCGTCGTCCTCGCCGGTATCTCCCTCGGGCTCGAATCGGCCGTCTACACCGCTTTGCTGATCGGCCTCGGCGTGTACGGGGCGTTCCTGCTCGGCGGCACGTCGATCATGCTGGCGCTGTTCGCGGTGGCGCTCGCGGGCACCGGCCTGCTCACCACGGTCGGTGTGATCGTCGCGATGGACACCTTCGGGCCGGTCTCCGACAACGCGCAGGGCATCGCGGAGATGTCCGGCGACGTCGAGGGCGCGGGAGCCCAGGTGCTCACCGACCTGGACGCCGTCGGCAACACCACCAAGGCCATCACCAAGGGCATCGCCATCGCCACGGCGGTTCTCGCGGCGGCGGCGCTGTTCGGCTCGTACCGCGACGCCATCACCACCGGCGCGCGGGACGTGGGCGAACGGCTCAGCGGGGAGGGCGCCCCGATGAGCCTGATGATGGACATCTCGCAGCCCAACAACCTCGTCGGGCTCATCGCGGGCGCGGCGGTCGTCTTCCTCTTCTCCGGACTGGCGATCAACGCGGTGTCGCGGTCGGCGGGTTCGGTGGTCTTCGAGGTGCGGCGGCAGTTCCGCGAGAAGCCCGGGATCATGGACTACAGCGAGAAACCGGAGTACGGAAAGGTCGTCGACATCTGCACCAAGGACGCCCTGCGCGAACTCGCCACACCCGGTCTGCTCGCCGTGCTGGCACCCATCTTCATCGGGTTCACGCTCGGCGTCGGGGCGCTCGGCGCCTTCCTCGCGGGCGCGATCGGCTCGGGCACCCTCATGGCGGTGTTCCTCGCCAACTCCGGAGGCGCGTGGGACAACGCGAAGAAACTCGTCGAGGACGGCCACCACGGCGGCAAGGGCAGCGAGGCCCACGAGGCGACCATCATCGGCGACACCGTCGGAGACCCCTTCAAGGACACCGCGGGACCGGCCATCAACCCGCTGCTGAAGGTGATGAACCTGGTCGCGCTGCTCATCGCGCCCGCGGTCATCCAGTTCTCCTACGGCGCGGACAGGAACGTCGGCGTACGGGTGCTGATCGCGGTCCTCGCCCTGGCCGTGATCGTCGGCTCGGTGTACGTGTCCAAGCGGCGCGGGATCGCCATGGGTGACGAAGGCGACGCCGAACCGGACTCCAAGCCGGCCGACCCGGCGGTGGTTTCCTAGGCACGCCACCGAGTCCCGGCTCGAGGTGCGGGCGGGCAGCGCGTTTTGACGACGCGTCGCCCGCCCGCGCCGTGTGCTGCGTGCCCCTCGTCGTGAGCCTTCTCTCGATGGTGCAAATGGCCTCAATGGTGGTCTTGGCGGGCACCCGTCGGGGAGATGTCGCGCATCCGGCGTGTATGTTCCGGGGCCGGGAGTCATGGAAGGGGCCGATCCGGTGAACAAGAAACTCGCGGCCGCGCTGTCCAGCGGTGCGGTACTGGTACTGGCGCTGACGGGATGCGGCGGCGACGACAGCAACGAGAAGCTGGACTCCTGGGCGGACCAGGTCTGTGGCGCGGTACAGCCGCAGGCGAAGAAGATCCAGGCCGCCAACGCCGCGATCCAGAAGGAGACCTCGGACAACAGCACCCCGGAAGAGGTGCAGAGGACCGACTCGAAAGCCTTCCAGGACATGTCCGACGCCTACAAGGCGATCGGCGCGGCCGTGACCAAGGCGGGGGCGCCGGACGTCGAGAACGGCGAGAAGAAGCAGACGGACGCGGTCAAGGAACTCAACAGCATCTCCGGTTCGTACGCCTCCCTGAAGAAGCAGGTCGACGGGCTCGACACGGAGGACCAGGCGAAGTTCGCCGACGGTCTGAAGGACATCGCCGCAGAGCTGGACAAGCTCAGCAAGAGCGGCAACGACGCACTCAAGACGCTGGAGGAGGGCGAGGTCGGCGAGGCGATGGCCCGGCAGCCCAGCTGCAGGACGGCCACCGGTTCGGCGCAGTCCACGACGGGCTGACGGTACGCCGGCGCACAGCCGCCCTCACCCTGTGACCACGAGGGCCGCCGCGACCGCCGCGGCGGCCCTCACCGCCGTGGCGGTCGTGACGGTCACGGCACGCGCGGGGCGGGGGCGGCGGCCACAATGGAGGGCGTGAGTAACACCGGCCTGTCGCCCCTGCCCTCGTCCGACCGTCCCGACACCGCCGCCCGCCTCCGGGAGGCGCTGCTCGGGGCATCCTTCACCGCCGACGGACTGCTCGAACTGCTCGGCGCCCCCGCGTACGCGGCGCTGGCCCGCAGCGAGACCGTGCCCGCCTTCCGGGCCACGCGCGAAGACACCCCGCTGGAGACGCTCGTACGTCTGTTCCTGTTGCAGCAACCCGTGCCGCACGCGCGCGTGGCGGACGTGCTGCCCGTCGACGCCTGCCTGGAGGACGGGTGGCTGGCCCGCGCCGGCGCGGGCGAGGTCACCGCGACCGTGGACGTACGGCCGTACGGAGGGCCCGCGGACGAGGACTGGTTCATCGTGTCCGACCTCGGGTGCGCGGTCGGCGGTGCGGGCGGCATCGGCAGTGCGCACGAGGGCGTCGTCCTCGGCGTCGGCGGGGCGTCCACGACCCTGGCCGGCATCACCGTCCGCACGCCCGTGGCCTCCGCGCTCGACCTCGGTACCGGCTCCGGCATCCAGGCGCTGCACGCCACCCGGCACGCCACGCGCGTGACGGCCACCGACGTCAACCCCCGCGCGCTGCACATCACCGCGCTCACCCTGGCCCTCTCCGGGGCCCCGGCCGCCGATCTGCGCGAGGGGTCGCTGTTCGCACCGGTCCGCGCGGACGAGAAGTACGACCTGATCGTGTCCAACCCGCCCTTCGTGATCTCGCCGGGCGCGCGGCTCACCTACCGTGACGGCGGTATGGGCGGGGACGATCTGTGCCGCACGCTCGTTCAGGAGGCGGGGGAACGGCTCGGGGACGGAGGGTTCGCGCAGTTCCTCGCCAACTGGCAGCACGTCGAAGGGGAGGACTGGCAGGACAGGCTCAGGTCGTGGGTTCCTCGTGGGTGCGACGCCTGGATCGTGCAGCGCGAGGTGCAGGACGTCAGTCAGTACACCGAGCTGTGGCTGCGGGACGCCGGCGACCACCGCGGTGACACGGCCGGGTACCGGGCGCGGTACCACGCCTGGCTGGACGAGTTCGAGGCGCGCGGCGTGAAGGCGGTCGGCTTCGGCTGGATCACGCTGCGCAAGTCGGGTGCCGACCTGCCGTCGATCACGGTGGAGGAATGGCCGCATCCGGTCGAGCAGCCGCTCGGGGACACGGTGCGGGCCCACTTCGAACGGCTCGACCACCTCCGCACGCACGACGACGCGGCGCTGCTCGCAGCACGCTTCAAGCTGGCCGCCGAGGTGGTGCAGGAACAGGTCGGGCTGCCCGGCGCGGAGGACCCGGAACACGTGGTGCTGCGCCAGAACCGCGGCATGCGCCGGGCCACCCGGGTGGACACCGTCGGCGCCGGCTTCGCGGGTGTGAGCGACGGCACGATGAGCGCGGGCCGCATCCTCGACGCCATCGCCCAGCTCCTCGGCGAGGACCCGGTCGTGCTGCGCGACCGCACCCCGGCCCAGATCCGGCTGCTGGTCGAACAGGGCTTCCTGGAGCCGGTGAGGTGACGGTGCGGGACTTCCGGCCCTGATGACGGTGGGGGCGGATCGAGGACTCGGGAGGCGGATCCGGGAGCCGGGAGGGAAGACGGGGAGCCGGGAGGGAAGAGAGGCTCGGGAGGGTGGTGGGTTCGCCAACTTTCGAGTGGTTTCGGACACCCCCGCCGAGGCCGGCCGCCTTCGCACCCGCCGCCGTCGCCCCCGCGTTCACTTCCGGTTCGCCTTCCCGCCGTCCGCGCGTGCCAGCCTCACCCCCGGGCCGGCGTCAGCGGCCGGGAAGAAGGGCTCGGGGGACCATGGAAAGCGGACCGGCGATCTTCGTGGGGATGGTGTTCTGCCTGTTCGGGGGCGGGTTGCTGGCCTGGATCGCGATCAGCGTCCGCCGGCGTCGCCCCGTGGCCCAGGGTGTGAGTCCGGTCGCCTCGGTCACTGTCGCGAGCCTGGTCTCACTGACCTCCCTCCTCGTCGGGGTGTGGTGCCTCACCCGCCTCTGAGGTCCGTCCGGGGACCGCGGACGAACAGGGGTTCCGGTAATCGAGAGGGTGCGCTCCGCATAGGGGCGGGCAGGGTCTGGGCAGTCCGGGCGGCAGGAACGGTGCAAGTCGGGTTACCGTTCGAGTGGCCGTTGCGGGCTTTTCCCGTTTGACACGGGGGCGGGATGTACCGTCACACTCCGCAGCGTCACGAGCCGTGAATGCAGACCCGACCCCGGGACGAGAGCCCGGAGAGGCCCCAGCGTCGACCGGAGAGAAGAGCGAAGTTGTCCCCGACCAGCGAGACCGCGAAGGGCGGCCGCCGACTCGTCATCGTCGAGTCGCCTGCCAAGGCGAAGACGATCAAGGGCTATCTCGGCCCTGGCTACATCGTCGAGGCGAGCGTCGGGCATATTCGCGACCTTCCCAACGGCGCCGCGGAGGTGCCCGAGAAGTACACCGGTGAGGTCCGCCGTCTCGGTGTGGACGTCGACCATGACTTCCAGCCGATCTATGTGGTCAACGCCGACAAGCGGGCCCAGGTCAAGAAGCTCAAGGACCTGCTGAAGGAATCCGACGAACTCTTCCTCGCCACCGATGAGGACCGCGAGGGCGAGGCCATCGCCTGGCACCTGCAGGAAGTGCTCAAGCCGAAGATCCCGGTCAAGCGGATGGTCTTCCACGAGATCACCAAGGAAGCGATCCGCGCGGCCGTGGCCAACCCGCGCCAGCTCAACCAGAAGCTGGTAGACGCCCAGGAGACCCGCCGCATCCTCGACCGCCTCTACGGCTACGAGGTCTCGCCGGTCCTGTGGAAGAAGGTCATGCCCCGGCTGTCCGCCGGCCGTGTCCAGTCCGTCGCCACCCGGCTAGTGGTCGAGCGGGAGCGCGAGCGCATCGCATTCCGTTCCGCCGAGTACTGGGACCTGACCGGTACCTTCGCGACCGGCCGCGCCGGGGACTCGTCGGACCCGTCGACGCTCGTCGCCCGTCTGCAGTCCGTCGACGGCAGGCGCGTCGCGCAGGGCCGCGACTTCGACTCCCTGGGGCAGCTGAAGAGCGCGAACACCCTCCAGCTCGACGAGGCGAACGCCCGCGCCCTGGCCGCCGCCCTGGAGAACACCCGGTTCTCCGTGCGGTCCGTCGAGTCCAAGCCGTACCGCCGCTCGCCGTACGCCCCGTTCCGTACGACGACGCTGCAGCAGGAGGCGAGCCGCAAGCTCGGCTTCGGTGCGAAGTCCACCATGCAGGTCGCGCAGAAGCTGTACGAGAACGGCTACATCACCTACATGCGTACGGACTCGACGACGCTGAGCGAGACGGCGGTCTCCGCGGCCCGAGCCCAGGTCACACAGCTGTACGGTGCCGACTACCTGCCGCCGCAGCCGCGCACCTACGCCGGGAAGGTGAAGAACGCGCAGGAGGCGCACGAGGCGATCCGCCCCTCCGGCGACCGCTTCCGCACCCCTGCCGAGACCGGCCTGACCGGCGACCAGTTCCGGCTCTACGAGCTGATCTGGAAGCGGACCGTCGCCTCTCAGATGAAGGACGCCACCGGCAACTCCGTCACCGTGAAGATCGGTGGCGCGGCGGCCGACGGACGCGACGTCGAGTTCACCGCGTCCGGCAAGACCATCACCTTCCACGGCTTCCTGAAGGCCTACGTCGAGGGCGCGGACGACCCGAACGCCGAACTCGACGACCGCGAGCGCCGGCTGCCGCAGGCCGCCGAGGGCGACCCCCTCACCGCCGAGGAGATCACGGCCGACGGCCACGCCACCAAGCCCCCGGCCCGCTACACCGAGGCGTCGCTGGTCAAGGAGCTGGAGGAGCGGGAGATCGGCCGTCCGTCGACGTACGCGTCGATCATCGGCACGATCCTCGACCGCGGCTATGTCTTCAAGAAGGGCACGGCCCTGGTGCCGTCCTTCCTCTCGTTCGCCGTCGTCAACCTGCTGGAGAAGCACTTCGGCCGGCTCGTCGACTACGACTTCACCGCTCGCATGGAGGACGACCTCGACCGCATCGCGCGCGGCGAGGCGCGGTCCGTGCCGTGGCTCAAGCGGTTCTACTTCGGCGAGAGCGCCCCCGACAGCGACTTCCCCGCGGGCGGCAGCGGCAGCGGAGCGGCCGAGGCGGGCAACGGCGACGGGGACCACCTCGGCGGCCTCAAGGAACTGGTGACCGACCTGGGCGCGATCGACGCGCGAGAGGTGTCGTCGTTCCCGGTGGGCGACGGCATCGTGCTGCGGGTCGGCCGGTACGGCCCGTACATCGAGCGCGGTGAGAAGGACTCCGAGAACCACCAGCGCGCCGACGTCCCCGAGGACCTGGCGCCCGACGAGCTGACGGTGGGGTACGCCGAGGAACTGCTCGCCAAGCCGAGCGGTGACTTCGAGCTGGGCACCGACCCGTCGACGGGCCGTCCGATCATCGCCAGGGACGGCCGTTACGGCCCGTACGTCACGGAGGTCCTCCCCGAGGGCACCCCGAAGACCGGCAAGAACGCGGTCAAGCCGCGCACGGCCTCCCTCTTCAAGTCGATGTCCCTGGACACGGTGACGCTCGACGACGCGCTGAAGCTGATGTCGCTGCCGCGCGTGGTGGGCTCCGACGCGGAGGGTGTGGAGATCACCGCTCAGAACGGCCGGTACGGGCCGTATCTGAAGAAGGGCACCGACTCACGGTCGCTGCAGTCCGAGGAGCAGCTCTTCACGATCACGCTGGAGGAGGCGCTGGCGATCTACGCCCAGCCCAAGCAGCGTGGGCGGGCCGCGGCCAAGCCGCCGCTGAAGGAGCTGGGCACCGATCCCGTCAGCGAGAAGCCGGTCGTCGTCAAGGACGGCCGCTTCGGCCCGTACGTCACCGACGGCGAGACCAACGCCACCCTGCGCTCCGGCGACAGTGTCGAGACGATCACCCAGGAGCGCGGGTTCGAGCTGCTCGCCGAGAAGCGTGCCAAGGGGCCCGCCAAGAAGACGGCGAAGAAGACGGCCAAGAAGGCCCCGGCCAAGTCGGCGGCGGCCAAGAAGGCTCCGGCGAAGAAGACGGCGGCCGCCAAGAAGACCACGGCGAAGAAGACCACGGCCGCGGCGAAGACGACGGCTGCTGCGACCAGGACCGCCACGAAGAAGGCGACGGCTGCCCCGAGCGGTGCCGGCGCCGAGGACTGAGGGGCCTTCAGGGCCTGCCCGTTCCCAGGTGTGGATCTTCGCCGGGGGTTCGGAACGCGAACGTCCCGGCAACACTTCGGTGTCGGGACGTGCGCATGTCAGGGCGGGGGCCGGGGTGCCGGCGCGGGCCGATAGGCTGAACGCATGACGCGAGCCAAGCCGCCAACGGACCCTCAAACGGCCCCCGACGACGCCCTGGTCGCGGACTCCCGCGAGCGGGCCATCCGGGCCCTGCTGCGCAGCCCACAGCAGAAACGCCTCTGGAGCGCGCAGTTCGTGGGTGGTGTCGGGGACATCCTCGCCCTCCTCGTGCTGGTGCTCCTCGCCCTCCAGGCCGCGGTCGCCGAAGGTTCGTTCGGCGGCGGCTACCGGGGCGTCGCGTTCGCAGTGGCGACCGTTTTCGGGGTGCGGATCCTCGCGACGCTGCTGTTCGGCGCCGTCCTCCTCGGCCCGCTCACGTCGCTCACCTCTCCGGGCGGCCCGCTGGACCGCCGCTGGACCATGGTCGGCGCGGACGGACTGCGGGCGGCCCTGCTCATCGTCGCGCCGCTGTGGATCGACTGGACGCCCGACGACGCGCTCGCCCTCCTTCTCGTCACCACCTTCGTGACGTCGGTCGCCGAGCGTTTCTGGACGGTGTGCCGCGAGAGCGCGGCGCCCGCGCTGCTGCCCGCCCCGCCCCTGGAGGGCGCGACGGTGCGGCCGCTGCCGGACCACATGGACGCGCTGCGCCGCCTGTCGCTGCGTACGGGGTTCGTGGTGGTGCCCGCCGCGGCCCTCGTCCTCGTCGTCGCGGGACTCCTCAACAACCTGCTGGGCACGGGCATCGACTGGTTCGGGCAGCACCAGGCGGCGCTCGCCTCGTACGTCGCGGCCGGACTGTTCGCCGCGTCGCTGTCCATGGTGACGTTCCTCGAACTGCCCGGCACGCGCACCCCGCGCGCGCGGTCGCCGCTGGAGGGCCTGCGACGCCCGAAGACCGGCACCGGCTCCGGTGCCGGTTCGGACAAGGGCCGCACCGGCGCCATGCCGCTGCTGGTGCTCGCGTCCGCGTCCGTGGCCGCCGCGGTGTCGGCCGCCGTCGCCGTGTTCGTGCTGCACGCCAAGGACCTGGGCGGCGGACCCGTGCTGTACGGCCTGCTGGTGGCCGCGCTGACCGGCGGTGTCGTCGTCGGCATACGGACGGCGCCGGCCCTGCTTCCGTCGCTGTCGCGGCGCAGGCTGCTCGCTCTGGCGCTCGCCTTCACCGGCGTCGCGCTGCTCGCCGCCGGACTCGTGCCGGACGTCACCAGCGTGCTGCTGATCACCGCGCTGGCCGGTGTCGGCGCGGGCACGGCGGCCAACACCGGGCACACCCTGCTCGACCAGGAGACCGAGGACCAGCGGCGGGCCCGTACGACGGAGCACCTGCACGCGGTCGTCCGCCTCTTCGTGGCACTCGGCGCGGTGACCGCCCCACTGGTGGCCGCGGGCATCGGACCGCACCGGCTGGAGAGCGGCCGGTTCGTCTTCGCGCACGGCGGTGCCGCGTTCACGCTGATGCTGGTGGGCGCGCTGCTGCTGCCGGTGGCCGCACTCGTTCTGGCCAAGGTCGACGACCGTTCCGGGGTGCCGCTGCGCCACGACCTGCGGGAGGCGCTGCTCGGCGGCGACGATCCCGGACCCGCGACTGCGGGCGCCGGGTTCTTCATCGCCCTGGAGGGCGGCGACGGAGCCGGAAAATCCACCCAGGCCGAAATGCTCGCCGAGTGGATCCGGGACAAGGGCCACGAAGTCGTGCTCACGCGTGAGCCGGGGGCGACGCCGGTCGGCAAGCGGCTGCGGTCGATCCTGCTGGACGTCTCCAGCGCCGGACTGTCCCACCGCGCGGAGGCCCTGCTGTACGCGGCGGACCGCGCCGAGCACATCGACACGGTCGTACGGCCCGCCCTGGAGCGTGGCGCGGTCGTCGTCTCCGACCGGTACATCGACTCCTCGGTCGCCTACCAGGGCGCCGGGCGCGACCTGTCGCCGACCGAGATCGCCCGCATCAACCGCTGGGCGACCGACGGCCTCGTACCCCACCTCACCGTGCTGCTCGACGTGGCGCCGGAGACCGCGCGCGAGCGGTTCACCGAGGCGCCGGACCGGCTGGAGTCGGAGCCCGCCGAGTTCCACGCGCGCGTGCGGGCCGGTTTCCTCACGCTGGCCGCGGCCGACCCCGGCCGGTACCTGGTCGTCGACGCCGGTCAGGAGCCGGACGCGGTCGGTACGGTCATCCGGCACCGGCTCGACCAGGTGCTGCCGCTGTCCGAGGCCGAGATCGAGGCCATCGAGGAAGCGCGGCGCAAGGCCGAGGAGGAGGCCCGCCGCAAGGCGGAGGAGGAAGCGGCGCGCAAGGCGGAGGAGGAGCGCCTGGAGCGCGAGCGCGAGGAGCAGCTGGCCCGGCTGCGCGCCGAGGAGGAGGAGCGCAAGCGGCGCGAGCTGGAGGAGGCGCAGCGGCGCGAGGCCGAACGGCAGGCGGAGGAGGCCCGGCAGCGCGCCGAGGAGGCCGCCCGCCGGGCGGAGGAGGAGCGGCAGCGGCTCCTTGCCGAGGAGAAGGCACGCGCGAAGGCGGAGGCCCGCCGCGAGGCGGAGGAGGAGCGCCGCCGCAAGGAGGCCGAGGAGGAGGCGCGGCTGCGCGCCGAGGCCGAGGCACTGCGCCTGGAGAAGCAGCGCAAGGCCGAGGAGGCACTGCGGCGGGCCGAGGAGGCCCGGCTCCTCGCGGAACGGGCCGCGGCCGCGGCGGCGGCGGGCCCTTCCAGGAGGATTGCGCCGAACACGCCGGACACGCCGAACACGCCGGACACGCCGAGCGGGTCGGACGCGTCGCGTGGTCCGGACGCTTCTGACGGGCCGGACGCGTCCCGCGGGTCCGCGTCGGCGGACGAGACGGCGGTGCTGCCCAGGGTGCCGGGCGGCAGGGCGGGAGCCGGGACCGGAGAGGACGGGTCGGGCTCCGGTGAGTCCTCGGACCGGTTCCGCGAGGACCGGCGCGACTCCGCGAGGGGCGAGAGCGGAGGGGAGCCCGGCTGGGCCAGGTCCTCCCAGCCGTCCGAGGCCGAGGTGACGACCGAGCTGCCGCAGGTGCCGGTTCCGCCGAAGGCGGCCGGCGACGAGACCGAGGTGCTGCCGGCCGTGCCGCCGCCGAGTGCCACGGAGGAGACGGCGGTGCTCCCCGCGATCACCCAGGACGAGGACGAGGTGACCAGCACGCGCGAGCTGCCCCGGGTCGACCTCGAGAACATGCCGGACCGGCGCAGGCAGCGCTCGGACTGGGCCGAGGAGACCCCGCTGGACGACCTGCCGACCCTGGCGGACGAACTGCTGGGCTCGAGCGACGACGAGCGCGGCGAACCGGGCGAGCACGATGAACCCGACGAGGGCGGTCGGGGCAGGGGCAAGGGCTGGGGACGGCGCCGCTGACACGAGCGGCCGCCCACCGGGACGCGCCGATGCCGGGCTGGGCGGGGCCGGAACGACGGCCCCGCCCAGCGCCGTTCTCCCCGGCCCGGCCCGCCGCCGGTCCGGGACTGTCGGTGGTCACCCCCACAATGGGTTCGTTCACTGGATCCGGCCAACGGATCCGGTGAGCAATGGCGAACGTGACGGAAGGGCGGAGTGACCCATGACCGTGTGGGACGACCTCGTCGGGCAGCAGCGGGTGAGCGACCAGCTCGCCGCCGCCGCGCGGGACGCCGACGCCCTCGTCACGGCCGCGGCCGCCGACGCCCCACCACCGGAGGCGTCGAGGATGACGCACGCGTGGCTGTTCACCGGCCCGCCCGGCGCGGGGCGCAACCAGGCGGCGCGTGCCTTCGCCGCCGCACTGCAGTGCGTGAGCCCCGACCGCGCGCTCGGCGGCTCCCCGGGCTGCGGATTCTGCGACGGCTGCCACACCGCCCTGGTCGGCACCCACGCCGACGTGAGCACGATCGCCGCCGTCGGTGCGGTGATCCGGGTGTCGGACATGCGGGACACCGTCCGCAAGTCGTTCACCGCGCCGGCGAACGGCCGCTGGCAGGTGATCCTCGTCGAGGACGCCGAGCGGCTGAACGAAAGCTCCGCCAACGCCGTCCTCAAGGCCGTCGAGGAGCCCGCGTCCCGCACGGTCTGGCTGCTCTGCGCCCCCTCCGTCGAGGACGTCCTGCCGACGATCCGCTCCCGTTGCCGCCACCTCAACCTCACCACGCCCTCCGTGGACGCCGTCGCCGACCTGCTCGTACGACGCGAGGGCATCGAGCCGGACGTCGCCGCGGCCGTGGCCCGCGCCACCCAGGGACACGTCGACCGGGCCCGCCGGCTGGCCACCGACCCGGCGGCCCGGGAGCGCCGCGCCGCCGTACTGAAGCTGCCGCTGCGTGTCGAGGACATCGGGGGCGCGCTCAAGGCGGCCCAGGAACTCGTGGACGCCGCCGCCGAGGACGCCAAGCAGCTGGCCGAGCAGACGGACACCAAGGAGACCGACGAGCTGAAGGCGGCACTCGGCGCGACGCAGGGCGGCCGGCTGCCGCGCGGCACCGCGGGAGTGGTCAAGGATCTGGAGGACATGCAGAAGCGCCGCAGAACGCGTACCCAGCGGGACAGCCTCGACGTGGCCCTGACCGACCTCACCAGCTTCTACCGCGACGTCCTCGCCCTGCAGCTCGGCTCCCGCATCGCCCTCGCCAACACGGACGTCGAGGACGCCCTGGAGCGCATGGCCCGGGGCAGTTCCCCCGAGTCCACACTCCGCCGCATCGAGGCCGTCGGCGCCTGCCGCGGCGCCCTCGACCGCAACGTGGCCCCGCTCCTGGCGGTGGAGGCGATGACGATGGCCCTCAGAGCAGGCTGATCACCCGACCGGAACCCGCAACCGGAACCCGCAACTCGTACGAGGCGCGACACGCACACAGTGCACTCGTCGCGTGGCGCAGAGTTACGCTCGCTCCATGCACACATGGCGTACCCTCCGCAGAACCCGTACCGGAGCCACGATGTTCGCCGCCGCCGCGCTCCTGGTCTTCGGCTGCTCCTCCGGGAGCACGACGAGCACGACGAGCACCGCGAGTTCCGCGAGCTCGGCGGCGAAGGCGACAGCGGTGCTGGCCGCCCTGCCCCGCTCCACGCCCGAAGCGCTCACGCCGTACTACGAGCAGAAGCCGGCCTGGCGCGACTGCGGTGCGCCCGGCTTCCAGTGCGCCACGCTGAAGGCCCCGCTCGACTACGCCGAGCCGTCCGCCGGCGACATCCGCCTCGCCGTGTCCCGCAAGAAGGCCACGGGCCCGGGGGAGCGGCTGGGGTCCCTGCTGGTCAACCCGGGCGGACCGGGCGGCTCGGCGATCGGCTACCTCCAGGCGTACGCCGGCATCGGCTACCCAAAGGAGGTGCGCGCCCGCTACGACATGGTGGCCGTGGACCCGCGCGGCGTGGCCCGCAGCGAGCCCGTCGAATGCCTGGACGGCCCCGAGATGGACGCGCACACGCGGACGGACCTCACACCCGACGACGAGAAGGAGACGGACGCGCTGGTCGCCGCGTACCGGAAGTTCGCCGAGGGCTGCGCGACGGACGCGCCGAAGCTGCTGCGCCACGTGTCCACCGTCGAGGCGGCCCGGGACATGGACATCGTGCGGGCGGCACTGGGCGACGAGAACCTGAACTTCGTCGGCGCCTCCTACGGGACCTTCCTCGGGGCGACGTACGCGGGGCTCTTCCCGGACCGCACGGGCCGTCTGGTGCTCGACGGAGCCCTGGACCCCTCCCTGCCGGCGCGGCAGCTCAACATCGAGCAGACGGCGGGCTTCGACACGGCGTTCACGGCCTTCGCGAAGGACTGCGTACGGCAGGGAGACTGCCCGCTCGGAGGCCGTGACACCAGCCCCGAAGAGGTCGGTGCACACCTGAAGGAGTTCTTCGGCAAGACCGACGCCCAGCCCCTCCCCACCGGTGACGCCGACGGCCGTGAACTCACCGAGTCGCTGGCCACCATCGGCGTGATCGCCGCGATGTACGACGAGGGTGCCTGGCCGCTCCTGCGCAAGGCCCTGACGGCGGCGACGAAGGAGAACGACGGAGCCGGGCTCCTCGCCCTGGCCGACAGCTACTACGAACGCGACGCCGACGGCGAGTACGCCAACCTGATGTTCGCCAACGCCGCCGTGAACTGCCTGGACCTCCCGGCCGCCTTCGACTCCCCGGAGCAGGTGCGCGAGGCACTCCCGGACTTCGAGAAGGCCTCCCCGGTCTTCGGCGAGAGCTTCGCCTGGGCCGCCCTGAACTGCACGTACTGGCCGGTCGGCGCCACCGGTGAGCCCCAGCGCATCGAGGCCGGGGGCGCGGCCCCGATCGTCGTCGTCGGCACCACGCGCGACCCCGCCACCCCCTACCGCTGGGCGGAGGCCATGGCGGACCAGCTCACCTCGGCCCGCCTCCTCACGTACGAGGGCGACGGCCACACCGCCTACGGCCGGGGCAGCGACTGCATCGACTCCGCGATCAACACCTATCTCGTCGACGGCACCCCGCCCGCGGACGGAAAGCGCTGTTCATAGCCGGTGCACCCAACCCGGAGGCAGGCCTGTCGGCCCGCCTCCGGGACAGGTACGGAGCACCATCCGAAACTGTGTAGACTTACCGTCGTCGCTGATCGCACCATGGTGCCGGCAGCGCGCCGCCTTAGCTCAGATGGCCAGAGCAACGCACTCGTAATGCGTAGGTCTCGGGTTCGAATCCCGAAGGCGGCTCTGTGAAAGCCTCAGGACTCACTCGCCGTGACCTGGGGCTTTCGCTTTCGGCCGGGGCCGGGCGTGGCACACGCATACCGGGGCCGTTGTGGAGGGCTTGCGTGAGCGATGCGTGAGCGCCCCGCCGGAGCTTCTTCCCTCACAAAATTCTCACAGCACGCGGCGTGTGCTTCCGCTGGTGGCCGAAGCGCCTTTGGCCCTTCAGCTGCCGGGGAGGACGAGGGATGCAGCCGTCGCTCACCCTCGATCGGCGTGCTGCTCGGGCAGGGGCGACGTGCGAGCAGCCGTTTTGACCACGTCGAGCGATCCCGGCTCACTCGGCTTCGCCGACGCTCGCCATTGCCCTCCCCCGTGCCCTCGCTGGTCGGAACAGCGAGGGCATCAGCGCTTCCTGCGACTTGTCTCCGCTACGCGACGCCGGCGTGGTGGACATCCACGCGGCGCTCGTGGTGGGCCCGGAGTCCTGCGCCGTGGAGGTCGGTGTCGAGGTGGACCTGCACCAGGACTCGGGCACGCTGCCCGCCGGAGCCCGGCCCCCGTACCTCTCGCAACGTGAGGGGATCCCCATCGGCGGGGCCTTCGCCGCCCTCTGTGAGCGGGTGCGGTCGCTCACGGAGTTGAAGGACCCCTTCACCGCCACTCCTGCCCCGCACAGCTGACCGGCGCCGCCACCGCACATCCGGCCGTCGAAAGTCGTGGGCTTCAGCACCCTCCACGACTTCGGCATGTTCTGCCGGAAGATGTCGTGCTGCTCCTCGGTACGAGCGCCGCGAAGCCGCCGCTCCAACGAGCGGCAGGCGGGCCCGGCGGTCGCGTCCCCGGGCGAACCGCGCAAGCAGGCTCTGCTGTCCCGGCGCGGCCGCCCTCGGCCGTGTACCCGCGCCCGCCGATTCCCCGGCCATCGTCGGGGTGTTGAGGCCGGTACGGCCGCGGGAAGTGCCGTACCGGACGGGATGGGGATCAGGCCTCGCGGGAACCCTCGTACATCCCCTCGACGACCTCGGAGTACTCACGCTCCACGACAGGCCGCTTGACCTTGAGGCTCGGGGTGAGCTCACCGTGCTCGATGTCGAGGTCACGCGGCAGCACCGAGAACTTCTTGATCGTCTGCCACCGCTGCAGCTCACCGTTGACCCGCTGGACGAATCCGTCGATCAGTTCGTGAACCTGCGGGGAGGAGACGACCTCGGCGTAGCTGCGGCCGCCGAGGTCGTGAGACGCCGCCCAGGGCATGATCACGGTCTCCTCCAGGGCGATCAGGGCGGTGCAGAAGTTACGGCCGTTGCCGATGACCAGGATGTTGCTGACGAACGGGCAGATGGCCTTGAAGCGGCCCTCGATCTCGGTGGGCGCCACGTACTTGCCGCCCGAGGTCTTGAACACGTCCTTCTTGCGGTCGGTGATCCGCACGAAGCCGTCCTCGTCCACCTCACCGATGTCGCCGGTGCGGAACCAGCCGTCGCTCTCCAGCACCTCCGCGGTCTTCTCCGGAAGGTTGTGGTAGCCACGCATGACGCCGGGGCCTCTCAACAGGATCTCGCCGTCCTCGGCGATGCGGACCTCCGTGCCGGGCAGCGGTTTGCCGACCGTGCCGACCCGGTAGTCGTCGGCGGGGTTGACGACGCAGCCCGCGCTGGTCTCGGTCAGACCGTAGCCCTCGAGGACGTGCACGCCGGCGCCGGAGAAGAAGTAGCCGATCTCGGGGGCCAGGGCGGCACTGCCGGAAATGCTGGCGCGCAGATTGCCTCCGAAGGCCGCGCGGATCTTGCCGTACACCAGCCGGTCGGCGACAGCGCGCTGCACGGCGAGCGGCAGGGGCACCCTGCGTCGTCCGGTCGCCGCCATGCTCTCCTGGCCGGTCCTGGCGTAGTCGCGGGCGACCTTCGCAGCCCAGAGGAAGATCTTGTACTTGATGCCGCCCTCGGCCCTCGCCCTGCTCGCGATACCGTTGTAGACCTTCTCGAAGATCCGCGGCGCCGACGCCATCAGGGTGGGCCGGACGGCGGGCAGGTTGGTGATGATGCGGTCGACCCGCCCGTCCACGGCCATCACATGACCGGTCCTGACCTGACCCGAGATCAGAGCCTTGCCGAAGACGTGGGACAGCGGCAGCCACAGGAACTGCACGTCGTCGGAGCGCAGCAGCCCGCCGGCCTCCTGCACCACGCCCTGGTACGACCAGCAGTCGTGCACCAGGCGCACGCCCTTCGGCCGGCCGGTCGTACCGGAGGTGTAGATCAGAGTGGCCAGCTGCTCCGGCTCGATCGCCCGGACCGTCTCCTCGACCGCGTCCGGGTGATCTTCCAGATATGCCGTGCCCCGCTTCTCCAGCTCGGCGAGGGACAGCACCTCCAGCCCCTCCACCCGAGGGACGTCCGCCGCAGGGTCGAAGAGGATCGCGTGGCCCAGCCCGGGCAGACGGTCGACGTGGGCGACCACCTTGGCCAGCTGGGCGGTGTCCTCGACGAAGATCGCCCGGCTGCCGGAGTCGGAGAGGATGTACACCGTCTCATCGGCATTGGTGCTGGGGTAGACAGCGGTGGCGGCCGCGCCCGCGCACATGACGCCCAGGTCGGCCAGTATCCACTCCACCCGAGTGGAGGAGGAGATCGCCACCCGTTCCTCGGGCCGCATCCCGAGGGCGAGCAGGCCGGCCGCGATCGCCGTGACGCGCTCGGCGGTCTGCGCCCATGTCAGCGAGCGCCACTGCTCGGCGCCGGGAGGGCCGTCGTCGGCCGGCGCGGGATACCGGTAAGCCTCCCGGTCGGGTGTGGCCTCGACTCTCGAGAGAAAGAGGTGCGCCACGGAAACCGGGCGATTTTCAAGAGGGGACTGCGCGGAACTCACATTGACCTCCGGGCCCGGGTGCGCCCATCGAACGACTTGTTAACCGACAGGTAACTCGCAAGCAATGCTCAGAGTAGGGCGTGAGCCCCCCACACGTAAGGGAGAAGGAGCTGCACAGGTCTCTGTGCCGAACCCCGGGCGCGCACAAGGAGCCTCCCCCGCCAGGGGCCCGGCCTCGGCGGCGACGCGAGTGGTGCTCCCGCGTGGTAGCCGTACAGGGCGACGACAGGGGCCGGGGGACACCTGTCCGGCATCGACGGACCGGTCTTCACACTGCCGATTCACGCCCGGCCACCGTCTCGTACGCCGTCGGGATCCGCTTGCGGCGCGTCGACGACCAGCCGCCCACCTCGTTGGCATGCCGTGAGTCCGGCTGCAGACTGAGCACGAGCTTGCCGCGGACCTGACCGGTCTTGCTGATCAGCTGTGCCTCGGCCGCCTTCTCCAGGGGCAGAACGTCCTGGACCTCGACGTGGACGACTCCGGTGTCGATGAGCGTGCCGATGCGGTGCAGTGCCCGGCCGTCAGGAGCGACGACGACGCGCCGCCCTGTGGTGCCGGGCACGCGGTGGGCGTCGTCGATCGGTTCCGGCAGCGTGACGAGCATCCCGCCCGGACGCAGCAGCGGCCACGACTCCTGCTGGGTCCGGCCGCCGACAGTGTCGATGACGACGTCGACCGGTTCGATGGTGCGCAGGCCGTCCGAGGTGCGGTCCAGGGGTTCGTCGACGCCGAGCCGGCGCAGGAAGCCGAGGTTGCGCGGTGAGGCGGTCGCCGAGACATGCGCCCCGCGGTACTTGGCGAGCTGTACGGCGAAGTGGCCGACACCGCCCGCGCCGGCGTGCACCAGCACCCGCTGCCCGGCGGTCACCTGTGCGGTGTCGAGGGACTGCCAGGCAGTCAGGGCCGCCAGCGGGACGGCCGCGGCCTGTGCGAACGACAGACCCTCAGGCTTGGGCGCCACTGCTGAGGCCGGCAGTACGGCGAACTCCTGGTAGGCGCCGCCGTACGGCAGGGGCAGCATGCCGAACACCTCGTCACCAACAGCCGGGCCGTCGGCCGCCGTCGTCGCGGCGACCGTCCCTGCCACGTCCCAGCCCACCCCCAGCGGGAAGGGGCGGTCCGTACCGACCGCGCCTTCACGGAACTTCCAGTCGACGGGGTTCACCCCGGCTGCCCGGACCCTGACCAGGATCTCCCCGTCCGCGGCGGCCGGCACCGGCCGCTCGGTCAGTTCCAGGACGCTTTCGTCGCCATAGCGGGAGAAGACCACTGCACGCATGACCGGTGCTCCTGAGAAGTCCGAGACGAGCCGTCGGCCGCAGGGGGCGACGGTTGTGCGGTACGCACTGTGCTCAACCGTGGACCGGAGACGCCCTGCCGGCCATTACCCCGTGAGTACCAGTCCACGGCGTGGAGGGGGTACTGGCAGGGACAGGACGGCGCGTCCCACCGAGGGCATACTGACGCGGGCGGCGCGGGGAAACAGCGGCCCGCTCCGACGAGGACGATCCAGGGGTGGCCGTGAAGCAGGCGCGTGAGCTGGGCAGGTTTCTTCATTCGCGGCGGTCGCACGTGACGCCCCAGGCCGCGGGCGTTCCCGCTCTGGGCCGACGGCGGGTGCCCGGCCTGCGCCGCGAGGAGGTGGCGGAACTCGCCGGAGTGAGCACTGTCTACTACACGCGCCTGGAGCAGGGACGTGCCACCAACCCCTCGGATTCCGTGCTGGAGGCACTGGCCCGTGTGCTGCGGCTGGACGCGACCGAGCGGGCTCACCTGTACGCGCTGGCGCGCCCGCCGCAGCACCGGGCGGCTGAGTCCTCGGCCTTTGGGGCGCAGCGGGTGCGTCCGGATGTCCGCCGGCTTCTGGACGCCGTGGGCGCCGTGCCCGCATACGTCCTCGGCCCCGGCATGGACGTACTCGCCGCCAACGACCTCGCCCTGGCCCTGATCCCCGGCTGTGCCGGTGTCCCGGCGGGCACTTCGAACATCGCCCGTCACATCTTCCTGGACACCACGGCCCGCAGCCTGTACCCGCACTGGGAACAGGTGGCCCGCCAGACCGTCGGGTTCCTGCGCTTCTCAGCCGCACGTCATGCGCACCACTCGCGTCCGGGACACCTCGTCGCAGAACTCAGTGACCGCAGTCCCGAGTTCCGGGGGCTGTGGGCGGCACAGGAAGTCCGGGAGAAGACACATGGCACCAAGAGCTTCGACCACCCCGTGGTCGGTCGCTTCGACCTCGCCTACGAAGCCCTCACCATGCCCGGCGACGAGGGCCGGTCACTCGTCATCTTCACCGCTTCCTGCGACACCGCGGAGACCGCGTTGAAACTGCTGGGCAGCTGGGCGGTGACAAGCGCACGACAGTAAGGCGACGTCCCGGCCGAGGGGGAAGAGATGCCCGGCCTGGTCCGGCGGGGAGTCCGGGCTCCGTGGTCACTTCGCGTCCGCGTAGCACTCCACCACCGCCGTGGTGAACGGAAACCGCACCGGGGTCGGTCCGAACGTCAGCCGCCCGGCCAGCTCCGCCGCCTCCCGGATCGCCCCCGCCACCGTCTCCGCCTCCTCCTCGGGGCAGTGCACGATCACCTCGTCGTGCTGGAAGAAGACCAGCTCGGCCGCCAGGTCCGTCAACGCCTGCCGCAGTGCGGCGAGCAGCAGCAGGGTCCAGTCGGCGGCGCTGCCCTGGACGACGAAGTTGCGGGTGAAACGGCCTCGCGCGCGGGCGTCGGTCGAGGCGTAACCCGGTGTCCACTGCCGGGCGGCGTCGGGCTCCTCCTCCGCGAGCGGGATGCCGGCCTCCTCCACCGCGTCGTCCGTGGTGCGGGCCGCCGGCGGGCAGGTGCGGCCCAGCCAGGTCCGTACGAGACGGCCCTCCTCGCCGGCGCGGGCGGCCTCGTCGACGTAGGCCACCGCCTTGGGGAAGCGGCGTCTGAGGGCGGCGAGGTTCTTCAGGCCGTCGCCGGACGTCTGGCCGTAGACCGCGCCGAGGACGGCGAGCTTCGCCTGCGCGCGGTCGCCGGAGAAGACGCGGTCGGACACCGACTGGTAGAGGTCGCTCTCCCGGCCGGCCACCTCCATCAGCGCGGGGTCGCGGGAGATCGCCGCGAGGACGCGCGGCTCCATTTGGTCGGCGTCGGCGACGACGAGCCGCCAGCCCGGATCGGCGACCACCGCGCGGCGGATCACCTTGGGGATCTGCAGTGCGCCCCCGCCGTTGGTCACCCAGCGGCCGGTCACCGTCCCGCCCGCCAGGAACTCGGGCCAAAAGCGGCCGTCGCGTACCCAGTCCTGGAGCCACGACCAGCCGTGGGCGACCATGACGCGGTACAGCCTCTTGTACTCGATCAGCGGTTTCACCGCCGGGTGGTCGAGGGACTCCAGTTCCCAGCGGCGGGTCGAGGAGACCTTGATCCCGGCCTGCGCGAACGCCTTGACGACGTCGGCGGGCAGGTCGGGCCGGACCCGGCGGCCGAAGGCGGCGGACACCTCGTCGGCCAGCTCGGCGAGTCTGCGGGGCTCGCCGCCGCCCGCGTACCGCTCGCCGAGCAGGTCGTGCAGCACCGCGCGGTGCACGTCCGCCCGCCAGGGCATCCCCGCGCGGTTCATCTCGGCGGCGACGAGCATCCCCGCCGACTCGGCGGCCAGCAGCAGCCGCATCCGGTCCGGGTGCGCGGTCGCCTCGGTCCGGCGCTGCTGCCCGGCGTAGACGGCCAGGAGGTCCGCCAGCGGGACGTGCGCGCCCCGGGGTTCGAAGAGGGACGACTGCGCGCCCGGCCCGGCCGAACGCTGCGGCGGATCGGGCGGTACGGGGCCGCCGCGGAGCCGGGCCAGGGCGGCCCCGGCCGAACGGGGCTGCCCGTACCGCCCTTCGTGACCGAGCAGGAGCGTCTCGGCGGCCTCGACGTCGTAGCACCGCTCCACTCGCACCCCCGTGGCGAGCAGACGCGGATGGACCTCGGCGGTGGACCGCCACACCCACCGTGTGACACCGGGACGGCTCCGCACGGCCTCGGCGGCATCCGCCTCCCGCCGCACCGGAGCGGCGGGCAGCCCGTCCGGGCCGAGGGGGGCGACGTCCACGCCACCGTCCTCGGCCGGAGCGAGTGCCCACCGGTCGGTCATGACGTGAGTGTGGCAGGGGGGTGTGACAACGGCGCCCGACCGCGGGGTCCGGCCACGAGGTTCGGCCGCGGGGCCGACACCGGCCGGGGTCAGTTCTCCGGTGAGGGTGCCTGCTCCTGGTCGCCGTCCTCCTCCCGGTCGTCCTCCTGCCGCACCGCCACGACCTGCGCCAGCAGTTCGGCGACGTACCGCTCGGTGGCCGTCTTGTCGACGCCGAGGCCGCTGAGGACGCCCTTGCCGTTCTCGTGCTCCAGGAGGGCGAGCAGGAGGTGCTCGGTGCCGACGTAGTTGTGACCGAGGCGGAGGGCCTCGCGGAAGGTGAGTTCCAGGACCTTCTTGGCCGCCGGGCCGTACGGCACCAGCTCGGGGGCGTCCTCGACGGCCGGCGGGAGGGCCGCGGCGGCGGCCGCGCGGACCGCGTCCAGGGTGACGCCCTGCTCGGTGATCGCCTTCGCGGCCAGGCCGCCCGGCTCGGCCAGCAGGCCGAGGACCAGGTGCTCGGGCAGACCCTCGGCGTTGCGCGCGGCCTTGGACTCGTTGTGCGCGGCCATCACCACCGCGCGGGCGCGGGGCGTGTAGCGGTTGAAGCCCTCGTCCGGGTCGAGGGAGGCCGACTCCTTGGGCACGAAACGCTTCTGGGCCGCCTGCCGGGTGACGCCCATGCTCTTGCCGATGTCCGTCCAGGAGGCGCCCGAACGCCGGGCCTGGTCCACGAAGTGGCCGATCAGGTGGTCCGCCACGTCGCCGAGGTGCTCGCCCGCGAGTACCGCGTCCTGGAGCTGCTGAAGGGGTTCCTCGTGGACCTTCTTGATGGCCGCGATGAGGTCGTCGAGACGTACGGATGACGTGATGCCGGGGTTCGTCGTCATGTGTCAACGGTAGGTTGACAGTGGATGGCTGTCAACCGCGAGTTGACACTTGAGGGCGAAGTGGTGGACTCCTGGGGCATGGCACGATCGGCTCGTGAGTACGAGTACGTCCAGCACCGTCGAACGCGCCTTTCGGGCCACCCTGTACGCCACCACCGACGACGCCCTCGACACCGGCGCGTCCCTGCTCGCCGCCGATCCGGCGGCGGACGCCGAACTCGCCCGACGGGGCGAGGAGTTCGTGGCGAACGCCTGGCGGCGCGGCTGGCAGCCCGCCGACGTCGTACGCGTCGTCCGGCGCGAACTGGACGACGTGCACCTGAGGCTCGTCACGGCGCTGATCCGTGCGCAGGCGCCGCACGACCGGCCCCGGGGCCCTCGCTGGACCGCCCAGCTCGACGCGCTCGACGCCCCCGGTGGAACCGGCGCCACTCCCGCGCCCTCGCGCCCGCCCCGCACCGACCGCTTCTCGCACGCCACGGCCGTACTGGAGCTGTACCGGCTGCTGCTGCGCCTGCCCACGCTCGAGTCCCTCGACGAGGCGGCGGCCGGGAGTGCCGGGACGGCCGGCGGGGCGGGCCCCGGGGAGGGCGACCGGCGTCCGGAGTCCCGCACGCTCGGCCGCATCCGCGCGCTGCTCGCCAAGGCGGAGGCGACCGGCTTCCCGGAGGAGGCGGAGGCACTCACCGCCAAGGCGCAGGAACTGATGGCGCGGCACAGCGTCGACGAGGCCCTGCTCGCGGTGCGGGCGCACGCGGCGACGGCGCCGGGCGCGTGCCGGATCGGGGTGGATGCGCCGTACGAGCAGACCAAGGCCGTCCTGCTCGACGCGATCGCCGACGCGAACCGCTGCCGGGCCGTGTGGAACGAATCCCTCGGCTTCTCCACCGTGGTCGGATTCGACGCCGACCTGGAAGCGGTCGAACTCCTCTACACCTCACTGCTCGTGCAGGCCGGTACGGCCATGACGAAGGCGGAGGCGGCCCAGAAGGCGGGCGGACGCAAACGGACCAAGACCTTCCGTCAGTCGTTCCTCGCGGCCTACGCCCACCGCGTGGGAGCGCGTCTGGCGGCTGCCGCCGAAGGCCGGACGAGTGGGCTGAGCGACGACCTGCTCCCGGTGCTCGCCTCCCGCGACGTCGCGGTCACCGAGCGGCTGGACCGCCTGTTCCCGGAGACGACGACCACCAGGCTGCGCGGGGTGAGCGACGCGGCGGGGTGGGAGGAGGGCGCGCGGGCGGCGGAGGACGCCCAGGTCGAAGCCCGCCGACGACTCGGCTGAAACCGGAGCCCGGAGCCCGGAGCCCGGTGCCCGGAGCCGGAGCCCGCACTCCGCGGCCGATATGGCCCGTGTGGCCGGTCCGGAGCCCGCGCGGGCTCCGGGCTGCCCGGCCCCGCGCGGTGGGTCACGGACTGTCCGCCTCCGCGCGGGGCGAGGCCACGGATTGCCGGGCCCCGCGCGGGTTGCGGGTCGTCGTCCTGTCCGGAGGCCGGAGGCCGGAGGCCCGCCCGCCCGCCGGTCAGTCGCCCGTCCGCTGGAAGGCGCTCAGGGACGCGTCGGCCGCGGCCTCGGCCGGTTCCCTGACCGCCACCGGGCCGTAGGTCCAGGGGAAGTCCCGGGTGGCGGACTCGCCGGGGAGGCCGATCCGCAGGGACGTGGCGTCCAGGCTCTCGCCCGCGCCCTCCGGGCCGCGTACGTAGGTGATCGTGAAGGAGGCCGCTTCGTCCTCCGCCAGGGTCAGTTCCTGCGCCGTGGCGCCCTCGGCCGGGGTCAGCGCGACGGGCTCGCCCCCGACCACCAGGCTCGCCTCGGGGAAGCCGTCCAGGACGCAGGCGGCGCCCTGGTTGACGAGGCTCACAGGCACCTCGCCGGTGTCACCGGCGGCCGGGGCCTCGCTCGCGGGACCGGCCTCGAGGCTCACCGTCGCGCTCGAACAGGCCCCGCTCTCCTGCTTCGCGTCGTTCTCGTCCTTCGCCCCGTCACCACCGCCCTCGCCGCCGCAGGCGGTCAGCAGGAGGAGGGCGGTGGCAGCGGTGACGGCGATCGGCATGGCGCGCATGAGGATTCCCCCGGGTTCGTGGAGCGGCCCCCAGATCATCACACCCCGGGAGGCCCTCCCGGCGCACCCGGGGGGGGGGGGGGGGGGGGGGGGGGGGGGGGGCGGGGTCCTCGCGGCAGGCGCTACGACCCGATCCCAGCGGTCGGAAGACCCGACGGCCCTCGGCCGCCCTCGGCCTTCGTGTACGTCTCGGTGCCGAGGGAGCCCTCCCAGGTGACCTTCAGGGTGGACCCGCTCACCGAGTCGACCGTGCCGTCCGCCCGGTCCTCGTCGCCGTCCGGGCAGCCGAGGCTGATCGTCGTTGCGATTCCGGCACCCCCCTCCGCCGTGCCACTGCACACGGTGCCTCCCGTGGCGAAGAGGGCGGCCTGCTCGCCGGTGAACATCAGGGCCACGGCCTTGCCGTCGGCCGTGGTGAGCCAGCTGCCCTCCAGCTCACCCGCCGGGGTGCCGCTCGCGTCCGAACCGTCCGTCCCGTCCGCGCCTCCGGTGCCGCCGTCGGGATCGCCGGCGGCCGGGGCGGACGGCGTCGCGGTGGGCGTGGGGGAGCCGTCACCGGAGTCGCTGTCGCTGCTGCACCCGGTGAGGGCGAGCGCGCCGGCCAGCCCCACGGCCGCGACCGCGAGCCGAACGCGCCGACGGGACACGGTGCGCCAGGAGCGCGACGCCGCCGGGCCCGCCCCCGGGTCCGCACCCGAAACCGCCCCCGGGTCCGCCGGCGTCCCCGTGCCGCCCTGATCCACCGATGCCACCGCTGGCCCCCTGCCTGTAGCCGGCCCCGTCGGCCGGAACGACCGCAGCCAGCTAACAGGACGTGCCCGGCACCCCACCAGTCCCGGTGACCCACCTCGCACCGCACCGTCACCGCGCGGTGACGGAGGAGGGAGACCGCTTGCAGGGCTGGAAAGAGACCGCTTGCGGGACTGAGTGAGCCGCGTGCGGACAGACGGAGACAACGAGGAACATGAGGGCTCCGACGAGGGAACACGAGGGCCCGCGTAAGCGTCTCCACTCACGCGGGGTCCGGCAGGCCGGCCCACAGGGCTGTAACGGAGGGAACACCCCGCGTGCACGTGCATCTGCCCATGCATTTGCACTTGAACAAAGCTATGATCCGGGTCAGTTGACCAATGCATCAATGGCAACACCGGCCAGTGCACAACGGGGAGCGACCTGTGGACCACGACGTGTACGAGGGCGATGTGTACGACGGTGACGCGCATGGCGGCGCCGGCGCGTCCCGCGTGTACAACGGAATGGCGGCCACCGGGCTGGACGGCGTGGCCTGGCAGAAGAGCCGGCACAGCAACTCGCAGGGTTCCTGCGTGGAGTTCGCCCGGCTGCCGGGCGGCGAGGTGGCGGTGCGCAACTCCCGCTTCCCCGAGGGGCCCGCGCTCGTCTACACCAGGGCGGAGATCGAGGCGATGCTCCTCGGCGTCAAGGACGGCGAGTTCGACCACCTGGTCGTCGGCTGACCCGATCGCGCCCCACGCGTGCGGCGCGTCCGAACGCGCCTGGAGATGCCGCCGCGCCCGTGGTGCCCGCCTCGCCCGCCGCTCCCTCGCCCGGCGGCCGCCACATCCCGCGTGACGCGCGTAGAACACGACGTCCCAAGGTGTCGCGTTCTCGTCGATCCCGTCATTCGCCGCCCGGAGGCGGCAGCAGGAACAGTGCCCAGACCACCTTGCCGCGTCGGCCGCGCATCGGCTGCCAGCCCCAGCCGTCGCTGAACGACTCGACCAGGAGCAACCCGCGACCCGACTCCGCGGAGAAGTCGTCCGCCTCGCGGGTGACGGGGCTGCCGTGGCTCGGGTCGCGCACCGCGCACACCAGCCGCCCGGTCCACCGCATCAGGTGCAGCCGCACCAGAGCCTCCTGCTCCGCCGGCCGCGGCGCGCCGACCGGCAGGCCGTGCCGCAGGGCGTTGGTGACCAGTTCGGAGACGACCAGGCACACGTCGTCGAAGCGGTCGCCCGCGTCCCACTGGTCACAGGTCTTCCGGGTGAACTGCCGTGCCTCGCGCACCGCTTCGTAGCGGGCGGGGAGGGAGCAGGAGGCGGCGTCGGACACGGCCGCGGGGTCCAGTGGCGGAAGGCCCTGCCGTAACGGCTGGAGCATGGTCGATCCATTCGTCCCCATGCGAGGCACTCCCGGGATTCGCGGTCGTAGCGATACGGCGGTGGTGCGGAGACCATGGTTTCGGATGCGTACGGCAGATGCAAGGGCAGATGCACGTGCAGCTGACCGAAATAGGACCTCCCGTACCGCTTGTTGGTCAATTTTTCCGCCATATTCACGTCCCTCCTGTCACTTCCGTGGCTTGCTCTCTACTTCTCCCTGCTCGAAACCCCGACCCTGATTCCATTTCCGTAACCGGGCGAGTACTGCTCGGAGTGTTTTAGTGGCAGACTTCGGCCCCTGACAGACGTTGGGGAGGCTGGCGAACGTGAGCGCGGGAGAGCCGGGATCGGTGGTGCGGCGCATGCTGCTCGGATCACAACTCAGGCGACTGCGTGAGGCTCGGGGGATCACGCGTGAGGCGGCGGGTTATTCGATCCGCGCCTCGGAATCGAAGATCAGCCGGATGGAGTTGGGCCGGGTGAGCTTCAAGACCAGGGACGTCGAGGACCTGCTGACGCTGTACGGCATCGCGGACGAGCAGGAGCGCACCTCGCTGCTCTCCCTGGCCAGAGAGGCCAATGTCGCGGGCTGGTGGCACAGCTACTCGGACGTGCTGCCCAGCTGGTTCCCCACCTATGTGGGTCTCGAGGGCGCCGCCGCACTCATCAGGGCGTACGAAGTGCAGTTCGTGCACGGCCTGTTGCAGACCGAGGAGTACGCGCGTGCGGTGGTCCGGCGCGGCATGGCGGGCGCGAGCGGGGCCGACGTCGAACGGCGGGTGGCGCTGCGCCTGGAGCGGCAGAAGTACCTGGTCTCCGAGAGCGCGCCGGAGTTCCACGTCGTGCTCGACGAGGCCGCGCTGCACCGGCCGTACGGCGACCGCGAGGTGATGCGGGGGCAGCTCCAGCATCTGATCGAGGTCTCCGAGCGGCCCAATATCCGACTGCAGGTCATGCCGTTCGGATTCGGCGGCCACTCCGGTGAGTCCGGCGCGTTCACCATCCTCAGCTTCCCCGAGTCCGACCTGTCGGACGTCGTGTACATGGAGCAGCTGACGAGCGCGCTGTACCTCGACAAGGCCGAGGACGTGGCCCAGTACGAGAAGGCGCTCAAGGAGCTCCAGCAGGACAGTCCGGGGCCTTCGGAGAGCCGGGACCTTCTGCGGGGTCTCCTCCAACTCTCCTGAAACATCAGTACGATGACGCTCAATCAGGCCGCGCGGACCGGACGGACACCAGCCCGTGCGGCCGGACCGTGAGGCCGACGCGGGGTGGGCCCGCCTCGGCGGCGAGGGATTGAGGGGTTGAGGGATCACATGTCGTCGTACTTCACCGACCTGGCCCAGCAGTACATCGACGGCGAGTGGCGTCCGGGCACCGGCTCCTGGGACATCATCGACTTCAACCCGTACGACGACGAGAAACTGGCGTCGATCACGACAGCCACCGTCGACGAGGTCGACGAGGCCTACCGGGCGGCGGCCCGCGCGCAGAAGCAGTGGGCGGCGACCAACCCGTACGCCCGCCGCGCGGTGCTCGAGAAGGCGCTCGCGCTGGTCGAGGAGCGCGAGGAGGAGATCACCGAGGCGATCATCGCCGAACTCGGCGGTACGCGCCTGAAGGCCGCCTTCGAGCTCCACCTCGCCAAGGAGTTCCTCCGCGAGTCGGTGCACCTGGCGCTGCGCCCCGAGGGCCGGATCATCCCCTCACCGGTGGACGGCAAGGAGAACCGCGTCTACCGCGTGCCCGTCGGTGTCGTCGGTGTGATCAGCCCGTTCAACTTCCCGTTCCTGCTGTCGCTGAAGTCGGTCGCCCCGGCGCTCGCGCTCGGCAACGGCGTGGTGCTCAAGCCGCACCAGAACACCCCGATCGTCGGCGGGGCACTGATCGCGAAGATCTTCGAGGACGCGGGTCTGCCGGGCGGTCTGCTGAACGTCGTCATCACGGACATCGCGGAGATCGGCGACGCCTTCCTCGAGCACCCGGTCCCGAAGGTCATCTCCTTCACCGGCTCCGACGCGGTCGGCCGTCACGTGGCAACCGTCTGCGCGCGCCTCTTCAAGCGCTCGGTCCTCGAACTCGGCGGCAACAGCGCGCTGGTGGTCCTCGACGACGCCGACATCGACTACGCGGTCGACGCGGCCGTGTTCAGCCGGTACGTCCACCAGGGCCAGGTCTGCATGGCCGCCAACCGCGTACTGGTGGACCGCTCGGTGGCCGACGAGTTCACCGGGAAGTTCGTCAGCAAGGTCAAGTCCCTCAAGGCCGGCGACCCGCGCGACCCCGGGACGGTCATCGGCCCGGTGATCAACTCCCAGCAGGCGGACTCGCTGGCCGGTGTCGTCGAGCAGGCGCTCGCCGAGGGCGCGACAGCCCTGGTGCGCGGCGCCCGGACCGACAACCTGGTCGAGCCGTCCGTGCTCACCGGCCTCCCCGCCGACTCCGCCCTGCTGAGGCAGGAGGTCTTCGGACCGGTCGCCTTCCTCGTCCCGTTCGACGGCGAGGAGGAGGCCGTACGCCTCGTCAACGACACCCCGTACGGCCTGAGCGGCGCCGTGCACACCGGGGACATCGAGCGCGGGGTGAACTTCGCCAAGCAGATCGACACCGGCATGTTCCACGTGAACGACGGCACCGTGCACGACGAGCCGATCGTCCCCTTCGGCGGCGAGAAGAGCTCCGGCAGCGGCCGGTTGAACGGCGAGGCGATGCTGGACGCCTTCACCACGGTCAAGTGGATCTCGGTGCAGCACGGCCGCAGCGGGTTCCCCTTCTGACCCGCCCCTTCCGGCTCGCTCCTCGTCCTCCCGGGCCCTTGCGGACAGCACCTGACCGCAAGGGCCCGTAGCGTCGTCGGTGCCAGGAAAACCGGGGCGAAAGCCCTCACCGACGAAAGGCGGCCGTCATGGTCACTCACGTTCCCGCGGAGGCCCGGGGCGACGAGCGCGGGGCGCTGCTGGCGTTCATCGAGGAGCAGCGCGGGGGCATCCGCCGGTCGTTGCTCGGCCTCACCGACGAGCAGGCCGCGTCGCGGCCCAGCGCCAGTGAGCTGTCCCTGGCCGGATTGCTCAAGCACGTCGCCGAGATCGAGCAGGGCTGGATCGCCCGCGCCAAGGGCGAGCCGCCGGCCGTCCACCGGGACGAGTCGAACTGGCACGAGTGCTTCCAACTGGTCGGCGACGAAACCGTGGAGTCCTTCCTCGCGTACTACGAGAGGGTGGCCGCCGAGACGGAGTCGTTCATCCGCGCGGTGCCCGGCCTCGACGACACCTTCCTGATGGCGAGGACGTCCTGGAACCCGAAGGACGAGTGGCTCTCGATGCGCTGGCTGTGTCTCCACCTGATCCGCGAGACCGCCCGGCACGCCGGCCACGCCGACATCATCCGCGAGTCCCTGGACGGCGCCACCGCGTTCGAGCTGGTCGCGAAGGAGCAGGGCAGCTCCTGGGAGTGACCGTCCGCGGCCTACGCTGGAGCCCATGTCAGCGATCCGTCTCCTCGTGCTCGGCGCGGTGCGCCAGCACGGGCGGGCCCACGGCTACCAGGTGCGCAACGACCTGGAGTACTGGGGCGCGCACGAGTGGTCCAACGCCAAGCCCGGCTCGATCTACCACGCCCTGAAGCAGATGGCGAAGCAGGGGCTGCTGCACGCGCACGAGACCGCGCCCTCGACGGCCGGCGGCCCGCCGCGCACCGAGTACGAGATCACCGCGGCGGGGAACGAGGAGTACTTCACGCTGCTGCGCGAGGCCCTCGTCGCCTACGACCAGAAGACGGACGTGAAGTCGGCGGCCATCGGCTTCGTCGTCGACCTGCCGAGGCAGGAGGCGACGGCGCTGCTGAAGGAGCGGATCCGGCGCATCGAGGAGTGGCGGGCCACGGTCACCGAGCACTACGTGCCCGAGGGCGGCCCCGAACCGCTGGGCCACATCGGCGAGATCATGAACCTGTGGGTGCACACGGCCGACGCCGAGGCCCAGTGGGCCAGGGGCCTGGTCGGACGGATCGAGGGCGGTTCCTACACCTTCGCCGGGGAGGGCGAGCCGTTCGTCGGCATCCTGGCCGAGGACCAGGAGAACCCGTACGCGACGGGGGAGCGCCACCCGGGGGACAGCCGCTGAGGCGTCCGCGCACTGATCACCGGTCGACCCCCACACATTAATCAAGTTTGACCAATGGCCTTCCCCGGCCTACCGTGAAGCATGTAGTCAATTTTGACTAGAGAGGGGGTCCTCCCCATGACCGACGCGGTGATCACCGTCGAGGACGCACGGAAGACGTACGGCGCGGCGAGAGGCGGCGGGAGCGGCCGGCCCGCGCTGGACGGGCTCGACCTCACGGTCGCGCGCGGCACGGTGCACGCGGTGCTCGGCCCGAACGGCGCGGGCAAGACCACCCTGGTCCGTGTCCTGGCCACCCTGCTGCGGCCCGACGCGGGCCGGATCGAGGTCGCGGGCCACGACGTGGTGCGCGAGGCGTACGCCGTGCGGCTGCGCATCGGCCTCCTGGGCCAGCACGCGGCGCTCGACGAGGAACTCGGCGGCCGGCAGAACCTCGAACTGTTCGGCCGGCTGCACCACCTGGGGACGCGACGGGCACGCGCGCGTGCCGACGAACTCCTGGCGCGCTTCGGCCTCGCCGACACCGGGCGCAAGGCGGTACGGCAGTACAGCGGGGGCATGCGCCGCCGCCTGGACCTGGCCGCCTCCCTGATCACCGAGCCGGAGGTGCTCTTCCTGGACGAACCGACCACCGGCCTCGACCCCCGCGGCCGCGCGGAGGTGTGGGCCTCGGTCCGCTCCCTGGTCGGCGGCGGTACGACCGTCCTGCTCACCACCCAGTACCTGGAGGAGGCCGACCAGCTCGCCGACCGCGTCTGTGTCGTGGACGCCGGCCGGGTCATCGCCGACGGCACGGCGGACGAACTCAAGGCGGCCACCGGCGGCGACCGCATCGACGTCGTCCTGCGCGACGCCGGGCAGCTGGGCGCGGCCGTCGCCCTGCTGCCCGTACCGAAGGACGAGATCACCGTGGACACCGACCGCAGGCTGCTCAGCGCCCCGGTCACCGACCGCATGGCGGCCCTGGCCGGGGCCGTGCGCGCACTGGAGGAGGCGGGCATCCGGGCCGAGGACATCGCCCTGCGCAGACCCACGCTCGACGAGGTGTTCCTGCGGCTCACCGGACCCGACGACGACCGGGCCGACCGGGCCGACCGGGCCGAGGAGGCCGCATGACCACCCACGCGCCGCCCACGCACGCGACGGCCGCCCGTACCCGGGCCGGCCACGCACGGACCGTCCACGCCCTGGCCGACTCCTGGACCATGACCCGCCGTGAACTATCCCGCTGGCGGCGGCAGCCGGTCGCGGTGGTGGTCGGCCTGGTCTTCCCGGTGATGCTGCTGCTGATGTTCGGCTACCTGGTCGGTGGCGGACGGGGTGTGAGCGGCGACTACCTCGACTACCTGGTCCCCGGCATGCTCGCGCTCACCATGGCCTTCGGCCTGGAAGGCACGATGGTCGCCGTCACCCAGGACCTCGACAAGGGTGTCATCGACCGCTTCCGCTCGATGCCCATGGCCGACGGCGCTGTCCTGGTGGGCCGTTCCGCCGCCGACATGCTCCAGTCGGCGCTCGGCCTCGCGGTGCTCCTGGCCGTGGCCGCCGCGCTCGGCTGGCGCGGCGACGGCGGCCCGGCCGGCTTCCTGGGCGCCGTCGGCCTGCTCCTGCTGTTCCGCTTCGCCATGCTGTGGATCGGCATCCATCTGGCGCTGGTGGCGGGGAGGCCCGAACTGGTCCAGGCCGTGCAGATCCTGGTCTGGCCGGTCGGCTTCCTGTCCAACGCCTTCGCCGCGCCCGAGTCCATGCCGGACTGGCTCGGCACGGTCGTCCAGTGGAACCCGCTCTCGCAGACGGCCACGGCCGTGCGCGACCTCTTCGGCAGCCCCGGCGGGGAGCCGGGGCACGTGTGGGCCGCCGTCGCCTGGCCCCTGGCGCTGCTCGCGGTGTTCTTCCCGCTGGCGGTACGCAGGTTCGCGCGGCTGAGCCGCTAGGGCCCGTGGCACGCTCAGTGGTGGAAGCCGGTGGCCGCGTTCCTGTCGCGGGTGAGGGGCCGCGGCTGCCGGCGCAGCTCCGGGAGGAGCCGGGCCAGGTCCTCGGCGAACAGGTCGGCGAGGTCCTCGGAAAAGCCGTTGCGGCACACCACCCGCAGCACCGACAGGTCCTGACGGTTCGCGGGGAAGGTGTACGCGGGCACCAGCCAGCCGTTCTCCCGCATCCGCCGGGACACGTCGAAGACGTCGAACGCCGTCACCCCGGGCGCGGTCGTGAACGCGAACACCGGCAGCTCCTCGCCCCGGGTCAGCAGCCGGAAGTCGTCGCTCTCCCCGATCCGGCCGGCGAGCCCGCGCGCCACGTCCCGCGCGGCCTGCTGCACCGCGCGGTAGCCGTCGCGGCCCAGCCGCAGGAACGTGTAGTACTGCGCCACCACCTGGGCGCCCGGACGGGAGAAGTTCAGGGCGAACGTCGGCATGTCGCCGCCCAGGTAGTTCACCCGGAAGACCAGTTCCTCGGGCAGGGCGCCCGCGTCCCGCCAGAGCGCCCAGCCGACGCCCGGGTAGACCAGCCCGTACTTGTGCCCCGACGTGTTGATCGACGTCACGCGCGGGAGGCGGAAGTCCCACACCAGGTCCTCGTCGAGGAAGGGCGCGACCATCGCGCCGGACGCCCCGTCGACGTGCACCGGGACGTCGAGACCGGTGCGTTCCTGGAGTTCGTCCAGTGCCGCGCACAGGTCCGCGACCGGCTCGTAGGACCCGTCGAAGGTGGATCCCATGACGCCGACGACGCCGATGGTGTTCCCGTCGCACATCGCGGCGGCGGCCCGCGCGTCGAGATGGAACCGGTCGCCCTCCATGGGCACCTGACGTGCCTCCACCTCCCAGAAGGTGCAGAACTTCTCCCAGCAGACCTGGACGTTGACACCCATGACGAGGTTCGGCCGGGCGTCCTTCGACGGGTACCGGTCGCCGTTGCGCCGCGCCCAGCGGCGCTTGAGCGCCATCCCGGCGAGCATGCACGCCTCGCTCGACCCGGTCGTCGAGCAGCCCACGGCCGCCGACGGGTCGGGCGCGTGCCACAGGTCCGCGAGCATCGACACGCAGCGCCGCTCCAGCTCGGCGGTGCGCGGGTACTCGTCCTTGTCGATCATGTTCTTGTCCCGGCACTCCGCCATCAGCAGGCCGGCCTCGGGCTCCATCCAGGTGGTGACGAAGGTGGCCAGGTTCAGCCGTGCGTTGCCGTCCAGCATCAGCTCGTCGTGCACCAGCTGGTACGCCGTCGCGGGCGCCATCGGAGCGTCGGGCATCCGGTGTTTGGGCGGTGCCTCGGTCATGTCCCCGAGAGGGTTGGCCGGACCCAGGAAGGGGTTGACGGACAGGGGGCGCTCATCGCGCCGGGGAGCATCGTGGAGCGGCATGGATGCCTCCGGGGGCATGGGGGGATTCGTGCGGGGGTTCGTGCGGGCGGGGGCACGGGAGGAGAGGAAGGGAGCACGAAGTACCTGCCCCCCCCCATGACCGGCGCGGGGACGTCGGACGGCCGGCAGGTCGCGTGCCCGGGTCGCCGGGTCGCCGGGTCGCCGGTCGTCGGGGCGGCGGAGGGTCCCCGCTGCGCGCTGTCCTGGACCACGCGCACACGATAGACGGACCAAGGGTATGAAACCGCATGAAACGGTCGGTGTGGGCGTCCGGTGTGAACGGCCGGGGAAACCGGCTTGCACCTCACGTGGCGTGAGGACCCAGGGTGGAGTGCGTACCGAGAACGAAGAGGGAGCGGAAGTGAGTCACTCCGTGGGACAGGTGGCCGGATTCGCCGGGGTCACGGTGCGCACCCTGCACCACTACGACGACATCGGCCTGCTCGCTCCGAGCGAGCGCAGCCGCGCGGGTCACCGGCGTTACACCGACGCCGACCTCGACCGGCTGCAGCAGATCCTGTTCTACCGGGAACTCGGCTTCCCGCTCGACGAGGTCGCCGCCCTGCTCGACGACCCGGAGGCGGATCCGCGCGCGCATCTGCGCCGGCAGCACGACCTGCTGACCGCCCGGATCGAGAGGCTGCAGAAGATGGCGGCGGCCGTGGAGCACGCCATGGAGGCACGCACGATGGGAATCAGCCTGACGCCCGAGGAACGGTTCGAGGTGTTCGGGGACCACGACCCCGACCAGTACGAGGACGAGGTCCGGGAGCGCTGGGGCGACACCGACGCCTACCGGCAGTCCCGGCAGCGGACCGCGTCCTACACCAAGGACGACTGGAAACGCGTCACCGAGGAGTTCGACTCCCTCCACCTGCGCATGGCCGATCTGATGTCCGCCGGCACTCCGGCCGACTCCGGGGAGGCCATGGACACGGCGGAGGAACACCGGCTCTTCATCACCCGCGCGTACTACGACTGCGGGCATGAGATGCACACCTGCCTGGGCGAGATGTACGTCGCCGACCCGCGCTTCACGCGGACGTACGAGGACATCCGCCCCGGCCTGGCGGTCTACCTGCGCGACGCGATCGTCGCCAACGCGGCCCGGCACAGCGGCTGAGCCCGCGCCGCGCGGTCACTCGCGTACGAGGAAGGACCACCGCGGTGCCGTACGCGCGCACCTCGGTGCCCACGTCCGCCGCGTCCGTGATGTCGAAACGGAACGCCGGCACCCCGTTGGCGCCCCGCGCGCGGGCCTGCTCGATCAGCCGCTCCATGGCCTGGTTGCGGGTCTCCACGAGCGTCCTGGTCAGTCCTTTGAGCTCCCCGCCGACCATCGACTTCAGACCGGCGCCGATCCGGCTGCCGAGGTGGCGGGACCGCACGGTCAGCCCGAAGACCTCTCCGACCACTTCCTGCACCCGGTACCCCGGGACGTCGTTCGTCGTGACCACCAGGACGTCGGGCCCGGGGCCCTGTCCACCGCCGTACTCCTCGATGCCCACGGCCCCCAGCTTCGCCGGGGAGGGGGCACGGTGCAATCCTGGGTACGCCCCGTGGAACCCGGGCCGGGACGGCTGCGTTGATAGCTTTGGCACCCAGCCCCCGTCCGCCCCCCTCAACCAGCAGGAGCCACAGCCCCGTGACCACCCTTGCGCTCGGCCCCGAGTGGCTGAGCCCGGACTACCTGATCGAGACCTTCAGCCTTCCCGGCATCCTGCTGATCGTCTTCGCCGAGTCCGGATTCTTCGCGTTCCTGCCCGGCGACTCCCTGCTGTTCACGGCGGGCCTCTTCGTGGCCGAGGGCAGCTACATCACCCAGCCGCTGTGGCTGGTCTGCACGCTGATCGTGATCGCCGCCGTCCTGGGCGACCAAGTCGGCTACACGATCGGAAAGTTCTTCGGCCCGAGGATCTTCAGCCGTCCCGACTCCAAGCTCTTCAAACAGGAGAACCTGGAGGCGGCCCACGACTTCATGGAGAAGTACGGCCCCAAGGCGATCGTGCTGGCCCGCTTCGTGCCGATCGTGCGCACCTTCGCCCCCATCACGGCGGGCGCGGGCCGGATGAAGTACCGCACGTTCCTCACGTACAACGTCATCGGCGGCGTGGCCTGGGGCATGGGTATCACGACCGCCGGTTACTGGCTCGGCCAGATCGAGTTCATCAAGACCAACCTCGGGGCGATCCTCATCCTGATCGTCTTCCTCTCGGTGGTCCCGATCATCATCGAGTTCCTGCGGGAGCGCGCCAAGAAGAAGCGCGACGCCGTCGAGAACCCGGACACCGGGCAGCAGGACGAGTACGACGCGTACGTCAGCCGGCAGGCCTCCGAGTACGCCCGGCAGCCGGTCATGGACGACGCCACGACCCAGCTCCGCCGCATCACCCCGGACGGACCGCAGCAGCAGCGGCAGCAGGCCCCGCAGCCCCAGCCGCCCCAGCAGCCCTATGGCAACCAGGGCTACCCGCACCAGCAGCCCCAGCAGCCCTACGGTGGCGACCAGGGCGGATACGACCAGTACTACGGCGGGCAGCAGCAGTATCCCCAGGGCCAGGGCCAGGGCGGGGCGCAGGGGCGGCCCCAGGCGCCGGGGCCGGGTCAGGGCCAGGACTACAACCAGCAGCAGCCCTACAACCGCGGTTACTGAACCGCCGTTCCGAACCCGGACCGAACACGTCCCCGGGGTGCGCGACCGCTCGCGCACCCCGGGGATTCGTGTACCGGGCGACCCGGCGCTCCGGGGTCAGAAACCGCGGGTCCGCTTCGCCGCCCTGCGCTTCTCGGCGGAGCCGACCCGCAGGAACAGCCGGGAGATCTCCGAACCGAGGTTCACCCCGATCGCGATGGCCATGGCGAGCGCCACCGCCTTCGAGAGGTACAGCAGACCCGCGTCCACCTCGCTCTGGGCGATCGCCAGCAGACCGAAGTACGTGGCGGAACCGGGCAGCAGGGGCCCGATCGCCGCCGTGATGTACGGCAGCGCCGAGGCGAACCGGTACCGGGACAGCAACTGCCCGAACAGTCCCACGAGCCCCGCCGCCGCGGCCGTGGAGGCCACCGGTGAGATGCCGCCCGCGTAGTGCATCGCGCCGTACACCACCCAGGCGACACCGCCGTTGAGGGTGACCAGCAGCACCGTGGACCGCTCCTGCTGGAGCAGCACCGCGAAGGCCAGCGACAGCCCGAGCGACGCGGCGATCTGCAGCAGCGGCTGGTCGGGCAGGACGAGTGCGGCGTCGGGGTTCAGCTTGGCGCCCAGCTGCACGCCGAAGTAGAGCACCACCAGCACGCCCGTCACGATGCCCACGAAGAAGTACAGGACCTCCAGGAGTCGCGCGGAGGCGGTGATGTAGAAGCCCGTCAGACCGTCCTGCACGCCCGCCACCAGCGCCCGCCCCGGCAGCAGGGCGAACAGCCCACCGGTGATCACCGCGGAGGCCCTCACATCCACGTGCGCCAGCGTCAGCGCGATGCCCATCGCGGCCGGCGGCATCGCGGCCACCGTGAACTGGTAGAACTCCGGCAGTCCCCGGTCGGCGCACTTCCAGGCCAGCCGGTCGCCGAGCATCGCGCCCACCGCCGCGGCCACGAACACCAGGAGACCACCGCCGACCAGCACCGAGGCCGAGCCCGCCAGCAGCCCGCTGGCCGCGTTCAGCACCCAGGTGGGGTAGGGGTGCCGGTTGCGGCGGATCTCCGCGAGCCGCCGGTAGGACTCCTCCAGGGAGATGTGCGTCTCGTCGTCGCTGAGGTCGTCCACCAGCTGGTACACGGCCGCCAGGCGGGTGTAGTCGGTGCCCCGGCGGCGCACCGTGCGCGACGCGGTCACCGGGTCCTCCACCAGCGACGGCTGATGGGAGATCGACAGCAGGGTGAAGGTGACGGTCGGCTCGCAGCGGTCCAGGCCGTAGGAGCGGCAGACGGCGAACATCGCCCCCTCCACGTCCTCCGCGCCCTCGCCGCCCGCCAGCAGCAGTTCCCCGATACGCAGCGTCAGGTCGAGCACGCGCGGCACGGCGGGGCCGGTGTCGTCGTCGTGCCGGTGCACCTGCTCCAGCACCGGCCGCTCGGTCACCGGCATGCGCAGCATGGTGCGCATCCGGTCCTGCCAGGGCACGTCCCGGTGCAGGGAGACGGACGGGATCCCGTGGGGCGGGGTGAACGCCGGCGGAGCCTGCTTGGCCTGGTACGTGCTCGGCAGGTTGAACGCCGACCCCTCCGCCTCGGCGGGCGGGTGGGGAGCCGTGTCCAGGCCCTCGGGCAGGGCGAACTCCGACGTCGTCTCCGACTCCGTGGGAACCCGCTGGGCCCTCGTGGGGGCCAGTCCTTCCGGAACGGCGAACTCCGACGTCGTCGACGACTCCGTGTCCACCGGAGCCGCCAGTCCGACCCGAGAGCCGAAGGCGCTCCTCGCCTCGTCCGACCGGCGTTTGCGGTCCTCCACGTCCGTCACCTGCGCTGCGCTCCCTGTACGACATGTCCTTGTTGCCTTCACCCCCGTGGGGCCCGGTCGGCGGGCCCCACGGGTCAGTATGCGCACGGGCAGGGAAAAGGGCCGCACGCATATGCGTGCGGCCCTTTTCGCGTCTCGTGCTCAGGAGGCTCAGTGGCCGCCCGTCTCCTTGAAACGCTTGTAGGACCGCTCGATCTCGATCTCGGCGTCCGTCCGGCCGACCCAGTTGGCGCCCTCCACCGACTTGCCCGGCTCCAGGTCCTTGTAGACCTCGAAGAAGTGCTGGATCTCCAGACGGTCGAACTCCGACACGTGGTGGATGTCCCGCAGGTGCTCCACGCGCGGGTCCGTCGACGGGACGCACAGCAGCTTGTCGTCGCCGCCGGCCTCGTCCGTCATCCGGAACATGCCGATCGCGCGGCAGCGGATCAGACAGCCCGGGAACGTCGGCTCGTCGAGAATGACCAGCGCGTCCAGCGGGTCGCCGTCCTCGCCGAGGGTGTTCTCGACGAATCCGTAGTCGGTCGGGTAGGCGGTCGAGGTGAAGAGTCGACGGTCCAAACGGATCCGACCCGTCTCGTGGTCCACCTCGTACTTGTTCCGCGAACCCTTCGGGATCTCGATCGTGACGTCGAACTCCACCGGTGGCTCCTCCATGATCAGCACATAGTTCTGGTGGTTAAGTGTCCCTCACGCAGGTGTGTGATCGCGAAAGGGGCTGGTGGTCGTGCCGGAGCTGAGACCTTGGCGGGCCGCGAGACCGCGTGTGGCGCGGTTCACGGACGCCGTACGCCCCCGTCTGGCACGGACCGCGGCGGCTGTTCGGCCGCGTCTGGCGCGGTTGCGGCCGAGCCGTCCCGCGGGTGGCGCCACGGCCGCCGGGCCACGGATCACGCGGTCGGCGGCCCGGCCGGGAGCCTGGCGGTTCACCGTGGTCGCGGCCACCGCCGGAACGGTGCTGGCCGCAGGCGCGGTGACCGCCGCCGGTCCCTGGGACTCCACCGGCCAGCGTACGGCCGAGCAGGACCGGGCCGTGGCCCTGGAGGCCACGCGTGGCACAGATCACGGCGGCACCCGCGGCAACGCCGGTACGCCGCCCCGCGGCCCCCGTACGGCCCCCAGCGCCCCCTCCGTGCTCACCGGACTCGGCGGCGGCGCCACCACCGTCAAGTCGGCGCCCGGCGGCAAGGCCCTCACGGGCACCCTCGCCCCGCTGCTGAGGATCCCGGCGCTCGGCGACCGCTCCGCCTCCGTGGTCGACGTGTCCACCGGCCGGAGCCTGTATGCCGACGGCCCCGCCGACGCGCTCACCCCGGCCTCCACCACGAAGATCGCCACTGCCGCCGCCGTCCTCACCGCGCTCGGCCCCGACCACCGCCTGACCACCCGCGCCACCTACGAACCCGACACGAAAGAGGTCATCCTCGTCGGCGGCGGCGACCCCACCCTCACCGCCCGGAAGAAGGACACCACCGGCTCGGCGAGCCTGCGCCACCTCGCCGCACGCACCGCCGCCGCCCTCGCCGAACGCGGCGTACGCGAGGTCACCCTGTCCTACGACACCACCCTCTACCCGGGCGGCGAACGGCACCCGATCGGCGTCAACCCCAACATCGCCCTCATCACTCCCCTGATGGCCGACGAGGCCCGCACCGACGACTCCGTCAGCGGCCCCGCGGACCGCGTCCCGGACCCCGCGGCAGACGCCGGGCGGAAGTTCGGCGCGTTGCTGAAGGAACACGGCATCAAGGCCACGCCCCCCGGCCCGTCGAAGTCCACGGCCCGCGCCGGCACCCTCGCCACGGTCTCCTCGCCCCCGCTCGCCACCCTGGTCGAACGGATGCTCACCAACAGCGACAACGACCTCGCCGAAGCCCTCGCCCGCCAGACCGCGATCGCCGCCGGCCGGCGCGCCGACTTCGCGGGCGCCGCCGCCGCCGTCCGCACCCAGCTGCAGAAGCTCGGCGTCCCCCTGAAGGGCACCGCGCTCAAGGACGCCAGCGGCCTCGACCGCAGGAACCGGCTCACCACCGGCCTGCTCACCGCGCTCCTCGTGAAGTCCGGCGACCCCGCCCGCCCCGAACTGCGCCCCGTCCTCACCGGCCTGCCCGTCGCCGGCTTCACCGGCACCCTCACCGGCCGCTACGCCGACGGCGCGGCCGGCGTCGTACGGGCCAAGACGGGCACCCTCACCGGCGTCAACGCCCTGGCGGGAACCGTCGTCGACCGGGAGGGCAGGCTGCTCGCCTTCGCCTTCCTCGCGAGCGGCACCACCGACCCGGCGGCCGCCCAGGCCGCTCTCGACAAGGCAGCCACCGCCCTGGCGGCGTGCGGCTGCCGATGACGTGCCGGGCGCCGTGGGGGCGCCCGGCACCGGCTCTCCCGCCGCCCTGCCCCGCGCCGCGCTCCTCACGTACCGTTGCAGCATGACGAGTTTCGGTGGTGCTGCCTCTTCCGGGATGGTCGACTGGGATCTCGCGGTCGCGACCGCGACCCGGCTCATGCGGCCGGGGCCCGACGTGAGCCGTGACGAGGCCAGGGCCGTCGTCACCGAACTGCGGAGGCACGCGAAGGCCTCCGAGGCGCACGTCCGCGGCTTCACCCGGCTGGGCACCGACGAGACGCACGACACCCCCGTCCTCGTCGTCGACCGCCCCGGCTGGGTCCGGGCCAACGTCGCGGGCTTCCGCGAACTGCTGGCGCCGCTCCTCGACAAGATGCAGGACCGGCGCGGTACCTCACCCGGCGGGGTCCTCCTCGGCACCGTCGGCGGCAAGGTCACCGGCGTCGAGGTCGGCATGCTGCTGTCCTTCCTGGCCTCCCGCGTCCTCGGCCAGTACGAGACCTTCGCCCCCGCCGCCCGCGACCTCCCGGCCGGCGACCCGTCCGGCGCGCCGGGCGGCGGCGGCAGGCTGCTGCTCGTCGCCCCCAACATCGTCCACGTGGAACGCGAACTCGACGTGGACCCGCACGACTTCCGGCTGTGGGTCTGCCTGCACGAGGAGACGCACCGGACCCAGTTCTCCGCCGTGCCCTGGCTGCGCGACCACATGCGGGGCGAGATCCAGTCGTTCCTGGCGGAGACCGACGTCGACCCCATGACCGTCCTGGAGCGCGTCCGCCAGGCCGTCCAGTCCTTCACCGGCGGCCGGCCCGAGGGCGAGGAGGGCGAGAACGACGCGGACGGGGCCGACGGACGCTCTCTCGTGGAGCTCGTGCAGACTCCCGCCCAGCGGGAGATCCTCGGCCGGCTCACGGCCGTGATGTCCCTGCTGGAGGGACACGCCGACTTCGTGATGGACGGGGTCGGGCCCGAGGCCGTGCCGAGCGTCGCCGAGATCCGCGAGAAGTTCCAGCAGCGCCGTGCGAAGGGCGCCTCCCGCCTGGACCTGGCCCTGCGCAAACTGCTCGGCCTGGACGCCAAGCTCCGTCAGTACCGCGACGGCGAACGCTTCGTCCGCGCGGTGGTCGAGGAGGTCGGCATGGACGGCTTCAACCGGGTGTGGACCTCGCCCAACACCCTCCCCACCAAGGCGGAGATCGCCAAGCCCGCGGAGTGGGTCACCCGCGTTCACCGCAAACCCGAGGCGTGAAGGGTCTGGACACGCGTCGCGGCGTGCGCCGCTCGTGCATCCGGGCGACCGGCGTGCGCCGCGCGGGGAACGGGGCGGAACGACGCCCGGGAACGGGACTGCGGGGGACGGCGTGAGGAGAATCCGGTGTACGGCAGTCGGACGGGTCCTCAATCACCCGTCCGAGGGACCGTGAGCGAAGAGTAGGCGTGCAATGCTCGGGGAACGCCCCGGTTCTGTCACCATCTACACACTCTGAGTGACCGATCCCGGGCTCACCCCCCGAAAACTTCATGAAGGGAACCGGACATGGGTCCCCATCCTGCGGTCGCGGCGATACGTCTGGCGGTCCGCCGCGTACTCCACGACATCCTCGACGAACACAACCGAAACTCCGGCGAACGCAACCGGACCCCCGCCGATCCCGCCGACCCCGGCCGCACCCCCGATGCCCCGCGCGAGTGTGAACCGTCCCCGCTCGTACTCGTGGCCTGCTCCGGCGGTGCCGACTCCATGGCGCTCGCCTCCGCCCTCGCCTTCGAAGCCCCCCGTCTCGGCGTGCGCGCCGGCGGCGTCACCGTCGACCACGGCCTCCAGGCCGGCTCCGACCTGCGCGCCGCCGAAGTGACCCTGCGCCTGCGCGGCCTCGGCCTCGGCCCCGTCGAGTCCGTCGCCGTCACCGTCGGCCGCGAGGGCGGACCCGAGGCCGCCGCCCGCGACGCCCGCTACGCCGCCCTCGACGACGCCGCCGAGCGGCACGGGGCAGCCGCCGTCCTGCTCGGCCACACCCGCGACGACCAGGCCGAGACCGTCCTGCTGGGACTCGCCCGAGGCTCCGGTATCCGCTCCCTGTCCGGAATGGCCGCGGTCTCGGGGGCCGCCGGCCGCTACCGAAGGCCCTTCCTCCGGATCGACCGGCAGACCGCCCGCAAGGCCTGCATGGCCCAGTCCCTCCCCGTCTGGGACGACCCGCACAACACCGATCCCGCCTACACCCGCTCCCGGCTCCGCCACGAAGGCCTGCCCGCCCTGGAGAAGGCCCTCGGCAAAGGCGTCGTCGAGGCACTCGCCCGGACGGCCCGGCTCTCCCGCGACGACGCCGACGCCCTCGACGCCTGGGCCGGCCGCGCCGAGGCCGGCGTCCGCGACGCCGACGGCCGTCTGGAGTGCGCCGGACTCCACGCACTCCCGCCCGCGGTGCGCCGTCGTGTACTGCGCCGCGCGGCCATCGACGCGGGGGCTCCGGCCGGTTCCCTGTTCGCCCGGCACATCGAGGAGGTCGACCGGCTGATCACCGGCTGGCGCGGCCAGGGGGCCATCAATCTCCCCGGCCGGGTCGTGGCCCGTCGCCAGAGTGGCAGACTGGTGATTCGGCAAGGCTGAAAAACGTACCCTCGGCAGAGCCGCGGACGGTACGGGACAGCCGGTGGGACGACCGAAAGTGATGCGGGTGGACGCGAAAGACATGGGTGCCGACCTCGAGAAGGTGCTCATCACCAAGGAAGAGATCGACGCCAAGCTGGCTGAGCTGGCCGCGAAGATCGACGCGGAGTACGCGGACAGGGAACTGCTGATCGTCGGCGTCCTCAAGGGCGCGGTGATGGTCATGGCCGACCTCGCCCGGGCGCTGTCCACCCCCCTCACGATGGACTGGATGGCCGTATCCTCGTACGGGGCGGGCACCCAGTCCTCCGGTGTGGTGCGGATCCTCAAGGACCTCGACACCGACATCAAGGGCAAGCACGTCCTGATCGTCGAGGACATCATCGACTCCGGCCTGACCCTGTCGTGGCTGATCTCCAACCTCGGCTCGCGCGAGCCCGCCTCCCTCAAGGTGTGCACGCTGCTGCGCAAGCCCGAGGCCGCGAAGGTCAACATCGACGTGGAATGGGTCGGATTCGACATTCCCAACGAGTTCGTCGTCGGCTACGGCCTCGACTACGCCGAGAAGTACCGCAACCTCCCCTTCGTCGGTACGCTCGCGCCCCATGTCTACGGCGGTTGAGACACCGGGGCAGGGGCGCCGTATGTGATCGGGAACCCCGGCGGCCTCCGCGCCGTTGGAGCATGCGTGGACGCGTTTGCCAGTAGTCCCACGCAGCTTCGGGGGGCAATGCTGGGGTACCGTCCGAAGAACAGTCTTTATCAAACTCACTATGGCAGGAGGGACGGGGCGGCACCGCTCCGTATGGATGGACGTGAAGCGATACTTCCGTGGGCCGGTCATGTGGATCGTGCTGGCCGTCCTCGCCGTGGTCGTGTTGATGCAGGTCGTCGGCTCGTCCGGCGGCTACAAGACGGTGGACACCGGCGAGGTCGTCCAGGCGATCAACGAGAACAAAGTCGAGTCGGCCAAACTGACCACCGGCGACGAGCAGATCATCAAGGTCCAGCTCAAGGACGGCGAAGAGGTCAAGGACAGCTCGAAGATCCAGGCGAGCTACATCGGTGACCAGGGCGTCACCATCGCCAACACGCTGCAGGACAAGTTCCAGAACGAGCAGATCCCGGACGGCTACACAGTCTCGCCGTCCAAGCAGAACGCGTTCGTGAGCATTCTGCTGTCGCTGCTCCCCTTCGTCCTCATCGTGGTCGTCTTCCTGTTCCTGATGAACCAGATGCAGGGCGGCGGCTCCCGCGTCATGCAATTCGGCAAGTCCAAGGCGAAGCTCATCACCAAGGACACGCCGAAGACGACGTTCTCCGACGTCGCCGGATCGAACGAGGCGGTCGAGGAACTCCACGAGATCAAGGAGTTCCTGCAGGAGCCGGCCAAGTTCCAGGCCGTCGGGGCCAAGATCCCCAAGGGTGTGCTGCTGTACGGCCCGCCCGGTACCGGCAAGACCCTGCTCGCGCGCGCCGTCGCGGGCGAGGCCGGCGTCCCCTTCTACTCGATCTCCGGTTCCGACTTCGTCGAGATGTTCGTCGGTGTCGGTGCCTCCCGGGTCCGTGACCTCTTCGAGCAGGCCAAGGCCAACGCTCCGGCGATCGTCTTCGTCGACGAGATCGACGCGGTCGGCCGCCATCGCGGCGCCGGCCTCGGCGGCGGTCACGACGAGCGCGAGCAGACCCTGAACCAGCTCCTCGTCGAGATGGACGGCTTCGACGTGAAGGGCGGCGTGATCCTCATCGCCGCCACGAACCGGCCCGACATCCTCGACCCGGCTCTGCTGCGTCCCGGCCGGTTCGACCGGCAGATCGCGGTCGACCGCCCGGACATGCAGGGCAGGCTGGAGATCCTCAAGGTCCACCAGAAGGGCAAGCCGGTCGCTCCGGACGTCGACCTGTCGGCCGTCGCCCGCCGCACACCCGGCATGACGGGTGCAGACCTGGCCAACGTGCTGAACGAGGCCGCGCTCCTGACCGCGCGCAGCGATCAGAAGCTGATCGACAACCACATGCTGGACGAGGCGATCGACCGAGTGGTCGCGGGCCCGCAGAAGCGGAGCCGGATCATGTCGGACAAGGAGAAGAAGATCACCGCGTACCACGAGGGCGGACACGCCCTGGTCGCGGCGGCCTCACCGAACTCCGACCCCGTCCACAAGATCACGATCCTGTCGAGAGGCCGAGCGCTCGGCTACACGATGGTGCTGCCGGACGAGGACAAGTACTCCACCACGCGCAACGAGATGCTGGACCAGCTGGCCTACATGCTGGGCGGCCGCGCGGCCGAGGAGCTCGTCTTCCACGACCCGACCACCGGTGCGGCCAACGACATCGAGAAGGCCACCGGCCTGGCCCGCGCGATGGTCACGCAGTACGGCATGACCGAGCGGCTCGGCGCGATCAAGTTCGGTGGCGACAACACCGAGCCGTTCCTCGGACGTGAGATGGCTCACCAGCGCGACTACTCGGAGGAGATCGCCGCGCTGGTCGACGAAGAGGTCAAGAAGCTCATCGAGACCGCGCACAACGAGGCGTGGGAGATCCTGGTCGAGAACCGCGACGTGCTCGACAACCTGGTCCTCGCACTCCTCGAGCGCGAGACGCTGGGCAAGGAGGAGATCGCCGAGGTCTTCGCCTCGATCGTCAAGCGTCCGCCCCGGCCCGCCTGGACCGGATCCTCCCGCCGTACGCCGTCCACCCGCCCGCCGGTGCTCTCCCCCAAGGAGCTCGCGCTGACGAACGGGGCGAACGGCGCGACGCCGGCCATCTCCACCGCGAAGAGCACCGCCGCGGAGCCCGCCCCGGCGCCCGAGCCGATCCCGGAGGACCGCCCCGAGAGCTGACCGGCTCTCCCGGCGGCCCACCGGGCCCGGAATGGATGCCGCGCCCCCCTGGTTCTAGCCTGGGGGGCGCGGATTTTTGTGTATCCGCAGTTGAGAGCGTGTGCGTCGGGTCCGACACACGCGCAGGCACAGGAACGAGGCACCCCATGACCGACCCGGTGACGCTGGACGGCGAGGCCACGATCGGCGAGTTCGACGAGAAGCGCGCCGAGAACGCCATACGCGAACTGCTGATCGCTGTCGGCGAGGACCCCGACCGGGAGGGCCTGCGGGAGACGCCGGGCCGGGTGGCACGGGCGTACAAGGAGATATTCGCGGGTCTGCGGCAGAAGGCCGAGGACGTGCTGACCACGACGTTCGACCTCGGCCACGACGAGATGGTGCTCGTGAAGGACATCGAGGTGTACTCGACCTGTGAGCACCACCTGGTGCCGTTCCGCGGGGTGGCCCATGTCGGCTACATCCCGGCCACCAGCGGAAAGATCACGGGACTGTCCAAGCTGGCCCGGCTCGTGGACGTGTACGCCCGGCGCCCGCAGGTGCAGGAACGGCTCACCACCCAGATCGCGGACTCCCTGATGGAGATTCTGGAGCCGCGCGGGGTGATCGTGGTGGTCGAGTGCGAGCACATGTGCATGTCGATGCGGGGCATCCGCAAGCCCGGCGCGAAGACCCTCACGTCGGCCGTGCGCGGGCAGCTGCGGGACGCGGCGACGCGCAACGAGGCGATGAGCCTGATCATGGCGCGCTGAGGGCGCGCCCGGCGGGCGTCAGGCGGCCGGGGCCGTACCCCGGCCGTTGTGGTCCTCGTCGTCCTCCGGGAGCTTGCAGACGCGCTCCAGGAAGATGGCCGCCGCTATGACGGCGATTCCCGCCAGGACCGAGAAGCCGGCGTAGATGGCCTGGTCGCGGCGGGCGGGAACGTCGAGGAACTCCAGGAGGAAGGCGCCCGTACCGCCGTACATCCCGGCGACGAGGGCGGCGACCAGGGCACTGGCCTGGCCGAAGACGACCGCGCGGGCCGCCATCATCGGGTCGACGCCCTTGGCGTCGGGGCGGCGCTCGCGCTGGTCCTTGAGGCGGGCGCGCAGGGAGAGCGCCGTGGCCGTGAGGACCACGGCGATCAGGGCGAGGACGACGGGCGCCGCCAGCGGGACGCTCGGCAGGGTGCCGAGGGAGTTCCAGAGGCGGGCGCCGGCCCAGGACAGGATCCCGGCCACGACGAAGACTCCGGCCAGCACCCTGATGCGCAGCTCTCTCACGGTGTCCCTTCGGTTCCCCCGGTGTCCCGGTGTGCGGTCCTGTCGACCTTAACGGCTACTCGGGCAGCCGGAGTTCCAGGTCGACGCGGGGCGTGACGCCCTCGTGGGCGACCGCGGCGAGCAGGGCGGCGACGGGGCCGCGTCCGGGGAGCTCGGCCTCCGGGTCGACGTCGTGCCAGGGGACCAGCACGAAGGCGCGTTCGTGGGCGCGGGGGTGGGGGAGGGTCAGCTGCGGGTCGTCGGAGAGGAGGTCCGCGTAGGAGACGATGTCCACGTCCAGCGTGCGCGGGCCCCAGCGCTCGTCGCGCACCCGGTGGAAGGCCTCCTCGACCGCGTGGGCCCGCTCCAGCAGGGAGGACGGGGGCAGGGTGGTCCTGAGGACCACGACCGCGTTGAAGTAGGAGGGCTGGCTGCCGGGCTCTACGCCCCACGGCTCCGTCTCGTACACGGGCGAGATTGCCTTGACCCGGACGCCGGGGGTGTCCTCGAGGGCGTCGACGGCCCCCTGGAGGGTTTCCAGCCGGTTGCCGAGGTTGGCGCCCAGGGAGACGACGGCCCGCTTCGGGTTGTGCAGGGTGGTGTCGGCGGCGTCGACCCGCTCGACCACGGAGGCGGGGACGGGCTGGACGGTCGGGTCGGTGTGGCCCTGGGTGGACGGCCTGGTCATGCGCGGCTCCGGATGATGGTGATGGTCACGTCGTCGAAGGGCACGGTGATCGGCGCGTCCGGCTTGTGGACGCGGACCTCGACCTCCTGGACCACGTCGTGCTTGAGGCAGACCTGTGCGATGCGCTCGGCGAGCGTCTCGATGAGGTTGACGGGCTCGCCCCGGACGACCGCCACGACCTCCTCCGCCACGATGCCGTAGTGCACGGTCTTCGTCAGGTCGTCGTCGGTCGCGGCCGGCCGGATGTCCAGGCCGAGGACCAGGTCCACGATGAAGGTCTGGCCTTCCTCGCGTTCCTTGGGGAACACACCGTGGTGCCCACGGGCCTTCAGGCCGTGCAGCGCGACACGATCCACACCAATCCACTCCTGCAGTCGTCGGTCCGGCCGGTCGGTGCCGTGTGGGGGCGGCACCCCTGTCCCGGTCGAATCTACCCGCGGGTGCCGGTCGGGAGGGCCCCGAGGTGGGTGGGTCCGACCCGTGCCGGGAGGTTTCACCGTGCGTCTCCCCCGGGAAGGCCCGGGGCGCACGGACAGGTGACGGCCCGGCCCCTACCCGCACGGGGGTGATGCCAATCGCTCTTCGGGTGCGGGAGAAAAGAGCGGGGTCCGCCGCCGGACCGCCCGCTCAGGAAGGGGTCTCGGTGTCGTCGGGGGCCTCGGGGCCGTCGGTCTCGTCGTTCTCGGCGAGGACGGGGGAGGCGTGGTGGGACCAGAGCTTCCAGCCCCCGGGGGCGCGCCGGTACACGTTGGTGGCGACGACCAGCTGGCCGAGCAGGGGGCCGAGCTCCTCGCCGGCCTTCGGGGCGGGGCCGCCGCTGAGGATGTTCTCGGTGCAGGTCACGACGGCGGTGTCACCGGTGACGGAGACATGCACGTCGGTGAGGAAGAACTGGATGTAGTCGGTGTTCGCCATGATCAGGGCGTAGGACCGGAGCACCTCGCCGCGCCCTGTGAGCACCGGCCAGCCGGGGTGCACGCAGGAGATCACTCCGGCGTCCGCCGGGTCGTGGTAGGTCTCGTCGACGCCCAGGTCGGCCGGGGTCAGCCAGAGCGACGCGACCTCTTCGAAGTCTCCCTGCTCGAGCGCCTCGTAGAAGGCGGCGTTGGTGGCTTCGACCTGCTCGACATCGGTGTGCGGGGCGCTCACCGGGTTCCCTCTGTGCCGTGTGCGCCGTGTGCGCCGTGTACAGGGGGTGTGCCGTCCGGGGTACGGGCCAGTTCGACGGCGCGGGCGACGCGTACGGCGTCCGCGGTGGCGCGCACCTCGTGCACGCGGACCGCCCAGGCGCCGCCCTGGGCGGCGAGGGCGGATACGGCGGCGGTGGCCGCGTCGCGTTCCCGGGCGGGCGGGGGCGTGCCGTCGGGGCCGGCCAGGACGTGGCCGAGGAACCTCTTGCGGGACGCGGCGACGAGCAGCGGGTGGCCGAGCGCTCGGAGGCGGTCGAGACGGGCGAGGAGGGCGAGGTCGTGGCCGGCGCCCTTGGAGAAGCCGAGCCCGGGGTCGACGATCACGCGGTCGGGGGCGATGCCGCCCTCCAGCACGGCGTCCACGCGCGCGCGCAGTTCGTCGACGACCTCGGTGACGACGTCGTCGTAGGCGCCCTTCACGTTGCCGCCCTCCAGCAGGCCGCGCCAGTGCATGACGACGAAGGGGGCACCGGCGTCGGCGACCACGGGGATCATGCCGGGGTCGGAGAGACCGCCGCTCACGTCGTTGACGAGCACGGCGCCCGCCGCGAGGGACTGCTCCGCGACGGAGGCGCGCATGGTGTCGACGGAGACCGTGACGCCCTCGGAGGCGAGGCCCCGGACCACGGGGATGACGCGCTCGAGTTCCTCGGCCTCGTCGACGCGCGTGGCGCCGGGTCGGGTGGACTCGCCGCCGACGTCGATCAGGTCGGCGCCCCGGGCGACCAGGTCGAGGCCGTGCTTGACGGCGGTCGTCGTGTCGAACCAGCGGCCACCGTCGGAGAAGGAGTCGGGCGTCACGTTCACGACGCCCATGACCGCGCAGCGGTCCCAGTGGGGGAGGCCCGAGACGTGAAGGTGTCCGCTGCTGTTGCTCATATGTTCAGCGTAGGCGTTGGGCGGGGCCGGGGAGTACATGGACCGGGGGGCACGGACGGGAGCCGGTTCCGGGGATCCCGTATCCCGGATCCAGGAGCTCGGGGCCGGAGTCCGGAGCGCGGCCCGGTATTTCCGGCAGGGGTGAGACGGGTGGCGGGCGTATCGGGATCCCGCCGGTCGTCCCGGAAAGCGGCGGGGCGATTCGGGCGCCCTGGGATACGACCCGGATGCCACTTCCTCACCCGGGAGCAGGGTTTTCGGCCGGAAGCCCGGGGGGCCGGCGGGGGCCGGAGGAACGGTGCGGGCCGGGCCCGGGGCGTACCGGAACCGGCCTCCCGCCCGCAAAACGATCTTGATAATTGCGGCGCGGGTCTATTCACGGTTCGGTGGAGTTCCCTGATGCCCTGTGAAAGCCCCGGTGCGGCTTTGTTTTTACGGGGCGGGGCTCCATCATTCGCCTACGCGCGGTAAGTTTCTGGCCATGTCACGTGGACGTCACCGCCATTCCCCGCCCCTGCACAGGATGTTGCCCCCGTCGGCGATCGCAGGCGTCTCGCTCGTCTGCGCCCTGGGGCCCTGGGTGTTCACACAGCCGATGGCGCTCCGCCTCCTGGCCGCCGCGGCGGCGGCCACGGCGGTCCTCGGCGCGGTCGTGATGCGGCACTGGGACGCGCAGGCCGGCAAGCAGGTCGCCGAACTCACGCGCGCGCGTGCCAGTGACGAGTGGCGTTTCGAGGAACGGGTCGCCGAACTGGAGTCCGACCTCGACGAGTCGCGCGAGCTGCGCGTCAAGCTGGAGCAGCGGCTGCGCGCCAAGCGCACGGAGCTCACCGGGCTGCGCAACGAGCACGCGGCACTGCTCAGGCGGTACGCCGCGGCGGAGACCGACCGGGCGACCGTCCTGGAGGAGCGCCGGGTGCTCGAGATCGAGGCGGCGGTTCCGGCCCGCGCGTTGACGGCGGGGCCGTCGCCCGCCGAGTCCGGCGCCGGGCCCGACGACAGGGCGGCGGTGCCGACGGCCAGGACCGGAACCGAGGGCGAAAGGACCACCGGGCCGGAGCCCGCGGCGACCGCGGACGGTGAGGGGGAGGCCGGCCGGCCCACGGCTCCCCAGGCCTTCTCTCCGGCGGGATCCACGCTGTTCCTGCGGGCCGACGAGGCACTGGCACGGCTCGCCGGCCGCGGTGAGGGCGACGAGGACGGAGCCGACGACGACCGCCCCGCGGGGGAGGTCGCCGATGCCGATGCCGTGCCCGACGCAGCCGGCACGCCCGGCACGCCCGACGCGGAGGCCGACGACACGCCGGCCGACGCCGGCACCCCCCAGGGCGACCACGTGGCCGAGGGCGATTCCGCATCGGCCGAGGACGGCACCCGGCCCGGTCGCACCGCCGGGTCCCCCCGGAGCGACAGCACCCCCGAGGACGACGGCCCCGGGCCCACCACGGCGAGGAAGCCGGAGCAGCCGCCGAAGGACGAGACCCGGGGGCAGCCCGGGACGGTCGCCGGGCACGGGAGCGCGACCGCCTCCCCCGGCCCGGACACCGGCACCACGTCCGAGCAGTCGGGCCGGCCGGCTCAGTCCGCACAGCCTGCCCCGTCGGCCCCGCCCGGCAGTTCCGCGCGGAGGCCCTCCGGGCACTTCACCGTGCCGACCGCGGTCGCGGTGGTACCGCAGACGGAGCCCGTACGGCGCCCGGTGTCCGACGGCACCTTCGACTTCTTCGGTACGCAGAAGGAGGCGGAGGGCGACGCCGACGTGGCCGAGGAGGAGGCGCCGGCCTCTCACCCGGCCCAGGCCGAGCCGGAGTTCGAGCCGACCGACGACACGCGGGGCGTCGGCCGGGTCATCGATCTGACGGCGCACGACGAGCCGGAGCCGGCAGACGAGGAGACCGGGGCCGGGGCACAGGCCGAGGCCGGCACGAAGGGACTGCGCAGCGCGGCCTCCTGACGGACGGCGGCGACGGCACACGGCGCAACGTGGCTGCGCGAACGGGGTCCCGTACAAAAGACGTGCGGGACCCCGTTCGCGTGTTCCCGTGTCCGGGACGGACCCCCGGGCGCGAGGTGGCCAGTGGCCCGGCGGCCCGGCGGCCCGGTCAGGCCATCCACCGGTCCGGGCGGGCGTCCCGGCGGCCGGTCCGTGACCGTTCCGCCTGGGCCCGCAGCAGCTCCGCCGCCTCGTCGGCGTCCCGGAGCCGGGCCACCACGGACTTGTTGGCCCCGGTGTCCACATGGACGTCCGCGACGCCCCTGGCGCGCTGCCAGGGCCCCTGGACCAGCCGTACGCTCTGCACCTTGGCGTGCGGCACCAAGGCGACGGTCCGGGTCAGCCGGCCGTGCCGGGCGGCGAACACGGTGTCGGTGACGGCGAGTCCGTAACCGCGCCACCACACCGGCACGCACCACCGCGCGCGCCGCGGCGGCCGGGACAGCTCCGCGTGCGACGGCACACCGACGCCGGGCAGCACCCGCGCGACGACGGACTCGGCGATCTCGCGCGGGGCGACCGGCAGCAGCAGGGAATTGGACGAGCCCGCCACATCGAGCTCCACCCGTACCCAGTCCCGGCGCCGCCACAGCAGCGGCTCCACGATCCGCACGGTCTGCACCCGTCCCGGCGGCACCGTCTCGTGCGCCTGGTCGAGGAGCCCGTGGTCGATGCGCAGCCCGTCGGGCGACTCGCCCAGCGTCCAGTCGTACTCGGAGACGAACCGGCCGACGCTGCTCGCGCCCGCCGCGCCGAGCAGCGGCACGGCGGTGGCGAGGACCGTCCACAGGCTGTCGGTGACCATCCACAGCGGCGGCAGCACGACGGCGGCGACGATCAGCCACACCCAGGTCGTGCCGGTCAGCACGAGGGACAGGGCGAGGACGCCGGGCGGCACGCGCAACAGCTGCCGGGACGGCGCCTCGCCCACCTCGTGCGCCGTCTCGGGTGCGAAACCGGCCGCCCGCGCGAGCAGTTCGGCCCGCAGCGCGCGGGCGTGGTCGGCCCCCAGGAAGGCCAGCTCGTCCTTCTTGTCGGTCCCGATGACGTCGAGTCTGAGCTTCGACACGCCCGCGACCCGCGCGAGCAGCGGCTGGGTGACGTCGATGGCCTGGATCCGCTCCAGCCGGATGTGCGCGGTGCGCCGGAACAGCAGACCGGTGCGGATGCGCAGTTCGCTGTCGGTCACCGCGAAGTGGGTGAACCACCAGGTCAAGAAGCCGTAGAGGGCGGCAGCCGGGATCAGGACGCCGATGCCGATCAGCAGGGTGGTCGTCGTCAGCCGGGTCAGCTGGCGCTGCGCCTGGTCCGGGTCGTGCAGCGCCCACCCGATGACGACCGCGACGGGCGCCCACGCCCGCCTGAGCGGTGTGACGGGGTGCAGCCGGCGCTCGACCACGGGCCGCCGCTCGCGCACCTCCTCGGGGGCCTCCTGGGCGGTCACAGCCCCGCCGATCGGGCCTCGCCCAGCTCCGTGAGCCGGTCGCGCAGCCGTTCGGCCTCGGCCGGGACGAGGCCGGGGATGGTGGCGTCGGTCGCCGCGGCCGCCGTGTGCAACTGCACGCTGGCCAGCCCGAAGTGCCGTTCGACGGGCCCGGACGTGACCTCGACCAGTTGCATCCGCCCGTACGGCACGACCGTCTCCTGACGCCACAGGACACCCCGGCTGATCAGCAGGTCGTCGGAGCGCTCGGCGTACCGCCAGGAACGCCAGTTGCGCTCCAGCATCACCCAGCCCCAGACCGTCACGGCCAGCGGCAGCAGGGCGAAGGCCGCCCAGCCGGGTCCGGCCAGCAGGCCCGGGACCAGCCCGGCGGCCAGCGTGAGCAGCCCGAGCCACACCACCAGCATCAGCCGGCGCACCTTCAGCAGCCCCGGCGGCAGCGCGATCCACCGCGGCCCGTCGCCGGGGGCCGCCGGTGCGCCGGTGGTCACCGTGGCCGCCTCAGCGGGCTGTTCCGGCTGTTCCGGCTGCTGCGGTCCCGCTGTACCCGTGTCGTGCGGGTTCCCCGTCTCCATGGCCCCAGCGTACGTAGGGGAGACTGTGTTCATGACTCCTACGACGGAGACCATGGTCGGCATCGGCGGCGCCGCGGAGAGCACCGACATGGTGCTCAACATCGGGCCCCAGCATCCGTCCACGCACGGCGTGCTGCGACTGAAGCTGGTCCTGGACGGCGAGCTGATCACCAGCGCGGAGCCCGTGATCGGCTACATGCACCGGGGCGCGGAGAAGCTGTTCGAGGCGCGGGACTACCGGCAGATCATCATGCTGGCCAACCGCCACGACTGGCTGTCGGCGTTCTCCAACGAGCTGGGCGTGGTCCTCGCCGTGGAGCGGATGCTCGGCATGGAGGTCCCCGAGCGCGCGGTGTGGCTGCGCACGCTGCTCGCGGAACTGAACCGGGTGCTCAACCACCTGATGTTCCTCGGCTCCTACCCGCTGGAACTCGGTGGCATCACCCCCATGTTCTACGCCTTCACCGAGCGCGAGGAACTCCAGCACGTCATGGAGGAGGTCTCCGGCGGGCGCATGCACTACATGTTCAACCGCGTGGGCGGCCTCAAGGAGGACCTTCCGGCGGGATGGACCACCCGCGCGCGTGGCGCCGTCGCCGACGTGCGCTCCCGTATGGACCGCTTCGACGACCTGGTGCTCGGCAACGAGATCTTCCGCGGCCGCACGCGTGGTGTCGGCGTCCTGTCCCCGAAGGCCGTGCACGCGTACGGGGTGAGCGGGCCGATCGCCCGTGCCTCGGGCGTCGATCTCGACCTGCGCCGCGACGAGCCGTATCTCGCCTACGGAGAGCTGGCGGACGTCCTGAAGGTCGTGACCCGCGAGGAGGGCGACTGCCTCGCCCGCTTCGAATGCCTCCTGGAACAGACCTACCACGCCCTCGACCTCGCCGGGGCCTGCCTCGACCGGCTCGCCGACCTGCCTCCGGGTCCCGTCAACCAGCGGCTCCCGAAGGTGCTCAAGGCGCCCGAGGGGCACACGTACGCGTGGACCGAGAACCCGCTCGGCATCAACGGGTACTACCTGGTCAGCAAGGGTGAGAAGACGCCGTACCGGCTGAAGCTCCGCTCGGCGTCCTACAACAACGTCCAGGCGCTCACCGAACTGCTGCCGGGGACGCTGGTCTCGGACATGGTGGCGATCCTGGGGTCGATGTTCTTCGTCGTGGGGGACATCGACAAGTAGTCGACGAGCGGGGAAGCGGGGGCGGGGGCGGGGAGCAGCACGGGGTCAGGCGGGGTCCGGGGCCGCGAGCACGTCCGGGATCCCGACCGGCTGCAGCAGCCACCCGAAGTCGCCGAGTCCGCCCGGCGCGACGAGTTCGGCGGCCTTTGAGGCGGCCGCCAGGGCCCGTACGTAGCCGGCGGGATCGGTGGACGCGAGGGTGAGCGGGGGGCGCGAGCCGGTGAGGCCCAGGGCGCGCAGGGCGGCCCGCTGGGGGAGCAGGCGGGCGCCGGGGAGCGCGCAGGCCGCCGCGCAGGCGTCCAGGGCGACATGCGCGGTGATGTCGCACGATCCGTCCGGCACGGGTGCCGTCTCCCGCCCCTCCCGAAATCCCGTCAGCGTCCCGAACGGCGGGCGCGCGTCCGCCGTGTGCGCGTAGTCCACGGCGACGGCGAGCCCGCGCGCGAGCGCCCCGACCGCCGACGCCCAGGCCAGGTCCCGGGGCAGTCCGATCTCCGCCCGCAGTCCGGTCTCCGCCCGCGGTCCCACTTCGCCCGCGGCCCCGGTAGTGCTCTCCGGGGCGGCCTCCCCGTCCGCCACGGCCTCCCCGCCGCCCCACGCGGGTCGTCCGGCCGTCAGCGGCCACCACCGGGCGAGCCACTCCGCCTCCGGGCCCGTGACCGGCGGCCCGAGGTGCTCCGTTGCGTCGTCGGCCACCAGGACCAGGCGCACGTCGCCCGCCGGGCCGACCTCGGCGACCTCCAGGGGCACGTTGTCCAGCCACTCGTTGGCGAACAGCAGCCCCGTGATCCGCTCCGGCGGCTCGGCCCGCCACTCGATCCGCCGGTCGAGCCCGCCGGGACGGCCGGCGAGTTCGACGGCGTACGTACGCGTGCGTGCCGCCACGTCGGCGGGCAGCGCGGCGAGCACACCGGCGGCGAGTTCGCCCCGGCCCGCCGCCATGTCCACGAAATCGAGCACCGCGGGCCGGCCCAGCTCCTCGTCGACCCGGCACAGCAGACGTGCCACGGCCCCCGCGAACAGCGGCGAGGTGTGCACCGACGTACGGAAGTGCCCGGCGGGACCCTCCGGCCTGCGGTAGAAGCCGTCCGGCCCGTACAGAGCCGCCCGGGTCGCGGCCCGCCACCCGCGCGGGCCGCCGTGTGTCCCCGCCCCTGCCCTCGTCGCCCTCGTCACCGGCCCAGGTTACGTGCGGGAATGTGCCGGGCCTCCACCTTGCGGAGTACGCGTGCGGACCGGGTCTCGACCCTCCGGTTGACCCCTGCACGCATGTGGCTTCCCTACGCTGGGTTACGTGCAGCGCCTCTATGATTTTCTCCGCAGACACCCGTCATGGGGCGACGGCTTCTGGGCCGTCGTCCTGTTCGGGATTTCGGTGTTCAGCGGAGCGCCCGTGGAGGAGGCCCAGGGAACCGCTCCGACGGCCGTGACCGTGCCGGTCATGCTGCTGCTGTCGCTGGTCGTCGCGCTGCGCCGCCGGATGCCGGAGCGGATGCTGATCCTGACCGTCGTGGTGGGCGTCCTCCAGGTGGTCCTGGACGTGGCACCGGTGCCGGCCGACTTCGCGATGCTGGTGATCGTCTACACGGTCGCGGCCGTCGGGGCCCGCTGGGCGTCCCGTCTCGCGCTGGGCGCCGGTCTGTGCGCGGCGCCGGTCGCGCAGGCACGCTGGCCGCTCGACGACGTGGGTGTGGCGGGCAACATCGCCATGGTGGTCTTCCAGACCGTGCCCTTCGTCCTCGCCTGGGTGCTCGGTGACTCCATACGCACCCGGCGTGCCTACTTCGCCCAGCTCGAGGAGCGCGCCGCGCGGCTCGAGAGGGAACGCGAGGCACAGGCGAAGGTCGCGGTCGCCGCCGAACGCGCCCGCATCGCGCGCGAACTGCACGACGTCGTCGCGCACAACGTGTCGGTGATGGTGGTGCAGGCCGACGGCGCCGCCTACGTCCTCGACGCGGCCCCCGACCAGGCGAAGAAGGCCCTGGAGACGATCTCCTCCACCGGCCGCCAGGCGCTCGCCGAGATGCGCCGCCTGCTCGGCGTGCTGCGCACCGGTGAGCACGAGGAGGCCGGGGAGTACGTACCGCAGCCCGACGTGCGGCAGATCGAGGACCTCGTCGAGCAGTGCCGGGGGTCCGGACTGCCGGTGGACTTCAAGGTCGAGGGCACCCCGCGTCCGCTGCCCAGCGGCCTCGAACTCACCGCGTACCGCATCGTGCAGGAGGCGCTCACCAACACCCGCAAGCACGGCGGGCCCAACACGGGCGCCAGCGTGCGCCTGGTGTACTTCGACGACGGCCTCGGCCTGCTCGTCGAGGACGACGGCAAGGGCGCCCCGCACGAGCTGTACGAGGAGGGCGGGTTCGACGGCCAGGGCCACGGTCTGATCGGCATGCGTGAGCGGGTCGGTATGGTCGGCGGCACCCTGGACGCGGGCCCGCGACCGGGCGGGGGATTCCGCATCAGTGTCCTGTTGCCCCTCAAACCCGTTCATTGACACCTGAACGCTTGCGCACGCCCTTTATCGACACCTGTAACACCTTCTGAGACGAAAGAGGCCCCGATGGCGATCCGCGTGATGCTCGTCGACGACCAGGTGCTGCTGCGCACCGGGTTCCGGATGGTGCTCGACGCCCAGCCGGACATGGAGGTCGTGGCGGAGGCGGGCGACGGCGTGGAGGCCCTCCGGGTGCTGCGGTCCACCGCCGTCGACGTGGTGCTCATGGACGTCCGGATGCCGAAACTGGACGGGGTGGAGACCACCCGCCGGATCTGCGCGGACACCGACCCGCCGAAGGTGCTGATCCTGACCACCTTCGACCTCGACGAGTACGCCTTCTCCGGCCTGAAGGCGGGCGCCTGTGGCTTCATGCTCAAGGACGTGCCGCCCGGCGAACTGCTCGCCGCGATCCGCGCGGTGCACAGCGGCGACGCCGTGGTCGCCCCGTCCACCACCCGCCGGCTCCTGGACCGCTTCGCACCCATGCTGCCGAGCGCCACCGAGCAGCCCCAGCACAAGGAGCTGGAGCGGCTCACCGGACGGGAACGGGAGGTCATGGTGCTGGTCGCGCAGGGCCTGTCCAACGGTGAGATCGCGGCCCGCCTGGTGCTGTCGGAGGCGACCGTGAAGACCCACGTGGGCCGCATCCTGACCAAGCTGGGACTGCGGGACCGGGTGCAGGTGGTGGTCCTCGCCTACGAGACGGGACTGGTGCGGGCCGGCGGACAGGGCTGACCTTGTCCACGGGGCTGACCGGGAGTCCCCGCGTCGGTAGGGTCTGCGCATGCTGCTTTGGATCAACGGCCCCTTCGGGGGCGGCAAGACGCAGACCGCGTACGAGTTGCGGCGTCGTCTTGCGGGCAGTGTCGTCTGCGATCCGGAGCACGCCGGGTTCGGGCTGCGCCGCATGCTGCCGCCCGAACTGCGGGGGGACTTCCGGGAACTGGCCTCCTGGCGGCAGGGCGTCGTCGAGGTGCTCGACCTCGCGCTGACCCGGCACGACGGCGTCGTGATCGCGCCCATGACGGTCACGGACTCCCGCTGCTTCACCGAGACCGTCGGCCGACTGCGCGAACTCGGCCACGACGTCCACCACTTCACCCTCCTCGCCGAACGGGAGACGGTGCTGAGGCGGCTGCGGGAACGCGGCCTCGAGCGCCTCCTGCGCCGCGTCGTCGGAAAGAAAGCGGACCCGAGCCGGGACAGGTGGGCCGTGGACCGGCTCGACCACTGTCTGGAACGGCTCGCCGGACCGGAGTTCGCCGAGCATCTGTGGACGGACCACACGACCGTCCCGAAGACGGCGGACCGCATCGCCGTACTGGCAGGGCTGGAGCTGTCCCCCCACCACGGGGGACGGCTCAGGACCCGGCTGCGGCAGGCGGGCGTCGGCATCCGGCACATCCGCTTCGACTGAGGCCCCGTCGTACACGGACCGGCCGCGGCCGGTCCGGGGACGGTGAAGGGAGCCGGCGCCCCTACGACGTGTTCCCGGCCCCTCACGGCTTCGTCAGCCGTCAGCCCTCAGCCGTCAGCCGTCGTGCGAAGTCCGAGGCCGCGGCCCGCACGTCGTCGGCCGTCCACTCCAGGGCCGCGGCCCGCACGTACACCTCCGTGGACGCCAGGCCCGGACCCTTCGGGTCCCAGTGGTTGGCGAACAGGACGGTTCCCGTCTCCTCGGCCGCCCGGATCGCCGCCTCCGCGACGGCATCGGCGTCGTACGGCAGCCAGACCTGGAAGTCGTGGGTGTGCGGCACCTCGGGGTGGACGCGGAACCAGGGCAGCCCTCCTGCCTCCAGGCCCTCGCGCAGGGCGGCGGCCACCACGCGCGCGTGCCTGACGTAATCGGGCAGCCGGGGCAGCTCCCGCTCCAGGCCGATCAGCGCCGACAGCGCGGTCGGGAACTGCTGGAAGACGTTGCCGCCGTACCGGTGCCGCCAGGCCTTCGCCTCCTCGACCAGGGTCGCGGGACCGGCGAGCGCCGCGCCGCCGAAGCCGTCGAGGGACTTGTAGAACGACACGTAGACGCTGTCCGCCAGGGCGGCGATCTCCTCCAGCGGACGGCCGAAGTGCGTCGTGCACTCCCACAGCCGGGCCCCGTCGAAGTGGACCACGGCCTCGCGTTCCCGCGCGGCGTCCACCACCCCGGTCAGCTCCTCCCAGGTGGGCAGTACGAAACCGGCGTCCCGGAGGGGGAGTTCCAGCATCAGCGCGCCGAAGGGCTCGTCGAAGTCCCGCACCTCGGCTGCGGTCGGCATCCGGGGCTCGCTGGTCACCCGCACCGGACGCAGACCGCTGACCCGGCTGAACGCGCTCCGTTCATGGACCTCGGGGTGGCTGAGCCCGTGCAGCGCGACCACGGGGTTGCCGCTGCGGCCCGCCCAGGAGCGCAGGGCCACCTGCTGGGCCATCGTCCCGGTCGGGAAGAACGCGGCGGCCTCGGTGCCCAGGAGCCCGGCCACCCGCTCCTCCAGCGCCTCGACGACGCCGTTGCCGTAGAGGTCGGCCGTCTCGTCCAGGTCGTACACGTCGCCCGCCGCCCCCAGCAGGGCCAGTCGCTCCCGGAGCGGGCCGAGGAAGCCGAGGCGCGCGAGCACGCGCGGGGCGCCGCGCGAGGCGGCGATCCTCCGCTCGCGGAGCTTCCGGCCGCGTTCCTGATCCGTCCCCTGATCCGTCCCCCGATCCGTCCCCTGATCCGTCCCCCGATCCGTCCCCTGATCCGTCCCCCGATCCGTCCCCTGATCCGTCCCCCGATCCCCCTGATCCGTCCCCCGATCCGTCCCCTGATCCGTCCCCCGATCCGCCCCCTGGCCCGGTTCCCGGTCCGGGCCCGGTTGTGGCCCGGACCGCCGTCCGCCTGGTGCCGTGGTGCCGTTCTCCGCCGTGTCGCCCATGCCCGGGATCATCCCGCGTGCGGGCGGGCGAGGGCACCCGGATTTTCCCTGTGGAATCCACACCCTGCGGAATCCACACCCTGTGGACAAACGTGCGCCCGGGAGCCGCCCGCGTTTCGCGTTAACATGACGAGAAATCGTCCGGTACCCCGAGCGGACTGGAACGGGAAGGCCGTCGTCGCGTGAACACAAGCCCACAACCGGATCCCAGGGACCGCCCCGCGCGGCTCAGCGTCGGTGTGGTCGGCGCCGGGCGCGTCGGCCCGGCCCTGGCCGCCTCCCTGCAGCTCGCCGGACACCGTCCGGTGGCCGTCTCCGCCGTCTCCGCCGCCTCCCTCCGGCGCGCCGAGCAGCTGCTCCCCGACGTGCCGGTGGTCGCGCCGGCCGAGGTGCTGGAGCGGGCCGAACTGGTACTGCTGACCGTCCCGGACGACGCGCTGCCGGAGCTGGTGGCCGGGCTCGCCGAGACGGGTGCGGTACGGCCGGGACAGCTCCTCGTGCACACCTCGGGCCGGTACGGCGCGAAGGTGCTGGACCCCGCCCTGCGGGCCGGCGCGCTGCCGCTGGCCCTGCACCCGGCGATGACGTTCACCGGCACCCCCGTCGACGTGCAGCGGCTCGCCGGATGCTCCTTCGGGGTCACCGCTCCGGAGGAACTGCGGCTGGCCGCCGAGGCCCTGGTGATCGAGATGGGCGGCGAACCGGAGTGGATCGCCGAGGAGAGCCGCCCGCTCTACCACGCGGCCCTCGCCCTGGGCGCCAACCATCTGGTCACCCTGGTCGCCCAGTCCCTGGAACTGCTGCGCACCGCCGGGGTGGAGGCCCCCGACCGGATGCTCGGCCCACTGCTCGGCGCCGCCCTGGACAACGCCCTGCGCTCCGGTGACGCGGCCCTCACCGGCCCCGTCGCGCGCGGTGACGCCGGCACCGTCTCCGCCCATGTCGCCGAACTGCGCCGGCACGCCCCGCAGACCGTCGCCGGCTACCTGGCGATGGCCCGCGCGACCGCCGACCGCGCCCTCGCCCACGGCCTGCTGAAGCCGGAACTCGCCGAGGACCTCCTCGGGGTACTCGCCGACGGGACGACGGGCACCACCGGCGAAACGGGCACCACCGGCGACGACGAAGGAAATCCCCGATGACCACCACCCTGCTGCGCACCGCCGACGACCTGCACGCACGCGCGCGCACGGGCCGCCGCGCCGTCGTGATGACCATGGGCGCCCTGCACGAGGGCCACGCCACCCTGATCCGCGCCGCGCGCGACCTCGCGGGTCCCGCGGGCGAGGTCGTGGTCACCGTCTTCGTCAACCCGCTGCAGTTCGGCGAGGGCGAGGACCTCGACCGGTATCCGCGCACCCTGGACGCCGACCTCGGGCTCGCCGGGCAGGCGGGCGCGGACGTGGTCTTCGCCCCGTCGGCCGACGAGGTCTACCCGGGCGGCGAGCCCCAGGTCCGCGTCAGCGCCGGTCCCATGGGCGAACGTCTGGAGGGCGCCGCCCGCCCCGGTCACTTCGACGGCGTGCTCACCGTCGTCGCCAAACTGCTGCACCTCACCCGTCCCGACGTCGCCCTGTACGGCCGGAAGGACGCCCAGCAGCTCGCGCTGATCCGTCGCATGGTGCGCGACCTGAACTTCGGCGTCGACGTCGTCGGCGTCCCCACCGTCCGCGAGGCCGACGGGCTGGCCCGCTCCAGCCGCAACCGCTACCTCTCCGCCACGGAGCGGCGCACCGCGCTCGCCCTGTCCGGCGCCCTGTTCGCAGGACGGGACCGGCACGCCGCGCAGGAGGCGCTGCACGCGCGGGCCCGCGAAGTGCCCGCCACGCGCGCGCGCGTCGAGGCGCTGAGCGCGCTCGGGGAGTCCCGCGCGGCGGCCGACGCGCACGCCGTCGCCACGGTCGGCGGCCCCGACGCCGTCCGCGCCGCCGCCCGCCAGGTCCTCGACGCGGCCGCCCGCTTCACCCCGCCGCTCACCCTGGACTACCTGGCTCTGGTCGACCCCTCGGACTTCACCGAGATCGGCGACGGCTTCACCGGCGAGGCCGTCCTCGCCGTGGCCGCCCGGGTCGGCACGACCCGCCTGATCGACAACGTCCCCCTGACCTTCGGCACCCTCGGAGCCGCCTCGTGACCAGCACCGGCATACGACTGCACGCGCCCGCGCCCGGGTGGTCGATCGAGGCCGACGTCGTGGTCGTCGGCTCCGGCGTGGCCGGACTGACCGCCGCGCTGCGCTGCGAGGCCGCCGGGCTGGCCACGGTCGTCGTGACCAAGGCCCGGCTCGACGACGGTTCCACCCGTTGGGCCCAGGGCGGTATCGCCGCGGCCCTCGGTGAGGGCGACACCCCCGAACAGCACCGGGACGACACCCTGGTCGCCGGGGCAGGCCTGTGCGACGAGGAGGCGGTCCGCCTCCTCGTCACCGAGGGCCCCGGCGCCGTACGCCGGCTCATCGCCACCGGCGCCCACTTCGACGAGTCCGAGGAGGGCGCCCTGGAACTCACCCGCGAGGGCGGTCACCACCGCCGGCGCATCGCGCACGCGGGCGGGGACGCCACCGGCGCGGAGATCTCCCGCGCGCTGGTCGAGGCCGTACACGCGGTCAGGAGGGGTGCGCGCGAAGCGCTCCCGGGCGAGGGCGGTGAGGGGCGACGGGCGGGACTGCGCACGATCGAGAACGCGCTGGTCCTGGACCTGCTGACCGATGCCGAAGGGCGCAGCGCGGGTGTGACCCTGCACGTCATGGGGGAGGGCCAGCACGACGGAGTGGGGGCCGTGCACGCTCCCGCGGTGGTGCTCGCGACCGGTGGCATGGGGCAGGTCTTCAGCGCGACCACGAACCCCTCCGTCTCGACCGGCGACGGGGTGGCGCTGGCCCTGCGCGCCGGTGCCGAGGTCAGCGACCTCGAGTTCGTGCAGTTCCACCCGACCGTCCTGTTCCTCGGCCCGGACGCGGAGGGCCAGCAGCCCCTGGTCTCCGAGGCGGTACGCGGCGAGGGCGCCCACCTGGTCGACGCCGACGGCGTGCGCTTCATGGTGGGGCAGCACGAGCTCGCCGAGCTCGCCCCGCGGGACATCGTCGCCAAGGGCATCATGCGCCGGATGCGGGAGCGGGACGCCGAGCACATGTACCTCGACGCCCGGCACTTCGGCGCCGACATGTGGGAGCACCGCTTCCCGACGATCCTCGCCGCCTGCCGCGCCCACGGCATCGACCCGGTCACCGAGCCCGTCCCGGTCGCCCCCGCCGCCCACTACGCCTCCGGCGGAGTCCGCACCGACTCCCACGGCCGCACCACGGTCCCCGGCCTCTACGCCTGCGGGGAGGTCGCCTGCACCGGCGTGCACGGAGCCAACCGGCTCGCCTCCAACTCGCTCCTGGAGGGCCTGGTCTACGCCGAGCGCATCGCCGCCGACATCGCCGCGAGCCGGACCGGGGACGCCCTTCGCGCGCGTGCGCCGCAGCCCCTCCCGCAGGCCGAGCGCCCCGGGCACCCCCTCCTGCCCGCGGAGGCCCGCTTCACCATCCAGCGGATCATGACCGGGGGAGCCGGGGTCCTGCGCTCCGCCGCCTCCCTGGAACAGGCCGCCGACGGGCTCCAGCGGCTGCACGCCGACGCCCGCGACGCCCTCGACGAGCAGGGCAAGACCGCCGAGCCCGGCGTCGACACCTGGGAGGCCACGAACCTCCTGTGCGTCGCCCGCGTCCTGGTCGCCGCCGCGCTGCGGCGCGAGGAGACCCGGGGCTGTCACTGGCGCGAGGACCGGCCCGAGCGCGACGACACCGCCTGGCGCCGCCACATCGTCGTACGGCTGAACCCGGACCGCACACTGGCGGCGCACACCACCGACGGCACGGACTTCCCCCCGACCCTCCCCGGCGTCCCGCTTCCCCCCGACGCCCCGAACGCCCCGAACGCCCCGAACCTCCCGTCCCAGGCCCCTCAGGAGCAGTGACAGCAGTGACCACACCAGATCTTCCCCTCGCCCCGTCCGGCGGCTGCGGCGGCGGCTGCGCCTGCGGCGCGGACAGCGACGAGAGCTACGACGAGACCTACCTGGAGTGCGGCCTCGACCCCGCGCTCGCCGAGCTCCTGGCCGACGCGGGGCTGGACCCGGTGGAGGTCGAGGACATCGCCAACGTCGCCCTCCAGGAGGACCTCGCCCACGGCGTGGACGTGACGACGGTCGCGACCATCCCCGAGGACGCCGTCGCCACCGCCGACTTCACCGCGCGGGAGGCGGGCGTGGTGGCGGGCCTCAGGGTCGCCGAGGCGGTCGTCTCGGTGGTCTGCACGGCGGAGTTCGAGGTGGAACGGCACGTGGAGGACGGAGACCGGGTGGAAGCCGGCGCCAGGCTCCTCTCCGTCACCGCCCGCACCCGCGACCTCCTCACGGCGGAACGCAGCGCCCTGAACCTCCTGTGCCGCCTCTCGGGCGTCGCGACGGCCACGCGCGCGTGGGCGGACGTCCTGGACGCGACGAAGGCCAGGGTCCGCGACACCCGCAAGACCACTCCGGGCCTGCGCTCCCTGGAGAAGTTCGCCGTGCGCTGCGGCGGCGGCGTCAACCACCGCATGTCGCTCTCCGACGCGGCCCTGGTCAAGGACAACCACGTGGTCGCCGCGGGCGGCGTCGCCCAGGCCTTCCAGGCCGTCCGGGAACGCTTCCCCGACGTACCGATCGAGGTCGAGGTCGACACCCTGCACCAGCTCCGCGAGGTACTGGAAGCCGGCGCCGACCTGATCCTGCTGGACAACTTCACCCCCGGTGAGTGCGAGGAGGCGGTGGCTCTCGTCGCCGGCCGCGCCGCCCTGGAGGCGTCCGGCCGGCTCACCCTCGACAACGCCAGGGCGTACGCCGACACGGGGGTCGACTACCTCGCCGTGGGCGCCCTCACCCACTCCTCGCCGATCCTGGACATCGGCCTGGACCTGCGAGCGGCTGAGTAGGGGCCGGCCATGCTGCTGACGATCGACGTGGGCAACACGCACACCACCCTGGGCCTGTTCGACGGCGAGGACATCGTCGAGCACTGGCGGATCTCCACGGACGCGCGCCGCACCGCCGACGAACTCGCCGTCCTCCTCCAGGGCCTGATGGGCATGCACCCCCTGCTCGGCGACGAACTGGGCGACGGCATCGACGGCATCGCCATCTGCGCGACCGTCCCCTCCGTCCTGCACGAACTGCGCGAGGTGACCCGCCGCTACTACGGCGACGTCCCCGCGGTCCTGGTCGAGCCGGGCGTCAAGACCGGCGTGCCGATCCTCACCGACAACCCCAAGGAGGTCGGCGCGGACCGCATCATCAACGCGGTCGCCGCCGTCGACCTCTACGGCGGACCCGCCGTCGTCGTCGACTTCGGCACCGCCACCACCTTCGACGCGGTCAGCGCGCGCGGGGAGTACGTCGGCGGTGTGATCGCCCCCGGCATCGAGATCTCCGTCGAGGCGCTCGGTGTCCGCGGCGCGCAGCTCCGCAAGATCGAGGTGGCCCGGCCCCGGAGCGTGATCGGCAAGAACACGGTGGAGGCGATGCAGTCCGGCATCGTCTACGGCTTCGCCGGCCAGGTCGACGGCGTCGTCCGCCGGATGGCCCGAGAGCTCTCCGAGGACCCCGACGAGGTGACCGTCATCGCGACCGGCGGACTCGCGCCGATGGTCCTGGGCGAGAGCACGGTCATCGACGAGCACGAGCCCTGGCTGACCCTGGTCGGCCTGCGCCTGGTCCACGAACGGAACGTGTCGCGGATGTAGCGCCTCCCGGACGCGGCGCTCCGGGCCCGGGACGCGGGACACGGGTGGCCGGTCCCGAGCAGTACGGGGGCTGCCCGGCCCGCACGCCTCGTGGAACGGGCCGGGCCCCGTGGGTCCGCCCCCCCCGTGGCCCGGACGTTCCTGCCGCGGACCGTGACACATTCCCGGAAAGTTCCACGGTCCGCGGCCGGGCCGGGGTCCCCGCCGATTCGTCACCGCGTCCGGGGCGGGACCGGGCGGCCCTCACCCGGCCCGCCCCCACCCGGGTGGAACCGCGCCGCGCCCGCGCGCCACACTCGTGCGTTATGCGCTGTTTGTCTGATTAGCGCGTATCGTCGCGGCATGCCCACGCCCTACGGATCCCGCGGCGGCATGGCGTTCGGTGCGGAGGAGCTGCGTGTGCTCCGCCGCGCCCTCGCCCTCGCCCTGCACCCCACGTCCGCCTCGGCCGAAGACGTCCAGGACTGCCTCCGCCTCACCGAGTCCCTCGACGAGGCGACGCGGGAGGATGCCCGGCTGCGCGCCTTCCTGGTGACCGACCTCGGCCGTTACCGCGCAGCCCTCCCCGGCACCGTCACCGGCTATCTCAGGCTTCTGGAGGAGGCACTGGGCGCCGGCTACCGCCCCGACGCCGACGACCTCGCCGCCCTCCGGGCGCTGCGCGGCAACCCCGCCGCCGCCGCTCTCCTGGACCGCTGCCGGTTCCTCGCCGAGCAGGACGTGCGCGCCCGCCTCGCCGGCCGTACGGTCCGCGTGGGCTCCGTGGGCTCCGTGGGGTCCCTGTCCGGCAGCCCGTCCGCCGGTCGGCCCCCCAAGGGCCCCCTGTCCGTGGTCCCCGCCTCCCGCACCCGCCTCCTCGCCCTGCCGGGCGGCCAGGCCGCCGAGAACCCGGAGAAGGAGCCGGAGCGCAAGCCGTCCGCTCCCCGGCCCGAACCCGCGCCGGCTCCCGGCGCCCCCGCACCCGGTGACCCGAAACCGGGCCGGCCCGTCCCCACCCCGGGCGAGGTCTTCCCCCGTCGCAAGCCCGCCCCGCCCCCGCAGGGCCGGCGGCTCGCCGCGGGCTGAGAGGCCCGCCGCGCGGCCGCCGCGCGCCCGTCCGCCGTACATCCACCCCTGCCCGCCCGTCGACCGGACTCTGGCTACCCTGGATCCATGGACTATGTCTCCGCGCTCCTGCCCCCGGCCGTCATGGCCGCCCTCTTCATCGGCGTGATCCGGGTGATCGTGAAGACCCAGGGCGGCGCCAACAAGACCAAGGAGGACGCCGCCGTGGACGCGGCCCTCGCCCGCGCGGAGGCACCCCACCAGGCCCCCTCCAGGACCGAGACCTGACCGAGGCCCGACCGAGGGGCCGGCCGAGGGGCCGACCGAGGGGCCGGCCGAAGGCCGTCCGGTCGGACCGCGGACGGCGCGGGAGGCGGACCCGGCGTACGACTCGAGCGCGGCCGTGCGCGAGTCGTACGCCCTTTTTATTCGCGTTCGTCGGCCTTCGTGGATGCTCGGCACGCCATGATATGGATTTCGCACTATCGTTACGAGGTGTGCCTCGCCCATTGGGAGAACTCGAAGACGCGGTCATGACGCGGGTGTGGAAGTGGAACCGCCCGGTCACCGTCAGGGAAGTCCTCGAAGATCTGCAGAAGGAACGGTCCATCGCGTACACCACGGTGATGACCGTTCTGGACAATCTCCATCAGAAGGGCTGGGTACGCCGCCAGGCGGAAGGCCGGGCCTATCGATATGAGGCGGTCTCCACCCGCGCCGCGTACGCCGCCGCGCTGATGAACGAGGCCTGGTCGCAGAGCGACAACGCCGCCGCCGCACTCGTCGCCTTCTTCGGGATGATGAGCGAGGAGCAGCGCCAGGCCCTCACCGATGCCGTACGCGTCGCGCCCCTTCCGGAAACCACGGAACAACGCCGGCCGGCCGAACGGCCGGGAACACCGGAACAACCGGGAACGCCGGAACAGCCTGAAACGGCCGAACAAGCCGGATCGCCCGAACAACCCACGCCCGCGGAACCCTCTGTCGAGAACCCCGCCTCGGCCGAGGGTCCGCGCGGGCGATAGCGTCCGCTCATGTCAGTAGACAGCCCGGATGTCCCCGCAAAATCCATCACCGTCCGACGGGCCCGCACCAGCGATGTCCCCGCCGTTCGTCACCTCCTTGACGCCTACGTCCGCAAGGGCATCCTGCTCGACAAAGCGACGGTGACGCTTTACGAGGCCATCCAGGAGTTCTGGATCGCGGAACGGGACGACAACGGGGAGGTCGTCGGCTGCGGCGCGCTGCACGTGATGTGGGAAGATCTCGCGGAAGTCCGCACTCTCGCGGTGAAGCCCGGCCTGAAGGGTGCCGGCGTGGGGCATCGCTTGATGGAGAAGTTGCTGCAGACCGCCCGTCGGCTCGGTGTTCGCCGTGTTTTCTGTCTGACCTTCGAAGTCGAGTTCTTCGGCAAGCACGGCTTCGTGGAGATCGGTGAGACGCCCGTCGACACCGATGTGTACGCCGAGCTGCTGCGTTCCTATGACGAGGGCGTCGCGGAGTTCCTCGGTCTCGAACGAGTGAAACCGAACACCCTGGGCAACAGCCGGATGCTTCTGCATCTGTGATCGTCGGCGTTCCGTACCCGGCACCTTGCGGCGGAGGCCCCGGCGGGCGACGCCCGGGCATATTCCGTACTTGCTTCCGCAGTTGCTTCGCCGCCGCGGGCCTTGCCCGGTTCCCTATGTCCGAAACGCGCACGTTTCCGGGCTGCGGGCGGGCAGCGGGTCTCTCCCCGGGGTTTGTGTTTTTCCGGCAAAAGCGGTTTGCTTTCCGATGTACTGCAGCAGTGGATATAACAGGGGACGGTGATACGGCGAACGCCGGTACACCCAGGCCCTGACGTTATCGATGAAAGGAAATCCGGTGGCGCAGAAGGTTCAGGTCCTTCTTGTCGACGACCTCGACGGCGGCGAGGCGGACGAGACCGTGACGTTCGCGTTGGACGGCAAGACATACGAGATCGATCTCACCACCGCCAATGCGGACAAGCTCCGTGGCCTTCTCGAGCCTTACGTGAAGGGCGGCCGCCGTACGGGAGGCCGTGCTTCGGGCGGGCGTGGAAAGGCGCGTGCCGCTTCCGGCGGCAGCCAGGACACCGCGGCGATCCGCGCCTGGGCGAAGGAGAACGGCCACGAGGTCAACGACCGCGGCCGGGTCCCCGCGGCCATTCGCGAGGCCTACGAGCAGGCCAACGGCTGACTGTCGGTCCGTCCCGCCTCGCGCACCCCGGCCTGCGGTCGGCCGCAGGCGCGCAGGAGCCGGATCCGGTGGCACTGTGTGGCCACCGTGTTCACCAGCCGCACGAGATCGGGGGCGCCCCCACGGCCCCCCGTCGCCGACAGTGCCGGCAGCGAGGCCTCGACCTCGCGCCCCGGCTCGGGGGGCCGCAGCCACACGGCGGCCCCCTGTGTACCGGCCCGTGTACCGGCGTGGTCCGGCGAGAGCGGCCGGCCGGCACCGTGGCCGACGGTCCCCGGGGGCGACGGGGCTTCGATGATCCCGCCCGCGCCGACCGCGGCCAGATCGAGGGCCAGCGTGCCCCACTCCAGCCAGACGAGCAGCCCCGGCAGCTCCTCCGCGCCGCCCGCGGCCACCAGCAGCCGCATCCGGCCGCCCTGCAGGGCCACCGGCCCCCGGAGTGCCAGACGCTCCAGCGCCGCGTGGCCGGCTTCGGCGGGGACGTCCAGGACGTCGAAGCGCACCCCCACCGACAGGCGTACCGGAGCACCGGGCAGCGTCGGCCACCCGTGCTCGTCCTCGTACCAGCGCCGGACCGGATCGTCCGGACCGCCCCGGACCTCCTCGGCCGTGGTGACGGAACGGTGCGCGGAGACGAACGGGCCCGGGGCGACGGGGACGACGGAGAGGGCGGTGCCGGCCATGCCGGGCGCAACCGCCGGAAGGCCGTTCGGGTTACGCTGGGTCCGCATGTGTATGCAAAGGGTGTCGAGCGCGGAGGCGTGCGGGGGCCCGGGGAGGCGTGAGGTTGTTCGCCCGTAGCGGAGGGAACTGCTGCACCCGGCATGGACTGTCGGTCGCAGCGGGTAAGACATCCCTAGTGGGAGGGGGCGACACACGGGCCGGCGGGTCTCGCGTTCGCCATCGGCGTACTGGCGATAGGGGTAACTGCCTGGTCTGCGGGAACATCGTCTCGCACCATCGGGTTGGAGCATATGTCGGCGTTCGAGGTCAGGAGGCCATCGACGGTGTCGGCAGTTGGAATGAGCGGTCCCCGCTTGCGGGACTAAGCTGCGGAAGGACAGGGAGGGGAAGTTCCCCCCACTGCCTGACCGCTCTGAGGAGCGATTAACGATGTTCGAGAGGTTCACCGACCGCGCGCGGCGGGTTGTCGTCCTGGCTCAGGAAGAAGCCCGGATGCTCAACCACAACTACATCGGCACTGAGCACATCCTCCTGGGCCTGATCCACGAGGGTGAGGGTGTCGCCGCCAAGGCCCTTGAGAGCCTCGGGATTTCGCTCGAGGCGGTCCGCCAGCAGGTGGAGGAGATCATCGGGCAGGGCCAGCAGGCCCCGTCGGGTCACATCCCCTTCACCCCCCGTGCCAAGAAGGTGCTCGAGCTGTCGCTCCGCGAGGCGCTGCAGCTGGGTCACAACTACATCGGCACGGAGCACATCCTGCTCGGCCTGATCCGTGAGGGCGAGGGCGTCGCCGCCCAGGTCCTGGTCAAGCTGGGCGCAGATCTGAACCGCGTGCGGCAGCAGGTCATCCAGCTGCTCTCCGGTTACCAGGGCAAGGAGACCGCCACCGCCGGCGGTCCTGCCGAGGGCACTCCCTCCACGTCCCTGGTCCTCGACCAGTTCGGCCGGAACCTCACCCAGGCCGCTCGTGAGTCCAAGCTCGACCCGGTCATCGGGCGCGAGAAGGAGATCGAGCGGGTCATGCAGGTGCTGTCCCGCCGTACCAAGAACAACCCGGTGCTGATCGGTGAGCCCGGTGTCGGCAAGACCGCCGTCGTCGAGGGCCTCGCCCAGGCCATCGTCAAGGGCGAGGTGCCCGAGACCCTCAAGGACAAGCACCTCTACACCCTGGACCTCGGTGCCCTGGTCGCGGGCTCCCGCTACCGCGGTGACTTCGAGGAGCGCCTGAAGAAGGTGCTCAAGGAGATCCGCACCCGCGGCGACATCATCCTGTTCATCGACGAGCTGCACACGCTGGTCGGTGCGGGTGCCGCCGAGGGCGCCATCGACGCGGCCTCCATCCTGAAGCCGATGCTGGCGCGTGGTGAGCTCCAGACCATCGGCGCGACCACGCTGGACGAGTACCGCAAGCACCTGGAGAAGGACGCGGCCCTCGAGCGCCGCTTCCAGCCGATCCAGGTCGCCGAGCCGTCCCTGCCGCACACCATCGAGATCCTCAAGGGTCTGCGCGACCGGTACGAGGCGCACCACCGTGTCTCGATCACCGACGAGGCGCTGGTGCAGGCCGCCACCCTGGCCGACCGGTACATCTCGGACCGCTTCCTCCCGGACAAGGCGATCGACCTGATCGACGAGGCCGGCTCGAGGATGCGCATCCGCCGGATGACCGCGCCGCCGGACCTGCGCGAGTTCGACGAGAAGATCGCCGATGTCCGCCGGGACAAGGAGTCCGCGATCGACTCGCAGGACTTCGAGAAGGCCGCCTCCCTGCGCGACAAGGAGAAGCAGCTCCTCGCCGCCAAGGCCAAGCGGGAGAAGGAGTGGAAGGCCGGCGACATGGACGTCGTCGCCGAGGTCGACGGCGACCTGATCGCCGAGGTCCTCGCCACGGCCACCGGCATCCCGGTCTTCAAGCTGACTGAGGAGGAGTCCTCGCGTCTGCTGCGCATGGAGGACGAGCTCCACAAGCGGGTCATCGGCCAGAAGGACGCCGTCAAGGCGCTGTCGAAGGCGATCCGCCGTACGCGTGCCGGTCTGAAGGACCCGAAGCGTCCCGGTGGTTCGTTCATCTTCGCCGGCCCGTCCGGCGTCGGTAAGACCGAGCTGTCCAAGGCCCTCGCCGAGTTCCTGTTCGGTGACGAGGACGCGCTGATCTCCCTCGACATGTCGGAGTTCAGCGAGAAGCACACGGTCTCGCGTCTCTTCGGTTCGCCCCCCGGCTACGTGGGCTACGAGGAGGGCGGTCAGCTGACGGAGAAGGTGCGCCGCAAGCCGTTCTCGGTCGTCCTCTTCGACGAGGTCGAGAAGGCCCACCCGGACATCTTCAACTCGCTGCTGCAGATCCTGGAGGACGGTCGCCTGACCGACTCCCAGGGCCGGGTCGTGGACTTCAAGAACACGGTCATCATCATGACGACCAACCTCGGCACCCGGGACATCTCCAAGGGCTTCAACCTGGGCTTCGCAGCCGCCGGCGACAAGAAGTCCAACTACGAGCGCATGAAGAACAAGGTGTCGGACGAGCTCAAGCAGCACTTCCGTCCCGAGTTCCTCAACCGTGTCGACGACGTGGTCGTGTTCCCGCAGCTGTCCCAGGAGGACATCCTCGCGATCGTCGACCTGATGATCGAGAAGGTGGACGAGCGCCTGAAGGACCGGGACATGGGCCTCGAGCTCTCCCAGTCCGCCAAGGAGTTGCTGTCCACGAGGGGCTACGACCCCGTGCTGGGCGCCCGGCCGCTGCGCCGGACCATCCAGCGCGAGATCGAGGACTCGCTGTCGGAGAAGATCCTCTTCGGCGAGCTGCGCCCCGGCCACATCGTGGTCGTGGACACCGAGGGTGAGGGCGAGAGCGTGACCTTCACCTTCCGCGGTGAGGAGAAGGCGGCCCTGCCCGACGTCCCGCCGATCGAGCAGGCGGCCGGCGGTGCCGGCCCGAATCTCAGCAAGGACGCGTAAGCACGTCGGTGTGTGACGCGTCAGCGTGACGGCAGCCGAAAGGGGCCGGTGCCCGGGAGGGGCACCGGCCCCTTTCGCATGCCGTGTCCGGGGTTACGAGAGCCGGCCGTCGTAGTCCGGCAGCTTGTAGGTCCTTTCGGCGTGGCCGCCCGACAGGTCGGTGTCGTTGTTGCCGATGTTGGCGATGATCGTGTAGCCCTTCGACTCGATGGCGACGCGCTTGGCCGTCTTGTACGCGGCCACGTTCCGGAACAGGTCGGTGAGGCTGCGGACGTACAGCCCGGCGGACTCGTATCCGGCGTGGTCGAGGTTGTACTCGGTGAAGGCCCCGATGATGCCCGGCCGGGCGGTCACGAAGAACACCGCCACCCCGCGCTCCTGGGCGTACTGCGCGACCTCCAGGACCGGCTCGTTGGCCGGTGCCGGGAAGCTGAAGCCGAAGTCGGACTCCAGTGCGGTGTTGTCGATGTCGAGGACGATCGCCTGCTTCTCGCCCGGCCGCGGGTTCGCGATCCGCTGCTGCAGTTGCGGCAGGGCCTGGTCCATGACCGCCTGGCAGTCACGCTGCCAGGTGTCGTAGTCGACGTCTGCGGCGGCTGCCGTGGCTGTCACGGAGGCCGCCGGGGCGGCCGTTGCGGAGGTGCCGGTGGCGGTCGCCGCCTGGGCGGGGACGGCCAGGGCCACCAGGGCCGCGGTGGAGACGGCGGTGACCGATGCGCGGCGCAGCCAGGGGCGTCGGCTTCTCATGTGGTGGGGGGTCCTCTCGGGCTCGTAACGCTGCCGATGGGTCGATGTGTCGTGTGCATGTTCGTCGTGGAGGGTGACGCGAGGTGAACCGTAGGGTTACCGCGCGGTAGGTGGCCAGAGAGGTGCACGCCACATTTATGGAATGTCCGAACCCCGCCCCCGGTGACATGCTCCACAGGCGTTTCGTCCGGTACTAGCCGGAATAGTGGGGAAACGCTAAAACGCAAAACGGACATTTAACGTAAAGCTCTGATTGATCAGCCTCAAATGGGGCTTTCGTCCGGTACGGGCGGGGTGTCAAGAGACGTCCATCTCACTGAGGAAGTACGAAGGTCTGTCGTAGATACCCCTTTTTGTGCCTTTGTGGGCGGAGGGGTTACCAAGGGATGGCCACTTCGGAACGGACCTGTTCGTCCGGTGGCTTTCCTTTGCTCCCTTCCTCATGAGGTTCAGATGTCCCAGCGCGTCACGCCCCGTTCCTTCCTCACGTCCCACCTCCGCACCCGTGCGGCCGTCATGGCCGCCGGCATGGGAGTCACGGCCGTCGTGGGAGCCGGGATCGCGGCCGCCGCCGACACCACGGCCGCAGGCAGCGAGACCGCCAAGGCCGTGCAGGCCCAGGCGGACGCCCAGGCCGAGGCCGCGAAGTCCGAGGCCGCGAAGTCCGAGGCCGCCGAGAACAAGAAGCCCGCCGAGGCGAAGAAGGCCCAGAAGGCCGAGAAGCCGGCTCAGCCCGCCAAGAAGAAGGCGTCCTGGGTCGACCCGGTGAAGAATTACAAGATCTCCGCGAGCTACGCCCAGGCCGGCGGCATGTGGCAGTCCGCCCACAGCGGGCAGGACTACGCGGTCCCGAACGGCACCAAGGTCGTGGCCGCGCACGGCGGCACGGTCGCCAAGGCGGGCGGCAACGGCGCCGGCGACGGCCCGGCCTACGGCAACGCCGTGGTCATCAACCACGGCAACGGCACGTACTCCCAGTACGCCCACCTCTCCGAGGTGAACGTGCAGCCCGGTCAGGTCGTCAAGACCGGCCAGAAGATCGCCGCGTCCGGCAACACCGGCAACTCCAGCGGCCCCCACCTGCACTTCGAGATCCGGACCAGCCCGAACTACGGCTCCGCGATCGACCCGGTCAAGTTCCTGCGCGGCAAGGGCGTGCAGTTCTGAGGGCTCCGGTCCAAAAACCGGGTCCCGGCCCCGGGTCGCCCCGGCCGGACGCCCTACGGCAGTACCGGATAACTCCCGGTGTTCGTAGGCGCGTGTTCCGGCAGCCACAGCACGGCGACCGCCCCCTCGGCCCGCGCGTCCTCGGACGCGCCGGCCGGCCGCACGTTGCGGAAGGTCAGCCGTGCGCCCAGAACCCGGGCCTGCCCGGCCGCGATGGTCAGGCCCAGACCGTGACCGCGCCCGGCCCGGTCCGTACTGCCGGTGCGGAACCGGCTCGGTCCCTCGGCAAGCAGCTCCGCGGGAAAGCCGGGCCCATGGTCGCGGACCCGGACGACCCGCCCCTCGACGGAGACCTCGATGGGCGGCCTGCCGTGCCGGGCGGCATTGGCCAGCAGGTTGAACAGCACCCGCTCCAGACGCCGCGGGTCGGTGGTGACCTCCGACTCGCGCACCACGCGCACCGTGACGCCCGGGTCCTTCGCCGCGACCCGCCGGGTGACGAACTCGCCCAGCAGGATGTCCTGCAGCTCGGCCCGCTCGGACGCGCCGTCCAGCCGGGCCACCTCCAGGACGTCCTCGACCAGGGTGCGCATGGCCTTCGCCCGGTCCAGCACCAGCTCGGTCGGCCGGCCGGGCGGCAGGAGTTCGGCGGCGGTCAGCAGACCGGTGACCGGGGTGCGCAGTTCGTGCGCGATGTCGGCGGTGACCCGGCGCTCGGCCTCCAGCCGCTGACGCAGCGCGTCCGCCATCGCGTCCACCGCGCTGGCCAGGTCGTCGGTCTCGTCCCGGACGACCCCGCCGATGGCCTCGCGCACCCGGACCTCCGTCTCCCCCTTGGCGACCCGGTTGGCGGCGCTCGCCGCCTTGCGCAGCCGGCGTGACAGGTGCCCGCCGATCAGCACCCCGAGCGCGCTGCCGCCCAGGACGACCGCGATGGAACCGATCACCAGGGCCTGGTCGAGGTCCTTGAGGATGTCCGAGCTGCGGTCCGTGAAGCCTGAGTGCAGGGACATGACATGGCCGTTCTTCAGCGGTACGGCCGCCCAGATGTCCGGCGCCCCGCCCGGCCGGTCGGCCACGTAGGTGGCCCGCCGGCCCTCCTCCACCTTCGCCCGCAGCTCCGGCGGCAGTTCGGGGTCGTCGACCTTGGTGTTGGGGAAGTTCAGCCGCCCGGACAGCTCGTAGTTGCGTTGGGCGATCATGATGCGCTCGTCGGCGAGATCGCGCGCGTTGTCCAGCATCGACACCCGGGCCGCGTTGTGCACGACCAGGCTCAGCGCGACCGCCACCAGCGCGCCGACCAGGGCGATGGCGGCACTGAGCTTCCATCTCAGCCCGGTGAGGACGCCCGCCCGCTCGAGTCCCGCACCCACCAGCCGTCCGACGTGTCGCCGCATGTCCGTGCTCAGGCCTTCAGTTTGTAGCCGAAGCCGCGGACCGTCTCGATGCGGTCCTGGCCGATCTTCCCGCGCAGCCGCTGCACATGGACGTCGACGACGCGGGTGTCGCCGCCCCACCCGTACTCCCACACGCGTTCGAGCAGCCGGTCGCGGGAGAGGACGGTGCCCGGCGCCGAGGAGAACTCCAGCAGCAACCGCATCTCGGTCGGAGTCAGCGCCACCGGGGTCCCGGCCCGACGCACCTCCATGCCCACGGTGTCGATCTCCAGTTCACCGAAGGCCAGAGGGCCGGCGAGGGCCCCGGCCTCCGCTTCCTCCCGGCTGCCGTTCGCCCGGTCGAACCGGCGCAGCACCGCCCGGATACGGGCGACCAGGACGGCACCGTCGAACGGCTTGGTCACGTAGTCGTCGGCGCCCGCCTCCAGGCCCAGGACCACGTCGATGGCGTCCGCCCGCGCCGACAGCATGATCACCGGCACCATCGACTCGTCGCGGATGCTCCGGCACAGGCTGACGCCGTCGAGGCCGGGCACCATGACGTCGAGCAGTGCGATGTCCGGCCGGTCGGCGCGGAACGCCTCCAGGCCCGACAGCCCGTCGGGCATTGCTGTGACCGCGAAGCCGTCCCGCTCCAGCGCGAGTTGGGTGGCCTCACGGATGACGTCGTCGTCCTCGACGAACAGGACGTGGGTCTGGTCTGCCATCCCGGTGATCCCAGCTCTCAGTTCTCGTGCTCAGGTCTCGGTGCTCAGTGCTCAGTGCTCGGTGCCCGTGCGGTGTCGGACCGGTGCGAGGGTTTCACCCCGCCCACCGGACGGACGCGGGGACCGCGCGGAGGGTTCATCCCCTTCATCGGACCGCGCGGCCCGCCGGTTCACGCCGCACGCCCTCACCTGTGGTCCGGGGCCGGTCCCGGCCGGCCCCGGCCCCCGGATCTCAGCTGCCCGGCATCGCTGTCGGCTCAGCGCCGGACACCTTGCCGTAGTCGTTGTGGGTGCGGAACTCCTCGGCGAACCGGCCCGCGGCCCAGCGGTAGGTGATCACGTTCTCGCCGGACGGACTCGACACCGGGTCGCCCCGGTCGTACACCTGCATCGTCACCACCAGGTCCCCGCGGTCGATCTCCGCGTACACGGGGGGCTCCTCGGTCTGGAACACGTTCACGTACGCACCGCCTTGGTCGCGGTACACGTACGAACCGACGCCCACCGCGTCTCCGCAGGTCAGGACGTTGACGACGACGTCGTTCGCGGTCCCCCCGGTGAGGTTGCCGTAGCTCACGTCGACGGGGTACTCGTCGCCCACGCACGGCTCCAGCTCCCGCTTGACCGCCGCCGAGACGGCCGGGTCCCCCTTGATCAGCCGCACCGCGTCCACCCGGCCCCCGGCCCCGGTCGCGGCCTCCGCCCGTGAGGGTGTGGGCAGGGAGGAGGACGAGGAGGTGGGCAGCGGGCTGACCGCCGAGTCCGCGTGCGCGGGACCCTCGTCACGGGCACCGGTGCCGCCCGTACCGCAGGCGGTGACGAAAAGGACGAGGGCGGCGAGCACGGACGTCGCCGTGGTCGCCGCCTGGGTGGTTCTCCGGACCCCCGTGGGTCCCGCGCCGGTCAGGCCGCGCAACGCTCCCGCTCCTCACGCTCCAGCGCGCGTGCGTCCAGCTCGCGGGTTTCCAGCTCCTCGCGGAGCCGGGCGAGCGCCCGGTGCAGCGTGCTCTTGACCGTTCCGGCCGACATGCCGAGTGCGGCGGCCGTCTCCTCCGTGGACATCTGCTCCCAGTGTCGCAGCACCACCACGCTGCGCTGCTTCGGGGCGAGCACCTTCAGTACGTCCATCAGGAGGGCGCGGTCGGCGTGCTGCTCGGTGGCGTCGTCCACGCGGGCGTCCGGGAGCTGCTCGGTGGGCACCTCCTCCAGCTTGCGGGCGCGCCACCACTCGGTCCGGGTGTTGATCATGACGCGGCGCAGGTAGGCGTCGGCCAGCCGCTTGTCGGCGATCCCGTCCCAGCGGCCGTACGTCCGGGCCAGCGCGGTCTGCAGCAGGTCCTGCGCGTCGACGGGGTCCGGCACCAGACGGCGGGCGCTGCGCAGCAGCGCGTCCTGCCGGGTGCGGACGTACTCCTCGAACCCGAGCACCTCGCCCTGCGCCATGGTGAACCGCCTTCCGTTCCCCGTACCGGCCCGCCCGTGCGGCCCGGTCCACTGCCGTGATCCGTGGTGGTCGCGCCCCGGCGCGCTGTGTGCGCTGCGTTCCGCGTCGCGTGTGGCGTGCGGGGCATGGGAACGAAGGTACGGAGGCGTTGTCACGGCACTGTGCGGAGCAGCCTGCGGCCTGCCCTCGGCTGTCCGTCGGTTGTGTAACGGAAGTAGGAGCGAGGTAAGACGGTGGGGGATTTGGGCGCCTTATGGGTCGATGTGTGCCGCCCGGGAGGGAACGCGGAACAGCCGGGCGGGAGTCGGGCCGGTGGCGGTCAGGTCGACGGCAGCCGGTAGAGCCCGCCGGGCAGTGGTTCGACCAGACCGTCGGCGACCAGGCCGTCCAGCGCGCGGGCACGCTGCACCGGCTCCTGCCACACCCGGTCCAGGGCCGCCTGCGGTACGGGACCGTGCGCCTCCCGGAGCACGGCCAGCAGTCGGCCGCGGACCTGACGGTCCGTGCCCGCGTACGTCTGCCCCCGGCGTGGCGGGCCGTCGTGTGCCGGCTTGTCCGCGAGCCGCCAGGCGCACTGCTCGGCGATGGGGCAGCGATGGCACGACTCGTTCTTCGCCGTGCACACCAGCGCCCCCAGCTCCATGGAGGCGGCGGCCCACCGTGCGGCGGTCGACTCGTCCTCGGGCAGCAGCGCACGGGCGAGCCGGCGTTCGGCGGCCGTGGTGGCGTTCGGCGGGTACTGGACACCGGTCACCGCACGGGCGAAGACCCGGCGCACGTTGGTGTCCAGCACGGCGTGCCGCTGCCCGTACGCGAACGACGCCACGGCGGCGGCCGTGTACTCGCCGATGCCGGGCAGCGCCAGGAGCTGCGCGTGGTCGGCGGGTACGTCGCCACCGTGCCGTTCCGTTATGGCGGCCGCGGCGCCGTGCAGCCGCAGCGCACGGCGCGGGTAACCGAGCCGGCCCCAGGCGCGGACGGCCTCGCCGGGCGCCTCGGCGGCGAGGTCGGCGGGGCGCGGCCAGCGGGCCAGCCACTGCTCGTAGACGGGCAGGACCCGGTTCACCGGGGTCTGCTGGAGCATGAACTCGCTGACCATCACCCCCCACGCGCCGGCCTCCGGGCGCCGCCACGGCAGGTCCCGGGCGTGCTCGTCGAACCAGTCGATGACGGGGGAGTGGAGCGGCGCTCCGGGAGCGCGCTCGGACACGTGGTCGGCAGTGCCGTCGGGCTGGGGCTTCGTGAGAGCAGTCATGGCCTCTCGATCCTGCCACGACCACCGGCACGAACGGCGACATCGCCACCCCGTCGCGCCGCCGTGGCGGTCCGATCCATGGCCAGAGCTGCAAGGGACGCGATCGCGAACGCGGGGGCGCCGGAGTGCGGAGCTCCCGGTGGCCGGGACGACCTCCGGACTCCCCGGTCACGGACCGTAAGGGGGGCGATCTTATGATCACACTCCGCGACCATCGCGTGGCGCGCCTGACGAAGAGCGGAAAAGAGCGGCGGTTTCCGGGATGATGATCCGGAAAAGTTGACCTCTCGGCGGCGGGTGGGACCAGCGAAGGCCGGGATTTCTCGTACAGTTTGCGCCGTGGGATCTCTGCGCAATCCGGTCGGGCCGCTTCCCTCCTCCATCTACTGGCGAAGGAGGGCCGTACTGCTGTCCTTGCTGGGCGTGTTGGCGTTGCTGGTCACCTGGGTCGTCGTCTCCGGCGGCGGGGACGGCGGCGGGCACGACAACGGGGCCAACGGCAAGAATCCCACGCCCTCCACCATCACTCCGGGACCGTCGAGTTCGGGGCCGGCGATCAGTCAGGCGCCGGGCGGCCGTGACGAGTCCGGTGACGAGGACTCGGGCGGCTCCTCGTCCGGCACCGGTGCGGGGGACGACGGGGCGAACGGCGACCCCGGTGACTCCGGCGGGCCGGACGGCGGTGGTTCGGGCGGCGGTGGTTCGGGCGGTGGTTCGGGCGACGGCGACGGCGACGGCGGGGGCAGCGCCGGCGGCGGCTCCGGGGGCGGTACGGCGGGGGTCGGCGCGGGTGACGCGCTGCCGGCCGGTTCCGGACTCCCCAAATGCACCGCGACCGCGGTCAAGTTCAGCCTGAGCAGCGTCCGGAACTCCTACGAGCCCGACGGGACGCCCACCTTCCGGCTGACCGCGCGGAACATCTCCGGCAGCGACTGCAAGGTGGACCTCGGCCCGGAGGGCACGGTGCTGACGGTCACCCCGGCGACCGCCGACGACACGTACTGGGCGTCGGACGACTGCCCCAGGGGTGCGGGGAGCCTGGTGTTCCGGGTGCCCGCGGACGACAGCATCACGTACACCGTGAAGTGGGACCGCAAGCCGAGTGCCCCGCAGTGCGCGACGCCGCCGGCCGGGTCGGCCAAGGCGGGCACGTACCTGGTCGAGGCGAAGACACCGGGATTCGCCAAGGTGCAGACGTCCTTCGTGCTGAAGAGCGCCTGACACCCACCCGAGCCGCAGCCGCGGGGCCGGTCCGGCACGACCCGCCGGGGCGGGCCGGGGTGGGCCGGAGGGTCTGCCGCAGCCCCGCGGGGCCTGTCGGACGCTCCCCGCCCGGCCCGTGACGCCTGGCGCCCGCTCTCCCGGGCTCTGCGAGCGGGGGCCCGGCCGCGTCGCCGAAACGCGGTGGATCCTCCCTCACCGCCGGCTCCGCCCGGGGAAGGACTCCGCCGAGGGCGCTGCGGCGTCCTGCGCTCGCACGGCGCCGGACGCCGCGGGCTGCGCGCCCTTCGGGCGGACGGCGACACCGGTCGGACTGACCTCAGACGTACCGCTCCAGGATCGAGCTCTCCGCCAGCCGCGACAGGCCCTCCCGGACGCTGCGGGCGCGGGCCTCGCCGACGCCGTCCACCGCCTGGAGGTCGTCCACGCTGGCTGCCAGCAGCTTCTGCAGGCCGCCGAAGTGCTCCACCAGGCGGTCGATGATCGCGCCGGGCAGCCTCGGCACCTTGGCGAGGAGCCGGAAGCCCCGCGGGGACACGGCCGAGTCCAGGGTCTCGGGGGAGCCGGTGTAGCCCAGCGCCCGGGCCACCGTGGGCAGGTCCAGCAGTTCCGCCTGGGGGAGACCGTTCAGGTCGTGCAGGGCCTGGTCGACCGTGCGGGAGCGCTTGGCGGTGGGCTCGGGCACGTAGTCCCGCACGACCAGCTCGCGCTCCGGCTCCACACCCGCGATCAACTCGTCCAGCTGAAGGGCGAGGAGACGGCCGTCGGTGCCCAGTTCGACCACGTATTCGGCGATCTCGGTGGCGATGCGGCGCACCATCTCCAGCCGCTGCGCGACCGCCGAGACGTCCCGCACGGTCACCAGGTCCTCGATCTCCAGCGCCGACAGCGTGCCGGCGACCTCGTCGAGGCGGAGCTTGTAGCGCTCCAGCGTCGCGAGTGCCTGGTTGGCGCGGGACAGGATCGCCGCCGAGTCCTCCAGGACGCGGCGGTGGCCGTCGACGTAGAGGGCGATCAGGCGCATCGACTGGGAGACCGAGACGACCGGAAAACCGACCTGCCTGGAGACCCGGTCGGCGGTGCGGTGCCGCGTGCCCGTCTCCTCGGTCGGGATCGTCGGGTCCGGCACCAGCTGGACGCCCGCCCGCAGGATCTTCGACAGGTCGGACGACAGGACTATGCCGCCGTCGAGCTTGCACAGCTCGCGCAGCCGGGTCGCGGTGAACTCGACGTCCAGGACGAAACCGCCGCTGCACAGTGTCTCGACGATCTTGTCGGAACCGAGCACGATGAGACCGCCGGTGTTGCCCCTCAGGACGCGCTCCAGGCCGTCACGCAGGGCGGTACCGGGTGCCACGGCGCTCAGCGAGGCGCGCATCAGGCGATCGGAGCCGGTACTCCCGCCGGACTTTCCGGGAGCTGCTGCCCGGTCGTTGGCTGCCACTGCACTCCTCCGGTCGCGGTGTCGGGGGGCGCCCCCGCTCAGGGTCTCCCGTTCGGATCATGCCCCGCTCCCTGTCCGGTCTGATCCGAACAGGGGACCCTAACGCACTCGGTTCGTACGGACGGGCGAGACCAGGGCAAAGTCTACCGGCGGTCCTCCTCGTCCCGTGGGGCGTCCCGGCGACGCGACCGCGGAAGGACGCGCAGGGCGTCCCCTATGTCCGCGACTTCCAGAACCTTCATCCCTGACGGGATTTTGCCCGGATCGCCCGGCACGAGCGCGTGCGTGAAGCCCAGGCGGTGCGCTTCGGAGAGCCTGCGCTGCACCCCCGTCACCCGTCTGACCTCGCCCGCGAGGCCGACCTCGCCGATCGCGACCAGGTTCTTGGGCAACGGGGTGTCGCTCGCCGCCGACGCCAGGGCGAGCGCGATCGCCAGATCCGCCGCCGGCTCGGAGAGCCGCACCCCGCCGACCGTCGCGGAGTAGATGTCCCGCTTGCCCAGGGCGCTGATGCGCCCGCGCTGTTCCAGCACGGCGAGCATCATCGAGACGCGCGAGGTCTCCAGCCCCGACGTGGTGCGGCGGGGGGAGGGGATCTGCGAGTCGACGGTGAGCGCCTGCACTTCGGCGACCAGCGGGCGGCGGCCCTCCAGCGTCACCGTCAGACAGGTGCCCGGCACCGGCTCCGCGCGGCGGGTCAGGAACAGCCCGCTGGGGTCGGCCAGGCCCGTGATGCCCTCGTCGTGCAGTTCGAAGCAGCCGACCTCGTCGGTGGTGCCGTAGCGGTTCTTGACACCCCGGACCAGACGCAGACGCGCGTGCCGGTCGCCCTCGAAGCTCAGGACGACGTCCACCAGGTGCTCCAGCAGGCGCGGGCCCGCGATCGCGCCGTCCTTGGTGACATGGCCCACCAGCAGCGTGGACATCCCGCGCTCCTTCGAGGCGCGGATCAGCGCGCCCGCCACCTCGCGCACCTGGGCCGTGCCGCCCGGCGCGCCGTCGAGTTCCGGGGAGGCGACCGTCTGCACCGAGTCGAGGATCAGCAGGGACGGCTTCACCGCGTCCAGATGGCCGAGGACGGCGGACAGATCCGTCTCTGCGGCGAGATACAGGTGGTCGTCGATGGCGTGGATCCGGTCGGCGCGCAGCCGGACCTGGCTCGCCGACTCCTCGCCCGTGACGTAGAGCGTGCGGTGTTCGTCGCTCGCCGACTTGGCCGCGACGTCCAGCAGGAGCGTGGACTTGCCGACACCCGGCTCGCCCGCGACGAGCACCACCGCGCCGGGGACCAGCCCGCCGCCGAGCACCCGGTCCAGCTCGGGAACGCCGGTGGAACGGGCCGTGGCCTGCCGGCCGTCGACCTGGCCGATGGGCACGGCGGAGGTGGTGACCCGCCCCGGCGCCGTCGTACGGACCGCGGACACGCCGTACTCCTCGACCGTCCCCCAGGCCTGGCACTCGGGGCAGCGGCCGAGCCACTTCGCGGTCTGCCAGCCGCACTCGGTGCAGCGGTAGGACGGTCGGTCCTTGGTGGTCTTGGAACGGGCAGCCATGGTCGAAACCGTAGCGCCCCGCACTGACAGCCCGGCGCCCCGGAGCCCGGCCACCGGCCCGGCCACCGGCCCGGTCGCCGGCCCCGGGACCGGGCCGATCCCCCCGCCCCGCCCGTGGAACGAGGGGTTCCCGTCCCCGATTGAGGGATCGTTTCACCCGTACGGATTAAAAGTGCGCAGGGCTCCGGAAGAGGCCGCCCCCGGCCGCCTACGGTCGCCGAATGACGACCAGTGGCCCGGAGATCCCGACCCGCACGACCGGCGCACACCGGGCGCACCGCGAGGTGCGCGACCGCGGGGCGGCGCGCGCGCTGGCACACCGGCCGTCCACCTGCCACGAACCGTATCTGGACGGCCTGTTCACCTACTGCCTGTCGGTGCTGTGCGACCACGACGCGGCGACCGCGGCCCTGGCCGACGTCCTCACGCTCGCGGAGCGCCGCGGCCGGCACGTCCCGGAGGCGCCCGGGGACCGCAGGGCGTGGCTGTACGCACTGGCCCGCTGGGCCTGCCTGCGCAAGCTGGCCGAGGCCCGGCAGAAACGTCAGGTCACCCCCGCGGCGGGCCGGACCGGCCGGCAGGGGCCGGCGCGGACCGCCGCCCCCGCCGGCCCCGCCGTCTCCGAGGAGGTGCGGGAGCAGCGCCGCCGTGAACTGGCCCTGCTCGCCTGGCCGGAGGCGGCGGGCACCACGCCGGAGCAGCGCGAGGCGCTCGAACTCGCCGTCCGGCACCGTCTCGGAGCCCACGAGGTCGCCGCCGTGCTCGGCATGCAGCCGGACACCGCCCGCGAACTCCTCGCCTCCGCCGCCTGCGAGGTCGAGCGCACCCGCGCGGCACTCGCCGTCGTCGAGACCGGCGCCTGCCGGGGTGTGGCGCATCTCACCGGCGACGACCGGCTCGTCCTCAGCAGCGCACTGCGCCGCGAACTCGTCCGGCACGTCGACGACTGCCCGCACTGCCGCCGCACCGCGGGCCGCGCCATTCCCGGCCGCTGGCCCGGCAACTGCGTCACCCCCGACGTCCTGCCCGTCCTTCCGGCCCCCGAAGCGGCCCTGCGCACCGCTCTCGCACACCATCCGCGCGCGCGGCGCGGCGCGCCCCGCTTCGACCGGCGCGGCTTCCCGATGGACCCCAAGGACCGCGTCGCCCGCCGGGACCGGCTGCGCGCGCGTGCGGTCACGACGACCGTCGTCGCCACCGTCGTCGCCGCGCCCGTGCTCGCGCTGTACGCCGCCTACCGGGGCACCCCCGCCGGCGAGGGCCGGGACGGCCGGTCGGCCTCCGCGCGGCAGGACGACTCGACCGTCGGCCTCGACGGCCCGGGCGGCTACGAGAACACCGGCAACGCCGGCACGCGGCCCGAGGGCCCCTTCGGCAGGGACGGCGAGAGCGGCAGGAACGGCGAGAGCGACAGGGCGGACGTGTCCGTGGAGGTCGTCGGGGTCGCCGGCGCCGGTCACGGGGGAGCCTCCGTGCTGGGCGTCACCGCCGGGCACAGTGGCGACACCACACTGATCACGCTCGCCGCGCGGGGCGCCGCGCCGGTCCGCTGGTCCGCGTCGACGGGGGCGCCCTGGCTCTACCTGAGCCAGTCGTCGGGAACGCTCCGGGCGGGGCAGTCGCTGACGGTCAGGGTGCACGTCGACCGGTTGCGCGAGCCGTCCGGCCGCTGGAGCGCACGGGTGGCGGTCTCGCCCGCCGGTGCCGTGGTGGCCATCGACGGCCACGGTCATGGCGACGCACCCGGCCCGTCCTTCCCGGACGCCCCGCTCCCCGGTCACTCCGAAGGCCCCGGCCGTCCCGGCAGCACGGGAAGTCCGGGAACGGCGCACCCCGCTCCCCCGGGCAGCCCGCCCCCGAGCCCCGGCGACCCGGCCGGCCCCCCGCCGTCGTCCCCGTCCCCGGCACCCACGCCACCGCCCCGGCCGGAGCCCGCCCCGAGCGATCCGCCCCCGTCGCCCGGCCCGGTGCCCGCGGAACCGCCGCCCGGAGGCCTGGCCGCCCTCGCCCGCCCGGCGGACACGACACCACCGCCCACCGAGGACGACGACGAGGACGACGACGCCAGTGGTGACAGGGGCGGCGACGACGACCCGAGTCCGTCCGCGTGGTGACCGGCGTGGCTTTCAGGGGGCCTTGCACTATGCCCGCCCGGGTCGCGCGGCCCGGCACCGCACCTCGCCGCGTTGCCGAAAAGCCCTGGTAGCTCCGCTACAAGGGCTCTCCGGCGCCTTGCGAGGCACAGCACCGGACCACGCGACCTCATCGGGCGCTCATAGTGCAAGGACCCCTCAGGCCCCGTGACCGGTAGCCCGTGTCCCGCGCGTCGGCGGACGGGTCAGGCGGGATCCGCCGGATGCGGTGCCAGCAGCGGGAGCTGCGAGGCCAGCCGCTCCTCGCACAGCTCGGCCAGCCGGTCGTAGCCGGCCTTGCCCATCAGCTCGGTCAGCTCCGCCCGGTAGGACACGTACACGGGGTCGCCCGCGCCGTGCGCCGAGGTCGCCGACGTGCACCACCAGTGCAGGTCGTGGCCGCCCGGACCCCAGCCCCGGCGGTCGTACTCACCGATCGACACCTGCAGTACGCGCGTGTCGTCGGGCCGGTCGATCCAGTCGTAGGTCCGCCGGACCGGCAGCTGCCAGCACACGTCCGGCTTGGTCTCCAGCGGCTCGCGGCCCTCCCGTACGGCGAGGATGTGCAGCGAACAGCCCATGCCGCCGGCGAAGCCCGGCCGGTTCTGGAAGATGCACGAGCCCTCGAAGGGACGCGTCTGGCGGTCTCCGTCCTCGTCCTCGGAGACCCAGCCGCCCCGGATGCCCTCGTCGTGGTGCTGCCAGATGTCCGGCGTCAGCCTCGCCACATGACCCGCGACCCGCTTCTCGTCGTCCTCGTCCGAGAAATGCGCCCCCAGGGTGCAGCATCCGTCGTCCGCACGGCCCGCCTGGATGCCCTGGCAACCGCTGCCGAAGACACAGTTCCAGCGAGAGGTCAGCCAGGTCAGATCGCAGCGGAACACCTGCTCCTCGTCCGCGGGATCGGGGAACTCCACCCACGCCCGGGCGAAGTCGAGGCCCTTCTCGTCGTTCGGCGGCACCCCCGACGGACCGTCGACCGATTTGGCCGTCTTGGCCTGGTCAACCTGTTTGGTCTTCTTGTCCGTCTTCTCGGTCTTCGCCTTTTTCGTCTTTGGCACCCGTCCAGGGTAAGTCGCCCGGATCACGGTCCTGTACCGGACCGAGTGTCCCGGGACGGGGTTCAGGCCGCGCGACGGGCAGTAGCGTTCCGTACATGAGACTCGGTGTCCTCGACGTGGGTTCGAACACGGTGCATCTGCTGGTGGTGGACGCGCACCCCGGAGCGTGTCCGCTGCCCGCGCACTCCCACAAGGCGGAGCTGCGCCTCGCCCAGCTGCTGGACGCCGACGGTGCGATCGGCCCCGGCGGTCTGGACCGGGTGATCCGGGTCGTCCGCGACGCGCTCCGGGCCGCCGAGGACAAGGGCGTCGAGGAACTGCTGCCGTTCGCGACCTCGGCGGTGCGCGACGCCCGCAACGCCGGCGAGGTCCTGGAGCGCGTACGCGGGGAGACCGGAGTCGAACTCCAGGTCCTCACCGGTCCGGAGGAGGCCCGGCTGACCTTTCTCGCCGCCCGCCGCTGGTTCGGCTGGTCGGCGGGAAAGCTGCTGGTCATCGACATCGGCGGTGGCTCGCTGGAGATCGCCTTCGGTATGGACGAGGAGCCCGACGCGGCGGTGTCGCTGCCGCTGGGCGCCGGCCGCCTCACGGGCACCCGGCTGCCCGGCGACCCGCCGGCACCGGACGACGTCCGGGCGCTGCGCCGGCACGTCCGCACGGAGATCGCCCGTACGGTCGGCGAGTTCAGCCGCCTCGGCCCGCCGGACCACGTGGTGGCCACCTCCAAGACCTTCAAGCAGCTCGCCCGCATCGCGGGAGCCGCCCGCTCCGCCGAGGGCCCGTACGTCCCGCGCGAACTGAAGCGCCAGTCCCTGGAGGGGTGGGTGTCGAGGCTGTCCGCGATGACCACCGCCGAGCGCGCCGAGCTGCCGGGCGTCTCCGAGGCGCGCGCGGGCCAGCTGGTCGCCGGGGCACTGGTCGCGGAGGCCGCGATGGACCTGTTCAGGGTGGAGTCCGTGGAGATCTGCCCCTGGGCACTGCGCGAGGGTGTCATCCTGCGCCGCCTGGACCACATGGGGCCCGCCTAGGCCCTGCCGTCACGTTCCCGCCTGTCTCCCGACTGCCTCCCGACGCCGTGCACGCTCCCCGAGCTCCCCGAGCAGGGGCCACATGACGCCGCGAGGTCCGCCCTGTGGGCGGACGACGGGAAGACGACGACAGGGCCCGGCGGCATCCCGCGCGGGAGGCCGGCGTACCGGGGCGCCGTGAACGCCCACCGTGCGGTGGCCGGCGAACCGGGCCGTGCGACGGTGTCCGGTTGGCTCGATCACACGGCGGCCGCCCGGACCACAGGTCCGTCGAACGGACGAAGCGCCCCGTGGCCTGCGGACACGCGGCCGCGGCCACGCCGGACGGACCCCGGCCGAAGCCCACCGCCCGCGTCCCGCCCGTCGAACACACCCCGTACGCTGTCCCTCGTGGCAGATTCAGCGGTGCGCATCCCGGATGCGAAGGTCGCTCTGTCGACGGCCTCCGTCTATCCGGAGTCGACGGCGACGGCCTTCGAGATCGCCGCGCGCCTCGGGTACGACGGTGTCGAGGTCATGGTGTGGACCGATCCGGTCAGCCAGGACATCGAGGCGCTGCGCCGGCTCAGCGACTACCACCGCATCCCCGTCCTCGCCGTGCACGCCCCCTGCCTGCTCATCACGCAGCGCGTGTGGTCCACCGACCCCTGGACCAAGCTCCAGCGGGCCCGCTCCGCCGCCGAGAGGCTCGGTGCAGCCACGGTCGTCGTCCATCCGCCGTTCCGCTGGCAGCGCCAGTACGCCCGTGACTTCGTCGACGGAATCTGGCGGATGGCGGACGAGACGGATGTGCGGTTCGCCGTGGAGAACATGTACCCGTGGCGCTACCGCGACCGCGAGATGCTCGCCTACGCCCCCGACTGGGACGTCACCAAGGACGACTACCGCCACTTCACGATGGACCTCAGCCACGCCTCGACATCCCGCACCGACACCCTCGGGATGCTCGACCGCATGGGCGACCGCCTCGGTCACCTCCACCTCGCCGACGGCCGGGGCTCGGCCAAGGACGAGCACCTCGTGCCCGGCCGCGGTGACCAGCCCTGCGCCGAGGTGCTGGAGCGCCTCGCCCACGGCGGCTTCGACGGCCATGTCGTCATCGAGGTCAACACCCGCCGCGCCATGTCCGGCGCCGAGCGCGAGGCCGACCTGGCGGAGGCGCTGGCGTTCACCCGCCTGCACCTGGCGTCGGCGGCCCCGGCGCTGCGGACGCCGCGCCGATGACCGGCGTCGGCGCGCCCGGAGGCCCGGACGCGTCCCCCGGCCGCAACGGCATCGCACCCCGGCGCCGTGGCCGGCCCCCGCGCACGGAGTCGGCCGACACCCGCGACCGCATCCTGGACGCGGCCCGCGAGGAGTTCTCCGAACGCGGGTACGACAGGACGTCCGTGCGGGGCATCGCCAAGTCGGCCGGGGTCGACTCCGCACTCGTGCACCACTACTTCGGCACCAAGGAGCAGGTGTTCGAGGCGGCCGTCGAGGTCGCCTTCGCTCCGGTGTTCAAGGGCCGCCAAGCGGTTCTCGACGCTCCGTTGGAGGAGGTCGGGGAGCGGATGACCCGGATGATCCTCGGCCTGTGGGAGAACCCGGTGACCCGGGCCCCGCTGCTCGCGATCATCCGGTCCGCCGTGAACAACGAGACCGCCGCCGGGGTCTTCCGTCGCCTGGTCGCCGGCCAGCTGCTGCGCCGTATCGCGGGACAGCTCGACCTGCCGGACGCGGAGCTGCGCGCCGAGCTCGCCGCCGCCCAGCTGGTCGGGATCGCGATGATCCGGTACGTGATCAAGATCGAACCGCTGGCCTCGGCCGACCCCGAGCAGATCATCGGGCGGGTGGCGCCGGTGGTCCAGGGCCATCTCACCGGCCGCTGACGCACCGCGCCCCACCCCCGTACCGCAGTCCCCGCACCACTCCCGCACTGAGATACGTATCCCGTATTACGGACACCCCGTCCCGCCCACTGGATGACGGGCGTACGCTCGACGACAGTCAGAAGCCTCTGACCCCGGCACCCCGAGAAGGTCTGAAGGAGCGAGCGACGATGCCCGAGCTGAGGTCCCGCACAGTCACCCACGGCCGCAACATGGCGGGCGCGCGCGCCCTGATGCGAGCCTCCGGTGTGCCGGGTGCGGACATCGGCAGGAAGCCGATCATCGCCGTCGCCAACAGCTTCACGGAGTTCGTCCCCGGGCACACCCACCTCGCGCCGGTCGGCCGGATCGTCAGCGAGGCGGTCGTGGCGGCCGGCGGCATCCCGCGCGAGTTCAACACGATCGCCGTCGACGACGGCATCGCGATGGGCCACGGAGGCATGCTGTACTCCCTGCCCTCCCGCGACCTGATCGCGGACAGCGTGGAGTACATGGTCGAGGCCCACTGCGCGGACGCCCTGATCTGCATCTCCAACTGCGACAAGATCACCCCGGGCATGCTCAACGCCGCTCTGCGGCTGAACATCCCGACGGTCTTCGTCTCCGGCGGCCCGATGGAGGCCGGCCGGGCGACGCTGGTCGACGGCACGGTCCGCACGCTGGACCTGATCGACGCGATGGTGGACGCCGCCAACGACAAGATCTCCGACGCCGACGTCCTGCGCATCGAGGAGAACGCCTGTCCGACCTGCGGCTCCTGTTCCGGCATGTTCACCGCCAACTCGATGAACTGCCTCACCGAGGCCATCGGCCTGTCCCTCCCGGGCAACGGCTCGGTCCTCGCCACCCACACGGCCCGCAAGGCGCTCTACGAGAACGCCGCCCGCACGGTCATGGACATCACCCGCCGCTACTACGAGCAGGACGACGACACGGTCCTGCCCCGCAGCGTCGCGACCGTCGCCGCGTTCGAGAACGCGATGGCGCTGGACATCGCCATGGGCGGTTCCACCAACACGATCCTGCACCTGCTGGCCGCCGCCCAGGAGGCGGAGGTGCCCTTCGGCCTGACCGAGATCGACGCCCTCTCGCGCCGCGTCCCCTGTCTGGCGAAGGTCGCGCCGAACGTCGCCAAGAGCCGTACGTACTACATGGAGGACGTGCACCGCGCGGGCGGCATCCCCGCCCTGCTCGGCGAACTGCACCGCGCGGGCCTGCTGAACGAGGACGTGTACTCCGTCCACAGTCCCACCCTGGCCGACTGGCTGAAGACCTGGGACATCCGCGGCGGCTCCCCGTCCCCGGATGCGGTGGAGATGTGGCACGCCGCCCCCGGCTGCGTCCGCTCCGCGGAGGCGTTCTCCCAGTCCGAGCGCTGGGACACCCTCGACGAGGACGCCGAGGGCGGCTGCATCCGCTCCGCCGAGCACGCGTACTCCAAGGACGGCGGCCTGGCCGTGCTGCGCGGCAACCTCGCCGTGGACGGCTGCGTGGTCAAGACGGCCGGCGTCGACGAGTCGATCTGGACCTTCGAGGGGCCGGCGGTCGTCTGCGAGTCGCAGGAGGAGGCCGTCGAGAAGATCCTCACCAAGCAGGTCAAGGAGGGCGACGTCGTCGTCATCCGCTACGAGGGCCCCAAGGGCGGCCCCGGCATGCAGGAGATGCTCTACCCGACGTCGTACCTGAAGAGCCGCGGTCTCGGAAAGGCCTGCGCCCTGATCACCGACGGCCGGTTCTCCGGCGGCACGTCCGGCCTCTCCATCGGCCACGCCTCCCCGGAGGCGGCCTCGGGCGGCGTCATCGCCCTGGTCGAGGACGGCGACCGGGTCCGCATCGACATCCCGAACCGCTCGGTCGAGCTGCTGGTCGACGACGCCGAGCTGGCCCGCCGCGAGCGGGCACTGGACGGTGCGTACGCCCCGAAGAACCGTGAGCGCAAGGTCTCGGCGGCCCTGAAGGCGTACGCGGCGATGGCCACCAGCGCCGACAAGGGCGCGGTGCGGGACGTGTCGAAGCTGGGCTGAACCGCCCGCGACCCCTACGAGGCCCGCGACTCCTACGGGGCCCACGGGACCCAAGGGGCCCACGGAACCATGGTGTTCCGTGGGCCCTGCCGTGTTCCGCGGGTCCTACCAGTCCACCGGGTCGCTGCCGTCCACGGCGAAGACCGCGCCGTCGGGGGCGGTGGCGTGGACGTGGCCGTCGGCGATCACCGGTTGTGGCAGGGTGGCGGCCACCCGGTCGGGGTGGTCGCCCATCCGGGGTGCTGTCTGCCCGGCCAACCGTCCCTCGCGCGCGTCCACCGCGAGCAGCCGGCCGTCCGGCGCCGTGAAGTAGACGTGCCGCCCGTCCGCGACCGGCGCGGACCCGCGGGCGACACCCGTCTCCAGGCTCCACCGCTGCCGCAGCGCGGCCATGTCGACGGCCACCAGCCTGCCGCCGGTCCCCGTCAGATAGGCGACGTCCCCGTGCACGGTGCCGTGCCCCTGCGCCAGCGGTACGGGCAGCGTCACCCGGCGCGTCTCCCCGCTGCCCGGTGTGTGGCGGACCAGGGCCCGCGTGTCGCCGAGGACCGGGTCCTCGGAGGCGAGGACGACCGCCTCGCCCGTGATGCCGACCGGCGTCAGCATCCCCTCCAGCCGGGCGTCCCAGCGCACCGCGCCGGACCGCGGGTCGACCGCCGTGACCCGCGTGCTGGAACCGTCGTCCGACGTGCTCGCCACGTAGGCCAGCGGATCCCCCGCGAACGTGCGGAAGTACGGGGCGTCGTGCCCCGGCACCCGCCCGGTCCACAGCACGTCGCCCGAGGCGCTGTCCATGCCGGTGACCGTTCCGTCGGCGCCGGTGAGCAGCAGCGTGTCCCCGGCCCCGGTCAGGCCGTTGTACTCGGCGGCGTCCTGCCGCCACCGGGGCTCCCCCGAGGCCGGGTCGAGTGCCTCCAGGCCGCTGCCCGGCTCCAGGGCGGGGTGCACGAGCCCGCCCGACACGACCGGCGGCCCGCTCACCGACGTCCGCGCGGTGGCGTGCCGCCACAGCAGGCGGCCGTCGTCGGGGCCGAGGGCGAACACCGACCCCGCCCGGACACACACCAGCCGGTCGGCCCCGTACGAGCACTGCGGGCTGCCCGGCCTGCCGGACGGCGCCGCCTCCCACGCCCGGAACGCGTCCGGTGTGGCCCGTGGGCCGGCGGCTCCCCGCCGGACCGAGGGCTCGTCGCCGAGCAACTGGACGGAGAAGAGCGTGCCGAACACGGCCAGGGCGAGCGCCCCGCCCCCGATCAGCGCCCGCTTGCTGAAGGGAGGCCGCGCGGAACGCCGGGCCGCCGACGGGCCGCCGTGGCGGCCGGCCCCGGCGGCGGGTGCGGCGGCGGGGCCGGTCCCGGCCGCGTCCCCGCCCTCCGCGTCGGGCACCTCCCGGCGGGCGGCCACGGCGCCCGCCGGGTCCGCTCCAGGGTCCGCTCCCGAGTCCGTCCGCTGCGCCGGTATGAAGGCCTGGGCGCTCATGAAGGCCTGGGTGTCGTACGAGGCCGAGACGGACCGCAGTTCCCGCATCAACGCGTCGGGGGAGGGCCGGTCCTCGGGTTCCTTGGCCAGGCAGCGCAGCACCAGCGGGGCGAGCCCGTCCGGCACGCCGGTCAGATCGGGCTCGTCGTGCACCACCTGGTAGGCGACGACGTACGGGCTGTCGGAGTCGAACGGCCCGCGCCCGGTGGCGGCGTGCACCAGGAGCGAACCGAGCGCGAAGATGTCGGCGGAGGGCCCCACCTCACGAGGGCTCCGGAACTGCTCGGGCGCCATGAAGGGCGGGGTGCCGATCAACTTCCCGGTCTCGGTCCGCAGTTCGCTGTCCTTTGGCCGGGATATGCCGAAATCTATGATCTTCGGCCCGTCCTCGGCGAGCAGTACGTTGCTGGGTTTGAGATCGCGGTGAACGACCCCGACCCGGTGGATGTCCCGCACTCCCTCCGCGAGTCCGGCCATCAGCCTGCGCAACTGCGGTGGGGGCATGGGCCCGTTCCGCTTCACATGCTGGGCGAGCGTCGGGCCGGGGATGAACAACGTGGCCATCCAGGGCCGCTCGGCCTCCGGGTCGGCGTCGACCACCGGCGCGGTGAAGGCGCCGCTCACCCGCCGGGCCGCCGCGACCTCCTGGCGGAAACGCCCCCTGAACTCGCGGTCCCGCGCGAACTCGGCGTGCACGACCTTCACCGCGAGCTTCAGCCCGGACGTACTCCGGGCCAGATGGACCACGCCCATTCCACCGGAGCCGAGGCAGGACTCGAGACGGTAGTGACCGGCGTACTCGGGAAGTTCCGCTTCCGCACCCGCTCCGACGTTCCGCTGTGGCGCCATGGGACCACCCCCGTGCTGTTCGTCCGCGTGCGCGCCGCACAGACCCTAGTCGATGAAACGTACGGGACCGAGGCGGCGTGCCGGCACCGGCGTTCAAACAACGTACATGTGTGCGTGGCGAGTTCTCGGGGTATCAACGGGACCCCATGACAGGCATGGGGCGCACACGCACAACGGGGGAGTTTTTCCATGGCAGTCGACCATGTCGCAGAAGCAGAGAACACCGGAGCGGCCGAGTCGGCCGCGGCGGCGGCCGTGCAGTACTACCCGGTCGCGCCGGGCTACCGGGTCAACGTCCGCAGCGGTCCGGGCACGAACCACGCCGTCGTCCGCACCCTGCCCGTGGGCGCGCAGGTGCCGATCTTCTGCCAGCGTCCGGGCACGACCGTCACCGGCCCGTACGGCACGTCGAACATCTGGTGCAACATCGACAGCGGTCAGTACGTCTCGGACGCCTACGTGAGGACCGGCAGCGACGGTTACGTGGCCCCGCGCTGCACCTGATCCCACCTGATCCCGCTCGGAGCCCGCGTGGGTACCGGAGCCATAATCGAAGCGTGAGCGCAGAGAACGGCACCCCGGACCACCCCGCGGGCTCCTCGGGGACCCCCGTCGGCCCCCGCCCCGAGCCCATCCGCTTCTTCGGGACGACCTGGGTCGACCACGGCAACGGCTACCCGGCCCGCCGCGTCGGCGTCGCCGTCGGCTCGCTCGCCGCCGCGGCCGCCGCCTGCCTCGTTCTGCGCATCGCCTACCAGGGTCTCCAGATCGCCGAGGTCGGCGGTTTCGTCACCCTCCTCATGGCCGTGATGTTCGCGGTCTGCAGCGCCCTCGCGTTCGGGCACACCTGGGAGGCGTTCAAGCGGCGTCCCGACCCGGACCGCCTGCGGTCCCTCCGCGGCCTGCTGACCATCGGCTTCGTCGGCTCCCTCCTCGCCTATTTCTTCCGCTCCCTCGCCGAGGCCCCCGGTGAGGGGCTCCACCGCGAGGAGTACGAAACGGCCCGCACCCAGTACGAGAAGCGGACGTCCCGCCGCTCCGGCAACCCCACGAAGCGCCGCCGCCCGTAACCGCGCACCGACGGGCGGGTCGCTGCCCGCGCGCCCGCGCCGAGCCGCACGTCGCCGCCCCGGCCCGCCCCCGCCGCCTGCCTCCACCGCATCCTCATCACCACGCGCCACCGCCACGCGCCCGCCGCCACCGCGCCCGCGCGTCCCTTCGGCATGTCCGTCGGCCCGCTTGACGTGTTCCGCACCCGAGAGGATTATTCATCACATGATGAATTACTTCTCCGGCCCTCCACACCCGGACACCGGCGAGGGTCCCGGTGAGCACGACCCCGCCGTCCGGGCCCAGGACCTCACCGTCGTCCGAGGCCCCCGCACCGTCCTGCGCGGCCTCGACTTCACCGTCCCCCGCGGGCAGGTCACCGGCCTCCTCGGCCCCTCCGGCTGCGGCAAGTCGACCCTGATGCGGGCCATCGTCGCCACCCAGGCCAAGGTCACCGGCACGCTGGACGTGCTCGGCCTCCCCGCGGGCCACCCCACCCTGCGCACCCGCATCGGTTACGTCACCCAGGCCCCCTCGGTCTACGACGACCTGACGGTCCGGCAGAACCTCGACTACTTCGCCTCGGTCCTCGACCCCGGCCTCCCCCACGCTCGAATTCGCTCGCGCGGGGGGACCCCCATCGCCGCCGACCGCCGCCGCGACAACGTCACCCGGGCCATCGCCGACGTCGACCTCACCACCCACGCCGACGCCCTCGCCGGCGACCTCTCCGGCGGCCAGCGCAACCGCGTCTCCCTCGCCGTCGCCCTCCTCGGCACTCCCGAGCTGCTGGTCCTCGACGAACCCACGGTCGGTCTCGACCCCGTCCTGCGCCGAGACCTCTGGCAGCTCTTCCACACCATCGCCGCCGAACGGGGCGCCAGCCTGCTGATCTCCTCCCACGTCATGGACGAGGCCGAGCGCTGCGACCGCCTCCTGCTCATGCGCGCGGGCGAGATCCTCGCCGACGACACCCCCGACGCCCTGCGCACCGGTACCGGATCCGACACCGTCGAGGCGGCCTTCCTGCACCTGGTGGACGCGGCCGTCGCAGCAAGCCGCACGAAGGAGACCTCACGATGAGCACCCCCCGTGCGACGACGCTCCCTCCGACCCCGTCCCCTGCGGCGACGAGCGCCCTGAACCTCTCGCGCACCCTTTCCACCGCCGCCCGGGTCCTGCGCCAGCTCCGCCACGACCCGCGCACGATCGCGCTGATGCTGCTCGTCCCCTGCCTGATGCTGTTCCTGCTCCGCTACGTCTTCGACGGCAGCCCGCGCACCTTCGACAACATCGGCGCCTCGCTCCTCGGGATCTTCCCGCTGATCACGATGTTCCTGGTCACCTCGATCGCCACCCTGCGCGAGCGCACCTCCGGCACCCTCGAACGCCTCCTCGCCATGCCGCTCGGCAAGGGCGACCTGATCACCGGCTACGCCCTCGCCTTCGGCGCGATCGCGATCGTCCAGTCCGCCCTGGCCACCGCGCTGGCGGTCTGGTTCCTGGGACTCGACGTCGTCGGCAGCCCGTGGCTGCTGCTGCTGGTGGCCCTGCTCGACGCGCTCCTCGGTACAGCCCTCGGCCTCTTCGTCTCGGCCTTCGCGGCCTCGGAGTTCCAGGCGGTGCAGTTCATGCCGGCTGTGATCTTCCCCCAGCTCCTGCTGTGCGGACTCTTCACCGCACGCGAGAACATGCACCCCGTCCTGGAGACCGTCTCCGACGTCCTCCCCATGTCCTACGCCGTCGACGGCATGAACGAGGTCCTCCGGCACACGGACATGACCGCCGCCTTCGTACGCGACATCCTGGTCGTCGCCGGCTGCGCCCTGCTGGTGCTCGCCCTCGGTGCGGCAACCCTCCGCCGCAGGACGGCCTGACGCGCCCCCGGGCGCCGACGTCCGCGTACCGTCCGCCCACCGGACATCACCCCGCCCCCACGCCCCCCGGGTGCGAGGATGACCAGGACGATGCACCAGGACGACGCGCACCCCGGAGGTCATCCCCCGCCATGGCTCAGAAAGTCGCAGTCCTCGGCACCGGCAAGATCGGTGAGGCCCTGCTCAGCGGAATGATCCGCGCCGGCTGGGCTCCCGCCGACCTCCTGGTCACCACCCGCCGCCAGGAGCGGGCCGACGAACTCCGCGCCCGCCACGGAGTCACCCCGGTCTCCAACCCCGAAGCCGCCAAGACCGCCGACACCCTGATCCTCACGGTCAAACCGCAGGACATGGGCACCCTCCTCGACGAGCTGGCCCCGCACACCCCCGCCGACCGCCTGGTCATCAGCGGCGCCGCCGGCATCCCCACCTCCTTCTACGAGGACCGCCTCGCCGCCGGTACCCCGGTCGTCCGCGTCATGACGAACACCCCCGCCCTGGTCGACGAGGCCATGTCGGTCATCTCCGCCGGCAGCCACGCCACCCCGGAACACCTCGCCCACACCGAGGAGATCTTCGGCGCCGTCGGCAAGACGCTCCGCGTCCCGGAGTCGCAGCAGGACGCCTGCACCGCCCTCTCCGGCTCCGGTCCGGCGTACTTCTACTACCTGGTCGAAGCCATGACGGACGCCGGCATCCTGCTCGGCCTGCCCCGCGACAAGGCCCACGACCTGATCGTCCAGTCCGCGATCGGCGCCGCGACCATGCTCCGCGACAGCGGCGAGCACCCCGTACGGCTCCGCGAGAACGTCACGTCCCCCGCCGGCACCACCATCAACGCCATCCGCGAACTCGAGAACCACGGCGTACGAGCCGCCCTCATCGCCGCCCTCGAAGCCGCCCGCGACCGCAGTCGCGAACTGGCCTCCGGCACCAAGGACTGAGACCGGGCCCCCGCCCCGACCATCCCCTGCCCGGGGCGCCCACGACCGGGCGTCCCGTCGGTCACCGCCCCCCGCTGCCCCTCACTTCGCTCCGGCGAGCACGTCCCCCGACCCCACCACACGTGCGAACCCGCCCCCGTGCAACGTCACCGCCGACGCCTGTGCCGCCTCGTCCGCGGTGCGCCGCCAGCCGAACGGCCCCTCCACGTCGAAGGTGTACGTCGCGTCGAACACGACCACCACGTCGTACCCGAGGTTCCCGCCCACTCGGGCCGTCGTCTCCACACACATGTTGGTCTGGATCCCGACCAGCACCACTTGCGAGATCCCGGCGTTCTTCAGCCAGGCGCCGAGATCCGGGGTGCCGTGGAACGCCGAGTTCACGCTCTTCGTCACCAGCAGCCCGGCGCCCGCACCTCCTTTTCCGCGCCGCTGTTCCACGTACTCCTTGAACCCGTTGCCCGGCTGCCCCGGACGCAGGGGAGACCCCGGCTCGACCGAGTCGTGCCGCACGAACACCACCGGCCGCCCCGACGCCTGCCACACGTCGAGCAGCGCGGCGATGTTCTCGTCCGCCCCCGGATGGTTCCGCTGCCCCCAAAAACCGAGGTCCTCGAAACCCCGCTGCACGTCGACGACCACCAGCGCCGCGTTCTCCGCAATGTCCATGCCCCGATCGTGCCGCCCCCGCACCCCACCTCCCAGAGGTACGGAGGCCATCGACCCACGACTTACTGCCAAGGGAGCCGACCGACCGGCAAGGACACCGCCACGGGCACGGATACCGGGACTATCTCCCGGTTCCAGTTCCGGCCCCGGCCCCGGCCCCGACATCGGACGCCGGAAGCAGGCCGATGGCCCGACAAGCGGCATCCACGGTGGGCCGTGCCATACCGCGAGCCCTCTCCGCGCCGTCCCGCAACACCCCCTCCACGTAACCGGGATCCGCGCACAGCTCCTTGTGCTTCTCCCGCAACGGCCTCAGCACCTCGACCACGGCCTCCGCGGTGTCCTTCTTCAACGCCCCGTACGACTCGTACGCACCGCCGAGCGTCTCCGGGTCCCCGCCCGAGCACGCCGCGAGAATCTCCAGCAGATTCGCCACCCCCGGCCGCGCCTCCCGGTCGTACACGACATCGGTACCGCTGTCGGTCACGGCCCGCATGACCTTCTTGCGCACCACGTCCGGCTCGTCCAGCAGATAGACGATCCCCGGTCCGACGTCGTCGCTCTTCCCCATCTTCACCAGGGGGTCCTGCAGATTCATCACCCGCGCGGCCACCGCCGGATGCGTGGCCCGGGGCACGGTGAAGGTGTGCCCGTACCGCTGGTTGAACCGCACGGCCAGATCCCGTGTGAGTTCCACGTGCGGGGCCTGGTCGTCCCCCACCGGCACCTCGTCCGTCCCGTACGCCAGGATGTCCGCCGCCATCAGCACGGGATACGTCAGCAGTGACAGCCGCACACTGCCGCCCCGCCGCCGTTCCAGCGCGGCCTTCTCCTTGTACTGGATCATCCGCCGCATCTCGCCGTCGGTCGCCGCACACTCCAGCACGTACGACAGACGGGTGTGCTCGTCGACGTGGCTCTGCACGAACACGGTGCACAGCTCCGGATCCACCCCGGTGGCCAGCAGCAGCGTCGCCGCCTGCCGGCTCAGTCTGCGTACCCGTGCCGGATCGTGGTCCACGGTCAGCGCGTGCAGGTCGACGACACAGAACAACGCGTCCGCCCGGTGCTGGTCGACCTCGGCCCACCGCCGCATGGCCCCCAGGTAGTTCCCCAGCGTCAGATGCCCGGTCGGTTTGATCCCACTGAAGACCCGTGTCATCGCTTCCTGTCTCCGTCTCCCGGTCGTGGCCGTCGCCCCGGCCGGCCGCTCCCGGAGTCCCGAGGGCCGAAGCCCCGGAGGGAGAAACGAAAACGGCCACCGAAGCGGCGGCCGTTGAGCGCATACGTACGACGGCCGCTGTCAGGCGGCCCACCAGAACTGGCTGTACGTACGCGTCGTCGTCATGCGGGCCAGGCTACGCCCTGAAGAGGGGGGCCGGGCAAGGATCACGGCAGCGAGTTGACACGCCCTGCCGTGATCCGTACTGTTCTCCGAGTTGTCCGACGTGAGCACCGACTCCGGTCGGCCCCGGACAGCCATTCCGCAAGTACCGCACCTGATCGACGACAGTCCTCTGTCTGCTGTCATGTCATTGGTGTGCGTATTCGTGAAATGAGGAATCCGCGCTTGAAAGGGCGCAGGCCCCCGATTAGCTCGGGAGCCGGGAATCCGCTAGAGTCTCACCTCGTCGGAACGGCCCGAGGGCCGGAAAGACGAACCCCGCTGACTGGGGGTCAGGTCGAAGAAAAAAGATCTGATAGAGTCGGAGCCGCCGGAAAGGGAAACGCGGAAGCGGGAACCCGGAAGGCGAAACCCCGAGGAAATCGGATCGGAAAGATCTGGTAGAGTCGGGGACACGAAATACCGAAGGGAAGCGCCCGGAGGAAAGCCCGAGAGGGTGAGTACAAAGGAAGCGTCCGTTCCTTGAGAACTCAACAGCGTGCCAAAAATCAACGCCAGATATGTTGATACCCCGTCTCCGGCCGTTCGGCCGGGACGAGGTTCCTTTGAAGAAAAACACAGCGAGGACGCTGTGAACGGCCGGGCCTATTCCGCCCGACCGTTCCGCTCTCGTGATGTGTCGACCCGCAGTCCTTAACCGGACGCAGCCGGGAAAGCATTCACGGAGAGTTTGATCCTGGCTCAGGACGAACGCTGGCGGCGTGCTTAACACATGCAAGTCGAACGATGAACCACTTCGGTGGGGATTAGTGGCGAACGGGTGAGTAACACGTGGGCAATCTGCCCTTCACTCTGGGACAAGCCCTGGAAACGGGGTCTAATACCGGATAACACTTCCACTCGCATGGGTGGGGGTTAAAAGCTCCGGCGGTGAGGGATGAGCCCGCGGCCTATCAGCTTGTTGGTGAGGTAATGGCTCACCAAGGCGACGACGGGTAGCCGGCCTGAGAGGGCGACCGGCCACACTGGGACTGAGACACGGCCCAGACTCCTACGGGAGGCAGCAGTGGGGAATATTGCACAATGGGCGAAAGCCTGATGCAGCGACGCCGCGTGAGGGATGACGGCCTTCGGGTTGTAAACCTCTTTCAGCAGGGAAGAAGCGAAAGTGACGGTACCTGCAGAAGAAGCGCCGGCTAACTACGTGCCAGCAGCCGCGGTAATACGTAGGGCGCGAGCGTTGTCCGGAATTATTGGGCGTAAAGAGCTCGTAGGCGGCTTGTCGCGTCGATTGTGAAAGCCCGGGGCTTAACCCCGGGTCTGCAGTCGATACGGGCAGGCTAGAGTGTGGTAGGGGAGATCGGAATTCCTGGTGTAGCGGTGAAATGCGCAGATATCAGGAGGAACACCGGTGGCGAAGGCGGATCTCTGGGCCATTACTGACGCTGAGGAGCGAAAGCGTGGGGAGCGAACAGGATTAGATACCCTGGTAGTCCACGCCGTAAACGGTGGGAACTAGGTGTTGGCGACATTCCACGTCGTCGGTGCCGCAGCTAACGCATTAAGTTCCCCGCCTGGGGAGTACGGCCGCAAGGCTAAAACTCAAAGGAATTGACGGGGGCCCGCACAAGCAGCGGAGCATGTGGCTTAATTCGACGCAACGCGAAGAACCTTACCAAGGCTTGACATACACCGGAAAGCATTAGAGATAGTGCCCCCCTTGTGGTCGGTGTACAGGTGGTGCATGGCTGTCGTCAGCTCGTGTCGTGAGATGTTGGGTTAAGTCCCGCAACGAGCGCAACCCTTGTCCCGTGTTGCCAGCAAGCCCCTTCGGGGGTGTTGGGGACTCACGGGAGACCGCCGGGGTCAACTCGGAGGAAGGTGGGGACGACGTCAAGTCATCATGCCCCTTATGTCTTGGGCTGCACACGTGCTACAATGGCCGGTACAATGAGCTGCGATACCGTGAGGTGGAGCGAATCTCAAAAAGCCGGTCTCAGTTCGGATTGGGGTCTGCAACTCGACCCCATGAAGTCGGAGTTGCTAGTAATCGCAGATCAGCATTGCTGCGGTGAATACGTTCCCGGGCCTTGTACACACCGCCCGTCACGTCACGAAAGTCGGTAACACCCGAAGCCGGTGGCCCAACCCCCTTGTGGGGAGGGAGCTGTCGAAGGTGGGACTGGCGATTGGGACGAAGTCGTAACAAGGTAGCCGTACCGGAAGGTGCGGCTGGATCACCTCCTTTCTAAGGAGCACTTCTAGGCTGCCAGGCTTGCCTGGTGGTCCAGGGGCCAGTACATCGGCGCATGTCCGATGCTGGTTGCTCATGGGTGGAACGTTGATTATTCGGCACTCTTGATCGTCTTCTTCTTCCAGTACTGCCCGCACGGGTGTGGAACGTCGAGGAAGGCGGCGGGGAGTGCCGGGCACGCTGTTGGGTGTCTGAGGGAATGAACCCCCTCCGATGCCGACCCCAGTGAACTCCGGTTGTTGCCGGGGGTGATGGGTGGTTGGTCGTTGTTTGAGAACTGCACAGTGGACGCGAGCATCTGTGGCCAAGTTTTTAAGGGCGCACGGTGGATGCCTTGGCACCAGGAACCGATGAAGGACGTGGGAGGCCACGATAGGCCCCGGGGAGTCGTCAACCAGGCTTTGATCCGGGGGTGTCCGAATGGGGAAACCCGGCAGTCGTCATGGGCTGTCACCCATACCTGAACACATAGGGTATGTGGAGGGAACGCGGGGAAGTGAAACATCTCAGTACCCGCAGGAAGAGAAAACAACCGTGATTCCGGGAGTAGTGGCGAGCGAAACCGGATGAGGCCAAACCGTATGTGTGTGAGACCCGGCAGGGGTTGCGCATGCGGGGTTGTGGGATCTCTCTTTCACGGTCTGCCGGCCGTGGGACGAGTCAGAAACCGTTGATGTAGGCGAAGGACATGCGAAAGGTCCGGCGTAGAGGGTAAGACCCCCGTAGTCGAAACATCAGCGGCTCGTTTGAGAGACACCCAAGTAGCACGGGGCCCGAGAAATCCCGTGTGAATCTGGCGGGACCACCCGCTAAGCCTAAATATTCCCTGGTGACCGATAGCGGATAGTACCGTGAGGGAATGGTGAAAAGTACCGCGGGAGCGGAGTGAAATAGTACCTGAAACCGTGTGCCTACAAGCCGTGGGAGCGTCGCGCAAGGACTTGTCCTTGCGTCGTGACTGCGTGCCTTTTGAAGAATGAGCCTGCGAGTTTGCGGTGTGTTGCGAGGTTAACCCGAGTGGGGAAGCCGTAGCGAAAGCGAGTCCGAACAGGGCGTTTCAGTAGCATGCTCAAGACCCGAAGCGGAGTGATCTAGCCATGGGCAGGTTGAAGCGGAGGTAAGACTTCGTGGAGGACCGAACCCACCAGGGTTGAAAACCTGGGGGATGACCTGTGGTTAGGGGTGAAAGGCCAATCAAACTCCGTGATAGCTGGTTCTCCCCGAAATGCATTTAGGTGCAGCGTCGTGTGTTTCTTGCCGGAGGTAGAGCACTGGATAGGCGATGGGCCCTACCGGGTTACTGACCTTAGCCAAACTCCGAATGCCGGTAAGTGAGAGCGCGGCAGTGAGACTGTGGGGGATAAGCTCCATGGTCGAGAGGGAAACAGCCCAGAGCATCGACTAAGGCCCCCAAGCGTACGCTAAGTGGGAAAGGATGTGGAGTCGCACAGACAACCAGGAGGTTGGCTTAGAAGCAGCCACCCTTGAAAGAGTGCGTAATAGCTCACTGGTCTAGTGATTCCGCGCCGACAATGTAGCGGGGCTCAAGCGTACCGCCGAAGTCGTGTCATTGCGATATGTACCCCCAACGGGGATCGTGATGGGTAGGGGAGCGTCGTGTGCCGGGTGAAGCAGCCGCGGAAGCGAGTTGTGGACGGTTCACGAGTGAGAATGCAGGCATGAGTAGCGATACACACGTGAGAAACGTGTGCGCCGATTGACTAAGGGTTCCTGGGTCAAGCTGATCTGCCCAGGGTAAGTCGGGACCTAAGGCGAGGCCGACAGGCGTAGTCGATGGATAACCGGTTGATATTCCGGTACCCGCTGTGAAGCGTCAAACATCGAGCATCGTGATGCTAAGGCCGTGAAGCCGTTCCGGACCCTTCGGGGAATGGAAAGTGGTGGAGCCGCCGGCCCAAGCGGTTAGTAGGTGAGTGATGGGGTGACGCAGGAAGGTAGTCCAGCCCGGGCGGTGGTTGTCCCGGGGTAAGGGTGTAGCCCGTCATCCAGGTAAATCCGGATGGCATGTGGGTGAGACCTGATGCCGAGCCGATTGTGGTGAAGTGGATGATCCTATGCTGTCGAGAAAAGCCTCTAGCGAGTTTCATGGCGGCCCGTACCCTAAACCGACTCAGGTGGTCAGGTAGAGAATACCGAGGCGTTCGGGTGAACTATGGTTAAGGAACTCGGCAAAATGCCCCCGTAACTTCGGGAGAAGGGGGGCCATGTCCGGTGATGGGGTTTTCCCTCTGAGCTGGGTGTGGCCGCAGAGACCAGCGAGAAGCGACTGTTTACTAAAAACACAGGTCCGTGCGAAGCCGTAAGGCGATGTATACGGACTGACGCCTGCCCGGTGCTGGAACGTTAAGGGGACCGGTTAGTCACTCTTCGGGGTGGCGAAGCTGAGAACTTAAGCGCCAGTAAACGGCGGTGGTAACTATAACCATCCTAAGGTAGCGAAATTCCTTGTCGGGTAAGTTCCGACCTGCACGAATGGCGTAACGACTTCTCGACTGTCTCAACCATAGGCCCGGTGAAATTGCACTACGAGTAAAGATGCTCGTTTCGCGCAGCAGGACGGAAAGACCCCGGGACCTTTACTACAGTTTGATATTGGTGTTCGGTTCGGCTTGTGTAGGATAGCTGGGAGACTTTGAAGCTGCCACGCCAGTGGTGGTGGAGTCGTCGTTGAAATACCAGTCTGGTCGTGCTGGATGTCTAACCTGGGTCCGTGATCCGGATCAGGGACAGTGTCTGATGGGTAGTTTAACTGGGGCGGTTGCCTCCTAAAGAGTAACGGAGGCGCCCAAAGGTTCCCTCAGCCTGGTTGGTAATCAGGTGTTGAGTGTAAGTGCACAAGGGAGCTTGACTGTGAGACCGACGGGTCGAGCAGGGACGAAAGTCGGGACTAGTGATCCGGCGGTGGCTTGTGGAAGCGCCGTCGCTCAACGGATAAAAGGTACCCCGGGGATAACAGGCTGATCTTCCCCAAGAGTCCATATCGACGGGATGGTTTGGCACCTCGATGTCGGCTCGTCGCATCCTGGGGCTGGAGTCGGTCCCAAGGGTTGGGCTGTTCGCCCATTAAAGCGGTACGCGAGCTGGGTTTAGAACGTCGTGAGACAGTTCGGTCCCTATCCGCTGTGCGCGTAGGAGTCTTGAGAAGGGCTGTCCCTAGTACGAGAGGACCGGGACGGACGAACCTCTGGTGTGCCAGTTGTCCTGCCAAGGGCATGGCTGGTTGGCTACGTTCGGGAGGGATAACCGCTGAAAGCATCTAAGCGGGAAGCCTGCTTCGAGATGAGGACTCCCACCTCTATAAGAGGGTAAGGCTCCCAGTAGACGACTGGGTTGATAGGCCGGATATGGAAGCACGGCAACGTGTGGAGTTGACCGGTACTAATAGGCCGAGGGCTTGTCCTCAGTTGCTCGCGTCCACTGTGTTGGTTCTGAAACCACGAACAACCCCGCACCCGTCCCCGGACGGTGTGTGGTGCGGTTGGATTGATTGTTTCATAGTGTTTCGGTGGTCATAGCGTAGGGGAAACGCCCGGTTACATTCCGAACCCGGAAGCTAAGCCTTACCGCGCCGATGGTACTGCAGGGGGGACCCTGTGGGAGAGTAGGACGCCGCCGAACAATTTTTGTGAAGGGAAAGCCCCGTGCCATTCGGCACGGGGCTTTCTGCGTTTAAGGTCGAAGCCATGGACTATGACCTGGTTATTTTCGACAACGACGGTGTCCTCGTCGACAGTGAGCCCATTTCCAACCGGCTTCTGGCCGGCTACCTCACCGAGCTCGGGTATCCGACGTCGTACGAGGAGTCCATCCGTGACTACATGGGGTCCGCCATGCATCGGGTGCACGACCTGGTGGAGGAGCGGACCGGGCAGCGGTTGCCTGACGACTTCGACGATGTGTTCCATGGCCGTGTCTTCGCCGCGTTCGAGCGGGAGCTGAAGCCGGTGGCCGGTGCTGTCGAAGTGCTGGAGACGCTGACGGCCGACAGGGTGCCGTACTGCGTGGCCTCGTCCGGGAGCCATGAGCGGATCCGGGTGGGTCACCGTACGACCGGGCTCGACCGGTGGTTCGAGGACGAGCGGATCTTCAGCTCCCAGGATGTGGGGCGGGGCAAGCCGGCGCCGGACCTGTTCCTGTACGCGGCGGAACGGATGGGGGTCGCACCGGAGCGGTGTGTCGTGGTCGAGGACAGTCCACTGGGCGTCCAGGCGGCGGTCGCGGCCGGGATGGACGTGTACGGGTTCACCTCGATGACGCCGGCCGAGAAGCTGGCGGGCGCCACACAACTCTTCTCGCATCCGGCGGAGTTGCCTGGGCTCCTGAGGAAGAACTGAGCACGATTCACCTTTGGCCGGATCTACCCACCAGTACGCCGGGGCCCTACGCTCGCCGCCATGACTGATGTGCTGCGGCGCGGCAGGGCCTCGTTGGCGTTCGCCTTCCTGGTGCAGGGAGTCGCCTTCGCTCTGCTCGTGACGCGGATCCCGGCCATCCAGGACCGGTACGGGGTTTCCGACGCGCTGCTGCCCGCCTTCCTCGCCGCGGTGCCCGTGCTCGCCGGTATCGGAAGTGTGGTGACGGAGCGCCTGGTGAAGGGGGTGCCGCCGAGCCGGGTCCTGCGGTGGTCGCAGCCGGTCGTGCTGCTGGCGCTGCTCGGGGTCGGGGCGGGGGAGCACATGGCCGGGCTGGCCGTGGCGCTGGCCGTGTTCGGGCTGGCCGTGGGGGCGTTGGACGCCTCGATGAACATGCTCGGGGTGAGCCTCCAACGGGCTTATGGGCGCAGCATCATGCTGAGTTTCCACGCCGCCTACAGTCTGGGCGGCATCGCCGGGGCGTCGCTCGCGTGGGTGGGGGCGCACTGGCAGCTGGCGCTGTGGGTGTCGTATCTGCCGGTCGTGCTGGTGCTGATGCCGGCGGCGCTGATCGGGAGCCGGCGGTACGTGGACCAGGAGCAGCACGAGGGCGGGGGCGAGGGTGCCGGGCCGACCGAGGAGAGCGGGTCCGGGTCCGGGACGGTCGCCTTCAAGCTGTTGCTGCCGCTGTGTCTGGTGATGACGGTGGCGTACATCGGGGACTCGACGGTCTCGAACTGGAGCGCGAAGTACCTCCAGGACGTGCTGGGGAGCTCGGAACAGACGGCGACCGTTCCGTACAACGTCTACATGGTCACCACGCTGCTGGGACGGACGATCGGGGACTTCGGGGTGCGGCGCTTCGGCGCCGTGGCGGTGGTGCGGGCCGGGGCGCTGGTGGCGGCGGCGGGGTTCGCCGTGGTCGCCGGGGCGCCCGGTCAGTGGGTGGGGATGCTGGGGTTCACGCTGCTGGGGCTGGGGCTCTGTGTGCTGGTGCCGCAGACCTTCGCGGCTGCGGGGCGGTTGTTCCCCGGGGCGTCGGACGCGGCCGTCGCACGGCTCAACGTCTTCAACTACGTGGGGTTCCTGATCGGTTCCCCGCTGGTCGGGGTGCTCGGGGACGTCTGGAGCTACCGAGGGGCGATGCTCGTGCCGATGGTCCTGGTGCTGGTGACACTCGTGTACGCCAGGTCGTTCACTTCTGAACCGGACCGATACGGTGGCGGGCATGAGCGGCCGCACACAGCTGATGTGGGACGAGGAAGTAACGGGTTATGACTTCGGCCGGGACCATCCGATGGACCCGGTCCGGCTCGTGCTGACCCGGAGTCTGGTGGCAGCCCTGGGGCTGGACCGTGAGGTGGCGGTGGTCGCGGCGAAGACGGCCGGTGGGTCGACGCTGCGGCTGGTGCACCGCGAGGACTACATCGGCGCGGTGCGGGCGGCGTCGGCGGACCCGGCGTCCGCGGACCAGTCGTACGGGCTGGGAACGACGGACGATCCCGCCTTCGCGGGGATGCACGAGGCGTCGGCGCTGATCGCGGGGCAGTCGGTGGGCGCGGCCGAGGCGGTGTGGCGGGGAGAGGCGCTGCACGCGGTGAACTTCGCGGGCGGGCTGCACCACGCGATGCCGGGAGCGGCCTCGGGGTTCTGTGTGTACAACGATGCGGCGCTGGCCGTCGCCCGGCTGCTGGAGCTGGGCGTCGAACGCGTCGCGTACATCGACGTCGACGTGCATCACGGGGACGGGGTGCAGGCGGCGTTCTGGGAGGACCCGCGGGTCCTCACGGTGTCGCTGCACGAGCATCCCCGGACGCTGTTCCCGCAGACCGGGTGGCCGGAGGAGACCGGGGCGGACAGCGCGCAGGGCAGCGCGGTCAACGTCGCCCTGCCGGCCGGGACCGGGGACGAGGGCTGGCTCCGGGCGTTCCACGCCGTGGTGCCGGAGCTGCTGGCGGACTTCCGGCCGCAGGTACTGGTGACGCAGCACGGGGCGGACACGCACTTCGAGGACCCGCTGGCACATCTGGCGGTGTCGCTGGACGCGCAGCGCGCGGTACAGGTGGCGTGCCACGAGCTGGCGCACGAACACGCCGACGGGCGCTGGGTGGCGCTGGGCGGCGGCGGTTACGCGGTGGTGGAGGTCGTCCCGCGGTCCTGGACGCATCTGGTGGGGATCGCGGCAGGCAAGCCGGTGGATCCTGCGACGATGATCCCCGAGAGCTGGCGGCAGGAGGTGTACGCCCGGACCCGGCAGCTGGGACCGGTGCGGATGACCGATGGCCGGTGGCCCGTGTCCTGGGCCTCCTGGGAGGACGGCTACGACCCGGCGGACCGTCTCGACCAGGCGGTACTGGCGACCCGGCGCGCGGTCTTCCCGCTGCGTGGGCTGCTGCCCTAGCCCGGCCGCGCCGTACGGGGCGCGGGCCCGCGCTGTCCCTGTCCCCGCCCCTGCGTGGTGACGTCGTTCCTGTGCGGTTACGCCGACCGTGCGGTGTTTTCCGGGTTCCCGGGGCGGCCCGGGGCCCGATCGCGCACCATCGCTGCCGTGCCGACCACGACCGACCCACCCGCCCCTTCGCCCGCCGTACCTGCCGCCGGCCCGCCTGTCGCTCCGCCCGCCGTGCCGGGCGTCGCCGGGCTTCGTGCGCATCTGCTGGCCGCCCGGTTGTCCGGGACCGTGGCCACCACGCGGGAGGAGAGTCTGCGGAGCTACCGGCTCTTCGCCGCCCGGGATCCGCGCGCGCTGATCGGACTCGACCCGGGAGGGGTGTGGGGGCAGCGGGAACTGATCGAGCTGATGGCGGCCAGGTGTGGGGTTTCGGCCGATCCTCGTCACGTTTCCGGGCATGATGTGATCGACCCGGAGCGGACCCTGGCTGCCCTGGACGTCTATGCGGAACGGATCGCGGCTGTCGCCCGGAGCGGTGCGCCCGTGCTGCTCGGCACCGGTCACCCGCACCGGCTGCTCGGCTTCTACGCCGTTCTGGCAGACGCTCTGTCGGCGGCGGGATGTGATGTCCTCACCCCGGCGCAGGGTCGCTGTGTCGACATAACGACCCGGTTCGGTCTACGCACGCACCACCTCGACTACGTGCGAGGAGTCGCGCTGGTCCGGGATGCGCCTCCCGGGCGCCCCGGTGGTGAGCCCGGCGCACATACGCACTCCCCGCTCCCGGTTCGGACCGCGCTCGCCGCGGCCGCCGAGGCCGGCGGGCCGCTTCCCGGGCTGGTGATCGGAGACCACGGCTGGGCCTGCGGGGCAGGTCAGCTGGGGTTCGAGGCCATCGCGCTGGCGGATGTGAACGACCCCGCCCCGTTCGTGGGAGAGGCCGAGGGGTGCCTCTCGGCGGTCGTTCCACTTGATGACGGCGTGCGGTCCGCTTACTACCTGCCGCCGGCCCGCTACGTACTCAATCGGGCGTGTCTGTCACGGTAGGCCGCCGATGGGTGCACCTCTTCCCCATTCGCATCACCCGCCCCTACATTGGGGAGTGAGCACGCAACGACGAAGAGTCACCGGAAGGGGAAGCCGGTGGCCGTCGAGTGCGGAAGGTTCAGGTGTGTCATGGCTGCAGCTGGCGAGAGGCCTCTGAACGAGGTTCGGTTCCTTACCGTGGCGGAAGTCGCCTCGGTGATGCGAGTGTCGAAGATGACCGTGTACCGCCTGGTGCACAGTGGTCATCTGCCCGCGATCCGGGTGGGGCGGTCCTTCCGCGTCCCGGAGCAAGCGGTTCACGAGTACCTCCGCGAGAGCTATGTGGGGGTGGAAACCGCCTGACGGCGAGCCGGGGAGACCCGCAACAAGGGCACTCACGGGTCCCCCCGGTCACCTCGATTACGACCTCAGCGCTCGGGCGGGTAGGCTAGCCCCTCGTAGGTCGTGTGGGCCCATGGCGCCCAAACACCGAGTGATGAGAAGTGAGCGAGGGTAGTCGTGGGCTCTGTTATCAAGAAGCGGCGCAAGCGGATGGCCAAGAAGAAGCACCGCAAGCTGCTCAAGCGCACGCGCGTTCAGCGTCGCAACAAGAAGTAAGCGACGACGCGGAAGCGTGTTCAGTGGCCCCCCACCGCATCGGTGGGGGGCCACTGTCATCACATGGGCCGGGCGCGTGGCGCAGGCAGGACGAAGCCGGGCGCAGGCAGGGCGAAGGCAAGAGGAAGGCGCTGGTCTTGGGGAAAGTCGTGCTCGTGACCGGAGCGGCCCGTCCGCTGGGGGGCCGTTTCGTCCGGCGGATCCTGCGTGACCCGGACGTGGAGCGGGTCGTGGCCGTGGACGCGGTCCGGCCCGCGCACCACCTGGGCGGCGCCGACTTCGTCCAGACCGACATCCGGCAGCCCACCGTCGCGCGCGTGCTCGCCGAGGCCGGCGCCGACACCGTCGTGCACCTCGACGTCACGGGCACACCGCTCGGCAGTGGCAGCCGGACGGCGCTCAAGGAGACCAACGTCATCGGCACCATGCAGCTGCTCGGTGCCTGCCAGAAGTCCCCGAGCGTCAAGCGGCTGGTCGTGAAGTCCAGTACGAACGTCTACGGCTCCGCGCCCCGCGATCCGGCGGTCTTCACCGAGACGACCTCGGCCAAGTCCCTGCCCAGCGGCGGCTTCGCGAAGGACACCGTCGAGGTCGAGGGCTATGTGCGCGGCTTCGCGCGCCGCCGCCCGGACGTCGCCGTGTGCGTGCTCAGGTTCGCCAACATCCTGGGCCCCGCCGCGGACAGCCCGCTCGCCGAGTACTTCTCGCTGCCGATCCTGCCGACCGTGTTCGGCTACGACCCGCGGCTGCAGTTCGTGCACGAGGACGATGTGATCGACGTCCTGCGCCTCGCCTCGTACGAGCCCCGGCGCTCCACGCTCAACAGCGGCACCTTCAACATCGCCGGGGACGGTGTCCTGACGCTGTCCCAGTGCTCGAGGCGGCTCGGCCGGCCGACCGTGCCCCTGCTCCTCCCGGCGGTCACCTGGGCGGGCACGCTGGTGCGTACGCTGGGGATGTCGGACTTCTCACCCGAGCAGATCCGGCTGCTCACACACGGCCGGGTGGTGGCGACGGACCAGATGCGCGAGACGCTGGGCTTCACGGCGAAGTACACGACGGCAGAAACGTTCGCGGACTTCGTGCGCGGCCGCGGCCCCGGGCTGCTTCCGCCGGAGGTTCTCGCGGGGGCCGTCGACCGGATCGCCGCGCTGCCCCTGCCGGGCACGGGCAGCGGTCACTCCCCGAAGCAGAGTGCCAACTGAGGAGCGCAGCACGATGGCGGACGCCAAGGTCATTCCGTTCGACGACGACCGCTCCCGTGGGGGCGGGGGTGCCAGGGGCGCCGCGCAGCGCCCGTCGCGCCTCCGGGATGCGGGAAACCGACGCCAGGGCGCGGGGGCCGCCGGGATGGGCGACGTCCAGCCCCTGCCGGGGCGGGAGTCCGCCGGGGACGATGTCCCGGTGCCCCCTGAGTCCCGCAAGTCCCGTGAAGCCCCTGAGTCCCGCGAGCCCCGTGAAGCCCGCGCGGAGCATGACGGCGGCGGCGCCGCGTCCGGTGCCGTCCCCGGCACCGGTGCGGAATCCGGCCCCGGGGACGAGGGCGGCGGCCTGGAGCAGCGGGTCGCGAGCGGGCTGGCCTTCCTGCGCCGCCGGCTCACCGGGGACTACGCGGTCGACGACTTCGGCTATGACGAGGAGCTCACCGACCAGGTCCTCATGTCCCTGCTGCGCCCGGTGTACGAGAAGTACTTCCGGGTCGAGGTGAAGGGCATCGAGAACATCCCCTCCGAGGGCGGCGCCCTGATCGTCGCCAACCACTCCGGGACGCTGCCGCTGGACGGTCTGATGATGCAGGTCGCCGTCCACGACAACCACCCCGCCGACCGGCATCTGCGGCTGCTCGCGGCGGACCTGGTGTTCATGCTGCCGGTGGTCAACGAACTCGCCCGCAAGCTCGGTCACACCCTGGCCTGCGCCGAGGACGCGGCACGGCTGCTGGAGCAGGGGGAACTGGTGGGGGTGATGCCGGAGGGCTTCAAGGGTCTCGGCAAGCCCTTCGCCGACCGCTACAAGCTGCAGCGCTTCGGCCGCGGCGGCTTCGTGTCCACGGCGCTGCGCGCGCGGACGCCGATCATCCCGTGCTCGATCGTCGGGGCCGAGGAGATCTACCCGATGATCGGCAACGGCAGGACCATCGCGCGGCTGCTCGGCTTCCCGTACTTTCCGCTGACTCCGACCTTCCCGTGGCTGGGCCCGCTCGGCGCGATCCCGCTGCCGACGAAGTGGACCATCCAGTTCGGCGAGCCGATCCACACGGAGAGCTACCCGCCGGAGGCGGCCGAGGACCCGATGCTGATGTTCAACCTGACCGACCAGGTCCGGGAACAGATCCAGCACACCCTCTACAAGCTGCTGGTGCAGCGACGGTCGGTGTTCTTCTAGGAAGACCCGTCCGTGGTGGGTACGTGAAGGGGCGGGCCCCCGGCCACCGGGGACCCGCCAACCCACGCGGTCGCTCCGCCGCGTCCTACTGCGCGTCCTCGCTGTCGATGCCCAGCCCCGGCAGCAGGCCGGGGAGGAGGGGCGGGAGCGTGACGTCGGGCGAGGCCGGCGCGGTCGCTCCGCCGCTGTCGGCGGGCGGCGAGGTGCCGGTGCCACCGCTCTCCTCCGGCGGGTCGAGCAGCCCGCCGGTACTGCCGTCGAGCAGACCCCCGCCCTTGTCGCCGGAGTCGGCGGACCCGCTGGGGTCGCCGCTGCCGGTGCCGGTGCCGGTGCCGTCCTCGTCGGCGGAGCCGTCGGTGCCGGTGCCGGGCGTCCCGGAGCCGTCCGTGTCGGAGGGGGCGCTCGGCGTGGACCCGGGGCCGCCGCGCCGCTCGCCGCCGTCGCCGCCGCCCTCGCGGGCAGGGGGGTCGGGCAGCAGGGACTGCAGCGGGGCGACGTCCTCGTCTATGGCGTCGAACACCGACGAGACCTGCTCGCTGACGTCACCGAGCTGCGGCGGCAGCCGGTCGCGGAGGGATCCCCAGACCTGCCGGTGCGCGTGCGAGAAGGAGGAGAGGGCCTGCATGGGGCCCAGGGAGTCCGGGTCGTGCCGGTAGGCGTTGCGCAGCAGCCGATGGCCTTCGGACGCGTCGTGCCGCATGCCGGACAGGGTGCGGCGGATCTCACCGAGGGACTCGTGGTCGAGGTCGCCGCCGCGGCCGCGCTCCATCAGCCGGCGGGTCTCGCTGAGGCGGGTGGAGGCATGGTCGAGGAGGACTCGGCCCCGCTCGTCGTTGCCGTCGGCCAGGCCGAGCTTGACGTCCTCCATGCCGCGCTTGAGACCGTAGAGCGAGTCGCCGGGCAGGGCGTCGGAGCTGGCGGCGGCGACTCCGCCGAAGGCGCCCGCGGCCACGGTGACGCCGAGTCCGCCCGCGGTGAGGCCCTTGGCCAGACGTGAGCGCGGTCTCAGCTTCCCCAGCGGGGTTGCCCGGTGTGCACCCCGGGCGCGGCGTGAACGCTGGTCGGGTACGGACGGATCCGCTGCCTCGCCCTCGGCGGTGCCTTCTTGGAGCATGGCCTCGAACGCGGCCACCAGCCGGGCCCGCTGGACGACCTTGACCTCGGGATCCAGCTCCGGCCTGGGCAGCTCGCCGAGACCGGCGGCCAGCGTGAGCAACCGCGCCTGTTCCGTCTCCGCAGCGGCCGGAGCCGGGGCCGATCCTTTGGACTGTTCGGCCGCCGTGCCCCGATCGGACTGCTCCTCCAGGGCCTGGGCGAAGGCGCTCGCCCGCCGGTGTGCCGATACGTTCGCGATCACTGGCGGCACCTCCTCTCGTCATGACGGTCGACTCCCCAGGGGGTCCTGAGGGTTTCACCCCCTGACCATGTCCACACGATCGGGTGATCGGAGTCGGTCGGGGATTGACCACAGGGAGCCTGTATCCCGCACAACGAGCGGCACGGCGCATGGGTTACGCGCACCGTGGGGTCGGTTCGGGAAGCCGACGGGAAGTCAACGGAGCGTCACTCAGGGCGCGTTGACCGTCACCGGAGGTGACGCTAGCGCGTGTCCTCGGGGAGAAGCCGTGCGAGGGTGCGGACGGCCCGGTACTGGAGGGTCTTGATCGCTCCCTCGTTCTTGCCCATCACGCGGGCGGTCTCCGCGACGGAGAGACCCTGGAGGAATCGGAGCGTGACGCATTCGCGCTGTTGGGGGTTGAGACGTCGTACGGCATCGAGGAGGGCGGCATTGGACAGGTATTCGAGAACGGAGTCCTCGGGGGAGCGCGCGACCTCGTTGGCGTCGAGCATCTCCCCGGTGGTGATCTCGAGGCGGAAGCGGCTGGACTTGAAGTGGTCGGCGACGAGATTGCGGGCGATGGTGACGAGCCAGGCGCCGAAGTCGCGCCCCTGCCAGGTGAAGGTGCCGATGCGGCGCAGCGCCCGCAGGAAGGTCTCGCTGGTGAGGTCCTCCGCGGTCGCCTTGCCGCCCACCCGGTAGTAGATGTAGCGGTACACGGTGTCGCTGTACTGGTCGTAGAGACGCCCGAAGGCGTCGGCCTCGCCCGCCTGGGCGCGTTCCACGAGTTCCATCATCCTGGCGCTGTCGCTGTCCGCGGCGGGACGGCGGGTGGTGGCGGCGGCGCCGGACGGCCGTCCGCCTCGGTGTCTTCCCACCGCGGCACTGTCGTCGGCGAGGGCGTAGCAGGGGCCGACGGGCGCGTCGGCAGCGGTGGGGCAGGGGCCGACGGGCGCGGTGGCGTATGCGGGGACGGCGTATGCGGGGACGGCGTATGCGGTGGGGACGCAGCCGCGCAGCAGCTCCCGAGCTGCCGTGACTGCTGTGCGCAGTGCGGTCAGGCCCGGGCCGTCAACCCCGACGTGTGGGTACACGGGACTCCCAGAGGCAGAGCTTCCATCACGTGCAGTGCGGAACCTTTCACCCGTCGTGGCGACGGAGGGGCACCGGTTTGCGTCTGAGGAGAATAACGCTTCGTGCAGGGCCTGCTACGCCGAGTTGCTGAAAACGTCGATTACGTCGTTTTGGTGGCCTGTTGACGGTCGTTCAGGCGCTCGATGATGACCGAGTATTGACCGAAATGCTTCGCATTCCGGTTCGACGTGGGACGTGTTGTGGCCGTGTGCAGCCAAGAGGACTGGACAGCGGGGTTGCGGGGCGCGGCAGTTGGATTGGCCGGGTTTGCGGGCGGGGTGCCACTTTTGCTCCGCGCTGATCGGACCGGCGGCCGTACGGGTGTCCGTCGCCGCGGAGTTGACCGGGCTGCAGGAAGCGGCAGGCGGCGGCAGGCGCGGCAGGGGTGACCGGGAGCGGCCGGAGTTCAGCGCCGGCGTCGGTGCATCGCGATGGCCGCGGCCGTGCCGCCGGCCACCGCGCCCACACCCGCGGCCGCGGGGATGCCGACCTTCGCCGCCTTGCGTCCCGTGCGGTAGTCCCGCAGGCGCCAGTCCTCGGTGCGGGCGTGCTTGCGCAGCTTGGAGTCCGGGTTGATCGCGTACGGGTGCCCGACCAGCGAGAGCATCGGGATGTCGTTGTGGGAGTCGCTGTACGCCGCGCAGCGGTTCAGGTCCAGGTTCTCCGCGGTCGCCAGTGCGCGCACCGCCTCGGCCTTGGCCGGGCCGTGCAGCGGCTCGCCCACCAGTTTGCCGGTGTACACGCCACTGATGGACTCGGCCACCGTCCCGAGGGCTCCGGTCAGGCCCAGTCGGCGCGCGATCACCTGGGCGATCTCCACCGGCGCCGCCGTGACCAGCCACACCCGCTGGCCCGCGTCCAGGTGCGCCTGTGCCAGCGCCCGCGTCCCCGGCCAGATCCGCTCGGCCATGTACTCGTCGTAGATCTCCTCGCCGATGGACTTCAGCTCGGAGACCCGGTGGCCCTTGACGATGGAGAGCGCGGAGTCGCGTGCGTCCTGCATGTGCTCGGGGTCCTCGACGCCGGCCAGCCGGAACCACGCCTGCTGCCACGCGAACCGGGCGAGGTCGCGCTTCTCGAAGAACTTCCGCTTGTAGAGGCCCTTGCCGAAGTGGAACAGGGCCGCGCCCTGCATCACGGTGTTGTCCAGGTCGAAGAACGCGGCAGCCCGCTCGTCGCCGTGAACCGGGAAATCCGGTTCGCGGCCGGAAACTTCCTGGGTGGACTTGCGTGCTGCCTCCGCCGAGGCCTCGCCTGCCAATACGCTCCGCGCCGTGGCGGAGCGCCTACGGGGAGTGAGCCATCCGAGAGCGGCCATGGCGTGAGCATAGCCAGTCCGTCCGGCCGTTCCGGAGTCGAGAGGTTTGAACACCGTGAACTCCGCACGTCCGTGTCGTTAAAGCAGCCCTCCCGGCCCACAGGGGGCCGCTCCCCGAGGGCCGGACCGGCGGACCGCTTCATGCGCCGTCCCGTGCGCCGTCCCGCACCACAGGGGTCGCAGGGGGTTCCCCTGTCCCGTCGAGGGGCGAGAATGGCCGGCATGAGTCCGCTCTTCCGCCGCAAGGCTTCGCAGGATCGTCTCGTCACCCTTGTGGGCAAGCCCGGCTGTCATCTGTGCGACGACGCCCAGGCCGTGGTGGAGAAGGTGTGCGGCGATCTCGGGGTGGCGTGGGAGAGGAAGGACATCACCCGGGACCCAGAACTGCACGAGCGGTACTGGGAGCAGATTCCCGTCGTCCTCGTCGACGGCCGCCAGCACACGTTCTGGCGTGTCGACGAGGGACGCCTCCGCAGGGCCCTGACCGACCGGGGGTGTGACTGACCGGCCAGTACAAAACAACCGGAAAGTCGCTTAGGATCGATGGCGACCAGGTCTCGGGGGCGGGATACGCAGAGGAGAGTGTGCGGTTTTGCCCCCGGAACAAAGGGAGCCAGGGTGCTCGTGCACCGGTTCCGCACGAATGCGCCGGGAGCGCGTGACCCCGGTCACTTTGGGTGGACAAAACGGACACCATCTTTGTGCACGCGTTCACAAAGGCATAGCCTGCATTCGACGGGGCGGTCCGGGGACGTATGACCGCCTGAAGCCCCGCTCTACCCGCAGGAGCACCGTGGCAACTGGCCGAACTCACCGACCGGCGACCCGTAGCCGAGGAATTCCCGAGGCCACCGTCGCCAGGCTTCCGCTGTACCTCCGCGCCCTCACCGCGCTCTCCGAGCGCTCGGTGCCCACGGTTTCCTCGGAGGAACTGGCGGCTGCCGCGGGCGTCAACTCCGCGAAACTGCGCAAGGACTTCTCCTACCTGGGCTCCTACGGGACCCGGGGTGTGGGCTACGACGTCGAGTATCTCGTCTACCAGATCTCCCGCGAACTCGGCCTGACCCAGGACTGGCCGGTTGTGATCGTCGGTATAGGCAACCTCGGTGCCGCGCTCGCCAACTACGGCGGGTTCGCCTCCCGAGGATTCAGGGTCGCCGCGCTCATCGACGCCGACCCCGCGATGGCCGGAAAGCCCGTCGCGGGGATACCCGTCCAGCACACCGACGAACTGGAACAGATCGTCGAGGACGAGGGTGTGTCGATCGGTGTGATCGCGACGCCGGCCGGCGCCGCCCAGCAGGTCTGCGAGCGCCTGGTGGCCGCGGGGGTCACCTCCATCCTGAACTTCGCGCCGACCGTGCTGTCCGTCCCGGACGGCGTCGACGTACGCAAGGTGGACCTCTCCATCGAGCTGCAGATCCTCGCCTTCCACGAGCAGCGCAAGGCCGGTGAGCTGGCCGCCTCCGGGGCCGTGGTCCCGGCCGCCGCCTCCGTCCAGCCGCCCGTCGTCGCGCGCCGGGGCGCCGCCGCGGACCAGGAGCCCGCCGTCGACCAGGGACCCGACGGGGACGTACCCGCCGTGATGCCGACATGAGTCTCCTCGTCGTCGGACTGAGCCACCGCAGCGCGCCGGTCAGTGTGCTGGACCAGGCCTCGCTGAGCATGGACGCGCAGACCAAGCTGCTGCGGGACACGGTCGCCGCCGAACCGGCCGCCGAGGCCGCTGTGCTCGCCACCTGCAACCGCATCGAGCTGTACGCCGACGTGGACAAGTTCCACGCCGGTGTCGCCGAGCTGTCCACGCTGCTGGCACAGCACAGCGGGGTCGGCCTGGAGGAGCTCACTCCCCATCTCTATGTGCACTACGAGGACCGCGCCGTCCACCACCTGTTCTCGGTGGCCTGCGGACTGGACTCGATGGTGGTCGGTGAGGGGCAGATCCTCGGCCAGATCAAGGACTCGCTGGCGCGTGCGCAGGCACTGCACACCGCCGGCCGGCTGATGAACGACCTGTTCCAGCAGGCGCTCCGGGTCGGCAAGCGGGCCCACTCGGAGACCGGCATCGACCGCGCCGGGCAGTCCCTGGTCACCTTCGGCCTGGAGCAGCTGGCCCTCGGCGCACCCGTCGAGACCTGGGCTCAGGGCAAGAAGGCCCTGGTCATAGGCGCCGGTTCGATGTCGTCGCTGGCCGCGGCCACACTCGCGCGGACCGGTGTCCGCGAGATCGTGATCGCCAACCGCACCGCCGACCGTGCCGAGCGCCTCGTGGAGATCCTGACGGAGGGCGACGACACGGACGTGCCGGCCCGCGCGGTACCGATGGGATCGGTGCCGTTCGAGCTGACACGTGCCGACGTGGTCGTCTCCTGCACGGGCGCGACCGGGCTCGTCCTCACCGCCGAGGCGATCGCCGCCGGTGTCGAGGGCCGGGTCGGAGCGCAGCCGGGGACCGTACGCGGTGAGGCGCCGGAGACCGTACGAGGCGGGGTGCCGGAGGCGCGGACGGCGTCCCTGCCTCCCGTGAGCATCGGTACCGACGAGGACTGCCCGCTGGACCTGGCCTCCGTGCCGCCCGGTTTCTCCGTGATGGGCGAGGCGGCCGTCGCCGGCATGGACGCGTCGACGCTGGAGCAGCACGCGGCGTGGGCCGCGGGCGGCGCCGTCGACCGCCGCCAGGCCGGCCGGCGCGGCGCCGACGGCGCCGACCAGGTGGACCCCGAGCTGATCGGCGCGCTGGCCGCGACCGCGGCGAGCGTCGGCCGGATCCCCGAGCGGCGCCGTCCGGAGCCGGTGGCCGAGCCGTGGCGCCCGGAGCCCGTGCTGTACCTGCTCGACCTCGCGATGCCACGCGACGTCGACGCCGCCGCGCACCGCCTCGCCGGGGTGCGGCTGGTGGACATCGAGGCGCTCGCCCAGGCGTCCGCGGACGCTCCGATGGCTGCCGACGTGGACCAGGTCCGGCGTATCGTCTCCGACGAGGTGGCGGCGTTCGGGGCGGCACAGCGGGCCGCGCACATCACGCCGACCGTGGTCGCGCTGCGCACCATGGCCGCGGACGTGGTGGCCGGTGAGATAGCCCGCCTCGAGGGCCGGCTGCCCGGCCTGGACGACAAGCACCGCGCGGAGATCACCCAGACCGTGCGGCGGGTGGTCGACAAGCTGCTGCACGCGCCGACCGTGCGGGTCAAACAGCTCGCGGCCGAACCCGGCGGCGCCGGGTACGCGGACGCGTTGCGCACCCTGTTCGACCTCGACCCCGAGACGGTGGCCTCCGTCTCCCGAGCCGAGGAAAGCACCGAGAAGAACGCGAAGAACGCGACCGTCGCGAACATCGCAGAGAACCGAGGGCCGGCATGACTGGAAAGGCACTGAGGCTCGGGACCAGGCGGAGCAAGCTCGCCATGGCCCAGTCCGGGCAGGTGGCGGATGCCGTGAGCCAGGTGACCGGACGGCCTGTCGAGCTCGTCCCGATCACCACGTACGGTGACACGTCGCGTGAGCACCTCTCGCAGATCGGTGGTACGGGCGTCTTCGTGGCCGCGCTGCGTGACGCCCTGGTGCGCGGCGAGGTGGACTTCGCGGTGCACTCGCTGAAGGACCTGCCGACCGCGCCGCACGACGAGCTGGTCCTGGCCGCGGTACCGGAGCGCGAGGACCCGCGGGACGTGCTCATCGGGCGCGACGAGCTCAAGCTCACGGACCTTCCGCACGGCGCCCGCATCGGCACCGGCGCGGCGCGTCGGATGGCTCAGCTGAACGCGTACGCGGTGACCCGCGGCCTGGAGTTCGAGACGGTGCCGATACGCGGCAACGTCGACACCCGGATCGGGTACGTCACCAGCGGTGAGCTGGACGCCGTCGTGCTGGCCGCCGCCGGACTGAACCGGGTCGGGCGCAGCGACGAGGTGACCGACTTCCTGTCGGTCGACACGGTTTTGCCCGCCCCCGGCCAGGGGGCCCTGGCGGTCGAGTGTTCCGTGCGGGACACGGAGCTGACCGCCGCGCTCGCCGAGCTCGACGACCCGTTCACGCGGGCCGCCGTGACGGCCGAGCGGTCACTGCTCGCCGCCCTGGAGGCCGGCTGCACCGCCCCTGTGGGGGCGCTCGCCGACCTTCCCCCAGTTCTCGACTTCGCTCGAGACCGGGGGGACCCCCAGACGGACGGGTCGATTGTCAAGGAAATGCGCCTGCGGGGCGTCGTCGGCACGACCGACGGCACCACGCTGGTGCAGTCGTCCACCACCGGTCCCGTGCCCGAGACGCATGAGGCGGCGATGGCGCTCGGTCGCGAACTCGCCACCGAGATGCTCGCGCAGGGCGCGGCCGGTCTGATGGGGGAGCGAGCACTGTGAGCCCCACCACCCTTCCACCCCCTCCGGAACACGGGTACGTCACCTTCCTCGGTGCCGGACCCGGGGATCCGGGACTGCTGACTCTGCGCGCCGTGGAGGCGCTGGCGAACGCGGACGTTCTCGTCGCCGAGCACGAGGTGCTCGACGTCGTACGCCGGCATGCCAGGCAGGGCGTCGCCGAGGTGCCCACGGACACGGACTCGGCGGGTTCCTCCGCGACGTCCGCTCCGGGCACAGGCACGCCTCAACTCACGGTTGTTGACGGCGCGTCATCAACCGTTGGCGCACCCGCGGTGCGGGATGCGGCACATCTTGTCATGGAGGCCGCACGGGGCGGCAGGCGGGTCGTCCGTGCGGTGGCCGGTGATCCCGGCCTCGACGCGTACGCCGCCGAGGAGATGCTGGCGTGCGTGGCGGCCGGGGTGACCTTCGAGGTCGTCCCCGGTGTCGCGGCCGCGGTCGGCGTGCCCGCGTACGCCGGTGTACCGCTGCGGGACGCGCAGGGCGCGGACGTACGGTTCGTGGACGCGCGCACCGCGTCCGAGAGGTGCTGGACCGAGGTCGGGGTGTCGGACGGCACGGTGGTCGTCTCCGCGACGCTCGACTCGGTGGCCGCGGCGGCGGGCGAACTGGTGTCCGCCGGTCGCAAGCCCGACACCCCGCTGACGGTGACCGTCGCCGGTACGACGACCCGGCAGCGCACCTGGACGGCGACACTCGGCACGATCGCGCAGACGCTGAAGCAGGCGAAGGCGCTGCCGTCGCCCGAGGGCGGCCGGCCGGTCATAGCCGTGGTCGGTGAGCGCTCCGCCCCCGCCCAGCGCGACCGGCTGGCGTGGTTCGAGTCCAAGCCGATGTTCGGCTGGAAGGTGCTCGTGCCGCGCACGAAGGAGCAGGCGGCGTCGCTCTCCGACCAGCTGCGGTCCTACGGCGCGGTGCCGTACGAGGTGCCGACCATCGCCGTCGAACCGCCCCGTACCCCGCAGCAGATGGAGCGGGCGGTCAAGGGCCTGGTCACGGGCCGCTACGAGTGGATCGCCTTCACCTCCGTCAACGCGGTCAAGGCGGTGCGGGAGAAGTTCGAGGAGTACGGTCTCGACGCCCGCGCCTTCGCCGGGATCAAGGTCGCCGCGGTCGGCGAACAGACCGCCAACGCGCTGATCGCCTTCGGCGTCAAGCCCGACCTGGTGCCCAGCGGCGAGCAGTCGGCGGCGGGGCTCCTGGAGGACTGGCCGCCCTACGACCCGGTCTTCGACCCGATCGACCGCGTCTTCCTGCCGCGCGCCGACATCGCCACCGAGACACTGGTGGCCGGCCTGATCGACCTGGGCTGGGAGGTCGACGACGTCACCGCCTACCGCACGGTGCGCGCCTCGCCGCCGCCGGCGGAGACCCGCGAGGCGATCAAGGGCGGCGGCTTCGACGCGGTGCTCTTCACCTCGTCGTCGACGGTCCGGAACCTGGTCGGCATCGCGGGCAAGCCGCACAACGTGACGGTCATCGCCTGCATCGGCCCGGCGACGGCGAAGACGGCCGAGGAACACGGGCTGCGGGTCGACGTCATGGCCCCGGAGCCGTCGGTGCACAAGCTGGCGGAGGCCCTGGCCGACTTCGGCGCCCGCCGCCGCACGGCCGCGCTGGACGCGGGCGACCCGGTGACCCGCCCGAGCGAACGGCGCCCGGGGGCGCGCAGGCGCCGGTCGACGACGTAACGCTCTGTTCGTAGGTATGCCGTGCCCCGGTGCCGCCGTTCGGCGGTTCCCGGGGCACGGCGTCGTTTCTGTGGCCCGGGAGCGCCGTGTCTGCCCCGAGGCCGCCCCACCATGCCCCGCGGGCGCGCGCCGACGCCTGGGGCTGCGGGCTCAACTGCTTCGTTCCGAGCGGCGGTTGTGTCCCTGCGCGCAGCCTCAAGGACGATTGGGCTCAGGGATCACAGACCAGGCACTGCCAAGGACAGTCGCACGGTGGCTCGCCCCGTTCCCAGGGAGTGTTCACCGGCAGTCGATGCACGCGAGGGCACGGGCGAGGGCACGGAAACGGCGCACTTCCCAGCCAGGATCCGTTACGCCACTCCGCGGGACGCCGTCCTCCGAAGCGGGTCGGGAGGAAACGCTTCAAGGCGTACACGTACGAGGAACCGATCGCCCGCGACAAGGCCGACCTCGACATCACCCGGCTCCGTGACCCGGGCCTCGACGACGCGGACAACCTGCCCGCGCTGGAGGAGTTCGCCGCGATCGCGGAGACTTTGCAGCAGGCACGGGGAGAGGGCCCTGCGGCGGAGGCGGCTCCGGTCGCCGACTGACACGCAGACGTGGCCAGCACCCCTTTAATTCGGGTGCGGGCCATGTGTGTTGCTATGTCAGCGCTCGGACGCGTACGGCAGGAAGGTCGCCCAGGCGGTGGGGGTGAGGGCGAGCCGGGGGCCGTCCGGATTCTTGGAGTCGCGGACGAGGAGGTGGTCAGGGACAGCCGCCACCTCGACGCAGTCGGGACCGTCAGGCGTGCTGTAGCTGCTCTTTATCCACTCGGGAGCCGTGGCATCTTCCCTTGAGGGCTTGCGGATCATTTCTCTCCCAGCACTTTCTCGATAAAGGCCAGCGACTCCCGGGGGTGAGAGCCTGCGCCCGGATGGTCCCATAGCGGATGTCCAGCACTTGGACTTCCCTGGGGTCGGTGATCACACGGCTGACGAGCTGGACTTCGTTGTGACCTACCGTGCTGCCATCTCGTAGCCGCAGCAACCTGAACGAACCTGCCAGTCCGCCGTTGTCCTCGCGGTCCAGGGGCAGGACTTGCAAGTCGACGTTTCTCAACTGCCCCACTTCCAGCAAGTGTTCGAGCTGCCTTCGCATCACCATCCTGCCACCGATGGGACGGCGGAGCGTCGACTCGCATTGGACGAAGTCGAAGAGGCGCAGCGGAGCAGTCTTGGTCAGGATGTCCTGGCGGGCCAAGCGTGCTGCCACGTGCTGCTCGAACTCGTCTTCCGTGAACGGAGGCCGTCGGGTGGCGACCGACGCGCGCACGTACTCTTCCGTCTGCAGCAACCCGTGAATGACGGAGTTGTTGTAGGCCCCCAGCTCGACGGCCTCAGCCTCCAGCTTCTTCAAGTCCCGTACCTTCTTCGGGTACCGGACCTCCGCCACGTCCTGCTTGAGCGCGGCGATCTTCCCGCCCGCCCCCAGCACCTCGTCCGCCGCGTCCAGGTACTCCGGCCGGGGAATCCGCCGCCCCCGCTCCACACAGGAGACCATCTCCTCCCCGTACTTGATCGCCGCCCCGAACTCCGCCTGCGTGAGGCCGGCCGCCTCCCGCCACAGCTGCCGTGTGACCGTACGCATCACGGCCCCGGCCTCTTCGTCGTCCGGTCCTGCTGCCCACTCGCTCATGTCCGCCGCCTCCCGTCGCGCGCACCCTTCCCCGGACCAACTCCGGCCGCCCGCACCCGGTCACCCCGGGCAGGCCGGACAGAAACCGGACACCCGGCGTACAGCGACCGGCCGTACGAACTGCCCGTGTTCGCAGTGTGCACATGTATGAGCACACTGAGTGGCGCGAATCGGGAAACGCCGTATCGCGGAGAGAGAAGGGACATCCATGACGACGCTCACCCCCGAGCCACACTGGCCCCTGACGGCGACGGCGGCTGGCGGGTGCGGGAGGGCGGTCCGATCAGGCTGTGGGAGGGCGTCGAGCGGGTCATCGACGTCCACGACGCGGCGGGACGGCCGGAACCGGAGACCTTCACCCTGTGCGTCCACGACGGCGGGCAGCACCTGCGGCACCCGCGGATGCCCTGCCTGCCTCTGCCGCCGCCCTGAAGGGCGAGGATCCCGCGCCACCCGCCGCCTCCCGCCACCCGCCGCCCGCCGCCCCGCCACTCCGGGCAGCCCGGACGGGACCGGGCACACCACGGACAGCCGCCGGCGGCACGGGTCGCTCTCCTTCACAGCAGGCCCGTGACTGAACACGCTGAGTGATGTGAATCAGGAAACCGTCGCACCGCGTGCCCCGCTGCACCAGTTCACCGTGCCGCTGTCCGCCACCCGCCGGGGCGCCCGTCTCGCCCGCCTGCTCGCCGCCGGGCAACTGGACGCCTGGGGGCTGCCGCTGGACCCGGTCCGGCTGATCGTCGCCGAACTCGCCGCGAACGCCGCCGTGCACGGCCGTGTCCCCGGCCGGGGCTTCCGGCTCGGCCTCACCGTCACAGCGCCCGCCACCCTTCGTATCGAGGTCACCGACCCCCGGGGCGATCGACTGCCCACGCAGGCACGAGCATCCGCCGGGGCGGGTCCCACAGAGTCCGGGTACGGCCTGCTCCTGGTCGAGGAACTGGCCGACCGATGGGGCGTACGAACAGGTCCGGTACCGTGCAAGACCGTGTGGGCGGAACTGGACCTCGGCCGGTGACCCGGGGGCCCGTCACCGCGCGGGCCTGAAGGGACGCGCTCCAACACGGTCCAGCTCCACGGGGTTTCCGGTCCATTGGCGTAGCCAGTCGGTGGTTTCCTCGGCCGTGTCGAAGGCGTCGTAGGGCTCCAAGTCGATCCCGTCGCCGTCGGCGTAGTCGACCTCGACGCGGGCCAGGTCGGCGAGGGCGGGTGGCAGGCGGCGGTCGTCACCGGGCATCTCGTTCACGGGCGTACCGTAACCGCCCGCACTGACGTTCGGCCTTCGCGTCGGCGTGCCGGGCAGGCGGCCCACCGGCGCCGGGAAACGCAGGCTGCGGCGGTTCGCGGGCCGGGGCTGCGGGCGGTAAAAGCCCAAAGAACCCAGGGAAAAAACCAACCAACCAAACCAAACCTCGCGTAGGTCACTCGGGTGGGTGAAACCGGCCGAAGTGGCTGGCGCGCCGGTGGTTCGGGCGGGCAGTTTCGCCTCGAGGGCGAGGTGACTCGCCGCTCCCACGACCCCGCACATACGTCGGCCCCCGCCGGGACTATCACTCCCAGGGCGAGGGCCTGACCAATGAAGGAAGCGAGCCTCTTCCCCATGGCTGAGATGAAGCCTAATGCCGCCCCGCGCCCGAATCAGGGTGTTCGGCGAAGTGCCACGCCCTCTGGTGTCACCCACGTACGCACGTACCAATCCGGTCAGTACGTGGTCGTGGGCAACCACCTCGCCCAGCACCGAGAGTTGTCACTGACCGCGATCGGACTGGCGACCCACATCTTCTCGGTGCCCGAGGGCACCTCGGTCGACATCCGCAGTCTCGCCGAGCGTTTCCCCGAGGGGCGGGACCGGATCGCCTTCGCGTTGCGGGAGCTGGAGGCGCACGGCTACCTGGAGCGGGCCCGCGAGCACACGGCGGAGGGCCGCCTGGTGACGCGTACGTACGCCCATCACGCGCCGCTCCCCGCCCAGGCGGCGGTGTCACCCGTCCCCACCCCCGTCCGGGTAGCAGGGCGTACGGCGGTGCCCCGTACCCGCACCCGCGACGCCGCGACCGGTGCTGACGTACGGGAAACGTCCCAGGAGGACGACCAAGCCACTGCCGAACCGGTCACCCCGGTCACCCCGGTCACCCCGACCGAGCCCGCGGACGCCCACGCATCCGCGGACCCGCCGCGTGATGCGGCTCGCCGTGACGATCCGCTGTACGAGAAGGCGGTCGACCTCCTCGCGGGTCTGCGCCGCACCGACGAACGCCTTGCCCTGCCCCTCCGGGACGTGAACAGACTGGCCCCGGGTGTCGTCGACTGGTTCGAACGAGACGCCACCGCCGCCGCCGTCCACCGCACGCTGACCGCGGACCTCCCCGCCGTCATGAAACACCCGGCCGGGGTGATCGCCTACCGCCTCCGCGAACTGCTGCCCCCGCCCCTTCCCGCTGTCCCCACACCCACGCCGGGCACGGCGTCGAGCACGATCGGCGCTCACCGCCCACCCCCCTTCCAGGACTGCGACGGCTGCGGACGAGTCTTCCGCGCCCCGGAACCTGGCCGCTGCCGCGATTGCCGGTCCGGTCCGATGGCAATGAGCGAGGGCGCATGCGCGGCCTGAACGTGTGCCTCCCCGTACAGCCCTACGAGGCAGAGGTGAGGACGACCAGTTGCTGGGTCGCCCGGGTCATCGCCACGTAGCGGTCGACCGCTCCCTCGATGCCCTTGCCGAAGTTGTCCGGGTCCACGAGGACGACCAGGTCGAATTCGAGGCCCTTGGCGAGTTCCGGGGTCAGGGAGCGGATGCGGGAGGTGCCTCGGAACGTGGGGTCGCCGATGACGCAGGCGATTCCGTTGCCGTCCTCGTGGGCGGCGAGCCAGGTGTCGAGGACCGAGTCGAGGTCGGAGACGGGGCCGTGGACGACGGGGACGCCGCCCGCGCGGATGGAGGCCGGGACGTTGGCGTCGGGGAGGGCGGCCCGGATGACCGGCTCGGCTTCCGTCATCACCTCCTGCGGCGTGCGGTAGTTGATGTTCAGGGAGGCGACGTCGATCCGGTCGAGGCCGATGCGCCGGAGCCGTTCCTGCCACGACTCCGTGAAGCCGTGCCTGGCCTGGGCGCGGTCCCCGACGATGGTGAAGCTCCGGGACGGGCAGCGCTGGAGCAGCATCTGCCACTGGGCGTCGGTGAGTTCCTGGGCCTCGTCCACGACGACGTGCGCGAACGGGCCCGCGAGCGCGTCCGGTTCGGGGGTGGGCAGGGCGCTCTCGTCGATCAGGCTGTCCCGCAGGTCCTGACCGTGCAGCATGGTCACCGCACCCTCGCCGTCGTCGTCGGAGGCGATGACGTTGTCGATGACGCCGGCCATGCGCTCGCGCTGGGCGGCGATCGAGGCGTCGTGGCGGCGCTTGCGCAGGGACGACTTCGGGTCGCCGAGCCGCTGCCGGGCCGCGTCGAGGAGCGGCAGGTCGGACACCGTCCAGGCCTGGGCGTCCTCACCCTCGCGCCGCAGGCGCCCGACCTCGTCGGGGCCGAGCCAGGGGGCGCACATGCGCAGGTACGCGGGGACCGACCACAGGTCGGAGACGACGTCGGTGGGTTCGAGGAGCGGCCAGGCGTTGTTGAGGGCGGCGACCAGTTCGTGGTTGCCGCGCAGGGCCCGCTGGAAGAGGCGGTCCGGCGGGGCATCGCCGCCGTGCTTGTCCCGGAGGATCGTGACCAGCTCGCCCCAGATGTGCTCACGTGCCTCGTTGTGCGGGGTGCCGGGCTCCGGGGCCTGGAAGGCCTCCGCCCAGTCGTCGGCGGTCAGCGGGACGGTCGACCAGGGGGTGGTCACCGCCATGCCCTGGGCGGGCGGGTCCTCGTAGAACCGTACGGCCGTCTCGATCGCCCCCACCATGTCCGCGGACGCCTTCAGGCGGGCCACCTCCGGGTCGCTCTCGACGGCTGCCGCGGGCCCCTCGGGGACGAGGTCGCGCAGCGTGCAGGTCTGCACGCCCTCCTCGCCGAGGCTGGGCAGGACGTCGGCGACGTACGCCAGGTACGGCTGGTGCGGGCCGACGAACAGCACGCCGCCGCGACGGTGGCCGAGGCGGGGGTCGGAGTAGAGCAGGTACGCGGAGCGGTGCAGGGCGACGACGGTCTTGCCCGTACCCGGGCCGCCGTCGACGACCAGGGCGCCGCGCGAGCCCGCGCGGATGATGGCGTCCTGGTCGGCCTGGATGGTGCCGAGCACGTCCCGCATCCGGTCCGACCGGTCGCCGCCCAGACTGGCGACGAAGGCGGAGTGGTCGTCGAGCGCGGCGGCGTGGTCCTCGAGGCCGTCGGCGGTGAACACCTCGTCCCAGTAGTCGCTGATCCGGCCGCCGGTCCAGCGGTACCTGCGGCGGCTCGCAAGACCCATCGGGTCGGCGTGCGTCGCCGCGAAGAACGGCTCGGCGGCGGGGGAGCGCCAGTCGAGCAGCAGGCGGCGGCCCGTGCTGTCGGTGAGGCCGAGCCGTCCGATGTACACCGGCTCGGGGTCGTCGGCGCTCACGATGTGTCCCAGGCACAGGTCCAGACCGAAGCGGCGCAGGGCGCGCAGGCGGGCGGTCAGCCGGTGCACCTCCAGGTCCCGGTCCATCGCCTCCCGGCCGACGCCGCCGGGCGCCCTGAGGGTGGCGGCGCGGCGGTCGGACAGCTCGGCGATCGCCTCCTCGAGGCTCTCCGCGATGGCCGCGAAGTGCGCCTCGTCGCCGGCGATCAGCTTCGGGTCGGCCTTGGCCGCAAGACGCCCGGGGAGGTCGAACACGCCGGCAGGGCTGATGGGCGGGTGGTTAGTCGGCTTCACGAGGAGCGATTCTGCGCCATGGCGGGGGCCTTGCCGCAAGCCCCCCGGTGCGCTATACGTTGAGAGTGGCAGGGAGTGGGTTCGCCTCCTTGCCTTTTCGTATTCCCCCAGCGCTTCCTCGCCGGCCCTCGCCGCCGCCCCGGTCGCCACCGTGGGCGGGCAAGCCCTCCTCGCCATGGCGTGGCGCCCCGGGCGTGCCTCCTGTGCTCACGTCCTTCAGCGCTCACTCGACGTCGCCGGACGAGGTGCGTTCTTCGGCACCGGGCCGCAGCCCGGAACCCGGTGAAGGGAAGGCCTCCGCCCCCCGTGCCCCCGTGCCCCGCCGGGCCTGTTACCCACTTTCGGGCGAACGCCAGGGTGGCGTGCGTGGTGGCGCACCAGGGCGCGACCTCGGCCGAACCACGACGGACCCGGACGGGCCAGGGGTCGATGCATGATGCATCGATTCGAACTCCGTATTCGAATGATATGTGTGCATCTGGCAACCGAGTGTTGCGGACATGTCCGCATTACGTCCGTAGTGGGGGAACTTCCTACGAAAGAAACCGTTACGGCGGCAGAGTGTGGGACCTCGGCACCAGCCGGGACGTACCACTCGGAGAGCGCCGCCCGTCCGTACGCGGGGTGGGCCGGCGCACGAACGCGAAGGGGACCACGTGTCTGCTTCTTCCGCAGCTCGCCGTCTGACCGCTGTCGCCCTGGTGACCGGTTCCGTCGTGGCGGCCGCCGCCCTGCCGGCGTCCGCCGACCAGGACAGGGCCCCCGACCGTCGGCAGGTCGTCATCAGCGCCGTCCAGTACAACGCTCCCGGCCCGGACACCCGCAGCAACCGTTCGCTGAACGGCGAGTGGGTGAACATCACCAACCGGTCCCGCCAGAGCGTCGACCTGAAGGGCTGGACCCTGCGCAACAGCGAGGGGGACAGGTACACCTTCCGCCACCTGCGGTTGAACGGCCGCTCGACGGTCAAGGTGCACACGGGACTCGGCCGTGACACCCGCCGTGACGTCTACCAGGACCGCCGCGAGCACATCTGGGACAACCGCTCCGACCGGGCCACCCTGTCGAACCGCCGTGGCGCGGTCGTCGACACCGAGAGCTGGGGTCGTTTCCGCGGCAATGACCGCGGCAATGACCGCGGTAACGAGCGTGGCAACGACCGCGGCCACCGCCAGCGCTGATTCACCGTCCCGAGGGCGTGTCACGGCGGCCGGCCGTGACACGCCCTCCGGCGTTCCCCGGGCCGACCGGCCGTCGGTAAAGGCAGGCGGCCGGCGGGCGTAGCGTGGGTGGTATGACGACGTACGGATCTTTTCCCGGCACCCGGCCCCGGCGTCTGCGGACCACCCCCGCCATGCGCCGGATGGTCGCCGAGACCCGGCTGCACCCCGCCGACCTCATCCTGCCCGCCTTCGTGCGCGAGGGGGTCGGTGAACCGGTGCCGATCGAGGCGATGCCGGGTGTGGTGCAGCACACCCGCGACAGCCTCAAGAAGGCGGCCGCTGAGGCCGTGGCGGCCGGGATCTCCGGGATCATGCTGTTCGGCGTGCCCGAGGAGTCCAAGAAGGACGCCCTCGGCACCCCCGGCACCGATCCGGACGGGATTCTCCAGGTCGCCCTGCGGGACGTACGGGCCGAGGTCGGGGACGACCTGCTCGTCATGTCCGACCTGTGCCTCGACGAGACGACGGACCACGGGCACTGCGGAGTCCTGGACGACCGGGGCCGCGTCGACAACGACGCCACCCTCGAGCGGTACGCCGAGATGGCGCAGGTCCAGGCCGACGCGGGCGCCCACGTCGTCGGGCCCAGCGGGATGATGGACGGGCAGATCGGCGTCATCCGTGACGCCCTCGACCAGATCGGCCGCGAGGACGTCGCGATCCTCGCCTACACCGCGAAGTACGCCTCCGCCTTCTACGGTCCCTTCCGCGAGGCCGTCGGCTCGTCGCTCAAGGGCGACCGCAAGACGTATCAGCAGGACCCGGCCAACGCCCGTGAGTCCCTGCGCGAGCTGGCCCTCGACCTCGCCGAGGGCGCCGACATGGTGATGGTCAAGCCGGCCGGCCCCTACCTCGACATCCTCGCCAGGGTCGCCGACGCCGTGGACGTGCCCGTCGCCGCGTACCAGATCTCCGGCGAGTACGCGATGATCGAGGCCGCCGCCGAGAAGGGCTGGATCGACCGCGACCGGGCCGTCCTCGAGTCGCTCACCGGTATCAAGCGGGCCGGCGCGCAGAACATCCTCACCTACTGGGCGGTCGAGGTGGCCCGCACCCTGCGCTGACCCCGCCAACGCTTCAGCGCCCCGCCCCGCCCCCGCCGGGCGGGGCGGGGGCGACCGGCCGGTGGTGTCAGCGGTCGGCGATGTCCTCGCGGAGGCCGTCGGAGAACTCCCACCAGGACAGAGGGAGCCAGTCGCCGTTGACGAATGCGTCGACGGTCGCGCCCCGGCCACGGACGGTCACGGTCGTCCCCGGCGGATAGGTGGTGCCGGACAGGCCCGGAACGGAGACCAGCAGGGTCCCCAGTCGTTGTGCTGACACTTCTCGCTCACCCTCATGATGTGCCGATGCGGCACGGAGCATTGCACCACAACGCACCGCACTGCGTTCATGGCGAGATTACCGACTTGCCTGATGGTGCGGACCGAAGAACCATGAGGAATAGGTCACGCGAATGAATCGGGGCGAGCGCGTGATCGGACGTGCATTGTCGAACGAAGGGCGCGATCATGAAAGCCGTCGTTTACAAGGGGCCGTTCAGTGTCGAGGTCGAAGATGTGGAGAAGCCCCGCATCCAGCACCCGAACGACGTGATCGTACGGATCACCTCCACCGCGATATGCGGCTCCGACCTGCACATGTACGAGGGCCGGACCGGTGCCGAGCCCGGCATCGTCTTCGGTCACGAGAACATGGGAATCGTCGAGGAGGTCGGCCAGGGCGTCACCGCGATCGAGGAGGGCGACCGCGTGGTCATGCCCTTCAACGTCGCCTGCGGGTTCTGCACCAACTGCGCCGCGGGGTTCACCGGATACTGCACGACCGTCAATCCCGGCTTCGCCGGCGGCGCCTACGGTTATGTCTCCATGGGGCCCTGGCAGGGCGGTCAGGCCGAATACCTGCGCGTTCCCTACGCAGACTTCAATTGCCTGAAACTGCCTCAGGGAAAGGAGTACGAGAGCGATTTCATCCTGCTCGCCGACATCTTTCCCACCGGCTACCACGGCTGTGAACTCGCCCAGGTCAGTCCCGGTGAGAGCGTCGCGGTGTACGGGGCGGGCCCGGTCGGGCTGATGGCCGCCTACTCGGCGCTGCTGCGCGGCGCGAAGAAGGTGTTCGTCGTGGACCGGGTACCCGAGCGGCTGCAGAAGGCCGAGGAGATCGGCGCGGTGCCGGTCGACTTCTCCGAGGGCGACCCGGTCGAGCAGATCAAGGACCAGACCGGGGGCGTCGGCACGGACAAGGGCGTGGACGCCGTCGGCTACCAGGCGACGGCGACGTCCCAGGGGGAGACGCACGAGGAACCGGCGACCGTGCTCAACTCGCTCGTCGGCACGGTCAGGCCGACCGGAGCGCTCGGCGTGCCCGGACTCTACGTCCCGGCCGACCCGGGAGCACCGGACGAGCAGGCCAAGCAGGGCATGCTCCTCGTCGCGATCGGCAAGCTCTTCGAGAAGGGCCTGCGGGTGGGGACCGGCCAGTGCAACGTGAAACGCTACAACCGGCAACTGCGCGACATGATCATCGAGGGCAGGGCGAAGCCCAGCTTCGTCGTCTCCCACGAACTGGGCATCGACCAGGCGCCGTCGGCCTACGACAAGTTCGACAAGCGGATCGAGGGCTACACGAAGGTCGTGCTGCACCCCTGACCCTTCGGGCCTTCGGACTCGCGATCAGTCGACCGTGGCCTCGAAGCACTCCCGTTCCGGGTTCGCCGCGGTGCGGAAGCAGGCTCGTACGACGGTGCCCGGGCGGGTTCTCGTCATGGGCGTGTAGACGTACGCCTTCGCGTCCAGGGCGTCCGTGATCTCGGCGGAGCGGGTCGGGCCGGCCGCGGTCAGCTCGATGCGGTCGCCCACCCGGGTCCCCCAGATACGGCCCCAGCTCGTCCCGCACTCGGAGCTGTACCGCACCTGCAGGTGGGCGCCGGAGGCGGTGCGGTGCTCGAGGAGGGTGTCCGGGGGGAAGCCGCAGAGCATGTTCACCGGGTCCCTGCCCTCACAGGCGGCCCCCTGGCAGCGGGGCGGGGGAGGGGCGGTCCCGGGCGCGGTTCCCGTGCCGGTTCCTGTTCCGGCCGTGAGCGGTGCCCGGGCTTCGTCGGGTGCCCGGTCCGACGGCAGGAGGAGGACGGTGGCGGTCACGCCTCCGGCGGCCACCGCCAGCACGGCCGCCATGACGGACGCGATGTGCCAGGGACTTCTGCGGGGCTCCGGTCCGTCCGCCGGGCGCGGCGGGGCGGCCGGAACGGGCGCCGGGGGTGCGGGCGGTGCCGGGCCGGGTCCCGGTGGTGCGGCCGGCGCCGCGGCACGGGTCTGGACCGCCCGGCCGCTGCTCTCCGACTCCGCGAGCTCCCACAGGGCCAGGCAGCGCGCGGCCGGCTCCCCCGCCAGCCGGCACAGCTCCCGCACGGCCTCCCGGGGCGGCAGCGTCTCGCCCTTGAGATAGCGGCCCCAGGAGGACTTGCTGAACGGCGTACGTTCCTCCAGCCCGGTCAGGCTCAGGCCCGCGCGTTCCTTGAGGCCCCGCAGAGCGGCGGTCAGCCGGGCGCGCTCCGGTGACCTCATCCTCGTAAGGCTCCCCAGGTGTGCGGGCCGACGATGCCGTCCACGACCAGATCGGCGTCCCGTTGCAGGCGTTTGACGGCGCGCTCGGTCAACGGGCCGTAGATGCCGTCGATGTCTCCCGGTGCGTAACCCGCGTGTTCCAGCAGGCACTGCGCCTCGGCCACCTCCGGTCCGGCGTAGCCGTTCGCCAGGAGCTCGTCCCTCGTGTCGCTCTGCCCCGCGTACCAGAGGCCGTCGGTCCGCTCCACCCGGCAGGTGTACGCGGGCGCGGCCGACGGCGACGACATCGACACCGGTGCGGTCGACGACGTGGGCGACGTCGCGGCGCCGCTGTCCGAGCCCATCCGGCCGACCAGGACCGCCGACGCCGACGCGGCCAGCAGGACGGCCGTCACACCTGCGGCGACCGCGACCTGGAAGGCCCTCCCGCGCGCCGGCTCAGCCGTGGTGCCGGCGACCGGTCCGACGGGTTCCGCGGGTACGGTCCTGATCGGTTCCGCCGCCGTAGCCGTAGCCGTAGCCGTGTCCGCGGTCGAAGCCGGAGGCACCGTCGCCGTGCGTTCGCTCCAGGCCTCCGCGGCGACCTCCCACGCGGCGAGCAGCCGGGCCGGCTCCTCGCCGTTGATCGAGGCGAGTGCCTCCACGGCCTCTCTCGGCGGCAGCGATCTGCCGCCGAGGTAGCGCTCCCACGACGAAGCGCTGTATCCGGTCTTCGCCGCGAGCTGTCGCAGACTCAGCCCGCCGTGGTCCTTCAGCCACCGTAATCGCACTACCAAGTTGCGTACGCTCGGGTCGAGTTCAGTGGGCAGGGCCTTCCAGCGCGACATGTTCCCCCCACACGCGTGTGCTCGGTTCAGGTCCCCCGTCGCATTGTGCAACAGCATCAACGGTGTGCCCGGAGACGCGGTTCCCGCACCCGCATCGATTCGGCCACCGCCCGTCCCGCGACACCTTCCCGGCTGAGCGCATCCCCGCAGGCCGCGGGAGGGAGCGTCCCGTGCCGTCGTCACTTCTGAGGCAACCATGGCCGGGCCCGGCACCGGCCCGGCAGTCTCGTTGTCGAGCCGGCCGCTCCGGTCGGCGCCGCCCATTCGAAGGGGGAAACGAATGCGAGCCATGACGAAGGCGCTCGTCAGCGTCACCACGGCCGTGGGGATCGCCGCCGGTGGCCTGGCCACCGCGGGCACCAGCTTCGCGGCACCGGCGCAGGACACCAAGGCCGTGGCGAGTGCCGAGGCGGTCGCTCCGCTCGCGGTGGTCAACCTCGGTCTGAACTCCACCCAGGCCAAGGGCGTCCAGCGCTGGCTGCGGGCGCACTGGAGCTACACCGACTCGGTCGACGGGCAGCTCGGCACCAACAGCTGGAAGGCCTTCCAGCGCCACCTCAAGGCGAACCACGGCTACACCGGGGCGATCGACGGGATCGTCGGCAGCGGCACGATCTCGGCGCTGCAACGCTTCCTGAAGAACAACGGCTGGGGCTACACCGGCGCGATCGACGGAATCGCCGGCTCTGGAACCCAGGCGGCGTTCAAGACCTTCGCCAACTGGTGCGTCAACACGTACTAAGCACCACGGCGCCGACTGCCGCGGCCCGTCCTCCCATCGGGGGAGAGGACGGGCCGCGGTCTCGTGCGCGCGATCGTGCGGTCGGCGGCGCTCAGAGCCGCTCGGGCGTCCGGATGCCCAGCAGGGCCATGCCCCGGTGCAGCGTGCGGGCCGTGATGTCGCACAGGAACAGGCGGTTGGCCACCTGGTGGGGCGACTCGGCCTTCAGCACCGGGCACTTGTCGTAGAACGACGTGTACAGGGACGCCAGTTGGTACAGGTACGCGGCCAGCTTGTGCGGGGCGTACTCGCGGGCCGCGTCCGCCACCGTCTCCGCGAACGCGTCCACGTGCAGGCCCAGCGCCCGCTCGGCCTCGTGCAGCGCCGACTCCGGGTGCGCGGACGGACGTACGCCTTCGGGGGCCTTGCGCAGGATCGACTGGATACGGGCGTAGGCGTACTGGAGGTACACCGACGTGTCGCCGTTCAGCGAGACCATCTGGTCGAGGTCGAACTTGTAGTCCCGGTTCGCCGACGTCGACAGGTCCGCGTACTTCACCGCGCCGACACCCACCTGGGTGCCCCGCTCGGCGATCTCCTCCTCGGACAGGTCCTGGGCCTTCTCCCGGACCACCGCCGAGGCGCGGTCGATCGCCTCGTCCAGCAGGTCGACCAGCTTCACCGTCTCGCCCTCACGGGTCTTGAACGGCTTGCCGTCCTTGCCGAGGACCGTGCCGAACGCCAGCTGGAGCGCCTTCACTTCGTCGCCGAGCCAGCCGGCCCGGCGCGCGGTCTCGAAGACCATCCTGAAGTGCAGCGCCTGCCGGGCGTCCACCACGTACAGCAGGGTGTCGGCCTTCAGGTGGAAGACACGGTCGCGGATCGCCGACAGGTCGGTCGCGGCGTAGCCGTAGCCGCCGTCCGACTTCTGCACGATCAGCGGGACCTGCTTGCCGTCCGGGCCCAGGACGTCCTCGAAGAACACGCACAGCGCGCCCTCGGAGCGGACGGCGACGCCCGACTCCTCCAGCAGGCGGCAGGTCTCGGCGAGCATGTCGTTGTAACCGGACTCGCCGACGATGTCCGCGTCCTGGATCTCCATGTCCAGCTTGTCGAAGACGGAGAAGAAGTAGATCTTCGACTCGTCGACGAACTTCTGCCAGATGGCGAGCGTCCGCGGATCGCCCGCCTGGAGGTCGACCACCCGGCGCCGGGAGCGCGTCTTGAACTCCTCGTCGGAGTCGAACAGCTTCCGCGCGGTCTTGTAGAGGCGGTCCAGGTTGGACATCGCCTCCTCACCGGACGCCCGGAGGTTCTCGGCGTCCTTGTGGTCCAACTCGTGCGGGTGCTCGTCCAGGTACTGGATGAGCATGCCGAACTGGGTTCCCCAGTCGCCGATGTGGTGGCGGCGCACCACGTTCTCCCCGGTGAACTCCAGGAGCTGGACGACGGAGTCACCGATCACGGCGGACCGCAGGTGGCCGACGTGCATCTCCTTCGCCACGTTCGGCTGGGCGTAGTCGATCACCGTGGTGCCGGGGTCCGCGGCCACCGGCACGCCGAGGCGCTCGGGGTCCGCGTACCGCGCGGCGAGGTTCGCGGTGATCGCCCGGTCCGCGATCGTGATGTTGAGGAAGCCGGGTCCGGAGACCTCGACGTCCTTGATCAGCTCGTCACCGGTGACGACGTGCGCGACGACCTCGGCGGCCAGCTCCCGCGGGTTCGCCTTCGCCTTCTTGGCCAGCGCCAGGATGCCGTTGGCCTGGTAGTCCGCCCGGTCGCTTCGGCGCAGCAGCGGGTCCGCGCCGGCGGCCTCGGGCCGGGTGGCCGAGAGCGCGGACGCGAGATGCTGCTGGACGGAGTCGCTGAGGGACGTGACCGAGGCCATGGAGTGGCTGCCGTTCTGCTCGGGTTGTGGGAGTACTACGGAAACCGAGTATCCCACGCGGTGAAAAGCGGTTTTCGCGGATGCGGTCCGGGCTGGGAGAATGGAAAGGTCAGCCGTGCGACCGTACCGGCTGCCCGAGCAGAAAGAAGGACGTGCCGATCGTGGCTCAGAGCACCGAGACCACCGACTGGGTCTCCCGTTTCGCGGACGAGGTCATCGAGGAGTCGGAGCGTCGGGCCCCGGGCAAACCTGTGGTCGTCGCGTCCGGGCTGTCCCCGTCGGGCCCCATCCACCTGGGCAACCTCCGCGAGGTCATGACCCCGCACCTGGTCGCCGACGAGATCCGCCGCCGCGGCCACCAGGTCCGGCACCTGATCTCCTGGGACGACTACGACCGGTACCGCAAGGTCCCGGCCGGTGTCGAGGGCGTCGACGAGACGTGGGCCGAGCACATCGGCAAGCCGCTCACCTCGGTCCCGGCCCCCAAGGGCTCCCCGCACCCGAGCTGGGCCGAGCACTTCAGGGCCGCCATGGTCGCCTCGCTCGCCGAGCTGGGCGTGGAGTTCGACGGCATCAGCCAGACGGAGCAGTACACCTCCGGTGCCTACCGCGAGCAGATCCTGCACGCCATCCGGCACCGCGGCGACATCGACGCGATCCTCGACCAGTACCGCACCAGGAAGGCCCCGGCGAAGAAGCAGCAGCAGAAGGCGGTCGACGAGGCCGAGCTGGAGGCGGCGGAGGGCTCCGGAGCCGCCGCCGAGGACGACGGCTCCGACGGCTCCGCCGGCTACTTCCCGTACAAGCCGTACTGCGGCAACTGCGAGAAGGACCTCACCACCGTCACCGTCTACGACGACGACAGCACCGAGCTGACCTACGCCTGCACCGCCTGCGGCTTCTCCGAGACGGTCCGGCTGAGCGAGTTCAACCGCGGCAAGCTGGTCTGGAAGGTCGACTGGCCGATGCGCTGGGCGTACGAGGGCGTGATCTTCGAGCCGAGCGGGGTCGACCACTCCTCGCCCGGGTCGTCGTTCCAGGTCGGCGGGCAGATCGTCGGCATCTTCGGCGGCAAGCAGCCGATCGGCCCCATGTACGCCTTCGTCGGCATCAGCGGCATGGCCAAGATGTCGTCCTCACGCGGCGGCGTGCCCACGCCCGCCGACGCGCTGAAGATCATGGAACCCCAGCTGCTGCGCTGGCTGTACGCCCGCCGCCGCCCCAACCAGTCCTTCAAGGTCGCCTTCGACCAGGAGATCCAGCGCCTCTACGACGAGTGGGACCGGCTCGACGCCAAGGTCTCCGAGGGCACCGCCCTGCCCGGCGACATCGCCGCGCACTCCCGCGCGGTGGGCACGGCGGGCGGCGCGCTGCCCACCACGCCCCGGCCGCTGCCGTACCGCACCCTGGCCTCCGTCGCCGACATCACCGGCGGGCACACGGACCAGGCGCTGCGCATCCTCAGCGACTTCGACCCCGCCCACCCGCTCGCCTCGCTCGACGAGGCCCGGCCCCGCTACGACAAGGCCGAGGCGTGGATCACCCTCCACGTCCCGGCCGACCAGCGCACCATCGTGCGTACGGAGCCGGACGAGGCGCTGCTGAAGTCCCTCGACGAACAGGGCCGCCAGTCCCTGCGGCTGCTGCTCGACGGACTCGCCGACCACTGGTCCCTGGACGGGCTCACCCACCACGTCTACGGCGTCCCCAAGGTCCAGGCGGGCTTCCCCGCCGACGCCACGCCCAAGGAACTGCCCGCGGAGATCAAGACCGCGCAGCGGTCGTTCTTCGCGCTGCTCTACCACCTGCTGGTCGGGCGGGACACGGGCCCGCGCCTGCCCACCCTGCTGCTCGCGGTGGGGCAGGAGCGGGTGCGGCGGCTGCTCGGGGACTGAGCGAGTTATCGACGCGTACGAGGAGGGGCGCCCGGCGAACACCGGGCGCCCCTCCTCGTACGCGATTTCTCGTATGCGATACACATGCGTACCTCCGCGCGGTGCGGGTCACGCGATGTGGTCTTCCTCCAGCTCGGCGGAGTGGCGGTTCTGGAAGTCGAGGACCATCCGCTTGGCCTCGGCGTCCAGCAGGGAGTGGCCGTACGTCGCCCGGACGTTGTCGCCGAACTCGCGCGGAGTCGGGTAGCCGCTGCCGCTTATCGACTGCTTGAAGACCTGGTAGTAGCCGTCGTCGTCCGGGGCCGGGGGCTCCGGAGTGCCGCCGCCCTCGCCCAGCTCACGGGTGCGGCCGGGGCCCACCGGGATGGGAAAGGTGCCGGTGTCCTCCGGGGACGGCTCCCGCACCGGGGGTGCCTCCTCGAACTGCCCGCGGTACTGGTCGGCCCGCTCCTGCTCCGCCACCCACGCGGCGTACTGCGGGTCGTCGGCGGGATCGTAGGTGGGGTCGTAGCCGCCGTGGTACTCGACGGACTGCGGGTCCCGGGCCTGCAGCCACAGGTTCTGGTCCGGGTCGGGCTGCTGCTGCTCGTACGGGGGCACGGCCTCCGCGTCCGGTACGTCCCGGGGACGGCGGGCGGCGCGGGCATCGCGAGGGTCGCGGAAGGCCTGGGGGGCCTGTGCGTCGCGGTGGGCCTCGTCGTACGCGCCGCCGTCGCCCTCGTCATCGAAGGCGTCGTGGTGGCCGCGGTCGCCGGGGCCGCCCGTCAGCTCGGGGCGCTGCTCGGCGGAGGGTGCCGCCTTCCGCAGGGAGAGCGCCGGTGCCCCGGCGGCCGGACCGTCCACGCCGGCCCGGTGCTCGGGGGCCGGCGGGATCAGCGCCGGTTCGATGCCGGCCGCCGCCAGACCCGCCGGTGCCGTCTCCGCGAGGGGGACGCCGAACTTGGCCAGGCGCAGCGGCATCAGGGACTCCACCGGGGCCTTGCGGCGCCAGCCCCGGCCGAAGCGGGAGCGCATGCGGGCCTGGTAGACGAGACGTTCCTGCTCCAGCTTGATGACCTGGTCGTAGGAACGCAGTTCCCACAGCTTCATCCGCCGCCACAGCAGGAACGTGGGTATCGGCGAGAGCAGCCACCGGGTGAGGCGCACGCCCTCCATGTGCTTGTCCGCGGTGATGTCGGCGATCCGGCCGACCGCGTGCCGGGCCGCCTCCACGGACACCACGAACAGGATGGGGATCACACTGTGCATACCCACGCCGAGCGGATCCGGCCAGGCCGCCGCGCCGTTGAAGGCGATCGTCGCCGCCGTCAGCAGCCACGCCGTCTGACGCAGCAGAGGGAAGGGGATGCGGATCCAGGTCAGCAGCAGATCCAGGGCCAGCAGGACGCAGATGCCCGCGTCGATACCGATCGGGAACACGTAGCTGAAGTTGCCGAAACCCTTCTGCAGGGCCAGTTCGCGGACGGCCGCGTACGACCCCGCGAAGCCGATGCCGGCGATGACCACGGCTCCGGCGACGACCACGCCGATGAGAATCCGGTGCGTCCGTGTCAGCTGAATGGGCGCTGCCACCCGTACTCCCCTCCTCAAGCGCGTTGTTGCGGGCAACAGAGTGGCACATGTGTGCGGAGGACGAGTGGCCGGTTCCGTATCGGAGCTTCACCACGCGTCTTCGCGCACGTCGCCGTGGCCGCCCGGCCTCAGTCCCCGGACGGCGCCGGGGAGGACGCCGGCTCCGACGGCGAAGCGCTCCCGCCGGACCCGGAGCCGGAGCCGGACCCGCCCTCGTCCTTGCCGTCCTTGCCGTCCTTGCCGTCCTTGCCGTCCTTGGATCCGGTCACGGTCGTCACCGCTTCCTTCGCCGCCTTCTGCGCGTCCTTCATCAGGTCGTCGGCGCTCGGCGTCTTGTCGCCGGCGAGACCCGCCCCGTTGTAGTCGAGGGTGATGACCACGTTCTCGACGCGGGTCACGACCGTCTGCTGCTTGAAGGTGCCTTCCTTCTTCTTCAGGTCGTAGCGCACGGCCGTCGCCTCGTCGCCGGTGCCCGTGACCGGCTCCGCCTTCGTGCCCTTGGCCCCCTCGGCGGCCTGGACGTCCTCGACCTGCTTGTCGTAGTACTCCTTGGCCAGTTCGTCGCCCGCGCCACGCGTGGTGTCCGACTCGAAACGCAGCATCGACACGCTCAGCCAGCGGAACTGCGAACCGTCCACACCGTTGTTGGCGAGACTGTCCCAGGAGCAGCCGGCCCGCGTCGAGATGTCGTCGGACTGGCTCTCCTTGCCCGACTTGGCCTTCGGGACGAGGTCGTCCAGGGTCTTCCCGGACAGGACGTCGCACGCGTCCGGCAGGTCCTTGTACACCGCCGCCCGCACCGTCGGGGACGGGCTCGCGGACGCCGACGCCGAGCTGTCGGCGGCCTTGTCCTTGCCGTCGTCGGAGCCGGAGTCCGAGGAGCAGCCCGCGACGATCAGCATCGCCGGGACGGCCGTCGCGCCGGCAAGGACGCGGTGGAGGCGCTTCGCTCGCTGTGCTCGTCGTTGCATGGTTCCTTCACTCATGACGCTGGTGTTCCCTGCGGTCAAAACGGGGGCCGAGGGGTCACGGTACGCGGTGAGTCATCCGTGCGGTCTTCCTTCGGATGCTCTGCGCAGGGCCGTGAAGGAGGTATGCGCGAGGCTCAGCCACCCAGCGAATCGGCCAGCAGGGACGCCAGTTTCCGCGCCCTGTCCTGCATTTCCTCGCTGTCCGGGACGGCGCCGGCGGTCGTCGGCTGCTCCGTGTACTCGATCGTCACGATCACGTTGGACGTGCGGAACGCCACAGTCACCGTGAGCTGTTTGACGGTCGATCCGGAGCTGCTCAGCTCGTCGTCGATGAAGGCCTCGTCGCCGAACCCGTTCAGGAGACGGGGCTGGAGGTCGGCGGGCGGGACGGCCGGCGACGGGGAGCCGGAGGTCTCGGACGTCCCGGTGGACGACGGGGAGCCGGAGTCGGAAGAACCGGAGGGATCGGGGGAGTCGGAGGCGTCGGTCGAAGGGGACCCGGACGCGTCCGGGCCGGCGGACGCGCCGCCCTCCTCGACGGCGCCGTCGTCGTCCGTGCCCGCGGAACCGGACCCGGTGGCCGTCGGCTCCGGAAGGTCGGCCGCCTCCTGCTTCGTCGCGAAGAGCTCCCCGGCCTGGCTGTCGTCGCTGACGGCGTTGTCGTAGGAGACGACCCGCTCGAAGTCGATCACCAGACGGTTGGTCGCGTCGGCCGACTCCACCTTCCAGCCGCAGCCCACCTTGCGGTCGGTGTCGTAGGTGAGCGTCGGCTCGCCCTCGTACGCCTTCGTCCGCTGGGCCTCGTCGGCCATCTCCCCGATGCCGGGCAGGAGTTGGCCGAGCGTCTCGGCGCCGACCGCGCCGCAGGGCTCCGGAAGCGTGGCGTACCTGCCGGGCTGGGCCGCCTGCGACGCCGTACCGGCGCTGCCCGGGTTGGAGTTGTCCGACTGGCTCCCGTCGCCCGAACTGCCGGTGCATCCGGCCAGCAGGGCCGCGAGGAGCGCGGCGACGCCGGGTACGTAGGCCCTCCGCTGCACGGCCGGGCTCCTCTCGACGGTGGGCGCGGGCCTCGGCCCGCCGGGTCTACCAGTGTCCCCGCTGGTTAATCGTTTGCCGCACGGGGGCACCCCCGGCAGACAATGTGTATCGCACGTACCGCCGTGAACGCCGGTCCGAAGTCCCTTTCGTCGACCCTGGCATCGGTTTTTGCGCTTTCACACTTCTGTTGCTTTTCGGGGGAATGAGGAAAACATGTCGTACGTGGAAATGCCGGGCGCGAAGGTGCCGATCCGCATGTGGACGGACCCGGCGTCGGTGGAGGAGGTCGCCCTCCAGCAGTTGCGGAACGTGGCGACCCTGCCCTGGATCAAGGGCCTCGCCGTGATGCCGGACGTGCACTACGGCAAGGGTGCGACGGTCGGGTCGGTCATCGCGATGCGGGGCGCGGTGTGCCCGGCGGCGGTGGGGGTCGACATCGGCTGCGGAATGTCGGCGGTCAGGACGTCCCTGACGGCGAACGACCTGCCGGGCGACCTGTCCCGGCTGCGCTCGAAGGTCGAGCAGGTGATCCCGGTCGGGCGCGGGATGCACGACACCCCCGTGGACCCGGGCCGCCTGCACGGTTTCGCGACCGGCGGCTGGGACGACTTCTGGGGACGCTTCGACGGCGTGGCGGAAGCGGTCAAGTTCCGCCACGAGAGGGCCGGAAAGCAGATGGGAACGCTCGGCGGCGGCAATCATTTCGTCGAAATCTGCACGGACACGACCGGTTCGGTCTGGCTGATGCTGCACTCCGGTTCCCGGAACATCGGCAAGGAACTCGCCGAGCACCACATCGGCGTGGCTCGGGAGCTTCCGCACAACCAGGGCCTGGTCGACCGTGACCTCGCCGTCTTCGTGGCGGACACCCCGCAGATGGCGGCGTACCGGAACGACCTGTTCTGGGCGCAGGAGTACGCGAAGCGGAACCGTTCGATCATGATGGCGTTGCTGAAGGACGTCGTCCGCAAGGAGTTCAAGAAGGCGAAGCCGACCTTCGAGACGGAGATCAGCGCGCACCACAACTACGTGGCCGAGGAGCGCTACGACGGCATGGACCTGCTCGTCACCCGCAAGGGGGCGATCCGCGCGGGCTCCGGCGAGTTCGGGATCATCCCGGGCTCCATGGGCACGGGTTCGTACATCGTCAAGGGCCTCGGGAACGCCGCCTCCTTCAACTCGGCGTCCCACGGGGCCGGCCGCCGCATGAGCCGCAACGCGGCGAAGCGGCGTTTCTCGACCAAGGACCTGGAGGAGCAGACGCGGGGCGTGGAGTGCCGCAAGGACTCCGGTGTCGTGGACGAGATCCCGGGCGCGTACAAGCCGATCGAGCAGGTCATCGACCAGCAGCGGGACCTCGTGGAGGTCGTCGCGAAGCTGAAGCAGGTCGTCTGCGTGAAGGGCTGAGCGGGTCCGGTCGGGTCCGGTCGGGTCCGGCCGGACCCGACCGTCAGTGCTCCCGGTGGACCTTGCTGTTCGACGCCTGGGCGCGGGGGCGGACGACCAGCAGGTCGATGTTGACGTGGCTCGGGCGGGTCACCGCCCAGGTGATGGTGTCGGCGACGTCCGCCGCGGTGAGGGGCTCGGCGACGCCCTCGTACACCTTGGCGGCCTTCGCCTCGTCGCCGCCGAAGCGGGTGAGGGCGAACTCGTCGGTCCTCACCATGCCGGGCGCGATCTCGATGACGCGGACGGGCCGGCCGACGATCTCGAGGCGCAGGGTCTCGGTGAGGACGTGGGCGCCGTGCTTGGCGGCGGCATAGCCGGCGCCGCCCTCGTAGGTGGCGTGCCCGGCCGTCGAGGACACGACGACGACCGTGCCGTCACCGCTCGCCTCCAGCTTGGGCAGCAGGGCCTGGGTGAGGTGCAGGGTGCCGATGACGTTCGTCTCGTACATCCGGCGCCAGTCCTCGGGGTCGCCGGTCGCGACCGGGTCGGCGCCCAGCGCCCCGCCGGCGTTGTTGACCAGGACGCCGACGCTCCTGAACGCGGTGGCGAACTCGTCGACGGCCGCGCGGTCGGTGACGTCGAGCGGGTACGCGGTCGCCGCGTGGCCCGCCGCGTTCAGCTCCTCGGCGAGCGCCTCGATCCGGTCCTTGCGGCGGGCGGTGAGGACGACGCGGTAACCGGCCTCGGCGAGGCCGCGTGCCGTGGCGGCCCCGATCCCGCTGCTCGCGCCGGTGACGACGGCGATGCGCGACGCTGCGGACGGTGTTGCGGCGGCCATGGGGCTCCTCCGTGCGGGTGGCTGCGGTACCGGGCCCGGCCAGGATATGCGCGGGCGCCCGGGCCCTTTCGCCCGCCCGGGGTCCGGCCCCGGCCGGCCGCGGTCGGGCCTCTCGTCCGCCCGGCCGGTCAGCCGTTGCGCGGGGCCCACATGATCACGGCCATCCCGGCCAGGCAGATCAGCGCGCCCGCGATGTCCCAGCGGTCCGGGCGGTAACCGTCGGCGACCGCGCCCCACAGGAGCGAACCGGCGACGAAGATCCCCCCGTACGCGGCGAGGACGCGGCCGAAGTGCGCGTCGGGCTGGAAGGTCGCGACGAAGCCGTAGGCGCCGAGGGCGAGGACACCGCCGGCCGCCCACATCCAGCCGCGGTTGTCCCGTACGCCCTGCCAGACCAGCCAGGCGCCCCCGATCTCCAGGATCGCGGCGAGGACGAACAGCGCGGCGGAGCGGGCGATCAGCATGCGGGCAGCTTCGCACGCGGATTTCGGAATAACGGGGGCGGGGGACCCGTTCACCGATGTAGTTGAACCATGAACAATCTGGAGGGTGAGCGGTCATGCAGTTCGGGATCTTCAGCGTCGGCGACGTCACGCCCGACCCCACGACGGGGCGTACCCCCACCGAGCGCGAGCGGATCAAGGCCATGGTCGCCATCGCGCTGAAGGCCGAAGAAGTGGGCCTGGACGTGTTCGCCACCGGCGAGCACCACAACCCGCCGTTCGTGCCGTCCTCGCCGACGACCATGCTCGGCTACATCGCCGCGCGCACGGAGAGGCTGGTCCTCTCCACCTCGACCACCCTCATCACCACCAACGACCCGGTGAAGATCGCCGAGGACTTCGCCATGCTCCAGCACCTGGCCGACGGCCGGGTGGACGTGATGATGGGGCGCGGCAACACCGGGCCGGTCTACCCCTGGTTCGGCCAGGACATCCGCGAGGGCATCAACCTCGCCATCGAGAACTACGCCCTGCTGCGCCGCCTGTGGCGCGAGGACGTCGTCGACTGGGAGGGCAGGTTCCGCACCCCGCTGCAGGGCTTCACCTCCACGCCCCGCCCGCTGGACGACGTACCGCCGTTCGTCTGGCACGGGTCGATCCGCTCGCCCGAGATCGCCGAGCAGGCGGCCTACTACGGCGACGGCTTCTTCCACAACAACATCTTCTGGCCCGCCGACCACACCAAGCGGATGATCGAGCTGTACCGCGCCCGGTACGCGCACTACGGGCACGGAACGCCCGAGCAGGCCGTCGTCGGCCTCGGCGGCCAGGTGTTCATGCGGAAGAACTCGCAGGACGCGGTGCGCGAGTTCCGTCCGTACTTCGACGTCGCCCCCGTCTACGGGCACGGGCCCTCGCTGGAGGAGTTCACCCGGCAGACCCCGCTGACCGTGGGCTCCCCGCAGGAGGTCATCGAGAAGACGCTGTCCTTCCGTGACTACGCGGGCGACTACCAGCGCCAGCTGTTCCTCATGGACCACGCGGGGCTGCCGCTGAAGACCGTGCTCGAGCAGCTCGACCTGCTCGGCGGGGAAGTGGTGCCGGTGCTGCGCGAGGAGTTCGCGAAGGGCCGTCCGGCCGACGTGCCCGACGCGCCGACCCACTCCGCGCTGCTGGCCGGCCGGAAGGTGAGCACGGTATGAGCGTCGTCGTCGTGTCGGCCGGGCTGAGCATGCCGTCGTCCACCCGGCTGCTCGGGGAACGGCTGGCCGCCGCGGCCACCGGGCAGGCCCCGAAGGACGCGCGGGTGATCGAGCTGCGGGACCTCGCGGTCGACATCGCCCACAACTTCACCAGCGGCTTCCCCGCGCCGGCGCTCGCCGACGCGATGGACGCGGTGACCGGGGCGGACGGGCTGATCGTGGTCACGCCGGTGTTCTCGGCGTCGTACAGCGGGCTGTTCAAGTCGTTCTTCGACGTGCTCGGCGTACGGGACCGCCGGGCGCTGGCCGGCAAGCCGGTGCTGATCGCCGCGACCGGGGGCACGCCCCGGCACTCGCTGGTGCTGGAGCACGCCCTGCGGCCCCTCTTCGCCCACCTGCGCGCGGTCGTCGTCCCCACGGGGGTGTACGCCGCGTCCCAGGACTGGGGCGACAAGGGCCTGGACGCCCGGATCGAGCGGGCGGGAGGTGAGCTGGCCGCACTGACGGGCGCGCTGTCGGCCGCCTCCGGCGGTACGGACGGTGGCGGGGACAGCGGTACGGGCGGTGGTACGGGCGACGGCGCGATCGGTGCCCCGCACGGGGGCGCGGCCGGTGACACGTTCGACGCGCGCAACGTGGTGCCGTTCGAGGAGCAGCTGGCCGCGCTGCGGTCGGCGGGCTGAGCGCGGCGCGGGGGCACCGAACGTGCCCGGCGCGCCCGGCACGAAACTCCCGGCGGTCTTCCACGGACCGGGGCGGGAAGCCGGACCGCGGCAAGAAGCGGGAAGGCGGTCGGCGGGCCGCCGGCCGTTCGCCGGGGCGCGGCGGTGCTTGGCAGACTGGCCCCGTGCCCCCTACCGCGCCCCACACCCCCACCGTGCTGCTCGCCGAGGACGACCGTGCCATCCGCAACGCCCTCGAGCGCGCCCTGACCCTGGAGGGTTACCGGGTCACCGCGGTCGCCGACGGAGTCGAGGCGCTGGCGCAGGTCCACCGCAGCCGGCCCGACGTCCTCGTGCTCGACGTGATGATGCCCGGCCTCGACGGGCTCCAGGTGTGCCGGGTGCTGCGCGCCGAGGGCGACCGCACCCCCGTACTGATACTGACGGCGCTGGTGGAGACCGCCGACCGGATCGAGGGGCTGGACGCGGGCGCCGACGACTACGTCGTCAAGCCGTTCGACGTCGAGGAGGTCTTCGCCCGGCTGCGCGCCCTGCTGCGCCGGGTGCCGCCCGTCGCGCCCGTACCCGTCGGGCCGCCGGCCGAGGAGACGCGCTCCCCCGGTACGCCGCCGGGGGCACCCGAGGTACCGGGCGGGCGGCCGGACGCCCCCGCGGCGGGGCGCTTCGTCGAGGCGGCCGGGCTGCGCATGGACCCGCGGGCGCGCCGGGCCTGGCGGGGCCGGCGGGAGCTGGAGCTGACCCGCACCGAGTTCGAGCTGCTGGAACTGCTGCTGCGCAACGCGGGCGTCGTCCTCGACCACTCCACCATCTACGACCGCATCTGGGGCTACGACTTCGGCCCCGGTTCCAAGAACCTCGCCGTCTACGTCGGCTACCTGCGCCGCAAACTCGACGAGCCCGGCGCGCCGCAGCTGATCCACACGGTGCGCGGGGTGGGTTACGTGCTGCGGGAGGACTGAGTGGCACGCGGCACCTCCGATGCCCCGGGTACCTCGCGCACCCCGCGCACCTGGCGCACCCCACGCACCTCGCGCACTCCGGCCGGGCGGCGCCGGCTGCGGCTGCTGTCGCTCGGCACCAAGTTCGCGGTGGCGTTCGCCGCGGTGACGGCCACGATCACCGTCCTGGTGGGCCTCCTGTCGTACAGCGCCGCAGCCCGGCTGCTGCGGGTGGACCAGCAGATGGTGTTCGACGAGGTCGTGGAGGACCTGAGGGGCGCGGTCCGGGCGAACCGGATGTCGCCGGTCGACTTCTCCTCCGCCGCCCCCGGCCACGACCTGGTACGGCCCGCCCGGACGGACGTCCAGGTCCTCGGGCCGGACGGCCGGATCGTCGACCCGGGCGACCCGGGGCTGCCGGTGGTCGCCGCGGACCGCGCGGTCGCGGGCGCCGCCGTCGCCGGGCGGGTGGCCGTGCACGCGGACGTCGACGTCGGCGACGACGTCTACCGCGTCGCGACCGTCGCGCTGGGCGACGGCCGGGGCGCGGTGCAGGTCGCGCAGGAGTTCAGCGACATCGAGGACCTGTTGCGGACCCTCCAGCGGCGCACGCTCGTCCTGATGGTGGCGGTGGTGGTCGCGGCCGGTCTGTTCGGCTGGTGGCTGGCCCGGCGGATCACCCGCCGCCTGGTCGTCCTCACCACCGCCGCCGAGGACGTCGCCCGCACCCGCAGGCTCGGCATCCAGGTGCCCGTCGCCGGTCACGACGAGGTGGGGCGGCTCGGCCGCGCCTTCGACCGGATGCTCGGCCGGCTCGCCCAGTCCGAGGACGACCAGCGCCGGCTCGTCCAGGACGCGGGCCACGAACTGCGTACGCCGCTCACCTCGCTGCGGACCAATATCTCCCTGCTGCGCCGTATCGATGAGCTCCTGCCCGACGCCCGTGAGGAACTCGTCGCCGACCTCACGCAGGAGGCCCGTGAGCTGACCGACCTGGTCAACGAACTCGTCGAGCTCGCCGCGGGCCAGTCCGACACCGAACCGCCGTGCCGGGTCGACCTCGCCGTCATCGCCCGGGACGTGGCCGAACTGGCCCGGCGCCGGGGCGGCCGCGAGATCACCGTCCACGCGAGCGGCGACACCACGACCGACGGACGGCCCGGGATGCTGACGAGGGCGGTGTCCAACCTGGTCGAGAACGCCGTCAAGTTCGACCGGGACGGCACGGCGCCCATCGACATCACCGTCGCGGGGCCCGCGCGGCCGGGCACGGTACGGGTGGAGGTCCGCGACCGGGGGCCCGGCATCGCCGCGGGCGACCTGATCCGCGTCTTCGACCGCTTCTTCCGCGCCGCCGACGCCCGCTCCCTCCCCGGTTCGGGTCTCGGCCTCTCCATCGTCCGCGAGGTGGCCCTGGCCCACGGGGGCGCCCCGTACGCCGTCCGCCGGCCCGGCGGCGGCACGGTGATCGGCTTCACCGTGGGCGGCGGCCCGCTGCCGCATCCCGACGCCGGCGAACCGGGCCGGTGACCGGGTCCCCGCCTCCGCCTGTGTGCCCGCGCGGCGGACGGTGACGGCGCTCACAGCCACGCGCGGAGCCCTGTGCCACACTCGCCCCGCGGTGACCGAACGCACGTACGTACGTGGGGACTCGTGCGTACGGCTCGTGCGTACGGAACGACTCCCGCGCTTTTTGTTATCCGGCCCCCGGTGACGGCTCTCCTCCTGTGACAGGGCAGTACGGGCCAGGACCGAGAAGGAGCGTGGACGAGCGTGTCATCGAGCAGCGAACCCGGCGGGGAGACGGTCGAGGCGGCACGGCGCGGCGACATGCGGGCCCAGGACGAACTCGTCGCCGCCTACCTCCCGTTGGTCTACAACATCGTGGGCCGTGCTGTGAACGGGCACCCCGACGTCGAGGACGTGGTGCAGGAGACCATGCTCCGCGCCCTCGGCTCCCTCGGCTCGCTGAAGGACCCCGGGCGCTTCCGCTCCTGGCTGGTCGCCATCACCATGAACCAGATACGCCACCACTGGCGCAGCGAGAACAACAGCCTTTCGGGGCAGGTCTGTTCGGGCCTGCACGACGCGCACGACGTCGCCGATCCCGGTGCCGACTTCGTGGACCTGACGATCCTGCGGCTCGGCCTGGAGGGCCAGCGGCGCGAGGCCGCAGAGGCCACCCGCTGGCTGGACCCCGACGACCAGGCGCTGCTGTCGCTGTGGTGGCTGGAGGCGGCGGGCGAGCTGACCCGGGCGGAGGTCGCCGCCGCCCTGGAGCTGCCGCCGCAGCACACCGCGGTGCGCGTGCAGCGGATGAAGGCGCAGCTGGAGACGGCCCGGCTGGTGGTACGGGCGTTGTCCGCGCAGCCGCGCTGCGTCCTGCTGGACGACATCACCGCGGCCTGGGACGGCGTCCCCTCGGCCCTGTGGCGCAAGCGCATCGCCCGCCACGCCCGGGACTGCACGGTCTGCGCGGGCTTCCAGTCGGGGCTGGTCCCGGCGGAGGGCCTGCTGGTCGGGCTGGGTCTGGTGCCGGTGGCGGCGGGCCTGCTCGCCGCTCTCGGCGCCGGGCCGGCGAAGGCGGCGCCGATGTCCTTCGCGGGCCACGCGGCGGCGGGGCCGGGAGAGGCACCGGGGGCGTACGGGGACGCGCCGACGGAGTCGTACGGGGGCACGGGCGGCCCGGCGCCCGACGGCTCCCAGGCCGGGGCCCTCGGGACGGTGGAGGTGGGCCGGCGCCGTACGGACCGCGGTGCGGGCCGCCGGCCCGGCGGCCCCACGGGCAGCCGCGCGCAGAGCCGCGCACAAAGGCGGCGGAGCCGGAACATCACGGCCGTGGTCGCGGCGCTGCTGGTCACCGGCGGTGCGATATCCGGGTGGGCCCTCCTGACGCCGGACGGCGAAGCGGACAAGGTGCAGTCGGCCTCGGCGGGCGCCCCGAAAGCCACGGCATCGGATCCCTCGTCGCCGAAACCCTCCACCCCGGCCCCGCCCTCCGCTTCCGCTTCGTCCTCGGCCTCCGCCCCGCCGGACGCGTCGCGGGGGCCGAAGTCCTCGCCCACGCCGAGCGCCGGCACGTCCCGTACGAAGTCCGCCGCCCCGGCCCCCGCGCAGCCCGAGAGGACGACGACGCGCCCTCAGGCGGCACCGACCACCGGGTCCGCGCCCGCGGCCGCTCCGGGAGGCGGCAACGCCGCCGAGGTCCTGTCCCTCACCAACACCGAGCGGTCCAGGGCGGGCTGCTCACCGGTGACGCTCGACGACCGCCTGAACAAGGCGGCCCAGCTGCACAGCGAGGACATGTCCGCCAACGACTACTTCTCCCACACCGGTCAGAACGGCAGCAGTTTCGTCGACCGGGTCACCGCGCAGGGCCACCCGAGCCCGGGGGCCGAGAACATCGCCCGCGGCCAGAGCTCCGCCGAGAGCGTCATGGAGTCGTGGATGAACTCCGAGGGCCACCGCGCGAACATCCTCAACTGCTCCCTCACGACGATGGGCGTGGGCGTGGTCACGAGCGACTGGACGTGGACCCAGGTGTTCGGCCGCTGACCGGGTTCCCCGACGACCGCGTGCTCAGTGCGCGGACGGCGACAGGTGGGCGCGCTCGCCCTGAGGGCCGAACAGGGTGAGCAGTTCCGCGGGCCTGCTGTCGGCGCTGCCGATCCAGTGCGGCACGCGGGTGTCGAACTCGGCGGCCTCGCCGGGGCCGAGCCGGAGATCCTGCTCGCCGAGCACGAACCGGACGTGCCCGTTGAGGACGTAGAACCACTCGTGTCCCTCGTGGGTCTGCAGGTTCGTCGTGGGCGACCGGCCGGCGGGCGGGTGGACCACCTTGTAGGCCTGGACGCCTCCGGCTCGCCTGGTCAGCGGCACCACCGTCAACCCGTTCCGCTGCACGGGCCGTAGGTGGATGCGCGGGTCGCCGGTGAGCGGCGCCGCGACCAGGTCGTCGAGCGGGACGCCGTGCGCCCGGGCCGACGGCAGCAGTTGCTCCAGAGTGGGGCGGAGCCTTCCGTTCTCGAGGCGCGAGAGCGTGCTCGCCGTGAGACCGGTCTCGGTCGCCAGGCCGGCACGCCGGCCACGCCGGCATCCTCCGCGAGCGGATCGACGGCTCCACCGGCCGCCGACACCGGCGTGCGGCCCGCTCGTGGCCGTCGTCAGCAGGTACCTCACGATCAGGCACCTCACGGGATCAGCTCCTGCTGGTGACCGCCACGCCACTCCGTGAGAAGCACGGTGGCGTCGTCGTCGAGCGTGCCGTGATGATGGTCCAGCACCGCCGCCATGAGCCGGCGCAGCGTCTCGTGCAGGGTGTGCCGGCCCGAGTGCTGGCGGAGGATGAACTCGATGAACCGGTCCCGTCCGAACTCCCTGCCCCGGGCGTCACGGGCTTCGACGATGCCGTCGGTGTACAGCAGCAGGCGGTCACCGGGCTCCAGCTGCTCTCTGCACTCGGTCACCGGCAGCCCCAGATCGGCACCCATGGGTCCGGCCGGCCGGCAGGCCAGCTCCGTGGTCCACCGGTTGCCGCGCAGCAGGATGGGCAGGTGGTGGCCACGGTTGACCCACGTCAGCACGCCGGTCTCCATGTCGAGGTCGGCCAGGATGCCGGTGACGTAGCGCCTGCCGCCGAACTGTTCGAGGAGGGTCTCCTCCACCCGCCGGCTGGTCTCGGTCAGCGATGCGCCCTGGCGCCGGGCGTTGCGGCAGGCGGCCACGGCGACGTTGGCGGTGATCCCGGCGGTGGTGTCGTGGCCCATGGCGTCGAAAACGCCCAGATGGAGGGTGCTGCCGGCCACGGCGTAGTCGAAGGCGTCACCGCCCATCTGATAGGCGGGTTCCATCACCGCGCCCACGGTGACGTCATGACCGGCGTAGGCGGGCGGCGGGGTGAGGTTCCACTGCATCTCGGCCGCCACGTTCATCGGCTCGGTGCGCACCAGACGAGCGTAGGAGTCGCTGAAGGAACGCTTGCTCAGCAGCAGCAGGGCAGTCATCGACGCCCAGTCGCGCAGCGTCCGACGGACGGGCTCGTCGTCGGTGTCGGTGTCGGCCCGCAGCACCCCCAGGCGCTCCACACCGTCGGTGACGGCCACCCACCACCGGTGCCGTGAACCGTCATCCGCCCCGCCCTGTTCGGTGAGCAGGTCCACGCGCTGGTAGGCCAGGCCGGGCAGGCTTCCGGTGACGGTGAATTCCTGCCCGCCGTCTCCGGCGTCCACCCCCTTGCCGGTGATCTGGCGCAGCAGGGTCTCGCGGAGATCCACGACGAAGAGGGCCGTGTCCCGCAGGCCGGCCCCGTCCGCGTGCTCGGCGATCATCTCCGGAAGCTGTTCGAGGGTGGCCGTGTGACTCGCCTGCATCAGCCTCATCAGCGCTGCCGAGGATCTGTCGGCCATCACCACTCCTCTCGCCGAGCCGGTCGGGGGGAGCCGTCCGTACGCTGCGGCGCGATCCAGTGGAGCGCGAGCAGGCGCTTCGGTGGCGGCTACCCGCCATCGGACGGCATACGCACCCTCGGCGGCCACGGAGGGTGGATGCCCGGTCGAGCCCGCCGTCCCCGGACAAGGTGCCCTGACGGCGGCCGACGAACGGCACCGCGGCGAGGGCCGCCCGTGGGCCGCACCGGCGGGGGCGGCGGGGAGTCTCGTGGGCAGAGGAGGCAGAAAGGACGGAGTGAGGTGATGGACACCGCCCCTCGTGGGGACCCGGACTCCACGCACCGACCAGGAGTCGACATGAGCGGTTCCCACGGGGACGGGGGACGGGTCGAACCCCCGCTGGTGGACGGCACCGGTCCGGGCGCAGAGCACACCACCGCGGGGCAGGAGCGACCATGACCGTCTCGATCACCCATCAGGATGCCGCCGCGCTCGGAGGCGGCGGCAGCATTCTGATGCGCCAGCGCCGGGACCACGCGCGGCTCGACGCGATGATGAACCGCTGGCCGGCCGGCGGCGCCGCGGATGACGAGCCGGACGACCTGTGGCAGGACATCGTCCAGCTGGTGTTCAGCCATGCCTTCGCGGAGGAGACCGTCCTGTGGCCGGTCCTGCGCCGTCTGACTCCCCACGGTGAGGAACTCACCGGCCGGGTGGAAGAGGAGCACCAGGCGATCAACGACCTGATCGCACAGGTCGAGAAGTCGCCCGACGACCCCCGGCGAGCCCAGTGGATCCAGCAGGCGTTCACGCTCATCCGCCAGGACATCCGTGATGAGGAGGACGAGCTGCTGCCCCATCTGCGGGCCGCGTTCGGCGATCGCCGGTTGCGGCGCATCGGCGCCGTGTGGGAAGCGGTACGGGCAACCGCCCCGACCCGCCCCCATCCCGGAGTCCCCCGGCGCCCGCCGGGCAACGCCCTGCGAGGCGTCCCCCTCAGCGTCCTCGACCGGCTGCGCGACCTCACGCCGGGCAGCGGCCCCGCCGCCCGCCGCGCCTCCCTGGTGGTCTCCGGAGCCGCGGTGGCCGCGGGCGCCGTCGCACTGGCGGTCCGTGCCGCCCGTCGTCCGGCGCACGCCTGACACGTCGTCCGGCGCACGCCTGACATCCGACGGAGGTCTGTCCCGTCACCCCGCCCATGCTGTCCGGCGCCGTGCCACCGACCGCCGTCGCCGCCGCTCCCGGTGGTCAGGGCATGCCGCTGGCCTCGATGATCATGGCCGTGAGGGCGTCGGGGCCGCTCTCGGCCAGCGTCTGGCGCTGACGGTCCGCTCCCGTGCCCTGCTGCAGCAGCCGGTGGACCAGTGAGGTCACCTCGCGGCTGTCGCCGGTCTCCTCCAGGGCGGGGCCGACATGCTCCAGAAGTCCGTACACGGCGTCCCCCGCCCGCCGGCGCCGGCCGCGCGAATCGATCAGCTCACCGTTCAGTCCGTAGCGCGCGGCCTGCCACATCGCCGCGTCCACCAGTTCCGGAGCGGGATCCGGTTCCTCGACGCCGTCGGCCGTCTCGCGCAGGGCGGTGTCGACCAGGGCGCGCAGCAGCCCGGCGAACATCACCGCGTCGTCCGTGCGCAGCTGGACGTCGAGGCAGCGGATCTCGACGGTGGGGTAGTCCTCGGACAGACGTGCCTGCCAGTACAGCTGGCCGGTGTCGCCGATCACCCCGGCCGTCAGCAGACGGCGTACCCGTGCGTCGTAATCCGTGTCGTCGGCGAAGCGCGGCGGGACGCCACTGACCGGCCAGCGGCCGAAGACGACGGTGCGCCAGCTGGCGAAGCCGGTGTCGTTGCCCTCCCACAGGGGGGAGTTCGCCGACATGGCGGTCAGGAGCGGCAGCCAGACGCGGATCCGGTTCAGTACCTGGACGCCGACGTCCCGGCCGGGGACGGAGACGTGGACGTGCATGCCGTTGACCAGTTGCTCGGCCACCAGCTGCGGGGCCTGCTGCTGGAGGGCCCGGTAGCGGGCCTGGTCGGTGACGGGCACCGGCAGTGCCTCGCGCAGCGGCGGCGTGCCGCTCGCCACGATCCGGCAGCCGTGTGCCTCCGCGGCCCCGGCCACGGCGTGCCGCAGACGCAGCAGATGTCCGCCGACCTCCTCCAGCGTGCCGCACACCGGGGTGGCCACTTCGATCTGCGCCTGCAACAGCTCCGACTGGATCTCCCGAGCGGTGACGAACGGCTTCACGCCGGCCGCGGCCCGCACCTTCTCCGCACGTGGAGCCAACCGGCCGGTGACCGGTTCCACCAGCATGTACTCCTCTTCCACACCGATGGTGGTGGTCATGACCGGCCTTTCGTCGCTGTCGCACGGCGCCTCCACGGTCGTGGAGGCGTTCCGGACCGGACGCCACCGCTGGGCACCCGGACCTAACGCCGTCTGCCCAGCGATGCTCGTGAGATGCCACTGGCGGGCCTGTTCAAACCTGGTGCGGCCAGCCCGCGTCCGCCATGGGCGCCCCGCGACCCGGCCCGGCCCCGGGTCCGGGAGCGGTGAACGCCGTGTGCGGGCGCCGGCGGGTCAGGAAGCCGGCCCCGCCCGCCCGGTGCTCCCGGTCGGCACGCGACCGCGCTCGGACCGGGCCGCACGCCGGGCCCGGCGCCGGCCGGTGGCCGCGTACCACTCGGCGGCGAGGGCCAGCGCGAGGACGACTTCGACCGCGTCCCCGCCGTAGTACATGACCTGCGCGCCGAGGCGCAGGTCGTGCGTCTCGAAGGAGGTGCCCGGCGGTCCGGTGGCATGGAGACTTTTGGCGAGGACGGCGTGGGCCGTCCCCGCGGCGAGCAGCGTCGTCGCCCGCAGGGACAGGCTCCACCGACGGCGGACGGGGTCGCGCTGGCAGACGGCGAAGGAGAAGAGCAGGCCCGCGACCAGCGCGTGCAGATCGAGGACACCGCTCAGGACGGGACGGTGGTGCGCGGCGGACAGCAGACCGGTGCGGTGGAGCACCCACAGCCCGCCGACGTCGACGGCCGCGGCCACCGGAGGAAACAGCGACCACGTGGCGAGGACCGAGTGCGCCGCGCGCAACAGCCCTCGGCGGAGGGCACCCGGAGGCAGCACGCGCAGGGCGAGGGTGAGGGGACGTGCGACCACGAACAGGACGGGGCCCGCCATGGCCACGAGCAGGTGACGGACCGCGTGGGCGGTGAACGGCCCGCCCGGCAGCCACCCGCACAGCCCCCAGACCAGCGCCACGCCCCCGGCGACGAAGGCGCAGTCCCGTCGCCACGGCCAGGCGTCGCCACGACGCCTCAGCGCGGCGGCGGCCAGGACGTACCCCACGCAGAGCGGGCCGCACACGAGGACGGCCGTCGTCGTGACGGCCGGAAGCGGGCCGGCCGTCACGACGACCGACGTCCCCGTCGCCCGGCACGGACGAGGACGCCCAGGCCGGCCAGGAGCAGGGCGAGGCCCGCCAGGTTCCACGCCCAGTCGTACGGGGTGAGGTCGACGCCGTAGCGGATCTGGTGCAGGCGCAGCAGTTTGTGGTCGACGACGCCGTCGAAGACCTGGAAGGCACCGAGTCCCAGGAAGAACCCGCCCCAGGCGTGTGCGGGCGCCAGGGCCCGGCGGCGCCGCAGGTCCGCGAGGAGGAAGAAGCCGGCGACCAGCGCCAGCAGCTCCGCGGTGTGCAGCAGACCGTCGGAGACCAGTCCCACGCCGGAGGTGGAGCGGTCGTAGAAGTGGTGCCAGTGCAGGATCTGGTGGAAGACGATCTCGTCCACGGCCGCCATGACGGCCGCGCCGATCAAGGCGCACACGAGCAGCGAGCGCCGGGGCTCGGGCCGTCCCGTGCTTCCTGGGTCCGCCCGGTGTTCACGGGTCCTCACGGTGTGCGTCCGCCTTTCCGAACGGGGCGGCTGCCGCTCGCCGTCCACCCCCGCGGAGCGCCGGGCGACGGCCCGCGCGAGGGCCGGCAGCCTGCCCCCGGGGACCGGACGTCGTGACCCGGCGCCCTCGTCCCGTGCCCGGGCCGACTCCGGCCGGCCCGGGCACGGGACGAGGGCGCCTTCGTGGGTTCAGTTCCTGCCCATGGCTTTGCGCACGGCGTCCTTGGTGCGGTCCATGAGGGCGGCGACGGGCCCGAGGGCCATGTTGGCAGCGCCCGATTCGACGCCCGGGTGGGGCCGGGTGGGTGCCATGGCCTCGGCGGCCTTGATGGCCTTGGCCATCGAGGCGAGGCCGGTGGTGTCGGTGCTGCGGCGGATGTGGGTGAACTCGTAGCGCTCCTCGGCCCGCGCGTGCTCCTGGACGTCCTGGCGCAGTGCCAGGAGCCGGGGCATGAACGTGGGGTCGTCGGTGTCCATCCCGTCGAGGGCCGCGAGGGTCTCCTTGGCCGCCCTCTCCTCGGCGAGGCGGTCCTCGACGACCTGCTCGCCGCCGGGGAAGCCGTGCCGGGCGAAGGGGTGGACGACCTCCTCCTCGGCGGTCTCGTGCACGGCCAGCAGGCGCACCAGGCGGCGGAAGGCGTCGCGGCGTTCTTCGCCGGTGGTGGCCTCGACCTCGTCGAAGAGGTTGCGGATGTCGCCGTGCTGACGCATCAGCAACGCGACCACGTCGTCGTCCTCGGCCCTGTCGTCCCCCGCGTGCGGGGTGTGCAGCTCGGACATCTCGGCTCCCCCCTACTTCTCGCGCTGAGCGGGGTCGGGGTGCTCGCCCTCGGACTGGAGCCGGTACTCGCGGCCGAACATCTCGTCGTGCTCCGTGATGACCCGGTCGCTCGGCGGCGCCTCCCCGCCGTGGATCCGCTCCTGCATCTGCTCGAACCGCTCGTGCGCCTCGCGCACGTAGCCGGCCCCGAGCGTGGTCAGGTCGATCTGGGTGTCCAGCAGCTCCCGGACGTAGTCCTTGTTCGGCTCGAAGGTCAGCACGTTGGGCAGCTCCGGGGCCAGCACCGAGGCGGGATCACGGCCGTCGTGCCGGCGCATCAGGTCACAGGCGGCGTGCAGGTGCTCCAGCTCCATGTTCAGGTGCAGCTCCCAGATGGCCTTCACCTTCGGGTCGCTCTCCTGCTCCATGAAGGAGTAGTACAGGTAGCACTCGTTGTACTCGTGGTTGACGAGCTGCTCCCACCACGTCTCACCGGGGTCCACGAGGGACTCGTAGTGCGTGACGTGCTCCTCCTCGATCAGCCCGATCTCCTGGTACAGCTGGCGGGCGATCGGCTCCATGTAGGTGGGGCCGGTGTTCATGTAGAAGTTCATGGTCTGCTGCTCCGTCGACATGATCGTCAGCGCGTGCAGCTTCGACAGCGGGTTTGTCTCGTCCTTGGCGTACGGGTCGCGGACGTTGTCGACCGGGTCGCGGTGCTGGAACCTGGTGGGCCGGCCGGGCATGACCTCGGTCAGGCCGTCGACGATCGACTCCGCCTTGCGGTGCTCGATCATCTCGTACAGGTTCGCGTACCGGTACAGGTGGTCGAAGTCCTCCAGCACACCGAACTGGTAGGCCTGCTTCAGGTACGGATCCGGCTCCATCCGCGCCACCCACGCCGTCAGGTCCACCGCGACCTGCTCGTAGGCGATCGTCGTCTCCAGCACCGACGACACGCCCGGAAGGAGCCAGTTGACCACCCTCTGCTGCTGCGCCTCGATGTAGCGCACCCGCGCCAGCTGCCGCTTGATCTCCGGGTCGACCGTGTGGCGGGCGAGGTGGTGGCTGAACATGATCGCCTCCACCTCGATGCCGTTCATCGTGATGATCCGGCAGCGGGTGTACGGGTCGCAGTGGTCCGGATCGATCGGCTCCACGTCCAGCTCACGCCAACTGCGCAGTTGGCGGTCGAGCGGGATACCCCGCTGCTCCAGCGGATTGAACGTCATGGGGGTGCCTCCTGGGGGCGAGGGGGGGCGCGCGTCGCCGGGGTATCCCGCTTCGGGCGACGGGTGCAGACCTGCTCCCCAGTCTGTTCACCATGGGCGCTTTCGGGCCACCGCTCACACCCGCAGGCAGGGTGGTTCCTCCTGACGGGTCAACCAGGCAGGCGGATGCCGTACTCGTCGGCGTAGCGTGTCCCCGCCCCGTACAGGCGGTGGCCGAAGTCCCGCCACTCGTGTCGTGGAGCGGCTGACGGCGGCATCCCACTGACCTGGGGTTTCTCGGAGGAACCTGTGCTGACCAGGGAGGATTTTCCTCCGTGGTACTCACTGGTCCACGCCGCTTCCCGGCCTCATGTGTCCTGAACGCGCCCTCGGGACAGGTGTCCGCCGCGGGCTCCCGAGCCCATGGCGCCCTGATGGTGCTCTGATGGCGGCCAGTGGTGCAGCCGGGGGCGCGAGCCCGGGGCGTGGCCCCCGGGCACACCTACGTCGAGCCGGGCCGGGACCGGCCCGCATCCGCCACCGGGGGACCCGCCGGCCGGCCGTCGCGCTCACCGGCGGTTCGTCCGTGGCGGGAGCCGGCGTACGCGGCGTCGCGGAGCCGGCGCAGTCGTCCGGTGGGACGCAGTCCGGGCAGGCTGTGGGCGTAGGGGTCGTAGGACACGGTGCGGGTGGCCGGAGCGGTGTGTACCGCTTCCAGGGACAGTGAGGCGAACGTGCACCAGGGCTCGTCGGGGGCGGCCGCGCGCAGGTCGAAGCGGACGGGCCGGCGGGCGACCTCCTGCCACAGTGCCGGCATGGTGTCGTCCGGACGGCCGCCCGGGCCGGGGACGGGGAAGGCCGCCAGCACCCGTTCCCGCTCACCCACCCGGTAGGACAGCAGGGTGGAGTACGGCCCGGTCAGGGCGTCGGGCCGCAGAAGGGGCAGATGGCGGCCGAACCGGCCGGAACGGCTGGAGGCGAACAGCACGTCGAGTGTGTTGCCCGGACCGTCGGCATCCTCGACCCGGACGGCCAGGCCCAGGCCGTCCGGCAGCCGTCGGGGCAGGCCGAGCGCACGGGACCAGCGCACCGTCGCCCGGTAGGAGCCGGGCCGGTCCAGCCACGGCACACCCCATCCGGCGTCCGCGCGGCCGGTCACGGCCAGCGTTCCCGAGCACAGCACCCCGTGAGGGTGGAAGGCCGGTGCCGAGCGCCACCGGGCCAGACGGTCGGTCACCAGGTAAGCGGTCCGGACGACGGTCATGCGGCCCCTCGGGACTCCGGACGGATGACGGCACGGACGCGGCCGTCGGTCCTGTGCTTGAACAGGTCGTACACCGTGGGCGCCCGGTCGAGCGGGAGCGGGTGGGTCGCGAGGCGGGCCGTCTCGATCTCGCCCGCGGCCATCCGCTCCAGGAGCATCGGAAGGTAGCGCTGCCCGTGCGTCCGGGCGCCGCGCACGGTGAGCCGGCGATCACCCGCCCGGTCGTCGGCCCGGTGCGCCGGCCGGGACCGTCGCACGGCCACCGCCCCGGCCGCGACGACCGGAATTGTCCACCACAGCTTCTTCATGGACGCCCTCCGCTCCGGTGTCCGATCGCCACCGTCCGGCGCCGGGTTTCCGTGGCCGCCGAAACGAAACGGTGACGGCCCGGGCGGCCCGGAGGAACCGGGGCAGGTGAGCCGGGGAGGCGTGGGTACCCGCCGCGGCATGATGAAGCGCGCGCTGTGGCAGGGACTGGTCGCCGGCACGGCCGGGGTGCTGGTGATGACGCTGGGCGAGAAGGCCGAGCAACGGCTGACCGGCCGTCGTGACTCCCATGTGCCCGCCCGGACCCTGGAACGCCTGACCGGCATGCGGGAGCACCCCGGCCGTCAACCCGTGCCGGTGAACCTGGCCATGCACGTGGGGCAGGGTGCCCTCCTCGGCGTCCTGCGGTCGGTGATGTCGCACGCCGGGCTCCGCGGGCCCTGGTCGTCGGCGAAGTTCGCCGTCGTCCGGATCACCACCGACCAGATCCTGGAGAACGCCACCGGCGTCGGCGCCCCGCCCCAGACCTGGCCGCGCCGCGAACTCGTCGTCGACCTGCTCCACAAGACGGTGTACGCCTTCGCCACCGGCGCCGGCGCCGACGCCCTGGCTGCCCGGTCGGGTCCCGGCCCCGGGCAGCGCCACGCCGCGATGCGCCCCGGCCGCCACGCCGGCGTGGGCCCACTGCCCCGGGGACGGTGACCGCGAAAGGCTGATCACTCACCGGTCGTCTTCTCCACCAACGCGCTGTACACCAACTGCAACGCGTCCGCACCGGCCAGCGCGGTGAGTGCCCCCATGGTGGTGCGGGTGGCGCGCGGCCAGAGCAGCTGCCCGGCGGTGAGGGTCGAGGACACCCAGACGCTCATGCAGAACGGGCAGGTCACCAGCTCGCCGACCGTGGCCCTGCCACCCTCGGACCGCGCTTCCTCGTGCAGTTCTGCCGGCCCCTGTGGGCCGTGGAAGGTGGTGAAGGGAGCTCTCAGCGGACTGGTCACCGACGCCTTGCTCAGCAGCCGGCTCAGCCGGAACGTCGCCACCGCGGTCAGCGCCACGTCCCAGGGCACGGGCCGGTCCGGCAGCGGACGCCCCCGCATCCTCACCACCGTCCCCCAGGCTGCCGTGTACGCGCCGAAAGCCGCCATGGCAGCCAGATAGCCGCGCAGCGGACGCTCTTCCCCCGCGGCGTAGGCGCGTTCGGTGCGTCGCAGCCGCCGCCCCAGACGGGCTGCGAAGCGGCCGTCAGTCGCTGTGCCCATGGCCCCTGTCCTCTTCCGTCCCCGTCCCCGTCGACGCCTCGTCCGCTCCGCGGCCGGCCGGCCTCTCCGTCCCGTCCTCCCGGCGCAGGCCGACCTCCACGTGCCCGTCGACGATCCGGGTGTCGAAGGCGGGCTGGGGCGCGGTCGCGGGGCCGCGGACGTTCCAGCCGTCCGAGAGCCGGAAGACGCTGCCGTGCCAGGGACACCGGACACACCCGTCGGCGACCGTGCCCTCGGACAGCGGCCCCGCCAGATGACTGCACCGCTCGGCCAGCGCGTGGAGGGTTCCGCCGGGTTCGCGCACCACCAGGACCGGCACGTCGTCCACGGTGCGCCGCACGGGCCGGCCGGCGGGGAACTCGTCGACGGTACCGATCCGGTGCCAGCCCTCCCTGACGACGTGCGGCACCTCCTCGGCGTGGTTGGCACCGGAAGCCTGCCGGTAGGCCATGTGGCCGCCCAGCATGCCTCCCACACCGACCGCGGTCAGCCCGAGGAAGCCGTACGCCCGGCCCGCTCCGGCCCGCCCGGTGAGGCGGCAGAGGAGGGAGGCGCCGTACAGACCCACGGCCGCCGCGTTGGCCACGGCGTGCACCAGCCCCACCCGCGTCTGCTGACGACGCAGCTCGGACCAGTCGACCGCGCCCGTCAGCGCGGCGGGGCCGGCCGCCGCCAGTCCGACACCCACCAGGAGTCCGGCCTCCCGGGAACGGCCGGGCCACAGGTCGAGTACCGCGGCGGACGTCCAGGTGCCGATCGGCACCTGGACCATCAAGGGGTGCACGGGATGGCCGAGCCACCTGCCGTGCAGCCCGTCCCGCGCGCGGCCGAGCGGCAGGGCCCGCACTCTCCTGGTCAGCTCGTCGATCACCGCGTCCGCCCTGGGATCACGCTCCAGGGCGTCCAGCAGCCACAGCATCCGGTTCTGCCCCATACGGCGGCGACCTGGCTTCTTGTCCATGGGCGCAGGGTCCCCCCACGGACGAGGAACAAACAGCCGCTCCGGCCCCTTTGCCGGCCACGGAGCCGGGCGGGCGGACGGCCGCCTCGGCGCCCCGGCCGCCCGGGAGGACGCAGAGTCGGTCCTTGCCCACGGCCTCGGCGGTCCCGTAGCTTCCGCAAGAGGCCGTGAGGTCCTGGGCGATGAGGCTCCGTAGCGCACTGGTCCGGTCGACGGCGCGCGGGGGTCAGGAAGCGCGCGGGGTTACCAGGCCGGATTCGTAGGCGAGGACCACGAGCTGGTCGCGGGCATGGAGCTCGGCCATGGCCCGGTTGATGCGGGTCTCGGCGGTCGACGGGCTGATGACCGGGCGATCGGCGATCTTGTCGTTGGACAGGCCCTGTGCGGCCGGGGCGACCGCCCCGCGTTCGCGGCTGGTCAGCTCCTCCAGCCCGCTGCCGGGGTGGGCGGGCGGCTGCTGGGTGACGCAGAACCGTCCTCTGTCCATGGGTGCACCGCCGATTAGGCGGTCAGCTGTTCGTGTGCGCTGTGACCAGTCGCCGGTCCAACGCCGTAATCGGGCTGACTGATCTCGGCCCACACCGCATCGAGGGAGAGGCCGAGGGTATCGGCGATCGCCGCGATGGTCGGGAAGGCGGGGGTGGCCACGCGGCCCGACTCGATCTTCCTGAGTGTCTCTGGTGAGACGCGGGCGTCGAGCGCGATCTCGAGCATCGAACGTTCTCCCCGGGCCCGACGCAGGAGGGCGCCGAGGCGCTGACCGCGTGCGACTTCTGCGGGGGTGAGCGGCAACCTGACCATGCCCCGATTCTAGACCGGTATAGTTTGACCGGGATAGTTATTGGCCGCATGAGAAGAGCGTCGCATGATCGAAATCCTGAACCCCACCCTGCTGGCCCGAGCAAAGGACTCAGGCGCCCTGGTCGCGGACATCCTGCACACGCTGAAGGGCCGCACCACCGTCGGCACGAACCTGCTCGACATCGACCGGTGGGCCGAGAAGATGATTGCCGAGGCGGGAGCGCAGTCCTGCTACGTCGACTACGCGCCCTCCTTCGGACGCGGCCCGTTCGGCCACTACATCTGCACGGCCGTCAACGACGCCGTGCTCCACGGGCTGCCCCATGACTACACGCTCGCCGACGGAGATCTGCTGACACTCGACCTCGCCGTCTCCAAAGACGGAGTCGCCGCGGACGCCGCCATCAGTTTCCTCGTCGGCGACACCAAGCCCCCGGAGAGCGTCGCGATGATCGAAACGACCGAACGTGCGCTGGCCGCAGGGATCGCCGCCGCCGGGCCCGGGGCTCGCATCGGCGACCTCTCCCATGCCATCGGTACGGTCCTCGGCGAGGCGGGCTACTTGATCAACACGGAGTTCGGAGGTCATGGCATCGGATCGACGATGCACCAGGACCCACATGTTCCGAACACCGGACGGCCCGGCCGTGGGTACAAACTGCGTCGCGGACTGCTACTCGCCCTGGAACCGTGGGTGATGGCGGACACCGCTCGACTCGTCACGGATGCCGACGGATGGACGCTCCGCAGCGCGACAGGCTGCCGGACGGCACACAGTGAGCACACGATCGCGATCACCGAGTCCGGAGCCGAAGTCCTCACGTCACCCAATTGATCATTTTGATCATTTCGGAACGAGTCGGCTCGTGGGGCTTGGCGGTCGGGTGGGGGGACGGCAGGGTTCTGCGGGTGTCGGACGATCCGGTGTCCGATGACCTGTGGGAACGTGCGGCCCCGTTGCCGCCTCCCCGCCCGCCGAGGCGCCGGAGGTGTCCGGGCCGGCTGCCAGTGGACGACCGGGCTGCCCCCGAGACCCGGACCCGCAAGGCGAGCGGCGACGCCTGCACGGAAGCGGAAGACGAAGCGGAAGACGACGGCGACCCGCCCACCGCCCAGGGCACATCAGTGCCCCCAGCGAACCCCAACGTGCCCCGGCCGCCTGACGGCCCCTCCCGGCACATGACGAGGGCGGGACCCGAAAGTCCCGCCCGAATCCTGCAAAACCCCGGTTCAGGGCCACACCAGGCAGTACGCCTGGTGCCCCGCCTCGTGCAGCCGGTGCGAGAAGTCCTGCCACTCGTGCAGCAGCCGGTAGACGTTGAAGGCGTCGCGGGGGCCGCCGCGGTCCGGGACCGTGGACCAGATGAAGGCGGCCGCGCCCACCGCTTCCTCGCCTACGCCGCGGAGGGGGTCGACGACGGTCATCGGAAGTTTCACGACCGCGTAGTCGGGGTGCAGGACGACCAGTTCCAGCGGCGGCACCTTGTGCAGGGGGACACCTTCGATGCCGGTGAGGACCATGGCGGCCATCGTCTCCGGCTTGATCTTGGTGAACATGCCGTTCATGCCGAGCTCGTCACCGCCGAGTTCCTCGGGGCGCATCGAGATCGGGACCCGGGCGGCGGTGGCGCCGTCCGGCGCGCCGAAATACTTGTAGGTCACCCCCACTCGCCCACCATTCCTGCTCCCCGCGCTCGACGGGCCGATCGACTCGGCCTCGCCGGGAGCACCGTGTGCCCGACGGGCCTCGTCCACCTCTTCCGCCTCGCGCCGGTGCTTTCCCCGCCGGGAACGCCGAGGGCCGAGGTCGTCAGTCCCCTCGCCCAGTCCGCCACCGCGATGCATATCTCCACCCGACTGCTTTTCTAGGCCGCGTGGCCCCGCCGCGCAACCCGATCATCGTGTCAGTGACCTCCCCCACGGCCGCCCGCCGAAACGTACGGTGTCGCATCTGCCCGCGGGTCCTTCCCAGCGTCCGGCCGCCCCGGGCCGGTGAGCTGTGTGCACTCCCACGCCAGTTTCGCAGATCACGGGCGATTCGGAACCGGATGCCGCTGCGGGTGGCCGGATACCCGATCCCGTGAACGGCCGCGCGGGGCGACCGTGCTGAACAGGCGTGCGAAGTGGTCGTACGGACAGGTGGTACGGGCCGGTGGGGCGGGATTACTCACCGGGACCGCCGCGGGTCCCGGTGGGCCCCGGCCCCCGGCCCCCCGCCCGCGCCTGGCCTACCCTGAACAGGTCACTCGCAGCCCGAGTCCGAGATGTCGGAGAGGTCGGAGAAGTCGCAGGTCATGAGCGAACTGCCATACCCATACGAAGCCCAAGCCTCGCAGGCGCTGTTCGATCGTGCCGCGGCCGTCACACCCGGTGGCGTGAATTCGCCGGTGCGTGCCTTCCGGGCGGTCGGCGGCACGCCCCGGTTCATGGTGTCCGGCACCGGTCCGTACCTGACCGACGCCGACGGGCGGGAGTACGTCGACCTCGTCTGCTCCTGGGGGCCGATGATCCTCGGGCACGCGCACCCCGAGGTGATCGCCGCGGTGCAGGACGCCGTCGCGCGCGGTACCTCCTTCGGGACGCCCGGTGAGGGCGAGGTCGCGCTCGCCGAGGAGATGGTCGCCCGGATCGAGCCGCTGGAACAGGTCCGGCTCGTCTCCAGCGGCACCGAGGCCACCATGTCGGCCATCCGGCTCGCCCGCGGTTTCACTCGGCGCGCCAAGGTGATCAAGTTCGCCGGCTGCTACCACGGGCACGTCGACGCGCTGCTCGCCGCCGCCGGGTCGGGCGTCGCCACCTTCGCCCTGCCGGACACCCCCGGTGTCACCGGCGCCCAGGCCGGCGACACGATCGTCCTGCCCTACAACGACCTCGAGGCCGTGCGCGCCGCCTTCGCCGCGCACCCCGGTGAGATCGCCTGCGTGATCACCGAGGCGTCCCCGGGCAACATGGGCGTCGTACCGCCGCTGCCCGGGTTCAACCAGGGACTCAAGGACGCCTGCGCCGCGAACGGCGCGCTGTACATCTCCGACGAGGTGATGACCGGTTTCCGTACCAGCCGCGCCGGGTGGTTCGGCGTCGACGGCGTACGGCCCGACCTGATGACCTTCGGCAAGGTGATGGGCGGCGGCTTCCCGGCCGCGGCCTTCGGCGGGCGGGCCGACGTCATGGCGCACCTCGCCCCCGCCGGACCCGTCTACCAGGCCGGCACCCTCTCCGGGAACCCCGTCGCCACCGCCGCCGGGCTCGCCCAGCTGCGGCTGCTCGACGACGCCGCGTACGACAAGGTGGACGCCGTCTCCGCGCGGATCCAGTCCCTCGTCACCGAGGCGCTGGCCAAGGAGGGCGTCGCGCACACGCTGCAGAACGCCTCCAACATGTTCTCCGTCTTCTTCACCGACCGGCCGGTCGGGAACTACGAGGACGCCAAGGCGCAGGAGTCGTTCCGCTTCACCGCCTTCTTCCACTCCCTCCTCGAGAACGGCGTCTATCTGCCGCCCTCGTCCTTCGAGTCCTGGTTCGTGTCCACCGCGCACGACGACCGGGCCGTCCAGCGGATCGCCGACGCCCTCCCCGCGGCGGCCCGAGCGGCAGCGGAGGCGACGGCATGAGCGACGGCACGGGCAACAGCACGAACGGCGGCGGGAGCGACGGCACCGGCGCGGGGAAGAAGAACGGGGACGTCACCGTCGTCCATCTCATGCGGCACGGCGAGGTCCACAACCCGGACGGCGTCCTCTACGGCCGGCTCCCCGGCTACCAGCTCTCCGAACTGGGCCGGCGCATGGCCGACCGGGTCGGCGAGCACCTCGCCTCCCGCGACATCGTCCACGTCGGCGCCTCCCCGCTGGAGCGGGCCCAGGAGACGGCACAGCCGATCGCCAAGGCGCACGGCCTGGACATCGCCACCGACGACCGGCTCCTCGAGGCCGGGAACGTCTTCCAGGGCAAGACCTTCGGCGTCGGCGACGGCGCCCTGCGCCGCCCCGGGAACTGGAAGCACCTCGTCAACCCGTTCAGGCCGTCCTGGGGTGAGCCGTACGCCGAGCAGGTCGTGCGCATGATGGGCGCGCTCGACGCGGCCAAGGACGCGGCGCGCGGCCACGAGGCGGTGCTGGTCAGCCACCAGCTGCCGATCTGGATCGTGCGCTCCCACATCGAGAAGCGGCGGCTGTGGCACGACCCGCGCAAGCGGCAGTGCACGCTCGCCTCGCTGACCACCTTCACCTACCTGGGCGACAGGATCGTCTCCGTCGGCTACAGCGAGCCGGCCCGCGATCTCGTCCCCGCCCACCTCCTCGCCGGCGCCAAACCGGTGAAGGGGAAGGACGGCACCCCGCAGGGCAAGGCCTTCGGCGCGTAGGCCTGACCGGCGGGGCCCGCGCCCGGGGCCCCGCCGCGTCGACGCCCTCTCCTCCGCCCTGCGGCGGGACGCGCCGGCCCCCGCTCGCCCCGGCTTACCCGGTGCCCGGCACCCCCTCGTGACGTTCGTTGCCGAACCTTCGTACGAGGCAGGGAACTTCCGTTCCCGTCGCGTCCTCTGAGTGAGTGACCACCAGAGGACGCGACGATCGGGGATGTCATGCGCGCGCTCACCCGCAGGGGAATGCTCGGGCTCGGGACAGGAGCCGTCGCGGCGGTCTCGCTGGCCGGCTGCGGCAGCGGCAGTGGCAGCGGCTCGGGCGATTCGAGGCGTACGGGTGGACCGAAGGACGGTGACCGCCCCGGGGAGTCCGAGCCGACGAAGGCCGTCCGGCCGATCGGCGACGGTTCCACCGCCTTCACCGGCAAGCAGCCCCACCAGCCCTCCCGGCCGGTGCCGCTGGAGCCGGGTCAGGCGCCGCCGCAGTTCGTCGTCTTCTCCTGGGACGGGGCCGGCGAGGTCGGCAACGGGCTCTTCCCGCGCTTCCTGGACCTCGCCGAGCGGCACGACGCCCACATGACGTTCTTCCTCTCCGGCATCTACCTGCTGCCCGAGTCGAAGAAGCGGCTGTACGACCCGCCCAACAACCCGCGCGGTGCCTCCGACATCGGCTACCTGACCGACGGCCACATCAAGGACACGCTGAGGAACGTCCACCGCGCCTGGCTCGAGGGCCACGAGATCGGCACCCACTTCAACGGCCACTTCTGCGCCGGCTCCGGCAGCGTCGGCACCTGGACCCCGCAGCAGTGGCGCAGCGAGATCGACCAGGCGAAGTCGTTCGTCAAGGAGTGGCGCACCAACTCCGGCTGGACGGACCTGCCGTCCCTGCCGTTCGACTACGACAAGGAACTCGTCGGCGGCCGTACGCCCTGTCTGCTCGGCCAGGACAACCTGCTCACCACCGCCCGCGACCTGGGCTGGCGCTACGACGCCTCCTCGCCCGGCGGTCTCCAGGTCTGGCCGTCGAAGCGCCGGGGGATGTGGGACCTGCCCCTGCAGCAGATCCCGTTCCCGGGCCGGTCCTTCGAGGTCCTGTCGATGGACTACAACATCCTCGCCAACCAGTCCGTCAACTCCACCAACGCGCCCGCGAGCAACCACCCCGCCTGGCGGGAACAGGCGACCCGGGCGTACATATCGGGCTTCAAGCGGGCGTACGAGACCAACCGGGCACCCTTCTTCGTGGGCAACCACTTCGAGGAGTGGAACGGCGGCATCTACATGGACGCCGTCGAGGGTGTCGTCAAGCACATCGCCAGGGAGAAGGAGAAGGGCGGCGACGTGCGCATGGTCTCCTTCCGGCAGTTCACCGACTGGCTGGACGTGCAGAAGCCCGAGGTGCTGGAGCGGCTGCGCACGCTGGGGGTCGGGCAGGAACCGGCCGGTGGCTGGAAGGGTTTCCTGGGCGGCTCGGGCGGCTCGGGCGGCTCGGGCGGTTCCGGCGGCTCCGGCGGCTCGGAGGGCTCCGGTGGCTCGGGCGGCGCCACGGGCGCGGGGGCCGGGGCGGGCGCGGGGGTCGCGAGCGGCGCCTGATATGCGGGTTTCCGTCCGCAAGGGGGGTGCCCAAGATCCCCGGAACGGGCATGCGAAACTTTTCACATGAGTGCCGCCAGCCGCGCCTCCCAGCGCTCGAACCGCGCCACCGGTGTCCGTGCCACCCGAGTTCACGCAGCCCGCGCGCACGCCCCGCGCGCCCGCGCGCGCCGCCGTGCCGTCCTGGCAGCCGGAACCGCGGTGGCGGCCCTGCTGCTCTCCGCGTGCGGTTCCGGCGGAACCTCCGGCGGGGGCGGCAACACCAACTTCGTCACCGGCACCGACGGCATCTCCACCGTCGCCAGGGGCGAGCGCGTCGCCGCGCCCGACCTGTCCGGCAGGACGATCGAGGGCGAACACCTCGACGTCGCCGACTTCCGGGGCGAGGTCGTCGTCCTCAACGTGTGGGGCTCCTGGTGCAACCCGTGCCGCGCGGAGGCCAAGTACTTCGCCAAGGTGTCCGAGGACTACGCCGGCCAGGGCGTGCAGTTCGTCGGCATCAACACCCGCGACACCAGCACCGGGGCGGCGCGCGCCTTCGAGAAGGACTTCGGCATCACCTACCCGAGCCTGTACGACCCCACGGGCAAGCTGATGCTCCGCTTCGAGAAGGGCACCCTCAACCCGCAGGCGATCCCCTCCACCCTGATCCTGGACCGGGACGGGAAGGTCGCCGCCCGATCGCTCACCGCGCTCAGCGAGGAACGGCTGCTGAAGATGCTCGAGCCGGTCGTCGCGGAGAAGTGACGTGACCGTCCTCACCACGCTCGCGGCCGACGCGGGCTCCCTCGCCGCCGGGACGGGCTACAACGGCACGGTGCTCAACGGCGCCCTGCTGGTGGCGCTGCCCATCGCCCTGCTCGGCGGCCTCGTCTCCTTCTTCTCGCCCTGCGTCCTGCCGCTGGTCCCCGGCTACCTCTCCTACGTCACCGGAGTGTCCGGCACCGACCTGGCCGAGGCCCGGCGCGGCCGGATGGTCGCCGGCGCCTCGCTGTTCGTCCTCGGCTTCACCGTCGTGTTCGTCTCGGGCGGAGCCTTCTTCGGCTTCTTCGGGCAGACGCTGCAGGAACAGTCGGACGTCCTCACCAAGGTGCTCGGCGTCCTCATGATCCTGATGGGCGTCTTCTTCATGGGGATGATGCCCTGGCTGACCCAGCGCGAGTTCCGCTTCCACAAGCGGCCGGCGGCCGGGCTGGCCGGCGCGCCCGTCCTCGGTGCCCTGTTCGGCATCGGCTGGACGCCCTGCATCGGCCCCACCCTCGCCTCCGTACTGACGCTCTCCGCACAGCAGGAGAGCGCCGGACGCGGCGCCGTACTGACCGTCGCGTACTGTCTGGGACTGGGCCTGCCCTTCGTCCTCGCGGCCGTGGCCTTCCGCAAGGCGCTCGGTGCCTTCGGGTGGGTCAAGCGGCACTACGTCTGGGTCATGCGGGCCGGCGGCACGATGATGATCCTGACCGGAGTGCTGCTGCTCACCGGCGTGTGGGACAGCCTCGTGGTGGAGATGCAGACCTGGTCCAACGGCTTCACTGTGGGGATCTGACGGCGATGAGCACGACTTCCAAGACCGGACGGGACCAGGCCCACCAGCGGGACCAGGACGCCCGCGACCAGGACCAGGACCTCGGCGCGGCCGGCTCCCAGCTGTCCACCGCGCCCAGGGAGGACCTGCCGAACCTGCCCGCCCTGGGCGTCATCGGCTGGGCCCGCTGGTTCTGGCGGCAGCTCACCTCCATGCGGGTCGCGCTGCTGCTGCTCCTGCTGCTGTCGCTCGCCGCGATCCCCGGCTCGCTGATCCCGCAGACCGGCGTCGACGAGACCCGGGTCGCCGACTTCCGCGAGCAGCACGAGTTCCTCGCGCCGGTCTACGACAAGGTCGGCCTGTTCAACGTCTACAGCTCGGTGTGGTTCTCGGCGATCTACATCCTGCTGTTCGTCTCCCTCATCGGCTGCATCGTGCCCCGCACCTGGCAGTTCGTGGGCCAGCTGCGCGGCCGCCCGCCGGGCGCCCCCAAGCGCCTGACCCGGCTGCCCGCGTACACCACCTGGCGGACCGGGGCCGACCCCGGGCAGGTCCGCGAGGCCGCGCTCGCCCTGCTGCGGAAGCGCCGCTTCCGCGCCCACCTCGCCGGTGACGCCGTCGCCGCCGAGAAGGGCTATCTGCGCGAGGCCGGCAACCTCGCCTTCCACCTCGCCCTGATCGTGATGCTGACCGCCTTCGCCTGGGGCCAGTTGTTCAAGTCCGAGGGCAACAAGCTGATCGTCGAGGGCAACGGCTTCGCCAACACGCTCTCCCAGTACGACGACTTCAAGTCCGGCAACCTCTTCGACGTCGCCGACCTGGAGCCGTTCAGCTTCGACGTGAAGTCCTTCACCGGTACCTACGAGCGCAGCGGCCCCAACAAGGGGACGCCGCGCACCTACGAGACCGAGCTCGTCTACAGCGAGGGCGCCTACGGCGAGGAGAGGACGACCACCGTCAAGGTCAACGAGCCGCTGCGGATCGGCGACTCCAAGGTCTACCTCGTCAGCCACGGCTACGCGCCCGTGGTCACCGTCCGCGACGGTGACGGGAAGGTCGTCTTCAAGGACGCGGTGCCCCTGCTGCCGCTCGACTCCAACGTCACCTCCTCCGGAGTGGTCAAGGTCCTCGACGGCTACCGCAACGCCGAGGGCGAGAAGGAACAGCTCGGCTTCAACGCCTTCTTCGTGCCCACCTTCGGCGGTTCCCAAAGCGGCACGATGCTCTCCCAGTTCCCGGCCCTGGACTATCCGGTGCTCGCGCTGTCCGCCTACCACGGCGATCTGAAGGCCGATTCCGGCATTCCGCAGAGCGTGTACCAGATGGACAAGACCAAGATGAAGGAGTTCAAGGACTCCGACGGCGAGCTGTTCAAGAAGATGCTGACGCCCGGCGAGACCATGACCCTCCCGGACGGTGCGGGCACGGTCACCTTCGAGAACGAGATCAGGGAATGGGCCGGCTTCCAGATGGTCCAGGAGCCGGGCGGCGGCTGGGCCCTCGGCGGTGCCCTCGTCGCGATCGCCGGCCTGACCGGCTCCCTGTTCATCCAGCGGCGCCGGGTGTGGGTGCGCGCGGTCGAGGGCCCCGACGGCGTCACCGTCGTCGAGATGGCCGGGCTCGGCCGCAGCGAGTCCGCCACCGTGCCCGAGGAACTCGGCGACCTCGCCGGAATCCTCTACGACCGGGCCCCGGGCGCCCCGGACCCGGAGCCGTCCGCCGAATCACCTGGTGCACCCGATGCACCGCACTCGCCCGACACTCCCGATCCTCAAGCCGTACCTGCCGAAGGGGCTGAGAAGCCGTGACTCTCGACGCCGCAACCGATCTGGTCACCGCCACGAGCCTGGCCGCCGCGCAGAACGAGAACCTCGCGGAGATCAGCAACGTCCTGATCTACTCCGCGATGGCGGTCTACACCCTGGCCTTCTTCGCGTACATCGCCGAATGGATCTTCGGCAGCCGCAGCAGGGTCGCCCGCACCGCCGCCGCGCTCACCCCCCGCGCGCAGGCGGCGAAGAAGGCCGCCCCCGCCGTCACCGTGAAGCAGGGGGGCGGCACCGCCGTACTGGAGCGGCCCAAGGTCGTCGTACGGGCGGCGGCCGGCGCGCGGGACGTGCCCGACGGGCCGGGGGCGCACGGCGGGGACGCGCAGGGCGACCTCTACGGGCGGATCGCCGTCTCCCTCACGGTGCTCGCCTTCCTGGTCGAGTTCGGTGGTGTGCTCACCCGGGCGCTGTCCGTGCAGCGGGCGCCGTGGGGCAACATGTACGAGTTCAACATCACCTTCACCACGGTCGCCGTCGGCGTGTACGTCCTGCTGCTGGCGCTGAGGAAGAACGTGCGCTGGCTCGGCCTGTTCCTGACCACGACGGTCCTCCTCGACCTCGGCCTGGCCGTCACCGTCCTGTACACCGAGAGCGACCAGCTGGTCCCCGCGCTCGACTCGTACTGGCTCTACATCCACGTCTCCACCGCGATCCTGTGCGGCGCGGTCTTCTACGTCGGTGCGGTCGGCACGGTCCTGTACCTCTTCAAGGACTCCTACGAGAGCAAGCTCGCGCGCGGCGGCAAGCCCGGCAGCTTCGCCACCTCCGTCATGGAGCGGCTGCCCGCCTCCGCCTCGCTCGACAAGTTCTCCTACCGCGTCAACGCGGCCGTCTTCCCGCTGTGGACGTTCACGATCATCGCGGGCGCCATCTGGGCCGGCGACGCCTGGGGCCGCTACTGGGGCTGGGACCCCAAGGAGACCTGGTCCTTCATCACCTGGGTCGCCTACGCCTGCTACCTGCACGCCCGCGCCACCGCCGGCTGGAAGGGCCGCAAGGCCGCCTACCTGGCCCTGCTCGCCTTCGGCTGCTGGCTGTTCAACTACTACGGCGTGAACATCTTCGTCTCCGGCAAGCACTCCTACGCCGACGTCGGCCTGGGCGCCCTCACCGCCGTCGGCTTCTGAGCGGCACCCCGAGGAACCGCCCGCGAAGGCCGGTTCCCGTCACCCGGTCACCGGGCACGGGAACCGGCCTTCGTCACGTCCCGATGTCCTCGTTCCACACCTCGGGGCACCGTGCGACGAAGTCCCGCATCATCGCGGCGCACTCGGGATCGTCCAGCAGCACGATCCGTACGCCGTGTCCGGCCGGCCAGTCGTGCCCGCCGTGGAACGTGGCCGCCTCGCCGACCACCACCCGGGAGATGCCGAACTGCCGGACCAGGCCGGAGCAGTACCAGCACGGCGACAAGGTCGTCACCATCGTCGTCCCGCGGTACGAGCGCTGCCGCCCCGCCGCCCGGAAGGCGGCCGTCTCCGCGTGCACCGAGGGGTCGTCGTCCTGCACGCGGCGGTTGCGGCCCCGGCCGAGCAGGGTCCCGTCGGCGCCGTACAGCGCGGCGCCCACGGGGACCCCGCCCTCGGCGAGACCGGCCCGGGCCTCCGCGACGGCGGTCGCGAGCCAGGCCCGGGCCGTTTCCGTATCGATCGGCTCCATCCCCCCAGTCTCCCCGGACACGCTCGGTCCTCCTGGCCGGTGACCGCCGACCGGGCGACGGGCCGGAGCCGGATCGGCGGACCGAAACCGCACCTCACTCTCCGCCCCCCACCCCTTCACACACGCCGCCGATACGGCCGTGAACGAGGTACTGAAGGCGCTCTCCACAGCGTTGCGGGAGACCCCCGAAGACATCGCGGATCCCCTCGTCGAATTCACCGCACAGGGGCTGGACAACCGCCCGGCCAAGCACCTCTGGAGGAATCCGGTGGCCGTGGACCTCTCCTTCTGCAAGTCCTACGTCTCCGAAGAAATCCGGGACGAAGGGCGTGCACAAGGTTTTGAGGAAGGCCGTCTACAAGGCCGGGCCGAGGATGTCCTGCTCGTTCTCGAGCAGCGCGGTCTCGAGGTGGCCGACGCCGTGCGCACGCGCGTCACAAGCTGCCTCGACCACGAGGTTCTCCGCGCATGGCTCACCCGGGCCGTCACCGTGTCCGAGGCGGAGGAGATTTTCGGGGGCGAGTGATCCCGGCCCTTCGGGTTCGGACCGGCCCGCCCCTGCGCCGTGGGCCCGCCCCTTCGACAGGGGACCGGGCGGGCCACCGCCGGTGTAGCGGCCATGCGGCCGGACGCGGGTGACCCGACCGGGCGGAGGCCGGCCCCGCACAGTCCCTCAGTCCGTCTCGGGCTTCTCGTCGCGTTCCCTGTCCTTGCCCGTGCCCTTGTCCCTGCCCTTTTCCTCGCCCGGGTCCGGGTCGGTGTCCTTCTCCCCGGGCCCGTCCCGCTCCTCGCCGAGGGACTTCAGGAAGTCGGGGTTGTCGTCCGGCGCCACCCACCGCTGCCGGCTGCCGCCCCGGCCCCACGCGGAACCGAGGGCGCCGCCGCCCGCGCCCGCGGGGTGCCGCTTCTTGCCGGCGATGATCCACGAGATCGAGCCGACGAGCGGGAACACCAGCACGAGGATCGCCCACAGCGGCTTGGGCATGTGACGAATGTCCTCGTCCTTCGTGCTGATGCAGTCGATGAACGCGTAGACGCTCAGTGCGAGGGGGACGAGGAACATCAGCACCCGGAGCATGGGCCTCTCCAGAGAAGGGGTCGTCGGGGACGTCGGCACAGCCACAGCCCCCAGGTACCTGGCAAGGGTAGCCGCTCGGGGATACTTGGCCCCATGGCTTACGACGATCTTCGCTCCCTGCTGAGGGCCCTGGACCGCGAGGGAGACCTCAAGCGCGTCAAGGCCGAGGTCGACCCGCACCTCGAGGTCGGTGAGATCGTCGACCGGGTGCAGAAGGCCGGCGGTCCCGCCCTGCTCTTCGAGAACGTGCGCGGTTCGAGCATGCCCCTCGCGATGAACGTGTACGGCACCGACCGCCGCCTGCTGAAGGCGCTCGGCCTGAAGTCGTACGCCGAGATCAGCGAGAAGATCGGCGGCCTCCTCAAGCCCGAACTGCCCAACGGTTTCGTGGGCGTGCGCGAGGCGTTCGGCAAGCTCGGCTCGATGACCCACGTACCGCCGAGGAAGGTGAAGGACGCCCCGGTGCAGGAGGTCGTCCTGCGGGGCGACGACGTGGACCTCGACCGGCTTCCCGCCCTGTTCACCTGGCCCAAGGACGGCGGCTCCTTCTTCAACCTGGGCCTCACCCACACCAAGGACCCCGAAACGGGCATCCGCAACCTCGGCCTGTACCGGCTCCAGCGCCACGACAAGCGCACCATCGGCATGCACTGGCAGATCCACAAGGACAGCCGGAACCACTACCAGGTGGCCGCCCGCCGCGGTGAGCGGCTCCCGGTCGCCATCGCCTTCGGCTGTCCGCCCGCCGTGACGTACGCCTCCACCGCGCCGCTCCCCGGCGACATCGACGAGTACCTCTTCGCCGGGTTCCTGCAGGGCAAGCGGATCGAGATGGTCGACTGCAAGACGGTCCCGCTCCAGGTCCCGGCGCACGCCGAGGTCGTCGTCGAGGGCTGGCTGGAGCCGGGCGAGACGCTTCCCGAGGGCCCGTTCGGCGACCACACCGGGTTCTACACCCCGCAGGAGCCGTTCCCCGCTCTGACGATCGACTGCGTCACGATGCGCAGGCGCCCGCTGCTCCAGTCGATCGTCGTCGGCCGCCCGCCGACCGAGGACGGGCCGCTGGGCCGCGCCACCGAGCGTTTCTTCCTCCCCCTCCTCAAGATCATCGTCCCGGACATCGTGGACTACCACCTCCCCGAGGCCGGCGGCTTCCACAACTGCGCGATCATCTCGATCGACAAGAAGTACCCCAAGCACGCGCAGAAGGTGATGCACGCCGTCTGGGGCGCCCACATGATGTCGCTGACCAAGCTGATCGTGGTCGTCGACTCCGACTGCGACGTCCACGACCTGCACGAGGTCGCCTGGCGGGCCCTCGGCAACACCGACTACGCCCGTGACCTCAGCGTCGTCGAAGGTCCGGTCGACCATCTCGACCACTCGTCCTACCAGCAGTTCTGGGGTGGCAAGGCGGGCATCGACGCGACGAAGAAGTGGCCCGAGGAGGGGTACACGCGCGACGGCGGCTGGCCCGACATGGTCGAGTCCGACCCGGACACGGCCGCGCTGGTCGACCGCCGCTGGAAGGAGTACGGACTGTGAGCCCCGTCCCCGTGGGCGGCCCGGCCCTCTTCATCGGCACCGACACCGACTACGTGGCCCTCGTACGCCCCGAGCTGGACCCGGCCGACCCCGGAGTCCGGCAGGCCGCAGAGCAGGCGGGCGTCACGCCTCAGGAGTTCGCGGGCGCCGGTGACACCTGGGCGGTCCTGGTCGAGCACGACGGCGAGGGCGGCGGCTTCGAGCTGCCCGGGGTGCGCGATGCGGAACCCGTCGACTTCGCCGAACGGCTGCGCGCCGAGCTCACCGCCGCGGCGGGCGGGCCGTTCACGGTCGACGGCGGCTCGCTGCTGCGGCTGGACGCCCGCCCGGCGGACCCGGGCGCGGGTACGGGTGCGGGAGGGGACGCAGGCACGGACGCGTATGTCTTCCTCGCGCGCGTCACCCCGCCCGAGGACCCGTCCGGCGACGACGCCGGAACGCCGCTGACCGTGGAGACGGGCCCGCTGCCCGTCGCCGCACTGCTGGCCGACCTCGACGCGTTCCTCGGGAGCCTCGCATGATGACCACCGCCGACGGGATCGTGAACCCGGGCGCGGCACCGCGGCCGGCCGGCAGGGTGAAGGCCTTCCTGCGCCTGGTGATGATCGAGCACTCCGTGTTCGCGCTGCCCTTCGCCTACATCGCCGCCCTCACCGCGATGTACGAGTGGGACCGGAACATCCACTGGGGCCGGCTGCTCCTGGTCACGGTCGCCATGGTCGGCCTGCGCACCTTCGCGATGGCCGCCAACCGGATCATCGACCGCGAGATCGACGCCCGCAACCCGCGCACCGCCCACCGCGAACTGGTCACCGGCGCGGTGTCGGTCCGGCACGCGTGGACCGGCGCGATCATCGCCCTGGTGGTGTTCCTGGGCGCGGCCGCCCTGCTCAACCCGCTCTGCCTGGCCCTCGCGCCGGTCGCGGTGATCCCGATGGTGGTCTATCCGTACGGCAAGCGGTTCACCGACTTCCCGCAGGCCATCCTCGGACTCGCCCAGGCCATGGGCCCGGTCGGCGGATGGCTGGCCGTCACCGGTTCCTGGTCCTGGGACGCGGTCGTCCTCGGTCTCGCGGTCGGCGTCTGGATCGGCGGCTTCGACCTCATCTACGCCTGCCAGGACGTGGAGACCGACCGCGAGGTCGGCGTGAAGTCGGTCCCGGCCCGCTTCGGCATTCCGGCCGCCATATGGGGTGCCCGCGCCTGCCACGCCGTGACGACGGCCCTGTTCGTCTGGTACGCGCTCCTCACCGGCGCCGGCGCGTTCTTCTGGCTCGGTCTCCTGATCGTCGCGGCGGCCTTCGTCTACGAGCACACCATCGTCCGCCCGGACGACCTGACCCGTCTGAACCGTGCCTTCTTCAGCGTCAACGGCTTCATCGGCATCGCGCTGTTCGTCTGCGCGCTGCTGGACCTCCTGGTGCGGGGGCTGACGGTCTGACCGGTGCGGTCCGGAGGCTGCCGGTGCGAGGCCCTGTCGTCCCCACGCGCGACAGGGCCTCGCACCGGACGGCTCAGTTCCGGTAGCCGCGCAGTGCGTGCCAGGTGTCGGGGCCGACGATGCCGTCGACCGCCGAGGCGCCGATGTACGTGCGCTGGAACCAGCGCACGGCCCGCTCGGTGGCCGGCCCGAAGTCGCCGTCCACGGTGAGCCGGGAACCACCTGAGGTGTTGCGGTAGTTCGTCGTCCCGTTGATCAGCGCCTGGATCTCGGCGACGTGCGCGCCGTAGCTGCCGCGCTCGGCCCACGTGTTGCCGTAGTGGTAGTGGCAGGTGAGGCCGATCGTGCTCTGTGTGTAGCAGGTGTCGGACGCGGCGGCTGCCGGCGCTGCGGCGGCGGCCGGCGCGGCGGTCACGGCCACGCCGCCGAGCAGGGCCGTGGACGCGGTGAGCAGAGCCACCTTCTGGCGGACGTTCATTCTTCTTCCCTCCGGGGGAACGTAGTTGACGGGCCGTCCGGTCGGAACACCGGTGCGGTGCGATTCCGCTTTCAGCCTGTCCGTCGATTTCCCGGTGGCGCTATGATCCAGGACGTCCCGGGAGTCCCCGGGACATCTCCGTCGCTGGCCTGCGGAGATGCGGCCCGCAAGGACGTCCCGGGGCACGTCCTGGGACGCTCTGAAGGGATGAGCTCGGCACAGGACTCGGCACCAAGAGGAAGACGACCCTGGGGCTACGCCCCGAAGGAAAGGATCGCCTGCCATGGCACGGTGGAGGCCTCTGCCCGAAGGGCTCGGCCCGTACGCCCGGCGCCTGGTGACCGGTCTGCGTGAACTGAAGGACCGCACCGGCCTGAGTCTGTCCGCGCTGGAGAGGCGTACCGCGTACAGCCGTTCCTCGTGGGAGCGCTATCTCAACGGCAAGAACCTGCCACCGCCCGAGGCGATCGTCGATCTGGCCCGGCTGGCGGGCGAGGACGCCGGCCAGTGGGTCGCACTCCGCGAGCTGGCCGGCGACGACTGGAACGGCGCCGCCCGGCCGGTGGCGGAGCAGCCGGATGCCTTTGGCCCGGACACGGAGGGCGCCGGGGCGCCGGGCGGTGGAACGTACCGGTCCGAGGGAGCGGCAGCATGGCGGGCGGCGGCGCGGGCTTCGTGGGTCCGGCGCCGGGCTCCGTATCTGGTGTCCCTGCTGATCCTGGCCGGCACGGCCGTCACCATCGCCGCGACCTCTCAGAAGGCGGGCGGCGCGTCCGGGCAGGGGGCGGACGGCTTCGAGTTCCGGCCCGGCACCACCTACGACTGCCGGGTCGAGCGGGAAGGTGCCTCCCTCACCGCCGGCCACAGCGACACCCGGCGTGCCTATCTGCACCAGTTGGTGATCAGCTGGGACGTGGTGGAGGCCCAGTGCCTGCTGGAGTACCACGGTTATCCGGTGGCCGTCGTGGACGGCGCCTACGACATGATGACCGAGCGGGCCGTCAAGCGCTTCCAGGAGGACCGCGATCACCTGGTCGTCGACGGCGTGATCGGCGAGCACACCTGGGAGGCTCTGCGGCGATGAAGGGGCGGAGCACGGAACTGCGCCGACTTGCCGAGGAGTTGGCGGTACTGAGGGAACGGTCCGGGCTGAGCCTGGACGCTCTGGCCGGCCGGACCTCCATCAGCAAGTCGGCCTGGCACCGCTACCTCACGGGGAACAACCTGCCGCCCAGGGAAGCGGTCGTCGAGTTCTGTTCCCTCACCAACGTGTCACCGGGACGCCCGCTGGCCCTGTGGGAGGCCGCCAGGGCCGTGGAGGCGAACGGCAGCGGCAGGCAGGAGCGCCGGCAGCGACAGGGCGGCGGAGCGCCGAAACCCGCCGGAGGCGCACGAAGCCCCGGCGTTGCCCGCCGGACCGCGGGTGATCGTGCGGAGGGCGCGAGCGATGCGGGCGGTGCGGGTGGCAAGGGCGGTGCGGGTGGCACGGATCCGGCTCCCGCTGGGCCGCCGATGCGGAGCGCACTGGTTCCGGAGCCCGGAACGGGTACGGGTACGGATACGGGTGTGGGTACGGGGGTGAAGGCGGGGGGCGCGGACCGGGGAGCACCGGGTGTAGGACCGCGCCGGACCTGGCGTCGGGCCGCGGGCCGGTGGTGGCCCGTGGGGGTCTCCGTCCTGCTGTCCGTGATCGCCTTCTGCACGGTCCCGCACGTCACGGCGTCCGCCGAACCGGAGCCGACCCCTCCGGGCTGCCGCGGCAGGGAGTGCGACGGTGAGGATCCCGAGTCCATGGGCTGTACCGCACCGGGTTCCGAGTTCGGCATCGTGGCGGAGGCGTCGTTCCCCGGCGGTGCCCGCATGGACATCCGGCACAGTGACCACTGCGGGGCTCTCTGGACACGGGCATGGCTGACCCGCAGCGGTGACCGGATCGAGCTGAGGGTGCCGGGCCGGCCGACCCGGCAGGCCACCGTACGGGACCAGTACGACGCCGAAGGGTACGTCTACACCCCCATGACGGGCGGCGATCCAAAGAACGCCGAAGCCTGCCTCCTGCCCGCGGACGGCCGCCCGGAGCAGTGTTTCGGCCTCTGACCTCCCGCGCGGTCCTCACGGTCCTCCGCGCGTCCTTCGCGCCTCCTCCCGTGCCGGGGCGCGGCCTCAGGAGGCCGGCGCGCCCCGGCGGCCCGGCCGGCGCCGGAACAGGAAGGCCGACGCCACGCCGGCCAGCAGGCCGATGAGGTGGCCCTGCCAGCTCACGCCGGCCTGACCGGGCGCGATGCCCGCGAGGATCGAGCCGCCCCAGACCGCGCCGACCAGCACGGCGACCACGACGCCCATCGGCCGGCGCTCCACGAAGCCGCTGCACAACAGGAAGCCGAACAGACCGAAGACCAGGCCGGAGGCGCCCGCCGTGTTGGTGTACGCCGGGGCTATGAGCCACACCCCCAGACCGTCGCAGACGATGATCAGCGCGCACACGGCGGCGAACCGGCGCAGCCCGCCCAGGGCGGCGAGGAAACCGAGCACCAGCAGCGGCACACTGTTCGCCGCGACATGGGCGAAACCGAAGTGGATGAAGGCGGAGGGGACGACGTCGACCAGTTCCGAGGTCGTGCGCGGCACGACGCCGAAGTCGTCCAGGGCATGACCAAGGGCCACGTCGGCCACTTCCAGCAGCCACAGCAGAGCCACCCAGGCCACCATCACCACGGCCGCCGTCTTCGTCCGCTCGCGCCCCGACCACCGCGTATCGATGCCGGACACGGCACACCCCCTCGCCTTGATCGTCCCCCGGGGAACGGACCGGTCGTCCGCCCGGCGTCCGCCCGGGAGACGGACCGGTCGTCCACTGGGGAAACGGACCGGACCCCTTGGCCGGTTCCCTTCCCACGATGCCGGATAGGCTCGGTGTCGTGAACCACCTCAAGCCAGGAGAGACGACGCGAACACCTTGGATCCTGGGGGTCTCCGGCGCTTCCGGCACGCCATATGCGGCAGCCGTCCTCCGTGCGCTCCTCCGAGCGGGGGAGAGTGTCGACCTCGTCGTCAGCCGTGCCTCGCGGCTCACCCTGCTGGACGAGACCGGCATCTCCTTCCGGGACGCCCACTGGCAGGACGACCTGCGGCAATGGCTGTCCCGTGGAGCGGACGGCAAGCCGGACACCTTCACCGTGGACCTCGACGGCGTGCGGTACTGGGCCGCCGGTGACCTCGCCGCGGGCCCCTCCTCCGGTTCGTATCCGAGCAAGGGCATGCTGATCGTGCCCGCCTCCACGGCCTGTGTGGCCGGGGTGGCGCTCGGCCTGTCCAAGGATCTGCTGCAACGGGCGGCGAGCGTGACCCTCAAGGAGGGGCGCACACTGGCCGTGGCCGTACGGGAGACCCCGCTGAACGGCCAGACCCTGCGGCAGCTGGTCTCCCTCGACGACGCGGGCGCGACCGTGGTGCCCGCCTCACCGGCGTTCTACGCGGGTGCGACGCACATCCAGGACCTGGTGGACTTCGTCGCCGGACGCGTACTCGACGCGGCGGGTGTCGAGCACCGGCTGTACCGCCGCTGGAAGGGCGAACTCGGGAGTGGATCATCGCCGCCCGGTACCGCCTGAGCAGCACCCGCACCCCGGTGCACTCCCCGTGCGCCCCAGTACACCCCGCAGTACCACTGACCGATTCTCAGTCACGTTCAGACCTCTTCAGCGGAAGGCTTCGATCGCATGGACGCGGTGGACAGGCAGCTCATCCAGGCCCTGAGAGAGAACGGCCGGGCCTCCTACGCCGAGCTGGGGCGGCTCGTCGGCCTGTCGGGGCCCAGCGTCACCGACCGGATCAACCGGCTGGAGGCGGCCGGTGTCATCACCGGCTACCGCGCCACCGTGGACGCGGCCTCGCTCGGCCTCGGGGTGACCGCCCTGATCGGCATCTCGCTCTCCGACGCCGCCGACCACGAGGACGTGGCGCAGCGGCTGAAGGACCTGCGGGAGATCGAGGACTGCTGGTTCATCGCCGGCGACGACTCCTTCATGCTCAAGGTGCGGGCGGCCGACGTGGACGGGCTGGAGCGGATGATCCGCCGGCTGTCCGGCACCAAGGGCGTTTCCCGGACGCGTACCACCATCGTGCTCTCCACGAAGTGGGAGAACCGCGTGGGCGAGCTGCCCGAAGAGGTCCAGTAGCCGGGGCGTTACGGTTGACGGAGTCTTTCTCAGAAAAGGGGTATCCGCATGGACGTCGGGCTCAAGCGCGAGCTGGAGGAGAAGGTCCGCTCCGGTGAGCGGCTGTCCCGCGAGGACGGCATCGCGCTGTACGAGTCGGACGACCTGGCCTGGCTGGGCGGGCTGGCGCACGAGGTGCGGACGCGGAAGAACGGCGACGTCGTCCACTTCAACGTCAACCGCCACCTCAACATGACGAACGTGTGCACCGCCTCCTGCGCGTACTGCTCCTTCCAGCGCAAGCCGGGGGAGAAGGACGCGTACACGATGCGGATCGAGGAGGCGGTGAAGCTCGCGAAGGCGATGGAGGGGGAGAGCCTCACCGAACTGCACATCGTCAACGGGCTCCACCCCAATCTGCCCTGGCGCTACTACCCGCGCTCCCTGCGCGAACTGAAGGCCGCGCTGCCGGACGTGTCGCTGAAGGCGTTCACCGCCACCGAGATCCACCACTTCGAGACCATCTCCGGGATGTCCGCCTCCGAGATCCTCGACGAGCTGATCGACGCCGGGCTCGAGTCCCTCACCGGCGGCGGCGCGGAGATCTTCGACTGGGAGGTCCGGCAGCACATCGTCGACCACCGCACCCACTGGGAGGACTGGTCGCGGATCCACCGGCTGGCCCACGAGAAGGGGCTGAAGACCCCCTGCACCATGCTCTACGGCCACATCGAGGAGCCCCGCCACCGTGTCGACCACGTGCTGCGGCTGCGTGAGCTCCAGGACGAGACCGGCGGGTTCCAGGTCTTCATCCCGCTGCGCTACCAGCACGACTTCGTGGACATGAAGGACGGGAAGGTGCGCAACCGCCTCCAGGCCCGGACACAGATGGCGACCGGCGCCGAGGCGCTGAAGACGTTCGCCGTCTCCCGTCTCCTCTTCGACAACGTTCCGCACGTCAAGGTCTTCTGGGTGATGCACGGCGTCAACACCGCCCAGCTCGCCCTCCAGCACGGCGCGGACGACATGGACGGCTCGGTCGTCGAATACAAGATCACGCACGACGCGGACGACTTCGGCACGCCGGACAAGCTCACCCGCGAGGACCTGCTGGACCTGATCCGCGACGCCGGTTTCCGCCCGGTGGAGCGCAACACGCGGTACGAGATCATCCGCGAGTACGACGCCGCCGACCCCGCCCGCCGCGAGTCCCCGCAGCCGATGCGGGTCTGAGGAGTCCCCGTTCCATGCCGGAGAGCCCCCGTCCCACGCCGGAGAGCCCCCGTCCCACGCCGGAGGACCCTCGTTCCGCGCCGGAGAGCCCCCGTTCCGCGCTGCCGGACCCCGGTTCCACGCCGCCGGTCTTCACGCTGGATCCGCCCGTCACTCCCGGACTCCGTGACGGCATCCTGGAGTTGTGGGTGGACGTCACCAACGCGGGCGGAGCCGTCGGCTTCGTGCCGCCGGTGACGCGGGAGGACGTCCGCCCGGAGCTGGTGCGGCAGTTCGTGGCGATGGAGGAGCAGCGGTCCCGGCTGCTCGTAGGGTTCGACGAGGCGGGGAGGGTCGCCGCGACGGTGTTCCTCACCCTCAACACCCACCGCCTGATGACGCACTGGCTCTGGCTGTACACGGTGATGGTCCACCCCCGCCACCAGGGCAAGGGGTACGGCCGTGGTCTGCTCGCCGCCGCCGAACGGGCCGCCCGCACCCTTCCCGGCATCGAGGCGATCCGGCTCACCTGCCGGGGAGGCCTCGGCCTGGAGCGCTTCTACGGCTCCTGCGGCTACAAGGAGGTCGGCCGGGTCCCCGGCGCGATCCGGGTGGCCCCGGGCGACGAGCGGGACGACGTCGTCATGCTGCTGTCGCTGACCTGACCGTACGCACCCGCCCGCGACCCCGCCGCGGTCGTCCGGGCGCGGGCGTGCTTCACTGGAGGATGTCCCATTGGGAACCCCTTGGGGTACGTTCTGGCCGTTCGTCCGGGAGAGTGGAAGAAGATGCTCCGCTACACGTTGATGCGCTTCGGGATCTTCGTGGGCTGTCTCCTGGTCGTCTGGGGCCTCGTCTACTCGGGTCTCGCCCCGCGCGGCCTGGGCGACTCCAACGGGCTGTGGATCATCCTGCTCGCCCTGGTGTTCTCGGCACCGATCAGCTTCGTCGTCCTGCGCAAGCAGCGGGACGTGGCCTCCGAGAACATCGTGCGCCGCGTCGACCGGGCGAAGGCCGGCCTGGAGGCCAACCGCAACCAGGAGGACGACGCCGACGACGCCGCCCGCGGCACACAGGTGCGGGCGCAGGGGCAAGGGCAGGAACGGGCACAGGCCTCGTAGGACCCCGGGCCCGCGCCCGGTCCGGCCCGGACGGGGCGGGTTTCCCGTGCGGGCGGGGGTGCCCCCGCCCCGTAGGCTGATCCGTATGGGTGCCGTGAAGAGCAAGCGGATGCCGCGTGCGGTCCGCGAACAGCAGATGCTGGACGCCGCCGTGCAGACCTTCGGCCAGCGCGGGTACATGGCCGCGTCGATGGACGAGATCGCCGAACTGGCGGGCGTTTCGAAGCCGTTGGTCTACCTGTATCTGAACTCCAAGGAAGACCTCTTCATCGCGTGCATCCGCCGTGAGGCCAAGGCTCTTCTCGAGGCGGTACGTGCCGGTGCCCGGCCCGTACTGCCCGCGGACCGCCAGCTCTGGTCGGGCCTGACGGCGTTCTTCACCCACACCGCGCGGCACCCGGACGGCTGGGCCGTCCTGCACCTCCAGGCCCGTACGCACGGTGAGGTCTTCGCCGCCGAGGTCGCCGCGATGCGCGCGGACATCGTGACGTTCGTGACCGAGCTGATCCTCGCCGCCGCCCGCGAGGCGCACCGTGACCCCCACCTCCCCGGCGGCGAGGTCGCCGGGCTCGCGGAGGCCCTGGTCGGCGCCGCCGAGGCCCTCGCGGACTGGGCCAACAGCACCCCGGGCGTCACCGCCCGGCAGGCAGCGGCCACCCTGATGAACTTCGCCTGGGCGGGTCTGGGCGACCTGATGGCGGGCCGCCCCTGGTCACCGCCCGAGGACGAAGCCTCGGACGCCGGTGCCGAGGACGCCGGAGCCGGGGCCGGTGCGGTCGTTCACGCCGGGCGGACCTCCCCTGTGAGGTGAAGGCGGTCGCCGGGGCCCCGCAGCTCGAAGCGCCCGTCCCGCGCCCCGTACGTCACCGTGCCCGGCAGCAGGACCGGCGCTCTGAAGTCGGCCCGGACCGTCACCGCTTCCGGGACGCCGTGCGCGGCGAGGCAGCGGGCCACGGTCCACATGCCGTGCGCGACGGCGCGGGGGAAGCCGAAGAGCCGTGCGGTGAGCGGGTGCAGATGGATCGGGTTGCGGTCGCCGGACGCGGCTGCGTACCGCCGCCCCGTGTTCCCGGCCAGCAGCCACGCGTCGACGACGGGCAGGGTCCGCGTGGTCCCCGACGTCCTTTCCCGGGGCGGGGCGGTGGGCCCGAAGGCGCGGTGCCGGGCCAGATACGTGCTCCGGGACTCCCATACGAGGTCACCGCCGGGCGTCCGCATCCCGGTGACCACAAAGGCCTCCGTACCGCGCCGGTGCGGTGCCAGCCCCTCGACGCGCACGCTCAGTTCGTGCGTCCCGGTGGCGGGCACGGTCCGGTTCTGGGTGATCTCGATCGACGTGTGGACGAGCCCCGGCAGCGGCAGCGGGAAGTCCCGGCCGCTCATCAGCCGCATGGCCGCCGGGAAGCCCAGCACATGGGGATACGTCAGCGGCAGCGCGTCCTTCCCGGTCGAAAAGCCGCAGATCTTTTCGTACGCCGCCAACCGCGCCAGATCCACCCGCAGTTCGGGCAGCACCAGCCGGGTGCGGGGGAACGCGGCGTCGGGGCGGGGCCGTTTGAACGGCGACAGCAGCGCACCGCGCGCCAGCAGGGGCGCGAGGGCGGGGGAGCGGGCGAGGGTCACCGGGGCCGGAGACGCGGCGGGAGGTACGGAGGGAGGCGGAGGTGCGGAGGCCATGGTGGTCACGCTCCCAGCAGGCTCTGGCCGCAGACCCGTACGACCTGTCCGTTGACCGCGCCCGAGGCCGGGTGGGCGAACCAGGCGGTGGTCTCGGCGACGTCGACGGGAAGGCCGCCCTGGGACAGGGAGTTCATGCGCCGGCCCGCCTCGCGGACGAGCAGCGGGACCGCGGCCGTCATCCTCGTCTCGATGAACCCGGGGGCGACCGCGTTCACCGTCACCCCGTGCTCGGCCGCCGCGCGCGGGGCGAGGGCGCGGACCAGGCCGATGACGCCGGCCTTGGAGGCTCCGTAGTTCGTCTGGCCCGTGTTGCCGGCGATCCCGGCGATGGACGCCGTCGCCACGATCCGCCCGCCCCGCTTCAGGGCGCCGGCGCAGAGCAGTGCGTCGGTGGTGCGCAGCACGCTCGCCAGGTTCACCTCCAGCACCGGGGCCCAGCGCTCGGCGGGCATGTTGGCCAGCCGCCGGTCACGGGTGATGCCCGCGTTGTGGACGAGGACGTCCAGGCCGTCGGGCAGTGCCTCGGCGATCCGGGCGCCCGCGTCGGCGGCCGTGATGTCGAGGGGGAGGGCGAGGCCGCCGAGGCGTTCGGCGACGCGCCGGGCGTCCCCCTCGGCCCGCGGCACGTCGAGCACCACGACTTCGGCACCGTCCCGCGCCAGCGTTTCGGCGACCGCCTCGCCGATCCCGCGCGCACCGCCGGTGACCAGGGCGGTGCGTCCGGCGAGGGGGAGGGCCTCCTGGCCGGCGGCGGGTACCCCCCGGGTGCCGGCGGCCGTGGTGGCGGTGGCGTCGGCGCCGACCTCGATCACCTGGCCGCTGACGTACGCCGACTTGGGCGAGAGCAGGAAGCGCAGGGTGGACTCGGCGGCGTCCGCGTCGGTGAGGCGGACCAGGTTGACCGTGCCGCCCCGCCCGATCTCCTTGCCCAGGGAGCGGGTGAAGCCCTCCAACGCCTGCTGGGCGGCGGCCTGGTGGTGGTCGGCGGTGTCGAGCGGGGCGCCGAGCAGGACGATCCTGCCGTTCGCGGCGACCGACCGTACGACGGGATGCAGGGCCGCGTGCACCTCGGCGAGGCTCTCCACGTCCCGCACCCCGGTGGCGTCCAGGACGACGGCTGCGGGCCGGCCGGTGTCGTCCGCGCCCAGCCCGGCGCGGGCGAGGACGGGCGCCGGATCGAGGTCGGACGTGCCCGCGGTGAGGTGGAGCAGACCGCCTTCCAGGCCCGGTCGCGCCGGTGACCAGCGCTTCAGCGCCACGGGCCCGGGGAGCCCCAGCCGGCGGCTCAGGAAGCGGCCCGGCGTGGTGCCGGTGAAGCTCAGATAGCGGTCGGCCATGTGCGACTCCCAGCGGGGTGTGCGTGCTCACTCACGACGAACACTGTGCTTACTCTAGAGTAAGGTTACCGGAGGTAAGGCTATGTCACGGTGAGGAGCAGGTCGAGATGAGCCCCCTGAAGCCGGCTGTCGTCCGGCGCGTCGCGGTCATCGGCGGTACCCGGATCCCGTTCGCCCGCTCCGACGGCCCCTACGCCACCGCCTCCAACCAGGAGATGCTGACCACCGCCCTGGACGGCCTCGTCGAGCGGTACGGGCTCCAGGCGCCGGGCGCGGTCGGGGAGTTCGTCGCCGGTGCGGTGCTCAAGCACAGCCGTGACTTCAACCTCGCCCGCGAGACCGTCCTCGGCTCCGCGCTGGACGCCCGTACCCCCGCCTACGACATCCAGCAGGCCTGCGGCACCGGCCTCCAGGCCGTCATCGCCGCCGCCAACAAGATCGCCCTCGGCCAGACGGAGTCCGCGATCGCGGGCGGCGCCGACACGGCGAGCGACGCACCCCTCGGCGTCAACGACGGCCTGCGACAAGTGCTGTTGGAGGCACGACGGGCGAAGTCGCTCGGTGCCCGCCTCAGGGCGTTGTCGAAGGTGCGCCCCGGACACCTGGTCCCCGACATTCCGCGCAACGCCGAACCGCGCACCGGCCTGTCCATGGGCGAACACGCCGCGGTCACCGCCCGCACCCGGGGCATCACCCGCGAGGCCCAGGACGAACTGGCGGCGACCAGCCACCAGCGGCTGGCGGCGGCGTACGAACGCGGCTTCTTCCAGGACCTGGTGGTGCCCCACCGCGGGCTGACCCGTGACCAGAACCTCCGGCCGGGCTCGACCGTCGGCGGACTCGCCAAGCTGAAGCCCGTGTTCGGCACCGAAGGCCCCGACCCGACGATGACCGCGGGCAATTCGACCCCGCTCACCGACGGTGCGGCGGTGGTCCTGCTGGCGAGCGAGGAGTGGGCCCGGGCGCGGGGCCTGGAGCCGCCGGCCTACCTGACCGCGTACGAGAGCGCCGCCGTGGACTTCGTGCACGGCGATGTGGCGGACGGTGAGGACGGCCTGCTGATGGCCCCCGCGTACGCGGTCCCGCGCATGCTGGAACGCGCCGGTCTGGACATCGCGGACTTCGACCTGATCGAGGTCCACGAGGCCTTCGCCTCCCAGGTGCTGGCCACCCTGGCCGCCTGGGAGAAGCAGGGCCTGAGCCCGGTCGACCGCACCCGGATGAACGTGGCCGGTTCCTCCCTGGCGACCGGTCACCCCTTCGCCGCCACCGGCGCCCGCATCGTGGCGACCCTCGCGAAACTCCTGGCCGAACGGGACGCCCCCGCCCGCGGCCTGATCTCCGTCTGCGCGGCGGGCGGGCAGGGCGTGACGGCCGTTCTGGAGCGAACGTGAAGCACCCCCGGGCGACCCCCGACGCTGCACATCCCCGGCCCCGGACCCTCCCCGAACCCGCACGAACCCACCACGTCGGACCCGTACGATCCCGAGACCGAACCGGCGGCGACTCCGTGACTCCCGCCCTTCCCGCGACGCCGGTGGGCGCCGGAGAACGACGGAGGGCGCCGGTGAGCGCCCCGGCGTGCGAGGTACGTACGTCATCGCAGCAAGCAGGTCCGCTGCACGCCCCAGGAGCCGCCCGTGTCCGCCGTCCCGCCCTCAGCCGTCCCCTCCGTCCCCTCCGGCCCTTTCGCCCCGTCCGCCGTCCACTCCACCACCGCCAGGGGTGACGCCTTCGCCGAGCCGGCCCTGGTCGAACCCGAGACGCGGCGGCTGGACGGGGTCGTACGGGAGGCGGCCGTCCCGCCGCTCGCGAAGCCGGTGCGGCACGGATCGCTCGCCGACCTGCCCTTCGACAACGCGAACGCGGCCCCGCACACGGTGGTCATGAGCCGCCGCCCCAGAGGCGGCGGGAGCGGCGGGGACCGTGGGAGTGGCGGGAGCGGCGGTTGGACGGATGTGACGGCCGCCGAGTTCGCCGCCCAGGTGATGGCCGTGGCGAAGGGCCTCATCGCCGAGGGCCTGACCCCGGGCGACCGGATCGCCGTCATGGCCCGCACCGTCTACGAGTGGACGGTCCTCGACTTCGCCGCCTGGGCGGCCGGACTGGTCACCGTCCCCGTCTACCCGACCTCCTCCGTCTACCAGGCCCGCTGGATCCTGCAGGACTCGGGCGCGGTCGTCCTCGTCACGGAAACGGTCGCCCAGGCCGCCGCCCTCGGCCCCGAACTGGCACACCTCCCCGACCTCCGGCACGTCTGGGTCGTCGAGAAGGGCCACGTCGAACAGCTCGCACAGGCCGGCACCCACCTCCCGGACCAGGAGGTGGAGGTACGCCGCGGCGTCCTCGGCCCGGACACCCTCGCCACCCTCATCCACACGTCCGGCACCACCGGACGCCCCAAGGGCTGTGCCCTCACCCACGGCAACTTCTTCGCCGAGGTGGACAACGCCGTCGAACTGCTCTATCCGATCTTCAAGGCCCGGACCAGCGAGGAGGCCTCCGTCCTCCTCTTCCTTCCCATGTCGCACGTCTTCGGCCGCATGGTCGCCGTCGCCTGCGTCCGGGCCCGGGTACGGCTCGGCCACGCGCCGAGCCTGAAACCCGAGGAACTGCTCCCGGACCTGGCGGGCTTCCGGCCCACCTGCCTGCTGGCCATCCCGTACATGCTGGAGAAGATCTACAACACCGCCCGCGCCAAGGCGGAGTCGGGCGGACGGGCGGCCGCCTTCGACCGCGCGGCCTCGGTGGCCCGCCGCTACGGCGAGGCCGTCGACGCCCGCCACACCGGTACGGGTCCCGGCCCGAGCGGGTCCCAGAAGGTCGCCCGCGCCTTCTACGACCCCCTGGTCTACCGCCGTATCCGCAACGCCATGGGCGGCAGGGTCCGCTACGCCATCTGCGGCGGCTCCCCGCTCGGCCGCGACCTGAGCGCGTTCTACACCGGCGTGGGCATCGAGATCTTCGAGGGCTACGGCCTCACCGAGACCACCGCCGCGTCGACGGTGACGCCCCCGCTCAGGCCCCGGCTCGGCACGGTGGGCTGGCCGCTGCCCGGCACCAGGGTCCGTATCGCGGCGGACGGCGAGATCCTCGTCGCGGGCGAGCACATCCTGCGCGGTTACTGGGACCCCCGGGCCGGCGGGGTCGTCCCCGCGGCACGTGACGGCTGGCTCGCGACCGGTGACATCGGCGAACTGGACGACGAGGGCTACCTGACCATCACCGGCCGCAAGAAGGAGATGCTGATCACGGCGGGCGGCAAGAGCGTCGCCCCCGCCCCGCTGGAGAACTGGCTCCGCTCGCACCCCCTGATCTCCCAGTGCATGATCCTGGGCGACCGCCGCCCCTACGTCTCCGCCCTGATCACCCTCGACCCCGACGGCATCACCCACTGGCGCCGGATGAACGGCAAACACCCGGTCCCGGCCGAACTCCTGGTCGACGACGAGGAACTGCGCGCGGTCCTGCAACGCGCGATCGACGAGGCCAACAAGATGCTCTCCCGCCCCGAGTCCATCCGCCGCTTCACCGTCCTCCCCGTCGACTTCCGCGAGGACGCGGGTCATCTGACCCCGTCCATGAAGCTCCGCCGCGACGCGGTCCTGCGTGACTTCGCGAAGGAGGTGGAAGGGCTGTACACGGGCTCATGAGCGGTGGGCGGTGGGGTGGCCGGCGGTGAACGACCGGCGGTGGAACGACCGGCGATGGAGGGTGCTGAGCGGTCGGCGTGCGGTCTGCGGGCGATGAGGAACGCCTGGGGCGTCGACTCGCCACGCTTCTCGTCCGCGGCCCGCTCGGAGTGTGCAGCACGAGGGTGAACCCGGCCGTCTCCAGGGCCTCGGCCATCCGGTCCGGACGGCGCCGCTGAAAGTCCAGGGCGACCGGGCGGCCGAAGGAGCGGTCGAGGTGGCGGACTTCCTCACCGGCCTGGAAGGCGAGCAGCAGATGCCCCCCGGGCACCAGGAGCCGGTGGAATCCGGCGAAGAGCGCCGGCAGGTCGTCCTGCGGGAGGCGGATGCTCGACTACCACGAGACGACGCCGGCCGGCGTGCCGTCCAAGATGCCCGGTTCCAGCATCGGACCCTGCTCGAAGCGCAGGCCGGGATTCTCACGGTGGGCGATCCTGAGCATCGGTTCCGACAGGTCGAGGCCGAAGACGTCCAGTCCGCAGGAGGCCAGGTGGCCCGCCACCCGTCCGGGACCGCATCCGAGGCCGGCGACCTTGCCGCTGACGCCGCTCGTCCCGCCGGTCCCGGTGCCGTTCCCGGTGCCGTTCGCCGCTTTGACGAGCCCGGCGAATCCGGCCGGCAGCGCCGGTTCCAGGGGCTGGGCGGCGAAGACGTCGCGGAAGTGGTCGGCGTAGTCCTCGGCGATGGCGTCGTAGAAGGCGCGGGTGGCGACGATGTGGTCCGGGCCGGGCCCCGGGGCGGTGGTGACAGTGGCGTCCGTCATGGGCGCGGAGCCTGGCGGTGACCACCCTCCACGGGGGCCACGGCGGGGAAAGGCAGGAGCCCCTTTCGCCTGACGGCGCGGGGCTCCTTGGGTACTGCTGGTCGTTCCCGGATCGGAGAGGATCAGACCGGGGTGACGTTCTCCGCCTGCGGGCCCTTGGGGCCCTGCGTGACGTCGAAGGACACCTGCTGGTTCTCTTCGAGCGAGCGGAAGCCGCTCGCATTGATCGCGGAGTAGTGGACGAAGACGTCGGGGCCTCCGCCTTCCTGGGCGATGAAACCAAAGCCCTTTTCGGCGTTGAACCACTTCACGGTTCCGGTAGCCATAAGCCCTCCTTGGGCCCAAAGGGTTGCCCTGCTCCAGAACCCAGCAAGTGTGAAGACCAATTCCGCACAATCGCATCCGTCTGAGAACGACGAGAGCCCGCGGTCACATGCTCCGCAGGCTCTGTACTGCAAGGGAAACCAAACTGCAACTTGCGGATGAGCCTAGCACGCGACCGCCCGCGCGCAATAGAGGTCAAGATCACGTCACCCGAATGTTTGAATGTTCACTTCCGCGTCGCACATCGGGGCGATACCGGGCCCGGGGAGTCCGCTCCGCGGGACGAGGTCTAGCCTCGCGATGTGGACAATCCTCGCACCCGGCCCCGCGTCGGACACATTCAGTTCCTGAACTGCATGCCCCTCTACTGGGGGCTTGCGAGAACGGGCACTCTCCTCGACTTCGAGCTGTCGAAGGACACCCCCGAGAAGCTCAGCGAGAAACTCGTGCAGGGAGATCTCGACATCGGGCCGATCACCCTGGTCGAGTTCCTCAAGCACGCCGACCAGCTGGTCGCCTTCCCCGACATCGCCGTCGGCTGCGACGGCCCGGTGATGTCGTGCGTGATCGTCTCGCAGGTCCCGCTGGACCGCCTGGACGGCGCCCGCGTCGCCCTCGGGTCGACCTCGCGCACGTCCATCCGCCTCGCCCAGCTCCTGCTGGCCGAGCGGTTCGGCGTCCAGCCCGACTACTACATGTGCCCGCCCGACCTCAGCCAGATGATGCAGGAGGCCGACGCGGCCGTCCTCATCGGCGACGCCGCCCTGCGCGCGACCATGATCGACGGCCCCCGCTTCGGGCTCGACGTGTACGACCTGGGCACGCTGTGGAAGGAGTGGACGGGGCTGCCGTTCGTCTTCGCCGTCTGGGCGGCGCGCCGCGACTACCTGGAGCGCGAGCCGGTCCTCACCCGGAAGGTGCACGAGGCCTTCCTCGCCTCCCGCGACCTCTCCCTGGAGGAGGTCGGCAAGGTCGCCGAGCAGGCGTCCCGCTGGGAGGCCTTCGACGAGAAGACGCTGGCCCAGTACTTCACCACCCTCGACTTCAGTTTCGGCCCGCCGCAGCTGGCGGCGGTCGAGGAGTTCGCGCGCCGGGTGGGACCGACGACGGGCTTCGCGGCGGACGTGAAGGTCGACCTGCTGCAGCCGTGAGGACGCGGGGGCCGCCCACTACCCTGCTGAAGGGTTCCCGGGTACGGGTGCAACGGGGGAGGGGCGGACGGGGTGGACGGAGTGGACGGGGCGCGCGGGGCGCAGGGGGCGCACGGGATCGACTCCGTGCGGCCGCTCGATGTCGACGAGCCCACGGCCGTGGGGCCGTACCGGCTGCTGGGCAGGCTCGGGGCCGGCGGCATGGGCCGGGTCTACCTGGGCCGCAGCGCCGGCGGCCGCACGGTCGCGGTGAAGATCGTGCATCCGCACTTCGCGCTGGACGAGGAGTTCCGGGCCCGGTTCCGGCGCGAGGTCGAGGCCGCGCGCCGGGTGGGCGGTGCCTGGACGGCCCCGGTCCTGGACGCCGACCCCGAGGCGCGCGTGCCCTGGGTCGCCACGGCCTACGCGGCGGGCCCGTCCCTCACGGCGGCGGTCACGCACGGCGGCCCGCTGCCCGCCCGCACCGTACGGGTGCTGGGCGCGGGTCTGGCCGAGGCGCTGACCGCGGTGCACGAACTGGGCCTGGTGCACAGGGACGTGAAGCCGTCGAACGTCCTTCTCACCCTCGACGGCCCGCTGTTGATCGACTTCGGCATCACCCGCGCGTTGGACGGCACGGCCTCCCTCACCTCGACCGGTGTGTCGATCGGCTCGCCCGGCTACATGTCGCCCGAGCAGATCCTGGGCAAGGGCGCCACGGGAGCGGCGGACGTCTTCTCCCTGGGCGCCGTACTGGCGTACGCGGCGACGGGCGAGCCTCCCTTCTCCGGTGACTCCTCGGCGGCACTGCTGTACAAGGTCGTCCACGAGCCGCCCGAACTGGGATGGCTGGAAGGACCGGCCGCGCGAGGGCCGGGCGCGCGGGACGGCTCGGACGGCGAGGACGGCTCGGACGGTTCCGGGGACGAGCTTCGCGCCCTGGTGGCGGCCTGCCTGAGCAAGGACCCCGGCACCCGCCCGACCCCGGCCGAGGTGGCCCGGCGGCTGGCCCCCGAGGGCGGCGCGGCCCGGCTGGTGGCGGGCGGATGGCTGCCGGGGGCACTGGTGGAGCGGGTGAGCCGCTCGGCGGTGCGTCTGCTGAACCTGGAGGCGGGTCGGGACGGTCCGGCGGGCGGCTCCCCGGTGTCGGGCGCCCTGGTGTCCGGTCCCGTGGGTTTCAGCAGCCCTTCGGTGGACGGGGTACCGACGGGAAGCGGTACCGGACCGGCGGGTGGCGGCGCGAGCGCCTGGGGGCCCGGGGCGCCCGCGGCACCCGGCACCTCCGCCGCCGTGGACCCGCCCGGTGCCGGGGTGTTCGGTCCGCCGCCGGTGATGCCGGCCCACGGCGCGCCGGCGAGCACACCGGCCGCCGCGGTTCCCGCACCCCGGCCCCGGTCCCCGCACCCGCCGGCCGAGTCGGCCGAAGGCGCCCGCCCGCCCCGCCCCGGCAGGCTCTCGGTCTCCGTCGCCGCGGCGTCCGGCCAGGAGCGGAGCGGGGGCGGCCGGGTCAGACGGATGAGCTGCACGGTGGCCCTCGCCGTGGCAGGGGCGCTGGCCGCGGTGACCGTCGGCTCGGTGTTCGTACTGGACCTCATGCCGGGCGGTTCCGGTGACGGCAACGCGGACTCCGGCACCGGAGCCTCCTCCGAGGCCCCGGCCGCCACCCCCGCCGTCCCCGCCGCCTACCTCGGCACCTGGGAGGGCCAGGCCAACTCGCGGGAGGGCATCGCCATTCCGCTCGGCACGTTCAGGGTGACGGTGAAACAGGCGAAGGCGGGCGAGCAGGTGGCCACGCTCCGGCACACCGACATCTTCGGCGGCGTCTGCGACGACGTACTCACCCTGAAGCAGGTCACCGGGAAACAGCTCGTCGCGACCTCCGTCGGCGCGAAGTCCAACCGCGACGTCTGCAACCAGGCCCGCCACACCGTCCGCCTCACCCCGACCGGCGACGACCTCGTCTACGAATCGGACAGCAAGGACTCGGGCAGCCCGAAGGCACGGCTGTCGAAGATCGGGTAGCGACTCACCCCGGCACCACCACCGTCCGCAGCTCTCCGTCGCCCAGGTGCAGCATGCCCTTGCCGGGGACGACCTGGCCGCCGACCATGCTGCGGGACAGGCGTACGCCGATGAGGTCGCCGCTGGACGACTCCTGCGGCGAGAGCAGGATGCCGCGGCGGGCCTTCTTGGCGTCGACCTGCCAGCCGGAGAAGCCGCTGCACACGTCCTCCTCGTCACCGGCGATGACGAGGGCGAGGCCGCGTTCGGCACCGCGCGAGACGATCTTCTTCATCTGGCTACCGGCATCGCAGTCCTCGAGGATCTCCCCGTCGTCGATGAGGACGGCGATCGGCTCCTCGGCCGACGCCTCGTCGATGAGCTCCTCGAAGTCGTCCTCGTCGATGTCGTCGCCGGTGAAGACCTTCAGCACACCGTCCGTGCCGTCGAGCTGACGCAGCGGCGACTGGCGCGGGGCCGCGACGACCAGGCGGGTGCCGTGCGCGAGGAGTGACTGGGCGATGTTCATCAGCACGGTCGAACGGCCCGACTTGGCCGGGCCCGCGATGACGAACGCCGGTACACCGTCCGCGAGATCGGGGCCGAAGCCGATGATCTCGTCACCGCCGATACCGGCCAGCGCCCACAGCTTGGAGCGCGACGCCTCCGGGTCCCGCAGCTCCCACGCCTCCGGGAAGGAGATCCGGCTGGGCAGGCTGTCGACCCTGAACGGGCGCCGGGCACGCGGCACGCCGGCGTCGCGGGCGGCGGCCGCCTCGCCGATCGCGGTCAGTGCCGCGGCCTGGCCCTGACCGGTGGTGTCCTCGGCGAGCAGCGCGAACTGGGTCTCCGTACCAGCCTCGTTGCGAAAGGCGCGGCCGGGCGGAATCTCCTCGGGCACCTTGCGGGCCGGGATCCCGAGTGAGGAGAAGTCGCTGCGATCGGCGAGCCGCAGGCCGTACTTGTCCTCGGTGAGCGTGGCGATCCGGCCGACGAGCAGGGTGCGGTCACCGGTGAGCACGAGGTGGATGCCCACGCTCGCGCCCTCCCGCATCATCGTCTGCAACTCGTCGGTGAGCGAGCCGTGGTCGATCTCGCCGAGCGTGGGCACCCAGCCCTCCCAGCGGTCGAGCAGCACCACGATGTGCGGCAGCCGCTCGTCCTCGGTGGCGGCGGCCCGCTGCTCGCCGATGTCGGCGTACCCCTTGTCCGCCAACAAGTCCTGACGACGGGAGAGTTCGCCCTTGAGCCGGTTGACGAGCCGGACCACCCGCTCGGTCTGGTTCCGGCCCACGACCGCACCGCAGTGCGGCAGCCGGGTCAGCGCGTTGAGGGCGCCGTTGCCGCAGTCGATGCCGTAGAGGTGGACGTCGGCGACGGAGTGGGTGCGGGCGAGTGAGCCCGCGATCGTGCGCAGCACCTGGGACCGGCCGCTGCGAGGGGCACCGCCGATCATCAGGTGCCCGAAGGAGGAGAAGTCGACGGCGACGGGCCGGCGGGCCTGGTCGCCCGGCAGGTCCTCCACACCGTACGGGGCGGGCGCCAGCCTGCCGGGCGTGAGCGCGACGGCCGGGACCTCGACGTCGTCGAGCAGCAGCATCTCGTCGAGCGCGGGCAGCCACGGGCTGTGCTGGGCGGGGATGCCCAGCGAGCTGTTGGCCTCGCGCACGGCGTCGACGAGAACCTTGAGGTCGGTGATCTCGTCGTCCTCACGGACCTCGGACTTCGGCTTGGCCAGCGCGGCCCTGCCGAGATCCTCCCAGCTCAGCGGCCCCACCCAGGGCGCGAGAGCCGCAGGGTCCGCCGCGCCGGGCCGGCGCCCGCCGACCCGCCCCGACTGGAAGGGCACCAGGGAGGCGTGGCCCAGTCGGGCATACGCGCGACCCGGAGTGCTTTTGGAGATCTGCCCGGCCTCGGGTGAGTCGATGACGTCGGACGACTCACCGCCGTCCGTCACGCGCAGCGCGATCCGGAGGTTGGTGTTGGCCCGGATCTCGGGCGACACGACACCACTCGGCCGCTGCGTCGCGAGCAGCAGATGGATGCCGAGGGAGCGCCCTCGCTGCGCGATGTTCACGAGCCCGGTGACGAAGTCGGGCAGATCGCGCACCATCGACGCGAACTCGTCGATGACGATGAGCAGTCGGGGTACGGGAGCATGTGAGGGGTCGCGGCGCACCAGATCCTGGTAGTCCTCGATGTCCTTGGCGTCGGCGGCTGCCAGGATGTGCTCGCGCCGCTTCAGCTCCGCGCCCAGCGACTCCAGCGCCCGCTCGACGAGATGGGCGTCGAGGTCGGTCACCATGCCGACGGTGTGCGGCAGCTTCACGCAGTCCTTGAACGCGGAGCCGCCCTTGTAGTCCACGAGGACGAAGGTCATGTTCTCCGGCGTGTTCGCCACCGCCAGGGCCGCCACGATGGTCTGCAGCAGCTCCGACTTGCCGGAACCGGTCGTACCGGCGATCAGCCCGTGCGGCCCGTCCTTGCGCATGTCGATGCCGAACGGACCGTCGTAGGACTCGCCGATCACGGCCATCGTGGACTGGCCGCCCATGCGCCAGCGGGCGGCGATCGCGTCGCTCGTCGGCGGCTCCAGTTGCAGTACGTCGAGCAGCCGGCTGGAGCCCGGGAGCGCCGAGTCCTCCGACTCCCCGCTGATGTCACGCAGCGGCGACAGGGAGCGGGCGAGCCGCAGACACCAGGCCGCCGGGACGAAGTCGGGCCGCACGTCCTTGATGCGCTCCGCACCCGCCTCCTCGACACGCAGCCGCAGCCTGTCCGGCTGGGCGGCGCGGCCGGGTTCGGGCGCTGCGGTGTGCCACGCCTGGAAGGAGGGGAAGCCGCCGCTCGCCTGCTGAGGCTGAGCGCGCTGCCGGTCCTGGAGGTCCCGGCCGTGCTCCTGGGTGCGGGGCTCGGCGACGACGAACGCCTGGCACTCGCCGGGCAGGAACCGCTCCTCCGCGTCGAGACAGATCGCGTACATGGACACAGCCGGTCCCTCGCGCAGCAGTCGCACCACGCCCGGCAGCGACCGCAGCCGCCGCGACCCGTCCCATACGACGACGATGTCCGGGTCGCTGAACGCCGTCCCCTGGGACCGGTTCTGTTCGGCGGCCTTCTTGCGGGCGTCGAGGATCTGCGTCAGCTCGCCGACACGGGCGCCGACGGTCTCGGCGTCGGTCCCGATGAGGATGTTGACGTCCTGCCCACTCGAGGGGCGCGTGTGCGGCAGCCACCGCACCCAGTCCCACGACGGCTGTGCCGAGTTCTCGCTCAGCACGTAGAACTGCACGTCCATCGGACTGTGCAACGCGGCGGTCTGCGCGACCGCCCAGCGTCCCAGGGCCCGCGCGGAGTCCCCGGGCCCGGCCATGCCGACGACGCCGAGGGAGCGCAGGTCGAGCGCGACCGGCGCGTCCTCGATCTTCCAGGTCACCTGGCGCCGGTGGTCGTCCTGCTCGGGGTCGTCGAGTACGACCTCGGAGGGCAGCTGCCCCGTCCCGACCCGGATCAGCAGGTGATCCCGGTCGGTGCGCCGCCGTTCCCAGAGCCGGGTGCGCGGCCCGGTGCCGAGGGAGAGTACGGCCGCGGGATCGGGGATCGCGTGCCGCCGGTCGTCGCGTTCCTGGATCAGCGCGTCCTGGGCGTCCTTCTCGATCCGCTCCTTCTGCTCCTCGTACTCCTTGACCTGCTTGGCGTGGGACTTGCGCCCGTGCTTCTTGTCGTTGAAGTAATTGGCGAAGAGCAGGATGGGGCTGAGCCCCGCCATGATCAGGTAGTACCAGCGCTGGAAGATCATCACGGCGACGAGGGCACCGACCAGCGGGGTCAGCGCCATCAGCCAGGGCAGTGGCCGCGGCTCGTAGTCGCGGGGCGCCGAGGGCAGCCGGAAGGTGGTCTGCCGGTCCGCCGGCCGCAACCGGGGCGGCCGGTTGTAGTCGAGCCCGACCCCGTCGTCGGACCACTTGAGTGCGGCGTTGGGCGGCGTGTACCGCCCGAGCTCGAACAGCGTGTTCCCGACCCCGACCTGAGCCCCGAGGGGCCAGTCGTAGGTACCGGCGCTGGAGGTCTCCCCGCCGCTGACCTCGGCGCCGCCCTTGTTCTTCTTCCCGCCCTTGCCCTTTTTCTCCGCCTTGCCGTTCTTCTTCTCGCCGCCGCTCTCAGAATCCTGGATCGGTACGCCGTCAAGGGTGACGTGCTCCTGGTCCTGCCCCTGGCCCTGTCCCTGCTCCTGACGGCCGCCGTCGCCGTCGCGGTGAACGGTGACGCGGCAGGTGCCGTCCGTGGCGACGGAGAGGGTGAGGGCGCGGGCGTCGACCTCGGGATCGTCGACGCGAACGGCCGAGGCCGCCCCGCTGCCGATGTCGTACCGCCCGACCCCGAGCCGGTGCACGAAGCCGGCGGCGGGCCCGCCGACGACGCGCAGCTCGACCAGCCCGGTGGGCTCCCCGGGCAGGCACCCGGAGGGATCCTGAAGGGAGACGACGGCCCCCTCGCGCAGCGGGGACCCGATGACGGTCGCCGAGGGATCGACGGCATACCCGTCCACGTACACGAGCGGCGCACTGCCGAGCGGTCCCTGCCGTTGCTGTCCGAGGGGAATGACCTGGGCCCCGCTGTACCCGACCTGGGCGGCCAGCTCCGCCGCGATGTCCCCCACGGTGGACTCGGGATCGGCGTCGAGCACGACATCGGCGGCGTCCCCGCCGAACGGATCGACGACGGTCAGAGTCAGGCGCACGCTTGTCCTCCCCAGGCCCTCTGGCCGCTTCCACCCCGCGGGCCACAGTCCTTGTGACGATATCCGCTGGGGACGGAGCCGGGGCAGCGGGGAGGACGTACGGCGTTCCCATTGGCAACGTCGTGCACGACTTCACGCCGCCGCCTCCACAAAGCGGGGATGTGGCATCGCAGTTGTCCCCCGTAAGCTGCTGCCGCAAGAGCGGACGATCACCCCGCTCGCCACATGCGGCTCATGCGCCGCAGAAGGCGAGGCGGTGGGCCGGTAGTTCCGCAAACAAGGGAGCCACGGGGGTTGGCCCTGCGGCATTGCGAGAGGAAGCGGCTTCATGGCCAAGGACCTTGACATTACATATCAGGACATGCGGGAAGCGGCCAAGCATGTCGTGAAGGAGAAGGAGAAGCTCCAGGAAAAGCTGGACGGCCTCCGCAAGTACATCAACAACCTGGTCAACTCCGGTTACGTCACGAAGAGCTCCTCCAAGGCCTTCGACGAGAACTTCGACGAGTTCACCAACGGCGCGAAGACGACCCTCGACGGCCTCGACGGCATGGGCGACTACCTGACCATGGCCGCCGACAAGTTCGAGCAGATCGACGACGAACTGGCGAAGCAGGCTCGCAAGTAGGGGTGCGGTACCTGCCCGGTGCGGCAGCGGATGTTGAACGCACCGGGCAGGTGCCCGGTGGACGGGCCCTGTCAGTTGTCGGGGAGGGGCTGCCGGAGCGCGTACATGTGGAGGTCGCTGCGGAGCTCTTCCGTCTCGACGCGCAGCCAGGACCCGTCCTGGAAAAGGATCAGCAGCATCCTCGTCTCGAGCTCACCGGAGAAGGGGTCGATGAGGGTCGCTTCGGTGGTGGGGAGACGGGCGACGATCTCCATGTGTTTCTCCCGTCCCACGCTGACGCGCCGCGGTGGAGCGGCGAGGACAACCCCGTCCCGGGTCGCGAGCAGAAGTCGCTGGTGGTGGGTCGAGTGGGTGTACCAACGCAGCAGGAACTGACCGGCGTTGCCGTGCCAGTTCCCGTCGAAGACCTTGTCGAGGCCCTGTTGGGCGATGGTGGCGTCCCGACGTCGCTTCTCGTCCTCCCCCTTGGCCCGCAACCGCTCCTTTTCGTCCCTCGCGTCAAGGGATCGCATGACTGCTTCTTCTATTTTGGCCAGAAGCTCGAAGAACATGATGACGGGTATGAACGGTGCACCGAGCACTGCACCGGCCATGCCCAATGGGGGCATCCTGGCAGGGCGGAGCCGAGGGTTGTCCGCGGCCTGGAGCACATCCGCCGGGGGGTGTGGGATCTTGTTGATCGTGCACCAGCCGGCTGCCTCGGCGTGGACGCCAAGGCGGTCCGTTGCCACGCGCTGCTTACGCCTACGTGTCACGTCGAGACTCTCCTTGCCGACGCGGAACAGGACCGGTGTGTCGAGAGCGTATCCCGCACGGGGTGACATGAGGTGTAAGAGACCTTAATCGTGCCCGCACTCGTCGGATTCCATCGAGGACACTCGTAGAGTCGTAGAGGGGAATTAAACATGGGGGACCACATAAAGGCGGATCTCTCCGCCATCAAGCAGTGTTCACGCGATCTGACGAAAATTCATGGCGAGTTCGAGCGAAACGGAAATCCTGCGGACGAGTACGGTCGGGCGGTAGGTCACGGAGGACTCAAGGACGCCTTCTCGGATTTTGGGGACACCTGGAAGAAAACCCGAAAGAATCTGATGAAGGAGCTTGAGAAACTGGCCGAGTTCACCCGGACCGCCGCCAAAGCGTACGACGAGATCGACCAGGAGTTGGCCAAGGCGATCCGGGATGCCAAGGCGGAGAGCAAGGGGAAGAAGTGAGCAGGAGGGACGAGGACTGGCCGCCTCTGTGGCACGACGACCCGACACCGGGCGACCCCGAGGAAGTGGCGGAACTCGGGCGCAAGTTGCGCAAGATGGCCGACATGATCGACGAGCAGTCCCGGGTCATCAAGGCCCTTGCCTCGGTGGAGGGCTGGGACAGCGAGGCCGGAAAGGGCTTCCACGAGATCGCCGGTGGCACGGCGGACAAGCTGAGGAAATCCTTCGAGCGGTATGACGAGGCGGCCAAGGCCATCGGCGAGGAGGTGCACGAAGGGAGCTCCGACCAGTTCGCCGGCGAAATGCGCCGCGCGCAGAGGAAGGCGGACAAGGCGCTCGCGGATTATCGTGAGGCCAAGGCCGACCACGACCTCGCGGACGGTGAGGTGAGGAAGGTCACCGACAAGTATCCCGCGCAGAATATTCCGGCCGCGGAGAAGGAGGAGTACGAACGCTGGGTCAAGAAGCGCGACGAGGCACTGCGCCGCATCGGTGGCGCGCGCAAGTTGGTGAAGGACGCCAGGGACATCTATGACGACGCGGGTGACAAGGCCGCCCGTCATATCAAGAACGTCGTGCACCACGATGCGGTCCGGGACCCGGGTGGAATCATGAACTGGCTCGCGGACCATGCGGACTGGTTTTCCGCCGCTGCGACGGTGCTTGCAGTTGCCGCTCTGGTCGCGGCCGTGGTTCTGACGGGCGGCATACTTGGCGTCATCCTGGTCGGCGCAGCCGCGGCCGCCAGTGCCATTGCTTTGACCGGGCGCCTCTACGACGTCTTCGCGCGAGGAGGAAAGCTTGATCTGATGAAGATCGGCTTGGACGTGTTGGGCATCATTCCCGGTCTCGGCGCCTTGAAGGGGTTCACTGCGGCGGCAAAGGGGGCGCGCCTGCTCACCGCGAGGAGAGCCGTCTGGGCCGGCTTCACCAACGGCTTCGCGGTGAAGAACTTCAACAAGGGCGTCGTCTGGGCTTCCAAATACTTGACCAGCAAGGGCATCACCAAAGTGAAGTTGCCGGCGAACGGTTTCGATCCGGAACTCGTCACGCGCTACATCAAGGGCGCGTCCCTGGTCAATCTTGGAGTGCAGAGTGCTGTGAGGATCAAGAACAGGTTCGATGAGGTCGGCGACTCACCCGACAGGGTCAGGTCGCCCACCGTGGTTCCGGGGCCCACGCCGTCACCGTCGCCGCAACCGAGTCCGAAACCGTCATCGAAGTCGTTCCACGCGGCTCTGACGCCCGCTGCGTAAGGAAGGTGACCCATGAGTGATTACCGTGACCTGGAACCCGGTAAGTTCGTCGATGACCAGGGGACCGTCCACGACATGGTCCGCTCGTCCGTCATAGCCGCCGTCCCGGAGGCCAAGGCAGCGGCGGAAGCCTACGGGCGGGAGGTCCGCTTCGACTTCCTCGACGACAGTGCCGTGCACTGGATGCTGTTCCAGCGGCGGGAGGACACGGAGAAGGCCAGCATCATGGGCTGCCTGTTCGCCGTGCCGCTGATCATCTTCGGGTTTGGTGCCTGGCCCTTCTGGGATCTGGTCGCATCCCAGAAGTCGCGCCAGTTCCAGGTCGCCTTCATCGTTGTGGAGGCTCTGATCCTCTGCGCCTTGATCGTCGGCGCCTACCTCGTTCGACGGCCCAGCCTGCTCGACCCCGTCGTACGGAATGTGCGCTGCCGAGCCCGGCTCTATCGCAGGATTGCCGGAATCGCTCGCAAGGGGGGCGCCGACATCCCACGCCTGTACCCCTACTACGGCATGTACGCCACCTCGCGAAAATTTTTCCCCGAAGCGCCCGACCGTCCTGTGCCCGAGAAGGGAGAGTCGTCGTGACGACCCAGACCGAACTCGGAGAGCTGATACCCACCCAGCCTGCCCCGACCGCACTGCGCGCGGACGACATTCACGTCCGCTGGGTGATGCCGGAGAACTTCCACGATATTCCGATCCACGCCACGGACGACGACGAGGCAGTACGGCTGCTGGGTGAAATCGTGGGCAAGGCGCTCCCTGGTGCCGGGGAAGAAGCGCAGACGGCGCTCGCGGTCACGTGTGCGCTGGGCGTCGACGAGTTGCTGGCCGCCGGGGCGGAGTACGCCGGAATCTGCGTTACTGCGATCGATGAAACCCCGTGCACCGCGACGGTGTTCGCCGCCCTGCTCGATAGCCCGGACGCCGCAGATGTGCCGGACATGGCGAAGGTGATCGCCGCGAGCCTTCGCCGTCTGGACGACGGCGAGGTGTCCCGGATTGAGCTCCCGTGCGGATTTGCCGTCTCGTACATTGGCACACGGGACGACAAAATGATCGGCGAACTCACGCAGTCAGGTGAGGATTTCACGTTTCCGACGTCGTACATACGCGTCTATGTCCCCCTTCCCAATGCCACCACGCTCATGATGGAGATGTCGACGCCCACCATGTCCGGCTGGGACATGTTCTCCACGATGTTCGGCAACATCGTCAGCAGCATCCGCCTGTTCCACGCAGACGGCTCACCTCTCATCACCTCGGCGGCGGAAACGTGACCGCCACCGTGCCCGACGCCCCTCCCTCGGACTACCGTCTCCTTGTCCCCCGCGACTGGTTCCGGGTCGACCTTGTGCAGGAACGCTGGCGCGGTCAGCTGAAGACCTATGTGGACAGGGAGTTCGCCGGCAGCGGCATCTCGGCGGAGGTCGTGCGCCAGATATGGGTGACGCTGCGCAACACCGCGGAGAACGGCCTCAATCGCGGTGCCCTGGAATTCTATTTGCGGTCGGAGGTGCCTGAGGGCTCCGTCCCACCGGCCTCCTTGCTGATCTCGTGGCCACCGATGGCCCGAGGGGCGGCCCCGAACCCCGAGGAACTCGCCGAGGCACTGGCTCGCCACAGTGCTCTCGGGGCCGACATCGGCGTCATCGACCTTCCCGCGGGCCGGACGGTCCGGTCCCGGATGGAATCCAACCTGGACTTCCATGTCCGGATGCCCGGAAACGCCGGCTACCTCCATCTCGCATTCTCGATGCCACTGAGCGGAACGGAGGGGCCCATGGGTGACCTGTGCGAGGCCATGGCCCATTCGCTTCGGTGGGTGGCGTGAGGAGGACGGCGTCACTTGAGGGCTGCCGCCCATACGGTCAACGCGGTGAAGTCGTCCGGAGTCAGACCGAGTCGAGGGGCGGCCTTGTGCAATAGGGCGGGGCCGGTGTGGTGTTTCCCGACCCAGGCGCCGCGTGGTCGTCCGAGGTGTCCGTACCCGCGCCGGGGCCCTGGGGTTCCGGCTACCTCTACTTTCCCTTCTTCTGGGCTTTGGTCGCCTTGAGTGATTCGGCCAGATCGAGGTCGAGCTTGTCGAATGACTCACCGATGGCGTTGATCATCTTCACGGCGTCGTGTGTGTGCTTGCCAAGCTTCTTGATTCCGTGGCCCCCGTCGTCGGCGAAGTCCTGTACATCCTTGATGAGTTTACTCTCGCCGACGGCCGAGGCATCGGCGCTTCGAAGGCTGCGGCGGGTGGTCTCCATGCGGTCACTGATGGAGGAAAGGGTTTTCTTCAGCTGCACGAAGACGGTGTCTTCTGGGCGTAAATCACTCATGCCGGATTTCTGTTTCTATGGCTAATTTCCGGTTTACGTCTCGGTGGTCGGTGTGCTCATCGGTTTACTTCTTGGACTTCCTGGACGATGACGTCCTGGTCGTTGCCGAAGGTCCCGTCGGGCAGGCCGCCTCCCGCACCACCGCTGCCCGTCCAGTCGACCTCCCAGGTGATGGTCGCCTGCATCTTGAAGGTGCCGTCGCCCGAGGAGTGGAGGTACTTGATGCCGCAAGGCGGGTCCTTATCGGCCTTGCCGCTGGCATACGGCTGACCGATGGATCCGTCGCCGTTGATGGTGCACTTACCGGAGGCGGGGTAGGTCTCGGCGTCCTGTGTGCCTGGGTCGAGTTGGAGGGACATCGGCTTGGCCGTCGTCGTGGCCTGGATATTGACTCCGCCGACGTCGAGCGACGCGGTGACCGACACCTCTTGGAACTTGGCCTTGTCGAGCCAAGCCCAGGTGGGCAGGTTGACCTTGGTGGCGTTCTGAGGGGCGAGGCTGACAGTAGTGAGCCTTTTTCAACCTCACTCCCGGTGACGATGTGGGGCGGTGATGGATTCGATGTGTTTTTGGCAGAGCTGGCGGAAGATTTTCGTGGGTGAACGGTGCCCGAACCTGGTGTTCCTTGGAACGGGATCCGACGGTCTCAGCCAAGCGTGTAGAGCCCCATGTCCAACGGACATGGAGCGCCACCATCCATCCCCCGGCGACGAGTGGCACTTCGAAGGCAGGACTGATCACGCTCCCGGAGAGGACATGCGACCTCGCCTTGGAGCTGCGCGGCTTCCTGGAGGCGGATCCGCTGGGATGATCCAAGGTGACCGACCACTCGCATCCACCACGTACAACCCATGCCCGCCAACACCCCGACGGCACAGCCGAGTTGGAAAGAGTTTATCTTATCGGACGTGGATCATCAGGGAGAGTTTCGTCGGGCAGCGCTTGAGTTGGGCATCCCGGACGACGAGATCAGCAGGTTCAGCCAGCACCTTCGTTTGGCGATCGGACTGTCCGGGGATGGCGATGGTTCTCCGGTCGGGCACATCGGTGGGTTGCCCCGGCTGCCGGTGGGCATGAAGTGGCCATCCGCCGGGGACATTCCGTTGCCGTTGCTCCTATCCGTCGATTGTGGGGCGCTGCCGAGGGTCGACGGCTTCGACCTGCCGGCGGACGGGACGCTGCTCTTCTTCGTTCACCAAGAGAGAGACTTCGGCGAACTGGGGGCCTATCCGGGGCAGTACGCGCGAGTCGTGTATGTACCGGACGGCACCGAAACCGAGGTCGCGGAACCCCCCGACTCCGAGGGTGTCGGCAAGCGGATCGACGTCTGCGCCGAGCTCAGAGCCGATCTACCCCTTTGGCTCGAGGAGGGCGAGGACGAGGACTGGCACGAGTTCTGGGAGGATCTCGAGTCGGACGACATGTCACCCTTCCAGCAGCAGTTGGCTCGGTACATGGAGCGTGAACTGCCGCACCTGGACGAACTTCGGTCTCTGGCCTACGGCCTCTGGTCGTCCGGCGCCTACCTCGTCATCGGCGGGTATGCCGATGACGAGAGGACGGTCGGCAGCATCACGGCGAAGACCCTCACGAAGGGACAATGGTTGCCCTTGCTGGACGAGGACGCGCTTCGGCTGGCGAGCGAATGGATACCGCTCGCCAATGAAGGACGGATCTACGAGGAGTACTACACGAAATTTATGATCCGCCACGACGACCTGGCCGCCGCTCGGTGGGACAAGGCGCTGACCGTGACCATTTTCGATGCCCCGTGAACAGGTTCGACGCACCTCTGCCCCGGGGGTCTGGCGGAGGCTGCTCACAAAGGCTGTCCAGGCGTCCGCGCCATGGTCACGACCGGGCCGGTAGGGGTCTTGCTGTCGCGGACGGGAACGGTGGGACAAGCGTCGCTCCGGGCCACCTCGACACATTGAGCCATTGCCAACGCGCGGCCTGAGCTAGTCGGTTGGTTCGGCAGATGGGCGAAGCCTCTGGTAGACGGGGTTCACGACCAAGATCACCCGGTACCCACCAGAGGCTTCGTGTGCTTGTCTACCCCTGCGGGCTGGACGTGTCCAGTCGATCCCTGTCCTTCCTCGCCGCTCACCTCCGCGAACACCGCCGTCGGATCAGAAGCCGCTGGCGCAGGCTCCCGGTCGGCAGTCAAGCCCTGCTGGTGTTGGCCCATCTGCGGAACGGAACCACGTACGCCCGACTTGCAGCAGGTTTCGGGATCGGGACGAGCACCGTCTACCGCTACATCAGCGAGGCCGTCGACCTGCTGGCCGCACTCGCACCGACCCTCAAGGAAGCCGTCCTCGCTGCTTCGACGAAGGCATACGTCCTACTCGACGGGGGACGCTCCTGCCCATCGACCGGATCGCCGCAGACCGGCCCTTCTGCTCCGGGAAGCATAAGAAGCACGGCATGAACGTGCAGGTCCTCGCCGATCCGTTCGGCCGACTGCTGTGGGCCTCGCCCGCACTACCTGGGGCAGCTCACGACGTTCGCGCGGCCCGTGAACACGGCATCATCAACGCCCTCGAACAAGCCCGCATGCCTTGCTGGGCGGACAAGGGCTACCAGGGCACCCGCGACACGATCCGGGTTCCCGTCCGCGGCCGATGGGAGACGCTATCCGCAGGTCAGCAGGCCGTGAACCGATCCCACGCCAAGATCCGTGCCCTGGTTGAACAAGCCATGGCCACCCTCAAGAGCTGGCGACTCCTCCGCAAACTCCGCTGCTCGACCACCCGCATCACGGGCCTCGTCCAGGCCGTCCTCACCCTGCATCACGCCAGTTCAACCGCAGGTTGAAAAGACCTCAGTGTCGGGCACCTTGATTCTGCTGTAGGCGAGCTGGGCGAGGATCTCTGGTGTGACTGCGTTTTCTGCGTTCGGAGTCTCCCCGTTCTCCACCCAGAACGTTCTTGAATCGCAGGCAAATGCCGCCGGATCACCTGCATCCGTCCGACTCTCGTTCCGGACTGACGTCCACCAAATACCCTTGCCAGCCTCAGACTTGTTGAAATCCTCGTACGGATTTCCGTTGACGTAATGGTCCTGCGCGATCTGGTAGGCCTCTCCTATCCCGCTGGCATGTGCGACGTTCCACTCATTCCGGAACTCCTCAGCGAACTCGTCAGGAGTCCATTTGGGTTCGTACCAGCAGGCAGGCGGAGTCCAGTCGCCCATGGGGGTGAATCCGCCTGAAGCTTCGGCCTTCTGTCCTCCGGTTGAACCGGTGAAGATGATGCGTGACTCGAGCGTCTGACCTCCATCCTGATCGTTGTTCCCCTCGACATCGAATTGAGACCCCCCCGGGGTCCTTGGCGAAGGCGGTGTTCGCGGTGAGGAGTACGCAACTGAGTGCCAACGCTCCCGATGCTGCGGCGAGCCGTGCCTTGTTCACTGGGCGCACGTCTTACTTCCTCGTACACTCGTACCGTCGACCGTCTGCCAAACACCTACCTCATTCTTCTCGAGGCGTGTGTTGTACAGCACGTACGAGTCGTCTGTGGCCGGGACCTTGTCGACCTTGCCGGTCTTCAGGTCCTTGTTGTGGGCCTTCGTCTCATCGGCGCAGAACGAGGCACCCGCGGACTTGCTGTCGAAGACCTTGACCTTGGGGCTGAAGTACCGGGTCGTGCCGATATAGGTGACCCCGGCATCCAGCCACTTCTCCACCCATTTCACGGACGAGGTCAGAGCCTTGCCCTTGTAGTAGAACGTCAGCCCTGCTGTGTCCGTCTTGCCGTTGACGATGGCGTGGTTCATGGCGGTCTGCGCTCGCGCTGCGTCGGAGAGAATCGCGTCCTTGGCGGCGTCGCCGGTCTCCCAGCTCTCGAAGAGATCCTCCACTCCATCCGGCAGGCTCGTCTCCGGGCGCTCGACGGAGTCGGATGTGTCCGCGCTCGGTGCTGCGGGTGACGCGGTGTCACCGGTATCGGCACCTGCGATCTCATCTTCGTTCTTGGGGTCCCCGCTCGTGCCGCAGGAGGTCAGGAACAGTGCTGCAGTCGCGACAAGCGTGGCAACGACGGGCAAAGGACGGCGCTTCAGGGTTGCTCCCCATGAGACAAAGGGCCAGTCAAGGGATCTGACGGTATCGGTGAGGTTCCCGGTTTCGCCACCGCGAACTACTCCCGGAAACAGGGCAACCCTGCGTGTACTGCTCCTTCGGGGCGCGGATACACCCCGATCGTTCCCACTTGTCGTATCGGGCGAGTGCGTCCTCCAAACGACGATCCTGGCGGGCGCCGAGCACGTTTCCAGTTGCTTCCTGCGCATGTCTGACGGAGAACTGTCCCGAGGGACCCTGTGCGTACTCATCATGTGAAAGAGACGTCCGGCCGATATGACGTCGGCCAGGAGATCACGGTGATCGAGGACCCCGAGGGGAAACTGCGCCCTCAGACACCCGGCCAGGCAGACGCCACCGGCGAGGCGATCGGCTCAGCGGCGTTCGCGCTCGCGGCACTTGGCTCCGTCGGCTGGATGACCTGGCGAGGCTCGGACACCGCGAGGAGCCGCGATGCCCGCAAACGGGGCCTGGGGCTCCAAGAGCGTCACCCGTGACCGCTCCGCGCAGGCGGAACAGGAGGAGAAACTCCGAGAGGCCCTGCGTACCTACCCTGCCGACCGCCGTGGCGACATCAAGGTGGAACTCGAGGAGTACCCCGATCTGTCACAGAGGGCGGCGCGCTGCCGGGTGCTTCGTGAGCGCCGGCTGATCGGCACTGTGTACGGCAAGGTGGCCTTTACGGGTGATCCGCTGGACCGGAGCCGAAGGTGCCCGGCGGCGGGCGATGGCATGCCGTGCAGCGACCGGGGTCGGGCATGGCAGGCCCTGGTCGGGCGAAAACGCGGCCGCTCGCGCCCCGGCCAGCCATGATGCGGGTAGGAGGTGAGCTGCCGTGTCCGTGATGAGTGAATTGATCGAGCGAGATGCCATCCCCGAGGGATACAAGGTCGAGGTGTTCGACGGCAGGGTGATCATGACGTCGCAGAGCCCGGAACGGTACTGGACCGTTTCTGACGTCAAGGACGCGGTCAAGGCCTCCGGCATCGCGCGGGAGCGTGTCTTCGGCGACGTACCCATCACGTTCCCCATCGACTTCTACATGATCGCCGATCCCCTCAGGACGACGGTCACCCTGATGTCCGAACCGCACGCCGCGGGGTACGCACGGGTCGTCGAGATTCCGTACGGCGAACCGGTCAGCTTTACCCCGGCCACCGGGGAGCGGGTCGAGATCGGCACAGGAACCTTCCCGACGCGTGATGCGGGCGGAGCATGATCCCGGGCCGGCGTGCATCAACGGCCCTGCTGAGGGTCCAGTGCACAGCTCTCATGCGGTGGTCCCCCTTGCGGCACTGGTCCAGGGCTGCTGTCCGTCTACGGCGTTTTGCTGCCCTACACCGCAAGATGATACCGGGTTGCGCGGGTCAGGCCGCGTGATCCTCGAAACGGAACTCGGGACTTGTACGAGGATCGATGCGGGCGCCGGCGTCCATTGCTGTGGCCAGGCATTCGATCAGATCGAGGGTGGGGTCGACGCCGCTTTCCTCGATGGCTTCGATGTCTTCTTTGGAGAGTTCGGCACGCCGGGCCAGCTCCGCAACGCTCCAGCCGAGGGCTGAGCGCCGGTCGTAGACGGCCTGGGCGAAGTCCATGCGGCGACCCGCGGCACGGTAGGCAGGATCCTCCCGGTGTTCCGGCGGGACGTTCCAGGTGGTGTGGTATCCGCTGCTCATCGGACCTCCTCGTCCCTACTGTAGACGTCGTGCTCACCAGCTGGTGCGTGCTCCGCCTCGCACACTTTCTTCGCTCGTTGGGCTCGGCAGACTTCATCCCTCTCACGCATTCTGGTCTTGCGGAAGACGGTGAGAAGGACCGCGCGACGTCCTGGAGCGAGCCAGTAAGTGACCCGCACTGGACCGATGCGCAACTCTCGCAGTCCTTCTCCGAGGTGGCTGGCGAGGGGGAACGGCAGCGCCGGGCCGTCGGTGGCAAGGCGGTCCGCGAAACGTTCCACGGCCTTGTGATCAAAGGGCCCGAGCGTTTCCAGCCACACGCGCACTTCTGGCTCGACTTCGATGGTGTAGAGATCCGAGCCCGGCGGCTCCGACACGACCGTTCCGTTCGTAGGGCGAAATCATGGGCAGGGGTGGTGCTCACACCATCCTTCAGTCCGCTGGTTCGCGGGCCGATCCACCTGGTATTCACCTGAACGGGGGTGGCATGGCAGGTTCAGCGGAACGTCCACAACAATGAACAGCACAGGACGCACAGGCTCTCCCGCCGCCTTGCCGTTAGGCTTTGTACTCGGGTTCGCTCGATGGCAACGGATCAGCGGTTGATGGACTGGATCTCCTGGACCGCAACTGCCTGGTCGTTGCCGAAGGTGCCGTCGGGCAGGTCGCCGCCGGTGCCGCCGGTGCCGGTCCAGGCGATCTCCCAGGTGATGGTGGCCTGGAGATCGTAGGTGCCGTCGCCGGAGGAGCGGAGGTACGTGATTCCGCAGGGCGGAGTCCGGTCGGCCTTGCCCTTGGAGTAGGGCTCACCGATGGAACCGTCGGCGTTGATGGTGCACTCGCCGGAGGCCGGGTAGGTCTCGGCGTCCTTCGTGCCCGGCTCCAGTTTGAGGGACACCGGCTTGGCCGTCGTCGTGGCCTGGATGGCGAAGCCGGGGACGTTGATGGCCGCCGTGGCCTGGACTTCGTCGAAGACGGCTTTGTCGAGCCAGGCCCAGGTCGGCAGATTCACCTTCGTGGTCTCCTCGGGGGCGAGGCTGACCTCGGTGTCGGGAAGTTGCATGTGCTGGTAGGCGAGAGCGGCGAGTATCTCGGGGGTGATGGCCTCCTCGTACTGGGGCGGCGGAGCCTCGCCGTTGTCGACCCAGAAGGGGAGGTCGGTGCAGGAGCTCCGCTTGAGTACGTCAGGTTCGTTGGGGTTCTCGACACCGGCCCAGAACATCCCCTCGCCGTCCCTATCGACGTTGTAGTCCTTGTAGCCGGGGGTGTCGGACCAGCCGTACGCGTCCTCGTAGTGGCGCTGCAACTCGCTGAGAGCCGCACCTGCGTGGCCGCCCATGCCGGGCGCGTTCATCTGGCTGTCGATGTCCTTGGACATCTTCTTCTTGAAGTCCTCGGCGCCGAGGTAGGGGGCGTACCAGCAGGGTGGTGGCGTCCATTTGATGTCGGAGGACGTCACGTTGCCGGTGCTGCCGTTCTTGGCGACGGATCCGGAGTACTGGATGCGTGCGGCGGCGTAGATGCCGGTGTCGTCGCCTCCGCCTCCTTGTTCGGTGCTGGCGCCCTTGTCGGAACCCACCGGTTTCGCCGCATAGGCGGGTCCAGTGAGGACGAGGGTGCTGAGGGCCAACGTCAGTGTCGCGGTGCCGACGAACGTGCGAAGTGTCCCCTTCACCGGCACTTCGCCGCCTTCGTCTCGACAAACACCTTGGACGCCTGCCACAGGCCGTCGCCTGTGGGGTGCTTGACCATGATGATCTTGTAGTGGTCGAAGTCCTCGATGCTGGGCTCGGTCTCGAGGACCTTCTCGGTTTTGATTTCCTTGCCGTAGAACTTGCCCGAGTCCGCACAGAACGCCACCTCCACCGACGTGCCGTTCTCGGCGGACCGGGTGGTGGCGTCGTAGTGGCGCAGTGTGCCGGTGGCGGTCCAGCCGCCTTCGATCCAGGCGTTGATCTGCGTTTCCGCGTAGTTCAGCCCCTCACCGGTGGCATAGGTGGCCACGGACGCATCCTCGGTCGTGCGCTTGTCGACGCCCCGGTAGATGCCACGGAAGAAGTTGGCCGCGTCGGACATGGCAGCCGCCTCGTTCTGGTCCTTCGGCTTCTCCCAGTCGAAGACCAGGTTCATGTCCGCGGGCAGGGACACGTCCACGCCGTCCGGCTTGTCCTCTGCCGGTGCTCCCGAGGGCTCCGCCGACTTCGTCGGCGCCTCTGTGTCCTGGTCGGCGCCGGCGATCTTGTCAGCGGTCTTCCCGCTGTCGTCCCCGCCCCCGCAGGCGGTCAGAAGCAGGCTTGCGGCGGCGGCGAACGCGGCAGCAACGGGCAATGAGCGGCGCTTCACAGTGACTCCCCGTGAGACAGATGTGCAGTCAAGGGCCATGACGGTATCGGTGTTGTTCTCGGTTTCGCCACAGCGAACTTGTGCAGCCCCGATGTCCACAACTCCGCCCGGTGGCCGAGTCGCCGGCGTCCCTCCTCGTGCGTCCGGTACGGATTCAGCCGCGCCCCGTGCCCTCCCCGTGCCCTCAGCGCCGGGTGTCGACCGAGGGGATTGCCGCGTCGGGGAAACGGAGTGCCGACGGCTCGGTCGTCGGCGGAGCCGTTCTCGTCGGCGACCCGGTCGGGGCCCCGGGCGTTGCGCCGACGGGGGCCGACGGGGGCGGCGAGCTGGTCGGGGCGGCGGTCGGGGCCTGCGGGACCGGGGAGGGACCGTCTGCTTCGGGCGCCCTGCTCGGGGCCGGGTCCGGTGTCGGCGCGGTGGAGGGTGCCGGCACGGCGGACGGGCTGGTCGCGGGCAGCGGCGGGGCCATGGGAGGCGTCGAGGGCCCGGGGGAGTCGGAGGCCGACAGGCGCAGTGGCAGTACGACGAGCGCGGCGACGCCGCAGGCCACGGCGGCGCCGGCCGCCCCGCGCAGCAGCTTGCGGCGGGCCGCGCCGCGACGGATCGCCTTGTAGCGGCCGGGCGGCGGGCCGAGATGCTCCGAGGGAGGCCGCAGGATGACGGTGAGCGGGTCGTCGGGGTCGAAGTCCGGGCCCTCGTCAGAGTGTGTGATCAAGGCTTCTCCTCAGGTGGGCGCGGAGCAGTTCGCGGGCCGCGTGGAGGTCGGCCTTGACGGTCCCTTCCTTGCGTCCGGTCAGGACGGACACCTCCCGGATCGGCATGTCGGCGTAGTAGTGCAGCAGGATCGGGATGCGCAGGCGCTCCGGCAGTGCCTGCACGAGCAACCGCACCGACGGGTCGGCCTGTTCGGGCTGTGGGCTCAGGGAGGCCTCTGTGGTGGCCCGGCGCACGGCCCGGCGTTCCCGCTCCAGTTTGCGCCAGTGGTCCCGGACGAGGTTCGCCGCGGTGACGTAGAGGAAGCCCCGAGGTTCCGACACGGTGGTCCAACGGGCCCACAGCCGCGTGAACGCCTCCGAGGCGATCTCGTGGGCCGTCTCGTCGTCGTCGACCAGCCGGCGGCACCAGCCGGCGAGACGCGGGTAGAGGGCGGCGAACAGCTCGGACGCTGCCTTCTCGCGGGACCGTTTCAACGTTCTCCGTGTTCTTCGTGGCCGTGGGGGTGTTCGTGAGGACGTGTCGAAGACCCTGGGTCACCGGGCCGGGTTCCATCCCGGCCCGGTGACCCAGAGATCCGGTGGGCGGCTCAGGTCTTCGGGCCGGTGGAGCTCGAGGCGGCGAAGACGATCACGTTGTCGAGGTATTCGTCACCGACGCGCCGGCCGCCGCACGTGATGAGCCGAAGCTCCGGCCGGTCGACGTTCCCGTACACCTCGTCCGACGGGAACTCCGCCTTCGCGACCCTGCGCACCGAGGTGACGGTGAACACCGCCGTCCCGCCGTTCTCCAGGTGTGCCTCGATCCGGTCGCCCCGGTGCAGCGCGGACAGGTGCCGGAAGACCCCGTCCCCGTGGGACCCGACCGTGACGTGGCCGACGATCACCGACGGTCCGGTCTGTCCCGGCGTCGGCGAGTGCTCGTACCAGCCCGCCCGGTCGTGCGCCGTGATCGGAGGCACCCGCATACTGCCGTCCGGGGCCAGGCCCAGCCGCATGACCGGGGTGTCGACCCCGATGGCCGGTACCCGCAGCCGGAGCGGGACCGAACGCCCCCGCGCGTGCGACGACTTCGCGGGCGGCCGCGCGGAGGACGGTGAGCTTGCGGCGTCCGTGCCCGTGCCCGTGTCCCGCTCGGTTGGACGGCCGCCACAGCCCACGAGCAGCGAGGTCAGGGCCGCGGTGGTGAAGGCGCGCCTGGAGAGCGGGCTCATGCCCCGGTCGCGCGCCGACGACGTACGAGGAAGGCCGCGCCGGCGACCAGGACGACCGCCGTGGCGGCGCCCCCGCCGACCAGCGCGCCCTCGTTGCCCGAGCCCGACGCCGTCGGCGTCACACCGGTGTTCGGCGCTCCGCTGGGCACGACGGGCACCTGGGCCCGGGGCGGCTCGGTGGAGGGGACAGGGCTCGCGTCGGTGGCTTCGGAGGGGACGGGGGTCGCGTCGGTGTCGGGGGCGGGGGCAGGGGTCGCTTCCTGGCGCGGAGGCTCGGTGGTGGCAGCCCGGGTGGGTGCCGGGGTCGGGGACCCTCCGTCGGCGAACGCGGGCACCGCGCCCGCCAGTACGACGGTGCACGCGAGTGCCATGGCACTGAGGCCGGTTCGGCGCATGAATCGCTCTCTTTCGTCGGTCCACCCGCCCGGTGGGCGCGGCGGACTGCGTTACGGATCGAGCGGAGAGACGAGGCAGCGGGGGAGCGGGTTGTAAAGAGAAGGCAAAGCCGTGAGGCCGGTGTCGCCGCCGGACTTGAGTCCGTGACCTCGGTTCCGTGAGGAGGAGGAATGCACGTTGGACGGTCAAGTCGAGTGGTGACGGCAACAGTTCGCGTGAGCGAGTCGTGCGGGGTTCATGGGTGGGGTGTGACGGACCGGGTGGGCGGAGTGGGTGGTCGGCGGGCTCGGCGCTTCGCCGGTGCACAGGGGGTGGGCTGTGTCTTGGTGCAGTTCCCGACGGAGTTGCCCAAGGGTGAAATTGCAGATCAGTAACGGTGTGTCATGTGGTGTCCGTGACGTTGGGTGTGCCTTGAGGGGCTGATGTGTGACTGGTACGGTGCGATGGCTTGACACTCACCTCGACGCTGGCTATTTGTCCAGGCCGGCCCGGTGGTTCCGGCCGTGTCCCGCATGTCTGTGCGCGAGCGGACGTGGGTGAAGTGTCCTGATTTCCGGGGTACTTGGCAGACATCATCTTGGGTGTACGGGGAGCGGTGGCGTGAAGATCCAGGAGCGTACGGGGGCGGGCGCGGGGCGTCCCGCTGCTCCGGCCCAGCCGTCGGTCGGTGACCGGCTTCCCACTCCGCCGCGCGAGCGCAAACCCGCGTTGGCCGCGCTCGCGGTGCTGCTGATCCTGGTGGGCGCGCTCGGTGCCACGATGCTGGTGCTCCAGGTCGGGGACCGGATCGAGGTCGTCAAGGTCACCAAGGAGATCCCGGCGGGGCAGTCGGTCAACGGCAGCAACGTCGAGTCCGTGCTCGTCGTCGACGACCCGGAGATCAACTACGTCCCGTGGACCCAGTTGTCCGCGCTGAAGACGCTCAAGGCCGTCAGCACCATCCCGGCCAACGTCGTCGCCGTCGGCGACATGTTCGGTGACGGGGCCAAGATTCCGGACGGCAAGTCCGTCGTCGGCCTGTCCCTCAAGGAAGGGCAGTACCCGGCAGGGATCGACGGCGGCGACACCGTCGCCGTGTACCGCGTCGGGGGTGCCGGGCCGAGCTCCGGGGACGAGGCCGACGAGGACGGCGGTTCCGCGGCGGGCAACAGCGATTCCCTGATCGTCGAGCAGGCTCGCGTGGAGTCCGTGCCCAGGCAGGGGGGCGACAGCAGCGTCGTCAGCAGCACCAACCTGCCCGTGACGCTGCTCGTCGACAGCGCCCGGGCGGCGGCACTGACCCAGGCCGCCTCCAACGGCGAGGTGGCACTCGTCCTCGTTCCTGGCAATTAGAAGGCGGCACCCCACTCATGGCCCTGATCGCCCTCGCCGCCGACAAGGGTTCCCCCGGCGTCACCACCGCGGCCGTCGCTCTCGCGGCGGTCTGGCCGCGGCGTGTCCTGCTCGCCGAGACCGACCCGGCGGGCGGTGACCTCGTCTACCGCAGCGCCGCCGCCCACGGCGGTCCGCTCAACCCCAACACCGGCATGCTGTCCATCGCCGCCACCGCGCGGCGCGGGCTCGTGCCCGACCAACTGTGGGACCACGTCCAGCCGTTGAGCGGCGGACTCGAAGTGCTCGTCGGACTCGGCAACTCCGAGCAGGCCGCAGGCCTCGCCGGGCTGTGGCCGACCCTCGGGCACGCCTTCGCCTCCCTCGCCGACTCCCCGCACGCGGCCGCCGACGTCGTCGCCGACTGCGGGCGGATCAGCGGCGACACCCCGGCGGTCGAGCTGTTCCCGCACGCCTCCCTCGTCCTGCTCGTCTCCCGTACCGAACCGGAGGCCCTCGCCCGGGTCCGGGACCGTGCCGCCGCCCTGGCCGGCAAGCTGAACGGCGGTTCGCGTGTCGCCGGGCCGGGCAGCCCCGTGGTCGGTGTCGTCCTGATCGCCGACACCGGCAGCGCGGCCAAGCTCGCCTCCCAGGTCAACGACATGCTCGTGCACGCCCAGACCGGCGCCCGCGTGCTCGGCACCCTCGCCGACGACCCGGCCGGCGCCGAGCAGCTGGCGGGCCGCAGGCGGGGCCGGCTCGACAAGTCGCTGCTGATCCGCACCGCCCGCAAGGTGACCGCCGACCTGTACCAGCAGTACGGCGCCGCCTGGACGGCCTCCGCCCACGCCGCTCAGCCCCAGCAGCCGCACCAGCCCCAGCAGGGTCGGTACGCGCAGCAGGCGCACCACGCACCGCAGACTCAGCCGGGCCAGGCCGGTCGGCCCGGTCAGCCGGCCGCCCCGCAGGGCGGCCGGCCGTCCGACGGCCGCGCCGGAGCCGGGCGATGACCGCTGTCGACCACCAACTGGTCAAGCGGTTCCGACAGGACGCCGGCGACCGCATCTCCGAACAGCGCCGCCTCGACCAGGTCAACGGCGTCACGCCGATGTCCACCGAGGACGAGCGCCAGTTCGCGCGGGCCGTCATAGCGCAGATCCTCGAGGAGCAGGCCCGCTCCGAGATCAACGCGGGCCGTACACCGCTGGACGCCGAGACCGAGGAGCAGTACGCGGCCGCCGTGCACGCCGCGCTGTTCGGCGTCGGACGGCTCCAGCCGCTGCTCGACGACCCCGAGGTCGAGAACATCGACATCAACGGCTGCGACCAGGTGTTCGTCGGCTACGCGGACGGCCACGAGGTGCAGGGCGAGCCCGTCGCAGAGACCGACGAGGAGCTCATCGAGCTGATCCAGGTGCTCGGCGCGTACTCCGGTCTCTCCTCCCGGCCCTTCGACTCCGCGAACCCGCAGCTCGACCTGCGGCTGCCGGACGGGTCCCGCCTCTCCGCCGTCATGGACGTGACCAGGCGCCCCGCGCTGTCCATCCGGCGGGCCCGCATGGGCAAGGTGTTCATCTCCGACATGGTCGGGAACGGCACGCTCACCCCGGAGCTGGGGCACTTCCTGGCCTGCGCGGTGCGCGCCCGCAAGAACATCATGATCGCGGGAGCCACGAACGCCGGCAAGACGACGCTGCTGCGCGCCCTCGCCAACGAGATCCCGCCGCACGAACGGCTCATCACCGTCGAACGGGCCCTGGAACTCGGTCTCGACTCCTTTCCCGAACTCCATCCGAACGTCGTGGCGTTCGAGGAGCGACTGCCCAACTCCGAAGGGCAGGGCACCATTTCCATGGCCGAGCTGGTGCGCCGGTCGCTGCGCATGAACCCCTCGCGGGTCATCGTCGGTGAGGTGCTCGGCGACGAGATCGTGACGATGCTGAACGCGATGTCGCAGGGCAACGACGGTTCGCTGTCCACGATCCACGCCAACAGCTCCAGCGAGGTCTTCAACCGCATCTCGACGTACGCCCTGCAGGCGACGGAGCGACTGCCCATCGAGGCCAGCCAGATGCTGATCGCGGGAGCGGTGAACTTCGTCGTCTTCGTCGAGCGGCGCAACGAGTTCCAAAGCGGCGGCCGGCTCCAGCGCATGGTCACCTCCGTGCGCGAGGTCAACGGCGTCGACGGACGCGTCCTGTCCAGCGAGGTGTTCGCCCAGTCGTCCGACGGCCGGGTCGTGCCGCACGCCCCCATCTCCTGCCTGGAGGAACTGATGGCCTACGGCTACCGCCCCAGCGGAACGTGGGGGTGATGATCCGGTGACCCCTGCTACGACCACTACGACCCCGGACCTCCTTGCCGCCGCTGCCGACAACGCCGTTGCCGCAACGGACCTCACCGCCGCCGGATCGCTCGGCTCGATGGGCGGACTGTTCTCCACCACGGTCCTGTACGCGCTCGCGTGCGGCATCGCCGTCGGCGGCGGACTCGCCCTCCTCGTCGTCGCCGTACGCGGACTGCCCGCCAAGCCCGAGCACGAGAAGCAGAAGACGAGCGCGCGTGCCGCCGAGCTGATCCGGTTCGCGGGGCAGCGCGGCTCCCTCGCCGCGATCGTCGGCCTCGCCGTGCTGCTGCTGACCCGCTGGACCGTCGCCGGCGCCGCCGCCGCCGTCCTCGTCTTCTTCTGGGACCGCCTGTTCGGCGGAGCCGCGGAGGAACGGGCCGCCATGCGGCGCGTGGAGGCCCTGGCCTCCTGGACGGAGTCGCTGCGCGACACCATCGCCGGCGCGGTGGGCCTCGAGCAGGCCATTCCGGCGTCGGCGCGGGCCGCCGCGCCCGTCCTGCGCCCCCATCTCGACGCGCTCGTCGACCGGTTGCGCTCCCGCACCCCACTGCCCGAGGCGCTCCAGCATCTCGCCGACGAGATCGACGACGCCTCCGCCGACATCATCGTCGCCGCGCTCATCCTCAACGCCAAGCTGCGCGGCCCCGGCCTGCGGCAGGTGCTGGGCGCGCTGGCCAAGTCGGCGCGCGAAGAGGTCGACATGCGGCAGCGCGTGATGGCCCAACGGGCCTCCACCCGCAGGTCGGTGCAGATCGTCGTGGCCGTCACGATCTCGTTCGTCCTCGGACTGGCCATCTTCAACCGGGAGTTCGTCGAGCCGTACGGGACGGCGGTGGGACAGCTCGTCCTCGCGTGCGTCTGCGGGCTCTTCGCGCTCGGCTTCTGGTGGCTGCGCAAGCTGTCCACCATCGAGACACCCGAACGCTTCCTGGTGCGCGACGAAGCGGCGGTCCAGTTCGTGCGGCCCCGTACTCCGGGGACGGCGGCCGCCGCGGGGCAGACGGAACCGGGGCACGCGCCGTCGCTGCGGCTCCCGCACCAGCAGGGCAGGGGGGTACAACGGTGAACGACGAACTGACGATGCCGGTGGTCGTCGGCGCGGTCCTCGGACTGGGCGTGTACGTCCTGATCCGGGCCCTGATGCCCACCAGACGCAGCGCGGTCGCCCAGGTCGCCCGGATCGACGCGATGCGGGCGCGGGGCGCGGCGTACGAGTCGGCACGCACGCACAAGGACACCGGCCGGTTCGCTTCGCTGCGCGCCGAAGTGGGCTCGCGCATCGCCGAGTTCTATCTCCAGCAGGGCTGGGAGCAGCGCTCGCTGCGCGCCGACCTGGCCGTACTGGAACGCAGCTGGGAGAAGTTCCTGGCGACGAAGGTGCTGCTGGCGGCGGGGGGTCTGTTCTTCGGGCCGTTCCTCTTCGCCGTCGTCTGGACGCTCGGTTTCAGCCGCAGCCCGGTCGTCCCGGTCTGGCTGGCGCTGCTCTGCTCGGCCGTCTTCTTCTTCCTGCCCGACCTGGAGGTACGCCGGGACGCCGCCGAGAAGCGGCGCGACCTGCGCCGGGTCATCGGCGCCTATCTGGACCTGGTGTCGATGAGCCTGGCCGGCGGGCGCGGACTCCCCGAGGCGCTGATGGCGGCGGCCGAGGTGTCCGACGGCTGGGCGACGCAGCGCATCCGCAACGCCCTCGCCGACGCCCGGATCACCGGTATCAGCCAGTGGCAGGCGCTGGGGCAGCTCGGGGACGAGCTGGGCGTCGAGGAACTGAAGGACCTCTCCGCCTCCCTCGCCCTGGTCGCCGACGACGGCGCCAAGGTCCGCGAGTCCCTCGCCTCCCGCGCGGAGACCATGCGGCACCGCGAACTCTCCGAGATCGAGGGCAGCGCGGGCGAGAAGTCCCAGTCGATGCTCGTGGCGCAGCTGCTGCTGTGTGCGGGGTTCCTGGTGTTCCTGATCTTCCCGGCGGCGATGAGGGTGTTCCAGGTGTGAGAACCGTGAACGGGAGCGGTGCCGCCGCACATCACGGGCCCCGCACCGCCCCTTGCGAACCAACAGCCGTGAACCGTACGTCAGAGCATCTGTGAACCGCATACGAAAGGACGAAGCGTCATGAACGGACGTACCTTCCACACCGGCGTCCCCGCCGTGGACTTCCTCGTCACCTTCATGCAGGCCCGCGTGGAGCGCGCCCGCTCCGGCGAACTGGACCGCGGTGCCTCCGCGGTGGAGTGGGTCATCATCTCGGCGGTCGTCGTCGCGATCGTCGGCGTGGTCGCCGCCATCATCAACGCGGCGCTCAGCGAGGGCGCCAACAAGGTCGGCGACTGCATCAAGGGCGCGAACGCGGGCAGCACCTGCTGACCGTCCGTACTTTGTCACTGTCTTTGTCACTGCCGAACGTCTGACACCTGACGCCTACGGGGAACGGGGATGCCGGTGCGCGTACGTCGCTGGGTACGCCGACGGGTGGAGGCCGCCTTTGCCCGCGGCGACTCCGGCATGACCGCGATCGAGTTCGTGCTGCTCACTCCGGTCCTGTTCTTCATGATCTTCGCGACGGTGCAGTTCGCGCTGTACTTCTTCGCGGACCACGTCGCCCAGGCGGCGGCGCAGGCGGGCGCGCGCGAGGCGCGGGCGACGGCGCACGACCAGCCCGGCGGCTGGCGGGGCGAGGCACAGGACGTGGTGGACAGCTACATCCGGCAACTGGGGCCGCAGTTGGTGCTGTCGCCGGACGTGCGGATGCTCCAGCCGGAGCAGGACACGGTGGGCGTGGAGATCACAGCACGCATCCCGACGGTGTTCCCGGGCCTCGACCTCACGGTGCACGCCCGGTCGGCGGGGCCGGTGGAGCGGTTCGTGGAAGAGGGGGAGAACTAGATGGACCTCCCCCTTCGGCCGGAGCGCCGGGAGCCGGTGGACGGCCGGGGCCTGTCCCGCCGGCCACCCGCGGACGACCGCGGCCTGTCCACCGTCGAGGTGGTGATCCTCGCCCCGGTGATGATCCTGTTCATCCTGGTGCTGGTGGCGTTCGGACAACTGGTGAGCGGACGCGGCGCGCTGGACGGCGCCGCCCGGGACGCGGCACGCGCGGGCTCCATCCAGAAGGACCACGCGCGGGCGATGGCCGAGGCACGCGACGCGGCCGAGGCGAACCTCGCGGACATCTGCTCGGGTCCGGTGAACGTCGTACAGACCAGTCCGGGCTTCGAACCGGACACCCTTTTCACGGTCGAGGTGAGCTGCGAGGTGCGCGGTCTGGCCACGCTGGGCCTGAACATTCCGACGACCCTGTCCGCGAGCTTCAGTTCACCGCTGGACCCGTACCGGAGGACGGCGTGAGGACACATGTGCGTACGCGGCCGGCGCGTCGCGGTCCCAGGTTCGACGACCGTGGCTCCGGCGCCGGCGCGGTCATCGTCTTCGCGCTGGTCTTCATCTCCCTCGCGGCCTTCGTCATCGACGGCGGCCTCTCCATCTCCCAGCGCGAACGCGCCGCGGACATCGCGGAACAGGCCGCCCGCTACGCCGCCCAGGACATCGACCGCGAGGCCCTGTACGAGAACGTGGACGAGCCCGCGCCCATCAACTACGAGAACTGCGACGCCCGGGTGAAGGCCTTCGCCCGCGAGATGGACATGTCCGGCGCGGACGTCGCCGGTACGCACTGCGTGGCGGCGAGCCCGCAAGGAGTCGAGGTGCAGGTCCAGTTGACGTACTCGCCCGTCTTCACCGGTGTGTTCTACGGCGGGGACGTGGTGGTCCGCGGCCAGGCGGTGGCGGAGAACGAGGTCGGCTGAGCCGGGGCCCGAGTGAGGAGTACCCATGGGAGACCAGGAAGCGGACATAGCGCGGATCAAGGAGAGCGCCCGCGCGCTGAAGCGCGTCCGCGACACCTTCGCGGAGCGGGCGAACCCGGCCGACGGGTACGGCGTCGACGACATCGGCTCGCAGAGGATCCTGGACGCCTTCGACGCGTTCGACAGCAACTGGAAGATCCGCCGCAGGCAGCTCACGGAGGAGCTGGAGAAACTGCACGGGATCACCAAGGGTGCCGCCGAGTCGTACGAGACGCTCGACCACGAACTCGCCGAGGCCCTCAGGAGCACCGACGACCGGCAGCCGAAGGGGGGCGGGAAATGACGGCACGCCCCGCCACGCACCGCTGGGCCGTGCTCGACGAGTCCTCCGACCCGGTCCCCGGCGACCCGGACGCGGTCGCACGTCTCGGACGGCAACTGCGCAAGACCGCCGAGGCCATCGACAAGGAAGCCCGCGAGATCAAGGCGCTGGCGTCCGTGGAGAACTGGAAGGGCAAGGCGGCCACCGAGTTCCGGGGCGCGGCCGAGGGCGCCGGCGACAAGCTCCGCAAGGCGTTCAAGCGCTACGACGAGGCCGCCGACGCGCTCGGCACACAGGTGCGGGACGGGGTGTGCGGCAACGAGTTCGCCTCGGAACTGCATCGCGCCCAGCAGATGGCCGACAAGGCGCTGCGGGACGCGGAGACGGCCGACGAGGACCTGGGGTCCGCGAAGCGGTCGCTGGACGGACTGCCCGACGGCACCGCGAAGGACGATCCGGACAGGAAGAGGCACACCCGGCAGCAGGAGGCGGCGTCCTCCGCCCTGTCGGCGGCGAAGGAGGCGCTGGAGACCGCCAAGGGCATCCGCGACCGTGCCGCGCGAAGGGCCGCCGACGCGATCCACGACGTCATCGAGAGCGACGGGCTGAAGGACGGCTGGAAGGACAAGTTCAAGAACTGGGTCCACGAGAACGCCGGCTGGCTCAAGGAGATCTCCAAGTGGGCGGGACGCATCGCCCTGTGGGCGGGAGTGGCGGCCCTGGCCCTGGGCTGGATCCCGGTCATCGGGCAGGCCATCGCCGCCGTGGCCGGCGCCGTCGCCCTGGCGGCCAGCGTCGTGGCGCTCGCCACCGACCTGGTGCTCGCGCTGGGCGGTGAGGGAAGCTGGAAGGCGGTGATCCTGGACGCCGTGGGCGTCGCCACCTTCGGTCTCGGACGGGCGGCGGTGGCCGGGGCCAAGGGCGTGGCCGCCGGAAGCAAGGCCCTGGCACGCAGCAACCTCTACAAGAACGCCGTGGCGTCCGGCATGAAGACCAACAAGGCCTGGAACCTCGCCAACCGCGGCGCCCAGGGGAGCATCCGGGGAAAGGACGCGGCACAGGCGATGGCGAACATGCCCAAGGGGAAGCTTCCCAACTGGAGCAACATCAAGGAGGGCTTCAGCCCGTCCGCCATGTACCGGGACACGGTCGACGGCGTGAGGTCGGTCGGCAACGCGTTCTCCGGACAGGGCTGGCGCGACGGGCTCAGCACCATGGTCGCCCCCCGCTCGGCGGGCACCCTGGACCCCGATCTCGCCAGGACGGCCGCCGGTCTCGACGGCATCGCACCGGCAGCGCGGGAACTGCCCGCGGTCAGCAGCGCGCTGAGCAACTTCACCGGCCAGACCAACGTCTGGGCGGGCGCCACGTCCACCGGCACCATCGCCGGCGCGGAGGGCGCCTACGGAACGGTCACCTCCCTCTACGACGGGGTCACGAGGTGATTCCCGAGCCCGCCCTCAGGCCGGCCGCCTCGCGCGGCCCCGGCCTGGAACGATGCCACGCCTCCCGGCTCTACGCGCAGGACGGCGCTCTCGTCCTGCGCACCCGCGGCCGTACCCGCCGCTTCCCGGTCGGCGGGACCGCCGGTGTCGCCCGTGCCGTGTTCGTCGACGCGGCGGGTGGGGACAGAACGCGCGTGGGGCCCGACCTCCCCGGCTCCTGGGGAGAGGTGCAACTGCAGGACGGGGACGGCGCGCTGGTCGGCCGCTTCGACATCGAGGACTGGCTGCCCGAGGCCCCCGCGCTGCCCAAGCGGTCGGTGCAGGGCGAACAACTGCTCGCCCGGACGGGCGTGGCGGGACTGCTGCGGGCCGCGGAGGTGCCGCTGCACGTCGTACGGGACGGAAACGACCCCCTGGTGGCCACGAAGGGCGCGGGCGCCTCCCTCGGCCCGGGCCGTTCCTTCCCGGCCTGGTACTGGGGCGTGCGCGCCGTCGCGGGGAGCGTCTGGTTCGCGGTGTTCACGTGGGTCGTGTTCTCCGACACGACGGTCCCCTGGATCGTCCTGCTGCTCGCCGCGACCGCCTTCTCGGCGCCCGTGGCACGGCTGGCGCTGCGGGGCCGGACCCGGCTGCGGACGGGGCGCCACGACCTCGTCGTCCGTGAACGCGTCCGGCCCGGCCCCGCGCGGGAGACCGGGGCGACGGTCAGGTTCCGCCGGGACACCGAGCTGCGGGTACAGGACCGGGACCTCGTCCTGCGCGACCTGGGTGGCCAGGAGTACTGGTTCGCGCTGTCCGGCCCGCACGCGGTGACCTCGCTGGTCCGGGTGGAGGACCGCACGGGCAGGCCGGTCGGTGTCGAGCTCCGGGGCCCCGGGGAGCAGGTGCGGGCGGTGTTCCCGTGGGACCTGTGGTTCGGCGGCGAGGAGGGCGCCGAGGGGTGGTCGCGGCTGCGCCGGGCCGCCGGGCTCGCGGTGTCCGAGCGCCGCCTGGGCGGCAGGGGGACCGCCTGGCCCAAGGGGCCGGTACTGGGCACCGGGCTGCTGCCCGGCTCCGGCGGGGAAGCCCGTCGCACGGCGCGGTTCCCCGGCACCGTCGCCGGGGTGTCGTCCACCGCCGTCATGGCCTTCGGCTCCTTCTTCTCCGTGGTCCAGGGCCTGCGGATCGCGGACCCGGCCCCGGGGCCGGCGGCCGCCGCGGTCCTCATGGGGGCGCTCGGCCTCGTCCTGCAGGCCGTGCCGTACGCGATCCACCAGCTGCGCAGCCGACTCCTGCTCGACCGGCCGGTTGTGGAACGGACGTCCAGGGAAGGCAGCCGATGACACGCACCGGGAAGAGCGCCCCGCCCGCCGACTACCACCTGCTCCTGCCGGAAGGATGGTTCCGGATCCTGCTGGACCCGGAACAGCGCGACAGGTCGGTCGACGCGCTGGTGGAACGGCAGTTCCACGGCATCGACAACGCACCCCACCTCAAGGACGAGCTGCGCGCGGACCTGCGCCGCCGTGCCGCCGAGGCGCACCGCGGCGGCGGCATCGAGCTGTACCTCAGCCTCCAGGAGGCGGGGCCCGTCACCGTCCCCGCCTCGCTGCTGGTGAGCCTGGCACCGCTCCGCCACGCCGAACCGCTGCCGCCGGAGGCTCTGGCCCGGGCCTTCACCCAGGACGCCGATCCGGCCGAGGCGACGGAGGTCGGCATCGAGGAACTGGCGGCGGGCACCGCCGTACGGGTGCGCAGAACGACGCGCCAACCGGGGGAGGAGAAGGGCGGGGGCCACGTCTCCGTCTCGGTGGAGTACCACGTACCCGTCCCCGGCACGACGGAGTTCCTGCTGCTCACCTTCTCCACGCCCCTGGAGCCGATCGCCGACGCGATGGCCGGCCTCTTCGACGCGATCGCCTCCTCGCTGACCTGGACGGAGTGACCACGGACATGACCGACGACCTGTCGAACCTCGGCCTGGAGTGCTCGGAGGACTGGGTGCCGTTCCCCCTGTCCGGCACCCTGGACCTGGACTACTGGGCCACGCACCAGGCGAAGGAACTCGTCGAACGGTACGAGCGCGACGGGGAGAAGGGAAACGCCCGCCTGCTGGCCCGCGACCTCAAGCGCGCGGCGGCCGACTGCCGTACCCGCGACCCCCTCGGCGCCTTCGGCTGGTACGTCAGCGGGCACCATGCGGTGGCGGCCGTCCTGGAACTCGACGCCGTCCATCCGGACGCCACCCACCCCGAGGTCACCCTCCCCCTGCTCACCGGGGCCATGTCGGCGCGGGACTTCGGAGAACCGGACGTCCGCGAGACGCGGCTGCCCCTCGGCGACGCCGTACGCATCCGCCAGAACCTCGTCGAGGACAGGAAGCGCCTCCTCGGACCGCGTCCGGTGATCCGCACCCTCTTCTACGGCGTCCGGCCGGTCACGACGGACGCCGCGGTCACCCTCCTGGTCTCCTGGACGGAGCCGGTCCTGGACGAACCCCTGGAAGACATCGTGGACGGCATCGCGCACACGCTGTCGCTCTGACGCGCCTCCCGAGGGGAGAGGGGCGACGAACCAGGCGGCCGGTGAGCTGGCCGGAGGCAGGCCGGCTCCATTCGACGCAATTGCATCTCCGGTGCGAGCCGGTACCGTGCACCAGTCCCGCAGCCTCCTGATCCTCAGGGCGGGAAACCGAGTGGAGGACGCAGCAGTGTGCGCAGAGCTGGAGACGGACGAGCCCCGTCCGGCGGGCCGAGACCGACTTCATGAACAGGATCGTGCCGAAGCGGCTGTGTCTGGGGAACAGCCGAAAGAGGATCCCGTACCTCAACGGGCCATCGGCCCGACGACTCGTACCCGCCGGCACCTTCTGCTTACAGCAGCTGCGTTGGGGGCCGTCGGCCTGGGGTTCGGTGGCTGGCGACTCATGGGCGGCAACGATGGTGGCGGCGATTCGGACAACGAGCGGCAAGGCAGGGCATCCGGCTCCGGCGGCAGTGAGGTATCCAAAGCCGAGGAACAGGGCGGCACACAGCGTTGGACGGTGCCGGAGTGCTTCACGACGTCCCCCGCATCGATAGCCGGTGGCACCCTCCACGTCGGTGGCTACGACTGGGAGAGCGACTTGCTCCTGGCCCTCGATGCCACGGATGGGAGGACGCTCTGGTCCTTCCCGCTCACCGGCATGCTGAGAACGGCCCCAGCGGTCGTCGACGGCACCGTGTATGCGACCTGCATCGGCGGCATGCTGTACGCAGTTGACGCGAGCAACGGAAAGGAACGCTGGTCCTTCCAACCCGGCGGACGACCGGCCCGGAAGCAGGTGATCGTCGAAGGCCCCCATGGGGAGCAACAGACGTTCTCCACACGCGGCAGCCGAGTCGTCACTGCTCCGGTGGTCGCCGACGGCAGCGTGTACGTCGGCAGTGTCGACGGTACCGACGGTGAGCTGTACGCGATCGACGCCACCACCGGGAAGCAGCGTTGGCGTTACTCCTACCCTTCGTACGACCCTGGCCTCGAGGCGCTGGCTCCGGTCGTCGTCGAGGGCACTGTCTGCATCGCAGGCGTCGACGGCACCCTGTTCGCCGTCGACACCGCCACCGGAAAGAAGCGCTGGACACGTCCTGGTGACGGCGCCCAGAAGTTCCCGCCCGTCGCGGACGCATCCGGAACGGTCTATCTTCCCAGCGGCCACGGCACGCTGCACGCCTTGGACGCCGTCAGCGGAAAGCGACGCTGGACCTTCCGGGGCGAGGGCCGGTTCCTGGCACCTGTCGCCTTCGGCGAGGCCGTCTATGTGCAGGAGGACCAGGGAAACCTGTACGCGGTCGACGGCACGAGCGGAAAGCAGCGCTGGAGTTTCTCCCTCAAGGACAAGGCGGAAGTACTCACCACGCCGGTCGTCGACGGTGGCACGGTCTGCTTCAGCGACAAGGGAGTGCTGTATGCCGTTGATGCTGGGACCGGCCGCGAGCGCTGGGCTTTCGACAGCACCTACCAGGAGACCGAGACCGGCAACATCGCGACCAAGATGCCGCCTGTCATCGGTGAAGGCATGGTCTACTTCGTCGTCGGCGGCACGTTGAGTGACGAATTGTCGTCCACTCTGTACGCCGTGGCCCTCTGAGACCAGCCCCAGGCGGGCAGCTCCGAGGCGAGGTCCGCGGTAGGTGAAGCGCCGGAGGCGAGGTCACTTCGTGCGGAATCCGGCCGGGGCGGCATGCGGTCCCGCGGTGTCGCCCCGCTACGTGTCGGCCCTGCCGCCCCGTTCGTCCTTGACCTGCATCTTGTCCTTGACCTGTCGGGTGAGTTCGTCGTCGAGTTTCTTGAACTCGCGGACGACGGCGTCGGACAGGCCGGCGAGGGCGTCGAGCTGCTGGGAGATGTCCTCGCGGCCGTCCTCCCAGTTGGACTCGAAGTCAAAGAGCGCGTCGTTGACGCTGCCGTCACCGATGTCGTCCTTGTAGGAGTCGAAGAGTTTCCTGGTGTGGTTCAGCCGTGTCCTGAGCGACCGCAGCCGGCGCCCGTAGTCCTCCATCTCGCTCAGCGGGAGCGCGAGGTCGCTCTTGCCCATGGCCCGGAGTCCTCTCTTCTGCGGATCTTCTGCGGATCCGCTCAGACGAAGCGGAAGGTGCTGGTCACCGCGTCGAAGACGTCGTGGAACGCCTCGGCCAGGTCCAGTACCGGGCTGGCCCCGGAGACGAGGACGACCTGGTCGGTGGTTCCCGGCACGGGAATGTACGTCTGCGTCAGCACCATACGCAGGGTACGGCTGTCGCCCCGCGCGACGGGCACGTCCTCGACGCCGTAGGTCCGCGCGGCCGGGCCCACGTCGGGGATGTCGACGGTCGTGACCTTGCGCCAGGCGTCGCCCTCGCGGCGGGCGGTGATCGTGCCCAGGCTCCCGGCGATGGCCCGCGGGTCGGTGGACAGGGCCACACCCTGCTCGTTCCCGGCACCGAGGACGGAGACCGTGACGGTCGCGGAGAGCGGGACGCCGTCGAAGTTCTCGGCCATGCAGCCCAGGTAGAGCGCACCGGAGTCGTGGGCGTCCTTCGCCATCCTGCGGAGCATGGCGGTCAGGTCGGCGCGGTACGGGGCGAGTTCCGGGAGTTCACGGATCCGCTCCTCGACGAGCGCCCGGATCGTGGCCTCGCGTCCTTCCGGACGGATGTCGAACTCCCACCACGAGTCGGGAACCGCCAGCGACACCCCGACGGGCGCCGGGTCCGCGACGGTGCCCGGGTCTTCCTCATCGTCCCGTTGGGGCGCGCGGTGAGACCCGTCGGCTGCGGGCAGCCAGTCCCAAAGGTCTTCGGAACGTTCGGAAGGGACCGCGCCGGTGGTGAAGGAGAGCGGAAGCCCCAGAGCGGCCACTCGTGACAGAGCATGTGGTGAAAGGGGGATACGGGTACGCCCGTCCACCCGGCCGCTCAGGTCGACCTGCACGGTGAGCCCGGATTCGTCGAGTTCCCGGACGCCTTCCAGAACACCGGAGATCAGGTCCGCCAACTCGTTCAGAGCCTCTTCAAGACCCTGATGCGGTCCGGCCGTGACCTGGATCGCCCAGATTCCCTCACCGGGCCGGAAGCGTGAGTCCGCCGTCGGCTCGCGGTACAGCGACGGGGAAATGCCGAGCGCGCGTGTGACGTCTCCTGGAGTCAGGTCCTCTCCTGTGATGAGGAGGGTCGCTGCGAGACTGTCCCATGAGCGGGTCGAGATCGTCATCATTCTCGCTATCGGTCACTTGTGCTGGGTGAAACAACGAGGGGTACGTTCAGGTCGGCCAGTCTTGAGACCACGTCCGGGGTCAGTGAGAATGTGCTGCCGTTGCCGACGAAACCAGTGACACTGATCGAGATCTCATACCCCTGCGAAGTCAGATGATCAATTCCGGAGGCGTGGGGTTCAATTTGTTCAAGAAGTTTCTGGAACTGCTCGTTTACCCCTCCCGGTAGCCTTTTGTGTACAGTCAGAGACCAAACGCCTTCTTGAGGTAGGCCGGCCTTCCGGGTATCGGCGTCCGGAAGGCTCAACGAGGTCGGAGGTACCTGCATGGTTTCCGAGAGAAGGGCAGGGTCCAGGTCGGACTTACGGATGACCAACTGCACACCCGTTTCTACCCAGTCCCCTTCCGTGTGGTCCCACTGCATTCGTTCGGCCCCTTCAGAAGATTTCACGGCATGCGGCCCAGTGTACGGTCCCCATACCGGGCTTGAGTAGCGCGTCCAGCTTTGTTCGTTCAACCACTGTGACCGAGTTCTCGAATACGCTGAAGCCGCCCCCTGGACCGGACGCCGGTGCGGCTAGTGTGTAATTGGGAATGACGTCTCCGGGTCGGGCCACTTGCAATGCCTCCCCGGGGTAGACTCCGGCCTCGACCGTGAGGCCGTCCAGACCGCCAAGTCGGTCGCCGTGCTCCACGTAGAACGACATGGACGTGCCTTCCGGCATCCTTATGGTGCCTGCTCCCTCTTCCAGGTATCCATGGCCGGCCAATACGGTCTCATCGGTTCTCCCTCCCTGGAACACCCGAGTCGCGTAATAATGCCCTTGCTCTGACGTGTATGTCTTTTTCGAGAGCTGCGGGTTCAGCTGGATGAGGGCTTGCTTGATCTGGTCGATCGAGGGAAGGGAGCCCCCGGACCCTCGGGACGCGGCCATGCTCAGCCATGACCCGTCGAAACCTCGGAAGACGTTCCGGGTCGCTGCACCGAAGCCGCGAACACTGTCTGCGAGGTTCTTCAGTCCGCCGCCGATGCCCCCCATGGCTCCGGCGCCGAGAGCTTTCAGGCCTCCGGCCTTCCACAGTTTGCCGAGTTTGGCGAGGCTTGTGATGCCTTTGGTCGCGGGTATGCAGTCCAGGGCTGCCCAGAGGAGGTCGCCCCACCCGGCCTCGCCCTTGACGACTTTTCGTAACGTGTCGGCCATCACGACGAGGGCCGCCGCGAAGACCAGCCAGCCCAGTGGGCCACCGACGATCATCACGATGATGCCGAGGATGGCCACGACCCACTTGCAGACGAGGACGATCTCGTCCCAGTTGTCGGTGACCCAGTCGCCGATCTCCTCCCACCAGCGGCGGTTGGGGATTCCGGCGTCGGAGGCCTCCCTCAGCTTGGTGACCGTCCGGCGGGCGGCCTCTTCACGCAGGCCCTTCGCCTGGCCGGCGAGCTTCTTCGCCGCGTCGAGGGCGCTCTGCGCGCTCTCGACGTTCCGCTCGGCCGTGGCCTGGCGGGCCTTCGCGTGCTGGGCGTCGCGGGTGGCGCGGCGGACGTCGGCCTCGTCGGGCTTGGGGACGTCCCTGCCTCCGCTCTTCGCGGGGTCGTACGAGTCCACCTTCCCGGTCGCGGTGCGGACCCAGTCGTCGGCACCCGACAACGCCGTTTGCGCGGTGGTGAGTTCGTCGCGGGCCTTGCGGCCGTCGCGCAGCGCCTTGTCGGCCTTCTCCTGGGCGTTCTCCAGATCCGGCCAGAAGGTGGCGAGGGCGTCGCCCGCCAGGTCGTACGACTTCCTCAGCTTCCGCAGCCTCTTGGGCGCGTCCGCGAACTCCTCGGCGAACACGTCCGCCGTCCTGCCCGCCCAGGAGAGGATCTCGTCCTCCTTGGCGATGCCCTTGAGGTCGCGCAGGGCCTCGCCCACGTCGTCGGCGAAGTCGTGCAGAGCGCCGGCGAGTTTGCGGATGCGTTGCGGATCGCCCGGTGTCGGGTCTCTTTCCAGGTCGAGTACGTGCCAGTCCGTCGGCCTGTGCGACACCGTGTTCTCCCCCGTACACACGCAATGCCTACCGTTGGAACGTGCGTATGAACTTATCGCACGCGTTGCTTGTTGCGTGGGGGCATGGGGGAGCAGGACTGAGTGCTGGGGCCGTCAGCTGGAAGCCGTCAGGGGCGACACGTGCTTACCTGGGCGGCGGCTGGGCTGGTGTGACGGAAACGCGGATGTGCGGATTGGTGTGGTTCAGCCGTGTCCTGAGCGACCGCAGTCGGCGTCCGTAGTCCTCCATCTCGCTCAGCGGGAGCGCGAGGTCGCTCTTGCCCATGGCCCGGAGTCCTCTCTTCTGCGGATCTTCTGCGGATCCGCTCAGACGAAGCGGAAGGTGCTGGTCACCGCGTCGAAGACGTCGTGGAACGCCTCGGCCAGGTCCAGTACCGGGCTGGCCCCGGAGACGAGGACGACCTGGTCGGTGGTTCCCGGCACGGGAATGTACGTCTGCGTCAGCACCATACGCAGGGTACGGCTGTCGCCCCGCGCGACGGGCACGTCCTCGACGCCGTAGGTCCGCGCGGCCGGGCCCACGTCGGGGATGTCGACGGTCGTGACCTTGCGCCAGGCGTCGCCCTCGCGGCGGGCGGTGATCGTGCCCAGGCTCCCGGCGATGGCCCGCGGGTCGGTGGACAGGGCCACACCCTGCTCGTTCCCGGCACCGAGGACGGAGACCGTGACGGTCGCGGAGAGCGGGACGCCGTCGAAGTTCTCGGCCATGCAGCCCAGGTAGAGCGCACCGGAGTCGTGGGCGTCCTTCGCCATCCTGCGGAGCATGGCGGTCAGGTCGGCGCGGTACGGGGCGAGTTCCGGGAGTTCACGGATCCGCTCCTCGACGAGCGCCCGGATCGTGGCCTCGCGTCCTTCCGGACGGATGTCGAACTCCCACCCTGTCACTCCTTCCAGGTGGGTCAGGCGAAGAACTTGCGAACTTCGCTCGGGGCTTTCCCCTGCTTTTTCCACTGGTTACCAAGGTGGGCCGCCAGCAATTTGAACTCTTCCGCCCCGAGTGAAGGACCCTCGGTTTGTTCGACATCTTTCACTTCGAGGTCCCCGTTGGGGAGTGACAATCGTAGGCCGCCGGAAGGGTTTCCTTTGCTGTCTGCGAGGTGGATGGAAGCTGACCTTTCATTCAGGATGAGAAACGCCTCCTTTTTTCCGTCGATGAGAGCGCGATAGAGGTGTGGAGATTCGCCGTCAGATGTCAGTTTCAATAGAAAAGAGTGAGCCATTTTCATTCCTCCACGCTGATTGGACGTCCGTACCCGTCGCGAGCTGCAGCAGCTTGGTCCCATGTGTATCCTGCGTCGATCGTAGCCCCATGAGCTGCGCTATAGCTCTGATCTCCGGTTTCTCTCATGTGGTTGGATTCGTGTAGTTCATGCCGCAGCAAGTCGATGTCAGACGGGTGCGGGTTCCCCTTGCCGAGTCTCTGCCAGGCTTCAGCGATGCGCGGATTCGCGTCAAATCGCGCCATGTATGCATTTCCGTAACTGTCGAGGAGATGCTCCTCGTGGAAAAGGTGATTCTTGATCTGTTCGATTTCAGATCGAGAGAAGCCGTGTTTTGCTGCCGTTTTGGCGACGTTGTCGATGTCGTCGGACGAACGGATGACGTCGTATGCTTCATCTGCCCATTCGGTGACGAAATCTACGTCGCTGCGTGCGCGACGCAGGGATCCGCCGGTTTGCAGAAGCCGGTCGACCCGTCTGAGTCCTGTGACGCCGTCACGCATTCCTCGAAGCGTTTGTGTCACATTCTTCAGTCCGCCGCCGATGCCCCCCATGGCTCCGGCGCCGAGAGCTTTCAGGCCTCCGGCCTTCCACAGTTTGCCGAGTTTGGCGAGGCTTGTGATGCCTTTGGTCGCGGGTATGCAGTCCAGGGCTGCCCAGAGGAGGTCGCCCCACCCGGCCTCGCCCTTGACGACTTTTCGTAACGTGTCGGCCATCACGACGAGGGCCGCCGCGAAGACCAGCCAGCCCAGTGGGCCACCGACGATCATCACGATGATGCCGAGGATGGCCACGACCCACTTGCAGACGAGGACGATCTCGTCCCAGTTGTCGGTGACCCAGTCGCCGATCTCCTCCCACCAGCGGCGGTTGGGGATTCCGGCGTCGGAGGCCTCCCTCAGCTTGGTGACCGTCCGGCGGGCGGCCTCTTCACGCAGGCCCTTCGCCTGGCCGGCGAGCTTCTTCGCCGCGTCGAGGGCGCTCTGCGCGCTCTCGACGTTCCGCTCGGCCGTGGCCTGGCGGGCCTTCGCGTGCTGGGCGTCGCGGGTGGCGCGGCGGACGTCGGCCTCGTCGGGCTTGGGGACGTCCCTGCCTCCGCTCTTCGCGGGGTCGTACGAGTCCACCTTCCCGGTCGCGGTGCGGACCCAGTCGTCGGCACCCGACAACGCCGTCTGCGCGGTGGTGAGTTCGTCGCGGGCCTTGCGGCCGTCGCGCAGCGCCTTGTCGGCCTTCTCCTGGGCGTTCTCCAGATCCGGCCAGAAGGTGGCGAGGGCGTCGCCCGCCAGGTCGTACGACTTCCTCAGCTTCCGCAGCCTCTTGGGCGCGTCCGCGAACTCCTCGGCGAACACGTCCGCCGTCCTGCCCGCCCAGGAGAGGATCTCGTCCTCCTTGGCGATGCCCTTGAGGTCGCGCAGGGCCTCGCCCACGTCGTCGGCGAAGTCGTGCAGAGCGCCGGCGAGTTTGCGGATGCGTTGCGGATCGCCTGGAGTCGGGTCTCTTTCCAGGTCGAGTATGTGCCAGTCGGTAGGCCTGATGGACACGCGTGTACCCCCGTAACGCCTGCAACGCGCTTGCTGAAAAGCGCGTTTGAACCTACCAGGCGTCGATCGGGGTGGTGGGTGTGCCCGGGACCTGGGTGATGCGGCGAAGTTGGCGAAGGCGGCGGCCGTGAAGGAGAGTGTGCCGTGGGCCGGGTGGTGGGAATCGCGTACGGCGATGTGGGCGGGCCGGGCTGCTGTCTCCACGCGGGTGTTGCCGTCGCCGCCGCCGGAGAACGATGACTTCCGCCAGTGGCAGGAGTTCAGTCATGGTCCGACTCACAGCTTCTTCCGTCGGTGCGGTTCAGATGGGGTTCGGAGGGCATGCGGTCGTTGCTTCCCGCTCATTGCAGGTAGGGGGACCCCCTCAGCCGCGATGATTTCCATGGCCCGCTCGACGCCGAGCTCCGGGGCTTGGTAGCCCGGCATGGCCGCATGGTCGATGAACTCCCTCGGTGGAGACGCGCGGTGGTAGCGGACATAGTCCGACCAGACGAGCTGCCACATCCATGCTCCGCCGGTCATGATACCGATGCGCACGCGTGCGGACGGAGAGTCGGAAAATCGGAAAAGGGGTCCGACACGGTTCCCGGGGGGAGCAGCAAGGGCTCGGCCTCCTTCAGGAATCTGGAGAGCCGGTCGGACAGTTCGTCCGGGAGTGTGCCGGGAAAGGCGTCAACTTCACATGGCTGACCGCCGATGCGGTGAGGCGCGGGCGTCCTGACCACGGGCCACCTCGCTGGGTTCTTTGTGAAGCGGTCCGGACGTCTGGCCCAGGTCGATTCCGAGATCCTCGGTCAGGATGCTCATCAGCCGGCTTTCCGGTACCACCGGTGCGGTGTGGCCCAGGGACCTGATGTGGTCAAGGAACTCGTCGGGAAGGGCCACATGGTACGTGGCGAGGTAGTAGAGGAGGTCCTCCCGCCAGAGCCATGTGCCGTCGGTGCTCAGCGATCCGATGCCCGTCAGGGTCGGCCCCTCGGGGTCCAGGACGTCCGGCCCGGCGCTCATCTCGCTCCAGATTTCGGTCCCGTTCCTCAAGTAGGTCAGGATGCTCTGTTCATCCGGCTTCGGGAAAGGCCTGACGGCGTCCTTGATCGACCCGGCTTCGGCCAGCCCCCATCCGGGTGAGAGCTCGGCAAAGAATCCGGCGGAGCGAATCGTCCTCGAAGAGCTCGAAGGAGGGCCACCTTGGCTGTTCGGGTCGCCGGTCATCGGAGGGTCGGTACGTCGGTGGCCTTGAGGGCCGCGACGAAATCGATGAAAGCGGCGGAAGGGAAGGAGAGGCCACCGTGGGCGGGACGCTTGGAGTCGCGTATGGCGATGCGGGTGGGGAGGGGTGCTATCTCCACGCAGTTGTTGCCGTCGCCGCTCCCGGAGAAGGACGACCTCTGCCATGTGCCCGGTCGGATCATGGTTGCTTCACAGCTCCCTCGTCAGTCGGTGGACGAAGTCACGGGATCGAGCAGGTTCGAGTGATGCATTTTCCACCATGTGGAAAAGCTTTCGGAAGGCGCGGAGCTGGGGTGCGGCGTCGATGCAGCCCGCTCCCTGAGGTGCGTCCCGTAGAGCGGTGTCCAGCTCGGGTACGGCGCCGCCCACGTACATCATCGCGTTGGTGGCTCCCGCGAACCCGTCCATGTCGAAGGGGACGACGCGCACGGTGATGTGGTCCGCCTCGGCGAACTCCAGGATGCTGCCGAGCTGGGTGCGGGAGGCGGCTCGGTCGCCCACGCGGATGCGCAGGGCGGCCTCATGGATCACTGCCGTGTATGGGACGGCATCGGGGCCCTCGATGATGGTCCTGCGCCCCATCCGGTGGTTCACTCGCAACTCGAGGTCGTCCGCGGGCAGCTCGGGGACTCGGAAGGAGAAGACCGCCCGGGCGTAGTCCGCCGTCTGGAACAGCCCGGGGACGTGCAGGAACTCCACGTCCCTGCGGTAGGTGGAGTGATGCTCCAGCTCGGCGAGGTCCAGGAAAGAGGTGGGCGGCAGTCCCCGGTAGGTCTCTCACCAGCCGCGCGTCCGGTCGGTCGCCATGGCAACGAGTGCCTCTACCAACGCCTCGTCCGTACAGGAGTAGTGAGCGGCGAGTTGCCGAACGCGTGCTTCGCTGACGCCTGCCACGCCGGCCTCGATTTGACTGACCTGCGCGGAATCCGTCCCGAGCAGAGCCGCTGCGTCACGGCCTTTGAGCCCGGCGGCCCCACGTAGCTTCCGCAGTTCGCTCCCCAGTCGTTCCTGGCGTGCGGTGGCCTGCTGCCTGCGTGGCACGGCTTGTCCCCCTGCCCTCGACTGCTTCGGCACATTGACACGTTCGGGGTGAAGAGTAGGGCGATGGCCTGCGCAGTCCCAAATTATGGTCCTACGTTCGGTGACGAGAAGAAAGCACTGTGACACCGGGGTTCCGGAAGTGCACCGCTCCGTCATGCCGTGACGGCTGAGGCGGAGCCACCGCCCGTTCGAGTCCAGGGTCATCGACTTTCCAGTGAACCGACAGGAGTTCCGCCATGCCCGAAACCGGTGCCGACGAGTTCGGCGCCCCATGGGAGTACACCCTCTACATCCCGAACGACCTGCGCGCCGTCACCGTCTCCCGCCGCACCCTCCGGTTGATCCTCACCATGCACGGGTTGATCCGCCTCGTGGACACCGCCGAACTGCTCGCGACCGAACTGGTCTCCGACGCCGTACGCCGCACCAAGGGCCCTGCCGCACTGCGGGTGCGCTGGTCGGCCGGCGTGCTGCGGATCGGAGCGTGGGACACGGACCCAAAACCTCCGAAGCCGCCGGGGGAGCCGGCTTCGCTTGCCGAGGCGGAGGAAGGGCGAGGACTCGCCCTGGTGAGGGCCTGCGCGGACCTCTGGGGCCGGCAGCCGCTGGCCGGGGACGGCAACCGGGGCAAGTACGTGTGGTGTGACCTTGCGGCGGTGTGACGCGTTGATCACGTCGACCGGGATCCCAGGCGAAGCGGATCCGGAAGAAGCTGGTGATGCCGGTCAATCACTTGTCGGCAGTCGATGCGGAGCCGGTTTCCGGGCATGTGGAACGTCACGACGAGACCGCCGGCCCGCTACGCGTCGGCCTTGCCGCCCCGCTCGTCCTTGACCTGCGTCTTGTCCTTGACCTGTTGGGAGATGTCCTCGCGGCCGTCCTCCCAGTTGGACTCGAAGTCAAAGAGCGCGTCGTTGACGCTGCCGTCGCCGATGTCGTCCTTGTAGGAGTCGAAGAGCTTTCTGGTGTGGTTCAGCCGTGTCCTGAGCGACCGCAGCCGGCGCCCGTAGTCCTCCATTTCGCTCAGCGGGAGCGCGAGGTCGCTCTTGCCCATGGCCCGGATCCTCTCTTCTGCGGATCTTCTGCGGATCCGCTCAGACGAAGCGGAAGGTGCTGGTCACCGCGTCGAAGACGTCGTGGAACGCCTCGGCCAGGTCCAGTACCGGGCTGGCCCCGGAGACGAGGACGACCTGGTCGGTGGTTCCCGGCACGGGAATGTACGTCTGCGTCAGCACCATACGGAGGGTACGACTGTCGCCCCGCGCGACGGGCACGTCCTCGACGCCGTAGGTCCGCGCGGCCGGGCCCACGTCGGGGATGTCGACGTGCGCTGCCGGGCGGGCGGTGGTGATCGGTGTTGGTGTCACCGACGGGTCCGGTCCCTGGGCTGATCGACCGGCGCCGCCATTTCTTTCCTTTGATCTGCCGGCTGGTCGGTGACACCACCGCACGGATGGGGGACAGCTATTCGGCTCAACATTTTTCGTACATCGCTTGATGCGTATTGATTGATTCCGACGACACTGCCCGAGTGAATCGTCGTCGGGGTCGGACGCCTGCGTAATATGCCGCCGACAGAAGAGGCGATTCTGTTCGACGAGGAACGCCGAACCCCCCACAGGAGTTGAACACTCGATGACACTGAACATTCCCGATGTGCCACAACGGCGCACAATGGCGGCCTGGATCGCGGGCGTACTCACCCTGCTGGTCGCCGTTGCCGTTGTGGTGGTGACGCCCACGCGAGCAAACGCGGCAACAGCTGTGGACCTGGGTACCGCGGAAAGCTTCGCGGTACTGGCCGGTTCGACGGTCACCAACGAAGGCAATTCCGTGGTCACCGGAGACATCGGTGTATCTCCGGGAACGGCCGTTACCGGATTCCCGCCGGGTACGGTGGTGGGCGGGTCGATCTACGCGGGCGCGGCGGCAGCAGGAGCCAAGGCCGACCTCGGTACGGCGTACGACGACGCCTTCGGTCAGCCCACGGAATTCAACCTTTCCGCGGCGCCCGTGACTCCCACACTGCTTCCGGGTACCTACGCGGTCGAGTCCGGTCTCCTGGTCACCGGTACCTGGACCCTGGATGCCCAGGGCAACCCCGACGCCGTCTGGGTGTTCAAGGTTCCCGCGGGCCTGACAACGGCATCCGGGAGCAGCATTGTCCTTCAGAACGGCGCCCAGGCGTGCAACGTGTTCTGGGTGACCGACGAATCGGCCACGCTCGGATCCGGCTCCACCTTCGTGGGCACCCTCATGGCGCTCACCTCGATCACTGTCAACAGTGGGGCGACCATCGAGGGCCGGGTGCTGGCCCGCAACGGGGCCGTGACGCTGAACAACAACGTGATCACCAGGCCGGAGTGCGAAACCACCACCACGACCACGGGTGATGCCGCGACGGGTGACGCTGCGACGGGTGACGCTGCGACGGGTGACGCTGCGACGGGTGACGCTGCGACGGGTGATGCCGCGACCGGTGATGCCGCGACCGGTGATGCTGCGACGGGTGATGCCGCGACGGGTGACGCTGCGACGGGTGATGCCGCGACGGGCGATGCCGCGACCGGTGACGCTGCGACGGGCGATGCCGCGACCGGTGACGCTGCGACGGGCGATGCTGCGACGGGCGATGCCGCGACGGGCGATGCCGCGACCGGTGATGCCGCGACGGGTGACGCTGCGACGGGCGATGCCGCGACGGGTGACGCTGCGACGGGTGACGCTGCGACGGGTGACGCTGCGACCGGTGACGCTGCGACCGGTGACGCCGCGACGGGTGACGCCGTGGGCGGACACGACTGCGACTGCCACATGAAGCCGGGGAAGCCCGGCAAGCCGGGGAAGCCCGGCCACCACGACAAGCCGCAGAAGCCCGGCCATGACAAGAGGCCGGGCAAGCCTGCCAAGCACGAGGTGCACTGAAGGTAAGACGGGTGGCGCGCGGCGGATCGTCATCAATCCGCCGCGTGCCGCCCGCGGAAGCAGGAGCAGCAGGTGCGAGCAGTCAGGATGGGAAGGACCGGGTGGGGCCGTGCTGAGCGGCGCTGAGTCGACGAACCTGAAGTATCCGCAGCGGACCGGAGCTGAGCCGGCAGCGCAGGACGGTGGCGGGGGGCCGGGTGGCACCCGCGTGATTTCAGGGCCACCCCGCCCGCTGAGCGCTGCGACGGGAACCGCGGTGGCCCTGTGTCTGGCAGTGACCATGGTCCACGTACTCCTGGTGTTTCTGTACGTGGCGCCTCCGAACGCCATCACCAAGGCGTACAGCCGGCAGGTCAACGCGTGGGTCCGGCCCGTGTTCGAGCAGAACTGGCGGCTCTTCGCCCCGAATCCGCAGTCCGTCAACCGGCAGATCTCAGCGAGGACCAGGCAGACGGCACCGGACGGCACCGCACAGGTGAGCGGCTGGGTCGATCTGACCGCCCGGGACGATGCCGCCGTCAAGCACAACGTCTTTCCGAGCCATACGGCACAGAACATGCTGCGTCAGGCTTGGAACGCGTACCTGAAAACGCACGGCGGCGACAACCAGCCGCGCTCGGAGCGGGCTCTGATGATCGAGAAGTATCTACGCAACATCGCAGTGGATCGCGTTGCCGCCCAACGCGACGGCACCTTCGACTCCATCCAGCTGCGGGTGATTTCGCGGTCCATCGCCGCGCCCGGCGCAGCGGGTGGATCACCCCCGGCCGCCACGGCATCGACGCGGGCCGAAACCCGGTATCTGCCCTGGTGGAAGGTGGCCTCGCATGCAACGGACTGAGCAGGAACCGGTCGCGGCGCCCACAGCGCCCGAACGCACCACCGGGCGGACAGCCGTTCGCATGCCGCAGCGCGTACTCGACCGGGCCCACGCGTTCCTCGTCCTCCTGACCGAGCGGCCGGTCTCCCTGTACGCGGCGGCGGTGCTGCGCATCGGGTACGGGCTGCTCTATCTCGTCTTCCTGCTCCGCGAGTTTCCGCACCGCGACGAGATGTGGGGCCCCGGTGCACCGTGGACGCCCACACTGGCCAGGCAGATGTTCGACCAGAGCGGGTGGGCCAGCGTCCTCACCCTGTCCGACAGCCGGGTGTACTTCGAGATCTGCTACGCCGTGGCTCTGGTGACGTGTGCGCTGTTCCTGCTGGGCTGGCGGACGCGGGCGGTGTCCGTACTGTTCGCGGTCGTGGTGGTGTCGTTCCACGCCAGGGCGATCTACATGGCGGACGGCGGGGACAATCTCATGGTCCTCATGGCTGTCTACCTCGTCTTCACCGCGTGCGGCCGGCGCTGGTCCCTCGACGCCCGCAGGACCCGGCTCCGGGCGTCGGCGGGCAGGACGGCAGGCCCGCGGGGCGGCGATCTCCGGCACCACCTCGGCGACGCCCGCGCCATCTTGACCACCGTGCTGCACAACTGCGGCATGTTCGTCATCGCCGCACAGGTCTGCTTCCTCTACGGATGCGCGGGCCTGTACAAGGTGCAGGGCCCGAAGTGGGGCGACGGCACCGCCCTTCACTACGTCCTGAACATCGACCTGTTCCGGCCCTGGCCCGAGCTGTCCCAGATGATCGCCGGCCAGCACGTGCTGATCGCCGTCGTCGGTTACCTGACGGTGCTGGTACAGGTCGCCTTTCCGTTCGTCCTGTTCGGCAGGCTCAAATACCCTGTTCTGATCCTGTTGTTGGGCATGCACGTGAATATCGCGGTGCTCATGGGGCTGCCGCTCTTCTCCGGCGCGATGATCGTCGCCGATGCCGCATTCCTGCCGGACCGCTTCTACCGCGCCCTGGGACGGCTGTGGCGGCGCACCTTCCAGCGCACAGGCGGCATGGGAACGGAAGCCCCGGCCGGGACGGCACCCGCTGCGGTACCGCCGCAGCTTTCACTGAAGTAGGGGTCAGTAGCCCTGTTTCCCTCGCATATGGGCCGCTCGCATATGGGCCGGGAGGGAGCAGGTGACCGTGCCGCCCGGCAGGCGATGGCGGTTCTTCGCGACAACCCGGTACACGCCACGTGCCATCCAGTTGACGGGCGGCAGCCGAAGAACGAGTCCGAGCCACCACCAGCGCCTTCGTCCGCACATCAGCACGGCGGACAGGGCGCGTGGTCCGCCGTGGACCTTGCCGCCGACCGGGCTGATCCAGAGGATCTCGCGGTCGGCCCTTTCTTCGGTGACATCCAGGGCGGCGAGGTCGGCGTACTGCCAGGGGACGAATCGCACGCGCGGCTGAACGGTTCGCCGAGCGATCTCGATTGTTCTGCTGCAAAAGCCGCAGTCTCCGTCAAACAACAGAATGGGCAGGCTTGCCATTTGGGCTCCCTTTCCTCTGCGGACCGCGTTGAGGAACTTCAGTGTGCGCCGACCGAAAGCCGATTGGCGCGCAACACGACCTACGGTCCCGCAACACAGCCTTGTCGAAGTGCCCTGGTCGTGCATGACCGGTGGGGGTGATTCCCGGGGCGAGTACGTGTGGTGCGGCCCTGCGGCGGTGTGACGGGAACGTGGGGGTGCGGAGGCGGGCTTCTGCGGGGCCGGTGCGAGTCCATAGGATCTCTGTAGGCTCAGTACGCCCTTCATCACCTGATCTCGTCCCACTCCACGCCGTCACCTCGACTCCTCCCACACCACACGACCAGGACACCCGCCATGCCACGACGCCGTAGTCCAAGCTCGTCCAGCGCGACGGGAGACCCAGCCGGGGGCGCCGCCGCTCCGCGGAACCGGACGCCTCGGCCCGTGCGGATACGGCGGCGGACCTTCGGGGACCTCGTCAAGGCGTTCTTCGCCTTCGTGGCGTTGCTCGTGCTGGTGGCGGGGGTGCCGGCCGCGCTCGCCATGGTCGCGGGCTGGCCGTTGCCGAGCACGTTCGAGCCCATGGAGTGGCTGAGGACGGAGGTCTCCGTCGAGACCTTCCAGAACATCCTGGTCTTCTTCGTCTGGGTCGCCTGGGCCCAGTTCACCGCCTGTGTGCTCGTCGAGATGAGGGCCGCGCTCTCCGGCGTCGGGGTGCCGGGGCGGGTGCCCGGGGCCGGACCCAGTCAGCTGCTCGCGCGTCAACTCGTCGCCGCACTGCTGCTCGTCGGCGCCGCCGCGGCCAGTTTCACGCCGGGGCTCTCGCAGCTGGGGCAGGGAGTCGAAGACAGCCGGCAGGCCACGGCCGCCACCGCCCAGCAGACGCCGGGGCTCTTCGCCCAGCAACAGGAGCAGGCCGCCGGGGCCGCGGCCGCTCTCGCCGAGCAGGCCTTTGACGCCGCCGCTCGCGCCGACGCCGGGGGCGGCACCGCCCAGCGGGACGACACGAAGTTCTACCGGATCCAGCCGCCCGAGGGGCGTCACCACGACTCCCTCTGGGAGATAGCCGAGCGGCACCTCGGGGACGGACGCCGGTACAAGGAGATCTTCGCGCTCAACAAGGACCGCACCCAGCCCGACGGTTCCAAGCTCTCCGAGGCCAGTCTCATCCGGCCCGGCTGGATCATGGAGATGCCCGGCGACGCGCGCGGCGGCGACCTCGTCGAGGTGCCGGACGAGACGCCCGAGGTCTCGCCGGACGTGCGGCAGCAGATCCACGACTACGCCAGGACCGGGGACCACGCCCGGGGCAGCGGCGGGGGCGCCGCCCACGTCTCCGTTCCCGAACAGCGGCCCGCCCCCGAGCGGCAACCCGCGCCCGCCGCCGACCACGCCGGTCACCGGCAGCCCGTGCCCGCCCCGCAGCACGCCGCCCCCGCCCAGGAGACCTCCTCCTTCGGTCTGTCCGAAGCCCTCCTCACCGCGCCCCTCCTCGCCGCCGGCCTCCTCGGTGCCCTCGGGCACCGGCGTCGGCAGGCGCTGTGGCAGTCGGCGTTCGGGGGGATCGGCGGGCGGCGCGGGATGGAGCCGCCCACACCGGAAGGTGACGCCCAGGACGTCCAGGACGCGCTGCTCGTCGGCGCCGACCCCGAGGGCGTACGGCTGCTCGACCGGTCCCTGCGCGGGCTCGCCGCCTCCCTCGCCGCCGAGTCGCGTGCCCTGCCGACCGTCTACGCCGCCTGGCTCAGCGACGGCGACCTGCACCTCCAGCTCGCCCAGCCGGCCGGCAAGCCGCCGGCGCCGTGGCGGCTCGGGCAGGACCAGACGTTCTGGACGCTGGCCAAGGACGACGCCGGGCAGTACGAGGACGTCGACACCGCCGCTCCCTACCCCGGACTGGTCAGCCTCGGCACCATGGACGACTCGCGCCTGCTGCTCAACCTGGAGTCCGTCCCCGGGATCGTCTCGCTGAGCGGCAGCGAGGCCGACCGGGCCGCGGTGTTCGCCTCCGTCGCCGCCGAGCTGGCGACCAACGGATGGTCGGACCGTATGACCATCACCCTCGTCGGGTTCGGTGAGGACCTGACCCCGCTCGCCCCCAACCGGCTCCGCCACCTCGACGACGTCGAGGCACTCGTCGAGACCATGGAGGCGGAGACCCGGCAGCGGCGCGGCGCGCTGGGCGCCGCCGGGCACGACTCCGTCCTCACCGGACGCACCGGCCCGGCCCGGCACACCCGTTGGGCCCCGCAGCTCGTCCTGCTCGCGGCCGAGCCGACCGCCGAGGACGCCGTCAGACTCGCCGAACTCGCCGCCGACGCCGGTCGCCTCGGCATCGGCTACCTCGTCGGCACCGGGAGCGGCGATCTGCCGGGCGCCGCCTGGGAGATGGAGATCACCGGCGAGGGCAAGCTGCTCGCGCCCCTGCTCGGCCTCGAACTCGACGCCCAGCTCCTGCCCGCCGCCCAACAGCGCGCGGTCGTCGAACTGTTCGTCGAGGCCGACCCGGACCGCGGTCCCGACGGACCGGTCAACACCCCGCCGTTCCTCGTCGACATCAGCGAACAGGGCCGGCCGGCCGTGTACGCGCGCCTCGTCGGGTCGTACGAGATCATCGGACTCGACACCCCGGACGGCGAGCGCAGCGCCCTGCTCCACGAGGCGCTCGCCCTGCTGCTCCTGCACCGCGAGGGTGTGCACCCGCGCGTGCTGTCCTCCGCGCTGTGGCCGCGCGGTGTCACCGACGACGTGCGCGAGGCGCTCCTCGACCGGCTGCGCGCCTGGCTCGGCACCGACGCCGACGGCACACCACGCCTCGGCACCGACCGCACCGGGCGGCTCACCCTCGCCAAGTCCGTCGTCTCCGACCTGGACGTGCTGCGGTCGCTGTACCACGAGGCGACCCAGGGCAAGGGCGTCGACAGCCGCGCCGTCCGCGGGCGGCTGCTCACCGACGCGCTGGTGCTGGTGCGCGGCCCGCTGCTCGCCGACCGGCCCGAGGGCCGCTACCGCTGGCTCACCCACGAGATCGTCGACGCCCAGCTCCCGCTGCTCGTCGCCGACACCGGGCTCGCCCTCTCCGAGTTCCACATGGAGAAGGGCCGCGCGGAGAAGGCCATCGAGGCGCTCGACGCGGCCCTGCGCACCGCCCCGGCCGACGAGCGGCTGTGGAACGAGTTGCTGCGCGCCACCCACGCCCTCGACGACCCCTCCCGGCTCACCGCCCTCGCCACCGACCTCGTCGGCCGCAGCGGCGCCCGCGGCCTGCCGCCGCGCACCGAGGCGCTGCTCGACGAACTGCTGCCGGCCTGGCGCGACGAGGTCGCGGCAGCGGCGGCGGGGTGAGCGACGCATGAGCGACCTGCCGGTCCCGTCGGTCGCGGCCATCGTCCTGGTCGCCGCGCTGTGGGGGGCGGTGGCGGGCGCGCTGCTGCCCCGCGCGGTGCACCGGTTCGCCGTCCCGGCGGGGGAGGAGTGGCGCGCCCGGTGCCCCGAGGGGCATCCGCTGCGCGGGTGGCTCGGCCGGGCCCGGTGCGGACAGTGCGCCCCGCGCGCGGGCGGGGCGGGAGAAGGGACCGCCGGGGCGTCGTACGGTCCCGGACCCGCCGCCCCCGCAGCGGCCACCGCGCTCGTGTGCGCCGCCCTCGCCGCCGCCACCGGGACCCGGCCCGAGCTGGCCGTCTGGCTGCTGCTCGCGCCCGTCGGCGTGCTGCTGGCGGTCGTCGACTTCCGGGTGCAGCGGCTGCCCGACCCGCTCACCCTCCCGTTCGCCGCGGCCGCCCTCGCCCTGCTCGGTGTCGTCGCCCTGCTCCCCGAGCACGCGGGCACCTGGACGACCGCCCTGCTGGGCGCCCTCGCGCTCGGCGCCGGCTACTTCGTCCTGTTCCTGGTCAACCCGGCCGGCATGGGCTTCGGCGACGTGAAACTCGCCCTCGGCGCGGGGGCCGTCCTCGGCTGGTACGGCTGGCCGACCGTGATGCTCGGCACCTTCGCCGGGTTCCTGTTCGGGGCGCTGTACGGCGGTGCCCTCGTCGTCGCGCGGCGGGCTGGGCGCAGGACGGCGATCCCCTTCGGACCGTTCCTGATCGCCGGCGCGTTCGCCGGGCTGCTGATCGGGGCGTACACGGCGTGACGCCCGGGCAGGCGCACGGAGCCGATGCGGCCGATGGGACCGACGATCGCAGGGGCGTACGGGGCCGACGGGTGCCGGTACGCCTGACGTCAGGTGCCCCGGGCCGCTGACGTAGGCTGGCTCAGCCCGTCCACAACCCTTACGAACCTTACGAAAGGGACGCCCGGTGACCGAGAAGGCCGACCTCCAGCCCATCCTCGACCGTGCTGCCGCCGGCGGGCGGATCACCCCCGAAGAGGCGCTCGACCTCTACCGTGACGCCCCGCTGCACGCGCTGGGCGCCGCCGCCGACGCCGTACGCCGCCGCCGGTACGCGGGGACCGAGCACATCGCGACGTACATCATCGAGCGCAACATCAACTACACGAACGTCTGCGTCACCGCGTGCCGCTTCTGCGCCTTCTACGCCGCGCCGAAGGACACCGCCAAGGGCTGGACCCGCGACCTCGACGACATCCTGCGGCGCTGCGCCGAGACCGTCGAGCTCGGCGGTACGCAGATCATGTTCCAGGGCGGCCACCACCCGGACTACGGCGTCGAGTACTACGAGAAGCACTTCGCCGCCATCAAGAAGGAGTTCCCGCAGCTCGTCATCCACAGCCTGGGGGCGAGCGAGGTCGAGCACATGGCCCGGATCTCGAAGGTGCCGGTCGAGGAGGCCATCACCCGGATCCACGCGGCCGGGCTCGACTCCTTCGCCGGGGCCGGTGCCGAGCTGCTGCCCGAGCGGCCGCGCAAGGCCATCGCGCCGCTGAAGGAGTCCGGCGAGCGCTGGCTGGAGATCATGGAGATCGCGCACGGGCTGGGCGTCGAGTCCACGTCCACCATGCTGATGGGCACCGGCGAGACCAACGCCGAGCGCATCGAGCACCTGCGCATGATCCGGGACGTGCAGGACCGTACGGGCGGCTTCCGCGCCTTCATCCCGTACACCTACCAGCCCGAGAACAACCATCTGAAGGGCCGCACCCAGGCCACGGTCTTCGAGTACCTGCGGATGATCGCCGTAGCCCGGCTGTTCTTCGACAACGTCGCCCACATCCAGGGCTCCTGGCTGACCACCGGCAAGGAGATCGGCCAGCTCTCCATGCACTACGGCGCGGACGACCTCGGCTCGATCATGCTCGAGGAGAACGTCGTCTCCTCCGCCGGCGCCAAGCACCGCTCCAACCGCGTGGAGATCATCGACCTCATCCGCCGGGCCGGACGGGTGCCCGCCCAGCGGTCGACCACGTACGAACACCTCGTCGTGCACGACGACCCGGCGAACGACCCCGTCGACGACCGCGTGGCCTCCCACATCTCCTCCACGGCGATCGAGGGCGGCACGGCCCACCCGGAGCTGAAGCTCCTCACCACCAACTGATCCGCCCGTGCTGACGATTCACACGGCGGAGGTGGTGCGCCTCACCTGGGACGCCGCCGCGGACGCTGCCGAGCCGTCGACGGGCGGGGCCGTCGCCGTCGACGGCGGCCGGATCGTCGCCGTCGGGCCGCCGGCGGAGGTGGAGGGCCGGTTTCCGGGTGCCCGGATCCGGCGCTGGCCCGGGACGCTCGGGCCCGGGCGGATCCACCGGGGACCGCTTCCGGACGCGCCGAGCCCGCGTGAACGCGTCCACGAGGTGCTCAAGCGCGGCGCGGTGGCGGTACTGGCGGAGCACGCCGACGCACCCGGACTGCGCGCCGCGGCCGGACGCAACGGCGTCGTCGTCCTGCCGTCCTTGTGCCCCGAGGCGCTCGTCGTGGGTGGCCGCGCGGACCTGGCGGTCTTCGACGGCACCGGTGCCTGCGTCGCGACCGTGTGTGCGGGACGCCTGGTGCACCGCCGGCGTTGACCGGCCCGGTGCTGACGGGTCACGTCGACGGGTCCGGTGCCGGCAGGTCCGGTGCTGTCCGACCGGCGCAGACCGGCCCGTTGCCGGTCAGCCCGCGAAGGCCTTCCCGAAGGCGCCCGCCTCCTGCTCCACCCCGCTGCAGTCGGTCGCGGCATCCTCCGCGCCGGAGCCCTCCGCGCACTGCCGGTCCCGGAAGGACGACCACATCGACACCCAGGCGATGCCCTTCTCCTCCGCGAAGGCGCGCACCTGTGCCGCGTCCGCCAGGGTGAACGTCTCGCCCCCGACGTCGTTGACGCCGATCATCGACGTGAGCGCCATGCCCCGCCAGGCAGCGGTCCCCGACAAGCCGAAGACCTCCATGAGCTGGGCGTTCGCGGCCTTGGCCGAGGTGACGGCGTAGTCGCCCATGTCGCCGTCGTACGACTCCCCGTAATTCATCGTCATGAGGTTGACGGTGCGGACCCGCACGCCGTGGTCGTTGGCGGAGGCCAGCAGGTCCAGGACGTCCTCGTCGAGGCCCGAGGGCATCACCGGGACGGTGAAGGAGACCTCCAGCTCCGTACGCTCCTCCTGCAGCAGCGCGATCGCCTCCGAGCGCAGGGCCGCGGAGTCGGGGTCGGTGAGGTCGTCGCCCTCGATGTCGAAGTCGGCCCGGGTGGCACCCGCCGCGTCCAGCGCCGCGCCGTACGCCTCCGCCAGTTCCTCCGCGCTGTCACAGGCCGCGGCGAGTTCCGTACCGGACGCTCCGCCGAAGGAGACGCGGACATCGGCGCCGGACGCGGTGAGTTCCGAGACGCGGGACGTCACGGCCGTGTCGTCGATGGAACGCGTGCCGTTCCAGGCAGGGGTGCAGTCCTCACCGGAGGAGAGCACGAAGGCCAGGTTGTAGGCGGTGGGGGAGCCGGCCGCGTCCTGGCCGGCGGCCGTGGTGGCGCTGACGTAGGGGGCGTACGCGGTGACCGGCGCGGACGACGCCCGGTCTTCCCCGTCGCCTTGGTCGTCCGGGTCGGCCGGGGCCGAGCAGCCCGCCGTGGCCAGGACGAACAGACAGACGAGACCGGCGACGGATTTCAGTGGACCGCTCACGGTGTTCGCTCTCCTTCACACGTACGACGGTTCGGGTTCGGAACCGGAAACCTCGCACGGCGTCCTGTGCCCCACCTGGGAAAACAGGACCCCGGTGGGCCAAAGGCCGTGAATCCTCAGCGAAAGAAAAGGCTGGGCGCGTTTTCTTGGGCACCTCACAGCGGGGACCGGGTTTTCGGCAGGCAGGGCTGTCTACCGTCCGGGGAATGCATTCCGATCCTGCCATCGAGAGCCGCGCCGACGACGTGCGCGGGCGCCGCCGCCGCCGCGGCAAGAGGTCCGGTGAAGGGCCCGTGTTCGTCGACAGCTCCGGACGCCGGGCCAGACTGCTGCGCCGGATCGGCCTCCTGGCCGGCACCGTCTGCGTCGGCTACGCGTTCGTGCTGGGCCTGACCTTCCTGGGCATCGGCACCTCCGTGACCCCGGCCTCGCTGCTGCCCTTCGGTGACGGCCGGGGTGGCGCGCCCGGACAGGACGGGGGCCCACCGGGCGGCGGTACGGCGCCGACGGGTGCCCCGCCCACCGGTGCCCCGCCCACCGGCAGCGCCTCTCCCACGGGCAGCGCCTCTCCCACCGGCAGCGCCGCCTCATGACTCTCGACACGTCCTCGCGCGGCCGACGCCGCGCCCCCACCCGTATCGAACGCGCCGCAGGCCGGGCCGCCGCGCTCCAGCGGCCCAGGGTCCTCCTCGCCCTGCTGCTCCTGCTCGCCCTGAGCTGCGTCCTGCTGCTCGACGGCTATCTGCGCGCCGAGGTCGGCGGCGACCAGCGGGTGCGCGCCGGGGCGGACGCCGGCGACGTACCCGAGGAGGTCCTCGACGGAGGACCGATCCTCAGCTTCCCGGGTGGCCGGGCCACGACCGTGTCCGTACCGGACAGGACGATCGTGCTCACCTTCGACGACGGCCCCGACCCCACCTGGACGCCGAAGGTGCTCCAGGTCCTGGAGGAGTACGACGTTCCCGGCACGTTCTTCCTGGTCGGCTCCATGATCTCGCGCCACCCGGGCATCGTGCGGGACCTGGTCGAGCAGGGCAACGAGGTGGGTGTCCACACGTTCACGCACGTGGACCTGTCGTACCAGAGTTCCTCCCGGCTCACCCGCGAGATGGAGCAGACCCAGCTCGCCCTCGCGGGGGCGGCCGGGATCACCACCACGCTGTTCCGCGCGCCGTACTCCTCGAAGACGGACGCCATCGACGACTACAGCTGGCAGGTCTACCAGCAGCTCGGCGAGGACGGTTACACCAGCGTCTTCATCGACACCGACAGCCAGGACTGGAAGCAGCCCGGGGTGGCGGAGATCGTGAAGGGGGCGACGCCCGAGGACGGCGAGGGCGCGTCGGTGCTCTTCCACGACTCCGGCGGCGAGCGCTCGCAGACCGTCGAGGCGCTGGCGACGTACATCGAGAAGATGAAGGCGAAGGGATACACCTTCACCACCGTCAGCGGCGCCATGTCCGAGCAGCGGACCGAGGACGCCGGTGCATCCGGGCAGCAGCCCGAGAACGGCGCCGGCGCCGGGACCGAGGAGCGGGCGGACGGCGCCACCGTGCCCGGGCCGCAGCCGACCGCAGGCGTCCCCGGTGGCGGGAACCCCCTCCAGGCCGCGCACCGTGAGGCGTCCGGCGCGACGCTGTACGAGGGCAGGGCGCTCATCGCCGCCGTCGCCGTCGCGGAGTGGACGGTGCCGGTGCTGTCGGCCGGCCTGGTGGTGGTCGGCGTGGCGGTCCTCGGCCGGTTCGGGCTGATGCTGGTCCTCGCCCGGCGCCACCACCGGCAGCGCAACAGACGCCGCTTCAGCTGGGGGCCGCCCGTCACCCGCCCGGTGAGCGTGATCGTCCCGGCGTACAACGAGAAGGAGTGCATCGCCAACACCCTCCGGTCGCTGGCGGGGAGCACGCACCCGATCGAGATCGTCGTGGTGGACGACGGTTCCACGGACGGGACGGCGGACATCGCCGAGTCGCTCGGTCTGCCGAACGTCCGCGTCGTGCGGCAGGCGAACGCGGGCAAACCGGCGGCGCTGAACAACGGCGTCCGGCATGCCGGTCACGACATCGTCGTGATGATGGACGGCGACACCGTCTTCGAGCCGGACACCGTACGGCACCTGGTGCAGCCCTTCGCCGACCCCGGCGTCGGAGCCGTCGCGGGCAACGCCAAGGTCGGCAACCGGCGTACCCTCATCGGCGCCTGGCAGCACATCGAGTACGTGATGGGCTTCAACCTCGACCGGCGCATGTACGACCTGCTGCGCTGCATGCCGACCATCCCCGGCGCGATCGGCGCGTTCCGCCGCGAGGCGGTCCTCCGGGCCGGCGGCATGAGCGAGGACACGCTCGCCGAGGACACCGACATCACCATCGCCCTGCACCGCGCCGGATGGCGGGTCGTCTACCAGGAGCACGCCCGGGCCTGGACCGAGGCGCCGGGTTCGCTCAAGCAGCTGTGGTCCCAGCGGTACCGCTGGTCGTACGGCACCATGCAGGCGCTGTGGAAGCACCGCGGGTCCCTGACGGACAAGGGGCCTTCGGGCCGGTTCGGGCGGGTCGGGATGCCGCTCGTGGTGCTCTTCCAGATCGTCACGCCGGTGTTCGCGCCGCTCATCGACGTGTTCACCGTGTACTCGATGGTCTTCGTCGACTTCACGGCGGCGCTGGTGGCATGGCTGGCGGTGCTGGGGGTCCAGCTGGTGTGTGCCGCGTACGCCTTCCGCCTCGACCGCGAGAAGTACCGGTATCTGCTGATGATGCCGCTGCAGCAACTGGCCTACCGGCAGATGATGTACCTCGTCCTCATCCACTCCTGTGTCACCGCCCTGACCGGCGGCCGGCTGCGCTGGCAGAAACTGAAGCGCACGGGCGAGGTCGGCGGGGACGGGCCGGCGGGGGTCCGCTGAGGGGGAGGGCCGGCGGGCGCACGGAGCAGGGGTGCCGCTGGGCGCGGGCGGGAAGCCGGGGCTCCTGCCCGGGGAGCGGACTGCAAGAATGGGCCCGTGACCCGCGCATCCCTGAACAAGCAGCCGCACGAAGTCGCCTCGATGTTCGACCACGTCGCGGAACGGTACGACCTGACCAACGACGTGCTGTCGCTCGGCCAGGACCGGATCTGGCGCAAGGAGGTGGCCAAGGCGGTCGGCGCGCGCCCCGCGGAGAAGGTCCTGGACCTGGCGGCCGGTACGGCGACGTCCTCGCTGCCCTTCGCACAGGCCGGTGCCTACGTCGTCCCCTGCGACTTCTCCCTCGGTATGCTCCGGGTCGGCAAGCAGCGCCGGGACTGGCTGCCCTGCACCGCCGGCGACGCGACCCGGCTGCCCTTCAAGGACGACGTCTTCGACGCCGTCACCATCTCCTTCGGACTGCGCAACGTCCAGGACACGGACGCCGCGCTGCGTGAGATGCACCGGGTGACCCGGCCCGGCGGGCGCCTCGTCATCTGCGAGTTCTCGCAGCCCACCTGGGCGCCGTTCCGCACCGTGTACACCGAGTACCTGATGCGCGCGCTGCCGCCGGTCGCCCGGTCGGTGTCGTCGAACCCCGACGCGTACGTCTACCTCGCCGAATCCATCCGGGAGTGGCCCGGCCAGTCCGCCCTGGCCGGGCGGCTGCAGGGTGCCGGCTGGACGAAGGTGGCCTGGCGCAACCTCACGGGTGGCGTGGTCGCACTGCACCGGGGTCACAAGGCGGGCTGAGGCGAGCCACGCGGGGCGCGCGGGCGGAGTCAGGGCGGGCCGAGGAGTGCCGTCGCCGTGCGGGGCGCGGCCGGGTGCGGGGCTCCCGGCTCGTCCAGCTCCCGCCGGAGGCCGCCGCCGGGAGGCACCGGCCCGCGCGGTTCACGCACCCCTCCTCCGCCGTCCCCCTCCCCGAAGTCGAACCACACGTGCACCGCGGAGTCACGCGGCACCTCGGTGCCGGGCTGCGGATACTGGCGCACGACGTACTCGACGACGGTCAGGTGGAAGTCCGGCCGGTCCGGCGCCTCGAGGGACAGGCCACGCGCACGAGCCGACTCACGCGCGTCCACGGCCATCAGGCCGACCAGGCGAGGAACGCGCACCTCGGTTGTTCCGGTTCGCATACGCACGGATGTCACCCCCAGCGGTACCGGCAGCGTAGGCACGGCCACGCGCCGGAAGGAAGTATTCCGTGGCTATCCGTGACATTCAGTCACACCGGGTGAATGAACTGAAGGTTGCTGCTTCCGCTTTCAGGGGGTCAGCCGGTAGCAGTGACCCTCCCGGTGCGAGAGCGAGAGCGAGAGCGAGAGCGAGAGCGGGATCGTGAACGTCTCGGCGAGGCGCATCCCGAGCCGACGGGTGACCGCCGCCGAGCGGGTGTTGCGGGCGTCGACCATCGCGACCACGTCCCGCACGCCGGTGGCGCGCACCCGTTCCAGCGTCTGGTGCGCCGCGGCGGTGACGTACCCCTTGCCCCAGTGCTCCCGGCCGAGGCGCCGGCCGATCTCGATCCCGCCGGTCGGACCCCGGTCCCGCTCCCAGGGCTGGGCGCCCGTGAAGCCGATGACGCGGTCCGCCCCGTCGACCACGGTCCACAGGCAGAAGCCGAGTTCGGCGTCGTGCCGTCGCCGGCGGGCGGTGAGCTCCTCGTAGACCGACAACTCCGCGGCCCTGCCGCCGTGGAACTCCATGACGTCCGGGTCGGCGAGGATCCGGTGCCAGGTGAAGGCGTCCTCGTGCGTGGGTACGCGGAGCCGTACAGCGGGCAGGGCTGGGTGCATCGAGGCAGCCCTTCAGCCGGGTGATCAATTCTCCTGCATAGACTGCCCGTGTCCAGTGCCCGTCGGCACGCAGATTTCGAACCTGGGGAGAACCCGCCGTGACCGAGCCGCTCTCCGACAACACCGCCGATGTGATCGTCGTGGGCGCGGGGCCGGCCGGCTCCGCCACCGCGTACCACCTGGCCAGGTCCGGTCTCGACGTGCTCCTGCTGGAGAAGACCGCTTTCCCGAGGGAGAAGGTCTGCGGCGACGGGCTCACCCCGCGCGCCACCAAGCAGCTGGTGTCGATGGGCATCGACATCTCCGAGGAGGCGGGCTGGCTGCGCAACAAGGGCCTGCGCATCATCGGCGGCGGCGTCCGCCTCCAGCTCGACTGGCCGGAGCTCGCCTCCTTCCCCGACTACGGCCTGGTCCGCAAGCGTGACGACTTCGACGAACAGCTGGCCCGGGCGGCCCAGAAGGCCGGCGCGCGCCTGTACGAGCGCTGCAACGTGGGCGCGCCGGTCATCGACGACCGCACCGGCCGCATCACCGGCGTGAAGGCCAGGCTCGGCGAGGAGAAGCGGGAAGTCACCTTCCACGCCCCGCTGGTGGTGGCCGCCGACGGCAACTCCACGCGGCTGTCCCTGGCCATGGGCCTGCACCGCCGTGAGGACCGCCCGATGGGCGTCGCGGTCCGTACGTACTTCACCTCGCCGCGCCACGACGACGACTACCTGGAGTCCTGGCTCGAACTGTGGGACCGCCGCGGCCCGCAGGACCGGCTGCTTCCCGGCTACGGCTGGATCTTCGGCATGGGCGACGGGACGAGCAACGTCGGCCTCGGCGTGCTCAACACCTCGGACTCCTTCAAGGAACTGGACTGGCGCGAGGTCCTGAAGGCCTGGTGCGCGTCGATGCCCGAGGACTGGGGCTACACCCCGGACAACATGACCGGCCCGATCCGCGGTGCCGCGCTCCCCATGGCCTTCAACCGCCAGCCGCACTACACGCGCGGGCTGCTGCTCGTCGGTGACGCGGGCGGCCTGGTGAACCCGTTCAACGGCGAGGGCATCGCGTACGCCATGGAGTCCGGGCAGATCGCCGCGGAGGTCATCGTCCAGGCCCACGCGCGGGCGACGCCGGCCCAGCGGGAGATCGCCCTCCAGCGCTACCCGCGCGTCCTGAAGGACACCTACGGCGGCTACTACACGCTCGGCCGCGCGTTCGTGAAGCTCATCGGCAACCCGAAGGTCATGCAGATCGCCGCCCAGCGCGGCCTGACGCACCCGATGCTGATGAAGTTCACCCTGAAGCTGCTCGCCAACCTGACGGACCCCACGGGCGGCGACGCGATGGACCGCATCATCAACGGCCTGAGCAAGGTGGCGCCGAAGGCGTGACCCTCGCCGGTCGGGCCCCGGAGCCGGCGTGATCGACGCGGTGTCCGTGACCGCGCGCGACCGTGATCATTGCGTAATGCGTTCGTGGACAACTGATCGACGGAAGCAGGTGTCGAACGGAACGTACTCACCGAGGAACGTTCCGTTCGACGAAAGAGCCTTCCATGAGACAGCAGGCAAGCCGGCGGCCCGGACCGCTCAGAGCCCTGGGGCTGATGGCCGCCACGAGTCTGATCGGCGTCGGTGTCACAGGTACCGCCCAGGCGGCCGACGCGCCCCTCCCCGTGACGATCACCGGCGAGGACCGGGTCGGTCTGTCGCTGCAGTCCGACAACGGAGACCCCTCGGAACCACAGGTCGACCTGCGGCTGAACGCTCCCGGGGAGGAGTTCGAGGGCGACGGCGTCATCCCGCCCGTGTTCACCGGCGACTACACGATCCGCATCGATGCCACCGAACTGGCGGGCGTCGCCTCGGTGAAGCTCCCCTGCGACGCCGACGGCCTCGTCGCCGTCTGCACGGGCAGCGAACTGTACGCGGGCCGGCAGTACAACCGGCTCGGCGGCATCCGGCTCGACATCGGCGACGACAGTGAGGCCGGGGACTTCGGCAGCATCACCGTCACCGGTGAGGGCGAGGGCCTGGCCTTCACACCGCTCAGCATCGACGTGCTCGTCGGCGGCCCCGAGTTCCTCAACCGCAGCCTCTCGCTGCCCGAGGACCTCAAGGCGGGTGACACCTACGAGGCGCCCGTGGGCCTGCGCAACGCGGGCGGCCTGGCCGCCGAGGGCGCGGTGCTGCGGTTCCACGGCTCCCGCGGAGTGTCCTTCCCCGACTCGTTCGGCAACTGCGCGTACGCCGAGGTCACCACCGGTCCGCTGCTGCGCCGGGGCACCGACGCGATCTGCACCTTCCCGGACACCATCGAGGCCGGGACGGCGTACGCGCTGACCGATCCGCTGAAGGTACGCACCGCGGACTTCGCTCTGAACGACGTCTTCACGTACTCGTTCACGGCCCTCGCACCGGACGAGGCGGACCGTCTGCGCGCGGCCGGGGACTACCGGCCGGGTTCCGGAGCGGACCTGGAGCTGAAGGAGGTTCCCGGTGCCGACCCCGCGGACTACACCCGGTACGCGGACATGGACCTGCCCACGACGAACACCTACGACCTGGAACTGACCGGCGCCTCGGCGGACGGTGCGGCCGGGGACACCGTCACGGCGGAGATCGGCTTCCGCAACAACGGCCCGGCCTGGATCAGCGCCCAGCGTTCCGGCGGTGAGCCGATCGGCTTCACGGTGGAGATCCCCGAAGGGGCGACCGTCACCAAGGCTCCGGAGCGGTGCCGGGAGAGCACCCTCGCCGAGGGCGAGAGGGGCTACATCTGCTGGGTGAGCACCCCGCTGCTGGAGGACGCCGAGCTCGGCTTCCCGTTCGAGCTGCGCGTCGACCGGGTCGTCGAGGGTGCCAAGGCCAAGGTCGCGCTGCCCGAGTGGGACAACCCCTGGGACTCCGACCCCGCGAACGACTCCGCCTGGATCGTGCTCAACGGCTCCGACGAGCCGGGCGAGGAGGCGGGCGGCGGCACGGGCCAGACCGGCGGCGCCTCGGACGGCCCCTCCTCCGGGTCCGGTCAGGAGGGCGGTTCCGGCTCCGACTCCGCCTCCGGCTCCACCGGAACCGGCACGAACGGCGCGGACGGTACGAACGGCGCGTCCGGTGACGCCGACGGAGTCGAACCCCAGGGCGGTCTTGCGCTCACCGGCGCCGGCGGGGTGGCGCTGATCGGCGGGGCGGCGCTGCTGGCGATCGGCCTCGGCGCGGGCCTGGTCGTGTTCCTGCGTCGCGGCGCGGGGCAGACCGGCGGTGCCGCCGCCTGAGGCGCGCGGCCCTGAGCGGCGCCGTGGACGGCCGGGGCCCGAAGGGCGGTCCCCGGCCGTCCGGCGTGTGTGCGGGGTGCCGCAGGGGGGCGTCACGAGGCCGGACGGCGCTTCGCGCGGGCATGGCGGCCCGCCAGTGCGTCCCGCGCGGGGAGCAATTCGGGCGACCGGGCGATTTCGGTGCGGCGAGGGCAAGCCCTCGAGCGGAGCGGCCGGTATGCCCGAAGTGCCCCCGAAACGCCCGGACGTGAACGACGGAGAGCCGCTGCCCCCGAGCGGCAGCGGCCCTCCGGTCCGTGTGGGCGGCCCGGATCAGAGCACGCGCACCGCGCCCGACGCGGGGTAGCCGGAAAGGTCCTGGATGACGACGCCCTTGGACGGGTTGGCGGCGTCCAGGTACTGGCCGTCACCGATGTAGACACCCGTGTGGTAGGCGGAGCCCTTGCCGCCCCAGTACAGGATGTCGCCGACCTGGAGGTTGGACAGCGAGACGTCGGTGCCGACCGTCGACTGGTCCTGCGAGACGCGCGGGAGGTCGACGCCGACCTGGCGGAACGCGGCCTGCACCAGGCTGGAGCAGTCCCAGGCGTTGGGGCCCGTGGCGCCCATGACGTAGGCGTCGCCCACCTGCGCCTTGAGGAAGGAGATCACCGTTCCGACGCTGCCACTGGCCGGCGCGGAGGCGGTGGTCGTGGTGGCCGCCGCGGTCGTGGTGCCCGGGTCTGCGGTGAGGGTGACGCGCTCGGCATCGCGCGTGGCCCGCTCGGCGGCGGCCTTGCGGGCCTCCTCGGCGGCCTTCTTCTTCGCCTCGGCCTTCTCCTTGGCCTCGGCGAGGTCGGCCTTGGCCTCCTTGGCGGCCTTGGCCGCGGCGGCGTCACGCTCGGCCTGCAGCTGGTAGTTCGCGGCGGCCTGCTGGGTGGCCTCCGCGGACTGGGCGACCTGAGTGGACAGGTCGGCCGTGAGGGCGGGCAGTTCGAGGGTCTGCGTCACCGGCTCGGCGGCGACCGCCGAGGCCGACGCCCCGGCCACTGCCAGAGTGCCGAGGACGCCACCGGCAACTCCGGCCCGCATCGCCATCGTGGTCTGGGCGCTGCGGCGGGGTTTCCGGTGGCTTCGTATGTGAGCGGTGTGGGACATGGGAACAACCGGTACCAGGGGCTCCTTCATATCCACAAGAAACGTGTGCTGCGCCACAGTTGTTCAATCGTGACGCCGAAGCCCGGGTGTGTCGCTCCTTATTGACGCCGTAACGGACATTGCGGGCGCGGCGTAATGGGCCCGTGATCACGGTCTTTCATCTTTACGTCCGAATTGCCCCTCACCTACCATCGGTTGAAACGATTGGCCAAGCCCTCTTTCTGTGCCCTCTCCGTGAATGTGGCGGAGGTCACGGAACGGTCGCCCCTGTCATCGCGTCCGGTGTGCGCGCTCCGGACGGGTTGCGGATGGATTGCGGGCGGCCCGCGTCGGGATCGCGGTCGGATCGCGACGGGAGGTGCGTTCGGACCGGGCCGGACCGGGTCCGGGGCGGAGCTCGGGGGCCGGACGGGAGAGGGGTTCCGGAGCGAGCCCCGTACGGGTCCCCGGGGGGAGTTCCGGGCGCGCTCCGGATCGGCCCGGAGGGGGGGCGGCCGCATCCGGGGCGGGGCCGGGTGCGGAGGGCCGGGGTGTGGCGGGGGCGGTCGGTCGGGACGGGGTCGCGGCTCGCGGTCGGCGCCCCGGGCCCGCGGCGGGCCGCGGGCCCGGGGACTTCGTGAACGCGTGCACACGTCCACATCGCGCCCCGTATCCCCTCCGATGTGTGAACGCCTCCTCTAGCAAGCGTTCGCGTTCAGCGCCAATTTGCATGCAGAGGAACACTCTTGATAGTGGGGTCACTCTTCTGGCCTGCGACGACGCGGTAGAATGTCACTTATGGCGACCGTGCGGACGCTTCGCGTGTGAAGATCACCGCTCCTCCGGCTTCATGATCGTTCGTCAGGTGGTGGAGATCACAAAGCTTGTGCAATACCCCGTGTCGCAGATCACAGACCGGCGGGCATAGGATGCGGAGCGGTTGGGCTTGTGACCTGCTTCACATGTTCTCGATCTTCGCCGGGACGGGCGTGGTTCGTGGGACGTGTGGGGCGCAAGTGAGCCCGGCTCGCCAGCAGTCAGTGCCGACTGAGAGGAGCGAGGAGCGGTGAACGCGTATGCGCCCATCCTCGTACTGGGAGCCCTCGGGGCAGGCTTTGCGATCTTCTCCGTGGTCATGGCCACGCTGATCGGGCCGAAGCGGTACAACCGCGCCAGGCTCGAAGCCTACGAGTGCGGTATCGAACCGACCCCCACGCCGGCCGGCGGCGGGCGCTTCCCCATCAAGTACTACCTGACGGCGATGCTCTTCATCGTCTTCGACATCGAGATCGTCTTCCTTTATCCCTGGGCCGTCAGCTTCGACGCCCTGGGGATCTTCGGGCTCGTGGAGATGCTGCTCTTCGTGCTCACCGTCTTCGTGGCCTACGCGTACGTGTGGCGGCGCGGCGGCCTGGAATGGGACTGAGGGGCCTTTGACCATGGGACTCGAAGAAAAGCTGCCGAGCGGATTCCTGCTGACCACCGTCGAGCAGGCCGCGGGCTGGGTGCGCAAGTCGTCCATGTTCCCCGCCACGTTCGGGCTCGCCTGCTGTGCCATCGAGATGATGACCACCGGTGCCGGCCGCTACGACCTGGCGCGCTTCGGCATGGAGGTCTTCCGCGGCTCGCCGCGGCAGGCGGACCTGATGATCGTGGCCGGCCGGGTCAGCCAGAAGATGGCGCCGGTGCTGCGGCAGGTCTACGACCAGATGCCGAACCCCAAGTGGGTGATCTCCATGGGGGTCTGCGCCTCGTCGGGCGGCATGTTCAACAACTACGCGATCGTCCAGGGCGTCGACCACGTCGTCCCGGTCGACATCTACCTGCCCGGCTGTCCGCCACGGCCCGAGATGCTGATGGACGCCATTCTCAAGCTCCATCAGAAGATCCAGGGCTCCAAGCTCGGTGTGAACGCCGAGGAGGCGGCCCGCGAGGCGGAGGAGGCGGCGCTCAAGGCCCTGCCCACCATCGAGATGAAGGGGCTGCTGCGATGAGCGACGCGAACGACACCGCGGGCGACGGCGTGAACCCCGAGAAGGACCTCTCCGCCGAGAACCTCCCCGGCCAGCGGGGCGAGGGCGGTGAGGAGATCCGCGTACAGCGGGGAATGTTCGGAGCCGACAACGGCGGCGACACCTCCGGTTACGGCGGTCTGGTCCGCTCGATCCGGTTCCCGGGAGCCTCGAACCGCCCCTACGGCGGGTGGTTCGACGAGGTGGCCGACGAACTGGAGGGCGCGCTGGAGGAGCAGGGTCTCCTGCCGGAGAACGCCATCGGGAAGACGGTCGTCGACCGCGGCGAACTCACCTTCCACATCGAGCGCGAGCACCTGCTCCGGGTCGCGACGACCCTGCGCGACGACCCCGCGCTCCGCTTCGAACTGTGCACCGGCGTCAGCGGCGTGCACTATCCCGGCGACAAGGGCCGCGAGCTGCACGCCGTCTACCACCTGCGCTCGATCACCCACAACCGGCTGATCCGCCTGGAAGTCGGCGCTCCCGACAGCGACCCGCACATCCCGTCACTGTGCTCCGTCTATCCGACGAACGACTGGCACGAGCGCGAGACGTACGACTTCTTCGGCATCGTCTTCGACGGTCACCCGGCCCTCACGCGGATCCTGATGCCGGACGACTGGCAGGGGCATCCACAGCGCAAGGACTATCCCCTCGGCGGCATCCCCGTCGAGTACAAGGGCGCCCAGATCCCGGCTCCGGACCAGCGGAGGTCGTACTCATGAGCACGTCGAACACTTCCGCGGCCTCCGCCGCCTTTGCGCGCGAGACCACGGAAGGCACCGTCTACACCGTCACCGGCGGAGACTGGGACGAGGTCGTCGAGACGGCGCAGCGCAGTGACGACGAGCGCATCATCGTCAACATGGGCCCGCAGCACCCGTCCACGCACGGTGTGCTCCGGCTGATCCTGGAGATCGACGGCGAGACGGTCTCCGAGGCCCGCTGCGGCATCGGCTACCTCCACACTGGCATCGAGAAGAACCTCGAGTACCGGACCTGGACCCAGGGCACCACGTTCGTGACGCGCATGGACTACCTGACGCCGTTCTTCAACGAGACGGCGTACTGCCTGGGAGTGGAGAAGCTCCTCGGCATCGAGGAGCAGATCCCCGACCGCGCCTCGGTCGTCCGCGTGCTCCTGATGGAGCTGAACCGGCTCTCCTCCCACCTGGTGTGCATCGCCACCGGAGGCATGGAGCTCGGCGCCACCACGATCATGATCTACGGATTCCGTGATCGTGAACTCATTCTCGACGTCTTCGAGCTCATCACCGGCCTGCGGATGAACCACGCGTACGTCCGCCCCGGCGGACTCGCCCAGGACCTGCCGCCCGGCGCGGTGGACCAGATCCGCGAGCTGGTGAAGAAGCTGCGCAAGAACCTCCCGGAGTACGACGCGCTCGCCACCGGGAACCCCATCTTCAAGGCCCGTATGCAGGACGTCGGCCATCTGGACCTGGCCGGCTGCATGGCCCTCGGGGTGACCGGCCCGGTCCTGCGCTCCACCGGCCTGCCGAACGACCTGCGCAAGGCGCAGCCGTACTGCGGGTACGAGACGTACGACTTCGAGGTCCCCACCGCGGACACCTGCGACTCCTACGGCCGCTTCCTGATCCGGCTGGAGGAGATGCGCCAGTCGCTGCGCATCGTCGAGCAGTGCCTGGACCGGCTCCAGCCCGGACCGGTCATGGTCGCCGACAAGAAGATCGCCTGGCCCGCCCAGCTCGCCATGGGCCCGGACGGACTGGGCAACTCCCTCGACCACATCAAGAAGATCATGGGTACCTCCATGGAGGCCCTGATCCACCACTTCAAGCTGGTCACCGAGGGTTTCCGCGTACCGCCGGGACAGGCGTACGCGGCCGTCGAGTCGCCCAAGGGCGAGCTCGGGGCGCATGTCGTCTCCGACGGCGGCACCCGCCCCTTCCGGGTCCACTTCCGCGACCCGTCCTTCACCAACCTGCAGGCCATGGCGGCGATGTGCGAGGGCGGCCAGGTCGCCGACGTCATCGTCGCCGTCGCATCCATCGACCCCGTGATGGGAGGCGTCGACCGGTGACCACCTCATCCTCGGAGCGGGGCGTCAGTCTGGGCATGCCCCAACTGCCCCCGCCCGCCTACCCGGACGACGTCCGGGCCCGGCTGGAGACCGACGCGCGCGAGGTCATCGCCCGCTACCCGGACTCCCGGTCGGCCCTCCTGCCGCTGCTGCACCTCATGCAGGCCGAGGAGGGCCATGTCACGCGCACCGGGATGCAGTTCTGCGCGGACGTGCTCGGCCTGACCACGGCCGAGGTCACCGCCGTCGCCACCTTCTACTCCATGTACCGGCGCCGGCCGAGCGGTGACTACCAGGTCGGGGTGTGCACCAACACCCTGTGCGCCGTCATGGGCGGCGACGCCATCTTCGAGGAGCTCCAGGAGCACCTGGGCGTCGGCAACGGCGGGACCACCGACGACGGCAAGGTCACCCTCGAGCACATCGAGTGCAACGCGGCCTGCGATTTCGCGCCCGTCGTGATGGTCAACTGGGAGTTCTTCGACAACCAGGACCCGCAGAGCGCCAAGCGCCTCGTCGACGACCTGCGGGCCGGCCGCCCCGTCTCGCCCACCCGCGGGGCGCCCCTGTGCACGTTCAAGGAGACCGCCCGGATCCTGGCCGGTTTCCCCGACGAGCGGGACGGCGCCGTCGACGCCACGGGAAGCGCGGGCCCCGCCTCCCTGGCCGGCCTGAAGCTGGCCAAGGGGGAGGCCGCCCCCGCGCGCGTGGTGCACCCGCGCGGTGAGGCGTCCCAGGACAGCCCGCCGCACGACCCCTCACCGGCGGAGCACCTCAGCTCGCACGACGCGCCGCAGGACACGTCGGCCTCCGATCCGGCGCATCCGGCCGGACCCACCGCCGAGGAGGGGGAGTGATGACCTTGGCACCCGAACTCAAGGACACCGGCCCGGAGAAGCTGCTCGCACCCGTGCTGTCGGCCTTCTGGGACGAGGACAGGTCCTGGACCCTGGACGTCTACAAGAGGCACGAGGGATACGAGGGGCTCCGCAAGGCGCTCGCCATGTCACCGGACGACGTCATCGCGTACGTCAAGGAGTCCGGTCTGCGGGGGCGCGGAGGCGCCGGCTTCCCGACGGGAATGAAATGGCAGTTCATTCCCCAGGGCGACGGAAAACCGCACTATCTGGTGGTCAACGCCGACGAGTCGGAGCCCGGAACGTGCAAGGACATCCCGCTCCTCTTCGCGAACCCGCACAGCCTCATCGAAGGCATCGCCATCGCCTGTCACGCCATCAGGTCGTCCCACGCCTTCATCTATCTGCGGGGTGAAGTCGTCCCCGTACTGCGGCGGCTGCACGAGGCCGTGCGCGAGGCCTACGCGGCGGGCATCCTCGGCGAGAACGCGCTGGGCAGCGGGCTCGGCCTCGACCTCACCGTGCACGCCGGCGCCGGCGCGTACATCTGCGGTGAGGAGACCGCACTGCTCGACTCGCTCGAAGGGCGCCGTGGCCAACCGCGGCTCCGCCCCCCCTTCCCCGCCGTCGCGGGCCTCTACGCGTGCCCGACCGTGGTGAACAACGTCGAGTCGATCGCCTCGGTTCCCGCCATCATGAACCGGGGCAGGGAATGGTTCCGCTCGATGGGGAGCGAGAAGTCGCCCGGCTTCACCCTCTACTCCCTCAGCGGCCACGTCGCACGCCCCGGACAGTACGAGGCCCCGATGGGCATCACACTGCGCCAGCTGCTCGACATGAGCGGCGGCATGCGGCCGGGGCACCGCCTGAAGTTCTGGACGCCGGGCGGCTCCTCGACGCCGATGTTCACCGACGAGCACCTCGACGTGCCCCTCGACTACGAGGGAGTGGGCGCCGCCGGTTCCATGCTCGGCACGAAGGCCCTCCAGTGCTTCGACGAGACGACCTGCGTCGTACGGGCCGTCACCCGCTGGACCGAGTTCTACGCCCACGAGTCCTGCGGCAAGTGCACGCCCTGCCGCGAAGGCACCTACTGGCTCGTGCAGCTGATGCGCGACATCGAGGCCGGCAAGGGCCGGATGTCCGACCTCGACAAGCTGAACGACATCGCCGACAACATCAACGGCAAGGCGTTCTGCGCCCTCGGCGACGGCGCCGCCTCGCCGATCTTCTCCTCGCTCAAGTACTTCCGTGAGGAGTACGAGCAGCACATCACGGGCCGGGGCTGCCCCTTCGATCCCGCGAGGTCGACGGCCTGGGCCGACCGCACGGAGGTGCACGCATGACTGTGACCACCAGCTCTCCCTCCGGCGGGGGAGAGGCGGCGGTCCCGCCGGAGGACCTCGTCACGCTGACGATCGACGGCGTCGGGATCAGCGTGCCCAAGGGCACCCTGGTCATCCGGGCCGCCGAACAGCTCGGCATCGAGATCCCCCGGTTCTGCGACCACCCCCTCCTCGACCCGGCCGGCGCCTGCCGCCAGTGCATCGTCGAGGTCGAGGGCCAGCGCAAGCCCATGGCCTCCTGCACCATCACCTGCACCGACGGGATGGTGGTGAAGACCCACCTCACCTCGCCCGTGGCCGAGAAGGCCCAGCACGGCGTGATGGAGCTGCTGCTCATCAACCACCCGCTGGACTGCCCGGTCTGCGACAAGGGCGGCGAGTGCCCGCTGCAGAACCAGGCGATGTCGCACGGCAACCCGGAGTCCCGCTTCGACGGCAAGAAGCGGACCTACGAGAAGCCCGTGCCGATCTCCACCCAGGTGCTGCTCGACCGGGAGCGGTGCGTGCTGTGCGCCCGCTGCACCCGGTTCTCGAACCAGATCGCGGGCGACCCGATGATCGAGATGGTCGAGCGGGGCGCGCTCCAGCAGATCGGCACCGGCGAGGGCGACCCCTTCGAGTCGTACTTCTCCGGCAACACCATCCAGATCTGCCCGGTCGGCGCGCTCACCTCGGCGGCCTACCGGTTCCGTTCCCGTCCCTTCGACCTGGTCTCCTCGCCGTCGGTGTGCGAGCACTGCGCCGGCGGCTGCGCCACCCGCACCGACCACCGGCGCGGCAAGGTCATGCGGCGGCTCGCCGCCGAGGACCCCGAGGTCAACGAGGAGTGGATGTGCGACAAGGGCCGCTTCGGGTTCCGGTACGCGCAGCAGCGGGACCGGCTGCAGACCCCGCTCGTCCGCAACGCCGAGGGTGAACTGGAGCCGGCCTCCTGGCCCGACGCGCTGCAGATCGCGGCCCAGGGCCTGCTGGCCTCCCGCGGCCGCACCGGCGTCCTGACCGGCGGCCGGCTCACCGTCGAGGACGCCTACGCGTACAGCAAGTTCGCGCGCGTGGCCCTCGACACCAACGACATCGACTTCCGCGCACGGGTGCACAGCGCCGAGGAGGCGGACTTCCTCGCCGCGCGGGTCGCGGGCCGCGGACGTGACCTCGGGGGCGCGTCCGGCGCGTCCGGCCAGGACGCGACCGACGGCGTCACGTACTCCTCGCTGGAGAAGGCGCCCGCCGTCCTGCTGGTCGGGTTCGAGGCCGAGGAGGAGGCGCCCGGTGTCTTCCTGCGGCTGCGCAAGGCATGGCGTACGCACGGACAGCGGACCTTCTCGCTGGCCACGCACGCCACCCGAGGCCTGGAGAAGGCCGGCGGCACGCTGCTGCCGGCGGCTCCCGGCACCGAGACCGAATGGCTGGACGCGCTCGCGAGCGGGGTCGGCCTGGAGGGCGACGGGGCCAGGGCCGCCGAAGCGCTGCGGGCCGAGGGCGCGGTGATCGTCGTCGGCGAGCGGATCGCCGCCGTCGAGGGCGGCCCGACCGCCGCCGTACGCATCGCCACCGCGACCGGCGCCCGGCTGGTGTGGATCCCGCGGCGCGCCGGGGAGCGGGGCGCCATCGAGGCGGGCGCGCTGCCGTCGCTGCTGCCGGGCGGGCGCCCGGCGACCGACCCGCGCGCGCGGGAGGAGGTCGCCGCCGTCTGGGGCGTCGCCGCCCTGCCGCACCGCTACGGCCGCGACACCGGTGAGATCGTCGGGGCCGCGGTGAGCGGCGAGCTGCAGGCGCTGCTGGTCGCGGGCGTGGAGGTCGCCGACCTGCCCGACCCGCCGCGCGCGCGTGCGGCACTGGCCGAGGCCGGTTTCGTGGTCTCGCTGGAACTGCGCCCCAGCGAGGTCACCGAACTCGCCGACGTGGTGCTGCCGGTGGCCGCCGTCGTCGAGAAGGCCGGCGCCTTCCTCAACTGGGAGGGCAGGGTCCGGTCCTTCGCGTCGGCGCTCAAGCCCGAGCAGATGACCCGCACCCTGCCGCCGACCGACGCGCGCGTGCTGCACATGCTGGCCGACGCCATGGACGTGCACCTGGGTCTGCCGGACCTGCGCACCGTCCGCGCGGAGCTCGACCGGCTCGGCGCCTGGGAGGGCCCGCGGGCCACCGGGCCCCTGGAGAGGGCGGGCGCGCTGCCCCGGCCGGCCGCCGGGGAGGCGGTGCTCGCCGGGCACCGGCTGCTGCTGGACCAGGGACTCCTGCAACAGGGCGACGAGGCGCTCGCCGGCACCCGGCACGCCGCGTACGCGCGCGTGTCGGCCGCCACGGCCGCCGAGGTCGGCGTCAAGGACGGCGACCCGCTGGCCGTGACCGGTCCCGCGGGGACGGTCGAACTGACCCTGAGCGTCACCGAGATGCCCGACCGCGTGGTGTGGCTCCCGCTGAACTCCGCCGGCGACGGCGTCGCCTCCGACACCGGGGCACTGCCCGGCGCCCTCGTCCGTATCGGCCCGGCGTCACTCGCCGGCGAGGCCCCCAAGGAGGTGGAGGCATGAGCCCGTACTTCGCCGCTGAAGACCTCTCGATGTTCGGCCGCGACCCCTGGTGGCTGGTCGTGATCAAGGCGGTCTTCTGCTTCGCCTTCGTCATGGTGACGGTGCTGATCGCCATCGTGATGGAACGCAAGGTCGTCGCCTGGATGCAGCGGCGCATCGGTCCGAACCGGAACGGGCCCTGGGGCATGCTCCAGTCGCTCGCCGACGGCGTGAAACTGATGCTCAAGGAAGACGTCGTCGTCAAACGCGCCGACAAGGCGGTGTACATCCTGGCGCCGATCGTCGCGGCCGTCCCGGCCTTCATGGCGATCGCGGTGATCCCCTTCGGACCGTCCGGCAACGAGATCTCGATCTTCGGCCAGCGGACCACGATGCAGCTCACCGACCTGCCGGTGGCGCTGCTCTACATCCTCGCGGTCGCCTCGATCGGCATCTACGGCCTCGTTCTCGCCGGCTGGAGCTCCGGATCCACGTACCCGCTGCTGGGCGGGCTGCGCTCGTGCGCGCAGATGATCTCCTACGAGATCGCCATGGGGGCCGCCTTCGCCTCCGTGTTCCTCTACTCGGGGTCGATGTCGACGTCGACGATCGTCGAGCAGCAGGCCGACCGCTGGTACATCCTGCTGCTGCCGGTCTCCTTCCTCATCTACATCGTGACGATGGTCGGCGAGGTCAACCGCGCCCCCTTCGACATGCCGGAGTCCGAGGGCGACCTGGTCGGCGGCTTCAACACGGAGTACTCGTCGATCAAGTTCGCGATGTTCATGCTCGCCGAGTACATCAACATGGTCACCGTCTCGGCCGTAGCCGTCACCCTCTTCCTGGGCGGCTGGCGCGCTCCGTGGCCGGTCAGCACCTTCTGGGAGGGCGCGAACCACGGCTGGTGGCCGATGCTCTGGTTCGTCGTCAAGGTCCAGCTGCTGCTGTTCATGTTCGTCTGGCTGCGCGGCACGCTCCCGCGCGTGCGGTACGACCAGCTGATGAAGCTCGGCTGGAAGGTCCTCATCCCGGTCTCCCTGGTGTGGCTGATGGCCGTCGCCACGGTGCGGGTCCTGAGGAACGAGAACTACGGCTTCGCGGACATCGCCCTCTACATCGCCGCCGGAGTCCTCGTCCTGTTGCTGCTGTCCTTCGTCGCCGACATGTTCCGGGCGAAGGGCAGGAAGGCCGAGGACGGCGAGGGGGCCGAGGGCGCGGGCGGCGAACCGCCCGCCTTCGACCCGATGGCGGGCGGGTTCCCCGTACCGCCGCTGCCCGGACAGGAGCTCCCGCCGGTGCCGCGACGCCGCTCGCGCCGGGAGCGGGAGCTCGTCGCCAGTGGCGGGCCCGATACCCACAGTGACGGATCTCTGGATGGAAAGGAGGCGTCCGATGACTGAGGAGCCCAAGGAGGCCGGGCAGACGAAGCCCGGTTTCCAGAACCCCGTGGCCGGCTTCGGTGTGACCTTCAAGGCCATGTTCAAGAAGCGGCTGACCGAGCAGTACCCGGAGCAGCAGAAGACCACGGCCCCGCGCTTCCACGGACGGCACCAGCTCAACCGCCATCCGGACGGCCTGGAGAAGTGCGTCGGCTGCGAGCTGTGCGCCTGGGCCTGTCCCGCCGACGCGATCTACGTCGAGGGCGCGGACAACACCGAGGAGGAGCGCTACTCGCCCGGCGAGCGGTACGGCCGCGTCTACCAGATCAACTACGCCCGCTGCATCCTGTGCGGCCTGTGCATCGAGGCGTGCCCCACGCGCGCGCTGACGATGACCAACGAGTTCGAGCTGGCCGACTCCAGCCGCGCCAACCTCATCTACACCAAGGAGCAGCTGCTCGCCGGTCTGGAGGAGGGCATGGTCGACAGCCCGCACGCCATGTACCCGGGCACCGACGAGCAGGACTACTACCGGGGTCTGGTGACCGGGGCCGCCCCCGGGACGGAGCGGCAGGCGGCGCACTTTGAGGGCGAGGCCGTGCAGGAGGCCGACTCGACCTTCGGCGAGGACGAACCGGCGTCGGGGAAGGTGATCCGGGGATGACCGAGCACCTCGCCGCCTACTCCACCTCCACCGGAGAGGCCGTCCAGTTCTGGATCCTCGGCACGGTCGCCGTGATCGGCGCCCTGTGCACGATCCTGATGCGGCGGGCCGTGCACAGCGCGCTCTGCCTCGCCGGGACCATGATCATCCTGGCGGTGTTCTACCTCGCCAACGGCGCCTACTTCCTCGGCGTCGTCCAGATCATCGTCTACACCGGCGCGATCATGATGCTGTTCCTGTTCGTGGTGATGCTGGTCGGTGTCACCGCGGCGGACTCCCTGAAGGAGACCATCAAGGGCCAGCGCTGGCTCGCCCTGCTGTGCGGGCTCGGCTTCGGCATCCTGCTCGTCGGCGGCATCGGCAACGCGGCGCTCACCGAGTTCAACGGCATCGGGCAGGCGAACGCGAACGGCAACGTGGAGGGCCTCGCCGCCCTCATCTTCACCAAGTACGTCTTCGCCTTCGAGATCACCGGCGCCCTGCTCATCACGGCCGTCGTCGGCGCCATGGTGCTCACCCACCGCGAGCGCACCGAGCGGGCCAAGACCCAGCGGGAGCTGGCCGGGGAGCGCGTCCGCGAGGGCAAGCAGCTCCCGCCGCTGCCGGCCCCGGGCGTGTACGCCCGGCACAACGCGGTGGACATCCCGGGCCTGCTGCCCGACGGCACCACGTCCGACCTCACCGTCAGCAGCACGCTGCGCGAGCGCGGCCAGATCCGGGACGTGTCCCAGGAGGCGCTCAGCGACCTGCGGTCGCTGGAGCGGCGCTCCGAGGAGCGGCTCGAGCGTACGGCGCTCGAGCCGACGTCGTCGGAGCGGGCCGAGGAGGCATCGAAGTGAACCCGGTCAACTACCTCTATCTCGCGGCACTGCTGTTCACGATCGGCGCCACCGGTGTCCTCATCCGGCGCAACGCGATCGTCGTCTTCATGTGCATCGAGCTGATGCTCAACGCCTGCAACCTCGCGTTCGTCGCCTTCTCCCGTATGCACGGCAACCTCGACGGCCAGATCATCGCCTTCTTCACGATGGTCGTCGCCGCGGCGGAGGTCGTGGTCGGGCTGGCGATCATCGTCTCCCTGTTCCGTTCCCGCCACTCGGCCTCGGTCGACGACGCCAGCCTGATGAAGCTGTGAGGGGTCGCTAGAACCGTGACTAATGCAGAGAATCTGATCGCGCTGCTGGTGGCGGCGCCCCTGCTCGGAGCGGTGGTCCTGCTCTGCGGCGGCCGCCGGCTGGACGCCGTCGGTCACTGGATCGGCACGGTGCTCGCCGCCGCGTCCTTCCTGATCGGCGTCGTCCTCTTCGCCGACATGCTGGGCAGCGCCGCCGCCGACCGCACCCTGACGCAGCATCTGTTCAGCTGGATCCCGGTGGAGGGATTCCAGGCCGACGTCGCCTTCCGGCTCGACCAGCTGTCGATGACGTTCGTCCTGCTGATCACCGGCGTCGGCTCGCTCATCCACCTGTACTCGATCGGGTACATGGAGCACGACGAGCGGCGCCGCCGCTTCTTCGGCTACCTGAACCTGTTCCTCGCGGCGATGCTGATCCTCGTCCTCGCCGACAACTACCTGCTGCTGTACGTCGGCTGGGAGGGCGTCGGTCTCGCCTCCTACCTGCTGATCGGCTTCTGGCAGCACAAGCCCAGCGCCGCGACCGCGGCGAAGAAGGCCTTCCTGGTCAACCGGGTCGGCGACATGGGCCTGTCGATCGCGATCATGCTGATGTTCCTGTGGTTCGGCACCTTCGCCTTCGGGCCGGTGCTCGGCAGCCACGGCGAGGCCGGGCTGGCCGGCGCCGCCGACGAGGGCAAGCTCACCGTGATCGCCCTCATGCTGCTGCTCGCCGCCTGCGGCAAGTCCGCCCAGGTACCGCTGCAGTCCTGGCTCGGGGACGCGATGGAGGGCCCGACCCCGGTCTCGGCCCTGATCCACGCCGCGACCATGGTGACGGCGGGCGTCTACCTGATCGTCCGCTCGGGCGCGGTCTTCAACGGCGCCCCGGACGCGCAACTGGTCGTCACCATCGTCGGCGCGGTCACGCTGCTGTTCGGTGCGATCGTCGGTTGTGCGAAGGACGACATCAAGAAGGCGCTGGCCGGTTCGACGATGTCGCAGATCGGCTACATGGTGCTCGCGGCGGGCCTCGGCCCCATCGGCTACGTCTTCGCGATCATGCACCTGGTGACGCACGGCTTCTTCAAGGCCGGGCTGTTCCTCGGCGCCGGTTCGGTCATGCACGGCATGAACGACGAGGTCGACATGCGCCGCTACGGCGGACTGCGCAAGCACATGCCGGTCACCTTCGTCACCTTCGGACTCGGCTACCTCGCCATCATCGGCTTCCCGGGTCTGTCCGGCTTCTTCTCCAAGGACATGATCATCGAGTCGGCGTTCGCCAAGGGCGGCACCGAGGGCTGGATCCTCGGCGGCGTGGCCCTGCTGGGCGCCGCGATCACCGCGTACTACATGACGCGCGTGATGCTCATGACGTTCTTCGGCGAGGAGCGCTGGCGGGAGGCTCCGACACCGTCCCCGGCCGGGCCCGGAGCGGAGCCGGCCGCGGAGACCCGGGGCGAGTACACGCCACCCCACCCGCACGAGTCGCCGAAGAGCATGACGATCCCGATGATCGTGCTCGCCTTCGGTTCCGTGTTCGCCGGCGCGTTCTTCGGCATCGGCGACCGGTTCGTGCACTGGCTGGAGCCCATCACCGGGCACGACCACGGCCACGCGCCGATCAGCGCCCTGACGGTCACGCTGTCCACGGTGGCGGTCATGGTCATCGGCGTGGCGATCGCCTGGGGCCAGTACGGGCGCCGCCCGGTCCCGGCGCTCGCCCCGCGCGGGTCGCTGCTCACCCGGGCGGCCCGGCGCGACCTGCTCCAGGACGACTTCAACCACGTGGTCCTGGTGCGCGGCGGCGAACACCTCACACGCTCCCTGGTGTACGTCGACCACACCCTGGTCGACGGCGTCGTCAACGGAACGGCGGCCTCGTTCGGCGGCCTGTCCGGGCGGATGCGCAGGCTGCAGAACGGCTTCGCGCGCTCCTACGCGGTCTCGATGTTCGGGGGCGCGGCCGTCCTGGTCGCCGCGACCCTGCTGATGAGGGCGGTCTGATACCGATGTCCTTTCCTCTGCTGACAGCGACGGCGGCGCTCCCGGCCATCGGGGCGATCGCCACGGCCGCCGTACCGGCCACGAAACGCACCGCCGCCAAGTGGCTGGCCCTGCTGGTCTCGGTCGCCACCCTGGTGCTGGCGATCGTCGTCCTGGTGCGCTTCGACCCGGACGGCGACCGCTACCAGCTCACCGAGTCGCACGCCTGGATCGCGGACTTCGGAGTCCGTTACGAGCTGGGGGTGGACGGCATCGGGGTCGCGCTGATCGCGCTGACCGCCCTGCTGATCCCGTTCATCATCCTCGCGGGCTGGCACGACGCCGACCCCCTGGAGACGGGCAGCAAGAGGTGGCGGCCCACGCAGGGCTTCTTCGCCCTGATCCTGGCCGTCGAGGCGATGGTGATCATCTCCTTCGAGGCCACCGACGTCTTCCTCTTCTACATCTTCTTCGAAGCCATGCTGATCCCGATGTACTTCCTCATCGGCGGCTTCGGGGACCGGGCCCACCAGCACGGCGAGAAGGCCGCGGCGACCCAACGGTCCTACGCGGCGGTCAAGTTCCTGCTCTACAACCTGGCCGGCGGTCTGGTCATGCTGGCCGCGGTGATCGGGCTCTACGTGGTCGCCGGGAACTTCTCGCTCACCGAGATCGCCGAGGCGCGGGCAGACGGCTCGCTCGAGATGTCGACGAGCACCGAACGCTGGCTGTTCCTCGGCTTCTTCCTCGCCTTCGCGGTGAAGGCGCCGATGTGGCCGCTGCACACCTGGCTGCCCAACGCCATGCAGGAGTCCACCGCCCCGGTCGCCGTGCTCATCACGGCCGTCGTGGACAAGGTGGGCACCTTCGCGATGCTGCGCTTCTGCCTCCAGCTGTTCCCGGAGGCCAGCAAGTGGGCGACACCGGCGATCATGGTGCTGGCGGTCATCAGCATCATCTACGGGGCCCTGCTCGCGGTCGGCCAGCGCGACATCAAGCGGCTGATCGCGTACGCGTCGATCTCGCACTTCGGCTTCATCGTCATGGGCATCTTCGCGATGACCAGCCAGGGCCAGTCCGGGGCGACGCTCTACATGGTCAACCACGGGATCTCGACCGCCGTCCTGCTCCTGGTGGCCGGGTTCCTCATCTCGCGGCGCGGCTCCCGGCTCATCGCCGACTACGGCGGGGTGCAGAAGGTCGCGCCGGTGCTCGCCGGCACGTTCCTGATCGGCGGTCTGGCGACGCTGTCGCTGCCGGGACTCGCGCCGTTCGTCAGCGAGTTCCTGGTGCTGGTCGGCACGTTCACGCGCTACCCGGTGATCGGCGTCATCGCCACCTTCGGCATCGTGCTCGCCGCGCTCTACACCCTCGTCCTCTACCAGCGGACGATGACGGGCCCCCTCAGGCCCGAGCTCGCCAGGATGCCCGACCTGCGGGTTCGTGAGATCGCCGTGGCCGCGCCGCTGATCGTGCTGCTGGTCTTCCTGGGCGTCTACCCGAAGCCCGTGACGGACATCGTGAACCCGGCGGTGAAGCAGACCATGTCCGACGTCCAGCAGAAGGACCCCCAGCCCGAGGCGGAGGCGGCCAAGTGAGCACGTCAGCCGTCCACAGTCTGTGGACAACCGCGGCCGACCCGATCGCGAAGATCGACGCGCCGAAGATCGAGTACGCACAGCTCGCGCCCACTCTGATCGTCGTCGGTGCGGCGGTCCTGGGAATCCTGATCGAGGGCTTCGTACCGCGCAGATCCCGCTACTACGCACAGATGTTCGTCGCGTCGGCCGCGCTCGTCGCCGCGTTCGCCGCGGTCGTGGCGCTCGCCGCCGACGGATACGGCACCACCAAGGCGGGCATCGTGGCCATGGGCGCGATCGCCGTCGACGGCCCCGCCCTGTTCCTGCAGGGCACGATCCTGCTGACCGCCCTGGTCGGCCTGTTCACCTTCGCCGAGCGCAGGCTCGACCCACAGGCGCACGGCAACCGGGTCGACTCCTTCGCCGCCCAGGCCGCGTCGGTGCCGGGCAGCGACGGTGAGAAGAAGGCCGTCAGGGCCGGGTTCGCCACCACCGAGGTGTTCCCGCTGCTGCTCTTCGCGGTCGCCGGCATGCTGGTCTTCCCCGCGGCCAACGACCTGCTGACGCTGTTCGTGGCCCTGGAGGTCCTCTCCCTGCCGCTGTACCTGCTCTGCGCACTGGCCCGCCGCAAGCGGCTCATCTCGCAGGAGGCCGCGGTCAAGTACTTCCTGCTCGGCTCGTTCGCCTCCGCGTTCCTCCTCTTCGGCATCGCGCTGCTGTACGGCTACGCGGGCTCGATGTCGTACGCGACGATCGCGCAGGTCGTCGACGGCACGATCGCGGAGGTGGATCCGGCGCTCGTCAACACCATGGGCAACGACGTGCTGCTCCTGGTGGGCGCGGGCCTGCTGATCATGGGCCTGCTGTTCAAGGTCGGTGCCGTCCCCTTCCACATGTGGACGCCGGACGTCTACCAGGGCGCGCCGACGCCGGTGACGGGCCTGATGGCGGCGGCGACCAAGGTGGCCGCGTTCGGTGCCCTGCTGCGGGTGCTGTACGTCCTGCTCCCCGGCCTGCGCTGGGACTGGCGGCCGGTCATGTGGGCGGTCGCGATCGTCACCATGCTGGGCGGCGCGATCATCGCGATCACCCAGACCGACATCAAGCGGCTGCTGGCGTACTCGGCGATCTCGCACGCGGGCTTCATCCTCGCGGGCGTCATCGCGACCACGCCGGAGGGCATCTCGTCCGTCCTCTTCTACCTGGCGGCGTACTCGTTCGTGACGATCGGCGCGTTCGCGGTGGTGACGCTGGTGCGGGACGCGGGCGGCGAGGCGACGCACCTGTCCAAGTGGGCGGGCCTCGGCCGCCGTTCGCCCCTGGTGGCGGCCGTGTTCGCGGTGTTCCTGCTCGCCTTCGCGGGCATTCCGCTGACGTCGGGCTTCGCCGGGAAGTTCGCCGTGTTCAAGGCGGCGGCCCAGGGCGGCGCGGTCCCGCTGGTCGTGGTCGGTGTGATCGCGTCGGCGATCGCGGCGTTCTTCTACATCCGGGTGATCGTCCTGATGTTCTTCAGCGAGCCGCGGCCCGAGGGTCCGACCGTCGCGGTGCCGTCACCGCTGACGATGATGGCGATCGGGCTGGGCGTGGCGGTCACGGTGGTGCTGGGCGTCGCGCCGCAGTACTTCCTGGAGCTGGCGGGGGACGCGGGGGTGTTCGTGCGCTGACCCGGCGCCCGCCGACGACAGGGCGGCCCGGCACCCGCTCGGGGGGTGCCGGGCCGTTGTCGCGCCCGGCGGAACGCGCCCCCCCGCAGTGGTACGCGGATGTGACTGGTTCAAAGGCCTGTGGACACGTCCGGGGCGTCGGTCTGTGGACAACTCCGGGGATGTCGGCCCGGGCGCCTATCGTGGACGCAGTGGTCGAGAACGGCCGCAGTGGACGCGGTGGCCGTGAGTGGTCGTACGGGGGCAGGGCGATGGGTGGGACGGGCGGTAGTGGTGGCATGGCAGTGACCGAGAACGAGGCGCTGGCGACGCTGCAGCGGGTGTTCGGATTCGACGCCTTCCGTGGTGAGCAGGAGGCGGTGATCGAGCATGTGATCGCGGGCGGGGACGCCGTGGTGCTCATGCCGACCGGTGGCGGCAAGTCGCTGTGCTACCAGATTCCGGCCCTGGTCAGACCGGGTACGGGAGTCGTCGTCTCCCCGCTGATCGCGCTGATGCAGGACCAGGTGGACGCGCTGCGGGCGCTCGGCGTGCGCGCCGGGTTCATGAACTCCACGCAGGACTTCGAGGAGCGGCGCGTCGTGGAGGCCGAGTTCCTCGCCGGCGAGCTGGATCTGCTGTACCTCGCGCCGGAGCGGCTGCGGTTGGACAGCTCCCTGGACCTGCTCTCGCGGGGGAAGATCTCCGTCTTCGCGATCGACGAGGCGCACTGCGTGTCCCAGTGGGGGCACGACTTCCGGCCGGACTACCTCTCCCTGTCACTGCTCGGTGAGCGCTGGCCGGACGTGCCCCGGATCGCGCTCACCGCGACGGCCACGCACGCCACGCACCGGGAGATCACCGAGCGGCTGGCCATGCCGGACGCCCGGCACTTCGTGGCGAGCTTCGACCGGCCCAACATCCAGTACCGGATCGTGCCCAAGGCCGACCCCAAGAAGCAGCTGCTGAACTTCCTGCGGGAGGAGCACGCGGGCGACGCGGGCATCGTCTACTGCCTCTCCCGCAACTCCGTGGAGAAGACCGCCGAGTTCCTCGGCCGAGGCGGCGTCGAGGCGGTGCCGTACCACGCGGGACTGGACGCGGGGACGCGTGCCGCGCACCAGTCCCGCTTCCTGCGGGAGGACGGCCTGGTGGTGGTGGCGACCATCGCCTTCGGCATGGGCATCGACAAGCCGGACGTCCGGTTCGTCGCCCACCTCGACCTGCCCAAGTCCGTCGAGGGCTACTACCAGGAGACCGGCCGCGCGGGCCGCGACGGACTGCCGTCCACCGCGTGGATGGCGTACGGGCTCAACGACGTCATACAGCAGCGCAAGCTGATCCAGTCCGGCGAGGGGGACGAGGCCTTCCGGCGGCGGGCGGGCCAGCACCTGGACGCGATGCTCGCCCTGTGCGAGACGGTCCGGTGCCGGCGCGGGCAGCTCCTGGCCTATTTCGGCCAGGACGACCCCGACCCGGCGGGCTGCGGCAACTGCGACTGCTGTCTCACCCCGCCACAGACGTGGGACGGCACCGTCGCGGCCCAGAAGGTGCTGTCGACGGTGGTCCGGCTGCAGCGGGAGCGCGGGCAGAAGTTCGGCGCGGTGCAGATCGTGGACATCCTGCTGGGCAAGCGCACGGCCAAGGTCATCCAGTTCGACCACGACCAGCTCTCCGTGTTCGGGATCGGTGAGGATCTCGGCGAGGCCGAATGGCGGGGCGTCGTCCGGCAGCTGCTGGCCCAGGGGCTGCTCGCGGTCGAGGGGGACTACGGCACGCTGGTGCTGACCGAGGCCAGTGGGACCGTACTGCGGGGCGAGCGGGAGGTGCCGCTGCGCAAGGAGCCGAAGAAGCCGGTGACCTCCCGGCAGGGAAGCCCGGGGGCGTCGGGTTTTGGGAAGGGCAAGGCCAAGGCCGCGGCGGCCGAGCTGCCCGAGCACCTCCTGCCGGCCTTCGAGGCGCTGCGCGCCTGGCGTGCCGAACAGGCCCGCGAGCAGGGCGTCCCCGCGTACGTCATCTTCCACGACGCCACGCTCCGCGAGATCGTCACGGTCTGGCCCGGCTCGGTCGCCGAGCTCGGCGGGATCAGCGGGGTGGGCGAGAAGAAGCTCGCGACGTACGGGGAGGGCGTGGTGGGGGCGCTCGCGGCGCTGGGCGGGCCGCAGGACGGATCACCGGCCGGTGCGCAGGGCCCGGCCGAGGCCGCCGGGGGCGGCTCCGGTCGCGCCGAGGCCGGTGACTTGGGCCGGGACCACGCCGGGGCCGCGTCCGACGACGACTGGCCGGAGATGGACGCCGAGCCGGAGCCCGACGACTGGATCTGACCCGGCTGCCGTCCGGTCCTGCGGGCCAAGTCGGAGGTGGCCGGCGGTGTCCGTCCGGCTGGGGCGTGCCGGCTCCCGCGCCTTCGGCACGATCAGCCGGCCAGGCCCTACGACAGGGCGGTGAGGCCCGGAGCGAAGGTGATCAGGAGGGGGAGGAGGGGGACCAGGGCCGCCGCCGTCGTCGTCAGGGCGCGGTCGCGGGGGCCGAGGCGGGGCGGCGGCTTCAGAAGGCGGTCGACGCGCTCGCCGAGCAGGCGGTGGCTGGAGGCGCAGGACAGGACGCCGCGGTGCTGGTTGAGCTCGATCAGCGCCAGTGCCGTGGTCAGGTGGCCGCAGCGGCGTGAGGCGGTGTCGTCGGCGGCGAGTTCGACCAGGCGGTGGGTCTGGTCGCAGAAGTGGGCGAAGAGCGGGACGCGGGGGAAGCCGGTGGCGAGGGCGGTGGAGAGGTGCAGCAGCCAGTCGTGGTGGGCGCGCGCGTGGCCGCGTTCGTGGGTGAGGACGGCGTCGATCTGGTGGTCGGTGAGGCGTCGCAGGGCGCCGGTGGTGACGATCAGCTGGGGCGGGCTGCCCGGCATCCACCAGGCGTCGGGGTACTCGTCCTCGAGCACCAGCAGGGGGCCGCGGGCGGCGGGGAGGCCGGCGGGCAGGTCGGGGGCGCGCTCGAGCAGATGCGCGCGGGCCCGGGCACGGCGCCGGCGGGCGTCGGCCAGTTCACGCCCGAGCATGGCCGTGGTCCAGGCCGCGCCGCAGGCCAGCAGCAGGGTGAGGGCGGCCGCCCAGGGCGGGGCGGCGGACAGGTCGTACGCCGCGGTCACGGCGGGCGGGGCCGGGGCGAAGAGCTGGGCGCGGACCGTGCCGAAGACGGCGGCGGTGCCCAGGGCCAGGGCGGTCAGGCAGCACAACAGGACCGTGGCGACCAGACACTGCCAGACCCACAGGGCCACCACAGGTTCCCGCTCCGGCCAGTTCGCCCGGGTCAGCGCACGGGGGGCGGGCCAGGCGGCCGTCACGGCGACGACGCCCAGCAGGAGCAGGCAGAAGGTCGTGCCAGTCATGCCACGGACTCCGGATCCTGTCGGAAAGGGGCGGCTTCGGGTCGTGCGGGGAGGTGCGGCCGTGCGTGACGTGCGGAGGGTGTCCGGCGGGTGACGCGCGGGTCCGTGCGTGGGTGTGCGGCACGGAGCGTGCGGGAGCCGCACACCGCCCGACACCGACAAGTATGACGGCGAAGGGCGGCGTGAGGCAGGGGTGCGACGTCGATCGGCGGACGCGGAGGGCTTCCGTCGCGGCGCCGGTGGGGTCGGACCGCGGTGAGAGCCGGACCGCGGTGCGTGTCAGACCGCGGGCGTCACCCGCCCTGTGACCTCGCCGAGGCCGACGCGGACCCCGCCCGGCCCCGGGGCCCAGGCCGACAGGGTCACGACGTCGCCGTCCTCGAGGAACGTCCGCTTGCCGTCGGGTAGTTCGAGGGCGTCGCGGCCGTTCCAGGTCAGTTCCAGCAGGGACCCGCGCTGTCCCTCGGCGGGCCCGCTCACGGTGCCGGAGCCGTAGAGGTCGCCGGTGCGCAGGGAGGCGCCGTTCACGGTCATGTGGGCGAGCTGCTGGGCGGCCGTCCAGTACATGGTGGAGAAGGGAGGTTCGGAGACGACGTGCCCGTTGACGGCCACGGAGATCCGCAGGTCGTAACCGCCGGGTTCCTCGTCCGTGTCGTCCAGGTACGGCAGCAGCGCGTGGGTGCGCTCCGGCGGCGCCACCCGGGCCTCCTCCAGGGCGTCCAGGGGGGTGATCCAGGCCGACACCGAGGTGGCGAAGGACTTTCCGAGGAACGGGCCGAGGGGGACGTACTCCCAGGCCTGGACGTCGCGTGCGGACCAGTCGTTGAGGAGGCAGAGGCCGAAGACGTGGTCGCGGAAGTCGCCGAGCGGCACCGGCCGGCCCGGCTCGGACGGCGCCCCGACCACGAAGCCGACCTCGGCCTCGATGTCCAGCCGCACCGACGGGCCGAAGACCGGGGCCGGATCGGTGGGAGCCTTGCGCTGCCCCGAGGGACGTACGACGTCGGTGCCGGACACCAGCACCGTGCCGGAGCGGCCGTGGTAACCGATCGGCAGGTGCTTCCAGTTCGGGGTGAGGGAGTCGGCGGCGTCCGGGCGGAAGATCCGGCCGACGTTCCGGGCGTGGTTCTCGGAGGCGTAGAAGTCGACGTAGTCCGCGACCTCGAAGGGGAGGCGCAGGGTCACCGACGACAGCGGGTGGAACAGCGGCTCGACGGTCTCCCGGTGCGCCGGGACGGTCACCCAGGCGGTGAGGGCGCGCCGGACGTCCGACCAGGCCGTACGGCCCGCCGCCAGCAGCGGGTTGAGGGTCGGGCGGGCGAGCAGGGAGGCGTACGGGGAACCCAGGGCGTGTGCGGCCGCGCCGGCGTCGAGGACGTGGTCGCCGAGCCGGACGCCCACCCTCTGCTCCGAGGAACCGGGGGGCGAGAACACGCCGTACGGCAGATTGTGCGGGCCGAAGGGATCGCCCTCGGGGACGTCGAAGGGGGGCATCGGGTGCTGCCTCGCTCTCGTGTGCGCAGGTGCTCCACGTGTCCGTGGCCAGGCCACACGTTACGGGGGCCGCGGTGGTCTTGGGCAGAGGCGGAGGCAGAGGCGGAGGGCGGGTCCGGGGCGTGGGACGTGTGACGCGTCCGGGACGGCAGGACGCGTGCGCCGCTTCCACTTGCGTACCGGAAGGTGTCCACGGGTGTCCACAGAGCGCGACGCAATCTTGACGGAGCGGTGCGAACGGGGTGACTCTGGACGGGTGCCGGAAGGCCTCGGGGAGGGGGCGTTCCGATGGCACACCAGGGGGACGGATGGCCATTGGGGAGGCCGGTCCGGGATCGGCGCGCTCCGGCACGCAGCCGAAGAGGCTGGAAGATGTCATGCGCGGCCGGCTCGGCCGGGAGTGTGTGTACGTGCCGTCGTGCAGGTTCGGGCTGTTCGTGGCGCTGCGCCACTGGTGCCCGCCGGGCGGCAGGGTGCTGATGTCGCCGGTCAACGACGACGTCATCTTCTTCGTGGTGCTCGCGGCGGGCCTGCGCCCGGTGCAGGCGCCGCTCGACCCGTTCGACGCGTCCATCGACATCGACGCCGTGCCGGAGGGGACGTGGGGCTCGCTGTCCGCCGTACTGACCACGAACCTGTACGGCAACCCGGATCCGGCACCCGGACTGCGGGCCCGCTGCGACGCGTTGGGCATCCCGTTGTTCGAGGACGGGGCGCATGCCATCGGCAGCGAGGTCGGCGGACGGCCGGTCGGGGCCTGGGGTGACGCCTCCGTTTTCAGCCTTTCCAAGCACGCCGGCGCCCAGACGGGAGGCATCCTCGCGCTGGCCGACCCGGACCGGAGCGCGGCCGTGCGCGAGGCCTGTGCCGAACTGCTCGCCCCGCGGCGCATGACGTCCGAACTCACCTACGCGGTACGGCCCTACGCCGAGGCCGCCGTGCGGCGGCTGGGGCTGCGCCGGGCCGCCTGGGCCGCGATGGGCCTGCTGGGGCTGACGGAGCGCGAGGGGATCCGGATGCCGCTGCGTCCGGACGCGCTGGCCGGTGCCGTGCGCTCGGCGCCGGACCTGGCCGCGCACGACCCCTGGGTGCGGGTCGACATGCACGACTACCGGCTGGAGCCCGGCCCCGTGCGCCTGCGCCGCGTCCACCGCGGTCTCGAGCGGCTGGACGACGTCCTGCGGGCCTCGCGGGTGGGCACGCGGCTGCTGCTGTCGACACCGTGGGCCCGGCCGCCGGCGGACGGCGTGGTGCAACCGCTGTTCCGGGTGCCGCTGCTGGTCGCGGACCGGGACGCGGCGACGGCGGCACTGGCCCGGCACGGCGTCGTCGTCGGCTACCTCTACGACCCGCCCCTGGACGACTACGCGGGCGCGGCCTTCACGGACCCGTCACCCGACCCCGGCAACGCCCGCTGGTTCGCGCGGCACGCGCTGCCCGTGGACCCGCTGCGGGCGCGCGAGGCGGTAGAGGTCCTGGAGCGGTCCGGGGCCCGGCCGGCCGAGCCGCCGAAGGAGCCGGACGCGCGGGACGCATCGGCCGCGCGGGACGCGCCGGAGCCCCCGGAGGGGACCACGACGAGAGGGCCGGAGCCGTCTCGTGGCTGAGATCCAGGTGCACGAGCCCGCCGCGGTGCGCACCGGCGGCGGCGGCGGACCCGGGCCCGCCGACGACAACCCCGGCGCCGACGGCTCCGACTCGCTGTTCAAGAACGCCTACTTCCTGATGCTCAGCACCGGCGTGTCCGCCGTCCTCGGGCTGGGCTTCTGGCTCGTGGCAGCGCGCTACTACTCCGAGGACGCGGTCGGCCAGGGCTCCGCCGCCATCGCCGCGATGCGGCTGCTCGCGAGCATCACCGCGACCACGATGATCGGCGCCGTGGTCCGCTTCGTGCCGCGCGCCGGGCGCGAGACCGGGCGCCTGGTGTGGGGCGTGTACGGGGCGAGTTCGCTGGTCGTCGCACTGGCCGCGGGCGTCTTCCTGCTCACGCTCGACCTGTGGGGCGCCTCGTACGAACCCCTGGGCGCCCCCCTGGCGGGCGCGCTGTTCGTCGCGGCGTGCGTGGCCTGGGCGCTGCTCACCCTGCAGGACGGGGTGCTCACGGGCCTGCGCAGGACCGAGTGGGTGCCCGTCGGCAACGCCGTCTTCTCCACCGGCAAGCTGGTCCTGCTGGCCGTCTTCGCGAGCGCGCTGCCGGTGCTGGGCATCTTCGTGTCCTGGGCCGTCGCGATCGCGTTCTCCACACTGCCGCTCGGCTGGCTGATCTTCCGCCGGCTCATCCCGCGTCAGGCCGCCGCCGACCGCGACCGGGAACCGCCCGGGATCCGCCACATGGGCCGCTTCCTCGCCGGTGACTCGCTCGGCGCGCTGTTCAGCCTGGCGATGATCAATCTCCTGCCGGTGATGGTCGCGGTCCGCTTCAGCGCCGCCGAGAACGGCTACTTCTACGTGGCGTACACCGTCGGCGGAACCATGGAGTTCATGGCCATCAACATGGCCGCGTCGCTCACCGCCCACGCCTCGCACGACCCGCGCCGGCTCGCGGACGGGGTGCGGGGGGCGCTGCGCCGGATGGCGCTGCTCCTGGTGCCGGTCGTGCTGGTGCTGGTGGTCTTCGCGCCGCTGATCCTCACGCCGTTCAGCGCGGACTACGCCGAGCACGGTTCGATGGTGCTGCGACTGCTGGCGCTCGGGGCGCTGCCCCGGGTGGTCGTGGAGCTGTACATCGGGGTGCTGCGGGTACAGGGGCGTACCGGTGTGCTCGCCGTGCTCCAGGGAGCCATGTGCGTGCTGGTCCTGGGCAGCGCGGCCGTGCTGTTCACCCCGGCGGGCATCGCGGGCGCCGGGTGGGCGGTGCTGACCGGCATGACGGTGGTCGCCGCCGTCTCGGTGTTCGGCCTGCGCTCGGCGCTGCGTGATACGCGCGGCGGGCCCGTCGACAGGCCGGGCGGGGCCGGCGGCAGGGGCGGTACGACGAGCGGGCCGGGCAGGGCGGGAGAGGCCTCCGCCGGCCCCGTCCACGGCACGCGCTGGGCGAAGCTGAACGCCACCGCCGGGTACGGCACGGGCTGGGCCCGCCGGGCCGCGTACGAGGACAAGGACCGCGAGCAGGGCGACGCGGACACCGTCACGCTGTTCATCGGCACCCCCGGTTACGAACGGGAGGCCCTCCAGGCGGACACGATGGCGTTCATCGTCCGGCCCCGCCCCACGGACGGGGACCCGCAGCCGGACGCGGCCCCCGGGCCGGACGTGGCCCCGGAGACGGACCCGGACGGGAACCCGGAACGGGACGCGGACGCCGGCGCGGGTCCGGGCGCCGAGCCGGGGGAGCACCCGGGCGCCGAGGCGCACGAGGGTGGGGCGCACGAGCGCGGGGTGGCGGGCGGCCGGGTGGCCGGCGATCACGCGGAGCCCACTCCACGGAACACACGCGCACCACGTCGGGACGAGACCCCGCCCCGACACGACGAACACCTCGAGGCCGCCGGGGGTGACGGATCCGACCGGTCCGAGCGGTCCGAGCGGTCCGAGCGGTCAGAGCGGCGGCTGCGGGACATCCTCTGGGGGCTGCTCGGAGTCGCCACCGTCGCCTTCTGGGCGTCGGCGCGCCCCCTGCACCGGCTCGGCGGGCCGTCGCCGGACCAACAGGGCGAACCGACGGGACGGCAGTTGCTGGAAGGACTGCCGCTCGTGGCGCTCACGGCGGGCGGAGTGCTGCTCCTGCTCTTCGTCGCGGCGGTGACGCTGTGCACGGCGCCCGGCCCCTGGCTCCCCGGCACCGCGCTGGGCTCGGCCCTGCTGGCCCTGTACGCCGCACCGGTCGCGCTCGGCCGGGAACCCTCGCCGGTGGGCGGGGCGCCGCATGTCCGGACAGCCGGATTCCTCGCGGACGCGGTGGGGATCGACGGGCCGGAGCCGCTGCTGCGCTGGACGCCGCAGGTGTGCCAGTTGCTGTGCCTCGTCGCGCTGTGGCTGCTGCTCGAGCGGGTGGGCGCCGGCCGGCTGTCCTGGCCGGGACGCTGGGGGGCGTTGTATCTCGTCGCCGTGGCCGGCTGGGTGTGGCGGGACGCGCTCGCGCCCGTGTCACCGCCGCTGCTCGCCGCACTGCTTCTGCTGCTGCTCCTTCTCCGGCTTTTGCCGCCCCGCCGTGCCGTGACGGCGGGGCGGCGGGGCGGCCACAGACGACCGAACGGCTGAACCAGCGATCGAACCAAGCTTTTGGAGCCGAACCGCCAGGGGGGGAACCACCGTGCGTCCGCCAGCCACTCCACGCGAGAGATCCGCGCCCGATCCCGCACCAGAGAGCACGTCGGCGCCCGTCACGTCTGCGGACACCTCTGCGGACACCTCTGCGGAACCGCCTTCGCGGACCGAGTCGCGGACCCGCCCCTCCTCGGAGTCGTCGGCCCCTGCCCATGAGCCCGTGACGGACCTCTCCGACCTGCCGCCCTTCTGGTCCGTGCGCCGCACCCCCGCGCTCCGGCCCGCCCTGCCGCTGCTCGCGGCGCTCGCCCTGTGGCTGTACGCGGTACGGCACACCGATGTGTCGCGGCTCGACGACTACGGTCTGCTCACCGCGCTCCACCCGGGCTTCTGGGCCGGCCTCGTCGTCCTCACCACCGGCTTCTGGTTCACGGTCCGCGACCGCCACCGGTCCGGCGGCTGGCCGGCGGCGTACGTGCTCGGCCTGCTGGTGATGGAGCGGGCCACCCAGGCCGTGCTCTACCCGACCCCGTTGTACGCCTGGGCGTGGAAGCACGACGGTGTCGTCGACCACCTGCTGACCGCCGGCGGACTCCAGACCGCCGACCGGATCGGTGACATGGCGGTCTACGACCAGTGGCCGGGCTTCTTCGCCGCGCAGGCGGCGCTGGTACGGCTGCTGGGCGTGGACTCGGCGGCGATGTACATGGCGTGGTGGCCGCTGGCGTCCAGCCTGATGCTGCTGTTCCCGCTGCTGCTGGTCTACCGCACCTTCACCGAGGACCGACGGCTGATCTGGACCGCCGTCTGGCTCTTCTACGTCGCCAACTGGGTGGGCCAGGACTACTTCTCCCCGCAGTCCGTCGCCTTCGCGCTGCACCTCGGCGTGCTGGCCGTGGTGCTGCGCCGGTACGGCCGTTCCGGCGGGGGCGGGGGCGGTGGACGGCGGGGGCAGGCGATCTGGACCGTCGTGCTCACCGTGCTGGTGACGGCGATCGTCGTCTCGCACCAGCTCACCCCCGCCATGCTGGTCGTGTCGCTGCTCGCGCTGGTGCTGCTCCGCCGCCACCGGGACTGGGTGCCGGTGGCCACGACGGTCGTCATCTTCCTGGCCTGGTGCCTGACGGCCGCGCTGCCCTTCCTGTCCGCCGCGATGCCGGACCTGATCCGCGCCGTGGGCGACGTCGGCGGCAACGTCGAGACGGGCTACGGCGCCACCCCGACCGGTGCCGGGGCGATCGCGACCTCGTGGGCGGCCCGGCTGCTCTCGGGCTCCGTCCTGCTGCTGGCGGCGGCCGGGGTCTGGCTCCAGCCGGTACTGCGGTACCGCGCGATGCCGCTGCTGGTGGTCACGGCGGCACCGCTGCCGATGTTCGTCGCGAGCAGCTACGGCAGCGAGATGATCTTCCGAGTCCTGATGTTCATGCTGCCCGGCGTCGCCTTCTTCGCCGCAGCCGGCCTGCTGCCCAAGGTGCGCACCCTCGCCGCCACGGAGGCGGAGGCTGAGGCGAGGACCCGCGGTGACGCCCGGGTTTCCGCCCGCCGCGGCATCGGTGACCGGTTCCGGTTCCGTACCGGCTCCGGTGTCCGCGTCCGGGGCCCGCTGCTCGTGCTGCTCGCCGGGACCCTGGCGTTCGTCCCGAGCTACTCGGGCAAGGACCGGGTCAACTACTTCCCGCCGCAGGAGGTGGCCCTGGTGGGGCAGCTCTTCGACGAGGCGCCCGAGGGCTCGCTGGTCGTCGCCGCCAACCGCAACTACCCGCTCGCCCACGCCTCGTACGGAAGCATCGACCACTACTGGTTCCTCGAGGACGACCGGAGCCACGTCGACGAGATCGTGCGGGACCCGGCCGGCACCCTCGCCACCGACATGGCGGGGGTGGACCGTCCGAGCCGGGCCTACTTCCTCTTCACCCAGGGACAGTTGGCCAACTCCGAAATGAACGGTCAGCTCACCGGTACCCGGTTGAACAGCGTTCTGGAGTCCGTCGCCGCGTCGCCGCGGTTCCGGCTGGTGGCGGAGAACAGCGCGGGGGCGGTCTACGAACTGAGGCAGGCAAAGGCGGCAGAGGGAACCGAGGGCGCCGGGGGAGCGGAGCGATGACACCACAGGATCTCGTGATCAGGATGCTTCCGCCGTTCGCCGGCTGGCTGGCGCTCGCCGCGCTCGCCCTGCCCGGCGGTTCGCCGCTGCGCGGCGCGGCCGTCGTCGTCTTCCTGTCGGCGGGGCCGGGCGCGGCCCTGGTCGGCCTCTGCGGTCCCGCGCTGCGCGTACGGTCGGCACGGGCACCCGTCGAACGGCGCGACCCCGACTTCGTCCGCCACTCCGACCTGCTGGAACGGCTGATGCTGGCCGTCTTCGTCAGCGTCGCCGCGGTGATGATCGTCGCGACGGCACTGATCGCCACGCACACCTTCAGCGCCCGACGGGTGCTGCTGGCACTGACGCTGCTGACCACGCTCGCCGCGTTCTGCCCGCGGCTGCGTGCCTCCCCGCCGTCGAGGACACGGAAGGGTTCCGCCCCGTGAGGTTCGCTCGCCCGCTCCGCCGTATCACCTCCGCCCTGCGCGGTGTCCGACCAGAAGCCGGCCCGGCCACCGGCCGTCCGGCCACGGGCCCGGCCACCGATCCTCCTGCCGGCCCCGGGTTCCCCGAGGGAACCGGCCGGCGCCGTAAGCAGAAGGCCGGCCGGCCGGCCGCGGGCCGCCGTCGGGTAGTGATCACCTCGGCCGCGGTCGTCTCCGCGGTGCTGGTCGCCGTCCTCGCCCTGCGGAACGCCTCGGAGCCCTCCGGGGCGGACGAGGAGTGCCGGCCCACGGAACTGCTCGAACCGCCGTGCGGCGCCTGGTTCGGGGCCTTCGTGCCGCACGAACGGGCCAACCTGGAGGAGAAGGTGGAGGCCTACGAGGAACGGGTGGGCCGCAAGCTCGACATCGTCTACACGTACCACGACATGTCCCTGCCCGAAGGCACCCGCAGGGAAGGTCAGTTGCTGAGCCCGGAGGAGCAACGGATCGGCGAGGACCACATGCTGCTGCTGTCCTGGGAGAGCAAGTGGTGGGGCGGTACGAGGGGGCAGCAGCCGAGGTGGGAGGAGATAGCCGCCGGCGACCTGGACGCGACCGTGATCGACGTCCAGGCGCAGCGCATCAAGGAGTACGGGCAGCGCACGGGGAAGAAGGTCTTCCTCTCCTTCGACCTCGAGATGGACACGCGCACCCCGGCCAACGGCACACCGGCCCAGTACGTGCAGGCGTACCGGCACATCCACGACCGGTTCCGGGAACTCGGCGTGGACAACGTGGTGTGGACCTGGATCGTCACGGGCTACCTGAACCACGGCGACCTGTTCAAGAGGATGTATCCGGGGGACGAGTACGTCGACTGGATCGGATACAACCAGTACAACTACTACCGCTGCCACGAGACCGAGTGGCTGACCTTCGAGCAGACCCAGACGGCCACGCACGAGTGGATACGCGAGAACATCTCCGCCGACAAGCCGCTGATGCTCTCCGAGTTCGGCAGCGCGGTCGACTCCGCCCGGCCGGACCGGCAGGCGGAGTGGTACGCGCAGGTGCCGCCCGTGCTGAAGGGGCTGGAGGGTGTCAAGGCCGCGCTCCAGTGGAACTACCGCGACCCCGGACCCCACTGCGACCTGGCGGTGGCCGACGAGGCGGCGTGGGGGGCCCTGCGGAAGGTGGCGGCCGACCCGCATCTGAACCAGCCCACCGAGTGAGTGAACACGGGGGAGACGGCCGTGTCCGCCCGGCCGTCTCCCCCGCTCGTCCCGTGGCTCAGCCCGCGAACTCCGGTCCGCGGAGTGTCGCGCGGGTGTGCCGGTACCAGCGCCAGGCGATCGTCTTCGGGCCGTCGCGGTAGGGGGCGAGGCGGGCGCCCTCGCCCGCCAGCCAGGCCCGGACGTCGGCGACGGTGTGGCTGCGGCGGACGATGAGCCGGGCGATGCGGTAACGCTCGTCCCGGTCCGAGCTGAGCGCGTGCCGCACCGCGGTCGCCGTCTCGTACCCGGCGCGGGACGCCATGGCCCTCACCCGGGGACTGCTGTAGCCGTGCGGATAGGCGAGGTGGGGGACCGGATGGCCGAGGGCGTCCTCCAGTACGGCCTTGGAGTCGGCCAGTTCGGCGCGCAGCTGCTTCCCGGTCAGCGTGTCCAGCTGGGCGTGGCTGACCGTGTGGCTGCCGATCTCCATTCCAAAAGCCTCCAGCTCCGTCACCCGGTCCAGGGTCATCATCGGCGCCGGCGGCAGCAGGCTGCGGCCGCCCGGGGTGATGGCGCCGGTGGTGAGGTACGCGGTGGCCGGCAGGGAGCGCCGGGCCAGGAGGCCGGCGGTGGGGCCGGGCAGGTCCGCGAAGCCGTCGTCGAAGGTGAGGAGCACCGGCCGGGGCGGCAGGGGCGCCCGCCCGGTGAGATGGCCCGCGAGGGTGCTGATGGTGACGGGGGTGCGGCCGCTGTCCTCGAGCGCGTCGAGATGCGCCGCGAACTCCCTCGGCGTGACGGTGAACTCGGCGATCCAGTCGGGCGGCTCGTCCATCACGGCGTGATAGAGGAACACCGGTATGGCCACAGGCTCCGGTTCCCGCGAGGACGACGCGGTCATCGCGCACCCCCGGCCGCCCGGCCGCCGGAGGCCTTCCCCGTCGTGCCGCCCGTCGCCCGCCGGGCCCGCAGATAGCCGACCGGACCGTACAGCATCCCCATGCGCTGCAGCCGTGAGAGGCGGCGTGGCCAGGGATGCGTACGGGTGCCGTGATCGCCCGGAGCAGCCGGTCCGGCACCGGCGTTGCCGGTGTCCCGTACGGCGGTGAGACCGCGGGCGTGGGACAGGCCGCGGGGCAGCCGGGCGAGGAACGCCGGCAGCAGCGCGGGCCGGTTGACCAGGATCGCCGTGAGATAGGCGGTGAGGCCGGCGCCGTAGCCGAACGCCTGGGTCTCCAGATCGGCCCACGTCTCCCGGTGGTGGTGCCACACCAGCGCCCGGGGCGTGTAGCGCAGCCTGTGCCCCTGGGCGAGGACCCGGACGAACCCGTACAGGTCGTCGCCGCCCCGGGCGGGCGTCCCGGCGCCGGTGGCCGGGTCGAAACCACCGACCGCGCGCAGCGCTTCCGCACGGAACGCCATGTTCGCCCCTGAGCCGAACCGGCCCGCGGTGAAGGGGAACAGCGGTTCGTCGCGGGGCGGGTCCCGCGGGTCGTACGTCATCGGCGTGAACCCCTTCGCGAAGCCGCCGTGGCTCTCCAGCAGGACCTGGGCCGGGGTGCGCAGCCGGGCGGGCAGGATCAGGCCGGTGGCACAGCCGAGTTCCGGGTCGGCGGCGAAGGGGGCGGTCAGCTCGGTGAGCCAGCGGGCGTCGGCGACGACGTCGTCGTCGGTGAACGCGATCACCTCGCCCAGGGCGTGGGCGAGCCCGGTGTTGTGCGCGGTGGCGAGTCCGGGGACCGGCTCGCGCACGTACCGCACGCGCTCCCCGTACTTCCGCTGCACCAGGTCACGCGTCTCGTCCGTCACGGGCGCGTTGTCGACGACGACGATCTCGAAGCGCGGATGGTCCTGCGCGAGGAGCGAGTCGAGGGCGCGGGCGAGCTGTCCGGCCCGCTCCCGGGTGGCCACGGCGACCGAGGCGAACGGTGTCGGTGGCGGCCCGGCCGCCTCCACGGCCACCCCCACCGTGTCGTTTCCCTGCTCCTGCTCCTGTCCCTGCTCCTGCTCCCGCCCGTGCGCCTGCCGTGCGAGCGCCGCCAGGACCGTCGTCGGATCGGCCCCCTCCGGGACCCTTCCCAGCAGCGTGCCCACCGGCAGCCCGTCCCTCCTGACCAGCAGGAACACCTCGCCGTGCGTCACCGGCGGGCTGCCCGGACCGGGTCTCAGGACGGCTTTCCCCTCCTCGCCGATCAGGTCCAGTTCGGCGACCTGAACCGCGCCGATGTCCAGGAACCGCCGTATCTCCCTCTGCGTACGTGCCGTGCGGGACATGAGTCCTCCCCTCCTCACGAACGGTTGTCACAAGCGGCCGTGACCGTCCCGAGCGGTTCTCGTTCTCACGACCGGAACCCCCTGACGGACCGACGGTCTGGTGGACCGACGAACCGACGGACTCAGGGCCGGCGCAGCCGCGCCACCCCCTTCAAGGTGCGCGACGCCAGCGAGGCGAGACGCGGGCGGGCGACGACGAAGCCGTGCGCACGGCGCGCGGGTTCGCGACGCAGCAGATGAAGCGCGGCGCCCAGGCCCGGACGCGTCGCCTCGCCTTCGTAGACGGCACGTTCGCCCGTCTTCAGCGAGTCCTTGTACTCGGCCGGGCCGCGCCCCATGTCGAGCAGGCCGATGCCCTCGCCGGCCGCCGCCCCGGCCATCCGCAGATGCAGCACGAGCCCCGGCGAGAACTTCGCGAACTCCGGGTCGTAGGCCGGGAACCAGCAGGCCAGCACCGAGGCCGAGCGCAGGCCGAAGTGGGCGGCGACGGGGCGGCCCCCGGCGTACAGGACGGACAGCGTGCCCGCGCACTCCGGAGCCCGGGTTTCGGCCAGACGGCCCACGAGCCGGGCGATCCACTCCTGCGCGAACCGGTCGCGGCGCCCGGTCCTGCGGTACTGCGCCGACTTCCACACGATGAGGGCGCGCAGCGCGGCCGGGTCGCGTTCGTCGAACACGAACCGCACGGATCCGGCCTGGCGGCCGAGCCTGCGCTCCTTGGCCAGGGTGGTCTTCAGGAACTTCGGCGACTGGGTGCGCAGGACGGACTCGTAGGTCTCGTAGCCCTTCTCCACGTCGATGACGAAGGTGGCGTGCTCCCGGGCCGCCTGCGGGACGAAGAGGGCCTGGTCCGCCTCCAGGTTGTCGAAGACGAAGCTCGACACCGAGCAGGCACGCAGCAGTTCACCGGTCTCCAGCGCGAGACCCGGCCGCAGGACGGCGCCCTGGCAGTCCGAGACCCCGAGCCCGATCGCCCGGCCCTGCCCCCACGCGCCCCGCTCGTACGGCAGGAAGCCGGCCGGCTCGGCGGACGCCCCCTCGTACAGCACCGCGACCCGGGCCTGCGGCCGCACCCCGGACACGGCGGCGGCGAACTCCGGTTCCATGAAAGGGCTGCGCGGTGCCTTTGAGGCGGCGCGCAGCTCACGCCATCGCTCCCGCTCCCCCTCGCCGAGCTCGTCGAGCCTCAGCACACGTGTGCGTCCGCTGCTCACCTGACCCCCCGATCAAGTCCCCCCTGGACACTTGGAAGGTACCGCCCAGGACCACGAGAACGGTAGGTAGCGGAGCATGTTGCCGCCAAGTGGTGCAGAGGCCGCGATCGGTGCGCGGGGCGGGTGCCCGGGGCGTGGTGAGTCGGGGGCGCGCGGTGTCCGTATTCTCTGATCATGGCCGCACCCACCGATTGCTCGCTCATCGCCACCGACCTGGACGGGACGCTGCTGCGCGGCGACGACACCCTCTCCGACCGCTCCCTCGCCGCGCTGGCGATGGTGGCGCGGGCCGGTGTCCGGCACCTCGTGGTGACGGGGCGCCCGGCGCCCGGAGTGCGGCCGCTCCTGGACGACCTGGGGTCCACGGGGCTCGCGGTGTGCGCACAGGGCGCGCAGGTGTACGACGCCGGCACGGACCGGCTGCTGTGGTCGGTCACCCTGGACCGGGAACTGGCGGAGACCGCGCTCGGCAAGATCGAGGCCGAGGTCGGGGAGCTGTACGCCGCGGTCGACCAGAACGGGGTGGACGGGCTCACCCTGATCGAGTCGGGCTATCTGATGCCGCACCCGACGCTGCCCGCCGTGCGGGTCGAACGGCGGGACGATCTGTGGGCCCGGCCGATCAGCAAGGTGCTGCTGCGCCATCCCGACCTGACCGACGACGAGCTGGCGGCGACGGCCCGTGCGGCGGTCGGCTCGCTGGCCACGGTCACGATGTCGGGTCCGGGCACCGTGGAACTCCAGCCGTGCGGTGTCACCAAGGCGACGGGTCTCGCGCTGGCCGCCGAGCACCTGGGGCTGGATCCGGAGCGGGCCGTCGCCTTCGGTGACATGCCCAACGACATCCCGATGTTCGACTGGGCGGCCCACGGAGTCGCCATGGCCAACGCGCACCCCGAGCTCAAGGCGGTGGCCGACGAGGTCACCACGTCGAACGAGGACGACGGCGTGGCCGTCGTCCTCGAGCGGTTGTTCGGCGGAGCGGAGCCGCGCGTGCCCCAACACGTGCTGCCCCGCCCCAGGTCCGGGAGCGTGTCCCGGTAGGCCTCGGTGTCCGCCGGTGTGGCCGGTGCCGCCGCGTTCCGGTGTTCCGGCGTTCCGATGGGCCCGGACGTATCGGATGTCTCAGGTGTCTCAGTAGGCGCCGAAGACGTTGTCGATGGAGCCGTAGCGGTCCGCCGCGTAGTTGCAGGCCGCCGTGATGTTCGCGACCGGGTCGAACGGGTCGAAGGCCGTGCCGGGCACGTGGTACGCCTGGAAGGTCGGGTCGATGACCTGGAGCAGGCCCTTCGACGGGGTGCCGGCCATGGCGTTGGAGTCCCACAGGTTGATGGCCTGCGGGTTGCCGGACGACTCGCGCAGGATGTTGCGGTGGATGGAGTCGTAGCTGCCGGGGATGCCGTGCTGCGCCATGACGGACAGGGACTCGCGGATCCAGCCGTCGAGGTTGTCCGGGTACGCGGTCACGGTGCCGGCGGTGGCAGGGGTGGACGTCGCGGCAGCGGCGGGCGCGGCTGAGGCGGTGGTGGCACCGAACAGCGGGAGGGCGACCGCCGCGACACCGGCGACGGCGAAGGAGCGGACGAGGCGGGAGCGGCCGAAGCGGCGGGGCGGACCGGATGCGGTCATGTCTGTGTTCCTCTCCTACGCCTGCGAGGTGAGCTGTCGGGTTCGGGCGGGAGAGTGCCCGGCCGTGCCCGTGCGGGCATGGCTTCACCCCGAGCCGTTCCGGCTGCGAACCGGTCCGGCGGCTTGCCTGGGTCCCCCGCTCCTGCCGTGCGTGAGTGAGTTCGTCGATGGGTGGCGCGGGCGGCGGCAGGATTCGGCGTCCGCCCGACAAGCCGGGAACGTATGCGAGTGCACTTGTCGGAAACAAGTGCGACCATCACGGATCGCACCGCTTGATCTTGTTGCGGGGGTTTTGGGGTACTTGATCCTTTGCGGGCGCCAAGGGTCAACTCGCGTTCGTGGCAAGGGGAAGCGCCGGTCGGCGCGAGGGGCGGACGTGCCGGGACGCGCGTGACTCACTTCACTGGCCGCACCGCGTGGACGCATTTGCCACCAAGGGGAATCCGCTTGGCAATTACGGCAAATCGGACTCCGGGGTGGGCGGGGCGACCCGCGTGCGGGACCGTACGTCGGGCCGTACGCCGGGCCGCGTGTCGTGCCGGGTGTCGGGTCGCATGCCGGGCCGGGTGCGGGGTTGCGCCTCGAGAGTGGGTCGCTGCATCCGAAAGGTGGCGAATATCCTTTGTTACCAACTGGTCAGAAACGATCCGATGGTGATCCGATACCGGAGGGCGCCGTGAGCCTCGGTCCGCGCGTGTGCGGGTGAGGCCGGGGAATGTGGGTGCTGACGGTGATCGAAACATGACCGGATACGCTGACTCGAGTGATGTCAGCGACCTATCGACAAACTGTGCAAGACGTCTAAGCGCCAGTGGACACCAGCAGACAGGAGACCCCTCGTGACCGTCGTCGGGCCGTTCGGGCTGAGCGTGCGGGACCAGGCTCTGGAGGCCGATGTCCAGGCCGGAATGAGGGCTGTCGAGGAAGGGCTGCTCGAGGCCACGAAGAGTGAGGTCCCCTTCATCACCGAGGCCGCCCAGCACCTGGTGCGGGCCGGTGGCAAGCGGTTCCGGCCGCTGCTCGTGACGCTCGCCGCCCAGTTCGGCGACCCCTACGCGCCCGGTGTCGTACCGTCCGCCGTGGTCGTGGAGCTGACCCACCTGGCCACGCTGTACCACGACGACGTGATGGACGACGCCACCGTACGGCGCGGGGTGCCCAGCGCCAACACCCGCTGGGGCAACTCCGTCGCGGTCCTCACCGGTGACTTCCTCTTCGCTCGCGCGTCGCACATCCTGGCCGACCTCGGCCCGGAGGCCGTACGGGTACAGGCCGAGGCGTTCGAGCGGCTGGTCACCGGTCAGATCCTGGAGACCGCGGGACCGCAGGAGGGCCGCGACCCGGTCGACCACTACCTGGACGTCCTCGGTGGCAAGACCGGCTCGCTGGTCGCCGTCGCCTGCCGGTTCGGCGCCATGATGTCCGGCGCGGACGACACGGTCGTGGACGTGCTGACCCAGTACGGCGAACGGCTCGGGGTCGCCTTCCAGCTCGCCGACGACGTACTGGACATCGCCTCCGACTCCCACGAGTCCGGCAAGACCCCGGGCACCGACCTGCGCGAGGGCATCCCGACGCTGCCCGTGCTGCGGCTGCGCGAGCGGGCGGCCCGGCTGGGGCGGGCCGAGGACGTCGCCCTGTGCGAGCTGCTCGACTCCGACCTCGGCGACGACGCCCGGCACGCCGAGGCGCTGCGGCTGCTGCGTGCCCACCCCGCGCTGGAGCAGGCCCGCCAGGACACCGTGCGCTACGCGGAGGAGGCGCGCTCGGCGCTGGCCCCGCTGCCGGAGTGCGAGTCGAAGACGGCCCTGGTCGAGCTGTGCGACGCGGTGGTGCACCGGGCCGGCTGACCCGCCGCCGTCCCGTCCGCCACCCCGGCCCCCGACCCCTACTGGTCGGGGGCCGAAACGACGCCCGGTGTCATACCGCAGCAGTACACGGAGTTGAGTCCGGGGTCTGACGCATCCGCCCACCGGGTTTGGTCAGATGGAACACGACGGACATCACCACTTCTCACCGATTCGGGTGAGAATGGCGGCTCAGGGTGTGACTGGTGCGAGCGACACGAGACGCAGGCCGCCGCCGACCACGGAGGTAGGGCACACATGGCACCGTACGAATCCGACGACACGACGACCGCTCGGCAGGCCGGCGAGGCCGACGAGCGGGGCGCGGGCCGGCGCAGGGCCGCGCGGTACGTCGTCCCGGTCACGGTGATGGGAGTGGCGGCCGCGACCATCGGGCTCGTCCCCGCGATCGCCGACTCCGGCGACCCGGACCTGCCGAAGATCACCGCCGCACAGCTCATCGAGAAGATCGCCCAGTCGGACGTCGAGCAGCTGTCCGGCACCGTGAAGATCACCACCGACCTCGGGCTGCCGGACCTCGGCGGCCTGGAGAGCGGCCTGACCTCCGGCGCCATGGGGCAGGGCGGGGACGGCGGTTCCTCCGCCGACCCGACGGCCAAGCTCACCGAGCTGGCGTCCGGCACGCACACCCTGCGCATCGCGGCCGACGGCCCCGACCGGCAGAAGGTGTCGCTGCTCGGGGACGCGTCCGAGTACAGCCTGATCCACAACGGCGAGGACGTCTGGGGCTACGACAGCGAGTCCAACGAGGTCTTCCACGGCACCACCGACGAGTCCGCCGGGGGCGAGGGCCGGGAGCACCGGCCCCCGGCAACGCCGAAGGACTTCGCCGAGGAAGTGCTGAAGTCGGTCGACGACACCACGTCCGTCACCGTCGACGGCACCGCGCAGGTGGCCGGCCGGGACGCGTACAAGCTGGTCGTCAAGCCCAGGCAGTCCGGCTCCACGGTCGGCGCCATCAGCATTGCGGTGGACCACAGGACCGGTACGCCGCTGAAGTTCACGCTGACCCCGGCGAGCGGCGGTGCCGCCGTCGTGGACGTCGGCTTCACCAAGGTCGGCTTCGACCGGCCGGCCGCGTCGACCTTCGACTTCACCCCGCCCAAGGGCGCCAAGGTGACCGAGGAGGGCGAGCTGCACGGCGGTGAGAAGGGCGGTGACGAGAAGGCAAGGGAGCACGGGAAGCCGGAGGGCGCGAAGCCCGAGGAGGACCTGGCCAAGGGCCTCGACGGACTGAAGGTGCTCGGCGAGGGCTGGAACTCCGTCGCCGCCTTCGACACCGGCGCCGGGGGCGGTCTGCCGACCGGCTCCGCAGGCGGGGACCTCGACGGTTTCCTCGGCTCGCTCGGCGACCAGGTGAAGGGCGAGTTCGGCACGGGCACCGTGTTCAGCACCCGCCTGGTCAACGCCCTGTTCACCGAGGACGGCAAGGTCTACGTGGGCGCCGTCACCAAGGACGCCCTGGTGAAGGCGGCCGACGAGGCGAAGTAACCCGGGCAGCGGCACGACGGGGAACGGGGGAGCCGACGGGCGAGGCATCCGTCACACGGGGTACGGGGTACGGGTGACGGCGTCATCGTCACCCGTACCCTCACCGGGCGCCACCGCGGTGGACAGTTCGCCGTCGACGGCCTCGATCCGACCGTCCCGGCGGGCGGCGTCTTCGGCTTCCTCGGTCCCAACGGCTCCGGTTCCTCGGTCCCAACGGTTCCGGCAAGACCACCACCATCCGCACGCTGATGGGCCCGACCGAGCCCACCTCGGGCACGGCGCACGTCCTCGGACGGCCCATGTCGCACTCCACGCGCGCCGTGCTCCCGCGGGTCGGGACCCTCGTCGAAGGGCCCTTCCCGTACGGCCTCCTCCCCGGCAGCGCGCGAGCCCGTCCACTGGGACGACCCGGTGAAGAACCTCGGTCTCCAGTCCTTGTACGCGCTGGTGTCCGGCTCGGCGGCCCGGGCGAGGTTCACGACGAAGGGCGTCACCGCGTGGGAAAACGCGGTGGCGCGGTCGGGATCCGGCGTGCGACGGTTCGGCCCGTGGGCAACTCGAAAGCGTATCCCGTCCTTTGGACCAGCGACGCGGCTGAGGCGTACCGGCAGGCCAAGCGGCTGTGCGCACTGCTGGAACACATCGACGACCGGATCCGGCTCTTCGCCGAGATGCGGACGCCCCGGGAGGTGCGGCGCATGGCCGAGCTCGTTCCCGGGGTGCCCTTCGACTACGAGGAGACCCGCAAGGACCCGACGACGGGTCACTACCTCCTCTTCGACCTCGACGTGGCGACGCTGGACGACGCCGAACTCCGGACGCACCTGCCGTTGTCCTTCCGTGAGGACGTCGAAGGCGGGGAGGTCGAGGAGCGGTTCCTGGCCGCTCTGGGCGAGGGCACGGCGGCCGTCGAATGGAACGGCCGGTGGCCGGACGACCCGGAGGCGGACTCGTACGGGCACTGGAACCACGACGGGGTCCAGGTCGTGTTCCACGGCGATGAGGCCCAGTACGGCGGCTGGACCGAGGAGCACACCGTCTTCGTCCACGTGACCAAGCACGGTGACCTTTCCCGCGCCCAAAAGCTCGCCGCGCACATCGGCGGCGACGTCCTGGGAGAGGTGCAGCCCGGCTGGTGAGACCGCTGCCGCGGCCGGGTCAGCCGGCCTCGTACGGGAAGCGGGCGAGGGGCGCGTCCTGTGCGAAGAACGTCTTGGCGCGGGTCAGCGCCTCGTCGTCCTTCAGTACGTCACCCGGCTTGCTGCCGTTGCCGAGCAGCACCCCGCCGAAGCGCATGCCCAGGTAGGCGGCGGAGTGGTGGAGCGTACCGATCAGCGGATCGGCGACCACCGGCTCGTCGTCCGAGAGCGCCGTGACGCCCCAGAGCGTGCGCCCCGCCATCGTCGCCTTGAAGTCCAGGCCGGGGGTGCGCAGCCAGCCCGACCAGTGGTCCAGGTAGCGCTTGGTCTGCGCGGACACCGAGTACCAGTACAGCGGCGAGATGATCACCACGTCCGTCGCCGCGACGGTGGCGTCGAGCAGCAGGGCGACATCGCCCTCCGTGGGGCGGACGTGGTCGCTGTCGTGGCGGAGGTCCTCGAATTCGGGCAGCGGACGGTCGGTGAGGTCGACCCAGCGCTGCTCCGTACCCGCGGGCAGCTGTTCGGCGGCCCGGCGGGCCAGCAGCGCGGAGTTGCCGTCGCGTCGGGCGCTCCCCAGGACGAAGAGGAAACGGCGTGTCATGGTCATCCCCTGGATGGTCGGCGTGCGTCAATTACAGGCATGTGCATCATATGCATGCGCAAGTAAATGTCCAAGGGGATTCGGACGGCGGCCCTCGGCTCCTCAGCCGCTCAGCTCCTCAGCCGCCCAGCTCCTTCGCTGCTCGGCTTCTCCGCGGCCCCTGCCACAGCGAGCAGCAGTGCCTCCCGTCCGGGCGGTGCCACCAGTTGGAGTCCTGCCGGGCAGCTGTCGGTGCCGAATCCGGCGGGCAGGCTCAGCGCAGGGTGCCCGCTCAGGTTGAACGCCCAGGTGAGCGCGGTGGAGTAGACGTCCCCCGGCCCTTCGTGGCCGTGCGGCGCGGTGGGCGCGGTGGGTGTCAGCAGCAGCTCGGCGCCGGTGAAGAGGCGGGCCAGGCGCCGGTCGTTCTCCGCCCGGACGCGGTGGGCTTCGGCGAGGCCGGAGGGGGCCGTGCCGGGGTTGCGCAGAGCGAGCCAGGCCGGGGCGGGGTCCATGAGCACCGGCGGTGCCGACGGCCGTACGAGCCGTACGACTCCGGCGTCCACGAGCCGGCCGACCGCCGCCCGTGCCAGCGCGAGGGGCTCCGGATCGGGACCGGCGAAGCCGAGGCCGGGGGACCAGACGGCGGTGCACGGGAGGGGCGGCCGCGCGTCGACGCCGGTGGGCGTCGGTGACACCGCCCGCCACCAGGCCGCCGCGTCGGCCGCCGTACGGGCGAGGACTCCGGGCGCCGCGAGCCCCGTGCGGTCGGGTGAGGGGAGCAGGCCGTTGGTGACCTTGAGGCCGACGACTGAGCACCAAGCCGCCGGGATGCGTACCGACCCCGCGCCGTCGCTGCCCGTCGCCAGCGGCACCAGGCCCGCCGCCACCGCGACCGCGGCCCCGGCCGAGGAACCGCCCGGCGTACGGTCGGCCCGCCACGGGTTGAGGGTCCGTCCGCGGGCCCCGAGGCCCCAGGTCTGCCAGGAGGTGCCGGGCCCGGGTACCGCGGTGGCACCCACCGCGACACCACCGGCTGCGAGCAGCGGGCCCACCGCCCGCAGCCCGTGCCGCCCCTTCTTGACGGCGACGGGCACCCCGGCCAGCGGCAGCCACGCGCGAGCCCCGGGGCCCCCACCCACGCTCAAGCCGGACGGACGCGGTGGACGCGGTGGATGCTGAGGGCCCGCCTCGACCAGGGCGTCCACCTCACCGGCCCGCCGCAGTGCCTCCTCGGCCCACACCTCGGTGAACGCGCACAGCACCGGATCGGCCCGTTCGATCCGCTCCAGCGACTCCGCGACCACATCGACGGCCCGCACCGCCCCCGCGCGTACCGCGGAGGCGATCTCCGCCACCGAAGCCGAAGCCGAAGTGGCGTCCTGGCCGCCGCTCAGCGCGCCGATCCCGTCAGGCGGGCCAGTGGTTCGGCCTCACGCGGCAGCCGGCCGCTCAGGTCGCCCAAGCGCCACGCGGGCACCCATGGCACGCGGTAGACGTCGGTCACCGCCTCGAGGTGCCGGATCCGCCGGGCGAGGGAGCGCGGCAGGCGACCCGGCGCGTCCGCCACCAGGACGACGGCATCGAGAGCGAGCCCGTACGGGACCTCCCCGCGCCGGAACATCTCCACGGCCGGGACGACGGTCTCCAGACCGGACGCGTGCGTCCGGGCGACGAGCAGCACCGACTGCGGCTCGGCCGGTCCGGGCCAGGCGCGGCCGCTGTCGTGGCCACCGTGCACCGCGGCGAGGGTGGAGGCCCCGGCGCCGCCATGAAGACCGACCCAGGAGAAGCGCCGGGTCACCGCCCGGGTGTGGGCGAACTCCGGCGGGTCCGGTTCCGGCACTCCCACCGGTCCTCGGATCCAGATCTCCGGTCCCTGTCGCATGCCTGTACGCATGCCCGTTCTCCTGCCTCGCCACCCCGGTCCTCATGCCGGCCGTTGGGACGAGCCTGTGACAACGCGGTGACGTGAGAAACGGGGCTCAGCGGACAGACTCGTCGGCAGGTCAACAACCCGAATGAGGGGACGATGGCGCGACTCAGCCGCGAGAAGAAGCGGGAACAGCAGCAGGCCGCACACGCGGCGCACCTTGCGGCAGTGCCGATCGACGTCCGTATACCCGTCGCCGCGGGGGGCGGCGCGGGCACGCGGAGCGCGTCCGTCGACGGGGCACTGGTGGTCGCCGGCCCCGGTGAGGAGGTTCAGCACGCCGTGCTGAACCGGCTCCACCGCATCGCCCTCGCCTCGGGGTGTGCCGTCCTGGCCACCGTCCACGACGAGCGCATCGGCTACGTGGTCCCCCTCCAGGTCGACCCGGACGGCGCCAGCCGCTTCACGGGGGCCCCGGCGCCGATGAAACCGGAGCCGGGGCCGGAGTCCGCGTCGGGGTCCGGGCCGGAGCCGGGGCCGGTCCACGCGCCGGGCCGGGACGTGGCCCAGGAGGGATCAGCGGCCGCGCCGCATGCCGGCGCCCCCTTCTCCGCGGCCCCGGGCCCGGTCGCCGTTCCGCCCTCGCGTCCCGGGCACGACCGGCCCACCCACATCCTGCGTCCGGTACCGGTACCGGTACCGGACGCGCCCCCGGCACGGGCATCAGCCCCGGACCGGGACCCGGCACCCGACCCCGTACGGGACTCCGCCCCCACCTTCCGGCTGCGGCCGGTGCCCGGGGCGGCGGCGGGAGCGACACCCCCGGGAACGGTCGCGCCGCCGACCGGTGAGTTCGGTCCGCCCCCGCCCATGGACGCGCGGCCGCACCCCGCTCCCGAAGCGGACAGCCCTCCCGGGACCCCGGCGGCATACCCGAGGCCCCCGGCATACCCGCTCCCTCCGGCCGACCGGATACCGAGCCCCCTGCCTTCACCGGCCGGCCCGGCGTCGCGGACCGGCCGTTCCCGGATGCCCGAACCGCTTCCGGAAGACGTGTGCGGCAGCGGCAGCGGCACCGGCAGCGACCCCGATCCCAAACCGACCCCGCCCCGCGGCTTCGACGCCGTGGCGGAGGCGATGCTCGGGGACGAGCCGCCGGCCGTGCCGGGCGAGACCCATCTGGCCGAGCCCATGGGCCTGATCAACGACGCGGTCCGGGCGGGCCGGATCGACACCGCGGCGCGACTGGCCCGGGAGACGGTGGCCGAGGCCTCGCGGACACTGGGGCCCGAGCACCCCGAGGTACTCCGGCTGCGCGAGCTGACCGCGTACGTCGCCTACCTCGGCGACGAGCCGCTGCACGCCTTCCGGCTCTCCCTCGACCTCGCCGGTATCCACCGTCGGGCGGGCGACGCGGAGGCCGCCTACGGCAACGTCCGCAGCGCGGCCACCGCCTGGCGAGCGGTGCGCGACCCGCTGCGCGGGCTGGAACTGGGGCGCGACCTGATCGAGCGGTGGACCGAACTCGCCGGCGAGGGCGGTCCGGCCGCCGACGAGGTCGAGGAGCTGGATTCCGCCCGCGCCCGCATGGCCCGCCTGACCGCCCGAGCCCGCGCCCAGCACGGGTGAACGAGCGGGGCGCGTCCGGGCGGCGAAGGCCTCAGTGCACGCAGTACTCGTTGCCTTCCGGATCCGTCATCACCGTCCAGGAACCGGACGGCTCCTCCACGCGACGCAGCACCCCCGCCCCAAGCCGCTCCAGCCGTGCCACCTCCGCCTCGCGGCGCCCCTCGCCGGGGTGCAGGTCGAGGTGGAGCCGGTTCTTGGCCGTCTTCGGCTCCGGCACCCGCTGGAACAGCAGCCGCCGCCCCAGCCCGGTGCCGCTCTCCCTCTGGTGAGGGTCGTCGGGGTGCCGTACCGCGGCCAGGTCACGCCAGGCGGCGCGGCCGTGCTGCTCGGTGGTCAGCTCGGCCGGTACGGCGCCCAGACCGAGCAGCTTCTCGACGAGTGCGCTGTGGTCCTCGACCGTGTACCCGAGGGCGGCGGCCCAGAAGTCGGCCTGTGCGTGCGGGTCGGCCGTGTCGATGACGAGCTTCCAGTGCACGGGAGTCACAGGAGCGACGGGAGTGGCGGGAGTGGCGGGAGTGGCGGGAGTGGCGGGATCGGTGGGGCCCTCGGGAGCGGGTGGTGCCGGTGGCTGCGTCATGGAGCCATTCAAGCGCTCCGAGCCGTCCTAAGGGTCCTTGCACTGTGCCCGCCCGGGTCGCGCGGCCCGGCACCGGACCACGCCGCGTTGCCGAAAATCCCTGGTAGCCCCGCTACGAGGGCTCTGTGGCGCCTTGCGATGCTCCCCCACTGCCTGAAAGGCGTGGGCGGTACCCCCGGCACCGGACCACGCGACCTCATCGGGCGCTCATGGTGCAAGGACCCCTAAGGCCTGGCTGGCGGCGCATCCACCGTGTCCAGCGCATCAGCCGCGTCCCCTGCCGGCTCCACGGGGTGCGTCGTCACGGCGGCGGCCGTCGTGGCCGTCGTGACCGCACCGGCCGTGGCGGCCGCCGCTGCCGCCGCCACCCTCGCCCGCTCCCTGGTGAGCGCGCGGGCGGAGCGGTGGGCGGTGCGCAGCGCGTCCCAGGTCAGCAGCATGAGCGCCAGCCACACCAGTGCGAACCCGGCCCAGCGCTCGGGCGGCATGGCCTCCTTGAAGTAGAGGATGCCGAGCAGGAACTGGAACACCGGGGCCAGATACTGGAGCAGTCCCATCGTGGACAGCGGCACACGGATCGCGGCGGCGCCGAAGCAGACCAGGGGGAGCGCGGTGACGATCCCGGTGGCTGCGAGCAGCGCCGCGTGTCCCGCACCCTCGGTGCCGAACGCGGAATCGCCCCGGCTGCCCAGCCACAGCAGATAGCCGAGCGCGGGCAGGAACTGGATGGCCGTCTCGGCGGCCAGCGACTCGATGCCGCCGAGGTTGACCTTCTTCTTCACCAGCCCGTAGACGGCGAAGGAGAAGGCGAGGCAGAGCGAGATCCACGGCGGACGGCCGTAGCCGATGGTGAGGACGAGCACCGCGGCGAAGCCGACCCCGACCGCTGTCCACTGCACGGGCCGCAGCCGTTCCTTCAGCAGCAGTACGCCGATGGCGATGGTGACCAGCGGGTTGATGAAGTAGCCGAGGGAGGCCTCGACGACGTGCCCGGAGTTCACCGACCAGATGTAGACGCCCCAGTTCACGGTGATGACCGCCGCGGCGACCGTGATCAGGGCCAGCCGGCGAGGCTGCCGCAGCAGCTCTCCGAGCCAGGCCCAGCGGCGTATGACGAGCAGGGCGGCGCCCACGAAGAACAGCGACCAGACCATCCGGTGGGCCAGGATCTCCACGGCCCCCGCGGGCTTGAGGAGGGGCCAGAAGAGGGGGACGAGTCCCCACATGCCGTATGCCGCGAAGCCGTTCAGCAGTCCCTTGCGCCGCTCGTTGGCCGACTTCTCGGTCACGGGTCCTCCTTCTCACCTGCCGCGTCCGGGGCGTCCGACGCGTGTCGTCCGGGCGGCCGACGGCCGCCCGGACGACGGTAACGCCGCACACCCCTGCCTGTCATGCCCGTATCGGAATACGGTCATGACAGGCAGGGGTGTGCGGGCCCCGGGCCCGCGTGGAGGTCAGCCCTTCAGCGCGGCGGCGACGGCGTCCGCGAGCGGCGTGGCCGGGCGGCCGGTCAGACGGGCCAGGTCGCCACTGGTGACGACCAGCTCACCCTTCTCGATGGAGGCGTCCACACCGGCGAAAACGGCGGCCATCGGCCCGGGCAGTCCGGCACCGGTCAGGATGCCGGTGAGCTCCTCGACCGTGACCGGCTTGTAGGCGATCTCCCTGCCGGTCTGCCGGCTCAGCTCGGCCGCGTACTCGGCGAGGCTCCACGCCTCGTCGCCGCCCAGCTCGTACGTCTTGTTCTCGTGGCCCCCGCCGGTCAGTACGGCGACCGCTGCCGCGGCGTAGTCGGCGCGCGCGGCGGAGGAGACGCGGCCCTCACCGGCGGCGGCGACCACCGCGTCGTGCTCCAGCACCGGGGCGAGGTTCTCGGTGTAGACCTCGTGGTACCAGCCGTTGCGCAGCAGGACGTACGGCACGCCGGAGGCCAGCAGGGCCTCCTCGGTGCCGCGGTGGTCGTCGGCGAGCGCGGCGGTCAGCGTTTTGGGGGCGCTGGTGTAGGCGAGCAGGGCGACACCGGCCGCCTCGGCGGCCTCGATGACCACCCGGTGCTGCCGCACCCGGCCCTTGTCGAACTCGTTGCCCGAGATCAGCAGCACCTTGTCGCCCGCCGTGAACACGCCGTCGAAGGTCTCGGGGGCGTTGTAGTCGGCGACCGCGAGCCGCACGCCGCGCTCCGCCAGGCCGGCGGCCTTCTCCGGGCTGCGCACGACGGCGGTGACCTGTTCGGCCGGGACCTTCTCCAGCAGCTGCTCCACGACGTGGCGGCCGAGGTGTCCGGTGGCTCCGGTGACGACGATGCTCATGATCAGAACTCCTTGTGGGGTGCGGTGCCGTCAACACTAGGAGCTACGCTAACTTTTTGTAAGTACCCACTTTGAAGTAAGGTACTGGTATGACGGTAAGTGAAGGTGTGTCCGTGCCCCCGGCGCCCGCGCCGGCGCCTTTTCCCGGGCCGCTGTGGAGCGCGCAGGAGGCGATGTGTCCGCAGCGCCTGGTCCTGGAGCACGTGACGAGCCGCTGGGGGGTGCTCGTGCTGATCCGGCTCCAGGAGCGGCCCTACCGCTTCAGCGAGCTGCGCCGGACGATCGGCAGGGTCAGCGAGAAGATGCTCACCCAGACCCTCCAGACGCTGGAGCGCGACGGCCTCGTCCATCGTGACGCCAAACCGGTGATCCCGCCGCGCGTCGACTACTCCCTCACCGGTCTGGGGCGCGAGGCCGCCGAACAGGTGCGTGCGCTGGCCCTGTGGACCGAGCGGCGCATGGACGACGTACTGGCCGCCCGCCAGGCGTACGACGAGGCGCGCCAGGCGTACGACGAGGCCCGGCGGACGCACGACGAGGCCCGGACGCCCTGAAGCGTCCGGGCCTCGTGCGGGGCTTCGGCTTTCAGCGGGTCGCCGCTCAGCCGACGACCGTCCACGTGTCGTTGCCCGCCAGCAGCGCGCCGAGGTCGCCCTTGCCGTGCTGCTCGACGGAGGTGTCCAGCTGCTCGGCCATCAGCGTGTCGTAGACCGGGCGGTCCACGGAGCGGAAGACACCGATCGGGGTGTGGTGCAGGGTGTCCGGATCGGCGAGCCGGGACAGCGCGAACGCGGTGGTCGGGGACGCCGAGTGCGCGTCGTGGACCACGATCTCCGCCTCGTTCTCCGGTGTCACCGCGACCACCTTCAGGTCACCGGTGGTCCGGTCGCGGACGACGCCCTTCGCGCCTTCCGCGCCGAAGCGGATCGGGCTGCCGTGCTCCAGCCGGATCACCGCCTCCTCGGCCTGCCGCCGGTCCTTGAGGACCTCGAAGGCGCCGTCGTTGAAGATGTTGCAGTTCTGGTAGATCTCGACGAGGGCGGTGCCCGGATGGGCCGCGGCCTGCCGCAGCACCTCGGTCAGATGTTTGCGGTCCGAGTCGACCGTACGGGCCACGAAGGACGCCTCCGCGCCGATCGCCAGCGACACCGGGTTGAAGGGCGCGTCCAGCGAACCCACCGGCGTCGACTTGGTGATCTTGCCGATCTCGGACGTCGGTGAGTACTGGCCCTTGGTCAGGCCGTAGATCCGGTTGTTGAACAGCAGGATCTTCAGATTGACGTTACGGCGCAGCGCGTGGATCAGATGGTTGCCGCCGATGGACAGCGCGTCCCCGTCACCGGTGACGACCCACACGCTCAGGTCGCGCCGGGACGCCGCCAGGCCCGTCGCGATCGCGGGGGCGCGGCCGTGGATGGAATGCATCCCGTAGGTGTTCATGTAGTACGGGAACCGGGACGAACAGCCGATGCCGGAGACGAAGACGATGTTCTCCTTCGCCAGCCCGAGCTGGGGCATGAAACCCTGCACTGCGGCCAGGACGGCGTAGTCGCCGCAGCCGGGGCACCAGCGCACCTCCTGGTCGGACTTGAAGTCCTTCATCGACTGCTCGCCCTCGGCCTTGGGCACGAGGGCGAGAGCCTCACCGAACGGGGAGTCGCCGAGGGGGGACGGGCCGCCTGTCATCGTCTCAGTCATCGATGGCCTCCTTCAGTGCCTCGGCAAGCTGCTCCGCCTTGAACGGCATGCCGTTGACCTGGTTGTAGGAGTGGGCGTCGACCAGGTACTTCGCCCGGATCAGGGTCGCGAGCTGGCCGAGGTTCATCTCGGGTACGACCACCTTCTCGTAACGCTTCAGGACCTCCCCCAGATTCCGAGGGAAGGGGTTGACGTGGCGCAGATGGGCCTGCGCGACCGCGCCCCCCGCGCCCCTGATGCGCCGTACGGCCGCGGTGATCGGCCCGTAGGTGGACCCCCAGCCGAGCACCAGGACCCTGGCGTCGCCGTCCGCGTCGTCGACCTCCAGGTCGGGGACGTCGACGCCGTCGATCTTCGCCTGCCGGATGCGCACCATGAAGTCGTGGTTGGCCGGGTCGTACGAGATGTTGCCCGTGCCGTCCTGCTTCTCGATGCCGCCGATCCGGTGCTCCAGACCCGGTGTGCCCGGAACCGCCCACGGCCGGGCCAGCGTGTGCGGGTCCCGCTGGTACGGCCAGAACACCTCGGTGCCGTCGTCCATCGTGTGGTTGGGGCCCTGCGCGAACCGCACTCGCAGGTCCGGCAGCTCCTCCGGGTCCGGAACGCGCCACGGCTCGCTGCCGTTGGCCAGATAGCCGTCGGAGAGCAGGAACACCGGCGTCCGGTAGGTCAGCGCGATCCGGGCCGCCTCGAGCGCCGCGTCGAAGCAGTCGGCCGGCGTACGCGGCGCGACCACCGGGACCGGTGCCTCGCCGTTGCGGCCGTACATCGCCTGGAGCAGGTCCGCCTGCTCGGTCTTGGTGGGCAGGCCCGTGGACGGGCCGCCGCGCTGGATGTCCACGATCAGCAGCGGCAGCTCCAGCGACACCGCGAGACCGATCGTCTCGGACTTCAGCGCCACCCCGGGGCCACTGGTCGTCGTCACCGCCAGCGAACCGCCGAAAGCCGCCCCCAGCGCGGCACCGATGCCGGCGATCTCGTCCTCGGCCTGGAAGGTCCGCACGCCGAAGTTCTTGTGCCGGCTCAGCTCGTGCAGGATGTCCGAGGCCGGCGTGATCGGGTACGACCCCAGGAACAGCGGCAGATCCGCCTGCCGGGACGCCGCGATCAGGCCGTACGCCAGGGCCAGGTTGCCGGAGATGTTCCGGTACACGCCCGGTGGAAACGCCGTGGCGGCCGGTGCCACCTCGTAGGAGACGGCGAAGTCCTCCGTCGTCTCCCCGAAGTTCCAGCCCGCCCGGTACGCGGCGATGTTGGCCGCGGCGATGTCCGGCTTCTTGGCGAACTTCGAGTTCAGGAACCTCTCCGTGCCCTCGGTGGGCCGGTGGTACATCCAGCTCAGCAGGCCGAGCGCGAACATGTTCTTGCTGCGCTCGGCCTCCTTGCGGGTGAGGTCGAACTGCTTCAGCGCTTCGACCGTCAGCGTCGTCAGCGGCACCGGATGGAGGCTGTAGCCGTCGAGCGAGCCGTCCTCCAGCGGATTGCTCGCGTAGCCGACCTTCTGCATCGCCCGCTTGGTGAACTCGTCCGTGTTGACGATGACCTCCGCACCGCGTGGCAGGTCCCCGATGTTCGCCTTCAGCGCGGCCGGGTTCATCGCCACCAGCACGTTCGGCGCGTCACCGGGGGTGAGGATGTCGTGGTCGGCGAAGTGGAGCTGGAAGGACGAGACACCCGGCAGGGTGCCGGCCGGGGCACGGATCTCGGCGGGGAAGTTCGGCAGGGTCGACAGGTCGTTGCCGAAGGAAGCCGTCTCCGAGGTGAAGCGGTCACCGGTGAGCTGCATACCGTCACCCGAGTCCCCCGCGAACCTGATGATCACCCGGTCCAGACGGCGGACGTCCTTCACGCCCGCCGCTTTGCGCTGCTCTCCTGGGGCTGTTCCGTCGGCCTGCTCCGCTGGGCTGCTGACCTGGCTGGTCACTGAACTGGACCTCCTCGAGGGCGGCTGTCCGGGACAGGCCCTCCCGCAGGCCGTCCCTGGATCAACCCTACGTCCGTAAGGGTCGCCTTCCTGGGGTCATTCGCATCTTGGACACGACTTCGAAATCCCCCGCGGCCTCCCCGCGAAGCGTCGCCACGACGCGCGGAGCGCCGACGTCTCGCGTCCCCTGCCCGGATTCCCCCTGGTCGCCGACCCACCGGCTCCCGCCTTCCAGGACGCCGCCCACCCGCCGGCGGTTCAGCCGTCGGCCACCGACGTCGGCTCTCGCCCGCCGACGTCACCCGTAAGTGGGTCGGGTGGGTCCGGTTCAGGACTTGAGGTGGGTCAGGACCGCGAGCACCCGGCGATGATCGCCGTCGCTCGGGGACAGCCCCAGCTTCAGGAAGATGTTGCTGACGTGCTTCTCCACGGCTCCGTCGCTCACCACCAGCTGCCGGGCGATCGCCGAGTTCGTCCGCCCTTCCGCCATCAGCCCCAGAACCTCCCGCTCACGCGGGGTGAGTCCCGCGAGAACGTCCTGCTTGCGGCTGCGGCCGAGCAGCTGCGCGACGACCTCGGGGTCCAGGGCCGTACCACCCTCGGCCACGCGCACCACCGCGTCCACGAACTCCCGTACCTCGGCCACCCGGTCCTTGAGCAGATAGCCGACGCCCCGGCTGGAATGGGCGAGCAACTCCGTGGCATAGCGCTCCTCCACGTACTGCGACAGCACCAGCACCCCGACATCCGGATGCGTCCTGCGCAGCTGGACGGCGGCCCGCACGCCCTCGTCGGTGTGCGTCGGCGGCATCCGTACGTCGGCCACCACGACGTCCGGCAGCTCCCCCTGGTCGTTCAGCTCGGTGATCGTCTTGATCAGCGCGTCGCCGTCGCCGACCCCGGCCACGACATCGTGCCCCCGGTCGGTCAGCAGCCGGGTCAGGCCCTCCCGCAGCAGCACTGAATCCTCGGCGATGACCACACGCACTCTGTCCTCCACGAATCCTCGGCCCCCACGCCCTCATCCGGGCCCGCCCGTACGGCGGGCCCGGTTGACGGGACCAGCATCCCAGCATCCGGTGGGTGATGCGGAGGGATGACGCGAGAGAAGTCTTCGCGGGCAGGGGCCCGCACCGGTGGCAGGGGCATGTCCTGGTACGGGGCAGGGGCGACTTCCTGGCGCAGGGGTGTGTGCGGGTACGGGCCCGCCGCCCGTACCCGCACACCTGCCGGCCGCTTCCGCGTCCTCAGCCGCCGCTCACGCGCTCACGCGCCGGCCTGCTCACCGTGTCCGACCCGCCCGCCAGGGCAGCTCCGCCGTCACCCGGGTCGGGCCGCCGGACGGGGAGTCGACCACCAGGATTCCGTCCACCGCGTCCAGCCGCTCCGCAAGACCGGCCAGTCCGGAACCCTCCGACACGTCGGCACCGCCCACGCCGTTGTCCTCGACCTGCACCATCAGCCGGTTCTCCGTCCGCCAGACCTCCACGCCCGCCCGGGTCGCCCGCGCGTGCTTGCTGATGTTCTGCAGCAGTTCCGAGACGGTGAAGTAGGCGATGCCCTCGATCGCCGGCGCCGGACGCTCCGTCAGGTCCACGTCGACCCGTACCGGGACCGTGCACCGGGAGGCCACCGACGAGAGAGCCGCGTCAAGGCCCCGGTCGGTCAGCACGGCCGGGTGGATTCCGCGCGCCAGGTCCCGCAGCTCCTGCAGAGCCGTCTTCACCTCGCCGTGCGCCTCGTCCACCATGTGCGCCGCGGCCCGCGGGTCCTCCCGCAGCTTCTCCTTCGCCAGCCCCAGATCCATGGCCAGCGCCACCAACCGGGCCTGTGCCCCGTCGTGCAGATCGCGCTCGATGCGCCGCAGGTCCGCCGCCGCCGTGTCCACCACGGTGCCCCGGCCCGACTCCAGCTCCACCACGCGCGTCGCCAGCCGGGACGGCCCGAGCAGCCCGTGCACCAGCAGCCGGTCCACCATGGTCAGCGCCCGCACGATCCACGGCGCGGCGACGGTGAACAGCAGTCCGATCAGCGCGGTCACCGTGATCTCGAACGGGTTGTCCAGATAGATCTGGTGCCGCCCGTCGCCGTACAGCTGTATCCCGTCCTGACCGGCGTACATCGGGAAGACCCAGAACCACAGGGGGTACGTCAGCAGCGACCAGCCGATCGACCAGACGGTCACCGCGACGGCGAAGGCGAACACCGCCCACGGCAGATGGAGCACCGCGTACAGCAGCGACCGCCACGAGGCGCCGCTCTTCAGCACCGCCCCCACCCAGGCCATGAACCCCCGGCGCTTCATCCGCAGCGGCTCCGGCTCGGCCACGTCCAGGTCCAGCAGCCCCCGTGCCCGCATCCGCTCCAGCGCCCCGAACCCACGGCATCCGGCGAGCCCGGCGGCCAGCACCGGCACGCCGAGGAACGTCACCAGCAGACCGGCACCCAGCGACACCATCGTGACCGCGTAGGTGAAGAGCAGCACGCTGACCGGAAGACTCAGCAGGATGTACACCAGTTCGCGCCAGGTCCGTCCCTCGACCGGTGCCCGCAGTACCGCCGGCACCCGGTGCCGCCGCTCACCGGCCCTCCCTGCGCCACCGGTGTCCCCGGGGCGCCCGGGGGTACCGGTGGGCGTGTTGTAGAGCCCGTAGCCCTGTCCGTACTCGGTGGCCATCGGCGTCGTCCTTCTCCTCGTCCGGCGGCTGTGCTGTCGTATCTCCAGACTCCTTTGCGGCAGGCCGGCGGACCATGGAGTACGTCGCAGTCTTGGACGGGGGGTTTTCCCTACCTCCGACCGGGCGGCCGGCTGTGCGGGCGCGGACCGGGGCGCGCACAGCCACGCGGGGCGCGGTTACACGGGGCGCGCGGTTACGTGGCCGGCCGTACGGAGTTCTGCGTGGGTGTACGTGTACGCGTGTCCTCGGCGAGGACGCCGGAGCGGTCCCGCCACGGCAGCTCCGCCGTCACCGTCGTCGGGCCCCCCTCCGGCGACTCCACGACGAACAGACCGTCGACCGCCCCCAGCCGGTCGGCGAGCCCCCGCATCCCCGTACCGCCGTCCAGGCTCGCACCGCCACGACCGTCGTCCTCCACCTGGATGAGCAGACGGCCGGCCGAACGCCACACCTCGACCGAGGCCGTACGCGCGGCGCTGTGCTTGCTGACGTTCTGCAGCAGCTCCGAGACGGTGAAGTAGGCGATGCCCTCGATGGCCGCGGCCGGCCGCCCGGTGAGATCCACCGTCACCCTCACCGGCACCGTGCAGCGTGAGGCGACCGACGACAGGGCCGCGTCGAGACCGCGGTCGGTCAGGACCGCGGGGTGGATGCCGCGGGCCAGGTCCCGCAGCTCCTGCAACGCCAGCTTCACCTCGCCGTGAGCCTCCTCGACCATCGACGCCGCCGCGTCGGGATCCTCCAGCAGCTTCTCCTTGGCCAGACCCAGTCCCATGGCCAGGTTCACCAGCCGGGCCTGCGCCCCGTCATGCAGATCGCGCTCGATCCGTCGCAGATCCGCCGCGGCCGTGTCGACCACGACACCCCGGTCGGACTCCAACTCGGCTATACGCCGCTCCAGTTCGTCGGAAGGCGACAGCAGACCGCGCACCATCGCCCGGTCCGCGTTGGCCAACCCGCGCGCGATGAACGGCAGCACCGGCCACAGCACGAACAGCGAGACCAGCGTGACGGTGAAGGTGACGATGCCCCACGGCAGGCGTATCACCTCGTACAGCGCCGTGCGCCAGCCCACCGGGTCCTTCAGCGCCATCCACAGCCGCGGCAGGAACCCTCCGGCACCGTGCAGCGGCAGCCGGCTCGGCTCCTCCACCCGCACCCCGAGCAGCGCCCTGGCCCGCGCACGCTCGCCCCTGCCCAGCAGGCGCGTCCCCATCAGAGCGGCCGCGAGCAGCGGGAACCCGACCACGGTGACGGTCAGCCCGAGGCCCAGGAGCAGCACGGTCACGACGTAGGTGAAGCCCACCAGCGACACCGGAAGGTTCGCCAGGAGGTGGGCGATCTCCTTCCAGGTGTGCCGGTCGTAGGCGAAACGCGCCGGTGGCGGGCGGTCGTCGGGAGAAGGGGAGGGTTCGGTCATGTGTCATAGCGTGCCCGGCCACGGGGGTCCGCGCCATGAGGTGGCCCCCTGATATCCACGGGGGAAATCCCCACCCCCGATACCAGGGGTGCCGGGCTGCTTACGGGGCACTTAACAGGGCCTAGACTCCCGTGCGTACAGATCGTCGAGCAACGAGGGGCGGACGTGCGGCAACCGACCGGCGTCGATCCGACCGGCTTCGACCCGACCTCCAGCGACATGGCCGGCTTCGGTACGACCGGCTTCGACCCGACCTCCATCGGCGCGACCGGCAGCGATCCTGCTGCCGCGATCGCCTCGAACCAGGTCGCGGCGGCCGACTACTTCCAGGCGTACTCGGTCGTCGGACTGCTCGCCGTCGTCGGCGTGCTGTTCGTCGCCTTCGCCTTCGGCGCGGGACGCCTGCTGCGGCCGGTGGTGCCCACGCCCGAGAAGCTCATGACGTACGAGTGCGGAGTCGACCCCGTCGGCGAGGGCTGGGCCCACACGCAGGTCCGCTACTACGTCTACGCCTTCCTCTACGTGATCTTCGCTGTCGACTCGATCTTCCTCTTCCCCTGGGCGACCGTCTTCGCCGCCGACGGCTACGGCGCGGCCACACTCGTGGAGATGTTCATCTTCCTCGGCTTCCTCGCCGTCGGCCTGCTGTACGCATACAGGAAGGGCGTCCTGACATGGACGTGACCCCCACCAACCCACCGGGCGCCGCCACCCCGTCGGGCGCGCACTCGGGCTCCGGCGCGGCTTCGGGGCCGGTACTGCTTCCCGAGCCCGCCGTGCTCCCCGCCGAAGGGAGCGGAAAGCTCGGCGCGCTCGCCCGGCTCGCCCCCGAGCCGATGAAGGTGATCCTCAACTGGGGTCGCCGCTACTCGCTCTGGGTCTTCAACTTCGGCCTCGCCTGCTGCGCGATCGAGTTCATCGCCGCGTCGATGGCCCGCCACGACTTCATCCGTCTCGGTGTCATCCCCTTCGCGCCGGGACCGCGCCAGGCCGACCTGATGGTCGTCTCCGGGACGGTCACGGACAAGATGGCACCCGCGGTGAAGCGCCTGTACGAGCAGATGCCCGAGCCGAAGTACGTCATCTCGTTCGGCGCGTGCAGCAACTGCGGCGGCCCGTACTGGGACTCCTACTCCGTCACCAAGGGCGTCGACCAGATCATTCCGGTCGACGTCTACGTCCCCGGCTGCCCGCCGCGCCCCGAGGCGCTGCTCCAGGGGATCCTGAAACTCCAGGAGAAGATCGCGAGGGAGTCGCTGGGGGAGCGGTACGGGTCCGGCGGGCGGGGCGCCTCCGCGGCCGCCCTGCAGAGCGGGTTGGTGAAGCCGCCGGCGCCGGGGGAGTCCGGCCAGGGGGAGGACCGATGACCGCGGCCGGCTGGCTCCCCGCCGATGCCGAAGAGCTGTTCGGTGCGGACGCCACGGCCGAGGAGTCGTACGACGTCCTCACCGTCGACGTCCCGCCCGCTTCCTGGCTCCCGGCCCTGGAGAGTGCGCGCGACCGGCTCGGCTGCACGTATTTCGACTGGCTGAGCGCGGTCGACGAGCCCGGCACGGGCTTCCGCGTCACCGCCCACGTCGTGGCCCTCTCCCCGGTACGGCGCCTGCTGCTGCGTACGACCGTCCCGCACGAGGCGCCGGTGCTGCCCTCCGCCGTGGGCGTCTACGCGGGGGCCGCCTGGCACGAGCGCGAGACGTACGAGATGTTCGGCGTCGACTTCACCGGCCATCCCGCACTCGACCACCTGCTCCTGCCGGACACCTTCGAGGGGCACCCCCTGCGCAAGGACTTCGTCCTCGCCGCCCGCGTCGCCAAGGCCTGGCCCGGCGCCAAGGAACCCGGCGAGTCCGAGCACGGCGGGCCCAAGCGTCGCCAGATGCTTCCCCCAGGGGTCCCCGACCCCAATGAGTGGGGCCCCCTGAAGGGCCGGCTTCCCCCGGCCCCGTCCCGTCCGGCCCGGGGCGCGGGCAGGGCGGCCGCCGGTGCCGGAGACGGACCCGCCGCAGGACGAGCACCCGGTGACCGCCCGGTACGCCGAACCCGTACGGCGGCGGAGGGCTCCGCGAGCCAGGCCGCCCCCGCGGGGACCGAGGGCGAGGACCGCCCCGCACGTCCGCCGCGCCGGAACCGCACGGCGGCCGAGGGCTCCGCGAGCCAACAGGCCGCGCCCGCCCCCGAGGCACCGACTGCCGCGTCACCGGTCGGGTCACCTGCTGCCGGCACCGCGGCACAGCCCGGGACGCCCCCGCCGGCCGCGCCCCCGCCGGCCGCGCCCCGGACGCGCCGTGCCCGGAGCGCGAGCGAGGGTTCGGCTTCCCAGCGCGAGCCGTCGACGGCAGCCGCGTCCGGGAAAACCGGGGAAGCCGCGGAAGCTGCAGAAGCCGCGGAGGGCACGGTCGGCCCTGCTGTCGGCCCCGGCCCCGACGCGCCCGAAGCGCCGGCAGCGGGACGCCGCACCCGAAGCGCCTCTGGAGGCTCCGCGAGCCAACGTCCCCAGGCGTCACCGCCGAAGCCCGCCGAAACGGGGCCCGCCGGTGCACGAGGTCCCGGCCGGTCACGCAGCGCGCCGGAGGGGACGGGGACGCCGGGCACCACCGGCGCGTCGGAAGAGACGGAGGAGGCGCCGGACCGGACAGGAGCATCGGCCACCGGGCCTTCCCTCCCGTCGCGCAGCCCGGACGCCCCCTGGCACCACGCCCGCCCGGCCTATACCGAACCCGAGCCCGAGCCCGAAACACAGGTGGAACCCGCGTCCGAAGCACGGACTGAGCGCGAGTCCGCCCGCAAGGCCGGCCCCGCCCCGGGTCCTGGCCCGGGTCCCGAGTCCGACCCGGACCCGGAGCCGGACCCGGACCCGGACCCGGACCCGGAGCCGGACCCGGACCCGGACCCGGAGCCGGACCCGGAGTCGGGTCCCTCGAGCCCATCCGGACCTTCTGCCCCCGACACCCCCTCAGGAGGCACGCGGTGAACGACGTACTCGACGTCGCCCTGCGACTCCTGATCGTCTTCGTCGTCTTCCTCACCCTCCCCCTGCTCGTCGGCCAGACCGAGCACAAAGTGATGGCGCACATGCAGGGCCGCCTGGGCCCGATGTACGCGGGCGGTTTCCACGGCTGGGCCCAGCTCGTCGCCGACGGCGTCAAGTTCGTGCAGAAGGAGGACGTGGTTCCGGCCGGTGCCGACCGCCGTGTCTTCCAGCTCGCCCCTGCTGTCGCCCTCCTGCCGTACCTCCTCGTCCTGCTCGCGATCCCGGTCGGGCCGGGCGAGGGCGCCGTCGGGCAGGTACTGGACGCGGGCGTGTTCTTCGTGCTCGCGGTGATGGGCGTAGGCGTCCTCGGCTCGCTCATGGCCGGGTGGGCCTCCGCCAACAAGTTCTCCCTCCTCGGCGGCCTGCGCACCGCCGCTCAGCTCCTCGCCTACGAACTGCCGATGCTGCTCACCGCCGCCTCGGTGGCGATGGCGGCCGGTACCGTCTCGCTCCTCGGCATCCTCGACGCCTTCGAGTGGTGGTGGTTGCCCTGGCAGATCGTCGGCGCGATCGTCTTCTTCGTCGCGGGACTCGCCGAACTCCAGCGGCCGCCCTTCGACATGCCCGTCGCCGACTCGGAGATCATCTTCGGTGCGTACACGGAGTACACCGGCCTGCGGTTCGCGTTCTTCCTCCTCGCCGAGTACGCCGGGATCGTCGTCCTGTGCGGCCTGACCACCGTTCTCTTCCTGGGCGGCTGGCACGGTCCGTGGGGCGCCGACGGCCTCGGCTGGGTCTGGACCCTGCTGAAGACCGCGGTCCTCGCCTTCGTCGTCATCTGGCTCCGCGTCAGTTACCCCCGCCTGCGTGAGGACCAGCTGCAGAAGCTGTCCTGGACCCTCCTCGTTCCCCTCGCCCTCGCCCAGATCGCCCTCACCGGCGTCGTCAAGGTGGTGATCTCCTAGTCATGGCTCCTCTTCCCGGCTTCCCCGGCTCCGGTCTGGCCAAGGGCCTGGCCGTCACCCTGCGGACGATGACGAAGAAATCCGTCACCGCCCGGTACCCGGACACCCAGCCCGACCTCCCGCCCCGCACCCGCGGGGTGATCGGCCTGTTCGAGGAGAACTGCACGGTCTGCATGCTGTGCGCCCGTGAGTGCCCCGACTGGTGCATCTACATCGACTCCCACAAGGAGACCGTCCCGGCGGCGACGCCCGGAGGCCGTGACCGCAGCCGCAACGTCCTCGACCGGTTCGCCATCGACTTCTCCCTGTGCATGTACTGCGGTATCTGCATCGAGGTCTGTCCTTTCGACGCCCTGTTCTGGTCACCCGAGTTCGAGTACGCCGAGACCGACATCCGCGAACTCACCCACGAACGCGACAAGCTCCGCGAGTGGATGTGGACGGTCCCGGCCCCGCCGGCCCTCGACCCCGCCGCCGAGGAACCGAAGGAAGTCGCCGCCGCCCGCAAGACCGCCGACAAACTGGCCGCCTCCCAGCCCGGCCCGCCGCCGACCGCACAGGCCGACCCGCGGCCCGGCCCGAAGGGGGAGGAGTCGTGACCCTCGCCGCAACCGCCGGCACGGTCGCGCACGCCACGACCACCACCGTCGACGCCGCCACCGAGGCACAGGGCTTCCTCTCCCCGACCGGAGTGGAGATCGCCTTCCTCCTCGTCGGCCTGGTCACCTTCGGCGCCGCCGTCGTCACCGTCACCACCAGGCAGCTGGTGCACGCCGCCCTGTGGCTGGTGGTGGCCCTCGGCGGACTCGCCGTCGAATACCTCCTGCTCACCGCCGAGTTCATCGCCTGGGTGCAGGTCCTCATCTACGTGGGTTCGGTCGTCGTCCTCCTTCTGTTCGGCCTGATGCTCACCAGAGCGCCCATCGGCCGCTCCCCGGACGCCGACTCCGGCAACCGCCGGGTCGCCCTCGGCGTGGCCGTCGCCGCGGCCGTCGCCCTGGTCTGGGTCGTCGTCGACGCCTTCCGTACGACCTGGATCGACCTGGACGGCGTGCCCGCCGGCTCCACCGACGTGACCGGCGCCAGCCTCTTCCAGCACTGGGTCCTTCCCTTCGAGGCCCTCTCCGTCCTCCTCCTGGCCGCCCTCGTCGGTGCGATCGTCCTCTCCCGCAGAGCGAAGACGGCCGCCGCGGCACGGGAAACCGAGGCGCGGGAAACGGCCGGCGGAGCCACCGACGGGCCCACCGCCCGCCCCCGCCCCCGCCGTGATGCGGAGGGGAACCGCTGATGCACCTCGCCTATCCCGTCGTGCTGTCCGCGCTCCTCTTCTGCACCGGCCTGTACGGAGTCCTCGCCCGCCGCAACGCGATCCTGGTGCTGATGTCGGTCGAGCTGATGCTCAACGCCGTCAATCTGAACCTGGTCGCCTTCGACGTCTGGCTCAGCAAGACCGCCGAGGAGACCCTGCACTCCGGTCAGGCCCTCGCCCTGTTCACCATCGCCATCGCCGCCGCCGAGATCGGCATCGGCCTGGCGATCGTCCTCGCCGTCCACCGCAACCGCGGCACCGCGGACCTCGACAAGCTCCGCGACACCGCCGAGGGCCACGACCCCGACGACCCCGACGGCACGGGCAGCCCCGGCGGGCCGGTCGGTCCCGACTCCGACAGCGACGCCGACGCCCCCACGACCCGGGCGGCCGTCACGAAGACTGAGGCCACCGCGTGACCACGACCACCCTCGCCGTCCTCGTCCCCCTCCTTCCGTTCCTCGGTGCGATCGCCGGACTGCTCCTGGGGCGCACTGCCCCCGGTTACATCCGTCCGCTCGCCGTCCTGCCCACGCTCACCGCACTCGCCCTGGCCGCCGTGGTCGCCGCGCGCCAGGGCGGCGGCCGGGCCCTCGACGCCGCAACCGAGCTCACCCCCACCGGTTCCGTCCCCATCGAACTCGCCCTGCACATCGACGGATTCGCCGCCCTCACCGCCGTGGTGGTCGGCACCGTCGCCACCTGTGTGCAGATCTACTCGACGGGCTACCTCCGCGACGACCCGCGCTACTCCTCCTACGCGGCCCTCGTCTCCCTGTTCACCTCCGCGATGTTCCTCGTCGTCTACTCCGGCGACCTGATGGTGCTGCTGGTCGGCTGGGAAGTCATGGGCATCTGCTCCTACTTCCTCGTCGGCCACTACTGGGAGACCCCCGAGGCCCGAGCCGCCTCCCTCAAGGCCTTCCTGGTCACCAAGCTCGGCGACGTCCCCTTCCTCATCGGCCTGTTCGCCCTCGCCGGCGAGGCAGGCTCCTTCCGGATCACGCATGTCCTCGACGCCGTCGCGAACGGCGGCATCGAGCACCCCACCCCGATCGCCCTGCTTCTCCTGGCGGGCGTGGCGGGCAAGTCGGCGCAGTTCCCGCTGCACACCTGGCTCCCCGACGCGATGGCGGGCCCGACCCCCGTCTCCGCGCTGATCCACGCCGCGACGATGGTCGCCGCCGGTGTCTACTTCGTCGCCCGTCTCCTCCCGCTCTTCCAGGCCTCACAGGCCGCGATGACCGTCCTCGCCGTCATGGCCGCCGTCACCATGACCGGCTCGGCGCTCGCCGCTCTCGCCCAGGACGACATCAAACGCGTCCTCGCCTACTCGACGATCGGCCAGCTCGGCTACATGACAGGCGCCCTCGCCGTCGGCGAGCGCGGAGCCGCCGTCTTCCACCTCCTGTCCCACGGCGCCTTCAAGGCGCTCCTGTTCCTCGCCGCCGGCGTGCTCATCCACGCCGCCGGCACCAACTCGCTGGCCGCCATGTCCCGCATGAGCCACCTGCGCGCCCGCGTGCCCGACGCCTACTGGACGATGACCGTGGCACTCCTCGCGCTCGCCGCGATCCCGCCGTTCAGCGGCTTCTTCTCCAAGGAAGCCGTTCTCGGAGCCGCCGAACACGTCGTCACCGGTCACACCGGGCAGGCCCCCGCCGCCGCGGGCTGGACCGTCCTCCTCGCCGGCCTGGCCACCGCCCTGCTCACCGCCGCCTATGCGGTACGCCTGTGGCTGCTGGCCTTCCGAGGACACGGCACCGAGGCCCCCGACCACGGCAGGCAGCCCCTCACCATGACCGTCGTGCTGTGGGTGCTCGCGATCCCCTCCCTCGCCCTGGGCGCCCTGGCCTTCCGCGTGCTGCCCGACTGGTTCGACGGCCACGACCTCGCCCCGACCCTGACGACCTCGATGCTCGGCACCGGCGTGGCCCTGGTCGGCGGCATCATCACCTACACCGCCTGGCGGCACACCACCGCCCACGCCACCCGCACCCCGCTCGGTGCCGTCGCCGCCCACCCGGAGGCCGGCGCCGGACAGGTCGAGGCCGAGGCCATCGCCACCCACGAGCCCGCCTACGGAGACGTCGCGTACGCACCCGACCCGGCCGACCCCGGCCGCCTGCTGCTCGGCCCGCTGCACCGCCACGCGGCCGCCGGCTTCCACCTCGACGCCGTGTACACGACCTTCTTGGTCCGGCCCGTCCGGGCGGCGGCCGGTCTCGTCCGCTTCCTCGACCGCGAGGTCGTCGACACCTACGTACGCGGCGCGGGAACGCTGCCCCGGTGGCTCGGCATCGCCGTACGACGCGCCCAGACCGGCAATCTGCAGACCTATGTGAGCGCGCTGCTCGCCGGCACCGTCGTTCTCGCGGTCGCCGTCGTCCTCGCCGCCACGGGAGCGTGACCAGACGTGATCGATATCAGCGAGTCCGTGATGCAGTTCCTTCTGGCGTTCCTCGTCGTCGGCCCGCTCCTGGGCGCCGCCGCCGCTCTCCTCCCGGCCCCGCCCGGACTCAAGGGGACATCACCCGACCAGGCCGTGCTCCGACACGGTGTGACCGTCACCGGCGCCGTCCTCGTCGCGGCGATCGTCCTCGCACTCGGCTTCGACCACGACCAGCCGGCGACGATGCAGGCCACGACCGACATCAGCTGGATCCCCGCACTCGACGTGCGGATCCACCTCGGCACCGACGGCATCTCCCTCCCCCTTCTGGTCCTGACCGCCCTGCTGACCTTCCTCAGCGCGCTCTACACGTACGTCAAACCGCCCGCGGGCCCGTCCCCGAAGGCCTTCGTCGCCCTGCTGCTCGTCCTCGAGTCCGGCACCCTCGCGGCCTTCGCCGTCCTCGACCTGATCCTGTTCTTCCTCGCCTTCGAGATGGTCCTGATCCCGATGTACTTCCTCATCGCCCGCTGGGGCGGCGAGGGCCGGGCCGAGGCCGCCTGGAAGTTCATCCTCTACACGCTGCTCGGCTCCGTGGTCATGCTGCTCGGCCTGCTCCTGATCGGAATCAAGGCGGGCACATTCGACATGGTGGCACTCGCCACTGACAACGGCCGGTCACTGAGCGTATCCGTGCAGGTCGTCGCCGTACTGGCGATCGGGATCGGGCTCGCGGTCAAGACCCCGATGTGGCCGATGCACAGCTGGCTGCCCGACGCCCACACCGCCGCCCCGACCGTCGGTTCCGTCCTGCTGGCCGGGGTCCTGCTGAAGATGGGCACGTACGGGTTCGTGCGGATCCTGCTCCCCGCCGCACCGGACGGCTTCCACACCTTCGCGCCCTACCTCGCCGCCTTCGCCGTCGTCGGCATCATCTACGGATCCCTCGCCTGCCTCGCCCTCGCGAGGCAGGGCGCCAAGGGCGATCTCAAGCGCCTCATCGCCTACTCCTCCGTCGGCCACATGGGCTTCGTCCTCCTCGGCATCGCCACCATGACCCCGACCGGCGTCAACGGCGCCCTCTTCGCCAACATCGCCCACGGCCTCATCACCGGCCTCCTCTTCTTCCTCGTCGGCGCCCTCAAGGACCGCACCGGCACCGTCGACCTCGACACCCTGGCCCAGCAGACCGGCGCCGCCCTCTACGGCAGGGCACCGCGCCTCGGCGGACTGCTCGCCTTCGCCGCCGTCGCCTCCCTCGGCCTGCCGGGCCTCGCCGGGTTCTGGGGCGAGATGCTGGCCCTCTTCGGCGCGTTCGACCCCGCCGAAGGGCTCAGCCGCCCCGCCTTCCTCGTCTTCATGTCGATCGGCGCCTTCGGCACCCTGCTGACCGCGGCATACCTGCTCGTCGTGGTCCGCAGGGTCTGCATGGGCCCCCCGCAGGAACAGGCCTCCGCGCTCACCGACGTGCGCGGCTACGAGTTCGCGGCCTGGACCCCGCTCGTCGTCCTCACCGTCGTCGCCGGGCTGTGGCCCGGAGCCCTGATCGGACTGACCGACCCGGCCGTGCAGCAGCTCCTCGCAGGAGGCACCCGATGAGCTCCCTCGTCCAGTCCGTCGACTGGCTGGCCGTCGCACCGCCCGCCGTCGCGGCCGTCGTCGGACTCGCCGTCCTCGTCGCCGACCTGTTCCTCGACGAGTCCAGGAAACCACTCCTCGGCCGCCTCGCGGTGACCGGACTCGCCGCCGCCACACTCATGCTGCTGCCCCTCCTCGACGCCGACCGCAGCACGTTCTGCCTGGTCGGCGACCCCGGAGTGTGCAGCTACACCGTGGACCGGTTCACCCTCGTCATCCAGTTGCTGGTGCTCGGCGGCGCGCTCCTGACCGCCCTTCTGTCGGTCACCGCCCTCAAGGACGCCGACAAACGACTCCCCGAGGGCGAGTACTGGTTCCTGTTCCTGTCCTCCGTCGCGGGCGCCGCCCTCCTGCCCGCCTCCCGCGATTTCGCGACCCTCGTCGTCGCCCTGGAAGTCGCCTCCCTGCCCGCCTTCGCCCTGGTCGGCCTCCGGCACGGCGACCGGAAGTCGTCCGAAGCGGCGCTGAAGTTCTTCCTGTCCTCGGTCACCGCCACCGCGGTCAGCCTCCTCGGCATCAGCTTCGTCTACGCGGCCACCGGCACCCTCCACCTCACCCTGGTGGCCGAACGCGTCCAGACCGTCGACGGACAGTTCCACACCCTCGCCCAGGCCGGTGTCGTCCTCACCCTCGTCGGCTTCGCCTTCAAGACGGCCGCAGTCCCCTTCCACTTCTGGGTGCCCGACACCTACGCCGGCGCCCCCCTGCCGATCGCCGCCTACCTGTCGGTCATCGGCAAGGCGGTCGGCTTCACCGGCCTGATCCTCGTCACCGTCGTCGCACTCCCGTCGTACGCCGAGGTCTGGGGCCCGGCCCTCGCCGCGCTCGCCGCCCTCACCATGACCGTCGGCAACGTCGGCGCCCTCGCGCAGCAGGCCACGCGCGCGTACAGCGCGGTACGGCTCCTGGCCTGGTCCTCCGTCGGCCAGGCCGGCTACCTCCTGGTGCCGATCGCCGCCGCCGCGTACTCCGGCGACGCCGAGAAGTCGATCGGCTCCACCCTCGCCTACGCCCTCATGTACGGCGCGGTGAACCTCGGCGCCTTCGCCGTCGCCGCCCTGGTAGGCCGTACGAACTCCCTCAACCGGGTCTCCGACTACCGCGGCCTGTACGCATCCAACCCGCTCACCGCCCTGCTCCTGGCCTTCTTCCTGCTGTGCCTCGCCGGACTTCCGCCCGGCGTCGTCGGCCTCTTCGCCAAGGTCACCGTCTTCTCCGCGGCAGTCGACGCCGGACTCGGCTGGCTCAGCCTCGTCATGGCCGTCAACGTCGTCATCGCGCTGGTCTACTACCTCCGCTGGACGGCCCTGCTGTTCCACACCCCCGAGGGCGCACCGGCCGTGCACCGCGTCCCGGTCCCGCTCACCGCCGCGATCACTCTGACCGGCGTCCTCGGCATCGTCCTGTCCGGCGCGCCACAACTGATCCTGAGCTTCACCGACACCGGGCTCTTCTGACCCGGCCTCCCGGGGCCACGCCGCCCCGCCGGCACCCGGCGCCCATGGCCCTCCGGGCTTACCGGGTCTCCTCCGTCACCCCTGCCCTCATCTCCTGCCCTCGTCCACCGGCCGTGCTTTTCGGTCCTCGGACGGGCGCGGCGGCACGGCACCGGGAGCGGCCGTCGCCGGACGGTTTACACGCGCCACCGCGCGCCCCGGGGAACCTGTGCCGCTCGCCTGGCGTTGACGAATACGGGAGGGTCCACTGGACGTGAGGCCAAGACACCCGGAGCCGTCGCAGGTCAGAAGGAAGATCGGCAGACAAGGGTCCCCCCGCCGCACGATTTGGAGGGCGTACCGTGCACCGCCGGCACAACGGGCTCAGAACCGCGGTCCTCCTCGGGGGACTGTCCGCACTCATCATCGTCATCGGCAGCTTCTTCGGCCGCACGGGCCTCGTCGTCGCTGTCGTGATCGCGCTGGGCACCAACGCGTACGCGTACTGGAACAGCGACAAGTTCGCCCTGCGCGCGATGCGGGCCCGCCCCGTGAGCGAGTTCGAGGCCCCTGGCCTGTACCGCATGGTCCGTGAGCTCTCCACGCAGGCCCGTCAGCCCATGCCCCGCCTGTACATCTCCCCGACCGAGGCACCCAACGCCTTCGCCACCGGCCGCAACCCGCGCAACGCCGCCGTGTGCTGCACCGAAGGAATCCTGCGCCTGCTCGACGAGCGCGAACTGCGCGGCGTCATAGGCCACGAGCTCAGCCATGTCCACAACCGGGACATCCTGATCTCCTCGGTCGCCGGCGCCCTCGCCTCCGTGATCATGTTCCTGGTCAATTTCGCCTGGTTGATCCCGGTCGGCCGTTCCAACGACGACGACGGCCCCGGCATCCTCGGCATGCTGCTGATCATGATCCTGGGCCCGCTCGCCGCCTCCCTCATCAAGCTGGCCATCACCCGCTCCCGGGAGTACGAGGCCGATGCCTCCGGCGCCCAGCTGACCGGCGACCCCCTGGCCCTGGCAAGCGCCCTGCGCAAGCTGGAAACGGGCACCAAGCAGCTTCCCCTGCCTCCCGAGCCCCGCATCGAGACCGCCAGCCACATGATGATCGCGAACCCGTTCCGTCCGGGCCAGGGGTTCGCGAAGATGTTCTCGACCCACCCGCCCATGACGGAGCGCATCGCCCGACTCGAGAAGATGGCAGGTCGAACGCAGTGAAGACCATCCTGAACGTCATATGGCTCGTTCTGAGCGGCTTCTGGCTGTTCCTCGGCTACCTGCTCGCCGGCGTCCTGTTGTGCATCACGATCATCGGTATTCCTTTCGGCGTCGCGGCCTTCCGGATCGGTGTCTACGCCCTGTGGCCGTTCGGGTACACCGCGGTAGAGCGCGGGGACGCGGGCGCCGCCTCCTGCGTCGGCAACGTGCTGTGGCTGGTCCTCGCGGGCTGGTGGCTGGCCATCGGCCACATCGTCACCGGCCTCGCCCTGTGTGTGACGATCATCGGAATCCCGCTCGGCATCGCCAACTTCAAGCTGATCCCGGTCTCGTTGCTCCCGATGGGCCGCGAGATCGTACGCACCGACCAGCCGTTCGCAGCCCGCTAGCCCGACCCGGTTTTCCGCAGCTCGCAAGCGCGTGCCGACGAGGGTTGTCCACAGGCCGCCCCGACTGTCGGAGGCGGCATGCATCATGAGTCCATGACCGAGCGTGAGCGATCACCGACTTCGGGTGGCGGCCGTGTTCCGGGCGGCCCGGAAGGCCGAGCCCACCCCGAAGCCCTCGTCCCCGTCCCGCCCGTGGGCCGCCCCGGGCCCCGCAGGACCCCGTCCGCCCGAACCCGGGAGATCTACTGCCCGGCGGCCCTCCACCGCCGTATCCCGTAAGCGGCAGCACCCACCGCCAGTACCCCCGCGCCGACGGCCACGGACCTCCCCGGCAGCGAGAACGCCAGAACCAGGCACCCGGCGAGCCCGACCGCCGGCAGTGCCCGCGCCGCCGGCCCCGGACGAAGCGTCCAGGCCGACGCGTTGGCCACCGCGTAGTACGCCAGCACCCCGAAGGAGGAGAACCCGATCGCGCCCCGTACGTCCACCGTGGCGGCCAGGACGGCGACCACCGCTCCCACGGCCAGCTCCGCCCGGTGCGGTACCTGGAACCGGGGGTGGACGGCAGCCAGGGAGCCCGGCAGGTGCCGGTCCCGGGCCATGGCGAGCGTCGTCCGCGAGACACCCAGGATCAGGGCGAGCAGCGATCCCAGCGCGGCCGCGGCCGCTCCCGCCCGTACCAGCGGCGTCAGTTCCGGAACCCCGGCCGCCCGCACCGCGTCGGCGAGCGGCGCGCCCGAGTCGCCCAGTTCCTGTGCCCCCAACACCGAAAGGACGGCGACCGCGACAGCCACGTACACGACCAGCGCGATGCCCAGAGCCAGCGGGATCGCACGCGGGATGGTGCGCGCGGGATCCCGCACCTCCTCGCCGAGTGTCGCGATCCGCGCGTACCCGGCGAAGGCGAAGAACAGCAGACCGGCGGCCTGAAGCACACCGCCCGCGCCGTCCGGTGCCGCGAAGGAGAGGCGCCTGGCATCGACCTGCCCCGAGGTCAGGCACACGACCACCACGGAAGCGAGGACAGCGAGGACCACGGCCACGATCACCCGCGTCAGCCACGCGGACTTCTGCACACCGCCGTAGTTCACCGCGGTCAGCGCCACGACAGCGGCGACCGCCACGGCGTGGGCCTGCCCCGGCCAGAGGTACGCGCCGACGGTGAGGGCCATCGCCGCGCAGGAGGCGGTCTTGCCGACCACGAACGCCCAGCCCGCGAGGTATCCCCAGAACTCGCCGAGGCGTGCCCGTCCGTAGACGTAGGTGCCGCCCGAGGCGGGATACAGCGCGGCGAGGCGCGCCGACGACGTGGCGTTGCAGTAGGCGACCACGGCGGCGACCGCGAGCCCGAGGAGCAGCCCGGAGCCGGCCGCGTGCGCGGCGGGCGCCAGAGCGGCGAAGATCCCGGCCCCCACCATGGAGCCGAGACCGATGACCACGGCGTCTCCCACACCGAGCGTGCGGCGCAGTCCAAAACCGGAAGGGGATGTCATGAGGCCGCACCCTACTGATCGCGGCAACCGTCACGCGTACCCGCGTCGTCCTCCACCCCAGGACGGGATGAACACCGGGACCGGACCGGAATCACAGGTCGCGACAGGTGAGGGCGCGGCACGAAAGGGCAGGGATCAGAGCATGACGATCATCAGCTGGATCATTCTGGGGCTGCTGGCCGGAGCGATCGCGAAGTTCCTGCTGCCGGGCCGCGACCCGGGCGGCTTCATCGGCACGACCCTGATCGGCGTCGCCGGAGCGTTCATCGGCGGCTGGGTATCGGCCCGTTGGCTCGACCACCCGATCACCAAGGACTTCTACGACGGCGCCACCTGGGCCGCAGCGATAGGCGGCTCCCTGGTCCTCCTGATCGCCTACCGCATCCTCTTCGGCCACTCGCGCGACTGAGCCCCGGTCCCGGGACTGTCCCGGGCGCCGTCGGCGGCCGAGAAGGGCGGGCACCCAGCGGTGCCCACCCTCCCGCACACACGCGGACAGATGTGCACGCGACGCCCGAGGCGCACGCGGCTTCGTTCTCCGACCCGGCCTAGCGGTAGTTCACGAACTGCAGGGCGAAGTCGAAGTCCTGACCCTTGAGCAGGGAGATGACTGCCTGAAGGTCGTCACGGCTCTTGGAGGAGACCCGGAGTTCCTCGCCCTGCACCTGGGCCTTCACGCCCTTGGGCCCCTCGTCCCGGATGAGCTTCGCCACCTTCTTCGCGTTCTCCTGGGAGATGCCCTCCTGGATCGACGCGAAGATCTTGTACTCCTTGCCGGAGAGCTGCGGCTCACCGGCGTCCAGGGACTTCAGCGAGATGCCCCGCTTGATCAGCTTGGACTGGAAGACGTCGAGGACGGCCTTCACCCGGTCCTCGGAATTCGCCTCCAGAAGGATCTTCTCCCCGGACCACGAGATCGAGGCACCCACGCCCTTGAAGTCGTAGCGCTGCGAGATCTCCTTGGCGGTCTGGTTGAGGGCGTTGTCGACCTCCTGCCGCTCGACCTTCGAGACGATGTCGAAACTGGAGTCGGCCATGTCCTGTGGCTCCTTGTATCGGGGTGCGTATCGGGCTGAGAGCCGGATGCGTACCGGCTACCGGCATACGGGGCGGCCGTCGGGCCCGGTATCGGTCCCGGCCGCATCCGCACAAGCGTAGCCACCCCGGGATCCCCGGGTGGCGATCAATCGGGTGGCGAACCACCCCTCCCCATCAGGTATCGTTTACGTCGTTGCCACGGAGCACCGCCACAAGGCGGTGCGAGGGCAGCAACCTTGGCGGTGTGCCCGAGCGGCCAAAGGGAGCAGACTGTAAATCTGCCGGCTCAGCCTTCCCAGGTTCGAATCCTGGCGCCGCCACAAGGGGAAGACCCCCTCCGGACCGCGAGACGCGGTCCGGAGGGGGTCTTCCGCGTTTGCGGTGGGGTGTGTGTCGGGCGCACGGGCCGCTCGGGGGACACTGGCGGGATGTCGTCGCGTCGTAGGCGTTGTCCCGAGTGCCGTCGTGAGATCGCCGTCGTGGCCGGGCGGTACGCGCGTCATGATCCGCCCGGCGCTCGGGAACACGGGGAGCTGACCTCGTGCCCGGGGTCCCGCCGGTACGCCCGGGCCGGTGTCGAACAGCCGTCGCTGGACGGATACGTCGTCCCGGAGTTCCCGGGGCAGATGCCGCTGTTCTAGCCGCCCTCGCGCAGCCTTCCGGACCCTCCCGGGTTCCTTCCCCCGCTCACTCGCCCGCCACCGATTTCACCGCCACCGGGATCGGCGAGGGGCCGCTGATCAGTTCCAGGGTCAGACCGGCCGTCGAGGAGCCCTCCACCAACTCGGCCAGGACGGCGGCCACGTCGTCGCGGGGGATCGGGCCGCGGCCGGTGCGGGCCTCCAGGCGGACCAGACCGGTGCCGGCCTCGTCGGTGAGCGAGCCGGGGCGCAGGATCGTCCAGTCGAGGGTGTCCAAGCCGCGGACGTAGGCGTCGGCCTCGCCCTTGGCGCGTTGGTACACGTCGAAGATCTCGTCCCCCTCGTGGGCCGGGTCCGCGCCCATCGAGGAGACGACCACGAACCGCCGCACACCCGCGCGGACCGCCGCGTCGGCGAAGAGGATCGCCGCGGCCTTGTCCACCGTCTCCTTGCGCGCCACGCCGCTCCCCGGCCCGGCGCCCGCGGCGAACACCGCGGCGTCCGCACCCCGGAGTCGCTCCGCGACCTCCTCCACGGATGCGGACTCCAGGTCGAGTACGACCGGCTCGGTGCCCAATTGCCGCAACTCATCGGCCTGTTCGGGTTTGCGGATGATGCCCGCCACTTCGTACCCGCGCCCGGCGAGCAACCGCTCGAGCCGCAGCGCGATCTGACCATGACCACCAGCGATGACAATGCGCATGCCTTCGACCGTACGCCGCGACGATCGCATCCGCCGCACGGCACGGCCCGGCCCGGGAGAAGAAGGGCAGGAAGGGCAGGAGAGGGAGGAGGGGCAGCAGGAGGAACGGGGGGCGGCAGAAGGGCTACAGGGTTCCTCTCCGGCCCTGCCGGGGCAGGGCCGATGCCGGTTCCGTGGTCGCGGCCGAGGAGCCGCAGTACTCCCGTACCGCGCTCGTCCGTGCGACCACGCGCCCCCGGTGCACCACGATCCGGCTGTACGCCAGGGACAGCGCCGCCGACAGCCGGTCGCCGCGGACCGCGAGCAGTTCGGCGGGGAAGCCCGCCTCCACCCGTACCTCGGGCAGTCCGAGGGCGGCCCGGGCCGATGTGCTCACCGCCTCGTAGGCGTCCTCGGGCGACAGCCCGTGGCGGGAGGCCAGCAGATACGCCGCTTCCAGCGGGTCGCCGCGGCCGACCGGGTTCGACACGTCCCGCAGGGCGCCGCTCCCGGCCGAGACCCGCACGCCCGCCGTGCGCAGCAGCCGTACCGGGGTCGTGCCCGTGCCCCGGTGGTCGACACCCCCGCAGCCGCCCTGGGGCAGGCACACCACGGTCACGCCGGCCGCCGCCAGCTGGTCCGCGGTCCGTGAGGCCGCCTCGACGGGCAGCCGGCCGAGACCGCCGCACGGGCTGAGTGTCACTCCCGCCCGCAGTCCGCCCGCCATCGCGGCGAGCCGGGCCACGCGGGCGGGGTCGGCGGTGTCCGTGTGCAGGTCGACGGGGCAGCCGTGCTCGGCGGCGACCTCCAGGACCGCTTCCACGTACCCCGTGGGGTCGGGGTCGACATCCGGGCAGCCGCCCACCACCGACGCGCCCATCTTCACCGCGTCCCGCAGCATGGCGATCCCGTCGGCTCCGGCCACCCCGGTCAGTACGCGCGGCATCGCCACCGTGGCCAGCTCGGTCAGCCCGCGCAGCGAACGCCTCGCCTGCAGTACGGCGGTGAGCGCGCCGAGCCCGGTCATGTCATCCACCCGCACGTGCGCCCGCACCGCCGTCGCCCCGTGCCCGAGCTGGAGCAGCGCGGCCTCCGTCGCCCGGCGCCGGACGTCGTGGGGGTCGTACGAGACGGGGCCGTCGGACTCGGCGGAGAGGGCGGTGTCGGCGTGGGCGTGCGGTTCGGCGGGGGCCGGGAGGAGCAGGTGGCCGGCCAGGTCGACCCGGGTGCTGCCCGTGGGAGCGCCGTCCGCGCTCAGGCTGCCGGCCGTGCCGACCGCCTCGATGCGTTCGCCGCCCAGCCGTACGTCCACGGTTCGGCCGTCGGTGAGCCGCGCGCCGCACAGCAGGAGCGGCGCCGGGTCGGCCGGGCCCGGCAAGGGCGAGGGCGAGGAGGGGGGCGGCGGCTGCGGCCGGCTGTCGGGCATCGCGCTCCTGAGGCTCGGACTGCGCACGGTTGTCGCAGGATCACACAGAGAGAAGATCACGCAGAGTGAGTCGAGCCTAGAGTGGCGTCTCGACCCCCGCCGGGAGGAGAGCAGGAGTCAGCAATAGTCGTACCGGTGTGGTCCAGGGCACTCCGGTGGGGGTCGGCGGGGTGCGGTTGCGGTCCACCGCCGGGTCCTCCGCCGGTCCTCCGCCGGGTTCTCCCGCGGTCCGGGCGGAGTGCGGCTGCGGTGCGGTGGGAGCGTCGTGGAGGGTCGGGTGTGACGTCCGGGGCCCTTCGGAGGGAGTGGCCGACAGGATGGGACAGGGGCCGCGAAACGGATTTGGGTGAACGGCGGCGGAGCGTGTAATGTCTTCCTCGCTCGCCCCAATAGCTCAGTCGGCAGAGCGTCTCCATGGTAAGGAGAAGGTCAACGGTTCGATTCCGTTTTGGGGCTCTGGTGTGTGAGGTTCCCGTCGCGAGACGGGAATCGATCGCATCACAGCGGTGTAGCTCAGTCGGTAGAGCAAGCGGCTCATAATCGCTGTGTCACCGGTTCAAGTCCGGTCACCGCTACACACAGTAGCCGATTGTGGGGTCGGTCCTTCGATCGGCTACTCTTTCTGCGTTCATTCAGTCTCAACTATCCCGTTCGTCAAGGAGCACTCACGTGGCTGCCACCGACGTCCGCCCGAAGATCACGCTGGCCTGCGTGGAGTGCAAGGAGCGGAACTACATCACCAAGAAGAACCGGCGTAACAACCCGGATCGTCTGGAGATGAAGAAGCACTGCCCGCGTTGCAATGCGCACACCGCGCATCGCGAAACGCGATAAATCAGGCTCGTACGCGAGGCCGTCCCCGTAGCCGGGGGCGGCCTCGCGTCGTTCTTCCCGCCGGCCGACCACGGCCGCACGAGACACAGGAGGTGCCGCGCGCATGGCGCTCGACCAGTCCTTCGTAGGGCGGAGCTACCCGCCCACCGATCCCTATGAAGTGGGCCGGGAGAAGATCCGCGAGTTCGCCGAAGCGGTGGGTGACGCCAACCCGGCGTACACGGACGCGGAAGCCGCCAAGGCGCTCGGCCACCCCGATGTGATCGCCCCGCCGACCTTTGTGTTCGCGGTCACCTTCAAGGCCGCCGGGGACGTCATCACCGACCCCCGGCTGGGCCTGGACTACAGCCGGGTGGTGCACGGCGACCAGAAGTTCTCCTACCGCCGTCCGGTGCGCGCCGGTGACCGGCTCACGGTCACCTCGACCATCGAGGCGATCAAGTCGATGGCGGGCAACGACATCCTCGACATTCGCGGCGAGGTGCACGACGAGGCCGGCGAGCACGTCGTGACGTCCTGGATCAAGCTGGTGGCCCGCGCGGGCGAGAACGAGGGGGCGTGAGCGGCATCATGACGGCGAAGATCTCCTACGCGGACGTCGAGGTCGGCACCGAACTGCCCGCGCAGACGTTTTCCGTGACCCGGGCCACCCTCGTCCAGTACGCGGGTGCCTCCGGCGACTTCAATCCCATTCACTGGAACGAGAAGTTCGCCAAGGAGGTCGGCCTGCCGGACGTCATCGCGCACGGCATGTTCACCATGGCCGAGGCGATCCGCGTGGTCACCGACTGGGTGGGCGACCCGGGAGCGGTCGTCGAGTACGGCGTCCGCTTCACCAGGCCGGTCGTCGTCCCCAACGACGACCAGGGCGCCACCATCGAGGTCAGTGGCAAGGTCGCGGCCAAGCTCGACGACCACACGGTCCGCGTCGACCTCACGGCGACCAGCGCCGGGCAGAAAGTGCTGGGAATGTCGCGGGCGGTCGTACGACTCGCCTGACCGAGGGGCCGGGACCGGGTCGTGTGGCACGACGTACGGCGTAAGGGGCGTTCTCCAGGAAGAGCGCCCCTTACGCCATGTCAGGCCGGCGGGCGGTCCACCTCTTGACGTGATTAGTGATTGAGTACTAACTTGCGGGCATGGTCAGGATGAGCGCAGAGGAGCGGCGCGAGAGCATCGTCCGCGCGGCGAGTGCCGAGTTCGCGCGCGGTGGCTATCACGGCACGTCGACCGAGGTGATCGCCAAGCGGGTCGGCGTCTCACAGCCGTATCTCTTCCGGCTCTTCCCGGGCAAGAAGGCCATCTTCCTGGCGGCGGCGGAACGCTGCGTGGAGGACAGCATCCGCATGTTCGCGGAGGCGTCCGAGGGGGTGGAGGGCGAAGAGGCCGTACATGCCATGGCGAACGCCTACATGCAGGCCATCGCGGAGCGGCCCGAGCTGCTCATGATGCAGATGCAGATGTACCTCGCGGTGGCGGCCGCCGAGGAGGAGGGGGATCAGGAGTTCGGCGCGACCGTACGCGCCGGCTGGCTGCGCCTGTGGGACACCGTCCACCTCGCCCTGGGGGCCGACACCAAGGAGACGACGACCTTCATGGCGTACGGCATGCTCATCAACTGCCTGTCCGCCATGGGGTTCCCGTCCGGTCACCGGATCTGGGAAGGGGTGGACCCGTCGGCGCGGCTCGACGATTAGCCGGCGAGCCGGGAATCGGACACCGCCCTCTTCTCTGTGCGCGAAAGTTAGTCATCAATAACTAACAACATCATCTCCTGGGGGAGCGATGTCACAGCAGACCGCACGCGGCGGCTCGGCCGTCTGGGCACTCGTCATCACCAGCGTCGCCGGCTTCATGGCGGCCCTCGACAACCTCGTCGTCACCACCGCACTGCCCTCCATCCGCGAGGACCTGGGCGGAGCCCTGCACGACCTGGAATGGACCGTGAGCGCCTACACGCTCACCTTCGCCGTCCTGCTGATGTTCGGCGCGGCCCTCGGTGACCGCTTCGGCCGCCGCCGTCTCTTCATCGTCGGCATCACCGTCTTCACCGCGGCCTCAGCCGCCGCGGCCATGGCCCCCGGCATCGACTCCCTGATCGCTGCCCGCGCGGTGCAGGGCGCCGGCGCCGCGGTCATGATGCCCCTCACCCTGACCCTGCTCACCGCGGCCGTGCCCGAGGCGCGGCGCGGCGCGGCGTACGGCATCTGGGGCGCCGTGAACGGCCTGGCCGTGGCCTCCGGGCCGTTGGTCGGCGGCAGCCTCACCGAACACATCTCCTGGCAGTGGATCTTCTGGCTGAACGTCCCGCTCGGTCTGATCCTCATCCCGCTCGCCCGCCTGCGCCTCGCCGAGTCCCGCGGCACCGGAGCCCCGCTCGACCTGCCCGGCACCCTGCTCGCCAGCGGCGGACTCTTCGGCATCGTGTACGGCCTGGTCCGCGGGCCCGTCGACGGCTGGACCGCCACCGTCGTCCTGACCGGCCTGTCCGCCGGGACGGCACTGCTCGTGGGCTTCGTGCTCCACAGCATCCGCGCCAAGAACCCCATGCTGCCGATGCGGCTGTTCCGCTCCCGTGCCTTCGCCGGTATCAACGCGGCGAGTCTGCTGATGTTCCTCGGTATGTTCGGCTCGGTCTTCCTGCTCAGCCAGTACATGCAGGGCGTGCTCGGCCACTCGCCCACCGAGGCGGGCCTGCGGATGCTGCCCTGGACCGGCATGCCGATGCTCGTCGCCCCGATCGCCGGCATCCTCTCCGACCGCGTCGGTGGCCGCCCGGTCGTCGCCACCGGCCTGTTCCTGCAGGCTCTCGGCCTCGGTCACCTGGCCGTGGTGGCGACCGCCGACGCCTCCTACGCGGCCCAACTGCCCGCCCTGATCATCAGCGGCATCGGCATGGCGCTGTACTTCGCCCCGGCCTCCAATCTGGTGATGTCCAGTGTCAGCCCGAAGGAACAGGGCATCGCCTCCGGAGCCAACAACGCCCTGCGCGAGGTGGGCGGTGCCCTCGGCATCGCGATCATGGCGTCGATCTTCGCGTCCCGGGGCGGCTACGAATCCGGTCAGACGTTCGTCGACGGTATGCGCCCGGCACTGGTGACCGGCGCCGTGGCGGTCGCCCTCGCGGGCGTCGCGACCCTGTTCATACCGGCTCGCAGGCGGCCCACCGCCCCCACCACGCCCCCGGCCGGTCCGACGCCCGAACCGGTACTGGAAACGATCTCCTGAGCCCACCCGAATCCTGAGCCCGCCGGAATCCCGAGCCCGCCGGAATCCCGAGCCCCCGAATCCGACAGGACCGTTCCTCTCGACTGAGCAGGGGTGAGTCCGCCCAGCCGTGTACGCCACGAGCGGTCTTGGGCGTACCGGTCCCCGGCGTACTCGCCCCCGGGGCGGCGACGCGCCTCCTGTGCCTGGTCCGGGCCCGGGAGGCCGGTTCCCCGCGCGACCCGGCCCCATGCGCACGGCCGGAGGCGACGGGGAGACCCTGAACCATCACCCCGGTGGAGCAGGGGCCCCGCTCACCGGCGCCGTACCCGGCGCCCCGGATCACACGCCCCCGTACACCCGGACGGCCCACGACACCGCAAGCACGGAAACCGACCACCACACGACCGAGTCGAACCACCCTCGCGCACACCCCCGGCAGACGTCTGACGCCACCTTCACCGACCACGGAAGGACCCGGTCATGCCCACGCTTCCCTGGACCGTCCCGAGCACCCCGCCGCCCCACACCGAAGTGCACGTCTTCGCCTCCCGCTTCGAGACCCACACCCTCCGGGGAGCCCTGCGGTTCCTCCTCAAGACCCCCGGCGTGTGGCGACAGGTGAGCAGGGCTCCCGGCGCGTACGGGGCCTCCCTGAAGGCGCAGCCGCTGCGGCGGACGTTCTGGACCGTGTCCGTCTGGGAGTCCCCGAAGGCTCTCGGCGCCTTCGCCCGTACCGGCCCGCACGCGCCGACCGCCCGCTGGCTCGCCTCGCAGATGCGCGACGCCAAGTTCGCCGACTGGACCGCGAGGAGCGAGGAACTCCCCGTCGACTGGACCGAAGTGCAGCGCCACCTCACCTGACGAACATTCCCGCGCGTGCGTCCGGCCGCACACGCCGCCCCCCTGCCGGCCCGTCGACACTGTTGGCGGATCCTGGGGCTGAACGTGACATCGGCCTTCATGACCCGTTGTGGTCGTGAAGGCCGACGTTGCGTTTGGGGAGGGTGCGTCGGTGTCGTTGCGCGCCAAGAGGATCGACGGGGTTCCTGAGAAGACGGCCCGGGTGGCACGGGCTGCGTTCCCCGAGGGCCCGCACCCGCAAGTCCAGTCTGGCAGCCCTCCGGCCTGCCGAGTAGGCCGCATGAGCTCATCCGACGCTGCCCCGCCATGGGCAGAGCAGAGGTGTCCGACTCCTTCAATGGTGATACGAGCCGTTCTGTGCGCGGCCCCAGTGCAACGTCGGCGGTCTGAATCTCGACCATGAAAACGTGCGGGTCCGGGCAGCAGGCTGCCCGGACCCGTAACTGGGCCGCTCGAAAGCGATACGATACGTCTCGTCTAGCCTCGGATTCGCCTTGGAGGAACACCGTGGAACGCTTCATCGACGCAGCACCCGGCGTACGCATCTGGACGGAAGGCCGGGGTGCCACAGACGCGTCTCCGCTGCTATTGATCATGGGAGCACAGGCACCCGGCCTGGGCTGGCCGAACGAGCTGGTGGACATGCTCACCTCCCGCCATCGTGTGATCCGCTACGACCACCGCGACACCGGCCGCTCCACTTGGGCGTTCAATCAGCGGCCCTATCCCCTCAGCCAACTCGCGGAAGACGCCCTCACGGTGCTGGACGGCCTCGACATCGAACGCGCCCACATAGTGGGCATGTCACTGGGAGGGATGCTCACCCAACTCCTTATGGCGGACCATCCCAACCGGTTGCTCAGCGCGACGCTGATCGGCACGAGCGCGCTGAGCGCTGTCCCATACGTCCAGCCGGATGGAACCCGGATCCCGCCCGAGGAACTCCCCGGTATCGCACCCCGCCTGCTGGAGATGTGGTCCCGTCCCGTGGAGGACCTCGGTCTGGAAGCGGAGCTGGAACGGCGGGTCGAGCACTGGCGGATCCTGGGCGGAAATCAGCTTCCCTTCGACGCCGAATACGCCCGCGCCCTGGAGTTGAAGGTCATCGAGCACACCGGGCACTACGCCACCAGCACCGCGCATGCCCGCGCCGACGCGTCCAACCTGAATCGCACCGAGCAACTCGCCCAGACCACAGTGCCCACCCTGGTCATCTCCGCTCCCGACGAACCAATCTTCCCGCCGCCCCATCCCCACCACCTTGCCCAGGCGATTCAAGGCGCACGTATCATCGAAATCCCCGGCATGGGGCACGCACTCCCACGTGAGGTGCACACGCCGCTCGCTACCGCGATCCTGGACCACACCAAACGCTGATGTGCAGCCGGGCCGAAGTGCTGCGGGAACCAGAACTTCCGGATGGATACCGCCGATCGCCCCCGACTTGATCCGCCGGACAGGCTCTAGTCTTGAGCCCGTGCAGGAACTCCACGACGCCCCCCTCGCCCCGCTGACCACGTTCCGCCTGGGCGGACCCGCGACCCGGCTGGTCACCGCGACGACCGACGAGGAAGTGGTCGCCGTCGTCCGTGAGGCCGACTCCGCCGGTACGCCCCTGCTGATCATCGGCGGCGGCTCCAACCTGGTCGTCGGCGACAAGGGCTTCGACGGAACAGCACTCGTCGTCGCCACCAAGGGCCTCACCCTGGACGGCACCCGCCTCGAACTCGCGGCCGGGGAGGTGTGGACCGACGCCGTCGCCCACACCGTGGAAGCCGGCCTGGCCGGCGTCGAGTGCCTGGCCGGCATCCCCGGCTCGGCGGGCGCCACTCCCATCCAGAACGTCGGTGCGTACGGCCAGGAGGTCTCCTCCACCATCACCGAGGTCGTCGCCTACGACCGCCGGACACGCGAGACGGTCACCCTCACCAACGAGGAATGCGCCTTCTCCTACCGTCACAGCCGCTTCAAGGCCGACCCCGAGCGGTACGTCGTCCTGCGCGTCCGCTTCGTGCTGGAGGACGCCGACGGCCTCTCCGGGCCCGTCCGGTACGCCGAGACGGCCCGCGTCCTCGGCGTCGCACCGGGCGAGCGCGTCCCCCTGTCCACGGCCCGCGAGACGGTCCTGAAGCTTCGTGCCGGCAAGGGCATGGTCCTGGACCCCGAGGACCACGACACCTGGTCAGCCGGCTCCTTCTTCACCAACCCGATCCTCACGGACGAGGAGTTTGCGGCCTTCCGGGCCCGGGCACGGCAACACCTCGGCACCGACACCGAGCCTCCCGCCTACCCCGCCGGGGAGGGGCGTACCAAGACCTCCGCAGCCTGGCTGATCGACAGGGCGGGCTTCACCAAGGGCTACGGCACCGGCCCCGCCCGCATCTCCACCAAGCACACCCTCGCCCTTACCAACCGCGGCGGGGCGACCACCGAGGACCTGCTGGCACTCGCCCGGGAGGTGGTCGCCGGGGTGCGCGAAGCCTTCGGTATCACGCTGGTCAACGAGCCGGTGACGGTCGGGGTCGGCCTCTGACCGGTTCCGGCTCACCCCACCGGGCCGTGCTCCGCCCCACCCCACCGGGCCGTGCTCCGCCCCACCCCACCGGGCCGTGCTCCGCCCCGCCCCACCGGACCGCGGCCCGCCCGCCCCTCATCCCATCGGCGCAGTGAGCCACGCGTCGACACCCGCCAGCAGATCCGCCTTGACCGCCTCCGGCGCCGCCGACCCGCGCACCGACTGCCGCGCCAGTTCCGCCAGCTCGGCGTCCGTGAACCCGTGATGCTCACGCGCGATCTCGTACTGGGCCGCCAGCCGGGAGCCGAACAGCAGCGGATCGTCCGCCCCCAGCGCCAACGGCACACCCGCCTCGAACAGCTTCCGCAACGGTACGTCCCCCGGCTTCTCGTAGACGCCCAGCGCCACGTTCGACGCCGGGCACACCTCGCACGTCACCTGCCGGTCCGCGAGCCGCTGCACCAGCCGCGGGTCCTCCGCCGCCCGCACCCCGTGCCCGATCCGGTCGGCCTCCAGGTCGTCCAGACAGTCCCGCACGGACACGGGCCCGTTCAGCTCACCGCCGTGCGGCGCGGACAGCAGCCCGCCCTCGCGCGCGATGGCGAACGCCCGGTCGAAGTCCCGGGCCATGCCACGCCGCTCGTCGTTGGACAGTCCGAATCCGATGACGCCCCGGTCCGTGTACCGCACCGCCAGCCGGGCCAGCGTGCGCGCGTCCAGGTGGTGCTTCATCCGGTTCGCGGCGACCAGCACCCGGATTCCGAGCCCGGTGTCCCGGCGCGCCGAGTCCACCGCGTCAAGGATGACCTCCAGCGCCGGGATCAGCCCGCCCAGCCGCGGCGCGTACGACGTCGGATCGACCTGGATCTCCAGCCAGCCCGAGCCGTCCCTCAGGTCCTCCTCCGCGGCCTCCCGTACCAGCCGCTGGATGTCCTCCGGCTCCCTCAGGCACGAGCGCGCCGCGTCGTACAGCCGCTGGAACCGGAACCAGCCCCGCTCGTCCGTGGCCCGCAGGCTCGGCGGTTCACCGCTGGTCAGCGCGTCGGTCAGCGCCTCGGGGAGGCGTACGCCGTACTTGTCGGCCAGTTCCAGCACGGTGGCGGGGCGCATCGACCCGGTGAAGTGCAGATGCAGATGGGCCTTCGGCAGCAGGGAGAGGTCACGTACACGTTCCATTCCAGGATCCTGCCGCACCTCCCGGCGGACCCGGTAGCACTTTCCCTGAACGTGGCCTTGCTCGCACGTCAGTATGAGGAAATACGAGGAAAGGTGAGGAAAGGCGAGGAAAACGAAGCGGGCCGCTTCCCCCGAAGGGAAACGGCCCGCAAACCACTCGGGCGAGTGGGTTTCAGCCGATCCGGCTCACTCGTACGAGTGGGCCGGACTCAGTCCTGTGCCTCCGCCAGCAGCTTCTGGATCCGGCTCACGCCCTCCACCAGGTCCTCGTCGCCCAGTGCGTAGGACAGCCGCAGGTATCCCGGAGTGCCGAAGGCCTCGCCGGGCACGACCGCGACCTCGACCTCCTCGAGGACGAGAGCGGCCAGTTCCACGGAGTTCTGCGGCCGTCGGCCCCGGATCTCCTTGCCGATCAGGGCCTTCACGGACGGGTAGGCGTAGAACGCCCCCTCGGGCTCGGGGCAGACCACGCCGTCGATCTCGTTGAGCATCCGCACGATGGTCCTGCGCCGGCGGTCGAAGGCCTCACGCATCGTGGCGACCGCGTCCAGGGAGCCGGAGACCGCGGCCAGCGCCGCCACCTGGGCGACGTTCGACACGTTCGACGTGGCGTGCGACTGCAGGTTGGTGGCGGCCTTCACGACGTCCTTCGGGCCGATGATCCACCCGACCCGCCAGCCGGTCATCGCGTACGTCTTCGCGACACCGTTGACCACGATGCACCTGTCCCGCAGCTCCGGCAGGACGGCGGGCAGTGAGGTGAAGGTGGCGTCGCCGTAGACCAGGTGCTCGTAAATCTCGTCGGTCAGCACCCACAGACCGTGCTCGACCGCCCAGCGGCCGATCGCCTCGGCGTCCTCGGCGCTGTAGACCGCGCCGGTCGGGTTCGAGGGGGAGACGAACAGGACGACCTTGGTCCTCTCCGTCCGCGCGGCCTCCAGCTGTTCCACGCTGACGCGGTAGCCGGTCGTCTCGTCGGCGACGACCTCGACCGGGACACCGCCGGCCAGCCGGATCGACTCCGGGTACGTCGTCCAGTACGGGGCCGGGACGATGACCTCGTCGCCCGGGTCGAGGATCGCGGCGAAGGCCTGGTAGATGGCCTGCTTTCCGCCGTTGGTGACGAGGACCTGGGCGGGGTCCACCTCGTAGCCGGAGTCGCGCAGTGTCTTCGCGGCGATCGCGGCCTTCAGCTCGGGCAGCCCGCCGGCCGGCGTGTAGCGGTGGTACTTCGGGTTCCTGCACGCCTCGATCGCGGCGTCGACGATGTAGTCCGGAGTCGGGAAGTCGGGCTCACCGGCGCCGAAGCCGATCACCGGTCGCCCGGCGGCCTTGAGGGCCTTGGCCTTGGCGTCCACGGCGAGGGTGGCGGACTCGGAGATCGCACCGACCCGGGCGGAGACCCGGCGCTCGGTGGGAGGGGTTGCAGAGCTCATGGGTCCATCGTTCCAGACCGGAAACCTGCCCGGCACGGGGGTTTCACGGACTGAACAGGTCCTGGCCAACCTCTGAACACCAGTCCGGATCCGCCCCGCCAGCCCGCCCCGGCCAGGACGATCTTCGGCCGGGAGACCGGTCACCGGCGCTTTCTGTTCGACGCCCGGCCCCGAAACACGTACACTCACACCTCGTTGGCCTTCTGCGACCGCGCTCACCGGGTGCACACCAGGCATCCGGGCGGATGCGGTACGTTGGGGGACACACAAAGGGTCGTAGCTCAATTGGTAGAGCACTGGTCTCCAAAACCAGCGGTTGGGGGTTCAAGTCCCTCCGGCCCTGCTATACACAACCTTAGCCAGGATGTGTACGCATGTACGTACAGCAATGCACCGCCGTGCGGCTCATACCGGGCGCGGCACGGCCATGACCCGGAATCAGGTGAGGACGAGTGACGGACGCCGTGGGCTCCATCGACATGCCTGATGCCGAGGACGAGGCGCCGGACTCCAAGAAGAACCGCAAGGGCGGCAAGCGGGCCAAGAAGGGCCCCCTGAAGCGTCTCGCGCTCTTCTACCGCCAGATCGTGGCGGAGCTTCGTAAGGTTGTCTGGCCGACCCGGAACCAGCTGACGTCGTACACAACCGCAGTGATCATCTTTGTGGTCGTCATGATCGGCCTGATCACTCTGATCGACTACGGGCTCGGCCACGTCGCCAAGTACGTCTTCGGCTGAGCCGCCTGCGAAGAGCGCCGAGGTACCCGGCGCTCCTTTCGCGTGTTCCACCCCTATGTATCCAGGAAGAAGCAGCCACCGTGTCTGACCCGAACGTGAACGACGCCATCGAGCCGGTCGAGTCCGTCGAGGACGAGCTCGACACCGTCGGGGGCGCGGACAGCGAGGCCTCCAAGGCCTCCGCCGAGGTCGAGGCTGCCGACGCCGCCGCGGACGAGTCCGCAACGGTGGCCGATCCGACCCCTGAGGCCGCGGAGGCCGACGCACCCGAGGCCGACGCCGCCGAGTCCGAGGCCGAAAAGGCCGAAGAGACCGAGGCCGAAGAGACCGAGGCCGAAGAGGCCCAGGACGATCGCGACCCGGTCGAGAAGCTCCGCGAGGAACTGCGGACGCTGCCCGGCGAGTGGTACGTCATCCACACGTACGCGGGGTACGAGAACCGGGTGAAGACCAACCTGGAGCAGCGTGCCGTCTCGCTGAACGTCGAGGACTTCATCTTCCAGGCCGAGGTGCCGCAGGAAGAGGTCGTCCAGATCAAGAACGGCGACCGCAAGACGATCAAGCAGAACAAGCTCCCGGGTTACGTCCTGGTCCGCATGGACCTGACGAACGAGTCCTGGGGCGTCGTCCGCAACACCCCCGGTGTCACCGGCTTCGTGGGCAACGCCTACGACCCGTACCCGCTGACCCTGGACGAGATCGTCAAGATGCTCGCCCCGGAGGCCGAGGAGAAGGCCGCCCGCGAGGCCGCCGAGGCCGAGGGCAAGCCGGCTCCGCAGCGCAAGGTCGAGGTCCAGGTGCTGGACTTCGAGGTCGGCGACTCGGTCACCGTCACCGACGGCCCGTTCGCCACCCTCCAGGCGACCATCAACGAGATCAACCCCGACTCCAAGAAGGTCAAGGGCCTGGTGGAGATCTTCGGCCGCGAAACGCCGGTCGAGCTCTCCTTCGACCAGATCCAGAAGAACTGACCCGGTTCCGGGCGGTTCGAACATTCTGGACAGCAGCTTCCGGGCAGGTCAGGTGAACGCTCAGGCGTCTGCCTGACCTGCTCGGTTTTTGGCCGCACATCCATACCCGCTATCGTTGTGCGGTATGCCTGCGTCCGGGTTGATTCCCGGTGTGCGGGCAGGACCCGAATCGAAAGGACCCGGAGAGCCATGCCTCCCAAGAAGAAGAAGGTCACGGGGCTCATCAAGCTCCAGATCCAGGCCGGTGCCGCCAACCCGGCCCCGCCGGTCGGCCCCGCGCTGGGTCAGCACGGCGTCAACATCATGGAGTTCTGCAAGGCCTACAACGCCGCGACCGAGTCGCAGCGTGGCTGGGTCATCCCGGTGGAGATCACGGTCTACGAGGACCGTTCCTTCACCTTCATCACCAAGACCCCGCCGGCCGCGAAGATGATCCTCAAGGCCGCGGGTGTGGAGAAGGGCTCCGGCGAGCCGCACAAGACCAAGGTCGCGAAGATCACCGCCGACCAGGTCCGTGAGATCGCCACGACCAAGATGCCCGACCTCAACGCCAACGACCTGGACGCCGCGTCGAAGATCATCGCCGGCACCGCCCGTTCCATGGGCATCACGGTCGAGGGCTGACCTCCACCCCCGTAAGCCAAGCAGAAGTGTGGAAGGGCCCGCTCGGCCCGGACCACGACTCCTAAGAACCCACAGGAGCTATACGTGAGCAAGCGCAGCAAGTCTCTCCGCGCTGCGGACGCCAAGATCGACCGGGAGAAGCTGTACGCCCCGCTCGAGGCCGTCCGTCTCGCCAAGGAGACCTCCACCTCGAAGTTCGACGGCACCGTCGAGGTCGCCTTCCGCCTGGGCGTTGACCCGCGCAAGGCCGACCAGATGGTCCGTGGCACCGTGAACCTCCCGCACGGCACCGGCAAGACCGCCCGGGTCCTGGTCTTCGCGACCGGCGACCGTGCCGAGGCCGCGCGTGCCGCGGGCGCCGACATCGTCGGCGCCGACGAACTGATCGACGAGGTGTCGAAGGGCCGTCTGGACTTCGACGCCGTCGTCGCCACCCCGGACCTCATGGGCAAGGTCGGCCGCCTCGGCCGCGTGCTCGGTCCCCGTGGTCTCATGCCGAACCCCAAGACCGGCACCGTCACCCCGGACGTCACCAAGGCTGTCAACGACATCAAGGGTGGCAAGATCGAGTTCCGCGTCGACAAGCACTCGAACCTGCACTTCATCATCGGCAAGACGTCCTTCGACGACACCAAGCTGGTGGAGAACTACGGCGCCGCGCTGGAGGAGATCCTCCGTCTGAAGCCGTCCGCCGCGAAGGGCCGGTACATCAAGAAGGCCGCGCTCAGCACCACGATCGGCCCCGGCGTTCCGCTCGACCCGAACCGCACCCGCAACCTCCTCGTCGAAGAGGACCCGGCGGCGGTCTGAGCCCCCCGGGCCGGCCCGACCGGCCCCGCGCTCACCGAGCAACACCGTGAGTCCGTCCCCGCGCCTTACAAGGCCCGGGGACGGGCTTTTTTCGTACGTCTGTGTCGGTTGGGTGGGTTACGGTTCAACGGACTTCACAGATCAGGCAAAGTGCAACAGGGGTGGGATTCATGGGTGTGTCCGCATGGAAGCGCGCGGGTGTCTGCGTGGCGGCCGTGACGGTGGTCGCGGGTGTCTCGGGCTGTCGGGCCGGCGACGGGGGAGCGGAGGGGAAGGCGGCGGAGCCCAAGGTCCTGTCCCGGGGGGAGGCGGCCGAGGTCCTTCAGACCGCCTTCAAGAAGACGGCCGAGGCGAAGTCGGCCAAGGTCCGGATGACCATGTCGGTGCCCGCCGGAGCGCAGGGCATGGGGGACATGATGGGCATCGCGGGCGACGGCACCATGGAGATGACCGGAGTCCAGGGCTGGGACCCGGCGGTCATGGATCTGACCATCAAGGGGTCCGGCCCCGGGGAGACCGATCCCGGCGCGCCCTCCGGGACCCGCATGATCATGCTGGACAACGTCATGTACGCGGACATGGGCGCGGAGCAGGCCGCCGAGATGGACGGCAAGCGCTGGATGAAGCTGGACTTCCAGGCCATCGCCGAGGAGGCCGGAAGCGCGGAACTGCAGAAGCAGATGACCGGCAGCCTGGAGAGCATGAACCAGGACCCGGCCCGGCAGCTGGCCCTGCTGCTCGAGTCGCCGAACCTGAAGCACGTCGGCCCGCAGAAGGCGGACGGTGTCCAGGCGCAGCACTACAAGGGCACCCTGACCTTCGAGGAGATGATCAAGGGCGACGAGTCCCTCGACCTCCTCTCCGAGGAGGAGCGCGAGGAGCTCGTCGCCAACGCCGAGAAGGCGGGGGTGAAGGGCTACGACACCGAGGTCTGGGTCAACGAGGACGACTACCCGGTCAAGATGGTCTTCGGCGTGGAGTCGGACGAGGGCACGGTCGAGATCACGACGCACTACTCCGACTACGGGGCCCAGGCCGAGGTCGAGGCGCCGCCGGCCAAGGAGACGGTCGATCTCTTCGAGATGCTGCAGGGCCTCGAGGAAGGGCTCGCGGACGCCGGGGCCGACGTCTGAGCGTCAGGACCGTCCCGACGACCCGACCGTCCTGACGGTCCGTCCCGGACGTTCCACCGGGACCGGATTTGCCTCGCGGCGATCCGTTCCCGTACTCTCCAGAAGAAGCCAAAGACCGCTGGTCGTTGCCGTGCGCTTGCAAGAGGGTGCGGTGGCCGAAGGATCCGCTGAACTGCGGACGACCCGCGCAGGTGACAGTGGAAGAGTTCCCGGAATTCGCGGCCGCGAGGATGCGAAACAACCGGTTGAGCCCAGCCCCGTGCGCCTGCGCCCGGGGCGTTTCGTTTTCCCCAGTCCTCCTTCGGGTCCGCGCGGTCCGAATCACCCGGAAGGAGGCCGAGGCTCTATGGCGAGGCCCGACAAGGCTGCCGCGGTTGCCGAGCTGACGGACCAGTTCCGCAACTCGAACGCCGCCGTGCTGACCGAGTACCGCGGTCTCACCGTGGCGCAGCTCAAGCAGCTGCGCCGTTCGCTCGGTGAGAACGCCCAGTACGCCGTGGTGAAGAACACGCTGACCAAGATTGCGGCCAACGAGGCCGGGATCACGACGCTGGACGACCTGTTCAACGGTCCGACGGCAGTCGCCTTCGTCACCGGTGACCCGGTGGAGTCGGCGAAGGGTCTTCGTGACTTCTCCAAGGACAACCCGAATCTCGTCATCAAGGGCGGTGTCCTTGACGGCAAGGCGCTGTCCGCCGACGAGATCAAGAAGCTCGCGGACCTCGAGTCCCGCGAGGTTCTGCTCTCCAAGCTGGCAGGTGCCTTCAAGGGCAAGCAGTCCCAGACTGCTCAGCTCTTCCAGGCGCTTCCGTCGAAGCTCGTCCGCACCGTGGACGCGCTTCGCGCCAAGCAGGACGAGCAGGGCGGTGCCGAGTAATTCGGCTCGCTTTCCGGCCCTCGCCGACATGAGGCAAGGGTCATAGCGGGCCCGACGTACGCCCGCCTCACCCAGTACACCCGGCACCTGCCGATTTAGTGGAAGGACCGCCATCATGGCGAAGCTCACCCAGGACGAGCTGCTGGCCCAGTTCGAGGGCATGACTCTCATCGAGCTCTCCGAGTTCGTGAAGGCCTTCGAGGAGAAGTTCGACGTCACCGCCGCCGCCGCGGTCGCCGTGGCCGGCCCCGCCGCCCCGGGCGCCCCGGTCGAGGCCGAGGCCGAGAAGGACGAGTTCGACGTCGTCCTCACCGGCGCCGGCGACAAGAAGATCCAGGTCATCAAGGTCGTGCGCGAGCTGACCTCCCTCGGCCTGAAGGAGGCCAAGGACCTGGTCGACGGTGCGCCGAAGCCCGTCGTCGAGAAGGTCAACAAGGAAGCCGCGGACAAGGCCAAGGAGGCGCTCGAGGGCGCCGGTGCCTCCGTCGAGGTCAAGTAGGACCTTCCGGTCCGACAGGACCTCCGCGGTCCGGCAGCGCCGGTTCCGCACCGCGTCCAGCAGGGCGTGTAACGCGTAAGCGCCGAGGAGCGATCATCCATCCGGGTGGTCGCTCTTCGGTGTCTCCGGGCCCGGCGGCGGCTTCCTCGAACCCGGGACGGCGGGGGGTATGGTGATCTTCGTTGTGGCCCCGCGCGGGCCGCGAGGGGTCGCCCGTCGGAAGGCGGTTCGGGCAAGGGGGGCCTTGACGAACCGCACGTGGCGCGCAATTCTCAGGACGCGTCGTCACAAGGATCCGGATCCGAGGCATGGATCGGTGGCGAAGAGGGCAGTATCACGGTGCGTTGAGGGCAGAACCGTGCCGCAGCAGTCGCAACAGTCGGTCGCAGGAGTTGAGAGCAACGAGGGCCTTCGAGGGTCTCGAAAACCCGCACTGGACATCAGTGTGCCAAGTGGCTACACTGTCCCTTTGCGCTGCCTGTTAGCTGTCCCCTGCCCGTCACCAGGGGCGTGCCCTCACTTGAGCATTGACGATCAGACCTTTCCGACCCGGCCCTTTTCGCCGGGAAGCGAAGTGTCTGCCGTTGTGTCCCGTGGGGAGCCGGTACGCGCGTAGTGAGTCCGAGCCCTCGGAAGGACCCCCTCTTGGCCGCCTCGCGCAATGCCTCGACCTCGAATACGAACAACGCTGCCAGCACCGCCCCGCTGCGCATCTCCTTTGCAAAGATCAGGGAGCCCCTCGAGGTTCCGAACCTTCTCGCGCTGCAAACCGAGAGCTTCGACTGGCTGCTCGGAAACGCCGCCTGGAAGGCTCGCGTCGAGGCCGCTCTGGAGAACGGTCAGGACGTCCCCACCAAGTCCGGCCTGGAGGAGATCTTCGAGGAGATCTCCCCGATCGAGGACTTCTCCGGGTCGATGTCGCTGACCTTCCGCGACCACCGCTTCGAACCCCCGAAGAACAGCATCGACGAGTGCAAGGACCGCGACTTCACGTACGCGGCGCCGCTCTTCGTCACCGCCGAGTTCACCAACAACGAGACCGGCGAGATCAAGTCCCAGACGGTCTTCATGGGCGACTTCCCGCTCATGACGAACAAGGGCACCTTCGTCATCAACGGCACCGAGCGTGTCGTGGTGTCGCAGCTGGTCCGTTCGCCGGGTGTCTACTTCGACTCCAGCATCGACAAGACGTCCGACAAGGACATCTTCTCCGCCAAGATCATCCCGTCCCGGGGTGCCTGGCTGGAGATGGAGATCGACAAGCGCGACATGGTCGGCGTCCGCGTCGACCGCAAGCGCAAGCAGTCCGTCACCGTCCTGCTCAAGGCGCTCGGCTGGACCACCGAGCAGATCCTCGAGGAGTTCGGCGAGTACGAGTCCATGCGCGCCACCCTGGAGAAGGACCACACCCAGGGCCAGGACGACGCGCTGCTCGACATCTACCGCAAGCTGCGTCCGGGCGAGCCCCCCACCCGTGAGGCCGCGCAGACGCTGCTCGAGAACCTCTACTTCAACCCGAAGCGCTACGACCTCGCCAAGGTCGGCCGTTACAAGGTCAACAAGAAGCTGGGTGCCGACGCGCCGCTCGACGCGGGCGTGCTGACCGTCGAGGACGTCATCTCGACGATCAAGTACCTGGTGAAGCTGCACGCCGGCGAGGTCGAGACCGTCGGTGACAGCGGTCAGAACATCGTCGTCGAGACGGACGACATCGACCACTTCGGCAACCGCCGCCTGCGCAGCGTCGGCGAGCTCATCCAGAACCAGGTCCGTACGGGTCTGGCCCGGATGGAGCGCGTCGTGCGTGAGCGCATGACGACGCAGGACGTCGAGGCGATCACGCCGCAGACCCTGATCAACATCCGGCCGGTCGTCGCCTCCATCAAGGAGTTCTTCGGCACCAGCCAGCTGTCCCAGTTCATGGACCAGAACAACCCGCTGTCCGGGCTGACGCACAAGCGTCGTCTGTCCGCGCTCGGCCCGGGTGGTCTCTCCCGTGAGCGGGCCGGCTTCGAGGTCCGTGACGTGCACCCCTCGCACTACGGCCGCATGTGCCCGATCGAGACCCCTGAAGGCCCGAACATCGGTCTGATCGGCTCGCTCGCCTCCTACGGCCGGGTCAACGCGTTCGGCTTCGTCGAGACCCCGTACCGCAAGGTGGTCGACGGCCAGGTCACCGACGACGTCGACTACCTGACCGCCGACGAGGAGGACCGCTTCGTCATCGCGCAGGCCAACGCGCCGCTGAACGACGACCTGCGGTTCGCCGAGGCCCGCGTGCTGGTCCGCCGCAAGGGCGGCGAGGTCGACTACGTCAGCCCCGACGAGGTCGACTACATGGACGTCTCGCCGCGCCAGATGGTGTCGGTCGCGACGGCCATGATCCCCTTCCTCGAGCACGACGACGCCAACCGTGCCCTCATGGGCGCGAACATGATGCGTCAGGCCGTGCCGCTGATCCGTTCCGAGTCCCCGCTCGTCGGCACCGGCATGGAGTACCGCTCCGCCGCCGACGCCGGTGACGTGGTCAAGGCCGAGAAGGCGGGTGTGGTCCAGGAGGTCTCCGCGGACTACATCACCACGACCAACGACGACGGCACGTACATCACGTACCGCCTGGCCAAGTTCGCCCGCTCCAACCAGGGCACCTCGGTCAACCAGAAGGTCATCGTCAACGAGGGCGACCGCGTCATCGAGGGCCAGGTCCTCGCCGACGGTCCGGCCACCGAGAACGGCGAGATGGCGCTCGGCAAGAACCTGCTGGTCGCGTTCATGCCGTGGGAGGGTCACAACTACGAGGACGCGATCATCCTGTCGCAGCGCCTCGTCCAGGACGACGTCCTCTCCTCGATCCACATCGAGGAGCACGAGGTCGACGCCCGTGACACCAAGCTCGGCCCCGAGGAGATCACCCGGGACATCCCGAACGTCTCCGAGGAGGTCCTCGCCGACCTCGACGAGCGCGGCATCATCCGCATCGGTGCCGAGGTCGTCGCCGGTGACATCCTCGTCGGCAAGGTCACGCCCAAGGGCGAGACCGAGCTGACCCCGGAGGAGCGCCTGCTGCGCGCGATCTTCGGTGAGAAGGCCCGCGAGGTCCGTGACACCTCCCTGAAGGTGCCGCACGGCGAGATCGGCAAGATCATCGGCGTGCGCGTCTTCGACCGCGAGGAGGGCGACGAGCTTCCCCCCGGTGTGAACCAGCTGGTGCGCGTCTACGTCGCGCAGAAGCGCAAGATCACCGACGGTGACAAGCTCGCCGGCCGGCACGGCAACAAGGGCGTCATCTCGAAGATCCTGCCGATCGAGGACATGCCGTTCCTGGAGGACGGCACCCCGGTCGACATCATCCTCAACCCCCTCGGTGTGCCGTCCCGGATGAACCCGGGACAGGTCCTGGAGATCCACCTCGGCTGGCTCGCCAGCCGCGGCTGGGACGTCTCCGGCCTCGCCGACGAGTGGGCGCAGCGCCTGCAGGTGATCGGCGCCGACAAGGTCGAGCCCGGTACCAACGTCGCCACCCCCGTCTTCGACGGTGCGCGCGAGGACGAGCTGGCCGGCCTGCTGCAGCACACGATCCCGAACCGGGACGGCGAGCGCATGGTGCTCCCCTCCGGCAAGGCGAGGCTGTTCGACGGCCGCTCCGGCGAGCCGTTCCCGGAGCCGATCTCGGTCGGTTTCATGTACATCCTCAAGCTGCACCACCTGGTCGACGACAAGCTGCACGCCCGCTCGACCGGTCCGTACTCGATGATCACCCAGCAGCCGCTGGGTGGTAAGGCCCAGTTCGGTGGCCAGCGCTTCGGTGAGATGGAGGTGTGGGCGCTGGAGGCGTACGGCGCCGCTTACGCACTCCAGGAGCTGCTGACCATCAAGTCCGACGACGTCACCGGCCGCGTGAAGGTCTACGAGGCCATCGTCAAGGGCGAGAACATCCCCGAGCCCGGCATCCCCGAGTCCTTCAAGGTGCTCATCAAGGAGATGCAGTCCCTGTGCCTCAACGTGGAGGTGCTGTCCTCGGACGGCATGTCCATCGAGATGCGCGACACCGACGAGGACGTCTTCCGCGCTGCGGAGGAGCTTGGCATCGACCTGTCCCGGCGCGAGCCGAGCAGCGTCGAAGAGGTCTGACGGGAGTTTTGGCCAGGAGGTTCGGCGATGAAGATCCCTGAACCTCCGGCCGGCCCCAGGACCCCCGTATCAGACCCCATGACTTACAACCCTGAGAGGGATTGACGCATAGTGCTCGACGTCAACTTCTTCGATGAGCTCCGGATCGGCCTGGCCACCGCTGACGACATCCGTCAGTGGAGCCACGGCGAGGTCAAGAAGCCCGAGACCATCAACTACCGCACCCTCAAGCCCGAGAAGGACGGACTCTTCTGCGAGAAGATCTTCGGTCCGACCCGGGACTGGGAGTGCTACTGCGGCAAGTACAAGCGTGTCCGCTTCAAGGGCATCATCTGCGAGCGCTGTGGCGTCGAGGTCACACGCGCCAAGGTGCGCCGTGAGCGGATGGGCCACATCGAGCTCGCCGCCCCCGTCACGCACATCTGGTACTTCAAGGGCGTTCCGTCGCGCCTCGGCTACCTGCTCGACCTCGCCCCGAAGGACCTGGAGAAGGTCATCTACTTCGCGGCGTACATGATCACGTTCGTCGACGAGGAGCGCCGCACCCGCGACCTGCCCTCGCTGGAGGCGCACGTCTCCGTCGAGCGTCAGCAGGTGGAGAACCGTCGCGACGCCGACCTGGAGGCCCGGGCCAAGAAGCTCGAGACCGACCTGGCCGAGCTCGAGGCCGAGGGTGCCAAGGCCGACGTGCGCCGCAAGGTGCGCGAGGGCGCCGAGCGTGAGATGAAGCAGCTGCGCGACCGTGCGCAGCGCGAGATCGACCGTCTCGACGAGGTGTGGAACCGGTTCAAGAGCCTCAAGGTCCAGGACCTGGAGGGCGACGAGCTGCTCTACCGCGAGCTGCGTGACCGCTTCGGCACGTACTTCGACGGTTCGATGGGTGCCGCGGCGCTGCAGAAGCGCCTGGAGTCCTTCGACCTCGAGGAGGAGGCCGAGCGTCTCCGCGAGATCATCCGTACCGGCAAGGGCCAGAAGAAGACCCGTGCGCTCAAGCGCCTCAAGGTCGTCTCCGCGTTCCTGCAGACCAGCAACAGCCCCAAGGGCATGGTGCTGGACTGCGTGCCGGTCATCCCGCCGGACCTGCGTCCGATGGTGCAGCTGGACGGTGGCCGCTTCGCGACCTCCGACCTGAACGACCTGTACCGCCGGGTCATCAACCGCAACAACCGCCTGAAGCGGCTTCTCGACCTCGGCGCGCCCGAGATCATCGTGAACAACGAGAAGCGCATGCTCCAGGAGGCCGTGGACGCGCTCTTCGACAACGGCCGCCGTGGCCGCCCGGTGACGGGCCCCGGCAACCGTCCGCTGAAGTCGCTGTCCGACATGCTCAAGGGCAAGCAGGGCCGCTTCCGTCAGAACCTGCTCGGCAAGCGCGTGGACTACTCGGCGCGTTCCGTGATCGTCGTCGGCCCGCAGCTGAAGCTGCACCAGTGCGGTCTGCCGAAGGCGATGGCGCTGGAGCTCTTCAAGCCGTTCGTGATGAAGCGCCTGGTCGACCTGAACCACGCGCAGAACATCAAGAGCGCCAAGCGCATGGTCGAGCGCGGCCGCACGGTCGTGTACGACGTGCTCGAAGAGGTCATCGCGGAGCACCCGGTCCTGCTGAACCGTGCGCCCACGCTGCACCGCCTCGGCATCCAGGCCTTCGAGCCGCAGCTGGTCGAGGGCAAGGCCATCCAGATCCACCCGCTCGTCTGCACCGCGTTCAACGCGGACTTCGACGGTGACCAGATGGCCGTGCACCTGCCGCTGTCCGCGGAGGCGCAGGCCGAGGCCCGCATCCTGATGCTGTCCTCGAACAACATCCTCAAGCCCGCCGACGGCCGTCCGGTGACGATGCCGACCCAGGACATGGTCCTCGGTCTGTTCTTCCTCACCACCGACGGCGAGATGCGCGAGCTCAAGGGCGAGGAGCGTTCCTTCGCCTCGGTCGCCGAGGCGATCATGGCCTTCGACGCGGGCGAGCTGTCGCTCCAGTCGCGGATCGACGTCCGCTTCCCGGTCGGCACCATCCCGCCGCGTGGCTGGATGCCGCCGGCGCGGGAGGAAGGCGACGACGGCTCCGGGGAGAGGGCGTGGCAGCAGGGTGACAGCTTCCGGCTGAACACCACGCTGGGCCGCGCGCTCTTCAACGAGCTGCTGCCCGAGGACTACCCGTTCGTCGACTACGAGGTCGGCAAGAAGCAGCTCTCCGAGATCGTCAACGACCTCGCCGAGCGCTACCCGAAGGTCATCGTGGCGGCGACGCTCGACAACCTGAAGGCGGCCGGCTTCCACTGGGCGACCCGTTCCGGCGTCACCGTGGCCATCTCCGACGTCGTCGTTCCCGAGGCGAAGAAGGAGATCGTCCGCGGGTACGAGGCGCAGGACGAGAAGGTCCAGAAGCAGTACGAGCGCGGTCTGATCACCAAGGACGAGCGCACGCAGGAGCTCATCGCGATCTGGACCAAGGCGACCAACGAGGTCGCCGAGGCGATGAACGACAACTTCCCGAAGACCAACCCGATCTTCATGATGGTGAACTCGGGTGCACGAGGCAACATGATGCAGATGCGTCAGATCGCCGGTATGCGTGGTCTGGTGTCGAACGCGAAGAACGAGACGATCCCGCGGCCCATCAAGGCCTCGTTCCGTGAGGGTCTGTCCGTGCTGGAGTACTTCATCTCCACGCACGGTGCCCGTAAGGGTCTGGCGGACACCGCTCTGCGTACCGCCGACTCGGGTTACCTCACCCGTCGTCTGGTCGACGTCTCCCAGGACGTCATCATCCGCGAGGAGGACTGCGGCACCGAGCGCGGTCTGAAGCTGCGGATCGCCAAGCGCGACGCCGACGGCACCCTGCAGAAGACGGAAGACGTCGAGACCAGCGTCTACGCCCGCATGCTCGCCGAGGACGTCGTCATCGACGGCAAGGTGATCGCGCCGGCCAACGTGGACCTCGGTGACGTGCTCATCGACCAGCTGGTGCACCACGGCGTCGAGGAGGTCAAGACCCGTTCGATCCTGACCTGCGAGTCCGCCGTCGGCACCTGCGCCATGTGCTACGGCCGTTCGCTGGCCACCGGCAAGCTGGTCGACATCGGTGAGGCGGTCGGCATCATCGCCGCCCAGTCCATCGGTGAGCCCGGCACCCAGCTGACGATGCGTACCTTCCACACCGGTGGTGTGGCCGGTGACGACATCACGCAGGGTCTGCCGCGTGTCGTCGAGCTCTTCGAGGCCCGTACCCCGAAGGGTGTCGCCCCGATCTCCGAGGCCGCCGGCCGCATCCGGATCGAGGAGACCGAGAAGACGAAGAAGATCGTCGTCACCCCGGACGACGGCAGCGACGAGACGGCGTTCCCGATCTCGAAGCGTTCCCGTCTGCTGGTCGGCGAGGGCGATCACGTCGAGGTGGGCCAGAAGCTCACCGTGGGTGCCACCAACCCGCACGACGTGCTGCGCATCCTGGGTCAGCGGGCCGTCCAGGTCCACCTGGTCGGCGAGGTCCAGAAGGTCTACAACTCGCAGGGCGTGTCGATCCACGACAAGCACATCGAGATCATCATCCGGCAGATGCTCCGCCGTGTGACGATCATCGAGTCCGGCGACGCCGAGCTGCTGCCCGGCGAGCTGGTCGAGCGGTCGAAGTTCGAGACCGAGAACCGTCGTGTGGTGCAGGAGGGCGGTCACCCCGCTTCCGGCCGTCCGCAGCTGATGGGTATCACCAAGGCCTCGCTGGCGACCGAGTCGTGGCTGTCGGCGGCGTCCTTCCAGGAGACGACCAGGGTCCTCACGGACGCGGCGATCAACGCCAAGTCCGACTCCCTGATCGGCCTCAAGGAGAACGTCATCATCGGTAAGCTCATCCCGGCCGGTACGGGCCTGTCCCGCTACCGCAACATCCGGGTCGAGCCGACCGAGGAGGCCAAGGCCGCGATGTACTCGGCCGTCGGCTACGACGACATCGACTACTCGCCGTTCGGCACGGGCTCCGGCCAGGCCGTTCCGCTGGAGGACTACGACTACGGTCCGTACAACCAGTAAGCGGGTCGCTCGACGTACCGCAGGGCGGTCACTTCCGTTTCGTACGGGGGTGGCCGCCCTGCGGCGTTCTCGTGACCTGTACCGGTTTCGTGACGCGCGGTGGTGCCGGATGGCTTTGCGGGGGCGCATCATGGATGACACGTGCAGTTGGGGGAGGTACCTGGTGTCGCAGTCGCCGTATCCGTCGTGGCAGCCCTGGCAGGGGCGAGGCGTTCCGCAGCCGTGGAGCGGACCGGGTGGACCGGTCGGCCCGCCGCAGGGCGGGCCCCCGATGCTGGCCTCGCACGCCGACCGGGAGCGCACCGTGGACGTGCTGCGTGCCGGGTACGCCGAGGGCCGGCTGGACCAGCAGGAGCTCGAGCGCCGGGTGGCGCGGGCCTATCAGGCGCGTACGGTGGCGGATCTGACGCTGCTGGTGGCCGACCTGCCGCAGGGTCCCGTACCGCAGACCGCCGCGATGCAGCACGCCGTGCCGGTCATGCCGCCGGCGACGTTCCTGGCCCGGCCGCCGAAGACCAACGAGAAGGCCGTCGGGGCCATGGTGTGCGGGGTGCTGTGCCTGGCGACGGGTGGCCTGACCGGTATCCCGGCCGTGATCCTCGGGCACGTGGCCCGCGGGGAGATCCGGCGGACGGGGGAGAACGGTGACGCGTACGCGATGACCGGGCTGGTGCTCGGCTGGCTGTCCACGGCCGGCTGGGCCCTGCTGATCATGCTGATGGTCCTGACCGGCGTGTCCGGCTGACGTCGGGCCGGCCGCGGGGCGGTGTCCGGAAGGGCCGGAGAGCGCCCATTCGAAGATCATCACCCGTGTCCCGGCTTCGCTTGCTTCGCGCGGCGGTGGGGTGAAGGCCCATTTGTTTTGACCGCAGCCGATGCTATAGGTACGCTCAGACCTTGTGCCTGGGGTGTGCCCTGGTCTCCGTGCGTGCCATCACCCGCATCGGGGGCTGCGAACGGCCACCGTGATCATGCGTCTCTTTCTGCCTGGCGGTGGGAGTCCGCGGGATTCGACACACCCGACCGCGTGGGTCGGGATGTTCCAGGTTAGCTTCACCATTCGGCACACAGAAACCGGAGAAGTAGTGCCTACGATCCAGCAGCTGGTCCGGAAGGGCCGGCAGGACAAGGTCGAGAAGAACAAGACGCCCGCGCTCGAGGGTTCGCCCCAGCGCCGTGGCGTCTGCACGCGTGTGTTCACGACCACCCCGAAGAAGCCGAACTCGGCCCTGCGTAAGGTCGCGCGTGTGCGTCTGACCAGCGGGATCGAGGTCACCGCTTACATTCCGGGTGAGGGACACAACCTGCAGGAGCACTCCATCGTGCTCGTGCGCGGCGGCCGTGTGAAGGACCTGCCGGGTGTTCGCTACAAGATCATCCGTGGTTCGCTCGACACCCAGGGTGTCAAGAACCGCAAGCAGGCCCGCAGCCGCTACGGCGCCAAGAAGGAGAAGTAAGAATGCCTCGTAAGGGCCCCGCCCCGAAGCGCCCGGTCATCATCGACCCGGTCTACGGTTCTCCTCTTGTCACGTCGCTCATCAACAAGGTGCTGCTGAACGGCAAGCGCTCCACCGCCGAGCGCATCGTCTACGGCGCCATGGAGGGCCTTCGCGAGAAGACGGGCAACGACCCGGTCATCACGCTGAAGCGCGCTCTCGAGAACATCAAGCCGACCCTCGAGGTCAAGTCCCGCCGTGTCGGTGGTGCCACCTACCAGGTGCCGATCGAGGTCAAGCCCGGCCGTGCCAACACCCTGGCGCTGCGCTGGCTGGTGGGTTACTCCCGCGCCCGTCGCGAGAAGACCATGACCGAGCGTCTGCTCAACGAGCTCCTCGACGCCAGCAACGGCCTCGGTGCCGCGGTGAAGAAGCGCGAGGACACGCACAAGATGGCCGAGTCCAACAAGGCCTTCGCGCACTACCGCTGGTAGTCGCTACCCACATCGAGACCGAGAGAAGACTGAAGCCTTATGGCTACCACTTCACTTGACCTGGCCAAGGTCCGCAACATCGGGATCATGGCCCACATCGACGCGGGCAAGACGACCACCACCGAGCGGATCCTGTTCTACACCGGCGTCTCGTACAAGATCGGTGAGGTCCACGACGGCGCCGCCACGATGGACTGGATGGAGCAGGAGCAGGAGCGTGGCATCACGATCACGTCTGCTGCGACCACCTGTCACTGGCCGCTCGAGGACGACGACTACACGATCAACATCATCGACACCCCGGGGCACGTCGACTTCACCGTCGAGGTGGAGCGTTCCCTGCGTGTGCTCGACGGTGCCGTGACCGTGTTCGACGGCGTCGCCGGTGTCGAGCCGCAGTCCGAGACGGTGTGGCGTCAGGCCGACCGTTACGGCGTGCCGCGTATCTGCTTCGTCAACAAGCTCGACCGCACCGGCGCGGAGTTCCACCGCTGCGTCGACATGATCAAGGACCGTCTGGGCGCGCAGCCGCTGGTCATGCAGCTGCCGATCGGTGCCGAGGCCGACTTCAAGGGCGTCGTGGACCTGGTCCGCATGAAGGCGCTCGTGTGGTCCGCCGACGCGGCCAAGGGCGAGATGTACGACACCGTCGACATCCCGGCCACGCACACCGAGGCCGCCGAGGAGTGGCGCGGCAAGCTGGTCGAGGCCGTCGCGGAGAACGACGAAGAGATCATGGAGCTGTACCTGGAGGGCCAGGAGCCCACCGAGGAGCAGCTGTACGCCGCGATCCGTCGCATCACCATCGCCTCCGGCAAGTCCGAGGACACCACGGTCACCCCGGTCTTCTGCGGTACCGCGTTCAAGAACAAGGGCGTCCAGCCCCTGCTCGACGCGGTCGTGCGCTACCTCCCGACCCCGCTCGACGTCGAGGCCATCGAGGGCCACGACGTCAAGGACCCCGAGGTCGTCGTCAAGCGCAAGCCGTCGGAGGAGGAGCCGCTCGCGGCCCTCGCGTTCAAGATCATGAGCGACCCGCACCTCGGCAAGCTCACCTTCGTCCGGGTGTACTCGGGCCGCCTGGAGTCCGGCACCGCCGTGCTGAACTCCGTCAAGGGCAAGAAGGAGCGCATCGGCAAGATCTACCGTATGCACGCGAACAAGCGTGAGGAGATCGCGTCGGTGGGCGCCGGTGACATCGTCGCCGTCATGGGCCTGAAGCAGACCACCACCGGTGAGACGCTGTCCGACGACAAGAGCCCGGTGATCCTGGAGTCCATGGACTTCCCGGCGCCGGTCATCCAGGTCGCCATCGAGCCCAAGTCGAAGGGCGACCAGGAGAAGCTGGGCGTCGCGATCCAGCGCCTGGCCGAGGAGGACCCGTCCTTCCAGGTCCACTCGGACGAGGAGACGGGCCAGACCATCATCGGTGGTATGGGCGAGCTGCACCTCGAGGTGCTGGTCGACCGTATGCGCCGTGAGTTCAAGGTCGAGGCCAACGTCGGCAAGCCGCAGGTCGCCTACCGTGAGACGATTCGCAAGACCGTCGAGCGCGTGGACTACACCCACAAGAAGCAGACCGGTGGTACCGGTCAGTTCGCCAAGGTGCAGATCGCGATCGAGCCCATCGAAGGCGGCGACGCCTCGTACGAGTTCGTGAACAAGGTGACCGGTGGCCGCATCCCGAAGGAGTACATCCCTTCGGTGGACGCCGGCGCGCAGGAGGCCATGCAGTTCGGTATCCTCGCCGGCTACGAGATGACGGGCGTCCGCGTCACGCTCATCGACGGTGGCTACCACGAGGTGGACTCCTCCGAGCTCGCGTTCAAGATCGCCGGTTCGCAGGCCTTCAAGGAGGCCGCGCGCAAGGCTTCGCCCGTGCTTCTCGAGCCGATGATGGCCGTCGAGGTCACCACGCCCGAGGACTACATGGGTGAGGTCATCGGCGACATCAACTCCCGCCGTGGCCAGATCCAGGCCATGGAGGAGCGGGCCGGTGCTCGCGTCGTGAAGGGCCTCGTGCCCCTTTCGGAGATGTTCGGCTACGTCGGGGACCTCCGCAGCAAGACGTCGGGTCGCGCAAGCTACTCGATGCAGTTCGACTCCTACGCCGAGGTTCCGCGGAACGTCGCCGAGGAGATCATCGCGAAGGCCAAGGGCGAGTAACGGACACCGTTCGCACGCTTTAGGCTTGACCCCGGAGCCTGCTTGGGGCATTCCGCCGGAACCCGGCGGAATGCCCCCGGCCCCGGGCTTTCCAGCAAAGATCACCTGGCGCCGATGAGTAAGGCGTACAGAACCACTCCACAGGAGGACCCCAGTGGCGAAGGCGAAGTTCGAGCGGACTAAGCCGCACGTCAACATCGGCACCATCGGTCACATCGACCACGGTAAGACGACCCTCACGGCCGCCATTACCAAGGTGCTGCATGACGCGTACCCGGACCTGAACGAGGCCTCGGCCTTCGACCAGATCGACAAGGCTCCCGAGGAGCGCCAGCGCGGTATCACCATCTCCATCGCGCACGTCGAGTACCAGACCGAGACGAGGCACTACGCCCACGTCGACTGCCCCGGTCACGCGGACTACATCAAGAACATGATCACGGGTGCGGCGCAGATGGACGGCGCCATCCTCGTGGTCGCCGCCACCGACGGCCCGATGCCGCAGACCAAGGAGCACGTGCTCCTGGCCCGCCAGGTCGGCGTGCCGTACATCGTCGTCGCGCTGAACAAGGCCGACATGGTGGACGACGAGGAGATCCTGGAGCTCGTCGAGCTCGAGGTCCGCGAGCTGCTCTCCGAGTACGAGTTCCCGGGCGACGACCTGCCGGTCGTCAAGGTCTCGGCGCTCAAGGCCCTTGAGGGCGACAAGGAGTGGGGTCAGACCGTCCTCGACCTGATGAAGGCCGTCGACGAGAACATCCCGCAGCCCGAGCGTGACGTCGACAAGCCGTTCCTGATGCCGATCGAGGACGTCTTCACGATCACCGGTCGTGGCACCGTCGTCACCGGTCGTATCGAGCGCGGCATCCTCAAGGTCAACGAGACCGTTGACATCGTGGGCATCAAGCAGGAGAAGACCACCACCACGGTCACCGGCATCGAGATGTTCCGCAAGCTGCTCGACGAGGGTCAGGCCGGTGAGAACGTCGGTCTGCTGCTCCGCGGCATCAAGCGCGAGGACGTCGAGCGCGGCCAGGTCATCATCAAGCCCGGTTCGGTCACCCCGCACACCGAGTTCGAGGCCCAGGCCTACATCCTGTCGAAGGACGAGGGTGGCCGTCACACCCCCTTCTTCAACAACTACCGTCCGCAGTTCTACTTCCGTACGACGGACGTGACCGGCGTCGTGACCCTCCCCGAGGGCACCGAGATGGTCATGCCGGGTGACAACACCGAGATGAAGGTGGAGCTCATCCAGCCCATCGCCATGGAAGAGGGCCTGAAGTTCGCCATCCGTGAGGGTGGCCGGACCGTGGGCGCCGGCCAGGTCACCAAGATCAACAAGTAAGCTCCGGCTGCTTGCTGATCCGACCTGGTAGCTCCACCGCGAGCACCTGAGAGGGCCCGCACGACTTCGGTCGTGCGGGCCCTTTCGTGTCGTCGGTGGCCGGTGGTGTCAACCTCCGCGTCCTGCTTGTCACTCGATCGCGGGAAGGGTTGGCATATGCGCGCCGTAGAGCGGGATGCGGCCCTAGTTTCGGAGCATGGTCAGCTCATCCCATGAGGCCCTGCACCGGATCTCCAGGAAGACCCGGGCCTCTTCGCCCGTGCCGTCAGAGGGCTCGGCGTTTCCTTCCCGCCGCCTGTTTCCGCCTCCCTCCTGCCCACCGACCTCACGGAGAACCGCCCGGTGGAGCGACGGGTGGACACACTGCTGAGGATGGACACCGAGGACGGCGAGTTCGTCCTGGCAGTCGAGTCCCAGGGCAAACAGGACCTCGGCAAGCCCGCGAGCTGGGCGTACTACCTCTCCCATCTGTACGCCAAGTACGGCATTCCTCCGGTTCTCCTTGTCGTCTGCGCGGACCGGTCCACCGCGGCCTGGGCGGCCCGGCAGGTCGACATCGGCCCGCCCCAGTGGCCCTCGCTCACCCTGCGCCCCCTGGTCCTGGGGCCGGACAGCCTGCCGGTGATCGCCAGCCCCGACGAGGCCGCCCGCGACATTCCGCTCACGGTCCTGTCGGCGGCTCTGCACCGCTGGGATCCGGACGCCGATGCCATACTGAACGCGCTGGCGAAGGCACTGAAGGGCTTGTCGGCCGACGACGAGGGCACCGCGGGCACCTTCATCGAACTCACCGAACAAGGCCTCGGCAAGACGCCGGCCGCGGATCTCTGGAGGCACCTGATGGCTGTCGACCTCTCTTTCTTCCAGTCGGAGACTGCTCAGAAACTCCGGGCGGAGGGCCGTGACGAAGGCCGGGCGGAGGGCCGTGACGAGGGCCGGATCGAGGGCCGGGCGGAGGACATCCTGCGGCTGCTTCAGGGCCGGGGCGTCGAGGTGTCGGAAATGGACCGGGAACACGTCATCGGCTGCCGCGACCTGGACACACTGGACGTGTGGTTCACCCGGGCGATCACGGCCACGTCGGCCCACCAGCCGGAGGAGTTGTTCCTCGTCCAGCTCGTGCAGTGCTCTCCTGCGTGATCTCACACCTGCCAGACGCCGCGGCCGTCACACGGGTTCTCCAGAAGGTGTGACGCGGGTCACGCTTCTGGGTGGGAGGGCCGTCCGCGGCCGGGGACGGGGGAAGGGCTCCGCGGGCAGGCGGTCCGCACGAGACGCGAGAACGGCGCGCGGGATCCTGGTGCGTGCCGGTGGTCGCGTTGCGGCACTGTCCCGGCCCTCGGCGTTGAAGGCGCCCGCGGCAATCCCGCGAACCGACGCCACTCCCGCGGGAGCCCGAACGGAGCGCCGGCGCAAATCAGGGCGTTAGGATCATTTGTGGCGTCCCGGTCTCACATAGTGGCGCAAGGGCCGTGGGCCGCTGGTCACCGTGTTTACGTAAGCGTCACACTGAAGTGTCCCGCGCGCGGCAACGGCGCCGAGCGCCACCCCTCACCGAACCGGACAGACCGGATGTACCGGCTTTTGGACTTCCGGTTGCAGCCGTGCCAGAAAGGGCTCCCGTGACGACGCGACCCGCCAACACCTCACTCGACCACCTCCGCGCCGAACTCGTACGCAGGAATCCGGCCGAACCCGAGTTCCACCAGGCCGCACGCGAGGTGCTGGACAGCCTCGGGCCGGCGCTCGCGGCGCGTTCCGAGTACCGGGACCCGGGGCTCGTCGAGCGGTTGATCGAGCCGGAGCGGCAGATCATCTTCCGGGTGCCGTGGCAGGACGACCAGGGTCGGGTGCATGTCAACCGCGGCTTCCGGATCGAATACAACAGCGCCCTCGGCCCGTACAAGGGCGGCCTGCGCTTCCACCCCTCCGTGAACCTGGGAATCATCAAGTTCCTCGGCTTCGAGCAGGTCTTCAAGAACGCGCTGACCGGGCTCGGTATCGGCGGCGGCAAGGGCGGCAGCGACTTCGACCCGCAGGGCCGCAGCGACACGGAGGTCATGCGCTTCTGCCAGTCCTTCATGACGGAGCTGTACCGGCACATCGGCGAGTACACCGACGTACCGGCGGGCGACATCGGCGTCGGCGCGCGCGAGATCGGCTACCTGTTCGGCCAGTACCGGCGGATCACCAACCGCTGGGAGGGCGGCGTCCTGACCGGCAAGCGCGCCGGCTGGGGCGGCTCGCTGATCCGGCCGGAGGCGACCGGGTACGGCAACGTGCTGTTCGCCGAGGCGATGCTGCGCGAGCGCGGCGAGGACCTCGAGGGCCAGACCGCGGTCGTCTCCGGCTCCGGAAACGTCGCGATCTACACCATCCAGAAGCTGATCGCCCTCGGCGCCAACCCGGTGACCTGCTCCGACTCCAGCGGCTACGTCGTCGACGAGAAGGGCATCGACCTGGAGCTGCTCTGCCAGATCAAGGAGGTCGAGCGCGGCCGGGTGAGCACGTACGCCGAGCGGCGCGGCTCCTCCGCGCGGTTCGTGCCCGGCGGGCGGGTCTGGGAGGTCCCGGCCGACATCGCCCTGCCGTCGGCGACGCAGAACGAGCTGAACGAGGACTCGGCCGCCACGCTCGTCCGCAACGGCGTGAAGGCCGTCTCGGAGGGCGCGAACATGCCCACGACACCGGAAGCGGTGCAGCTCCTCCAGCAGGCCGGAGTCGCCTTCGGCCCCGGCAAGGCGGCGAACGCGGGCGGGGTCGCGGTCAGCGCCCTGGAGATGACGCAGAACGCGTCGCGTACGACGTGGAAGGCCGACCAGGTCGAGAACGAACTGGCCCGCATCATGACCGACATCCACCGCACCTGCGCCGAGACCGCCGAGCGCTACGGCGCCCCCGGCGACTACGTCACGGGTGCGAACATCGCCGGTTTCGAGCGGGTCGCGGACGCGGTTCTGGCGCAGGGCGTCATCTGACGGTGCCGGTCCTGGTGGGGGAGGGCAGAAGCCCTTCCCCCGCTCGGACCGGGGACCACCACTACCCCACATGGCCCTGGCGCCCGCACGACCCGGCCGGGGAGACTCGGACCCATGCAGAAGCTCTCCCTCGACGCACTCGCCCGCGAGCACCTGGAACGCGCGGCCGCCGCCTCCACCGGCCGCAGCGCGAGTACGGTCCACGGCGGCCACGAACACACCCTGCGCCAGACCCTCCTCGCCCTGACCTCCGGAACCTCCCTCGCCGAGCACGAGAACCCCGGTGAGGCGACCCTGCTGGTGCTGCGCGGCCGGGTCCGCCTCACCAGCGGGGAGACGTCGTGGGAGGGCCGGACCGGAGACCTGATCGTCATCCCGCCTGCCCGGCACGCCCTGGAGGCCCTGGAGGACGCGGCCGTACTCCTCACCGTCGCCAAGCAGGGCTGAGGGACGGGACCGAGGACCGAACCCTCCCCGCCACGGAGCCGCATCGAACAATGGGACGATGTCGGCGCAGACAATCGAACCGTGAACGGGGGAGTGCGGCGTCATGGCCCGCTACATGGAGGCGCTGACCGTCGAGCGCGGCGGTTTCCGGATCAAGGTGCCGGAGTCCTGGTGGGAGTTCGACGTCCGGCCCGAGTCCCGGGACGACTCGATCCACCGGATGGTGACCGAACGCCTGCGCCGGCACCCGGAGTTGGAACCGCACCGGGACACGTACACCACGTTCCTGCGGAAGGCCGCCGCGGACGCCTGGAAGTCGGGTGCGCTGTACTGCGGTTGCATGGCGGAGAACTTCGGCGGGGACACCCCGATCACCGGCTCGGTGACGGTGTCCCTGGTCGGCGGCCGTACGGGCGGGGGCGACCCGCTCCCCACCGACCCGGCCGCCATCGCCGCCCAACTCGCCGTCAAGGAGGCCAAGAAGCCGGGCGACTCCTGGCGCAAGGTGGCGACGGTCGACATACCGGGCGTGGGCCCGGCGGCCCGGACGTACGGCATCGAGGACATCCCCGTCCCCGGCGACGAGCTCCACCGCACCATCCGCGCGGTGCTCACCCAGACCTTCATCCCGGTCCCGGGCCAGGAGGGCAAGGTGGCCCTGGTGGCCGGCAGCAGCCAGGTCCTCGACCTCGCGGACTCCTTCTTCGACATCTTCGACGCGATCACGTCGACGTTCCGCTTCACCGACTGAGCCACGCGCTCCGGCCTGACCTTTCCCTCGAACTGTCGTTCCTTGTAAGTTCGCGTGTGCATACGGTTGTTGGTGATGTGCGGGTGACGGGGGTTGCGGGATGGTGGGTCACAGGCCGGGTGACTGGCATGTCCTGGACCTGGAGGGGGATCCCACCCCGGGTGATCCGGAGCGGGTGCGCAGGCTGGCGGGGTTCCTGCACGACTTCGCCGACGACGTGTCCGAGGCGCTGCGCCTGGTGAAGGGCATGGCGGGCGAGGGCACGCTGGAGCAGTGGGCGGGCAAGTCGGCGGTCGTGTTCAAGGAGGAGTTCTCCGGCGTCCCGAAGAACCTCAAAAAGCTGGAGAAGTCCTACGGGATGTGCGGCGACGCCCTCGCCGCCTACTGGCCGAAGCTGGAGCGGGCCCAGGCGCTCGCGGACAAGGCGCTGGCCAGGGCCCGCGAGGCGCGCGCCGATCTGTCCTCGGCCCAGTCCCGCCTCTCGTCGGCGGAGTCGTGGGTGGGCCGGGCCTCCAAGGAGGCCGACAAGTACAAGGACGATCCGACCGGTTCGAAGTCGGACGCGGACGGGCCGGACGAGGCCAGGGTGCGGGCGGCGACCCGTGACGTGCGCAACGCCAGGTCCGCCGAGACCTCCGCCCGCTCTGACGTCTCGGACGCACAGGACGCGCTGGCCGCGGCGAAGAAGATGGCCGAGGACGCGCGGAGGATGCGCGAGGAGGCCGCCCGCGACGCGAAGTCGAAGATCGACGAGGCCTCCGACGCCGGCATCCAGAACCGGTCGGCGTGGGAGGAGGTCGGTGACTGGTTCACCGACAACTGGGACACCATCGTCACCGTCTGCAAGGTCGTCGTCGCGGTCGTCGGCATCGTCGCCCTGATCATCGGCGGCCCCGTCCTGGGCGCGATCGTCCTGATCGCCGCCCTCGTCGTCCTCGCCGACACCCTCTACAAATACAGCAAGGGGCAGGCGTCGCTGTGGGACGTCGGGCTGGCCGCGCTGGACTGCATACCCGGCATGAAGGGCCTGACCAGCCTCGGCGGACTCGCCAAAGGCCTCAAGGCCGCAGGCAAGGGTGGCCTCAAGGCCATGGCGAAGGGCCTTGGGCAGAACGGTCTGCGCAAAGGGGCCGACGACGCAGTGGCCAGCGCCAAGCCCGGAAAGGGACGCTGCCTGAACGGCGATCCGATCGACATGGTCTCTGGCGAGATGTACATGACCGAGACCGATGTCGAACTGCCCGGGTTGCTTCCCCTCGTTCTGCAGCGTACTCACCTGTCAACCTATCGGGTTGGCCGGTCCTTCGGCGTGTCCTGGGCCTCCACACTCGATGAACGTCTTGAGCTGGACGACCTGGGCGCCGCCTACGCCACCGAGGACGGCATGGTCCTCCTCTACCCGGTGCCCGAGCCCGGTGCCTCGGTGATGCCGCTGGAGGGACCGCGTCGGCCGCTGCGCTGGGACGGCGGCCCCAGCGCGCCGCTGAGCATCACCGATCCGCTCACCGGCGTCACCCGCCACTTCGAGGCTTCGCAGCAGAATGCCTCAGTCGATGAGGCATTCACCCTTCTGCTCGTGTCACTGACCGACCGCAATGGCTACCGGATCGACATCGACCGCTGCGCCGACGGCACACCGGTCGCCGTGCGCGACTCCGGCGGCCGGCACATCCACGTGGACACCGAGAACGGGCGTGTCACCGCTCTGAGGCTGCGCGACCCACAGGCCGGTCCTCAGAGCACGCTGCTCAGACGCTTCGACTACAGCTCTGCCGGCGACCTCATCGAGATTCGCGACTCCAGTGGTCTGCCGCTGAAGCTCACGTATGACGGCCGCGCGCGCATCACCTCCTGGACCGACCGCAACGGCTACTGGTATCGCTTCACCTACGACGACCAGGACCGTTGCGTCGGCGGCGAGGGCACCGACGGCCTCCTGCGGTGCGCCATCGCCTATGACACCGACGGCAGGGAGACCCGCTACACCGACGCACTCGGCAACACCACGACGTACCGCTGGAACGACCTGTACCAACTCGTCGCTGTGACCGACCCGCTCGGCCACACCACCCGTTCCGAGTGGGACCGTTACGATCGGCTGCTTGCCCGGACGGACGCACGCGGCCGGACAACTTGCTACGCATACGACGCGTTGGGCGCCCCGGCTGCCGTCATACGGCCCGACGGCAGCCGGGAGACAGCCGAGAACAACGCGTGGGGACAGCCCGTTGAGGTCGTACAGGCCGATGGCCACGTCTGGCGCATGGAGTACGACAGCCGCGGCAATCTGATCGCTGAGACGGATCCCACGGGGGCCCGTGTCGACTACCGGTACCGGGACGAAGGCGCGCTCACCACCGTCACCGACGCGCTGGGCCGTACCGCCGTACTGGAGACCGACGCAGCGGGCCTGCCCCTCTCAGCCACCGATGCCGAGGGCGGGGTCACCCGGTACGCCCGCGACGCGTTCGGCAGGGTCGTCGCGCAGATGGGCCCCGACGGCTCCGTCACCCGGCTGCGATGGAGTCCGGAAGGCCGGCAGCTCGGGCTCGACCTGCCGGACGGCACCACGGAACGACGCCTGTACGACGGCGAGGGCAATCTCACCGAGTACACGGACGGGCAGGGCCGGACGACTCGCTTCGAGTACGGCGGCTTCGATCTGCTCCTGGCACGTACGGACCCCGATGGCTCGCAAGTGAGGTTCGCCTACGACGGCGAGTTGCGCGTCACCTCGGTGACCAACCAGCAGGGCTTGGTGTGGGAGTACTTCTATGACGAGACCGGGCGCCTGATCCGGGAACGGGACTTCGGCGGACGCGTCCAGCACTACCGCTTCGACGCGGTCGGTCGTCTTGTCGGGCAGACCAACGGCGCGGGCGAGTCCATCGCTTACGTCCGCGACGACTTCGGCAAGGTCACGGAGCAGCGGGCACGGGAAGGCGTTACGCGCTACGAGTACGACCCCGTCGGCCGGGTCCGCCGCGCGGTCGGCCCGGGGGCGGAGCTGTCGTACGAGCGCGACGCCCGCGGTCGGATCCTCGCGGAGACCTGCAACGGAGCCACAGTGCGCTCGGCCTACGACGTACTGGGCAGGCGCGTGAGCCGCGTGACCCCGTCGAACGCGAAAAGCGTGTGGGAGTACGACGGGCGGGACCTCCCGGTACTGCTGCGGACAGCCGGCAGAACCGTCACGTTCACCTACGATCAGGCAGGACGCGAGACCGAACGACGCGTGGGTGGCGTCTCCTTGAGTCAGACTTGGGATGCGGTCGGCAGGCTGAGTTCTCAGACCCTGACCGCGACCGGTCCGAATCTCGGCCCTGCCCCGGCGGACGAACCGCGACGCCTCCAGCACCGTGCCTACCATTACAGGCCCGATGGCACGGTAGCCGCGATCAGTGATCTCCTCCAGGGCGAACGCGTTGTCGACGTCGACGGTCAGGGGCGGGTCGCCGGCGTGCGTGCGGCGAGCTGGTCGGAGCAGTACGCCTACGACACGGCGGGCAACCTCGCCGAGGGCGAGTGGCAGCTCTCGATGCCCGCCCGGCCCACACCGGATCCCGAGCACGGGCCGGTCCGCCGGGCCGGGGACATCCGCTACGAATACGACGACCAGGGCCGTGTCGTGGTCAGGCGAAAGAAGCGGTTGTCCCGCAAACCCGACGTGTGGCGCTACGCATGGGACAGTCAGGATCGCCTGGTCGGGGTGACCACCCCGGACGGCACCGCCTGGACCTACACGTACGACCCGTACGGTCGTCGCATCGCCAAACGAAGACTCGGTCCTGACGGAGTGACCGTGGTGGAGGAGACCACGTTCGTCTGGGACGACTTCGTCCTGGCGGAGCAGGTCACCAGGGAGGTCGGTGGAGCGCCCAAGTGCATCGTGTGGGACTGGGAGCGGGATCGCTTCAGTCCTGTCACGCAGATCGAGCGGGTGCCGTCGCTGGACCTGTCCCAGGAGTGGATCGATGACAGGTTCTATTCCATCGTCACGGACCTGGTCGGCACGCCCTCCGAGATGGTCGCGGAGCCGGGGGAAGTGGTATGGCAGGCACGCTCCACGGTGTGGGGGGCGCCGCTCCACGCCCTCGGTCCGGACGACGCGTACTGTCCGCTGCGCTTCCCGGGGCAGTACCACGATCCCGAGACCGCGCTCCACTACAACTACCAGCGCCACTACGACCCGGAGACAGGCCGGTACGCGTCCCTGGACCCGCTGGGCCTCTCCCCGGGACCGAACCCGCGCACGTACGTGGGCAATCCCTTCACGGCCGTTGATCCCTTCGGGCTGGCACCTTCCTGCGAAGAGGCGGCCCGCAATGCCGCGGGGCGGCGAGCCGACGTAGAACAGCAGCGCCCAGGAGCGAGCAAGAAGACCAGGCCGACGAGTGCGGCCGGGCTGTCGGTTCCGGGGCACAACATGCCCTTCGAGGGCGCCAGCATCAAGGGTGGGGGCAGCCACCAGCTCCACCCTGATGTGCAGGCTGCCTATGATCGGGTTCCGGACCACATCAAGGCAGAGGTCGGCGGGGCACACTCAAAGTGCGGCGAGGCCGAGGCGCTGTCGGAAGCGATAAAGGCGGGGGTCGAACCTCGAGGTGGGGTAATGGCGGCTGTGGAAGTACGCGCGGTGGGCAACCCAGCCCACGGCAAGCCCAAGCCGGCTTGCCCGTCCTGTAGCCATGTTCTTGAACAACTAGGTGTTCGGGCGGTGTTGTGAGTGAGTGATGACCAGGCACGTGGTTGGTCTCTGAGGACCGAAGAAGTGTTGAGGCGCGCGGGTTGGCAGCCCGGCCGTTCGGTGCCGACGGACACGTGGGAGTCGATTCTGCGTGAGCGCGGGTCTTTCGTGGCCCATGAGGCCGCGCGTCGCTTCCTCTCCGAATTCGGTGGTCTGGTGACGTACGGCTGGCCCGCCGATTCGATCACCACCTCGTCGGCCGTTCGCTTCGACCCCCTCAGGGCCGAATGGCAGGACGAGCGGTTCGCGAGGGCGAGCCGGGAAGCGGGGGCGCCCCTGTACCCCGTGGGCACGGCGGACGAGGGCACCAGCTTGCTGGGTATCAGTGAGGACGGAGCGCTCCACCTCTTGAGGGACCGTGCGGAACTACTGGCCACGACCACCGGCCAGGCATTGGACCGCTTGGTGGAGATGCAGGAAACCCGGTCCGCCCTCTGGACACCCGACGCACCGGCAACGGAGCACGCTTTCTGGCGGCGGCTCGACGCAGTGGAGACCGGCACGGACACCGGGGACCGCTGGTCCGCGGAGACGGACCAGGTGCTGCGGGCGGGAGGCTGGTACCCGGGCCGGTCAGTTCCCACGGAAACCTGGGAGAGCATCCTTCTGCAGACCGGTGAGTTCGAGATCCACGATGCGGCACGGCGCTTCCTGACGGAGTTCGGCGCTGTGGGAGTGCCTTACCGTGGCCCGTGGGACTCGATGCCGTGGATGGAGTTCTCGCTGGACCCGCTGCTGGCATTCTGGGATGCGGAGATAATCGACGATCTCGCCGAGCAAGCGGGCGTCGACCTCTACCCCATTGGTATGCGCGACCGCGGTAACCAGCACCTGGCCATGGCCGAGGACGGCGCGGTCTACGCCGGTATGGACAGCGTCTGGCTGCTGGCTCCCACACCTGACGAAGCCATGCAAAGACTCACCAGGAGGATCCAGCCGGCGGCTTCCTGACCCGCTCTGATGGGCTGGCCGCGCAGGGTTTCCACCGGGGCGTACCAGAAGGGCTTCCACGTAGAATGGAGCGGCCTCCTTCGTCCACGAGGTCCCTGCGGCGCATGTGCCGTATGGCGGCGGACCTGCAACTCACCTTCTTTCTCCAAGCCCTCGTCACCGTGGCCCTCGCGGCAGGCACGGAGGCCGGCCGCGGCGCGGATCGTCGAGGCGCTGGGTCTCGCTTCCAGCCCGGCGGACCGGGTCGGCAGGAGCGCTCCCGGCCTGGTCTTCCGCATGTGGCGGGTCTCTCACCGCCCGGGTGTCCTCCGCGTCGACTCGGATGCGCCGGAACAGGGGAGGGCCGACTTCCGTGCGTACGGTCAGGCGTTGGAGCGACTGCTCGGAACTCGCTGACGGAGTGCCGTGCCGGCGCATGGCGGGACCGGTTCGTCGATCACCACGGAGATGGGAGACCGGTGAGGGACCGGCCTTCTGCGGAGACTGGGTCCATGACGAGGACGGAAGAGTTTCTTACGGCGCTCAACGAGGGAATGCTTCAGTATTCTCGAGAAATCGCCGACGAGTTGGTCGGTCGTTTCGGTATGTTCCGGGCCGAGGCCGTGGCGCGCATCAATGCGACGCACGAAAGGGTCGATATCTTCCCCTATCCGGATCTCATGTGCCATGAAGAGCCGGACTACTGGGCCTACGGGATTTGCTTCCTGCCCAAGGACGGAAGAGTCCCGCACAGTGGATCCACCGAGGACCTCTCGCAGTGGGAAACGCGGCCGGCCCCTCCGAAGAGTTCGCATGTTTGGACGCTCACCGAGTGAGCGCCTCGGACTGAGGAAACCTCCTGGCAGGTGCGGCACCTCGGCGAACCAGTGACGCCAGGGCCGAGCGGAAGCGCGCACGCCGCCGGGGGGCACCGCCGGGTTTGATCCCCGTCACCCCCGGGGTATTCTCTCCCGCTCGATTGGCCAGTCCCGCGTCCCGTATGGCAGACTAGCGGGGTTGCTCGGTCGAGTGCCGATGCTGCGCGCCTCCCGCCGGGGGGACCGGAAGCGAGTCCCACAGTACTCGTCGCCCCACGCGATACATCGAGAGATGTAGGGGCGGACGTACGGGAATCTTCCGGGAAGCGTCAGCGGGGTGCCGGCCAGGCACCCGGTGGGCCTCTCGCCCCCGCCCGCGGTTCCGGAAGGGTCCGCACTCCCACGCAGGGAAGTTCCGACAAGGGACATTCATGTCAGCGGGAGCGCGACACGCCCGACCGCGTGGGTCGGAGGAGGGGTGGAGTGACAGAGCAGGACACCACCGGGTTCCGGAGCGTTACTAGAGACAGGACTACGAAGCAGCCATGGCGGGACAGAAGATCCGCATCCGGCTCAAGGCCTACGACCACGAGGTCATCGACTCTTCGGCGAAGAAGATCGTCGAGACGGTGACTCGCACTGGTGCGTCGGTCGCGGGCCCGGTGCCGCTGCCCACTGAGAAGAACGTGTACTGCGTCATCAAGTCGCCGCACAAGTACAAGGACTCGCGCGAGCACTTCGAGATGCGCACGCACAAGCGTCTGATCGACATCCTCGACCCGACCCCCAAGACCGTTGACTCTCTGATGCGACTCGACCTCCCGGCCGGTGTCGACATCGAGATCAAGCTCTGAGGCCGGTGATCTGAAGAGATGACGAAGCAGATCAAGGGCATCCTGGGCGAGAAGCTCGGCATGACGCAGGTGTGGGACGCGAACAACCGCGTCGTCCCCGTCACCGTCGTCAAGGCCGGGCCCAATGTCGTCACCCAGGTCCGCACGAACGATGTCGACGGTTACGAGTCCGTCCAGATCGCCTTCGGCGAGATCGACCCGCGCAAGGTGAACAAGCCCCTCAAGGGTCACTTCGCCAAGGCCGACGTCACCCCCCGCCGCCACCTCGTCGAGATCCGCACGGCCGACGCCGCCGAGTACACGCTCGGTCAGGAAGTCACCGCCGAGGTCTTCGAGGCCGGCATCAAGGTCGACGTGACCGGCAAGAGCAAGGGCAAGGGCTTCGCCGGTGTCATGAAGCGTCACAACTTCAAGGGCCTCGGCGCCGGACACGGCACCCAGCGCAAGCACCGCTCTCCCGGTTCCATCGGTGGCTGCGCCACCCCGGGCCGCGTGTTCAAGGGCCTCCGCATGGCCGGCCGCATGGGCAACGAGCGGGTCACCACCCAGAACCTGACCGTCCACGCCGTTGACGCGGAGAAGGGTCTGCTGCTCATCAAGGGCGCGGTTCCCGGTCCGAACGGCGGCCTCGTCCTGGTCCGCACCGCGGCCAAGGGGGCCTGAGGTAACCGATGAGCACTGTTGACATCCTTTCGCCTGCAGGCGAGAAGACCGGAAGCGTCGAGCTCCCCGCGGAGATCTTCGGCGTGGAGAAGATCAGCATCCCGCTGATCCACCAGGTCGTCGTCGCGCAGAACGCCGCTGCCCGCCAGGGCACGCACAAGACCAAGCGCCGCGGTGAAGTCCGTGGTGGCGGCAGGAAGCCGTACCGCCAGAAGGGCACCGGCCGCGCCCGTCAGGGCTCGACCCGTGCGCCGCAGTTCGCCGGCGGTGGCGTCGTCCACGGCCCGCAGCCGCGCGACTACTCGCAGCGGACCCCGAAGAAGATGAAGGCCGCGGCCCTGCGCCACGCCCTCACCGACCGGGCCCGCCACGACCGCATTCACGTCATCACCGGCGTGATCGAGGGCGAGAACCCCTCCACGAAGGCCGCTCGGACGCTGTTCGGCAAGATCTCGGAGCGCAAGAACCTGCTCCTGGTCATCGACCGCGCCGACGAGGCCGCGTGGCTCTCCGCCCGCAACCTGCCCCAGGTCCACATCCTGGAGCCGGGCCAGCTGAACACGTACGACGTTCTCGTCTCGGACGACGTGGTCTTCACCAAGGCCGCTTTCGAGTCCTTCGTCGCCGGCCCGAACAAGGCCAACGACAACGAAGGGAGCGAGGTCTGATGGCAGTCCGTCACCCCTCCATCGCCTCCAAGGCGGCGAAGAAGGCCAAGGCCGCGCGCGTCGCCAAGGCACGCCGCCACGCCACCGAGGGCAAGAACACCGTCGTCACCCCGGCGAGCAAGGCGTACACGGACCCCCGTGACGTCCTGATCAAGCCGGTCGTGTCGGAGAAGAGCTACGCGCTCATCGACGAGAACAAGTACACGTTCATCGTCGCTCCGGGCTCCAACAAGACGGAGATCAAGGAGGCCGTGCAGGCGGTCTTCTCGGTCAAGGTCACCGGGGTCAACACGATCAACCGCCAGGGCAAGCGCAAGCGCACCCGCACCGGCTTCGGCCAGCGCGCGGGCACCAAGCGCGCGATCGTGACCCTTGCCGAGGGCGACCGTATCGACATCTTCGGCGGTCCGACCTCCTGACGGAGGTCCGGATCGTCCGGAATCGGACGAGGACTGAGAAATGGGAATCCGCAAGTACAAGCCGACTACGCCGGGCCGTCGTGGCTCCAGCGTCGCCGACTTCGTCGAGGTCACGCGGTCCACGCCGGAGAAGTCGCTGGTCCGTCCCCTGCACAGCAAGGGCGGCCGTAACAACTCAGGTCGTGTGACCGTTCGCCACCAGGGTGGCGGACACAAGCGCGCCTACCGCGTGATCGACTTCCGTCGTCACGACAAGGACGGCGTGCCGGCGAAGGTCGCGCACATCGAGTACGACCCCAACCGCACCGCGCGCATCGCGCTGCTGCACTACGCGGACGGCGAGAAGCGCTACATCCTCGCCCCGCGCAACCTGCAGCAGGGCGACCGCGTGGAGAACGGTCCCGGGGCCGACATCAAGCCGGGCAACAACCTCGCCCTGCGCAACATCCCGGTCGGTACCACGCTGCACGCCATCGAGCTGCGTCCCGGCGGCGGCGCCAAGTTCGCCCGCTCCGCCGGCGCCTCGGTGCAGCTGCTCGCGAAGGAGGGCTCCATGGCCCACCTCCGCATGCCCTCCGGTGAGATCCGCCTGGTCGACGTCCGCTGCCGCGCCACCGTCGGCGAGGTCGGCAACGCCGAGCAGAGCAACATCAACTGGGGCAAGGCCGGGCGCAAGCGCTGGCTGGGCGTCCGCCCGACCGTGCGTGGTGTGGTCATGAACCCGGTGGACCACCCGCACGGTGGTGGTGAGGGCCGTACCTCCGGTGGTCGCCACCCGGTGTCCCCGTGGGGTCAGAAGGAAGGCCGTACTCGTTCGCCCAAGAAGGCGTCGAACAAGTACATCGTCCGCCGCCGCAAGACGAACAAGAAGCGCTAGGAGCGGGTTTAGATGCCGCGGAGTCTCAAGAAGGGGCCCTTCGTCGACGACCACCTGATCAAGAAGGTGGACGTCCAGAACGAAGCTGGCACCAAGAACGTCATCAAGACCTGGTCCCGTCGCTCGATGATCGTCCCGGCCATGCTCGGCCACACGATCGCGGTGCACAACGGCAAGACCCACATTCCGGTGTTCGTCACCGAGTCGATGGTCGGCCACAAGCTCGGCGAGTTCTCGCCGACGCGCACCTTCCGGGGTCACGTCAAGGACGACCGGAAGTCGAAGCGCCGCTAAAGGCGGGGTGGAATGACCATGACAGACACTGGAAGGACAACCATGGAAGCCAGGGCCCAGGCGCGGTACATCCGCGTCACGCCCATGAAGGCCCGCCGCGTGGTGGACCTCATCCGTGGCATGGACGCCACGGAGGCTCAGGCGGTCCTGCGTTTCGCCCCGCAGGCCGCGAGCGTGCCGGTCGGCAAGGTGCTGGACAGCGCCATTGCCAACGCCGCGCACAACTACGACCACACCGACGCCGACAGCCTCTTCATCTCCGAGGCGTACGTCGACGAGGGTCCGACCCTGAAGCGGTTCCGGCCGCGCGCCCAGGGCCGCGCCTACCGGATCCGCAAGCGGACCAGCCACATCACCGTGGTCGTCAGCAGCAAGGAAGGAACCCGGTAATGGGCCAGAAGGTAAACCCGCATGGGTTCCGGCTCGGCATCACCACCGACTTCAAGTCGCGTTGGTACGCCGACAAGCTGTACAAGGACTACGTCAAGGAAGACGTCGCCATCCGTCGGATGATGACGTCCGGCATGGAGCGCGCCGGCATCTCGAAGGTGGAGATCGAGCGCACCCGTGACCGTGTGCGTGTGGACATCCACACCGCGCGTCCGGGCATCGTCATCGGCCGCCGCGGCGCCGAGGCCGACCGCATCCGCGGCGACCTCGAGAAGCTCACGGGCAAGCAGGTCCAGCTGAACATCCTCGAGGTCAAGAACCCCGAGACGGACGCTCAGCTCGTGGCCCAGGCCGTCGCCGAGCAGCTCTCCTCCCGTGTCTCCTTCCGCCGTGCCATGCGCAAGAGCATGCAGTCGGCGATGAAGGCGGGCGCCAAGGGCATCAAGATCCAGTGCGGTGGCCGTCTCGGCGGCGCCGAGATGTCCCGCTCGGAGTTCTACCGCGAGGGCCGTGTGCCCCTGCACACGCTCCGCGCGAACGTGGACTACGGCTTCTTCGAGGCCAAGACGACCTTCGGCCGCATCGGTGTGAAGGTCTGGATCTACAAGGGCGACGTCAAGAACATCGCCGAGGTCCGCGCCGAGAACGCCGCCGCCCGCGCCGGCAACCGTCCGGCCCGTGGCGGTGCCGACCGCCCGGCCGGCCGTGGTGGCCGCGGTGGCGAGCGTGGCGGGCGCGGTCGCAAGCCGCAGCAGGCTCCGGCTGCCGAGGCCCCCAAGGCCGAGGCTCCCGCCGCCGCTCCGGCTGAGAGCACCGGAACGGAGGCCTGACCGACATGCTGATCCCCCGTAGGGTCAAGCACCGCAAGCAGCACCACCCGAAGCGCCGTGGTCAGGCCAAGGGCGGTACGACGGTCGCGTTCGGCGAGTACGGCATCCAGGCCCTCACGCCGGCGTACGTGACCAACCGCCAGATCGAGGCGGCCCGTATCGCGATGACCCGCCACATCAAGCGTGGCGGCAAGGTCTGGATCAACATCTACCCGGACCGCCCGCTGACGAAGAAGCCTGCCGAGACCCGCATGGGTTCCGGTAAGGGTTCTCCGGAGTGGTGGATCGCGAACGTGCACCCGGGCCGGGTCATGTTCGAGCTGTCCTACCCCAACGAGAAGATCGCCCGTGAGGCGCTGACCCGTGCGGCCCACAAGCTGCCGATGAAGTGCCGGATCGTCAAGCGCGAGGCAGGTGAAGCGTGATGTCGGCCGGTACCAAGGCGTCCGAGCTGCGCGAACTGGACAACGAGGAGCTTCTGGCGAAGCTCCGCGAGTCCAAGGAAGAGCTGTTCAACCTCCGCTTCCAGGCGGCGACCGGACAGCTCGAGAACCACGGCCGTCTCAAGGCGGTCCGTAAGGACATCGCGCGGATCTACACCCTGATGCGCGAGCGTGAGCTGGGCATCGAAACGGTGGAGAGCGCCTGATGAGCGAGAACAACGTGACTGAGAACGACCAGCGGGGCTTCCGCAAGACCCGCGAGGGCATCGTCGTCAGCGACAAGATGGACAAGACCGTCGTCGTCGCCGTCGAGGACCGCAAGAAGCACGCGCTGTACGGCAAGGTCATCCGCAGCACGAGCAAGCTCAAGGCCCACGACGAGCAGAACTCGGCCGGCGTCGGCGACCGCGTCCTCCTGATGGAGACCCGGCCGATGTCCGCGACCAAGCACTGGCGCATCGTCGAGGTCCTCGAGAAGGCCAAGTAGGTAATTCCCGCAAGGGAATTCCAAAAGTACGTTCCTGCGAGGCACCCCTCGCAGGACAGTTCCGCCAGGCTCCGGGGCCCGGTCCAGGTGACCGGCCCCCGGGGAACCGGCAGACAATCAGGAGATAGACGTGATCCAGCAGGAGTCGCGACTGCGCGTCGCCGACAACACGGGGGCGAAGGAAATCCTTTGCATCCGTGTGCTCGGTGGCTCCGGTCGCCGCTACGCGGGCATCGGTGACGTCATCGTCGCCACCGTCAAGGACGCGATCCCCGGTGGCAACGTGAAGAAGGGTGACGTCATCAAGGCGGTCATCGTTCGCACCGTCAAGGAGCGCCGCCGTCCGGACGGCTCGTACATCCGCTTCGACGAGAACGCCGCCGTCATTCTGAAGAACGACGGCGACCCTCGTGGCACCCGTATCTTCGGCCCGGTCGGCCGAGAGCTGCGCGAGAAGAAGTTCATGAAGATCATCTCCCTCGCGCCGGAGGTGCTGTGAGCATGAAGATCAAGAAGGGTGACCTGGTCCAGGTCGTCACCGGCAAGGACAAGGGCAAGCAGGGCAAGGTCATTGCCGCTTACCCGCGCGAGGACCGCGTCCTGGTCGAGGGCGTCAACCGGGTCAAGAAGCACACCAAGGCCGCTCCGACCGCCCGCGGTTCGCAGGCCGGCGGGATCGTGACCACCGAAGCCCCGGTCCACGTGAGCAATGTTCAGCTCGTCGTGGAGAAGGACGGCCAGAAGGTCGTCACCCGCGTCGGCTACCGCTTCGACGACGAAGGCAACAAGATCCGCGTTGCCAAGCGGACGGGTGAGGACATCTGATGACGACCACCACCACTCCGCGTCTGAAGACGAAGTACCGCGAGGAGATCGCGGGCAAGCTGCGTGAGCAGTTCTCCTACGAGAACGTCATGCAGGTTCCCGGCCTCGTCAAGATCGTGGTCAACATGGGTGTGGGCGACGCCGCCCGCGACTCCAAGTTGATGGACGGCGCCGTGCGCGACCTCACCACGATCACCGGTCAGAAGCCGGCCGTCACCAAGGCCCGCAAGTCCATCGCGCAGTTCAAGCTGCGTGAGGGCCAGCCGATCGGTGCCCACGTCACCCTCCGTGGCGACCGCATGTGGGAGTTCCTGGACCGCACCCTGTCGCTCGCGCTGCCGCGCATCCGCGACTTCCGTGGTCTGTCCCCCAAGCAGTTCGACGGCCGTGGCAACTACACCTTCGGTCTCACGGAGCAGGTCATGTTCCACGAGATCGATCAGGACAAGATCGACCGTGTCCGGGGTATGGACATCACCGTGGTCACCACGGCGACCAACGACGAAGAGGGCCGTGCCCTTCTCCGTCACCTCGGCTTCCCGTTCAAGGAGGCGTGAGCGAGATGGCGAAGAAGGCTCTTATCGCGAAGGCTGCTCGCAAGCCCAAGTTCGGAGTGCGCGGCTACACCCGTTGCCAGCGCTGCGGTCGCCCGCACTCCGTGTACCGCAAGTTCGGCCTGTGCCGCGTGTGCCTTCGTGAGATGGCTCACCGTGGCGAGCTGCCGGGCGTGACCAAGAGTTCCTGGTAATCCGGTAGTTCCGGACTCCCAGGGCTCTCGGTAAGCAAGGGGAACGGCAGGAGGCCCGCTCCGCATGGCTTAGGCTTGTGGGGTTGGGCACCTGCCGTGCCCGGACGCACGCGGGTTCGCCCGCTAATGTTTGCTTACTACGCCGTAGGTCCACCGCGCCGCACCCGTCCCGTCTCGGATCGGGGAGAGGGATGGCGCACCAGGAAACCACGGCGAGAGAGGCCGAAGGCCAATTCATGACCATGACTGATCCGATCGCAGACATGCTGACTCGTCTGCGGAACGCGAACTCGGCGTACCACGACTCCGTGACGATGCCGGCATCCAAGATCAAGTCCCACATCGCGGAGATCCTCCAGCAGGAGGGCTTCATCACGGGCTGGAAGGTCGAGGACGCCGAGGTCGGCAAGAACCTCGTCCTGGAGCTGAAGTTCGGCCCCAACCGTGAGCGCTCCATCGCGGGCATCAAGCGGATCTCCAAGCCCGGTCTCCGGGTGTACGCGAAGTCCACCTCCCTGCCGAAGGTGCTGGGCGGCCTCGGCGTGGCGATCATCTCCACGTCGCACGGGCTCCTCACCGACAAGCAGGCCGGCAAGAAGGGCGTGGGTGGGGAAGTCCTCGCCTACGTCTGGTAGCAGAAGGGAACGGAGGAAACAGCTATGTCGCGCATCGGCAAGCTCCCCATCGCGGTTCCCGCCGGCGTGGACGTCACCATCGACGGCCGCACGGTCGCGGTCAAGGGCCCCAAGGGCACGCTGACCCACACCGTCGTGGCGCCGATCGAGATCGCCAAGGGCGAGGACGGCGTGCTGAGCGTCACCCGCCCCAACGACGAGCGTCAGAACAAGGCCCTCCACGGCCTGTCCCGCACGCTGGTGGCGAACATGATCACCGGCGTGACCCAGGGTTACGTGAAGAAGCTCGAGATCAGCGGTGTCGGTTACCGCGTGCTCGCCAAGGGTTCGAACCTGGAGTTCTCTCTCGGTTACAGCCACTCGATTCTGGTCGAGGCCCCCGAGGGCATCACCTTCAAGGTGGAGTCCCCGACCCGTTTCTCGGTCGAGGGCATTGACAAGCAGAAGGTCGGCGAGGTTGCGGCGAACATCCGCAAGCTGCGCAAGCCCGACCCGTACAAGGCCAAGGGCGTCAAGTACGAGGGCGAAGTCATCCGGCGCAAGGTCGGAAAGGCGGGTAAGTAAGCCATGGCATACGGGCAGAAGATCCTCAAGGGCGACGCCTACAAGCGTGCTGCTATCAAGCGTCGTCACATCCGGATCCGCAAGAATGTCTCTGGTACCGCCGAGCGTCCTCGCCTGGTCGTGACCCGTTCCAACCGCCACATCGTGGCGCAGGTGATCGACGACCTGTTGGGTCACACCCTGGCCTCGGCGTCCACGCTGGACGCATCGATCCGCGGTGGCGAGGGCGACAAGTCCTCGCAGGCCAAGCAGGTCGGCGCCCTGGTCGCGGAGCGCGCCAAGGCCGCCGGTATCGAGGCTGTCGTATTCGACCGCGGTGGTAACCGGTACGCGGGGCGCATCGCCGCCCTGGCGGACGCCGCTCGCGAAGCCGGGCTCAAGTTCTAGAGCCGCCCGTCGCGGCAGCGACTTGTCGCTGCCGCGTAGCTAGCGGAAACAGAGAGAGGTAATTCCAATGGCTGGACCCCAGCGCCGCGGTGGCGGTGCCGGTGGCGGCGAGCGGCGGGACCGGAAGGGCCGTGACGGCGGCGCAGCTGCCGCCGAGAAGACCGCATACGTTGAGCGCGTCGTCGCGATCAACCGTGTCGCCAAGGTTGTGAAGGGTGGTCGTCGCTTCAGCTTCACCGCGCTGGTCGTGGTGGGCGACGGTGACGGCACCGTGGGTGTCGGATACGGCAAGGCCAAGGAGGTGCCGGCCGCCATCGCCAAGGGCGTTGAGGAGGCCAAGAAGCACTTCTTCAAGGTCCCCCGCATCCAGGGCACCATCCCGCACCCGATCCAGGGTGAGAAGGCTGCCGGCGTCGTCCTGCTCAAGCCCGCGTCCCCCGGTACCGGTGTTATCGCCGGTGGTCCGGTGCGCGCCGTGCTCGAGTGCGCCGGTATCCACGACATCCTGTCGAAGTCGCTCGGCTCCGACAACGCGATCAACATCGTGCACGCGACCGTGGCGGCCCTCAAGGGCCTGCAGCGTCCCGAGGAGGTCGCGGCCCGCCGCGGTCTGCCGCTCGAGGACGTCGCCCCCGCGGCTCTTCTCCGTGCACGTGCCGGGGCGGGTGCGTAATCATGGCGCAGCTCAGGATTACGCAGGTCAAGTCCTACATCGGTAGCAAGCAGAACCACCGTGACACCCTGCGTTCGCTGGGCCTGAAGAGGCTCAACGACGTGGTCGTCAAGGAGGATCGTCCCGAGTTCCGCGGCATGGTGCACACCGTCCGCCACCTCGTGACGGTCGAGGAGGTCGACTGATCATGGCGGAGAACAACCCGCTCAAGATCCACAACCTCCGTCCCGCCCCGGGCGCCAAGACCGCCAAGACCCGTGTGGGTCGTGGCGAGGCGTCCAAGGGTAAGACGGCCGGTCGTGGTACGAAGGGCACCAAGGCCCGTTACCAGGTTCCGGAGCGCTTCGAGGGTGGCCAGATGCCCCTCCACATGCGTCTCCCGAAGCTGAAGGGCTTCAAGAACCCGTTCAAGACCGAGTTCCAGGTCGTGAACCTCGACAAGCTGGCCGCGCTCTACCCCGAGGGTGGCGAGGTCACCGTCGAGGGTCTGGTGGCCAAGGGGGCCGTTCGCAAGAACAGCCTCGTCAAGGTCCTCGGCCAGGGCGAGATCTCCGTGGCGCTGCAGGTGACGGTCGACGCCGTCTCCGGCTCCGCCAAGGAGAAGATCACCGCCGCCGGCGGTACCGTCACCGAGCTCGTCTGAACCACTCAGGCGTGCCGATGACTTGAGCGATCCCGACCGGGGATACCCCACATATGGGGTATCCCCGGTTGGTCGTTCCTAGGGCGGTGGTCCGCCGGTAAGGTGGCCTGCACTGCCCACTTTCCCCGGGCGCCCCACGCGGGCACTTCGGGTGAAAGCTGTCCGTTACCTATTCGTCGAACCTCAAGACCACCACCCTTGACGCGGTTGCGCGGGGGTCGCAGGAGGCACCGTGCTCACCGCGTTCGCCCGGGCGTTCAAGACGCCCGACCTGCGCAAGAAGCTGCTGTTCACTCTCGGCATCATCGTGGTGTACCGGATCGGTACCAACGTGCCGGTTCCCGGTGTCGATTACCGGAACGTGCAGACCTGTATCGATGCGGCCCAGGCGAACCAGGGCCTGTTCGGGCTGGTCAACATGTTCAGCGGCGGTGCGCTGCTGCAGATCACGGTCTTCGCGCTGGGAATCATGCCGTACATCACGGCGAGCATCATTCTGCAGTTGCTGACCGTGGTGATCCCGCGCCTGGAGGCCCTGAAGAAGGAGGGCCAGGCCGGTACCGCCAAGATCACGCAGTACACCCGTTACCTGACGGTGGCGCTGGCCATCCTGCAGGGCACCGGTCTGGTGGCCACCGCCCGCAGCGGCGCGCTCTTCCAGGGCTGCCCGGTGGCGAGCGAGATCGTCCCCGACCAGTCGATGTTCGTGACCATCACCATGGTCATCACCATGACCGCCGGCACGGCCGCCGTCATGTGGCTCGGTGAGCTGATCACCGACCGCGGCATCGGCAACGGCATGTCGATGCTGATGTTCATCTCGATCGCCGCCACCTTCCCCTCCGCCCTGTGGGCCATCAAGGAGCAGGGCAGCCTCGCGGACGGCTGGATCGAGTTCGGCACGGTCATGATCGTCGGTCTGGTCATGGTCGGCCTGGTCGTCTTCGTCGAGCAGGCCCAGCGCCGGATTCCCGTGCAGTACGCGAAGCGCATGATCGGCCGCCGTTCCTACGGCGGTACGTCGACCTACATTCCGCTCAAGGTGAACCAGGCGGGTGTCATCCCCGTCATCTTCGCCTCGTCGCTGCTCTACATCCCGGCGCTGATCGTCCAGTTCTCCAGCTCCACCTCGGGCTGGGCGACGTGGGTGACGAACAACCTCGCCGACACCGGCGCCACGATGCACATCATTCTGTACTTCTTCTTGATCGTGTTCTTCGCGTTCTTCTATGTGGCGATTACCTTCAACCCCGAAGAAGTCGCCGACAACATGAAGAAGTATGGTGGTTTCATCCCGGGCATCCGGGCTGGCCGACCGACCGCTGAGTACCTGAGCTACGTACTCAACCGGATCACCTGGCCGGGTTCGCTGTACTTGGGGCTGATCTCTCTCGTGCCGACGATGGCGTTGGCCGGTTTCGGGGCAAACCAGAACTTCCCGTTCGGCGGGACCAGCATCCTCATCATCGTGGGTGTCGGTCTCGAGACGGTGAGGCAGATCGAGAGCCAGCTCCAGCAGCGCAATTACGAAGGGTTCCTCCGCTGATGCGAATCGTCCTCGTCGGGCCGCCCGGTGCTGGGAAAGGCACGCAGGCCACCCGCCTAGCCGAGAAGCTGAGCATCCCCCACATCTCCACCGGCGACCTGTTCCGCGCCAACATCAGCAAGCAGACCGAGCTGGGCAAGCTCGCGAAGTCCTACATGGACGCGGGCAACCTGGTGCCGGACGAGGTCACCATCGCCATGGCGAAGGACCGCATGGAGCAGCCGGACGCCGAAGGCGGCTTCCTGCTGGACGGCTTCCCGAGGAACGTCTCCCAGGCCGAGTCCCTGGACGAGCTGCTGGAGACCGAGGGCATCACACTCGACGCGGTGCTGGACCTGGAGGCCCCCGAGGCCGAGGTGGTCAAGCGGATCGCCGGGCGGCGGATCTGCCGCAAGGACTCCAGTCACGTCTTCCACGTGACGTACAGCAAGCCGAAGCAGGAAGGCGTCTGCGACGTCTGCGGCGGCGAGCTCTACCAGCGCGACGACGACTCCGAGGAGACGGTGCGCACCCGGCTCGAGGTCTACCACACGCAGACCGAGCCGATCATCGACTACTACAAGGCCCAGGGCCTCGTGGTGACGATCCAGGCGACGGGTCCGGTCGACGAGGTCACCGGGCGCGCGCTGGAGGCGCTCAAGCACGACAAGTAGCCGTGCCCGTCCGGCCGCGGTTCCCTGCGGGGGCCGCGGCCGACGTGTGCGCGGCTGGGAGTGAACACGGGGGGCGGGCGCGGACGCCGTCCCCCGTATCGTTGACGGTGTCCGTACTCCTTCCGGTCCAGAAAGGCCGTCGTCCTCATGGTGCAGATCAAGACCCCCGAGCAGATCGCCAAGATGCGTGAGGCGGGGCTGGTGGTCGCTGCCATTCACGCGGCCACCCGCGAAGCGGCCGTGCCCGGAGCCACGACGAAGGACCTGGACCAGGTCGCCCGCAAGGTGCTCGCGGAGCACGACGCGAAGTCGAACTTCCTGGGCTACGGCGGCTTCCCCGCGACGATCTGCACCTCCGCCAACGAGGTCGTCGTCCACGGCATCCCCTCCGACGACGTCGTCCTCAAGGACGGCGACATCATCTCCATCGACTGCGGCGCCGTCATCGACGGCTGGCACGGCGACGCGGCCTACACGGCCTTCGTCGGGTCGGGGCACGCGCCGGAGCTGGTCGAGCTGTCCCGGGTGACCGAGGAGTCGATGTGGGCCGGCATCGCGGCCATGAAGCTCGGCAACCGGCTGGTCGACGTCTCCCGCGCCATCGAGACCTACATCCGCCGGCAGCCGAAGCCGGGCGGCGGACGTTACGGGATCATCGAGGACTACGGCGGCCACGGCATCGGCACCGAGATGCACATGGACCCGCACCTGCTGAACTACGTCGACCGCCGCCGGGGCAAGGGGCCCAAGCTGGTCCCGGGCTTCTGCCTCGCCATCGAGCCGATGGTCGCGCTGGGCACCGCGAAGACGCGGGTGCTGGAGGACGACTGGACCGTGATCACGACGGACGGGACCTGGTCCTCGCACTGGGAGCACTCGGTGGCGCTGACGGAGGCGGGTCCGCTGGTGCTGACGGCTCCGGACGGTGGGAAGGCGAAGCTCGCGGAGTACGGGGTCGCGGTGGCTCCGGACCCGCTCGTCTGACGAGGGTTTTCACCGCGTCCGCCGGTCGGGGGCCGGCGCAGCCGCTCGAAGCCTGTGAGGCGCGCCGGGCGCCGAGCCCGCGAGAGGGGCGTGGCGGAGTGGGGGCGTGGGTCGACCGGACCGTGTCCACGACGGACGGCGCCTGCACAAGATCACGGGTTAAGGATCTCGCGGGTGGGGCAGACTTTCCCGATTCGTTTTTCCAGGAGCCCTGACGTAGACTGACTCGTCGGCTCTCGTGCACCCGCATGCCTGCATCCGCGTCCATGGACGCGGTTCCGTGTGTGGGGTGCGCGGCTGAGCCGATCAAGGTAGTCGATTCGAAGGGCGAAGCGTGGCCAAGAAGCAAGGTGCCATCGAGATCGAGGGCACTGTCGTCGAGTCTCTTCCGAACGCCATGTTCAAGGTCGAGCTCCAGAACGGCCACCAGGTCCTGGCGCACATCAGCGGCAAGATGCGTATGCACTACATCCGTATCCTCCCTGACGACCGGGTCGTGGTGGAGCTCTCTCCGTACGACCTGACGCGTGGCCGGATCGTCTACCGGTACAAGTGAGCAAGTAGATCTTGCCCCTTTTCCCGCGATGCGGGTGCGGGGGCACTGAGCCCGGAGAACTTCACATCCCATGAAGGTCAAGCCGAGCGTCAAGAAGATCTGCGACAAGTGCAGGGTGATCCGCCGTCACGGCCGGGTCATGGTTATCTGCGACAACCCGCGCCACAAGCAGCGCCAGGGCTGACCCGCACGATCCACCCTCTGCGACTTTCCGCAGAACTTCGCGCGACGCGAGCAACACACGTTCATACGCAGGACCCGAGCCTCACGGCTCGACACCCCCGGCTCGGAGGCTGGGGACCCAGTCCGTACCAAATCGCCGAAGCGGGCGAGGCCGGCGGCTGGGAGGCGGTTCTGCGGAAGACCTCCGACAACAAACTGGAGCCATTGAATGGCACGCGTTTCCGGTGTTGACATCCCGCGCGAAAAGCGCGTGGAGATCGCCCTCACCTACGTGTTCGGCATCGGCCGAACCCTCTCGCAGCAGACGCTGGCCGCTGTCGGCGTCGACCCGAACACCCGCGTTCGCGACCTCTCCGAGGAGCAGCTCGTCGCGATCCGTGAGTTCGTCGACAACAACATCAAGACCGAGGGTGACCTCCGTCGCGAGATCCAGGCCGACATCCGCCGCAAGGTCGAGATCGGTACCTACCAGGGTCTGCGTCACCGTCGCGGTCTGCCCGTCCGCGGTCAGCGCACCAGCACCAACGCGCGTACCCGCAAGGGCCCGCGTCGCGCCATCGCCGGCAAGAAGAAGCCGGGCAAGAAGTAGTCCGCAGCGGACACCTGTCCACGGTCTTCGCTGAAGGACCGACCACCTCCCGTAGGAGTTAGTAGATGCCCCCCAAGGGACGTCAGGGCGCTGCCAAGAAGGTGCGCCGCAAGGAAAAGAAGAACGTCGCTCACGGCCACGCGCACATCAAGAGCACGTTCAACAACACGATCGTCTCCATCACGGACCCGTCCGGCAACGTGATCTCCTGGGCCTCCGCCGGCCACGTCGGCTTCAAGGGCTCCCGGAAGTCCACGCCGTTCGCCGCGCAGATGGCCGCCGAGTCGGCTGCCCGCCGCGCCCAGGAGCACGGCATGCGCAAGGTCGACGTGTTCGTCAAGGGTCCGGGTTCCGGTCGCGAGACCGCCATCCGTTCGCTCCAGGCGACCGGCCTCGAGGTCGGCTCCATCCAGGACGTCACCCCGACCCCGCACAACGGCTGCCGCCCGCCGAAGCGTCGCCGCGTCTGATCCGGCGCCGACGGCGTCGCGTCCGAGTCCTCGACCCGGTGCCACGCAGGCAGTGATTTTTCGGGCGGTACGCTCCGTATACGGGCCGTACCGCCCGTATCCTTGCAGTGCCCGCACTCCTCACCGGGTGCGGTTTCCGTCGGACGTCAAATAGCGGGCGTCCACGAGAGAAGGATCCACACATGCTGATCGCTCAGCGTCCCTCGTTGACCGAAGAGGTCGTCGACGAGTTCCGGTCCCGGTTCGTGATCGAGCCGCTGGAGCCGGGCTTCGGCTACACCCTCGGCAACTCCCTCCGCCGTACCCTCCTGTCGTCGATCCCCGGCGCTGCTGTCACCAGCATCCGCATCGACGGCGTCCTGCACGAGTTCACCACCGTGCCGGGCGTCAAGGAGGACGTCACCGACCTGATCCTCAACATCAAGCAGCTGGTCGTCTCCTCCGAGCACGACGAGCCCGTGGTGATGTACCTGCGCAAGCAGGGCCCGGGTCAGGTCACCGCCGCCGACATCGCGCCCCCGGCCGGTGTCGAGGTGCACAACCCCGACCTCGTGCTCGCCACGCTCAACGGCAAGGGCAAGCTGGAGATGGAGCTGACCGTCGAGCGCGGCCGCGGCTACGTCTCCGCCGTGCAGAACAAGCAGGTGGGCCAGGAGATCGGCCGTATCCCGGTCGACTCCATCTACAGCCCCGTGCTGAAGGTCACGTACAAGGTCGAGGCGACCCGTGTCGAGCAGCGCACCGACTTCGACAAGCTGATCGTCGACGTCGAGACCAAGCAGGCCATGCGTCCGCGTGACGCCATGGCGTCGGCCGGCAAGACCCTGGTCGAGCTGTTCGGTCTGGCCCGCGAGCTCAACATCGACGCCGAGGGCATCGACATGGGCCCGTCCCCGACGGACGCCGCTCTCGCCGCCGATCTGGCCCTGCCGATCGAGGAGCTCGAGCTCACCGTCCGCTCGTACAACTGCCTCAAGCGTGAGGGCATCCACTCCGTGGGTGAGCTCGTCGCCCGCTCCGAGGCCGACCTCCTCGACATCCGCAACTTCGGTGCGAAGTCGATCGACGAGGTCAAGGCGAAGCTGGCCGGCATGAGCCTGGCTCTGAAGGACAGCCCGCCCGGATTCGACCCGACCGCTGCCGCGGACGCCTTCGGGGCGGACGACGACGCGGACGCCGGGTTCGTCGAGACCGAGCAGTACTGAGAGCTCGGGACCGACGGTCCGGGTGCGGGTGCGGGTGCGCTGTGCCCGATCACGCCCCCGCGACGGAGTCGCACATCGGCGCCGTCCCGCGCCGCCTCCGGGCGCGCCCCCTCCGGGGGCTGCCCGGATCTCCGACAGGCGACCGCCTGCTCGGATACTGACCTCGGTACCTGATACGGCCGGGGCAGACACCTAGGAGAGACACCATGCCGAAGCCCACCAAGGGTGCCCGTATGGGCGGCAGCGCCGCGCACGAGAAGCTGCTCCTCGCGAACCTCGCGAAGTCGCTCTTCGAGCACGGCCGGATCACCACCACCGAGGCGAAGGCGCGCAAGCTGCGTCCGTACGCCGAGCGTCTGGTCACCAAGGCGAAGAAGGGCGACCTTCACAACCGCCGCCAGGTGCTCCAGGTCATCACGGACAAGAGCATCGTGCACACGCTCTTCACCGAGATCGGCCCGCGGTACGAGAACCGGCCGGGTGGCTACACCCGCATCACCAAGATCGGTAACCGCCGTGGCGACAACGCGCCCATGGCCGTCATCGAGCTGGTCGAGGCCCTGACGGTCGCCCAGGAGGCCACCGGTGAGGCCGAGGCCGCGACCAAGCGCGCGGTCAAGGAAGACGGCCTCAAGAAGGACGAGGCCGCCGAGGCCAAGCCCGAGGACGCCAAGCCCGAGGACGCCAAGGCCGACCTGGCCAAGGACGAGGCAGCCGAGGCCCCGGCCGAGGACGCCAAGAACGCCTGAGGCAGCACTGCTTCACGCTGAGCGGGTCCGCCCTTGTGGGGGCGGGCCCGCTTTTCGTGTGCCTGCTGCCTGATGCCGTACGCCTGAGAGGATCTGTACGTGAGTGACGAAGCGCAGCCCGGACACGTCCGTATCCGTCTCGACCTCTCCTACGACGGGGCCGGGTTCTCCGGCTGGGCCAAGCAGGCCGGGGGCCGGCGGACCGTCCAGGGGGAGATCGAGGACGCCCTGCGGACCGTCACGCGGTCCGGGGAGACGACGTACGAGCTGACCGTGGCGGGGCGGACCGACGCCGGGGTGCACGCCCGCGGCCAGGTGGCCCATGTCGACCTCCCGGCCGAACTGTGGGAGCAGCACCAGGAGAAGCTGCTCAAGCGGCTCGCGGGACGGCTGGCGCGCGATGTGCGGATCTGGTCCCTCTCCGAGGCCCCCGCGGGGTTCAACGCCCGTTTCTCCGCGATCTGGAGGCGCTACGCGTACCGCGTCACCGACCACCCCGGCGGGGTGGACCCGTTGCTGCGGGGCCATGTGCTCTGGCACGACTGGCCCCTCGACGTCGACGCCATGAACGAGGCGGCGGAGGGACTTCTGGGGGAGCACGACTTCGCCGCGTACTGCAAGCGGCGGGAGGGTGCGACGACGATCCGTACGCTCCAGGAGCTGAGCCTGGTGCGCGACGCGGACGGGGTGATCACGGCGACGGTCCGGGCCGACGCCTTCTGCCACAACATGGTGCGCTCGCTGATCGGGGCGCTGCTGTTCGTCGGCGACGGCCACCGCGCGCCCGACTGGCCGGGCAAGGTGCTGGCGGCGGGTGTACGGGACTCCGCGGTGCACGTCGTGCGCCCGCACGGGCTGACCCTGGAGGAGGTCGGCTATCCGTCCGACGGCCTCCTGGCCGCCCGCTCCAAGGAGGCCCGCAACAAGCGCTCGCTGCCGGCACCGCCGGCCCGGTGCTGCTGAACCCGGGTCGGGCCCGGCTCTCCGTTCGTTTCCCGCTCAGTTTCCGGCTCCTTCCTCCGCCCAGGTCGTGAGCAGTCCCGACAGGGCGTCCACGACCTCCTGGGAGTCGGGCCCCTCGCCGCGGCCGTCCGGGGTGAGTTCCAGGTGCAGGAAGGTCGCGTGGTGCTGCTGTGCGGCCTTGCCCTGGACGTTGGTGGTGCCCTCCAGGGGGCAGCGGGCCGACCAGCCACGGCAGACCCGCAGCCCGTCCGTCTCCAGTCGGTCGGCCAGGGCGGCCGCCTCGCCGGGCGCGCTCTGCGCGGCACCGCTGGAGAGGATCGCGTCGTAGCGCTTCGCCGAGGACTCGGCGAAGCCGTGCAGCTGGACTCCGGGTATTCCGCGCTTCTGCAGCTCCACGACGATCGTGTGGAACGCGCTGTCCTCGCGGTGGGCCACATCGGCGACGGCGTTGCCGTCGTCGTCCTCGCCGTCGCCCGCCCGGCGGTGGGCGCCGGCCAGGACGAGCGCACCGCCCGGGTTGTCCTCCAGCAGCCGTACGCCGAGCGCCTCGGTCTCCCGGTCGGCGACGGGGTGCGGCACCTGCGCGTTCCAGCGGACGGCGGAGTCGGCGTTCAGATACAGCCGCCCCCAGTGCGCGCTCGCACCCTTCCCCGAGGCCGCGACCTCGTCGTAGCGCCGGCCGGTCGAGGTGTCGGTGAGCCGGGTGACACGCAGGCCGAGGGGGGAGAGGAGTTCGTCGGCCTTGTGCGCGTCGTGGTCGAGGAGCCGTCCGATGCCGCGGGCGAGCCGGTCGCGCTCATCGGCGTCGGGGGGCGTGTAGGGACCGTCGCGCTCGAAGGTCTCCGTGTAGGTGAGGACACGGCTGCGGAGGTCCACCAGTTCCCGCGCTGCCGGAACTGTTTCCTCCGATTCCTCCCCGGAGTCCGCCTGGCAGCCCGTCAATGCAAGAACAAGTAGCAGCAGGGCGATAATTGGAGCGAAACGTGACTGTCTCGTGATGGTAATCGGCGTGAGGGATGTACGGACCATGTAAATATGACTGAGTGACACTGCGTAAGTCTCTCCCCAAGGTCCGGGTGGCGGCCACCCTGGTCGCGCTGACCGGCCTCCTGGCCTCGTGCGGTACGGCCGACGGTTCCGTGGAGCCGCAGGTCAAGCCGGGAGGACGTTCCTTCACCGTCGCGGCCGCGGGCGACGTGCTCATCCACCCCGAGATCGTCGAGCAGGCCGCCAAGGATGCGAAGACGACCGGTGAGGGAGAGGCCGGGCTGGACTTCGGGCCGACGCTCGCCGGGGTGAAGCCCGTCATCAGCAAGGCGGACCTGGCGATCTGCCACATGGAGACCCCCGTGGGTGAGCCCGAGGGCCCCTTCGAGGGATATCCCGAATTCCTGGTCCCGCCGCAGGTCCTGACGTCGCTGAAGGACGTGGGGTACGACACCTGCTCGACTGCCTCCAACCACACGTACGACCACGGGCTGGACGGCGTGCGGCGCACGTTGGACGTCATGGACGACCTGGGCCTCGGGCACGCCGGATCGGCGCGGTCGGCCGAGGAGGCGCAGTCGGTCACCCTTCGCGAAGTCAAGGGTGTCAAGGTCGCGCATCTCTCCTTCTCCTGGGAGTCGTTCCTGAACCCGACGTCCGAGAAGCAGAGGTGGGCGTTGAACCGACTCAACACCGAGGAGATCAAGAAGGCCGAGGCCCGTGCCCGGGAAGAGGGTGCGGAGGTGGTGATCCTCTCCGTCCACTGGGGGCTGGAGCACTACAACGAGCCCAGCGTGCCTCAGCTGCAGCTGACGCAGCGGCTCACCGAGGAGACCGGCGTCGACCTCGTGATCGGGCATCATGCCCACGTCGTCCAGCCGATCCAGAAGGTGAACGGCACCTGGGTCGCCTACAGCCTCGGCAACCAGCTGGCCCGGCACTCCTCCCCGACGGGACTGACCGAGGAGGGGGTCATCGGCTGGTTCGAGTTCCAGGAGACGACCGAGGGCTGGGACGTCACCGCGCGCTACCGCACCACGTTGGTGGACATTCCGCCGGAGGTGGAGCCCGGCGAGGAGATACCCGACGGTGCCGTACGGGATCTGCGGCTGGTGGACGCCCAGCAGATGCTCGACGAGCCCGGCGACCTGTCCGAGGAGCGGCTCGCCCGCTATCGGCTGGCGCTCGACCGGACCCGGGGCTTCCTCTACAACCGGGGTGCCCCCGGCGGCGACGGCATGGAGCAGCTCTCGCTGGAGAAGTGACCGGCCCCACATCCGAAGTCCGCGCCGGGGATACAACCTTGTCGGCGTTTATCAGTCTATTGAGTGACGACGTCGCACGGTCGCGGTAGTGGTGCGCCGGCGTACGCCCGGCACCCGCGCAAAGACCAAGGAAGACCACCGGTGACATCGAGTCATGTCGCGCCGCCCTCGGCACAGAAGCGGCGACGCAGCCGCAGACGGGCGGACATGCCGCTGCTCGGCGGCATCCGCCCGCCGATCGCGGTGCTGTGCGTACTGATCCTCGCCCTGGCCGGGCTGACCGCCCAGGTGCTCGGCCCCGGCAGCGACCCGGTCGTACCGAAAGCCGTGCTTTCCTCCCAGCAGCACTACGCGGAGGACGGGGCGATCGCCCTGCGCGCCTCGATCGACGAACGGGTCACGGACCTGCGGCGCACCGCCACCGCGCTGAACGCCGGGAAGCCGGCCGAGCCGGAGGACGTCCTCTCCGACCTCGGCAGGACGTACCAGAAGTGGACCGGCACCACCGTGGTGGACCTGGAGAGCGGGGACGTACTCGCCGCACGTGGCGAACGCATTCCGCTCGGCTGGCTGGACAAGGACGTTCTCACCGGGGAACACGCACTCATTCCGCGCATGGTGCGGCTGGAGACCGGTGACGTCCGGCTGATGACGATGGCCCTCCTCGACTGGAGGGACCGGCCCCAGCAGCTGCTGATCGCCTCCAACAGCCTGTCCGTGCCGCCCATCACGCTGGGCCCGTTCCGCACCATGGCCGTGGTCGCGCGGGGCGGCGAAGTGCTCGCCACGGCAGGCTTCGAGCAGTCCGAGGCGCTCAACTCGGACCAGGAGCGCAAGGAACTCGAGTTCCTCCAGAAGCAGATGAGCGACCTGGCCGGCCGGGCGGTCGAGCGGACCGAGGACCACCCCGTCACCGCCAAGGAGCCCGGTTCCCGCGGCTACCCCGGCATCAGCGGGTCCGTGACCGGTGGGGAGTACAACGGCCGTGTCACCACCGGCGGCTACGCCTCCCTGGCCTCCTCCGATCCCGAGGAGAAGGACAGTGTCGCGGCGGGCCTCGGACTCACGGTCGTGGCCATGCTGCCCGTGGTCGCCGAGCAGAGCGGTGCCACCGGCCGCGAGCTGTACGGACTGATCGCGGCCGGTGCCCTGGTGGTGCTCGGCCTGCTGGCCGCGGCGGTGCTGTGGGCCCGGGTGCAGCGGCCCCTGCTGCGGCTGTTCCTGGAGTCCCGCCGGCTCGCCCGCGGTGATCTGACCCGTCCCGTCGGTACCTTCCGAGGCGGCGAGGCCGCGCGCATCGGCTCCGCCCTGGAGCGGCTGCGGGGACAGCTCGGCGGTTCGGGCGGTCCAGGTGACTCCGACGGCGGAAAGGGCACCAGGCGCGGCGGCAGGGCCCGGTTCGGCATCCGGGCGCAACTCGCGGTGACCGCGGTACTGCTGCTCCTGTGGTGCGTGCCGGTCGGTCTGCTCCTGAACCGCACCGACGACTCGGTCAGCGTGCCCGCCACCATGGTCAACGACCAGCGCGACCGCACCGACCTGGTGTCCGACCGTGTCCGCCGGGCGCTGAACGAGGCCCAGGCGGACCTGGTCTCCACCTCCCGTCTCGTCGACGTGGCCGACCGGGCCGCCACCGAGAACGTGCTCGAGGACGCCCTGCGCCGGCACACCCGGTACGCGGCGCTGTACGTCGTCGACGCCGGCGGCGAGGTCCTCGCCCGCGCCGGGGGCGACCCGCACGACTGGAGCGGCGAGAAGGATCTGCCGCTGGTCAGGGTGTCCGGGGAAGGCGGCAGGAAGCCGGTGCTCCAGGCCGGCGCGCCGCTGCCGGAGGAGGGCGGCACGCTCGTCGGCGAGGTGCGGATCGAGTTCCTCAACTCCCTGCTGAAGCGTCCCGGCCTCGGTGAGGTCCGCGTGGCGGACGCGAAGGGCCGGACCCTCGCCGCCAGTGACGGCTTCCTCGCCTTCGAGAAGCTGCCCCGCGAGGCCCTGACCGACCTGGTCCGGGCGGGCAGTGTGCAGGTCGGCGCCGGACCCGTCGAGAACGGGCTCCTCATCCGCGACGGCGGCAACATCACCGTCGCGGCCGCGGCCCCCTTCAGCGGTGGTGGTGTCGCCGCCGACATCGGCTGGACCGTGGTCAGCTGGCAGAACGCCGACCGCTTCCAGATCACCGCGTACGAGCGGGAGGACCGCAGCGTACTCGCGGGGCTGCTCGGACTCGCCGCGATCGTGGTCTGCCTGGGGTGGGTGCACCTGGTGGTCGCCCGGCCCCTGCGCGCCCTCGCCACCAGCGCCGAGAAGCTGGCCGACGGCGACCTCAAGGCGGTGCTCTACCCCACGTACCACGACGAGGTGGGAGCGGTCGTCCGCAGCCTCGAACTGATCCGTCAGCAGCTCCAGACCCGCCGGCAACAGCAGCCCCGCCGACCCGCCGACTCCCGACCCGCCGAACCCCGACCCGGTGAGCCCCGGCTCGGCGCCGGAGGAAGGTGACCCGCCGTGCTCTACCTCTACTTCGCGCTGCTGATCTGCTGCCTGCTTCTCTTCGTGGCGGGTGTCGTCGAGCAGCGCCGGCACTACGCCGCCCTGCACTCGATACCGTCCCGGGTGCTCGTCAACGGCATCCGCGGCAAGTCCTCCATCACCCGGCTGTGCGCCGGTGCCCTGCGCGGCGGTGACCTGACCACCGTGGCCAAGACGACCGGCACGGCAGCCCGGTTCATCCACCCGGACGCGACCGAGGAGCCGGTCTACCGCAAGTTCGGCATCGCCAACGTGGTGGAGCAGATCGGTATCGTCCGCCGGGCCGCCGCGTACCGGCCCGACGCGCTCGTCATCGAGTGCATGGCGGTCATGCCGGCCCTGCAGGAGGTCAACCAGAGCAAGCTGATCCGCTCGACGATCGGGGTGCTGTGCAACGTCCGTGAGGACCACCTCGCCGAGATGGGTCCCACGCTCGACGACGTGGCCCGTTCGCTGTGCCGCTCGATGCCCCAGGACGGCATCTGCGTCACCGCCGAGAAGGACCGTTTCGACATCCTTCAGGAGGAGGCCGACGCCCGGAACTGCAAGCTGGTCTACGCGGACCCCGAGATGGTCACCGACGAGGAGCTGCGGGGCTTCAGCTGGTTCACGTTCAAGGAGAACGTCGCGATCGCCCTGGTCGTGGCCGAGCTGCTCGGCGTGGAACGCGAGGTCGCCCTGCAGGGAATGTACGACGCCCCGCCGGACCCGGGTGTGCTCTCCGTGGAGAAGTACGTGACCGAGGAGAACAAGCGGCTGGCCTTCGCCAACGTCTTCGCGGCCAACGACCCCGAGTCGACGCTGATGAACATCAACCAGCTGCTCGACCTCGGCGCCATCCGCCGCCCGCTGAACGTCGTGATCAACTGCCGCCCGGACCGGGTGGAACGCAACGGGCAGATGGGTGAGATCATCCCCGACCTCCAGCCGGACAACGTCTTCGTCATCGGGCACCCCGCCAAGAGCGCCATCGACGCCATTCCCGCCGAGTGGCGGGACCGCGCAGTGGACCTGGGCGGCGACCGTCGGGACGCCCACGAGTTCATGCCGGAACTGCTCGGCCGCATGTCCGACGGCTCCTCGCTCGTAGCCATCGGCAACATCCACGGTCAGGGCGAGGAACTGCTGGAGTACCTGGCCGAACTCCCCGCGGACGAGACACCCGACGCGGACCAGCCGGCCGGCCCGGGGCAGGAGGTTCAGGGCCCGGCCGCCGCCGTTCCGGCGCAGCAGGTGCCCCGTCTGGACCCGTTCGCCGCCTATCCGACGGCGTACGAGGAGCGCTACCAGGCCTCCCAGACCCAGGAGATCCCCGTCATCCGCCGCCACCTCCTCGCCCAGCAGGCGGCACTCCAGCAGCAGGGTCAGCAGCAGGGGCAACGGGATCAGTACGCCCCCCACGCACAACAGGACCGGCACGAGCAGCGAGGCCAGTACCAGCAGCACGCGCGGCACGAGCGGTATGAGCAGCCTGACCGGTACGCGGAGCCCGAGCAGTACGGGCAGCGGCGCGCACCGCACACGCCACAGCAGGGACAACGCGCTCCGCAGTACGGGCAGTACCAGGAGCACGGGCCCGAACAGCAGCGCCCGCCGTACTACGACGAGCCCGACGGCGGGCCCTGGTACCCGACCGGCGAGGACGGCGGCGGACCGCCTCCGCGTCGCTGAGCCCTCGCGGACCGACCGCCCTTCTTCCTTCCGCACACCTGCCCGGAGACCCTGTTGATCACCGCCGCACTGACCCCCGAGATGGCCGCTCTGGGCATCGCGATAGGTCTGTTCTTCTCACTGCTGTGCTACCTCACCACCAACCTGTCGCCCGGCGGCATGATCACCCCGGGCTGGCTGGCGCTCACCCTCATCGAGGACCTGCAGCGCGCGGCGATGGTGGTGGGGGTGACGGCCCTGACCTACGCGGGCACCAAGGTGATGCAGCGACTGGTGATCCTGTACGGCAAGCGGCTTTTCGCCGCGGTCGTGCTGCTGGGCGTGCTGCTCCAGGGCACCGTGATGATCGTGCTCTCGCTCGAGTTCCCGCTGCTGTACGGCAACCAGACCCTCGGGTTCATCGTGCCCGGTCTGATCGCCTACCAGATGGTGCGTCAGCCCAAGGGCCCCACCCTGCTGGCCACAGGCACCGTGTCGCTCATGGCCTACATCGTCATCGCCGCCGGACTGCTGCTCGGCGTCATGCCCACCGTCTGACAACAACAGAGGAGCATTCCGATGGCAGGGAAAGGGAAGAGGAAGACGCGCCACATCGTCCCCGGACTGGTGGTGCTCACGCTCGTCGCGACCTCCGGTTACCTCACCGTGGAGCTGCGCAAACAGGAGGCGCCCGGGGTCACCGAGGTCCGCAACGTCGGTGTCCTGGACGGCACCGGCGGGTCCGGGGGCGGGGCGGACGACAGCAAGGCGACCTGGTCCCGGCTGGAGAACCCGGCACGCTCGGTGCTGCGCGGCGGCGACGGGCAGATCGCGGCGGTCCTCACCGACGGGTCGCTCACCGCGACGCTGACCGGAAAGGCCCGCACCTTCCAGGAGCCGGCGGCGACCACCTCCAAGGTGTCCACCCGGGACTGGGTCCGGCTCATGCCCGAGAAGTGGGAGAAGGGCGCGGAGAAGGAGCAGTGGTTCAAGGACTGGTACGCCGAGAACAAGGACAGCGAGGAGGACGACCTCTTCGCGTTCGCCTTCCAGTACGTGGCCGGCGCCCCGGACAGGAAGGACGAGCAGGGCACGCTCTACGCCGGTGACGCCGACTTCGGGCCACTCAACACCAGCGGCGGGGAAGGCGGCGACCTGCGCCTGGAGCAGTCCGACTTCTACGACTTCCTCGGTGTCCAGTACCCGTTCCGGGACGGTGTCATCGGGGCACCGGAGACCATGCGGGCCAGGGCACTGGACTGCTCCGGTTTCATCCGCATGGTGCTCGGCTACCGTGCCCGCTACCCGCTGATGTCCTCCGACGCCTCCTCCGGCGACGGACTGCCGCGCACCGCCAACGGCATGGCCCGCTCCGGGCTGGGCGCCGACGTGCTCCCGCTGACCGGGGTGGCCGCGGAGGACCGGCCCGCCAACATCGACCAGCTGCAGCCCGGCGACCTCGTCTTCTTCAAGCTCGACGCGCGGACCGAGGACCGGCTGGACCACGTGGGCATGGTGCTCGGCTACGACACCGAGGGCCACCTGATCTTCGTCTCCAGCCGCGAGGAGATCAACGGCCCGACCATCGGCGACGTCGGCGGTGTTTCCCGGCTGGACGGCAACGGCTACTACGCGAAGACACTGCGCAGCGCGAAGCGGCTGTGAGGCGCTGAGGCAACGAGGCACGGAAGAACCAAGCAGGGCCCGGGGCAGCGGTTCCGGACCCTGCTCGCAGCCGCAGTCGCCGAAGGAGCTCGCTCGGTCGTCGTCACTCGTTCGCGGCGGCCGAGGCCTGGGCCTCGCCGCGGCGGCGGATCTGGCGGAAGGTGAACTCGGCGAGATCGTTGCCGGTGGAGAAGACGGCCTTGTCCTGCTCGGTCACGTTCTTGGCGTCGGTGAAGCCGGACAGTGTGAAGTAGGCGTAACGGCCGTAGGAGTTGGTGGTCGAGCGGCAGACCGCGCCGTCGCAGAACCCCTTGACGCCGCCGCCCGCGAGGGACTTGACGATGCTCTTGGCGTCGGCCTGCTGCTTGGCCTTGGCCGCCTGCGCCTCGGTGTCGAAGACGGCCACGCCCACCGTCACCGCGATGTCGTCCTTGGTGTAGGTGACCCGCAGCAGGCGGCTGCACTCGTTGTCGGTGAGGACCTTGGGCAGCGTGGCCTTCGCGGCCGAGGCGCAGTCGCGGGTGTCGGCCGTCGGGCCCTTCTTGTACACCGTGTCGCCCATGGTGAGCTGCGTGCCCGGGAAGAGGACGTCGGGGCCCAGCGGCGCCCGGTCCTTCTGCACGCTGGAGACGAAGTCCTTCGGGTCCAGCGGCGGCGGCGCGCTCGTCGGGGCGAACGAGGGGACCGTGCCGGTGGCGCTCGGCAGGCCGGCGGTCGCCGGCAGCTGGGAGGACGACGGGTCGGAGGCCTGGTTGCCTCCGTTGGCCGAGACGACGGCCACCGCCACGGCCGTTCCTATCGCGACGGTCGCGATCGCGCCACCGCCGATGAACAGCAGCCGCCGTCGCTTGTGACGTGTCTCGGACGCGTCGGCGAGCGCGGCCCAGTCCGGTGCCTGGCCGCTGCCGCCCCCGCTGCTCCAGGGCTGCTGGGACTGTGGTTTCCAGGGATCCCACTGCGAAGGAGGTCCCCCCTGCCCATAACTCATGGGGCGCATCTTAGACGGGGAGCGGGGCGCGCCGGTCCGCCCCAACCCCGGCCGACGCCCCCGCCGTTGCCGCCGCGGCCACCGCACCGGCGGGCAAAAGGGGCAACTCCGGGTGGTTGGTGCGGGCGGTGCGCGGGAGCTCTCCGCGAACGGGAGGGGGCCGGGCGGTGGCGAATCCCTGTAGAGTTGGTGTAGTCCATGCCCGACGGACTCGTTTTGACCTGTCCGGCCGAGCGTGGGTATTCTGCATGTTCGTTATGTGTATTGGCTTGCTCATTCTCACGTGAGGGGCCCTTACACCGGTCCGCCGGGCCGATGACCAGCGACCAGCACGCGGTTTGCGTCACCGCAGTGCGGTCAGGGCTGTCGTGATCGTCTTCGGTGGCCATGTCAGGACCACTCACTGAAGAAGCGAAGGCTACGAACCGTGCGTACGTACAGCCCCAAGCCCGGCGATGTGACGCGCCAGTGGCACGTCATCGACGCCCAGGACGTCGTCCTGGGTCGTCTGGCCACCACTGCGGCCTCCATCCTGCGCGGCAAGCACAAGCCGATCTACGCCCCGCACGTCGACACCGGTGACTTCGTCATCATCATCAACGCCGACAAGGTGCACCTCTCGGGCAACAAGCGGACCCAGAAGATGGCGTACCGCCACTCGGGCTACCCGGGTGGTCTGCGCTCCGTCCGTTACGACGAGCTGCTGGCGAAGAACCCCGAGAAGGCCGTCGAGAAGGCCATCAAGGGCATGCTCCCCAAGAACACCCTGGGCCGTCAGATGCTGTCGAAGCTGAAGGTCTACTCGGGCGACCAGCACCCGCACGCTGCGCAGCAGCCGGTGCCGTTCGAGATCACCCAGGTCGCGCAGTAATTCCGGCCACCCCCTAAGACTGAAGAGAATCTGAGGAGCATCGTGGCCGAGACCACTGCCGAGCAGCCGCTCGAAGAGACCGACATCGACATCGACAGCTACACCACCGAGTCCGAGGTGCCCGTCGAGGGCGAGTACACCTCGGAGTCCATGGCGTCCCGCTTCGGCGACCCGCAGCCGGCCGCCGGCCTGGGCCGTCGCAAGAACGCCATCGCCCGCGTCCGGATCGTCCCGGGCACCGGCAAGTGGAAGATCAACGGTCGCACCCTCGAGGACTACTTCCCGAACAAGGTGCACCAGCAGGAAGTCAACGAGCCCTTCAAGGTGCTCGAGCTCGAGGGCCGCTACGACGTCGTCGCCCGCATCGTGGGTGGCGGTGTCTCCGGTCAGGCCGGTGCGCTCCGCCTCGGTGTCGCCCGTGCGCTGAACGAGGCGGACGTCGACAACAACCGCGGCGCCCTCAAGAAGGCCGGCTTCCTCCGCCGCGACGACCGTGCGGTCGAGCGCAAGAAGGCCGGTCTGAAGAAGGCCCGCAAGGCCCCGCAGTACAGCAAGCGCTGATTGCAGCTGCCCCTGCACGTACTCCGAACGCCCCGGCGGCACGCCACAGTGCCGTCGGGGCGTTCGTTTTCTCACTGTTGCGGGCGTATAACGGCACAAGGTGCTCGGCGGTTAATCTGATCGGATGGCCGGGGAGCGCTTGCCTCGGGATGCGGGAGCCGCCCATGCATCGCGACCGTCGAGCACCTCACACGCACCCGCGTACCCATGGGCCGTGGCCCGGGGCCATGCACGGTGTCCGGTGCCCGCATCGATACTGACGCTTCTCAGGAGGACAAGTGGGACGACTCTTCGGCACGGACGGCGTGCGCGGTGTCGCCAACGTGGACCTGACGGCCGAGATGGCGCTGGGCCTCTCCGTGGCCGCCGCGCACGTACTGGCCGAGGCGGGCACGTTCGAGGGGCATCGGCCGACCGCCGTGGTCGGGCGTGACCCGCGGGCGTCCGGGGAGTTCCTGGAGGCCGCGATGGTCGCCGGGCTGGCCAGCGCCGGCGTGGACGTGCTGCGGGTCGGCGTGCTGCCGACGCCCGCCGTGGCGCATCTGACCGGGGCGCTCGGCGCCGATCTCGGTGTGATGCTGTCCGCCAGCCACAACGCCATGCCCGACAACGGCATCAAGTTCTTCGCGCGCGGCGGCCACAAGCTCGCCGACGAGCTGGAGGACCGGATCGAGTCCGTGTACGAGGAGCACCGCACCGGTGCCCCCTGGGACCGCCCGACCGGCGCGGGCGTGGGCCGCGTGCGGGACTACGAGGAGGGGCTCGACACCTATGTCGCCCACCTCGTCGGCGTTCTGCCGAACCGGCTGGACGGCCTGCGGATCGTCCTCGACGAGGCGCACGGCGCCGCCTCCCGGGTCTCGCCGGAGGCGTTCGCGCGGGCCGGGGCCGAGGTCGTCACCATCGGCGCCCAGCCGGACGGGCTCAACATCAACGACGGCTGCGGTTCGACCCACATGGAGCAGCTGAAGGCCGCGGTCGTCGAGCACGGGGCCGCCCTCGGTATCGCGCACGACGGCGACGCCGACCGCTGTCTGGCGGTCGACCACACCGGTGAAGAGGTGGACGGGGACCAGATCCTCGCCGTGCTCGCGCTGGCGATGCGGGAGCGTTCCGCACTGCGCTCCGACACCGTCGTCGCGACCGTGATGTCCAACCTCGGGTTCAAGCTCGCCATGGAGCGCGAGGGCATCCACTTCGTGCAGACCGGGGTCGGCGACCGGTACGTCCTGGAGCAGATGAAGCAGCGGGGCTACGCCCTCGGCGGCGAGCAGTCCGGCCACGTCATCGTCCTCGACCACGCCACGACCGGCGACGGCACGCTCACCGGCCTGCTGCTCGCCGCGCGCGTCGCCGAGACGGGGCGTTCGCTGCGCGAGCTGGCGTCGGTGATGGAGCGGCTGCCGCAGGTGCTCATCAACGTGCCCGACGTGGACAGGACCCGGGTGAAGACCTCCGGGGAGCTCGCGGCGGCCGTGACGGAGGCCGAGCGCGAGCTGGGCGGTACCGGCCGAGTGCTGCTGCGCCCCTCGGGCACCGAGCCGCTGGTCCGCGTGATGGTGGAGGCCGCCGACATCGACCAGGCCCGCTCGGTCGCGGAACGCCTGGCGGACGTGGTCAAGTCGGCACTGGGCTGACCGGGGCGGGCGGACGCGGGGCGGCCGACCGCCCCGCACCCGGGGCACCACCGGTGCTCCGCACCCGAGGTCAGAGTTTGCGCAGGCTGAGGCGCTGGACCGTGTGGTCCGGGCCCTTGCGCAGGACGAGGGTGGCCCGGCCGCGGGTGGGGGCGATGTTCTCCACCAGGTTGGGCCGGTTGATCGTCCGCCACATCGTGCCGGCGTAGTCGAGGGCCTCCTCCTCCGAGACCTGGGTGTACTTGCGGAAGTACGAGGAGGGGTCCTGGAAGGCGGTCGCGCGCAGCTTGCGGAAGCGGTTGAGGTACCAGCGCTCGATGTCCTCGGTGCGGGCGTCCACGTACACGCTGAAGTCGAAGTAGTCGGCGAGCCCGACCCGGGTGCGTCCGTCCTTGCCGGGAAGCGCGGGCTGCAGGACGTTGAGCCCCTCGACGATCAGGATGTCGGGGCGGCGCACGGTGAGCCGTTCGCCCGGGACGATGTCGTAGATGAGGTGGGAGTAGACCGGGGCCGTCACCTCGTCCTTGCCGGCCTTGATGTCGGCGACGAAACGGGTGAGGGCGCGGCGGTCGTACGACTCGGGGAACCCCTTCCTGGACATCAGGCCGCGCGCCTGGAGCTCCGCGGTGGGCAGCAGGAAGCCGTCCGTGGTGACCAGTTCGACGCGCGGGTGCTCGGGCCAGCGCGACAGCAGGGCCTGGAGCAGCCGGGCGACCGTGGACTTCCCGACGGCGACGGAACCGGCGACCCCTATGACGAAGGGTGTGCCGGACTGGGAGCCCTGCTCGCCGAGGAAGGTGTTCAGCGCGCCGCGGAGCCCGTCGGTGGCGCCGACGTAGAGGTTGAGCAGCCGGGACAGCGGCAGGTAGATGTCCCGCACCTCGTCGAGGTCGATGACGTCACCGAGCCCGCGCAGCCGCTCCACCTCGTCGGCGGACAACGGCAGCGGCGTCTTGTGGCGCAGCGCGCTCCATTCCGCGCGGGTGAGGTCTAGGTAGGGAGTCGCCTCCGGCCGCTGCCGGTGGGCGCTCCGGGACTTCGAGGAGACCGGAGAGATCACAGTCCATTGTTAACGGAGTTCGAACGGGATGGTTCGTGGGCTGTGTCACGCGATGGGCAGGAAGGGAGCGAAGCTGAGGGAGGATGAGGGAAGTTGTCGGAATGTGAACACCCCGTGTCCGACTTTTCGGTGCATGGCGTTTAGCATTTCGTAGCGGCTCGGGCCGCCGTCGTGTCCGCCAGTTGCAGTCGGGGAGTCTCGTGTGAAGCGCATCCTGATCCGTTCCGGAAAGAGCCCGCTCCGCGTGGCCACGCCGACGGAGTTCATCCACCAGGATCTGATCGGGACCAATACGGGCAACCTGCTCTTCAGTGACTCGGCCCACAAGATGCTGTCCGCGCCGGACACCGAGGTCGTCTCGAACGGCATCCGCACCGACCCGTCCGCCCGGCGCGCGGCCGAGATCAACGAACAGTACGACGCCTTCGTCGTGCCGCTCGCGAACGCCTTCCGTCCCTCCTTCCAGGCATCCCTGGACCGGCTGTCGACCCTGGTGGAGCAGCTCACCGTCCCCGTGGTCGTCTTCGGCGTGGGCGCCCAGACCGGGGCCGACTACGACACCGGGGAGCTGAAACCGATCGAGGCGTCGGTGAGACGTTTCGTCTCCGCCGTCCTGGACCGGTCCGCGTCGATCGGGGTCCGCGGCGAGCTCACCGCCCGCTACCTCACCGACATGGGGTTCCCCGCCGACCGCGTCGACATCATCGGCTGCCCCTCCATGTTCCTGTACGGGGACACCTTCCCGGCCGTCCGGACCGTCGAGCTGACCGCGGCCTCGCGTATCGCCGTCAACCTCTCCCCGGACGCCGTACCGGTGGGGGACATCGCCGGTCTGGCCCGTACCGCCTGGGAGCGGTACCCCCACCTGCTCTACTACGCGCAGAACCTCGTCGACGCGGAACTGCTGCTCTGGGGCGACATCACGCCGGAGAACGGCGTCGAGGACCCGTTCCCGCTCCAGCTCAGCCACGATCTGCTGCGTGAGAACAAGGTGCGCATGCCGCTGGACCCGGCGACCTGGATCGACGAGCTGCGCGGCCACGACTTCGCCTACGGGACCCGGATCCACGGCAACATCGCCGCCCTGCTGGCCGGCACGCCGAGCGTCGTGCTCACCCACGACTCGCGGACCCTCGAACTGTGCCGTTACTTCGACATCCCGCACGTCCCGGTCGACTCGCTGTCCGCGGACACCGACCCGCGTGACCTGTACGAGTCCGCCGACTACTCGGCGATGACCAAGAACCACGGTGAACGGTTCGAGCGGATCACCGCCTTCCTCGACCGCAACGACCTGCGGAACACCTACTCCCACGGCGACGGCGGCGCCGCGTTCGACGCCCGGCTCGCCGCCCTGGACCTGCCGGCCTCGATGCCGGTCTGGGACGGCTCGGACGACGGCCACATGCGCTACCGGGTCAGCCGGCTGCGGGAGCGGATCGCCGTCGCCAATACCCGGATCGACAAGCGCGTCCAGGAGAACAAGGAACTGCGCACCCGGCTGGCCGCCGCCGAGAAGCGGACGGAGGAGACCGGCCTGGAGCTTGCCGAGACCCGCAGGGAACTGGCGGCCACCCACAAGCGGCTCGCCGCCCTGGAGCGGCGTATCGGCGGCATCGAGAAGCGCGCCATGGTCCGGATCGGCCCCGCCGTCCGCCGCCGGGTGCGCCGCTTCTCGAAGCCCGGCGAGAAGGGCTGACCGGGAGGAACGGGCCGGGCCGGACGGCGGGCGCGCGAGGCGAGATCACGCAGTAGTCACAGTTGCCCCACAGGTGATCTCCTGATGATCATTTCATGAGGGAGCCGTGTCTATATTGCGCGCAACGCGTCGCGGGTCCCGCCGCGCCTTCGAAGAAAGAGTTCCCCGTGAGAACCACCGCTGTCCGCCGTACCGCTCTCGCCGCCTCCGCCGCCGCGCTCGCCCTGCTCGTCACCGCCTGCGGCGGCTCCGACGACAGCGGCAACGGCAGCGGCAGCGGCGGCGGTAAGGGTGACGAGGGCAAGGCCGACGCCTCCGCCGCGCCCGCGGCCAAGGCGCTGACCGCGGCCGAGCTGGAGAAGGCCGCGCTGACGCAGGCGGACGTGGAGGACGGCAAGGTGGTCACCAAGCTGCCCGCGACGGACGATGTGGCCGCCGACAAGGTCAAGGCCGACGACGAGGCGTGCCAGCCGCTCGCCCATGTCCAGGCCGGTGTTCCGGTCGGCTCGCCCGCCGCCACGGTCAAGCGGTCCTGGACGAGCGGGCCGCAGAAGCCCGCCGAGGGCGCGGACCCAAAGGAGGCCCTGCTCGCCGGCCTCGACGTGGACAAGGCCCTGGTCACCCTCGCCTCCTACGAGGACGGCGGCGCCGAGCAGGTCATCAAGGACGTCGACGCCGCCGCCGAGAAGTGCGCCGGAGGCTTCACCTACACCGCCGTGGGGGAGAAGTTCGAGATCGTGAAGGCGGCCAGGACCGAGGCGCCGAAGGGTGCCGACGAAGCGCTCGCGATCACCCTGACCATGTCCGCCGAGGGCGTCGAGGCCCCCCTGAACGTCGTCATCACGCGCACCGGCTCCGTCGTCGCGGCCTTCTCGGCGGTCAACCTCGCTGCGATGGGCACCGGCGAGGAGGCCCCCTTCCCGACGCAGATCTCCGACGCCCAGCTCGCCAAGCTCGGCTGACGCACCCCCTTCCGTTCCCACCGGTGCGTCGCGCACCGGTGGGAATTTCCGATTCCGGGCACGCGGCGGCCCTTTTCGGTGCCTGACGGATCGTAGGCTGCCGGTCATGTGCGGAATCGTGGGATACGTGGGGCCGCAGTCGGCGCTGGACGTCGTGACGGCCGGACTGAAACGGCTGGAGTACCGGGGTTACGACTCGGCGGGTGTGGCCGTCCTCGCGGACGGCGGGCTCGCCACGGCGAAACGGGCCGGGAAACTCCTCAACCTGGAGAAGGAGCTGGCGGCCCGGCCGCTCCCCACCGGGGCGACCGGCATCGGTCACACCCGTTGGGCCACGCACGGCGGCCCCACCGACGCCAACGCCCACCCGCATCTCGACAACGCGGGCCGGGTCGCCGTCGTCCACAACGGCATCATCGAGAACTTCGCCGAACTGCGGGCCGAACTGGCCGGGCGCGGCCACGACCTGGCCTCCGAGACGGACACCGAGGTCGTCGCCCACCTGCTCGCGGAGGAGTTCTCGTCCTGCGCGGACCTCGCCGAGGCGATGCGCCTTGTCTGCAAGCGCCTGCTCGGCGCCTTCACCCTGGTCGCCGTCCACGCGGACGCGCCGGACGTGGTCGTCGGCGCGCGCCGCAACTCGCCGCTCGTGGTGGGTGTCGGCGAGGGCGAGTCGTTCCTCGCCTCGGACGTCGCCGCGTTCATCGACCACACCCGCTCCGCGATCGAACTGGGCCAGGACCAGGTGGTCGAACTGCGCCGCGACGCGGTCACGGTCACCGGCTTCGACGGCGCACCGGCGGACGTCCGCTCGTACCACGTCGACTGGGACGCGTCGGCCGCCGAGAAGGGCGGCTACGACTACTTCATGCTCAAGGAGATCGCCGAGCAGCCCCGGGCGGTCGCCGACACCCTGCTCGGCCGCATCGACGGCTCCGGCGCCCTGTCCCTCGACGAGGTACGCATCGCGCCGGAGGCGCTGCGCGAGGCCGGCAAGGTCGTCATCGTCGCCTGCGGCACGGCCTTCCACGCCGGGATGATCGCCAAGTACGCCATCGAGCACTGGACGCGGATCCCCTGCGAGGTGGAGCTGGCGAGCGAGTTCCGTTACCGCGACCCGATCCTCGACCAGCAGACCCTCGTCATCGCCATCTCCCAGTCCGGCGAGACCATGGACACCCTGATGGCCCTGAGGCACGCGCGCGAACAGGGCGCCCGGGTCCTCGCCATCTGCAACACCAACGGCTCAACCATCCCCCGCGAGTCCGACGCCGTCCTCTACACCCACGCCGGCCCCGAGGTCGCCGTCGCCTCGACCAAGGCCTTCCTGACCCAGCTGGTCGCCTGCTACCTGGTCGCCCTGTACCTGGCCCAGGTCCGCGGCGCGAAGTACGGCGACGAGATCCGCGCGGTCGTGCGGGACCTGTCCTCCATCGCCCGGTCGGTGGAACGCGTCCTGGAGACCATGGAGCCCGTACGCCAACTCGCCCGCACCCTCGCCCACAAGAACACCGTGCTGTTCCTGGGCCGGCACGTCGGCTACCCGGTCGCCCTGGAGGGCGCGCTCAAGCTCAAGGAACTCGCCTACATGCACGCGGAGGGCTTCGCCGCGGGCGAGCTGAAGCACGGCCCGATCGCCCTGATCGAGGACGACCTGCCGGTCGTCGTGGTCGTCCCCTCACCACGCGGCCGCTCCGTCCTCCACGACAAGATCGTCTCCAACATCCAGGAGATCCGCGCCCGCGGCGCCCGCACCGTCGTCATCGCCGAGGAGGGCGACGACGAGGTCGTCCCGTACGCCGACCACCTCATCCGCGTCCCGGCCACCCCCACACTGCTGCAACCGCTGGTGACGACGGTGCCGTTGCAGGTCTTCGCCTGCGAGCTGGCCACGGCCCGCGGCAACGAGGTGGACCAGCCCCGCAACCTGGCGAAGTCGGTCACGGTGGAGTGAACTCGGATCGCGTCGAGGGAGGCGGTGAAGGCCGCGGTGGGGACGCTGAGGGGGCTCGGCCGGGGGTCTTGGGATCGCGGACGGAGGATGACGTGGTCTGTTCCGGAGACCTCGGGAAGACGGGCGGGTTGATCCCGTGACGTTGCTCGGCCACTGTTCCCGAGCCGGATCGCAGCTTCGTGGATGACCGCTTCGTACGGTGCGGGAGAGGGGCGCTCCGGGATCGGCTTGCGTCGCATCGGGTGTCGTCCGTCGGACACGCGACTCCCGCTCCTCAGCCGGGAGCTCAGGGACTCGGTCCGGGAAGACGGCCCCGGCACTTCTCCCACCAGCCTCGTGTCCGGTCGGTTGCCATCGGGGTCAGGGTGTTGATGAGCACCTTGTCGGTGCATGAGCAGTGGGCCGCGAGCAGGCACAACCGCCCCGGTACCGGGGCGTGGACGCCGGGTGGGAGGAAGGGCGTGGGCTGGCGCTCGTCCGGGCGTGTTCGGACGCGTGGGGTCGGCAGGCTGTCCGGGGAGGGCAATCGGGGCAAGTACGTGTGGTGCGAGCTGTCGGCCGTTCCCGCGTGAGCGTGTGACCGGGTTTCCCCTCCGGCGTCGCCGTAAAGTGCTCGGCATGAGCATCATCGGGGTCGGGATCGACGTGGCCGAGATCGAGCGGTTCGCGGCGTCGCTGGAGCGGACGCCCGGTCTCGCGCGGCGGCTGTTCGTGGACGGCGAGCTGCTGTTGCCCAGTGGGGAGCGGCGGGGGGTCGCCTCGCTGGCCGCACGGTTCGCCGCCAAGGAGGCGCTGGCCAAGGCGCTCGGTGCGCCCGGAGGGCTGTACTGGACCGATGCCGAGGTGTACTGCGAGGACAGCGGGCAGCCGCGGTTGCGGGTGAAGGGGACCGTGGCGGCGCGGGCCGAGGAACTGGGGGTGCGGTCGTGGCACGTCTCGCTCAGTCATGACGCCGGGGTGGCCTCGGCGGTCGTCGTCGCCGAAGGGTGACGGGAATGGACCGGCCGAGCCTGCTGGGGTTTCCCGGGGTCGGGGAGGTCGGGGGACGGCTGCCGGTGTGGGGAGAGGTGCTTCTGGCCGCCGCCGCCCTGCTCGTCGTGGTGTTCACGGTCGTGAGAATGGTGCGGATGGCCCGTCGGGCGGGGCGCAGGCGCAGGTGACCGGCCGGGCGGGCGGGGCTTCGCCTGCGCCTCAGCCGGCCGGCCACCCTGGTGCCGCCGGTTTTGTCAGCAGATGGACTGGCTGCTGTTGACCAGCCTGTTGTTGCGGAACGTGGTGTTCTCACCGCAGGGGCTCTCGCGGATCGAGGAGTTGGTCACCGTCAGGTTCTGCACCGTGATGTCCCGGTTGTTCGCGAACTCCGTGCGCGCCGCCAGCCGGATCTCGCCGCCGCCCGTGACCGTGCCGCTCTGCGCCGCGAGGTTCACGTTGTAGCAGTTCTCGATCAGGATCGCGTTGTTGCCCGTGTTGGACAGGCTGATCCGGTCGATCGTCGCGCCGCCGCTCTCCGAGACGCAGAACACGCCGCGTCCGCCGCCCCGCGCGACGACCTCGCCGACGCGGATGTTGGTCGCGTACGAGCTGCCGATCCGCCCGTTGCGGTTGGCCATGCGGAACGCGGCGTAACCGGTGCCGGTGCCCGCGTTCTCCGCGTCCACCCTGCCGACCGTGGCGTTGACGGTCTGGTTGAGGAGGAGACCGGACTCGCCGACGTTGCGGGCCGTCACCGTGCCGACGGTCAGGCCGTCGACCCCGTACGTCTCGACGGCGTGGCTGGACGCGCCGGACACGTAGACGTTGTCGATGCGGACGTTCCTCGTCCACTGGCTGGTGTCGCCGCGGTTGTCGATACGGACGCCGAGGCCGCGCGAGAGGCGCATGTCGATCTGGCCCAGGACCACGTTCTGCACGTTGCGCAGGAAGATGCCGTACAGCGGGGCCCCGGTGACGCTGAGGTTCTGGACCTCGACGTCCCGTGTGCCGCGGGAGTAGACCGGGGCCTGGTCGCCGGAGCCGCTGCCCGTGACGTTGATCGTGCCGCAGACGTCCAGAACCGTGTAGCTCGGCAGCGAGATGCGCGAACCGGCGGAGATCGAGCCCGAGCCGCGCACCACCACCCGTTCCTTGGAGGTGCGGCCGGAGGACAGGCTGCTGACCGCCGCCTGGACGGCCGCGCGCATGTCGGTACCGGTGTAGACGACGCTGCTGCCGCGCCGGGAGGTCCAGGTACTGCCGCTCTGCACGGCTTCGGCCTGGTAGGAGCCGTCACCGCAGGCCGCGGCCTGGATGGGGGCCTCCTGGACGGCGGGTGCGGGTGCGGGTGCGGGTGCGGCGGTGGCGGGGGCCGTCAGCGCGCCCGCGGCGGTGAGGAGGGCGGTGGCGCCGGCTGCGGCGAGGAGTGCGGCTCTGCGTCCCATGGGGTCTCTGCTTCCTCTTCCTCTGGTCTTCTCGTCGCGTCGAACCGATTCGACTGAATCGATTCACGCGGTGGGGGATGGTGAGTGTGGCGAGAGGGCGGCATGGCGTCAATGGATGCGACCGGGGGACGGGCTCCGACAACTTTCGACCGGTTTCCGGGGCGCGGGAGGGGGAGCGGGGAGGGCTTCCCCCGAGCGGCAGTTGGAGCAGGGTGTGCGGGACGGGCCGTGGGGGACACTCGGACGTATGCGTACTGCGTACAGCGTGGAGACGGTCAGGGCGGCGGAGCGGGACCTGATGGCGCGGCTGCCGGAGGGCGCGCTGATGCAGCGCGCCGCCGCCGGACTCGCCGCGGCCTGCGCGGACCTGCTGGGGCGGGGTCACGGCCGGGTCTACGGCAGCAGGGTCGCCCTGCTGGTCGGCAGCGGGGACAACGGCGGCGACGCCCTCTACGCCGGTGCCCGGCTGGCCCGGCGCGGCGCCGGCGTCACGGCGGTGCTGCTCGCGCCGGAACGCACCCATGCCGCCGGGCTCGCGGCACTGCGCCGGGCGGGCGGCCGGACCGTGGGGACCACCGACGCCGATGCCACAAGCGGGACCCGGGCGGACACCGATGCCGTCACCGCCGTCCGGCGGGCCGACCTCGTCGTGGACGGCATCGTCGGGATCGGCGGCAAGGGCGGGCTGCGCCCGGCGGCGGTGCCGCTCGCCGAGGCCGCCGAACGGTCGGGCGCCGCGGTCGTCGCCGTCGACCTGCCGAGCGGCGTCGACGCGGACACCGGCGAGGTGCGCGGCACCGCGGTCCGGGCCGACCTCACGGTGACCTTCGGGACGCACAAGCCGGGGCTGCTCGTCGATCCGGCGCGCGAGTACGCGGGGTCCGTACGGCTCGTCGACATCGGCCTGGACCTGACCGCGGGGTCCGCGGGCCCGGTGCTCGAGGCGCTCCAGCACGCTGACGTGGCCCGCCTGCTGCCGGTGCCCGGCGCGGAGAGCGACAAGTACCGGCGCGGTGTCGTCGGTGTCGTCGCCGGGTCCGCCCGCTACCCCGGCGCCGCCGTGCTCGCGGTCGCCGGCGCGCTGCGGGGCGGCGCCGGGGCCGTACGGTACGTCGGTCCCGCCGCACAGGACGTGATCGCCCGCTTCCCCGAGACGCTGGTGTCCGACCGGGGACCGAAGCACGCCGGACGGGTGCAGGCGTGGGTGGCCGGGCCGGGCGCCGGCGACGACGCCGGGCCGGTGGCGGAGGCGCTGGCGGCCGAGGTCCCGGTGCTGATCGACGCGGACGGCCTGCGGCTCGCCGACGCCTCGGCCGTACGGGCCCGCAGCGCGCCGACCCTGCTGACCCCGCACGCCGGAGAGGCCGCCGCGCTGCTCGGCGTCGAGCGCGAGGAGGTCGAGGGCGGCCGGCTGGCCGCGGCGCGTGAACTGGCCGGACGGTACGGAGCGACCGTGCTGCTCAAGGGCTCCACGACCCTGGTCGCCGACCCGGGAGACGGGGGCGGGGGCGGGGAGGGGAAGGGCATCGCCGTACGGGTGAACCCGACCGGCACGTCCTGGCTGGCCACAGCCGGGAGCGGGGACGTCCTGTCCGGCCTCGCCGGCTCGCTGCTGGCGGCGGGACTGCCGGCCCGGGACGCCGGCAGCGTGGCGGCCTACCTGCACGGACTCGCCGGACGCTACGCGGCGGACGGCGCGCCGGTGGGGGCGCACGACGTGGCGGCGGCGATCCCGGCGGCGTGGCGGGACGTCACACGCGGGTGACCCCGCCCCGGGCCGCCGGCGGTGTCGTACCGCTCCCCGCCTTGGCCGTACCACTCCCGGTGAGGCCTCGTACCGCTCTGAGACACTGGGGCGCGATGAACGAGACAGATGCCGCGCGGAGCGCGACCCTGCGGGCCCGTGCCGAGATCGATCTGGCCGCGCTGCGCGCCAATGTGCGGAGCCTGCGCGCCCACGCGCCCGGTGCCGCCCTCATGGCCGTGGTCAAGGCGGACGCGTACGGGCACGGCGCCCTCGCCTGCGCCCGGGCGGCCGTCGAGGCCGGGGCGTCCTGGCTCGGCACGGCCACCCCGCAGGAGGCGCTGGCGCTGCGCGCGCCCGGTGCCGGTGTCCCCGCCGGCGTACGCGTCCTGTGCTGGCTGTGGACACCCGGCGGGCCCTGGCGGGAGGCGATCGAGGCCGACCTCGACGTCTCCGTCAGCGGCATGTGGGCGCTCAAGGAGGTCACCGCGGCCGCGCGTCTGGCCGGGCGGCCCGCGCGCGTGCACCTCAAGGCCGACACCGGCCTCGGGCGGGGCGGCTGCGCGCCCGGGGACTGGGCCGGCCTGGTCGCCGCGGCGCTCACCGCCGAGGCCGACGGGCTGCTGCGCGTCACCGGCCTGTGGTCGCACTTCGCCTGCGCCGACGAACCGGGCCACCCCTCCATCGACGCCCAGCTCACCCGCTTCCGGGAGATGGTGGCGCACGCCGAGCAGCAGGGCGTGGCCCCCGAGGTCCGGCACATCGCCAACTCGCCCGCCCTTCTCACCCTCCCCGACAGCCACTTCGACCTCGTCCGGGCCGGCATCGCCCTGTACGGAGTCTCACCCAGCCCCGAGGTCGGCACCCCGGCCGACTTCGGGCTGCGCCAGGTGATGACCCTGACCGCCTCCCTCGCCCTGGTGAAGCACGTCCCGGGCGGACACGGCGTCTCGTACGGCCACCACTACGTCACCCCGGGCGCCACCACCCTCGGCCTCGTCCCGCTCGGCTACGCGGACGGCATCCCGCGGCACGCCTCCTCCACCGGTCCGGTGCTCGTCGAGGGCAAGTGGCGTACGGCCGCGGGACGGATCGCGATGGACCAGTTCGTCGTCGACCTCGGCGGGGAGGAACCCCCACCGGGCACCGAGGCGGTGCTCTTCGGCCCCGGGGACCGCGGCGAGCCCACCGTCGAGGACTGGGCGCAGGCCGCGGGCACCATCGGGTACGAGATCGTCACCCGGATCGGAACCCGCGTCCCGCGCGTCCATGTGAACGCCGTGGACGGCACGGGCGACGTGACGGAGTAGTACGTCGGTACGCCCGCCCGACCGCACGCGCATGAGGAACGACCGGAACGACAGAGGAGCCAGTACGTGAGCGAGAGCAGTGCGGAGGCTGCCCGGGACGCCGCCATGACGGCTGCCGCCTCCGTCGCCGAAGTGTCCGGCGGCTGGCGCCGGGCGACCGGGGTCGCCGGCATGGCGATAGGCGTGCTCGCCACGGGGGCCGCCGCCGGGGTCGCCATAGAGCGGATGACCGTCGGCCGGGGCATGCGCAGGAAGGCCCGGCTCGCCCTGGACTCCACGGGACCGTACGGTTCGCTGCGCGGCACCCCCGGCACGGCGTACGCCGAGGACGGCACCGAGCTGTACTACGAGGTCGACGACCCCGATCCCGACCCGGACGCCACCCCCGCGCGCCGCCGCCGGCTGTTCGGCCGCAAGTCGCCCGCCCCCGTCACCGTTGTCTTCAGCCACGGCTACTGCCTCAGCCAGGACTCCTGGCACTTCCAGCGGGCCGCGCTCAGGGGTGTCGTACGGACCGTCTACTGGGACCAGCGCAGCCACGGCCGTTCCGGGCGGGGCGCGGCCCAGGCCGAGCGGGGCGAGCCGGTCACCATCGACCAGTTGGGGCAGGACCTCAAGGCCGTCATCGACGCCGCCGCCCCCGAGGGGCCGATCGTGCTGGTCGGGCACTCCATGGGAGGAATGACGGTGATGGCCCTCGCCGACCGGTACCCCGAGCTGATACGCGAGCGGGTCGTCGGCGTCGCCCTCGTCGGCACGTCGCCGGGCAAGCTGGGCGAGGTCAACTTCGGGCTGCCCGTGGCCGGGGTCAACGCGGTGCGGCGGGTGCTCCCGGGGGTGCTGAAGGCACTGGGGCAGCGGGCCGAGCTGGTGGAGAAGGGGCGCCGGGCCACCGTGGACCTGTTCGCCGGGATCATCAAGCGCTACTCGTTCGCGGCCCGGGACGTCGACCCGACCGTCGCCCGGTTCGCCGAGCGGATGATCGAGTCCACCCCGATCGACGTCGTCGCCGAGTATTATCCGGCGTTCCACGAGCACGACAAGACCGAGGCCCTCGCCCACTTCACCGGTCTCCCGGTACTGGTGCTGGCGGGGGTGCACGACCTGATCACACCCAGCGAGCACAGCGAGTCCATCGCCGGTCTGCTGCCGGACGCCGAACTGGTGCTGGTACCGGACGCCGGGCACCTGGTCATCCTGGAACACCCGGAAGTGGTCACCGACCGTCTCGCGGACCTGCTGGTCCGCGCGGGCGCGGTGCCCGCAGGAGCTACCGTGGGTGGCTATGGAAGCACCAGCAGCAGCGCACAACCGGGCTGAGCCGTCCGTCGAGCTCACCGTCACCTCGGCCGAGCAGATGCGGGACCTGGGCCGCGCCCTCGCCAAGCTGCTGCGCGCCGGTGACCTCGTGATGCTCACCGGCGAGCTGGGCGCGGGCAAGACCACGCTGACCCGCGGGCTCGGCGAAGGGCTCGGGGTGCGGGGTGCCGTCACCTCCCCGACGTTCGTGATCGCCCGCGTGCACCCGTCCCTGGGGGACGGCCCGCCGCTGGTCCACGTCGACGCGTACCGGCTGTCGGGCGGGCTGGACGAGATGGAGGACCTCGATCTCGACGTCTCGTTGCCCGAGTCGGTGATCGTCGTGGAGTGGGGCGAGGGCAGGATCGAGGAGCTGACCGACGACCGGCTCCAGATCGTCATCCACCGCGCGGTCGGCGACACCACGGACGAGGTACGGCACATGACGCTGACCGGCCTGGGCGACCGCTGGGCGGGCACGGACCTGAGCGCGCTGTCGGCCTGAGCGGGTGGCGGGTGCCCCGCCGCCCGTGGTCTCCGGTTTCCCGGGCCCGGTTTCCTGTGCCCGCGGTGTCTGTTCGCCGTGCGTTCCGACAAGGTGTCGGCAAAATGTTGCATTCGGTGTCCCGAGCGTGGTCACATGGTATCCAGCTCGCGGTTAGGTCTACCTAACCACGTCCGCCCCCGGCCCCAGGAGGCGTCCATGCCGGCCACCGAGAGTTCTCGCCGGACCGAGGCACGGCCGCAGTCGTCCACCGGGGTGTCGATGCGCGACCTGCTGGCGGCCGGCGCGGCCGCCGCCGCGATCTCCACCCCGCCCCGCGCCCCCGAACCGCAGCCGCACCCGCGCCCGCAGCCCCGGCTCGCCGGGCCGGTGAACGGCCACCGCGAGGCCGCCTGATCGCGGCGTGAGCCACGGGTCGCGGGGCCCGGGTCGCGGGCGACCTCGCGGCTAACGCACCACGACGACCTTGCGGCCGATGGTGGCGAACTTCCACATCGCCTCGCCGTCCGCACGGGTTTCGCGGATACCGCCGGTGGGGACCTCCGGGTCCGGCTCCGGGGCCGAGCCGTCGACCGCCGCGCTGAAACCGATCGCGGTGCCGTTGCCGGTGGCGAAGCGGACGACGTGTTCCACCGGGACGCCGTCCGATCCGGTGACGGCCCCCGAGCGGGAGGTGACGTGGTAAGTGCCCGGTTCCGGGTCCACCGTGCCGGGGCTGACCGGGAAGGTGCGCCGGACCTCGCCGCCCTTCTCGACCAGCCACACCCGGTCGTCGTCCAGCGCGTACACGACCCGGATGCCCCGGCCGGACCCCCGGGGCGGACCGGTGGGGGAGGGGGACTCCTCGTCCCGGTCGGCCTGCAGGGCCGCCGGTACGGTGCCCGCGCGGGCGGCCGCCCGAGTGGCCGGCGCGTTCGCGGACGCCTGGTAGCCGAGGACGCCCACCGTCAGGAGGGCCGCCGCGGTCAGCCCCGTCACGATCGCCGAGCTGTCGCCTGCCACCGCCGTCACCACCTCTGTGCCGCTGTGCCGCTGTCTCTGTGCCTCTGTGCCTCTGCATCTCTGCGCCGCTCGAATGCCGGCCCGCACCGCTCGTGGTCGCCCGGGCCGTTCCGTACCACCCGGTGGTGGTCTTTCGGGACGACCGCGGATCGTGCGGGATCGTCCCGGATCATTCGGGATCGTCCCGGAGTGTGCATACGCCGATGTGACGGTAGCAGTACGTGACCGTCCGACCGGGCCGTCCGACACGGGGCGCCGGGAGCCGTAGGCTGTTTGTGTGCTCCTGCTCGCTCTGGATACCGCCACCCCTGCCGTCACCGTCGCGCTGCACGACGGCGGCGACGTCATCGCCTCGTCGAGTCAGGTGGACGCCCGCCGCCACGGCGAACTGCTGCTCCCGGCGATCGACCGGGTGCTCGCCGAGGCCGGTGTGAAGGCGGACGCCCTCACCGGGGTCGTCGTCGGCATCGGCCCCGGGCCGTACACCGGGCTGCGGGTCGGCCTGATGACCGCGGACGCCTTCGGGCTCGCGCTCGGTGTCCCCGTGCACGGTGTGTGCACGCTGGACGGCCTCGCGTACGCCGCGGACCTGGAGGTCCCCTTCGTCGTGGCGACCGACGCCCGCCGCAAGGAGGTCTACTGGGCGCGGTACGCCGACTCGCGTACCCGCCTCACCGACCCCGCCGTCGACCGGCCCGCCGACATCGCCGGCCGGGTCGCGGGGCTGCCCGCGGTCGGCGCCGGCGCGCTGCTGTACCCCGACACCTTCCCCAAGGCGCACGAGCCCGAGCACGTGAGTGCCGCAGCCCTCGCCCGGCTGGCCGCCGAGCGGCTGGCGGCCGGCACGGAACTGCCCGCGCCGCGGCCGCTGTACCTGCGCCGCCCCGATGCCCAGGTCCCCAAGAACTACAAGGTGGTCACCCCCAAGTGACACGAGCGACAGGGCCCGAGAAGGTCGCACTGCGCGAGATGCGCTGGTGGGACATCGAGCGGGTGTTCCAGCTGGAGCGCGAGCTGTTCCCCGAGGACGCCTGGTCGCGGGGGATGTTCTGGTCCGAACTGGCCCATGCGCGCGGTTCCGCCGCGACCCGCCGTTACGTGGTCGCCGAGGAGGAGGGCCGGCTCGTCGGATACGCGGGGCTCACCTCCGCCGGCGTGGCGGCCGACGGCGACGAGGGTACGGGCGAGGCGACCGGGGTGGCCGACGTCCAGACCATCGCCGTCCGCCGGGACCACTGGGGCACCGGCCTCGGCTCGCGGCTGCTGACGGAGCTGTTGCGGGCGGCGACCGCGTTCGAGTGCGCCGAGGTGCTGCTGGAGTGCCGGATCGACAACGTCCGGGCCCAGAAGCTCTACGAGCGTTTCGGCTTCGAGACCATCGGGGTCAGGAAGGGCTACTACCAGCCGGGGAACGTGGACGCCCTGGTGATGCGGCTGGCCGACCTGTCCACCTCCGTCACCCCGGGGGCCTCCGTGGCCCCGGAGGCCCCCACGGCCGCCCCCGCGAACCCCGCGAACCCCGCGAACCCCGCGAACCCCGCGAACCCCGCGAACCCCGTGAACGGCGTAGAAGGAACCGAGACCCATGGCTGACGAACCCCTGGTGCTGGGGATCGAGACCTCCTGCGACGAGACCGGTGTCGGCGTCGTCCGGGGCACCACCCTGCTGGCGGACGCCGTCGCCTCCAGCGTCGACGAGCACGCCCGCTTCGGCGGTGTCGTCCCGGAGGTCGCCTCCCGCGCCCACCTGGAGGCGATGGTGCCGACGATCGGACGCGCGCTGAAGGAGGCCGGGGTCAGCGCCCGGGACCTGGACGGCGTCGCCGTCACCGCCGGCCCGGGGCTCGCCGGCGCGCTGCTGGTCGGCGTCTCGGCGGCCAAGGCATACGCCTACGCCCTCGGCAAGCCCCTCTACGGCGTCAACCACCTCGCCTCGCACATCTGCGTCGACCAGCTGGAACACGGGCCGCTGCCCGAACCGACGATGGCGCTGCTGGTCTCCGGCGGCCACTCCTCGCTGCTGCTCTCCTCGGACATCACCTCCGACGTCCGCCCGATGGGCGCCACCATCGACGACGCGGCCGGCGAGGCCTTCGACAAGATCGCGCGGGTGCTCGACCTCGGCTTCCCCGGCGGCCCGGTCATCGACCGGTACGCGCGTGAGGGCGACCCGTCCGCGATCGCGTTCCCGCGCGGGCTGACCGGGCCGCGCGACCCGGCGTACGACTTCTCCTTCTCCGGTCTGAAGACGGCCGTGGCCCGCTGGATCGAGGCCAGGCGGGCGGCGGGGGAGGAGGTCCCGGTGCGTGACGTGGCGGCCTCCTTCCAGGAGGCCGTCGTGGACGTGCTCACCCGCAAGGCGGTACGCGCCTGCAGGGACGAGGGCGTCGGCCATCTGATGATCGGCGGCGGAGTGGCCGCCAACACCCGGCTGCGGGCGCTGGCCCAGGAGCGTTGCGAGGCGGCCGGCATCCGGCTGCGCGTACCGCGTCCGGGGCTGTGCACGGACAACGGCGCGATGGTGGCCGCCCTGGGCGCGGAGATGGTCGCCCGGGGCCGGGCGGCGTCCGACTGGGACCTGTCCGCGGACTCCTCCCTCCCGGTGACGGAACCCCACGTACCGGGCGAGGCGCACACGCACACGCACGATCATGTGCACGAGGCCGGCGGGGAGAACCTGTACTCGTGACCGTCGCGCTGATGTGGGAGGCACGGGCCGTGCCCGGCCGGGGCGGGGCACTGCTGACCTGGGCCGAGGAGCGGCTGCGCGAACTGCCCGCCGATCCGCCCTCCCTGCGCCGGGAAACCTTCCGCGCCCCGCAGGACCGGGTCCTCGTCATCACCTGGTGGAACGCCCCGTACGACGCCGTCCTCCCCGAACTCACCGACCCGCCCGGGGACCTGGTCACCCGCGCGGTACACCGGTGGCGCTTCGAGTCGGTGGGCGCGAGTTGACCGGCGCGGCCACGAGCCGACGGGCGGCTGCCGACCGTGGCTGACACCGGCCGAACGCAGGTCGTGGCCGATGCGATGGGCCGTCTCCTCGACCGGCTCCGGGTGGAAGGCGGCACCCCGGGCCAGTGGCACCGGGTAGGCGGTGGCCCGCCAGGCGGTGAAGCCGGCCGGGCACTCCTCGTGCACGAGTGCCGGGATGCCGAACCCGCCCGCCCGCGCGATCCGGCGCTGGGCGCGGGCCGGCGACCGCGTGCCGAGGTCCGGGTCGACGGGGCCCCGTGCCGAAGGGGCGGGTGAGCCGGCCGAGACCGTGGGTGATCAGCTCGTCCCGGTCGTAGTCGGAGGTCGTGTCGTGCTGGTGCGGCGCGACTCCCTCACCGTCCGTGTCCGCGCCCACCCACACCCCGTACGGCTGGGCGGTCCTCTCCTCCAGGGTCATCCGGGCGAGCAGGTCGTCGACACGGGCGGCGGCGGGCAGGGCGGGGTCACGCCAGGACGCGGTGGTCATGAAACTCCTGTCGGGGGACGGAGGGCCCTCTCACAAAGGTCCGAAGGTTCTTTGTGGCTGCCGGGTTGGCGCCGGGGCGGCTGCCGGGTTCGTCGCGGCCTGCGAATGTTTCGGAGTGTTTGTCGAATGTTCCGGGAGCCCAAGACTCGGGGAACACTTCGTCAAGGGGGCCCGCAGGGATACGATCGCGGCCATGACTTCCTCGCAGCCCGCCGAAACCCGGACGCGAGGGCGCAGCGCGCAGACTGCGACCCTCGCCGAGATCGCCCGCGAGGCCGGTGTCTCGGCACCGACTGTTTCGAAGGTCCTCAACGGCCGTGCCGATGTCGCCCCCACCACCCGGAGCCGCGTCGAGGAACTGCTGCGTGCCCACGGCTACCGGCGCCGGCGCGCCGAGGCCACCCGCTCGCCCCTGCTCGACCTGGTCTTCCACGAGCTGGAGAGTGCCTGGGCGATGGAGGTCATCCGGGGCGTGGAGAACGTGGCGAGGGACGCGGGGCTCAGCGTCGTGCTCTCCGAGAGCGCGGGCCGCCTCACCCCGGGGCGGACCTGGGCCGACCAGGTCGCCGCCCGCCGCCCGCACGGGGTGATCCTCGTCCTGTCCGGCCTCGACGAGTCCGGGCGGGCGCTGCTGACCAGCCGTTCCATCCCGTTCGTGGTGATGGATCCGGCCGGTGACCCCGGCACCGACGTGCCCTCCGTGGGCGCGACCAACTGGCAGGGCGGGCTCGCCGCCACCCGGCACCTGGTCGAGCTCGGGCACACCAGGATCGGGGCGATCAGCGGGCCCTCGCAGATGATGTGCAGCCGCGCCCGCATCGACGGCTACCGGGCCGCGCTGGAGACCGGCGGACTTCCGGTGGACCCCGGGCTGGTCATGACCGGCGACTTCCACCACGAGACCGGGTACCGCCAGGGCCTCGCCCTGCTGCGCCGCCCCGACCGGCCCACCGCCGTCTTCGCCGGCAACGACCTCCAGGCGCTCGGTCTCTACGAGGCCGCGCGTGAGCTGGGCCTGCGGATTCCCGAGGACCTGAGCGTGGTGGGGTTCGACGACCTGCCGGTGGCCCGCTGGGTGGGTCCGCCGCTGACGACCGTGCGGCAGCCGCTGACGGAGATGGCGGAGGCGGCGGCCAGGCTGGTCCTCGACCTCGGCAAGGGCGAGGACCCCGCGGCCGCCGCGACCCGGGTGGAACTGGCGACGAGCCTGGTGGTGCGCAGCAGCACGGGGGCGCCGGCCGGAGGGTGACGGTCGCCGGGCTTGCGGGTGTCGGGCTTGCGGGTGTCGGCCGGGCACTGCTCGAAAACTGTCGCCGACTCTTCCGAAAATTTCGACGCGCGCCGCGGGTGAGTCCGGGCTGTGAAGTCTGAGAACTTCACAAGAAAACGGTTCGGGGGGCGTTCGTTGTCATAATTCGGACTTACGTTCCTGTCTGTGATGGGACATGAGGGCCACGGCGGGGGCTCCCGCGAGGGGCGAGGCGAGGGGCGCGACAGGGGGCACGGTGACGGGCGCGGCGGAGGCGGGAGCGAGGTGTCTTCGGACGCGTCCCCGGACCCCGCCGGGGACGCGGACACAGGGACGGGCCCGCCGACAGGCCCGGTGACGCACCCGGCGGCGGACCGGCAGCCGGTCCGCCGCCGGGTGCGGGCCCTGAAGTTCGCCGGCTTCGCGCTGGCGGGCGCGCTGGTGCTGGGTGCCGGGACGGCCGGCTGGGCGTACTGGCAGCTGGGCGACAACATCAGGAGCGTCGACATCAACGGCGCCCTGGGCGACGACCGTCCGCCCAGGGGAACGACGGCCTCGGACCGGGACGCTTCGGCGTCCGCCTCGGCCCCGTCCCTGCCGACGGGGTCGCTCAACGTCCTGGTGCTGGGCTCGGACTCGCGCAGCGGCGGGGAGAACCAGGAGCTCGGTGGAGGCGACAGCGGCGGGGGCCGTTCCGACACGGCCATGGTCGTCCACCTCGACGCCGGCCGGACCGCCGCGACCGTGGTCAGCATCCCGCGCGACACCCTGGTCGACCGCCCGGCCTGCCCGCTGCCGGACGGCGGATCGACGCGGCCGGTGGCCGACGCGATGTTCAACAGCGCCTACCAGGTGGGCGGGCCGGTGTGCGCGGTGAAGACGGCCGAGCTGCTCACGGACGTCCGCATGGACCACTACGTCGAGATCGACTTCACCGGCTTCGCCCGCCTGGTCGACGCACTCGGCGGCGTCACCGTCACCACGGACGAGGACATCGACGACGACCTGAGCCGTCTGCACCTCGAAGCGGGCACCCACCACCTGGACGGCACCGAGGCCCTGGCCATGGCCCGCACCCGGTACGGCATAGCGGACGGCAGCGACCTCGGCCGCATAGGTCTCCAGCACACGCTGGTGAAGGCGCTGCTGGACCAGGTGGGGAAGCAGAGCCTGCTGACCGACCCCACCGAGCTGTACGAGATCGCCGACGCGGTCACCAGCAGCCTCACGACCGACACCGGCCTGGACTCGCTGGCCGAGCTGAGCCGCTTCGCCCAGAGCCTGCAGGGCCTGTCCTCGCCCGCCGTCACCACCGTGACGATGCCGGTGCTCCCGGCGCCCTGGGATCCCAACCGGCTGGTGGCACAGCAGCCGGAGGCGGAGGAGCTGTGGGCGTCGCTGCGGTGACCCGTCCCCGCCGGGGGGAGTTCCGGGAGCCCGCGGGCGTCAGCGCACCGGGTGCCCCAGGAGCATCGTCGGGGCGCCGGCGACGCGGGTGAGGAAGACGGTGACGGACGCGGCGCCGTTCGGTCTGGGGAGGGCCTTGCGGCGGAGTTCCTCCGGTTCCACCGCCGAGCCGCGCTTCTTGACGGTCAGTGTGCCGACCCGGCGCTCGCGCAGCAGCGCCTTCAGTTTCTTGACGTTGAAGGGGAGCCGGTCGGTGATCTCGTAGGCGGTGGCGTACGGCGTCGGGCGGTGCGCGTCGGCGGTGATGTACGCGATGGTCGCGTCGATCAGCCCTCCGTCGAGGTCCTGCGCGACCTCGGCGACGAGATGCGCGCGGATGACGGCGCCGTCGGGCTCGTACAGGTACCGGCCGGGCGGGCGTACCGCGGGGTCGGGCAGGCCGCGGGAGAGCAGCGTGCGGGGGCCGGGCAGCAGGGTCGCGCGGATCGCCGGGGCCCCCGCGCCCCCCGGCCCGGCGGCCGCCCGTCCGGTGCCGAACCACAGCACCGCCTCCTTCACGTCCCCGCCGTCCGAGATCCACTCGGCCTCGGCGTCATGGGGGACGACCTCGTGCGGGATGCCCGGAGCGACCTTCAGGGCGGCGGCGCGGGCCGCCCCGCGGGCCGCCTCGACCGCCCAGGACAGCGGGGGCGAGTAGGCCTCGGGGTCGAAGACGCGGCCCCGGCCGCCGCGCCGGGCCGGGTCGACGAAGACGGCGTCGTACCCGGCCGTGTCCACCTCCGTGACATCGGCCTCCCGCACCTCGATCAGCGCGGCCAGGCCCAGCGCGTCCGCGTTCGCACGGGCCGCCGCCGCGGTGAGCGGGTCCCGGTCCACCGCGAGCACCCGGATCCCGGCGCGGGCCAGCGCGATCGCGTCCCCGCCGATCCCGCAGCACAGGTCGGCCACCGACGTCACGCCCAGCTCCTTCAGCCGCCGTGCCCGGTACGCCGCCACGCTCGCCCGGGTCGACTGCTCGACCCCGTTCGGGGTGAAGAACATCCGCCCGGCGTCCCGGGCCCCGAACTTCGCCACCGCCCGCTGTCGCAGCCGGGCCTGGCCGAGTGCCGCCGACACCAGCTCCGCCGGATGCCCACGGCGCAGCCGGGTCGCGACGGCGAGTTCCCGGGCCGGGTCGGTGTCGCGCACCTCGTCGAGGAGGGCGCGGCCCTCGGGGGTGAGGAGCAGGGCGAGGGGTGAGGCGTCGAAGGGCTGCGGGGAGGGCTGGGCGTGGGGCGCGGTGCGGTCGTTCACCGGCTCATTGTGGGCCAGGCGCGGGTCCGGTGTCGGCCAGTCGGTGGACGGTGTGCCGCCGACCGCGGTGTCGGGCCGGAGCAGGAGCCGGGGACTGCGATGATCCGGCCCCATGCGAGTAGTAGGACAAAACGATAAAAGGTGGTCACTGGGTGGCGTACGGGCCGGTGTCGCCGTACTCACTCTCGCGACCCTCGCTCCTCTCGCCGCGGGCTGCGGACAGGACTCCACCGCCCCGGACCCGGCTGAGGGCGGACGGCGGCCCCTCCACGCGCCTCCGGCCCGCGCGCTCGACTCCTACGCCACCAGACTGCGCGCCGCGCACGCCGCGCGCACGGCCGTGGCGAAGCGCTGGGGGCTCAAGCAGGTGCCCCTGACCGCCCCGCCCGCGCCCCGGAAGAAACCCCGGATCACCACCCGTAGGGGCTTCGAGGTCGACGGCCACCGGAGACTGGACCTCCCCCCGGTCTTCACCACCGTCCCCACCGAGGAGAAGGTCGTCTTCCTCACCATCGACGACGGTGCCGAGAAGGACCCCGCCTTCCTGCGCATGATGAGCGAGCTGAAGATCCCGTACACCGCGTTCCTCAGCGACTACGTGATCAAGGAGGACTACGGCTACTTCGGGAAGATGCAGGACCGGGGCGTCGGCCTGCACAACCACACCCTGAACCACCCGTACCTGCCCGGCCTGTCCTACGCCCGCCAGAAGCGCGAGATCTGCGGCATGCAGGACGTCATCGAGAAGCGGTACGGCGAACGCCCCGTCCTCTTCCGCCCGCCGTTCGGGAACTACAACAAGGACACCCTGCGCGCGGCGAAGTCCTGCGGCATCGAGTACGCCCCGCTGTGGAACGAGGAGGTCTTCGTCGACCGCTGGGACTACCGCGAGTGGGACAGGGAGCTGCACCCCGGCGACATCGTCCTCACGCACTTCCGGGGCCGCGACGACTGGAAGGGCACCATGCCCGACATGATCCGCCGCTTCCTGGACAAGGTCACGGCCGAGGGGTACGCGGTGGGGCGCCTGGAGGACTACCTGTGACCGGCCCGGCGCGGCGGGTCCGGCGGGTCCGGCGGGGGGCGGCCGCGGCGGTTCTCCTGGCGGTGCTGGCGGGTTGCGGCCAGTCGGCCGGCCGGCCGGCCGTGAGCCCGACCGTTCAGGCCGGGGCGGGGAAGGGCGCCGGGGACGGCGCGGGCCGCTCACCCCGCGGCGATCCGGGTCTCCCGCCCGTCGTCGACCACGTCCCGACCCGGGACAAGGTCGTCTTCCTGACCTACGACGACGGCGCCGAACGCGACCCCCGCTTCATCGACCTCGTACGCGACCACCGCCTCCCCGTCAGCATGTTCCTCACGGACAGCGTGGTGGGGCCCGGCTACGGCCACTTCGCCCGGTTGCGCTCGGTCGGCGCGAGCCTGCAGAACCACACCCTCGACCACCCCGCCCTGCGCGGCCTGCCCTACGCCGGCCAGCGCGCCGAGATCTGCGGCCAGCAGCGCAAGCTCAGGTCCCGCTTCGGCATCCGCCCCCACCTGTTCCGCCCGCCCTACGGCATGTACGACACCACGACCCTCCGGGCCGCCGGCGACTGCGGCATCGTGGCGGTCGTGCTCTGGCGGGTCACCCTGGAGGGTGACGGCACCCTCACGTACACGCGCGGCGCGCACCGCCTGACGCCCGGCGACATCATCTCCGTCCCCGCGGGCGGGATTCCGGCCCTGCCCCTGGCGGAGCGGACGACGCGGCTGCTGCGCGAACTGGAGGAGCGGGGGTTGAGGGTCGGGAGGCTTGAGGACCACGTCCGGCGCCCTTGAGTCCTCAGGCGGCCACCGGCGGGCACCGCTCACGATCCGGCCCGTCCGGGGGCCCGGGGGTGGCGGCCCTCGGGACGGCCACCCGAACAGGGGTCCGCTTTCCGGGCCGGCGTGCACGAGAAATCCGGCGACGCCACGCAGTGAATTGGCACTCCGCTTGACCGAGTGCTAATCGCGGTCATAGTCTCAGGTCTGGCACTCCCCACTGGAGAGTGCCAACACAGCGACGGGCAGGTCCGGCACCCGCGACGACGGATCGACCTGGTCGCCACCTCAGACAGTTAACCCCGTGAGATCTCCGAAGGGGGAGGTCGGATCGTGACGACCGCCAGCTCCAAGGTTGCCATCAAGCCGCTCGAGGACCGCATTGTGGTCCAGCCGCTCGACGCCGAACAGACCACGGCTTCGGGCCTGGTCATTCCGGACACGGCCAAGGAGAAGCCCCAGGAGGGCGTTGTCCTGGCCACCGGCCCCGGCCGCATCGAGGACGGCAAGCGCGTCGAACTCGACGTGAACGTCGGCGACGTCGTGCTCTACAGCAAGTACGGCGGCACCGAGGTGAAGTACAACGGCGAGGAATACCTCGTCCTCTCGGCCCGCGACGTTCTCGCGATCATCGAGAAGTAAGTCACCTCGTAGCAGATTTGCTCCGAACTGCGCCCCTGGTCCCGACACGCTTACTGAGCCGGGCGCCCGGGGCGCAGTGTTTTCTCACCCCAGATTTCCGAGAGGGCTCCCGCTGCCATGGCGAAGATCCTGAAGTTCGACGAGGACGCCCGTCGCGCCCTTGAGCGCGGCGTCAACAAGCTTGCCGACACGGTGAAGGTGACGATCGGCCCCAAGGGCCGCAACGTCGTCATCGACAAGAAGTTCGGCGCCCCCACCATCACCAACGACGGTGTCACGATCGCCCGCGAGGTCGAGGTCGACGACCCGTTCGAGAACCTCGGTGCCCAGCTGGTCAAGGAGGTGGCGACCAAGACCAACGACATCGCGGGTGACGGTACGACCACCGCGACCGTGCTGGCCCAGGCCCTGGTCCGCGAAGGTCTGCGCAACGTCGCGGCCGGCGCCTCCCCGGCCGCCCTGAAGAAGGGCATCGACGCCGCCGTCGCCGCGGTCTCCGAGGACCTGCTCGCCTCGGCCCGTCCGATCGACGAGAAGTCCGACATCGCCGCCGTCGCCGGGCTGTCCGCCCAGGACCAGCAGGTCGGCGAGCTCATCGCCGAGGCGATGGACAAGGTCGGCAAGGACGGTGTCATCACCGTCGAGGAGTCCAACACCTTCGGTCTGGAGCTGGACTTCACCGAGGGCATGGCCTTCGACAAGGGCTACCTGTCTCCGTACTTCGTGACGGACCAGGAGCGCATGGAAGCCGTCCTGGACGACCCGTACATCCTCATCACGCAGGGCAAGATCGGCTCCATCGCCGAGCTGCTGCCGCTGCTGGAGAAGGTCATCCAGGCCAACTCCTCCAAGCCGCTGCTGATCATCGCCGAGGACGTCGAGGGCGAGGCCCTGTCGACCCTGGTCGTCAACAAGATCCGCGGCACGTTCAACGCCGTCGCGGTCAAGGCCCCCGGCTTCGGTGACCGCCGCAAGGCGATGCTGCAGGACATGGCCGTCCTCACCGGCGCCACGGTCGTCTCCGAGGAGGTCGGCCTCAAGCTCGACCAGGTCGGCCTGGACGTGCTGGGCTCCGCCCGCCGCGTCACCGTCACCAAGGACGACACCACGATCGTCGACGGCGGCGGCAAGAAGGAGGACGTGACCGGTCGCATCGGCCAGATCAAGGCCGAGATCGAGTCCACGGACTCCGACTGGGACCGCGAGAAGCTCCAGGAGCGCCTCGCGAAGCTGGCCGGCGGCGTGTGCGTCATCAAGGTCGGCGCCGCCACCGAGGTGGAGCTGAAGGAGAAGAAGCACCGTCTGGAGGACGCCATCTCCGCGACCCGCGCCGCGGTCGAGGAGGGCATCGTCTCCGGTGGTGGCTCCGCGCTCGTCCACGCCGTCAAGGTCCTCGAGGGCAACCTCGGCAAGACCGGCGACGAGGCCACCGGTGTCGCGGTCGTCCGCCGCGCCGCCGTCGAGCCGCTGCGCTGGATCGCCGAGAACGCCGGCCTCGAGGGCTACGTCATCACCTCCAAGGTCGCCGAGCTCGAGAAGGGCAACGGCTTCAACGCCGCCACCGGCGAGTACGGCGACCTGGTCAAGGCCGGCGTCATCGACCCGGTCAAGGTCACCCGCTCCGCCCTGGAGAACGCCGCCTCCATCGCCTCCCTCCTCCTGACGACCGAGACCCTGGTCGTCGAGAAGAAGGAAGAGGAGGAGCCGGCCGCCGGTGGTCACAGCCACGGCCACTCCCACTGAGCGAGCGCTCATAGCGGCGGGCGTCGGTGACCGACGCCCGTGGCGGACACGAAGGCCCGGCACCGCCGACCAGCGGTGCCGGGCCTTCGTGCTGCGCCCGCGCCGGTACGCGTCCTGGATGTCCGTGCCCCGTGCCCCGTGCCACGCTCGGCGCACGGGGTTCTTCGACGATCTCGTGCTTCCGTAGGGACCGTCCGCAGAGCTCTGTCCACGGGGTCACCCGGAGGTTCGCCCATGCAGTACTCACGCGCACGACGTGCCGTCCCCGGCGGGTTCGCCGTGCTCGCCGCGCTCACCGTCCCTCCGCTCGCGGCGTGCGGCTCCGGCGGCACCCGGCCTCACCGGCCCCGTCCGCCACGACGGCGCGGCCGGCTCCGGCCGCGAAGCGGGCCACCGGCGACTTCGAGGAACTGGAACGTACCTACGGGGCACGGCTGGGGGTCTACGCGGTCGACACCGGTGACGGGCGGGAAGTGACCCACAACGACGACGAACGGTTCGCCTACGCCTCCACGTTCAAGGCGTTCGCCGCCGCCGTCCTGCGCGCGTACTCCCCGAGCGGCATGGACGAGGTGATCACGTATTCCGGGGACGACCTGGTGGCCCACCCTCCCGTGACCGGGAAGCACGTCGGCACCGGGATGACGCTGCGTGAGCTGTGCGACGCCGCCGTCCGCCACAGCGACAACACCGCGGCCAATCTCCTGTTCGACGCGTTCGGCGGGCCGAAGGGCCTGGCGTCCGCCCTCGAGGAGGTGGGCGACACCGTCACCCGGGTGGAGCGCCGCGAGCCGGAACTCAACCGATGGGCCCCGGGCTCCACGCGGGACACCACCACACCCCGCGCGTGGGCCGGCGACCTGCGGGCGTTCGTCCTCGGAGACGCGCTGGACGGGAAGGACCGCGCACAGCTCACGAAGTGGCTGCGGGCCGGCACCACCGGCGACGATCTCATCAGGGCGGGCGTCCCCGAGGACTGGGTGGTCGGCGGCAAGAGCGGCGGAGGCGGTGCCCACGGCGTCCGCAACGACATCGCCGTGGTGTGGCCGCCCGACGCCGCGCCTCTCGTCATGGCGATCATGTCGCATCGCAGGACGGCGGACGCCGGCCACGACGACGAGCTGATCGCGGAGGCTGCGTCGGTGGTCGTCGGGGCGTTGGCGTAGGAGAGGGGCGCCGCGGGCGGGCGGAGCACGGGAGGCGGCGGTTCACCGGCTCCCCTCCGCGTCTTCGGTACGAGGGGGAGCCGTAAGCGTCCCGTATCCCCTCGCGTGGTCGGGTCGGTCACACCGGGGCATGCGCGGACACCAGGACGATCCTCCCGTGAGCGGGCGTCGGACGGGGCGGGACCGCGGCGGACGGCATGGCCGGTCCGGGTTCTGTCAGCCGTCCCGTCTCAGCAGGAACAGGGCCGGTTCCGCCAGGGCCGCCCGCGCCCCGTCGGCGTCCCCCAGCCGTGCGGCGAGGGTGGCCTCCGCGAGTCGCACCGGCAGCGCCTCCGCGAACTTCAGCCCGCGCACGGCGTGCGGGTCCACCTCGGGCAGGGCCAGACCCGTCCCGGCGTCCTCCACCGCCGCCCGCCACGACTGCGGGGTCACGTCCTCGCGCAGCCGGACGAAGCGGTCGTCGACCGTCCGGTGCCGCAGGACGACGGAGGGGAGCGAGGCGGCCAGGGTGGCGTTCGCCCGGTGTCCGGCCCAGGTCCACCAGCGCACGTCGTCGGCCCCCCGGCGGGTGATGACCGTGCCCGTGGGACGCACCACGTCCAGGGACGTTTCCCGGGCCGCCGCGAGCTTCGCCTCCGCCCTCCGGGTCAGGGACACGGGCGGGTCATCCCCGAGCAGCACATCGCGTACGGCACGGGCCAGGGTGAACGACCGGACGCGATGCGCCCCGAAGCCGCTCCACTTGGCGCGCCCGCCCTCGTCCACGGGTTCCACGAAGCAGCGCCTGCGCCGCCAGTCGATGTACGTCACCAGCCAGCTGCGGCCCGCCAGGAGCAGCTTGCGCGGGCCGTCGGTCTCCTCGGTGAGCAGATCCGGGTCGGTACGGCCGATCTCCGTCCGCCCGCTGAGCACGGTGAACTCGGGCGGCGCGGTGAACGAGGCCGTCAGGTTCATGAAGTGCCGGTGCCCGAAGCGGCGTTCGGCCTCGGGCCCGATGAACAGGGTGCCCGAGTCCCTTTCCAGGTAGCCCTGTTCCACCAGGTGCCGTACGACGGGTTCGGCGGCGGCACCGAACACACCGAGACCGCCCCACCACTCCTGCCACAGGTTCTCCCCGACGCGGTGCTCCTGGAGGCACAGTGCGAGCAGTTGCTGGGCCACGAGGTGCCGGGGCTCGGGGGGTGGGATCACCGGCTCCACCCAGCCGCGCGACCAGGCCAGCAGCAGGGCCGCGGCGGCCAGGAGCCCCTCGTCGTCCAGGGCGAGGAAGAGGCAGTTGCGGCGGGTGCCGGGACGGCGTCCGGTGCGGCCGAGGCGTTGCAGGAACGAGGCGACCGTGACGGGTGCGCCGAGCTGGATGACCCGGTCCAGGTCGCCGACGTCGATGCCGAGTTCCAGGGTGCTGGTCGAGACGATCACACAGTCGCGGGCCTCGGTGAACGCCTCCTCCGCACGGCGGCGTTCGTCGGTGGAGAGGGAGGCGTGGGAGAGGAAGGTGGTCACGCCGCGCAGTCGGAGCTGCTCGCCGAGTTCCTCGACGGTGCGCCGGCTCTCGCAGAAGACCAGGCGCTTCTCACCCTTGTGCAGGGCGGAGACGACGGTGGCCGCGTTGGCGACGGAGCCGACGTAGTCCAGTTCGATGTCGCCCGGCGGCACACGCGTGCCTGCCGCACTCGTCCCCGACGCACGGGTGCCCGCCGCACCCGCTGCACCCGCCGCGTCCGCCGCGTCCGCCGCAAAGACTCCGGCCCGCGCTTCCGGCTCGGGCGGCGCGATGCCGGGCGCGATGACCTGTCCCGGCCGCCGTCCCCGCCCCGACCCCTGGAGCCAGTCCAGCAGTTCACGCGGATTGCCGACGGTGGCGGACAGCCCGACCCGCTGCACCGGCCGCTCGACGAGCTTCTGGAGCCGTTCCAGTACGGCGAGCAGATGCCAGCCGCGGTCGTCGCCCGCGAAGGCGTGGACCTCGTCGACCACCACGCTGTGCAGCCCGGAGAAGAACGCCCGGTGGTCCACGTGGGTGCTGACCAGCATGGCCTCCAGCGACTCGGGCGTGGTGAGCAGGAGGTCGGGGCGCTGGGTCAGTATGCGCCGACGCCGGTTCGAGGCGATGTCGCCGTGCCACAGCTCCGCGGTCCGCCCCACCCAGCCCGTGTACGTCTCCAGCCGGGGGTGCAGGTTGTTGAGGAGGGCCTTCAGCGGGGTGACGTACAGGATGCCGGTGCCCTTCCACCCGTGCCGTTGTGCGCGGGTGAGCAGGGGGAAGGCGGCGGCCTCCGTCTTGCCGCCGGCGGTCGGCGCCAGCAGGACGGCGTCCTGCCCGGACAGCAGGGGTTCGATCGCCTTCTCCTGGAGCGGCCTGAGGGAGCGCCAGCCGAGCGAGTTGACGATGTGGTGGGTGAGGATCGGGTCGAGCAGGTCCAGCGCGTCGGCGCTCACGGCAGCTCCAGCTCCACGTCCCCGGCGCTCGCGGCCGCGTTGCGTTCCACCTCGTCGAGTTCCGAGGCGTTCACGGTGAGCGTGTAGTGGGCGCGCGGGTCGAAGTCGTCGAACGTGTCGATCCGGTCGAGGACGTCGGCGACCAGCTTCCGCAGGTACAGCCGGGGTGCGATGCCGGCCTTGCCGCCGAGCGAGCCGGTGACGGCGCGGGCCAGTTCGTCGAGGTAGGCGTCGTCGGCCCGTGCGGCGATCCGTTCGGGGTGGCGGGCCGTGGCCTCGTACACACCGCGCACCTTGCGGCCCAGCTGTCCGAGGGAGGCCAGGTCGAAGCCGGTCAGGCGGAGTTGGACGGCGCGCGGGGAGTCGAAGCGCGGGTCGGTGGTGAAGTCCGTCGCCAGCCGCTGGGCGAGCGGTGCGAGGCGCTGCACGCCCTGCTGCCCGTCGTAGAAGGCGGGGGTGCCGGTGATGACGAGGAACAGGCCGGGGAAGCGTCCCGCGTCGATCTCGTCGAGGAGCTGGCGCAGGGCGTTCAGGGACTTCTCCCGTACGTCGCCGCGTACCCGCTGGAGGGTCTCCACCTCGTCGAGGACCAGGAGGAGGCCGGGGTGTCCGCAGTCCCGCAGGACGGTCAGCAGGCCCTGGAGGAAGCCGAGCGCGGCGAAGTGGTCGAGGTCGCCGCGCACTCCGGCGGCCCGCTTGGCGGCGGCGGCGACGGACTTCTGCCCGCCGAGCCAGGCGATCAGCGCCTCGGCCCGTGCCCCGTCCCCGGCCGCCACCGCCTCGCGGTAGCCGCGCAGTGCGGCGGAGAAGGCGGGCGTGGTGCGGGCCACGTCCGCGAGCCGCCGTTCCAGCAGTTCGTCGACGGCACGGGCGAGTGAGGCCTCGTCGTTCTCGTCGGCGTCTCCGGCGTCGAGGACTTCTTCCTCCAGCGCGTAGAACCAGGAGTCGATCACGGCGCGCAGCGCGGACGGCTGGTGGGTGGATGTGGTCAGCCGTTCCGTGAGCCGCCGGTAGACGGTCTCCAGGCGATGCAGCGGGGTCTCCGTCTCGGAGATCTGGACCTCGCTGACGGCCAGGCCGCGCCGCTTGGCCCGTTCGGCGAGCCAGCGCGCGAAGAACGTCTTGCCGGAGCCGTACTCGCCGCGCAGCGCGTGGAAGGCGGAGCCGCCGCGTACGACGGTGGCGAGGTCGTCGTCGAGGGCGTCCGCGAACCGGTCCAGGCCGACGGCGAACAGTCCGAGTCCTTGCTGCGGCACGGTGCCGCGGCGCAGGGCGTCGACGACGTCGTGGGCGCGTGCGGCGCTGACGCCGGGGGTGCCCGGCGCGTGCGGGGGCGGGGGAGGGGCCGGGGTGCTCACGGTGCGGTGCCTTCCGGGAACTGCTGGCGCAGCAGTTCCCTGTCGAGGTGGACGGTGCGTCCGGACTCCACCAGCTGGAGCACGGGGTAGCCGTCGATGTTGAGGAGCCGTTCGAGCATGGTGACGAACCGCTGGGGGTTGCGTTCCGACTTGCCGGTGGCGGCCTGGGCGGCGGCGGCGACGGCGGCGGGGGAGAGCTTGCCGCCGGCCGCGAGCAGGGCGTCGAGCACGGCGGCCACGGCCGTGTTGCCGGGGGCGTTGCGCACGAATTCGCGCTGTGTCTCGAACGGCTTGCTGCGTACGGTCCGTTCACCGGGCGTGCCCTGCCCCGGCTGGGGGAACAGGCTCTCGTGCTGCGGCTGCTGCTTGCGGCTGCCGCCGCCCTTGCCGCCGCGGGGGGCCGGCGCGGGTTCCTGCCGCGTCACCGCTTCGGCGTCTCCGCGCCACCAGTCGGGGGCGGTGTCCTCCGTGGGCAGGGCGGTCCAGCCGGCCGGGATCTCGCTGCCGGACGGGACGAACGCGAGGACGGGCACGGTGACTTCGGCGAGCGAGGCGCCTCCGTGGTATCCGGCCTGGCGGGCGGTGTAGCGCAGGTCGTCGCGCCAGGCGGCGGTGATCCGTCCGCCCGCGGTCCGGACCCGTGGCCCGGTGAGTTCCACCTCTCCGGGGCCGGCCGGACCGGTGCGCCAGCGGGCGCCCCGTACGCCCTCGGCCACGGCGGGTCCGGACTCGCGCGGGCTGCGGTCCAGGATGTGCCCGTGGTCGGAGACGAGCAGGACGGGCCGGCCCGCGCCGAGGGCGGCGTCGAGCAGGTCGGCCAGTTTGGCGATGTCGGCCGTGCGCCAGCGGGCGCGCCCGTTCTCGCGTCCGTCGGCGAGGGCGTCGTCGATGGTGTTGACGATCACGCCGACGACGCGTTTCTCGTCGGCGAGGGCTTCGAGGAGTGCGGGGGCGAGCCGGTGTCCGGCCGTCCCTTCGTAGCCGCCCTTGTGGAAGAGCACGGCTTCGCGGTGCCGTTTCTTCCAGAAGGCGGTGAAGCCGGCGCGTTCGGTGTCCTGTCCGCCCTCGGCGGGGGCTCCGCTCAGCAGGGAGGCGCGGCTGATCCGGGTGAGGGTGGGCAGCATGGCGACGGCGGCGAGGCGGCCGGGGCGGCGGCCCGCGGGTGCGGTGGGGACGATCTCGGTCCAGGTGCGAGGGGCGAGTCCGGCGGCGAGTTCCACGGCGACGTCGGCGCTCATACCGTCCAGGACGAGCACGAGGGGCCGGCCGCCGTCGCGGGCCAGGGGTGCGGCCGCCTGGGCGAGCACGTCCTCGATCAGCAGTGCCCCGTGCGGTGCCTGCTGCGAGGCGGCCTCCGTCCAGATGGCCAGGGTCGCGGCGAACGACTCGTCGAGCTGTCGGCGCCGGTCGCGGACCCGGCCGATCAGCCGGTGGTACGCCTCCCCGATCCCGCTGTCGCGTGAGGCGTCGCCCTCGGCGAGGATGCCGGTCGCCAGGTCCACCCAGCCGGTGGACTCCAGGTGGTGGCGCACGCTCCTGCCGACGGATTCCCGCATGTCCCGCATGTCCTGTGTGTCCTGCGGGCCGTCGAGCCAGCGCAGCAGGCGTACGGCGGTGCGGGCGCGTTCGGTGGAGTCCGCGTGGAGGGCGGCGAGCTGGTGGTCGGCGAGGTCGCGCAGCGCGGTCTGTGCGGGGCCGGGCCGTCCGTCGAGCGTGGCGGCGAGGGTGCGCAGCCGGGCCCGGTAGCCGGAGGGCAGCAGCCGGTCCCCGGCGAGCAGCCCGGTCAGGCGTGCGGTGTCGGCGAGCCGGTCGGCGCGTTCCAGTACGGCCAGGACCCGGGTCCGTGCGTCGGTGCCGGCGCTGCCGCCCGCTTCCGCCTGGGCGATCCACCGGGTCAGGACGCCGGTGGCGGCCGATGCGTAGGGGGCGAGTGCGTCGAACGAGCCGAGGGCGTGCCCGAAGAGCGTGCCGAGGGCGAATCCGGCGTCGGCGGCGGCCGGGCAGGCCAGGGCGGCCGATGCCAGCGCGCCCAGCGGCAGGGCGTCGGGGCCGCGCCCGTCGGCGGCGAGTGCGAGCAGGGTGGGTGCGGCGGGGCCGGTCACCTCCTCCAGCCAGGTGGTCAGTCCGGTTCGTTCCTGCTCCGGCAGTTCGGCGAACCGCCGGGGTCCGGCCGGTGTGCGGCTCCAGTCGAAGAGCGTGTCGGCGTCCGGGTCCAGTGACGCGTCGCTGGTGTCGCCGAGGCCGACGCGGGCGGCGAGCAGGGCGCGCAGGGCCCGGTTCCGGGTGAGGACGGAGCCGGCCCGGGGCCAGCCGCCGGACGGTTCGGCCTCCAGGAGGGCGTCGAGGAGCCAGTTCTCGCGCACCATGCGGGTGTCCAGGTCGCCCGCCCCGAACAGCTGCTTGACGATGTCGGCCCGCTCGACGGCCAGCGGCCGGCGGCGGACCGCGTGTCCGCGCAGGTCCCAGCCGAGCTGGTCGGCGGGGACCTGGCCGGTGACGACGAGGACGCTGTCGCCGTCCGGGTCGACGGCGGTGGTGTGGTGCCGCCAGGCGTCGGCGATGCCGAGCGGCGAGTCCTGGTCGGTGACGTGCACCCGGCGGACGGCGCCGTCGATCTGGACCGTGAACTCGCGCTCCTGATCGCCACCCGCCCACACCGCGTCGACCAGCACCAGCCGGCGCCCCTCGGCGCGGGGCAGCTCGGCCTCCAGCAGCACCTCGACGGCTCGCCGCCCGGCGGCGGGCCGGGCCGCCATCAGCGGGCCCCCCCGACGCCTTCGGCGCCGTCGTCGGACGCGTCGTGGCCGTCGGCCGTCACCGGCGTCCAACTGACCTCCACGGTGGCGCCCGGGTGGGCGGCGAGGTAGGCGCGGATGTCGTCCCGGAAGCCGGCCAGTTCGCCGGTCAGCAGCTCTTCCAGCGGGGTGGCGCCGCCGGCGGCGATGAGCCGGCGCCCCGCCCGCCGGGGGCGGTCCCGGTCGTCCTCCTGAGCAGCGGAAGCCGGCTGAGAAGCCTGGGCTTTCGACGCCTTCTCCTCGGCCTGCCCCGCTTCCGGGTGGTGCGTGGCCACCTCCGGATCGGTGACCCGCACGTCCCGCGCCCCCGGCACGGGTTCCGGCCGGGTGGGAAGCACGTTCTCGACCCGGAGCGCGGCGTTGATGATCGCGTTGGCCCGCTCGCCCGCCGCCGCGAGCACCGGCACCAGGGACCGTTCGAACTCCGAGGCCCGTGCGGTCAGCGCGATCTCGTCGAAGAGCCGCCGGGCCCGGTCGCCCACGCCGTCCTCGCGGCCGGTCAGACCGCGTACGTTGCCGAGAACGGGCCAGGGGGCGTCGTCGAGGGCCCGCAGCACCTCGCCCGCGCTGCCCATGGCGGTGTTGAGGTCGCGTTCGGTCGCGGTGTACGAGGCGGCGGCCAGTTCGCGCACCAGCGCGGTGGCGTCGCTGCCGTGCCGGGTCAGCCGGGCGAGCAGGGCGGCGGCCTCCCGCAGGATCGCGGTACGGGGAGCGGCGGCCTGGGCGGCCGGAGCGGCCTGGTCCGGGTCGTCGAGGCCGAGCAGCGCGGCGTGGCGGTCCAGTGAGGCCCGCACCCCGGCCACGCCCTTCTCCCAGGTCTCCGCCCTGGCGCGGATGTCGTCGGCGAGCCGGTTGACGTTGCGCGCGTACAGGTTCGGCTTGGCGGAGACACCGAGCAGCCGGGCCGCCCGCTCGCGGGCCGCCGCGTACTCCTCCTCGCTGGGCAGTGGCTGTGCGCGCAGCGACCAGCCGGGCCCGATCTCGTGCAGCGCGGGCGCCTCCCGCTCCGGGCCGCCCTGGAAGGCCCAGGCCCGGTCGTCGAGGAGCGCGTAGGCGGCGATGAGGAGGTTCCCGGTGAGTTTGTCGAGGCCGCCGTACCCGAGGTCCCTGGTGATCCAGCCGCGGATGTCCTCGACGGCCAGGTCGCCGCGCTGCTTGTGGACGGACGCGGCCTGGTTGATGCGGGTGCGCCAGTCCTGCCGCATGACGAGCGGGCCGTCGTGGACCGTGCCCAGTTCCAGGGGTTCCACGATCCGTTTGACGGTCTTCAGGTGGTGGCTGTCGACGTTCTGGGCGCGCCCGCCCTCGTCCATGGCCCGGGTGATCCACTCCAGGGCCGTACGCAGCTCACCGGCCGTCACCGCCTTGCGCTGCCCGTTGCGGTCCGGCCCGAAGTCGGGGTGCTTGGGGTGCAGGGCGGAGAACATGCCGTCGGCGAGGTGCTGCACGTTCGCCTCGAAGCCCTTGCCGCCCTCCTCGCGGGGCTGCGCGAACTCGGGCTGGAGCGAGAGCACGTGGCGCCCGTCCGGCACTTCGGGCCCGGGGTTGGAGTCGGTCGGCCGGGCCAGTCCGTACACCTCGGCGAGGGCGCCGGTGAGCTGGTCGGTGAGGGTGTCGCGGGCGACCTCCAGCTGCCGCCTGACCTTGGTCCGGTCGTCGGGCGGGAAGGTGCCGGTGTAGTCGGCGAGCCGGTCGCGTTCCAGCAGGAAGTTGATCCGCATCAGCCGGCCGAGCTGGGCCCGGCGCTGGTCGGAGAAGAAGTCGGTGAGCCACACCAGGGTCGGGGCGGTGACCCCGTCCTTCCTCAGTTCCTCGACGCGGTGGAAGTCGTCGCTGGGGTAGTGGTCGCCGTCGTCGAAGGGGTAGTCGACGACGAACCGCACATGGCCGGCCGTGGCGGGCGTGAACTGCTCGTCGGGCAGGTCGGAGCGGTCCCGTACGTTGCCGAAGACGAACTCGGCGATGCGGCGCGTGCCCCGCCAGACGATCTCCTTCTCGGCGACGAACTGCCCGTCGCGTACTCCGGCCGCCTCCCACAGCCGGTCGCGCAGCCACACCCGGCGCACGCCCGCCTTGTCCTCGTCGGCGACGGCGTCGAGCAGCGGCTCGATGTCGAGGTCGGACAGGTGCAGCGAGAACACGGGGTCGGCTTCGCCGTCGGAGCGCACCTCGGAGGGGAACGTGGCCTGGAGGTCCCGCATGCGCCGGACGACGACGTCACCGGCGGGTACGGTCCGCGAGCGCACCGAGCCGTGGTTGAGGGCGGCGAGCCGCGCCCCGGTCAGCCGCCGCAGCGCGGGCACGTCGGGGGCGAGCGCGCCCAGCAGCAGGGTCTTGACGAACCGGTCGTCGGCCCGGAACTCGGCGTGCGTGTCGGAGCCGTACTTGTCCAGGAGGTGGGTGCGCGCCTTGGTGTAGAACTTCACGGCGGCTTCGGACTCGCGCTTCAGTTTGTCGGTGAAGGCGGCTCCGGTGCCGTCGACGAGGACGTCCCACAGGTCGCCGAGCGGGATGAGCTGCCCGACGGCGGCGTCGGCGTTCTTCTCCAGCAGCTGCTGGACGAGCTTGAGTCCGGTCCGTTCGCGCTGGAGGGCGCCGGAGAGGGCGACGAGCACGTTGAGCAGGGCGGGGGAGAGCGGGTAGACGGCGCGGAAGCCGGTCCAGTCGGCGTGGGTGGCGCCGCCGCCGTCCAGCAGGATGTCCTTGACCTGCTGGTTGGACCGGTCGATCCCGGCGAAGGCGTTCTCCAGTACCTCCTCCTTGCCGGGCCGCGGCTTGAGCACCCGCTCCTTGATGATCTCCGGGAGGTTGCGGTCCTCCAGGTCGACGGTGGTGAACCGCTCGTTCAGGTACTCGAGGGCCTGCTCCATCGCCTTCACGTCGGCGCCGAGCACGTCGGCCCCGACGAGCTGTGACAGGTCGCGCTGCCGGGAGATCAGCGACACGATCGGCACCGGCCGGTCGGCGTCGCCGGACTCGATGAGTTTGACCAGTTTCTGGATCTCGTTGTTGACGAAGGTGCGGTCCCGCATGTGGGCCTGGAGCCACAGCACCAGCTCGTCCAGGAACAGCACCACGCCGTCGTACTCCAGCGACCGGGCGTGCCGGCTGATCGCGGCGAGCCCGTTCTCCAACGGCACGTACTTGGCGGCGTCGCCGCGCGCGCTCTCGGCGTACGAGCGCAGGGGCCCGGTGAGCAGCGTGGACTCCAGCCGTTCCCGGCGCGGGTCCCCGGCGGGCGCGGCGAAGGCCTCGTCCAGCTCGGCGGAGGTCCAGGCCCCGCCCGTGCCGATCACCTGGAGCTCGTCGTCGTCCTCGTCGTCCGGCCCCCCGCCCGCCGGGGGGCCGGCGGGCAGCAGCCTGACGAACGCCTCGTCGCCGAGCTGCTCGCGCATCCGGCGGGCGTCGGCGAGCAGGGCGTCGGAGCGGAACACGACCGGGGTCGGCGCGTGCGGGTGCAGCTCGCGTACGGTCCGCACGTACCCGCCGAGCAGCGCCTCGTCCAGGTTGGCGGCGCCGACGAGGTGGTACGGCACCATCAGGAACCGCTTGCCGCGCATCCACTCGTCGTGCTCGGCGATGACCTCGCGCAGCCGCGGCTTGGCGCGGGCGGCCGGTTCGCCGTTGAGGACGGCGTGCAGCACGGTCAGGAAGTGGCTCTTACCGGCGCCGAAGGACCCGTGCAGGTAGGCGGCCTCGGAGGACCTCTTGCGCACCGCGCCCCGCACCAGCTTCAGCGCGCTGCGGAACTGTTCCTGGAGCTGCGGGGTCACCACGTACTCCTCGACCCGCCCGGCCGGGTCGCCCCGGAACCCCTGGGACAGTTCGATCTTGAAGTCCCCGGCGGTGACGTCCTCCTTGATGTCGAGGACGTCCCTCAGTACGACGATGTCGCCACCCCTGGCCATATACCGCTCCCGCTCCCCATGGCATCCCACACAAGTCCCCCCAATCCTGCCAGGCCCCACAAGGGGGCCGGGGCGGGGCGGCGGGATCGGGGGCGGAGGGCGAGGTGGGTGGGGCAGGAGAGGTCAGGGAGGGAGACGTTCGTGGATCCCAGCCCGAAAGTGGGATCGGCCGCATGCCTCGCCAGGGGGTGCCTCGGCGGGAGGGTTCCTGGACGGCGGCCGTTCTCGCGCGCTTCGCCGTTCGCCTTCTCGAAGCGCGAGGGACGGCCGCGTCACGCGCCCTCGATTCCCGCGGGTTCCAGCAGGTGGAGTGGTCAGCGGGGCCAAGAACGCCAGGACGGGCGGACGGGCTGCCGCGTTCGGCTACCGGTAGCGATCCGCGCGCCGACGCCGGGATGGCTGGGTCGCGTCGACGAGGGTGCCGGCACCGGCACCAGGCGTCTCGTTCCAGGCTCGGATTCTGGTGGCGACGCGGGCCAGATCCTCGTCGCCGGGGCGCACCTGGAGGTAGAAGAGGCCCTCGTAGGGAAGGCGGTCGTCACCTCCCCAACGGACGATTCCCTCGGTGTCGGCGAGAATGTCCCGGATGACCAGCTCCTGGCCGGAGGTGAGGCCGCCGCGAGTGCCGCGAGGGTAGGAGCCCGGACGGAGGGCCACGGCGGTGCCGGATGCCTGATTGGACTCGGGGAGTTCGCTGTCGCGGACCTTCGACGGCTTCACCCACCCTTCCACCGGGAGGGGTTCGCCGGGCCTGTTGAGGGCGTCGACCTCGTAGTGGAAGCGGCGGACCACGTGTACCAGAACGGTTTCCACATCGCCGGCACGCACCACGATGCTCAGACCGGTTCCGGGCACGGGTCGCGTGACGATTTCGCCGGCCGCGTCGACGGCCTTGTGCATCTCCCAGCGGTTCGCGGACGGGCGTCCGGTGAGGGTGCGGGCGCGCCGGGCTTCCAAGCGGCGCAGTGCCTCCTTGAGCTGGTCGTCCGTGAGCGGTTGGGGCGTGGCGGTAATGGGGGCGGCGGCGGCCCGCGGGGCGGGGAAACTCACGGAGGCGAGACCGGCTGCGGTGGTGACACCGGCGGCAGCCATGAGGGCGCGTCTACGATTCAAGTCGATTTCGACCATCAGGTCGGCCTTCCTTCTGTGCCGTTGGCAGGACAGGCTGCTTGAGGCGGAGCAGGAGGCTCGCGGCTCCGCAGGCCAGGGCGAGCAGCAGTGAAACGGTGACGGATGTGTTGAGGTGGTCGGGAACGACGACGGTGAAGCTGTCGCCGCCGGTTACGCGGCACACGATTTGCAGGGGGACGAAGTCGCCGTGGAAGGCGGTCACTCGGGCACCACCGGCTTCCTCCGCGCATGCGTTGCCGACGCCTTGCCGCCCCAGGAAGGCGACCTGAAGACAGCCCCACCCGTACAGGGCGAGCGCGATGGCCGCGGACAGCGCCGCGACATCACGGCAGACCGCAGCGGGCGTACGCGATCCGGGGGACCGCAGGCGCTTCGGAGCCAGACGCGACCCCAGGTAAGCGATCAGACCGACCAGCACCAGTGGTGCTGTGATCAGAATCGTGAACAGGGCTGTGAAATCGTGTACCTGGTACGGGTCGGTCGACGGCATGTCTGATCAGTTTCCGCGAGACAGAGCATTGTATTTTTCGAAGGTGTCGTACAGCGGCATCCGCAGCAGTGCGTCGCTGTAGGCGGGTTCGCTCGGGCCCTGGTAGCGACGCAGCACTTCGTAGATTTCGGATGGTGTGTAGTCGAGTGCGGGACGGCGTATCGGTGGCTCTTCCACCAGGTCGCCCATCTTTCCGTCAGCGCCCCAGATGTGGACATGGGCCACGGTTCGGACGTTGAACGCGTCGTCCGTGAGCAGACGGATCCACATCTTGTAGCGGTCGGCATCCGGGCTGGGACGCACGTCTGTGGGGTCGAGGACGGTGCCGTCGGTGAGTCCGGAACGGATGGAGTTGTTCCAGGCCAGAATTCCGATGCGGCCCTGGATCTGGCCGATCCCGGTGCTGCTGTCCTCGAACTTTTCGACGATCGGCAGGTCTTCGGCCCAGTCGGGAACGGTGCCGGTGTAGTAGAAGCCGACACCACCGTCCTTGAGGGCGTCCTCCGAGCCGTAATGGCAGAACTCCCAGAAGGCGGAGGTCTGGATGAGGGCCTTGCGCATCCGGTACCTGCGCGCGGTCGCCGTGATCACATCGTCGACCCGTATGACTGCTTCCAGGCATTGCAGGCGGCTGTAGATGTTGTTGGACTGTTCCCCTCGCCCTATGGACTGCATGTAGCCGGTGGCCTCCGCCGCCAGCGAGTCCCCATAGGTGGCGAGATCGAAGCCGATGTCCTGCTTCTTGGCCGGCGGGGCATCGAAGTCCCCCTGCGCGGTGTCCCGGCCGGAGGCGATGTTGTTGTCGATTTCGATTTCCCCGTCACCGGAGCCGACCGTCTTGGTGGCGATCTGGTCGAACGACCAGTTGTCCGGCAGGGTGTAACCCAGATTGCCTGAGAACCCGGACGACATGTCGGAGACGAAGCTCGCTTCCGCGTAACCGGCTTGAGAAACCCGGGAGCAGACGTTGCGTGGGCCGTAGATACCGATGCGGTAAGAGCCGCCCATCCGTTGCATGCGGTTCTTGATGCTCTGGAAATACGGCAGGACGTCTGAGGTCACCTCTGCGTCGACGGCGTCGTAATCGACTGCGAAGTAGATCAGAGTTCCGGGTTTGAAGCCGTGTTCTTCAGCCTTGTACGAAGCGTTCATGCAGTCGATGACGCCCTGCTCGGGACTGTAGTAGTCCACCGATCGGGCCCAGGTCTGGTAGATCGGGAAGCAGCGCAGACCGTACTGTTTGAGGGTCGCCAGTTCTCCTGGCTGGATCTCCTTTTCAGGCAGCGATGTGGTGGACGGGTTGTAGAGGTAGCGTCCGACGTATTTGTATCCCGCGTTCTTCAGCGTCTGCGCCCGTGCCGGGGTGACCATGGTGACACCGTCGCAGGCTTCGCCCGCCCGGGTCTGGTCACCGTAGGAGACCAGAAGGGAGGCCCAGGTCTGGAAATCACCTTTTCCTGTTACCGGGAGCTTGGCGAACGACTGGAATACCTGGACGCCGTTCTGCACAGTGCTGGTGAAGTTCCCGAACGGCACACTGCGCTTGTTGAGGATCATGGCGGCGGTGAACAGCAGTGCCCAGGTTCCGGTGGCTCCGACAGCAAGGGTGTGATTCCTCAGGCCGGCCTGGGTCCCGGGTCCGAAGACGCCGTTGGCGGTGCCGTCGGCCATGCCGAGTTCGTACTGGATGGCAAAGAGCAGGGACTTGGCGACGTCGCGGGAATGGTGGCCGTCGCAGGGTATGACGTAGAAGTCGCTCCGATGTACGTAGCGGCCGTTCAGCCACTGCTGGATTTCGTGGATGGTGGTGGAGCCATTTTCGACGGTGACGTAGGCGTCCATGTTCAGCAGGCCCTTGAACACCTTGGGTTCGAGGCTGTTTCCAGGGTAGGCGCCACTGACGCCCATGTCGGCCTTGAGGGAGGCTATGGCCGATGCGACGCGGTCGCTGTACAGGCCGTCGATTCCATCACCGTCATAGCCCTTGCAGTACAGTCCGGACTGGATGATCCTGCAGAAGTCGGCCGATGGCACGGTGGAAGCATTGATCTTCGGGTGCTTTGAATTGAGCACGGACAGTGTCGTGGGGCCGAAGCTGTTGGACAGCGAACTGATACCGAGTTCATACTGGAGGGCGCGGGTCAGGGCGAACATCGTGTTCCAGCCGGTACGCCCGTCCTCCGTGACCGTCATGCCTATGCGGCTGCCATACGTCTTATTTACAAACTTCTGGGCTCTGAGGACCATCTCGTCGGCCATGGGGCCTCTTTCCTGGATTGTGGCGTGCTTTTGGGATGGAACGATTCGATTGATCCGTCCAGGCCTTTACCGCCTCAATATCAGGGGCATTTTCCCTCGGCGACGTGCAGCTTCACATTCTCAGGATTGTCGAACGGGTCCCCCGCCTGAGGAGACTGCGCGCACACCTGGCCGCGAACCGAATCAAGGTCAAAGCTCTCGGTCACCGCTTCGCCGCCGTAGTAGACCCTCATGTCGGGGGCCGGATATCCCATGCCCAGGATCTTCTTCTCGGCGTCTTTGAACTGTTGCCCCACGAGATTGGGTGTTTCAGGGACGGCTACGTGGTCTCCCCACTTGTCCGGGCAGCGTTCAGAGTTGAGAACTACCCCGAAGTCTACGGAGCTGGGGGCTTTACCCTTCTTCTGGAAGCAGATCTTCCACCAGGTCGGTGCACTCCTGTGTGCATCACGATCAAGATCGGTGGCATCGCTGACGCTGTATCCCTTACCCGCGTCCACTGCTTTGGCTATGGCACCCTCAAGTCCGTATTCGGGCTGAATTCCCGCAGTTTTTGAGGGTTTGGCTGCACCGGAGGGATTATTTGATTCATCGCAACCGGACATGGCGGTGACGCTCACGACTATAGTTGCTGCTGTAATCATGGAACGAAACAAAGAATTCACGAAATGACTCCTTGGCGAGGCAGGGGAGAGTGCGAGGCGGTCCTGCGGCCTCGCACTCTCCCCTGCTTCGTTGAAGATCAGGCTATGCCAACCTTGTACAGGCTGCAGCTCTCCGCGTATATCAAATACCCATTGTATTCACCCGTGCAGGCTCTTACGTCCACGCGCACGCCTTCTGCTATATCCAGATTGACATCGCGGGTGGTGCCCTGGCCGTTGGGGTTCCAGTACGTGTAGAGGCCGTCACCATAGTTGATCTGAGCAACGGCTGAGCGCCCGTCCGCCCTTTCGTCCGTTATGAGCAGGTGCTCGCCCTCTGCCCTGAATATGGCTGTGGCGCCGTTCCCGTAGGCGAAGCAATCCGAGCCTGCGAAAGCTGCCCCAGAAGTGACCAGGCCGATGCTGAAGGCCAGGGGGATGACGAGTGAGCGCATGAGTGTGCGCGCGGCTTTCCTTTTGGTCGGGACCGGGGCCTTGGTGATCGACTTCACTTTTTCCTCTCGCTGCCTTATGTGATTGACGGGCCGGCGGTTCAATGGTCGGTTTTGCAACGCATGAGCTGCTTTTGGTTCGGGTTGTTCCCTGCGCTGAGACTTCCCGTGGCGTGAGCCGGCTGGCGTTCGTCTTCTTTGGCGTTGATGAAGGGAGTGCTTTGTCGAGTTTTCGGCTGCCGCCCCGGTGCAGGCGTCCTCGTAGTCGGAGTGGACGTCGATTCGTACGTGCGGCATGTGCAGCACACGCGTGGGCATGGCGGCGGTTTTCCCGCGGTGCCGATCCTTTCGGTCGTTCCTCGGGCGAGGAGGCCATGATCTCCCCGTGGCCAACACCATGACCTTGCGTGAACAAGTTGTGCAAGATCCGTGAGAAAGGATGGCTTGATCAATTCGATGCTTGACGAGTGTGGGGTGGTGGATCACCGGTCGGCTGAGGGGCCCCTGCTCCCTGGCCGACCAGGGAGGAGGGGCCCGACCGGTCCTTCACGGCGTTGGGTTCGTCCTGACGACGTCTCGGCCGGGACGCTCGGGCGGAGTGCGCCGAGGAGACGCACCGCTGGTCGGGCCTGCCGGCTGTGAACAGGCGCAGGAAACGACCGCCCATACGGTCTTGCCCGGGCCTTTCGGACGCTCGGCGACGCCCCACTCCTCGGCCAGCGCCGCGACGAGGGTGAGGCCCCGGCCGCCCTCCGCGAGCGGCCCGTCGTCCGGCGCCGGGACGGGCAGCCGCTCACCGCGTACGTCGCTCACCTCCACGCGCACCCGTGCCCCGTCCGCGCTCCTGCTGAGCCGCAGCTCGGCGTCCCGGCCGGGGACCCGGCCGTGGGTGACGGCGTTGGCGGCCAGCTCGGCGACGACCAGCTCGACGGTGTCGTGCACCGGGCTGCCGTAGGCCCAGCCCCAGGCGTCCGTCTGCTGGGAGGCGAGGCGCCGGGCGAGCCGGGCGCCGCGGGGGGTGGGGGAGAAGCGGAGGGTGAGGGCCCTCTGCTCGGCGAAGGGGAGGGCGGCAGCGGCCGGCCGCTGCCGCTGGGGGGAACTCGTCATGCCTCCGAAGATCCCGTGGCGGCAGCCCGTTCACCAGGTCCGACGCCCCCACGGCGGGGTCCTGTGGGGGTGGCGGGGGACGCTGTCGGGCTTGTCGGGGCCGCCGCTCGTCGCTCTGAGAGCCGTCCGGTCAAGCGGGCTCCAGGAGGTCCACGACGGAGAGTCCGGTCTCGCCGTTGACGAGGGTGAGGGCGACGTCGGCGCGAGCGGCCAGGTTGAGCGGATCGAGCCCTTCGGCGTAGTTGGCGTGGATGATCCGGTCCAGGCCCGCGCCGACCAGAGGGGCGGCAGTACGCAGTGAGGCTTCCAGTGCCACGCCCTGGGTGGCACCGCCGTGCAGGATGATGTTCCGGGTCCGGTACAGGCGCCGGAGCGCGATCCGGAAGGCGCTGGCGACATCAGCCAGGACCGGGCGCGGATTCTGCACCAGATCGGCCATGCGTTGCGCGGCGGGACGGTCGGAGTACTTTGTGGAGGCGCCGGTGAAATCCAGCGCCTCGGCCCCGCGCGCAAGAAGGGCCTCTGCGACCAGGCGGGCTCGCTCCTGATTCGTGGTGCATGCCGAGATGGCACGGGCGAGATCGTCCGACGTGCGGGGCTTGTGCCGGTGCGCGAGAGCGGTGAGTTCGGCCCGGGGCCAGGAGCAGGCGATGATGGCCGCCATACGGTCGGCTGCCACTGCCTTACCGGATCGCTCACCCTCCCCCTTGGGGTCGTCAGGATTCGACAGCAGTGACTCGATGGCGGCCCAGGCGCCTGCCACAGCCGGAGCCAACGGACCACGGTTGACTGCGGCCGCGAGCTCCAGGGCGTCGTCGGTCCGGCTGCGGGCACCTGCGACCTTGTACAGGTGGCCCTCGTTGACCAGGGTCAGAACATCGGCACCGCGTGCTGGGGGATCGAGTGCGATGGGGCGCGGGTGTCCAGCGACCCAGATGTGTGGGAGGGGTGTCACACCGCCCCGGTCGCGGCGCAGGAACTGGGAACGGGCGGTCATCCGCTCCAGCATCTGCCGAGCCTGCTCGGCAGCCCCGAAGGGGTCGAGAGCTGTGAACCGGTAGACGAACCCGCCGCCAGGCCGGATGCCTGCGGTGTCGTGACCGTGCTCCCGCAGCCAGGCCACGACCTTGCCCTTGTCGTACCAGTGCTCCAGCGGTTCGGCGAGCTCTCGCCGGGGCACCTTTTCCAACGCCACCAGTACGTCGTACGGACGAGCTTGCGTACGGGCCGGCTCAGCCGCTGCGGCCGCCGTGTCCGCCGTGGTGGCATGCGCGTCGTACAAGCCCTTCGCCCAGGATTTCAGATAGCTGGCGCTGTAGCCCAGGTCGAGGAGGTGAGAGGCCACCGTCCGGGAAAACCTTTCCGGTTTGACACGCTGCTCGACGGGAGCACTGACCGCTGCCGCCCACCGCTCCAGGTAACCGGCACGGACGTGACCGATGATCTCCTTGAGGCGCCGACGGGCGGGGCTGGGATCCGGCAGCGGATGCTTCAAGAGACCGGTGAGTTCCTTGCGGAGCTCCTTGTCTCCGAGGCCCCGGTCAGGGCCGATCAGAGCTCCGAGCTGGATGCGTTGCCAGTCACACGCGGCTGGTGACAACACCCCGTGGGCCTGCCAGTAGCCGGCCTCCCAGAGTTCTTCCAGGGCCAGCACGGAACCCATGTCCCAGAGGCGGCGTGCCCACGGCGTGCCTTCGTCAGTGAAGAAGTCCGCCATCCGGGCGAGTACATGCCGGGCATAAGGGTCCGAAGCGGAGGCCGTAACCATCGCAGCACCCTAGCGGAGCACGAGATCAGCCACCGCATGTTGAGCAGACTCGTGCTACCGTGGTCACAGACTTAAAGGGGCACCCGCCGGTCAACGGCCGCTGCCCCTTTCTTCTTGCCTCCGTGTCGATCCCTCAGGCCGGCCGTGCGTGTTCTTCGCCGTGGTGTAGGAGGACAACGCTTGACCAGGGCAGCCCTGCTGGTGAAGCAGACCGCGCACTACGCCGGAAGGACCACGAGCCCGGCGGAGGCGGCGGACGCACCCCGTCGGGCGGGTCGCGGGCGCATCCCGTTGCCGGCCGGCGGTCCGGGCTCCGGGACGGACGCACCGTGAGGTGCGGCGTCGCTTGCTCTCGCTCCCCATGGTCCCCGACCCCGTTTACCAGGTACGACGTCCTCCACGGCACGGCCCTGTGAGGGCGGTGGGCAACGGTGTCGGGGTTGTTGTCAGGGCTCGTCGATCAGTTTCTGTATCTCCGAGGGAAGCTCGTTGCCCGAGTAGGCGGCCACGAGCGTGGTGTCGTCGGGGCTGTCTCCGACGGCGACGGCCGCCTCGGGAGAGATGCCGTTCACCTTGTAGGCGGTCGTTGTCTCCTTGACCTGTTCGGCGTCATCCCCGCCACCGGTGTCGTCGCACGGCGGGACGGTGGCGGGGCCGAGCTTCTCGCCCGCCGTGAACTCCACGTTCGCGACGTCCCGGTACGTGCGGTCCTGGTAGAGGACCTGGTAGGCGCAGGACGCCGCCCGTTCGCCTCCGTCGCTGCTGCTTTCCGATGTGCAGGCCACAGCCGGCATCACCATGGCTGCCACCAGAAGCATGCGTGTGATTCGTCCCGACCGGCTCATGGTGTCCCCCTGGGAGATGCTGCGGAGGGCCAGGACGTGTCGCCTGCCGACGTGTCCCGGGCCGAAGCCGCGTTCGGCCTCATGAGTACCGACGGAGCGGAGGCCCTGTTCGTTCGAGCGGCGAGCCGATGCCCTGTTCCCGGCCCGGGGGGAGCGGTTCACCTCGGCGGTACGGAGCGGGTGTGCAGTCCCGGCACAGGGTTTCGTTGCCGGTCGGCCTGAAGAGGGTGGGCTGGATGTGCTCGCCCGCGCACTCGCGGGCGCCCGCCAGGCGGCGGGACAGGCGGGGTCCGGGGAGCTGCTCGGGTGAGGTTCCTCCGGAGGGTGGGGCTGCTTCCGGCGCGGAGCCCGTCCCCGTCGGTACGGGCGGTGCGGGTGGTACGTCGCGCAGGAGGTAGCGCAGCAGGCCGCCGGGGCGGTGGACGGTGCTGCCGTCGTCGGGGAGGCCGCGCAGGATGTGCAGGCGGACGGCGGCGGGCGGGTGCCCTGCGGCGAGCCAGCGGGCGGTGAGGCCGGCCAGTTCGGCGTGCATGGCGCGGGGGATGTGGTGCAGGGCGGGGGAGAGGTGGGGGTAGGTGGAGACGAGGGCGCGGGCCTCTTCGAGGAGGGGCGGGGCGGTCGTCGTCTCCGGCTGCGGGTCCGTCTGCGGTGCTGCCGTCGCCGTCGCCGTCTCTGTCTCCGACTCCGGCCCCGGGCTGGGGGGTTCGGGGGGTCGGTGGGAGGTGTTCTCCCCTGGGTCTTTCTTTGGATGACCGTCGGTGAGCGGGGCGGTCGGCTCACCGACGGCCGGAATCCGGGCACCCGGTGCGAGCTGCGGCGACACCCGCTCGGTGGTGGTTCCTCCGGCGACGCCCACGGGCAGCCCCGCGAGGAGCTTGGCGGCCTCGGCCGCGTTCAACGGGGTGCTGGAGACGAGTTGTTGGGTGGTCCAGAGGCCGCCGGGCCCCTGGACGCGCCGCTCGTGCACGAAGCCCTCGTCCTTGAGCTGACGCTTGGCCCGGGTGAAGGCGCTCCCGCCGATACGGGCGCGTTCGGCGGTGCGCGACAGGGACTCGTGCGCTCCCTGTGGAAGGGAGAGCTGCCAGGTCAGGAGACGGACGGCGTCGGAGGTCAGACGCGGGTGCCGGATGATCTCGTGGGAGAGCTGGGTGAAGGCGCGCGGGGGCGCGATATGGTGCCGGTAAATCACTGTGGGAGACCTACTTCTTCCACTGGTGGTCCAGGCCCTCGCGGACGGGTGCAACCGTCGCGGGGGCCGATTCGTTGCGACGGTACCGCACGGAGCGTGTGCGCGTGAACGCGTTGGGTGAAGAGGTCGGGGCTCGGCTTCCGGCCGTACGCGCTCACGCCGTGTCCGGCCGTTCCCGTCGAAGCCGGCCGCCTTCTCGTCCGGTGCGGCCCGAGTGCGTCCCGGCCCGGCCCGGTCGGGGTGCGGGTGGGGAGCCGTCCCGTTCGGTGACTGCGCGACCTGACGGCTCACCCGCGCATCACGCGGAAGCAGAAAGGGAGTTGAGCCTTCGAGGCGCCTACACTCCCGAGCATGCTGATCGCGAAAGCCTGGTACGAGTCGGGATCGTTCTGGCAGTTCATCATCACGACGCTGGTCGCCGTGGCAGTCGGCGCCCTTGCCTCCTACGCGACGATGCGGGCCGCGCATCCGAAACGACGCCTCGGCTACCTCACGCGTACGAACGCACCGCTGTTCATCGCCTCTCACGACCAGACCGGATCGCTCCAGGTCACCCACAACGGCACGTCCGTGAGCCGTCCGCGGGTCATCGAGCTGGAGCTGTACAACTCCGGCCGCCGGGACATCACCGCCGCACAGTTCCACAACGACGCACCCTTGAAGTTCGATCTCGGTGCCGACGTGGTGGGGGTGCTCGGGGTGACCTCCTCCCCGGCGGGAGGCGTCGCCCCCGCAGTGGCCGTTGACTCCGTATCGCCCAAAGTGGTCGCCATCTCTCCCAGTCTCCTTTCCCGAAGGCAGGCTGTCCGCGCCACGTTCCTCGTGGACGGCCCGGGAGAGGACGTGAGCTGCGTCCAGCAGCCGTTGATCGACGTCGACGTCCGGTCGCAGGCCGGTGCGGAGACCCCCACCCTCGCTTCCCAGATAGCAGGGGTGTTGGTGGTGCTCGCGTTCTTCGGGGGTCTTCTGGGCCTCCTGAAACTCGTCGAGCCGTAGCAGGGCCACGCTCCTGGTGGCGGTTTCCGCCGGCCGGGGAGACGGCCGGCGGTGTTCCGTGCCGGCCGGTGCTCAGGTGGTGCCCGGGGTGAGTGCCGAGGAAGGCGCCGCGGTCGAAGTCCTCGGGGGAGGGGACCGGTGAGTCCGCGTCATCGGACTCCTGCGAGCCGAAGGCGAAGTGCCCCGCATGCGTGTCCACACGGTGCTGCGGGGCAAGCTGCGCCACGAGCACCCCTCCGGCGTGCTCCGGAGGACGGGCCCTGCCGAGAGGTCAGGAGGGTCGTTCACCCGTTCGTCGCAACTTGTGCGGGTTTCGGTGTGAGGGGCCCCTGTGCGTCCTAGCGTGCGATCACGGATGACCGAGCGCTGGATGTGCCGAGGGGCGATGCGATGGAATCGGGTGCGGATGCGGGTGTGAGCGGCGAGGGCGCCGACTCGAACGGAGAGTTCCTGCGCTGTTTCGGGCGCCAGATGAAGCTGTTGCGCGAGGTGGCCGGGCTGACGCAGGCGCAGTTGGGGAGCCAGGTCGGGTACGGCGAGGCGCAGATCGCGGCGGTGGAGCAGGGGCGGCGGATTCCCAAGCCCGAGCTGATCGACGCGGTGGACCGTGCGGTGGGGGCGCGGGGCGTGCTGATGGCGATGAAGGAGGAGGTGGCGAAGGCTCGGTATCCGGGGTTCTTCCGGCGGTACGTGCAGCTGGAGGCCGAGGCTGTCGAGCTTCACGCCTACGTCACCCACGCGGTCAAGGGCCTTCTGCAGACAGAGGAATGCGCGCGGGCGGTCTTCCAGATGTGGCGGCCCCTCCTGGACGAGGAGGCGATCGAGCAGGGTGTGGCAGCGCGCATGGAACGACAGAAGCTGTTCGCCCGACGCCCCGCCCCACTGCTGAGCTTCGTCTTTGAAGAGCAGGTGCTCAGGCGCCCCTTGGGTGGCCGTGAGGTCTGGCGTGGTCAACTGGAACAACTTCTGCTCATCGGGCATCAACGCAACGTCGAGATGCAGGTCATGCCGGTGGAGCGTGATGAACATGCCGGTCTGGCCGGGCCGTTCACATTGATCCACTCCAAAAGCCAGCGCAGGATGGCGTACATGGAAGTGCAGGACGTGAGCGCCCTGTACACGGAACCGAAGAAGGTCAGCCCGCTCGAAGCGACGTACGGTGTTCTTCGGGCACAAGCCTTGACTCCCAAGGAGTCGCTGACCTTCATCGAGAAGCTGTTGGGAGAGCTATGAAGACAGGCACCCCCGCGCTTGCTGCGGCCGAACTGCGGTGGTTCAAGAGCAGCTACAGCGCGGGCAATGGCGGCGACTGCGTCGAGGTCGCGGACGCCGGTACGGCCGTGCTGGTCCGCGACTCCAAGCGGCCCGGCGACGCGTTTCTGACCGTCGGCGCCGACCAGTGGGCGGCGTTCGTACGGATGACAGCGCGCGACTGATCTGACGAGGGAGGGGCGGTCGGAAGCCGGAACGTGGCTTCCGACCGCCCCTCCCTCATGGGCGCAGCTCAGTCACTCGCTCTTCTTCTGCCGCCCGCGCGTCTTCTTCTCGGGGCGCCAGGCGACGAGGTCGTTCTCGGACAACTCCGCGTCCGCGCGGCCCGAGTCGAGAGCGGCCTGGAACTCCTCGGCGGGGTTGCCCTCCCACTCCTCGTCGTACTCGCCGTGCCACTGGTGCACCCAGGGCAGTACTTCGCGTAGTCCGGCGAGCAGCGGTACGAGCCGGGGGTCCTTCTTCTCCCAGCCGCCGTCCTCGACGCGGCTGCGGACGAGGCCCACGAGGGCGTCGGCCTGGTCGCGGTGGTTCCAGCCGGCCCAGCCGAGGAGCAGGGAGGTGTCCGACTCCAGGGAGGCGCCGGGGTAGGAGATGAAGCGCTCCTTGGGCACGTCGAGCTTGCCGCGGTGGGACCAGTAGGAGTTCTTGGTGAAGTCCGCGCTGGTGTACTTCGGCGGCACCTTGATGTCGAGCCGCTTCCCGGTCCGGTCCTCCTCGCGCTGCTGCTCCCAGACCTGCTCCCACTGCGCCCGCTTGCGCAGACCGGAGTCCTTGTAGCGGAGCGCGGCGAGATACGGCACGTGCTCGGCCTCGATGACGGCGGCGAGGACGGTGGCGAGGGAGGCATCACGCTTGCCGAGGTGGTCGGTGGCGTACAGCGTGGCCACGGCCTGGACGTCGTCGTCGTGGCGCAGCTCGTCGGCGAGCTGGTTGACGGTGAGCGGCCGGGGCACGGTGAACCCGTCCCGCTCCTCGAACCACAGTTCCTCGCGTTCAGCGGCGTCGAGCAGCCAGTTCCGCAGGGCAGAGGCTTCCCGCTTCTCCCAAGGCTCGGTGGACCAGCGGCGCTTGTACTCGGGGCGCTCGACGAGACGGATGTCCTTGTTGGCCTCGATGAGATCGATCCGGGCCTGGACGACCTTGCGGTAGGCCTCCGGCCAGTGGGCGGGGATCTCGGTGATCGGAGTGGACCCGTGCCGCTCGAACCACACTGTCTTTGCTTCCCCGGTGGCGACCCTCCGTGCGAGCACGATCTCGAACGCCCGCTGCCCGAGCTCTACTTCGGGGGTATCGGTATCGGTGGCCCGTGCAACCTCCTCAGCGGTGAGCAGTCCGTACGCGCCGTAGACCGTCCAGTCCAACTCCTCCTGTTTCGCGATCATCCGTGCGCGGGTCTCCTCCTGCTCCCGGTGAGCTTTGTCCAAGGCTTCGTGGGTCGGCACGGCGTTGCGGGCGAGGACAGAGGGTTCCTGCTTGGCCAGTGACTGCGCAAGGGCGTCAAGTTCACGGCCGAGGGCGAGCGGGAATTCCTTGGCAAGCGGGAATTCCTGCAGCTTAGTGCCGGTGAATTCGAAGAACCTTTCCCACTCGTCGTGCATGAAGCCGCCTGTGCCCGACTGGCTGCCCTTGTCGTGACTGACTTGCTTCAGCCAGAAACAGCCAGTTGAAGAATTCAAAACCCCCAACAACTCCAGATGCCGCTCCTCACTCGTCCCCTCCGGCAACTTGATCACCGGCGCGGACTGCTTGAACACCTTCCCGCCCCGGTCCAGCACGAAGTGGTTGTGCGTGGCGACAAACGCCATGGCGATTCCCAGCGGGACAGAATAGCGCTCAGGGTGCCACCGGCTCCACTCGTACCAGGTCAGCCCGATTTCTTCGTGCGTCCCGTTGGGTTCCCTGCGCTCGCGGAGACCAGCGCGCAGCGGCCAGAGAACTTTTTGGACTCGCTCGTTACTGAGGTCGGCCTTGAAGTCTGCGCCGTAAGGAAAGAGCGCTTCTGTTTCCAGGGAGAGGTTCCAGTCGCGTACAGCAGTTCCTTCCACAAGCGGGACAGTGTTCCCCTTTGGGGTGCCATACCTGGACCAGGCTCCAGGAGAAGCAAAGTACGCGCTGTCGGAACCTGTGTGTGTGGTACGCCCGATCAGTTTCACGCGCTCCGCAACGGTGCCGCTGCTGCCGACGCTCAGCTTGCCCATGAGGTCATGTGCATTGCCGCCCTGGACAGACCATGGAAATTCTCGGAAGCGTTCGCGCGGCGCGTCGGTCACTGATACCCAATCCGACTCGCTTCCAGGCGTTCCCACCTGACCCACGATCGCCCGCCACACCAGCCCATCCGCAGGATTCTCCGGCTGGCCCGGCTCCCCCCGCACCCCCAACACGGCCCGCACTGGCTCACCCTGCCGGGCCACCTGATTCCGCCCCGTCAAAATAACGGTAGGCGTCCCATGCCCCGGAATGAATGCTCCCGACGTATCGATTACATGCGTCAGTTGGACCCTCGGGAAGAACTCCTCAATCAGCTTCTTCCCGAACTCCCGCTTCATAAAAGAATTGGCCGTGATCTGCCCGGTGAACCCCCCATCCCGATGGTCGCCCCCCGCCCTGATCCCCAACTCAAAGATCCGCTGAGCAAACGGCACCGACAACGCGTACTGCCGATAACAGGCGTCGTACGCGGCCTTGTAGTTCTTGTTCTCGTTGGCGTCCTTAACCGTGATGTACGGCGGATTCCCCACCACCACGTGATACGACCCCCGCCCGAGAAGGTCCACCTCCCGCGCGTACCCCTCCACATCCTCCGTGCGGTAATAGAACGGCTCGTTCTCCGCGAACAGGGTCTCCAGGGACTCCGTGACCGTCTCCGCGCCGCGCCCGTGCAGCAGCGAGTCCGCCACCGCCACCCGGATCGGCAGCTCGGGAGCCGCACTCAACTCCCGCACCCCGCACGCCTTCAGCGCGGCCACCAGCAGCCGGAACCGTGCGATGGCCACCGCGAACGGGTTCTTGTCGGCGCCGTGGACGGACTCCAGGGCCCGCCGGACCAGCACCCACGGCTCGGTGCCGGGCTCGGCCTCCCGCCACTTCGCCAGCAGCCGCTCGAAGAGGCCCAGGAGGAAGTGCCCGGAGCCGCACGCGGGGTCGATGCACCGCAGCCCCCGGACGACGTCCGCACCGTCGGGACCGTCGGCGAACACCTCGCCGTCCCACCCACCGGGCCGGTGCTTCCACGCCGGCGTGAGGCCGAACTCCTCCACGGCCGGTTCCAGCGTCAGGTCGAGGATGAACTCCTCCACGAACACCGGCGTCTGCAGCAGCGCGTACGTCTTCCGCGCGTGCTCGGACAGGTCCTGGTACAGGTCGCCGAGGAACCGCGTGTCCAGCCCGGGGTCGGTGAAGTCGTGGACGATCCCGCCGTCCGCACCCCGCTCACGCCAGAAGGCGAGCAGAGCCGTGGCCGCCTCGTAGGAGGGCATCACCTCGTACAGCGGGTTGTGGGTGCGGTCGAACAGCCCCTCCACCGTCCGGTGCGACTTCGCCAGCGCGTCGAAGGAGTCCAGCAGCCAGTCCCGGTCGTTCTTCGACGGGTTCGCCCGGAAGTACGCGTCGTGCCGGTCCTGCGCCTCCGCGAGCCGGTCACCGGGACCGGAGAACCACGGGTCCGCGATCAGCCCGTTGTCCTCGCTGAACCGCACGAACACACAGGCCAGCACCCACGCCGCCGCGATCTGTACGACCCGGTCGTCCCGCCACGTCTCGTACATCGCCGCCGTGCGCTCCGCCGCGACGGCCTTCTCGTACTCGGCCCGCAGCGCGTCCCGGAACTCCGGCTCGTCGTCCGTCCGCCTGCGGAGGTCGTCCTCCAGCAGCCGCGCCTGCGCCTGGAGATCCTTCAGCAGCCGCGTCCGGTCCAGCGCGGACCCCGCCCCCTCAGCCGTAGCCGTCACGTCGGCCCACTCCTTCACCACTCGCCCACGGGCCCCCACGGCCCACCGCCCATCCTGCCAGCCGCCTCCCGCGAACCGCCCCGATCCCCGTCAAGGGGGGATTTCCGGCGAAGGGGCTCCCGAGGAGGGCGCGGGGGGCCGTCATCGTGGGGCCGCGGAGCCGACGTCCGGTGGGGGAGCGTCGACGCGTGCTGCGTGCCGTGCACGGGGGGTGCCACCGCATGGGGTGTCGGACAGGCGGTCGTAGGCCGTGGGCGGGGCTTCCGACGGCGTACGCGGGGGTGCTGCTGCTCCTGCTCTGCGTGTGCCTGGCCGGAGCCGGTCCGGTCGGGGTCGCCGGTGGGCAGGAGGGCGGGGAACGCACCGGGAGGCTCGGCGTCGAGATCGGCTGGGACGCGTCACGGCAGGAAGTGGTGATCCGTGAGCGCCGCACGTACACCCTGCCGCCCCGGAGCGAGGCACTGGCCGAGGTGCGGGAGGACGGGGGCGGGTTCTGCGGCGGGTCCACCGTGCTCCATGACGGCAGGGAGCCCAGCCACGACGGCTGGGACAACCCGCCGGACAAGGTGACGCAGAAGTCGGCCGACGGCCCCGCACGGGTGGAGACGGACTTCTCCCTCCATCTGGCCCTGCCCTGGGCCGCCTACCAGTGGGCGACCGCCGGCCCGTGGGAGCCGACGGGTTCATGCCCTTCCACCTCGAGGAGATCTCCAAGGCGCTGAGGTTCGGCCACTGGGCGCTGTACGGCTTCGTCTTCGGCTACTTCTACGCCCTGCTGCGCGGCAGCACACCGATCGCCAAGGAGGCGGCGCTCATGGCGATGGTGCTGCCCGCCGAGATCCTGGCCACGGCCCCTCACCATGGACCCGCAGTACACGCCGGACCCGTCCTGGAAGGACATGGCGGTGGCGTGCGGCGGCCTGGCCGGCCAGACCTTCGTCGTCTGCATGGGACTGGGCCTCGCCTGGGAAGGGTGGCTGGCACGGGCCGCCGCGCTGAAGTGGTCCCAGGTGCGCGACCTCCGCCGGCTGTCCTCCGTCACCGTCCCCCTCGGCACCGTACTCGTCGCCGTCGCCACCGCCTTCGCCACCGTGGTCGCGGGAGCCTGGGTCCAGCAGGAACTCCAGCCGCCGTCGGGCGTCCCGTCCCCGTCGCAGTCCGCGCCGGTACAGCCCGGTCAGCCCGCGCCCTGACTCTCGTCCACGGGTGTCGTCGGGGGTGGGGGTCTCGCCAACTCCCTTGCTGTAGTGGCAGTTGACTCCCTAGCATCGCGTTCACCATCGCGAATCAAATGGTTGTTCGGGCGCGGCGGGGGGCCTGGTGTGACGTTGATGATGACGGTGGCAGCCGTCTGGGGCGTGCTGCAACTGTTCGCCGCTTCCTGGCCGACGCGTTCGGTGCGCCTGTCGACCGTGCTGTTGGCGCTCGTGGTGGGGGTGTACGGGTGCGGTGTGGCGACCGCTCTGGTGCAGCTCGCCTACACCCGCATCTACGCCGACCGGTCGGGGCAGTCGCTGGTCACGGTGGTGAACACCACCGGCTACACGGTGGCTCCCTGGGTGGAGGAGCTGATCAAGGTTTCCCCGCTGCTGCTGGCGGGGTGGAGCCTGCGCATTCGCCGCCAGTGGGGCCTGACCGACTTCGTCGTGCTGGGTGGGGCGCTGGGGGCCGGATTCGGGTTACTGGAGGCGGTGCTCCGGTTCGGTCTGGACGCGGACCGGGCGCTTGTCCGCGGCGAGGGCTGGATCATCCCCGACAGCCTGTCCCCACCCTATGTGCCGGGCGCGGGGCAGGTGTTCACGGCCTGGCTGCCCGCACCGTTCAGTCAACTCGACATGGCCGGACCTCCGGTCACGGAGACCTTCACCCACCTGGTGTGGACGGCCACGGCCGGATTCGGGGTGGGACTGCTGTGGCGCACACGCGGGTGGACGCGCCTGCTGTCGGTGCCGCCCGTCGTGGCCGCCGCCGTCCACCACACGGTGAACAACTACGCGGGGCGGAAACCGGGCAGCCAGGCCACGCAGTGGCTCGAGTCCCTGGACGGGAAGGCGTGGGCGGCGCCCCTCCTGTGCCTGGCCGTCGCCATGGCCGTCGACCTGCGCCGACTCCACCGGGGCAAACGCACCGTGCCGGGCGTACTGCTCGCTTCCGAACGCGCCGACGGCGACAGCCTGGCAGCCCTGCTGCGCTACGCGGCCCGGCGTCCGCCATGGAGCCTGCTGATCGTGCTGCGCTACGTCGGACTGCGGCGATCCCTGCTGTACGCAGCCACGTCGGCACCGCCCGACGACACCGAAGAACTCCGGCGCGTGGTCGCCGGGATCACCGCGCGGATGGACGCGTCGGATAACCAACGCGCCTGGCGGACGGCCGACATCCGCGCCTGGCGGAAGGCGGCCCGAAAGGCCCGCCGCACCCGGGAGCGGTGGCTCCTGCTCATCCCGTGCGTCCTCGTGCTGCCGTCACTGCTGTTCCTGGGCGTGGGCTCGTTCCCCTCCACGGCCGGCCTCCAGGAGTCCTTCACCACCGGTGCGGGGCCGAAGATCCTGATGGGCTTCGGCATCGCGGCCCTCGCCTGGGTCGCCTACCGACTCACGATCCTGCTGCGGACCTGGCGGCCCGTGTCCGCCCAGCCCGTAGGGGAGCTTCTGGCCGTCCACCGCTTCCGCCTCGGAACCGCGCTGGGCGCGGCCACCACGGGGACGCTCCTGCTGTGGCGCGGGTTCGGGGAAGCGGGGCCCGACGGCAGAGCGATCCGGACACTGCATCTGCTCGACGCCCTGAACACCTTCCTGGTCCACCTCGGCTTCGCCCTCCTCCTGCTCTCCCTGCTCGCCCTGTTCCCTCCCGGAGGACTCGCGCTCGCGGGAGGCGGAATGGCCGGCGCCCTCACCGCCGAAGCCGCCCTCAGCGCCGGCGTCCTCGGTACGGCCGGAATCGTCCTCATGGGGCTGGGCTCCTCGCCCGGCTCTGCCTCCGGCGGGGACTACAACGCGTGGCCAAGGAGCAAACGCAAGGGGCGCACCAAGCCCGAGCATCGTGCGGATGTCCGCGGTGATGAGGGCAAGAGCCTTGGAGGCAAGAGCAAGGCCCATACCATCGACAAGCATGTCGACAAGACCGTCGACGGCATGCGCAGGCGTCTGCGTGAGGACCCAGGACTTGCCGCGGACTCACGCTACGTCGACGTAGATGCGGCACAACGCTTCACCGACAGGACGCTTGCCCTCGGAAAGAACCAGCGGAAGATCTCGACCTGGCTCTCCAAGGGCGCGAAGGGGCCATTGAGACTGGAAGCAAGGTTCGACGAAAGCACGGGACTTCACCTCACGCGTTACGACTTCACTCATGGACAGCCGACGCAATGGGTGAGAGGGGTTCGTGTCATTCTCAAGGCCGATCCGTCGGCGCCGTCCGGATACCGCGTCCTCACCTCGTTCCCACAGCCCTGACACGCACGCTTGGAGCACCTCATGAGCCAGGAACTTCCGCCAGGGCACCGATTCCATGAACTCGGCAACCTGCTCGCGGCCTACACGTACACCGGCTTCACGTTCTCCGACACCACGGAAACCCCGGGCCCCGGCCTGGCCTCCTACCTCAGGATCGCCGCAAGGGGCCCTGAGCGCGCCGCAGTTGCGATCCGGCAAATCGACGACCTGCTCGCCGTCGGACTCTCCTCCGAAGAGATCGCGGATGACGTGGAATGCCTCCCTCACATCCGCCCCCCGATGGGGACAAGCGTGGAGGACTGCCTGCGCCTCGCAAGGGACCACCTTCACCGGTTCCTGCAGGACCCGTCACAGGTTCCCCCGGCGAACCCGCAGACCCCTTGGGAATGGAACGAGCGATTCCCGGGCCTGAGCCAGTTGCTCGGCGCCTACTTCCACCGGGATTTCTCCTACATCTACGGTTCTCGCGACGAGGCTCTCGACGAGTACGTCAGCGAAACCGAACCGGAGGACCGTGCACAGACAGTTCGGGAGATCGGTGAACTCCTGGCCATGGTGTCCTCGGATCAGGAACTCCACACCGCGGCCGCGGCATTGGGGCTCGACCTTCTGCCGCCGCGAGGGATGTCACTCCGGCAATGGCTGGAGTCGCTCCCCCAGAGGATCGCCGCGGCGTAGCGATGGGCGTACACCGGAGTGCCACGAAGGGTACGGACCGCACAACAGAATGCGCCGGACCGCAGAGGGCAGACAGATCCACCGGATGATGATCACCCGGTGGACCAGCTGATCCCGGATGCCGGGAAGAATCCTTCACCCCCGAAACCCCATGAGCCCGTTGGTGTCCGTATCCGGTCGGTCCCCCGCGCCCGGAGGCCGCGTCACCCCGGCCGCCGGACGGCCCGCGACGTAATGATCCGTCCTGCTGGAACCCTCCCCAACCGGTTGAGGCGGACGTACGCTGACCTGGGGGTTCCGCTGCGATCACCGAGGTCGGCCAGGCGCGGCGGAACGACGAGGGGTAGCGATAGGGCCGGGCGGTATCCGTCCGTACGAACCGGGGAACGCGCGACGTCTCCCGTTGCCGTGCGGGTCGTGCCACCCGGCCGGGGGAGGGCCATGAACCGCTGGGTCGGCATCGTGTCGCTGCGGGAGACCGCGGCTGCGACGCCCGTGCACAGGATCGCGCTCGCCATCGAGGCCGCACGCGCAAGGACGTCATACAACCTGGGTGGACGGAAGGTCTCGTACGAGCGGATGCGCCGGGCGCTGCGCAGGGTCGGCCAGACGTACGTGGCACGCTCGGAGTGGGACAGGTGGTCGTACTGCGTCGACCTGGCCGGTGACTTCTTCGACGGCCGCGCACCCGCGGTCGAGCTGCCCCGCTGGCTCACCGGTGACCTGCGGGCCGTATTCGACGGGGAGGCCGGTCCGGCCGGCAGACGGACCCGGCAGCACAAGCCGCAGACCGCCGCTCGGCACCGACCTGCTCGCCACAGGCGACCTCGACGCCTTCCGCGCCCGGGCGGAACGCGGACAGCCCCTCCTCGGTCCGGACGCGGCACCGCTGCCCGACACGCTGCACGAGCTGTACCGCCAGGTCGTCCACGACATTCGGCTCGGCCCCCGCTCCCTGGTGAGCCGGATGGCGGTGGACGAAGGAACCGACCACGCGAGCACGGTCCGCCGAAACGCGGCCGAGGCGGTGCGGCGGGCGGCCCGGACCGGCCCGTGGGGTGTCTCGGCCCGCGACATCGTGCAGGACTGGTGGCGCGAGCAGGCGTCGCGGACCGGCGTCACGGTCCGCGACGACATGCGCCAAAAGATCTTCCTGCCGTTCCCGTCCCAGCTTGCGGCGCTGCACGAGACGCTGACCTGGTGCGGCGAGGCCGCCGAGGCGGCGGGCACCTCCGTCGACGTCGAACTGACCGTCCAGGACGGCACCCTGCACGCCTGGATCGGTCTGCATGAGGTCGATGTACGAGCGGCATGCGACGCCCTCGCCCGGCTGCTGTCCCGCAGCCTGCCCTGCACCGACTGCCTCGTCGGCGACGACCACGTACTGCTGCGCCTGCACAGCCGGCCCGGGACGCAGACGCCGTCCCCGCTGGTGGCCGCCGGCCTGGACGCCTACCTGTCCGATCACCCCACGATGAAGGAGCCGACCCCCTGTGGCACCCCGTAAGTCATTCCGTAGCGCTCCCGACCACGGCGACTGGGCGGTTCCCTACCAGCCTGCCGATGTGGCCGACCTCGACCCGGCGACCGCCGACCGGCGCGGCGGGATCCCGAAGCCTCCGATGGCGGACGCCGTTCACCGGGTCGTCGACGTCGAAGGACCGATCCACCGGCAGGTCCTCCTACGGCACTTGGGCGAGCTGCTGTACAAGCCACGGCCGTCAACGATCAAAGCATCCGTGAACGCGGCGGCGGATCGACTGCGAGACGACGGCCGGATAGCCGAGACAGGAGACTTCCTGGACATGGCAGGCCGGCCGTGCGCACAGGCCCGATGGCCACTGCCGGGCCTCACCCCGCGACCGGTCGAGCACGTGGCACCGGCCGAACGCCAACGCGCCCTGCTGGGCCTCATCGAAGACAGGCCACGCGACCTCGGCGCGGAGCAAGCCGTCGGCGAAGCCCTCATGTTCTTCGGTTGGTCCGCACGGACCGGAGCGGCACGCGCCAAGCTCATGGCGGACTTGTACCGCCTCCGCGACACCGGCACCCTCACCGGCTGGCCGGACAAGCTGGAACCGTGCGAAGGAAGGTGAACGTCACCCGCGGCCCGGGCGCAGATGTCTGCACGTTGACAAGAACTGACGCGTGATTCAGCATCCAAGCTGGTCAGGTGGTTGCTTCGACACCATCCGTGCTCGATGGGGACTTGTGACCGCAGGGCGGTGGCGGCCTTTGAGGGCAGACGGCAGGTCTTCGTACGTGATCACCAGTGGCATGTGGGGGGTGTCATGAGCAGGGGTGTGAACGGTCGGCTCGGTAAAGCGCCGGTGGTGGCGGGGAACAAGCGGAGTAAAGCTACGAAGCAGCTCGCCCAGCAGCAGGAGGATCTTCGACGCCGACGCGCACAGCAGGAACTGGAGTTCGCCCGTGACGCCGAGCGTCGGCGCGACGGGCTGGGCGCAGCCCCGGCCAGGACGGAGAAACCGGCAAGTCCGTCCAAGCCCGAACCTGTGAAACCACCGCGGAGGAAGAGGAAGAAGGCCTCGGCCACCAGCCTCAAGTCGCTCCCCGCCACCCGCCCCGCCCCTATTGCGGACAGGGGAGTGGAGCGAAGGAACACACCGCCCAAGGTCGCGCCCGCCTACATGAGACTGACTCCGGAGGAGAAGCAGCGCGAGCGGCGCGTTCTGCTGGCCCGGGAGAAGAGGGAAGCGGAGCGGATACGGGCGAAGAAGAAGGCGCAGCTGGAAAGGAAGCGCGCGGAGGCCGACCGTCGGGCAAAGACGAGCGGAACGGGATCGAAAAGAACCAGGCCCGGTCCAGTCCGGTAGCCGGTGGAGCGCCCATCGGACACATGCCAGTGTCGCCTTCCGAGCCTTGAACGCAGGTTGCCTACATCCCCCGCTCGTGCTCACGAACGTAGGTGTAGCCGCGGGGCAGCTCGTGAGGCCCGGCCAGGCCGGCTCTCCTGTGGTCCTCCCGGTAGGCGGCTTCCGCTTCAGGGCTCGCTGCTTTGCCGAGGTGGCCTATGCGCATCAGGTGCCCCGAGACGCGATGGGCGCTCGTGCCGTACGCAGCGCCGGTTGCCCCATCCCGAAGATCCTCGCGGTCCGCCACCCGTAGCATCGGGGCGTAGCAGAGCAGCGGAACCGGTGTCTCTCCGGTCCGTGCGGGATAGTGCAGCACGGCTGCCCCGTTGACGCTGCCCTGCTCCCACGTGAGGACCCCGCGCGCGAGCAACCGTTCGATCGCCCCACGGATCTTCTTCGTCGGAGGTTGTTCCGTCGGCGCACGCTCGATGGTGTTGCGGACCAACGCCTCCTGCGGGAGCAGGGCCCGGCCCTTCTCGTCGAGGTACCCGAGCTCACGCAGTGCGTTCAGCACGAGTTCCTCCACCCGGTCCACGCGGGCGTCGAACGCCGCGAGTTCACGGGTCATGATCCTCGGGTCGTAGTCGTAGTGGACCACGGTGCCGCCGAAGACAACGGGCTTGTCCAGCGGGGTGAAGGCCAAACGGAGTTTCCCCCACGTCTCCCACCGCACCGACACACGCGTTCCGGGGAGGACGAAAGACTGCCACGTCACTCCTGTCAGCAGCGGCTCAGCGCCCTCCACCCGGAGCCTGGCCCCCTCCTGCTCGTCCAGGACCCCAATGCGGCGACGCCCTCGCAGAAAGGTGAGGTCCAGCGGCTCATGAGGGGAAGCCCGGTCGGCCATCTCGGCCGGCACGGGGCACGTGCCGTGCAGGAGGTGCTCGGCACGCACATGGAACTTCCACTCGACGGTGCGCCCGGTGTTGATCACCGAGTAGGGCAGCCCACTGGCACGTTCCTCTACGACGACCCGCGCGAGACCCTCGGCCTGAAGGAACGACGCTCGAGTATCCGCGACCGTCGACGGAGACGTAGAGGCCGCCGACGGTCCACCGGTGTCTTTCCGCGTTTGCAGATCGCTCTCCGCAGCCGAGGCACCCATGCGTCCGTAACAGCCGTTGCACAGGAGGGAGACACCGCAGACGGCGACAAGGCGTGCGGTCTTTTCCGAGGTGCACTGCGAGCAGATGAAGATTGCGACCGACTCCAGCCGAACGAGCTGCATGCCGTCACGAGGCGGGCGGGTCTTGATGATCCTCTTGCCGAGAAGCTCTTCACCGACGTTCATGTCCGCCCATCCCCTGGAGGCCCTGCCGTCCCGATTCTCCCTCAGTCGCGGCAGGGCTTGAAGACGAGTACGGCTCAGGCCTGCGGATACGCCGGCACGATGTGCTCGACCAGGCGCCACATTCCGGTCGACGGGTTCCTCTTGTGCTCCTCACCCGGCTTCGCCAGCTCCCGTGCCCGTTCCACTGCCTGCGGCCAGGCCTGCCGGTAGAGATCGAAGGCGAACCGGTCCGCAGCCTTGCTGTAACCGTGGTGGTGGGGGACGAGATGCCGCTCGGCCTGCCGGAAGCCGTCGACGGGGGCGCGGTGGTCGCGGAAGTGGAGCAGCAGCCACAACTCGAAGCACGGGTTCGACAGGGCGACGTCGATGCCCTCGCTGCGGGCCAGCCGCAGCGCCTCGTCGAGATGCGCGAAGTCATCCACGTCCAGGACGCACCAGGTGTGCGAATAGTGGTCGCCCGCACGCCTGCGCTCACCCGCCGCGTGCCGGACCACGGACACCGGATCCTGCGGACAGACCTTGACCCGGACATCCACGGCACGATTGTCGACCACTCTCAAAAGACCTTTGAGATATGCCGGTTCGGTGTTCCTCGCCCCGCACACCACCAGGATCGTCGGTAACGAATCCCGATACGCGGGCCTGCGGCGCAGCGTGGACTCACGCCTCGGAGCCCTCCGGCCGTCCCGCTTCGGATCCCTCGCCACCCGTTTCCCCCCGCCCGGCGATCGCCAGCGTGAACGTGTCGTCGACCATGGGCACCGCGCCGTAGCTCCCGCTCAGATAGCGCCGCTCCCGGTTCTCGTCCTGGCGCGGCCGGAAGTCGGACAGCGGATACAGCGAGCTCTCTCCGAACTCGTTCTTCGTCACGAACCAGATCTGGTCCCGCTTCAGAATGTCCTCCCCGGCCCTACGGCCCAGCAGGCTCACGTCATGACTGGTGAACAGCAATTGAGCGCCCCTCGGGTTGCGCTCCGGGTCCTGGAAGAGACCGACCAGGAACGCGCTGAGCCGCGGGTGCAGGCTGCTGCCCAGCTCGTCCACCACCAGGGTGCCGCCGCGACGGGCCACCCCCTCCAGCGTGAACGCGTACTCCACCAGTGCCTGCGTACCGGCGGACTCCGCGTCCAGCGGCACCTCGAACGGACCGTTCCTACCGGTGTGCCTCAACAGCAGTTCGTGGCGTGTCCGTCGGTGGGGCCTCGGCATGTCGAAGAGCGTGTCCTTTTCGGCACCCCGGGGGACGGACCGCGACGAGTACAGCTCCTCCTCGACCGTCTCCACGCGGAAATCCTCGATCCCGAGGTCCGCGACGCGCAGCAGGTCCCGTAGATGGGCGGGCTCTCCCTGTCGGTCCAGCCGACGTGCGAGGTTTCTGAGCATCAGCGCGCGGTGCGTCGGCCCATTCGTCAAGGAGCCGCCAAACACCAGGTCGCTCCGGAACCACCGGTATACCGGGTAGACGACGTCCGTGACCCTCTTCGATCGGGCGGCCATCGAAAGGAACAGCGCGTTGGGAGCCGTCACGTCGGCGACCGTGTGGAGTTCCTTGGGACGGTCCTGCGTGCTGCCGACACGGAAGTCGTCCCCGGTCCGCTCGAATACCACCCGCCTGCGCCCCTCCGGGTAGGCGTACAGCCACTCGCCGACGACACACTCGTCGTCCACCTCGAAGCCGTATACGTACCTGACCCCGCGCACCAGGAGGTCGGCGATATACCAGGACGAGTCCGTCTCCCGGACGTCCGACAGGAACGGCTGCCGGCTCACGCCCTCGCCGGCCTCTGCCAGGAGATGCGAGCGGTTCACCATCTCCGCCATGTAGCGCAGCGCGTCGACGATGTTCGACTTGCCGGCCGCATTCGAGCCGAAGACCCCCGCGACCGGTACTGCCTCCCATGCGGTACCCGGCGGTCGGTCCCCCTCGTACACCGGTTGAAGCTGCCACTCCAGCTCCTCGCGGATCGAGCGGTGATTGGCCACCCTGAAGTTCAGAAGCATGAGCACCTCCTCCCACAGGCTAGTTTCACCGCGTTTCGTGCAAGTGAATCGCCGGTGCAGGGGCTTGGCAAGCCAAACTGGGCATTCAGCTATCAGAACAAGCCATACGGGTTCCCGGGCCAGCCTCCTACCCCGGACACCATGTCACCTCTGCCGGTCGGACGGCCCGGGAACAGAGCGGTCCCCGACTGACCGGACAAGCTGGAACCCACGGACTGAACAGGCCCGAGTCCGGAGCCGTGCGTCGCGCCCCGCCCGGCGGCCCTCAGGAAAGGATTCGGGACGGAAACGACCGTCGCGCTATCAACGGCAACTGTCCGCTCGGCCCCGAGATCCGAAGCTGCCTGCCCTGTGGTGCCGAGACCTTGACGGTCGAGGCGGCGGCAGTGGTGAGGGGGAGGAGCTGTGCGAGCTCGTCCCTCGCGATTCCTGTGACCACTTCTTCGCCGCAGACCAGGACAGCGAAGACCAGAGGTGCTGGTTCGGATCTGATTCTGTTCTTGTCCTCACCGGAGAAGGTGAAGAAATAGTCTCCTGGACCCGTGCCGGTGTTGTACTTGATGAACAAGTGTCGGTCATGGTTCACGACATAGTGCCCGTACTTCACGCTGGCACGGTTGAGTGCCGTGAACATCTCCGAGTCGGCGATGGCCACCAGCGCCGCACCGTGCATGAAGTCCTTGTTGTCGATCACTGTTGTCCCCCTCTGTACAACGCTGAACCGCTACCCCACTACCGAGCATCGTGTTGACAGGCAATCCTCGTCAGGTCCGTGCCGGTGCGCCCCGGAGGCCCTTCACGAAGAGGCTGTCCAGCACCTCCCACTCGCTGGCCCGGTCCACCACCTCCACGGTGCGGCCGTCCAGCACGGGTGTGGCACGCGGGTCCTCCACCGGCAGCAGCAGCCACAGACCGTGCGGGACGTCGGCCGGCCGCCTGGCCGCCTGCTGGAGAGAGGCCAGGAGTTCACGGCCGCCCGCCTCCCAGTAACGGGCGATCAGACCGGCCTCGTGGGCGAGCAGGACCGTGCGCGGACCCGAGCGCTCCGCGAGATCCACCACCCGCTGCCGGACCCGCTCGGCCGCCGACCGCGTGTACGAGGCGAGCGCCGCACCCAGCACGCCGGTCACCGTGAACCTGGCGTCCGCCTTCAAGAGGGCCTGCCAGCGTACGGACTGCTCCTCGGCCAGCTCCTTGAGCGCGTCCAGGAACAGGGTGTTCAACGGGACACCGGTCACCTCGAACCGCTCCGCCAGTGCCCGCGCGGTCCCCGGCAGCTCGGCGCCCTTCAATGTCAGGGCCACGAAACCGCCCCGGCGACGGGCCTCACCCAGTCGCGCGGACAGCACCTCACGCGGATCCCTGCCCTCGGCGATCCGGCCCTGCGCGGCGGCGTAGAGCGAACCGGTACTCGTCAGGACCGAGGCGGACAGCCCCATCCGGCTGCCCGGACCCTGCTGCTCCTTGGGGAAGAAACGGCGCCGCTCCTGGTCGTGCACCAGAGGGAACCCCGACTCCGTCAGAGCCTCCGCCAGCTCCACGTACGTCGTCTCGTCCAGCACCGTGAGACCGGGGAACCGCGCGCGGACCCGGGAGAGCAGATCCGCGGTGGTGATACCGGTCTCGGGGCGGACCCCCGCCGGCGCCTGCGAGATGCGCAGAGCGCGGGCCAGACCGAGGGAGAGCGGGAACAGCTCCAGCCGGGGAGAGAAGGCCACACCTCCCGCCAACGACGCGGCCAGCTCCACCAGCCGGGTGTCGGCCAGCGGCGCCATGCCCTCCGGCGCCGGTACGGAACGCAGCTCCCTCAGCACGGTCGCGCGGCCGGGCAACGGCTCGCGCCCTGCCAGGTCGGCGGCCTGCTCGCCCAGCAGGGCCGCGTAGTCGGCGAGTTCGGCGGGCGTCGGATCGTCGGCGCCCGGTTGGTCCTCCAGCGCGATGACGACCCGGCCGCCCCGGCGCTGCACGGCGAACCGGGCCGGGGGCTCGGCCCCCTCGGCGGACTCGGCGGGCCCGGTACCGGGCGGCTCCTCGTCCCGCTTGCGGATCTCCGCCTCGACCGCGGCCCGCACCACGGCCAGCGCCCTGGCCTGCGCCTCGGCCGGATCACCCGTGCCCGCGCCGTGCCGGACCCGCAGCTCCGACGCCAACTCCTCGGCCGTGCACACCCGGTCCCGGTCGGTCAGGATCGCCACCAGCTCGTCCCGCACCCTGACCAGCCACGGAAGCCCGGCCCACGCCGCGACCGCCGCCTGCTGGTTCTGCGAAACGGTCGGCTGGCTGATGCCCAGGGCCTTCGCGATCAGGCTCTGCGCCGGCCACGGCTCCACCGCCTCCCCGGCCTCCAGCACCCCCGGAAGCTGCAAGGTGGCCCGCACCACGTCCGGACGGGGACGTGTGCGGCGCTTGCCCGCCGGAGGAGTGAGGCGCGCGGCCAGCGTGTCGACCGACTCCAGCACCTCCTCCCGCGCGTCGGGCCGGATCTCCGCGGGCTTCTTCGCGGCGGGTCGCCGGCGCAGCGCCTGCGTCCACTGGCGGTGGCGGCGGTTCAGCTCCTTGCGGATCGCGTTGCCGGCCCCGCGGGCCCGGGAGATGTAGTGCGGCGGGATGTCCAGGAGCTGCTCGACGGTGTGCGCCTTGAGCCCCTCGGCGACCGACACCGCCCGGGGGGACAGGCCCGCCGCCGCCAGCGGCGTCCCCAGCCCGGCCGCCTCGGCCGCCTGCTCGCGGGCGTCCTCCAGGTCCTGCGCACCGATACCGACCGTGGCCGGAGTCGTCGCGGGAGGCGCCGCGTCCGCCCTGCGGAAAACCTGCCGCCACGCCTCCTGCACCTGCCGCAGACTGTCGTACCGCTGCTCCACGTCCCGGTGCAGCGCCCGCTCGAAGAACCCCCTCAGCCCCTCGCTCAGGGCCTGCGGGAACAACTCGGCCGACACATGCAGCTCCGCGTCCGCGACCAGCCGCGGATCCCCCTGCCCGTCCCCCCACACGGGCCGCTCCCCGGAGGCCATCTCGTGCAGGGTGACCGCGGCGGCGTACCACTCGGCGTGATCGTCGTAACGCGAACGGCCCGCCTCGCCGAGGAACGGATCGAGATACCCGCGCGTGCCCGCGTGCACGTCCTGGTCCGGGGCGTCGGCCAGCGAGAAGTCGAACAGCATCAACTGCCAGGAACCGTCACTGCGCTTGAACAGACCCAGGTTGTCCGGCTTGACGTCCCGGTGCCGCACCCCGCGCGCGGCGAGGGCGTCGAGAGCGTCGAACAGGTCGTTGCCGAACCGCTCCAGCTGGTCGTACCCCAGCGGGCCCTGGTCACGGAGCCGCGAACCGAGACTCACCGGCTCCCGGTCGTCCCCGCCGCGGAAACCGCCCGCGTACTCGATCTCCAGGACCGTGTGACCGGCCAGCTCACGGGGCTCGGCGAGCAGCTTCACGATGCGCCCGCCGCCCACCTCCTTCAGCGCCTTCGCCTCCGCGTGCAGGCGGGCTTCCTTCTCCTGGTCCAGGGCCACCTTGAACACGCGGAGGGAGTCCTCGCCGTCCTCGGCGGAGATACGGCGGACCAGCAGCGCGCGAGCCGTGGCACCGGTACCGAGCACCCGCACCACCGTCCAGGTGCCGTCCAGCGGCTGCCCCGGCTGCACCGTGAGGGGCTCTACGGCCGGGCCGCCCGCGGACTGCGGCGCCGCCGCGTCCGCCTCGGCCGCCGCCAGCAGCTCCAGGAACTCGTCGACCGACGCCGGACGGTCCCGCACATCGGCGGCCGTGGCCCGGAAGACGAGAGTGCCGAGAGCGGCTGACACGGAATCGGAGACGGCGTACGGATGCAGGCCCTTGTCGCTCTGCAACCGCTCCAGCATGGCGCTGCGCCGGTCCGCCGGGGAACGTCCCGTGAGCAGCAGATAACTGAGCGAACCGAGACCGAAGACGTCCAGGTCGACCGGATCGGCGAACTCCTGGTCCGTCTCCGGCGCCAGATAGACCTGCGCGGTGTCCGCGATCAGCCCTCCGTCCAGCGGAGTGTCACCGAGCGAGCGGTGCATCGTCGTCTCGAAGTCGCGCGCCGCCGTCTGCCAGTCGGCGATCCGCAGGACGGGCTCACCGCCGTCCTCACGCGCCGAGACGTACACCGACCGGGCGGACAGCGCCCGGTGGTACAGGGAACGGTTGTGCGCGTAGCGCACCGCCTCGGCGAGCTGACGCACCAGATCGAGACGTTGAGCAGGGGCGAGCCGGCCGCCGTACGCATCGAGGTAGGCGTCCAGCCGGAGATCCGACTCGCGGTGCCGGAAGAGGATCGCCGGACCGCCCTGGTGCTCACGGATCTGCGCCGCCTGCACGATGCCCCGGTGGTTGATGCCCTGCAGCACCTGGTACTCGCGGCGGGCCGCACGGTCCACCTTCGCGCGCTGCTCGTCGGACGCGGCGGCACCGGACAGGTATATACGGACACGGCCGCTCTCCTGGACCAGTCCGTCGTCGCGCACCGCCAGCCGGTCCTCCCAGCCGGGGCCCGCGTCGAGCGCCCGGGGCTCGAGCTTCCAGTCGTCCCCGAACCGCAGGTGCGCGGTGGAGTGGCTGATGCCGATCTTCTGCATCAGCCGTTCCAGGCGCTCGCTGATCACCGGAGTGACACGCCAGCTCTCCCGCTCCGGCGGCCGGCCCAGCAGGTCGTCCCAGATCCTCGGCAGACCGCTCGCGCCGTCGTTGCGGCCGAAGACGGACGTGCGCTGGAACTCGTCCAGCGCGCTCACCAGACCGGGGTCGTGGAGGAAGACGGCCGGCTTGATGAACGGGACGTCCCGGGGAGACAGCCCGAGCGTCCGGGCGGCGCGCTCCAGCTGCCCCTTCAGCTCCTTGGCCTTCAGATCGGTCAGATGGAGGGGGTTGCGCAGGGTGCGGACCCGGTCGCCGTGGAACTGCCAGGTGTCACCGTGGTTCACGACCCGGCCGGGATGCCCCTTCAGCTCCAGCAGGTACAGACCGCCGGGCACGGCGATCAGCACATCGCACTCGTTGGTCCTGCCGGACGCCGCGGTGAACTGGAACGTCGCCCACGCCCGGTACGGCTCGGTCCGCGGCATCAGACCGCGAACGTGATCCAGCCCTTCCTGCTCCCACCGGAAGCCCGACCGCCGCGGCTGGAACCAGCGCTCACGAGGAGCGGGAGCAACCGGTTTCGGGACAGCGGACACCGAGCACCTCCGGGAGACGGCGGCGGAAACGGTGACCGCCACGCCGCGGCGTGGCGGTCACCCCCTGAAGACACGCCCGGAATCCTAGTCGCCGCCTCCGACAGCGGAGGTGCCGTCGCCCCGCCCAGCGGACCGGCGCCGCTTTCGGGCGCGGCTGGGGACTCCGTGACTCCGGAGTCCCCAGCCCTGCCTGCTCCACCTCCGGCCCCGGCCCGTCGCACTGCCACCAGCCCGGACCACGGCGGCCCGGTCCGGTCACGGCGGGTCGGTCGCGACGGTCCGCTACTGCGGGCCGTACTTGCGGCCCGTCCGCGAGGAGAAGCCGCCCAGGACACCGCGCGGCACCAGTTTCGCCACGCCCATCAGCGCCTTGTAACGCGGGTCCGGGATCGACACCGTCCTGCCGCGGGCCAGGTCGGCGAGGGCGGCCTCGGCCACCTTGTCCGCGTCCAGCCACATCCAGTTCGGGATGTTGTCCGTACCCATCCCCGCACGCTCATGGAACTCGGTGCGTACGAACCCGGGGCACAGCGCCATCAGGCGGACGCCGTTGCCCGCCAGGTCCTGCGCCGCGCCCTGGGTGAACTGCACGACCCACGCCTTGGACGCCCCGTAGGTCCCGCGCGGCACGAACGCCGCGGTCGAGGCGACGTTCACCACACCCCCGCGCCCGCGCTCCCGCATCGCCTCCACCGCAGCCGTCGTCAGCCGGAGCACCGCCTCGCAGTGCACCTTGAGCATCCTCAGCTCGTCCGCCACGGAGACCTCGAGGTACCGGCCCTTGTTGCCGAAACCCGCGTTGTTGACCAGCAGGTCGACGGGGTTCCTGCGATCGCCCAACCGCTCGGCCACCGCCTCGATGCCCTTGTCCTCGGACAGGTCGGCCGACAACACCTCCGCCTCGATACCGTGACGGTCGTGAAGCTCGGTCGCCTGCTCCCGGAGCCTGCCGAGGTCGCGGGCCACCAGCACCAGGTCGTGCCCGTCGGCCGCCAGCCGCCGCGCGAACGCGGCACCGATCCCGGCTGTCGAACCCGTAATCAGAGCGGTTGTCATGGCCCAAGACTAGTTACCCGGAGTCCGGTCGTCCGGTCGGCACCGCCGCCCCGGCCGGTGCACTGAAGCCCGGCCGGATCAGTCACCCCCATGTCCGCCCCTCCACCCGCCCCCGCCTTCCTGCCCGGCGGCCGGTGCCCGGCGGCCGGGCAGGGCGGCCGGTGCGCGGTGGCTGTACGTCAGGAGCCCCGCTCCGCCACGTACTTCTTCCCGGACTGCTCCTCGTTGCCCTCCCCGTGCTTCTCCTTGTACTTCCGTGCCCTCGCCAGTGCCTCCGGGTGGAGAGCGTCGCCCGCCGCCAGCAGCAGCGGCAGCAGAGTCTGCTCGGTCGTCGCCGCCCGGAACTGCAGAGCGACCGTCACCTCGTGATCCGGCCGGTGCACGATCCGTATCGCGTCGCCCGTCCGGATCTCACCGGGCCGGATCACTCGCAGGTACGCGCCCGGTGCGCCGCGCCGCGTGAACCGCTTCACCCAGCCCCTCTCACCCAGATGGCCCTGGAAGGTGCGGCAGGGAATGCGACCGGAGGTGACCTCCAGCACCACCTCGGATCCGATGGCCCACCGCTCGCCGATCCGGGCGCCGGACAGGTCGATCCCCTCCGTGGTGAGGTTCTCGCCGAACGAGCCGTTCGGCAGCGTGCGCCCCAGCACGCCTTCCCATTCGTCGAGGTCCTCGCGGGCCATCGCGTACACCGCTTGGTCATCGCCCCCGTGGTGCCGCGTCTCGCACACCGAGTCCCCGGCCAGTCCGCTCGCGCCGAACCCCTTCGGCCCCGGCGCCGCCACTCGCACCGGCGTGTCCACCGGCTGCTTGTCGATACCGGTCACGCCCTGGGGGTGGTCCGTGTACGGCACGGCCTTGGGGCGACCCAGATTCACAGACAGAAGCTTCATGAGGGCGCACCGTAGGCGATGCCGAATCAAAGCGTCGAATGGATATTCAGTGTCCTGTCAAAGGACGGCTTATCCTTGGGGTGTGATCGAAGCCCGTCATCTCCGCGTGCTGCGCGCCGTGGCCACCACCGGTTCGTTCTCCGCGGCGGCCAGGGAACTGGGCTGCACCCAGCCCGCCGTCAGCCAGCAGATGAAGGCGCTGGAGGCGTCCGTCGGCACGCCGCTGCTGGTCCGCACCGGACGGGAGATGCGCATGACGCAGGCCGGGGACGCGCTGGTGCGTCATGCCGCCGGCGTCCTCGCCGGGCTGACGGCCGCCGAGGAGGAGGTCGCCGCCATCGCCGGGCTGAGGGCGGGGCGGGTACGGCTCGTGTCCTTTCCCAGCGGCAGCTCGACGCTCGTCCCGACGGCCCTCGCCGCACTCCGCGACGCCCACCCGGGCACCCGTGTCTCCCTGGAGGAGGCCGAGCCGCCCCGGTCCGTCGAGATGCTGCGCGGGGGTGACTGCGACGTGGCCCTCGCCTTCCGCTACGAAGGGGCGTCGGGCGCCGAGGAGTGGGACGACCTCGTGGTGCGGCCACTGCTCACGGACCGGCTCGTGGGACTCGTGCCCGAGCGGCACCCGCTGGCGCACGCGGAGTCCCTGTCCATAGGGGAACTCGCCGAGGAGCCGTGGATCGCCGGCTGTCCGCGCTGCCGGGGGCAACTGGTCGAGGTGTGCGAGTCGGCCGGTTTCACTCCGCGCATCGACTTCGCGACCGACGACTACCCCGCGGTCGCGGGGCTGGTGGGTGCGGGGCTCGGGGTGGCCGTCCTGCCCCAGCTGGCAGTCGACTCCGTACGGCCCAGGGGTGTACGTACCGTCACCCTGGAGCCCGCTGTGCGGCGGGAGATCGTCGCCCTGACTCTCCCCGACCTGGCCCAGGTGCCCGCGGTCGGCGCGACGCTCGACCAGCTGTCGCGCGCTGGCGGCCGCTAGCCGGGACCACCCGGCACTCGCGGGCGGCCGACACCCTGCCGTCCCGTCCTGTTCCGCCCCGTTCCGCCCGGTTCCGCCCTGGAACCTCCTGCGAGGAACGAGAAAAACGAAGGGCACGTGCGCGTGCCCCATCTGAAGAAACGTTCCTTCAGGTGTTCGAAGCGACGTGCTCGCCGGTCGTCGCGACCGACGCGGGGACCGGCGTCGACACCGCCGGTGCTGCGGGCGAACCCGGTGCCGCCGGCGAGGTCGACACAAGTCGGTGGCGCGCCCGGCCCATCAGTTCTTCGCGCTCGTCCTCGGTCAGTCCGCCCCACACGCCGTACGGCTCGCGTACGGCCAGCGCGTGGGCGGCGCACTCGGCGCGTACCGGGCACCTCATGCAGACCTCTTTGGCCGAGTGCTCACGGGCGCTTCGTGCCGCACCCCGCTCGCCCTCGGGGTGGAAGAAGAGCGAGCTGTCCACCCCGCGGCACGCGGCCAGGAGCTGCCAGTCCCACAGGTCCGCGTTCGGTCCTGGAAGGCGGGAGAAATCTGCCATTGCGTGACCCCTTGTAGCCGTTCTGGGCGGATCCGGTGTCCACGACCGTACAACTACGATCAAAGGAGATGAAAATATGACTCATTGCGAATCTAGTCTCAGACACCAGTGAATGGGAAGAAAAGGGTCCGAACGGGGCACGGGTTGTGATGAAAGTTCGAGGGTGCGCCGCGCGTGTCTGCACCGTGTCCGCCCCCTCACGTAGAGTGCCGAAGTCGGCAGGCGGCCCCGTAACTCTTTCGGGTGACCGTCGTTGAGAGTGCGAGGCGGTTGAAGGAACAAGCGCTCGGGCGGGTGTCCGAAGCGGTCGACCGCACAGGTGACGATTTCGTACCAGCCTGGAGGCTCAAGGTGACGCGCATCAGCTGCGGAGGGCGGTCATGACTTCCGTCCTCGTCTGCGACGACTCCCCGCTTGCCCGAGAGGCGCTTCGCCGCGCGGTCGCGACCGTGCCCGGCGTCGAGCGCGTGACGACGGCTGCCAACGGTGAGGAAGTGCTCCGCCGCTGGGGAGCCGACCGCTCGGACCTGATTCTGATGGACGTGCGCATGCCCGGACTGGGTGGTGTCGAGACCGTCCGGCGGCTGCTGTCCGCCGACCCCGGCGCACGGATCATCATGCTCACCGTCGCCGAGGACCTCGACGGCGTGGCACTCGCGGTGGCCGCCGGCGCCCGCGGCTATCTGCACAAGGACGCCTCCCGCGCGGAGCTGCGTGCGACGGTCACGCAGGCTCTCGCCGACCCGACCTGGCGGCTCGCCCCGCGGCGGCTGCGTTCGGCGGAGATGGGCGCCGCGCCCACGCTCACCGCGCGTGAGATCCAGGTCCTCGAAGGCATGAGCCACGGCCGCTCCAACGCCGAGATCGGCCGAGAGCTGTTCCTCTCCGAGGACACCGTCAAGACACACGCCCGGCGGCTCTTCAAGAAGCTCGGCGCGTCGGACCGGGCTCACGCGGTGGCGCTCGGATTCCGGTGGGGCCTGGTGCGCTAGGACCTGTCCTTCGGATCGGCCCGGGCCGGGTTGGCTTCGGTGTACGGCATCGAGCGGTGGCCGGCGGGTGGGGGCATGCGGGAGCGCCCGCCGCCCGAACCGCAGCCGCCCGGACCGCGCGGGTGTGGGCCGCTCTCGCGTGGGAGCGCGCCGGACACGGGCGGCGCCCCTGGTGCGGGCTGCCGTCCCCCCGCGGGTCGCGGCCGCTGCTCCCGCAGGACGCGTACCGCGCTGGGCGGTCCCGGACCGATCCGGACGACAGGGCCTGTGGGCGTCCCGCGCACTTCGTCCGCGGAGGCGTGAAACGCCTGGTCCACCAGGGTGCCGAAGCCGGTTGCCGAGTGCCCTGTGCCTGTTTCGCCGCGGATGACGCATCCTTGAGGTGTGGAGTTCCTCGGGGACAAGTCGGTCGAGCGGAAGGGGAGGGCGCAGGCGATGAGTTCCGGCGCACCTGCTCATAACGCTTCGGTGCACAACAATGGGCGGGGTGCCGTGGAGCCGACGCCCGCAAGGCACCATGGACCGATGCGCGACGACGAGGCGGGCACGGTTCACGGGGCGATCGGTGCGCTCGTCCACCGCGCCGTCGACGGAGACGAGCAGGCCACGCACGATCTGCTCGCCCACGTCCACCCCCTGGCGCTGCGGTACTGCCGCACCAGGCTGTCCCGGCTCCCGGGCGACGCCCGGCACTTCGTCGAGGACCTCGCCCAGGAGGTCTGTGTGGCGGTGCTCCTCGCGCTGCCCCGCTACAGGGACACCGGCCGTCCGTTCGAGGCCTTCGTCTTCGCCATCGCCGCACACAAGGTCGCCGACCTGCAGCGGGCCGCCATGCGTCACCCCGGTCTGACGGCCGTGCCCTCCGACGAGATGCCCGAGCGTCCCGACGACTCCCTCGGCCCGGAGGAGCGCGCTCTGCTCAGCAGCGACGCCGAGTGGGCCAAGAAACTGATGGCCAACCTGCCCGAGAACCAGCGCGAGCTGCTTCTGCTGCGGATCGCCGTGGGCCTCACGGCGGAGGAGACCGGCCAGATGTTGGGAATGTCACCCGGTGCCGTCCGGGTCGCCCAGCACCGGGCCCTGAGCCGGCTGCGCGCGCTGGCGGAGCAGTAACCGCCGTCGCCGAAACCGACCGCCGCTCGGCCGCCCCTTGGGCGCCGAACGGGCTCGCGGCCGATTCCGTACAAACGTACAAAAGGCGGAGCCTCGCGGAACCATGGAATGAGACAGCTCTCCTGCCCGTTAGCATGGACATCCGCACCGATCAAGGCCATTTGGGGAAGGTGTCATGACTGCGAACGTCGACGGAGTGCCCGGTAAATTCGCGACACTCGGGCTGACCTACGACGACGTGCTGCTGCTGCCGGGCGCGTCGGACATGGCGCCCGACGAGATCGACACCGCCTCGCACGTCTCCAGGAACGTGCGGGTCAACGTCCCGCTGCTGTCCGCCGCCATGGACAAGGTGACCGAATCGCGCATGGCGATCGCGATGGCCCGCCAGGGCGGCGTCGGTGTCCTGCACCGCAACCTGTCCATCGAGGACCAGGCGAACCAGGTCGACCTGGTGAAGCGTTCCGAGTCGGGCATGGTCACCGACCCGATCACCATTCACCCGGACGCCACCCTCGCCGAGGCCGACGCCCTGTGCGGCAAGTTCCGCATCAGCGGCGTCCCGGTCACCGACGGCAACAAGAGGCTGCTCGGCATCGTCACCAACCGCGACATGACCTTCGAGACCGACCGTTCACAGCGGGTGCGCGACGTCATGACGCCGATGCCGCTGGTCACCGGCAAGGTCGGCATCTCGGGTGCGGAGGCCGTACAGCTGCTGCGCCGCCACAAGATCGAGAAGCTTCCGCTGGTGGACGACCACGGCGTCCTCAAGGGCCTGATCACGGTCAAGGACTTCGTGAAGGCCGAGCAGTACCCGAACGCCGCCAAGGACGGCGAGGGCCGGCTGCTGGTCGGTGCCGCGGTCGGCGTCGCGGGCGACGCCTTCGAGCGCGCCCAGGCACTGATCGAGGCGGGCGCCGACTTCATCGTCGTCGACACCGCGCACGGCCACTCCCGCCTCGTCGGCGACATGGTCGCCAAGATCAAGTCGAACTCCACCGGCGTCGACGTCATCGGCGGCAACATCGCCACGCGCGACGGCGCGAAGGCCCTGGTCGACGCGGGCTGCGACGGTATCAAGGTCGGCGTGGGCCCCGGTTCCATCTGCACCACGCGTGTCGTCGCCGGCGTGGGCGTGCCGCAGGTCACCGCGATCTACGAGGCCGCGCTCGCCGCCAAGGAGGCCGGTGTCCCGGTCATCGGCGACGGCGGTCTGCAGTACTCCGGCGACATCGCCAAGGCCCTGGTCGCGGGCGCCGACACGGTGATGCTGGGTTCGCTGCTCGCGGGTTGCGCGGAGTCGCCGGGTGAGCTGCTGTTCATCAACGGCAAGCAGTTCAAGTCGTACCGCGGCATGGGGTCGCTCGGCGCGATGCAGACCCGCGGCGACCGCAGGTCGTTCTCCAAGGACCGCTACTTCCAGGAGGGCGTCGCCTCCGACGAGCAGCTCGTCCCCGAGGGCATCGAGGGCCAGGTGCCCTACCGCGGCCCGCTCTCCTCGGTGGTCCACCAGCTGGTCGGCGGCCTGCGCCAGTCGATGTTCTACGTCGGCGGCCGGACCGTGCCCGACCTGCAGGCGAACGGCCGGTTCGTGCGGATCACCTCCGCGGGGCTCAAGGAGAGCCACCCGCACGACATCCAGATGACCGTCGAAGCGCCCAACTACAGCAGCAAGCGTTGACGGCACACCGCGACCGCAGACGCTGACGGTCCGCACCGGCGTGTGACGCACGCGTGTGACAGTCGTCCGAGGGCGGCCCGGGAGAGGTCCGGGCCGCCCTCGTCGTTCGTCCGGAGTGATGCGGAGTGACGCGGGGCGATGCGGGGTGTGACGGTCGGGGATACTGGAAGGCGCTGCAACGCATCAGGGAAAGGCCACAGACGTGACTGAGATCGAGATCGGGCGCGGCAAGCGCGGCCGCCGGGCGTACGCCTTCGACGACATCGCCGTCGTCCCCAGCCGCCGTACGCGGGACCCGAAGGAGGTCTCGATCGCCTGGCAGATCGACGCCTACCGTTTCGAGCTGCCGTTCCTGGCAGCCCCCATGGACTCGGTCGTCTCGCCGGCCACGGCGATCCGTATCGGTGAGCTCGGCGGCCTCGGCGTGCTGAACCTCGAAGGACTGTGGACGCGCTACGAGGACCCGCAGCCGCTGCTCGACGAGATCGCCGAGCTGGACGCCGAGACGGCCACGCGCCGCTTCCAGGAGATCTACGCCGCACCCATCAGGGAAGAGCTGATCGGGCAGCGCCTCAAGGAGGTGCGCGACTCGGGCGTGGTCACCGCGGCCGCGCTCTCCCCGCAGCGCACCGCCCAGTTCTCCAAGGCCGTCGTCGACGCCGGCGTGGACATCTTCGTGATCCGTGGGACTACCGTCTCCGCGGAGCACGTCTCCGGCTCGCACGAGCCGCTCAACCTGAAGCAGTTCATCTACGAACTGGACGTCCCGGTGATCGTCGGCGGCTGCGCCACCTACACCGCGGCCCTGCACCTGATGCGCACCGGCGCGGCCGGTGTCCTGGTGGGCTTCGGCGGCGGCGCCGCGCACACCACCCGCAACGTGCTCGGCATCCAGGTCCCCATGGCGACCGCGGTCGCCGACGTGGCGGCCGCCCGCCGCGACTACATGGACGAGTCCGGCGGCCGGTACGTGCACGTGATCGCGGACGGCGGCGTCGGCTGGTCGGGCGACCTGCCCAAGGCCATCGCCTGCGGCGCCGACGCGGTGATGATGGGCTCCCCCCTCGCACGCGCCACCGACGGTCCCGGCAGGGGCAACCACTGGGGCATGGAGGCGGTGAACGAGGAGCTGCCGCGCGGCAAGAAGGTCGACCTCGGCACCGTCGGCACGATAGAGGAGATCCTCACCGGTCCGTCGCACAAGCCCGACGGCTCGATGAACCTCTTCGGCGCCCTGCGCCGCGCCATGTCCACCACCGGGTACAGCGACCTGAAGGAGTTCCAGCGCGTCGAGGTGACGGTGGCGGACTCGCAGCACCGGCGATGACGTGATGCCGCGCCCGCACGGAGCGCGGCGTGCACGACACCCTTGAGAGCTTGAGAGTGAGGACGGGGCCCGGCCATCCGTAAGGGGTGGCCGGGCCCCGTCGCATGTCCACGAGGGTGGTGCGTGGTGATGGGGGCGCGTGGGGCGCGAGGAGGGCGCGCGGTTGCCTTCGGCGTGAATACCGGGAGACGGGTCGCCACCGCAAGCCCACCCGCTGGGACCGGATCCGTCTGTGGACGGTGAAGTGCCAAAGGAGGTGGGTTCTGCGGATTTCTGGATGGTGAGCGGCCACCCCTACGAGACACAGGGGTGGACACTCCGTGATCCATCCGGAGCTTGCCGCAGTGCCTTCTGCGGTGGACCCTGCCTGAATCCCAAAATACCTGCGCCGTGTGCCGCCCGCCATCAGCTCTTGAAGCAGGGGACGCCGCGGGCGCCCCCTCTCGTCCCTCTCACAACCGGTGCGCCGCCCCCGTCGGTGTGGCTCCGCGCGTGTCCAGCAGCAGCTGGGCCTTCACGGACAGGCCCTGGAGGTCGTACGTGCGGTGCTGCTGGAGCAGGATCGTCAGATCGGCGTCGGCGGCGGCCTCGTACAGCGAGTCGGCGCGGGGGAGGGGACGGTCGAGCACGCTCCAGGACGGGACGTGCGGATCGTGGTAGCTGACCGAGGCACCCAGCTCCATCAGCCGCATCGCGATCTCCCGCGCGGGGCTGCCCTGCTGGTCGGCGAGGTCGGCCTTGTAGGTGACGCCGAGGAGGAGCACGCGTGCGCCGCGGGCCGACTTGCCGTGCTCGTTGAGGAGCGCGGCGGCGCGCTGGACGACGTAGTGGGGCATCCTGCCGTTGACCTGCTGGGCGAGTTCCGCCATCCGCAGGGTGCGGCCCGTGTGGGCGGTCAGGTCCTGGGCGAGGGCGTGGCCGCCCACGCCGGGTCCGGGGCGGAAGGAGTGGAAGCCGAAGGGCTTGGTCTCCGCGCAGCGGATGACGTCCCACAGGTCGACGCCCAGGTCGTGGCAGAGCACGGCCATCTCGTTGACGAGGGCGGTGTTGACGTGCCGGAAGTTGGTTTCCAGCAACTGCACGGTCTCCGCCTCCCGCGGTCCGCGCGCGCGGACGACCTTGTCGGTGAGCCTCCCGTAGAAGGCAGCGGCCGACTCGGTGCAGGCCGGGGTGAGACCGCCGATGACCTTCGGGGTGTTGGCGGGGGTGAAGTCGCGGTTGCCCGGGTCGACGCGGCTGGGGGAGTAGGCGAGGTGGAAGCCGCGGCCCGCGCGGAGGCCGGATCCGGATTCGAGCAGGGGGCGGAGAAAGTCCTCGGTCGTTCCGGGGGGCACCGGGGACTCGAGGATCACCGTGGTGTGCGGGCGCAGCCGCGCGGCCAGGGTGCGGGCGGCCGCTTCCACCGGGCCGAGATCCAGCCCGCCTTCCGCGCCGCGCGGGACCGGCGCGCAGATGACGGCGGTGCGCACCCGGCCGAGCTCGGCGGGGCCGGTGATCGCGCGGAACCCCTGGGCGGCCATGCGGCGCAGCTCGGCGGGGCTGAGGGAGGCGGCCTCCGGGCCGGTCCGGTAGCCGATGGTGGGGATGCCGGCGGCGACGGCGGCCTGGGCCAGGGGCAGGCCGTACGGGCCGAGTCCGATGACGGCGAGATCTGCGGGCATGGCGTGGGCCGTCCTTCCCAGTAACCGAAGCGGGACAGGCGCGCAAGCTCTGTGGACAGAACGAGCGAGCGCAATGTCAGACTAGGAGTAAATATGACCGTTATGCCGTATTGGTTGGCCGAGTTTCGCCGGGTTTCACTGAGTTTCACCGGGTTCCGCCGAGTCGCGGCGTGAGTCGTCCACAGGGTGGGGCGCGTGGTGGCTGGAATCGGGCAACCCGGCGAGAATCTGGGCATGAGGGAGGGGGGCCGGGCTTCGCCCGACGGGTGCGGCCGATGCGACCGACGAGCGGGAGGCAGCGGTGAGGACAGCGACACTGGGACCGGCGGAGCGCGCCGAGTCACTCGCATCCATGGCGGAGCGTGAACTGGACGTGCTGGTGGTGGGAGGTGGCGTGGTCGGCGCGGGCACCGTGCTGGACGCCGTGACGCGCGGCCTGTCCACAGGACTGGTCGAGGCACGTGACTGGGCGTCGGGCACGTCCAGCAGGTCCAGCAAACTGATCCACGGCGGTTTGCGCTACCTGGAGATGCTCGACTTCGCCCTCGTGCGGGAGGCGTTGAAGGAACGCGGCCTGCTGCTGGAGAAGCTCGCTCCGCACCTGGTGAAACCGGTGCCGTTCCTCTACCCGTTGCAGCACAAGGGCTGGGAGCGGCTGTACGCCGGGGCGGGCGTCGCGCTCTACGACACCATGTCGATGGCCCCCGGACACGGACGGGGGCTGCCCGTGCACCGGCACCTGAGCCGCCGTCACGCGTTGCGCGTGGCACCGTGCCTGAAGAAGGAAGCCCTGGTCGGGGCGCTCCAGTACTACGACGCCCAGATGGACGACGCCCGCTTCGTGACGACGCTGGTGCGCACCGCGGCGGCATACGGCGCCAGGGTCGCCAACCGCGCACGGGTGACCGGATTCCTGCGCGAGGGCGAACGGGTCGTCGGTGCCCGGGTGCAGGACGTCGAGGGCGGCGGGGAGTACGAAGTCCGCGCCAAGCAGATAGTCAATGCCACAGGGGTGTGGACCGACGACACCCAGGCGATGGTGGGTGAGCGGGGCCAGTTCCACGTACGGGCCTCCAAGGGCATCCACCTGGTCGTCCCCAAGGACCGCATCCACTCCACCACCGGGCTCATCCTGCGCACGGAGAAGTCCGTCCTGTTCGTCATCCCGTGGGGCCGGCACTGGATCGTCGGGACCACGGACACCGGCTGGGACCTCGACAAGGCGCATCCGGCCGCGTCCAGCGCGGACATCGACTACCTGCTCGAGCATGTGAACTCGGTCCTCGCGGTCCCGCTCACCAGGGACGACGTCCAGGGCGTGTTCGCCGGCCTCCGGCCGTTGCTCGCCGGTGAGTCCGACGCGACCAGCAAGCTGTCGCGCGAGCACACCGTGGCCCATCCCGTGCCCGGACTCGTGGTGGTCGCGGGAGGCAAGTACACGACCTACCGGGTGATGGCCAAGGACGCGGTGGACGAGGCCGTGCACGGGCTCGACGTGCGGGTCGCCGCCTGTGTCACCGAGGACACACCGCTGGTCGGCGCCGAGGGGTACCGGGCGCTGTGGAACGCGCGGGCACGGACGGCCGCACGCACCGGACTGCACGTGGTACGGATCGAGCACCTGCTGAACCGGTACGGGTCGCTTGCCGAAGAGGTTCTGGAACTCGTCGCGCAGGACCCCACGCTGGGCGAACCACTGCAGGCGGCCGACGACTACCTGCGCGCCGAGATCACCTACGCCGCCTCGCACGAGGGGGCACGGCACCTGGACGACGTGCTGACCCGGCGGACCCGCATCTCCATAGAGACGTTCGACCGGGGCACGCGCAGCGCCCTGGAGGCCGCCGAGCTGATGGCGCCGGTGCTGGGCTGGGACAAGGACCGGATCGAGCACGAGGTGCGGCACTACGAGAAGCGGGTGGAGGCCGAACGGGAGTCGCAGCGGCAACCGGACGACCTGACGGCGGACGCGGCCCGGCTGGGGGCTCCGGACATCGTTCCGTCGTAGGGGAGAGGCCGTCGGCCGGGGGCGGGACGAGACCGACACCGGACCCCGGATCGCAGGTCCGGGGTCCGGGGTTCGGGGTCACGTTCACTCGAACGGGTGTTATGAACTGGGATCTCCTTTCGGGACCCGGCCGTTCTACTGGGTGCGAGGACAGAACTCGGCCGCGAGTACCGCGGGTTCCAGACCGGGGTCCGCTATCGCGTCCGTGTTCACCCGGAAGGTGAGGACATGCCGGCCGTCGACGGTTGCTGCGCTGCGCACGTAGCTGCCGGATATGTGTCCGTTGTGCCCCCACACGGTGGTGCCGCACGGAAGCTCCACGGGGTACAGGCCCATGCCGTACGAGCCGTGTGTGGCACGGGTGTCGAGCATCTCGCGCAGCCGGCGCGGGGGCAGCAGTCCACCGCCGAGCAGGCCCGCGTAGAAGCGGTCCAGGTCGGCGAGCGTGGTCACCAGCTCGCCCGCGGCGCCGGCCACCCGCGGGTCGAGTGCGGTGACATCGGCCCCGCCGGCGGCGTAGGCGCGGCCGTGCGGGGAGGGCAGGGAGGAGCGGGAGCCGGGGAAGGAGGTGCCCGTCAGACGCAGCGGAACGATGATGCGCCGCTCGGCCTCGGTGGCGTACGAGCGACCGGTGACCTGTTCGACGACCAGGCCGAGCAGGACGTAGTTGGTGTTGGAGTAGGAGTAGCGGCCGGGGCCGGCCGGGGAGTGGGCGAGGGCGATACGCAGTGCCTGACGGGGAGTGACGGGGACCGTGCCGCGGGTCTCCTCGGCGAAGTCGTACAGACCGCTGGTGTGGTTGAGCAGGGAACGCAGGGTCAGCGCGCGGCCGTCGTTGCCCGCTCCCCGCACCAGTCCCGGCAGATGTTTCTCCACGGTGTCGGACAGCGACAGGCGGTGCTCGTCCACCAGTTGCAGCACGAGCGTCGCGATGAACGTCTTCGTGACGCTGCCGGCGCGGAAGTGGTCGGTCCGGCCCATGCCCTCGCCGGCGCGGGCATAGCGCGGGCCGGATTCCTCCACGGCCAGCAGGGCCGCCGCCGGGGCTCCACCCCGGGTGACCAGCAATGGGAGGAGTACGTCGGCGGGATGGGCCGACAGGGCCGAGGAGACCGTCGGCGCCAGGGCGAGCGTGGCCACGGACACGGCGATGGCAAGGAGCGTCCGAGGCGGCGGCATCCGGTTCCTCCCTTGTGGGAGGGACATCATGCAGGGCCGTGGAGCACGTCCTTCACCCGGGTTCCGGGTGCGTCGGGCGCGAGCCGGGGCCAGAGGCACCCTGGGCGTGGAGCACTTGTCGGGTGAGGGACAATGAAGGCTCTGTCGGGGCGGGTTGCATGAGGGGACGCATGTCGGAGCCGGAGCGGGCGGGGACAACCCGTCAGGACGAGAGCGCACGTCTGCTCGCCGGGCGGTACCGGCTGGGAGATGTGCTCGGCCGCGGCGGCATGGGGACGGTGTGGCGCGCCGAGGACGAGACCTTGGGGCGGACCGTCGCCGTCAAGGAGCTTCGGTTCCCGTCGAGCATCGACGAGGAGGAGAAGCGGCGGCTCATCACACGGACGCTGCGCGAGGCCAAGGCGATCGCGCGAATCCGTAACAACAGTGCCGTGACGGTCTTCGACGTGGTCCAGGAGGACGACCGGCCCTGGATCGTGATGGAGCTCGTCGAGGGCAAGTCGCTCGCCGAGGCCATCAGGGAGGACGGCCTGCTGGAACCCCGGCGTGCCGCCGAGGTCGGGCTCGCGGTGCTCGACGTGCTGCGTTCCGCCCACCGCGAGGGCATCCTGCACCGCGACGTGAAGCCCTCGAACGTGCTGATCGCCGAGGACGGCCGGGTCGTGCTCACCGACTTCGGCATCGCCCAGGTCGAGGGCGACCCGTCCATCACCTCGACCGGCATGCTGGTCGGTGCTCCCTCGTACATCTCCCCGGAGCGGGCCCGGGGGCACAAGCCGGGGCCGGCGGCCGACCTGTGGTCGCTCGGCGGGCTGCTGTACGCGGCGGTGGAGGGTACGCCGCCGTACGACAAGGGGTCCGCGATCGCGACGCTCACGGCGGTGATGACCGAGCCGCTCGAGGAGCCCAGGAACGCGGGACCGCTCAGGGACGTCATCTACGGACTGCTCACCAAGGACCCGGCCCAGCGGCTCGACGACGCCACTTCGCGGGCCATGCTGAACGCGGTGATCAACGCGTCCGGGACCAAGGGCGCCGACTCGGAACCGGCGGACGCGACGAAGGTCGTGCCGCTGCCCGAGCAGCCCGGCGGGCGTGGCGGAGGCAGGCGGGGCGGCGAGGAGGCCGGGGAACGGCTGCGCGGCGCGATGCGTTCCGTGCGGAAGGCCGCGGTGTCGGCAGGGGCGGCCGGTTCGGCGGCCGCGACGCGCGCCAAGTCCGGTAGCCGCGCCGACGGCTCGACGGCCGGGAAGACCGCCGCGGCGAATCCGGCGGCCTCGGCCGCCGCGCCGGCCACGACTCGGGCTGGAACCGGGGCCGGGAAGGGGGACGGGAACGGGGTGCGGTCGGGTGGGCCGGCGGCGAACCGTGGGTCCGGTCCGGTACGCGGCTCGGCGCCCGGCTCGACTTCCGGGGCGACGAACTCGACGTCGGGCGCCCGGGATTCGGGGTGGCCCGTGATGACGCCGCCGGACCTGCCGGCGCGGCCCGCGCCGAAGGCGTCGCTCACCGACGTGGTGCCGCGGCGGACGCTGGTCCTCATCGCGGTGGTCGTGGTGCTCGCCGTGATCGGTACCGTGCTGGCCCTGACACTCGGTGGCGACGACGAAGGCGGCGCGGGAGCGAAGGACGGCCCGGAGCAGGTCGCCTCCGGCCAGGCGCCCAGCGCCGACACGAAGAAGGACGACGGCTCCGAGGGCGGCGCGGGCGACAGCACCCGAACCGACGGTGAGGCGGCCGAATCGAAGGACACGGGCACAGGCACGGGAGCGGAATCCGGCGACGCCGGTGACACCGGGTCCGGCGAGTCGGCCGGGGCCGACGGGGACGCCTCGGTGGTGGCGACGCACAACGGGACCCAGGGGTACACGATCGGTCTGCCCGAGGGCTGGAGGTACCGGTCGACGGATGGCGCCGGGGACCGGTTCACCGGGCCCGACGGACAGAAGCTGCTCATCGCCTGGACGTCCACGCCGAAGGACGATCCGGTGGCCGACTGGGAGAACCAGGAACGCGGCATGGTGCGTTCGCAGTACAAGAGGGTCCGAATAGAGGCGGTGGACTACCGGGGGTGGAACACCGCCGACTGGGAGTTCACCTACGTGGACGGCGGTACGAAGTACCGGACCATCGACCGGGGGTTCGTCGTGGACGGCCGGGTCGGGTACGCGCTGATGTACACGGCGAAGGCCGACGGCTGGGGCGGTGAACAGCGCAAGGAGACCTGGAAGGCGCTGACGCAGTCCTTTGAACCCAAGTCCTGAGCATGAGCGGTCACCCGAATGGGAAATGAGATGTGGCATCCCCTCTCTCCGGGTTGCCTCCGGCACGTATCGTGAATATTCGCGGACCGTACGAAGCCGGAACAGGCCGCTGGGCGAGCGGACCTGACCGACCATAATGCCGGGGGAGGCGCAGTGGACGAATACGCGGGGCGGGTTCTCGCCGACCGCTACCGCCTGCCGTTGCCGCCGTCCGACGAGTACGAACTGACCGAGACCCGCGCCTTCGACACCTACAGCGGGCAGGAAGTCCTCGTCAGACAGATCCCGTTGCCGGAGGTCGTCGAGGCCGAGGTGCTCGACGCGGAAGGACTGCCCGACGGTTTCACGGCGCGCGACGGAGGCGCCCGCCGGTCCGCGGGGCGTACGGCCGACCGCGCGGGCACGCGGCGGCCCACCGATCCCGTGGTGCGGCGAGCGGTCGAGGCCGCGCAGGCCGCGGCGGCCATCCCCGACCATCCTCGCCTGGACCAGGTCTTCGACGTGTTCGCGGAGGGCGGTTCCCTCTGGATCGTCAGCGAACTGGTGTCCGCCCGGCCGCTGGCGGCGCTGCTGGCCGAGCAGCCGCTGTCCCCGTACCGGGCGGCCGAGGTCGCCGCCGACGTTCTGATGGCCGTGCGGGTACTGCACGGACACGGCTGGGTGCACCGGAACATCACCACCCGTACGGTGCTGGTCTGCGACGACGGCCGCGTGATGCTGACCGGTCTCGCGGTCGGTGCGGCGGAGGAGGCGCTGTGCGGGTACGACCCGGTGCCTGTTCCCGACACGTTCCTGCCGGCACCTGCCGCTCCGGTTGCTACCGCTGCGGGCAGGGCTGCTCCGAACCCTGTGGTGCCGCGGGCCGGCTCGGGCTCGGCAGCCGGGGCGTTGGGGCCCGTGGCGCCCACGGGCACCGGGGTTCCGGCACAGGAACCGGGGCGCACCCCGTCATGGCCGCCCGGGTTCACCGCCGACCCTGACCCCGTACACGGTTCCGGTCCCGCCCACGGGCCCGGCTCCGGCTCACCTCCCGACGCCTCGCGACGGGCCGCCATCGAGGCGCGAGCAGGTCGGCTTCCCGGGGGCGAGGCGGCGGGCCCGGGGGCCGGGGCGTCGGCCGCGCGGGCCATCGACAGCGCCGGGGACGTCAGAGCCGCCCGCGCGGGGGCGATCGCCGCGTACCGGGCGGGGGCCCGTGCCGCCGCCCGGGTGCAGGAGGCGCAGCGGTCGGGCCGAGCAGCCCTGCCCGGCGCCGCTTCCGCCACCGGAGACGGCGACCAGGCCCCCCTCGCACCGCACACCAACGGTTCGTCGGCCACTTCGGGCGGGAGTGGGACCGGCGCGGTCCCGCCGAGGCAGACAGCCGACCCGTACGGCGTGGAGGCCACCGGCAGCCCGCAGTTGTCCAGTGGCAGTGGCAGTGGCAGTGGCAGTGCCGACCTGCACGGGCGTACGGCCCTGCCGTCCGGCGGGGCCGCCCCGGCCACCGCACACTGGGGCGAGCCGGCGGTCCACGCACCCGTGCGCCGGGGCCCCACCACCGCGTTGGCCGCGGAGAGGGCGCGACAGGCACGGATGGCCGTCGTCGGCCCCGTGACGGAGCGGTGGGCGCCGGAGCAGGCAGGGCCCGTGCACGAGAACTGGCAGCTGGCCGCGCCCATCGGCCCCGCGACGGACCTGTGGGCACTGGGCGCGCTCCTGTTCCGGGCCGTACAGGGACACGCGCCCTACCCGGAGGAGTCGACGGCCGAGCTGGTGCAGATGGTGTGCGCCGAGCCCCCCGCGTTCGCCGAGGAGTGCGGGCCGCTCAGGCCGGTCGTGGAGTCGCTGCTGCGCCAGGATCCCACCGAGCGGCTCGACTTCGAGGAACTGCGGGGCTGGCTGCGTTCGCTGGTGCGGTCGGCGCCCGAACCGGAAGCAGGCGTGCACGTCATAGCGGCGCCGCCGGTCGACACCAGTCGGCTGCCGATCGTGCGCCGCCGGGGCGAACTGGTGCGCAGGCGCCGCGCCGGACTGCCGGCGCACCACGGACGGCACAAGCGGGCCAGACAGGAGTCGAAGTCCCCGCGCCGGCTGGGCCGCACGCTGCTTCTGCTGGTGCTGCTCGCCATGGCCGCGGCGATCACGTACGCCGTGATGTTCATGCCGAAGGCCGGTGAGGAGACCGGGGGCGCGGGGACGGCCGGCCGCACCGGCGCGGCCGGTACGGCGGGCGAGGCGTCTCCCTCGCAGGAGGCGGGCGGCGCGCCGGGATCCGGCTCCGGCGACTCCTCGGCGGAACCGGGGGACCCGAAGAACCCGGAGGGCGGCACCGGGGAGTCCGGCGCGGCCGACGAGACGCAGACCACCAGCCCCGACGATCCCGACGTCCCCGAGGGCTTCACCCTGCGCAAGGACCCGGAGGGCTTCCGTGTCGCCGTGGCGGAGGGCTGGCAGCGCACCGGGAAGAACGGCAGCGGTCAGGTCCTCTACTCCAGCGGCGACTTCGAACTGATCGTCGTCCCGGGCCGGGACAGCGCCGCGCAGTACGGGAACGACCCGATGGCCTATCAGCAGGACGACGAGCGGGAACTCCAGCCGTACCGCGACTCCAGCTGGGCCACCTCCACCGGTCTGAAGACCATCGAGGTGGGCGGACGGACCATGGCCGAGGGCCAGTTCACCTGGACCGGTGACAGCGGTGAGCTGTACATCCGCAATCTGGCCGCGCTGATCGACGGCCGGTACCACGTACTGCAGGTGCGCGGCCCTGAGGGTGAACGGGACGAGGTGACCCGGCTGTTCGAGCAGGCCTCGGCGACCTACCGGTTCACCGGCTGATCCGGCGCCGTACGCCTCGGCAGTCGCCGCTGCCGCATCCGCCACCGCGCGTTCCCCGCAGTGGCAACCATCACAGTGCGGTTTCCATGGCCCGCCCGCTGTTCCCAGGCCGGACCCCGGAAACCTAATCTGACCCTGTCAAGAGCATTGCGGGGCAAGGTGAATCAGATGCAGGGCCTGCTCGTCGCGGGCCGCTACCGGCTGGGCGATGCCATCGGCAGCGGTGGCATGGGCCGGGTGTGGCGCGCGCACGACGAGGTGCTGCACCGGTCGGTGGCCGTCAAGGAGCTGACCGCCGCGCTCTACGTCTCCGACGCGGACCAGGCCATGATGCTGGCGCGGACCCGCGCCGAGGCACGCGCGGCGGCACGGATCAACCACTCCGCGGTCGTCACCGTGCACGACGTCCTGGAGCACGACGGCCGGCCGTGGATCGTCATGGAGCTGGTCGAAGGCCGTTCGCTCGCCGACGCGGTCAAGGAGCGGGAGCGCGTCGAGCCCCGTGAGGCGGCCCGTATCGGCCTGTGGGTGCTGCGCGCCCTGCGCGCCGCGCACGCCGCCGGGGTGGTGCACCGCGACGTCAAGCCCGGCAACGTGCTTCTCGGCGGCGACGGACGCGTGCTGCTCACCGACTTCGGCATCGCGCAGATCGAGGGCGACACGGCGATCACCCGTACCGGAGAGGTCGTCGGCTCGGTCGACTACCTGGCACCCGAGCGGATCCGCGGCCAGGATCCCGGCCCCTCCTCGGACCTCTGGGCGCTCGGCGCGACGTTGTACACGGCGGTGGAGGGCAGATCTCCGTTCCGCCGGACGTCTCCGCTGACCACCATGCAGGCGGTCGTGGAGGAGGAGGCCGACGAGCCGCGGTACGCAGGCCCGCTCGCGCCCGTCATCAGCGCACTCCTGCGCAAGGATCCGGTCACGCGGCCCGACGTGGCGGCGGCCGAGCAGATGCTCGCCGAGGCGGCGGAGGGGCGACGGCCGGCCTCGGCGCAGACATCGCCGTCGTCGTCACAGGCGACGCTCTCGCAGGCCTCGGTCTCGGCCTCGCCGTCGCCGGTGCCGTCGCCGTCTCCGTGGCCCTCGGGACCGACGGCGTACGAGCCCGGGGCGGGTACCGACCCCCGTGTCACGGCCGTCCAGTCGCCCTCCGGAGGCGTCGCCCCCACCGTGCCGCGGCGGCCCGGGCGCGGGCGTCTGATCGCCCTGGTCGCGGTCCTGGCCGCGCTCGTCGGCGGAGGGACGGCACTGCTGCTCGTGCAAGGGGGCGACGGCAGGGAACAGGACAGCGGCAGTTCGGCGTCGCCCTTCGACGAACCGGCCCCCACGGCCACGCCGTCGTCGGCGTCCGACGAGACCGGCGCGGACGGCGGCGAGCAGACGGGTGGGCTGCCGGCGGGCTGGGTGCGTCGTGACGATCCGTTCGGCTTCAGCGTCGCCCTGCCCGGTGACGACTGGGAGCGGGTCGTCTTCGACGAGGCGACCCGCCAGGTCGACTACACGCCCGACGGCGGCAGGACCTTCATCCGTATCGCCGTCGACGACTCCCCCGACTTCGCCGACCCGTTCGAGCATCTGAGCGATCTGGACCAGCAGATAGGGCAGCGTCTGGTCGACTACCGGCAGACGACGCTGGAACGCCGCGTCTACCGCGACCGCGAGAGCGCGCGGTTGGAGTACACCTGGACCGCGCTGGCGAAGGACACGGAGTTCCCCGGGCCGTACCGGGCCGTGGACCAGATGTACACCTCCCGTGACGGCGTCGAGTACGCGATCTACATGGCGTCCCCGGCCGAGGACTGGGCCACGACGGGCCGGCAGTTCGAAACGGTCCTGCGGGGATGGCGGGAAGCCGGCTGAGACGGCCCGGCCCCGGGGGAATCCGGCCGTTCGGGGCCGTGACGGCGGCGCTTGGCCGAATAGGCCTACCGGAGGGATGACATCCGGTGAGGCATGATGGGCCCATGGTGACCGAGGGGGAACCCAAAAGCGGGTCCGCGCGGCCCAACGACCGTGTCGTCGCAGGCCGTTACCGCCTGGAGGAGAGGCTCGGGCGCGGCGGTATGAGCGTGGTGTGGCGGGCGACGGACCAACTGCTCGGGCGTGGCGTCGCCGTCAAGGAACTCCCCCTGGACGAGACGCTCACCGCGACGGAGGCCCGTCGGCAGCGGGACCTCACCCTGCGGGAGGCGCGGGCGCTCGCCCAGCTGAGCCATCCGCACATCATCGTCGTCCACGATGTCGTCGAGGACGACGAACGTCCGTACATCGTCCTGGAGCTGATCGACGGCGGTTCGCTCGCCGACCGTGTTGCCGCACGGGGCCCGGTCGACGCGGTGGAGGCCGCGCGCATCGGCATCGCCCTGCTCGGCGCGCTGCGCGCCGCCCACGCGTCGGGCGTGCTGCACCGCGACCTCAAACCCGCGAACGTGCTGCTGGAGTGCGGCACCGACCGGGTCGTCCTCACCGACTTCGGCATCGCCCAGGTAGCCGGCGCCACCACGCTCACCGAGTCCGGCTCCTTCGTCGGCTCGCCGGAGTACACCGCCCCCGAGCGGATGTCCGGGGCCAGGAGCGGACCCGAGTCCGATCTGTGGTCGCTGGGCGCGCTGCTGTGCACGCTGCTCAGCGGCGAGTCGCCGTTCCGCCGGGACTCGATCGGCGGGATCGTGCACGCGGTCGTGGCCGACGAGATACGGCCACCCGCGCAAGCCGGGCCGATCCTGCCCGTCGTACGCGGCCTGCTGGAGCGGGACCCCGCCCGGCGGCTGGACGCGGACCGCGCCGAGGGGATGCTGCGGTCCTTCCTCGAAACGGGCCGCACACCGGAGTCCCCGCCGCTCGGCCACACGCCGTTCGGCCACACGCCGTTCGGCCACCTCCCGTCCGGACACCCGGCACGCCGGCGGGGGCACGTGTCCGGCGGGCCTGCCGCCGTGCGCTCGCCGGGGCGGCCCATGAGAAGCGTGCTCGCGGCCGCGCTGGCCGTCGCCGCGCTGATGGGGGCGGGGGCGTCCGCGGCGCTCCTGTTCCTGGACCGCGACGGTGACGGAAGCGGCGGCGGCGGGGGCGGGGGCGGCACGCCGTCGAGCACCGGGCCGCTGACGCCCGCGAGCCGGCCTCCCGAGCCCCGCCCACCCCGTACGGAGGGGCCGTCCGCTTCTCCCACGCCATCTCCCCCCACGTCTTCTGCCGTGGTGACATCGGTGACACCTTCGCGGTCCGTGGTGTCCGGCATCTCCTCGTCGGGCGCGTAGTCGCATAAAAGGTGGATAAGCCGCGAACGGAGTCACGGGTCTGTGACCGGACGGCACCCGCTGTGGCTCCGCGAGGGCCTGGCGCGATATGGATGGAGCATGAGCAACAACGGGGGAGCCCGCCACGGCGCGGCCGACGAACCGACGAGTTTCGGTCTGCAACCGCCGAACCCGAACCCGCCCGCGTCCGTGCCGCATCCGGGCAACCCGTACGCGGCACCCACGCAGGTGGTTCCGCAGCAGTATTCGCGGCAGCAGGCGCCCGGCCGGCCGTCGACACCGCCGCCGGCACCGCCTTCGCAGCCGTCCCGCCGCGAGGCATCGTCCCCTCAATCGTCGCAGGACGACCCCGGTGCCGGCCGGCTCATCGCCGGTCGCTACCGGCTGCTCTCCAAGCTCGGGCACGGCGGCATGGGCACGGTGTGGCGGGCGGCGGACGAGACGGTGGACCGCGAGGTCGCAGTCAAGGAGCCCCGCGTCCCGGACCACCTTCCCGAACGCGAACGCGCCAACGCGTTCGAACGCATGCGCCGAGAGGCCCGTGCCGCCGCCCGGCTCGATCACCCCGCGGTGGTCAACGTCCATGACGTCGCGGTCGTGGACGGGCAGCCGTGGATCGTGATGGAGCTGGTCCAGGGCCGCTCCCTGGGCGCCGTCCTGCAGGAGGAGGGCACCCTCTCCGCGCGCGAGGCGGCCAGGGTCGGCCTGGAGGTGCTCGGCGCGCTGGAGGCCGCGCACGCGGCCGGCATCCTGCACCGGGACGTGAAACCGGACAACGTGCTGCTCGGCCGGCACGACCGGGTCGTCCTCACCGACTTCGGCATCGCCCAGATCGAGGGCGAGACCAACCTGACCGACACCGGCGGCTTCGTGGGCTCGCCCGAGTACATCGCGCCCGAGCGGGTGCTGGGCCAGCGCCCCGGGCCCGCATCCGACCTGTGGTCCCTCGGCGTCGTGCTGTACGCGGCCACGGAGGGCGTCTCACCGTTCCGGCGCAGCAACACGCCCGCGACCCTCCAGTCCGTCCTCAACGCCGCGCCCGCGCCACCCGCCGCCGCGCGGGGTCCGCTCGCCGAGGTCATCACGGGCCTGCTGCAGAAGGACCCGGCACACCGTCCGAACGCCGCCCGGGTCCGCGCGCTGCTGGACGCCGTCGCGAACCCGCCCGCGCCCCAGCCCACGCAGATCGTCCACACCCCGGGCCCCGGCGACGGCTCCGGCAGTGGATCCGCCGGCAAGGGCATCCGGATCGGCTACAGGACACTGATCGGACTGGGCGCGGCGGTCGTCGCCGGAGCGGTGGCCGCGTACCTGGTGATCGCGGACCCGTTCGCGGGACCGCTTCCCGACGACTGGAAGACCCACAAGGAGAGGGACGTCGCGGCGTCCGTTTCGGTGCCGGAGGACTACCAGCGCACCGTGCCCGACCCGGAGGACTCCCCGGGCGGCGACAAGGAACGCTGGGTCAGGTACACGGACCACAGCGGCAGCATCTGGGTCGGTCTGACGCTGGACCGGAAGGCCGAGGACACCGGCAACGAGATCGAGGCCTCCGCCGACGCCGAGATGTACGACGACAACAAGGACTTCAAGGAGAGGGGCAACTACGCCCTCGGCATGCCGGAGAACGCGAGGACGGAGCCGAAGCCGGACCTCACGCACAAGGGGAGGAAGGCCGCGGAGAACACCGTCGTCTACACCACGACCGACAGCCAGAACCCCCGTCCCCGCGAGATGCGGATCTTCTACTACATGACGTCCGGCGAGGACATGTACAAGCTCACCGTCAGCTACCCGGGCAAGGGCGACTTCACGGAGCGCGGGCGTGAAGTGGCGAAGACCGTGATCGCCAACCTGGACGTCGACGAGTCCTGATCCGGTCCGGGAGGGCCGTGCCGCGCCCGGTACGGGCACCGCGTCGACAACGCGGTGCCTCGCACGGTACTGATGGGGCATGAGCAACGACGGTGGCGCGACGGACGCCCGGGGTCGCCTGGTCGGCGGCCGCTACCGGCTGATCGAGCAGATCGGATCCGGCGGCATGGGCACCGTCTGGCGGGCGCTCGACGAACTCGTCCAGTGTGAAGTCGCCGTGAAGCAGCCGCGGTTACCGGGCCGTCCCGGGGACGAGAGGCACCGGCGGGCCGCCCGTCGGCTGTACCGCGAGGCCCGTGCAGCCGCCCGCGTCGACCATCCCGCCGCGGTCGCCATCCACGACGTCGTGGTCGAGGACGACGGGGTCAAGGATCCGGAGGGGCGGGACGGCACCAACGGACTCCCCTGGATCGTCATGGAGCTGGTCCGTGGTGAGTCGCTGCACGAGCTGCTCGAACGCGGTCCGCTGCCGCCCGCCGAGGCCGCCCGGATCGGCCTCGCCGTCCTCGGGGCACTGCGGGCGGCGCACGCCGTCGGCATCGTGCACCGCGATGTGAAACCCGCCAACGTCCTGCTCGGACCGCACCGGCGGGTGGTCCTCACCGACTTCGGCATCGCCCACGTCCAGGGCGAGGAATCCCTCACGGCCGGCGGGGAGTTCATCGGCTCGCTGGAGTTCGTCGCCCCCGAGCGGATGTCCGGCCGCCTCGCCGGCCCCGCCTCCGACCTGTGGTCCCTGGGCGTTCTGCTGTACGCGGCGGTCGAGGGCTGGTCCCCGTTCCGCCGTACGGCGTTGGAGTCCACGCTCGCCGCGGTCATCGCCGAGGACACGCCCGAGCCGAAGCAGGCCGGCGGGCTCGGGCCGCTGATCGTAAGGCTGTTGGCGAAGGAGCCCGAGGACCGGCCGGACGCGGAAGAGGCCGCCGCGGAACTGGAAGCGGTGACGAGCGGATGGCCAAAACCCGCGTCGGCGGCATCCGGGGCGAGGAGCCAGGACGTTTCCGGGATGAGGGAGCCGGCGGACGACGCCGGGACGGTGCGACTGGGCCGCTCCAGCGCGGTGCGGGTACCGGTACCCGCACCGCGCTGGAGCGGCCCACGCGTACCGGAGCCGGGACCGGAGCTGGGGCCCGAGTCGGTATACGGGTCAATACCCGAGCCGATCCCCGGGCCCGGGCCGGAGCCGATGCCCGGGTCGATCCCGGAGTCCGAGCCGAGGTCCGACGTCTCCAGGCCCGAAGGCGAACGCGAGTCCGGGTCCGAGCCCACCTCCGATTCCGGCACCTCCGATTCCGGCACCCCGGGTCCCGGTGCCCCCGCGCCCCCGCCCCTCGCGCGGCGCCTTCTCCGTCCCGCTCCCGTGGCGGCCCTCGGCGCTTTGCTCGTGGGCGGTGCCTGGTCCGCCGTCACCCTCGTGGCGGACACGGGGGCGGCCACCGAGCGCACCGCTCGCGCTTCCGCCGCCGCCACCTCCACGCCCACCCCCACGGTCGCCCCGGCCTCGCCCCTCTGGACCGCCCACCGCGAGGCCGCCATGGCCGCCGTCCTCTCCCTCCCGCACGGCTACCAGGAGTTCGCCCGGGAAGGCGGTGCGCGCGATCAGCCCAGGCTCGTGGTCTACGGGCTCGACGACGGCAGCTCCCGGGACGGCGTCGAGGTCCGCCTCACCCAGTGGGACCAGGCCCCCCGGTCCCCGATGGCCCAGGCGCAACGGGCGCACGCGGACTGGGACACGTACGACGGGGACGCGCGCACCCAGTACACCCGTACCGGCTTCCAGGGGTATGAGGCCGTCCTCGCCGACACGACGTACGGCCCGGACGAGCTGCGCGTCCGGGTCATGCAGCTGATGATCCTCGCCGAGAACGACCGCATGTACGAGCTCCGTGTCGACATGCCCAGGGGCAGGCCCGGGGAAAAGGAGGGGACGGCGGTGTTCGAGGGCGCCCGCGACCGGCTCGAGATCGGGAAGGTCCGGTCGACGACACCCTGATCAGCGGGTTTGCTGCCAGCGCTCACTGGCGTGGTGTGTGAGCGGTCGGTGAATCTGTTACCGACGGGTACACAAAGTGTTCGCGCGGGCATACCCTGCGGCTCATGACGGACGCGCAGACCCGGGACACGACCGGTACCAACCCTCTCGCCGCCGCCCCGGAGGGCGCCCGCACCGCGGCCGACGTGGTCACGCCCGAGCTGGTCGCCCGGCTGACCAGGGGAGTCGTCGGGTCCGGGCGGACGGCCAACCACACACCTTTCACCGGTGAGAAGCTGGCCGACCTGCCCGAGTCGACCCCCGAGGACGTGGGGCGGGCCTTCGAGGCGGCCCGTGCCGCCCAGGCCGTGTGGGCGCGGATCCCGGTACGCCGGCGGGCCGCCGTGCTGCTCCGCTTCCACGACCTGGTGCTCGAACGCCAGGCCGAAGTGCTCGACCTGATCCAGCTGGAGACCGGCAAGGCCCGCCTGCACGCCCACGAGGAGGTCCAGGCCGTCGCCGTCGCCGCCCGTCACTACGGCCGCAGGGCCGCCGCGTACCTCCGGCCCAAGCGGCACGCGGGCGCCATGCCGGCCCTCACGAAGACCGTCGAACGGCGTCACCCGCGCGGTGTCGTCGGCCAGATCGCCCCCTGGAACTACCCGCTCGAACTGTCCGTCGGCGACGCGCTCCCGGCGTTCGTCGCGGGCAACGCGGTCGTGATGAAGCCCGACACGGAGACCTGCCTCACCGCCCTGTGGGCCCGTGACCTGCTGATCGAGGCCGGACTGCCCGCCGACGTCTTCCAGGTCGTACTCGGCGAGGGACCCGTCGTCGGTCCGGAGGTCGTCAAGCGCGCCGACTACGTCTCCTTCACCGGCTCCACCCGCACCGGCCGCGAGGTGGCCCAGACCGCCGCCGCCCGGCTCGTCGGGGTGTCCCTGGAGCTCGGCGGCAAGAACGCCATGCTGGTCCTGAAGGACGCCGACCTGGACAGGGCCGCCGCGGGCGCCGTCCGTGCCTGCTTCTCCTCCGCGGGCCAGCTCTGCATCTCCATCGAGCGGCTGTACGTCCACGAGTCGGTCGCCGACGCCTTCCTGGAGCGCTTCGCCGCCCGGACCCGAGCGATCCGCCTCGGCACATCCCTGGCCTACGGTGCCGACATGGGCTCCCTGGTCGGCGAACGCCAGCTGGACGCGGTCATCCGGCACGTGGACGACGCCGTCGCCAAGGGTGCCAAGGTGATCGCGGGCGGCACGGCACGCCCGGACATCGGCCCCTACTTCTACGAGCCGACCATCCTCGACGGCGTCGACGAGTCCATGGGCGTCTGCGCGGAGGAGACCTTCGGTCCGGTCGTCTCCCTCTACCGCTTCGGGTCCGACGACGAGGCCGTCGAACGCGCCAACTCCACCCCGTACGGACTGAACTCCTCGGTCTGGACGAAGGACGCCCGGCGCGGCGGCGAGGTGGCCGCCCGGCTGCGCACCGGCACGGTCAACATCAACGAGGGGTACGCGCCCGCCTACGGCAGCGTCCAGTCGCCGATGGGCGGCATGAAGGACTCCGGCCTCGGCCGCCGGCACGGCTCCGAGGGCATCCTCAAGTACACGGAGGCACAGACCGTCGCCCACCAGCGGCTGCTGCCCATGGCGCCCGCCTTCGGCATGGACGACGAGCAGTACGCGGCGTTCATGAGCCGGAGTCTGCGTCTGATGAAGGCATTCCGTTTCCGCTAGCCGGCCCACGCCGACCGGCCCGGCACCACAGCTTTCGACGAGGAGAGCACGTGTCACAGGAGAACCCCGTCCAGGAACGGAACGACGGACGCGAGGACGGCACCGCGTCCACCGCGTACGACTACGACTATGACGTCCTCGTCGTCGGCTCGGGCTTCGGCGGCTCCGTCACGGCCCTGCGCCTGACCGAGAAGGGGTACCGCGTCGGTGTCCTGGAGGCGGGCCGCCGCTTCACCCGCGCGTCCCTCCCGAAGAACTCCTGGGACCTGAAGAACTATCTGTGGGCCCCCAGGCTGGGTATGTACGGCATCCAGCGCATCCACCTGCTGGGCAACGTCATGGTCCTGGCCGGCGCGGGCGTCGGCGGCGGTTCCCTCAACTACGCCAACACCCTGTACGTACCGCCGAAGCCCTTCTTCGACGACCCGCAGTGGCGCGACATCACCGACTGGCAGGAGGAGCTGAAGCCGTACTACGACCAGGCGCAGCGCATGCTGGGCGTGCGGCTCAATCCGACGACGACCCCGACCGACGTGCACCTGAAGGCGGCGGCCGAGCGGATGGGTGTGGGAGACACATTCCACATGGCCCCGGTGGGCGTCTTCTTCGGCGACGGCGAGGACGCCGGCGGGAAGGCGGCGGCGAGGGCGAAGCCGGGACAGGAGGTGCCCGACCCGTACTTCGGCGGCGTGGGGCCGGCGCGCCGGGCCTGCGCCGAGTGCGGCGAGTGCATGACGGGCTGCCGGCACGGCGCGAAGAACACCCTCAACGAGAACTACCTGCACCTCGCGGAGAAGGCCGGCGCGGTCGTCCACCCCATGACGACGGCCATGTCGGTGACGGAGGACTCGCAGGGCGGGTTCGCCGTCGCCACCCTCCCCACCGACGACCGCCGCAAGGGCGGCGGCCGGACCTTCCGGGCCCGTCGGGTCGTGCTGGCCGCCGGCACCTACGGCACCCAGACGCTGCTGCACCGCATGAAGGCGAACGGACAGCTGCCGCACCTCTCGGACAGGCTGGGCGAGCTGACCCGCACCAACTCCGAGGCACTCGTCGGCGCGCAGACCGACGACCGCCGTTACCGCAAGGTGTCCGGGGCGCCCAGGGCCGACTTCACCCGCGGCGTGGCCATCACGTCGTCGATCCACCCCGACGAGAACACCCACATCGAGCCGGTCCGCTACGGTCGCGGCTCGAACTCGATGGGCGGCCTCTCCACCCTCCAGGTCCCTTACGCGGGTCGCGAATCGGGCCCGGCCAGGGTCCTGGGCTGGCTGGGCAACGCGGTGAAACACCCCTTGCTGCTGGTGCGTTCGCTCTCCAACCGGCGCTGGTCGGAACGGACCATCATCGGTCTGGTGATGCAGTCGCTGGACAACTCCCTGACGACGTACCTGAAGCCGTCCGGCCCGGGGCGCGGGCTGCTCACCGCCCGGCAGGGTCATGGTGCCGCCAACCCCAAGCAGATCAAGGCGGCCACGGAGGGCGCGTCCGCCCTGGCCGCCGAGATCAACGGGTTCGCCGGCTCCAACATCGGCGAGCTGACGGGCATGCCGCTCACGGCCCACTTCCTGGGCGGCTGCCCCATCGGCTCCGACCGGGAGACCGGCGTGATCGACCCGTACCACCGGCTCTACGGCCACCCCGGGATCTCCGTCGTGGACGGAGCGGCGGTCTCGGCGAACCTGGGAGTGAACCCGTCCCTGACGATCACGGCCCAGGCCGAGCGGGCGATGTCGTTCTGGCCCAACAAGGGCGAGCCCGACCAGCGGCCGGAACAGGGCGCGGCCTACGAGCGGCTTCAGCCGGTCGAGCCGAAGTCCCCGGCGGTGCCGGCGGACGCCTTCGGCGCTTTGAAACTGCCGTTCCTGGGGATGCCGGCTGTGCCGCCGAGGAAGTAGGCCGGCAAGGGGCTGACGGGAGGGACGGGAGGGACGGGAGGGACGGGAAAGGGTGAAGGACCTGCACCCCCCTCCGAGCGCAGGTCCTTCACCTTGTCCGGTCCGGCGTCAACCGCCGTACGGCGTGCTTACGCCACCGTGCCGGCCTTGCGGCGGCGCATCAGGTACACCGCACCGGTGCCGGTCACGAGGGCGAGACCGCTGACGAAGCTGATCATCGGCAGGTCGGAGTCGGCGCCGGTCGCGGCGAGGCTCCCGGTGACCTTCGGGGTGTTGCCGAGGACCGGCTTCTTGTCGGTGACGGGCGCCTTGCCGCCTTCCTGCGGCTTGGTGCCGTCCGTGTCCGTACCGGCGCCCACGATCTGGAACTTGTACGCCATGGAGCCGTAGCCGGCGCACTCGCCGTCGCTGTCGCCGTAGATGGTCGCGCCGAGGGTGAAACCGGCGCCGACCGGGGCGGAGGCCTTCACGTTGAGCCGCATCGGGATGGCGACCTGGTAGTCGGGCTCGAGTTCGGTGCTGTACCCGATGTAACCGACCGCGTAGCCGTCCTCGTCGAGGGTGGCCCACTTCTTGCCGTCCGGGTTCCAGACCTGCAGCTCGACCTGCTTGCTCTTGAACAGGTCGGCGCCGTCCGCGTCTGCGGCGGCTCCGGCGAAGTAGTCGAGGTTCTCGAGCGTCGAGTCGGAGTTGTTCACCACGTCCAGCGAGAACTCGTGCCAGCCACTGCCCGCGGCGATCTTGCCGGGCAGACCGGAGACGCCGACGTCGACCTTGGTGTCCTCGCACACGGACGGCTCGGGTTCCGGGGACTCCGACTCCTCCGGCGCGGACGTGCTCGGCGCGGGGCTGGTCGGGGAGACGGGGGTGCCAGGGGCCGGCTCCGCCTCGTCCTCGGACTCGCTGGGCGTGGGCTCCGGATCCTCGTCGTTCCCGGACTCGTCGTTCCCGGACTCGTCGTTCCCGGACTCTCCGGTCTCGGTGTCGTCGGTCTCGGTCTCGTCGGGGGTGCCCGCGTCGTCGGTGGGATCGGTCGTGGTCGGCGGGGTGTCCGTCTCCTCCTCGCCTTCCCCTGGCTCGTCGGTCGAAGTGACGGCTGGCGACGTGCTCGCCGACTCGGTGGCGTAGGCGGCCGGAGCCGCGAGGAGCGCTGCCGGGGCTATCACTGCTGTCGCTGCGGCGACAGCCATGGCACGGCGGAGCTTCATGAAGACCTCGGGAAGTCGGGTGTACCACCGGTTGCGGTACGCGTCGGGTGGAGGCCTCCGCGATGGGGCGCGGGAGTGGCCCGTGGTTCCGGTGGGTTTGATCACCGAACCCTGTGAATGGTTGTCCCGGGCCTGACGGAAACCTTATGTGAGGTGGATCACTGATGTGGACCGATCAACACCGACGTAGGCTCACCCTCCGATCCGCATGGACGGAATCCGACATCGCCTGACAGGAAGCGCGTCACCAAGTGCCCGAGCAGCCGCCCGAGGAACCCGCAAGACCGGGGCGCTCTCCCCTGCCTGACGACGTGTGGGGGAGATTCATCGAGGACAGTGAGCGCGACATCCGCGGCTCCGCTCCCAGGGAACCGTCCGCACGGGCGCGGATGGTGACCGAACGGCTGCGTGCCATGGACGAGGCCGAGGCCAGGTCCAACGGTGGCGGCAAGAAACGGGGCTGGGGCCGGAACAAGCCCGCCGCTCCGCCCGCCCCGCCCGCCCGGCCTGAAGGATGGCGCACCGGGCCCGCCTGGCAGGACATGGACGGCCGGACCACGCGCCGGCGCAAGGGCTGGAGCGCCGTCGGCGTGCTGGTGGCCGCCGCCGTGGCCGTGGTCGCCGTCAATCCGTCCGGCGCGCTCTCCCGGCTCCCCGGCGGCCTCGGTGACGGGTCGGGCACGTCGGACGGGACGAATGGTTCCTCCGTCGCGCCGCTGGCCCCCGAAACCGTCCGCCCCGGCAGTGCCCCGTCCGCGGGGCTCGCCGATACGCCGACCCGTGAGCGGCCGTTCGCCGGATCTCCGGCCGCGCGCTGGGAGTCGGGGGCGGAGGCGATCCGGCTGCCGGAAGGGAAGGCGAAGGCCGTCAACGGCGTCTCGGCCGCTGCTGTCGAGGCGGCTCTGGAGGGGGCGAGGGACTTCCTGATCGCCTCGAACCTCGACCATGAGGTGATCATGGGCGCCGAGCCGAGGGAGGCGCTGGCCCTCCTCGATCCGTTGATGGGGGATTACCTCGCCGATCTGCGCGCAGGACTGCGCAAGCCCACGGTGGAGAACGACCCGGTGTGGGTTTTCACCCGGTTCGACCCCGATGAGGTCGAACTGGTGGATGATGTGAGGGTTCGTGGCCGTCTGGCGGTCGAGCCCGCGCGCGGAACCGCCGGGAAGGCCGTGGTCAAGGGTGACTACACCTTCGTGTACGCGCTCCACCGCCCCGGTGACGGCGAGGTGGCCCGCGTGATCGTGCGTCGGGTGATCGAGGTGGAGGCGGTGGACCCCGCCAGGTTCCAGGCGACCGACGGGCGCCTCTGGCTCGCCGACATCAACGGTGAGATCAGCAACGACGACTGCCGCGACGGCGACGGAGTGATCCGTCCGTATTTCCTCGCCGACCTGGGCGTCGGCCCCACGGCGACGGGGGAGGCGCGGGATCCGTACGACCGGAGCCGGGGACTGGACGGGGCCGCAGAGGAATGCGGCGTCGCGTCCCGCACCTGACACCGCGTCCCGCACCTGACACCGCGTCCCGCACCTGACACCGCCTCCCGCGCGGCAGGCAGGCCGTCCGCGAGGACGCTGCCCGCGGAGGACCCGGGCCTACGGTTCCGGCCGGACCGGGACTCGTCCCGCCGGCCGGCCCCGGGCGTCCCCGGAGCCGGTCGTTCTCCCGGGTGACCGGTCCGCTGTCCCCTGCCGTCCGGTCACCCGTCCGCAACGAGGTCCCGCGACGCACGGCGCGAGCCGTACGTCTCATCGCTCCGACGAGCCACGCGTGGCTCTTTCGGCCCGCCCCCGGCTGACACGGACACCCGTACCAACGGCGCGGTCCCGGCTCCGGTCACGCGTCGTGCGGGTGAGGGCGGACACGTGCGTCCGTGCCTGGGACGCGGATTCAGCGGGCGGCGGCCGGCTCCGGTGCCCGGCGGGCTCAGATCCTGCCGCGGCACAGTTCCAGCAGGGTCATCGCGAGCGTGGTGCCCGGCTTGCCCAGGGCGTCCCTGTAGTGGCCGAGGATCTCCATCTCACGGGAGAGATTCACGCGCCGGCCGCCGGAGGTGATCCGTTCCCGCTGGATGACGGCCGACACGGCCATCCGTTCCTGGACCAGGCCGATGATCCGATCGTCGAGTGCGTCGATCCGCTCGCGCGCACCGGTGATCACACCGGCGGCCTCGGCGGTGCGGGCGCCGGTCTTCTCGGTGCTCGCGGTTTCGGTGGTGGTGGCCGTCGTGGCTGTGATGGTCGTGGTGGTCGTCGTCATGCCGGGGCTCCTCGTCGGACGGTGCGGAGTGCCCGGGTACATGGTCCGAAAACGCCAGGCGCCCCGGACCTTGTCGGCCCGGGGCGCCTGGGAAGTTGCTTGTCAGTGGCTCAAGCAGCACGACCATGGCAGCCGGTGGGCCGGTTGCCATAGGTAAAGAGGAAGGTCGGGTGCGTGAGCATGGGCCCAGTATGCCGCGCGGTCTCCGGCTGTCCAACACGGGTCGCATGCCGAGACGAGCCCACCGCCCGGTGCTGCGGCCCGGTGCCCGCGCGGGCACCGGGAGTGAGGGGGAGGCGGGCATCCGCCTCCCGGTAGAATCGGAAGGCACCAGATCCCGCCCACCGCCGGAAGGCACCTCGTGTCATCAGCGACTTCCGCTGCCCACGCGCCCGACACCGTCCTGGTCGTCGATTTCGGCGCGCAGTACGCCCAGCTCATCGCCCGTCGCGTCCGCGAGGCCCGGGTCTACAGCGAGATCGTGCCGAGCACCATGCCGGTCGCGGAGATCCTCGCCAAGAACCCGGCGGCGATCATCCTCTCCGGCGGCCCCTCGTCCGTGTACGAGGAGGGCGCCCCCACCGTCGACCGCGCGCTCTTCGAGGCCGGCGTCCCGGTCTTCGGCATGTGCTACGGCTTCCAGCTCATGGCGCAGACCCTCGGCGGCCAGGTGGACAACACCGGCTCCCGGGAGTACGGCCGTACCGGACTGCACGTCTCCAAGGCGGCCTCCACCCTCTTCGAGGGCACCCCGGAGGAGCAGGCGGTGTGGATGTCGCACGGCGACGCCTGCTCCGCCGCCCCCGAGGGCTTCGCCGTCACGGCGTCCACGGACGTCGTCCCGGTCGCCGCCTTCGAGAACGACGCCAAGAAGCTCTACGGCGTCCAGTACCACCCCGAGGTGATGCACTCCACGCACGGGCAGCAGGTGCTGGAGCACTTCCTGTACCGGGGTGCCGGCCTGAGCCCGGACTGGACCACCGGCAACGTCATCGAGGAGCAGGTCGCCGCCATCCGTGAGCAGGTCGGCGACCGGCGTGCCATCTGCGGCCTGTCCGGCGGGGTGGACTCCGCCGTCGCCGCGGCCCTCGTCCAGAAGGCCATCGGTTCCCAGCTGACCTGCGTGTACGTCGACCACGGCCTGATGCGCAAGGGCGAGACCGAGCAGGTCGAGAAGGACTTCGTGGCCGCGACCGGCGTCCAGCTGAAGGTCGTCGACGCGTCGGAGCGGTTCCTGGCCGCGCTCAAGGGCGTCTCGGACCCCGAGGAGAAGCGGAAGATCATCGGCCGCGAGTTCATCCGGGTCTTCGAGCAGGCCCAGGCCGAGATCATCGCGGACGCCGGCCCGGCCGTGGAGTTCCTGGTCCAGGGCACGCTCTACCCGGACGTCGTCGAGTCCGGCGGCGGCACCGGCGCCGCCAACATCAAGTCGCACCACAACGTCGGAGGGCTTCCCGAGGACCTCGAGTTCCAGCTGGTCGAGCCGCTGCGGCAGCTGTTCAAGGACGAGGTCCGGCGGGTCGGCCAGGAGCTCGGCCTGCCCGACGAGATCGTCCAGCGCCAGCCGTTCCCCGGCCCCGGGCTCGGCATCCGTATCGTCGGCGAGGTGACCAAGGAGCGGCTCGACCTGCTGCGCGAGGCCGACGCCATCGCCCGCGAGGAGCTCACCGAGGCAGGCCTCGACCGGGACATCTGGCAGTGTCCGGTGGTCCTGCTCGCGGACGTCCGCAGCGTCGGGGTCCAGGGCGACGGCCGGACCTACGGCCACCCGGTCGTCCTGCGCCCGGTGTCCTCCGAGGACGCCATGACCGCCGACTGGTCGCGGCTGCCGTACGACGTCCTCGCGAAGATCTCGACCCGCATCACCAACGAGGTGCGGGACGTCAACCGCGTCGCCCTCGACGTGACGTCCAAGCCGCCGGGGACCATCGAGTGGGAGTGATGCCTGGCGGGGAGTAGTCCCTGCCGGGTCCTCGCAGGTCCGTACGAGCCCCTGCGCGTCCTTTCAGGTCCTGTCAGGTCCTTTCAGGTCCGCTTGAGTGTGCGCACCGGCTCACCGGGCTTCCAGACCTGGAGGACGAGGTACGTCTCCTCCTCCACACAGGTTCGTACGACCTCCGTCAACTCGGTGCGGAAGAGGTGGAACGGCTCCGGCGGTTCCACCTCTTCGGTGTACCCGCGCCGGGTTTCCTCGTCCTCGACCTCGATCGCCCGGCCGCTGATCCGGACGTCCCCGCCGCCCATGCCCGTGCCCGAGCCGGGATTCGCCTGCAGCGCGAAGCGCGGGTCGCGGCGCAGGTCGAGCGCCTTGAGCGAGTCCGGCATCATGCCGAGCCACAGCTCGCCGTTCAGGAAGCGCACCTCCAGACCGGTGGTGCGCGGCGACCCGTCCTTGCGCAGGGTGGCGAGGACGTGGTGGGTGTGCGAGGCGAAGCGCTCCTCCACGGTCTTCGCGAGGGCGGGTTCGGCGGTGGCGAAGGCCTCCCAGTTCGTGTTCATGGGCCGAGTGTGGCGGGGATACCGGACGTCCTGTGTCGGGTATCCGCCGAGTCCACCGGACGGTGGTCCTCCGGATGGCGGCTTCCGGATGGCGGCGCCCGGGTGTCGCCTTTGTCACGTCGCACCGGATCTTTGTGGAATCGATCTGTCGTCCGTGGCTGCACGACGGTAACTTCCGCACCATGCGACACCCCCTGCTGGAGGACTTATGCACGGGCAGACCCCGCCCCCGCTTCTGCCGCTGCCCACCGACCGGCTGCGGTTCGCCATGCCGCCCATGCACGAGTCGCTCGAGGACGAGCGCCGGCACCGCAAGGAGCGGCTCGCGGGCGCACTGCGGCTGTTCGGGCGGCTCGGCTTCGAGGACGGCGTCTCCGGGCACATCACCGCACGCGATCCCGAGTTCACGGACTGCTTCTGGGTCAATCCGTTCGGGATGCCCTTCCGGTACGTCACCGTGAGCGACCTGGTGCTGGCGAACCGGGACGGCCAGGTGGTCCAGGGCGGTTACCACGTCAACCAGGCGGCGTTCACCATGCACGCGCAGGTGCACACGGCGCGGCCCGACGTCGTCGCCGTCGCCCACTGCCACTCGGTGCACGGCCGCGCGCTCGCCGCCCTCGGCGACCTGCTCGACCCGATCAGCCAGGAGAGTTGCGCGTTCTACGAGGACCACGCCCTCTACAACACCTACAGCGGCGTCACCGTCGACGCGGACGAGGGCCGGCGCATCGCGGCCGCGCTCGGCTCCCACAAGGCGCTGGTGCTGCGCAATCACGGGCTGCTCACCGTGGGAGACTCGGTCGACGCGGCCGCCTGGTGGTTCGTGTCCATGGAACGCTCATGTCAGGTGCAGCTCAGCGCGAAGGCGGCGGGCCGGCCCGTGCTGATCGACCACCGGCAGGCGGTGGCGACGCGGGAGCAGTTGGGCGGGGACCTGGTGGCCTGGATCAACTACCAGCCGATGTGGCGGGACATCAGCCGAAGCGAGCCCGACCTGCTGACCTGACCTGAGGTGGCCCGGCCCGTCCCGACGTGCCGAACGGGGAAATTTCTGTGGCCGGGTCAACATGAGGCCTCGGACTTCACTCCCACGGACCGGACCTGCCGGGTGTGGAGGGCCGGACGTAGGGCACAATTCGCTTTCGTTGCAGGGGAGTTGCCTGCACCGGCGCAGGCGGCCGGGAACGTGGTCGTGATCATGAACGTGGATGCGGGGAAGGCGGGCTTCGGGCGTGGCGGTGCAGGAGGCGAGACAGGGCGGCGCGGACGCGGGCGCCCACGAGGGCGGCTGCGCCTGCGGGGACTGTCCGCACGGAGTGCGTGAGGGGCATCGGCGTGCGGTCGCCGCGTTCCTGCTGAAACGCGAGGAGTTCGCGGCCGGCCGCGGACTGCCCGCGGCGGTGGCCCACTCGGCGTCCGCCTCCCGCCAGTGGGTCTCGGAGGAGCTGGCGCAGGCCGCCGAACTCGTCGCCCGGCGCGGCCGGGCCGAGGGGGCGGCCCGGCTGGCACGCGTGTGGCGCCGGACGGCGGTGGTGGTGTGGTCGGCGGTCGTCCTGCTGCTCCTGGGCCAGGCGCTCACGGCGATCGGTCCGGGGTGGAGCGCCGCCCGCACGGCCGGGCTGTCGGCCGCGCTGGTGGTCGCCGGCGCGCTGACCGCGGCCTCCTGGTTCCACCGGGCGCGCGGCGGGGTACTGGCTCCGGTCATCGGGGAGGACAACCGCCTCTCCACGTCCCGTGCGGTGGCGGCCGCCTGGGTGCTCTTCCTGGCGTACGCGGTGCTGGTCCTGGTCGGACAACTGGCCGTCGCCTCCGATCACCGGGAACGTGACGCGCTGATCGCGGGACTGGAACTCGCCCGCGGCGCGGGTGTGGTGACCGTCCTCGCCGTGGTGTGCGGGATCGCCGTGGTGGTGCGGCGGGTGGTCGGGCTGCGCGTGCAGGGGCAGCGACTGCAGAAGGTGCGTGCGGACCGGCCCCGGGCGGCCGATCTGCTGACCGACGACGCGGGCCGGGGAGCCTTCGCCGACATCCAGTACGTCGTGATCAGCGCCGTCGCGCTGGCGTTCGCGGCGGTGCGGCTGGCGCGGCGGCCCGACCAACTGCCGGACCTGCCCTGGGGACTCGCCGTGGTCGTACTGGTGTCGGCGGCGACCTATCTCGCCGGGAAGTACGCGGAGGGCGGCCGGCCGGTGATCCTGTCGGTGGTACGGGCACGGGAGGCCGGTGACCTGGACGCGCCGATCCGGACCGGCGACGACATCGAGATCCGCGGGGCCGGCTTCGTGCCGCTGGGCGCGCAGGGAGCCGACCGGCTGGCCCGGATGGTCGTCCGGGTGGGCACCGTGCACGTCCATGTACCGCTGGTGCCGGTGGCAGGCGGCTTCGACAACCCGACGGACGCCCTGCTGACGGTTCCGGTCCCGGCGGACGTGGAACCGGGGCGGGTCGAGGTGCAGGTCGTCACGGCGGCAGGGGTGGAGACGAACCGGTACGCGATCGATGTGACGGACTAGGCCAGGCCCCCCAAGTCCCCCTCTGCCGCTCTCTGTCGCTCTCCGGCGAACGTCCGAAAAAATCCGGGCGGCCCGGGATTGATCCCGTGTTAATTGTCGTACGTATGCTCTGTTGAGGGGGGTCTCGGTACGGCGGCGAGAGGCGACAGACGGCGATGACTCACGGTATGCGAACGGATACTTACGGCCCCCCACTCGATGGCGACGGAGGCTGGCGGGACACCGCCACGCGGTACGCCCTCCTTCCTCTGCGGATCTTTCTGGGCGTCACCTTCATCTATGCGGGCATCGACAAACTCACCGACAGCGCGTTCATGAAGGACGCCGGGGCCGGGTCGATCGGTGACATGATGCGGGCCGTCCGCGACTCCTCGGCCATTCCCGCACTGGTCGACATGTCCCTGGAGAGTCCCGTCGCCTTCGGCTACGCCATGGCCTTCGGAGAGTTGGCCGTCGGGATCGGGATCCTGATCGGCCTGCTGACCCGGGTGGCCGCTCTCGGCGGTGTGCTGATCTCCCTCAGCCTCTGGCTGACCGTGAGCTGGGCCGCCGAGCCCTACTACTACGGCAACGATCTTCCCTACCTCATGGCCTGGACTCCGCTGCTGCTGGCAGGCGCTCCCCTTCTTTCCGTGGACGCCGTACTCCGGTCGCGGCGGCGACAGCGGGTGGGGGACTACCGGTAGGGCCCCGCTTTTCGCAGGACGGATCTGCCCTCGTCCGGGTGGATCCGCCCATCCCGTCGGCCAAGCCGCCCCGCGCCGAGTCGTCTCCCCAAGCCGCCTCGCCGAGTCGCCTCGTCAGGCCGGTGACTTCGCGTGGGTCTCCGCGCCGGAGCGTCTGTGCCGGCGTATCAGCGCCGTCACGGCGGCCACTGCCCCGGCCAGGCACAGACCGCCCGTGACGACGGGAACCGCGACGAACCACGGTGTCTCCCACGCGCCGCCCGCGTCGCCCGCGTAGAGCACGGCGGCGAGGGTCAGGAAGAGGCCGGCGATCAGCCTGCCGGGCTGGAACTCATGACGTGGCACGGCTCACCTCCACCTGTCCCGCACCGACGTGGATGTCCAGCTCGAGAGTCCCCGCCTTCCTGACGCCGGAGGAAGGCCGCAGGGTCACTTCCTCGTGCTTGCCCGGCGCCACGTCCACGTCCTTCTGCTTGTCGCCCGGCAGTTGGATGTCACCCACTCCCACGTTGACGCTTAGCTTCACGGTCACGCCCTCGGGCACGATCACGTGGGAGCGGCCCACGCCGACATTCGTCCGCGTCGACACGGTCTCTCCCTCGGGTATCCGTGCGTTGGACAGGTCCAGGGTGCCGGTGCCCGTGCCCAAGTCGTAGACCGGGTGTATCCGGGCGGCCGACGCGGGCTCCCAGGTCGTGTGCATCCACTCGGTGCCGATGTCCTTGGGCATGGCCGACGAGGCGGCGAGCAGCCCTGCGGTGATGATCGCCAGCATGATCGACCCCATCCCGGTGCGGCCCAGGAAGGCACTGACCGCCAGGCCGATCCCGAAGACGGCGAGCGCGCAGGCCAGGCCGGTCTGCAGGCTGGTGCCGAGCGGCTGCTCCTCCCAGGTGAGGCCCGTGCCCAGGCCGGCCGCGAGCAGGGCGAGCAGGAAGATCCAGCCGCCGATCCAGCGGGGGTCGCGTGGCTTCGCCTGCCGGTGAGGGGTGGGCACGCCGTCGCGAGCGGAGGAGTGGGGTGTGAGTCTGACGTCGATCGCGGAGGCGATGTCCAGGTCCCGGGAGTTCCGGGGTCCCCACAGGTAGCCCGTGCCACCGATGTGCGTACCGTCCTTCACGATGGGATCGCGCCACCACGAGGAGAAGGCGGCGGGAACCGGCGGTGCCTGGGGCTCCGGCGGGGCATCGGCCGCGGCCTGGGCGGCGAGGGGATCGGGGCTGGGGGTACCGCGCTGCCGCGACCAGTACCCGGCACCGGCGAGCAGCAGGGAGAGCATCACGGCGAAGCTCAGCACCCCGCCGTTGTTGAGCATGGTGAGGAAGACACCGCAGCCGACGAGCGCGAAAAGTATGGCTGCCAGTGTCTGGCCCTCGACCCTGCCGGTCAGCAGTCTGCGGATCTCGTTCTCATCCTCGCCCTCGTACGGGACGAGGAGCCAGGCGAAGCCGTAGAAGATGAGGCCGACACCGCCGGTGGCGGAGAGCACCGCCAGCGTGATGCGGAAGATCACCGGGTCCATGTCGCACTGCCGGCCCAGCCCGGAGCACACCCCGCCGAGCATCTGGTGCCGGCGGTCGCGCCGGAAACGGTGCGGTGGCTCGGGCACGGGCGGCTCGCCCGGAGGGTGCGGGGCTCCGGCGGCAGCGGCCTCCCCGGCCGCCGCACCGCCTGTCGTGCCCGCGGCAGGCGCGCCCTCCCGCGGCCCGGCGTCCTCGGGAGGGCGCGGACCGGAGCCGGGCCCCGGACCCGTCGCGGCGTGCTGGTGGTCTGTCATGAGTCCATGGTGGCGGGCGAGCCGCCGCGACGGCAGTCGGGACGACCCTGGCCGGACCCTGATATCGGCCCTGAGGGGTGCCCGGGAGAGCGTCCGAGAGGCCGGGCCTCCGGAGATCAGGGGCGTCTCCGGGATCGACCCTGATGCCCCGGAACCAGGGGCCGTGTGACCATCATTGGCATGTCGGAAGCCGCAGCAGCGCCCCTCGCCGAGCCGCGGCCGCCGCGCAAGCTCTACCGCAGCAGTGACGGACGCTGGCTCGGTGGTGTGGCGCGGGGGCTCGCCGGACACCTCGGGCTGCCCGTGATCTGGGTACGGCTCGTCTTCGTCGGCCTGTTCATGGCCGACGGTCTCGGCGCCCTGCTGTATGCCGCCTTCTGGTTCTTCGTGCCGCTGGGGGTCGGCGGCGTGAACGCGCAGAAGCCGCCCGCCCTGGTCGCGACCGAGAGCTCGCCGGACGGCCGGCGCAGACTCGTCACCCGCAGACCGGACAAGGGCCAGATCGTCGCCCTGCTCCTGATGGTCGTCGTGGCCTTGGTCTTCGTCGGCAACGTGAACATGTCCAACGGCGCCAGGGCCTACCTCTGGCCGATCGTGCTGGTCGGCGCGGGCGTCGCCCTGGTGTGGAGGCAGGCGGACAACGCGCGCCGCGCCCGCTGGGTCGAGGTCGGCAGCCGCCGCCGCACGGTCACCCTGCTGCGGGCCGGGGCCGGTGTTCTGCTGGTGACGGCCGGTGTGTCGGGCATCTTCGTGCTCCGGGGCTCAGGCGCCCACCTCGCCTCGGTGCTCCAGGCGGCCCTCGCGGTCCTCGTCGGGATCACGCTCCTCGCCGGCCCCTACCTCGTGCGCATGACCCAGGACCTCTCCGAGGAACGGCTGATGCGCATCCGCGCCCAGGAGCGCGCCGAGGTCGCCGCCCATGTCCACGACTCGGTGCTGCACACCCTCACCCTGATCCAGCGCAACGCCGAGAGCCCGGGGGAGGTGCGCCGGCTCGCCCGCGCCCAGGAGCGTGACCTGCGCACCTGGCTCTACAAGCCCGAGGGCACCGGCAAGGACGAGGCCGACGAGCCCACCACCCTGGCCGACGCCGTACGGCGCAATGCCGCGGAGGTGGAGGACAAGCACGGCGTCCCCATCGAAGTCGTCGTCGTCGGTGACTGCCCGCTCGACGAGAAGACCGGGCCGCAGATGCAGGCCGCGCGCGAGGCTATGGTGAACGCGGCCAAGTACGGTGGCGAGGGGGGTGCCGTACAGGTCTACGCCGAAGTCGAGGGAAGGACGGTCTTCGTGTCCGTCCGGGACCGCGGCCCCGGTTTCGACCTCGACTCGATACCCGCCGACCGTATGGGTGTCAGAGAATCGATCATCGGCCGCATGGAACGCAACGGCGGCACGGCGCGACTGCGCGCGGTGCCGGACGGCGGCACGGAGGTCGAGCTGGAGATGGAGAGGGCGGAGAAAACGTCATGAGCGAGCCGACCGAGCCGACCGGGACGAACGCAACGGCGGGACCGGCCGACGGCGCCGGACGTCGTGTGCGTGTCGTCCTCGTCGACGACCACCGGATGTTCCGCACGGGCGTCCAGGCCGAGATCGGACAGACCGAACAGACCGGCGTCGAAGTGGTCGGCGAGGCCGCGGACGTCGACCAGGCGGTCACGGTCATCACCGCGACCCGGCCCGAGGTCGTCCTCCTCGACGTGCACCTGCCCGGTGGCGGTGGCGTGGAAGTGCTCCGCCGCTGCGCCCCGTTGATGGCCGACGCCGAGCAGCCTGTCCGCTTCCTGGCGCTGTCCGTCTCGGACGCGGCGGAGGACGTGATCGGCGTGATCCGGGGAGGCGCCCGCGGATACGTCACGAAGACGATCACCGGGACCGACCTGGTCGACTCGATCTTCCGGGTCCAGGAGGGAGACGCCGTCTTCTCGCCCCGCCTGGCCGGTTTCGTCCTCGACGCCTTCGCCTCGACCGACGCCCCGCCGGCCGACGAGGACCTCGACCGCCTCACCCAGCGCGAGCGCGAGGTACTGCGGCTGATCGCCCGGGGCTACGCGTACAAGGAGATCGCCAAGCAGCTCTTCATCTCCGTGAAGACGGTCGAGTCCCACGTCTCGGCGGTCCTCAGGAAGCTCCAGCTCTCCAACCGCCACGAACTGACCCGCTGGGCAACGGCACGGCGCCTGGTGTGACCGTCTGCTGAGCGCGTACATCCTCCTCCCGTAGGCTCCGGCCCCATGGACGTACTCATCCACTTCTTCGTCGGACTGCACATCATCGGCATCGCGTCGCTGCTCGGCGGGTTCCTCACCCAGATGAAGGCCATGGGCCGGGGCACCGCCCGGTTCGTTCCGGCGATGCTGCACGGTGCGGTGACGATGCTGGTCACCGGTGTGGTCCTGGTCGGGCTGAACCAAGCGCAGGACCATTCCGTCGACAACATCAAGATCGGCGTCAAACTCGCCCTGCTGATCGTGATCCTCGGTCTGGTCTACGTGAAGCGGGACGACGAGAAGGTGGACAAGGGCCTGTTCGGTCTGGTCGGCCTGTTGACCACGGCGAACGTCTTCATCGCCGTGCTCTGGACCTGACGGCGGCCGGCACGGGTCCGGGCGTGACAGCGGCCCGCGCCGACGTCACCGCATCCGTGGGTCAGGCCGGGCGGACCACGCTGTGGATCGACGACTCGCCGTCGTAGAAGATCGACTCCTCGCGGACGTAGGTGCCGGGCTTCGGGGCGTGGATCATCATGCCGTTGCCGATGTAGATGCCCACATGGGTGATGTCGTCGTAGAAGAAGACGAGGTCACCGGGCTGGGCCTGGGACACCGGGACCGTGGTGCCGGCCTCGACCTGGTCGTAGGTCGTGCGGGGGAGAAGGACACCGGCGGCCTTCCACGCGCCCAGGGTCAGACCCGAGCAGTCGTAGGAGCCGGGGCCGGTGGCGCCCCAGACGTAGGGCTTGCCTATCTGCGCGCGGGCGAAGGCGAGGGCCTTCTCCGCCTTGGCCGCGTACGAGGAGTCCGTCGAGGCCGACGGTGTGGTCGTCGTGGAGCCGGACGTGCCGGAGGAGCCCGACGCACCTGAGGTGCCGCTCGCCGCCTCCTGCGGTTGCCGCGCCTCCTCCTCGGCCTTCTGCTGCTCCGCCTGCTGCTGGGCGAGTTCGGCGGCCTTGCGGGCGGCCTCTTCCTGCTTCTTCTCCTCGATCGCCGCCAGCCGAGCCTTCTCCTCGGCGGTCAGCTTCGACATCAGCTCGCGCGCGGTGCTGAGCTTCTTCTGGACGGTGGCCTTGGCAGTCTTCAGGGCGTTCTGCGACTCGGTGAGCGTCTCGAGGCTCTCGGTGGCCTCCTTGCGCTTCTCCATCGTCTCGGACTGCTGGGTGACGTAGTCGTCGACCGCTTCCTTCTGGCGGCCGGTCATCCGGTCCAGCAGCTGGTCCTGGTCGAAGAAGTCCTGCGGGGAGTCCGCGAGCAGGAAGGTCGCCGTGTCGGGGATGCCGGCACCGGTCCGGTACTGGGCGGCGGCGAAGGAACCCAGTTCCTCCCGCGCCTCGTTGAGCGTCTGGGTGCGCTTGGCCACGTCGTCGAGGAGCGTGTCGACGCGCTTGCGCTGCTTCGCGGTCTTCTCCTTGGCCCCGTTGTACTTCTCGGTCGCCGACTCCGCCTGGCGGTAGAGGTCGCCGACCTTCTTCTCGACCTCCTCCAGGCTCGGCCGGTCGTCGTCCGAGGGGGCGGCGTCGGCCGTCTGGGAGAGGAGGGCGACGGAGGTGAGGGCCGCCGTGGCGAGAGCGGGGGTCCGTATGCCGGCCACGCGCGTACCCGGGGTGCGCGACTTGCGGTGCGACGCCAAGGGAGGCGACTCCTTCCAACGTTCCGCCGCGGGGAGCGGCAGGGGCTCCCGGGCCGTGTCGGCCCCGGGAGGTTCGGGAGGGGTGCGGGCGGGGTAGACCGGAAGGACTGCCCTACGGCTGCTCCGGGGAGGGAGCGGCCGATTCACCCCGGGTTCCCGGTGGGTCCCCGGCTCCGGCTGCCGCGGCGGCAGTGACGGACTCGGCGGAGGCCGCTCGCCCGGCGAGGTTCGCCGGTGGGGTTCGCGCGGCCCGCCCGAACCGTAGCCAACTCATGTGCCTCGTGTGAAGGTTGACGGGTGATATGCCCGATACGTTTTCGTGACCTTCTTCGTCACGTCACCCAGGGTGAGGGCGCGGTCCTGGAGGGTGGGCACATGTCCGGTCGCCGGGCGCGCGGCGGTGCCGACCGCTGGGGAACGGGCCGGAATGCGGGGATGTTCCCGGGGTGGCCACGGGTTGTCGGTGGGGCGGCCTAGACTCGGAGAGCGATGAGCAGCCTCTTTGACGACAGCTTCCTGGCGGACCTCCAGGCCCGGCGCGGCCCCGTGGACGAACCACCGCCGCCACCCGAGGACGATCATGTACCGGAGCAGGTTCCGGACGATCTGTTCGGCGGGAAGTTCGACGTGCCGCCGGACCGGGACACCCACTACCGCGACGGTGCCCCGCGCCCGGTGCTGGATCCCGCGGCCCTCCTGGAAGGGCTGAACGACAACCAGCGCGCCGCCGTCGCGCACTTTGGCTCCCCGCTGCTCATCGTGGCCGGTGCCGGCTCCGGCAAGACCCGTGTGCTCACCCACCGCATCGCGCACCTGCTGGCCGCGCGGAGTGTCCACCCGGGCCAGGTCCTCGCGATCACCTTCACCAACAAGGCCGCCGGTGAGATGAAGGAGCGCGTCGAGCAGCTCGTCGGCCCGCGCGCGAACGCGATGTGGGTCATGACGTTCCACAGTGCCTGTGTGCGCATCCTGCGCCGCGAGAGCAAGAAGCTCGGCTTCACGTCGTCGTTCTCCATCTACGACGCCGCGGACTCCAAGCGCCTGATGGCCCTGGTCTGCCGTGACCTGGACCTCGACCCGAAGCGCTTCCCGCCCAAGTCCTTCACCGCCAAGATCAGCAACCTGAAGAACGAGCTGATCGACGAGGAGGACTTCGCCGCACGGGCGGGCGACGGCTTCGAGAAGACCCTCGCCCAGGCCTACGCGCTCTACCAGTCGCGGCTGCGCGAGGCCAACGCCCTCGACTTCGACGACCTGATCATGACCACGGTCAACCTGCTCCGCGCCTTCCCGGACGTCGCCGAGTACTACCGCCGCCGTTTCCGGCACGTCCTCGTGGACGAGTACCAGGACACCAACCACGCCCAGTACGCCCTCGTGCGCGAGCTGGTCGGCACCTCCGAGCCCTCCGTCGGCATGCCGCCGGGCGCGGACGGCCTGCCGCCCGCCGAACTGTGCGTGGTGGGCGACGCCGACCAGTCGATCTACGCCTTCCGCGGCGCGACGATCCGCAACATCCTCCAGTTCGAGGAGGACTACCCGAACGCGACGACGATCCTGCTGGAGCAGAACTACCGCTCCACGCAGACGATCCTGAGCGCCGCCAACGCCGTCATCGAGCGCAACGAGTCCCGCCGCCCCAAGAACCTGTGGACCAACGCGGGCAGCGGCGCGCAGATCACCGGGTACGTCGCCGACACCGAGCACGACGAGGCCCAGTTCGTCTCCGACGAGATAGACCGCCTCACGGACGCGGGCGAGGCCAAGGCCGGTGACGTCGCCGTCTTCTACCGCACCAACGCGCAGTCCCGTGTCTTCGAAGAGATCTTCATCCGGGTCGGTCTGCCCTACAAGGTCGTCGGCGGCGTCCGCTTCTACGAGCGCAAGGAGGTCCGGGACGTCCTGGCCTACCTGCGGGTGCTCGCCAACCCCGAGGACTCGGTGCCGCTGCGCCGCATCCTCAACGTCCCCAAGCGGGGCATCGGCGATCGCGCGGAGGCCATGATCGACGCCCTCTCCCAACGGGAGAAGATCAGTTTCCCCCAGGCGCTGAAGCGCGTCGACGAGGCGTACGGCATGGCCGCGCGCTCCACGAACGCGGTGAAGCGGTTCAACACGCTGATGGAGGACCTCCGGACGATCGTCGAGTCCGGAGCGGGCCCCGCGACCGTCCTGGAGGCGGTCCTCGAACGGACGGGTTACCTCGCCGAGTTGCAGGCCTCCACCGACCCGCAGGACGAGACCCGGATCGAGAACCTCCAGGAACTTGCCGCCGTCGCCCTGGAGTTCGAACAGGAGCGCGGCGAAGAAGAGCAAAGCACGCTGGCCGACTTCCTGGAGCAGGTCGCACTGGTCGCCGACTCCGACCAGATCCCCGACGAGGACGAGGACGGTTCCGGTGTCATCACCCTGATGACCCTGCACACCGCCAAGGGCCTGGAGTTCCCGGTCGTCTTCCTGACCGGCATGGAGGACGGCGTCTTCCCGCACATGCGTGCCCTCGGTGAGACCAAGGAGCTGGAGGAGGAGCGGCGCCTGGCGTACGTCGGCATCACGCGCGCGCGTGAGCGGCTGTATCTCACCCGTTCCACGCTGCGCAGCGCCTGGGGGCAGCCGTCGTACAACCCGCCTTCGCGTTTCCTGGAGGAGATCCCGGCCACCCACCTGGAGTGGAAGCGGACGGGTGCGACCGCGCCCGTGTCCTCCGGGCCGGCGTCGGGGGTGGCGGCCTCGCTGTCGTCGTCCCGGTCCCGCTCGTCGGCGTCGGGCGCGTCAGGCTTCGCCACGCGACGGACCGCCGAGAAGCCGGCGGTGTCGCTGGCGGTCGGGGACCGGGTCACGCACGACCAGTTCGGGCTCGGCACCGTCGTCGCGGTGAAGGGCACGGGCGGCAACGCAGAGGCGACGGTCGACTTCGGGGACACCAAGCCGAAGCGGCTGCTGCTGCGGTACGCGCCGGTGGAGAAGCTGTAGCCGGGCAGTGGGCCGGGCCCTCGGGTGGGTGCGGGGGCCCGCCGGGGCAGGCGCTCGGATGGTCTACGTCGGTTCGAGGCCGTGGCTGCGCAGCCACGCCAGCGGGTCGATCGTGCCACCGCCGGCCGGTCGTACCTCGAAATGCAGGTGAGGCCCGGTCGACGTTCCCGAGTTGCCCGCGTTCGCGATCGGGTCCCCGGCCTTCACGGTCGTGCCCGGGGCGACCCGGTAGCTGGAGAGGTGGCAGTACCACGTCTCCGTACCGTCCTTCGCGGTCAGGATCACCATGTTGCCGTAGGAGGGGTTGAACTGGGTCCGGACCGTGCCGTCGGTCGCGGCCATCACGGTCGACCCGTACGACACGGGGAAGTCGATCCCGGTGTGCACGGACATCCAGTTGGTGCCCGCCTGGCCGTAGTAGGCGCTGAGGCCGTGCTGCGCGACGGGGAGCGCGAACTTCGGGCGCAGCCGTTCCTGGCGTGCCGCCTCCTCCGCCGCCGCCTTGCGGTCGGCCGCCTGCTGTGCCTTCAGGTCGATGCGTTCCTGGGTACGGCTCGCCCGGTCGGCGAAGTCGTCCGCCCCGGCGGAAAGGCTCTCGAGCTGGGTGTCGAGCTGGTTGTTGGCCACGGCGGGCTGCACCGGCTGCACGTCCGCGGCGGTCGTCCTGGTCTCCTGAACGCCGCTTTCCTCCGCCAGATCGCCGACCGAGGCCGCCGCGATACCGGCGACACCCATCACGCACGCCGAGGGCACGGCCACCGTCAGCAGCGCGGAACGCTTGGCGGGCGTACGGCGGCGGGAACGAGACCCGCCACGCGACGCCGCGCGCGGTGAGGGCAGGGTGACCGGGGTCCGCTCCTCCTGGCCGTCGAGCAGCGGGGCCACCGCGGGCAGCTCGCCGGTCTCACCCGAGGCGTCCTGGGTGGGCCCGTACGGATCGTCGTGGACCTTCTCGGACGCACCGTGCTCGTGCGAGTCCTGCCCGTAGGACTTCTCCTCGTACGACTCCTGGGCGGGGGCCTGGGAATCGAAGGTGGAGGAGTCGGGAGCCTGCGGATCGGGATGCTGCTCGAACGTGGCCGTGGCCTGCTGGTCGAAGGGCACGGCCTGGTGTTCGCAGGGGTCCGCGTAGGCGTCGGGGGCCGGTGCGGCCGTGCTGCTGCCGTCGGAGTTCCACTGTGTGGCGTCGTAGGCGCCGGTGTCGAAGGCCTGGGTGCCCCAGTACCACTGCTGGGTCGGATCGGCGGTGCTCCGGGCGGCCTGGTCGGGCTGGAGCCATGCGCCGGAGTCCCACTGGCCGCTCGCGTCGGGTGCCGTGGACTGCTGCGGCACTTCCGGCGTCTGCTGCTGTCCGGTGGTCCATGCGGTCGCGTCGTAGCCGCCGGTGTCGTAGCCGGCCTGCTGCTGGGCCGCGTACGCGTCGTAGTGCGCGGTGTCGTGGCCGGCGGCGGACCAGGTCCCGGTGGCGTTTCCGGTGGCGTACGCCCCCTGGTCGTGGCCGTTGCCCGGAAGGTCGCCGAAGAGGGGGTCGGCGGCGAAGGCCGTGGTGGCGTGGCCGCCGGTCGCCGAGCCCGTGGGGTCAAAACCGGTGGCGTCGTAACCGTCGTACATGGTGAAGTCGCCGTACTGGGCTTCCGGAGTGCCGTACGACGCGTAGTGCGCCGACGAGGTGTCGGAAGTCGGGGCCGGGGCCATGGTCCCCGACGGGTGACGGTCGTTCACCAACTTCTCTTTCGCCTCGACAACAGGGGCTGCCAGAGCAGTGCGGCGACTGTACCCGGCGGTATGCGGGCGCGACAATCTTCCGCAGGTTTCACGCGCGCAGGAAACGGGCATTCGGTTGTGTTTTGGTGACGGATAGACGCGGTCTTGGCTTTGTGTTCGAGATTTGTTCGAAATTCGTCGGGTTCACGTCGCCAAGTCGGCCGGGCGGGGCGGCTGTTGTTCGGGTGAGTGAATGATGTCGCCACAGTTGCCAAGGGACGGATGATCCGGGCGTGTCGGGCGGGGTGAGGGCCGGGGGCGAGGGGGCGGGGCCGAGGGGCGCGGGGCAGGGGGCCGGGCCGCCGTCAGGCCGTCCGTGCGGCCGTGGACGGTTCTCCCGGATGCGACGTGTCCAGTGCCTGCCGTATGCCGCCGGCCACGGCAGGGTGCACGGGCAGGGCGAGGTGGCCGACGCCGCTCACCCGTACGTTCTGCGCGAGAAGGTCCTGGTGCTCGATGCGGGCCGCTTCCAGCGGGTCCATGATGTGGTCGAGGTCGCTCCAGAAGGCGACGAAGTGCGTACGGCAGCCGGGTGCGGGGCTGGTCAGCTCCTCGAGCACCGGTGAACCGGGGCGCATCTGGCGCACGATCGGATGCGCGTTGGCCAGCCGGGCGACGCGGGTGCCCGAATGCGGGGTGCCGAGCGTGACCAGGGTCCGCACCCGGCTGTCACCTCCCAGGCACTGTACGTAGTACCGCCCGATCAGGCCTCCGAGGCTGTGTCCGACGACGTCGACCCGGCTGCTGCCGGTGCGCTCGCACACTTCTTCTATGTGCCGGCCCAGCAGTTCGGCCGCGACGCGGATGTCGCAGGTCAGCGGAGAGTAGTTGAGTGACTCGATCCGCTGTCTGCCGTGCTGGGCGAGGCTGCGGCGCAGCAGCAGGAAGACCGAGCGGTTGTCGATGAAGCCGTGCAGCAGCACGACCGGGGGCCGGGCCTCCGTCGGCAGCTTCGCGGTGCCGTCCGGTGCGGAGGGCTCGAGGGTCGCCTCCCGGCGCTCCTGCGCCATGCCCGCGGGATAGAGGAGGACGTGGCCCGCGAGGATGGCGAGCTCCAGGGCGGTGGCTTTCAGCAGGGCCGTGGAGGGAACCGCCGGCCTGCCCGGCGTGATGCGCCGGCAGAGCGGCAGAAAGGGAAGCGCTGCCTCCGTGACCTTCATGGCCGACCTCCTGTCGGCACGCGGAAGGACAGCTCTGTCCCCCGTGTGCCCTCATGGGGCGTCGCGACGAATGCGGTCGACGCCACGCGCGGCAGGCGCTTGGTGCGGCCGTGGTGTACGGCGGCCTCGTCGTGAATCCCTTATGCGCATGTTCCCACTGATGCCCGTGTGATGCATGGGCGCGGTGTTCGGATCCCGAGGCGCCGGAACGGTGCGCGGTGAACGTGTCCCTCTGTGTGATTTCCCCCTCGGTCCCCACCGCGAAACTGCCGGTTGCGGGATGCTGGCGATAACGTTCGTTCACTTCCCCGGTCGGTCCGGGCGGGGTCTCCGTACCGCGGTGGCGCAGTCGGTGCAGTGGGCGGCGGAGTGCGCGGTACCCGCGACGGGTACGGGAACGACTGATGTATGCGGTATGTATCGGTACGGATGGATGTAGTCGCTTCATGGAGGCAGTGATGGGTGTGGCAGCCGGTCCGATCCGCGTGGTGGTGGCCAAGCCGGGGCTCGACGGCCACGATCGCGGGGCCAAGGTGATCGCGCGGGCCCTGCGTGACGCCGGTATGGAGGTCATCTATACCGGGCTTCACCAGACCCCCGAGCAGGTCGTCGACACCGCGATCCAGGAGGACGCCGACGCGATCGGCCTGTCCATCCTCTCCGGTGCGCACAACACGCTCTTCGCGGCGGTGATCGACCTGCTCAAGGAGCGGGACGCGGCGGACATCCTGGTCTTCGGCGGCGGGATCATCCCCGAGGCGGACATCGCACCCCTGAAGGAGAAGGGCGTCGCGGCGATCTTCACCCCGGGGGCGACGACCGCGTCGATCGTGGACTGGGTCCGCGCGACCGTACGGCAACCCGCGGAGGCGTGAGACCACCTCGGACGCGGCCGCTCGCCCCGCCCGTACGGTGCGGTGCCGCACCGGGCCGGCCGGGTCGTGCCGGGCGGCTTCGGCGTGCGGTCCTGCGGGGCGGCCGGTTGCCGCGGATGCGGGAGCGTGTCGGGACTGGGCAGGTGTCAGGGCCGGGCGGCCGGGTCCAGTTCCGCCAGCATCGCGGCGCGCAGGCGCAGCGTCGTGACCAGCCGTTGGAACGCCTCCGACCAGTAGCCACCGGCACCTGGTGAGGCGTGCTCCGGCTCGTCCGGTACGGCCAGGAACGCATCGAGGCGGCTCGCCTCCAGGGGATCGAGGCAGCGCTCGGCCAGGCCCATGACGCCGCTGAAACTCCATGGGTAACTCCCCGCGTCGCGCGCGATGTCGAGTGCGTCCACCACGGCCCGGCCGAGCGGCGGCGCCCACGGCACCGCGCACACACCGAGCAGCTGGAACGCGTCCGGCAACCCGTGCGTCCCGATGAACCCCGCCACCCACCCGGCCCGTTCGGCGGCATCGAGCGTGCCGAGCAGCTTGGCACGCTCGGCCAGGGACACCGCCCCCGGGCCGCCCGCCTCCGCGGCGGAGGGCTCGCCGAGCAGGGCCTGCGCCCACTCGGCGTCCCGCTGACGCACCGCCGCGCGGCACCAGGCCGCGTGCAGCTCGCTCCGCCAGCCGTCCCCGACCGGGAGGGCCACGATCTGCAGCGGCGTACGCCCGCCGAGTCGGCGCGACCATGTGCCCAGCGGTGTCGCCTCCACCAACTGCCCCAGCCACCAGGACCGTTCACCCCGGCCCGCGGGAGCCTTGGCCACCACACCGTCCCGCTCCATGCCCGCGTCGCACTCGTGCGGCGCCTCGACGGTGAGCATGGACGCATCCCGGGTGTGGTCGACGGCCACGCACGCCCCGGCCCGGACCGCCATGCGCTGCGCGAGGGCCGAGCCGGGCAGTGCCGACAGCAGTTCGGCGGCCGTCGCCCGTACATTGCGGCTGCGGTCGGCGAGCGACTGCTCCAGGAACGGCTCGTCGTCCGGGCCGAGGCGGGTGCGCAGCGAGTCGAGGAACATCAGCCGGTCCTCGGCCCGCTCCGTGGCCCAGGTCGTCGCGAGCAATTCGCGTGCGGCGGCGGGCTCACGGGAACGCAGGGAGGAGAGCAGCGCGACCCGCTCCGTGAAGAGACCCTCCTGCCAGAGCCGCAGGACTCTCTCCGTGTCCCCGGGCCCCGGCAGCGACGTGCCCCCACCCGGCGCCGAGCGCAGGGCGAACCGCCAGTCCGGGTTGAGGCGGGCCAGCCACAGGCCTCGCGGGCCCGCGAACCGCAGGGCCGCCGGCCGCAGATCCGTACGCCCCCGCGCGGCGTCGAGCAGCGCGGGCAGCGCCGGCGGAGGAGCCGCGAAACCATGGGCGTTCGCCGCCGCGAGCCACTGGGGCAGCAGCTCCATCAGATCCGGTGCGGCGCCCCGGCGGCCGCTGCCGGACGAGCCGGAGCGGTCGGTGAGCAGCATCGTCAGCCGGCGGACGGCGGCGGGCGGCAGCTCGGGACGCAGGTCCTCGGGCGCCGGCCGGGGACGCTCGGCCGCCCCGGCGGGACGTAGCCCGGCCCGACGCCGTACGGTCGCCACGGCCGCCGCGTCCAGCAGGGCCACCGGGGCGTCCGCACCGGACGCGGAGCCCGCCGGAGTGCGCCGGTCGGTGCCCAGCAGGGCGGTGGTGACGAGCTCCTCCCAGTCGTCGGGGAGAGACGAGGCCGGCGGGCCCGATCCGCCGGACGGGGTCGCGGCGGTGGAGATCCTGCTCATCACATTCCTTTCCGTCGGACGTCCGGCAGCGGCTCGGAAAGCCTCGCGTATACCGCGTATACCGCGTATACCGCGTATACCGCGTATATCGCGTATACCGCGATGCCCGGGGAGCGCAGAGGGTGGCGGGGGCGGAACGGTGGGTCGGTCAGCACAGGGGGACCACCTCGCCCGGCCCCGCCGGCCAGGCCGACAGCGGAGTGAATCCCCGGTGGCCGCACTCACCGAAGACCTTGACCGGCGCGCCGCCCGAGAGGGCGACGAGACGCCACAGGCCGGGGCGGGAACACGCGGCCGGCGTGAGCGGCAGGGCCGCGTCCGCGTCGGCGTCGGCGAGCTGCCAGGAGTCGCCGTCCGGAACCGGTATCACCCGGTCCAGGGTCACCGGCACCGAATCCAGCCAGGGATCGTCGCGCAGCGCGTCGCCGTACCGGGCGGCGGCCAGGGGAGTCGTCGTCCCGGGAGGCCGCTCGGCCGTGGGGGCGGGCGGCGCGAACCGCTCGCCCAGCGCCGCCCGGACCTGCCCCGCGCCCGGATAGGCGGACAGCTCCGCGTCCAGTGCCAGCCCCACCGGCAGCGCCGGTTCGGGGGCACGCCCCGCTGCGCCGTAGGAGAGGAGCAGCGACGTACGCCCCGACCGGGTGCCGTACAGCCAGATCCGGCGGGTCGTCAGGCGCGCGTCCGCCGTGTCGTACTGGGCGAGCACCAGCCAGCGGTCGCGCACCGGCGGACCGTCCGCCGAGGCAGGCAGGCCGACGCGGGAGCGGACCGTCGCGGCCAGGCCCTCCGGCAGCCGCTCGCGGCGCAGCCAGCCCTGATCGAGGAGGTGGAGCAGCGCGCACTCCTCCAGCAGCCGCACCGGCCAGCCCGGACCCGTGCCCGGGATCGCCCCCAACTCGCGCACCCTGGCGGCCAGTCCCTGCGCCTGCGCGTCGACCATCCGGGCCGCCGTCTCCTCCCACAGGCCGTACCCGGACTGCTCCGCCGTGGCCAGTCCGCCGCGGAGCAGGTCCGCCAGCCGCTGCTCCAGCTCCGACGCGCCCGCTGTGACCCGCTCGGCGCGCCGCTCCGCCCTGCGCCGGGCCGCCTCCGGATCGGCGGGCCGGGACGAGGGACCCGACGGAGGGGCCGCGGTCCTCTTCTGTTCAGCGCGTTCGCGTCTGCCCTCGATCCACCCACCGGCCCACTCCGGCACCTCCGCCCGCGGCACGGCCCTTTCGTCGCCCGCCCAGAGCAGCAGCAGACCGAGCGCGTGCTTGCACGGGAACTTACGACTCGGGCAACTGCACTCGTACGCGGGCCCGGAGACGTCCGCGAGGTCGACCACCGTCTGATACGGCTTGCTGCCGCTGCCCTCGCACAGCCCCCACACCGCCCCCTCGCCCGAACTGCCGGCCCCGGACCACGGCCCGGCCGCGCCGAGCCTGCTTCCCGCCTTGCGCGACGCGGTGTCGGGTGCCAGGGCCAGCACCTGGTCCGCACTCCAGCGCACCCCCTGCTGAGTCATGCCATCGAAGGTAGGCCCCACCACTGACAATCACTCCGGAGATGGCGTTCGCCCAGGTCGAAGCGATTGTCAGTGGTGTGGTGCACGGTGGTCACCAGATCCGAACCGGCCGAGCTGGAGGGGGACTGCGCCATGACTGTCTCCGTAGAACCGACATCCGTCGACCCGCGGCAGAACGGCTCCGAGCCCCTGCCCGCGGCCGAGGTCCTGCGGGCGCACGCCGAGGACGCCTTCGCCGCCGAACTCGCCGCGCTGGCCGCGCAGGACGACCGTCCGTGCCCCGCCCGGTGGAAGCTGTCCCCGTGGGCCGTCGCGACCTACCTGCTCGGCGGCACGCTGGCGGACGGCACCGTGATCACACCGAAGTACGTGGGCCCGCGCCGCATCGTCGAGGTCGCCGTCACCACCCTGGCCACCGATCGCGCGCTGCTCCTCCTCGGTGTGCCCGGCACCGCGAAGACCTGGGTGTCCGAGCACCTCGCCGCCGCGGTCAGCGGCGACTCCACCCTGCTGGTCCAGGGCACCGCCGGCACTCCGGAGGAGGCCATCCGCTACGGCTGGAACTACGCCCGGCTGCTCGCCCACGGACCCAGCCGCGACGCCCTCGTACCCAGCCCCGTCATGCGGGCGATGGCGGAGGGGATGACGGTTCGCGTCGAGGAACTGACCCGTGTCCCGGCCGATGTCCAGGACACGCTCATCACGATCCTGTCGGAGAAGACACTGCCGATTCCCGAACTGGGCCAGGAGGTGCAGGCGGTCCGCGGCTTCAACCTGATCGCCACCGCCAACGACCGCGACCGTGGGGTCAACGACCTGTCCAGCGCCCTGCGCCGCCGTTTCAACACCGTGGTGCTGCCGCTGCCTCAGACCCCCGAGGCGGAGGTCGACATCGTCTCGCGCCGCGTGGACCAGATCGGCCGCTCCCTCGACCTGCCGGCCGCACCCGACGGCATCGCCGAGATCCGCCGGGTCGTCACCGTCTTCCGCGAGTTGCGCGACGGGGTCACCACCGACGGCCGGACGAAACTGAAATCGCCCAGTGGCACGCTGTCGACCGCGGAGGCGATCTCCGTCGTCACCAACGGTCTGGCGCTGGCGGCCCACTTCGGCGACGGCGTGCTGCGGGCCGGGGACGTCGCGGCGGGCATCCACGGCGCGGTCGTCCGCGACCCGGCTGCGGACCGCGTCATCTGGCAGGAGTACCTGGAGACCGTCGTCCGCGAGCGTGACGGCTGGACGGACCTCTACCGGGCCTGCCGGGAGGCCGGCGCGTGAACGGCAGGGGGAGCGCGGCGCCTCGGGAGCCGGCGTGCCCGCCCGGCGAGGCATCGAGGGGGGCGGGGACGGCATGGGAGACATGAGCGACGTGGACCGGCCCGGTGGCGGCCGGGGAACGGGACCGCTGCTGCTCGGAGTGCGGCACCACGGTCCGGGGTCGGCGCGGGCGGTGCGGGCCGCGCTGGAGGAGACCCGGCCGGAGGCCGTCCTCGTCGAGGGCCCACCCGAGGCGAACGAGCTGATTCCGCTCGCCGCGGACGAGGACATGCGTCCGCCGGTCGCTCTGCTCGCCCATGCCGTGGACGAGCCCGGCCGCTCGGCGTTCTGGCCGCTCGCCGAGTTCTCCCCGGAGTGGGTCGCGATCCGCTGGGCGCTCGAACACGGCGTCCCCGCCCGCTTCATCGACCTGCCGGCCACCCACGGCCTGGCCTGGAGGAGGGCCGAGGAGGCGGACTGCGGTCCTGAGGACCGCGAAACGGTGGACGGGAAGCGGGCGACCGGTGCCGACGCGGGCGCCGATGCGCGGATCGATCCGCTCGGAGTGCTGGCCGAGGCAGCCGGGTACGACGACGCCGAGCGCTGGTGGGAGGACGTCGTCGAGCACCGGGGCACAGGGGAGAAGGGCGAGGCACTCGCACCGTTCACCGCCCTGGAGGAGGCCATGACGGCGCTCCGGGAGGAGTACGGAAGCGGCGGACACGACCGCGATCTCGTCCGTGAGGCGTACATGCGCCTCCAGATCCGGGCGGCGCAGCGCGAGTTCGGGGGCGACCCGGCCGTCGTCTGCGGCGCCTGGCACGTGCCCGCGTTGAGGCGGAGGACCACTGTCGCCGCCGACCGGGCCCTGCTGAAGGGGCTGCCGAAGGTCAAGGCGGACATGACCTGGGTGCCGTGGACGAACCGCAGGCTCTCCCGCTTCAGCGGATACGGCGCGGGCATCACCTCGCCCGGCTGGTACGGGCACCTGTTCGGCGCGGTGGACCGGCCCGTCGAGCGGTGGATGACGAAGGTGGCGGGGCTGCTGCGTGCCGAGGACCGGATTGTGTCCCCCGCCCACGTCATCGAGGCGGTGCGGCTGGCGGACACGCTCGCCGCGATGCGCGGCCGGCCCCTGCCCGGACTGGGCGAGGCGACCGACGCGGTCCGGGCGGTGATGTGCGAGGGCTCGGACGTGCCGCTGGCGCTGGTGCACGACCGGCTGATCGTCGGGGACGTGCTGGGGGAGGTGCCGGCGGCGGCGCCCGCGGTGCCCCTCCAGCGGGACCTCACGCGGACCCAGCGCAGGCTGCGGCTGAAACCCGAGCCGACGGAGCGCGAGCTGGAACTCGACCTGCGCAAGGAGACCGACGGGGAGCGCAGCAGACTGCTGCACCGGCTGCGTCTGCTCGCCGTGAACTGGGGCGAGCCGGCGGCCTCGTACGGGAGTACGGGCACCTTCCGGGAGACCTGGCGGCTGCGCTGGGAACCGGAGCTGTCCGTGCGGGTCGCGGAGGCCGGGATATGGGGGACGACCGTCCGCGCCGCCGCGACCGCCAGGGCAGAGGCGGACGCCGTCGCCGCACAGGGCCTCGCCGACGTCACCGGGCTCGCCGAGCGCTGCCTCCTGGCAGAGCTGCCCGACGCGCTGCCGACGGTGATGCGGATACTCGCCGACCGCGCGGCCCTCGACGCGGACGTCGGTCATCTCGCCCAGGCCCTGCCGGCCCTGGTCCGCTCGCTGCGCTACGGCGATGTGCGCGGTACCGGCTCCGGGGTGCTCGCGGAGGTCGCCGCCGGGCTGGCGGAGCGGATCCTGGTGGGCCTGCCACCGGCGTGTGCCGGCCTGGACGCGGACGCCGCCGACGAGATGCGCGGTCACCTCGACGCCGTGCACGGCGCGGTCGGCCTCCTCGGCGACGCACCCGCGCCGGGCCACGGCGACCTGCGTGTCCGCTGGGCGTCGGTGCTGCGCACGCTGGCGACGCGGGACACCGTGTCCGGGGTGATCCGGGGACGGTCCGTCCGCCTGCTGCTGGACGACGGGGAACTGGCGCACGACGAGGCGGCCCGGCAGATGGGGCTGGTGCTGTCGTCGCCGGGTACGGCGCCGGCGGACGCGGCGGCGTGGATCGAGGGCTTCGTCGGCGGCGGCTCGGGCGGCGGCCTGCTCCTCGTCCACGACGAGCGGCTCCGCGGACTGCTCGACGCGTGGCTGACGGGCGTGCCGGCGGAGGCGTTCACGGACGTACTGCCGCTGCTGCGGCGGACGTTCTCGGCGTACGAGTCCGGGGTCCGGCGCACGCTGGGCGAGCTGGTCCGGCGCGGACCGGGGACGCCGCGCGGCCCGGCGACCACCGGTTTTGGAGCACCCGGGTTCGCGGCCGGCCTCGACACCGCTCGCGCGGACGCGGTCCTGCCCGTGGTGCGGCTGCTGCTCGGCCTCGACGAGGACCAGGCCGCCGCCCGGGGCGGCGAGGACGGAGGGGCCGCGCGTGCCGGCCTGGTGGGTGCGGCGCGATGACCGGCGTACGGGTACGGCAGCAAGGCGTACAGCCGCGGGACGCGCGAGCCCAGGACACACGGGTGCAGGACGAACACCCCGGACCGAAGGACGACGGGGCGAAGGACGACGGGGTGAAGGGCCACGGCACGGAGGACCACAGCAAGAGGGGGGACACATGCCGGCTGCGGTGACGGACACGGAGCGGGAGCGGCTGCGGCGGTGGCGGCTGGTACTGGGCGGGGGCGCGGCGGACGGCACCGGGTGCGGCCTGTCCGGGCAGGACGCCGCCATCGACGGAGCGCTCACCGCGCTCTACGGCAGGGGGGACGGGCCGCAGAAGGGAGGCAAGGAGCGGTCGGGGCAGGAGCGTTCGGCGGGGCTGGGGGCGTCCGCGCCGTCGGTGGCGCGCTGGCTCGGGGACATCCGGACCTACTTCCCGTCCTCCGTCGTCCGGATCATGCAGCGCGACGCCATCGACCGGCTGGGGCTCGCCACCCTCCTCCTGGAACCGGAGATGCTGGAGGCGGTAGAGGCCGACGTCCACCTCGTGGGCACTCTGATGTCGCTCAACAAGGCGATGCCGGAGACGACGAAGGAGACGGCACGGGCCGTCGTCCGCAAGGTTGTCGACGCGCTGGAGAAGCGGCTCGCCACCCGCACCCGGGCCGCCCTCACCGGGGCCCTGGACCGGAGCGCCCGCGTCAGCCGGCCCCGCCACCACGACATCGACTGGAACCGCACCATCGCGGCCAACCTCAAGCACTACCTCCCCGAGTACCGGACGGTCGTGCCCGAGCGGCTCATCGGCTACGGGCGCGCCGAGCGGACGGTGAGGAAGGAGGTCGTCCTCTGCATCGACCAGTCCGGGTCGATGGCGGCGTCCGTCGTCTACGCGTCGGTGTTCGGAGCGGTCCTCGCGTCCATGCGGTCGATCGACACGCGGCTGGTCGTGTTCGACACGGCGGTCGTCGACCTCACGGACCAGCTCGACGACCCCGTCGACGTGATCTTCGGGACCCAGCTCGGCGGCGGTACGGACATCAACCGGGCGCTGGCGTACTGCCAGTCGCAGATCACCCGGCCCGCGGAGACGGTGGTCGTACTCATCAGCGACCTCTACGAAGGGGGCATCCGCGAGGAGATGCTCAAGCGGGTCGCGGCGATGAAGGCGTCCGGGGTGCAGTTCGTGACGCTGCTGGCGCTGTCCGACGAGGGGGCGCCCGCCTACGACCGGGAGCACGCGGCCGCCCTCGCCGCGCTGGGCGCGCCGGCGTTCGCCTGCACACCCGACCTGTTTCCGGAGGTGATGGCCGCAGCGATCGAGAAACGTCCGCTGCCGGTACCGGACCCGGGGTGAGGAGGGACGAGAAGAGAGGGAGGGTGGTGACGATTTGTCGATCTGTCGTCGTCCGGCCCGGATCGGCAAAAGCGGATATGACGGTCCGTCGGTCCATCGGGGCTTGCGCGGCCTCGGGAGTGGCGTGCGAGGATCGACGCCGCTCGGCGCCTGAGGCGTCGGCGTTCTCCTTGTGCCGCTTGTATCGCCGTCTCCGAGGAACGTTCCTTCCTTGACCCGGTCCGCAGTCCTGCCCGGTGCCGCTCTGCGCGCGACGCGCACGGTGACCGGCAGGTGTGCGCTGCACCTGGTGCTTCTGGTGGGTGCGGTGTTCGTCCTCGGGGTGCTGTGCGGAGAGCGCGCACGGGCGGCGGACGATGAGCCGGTGAGGACGCCCTCGGTGCCGCCCCGGCTTTCCTCCGTTGCCCCCTCTCCTGCCTTTTCTGCCCCTTCGTCCTCTCCTTCCTCTCCTTCCTCCGTTGCCGGGGCCGTGGTGTCGGTGGTGGACGGTGTCCGGGCGGGGGCGAGTGCTGCGACCGGGCGGTCCGACGGTCCGGGCACGGCGCCGGGCGGGCGGCCGACGGATTCGGACGAGCAGAGCGGCACGCCCGGTTCCGATACCGCTCTCGACCCTCGTCCCGAGCCGGTCCGTCCCGCGAAGCCCCATCCGGAGGGATGCCCTCCCCGAGGGCATCCCTCCGGAGGCGGGGCGTCCTCCAGGCAAGGGCAAGGGCGTGGTCCGGGCGGTGGGTGAGCGGGTCGTGACCCCGGCCGTTGACCGGCTGGGCGGGCTCGTCGCGGGTCTGGCCGAGGCGCCCGGGAAGGCGCTCCCGGCGGCGCCCCCGCCGGCTCTGCCGGCCCTGCCCGGTCTCTCGTGGCCCGGTGTGCCGCAGCCCGCGCCACTCCCCGATCTCCCGCCACTCCCTGATCTCCCGGTGTCGCCGGGATTCCCGGGGCTGTGGGACCTGCTGCCGGTCACCCTGCCGGCGCCGCTCACGTTCGGCCCGCCGATGGGCGCCGGGGCCTCTCGACAGGCGGCGCCCGCTCCTCAGCCGAAGCCGAAGCCGAAGCCGAAGCCGGAAACCTCCGCGTCACCGGCCGCAGGCCGGCCCGGAGCGGCGGAGGCCGCCCCGTACGGCCCGCACCACGGAGGCGCCGGGATCGGCGCAGAGGCGTACGGCACCTGGCCGCACGACGGAGCCGACGGCCGCGGGGACACGAGGACCGTGCCGCACACCGAGCCGGCGGCCCCCGCTCCTCACGCTCCCGGCGAAAGCCCGGACGGCACGACGGGCCACCGCACCGCCGCCGGCCACGGCACCCCGCGTCACGGTGACACCCCGGCCGTCACCGTGAGCCCCCGCCTTCGCCCCCTGCTCGCCCCCGGCGCCGCCGCGCAGGCCGAAGCGGCCGACACGCGGGACCGGCACCGGGACGTCCCCGTCTCCCCCGCATAGGCCCGCCCGCGACGGGCGGGACGCGCTCCCCGGACGGGCCGGGCACGGCCATGCCCGTCCGGGGCCGTGCCCGGGACCGTGGCCCCGTCCGCAGGGCCTCCCCCCCCCGCCCCCTCCGGGTACGGACACCCGAGCCCTGGACCTTCCAGCCGCCCCCCGAGTCGTCCGTACGCCGCGTACGCCACGTGGATCACACGACTAACCTGACTCGCGAGTAATAAAGGCTTCACGGGGCATCCGGACATGGACGGGCCGAACGCCATCGGCCCGTCCGGCCGTAAACCCGTGGATGAGGTGGCCTGCCCCATTGGGGTGGGAGCCGGCCACCCCGCACCCCGAAGAGCGGGAACGTTCCCGCCCCGCCGGGTGCACGGCGGGCCTCACCGGGCCAACCCCAGCCCGGTGAGGCCACTCACTCGTGGCACTCTGTGTCACCGAATCAGACATCATGTGACAGGTATCACCGCTCAGGTGTGACCCCACGATTTCGGGAGGCCTCGCAACCGGCGATAGCCTGCGAGATGGACATGCCGCGCGCTCGGACACCGTGTGCGCTCCCCTTGTGACACAGCGGACGTCGTCACGTTGCCCTTCGCGGCACGCCCACGCATCCAACGAACCGCGAGATCACTGATAGGGACGGAAGCGCGTGGACCTGTTCGAGTACCAGGCGAGGGACCTCTTCGCCAAGCACGATGTACCGGTGCTGGCCGGTGAAGTCATCGACACGCCTGAGGCGGCGCGCGAGATCACCGAGCGTCTCGGCGGCAAGTCCGTCGTCAAGGCGCAGGTGAAGGTCGGTGGCCGCGGCAAGGCCGGTGGCGTGAAGCTGGCAGCAACCCCGGACGAGGCCGTCGCCCGCGCGACGGACATCCTCGGCATGGACATCAAGGGCCACACGGTCCACAAGGTGATGATCGCCGAGACCGCTCCGGAGATCGTCGAGGAGTACTACGTCTCCTTCCTCCTCGACCGTGCCAACCGCACCTTCCTCTCCATCGCGTCCGTCGAGGGCGGCGTGGACATCGAGGAGGTGGCGGCCACCCGTCCGGAGGCCGTCGCCAAGACCCCGATCGACCCCAACGAGGGCGTGACCCCCGAGAAGGCGCGCGAGATCGTCGAGGCCGCGAAGTTCCCGGCCGAGGTGGCCGGCAAGGTCGCCGACGTCCTCGTCACGCTGTGGAAGACGTTCATCGCCGAGGACGCGCTCCTCGTCGAGGTCAACCCGCTGGCCAAGGTCGCCTCCGGTGACGTCCTCGCCCTCGACGGCAAGGTGAGCCTCGACGACAACGCCGAGTTCCGTCACCCCGACTTCGAGGCGTTCCACGACAAGGCCGCGGCCAACCCGCTGGAGGCCGCCGCCAAGGAGAAGAACCTCAACTACGTCAAGCTCGACGGCGAGGTCGGCATCATCGGCAACGGCGCGGGGCTCGTGATGAGCACCTTGGACGTCGTCGCCTACGCCGGTGAGGCGCACGGCGGCGTGAAGCCCGCCAACTTCCTCGACATCGGCGGTGGCGCCTCCGCCGCCGTCATGGCCAACGGCCTGGAGATCATCCTCGGCGACCCGGACGTCAAGTCCGTGTTCGTCAACGTCTTCGGTGGCATCACCGCCTGCGACGAGGTCGCCAACGGCATCGTGCAGGCGCTGCAACTGCTCGCGGACAAGGGTGAGGAAGTCACCAAGCCGCTGGTCGTGCGCCTGGACGGCAACAACGCCGAACTGGGTCGCAGGATCCTCTCGGACGCCAACCACCCGCTCGTGCAGCGCGTGGACACCATGGACGGCGCGGCCGACAAGGCCGCCGAGCTCGCGGCTGCGAAGTAAGGGACGAGGGACAGAACAGCCATGGCTATCTTCCTCAACAAGGACTCCAAGGTCATCGTCCAGGGCATGACCGGTGCCACGGGCATGAAGCACACCAAGCTCATGCTGGCCGACGGCACGAACATCGTCGGCGGTGTGAACCCGCGCAAGGCGGGCACCTCCGTCGACATCGAGGGCAACGACATCCCGGTCTTCGGCACGGTCGCCGAGGCGATGGAGAAGACGGGTGCGAACGTATCCGTCCTCTTCGTACCGCCGGCGTTCGCGAAGGCCGCCGTCGTCGAGGCCATCGACGCCGGGATCCCGCTCGCGGTCGTCATCACCGAGGGCATCGCGGTCCACGACTCGGCCGCGTTCTACGCGTACGCCGTGTCGCAGGGCAACAAGACCCGGATCATCGGCCCGAACTGCCCCGGTCTGATCACCCCGGGCCAGTCGAACGCCGGCATCATCCCGGGTGACATCACCAAGCCGGGCCGCATCGGCCTGGTCTCGAAGTCCGGCACGCTGACGTACCAGATGATGTACGAGCTGCGGGACATCGGCTTCTCGTCGGCCGTCGGCATCGGTGGCGACCCGGTCATCGGCACGACCCACATCGACGCGCTGGCCGCGTTCGAGGCCGACCCCGACACCGACCTGATCGTGATGATCGGTGAGATCGGCGGCGACGCCGAGGAGCGGGCCGCGGCGTACATCAAGGAGAACGTGAAGAAGCCGGTCGTCGGCTACGTCGCGGGCTTCACCGCGCCCGAGGGCAAGACCATGGGCCACGCCGGCGCCATCGTCTCCGGTTCGTCCGGTACCGCCCAGGCCAAGAAGGAGGCCCTCGAGGCCGCGGGCGTCAAGGTCGGCAAGACGCCGACCGAGACGGCCAAGCTGGCGCGCGAGATCCTCGCGGGCTGATCAGCCGCAGAACACGGATGGGCCCGTTCCCCCTCCAGGGGAACGGGCCCATCGTCGTTTTCGGACGCGGGACCGGGATCGGAAGCCGTACCGGGACCGCGGCCGGGTCCGTCAGCGCGACTGCGGTGCCAGCCGCTCCGGGCCGTGCAGCAGTTCCTCGCGGAGCTTGGTGCGCAGCTCCCGCTCCTTGCCCGAGAGGGGGCCCGGCGCCACCCGCGGCGGTACCCCCTGGACCGTCTCGCCGGGCGGCACCGGCGGGTCGTACCGTGTGGGAGCCGTGCACAGGGTGAGTGCGGTGGCGCCGATCAGGGCCACGGTGAAGGCGATGGCGGCCCGGGTCCGGAAGCGGGCTCTGCGCTCGCTGCCGTCGCGTACCTCCGGCGGTTTGGCGGACCGGAGGTGTTCGGTGGCGGCCAGTTCGGCCAGCCGTCGGTGCAGCACGAGCGGATCCGACAGTTCAGGCAGCCGGGCCGCGAGGGTCGCGTGTGCGTGCAGCAGGCGGCTCGCGGTCGCGGGCGTGCTCGCCTCCGTCTCCGCCGCGGTCTCCGGCAGGTCGAGGCCGACACCGTCGTAGAGCACGAGCGCACGGCGGTGCGGCGGCGGAAGGTGCAGCAGGACGTCCAGCAGCGCGCGGTCGAAGGGCTGCGAGGGCGGTGGCTCCGGGTGCCGGTGGCGGGGCCGGAACCGGTGCCACGGGGCGAGCGCCCACTCGTACGCCGCCGCGCGCACCCAGCCGGCCGGGTCACGGTCGCGGGCCACCTCGGGCCAGCGCTCCCAGGCGAGTTGGAAGGCCCGCTCGACCGATTCACGAGCCAGATCGCGACGGCCGGACAGCAGATAGGCCTGTCGTACGAGCGCCGGGGCGCAGAAGGCGTACAGCGCGTCGAAGGCCTGAGCGGGCGTCAGGGCGGCGGGACCGACGGCCTCCTCCAGGACGGAGCAGGAGGGCTGTCCCCGGCTGGTCCGCCCGGCGGCCGAACGCGTGGAAGGCTCGGCCGGACTCCTGGGGATCTCGGGGGAGTCGGCCGAACCGGCCGACTTCGTCGGCTCGGTCGGGGTGAGGGGCCCGGAGGATGTGAGGGGTTCGGTGGGTCCGGGATTCGCCGGGGTGGCGGTGGTGGCGGTGGTCAGCAGCTTCGCGTACGCCTCCCCCTTCCGGCCGCGCGGTGCGGTGCGGCCGGACTCCCACGCACGCACCGTCTGGCGGCTGACGCCGACCCGCCGGGCGAGCTGAGCCTGTGTCAACGAGCGGGACTCGCGCAGACGTCGGCGTTCCTCGGGCGGGGGGAGGGGGATGACAGGGCTCCGCGTCACAGGACGCCCCTTCGTGCGAAAAAGTACATAAACGTATATTGAGCGACACGGCGGCCCTTCGCCTGTTACGCGGGGAAAGCGCGTGTCGTTGGGAGCATGGCGGGTGTGATCCAGACGACCACCCGCCGAACGAGGCCGTCCCTCCTGCTCACCCGGATGCGCGACCGCTCGCCCGGACTGGGCCCCTCCCTCCTCGGCGGCGCCCTCGCGGCCGGGCTCGGGCTCGCGGCGTTCGCCATGCTCGTGATGCTGCTGTGGATCAGCTCGCCGTACCCGGACAGCGGACCCGACGGCGCGCTGAGTGTCGCGGCGGCGCTGTGGCTGCTGGCGCACGGTGCCGAACTGGTCCGCACCGACACGCTCTCGGGTACGCCGGCTCCGCTCGGTGTCCCGCCGTTGCTGCTGCTCGCGCTCCCGGTGTGGCTGCTGCACCGGGCGGCCCGCGACGCCACCGACGGGGGTGCGTCGGACGCGTCGGAAACATCGGACGCCCTGGGTGACGCCCCGCTCGTCCACGGTCCGACGGCCTGGGCGGGCGTCGTCCTCGGCTACCTGGCCGTCGGCACGCCCGCGGCGCTCTACGCCGCGGGCGGTGCGCTGCGGCCGGCGTGGGCGTCGGCGGGCGTGTGCGTGCCGCTGGTCGCGGCGGTGGCGGCGGGCGTGGGGGTGTGGCGGGCGTACGGCTGCCCCCGCGGGCCACTGGAACGGACGGTGGGGGCGCTGCTGCCGCGGGGCGTACGGCATCTGCTCCTCGGCCCGGACGGACGCCTAGGAGTCGCCGCGCGGGCGGCGGCGGCCGGGACGGCGGTGCTCGTCGGTGGCGGGGCGTTGCTGCTGACGGTGTCACTGCTGTGGCACGGCGGCGAGACCCAGGAGGCCTTCCTGCGGCTGACGCAGGGGTGGTCGGGGTGGCTCGCGCTGCTGCTGCTCGGCGTGGCCCTGCTGCCGAACGCCGCGGTGTGGGCGACGGCGTACGCCCTGGGGCCCGGGTTCCTCCTCGGCGCCGGCCATGCCGTGACTCCGCTCTCCGCCACGCCGCCTCCGTCGCTGCCCGCGTTCCCGCTCCTTGCGGCGGTGCCGGACGCGGGAGCCGGGACGCCGGCGAACTGGGCGGCCGTGGCCGTGCCGTTGGCGGCCGGGGTGGCGGCGGGGTGGTACGTCGCGCAGGGGGCCACGACGGCCGGGCACCCGGCGGAGCCCGGAGGCGGGCGGCCGGGGCGGGAACCGTACGCGCTCTGGTCGCGGGGCCGGACGGCCGGTGTCGCCGGAGTCGCGGCGGTACTGTGCGCGGCCCTGCTGGCACTGTTCGCCGCGATGGCGGGCGGGCCGATGGGCGTCGCCGCGTTCTCCCGGTTCGGGCCGGTGTGGTGGCAGACGGGGGCCGCGACGCTGGTGTGGATCGGGCTGGTGGCCACGGCGACGGCCCTGCCGGTACGGGCCTGGCGGTGCCGCACGCCCCAAAGCGAGCGGGCGGAGCAGGCGCCGAAGAGCGCGGACGAGGAGGCGTGGGCAGGGTTGCGGGCGGCTGCGAGGGCATGGGTGCGGGCGGCCGCGAGGACATGGAATTCGAGGATCGGCAGCCCGCGCCGGGGGGTGCCGGAGGGCGGCGCCGGCGCGACGGCGGACGGCCGACGGAGCCGGGACGCCACCGACCCCCTACGACCTCCTCCCGACGGACCCCGCCCCCGGCCGGGGTGCCCTCAGCCGTGACCTTTCCGGCGGGAGCCTTCCCACCGCTCCCGAAACCCCGAAGCCGCCCCCAGCCCGTAGGGCTGGGGGCGGCTTCGGAAAGCGGGGAGCCGGGGAGCCGGGGCACGCTGCCGGTCGGCTCCCGGCCGACCGGCTGTCAGCCGGCTCTCACTCAGCCGTCCCGAGCAGGTTCTGGAGCTCGTCCGGCAGGAGGTCGTCGCAGGACTCCTTGGACTGCTGGGTGAGGGCGTCGTTCGTGCACGTGTAGTAGTCCTGGTAGACCATCTGTGCCGTGAAACTGACGGCGACCAGGATGAGCGCCAGGGAGGCCGTGACCAGCCCGCTCACCGCCGCCGTGGTCTGCGGACGGCCCTTCTGGGGCCGGCCCGTCTGCGCGGGCGGCGCCGGCGAGTCGGGGTCGGACGCCGCGCGGGGCTTGGCCCGCAGGGCGCTGACGGCCCAGTGCACGGCGAGCGCGCCCAGTAGCAGCGCGACGTACGGCCAGCCGAACAGGGCGAAGAAGAAGGCCCACATTCCGGACAGCAGGGCGTAGCGCGCCCGGCGCTGGGCCGGATCCGTAGGGTCCCAGCGCGGGCCGGGGCTCTGGGGGCCGCCGGCCCCGCCACCGCCCTGCCCCTCCGGGCCGCGCGGGCGATCACCGAAGCCGCCGGAGGAACGGCCGGGCTGCCGATCGCTCCACCGCCCGCCCCAGAGGGAGCGGCCGCCGTCCCCCTCGCCGCCACTGTCACCGCCCTCGTCGCCGGACGGGCGGCGGGGCTGCCAGGGCCGGTCGGGAGTCCCCTCCGGTGGCGGAGCGAACGGATTGTCCTCCTCGGAGCGACGGCGCCCGTCGCCGTCGCCGCCCTCACCCCGGGGTGGCTCGGGCGTCTCGGGCGGCGAGGCGGGGCGCTCCCGCAGCAGCACGGCGCCACGCTCCCCTCCCTGCGCCGACGGCTGGGGGAACGTGAGGAATCGCAGGCTGCGGTCCGGCATCAAGTGAGCGTCTTCCCCTTAATCAAGTCAATCAACAACTGCTACGGCTGCACCGGGCGAGCTGGAACGTGTGCGGCCCAGCCGGCGCGTGCCCGTCCGCTCTCCGGCCCGGGAGCCTCGTCCTGTGAACGCTTGGTGCGCGGGTGGCGTTCCCGGGTGACCGGTCGTTCCCGGACGTTGCGGACCGGCTCTTCCCAGACGCTACCTTCCGGCCACGCCCCCGTCCCGTGGGGGCCGCCTCATGTGCCGGTATCGTTGCTGGCGGTCGGCCGCTTCGTAGACTTCCCCGTATCCGAGGACGCGAAGCATTCGTATGAATGTACAAAGTGCTGGTCCCCGACCGCACCAGTGCTCCCGAGAAAGGGCCTCACCGTGGCCGCCAAGCCCGTGGC